>OZ246894.1:0-4709232 GCA_965231925.1 Acidimicrobiales bacterium
AGGTCCTGTTCGACGTGCTCGGCGCTCACCCACGGGACTTGTGTTCGCCAATGAGCAATGTCGGCACGTGTGATCACAGGTCGTGCTCCACCGTCGCATTGACCACTATCCGCCAGCGCTGATCGCGCGCACCATCATGTGGCCCACCGGGTACCAGCGACGCCCAGTCCCTGCTCGACATGAGCGCGAGTTCGTCGAGCGCATCGGTTACCGAAGCCTCGACACCCGTCTCAGCAGCCATGTACTCCAGCAGGTAGCCGGCACGCTGCACCGCGGCAGCCGGGAAAGCTGCCGCTACGACCGGCAGCGATTCAATGTCGAGCAAGTTTGAGAGAAGGAGATCACCGATGACGGTAGCGATGTTCGATACGCCACCGCCTCGGCCGGGCGAGTCGGCGAGATCCAAGACGGTTGTTGACGATGTCGACACCGTGACTCGTCCGGTCGGCGTGTTGGATTGTTGTGTCGCGCGTTGGTCAGTTGCAACTCGTTGAATGAAACTGATACGGCTGCTGCCGATCTGCCGATCACGCAGTCGCGCTGGCGTCGCCACTTGCAGGATCATGGATGGATGATGCGCGGCCCCGTGGATCGCTGCTGCGGAGAGGAAACCCACGTAGTAGGGGTGACGGAGGTGCCCCATGAGCGGGTCGATGTAGTGCAGCGGTGGTGGCGCTCCAGCATCCCGGAATTCCGGCGGTACGGGTATCCAGCCGCCTTTGGTGACTGAAATCATCTTGCGTGCCCGCCGTGCACGGCTCAGACTCGCCCAGACCTCAGGCGGTTCGACACCCAACAGATCAGCAGCGTCGCGGGAAGTGACAAAATGCCGACCTTGCCCAATCAACCAATCGGCAAGGTTGCTCGGCGTCACGACCTGCTGATTCATGGGATTAAGAGTATCAAAACCAAGCAATTTGTAAAGATTTGATACGTGAAATCCGATTGACGAGATAGCTAGCCGAGGCAGGAATCGCGACAGGACAGATGCCTCAGCGTCAGATGCAGGACGTGTCGAGCGCCGCCATGCGCAGTGCAAGCGCGATCGAATCGGTCGCTGCAAGAACGTCCGTGAGCCTCCCGGCGGCCTTCGAGGGTTTGACCGGACAACCCAGCAGGTAGAACGGCAGGCGATGGACGCACAACAGCTCGCCGATCTGCTGGCCGGAGTGCGTGCCGGGACGGTGCCCGCAGACGAAGCGCTGGCTCGCCTGCGGCGGTTGCCATACGCCGAGGTCGCAGGGGCGCGCATCGACCACCACCGATCGCTGCGGACCGGTCATCCCGAAGCGGTGTACGGGCCAGGCAAGTCGCCCAGCCAGTGCGCCCGGATCGTGGCCGAGATGCTGAGCGGCAGTTCGGGTCCGGTGCTGCTGACGCGGGCGGATCCCGCTCAAGCGGAGGCATCGCTGGCGGCCTGCGGGGGCGGTGCGGTGCACCGGCCTGCGGACCGAGACCCCGAGGTAGCGGACGAAACGGTGAACCCGGTTGATCTGGCGACCGTGGTCTGGCGTGCTGCTGGCGCACGACCGGAACGGGTGGTGGTGGCCTCGGCGGGCACGGCAGATGGTCCGGTGGCCGCCGAAGCCGCAGCGGTACTGAGCGCATTCGGTGTGAGCGCCGAGCCAGTGACCGATATCGGCCTCGCCGGATTGCATCGGTTCCTGGCCGAGATCGACACGCTGGCATCGGCCGATGTGGTCATCGTGGTGGCAGGCATGGAGGGGGCGCTCGCCACTGCTGTGGCCGGCGTGGTGCCCGCACCGGTCATCGCAGTGCCGACCAGTGCCGGCTACGGAGCGGCGCTCGACGGCGTGACGGCACTGCTTGCCATGCACGCCTCGTGTGCGGCGGGCATCACGGTGGTGGGCATCGACAATGGTTTCGGCGCAGCGATGGCGGCCATGCGCATTTTGGACTTGGCTGCCGGCTCCGACAGCGGCATAGCGTGATGCACGATTCCCCGACGACGGGCGCTCCTATCGCAGCTGCGATCGAAACGGTGACTGCGGACGCAGATCCCGACGGCGTTACCGGACAGCCCAGGACTCACGGCGCGGTGGCCTGGTTCGACCCGGTCTCGGGTATCGCAGGCGACATGGCGCTGGGGGCGTTGCTGGACGCCGGCGCCGATCTGGACTTCGTGACGGCTCAGCTGGAATTGCTCTCCCTCGATGGCTGGCGCCTGGGCAGCGAGCGCGTGCGGCGGAACGAGCTGGCAGCTACCCGAGCGATCGTTGACGCGCCCGAGGGGCACCATCACCGGCGTTGGCGCGACATCCGGGAGTTGCTCGAAGCAACGCCACTGACTCAGCGGGTCCGCCAGCGTGCGCTAGCGGTGTTCGAGGCGCTGGCCGAGGCCGAAGGTCAAGTACACGGCGTGCCGGCCGATGAGGTCCACTTTCATGAAGTCGGCGCTTTGGACGCCATCGTGGACATCGTCGGCGTGTGCGCCGCGCTCGAATCTCTCGATGTGGACGTGGTGTGCTGCGGACCGGTGGCGGTGGGCAAGGGCACGGTGAACGCAGCCCACGGAGTGCTGCCGAACCCACCTCCCGCAGTCGTGAACCTGCTGGCAGGCCGGCCCATCGTCGGCGTCGACATCGACATGGAACTCACAACGCCCTCCGGCGCCGCCATTGTCGCTGCCCTCGCTGAACACTTCGGGCCCGCACCGGCGATGACCATCCGCAGCACAGGTTTCGGCGCCGGCACCCGGGACCTGCCCGGGCGCCCCAACGTCACTGGCGTGCTAGTCGGCACGGACCAGAGCACCTCCAACGCTCAGGGTTCTCCGCAGGTGTCCGCAGCGATGGCTGCGGTGGCAGGCGCCGGTACCACCGATGAGCTCATCGAGTTGGCCGCCAACCTCGACGACATCTCGGGCGAGGTGTTGGGCCACGCGCTCGAAGCGTTGCTGAACGCCGGAGCGCTCGACGCGTGGGCTGTCCCGATCGTGATGAAGAAGGGACGCCCGGCACACACGCTGACGATTCTCTGCCGCCCCGAATCAGCGACACAGCTAGCCGACCTCGCCGCCCGGCTCACCGGCACGTTGGGCCTGCGAGCCCGCACAGTCGTGCGGACGGCGCTCGTGCGCCACACGTCGACGGTGGATGTCGACGGGCATGCCGTCTCGATCAAGCACGGCCCCCACCTCAGCAAGCCGGAATGGTCCGATGTCGTCGCGGCCGCCGAAGCACTCGGCCGCACGCCGGCTGAAATATCCCGAGCCGCAGGTCTGCTGGCCGCTGCTGAGCAGCCCGACCAGCGGTGAGAGTGCGTCGAGAACCGAAACAGCTTTTCGCCCTCCGAACACCTCCTCCTAGACTGTCTGGACGTCATGGGGCCGCCGGCCGGCCCGTTTTCGCCAACGACCAGCGCTTGTAGCTCAATTGGACAGAGCATCTGACTACGGATCAGAAGGTTGGGGGTTCGAGTCCCTCCAAGCGCGCAGAGCGGCGGGAGCACCATGACGCAGCGCAGGATTGCGATCGTCGGCGGCGGCATGTCCGGGCTCGGTGCCGCGTGGGCGCTGAACCATCACCCCGACCGGTTCGACTTCGTTCTGTTCGAAGCCAACTCCCAGCTCGGCGGCAACGCCGTGACGGTCGACATGCCCCAGGCCGACGGCAGCACGATCCCGTTCGACATCTCGGTCACGGCGTTGATCCCATCGGTGTACGACCACGTGTTGCTGCTGTTGGAGCGGTTCGACATCCAGCGCTTCGACACCAAGTTCAACTACAGCGTGAAGTACCAGGGCGGCACCTACGCCCACGACTTCGACTCTGACATCAAGGCTGAGCTGGCCCCCGAGATTGCGAAGTTCCAGCGCCTGCTCGCTCGCCTGCACTCATTCGGCCGTCTCACTCGTGCCCGCTCGAAGCTCCTCAATGCCCTCAACCCGTTCAACTACATCAGCATGCGCACCGTGCTGAACCTGGGCGGCTTCTCGGCGGACTTCCGCTACAAGGTGCTCAAGCCCATGTTCGTCAACTTCCTGATGGCGACGAACGTGTTCGACATGCCGGCAGCGCTGTTTGCCAGGTATCTGGAGTTCTTCGACATCGAGTCCGCCACGCCGATGCAGACGTGGGACCAGGGGACCCGGCGCATCTACGAGAACCTGTCCGCGGACTTCACCGACAAGATCCGCCTGAGCTGTCCGGTCCGCAAGGTGTACCGCCAGCAGTCCGGCGTGATCGTCGAGGACGTGTCTGGCGCCCGCGAAGAATTCGACGAGGTCATCTTCGCCGCCAACGCGAACCAGACGCTGATGATGCTGGACAAGCCCACCACGCTGGAGCGCTACTTGCTCTCGTCGGTTCGTTACGAGAGCGAGCTCCACAACCATGTGACGGTGCACTCGGACCCCTCCGTCCTGCCCGACGACGAGGTGCAGTGCCTGTCCACCCGCACCAACCACGTCTCCCAGTACGGAGCACGGCCAGACAATTACGAGCTCACCTACATCATGGGTAACCAGCAGCCGTGGGCTCACGGTTCGGATCGGCCCTGCTTGGTGACCTACAACCCGATCACTCCCATCGATCCCGATCAGGTCGTGAAGCGCTGGTGGTTCCAGCACATTGTGCATGACGTCCGCCATGTGGCGCTGCTGGTGCCGCTGTTCCGCTTCATCCAGGGCAAGCGCCGCAGTTGGCACTGCGGGGCGCACACGCTGGTCAACAGCCAGGAGACCTGCTTCGTGACCGGGCTCGCCGCGGCTACCCAGATGGGTGCGGACTACCCCTTCGATGAGCCCGCTGCCCGCCAGGTTTTCAACTACTACGGCGGCATCCTGCACGGCTCCCGATTCCGCAAAGCCAAGGCGTAGCTGTGGCGAGCACGAAACGATGTCTTGATCAGGTTCCATTCAGGCGAGTGGCGGAGCCGGAGGCTCTCCGATCTTCGATGTCGGGCGAGACCTCGTTGCATCTGACGGTGAACGGCGCATCACGCAGGTGTTCAAGCCCGACACAACCCGTTGGCGGCAGATGGGGACTGGACGCGCCGACTCGGCTGCGCAGACCGGTGTCGAGCCACGGAGTTCACCGGAGCCACGCTACGTCGCTGCAGGAGGCATGGTGGTTCTCCGCGATGCCGAAGGCTTCTGGATCGACGAACAAGGTCATGGCCCGCTGACCGAGGAGCTTGTCTCGGAGAGTGACCAGGTGCCTACCTAGGCTCACGGCGTGGAAACTGCGCCGGGTGCCTGGGACTTCTGGGTCGACCGTGGGGGCACGTTCACCGGCGTGCTATCCCGCTGGCGTGTACCAGGCGTCGAGCCCTGCTTGGAGCCGCCGCGCGCCCTCGGCGGGGTCCATGCTGCCATTGAGCACGCGGGCGCTGATCTCCCACAGTTCTTGTTCGAGGTTCGGCTCGCCGCGGGAGAGAATCTGTGCGGAGTTGCGAATCGTCGACTCGCACGGGCCTCGCCATGAGGCGAATTCCTGCGCCAGCGGATCCGTCAGCGTCACGGGTGTGCTGTGGAGGCTGAAGAACCCGGGCAGTGCGTTTGAAAATATGTCGGCGAACTCGCTCGACGCCGCCCACCGCAGGAATGTCATCGCGGCTTGGGGGTGCCTGGCCTCGGCGTTCATTCCCAAGCCCATGTCGCTGTGGTCGCTGATGTAGCAGGCGTCCTGATCGGCAGGAGGTGGCGGCCCGAATGCGCCGAGCTCGAAGTCGGCGGCGGCGTTGAAGGCTGCAATCTCCCACGATCCGGCCGGGTAGATCGCGGCCGCCCCTGAGGCGAACATCGCTTGAGCGTCGGCATAGGTCACAGACGACACGTCGTCACCGAGATAGGCGGACCAACGCTGCAGCACCGCCAGCGTGTCCACGTAGGCTTGATCGGACAGCTTGGCGGTGCCGTCGATGAGCGCCAGACGCCCTTGCTCGCCCTTCCAGTGGTTCGGCCCTATGTTCTGGAAGCCCATCGTTGCGGATTCCCAACGATCATGGGTCCCGATGGCCAGCGGCACGTAGCGTCCGTCGTCGCGGATTGCCCCGAGCAGGGCGAAGAACTCTTCTTCAGTCTGCGGCTCGCGCAGGCCGAGTTCTGAGAAGGCTGTCTTGTTGTAAATGAACCCGTGGATCACCGCGGCCAACGGCACACAGTACGGCGTGCCGCGATCGTCGGTGGTCCAAGCAGCCCGGGCAGCCGGGCTGAAGTGCTCCATGGCTGCCAGTTCGGTGAGCGGCGCCAGGTGACCTCGTTCGAACAGTGTCAACGAGGCGTCGAAGGGGCGGCAGGCAATGACGTCGCCGGCAGCCCCCGCCGCCAAGCGCGATTCCAGTACGGCGTCGTACTGCGTGGGGTCCGTCGGCGCGAATTCCACATTGATGTCAGGGAACTGTGCCTCGAACGCAGGAATGATGTCGGTCTCCCAAATCACTGCATCTTCCGGCCGCCAACTCTCAATCTTGATAGTCGTGACCTGGCCGGCCGTTGCTTCTTCGACGCCAGCTACGGCTTTCGAGGTTTCAGTATTGGTGCCGCCTTCGGTCGCCGAGCCGCCGACGGCCGCGTCGCTATTGTCATCACTGCTGATGCAGGCCACGGCCATGAGACAGAGTGCAGCCAGCACAGCTGCCAGCTTCACGGGACGGATGTTCACGATTCAGACTCCCGAACAGCCCAATGGGCACTGGCCAGCATCTCGCCGGTGGATTTCATTGTGCCCCGCTTCTGTTTCGGCGACCATGTTGAGCACCCCGGCGGTGTTGGTGTTGGCCTGCTCGGCACGGGTGTAGCACTGTGCGCAGGCTGCATCTGCAGTTCGCGGCGCAAACAGGCAGCTACCTAGGCTCACGGCGTGGAAACTGCGCCGGGCGCTTGGGACTTCTGGGTCGACCGCGGGGGCACGTTCACCGACGTCGTAGCTCGTCGGCCAGACGGCAGCCTCGTCACGCACAAGCTGCTGAGCGAGGATCCGCGCCGGTACGACGATGCCGCTACAACCGCCATCGCGGACCTGCTGGATGTGCCACGGAATGAGCCGCTGCCGCCAGAGCGCATCCGCTCGGTGAAGATGGGCACCACCGTGGCCACCAACGCGCTGCTGCAGCGCCGTGGAGTGCCGACCCTGTTCGTCACCACTGCAGGGTTCGGCGATGTGCTGCGCATCGGGCACCAGACTCGCCCGCACCTGTTCAAGCTGGACATCGTCCTGCCCGAGATGCTCTATGCCGAAGTGCTCGAGGTTGACGAGCGTGTTGCCGCCGACGGCACGGTGCTGTGCCCGCTGGATCTGCCGGCCGCCACAGCGGGTATGGAGGCGGCTCGTGAGCGCGGCATGGAGGCGGTGGCCATCGTGCTGGTGCACGGTTATCGGCACAACGACCACGAGTCGGCGCTGGCCTCCGCGGCACGCGAGATCGGCTTCGAGCAGGTCTCGGTAGGCCACGAGGTGGACCCTCTGGTCAAGATGGTTCCTCGCGGCGACACCACCGTGGCCGACGCCTACCTGTCACCGATCCTGCGGAGCTACGTCGACGCCGTGGCGTCGAGAATCGGTACAGCCGACGGGGTGGCATCGAGGATCGGCAGCGGCAACGCTGCGCAATGCGATGGCAGCGGCAACGCTGCGCAATGCGACGATCCGCAGCTGCAGTTCATGCAATCCAACGGCGGCTTGGCCGATGCCCGGCGTTTCACCGGGCGTGACGCACTGCTGTCAGGCCCAGCCGGCGGTGTCGTGGGCATGGCTCGCACCGCCCAGGCCGCGGGATTCGAGCGGTTGATCGGATTCGACATGGGCGGCACATCGACCGATGTCTCGCACTTCGCTGGTGAGTTCGAGCGGGCGAACGAGACCGAAGTCGCGGGCATCCGCGTGCGCACCCCGATCATCGATATGCACACGGTGGCAGCCGGCGGCGGTTCGGTGCTGACCTTCGACGGCAGCCGCCTGCGGGTAGGTCCCGACTCGGCTGGAGCCGACCCCGGACCGGCCTGCTACGGCAACGGCGGCCCGTTGGCCGTCACCGATGCCAACGCGGTGCTCGGCGTGATCCGGCCCGAGTACTTCCCTGCGGTGTTCGGCGCCAGCGGCACCGAACCGCTCGATGTCGACGCAGCCGCCGCCGGTATCGCCGAATTGGCCGAGCAGATTGCGGAGTCCAGCGGCGTGCAGCGCAGCGTCGCCGAGGTGGCGTTCGGCTACGGCGAGATCGCAGCTGAGAACATGGCCAACGCGATTCGCAAGATCAGCACCGAGCGTGGGCACGACATCACCGCCTACACGCTGGTGTGCTTCGGCGGGGCAGGCGGCCAGCATGCGTGCCGGGTAGCCGACCGACTCGGCATCACCACGATCCTCATCCACCCCCACGCCGGGGTGCTCTCCGCGCTGGGCATCGGGCTGGCCGATGTGACCGACTTGCGCGCCGAGCCTGTCGAAGCCCCCCTCGACGAGGCGCTCATCGACGATCTGCACCGTCGACTTGCCGCTGCACGCCCCGCCGCCGCCGAAGCGGTGGCCGCTGCAGGCGTGCCCCCTGAACGGATCGAGGTGACCGGACGTCTCGCCGTCCGGTACCGAGGCTCGGACACCGCGCTCGAGGTGCCTTTGAGCACAGCCGACGAGGTGGCCGCGGCGTTCGCGGCTGCACACCGGACGAGGTTCGGCTTCAGCCCGCCCGGAGCGGCGAACTCTGCAACGGCGCTGGTGGTCGATGCGCTGCACATCGAGGCACGAGGCCGCGCGGTAGATCCGCCTCCTGCAACACCGCCTGCTGACGACCGCGACGCGCTGGCGGCCACCCACACCACCTACATGAGCGCAGACGCCGCCCAGTTCGGCGACGGATCACCGCGCAATGGCCCCTCCTCGCACACCTGCGCCCCCTACGACACCCCGTTCTGGGATCGCACAGCGCTGGTACCCGGTGCTGTCGTGTCGGGCCCGACGGTCGTCGTCGAGCCGAACGCCACCACGGTGATCGAGCCGGGCTGGCAGGGCACGATCACCGACCGCGGCGACCTCGTGCTCGAACGTGTCACGGCACGGCCGTCGAGCGTTGCCATCGGCACCACGGTCGACCCGGTACAGCTCGAGATCTTCAACAACCTGTTCATGAACATCGCCGAGCAGATGGGTGTCGTGCTCGAGCACACGGCCGTATCGGTGAACATCAAGGAACGGCGCGACTTCAGCTGCGCGCTGTTCGATCTCGAAGGCCGGCTGGTGGCCAACGCCCCGCACTTGCCGGTGCATCTCGGCTCGATGAGCGAATCGATCCGCACAGTGATCACCCAGAACCCAGCCATGCTGGCCGGCGACGTCTTCGTGCTCAACAACCCCTACAACGGCGGCACGCATCTGCCGGACGTGACCGTCGTGCGGCCCGTCTTCGACGCATCGGGCACCGAGCGCATCTTCTATGTGGCATCCCGAGGCCACCACGCCGACATCGGCGGCTGCGTCCCGGGCTCGGCGCCAGCCGACTCCACCACGATCGACGAGGAGGGGCTCGTCCTCGACAACCTGCAGATCGTGGCCGAGGGCCGTTTCCTCGAAGAGACGGTGCGCGAGGTGCTCGCCAGCGGCCCGTGGCCGGCCCGCAACCCCGACCAGAACGTCGCCGACCTGCGCGCCCAGGTCGCCGCCTGCGAGCGCGGCGCCGCCGAGCTGGCGCGCATCGTGGACTACTACGGCCTCGAAGTAGTCCACGCCTATATGGGCCATGTCGCCGACAACGCCGAGGAGATGGTGCGGCGAGTCATCGATGCCCTCGGCCGCAGTGACGACTTCCGGGGCAGCTACCGGATGGAGCTCGACGACCGCAGCGTCATCTGCGTCCGCATCTCCGTCGACGCGACGAACCGCAGCGCGGTTATCGACTTCACCGGCACCAGCGGTCAGCATCCGGGCAACTTCAACGCTCCGGTTGCGGTGTGCCGCTCCGCAGTGCTGTACGTGTTCCGCTGCATGGTCGACGACGCGATCCCGCTGAACGCCGGCTGCCTGCGGCCCCTCGAACTCGTCGTGCCCGACCCCTCGATGCTCTCGCCCCACCCTCCCGCTGCGGTCATCGCCGGCAATGTGGAGACCTCCCAGCAGATCACCGATGCGCTGTTCGGCGCCCTCGGCGTCATCGCAGCGTCGCAGGGCACCATGAACAACTTCATCTGGGGCAACGACCGCCACCAGTACTACGAGACGATCTGCGGGGGAGCGGGCGCAACGGCTCGCCGCCACGGCGCCGACGCCGTGCACACGCACATGACCAACACCCGACTCACCGACCCGGAGATCCTCGAGCAGCGTCACCCGGTGCTGCTCGAACGGTTCGAGGTGCGCCGAGGTTCAGGCGGCCGGGGCGCGAATCGGGGAGGAGACGGCGCGGTGCGACGCCTGCGATTCGGCGAGGCGATGACGGCCAACTTGCTGTCGAGCTGCCGGCGGATCGCCCCATTCGGTGTTGCTGGCGGGGAAGACGGTGCGTGCGGGCGCAATCTGCTCGAGCGAGTCGATGGCACCGTCACCGAGCTGGCAGGCTGTGCCCGCGTCGAGGTCGGCGAGGGCGACGTGATGGAGATCCACACCCCCGGTGGGGGCGGCTACGGCGCACCCGACGCCGAGTTGCCGGGCGACCGAGCGCGACAAGCAGTGGAAGCCGAGGGGCCAACGACCAAGGGAAGAGGTGTGAGTGATGGATGAACAGGTGCTGACGCCCGAACGAGCCGAGCTCGTCGCCAAAATGGCCGAGATCGGGCCAGCGTTCGCGGAGCGCGCTCCAAAATACGACCGCGATGCCAGCTTCCCCCATGAGAACTGGGCTGACCTGGCCGACGCGGGGTTCTTGGGGCTCTGCGTTCCCAAAGAGGCCGGCGGGCTGGGCGCAGATTTCGTGGGCTATGCACTGGTGGCCGAGGAAATGGGCCGCCACTGCGCCACCACCGCCTTGACGTTCAACATGCACACGGCCACGGCGCTGCTGTCTGGGCCGATCGCCGAAGCGCTGCTGTCGGGAGAGCGTGGCGAGAAGCTCGATCCCGACGGGGCCATGGCCGCGCACCTGGAGAACACCCGCCCGCACCTGTGGGAAGGAATGGTCCACGGCCGCGTCATTCATTCCCAGCCGTTCTCCGAGGGGCAGGCGCCGGGTGCTCGATCCGGCTTCAGCACCGTCGCGGTGCCCACCGAGGGCGGCTACCGCGTCACAGGCCGGAAGATCTTCGCCTCGCTCAGCGGTGCCGCTCACGTGCACAACGTGCTGGCGCTGGTGGAGGGCGATCCGCGCATCCGCCTGCTTGGCGTGCCGGCCGACGGCGACGGTGCCGAGATTGTCGGCGACTGGGACCCGATCGGCATGCGCGGCACCGACTCGCGCACGCTGGTGATGGAGAACGTGTTCGTGCCAGCACGCAATGAGGTGCTGCCGCCGGGCATGTTCAACGCGATGGTGTCTCGCTTCCCGCAGTTCTACATGAGCCTGACTTTCAGCTATCTGGGGCTGATGCGGGCCATCCTCGATGCCACCCGCACGTACCTGCGCGGCGAGTCCGGCGTGAAGGCATCGCGCGATCATCCGATCAAGCAGACCGGCTGGGCGCAGCTGCAGCTCATCTACGACCGTGCGCAGTCGCTCACCTATCGCGTGCTCAGCGAGATCGGCGCCGATCCCAATCCCGAGCAGCTGCGTCGGGCACACGTGGCCACCGTGACCACCATGGAGAGCGCCCCCGAGATGGCGTCGCTCGCGCTGCGCACCTGTGGCGGGCGGTCGCTGCTGCGGCCCGGCCGGCTCGAACAGCACTACCGCGACGCCCGCTGCGGAGCCACCATGCTGCCGTGGAGCACCGAGGAGCTCCTGGTGCGTCTCGGCCGCAACGGCCTCTACGACGAACCCGCCGACTCGGATTAGGCCATCGGCGAGTTTCGTCCGACTCGGTGTCGTCGGCGCTCGATCCAGCGCTCGACCCAGGACGCGAGCCATATCACTTGCCCGCTCGACATCAGTATCCCTGCAGGTGCCAAGGCCGCTTCCCAAGGATTGTGCCTGACAACAGTGCCAAACACGACAGTGCACACACCGACAGCGCCGGCGGCCACTCCGGCAGCCCGGCTGACGGGCGTGGCGTTCCTCCAGCATCGCAGCAAGAACCGCGTCGCGAAGACGGCTAGACCGACAGTCGCCGTCACGGCGCCCAGATAGGCGAGTATCACGAGCATTGCTTCAGTACCGATCTAGTCGCAACGGAGTGCCATAACCGCCAGTGCCGCTGCATGGCCCCGTCGATGCACAGGTTGTTGTTCATATGACTAAGAATGCGTATATCGGAACGTCGTTGCATCGCGTGCCGCGCAACGCCGCAGACCACCGCGAGGAAGCGAGACGGGTCCTCTCCCAATTCACCGGTCTCATCGATGCCGTGCTCGTCCGGGCCCAGATGGCCATTGCTCCCATACCGCCGCCACCGGCTGGCCGCGAGTTCCCGGGCGAGCCGGCGTAGAGCGCAGGCCGGCTGCGATGTCATGTGGGAATTGTCATAGGAACGTAACGTCGCGTGTGGAACGTCGGCGGCGCATGCGGCGTCGTGTGATTTGATGACTGAAGCACGCGAACACACCAGATCTAGGCCCACCAAGGCATGGCGCCTGCTCGCAGCGCTGGCTGCTGTGGGCGTGCTCGCGGCGGCCTGCGCGAGCGATGCCGACGACGGCGCAGTCGCCGAACCTGTGCCGAATACAAGCCAGCCCACGTCAACCACGAGCGCCGTCGGCGACGAGTCCGACACGACCGGTACTGAGACCGACCGCGACAGCTCATCGGCTCGGAGCGAGGATGCTGACGGCGGCGCCGCCGAGGACACGTCGGTAGTCGGCGGATCGGCTGATGACGCGTCGGCTGCCGACGGACCGGATGGACAAGCGGCTGCCGAGGCAGGCGACTCGATGAGCGCGAGCACCGTCGAGGCCGCAGCACTTCGCCAGTTCGATGACTGCGCCGCCGTGCTCGGTTACTTTCAGGAGCACGCAGTTCAAACCGTCGGACCGTGGGGTCTTGACGACGGCGGCTTTGGCGGGGAGTTGCTCGAGTCGGCTGCGATGGCTGCCGATGATTCCGCCCTCGACGGCCCTGATTTGTTGCAGCCCGGGGTCGACTACAGCACCTCCAACGTGCAAGAGGCAGGAATCGACGAGCCCGACGTCATGAAGACCGACGGCCGGCGCATGGTGGTCGCAAGCGAGAACCAAGTGCACATCGTGGATGTGACTGGCCCCGAGCCGGCGTTGATCGCCTCGGTCCCCTTGGAGGATCAATGGATCTCGAACCTGTTGCTGCACGGCGACCGTGTGTTCGTGTTCACCGCTCGCTGGGACGCCATCGCCGTGTTCGACGAAGGCGACGAAGCGGTCCCGATCCAGCCGCGCCCCGCCCCTATCCAAGGACCCGTGACCGAAGTCGTCGAGATCGACCTGCGCGGCCCGGTTCCCGCAGTGGCTCAACGGCTGCGCCTCGAAGGCAACTACATCAACGCCCGCATGATCGACGGTGTGGTGCGCGTCGTCACCAGCTCGCGCCCGGGTGCGATCGGATGGGCTGTCCCCGAGTCGCCCGACCTCGCCGCACAGGAGCGTTCGGCCGACGCCAATCGTGAGATTGCGGCCGAGACCACGATCGACGACTGGCTGCCGCGCTTCGTGCTGAGCGACGCCACCGGTGCCGCAGTCGACAGCGGCCGTCTCGTCGACTGCGCCCGCGTGTGGGTCCCGCCGCACTACGACGGACCGGGCACGCTCAGCATCACCGCGATCGACATTGCCTCCGACGGGCTGGCCGGTCCGATGAATACGACATCGATCACGTCCGACGGCAGCACGGTGTACGCCTCATCGGAGCATCTCTACGTCACCACCACACGCTGGCACGACTGGCGCAGTGAGCCGACAGCTCCCGATGACGACACGACCGTCGAGACCGAGATCCATGTGTTCGGCACCGCAGGGCGAGCCACGAGCACCTACCTCGGGTCGACGACGGTGACGGGCACGGTGCTGAACCAGTATTCGATGTCCGAGCACGCGGGCCACCTGCGGATTGCGACCACCACCACGCCGGCCTGGTGGGCTTGGCGCGATGACGGCGGCGCCGAATCGGAGAGTCTCGTGACGGTGTTCGCCGTGGGTGACGACGGCCTGGCAGAGGTCGGCCGAGTGGGAGGGCTCGGCATCGGTGAGCGGATCCACGCGGTGCGGTACCTCGGCGACATCGCCGCCGTCGTGACCTTCCGCCAGGTCGATCCGCTGTACCTGCTGGACCTGTCCGATCCGACCGCACCCGCGGTGCGCGGCGAACTGAAGATCACCGGCTACTCGGCGTATCTCCACCCGCTCGGCGACGACCTGCTACTCGGTGTCGGCCAGGAGGCGACCGACGAGGGCTTCACCACCGGCAGTCAGGTGTCGCTGTTCGACATCGCCGACCTGGACCGGCCCCAGCGCATCGCCCAGTGGACCGCCCCCGGCGGGCACAGCCAGGTGGAGTTCAACGCGCTTGCCTTCCTGCACTGGCCTCCGAGCGACCTCGCCGTGCTGCCGCTGAACCAGTACCCGATCGACGACAGCGGCGGCGAGCCACCGTTCCTCGGCGCCGTGGCACTCGGCACCGCACAACGGGACATCGCCGAGCGTGCGCGCTTCAGCCATGCCGATCCGCCGCAGCGCAGGTGCCGCGAATCGCGCGAGCTCGTCGTCCAGCCCGACGGCAGCGAGGAGCCCGGCCCTTGGGAGCGTTACTGCTGGTACAACACCGACTGGCAGGCACAGGTGACAGCCAGCGCCGTAGTCGGCGACCGGCTGTACCTCGCCTCCAACAAGGCGCTCGAATCGATCTCGCTGGAGTCCCTGGAGCGTGTCTCGCTGCTGCGTTGGGAACGCTGAACGTGAATTCCGGGCGTGGTCGGGCCGTGCATCGGCCATAGTGATGCCATGAGCGAGAGCGATGCGATGGATGGGGCCGATGATGCTGCCGAGCAACCGGTCGTTGTCTGGCACGGTTCGCCGAAGCTGCGCAATCCGCTGCTGCTGGTCGCGTTCGAGGGCTGGTTCGATGCCGGCGAATGCGCCACCGGCGCGCTGACGTGGATCCGTGAGCGCAGCGAGGCTCGACGGGTCTGCCACATTGATCCCGAGGAGTTCTTCGACTTCCAGGAGAGTCGCCCGCACATCGAGATCACTTCAGAAGGGGAGCGGCGCATTCGATGGCCCGACATCGAGTGCCACGTCGTGCCGGCCGCGCCGCCCCACGACCTGGTGCTCCTGTCGGGCATCGAGCCGCGGATGCGCTGGCGCACGTTCTGCGAGGGAGTGGCGGAGATCGCTCGTGAGCTCGGCTGCCAGATGGTGGTGACGCTCGGGGCGATGGTCGCTGGTGTGGCGCATTCACGGATCGCCTCGGTGAAGGGCAGCGCTGCCAACGGGGAGCTGGCTGCTCGTCTGGGTCTTGATCGGCCCACCTATCAAGGTCCCACTGGCATCATCGGCACGCTGCACGACGTGCTGGACCGGGCCGCGCTGCCGGTCGTCTCATTGCGCGTCGGCGTGCCGCACTATGTGGCGGGGCCGCCGAACCCCAAGGGCACGCGGGCGCTGCTCGCCCACTTCGAGACGGTCACCGGCGTGACGACGGGCTTTCGCGAACTCGATCCGAGCGTGGACATGTGGGAGCAGCGCGTGAATGAGGCGGTGGCGCGAGACCCCGAGATCGTCGCCTATATCCGCCAGCTTGAATCCGAAGCGGATCGCACCGCCGAGGAAAACCTGCCAAGCGGCGACGACATTGCGCTCGAATTCCAGAAGTTCCTGGCCGAGCAGCGCGAGTCGCCCTCCGGCGACGGCGACGAGTCGGGCTAAGAACTGGCGCGAATTGCTGCTGTGGCGGTGCAGGTGCCGTCGTAGGGTTCTGACATGGGCGGCAGCACGTTTGGGGAACGTTTCGCGGTCACCACGTTCGGCGAATCGCACGGCGGAGCGCTGGGCGTGATCATCGACGGCTGCCCGGCGCGCCTCGAATTGAGCGAAGCCGATGTGCAGATCGATCTGGACCGCCGTCGGCCTGGCCAGAGCCGGATCGTCACCCAGCGTCAAGAAGCCGACCGGGTCACGATTCACTCGGGCGTCTTCGAGGGCCTCACGCTGGGAACGCCGATCGGCATGACCGTGGCGAACACCGATGCCCGGCCCGGCGCCTATTCCGAGATGGCTGCCAAGTATCGGCCCAGCCACGCCGATTACACCACCGAGGCCAAATACGGCATCCGCAACTGGCAGGGCGGCGGCCGGGCATCGGCCCGTGAGACAGCCGGCCGAGTCGCGGCGGGCGCCGTCGCTCGCAAGATCCTCGCAACTGTCGGCACGCAGGTGCTGGGGTGGGTCAGTTCGGTGCGCGACATCTACGCCGAGGTGGACCCTGCAGAGCTGACCCCCGACGACGTGGAGGCTGATCCGACGCGTTGCCCGGATCCGGCCGCGGCGGCTCTCATCACCGAGGCCATCGACGCGGCCCGGCATGACGGCAACTCGCTGGGCGGGGTCGTGGCCTGCGTGGCGCGCGGCGTGCCGCCGGGCCTGGGCGAACCGGTCTTCGACAAGCTCGACGCGGAATTGGCCGCAGCGGTGATGTCGCTGCCTGCCGCGAAGGGCATGGAGATCGGCAGCGGCTTCGCCGGCACGTTGATGACGGGCCGCACGCACAACGACGAGTTCGCGCCCGGACCCGACGGCCGGCCCGTCACGGTCACCAATCGCAGCGGCGGCATTCAAGGCGGCATCAGCAACGGCGCCGACATCGTGCTGCGTGTGGCGTTCAAGCCCACGGCCACCATCGCAAGCGAGCAGAAGACCGTGACCAGCGACGGCGAGGCCACGGTGCTCGCCGCCCGTGGTCGTCACGATCCGTGCGTGCTGCCCCGAGCGGTGCCGATGGTCGAGGCAATGGTCTGCCTCGTGCTGGCGGATCATCTCCTGCGCCAGCAGACCACCCAGCTCCCAGGCAGTCCTCCGAACCAGGCATAGCGACGATGGTCCTGCATTGACGGACCGAGCCTGATCCCCTGCTGGCACGACGGACTGCGAGGATATATACAAATCGAGCATCATCATGAGAGTTCGTATATCCAGCGGATGATCGATGAGGTATATTGACGACAATGACCAAGCGACTCGTCGACATCGATGACGACACGCTGCATCAAGCGCGGATTGCGCTCGGTGATGTCACCATCAAAGAGGCCGTGAACACCGGGCTGCGCGAGATCTGCGATCGCCACAAGCGTCGGCATCTGTTTCGCCGCATACAGGAATTGGCGCGTTCCGATCTTGGCGACGCCGACGTGATGCGAGGTGCGTGGCCGGAATCCATCCAGCGGTGAGCGCGCCGTCCCGATCCCTGTACTTGGCAGACAAGAGCGCGCTCGCGCGCAGCCATCTCGAGGTGGTCGCCACTGTGCTCGGACCGCTGTTCGATGCCGCCGATGTCGTGACATGCCCGATCGTCGATCTTGAGTTGCTCTTCAGTGCTCGAAGCGAGGCAGAACACAGCGCGCTGCGCGCCGAGCTTGCCGTACTGCGGTCGTTTCCGATCGATGAGCAGATCACCGATCGCGCTGTCGAGGTGCAGGGATTGCTGGCCGCAACCGGTCAGCACCGAGTGCCGATTGCGGACCTGTTGATCTCGGCCGTCGCAGAGCTGAACGACCTGGTGGTGTTGCATTACGACCGGGACTTCGACACGATCGCTGCGGCGACGGGTCAGCGCGTCGAATGGGTCGCGCCGCGCGGTTCGCTGTGAATCTGACTCAAGCAGTGCTCGTGGCTGGCGCGGGTGTGGTGGCCGGCGTGGTGAACGCCATGGCGGGCGGCGGCTCGCTGCTGACGGTCAGCTTGTTGACCGTGGTCGGCGATCTCGGCGGGCTTGTCGCCAACGGCACGAACCGCATCGGTGTCGTGACACAGAACGTGGCATCGGTCGCGGGATACCGGTCCGAAGGCGTGTCGGGGCTGCGCCGCTCGGTGCCCATCCTCATCCCGGCGTTGATGGGCTCGGTGATCGGCGCCTACGCCGTGTCCAGCCTGCTCAGCGACACAGCCTTCGAGCGCATCTTCGGCATCTTGATGGTGCCGCTGCTGATCCTGAGCTTGCGCCCGCCCAAAGCCCGCAGTGAGGACATCACGTGGCCGATGTGGCTGACCGTCGCGGTGTTCTTTGCGATCGGCGCCTACGGTGGCGCATTCCAAGCAGGGGTGGGGCTCATGCTGGTTCTGGCGCTGTCGCACGCCGGCCTGGACCTGGTGAATGCCAACGCGGTCAAGGTGGTGGTGATCGCCGTGCTGACCGTCGTAGCGGTGCCGGTGTTCATCCTGAACGACCAGGTGCACTGGGGCTTCGCCATCATCGTCGCTGCTGGCTTCGCGGTCGGCGGCTGGCTGGGCGCCCGCTGGGCCGTACGGGGAGGCGAGCGTCTCATCCGCCCCGTGCTGGCGATGGCGGTGCTCGGCCTCGCCGGCCGCATGATCGGCCTCTATTAGCCGGCTGCCGATTGGCGCATCGTTGGGGGAATCGCAAGTAGCTGACCTGCGGTTTTGCCGAAATCGGCGCTGCAGGCTGTCGGGGGCGTGTTTCGGCGGTGAGTATCTTGTCGGGCATGCGTAGACGGCTGTCGTTGTCGGGTGTGGTGTTGGTGCTGGCGGCTGGGCTCTTGATGCCGGTGTCGCCGGTGTCGGCGCAGGTGCCGTCGGTGGATTACGACGTTGACGACGACGGTTTGATCGAGGTGTCGAGCTTGGCGCAGTTGAACGCGATCCGGTGGGATCTCGACGGTGACGGCGCAGCGGATGTGTATCCCGCGGACCAGCACGGCAACACCGGCCATGACCCGCAGGGGGCCGCGAAGCATGCGGCGGCGTTCCCTAACGCGGCGGCTGCGATGGGCTGCCCGTCGTCGGGCTGTTCGGGCTATGAGCTGAGCGCGGATCTGGACTTCGACACCAACGCCAGCGGCACTGCTGACGCGGGCGACGAGTTCTGGAACGGCGGCAAGGGCTGGGTGCCGCTGATGGGCGGCGAATCCATCTACGACGGGTGGGCCGAATGGCGCCTCGAAGACACCGTGGCGGTCGGGGACAAGGCCGTCTATTTCGGGGATCGGCCGAATCCGCGCGCCAGGATGTTCACAGGGATCTTCGAGGGCAACGGTCGCACGATCGCGAATCTGTTCATTGACGACCCCAAGCGGCGGTTTGTCGGCCTGTTCGGCTATATCGGCCCGGGCGCGAAGGTGCGAAATTTCGGGCTGACCGCCCCGAACTCGGACAGCCGGGTTCGGGCGGATCGGCATGTGGGGCCGCTGGCAGGCTCAGCGGAGCGCGCCCGCATCAGCGGCGTGTACTCCGACGTCGATGTGACCGGCCATGTTCATGTGGGCGGTCTGGTTGGGACGAGCTGGCGGTATTCGTTCGTCATTGAGAGCTATGCGACCGGTGATGTGACCGGCGTCGCTGGTGTGGGCGGTCTGGTTGGGCTGCTGAACTATTCCGGTGCTGCTGCGGTCTACGCCACCGGTGACGTGACGGTGAACGGCGGCTGCAGCGGGGGAGGCTTGGCGGGGCTGCGGCCCGCCGGGCATGTGCGGGCGACCTATGCCACCGGGTCGGTGACGAGCACCCGGAGCGACTTCTGCCGGCACAGCGGCCAAGCCGGCGGCTTGATCGGCACAGTGAATCATCATTACAAGCGCAATTGGCTGCGCGGCAGCTATGCGATCGGGCAGGTCTCCGCGCCGCAGCGAGCGAGCCAGGTGGGCGGGCTGACCGGCGAGTGCAGCGGCTCGAACCCGCCGCGTGATGTCGATTCGAGCTACTGGGACACTGAGGCGTCGGGCATGGCGACAAGCGTCGGCTGCGGGGTGGGCTATACGACGGCGCAGTTGCAGGCCCCGACGGGCTACACGGGCATCTACGCGAGCTGGAACCTCGATGTGGACGTCGACGTGGGCAGCGATTACGAAACCTTATACGGGGCGTTCGACGGTCCCGGTGATGATCCGTGGGACTTCGGCACGTCGTCGCAGTATCCGGTTTTGAAGTACTGCGCTGCCAAGCCCGGCATCGACACTGCCGACGGGAATCCCTACTGTCCGCTGCAGCCCGCGAACCAGCGTCCGTCTTTGACGGTCACGTTGGAGGATTCCGACGTCGGCACCCAGGACCCGGACATCGACATCGACACCGACACCGACGGCGAGCAGGCGTCGGCGGATCAGCAGCAGCAACCGCAGCCTGCGGACCAGCAGCCTGTAGAGGGTGTGCAGCCGCCAGCGGAGCAGCAGCCTGTGGACGGCGACGGTGATCAGCAGCCCGCGGGTGATGTTGTGGCGGTCGCAGAGCAGCAGTCTGTGGACGATGGCGTGTCGGTGGGTTATGCCGTGGATGCGCGGGTGGTCGCGAAGGTGCAGAAGCTGGCGGGCCGGTCGCAGCACGGCGAGGCGCATGTGAATCGTTGGCGGCGTGTGCTGGTGGCGTTTGGTGTGGATGACGGCGTGGGCGTCAGCGGCGGCGCGATGTCCGCGGCGCGGGCTCAGAAGATGGCCGACAGGTACAGCAGTCCGGTGTGGGATGAGGTGGTTGTGGAGCTGATTTTGCTGGAGGCTTCGCCGTTGGTCGCGAGGGTGCAGGTGTTGGCGGGCCGGTCGCAGCACGGCGAGGCGCATGTGAATCGTTGGCGGCGTGTGCTGGTGGCGTTTGGTGTGGATGACGGTGTCGGTGTCAGCGGCGGCGCGATGTCCGCGGCGCGGGCTCAGAAGATGGCCGACAGGTACAGCAGTCCGGTGTGGGATGAGGTGGTTGTTGTGCTGACCGCGCTCGAAGCAGCACGAACCGAGTAACCAGGAACGGCCACACCGGCCACCGGCTCGCCAGTCGACACGCCCGGCTCTCGTTAGCAGGCTGCTGATTGGCACATTGTTGCCGGATTCGCGAGCGGCTGACCTGTGGTTTTGCTGAGATTGGCACTGCATGCTGTCGGGGGTGTGCGTCGGCGGGGGGTATCGTGCCGGGCATGCGCAGACGGTTGTCGTTGTCGGGTGTGGTGTTGGTGCTGGCGGCCGGGCTTTTGGTGCCTGTGGCGGCGGCGCCAGTGGCGGCGCAGGTGCCGACGGTGGATTACGACGTTGACGACGACGGTTTGATCGAGGTGTCGAGCCTGGAGCGTCTGAACGCGATCCGTTGGGATCTCGACGGTGACGGCACCGCGGACGTGTATCCGGCTGACAGCAGGGGCAACACCGGCCATGACCCGCAGGGGGCTGTGAAGTACGCGGCTGCGTTCCCGAACGCGGCGGCTCAGATGGGCTGCCCGTCGTCGGGCTGTTCAGGCTATGAGCTGAGCGCTGATCTGGACTTCGACACCAACGGCAGCGGCACCGCTGACGCGGGGGATGAGTTCTGGAACGGCGGCAAGGGCTGGATTCCGCTGATCGGCGGCGAGACCATCCGCGATAACGCGGCAGATGTTCGCTTCGAAGACTTTGACGTTGTCAATCAGGACTTCTACGGGTCTCGGCCGAATTCGAAGGCTCGAATGTTCACCGCGATCTTCGAAGGCAACGGGCGCACGATCGCGAACCTGTTCATCGACGACCCCGATCGGTGGTATGTCGGCCTGTTCGGCTATATCGGCCCGGGTGCGAAGGTGCGCAACGTCGGGTTGAGCGCCCCGAATTCGGACAGCCGGGTTCGGGGGGATTTGTATGTCGGGGCGCTGGCCGGCGGCTCGGAGGGTGCCCGGGTCAGCGGCGTGTGGTCCGATGTGGACGTGACAGGAGGCCGTGCGGTGGGCGGTCTGGTCGGGGTGAACTGGCGCCACGCGTTCGTGATCGAGAGCTACGCGAACGGCGACGTGACTGGACGTCACCAGGTCGGCGGGCTGGTGGGGATGATGAACCTTTCCGGTGTTGCCGCGGTCTACGCCACCGGCGATGTGACCGTGGCGGGTCTAAGAAAGGGCTGCTATGGGGGAGGCTTGGTGGGGCTGCGGTCCGGAGGGCACGTGAGGGCGACTTACGCCACTGGTTCGGTGACCGGCACCGGGGACTGCCGTCTCGGATCCAGCGATGGCACGAGTGTGACGAAGCCGTGGATCGGCGGCTTGATCGGAGCGTTGTGGCACCCCGGTTTGACGCCCTGGCTGCGCGCAAGCTATGCAGTCGGGCAGGTCTCAGCAGCACAGGGCGCAGGCCCGGCGGGCGGACTGACCGGAAGCTGCGAATACATGCACCCGGAGCGTGTCGGCGGTTCGAATTATTGGGACACCGAGACGTCGGGCATAGCGACGAGTTCCGCTTGCAGTGTGGGCTATACGACGGCGCAGTTGCAGGCGCCGACGGGTTATACGGGCATCTATGCGGACTGGAACGTCGATGTGCATGTGGGCGGTTATCACGGGGCGTTCGACGGTCCGGGTGATGATCCGTGGGACTTCGGGTCGTCGTCGCAGTATCCGGTGCTGAAGTACTGCGCCGCGAAGCCGGGCATCGACACTGCTGACGGGGGTCCGTATTGTCCGTTGCAGCCCGCGAACCAGCGTCCGTCTTTGACGGTCACGTTGGAGGATTCCGACGTCGGCACCCAGGACCCGGACATCGACGCTGACGTCGAGCAGCCGTCAGCGGACCAGCCGTCAGCGGACCAGCCGCCGGCGGACGGTGACGCGGATCGGCAGCCCGCAGACGGCGGGCAGCCGTCAACGGAACAGCTTGTGGTCGGCGAGCAGCCGGCGGAGCAGCAGCAACCGCAGCCCGCGGATCAGCAGCCCGCGGAACAGGATCAGCAGCCGCAGCCTGTGGTGGGTGAGCAGCAGCCGGCGGAGCAGCAGTCTGTGGACGATGGCGTGTCGGTGGGTTATGCCGTGGATGCGCAGGTGGTCGCGAAGGTGCAGAAGCTGGCGGGCCGGTCGCAGCACGGCGAGGCGCATGTGAATCGTTGGCGGCGTGTGCTGGTGGCGTTTGGTGTGGATGACGGCGTGGGTGTCGACGGCGGCGCGATGTCCGCGGCGCGGGCTCAGAAGATGGCCGACAGGTACGGCAATCCGGTGTGGGATGAGGTGGTTGTGGAGCTGATTTTGCTTGAGGCTTCGCCGGTGGTCGCGAGGGTGCAGGTGTTGGCGGGTCGGTCGCAGCACGGTGAGGCGCATGTGAATCGTTGGCGGCGTGTGCTGGTGGCGTTTGGTGTGGATGACGGTGTGGGTGTGCGCGGCGGCGCGATGTCCGCGGCGCGGGCGCAGAAGATGGCCGATAGGTACAGCAGTCCTGTGTGGGATGAGGTGGTTGTTGTGCTGACCGCGCTCGAAGCAGCACGAGCCGGGTAACAAGGAACGGGCGCACCGATCCCACCGCTCCGCCATTCGACCCGACGTAGCAGCGATCCGCTCAGACGAATCGGTGAAGTTCGCGATCAGTTGACCTGCGGTTTTGCCGAAATTGGTGCTGCAGGCTGTCGTGGGCGTATTTCGGCGGTGAGTATCTTGTCGGGCATGCGCAGACGGTTGTCGTTGTCGGGTGTGGTGTTGGTGCTGGCGGCTGGGCTTTTGATGCCGGTGTCGCCGGTGTGGGCGCAGACGCCCACGGTGGATTACGACGTTGACGACGACGGTTTGATCGAGGTGTCGAGCCTGGAGCGTCTGAACGCGATCCGGTGGGATCTCGACGGTGACGGCGCAGCGGACGTGTATCCGGCGGACAGCAAGGGCAACGTCAATCATGACCCGCAGGGGGCTGTCAAGTACGCGGCTGCGTTCCCGAACGCGGCGGCTGCGATGGGCTGTCCGTCGTCGGGCTGTTCGGGGTATGAGCTGAGCGCGGATCTCGACTTCGACACGAACGGCAGCGGCACTGCTGATGCGGGGGATGAGTTCTGGAATGGCGGCAAGGGCTGGGTGCCGCTGATCGGCGGTGAAGCCGTCTACGACTGGCGCGCCTACGAGCGTTTCGAAGACCGAGTACGGGCATCATGGCCCAAGTACTGGCTTGCCTTCGGTGACCGTCCGAGTTCGAGGGCGCGGATGTTCACCGGGACCTTCGAAGGCAACGGCCGCGCGATCGCGAATTTGTTCATCAACGACCGCCATCGGTGGTTCGTCGGGTTGTTCGGTTTTGTGGGTCCTGGTGCCCATGTGCGCAATGTCGGGCTGACCGCCCCGAATTCTGACAGCCGGGTTCGAGGTGGGGAGCATACGGGGGCGCTCGCCGGCAACGTGGAGGGTGCCCGGATTACCGGCGTGTGGTCGGATCTCGATGTGCGCGGCTATCAGGGGGTCGGTGGCCTGGTTGGAGAGATCTGGAGCGACAGCTTCATTTTCGAGAGCCACGCGACCGGCGCCGTGACCGGCGGCGCTCGGGTCGGTGGTCTGGTGGGGAAACTTGACGGGTTCGGTGTTGCTGCGAGCTACGCGACGGGCGATGTGACGGCGGACTGTTACGGCGGTGGTTTGGTGGGCTATCGGGGCTATGGGCATGTGCGGGCGGCCTATGCCACCGGGTCGGTGACCAGCACCTACAGTGGTTGCCAATATCAGATCGGCAACGTACGCGGTATCGCGTCATTCATCGGCGGCCTCATCGGAAGACTGGTGCATACTTCGTCGCCTGCCTATATGCGCGCCAGCTATGCCATCGGGACGGTCTCGGTGCCGCAGGGTGCGCAGGGAACGGGCGGGCTGACCGGGGAGTGTGCTCTCTCGACGCGGCCGCGTGGTGACGGTTCGAACTATTGGGACACTGAGGCGTCGGGCATGGCGTCGAGCCCGGATTGCGGGGTGGGCTATACGACTGCACAGTTGCAGGCGCCGACGGGCTACACGGGCATCTACGCGGACTGGAACGTTGATGTCGACGTGGGCGATTACGACGGGGCGTTCGACGGTGCGGGTGATGATCCGTGGGACTTCGGGTCGTCGTCGCAGTATCCGGTGCTGAAGTACTGCGCTGCGAAGCCGGGCATCGACACTGCTGACGGGGGTCCGTATTGTCCGTTGCAGCCCACGAGCCAGCGTGGCGCCTTTACGGTCAGGTTGGAGGATTCCGACGTCGGCACCCAGGACCCGGACATCGACGCCGACGGCGAGCAGCCGCCGCCGGAGCAGCAGCCCGCGGAGGAGCAGCAACCGCAGCCGGACGAGCAGCAGCAACCGCAGCTGGCGGATCAGCAGCCTGTGGTGGTGTCCGAGGTCGACGATCCGCCGCCGGTGGTGGTGCCCGAGCCGGACCCAGCGCCCGAGCTCGATCCGGTGGTGGTGCCTGTGTGTTCGGGCAGGCCGACGTTGTCTGTGGCTGATGCGAGTGCGGTGCGGGGCGAGGACTTGGAGTTCGTTTTCGGTTTGAGCTGTCGTTCGTCGGGTTCGGTGAAGGCGTATTTCTATGTCATGCGCGACGGCGCGATTGATGGGTCGGGCCAGATACTGACGATCGGCGCGGGCGAGTGGGCGCGGTCGGTGATGGTGCCGACCGCGGACTCGGAGACGGTGTCGCTCGGTGTGCCGGTCGTGCTGGGCGCCGCGAATTCGAAGGCGGGGACTGCGACGGGCACGGTCGTGACGACGCCGCCGCCGGTGGTGTCGGTCGCTGCGGGCGCCGATGTGGTGGAGGGTGCTGCTGCGACGTTCACTGTGTCTGCGGTGCCGTTGCCGTCGGTTCCGTTGGAGGTGTCGGTGTCGGTGTCTGCGGTGGGCGATTTCGGGGCCGCGACTGGTGTGCGGTCGGTGACGGTGCCGACGTCGGGGTCGGTGTCGTTCTCGGTGGCGACGGCCGATGATTCGGTGGACGAGGCCGACGGTTCGGTGACGGTGACGTTGGCGGCCGGCGAAGGTTACGGCTTGGGCGCGGCGAAGGCTGCCACGGTCGGGGTCGCCGATGACGACGATCCGTTGCCGGAGGTGAGTGTCACGGCCGGTTCGGGGGCGACTGAGGGTTCTGCTGCGGTGTTCACGGTGTCTGCTTCGTCGCCGCCGGCGGCTGATCTGGCGGTGGGGGTGGCTGTCGCGGCATCAGGCGATTTCGGTGTCGCGGCGGGGGCTCGCACGGTGACGATCCCCAAGGGCGCCGCCTCGGCGACGCTGGTGGTGGACACGGCCGATGACAGCGTCGATGAGCCTGACGGCAGTGTCACGGTGACGCTGAAGGCGGGCGACGGCTATGAGGTCGGCGTGCCGGCGTCGCGGACGGTGACGGTGGCTGATGATGACGATCCCCCGCCGGTGGTCCCTGTGGTGAGCATTGCGGCGGGCGGCGATGTGGTCGAGGGCGCGAGCGCGGTGTTCACGGTGTCGGCGTCGCCGACGCCGAATGTGGACGTGGATGTGGATGTGTCGGTGTCGGCGGCAGGCGAGTGGGGTGTGGCTGGGGGTTCGCGCACGGTGACGATCGGGGCGGGCGCGGCGACAGCGACGCTGAGGGTTCCCACGGTCGATGACGGCGTGGACGAGGCCGATGGCAGCGTCACGGTGTCGTTGGACGCGGCGGGCTCCGACGCGGGGTACACGGTGTCGGGCAGTGCGGGGTCGGCGGCGGTGGGTGTGGCTGATGATGATGTGGATCCGTTGACGGTGTACATGATGTTCTTCTCGCGCTCGATCGAGGAGGACGGCGCGGGCTATGACAATCAGGCGGGGCTCAGTATCGGTTTGACGCGGACGCTGCGGGCGTGGGAGACGGTGACGGTGCCGTTGAGCGTGACCGGCGGCGATGAGGGCGTGCATTGGACGATGCGCGACCTCGGCGATCCCGGCGCGGTGTTCGCCGACGACTTCGAGGTCGTGTTCGGTCCGGGCGGCCAGCGCGTCGAGTTGGCGTTGACGGCTGTGGATGACAGCGACTGGGTCGATGAGGAGATCACGGTGTCGTATGGCACCGCGGGCAGGGCGCCGACGCTGAACGGCAGCACCGAGGGCGTGATCTTGGGCGCCTCGTGGGGTCCTGACGGCGTCGAACGCGCAGACGGGTCCACCACGGTGGTGATCGTCGACGGCGACGTCCCGCCGCCGCAGGTCGACATCACTGCCGCCGCGGGCGGCACCGAGGGCACCGCTGCGACGTTCACGATCACCTCGTCGGCGCCCGCAGCAGCAGACCTCGACGTCGCCGTGGACGTTACGGCGTCGGGCCAGTGGGGCGCGGCTGTCGGCGCTGCGACGGTGACGATCCCCCAAGGCGCCACCCAGGCGACCCTCACTGTTGGGACCGTCGATGACAGCGTCGACGAGGCCGACGGGTCGATCACCGTCACCATCGCGGCGGGCAGCGGCTACACCGTGGGACCCCAGGCGACACGGGCCGTGCAGATTCTCGACGACGACGACCCGCCGCCCGAGCCCGTCGTGGAAGCCTGCACGGGCCGTCCGATTGTGAGCGTCGCCGACGCCGAGGCGACACGAGGCGACGATCTCGAGTTCGTCGTCAGCCTGAGCTGCGGTTCAGCACACGATGTCACCGTCTATTACTTCGTCGTCCGCGGCGGCGCCTACAGCGCAGGCGCCAGGGCCACCATCGCCAGCGGCGACACGCACACCACCGTCAGCGTCCCCACAGCCGGCGCCCGCGGCACCATCGGGCTAAACATCCTGTACACCATCGGCGCCGCCAACCACACAGCCTCGGCCACATCCACCATCACCGACTAGCACCGACATCGAAGACCGCAGCCGTTCGGCGCCGTTGCCGGTGCGGCGCATGTGAATCATCGGCGGCGTGTGCTGGCGGCGTTCGGTGTGGGTGACGCCGCGGGCGTGAGCGGCGGCGCGATGTCCGCGGCGCAGGCTCAGAAGATGGTCGCCGGGTACAGCAATCGGGTGTGCCGTGAGGCGGTCGTGGTGCTGACCGCGCTCGAAACAGCACGAACCGGGCAATAGGGAACGGCCACACCCACCGCCTACCCGCTCGGTTTGTGTTGGCAGGTTGCTGATTGACGCGTTGTTGCGGGATTCGCGATTAGTTGACCTGCGGTTTTGCTGAGATTGGCGTTGCAGGCTGTCGTGGGTGTGTTTCGGCGGTGAGTATCTTGTCCGGCATGCGCAGACGGTTGTCGTTGTCGGGTGTGGTGCTGGTGCTCGCGGCTGGGCTTTTGATGCCGGTGTCGCCTGTGGCGGCGCAGGTGCCGACGGTGGATTACGACGTTGACGACGACGGCTTGATCGAGGTGTCGAGCCTGGAGCGTCTGAACGCGATTCGTTGGGATCTCGACGGGGACGGCGCGGCGGACGTGTATCCGGCGGACAGCAGGGGCAACACCGGCCATGACCCGCAGGGTGCCGCGAAGTACGCGGCTGCGTTCCCGAATGCTGCCGCCGCCATGGGCTGCCCGTCGAGCGGTTGTGTGGGCTATGAGCTGAGCACGAATCTGGACTTCGACACCAACGCCAGCGGTACCGCCGATGCGGGGGATGAGTTCTGGAACGGCGGCAAGGGCTGGGTTCCGCTGATCGGCGGCGAAGCCATCCGCAGTTACGAGGCCGATCGTCGCCTCACGGACTTTGTCAATGGGGACTACTACGGTGATCGGCCGAGTTCGAAGGCTCGGATGTTCACCGCGATCTTCGAAGGCAATGGTCGCACGATCGCGAACCTGTTCATCGACGACCCTGATCGGTTGTATGTCGGGCTGTTCGGGTATGTGGGACCGGGCGCGCATGTGCGCAACGTCGGGCTGACCGCCCCGAATTCGGACAGCCGGGTTCAGGGGGATCGTCAGGTTGGGGCGCTGACCGGCGACTCGGAGGGTGCCCTGGTCAGCGGCGTCTATTCCGATGTGGACGTGACGGGCCGATTCAATGTGGGTGGCCTGGTAGGGGCGAATTGGCGCTACGGCTTCATCATCGAAAGCTATGCGACCGGTGATGTGAGCGGCATTGGGTATGTGGGTGGTCTGATTGGGCTGCTGAACTACTCTGGCGCTGCGGCGAGCTACGCCACCGGCGACGTGAGCTTGACCTCATGCTATGGGGGAGGCTTGGTGGGGCACCGGACGGGAGGGCATGTGAGGGCGACCTATGCCACCGGCTCGGTCACGAGCACCACGAGCGGTTGCAGCACCATCCGCGCCAACACGCCGTGGGTCGGCGGCCTGATCGGAATGGTGTCGCACTCCTATCTGGAGGATTGGCCGCGCGCGAACTATGCGATCGGGCAGGTGTCGGCGCCGTCGGCCGGGGCGCCCGCCGGCGGGCTGACCGGGGGTTGTGACTCTTCGACGCGGCCGCGTGGTGACGGTTCGAACTATTGGGACACTAAGGCGTCGGGCATGGCGTCGAGCCCGGATTGCGGGGTGGGCTATACGACGGCACAGTTGCAGGCGCCTACGGGCTACACCGGCATCTACGCAGACTGGAACGTCGATGTCGACGTGGGCGGCTATCACGGGGCGTTCGACGGTCCGGGTGATGATCCGTGGGACTTCGGCACGTCGTCGCAGTATCCGGTGCTGAAGTACTGCGCCGCAAAGCCGGGCATCGACACTGCCGACGGGGCTCCCTACTGTCCGCTGCAGCCCGCGAACCAGCGTCCATCTTTGACGGTCACGTTGGAGGATTCCGACGTCGGCACCCAGGACCCGGGCATCGACACCGACGGCGAGCAGACGCCGGCGGACCAGCAGCCCGCGGAGCAGCAGCCTGTGGACGGCGACGGTGATCAGCAGCCTGCGGGTGATGTTGTGGCGGTCGCGGATCAGCAGCCCGCGGAACAGCCGCAGCAGCCTGTGGACGGCGACGCGGATCAGCGGCCTAGCGGCGTTGTGGAGGTGGCGGATCGGCAGTCAGCGGGCGATGTGGTGGGTTACACGGTGGATGCGCGGGTGGTCGCGAAGGTGCAGAAGCTGGCGGGTCGGTCGCAGCACGGCGAGGCGCATGTGAATCGTTGGCGGCGTGTGCTGGTGGCGTTTGGTGTGGATGACGGCGTGGGCGTCAGCGGCGGCGCGATGTCCGCGGCGCGGGCTCAGAAGATGGCCGACAGGTACGGCAATCCGGTGTGGGATGAGGTGGTTGTGGAGCTGATTTTGCTGGAGGCTTCGCCGTTGGTCGCGAGGGTGCAGGTGTTGGCGGGTCGGTCGCAGCACGGCGAGGCGCATGTGAATCGTTGGCGGCGTGTGCTGGTGGCGTTTGGTGTGGATGACGGTGTGGGTGTGCGCGGCGGCGCGATGTCCGCGGCGCGGGCTCAGAAGATGGCCGATAGGTACAGCAGTCCGGTGTGGGATGAGGTGGTTGTTGTGCTGACCGCGCTCGAAGCAGCACGAACCGAGTAACCAGGAACGTCCACACCGGCCACCGACCCGCGCAATCCTCGGTACCCGCCGCGTAGGGTCACCGGGGTGATCTTCGATTTGGATTCGGAACGGGTTCGGAACCGCCCGGGCATCAAGTGGGGACGGGAAGGCCCCGACGTGCTGGCGGCCTGGGTCGCTGACATGGACGTGGAGCTGCCCGCGGTCGTGCTCGACGCCGTGCGCGAGCGCATCGACTCTGGCGGCTTGGGCTACGACTTCTATGACCAGCCGATCCCGGTGCTGCGCGTCTTTGCCAAGCGCATGGGCGAGGCGTTCGGCTGGCAGGTCGACCCGCTCGACGTCGTCCGGGTTCACGACGTGATCCAGGGTCTGGAGCTGGCGATCACCTACTTGACCGAACCCGGGGACGGCGTCATCTTCCAGACCCCGGCCTATCCGCCGTTCTTCTCCAGCGTGACCGGACACGGGCGACGCGTGGTTCCCAACCCCCTCATCCGCCACGGCGACGGCTGGCGGCTCGATCTGGACCATTTCGAATCGGCGGCTTCGGCACCTGATGTGACCGCAGTGATTCTGTGCCAGCCGCACAACCCATGTGGCATGGTGCTCGACGCCGACGAAATCGCCGCAGTGGTCGACATTGCCGAGCGTCACGACCTGGTGGTGATCTCCGATGAGATCCACTGCGACCTGGTGTATGCGCCCAGGCGGCACGTTCCGGTGGCATCGGTCAGCGAGCTGGCCTCCGAGCGGACCGTCACGGTGACCGCTGCCACCAAGTCGTTCAACATGGCAGGACTGCGGATGGCGTTCCTGCACTCGGCGTCATCGCGCTACGGCCCGATCGTGAAGAAGATCCCCAAGCGGCTGATCGGCGGCATCGGGATCCTCGGCCAGGTAGCCACCATCGCGGGGTGGACCGAGGCGCTGGACTGGCTGGACGAGCTGGTGGCCGGGCTTGACGCCAACCGTCACCTGCTGGCAGAACTACTGGCTGAACGCCTGCCCGAAGTTCGGTACCGCCCGCCTGACGCCACCTACCTGGCCTGGATGGACTGCCGCGAGCTGGGCCTCGGCGACGATCCCGCTTCGGTCTTTTTGGGGCGGGGTCGCGTATACCTGAACTCTGGGCTCGACTTCGGCCCCGAAGGCGCCGGCCACGTGCGTCTCAACTTCGCCACCTCACCCGCCATGCTCGACGAGGCCACCGCTCGCATGGCCAAAGCCATCGGCCGCTAGCGCTCAGTCGTCGACGATCTGTTCTGATTCGCCTTTGCGAGCTTGGTGGCGCAGCACGAGCGTGTAGCCGACGACGGCAACTGCAGCGAAGCTGAACCACTGGAACGTGTAGCCCAGGTGCGGGCCGGCGTCGAGCTCTGGCGGCAGCAGCGGCTCATGTGTAGGGAGAGCGTCGCCTGGGCGCGTACCGAGATCGATCGCTGAGCCGTTCTCGTCGACTGCGCTGATGATCTCGACGTACACCGGCGCCAGCTCCAGCGTGGTCTGCTGGTCGATCCGCTCGACATCGGTGCGGGCCAGCGAGCCGAGCTGTCCTTGGGCCGGGTCGGCAGGCCCGAGCAGACCGCGCTCTTGGCTCATCCGGATGCGGCCAGTTATCTGGCCAGTGCGCGGGAGCCGGTGCTCGAAGACGTCGACGTCGCCATCGAGCAGCGATGCACATGCCTGCTGGGGCAGCCATCCGACAGTCACGAGCACGCCGAGGGATGCCTCGCTGTCACGCATGGCGGTTGCCATGGGGACCGCAATGTGACAGCCGGCGCGGCCGTTGAGGCTGCGGTTGCGGATCTGCACCAATTCCTGCCAGTGAATCTGGCCGATCGGCAGGCTCACCGACCGGTACTCCAACCGGGCGGCGTCACCTGGTTCCGCGACGGCCTTGAAGAAGCGGTCGGCATCCAATGCCGCCATGTCCTGGCGTTCGGCGATCGCTGCGTTGTGGTCACGCACCTCGTGGTGGCGGCTGAGCTGCCAGAAGCCGGCAATCAGGAAGATCACCAGCAGGCCCCCGGCGAGCGCGTGGCCAGCCAGCCAGATCGGCCTCCGAGCGAAGCTGTACACCTCAATATCCTCGTATCACTACGACGCCCGCGTGCGACCATGGTCGCGCGAGTCCACATGTTGAACCTATCGATGGCGAACCGGAGGCTGTGATCGTAATGTCAGCGGGCCCCGGTCATTACGCCATTGTTGATGTGACGAGCTGGCGGGCGATTGGTGATGAGCAGCTTGGCACCAAACCCAAGCGTTGGCTCATGCGTCCCGATTCCGATGAGCGCTGGCTCTTGAAGTACGTCACGCACAGTACCTGTAACGATGGAACCCGCTACCAGAAGGGCGATGATTGGGCGGAACGCGTCGCGTGCGGTGTGGCCCGAAAGCTCGGGATCCCGGCCGCGCGCACCGAGCTCGCGGTGGAGCACTCCAGTGGAGCGATTCGCATGGGGATCATCAGCAGGTCAGTGCTCGCAGCTCCAGACACGCAGGGGCGTCCGACTGAGGAACTCGTTTCCGGCAACGAACTCCTGGCCGAACCAGTCTCGGAGGGTGCCCGTCATGGCTACACCGTGGAGGCCGTTGAGCAGGCGCTGCTTCCGGTTCAACCCCCGAGCGAATCGCCGCCGGGACTCAGCGCATGGGACGTCTTCGTCGGGTATCTCGTTCTCGACGCGCTGATCGGCAACACCGATCGGCACGAAGAGAATTGGGCTGCCATAGCGAATGTGCGCGAGCGAAGGCTCGCCCCAACTTTTGACCACGCCTCGTCGCTGGGATTCCTGTTGTCGGATGAACGACGACAGCAACGCTTAGCCACGGCAGATCAGGGCTTCACGCCCGAAGGATTCGCAGATCGTGCCAAATCTCCGTTCGCTGGCAAGCCGCATCCAATCGAAGTCGCAATAGGGGCACTTGACCGCTGCGCAGCCGATGTCCAAGACCACTGGCTGAGCCAGTGCAGTGATGCCGACCGCTTGGCGGAGGCTGTCGCCCTCGTGCCGCGGGACCGCATGTCTGCAACGGCGCAGCAGTTCGCGGAACGGGTGCTCAGGCGCAATATCGCGCGGTTACTCGGTGCGCGTCGCTAAGTTCGTGTCACACCCCACACTTACGGTGAGAGTCATGTCCCCACGAGGCGAGCGCCGCCTGTACGCCGCTTGGCGCAACCCTGACGGATTGATCCGGCCGGTCGGCATTCTCACGCTCCGCAAATCTGGTGACAGTCAGTGCTACCGGTTCGCCTACTTGAAGGCTGCTGAGCAGTTCGAGGGCTTCCATGGTCTTCCCGGCCTGCCTGATTTGCATGTTGTCCATGAGAGCGAACAACTCTTCCCGGTGTTCCGCAATCGGCTGATGCCGCGCCGTCGACCCGACTATGAGGACTTCTTGCAGAGGCTCAACCTAGATGTTGAGACCGATCCATTCGAAGTTCTGATTCGCAGCGAGGGCTGGAAGGCAACGGATCGCGTGGAGGTGTTCGCACATCCTGAGCGAACCCACGACGGCGATCTCTCCATGCTCTTCTTCCTGCGCGGGATTCGCCATCTTGAAGGCGCCGAGCGCGCCACCCTCGATGTGCAAGTCGGCGATGCACTCGAACTTGAGAAGGAAGCCTCAAACCCAGTGAACCCGCGAGCGGTGCTCGTGTGTACACGAACGGACCGTCGCATCGGCTGGGTTCCTGACTGCCTAGTGGACGTCATTCACGAATTGGGCGAGCAAGCAGTCGAGATCAAAGTCACCGCCGAGCATGTCAACCCGGTGAGCGCTCCGCTCCACATGCGGTTGTTGTGCCGTTTGCTGGCACCTTGGCCGCAGGGATACGAACCCCTCACCGGACCGGACTATCAGCCCATCGCCGCGTGAGACGAATACCCAGTTCAGCTCTTGACGCACGCGATATATCAACCGCTGGGCGATTCTGCTGAGAGGACTGCATCAACGCACCTCGACGCGGGCGATGTCGCCGGCGGGCTCGAAGCCCAGCACCTGGCCGAGGAAGGACAGCTCGGCTTCAAGCGCGGCCACGATGTTGGGCCCGCGGCGGAAGCCGTGCCCCTCACCCTCGAACAGCAGGTAGGCGTGCGGCACGCCCGCGTTCGCCAGAGCTTCGACGACCTGTTCGGACTGGCTCTGGGGCACCACCCGGTCTTCGGTGCCCTGCAGCACGATCATCGGGGTCGCAAGCTGGTCGGTGCGCCAGATCGGCGAGCGCTCCCGGTACAGGTCGGCCTCGGCGGGCCACGGGCCGATCAGCCCGTCGAGATATCGGGCCTCGAATTTGTGCGTGTCGCGAGCGAGCGCCTCGAGGTCGGCCACGCCGTAGCGGGAGATGCCGGCTGCGAACACGTCGCTCCCCGTGAGCGCGCACAGCGTGGTGTAGCCGCCAGCCGAGCCGCCCTTGATGACCAGCCGCTGCGTGTCGACGGCGCCCTCGCGGGCCAGATGCAGCGCAGCGTTGATGCAGTCCTGCGTGTCGACGACGCCCCACTGGCCCGCCAGCAGGTTGCGGAAGGCGGTGCCGTAGCCGGTGCTGCCGCCATAGTTCACATCCACCACGGCGATGCCACGGGTCGTCCAGTACTGGATGCCCAGATCGAGCGAGCTGCGGGCCGAGCCCGTCGGTCCGCCGTGGCTGAGCACCAGCAGCGGCGGAAGCTCGTTCGACGAGGCTGAGCCGGCAGCGTCCGCGGGCGACGGTTCGATGGACGAACCGCGAGCAGCGACCTCAGCGAGATGCCCGGACAGGGCCGAGTTGGCGGGCGGGAAGAAGAACGCGTGCGCTTGGCGCCCGTCGGCGCTGTCGAAGGTGAATGCCTCGGGGACCGAGACATCGGTGGGCTCCAGGGTTGAGGATTCGGCGGCGCTGAGCTGGCGATGCGTGCCGTCGGATGCAATCTCGACGACGGCAGCTCTATGGGTCCAGCCCGCGGCAACGGTGACCGCGGTGCCAGCAGCCGTCACCGCGAGCCGGCCGAAATCGGTGAACCCGCTCGGGATCTCCACCAGCCGGCCATCGTGAGTACGTCCGAGATGGCTGACGCCATCGGCTGTCCAAGTGCACCACAGCGTGCCGTCACCGTCCCAGCCATAGGTGGCCTGTGCGAACACCCATGCAGGAACCCCGAACTCGCGGCGGGCGCTGCTCGTGTCAGCATCAGCCAGCAGCGGTTCGGTGTCACCGGTCTCGGCATCGACACGATGTATCGACCACCAGCCGTCGACGTCGGTCACGATGTGCAGGTCGCCGTCGGGGCTCCATGCCGGCTGGGTCAGCGCGGGGCCGTCACACAGCACCCGGTCGGTGCCGGGCACTGGCTCGCCGTCACGGAGTTCCACCAGATGCAGGCGGGTGTGGTCCCACGGCATGTTCGGGTGGTCCCAGCTGAGGTAGGCCAGCTCGAATCCGTCCGGCGAAGGCCGAGGCGAGGAGTAGAAGTCGGCACCGGATGCCACGACGTTGACCGTCCCGTCGAGGCGCACCGTGACGAGCTCGTTGGTCGGCTCGCCTGCGGCGTCGGGGTGCGACTCTCGCACCCACACCGTGACCGGCTCGAATCTCCCGTCGCCGGCGGTGGGACGCGGTGAGGGCACCACCGCCGGGTCGGCATAGCGCAGGCTCCGCGGCACTTCGGGTTCGGGGGTAATCGGGTTCGGGGCAGTGTTTCCTGCCACGTCGAACAGTCGGATCCGGTGGTCGTTCATGCAGCTGCCCAGCACGAAGTGGCTTCCGTCTGGCGCTTCCAACGGCAGCCATGCGCCGCCGCCGTATTCGTGCACCGCGGTGCGGATGTCTGCCTCGGATGTATGGGGAACGTCCGCGGGCGCCGCATCGGGCTCGTCGAGCCTCACCCGGACGACGGCGCCCCGCCCGCGCTCGAGTGGCCGCTCTTCGACCCAGTAGGCCCAGCTTCCCGCGACCCGCGGTTCCACCCGACGCACAGCTCCCGCTGCGACGTCGGCCGCCTGCAGCGGCGATGGCCACGCACCATGTGGAATATCCCCGAAATCACCGGGATTTCGGGCCGCATTATCTTGACAATTGGATGGCGAACTCATAGGTTCCTCGGTGGTTTCGACAAACTGCCGCGGTCATTTACAGTGGACACTTCCCGCGGCGGCGTGAGCGTGCGCTCCGGGCTTCCACCGGCCCGTGACGCGCCAGTGGACCGGGGGAGCGCCCACCAACTCCCCCGGTCCACACTTTCCTGCGACGCCGCGGGCCGAGCCTTAGGAGGCTTCCTCGTCGGCCGACGCCGGCTCGTGCTGGGCCAGGATCGTCTGAAGGGACAGTTCCGTGGCGCGTAGGCGCCCTTCGCAATGCGCGATCAGGCGCGAGGCGCGTTCGACCTGGGAGGCCAGCGCGTCGATGTCGACGTCGTCGTTCTCGAGGCTGGCCAGGATGGTCTCGAGCTCGACCATCGACTCGGCATAGCCGCCGAATTCGGCATCGTCCGCCTCCGCGCCATCGTCGGTGTCTTCAGCCATCAGTGGTCCTTCCCGTTGTCGGATCATCAGCCGGCCTGTCTGGCTGACTGCCGGTAGTCCTGCTGCCTTGAACGACGCTGGGGAACACAGCGCGTTGGGTCTCGGTGGAGATGGAGTCGCCGGCTGCAGGCATCTCTCGCACGATGCTGCCGTCGGCCGCTCGTGTGATCGAGAAACCCCGAGCCAGGGTTCGCTCGGGCGCGACCGCCGACACGAGTGCCGATGCGGAACGCAACCGCGCCTTTGCTGCGCTGAGGCGTCGCGTCGAGGCCCGTTTCAACCGGGGCCGTTGGGCACGAAGCGACGCCAGCCCGCGCTGGGCATGGGTGTGACTGCGCTGCAGTGCGCGGCTGGCGCTGGCGAGCCTGCCGGCCGCTGCGCGGCAATGACGCTGCGCGTGATGATCCAGCCGCAGCCGGGCCTCGCCGAGCTGCGCACGCGGGCGCGCCAGGCGGCGCTCGGCCAGCAAGCCGAGTGCTCCTCGCGCTGTCGCCAGGCGCGCTGTGGCGGTCGACGTCCTCGAGCGAGCGGCACGGTCGATCTCGCGGCGGGCTTGGTTCAGGCGTTCATCGAACGCGGCGACATTCCCAACGAGCGCGCTGGCGCATGCGGTCGGTGTCTTGGCTGCGGTATGTGCCACTTGGTCTGCTACCGAGGTGTCGATCTCGTGGCCGATCCCGCAGAACACCGGCAGCGGGCACGTCGCGATGGCTGTGGCAACGCTGGCGAGGTCAAACGCCAGCAGATCGGTGCGGTCACCCCCGCCGCGCACGAGCGCGATTACGTCGACATCGGCTTGGCCGAGCGTGCGCAACGCTGCGACGAGGTCGGCTTCGGCTGTCACGCCCTGCACCCGGGCGTCGCACAGCAGCACCTCGAACGCGTAGCCGCTCGACTCGAGTTCATGGACGAAGTCAGCGTGGGCGGCGCTGCCGGCGGCTGTGATGAGCCCGACGCGCAGCGGCACCAACGCGAGCGGCACAGCGGCATTGCGCCGCAGCAGGCCCGACGCGGCCAATTCGGCCAGCGTGCGCTCACGGTCAGCCGCCAGCACGCCGAGCGTGAAGTGCGGATCGACGCCGCTCATGATGAGCTGGACCTGCCCGCTGCCGGCGTAGTACTCCACCTCGGCGCGGATCCGCACCTCAATGCCGTCGTCGAGCGTCAGCCCGCCGCCGCCGGCGAGGTCGCGGTTCACGAACCGCTGACGTCCCTTGAACAGCGCCACCCGCATGCGATCGCCGCGACGGTCGTCGCCCGTCCCTGGCTCGATGAGGTTGAAGTAGATGTGGCCGCTTGCTGCCACCGAGTAGCCGATGATCTCGCCGCGTACCCAGACCTCGGCGGGGAAGGCCCGCTGGATCGTCTCGCCGATGGCGTGTGCAAGTGCAGAGACTGACCACGTGCCGTCGGGCTGCCCGGAAACCCCGCCTGCCGGGGTTCGGTAGCTCTCCACAGCGCTGCTCACGGCCCTGAGGCTGTCACGAATTCGCCTTCCGCGCGACCGATTATTGCCGTGTCGCAGGGGCCGCGGGCGAGGCGGTCAGCCGTGCAGGCGTCGATAGGGTGCGCTGCGGAAGGTTGCCAGAGCGGACGAATGGGGCGGTCTCGAAAACCGTTGTGGCCTTCGGGTCACCGTGGGTTCGAATCCCACACCTTCCGCATCTTCCGCCGTCACCGCAGATCGGTCTGGCGGCGACTCACGACCGCAGCTTGAACCGCTGGATCTTGCCAGTCGCAGTCTTGGGCAGATCGTCGACGATCTCGTAGCGGCGAGGCCGCTTGTAGCCGGCCAGCCGCTCACGGCACAAGGCGGTCAGGTCGCGCGTCAGGTCGTCGGCAGTGACGAGGTCGCCGTCGACGGGAGTCACGTAGGCCACGGGTCGCAGCACGCCGTCGGTGTCGTGCTCGCCGACCACCGCCGCTTCGAGCACGGTGGGGTGCTCGATCAGGGTGGCCTCGACCTCGGCTGGTGACACCCACTCGCCGCCGACGCGCAGCATGTCGTCGACCCGGCCCAGGTACGTGTGATATCCATCGGCGTCGACGTCGTACAGATCGCCCGTTCGCATCCACGGGCCCTCGAAGGTGGCCCGGTTCGTCTCGGATCGACACCAGTATCCCGTCGTCATAGACCGGCCCTTGACGAGAAGCTGGCCCGGCTCGCCGGGAGGTTGATCCCGGCCGCTGTCGTCGACGATGCGGATCTCGTAGCCGGCCACCGGCTTGCCGGTTGTTCCGGGCCGCAGGTCCGCAAGCGAGTTGGACAGGTAGACGTGGAGCATCTCGGTCGAGCCGATGCCGTCGAGCACCGTGACGCCGAACCGCTCGCTGAACCGCTCGAAGGTCTCGGCCGGCAGCGGCTCGGCAGCCGAGGCGGCCAGGCGGACCGAGGCAAAGGTGTCGTCGGCCAGATCGGAGCTGTTGAGTGCCGCGTAGAAGGTGGGAATGCAAAAGAACAATGTCGGCCGATGGGCGGTCACCAATTCGGCGACCCGCGCCGGCGTCGGCGGCCTGGCGGGTTCGAGAATCGCCGAAGCTCCGACCGAGAACGGGAAGCTGAGCGAGTTGCCAAGCCCGTAGGCGTGGAACATCGGTCCGACCGAATAGCACCGATCCTCGGGCGTGATCTCGAGGACGGAGCGGGCGTAGGTCTCGCAGGTGACGCGGATGTCGGCATGGCGGTGCGCCGCCAGCTTGGGCTGTCCGGTCGAGCCTGATGTGCAAAGCCAGAAACCCGGCGATTCGTCCCACGTCAGGTACGGCGCGCCGTCGGCACCTTCGGCCCCGGCGCCGAACTCATCCCAGCTCAGAAGGTGGGCGTGTCCGTTGCTGGTATCGGGCGGAAGGTCGCCAGCCACGATCACCGTCGCGATTTCCGGCGCCCCCGAGCACAGATCACCGATGCAGCCGGCGACGGCTTCGGAAACGACTGCGACTGTGGCGCGCGCGCCGGCCGTGATCACGGCGAGATCTCGGCCCGGCAGCAGCGGGTTCATCGGGACCGGCACGGCACCGATCCGCAGCGCGCCCAAGAACACAGCCACGTACCGAACCGAGTCGAGCATCGCCATGGCGACGCGCTCCTCGGGTCGCACGCCGAGCCCCCGCAGCGCAGCTGCGGTTTGAGCAATCTCGTCGGCAAGCTCGCGGTAGGTGTATCGCTGGTCATCGCAGATCACGGCCAACCGGTCACCGTCGCCGGCAGCGACGCGACGGTCGACCAGCCAAGTCGCAGCATTGAACGGTTCGAGCATTGACTGCCTCCTCGCTCGTGACCTCAGAGCCGCACGTATTCGAACTCGAGCGGTTTCCGGTTGATGCCCGTGGCTGGCGGCGCTACCCAGCCGGCCATCTTGCCTGGCTCGGTCACAGCGACCTGCAGCGACTTCACGTGCGCCTTGTCGTTATCGCTCGGCAGCCAGTCCAAGGCGTTGGTGTGCCATTCCGCATCGCTGATCATCCGGCCGTCCGGTGAGACATGGTGGCCTGCGAAGGTGCCCACGTTGCGGTTGAAGCCGAAATGGGGCAGTCGCAGCTCGAAGTCGACCCCGGCTTCGGCGATCGACCGGTTCCATCGGTCGAGGCCCTTGCTGCAGTCCTCGGTGTAGTCCTCGCGCAGCGTCTCGTTGAGCGCAGCCAGCTGCGTGACTTCCCGGACGCCGATGCCGTCATCGGTGGCTTCGGGCACGAGGCGGTAGGCGTCGCGCAGCACGTGGTCGTCGTCGCGACGCTCTTCCTGGAAGCGGCCCTTCAGCCCGGCGGCGAAGTAGTTGGCGGCGTTCGTCGAGGTCTCGGCACCGAAGAGGTCCAGCGACACTGCGTAGTGGAAGTTGAGGTACCTCTGGATCAGATCGAGATTGAGACCACCGTGGGGGTGAACATCGTCGGTGTCGTGCTCGTGCATCAGTTCCAAGGTGCGCTGCACGACCCGACCGACCCCGGAGGCCCCGACGAACATGTGGTGGGCCTCTTCCTTGAGCATGAAGTCGCAGGTTCGGCTGAGTGGGTCAAAGGCCGACTCTCGCAGGGAGGCCAACTGGTACTTGCCGTCGCGGTCGGTGAAGTACGTGAACATGTAGAACGACAGCCAGTCCGGCGTCTCTTCGTTGAACGCTCCGAGGATCCGAGGATTGTCAGTATCGCCGGAATGACGCTCGAGCATCTCGTCGGCCTCGTCCCGTCCGGCTCGGCCGAAGTAACGGTGCAGCAGATAGACCATCGCCCACAGGTGGCGTCCCTCCTCGACGTTGACCTGGAACAGATTGCGCATGTCATACAGCGACGGGGCGGTCAGGCACAGTTTCTGCTGCTGCTCGACCGAGGCCGGCTCGGTGTCGCCCTGGACCACGATCAGGCGTTGCAGATCGGCCCGGTACTCGCCCGGGATTTCCTGCCAGGCGTCGTCGCCCTGGTGATCGCCGAAGGCGATCCTGCGATCTGGTTCGGGCTCGGCCAGGAAGATCCCCCAGCGGTAGTCAGGCATCTCCACATGGTCAAAATTGGCCCAGCCCTCACGGCCGACGTCGATCGCCGTCCGCAGGAACACCGGGCTGCGCTTGAACGCCACGGGGCCCAGCTCTTCCCACCACCGGATGAACTTCGGTTGCCACCCTTCCAGTGCTCGTTGCAGCCGGCGGTCGTCGGCCAGATCCACGTTGTTGGGGATCTTGGCGTTGATGTCGACGATGGTCATGTTCACACTCTCCTGGTGTCGAAGTCCGGCCGGGAGCCGGTGCCGAAGCGCTGCAACGCTCCATTCGACCCCACCGCGTTGGGTCGTTGAAAGATCCAGTTCTGCCAAGCCGAGAGGCGGGAGAAGATCTTGGTCTCCATGGTCTCCGGCCCGACGAAGCGATAGTTCGCCTCCATTGCGGTGAGCGCATCGGGAGAGAAGCTGTTCCGTTCCTCGAGCGCGATCCTGACTTCGTCGTCCCAGTCGATGTCGTCGGGGGCGAAGGTGACGAGCTCGGCCCCCGCAGCCTCGCGCGCTTCGAGCTCGGTGCCGACGGTGGCCTCCGCTGCGGCAAGTGCGGCGGGTCGGCCCCAGAACCGGGTCTGGAGCCGGCTGAGGCCATTGGACATAGCGAACAAGCCGAGATTGGCGCCGGTGAGCCGGATCGTCGCCGGCTCGGGCGGGTCGTCGAGATCTTCCCACGTCCCGTCGAGCATGAAGCTGCGATCGGCGGCGAGCACCAGCTCGGCCAGGACTCCGGCAAAGCAGCTGCCCGGTTCGATCAGGGTCATCAGCGACCGGGCAGACAGGTCCAATCGCTTGAGCGTCCGTGCCCAGTACAGCCGGATCTCTCGCGCCAGCCAGTGATCTGGATGATCAGCCAGGAGCTGCTCGGCCGCGCCAACGGCATCAGGATCGCCCGCGGTGCGGAACACCCATGTGCCGATGGCGGTCTCGTTGAAGCGCAGATGGAGCACGGCCGCGTCGAGCTCGCGTGCGCATCGCAGGACCCAGGCTCCCGCACCGGCTGCGATCAACTCGTCGGGCGTCGCGGGCTGGGGAGCGTCGGGGGCGGCGATCGTGAATGTGGCCGTGCCCGCTCGCCGGTCGATGCTCACCGACACGGCGGAGTACTCGACGGAGTCGCCGTCGACGGTGCGGTCGAGCGGCACGAGACGGATTCCAGGCCCGAGATCTGGGCGATCAGACTCGACAGCACGGGCAGCCACGCGCTCGTCAACGAGGTCGCCAAATGAACTGAGCGGGGCTGCTTGATCGACGAGGCCCCAGTCGACGGCCTGGCGACCCCGGATTCCCTCGGTGCGGGTAGCGAATGCATCGGCGAGATCGCGCCGCACGTGCCGCTTCTCGACGACGCGGGTGAGCCCCCCGGTGCCGGGCAGCACCGCCAGCAGGGGGATCTCGGGAAGCGAGACCGACGAGGCGCGGTCGTCGACCAGCAGGATCTCGTCGCAGGCGAGGGCCAACTCGTAGCCGCCTCCGGCAGCCGTGCCGTTGACCGCCGCGATCCACACCTGAGAAGAGTTGGCAGTCGCGTCCTCGATGCTGTTGCGGGTCTCGTTGGTGAACTTGCAGAAGTTCACCTTGTGCTCATGGGTGGCGCCGGCCAGCATCCCGATGTTGGCGCCCGCACAGAAGATCTTGTCGAGGCCGCCGGTGACCACCACCACCTTGACCTCGGGGTGTTCGAATCGCAGCCGTTGGACTGCGTCGTAGAGCTCGATGTCGACACCGAGGTCGTAGGAGTTGGTCTTGAGCTCGTAGTCGTCGCGCAGCCCTGCGGTCGGGTCCACGTTCATGGTGAGCGTGGCCCGCTCCCGGTCGATCTCCACGACCCAATGGCGGTACTGCTCGGGACTCGTCTCAAACTCGATCTCTGGATCGCTCACGGTTCCCCCTCGGCCGCTCAGCGATGGTTGCTGAAGAAATCGCTGAGCATCTCGCCGCATTCGGCTTCGCGTAGCCCGCCGATCACCTCAGCGTTGTGATTGAAGCGAGGGTCCACCAGCAGGTTGTAGAGCGTCGCCGCAGCACCCGCCTTGGGGTCATAGGCCCCGAACACCACCCGAGCCACGCGGGCCGACAGCGCAGCCCCCGCGCACATGGGGCACGGTTCGAGCGTCACCACCAGCGTTGCGCCGCTCAGCCGCCAGTCGCCGATCGCCGCAGCGGCGTCGCGCAGTGCCAGCACCTCGGCGTGCGCCGTGGGGTCGTTGGTGGTCTCGCGTTCGTTGTGGCGGGCAGCGACGACCTCGCCGTCGATCATCACCACGACGCCCACAGGCACCTCTCCGACGGCAGCAGCCTGCCGAGCCTGTTCGATCGCCTGTTCCATCGCCGCGTCGTCTGTCACACCCGCAGTGTGGCCGCTTTCTTTGGGCGTCAGACGGCTGCGTCACACAGCAGTGGTGCCGCGGCGAGCCTTGGCCAGCGCCCGCATCCGGGCATGGGCTTCGGGCGTGCCGTCGTGAAAGGTGTCGAACAGCTCGTCGAGCGGCACGGGCCGGCTGCCGTAGTTGCACTCGAAATGGCGATGATGCAGGTGGTGGAAGTAGTCGGCGACGTGCCGATTGCAGCCATGATGAGCACAGCGGCACTGAATGCGTAGGGAGCGGGCTCCCTGGTTGGTTCGTATTGAACTTGTGTCCGTGCCTGAGAAATAGCTGCAATGTGTAGGGACGTAGGGTCCCTGGTGGTTCCCGCGGCATGGGTCGGCGACCGCCGACATCGAGATCTTGCCATGCGACCCCATGAACCCGCATGGGGTCGCGGAGCACTCGAAGATGCGGTCCCGTGGTGGGCCGCTCAACCGGGCGTTGCCCGCTCCCTCGCCGCGAGGGCCGGCGGCTATCGGCTGTATCTGTGCGGCCGCCCAGGGTGGGGGTGCTTGAGGATGCACTGCTTTCTCGACCTCATCCCTATGTGCTGGCAGTCAGGCGAGGTGTCCGCTGCCCGCGCGGATACGGCAGCTTGGATCGCCGCACCGGCTGCTGTCCCGGCGTCCGGCGGTGCGGCGGCTGTCGGGGCAGGCCAGAGCAGCGAGCCGCACTCGCCCTCTCGCTTGTCCATGATCTGTGCCAGCCGCTGGACAGATTCAGCCGACCTCAGATGGGCCGGCAGCCGCTCGGCCTGTTCGATGACTGCAGCCGGCAATAGGCGTGCAAGTTCGTCCGCGCGTTCGAAGACGTCTGCCGCGGGCAGCTTCAGCGCTGTCGCGCATGACCGCCATTCGTCGGACCTCATCGCGTACGCGTCGTAGGATTCTCCCGACTTCATGGCCATCTGCAGGTAGGGGAGCGCTGGGTCGTCTCGCCATGGGGCCATCGAGCAGACGTCGTACAGAGGGGCGAGTCGGACGAGGAAGCCCTGCAACTGGACGCTGTAGTTCTTTGCGTGAGCGTCGGGTGCGAGCAGGACCCAGTTGGCGAGCAAAGCGTCTATGAACCGTGTGACGTCCGTGTCGGCCTGCTGCGATTCCGTATGCAGCAGGTCCGCGATCGCGGCCGGCGACGGGCCGCCGTGCCATTGGTACTTCCTGTCGGACGGCGTGCCTGTCGCTTGGCAGCAGTCCTCTTGGTGTATCCGCCGCAGATTGCCGTCGGCATCGACACGACGGTCGAATCTGCGCACAGCGATGGCTCGCTCGCCCCCCGCCTCGACGATCTCGGTCTCGGCGGCGTCGATCCCGATCGCTCGCAGCGCAGACATGCAGACATGCTCCACGACGTCGTTGCTGTCGTAGCTGGGCAGGGTGATCTTGACGATGTGGGTCGACGGCGTGTTGCCGTAGGGGACCCCCCATGCGCTGTCTGTGCTCTTGTGCATGGCGACCTTCGTCTGGGCGCCTGAGAGGCTGAACGACAGTCGCTGACCCACTTCCCGCTCCCAGGCGACAGCGCCGTGCCTGAGCGCCCTGAGGCTTCTCCCAATCGAGTCGTCATCCAGCGGGGTCACCCCGCTATTGCGCGCGAGCACTGATTCGGCTTGCTCGGGGCGGCAGAACTGGACCGCGCCTGCGCAGTCAGCGCCGATCTCAGTCGCCAGCAGGTCGACGGGGTGTTGGCTTGCGGCACCATGGGCGCGGCCAATTTCTTGTCGCAGGTCCAGCGACGGCGGCAGCAGCCCGTCGAGCCAGTCGCCGATCTCGTGCTCACGGACGCTCAACGGAAGGGCCAACGACAGCGGAGTCTCCCCTTGGCCGGCCGCGTATCGCTCCTCGTAACGCAGCCTTGCTGTGCTGCGGCGTCCTTTGGTGACGTGTCCGGCCACGCGCCCGTGCATGAGCACAGCAAGGTCCGCGGTCATGACGTCTGCGGCGACTGGGGGCTGTCGCCTTGCGCCGGCCAGCCCTCATAGGGGTGCAAGGAGATGCTGCACTGCAGCACCGCCAGCACCTTGAACACGTTCTGCGCTCCGACGGAGCGATCAGCACGTTCCAGGTCGCGCAAGCAGAACAACGACACACCAGCCTGATCGGCGAGCTGCTTCTGCGTCAGGCGCTTGTGCTTGCGAATGGAGCGGATGGCAGCGCCGAGCCGCGCCGCAGTTGTCAGCCCGACATATGACTCAGGTTCGCTCTCGCCGTGCATGATATTTCAGCCTTCTTGCTTCGAGTCCCAGATAGTGAGTATATCTGCTATTACGCCGTTCGAAAAAGAAGATGCGTATATCCGTTATGCGGAGAGTGTGGGATTCGAACCCACGGAGGCCGATGAAAGCCTCACACGCTTTCCAAGCGAGCCCATTCGTCCACTCTGGCAACTCTCCGTAACGATGCAGCGATCGCACGATGATCACTGCGATGACGCCGGGATCGCACGGCGATCCCTACGCATCAGACGTGTCGCCGTCTGGCGAGGCGGCCAGGCGATCTGCGGCACACAACGAGGTCCGCTGAGAGCTGCTGCCTCCCGGCCCTGACTCGGTTCACGGGTCGCCGTTGCACAGGACCCGGCCGCCACGTCAGACGGCGACACAGCCCGAACGATAACCGCAGAGCCTGCCGATGAGTCACCGTCGGGGGCCTCGCGGCCCGTGAGCCCAATCGCATGACGACTGGGAACAAGAGCGGCAAGCAAGTGGTGGTTGGAAAGGGGTCGGTAAATCTTCGCTCGGCCTCTTAGTATCGCCGCGAGATGCTGCACCAGTCGCTCTACCGCAGGTTCCGGCCTCAGCGATTTGCGGAGGTAGTCGGCCAGCCTCACCTGGTCCGGGCCTTGCGCAATGCCGTCCGAGACGACCGCGTCAGCCACGCGTACCTGCTGAGCGGACCCCGCGGCACCGGCAAGACCTCCACCGCGCGCATCCTCGCCAAGGCCCTCAACTGCGAGTCCCTCGACGACGGCGAACCCTGCGATGCCTGCGCCAGCTGCACCGCCGTCACTGCGGGCACCTCGATGGATCTCATCGAACTCGACGCGGCGTCCAACAACTCGGTGAACCACATCCGTGACATGACCGAGAAGGCGGCGCTGGTCAGCTCAGGGCGTCGCAAGGTGTACCTGCTCGATGAGGTGCACATGCTCTCGGCGGCGGCATCCAATGCACTGCTCAAGACGCTGGAGGAACCGCCGCCTCACGTGGTGTTCATCCTTGCCACCACCGATCCGAACAAGGTGCTGCCCACCATCCGCAGCCGCACCCAGCAGTTCGAGCTCTCGCTGGTCGGCGCCGACGAGATGGCGCCCCATGTGCGGGCGATCGCCGACGCCGCCGGAGCGCCGGTCGCCGACGCCGTCGTCGACTATGTGACTGAGCGCGGCGCGGGATCGGTGCGCGACGCGCTCTCTGCGCTCGACACGGTGCTGGCGGCCGGGGGCATCCCTGATGACCGCACCGACGTGAACGCGCTGGTGCAGGCGCTGGCACAGGCCGACCTGGCGTCGACGCTGGTCGCCGTCGCCGCGGCGACTGCGGCGGGTGTCGACGCTCGCGATCTCGCCGAGCGGACCGCACGCCGCCTGCGTGACATGTTCCTGGTGGGTGCCGGGGTGGAGCCTGTCGAGCTGCCGCAGGCCGACATCACCTCGGCCCGGGAGCTGAGCGACGCGATGGGTCGGCGCGCCAACGTGCGGGCGCTCGAGGCGCTCGGCAGCGCGCTGGCGCAGATGCCGCAGTCGGCCGACCGGCGCCTGACCCTCGAGACCGCGCTGGTGAGCTTGCTCGCCGACGACGCGCTGGGCGCGGGCGCGCCGGCTGCTGCGTCCGGATCCGGTCCGGCGGCGCGTGGTCCGGCGGGTCCAGGCGCTGCTGCGGTCGGCGGTCCCGCCGCCGCCCGGGCGGCGATGGCCGCGACCACAGCGCCCCCGTCGATCGATGCCCCGCCCGGTGCCGTAGCGCCTGCGCCCACGGCCCCCGCAGCACCACCCGCGCCCCCGACTGCCGCAGCAGCGCAGCAGACGACCGCTGAGCCTGCTGCGGCGCCGTCGCCAGCCGAGCCGTCGCCTGACGCAGTGGTCGGCGCACAGAGAGGCGATGCCGTTGCTCCCACGTCGTCGCTGGAAGCAGACCCGCAGCCAGACATGACAGCCGAGTCCGCGCCGGCGTCTGGCGCTGCGATGACGGCCGACGACATCCAGCGCATCTGGGAAATCCAGATTGTCGGGAAGCTGCGTCCCGTCGCGGCAGGACTCTTCCGCGACGCGTCCGTTCTTGCTCGCGAGCGCAATGTCGTGACTGTCCGGCTAGGCGAGGGTGTGCCGCTCGCGCAAGCCCGTCGCCGCATCAATGAAGTGCAGCCGATCCTGTCGGAATTGCTTGACCAGCAAGCTCGCCTCGAGGTGAGCGATGCGGGCGGCGAACCCAGCCCAATCTCGAAGGCCACCGGCGAAGCGCCGTCCTCACCGCCCACGCCTGCGGGGGACGTCGCGTCGGGAACCGGCACCCAAATGGCCGGCGACTCAGTGAGCGCGCCCGCCTCCCGTAGCGCCGCTCGGCAGTCCGAGGAAGCCAATCCGTCAGCATCCGCGCTCTCGCGGGACGTTGGCTCATCGGCAACCTCCCACGAGGCGAAGGTGCAGCGGATCGTGGAGCGCTTTCCGGGCTCGGTTGTGGTCCGCGACGACGAGGGCACCACCTGACACTCTCTAGTGATCACCGGCGGCAGGGACTGACGTGTACGACGACGCGGTCGAAGACCTGATCGACGAGCTCAGCCGCCTGCCCGGTATCGGTCCCAAGAGTGCGCAACGCATCACGTTCTGGCTGCTGAAGCGACCGGCGGCCGATGCACATCGCCTGGCCGCGGCCATCACTGCAGCCAAGGATCGGGTCGGATTCTGCAGCCAGTGCTGGAACCTCAGCGAAACCGACCCGTGTCCCAACTGCGCCGATCCGGCCCGAGCCAACGGGATGATCTGCGTCGTAGAAGAGCCTCGCGACGTGGTGGCGATGGAGAAGGCCGGCTTTCGGGGTCGCTACCACGTGCTCGGTGGGGCGCTGAACCCGCTGGAGGGTGTCGGCCCCGAACAGCTGCGCATTCGCGAGCTGCTCGCACGTCTCGACAGCGAGTCGGTCACCGAGCTGATCGTGTGCACCAACCCCAACATCGAGGGCGACACCACCGCCATGTATCTCGCCCGCCAGCTCGAGCCGCTCGGCGTGCAGGTCACCCGTCTGGCGAGCGGCCTGCCCGTGGGCGGCGACCTCGAATACGCGGACGAGCTCACCCTCGAACGAGCGCTCCGCAACCGCCGCACCCTCGCCCCCTGACCGGGCCGCGGCGTTAATCGCTGGACTGCGGGACGGCGGCTGCCTACGGTCCGATCAGCACTTCCCTGGCGGCCTGCGCGCGCGAGGAGTGCTATGGCTGCCTTCGATCCCGACGACCGGACGACTGGTCGCACGGCCCACGAATTGCCCGTGGCGGTGTTCCGACCGTCACCCGATGAACGTGTGATGGTGGCTGGGCCGTGTCATGCGCAGGCACTGTGCCGCAGCGCCGCAGCCACCCCGCAGGGGGTTGCCGCGGTGTTCGTGGACCCGTGCGGCGTGCTGCTGGCGATTGCCACCGCACCCGCGGCCGTCGTGGGGGCAATGCTGGTCGATCCGGCCCCGTTCGCCCGGTTGACCGAGCTGCTCTGCGCGAGCCGCATCTACCTGGAGGTTCCCGCCGTCGACGCGCCGGCGATCGGCGATGCAGTCAAGGCCGCCCTGTGGCCGCTCTGTGTTGCGACCGAAGTGCTCCCCCGGCCGCAAGCGGCCTGACACGGGGTCTGTGGCGCCGGGTGTTTTGCCAGTGTCGCCGGCGAGGCGACCTGCAGGCTGTCGGTGTTGCGGGCTAGGCGACCTTCAGGACGACGGCATCGCCTTGGCCGCCGCCCCCGCACAGCGCCGCCGCCCCCAGGCCGCCGCCACGGCGACGCAGCTCGTTGGTAAGCGTGAGCGCCAGGCGAGCGCCGGACATGCCGATCGGATGGCCGAGCGCTACCGCGCCGCCGTTCGGGTTCACGATCTCCGGCGAGACGCCGAGATCCTCCGTCGACGCCACTGCCACGGCGGCGAAGGCTTCGTTGATCTCGAACAACGACAGATCCTCCACCGTCACCTCGGTGCGCCGCAGCGCACGCCGGATCGCATTGGCGGGCTGGTGCAGCAGGCAGGTGTCGGGCCCTGCCACCATGCCGTACGCCACAACCTCGGCCAGCGGCTCGATGCCGCGTTCGGCAGCCGCCTCGGGCGACATGACGATCAACGCGCAGCCGCCGTCGGAGATCTGCGAGGCATTGCCGGCGGTGACGGCACCGTCGGATGCGAACGCCGGTCGCAAGCCCGACAGGCTCTCGGACGTCGTTCCCGGTCGCACGCCCTCGTCGTCGAGCACCGCCAGCGGCTCGCCGCGGCGCTGCGGGATGCTCACCGCCACGATCTCGTCGTCGTAGCGCCCGTCCTTCTGCGCCGCCGCTGCACGCTCGTGGGATTGCGCCGAGTATTCATCCATAGCGCTGCGCGAGATGCCCGCACTCGCCGCGTCGCGTTCGGTGCCGTCGCCCATGTGGCCGTCATCGAAGGCACACCACAGACCGTCGTGGATCATCGCGTCGAGCACTGTCGCTGAGCCCATGCGCATGCCGTTGCGCCCCTCGGGCAGCAGGTAGGGCGCGTTGGTCATCGATTCCATGCCGCCCGCGACGACCACGTCGGCGTCGCCCGCCGCGATCATCTGGTCGGCCATGTACAGGGCGTTCAGCCCCGACAGGCACACCTTGTTGATGGTCATGGCCGGCACATCCATCGAGATGCCGGCCTTCGTCGCCGCTTGGCGGGAGGTGATCTGGCCCTGACCGGCCTGGAGCACTTGGCCCATCACCACATAGTCGACATCGGCAGCCGCAACACCGGACCGCTCCAACGCGCCCTCGATCGCGATGCCGCCGAGTTGTGCGCCGCTCAAGCCGGCCAGCCCGCCGTTGAACTTGCTGATCGGCGTGCGTACGCCCCCGACAATCACCGAACCAGACATCGCAACCCCCTCGCCTGCATCGACGCGCCAGCCGGCGGGCTGGGCGACAGATGTGTGAACGGCGAGTGTACGAAACGGCTCATGAGGCTGCCGGGGCGCCGCTCGAGAGTGGAACTTGCAGCCCGTGGGCACCGTTAGCGTTCGGGTCCGTGAAGCAGTTCGCTGATGCCATCGCCGCCGGTGCGTCCGGTCCCGAACTCGAGGCCATGCCGGTCCCGGAGAGCTTCCGTGCGGCCTATGTACGGCGCGATGAGCAGGCGATGTTCGAGGGGCGCGCTTCGGCCGACAAGGATCCCCGCGAGGCAGTGCACATCGGCGAGGTCGCCACGCCAGAGCTCGCGCCCGACGAGGTGTATGTGGCGGTGATGGCCAGCGCCATCAACTTCAACACCGTCTGGACGTCGATCTTCGAACCCATGCCGACGTTCGGCTTCTTGGACCGGTTGGGTCGCGAGAGCCGCTGGGGCGCTCGGCACGCGCTCGACTACCACGTGCTCGGCTCCGACGCCTCAGCGGTGGTGCTGCAGTGCGGCTCGGCCGTGCGCAACTGGCGGCCTGGCGACCGGGTCGTCGTTCACTGCAACTACGTCGACGATCAGGATCCCGCCGCGCACGAGGACTCGATGAAGGCCTCCAATCAGCGGATCTGGGGCTTCGAGAGCAACTTCGGCGGTCTCGCCGACCTCTCCATCGTCAAGGCCAACCAGCTCATGCCCAAGCCGGCACACCTCTCCTGGGAGGAAGCGGCGGTGAACGCGCTCTGCGGCGCCACCTCGTACCGGATGCTGGTCGGCGACAACGCGGCCCGCATGAAGCAGGGCGACTCGGTGCTCATCTGGGGCGCCACGGGCGGGCTGGGCGGCTACGCCTGCCAGCTCGTGCTCAACGGCGGCGGCGTCCCGATCGGCGTCGTCAGCTCTGTGGACAAGGCGGAACTGCTCGGCCAGCTCGGTGTGGAGCACACCATCGATCGCGGCGCCGAGGGTTATCGCTTCTGGAGCGACCCCCACACCCAAGACGAACGTGAGTGGCGCCGCTTCGGCAAGAAGGTGCGCAGCCTCATCGGCGACGACCCCGACATCGTGTTCGAGCATCCGGGACGGTCCACCATGGGCGCGTCAGTGTTCGTCACCAAGCGAGGCGGCAAGATCGTGACCTGCGCCGCCACCAGCGGGTACATGATCGAGTACGACAACCGGCACCTGTGGATGCGCCTGAAGCAGATCCTGTCGAGCCATTTCGCCAACTACGCCGAAGCGTGGGCGATGAACCGCCTGATCGACCAGGGACGCATCCAGCCGATCCTGTCCAAGACGTTCGCGCTCGACGAGACCGGCTTGGCCGCCTGGCAGGTGCACCACAACCTGCACGAGGGCAAGCTCGGCGTGCTGTGCTTGGCCGACGAGCCGGGGCAGGGCATCACCGATCCTGAAAAACGCGAGCGAATCGGCGAGGACCGCATCACGCTGTTCGCCCGCCACGCAGCGTCGCTCGAAGCGGCATCATCTGAGACGGGCAGCGTCGCCGCCGGCTAGCACCGCCAACCGCCGTCGCCCGCACGCGCAAACGCACCCAAGAGGGGAGCAACACCGATGATCCTGACCGAGATCGACCACGTCGCCATCGCCGTGAAGGACCTCGATGCGGCAGTCGACTATTACACCGAGGCGTTCGGCGCAGAGGTCGCCCACCGCGAGACCGTTGATTCCGACGGCGTCGAAGAGGCGCTGATCAAGGTGGCCGACAGCTACATCCAACTCACCGCCGCCACCCGGCCCGACTCGCCCATTGCAAAGTTTCTCGAGCGGCGGGGCGAAGGCCTGCACCACGTGGGCTACCGGGTGGACGACTGCGCCGCAGCGCTGCAGGCGATGATCGACGCAGGCGCCGTGCCGATCGACACAGCGCCCCGTCCGGGATCGCGCGGCACAACGGTCGCGTTCGTCCACCCCAAGGGCAATCTCGGCACGCTCGTCGAACTCGTGCAGGAATAAGAAATCCCGCGAATCTGCCGCGAAGTCGTGGCCAGATCGGCCCGTGAACCCGATCGCGTGAGCATGGGGCCAAGAGCGGGAAGCCGGAGGTGCGACAGCCGCAGACTGCCTTCCGCACGGCCTCTAGGCTCCCCTGCACGGGGACGGGGCCGAGATGGATCGATTCGCGTCGCCTGTGTCCACGGGAGGAACCAGATGACCGCATTTAACAAGCGATTCGCGATCATGTTCGCTGTGCTCGCGATATTCGCTGCAGCGTGCACGGGCAGCGACGAGCCTGCGGCGACAACCGCGGCAGCACCAGCCACGACGGCCGCGGCTGAAGAGCCCGACGACGACGCCGAGCCATTCAAGATCGGGCTCGTCACCGACACCGGCAAGGTTGACGACAAGAGCTTCAACCAGTCTGCGTGGGAAGGCGCTCAACAGGCCGCTGCGGCGCCGGGCGTCGAGGCGAACTACATCGAGACCGAAGAGGCCAAGGACTACGAGAACAACATCGGTCTCTTTGTCGAAGACGGGGCGAACGTCATCATCACGGTCGGCTTCGGCCTCGGTGACGCCACCATCGCCGCGGCGACGGAGAACCCGGACATCTTGTTCATCGGAGTCGACCAGTTCCAGGCCGAGACGCTGCCCAACCTGGCCGGGCTGATCTTCCCCGAGGACGAGTCGGGCTTCCTGGCTGGTGCGCTCGCAGGCATGCTCACCGAGACCGACATCGTGGGCGCCGTGCTGGGCACCGACCTGGTGCCGCCGGTGGTGGCTTTCAAGGAAGGCTGGGAGCACGGAGCGCGCTACACCAACCCCGACGTCGAGACGATCTCCACGTACCACCCCGGCGGGCTCGACATGGCCTTCGGCGACCCCGACTGGGGCGCGGCCACTGCCCGACAAGCACTCGACCAAGGCGCGGACATCATCTTCGGCGCCGGCGGCGCCACCGGCAACGGGGCGCTCATCGAGATCGCCTCGCAGGAAGGCGCCTTCTGCGTCGGCGTCGACACCGACCAATGGAACACGGTGCCCGAGGCACAGCCGTGCCTGGTGACGAGCGCCATGAAGCTCATCACCCCGGGCGTGGCCGACTTGGTTGCCCAAGCCGCGAGCGGTGAATTCGCCGGAGGCAACTACCTCGGCGAGGTCGGCCTGGCGCCGTTCTATGACTTCGATGACATCGTCACCGACGACATGCGGGCCACGCTCGACGATGTGCTGGCTGGCCTGAACGCTGGCGAGATCGACACAGGATGGCCGCCGGGCTGATCCAGCGAGCCACGTTCTGAGCCGTTCGCCGTGGGCCGCGGGAAACTCACCTCGTTGTGAGCGTTCCCGCTGGTCGCTCGCTGCCTTCCCGCTCGCCCCGTGCCTGTGACACCGCAGGGCTACGGTGCTCATAGGGGTCGAGCAAGCGGGGAGGGCCGATGCCGACGCTGGATTTCAAGGGCAAGTCCCATGTCTACGGCCATCATCTGGTGGTGCCGTGGCGACCGCTGGTCCCGCATCCGGACCGGTCCGTCGGAACGGGTGATGTCGATGACAACCTGATCATCCACGGCGACAACCTGCACGCCCTCAAGGCGTTGCTGCCCCGCTACGCGGGCCGCGTCAAGTGCGTCTATATCGATCCGCCATACAACACCGGCAACGAAGGCTGGGTCTACAACGACAACGGCAACAGCCCGGCTCTGCGGCACTGGCTGTCCGAAAACGGCCCGGTCGACGGCGAGGATCTCGAACGGCATGACAAGTGGCTGACGATGATGTGGCCCCGCCTGCAGTTGTTGCGCCAACTGCTGTCCGACGACGGCGTGATCTTCGTGTCGATCGACGACAACGAGGTCCATCACCTCCGCATGATGATGGACGAGATCTTCGGCGAAGAGAATTTTTTTGTCACTCAAGTCCGTCGAGCGATGCACACCGTGCGCAACTCGAGCAAAGACTTCAACCTCAACGCTGACTACGTAGTCAGCTATGCCAAGGACAAATCATGGTTCGGCGAGTCAACGGATCGGTACATCCGTTATATCTCTGACAAGTCGGCGAACTACCCGCGCGATGACGATGACGGTCGGGGTCCGTACAAGCTCGACCCGTTGAGCGCACGCAACTTCTTCAAGCCTTACACCCACACATTTGAGAATGGTGTCGAGTGGTCGGCACCCTCTGGCAGTTACCCCCGTTACTCGCGTCAACGGCTGCGAGAGATGGAAGCGTCGGGTGCGATCGAATTCGGCGGGACGGAACCGCGCGCAAAGCGATACCTTAGGGACGTCCAAGCCGGCCAGCCTCCCAACGCTGTGCTTGACCCCGACATCGTGCGTTTCAATGCCACCGGCACGACACTCCTGCAGACGATCTTTGGAGTTGGCGGTGTCTTTCCTCAGCCAAAGCCAGTGGAACTCATTCAGTATTTGGTCGAGCTCCTGCGCGACCCCGAGGCGATTGTGTTGGATTCGTTTGCCGGGTCGGGGACGACTGGGCATGCCGTGCTCGCTCTGAACAAGGCCGACGGCGGCAATCGGCGTTTCATCATGGTCGAATGCGAGGACTACGCCAATGAGGTGACGGCGGAACGGATACGTCGCGTGATCGCCGGTGTGGACACGGTTCGGGACGAATCGCTCCGCGAAGGTCTCGGTGGGACGTTCACATTCTGCACGCTGGGTGAGCGCACCAGCGGCAACGGGATGCTCAGCGGCGAATCGCTGCCCAGCTTCGACGACCTTGCCGCATGGCTGGTGCATTCCGCCACGGGCTTGTCGATTGGCACGGAGGATCTGGCGACGCGCGACGAAAACGGACTGATCTTCAGCGATGATTCCCGCGACTACTACCTCATCTACGAGCCCGACATCGCGTGGCTCCGGACCAACGAGTCAGTGCTGACGGCACCGCGTGCGGAAGCGATCGGGGCCATGTGCCGCGAGCGCGGCCGCAGCGCAGTGGTGTTCGCGACGGCCCGTTACATCCCTCAGGATGAGCTGAAGGACATGAGGGTCATGTTCGCTCAGCTTCCGTTCGCGGTCCAGCAGATCGACGAGGCGTAGCGGTGACAGCGATGCCGTCCGCGAGGGTGCAGTCATGCTGGAACTGAAGGAGTATCAGCGCCGGACGCTGCGGGCATTCTCGGAATGGGAGCAGGCCCTCGCCACGGCCCGTCAAGAGTATGAGCAACGCGCGCTGGTGCTGTCGCGCGCAGGCCTCCCGCCGAGCGAGGACGATGCGAACTATCCGGCAAGAGCGTGGAAGTCGCTGGCAGGCAGCGAGAGCACTCTCGCGGGCGCGCGTCCTCATGTGGATCGCTACGACGGTGCCGGCCGCTCGATACCGCATATTTGCTTCAAGATCCCCACCGGCGGCGGCAAGACACTGCTGGGCGCTGCTGCGCTGGAGCGTCTCGGGATGCAGACCGGCTTCGTGCTGTGGATCGTGCCGTCTCGGGCCATCTATGCCCAGACGCGCAAGGCGTTTTGGACGCGCCAGCATCCGTACCGCCAACTGCTCGAATCTGCCAGCGGCGGCCGGGTCAAGATGATGGAGAAGGACGACCGGCTCCAGCAAGGCGATCTCGACAACTACTTGTGCGTCATGTTGCTGATGCTGCCCGCCGCGAACCGACTCAAAGGCAAGGAGTTCCTGAGGATGTTCCGCGACTCGGGCCGCTACTCCACGCTGTTCCCTCGCGAAGACGATGTGGCTGCCTTCGAGGCGCTGCTTGAGACCCACCCCGATCTCGAGACCAACCCGAGCGGGACCGTCAAGCACAGCCTGTTCAACGTGCTCAAGATGCAGCGGCCGGTGGTGGTGCTCGACGAAGCGCACAAGGCCTATGGAGGCAAAGGTGCCGATGAATTCGTGGCTGCCATCAACCGGCTCAACCCTCGATTGGTGATCGAGCTGTCGGCCACGCCCAATGCTGCCATCAGCAATCTGCTCGTCGACATCTCCGGCGCCGATCTCGGCCGAGAGGAGATGATCAAACTCCCGGTGGAGGTGAGCACCAGCGACGGCGACTGGACCGACACCTTGGCCCGCGCCCACGACCGCCTCACCGACCTGACCGCCGCAGCACAGCAACTCGAAGGCCGCAGCGGTCGGTACATACGACCCATCGGCGTGATCCGCGTGGCACGAACCGGCAAGGATCAGCGCGGCACCGGTTATCTCCACGCTGAGGACGTGCGCGAACATCTCATCGGCCGACTTGGCGAGGCACCTGAATCGGTGCGTGTGAAATCGTCGCAGAGCGATGAGATTGCCGGCGAAGATCTCATGTCGCCGTACTCATCGGTGCGCTGGATCATCACCAAGGCGGCCTTGATGGAGGGTTGGGATTGCCCATTCGCGTATGTGCTGGTCATGCTGGACAACATGCGCAGCAATACGGCCATCACCCAGATCATGGGGCGGGTCATGCGCCAACCCGGTGCCCGCCGAACCGGCGAGGCGGCGCTGGATCGCTGCTACGTGCATTGCTGGCAGACCGGTGTGGACGAGTCTGTCAACGCGGTCAAGAACGGTTTGGAAAACGAAGGTCTGACCGGACTCGGTCAAGACGTGCAGATCTCCGATGTCCACTCGGTGGAGCGTCTCGTGATCAAGCGACGCCCTCAGTTCCGTGACGCCGACATCTTCCTTCCCAAAGTGCTGGCATGCCGGGGCGAGACATGGGTGGACTTGAGTTATGAACGCGACATCCTGCCCGAGATCGACTGGACCTCGCTGGAGGTGCCCGATACGGGAGACCACCGCAGCGGTCAGAGGGAAGCGACTGAGCAGACCATCAGTGTCGGACTCGACGATGACGGCATCTCAACCTCGCTGACTCGGCGCGTGGGCATGACGGCCGACAATTCAGTGTCCATCGTCTGGTTTGTCCGGCAACTGATCGACATGGTGCCCAATCCGTGGCAGGCCTCGCGTGTTGCGCTCGGCTACATCGATGCGCTGCGCGCAGAGGGCCACGACGACGGCGAGATCTATGCGGACCGCCGCTGGCATGTGAACCATGTCCGGGAGAGCCTGGCCGCAGAGATCGACGCTGCCGCGCAGGCCGTATTCGTGTCGAAGCTGCGTTCGGGCGACATTCGGTTCGACCTCGAAGCCAGCGAGCCGAATTTCAAGATGGCTGACACATTCACCTACACATGGAGCGAGGGCGACCACACGTTCGAATACGCCGGCCGTCCGGTTCAGCAGAGTCTGTTCGACCCGCTGTTCCAAAATCAGTTCGACTCTGGCCTCGAGCGCCAGTTCGCGTTCTACCTCGACGAACACGAAGCGATCGACTGGTGGCATCGCGTTGCCGCCCGCCAATCGCACGACTACTACCTGCGAGGCTGGCAGACCGACCGCATCTGGCCAGACTTCGTCGCGCTGTCTGCTTCGGACGACCGCGCGGCTCGGCTGCTGGTGGTGGACACCAAAGGCGAGCACCTCGCGGGCAACGCCGATACGACCTACAAGCAGCAGGTGTTCGCCACGCTGGAGGAGCATTTGAGCAGCGCCGACGCCATCGACTGCGGAGAAGTCAAGCTGGGTCCTCGTGGCAAGCAGGGTCGCTTCCGAATCGTTTTCCATCAGCACCAGTTCGACGAGGTACTTGCTTGACCTCCCCCGGAGCTGCCGCCCTGGGTCGTGAATGCGCTGAGGTGGTCGGTTGACATCCTCCGGTGTCGCTGTCACGGGACGAGTTCAAACTCGCTGCCAGGCATTCTTGCGCGCCGCGGCCGTGCCGCTGGCATCGGTCGTGCTGGGGCTCGGCCTCGGAGCGGTGCTCATCGCCGTGCAGGGCCATTCGGTGCTCAGCGCCTACGGAGCGCTGGTGCTGGGTGGGGCCGGCGATGCCGACGCTGTGCTGCGCACGCTGCAGAAAGCCACGCCGCTCATCTTCGGCGGCTTGGCGGTGGCGTTCGCATTCAAGGCGGGGCTGTTCAACATCGGCGGCCAAGGCCAGTTGCTGGTCGGCGCTGCGTTCGCTGCCGGGGTCGGGTTCGGGATCGACGGCCTGCCGCTGGTCGTCCACCTGCCGCTGGCACTGCTGGTGGGCGGGATCGCCGGAGCGATGTGGGGCGCGATCGCCGGAGTGCTGAAGGCCACTTCCGGTGCGCACGAGGTGATCGTGACGATCATGCTGAACTTCGTGGCCGGCAACCTGACGGACTGGCTGGCCGCGAACCCTTGGCAGGATCGATCGGGCTCCAACATCATCGCCCGCACACCACTGGTCGAGCCGTCGGCCGAGATTCCCACCTGGGGCTGGCTGCCAGCGGGCTTTCTGCTGGCGATGATCGCAGCGTTCGCGTGCTGGTTCATTCTGGAACGGACCACGTACGGCTTCGAAGTGCGCAGCGTGGGGGCCAACCGTCACGCAGCCCGCTATGCGGGCATCTCGGTGGGCTGGATCATGGCCTCGACCATGGCGGTGGCGGGGCTGCTGGCCGGTCTCGGCGGCGCGATCGAATCGCTGGGCGTCGACGGTCGCTTCGAAGCGGGGGTCAACGTCGGGCTCGGCTTCGAAGGCATCACGATCGCGCTGCTGGCCCGCACCAACCCCATCGCGGTCATCCCCGCCGGACTGCTGGTTGGGCTGATGGAGGCAGGCGCCGCCAAGATGCAGTTCGAGTCGGGCGTTGCGCCCGAGATCATCGACGTGATCCAGGCGCTCATCCTGCTGTTCGTGGCGGCGCCGATGATCGTGCGGTGGCTTATGCGGTTGCGTGACCCATCAGATCAACACGGTGACCGCCGCTTGACGCTCGGTACGGGGTGGGGCCGATGACGCTGATCGCGGGATCCGACCCGGGAACTGCGCCGACCGAGGAAGGCGCGAGCCGGTGGACTGCACAGCGTGCGTGGTCCCTCGCCGGGGCAGTGATGCTGGTAGCGGTTGTGTGGGGTTTCTATGCCTGGGACGGGGCACAGACCACCGCCGTGCTGTCGGGCACCGTGCGTGCGGCCACCTTGCTGGTGCTCGGCGCCATGTGCGGGATGATCGGTGAGCGGTCAGGCATCGTGAACATCGGCATCGAAGGGCAGTTCCTGATGTCGGCGTTCACCGCGTTCACGATCGCATCGATCTCGGGCTCGCTGTTTCTGGGCGTGGTGGCAGGCGTCAGCACCGGGTTCGCCATGGGCTGGATGCTCGCGGCGATGGCGGTGGGGCTGCGAACCGATCAGATCATCGCCGGCACCGTGCTGAACATCGCAGCGCTGGGTCTCACGTCGTTCTTCTATGACCGCGGTCGCTCGCTGGGCCAGTTGAAGTACCAGTCCATCGAGCTCGGTCCGCTTGCCGACCTGCCGGTGGTCGGCACAGCGCTGTTCAGCCGGCCGCCGCTCACCTACCTCGCGTTGATCCTGGTGATCGTGCTCCACGTGCTGCTGCTGCGGTCGGTGTGGGGAATGCGCACCACCGCAATCGGGGAGCATCCCGGCGCTGCCGCAACCGTGGGCATCGACGTGATCCGGCTGCGTTACCTGAACGTGACCCTGGCCGGCGGTCTGGCGGGCCTCGGCGGCGCGTACCTGGCGCTGGAGTCGGTGGGCACGTTTTCCCGAGCCATGACCGGCGGGCGGGGCTTCCTGGCGCTGGCCGTGATGATCTTCGGGCGGCGAACCCCGCTCGGTGCGTATGCAGCGGCGCTGTTCTTCGGCTTCACCACGGCGCTGCAGGGCCAGTTCCAGCTCAACGACACCTTCGACATCCCGGCACAGTTCGTGGGGATGCTGCCCTTCGTCGTCACGATCATCGTGGTGGCGGCCGCCGGCCTGTTCGGCCGCATGCGCGACCCGGCCGCGCTGGGCCAGCCCTACGAGGTCCGATGATGGCTGCGACCGCGGGGTCCGTTGGCGTTCAGCGGGAGTCCGAATCGGCTGTTGCGCAGCCTGAGGTGCTGCTGGCAGGCCGTGGCATCACCAAGCGTTTCGGCTCGGTCGTCGCCAATGACGACGTGTCGATTGAGCTGCGGCCCGGCCGGATCCTGGCGCTGCTCGGCGAGAACGGCGCCGGCAAGAGCACGCTCGTCAACGTGCTGTTCGGTCTGCACCGGCCCGATGCGGGCCAGGTCGTGATCGCCGACGAGGAGGTCGAGCTGCCGAGCCCGCACGACGCCATCGCCCGCGGCGTCGGCATGGTGCACCAGCACTTCCAACTGGTGCCGCCGATGAGCGTCGTGCGCAACATCGTGCTCGGCGCTGAGCCGCGCAAGCTCGGGATGATCGACGTCGCACAGGCGCGCCGCCGCGTGCTGGATCTGGCGGACCGGTTCGGTCTCGGGGTCAACCCTGACGCCGCGGTGGAAGACCTGCCCGTCGGCGCGCAGCAGCGGGTCGAGATTCTCAAGGCGCTGTACCGCGATGCCCGGGTGCTGATCGCTGACGAGCCGACCGCGGTGCTCACCCCGCAGGAGACCGACCATCTGCTCGATGTGCTGCGTGGGCTGACCGATCAGGGCGTCGGCATCGTGTTCATCACGCACAAGCTGCGCGAGGTCATGGCAGCCGCCGATGACATCGTCGTGCTGCGCGAGGGCAGGGTCGTGGGCACCACCACGCCTGCGCAGACCAGCGAGGCGGCGCTGGCGGAGCTGATGGTCGGCCGCGCGGTCGACCTGCATGGCGACCGGTTCGAATCCAGCGCGACCGGCGTGGGGTCGGCACCCATCGCATTCGGCGCCGACGACCCGTCCGGCGACCCCACCGCCGAGGAGGCGGTAGTGGTCGCCGATGTTGCGGGAAGTGCCACCGCCGATCCGATGGAGCAGACCGCGAGCCGCCGCAATGGCGCAGATGCAGAACCCAAGACCGTCGAGCGACAGGTGGTGCTTGACATTGCGGGACTCTGCGCCGATGACGACCGGGGCCAGCGCGCCGTTGACGAGCTGTCGCTGTCGGTGCGAGCCGGCGAGATCGTGGGCGTAGCCGGCGTGGAGGGCAATGGCCAACGCGAGCTGGTGGAGGCCATCACCGGCCTGCGTCATGCGACCGCTGGCAGCGTGTCGATCAGCGACCGGGATGCGTCGGGCGCCCGGCCGCGCCAGGTGACGGTTATCGGCGTGGGACACATTCCCGAGGACCGGGCCAAGCACGGTCTGATCGGCTCCTACTCGGTGGCCGACAACTCGGTGCTGAATCGCTACTTCCGTCGGCCATTCTCTGCGGGCGGCATGCTGCGCCGTGACCGCATCGATTCCCACGCCCGAGACGTGGTGGCCACTTTCGACGTGCGCACGCCCAGCGTGGAGCTGGCCGCCGACAGCCTGTCGGGAGGCAACAAGCAGAAGCTCATCGTGGGCCGCGAGTTCTCCGACGACATCGATCTGCTCATCGCTGCTCAGCCCACCCGCGGCATCGACATCGGCGCCATCGAATTCATCTGGCGCCGTATCCGCGAGCGGCGCGACGAGGGCACCGCCGTGCTGCTGGTGTCCGCCGAGCTGGACGAGGTGCTGGCGCTCAGCGACCGGGTTGCCGTGATGTACGAGGGCCGCATCGTGGCCACAGTCGACCCTCGCACCGCCACCCGCGAAGAGATCGGCCTGCTGATGGCCGGCGCCACCCCCGCCGCTTCAGCGAGCCAGTTGTAATAGTTCCTCGAGAGGTTGATCGTCGAAGTAGTTCGGGTGGGTGACTCGAATCGCCGCTTCAGAGTCGGCACCCAGGAGCACCACCTCGACGCGCGGCCGGTCCTCGTACTCGCGTTCAAGGTCACCGTACGCGTCGACGGCCCGCGCGCCGTTCGTGTACTCGTCCATCACGATTCTGCTGCGCGTGTCGTGGTCGTACGCGATCAGAAAATGGATGGTCCTGCCTCGGCGTCTGCTGGTGGCCATGCAGGCAGGCTACGCATCTGACGTCGCATGGGGTCGGTACTGTCACGGGGGTGCCGGAGGCAGGAGGGGTCACGCTGGCCGAGCAGGCTGCGAGAGGCTCAGCGCCTGGGCCCAGCGCCAAGCGGTCGATTCGCATGGCGATTCCTCGCCATCGCATGCCGAGGAAGATGCCGTCGCGCCGGCGCAGCCAGAAGCGCCGACCGGACCGACAGATCCCCTCCTGCGGGGGCTGTGGTCGAAATTGCCTTCGGAGGGCGCATATTCAGCGGCGGCACAAGAGCAGTGGCTTGAAATGGCGAAGCTCGCGCTACAGATGGTGTACGGCAGCGATGATGTGGCGACGCCGACAGCACCGGCTGCGGCCGCCCGACTCGAGACGGGCACAGGGAACGAAGGCGCACTGGCGGTCTTCGCCGAGCCGAAATCGGCGTAGAGGAAGTCGGGGGGCGGCACCGGCACCGGTGTCGCCCCCCCTGGTCTGCCCCAAGACGCTTCGGTGAGAGGCCTACGAGGAGCTTACGTTGTCCACAATAACACGGCCTCAGCTGCATCCTTCAGTTGACAACTACATCTACGACGACCAAGCGATCGCAGCGCTTCGGATGTCGATATCGACGGAGCGCATGGCACCGTACCTGCGGATCGCGCGAGGCAGTCAGGCTCGGGCGCTTCGGCTCTACGTTCGAAATGTGGCGCTCGGCTCAGCGTTCCTTGGGCCGCTCCAAGCGCTTGAAGTCACACTACGAAACTCGGTTCATGCGCTTATGTCAGCCAGGCACGGGAGCAACTGGTATGACGCAGTCTGTCTCGAAGACCCGCAGCGGCGAGGCATCGATACGGCTCGACGGCTGTTGCTTCGTGAGGGCAAGGCTGAGTCGCCGGGGCGAGTGGTTGCCGCTGCGAGCTTCGGTTTCTGGGTTGGCTTGTTCGCCAAGGCCTACGAGGAGTCGTTGTGGCGACCGTTGCTGCATCAAGCCTTTCAGCCAGTGCCAAGTCGCACCGTGGTTCATGAGCAACTCAACCGCCTTCGCACGCTCAGGAACCGCATTGCGCATCACGAGTCCATTCTTGGCCGGAAACTCTCTGATGATCATCAGCGGATCTTGGACATTCTCGAGACACTGTCCCCTGGGGTTTCACAGTGGGTCCGTCATCACAGCCGAGTGCCCGACACGCTGGCAGCACCGCTCTCGCAGTTGAATCACTTCTAGCGTTACCGACATGCCTGCTGGCACCGCGGTTTGGAGCGTTGCCGGTTAGACAACGCGGTCGCTGCCGCCGTCCTGGGGGATCTGGGCGCCGGTGGTGTGCGCGAATGCTGGGCCGCACATCTGGGCGATGAGGGCGCCGACGTCGGCTGATGACAGCTCGCGGCCGAGCAGGTTGCGCTTGCGGTACTGCTCGGAGGTCAGCCCGTAGGCGGCGGCGCGCTCGGCGATGAGCTCGTCGGACCACAGTCCGGTGTCGAACACGCCGTCGGGGTGCACCACGTTGACAGTGATGCCATCGCCGGCCCATTCGAGAGCTGCGACACGGGCGAGTTGGGTAAGCGCGGCCTTGGACGCGGAGTACGCGCCAGCGCCGCGACCGGGTGCGGGCACGTTCTTCGAGCCCACGATGACGACCCGGCCACCGGTCGGGGAATGCCGCAGCAGGCGGTGGGCGGCTGCGATCGTGTTCGCCGTGCCGCTCACGTTGATGTCGAAGGTCTGCTGCCACTCGGCGCGCAACTCGACCGTCGCGTCACGAACACGGAATGCGGTGCCTTCAGCATCGATGCGCTCAGGGTCGAGGTGGCTCGATCGATCGGCCTCGCTGGCGTCGGGTTCCTCCACCTCGCAACCGGCGAGCGCAGCAAGCGGTGCGGACGGACCGAAGATGCCGGCTGCGGCCACCACGATGTCGACACCGCCGAAACATTCGACGGCTTCCTGCAGTGCAATCTCCATGTCGTCCGGGTCGGTGATGTCGGCAATCACATGGCGACGCGTGGGCCCAGCGGTGCGTCCCGGCCCGTCGTCCAGATCGACGCCGACCACAGCGGCACCCTGGGAAGCCAATGCTGCGGCTGCTGCTTGACCGATTCCTGACGCAGCTCCGGTCACCAGCGCCACCTGACCGGTCAACGCAGCGGGCGTCCCGGCACGGGCGAGCTTGACCTGCTCGAGCTCCCAGTACTCGACATCGAACAGATCGGCCTCGCTGAGCGCCACGTAGCCGCCCAGCGCTTCGGCGGCACAGATCACGTCGATCGTGTGGAGGTAGATGTCCGCGGCGATGTCGCAGTCGACTGCCCGGCGCCCAGCGGTCCAGAGCCCGAGTTGAGGGTCGAGCACAACACGCGGTGCGGGATCCAGCATGGTGAGAGCGGTCTGCGCGCCGTGCTCGTCGTGGCGGACACTGTTGCGCTCGAAATAGGCGCGATAGTCCTCGACGAAGGCATCGACATCGCGACCCACCATCGGGAACTGTTTGGTGCGGATGATGTGATCCGGGGTCGCCGGCCCACGGCATGCCACTGACGCCACATCGTCGCGAGCGCAGAACGCGTCGGCGCGCTCGTGGCGCACCGCGCGCAGCAGCATCGGCGCGCCGGCCGCAACCGAAATTGCCGCTCGCAGCCCCGCTATCGACTCGTGCTCGCCTTCCGTTGGCGCCGCGCTGCCGGCGCTGCCCCACAGTTCTTCGAGCAGGCTGTCGTCGCCGGTCTCGCGATAGTGCGCCCACGCCCGGTTGAGCCTCGCGGCCGCTTCGCCGTTCAGTGCCACGTCGGCAAAGCCGCCTCGCTCGCGGCGGTCGGCATCGGTCTCGCCGAATGAGGGCACGCCCGCCTCCGCGAGGCACTGCTCGGCTCCGCTGATCAGACCGACCATCGAGTCGTATGCCTGGCGCGTGGTCTGGCCGAACGTGAAGATCCCGTGATTCAGCAGGACCATTGCCTCGGTGCGGTCATGGGCTTGGGCCCGCCATTCGTCCGCGCAGCGTTGGGCCAGGTCGAAGCCGGGCATCACGTAGGGCACCACGACCACCCGGTCGCCCCACAGCTCGCGCACCTTGGCGTCGCCGTCAGCGGTGTTGGTGAGCGCCAAGACGGCGTCGGCATGGCTGTGCAGCACGGCGCGATGGGGCAGCAGCGCATGCAGGATCGCTTCCACCGATGGATTCGGCGCCGACGCGTCCAGCAGACCGATGCGCAGCTGGTTCACCATCTCGGTGTCGCTCAGCTCCGCTAGCTGCGCCAGCCGCCGCACCGGTTCGAGGCGCAGCGGTGCGAAGCCCGGAGGCTCGATGGTCGCCAAATCCCAGCCGCTGCCCTTCACCCACAGCGTCGGCACCGGCTCGCCCCAGGCATCGCTGCTGACGCCCTTGATCGAAGTGTTGCCGCCGCCGTGCAACACCAGCGCCGGATCGGCCCCCACCAGTCGTGAGCCGTAGGTGATCTCACCGAGATCGCCCAAGCCGGCCCAGCGAGCTGCCTCCGCGTCATCCCAGCGATTCAGCATCCGCCAGCTCCCAGTCTGGTTGGCTCGGCCAGCGCCAGCGCCAGCGCCAGCGCCAACGGCGGGTACCCGCGCGTACTCGTCATTCGACCGATCCTCCGCCGGGGCCTCCGGCCGCGGCCAGTGCGCGAGCAATGGAGTGGTTGTACGGCGGCTGTAGCACGCCCGCGTCGGTGATGATCGCCGCGATCAGGCGAGCCGGTGTCACATCGAAAGCGGGATTCACGGCGCCCGCGCCGGCAGGCGTGAGACGGCTGCTCCCGGTGCGGTGCACCTCGTCGGGGTCCCGCTGCTCGATCACGATGCACTCGCCCGACGGAACCGCTGCATCGATCGTTGTGGTGGGCGCGGCCACGTAGAAACCGATGCCCGCGTCGGCAGCGGCAAGCGCATGCGCGTAGGTGCCGACCTTGTTTGCAGTGTCGCCGTTGGCGGCAATGCGATCTGCCCCCACGATCACTGCGTCGACCTCGCCGCGGGCGATCAGCGAGGCCATCGCGCCGTCGGCGACAACCGACACGTCGATGCCCGCGTCGGCCAGCTCCCACGCAGTGAGCCGGGCGCCCTGCAGCAGCGGCCGAGTCTCGGCCGCCAGCACACGGACCGGCTCGCCCGCTGCAGCCTTGGCGTACACAACGGCCAGTGCGGTGCCCAAGCCCGCAGTCGCCAGCCGTCCGGCATTGCAGTGCGTGGCGATGACCGTGGCATCCGCGAGCAGAGCGCGCCCGAGGCGACCGATCTCGGCGCACGCCAGCGCGTCTTCGGTGCCGACCGCCAGGGCCTCGTCCAAGAGCCGCTGGCGTATCTGCGCGACGTTGGCCACACCGGGCTCGGCGAGCGCCGCGTCGATCGTGCGGTCCACAGCCCAACGCAGGTTCACTGCAGTCGGGCGGGCATCGCCGACGTGGGTCCGCAAGCGCTCCAGTGTCGCCCGAGCCGCGCCGAGCGAATCAGGTTGAGCCTCGTCGAGACCGACGACCACGGCGAGGGCGCCGAATGCCCCGAGCGCCGGCGCTCCCCGGATCGAGAGCCGCCCGATGGCGTCCACTGCCGTCGCGGTGTCGCGCACATCGATCAGCACCAACTCGGCCGGCAGCCGCGTCTGGTCAATGATCTCGATGCTGTCGCCAGTCCAGCGCAGTGTCGGCGTGAGACGTGTCGCACCCATGCAGCCGACAGTCTCGCGCCGGCGAGTGACATCTCTGCCGCAACACTGATCTCCGCGGACGTTTCTTTACGCCGCTGAGCGCTCCACCGCGCTGCGCGTGCAATAAATGACCAGTCTCCCTGCAGCATTGGCGGGTACCGTTTCTCGGCAGTGGGAGAGTGACGATGACGCCAGACGAGACGCGGGAATTCCTGACCGAGATGTTCGGCCAGATCGGCGAGCGCTTCGACAGCGTGGACCAACGATTCGACCGCGTCGACGAGCGCATGGACCAGATCGAGCACAAGGTCGATCAGCGGTTCGAAGAACTGACTGTCGTCAACAATTCGCTGATCGATGCTGTAGCCGACATCAACAAGCGACTGAGCTGAACACCTGCAACGACTCATCGCGCTGGCGCTTGGAGGCGGCGACCGCTTCGTGGCCGAGCTGCAGCGCGCCTGGGACGCCGGCGACGCTGTGTTGCCGGTCGACCAGCGACTCCCGACACCTGCGCAGGAGTCTCTCGTCGAGCGCATGGGCGCCAGCGTCGTGGTCGACGCCACCGGCCGGCACCGTCGCCGCGGCGGCTGGGAAGTCGGGGCCGGCGACGCACTCGTCATGGCCACCAGCGGAAGCACTGGCGATCCAAAGGGTGCAGTGCTCACCCACGCAGCCATCGAAGCCAACGCCCTGGCAACCAGCTCCGCCCTCGAGGTCGACCCGAGCATCGACCGTTGGCTGGCCTGCCTGCCGCTTGCTCACGTCGGAGGCCTCGCAGGAGTAGTCCGCGCACTGCTCACCGACACGCCCCTCGAGGTCCACGACGGCTTCGACACAGCAGCAGTCGAAGCGGCAGCCCGCCGAGGCGCCACGCTCACCTCACTGGTGCCTACGGCACTCGCACGCATCGACGCCACAGCATTCCGAGCAATCCTGCTCGGCGGTTCAGCGATGCCCGCCCAGCGCCCCCCCAACACCGTCGCCACCTACGGCATGACCGAGACCTTCAGCGGCGTGGTCTACGAAGGCTGGCCGCTCGAAGGCGTAGAACTCCGCATCCAAGACGACGAAGTACAGCTCCGCTGCCCCATGCTGCTGCGCACCTACCGCGACGGAACCGATCCCAGAACCCCCGATGGCTGGTTCGGTACAGGAGACGCCGGCGCCCTCTCCAACGAAGGTCAACTATCCGTCTTCGGCCGAGCAGACGACATGATCACCACAGGCGGCGAAAAAGTCTGGCCAGTAGCAGTAGAACGAATCCTCACCGAGTTGCCGGGCATCACAGAAGTCGCAGTTGTCGGCCGGGCTGATCCAGAGTGGGGTCAAGCGGTCACCGCAGTCATCGTTCCGGCCGCGGACACAGCGCCACCCGGACTAAAAGAACTCCGCGAAGCAGTAAAGGCCCACCTCCCCGCCTACTGCGCCCCCCAGAACCTCGAACTAGTCACCGAGCTGCCCAAGACAGCTTTGGGAAAAACCCAACGCTGGCGGGTCTAGGACTAGACCGATTCAATTCGGTGCGCCGTTCGGAGCATGAACGGCGGGAACGATTTCGTTGCAAACCCATTCGTCTGTCAAGTCCATCGTCTAAACCCCACAATTGTCCCGGACATGCGCAAAGACTCACAGTCACGGCGGCCGACCGCGCCGATTGGCTGAGCGCTGCTGCTATGTTCATCGGCCGTGACTCATACCCCTCCCGGTTCGTAGCTCCATATAGACGCGTTGGCGTCGCGGTGGTGGTGGCGTGCCTCCTCAGCACGCTTGTCATGTTGGTTCCCGTTGGGGTTGCGTCCGCACAGTCCGCCGGGGTGGCAGTTCCGCCTCAGTCTCAGGGTTCGTGTGCGGGTCAGCTACCGATTGTGGTGGGTTCTGATGTGGCTGCGCAGTCGGACATCTACGCCGCTGCGATGCTCGCCGGTGTGGCCGGCAGTGACTGCATCGTGCTTGCCGGCCCCCGCGACCAAGCGATGTCGGCAGAGCAGCTGGCGCGCCTGCAGGCCGCTGACGCGGGCGGGTTCGTTGTGGGCGGTGTGACGGCGGTGCCGGCTGCGAAGATCGCAGGCCGCAAGATGACACGCTTGGACGGTCTCGACCGCTGGGCCACCGCCCGGTTGGTGGGTCGACGTGCTGCAGGCGACTCCACCGCGGGCACCCCCACTGATCAGGAAGCAATCCAGGCCCTGTTTGCCCAAGCGGCCGCTCAACGCGCTGACATTGTCGCCGAGCTGACACGGCAGATCAGAGCAGGCAACTACGGCGTCGACGACAGCAACGTCCTGCGCGGCCCCGCAGGGTTCCAGATCGACCTCGACGACTGCCCCAGCGGCTGGTCCGACACCGCTGGCGTCACGAGCACCGAGATCCGCATCGGCTACTCGTCGGCCCAGTCGGGAATCATCGGCGCGTATGGCTCGGTCGGGATCGGGATGGAGAACTATTTCGACTGGGTGAACGAGAACGAACCGGTCGCGGGCCGTCAGATCACGCTGATCTCCAAGGACGACCAATACGTCGCTCAGCAGACCATTTACAACGTCGAAGCCTTGATCACAGCGGAGAATGTCCTGTCGATCGCCACGCTCGGCACGCCGAACACTCTCGCGACCTATGACCGGATTAATCACGAGTGCATCCCGCATCCGTTCGCGCAGAGCAGCCATTCGGCATGGGGCGACCCTGTGGTCCATCCATGGACGACTGGCTCCCAGATGGCGTACAACACGGAGGCGATCCTGTGGGGAGCCTGGATTGAGCGGAACCTGAACTCCATGCTGCCGGTGCAGGTCGCCGCGGTCGTCATGGACAACAACTTCGGGGTTGCCTATGCGCTGGCGTTCGAGGAGTGGGCCGAAGCACACCCCGAAGTCGTTTCGAGCTTCACCGCGGTGCGCCACGACCCGTCCGCACCGTCACTCGCGACAGAGATGCAGGCTGCGGCGAGCGCGAACCCCGACGTCTACCTCTCGATGACTGCAGGCAACCCGTGTCTGTTGGCGATGCAAGCAGCGGAATCGAGCGGACTGACAGCGTCCATTAAGGCGAAGGGCGGCGCGATGTTCGCTTCGTCCGTCTGCAGGTCCATCGACGCATACCTGATGAAGCCTGCGGGCACAGCTGCCGACGACTGGCTGATCCTCGGTGGGGGTTACCGGGACGCCACGGATCCACGGCATGCCGACGAACCGTTCATCAAGTTCCTCAACAAAAACCTCGAGGACGCCGGGCTTGACTCCGGCAACTCCCTGCACGCAACCGGATATCTGTTCGGATACCTCTACGTCGAGGCCTTGCGCATTGCCGCAGAGCTGCCCGGGGGCATCACCCGAACCAACCTCATTCTCGCTACGCGCAGCCTCGACATCGACCATCCGCTGTACCTCGACGGCATTCGATTCACGCTCAACGGCAACGCCGACGCATATCCGATCGAAGGCTCCGAGGTTCTGCGATTCGACGCCGGCGCGCAATCGTGGGGAACTCCGATCGAGTTCATCGCTGTCGACGGGCAGACTCCGAACTGCGCGTGGGTTCATGGGGAGGACCGCTGCGGAACGGTTACCCGCGAGCGTTTGACGACAATCGCAATACACGGCCCTGCTGATATGGATGACACCTTCGGGGCGAGGGCCTACGCGTATCGCACGGACCGGGATGGTCCGGAAAGCCGGCTTAAGCCCGGCTACTGGCAAGCCACTTCCGATTCGCTCTGCGTGTTCTATGACGAAACAGGTGAGGAGGAGGAGTGGCGCCTGGGCTCACAGCGAGGGGCTGGCTGGATCGGGGTCAACGGCCGCAGCGTCGAGTTCGATCAAACCACTCGCATCCGGGTCGAACACGGTGACGTGGTTGACGTCACAACCTGGAGTGGAGGGAGCCGCGGCGCGACCAGTTGCGAGCTGAATTGGGTGGCAGATCTGGACTGAGCTGGGGTGCCCTGCGCCGCGGGGCTCGTGGCGCTTCTGTCTCGATTGGCGCCTACACGCAGCCCCTCGGCCTGCAGGTGCCGTCGCGCACGTGCGCTCTACGTGCCTGCGGCACGGCGCACGTAGTGAGCGCCGCGCCGTTCGCCCCGAAGCTCCAAGTAACCGAGGTCCACGAGCGTGGTCAAGTCTGCGAGGGCTTCACGGCGGTCCACCTGAAACATTTCCCGGTAGTCCGAATTCGACACATGTCCCTCCGCATCGAGGAGCTCACCGATTCGAAGCATGCGAGACCGCAGCCGCGCAACGCGTGTCGAGCGGTCACGGTCGGCGCGACGCAGGTCCGCTGCGCTGGACCGCGTCGACTCGTCCGCAGCGCCAGCGCCCTCGCCATCGCTCAGCACGTCGCCGGCGGATGCAGCAGGCGTGTTGCGGAGGCGCACGACATGGCTTGACGCGTCGGCATCGATCTCCGGCGGCAACAGGCCCATGCCGCTCATCTCGCGGAACATCCGGGGGACGCCCTCGCCTTCATCACGCATGATTCCTGCCGCAGCGAGGACGCGCACGAGCACCGGATTGCGGCTCGCATGTGTGGGCACTCCGTTGCGCAGCGCTTCGAGCGTCACCGGAGGCACGAGCCCGCCAGGGCTGTGCACCTCCATGCGGTCGTCATAGAACCAGACCTCGATGCCGCGCCCAAAATCGTCGTAGTCGCGGTGCGCCACGGCGTTTACCAGCGCTTCCTGCCAGGCGAACTCGGGATACTCCGGGGTGTCCTCGAAGTAGAGCCCGCTCAGCCGTTCTGAGCGTCGAACCTGTCCACGAACCACATCTCGAAGCGCTTCGATGAGCGCCGCGATCGGTAGGTCGAGCTGGGCAATCTGGGTGACATTGCGCTGCGAGCCATGGGAGCGCTCCGTTCCGTCCACCCGAAACACGCGGGCATCAGCACGCGGGTGCCAGCGCCAAACGGAGTCGCGCGCAAACAGGAGCACAGCGGCGTTGGTGACGCGCACGCCGCTTGGCCCGCCCGAATGGATCAGCCCGTAGCGCGACAGAACCTCGGTCGGCGGCCTGCCGGTTTCGGCAACACGACGGAAGAACCGTTCGGCGAGTCCCATGTCGAGATCGTCGAGCGAGGCATCAAGGCTGATGCGCTGCTCGTAGCCACGCCGCCGGTAGGCGGTCTTGCGCTCGTTGATGGCTTCCTGCGACTCCCGCACGACAGTGTCGCCGACGCGATACGGGAACCCGTTGCCTTCGACCATCACTGCCTCGGCGCTCGGCTCGACGGTGACAATGATCAGCTCCGCACCATCGAGCACAACACGTTGCGTGCGGGGCCGCAACGCCGGAACGATGCGCTTCGCGGGAACGGCCAGGATGTCGGCGATCGCATCGTCGGGATAGCCATGACCCGACGGTGTGCCGTCGTCATCCACACCCAGGATCAAAATGCCGCCGTCGCTATTGGCGAACGCGGCAAGCGCCTCGGCGACGAATGTCCGCGCCGCTGAACGAGCAAGGACGCGCCGGCGACCGCCGTCCCGGTTCCAGAGCGACTTGAATTCCACGAACTGCCCTTCACCGCCAGCAAGCAGGCGCCGTAGTTCCCGCTCGCTGAACAGCTCAGCCCCGGCCATTTGCCAAGCATATGCCGTTTTGACAGTCATAAACGAGCGATAGGACCTTGCGGCCCGTCGGGAAAGACCGGAACCAACAGGCAGTGCGAGGGCAGAGGCCTGCGCGCGCAGTTTTGCGACCCCCAAGCCCATCCAAAGTTCAACAACGCAGTCGCAACTGTTTGAAGCACGGAGGCCTCTGCCCTCGCGCTGCCCGGGCGAGACTGAAGCTCAGCCCACGCCAACAGCAACAGGCAAGTACCCGCCAGCAGGCGTCACATCCTCCGGCAGGGCCTCGGCAAACAGCGATGCAGTGCCGATCCCATGCACGCCACGCGGATCAACAGCCACAGCAGTGTCACGAGCAACCCGCAACCCCGCGGGTCCGCAGATAAACGTGGACACCACTGACCGCACCCCACGCATCGCAGCGCGCCGGGCGAGGTCGTACGTGGCATGCGGACCACCCAGGACAGCAGGCTTCAGCACCGCCACCTCAATGGCGCCCACCTCGACGAGCCGGTCGAGCGCGTCAGGGTCGTGCAGGTGTTCATCGGCAGCAATGGGCAGCCCGACGGTCCGGCTGATCTGCGCCCAGTCCGCCGGCTGAGGTGTCGGTTCTTCGATGAACTCGATGTCGAGATGGGCGACAGGGCGGAGGGCCTTAACCGCGGTGGATCGGTCCCAACCCCCGTTGGCATCCAGCCGCAGCGCCACGCCGGCGGGCAGGGCCCGGCGCACCGCTGCAATGCGCGCTGCTTCGCTCGCGGCAGTAGCCGCCGCAGCGTCGCCGCCCGGATCACGCGCGGCAACCTTCAGCTTCACCGCCAGATGTCCCGCGGCAGCAGCCCGCGCAGCTCGCTGAGCCGCAGCCTCAGGATCCAGATCGGATACCAGCGCATGCGTCGCGATGCGCCGCTGCGTGGGTGTCTCTCCAGCGAGCAGCGTGGCCAGCGTGACCCCCTCGATCTCAGCGTCAAGCTGTGTCAGCGCCGATTCCACCGCAGCAGCAGCGCAAGGTTCACGCGGCGGTTCACCCTCAGGATCGGCTGCCCAACGCTCCAGAGATGCGAGCGCCTCTTCGTAGGTCTCCACGCCGAATCCCGGCAGCGGCGCTGCCTCACCTCGACCCACGCAAGCGTCATCCCCCACGAGCACCTCAATGCCACGCCGCACAGCAATGGCCCCATGAGCAGTCAGCAACGGCTGAGCCAACTCCAGCTCGAATTCCCGCAAGGTCGCCTGCACCGGCTAGACGCTATTGCGGAGAAGCTCCAAGGGAACGAGGGGCGTGCGCAGAGCCCGTACTCTCAGCGACCACCCAAGGCGAGAGGCAAGCCCAGATGCCAAGCAACAAGGACATCGATTGGGCTCGACTGCGGACCGCAGCCCGCCAAGCTGCGCGCACGGCCTACGCGCCGTACTCGAACTACTACGTAGGAGCGGCTGGTCTGGTAGACGACGGCCGCGTCGTGTCCGGCTGCAACGTCGAGAACGCGTCCTACGGGCTGACGCTGTGCGCTGAGTGCGGCATGGTGAGCGACCTGCATCGCAGCGGTGGCGGGCGTCTCGTGGCGGTGGCGGTGACCGGTCCCGACGGCAATCCGATCACTCCCTGCGGCCGCTGCCGGCAGCTGCTGGTGGAGGCTGGTGGCTCAGAATGCATCGTGAACGAGGACACCACCGTCGGTGCGCTGCTGCCCGGCGCGTTCGAATTCCCGCAGCCCTGACGGAGGTCAGTGAGCGGCGAGGTGCTGGCGGATGGCCGCTGCGCAGGCGTCGGGATCTTCGAGATGGGCGGCGTGACCGATGCCGTCTAGCACGGCGAGTTCGCTGTGGGGCAGCAGATCGGCCATCTCGCAGCCGATAGCGACGAACTTGGAGTCCAGCGCACCGCACAGCACCAGCGTCGGCACCGCGATGCCGTCCAGTCGATCCCACAGGGGCGTCATCGATCCCGTTCCCGCCGCACGCAGCGAGTTCGCCAGCCCGACCGGATTGCATTGCGTGCGCTGGCGGATGGAGGCCTGCCACTCGGCGGCGCTGAGCCGAGACCGCAACGTGTCCCACATCGGCAGCGCCACCCATTCCTCCACGAAGCGCGTCAGGCCTTCTTTGCCGATCCGCTCGGCAAGGGCATTGTCGGCTGCACGGCGCTGCGCGCGCTCGGCGGCGTCAGCGATGCCGGCAGTCGAGCTGATGAGCGTGAGCGATCGACACACCTGTGGGTGTGCCTCGGCTAGCGCCAGTGCCACCCGGCCTCCCATCGAGTAACCGACGATGTGGCACGGCCCCTCAGCCGAGTCGGCCGCGAGACCAGCAACCGTCGCCGCCATGGCCTCGACGCTGTAGGGCGCAAGGTCAGTCGGCGAGGGGCTGCGCCCGTGGCCAACCAGGTCGACGGTGATGCACCGGTAGCCATCGAGGCGATCGACCAGCGGCGCCATAGCGGCAGTACTGCCGGTGAACCCGTGGATGATGATGGGCGCGCCGCTGCCGCTCACGTTGGCGGCGAGCTGCAGCGTTCCGGGTTGCGGCATTACGAAACGCTGGCCGCTGCATCCCCGACCGCCCGTTCGACCGCGCCGGCCAGGCGACGGTGCTGGTCCCGGTTGGCGTCGGCGTCGATGTCGATCGTGACGATGCGAAGGCCGCGCCCCGGTTCGTGGGATGCCAGCAGTGATCCGAGCTGGTCGCAACTGGTGACGTGGTGGTGCTCGAAACCCATGGCCTCCGCGAGCCCGCGGGCCAGTTCGGCACTGCTGCGCCCAGGCGGCGTGGTGAGCAGCCGGTCGAATGCACCGGCGTCGACGACGCCGTACGCAGGCAGGAACGAGAAGATGGTGCCGCCGCCATTGTCGACAACCACCACGGTGAGGTCCAACCCATCTGGTCCAGCAGGTCCAGCAGGCTCAGCCGGTCCAGCCGGCCCCGAGTCGAACGCTCCGACAAGCGCGCCGAAATCGTGGCGAAACGCCAAATCGCCAACCAGCACAGTCGTAGCGGTACCGCCAGCCGCCACGCCCACCGCCGCGGAGATCACACCGTCAATGCCGCTAGCACCCCGGTTGGCATGCACCGCCAAAGGCTCAGAGCGGGCTCGCAAGTACGAATCGACATCCCGAACAGGCATCGAGTTCGACACGTACAGCGCATGACCCGCCGGAAGGCTGCGCCCAAGTTGCCGAGCAACACCCGCTTCCGCCAACGGCTCACCATCCAGCAAGCCATCGATGGCAGCAGCAGCCCAGGCATCGCAAGACGCCCAACGCTGCCCCCACGCGCTGCCCACAGGGCGCAGCTGCGCTGCGGCGTCGCCAAGCGCGTCAGGCCCAGCTCGCAGGTGCAGCGAAACACTAAAACTCGCATCAGTCCAGCCACCCGCCGGATCCAACAGCGCAAAGGCAGGCCGATGGCGCTCGATCCAGAGCCGCAAAGGCTTGCAAGTAGGCGCCCCACCAACACGCAGCACCGCCTCAGGCGGCTCAGCATCGGCCCAAGCCGTACGCAGCAGCAAATCGTGATGGTCAGTAACAACAACCCCACCCAACTCACGCCGAAGCTGCGAGCAAGGCTCAGCCAACAGCGGCCACCCAGACGCTCTGCAGAAAGCCGCCACCGCATCCGCCCACCGATCCCCGTCATGCATCGGACCCGCCACCACCACACCACGAGCACGCCCACGAGCAAACGCCACAAGCTCCACCACGTCCCCCGCCGACACACCGAAACCAGTCCCAGGGACAAACGCACGAATAGGGAGGGGAGGGGCAGGGGTCTGCGACGTTGCGACCTGCTGGATCGCGGGAGCAGAGCACTGCCCCTCCCCTCCCGAAACCCCGGGCGAAGAACCAACCCCAATCGACCCAACTGGCCCCAAAGGCTCCAAAGGCTCACGAAACGGCACATTCAGATGCACCGGCCCAGGATTCATTCCCGAAGCCAGCGCCCCAGCCCGAGCAGCCGCAACACCGAACCACCGCACCGCATCAGCAACCGGCAGCTCCGAAGCCACCGGCGTCTCACAGAACCAGCGCACATGGCTGCCGTACAGCGAGTGCTGATCGATGGTCTGCCCAGCGCCCCAGCCCCGCAACTCAGGCGGCCGGTCAGCAGTCAGCACCACCAGCGGCACGCCGGAATAGTGCGCCTCGACCACCGCCGGCAGGTAGTTGGCCGCGGCAGTGCCCGACGTGCACACCAGCACCACCGGCCGCCCCGTACCTTTCGCCAGCCCGAGTGCGAAGTAGCCGGCGGATCGTTCGTCGATCCGCACCCAGGTTCGCAAGCCGGCGGTGGCGTCCACGGTGAGCGCCAGCGGCATCGAGCGGGAACCAGGCGACACCACCACATCACTGACGCCGGCTGCAACCAGCCCCTCGCACAGCGAGCGGCAGGCCAGGTAGGCGGCGTCGTTATCGGCGATCTGCATGCTGCGGTTCACTCGTCTGCGAGCGCATACAGGAGCGCCTCGAACTTGGTGGCGGTCTCGGCCAGCTCCGTGGTGGGATCGGCGCCCGCCACGATGCCGCCGCCCGCAAACAACCTGGTCTCCGACGGGCCGGTCAGCGCACAGCGCAACGCCACGCGGAACTCGCCGTGCCCGTCCAGTGTTGTCCAGCCGACTGGCGCTGCGTACCAGCCCCGATCGAAGCCTTCGTGCTCGGAGATCCAGTCGCGTGCGACTCGCCGCGGCAGTCCCGCGACCGCCGCCGTCGGATGCAGGGCGCCAGCGAGTTCCAGCACCGTCGAGCCAGCCGTCACGCGCCCGGCGATCGGCGTATGCAGGTGCATGATGCGCCGCAGTTCCATGACGCCGGTCGGTGACGGAGGATCGAGCATCACCCCGCTCGCGCGCAGCGTGTCGCGCACGTCGGTCACCACCATCGCGTGTTCGGTCAGCTCCTTGGGGTCGCGCTGCAGTTCGGCCGCGAGTTCCCGGTTGCGTGCCTGGTCATGGTGACGGGGCTGCGAGCCGGCCAGTGCATCGGTTCCCAGCTGTGTGCCGTCGAAGCGAACCAGCCGTTCGGGTGTGGCGCCGAAGAACGTCTGCGACTCCCGTCCGAAGGCGAACGTCACGCACGACGGGTATCGCTGGCGCAGCCGGTCGAGCAGGGCGATGGGCTCGAGCCCCGAGGCGATGCGCAGCTCGCGGGCTGTCACGACCTTGTCGAGCCCGCCGTCAGCGATCCTTCCCAGGGCGCACTGCACGAGCTCGACGTAGCCGTCGTCGGTTTGGTAGCTGTCGCCGAGCGCCGCGAGCGCCGCCGCATTCGGATTGGGGTTTGCCAGATCCGAGTCCGGCGGCTCGGGGTCCGCGTCGGCGCACGCCTCCGGTGCCAGCCCGCAGACACCGCTTCCGTCCGCCACTCCGCAGGCCGCACACGCCGTTGCGACACCAGATCGAGCCGCAGCCAAGATCGAGTGCAGGTCGGCACCCGGCACCGATGTCAGCCAGGTCCCGCCGCCTCTGCGCACCAAGAGCACTTCGGGCAAGATCAGCTGTCCGGTGCCGTATGCCTCCCACGCGGAGCCCGTCTCGGGTGGGTCTGCGCTGAACGAGAACCCACCGACGAGCAGCGGCCCCGTCGGGTGGCCGATGTCGCCGGTCACCGTGACATCGAGGTAGCTCATCGCCTCGGCGGCGGAGGCGAAGCGGTCGGCGCCAGCCGCGGCATTGGCGTCGAAGGCGCTGCCGAGCGCACAGAACTCCAGATCGCTGTCGGGACATGTCCAGTACACCCGTTGGTGCGCGTCGGAGGCCGCGAATACTGCCAGCGGGTCCAGCTCACCGGACAGCTCACGGCATTCCAGCGTCAGGGCATGCCGGGCGCGCAGTCCCGCCGATGGGTCAGGCGCGCCCGGTGCTGCTCCTGCCGTCGCCCCGGCACGCCCGACCGGCGCAACGCCGTCGTCGCCGGCCAGGATGCGTTCGGTGGCTCGTTCCACCAGCGACTCGCGGAAATGCTGCGCCACCAGGTCGGTGACCAGCGGGATCAGCCGGGCCGCCAGGTCTGCCCGCTCTGGCGCGGGTCGCTCGGAGAAGCGGTCGGCAAACAGTTCGACGGCGTCCGCCGCGACAGCTTCCATGTTGGATGCATGCCGCAGCGCGAGTCCGATGAGATCGTCGAGCGGCATCTCGGCGGCGAGCAGCTCGGTGGCAGCGTTCAGCATCGTGAGCGCTCCGGAGCTGTAGAGCGCGTTGTCGCCGGCGGTGTCGCCAGCCGCCGCCTCGCCGACGTTGCTCACCGAGGGGTGCAACGGCCGCACCAGGCCGGTGTCGGTCGCCAGCCGCACAAGTTCGGGATCGAGCCCGGACTGCCGCACCAGCTCGTCGAAGGTCAGCGTGTCGTCGTGGCGTGCGCCCAGCGCCCCCAGCATCGGGTCGTCGTGGCCGTCGCCGAGCTGTCGAATCTGCGCGAGCGAGAAACCCGCCCCTGACAGGCGCCGGATCTCGCTGAGCCGTCGCTCGTGGCCCTGGTCGTATTGCGCCACCCGCCCCTCGCGCACGGGCGGGTGCAGGAGCCCGATCTTCTGGTAATAGCGCACCGTGTCGACGCTCACCGAGTGGGCCGATGCCAGCTCTTCGACTCGCACCGCCTCAGCGTAGGCCCATTGTGGGAGTGATGACTCCAAGAGTCGGCACTTCGCCGCCCCGGTTGCGTCCAAGAGCGACCGGTTGGGCGGTGGCTAGGGTGGCTCGATGGCCGAACGCGTGCGCCTGAGTGCCGACGACTGGGTAGCGGCCGCGCTGGAGGTGCTCGTTTCCGACGGCATCAGCGCCGTCAAGGTCTTGCCGCTGTCCAAGAAGCTCGGCGTCACGCGGGGCAGCTTCTACTGGCACTTCGAGAACCACGAAGCCCTGCTCAACCGCCTCCTCGAAGTGTGGGAAGACACCAATTCAGGTTCGATCATCGGGGCGGCGACGCTCGAGGGCAGCATCGTCGACCGCTATGTCGCGTTGATGCGGTGCTGGCTGGGCTTCGAACGCTTCGACCCGCACCTCGAAGTGGCGGTGCGCAATTGGGGCCGCAGCAATCCTGAGCTGTGGCAGAAGCTCAGGGCCACCGACGAGCGGCGTGTGGATGCGTGCGTGGAAATGCTGGCCGCCGAGGTCAGCGACCCGGAAATGAGATTGCACCGGGCGCGCACCATCTATTTCCTGCAGATGGGCTGGTACGAGCTTGAGGTTGACGTGCCGATGGATGACCGCATCGAAGCGTTGACGTACTACTTCGAGATCTATGTCGGCCGTGCGCCCACCGATGCCGAACGGACGGAAATCCTTGCGGGCTTGCGCCGCTGACCATCTGTTGTTCATTCAGATATTGCGCAACTGGCATCGCGTTCATATTGACGTGATCCAGACAGGTCCGTACGGTTCGAGCCAGTGAGCAGCCCTGTGAGCCCAAGTCTGATCGACATGGCCCGGCTATGGCGTAGCGACGATGGCGCGCCGAGGTCGTAGGCGCCACGCCGAGACCGCTGCGCCGGCGCCCCTGGGCCAAGCACGCAACACGTTCCCGCCGCTCGAAATCATCAGCGCCGACGAAGTCGAACGCATCCACGAGGCATCGCTGCGGGTGCTGTGCGAGATCGGCATCAATTTCCTGCTGCCCGAAGCGGTACAGATCTTGTGCGCGGCAGGTGCAAGCTCCGACGACGGCGTGCGCGTGCGGTTCGAGCCCGAAATGGTCACCGAGCAGGTCGCACTCGCACCGTCGCAGTTCACGCTGCATGCCCGCGACCCGGCCAACAGCGTTGTCTTCGGCGACGACTGGGTGGTGTTCGGCATGGTCGGCAGCCCGCCGAACGTGTCCGACCTCGACCGCGGCCGGGTCACCGGCAACTACGCCGACTTCTGCAACATGCTGCGGTTGCAGCAATCGCTCGACGCTGCAGATACCTGCACTGGCCACTCCGTCGAGCCGATCGATCTCGAAGTGCGCACACGCCATCTTGACGCCGTGTCGGCCATGTACACGCTGTCGACCAAGCCTGGGTTCTGCTACTCGCTGGGACGCACACGCGTCAGCGACGCCATCGAGATCGCCCGCATCGCTCGCGGCATCGACCACGACACGCTTCTGCGCGAACCGTCCATCCACACGGTGGTGAACGCGAACTCGCCGCTCGTGTACGACAAGCCGATGCTGGAAGGCGCCATCGAGCTTGCCCGCCACGGTCAGCCGGTCGTGTTCACGCCGTTCACCCTCGCGGGGGCGATGGCGCCCGTCACCATCGCCGGCGCTCTCACCTTGCAGAACGCCGAGGCACTCGCGGGCATCACGCTGTCGCAACTGGTGAACCCTGGCGTCCCCGTCGTATACGGCAGCTTCACCTCCAATGTCGACATGCGATCGGGCGCGCCGGCGTTCGGCACGCCCGAGTACGCGAAGGCCACCATCATCAGCGGCCAGCTGGCGCGCCGCTACGGCCTGCCGTTGCGGGCCTCGAACGCGAACGCCTCCAACGCCCCCGACGTCCAGGCCGCCTACGAGTCGCAGATGTCGCTGTGGGCGTGCGTCGTCGGCGGCATCAACTACGTGCTGCACGGTCTGGGCTGGATCGAGGGCGGGCTGTGCGCCTCGTACGAGAAGGTGATCATCGACGCCGAGATGATCCAGATGATCCGGGCGATGATGCAGCCAACGGTGATCGATGACGCGTCGCTGGCGGTGGACGCCATTGCCGAAGTCGGGCCCGCGAACCACTTCTTCGGCGCTGCCCACACGCTGGAGCGCTACGACACGGCGTTCTACGAGCCGATGCTGTCGGATTGGCGCAACTTCGAGACGTGGCAGGAGGACGGAGCGCTCGACGCCACCCAGCGGGCGAACGGCATCTGGAAGCAGCTCTTGGCCGACTACGAAGAGCCGCCGATGGACGACGCCATCCGCGCCGAGCTCACCGACTTCGTAGAGCGCCGCCGAGCAGAAGGCGGCGTCGAACCCCTCTAGTTGATCAGCTTCTCCATGCCTTCCCAGTACGGCGCACGGAGCTTGAATTTCTGGAGCTTGCCAGTGGCGGTGCGGGCGAGCTCCTCGCGGAAGTCGACGCTGGTGGGGCACTTGAAGTGGGCCATCCGCTCGCGGCAGAAGTCGATGAGCTCCCGCTCGGTTGGTTCGCCGTCGACGACCACGAGGGCCTTGATGGTCTCGCCCCACTTCTCGTCGGGCACGCCGATCACCGCAACTTCGGTGACTGCCGGATGGCTGAACAGCACGTCCTCCACCTCGATGGAGGACACGTTCTCGCCGCCAGAGATGATCACGTCCTTCTTGCGGTCGGAAATCGTGACGTGGTGCTCATCGTCCATCGTGCCGCCGTCGCCGGTGTGGAACCAGCCTTCGGTGATGGCCTCGGCGGTGGCCTCGGGCTGCTCCCAGTAGCCCTCGAGCACCACGTTGGCCCGCGCCAGGATCTCGCCCTGGCTGTCCACGTCGATCTTGACGCCGATCGCCGGCGCACCCGCCCGGCTCAGCTTGCGGGCCTTGTCGTCGGGCTCGAAGTCGTCCCATTCGGGCCGGCAGCGGTTCATGGTCAGCAGCGGCGCCGTCTCGGTGAGGCCGTAGATCTGGATGAACTCCCAGCCCAGCTCGGTCTCCATCCGGGCGATGGTGCGCGTGGGCGGCGGGGCGCCCGCCACCACCATCCGCACCCGACCGCTGCCGGGAATGGGGCCTTCCCACTCGGCCGCAGCATCGAGCACGGCGGCCACCACCGCCGGCGCGCCGCACATCAGCGTCACGCCGTGCTCGTCGATGCGCCGCAGAATCTCGGGGCCGCGCACCTCGCGCTGCACCACGTGCTTGCCTCCCATGCCGGTCACGGCGTAGGGCATGCCCCAGCCGTTGCAGTGGAACATCGGCAGCGTGTGCAGGTACACGTCGCGGTCGTTGACGCCCGAGTGCCAACCGAACGTGGTGGCGTTCACCCACAGCGCCCGGTGGGTCTGCTGCACGCCCTTGGGGCGGGCGGTGGTGCCGGAGGTGTAGTTGATGGTGGCGGTGACGTCCTCGTCGGGGGTCCACGGGGCAGGCTCGACGCCCTGCGCGTACATCTGGTCGTCCGCGTCGGTGCCCATCACCACGAAGTGCTCGACGTCGATGTCCTTGCAGGTGTCCTCCATGGAGGGATCTACCAGCAGCATCGTGGCGCCGCAGTGATCGATGATGTAGCTGATCTCGTCGTGGCTGAGGCGGAAGTTGATCGGCACGAAGATGCGGCCGTAGCCCGACACGCCGTAGAACGATGTCATCAGCCGACCGGCGTTCTGGGACACCATCGCGACCCGCTCGCCGTGGCCGATGCCGAGCTGGTCCAGCTTGGCGGCTTGGGCCCGCACCAGTTCGCCGAACCGGGCGTAGGTGATCTCGCCAAGCCCGCCGCCGGGCGCCTCGGGCTCGTCGGCCAGCGCCACCCGCTCCGGGTAAACGTTCTCAGCCCGGTACAGGAAGTCGGAAACAGTAAACGGAACCTTCATGTCGTCCCCTCAGTGTCTTGCGTTGGTGTCGTGGATCGTTGCGGGCTGCTGGTGTGCGGCACCCACCGCAGCAAGTGCGCCGGCGGGTCGGCCGCGCCAACTCTAGAACGCGTCCCTGCCAGTGTCCTAGCCTGCCGCGCCGTGGTGATCTTGCGCCAAGAAGTACGTCGCGATTGCTTCAATACGGAAATCGCGTTGCCCTATGAACTGAGATTGCTCGACTTCGAAGCGGCGATGCAAGATGTGTACGACTTCTTCTACGACGTCAATCAGCATCTCGCCGGCAAGGGCCTTGGCCGTCTTGAGGACACGGTTCGCGGAGCGATTCTCTCCGGCGTCGTGTCAGACATGCTGACGGCCTACATGTCGTCACATGCCCGAACGCTGGTGCCGAACGCCTACCACAATGGACACCCTGATTTGCTCGTCGCTGGCACGTACCCCGATAACGCCGTTAAGGCGGGCGAATCCGGCGTAGAGATCAAAGCCACGACGAAGCGTGGAGGTGCCGTGGACACGCACGGCGACGCTTCACCGTGACGGCGTGAAGAAGCTCCGCGACAGCTGGGTCTACTTGGAAGTCTCCGAGGACGAATCCGGGTCATAGTCACGCAGCCGTGTGATGGACTCAGCGGCAACTTTGACGTACGCAGCGTCGCATTCGACGCCGATGCTGCAGTAGCTGAGTGCCTCGGCCGCGGCCAACGTCGACCCCGACCCGGCAAACGGATCCAGGACGGTGCCCTCGCCGAGCGGCAAGATCGCTCTGACCACTTGGCGCAGGAAGGCTTGGGGTTTGAGACTCGGATGAGGAGCGAGCTTCCGTTCGGCGGTGCGGGTGGGTGCCGACCGGATGACATCAGCGAATGGCTTGGTCTGTGAAAGCCGCCGCAAGCCGCCCGTACCCCACTTGCGGAGATTGTCCTGGACCCGGCCCTCGAGGGGTTTGCGGAAGAGCAGCCAAGGCTCCCATCCGGATCGCGGCATCACCGTTACTTCTGCGAACTCCTCGTGCGCGTTCTTGGGTCGGTCGCCGCCCCGCATAGTCATGACGAGTCTCACGATTTCCCCGCGGCGTTCGAAGCCCGCGCTGCACACGGCCGTGGCGACAAGGTGCGAGACAAGCGGGTTTGATGCCATGAGCACATGCGCGCCCGGCACGAGCACGGGCAACAGCGCCTCGGCCCACCGGCCAAGAAAGCAGGACAGGTGGTCCAGGTCATCGTTGCTGAGAGTGGTGAAGCGCGGCACTGGCGAACGACGGTGGCCATCAAACGCTGGTGGTAGGCGCCACACGCCGCCGCGGCCGTTGCGGAGCTTTTCCTGCTGCGCCGGTGTGTATTCGACGAATCCATACGGCGGGTCGGTTACGACGCCGTGGATCGACTCGGCCGGTTGCGTGGTGAGCCACGCGAGGCAGTCGTCGTGATAGAGCGCTGCGTCGCCGATGGTTGCGTAGGGCTCAGGCCAAGGTGTAGATGCCGCGGCTGACACGTTTGAACTGGCCTCCTGAGCGGGCATTGAGTCGGAGATAACTGCGGACGGATGACTCCGCGACGGCTGCCCCAAGCCGAGCCTCAACTGCTGCATGGATGTCCTTCACAGGCATGGGCACGTCAGCGTCCGAGAGCACTTGCTCGATGGCATCCCGAACTTCGCCTGGCCGGCGCCGCACTTGTGTATGGCGAGCGGCATTTGGCGGGAAACTCGGCACGCAACTGAAGGTAGACGTCCCGACGTCGCCAACGGTGGATGGTGATCTGGGCGGCGCTTGTACGAGGTTGCTCTAGGTGGCGTTCTAGGACAGGCCGCCGATGAGCATCTGCTTAGTACCGGATGTTCCGTCTGCCAAACGAGTTTCGGACGGCAGGTGTTTCCGGTCGCCGACGCCTCGTAGGGTCGCGCTCATGGAGGGATCGCTGGGAGGATCACCCGGTCAGGGGCGGTTCGATGTTCACCTGATCGACGGCACCTACGAGTTGTTCCGTCACTTCTTCGCGGTGCCTCGCCGTGCCTCGAGGGAGGGCAGCGAGATCGGGGCGTTGCGGGGCGTGCTCGGCAACATCGTGATGCTGCTGGAGGGCGGCGCAACGCACATCGCCGTCGCCACCGATCATGTCGTGGAGTCGTTCCGCAATGATCTGTGGCCCGGCTACAAGGACGGCTCGGGCATCGACCCCGACCTGTTGTCCCAGTTCCATCCCACCGAGGAGGCATTGGAGCTGCTGGGCGTCGCTGTCTGGCCGATGATCGAGTTCGAAGCCGACGACGCCATGGCAGCAGGCGCGGCGATGGCTGACGACAACGAGCGAGTCCGGCAGGTGTTCATCTGCACGCCCGACAAGGACTTGGGCCAGTGCGTGGGCGGCAAAGTCGTCCAGTGGGACCGCCGGGCCGACGAGGTGATCGACGCGGCCGGCGTCGAGGCCAAGTTCGGCGTCAGGCCCGAATCGATTCCCGACTATTTGGGCCTCGTCGGCGACAGCGCTGACGGCTTTCCAGGCCTGAAGGGCTGGGGCGCCAAGTCAACATCCGTGATGCTGTCGCACTACGGCCACATCGAGGCGATTCCCGACTCGCACGAAGACTGGGAGCCCAAGGTCCGCGGCGCTGCAGGCCTCGCTGCAACGCTGGTTGCTGAGCGAGATCTCGCCCTGCTGTTCCGCCGCATAGCCACGGTGCGCACCGATGCGCCCGTGTCCAACAGCGTCGATGAGCTGGTATGGCACGGCCCGCACAGCGGCTTTGAGGCCCTCTGCAATCAGATCGGTGCCGAGAACCTGTTCGACCGGGTGATGAATCTGGCGGCCTACCGCGCCGACACGTGAGTCAGGCGGGCTGATTCAGCTCGATCATGTTGCCGGCGGGGTCGAAGAAGAACGTCTGGCGGGCAGTCGTGCCCGGCAGCGGCACGGGGTCCTTGACCCTCACGCCGGCCTCGCGCAGCTCGGACACGGTCGCGTCGATGTCGTCCACCTTGAATGCCCAGTGCTGGCCCTTGGGCGGCACCCAATCGGCCACTTCGATGAGGTGCACCTCGCCGCCGCCCGAGGTCTGCAGCCACCGCCCGTTGAAGCCGAAGTCAGGCCGGTCCAGCGGCTTCATGCCCAGGACGTCGGTGTAGAACGGCGCCGCAGCGTCCACATCGGCGCAGTTGATTGACACGTGATGCACAGGCCCCAGTTCCATGCCCGCAGCTTACGCGCGCGGTGATACGGCAGGACCGGCGACGCGCACGAGCCAAGCAGCGCGACTCGGCGTCGGTCGAGGGTTCAATTTCCGCCCGCCAGCCGCCCCGCCGCGTTCGTTGCTCGCCATGCCGCCCGCGCGATGTGTCCCATGTCGCCTCCGCCGCCGTGCGGCCACACGAGTAGCACAATAATGCTACGTTTGTGGCATGAGGCGTCGAGTAAGCACTACAGTCGATGAAGACCTTCTCGCCCACGCTCGTGGGCTGCAAGCCTGGGACAGCGATGCAGCGATGATGGACGCCGCCCTCGAGGCTCTTGCCAAACGTCACCGCAAGGCCGAGATTGATGCGCAGTATGAGGTCTACGACCGCATTCCGCTCAGCACACCCGATAAGTGGGGTGACTTGGAATCATTCCTGGCGGCCGACCTTCATCAGGCACAGCGCCCCGGGGAAACCGACACCGACGAAGCACAGCCGTGAATGCGACGCGTCCACGGTGGGGTGAGGTCTGGTGGTGTGAAGCGCCGGACATCGGGCGCCGTCCAGTCGTCGTGTTGTTGCGCGACTCCGCCTTGGATCGCCTGACGAATGCGGTAGTGGCGCCATGCACGACAACGATCCGAGGTTTGTCGAGCGAAGTTGTGCTTGAACCCGGTGACGATCCCGTAGCGGAACTCTCGGCCGTCAACCTGGACTCCGTGCGCATCACGTCTCAGGCTTCGATGGTGGAGCGCCTGGGTCGTCTGAGCGACGAACGGATGCGGCAGATCTGCACCGCGATGGAATTCGCGTTCTCCTGCGATTGAACACGCCTGATTCCGGGAGTGACACGGCGGCGAGGTCAGCGGATGATCCTGAAACCGAGATGCTCGCGAAGCTTGCCAGCGACTCTGTCAAGGTAGTTCTCGACGTTACCGATCCGTTGGTAGCAGCCCAGGGCGCTGAACAGCAGCGTGTCGAACGCCATGGACTCTGCCCAGTCGATGTCTGTGCGATAGCCCATGACGGCGGTCGCCTCGGTGCGTTTCCGGAACTCCTTCAAGCGCTGATCGCCGAGCCGCATGACCGAACACGCACCGAAATGGATGATGCGACCCTGCGCGCGTCCCTCGAGCCATTCCCCCAATTCCTCCAACGTGACCGGCGATTTGCGTCCGTCGGGGAACCAGAGAGAGCCGGGGGTGCCATGGAAGCTGAAGTAGCCGATGTCAAACTTGCGGTACTTGGCCAGGGTCCATTGCGTGAGGTAGTGCTTCAATTCCTCGGCTGTTCCAATGTCTCGAAAGATGACATCAGTCCCATTGAGCGCCTCGAGGAACCGAAGGATCGGTTGGACCGAGTACTGGCGCTTTAGATCGAGTTCGGGATCACCCTCGAGCGCAAAGACGCCGGTAGCAAAGGCCATGGATTCCCCCTCCTGACAGCGCAGCCAGCGGCTGCGGCCCTGACAGGAGATGAGGCTAATCTCGTAGGCTCTGGCAGATGTCTGAGCCGACCATGGACGAGCGGCTGGAAGAGCTCGCCCGCCGCCGTGACGAGGCGCGCAACGCCGGTACCGAGCGGGCCGTCCAGCGCCAGCACGACAAGGGCAAGATGCTCGCCCGCGAGCGCATCGAGTACCTGTTCGACGACGGCACCTTCCACGAGCTCGACATGCTCGCTCGCCACAGGGCCCACGACGTCGGCCTCGACGAGCGCCCCTACACCGACGGCATCATCACCGGCTGGGGCAACATCGAGGGCCGCAAGGTCTTCGTGGCCAGCCAGGACTTCACCGTGTTCGGCGGCGCCCTCGGCGAGGTGTTCGCCGAGAAAACCCACAAGGTCATGGACCTCGCCGAGTCGGTCGGCGCCCCCATCATCGGCCTCAACGACGGCGCCGGCGCCCGCATCCAGGAAGGCGTCGTCTCGCTGGCCGGCTACGGCGGCATCTTCCGCCGCAACGTGCTGGCCTCGGGCGTCATCCCGCAGATCAGCGTCATCATGGGTCCGTGCGCCGGCGGCGCTGTGTACTCGCCCGCCATGACCGATTTCATCTTCATGGTGCGTGACTCCAGCCACATGTTCATCACCGGCCCCGACGTGGTGAAGACCGTCACCGGCGAGGATGTCACCCTCGAGGAGCTCGGCGGCGCCGGTTCGCACAGCACCAAGTCGGGCGTGGCCACGTTCGTGGCGGCCGACGAGAAGGCCGTCCTCGACGACGTGCGTTACCTGATGTCGTTCCTGCCGTCGAACAACCTCGACGCGCCGCCGGTCATCGAGGCCACGGACGAACCTGACCGCTGGTGCCCGTCGTTGCGCGACCTCATGCCGCATAGCCCCAACGTGCCCTACGACATGAAGCAGGTGATCGGCGAGGTCGTCGACGACGGCGACTTCTTCGAGTACCACGCCGCCTGGGCGGGCTCGATTGTTTGCGGTTTCGCACGGCTCAACGGCCGCTCAGTGGGCGTTGTGGGCAATCAGCCGATGGTGATGGCCGGCGTGCTCGACATCGAGTCGTCGGAGAAGGCGGCCCGTTTCGTGCGCTTCTGTGACGCCTTCAACATCCCGCTGCTGACGTTCGTGGACGTGCCCGGGTTCCTGCCCGGCGTCGACCAGGAGCATGGCGGCATCATCCGCCACGGCGCCAAGCTCTTGTACGCCTACTGCGAGGCGACCGTGCCGCGGGTGCAGGTGATCACCCGCAAGGCCTACGGCGGCGCATATGTCGTCATGGATTCCAAGTCGGTGGGCTGCGACGTCAGCTTCGCCTGGCCCACAGCCGAGCTGGCCGTGATGGGCCCCCAGGGAGCGGTGGAGATACTGAACCGGCGCGAGCTGCAGCAGGCCGCCGACCCCGAGGCCCGCAAAGCGGCGCTGGTCGACGAGTACAGCCGCAAGTATGCGAACCCCTACATCGCCGCCGAGCGAGGCATCGTGGATGCGGTCATCGACCCTGCCGAGACCCGCCAGAAGGTCATCGCTGCATTCGACATGATCGGCGCCAAGCGCGAGGAGTTGCCGCGCCGCAAGCACGGCAACGTGCCCCTGTAGATCGGCGGCGCAGATGGCACGAGCGAGCGACCGGTGACTGCGCCTGTGATCAGCGATTCGAACGTGGCCATCACGCCCGCCGCAACTGCGACCGAAGCCGCGGCCATCGTCACCGCACTCGAGCTGCTGTGGCCGCGTCCCGCTCCGCCTGCCCCCGACGCAGGCCCGCCCAGCAAGTGGCGTTTCAGCGGCCGCGCGTGGCAAGCCCCCACATCCTGGCCCGCCGTCCGCTACCGCTAGCCGTGACAGCCGGCCCGACTCCCGCGCCACCCATGCCGCTCGACGGCTTGCGGGTCGTGGACCTGTCCTCAGTATTCGCCGGGCCGCACTGCGCCCGCTACCTGGCCGATTTCGGGGCCGATGTCATCAAGGTGGAACGGCCCGGCGGCGACACCGTCCGCAACATGGGCTGGCGCGATGCGCACGGCGAGACGCTGTGGTGGCGCCTCGTCAACCGCAACAAGCGCTGCGTGACGCTCGACCTCAAAGCAGACAGCGACCTCGCATTGCTGCGGCGACTGCTCACTGTCGCCGATGTGCTGGTGGAGAACTTCCGCCCCGGCAAGCTCGAAGCCCTCGGACTGGTGCCCGACGAGCTGATCGAAGCCAACCCGAAGCTGGTGATCGTCCGGCTGACCGGCTTCGGTCAGGACGGTCCCTACCGCGACCGCCCCGGTTTCGCCACCCTCGCTGAGGCAATGAGCGGCTTCGCCTCCATGAACGGCGAGGCCGACGGCGCGCCGCTGCTGCCGCCGGTTGCGCTCACCGACGAGATTGCGGGGCTGGCCGGCGCGTTCGCAGCAATGGCGGCGCTGCACAGCGGCGTCGGCCAGGTGGTCGACGTCAACCTGCTCGACTCCATGTCCCAGGCGATGGGCCCGCTGATGACCGCCTGGCACTCCGAGGGCTACCTGCAGCCCCGCCTCGGATCAGGCATCCCCTACAGCGTCCCTCGGGGCACCTACCAGGCATCCGACGGGGGCTGGCTGGCCGTCAGTACGTCGAGCGACTCGGTCGCGGCACGAGTCATGGCGATGATCGGCATCGGTGACGACGAGCGCTTCACCACCTTCGAGGGCCGCATGGCCCACCGCGCCGAGCTCGACGCCGCCATGGCCGCATGGGTATCGCAACGAACCCTTGCTGAAGCAGTAGCCGCCTTCGACAAGGCCCAAGCCGCAGCAGCACCAGTCCTCGACATGAGCCAGCTTGCCGACGACCCCCATGCCAAAGCCAGAGATGTGTTCGTAGAGGTAGACGGCCTCAAACAGCAGAATGTGATTGCCCGTCTCAGCGCCACCCCCGGCCACGTCCGCTGGACCGGCCGAACCGAAGGCGCCGACAACAGCTCCCTCGCCAACATCACCGACGCCGACCCCTGGCCCAACCCCTGAGCAGCCGAGCCAAAGAGCCAAGCGCCCAGAAGAACTAGGGGTGAGCGGGGGCAGGTGTGCCCACGCGCAGTTCGCAGCGCCCACAGCCCGTCCAGCGTTCAACAATCGGCGCTGCGCTTGTTTGAGCATGGGTGCATCTGCCCCCGATCACCCCGGCCCCGACCCTGCGAGCTCAGCCATCGGAGGTAATCGGCGCCACGCCCTTCAGCTTCAGCAAGACCCACCGAGCACCCTTCATCACGGGATAGGTAACACGCGAAATCAGCGGCGAACGAAACGCCAGCCGGTTGAACTTGTTGAACAACCCACGGTCCTCCGCCAGCAGCGCGAGCACGTTCAGCGCATCGTGACCGACGAAGAAGCGCTCGCCGATCTTGACCACCATCCCGTCGTTGAGATCGTGCGGCAGCTCCCGGACTTCGGAGACGATCGGCCCGCCTTGACGGGCATCGACCAGCACGAATTCCCCGACTGACTGTTGCAGCCTCAGGTACTGGGCGTAGTTGTTGCACATCAGGCATTCGCCGTCATACACGAGCCAGACGCGATCCGCCGGTGGAGGCTCCTGTGACCGCTGCCGGCGTTCGAGAGCGCGGAACCCGATGCCCACGATCGGCAGCGACCGAACAATGCCCGACAGCGAGAACCGTGCGGGGGCCAACGGCGACAGCAGCAAGAACAACCCCAGCATGACGATGTTCAGGGAGAACGAGATGTTCATGAGCCAGTCGCTCGTGATGTGGAACAGCATCAGCACAGCGCCGAACGGCCGATGCAGGTGGGGCCGGAACACCACCAGCAGCGCAAAGATCTCGATGTAGAGCGTCAGCCACCACATCGACTGCGCCAGCCAGTTGTGCTGTGCCACGAACGGCAGCAGGACCGGGATGTTGTCGGCCTCGAGCAGCGCCCGGTCCAGCAGTATCCTCGACATGGCATCGGGCGAGAACACCTCGAGGCGGCTGTGCCAGATCTTCCAGAAGCCCGACAGCGTGTACGACAGCAAGATCAGTCCCTGTGCAAACCACAGGACCGTGAGGCACGACAGCACGTTCGTGCGTGCCATGCGGGGGCCGTCGTCGCGCCGCGGCAGGAACAGCAACGCGAACCCGACGAAGAGGATCACGTGCGAGCCGTGGTTGATGGCTCCGTAGGAATTGGCAAGCGACACGTGCAACAGCAGGTACGCAAAGCTGCCCAGCCGCCACAGCAAGATTCTCGGGAAGCTCGCTGCAGCGATAGCGAACGCCAACCCGACCACCGTCACGACATGGTCGCGAGCGAACCACCCCCCTCCGGTCAGCCACTGCACGGCATCGATCGGCCACAGCGGCGCAGTGGGCGGCCGTCCCATGTAGGCCCGGCCGAACTGCAGCCCTGAAGTGCCGATGTTGAAGGCGAGAAACAGGTAGTAGAAGCGACTCAGCATGACCACATCGGTGGCCGCCTCCCTCAGCTCGGCCGGGGTGCGATGTCCGGTCTCGCCCGCCTGCAGGACGGACCTGCGGATCCAGCGCATCGAGCTCTTCGTGCGCACGGCCGCCTACTCCGCGTCCGTGGACGGCCCGATGCGGCCGGTCTCGGTATTCCACTGGCCGATGACCTTGACCGGCCGGTAGAAGTCGGTCCTGAGCGCGATCCCGTCCGCGAGATCGTCGACCCCGTCCCGAACCTCGCGAAGGTCGACCTCGGCTTCGACGATGCTGAAGTCGATGCTGTGATCGCCGAGCGCTTGGTGGACGATCGGCACCAGCACGTCGGCAACCGTCTCGTCGCAGGGGTCGCCCCGGCGGCACGCCCAGGCGATGCTGCTCATCACCTTCCAGTCGCGAATGTCGGTGCTCGGGATCAGGTAGAAGTCGCCGTTCGTCGGCTCGCCGTCGATCGCATCGATGGCCAGGCCGAACTCGGTCGTCTGCCAGTCGGGAATGTTCGCGAAGAGCTTCCATTTGAAGAACGGGAAGACCTCGCTGTGCTCGGACTCGAGCACCCCGTTGAGCGGGATCATCACCAGGTACAAGACGAAGAACGCCGGAACGAGCAGTTTGGCGAGCCGGAAACGGTTCTTCAGCAATGGATCCACACCTCTGAACCCTGCGATCCGGCGACGCGCTCAGCTCGGATGCGAGTGAGGATACGGTCAGCCCGATACGGCCCGTGATCGCTCGGCCAAGCCGGCGATGTCGGCCATGATCGCGGACAGCTCGAAGTCTTTCGGCGTGTAGACGGCGGCCACCCCGGCGTCACGGAGCGCCTGATGATCTGCCGGCGGGATGATGCCGCCAACGATCACCGGAGCGCTCACGCCCTCGGCATCGAGGCACGCCAGCACCTCTGGCACGAGTTCGAGGTGGCTGCCCGACAGGATCGACAGGCCGATCACGTCCACGTCCTCGTCGCGCGCTGTCGCGGCAATGTGGCCCGGAGTCAGCCGAATGCCCTCGTACACGACTTCCATGCCGGCGTCGCGTGCTGCGACCGCTACTTGCTCGGCCCCATTGGAATGACCGTCCAAGCCGGGCTTGGCCACCAGCACCCGCGGCGGCCCTCCCGCCATCGCTGCGCATCGCTGGGCCACGGTCGCCAGTGCGGGACCCCTCGAGGTGCCGCCCGCAGCCGCGCCGCCCAAACCGGTCGGCGCACGGAATTCGCCGAACACCTCGCGCAGGGCTTGTGCCCACTCGCCGGTGGTCACCCCGGCATGGGCCGCCTCGATGCTCGGGCCCATGATGTTCACGTCGCCTGATGCGGCCACCCGCAGGTCGTCCAGCGCCGCGACGACCCGGTTCGAGTTCCGGGCGCTGCGCCAGCGTTCGAGGTCGGCCACCAGCTCGGCTTCCACCGCGGGATCCACCCGCAGGATCGACTCGTCGCCCTCCAGCGGCGACGGCGCCGTCTCGGTGAAGTCGTTCACTCCCACCACGATCAGCTCGCCGCTCTCGATCTGGCGCACCCGTTCGGTGTGACTCGCCACCAGCCGCCGCTTCAGCTCGGTGATCGCCGCAAAGGCGCCACCCATATCGAGCACCTCTGTCAGCTCAGCCTGCGCCGACTCCACCAGCTCAGCCGTCAAGCCCTCTACCACCACCGAGCCGTCGAAGATGTCGCCGTACTCCAGCAGGTCGGTCTCATGGGCCAGCACCTGCTGGATTCGCAGCGACCACTGCTGGTCCCATGGGCGTGGCAGCCCCAGCGCTTCATTCCAGGCAGGCAGCTGCAGCGAGCGGGTCCGGGCTCGCTGCGACAGCGTGACGCCGAGGGCTTCGAGCGTGATCCGGGCCACGTTGTTCTCCGGCTGTGCCTCGGTGAGCCCGAGCGAGTTCACCTGTACGCCGTACCGGAACCGTCGCATCTTGGGGTCGGCCACCCCGTACCGATCGGCACAGATCTGGTCCCACATCTGGGTGAAGGCCCGCACCTTGCAGACCTCTTCGATGAAGCGGATGCCCCCGTTCACGAAGAACGAAATGCTGCCCACGGTGGCATCGAACCGGTCCGGGGGCACCTTGCCGCTGTCACGCACCGCGTCCAGCACGTCGATGGCGGTCGCCAGCGCGTAGGCGATCTCCTGGGTGGGTGTGGCCCCGGCCTCCTGCAGGTGGTAGCTGCACACGTTGATCGGGTTCCACTGCGGCACGTGCTGCGAGCAGTACGCCACTACGTCGGTCGTCAGCCGCCTGCTGGCGTCGGGGCCGAAGATGTACGTGCCCCGGCTCAGGTACTCCTTCACGATGTCGTTCTGGGTGGTGCCCCGCAGCGCCTCCGAAGCGACACCGGCGTTCTGCGCGTTGGCGATATAGAGGCTGAGCAGCCACGGCGCGGTGGCGTTGATGGTCATGGAGGTATTCATGGCATCGGGCGGGATGCCGTCCATGAGCTGAGCCATGTGGCCCAGGTGGGTGACGGGGACGCCCACCTTGCCCACCTCGCCGCGCGCCATCGGGTGGTCAGGGTCGTAGCCGGTCTGCGTCGGCAGGTCGAACGCCACGGACAGCCCGGTCTGGCCCTTGGTCAGCATCGAGCGGTACAGCTCGTTGGACGCCCGGGCTGTGGAATGCCCCGAGTACGTGCGCATCAGCCACGGCCGCGTGCGCCGTGGCTCCTGAGAGGCGGTCACGGCCGCGTGCGCCGTGGCTCCTGAGAGGCGGTCACGGCCGCGTGCGCCGTGGCGATTCAGTGCCAGTCACAGCCGTGAACGCTAGGCCCTCGCCATTCCGCCTAGCCGTCGAGCATGCGGAAGACCATCGGGCGCAGCCAGATTTCCGGCAGCGGCCGGGTGATGGCTTCGGCCAGCAACTCCAGGTACGCCGCGCGCTCGACCTCCACGGCGCCCAGCCCAGCCAGATGCGGCGTGGACCATTGCACGTCGAGCAGTGCGCCCCCCGTCACCTTCATCGCATCCACCAGGGCCACCAGCGCGACCTTGGAGGCGTCGCTCTCGGTGTGGAACATCGACTCGCCGGCGAAGAGCGCGCCGACGGCCACGCCGTACAGGCCGCCCACCAGTTCGTCGTCGAGCCAGGTTTCCACGCTGTGGGCCCACCCCAACTCGTGCAGATGGAGGTAAGCGGCGTGCATGTCGTCGCTGATCCAGCCATGCGGGCGGGCGGGATCGGCGCATGATTCCAGCACCTGTTCGAAGGCAGTGTCGATGCGGATGTCGAAGCGCTTGCAGGCCCGCCGCAACGAACGGCTGACCCGCAGGTAGCTGAGCGGCAGGATGCCGCGCGGGTCGGGCGACCACCAGCCGACGGTGTCGCCCAGCGGCATGGGGAACAGTCCTGCCCGGTAAGCACCGAGCAGCGTGCCCGCTTCGAGGTCTGCCCCAGCCCCGACCAGGCCGTTCTCATCCGCGGTGGACGCCGGTGGGAACGACCATCCCGACGCGTCTGGCTCCGTCGGGCCGTCTTCAGACTGGCGCTGCATCGGAGCGAGCCTACGCCTGATCGGTTCGCTGCGCCCGGCCTGCCAGCGTGTCTGCGCTAGCTGCGCGCATCGTTGTACGCGTCGATCTGGGCCTCGGTGGCGTCGCTGATCGTCACGCTGCGCACCACTACCTCGTCCAGCGGCTCGTCGCCGGCGCCGGTCGCCACGCCTTCGATCTCCATCACGACGTCCAAGCCCTCGACGACATGGCCGAGCGGTGAGTACAGCGGCGGCAGCCCTGCGCCGTCGTCGCCGGTGATGATGAAGAACTGCGAGCCGTTGGTGGCGGGATTGCCCCGATTGGCCATGGCCACCGAGCCGATCCGGTACCAGTCGTCGGCTGGCGGGAAGTCGCCCGTGAACTGGTAGCCGGGACCGCCGCTGCCGTACTGCAGTTGCACGTCGCCGCCCTGCACGACGAAGTTGGCGATGATCCGGTGGAACAGCGTCTCGTCGTAGGCGCCCCAGCGGCCGAGCACCACGAAGTTGTTGACGCTGAGGCGATCCAGCGATGGGTCGAGCACCATCGTGAAGGCGCCCATGTTGGTGTCGAAGGTCGCGGCGTACAGCGTCTCGACGTCGATGCACAGCGGGGGCGGTGCGTCGAACTGATTGAGCGGGCCATCGCTGCCGTCTTCAGCGGGGCAACTCGCCGGATCCGTCGCGGGGGCTGCGGTGGTCGTAGCGGCTACGGCGTCAGTGGCCTCGGTGGCCTCGTCCGGCACCACGTCCGGCGCCTCGTCGCTCGTTGCGTCGGTTGTGTCGCCGGTCGGCTCGTTGGTCTCGAACGTCGTGACCGCGGGTGCGCCAGCCTCGGCGTCGGTCGCAACGTCGTCGCTCTCGTCGTCACCGCCTGAGAACGTGCTCCACAGCCACAGCCCCACCAGCACGGCGACCACGGCGAGCACGACGCGCAGCACTTTGCGCCCCACGGTGGAGCGTTTCTTGGCGCGCTCGGCCTCGGCCACCGCCCGCATGCGGTTCTCTCGCTGGCGTTGTCTCTTCTCGCTGCTCATAAAGACCCCTGACCAGTACCGGCGGTCACACTACCGACGCCCCGCCACGCCCGGCGCGGCACCCCAGCACCCCCTCGGACGCCTGCCCGTTACCCTCGCCCGAGGTGCCGCTCGTAGTGCAGAAGTTCGGTGGAACGTCGGTCGCCAGCGCGGCGCGCATGCGCGAGGTTGCCGATCATGTGAAGCACTGCCGCAGCCGCGGCGACGAGATCGTCCTCGTGGTGAGCGCCATGGGCTCCGAAACCGACGAGCTCATCGCGCTGGCCACGCAGATCTCAGACGAGCCGTCGGGCCGCGAGATGGACATGCTGATCACGGCGGGCGAGCGCAAGGCGATCGCGTTGTTGTGCATGGCACTGCACGACGCGGGTGTCCCGGCCGACTCGTTCACCGGCAGTCAGGCCGGCTTTCTCACCGACACCAACCATCGCAATGCCAAGATCCTGTCGGTGACGCCCAAGCGGGTAACCGAGTCGATCGAAGCCGGACGCGTCGCCGTCGTGGCGGGGGCGCAGGGCGTGTCCACCGACAACGATGTGACGTTCCTGGGCCGCGGCGGCTCGGACACGACCGCGGTGGCGCTGGCGCACGGTCTCGGCGCTGACGCCTGCGAGCTCTACACCGACGTGTCGGGGGTGTTCACGACCGATCCAAGGGTGTGCCCCAACGCCCGCAAGATCGCTCGCATCGGGTTCGACGAGCTGCTCGAGATGACTGCGATGGGCTGCCCCAAGCCGGCTGCCCGATCGGTCGAGGTTGCCCGCACGTACGGCGTTCGGTTGCACGTGCGCTCGGCATTTACTTGGGAACCGGGAACATGGGTCGTCGATACGGAGTCAGGCATGGACGCGAGAGAGATGGAAAAGCCGATCGTGACCGGCATCGTGCCGGACACATCGCAAGCCAAGGTGACGCTGGTCGGCGTGCGTGACGAGCCGGGCATCGCTGCCAAGGTGTTCCGCACCCTCGCCGACGCGGCGGTCATCGTCGACATGATCGTGCAGAACGTGGGCGATCACGACCGCACGGACATCTCGTTCACCGTGCCCGCAGAGAGCGCCGATGAGGTGCGAGCCATTTGCGAGGACATGGTCGACACGGTGGGCTTTTCATCGACGAACACCGATGCCGGCATCGCCCGGGTGTCGCTCGTGGGCGCGGGCATGGCCAGCCATCCCGGCGTGGCCGCCACGATGTTCGAGACGCTGGCCGACCAGCACATCAACATCGAGATGATCTCCACCTCGCCGATCCGCATCTCCTGCGTAGTAGCCGAAGCCGACGTAGACCGAGCCACGGTCGCCCTCCACACAGCCTTCGGCCTGGACTGACCAGGCGAATCAGACACGGCCTGGACTGACGAACGACGAAACGAGGGGCGGGCGGGGGCAGCAGTGCCCACGCGCAGTTCGCAGCGCCACAGCCTGTCCACCGTGCAACGGGCGGCGCTGCGCTTGTTTGAGCATGGGTGCTGCTGCCCCCGTCCGCCCCGGATAACGCCCACAATTCACCGGAGCCCCCTAAACGGGCCTCGGTAGCCTCGTTGGCATGCGTGTAGGAATCGTCGGAGCCACCGGTCAAGTAGGCGGCGTCATGCAGGCCATTTTGGCCGAGCGAAGCTTCCCCATCGACGAGCTGCGTCTGTTCGCGTCAGCGCGCTCAGCAGGCCGCAAGATCCAGTGGAACGGCAGTGAGATCGCCGTCGAGAATGCCGCTGAAGCCGACTACAGCGACCTCGACATAGCGCTCTTCTCCGCCGGCAAGACCACGTCGCTGGCGATCTCCGAGCACGTCGCTTCCCAGGGCCCGACGGTCATCGACAATTCTTCGGCGTGGCGCATGGATCCCGACGTCCCGCTCGTGGTGCCAGAGGTCAACGCCAAAGAGGTGTTCAACGCCCCCAGGGGGATCATCGCCAACCCCAACTGCACGACGATGGCCGCGATGCCCGTGCTGGCGCCGCTGCACACCGAGGCCGGCTTGGTGTCGATGGTGGCAGCGACCTACCAGGCGGTGTCCGGAGCAGGCCTCGCAGGCGTCGACGAACTCGACCGCGCGCTCGACGCGACGATCGACGGTGTGGCTGCGCTCACCTATGACGGACGGGCCGCTGTCCATCCCCCGCACGACAAGTTCCCCGGCCCGATTGCCCACAACGTGCTCGCTCAGGCAGGCAGCTTCGTCGACGACGGCACCGGGGAGACCGATGAGGAGCAGAAGCTCCGAAACGAGAGCCGCAAGATCCTGGGAATCCCCGATCTCGCGGTGTCAGGCACCTGCGTCCGGGTACCGGTCTTCACGGGCCACTCGCTGTCGCTGAACCTGCGCTTCGAACGCCCGATCTCACCCGAACGAGCCACCGAGCTGCTAGCCGATGCACCCGGCGTAGAGCTGGCCGAGGTGCCCACCCCGCTGCAAGCAGCAGGCCAAGACCCGTCCTACGTAGGCCGCATCCGCCGCGACCCCACCGTGGAGCACGGCTTGGCCCTCTTCGTAGTAGGAGACAACCTACGAAAAGGTGCAGCCCTCAACGCAATCCAGATCGCAGAAACAGTCGCCGCCGCCTAGCGCACCACCACTTCGGCGCCAGCCACCTCGGGCTCATCATCAACGATCTCTGCTGGAAAGCCAGAAGCCGTAATGGCCCGACCAGTGGCGTCCTCGAGCCGCCGGATGATGTTCGGCGACCACTCCCGCTCGCCGTAACGGGCCGCACCGTCGGCGAACACATCCACCAGCACCGGCGACAGCTCCAGCGGCAGGCCATGCTCAGCGGCGATGTCGGCGAACAGCCCGATGTCCTTGCACACCAAGTCCATGGTGAAGTTGATGTCACGCGAGCCGTTCAGGATCACCTGGCTCTCGGTCTCGTGGACGAAGGAATTGCCCGAGCTGATGCGGATCGCCTCGTACGTCGTGGCCAAATCCATGCCTGCGGCGTGGGAGGTGACGAGCGCCTCGCACAGCGAGACCAGGTTGGCGGTGGCCAGGTAGTTCGTCACCACCTTCAGAACCGAGGCCGAGCCCAGCGGCCCGGTGTGCAGGATGCGCCGCCCCATGGCCCTCAGCAGCGGCAGCATCGCCTCGAAGGTGTCGCGCTCGCCGCCGGCAAAGATCGAGATGTTGCCGGTGGCAGCCCGATGGCATCCGCCCGACACCGGGCAGTCGATGGCGGCGCCCCCCGCCGCTTCCACCCGTGCACCGAGCCGGCTCACCTCGCGGTGGTCGGTAGTGCTCATCTCAGCCCAGATCTTCGGACCGGATCCGGCTGAGCCCGATGCGACGGCTGAACCGAACCCGGCCAGCACCCCATCAGGCGCCTCGAGCACCGCCGCGGACGCAGCAGGCGTCGGCAGGCAAGAGATCACCACATCGCAGCGCTCCGCCAGCTCGGCACCCGACGAAGCTTCGCCAGCACCGGAATCCACAAAAGGCGCCATAGCCGCCCGATCCAGATCACGAACAACCAGCTCAAACCCATTGCGAAGCAAAGACGAAGCCAGCTTCCCCCCAACATTCCCAAGCCCAACAAACCCAACCCGAGCACCAGTCGCCCTCGCGTCACCATCCGCCACCACAGCACCTCGCAGAATCAGCGGTCAAAACCGGAGCCATTAGGCCCTTCCATTGTCGCGAGCGCGGCGAAGCCTTGCGCCTTTCTATTGTCGCGAGCGAGGGCGAAGCCTTCTCGCTCGCATGAGACGTCGGGCAGGCGGGATTTGAACCCACGACCTCTTCGTCCCGAACGAAGCGCGCTACCAACCTGCGCCACTGCCCGTTTGCAACCGCCATTGGCAGATTGCTCCGGCTGAAGTTACCGGTCCAGCCGGCGCGGGCGCTACAGCAATACGAGGTCGCTCAGGTTGTGCTTGCAGTCTCGGCGCCCAGCAGCTCCTTCGCCGTACGCCGCAGCAGCAGCGGATTGAGCGGCTTGACCAGCCACGCGTCGGCATCGGAGCGCCGGGCCAGGAAGACATCGGCCTCACGATCGGCGAGCATCAGCACGGGCACCCGTGGCAGCCTGCCCACGTCCGATTCCAGGCGCAAGTCCAAGCAGGCGGCCATGCCGCCCATGTTGCCGATCTGGAAGTCCAGGATCACCAGGTCGGGCGTGCTTGCCTTCACCGCGGGTCGTACGTCTTGACCTGATCGCACCACCCGGAACGTCACCTCGGGAGCCGAGAGCGCGGCGGCCACCTCTTCGACCACCCAATCGGCGTCGGTGGCGAGCAGCATGTCGGTCACGGTGGCGCAGCGTAATGGGGTCGGCGGTGCCCGGCGTCGTGCCGTTCGGCCCATGGCCTCGCCCTGCGCTTTGTGCTCGTGTGCGGGGTCTTCATGCGGTTGCGCTCACGGGCCGCTCGGGCCCGTGCCTCTGCCTCTAGAGTTCGGCCGGCCGCCAAACCAGGGAGCCTGGGTGAACGCACGTCAGCACCGCCGCCGGTTCGCGCGCCTGGGGGCCTTGATCCTGCTGCTGAGTGCGGTGATGGGCTTGGCTGCCGCTCCGGCGTCTGCTCACGATGAGTCGGGCCCCGACTCACATGAGTCCGATACCCCCCAGATTGTCGGCGAAGAGCGTCCGCGGATGATCGTGGTGGTGGAAGTCAGCGGGCTCATTGATCCGATCATGGCGTCGTACATCAAGCGACAGATCGTTTCCGCGTCGGGTCTCCACGCGATCGGCGTGGTGCTCCAGATCGACAGCGCAGGCAGCACCCTCGACGACGACGAGCTGGTCGAATTGGCAGACAACGTGCGCCTCGCGCACCTGCCGGTAGGCGTCTGGGTCGGCCCCAGCGGGGCGCAGGCGCTGGGAGGCGCCGCCCACTTGGTCACCTCGGCCGACTTCGCCGCGATCGCTCCGGGAGGGCGCATCGGCGATTTCACGGCGGTCCAGGGTCTCGTTCATGCTCACGGCACGGGCACCGGCGATGTCCACAGCCACGACGGCGATGGACTCCACTCAGGCTCGAGCGTCCGGTACTTCGACGCCGACACCGCCATGGGTGCAGGTTTGACCCACAGTTCGGCACCGGTGATCGGCGAGTTCCTGTTCGCCATGTCCGACGAGGGCCACCTGCCGCCGATCGGGCAGAACGTGACCGGTGACGACGGCGTGGTCCGGCGGGCGCCCGCAGACGATGTGGTGGTCTCGTTCGTGAAGCTGCCGCTGCTCGACGGTCTGTTCCACACCGCTGCCAGCCCTGCGGTCGCCTACTTGCTGCTGCTCTGTGGGCTGTCGCTGCTGCTGCTCGACTTCTACACCGGCGGCATCGGCATCGCCGCACTCGTCGCAGTGGCGTGCGGGCTGCTTGCCGCGTTCGGCTTGGGGACGCTGGACATCCGCCCGTGGGCGCTGGCGCTGCTCATCGCCGGCTTCGTGGCCTTCGCGGTGGACATCCAGACGGGTGTGCCGCGCTTTTGGACCCTGGTGGGCGGCGTGGCAGTGCTCGTCGGGTCGCTGACGCTGTTCGGTCAGCACTCGATGAGCTGGATTCCCTTGCTCGTCGGGCTTGTCGGCGTCGCCGTGTACGTGCTTTCGGGATTGCCTTCGCTGGTGCGGACCCGCTACGGCACCGCCACGGTGGGTCGGGAGTGGCTGATCGGGGTCGAGGGGCACGCGGTGACCGACATCGATCCCGACGGAACTGTCGAAGTCCATGGCGCCCGGTGGCGGGCGAGGGTGAACCGTTTCACGCCCTTGCAAGCGGGCGAACCGTTGCGTGTCAGCGGCCTGATCGGGGTTGTGCTGGAGGTGGAGCCGCTCGAAGGCGCGGCCGTGGACTACCGCGAGATGAGACGAAAACGGGACGATGCGACGGTTTCCGAAACCTAATGAGGTTTCGTTTACCTCTTGTCAAGCGAATTCTCGTGTTCTAGGGTCCCCTCCGACAAGGGGGGACATATGAGCGCTTTGCTGGTCGAGGAGTGGCAGGACAGGGCAGCTTGTCGAGGACCTCAGGCGGCGGTGTTCTTCCCGCCGCCCCGCACAGAGCGGCGTGACGAGAAGGCTGAGCGCGAGGCGCGGGCGAAGGCAATTTGCGGCCAGTGCTCGGTCATCGGCGACTGTCTCGATCATGCGCTGGACGTCGGCGAGGCGCATGGCATCTGGGGCGGGCGCAACGAGATCGAGCGGCGCAACATGCTGCTCGTTCGCACCGAAGCCAGCTAGCGCCCTCACTGCTGAACCGGGGGCAGCCTCGGTCCGGCGATGCGTAGATCTCCCCGCCGCCGCGTCACGCCCGTCCGGTCCAGGTGGCCCACCAGCGGCAGCGCGTACTTCCGGGTGGTGCCGAGCTCCTCGCGAATCTCCGCGACGGTGACGCCGTCTGGCTGAGCACCGAGCAGGCCCGCGATCCGCACGGCTGCCGCCTCGACAGCGGAAGCCGCAAACCAGATCCCGTCTGCATGCACGAGGTCGCCCCGAGCTTGCAGCGCCAGGAGCTCGCGCTGGGTGACGCCGCTCACCGCAGGCGGCGAGAAGGGCGACGCCGCCAGCTCGGCGATGACCGGATGGTCGGCGAGAACGTCGGCTGCGTCGGCGCGCCGGGCCCGGCCGGTCTCGATCACGACGCCGTCGAGCGTGTCCATCGCGAGCCGCTGCCGTTCGTCGAGCGCAGCTAGGTCGAGACCGAGCGGTCCGGCACGCTCGATCTGATCACGAAGGTCGTCCACCAGCGCCTCGGCCAGTTCTGGCGGCGCCACCCAGTCGCCGAGCACCGGTTCGGGGCGTTCGCCGGTCAGCCGCTCGAGCTGGGCCGCTTCAACCCACCCGCGCTCGGCGATCATGCGTTCAAGGCGGGTGTCGGGCTTGGCGACCGAAGCCCGCAATTGCGGGTCGGGATCCAGCACGGTGCCGCCGCCGACGGTCTGCCCCCGGCCGAAGTCCCGCAGCACGAAGCGGTCTCCCATCACGAGCGGCAGCGCCACCGGCAGGTGCAGCCGGGCATAGCCGGTCTGCCCGGGAGCGATGCGCTCGGGCCCCAGCACCCGAAGCCGCACCGGCCACTCGCCCGATCCGAGGTACAGGGCGTAGGCGCCCCGCCGAGTCACATCACTGCCGAGGGTGGCGAGCACCGTCAGGTCGACGTCGATGCTGCGGGTGTGGTGCCACTGGTCGCGCCGCACCAGCGCGATGCCGCGTCCCAGATCATCGGCATCGACACCGGTGAGATTGAGCGCGACACGGTGACCCGGCCCAATCCGCTCGACTGCCGCGCCTTGGGTCTGGATGGCCCGCACCCGCGCCGCCCGGCCTCCTGGTGCAGTCGCCAGCTCGTCGCCGGCCGCAACACTGCCGCCCGCGAGCGTGCCGGTCACGATCCGGCCCGCGCCGGTGGCGGCGAACGACCGGTCGATCCACAAGCGAGGCCGGTCACGGTCGGCCGCGGTGGGCGTGGCAGCGCACAGGTCATCGAGCGCGCCCCGCAGCTCGTCCAGCCCAGTGCCGTCGATCGCATCGGTGGCGACGACCGGTGCATGCGCGAGGAACGTGCCCTCGACATGCTCGGCGACGTCCAGCCGGGCCAGATCGGCCAGTTCGTCATCGACGAGACCGATCTGGCTGAGCACCACCACGCCGTGGGAGATGCCCAGCAGATCCAGGATCGCCAGGTGTTCGGCCGACTGCGGCTTCCAGCCCTCCGGCGCCGCCACGACGAACAGGGAGGCGTCCACCGCCCCCACGCCGGCCAGCATGTTCTTCACGAAGCGGATGTGGCCGGGGACATCCACGAAGCTGACCTGCCGGCCCGACGGCAAGGTGCAGAACGCGAAGCCGAGGTCGATGGTGAGCCCGCGCGCCTTCTCCTCTGCGAGCCGGTCGGGATCGGTGCCGGTGAGCGCACGCACCAGTGTCGACTTGCCGTGATCCACGTGCCCTGCGGTGCCAACGATGTGCACGCCGCCAGCATGCCCTGCGCGGAGTGCAGCGATGTGGCCTACTCGCTCAGCGCGCGGCGGACGGCGGCGGCTACCACGGCGTCGTCGGCGGGGTCGACGGTGCGCAGGTCGATCACGGTGGTCTGCTCGTTGACCCGGGCGACAACCGGCGGGTCGTTCGCCCGCAGTGCCGCTGCGTAGTCGCCGTCGAGCTCGATGCCGGCGGAGGGGATCTCCTGGCCGGGCAACGACCCGGCGCCGGCCAGAGCGCTCGTGCGCGCCGGCCGTCCGACACCGAGCGCCGCGGCGCGCTCGTCCAGCTCGTCGATGGGCACCTGGGCCATCCGCCAAAAAGGGATCGCATCGGCATCGCGCCGCAGGTAGGCCAGCGCCACCGACTGCAACGCGTCGAGCACCAGCGACCCGGGCCGGAAGGCCCGCATCAACGGGTGGGCAGCACAGGCGGAGATCAAGTCGGCCCGACCGCAGATGATCCCGGCCTGAGGTCCGCCCATCAGCTTGTCGCCGGAGAACGTCACCAGCGCAGCACCCGCAGCGAGCGTCTGGCGGGCACCCGGCTCGCCGGCCAGCCAGTCCGGCCGCGCCCCCAACCACGGGCACCGCTCGTCGAGCAGGCCCGATCCCAGGTCTGACACCACCGGCGGCCCGATCTTGGCAAGGTCGGCCACAGCGGCTTCCTCGGTAAACCCGGTGATGCGGTAGTTGGACGGATGCACTTTCAGCAGCAGCGCGATGTCGTCACGCTCGGCGGCGGCTCGGTAGTCGCCAGCCCGGGTGCGGTTGGTGGTGCCCACCTCCACAAGCCGCGCGCCCGACTGCTCCATTACCTCAGGAACCCGGAAACCGCCCCCGATCTCCACCAGTTCGCCCCGAGACACGGCCACCCCGCGGTCACGAGCCAGCGCCGCCAGCACCAGCGTCACCGCAGCAGCGCAGTTGTTGACGACCAGGGCCGCTTCAGCACCGGTCAGCGTCGCCAGCAGCAACGAGGCATGCGAAGTACGCGACCCGCGCCGCCCTGAAGCCAGATCGAATTCCAGATTGGTGAACCGCACCGGACCGTCGGCGCCGGCTTCCAGCCCCAGCGGAGCCCGACTGTAATGACGGCCGAGCGGAGCTCGGCCCAAATTCGTGTGCAGCAGTACGCCCGTGGCATTGACAGCCGGCCCCAGCAGGCTCCGCCGCAACCGGTGCGCCTCATCAACCGCCGAGTCGGGGTCCCCAGCCGCAATAGCCGCCCGCGCAGCAATGACCAGCAAAGGATGCGGCAAACCCACGTCCGCGATCCGAAGCGCCAAATCGTTCACCGACGGCGGCCGCATCGCCCGGACACTACCGCCACCCCCTCCGCTCACCCTGGGCGAGAACTACCGGCGAGCGCTGAACGTGACAGGAATAGGCCCGTCCATCCGAGCAGTGCAACTCCCCATATCCACCGGCGGGCAAAACTCAGAAACCAGCAGCTCGGTGATCCGCTCGAACACCACAGCAGCAGCCCCACCCGCGCCACCACCAGTAACGGGCTCGCCAGCATCACCACCAGCAGACACCGCAGGTTCCAGCGGAATCGAGCCCAGCAGCGGCACACCCAGGTCGGTGGCCAAACGCTCCCCGCCGCCCTCGCCGAAGAACGACCAGCGCTGCCCGTCGGGCGCCTCGAATGGACCCATGTTCTCCACGACGCCCACGATCGGCATATGGCTGCGGCGCGCCATGTCAGCCACGCGCACCGCCACCTTCTGGGCGCTGAGCGCCGGGGTGGTTACCACCAGCATCTCGGCCTGAGGCAGCAGCCGAGCGAGCGCCATCTGCACGTCGCCGGTGCCGGGGGGCATGTCGATGAGCAGGTAGTCCATCTCGCCCCAGTCCACGTCGTGCAGGAACTGCTCGACGGCCTTGGCGAGCATGAGTCCCCGCCACATCAGGGCGGTTTCCTCGGTCTCCACCAGCAGCCCGGTCGACACGACCTTCAGCAGGCCGTCGCCGGCAGCGAGCTCGTCGGGCACGATCTTGCCCCGCTCCTCGCCCTCGCCGGGAGGTCGGGCGCCGAGGCGACCCTCCAAGCCGAGCATGCGGGGAATGCTGAATCCCCAGATGTCTGCGTCCAGCACGCCCACGACGAAGCCGCGTGCGGCCAGCGCTGCCGCCAGGTTCACGGTCACCGACGACTTGCCCACGCCGCCCTTGCCTGAGGCCACTGCCAGCACGCGGGTGCTGGCGTGCACCTGCGTCGGCGCAGCGTTGTCGCGCGCGGTGCGGCGGGCACGCTCCATCACCCGGGCCTTCTCTGCAGCGTTCAGCTCGTCCCAGTGCAGCCGCACCTGCTCGATGCCTGCCAGACCGGCGACCCGCGTCTCGCAATCTCGCTTGATGGTGGCGCGCAGCGGGCAGCCGGCGGTGGTCAAGGCCACGGTCACGTGCCCGGTGGTGCCTTCGCGGTAGGCGTTGCGCACCATGCCCAGGTCGACGATGTTGTCGCCCAGTTCAGGGTCCATGACGCCGCGCAGGATCGAGATCATCGCCTCGTCATTGACGCGGGCATCGGTGGACGCGCTCACGGAACGCAGGGTAATGGCGATGTGCGCAGGCCCACCGGTCGGGAGCTGCGCCAGCCCGGGTGCGGCGGTTAGCGGGCAGCACACGTTGCGTGGCCGACCTGTGCAATCACGTGCTGTGGCACTAGCATCGGTCACGGAACATTCGCCCACTGGGACTGATTCGGGAGTCGCTGCTGTGATCACCCTCACCGATACCGCCGCTGACAAGGTCCACGAGCTCATCGCCGAGGAGTTGTCCGAGGTCGGAGGCGAGCAGGAACTGGCACTGCGGGTCGCAGTGCGCCCGGGTGGCTGCTCGGGTTTCAGCTACGAGATGTTCTTCGATTCCGAAGTGGCCAACGACGACATGTCGAAGGCCTACGGCGACATCAAGGTCGTGTCAGATCCGATGAGCGCCCAGTTGCTCGAAGGCGCCACGCTCGACTTCACCGACGGCTTGATGGGATCAGGCTTCGCCATCGACAATCCCAACGCGCAGCGCACCTGCGGCTGCGGCAACTCGTTCAGCTGAGCCGCACTGGTCCCGACCTCAGCCTGACGCGCCGCTTGGCGCGGGCTCGGCTGGCGACGTGCAGGCCTCCACTCTCCGTTTTGACCTCGACGGCCGCGCCGTCGAGGTGCCCGACGACGGCGACACCCTGCTCGGCGTGCTGCGCGACCGCATCGGCATCGAAGCGGTGCTCGACGGCTGCAGCCCCCAAGGGCAGTGCGGCTGCTGCACGGTGCTGGTCGACGACGAGCCCCGCGTGGCCTGCGTCACACCGGCAAGACGGGTAGCAGGCCGCCGGATCACCACCGCCGCCGGATTGAGCCCCGACGAGCAACAACGCTGGTCCGAGGCCTTTTTGGCATGCGGCGCCACCCAGTGCGGCTTCTGCACGCCGGGAATTGTCTGCCGATTCGTCGGCCACGAGCGCCGTGGAGCCGACTTGTCAGACCGAACCACGGTCGACAGAGCACTCGCGGCACACCTCTGCCGCTGCACCGGTTGGCAGACGATCCGCGAAGCGGCCGCCCACACCGCAGCGGCACTCACCGCACGAGCGGGCGACCCGCCCGAGCGTCACCGCGCCACCGCTGCCCCGACAACGGTGTCGCCCGCCGAAGTCCCCGAGCGCGACCCCGAAGCGGCGGCACGCCGCGCCAGCATCGAGACCGGCGGACCCCAACAATCAGTGCCCGCAAGTGTGCTCGGCGACATCGACTTCGGAGCCGACGGCGCACCCAACGGCACGCTCACCGCCGTCGCCGGCCCAGCCGGCGAATGGCACGCCGCCGAAACCTTGGCCCAAGCCCGCCAACAAGCCGGCAAGGTGCAAGGCCGCCGCACCACGCTCGAACCGGCCCCGCCGATCGACATAGCGGAACCGCCAGAGGGCACCCAGTGGGCCATCCGCCTCGCGACCTGCTGGACCGAGCCCGGCTACCTCGAAACCGACGCCGCCTGGTGCGAACCCGACGGCGAGCCGTCGGACCCGTTGGCCAACGGAGGAGCGTTCGGCGGCAAAGCTGAGTCACCGGTCCGCGACGAAGCGAGACATCTGGCCGACGAGATCGGCCAACCAGTCCGTGTGCTGTGGTCACGAGAAGACGCAGTAAGGCGAGGCCCCAAACGCCCCCCGCTGGCCGTAGGCCTGCACGCCGATGGCACCGGAATCATCCGCATCGCCCGCACCCCAGGAGCAGCAGAAGTACTGCGAGCGGTACTGCCTGCAGCCGACATCGTCGAAGTCGACCTGCCAGGCCCACCCACCTCGACCGCCCTGCGCGCCGCCCCCTGGGCCGAAGCACAAATGCTCGCCGCAGCGCTGAACCGCTTACAAGCCGCCGACCCGCCCGTCGAATCCACCGTCACAGTCGACGTCACCTCACCCGACGGCGCCGCGGCCCGCGCCACCGTCAGCCCGGACGGCATCAAGGTGCACATCGACGCGGGCGACCCACTCGACGAGGTAACGCTGCGCAGCTACGTCATAGGCGCCAGCCATATGGCATGGAGCTGGGTCACGTCCGAATCACTGTCGGTTGACGCCGAAGGCGAGATACAAGACCTGACGATCCGCAGCTTCGGCATAGCCCGCTCCGCCGACACCCCCCAAATAGAAGTCAAGATCGAACCCTCCCAACACCCACCAGTCCAAGCCGGGGAAGCAGTCTTCGCAGCAGTAGCAGCGGCCATCTGGCTCAGCCAAGGCACTCCACCCCAACTCCCCACCGGCCAATAGGTGCCGTAAGACGCACAGACCGACTAGGGGTGCGCAGGGGCGGCGTGCCCGCGCGCAGTTATGAAGCGCCCCCAAGTACACGGCGGTTGGGCACGAAGCGCTTCATCTGTTTGAAGCACGGGTGCGCCGCCCCTGTGCATCCCGGGCGACAACAAGGCCCCGCCCCTCTGCACCCCCGGGGCCGACACCCGTCATCGCGCTAGCGTCACCGAGCGATGGCTGAACCAGCAATTGACAAGCTGCGGCGCCTAGTAGCCGCAGAAGACGGATTGTGCAGCTTTGTCTGCCTCGACAGCAGCGGAAGCCCGCACGTGTCGATCATCAACGCGGGGGTGATGGACAACCCCGTAACCGGCGAGACCAGCGTCGCGTGCGTTGTGCGAGCCAATGCCCGCAAGGCACGCCTGCTGCGTGACGACCCGCGTGCGGCAATCGCATTCCGCCACCGCTGGGACTGGGTCGCCGTTCACGGCAACGCCCAGCTCATCGGCCTCGACGATCCTGCGGACGGTTTCGACAACGACAACCTGCCCGAGCTGCTCCGCGAGGTATTCCGCTCGGCCGGCGGCGCCCACGAAGACTGGGACGAGTACGACCGGGTGATGGCACGCCAGCGGCGCCTCGCGATCTTCATCACACTCGACCACATCACGTCCAACGCCGGCAGCATCAGCTGAGCCCCCAAGCGCAGGAGAGCACCCCCATGGCTGCACCCGTCGCCCACTATTCGAAGTGGTACCGAGCCGGCGATTTCGTGTTCGTCTCGGGCCAGATCGGCCTCGCAGACGGCGCGCTCGTCGAAGGCGTCGAAGCGCAGGCCCGAGCAGTGCTTGCCAACGTCGTAGAAGCCCTGGAAGAAGCCGGAGGCACGCTCGACGACGTCGTCAAGTGCCTGGTCTTCATGACCGATATCGCCAACTTCTCGCTCATCAACTCGATCTACGCAGAAGCCTTCGGCGACCACCGCCCAGCCAGAAGCGCGATCGGCGTGGCGGCCCTCCCCCTGGGCGCCGAAGTAGAGATAGAAGCCATCGCCCACCTCCCCGAGTAGCAGCGAAGTACGCTCAAACCGTGTTCGGCGCCATAGCCATAGTGATCGTGCTACTGCTGAGCCCCTTCATCATCACGATCTCCCTGGCAGCAGTAGCAGCAGCCCTAGGAAAGCTCCTACACGAAGACGCCGAAGACCGCCACCAAGGCAGTTCCCTCCTAGAAACCAACGTCTGACGTAACCCCCCAACGGGTGAAAGCACACCCAAATCAGGGGTGCGACGTGGGGCTGCCGGATGGGCGTATTTCGCAGCGCCAAAACAACCGCGCTCGCAACGGGCGGCGCTGCGCTGTCGCCCAGCCGGCAGCCCCACGGCGTGCCCCGGGCGCAAGATGACAGCTAGCGCCAGCGATAAGTCCCCAAGCGGTACCCAACAGACCGAACAGTCTGGATCAGGTCAGCATTCTCCTCACCCAGCTTCGCCCGCAACCGCCGGACATGGACGTCCACGGTCCGCGCCCCCCCGTAGTACTCGTACCCCCACACCTGGTTCAGCAACGCCTCGCGCGTGAACACCCGCCCAGGCTGTGATGCCAGGAAGCGCAGCAGCTCGTACTCCATGTAGGTGAGGTCGAGCGGGCGCTCGTCCACCACTGCCTCGTAGGTGTCGAGGTTGATGCGCAGCGGCCCGTAGTCGATGATCTCGGTGGACCCGCCGTTGGATGCGGCTGCCAGGTGCGCCAGGCGGGCCTCAAGCTCGCGGGGATGGAACGGGTCCAAGCAGAAATCGTCGAACAACTCGTCGCGCATCGTCAGCTCGTCGAGCGCGTTGCCGCGCACCAGCACCAGCACCGGCAGTGTGGCGGCTGCGTTCTCGCGCAGCGCCCGCGCCACCGCCCAAGCGACGTCGGTGCCGCCTGAGTCGTTCCCGCCGCCGCTGTCGAGCCGGATGATCGCCCCGGCCCAGCCCTCGGGCGGCGCGCCCGCAGTCACATCAGCAGCGCTGGCCACCGGCTTCCAGGCGTAGCCGCCGAGATCCAAGAACTGCGCCAGCTCAGCACTGGCGGCGGCGGGATGGACGGCGTACATGATCACAACTTCACACGGCAGCGAAATAGTTGTCCAGTTCGAATTGGGTCACTTGCGACTGGTAGGCCGCCCATTCTCGCCGTTTGTTGCGCAGGAACCAGCGGAAGAGATGTTGCCCCAGCGTCTCGGCGACGAGCGCGCTGCCTTCCATCTCGTCGAGGGCTTCGTCGAGCGAAGCGGGCAGATTATGCCCGTAGGCCGGCCCGCCGTGGTCGCTGTAGCCGGTGATGGACGGGGGAGTCTCAGGCGGCAGCTCGTAACCCTCGGTGATCCCCTTCAGTCCTGCGGCCAGGATGACGGCGAACGCCAGGTACGGGTTGCATGCGGGGTCTGGCGCCCGGTACTCGACCCGCGTCGCTTCGGTGGATTCGTTGCGTGTCGGCGGCACCCGGATGAGCGCTGCACGGTTGCTGCGCGCCCACGAGATCGCCACCGGCGCTTCGTACCCGGCAATCAGCCGCTTGTAGCTGTTGACGAGCTGGTTGGTGACCGCGGTGATCTCCCGGGCGTGGGCAAGCAGCCCGGCCACGAAGCCCCGCGCCACATCGGACAGCCCGTCGGTCGAGTCGGGGTCGCTGAAGGCGTTGCGCCCGTCGCGGAACAGCGACATGTGGGTGTGCATCCCTGAGCCCTGCACGCCGGCGAGCGGCTTGGGCATGAAGGTGGCGTGCACGCCGTGCTCGAAAGCGATCTCGCGCACCAGCAGCCGGAACGTCATCACGCTGTCGGACATGGTGAGTGCATCGGCGTAGCGCAGGTCGATCTCGTGCTGGGACGGCGCGTCTTCGTGGAAGGAGTACTCGACCGGGATGCCCATCGTCTCGAGTGCGCTCAGCGTGCGGTGCCGGATGTCGGAGGCAACGTCGGCGGTGGTCAGGTCGAAGTAGCTGCCGGCGTCGAGCGGCACGGGCCGGCCGTCCGCCCGATCGGGCTCGAACAAGAAGTACTCCATCTCGGGCGCGACATAGAAGGTGTAGCCCGCGTCGCGTGCACGGTCCATGACCCGACGCAGCACACCGCGGGGATCGCCGTCGAATGGGACGCCGTCGGCCCCGGTGATGTCGCAGAACATGCGGGCGGAGATCTCGTCGCTGACGCCGCCGTTGCGCGCAGGCATCAGTTCGAACGTCTCGGGGTCGGGCAGGGCCACCATGTCGGCCTCGGCGACGCGGCCGAAGCCCTCGATGGACGAGCCGTCGAAGACCATGCCTTGCTCGAAGGCTGTCTCGAGTTCCGCGGGTGAGATGGCGAACGACTTGAGCTGACCCGCCACGTCGGTGAACCACAGGCGGATCAGGCGCACGCCGCGTTCGGTGACGCGGCGCAGCACGAAATCTTGGGGCCGTTCCCGTCCCGGGCTCGTTGCATTCGGGATCGTCACAGTGGCCTGCCCCTTCTGGTCGGGCTCGCGATTTGGCTGTTCTGCGCGGTGGGACTGGTCTCGCCCCTTCGGCTGAGCCCCCATTGTCGGCGGTGCTGGGGGCCCGAGCTAGGAGTCTGAGCGAGCTTCACGCGCTGTTCACAATTGGGCAATCGCCCCGAAACCCTGGGTCGTTTGTATCGTGCCCACGGAAATTGGTGTCAGCCGCCATCTGGTCCCGCTGCGCGCGGGTTCGCAGGACTGCCTACCTGACCCGATCCGCACCCGATTTACATGCGATGCAGCGAAGGAGCATGCAGTGACTTACCGGGCTGAGTACATCTGGACCGACGGCACCGAGCCCACGGCCGAAGTGCGTTCCAAGACGAGGGTTCTCGCCGATGGCACCGAGCCGGGCATCTGGGGCTTCGACGGCTCGAGCACCAATCAGGCCGAAGGCAGCGACTCCGACGTCGTGCTGCAGCCGGTCTACACCTGCCCCGATCCCCTTCGGGGCGGCGACGACATCATGGTGATGTGCGAGACCTTCCTGCCCGAGACGATGGAGCCGCACCCCACCAACAAGCGGGCCAAGCTGCGGGCGATCCTCGACAAGTACGGCGATCAGGACTTCTGGTTCGGCCTCGAGCAGGAGTACACCATGCTCGACCCGGTCACGAAGTGGCCCTCGGGTTTCCCGCCCAACGGTTTCCCCGGCCCCCAGGGTCCGTATTACTGCGGCGTGGGCGCGCTGCGCATCCACGGCCGCGATGTCGTCGAGCAGCACACCACCTGGTGCATCGAGGCGGGCCTGAACATCTCGGGCACCAATGCCGAGGTCATGCCCGGTCAGTGGGAGTTCCAGATCGGCCCCGTCGACGCACTCACCGTCGGCGATGAGATCTGGCTGGCTCGCTACCTGCTGTACCGCGCCGGCGAGGATCACGAGATCGAGGTCAGCCTTGCCGCCAAGCCCATGCAGGGCGACTGGAACGGTGCGGGCATGCACACCAACGTGTCCACCAAGGCCATGCGCGAGAACTACGACGCGGTCGTGAAGGCGGCCGAGTCGCTGGGTGCCCCGGGCAAGCCCGAAGAGCACATCGTCGGCTACGGCCACGGCATCGAGCTGCGCCTGACCGGCGAGCACGAGACCGAGCGCTACGACACGTTCAGCTACGGCGTGTCCGACCGTGGTGCCTCGGTGCGCATCCCCTGGCAGGTCGCCCAGGACGGCAAGGGCTACATCGAGGATCGCCGGCCGAACGCCAACGCCGATCCCTACGTGGTCACCGCCCTGCTCAGCCAGACCATCGGCGAAGCCCTCGCCTAACCCCCCCGCCCGCCGCAGGATCGCGGCGAACGAACAACGCGCAGAGCGGTTGGCCGGGGGCTGGGGTCTGCGACGTTGCGACCTGCCGGATCGCGGGAGCAGAGCACAGCCCCCGGCCAACCGCGGGCGCGCGCTCAGCGGTAGAAATTCGTGATCGGCATGCGCCGATCCTTGCCGAAGCTCTTCGCAGTGATGCGAGGACCGGGCGGCGACTGACGGCGCTTGTACTCGGCGATGTCGATGAGCCGCGTGACGCGGTGCACGACCTCGGGGTCGGCACTGAGTTGTTCCAGCATTTCGGGTTGTTCGAGCATTTCGGCAGCGCTGAGGTCGCCTTCCACGTAGGCCTCGACCAGCGGGTCCAGCAGCTCGTAGGGCGGCAGGCTCTGGTCGTCGCGCTGGTCGGGCCGCAGTTCGGCTGAGGGCGGCTTGTCAATGCAGGCCCGCGGGATGAGCTCGCCGTCGCCCTGGCGGTTGCGCCACTCGCAGAGCTCGTAGACGAGCAGTTTGGGCACGTCGCGAATGACGGCGTACGCCCCGGCGGTGTCGCCGTACAACGTCGTGTAGCCGACGGAGGTCTCGGTCTTGTTGCCGGTGGTCAGCACCAGCCAGCCGAACCGGTTCGACAGCGCCATGAGCAGCACGCCACGGATGCGGCTCTGGAGGTTCTGATCGGTGAGATCGGCGGCGGCGGTGTCGTCGAGCGAGACGGCGTCAGACGAGCCGTCGTGGTCATCGCCGCCGGCTGAGTCACCGACCGCGCCGACGCCAGCAGCAGCCGGGCCAGTGTCGGCAGTCCCTTCGAGCATCCCGGCCAAAGCTGCGTGCGCCGGCTCGATTGGCACCGTGTGGAAGTCGATGCCGAGGTTCGCCGCGAGCTGGGCGGCGTCGGTGCGTGAGCCTTCGCTGGAGTAGCGCGACGGCATGGAGACGCCGTGGACATGTTCGGGTCCGAGGGCGTCGGCGGCAATAGCCGCCACGGCACTCGAGTCGATGCCGCCCGAGAGGCCGACGGCCACGTCGGTGAAGCCGTTCTTGCGGACGTAGTCACGTGTCGCCGCCACCAGCGCCTGCCAGACCTCTTCCAAAGGAGCCAGCGGAGCGCTCAGCATGCTCGCTGCGGCCCGAACGGCACTCGATGGGTGACACGGGTCATCGCCGACGTCCAGTTCGCACACAGCGACCTGTTCACGGAAGGCGGGCAGCCGGCACACCACGCTGCCGCCCGCGTCGGTGACGAACGAGCTGCCGTCGAAGACCAGTTCGTCTTGGCCACCCACCTGGTTGACGTAGACGACCGGGACGCCGAGTGTCGCCGCCCGCGCCCGTGCGACCGCCTCCCGGTCGGCCTGCTTGCCGCGCCGGTACGGCGACCCGTTGACCACCACCACGAGCTGTGCGCCCATCTCTACTTGGGTCAGCACGGGGCTGGTGTCGTCTTCACCGCCAAGTCCAGCCCCGAGATCGCCGTCGGGTGTCGCCGCGTCGGCTGTGCGGGGCGGTCCCCACAAGTCCTCGCACACCGAGACACCCACCCGCACATCTCCGACGTGCAACAGCGGCCCCGCCTCGCTCCCCGGCACGAAGTAGCGCTGCTCGTCGAACACGGCGTAGTTCGGCAGCAGATGTTTGCGGTACACCCCGCGCACTTCGCCGTCCGAGCACATCGCCACCGAGTTCCACAACCGCACCGGCCCACCCAGCCCGGTGTCCTCAGGAAACCCCACCGCAGCAGGCACCGACCCGGTGTGGCGAGCAATCCGCTCCAGCGCCGAAGCAGCCCCTGCCACAAACGCAGGCTTCAGCAACAAGTCCTCAGGCGGATACCCCGTAACGGTCAGCTCGCTGAACACCACCACCTCCGCACCGAGCCCGACGGCCTCGTCATAGGCGTCCATGACCATCGAGGCATTCCCGTCAAGATCCCCCAGCCGCAGATTCAGCTGCGCCAACCCCACAAGCAAGACCGCCACAAGAAAAAACCCTACGCCCACCCCTCACACCCACCACGGGGGTGAACGCACACCCCGAAGAGGGCGATGCGCTACCAGCGCGCGGAGGCAACAGCACAAGTCATAGGTACGCTCACCCGATACCGGGGGGAGCCAAAGCAACCACCGGTTGCAGAAGCAGTCGGGGGACAACCAGCGAGGTGGAGCGGTGGCCAAAGAGAGGGTCGAACGTGACGAGGAAGATCTCGTCCGCCTGTACCTGACCGACATCGGCCAGTACCCCCTGCTGAACAAGGACGACGAAGTCCGGCTCGCCCAGCAGATCGAAAAGGGCATCTCTGCCAAGGAGACGCTCGAGAAGGACAAGGGCGTCTCGGGGCCGCAGCGTCGCCGCCTCCTGCGCACCCAGCAGCAGGGTGCCCGTGCCGAGCGCACGTTCGTGCAGTCGAACCTGCGGCTCGTCGTGTCGATCGCGAAGAAGTACCAGGCTTCAGGCTTGCCGCTGCTCGACCTCATCCAGGAAGGCAACTTGGGCCTGATGCACGCCGTCGAGAAGTTCGACTGGCGCAAGGGGTTCAAGTTCTCCACGTATGCGACGTGGTGGATCCGTCAGGCGATCACCCGTGGCATTGCCAACACCGGGCGCACCATCCGGCTGCCGGTGCATGCGGGCGACACGCTGGCTCGCCTGCAGAAGGCCCGCTCGCGGCTCGAGCTGAAGTACGGCCGCCCCGCCACGCTGGGCGAGCTGGCGATCGAAGTCGACATGCCCGAGCAGAAGGTCACCGAGGCGCTGCGGTTCGCTGCCGAGCCGCTGTCGCTGTCCGAGCCGCTGCGCGAAGACAGCGACGCCGAGCTGGGCGACGTCGTCGAAGACCGTGCCGCCGAGTCACCATTCGAGGTGGCAGCCACCACGCTGCTGCCCAGCGAGATCGTGCGGCTGCTGTCGCCGCTCGACGAGCGCGAGCGCGAGATCCTCAAGCTGCGTTACGGCCTCGACCGGGGCGAGCCCCGCACGCTCGAGGAGGTGGGCGAGCACTTCCAGCTCACCCGCGAACGCATCCGCCAGATCGAAGCGCGGGCGATGTCCAAGCTGCGCCATCCCAGCACCGACACCGGTGCCCGGGACCTGCTCTCAGTCTGAGAGGCTGAGTCGCTAGGCGAAGCCGTGGCCCGAGCGGCCCGTGAGCCCGATCGCATGGGGACGGGGAACAAGAGCGGGAAGCAATAGGTGCCCATGCGCGAAGGCACCCCTCCCGCGCATCGGCGGGGCGGCCTGTAGCGGTTCAGGCGTCGGTCAGGCGTCGAACCACGATGGCGATCAGAGCGCCGACAATCACGGCGAGCAACAGCTTTTTCATGGTGCATCGTCCTCTGTGCGGGATGACTGTGCGGATAGCTGCGCTGATGACTGGGGTCATCGGCACAGCGAATGCTAGGCGCACATCTTGTGAACGCCGCACACAAATCGAACAGTTTGATTGGCGGAGGTGGACGGGAATCGAACCCGCCGGACGGGGATCACCCGTCCCGCCCGCTTTGAAGGCGGGGGAGCCCACCAGGCGCTCAGACACCTCCACCGGACATCTTTGCCCACCGTGGCAATCCGCGCCAGCGGTCGAGGTCATGGGGGCTCTCCGGAAAACCAATTGATCGCGCCCTCCGGTATCAGGCATGGTCAGTCCTCAAGATGAATTTCGTTTGTTTTCATGTAATGAGGAGTCGCAATGATCTATGCCTATGTGGGAGCGAAGGGCGGAGTCGGCAACACTGTGACGGCGCTGCTCGCTGCAAGCAGCGCCAAGCGGGCCGGCCGCGATGTGGTCCTCGTCGATCTCACCGGAGACTTCGGCGTGGTGCTGGGGACGGCGCCCGATCTGCCGGGAATCGCGGAGTGGACCGCGGCTGAGGAACTGTCGCTGGGTGCGGTCTCCGCGCTGGCGGTCGATGTGGCGCCGGGCATCAGTCTGCTGCCGCGCGGCAGCGGCGATGTCGACGACGCTCGGCTGGGCACGCTGTGGTCGCTGCTCGGGGGCAAGCCGCGCGTCAACATCATCGACGCGGGGCGCGGCCGCCGAGCCCTGGAGCGGGTGGCGGGGCCGCGGGTGCGGCGCCTGCTCACGATGACCTGCTGCTACCAGGCGCTGCACCGCGCGCGTGAGGTCGTGGCCGAGGTCGACGACGTGATCGTGCTGACCGATACCCAGCGGGCGCTGGGTCTTGCCGACATCGAAGCCGCGCTCGGGCGCCACGCCGATGCGGTGGTGGCCGTCGATCGCTCGATTTCTCGCTGGGCGGATGCAGGCCTGTTGCTGGATCGCTGTGCGAAGTCGGCGCGCTCGCTGGATGCGTTCCTGTGAACCGCATGGCTCGTGCTGTCGCTCGCCACCCGGCCAGCCGGGCGCCATCGAGCAGGGATCCGTCTGGCCTCCCACACCCGAGCACAGCATTCGTGGAGGAGATCCATGAGCGGTTCCTGCCGACCCCGGCGCCGCAGCCCCGCGAGGTCGCCGACGCTGTCGACACCGCGGCCCCGCTGCTCGATCGCAGTCACGCAGCCGATCTGGTGTCCGAGGTCCTCGCTCGCCTCGCCGGCATCGGCCCGCTGGCGGAGATCTGGACCGATGACGAGGTGACCGAGGTGATGATCAACGGCCCGGGGCCGATTGTGGTGGAGCGGCGGGGCTGCCTGTCGACGGCGGGTCGGATCAGCGCAGCCGAAGTGCACCGCCTCGTCGAGTACCTGCTGGGCCCGACGGGGCGGCGGGTCGACCGTCGCCTGCCGATGGTGGATGTTCGGCTCGACGACCGCACCCGCTGTCACATCGCGGTGCCCCCGGTTGCGGTGGACGGCCCGTACATCACGCTGCGCCGCTTTCCCGCCGGCGTCCGCCGCCTCGACGAGCTCGCCGGCCCTCGGGTCGCCGCGCAGCTCGATCAGCTCATCGCTGCGCGAGCCAACGTGATCGTCTTCGGCCCCACCAGCACCGGCAAGACGTCGTTGCTGGCGAGCCTGCTGGCCACGGTCGCCGAGCGGGAACGGCTGGTGGTGGTCGAGGAGGCCGCGGAGCTGCCCCGGCTCGGCGTAGGGACTGCCCGCTTGGAGGGTCAGCCGCCAAACGTCGACGGGGTCGGCGGGGTGACGATGGCCGAGCTGGTTGCCGCGGCGCTGCGGATGCGGCCAGATCGCCTGGTGGTCGGCGAGGTACGGGGCCCCGAGGCGGCGGCGCTGCTGCAGGCGCTGACGACGGGCCATCGCGGCTCGCTGTCGACGCTGCACGCCGACGATCCCGCGCATGCGCTGTGGCGATTCGAGCAGCTCGCCCGGGCCGGCGGAGCAGTGGGCGATGTCGGCGCCCATATCGCGTCGGTCCTCGACGGCCTCGTCCACATGAGCCGCGGCGTGGGCGGCCGCAGGACCGTTGCCGGCATCTACGAGGTACGCGACGACGGTTCGCTGGAAGAAGCAGTGCCAGCGCCCGGCTTGGCTCGCGTGCCGGCGGCGATCGACGTGCCGAACCTGCCAGAGCCGGCGGGTGGTGGCGGCATTCCGGCTGAGTCGGTGGGTGGTGCACGCATTCCGGCTGAGTCGGTGGGTGGTGGCGGCATTCCGGCTAAGTCGGCGGCTGCTGGCCGCACGGCGGCGACTGTCTGATGGAAGCGGCCAGGTGTATTGGGGCCCGGTGCTGGGGCCCGGCGCTGGGGTCCGGTGTTGAGGCCTGGTGTTGAGGCCACGTGCTGAGTCTCAGCGTGCTGCTGGCCTGTGTAGGCGCCGTCACCTCGCCCGCGGCACGCCGCTGGCTGTGGGTGCGACGCGATCGGCGACGCGAGCGGATGGCGGTCGCCGCCCGCTCGGCACACCTCGGCGACTACTGCGCTGCGGTGTCGCGCCGGCTGGGCGGCGGCGACACGATGCTGCAGGCACTGCGGGCTGCCGCCGATGGGCCTATGTCGGCGCCGCTGGAGCAGATCGCCGCCGAGCACGAGCGGGGGGTCACGCTGAGCCGCGCCGTGCAGCGATGGGCGGCCAGCGAGCAGACATCGGAGGCCGCATTGCTCTCCACGGCGGTCACGCTGGCCTCAGAACGGGTGGGCGCGCAGCCGCAGCTCTTCGATCATGTGGCTGCGGCCGTGCGGGCGCGAGCCGACATGGCGGCCGAGGCTCATGTCCACGCAGCGCAGGCCCGGGCGTCGGTCTGGGTCGTCGCAGCGCTGCCGTGGGTGATCGCGCTGGCGCTGCTGGCCGAGGGCGGTGCCGCCGCACGGGTGCTCACCTCCACGCCGTTGGGCTGGTTCTGCGTGGGCGCCGCGCTCACACTCGAGCTTGCGGGCGTGTCGTGGATGCGCGCTGCAGTCACACGGGCGCTGCGATGACGGGCGGGTTGTTCGCAGCGCTGGCGGACGGAGCATGGATGAGCTCCCTCGCCGACGACCCAGCATGGGTGAGCGCGCTGGCCGCCGGTCCGGCATGGATGGGTTCGCTCGCCTCCAGCCCGATTCTCGGCAGCGTCGTGCTGTCGAACCCGGTCGTCATCGGTGGCTTGGCTGCTGCGGCCGTGTGCTGGGGCGGTGCGGTGACCCGCCCTGATCCGGGCCGCCGCCGCGTGCTGCAGCTCGCGCCCGTCGAGCTTCCCGCCATCAGCGCACGCAGCACCAGTGGCGATACCAACGCTGCGCGCGCTGTCGCCGGCCGTGCAGCCCCCCGCCGTGTGGCGTGGCCGCGCCGCGGCGACATCCCGCGTCCGGATCAGGTCGTTGCCGACCTCGGAACCGTTGTCGACGTGATGAACGTGGCCCTCACGTCGGGGCTGTCGATCAGCGCTTCGCTGCAGCTCGCCGTGGGCCATCTCGATGCGGAGAGCGGAACCGGACGCCTGCTGGGGGCACTGGCCGCGCCGCAGCGCCCGCTTGATAAGACCCTCGAGGAGTTCGCCACGACATGCGGCCCGCGCGCCCGCGCCTTCGCTGCCGCGGTCACGGGGTCGTTGCGCACCGGCATCCCCCTGGCACCTGAGCTGGAGCGTCTCGGTCGTGAGCTGCGCGAGGACCGTCGCCGCCGTCTCGAAGGCAAGGTGCGCCGCCTGCCGGTGCTGCTGCTGTTCCCACTCGTGCTGTGCGTGCTCCCCGCACTCGGGCTCGTCGCCATCGTGCCGGTCCTCGTCGCGGCCTTCGGCGGTTGAGATGCCGCCCGGCCCGCCCGCAGCCGTCCGCCGTCTCGAAGGCAAGGTGCGTCGTCTGCCGGTGCTGCTGCTGTTCCCCCTTGTGCTGTGCGTGCTGCCCGCGCTCGGGCTCGTCGCCATCGTGCCGGTTCTCGTAGCGGCTTTCGGTGTTTGAGATGCCGCCCGGTCCGTACCGCCAGTCCGCAGCGCCGACCCGCGTGAGCTCGCTCGTACCGGCGGCCCGTACCTCCGGCCTGAGCGCTCTCGCCCGCAGCCGCCCACGCCCCCCATTTCCAGCCGTCCGACCACGACATGAACTTCAAGGAGCCCAGATGTCCGAACCCACGACCACCCTTCCGCGGAGCGCTCACAAGCCGGTGCGCCGCACGCACCGGCTTGATGCCGTCGAGACCGGTGTCACCAGTCAGACCAATCAGACTGGTGACACCGGCGAGGCCGGGCAGACCACGGCCGAGTACGCCTTGCTCACCGGTGCGATCGCATTGCTGGTGGCGGCGGTCACCGCCTGGGCGACCAGCACCGGCAAGATCGGCCGCCTGCTCGACGCGGTCTTCAATTACCTGACCAAGGCCATCTCCTGATCTGGTGCCGGCGTGCCGCGGACGAACGCGGGCAGGCCACCGTCGAGCTGGCCCTGCTCATGCCGTTCCTGGTGTTGTTGCTCATGTGCGTCGTCCAGACGGCCCTGGTCGCGCGCGACGCGGTGCTGGTGTCGCACGCTGCCCGAGTGGGCGCGCGCATTGCGGCGGTGGAGCCGTCGATCGACGCCGTCCGCAGCGCCGTGGTGTCCGCCGCGCCGCTTGACCCGGACCGGCTGGAGATCGAGCGACATGACGGTGACCTGGTGCGCGTCACCGTGCGTTACCGCTCTGCAACGGAGGTTCCTCTGGTCGGTGCGTTGATCGGCGACGTCCATTTGTCGGAGTCGGCAGCGATGCCTGACGAGCGTTCGGTCGGCCGGCCGGCGTCGTCGGAAATTGCCGCTTGCGCATGTCACACCCATGAGGTTCAATGGCAAGTCACACACCTGTAATTACAGGTTGGGTATCTCGGCGGCCAGCGAACGGCCAGCGGATGGTCAGCAAACCGGCCAGCAAACGGCCAGCAAGCAAGGTCATGACCGCCGGGACGAGCTGGGACAGCCGTGGAGGACCAATGGCATTCGTAACCGACGCAACAGCCGAAGTACCGGTAGGCAACTGGTGGGACGAGGCAAACTGCCTGGGAGTCGATCCGGATTTGTTCTTTCCCGAGCGCGGGGCCAGCACCCGCGAGGCCAAGGCGGTGTGCCGCGGCTGCGTCGTCAGCGACGAATGCCTCGAATACGCACTCCAGAACAGCGAGAAGTTCGGTATCTGGGGCGGCATGAGCGAGCGAGAACGACGCCGCGTGCGCCGCCAGCGGGCCCTCACGAGGCGCGCCGCCGCCGTCGGCTGACCTGCCGCTCGGCGATTCGGCGCCGGTTGACCTGCCGCTCGCCGGTTGTCCTGCCGCTCGCCGGTTTGTCGCCGGTTGATCTGCCGCTCGCCGGTTGATCTGCCGCTCGCCGGTTTGTCGCCGGTTGACCCGGTGCTCGCCGGTTTGTCGCCGGTTGTCCTGCCGTTCGCCGGTTTGTCGCCGGTTGTCCCGGTGCTCGCCGGTTTGTCGCCGGTTGTCCTGCCGTTCGCCGGTTTGTCGCCGGTTGACCTGCCGTTGCTGCCGGCTGAGCTACCGCCGGCGGACTTGGCGCTAGCTGACTTGCCGGCGGCTCGCTGGCCGTCGCGTCATCCAGCCCGGCTACCGGTCTGATCGGGCACTGGTACGCTCGCGGACGTGATGGCAATCGCACTCGGGCCGCCCGAACTGCTCATCCTGCTCATCATCGTGCTCGTGCTGTTCGGGGGCGCCAAGCTGCCGAAGCTGGCGCGCTCGCTCGGCCAAGCTCAGCGTGAGTTCCGCGAGGGCGTGAACGACGAGGACAAGGCGGCCGGCGGCAGCTCATCGAGCGAGTCCAAGCCCAAAGATTCCTGATTCAGACGCCTGAGTCAGACGCCTGATTCAGACGGCGTAGTTGGCGCGGCCGCCGTTCGGTCGGTACTGCGCGGCCTGGCTGTACCGATGCGGGGCCGTCCGTCCGATCCCCAGCATCGGCAGCGGCGCCATGCATCCGGCTGCGCCGGTCTCAGGCATGGTGGAACATGTCCGCGGCTGCGAACCGGCCGCTGCGGGGTCAGGCAGCCCGGGCGGCCTTGCTCGCACGTCGACGATCTCGCAGAATCCGGCGGCGCTGCCGCTCTGAGGTCCCGCCCCACACGCCGTGGGTGATGTTGTTGGCGAGTGCGTACTCGCGGCACAGGTCTTTTACCGGGCACTCGGCGCACACCTTCTGAGCGGCGATCACGCCGGCACCGTCATTGGGAAAGAACACGTTGGGGTCGATGTCCGCACACCTGCGGCGGTTGACCCACTCGGTGGCCAGGCTCTCTGAGCCTGGACTGCCCGGTTCGTATCTGCTCGGTTCGTAGACCGGATTGATCTGCAACATCATGAGAACCAACGCCGAACGAGCACAGAAGGTTCCCTGCGTCGCGCACTCTCATCCAATTCTCAGGAAGAGGGTTCGCCGCCAGGCACAGGAATTCGAGCTGGGGAGGCGGCGGGAGACTCTGCGACGTTGCGACCGGTTCCAGAGTGGATGCACCGTGATGCGTCTATGACGTCGGCAAGAAATGCGGTGCGGTACGAAGCTCTCGCCTGCTGGATCGCTGGTCGCCGAGGGTCCCGCTACCTCCCCAGCGGGCGCGCATCGGTACCCTTACGCCACCCCTATCGAGGATTGCCGTGACCGACATCGCCACCGACGCCGAAGCCCCCCAGCTCCCTCCCGAGGTCGGCATCCGCATTATCTATCTGGGACCGGTCGCGCCGCATTGGGAGCTCGAGGGCATCTACGGCGACGAAGCGGCCGTCGACGAGTTCCGCCGTCGCACCAACGCCCGACTGCAGCTTCTGCCGCCTCACGACCCGCAATTCCGCCGCAATCGCGAGCGGGTCGTGCGTGACGCCGAGCGCGAGAACTACGAGCTGCACTGGGACCTCGGCATGCCCGACGAGAACGAAGAAGGCGCCTAAGGGGCTGAGCCCCGGGCCCGAGCGGTCCGTCAGCGCAGCGAACAATAGCGGAAGGTGCAGGGCGAAGCCGTGGCCCGAGCGGCCCGTGAGCGATAGCGAACAAAAGCGAACAAAAGCGGGCAAGAGCTGATGTGGCAACGGGAAGGTTCACCTCTCCGCGCGTCCTCTGGGCAGCGTCACCCGGCCGCGTTCACAAGTTGTTCACGGCATCCGTAACGACTGTTCACCCTGAGCCCGCAGTGATGTCACCAGCCCTTCGTAGCGTGCGCGCCTATGCGAGAGAAATGTCTGCGAGAGAAATGTCTCCACCGCCGCGGCACAACGTTGCTCGTTGCCGTGCTGGCTGCGTTCGCCCTCATTGCTGCTGCATGCAGCAGCAATGACGCTGGCGAAGGAGGCTCTGCGCCGGGCGGCAATGGCGCCCCGGCGACCGGCTCGGGTGCATCGCTCAGCGGCTCGATCAGCGTGACCGGCTCGTCCACCGTCGAGCCTGTCACCAACCTGGTGGCTGAGGCCTTCTCCGAGGAACATCCCGGTGTGGCCTTCTCGGTGGCCGGCCCCGGCTCGGGCGACGGCCACAAGGCCGCCTGCGCCGGCGAGATCCCGATCTGGAACAGCTCACGCCAGATCAAGGATTCAGAGGCTGAGTGCCTCAACGACGCTGGCATCGAATTCATCGAACTGCGCGTCGGCATCGACGGCATCTCGGTCATCACCGCTGCCGCGAACGACACCGTCGACTGCCTGAGCTTCGAGGACCTCTACAGCCTGATCGGCGACGAGGCCATTGGCTTCCAGAAATGGTCAGACGCCAACGCCTTGAACGCCGAACTGGGCGGCACCGGTCCGTTCGGCGACGGCGACCTTGAGATCTTCGCCCCCGGCGAGGAATCGGGCACCTTCGACAGCTTCATTGAGATTGCGCTCGAAGACGTCTGGGAACACCGCGTCGAAGAGGGCCATGCCGATGAGAACTTCGCCGTGCGTCCCGACTACAACGCCTCGGCCAACGACAACGTCATCATCGACGGCGTCTCGGGCAACGAGCACAGCCTGGGCTGGGTCGGCTTCGCCTTCGCCGATGAGAACCGCGACGTGGTCAAGCTGGTGGAGATCGACGGTGGCGACGGCTGCGTCTCCCCGACGCCCGAGACCATCGCCTCGGCGGAGTTCCCGATCGCCCGCTTCCTCTACACCTACATCGACGCAGCGCAGGCCTCGGACCCCGCGATCAAGGCTTTCGTCGACTTCATGCTGAGCGACGAGGGCCAGACTTACGTGGTCGAGGCTGGCTACGTGAACCTCGACGCGGCCGACCTCGCCCAATCACGCAGCAACTGGAGCAATCTGACCACCGGAAAGACCTTCTAGCCGCCGACCGACAGATGGCACATCCTCCCGCTGACGGCCCCCCTCAGGTGCGCATCGCCGCAGAGTCGCACCTGTAGGGGAGGGGGCGTCGGCGAGGAAGACCGCGAAAGACCCGCTCGCGGATTGTCGATCCGCAAGACTCGCCCAAGCCATGGAAACCAACGAATGAGCCTCACCTGGGACAAGCTGACCGCCGCCGACCTGCAGACGTCGCGCAGTCGCCGGGCTCGTTCGCACACGGTCCGCTGGCTGTTCATGGGGGCGGCCGCGGTGACGGTGCTGGTCAGCGCGCTCATCATCTGGACGGTGGCTTCGGAGGCGTGGACCTACATCAGCCAGGTCGAGCTCGACAAGCTCACCGACATCGGATGGTTCCCCCGCCGGGGCCTGTTCGACCTCAGCACGCTGCTGGTCAACTCGTTGCAGATCTCCGTCATCGCCATGTTGGTGGCGGTGCCGTCGGGCTTCGGCGCCGCGATCTACCTCTCCGAATACGCCCACCCCCGGGTGCGCAAGGTCATGAAGCCCACCCTCGAGCTGCTGGCCAGCGTGCCCAGCGTGGTGCTCGGCGTGTTCGCCATCAGCTTCATCACCCCGTCGATCCTCACGAGCTTCTTCGACGAGATCAACTACTTCAACAAGCTGGCCGCCGGCATCGCAGTGGGACTGCTCGTGATCCCGCTCATCGCCTCCATCACCGAGGATGCGCTGCGGGCGGTGCCGCTCGCGCTGCGAGAGGCCTCCGCCGGTCTGGGCGCCAGAAAAGTCACCACCTCCATCCGGGTGGTGCTGCCGGCCGCCCTGTCCGGCCTCATGGCCGCCACCATCGTCGGGTTCAGTCGTGCGATCGGCGAGACCATGGTGGTCACCATCGCCTCGGGCGGCGGCGACACGTCGCTGTTCAACCTGTCGATTCTCGAATCGGGCGGCACCATCACCTCGGCCATGGCGGCACTGGGCCTCGGCACCGACCAGGTCGCCGGCAACAATCTGGCGTTCCAGAGCCTCTATTTCCTCGGCGCTCTGCTGTTCGCCATGACCCTGCTGCTCAACATGGTCGGCGACGTCGTCGTCCGCCGGCTGCAGAACAGGTACTGATGTCTGTTCTGACCACCCCTGCCGGCATCGCCACCGACGCCGCCGATGTGCTGCGCCGCCGACCAGGCGCCGACATCGCCGGAGCCGTCTTCAGGTGGCTGCTGATCGGTGCCACGGTGTTCGCGACGGGGTTCCTGGGCGTTCTGCTCGCCGTCATGATCGTGGACGGCTGGGATGTCCTGTCAGGAAATCTCTGGTACTTCCTGACGAACGGCTTCTCCCAGCGCTCCGCCGCGGAGACGGGCGTTTCGCAGGGCATCATCGGCAGCCTGCAGGTGGCGCTGGTGACGGGCGTGTTCGCCGTGCCGATCGGCGTCGCTACCGCCATCTACCTCGTCGAGTACGCCCAGGACTCCCGCTTCGCCCGCATCGTCGAGCTGAACATCCGCAACCTGGCCGGCGTGCCGTCGATCGTCTACGGCCTGCTGGGCCTGGCGGTGTTCGTGCAGACGATCGACGGCTTTACCAAGGGCAAGACGGTCATTGCGGGCGGCATGACGCTGGCGGCGCTGGTGCTGCCGATCGTGGTGATTACCTCGGTCGAGGCGCTCAAGGCCGTGCCCGATTCGCTGCGTGAGGCCGCCTACGGTGTGGGAGCCACCAAGTGGGAGGTGCTCTCACGCCAGGTTCTGCCGGCCGCGCTGTCCACAATCCTCACCGGCACCGTGCTGGCGTTGGCGCGCGCCCTCGGCGAAGCTGCGCCGCTGATCTTGGTGGGCGCCGCCACGGGCTTCTTGAGCTTCGGCGACGCCAACATGTTGGAAACCTTCACCGGCCCCTTCACGGCCCTGCCGGTGCAGATCTTCAATTTCGCCCGCCTGCCCGGCGAGGACTGGGCGGTGAATGCCGCTGCGGCCAGCGTCGTCATCCTGGTGCTGGTGCTGGCGGTGAACGGATTGGCCATCTACCTGCGCAATCGCTTCGAGAAGCAGTGGTGACCTCGCCCCCCTGACCCCGACCCACTGTCCCAGCTCCCCTGACGCTGAACCCCCTGATGCAGAATGTTGAACGGTTGAAACGTGACACTTGAGAAGGCCCTGATGAGCCAAGAGCCAGAAGCTTCAGCGTCTGATGTGACGGTGCCAGACGCTCTGGCGCCGGCTTCTCCCGCGCGCATCGACGTGAGTGCTGTGGCGGCGATGGCCCCCCAGCGCGTCGAGACCAGCACCGTGTTCGAGTGCGCCGACGTCGACGTGTACTACACCGATTTCCGGGCACTGCGCGACGTCACGCTGGACGTGAACTCCCATGAGGTGACTGCGCTGATCGGTCCGTCCGGCTGCGGCAAGACCACGTTCCTGCGCTGCTTCAACCGCATGAACGATCTCATCGAGGGCGCCCGGGTGGAGGGCACCATCCACTACCACGGCGTCAACCTGTACCAGGACGAGGTCGACCCCGTCGAGGTGCGGCGGCGGGTCGGCATGGTGTTCCAGAAGCCGAACCCGTTCCCCAAGTCGATCTACGACAACATCGCTTACGGGCCGCGGCTTGCGGGCGTCAAGCGGTCCGAGATCGACGACGTGGTCGAGGGCTCGCTCACCCGGGCTGCCCTGTGGGACGAGGTCAAGGACCGCCTGAAGATGTCGGCCTACGGGCTGTCGGGCGGCCAGCAGCAGCGCCTGTGCATTGCCCGGGCCATCGCGGTGCAGCCCGATGTGGTGCTGATGGATGAGCCCTGTTCGGCGCTCGATCCGATCGCCACCGGCCGCATCGAGGAGCTCATCGCCGAGCTGAAGACCGACTACACGATCATCATCGTGACCCACAATATGCAGCAGGCCGCTCGCATCAGCGACATGACGGCGTTCTTCTCGGTGCAGGCCAACGAGATGGGACAGCGCACCGGCGAGCTGGTCGAGTATGCGCCGACCAGTTTGATCTTCACCAACCCGGACGATCCCCGCACGGAGGCCTACATCACCGGGCGGGTCGGCTGAAGTACGGCACACTGCACATATGACCGAAGAGGTACGAACCGAATTCCATCAGTTGATGGACGAGGTTCGCGCCGATCTCGTGCAGATGGGCGGCATGGTGGCCGAGGGCATCTCGGCGGTGACAGCGGCACTGCTCGCCAGCGACATCGCCAGCGCCGATCAGATCATCACCGCCGACGACGAGCTCGACCTGCTGAGCATCGAAGCCGAGGAGAAGTGCGTGCAGCTCTTGGCGCTGCAGCAGCCGGTGGCGGTCGATTTGCGCGCCATCCTGACCGACCTGCGAATGATCTCTGAGATCGAGCGCAGCGGCGATCTGGTCACCAACATCGCGAAGGCCGTCGTGCGCCTGCACGGTGCTGAGCTGGAGCCCCGGGTGCGTGGCCTGCTCGACCGCATGCGCGAGCAGGCGGTGCGGCTGACGGCCATGGCCATGGACGCCTACGCCGATCGTGACGCCGGGCTGGCCGCGGTGCTCGACGAGATCGACGACGTGCTCGACGACCTGCACGGGCAGTACCTCGACGCGGTGTTCGCTTCGCAGAACGCTGGGCATCTCGACACCCCCCAGGCCGTGCAGCTCGCGGTGGTGGGGCGCTTCTATGAGCGCATCGGCGATCATGCGGTGAACATTGCGCAGCGGGTCGAGTTCCTGGTGACTGGCCAGCTGCCGGAGCACATGGGGGCCAACCGGGCTCGTGCCCGGCGGGAGCAGGACGAGATGTGATTGCGGCGCTGGTGGCGGTGTCGGCCGCGCTGGCAGCAGCGCTGGTCGTCGTGCTGTTGGGAGTGCGTGAGCGCTTGTCGGCTTCCGAGCGGCTGGGGCGTGTGGTGCACCGGCTAGTGGGCCAGGACGGCGAGCAGCGTCCTGGCGAGGCGCGCCTTGACGACAACAGCTTGGACGGCTGGATCACCTACCTGGAGTCGATTGCCACGACGGCGGCGATGACGGCCAATCTGGCCGAGCGTGACCGGGCCCGCTGGCAGCTCGCGGTGAACGAGCTGGCGGTGGGCGTGGTGCTGGTGGACGAGGACGGCACCGTGTGTGCCAGCAATGCGCTGGCGGACGAGATGATGTCGGCCCGGGATGCGATGGCGCTGGTGGGTGCGGGGGTCACCCAGCTGCTCGAGTCGGCCCAGGAGGGGCAGGCTCGCTCCCGCACGGTGAAGCTGACGGGGCCGCCGCCGCAGGTGATCGAGATCGGCGCCTATCCGGTGGCGAGCGACAGCCATGCGCTGGGCGCTGTGGCGGTGATGGCCGACCGGACCGAGGGCGTGCGGGTGGACGATGTGCGCCGCGATTTTGTGGCCAACCTGAGCCATGAGCTGCGGACGCCGGTGGGTGCCATTGCGCTGCTGTCCGAGACGCTGGCCGAGGAGGACGATGCGGCGGTGCGCACTCGGCTGGTCGACCGGATCGGTGCTGAGGCAGATCGGGTGCGCCACATCATCGACGACTTGCTGGAGCTGAGCCGGGTGGAGCTCGAGGGTTCGATGCGGCAGGAAGAGGTGGCGGTGGTGCCGCTGCTGGGGGAGGCGGCGCAGCAGTATTGCGAGCACGCTCGCAAGCATGATGTTGAGCTGGTGTGGCCGCATGAGCAGATGGCCCAGCTCGTGCTCTACGCCGATCGCGGTCAGCTCTTGCGGGCGGTCGGGAATCTGGTCGACAACGCCATCAAGTACAGCGACGCCGGCTCGGAGGTTCGCCTGTCTGCAGCGCCCAGCTCTCGCGGCGATCGGCCGCCGTCGGGGGTGCTCGCGGATGCGGATGCGTCGGTGGCTCGGATGAGGTCGGATGTCTCGCCTGCCCCGGCTGGGCCAGGCCCGGCCGGCCCGGCCGGCTCGGCCGCGGTGCCCGAGGCGGTTGCGTCGGACGATCCGCGGCCTCCGCAGCCCGATGGCCCAGCGCCATTCGACCACGATGAGCCGGCGTGGGTGGACATCGTGGTCGCGGATGAGGGCATCGGAATTCCCGCTGATGAGACCGAGCGGGTGTTCGAGCGCTTCTACAGGGTCGACAAGGCCCGTGCCCGAGCGACGGGCGGCACCGGGCTGGGCCTCAGCATTGTGAGACATGTGGTGATGAATCACGGCGGCGAGGTGACGCTGCACACCCGTGAGGGCGTCGGCACCACGTTCACGCTCAGATTCCCGGCGTCACGCGGCCCAGCGGCGCGGGCCCCGACAACCAGCAGTCCTGCTACCGGCAGCCCCGCGTCCGGCAGCCCGGCGTCAGATCAACAGGCTTCGACGGACGGGGTGAGCACATGACCTCGGTGTTGGTGGTCGATGACGAGCCTTCGTTCACCGAGGCCCTCACGGTGGGCTTGCGGCGCGAGGGCTTCGAGGTGCGCACCGCCGCCGATGGCCGGGCGGCGCTGGCCGAGATCAGCGAGTCCGAGCCCGACCTGGTGCTGCTCGATGTGATGCTGCCCGGCATGTCCGGCCTCGACGTGTGCCGGGAGATCCGCAAGCAGTCACGTGTGCCACTGATCATGGTGACTGCCCGGGGCGAGGAGATCGACGCAGTGGTGGGCTTGGAGGTGGGCGCCGACGACTACGTCGTCAAGCCCTACCGGATGCGGGAGCTGGTGGCCCGCATGCGGGCCGTGCTGCGGCGTGCGGAGGGCCAGCCGACCGAGCTGCATGCATGTCTCACTGAGGGCGACGTTGTGCTCGACATCGACCGGCATGAGCTGCGGGTGCGCGGCGAGCTGGTGACGCTGGCGCTGAAGGAGTTCGAGCTGCTGGCCTACCTGCTGGCGCGTGCCGGGCGGGTGGTGACCCGTGACAGCCTCATGCAGAACGTGTGGGGCTACGACTACGTGGGCGACACCAAGACGATTGATGTGCATGTGAAGCGGCTGCGGGCCAAGATCGAGGACGATCCGTCGAACCCGCAGCGCATCACGACGATTCGGGGCTTGGGGTACCGGTACGAGCGGACGGCAGCGCCAACCTCGGCAGCTTGATGGCTGTGACGATCGCCGTGTGAGCGCGGTGTGATGGTCTGTTCCGTTGTTGCATAGCGCGCGGGGCCGTGCAGTTCGTCCCGCTATAGCGGTGCCGTGTCGCACCGGGGGCGCACAATGGTGCTCATGACACCGGGAAACGGCTGATGCAGCCGTTCACGCGGCGTGCCCGCGAGCGCGCGGTGCCCGGTTGGCGATACTCGGGCAATGGGCGTCGAGTGCTGAGCATGCGCGCGTGGAGCAGTTGCTGATGCAGCCGTTCGCTTGGCTTGCGCGCACGCATCTGCTGTCGGCTGCCGGTGATGCGTTGATTGCGATCGCGCTGGCCGGGTCGCTGTTCTTCAATCTCGATCCTGCGGCGGCCCGGCCCAAGGTGGCGCTGTACCTGCTGGTGACAATGGCGCCGTTTGCTGTGGTGGGGCCGCTGATCGGGCCGCTCGTGGATCGCAGCCGTGGCGGCCGGCGGGGGATGATCATCGGTGCGGGCATTGCCCGGGCGGTCTTGGCCCTGCTGATGGTGCGCCATCTGGATTCGCTGCTGCTGTTCCCTGAGGCGTTCGGCGCGCTGGTGGCGGGCAAGACGTACCACGTTGCCAAGAGTGCGGTGGTGCCGGGGTTGGTGCGCGCCGAGCGCGATCTGGTCGAAGCGAATTCGAAACTGATGTTGCTGAGCGGTCTGGGGGGTGGGCTGGCTGTGCCGCCAGGCTTGCTGCTGAGCGTGGCGTCGTCGCGCTGGGTGCTGGTGCTGGCGTCGGTGGTGTTCGTGCTGATGACGTTCCCGGCGGCTCGGCTGCCGCGCACGGCGGTGCGGCCGGCGCGGCCTGAGACAGTGGAGTACTCGAAAGGGCCGCCAGCAGCCCCGTCTGGTCCGCCGCCCCCGGCGCGATCGGACCTGGTCGACCCGCTGGCCCCGCCTGCGCGGCCGGATCAGGATGCCCCGCCCCGCCGGGCGCCTTCTGACCTCTACACGGGGCCGTGGGGCGACGCGCATGGCAGCGCGCCGAGCCGTTGCCGACGGCCTCCTCAGCCAGTCCAGCGCAGCCAGCGCTTCCCATCGAACCAGCCGCCTCGGCAGGCCTCGAGGCGGCGTGGCGGGATGCTGCTGGCGGGCTCCGCGATGGGCGTCGTACGGGCCATGACCGGCTTCACGCTGTTCCTGATCGCGTTCTGGCTGCGGACCGACGATGCGGCGCCGTGGTGGTTCGGATTCATGTTCATCGCCAGCGGTGTCGGGCAGCTCCTCGGCGCCGTGTCCGCGCCATGGCTGCGCCGGCGCATCCGTGAGGAGGTGCTGTTGGCGAGCACGCTGCTGCTGTCAGCCGCGGTGTCGTTCTATGTGGTGACAGCGCCGGACCGCTTCTCGGTGCTGGTGCTGGCGATGGTGATCGGGTTCATGTCCGCGCTGGGCAAGCTGTGCTTCGACGCGATCGTGCAGCGCGATGAGGTGCCTGCCGATCGGGGCCGGACGTTCGCCCGCTTCGAGACCCGCTTCCAGATGATGTGGGTGATCGGAGCGCTCGTGCCGGTGACCGCGCCGAGCGGCATCCTGCCGCTGCGGGCCGGGGTGATGCTGCTGGGAATTGCCGCCACGGTCGCCGTGGTGCTGTACGCGGGCGGCATGTGGGCGCTCGCCCGCGGCCGCCGTACCCCCTCAGAGATCATCGCCACCCGCGTCCGCACCCGAATCGTGCAGACCCGGGTGCGGACTCGGATCCGCCGCAGTCGGTCCGAATAGGCCCCCGGCACCCCTTCCGGCAGGGTCAGAGGGGCAGATCCAGGCGGGCCAGCCACAGGCCCGGGGCGGCGAGCTCGTTGGGCGTCGGGAGCGCTTCGGGCTCGAAGAGGCGCGCCAGTCCTTCGGGGCCGGCTCGCTCGATCACCCCGGCAATGAAGCTGTCTCCCCGCTCGCGTGCCTCGTTGCTGAGCCGCACGCCGAGCAGGCGCTCGGCGTAGACGTTCCCCTCGGTCAGCTGGCGGCGGCGCACGGCTTCGCTGAGCGCGCCGAATCCGCCGATGAGGCGAGGGCCTGCTTGGGCGACGACATGATCCACATAGGCGATGACGACGCTGATGAGGGTCTCGAGATGACTGCTGCTCTCGTCGCGGGACACGCCGAGCAGCAGCTCGGGGTTGCCGAATAGGCGCTGGAGCTGTTCTTGGAGCTGCGCTTGGAACTCTTGCGGCTCGTTGCTGTCGAACGTCGTGATTTCCAGCTCGTCGAATTCCATGTCATCCCGGCGGCGGAAGCCGTTGACATGTTCCAGAAGGAGCATGTCGAGCTGTTCCCGCACGCCTGGTGTGGCCAGCACGGCCGCCAGGGTGTGCTCCCGGATGGCGACCCACAGCATCACGTCGTCGGCGTCGAGGCTCCATTCGTTGGCGAAGTCGCTGATGTTGGCGGTGACGACGAGCGCTTGTCTCATGGGCACGATGAGGTCCGAGTTGCCGAATGCCTTGGCGGCGAGGTGGCCGGCCATCATGCCGGCGGTCATCGCCACGGTCATGGGGCTCAACATGGCGAGCAGGCCGGCGACGGGGTCCTGGCTCGGGCCGTCCTCGCTCAGGCGCCCCGACAGCCGGTCCATGAGCGGGCGGATGGCCTCGAGGGCGGCGGTAGCCCAGCCTGACCGGGTGATGGGCTCGATATGACACTCGACTTGCAGGCCGGTGACATGACCTACGTGCAGCTCGGCCACCCGGCTGATCTCGCTGAGGCGATGTCGCTCGACGGGGTCGACGTTGTGTTCGAGCTTGCCGCCGGTGGCGAGCTGGTTGGCGGATTGGCGGGCGCCTTCCCAGATCGACTCTTGGTTGCCGCCCAGGATGGAGGAGATGTCGCCGAGGAAGGGGATGCCCGAGAATGGATGATCGTCGTCGTCGGCCACAGGCGAATGCTACGGCTGGCCGCGGTGATCGTTGACAGCGTCGGGCGGCAGCTTGAATGGGGCATCGTAGAGACATGGATCGGATTGCCGTGTCGGGCGCGGGCGGCGTGATCGGCGCTCGGGTGCTGCAGTGGCTGGCCCAGTCGTTTGATGTGGTGGACGTTGACGACGTGGCCGGCACCCGAGTCGATGCTGTCGGCTCGGGGGGCGGGGCCGACGGGGAGTACGACTTGGGCGGGGCCGAAGTGCTGGTGCATCTGCGGCTGACTCGTGAGGTGACCTCGGATCGGCTGCGGCGGCTGCTGGCTGTCGCCGATGTGCAGCATCTGACGCTGGTGTCGAGCGCGAGCGTGTATGGGGCGTGGCCGAATCATCCGACGCCGATCTCGGAGGATCTGGCGGTGCGGCCGAACCTGGAGGCGTCGTGGGCGGTGCATCATGCCGATGCCGAGCGGATGGTGCTGGAGTGGTGTGATCAGGGCGATCGCACGGCGGCGATCCTGCGGCCCGCGCCGGTGGTGTCGAGCGGCTTGGGCGGGCCGATCGGCGAGGCGATGCTGGCTGCGGCGCCGATCCGCACCGGCAACGACGATCCGCCGGTGCAGTTCTTGCATCTGGACGACTTGGCGTCGGCGGTCGTGCTGGCGACCCAGCGCCGGCTGCCGGGCGTGTTCAACGTGGCTCCCGATGGCTGGCTGTCGCCCGGGGAGTTGCGGGCGTTGCTGGGGGCCCGGCCCAAGATCCGGCTGCCGATGCCGCTGCCCGAGCGGCTCGACCGTTATGTGGCCCGCCGGGTGGGTCATTCCGCCCCCGAGGGCTTGCTGCCCTACACCCGCTATAGCTGGGTGGTCGCCAATGACCGGCTGCGGTCTGAGGGCTGGGAACCCCGCTACAACAGCGCGCAGGCGTTCGTGATCGCGGATGTCGGGATGCCCTGGGATGACCTGAATGCGCGCCAGCGCCAGTACGCCACGTTGGTCGGTGCGGGGGCCGCAGTGGCGGTGGGGGGCTGGGCTGCCGCGGCTTGGCTCCGGCGCTCCTACGCTTTGCGATGATGACGGTGCCGTCCGAGCAGGACACCTGGGTTGAGCTGACGGCTGAGGAGTTGCCGATCGGCGCCGTCTACGACTGGGCGCTTGACCCCGCCGCGGGGGCGGTGGTGCTGTTCTCGGGCACGGTGCGGGATCACGCTGAGCACCGCACGGGTGTGACACAACTGGTGTATGAGGCCTATGAGGCTGAGGTGGCGCCGCGGCTTGCCGACATTGCCGCCGAGATGCGGCGGCGGTGGCCGAGCGTGCGCAAAGCAGCGCTGCTGCACCGGGTGGGCACGTTGGGTCTGACGGAGAGCTCGGTCGTGGTGGCTGCCTCGTCGCCCCACCGTGATGTGGCATTCGAAGCTGCTCGCTTCGGCATCAATACGTTGAAGGCCACGGTGCCGATCTGGAAGCAAGAGCATCATGACGCCGGGACCGACTGGGGATTGCAGTCCCAGCCGATCGCACAGGTGCCCGGGTCATGAGCCCGCTGCTGTTCTTGGCCATTGCGATCGTGGTGCCGCTGTTGGGGATGCTGGTGCTGGGCGTGGGCGCTCGCATCAAGAACCAGAGGGTGACCGACGACGAGACGGAGCCGTTCCGGCGCCGGTTGGCGTCGCTTACGCCTCGGTCGCCGTCTGGGCGACTGCCGGGCACACCAGGATTGGCGAGGGCGATGCGACGGCTCCGGGGCTCAGGCGACACCATCGAGGCCGAGATCAACGCAGGTGCCAACGCAGCAACCGGCGTAGCAACCAGCGCAGCAGCGGGCGCAGCAACCGGCGCAGCAGCGGGCGCAGCAGGCGACGCGGCGGTGCCGGTCGATGCCCCCGCAGCAGCCCGCGGGCATCGGACAAAGCCGACCACAGCCAGCATCCGGTTGATCGAGCGCGACTATTCGGTACCGCAACTGCCACCGTTCAACGTGAGGGATCCCGGCCCAGCGGCGCCGGCAAACACCCCGAACGTGCTCGTGATCGGCAACGGACCCGACGGGCTGCAATCAGCGGCCCACGCAGCTCAGCAACCGCAGTCGGCGGCACACCGCCACGACGCCGAAGACCACCCACCGCACGGCCACGCAGGCACCGATGCGGAACACAGCCAACGTCTCTCACCCGGCCTGCGCCCACCGCCCAGCGGCTCGCCGCCAGATGTGTCTCGCAACCAGAGGCGTCGTCCTGGCTCGTGACCTCGCGATCGATCTCGGCACCGCGAACACGCTGGTGTACGAGCGGGGGCGTGGCATCGTGTTCAACGAGCCGTCTGTCATCGCGCTCAATGAGCGTTCTGGCGACGTGCTGTCCGTCGGGCGCGAAGCTTGGCAGATGATCGGGCGCACGCCCAGCTACATCATCGCTGCACGGCCGCTTCGCAACGGCGCCATCACCGACTTCGACATCACCCAGCGAATGATCCGGCTCATCCTGCAGGGCGTGGGCGTGGGCCGTTTCGGCCGGACCCGTGTCGCAGTCTGTGTGCCGTCGCTCATCACGCCGGTCGAACGGCGAGCGGTGATCGAGGCCGCACGGCGGGCCGGTGCGTCCGATGTCCGGCTCATCGAGCAGCCGATCGCTGCGGCCATCGGCACCGGCTTGCCGATCCACGAGCCGACCGGCTCGCTTGTCATCGACATCGGCGGCGGCACCGCCGAGATCGCCATGGTGTCATTGGGCGGCTTGGTGTCGCTGCGTGCGATTCGCGTCGGGTCGTTCGACTTCGACTCTGCGTTGATGAACTACGCACGGCGTGCGCACGGCATAGCAATCGGCGAACGCACGGCCGAAGAACTGAAGATCAGTATCGGCTCGGCATGGCCGATCGATGACAAGTTCGACGCCGAGGTGAAGGGCCGTGACCTGACGACGGGGCTGCCCCGCAGCTTCGTCATCACGCCGACTGAAGTGCGCTCCGCGCTGGCTGACACGGTGGACCTCATGGTGGAAGCCGTGCTGGAGTGCTTGGGCGAGGCGCCGCCCGAACTGGCGCAGGACCTCATCCACACTGGCGCCCTGATGGTCGGAGGCGGTTCGCTGCTGCGAGGCCTGGACCAGCGCATCGCGTCGGAGGCACGTGTGCCCGTGCTGCGCTCAGAGTCGCCGCTCGAGACCGTCGTGCTCGGTGCTGGCCGGGCGCTCGAGAACTTCGAGTCACTCCACGCCTCGCACACGATCCCCGGCCGCTAGATGGTTAGTTCCAAGGGGTGGGGTCCACCTGTTGTGGGGTGAGGGTGTCCAAGCTCGGGGTGTGAAATCACGCTTTGAGCTTGGAGGTTCTCAGCATGGGCCCGGACTTGGACACCCTCGCGACTGCACTGTATGTGAGGATCGACGACTTGTTGGCCGACAATCCCGACTGGGCGCCTTGGCGGCCCAGGGTGGGGTTCGCGCCGAGGCTGTCGGATGCGGAGCTGGTGACCTTGGCGGTGATCTCGGCGCTGTTGGGGTTCGACAACGAGTCGCAGTTCATGCGTTTCGCTCATGAGCACCTGCGGCCATGGTTCCCTTATCTGCCCGACCGCGCCGGCTACAACAAGCGGCTGCGGCGCAGCGCCGCGATGATCGCTGGTGTCATGGGATGTCTCGCACGCGAGTGCGACTCGTTCCACGACGACGTGTGGCTGGCCGACTCCACCCCCATCGAGTGCGGCCGAAGCCGGGAGACCCAAAAACGCTCGGACCTCGCAGGCTGGGCCGAATACGGGTACTGCGCGTCGCATTCGCGGTACTTCTGGGGTCTGCGGCTGCACCTCGTCGCCACCCCCGCAGGGCTGCCGATCGCGTTCGCTCTCGCCGGCGCGAAAGCCGACGAACGCGAAGTCTGCGCCGACATGATCGCCACAGCACAGATCGCCCGAGCGGGCCAGACCCTCATCGCCGACAAGGGCTACCGCTCCGAAGCGTTCGAAGACGACCTCAAGAAGGCCGGCATCGCCCTCATCCGGCCCGCCACCCGCACAGAAGCGCCGCGGCCCGGCGCCCGGTTCCTGCGGCCCTGGCGCCAGATCATCGAATCGATCAACTGGACCCTCAAAGGCCAACTCACACTCGAACGCCACAAAGCACGCACCCGCACCGGCGTCGTCGCCCGCATCGCCACCCGCCTGCTCGCCCTCACCGCCGCCATCTGGCACAACCAGACCACCCGACGACCCGGCCCCGCACGCTCACTCATCGCCTACGACCACTAACCCCTTGGAACTAACCATCTAGCGCGGGGCTGCCGGCGTTCTGCCGCTGCGGCGGGGCACGCTGGTTGGGTGCGCTCACCGGATCACTGTTCTTGGGATCGCTGTTCATGGGATCACTCTTCCGCGGGGGTGTGACACGACTGGGCGTGCGGGTGGCGACGCGGCTGGGCGTGCCTGTTGCACGACTGGGCTTGGGTGTGGCGACGCTGGCGGGAGCGCTGCTGCTGGCGGCGAGCTGCTCTGCGTCGCCGTCGACGGCCGGGCCGCCGATCCCGCCGCAGCCGCCTCCCGCCGACGGGTTTGACGCTGGCGTCTTCACCCTGGGCGTGCTGGTCAACCTGTCCGGCCCGTCAGCCGAAGCCGACCAGATGGTGCTCGCCGGCGTGCGGGCATATTGGGCCGGGGTCAACGCCCGTGGCGGCATCGCCGGTCTCTATGCGGTCGAGCTGTCGGTCTGGGACGGCGATGTGACCGTGGCGCGTGAGGGCGGCGGGGTGGCTGTTGAGTCGGGTGGGGATGACGCTGTTGCGCGTGAGGGCGGCGATGGCCCCGTCACGCTCGAGGAGTGGGACATCGCCGCGCTGGCCTACGTGCACAGCGGGATGGACGTGGCCCGACTGGCTGCTGGCGAGCCTCTGCCTGCGGTGCCAGCCGTTGCCACGTTTCTTGGCGAGGATCTGGGCCGGGTGCTCACATCGGCAGCGCCGGTGGAGCTCACCACTGTGGCCCTGCTGGACCGGTTCAGGGCGACCGGCCCCGGGGCGACCTGGTGCGTCATCGTGGACAGTTCGCCCGCCGGCCGTCAGGTCGCATCAGCGGCCTACGCCGCAGGCGCGGCCCGTGAGACGGCGCCTGCGATGCTCGACCTGGACGTGGGCGAGATCGAGGTCCTCGACCTCGATGCGTCGGTGTTCGACGTGGCCGATGCGGTCGCCGATCGCCGATGCCGCTACGTCCTGGTCGAAGCCGCCGAGTCGAAGGCGATCGACGCGCTGGATCGGCTGCCGGCGAACCTGACGGTCATACGCCGGTCCACCCTGGCTGCCGACCTCGAGCTGCCGGGGCAGGTCGAGCTGCTGATCGACCCTGCGCCGCCGTGGCTGGAAGGCCGGTCTGGGGTCATGGATGCGTTCGCTGCGGACTGGTCGAGCTTCGCCGTCGACACCCAACCCGACTCGCGGGTGCGCGCCGGGTGGCTGTCGCAGCTACGGCTGCATGCGCTGCTGGAAGCGGCGGTGGCCGGCGGGGACGTGAGCCGTGAACGACTGGTCGAACTCTCCGGGCAGGTCGAGCCCGTCGACCCCGATCGCAACACGTTGCCCGGCGTGCCTCGAGTCGGCATGGACATCTCCGAACCCATCGGCGGCGGTCCGCTGCGCACGCTCCGCCTGTACGGCCGCAGCGACGTCGGTGCCGACGAGCTTGGACTTCGCCAAGTGCTCGTCGTCGACGTGACGCACCTTGTCGAGGAACTGCGAGACCGGCTCGGCACCTTGCGCTAGTTGATGACTTGCTCTGTGGTGGTGCTCCTTTCGTGATGTTGCCCTCTGCGTCAGGGCTGTGGTTTGGGGTGTGGGCCGGGCTTCTGGTCGGGGCCCAGGTCAGAAGCCCAGGTCAGGGGGCTCTCGGTTGTGGGGTGGGGCGTCGTGAGCCGCCGGGTCGACGTCTGGTGCTGGGGCGTCGTGAGCCGCGAGGTGGAGGTGCGGTGGTGCAGCGGGCTGTGGTCCACCGATCGGGACCTCGGATGAGCCGGTAGCCGTGCTCGTGGAGGTGGTGGTGATGGGTGTGGCACAACAGCGCGAGGTTGTCGAGGTCGGTAGGACCGCCATCGGCCCAATGGATGAGGTGGTGGGCGTCGCAGCGTGAAGGCGGTGCGTGGCAGCCGGGCCATACGCAGTGCTTGTCGCGTGCGATGAGGAGCCGCCGCAGCCGTATCGGCACGGTGCGCCGTGTCCGGCCGATGTCGGCCGGTCCGCCACGTCCGCCCAAGATGATGGGGATGATCTCGCTGTCGCATGCGAGGCGGCGCACCGTGTCGGGCGCGAGCTCGGTGCCGGCATCGGTGAGACCCGCCTGGTCGGTGTCGCCTCGCAGTGCGTCGAGGCCGATGAGCACGTTGATCTGCGCTGGGGCGAGCCTCCGCATCGGTTCCCCCGGCTGGGGGTTGCTGCTGAGCGCCGACTCATCCCCAGGCTCACACTCGCCGACGGATCCCAGAGTGGGGGGAGGTGTTGTGCGCTTGGAATGCGGGTGGTCTGGGACCGTGCGGCCAGTGCCGGACCGGCTGGGCGAGACATCGCCGTTCTGCCGTGCGCGTGCAGCCAGATCGTCAATGACTTGAGCGTCGTCTTCGGTGAGGGTGATGCCGGCGAGCGCGTAGGCGAGGGTGTCGGCGTCGCGTTGGGCGGGCGTGCGCCTGTCGGTGCGGATGTGCTTGTCGGCCTGCCACAGTGCGCGGCGCAGCGGTTCGAGCACCGCTTCGACGCCGGCGCCCGTTTCAGGATCGAGCCGTGCCCACAGCCGCAGCATTCCGTTGTGGTCGCGGCCCCACCCCGCACCCCGCTCGGCGCGCTGACGCAGGAACCGCTCGGTGGCCGACTCGACATTGTGCAGTGTCTCGGCCTCGCGAATGTGACGACGGCTGGAGTCGGTGTCGTGCGCCGCGGCGTAGGCGACGAGGTCGCCACGGACCGATTCGGGCACTCGGGCGTCGCACAGTGATTCGGCCTGAACCACATTGATGTCGCCTGCGGACAATGCGTCGAATACGACGGCGTGCTCGCGGGTCTTGCTCGCAATCCGTCGCAGGCGGCGTGCTTCCCGTTCGGTCACGCCGGTGGCGTCGCGCAGCGTCAGATGCGGCGTCGCATCGGGCGCGGCGCCGGTGCTGCTCAGTTCGTCGAGCGCCCCCATCACATCCACCCGGTAGCCCGCCAGCCGGTTCGCCAAGCGTTCGATGCTGCCGAGCACGTCGACCAACTCGTCGCGGCACAGCGCCCCGAGCTCACGCTGGTCCAACCGTTGCAACCCGAGCATCCCCGGCTGAGGTGCGGGGCGGCCGCCACGGTTGAGGGCTTCGGGGCCGGCCGCAGAGATGGCGCCGTTGTCGGGCGTGTCGCCACCGGTGAGCGCCTCAGCGGCTGCGGCTGCGTCTGCGTCGGTGCCTACGACACAGCTCGCCTCAGGGGCGCCGCCCGAACCGCTTCTCGACATGTGTACCACCGTAGGACCGGGGTGTCACACGAACAAATGAAATAAGTTGAAAAATGTGATTATTCAGCGCGAATGCAGGCTCAGCGCACCGGCACGCCCAGCAATTCTCCGGCGACGGCCCGCACCTGGCGGTCACGATCCTCCAGCGCAGCCTGCACAGCGGCGGCGGCACGGTCATCATCGAACTGGAACAAGCCGAGCAGCGCCCGCCGACGGATCTGGGGCCGGTCGTCCATGGCAGCGAGCAGCGCCTCGAATGCCATGCCTCGAGCGGCTTCGTGCGGCGCGCCCGCGGTCAACTTCGGATCCGCTGCGGCCTTGTGCGGCGCGCCCGCGGTCAACTTCGGATCCGCTGCGGCATCGTGGTGCGCTTCCGGCTCCGATTCCGAGACGGCAGCAGCATCGGAAGGCGCATCCGCCCCGGCATCCAAGCCTGCGGCAATAGCGCCGAGCGCAGCGACGGCACTCTCGCGGCACAGCGGATCGTCGTGGCCCGAGGCGACCCGGCACAGCTCGCCGACGGGTCGGGGATCTTGGTCACGCTCGCCGAGAGCGGCGGCCACCGCGTCGACGACCGATGCATCCGGATCGCTCAGCAGGTCCACCAGCTCGACCTCGGGCGGTGCCAGCTCCGCAGCCCGGCATCGCACCGCTGCAGCCGCGTCGCCCAACGCCCGCCTGATCTGGCCTGCCCCGAGCGCACCGCAGCGAGCCAGCGCACCGAGTGCTGCCGCCCGCACACTCGCATCGTCGTCGTCCAGCAGCATCTCCGCTGCCGCTGCCTCGCCGCGATAGCCCGCCACCACCGCATCCAGCCTGCGGGCGTAGGCCTCGCCCGCCGTCGTGACTTCCTCTTCGCGGGTCATCGCGGCGCTGCCTCGCCGGCGGAGTTCGTCTCACGATGGCCTGACCCGGCGTCGACAGCCCAGCCGCCAGCAGCCTCGCCGCCAGCCGAACCGCTGCCAGCCGAACCGCCGTCAGCAGCCTCGCTGCCAGCCGAACCGCTGCCAGCCGAACCGCCGCCAGCGGCCCCGCCGTCTTGCCTGCTCACCCGATGAGCGCTTCGAGCACCAGCGCCCCCACCGCGGCGCCGACCACCACCAGTGCCACGAGCGCCACCACGCAGATCGCGGTGAACGCCCCTAACCCGATCACCGCAACCAGCTTGCGCCAGATCGCGGTCGGCTTGTACGGCCAGCGCCCCGACTCCATGCGTCCAATATGGCGCATCGGCGACCCGACCGCGCGTGCCCCCGGCGGGGGCCGTGCCAGGTGGTGTGCCTTTGTGGCTGGTGTGTTCGGCGGTGTGACCGCGCGTGGCGGCGGTAAGGCGCATGGCACGCTGTGCGCCTGTGACCGACGCGTCCGGCCGCCCGCCGCCAGACGATCCCGACGACCGACCCGCCGAGGACGAGGCTGATCTCGGCTGGCGCGCCCTCGCAGGATCGCTCGACGACCTCGGCTTCGCCCCGCGAGCAGCCAGGGAAGCCGCCGCCGACTCGGGTCCGACCGGCCCCGCCGCCGCCGACCCCGCCGCCGGCCATGCCGATCCCGCCGATCCTGCCGCGGACCCCGCCGACCCTGCCGCCGATCCCGACGCCGACCCTGCCGCCGATCCCGTCGACCCGTACGACGATCCCGACGCCGCCGACCCGTACGACGATCCCGACGCCACCGCATCAGGCCACCCGCGCGCCCTGCAGTTCTCGCGCGGCGCCATCGGCCTCATCATCACCATGCTCGCCCTGACCGTCCTCATCGGCGGCGGCTTCAGCTACCAGCTCTACGACAAAGCAGTCATCGCCCCGGGCGCCACGGCCGACATCGAGGAATTCGTCGACATCGCGGACCACCCCGCCTACGCCTCCGACGCCTCCATCTCCCTCGTCAGCGTCCGCACCAGCTTCGCCCCGTCGCTGTTCGAGGTGATCGGCGGCTGGCTCGACGGCGCCCTCGAAGTCGTCGACCTCGAAGACATCCTCGGCGAGCGCACGGTCGCCGAGAACCGTGAGGCCGGGCGCCTCCAGATGGACCAGTCCACCCAGATCGCCGTGGCCGTCGCACTCGAGCACCTGGGCTACGAGATCATGTCGCCGATCGGCGCCCGCATCGAGCGGATCGTGGTCGATGCCCCCGCCCACGAAGCCCTCCACATCGGCGACATCGTCCAACGGGTCGACGACACCGCCATCACCACGGCCAAGCAGCTTTCCGACACCATCAAGGCCAACGAGCCGGGCGCCGAGGCCACGCTCACCGCCCTCGACCCCGACGGTCAGCTCCGCGACGTCACCGTCACCCTGGCCGACCGTGACGGCGTCGCCCTGCTCGGCGTGCTCGTCACCACGCATGTCGAGTTCGAAGAGCTCCCCATCGACGTGACCCTCAACATCGAGAACATCGGCGGCCCCTCCGCAGGCCTGGCGTTCACGCTGTCGGTCATCGACGCCCTCACACCCGAACCCCTCACCGGCAATCTGGACATTGCCGCCACCGGCACCATCCACCACGACGGCACCGTCGGCCCCATCGGCGGCGTCCCCCAGAAGTCGCACGCCGTCGTCCGAGCCGGCACCGACCTGTTCCTGGTGCCCGCATCGCAGGTCGAACAAGCGACCGCCGTCGCCGAGTCGTCCGTCGCCGTCGTCGGGGTCGAGACCCTCGCAGACGCCCTCGCCGCCATCGAAGCCCACCAGTCCTGACCGGCTGCTCTCATGTGCAGTGAGCCGGTCCCAAGGCCGCTGTCGCTGGAGGTGTGCCGTCTGGTCAGCCGCGCAGCCACTCGGTGATGGCCACGACTGCTGAGAGCGCCACCACGATCTCGATCGGCAGCGCGACCGAGATCCACCGCAGGCGCCGGTCCAGCGCCGTGCGATCCGCCTCGCGCTGCTCGGACGCTGCCCTGTGGTCCGCCTCGCGTTGCGCAGCTGCTGCTTCGCGGTCTGCCTCGCGCTGCGCAGCCATGGTCAGCGCAAACGCAGAGAACTCCGCCGCGAGCACTGTCTCGAGGTGCTGCTTGGTGACCAGGTCCGGCAATGGCGCGGGCGTCAAGCACGACATCACGTACTCCGCGAGCGGCTCGTCGGTCTGCTCACGCAGCCAAGCGTAGAGGCGAGATCGATCTTCTTCAGACAAGGCGGTCTCCACACGGCGGCAGCGAACTGTTGGGCACCGTAGAAGGCACCCGTCTGAGGTCAAAATGAATTTCAGTCCATTTGACTACTTGCCGCCGCTTTTACCACCGCCTCTTGCCCGCTTACCGTTCGCATTCGATCTCGTTCGCTGCGTAGTCCAGGAGGCCGCTGTGTCTGAAGCTGTTCGGGTCCGTGCTTACGATTGGATGCGTGAACAGGCCGATGCGACAGTCGCGGAGTACGTGATGTCCCGCCTGAGCCCCGTGCCTGCGGCCGAGCTCGCCACCAAGGACGATGTGCGCGCGGTGAAGTAAGACGTGCGTCTGGTCAAGGAAGATTTAGGTCTGGTCAAAGACGATGTGCGCGCGGTCAACCCCGACATCAGGCAACGACCAGCCGTTCGCGACCACCGCCACTCTCACTGCGAACGACGAAGGCTCGCCGAACAGCGTCAGGGCTTCGGCCAGATTCTCTCGAGCCTCGGCCACGGTGAGCCCTTGGCTCGCCACATCGACTTGCGGGCACAGAGCCACGTAGTCCTCGCCTTCCCGCTCGACGATCTGCGGGCAAGCCGGAGCGAAGACGCGAAGAGCCCCGGGGCTCCTCCCTGTTGGGTTTCACTAGCCGGGCGAAAATGCCGCCCAGCGGTTCACGTCAACCGTTGGCCATCTCCTACTTGGGAGTCGGCACGCTGGTATTGCGTCGCAGCCAGCGCGGCAGGATCTTGCCGTTCTGCGACTCGTCGGCGTCGGTCGTAGCAATGTTGGATGCCTAGCCCGTGTCGATCTCATCCACACGCAGTACCCCGCCTCGTGCTCACGCTTAGTGCGTGAGCGGATAGGCGGTCGGTGTGGTTGCCAGCGGTAGGCTCCCGCTGGCTGCATCTCCGGTCGCGCTGTTTAGATGGGGACTCTGCCCAGATGGGGACTCTTCGACTCGGCTCATCATGACGACAGATCCCGACGCGCAACAGCCTCCAGGCGACGAACCGGCCTCGGCCGACTTGGCCACTGCCGCCCAACCGGCTGACCCCGTCGGCCCCGAGCAGCCTGGCGATCACAAGGCGCCGCGCCGCGCCCGGTTCGCCTCGGTCGACACGTTCCGGGGACTGCTCCTCATCGGCATGGTCTTCACGCCCAGCACCGCTGTCGGCGACCACTTCGCCTTCCTGCGCCACGCCGAATGGAACGGCATCACGATGAACGACTGGATCTTCCCAGCGTTCCTGGTCACCAGCGGCCTGAGCCTGTCGTTCCTGCTGCGCAACCCGTCCAAGCAGGCCACCTACCGACGCCTGATCCGCCGGCTCATCCTGCTCGTCGTCCTCGGAATCGCCTACAACGCGTACGGCACGTCCTGGTTCGACATCTCCGAGCTGCGCTTCACCGGTGTGCTGCAGATGATCGGCATCGCCGGAGCGGTCGGTGCCGCCGTCGTCCTCGCGTGCCGGGCGATGTTCGGCGCAGACAAGATGTGGCTGCTCATCGCGGTGGCTACCGCCGGGCTCATCGTGTACGGCCTCGGCCTCGAGTTCATCTCCTGCGACCCGATCGGCCGCTGCAGCCCCTATCTCAGCCTCGACACAGCCGTCCTGACCGACAGCCACGTATACCGGGCCGGCGGGGCCGGCTGGGATCCCGAAGGACTGGTCCTGTCGGTCGCGTCGTCGGCGTTCGTGCTCTACGGCTATTCGGCCGGCATGATCATCCGCCGCATCGGCCAGACCGACCCCAAGGGCACAGTGCTCAGAATCGGCAGCCTCGCCGGTGGCTGTCTGCTCGCCGGGCTCGTCGCATCTGCGTGGATGCTGCCCAACAAGCGCCTGCTGACCCCGTCGTTCGCCTTGCTGGTGTCGGGATCAGCCCTCGTGGTCGTCTGCGGAATCTTCCTGCTGATCGACTCCAACAGCGGCGCCGCCGCCGCAGACAAAGCCCGCCGTGCCATCACGTGGCCGATCATCGCGTTCGGCCGCAACGCCATCATCGTGTACCTGTTCGAACGGGTCCTGCTCCACGCCGGCAAGTCCATCCATATCGGCGACCGCTCGATCGAGACCCGGCTGATGGAGGACATCTTGCCGGTCGGGCCGCCGGCGGTCCATGAAGCCTACGCCGCTGTCATCGCGTGCGTCATCCTGCTCGTGGTGGGAACCATGCATAGACACCGGAAGTACCTGGCCCTGTAGCCGTGTTGCACAACGTTCCGCTTCGCGGCTGATGTCCTCGAGCCATTCCAGCCCAGCGTCGGGAACCGAATCCGACCCGCCTCAGCGCCGTCGCAGGTGGCTGCGTCCGATGTGGCCGGCGGTGCTCGTCGTCCTGCCGCTGGCCGGACTCGCACTGCAGTCCGCTGACCGGCTCAGCATCTACCTCAACGCCGGCGCAACCGGCGCCAACCCGCTCGAGGCTGCACGACGGGCCTGGCGCCTCACCGGCAACTACCTCGACGAGGGCAGCTTCGCCCCCGTCGGCCGCTTCGTCGAGTTTGTGGTGCACGGTCTCGCAATCGAAGCTGGCGACGCCCTCAGCTTGACGCCGCACGCTGCTCTGGGTGCGGTGCGTGTGGCCATGGTGGGTCTTGTCGCCGTGCTTGCGCTCAGGGCTGTCGAATCGCTGCAGCGCTCCGCGCATGCACCTGCCGGTCGATCGTTCATCGGCCTCTACCCGCTCGCGTTCGCAGCCGTGCTGGTGGCGAACGGACTCGGAGGGGGACTGGTGCAAGCGCCTCACCGGTCCGTCGGTGCTGTGGCGGTCGTGCTGGCGACGGCGCTCGCCACGGGCCGCGACCGAGACATGACGGCTCGACGGGTCGCCTGGCACGAGTACGTCTCCATGGCGGCCCTCGGCGCAGCTGCTGCGGCATTCGACGAGCTCGCGTATCTGGCCCCCTTCGTCGCAGCTGCCTTTCTGGCCGCCCGCACCGTGGCCTCGGGGGTGCAGCCACGCGCAGCGCTGCGTCTCGCAGCAGTCCGCCGGTGGGTTGCGCTGTGGGCCGGTTTCGCTGCGGTCTTCGTCCCTGCCCGAATCGCGGTCGCTCAGCGCTGTGCTGCTGGGTACTCCTGCGACGACGGCTGGATTCTCGATTTCGGGTTCGATGCGATCCAGGCGGCGGTGGCACGGGTGGGCTCCGCGCTGCCGCTGGCCGGGTGGATCGCCAACAGCGACCGCACCGACGCCGCCGGCCTCGACCTCGGATTCACCGAAGTGCTCGCCAACTCGATGCTCGTCGTCGCGTTGGCGGTCCTGGCCGCGCTGACAATCGCAGCCGTCCTGCGAGGAGGCCGAGCGGCATTCCTTGGCGAAGCATCCAGGGATGAGGCGCCCCCTGGCGAGGCGTCCTCCGCCGACTCGGCGGCCGATCCTGCGCGCAGCCAGCGTGCGGCCGGCCAGCTTGCGCCTGGCCGGCTTGCGCGCAGCCGGCTCGAGCCCGGCCAGCCCGGTTTGCGCCAGCTGCGCCTCGCCGTCGCCCTTGGCGGATTCGGCGCAGCCATGACCGGTGCCGCAGCGCTGTACGCGGGCCTGTCGTGGGAGGTCCAGCAGCTCCCATTCGGCCACGCGGTCCGGCAGGGCTGGCGCGACACCCTGCTCGCGCAAGTCGGATGGTCGCTGATCGCCGCTGCAGTCCTCGCCTGCCTCGACTTGGTCGTCCGCCGTCGCGCCGCGCAAGTCCTCAAGCCCCTCGCCGCGCTTGCACTCGCCGCAGCCGCCGGTTTCACGCTCGTCGCGAATTGGCAGCTCGCCCAGATCGACCGGTACGACTCGACCGCCTCGATCACCACCTTGATCTCGGCATCCACGGTGAATTTGGGCACCTCCGACAGCGCGCCCGGCATCGCAGAGCTGAATGATTGGCCGATCCGCACCGACGGCGTCGACTATCCGGCACCGCCGAATGCCGTGCGCTGCCTGCTGCTGCAGGCCTACGCCGATGCCGCTAGCCGCACGGGCGCCAATGCCGACGCCGACACGGATGCCGACGCCGACCCGGGTGCCGATGCCGACGCCGACCGCGACGCCGCCGCGTCCGGCTTCCACGGCCACATCGTCGCCGAAGAGCTGCGAGCCGACCTCAACCGGCTCACAGCCCAACGCAATGGCGTGCCCTACTGCGACACGCCCGCCGTCGCTGCTGCCGACACGGATTCCGATCCCACCGTCAACCCCGCAGCAGAATCAACCGGCGACGAGGCCGAAGCGAGCGCCTCATGACTGCGCCCACAACGACCAGCACCCGCACTGCGCCGGCAGCGCGCCGCCGGCGCACTTGGCTCGTCACCGCCGGTCCGGCGGTGCTGGTCGTGCTTCCCCTGGTCGGCATGTCGCTCAAGGGCGACGAGCGACTCCACCTCTTCCAGCAGGTCTTCTACACCGACGTCAACCTGTTCGGCATTGCGCAGTACGTCGAGGAACGCATCTTCAATTTCCTCAACATCGGCAACTTCCGCCCGATCGGACGATTCACCGAAGTGCTGGTCCACGGCGTCGCCTTCGAGTCCGCCGAAGCAACGGGTCTCTCCCCGCACCTCATCCTCGGCGTGGTCCGTGTGCTCACGGTCGCGCTGCTCGCGATTCTTGCGGCGAAGATGGTCGGCGCCCTCGTCCGCTCAGCCGGTGTCGCGGCCGACCGATCTCTCGTCAGCCTCTACCCGCTGGTGGTGGGCACCGTGCTGGTGGCGAACGGCATCATCGGCGGACTCGCACAGTTCCCGCACACCTTCATCGGGTCGGTCTTGCTCATCTTGGCCGCCGCGCTTGCCACCGCCCGTGACCGCGACCTCGAACGACGGCCGCTGCGCAAACGCGAATACGCCTCGATGGCAGCGTTCGGCGCCCTGCTCGTCCTGTTCTACGACGTCGCCTACCTGGCGCCGATCGTCGCGGCCGGTTTTGTGGCGGCTCGAATGGTTGCGGGCCGGCTGCGGCTCCGAGCGGCCCTTGCCACGGCGGCGGTGCGCCGCTGGGCAGCACTCAGCGCCGGCTTCGCAGCGGTGTTCATTCCCGTCCGCATCGACATCGCTCGTCGCTGCGCACCGGGCGAGTGCTACTCCGCCTCGGATCTCAGCATCTCGCCCGAGATCTTCGAGACGGGGCTGCCGCGCTTGGCGACGGGGCTGCCGCCTGTCGGCTGGGACTACAACGCTGGGCTCGCCCGGCTCTTCGGTGTCGAAGCCGGCATCACCAGCCTCGTCACCAACGCGGTGCTGCTCCTCATGCTGGCCGCCGTCGCAGCCATCGCAGTCGCTGCGGTGGCCCGCGGCTGGCGCCCAGCCGTCGACGGTCCAAGCTCGATCCTTCCAGGCTCCGTCCAGTCAGCCGCCGTCCAGCCCGACGCCTCGCCCGCCGCCGCTCCAGCCGTCGCCGTCCAGCCCGACGCCGCCCAACGCCGCGGCTCCCACGCTCGCCTGGCCGCTGCGCTCATCGGGCTCGGGGCCCTGATGGCAGTCCTGTCCGCAACGCTCGCAGGGCTGTCGGCTTCGATGCAACGGCGCAGTCTCCCGATCGGCGAGGCATGGCGGGAGGCACAGCTGGCACAGATCGCCTGGTCGCTGATCATCGCGGGCTGCCTCGCAGCGCTCGATCTCGCAACCCGATCAGAACGCGCACGCCGAGCCCTGCGAACCGCCGCGGCCGCCGTGCTCGCCGTCGGCGTGGCGTTCACCATGCTGGCGAATTGGCGCTTCGCCGAAGTCGACCGACGCGACCCCACAGCGGCGCTCACCAGCCTCATCGCCACGTCGACCGTCCACCTCGACACCACCGAGACAGGCGACGAGATCCGCTGCGCGCTCTCAGGCGGCTACCGCGAGGTGACCCCCGAAAAGGTATGGATCACCGGCTGGCGGATGCGCAACGAACTCGACCGCTTCATGGGCGGGCGCCACGGCATGGCGTACTGCCACCCGCCCACGATCGAGCTCCCCGAGTAGCCGGCACTGACGACCTGGCGCCGACATCCCAGCACCGACGGGCCGGAACCAAGTGCCGGAGCCTCGAGGCCAAGCGATTGCACTCGCAAAGCCTGGAACTTAGGGTCCCGCGATGCGCAGGGCCGTGCTTGTAGCAACAGTCGCGGTAACCATTGCAGCAACCGCGCTTGTCCTTCCGGCACCTGCCTGGGCCGCGGTCGCAGCCACAGTCGCCGATCGGCGCCCGCATCGAACGGATCGTCGTCGATGCCCCCGCCCACGAAGCCCTCCACATCGGCGACATCGTCCAACGGGTCGACGACACCGCCATCACCACGGCCAAGCAGCTTTCCGACACCATCAAGGCCAACGAGCCGGGCGCCGAAGCCACGCTCACCGCCCTCGACCCCGACGGTCAGCTCCGCGACGTCACCGTCACCCTGGCCGACCGTGACGGCGTCGCCCTGCTCGGCGTCCTCGTCACCACGCATGTCGAGTTCGAAGAGCTCCCGATCGACGTGACCCTCAACATCGAGAACATCGGCGGCCCCTCCGCAGGCCTGGCGTTCACGCTGTCGGTCATCGACGCCCTCACACCCGAACCCCTCACCGGCAATCTGGACATTGCCGCCACCGGCACCATCCACCACGACGGCACCGTCGGCCCCATCGGCGGCGTCCCCCAGAAGTCGCACGCCGTCGTCCGAGCCGGCACCGACCTGTTCCTGGTGCCCGCATCGCAGGTCGACGAAGCCACCGCCGTTGCCGAGCCATCCGTTGCCGTCGTCGGGGTGGAGACGCTCGAAGACGCCCTCGCCGCCATCGAGGCCCACCAGTCCTGACCGGCTGACCGGCTGACCGGCTGACCGGCTGAGCCCACGCCGCGTCCATGCCTGCGTCAGACGGAAGATTCAGTTGTCCTACCCCTCCTTTCATGAGTAATCAGGAGACTTGATTCCTGTGAGATGACACCACAGGGGTGTGACACGAAGGCGCCGATCCGCTCGGGTTGATTCCGCTCGCGATCACCGCGCCAACATGAGCCAAGGTCATGTTGTAGTGCACCAAATGCCGGGCTGCGGCAGGCCCGCGAGTTACGGTGCGAGTGCCTCGCTGCACGGCTGATGACCACGTTGAGCGACACCGGCTCGCGCTCGGCGCGCTGCGGTTCGGGGTGGGAGGCGTCAGCCGGCGGAGTGGCGATCTCGGGATCGGTACCGGCCGCGCTGGCTGCCGCAGCGCAGGCTGTCACAGACGCGGCGTCAGGTTCGGCTGGTGGGCTCATGGCGGCGGTCGGGTTCGACTGAGGTGGACATCGGGCCTCGCTCCCCATCGCGGCGCAACAAAGCGCACGTGTGGTTTCAGGACGACTGCAGCGTCCTCAGCCAGCAGCGACAGTCGCGCTTCAGTGCTCGTGTTCACCGGTCAACGCGTAAGCAGTCGATACGTCGCAGCGCCTCGATCGGCAGCGTCTTGGTCGAGGACTAGCCACGATTGATGCGTCGGGTCACCCATCTCGCCTCGCCGGCGAAGTCGCTGTCGATCCTTGGGCTGCAACTCGGCGGCCATAGAAAGCGGGTCCTCCACCAGGCTCAGCAGCAATGCGAGGTCCGAGCGCTGAGCGTCGGGAACATCGTCAACTTCAACTGCGCACGCCTTGCAAATGATGGACCCCAGCAATGAAGGTCGAGGCACGAGCCCCACCTGTCCTCGAAACGCGACCGGGACCATCTGAGTTCGTTTGAGCGCCTGAGTGCCGCCTGGCACCTGCAGCGTTCTGCCGGGCGGGTCGGTTGTGAGGTCGGCTCGCGGGCCTAGCCGTTCCGGCGCCAGAACATCAAGGCTGACGTCATCCCGAGTGAAGCGGTGAACGATGCCCTCTGGAGACATGCCGGCTGATTCGAACCCGCGCTCCTGAAGCGCGCTTACGAAGTCGCGAACGGCTTGTGCTGCGACTCGCGCATTCACCAAGAAATCGAGATCCGTCGAAACCCGCGGAAGTTGAGCACGGTTTTCGAGGGCGTGCAGCAGGACCATTTGTCCGCCGATCAACGTCCAACGTTTTGTCTGGACCTCGGCAAGCTCCAGCAGCACCTCCCACAGCGTTTCTTCAATGCCCGGCAGGACGGGAAGTTCGACTGGATCACGGTCGATGACGGTGCGGTCGTTCACACTCTGGCCAGCAGCTCGCGGGCAGCGCGGCGTGAACGTTCGTCGTCTGAGTCCAACAGGTCGACTGCGACGACCGGGGCGGGGGCGACCCGCTGGCCGGCCTCGAAAGGCCAGTCATCGTCCTTGATCACCCGCAGTCGGACATTGGGCCTGTCTGATTCCGCATCAAGAGCGAAGCGATCAGCCAGTTCGGCGACTCGTGATTCGGGCACGTATGCCTCGGACTGGTCGCTGACCACGAGGTTGACATGGTGGTGGCCCACAGCACTGACCCCGCTCGCGACCAAGCTCGGGTGCGAGAGCATCTCTGACTGCACTGCTGGATGCGCAAAGAACCATCGGCTCTGGGCTCGGCTCGACAGGCGCTTGGCGAGTGGTTCGAGCCCGATCTGCAGTCGCTTTTTGGCCCGTGATCGGTCGACTGGCGATCCTCGCACGGCGTCCCGGTTGGCCAGCGCCAACACGTTCCAAGCCGACGATGGGCTCCACGGTCGGCCGGACCCGGGCCGTGCGCGTGCAAATCGTTGGACCTCAGCACGGTCAAGCACCCATGATCGTCCGATGCGGTGACCTCTCAGCTGACCTGCGGCCACCATCTGATGGACGCGACGAGGACTGACGTTCAATTGCCTTGCAGCGATTGCGATCCCAACTGGCTCCATATCAAAACACTACTGACTAAAGAAGTAATATGCAATCTAACTTGTAGATGTCTATGTAGCTCGAGCCACAAGAAGCAAGACACAAGAAAGCCAACAAACCTGAAGTTCCGGGATCCCAAACTGCAGCTCTACTGGGCGGCATCGATGGTGTCGAAGTGGGCCCAGCGGTTGCGTGCATCGCGCAGATGCTCGAGCGTCGGCTGTGTCGTCACCGTGAAGACCTTCTCGAAGGTCGCCGCTTCGTCTCGTCTCAGGAGCACGCCGCGGGGCTACTCGTCTAAGACTGCCAGCCCGACGCAGATTCCGTGTCGCTGGAGGTGCCGCCTGGTCAGCCGCGCAGCCACTCGGTGATGGCCACGACTGCTGAGAGCGCCGCCACGATCTCGATCGGCAGCGCGACCGAGATCCGCCGTAGGCGCCGGTCCAGAGCCGTGCGATCCGCCTCGCGCTGCTCGGTCGCTGCCTTGTGATCCGCCTCGCGCTGCTCGGTCGCTGCCGTGCGGTCCGCCTCGCGCTGCTCGGTCGCTGCCGTGCGGTCCGCCTCGCGTTGCGCAGCTGCTGCTTCGCGGTCCGCCTCGCGTTGCGCAGCCATGGTCAGCGCAAACGCAGAGAACTCGGCCGCGAGCACCGTCTCGAGGTGCTGCTTGGTGACCAGGTCCGGCAATGGCGCGGGGGTCAAGCACGACATCACGTACTCCGCGAGCGGCTCGTCGGTCTGCTCACGCAGCCAAGCGTAGAGCCGAGATCGATCTTCTTCAGACAAGGCGGTCTCCACACGGCGTCAGCGAACTGTCGGACACCGTAGAAGGCACCAGCCCGAGGACAAAATGAATTTCAGTTCATTTGATTGCTTGCCAGGCTGCCGACCATCGTGATGGTTGCGGCCGTGAGTACCCCGGGAGATTGCGGCCGTGAGGCCTGCAACTTAGGGTCCCTTCGATGCGCCGGGCCTTGTTGGCAGCAACGGTCATAGCGATCGTCGCTACAGCCGCTCTGGTTCTTCCTGCACCCGCCTCGGCCGCATCCTCAACTGCCTCCCCTGACGTCGGCGGCGTGACGATGCGCTCGGGTGTGTCACCGGGCCGGTATCCGTTGCGGTGGTCCTCGTTCGCCCGGTAGCTGAGCTGGAACAGGATCGCCGGCGGCGCGTCGTCGGGCACTTGTGGAATCTCGTCGTTAGCGTTCATCACTTCTCTTGGGACGAGTTTGGCCAGATATCGGCAGCAAGCGCCAGCCGAGATCGTGCGTAGAAACAACACGAGGGCCCTCGCAGGCATCTCAACGGAGACGCCATCAGTCTGAAGCTGTTCGGGTCCGTGCCTACGATTGGATGCGTGAACAGGCCGATGCGACAGTCGCGGAGTACGTGATGTCCCGCCTGAGCCCCGTGTCGGCGGCCGAGCTCGCCACCAAGGACGATGCCCACGCGGTCAGGGCCGACATCGGGCGCGTCGAAGGCGAGGTCGACGCGCTTGGCGGGCGGGTGGACGAAAGGTTCGACCGGCTTGTCGAGTTGCGCGAGGCCGGTCTCCAACGGCGCGCTGCCGAGCGCGAGGCTGATCTCAAAGGGCATGCTGCTGAGCGCAGGGCCGCGGGGCGGCGGGAGTGGATGTTTGCGCATGCGCTGGCTGTGGAGGTTGCGGTAGTGCTCGCAGTCGCTGTTGCGATCTTGGAGTGGCTGCGCGCCTGAGCCCCTTCACAGGGTGGATCACCCAGCGGCCCGGCGGAGCCGCGGCCGGCACCCCAACGACCCGGAGACGACTGCGCGGTGCGCAGCTTGAAGTGCCAGCCAAGCCTGCGCTCGCAACCAACCCGACTGCGGGCTGGTGAAGTCGCCGAGTGCTCTGGTCGGCTCTGCGGGACGCGAAGAGCCCCGGGGCCGAAACCCCGGGGCTCCTCGTTGTTGGTCGGCGGACTCCACCGGTGGTTGCGAGTGATCGGTCATGATGACCGGTTGTTCGACACAGCAACCACCAGTGGAGGTGTCCAGTATGGCAGCGAGGCTGAGCGCGTTCGAGCGCGCCCGGATTGAGGCGATGAGATCGGCGGGAGCGGCCGTTGAGGACATCGCGGTGGTGCTGGGCCGGCACCCGGCGACTCGTCTGCGGCAGCGCCGGGTCCCGGAACGAGGGTCACCTCAGGGTCGGTGAGCGTTGCAGTGCCCGCGAGCCCGACGTTGTCGGACAAGGTGACGTTGACGATCAGCGGTGTCACCAAGAAGCCGTTCGCCAGGCTGGAGGCCAGCACCGGAGCAGCCACGACGCCGTCAGGGTTGCCGCGCACCAATGCGACCGTGTTGTTGGCCACGAGGCCCAGGCTGTCTGCGCAGCCGTTGTTGGCCATCTGCGCCAGCGCAACCGACACCGCAGCAGCGGAGTCGCCGTCGGCGCGAGACACCGTGTCGACCCCAAGGGTGGTCAATGCAGAAGCGACGTCGAACGCTGTAGGCACAGCACCCAGGCCGCCCTTGGACTGAGCGAAGTTCTTCGCCAAGCGCAGCGCCGTGTCATAACGGTCCTGACCCGCGAATTCACGCGCATCAGGAACGTTGTCAGCGTTCGTGTCGATCAGCACCTCGTGAGAAGTGTTTGCGGCCTGAGCTGGAGCTCCTGTCACGACCGCTAGCACCGATGCCATCAGCATCGCCGCCGCAATCGCAGCCAGGGAGCGCTTGGCTCGCCGCGTCTTGGTGGTAGTCAAGGTTGTGTTTCTCCTTGTTCGGCTCCTTCCGGTGTGAATTCGTGTTCTGACAGCGCTCTCGACGGCCGCTCGCGAGAGGTCCAAGTCACGTGGCGTACCGCTTGCACGTTCTCGCTAGTGCGCTGTGGGTCGGCGAAGCGGGCTGGGCGCGACCAGCAATTCCGCCAGCTCTCAGCAGCCGGCGACGCCCTTTTCTTCGGTCCACCGTCTGGGCCACGAGTGTGCGTGCGTACAGTGTCGCTGCCAAGTCTGTATGCGTACAGTGACATCTAGCTAGCGTGTGCGCTATGGAGCCGTTGGCAGCATTCGTGGTGCGCACGCCGGGGTCGCTGGCGAACGTGGTCGCGAGCCGGCGGCGACAGCTCGCCATGACGCAACAGGCGCTCGCGGACGCAGCGGGCGTGTCGCGCAAGCTTGTGTGCGATGCCGAGGCAGGCAAGCTCTCCATGCAGCTCGACGGTTTCGTCAAGATCTGCATCACGCTCGGCTGCGACCTGGTGGTGCGCGAAGCACGCGGCGACCGTCTGGGCTACAGCGACGTGGTGACTCCCGGGCAATGACGCCGGCCGCGATGAGCGTGCGGGTCGGCGGCATCGATGCCGCCACCATCTCCCGGGCGGGAACCGACACAGTCCTCACCTACCACGCCGGCTACCTCGCACACCCCGACGCGGTCCCGCTCTCGCTCTCGCTCCCGATGCGAGTCCAGCCCCATGCCGGCGCAGTGGTCGAGAACTGGCTGGACGGTCTGCTGCCGGACCTGCCCGCCGACCGCGAGCGATGGCGTGCCAGCGTGGGCGCGGCCTCGGTCGACCCGTTCGATCTGCTTGCTACGCCCATTGGCGCCGAGTGTGCCGGCGCTGTCCAATTCGAACCCGGCCGCACCGCCCGAGCAGGCAGCGGGGCCGCCCGCCCGGCTGGTCATCGGGCTGATCGTCCCTCGGCGCTGGAGCCGATCGCCGACGCCGACCTGGCGGCCGCGCTGGTTGACCTCAGCGAGGGTGCTCGCTTCGGCGGGTGGCGCATGGACCCGCTCGCCAGCTTCAGCCTCGCGGGCACGATGCCGAAACTGGCCCTGCGCCGCATAGGCGGCCAGTGGCACCGAGCCGTCGGCGACGAGCCCACCAGCCACATTCTCAAACCGTCGGTGGGCGTCTACCCGGGCCAGGCAATCGGCGAGCATCTCGCGCTCGCCACCGCTCAGGCGCTCGGCATCGACACGGCCCGCAGCGAGATCGCGGTGATCGGCGGCCTCGAGACGCTCGTCACCCAGCGCTACGACCGGGTGAGCTCCGCTGCGGGGTCGGCATCGCTCGCACGCATCCATCAAGAAGACATGTGCCAGGCGCTCGGCCGTGCCCCAGCGCGGCGATTCCAACGCGACGGCGGGCCGTCGCCGGCCGACATCGCCGGGCTGCTGCGCACCCACAGCAGCGACGCCGCGGCAGACATCGAGGCCCTGCTGCGTCGGCTCGTGTACTGCTGGGTGATCGTCGCCAACGACGCCCACGCCAAGAACCATGCGCTGCTGCACCTGCCTGGCGGCGTATGCCGGCTCGCCCCGCTGTACGACACCGCATCGTGGCTGCCCTACACCGACGTGCCAGCCCCCGACATCCACCTCGCCATGACACTCGGAGACGGCTACCAAGTGGGCGTCGGCGCACGCATCGACGACTGGCGCGACGCCGCGCAGACCCTGGGTGCCGATCCCGACTGGGCCGCCGCCGAGGTCGAGCGCATCGCCCGCGAGACACCCGCCCGGCTCACAGCCGAGATCGACAAGCTGCCCGCCGCGCTGCGGGCCTCAGGCGCCCCGACCCGCCTCCTCAGTGCCATCACCCTGCGCAGCCAGGCGATCCTCGCTGGTTGAGAAGTGTTCGCGGCCTGAGCTGGGACTCCCGCTGCGACAGCGAGCACCGATGCCATCCGCACTGCAGTCGGTTGCATTCTTGGTTCCCGAAGTGCCGAACGGGAATCCCTCAGATTTCTCCTTGTTCAGCTCCTTGGCGGTGTCATCAGGCTTGCTGGGGTGCCGACAGGCGGCGAGCTGGCCCGAGGCCGACCTGCGTCATGGCCGCGGACGCCTTGTCAATGTCCCCCGCTCGCACCTCAAAGAACATGAAATAGCTTGAAAATGGTTTTGATCGGTTGGTGCCGATATCTAAGGTCAGCGACTTGTCAACCTCGCTGACCCCGCGGAGAATTCCATGTCTGAAGCAGATCGCTCTCGCCTCTACGATTGGCTGTGTGAGCAGACCGACGAGCCTCTGGCGGAGTACGTCATGTCGTGCTTGAGCACAGTGCCGCTGCCCCAGCTCGCCACCAAGGCTGACGTGGGCGTGCTCAAGGCCGACATCGACGTGCTCAGAGCCGACGTGGGCGTGCTCAAGGCCGACATCGACGTGCTCAGAGCCGACGTGGGCGTGCTCAAGGCCGACATCGACGTGCTCAGAGCCGACGTGGGTGTGCTCAAGGCTGACGTGGGCGTGCTCAGGGCCGACATCGACAAGCTCGACGGCAAGATAGACAGCCTCGTCGCCCAGCGCGAGGCCGACCGCGATCAGTACATCGCCCAGCGTGAGGCCGATCGCGATCAATACTTCGCGCAGCGCGAAGCCGACCGCGACGAGTACCTCGCGCACTGCGAAGCCGACCGTAAGGCACATCAAGCAGACTTCGCTGTGCTCGCCAAGAGAATCAGCCGCCTGACGTTCTGGTTGCCTTTCGAAGTGCTGGGCGCCTTGGCGGCCGTCGTTGCCGTTACGGAATGGCTGCGCGGCTGAGCCGACTCACCGTTCCAGCACCGCTCGACGCGCCAGCGGTGCTTGGGAGTCGTTTCGGGCACGATCGCTTGGCGGACATCAACGAGATTCTGCTGGATCACACAGACGGGCTTGCGCGTCTCGAGGCCATCCAGAGCACCCACACGCATCCGTAGCGGCCCGGTTCGTGCCGCTGCGGGGGGCAGCGCAACGCAGCTCCGCCGCAGACACCAAGCGGGGCATCTCGTGCCCTGCATCGCCGGGGAGGCTGCTGGGTCTGCAGATGTTCGGGTCCGTGCCAGCGATCGGCAGCGTGATCAGGGGGATGCCTCGGTCGCTGTGTAGGTGATGCCACGGCTGAGCCAGCACTCAGACCACACCGCTTGACAAGGGAGCGTCCGACAAGCACCGATTCGGGTTCCAAGCAGGGGCTACTCCATCTGAACCAACAACCGGATCGCCTTGACGCTCGTGGCGGGCCTGTCGGACGCTCCCTTGTCAAGCGGCGAGCGCGAGTGGCTGGTTTCGGGCGGTTTCGTCGCGCCACATTCGGCGGATGACGCGGTTGGCGAGTTGGCGTTTGTGGGCTCGTCTGGCTTCGCGTCGGGTTTTGCCTTCGCCGGCTTTTCTGGCGAGGTAGGCGATCGCTTCGGGCTGGGTGCGCTGCTGGGTGACCGACGCGATATGTCTCGTAGGATTTCGCCTTGCGGACACCGAAGCGGCGGCGACCACGGCGACGCATCCAAGATGTTCCGCCGGGCACGGACTTGGGTGCGCTCGCGGATCGCGCCCGCTATATTGGCAGTCCCGAGCACAAGGACATGCCGACGTTCGCGAGGCAGCCTCGTCCCCGCGGCGATGCCTCGATCTGCCCGAGAGATCGCAATGACGTCGATTTGGTGACGGGCTGGCTGAGGTCTGCCATCCGTGCTGGCTCGGTGGGCGGACCGTGGGAGGACGAGTTTCCGCGGTACGTGTGGCACCGAGAAGACGAAGTCGTCTTCGAGGCGCGACTCGTCAATAGGGGCGACGGTTCTTGCAAGGGCTACCCGCTCGCGGCAGACGAATGGCCCGAGCACATGGCGAGGCAAAGATGAGTGCTCTTCGGTTCGAGGTGCAGTGGCAGGACGGCGCTGGCATTGAGGGTCACGAGCTCGCTGCGACGTTCGCTTCGTTGCGCATCTCGGCTGCTGAATCGGTGCTGACCCGCGTCGACGACAAGCGAGCCCAGACGTTGCGCGATGTCGTGTACGTCCCTGTCTATCCCTTGGCTGAGTGGTTGGTGTCGAATTGGTGGTTCCTCGCTTAGAGGATGCGCCAATAGGTGGGTCAGTGGGGGTCCCAGCGGTCTCGGTGGTCGATGAGCTTGATGGTGATGATCAAGGCGACGGCGAGGGCGATCTGTGCGAGGCGGTGTTCGGTGCGCCGGTCGGTGTTGCGTCGCAGCTGCCCGTAGCTGGACAGCCACGAGTTGGTGCGCTCGACGCTCCAGCGCAGCCCCAGCGGGGCTGCGGCGGGCTCGGCGGGGCGGTCGTGGCCGGGCTTGCGCTTGGGGGGCCGCACCAGGTCGGTGATGCCCGCCGCGGCTGCGGCCCGGTCGACGCGGGCGCCCCAGTAGCCGCGGTCGAGGTGCAGCGTTTCGATGTCGTGGTGCAGGCCCCGTTCGACGATCTGGTCCACGGTGGGGCCGAACAGCATGATGTCGTTGCGGTTCGCGCCGTCAGCGGCCCATCCCACGGGGATGCCCGACCCGTCGACCGCGATCGACCACTTGCAGCCCAGTTTGCGCCTGTCGACAGGGCTTTTGCCGGTGCCGTCGCCGCCGCAAGGGGCCTTGTGGATCGAGCCGTCGATGCACACATCGGACAGCCGCAGGCCCATGATGCGGTCCCAGGCGGCGAGCGCCTCAGCGGCGATCTGATCGAACACGCCCGCCGCGATCCACTCGTCGCGTCGGCGGCGCAGCGTCGTGTCCGACACTTGGTTGTCCAGCAGGATCTCCGCTGATACCCACGAGCAGCCCAGCACCAGCCGCCACACGATCCCCTGCAGGCACAACCGGTCGCTGACGCGTGGACGGTGACAGCCCAGCGGGTGCCGATCAGGCACCCGAGGCAACCGCGGCTCGACCGCCGCCCAGATCACATCCACCACAGCCTTGGTCAGAGCGCGCATGATGTGCGGGCACCTCCACCATGTCGTCGGAAAGGAAAGCAGCCCGCATCACAGCGGGCCCAAACCGACGACTGGTGGATGGTCGCCTATTGGCGCGGCCTCTTATGAACCAGAGAATCTCCTCAACCGGGACGATCCGGCGTTCGCCCGCCGTCATTGGCTGGTAACCGGGTCAGATGGCTACGCGTACCCCGACCTCCGGTTCAGTTCGGCCGGCAGGCTGACGCGATTGGAATGGCATCGCCGGGCATCGGAATGGACCAGGCTTGGCTATCGCAGTTCCGGCTCGGTGACTCTTGACCGTGATCAGGTGCTGGTGGCTTTCACGGACTTCATCGACATGGTCACGCGAAGGCTCTCGGCCTGCGGCATCTCGTCCTCTTACTTGCAATCGGAGTGGGAGGTCATTCAGACCACCGACCACGACGAGCAGGCTTTCTGCGCAACTGCAGCGAGCTTGGGCCGAGATCCCTACGACCTCGATGAGCGCGAGGAACGTCTGGTGCACGATGTCGGGACGCGGTTGGGGGAATTGCGGACCGAAGCGCTGCCTGCGCTCGATCCTGCCGAACCGCTGGCTTCGTGTATTGCAATCCACGAAGCCTTGGAGGCATCGAAGTCGAGCACTCTTCGCCTCGCTGACGATCTGGTGGGAGCGAGCCGGTGGCCCCTCGACACGGATCGGCCGTGGCTGGAAGGCTACGAACTGGCGAGATGCGCCCGGGTGGCCCTCGGCCTCAACGGTGAGGCGCTCGCTACCAATGCGGCCTTGGCGGCAGCCATCGGCCAGCACCCGGCCTCAATCTCTCGAGCCACTCGCCCAGTGAAGTCCCTTGCTGCGCTGAGGCTGATAGATGGCGTGGTGAACCCCCAGGGACCCGGAACCGTGTCCATCGGACTGAGAGAAACCGGACTAGCCGGTCGGCGCTTCCTGTTGTGCCGCGCATTGGCTGAAGTCTTGACCGCCGGTACCGCCACGGTTCTCACGAAGGCCAAGACTGAGCGGCAGCAGCGCAACCGAGCATTCGCGGCTGAATTCCTTGCTCCCTCGGCTTCTCTCAGGGACAAGATCGCCGACCGGTACGTCGACCACGACCACGTCACAGAACTGGCCGAAGAGTTCGGCGTGTCCCCCTATGTAATCGAGCATCAGCTCCATAACCACGACATCGCCGAACTCGTGAGCCAATAGACGCCCGAACCCTCGCGAACCCTCGCGAACCCTCGCGGAGGTGCTGGACAACTATGTCCACGCACGCCTTCAACCTGCGTGATCCTGAGTTCAGATCGGAATGGCTCGGGCCCGCGATAGTCGACCGGGCGCGTTCGTGCCTGCTTGTCAGCCTGACGACTGGCGGCACACACAGCTGCGTTCGGTTCCGGTGCCGTGGCAGGGCAACTGCGCTCTGTGGATGAATCTGTGCTGGCGGGGTTCGGGCGCTTGATCCGGACACGGTCGCCGTTCTCAACTCTCCCAGCACGACCTCGATGAGATCGCCGCCGAAGCGCGCCTCCGGCCCGGCGCTATGGGCTTGGCGCGTGGTCAGCCGATCACGCCAGCAGTGTTGAGCCAGATCGGCGTCGCAGCCGACAGGCCGATGCCCGCAAGCCAGTAGTGGCGAATCCGGCCTGTTCGACGGTCCTCATCACGCTGGGCAACCAGGAGATCGACTCTCGAGGTGAACTCGACGAGCTTGACTTCGAGAGTGTCGACTCTGGCGGTGAGGTCGTCGACGCTTTTCTTGGTGGCGAGGCCGGTGAGGTCTTCCTTGGTGGCGAGGCCGGTGAGGGCGGCCGCCAGCGTGATCGACAAGTAGTCCTTGGTCACCAAGTCCGACAGTGGCGCAGGCGGCAAGCACGACATCACGTACTCGGCCGCCGGCTTGTCGAGATGCTCACAGAACCAATCGTAGAGGCGAGAACGATCTTCTTCAGACACAGCACACTCCCTGGAGGACCAGTCCGCAGACCGTATGCATGGAAGTTGCAGTGTTTCAAATGAATTTCAGTATCTGTCGCCGACGTCGGAATCAGAAGGCCTCCCTGAGCCAAGGCTCGCTCATTACTGCACGCCCGGGGGCGCTTCGCTGGTGCATTTCGGGGTCGTGCCGCATGTAGTCGAGACCTGAAGCGTGCACCGATCGTGCCGGGTTGCGCGAAGAACTGCCACAACACCGAGGACACCGATCTGCTCACGCTCGAAGGCGGACACCGGCGGCTGTTCCGACACGAGCCAAGGCGCGATCCCAAACAACCGCGGGTCGCCGCGCTTCTCGGGGGGTTTCGTGCCGGGAATTCGCCTCGCGGGCATCGTTGACGGTGCCAGCGAGCAATGGGCGGGGCGGCGGGAGTTGTCGTTGGGCGCGGTCGTGACGTTGTTCGGCGGGTTGGCGACCACGCTGCTGGGCGCGCTCATCGGCTTGATGATGTGGCAGTTCAACTCGCTCAGCGACCGCATCGACAACCTCGGAATCGAGCTGCGTGGCGAAATTGCCCAGCAAGGCAGCGACCTGCGTGGCGAGATTGCCCAACTGGAGTCCGAGCTGCGCGCCGAGATCGGAGACCTGCGCACGGAGATGCAGGCAGGGTTCGCCGAGATCACCGTGGTGCTGCTCGATCACACTGACCGGCTTGCCCGCCTCGAGACCGCCGCCGGGCTGCCGCGAACGCACGGCTGAGTCTTTTGGGGCGTCGTCGTCCAGTCGCGGCACCTCGCGAACCTGGCGAAATTCGTCCTATGACGCGGCGGCTATGACCGTTACACTGGTCTTGTTCCGTGTGCTTCGCGCAGGCGGGGCAAGCAGGTGGGGTCCATCGCGTGCGCTAGTGCCGAGATGGGCCCTTCAACCGGTCGGCGCTGTCACAAACCGCGGCGACGCGGGGTTTGACATTGCAGAGCGGGAGAACCTCCCGTCGTACAACAAGGAGAAGCAAGACCTTGACTATTCGAACGAGGCGGCGTGGCAGGCGCTCGCTCGCAGCGATCTTGGCGTCGATGCTCGCAGCATCGGTGCTCGCGGTCGTAGCGGCGTCACCCGCCCAGGCCGCAAACACTTCTTTCGAGGTGAAAGTCGATCACGACGACAACGCGTCCACGGCGACTGTGCGTGAGTTCGCGGGTCAGGACCGCTACGACACGGCGATTCGGCTGGCGAAGAATTTCGCTACTTCCAAGGGCGGCCTCGGCACGGTGCCGTCGGTGTTCTTGGCGTCCGGCGACACTCTTGTCGATTCGATCTCGGTTGCCGGCCTGGCCGGTTATGTGGACGCTCCGATCCTGTTGACGCCGTCTGGCAGCTTGCACGGCGGCGTTTCTGACTTCATCGAGGATTACGGCGTCGACTCGGTGTATGTGCTGGGCGGCACGGCTGCGATCAGCGATGCGGCGGTCACGACGATCGAGGAGCTGTCCTCGAAGCCGACGGTGACTCGCATTTCTGGCAGCGATCGCTATGCGACTGCTGCGGCGATCGCGGCGATGATCGACACTGACACGACGTGGTGCGACACTGACGCGGCGAGCGCGGTGCTGATCAACGGCGCGACTGACATGATGCCGTTCGGCGTCGCGGCGCAGACCGCGGCGTTCCGGCTGCAGTTGCCGGTGCTGATGACTGCTGCGGACATGCTGTCTGACTCGACGGCTGATTTCATTTCCGACAACGACATCGAGCATGTGCAGATCATCGGCGGCGCCGACATCGTGTCGGCTGAGGTCGCGTCTGCTTTGACAACGCTCGGGGTCGACACTGTGGGCCGCGTGGACGGCGATTCCGCGTCGGCTGTGTCTGTGGAGATGGCCAAGCTCGCGAACGACGGCTGCGGCGACGACCTCGGTCTGGTGTCGTCTGATCGTGTGGCTTTGGTGCGCGGCAACCCTGACGGGGTGGTCGCTGCTCCGGTGCTGGCGTCGAGCCTCGCGAACGGCTTCTTGGTGACGCCGCTGGTGGTGGGCGACAGCCTGCCCGCGGTGGTCAGCGACTATCTGACGTCGACTCCCAAGACGATCGGCGCGAACAAGCTGAACCTCGGCATTGTCGCTGTTGGCGGCACTGCCGCGGTCAGCGAGGCCACGATGGATGCTGCGCTGTCCGCGGCAGCCTCGTCGGGCGCTCTGACCGTCTCGATCGGCGCGAACACCGACACCAACCTTGACGGCAAGATCGACGCCGACGACCCGGTGCGGCCGTCAGACCGGACAGTTGCGATCAGCACCACTGAGGGCAGCGAGGTCGGTCCGGTGGTGACGCTGTACTTCAGCGACAGCGTCGATCCGACGGACAACGTGGATCGGCTGAGGGACATCGTCGAGGTCAACGGCGTGCCTGCTGTTGTGCTGGCCGCGGTGACGAGTTCGACCGGGGGTGCGTGCGACAACACCAGGATCGACATGACGCTGGGCCAGTATCTGAGCGCCGGCGACGTGATCTCGATAGTCGCGTCGTCCGCGACGTTCGGCACCGGCACCGATCAGCGCACTGTTGCGCCTGCGTCGGCGACGGTGACGGCTGCTGCGCCGGACCGTTCGCGGCCGACGATCTCGATCGTGGGCATTGCGGGCACGGCAGTGGACAACGCCGATCAGGAGTTCAACATCAGCTTCTCCGACAACGTGGGGATCGCGGGCACCGCAGAGCTCACCACCGCTGAGGTGCGTGTCGTCGCGGGGCCCGGCGGCGCCGCGGTGCCAGCGCCGACGGTGACGCACACTGCGGGAGCCGGCACGGCGACGGTCGAGCTCGGTCGTGTGCTGGTGCCCGGTGACCGGGTGATCATCTCTCCGGGCGCTGTCGCTGACGCGGCGGGGAACGTGAGCGCGGGAACGTCTGGATCGGCGATCCGCGCGCAGGCCAGCCCGGTCGTCAGCACGGTGCTGATGAGCAGTCTGAAGCACTCCGCGCATGCCTCTTGGACGGTTCCGGCCGCGATCGTGGGCGGCGCTACCGGAGAGCATGCGATGACGATCAGCGCGAAGGGCGGCGGCGACGCTGCGGGCGCTGCGGGCAACGGCTGGACGATGGTGTTCGACCAGGCCAGCACCTACAGCTTCGCGAAGCCGCTGGACATCGACGTGCGCGTCGACACCAGGGGTCAGCGGGTGACGGTGCGGCTCAACAACGGTCCCACCACGGCCACGCTGGGCGATCTGCTGGCAGCGCTGAAGGCGAACGCCGACTTCGACGCAAGGTTCTCCGCTGGGTTCTCCGATTGCTCGACCGGGGTGGCGACGACGCCGCTGGGTCTGGTCGCCGGCGTGCGCAACGACACGGTTGCTGCTGACGGCGCCGGCCGCACGCAGTTCGCGATCGAGGTGAACTTCAATGCGTTCGTCAGCGTGGTCCGCAACGACGAGCTGCTGTCTGACATCTTGGCTGCCACCGCGGTGCGTACCCGTGCCACGGCGACGGAGACGCTGGCAGCGGGCATCACCCGGGTCCGCACAGCAGCGGCCGGCGGCGGCGGCACTGCCGCCGGCGGCGGTCTGACCGTGGTCGATGACCTGTCGGCTGATTCCCCGACGCTGAGCGAGACGGTGACAGCCACCACGCCTCCGACGCGGTCGGTGCGCTATGAGTTCGAGACATCGCAGGTGCAATACCTGCCGAAGGAACGCGATCTCGTGCAGACCGCTGCAGGCCACGCTGGCGCAGAAGCCATCGAAGGGCCTCCGGCGTTCGCAGCGATCCTCCTGAACGCAGGGGTCGCGACCGGCTACGCCGCGGACGGCCCTGCACCGGGCACGACTGATGTGACAACCACCGCGCAGGACAGGATCGATGAGAACCTCAACGGCCCGTCACAGCGTCGGATCACCATGTCCGGCAGCGTCAAGACTCCCTAACGAGTTGACAACGCAACCGGCCTGAGCCGAACAGGCGGCCCGCCCGCCTGACCGGCAAAGACCAACAACGAAAGAGCCCCGGGGCCTCAGCCCCGGGGCTCCTTCGCGTCTGGGGGTATAGGAAGTCGACCCGACGCTGCTCGATGACACCGACCGCTTCGCGCGACTTGAGACGTTGCTTGGGGTGGAGCGCGAGCCTCAGCTCACACCGGCGCCATCGGCATCCCCGAATGCCCGGGCCGATGTTCGACGTGGAAGGCCAGATTCCAATCTGCGTGCGGGATCGCGAGGACGATGTCTGTGGCCAGAGTTGAATCACGACCCCGACAACCGGCAAGCGAAGAACCTGCCGCGCCATCGAGGCTGCCATCGCCAAGCATCGCGTCGTGGCAATGGTCGAGATCGACCCAGTCCCTCCTCCCCAGGAATGCGGTCTCTACGTTCTCGTCCGGTGTCGGCATCGCGGCGGAGCCCCTTCGCGCCGCCGGCGCGGTTTCGCAACCGCCAGCGTGAGGGGGGGCACCATGCCAATTGGTGGACCCTCACCGATGAGGAAGGCCGGTGAGCCAGCCTTGGGAAGCCTTGATGAGTATGGTCACCCCGTTGAGCGAGGTGTGCCGTCGCTGCGGGCCGTGCCGGATCTCGAGGTATTCGAACATGTCGTTGGCCAGCTCGACGCGTGTTTGCTGGCACTTTCGATCCAGGAGTTCTCTCGACTTCTGGAACCGTTGTTGCAGCCAAGAGTCCCTGGTCACAGTGATATGCCTTCTGACTGGGCAGTGTGTCTCACTGCCGTCAACGAACTATTGCTGTGGGCCGATGTCACCCCACGCGCTAGATTTGAGACAGCGACACAGACCGTCGTCGTCGATCACCGCTGGCGAAGGCCAGTGGGCGGCAACGCTGGCTAGTTGATGGCTGGTACGCCTTGGGTGGGCGACATAGCGACCTGATGCCGCCTTGGATACGCCCGGCCCAAGCCGGGACAGTTCGAGGGGGAGAGCGGAGCATCAACCGATCTCCCCGGACTCATGGTCCGGGTCACGGCCCGGGCTGCCGGATTCAACGAGATCGGAGAAACCGATGGATACCGCTGTCAACCCATCCATAGCCGAAACTGTCTTGCCGCGACCACCCAAAGCGCTGAGCTCTCCAGCCCTCGCGAACGCGACGCGGAGGTGGGCCGACAAGCTCGCCGAGTACTTCGGCATGGATGAGGAGGCTGCGGCTGCGTTCGCCCTTGCGACTGTTGACCCGTCATCGGCTCGCAAGTCTGCGGAGAGCCCGGAGCGGCTTCCGGTGCCGGGAGGGATTGTGCTTGGGGTTCGAACCGAAGTGTGGTCGCAGTTCGTCATGCCCGATCCGCGGAACCCTCGGATCGGACCGGCTCGCCGACACCCAGCTTCCACGCTGGTCGGGGCAAATGAATCGACGAGGTTCCGACCGATTCCGGAACCGCAGCCTGCCAGCGGCGGGTCACCGCAGCTGACACTTCAGATTCAGAGTCAGGAGCATCTCGCCTGGGCTGCCAAGCAAGCCCGCGATTACGTCGTGGACCAGAACGATTGGCGCGACTCCATTCGCCACCAAGGAGTGATGACGGAGGTTTGGCTCACGGCTACCACGTTTGAGCATGCTGACGGCACCACGTCGGCCACCGTTCCCGTTACTGCCGAAGGGTCGAGCCGGATGACTGCCGTGCATGACATCCTCGGAGTTCGATCCGCCGACGTGCCGTACGTGCGAGACGAACGAAAGCTCCGTGCGCATGTCCGTCGGCTAAACGCAAGTCTCGATGCAGCTGGCCCGGCTGACCTGGATAGCCAGTCGGCCACAAGGCTCCGATGCGAGACCTTGCCGGCCCTATTGCTTGTCGGTTTCGAGCCTCATGGCGGCATAGCGGCAGACTTCGCGGTCGCAGTGAAATCACTGGTCGCCTTGCGCCATGTGGACTACCCAAAACCCTGGGGTGAGGCGACCGAGAACGAAGCGCTAGGTGATGCAGTCGTTGCGGAACTCGAGCGGCGCGGATTGGTCACGCCAGCTGAGGCCGACTGGTTGACCGGCTCACTAACGCCAGATGAGGCCAATGCAGCCGGTTTCAGCGATGAACCGTCCATCCGAGCGGCACGAGTCGCGCGCCTATTGACGGATAGGGGCTCGAAGGTCCACGAGGCTGTGCGCGTAGCGATCACGACACAGAGCACGCGGAAGCGAATTACCACCAAGCTTCTTCTGGAAGTCGCCACATCGCTGATACTCCGTTCAGTCCCGGAGGAGGATGCGCGTAAGAGGGAGCGAATTCGGCGGTACCTCAAGGAGGCCTACAGCGTCGAGCTTGCCAAGGAATGGGAAGCAACGTTTCGACCGGGTCCGATCCTGAAGGAAGCCGCCCTCGCCGAGCTCACGAATGGAGAAGCTGGATCTGCGAGCCGGGAGCTTGCAGCGAGGAGTGCCTATCCGCTCGTGGTTTCCGGAGGCCTTACGGCTGATCGCGGGACTCAGCACAACGATCAGCCTGACAGGCGCAAGCCGGGCGAGGTGATCGACCGGATGAGGGTCATGGAACACGGCGTACTTCAACTTGGGCAAGCAGTCGCAGATTTTGAAGCTGGTCGTCGGCCTCGTTCTGTGGACGAACAGGGCACCATCAGGGTCAACAAGGATGGAAGAGAACTGCCGGTTCGCGATCGTGACCTCCGGCTCGCATTCGCGCCCGCTGGTCAGCCGGCCCCAGTGCCAGCGGCCGAGACTGCTGCAGAACGACTACACAATGCCCTCGCCGAACTCGGGCTGAAGGTGCAAGCGATCACACAGGCCGTCAAGGATGTTGAGGTGCTCGCAAGCGACGATGGCACACCGTCAATCGATGTATTTGGCGCGGAAGCTGGTGACTGTGACGCTTGGCGTGACGATCTCCTTTCGGTGCTGGAAAAGTTGCCGGTGTGGAAGCAGCGGCACTTCGCTCGGAACGGTTCGGCCCACACGCCTGAGAATGGCTGGTGGGACGCCGAAGAAGATGAGGACGAAGCAGGAGGTTACGAATAATCCGACGGTGGGCTACCGAACCGGAGACCACCGTCACCCCCGGCCCTAATCTTGGGCCAACGCGACATCGGCAAGAGTTGTGCCGTCACCTGAGCTCAGCTTTGGGAGGCAACGCTGACTGGATGCCGCGGGGTCGATCGAGGACAAGCCCTCGGTCAGCACCGCGGACGAGGTCAGTACACCGAGGACGCCTCGACTTGCGCAGATGCCGCTCGCGCCGCACCGGGAAACTCCCGGGGGGCAAGGAGTGGGTGCGCGGAGATGAACTCGGCTCACCCAGATCGACCCGGACCAACCGTCCGCCGACCATGACTGGAGAGCCAGTGACAAGTATTGATTTCTTCCTCGCTGAACATGAGCTGCTGAAGACTTGCGTTGAGCAAGCACCGAGCAAACGACTGCGCTTCGCAGCTTGCCGCGGCATCAACCCGAACCGTTATCACCCAGAGGCGGGGTCGCCACGGAGCGCCGATCTCCGACGCTGCCTCTCCTGTCCGGTTCGGCTTGAGTGTGCTGCGCTAGCGCTGCGCAACGAGGACCCGGAGGAGCGCGCGGGCTGGTACGGAGGCCTGTCTCCAACGGATCGGGCTGCGCTGGCGAATCGGCTGGAGCCATCTGATTCTCAAGATGACGCACAGAACGACATGACTCGTCGCGCGCGTGAACTCCGAGAGAGCGGCTGGAGAGTCAACGAGATCGCCTCTGAATTGGGCTGCAGTCGTCGCACGGTCCAACGGCACCTGAGTCAGGCGGCGTAGGCGACGAACTCCCAGCTTCATGTCACGGCCATCACCTTGTACGAGATCCGGGATGCCTTGGGAGTTCAGGCGAGAAGTGAGAGCTGGAAGGAGGTGATCCACGATGAGCAAGAGCAAGAGACACCGGTCCGCCGAAACCGGGCGCTTCGTCACCGAGAGGGAGGCACGACGCCACCCGAAGACGACAGTGTCCGAGACAGTTCGACCGAGAACGGCAGGGAGAAGGAGATGAGCACGGCGCTGAGCCCAGCGACTTCGAGGAAATGCGGCCGCTGGGCTCAGCGATCGCTCACCGGCGCAGTCCCCCAGCAGCGCGGGCGGATGCCGACTCCGCGTACGGCCTGTGAGCGCTCACAAGCCCGGGGGTTTCGACCCCGGGGCTCTTTCGCGTCACCGCCTGTCTTTCTTGCTGCTGCAAGGGTCCTCGTTGCACATGAACAAGGGCAGCGGGTTCCCCGAGCCGTGGACAACAGGCCGACCCGAGAGCGGAATCGCCGTAGGCGACAAGGCAGCGCTGCTGTTGCATGGCGCCACAGCCCGCTGAGCAGCACCTGAAGGGGCAGTCAAGATGGTCGCGGTCAACCGCTATGGGCCTGTCAGACGCTCCCTTGTCAAGCGGCGAGCGTGAGGGGCTGGTTTCGGGTGGTTTCGTCGCGCCACATTCGGCGGATGACGCGGTTGGCGAGTTGGCGTTTGTGGGCTCGTCTGGCTTCGCGTCGGGTTTTGCCTTCGCCGGCTTTGCGGGCGAGGTAGGCGGTCGCTTCGGGCTGGGTGCGCTGCTGGGTGACCGACGCGATGTGCAGCACTGAGTTGATGCGCCGGTTGCCTCGGAAGTCGAGCCGGTGCTTGACCGGGTCGCCGCTGCCCTCGCCCGAGGACAGGGCGACGGCGCCGGCGGCGGCACCAGCGGGCGAACTTCGATTCGCGGTCGAACCGGGTCGGGTCGCCGACCTCGCACAGCAGCGTCGCAGCGGCGATGGGGCCGACGCCGGGCTCGTCGCGCAGGGTGGTGCCGTGGGCGTCGAGCAGCTCGTCGATGAGACGTTCGAGGCGGCGGATCTCGCGGCGAGCTGCGCGGTCCTGGCCGATGAACGCCTGCAGCCAGGCGAGCCGATGTTTGCCGGCGGGGGTCGTGGCTGTGTCGGGGTCGATCCCTTCGAGGCGGCGCAGCCGGGCTTCGATCTTGCCGCCGGTGGTGAGCTGGTCGCGCACCTCGGTGGGCAGCTCGGAGGATCTGGTCCGCGACGTGGTGGAGCATCAAAGTGCGAGCAGCCACAAGGGTTCTGCGATGCTCGAGCACCGCCTCGATCTCCGCGACGGCAGGGTCTGAATCGCCCCGGACGTTCCTATAGATGTCAAGTGCGGGTTTTGAGGGTGGCGAGGTCGGCTCGAAGGGTGCGGTGGATCTCTCGTGCGACGAAGCGCTTGAGGCAGCGGATGGCTTCTTTTTTGGTTTTGCCTTCGGCGACGCGGCGGTTGAGGTAGCTGCGGGTTCGTTGGCAGCAGCGGAGCCGGACGATGACGATCATGTGCAGTGCCCGGTTGGCTGCGCGGTTGGCGGCGAAGTTGGGCCGGTGACGGCTGGTGCGTCCGCTTGAGGCAGGGACCGGCGCGGCGCCGCACAGGTGAGCGAACGACGCTTCGGAGCTGAGCCGGTCGATGTTGTGGCCGGCGGCGACGAGCAGCGTGGCTGTGTGGTGGGTGCCGCATCCCAGACGCGACATGGTGGCGGGCGCCGCGGCTGCGACGAGCCGGCCGAGTTCGTCTTCGAGCTCGTCGGCTTCGGCGCCGAGTTGGGCGATGCGACGCCCGAGGCTGCGCAGCGCTGTCTTGGCTGCTTGGGCGGGGTCGGCGAGCCGGCCGGTGTCGGGCCGCAGCCGTGCGCACACCGCCGCCTTGCCCCCGAGGGTGCGGCGGCAGTCGAGCTGGGCGCGCAAATCGGCTGGAGCGGTGACGAGCAGGCCGCCGAGCTGGCACAGTGCCGCGCTGCGGGCCTTGACTGCGCTGCTGCGGGCGACGCTGAGCTGACGGATCGACTCGACGAGCCCGGTGGTGTCGGTCGCGGCTGCGGTCGCTTCGCCCGAGAGCACCTTGCGGGCAGCGGCCTCGGAGTCGATGGCGTCGTTCGTGCCGCGGCGGGCGCGAAGATGGCGATGGGGCTGGTCGGCCTCGATCACCCGACAGCCCTGCTCGGTCAAAGACCGAGCCAGGGCCGCTCCGCAGGAACCGGTGGACTCCACGCCGACCGCGGCGATCGGCCCGAACGACGCGAGCCATGCGTGGGTCGAGCAATAGCCCGCAGCAGTCGCGGGGAACGACTCGCTGCCCAGCATCCGACCCAACGGGTCGAGCGCTGCGGCTACGTGGAAGTCGGTGTGGCAGTCAATCCCGCCGATCACCGCCTGTGGCGGTTCTGGCATGCTGTTGTCCTTCATCTCGGAGCGGCTCGCGTGCCGGGACGGGACGGACATAACAGTGATGAGGCATCAGCCAGCACACGTTCCTATGAGGTCACGTCGCTCGTCCCGGACCGGCCGCAGCTGACAAGTCCAAGAAGCGAGCCGCCGACGCCGACGAGTCCCACCCAAGGCACCCACAACACGCAGGGCCAGTTTTGCGCCAAGTCAGACGCCCACGGCCCGCCCCCTGCCCATATCTTCACTGTTCTGCGCAGGCTCCAAGGATTGCAGCGAGCATGGGATTCATGGACACAGATGCGGGGCGGGCGGCGACCCGGTCAAGCATCGGCTCGACTTCCAAGGCAACTGGCGCATCAACTCAGTGCTGCACATCGCGTCGGTCACCCAGCAGCGCACCCAGCCCGAAGCGATCGCCTACCTCGCCCGCAAAGCCGGCGAAGGCAAAACCCGACGCGAAGCCAGACGAGCCCACAAACGCCAACTCGCCAACCGCGTCATCCGCCGAATGTGGCGCGACGAAACCGCCCGAAAGCAGCCGCTCGCACTCGTCGCTTGACAAGAGAGCGTCCGACAGGCCCAGATCTGTGAGGAAGCTGGGCGGTAGGATCGAGACCACTATTGAGGCCTCGGGCCCGGGGGCAGTGCCGTGTACTCGTCAATTGAGATCAGCGGCTTCCGGAGTCTCGAAGAGGTGCGGCTCGAAGGTCTGAGCCGCGTGAACCTGCTGGTCGGATCGAACAATTCGGGGAAGACGTCGGTGCTCGAGAGCGTCGGGCTGCTGCACTCGGCTGGTGACTACCGGGTGTTGCGCTCGTTGCTCGAATTGCGCGGCGAGTGGCTGCCCGACGAACGTCACGGCCGTGTGTACGACATCGCCCAATTGTTCTGCTGCCGAGATATGTCAAAGCGCATCCGCGTGACGGGGCAACGGTCCGACTCAACGTCACAGCTTGGGCAAGTCGCGGCGGAGCTATCCGTGCAAATGGGACCCGTGCAGATGGAGCTGTCGCAGCATGACGACGCCGGCGACGCTGCGGACGAATCGCCAGGGCGTCTCGTATGGGCGTCCAATGATCGAAAGGGTGAATTCCGGGCGGCATTGACGGCCGACGGGATGCTGCCGGTTCGACAGCCGAGGTGGCACGGTTGGGGTACCGACGACGACACCACGCGGGTCCAGTTCGTGGGCACAGGCGGCTTGGTTCCTGGTGATGTCGGGGACATCTTCGACGATGTGGTGCTGACTGACGCCGAGGACAGAGCCGTGGAGGCCATGCGGCTCATCGAGCCTCGTGTGGAGCGGCTTGCGGTGCTCGCGTCAAAACGTGCGCCGCTCGGCGACAGCGCACGGGGCGGGATAGTCCTGCGGATGCAGGGCGTCGACGGTCGCGTTCCCATCGGCAGTGTCGGCGATGGCATGTGGCGATTGCTCGGCTTGGCACTGGCTTTGGTGCGTGCGCGAGGCGGGGTGTTGCTGGTGGACGAGATCGACACGGGCCTGCATTACACGGTGATGCAGAAGATGTGGACGATGATCGCCGAGCGCTCAAGATCCTTGGACGTGCAGGTGTTCGCCACCACCCACAGTCGTGACTGCTACGAGAGCCTCGCCTCGGTCGCCGATCCCGACGCCGTCCCGCCCGGCGAGCTGACGATTCACCGGATCGAATCCAGCAACGCCAAGAGCACTGTCCGCTTCAGCGAGCATGAGGTCGCTGCGGTTGCAGAACGCGGCCTCGAGGTTCGTTAGGTGGAAGACCAGCCGCGGACCCCGGCGATGAAGCTGCTCGTGGAGGGATCAACCGAACGGCGGGTGATCCCAGAGCTCGTCAAGGCGCAGGGAAGCTCGTGGCCAAAGGCCGAAATCGGAAGCCATGTGCCGTACATCGACGACTCCGGCGGTGTCGCGAACATCCTCAGAGCGGGCACGCTTTCCAGTGAATTCAAGGCCACCGGTCTCGAGCGGCTCGGTGTGATCGTCGACGCTAACGGCAACCCCTCGGGGCGCTGGGATGCAATCCGGCAACGGTGCGGCTCCGAACTGCCCGACATGGCCGATCTGCCTGAGCAGGTGCCCGAAGACGGGTTCGTTCAACAGCGAGAAGACGGTTCGTGGTTCGGCGTCTGGATCATGCCTGACAATCGCCACCAAGGCGCCTTGGAGGAGTTCCTGCTCGGTCTCGTCCCCGACGACGACGCCGAACTCATGGAGTACGCCAGACAAAGTGTCGACGGAGCACGCGAACGAGGGGCGTCCTTGCGGGACGTTGACGTCACGAAGTCGGTGGTGCACACCTGGCTTGCATGGCAGGAGAATCCTGGGTCCCAGTTGCATCAGGCCATCACGCGAAGACTGCTCGACCCACAGCATCCTCAATCGCGGCCGTTCATCTCTTGGTTCTCACGGCTGTTCGAACCTTCTACATCGGCCGCCGGTGTTGGTGACACTCGGGAAGTTTGCGTAAGCGGCGTGGTCTGAGGGTCGCTGGCTGGGTGCTGGGGGCCGGGACCGAATCACGCCGGGTTTTGTAGAGGCTCTGGTTGTCGGGTCACTGCCCTCCTGGCCGGCCGGTTCTGCGTTGATCGCTGCCCGGCCGGTGCCGACAGATCAACGCCAAGGCACACCGGCCAGCCGTAAGCAAGGGTCAAACACCAGCCGAACAGCAACCGCCATCATGCTCACAGTCGTAGCTGTCGCCTCGGCTTCGGACTGACGCGACGATGTCGCTCTCGGCGAGCCGCTGGGAGTAGCGGATGGACAGATATTGCGATCCGCGGTCGCTGTGATGAGTCGCCTCGGCGGTGCCGTGGCCGGCGCGGCGGCCCGAGATGGCCGTCTCCAACGCGTCGAGCGCCAGTTCGGTGCGCAGCGAGCGTGATGCCTGCCAGCCCAGCACCCGCCGGCTGTAGGCGTCGAGCACGAACGACACGTACACGAAGCCGCTGCGGGTGCGCACATAGGTGAGGTCCGCCAGCCACAGCCGGTCCGGGGCTGGCACGCTGAAGTCCCGCTTGACCAGGTCCGCGGGCCGCTCGGCGTCATCAGCCGGGGTCGTCGTGGGGACCGTGCCGCCTCGGCGGGTTCGTTGCAGGCCCAGCTCGCGCATCAACCGCTCGACGGTGCAGCGAGCCACCGTGATGTGCTCGACGCGGTTGAGGTGGTCCCACACCTTCGCCGCCCCCGTAGACGCCGTAGTTCTCTCGGTGCACCCGGGCGATCCGCTCGCGCAGCCGGGCGTCTCGCAGCGCCCGAGCCGACGGCGGGCCTGGTCTTGGCTGCGTAACAGGCGCCACGGGGCGATCCCGACGCCGTGCTCTGTGAGCACAGCGCAGATCGGCTCGACCCCGAACCGGCCGCGATGGGCGTCGATGAACGCCACTACGACTGGGACTGGCGGTCGAGCCCCTGACCCGAAGTACGCCGACGCCGCCTTCAAGATCTCGTTCGCGCGGCGCAGCTCGCGGTTCTCGCGTTCGAGGACCTTGATCCGCTCACGCTCCGCCGAGGTCACCCCCGCACGAATCCCGCCGTCGACCTCAGCGCAGCGCACCCACAGCCGTACCGTCTCCGGCGTCGGCCCCAGCTTCTCCGCGACCGAGCAGATCGCCTCCCACTGCGAACCATAAAGACGCTCGTTGTCGAGCACCATCCGCACCGCCCGCTCACGCAGCTCGGCGGGATATCTCCCATTTCCTGGCATAGCTCCATCCTCTCAAGGAACAGAGCCTCCACGAAACTCGGGGTGATTCAAATTCGGGTCCGAATTGGACAGTGCCTACGGTCGGCCACCGGGAACATCAGGACCTTCGTCGGCGTGGAGACAGTCGGCGTGAGCGCAAGCGGCGGCGCAGGAGTGCGTTGCTGTTGCCTCGGGTGTCTCAGTCGTCAGCGTTGTCGTTGATCCACTGCTGTTGCTCGCGCAGGTACGACACGCACAGCATCACCGACAGCAGAGCGTTGCTTCGCGAGAGATGGGCGACTGTGGGCCGATGAACGGTGGCATGTCGCGACATCGTCGCCGGCAGCGGTTCGCCGTCGCCGGCGTCGAACGGCGTGAAGAACTTCCGTATGGGTGCCAGCAGAGCGTGGCGCATCACATCGAACCGCGACTTGTGCTCCTTGGCGGCTATCTGATCCAGCGAGCCGGGCGCGACCGAATACCGGTATCTGAGGTTCCTGCCGCCATTGAGTTTCTTCTCGTGGGCGTCCCATTCTTCTTCGCTGTCGTGTGTCAGCGTCGGAATCTCAGACACCCAGAACGCCAGGCTTTCTGCGACCGCGACCGCCAGCGCCATTGCCGCTTCATGGTGCCCGGCTCGGAACGCCGCCAACGCGCATTCGACGAGTGTTCGCGAGTCGCGCAGCTCAGGATCGCCGCATCGCTCCAGCAGGGCCTCGCAATGGTCGAGCACCTTGTCTTCGTGGCTGACGAGGACTCTGATGCGATCGTTCGGCTCGGCTGCGACAATCTCGATGAGCACTTCGGTAGGCGGCACCCACACGACCGGGATTCCCGTCTCGTCGGCCATCTGCAGCACATCGTCGGGATTCAGTCCGCTGCCGTGCCAGTTGCGAGGGCGCAGCCAGTCCAGCGCCCGTCTCAGTGCCCGATTCGTCTGCGCCCGCTCCAAAGCGTCGGAGTCATCCACATTGTCGAACTCGTCGATGATGTCCTTCATGACCACCCATCCAATCCTGCCGCGGGATGCCCGGCTGCGCGATGTGGGTTCTGATTGTCGGCACGGTCGCTCCTACGAATGTGTGGGAGGCACCTGAACTCGAAGGTGAGCACACCAGAGTGCGAGGCGACGCTATTTGGTGGCTGCTGGCCTGGCCTTGGAATGCTCGCCGAAGCGGTAGGTCTGATGTCCGACGAACCTGTAGGCGGCGAAGAGACATAGTGGGACAACGCGGAGCCTGGGGAGTGCCGTCGTTCGTCCGGCCACGAACTGTCAACGACCATGAATGGAGCAAGCTGGGCAGCAGGCGGCCAGTCTCTTTAGTCGACCTGCGGCAAGCCCTCGTGGTCGGCCGCCACAGTGCGCAGCAGGTCAGCGTCGTAGCCGATCACGAAGCCTGGGCCGTCCACTGTGTAGTGGGACCACATCAGATGACGGTGTGGTGGTGTACGAACTCAAGAGCTTCACCGGGCGGTTGGGACGGACGCAGCGCAAGCAGGTGGAGCGTTCGTTGGCCCGAGCCGGGCAGCTCGAGCCCATCCGCTGGAGCCTCGTCGTGCCCATCGACCACACGCCGGGCGAGTTGGCGTGGTTCAAGTCGCTGACAGAGGCATATGGCTTCCCCTGCGAGTGGCTCGGCCGGACTTGGCTGGACTCCCAGCTCGCGCAGATGCCGGAGATCGCCACCTACTACGCACATGACATCGGTTCCGGCTGTCGGAAGCGATGAGCCTGTTGCAGACCATCAGCGCCTCGCCGCCGCCGCCGAAAGGCACGGAGTTCTTCAGCGCGGTCGCCGAGCAGGTGGGCAATGCCAGAGACAAACTGAACCGATTGGACCCTCACTACGAATTCGAGCTGAGCATCCAAGCTGACGGCCAAATGAGCGTCAGACCCGAATTTGGCACGTGTTTTGTGTTTGTGCTGGTCAGCGGGGGCGCGGCCGCTGAGTGTTTCCACTACATCGTCTCTGCGGGGGGTGGTGTGTCAGCCGATGCGGGCTTTGTCCCAGTCGCGGGTGGGAGTCGCGGTGGCGGCGAGGATCGCTGTTTGCAGCGGACTGCGGCGGGTGGTGACGGTGACGGGTTTGGCGTCGGCGCGGAGACGGACTTCGCGGATGCGGTCGAGCTCTGGCAGGGCGCGGGCGGCGGTGAGGTGCTGGCCGGCTGTGTCGGGGTCCGCGATGTCGGCGGTTTGCAGGTCGCGTGTGATGAGAGTCTCGGCGACGGCTGCGTAGACGCACACCGCGATGTGGCCTCTGACTCGTTGCTCGGTCCAGTGCCGGATCGGCCGCAGCCGCAAGAAGTCCTTGAGCGTGCGGAAGCGGGCTTCGACGTCGGCGAGCTGCCGATAGGCGGCTACCACGCGTTCGGCGGAGGCTTGCTGGGTGGTGAGGCTGGTGGTGAGCACGTAACGGCCCGCGAGCAGCTTTTCGTAGGCGTGCGCGTCTTTGTCGTAGTGATAGACGAATCGCCCTTCGCCGATGTCGAGGTCGAACAGACGCCCGACGCCGCTTTGGCCGATGATGCGCTGAGCGGCGCGTCCGATCTTCGCGGCATCGACAAGCCGCCCGCAGCGGACGCGTTCTTCGAGAGCGAGCAGCGCGGTCTCGGTGCGGGCAACGAGCTCGGCGGTGCGCTTGGTGTCGCGTCGCATGCGGGCGTCTGACTCGACGATCACCGCGCGGGTGCCGTCGGCCAGGGTCGCTTCGCCAGCGCGGCACCTCAGGTTGGGCACATCGGCCCATTGGGTGTCGTCGTCGATGGTCTCGAGGGCTTCGCGGCAGGCTTTGTCCCGATGCAGCCGGGTGGCGAGCACATGATCGCAGCCGGCCTCAGCGACCGCGGCGACGTTGTCGGCGGAGATCAGGCCCCTGTCGGCGACCACACAGATCCGGCCCACCGCGAACCGCGCGGTGAGATCTGCGAGCACGCCGGGCAGGGTGGACGCATCCGCGGTGTTGCCGGCGAACACGTGATGCGCGATCGGCACTCCGTCGCCGGTGCACAGCAGGCCGATCACGATCTGGGGCCGGTCGCGACGGCGGTCACGCGAATAGCCGAACGCCTTGGACTCGAACCGCTCAGAGGGACTCGTCGCGCCTTCCAGATACGTGGACGTCAGGTCGTAGCAGACGAATTTCAGGTCGATGTTGGTCAGGTCGCACAGCCGTGCGAACAAGAACTCCTCGGTGCCCTCCTTGAGATCCGCGACATGGTCAAGAGCCCGGTAGTACTGCCACGGCGACGGCGCCTGCCAGCTCTCGGGCATGATCACATCGGCTTGGGCCCACTCGGGAAGCCTCCGTTTGGAGCACGGCGCGATCAGACGGTTCGCGGCCATCGCGAACACCGCGTCGGCGAGCCGGCCGGCGTCGCGTTCGGCGCCCGCAGCCGCGAACCAGCCGTCGAGACCCAGCCGGCCCCACAGCGCCGCGGCGCACGCCGCCGCGCCCACCGCGGGCGCCGCGTCGGCTTCCAGCGATCCCACGTCGACGCGTTCGGTCTCCAGGTGCTTTTCCAGCGCGGCGACGATGCGGTCCAGCCGGCCCGAGCGGCGCAACGCGGTGACCTCGCCGAGGCGCAGCAGCGTGCGGTGACGGGTCTTCGCGCCGTCGCGCACCGACTCCACCAGCGACAGGTACTCGTACGTCTTGTCGCCCCTGCGACGTCGCGTCGTCTTCACGAACATATCCCGAATCTAGCACCGTAACGACACGAACCGCGGCATTGTGTCGCCCCTACATTTTCGTCACGAAACACCCTCGCAAAACACAAAACCGCAGGTCACAGGCCTGACACCCACCAAAAACCGGCCCGAGGCGCCAAATTCGGGTCAGAGTCATCGCGCGGTACCTCGGTGCCGAGATCGACCGCCCATGGTCCACCGTGGAATTCGACTTCGGCGATGAGCAAGCAGGAAGAGACGCCGAGCGGACCCTGCTCGACAATCTCGACTACGGCACCCGAGCCGTAGTGCCGACAGAGTTCATCAGCACCCTGAAGATCGACATCCCTGCCGGTGAGGGCACAAGCCTCGAAGGTTGCGAAGTGGTGCTGGGACCGGCTGAGCCGAGCGAGCCAGTTGACCTGAGCGTGGCGCTGCTTGCCGTCGAAACACACACAGGGGCGCAGACGAGGCTCGCGCTGACTCAGCTGAATGCGACTTCGGGGCGGCGAGGGACACGCATCACGCTGGGAGACAAGTCCGGCGCGGTGACCGTGACGCTCACCTTCGACGCGAGCACGCGGAGGTTCCAGATGGAATGCCGATTCCGGCAGCCTGACGAGTTCAGCCCCTTGGAACTGCTGCCCGCAGCAAGATTCGCGGCTGTCGTCCAACATGGGGCTCAAGTCGAGATCGTTCTCAACGGCAACCGACTCGAATCCGACAATCAAGCGCCGCTACAGGCCGATCTGGAGAGCAACGGGGACTCCATTCAGTTCGCTCGATTCTTGGAACACCTCGTCAATGTCCAGACGAGGACAGGGGCGTTTTTCGAGATCCGAAACGAAGTGACCGAAGAAGAAGCCCGGAATGTCGAGACAGCCAGCCGCCTGCTGAACGGAGGCAGCGTCGAGGCGACATGGCCCGCGGTGAGGGTCCTCGTTCGGCCCGGCGGACGCGAGCCAGTCGCAGCAGCCTTGAACAATCCGCCAGGTGCAAGACGGGCGCATTTCGGCACGGACTTCACCATCACTGTCCAAGAGACGGAAATTCACATCGGGCCAGTGATGAGCATCTTGGAGTCAGCGCAGGTCGGCTCTTGGGAAGAACCTCCCGACGGCGAGTCACCTGGGTCAACGACCCTCGTCCTCGTCCCAGCCGAGACGAACAGAGTCACGATGCAGCTCAATGCCGACGATGGCGCCGGTGAGCAGATATTGATTAGCGACGGCTGAGCGCATTCATGCTGAGCAATCCGACGAAGAGCACTCCGAGCGCCCACCACATGTGGCCGGCGGCCAGCAGCGCGACGCCCGCGGCAGTCACGACGAAGTATCCGACTGCCGCCATCATCGTTCTGCCCGGCCGGCATCGAGATTCCGCCAGCTGCCCGATTTGCGCAGCGAACCGGCCATCGGTGCCGCTTCACCGTCAGTTCGGATCGACTCGCAGAAGTCGCACAGTGACGTAGCGACAGGCACAGTCGGCTCGCTGGCGCTGTGCTTGAGGGTGACGGTGTGGCGTCGGCAGTAGTGCGAACCGCAGGTCGAGCACTCGTTCATCAGCGCCGAACACACCGGGCAGTTCGGGAGTCGAGCGATGCACGGCTCGCGGCTGATCTTGTAGCCCTCGAGAACACTGGGGGTGTCCACGAAACCGACAGGGTCGAAGTCGCAGACGATGAGCGCCTCAGCGCCGCTCAGCTCCTTCGCGCACACGCAACAGCGCTCGCTTGTGCTGCCAGTGCCGTCGCGTTTGCGGGACGCTCGACGGTGCTGGTGTTTGGTGTTCACAGCCAATTGATGCCTCCTTCGGCTCTCGACAGTGAGGCTTCCATGGGGGTGTGACATCGAAGGGTCCACTTGGGCCGGGTTCCGGCTCGGGAGGATGCGTTCGGTGTCTCGATGGGCTGGTCTGACTCGGGGTGTGACTGGCCTCGTGCCTTGTGACTGATCTGTCGGCTGGTCCACCGGGACATCGAACGCGCACAAGCCGGTCGAAGGTGACCACGCTCATGGAGTTCTCCTCAGACTCGCCCGCTGATTTTCCTCATCTGTGAGTGTCCATCAATAGGGGTCGAGTACCTGCCCGCGCTGCGGGTCGGAGACCGAATCGGCCTTAACGATGGGTGACGTGCAGGGATGTCGCGCGTGGCCTCGGCAGGCTGCCCCAGCACGTCGCGTTCGCCTTGGAGATCCGCTTCGATCGCGACTCCGTTGGGCTCGGGGTGGTGCGCCGCCGTCAGCCCTTCCGCCGAGGGCGCGCATCGCTTGGCGTGCTCACGCTGGTCAGGTTCGGGGCTCGACCCCAGCAAAGACCGAACTCGGGGCGATTCACAGTCCGCCCGCGCGAAACACAGGGAGCACCAAAGCTACGCAGGACACGAAGCGAACGATGATCTCATGTACCCGCCGGTTTGTGTTCTCATGCGTTTCGCGAACGCATCCGCCAACGGTTTGTCACACGGTCTGCCTACCCTTGACATCACAGCAGCGTTGCGCTGCACGCCTTGCGCCGCCGCCCGACAAGGAGCACCGATGGAGACATTGCCGATCACGCCCGAGGAACGCAGCAACGAGCCGACGCTGGCTGAACGAGTGGCCCGTGCGCGGCGTGCCCGCGAGGAGGCGGCGGAGCGAGTGGCGCGCCGATACGCCGAGGTCGTGCCCGATGAGCGCCGCTGGCGGGTGCGCGACGAGCTTGATCTCGGTTCGGAGCGACTGCATGTCCGATGAGGCGCAGCCTGATGGAGCGCCGTCCCAGAGCGCCTTCTTCAGGGCGACTGAAGCTTCCCGCTACGCGCGGCAGGCTGAGATTCGCGCTTACGAGGATTCCACAGAACGCGCCCTCGTCGTTTTCTGGGGGCCAATCCTCTCTGCGGTCGTGACACCGTTTGCGGACGCGATCAACGACGTGCAACCTGGTCAACCCCTTGATCTCATGTTGACCTCATTTGGCGGAGATGCCGAAGCCGCAATCCGTATTGCGACGATGTGTCACGCCGAACGCGATGACTTTCGCGTGGTGGTCCCGGACACAGCTGCGTCGGCTGCGACGCTGTTGGCCTTGGCATCTGAGGCTGTTGTCATGAGCGATACATCTGCGCTCGGACCGGTCGACCCTCAAATCCTCCTGCCCCATCGAGATCAGTACTTTCCGGCGAAGGGGATCGTCGAACTCGTTGATGACCTCGATGGCAAGACTCGTGACAATCCGCACGCATTTGAGTTGTATGCCGCCCTGCTGGCAGACGTGGATTCGGTCGCATACCAGACCGCGAAGGATGCGATCAGACGTACCGACGAACTCGTTCCGGAAGTATTGCGCCTCCGTCACACTCCACCGAATGAGGACGAAATCAAGGCTTTGACGGAGAGCCTCCAGAACTCCGCGGTGCACTCGGCCACAATTGGGCACGCCAGAGCACAAGAGCTTGGTATCCCTGCCGAATACCTATCGCCACACTCAGCGACGTGGGACCTCTTGTGGCGGCTTCACGCCCACTACGCATTCCTGCTCGGCCCTCAGCCCCGAGAGAACATGATCGAAGGACGTCGAGTCTCGTTTCGCTTTGGGTGATGTTGTAGCGCTCAAGGTGCATGAACGGCCCCGAGGACTCGACGCAACGGGCGGCACGGTGTCGGTGGTGGGGTCGGGTCACGCGTTCGGGACCGGTTCGCACAAGCGCACGGTCGCGTCCGCGTCGGTGACGGTGCGTGCACCGGACCGGACTCGGCCATCGGTGTCGGTTCTGGGCATCGCTGATCGGTCGACGCCTGTGACGGCGTTCACGGTGACGTTCGCCGATGCCGGCGGCTTCGCTGCCGGAGCCGGGGGCGACATCGGCCCCGACAGCTTCACGTTCGTGCCGGCGTCGGGCAAGGGCACCTGGACCGCCAATGTCATTGGTTCTGCTGCGGGTCCGACGGTGACAGCCGACGACAAGTCGGCTGTGGCGGCGGTGACGATCGGCCGCAACCTGGAGGTCGGTGACCGGCTGACAGCCGACGAAGCGGCGTGGCAGGCGCTCGCTCGCAGCGATCTTGGCGGCGATGCTCATGGCATCGGTGCTTGCGGTCGTAGCGGGTTCTCCTGCTCAGGCCGCAAACACTGCTTTCGAGGTGAAAGTCGATCACGACGACAACGCGGCCACGGCGACTGTGCGTGAGTTCGCGGGTCAGGACCGTTACGACACAGCCAGACGGTTGGCGGAGAATTTCGCTGCTTCCAAGGGCGGCATCGGCGCGGTGCCGTCGGTGTTCTTGGCGTCCGGTGACACTCTTGTCGATTCCATCTCGGTTGCCGGCTTGGCCGGTTATGTGGACGCTCCGATCCTGTTGACGCCGTCTGGCAGCTTGCATCGCAGCGTTTCTGACTTCATCGAGGACTACGGCGTTGACTCGGTGTATGTGCTGGGCGGCACGGCTGCGATCAGCGATGCGGCGTTCACGATGATCGAGGAGCTGGTCTCGAAGCCGACGGTGACTCGCATTTCTGGCAGTGATCGCTATGCGACGGCTGCGGCGATCGCGGCGATGATCGACACTGACACGACGTGGTGCTGACGGGGACCCGTTAGTTGGTCCAGTCGTTATGGGTGTTGGGTTGTCGGGTTTTCGTGTCGGTGGCTTGCAGCGTAGGCGGCGGGTGTCAGGCCGCGGAGTGATCGGTGGGGCCGGTGGTGGTTGTAGTCGTGGCGCCAGTCTTCGAGGACGACTCGGGCTTCGCCCACTGCTTGGTGCCATTGCGAAGTTCGGTGGCGTGCAATTCGAATTGAGTGTGGTCGTGTCCGAGCGGATGGAGCTTGCCGAACAGGAACGAGTCAAGACGCTGTTGCAGGTGCCATGCGTCCTCTTCGTGAACGATGATGCCCCCGACCACCAGCACGGGGCTGCCGCCGTGGGTTCCGGATTCGTCGACGAAGCACAGGTACAACTGTCCTCCTACGCGTCCGTGCCCCGCCGAAGCGGGGCACGTTCTGCGAGTTAGCAGAGGAGCAAGCTCACGGCACCGGATACGTCGGTCCTCTCCGCTGAGCAAACTCTACACGGCCCAATCATGACGCATCAACGCGGCCACACGCGTGACCGCTCTCGCGCTCGCACAGCCGAGATGGGTGTCGCAGCGACGCGTTGCTGCGTGGCGCCTGGGAGGCGTGATCGGCACGATCCGGAAGCTCTTTGAACGGCCGTTGAGAGCGCTGTCAGGACCCGAAAGGAGCCGAACAAGGAGAAACATAGCCTTGACTACTCACACGAAGCGGCGTGGCAGGCGTTCTTTCGCAGCGATCCTGGCGGCGATGCTTGTGGCATCGGTGCTTGCGGTCGTGGCGGGCTCGCTGGCTCAAGCCGCCAACACGGCCAGCGAAGTGAAGGTCGATCATGACGGCAACGCGGCCACGGCGATGGCCCGTGAGTTCGCCGGTCAGGATCGTTATGACACTGCGTTCCGCCTGGCGAAGAACTTCGCCGCCGAGAAGGGCGGCTTGGGTGCTGTGCCTGCGGCGTTTGTCGCTTCGGGCGACACGCTGGTCGACACCGATTCGTCGTGGTGTGGCACCGAGGCAGTGTCCGCGGTGCTGATCAACGGCAGTTCTGATGCTTTGGCTTTCGGCGTGGCGGTGCAGGCCACTGCGTATCGTTTGCAGTTGCCGTTGCTGATGACCGCGGCCGGCGAACTGCCTGACGCGACTGCTGAGTTCATTTCCGAGAACGACGTGGAGCATGTGCAGATCGTCGGCGGCACCGATGCGGTGTCGGCCGGCGTGGCTTCTGCGCTGACCACGCTCGGCGTTGACACCGTGAGCCGGGTCGAAGGCGATTCCGCTGCTGCTGTGTCGGTTGCTTTGGCGCAGTTGGCCAACGACGGCTGCGGTGACGACTTGGCGCCGGTTTCGACGGATCGTGTGGTGCTGGTGCGCGGCAATCCTGATGGTGTTGCTGCGGCGCCTGTGCTGGCGTCGAGCCTGACCGGCGGTGCTTTGGTGACGCCGTTGATTGTCGGCGACACGCTGTCGGCGTCGGTGCGCGATTATCTGGCGGCGACGCCGAAGGCGATCGGCGGCCTCAATCTGAATCTGGGCGTCGTCGCGGTGGGCGGCACGGCTGCGGTGAGTCAGTCCGTGATGGACGCCGCGGTGGCCGCGGCTGCCTCGTCGGGCGCGCTCTCGGTGCAGATCGGCGCGGGCAACAACCCGACGACCGATGGACTCGAGGGTGACAACAACCGTGACGGGGTCACCAACGCGGACGACCCGGTGCGACCCCAGACCGCCAACGCTGCGTTCGCGCTGTACTTCAGCGACGACGTGACCAGCGGCGATGACGCCACCACCGGCGCCGGGCTCGCAGTGACGAACAGCCTGCGGGACATCATCGAGGTCAACGGCATTCCCGCCATGGTGACCTCGGCGGTGACCGGCGTGACAGGCGGCGGCTGCGCGAACAACGTCGTGTACGTGACGTTGGGTCAAGGGCTGTCGGCCGGGGACGTGATCTCGGTCGCGTCCTCGACGCTCAAGCTGGGCACTGCTGGGGATCAGCGCACCGTGGCGCCGGCGTCTGCGACGGTGCAGGCTGCGCCGAAGGACACCGGCAGGCCTCAGGTGTCGATCATCGGCATTGCGTCGCCGAGGCCCGGCTCGTCGCCGGGCGCGGACGCGTTCACGTTGACGATCACCGATCCGGGCGGGCTGGCCCCTGACACGCTGACCGCGGCGGACTTCACCTACACGCGGGGGGCTGGCTCGACGAACACTTCCTCGACGAGCACCGTCGACCCGGTGCTGACCTTCGAGACAGCGGGGATCCCTGCTGGAACCGACGGTGCGCTGGTCACGTCGCACACGACGGCGGTGTCGCTGACGGACCCGTTGGTGTCCGGGGACCGGCTGATGCTCAAGTCCAGCAGGGTCAAGGACGTTGCGGGGAATCTGAACTCCGCGAAGCCGGGGACCGCGGCCAAGGCTCAGGCGAGCCCGAGGATCACCTCGGTGCTGATGAGCAGCCTCAAGCACTCCGCGCACAACTCGTGGACGCTGCCGGCGACGGCTGCTGACGCGACCACTGCGGCCGACGGCGACGCGGCCAACGAGGTCACGATCACAGCGAAGGCCACCGGCGACGCTGCGGGTGCTGCGGGCAACGCGTGGAGGGTCGTGTTCGACACGGCGGGCACCTACAGCGCCGCGAAGCCGCTGGACATCGACGTGCGCGTCGACACCAAGGGCAAGCGGGCGACGGTGCGGTTCGTGAACGGACAGGCCACCGTGCACGACCTGGTCGCAGCGCTGAGGGCCAACGAAGACTTCGACAGCCGTTTCGCTGTGTCGCTGCCGTGCTCCGGCACCACCAGGACGCCGCTGGCGGTCACCAACGCCAACAGGAATGTCTCGGCGACGCCGACGAACTTGGGTCGCACCCAGTTCGCGGTCGAGGTCAACTTCAACCGCTACATCTCGTCGGTCGACGCGGAAGCGCACGATGCGCTGCTGCGGGACCTTTTGGCCGACCTACATGTTGAGGGTGGCGTTCGTCCCGGTCGTGCCCGGATCGGGACGGAACCCTGACTCGGTCGCCTACTTCGTCAAGCCCGGCGAAGTGCCCACTGAACTTGTCGAAGCGCTTGAGCGCTACGTGGTGCTGGCCAAGCCGACAGCCCGTCCGAATTTCAAAGCGACAGATGTGATCCGTGAGGTGCAGCGCCGCTCCGGGTTCAGGTTCAATCCCCAGCAGCATCTCCACGCATGCCGAAGTCTGAGAGTCCGTCCTCTGGCCGGCGAGCCCGAGACGACGCTGGACATTCGCTTCGCCGAGTACATCAGCAGCTTCAAGCTCCATCTCTACAGCCAGGCGTGGATCGACCGCCTCGTCGACGAATTCTCGAACCCTGACCGGTTCACGGAGTTGACCGGGCGCCCTGCGGTACCCGTCGAGAGCGCATAGGACATCGGCACAGATTCCGATTCCTGCGCGCTCGCAAACAGTGGCGGGTGCTCCCTGCGGCCGGCACGTCACTCTGGTCTGCTTGCGCGTCGGCTCATTCCCAAGAGATGAGAGGCGGCGGTCGTGGTACGCATCTTCGATCTAGCCGCTGGACTGCCGCAGAGCGCACACGGGCACGCACGAAATTACTGGCTCAGTTGATCCGCCCGGCCAATGCTAATTCCGTGCCGGCAATGGACATGAACCTCTTCCGGCAGCTGCGCATGCCACAGCAAGCCCCGGCGCTCGGCTAGCGCGCTCGTAGGTTCCAACAGATGAGTGAGACCGAATCGAATCCGCATCTGAGAGAGCAACCGGACGTTCTGGACGCCTTCCGGCCGCCGTTGGGTCCTGATCTTGATCTGATGCGGACAGCCCGGAGTTGGCACATCACGGACGCGACGACGCTCTCGGGAACTGATCCACCCTCAACTACGCAGACAAATCTGCGACACACCACTAGGCCAGTGGATCGGTTGACCTGTACCCTCTCGAAGTGGACAAGCCGCGAGACATGGCTCTCTGGTCAGTGGCTAAGGTGCGCGCATGGCAACCCACCGACGGATACATCGGCATGCCGGGTCAAGCGGTGCGTTGCACGCAGCAGTTCGTCGTGTCGGACGCGCTCACGGCCGGATAGTCATGGTCCGAACCTCGCCTGCGTCTGCCAAGGACAACTGGGTCGCCGCGGGAGACGCTGTGCGTGAGGCTTGGGCCGTCACTGGCGATGAGATTCGGGGCGCGATGGGTCAAGTCGCCGCGGAGCAAGAAGAGTTCTCTGCGTGACGGATGATCTCGCTCCGTCGGGCGACAGCGACGGGTCGGGCTCTGAGATCATTCCGCCGGGCGACAGCGGCGACGCTGAGCCCGAAGTCATCAGCCAAATCGCTCATCGCGTCATGGAAATGATCCATGAAGTGAGCACAGTCGAGAGCTACAGCGGTCCTCTCCCGCCTGCGGCTGAGTTCGCTCGATATGAAGATGCAGTACCCGGGACGGGCGAGCGCATCATCGGATTGGCTGAGAATGCATCGAAGCGGACGCACGAGGCGCATCTTGACGACAATCGTCTCGGCCGACACGTCTTGTGGTCGGTCGTAGTCCTGGGCGCGGTTGTCGTCGCTGCGCAGGTCATCGTTTCGCGAGATCTGATCAGCGCAGGCAGCGTCGAATTGGGATCAGTCGCGAGCATTGCGAGCGCTGCGTTCGTCGGCATGGGTGTGTTGCTCACATGGCGACGCGGCCGAAAGGCCAGCCAAGACGACACGGAGTAGCTGCTTCGCGCACGGGACTGTCGGCATCTGGCACCGCCCACTGTGGCGCCGGCGTCTGCGACGGTGCAGGCAGCGCCGAAGGACACCGGCAGGCCTCAGGTGTCGATCATCGGCATTGCGTCGCCGAGGGACGGCTCGTCGCCGGGCGCGATCGCGTTCACGTTGACGATCACCGATCCGGGCGGGCTGGCCCCTGACACGCTGACCGCGGCGGACTTCACCTACACGCGGGGGGCTGGCTCGACGAACACTTCCTCGACGAGCACCGTCGACCCGGTGCTGACCTTCGAGACAGCGGGGATCCCTGCTGGAACCGACGGTGCGCTGGTCACGTCGCACACGACGGCGGTGTCGCTGACGGACCCGTTGGTGTCCGGGGACCGGCTGACGCTCAAGTCCAGCAGGGTCAAGGACGTTGCGGGGAATCTGAACTCCGCGAAGCCGGGGACCGCGGCCAAGGCTCAGGCGAGCCCGAGGATCACCTCGGTGCTGATGAGCAGCCTCAAGCACTCCGCGCACAACTCGTGGACGCTGCCGGCGACGGCTGCTGACGCGACCACTGCGGCCGACGCGGCCAACGAGGTCACGATCACAGCGAAGGCCGACGGCGACGCTGCGGGTGCTGCGGGCAACGCGTGGAGGGTCGTGTTCGACACGGCGGGCACCTACAGCGCCGCGAAGCCGCTGGACATCGACGTGCGCGTCGACACCAAGGGCAAGCGGGCGACGGTGCGGTTCGTGAACGGACAGGCCACCGTGCACGACCTGGTCGCAGCGCTGAGGGCCAACGAAGACTTCGACAGCCGTTTCGCTGTGTCGCTGCCGTGCTCCGGCACCACCAGGACGCCGCTGGCGGTCACCAACGCCAACAGGAATGTCTCGGCGACGCCGACGAACTCGGGTCGCACCCAGTTCGCGGTCGAGGTCAACTTCAACCGCTACATCTCGTCGGTCGACGCGGAAGCGCACGATGCGCTGCTGCGGGACCTTTTGGCCGCAGCGGCGACCCGGGCGAGGGTGGCCAACACCGACGCCGGCATCGGCGCCGCCGCTGCGGGCGCGGCCGGCACTGTTGCGGGAGGCGGCCTGTCCATGGCCTCCGCCGATCAGGGCGCTGTGACGGGCCCGACGAAGAAGGTGCGCTATGAGGGCGAGACCGCTGTGGCGGGCTTGTTGCCCATGGCACGCGACCTCGTCGAGACCGCCGCCGGCGCAGTACTGCTCGATGACGACCCGAACACCACCGACACCGAGACCGGCTTCCGTCCGGTATCGCAGGAGGTCGCGCTCGGTTACGCCCCAGACGTCACCACCTCGACGTCTCTGGCGAGGGTCGACCAGAGCGGGAACGCCAAGAGCGACAACCGCATCACGGTGAGCAGCAACGTCAAGGCCCGCAACTAGTGGTGTGTCGAGTGTTTGTTTGCGGTGTTGGTTAGTGTGCTTGTCATGAGCATGTGTGCTGTTGCGTTGGATCTGGGCGAGTCGGACCGTGCGGTGCTGGAGCGTGTGGCGGCCTCGGGGCGCTCGACGGTGCGCGCGGCGCGTCAGGCCCGTGTGCTTTTGTGGGCGGCGCAGGGGCTGCCCAACGAGGAGATCGCCCGCCGCGGGGGCGTCGCGCCGAACACGGTGCGTGCTTGGCGGCGCGGCTTCGAGGCGGGCGGGCTGGGCTGGCTGGACACCGTCGCTGCGGGCCGGGGCCCCGAGCGGTCGGTCAGCGCCGAGACCGAGGCGGCGATCGTGGCCGACACGCTCACGGTCGAGCCGCCTGACGGGGCTGCGTGCTGGTCGACGCGGCAGATGGCGGCCCGTCACGGGGTGGGCAAGGACGCCGTGGCGCGCACCTGGCGGGAGGCGGGGCTGCGGCCGTGGCTCACCGACGTGTTCAAGATCTCCGCCGATCCCGATTTCGAGGCGAAGCTCGACGACGTGATCGGCCTCTATGTCGACCCGCCCGAGCGCGCCGTGGTGTTCAGCTTCGACGAAAAGACCCAGATACAGGCCCTGGACCGCACCCAGCCGTCGCTGCCGATGCGCCCGGGCCGCAACCGCACGATGACCCACGACTACAAAAGAAACGGCACCGTCGACCTGTTCGCCGCGCTCGACGTCGCCACCGGCGAGGTGCTCGCCGCGACCCGCAAGCGCCACACCGGCAACGACGTGCTCGCCTTCTTCAAAGAGATCGACCGCCGAACGCCGCGCCATCTCGACGTCCACGTCATCTTGGACAACCTGTCCGCCCACAAGTCCGAGCCCGTCCGCCAATGGCTCGCCCGGCCCGCCCAGCGCCGCTGGCACCTCCACTTCACCCCCACCAGCGCGAGCTGGGCCAACCTCGTCGAAGGCTGGTTCTCGATCCTCGCCCGCAAAGCCCTCAAAGGCCGGGCGTTCACCAGCGTCGCCCACCTCACCGACATCATCGAACAATGGACAGCCCACTGGAACACCGACCCCAAACCGCTGCGCTGGACCAAAACCGCCGAACAGATCAACGCCAAGATCCAACGAGCCCGAACCACCCTCAACCGCGCAAACAAACCCGCGACACACCACTAGCGAACCTGCTGCACACCCGGCCCCCGGCCCGAACCGAACAGACGGCACCGCCGCCTGAACGGCAAAGACCAACAACCGAGGAGCCCCGGGGCACCCGCCCCGGGGCTCCTCGCGTCTACGCTCCGGCGTGCTCATTCCGATCCGCGAGGAACTGTCCGCTGGGCGTGAGGGTGACGCGCATCGCCGCCGAAAACGGTTTGGGCGCCGCTCGACGCTGCCTCTGCGGTGTCTGGGCGTGTGCCGCATGAGCACAGGCACGTCGTCGTCGACGATCAAGGCGCAGCCGAGTCCGCGCGTCACCTCGATCTTGATGAGCGAGCCAAAGCATGCCGCCCACAACTCCTGGACGGTGCCGACGTCGAATCCGTTCGGCGCGCCGGTCGCGTCGGAGTGAAGAGGTGTCTGCGGGCATTGGTTCCCATGAGGTCACGCTGCTCGTTCCGGATCGGCTGCAGCCGACAAGTCCTAGGAGCGAGCCGTCGACGTCGACGAGTCCCAGGCAAGGCACCCCTAAGCCTGAATCCACCGGTGGGGTGGTTGGGAATCAGCCCTGCCCGTTCGAGCGAGCAGCCGGCCGCCGTCGCCGTCGCGCCAGGGCCGTCGGCAACGTAATGGGGGTCTTTGGGGCGTGGTGGTGCCCGGTTCGGGGCCTGTCAGACGCTCCCTTGTCAAGCGGCGAGTGCGAATGGTGTTTTTCGGGCGGTTTCGTCGCGCCACATTCGTCGGATGACGCGGTTGGCGAGTTGGCGTTTGTGGGCTCGTCTGGCCTCGCGTCGGGTCTTGCCTTCGCCGGCTTTTCTGGCGAGGTAGGCGATCGCTTCGGGCTGGCTGCGCTGCTGGGTGACCGACGCGATGTGCAGCACCGAGTTGATGCGCCGGTTGCCTCTGAAGTCGAGCCGGTGCTTGACCGGATCGCCGCTGCCTTCGCCCGATGAGAGCGCGACGGCGCCGGTGCCGCACCAGCGGGCGAACTTGGACTCGCGGTCGAACCGGGTCGGGTCGCCGACCTCGCACAGCAGGGTGGCTGCGGCGATGGGGCCGATGCCTGGCTCGTCGCGCAAGGTGGTGCCGTGACGGTCGAGCAGCTCGTCGATGAGCCGCTCAAGACGGCGGACCTCGCTGCGCGCAGCACGGTCTTGGTCGATGAATGCCTGCAGCCAGGCGAGCCGATGCCGGCCGGCGGGGGTCGTGCATGCGGCGGGGTCGATGTGTTCGAGGCGGCGCAGCCGGCTCTCGATCTTGCCGGTCGTGGTGAGCTGGTCGCGTACCTCGGTGGGCAGCTTGGAGATCTGGTCGCCGACGTGGTGGAGCATCAAAGTGCGAGCAGCCACAAGGGTTCTGCGATGTTCGAGCACAGCCTCGATCTCCGCGACGGCAGGGTCGTAGGCCTCCAGGGCCTGCACCGGCCCCAGCGTCGGCTCGGCCAACAACGCCCTCGCTGACGCGACGGCGTCGACGGCGTCGGTCTTTTCGAGCCGCCGCGAGCGGCGCTGCGCCGCGGAACGCGACGCGGGGACCTCGCGGGCGTCGAACCCTGCCGCGCACAACGCGACCGCGACGTGCGCGCCCCACTTGGCCGATCCCTCCACGCCGACCTGGCGGACGCCGTGGGCGTCGAGCAGGTCGATCGCGGCGCCGTAGCCGGCGGCGGTGTTGTCGAAGGTCTCATGAGTGAGCTCGACGCCGTGAGGGTCGACGATCCCCACGGTGAAGGTGTCTTGGTGGGGGTCGATTCCCCCGACTGGCGGTGTCATGCTGTGCTCCTGGCCGAAGTGATGTTCCGGTGGGTCCGGGAACGGCAGGGGCGCTTCGTCACAACCGAGTCGAGACAGTCAGGCTCCCTACTGGACAGGAGCGCTCCTGCCGGTCCCACGCTCGACGCGACAGGTCTGACAACAGGCACACGGCCAATATTTTGTGGAGTCAGCACCGAGCGCAGGACCGGACCGTAACCCCCTGGCTGAGGGTCCCGGCAGGCCCAACGGTGACACTCGGGAATTTTGTGTAAGCGGCGTGGTCTGAGGGTCCGCAGCGATGGGCTGTGAATTGGTGAGCAGCCTGGCAGGCTGCGAGCACCTCGGAGTCGGCGATTGCGCTTGGTCACTGGGAGCCAGCAATCGGCACGCGGCTGCATAAGACCGGCGAACTCGATGCGGGTCCGAGTCACGGCACCTGGTCACCGACAAATCCGTGAATCGCACCGCAGGGCGCGCGCATAATCGCCGGGTGTCTGCGCAACGGGCTGGCAGTCGCTTCGCTCGCTCCTCAACGAGGTCTCCACGGCGTTGGAGAAGTCCGCGAGATTGCTTCCAGGTGCGCTGCCGAGTCAAGGATCGCTTAGCCGTCGCGCACGGGGTACCGCCGCTTAGCGCTGGGGGCTGTGCGCTGGTCGTTGACCTCGAGCGTCCGGTCCTTGGCGCCTACCAAAGGGGCCGTTACCGGGATCGGGTCGGACGTGGTCATGCAGCTGTGCTGGCGGCGTCATGATCTCGCGGCAAGTCCTGAGGCGGCTTCACGGCAATGAGCAGCTCGAAACGCCTCAAGACCTGCGCACCAACCACCTTGTGGATGCTGTAGATGGGGCGAGCGTGGAGCAGGTCGGCCGAGAATTGGAGCGACTGATCGACGCCGGATACGTCACAGCGGTCGAGTTCAAGTCGTTCGGCACGCCGTACGCCTATGGCGCATTGCGGATGACTGAGCGCGGGATGCTCGAGGCCACGGTTTGATTTCCAGGAAGCTGACTCGGCGACGTTGTCCCACGTGCAAGAGCACGCGTCGCCGCGTGAACCACAGGCGCCGCTACGTCTACTTCGTCGATCGGCGCCGAATGTACAAGTCGAATCAGCTCGCCTACCAAGTCGAGCGCGTCGAGCGCGGGGATTACGACCCAGACGGTCACACGAAAAGCGATGTGCTCACAGTCTGCGGGCACTGGATGCCAGATGAGACAGACCCCCCAATCTGGGGCTTCGAGTCCGCCCGCGGAGCGGATGACATGGTCCAGCGTCTCAACGCCGGCCTGCCTCTCCACCGGGAGCGATGGGTCATCGGTGGCGCCGCGGTACTGATCGGGCTCGAATTCGCTCAGACGGTGGCTGCATTCTGAACAAGGCCCGGCATCTCTGTGGCGCCCGCTGGAAGAGCGGTACAAGAGTGAGTCTGTAGAGACATAGGAGCCTGAACAGGCAAGGCACTACCCCGACAGTGGGCACTTCCCCCCGTTGACCGGTCAGTTGGTTGAGACGGGCTAGTCGCTCACGGGGTGGGCAGAGCGTCGCTCACTGCGCGTCGAACCCACGATGACACCGAGCGATCTTCGGCTGCGGCAACCGCTTTGATCTGTTCGAGCACGCTCGGCGGAAAGCGCACGGCGATCGGATCGGACAGCCTCTGTGCGCGTCGTTGCGCTGGTCCTTGGGGACGCAGGTTCTCTGGCTGGCTGTAGAACTCGAATTCCTCGGCGGGGGTCATGTGCTCAGCGTTCATCTGTCCTCCAGGTATTGGGCGATGAGGTGCGAGGGTGCCTCGTAGCAACCGATCGGTCGGCACCGTGTCGGGTCGCCCGAGTCCGACGGAGCGAGGGGGACTACCAGCACGGCTCCGCTGACTTCGGAGACCGTGAGCCGGTGCGCCGGCGGGGTCGCAGGGTAGAAGAGCGGTTCGTTTCGCCAGACGTCGATGATGTCGGGTACGCCGAGCGCGCCGTGTTTGAACAGGTGCGGCAATTGGTCAGTGATTTCGAACGGGTCATCGTCGTCGAGGAGATCTAGGTCGAGGAGGTTCTCCACAAAGGTGAGTGTATTACAAACAAATACGAACCGGGCGCGGATGGAGGTTCGCTCGACCGACGTTTTCGACGCCTCGTCCAGCAGCGATCAAGCGGGGGATCGCGCGAAGCGGTCTCGCAGGGGTCGGGCGTCGTCGGCATGGCCGTGACGTGGCTGCGGATGATGCACTGCCGCTCAAGGCGGCTGGGCGGGACCGGCGCGGTCGCGTCAGCGCGTGCGCTGTTGGCCGAGCCGAGGCCGGGACCCGTGCAGGCTCTTGAGGATCATGACCCTGCGCGAAGCGCGACGAACCCATGAACGCCATCCCGCCGACCGTGTCACCCGCTGAACGCGGCGCGACGACCAGACGCGAAACCAGTCGCATGCACCCGCCTCTTGACGAGGGACTGTCGGGCAAACCCCCCGGACAGTCGTCGGACTCCACCGGTGGTTACGAGTGACCGGTCATGACGACCGGTTGTTCGACACAGCAACCATCGGTGGACGTGTCGGGTATGGCAGCGAGGCTGAGCGCGTTCGAGCGCGCCCGGATTGAGGAGATTAGATCGGCGGGAGCGGTCGCTGTTGACATCGCGGGGGTGCTGGGTCGGTATTCGGCGACGGTCTATCGGCGAGCTGGGCCGCTGCGGCGGTGTCGGGACGGTGTGCGATGTGGCGGAGGTGCATGCTGATGCGCACCAGCATGCGCGGCGGCCCGCGCTCTGAAGCTCATAGCGGACCCGGTGCTGGCCGGCGAGGCGCGACAACGGCTGAAGCAGCGCCGATGTGGCCGCCGGGTGTGCGCGGAGACGATCTGCTGGGACGCGTGCAGGGACTGCGGGCTCGGTGCCGATACGTGGAAGGACCTGCCGCGTGCGCGGTGGCGCCGCCACAGCAACAAGGCCAGGCCGCCTCGGGGCCGCCGACCGCTGAGCGGGCGGCTCGCTGTCGTGGGGGAGCGAACCGAGCCGGGCCACTGGGAGGGCGACCTGATTATCGGGGCAGCCAAACGCACGGCCGCGGCCGCCTTGGTCGAGCGGGTCAGCCGTCACACGCTGGTCGTCGCGTTGCCGCACGGCTACCGCGCGCTCCAAGTCGCCGCATCTGTCACCGATGCCCTGGCGAATCAGCCGGCTCATCTGGTGCGCAGCCTGACTTGGGACCAAGGCCGCGAGATAGCCCACTGGGCCCACGTCGAGGCAGCACTTGGCATCGAGGTGTTCTTCTGCGAATCTCACAGCCCACGCCAGCGCGGCACCAACGGGCTGCTGCGACGATGCGTGCCCAAGGGCACACCGCTGGACCTCAACCCGCTGCGACTGTCGATCATTGAGGACAACCCCGTCTGGATGCCCCGCCGACTCCACAACTGGCGATCAGCCGCCGACATCTACACTCAACTCGCTCGCAACCACCGATAGAGCCTGCCGAGGCTTGGCGCGTCGGAGTGCCTCCTTGCAGAAGCAGTGTTCGCGGGTACTTTCTTGCGAGTCAGGAGGGGCTGTGATGCATGTCGAAGTTGAAGTCGGCCAGTTGGACCTTGACGTTCGCAACCCGCGGCACGGCGAAGTCATGAGCCAAGATGCGGCACTGCGGTCGCTTGTCCGCGACCAAGCACGCACGAATGACAGCCTGCTCGTCAATCTCGCTCTCGACATTCACCGCCACGGGCTCAGCCCGGCACTGCGATTCATCGTCATGGAGAAGCCCGACGGGCGCTATGCGGTGCTTGATGGGAACCGAAGACTTGCCGCCCTGCGTTTGCTTCGGACACCCGACCTGCTGCCACCGGGGCCAGGGGCCAGCGAATTCGCCGACCTGGTGAGCGGGCCCGGGAATCAGCCTGATCGGGTTGGGTGTTACGTCGTTTCTGAACGCGAGGACGCTGGTGATTGGTTGGAGCGGACTCACACTGGGCAGGCGGACGGCAGAGGCACCGTGCAGTGGTCACCGGCGGCCCAGCATCGCTGGCGCCCGGTTGGGCGACCGACTCAAACGTCGAGAGCAATCGATGTTTTGGACTGGCTCAAGCGTCACGTCGACGACGAAGACGATGTTCAGGACGGCATCGGCTATGTCGTGCGCAACGCCACAACCAATCTCGGTCGCCTGGTCCAGACAACCATCGTGCGAGATCTCGTCGGATTCCATTTCGAAGGACGCGAGCTCGTCCCTGATGCGCCCGAAGCGGACCTCGTGCGACGCCTCAGCGTCGTCGTCGTCGATCTCGCCTCAGGGCGAGCCGTGACTGACATCGCCCGCAAGGAAGACCGTGAGCAGTACATCCGCGATCTGCTGGGAGCAGATTTGCACGGCCAACAGCCCGAATCCCCGCAGGCACCACTTCTCGAGGACGATGAGTTCGACGAGGACACTTCGGGCCCTGCTGTGCAAGATGACAGGGGCGAGACCGACGCGCCCTCAGGCGGTGACGAAGATTCAGACAGCGGATCGAGCCAAGATGCCGAGCCGCGCACGCCTGATCGTCGCCTTACGCCTCGCCTGTTCCGGGATGTGACAGTTGATGGGTTGCATGCGCGGACACAAACCATCTTCTGGGAGTTGCGGAATCTCGATCTCTCGAAGTTCCCGAACGCAGCGGCTGTTCTGCTGCGTTGTGCCATCGAACTCAGCGTCGACGAGCACCTCGACGTTATTGGCCGTACACCATCACCTGACACAGAGCTCGCCAAGCGGATCCGGGGCTCCGTCGACGCGCTCAAGGCTGGTAGTTCCGGGGACAAGCGCTTCGAGAGCATCCTCACTGACTTGGGCAAGCAGTACAGCCTCGTGTCGGCGCGGAATCTGAACCAGTACGTGCACAACATCAACAATTCGCCGCTCCCGCGCGACCTCGAGACCATCTCGGTCAACTACAGCCCGCTCATCGAGGGCATATCGGCAGCAATCAAGGCACGGCGGGCAAACTGAGCACCGTGGCGTTCTTGAGCCCGTTGCGATACCCAGGAGGCAAGGGCCTCCTGCTCAAGTTCGCTGAAGCCATCCTGCGCCAGAACGTGCCATCGGATGCCACCTATGTGGAGCCATTCGCCGGCGGCGCCGGCGTCGCCCTTGGGCTCCTGCAAGCAGATGTGGTGGAGCATGCGGTCATCGGTGATGCGGACCGGCGTATCGCAGCTTTCTGGCGAGCCGCCACAGATCACAGCGATGAGTTCATCGAACGCGTGGAAAGCTGCGAAGTGACGATCGACACCTGGCACCAGCAAGCACAAATCGTCCGCGAGGGCTCCGAGGACGAGGTGGAGCTGGCCTTCGCGACCTTCTTTCTGAACCGCACCAATCACTCGGGCATAATCGATGCCCGCCCTATCGGCGGACTGAACCAAGACGGGCCGTGGCCACTGGACTGCCGCTTCAACAAGAAGAACCTGGTGAATCGCCTCGGCCTGGTCAGCGGCCTCGCCGACCGCATCGAAGTCCGACACGGCGATGGGGCGAATCTCGTGACACAGATCACAGCCGATCCCGACGTGCCGCTATTCATCTACGCCGACCCGCCCTACCTCACCAAGTCTGACGACCTGTATCTAGACACGATGACACATGCCCGCCACCAGGAGCTCGCAGCAGCACTGCGGGCGAGCAACTGCTGTTGGATGGCCAGCTACGACGTTGACGACCGAGTGACCGAGGAGCTGTATCGGTATTCGCCGATCTTGCGTTTCGATCTTCGACACAGCGCCCGGCGATCCCATGTAGGTCGTGAACTCATGGTGTTCTCGACAGCGTGTGTTGTGGGTGAGGCGCGATCACTGTTGCGAGACCCCACTTGGGTCCGTGAGACAATGTCAGCACCAGCCGTACCGCGTGCTATCTCTGCTCAGCCGAACACGCCTCGCCGCGACCGCTGACCCGGCTCTCGTGACCATGAAACAGTGAAGATATGGGCAGGGAGCGGGCTGTCGGCTCGTCGGCATCGATTCCGAGTCGCGAAGCGGGGGCGTTCGCCTACGCTTCGGCTGCCGCGGTGCAGGAGCGCCTCGTGTCGGGAGGTCTCGGCTGGGGTGTGGCACGACGGCACTGGTGGTTGGAGACGAGCGATGACATGTGCGGCTTCACTGAGTCGATGGCTTTACGAGCACGATGAGAGTCCGAAGCGTAGGCGGTGTCTACAAGATGTCAGCCGAGAGTTTCGAGGATGGCCTTGTGGAGTTCTCCGTAGGCCTTGGTCCAGTCATCGGTATCGAGCTGGCCCATCGCGTCGGTAGTGATGTTGGGTAGATGTTCGCAGGCGAGGACGGCAGCGAGGTGTCCTGGCATGGCGGGCCAACTGACTGGGCGAGTGACTTGGGGTCCAGGCATGTGGGGTTCCTTGTTCGGGGTCTTGTAGGGGGTTTGTAAGTGGTTATCTCTAGTGGATGCCCGGCGACCCTCGGGGCTAGTCGGTGTCTGGCGGGCTGTCGGCGCGGAACGCGAGAGCGATTTCTTCGGATGCCTCGGGAACTACTACGATTTGGTAACGACCCGGATTCGGCAGAGCGACATCGCGCAGATCGAGCACTGTGGGGATGAGGAGCATTTCGCCGGGGTCGAGGTCGACGATCTCGCCGATTTGGAACGCGGCCATGGCTTCTGCGAGTTGCTGGCCGTCGCTGTCTTCGACGCGTGCCACGATTTCGTGTGGCAGTTTGGCTTCGGCAGCGGACAGTTCCAGCATGAGCGCCAGCATGACACCCATGGAGGCTGGAAATTCTGCACGCAGAGCACGCGTGACACCCGCTGAAGCTATGGTCAGCATCCGTTCTCGTACCTGCGCGAAGTCGCACAGGGCGGCGACCCGTACGATCATCGGCTAGGCGGCGATGAGAGTCTTGAGAGAAGTGCCGACCTGGGTCATGGATGGGAGACCGACTGTGGTCGGCAGGTGCCCATTCTGATCAATCTCGATGCGAGGTTCGGGCTGTGGCTCAGCCGGGGCCACGAGACGGATCGCGAGTTCGTCAGCGAAGCCTTCCTCGGCTGCCCATTCTTGGATTGTGGCAACCAAGGCTTGGAGACGATCTGCTGCGCCGGTGAAACCGCGGTCGTCCTCGGCGCACCAGCGAGGCCCTTCCTCCAGATTCGGGTACACCCGCACTTCAGTCATTCGTTCCCCCGGTGGGATTGTGCCCATAATGGTCATAGTAGATCTGCGATCTCGGTTGCCGTCAACCCTGCCAAGTCAACCAGCATCCGCTTCAACTGGTGGGGCGGAACATCGTGGCTGTCGTGGTACGCGAAGCCTATGGGCAAACGCCCGGCAGCGACGAGCTTGCGATGCGAGCCCTTGCGCCGAACCTCGGTGTAGCCAATCTTGTGAAGCAGGCTCAGGACTTCCCGCGCTTGGAGAGCAGGCCAGTGGTTCCCCGAACTCACGGCCGGCAAGTTATCTGCGCTCTGCGGGTACGGGCCGCCTCAGCCCCAATGCGTCAGCGAGGCTACGTTGAGCGCCGCGCTCGCCGCGGCGGCGTCGGCGGGTGTGTTGTCTGTGTCCATTGCGGCCGGCGATGATCGTTCCGCTGCTGATGATGATGAGGGCGACACGAACGGCGGCGGCATGGCCGATGCTGCTGATCCGGTGCGGCCCGGCAGCCATGTCTCGCTGTATTTCAGTGATGACATCGAGGCTGCGGGCGATGCAGCGAACGATGCTTTGCTGGCGAAGCTGAGCGGCGTCATCGAGGTGAACTTCAACGCCTGCATCGCGTCTGTCGTGCACGACGAGCTGCTCGAGGACATCTTGGCCGCAGCAGCCAGACGCTCCAAGCTCAGCAACGACGCTTCAGGCATCCGCCTCGCTTCCGCCGGCGACGGCTCGAACCCTGCTGGGGCGGACTCGACCTCGCCACCCTCAGGACCCGCACTTGACATCTATAGGAACGTCGTAGGGCGAATCAGGTGACAAGGGAGCGTCTGACATGCCCTACAGGCGGGCTGCCCGCCTGATCGGCAAAGGCCAACAACGAAGGAGCCCCGGGGCACCCGCCCCGGGGCCCTTTCGCGTCCAGGGCTCTGCTTGAACACTGCGACCCGCGAGGAACTGCCCGCCGGGCTCGAGGGTGACGCGCAGCGCCGCCTATCGGCGTTTCACCCGACGCGTGCAGTCCCCAGAAGAGGCCCATCCACACCGCCGAGAGGAGGTTCAGCCGGCTCCGAGAACGGTTTGGGCGCCGCTGGATGCTGCCCCTACGGTCGGCGCAGCTCGCGGCTCTCGCGTTCGAGGACCTCGGGCCGGACACGCTCCGCTGTGGTCATCTCGTCGCGGACTGCTGCGCCGGTCTCGGCGCACCCGCACCCGCAGCCGGATCGGCTCCGCCGACAGCCCGCGCCTGTGAGCGACCCAGCAGATCGCCTCCCATCTCGAACCGCGGCCACGCTCACGCCCGGCCACCATCGGGACCGCCCGCTCACCCAGCTCAGCGCGACAGCCCCCATCGTTCGCCACAGCCCCGTCCTTCCCAAGAACCAGAGCCTTCATCAAGCCAGGGCGATTCAAGCGTCCGACAGGCCCGCCGGGAACACGATCGACGCCGGGTCTGCTGGTTGATCTCGGCGGCGAGTTCGGAGTCAACATCGGCCGCAATCAGCGTGCGGCTGACTCGCGGGTCCCTTGCTCACGATATGGTCTCGCGGTCGGGGCCGAGGGGGGGTTGGTGCGGGCAGACGAGTTCCCAGCTCTGAAGTCGCAGCGCGTTCTCTCGATGCTGGAACGACTCGGATACTCGGAGCAACGGCGGAAGGGTTCACATCGTCGTCTCGTGGCCGAGGCGCGGCCTCCCTTGACGTTCGCATACCATGAGGGCGATGAGGTGCCACCGAAGGCGTTGCGGCACATGCTGACCGTGCAGATCGGCCTGAACGACGACGAGATACGCAGCCTGCTAGGCAGGCGGCGGTAACACTGACCCAAGGAGCTTGGACGATGCACGAAGTGAGAATCCACCCCAACGGCGATAGCGGTGTTCTTTGGTGGGCGGAAGATGATCGCGGGTTCAACGGCGGTTCAGACTCGCTGGACGATCTTCTCTCAGCGATCGGCGAGTACGCCGATGATGAGCCCGGGATCGGCGAGTGGCGAGCGGTCCTGATCGCGAGCGCACCGCCTCCGGGCGACATCATCCACAGCCACGTGAGAGTGAGTGCGCCGCAACCCCACACCGCTGGCTCGGGAGCTGTCGTAGTCAGTCAAATGCGGGCCTTGGAAACCGTCTGAGGTGCAGGTCCGCGCAGCGATTCTCTGTGATTTCGCACAAGTTCGTGACGGAGTTCTGACCATCGCGTCCGGTGGGATTACACGGCTGTGGCGATCCCAATATCCGGCTCCAATGGGCATGATGCTTGCGCTCATGTTCGAGGCAGCACCAGACGAGATCGTTACGCCGAAGGAGATTCGCATCCACGTCGAGAGCGCAGACGGCGCCCGTCTCGCGGAAGCAATCGGCAGCCTGCAGGGCGGACCTCCTGCACAGCACGATCCCGGTGAGTTTCTGATGCTGCCTCTAGCGCTCGACTTCCGCGATGTGTCCCTGCCTTCAGCCGGTCGCTACCAAGTAGTGATGGACATGGCGAGAGCTGGAGGCAGCTCCGCGTCCCTCGCCTTTCGTGCAGGCTTCGGCAGCGAAGTTCAGCACGGCTGACCAATTGTGCGGACATGACCGCCAAGGGAGGGCAGGCTCTATTGGTGGTTGCGACTGAGTCGGGTGTAGATGTCGGCGGCTGATTGCCAGTTGTGGAGTCGGCGGGGCATCCAGTTGAGGTTGTCCTCGATGACGGCGAGTCGCAGCGGGTTGAGGTCCAGTGGTGTGCCTTTGGGCAGCCATGGTCGCAGCAGCCCGTTGGTCTGCTCGTTGGTGCCGCGCTGGGTTGGGCTGTGGGGTTCGCAGAAGAACACCTCGATGCCGAGTGCGGTTTCGATGTCGGCCCAGCGGGCCATCTCGCGTCCTTGGTCCCATGTGAGGCTGCGCACGAGATGGGCAGGCTGGCGGGCCAACGCGGCGGTGACCGCGTCTGCGACGTCGGGCGCTGTGTAGCCGTGGGGCAATGCGACGACGAGCGTGTGGCGGCTGACGCGCTCCACCAGGGCGGCCGCGGCGCTGCGGTTGGCCGCCCCGATGATCAGGTCGCCTTCGCGGTGTCCCGCCTCGCTGCGGTCCCCCACGGCTGCGGGCCGCTCGCTGAGCGGCCGGTATTGGCCGAGCGGGCCGGCTTTTTCGCTGTGGCGGCTGCGCGGACGGCGGCGCCGCTGCGCACGCGGCAGGTCGGCCCACGCTTCGGCGCCGAGCCCGCAGCCGCTGTACGCGGCCCGGTAGATCGTCTCCGCGCACACCCGCTGTCCCCCAGCGGCCCAGCTCGCGATAGACCGTCGCCGGGTGCCGGCCCAGCACCACCGCGATGTCCTCAACGGCCGCTCCCGCCGATCTCATCGCCTCAATCCGGGCGCGCTCGAACGCGCTCAGCCTCGCTGCCATACTGGACACCTCCACTGGTGGTTGCTGTGTCGAACAACCGGTCATCATGACCGATCACTCGCAACCACCGGTGGAGTCCGCCGTTCATCGACGGCTGACGCACGCGGGGCAGTCACACCGCTCAAAATACGAGCTGTTGTGGATGAGGCCATGCATTCGCCCGTCATCTGCGTCGAACTGCCGCCAGAGGCGATGTACATACCTCTCGTCGCGTGTGCCTCCCGGCCTTGAGTAGTACCGGTAGAGCGCATACGCGACGAGGTCGGCTGCCTGGAGTGCTCGTGTGGCACGCGAGTCAGCGAACAGCGGCACGTCGGCGAGGTTCCTGAGCCGGCCGAGCGAGCTGCTTGCGATGCGCCACTGATTCGTCCAGCTCTGCAGCGTGCCTTCGACACCGCTGCGGTCATGGATGATCAACCCGCGTTGCTGCTGTCCGCTGCGGCTCACGCGGCCTGCGAAGTCGTCAAACTTCTTCGTCAGCAGTTCGTAGGCCCGGAGTTTCTGACCCTGCGGGTTTCGTTCTATGACAGCCCCGATGAGCCGCCACGGTAAGGCGGGGTTGACGGGGGCATAGCCGGCCAGAGCGCCGTAGGCGCCTGCAAGAATCCGCTGCCGGTCGGACCAGTCGAGCTTCGCCCACTGCTTGGTGCCATTGCGAAGTTCGGTGGCGTGCAATTCGAATTGAGTGTGGTCGTGTCCGAGCGGATGGAGCTTGCCGAACAGGAACGAGTCAAGACGCTGTTGCAGGTGCCATGCGTCCTCTTCGTGAACGATGATGCCCCCGACCACCAGCACGGGGCTGCCGCCGTGGGTTCCGGATTCGTCGACGAAGCACAGGTACAACTGTCCTCCTACGCGTCCGTGCCCCGCCGAAGCGGGGCACGTTCTGCGAGTTAGCAGAGGAGCAAGCTCACGGCACCGGATACGTCGGTCCTCTCCGCTGAGCAAACTCTACACGGCCCAATCATGACGCATCAACGCGGCCACACGCGTGACCGCTCTCGCGCTCGCACAGCCGAGATGGGTGTCGCAGCGACGCGTTGCTGCGTGGCGCCTGGGAGGCGTGATCGGCACGATCCGGAAGCTCTTTGAACGGCCGTTGAGAGCGCTGTCAGGACCCGAAAGGAGCCGAACAAGGAGAAACATAGCCTTGACTACTCACACGAAGCGGCGTGGCAGGCGTTCCTTCGCAGCGATCCCGGCGGCGATGTTTGTGGCATCGGTGCTCGCGGTCGTGGCGGGCTCGCCGGCTCAAGCCGCAAACACGGCCGGCGAAGTGAGGGTCGATCATGACGGCAACGCGGCCACGGCGATGGCCCGTGAGTTCGCCGGTCAGGATCGTTATGACACTGCGTTCCGCCTGGCGAAGAACTTCGCCGCCGAGAAGGGCGGCTTGGGTGCTGTGCCTGCGGCGTTTGTTGCTTCGGGCGACACGCTGGTCGACACCGATTCGTCGTGGTGTGGCACCGAGGCAGTGTCCGCGGTGCTGATCAACGGCAGTTCTGATGCTTTGGCTTTCGGCGTGGCGGTGCAGGCCACTGCGTATCGTTTGCAGTTGCCGTTGCTGATGACCGCGGCCGGTGAGTTGCCTGACGCGACTGCTGAGTTCATTTCCGAGAACGATGTGGAGCATGTGCAGATCGTCGGCGGCGCCGAAGGACACCGGCAGGCCTCAGGTGTCGATCATCGGCATTGCGTTGCCGAGGGACGGCTCGTCGCCGGGCGCGGACGCGTTCACGGTGACGATCACCGATCCGGGCGGGCTGGCCCCTGACACGCTGACCGCGGCGGACTTCAGCTACACGCGGGGGGCTGGCTCGACGAACACTTCCTCGACGAGCACCGTCGACCCGGTGCTGACCTTCGAGACAGCGGAGATCCCTGCTGGAACCGACGGTGCGCTGGTCACGTCGCACACGACGACGGTGTCGCTGACGAACAGTGAAGATATGGGCAGGGGGCGGGCCGTGGGCGTCTGACTTGGCGCAAAACTGGCCCTGCGTGTTGCGGGTGCCTTGCCTGGGACTCGTCGGCGTCGGCGGCTCGCTTCTTGGACTTGTCAGCTGCGGCCGGTCCGCAACGAGCGACGTGACCTCATAGGAACCTGTGCCCACAGATGCCTCATCACTGTTATGTCCGTCCCGTCCCGGCACGCGAGCCGCTCCGAGATGAAGGACAACATGATGCCAGACTCACAGCAGGCGGTGATCGGCGGTATTGACTGCCACACCGACTTCCACGTAGCCGCCGCATTGGACCCGCTCGGCCGGGTGCTGGGCACCGAGTCGTTCCCCGCGACTGTTGCGGGCTACGACTCGACCTACATATGGCTGGCGTCGTTCGGGCCGATCGCTGCGGTCGGCGTCGAGTCGACCGGGTCCTACGGAGCGGCCCTGGCCCGTTCGCTGACCGAGCAGGGCTGCGGGGTTATCGAGGTCAACCAGCCCCATCGCCATCTGCGTTCGCGTCGCGGCAAGAACGACGCCATCGACGCCGAGGCCGCCGCCCGCAAAGTGCTGTCGGGCGAAGCGACCGCAGCCGCCAAGGACACCACCGGCATCGTCGAGTCGATCCGCCAGCTCAGCGTCGCCCGCAACGGCGCTGTCAAGGCCCGCACCGCTGCGCTGTGCCAGCTCGGCAACCTGTTGGTCACCGCTCCCGCCGCTTTGCGCGCCCAGCTCGACACCCGCCGCACATTGGAAGGCAAAGCCGCTGTGTGCGCAAGGCTGCGGCCTGACACCGGTCGCCTCGCCGACCCCGCCCAGGCCGCCAAAGCCGCCCTGCGCAGCCTCGGGCATCGCATCGCCCAGCTCGGCGCCGAAGCCGACGACCTCGAACGCAGCCTGAGCCAGCTCGTCACAGCCGCAGCGCCCGCCACGGTGTCGCGACTGGGATGCGGCACCCACCACACCGCCACGCTGCTCGTCGCCGCCGGCGAGAACATCGACCGGCTCAGCACCGAGGCGTCGTTCGCTCACCTGTGCGGCGTCGCGCCGGTCCCCGCCTCGAGCGGGCGCACCAGCCGTCACCGGCTGAACTTCGCGGGCAACCGCGCAGCCAACCGGGCCCTGCACATGATCGTCCTCGTCCGGCTCCGCTACTGCGAACGAACCCGCAGCTACCTCGACCGGCGCGTGAGCGAAGGCAAAACCAAAAAAGAAGCCATCCGCTGCCTCAAACGCTTCATCGCACGAGAGGTCTACCGCACCCTGCGAGCCGACCTCGCCACCCTCAAAACCCGCACTTGACATCTATAGGAACGTCCCGGTGTGATTCACTCCGAAGTCGGTATCGATCGTCACCAGCACTCGGCCCAGCGACTCGGCCGCCCTGACTCGGCGTCGGAACTCAGCGGTTCTTCGCTGCTTCCCACGTCTCGTCACCCAGCAGCCCCCGCAGAAACTCATGTGCCTGATTCGCCAGCAGTTCGCTGCGCTGCTCGAGAAGGCTGCTGCAGTTGCTTGGAAGCCACAGGGCGCGGTCGGTCGGAATCCACTGCGAGCGCAGATTCTCGAGGCTCTCGTCGGCCAGTTCCCCCGAGCACTCAGCCTGGATCCACCGGTGGGGTGGCGGGTTTGGGTGGTGCGCGTCCACCAGAAAGGCCTCCTGACGTGGCATTTTGCCGTTGACGAATAGTCGGCGTGATGCCATGACGGGAGGCACTTTCTGTGAGCAGCGTAGCTGGGGGTCTGGACCGGATTGAGGCAGTGTTCGACGAGGAGTCCTTGGTCGCCGATGCGGGGTTGTTGTTGGCGGGCACTTTGGCAGACCGGCTGGGTCTCGAAGAGCTGATCGACGAGGTGGTGACGCCGCCGCAGTCGGGACGCGGTTCGGGAGCCAAGGTGCTCACGGCGGTGTGCTCGATGATGGTGGGCGGCTCGTTCTTCGCGGACGCGGACAGGCTGCGGGCCGCGTCGACAAGGTCGGTGCTGGGGTTCGCGCCTGTGGCGCCGTCGACGTTGGGGACGTTCGCGAGGTCGTTCACGTTCGGTCATGTGCGCCAGCTCGACCGCGCCCAGGAGCTGGCGTTGGGCCGCGCGTGGGACGCAGGCGCCGCCCCTGCGGCCGAGCAGATCACGATCGATGTCGACTCGACGATCCGCGAGGTGCACTCCGACGCGAAGCAAGGCGCCGCCTATGGGCATACGCGCACGCTGGGCTATCACCCTTTGGTCGCGGTGCGCGACGACACCGGCGAGATATTGCATTCGCGGATGCGCAAGGGGTCCTCCCAGAAAGGACACCTGCGGTTCGTGTCCGAGACCGTCGCCAGGACGCGGCGGTTGGCGCCACAGGCGGCGCTGACGCTGCGCGCCGACGCAGGGTTCTTCTCCTGGGACCTGACCGACAGGCTCGACAGGCTCGACGTGAGGTTCCTGATCGCTGTGGGCCGCAACCCCGCCATAGACAAAGCGATCGCAGCGATCGAAGACGACGAATGGACCCCGATCGGCTACACCGACGACGGCGAGGCACACGTCGCCGAGACGACGTTGACCTCGAGCCGACGCCGCCGCGGCAAGCCCGCTCGCACGGTGCGGCTGGTGGTGCGCCGCACCCGCATCGTCGGCGAGCAAGCCGACCTGTTCCCCGACTGGCGCCACCACGCCGTCGTCACCGACATCGACGCCGACACGCTCGACACCAAAACAGCCGACGCTTCTTATCGTTCCCACGCACGCGTCGAGCTCGCGATCAAGGACCTCAAAGCCGGCGGCCTCGCGCACAGCCCCTCGGGCAGGTTCGCGGCGAACGCCGCATGGCTCGCCTGCGCCGCTTTGGCGCACAACATCGCGCGCTGGACCGCCCGCATCGGACACGTCCACGACCCACGAAAGCTCACCGTCGCAGCCACCCTCGCACGCCGCCTGCTCACCATGCCCGGCCGGCTCGTCAACCGCAGCGGACGGCCCACCCTGCGGCTCCCAGCCCGATGGCCCTGGGCCCACACATTCACCGCCGCTCTCGACAAGATCCGAAGCCTGCCCCAGCACTGCTGAACCAGCCCCAGCGTCACGCCGCGCCGCGCAGCACACCCCCCAGGCCCAGCACACAACCCGACCCCCCAAAGCCGAACCGGGCACCCCACGCCCATCCGCGAACCGGCACCCCCAACGCCGCCCACACCACACCACCGCCAGACCCAGACCCCGCCAGCCCAGCCCCACCGGTGGATTCAGGCTCAGCCGGTGACTTCGATCCGCTCCTCAGGTTCTTCTTCTTGGTGATGAACGCTATGTTCGCCAGTTGCGGATTGGATACAGGCCGAATTGTTGATCGAGGGAATCATGCGGAACTGCCGACACCCTCAAAACGCCGGATGGCTCCGGTTGCGCCAACGCCGAGATATCGAGGCCGTCTTGCCGAGGCTGCCAGCGCGTCCTCGCGCACAGCCATCACCACAGGGTAATGCTCGTGCCGATCAGGATCCCTGCTGTGCCTCCGCGGCCTGCTGCTGGGGCGCCGGCGTCGCCGGAGCGTCATCGTGTGGCGGTTCGCCGGTGACAGGGTCGGCGGCGGCGAGCACAGCCTGGGCGCTGCGCAGACGCCGCTCGCAGACCGCGAATCGCTCGTCGGAACGATCGAGGCCCTCATGGCGCAGGCGCCCCAGCACAGCATCGACCGACGCAACGGCTGCCGCAGCGAGCAGCCCGGCGAGCCGCTCGGTGCTGCCCAGCGTGGCCTGAGGCAAAGCCGACGGGTAGGTGCCGCCAATCCGCCAGCACGACACGTCGTCGTAGGCCTCCCGGCTCGGACGCAGCGTGTTGGCCTCCAGCGCAGCGAGAGCGTCGTCGACCTCGCCAGGCAGCGGCGAGGCCTGCCGCAGCAGCTTGGCGACGCTATGGGTCCGCTCAGAAGCGACGCCGTTCACGGCGCACCACGCCTTGAGCGCATTCTCGATCGCCATCGACGCATTCGCGCACAGACTGCGCAAACGCTCCTCCCTGACCGACCCGTCGACCTCGATCCGGCCGCCCACGACGCCAACCTCGCCGTCGTCGAGTCGGCACGCACGGGTCATGTCTGCGAGCGCCTGCCGCACGTCGTTGAGCCGTTCGGCGGCTTCGTCAAGATTGCTCGCAGGCATGCCGATCTCCTTGCCCCAATCAACCGTCGCAGCGACCGGGCCGCGCCGAAACAGCGTCCGCCCCAACGGCTGCCCGACAATGCTCGCCTCAAACGACGAACTCACCCCAACAGTGCGATGACGCCACTCAGGCCAATCGGTGACATGCACGTCGACCGGCACGCCAGCCGCAGCAGCGCACCTCGCCTCAAGCCTCCACCGGCGCGGGTACCGCTCCGCATAGTCGATGTCGTCGAACACAGCCACCAAATCGATATCGCTGCCCTCACGAGCCGTGCCCGCAGCCACCGACCCGAACAACAACACCATCGAAACACCCTCACCAGCCAGCACATCCGCGGCAGCCCGAGCATGCCCAACCGTCGGGACCACCAGCGCGTCCTCGCGCACAGCCATCACCACAGGGTAATGCTCGTGCCGATCAGGATCCCTGCTGTGCCTCCGCGGCCTGCTGCTGGGGCGCCGGCGTCGCCGGAGCGTCATCGTGTGGCGGTTCGCCGGTGACAGGGTCGGCGGCGGCGAGCACAGCCTGGGCGCTGCGCAGACGCCGCTCGCAGACCGCGAATCGCTCGTCGGAACGATCGAGGCCCTCATGGCGCAGGCGCCCCAGCACAGCATCGACCGACGCAACGGCTGCCGCAGCGAGCAGCCCGGCGAGCCGCTCGGTGCTGCCCAGCGTGGCCTGAGGCAAAGCCGACGGGTAGGTGCCGCCAATCCGCCAGCACGACACGTCGTCGTAGGCCTCCCGGCTCGGACGCAGCGTGTTGGCCTCCAGCGCAGCGAGAGCGTCGTCGACCTCGCCAGGCAGCGGCGAGGCCTGCCGCAGCAGCTTGGCGACGCTATGGGTCCGCTCAGAAGCGACGCCGTTCACGGCGCACCACGCCTTGAGCGCATTCTCGATCGCCATCGACGCATTCGCGCACAGACTGCGCAAACGCTCCTCCCTGACCGACCCGTCGACCTCGATCCGGCCGCCCACGACGCCAACCTCGTCAGTGCGCTGCCCGCAGGCCGCAGTCATGTCTGCGAGCGCCTGCCGCACGTCGTTGAGCCGTTCGGCGGCTTCGTCAAGATTGCTCACAGGCATGCCGATCTCCTTGCCCCAATCAACCGTCGCAGCGACCGGGCCGCGCCGAAACAGCGTCCGCCCCAACGGCTGCCCGACAATGCTCGCCTCAAACGACGAACTCACCCCAACAGTGCGATGACGCCACTCAGGCCAATCGGTGACATGCACGTCGACCGGCACGCCAGCCGCAGCAGCGCACCTCGCCTCAAGCCTCCACCGGCGCGGGTACCGCTCCGCATAGTCGATGTCGTCGAACACAGCCACCAAATCGATATCGCTGCCCTCACGAGCCGTGCCCGCAGCCACCGACCCGAACAACAACACCATCGAAACACCCTCACCAGCCAGCACATCCGCGGCAGCCCGAGCATGCCCAACCGTCGGGACCACCAGCGCGTCCTCGCGCACAGCCATCACCACAGGGTAACGAGCCCCACTCGGCGCCTCGGCAAGCCGCATGGCCGCTCGCGGCACCCGCGGCGGCCACAGGTCATCGCAGACGCTGCTTCCCGATGCCCTGCCCCTGCTGACAGCCGGCGCAAGCTGACTCGGAGGGAACTTGACACCTTCGTTCGCGGAGCTCCGGCGAAGTACAGCCTGCTCGATGTGTTCTCGGTCTTCGCTGTGACCAAGGGACTGGGGCGTGGTGTCAATGCGCTCTTGCAAGCTGGTCTTACGCAGGCACACTGGGCTGAAGCCTGCGTAGATGACTTCACCTCCAGAACTCGCAACAGCGAAGCGTGGGGACGGGGACTCGTCGGCCACGCTCGGGATCGCTACGGCGCCGTCGGGCTGTCAAAGCCTCAGTTGTTTCTGGCGGCCTTCAACAAGGGTGCTTGGCTGGACGCCGCCAAGCACCCGTAAGCGATGACTGCCGCCCCGGCACCGCACAGTTCGGATGCCGCGGAGCAGCAGGCGCGACAGAAAATGGGCGCTCTGCCAGTTGAGCTACACCCCGTCAAGGAGGCCAGGCCTCTAACTTGGATCTCCCATTCTTGCGAGCGGCCGGTCTTGCTCCGGGGAGGACTCTGCGTTGATCGCTCTGTGTCGATCGCTCTCGGACCTCAACTCTATTAGCACATGTGACCATTTAGCGGTGCGTTCGCGTCGGCGGAAACGGCTGAACAGCACATATGACCCGATAATGTGGACATGTGGGCAGATACGTCGATGCCGAAGGGTGGATGGCGAGCGCGACCGGCTTCGGGCGCAGGGCGTATCGCGCCTATGTGCCGCACCCGCTCGCCGGGTGGGAACCTAGCCTCAGCGGCGATGCCCTGAACGCGCTCACGGCCGCCGACAGAGCGCTGGCTGCGATCGCTGCTCTGCCTCAGACGAGCTTGGGCGGCACGCTGGCGGAATGGATGCTGACACGCGACGAGAGCATCCGTTCGAGCGTGATGGAGGGTGTCGCGTCCACAGAGCCGGGGCTCGAATGGGCGCGCTATCTGGACCATGCCGGAAGGCCTGTGTCCGATGAGAACGATGCGCTCACGCTCGGCGCGACGAAGCAGATCGCAGCCGCAGTCGATCTGGGGCAGAAGATGCGGGCCGGCCACATCGCCACGACGGAAGCGATCCTCGACATCCACCGGCGCCTCTTCGCCGGGACGCGTGACCGCGACATCGGTGGGGGGTGGCGAGACCAACCGATATGGATCGGGCCTGCCGGCTGCCTAGTGGAAGATGCCTCGTTCGTGCCGCCGCCCGCTGAGCATGTCTCCGGGCTCATGAGCGATCTTGTCGGTTACCTCAACACCAGCAGTCATCCACCGGTGCTGCGCGCCGCGATTGTTCATGCCCAGTTCGAGACGATCCATCCATTCGAGGACGGCAACGGCCGAACAGGCCGAGCCATCATCCATGCCGTCTTGGTCTCCGCTGGGCTGACCAACGCAGCGATCCCGATCAGCACTGCACTCAGCAGTGACCGCTCCCGGTACCACGGCGCGCTCAACGCGACCCGGGTCATGTGCGCACCCGATGACGCAACGGCCCGCAGCGCCGCAGCGCACGAGTGGCTGAGCGTGTTCAGCGACGCCTGCGAACAGGCCAGCCGGCAGGCAGAAGCAGTAACACGGAACGTCGAGAGCATGGTTGCCAGATGGCAGCACGCTGCGAGTTTTCGCAGCGGCAGCGCAGCGGCGAAACTCCTCGACGCGCTCCCGTCGATGCCGGTGCTCGATGCCCCCATGGCGGCACAAAAACTCGGCGTCACCGAAAGAGCTGCCCGCGGAGCGCTCACGTCCCTGGAAGCGGCCGGCATTGTCAGGCGCACGGGCGGCCAGCGCAACAAGAGATACACAGTCCCTGACGTCGTCGGCATGCTACGGCAGATGACCCCCGACGGCGGGCTGCCCCAGCACCGAATCGAACCAACCCGCACGTCCGACCCGCCAGTGCCTGCACCGCCTGCGCACGCTGCATGCGGACACCTCGGGCCGCGATCAGGCCAACGCTGTGCACTGCCCGCAGGCCACGCAGGCCAGCATCGCTACCCGTCTAGCTAACACTCCGATGCCGATCAAGGACACCACGAGACAAGGGCTGGGGAGGGGCAGGGGTGCCCGCGCGCAGTTATGAAGCGCCCCTCGCACACCCAACATGCGCACGAAGCGCTTCATCTGTTTGAAGCACGGGTGCGCCTGCCCCTCCCCAGACCGGGCAGCACGAAGCCCAAGAGGGCTACCGGAAGGTGAGCCCCCGACGACGACGCCGACCACGCAGCACAACAACAGTCACAACAAGCACAACAGCAGCCAAGACAACCCACCAGATCACCGCAATCCGAGCCCCCCGAGAAGCCCGCTCAGCCAACCGTTCAGCCTCAGCATCAGCAGCAACGATCTCGGCATCCAGCAGCTCACCAGACACACGCAGCTCCCGAACGCCACCCTCGTTCAACCGCAGCACCCCCTCAGCAGGCAAGCTCCCAGCGCCTTGAGGCACGGTCGCCCGCACCACCAGCGTCACCAGATCGTCGAGCGGAGCCCCGGCCCGCTGTTCGATCTCAGCGATAGGCAGCCCGAACAGCTCGCCTTCCAGCGCATCAGCAGTAGCCGGGTTCACGAGCCCCGAGACCGGCCGCTCCAAGCCGACGGTCACCGCCAGGTCGTACAGCACCCGCGCTCCGTCACGCGAACCCACGAAGGTCGCTGAGCGGAACAGCCCGGCGGCGCCGTCCGCAGGCCGGTCGATCTCGGCCAGCACCTCCGCCAGTTCCCCTGGAGTCGAGAAGCGCTTGGATGCCGTCACGCCGAGCCGCTCGCCTGCGGGAGTCTGCTCGACGAATTGGCGGACATCCCAACCCACGAGGCCATCGGTCACGATGAGCTCGCCCAGGTCGGGGGCCCACCGCATCACCTCTTCGTCGAAGGTGATCTCGACGGTGACCCTGCCGGCTCCGTCATGAGAGATGTCGATGTCGACGACCAGGTCAACCCGGCAGCCCGCGGCCGCCACCAGCACCGCCAGACCAGCCAGTGCACCACCAAGCGCCCGCCGGCACGGCCCGCTGTTCAGCTTCTTGGGTCCCGGCGAACCACTGCAGGGTGTTCGCCGGGCCATGCCTACTCGGCGGCTGCGGCCTCTTCGAGCTCAATCGGCCCGGGGTCGAAGCCCTCGATGGCGCGGAACACGATCTCGTCGTCCTCGACGTCCACCACGATGATCTCGCCGGCGTGGAACTCCTTGTAGAGGATCCGCTCGCTGAGCGCGTCCTCGACGTTGTGCTGAATGGCGCGTCGCAGCGGCCGGGCACCCATCTGCGGGTCATAGCCGGTGCGGGCCAGCCATTCCTTGGCAGCATCGGTCAGTTCAAGGCCGAGGCCCTGGGCCCGCAGCTGATCGCTGGTGCGCTTGATCATCAGGTCGACGATCTGGGTCACCTCGTCGACGCTCAGCTCGTGGAACACGATCGTGTCGTCGATGCGGTTCAGGAACTCGGGTCGGAACTGCGCCTTCAGCGCATCGTTGACCTTTTCCTTCATCCGCTCGTAGCTGGCGCCCTCGTCGGCGGTGCCGAAGCCCACCCGCGCCTTGCGCAGGTCGGCGGTGCCCAAGTTGGAGGTCATGATGAGCACGGAGTTGCGGAAGTCGACCGAGCGGCCTTGGGCGTCGGTCAGCCGGCCCTCCTCGAGGATCTGCAGCAGCGTGTTGAAGACGTCGGGATGGGCTTTCTCGATCTCGTCGAACAGCACGACCGAGAACGGCTTGCGGCGCACCGCTTCGGTGAGCTGGCCGCCCTCGTCGTAGCCGACGTACCCCGGTGGCGCTCCGACGAGGCGGCTCACCGTGAACTTGTCCATGTACTCGGACATGTCGAGGCTGATCAGCGAGTCTTCGTCACCGAACAGGAATTCCGCCAGTGTCTTGGCCAGCTCGGTCTTGCCAACGCCCGAGGGGCCCAAGAAGATGAACGAGCCGCCCGGTCGCTTGGGGTCCTTCAGGCCTGCACGGGTGCGCCGGATGGCTTGGCTGACGGCCTTGATGGCGTCGTCTTGGCCGATGACCCGCTTGTGCAGCGCCTCTTCCATCCTCAGGAGCTTCTGGGTCTCTTCCTCGGTCAGCTTGTAGACGGGAATGCCGGTCCAGATGGACAGCACCTCGGCGATGGCCTCTTCATCGACCTCGTCGAACAGGTCGTGCCCTTCGGCCCGAGCCTGGGCCATCACTTCAGTTCGCTGTTCGAGCAGATCTTTCTCTTCGTCACGCAGTGCGCCGGCCGTCTCGAAGTCTTGCGACTCGACCGCCTGCTTCTTGCGCTCGGTGACATCGGCCAGCTTCTTCTCGATCTCCTTGAAATCGGGCGGCGTCGACATGCGCTTGATGCGCAGGCGCGACCCGGCCTCGTCGATGAGGTCGATCGCCTTGTCGGGCAGGTGCCGGTCGGCGATGTAGCGGTCCGCGAGATTCGCCGCCGCCACGAGGGCCTGGTCGGTGATGGTGACCCGGTGGTGCTGCTCGTAACGGTCGCGCAGCCCCTTGACGATCTCGATGGTGTGGCTGAGCGTGGGCTCATCGACGGTGATCGGCTGGAAGCGGCGCTCTAGGGCGGCGTCTTTCTCGAGGTACTTGCGGTACTCCTCGAGCGTCGTCGCGCCGATCGTCTGCAGCTCGCCACGGGCCAGCATCGGCTTCAGAATCGATGCGGCGTCGATCGCGCCCTCGGCGGCGCCGGCACCGACCAGCGTATGCAGCTCGTCGATGAACAAGATGATGTCGCCGCGGGTGCGGATCTCCTTGAGGACCTTCTTGAGACGCTCCTCGAAGTCGCCCCGGTAGCGAGAGCCGGCCACCAGCGCTCCGAGATCGAGCGTGTAGAGCTGCTTGTCTCGCAGCAGCTCGGGGACGTCATTGCTGACGATCTTCTGGGCGAGACCCTCCACGATGGCTGTCTTGCCCACACCGGGCTCGCCGACGAGCACCGGGTTGTTCTTGGTGCGGCGAGACAGAACCTGCATGACGCGCTCGGTCTCACGCAGCCGGCCGATGACCGGGTCGAGCTTCTTGGCCCGGGCATCGGAGGTCAGGTTTCGTCCGAACTGGTCGAGCACCAGTGAGCCGCTCTGGCCGCCCTGCTCGCTGCCTTGGCCCGACGAGGCACCGACGGTCTCGCGGCCGCTGCCCGAGCCGCTGTAGCCCGACAGCTGCTGGATGACCTCTTGGCGGACCTTCGACAGGTCGGCACCGAGCTTGACGAGCACCTGCGCGGCCACGCCCTCGCCTTCGCGGATCAAGCCGAGCAGCACGTGCTCGGTGCCGATGTAGTTGTGACCGAGCTGCAGCGCCTCACGCAGCGACAGCTCGAGCACCTTTTTGGCGCGTGGCGTGAACGGGATGTGGCCGCTTGGCGATGAGCTGCCCTGCCCGATGATCTCCTCGACCTGGTTGCGCACGGCCTCCAGCGAGATGCCCAGCGACTCGAGCGCTTGGGCAGCGACGCCCTCGCCCTCGTGAATCAGCCCCAGCAGGATGTGCTCGGTGCCGATGTAATTGTGATTCAGCAGGCGCGCTTCTTCTTGCGCCAGCACCACCACCCGGCGAGCCCGATCGGTGAAGCGTTCGAACACTGGGCCTCCTGCTCTGAGCCTTGCACCCGGCGTTGCACACGGTGCTTCAGGTCTTCTGAGCGCAGTGTAACGATGCCCTGCCGGATCGCTCTCTCAGGGCTCGGCCTCGTTCACGCCCCTGCTGCGCGACGGGATTCGGGCGCGGCACCGGTGCGGGGACACGACCGTTGTCGTTTACGGTTGCGCCGTGGCGCCGCTTTCGCCGTTGCAGACCCGACCCAGCTCGGACAAAGACTTGGCTCGTGTCGAGTCGGCGCTGCGAGCCGCAGCGGTCACCGGCGACGACTTCCTCACCGAGGTGACCTCGCACCTGATCCCCGCGGGCGGCAAGCGCCTGCGGCCTGCGTTCGTCATCGCGTCGGCGCTGGCGCTCGACCCCGACGGCGCTGCGCCTGATGCGGTCACCGACGACATGATCTGCGGCGGCGTGGCTGTGGAGCTGGTGCATCTGGGCTCGCTGTATCACGACGACGTCATGGACGACGCAGAGACCCGCCGCGGCATCGAGGCGGTGAACCACCGGTGGGGCAACCTGAAGGCGATCCTGGCGGGCGACTTCCTGCTGGCGAAGGCCTCCGAGCTGGCGGCGTCGCTGGGAACCGAGGTGGCCGCCCTGCTGGCCGCCACGATCGGGCGTCTGTGCGAGGGCCAGGTGCGCGAGCTGCAGCTGATCTACGACCTCACCCGCACCGAGGATCAGTATTTGCTGGCCATCGGGGGCAAGACGGCCGAGCTGTACGCCACGTCGTGCCGCATCGGCGGGCTGGTGGCCGGCGCCGACGGCGAGACCCTCGACCGCTTGAACAGTTTCGGGCTCGCATATGGCATGGCATTCCAGATCGTCGACGACGTGCTCGACTTCGTCGCCTCCGACGAGGAGCTCGGCAAGCCTTCGGGTAACGATCTGCGCGAAGGCGTGTACACGCTGCCGGTGATCCGGATGCTGGCCGACGGGCGCTCCGCCGACGAGGGCCTCGGCGAGCTGCTGGGCGAGCCCTTGGACGATGATCGGCGGGATCGGGCCCGGAGGATCGTGGTGGACGGCCCCGAAATCGCCAGCTCGGTGACGACGGCACAGCACTACGTGACCCAAGCCTTGGACGCCCTGGCGCCGTTCGATGCAACACCGGGCATGGTTGGCCTGCGGGCCGCAGCGTCAAATCTGCTCAGCGCCCTGCCGCCCAAAGCGGCCGGCCCAGCCGCAGCCGGCGCAGTCTGAAAGCGGCCGGTCCGCACATGCAGCCGGGCTGGCCGATCCGGCGCCGCTACCGGCATGGATCATGGGACCCCGGCCGCGGACCGTGCTGGCAGTGGGGCTCGCGCACCTTCGTCATGGGCATTATCAATGCCACGGACGACTCGTTCTCCGGCGACGGCGTGGCCGATCGGCTCGACGAAGCCCTCGCGCTGACACATGAGCTGGTGGCCGGCGAGGTCGACATCATCGACATCGGCGGCGCCTCCAGCCGTCCAGGTGCAGAACCCACACCCATCGAAGTAGAGCGGCGCCGGGCGGTGAGGGTCATCGAGGCCGTACGAGCCGAGCTGGATCGCATCGGCGCCGAAGTGCCGATCTCGGTGGACACGACCTGGGCAGCGGTGGCTGAGCCGGCCTTCGACGCCGGTGCCACGGTGGTGAACGACATCACCGGCTTCCGCCTCGACCCCCAGATGGCGCCGCTGGTGGCCGAACGCGGGGCCGCCGCTGTGCTCATGCACAACCAGCGGGGCCGGCCCCACACCGACCTGATCGTCGATGTGACCGACGGGCTGCACACCAGCCTGCAGATCTGCGCCGAAGCAGGCGTAGGCACCGATCGCATCGTGGTCGACCCAGGATTCGGCTTCGGGTTCGGCGTCTCGCAGAACCTCGAGATGATGCGCCGCCTGCCCGAGCTGTGGGCGCTGGAACTCCCCATGCTGATCGGCACGTCACGCAAGTCGACCATCGGTGCGATCACCAACGCCAAGATCGACGACCGCCTCTTCGGCACCGCCGCCACCATCACCGCCGCCATCTACGCAGGCATAGACATAGTGCGAGTCCACGACACCCCCCAAATGACCCAAGCAATCCAAATGACAGACGCAATAGTGAGACCCACCCCCACGTAACCCCCAAACCCCGGGGAATCCGCCCCAAGAGACACGGACGAATGAGCGGCAGAGGCGGCAGGGAACTCTGCGACGTTGCGACCTGCCGGATCGCGGGAGCAGAGGGCACCGCCGCCTCCGCCGCGGGCTCAGATTTTGGCGCGCCGCCTCAGCTCAAGACAGGCGCAATCGAGCCGTCAGCCATCAACTGCAAACGATTGCCGTCTGCGTCCTGGCTGTAAAAGGTCGACCGGCCCGAAGCCTCAAGCACAGCAAGCATCCCAGGCAAAGAAGCGCCAACCCCGCGCAGAAACTCAATCACCCGCGCAGGACCAAGATGGTCAAGCATCTCGAACGGGCCGTGCACCCAGTTGAAGCCCCAGCGGATCGCATTGTCGACGTTTGCGATGTCATCGGCGATCTCGGGCACGAGATCTGCCGCATAGGCAAGGGTGCCGCCAAAGATGTGCCGCGCCAGCTCGCGCTGCGGCCCCTCAGCGAACAGCACCTCACCGAGCTCGGCGGGAACACCTTCGAGATCGGGCTGCGCGGCGGGTCGCCACTCCTCGCTCACCAGATCGAACGTCTCAGCCTTGCGGGACCCGTCGTCAAGCTTGATCCGCCGGCTGAAGCCACCACCGGTCTTGCGCCCAAGCTGGCCGCGGTCCGCCATCGCCTGCTCCGCGACAGGAAACTCAGCGAAGTCGAGCCCCCGGTCGCCCGCCGGCAGGTTCTGGGCCAGGTTGGCGCCCACCAGCTCCATCACGTCGAGGCCGATGAGGTCGATGAGCCCGTACAGGCCCGTCGGGGGAAGGCCGACCGGGGCGCCGAGCACGGCGTCGATGGTCTCCTGTGTCATGCCGTCGGCCAGGAACGGCTTGGCCATGTGCAGGCCGGACAGCATGAAGAAGCAGCCGATGCGGTTGCCGATGAAGTTGACGGTGTCTTTGGCGTGCACGACGCCCTTGCCGAGCCGCTCGGCGCCGAAGCGGGCGAATGCGTCGATCACCTCAGGCTCGGTGTCTTCGCCGGGCACCAGCTCGAACAGCTTCATCACCTGCACCGGGTTGAAGAAGTGCGTGATCGCGACGTCTCGCCGGAAGCGCTCGCTCATGCCCTCGCTGATCTGCCGGAGGGGGATGCCCGACGTGTTGGACGAAATGACCGAACCGTCGCTTCGGGCGGCCTCGAGCCGTTCGAAGAGCTCGCGCTTGGTGGCGAGGTCCTCCACGACGGCCTCGCACACCCAGTCGTAGCCGGCAATGTCGTCGAGCCGGTCGGCGACCGTGCCGATGCTGACGAGTTCACCGAAGTCGGCGTCGACACCGTCGAGCGCCCGCTGGGCGGCGGCTTCGTCGACGTCGAGCAGCAGTACCCGGCAGCCGGCCTTCGCCGAGACCGCGGCAATGCCGGCACCCATCGTGCCCGCGCCGATGATCGCTACTGAGTTGATTCGCCTCGCAGGCTCGGCCGTATCAATTCGCCTCGCAGGCTCGGCCGAATCAATTTCACTCATGGGTGCTTCCTACCGGGTGCCGGTGACTTCGCGGCCGATGATCTCTTTCATGATCTCGGTGGTGCCGCCGTAGATAGTCTGCACCCGGGCGTCGGCGTAGGCCTTCGAGATCGGGTACTCGGTCATGTAGCCGTAGCCGCCGAACAGCTGCAGGCAGCGGGTGATGACCCGCAGCTGCATCTCGGTCACCCACCACTTGGCCTCCGCGGCGTCGGTGGCGGTGAGCTCGCCGGCATTGAGCGCCTCGATCTGGCGGTCCACGAACACCCAGGCGATGTCGAGCTCGGTCTTCATCTCGGCCAGCTCGAAGCGGGTGTTCTGGAACGAGGCGATGGTCTGGCCGAAGGCCGTGCGCTCGCCTACATAGTCGACCGTCCAGTCGAACGCAGCCTGTGCGTGGGCCACGCCGCCCACCGCGATCGACAGCCGCTCCTGGGGCAGGTTCCGCACCAGGTGCATGAAGCCGTTGCCCTCGCCGCCGAGCACGTTCTCGTCGGGCACGAACACGTCGTCGAAGAACAGCTCGGCGGTGTCCTGTGACTTCAGCCCCAGCTTGTCGAGGTTGCGGCCCCGCTCGAAGCCCTCCATGCCCTCTTCGAGCACGATCAGCGACATGCCCCGGTGCTTCTCGGTGGGATCGGTCTTTGCGGCCACGATGACGATGTCGGAGTTGATGCCGTTGGTGATGAACGTCTTGGAGCCGTTCACGGTGTATCCGTCGCCTTGGCGGATGGCGGTCGTGCTCATCGACGCCAGATCCGAGCCGATGCCGGGCTCGGTCATGGCGATGGCGCTCATCAGCTCGCCGCTGCACATGCCAGGCATCCAGCGCTCGGCCTGCTCGTCGTTGCACAGCTTGGTGAAGTACGGCAGGCAGATGTCGTTGTGCAGCGTGATGCACTGTCCTGAGCTGGCAGCGCCCGAGGCCATAATCTCCTCGCTCACGATGGCGTTGTAGCGAAAGTCCGCCACACCGCCGCCGCCGTAGCGCTCGTCGACGTCGGTGGCCAGCAGGCCCACGTCGCCCGCCTTGCGGAACATGGCCTTGTCGACTTTGCCGTCGGCCTCCCATTTCTCGTGGTTGGGGACGATCTCGCGCTCGACGAAGGCCTTGGCCGTCTCGCGGAACATCTCGTGCTCGTCTTCAAAGATGGTGCGCCGCATGAGTCGAGCGTATGCGCCCCTCATGGGGCGAGCCACGGCCGCAGGAGGCGGGCGGGTGTTGGGGCTGCACAGATAGCGTCTCGGGCCGTGACGCAGCAGGATTCGCCGAGCGATCCCCACAGCCCCATCAGACCCGGTCATGATTGGAGCGCGGTCGAGCGAGCGGCCGCTGCGATGCGCCGGCTGAACCGTGCGCTGGCGAACCGGCGGGTCGCCGACGGGGTGCTCGACGAGATAGCGGCGACGGTCAACGCCGCTGCCGAGCGGCTGGAAGCGGGCACGCTGCGGGTCAAGATCGACGACATGCTCTCGCGGCCGCACCTGCGGGAGATCTACGAAGGCCAGTACTTCCCGCTGCCGCTCGACGACGGCGAAGAGATCGAATTCGATCCGTTCTCGATCGGCGGTGGGCAGCTGCATCCGGCATCGGTGGACGTTCGATACTTCAAGGAGTCGGGCGAGTCGGTGACCGGCGAGGCGGTGGTGGACCCCATGTTCGCTGGACCTCCCGAACGCACCCATGGCGGCGTGGTGGCACTCATCATCGACGAGCTGATGGGCGCGCTGAACCGCATGCGGGGCCGGCAGGCCTACACCGGCCGCCTCACCGTCCACTACCGCGCCGCGACCCCGCTGGGCGTGCCCCTGCGGCTTCGGGCGTGGATCGACCACACGTCGGGCCGCAAGATCGTCCAGCACGCCGAGGTGCACGGCCCCGACGGTCTGTGCGTCAACGCCGAAGGTTTGTTCATCCTGCGGGCCGACGCACCTGCGGTCCCCGATTCTTACGAGCCGCGCGGGTAGGTGCGCCCGCTGGGGAGGCGGCAGAACCCTCGGCTCCCGCGATCCGGCAGGTCGCAACGTCGCCGAGTCTCCTGCCGCCTCCCCAGCTCGGGCATCTGTGCCTTCCGGGTCGACGCCTAAACCGTCGTCCGGGCCGGGCGGAACGCTGAGGTTCCACGGGTATCAGAGACTGCTAGTGCTCTGCCGAGGCCGCAGCCAGCTCGCGCAGCAGCGTGGCGCCGCCGATGCGCTCGCAGTCTTGGTCCGCGACCGCCGTCACGTCACCGAGGGTGACTAGTTCGGGTGCGAGCTCGGCCAGCGGGTCGAGCACGAATCGGCGCTCGCGCATGCGTGGGTGCGGGATCTGCAGTTCGGGATCACCCATCACCACCTCGCCAAAAAGCAGCACGTCGACGTCCAGCGTGCGGGGCCCCCAGCGCTCACGGCGCACCCGCTGTGCTGCGGCTTCGAGAGCCTGGCAGCGGGCCAGCAACTCATAGGGACCATCTGATACGGCCAACTCGGCCACCAGGTTCAGGAACTCGGGCTGATCGGGGCCGATGGGCGCGCTGCGGTACACGCCCGAGGGGGCGACCAGGACTCCGGCGGCATCCAGCGACGCGAGTGCATCAGCCAGTTGTGCTGCGGGATTGCCGATGTTGGCGCCCAGCCCCACGAACGCCCGCACGCGGGGCTCGTTCACCGGTTCACGCTCGGTCGGCACGCCGCCTCACGCCGGTTGACGGGTGATGCGCACCGCGCTCGTGCCGAGGTCGGCCGCAACAGGCGGGCGCAGCTTGGTGACGGTCACCGTGGCGGCGGTCACGGCACCGATGCCGCACAGCTCTGCGGCGATCAGCTCGGCCAGCCGTTCGAGCAGCAGCGGCTGGGACTCGTCGCACAGCGCCACGATGCGGTCGCACACGGCGCCGTAGTCGACGGTGAGGCTCAGGTCGTCTGAAGCTCCCGCAGGGCTCAGATCTGCGTAAATGTCGACGTCGATGCTGAGTGGCTGGGGCGCAGTGCGTTCGTGGGCCAGCGCCCCGATAACGCACATCACCCGCAGGTCACGTAGCTCAATGCGGTCGCTCGCGGCGAACGCATCATCGACACAGCGGTCGCGGTCGCTATCTGATGCTGGCACCGGTGTGCTCAGCTTGCTGCGCCGCGTTCAGCGAGAATGCCGAGTGCCACGTCGACGACGCGGCGCCCCTCGGGCCCGACTCGCTGGCCGAAGATCCGCTCGGTGATGGCCGTCGCCTGCGGACCGGTGGGCACCTTGCCCGACAGCAACAGGTACGAGGCCACGAACCCGCAAACGTCCTCGCCGACGCGCTCCTTGTGCAGGATCACGCGCTTGCCCTCGGCGGCCAGCCGTTCCAGGTCGTCGTGGACCGACTCCAGGTAAGCGCCCAGGTCGTCGACGTTGGGCCACGGCCGGTGGAGGTACGGCAGATCCAGCTCGTCGTAGTTATGCAAATTGTGCGGCGCGGAGATGAGCGACACGACGATGTCGAAGTCGTTGCGGCGCAGCCAGATGATCTCTTCCTGGCGGCGGACGCGCCGGTGACTGGCGCCATAGCCGCCGGGACGTTCGCACACGGCGAGGCGCTCGGCGACGACCCAGTTGAAGTTGCGGGGCTGAATGCCCTCCGCCCACTTCCCTCTCATAGCTCGCCGTCCCTCGCAGCGCCACTGACGCTCGCAGTACATCAGTGCGTGCTCACAGCCGAATGTACCGGTGCCGATCCGGCCCTGCACGGCCCTTCCTAAAGAGATTCAGGCGCTTTGCGCAGCAGCAGCGTCGTAGGCGCGGATCTCGGCCAGATTGCGGTACTTCTGTGCCAGATCCAGCCCGTAGCCGATGACCCACACGGGCGGCAGGCGGAATCCGATGTAGTCGACGAGGCCGTTCAGGCTGCCGTTGTGCTCGCGGGTCAGCAGCGAGCACACCGCCAGGCTGGCGGGGCCACGGGCGAGCAGGCTGCGACGCAGGTACGACAGCGTCAGACCGCTCTCGACGATGTCCTCCACCAAGATGACGTCGCGCCCCGCGATGTCGATGTCGAGGTCCTTGAGGATGCGAACGACACCGCTCGAACGGGTGCTGCTGCCGTACGACGACACGGCCATGAAGTCCATCTCGACCGGCAGGTCGATGGCCCGGCTGAGATCGGACGCGAACATCACGGCGCCTTTGAGGACCGCGACGAGCAGCGGCTCGCGGCCCGCGTAGTCGGCAGTGATCTGCGCACCCATCTCGACAACCCGCTCGGCGATCTCGGGACCCGAGACCAGCACCTCCCCAACGGCGGGGTCGCCGGCGAGCATGGAGTCGAGGTCGCTGGGGGTGCTCGGCGATCCCGGCGCGGGTGTCACGTGAGTCGAACCTAGCGCCTGCGACACATCTGTGGTGCGGTCGCGGCGAAGCACTCAGCTCTCGAGACGCAGCCGGTCGGCTGATCGGGTGACCCGCCGGCCGCCACCGACCTCGGTCGCGCGGTGGGTGTGGCGGGCCACCTCGAGCACCCGCTCGACGGTGCGGGCATCGGGCGGATGATCGGTGCGCAGCCATGCCCGGATGGATCGCCGGGCCAGCGCCACCGGCGCAGACCGCAGCTCGGACGCGCTGGTGGGGTCGATGTCGGCGGCCAGCACATCGAGCAGGTCCGCCTCGGCGGCTGCCAGCGCGGATCCACGCGCCAGCAGGGGCACCACATCGCGCCCGGCGATGTCGCACAGCAGCGGCATCACCTCGTGGCGCACGCGGCTGCGCCAGAAGCGAGGATCGGCGTTGGAGGGATCACGGATTGGTTCGTAGCCCGCCAGCTCGCAGACACGTTCGGTCTCGCTGCGTCGTAATCCCAGCAGCGGCCGCCGGTCGGCCCGCATGGCAGCGAGCGCATCGAGTGCTCCGCCGCGAAGCAAGTGCAGCAGCATGGTCTCTGCCTGGTCGTCGGCGGTGTGACCCAGCAGCGCGTCGGGCCCCACGGCGGCGTGGCGGGCCTCGCGAGCTCGCGCCTGCAGGTTGGCTCCCGGCGCAAGGTCGAGTTGCACGACGCGGAAGCCCGCTCCGAGTCGATCGCACAGCGCCTCGACCTGCGCCGCTTCGGCTGCTCCCGCAGGCCGCAGCCCGTGGTCCACATGGACGGCGGTGACTGCTGTCGCGGCCGAGTCGTTGCGCTGCGCGAAACGGCAGGCCAGGGTGACCAGCGCGGCCGAATCCGCGCCGCCCGACACCGCGCAGACCAGCTCGGGGCGCGCGACGTCACCGAATGTGCAGCGGTCCACCAAGCGGTCGATCTCGTCGGGGCTCCCCGGCGCGCCGGAAGCGGCGTCGCTGCACGAAGACAGCCGACGCTCCGAACTCGGCGGCGCAGTCCCGTCCCCCGCGTCGGGCGGGGTCCGGGCGGAGCGGTCAGGCGGCGGGGACACGCTCCAGCCAGGCTTGGGGGTCGCGGATCTCGGCCATAGACGGCAGGTGCTCGACGCGTTCCCAGATCCGATCCACCGCACGAGGGCCCCGCTCGGCCTCGATCCTGGCGATGAAGTCTTCGCCGGCCTGGTACTGGGCGAGCTTGGCCTCGATCCCCAGCAAGCGCTGGATCAGGCGGGCCATGCCGCGCACGTTGCGGCGCCGGTGCTGCATCACCACGGCGAAGCGGTCGGCGTCGGGGATATGGCCGCGAGCGGCTCGCGCCATGGTGACGTCGCCGTGCCCTTCCACCAAGCTCATCATGCCGCCGACCTGGGCGATCAGGCCGCGTTGGTGCTCGGTGGCGAACACTGCGGCGAGCCCCCCTTCGCCCAGCAGGTCCTGGCCCGGTTGACCCGAATTGCTGCCATTCGACTTGCTTCGACCCGAATTGCTGCGGCGTTGGGTCATCAGCGTGCGAAGGCCGTCGCGCAGACGTTCGGGATCGGGCTGGGCCTCGTCGACCAGCCCGTTCACGAGCTGCAGGAAATGCGGCCGCAGCCAGGGGACGCCGGTGAACTGCGAGCGGTGCGTCAGTTCGTGCAGCGCAAGCCACAGCCGGAATTGGGAGGGGACGAATGCGAAGCGCTTCTCGGTCACCAAGATGTTCGGACCGACGAAGTAGACGGTGTCGCCGACCGTGTCGCCACGCGAGTCGCCAGCATCGTCTGATGCCCACAACAGGTCGTACTGGCCGAGCACCCTGCGTGCCATCCAGCCCAGCACCGAACCCAACTCGACCGCTCCAACGGTGCGCGTCACGCGCGAGGGCTCCGCCGGTTCTTCAGCGTCGGCTTCTGCCGTGTCGGCCGGAGCGCCCAGCAGCGGCTGCAGCAGTCTCCGGAACGCTGCGATGTTGGCGTCAATCCAGCCAGCCCGGTCGATGACCTCTGCGTGAGCCTCGCCAGGCGCTTCCAGCCCGGTCTCGATGGCAACCAGCTCAGCAGCGACCGGCACGAACCTGGCGAAGTCCTTGCGCAGGGGTTCAGCAAGATAGGACTGGTACAGCGGTTCGGTGCCCGCCACCCGCACCGCTATGCGGCGCGCCAAGTCCCAGTCGACGTGCTCGTCGGCGGGGTCGGTCACCTTGCGGCTCAGCGCTTGGGGTAGCGCGGAGCAACCACCTTTTGCACGTAACCCGCAACCAGCTTGAAGACGGTCAGCACCGTCACCACGGTGAGCGGGACCGCCAGCCAGTAGTGCCAGACCTGCGCAGCAAGGAGGTTCATGGCGGGAATATTAGTGGTCATCGAGGGCGAAGCCCCTTCGTGAGGGGCCGTCGCACGCTGGTACCGTGAGCCGGCTAGTGCCCGAGTAGCTCAGTGGCAGAGCGGCTCTCTCGTAAAGAGCAGGTCGTGGGTTCAATCCCCACCTCGGGCTCGCCGGCTGCCGCGGCTGACTCGTCGGCGGGTCTCAGCGGGGTGAGTGGCCGAGGCGGATGAACAGGCAGCCCAGGGCCAATCGCTGGTTCGCATTGAAGCGCAGTGCTTCGGCTGCGTCGCCGATGGCGTGGAGCTGCCCCGCGGCCGGCTCGGGCCGCAGGCTGCCGCTGCTGGCTTCGTCGCGGATCTGTGCGGCCAGCACGGCCAATCCCATCGTCAGCTCGTCGGTGCGCACGCGGCGCAGCTCGCGCCGGTGGCGCTCGTCGAGCGAACTGCGGCCGACGTTCGTCCCGTACAGCTGGGCCTGCTCGTCGGCTGCCGCACGCTCGGCCTCGTGACGGGCTTCGAGGGGTGCTGCTGCCTGCTCGGTCGCCTCCAGCGCAGCGTCCGCAGCGGCCATCGCCGCGGCCGCGGTGCCGTTCAGCGAACCCCGCAGACCTCGCCACGTCTCGATCCGCATAGCAGCGTCGTCGTCGGAGGCGAGCAGGCGGGCACGATCGATCGAGCCACCGGCCGCAGCCGCGGCGAAGCCGGCACGGCCAGCCTCGACGCCCCCGGCGACGAGGATTGCGTGCAGGTCGGCTTCGCCCAGCGCCTCGAAGTCGACGCGTGCGCAGCGCGAGGCCAGCGTCTCCATCGACCGGTTGACCTCCTCGGCGAGCAGCACGAACACCGTCGACGGCGGCGGCTCCTCGACCGACTTGAGCAAGATCGGCGCGCTCTGCGCGGCGCGGTCGACGTCGCTGAGCACGATGACCTTCTGCTCGCCGGACACGGGCGCTGCAGCGGCGGCGCGCACGGCGTCGCGAGCCTGCCCGGCCGTCATGGCTGCGCCGACACGGTCGAACACGAGCAGGTCGGGATGCTGCTCGGCGAGCGCAAGGCGGCGCTCACGCTCGGGGGTCGCGCTGCGCGCCGCCAGCAGTTCGCCCGCAAACCGGCAGGCCGCGCTGCGCAGCCCGGCACCCGCGGGGCCGACGAACAGGTACGCCGGCAGCGGCGAGGCAAGCGCTGCCCGCAGGCGGTCAACGGCCGCGGGCTGACCGGCGATGCCGTCGAGCAGGTTCCCGACCGGCGGCTCGTCGGCCGGCGACTCATTGAGCGATGATCGGGCAGTGGGAACCGGGGCCTCAGCGGCGGCAGTGGTGGCCGCTGCACGCTCGGCTGAGGCTGGAGTCGGTTCAGCCGCCGACTCCGACCGGTCAGGCTGAACCGGCGCCTCATCGGACAGCCGTGGCGGGTCATCGAGCGGCGGTGGCGGTTCGGGAGCAGGCGCTGGTGGAGCCGCAGGCTCATCTCCGAAGTCGAACAGCGACAGCGGGGCGGGCTCGGCTGCGCGAGGCGGCTCAGACGTGGCCGGCGCCTCGGCTGGGTCTTCGGCGCCAGGCGGCTCGTCTGAACTCTCGGTATCGGATGGGCCGCCGGCTTTCGATGCCACCGCGAACGCCTCAATCCGCCATCGCGGGATGCTCGGCAACCGCCGCACGCACCCGCTCGGCAACCTTGCTGACGCTGCCGGCGGCATCCACGCGGACCCAGCGATCAGGTTCTGCATTGCACAGCTCGCGGTAGCTGCGCCACACCCGCAGCGCGAACTGCAGCGCCTCGCCCTCCAGACGGTCGGGTCCGTCGCTTCCGGGCTGTCCCGACTCGGGATCAGCCGTCGACCCAGTCGTCGACCCAGACTCCAGCAACGACATCTGCTCGCCGCCGACGCGATCGAGATGGTGCACACGTCGATCCGCGTCGACCAGCGGCACATCGAGCAGCACGACGACGTCGGGCAGGATGATCTCGGGCAGTTCGCTCGACGCGCCCGCCGGTCGGCGGGAGGCGTAGTCGATCAGCGACCGCAGCTCGTCGAGGGGCAACCCCCGGCCGTAGCCCTGGTAGGCCAGCGTCGAGCCATAGGAACGGTCGGTCACGACGTCGCGGCCCGCCTCGAGCGCTGGCGCAACCACCGTGGCGATGTGCTGCGACCGATCAGCGGCAAACAGCAGCGCTTCGGTACGCGCTGCGGGCGCATTCTCTGACGGCGAATGCAACAGCACCTCACGCAGCGAAGCGCCGAGCGGCGTCCCGCCTGGCTCACGGGTGGCGACGGCATCGAGGTGGGTTGCCAGCATCTCTGCCTGGGTCGACTTGCCGCTGCCGTCGAAGCCTTCCAGCGCGATGTAGCGGCCTCGGGCACTCATGCGCTGTCCCCGGCGCTGCCTGCGGCGTGCGGCGCCCTGCGCCCCTCGCCACGTCGGCTGCGCAGTGAGATCCCAGCCAGGACGCCCGCCATCAGGATCAGCAGAGCTCCCAGCCACAGGGCACCTCGCACGCCGGGAAGTGCCAGCACTGAGCCGCCGATGGAGATCTCGTTGTTGAACACGACGTCAAAGAGCCACTGGAAGCCGTCAGACAAGAACCCGCCGGCCGCCATGGAGATGAGCAGGCAGAACCGCACCAGCGTGTACATGGCCGCAAACACGCGGCCTCGGAGCACCTCCTCCACGTTCTCGTGCAGCAGCGTCAGCCCGGTGACATACACCGACCCCGCAGCCAGCCCAAGCAGCAGGACCCCCCCGAGCACCAACAGCGTGACGGACGCCGAGGCGGCAAACATCAGCGACGCACCGGCGAGGAACACCGAGAACACAAAGAGGCGGGCACGCCCTTCCGCAGCCAACGCGGATTGGCGGCCCAGATAGTTCGCGGCGCTCTGCAGCAGCGTCACCAACGCCACCCCGCCGCCCACGCCGAGGCCCATCGCCACCAGGATCGAGCTGAAGCCGGCGCTGCCGGCGCCGAGCACCTCGTCGTTGTAGACCGCGCCGAGCGGCACCAGCATCCCGCCGCCGATCATGCCGGTGCCCAAGCCCACGAGCACGGCGCGCACTTGCGGGTTGAGGGCGATGAAGTCCCAGCCTTCGCGCAGCTCGCGGAAGCCTTGGCGCCAGTCGATGCGGCGGCCGGTGTCGCGCTTGGCGTGCGCGGCGGTGATGTGCGACGAGAGCGGCAGCGTCGCGATGATTGCTGCGGCGATCAGGAACGTCGCCGAGTCGAGGACCAGCGACATTTCCACCTGACCGATGTCGGTCCAGCCGATCAGCTCGCCCAGCTTCGCCATGGCGGCAAAGGCGGCGGCGCCCAGCGGGAACGTGCCGTAAGCGGCCACCAGGCCCAGCGAGTTGGCGGCGGTGAGGTGCCGGGCGGGCACGATGTTGGGGACGATCGCCTCCTTGGCCGGGCTCCACAGCGAGGTGGCCAGTTCGAGGGCCAGCGATGCCAGCACCAGCAGCCACACCCGGTCGATGAATGGGATCGTCAGCAGCACGCTGGCCCGCGCGATGTCGCAGATGACCAGCAGCCGCTTGCGGTTGAAGCGGTCCACGATGATGCCGCCCGCCGACGCCAGGAAGAAGCCCGGCAGCACCCGTGCCGTCACCACCAATGCGATGGCCGAACCCGGCTGGTCGCCGCCGATGCGCCGCGCCACCTCGATGGTGGCTAGCAGCCCGATCCAGTCGCCGAACGAGCTGACGACCTGCGCCACCCACAGGCGCAGGAATCCCGGCGCTGCGAACAATCCGGGCCGCGGAGCCTCGTCATCGCTTCCATTGCCGGTCCCAGCGTCAACATCGGACGCGTCCGAGCCGTCGAACGAGGGGTTCGAGCTATCGGAACTCATGGCACTCAGCAGGCTAGGAGGCTGAGCCAAATGGCGAAGCCGTGGCCCGAGCGGCCCGTGAGCCCAATCACATGAGCATTGGGAACAAGAGCGGGAAGCAACAGGCAGCGCGACGAGAAGGTCTGCCAATCCGCGCTTGATCTAGGAGCGTGGTCGGAAAGTCGCATTTCGGGTGTTTAGTGCATGCAAAACCGCAGGTCAGGGGCTTGCAGATTGGGTCCGGCGCCCATTTCCGACCAGCCTCCTAGGAGCCGGGAGTGTCTGACTATTCCGCCGGTTTCTTCTTCGCAGGCGATTTCTTGGCCGCCCGCTTCTTGGCTGCCTTCTTCTTGGCCGCAGTCTTCTTGGCCCCGGTCTTGCGGGCCGCAGACTTCTTGCGCGTCGACGACTTCTTGGCTGCCCGCTTCTTGGACGCACGCTTCTTGGACGCACGCTTCTTGGCCGGTCCCCTCGCACGTCGCATCGCCAGCAGCTCCGCCGCTCGCTCGACGGTCAGCGTCTCGGCGTCGTCGCCCTGGCGCAGCGAGGCGTTGTACTCACCGTCGGTCACGTACGGCCCGAAGCGGCCGTCCCTGAGCACCATCGGCTTGCCGCTGTCGGGGTCGGTGCCGATCTCACGACCCGCATTCGCCGCCTGCTGGCCGCGCCGGCGCCGGGGCTGAGCCAGCAGCGTCAGCGCTTCTTCCAGGGTCAGCGTGAACAGCTGCGCCTCGGATTCGAGGCTGCGGTTCTCGTCTTTGGCCTCGCCCACCGCTGCCTTCGTCAGGTACGGACCGAACCGCCCGTTGCGAACCGTGATCTCCGCCCCGTCCGCAGGATCGACTCCCACCGTCCGCGGCAGCGTGAGCAGCTGCAGGGCGTCGTCGAGCGTGATCGTCTCGGGTGTGTGATGGCTCAGCAGCGATGCCGTGCGGGGGCGCTCGTCGACCTCGTCGGGCCGCCCCACCGAGACGTAGGGGCCGAACCGGCCCGGCCGCACGATGATGTCGAGGCCGGTGTCGGCGTCGGTGCCCAGCACCCGCTCGGTGGGTTCGTCGAGCAGCGCGAGTGCTCGTTCGATCGTCAGCTCGTCGGGCGCAAGGTCGTCGGGCAGCGGCCGGGTGGCGTCGCCGCGTCGAAGGTACGGGCCGAATCGGCCCACCCGGGCGACCACCGGCTCACCCTCGTCGTCGATGCCGATGGGAATGCTGTTGATCTGCGCCGCGTCGATATCTGCCAGCCGGTCGTCGGACACGAGGTAGCGCAGGCCGCCCGCCGCCTCGGACGTGGGCGCTTGCTTGTCGCCGAAGTAGAACTCCGTCAGCCAAGGCTCCGCATCGCGCTCGCCGCTCGCGATCTCGTCGAGGTCTTCCTCCATGCGGGCGGTCAGCGCATAGTCGACCAGGCGGTCGAAGTGCCGCTCCATCAGGCCCACCGTGGCGAACGCCGTGAACGCCGGCACCAGCGAGGAGCCCTTCTTCCACACGTAGCCACGCGCCTGGATCGTCTCGATGATGCTGGCGTAGGTGCTTGGGCGGCCGACGCCGAGTTCCTCGAGCCGCCGCACCAGCGACGCCTCGGTGAAGCGGGCTGGCGGGCTCGTGTTGTGGGAAGCGGGCTCGAGCGCGACCGCAGTGGCCGAATCGCCGGCGTCGATGTCGGGCAGGATGCGCTCGGGCTCCTCGTCGGTACCGGTGGGAGGCGGTGCGTACACCAGCCGGAAGCCCGGGCTGCGCACCACCGTCCCAGCGGCGGACAGCTCGACGCTGTGGCGGCCCGGTCCGGCCCCGTTGGCCGGCGCGAGGGCGGGCGCCAGGTCGCACACGGCAGTGCCCGCCAGCTTGATGGTGACGGTCTCGCCGGTGGCGTCGATCATCTGGCTGGCGACGGTGCGCTGCCACACCAAGTCGTAGAGGCGCGACGCATCGCCCCCCAGGTCGTCGACGCCGCCGGGAGCGGGCCAGCTCTCGCCGGCGGGGCGGATCGCCTCGTGCGCTTCCTGAGCGTTCTTGACCTTGCGGGTATAGGTGCGGGGTTTGGGCGGGAGGTTCTCGCTGCCATAGCGGCCCGCGACGATGCGCCGAGCCTCGTCGAGCGCTTGAGCCGACAGCGTGGTGCTGTCGGTGCGCATGTAGGTGATGCGGCCGTTTTCATACAGCCGCTGGGCAGCCGCCATGGTGCGCGAGGCCGAGAAGCCCAGCCGTGCACCAGCAGCCTGCTGCAAGGTGGAGGTGATAAATGGTGCCGACGGTCGGCGCCGGTACGGCTTGGATTCGCGTGAGGTCACGCTGAACGGCGCCCCGGTGAGAGCGTCGGCAAGCGACGCCGCAGCACCCGCGTCAAGCACAGCGATGTCACCCGAGCGCAGCTCGCCTTGCTGGTTGAAATCACGGCCAGTAGCAACCCGCCGCTCGTTCAACGACACCAGCGACGCGTCGAACCGCTCCGCCGAGCGAGACGCACCAGGCGCCGCACCGCTGCGGGCACCGGCACCCGCGTCGCCGCCACCCGTGCCACCGGCCGCCGCGCCCGACCCAGTGTCAAGCGTCGCAGTGATGCTCCAGTACTCAGCAGCCCGAAATGCCATGCGCTCGCGTTCGCGTTCCACGATGAGACGGTTGGCCACGCTCTGAACCCGCCCTGCGGACAGCCGCGGCGCCACCTTGCGCCACAGCACCGGCGAGACCTCATAGCCGTAGAGACGGTCAAAGATGCGCCGAGCCTCCTGCGCATCAACCAGCCGCCGGTCGAGGTCACGCGGGTTGTCGATGGCCGCGCGGATGGCGGCGGCGGTGATCTCGTGGAACACCATGCGGCGCACAGGAATCTGCGGGTTCAGCACCTCGAGCAGGTGCCAAGCGATGGCTTCGCCCTCGCGGTCCTCATCGGTGGCGAGATACAGCTCGTCGGCGTCGCGCAGCAGCGATTTCAACCGCCGCACCTGATCACGCGCCGTCACCACGTAGACCGGCTTGAAGCCGTCGTCGGGGTTGACGCCCAGCGTCGCCCACGACTCGGACTTGTAGGCGGCAGGCACCTCGGAGGCATTGCGAGGCAAGTCCCGGATGTGGCCCACCGAAGACTCCACCACGTACTCGTCGCCCAAGAAGCGCGAGATCGTGCGCGCCTTCGCGGGCGACTCGACGATGACGAGAGAAGTGGCCATAGAGATCAGGGGTACCCAGCGCCCGCACCGCAGGGCCGAAGGTTGCGGCGCCGACGCAGACAGCGCCGGACGGTAGCGCAACTGTTCAGCGAAACGACGGTGAGGCCTCTCTACGCGGTCTCGTGCCGGGTGCCCACGCGGTGCAGTCCGACCGCAACAAGGGCTGCCACCCCGGCAGCGATCACAGCCACCACGAGGTCCGACGCGAGCGGTGCGCCAAGCTCTGCGTTCCCAAAACCACCCGAATCTGCGTCGCCGACCGGCCACGGCCACAGCACCCGCAACGAGCCAGCCATCAGTCCCATCAGCACAGCGATCATCACATCCCGCCAGCGATCCAGCAGCCGCGCCAAGAGCCGCGAGAACAATCCCAGCCCAATCACCGCACCCAGCCCGAACAGCAACACGGTGCCGATGTCCCGCTCAGACACAGCCTCGGTGATCGAGTCATACAGCCCCAGCAGCAACAGCACAAAGGCACCCGAGATCCCAGGCAGGATCATGGCGCAAATCGCCAGCGCACCAGCGCCAACAATCACCAAGCCAGCCGGATCCGAAACGCTGCGAGCACGAACCCCCAGCAAGAAGAAAACAGCAACCGCAACCACAACGAACACGGCCACAAGCCCGATCCGCCACTGTCCCACCTGCACCCGGGTGGTCACCACGGTCAGAGCAACAAGACCAAAGAATGCCGCAGAAAGCCCCACAGGCTGCTCATCAATCAACCACCGAACCACCTCAACAAGCCCAACAATGGCAACACCGATGCCAACAGCCAGCGAAACAAGAAACCCCCACTCAGACCGCCTGACCATCCCGAGCGCTGTTCGGAGGCGTCCGCGCAGCAACAGCCCCGCAGCCGAGCTCAGGTGCGCAACCTGCCCCACCAGCCGGTCATAGATCCCCAGCAGCAGCGCCAAGGTGCCACCCGACACCCCCGGCACCACATCGGCAGCCCCCATAGCCAGTCCCCGAGCAAAGTTCGAGAGCACCCGCCGCAGCACCCAGCCGAACCTAGAGCATCAGCACAAAGCCACAGATGCCACAGCAGCGACAAGTGCACAGATGCAACAGCGGAGGAGGCGGCAAAGACACAGATGTCACAGCGGAGGAGGCGGCAGGGAACTCTGCGACGTTGCGACCTGCTGGATCGCGGGAGCAGAGGGCCCTGCCGCCTCCGCAGCGGACCCAACCAGGCAAACGAACAGACGCACAAACGCGGAGAGTCCCCGGGCAAGAACCCGGGGACCCCCGCTGACAGCAGAAAAGGAAGGGCCAGACAACTCAGCCCATGGCCGAGTGTCAGCCGCTCGAAACCACGTCGTCCAGCGCCATTCCAGGACCCCCATGCTCAGAAACATCAAGGCCCACCATCTCCTCCTCCGCCGACACCCGCAGCCCGATGGTGGCCTTCAGGACCCCGAACAGGATCACCGAGGTAACGATCACCCAGACGGCCACGATCACCACCATCAGGAACTGCACAACGAGCTGCTCGATGCCGCCGCCGTAGAACAGGCCGGCGTTCTCGCGGCCTAGGAAGGCATCGTCGTAGCGGGCGAACAGGCCGATGGCGAGTGTCCCCCACATGCCTGCTGCGCCGTGAACGGCGAAGGCACCGACGGGATCGTCGATCTTCAGCTTGCGGTCGACGAAGCCGACCACCAGCACCACGATGAGGCCCGCGATGAATCCGGTGACGATGGCGCCCCAGGGTGTCATCGTGCCGCAGCCAGCGGTGATGCCGACCAGGCCGGCCAGTGCGCCGTTGCCGGCCATCGGCACGTCGGGACGGCCGCTGCGCAGCCAGTTCAGCGCCGTGGCGCCGATGACGCCGGCGCACGCGGCCAGCACGGTGTTGAGCGCCACGAACATCACGTATTCGTCGGCGGCGAGCTCGGACCCCGGGTTGAAGCCGAACCAGCCGAACCACAGGATGAACACGCCCAAGATGGCGAGCGTCACGTTGTGGCCCGGGATGTTGCGCGACGTCCCGTCGGGGCCGTACTTGCCGAGGCGTGGCCCGAGCATCCATGCGCCGACGAGGGCGATCCAGCCGCCCACGCTGTGGACGATGGTGGAGCCGGCGAAGTCGCTGTAGACGGCGTCGCCGATGGAGATGTTGGCAATGAGGCCGCCGCCCCAAGTCCAGTGCACGACGATCGGGTAGATGATCGCCGTGGTCACGAGGCTGAAGATGAGGTAGGTGCTGAACTTCGTGCGCTCGGCCATGGCGCCCGAGGCGATGGTGACCGCTGTGGCCGCGAATACAGCCTGGAAGAAGAAGTCGGTCGAGCCCGACAGGCCTTCGGAGATGTCGAACAGGTCGACGCCCGACAGCGCGAACGAGCCCCAGCCGAACGCGGCGTTGCCGTCACCGCCGTAGGCGAGGCCGTAACCGACTAGGAAGAACGCCAGGATGCCGATGGACGCATCGGCCAGGTTCTTGGCCATGATGTTGGCCACGTTCTTCGAGCGGGTCAGGCCCGACTCGAGCATGGCGAAGCCGGCCTGCATCAAGAAGACGAGCACGCCGGCGATGAACACCCACAGGTTGTCCATGACTGCCTGCACCATCTCGGCGGACAGCGATTCGTCCTGCGCGCCGGCTGGACCGGCGAACAGGAACAGGCCGCCGATGGCGCCCGCGACGATGACGAAGAGCTTGCGTTTCATGGCGAATCTCCTAGGACTCGACTCCCGATGAATGGCTGACGGGGCGAACCTAGAAACGACGTGTTGCGCGGGCGTCACCCCGACATGACCGCTCGATGCACAGCGCGGGTCGGCGCTGTTGCCGAGATGTTTCCGCAGCGTTGCGAGCTTGGCCGAGCGCTGAGGTGCGCCCGCTGCGAACCCCGCCTGCTCTATGTCGTGGTCACTGCCAACCGCTGGACCTACCGGTCCACGGCCAGCCGTGAGGACGGTGCTTATGGCTGCGCTTCGGCGGCCTGTGTGTCGGCGGGCGGCCGGATGCCGAGATGAGTCTCGATGCGAGCGAGCCGGTCGGTGTGGTCGAGCAGGATGGTGTTGACCTCCCGGAACCGCGCGTCCATGTCGCCGCGAAGCGAGCCAATCTGGGAACCCATGTCGCCGCGAAGCGAGCCAATCTGGGAACCCATGTCGCCGCGAAGCGAGCCGATCTGGGAGTCCATATCGCTGCGCAGGGTGCCAATGTGGGAGTCCATATCGCTGCGTAGGGCGCCGATCTCACCGCGTAGGCCTTCGATGTCGTTGCCGAGTCCGTTGAGGCTGACGAACAGCAGCCCAAACATCCCCGCGACCAGTGCAGCGGTGATGGCTGTGGGTACGGGAATGACGAGCGCGCGGTCCCGCTTGGCCGAGGCAGCAGTGCCCTCGCCACGGCCGGAGGCCGGTGCCGGTACGGCAGCCGGGGCGTGCTCGTCGGTCATTTCTGTGATCGTACTCATGGGGTCTCCGGCGCTCGACGCGAAGCAGCATTGGGACTCTCGTCGGCGAGTCTATGACGCGCGCCGCTCGTCGCTGCCAGGGTTTTCGCTGTCTCGCATCTCGGCTTGCCAAGGTCTGGCGACGAGCGGCATTCCTCACACGTCGAAGTGGCCAAGAATGCGGGAGGGCTACGGTGCCGTCATGGCTGATTTTCGCTCCCGTCCCGCCGGAAGAGGTCGCAGCCGGGCACTCAGCCGAACAGCTGTTGCAGTCTGCACGCTGGCGCTGCTGGCAACCGCCTGTGTCGACATCGAGATGAACTTGGTCGTGCGAGACGACGGATCGGGATCCATCAAAGCGACAATGAGCTTCGACAACGCCATGTTTGGCATCGCTGCACTCGGCGAAGGGGAGTCGCCTGAGGAACTGTGTCGGCAGCTGACCAACGAGTCGGGCGCCGATGGACCCGGCATCTTCGGCCTAAGCGAGCTGGACACCATCGACGTCTCGTTCGGTGACGACGACTGCGCGGTCAGATTTGGACGCACATGGGCTGCTGACGAGTTCGACATCGTCTTGACGGCTCTCGCCGAAGACGACGGGCCGACTGTTCGTCGCACCGACGACGGCGGCTGGAGCTTCGAATTGGATCTGGGTCCGATCAGCGACGAACTCTCCGAGGAGCAGTTCTCCGAAGACGACGTCGCTCAGGCGACGGCGTTCGGCTTCGAATTCCCCACGCTCGCGATCTCGGTGACCCTGCCCGGTGACGCCGTCGAGCACAATGCCGACTCGGTGCGCCAATCGACGTACTCGTGGGAGATCGACTTTCTCACTGCGGACGAGCTTCCCGAGAATCTCTACGTCGAGACCGCACCCGGCGGCGGACTCGGACCCGAGGCAATCGGCGCGATCGTCGCCGGCGTCGGGCTGGCCCTCGCGGCACTTGTGACATTGCGCCGACGCCGCGAGGCCCAAGCCATCGAATCAAGCGCGAGCGATGCCGAGACCACGACGGCCAAGGCCGACGACGCGACTGAGATCACGGACGGGGCAGCGGTTCTCGACGGTGGAACCGACGCGGACGCAGCCGACGACACCCCAGATTCCGACAACGGGGAGGATGGCACCCCGTCGCGTACGACGGACACGTAGGCACCGCGCGGGTAGATGGCCGAGGGCGTCACGGCACGCTGGGCTTGCGGCGAGTCAAGACGATTCGCCATGGCTGCCTGCTCAAGTCCACAGGCGAGGGGCAGTACGCAGCGTCGCACCGGGTTCTCTTCCCGGCCGATTCCGGGTCACACTCGGGTCGAACCCAGCGCTCGACGAGCTGGTCGCACTCGACAGTCAAGAGCGCGCACATGTGCGCGGTTCTGGCGTTTCTCGGGCGTGCTAACGTTTTCAAAACCGTCTAAATGGCCTGTTTTTCCGGGACGACTGGGAAGGTCGGATCCGCCGCAGGCCGACTGCCCTCGCTGAGGGCCGCCGGCAGATGCCGGCGACAGACGGAGGACACAAACCGGGGGGTGCCCATGTCCGAAGTATTCAAATCCGGCGAGCGAATTCGCCGGCGTCGAAAGCTCAGTAGCTGGAAGCTGCTCGTAGCGCTCATCGCAGCGCTCGGGCTGTTCGCTGCTGCCTGTACGGGCGGCGACAGCGACGATGTGGCCGAAGAGCCGGCCGCCACGACAGAGGTGATTGGAGAAGAGCCAGAGGAGATGCCGGTCGACGAGGGTCCTGACCTGGGCTCGCAGACCGCAATCACACTGGCCGCGAATCCGTGGAACGGCTCGGCGCTGAACGTGGCAGTCGCTGCGCAGCTCCTTGAGAGCGAGCTCGGGTACGAGGTCGAGATCGTGGACATCGACGAGAACGCCCAGTGGGCGGCCATCAACACCGGCGAGATCAGTGCCTCGCTCGAGGTGTGGCCGTCAGGCCACGCGCAGAACGTGATCGACTTCATCGACAATGACGGCGCCAATGTGGACAACGCCGGGCTGCTCGGCCCGGTCGGCAAGATCGGCTGGTTCACGCCGACCTACATGATCGAGCGCCATCCGGAGCTGGCGACATGGGAGGGCTTCGCCGATCCGGCGCTGGCCGGCCTGTACGCCACAGCGGAGACCGGCGACCTGGGACAGTTCCTGGGCGGCGATCCGAGCTTCGTCCAGTACGACGAGGACATCATCAACAACCTGGGCCTGCCGATGCAGGTGGTGTATGCCGGGTCCGAGGCTGCGATCTTGGCAGCCGTGGACGCCGCGTACAGCCGGGAGGAGCCGATCTTGGTCTACCTGTGGACACCCCACTCGGCGTTCAACAGCTACGACCTCACCAACGTGCTGCTGCCTGACTACAGCGACGAGTGCTACGCCACCGCAGATGCCGGCGGAGTCGACTGCGACTATCCCGCCGACGTCCTGTTCAAGATCATCGACGCGAGCCTCGCCGACAACGCCCCCGCAGCTGATGCGTTCCTGCGGGCCATGAACTACGACAGCGCTGACCAGATCGCGATGCTTGCCGCCGTCGAAGGCGAAGGCATGTCGGTCGACGATGCCGCTGCACAGTGGATCGCAGACAACGAGGCAACCTGGAGCGCTTGGCTCGAGTAGCCCGTCAGCGCTCAGATTGCAGCACGACGCTGACCCGTCGGCGTCGGCCCACCAGAGGCTGAACCGCAAGGCGAGGCCGTGGCCGGCACCGGCGGGGCTCGTCCCGCATGTCCCTAGAGGCTGAGCCGGCAGGCGAAGCCGTGGCCCGAGCAGCCCGTGAGCCCAATCACATGAGCATTGGGAACAGGAGCGAGAAGCGACAAGTGACGCGACGAGAAGGCTCGCCCCTCGGCACGACTCCGCAGACGCTGTCTCGCAGGTGATCTGGTGACCGAACCCGTGTACGACTTCATCATCGTCGGCGGCGGATCGGCCGGATGCGCGCTTGCGAACCGGCTGAGCGCAGACCCCGCGAACAAGGTGCTGGTGCTCGAGGCCGGCCGTCGCGATTACCGCTGGGACGTGCTCATCCACATGCCGGCGGCGCTGGCGATGCCGATCGGCAACCGCTTCTACGACTGGCAGTACGAGACCGAGCCCGAGCCGCACATGGACGGGCGGCGGGTGTACCACGCTCGCGGCAAGGTGCTCGGCGGCTCCAGCTCCATCAACGGGATGATCTTCCAGCGGGGCAATCCGGCCGACTACGACAAATGGGCCAGCCGGCCCGGCATGGCGGCGTGGGACTACCGGCACTGCCTGCCGTATTTCAAGCGCATGGAGACGTGCCTGGCTGGCCCCGATTCCTGGCGCGGCGGCGACGGGCCGCTGGTGCTCGAGCGGGGCCCGGCCCGAAGCCCCCTGTTCGAGGCGTTCTTCGACGCCGTGCAGCAGGCCGGCTACGAGCTGACCGACGACGTCAACGGCTTTCGCCAGGAGGGCTTCGCAGCGTTCGACCGCAACATCCACCGCGGTCGGCGCCTGTCGGCCTCGCAGGCATACCTGCACCCCGTGATGGATCGCCCCAACCTGACGCTACGCACGGGCGCGCTGATCAGCCGGGTGCTGTTCGACGGCAGCCGGGCGACCGGCGTCGCCTACCGTCAGCGGGGCCGTGAGCGTGTCGCCCGAGCAGGACACGTCATCTTGTGTGCGGGCGCCTTCGGCTCAGCGCAGCTCTTGCAGCTCTCCGGTGTCGGTTCCCCGTCGCTGCTCAGCCAGCACGGCATCGAGGTGGTCTCGCCCCTGCCCGGCGTCGGCGAGAACCTGCAGGACCATCTCGAGGTCTACATCCAGTACGCCTCGCGGCTGCCGGTCTCGATGCAGCCCCATCTGCGGCGCTGGCGACATCCGTGGATCGGCTTGCAATGGCTGGCGCGGCGGGGGCCGGGGACGACCAATCACTTCGAGGCCGGCGGCTTCGTGCGCAGCAACACCGACGAGGCCTATCCCAACCTGATGTTCCACTTCTTGCCGCTGGCCGTGCGCTACGACGGCTCGGCGCCGGTCAGCAAGCACGGCTACCAGGTGCATGTCGGGCCGATGTACTCCGATGCCCGCGGCTGGGTGCGCATCAGGTCGACCGACCCCACAGCCAAGCCGGCGATCCGGTTCAACTACCTCTCCACCGCCCAGGACCGGCGCGAGTGGGTCGAAACGGTGCGGGTCACGCGCCACATCATGAACCAGCCGGCCTTCGAGGCCTATAACGAACGCGAGCTGTCGCCCGGCCCTGCCGCCGAGTCCGACGACGAGATCATGGACTGGGTGGCGCGCGACGCCGAGACGGCGTTGCATCCCGCCGGCACCGCACGGCTCGGCACCGACCACGATGCGGTCACCGATCCGGCGACGATGGGGGTGCTGGGCACGTCGGGTCTCAGCGTGGTGGACGCCTCGGTGATGCCGAACGTGACGAACGGCAACATCTATGCGCCGGTGATGATGATCGCCGAGAAGGCTGCCGACTTGGTGCTCGGAAATGAGCCGCTCGCGCCGCTGGACGTGCCCGTTTACGGTCAGGCGTGCGGGGAGCCCCCGCCGGCCCCGCCAACCTCGTGACCGGCCTCGTGACCGGATGGGTGATCGGCGTCGTGACCGGAGATCATCGTCGAGACCAGGTCGAGCACCTCGTGGCGCTCGGCCTTAGTCGGGGGTGCGAGGCCGAACAGGTCGATGAGCCAGAGCCCGTCGCCCACGATGCGTGCGAGCAGGCCGGTGGTCTCGGCCAGCTTGTCGCGGTGCATGAGGCGCGCCTGCCAGCGCTCGAACGTCGCCCGGGTATTCGCGAGCAGTTCGTCGTCGAGCGCCGCAGCCGCGAGGATCGACGCCGACGTGTCGTCGGCTGCCTTGTAGGGCTCACGCACGTAGTCGAGGTAGGCGAGCGCGAACGTGCCGCGGGACGCGGGATCGGCGGCGCGAAAGCGCGCTTCGCGGATGTCCAGTTCGTCGTCGAGGACCGCGAGCGTCTCGTCGAGCAGGCCCTCCATCAGGGCGTCCTTCGACCCGAAGTGGTAGAGAAACCCGCCCTTGCTGACGCCCGCAGCGGTGGCGACGCGATCCAGCGTCAGGTTGGCAGCGCCATCGGTGCGGATGACCTCGATGGCCGCGGCGAGGATGCGCTCGCGGGTCTGCACGGCCCGATCCTGCACCGGGCCCGATCTCGAAGCGGTGCGGTCCGCTGCAGGCGGCGGCGCGTCACTGTCGCCGGGTGTCGCATCGAAGGCGCGAGATCGTGCCACAGTCAGCACAGGGTATCGACGCGCCGAACCCGTCCAGCTGGACGGTAACGCGGCGGGCGGAGGCAATGGGGGCAGCCATGGAGCCGATCGTCACGGTCAGCGGTCTGTGGAAGATCTTCGGCAAGAAGGTCGACGCCGCCCGTGAGCTGGCTTCGGCGGGCGCGGACCGGGGGCAGATCCAGGCCGAGACGGGCTGCTTGGTGGCGGTTCACGATGTCACCTTCGACGTGCGGGCGGGCGAGACGTTCGTGGTCATGGGCCTGTCGGGTTCAGGCAAGTCGACGCTGGTGCGCTGCGTGTCGCGCCTCATTGAGCCCACCTCCGGCGACATCGACGTGTGCGGGACCGTCTTGGCTGACGCGAGCGATGCAGCGTTGCGTGAGCTGCGCCGCAGCAAGATGGCGATGGTCTTCCAGCACTTCGGCCTGTTCCCCCACCGGCGCGTCGTCGACAACGTGGCGTACGGCCTCGAGGTGCAGGGCGTCGGGCGCGACGAGCGCCATGAGCGGGCTCGCGAGGTGCTCACCACGGTGGGGCTCGACGGCTGGGGCGATCACTACCCCCAGCAGCTCAGCGGCGGGATGCAGCAGCGCGTCGGCCTGGCGCGAGCCCTTGCGGTCGAGCCCGAGGTGCTGTTCTTCGACGAGCCGTTCTCGGCGCTCGACCCGCTCATCCGGCGCGACATGCAGGACGAGCTGGTGGCGTTGCAGCTCGAGCTGCAACGCACGATCGTGTTCATCACGCACGATTTCGCCGAGGCGCTACGGCTTGCCGACCGGATCGCCATTATGCGAGACGGGGCCTTCACCCAGGTCGGCACGCCGCTCGAGATCCTGACTCAGCCCGCCGACGACTACGTGCGTGCGTTCACCCAGGATGCGCCGATCGCGAAGGTGCTCCCCGCGTGCTCGTTGATGCAGCCGCTCGGCGACGTCGCCATCGACGACGGCTGGCCCCGCACAACCGAGACCGCCACGCTCGAATCTGCGCTGCCGTTCCTGCTGTCATCGGATCACCCGGTCGTGGTCTGCAACGCCGAGGGCAACCCGGCGGGCCTGCTGCACCCCGACGACGTGGCAGCGGTGCTGGAGCAGAACCTGCGATGAGCCAGACCATGGCCGCCGCAGCACCAGCACCGCCATCAAACACAGCGCTCGAGCAGAACCTGCGATGAACCAGAGTCTGCGATGAGCCAGACCGTCGAGGCTGGGCCGCCTGCGGGTGCAGGCTCGCCGGCAGCCCGGCGGCGGTCGCCGGTCGCCGTTGTGCTGGCAACAGCCGCAGTTGCACTCGTGATCGTCGGGTTCGCCGCCTCGGTCGGCGCCTTTCCCGAGTCGTGGAACTTCGGGCTGGCCGACCCGATCGACCGCACGCGGCGCTGGCTCATCAACAACCAGACCTCCCACTGGCTGTACACGGTGCTGCTGAACCCGGTCACCGATCTGGCCGACGCAGGCATTCGCCAGCTCGAGACGATCCTGCGATGGTTCCCCTGGTACGTGTACCCAGTCGTCTGCGGCCTCGGTCTGTGGCGGGTGCGCGGCCGGCTGGCTGGAGCGCTCGGCTTCTGCGGCGTCGTGCTGATCGGCATGACCGATCTGTGGCAGCAGGGCTTCGCCACGCTCGCGTTGATGGCCGTGGCGGTGTTCGGCTCGCTGCTGGCGGGCATCCCCCTCGGCATCGCCGCCTGGCGCAACGACCGCGTCGCCGGCGTGCTGCGTCCCACCCTCGACGCCATGCAGACCATGCCCGGGTTCGTCTACCTCATCCCGTTCGTGCTGCTGTTCGGCATCGGGCGGGTGCCGGCCCTCATCGCCACAGTCATCTTCGCCCTGCCGCCGGTGGTGCGGCTCACCGACATCGGCCTGCGCAACGTGCCCAACCCGATGGTGGAGGCCTCGGAGATGTTCGGCGCTACCGACCGCCAGACGCTGCGGCTGGTGCGGATCCCTGCCGCCCGTCCGGCGATCCTGGCAGGCGCCAACCAGACCACGATGCTGGCCATGAGCATGGTGGTGATCGCCGCGTTCATCGGCGCGGGCGGTCTCGGCCAGGACGTACTGCGGGCCATGCGCGACATCGACGTCGGCGAAGCCTCCGAGGCTGGCATCGCCATCGTCATCATGGCGATCATCCTAGATCGCTTCACGCGGGGCATCGCGACGCTGGGCGAGCGCGGCCGCGGCCACGGGCCGGGCAGTCATGGCGACGGCTCTGTGTCGGCCGCAGACATCGCGGCGATCCGCTGGATCGGTGCCGTCACGGCACTGGTGGCGCTCGTCGGGGGCATCGTGGGTCACCACGAGTTCCCCGAATGGCTGCAATGGCACTACGCGCCGTATGTCAACGACATCACGGCATGGGCTCGCGACAACCTCTACGACATCGGCTCATCGGGCATCGGCACGGGGCCGCTCAGCGACTTCATCACCCTCTACCTGGTGACGCCGCTGCGGGAGCTGCTGTCGGGGGGCATTCCCTGGCCGGCCATGATCGGGCTCGGCGTGCTGGGGGGTCTGGCGGCTCGCGGCGTCACGCTCGGCATCGGCATCGGCATCGCCCTGTTCGGGATTGGGTGGCTCGGCATGTGGGAGCTGTCGATGGACACGCTCGCCCAGACGCTGGTGGCCGTGGCGGTCACGCTGGTGATCGCGGTGCCCTTGGGAATCCAGGCCTCCCACAGCGACCGCTTCCAGCGGTTGATGGACCCGGTGCTCGACTTCATGCAGACGATTCCCAGCTTTGTGCTGCTGGTGCCGGTGATCACGCTGTTTCACGTGGGGCGCATTCCGGGCATCATCGCTTCGGTGGTCTACGCGCTGCCCGCTGCAGTGCACTACACCGATCTGGGGCTTCGCCGGGTGCCCGCCGAGGTGCACGAGGCCGCCACGAGCTTCGGCGCGACCCGCAGCCAGCGCCTGCGGCGGGTGGAGCTGCCGCTCGCCGCCCCCGAGCTGATGGTGGCGGTCAACCAGGTGATCATGCTGGTGCTGGCGATGGTGGTGATCGCCGGGCTGGTCGGCGGCGGCGGCCTCGGCTTGGAGACAGTGAACGCGCTGCGCCGAAGCGACGCTGTCGGCCGGGGCTTCGAGGCAGGCATTGCCATCGTCCTGCTGGCAGGGATCCTCGACCGCCTCACCCGCGGCGTTGCCGACCGCCTCCGCCCCCCCGCCGCCACCTGAGCCCACGGCGGGCTCGCAGGGACGGTTGCGACGAAGCGTTGGCTCGGCTCCTCGGGCCACAGAATCTGGCCACGAATCGGAGGCAAGCCCTGGCTCGGAGAGGGCTACGGTGCCCTCATGACCGGTACGCGCCCACGTTCTAGCCCTGCTTCAGGCCGCCGGTCGCTCATCCCGACAGCGCTGGCTGCATGTGTGCTGACTGTCTTGGTGACCGCATGTATCGAAGTCAAGATGGATTTCGTCGTGCGGGACGACGGCTCGGGTTCGGCCGAAGTGTCCATGCGCCTCGATGAGGCCGTCCTCGGGTTGGCGATGTTCGACGAGGACGGCGACCCCGAGCAGTACTGCCGTGAGCTCGCCGACGAGCCGGACGCGAGCGACCCGATGGGATTCGGCCTCGATGCCGTGGACGCGAGCACCGAAGCGGTCGTCGACAGCGGCGACTGCTTGGTCACCAGCACGGTCACATGGATCGCTGAGGATTCCGACGCCGTTCTGGATGTCCTGATGTCCGACGACGGGCCCGGCTTCCGGCGGCTCGAGGACGGCGGCTGGCGCTTTGACCTCGACACCGCACCGCTTTCCGAAGACGTCACCGACGACGAATTGTCCGAAGCGGCCGCACTCGGATTTGATGCTCCCACCCTGACCCTGTCGGTGTCGCTGCCCGGCGATGCCGTCGAGCACAACGCGGACACGGTGAGCGGCTCGACCTACACGTGGGTGTTCGACACTGCTGAAGTGCGCGATTTCCCCGACAGGATCTACCTTGAAACGGCACCAGGCGGCGGGCTGGGGCCCGAGGCAATCGGAGCGATCGTCGCCGGGATCGCGCTGGCCCTCGCAGCACTCGTGACGCTGCGCAGGCACCGCGAAGCCAAAGCCGCCGCGTCACAAGATGCCGACCCGGATTCCGAACCGACCGGCAGCGAGGATCCCGAGACCGCAGACGAGGCCTCCGATCCAGACGAATCCGGTGGTGACGCAACCGGTGGCGGCACCGCAGACGACGGCAACGATGACTCCTCGGAGCGGTCGACGGAGACCTAGGCAAGCCGCACTCCGATGTGGTTACAAATCGATTTGTTTCGAGCGATCGGAATCAGCCGCAGGCAGCCCGCACCATCGGCATGGCCGTCCTCGGCATCTGAGAGCTTGAATTCGCCGGCACAGATGCCCAAGCAGCGGAGGCGGCAGGAGACTCGGCGACGTTGCGACCGGCCGGATCGCTGATCGCAGAGGGTTCTGCCGCCTCCGTTGCGGGCGCACATATCGTGCGCGACGGCTGAGAGGAAGGCGGGAACCAGGTCTCGTAAATCACGCATGCGTCAGGATCGTCACCTGTAACTTGAACTACATCAGCACGGACGTACGCTTCACTCAGGGTCTCTACACACCGGCCGCAGCCGCTCGATTCGTCGGCATGAGCCCAAGCACGTTTCGCTCCTGGTCCCATGGCTATCGGCGCGAGTTTGCGGACCGCCCGGCAGTCGTGATGGGTCCCGTCATATCGGCTGTTCCCCATGGTCGGAGTCGCCGAGTGCCATTTGTAGGACTAGTCGAGGCGACCGTTGTTCAAGCGTTTCGCAGCACCGGCCTCTCCATGCAGAAGATCCGTCAAGCCATTGAGGTCTTGACGAGACAAGGCGAGCTGCACAACGCCCTGGCATCCCAGCAGCTCTATACCGATGGGGCGGAAATTCTGTACGACTACGCGAGCGATCACGAGGAGCCACTGCTGCGGCTGCTGACGGTCGTCGGTACTGGCCAACGGGTGTTTCACGAGGTGCTGGACGAGTATCTGCAGCGGATCATCTTTGGAGACCGCTGGGCCACCCAACTTGTACTGCCGGTCACCAAGCGAGAACTGCTGCGAGTCGTGCCGGAAGTGGCGCGCGGTGAACCCATCTTCATGAACGGCGGAGCGCCTCTGTCCGCGGTGAGGTCGAGAGTGCAGGCCGGGGAGCCAATCAAGTCGATCGCGCGCGACTACGACGTGCCGTCGGAGGACATTTCGGAAGCCCTCAATGCCATCTGGCCGGAAACGGCAGCAGCCTGAGAAACCGCCGCCGATCTTCTTCTTGGACCGGGGAGTAGGTCGGCATGTGGTTGCGGAAGCCATACGCGCACGCGGCTGCGAGGCGCTACCGATGGCAGACGTCTATCCGAACGGCGCGGACCAACGGGTGCCTGACGATGAGTGGATCGAGCGGGCGGGGCGCGAGGGTTGGATCGCGATCACCAAGGACTACTCGATTATTCGCGACCACGCCGATGACCTGAAGTCGTCGCGGCTGCGAGTCTTTGCGTTCAACAACGCCAGTATTTCGGGTGATGAGATGGCGAGCCGTCTCGATCGTCACTTCAACCGCATTCTGCGGCGAGCGGCGAAGGCTGGGCCCTACGTCTACGTGATCGGAAAGGACGGACTGGAGCGCCGGTGGCCGCCGAACGCTCAATCCTCGGCGTAGCCGACCGCGCTTGCGGCCGCCACCTGAGTTCCGGGGCTGGTTCCCCGAGTCGGTTAAGGCAGGCGAGACTGCGGGAATCGAGACCATCGTGCGGTCGAAGCGGACGTGTGAGCAGACAAGGTGTGCTCGGGTCGAGTGGCGGCGGCGTATTCGGCAACCAGTGGGCGCGGTGCTTCTCGGGACGCTGGCTGTCATCGGGTCCGGGTGCTTTCGCAGCTTCGTAAGCCGATGGCGCGCTGCACGTACTGCCAAATCTGGCGACGAGCCGTCGTTCCCCCAACCAGCAAGCGGTCCCCAACCGTGAAGAGCTCCCGACCCAGACGAAGCGGGGTTTCCTGCTGCGATCTTCGCAACGAGCACTGACCGCCGGGCCGGGGCTTCGAGGCAGGCATTGCCATCGTCCTGCTGGCAGGAGTCCTCGACCGCCTCACCCGCGGCGTAGCCGACCGCCTTCGCCCGCCGGCTACCGCCTGACCCCAGCGTCTCGGCGGCGGAATCGCGACGAAGACCGCTGCGAGCTGTGCACCGATGTGGTCACAAATCGATTTGTTTCGAGACTACATCGCTGCCTAATGTGGTCACATGAGCGCGAACATTGGCATTCGAGAGTTGAAGGCGAAGCTGTCGGAATGCGTGCGGCGCGCTGCCGGCGGTGAGTGCATCATCGTGACCGACCGCGGACGTCCCGTCGCTCAGCTGACCGCACTGGACGACTCGACACTGGACGACCTCGCACGCATAGAACAAGGCGTCGCCGAGGGCTGGATCACTCCGCCGAAACGCAGGCGAGGGCTCAAGCCGTTCACCCCGCCGCTCCTGTCTACCGATGCTCCGAGCATCATGGAGATGCTGGACGAGGACCGCGGCGACTGATGCTTTACGTGGAGTCGAGCGCGTTGTTCAAGCGATACAGGACAGAGCGCGATTCAGAGACAGTGCGCACGCTCATGACCGCGGAAGAAGTGCTGGTCACCTCGCGTTTGACAGAGATCGAAGTCAGGCGCAACTTGCGACGGCTCTATGAGGGAGAGGAACTGGCGCGGGTTCAGAACCAGTTGCAGTTGGACCTCGACGAGTTCGCAATGATGAACCTCGATGCAGATGTATGTGCGGACGCTGCCTGGATCGCTGAGGAAACGCTGTGCCGGTCGCTCGACGCCATCCACTTGGCGGCAGCCCGGCAAGCGAGTCCGCACGCAACAGTGCTGACGTTCGATCGACGTCAGGCGCAGGCAGCCCGCGCCATCGGCATGGCCGTCCTCGGCGTTTGAGAGCTTGACTCGCCGGCACAGATGCCAAAGCAGCGGAGGCGGCAGGAGACTCAGCGACGTTGCGACCGGCCGGATCGCTGGAGCCGAGGGTTCTGCCGCCTCCGCTGCGGGCGCACGAACCGTGCGCGACGGCTCAGAGGAAGGCGGGGACGAAGACGAGGCTGACGATCGTCATCACCTTGATGAGGATGTTCATCGCCGGGCCTGAGGTGTCCTTGAAGGGATCGCCGATAGTGTCGCCGACCACGGCAGCCGCGTGGGCGTCGGTGCCCTTGCCGCCGTGCGCACCCGCCTCGATGTACTTCTTGGCGTTGTCCCAGGCGCCGCCCGAGTTGGCCATGTAGATGGCGATCAGGAAGCCGGTCACCACTGCCCCGGCCAGGAAGCCGCCGAGCGCGTTCACGTCGATGAAGCCGATGACGAGCGGCAGGATGACGGCCAGACCGCCTGGCAGCAGCATCTCGCGCAGGGCCGCCTGGGTGGAGATGTCCACGCAGCGGCGGCTGTCGGGCTTCACGCCCGGCTCGCCTTCACGCAGTCCCGGGATTTCGGCGAACTGCCGGCGGACCTCCACGATCATCGCCTGTGCCGCCCGCCCCACTGAGGACATTGTGAGCGCCGCAAAGATGAACGGCGTCATGGCGCCCAGGAACAGCCCGATCGTGACCGCGGTGTCGTTGATGTCGAGGAACTCGAGGTCGGCGGTGAGGCTGAACGACTTGAACAGCGCCAGCGCCGTCACCGCAGCCGAGCCGACGGCGAAGCCCTTGGCCACCGCAGCAGTGGTGTTGCCCAGCGAGTCGAGGCTGTCGGTGACGCCGCGCACCTCGGGCGGCAGCTCGGCCATCTCGGCGATGCCGCCGGCGTTGTCAGCGATGGGCCCATAGGCGTCCACGGCCACGATCACGCCGGTCACCGACAGCATGCCGATGGCCGCCAGCGCCACGCCGTACAGCCCGATCTCGTTGCCGGCATCGCCGAAGGCCAGCCCGCCGAACCAGTACGACAGGCCGATCATCGTCACCACAAGCACCACCGCCGGCAGCGTCGAGAGCTTGCCCTGCGCGATGCCTTCGATGGTGACCGTGGCGGCACCCGTCTCGGATTGCTGGGCGATGCCCTTCACGGGGCGGTAGTGCTCAGAGGTGAAGTACTCCGAGGTGAAGCCGATGGCCCAGCCGCCGAGCAGCCCCACGATGATCGTCAGCGCCAGGAAGATCGGTGCGTCGAGCACGTAGTTGCCGATGGTCGGGCTGCCGCCGAACAGCACCAGCGTGCCCACGATGGAGAACACCACGGTGAGCGCCATCGCCACGTACTGGCCGGCGTGCAGCTGCCCCGACAGGCTGCGGCCCTCGCGGCCGCGCACGAACAGCGCGCCGACGATCGAGGCGATCATGCCCAGCGCCCCGATCAGGATCGGGTACATGAGCAGCGCCTCGGCATCGCCGAAGTTGGCAGCCAGGCTGTCGCCCTCCATGAACACCGGCACCAACAGCGAGGCCAGCACCACCGGCGCCACGATCGACCCGGCGTACGACTCGAACAGGTCGGCGCCCATGCCGGCCACGTCGCCCACGTTGTCGCCCACCGCATCGGCAATGGTGGCCGGGTTGCGGGGATCGTCCTCGGGGATGCCGGCTTCCACCTTGCCCACCAGGTCGCCGCCGACGTCGGCCGCCTTGGTGTAGATGCCGCCGCCGATACGGGCGAACAGGGCGATCGAGCTGGCGCCCAGGCCGAACGCCGCCACCACCTGGAACGCCTGGTCGACGCCCAGCCACTTCACCCACAGCAGGTAGTTGATCGAGATGCCCAGCAACGCCAGCCCGGCAACGCTGAAACCCATGACGGCCCCGCCCTTGAACGCCAGCGGCAGGGCCTTCGCGGCACCCTCGCGGGCCGCATTGGCCGTGCGGGTGTTGGCCGCAGTGGCGATGTGCATGCCGATGAAGCCCGCCACCGACGACAGCACTGCGCCCATGAGGTAGGCGAAGCTGGCAGCCGGGCGGCCGTCGATCGGCACGATAAGCAGCAGCACGAACATGGCTGCCACGAAGACTGAGACCCACTTGTATTCCCGGCGCAGGAACGCCATGGCGCCCTCGCGGATGGCGGCGCCGATCTCGCGCATCAAGTCGGTGCCTTGGTCAGCCCGCAGCACCACCTTGGCGAAGTAGTACGCCAGCAGCAGCGCCAGCACAGAAGCGATCAGGGCCAGGTACGGAACAGCAGTCACAAGGACCTCCAGGGTCGCAGCAGGATCAGGTCAGGATCAGGTCAGTTCGAGATGGCTCGGGGGAGTATGCCGGGCCGCAAGCACAGATGCAGACGACGCAGCTCTCCGGACTCGACGCGATTCTCGTGCTGCTCAGGGGCCGCGAACTAGGAGGCTGGTCGGAAATGGGCGCCGGACCCAATCTGCAAGCCCCTGACCTGCGGTTTTGCATGCACTAAACACCCGAAATGCGACTTTCCGACCACGCTCCTAGGAGTCGGTCGCATGCCTTCCGGCCCACCACAGAACGAGCAGCGCGCCCGCAGCAGCGGCCAGGGAAGCCACCAAGATGCCGATCTTGGCGAGATCGGTCACGCCGCCGGCATCAAAGGCGAGTCCTGAGATCAGTATCGACACAGTGAAGCCGATGCCCGCCGCGAAGCCCGCGCCGACGAACTGCGGCCAGTTGAGCCCTTCGGGCAACTCGAATCCCAGCCGCACGGCAAGCCAGGTGAACAGTGTGATGCCGACCGGCTTGCCCACGACCAGACCCAGAATCACGCCCCAGGTGACGGGCGAAGTGGCAGCGTCGGACACGGTGTCGCCCGACAGCTTCACGCCCGCATTCGCGAGCGCGAAGATGGGAACAATCAAGAATGCGGTGAACGGGTGCAGGACCGACTCGAGGCGTTCGGTCATCGGCACCGATTCTTGGACGAGGAACGATGCTTGATGGACTTGCTCCACACTCGGATTGTCCGGGAGGTGGTCCACCACATCTTGGGCCTGCACTTGGCCGAGGAGCGGTTTGGCCGGCGTCAGCAGTCCGAGCGCCACCCCGGCGATAGTGGCGTGCACGCCCGATTCCAGCGTCGCGAACCAGACCACGAGCCCGATCACTACATACAACTCGACGGCCCATACCTTCAACACGGTCAGGGCCCGGATCACCACGAGCAGACCTGCTGCCAGCGCAAGCCACCTGAAGTCCAGGTCGCCGGCGTAGAAGATCGCGATGACCACGATGGCCCCGATGTCATCCACGATCGCCAGTGTCAAGAGAAACAGCTTCAGCATCGAAGGCACGCGTGATCCCAGCAGCGACACGATGCCCACCGCGAACGCAATGTCGGTCGCCATCGGCATCGCCCAGCCCGCCGCGGCATCACCCGACGGATTCAAGGCGAAGTACAGCAGTGCGGGCACCACCATCCCGCCGACGGCCGCAATCGCAGGCAGCATGGCAGCCCGCACGTTTGCGAGATGACCGGTGACCAGCTCGCGTTTGATCTCCAAGCCGACCACAAAGAAGAACAGCGCCATGAGGGCGTCGTTGACGAAGTGCCCCAGTGTCAACGGATGCAGGTGATACGAGCCAATCGCGAGATCGATGTACGTGTGCCAGAAATCGAAATAGCTGTCGCTCCATTGCGAGTTCGCCCAGATGAGCGCCGCGCCGGTGGCCAGCAACAGCAGCACGCTGCTGGCGACTTCGCGGTTGATGAAATTCAGAATCGGCCGGGCCACGTATCGCGCGAGCCTGCTTTCGCCGCCCACAAATGTCTCGCGTTGGAACAGGTAGTCCGGACCCGCCATATCGGCCCACAGGCTACGGGCCGCTATTGGGGGCACCTTGCCGCGCGGGATTCTCAGGCCGTCTGTTGCGACGATCTTCAGCGACCGGTCACGTCCGCAATGGCGTCAGCCAGCCCGGGGGCGGTGGCGAAGAGCGAATCGACCTCGGTCTCGGCCAAGGTTGCGGCGACCCCGGGCGCGCTCACCACGAGCGCCATGGCGCCGCGGGCGGCACTGCAGCGTCGGCGCGCGTCGAGCAGGACGCCGAGGACGACCGGCTGCATCACGTCGATGTCGGACAGGTCGACAACGAGTCGCGGCGGTGTTCCCGCAGCCGCCAGCGCGGAGCGGAGCGCGCTGTCCAGCGAGGCGATCGTGCCCAGATCGAGATCGCCACGTGGCGTCACCACCACCGCGGTCGAGCCGTCTGCCCCAGTGATCGTCCGCTCGGAGATGCCCGAGATCATGACCAGCGCTCAGGCAAAGCGAGGCATCACCTTGTCGCTGATGAGCTCGAGCGACGCGTTGATCTGGTCGGCGGAATGGATGCCTTGGGGGACCAGGAAGAACGCCTCGTCGATGCCGAGCACAGTCTGTGCCTCTTCGATCTGGCGGCTGATCGTGTCGGGGCTGCCCACGAGCTGCAGCGGCATGCCCTGGCCGAACTGGATGGCCCACTGGTTCCAGAACCACTCCATGTCGGCGAACTGCGCCCAGGCCTCGGCGTCGGTGGGCGCGCATACGGCGACACCGCCCCAGCCGCACTCGTGCCCGCGGGGCTTTTCGATGCCGTGTTGAGCGGCCTCGGCGCGGTACGCCCTCCACAGCGCCTCGCAGAACTCCATCTTGTCGCTGAGCACGATCGGCGTGCCGCCGTAGCGAGCCCAGAAGACGGCCGAATCCATCGACATCGTGAACCCGCCGTAGAGCGGCGGGTGCGGCGTCTGCAGCGGGCGCGGTGCGATGCCCACCTCGTGGATCGTCATGTCGGCGTCCACCCCGGCGCCGTAGTCGGAATACACGGTGTGGGTGTGGGGGTTGAGGTTGTCGTTGGGGAAGCGCCAGAACTCGCCCTCGTAGGAGAACGTGTTGTTCTTGAGGGCGGTGAGCACCACGTCGACGAATTCTTCGAAGTACCGGCGGTTGTAGTCGTCTGCGTCGGTGCCGCGGTTCCACTTGCCGACCGCAGCGAGATCAGGGCGGATCTTGAACTGGTCCACCCAGCGATGCTGGTAGCCGCGCACCGCGCCGAAGCAGAGCCTCCCGCCGGTCATGTGGTCGAGCGTCGCCACCTGCTCGGCGACCCGCAGCGGGTTGTGAGTGGTCGACACGTAGCCGCAGGCGATCGGCCGCAGCCGGGTGCTGTGCTGGGCGATCCAGGTGGCCATGAGGTTCAGGTCGTTGGAGATCTCGAACCCCTCGATCTGCAGGTGGTGCTCGGGGTGGCCGAAGCCGTACCAGCCGTTGTCGTCGGCGAAGCGGGCGATCTCGGCGATCTCGCCGAGCATGCGCTGGTAGTAGTCGTTGTTGAGCCCTGCGAGGCCGGCTTCCAGCTCATGGCGCCGGCCGATCGTGCAGTACATGAACAAGCTGAATTTCACCGTGGCTCCCGTCGTCTGTGCCCGCAGCCGTCCGCGATCTGCGCAGGCCCTGAGCCTCGCAGACGACTTCGCGGAGTGTAGGTGAGCACGCCCGTGCCAGCCCCAGAGCGCGCCCGGTCCCGCGCCGCCGCAACCCCGCATTCGCCGTGATCCGCGCACTGCTGTCGGGTGAAACCCCCTGATCAGGGTTCGACTCCTGCATGAACGCCCGTTCAGGACTAAGTTCTTCCGAGGCATGGACAGCACCGAGGCAGCCATTGGCAGCTCGGCCCAGCCGGATCCCACCAACAACTCCGCTGCCGCTGACGTCGATGAGAACGGCGGCAACGGCAATGGCAACGGCCGGAGGATTCGCAAGGGCGAGCGCAGCCGTATGCGCATCCTGGATGCTGCTGCGCGCTTGCTCTCGTGCCGTGGCTATGCCGCCACCACCCTGACCGACATCGCCGGCGCCGCAGAGATGCAGGCAGGCAGCCTCTACTACCACTTCGACTCCAAGGACGCGATCGTCGAAGAGGTGCTGAGCGTCGGCATCGACCACGCCCGCGCCGCGATCAACGCGGCGCTGGAGGCATTGGGCGCCGAGGCGAAGGGCTCCGACCGTCTGGCCGAAGCCATCGTGGCCTACGTCAACTGCATCGTGGCCGAGAGCAACTTCACGGTCGCCAACATCCGCTGCTACAACGAGTCGCCTCCCCAGACCCGCCAGAGCCTGAATGTGCCCCTGCGCGACTTCACCAACCTGTGGGTCGGCCTGCTTGCAGAAGGCCAGTCCGACGGCTCGCTGCGCGACGACGCCAATGCCAAGGTCCTCGCCCGGATCATGATCTCGGGCCTCAACTCGCTGGCCAGCTGGTACCGCCCTGGCGGCGAATTGCGTCTCGAAGACCTCGCCCGCCAGTTCGCCGAATTGGTCCTGACCGGCCTGCTCCCCGACGCGGAATGACAGCTACAGGGTGACAGCTACAGGCGGCCGCTGGTGATGAGCCGGCGGCGGTGCTCGAGGAAGTCGACCAGCACGTAGTCGCCCAGGTTGTGGGGGCTGGTGAAGAACGCCCGCCCGCCGTTCATTTCGGTCATCTTCTCGACGAAGGCTCGCAGGTAGCTGTTCGGGTCGAGCATGAACACGTTGATGCGGATGTCCTCGCGGGTCGCCCGAGCCACTTCCAGCAGCGTGGCCTCGATGGTCTCGCGCACCGGCGGGTAGGCGAAGTACGGGCGACCGTCACGGGACAGGTGTGCGGTCGGCTCGCCGTCGGTGATCATGATGATCTGTTTCGAGCCGGTCTGGCGGGCCAGCATGCGCCGGGCGATCATGAAGCCGTGCTGCATGTTGGTGCCGTAGGCGAAGTCCCACGACACCTCCGGCAGCTGCGCAGCGGTCAGCTCAGACGCTGATTCGGCAAAGCCCACGATGCCCAGGTAGTCCCGCGGGAACTGCGTGGAGATCAGCGAGTGCAGCGCCATCGTGACCTTCTTGGCCGGCAGGAAGTTGTCCCGCATCGGCATCGACAGCGACAGGTCCAGCATCAGCACCGTCGATGCCCGCGACAGCAGCTCGGAGCGCTCGATCTCGAAGTCGTCGGGCGTGAGGCTCACCGGTGTGCCGGTCCCCTGCCGGGTGACGGCGTTGCGCACGGTGCGCTCGATGTTCAGGTTGAAGGTGTCGCCGAACTCGTACTGCTTGGTCTCGTACGCGAACTCGTGGCCGACCCCGGACTTGCGCACCTGGTGACTGCCCACCTTGTCGTCCATGAGTCGGTTGAACAGGTCGCCGAGCGCGTTCTGACCGATGCGGCGCAGTGCCCTCGGCGTCAGCTCCAGGCGGCCCTCGGTGTGCTGCGCGAGACCTGATTCCTCGAGCATGCGGGCCATCTCGCTGAGCCGCTCCAGCGCTTCGGCCGACTGGTTGCCGAGCAGCTCCCTGACCCGCTCGGGATCCACTTCGGCCAGCGCGGAGGGGCTGACGGCGCCTTGGAGCATCTCGGCGAGCGCGTCGAGGTCGCCGAGCTGCGCCATGACATCGGCCGCCTGCGACATCGACAGCGGGTCGTCGCCGCCGAAGGAGTAGTTGCGATCCCAGCCCATGTCGGGGAACGCCTGCTGGAGGTTCTGCGCGAGCTGCTGGGCCTGCCACTGCAGGTCCATGTCGTCCATGAACTGCGACGCCAGGTCGGCGAGTTGCTGGCGCTGTTCGGGAGTCATCGAATTCAGCATCGACGCCATGGCTGCCATGCGCTTGGCCATGATCTCGAGCAGCTCGTCGAGCGTCTGGGGGTTCTCGGGGAAGAAATCGCCATAGCGATCCATGAATCCCTCGAAGTCGGGCTCCTCGCCGCGGGCACGCTGTTCGAGCATCTGGTTGAGCTCGGCCATCATGTCCTTGGTGCGGGCCAGGTCCTCGGGGCTCATGTTGCCCATGGCCCCGGTCATCTGGTCGAAGTAGCTCTGAGCCACTTCTTGGCGCAGCCGCTCGACGAGCTCGTTGAACTGCTCGCGCGCCTCGGGCGATTCGAAGTCGTAGCTCTGCAGGCCGCGCATCTTGCCGGCCAGGTCGGGGGGCAGCATGTCGAGCTGCAGGTTGCGTTCGGCGGCGCTCGACTGGGCGATCTCGTCGCGGCGCTCATCGCCGCTGTCGGCCGCGTCGTGAGCGAATTCCTCCAGCGCCTCACGCTCGATGTCGGTGATCTCGTCGAGCTCGCGGGCGATGTCGTCGTACACGCCGCCGAGGTCGAACTGATCGAGCATCTCCGAGCGGCGTTCGCGCAGCCGCTCGAGCATTTCGCGCAGGCCTTCGAGCCGGTTGCCTTCCGAATCAGTGAAGCCCTGCTGCATAAGCCGGCGCAGCGCCGCATTGAGATCGCCGTGATACAGCAGATCGTCGGTCATCTCCGCGAAGAGGCTGTCCGCGTCGAAGTCGAAACCGGTCTGGGTGCCGTCCCAGGCCGAGTATTCGAAGCGCGCGCCTTCCCGGCGAGCCCGGCGCCAGCGGATCTTCACTGGCTGGCCCCGTCCGGCCGGAGCGCAGCCGAGCGCTTCGGGAATCCAACGCGCTCTCCCATGTGCATCACTCTCTCATGGCAACGGTCGTTACGCGTACAGCCACTCAACCACGGGAGCGGTAGGTGGCCCGGGCGCCGACGTGCTCTTTGTTGAGCCGCTTGGACAGGTGCAGGCCTTCGAGCACCAGCTCGACAGCGGAGGCCAGCACTGCGGGTGCGGCGCCTTCGTCGGACTGCGAATCCGCAGCGGTCGCTACCAGCGACTCAGCGGCGACCGCGAGCGCCTGGTTGCCGGCGAGCAGCTCCATGTAGGCCTCCGAGCCGAGGTCGTCGCCGGTGTGCACCACCTTGCCTTCGCCGAAGCTGGCCACCACGTCGCTGAGCTCGTCGGGCGAGAAGCGGTTCTTGAAGACCTCCAGCACGGCGGCTTTGAGCATGGTCTCGACGATCTTGCCGTCGCGGCCTTCCTCCATCGACTCGATCTCGATCTTGCCTGCGGTCGAGCTCATGAGCGAGTCGAGATCGCTGACACGAGGTACCACACTGCGCTCGCCGCGTTGCAGCGCCCGGCGGGTGGCGTTGGCCACGAGCGTCTCGGTGTTGGTGACGGTCATGCGCACCGACACGCCCGAGCGCTGGTTGACATGGCTGCTGGCACGAGCCACATGACTGAACGTCGCCACGATCTCAGCCATGAACTCGGGCAGCGTGACGCTGACGCCGCCGTCGAAGCCCACATCGATCCCGGCCAGATCCAGCGGGCGGGCCTCGGCGGACGCGATGTCCATCTCGGTGTCCACGTCGAGCGGGTAGTGGGTGCGGATCTGGGCCCCGAAGCGGTCCTTCAGCGGCGTGATGATGCGGCCCCGGTTGGTGTAGTCCTCCGGGTTGGCCGTCGCCACCAGCAGCACGTCGAGCGGCAGGCGGATCTTGTAGCCGCGGATCTGCACGTCGCGTTCCTCGAGCACGTTGAGCAGGCCCACCTGGATGCGCTCGGCAAGGTCGGGCAGCTCGTTGATGGCGAAGATGCCGCGGTTGGTGCGCGGCACCAGCCCGTAGTGCAGCGTCAGCTCGTCAGACAGGTACCGGCCCTCGGCGACCTTGATGGGGTCGACCTCTCCGATGAGGTCGGCGATTGACGTGTCGGGCGTGGCCAGCTTCTCGCCGTAGCGGACATCTCGATGCGCCCACGCAATGGGCGTGTCGTCGCCGTGCTCGGCGACGAGATCGAGGGCGTGGCGCGACACCGGGTTGTAGGGGTCGTCGAAGATCTCGGAGCCCTCGATGTACGGCATCCACTCATCGAGCAGGTTCACCAGCGAGCGGATCATGCGGGTCTTGGCCTGCCCCCGCTCGCCCAGGAACACCACGTCGTGGCCGGCCAGCATGGCGTTCTCGAGCTGAGGCAGCACCGTGTTCTCGTAGCCCAGCACGCCGTCGAACAGCGGCTCTCCCGCGGCGACAGCCTTGGCGGCGTTCGCACGCATCTCCTCTTTGACCGGCTGGGACACCCAGCCGATCTTGCGCAGTTCGCCGAGCGTGGAGGGTTGGGTCATGGCGGGCAACCTAGCCCGCAAAGAGGCCCGATATCGCATGGAGCGCGACGCCGCACGGGACATCCGGCGAGACCGGCGCTGTTCCCCCAAGCGCCGGTGCAAGTTGGTTGCACCGCCCGTTGGCCGCGCATAGCGTGAGAGGTGGAGGCAAGGGGAGTCGAACCCCTCGGGAGTGGATTTACAGCCCGTCCCGGCCACCCGGCTGCCCCCATGGAACGAAGCTGTCGCAGTTCCGTTCCTCGAAGGCCCCCGCTCGGCTCGCTGGGCGGGGGTCTTGCATGATGTTTGCAGCACACCTATTCATCTCTCTCAGTATTTTTCGATGACTTTCCACTTGACAGCGAGAGGCGGAAGTGCCCGGGCGCTGGCTGGTGACTGGCTGGTGCGTGCTGCGGGGGCTGGTGAGTGGCGCACCGTTGCCGACCGGGCGCTGGACGACGATGAGTGGGAGGCCACGCAGCATCTGGGGCGGTGGTGGCTGGATTCCGGACTCGCGCAGTCCGATGCCGTGCTCTACCGGAGGCGCTTCGAGCTGCCGCCCGAGCTGTCGGCAGGACCGCAGAGCGCTGCTGACCCTCACGCCCGCTGGTGGCTCGTTGCGAGCGGCCTGTGCGAGCTGGGCCACCTTTGGCTCGACGGCACCTACTTGGGCGATCTGCGCGGGCGCCACGCCGAGCACGCGTTCGAAGTGAGTCCACTGCTCCGCTCGGGCTCCGAACACCTGGCAGCCGTCGAGGCGGCTCGCGGCACCGTCCGGGTGCCTCAGGACCAGGACGCGCACGTGCGCATCTGCCAGACCGGGCCGGCGCGCATCGAGCGGGTGCGGGCCTTGGTGCTCGAGGCCAGCCTCGACCAGGCCGTGCTGCGCATCTCTGCCACCGTGAACAGCAGCGGCACGCACCGCGGCGAGGTGACCACGACCGTGCTGCCCGCCGACGACCCCGACGCCGGCTGGTCCCACGACGCCACCCGGCGAGTCGCTACGCGCGACGACGGCATGGCGCTGTCTGAGCCGGTGCTGGCCCGTGGCCGCAACGAGCTGGAGTGGCTGGTCACGCTCGAGCGCCCCTCGCTGTGGTGGCCCGCCGGCATGGGAGACCAAGCGCTGTACTGCATCGACATCGACATCGCGATCGACGGGCGCTCCAGCCATGCGGTCAGGCTCCCCACCGGAGTCCGAACGATTGCGAGGCGGCACAAGGCACTGCTCGTGAACGGCGAGCCGCACCGCGACGGATGTGACGCGCTGCGCGCCAACGAGCACGAGCTGAGCCACCCCAGCACCTATGAGTCAGCCAACGTGGCGGGCCGGCTGCTGTGCCAGCAGGTCACGCTCGATCCCAGCGTGTTCGCCGGCGCCGAGCGTGGCCTGCGCGCGCTCGCCTCCCAGGCCGCCGCAGCGGCTGCCGACCACGCGGGCCACCATCCCTGCGTCGCGGCATGGCAGCCCTCCCAGACCGCGGGCGGGCGAGGGTGGTCGCCGTGGGCACAGCGCGTCATTGCCATGGCGATGAGCGCCGCTGATCCATCCCGGCCAGTTCGCTAACGTCAGCCTCCTTGACCGGCGGGAGACCGGCATACTGTGCCGCCGCACAACGCCACGTACGGGAGGAACACATGGCGCCGACTGCCACGCAGGCCGCCGGGTCTGCACCGGTGTTCAAAACCAAGCGCCCCCTGCCGTTCCCGCTGAACATCTACCAGTCAGCGATCGGCCGCAAGTGGGTCATGGCCTGGACCGGCGTGGGACTGCTGGGTTTCGTGATCGTTCACATGATCGGCAACCTGCACCTCTACGAGGGCCCCTCGCGGATGTACGAGTACGCCGAGACGCTGCGCGACCTCGGCGGCGGTCTGCTGCCCCGCACGCTGGTGCTGTGGATCATGCGGGTCGGGCTGCTCGCGATGTTCCTGGTGCACCTGCACTCGGCGTACACGCTCAAGGAGCGCAGCCGGCTGGCCTCGCAGCGGGCCGGCTTCATCGGCGGCGCCAAGAAGTACGAGTCGAAGCGCGACTACGTCGCCGCCAACTACGCCTCGCGCACCATGCGCTGGACCGGCCCCATCGTGGGCCTGTACGTGCTGTTCCACCTGGCCGACCTGACGTGGGGCTGGTGGCTGGGCGATGCGTACGTGCGGGGCGATCCGTACCACAACGTGGTGGAGTCGCTGTCGTCCATTCCGGTGGCGATCCTCTATGTCGTGGCGAACGTGGCGCTGGCCGTCCACATCTTCCACGGCACCTGGAGCATGTTCCAGACCCTCGGTGTCAACAACCCGCGCTACAACGGACTGCGCCGCAACCTGGCCACCGTGCTGGCCGGCGTGATCCTGGTGGGAAACCTGTCGTTCCCGGTGCTCGTGCAGGCCGGCCTCGTCGACGAGGACAACCGGGACTGCCCGGTCAACGACACCACCGGCTTGGAGTGTCTGGGCGCAGAAGCGGAGGCGCACTGACATGGGAAGCAAACACACCCCGCTCAGCGGCGAAGGCCACGGCAAACACTGCGAAGCCGCGGAGGCGCACTCATGGTCATGAACGGCGTGCTCGACGCTCGCGTGCCCGACGGGGCGATGGCGAACAAGTGGACCGACCACAAGTTCTCCATGAAGCTGGTCAACCCGAACAACAAGCGCCGCTTCGAGATCATCGTGGTCGGCACCGGCCTGGCAGGCGCCTCCGCGGCGGCGTCGCTGTCGGAGCTGGGCTACCGGGTGAAGGCCTTCACCTTCCACGACTCGCCCCGCCGGGCCCACTCGATCGCAGCCCAGGGCGGCATCAACGCCGCGAAGAACTACACCAACGACGGCGACTCGGTGCACCGGCTCTTCTACGACACGGTCAAGGGCGGCGACTACCGCAGCCGTGAGGCCAACGTGCACCGCCTGGCCGAGGTGTCGCTGAACATCATCGACCAGTGCGCGGCCCAGGGCGTGCCCTTCGCTCGCGAGTACGGCGGCCTGCTCGACAACCGGTCCTTCGGCGGCGCTCAGGTCAGCCGCACGTTCTATGCCCGGGGACAGACCGGCCAGCAGCTCCTGCTGGGCGCCTACCAGGCGCTCGCCAAGCAGGTGGCCGCCGGAGGCGTCAAGCTCTACACCCGCACCGAGATGCTCGACCTCATCACCAAGGACGGGCGGGCCTGCGGCATCGTCACCCGCGACCTGGTCTCGGGCGAGATCGCGGCGCACACCGCCCATGCGGTGGTGCTGGCCACCGGCGGGTACGGCAACGTCTATTACCTGTCCACCAACGCCATGGCCTGCAACGTCACTGCTGCGTGGCGGGCGCACCGGCGGGGGGCGTTCTTCGCCAACGCCTGCTACACCCAGATCCACCCCACCTGCATTCCCGCCAGCGACGAGTTCCAGTCGAAGCTGACGCTGATGTCTGAGTCGCTGCGCAACGACGGGCGCATCTGGGTGCCCTCGCAGATGGACGACACCCGCCCGGCGGGGCAGATCCCCGAACCCGAGCGCGACTACTACCTCGAGCGCAAGTACCCGGCCTTCGGGAACCTGGTGCCACGCGACGTGGCCAGCCGCAACGCCAAGACCGTGGTGGACCAGGGCAAGGGCGTGGGGCCGCTGCGCAACGGCGTCTACCTCGACTTCTCCGAGGTGATCGGCCGCGAAGGCAAAGACGCAGTGGCGGCCAAGTACGGGAACCTGTTCGACATGTACGAACGCATCACCGGCGAGAACCCCTATGCCGGGCCGATGCGCATCTACCCCGCCACGCACTACACGATGGGCGGGCTGTGGGTCGACTACCACCTCATGACCACGGTGCCGGGCTGCTACTCGATCGGCGAGGCCAACTTCTCCGACCACGGGGCCAACCGGCTCGGGGCCTCGGCGCTCATGCAGGGCCTGGCCGACGGCTACTTCGTGCTGCCCTACACGATCGGCGACGACCTGGCGGCCCGGCTGGGCGAGCCGGTGGTGCCCACCGATGACCCCGTGTGCTCCCAGGCGGTTGCCGAGGTGACCGACGCCACCCAGCGATTCCTCTCGATCGGCGGCACCCGTTCAGTCGACTGGTTTCACCGCGAGCTCGGCAAGATCGTGTGGGACTACATCGGCATGGAACGCACTTCTGCTGGGCTGGAGAAAGCGCTGTCGGAGATCCCGGCGCTGGAGGCCGAGTTCTGGGCCGACCTGCGTGTGCCGGGTTCGGGCGCCAATCTCAACCAGAGCCTGGAGAAGGCGGGCCGGGTGGCCGACTTCTTCGAGCTGGCCACGCTGATGGCCCGCGACGCCTTGGTGCGCGAGGAGAGCTGTGGCGGGCACTTCCGGGCCGAGCACCAGACACCCGAGGGCGAGGCGCAGCGCGACGACGAGAACTTTGCGCACGTCGCTGCGTGGGAATGGCACGACACCGACACCGTGCAGACCCGCCACACCGAGGAGCTGTCGTTCGACGAGGTGGCACTGACGCAACGGAGCTACAAGTGAGCGGGACAAACGGGCAGAGCCAGCACAACGGCCAGAGCCAGAGCGGCACCTTGAACCTCACGCTGCGCATCTGGCGCCAGGACGGGCCCGACGCCAAGGGCGGCTTCGTGACCTTCGACGCGCCCGGCGTCAGCGAGGACATGTCGTTCCTGGAGCTGCTCGACATCATCAATGAGCGGCTCATCGACGAGGGCGGCGTGCCGATCGAGTTCGACCACGACTGCCGTGAGGGCATCTGCGGAACCTGCAGCCTGATGATCAACGGCCGGGCGCACGGGCACGAGGTGGCCACCACCACCTGCCAGCTGCACATGCGCAAGTTCTCCGACGGCGACGTCATCACCGTGGAGCCGTTCCGGGCGAAGGCGTTCCCGGTGGTGCGCGACCTGGTGGTCGACCGCAGCTCGTTCGACCGCATCATCGAGGCGGGCGGCTACATCTCGGTGAACACCGGGGCGGTGGGCGATGCCAACTTCACTCCGGTGCCCAAGGAGGCCTCCGACACGTCGTTCGACGCGGCGGCGTGCATCGGCTGCGGGGCGTGCGTGGCTGCGTGCCCGAATTCGGCGGCGCAGTTGTTCACCTCGGCGAAGCTGGCGCACCTCAACCTGATCCCCCAGGGCCAGCCGCAACGCTGGGAGCGCACCGAGTCGATGGTGGAGACAATGGAGCAGTTCTTCGGGTCATGCACCAACCACGGCGAGTGCACCGAGGCCTGCCCCAAGGAGATCAGCCTCGACTTCATTGCGTTCATGAACCGCGACTACGTCAAGGCCAAGATCAAAAACCGCAAGCTGGCCGGCCAGAACTGAGCCGCGCATACGAGAACGACCGGGGCCGGCGCCAGCAAGGCTCCAGTGCGTGTGTGGTCGCCACGAGCGAGCCGCGTTTCGCCTACCGCGTCGTCACCGACGTCATCTGGGCTGAGTCGCAGCCCCGCTGAGGATCGCAGAGCGCCGGTGACTCAACGGTAACGTCTTGCCTCGATGAATACTGCACTTCCTTACGCGAGTTCACACGAGGTGTCTCCTCGGCGGAAGCGTCGGCGTTTGCGGGCAGCCGCAGCGACGGTCGCGCTGACAGCCCTGGTGGGCACCCTGGCAATGGCGACGCCCGCAGCAGCGCGGACGCAGCCATCCAATTTCGTGCGCCACGGACCCAATCTGACGCTGGTCCTGGCGAACTGCTCGAACGCGGCCGACACGACGGCGGCCGTGGAGCTGGCCCGCCATTCGCGCAACGCGGCCGCCTCATGTCTGAGCGATGACGGCGTGGCGCCAGGGCTCGCTGAGCTCATTGGCGAATTTGCGCCCGATCGCGTGATGGTCCTCGGCGGCCCTGAGGCAGTGCCGCCAGCGGTGATGGACGAACTTTCGGCGTCGGTGCGCTCGGCTTACCGGTGGGCGGTGATACAGAGGCTGGACGGTGCCACTCGCGCCGAGACTGCCGCTGCGGCAGCCCGCGTCGGGCTGGACACACCCGAGCGCGTGGGCCCCGACGCGATGGTGCTGATCGTGGCTGACGGCTGGAACGAGGCCGACATCAACACGGCGAGAGAGTTCGCCGCAGGATTCGACGATGTCGCTCTCGCCTACTTCTCGCCTGCCACGGTCGCCAACGGCCTGGCGGAGGCGACGGCATCGCTGATTGCCGACTACCGGCCGGCGCGGATCGTGTTCGCCGGGCTCGCGGACGAAGCGGGCATTGCCGCTGAGGCAGCGACCGAAGCAGTGCTCGCAGCGATCTCCTCCGACGTGTCCGTGGAGCGCGTTGCGCTCGCGACCGGCACGACTGCTCCTGCTGTCGACACCGAAACGCTCAGCGGCACCGCACGCACGACGTTCGAAGCGATCAGCAGGGGCGAGCGGATTCGACCCGGAGTCGACGACGAGAGCGAGGGCCCGCCATTCCTGGTGCTCACCGAGGCATCGGGCATCCGGGGCATCGGCTCAACGCTGTTCACGGTTCGGGCCGACGGCAGCGACCGCACGCTGCGCACCGCCGACCACAACGGATGGGAATGGGACCACAGCGACGGGCGGCTGGCATGGGCCGACGACGAGGAGCGGGTGCTGGCCGCGACACCCGATTCCCCCGGCGAACTGCTCGTCGAAGTGGGCACATGGCCGTGGTGGTCACCCGACGGCACCCATCTCATCGTCTGGAAGAACGCCGACACCGACGACGACGGCCGTCTCGATTCCTTTGAGGCGTTGCTGTTCGAGGCCGACGGCACCCCGCTGCGCAGCTTGGGCCAGATGGAATCACGGACCTGGTACTACGGCGACATCCGGGACTTCATCTGGTCGCGTGACGGCACGCACATGGCGTACATCACCGGCCATATCGACCCCGAGACAGACGAGGAAGTCAACGAGGCACGCATCGAGCCGACAGATGGCAGCACCCCGCCCGTCACGCTGGCCCAGGACGCCATCGTTCTGCGCTGGTCGCCCGACAGCAGGCATCTGCTCTATGCCACCCCGCATGAGTGCGAGGCCGATCCGACCGATGAGAGCTGGGTGCTGTGGCTCGCGTCCGCCGACGGCAGCGAGACACGCGAGATCGGCCCGGTGCATTTCCACGCATGGAGCGTGGTGATCATCAACCCGTGGTCGCCCGACGGGATGCACTTCGCGTACGAAGCGCTCGATCCGACCGACTGCTCGACCGAGCTGCGCGTCAGCACTGTCGGCGGCGGTGAGGACGGCAATGGCGGGGAAGACGCAGAGGAAGACGCCGGGCCAGTGAGCATCGCTGCGAACGTGAACTTCCTGGGGTGGTCGCCTGACAGCGCCTACCTCGAGTATTCCGACGAGACCGACCGCCCGGTGCTCGACTACCTGTCGCCCGAGCTGTCGTGGATCGCCCACCGCGACGGGAGCTCACAGCGGTTCATCGGCGAACTCTCCCCGTCCGCGTACGGCTGGGTGTTCTGGTCGCACGACGGCGAACACATCTCCTATACCGAGATGCTGCGCGATGCCGACGACAACGTGACGGGCTTGGTCGCCCGCACGCAGCGGGCTGACGGCACCGGCGGCACGACCACGCTGGCGCAGCTCGGCAACGCGCTGTCGTGGTCCGACGACGGCAGGGCTGCCTATGTGGCCCTCCACGACGACGACGGCGACGGCGTGCCGGAGCGGGAGGCGCTGTATGTCCATACGCCGGACTCGCCCCACGGCGACGTCGAGCTCGTGCATGCACTGCCCGCACCGACCCGGGTTGCGATCTGGTCGCCCGACGGCAGCCATCTGATCTTCGCATCGGGCGACATCGAGTCGCTGATCGGCTGGTTCCGTGACCGCGGGCGCGGGGTGAACGTGTGGGGCATCGAGACCGGCCAGCCTCGGTGGATGCATCGCCTGATCACCGACGTCACCTGGGGCGACTGGCAGCCAAACCCAGACGCCGAATAGTCCCCGCTCCGGTAGGCGCGCCCCGACACCTCCGAGCACAATTGCCTGCACACCATTGGCTGAAACGAATGTCACCCAATACGAAGGCCTCGCGAGCCGGTGCGAGCGACATGGCAAAACACTCGTCTAGACCTCACCTGCGACATCTGGACGAGCGCGCTCATGCTCGTCGGCAGCAGCAGGCACAGCGCAATCGCGTGCCAAGCCACGGACATTGCTGCGGACTCGCTGAAAGACCGAGTCATCAGCGACAATCCGAGTGAAGCAACCAGCAGCAGCGCAACGCCCAAGTTTCCTACAGCGCACGCCAACAGCATCCAATAGCGGGCGCGAGGAAGCTTGTCCGACTCCAGCCAGAAAGCAACAGTTCCCGAGATCAGAACACAAACTCCCGCCACAATGACGACCGCCATTACGGCACTCCATGCCGAAGGAACCCTTCGATCTTGGAACTCGGTCATACTCCTGCCAAGCCAGAGGAAGAGAAACACTAAACTGCCGAAATAGAAGAGCAGCAGCATCTGCACGGTGGCCAACAGGCGTCGGAACGCACGGTGGCACATCACCGCACCAAACTTGGTGTCTGCAAGATGTTGGACTCGATGGTAAATAATGACGATTCCTACGCTATGGGTGGCAGCGTTAACTAGCAACCCATTGTGGCGAGTTGAACTAGTCTTACTTAACGGCCTCTTCGCAATCGATCGTTTGAGTCGATAATCCAAAGGCCTCCATCGTCGGCCTTGTCGAGACAATCAACTTCAGCACGGTAGAGAACTCCGCCATGAAGACTTCGGACACGTGTACCGACGCTTCTACCGATTCCATTGTTGCGCTGGTCCATCTTCTTCTCAATCGCCGGCTGCCTTGGTGTCGTTTCGTGCATATCGCCGAACTCACGTGCCTTGGAATGACTGATACGGATAGTCATGGCTGCCGACCAGTAGCAATGGCGGAAGGCGTCGCCGACACCGTTATGAAGATTTCTGCCAGCGAAATACCGTTGCGCAAGAGAAAGGGCCGACCGAGATTCTGAGAATGCTATATAGCAAATTCGATAGCGCGAAGGCCACTTGCAATACTCGAACTCGGCATGATTGATTCGGTATCCCTTGCCAAAGTAGTACCACACTGGATCCGCCACGATGGGGTACGTATATTCACCATGCCGATGGTCTACGTCAAGAATAAGCTGATTATTGTTGACATGCAGGGCCAGTTCAACGGCGGCGCCGTTTGCATCAACAGCAAGCGGTGCGTCTACAAATATCGCCGGGATTCCCTCGCTATCGACGATTGCCGCTCCCGAGCTATCGGCCAGCACCAGTCGAAACCCGTCCGGCAGGTTCAGCACCATATTGTAGTACTGTGGGCTCTGTTCTGATTCAACCATAGTGAAGGTCTCGAGAATCGCATCCCGTGGGAAGGTAACGATGCTTGAGACTTCGCCTCCATAGTGGATACCCCAATCGCCGAGTATTTCTGCTCGCTCAGTCGCGCCTTCCAATTGAATTCCGATGGTGCTCGATTCATTCAACAAAACACCTATACTGCCGTCGCCGAGTACAGGCAGCGTAACATCATCGTTGTATCGAATGTCCGACTGAAATGGGTTGCTAACGGCATCACGAATAGCCTCAATAAATGTGTCCGGCAATTCACTCGAACTCTGAATCAGCTCCAAGACTTGGGCACTGATATTGGCGAGCTCGGCGGGCATCTTTGACGGAGCAGTCGCAGGCGACTCGGACTCCGAGTCCGTCTCGTCGCTTTCCGGTTCTGGTGTGAATGAATCCTCGTGGCCGCTTTCGGCGTCGGAGGAGCCGCCCTTACTATCAGGCAATACCTCAAGTCCCTGAGCCGCCGCTGCCGGTGGTAGCGCTAGCCCTAGAAGGAGTGACGCGCACAGCAAGAGCGCACGTGTCGTATTGAGGACTCGAGCATTGCGACGCTTCAGCACCTGAGCGCCAAGTGCTCCCGATTTAGGGCCCGCCGCGGGTCAAGTCGCGCGAACGATCCGTGTGATTGCCAGGAGTTACGCATGGTTCCCGAGCGCAGACCACGCGACTTGATTTCTGGCGGACCCTTAGTACCCCAATTGAAATAGCGATCCGACATGTGATGATCCCTTTACACCTTTGCGCCCAAGAAGAACTGACTGGTTTTGATCGATAACGGCAAAGGCCACCGTGCCTTGGCCGCGTTGAACGATGCCACAGTAGCAGCGCCGCCCAGAGGCCGAAAGTGATGGGACCTTCACATTCTTGTGGGATGGGGGTAGGTTGAGGTCCGTGGGTAGGGGTCGAGGCCCTGCTCGGATCGGTGTTTGGACACGCTGAACCCTGGAGGGCCTCGATGAATCGTGATGTCATGACGGTACGGCTGTGGCTGCCGCGTATAGAGCTGACAGAACCCGGCAACGAGCTGTCGTGGTCCGACGACGGCCGTGCGGCCTACGTGGCCGACCACGGCGACGGCGACGGCGTACCCGAGCGGGAAGCGCTGTACGTGCACACGCCCAGTTCGCCCCATGGTGACGTCGAGCCGGTGCATACGTTTCCGGCGGCGACGCGGGTCGCGATCTGGTCGCCGGAAGACACCCATCTGATCTACGCCTCAGGTTCGATCGAGTCGCTGATCGGCTGGTTCCGCGACCGCGGGCGCGGGGTGAACGTGTGGGGCATCGAAACCGGCCAGCCTCGGTGGATGCATCGCCTGATCACAGACGTCACCTGGGGCGACTGGCAGCCAGACCCCGACGTCGAATAGTCCCCGCCGCGTTGGCCCGCTGAGACGGCGGAAGAGTTCTCTGCTCCGGGAATCCAGCAGGTTCCAACCTCGCAGAGCCCCCTTCCGCCGCCTCAGCTATGACATCTGCGCAGTCTCGTCAACGTTTGCTTGGCGTGGCTGACTTGAGACCGAAGACCGTGCCGGCTGCGCTGAGCACGTAGAGCTCGCCGTCGGCATCCTCGCCGAAGGACACCAGCGTGCTGCGCGGCACGGATACGCCGAGATCGATGCGCTCGGCTGTGCCGTCTGTGCCCCGGACCAGGCCCCACACGTCGCCTGTGCAGTAGTCGCCGAACACGTAGGTGCCTGCGAGCGCCGCAATGGCGCTTCCCCGGTACACGTAGCCGCCCGTTACCGAACAGCCCTCGTCGTGGCTATAGGTGTAGACGGGGAACACCAGGTCGCCCGGCGTCTCAGCGCCGCTGAACCGTTCGTTGCCTTCGAACAGCGGCCAGCCGAGGTTGGCGCCTGGCCTCCAGTCGTCGGCGGCGGGCAGCACGTGGATCTCCTCGATGCGGTTCTGGCCGACGTCGCCGATCCACAGGTCGCCGGTGAGCCGGTCGAACGAGAACCGCCACGGGTTGCGGGCACCGTACGCCCACACCTCGGGCGCGCCCCCGCCCGACGCAAAGGGGTTGCCAGCAGGAATGCCGTAGCCGCGTCCCGAAGGCGGCTCGGGGTCGATGCGCACCATCGTGCCCAGCAGCGTGGAGCGGTCTTGGCCGTGCCCGAACCGGTCGTCCGCGCCGCCGCCGTCGCCGAACCCGGCCCACAGGTTGCCTTCGGGCCCGAAGGCCAGGTCGCCGCCGTTGTGGTTGCACGCCGGTTGGTCAAGCGCCAGCAGCACCCGCCGGCGCTCGGTCTGGGGAGTGTCGCCCACCATCGGCATCACCACGATCCGGTTGTTCGCGGCGGTGTCGGTGTAGCTGAGATACAGCTGGGCGCCGTCAGGGCTGAAGGCCATGCCCAGCAGCCCGTTCTCGCAGCCTTGGCTGATCGTCGCGCCGATGTCGGCCACGAGCTGCGGAGCGACGTCGGCATCAGCCTCGCTGCCGGCGGCAGGGTCCAGCAGCCACACCTGCCCGGTGAGCGTGGCGACATACCGCTGGCCGGTCCCCGGCCGGGCCGCCAACGCAATCGGCGCCTCGATGTGTGCAACAGGCACCAGCTCAAGCCAGATCTCGGCAAGCGAAGGCACAGCATCGGCGGGTGTCGCGGCACTCGTCTGGGGCGAAGTCGTCGATCCCGGCGCCGCGTCTGTATTGGCCGTATTGCCTGCGCTGTCCGTGCTGTCCGTGCTGCCCCTGTCTTCAACGTTGCCTGCTGCGAATGTTGAGCCAGTCGGTTTTGCCGATGTCGCCGTAGTGGGCGGTTGACTTGTCGTGCTGCGGGGAGGGACGGTTCGCAACGCTGGCGGTGCCGTCACTGGGGGCGCTGTCACAGCGAATGCCGGATCGACCTGCTCGACAACCAGCCTCCCGTCGGGGTCGCCGGACCCGAGGGCGCACGCGCCGACCACGAGTGCTGCGGTAATCAACGTCGCTCCTGCATGTGCCAGCTTCACCGTGGCGACGGTACCGATGTCGGTGGTGCACAATCGCGCAGGACCAATGGCGGGGAAGATCAGATGGGTGCACAAAACAGTGACGTGAGCTGGGGTGACTTTGCTGCGGCGTGTCCCGAGCTGGCGCAGCGCATGCGACGGCGTTTCGAGAGTCACCTGCATGCGGTCATGGCCACGATCCGTACCGACGGCTCGCCCCGCATGTCAGGCATGGAGGCCCCCATACGCGAGGGCCACCTCTGGCTCGGCATGGATCGCAACTCGATGAAGGCAGCCGACCTGCGGCGTGACGCCCGGTTCGGGCTGCACTCAGCGCCCGAGAGCGGGGAGCTGCAGGCAGGCGATGCCCGCATCGAGGGCAGTGCCGTGCCGGCAGACGACGCCCAGCTCGAGACGTTCCTGCGCGGCCATCACCACGAGATCGACGACGCGACACCGATGGCGCTGTTCACCGCCAGCATCGCTCGCGCCGTCCTCGTGCGTGTCGACCGTCAGCAACTCGTGGTCGAAACCTGGACGCCGTCGGGCGGGTTGACCGAACGCCGCATCAGCTAGGTCAGTCCGTCTCAGGCGACGCGTAGAGTTCCTGCGGGGAGGCAGTTCATGGGCGACTGGTGGCAGGCTCTGACCGGCGATCTTCAGATCTTCTATGCGATCGCCTTCATCGCCAGCTTCTTCTTGCTGGTGCAGCTCGCGCTGCTGGCGTTCGGCATCGGGGCTGACGTCGATTTCGAGGCTGGCGACGAGGACCCGGGCAGCGGGTTCCTCTCGATCCGGACATTGACCGCGTTCTCGTTTGCGTTCGGCTGGACGGGCGTCCTCATGAAGCAGGCAGACCGCTCCACCGCTGCGTCGGTGGGCGTCGCCATCGCCGCTGGCCTCGCAGTGTTCTTTGCCGTGGGCCTGTTGTGGCGCTCGTTCGCGAAGCTCGGCGAGAGCGGCTCGGTGCACTACCAGTCCGCCGTGGGCGCGCACGGCACCGTCTATCTCACGGTTGGCGCGAACCGCTCGAGGCCCGGCAAAGTCGAAGTGATGGTGCAGGGTCGGATGCGGGTTATCAACGCCCTGACGGAATCCGGAGAGAGCCTGCCCGCACAAAGCGCCATCACCGTCGTCGGCGTCGTCGACCCTTCGACCGTGCTCGTAGCGCCTCACTAACCTGACCTTCCCCGCTATTCACCACGAGAGGTGGCTATGGCCGTCATCGCCCTCGCAGGTGGCATCTTCGCCATCCTGCTGATCGCCCTGCTGTGGATCTCATCGCGCTTCAAGCGCTGCCCGTCCGACCGCATCCTTGTGGTCTATGGACGCGTCGGCGGGGAAGGCGAGTCGGCGAGGTGCCTGCACGGCGGCGGCACCATGGTGTGGCCCATCGTGCAGGGTTACGCGTACCTGGATCTGACGCCGATCCCCATCGAGATCAAGCTCCAGGGGGCGCTCTCCCAGCAGAACATCCGGGTCAATACTCCTGCGACGTTCACCGTCGGCATCTCCACCGAGCCCGGTGTCATGCAGAACGCCGCGGAACGCTTGCTGGGCCTGTCGCTGCTGGACATCGAGAACTTGGCTCGCGACATCATCTTCGGCCAGATGCGCGTGGTGATCGCCACGATGCCGATCGAGCAGATCAACGCCGACCGCGAGCAGCTCATCACCAACATCACCGAATCGCTCGAGCTCGAATTGCGCAAGGTCGGGCTGCGCCTCATCAACGTCAACATCCAGGACATCACCGATGAGTCCGGCTACATCGACGCTCTCGGTCGCGAAGCTGCGGCCCGCGCCATCAGCGAGGCGAAGGTCAAGGTGGCCGAGCAGGAGCGCGACGGCGACATCGGTGCCGCCGAGGCGCAGCGCGAGCAGCGCATCCGGGTGGCACAGGCCAACGCCACAGCGACCGAAGGCGAGAACGAATCGCACGTGGTGATTGCCGAATCTGCCAGCGAGCGGCGCCAAAAGGAAGCCGAAGCCGAACGAGCCGCCAACGCCGCCGAACGTGTCAGCCAGGCCGCAGCAGAACAGGAATCGTTCTTGGCCGAAGCTGAAGCCGAGCGAGTTCGAGCAGAACGCGACAAGGCCGCGCAGGACGCTGACATCGTGGTACCCGCACAGGTGGAACGCGAGCGAGTGCGGACGCTGGCCGAAGCCGAGGCCGACCGCATCAGGCTCGTCAAGGCCGGCGAGGCCGACGGTCAGCGCCTGCTCATGGAGGCCGAGGCGCTCGGCTTGCTGGCACTGCTCAGCCGCCGCGCCGAGGGCCTCGGCGCGCTGGTGGCTGCCAGCGGCGGCGCAGCGCAAGAAGCAGCTCTGCTGCTCGTTGCCGAGCAGCTGCCGAACCTCGTGGCTGAGCAGGTGAAGGCCATCTCGAACTTGAAAATCGACAAGATCACTGTGTGGGACTCGGGCTCGGGCGGCGACGGCCAAGCGGGCACCACCGCGAACTTCGTGTCGGGCCTGGTAGGCGCGCTGCCCCCGCTGCACGAGGTGGCGAGCCAGGCGGGCATCAAGCTGCCGCAGTTCCTCGGCGAACTCGACGACGCCGACGCACTCGATCGGCTGCGCGAGCTGGCCGACCGTCTTCGGGCTGACTCCGACGCAGCCACCGACACCGAGAACGCCGGATAAACGTCGCCGCCCGCCGCCAACTGCCTGTAGCCCGGCTCCCGGCTGGCCACTGCCCGCGGCCAACTCAGCGCGCAGGTGTGTCCGGCTCGGGAAGTCGGCGTTCGTGGAACTCGACTGGCGGGGTCGCTGACTGGCGGTTGCGCTTCATGCGCAGGTTGAGCGCTTCCACCAACACGGCGAAGCCCATGGCGAAGTAGATGTAGCCCTTGGGGATGTGGAAGTCGGCACCCTCGGCCACGAGCGACATGCCGATGAGCAGCAGGAAGCTGAGCGCCAGCATCTTGACCGTCGGATGCTTGCTCACGAAGCGCATCACCGGGCCCGACGACCACAGCATCACGCCCACGGAGATCACCACCGCTGCGATCATCACCCCCACCCGGTCGGCCATGCCCACCGCCGTGATGACCGAGTCGAGGCTGAACACCAGATCGAGCAGCAGGATCTGGATGATCACCCGGGCGAACGTCGCCCCGGTGCGGCCCTCGGAGTCATCGTGGTTGTCGCCTTCGAGCTTGTGGTGGATCTCGAACGTCGACTTGCCCAGCAGGAATAGCCCGCCGCCCAGCAGGATCAGGTCGCGCCCCGACAGCTCGTGGCCGAACACCGAGAACAACGGCGTGGTCAGCCGCACGATCCACGAGATGCCCAACAGCAGCAGCACTCGCATCCCCATCGCCAACGACAGGCCCAGCACCCGTGCGCGGTCGGCCTGCGAACGCCCGCCACCGCCCGCAGCATCCGATTGCGAGCCGTCAAGCCCGCCCGCTGCATCTGATTGCGAGCCGTCGAGACGGCTCGCCAGAATCGAGATGAAGATCACGTTGTCGATGCCGAGCACGATCTCGAGCACCGTCAGCGTGACCAGTGAGATCCAAACCTCAGGATTCGCAACCCAGTCCACGGCTGCACACGCTAGAGCGGGGACGCGGCACGACCGCGGCTAAGCCTGAATCCACCGGTTGGCTTGGTGGCGGTGTGGGTGCGCGTCCACCAGAAAGGCCTCCTGACGTGGCATTTTGCCGTTGACGAAGAGTCGGCGTGATGCCATGACGGGAGGCACTTTCTGTGAGCGACGTTAGTCGGGGTTTGGATCGGGTCGAGGCTGTGTTCGACGAGGAGTCTTTGGTCGCCGATGCGGGGTTGTTGTTGGCGGGGACTTTGGCGGCCCGGCTGGGCTTGGAGAGCTTGATCGATGAGACGGTGAGGACGCCGCGGTCGGGCCGCGGTTCGGGAGCCAAGGTGCTCACCGCGGTGTGCTCGATGCTGGTGGGCGGTTCGTTCTTTTCGGACGCGGACCGGCTGCGGGCCGGCTCGGCTGGGTCGGTGGTTGGGTTCGTGCCTGTGGCGCCGTCGACGTTGGGGACGTTCGCGAGGTCGTTCACGTTCGGTCATGTGCGTCAGCTCGACCGCGCCCAGGAGCTGGCGTTGGGCCGCGCGTGGGACGCAGGCGCCGCCCCTGCGGCCGAGCAGATCACGATCGATGTCGACTCGACGATCCGCGAGGTGCACTCCGACGCGAAGCAAGGCGCCGCCTATGGGCATACGCGCACGCTGGGCTATCACCCTTTGGTCGCGGTACGCGACGACACCGGCGAGATATTGCATTCGCGGATGCGCAAGGGGTCCTCCCAGAAAGGACACCTGCGGTTCGTGTCCGAGACCGTCGCCCGGGTGCGGCGCCTGGCGGCGGGAGCGGCGCTGACGCTGCGCGCCGACGCAGGGTTCTTCTCCTGGGACCTGACCGACAGGCTCGACCAGCTCGACGTGAGGTTCCTGATCGCTGTGGGCCGCAACCCCGCCATAGACAAAGCGATCGCCGCGATCGACGACGACGAATGGACCCCGATCGGCTACACCGACGACGGCGAGGCACACGTCGCCGAGACGACGTTGACCTCGAGCCGACGCCGCCGCGGCAAGCCCGCTCGCACGGTGCGGCTGGTGGTGCGCCGCACCCGCATCGTCGGCGAGCAAGCCGACCTGTTCCCCCACTGGCGCCACCACGCCGTGGTCACCGACATCGACGCCGACACGCTCGACACCAAAACAGCCGACGCTTCTTATCGTTCCCACGCACGCGTCGAGCTCGCGATCAAGGACCTCAAAGCCGGCGGCCTCGCGCACAGCCCCTCGGGCAGGTTCGCGGCGAACGCCGCCTGGCTCGCCTGCGCCGTGCTCGCGCACAACATCGCACGCTGGACCGCCCGCATCGGACACGTCCACGACCCACGAAAGCTCACCGTCGCAGCCACCGTCGCGCGGCGTCTGCTCACCATGCCCGGCCGGCTCGTCAACCGCAGCGGACGGCCCACCCTGCGGCTCCCAGCCCGATGGCCCTGGGCCCACACATTCACCGCCGCTCTCGACAAGATCCGAAGCCTGCCCCAACACTGCTGAACCATCACAGCGTCACGCCGCGCCGCGCAGCACACCCCCCAGCCGCAGCACACAACCCGACCCCACAAGCCGAACCGGGCACCCCACGCCCATCCGCGAGCCGGCACCCCCAACGCCGCCCACACCACACCACCGCCAGCCCCAGACCCCGCCAGACCCGCCCCACCGGTGGATTCAGGCTAAGAGGCTGAGCCCCGGGCCCGAGCGGCCCGTGAGCGCAGCGAACAAGAGCGGAAGGTGCAGGGCGAAGCCGTGGCCCGAGCGGCCCGTGAGCGGCAGCGAACAAGAGCGGGAAACAACTGGTGCGACAGCGGGAAGGTTCACCTATCCGCGCATCTTCTCAGGAGCTGTCGCCGATCCCTGCGCGGCCCACCAGGCGTCGAGGCGGTGGCGAACTTCGGCGTTGCCGAGCTCGCCTTCGGTGCGGCGCAGTTCCAGGAGGAACTTCATGGCGAGGCCGACGTCGGGGCCGGGTTCGAGGCCCAGGTGAGCCATCACCTCGTCGCCGTTCAGCTCGGGGCGCACCTTGGCGGCTGCCTGCTCGCGGGCCAGGCGGGCGATGCGCACCTCGAAGCGGTCGAGCGCGTCGTGCAGGGTCTCGATGCGCTTGACGTTGCGTGAGGTGCAGTCGCTGCGGACCATGTCGTTCAGGTCGCCCAGCAGCGGGCCGGCGTCGCGGGCGTAGCGCCGCACTGCTGCGTCAGTCCATCGGGTGTCGTAGCCCTTGAAGCGGCCCGAAAGGTGCACCAGGCGGGCGACTTCGGCGGTGATCTCGTCGCCGTAGCCCATCTGCGGCATGCGGCGGCGGGTGAGCTTGGCGCCCACGGCTTCGTGGTTGCGGAACGTCACCCCGCCCGGGCCAATGTCGCGGGTCAGCGGCTTGCCGATGTCGTGGAACAGTGCCCCCAGGCGCACCCGCAGCCTCGGCGGGCTCTGGGCCACGACGGCGATGGTGTGGGCCAGCACATCCTTGTGGCGGTGGATGGGGTCTTGTTCGAGCGCGAGGGCCGGCAACTCAGGCAGGTGCTCGTGGGCCCAGCCGCTGTCGACCAGTTCCCACAGGCCCTCGCGTGGATCGTCTTCGACCAGGACGCTGTTCAGCTCGTCGCAGGGCAGCACGGCACCCTCGTCGAAGCCCAGCTCGTCGGCGGCCAATTCGTCGAAGTCGTCGCGGTCTGGCGCGCGCGGCGCATCGTGGGGCGCGCGCTGCGGAATCGTCATGCCTCCATGATGCAGCGCGACGGGCCGCCGTCCAACCGGGTTATCTGCGGGTTCGGCCGACTCGTCGAGCGCGCTCGTCGAACATTCAACGATCACGCCAGCGACCCGTCTATGTTCGACACGACGGCTGGTCGCCGGACCGTGAGGCCTCTGCCACGCGGGCCTGCAGAGGACTTGGCAAGTCGGCGGGGCGAGTCCCGGCGGCTTCGGCCAGCAGCCCCGAGCGGCAAACCCGGCAACCGGCCACACCCGAGACCCGGCCAGCCCGACAACACAGAGCGAGGAGCAGCGTGGCAGCGTCATTTGTGCATTTGCACACCCATACCGAGTACTCGCTGCTTGACGGGGCGGCACGCGTCAACGAAGTGGTGGCTGCCGCGGCCGCCGACGGCCAGCCCGCGCTGGGCATCACCGACCACGGCAACATGTACGGGGCCCTCGACTTCTACCGGGCCTGCAAGGCGCACGACATCAAGCCGGTCATCGGCACCGAGGCCTACATGGCGCTCGAGAGCCGCCACGAACGCCCCAACCGCAACCGCGCCAAGAACGCCAAGGTCGACGACACGGGCGATGACGGCGAGGGCGGCGGGAAGCTCTACTACCACCTGACGCTGCTCGCCCACAGCGATGCCGGCTACCGCAACCTGCTCAAGCTGGCCAGCCGGGCCTTCCTCGAGGGCTACTACTACAAGCCCCGGATGGACTGGGAGATGTTCTCCGACCACGCCGAGGGCCTCGTGGCCACCACCGGATGCCTCGGCAGCGTGGTGCAGCAGGCCCTGCTCGCCGGCGACTACGACGATGCCCGGCGCCGGGCCGGCCGCCTGCAGGACATATTCGGGCGCGACTCGCTGTACGTCGAGCTGCAAGACCACGGCATCGGCGCCCAGCACGACTGCAACCCCCAGCTTCTGCAGATCGCCCACGACCTCAGCGCACCGCTGCTCGCCACCAACGACCTGCACTACACCCACCAGCACGACGCCGTCGCCCACGACGCCCTGCTGTGCGTGCAGACCGGCTCGCTGCGCAGCGACCCCGACCGGTTCAAGTTCCACGGCGACGAGCACTATCTCAAGTCGGCGGCGGAAATGCGGGCGCTGTTCGGCGAGCACCCCGAGGCCTGCGACAACACGCTGGCCATCGCCGAGCGGGCCGACGTGAGCATCGAGTTCGGCCGCACGCTGCTGCCGCACTTCGAGGTGCCCGCCCCCCACGCCGACGCCGACGCCTACCTCGCCCACCTGGCGTTCGAGGGGGCCAAGCGGCGCTGGGGGGCCAACGTGGCCGAAGACACCGCGGCGCGCATCGCCTATGAGCTGCGGGTCATCTCCGACATGGGCTTCAGCAGCTACTTCCTCATCACGTGGGACCTCATCCGCCACGCCCGTGAGGCCGGCATCCGGGTGGGACCGGGGCGCGGCTCGGCGGCGGGGTGCGCGGTGGCCTACTGCTTGGGCATCACCGATCTCGACCCGATCCACTACGGGCTGCTGTTCGAGCGGTTCCTGAACCCCGCCCGCATCTCGATGCCCGACATCGACATCGACTTCGACGACCGCTACCGCGACGACATGATCCGCTACGCCGCCAACAAGTACGGCCACGACCATGTGGCGCAGATCATCACGTTCTCCACCATCAAGGCACGGGCGGCGGTGCGCGATGCGGCCAGAGTGCTGGGCAAGCCGTACTCGCTGGGCGACCGGGTGTCCAAGGCGATGCCACCGCTCATCATGGGGCGCGACACGCCACTGGCTGCCTGCCTCGAGCGGGTCGACGAGCACGCCGACGGGTACGCCGCCGCCGCCGAGCTGCGCGACATGTACGCCAGCGACGACGACGTGCGTGAGGTGGTGGACGTGGCCCGGGGGCTCGAGGGGCTGATCCGTCAAGACTCGGTGCATGCCGCGGCCGTGGTCATCAGCCCGGAGCCGCTGACCGATTACCTGCCCATCCAGCGCAAGCCCGAGTCTGGCAAAGACCCCGACGAGGCGCCCATCGTCACGCAGTTCGACATGGGCGGCGTGGAAGACCTCGGCCTGCTGAAGATGGACTTCCTGGGGCTGCGCACGCTGTCGATCATCGACGAGTGCGTGCGGCTCATTGAGGCCAGCACCGGCAGCCGGCTCGACATCGACGCCGTGCCGCTCGATGACGACGCCACCTTCCGGTTGCTGCAGGCGGGCGACACGATGGGGGTGTTCCAGCTCGAGTCGACCCCGGTGCGGTCGCTGCTGCGCTCCATGGCGCCCACCCAGTTCGAGGACATCTGCGCGCTGGTGGCGCTCTACCGGCCGGGGCCGATGGCCGCCGACATGCACAACAGCTACGCCCACCGCAAGAACGGCCGTGAGTCTGCCACGCCGCCGCACCCCGACCTGGCCGAACTGCTCTCAGAGACCTACGGGCTGATGATCTACCAGGAGTCGATGATGCGGGTGGCCCAGGAGATCGCCGGCTACTCCATGTCCGAAGCTGACGACCTGCGCAAAGCATGCGGCAAGAAGAACCGTGCCCAGATTGCCGAGCACCGCACCAAGTTTGTGGAAGGCAGCGTGGCCAAGGGCTACACGGCGCAGCTCGGCGAGCAGCTCTTCGACATCATTGAGCCGTTCGCCGACTATGCGTTCAACAAGAGCCACGCATTCGCTTACGGGCTGATCGCCTACCAGACGGCGTATCTGAAGGCCAACCACCCCACCGAGTTCCTGGCGGCCGTGCTGACGGGTTCCAAGCGCAACATCGACAAGGCGGGTGTGTACCTGGCCGACTGCCGTCAGCACGGCATCGAGGTGCTGGTGCCCGACATCAACCGTTCCGAGCTGGATTTTGCGGCCGATGGGCAGACGATTCCCTTTGGCCTGTCGGCGGTGCGCAATGTGGGCGTGAAGGTGGCCGAGCCGATCATTGCTGAGCGCTCTGCCAACGGACCCTTCGCCGACTTCGACGACTTCTGCATGCGGATGCCCCGTGAGGTGCTGAACCGGCGGTTCGTGGAGTCGCTGATCAAGGCGGGTGCGTTCGAGTGCTGCGGGCACTCTCGCAAGGGCCTGCTCGATGTGTTCGACCGGATCATCGAGTCGGCGTTGCGGCGGCGGGAGGAGGCTGCAGCGGGCGTGCAGTCGCTGTTCGGGGGGCCGAACGGCAGCAGTGGCGGCGGTGCTGGTGGCGGCGGCAGCGACGTCGACGGCAGCAGCGCCGGCGGCAGCAGCAGCGACGTCGACGGTGGCGGCGGCATCGGCGACGTGACATTCGACGAGCGCATTGAGGTGCCCGACGTCACGGCCGACGAGCGCACCACGCTGACGTGGGAGAAGGAACTGCTCGGGCTGTACGTGTCAGACCATCCGCTGCGGGGCGGCGAGGCGCAGTTGCAGCGGAAGGTCGATTGCCCGGTCGGCGGGCTGGGCGAGTTGCCGGCGAACCCCGAGGGCGGTCAGCAGTGGGTGACGATCGGCGGTGTCGTGCAGAACCTGCAGCGTCGCTTTACCCGCAGCGGCGAGCCCATGGCCCGGTTCTTGCTCGAAGACATGGAGGGTTCGGTGGAGGTCACGCTGTTCCCCAAGGGCCTCGCGGCTGCGGGTGATGCGCTGGCCGAGGATGCGGTGGTGCTGGTGCGGGGCCGGCCGGATCGGCGCGGCGATGGCGAGACGGCCTTCCTGGCGTCGGAGTTGGAGGAGTTTCGGTTGCGCAAGGGGCCGGTGCCGCTGTCGCTCGACGTGGAGCGGGTGGACATCGACGAACACTGGCTGACCTCGTTCGAGCAGATGCTGTCGCAGTGTCCTGGCGATGCGCCGGTGCATCTGCGGGTGGGCGATGCTGTGGTGAAGCTGCCCGAGTCGCGCTGGGTCGATGCGCGGACGCTGGCGGGTCCGATGCGCGAGCTGCTCGGTGCCGACGCCGTGCGCACCTAGCCCGACCACGAGGTGCGCCCGCTGCAGAGGCGGCAGAGCCCTCAGCCATGACGGGGCCAGACCACTAGCCTTGCCCGCTGGCCGCGCATGCGGCGCCCCCCTCCCACTGCGGCACCGGCCGCTTGGCAGTTTCTTCAGGAGAACTCATGAGCGACGGCGATACCCGCAAGGTCGACCAGAAGTCGCTCGAGGACCCTCACAAGATGATGGTCCCGTTTGCGAAGTTCAAGAGCTTCCAGCTCGCCGACAAGCTGTGGGTGCTGGGCGGGCTGCTGTTCTTGATCATCTTGATCAACATCGTGTTCTCTGGCGGGGGCGCCAGGTAGTCGCTGCGCCAAGTTGCCAAGAAATTCACTGGCACTCGCAGGGCGACGGAGAGGAAACTGTCACGATGAGTGGCAGCGAGCGGGCAGACCCGAACTCGGCAGTCACGGTGGTGCTGCCTGACGGGCAGACCCGGGAGCTGGCCGGCGGCGCTACCGGTGCGGACCTGGCTGCGTCGCTGGGGCGGCGTGCAGCCAAGGATGCGCTCGTTGCCGTGGCCGATGGCGAGCAGCTCGACTTGGACCGGCCGCTGCCCGACGGGGCTTCGGTGTCGTTGGTCTTCCCATCGTCCGACGAAGGGCTCGAGGTGCTGCGCCACTCGACCGCCCACGTGCTGGCCCAGGCGGTGTTGCGGCTGTATCCCGGCGCCACCTTCTCGATCGGGCCGCCGATCACCGACGGCTTCTATTACGACTTCGACCTCGGCACCGACGACGCCGGGCGGCCGCGCACGTTCTCCGACGACGATCTGGCAGCGATCGAGGCCGAGATGCGCGCCATCGTGGCTGCCCGTCAGCCATTCATCCGGGCCGAGGTAGACCGGGCCGCCGCCGACGAGCTGTTCGCCTCGCACCCCTACAAGATCGAGATCCTCGACGGCGAGGCCGATGACCCTGCCTCGGGCCCGACCGGCGGGGTGATCACCACCTACCGCAATACCCACGAATTCGTCGACCTGTGCCGGGGCCCCCACGTTCCCCACACCGGGCGGCTGGGCCATTTCAAGCTGATGCGGGTGGCGGGCGCCTACTGGCGCGGCGACGAGCACCGCCAGATGCTGCAACGCATCTACGGCACCGCGTGGGGCACCAAGGCCGAGCTGGCGGCACACCTGGAGCGCCTGGAGGAGGCCGCCAAGCGTGACCACCGGCGCCTCGTGACCGAGCTCGACTTGCTGAGCTTCCCCGCTGAACTGGGCGGCGGGCTGGCCGTGTGGCATCCCAAGGGCGCGGTGATCCGCAAGATCATGGAGGACTACAGCCGCGACCGCCACGAGGCGGGCGGCTATCAGTTCGTCTATACGCCGCACCTGGCCAACGCCCGGCTGTTCGAGACCTCCGGGCACCTCGACTTCTACGCCGAGGGCATGTACCCGCCGATGGAGATGGACAACGGCGTCTACTACCCCAAGCCGATGAACTGCCCGATGCACTGCCTGATCTTCAGCCAGCGCCAGCGTTCGTACCGCGAGCTGCCACTGCGCATGTTCGAGCTCGGCACCGTGTACCGCTACGAGCGCTCGGGAACATTGCATGGGCTGATGCGGGTCCGTGGGTTCACCCAAGACGACAGCCACCTGTTCCTGACGCCCGAACAATTGGGTGACGAGATCGAGAGCCTGCTCGACTTCGTGCTGTCGGTGCTCAGCGCGTTCGGCTTCGAGGACTTCACCTTCAAGCTGTCGACTCAGGATCCTGAGAAGTTCGTCGGCACTCCCGAGGGCTGGGAGCGGGCGACTGCGGCGCTGCGGGATGCCTTGGACCGGCGCGGCCACGACTATGAAGTAGGCGAGGGCGAGGCGGCGTTCTACGGTCCGAAGATCGACATCGACGTGCAGGACGCCATTGGGCGGTCATGGCAGCTGTCGACGATCCAGCTCGATTTCAACCTGCCCGAGCGGTTCGACCTGCGCTACACCGGTGCCGACGGCGAGCTGCACCGGCCGATCATGGTGCACCGGGCGCTGTTCGGCGCGATCGAGCGGTTCTTCGGGGTGATGGTGGAGCACTACGCGGGCGCATTCCCGCCGTGGCTGGCGCCCACCCAAGCGGTGGTGCTGGGAGTTCGGGCCGACCACGATGCGTTCGCTTCACAGGTGGTGGTGCAGCTGGCTGAGGCGGGATTCCGGGCCGAGATGGTGCCGGCGGATGATCCACTGGGGGCGCGGATCCGGCGAGCGAAGCTGGAAAAGGTGCCCTACGTGCTAGTGGTGGGCGACGACGACGTCGCGGCAGGCACGGTGGGTGTGAACCCGCGGGGCCAGGCGGTTCGTCGTGACGTGCCGTTGGCTGAGTTTGTCGCGCAGCTGTCCGGCGAAGTGGATGCCAAGGCCACCGATGTCGGCAGCGCCGATCAAAGTTGATGTGAAAGCGCTGATGTTCGAGCGCAAGGAACTGCGGCTCGCAGTGCCAGACGTGCACAGCCGACGCGTCGTGGGCAGCACACTGTCGACCCCACCGAGCAGGCAGCCGTGAGAGCGCTGGTGTTCGAGCGCAAGGAGCTGCGGTTTGCTGCGGCCATGGCCGCAGGAAAGCTGAAACCCGGCTCGGGTGCGGGCGTGGGCCCGCTGCGGCTGACCGAGATGGAGCCGCCCGAACTTCCCGGCGACGGCTGGCAATACGTGCGCACGGCGCTGTCGGGCATCTGCGGGTCTGACTTGGCGACGGTGGACGGCAAGGTGTCGCGCTATTTCGAGCCGCTGGTCTCGTTCCCGTTCGTGCCTGGGCACGAGGTAGTCGGCCACACCGACGACGGCACCCGGGTAGTGCTCGAGCCGGTGCTCGGCCACGAGGCCCACGGCTTTGCACCGCCGTGGCCGGACGCCGCCCCGGCCGACGGCGACGACTACGGCCACCTGATCGGCGGCGAGATCGAAGCCGGGCTGCAGACCGGATCTTGCGCGTCAACCGGCGGCGGCTGGTCGGAGCAATTCGCCGCCCACCACAGCCAGCTCCACTCGCTGGGCTCACTGAGCCCCGGAGACCTGTCCGACGAGGCCGCCGTGATGATCGAGCCGACTGCTGCGGGCGTACACGCCGCGCTGCGCTCAGGCGTGACCGAGGGCGGCACAGCCGCCGTCATCGGCGCCGGCACGATGGGCCTCGTTGCCGTGGCTGCGCTACGCCAGCTCACCGGCGTGGCGGCGATCGTCGTGGGCGCCCGCTACAGCCACCAGCGCCGCCTGGCCCGTGAGCTGGGCGCCGACCTGGCCGTGTCGCCCGACGAGCTCGGCCGAGCAGTGCGCCGCGCCGCGGGCACCCGGGTGATCGGCGAGACGCTGGGGTCGGGCACCCACGTGACCATCGACGCTGTGGCCTCCTCGGAGTCGCTGACCGATGCCATTGCCCTCACCCGACCCCGTGGGCGGGTGGTGGTGCTGGGCATGCCCGCCAACGTCGAGTTGAACCTCTCTGCGCTGTGGCACCGCGAAACCGAGCTGGTGGGCGCCTACTGCTACGGCACCGAGCCGTCGCTCGGCGGCGGCCACACGTTCGAATCGGCCATCACGCTGGTGCGCGACTGCGACCTGGGCCGGCTGGTCTCCGAGCTGTACCCGCTCGAGGATTACCGCAACGCCCTCGAACACGCCGCCAACGCCGGCGCCCGAGGCTCCACCAAGATCGCCTTCGACCTCCGCGAGAACTAGTGCCGTATCAGCAAACGTTTGCGAGGTTGCACATACCGTCTCGCCGCTTGCTGTTGGAGTTTCCGGCAGCCCTGCGTACTCCGAACGCTGCCTGACGCGGCACTAGCTGGCTCGGCGCCGCTAGGCAGTCGACTCGAAGACCCTGACCTCGCTGATCATCCCGGCGCGCAGTACGGTCAGGTGTTCACCCTGCAGTCAGGGTTCGTTCACGCGCGGCTGGCAGGCTGTCGGGGTGACAGCGCTGCGTGAGACCACCGCCAGCCGGCTGACGTCAGAATTCGTCGGCACCGGGTTCTTGCTGCTCAGCGTGGTCGGCTCGGGAATCATGGCCGAGCGGCTCAGCCCGAACGACGTCGGGTTGCAGCTGCTGGAGAATTCGATCGCGACAGCGGGTGCGCTGACGTGCCTCATCCTGCTGTTCGGGTCGACTTCGGGGGCGCACTTCAACCCTGCGGTGACGCTGTGGGCACGGCTCGCTGGCGACCTGGACAACCGGATGGCCGGGCTGTATGTGGTGTGTCAGACCACCGGCGGGATCCTGGGGGTCATCGCGGCCAATGTGATCTTCGAACTCGATGCGGTGTCGTTGTCAACGAAGGATCGGATCAGCGGGGCCGCATTTGTGTCCGAGATCATCGCCACGTTCGGGCTGGTCATCGTCATCATCGGCGTGGTGCGCTCGGGCAAAGCCCAGTTCGTGGCTTTCGCCGTGGCGGCCTACATCGGCGGCGCCTACTTCTTCACCTCGTCGACGAGCTTCGCCAACCCGGCGGTGACCGTGGCCCGGATGTTCTCCGACACGTTCGCCGGCATCGCTCCCGCCAGCGCACCGTGGTTCATCGTGGCGCAGTTCATCGGGTCGCTGTGCGCGATCGCCGTGGCCCGGGTGACCCACCCGCAGCGCTAGTGCAGCGTCTCGGCGAACTCGCGTGCCAGATACGTCAGGATCAGATCGGCGCCGGCCCGCTTGATGGCGGTGAGGTGCTCGACCGCAGTGGCATCGCCGTCGATCCAGCTGTTGGCTGCTGCGGCCTTGAGCATTGCGTACTCGCCGGACACGTGATACGCCGCCAGCGGCAAGTCGAATCGGGCCCTGGCGGCGGCGATCACATCGAGGTACGCCAGCGCCGGCTTCACCATGATGATGTCGGCCCCCTCGGCAACGTCCAGCTCGATCTCGGCCATGGCTTCACGGGCGTTGGCAGGGTCCTGCTGGTAGCCCTTGCGGTTGCCGCCACCGCTGATCGTCACATCGACAGCCTCACGGAACGGCCCGTACTCAGCCGAGGCGTACTTCGCCGAGTAGGCCATGATCGGCAGGCCCTCGTGGCCGTTCGCATCGAGCGCCTGGCGGATGGCTCCGACCTGCCCGTCCATCATTCCCGACGGGCCCACCATGTCGACGCCGGCCTCGGCCTGGGCCAGCGCCACCCGCTGGTACAGCTCGAGCGTGGCGTCGTTGTCGACCTCGCCATCGTCGGTCACCACGCCGCAGTGGCCGTGATCGGTGTACTCGTCGAGGCACAGATCGGCGATGATTGCCATCTCCGAGCCGTGGTCGTCTCGCAGGTTGCGCAGGGCCACCTGCACGACGCCGTCGGGGTTCCAAGCTTCCGAGCCGACGGGGTCTTTGCGGGCGGGCAGGCCGAAGAGGATCACGCCGCTGATGCCGAGGCCGGCCAGCTCATTGACTTCCTTGCGCAGCGACTCCTGGGTGTGCTGCACGACGCCGGGCAACGAGATGATCGGCTGCGGCTCGGTGGCGTCCTCGCGCACGAACAGCGGGGCGATGAGATCGCTGGGCGTGACAGTGGTCTCCGCAACGAGCCGGCGCAGCGCCGGGGTGCGACGCAGGCGGCGCAGGCGGCGGGCCGGAAAAGTCACCCCGCCATGCTATTGCGCTGCTGCGCCCGAAGAAGCGCCCGACCTACTCCGCTACTGCGCCCGCAGCAGCGCTCGAAGAAGGTGCAACAGCCGGCTGCGGCGCAGGAGTGGCGATGCCCAACTGCGCCTTGACGAGCGCCATGTCGGCCTTGACCAGCGCCATGTCGGCGACCAGTTGCATGAGCACCTGCTCCATCCGGTCCATGCGCTGCTCTACGCGATCTATGCGCGAATCGAGTCGATCTTCGAGTCGGTCAACGCGCCGGCTGAGCGAGCGGCAGCACATCAGGCTGGCCGTGAGATTGAAGCTCATGACGGCAGCCACGGCGGCAAGGACAATGAATGACGTCGCGTCCATAGGACTTCCTTTCGGAACGGTAACAGGCGGGATTTCCGCCCACTAACCGGCGATCTGCCAGTGATACGGGAGCAAGCAGCGATGCGCTTTGGCGCACCGTAGTGAACGCCGCCGGATCGATGCCACTGGATTTCGAGCCGTCGCCGTGCGTGGCGCCGCCCGAAGCGCCTCGGGCCGCACGCAGCCATTCGCATGCGGGCCGGTGGCGTGACATGCCGTGACGAGCGGCATAGGTTCGCTGGCGTGGAGATCGGGTCAGAGGGCTGGTGCGTCACCATGTCCGAGGTGCTCGCGGATGTGGATCTGCCGGCAGTTCAGGCGATCGTGGAGCAGCGGATCGGCAACGGCAATGGCGGACCGGTCGTCGCCTACCGGTTGGTGATCGACGGCGGTCGGGCTCACCTTGAGCCGGTGCCGCCCGATGCCGGCGACAGGAACGGCAGCAGCGACGGCGACAACGACAGCAGCAGCGATGGCGCCGAGGGCAGCGACAGCGGCGTAGTGGTGATGAGTCAGTCCCGGGAGACGGCCGAAGCCGTGCGGCGGGGCGAGCTGGGTGCGCTGGCGGCCTTGCAGGCCGGCCTCATCAAGGTGAGCGGCGATGTGCGCGTGCTGATCACTGCGTCGGAGGCGCTGGCGCTGGTGAACACCGCCTTGGGCCAGGCGCTCGCCGGCCAGCACGACAACGACGACGGCGGGAGCTGACGCTTCGTGCCGGAGATCCCCGAGATCCGAGCGCATGCCGAACGATTGGAGGCCCTGGCGGCCGGCGAGGTGCTCAAGCGGGTCGAGCCGCTGTCGTTCACGGCATTCAAGACCGCCCGCCCGCCGCCGAGCGACGCCGTCGGCTGGCCGTTGTGCAGTGTCGGCCAGCGAGCCAAGTACCTGCTGCTGCGCTTCGCTCCCACGCCCGAGGCTCCGGTCACTAGTGGTGAAGGCGCCGGCGACGCAACGGGCGGGAGCGGGGCCGGGGGCGCCTCGGGTGACGGGGACGGCGGCGGCGGGCTGACCTTTGTGGTGCACCTCATGCAGGGCGGGCGCTTGCGGGTGCTCGAGCCGGGTGCGAAGCGGTCGCGACGGCCCCGCGACGGCCTGGCCAGATTCGAATTCGAGAGCGGACTCGGGCTCATGCTCACCGAACCCGGCACGCAGAAGCGGGCCGGCGTGTGGGTGCTGGCCGGCGATCCGACCGCCGACCCATCCTCCCCCGACCCGCCAGCCACACCAGAACCCGAACCCACCACCGACCGGTCGACCGGCGTGGAGCCCGAAGCCACCGACGCAACCCCGCCAGCCACCACCAATCCATTCATCGGGCTCGGCCCGGAGGCCACCGATGTTGATCCAGCCGCCATGGTCAAACTGATGGCCGCCCACCCAGCACGCCTGCACAACTTCCTGCGAGACCAGCGGATTATCTCCGGTCTGGGGCGGCGGCTGGCAAACGAGATCTGCCACCGGGCCAAGCTCTCGCCGTTCGCCTCGACCGCCAAGCTCGACGCCGAAGCGGTCGGCCGGGTGGTGGCCGCCGTCGGCGCCGTGGTCGACGAGTCGCTGACAGCCGAGCGGGAACTCCCCCAGATGAGCCGATCAGCCGAACGCCCCTCGGCGGTCCACGCCCGCACCGGCGAGCCGTGCCCGGCCTGCGGCGACGTGGTGCGGGCGGTCGAGTACCGCGACTACACGGTCAACTACTGCGCCGGCTGCCAGACCGGCGGCCGGGTGCTCGCCGACAACACCACCAGCAAATTCCTGCGCTAGTCCTGGGCCGGCAAATGTTCGCCAGGTCGAGCACATCAGTGCGGAAACGCCGCTCCAAGCAGACTTCCCGCCCGCGCGAACGAGCCAGCACCGGCGCACACACCCGGCATCACCGCCACACCCAGCAACACCCGCGCAGCTCCCGGGGTGCATGTCACAGCTGCCAGATACTCTGCTGCGAGCAATGAGGACCCGCAGCGTCGGGCACAACCGAACGGAGCACAACATGAGCGATGCCGGAATCAAGCTGGGCCTGTCGGCCGATGAGGTGCTGCAGTCGACTCGGGCCGTGCGCAAGCGGCTCGACTTCGACCGGCCGGTGCCCGAATCGGTGCTGCGGGAGTGCGTCGAGATTGCGGTGCAGGCGCCGACGGGCTCCAACATGCAGGGCTGGCACTTCGTGTTCGTCACCGAGCGCGACAAGATCGAGGCCATCTCGGCGCTGTACAAAAAGGGCTTCGACGCCTACCGCAACAGCCCCGTGTACGCGGGCCGGGTGGGGTCGGGCCTCGGCGCCCAGCGAGAGGCGCAGCAGGCTCGGGTGACCTCGTCGGCCGAGTTCCTGTCAGAAAACATGCACCGCAGCCCGGTGCTATTCCTGCCGTGCATCACGGGCCGCACCGACGACGCCCGCATGATGGTGGGCCAGGCCGGCTCGATCATCCCCGCCGCGTGGAGCTTCATGCTGGCCGCCCGAGAGCGAGGGCTCGGCACCTGCTGGACCACGCTGCACCTCGGCTATGAGCGCGAAGCGGCCGAGATCCTGGGCATCCCCTACGACACCGTGCGGCAGTATGCGCTCAGCCCAGTGGCGTACACCCAGGGCACCGAGTTCAAGCTGGCGACCCGCACCGATCTCGACTCAGTAATGAGTTGGAACGCCTGGAGCCGCTGATCCAGAGTCCGCGAACACACGGAGGCACTGACATGACATCCACATCGGCCGGTGGATCTGCCGGCAGATCGGCTGGCGAGCTGTTCGACCTGTCGGGCCGGGTGGCGGTGGTCACCGGCGGCTCCCGGGGCATGGGCCGCGAGATGGTGCTGGCGTTCGCCCGAGCCGGCGCCGATGTGGTGATCGCGTCGCGCAAGCTCGACAACTGCGAGGCGGTCGCCGACGAGGTGCGCTCGACTACCGGCCAGCGGGCGCTGGCCGTGGAGTGCCACGTCGGCTACTGGGACCAGAACGACGCCTTGTGCGAGCGCGTCTACGACGAGTTCGGCCACTGCGAGGTGCTGGTGAACAACGCCGGCCTGTCCCCGCTGTACCCGTCGCTGTACGAGGTGTCCGAGTCGCTGTTCGACAAGGTGATCGAGGTGAACCTCAAGGGGCCGTTCCGGGCCTCGGCAGTGTTCGGCAAGCGCATGTTTGAAGCGGGCGGCGGCTCGATCATCAACGTGAGCTCGGTGGCGGCCGTGGCGCCGTCGCCGAACGAGACGGCGTACGGGGCGGCCAAGGCGGGCATTCACGCCATCACCCAATCGTTCGCCCGCGAGTACGCGCCCCGGGTGCGGGTGAACTGCATCATGCCCGGCCCGTTCCTGACCGACATCTCGAAGGCCTGGGACATGGAGGCCTTCAACGAGCGAGCCGAGAATGAGATTGCGCTGGCACGGGGCGGCGAGGCCGACGAAGTGGTGGGCGCGGCGCTGTACTTCGCATCAGAAGCGTCGAGCTACACGACGGGCTCGGTGCTCAAGATCGACGGCGGCACCGCCTGGCAGACCGGCTGATCGCAGCACCTGCCGAGCCAGCGGCTGGACGGATCCGCCGCCGCGCAGTCCGCTACCAACAGACGAGTTGCGGCTTCAGGCCGCCGCTTCGAGGATCGCTGCGCAGCGGCCGACGCGGGCGGTGATGAGCTCGGCGAGGCGCTCGGCGAAGCCCGCCGCACCGCAGTCGGCAATGCTCGGATCAGCCGCTGCCTCAGCAACGGCAGCCGGGACACGGCCGGCCAGGTCAGCAACTCGTGCGACGACGTCATGTGCGTCGAGACCGAGATCGCTCGCAGTCTTGTGCCATGCATCGGGCCGGTCGGCCCGAGTGAGCCGGTAGCCGTCACCGATCTTCATGGCCAAGCTCACCTTGCGGCCCTTCGAATCGTCGTACGGCAGGAACGATGCGACATCGAACAGCGGCGCCAGTCGCGCCCACGAACCGTTCAGGAGCAGCGCATAGTTCTTGGCGTGGGCATCGGTGCCAGCAATCAGCCAGTTGAATGCGAGCGCATCGACGAAGCGCCACAAGTCATCGGCGGCCAGCCGGCCCGGCACAACCGAACGCAGCAGGCGGGCAACGTCCTGCGGACCTGGCCCACCGTCGGATTGGTACTTGTGATCGGGGTGAACCGACAGAGCTTGGCAGAGGTCCTCCTGATGAAGGCGCTCCAGATGCACACCACGCCAGACACGGTCGAATCGTTCCACCGCTATCGCTGTCTCGTCTTCGAAGGTCGCCAACGACGTCCGCACAGCCGGGAGCCCCGCATGGGATGCCGCGGCGAGGCAGAGGTGCTCGTTGACGTGGCTCCAGCGATACTCGGCAATCTCGGGCTTGATGATGTGCGTGCTCGGCAACGAGCCCATCGCCCGATACCACTGCCCGTCGCTGCGGTGCAGCGCTGTCTTCGCCTGGGCCCCGCCCAAGCTGAACTGCCCGCGGAAATCACCGCCGAGCCACAGTGCGCGATTGGCACGCAGTTCGCGCAGCAGTACACAAATGTCGGCCTCGCTCATTGGCTCGGCCTCGTCGACCCGCCGCGATAACTCGCCGACCTCCGAAGGCGGGCACAGCTGCACGGCGCCGGGGCAGTCGCGTCCGATCGGCGTGCCCAGCAGCGAGAACGGACTGGCGCTCGACGCCGAGAACTCGCGGCCCCAGCGGCGCAGCACCTCGCGGTCATCGGGGAGCAAGCCCCACAGCCACGGCGCCACCACGTTGTCGTCGTGCTCGGCCGACGAGAGTGGCATCGACACCGAGATTGGCGTGGCAGCAGGGTCGACACGGTAGCTGTCGTCGTAACGAAGCATCAGCCGGCCAGAGACCGCGCGATGCAGCTCGGCAGCAACCTGGCCGCCCAGCAGCACCGCAAGCACACTGTCAGCCACGGTGAACGTCTGACGGCTCAGTCCAGTCGTCGAGATACTGGTTGAGATCGAAGCTGGAGCTGTCGGTGCCCGTGCCGACTCCGGCATCGGCCCGAACGAGGCCGAGGCCCAGGTCCAGTGCGATCATCACGCGCAGCACGCCGTCCAAAGACACCGTCGGCTTGCCATTCTCAAGGCTCGACAGCCACGGGCGGCCGACACCGGCCATCTCGGCCATCGTTGCCTGCGACCAGCCACGCTCCTTGCGCGCCGCTGCGACGGCCGTGCCGAGATCACGACTGGTCAGCAGCGGTCGCACGCCATGGCCTGGTGAAGGATCATTGCTCTGTCGGGGCACCACGGTCTCCATGCAGGAACACTCCGGATATGTCTTCGTTCAGTGACATACTAGTGATGTATCCGTACAGGAACAATAGAAACATGTCTTAGTTCATTGACATCCCCAGTTTGCCCTCGCACCCGTGCACCGCGATGCCTTCGACGAACGGGCCGGCTGCAGCCGTTGCGGCTACGTTGAGCGCGGCCGCAGGCCGAGCGCTGTGCGCGAGGAACATCGGAGGAATTCTGTGGGGACGACGAAGCGACTTTCTGCGTTGAGCCGGTCGATCGAGGGCCGGGTGGCGCTGATCACCGGTGCCGGCATGGGCCAGGGCCGGGCGACGGCGCACCTGTTCGCTGACGAGGGGGCGCACGTGGCGGTGACCGACCTGGGCCAGGCCGAGGTGGATGCCGTGGTGGCCGAGATCAACGACGCCGGCGGCTCGGCCGCGGGCTGGACGATGGACGTGGCCAACCGCGACCGGGTCACCGGGGTCACCAACGAGGTGGCCGAGCGGTTCGGCGGCATCGACCACGTCATCAACAACGCGGGCATCTCACGGTTCTCGCCGATCGATGCCCCCGAGTACGAGGACAACTGGGCGATCTCGCTCGAGGTCCTGCTGACGGCGCACACCTACACCGTCCGAGCGGCGCTGCCGTACCTGCGTCAGTCCGACGCGGCCCGCATCGTCAACATCGCCTCCACCGAGGGCTGGGGTGCCACCAAGTTCGGCTCGCCCTACACGGCTGCCAAGCACGGTGTGATCGGGCTCACCAAGTCGCTGGCGGTCGAGCTCGGCCGCGAGGCCATCACGGTGAACTGCATCTGCCCCGGGCCGATCAATACCGCCATGACGGCAGAGATCTCCGAGGAGCACAAGACGATCTTCGCCAAGCGCCGCACCGCACTGGGCCGCTACGCTGAGCCCGAGGAAGTGGCCCACGGCACCCTCAACTTCTGCCTGCCCGCCAGCCAGTACATGACCGGCGCGGTGCTCCCCGTAGACGGCGGCCTGCTCATCAAGAACGCCTGAACGGGTCCGCCACCCGGAAACCCCACGGGCGCGCCGCGGCGACTAGATGGTTAGTTCCAAGGGTTTAGTGGTCGTAGGCGACAAGTGAGCGTGCGGGGCCGGGCCGGTGGGTGGTCTGGTTGTGCCAGATGGCAGCGGTGAGGGCGAGCAGGCGGGCGCCGATGCGGGCGGCGACGCCGGCTTTGGTTCGTCCTTTGTGGCGTTCGAGGGTGAGCTGGCCTTTGAGGGTCCAGTTGACCGATTCGATGATCTGGCGCAGGGGCCGCAGGAACCTGGCGCCGGGCCGCGGGGCTTCTGTGCGGGTGGCGGGGCGCAGCACGGTGACGCCGGCCTTTTTGAGGTCGGTCTCGAACGCTTCGGAGCGGTAGCCCTTGTCGGCGATGAGGGTCTGGCCCGCCCGGGCGATGCGGGCTGTGGCGAGCATGTCTTCGCAGACGTCGCGTTCGTCGGCTTTCGCTCCTGCGAGCGCGAACGCGATCGGCAGCCCTGCGGGGGTGGCGATCAGGTGCAGCCGCAGGCCCCAGAAGTACCGAGAATGCGACGCGCAGTACCCGTATTGGGCCCATCCCGCGAGGTCCGAGCGCTTTTGGGTCTCCCGGCTTCGGCCGCATTCCACAGGCGTGGAGTCCACCAGCCACACGTCGTCGTGCCATGAGTCGCACTCACGTGCGAGTCCTGCCATGACACGCGCGATCATCTCCGCGCTGCGCCGCAGCCGCTTGTTGTAGCCGACGCGCTTGGGCAGGTACGGGAACCACGGCGTCAGATGCTCATGGGCGAAACGCATGAACTGCGACTCGTTGTCATAGCCCAGCAGCGCCGAGATCACCGCCAAGGTCACCAACTCCGCATCCGACAGCTTCGGGGCGAACCCCACCGCAGGCCGCTCAGGAGCCCACCCAGGGTTCTGCGCCAACAAGTCGTCAATCCTCACATACAGTGCAGTCGCGAGGGTGTCCAAGTCCGGGCCCATGCTGAGAACCTCCAAGATCGAAGCGTGATTTCACACCCCGAGCTTGGACACCCTCACCCCACAACTGGTGGACCCCACCCCTTGGAACTAACCATGCGTGGCATGTTTTGGGGGTGGCAGCGCCGGCGGGGATGGCTCCAACTGACGTGCCCCGCTGCGGTTGTTTGGACTGCGGTGGTGGCTTTCTAGGAGCGTGGTCGGAAAGTCGGCGGATTTCCGCGGTCGGCGCTGGGACGCGCGGGACAATGCAGGGGTGCGCGGTTCGGCTGACGATCAGGGTTCGTTTTTTGATGTTGATGTGATGGTGGGCGATCTGTTGGACTGCGAGGGGTTCTTGGCGACGCTGGGGCGGGCTCGCGGGGAGCTGTTCTGCGACGCCGATTTCGATGCGCTGTATGTGTCGGGTCGGGGCCGGCCGTCGCATCCGCCGTCGGTGGTGGCGTCGTTGTTGTTGTGCCAGTTGTTCTATGGGGTGTCGGATCGTGAGGCCGAGCGGCGGTCGCGGTTCGACATGTCGTGGAAAGCGGCGCTGGGGCTGCGGCTGGATCATCGGGGGATTCCGCATGTGGTGCTGGTGGAGTTCCGGGCGCGGCTGGTGCGCGCGGGGATGGAGAGCTTCTTGGGGGATCGGGTCAAGATCGCAGCCAAGCGCGCCGGGGTGATCGGCCATCGCCGCAGCGTGGACTCCACCGGCATCGAGGACAGCGTGCTGACCCAGGACACGGTCACGCTGATTCGTTCTCAGGTCCGTCGCTGTGTCGACGCGGTGTCGGGGATCGACGCGGGCGCGGCGGGCGAGCTGGCGGGGCTGTTGGCCCGCGGCGACTACGGGTCGGACGCCAAGCCGCAGATCAACTGGTCCGATCCTGCAGAGCGGGCGGCTTTGGTGGCCGAGCTGTTCGCCGACGCCGGGACTGTCGTGGGGTTCTGTTCCCGCTTCGAGGACGCCGATGTGGCCGCAGCAGTCGAGCTGCTCAGAGTCGTCGCCGGCCAGGACATCGAGACCGCTGACACTCCCGACGGCGCCGCTGTGCCGCGGATACGCCAAGGCACCGCGACTGAGCGGGTGATCTCGACCGTCGATCCCGACGCCCGGCACGGGCACCGCTCCCGCCGCGACCGCTACGACGGCTACAAGCTGCACATCGCCGCCGACGCGGACTCCGACCTGATCACCGCCGCGGCAGCGACGCGGGCCACCGTCCACGACGCAGCAGTCCTCGAGGACCTCATCGACGCCGACCCGGTCCCGGTCGCGGAGGTCATCGCCGACACCCACTACGGATCGGGGCCCACGCGGCAGGCGATGGCCGGCCGCGGCATCGACCTGGTCGCCCCCGCCCCGCCGATATCGGCCCGCAAAGACCCCGACATGTTCACCAAAGCCGACTTCGGCATCGACACCGAAACAGCGACGATCACCTGCCCCGCCGGCGTCGCCGTCGCGATCCCGCCGCCGCGCGGCCAAAAGCGCCGCCAGGCCCGATTCAGCGCAGCGGACTGCAACGCGTGCGCGCTCAAGACGCGATGCACCGCACGCGACAGCGGCCGCATCGTGCAGATCAACCCCCACGAAGAGCTCCTCGCCCCCGCCAGAGCCCAACGGCGCGAACCCGAATTCCTCGCCAGATACCGACAGCGCTCCCAAGCAGAACGAAAGATCGCCCACATCAAAGCCCGCACCAAACGCCTGCCGTGGCGCGGCCTCGCCAAAGCCGGCCACTGGCTCGAATGGCGAACCGCCGCCATCAACCTCGACCGCATCGGCCGCCTCGGCATCATCGGGTGACACACCCGCGTCCGTGCCCAGCCCGCCACCCCAACCCCACCCGACGCGCCCACCAGCCAAACCCGCCCTCACACAACCCCAATAACCGACCACGCTCCTAGGTGAGTGTCTCCCCGCCGGTTCGCTGCCTCGGCGATGTCGCTTGATAGGAGCGTGAACTCCTCCCCTTGGGGATGGCCCGACGCATGTGTGCGCACCGCCGAGGCCAGCTTGTCACAGCCCCGGACAAGGAGACACATCATGATTGTGGTGGGAATCGACACCCACAAAGACGTTCACGCGGCGTGCGCTGTGGACGACGTCGGCCGTGCGTTGGAGCATCGCTGTTTCGCGAACACGCCCCAGGGCCACGCCGAGCTGGCCGGCTGGGTCCAGCACCACGAGGCCGCCCTGGTCGCCATGGAAGGCTCGGGCAACTACGGGCGGCCCGCCGCTGCGCACTTGAGCGGCGCCGGCGCCGCAGTCGTCGAGGTGCCCCCGCACATGACCGCCGCAGCTCGGCGCCGTCAGCGCACCGGCTCGGGGACCGATCCCGGCGACGCGCTCGCGATCGCCCGAGTCGGCCTGGCCGAGCGCGGTCTGGGCCCGCCGCGGCCTGATGGAGCCATTGAGGATCTGCGCTGTTTGGTGCGCTACCGGCGTGAACTCGTCGCCGACCGGACTCGTCAGATCAACCGGCTGCACGCCGATCTCGAACAGCTGCGGCCCGGTTACCACCAACGCGTGGGACGGCTTGGCACCAAAGCGGCGTTCGACCGCGCCACCAGACTGCTGCGCGGCGATGCCACCAGCCGCGCGCGCATCGCCCGCAGCCGCATCAAAGCACTGCGCGCTCCACAGCGCACCATCGACAGCCTCGCGGCTGAGATCCGCGGTGCGGTCGACGCGACCGGCACCACCCTGTGCCGCATCGACGGCATCGGCCATCTCGTCGCAGCCGACATCGGGACCGAGACTGGCGACCCCGCCAGATTCGCGACCAAAGCAGCATTCGCGATGGCCAACGGCACCGCCCCCATCGAGGCCAGCTCCGGACGCGTCCGACGCCACAGACTCAACCGAGGCGGCAACCGCCAGCTCAACAAAGCCATCCACACCGCCGCTCTCACCCAGATCTCACGACCCGGCACCGAAGGCCGCAACTACTACGAACGCTGCCTCGCCCGCGGCAAGACCAAACGAGAAGCCATCCGCAACCTCAAACGACGCATCTCAGACCGCGTCTGGACCCACCTCAACACCCCAAACTTGACATAGGAGCTCATCTAGGCGAGCCGGCGCGACATAGCCCCGATGGGAACGGCGACGCCGGGCCATTCTCAAGCGGGCGGGACCGCGACGAGGAATCAAGCACGCGAGCTGGCGGGCCCGAACTGCGGCGCTGAGTGAAGGCGCTACTGGGTGAGGGTGAGGACGAGCGCGGCCGGCATGCCGTCGGCATCGAGTATGAGCGTGCCTGAGACGCCGCGTTCTTCCAGCGGGAGCGAAACGGTTCCTTCGACGGAGAAGAATCCGGTCATGGCCAGCGAGCCGTCGTCGTTGGCTGTGCCGCGGGCGGCGAGACGCATCTCGGCGCCTCCCTCGAACACCAGCAGTGCGCTGAAGTGCCGCTCATCCACCGCCGGGTCGGCGGCGTCCAGCGAAGCCGAACTCGGCGGGATCACCGCGATCGACTCGGTCGACGTCACCGTCTCGGTGGATTCGACGCCGTCGACCGTCGTAGTAGTAGTGGTCGTGGTGACCACCAGCCACAGCGAGCCAGCCACGTCGTAACGGTCGGCGCCCGACGGTGTGAAGGTCAGCTCGGCGCCTTGCACGCTGCCTCTGGACGACACCGTGGGCTCGGGATTGATGACGACCTGCGTCGCCACCTTCGTCTCCACGATCGCCTCAGAGCCGTCGGCCGTGGCCTCTGAGACCTCGGCACCGTCGTCGATCACCGGTGTTGCCGCCGCTGCGCTGGAGGACACAGCTTGCGACTCCTGGGGCGCTTCAGCGACTACAGGGGCCGCCGCCGCCACGGGGGTCGCCGCCACTGCGGGCGCCGCCACGGCCTCAGCAGGCACCTCGGCGCCGGCAGGATCGGTCAGGTCGGCAACCGCAGTCACCGGAGCAGCGACAGGAACGATCACAGGCGCATCGGGCGCCGGCAGCTCCACGGCCAGCGGCGCCAGAACTTCCATCACCGAGTCGGGCAGCACCCGGTCGGCCGCCTTGTGCACCGGCGAATCGACCGTCGGGGCGATCACTGCGGTCGCCAGCCCGAAGCCGACCGCGGCCTTCGCCATCACCGGCACGCCGACCGTCGCGGCATTTGCCGTCGCAGCGGCGGCCCGTGAAGCCATCGGGGCGGTCTCGGCCAGCACCGGCATCGCCGAGTGCAGCGCTGCTCGCCCGCTGCCGGGCGCAGACTGGCCTGAGACTGCAGCAGCAGCCCTTTCGCCGCGGCGCAGCAACCCCACTAGGGCCGCCGGCGCCACGGCCGCCAGCTTCAACGCGGACCGCACGGCGTTGCGAGCCCGAGACACCCTCGCTCGAGCGTTGTCCTCGGACACACCTGCCCTGGCAGCGACTTCTTCGTAGCTGAGCTCCTCCACGAAGCGCATCATCAGCGCCTCGCGGTACTGGTCGGACAGATCGTCGACCGCGTCGGCCAGCTCGGTGTCGTCGAAGTCGAGACCGAGCTCGCCTTCGATTGAAGGCGCCTGCCTCAGCGCCCGGTCGTTCGATGCGAACCGGTCAGTCTTCTCGCCCTCGCGACGCTTCCGGTTGCCCTCGTCGTTGCAGACATTGGACAGGATGCGATGCAGCCACGGACCCACCAGATAGTTGCCGTTGAACCGCGGCATGGCTCGCAGCGCCCGCACCAGCGCTTCCTGCACGGCGTCCTCGGCTGCTTCGGGGCAACCGAGCTTGCGGCGCGCGTGACCGAGCAGCTGCGGCCGGTACTCCCGCACCAGCTCGGCGAACGCTTCATCGTCGCCAGCCTGGTAGGCGAGGACCAGATCTCTGTCTTCAAGGCGCAGAGCCATAGCAGTCACGCGTCGGATCAGCGGGAACGCCAACGCTCCCGTCATTGACGATGCTACCGCGGCCCCCGTACGCGCTTGCCGTCACATTCTCGGGTGCTCAAGGGTTGCACCGCCCGGAGTCGATCACTGTGCGGGGCTCCAAGATCGCCGTCGGGCCACACCGCCGAGACGCAGCGGGTGCGCATCCGCAAGCCGAGATGAGCAGTCGAGCAGACCCAAACGGGACGTGTGTAGTTAGGAGTTGCGGGTGATCAACACGGTGTGGGCGTCGCCATCATCGGCGGTGATCGTGTAGCCGTGCAGCGTCACCGATTCGCCGGGCCCGAGCACCGGGAAATCGTCGACTTGACCGTCGCCGCTGTCCCCGGCGATCTTGACGGGCAACTCGCCGGAGCCGACAAAGCTGTCCACTGCGTACACCAGCACACCTTCTTCGATGAGCGCTTGCAATCTGCCCGTTCCACCACGCTGCCAGGTGACCTCGCGGCCCCGGTCGTAGCCGAGCTGGCGACGGCTCTCGATCACGATGACCCGGCGTTGGTCAATGGGCACCGCTGCCATGGCAACCGCATCATCGGCGCTGGAAATGGGGGCGAGGGTCACCGTTGCAGTGCCGCCGGTGACGCATTGGATCTGGTGCTCGTGGAGCCAACCGAGCTGCCAACGGCTCCACGCCAGCATCTCGATGGGCAGCAGTCGTTCCACCTGCCGCCACTCCCAGTCGCCATCGGGGTAGGTCCTGGTGGTACGGCGCAGCAGCAACGATGCCTCCGTCAAGAAGTAGGCGTTGAGTTCCATCAGGCCGAAGCTGACGGGGATCCACTCCTGACCGCGGGGCGAAGCGGGCTGCTCATGCGCAGCGCTGTCGTAGGGATACATGTCGAGCAACCCGAGATTGTGCACGAGTTCGTGGGCGGCGACGTCGCCCCAGTCGGTGGGTTCAACCGGCTCGTCGCGAAGCCAACTGTTGTTGATGTGCCTGCGCATCGACACGCCGTCGGCTTCGATTGACCCACCTGCTACGCCACCAGAAAAATGGGTGCTGGGCAGAACCACGGCCAGACTGTCGAACCCGCTGAAGTCAATTTCGGCGTCAACGAGATCCACCGCATCCCTCGAGATGCCGTCCAAAACGCTGTCCTCGTCATAATCGGCGTAGCGCTTGGGTGCCCTCAGCCATTGATGGTGGGGCACGAACTCGACGTCAAGCTTGCCGTAGCTGGCGGACTCGAGGTACTCCTTGGCCCACGGCAGCCCTCGTGCTGCTTCTTGCTCTGTGGTGTGAGCGGCCTGGGCGTCGGGGAAGTCCATGAACAGCACGCCGATGCGGACTGTGCCGACTGGCGAAGGTGCCCATTCAGGCAGCGGAAAGCCTGCGGTGACTCCACCGACGCCGCGGGGGCGACAATGCCGGGCGACACCAGAGGGCTCGCCGCTGGCACCGACGACATATGCCCGGTGCTTGCCCTCGTCGTCGATGGTGTGGAAAGCGATGCGCTGACCGTCAGGCGACCAGCGAGGGGCGAGCGTGAGAAGGCCCTCGTCGACGACCACCTCATCGTCGGGACCGTCGATGTCAGCGATGACCACCGATGTCCGGCTTCGATCGCCGCGCACAAAGGCGATGCGCGTGCCGTCGGGCGACCATGACAGCCCGCCGTCGAAGTAGACCGCGGCGTGTATGCGCCGTTCGTTGCTGCCACCGGTGTCGGACACCGTCACGAATCCGTCGCGCCAGAACGCGAGCTGGCTGCCGTCGGGCGACCAAGCGGGGCTGCGCTCCCAGGCGCCTCCCTCGTTGAGCGCCTTCGGTTTGTTGCCGTACGACGTCATCACGACGATGTGACGATCACTGTCGAGGCGGTTCCCTTCCTCATCGCGGCCGCTGCCGGTCTCGCGCTCGAAGGCAATCTTGTTGCCGTCAGGCGACCACGCGGGCCAACGATCAGCTACGTCGCCCTCCGTGCGCTGGTTGTTGTGGCTGCCGTCGACATTGACAGTCCAGATGTGCGACATCCAGTTGCCGTTGTCGTCGTTGCGTCCGCGCACATAGGCAATCCGGGTGCCATCGGGCGACCACACCGCGGAGTACAGATAGGCACCGTCGAAGTGGACTAGCTCTTGGGCATCGGTCCCGTCGTTGCTGACGATTCGCAGCGAAGCATTCTCGGTGTAGACGAGCATGCTGCAGTCGGGTGACCACGCTGGATCCTCAGCGTTGGTCGAGGGCACGAGCTGTACCGGCTCGTCGTCGATGGCGCCGCCGCAGGTGCCCGCCGGCAGGACGTCGATGTCAGCCTCTTCTTTGGCTTCGTCGTCTTCGCCTTCAGCCTCGTCGGGTGCGGGGTCGTCGGCGGAATCTTCGACGGGATCCTCGCCGGCGATGTAGGCGTTGATCGCGGTCTGCGACACTGCGGCGTCGCCGCCGAAGACACGCAGATCGACGGAGGGATTCGCCTCGCGGGCAGCGTCGAGGTAGGTCGCCGTGTCGGGCGGAATCTGGGCGGGGTCGGCGAGTACCAGCGGGGCGCACAGCCGCCCCAGCAACGGAGCAGCGCTGAACGAGTCGAACGGCACCCGTGCACGGGCCAGTCCGATCGTGCTCGTCGTGAAGCACGGCTGACCGGCGGCGTCGCTGTAGCGACCGTCGACGAGCTCGGCAGCCTTCACCGCGGTGTCATAGCGAGTGCTGCCTGCCACACGGGAAACTTCGATGCCAAGATCTTTGACGGCCTGTTCCACCGGCTCGCTGAGCGCAGCGGTGCCGCCCATCAGCACCACGTGAGAGATGGCGGCCTCACCCAAGTAGCCGGACACGTCGGGGTGCAGCTCATCTGGCGGCGTCAGCAGCACCGGATGGATGCCACGAGCCGCGAACGGACCGGCCACCAGGGCATCCGCGAACACCTCACTGCTGGCGATGACCGCCGTGCGGCCCAGCTCGCCCATGTCGCCCGGCGTGACACGCGCGGCAGCCGCGACCCCGGTGCCGAAGCGATCCTCGCCCGCGATGCGTTCCGTCGAGATGCCTGCCTCATCCAGCGCGTCGAGCACACCGACGCCCACGCCGCGTCCGGGGCCGCGGGCGCCGCCGCTCGCATCGGGCCCGACCACCAACGCGCTCGTCACGCCCACCCGCTGGAGGAACTCGAGCGCATCGGCGCGCAGCTCATCGGGCGGGGTCATCAGCACCGGCGCGCCCAACGCACCTGCCACGGTTGCGGCCACCACCGCGTCGGTCCATCGCCGACCTGACACCAGCACCACCGAAGACAACGAACCACCGGCATCAGCGGCCACCGCCTCAGCGACCTGCAGCGACGTCTCATAACGGTCCGCTCCGCCAAAACGGGCGATCGAGACATCCGAGCCGTCATTCTCGGCTGCGCCGGCCGCTGCGGCCGGAAGAACCACAACAGCGCCGAATGCCACCGCCGCTGACAACACGGCAATGGCCAACCGGCGCACGTCGGGGAACCTAATGCCGTCTTATGTGGCCTGTTCCCTCAGTGACTCTGGGGTTCCTCCGTCGGCCGGCGGGGCGGCGGGTGTCAGCCGACTGGAGCGGCGGCAGGTGTCAGCCGGTTCTCGCTGAACCGGCAGTCTCGGTGCCGATGGCTGGGATGCCCATGTCTTCGTAGGTCGCCATCGGGAAGTACGGCACGCCCCGCTCGTCGAATGAGCGGCGGGCGTCGTCGCCCCGGTCAGCGAGCGTGACGGCGGCGACCACTTCGGCGCCGGTGGCTTGGACGCTGTCGTAGGCCTTCAGGATGGAGCCGCCGGTGGTCACGATGTCGTCGATCAGCAGCACCCGGCTGCCCTCGCCGATGCGTGTGCCCTCGACGAGGCGGTTCGTACCGCGTCCCTTGGCTTCCTTGCGGACGATGAACCAGTTCGCCCCGCTCACCACGGCGATTGCGGCGCACAGGGCGTCGGCGCCCAGCGTGAGGCCGCCGACGGCGTCGAAGTCGACGCCTGCCGCGGTCACCCGCTCATTGATGGCCTCGGCGGCGAGCCGCAGGTCGTCGCCGGCGCCTAGTGCGACCTTGCCGTCGATGAAGTAGCGGGAGTAGTTGCCCGAGGCGAGCTGGACAGGTTCGGCAAGCTCGGTGAGGCCCTTTGCCCGCAGGATCTCCAGCAGCTTGACGTGGGCCTCAGTGCTCATCGGTGCGATTCAGCTTCCTCGCTCACCACGTCTACTGGCCGATGTCGCCGGCGAGCAAGGCTGTCACACCGGCGACGGGTGCGAGCAGGCCGAGAGTGCCGAGGGCGCGCCCGCTGTCATCATGAAGCGCGACTTGCAGCGATGTCGCGACGCCCACGACCTCGCGTCGATTGTTCAGCACCGGGCCGCCGCTGCTGCCGGGGAAGAGCGGCGTGTCGGTCTTGATCCATGTTGCGCCGCGCATACCGACGGTGCCGGAGTAGCGCCCGGTGGTGAGCGTCATGGTGTCGCCGCCGATGAGAGGGTAACTGAGCCCGGTCAACGTCTCACCTGCACGCAGCGGGTCGGAGGCGAGCAGCACGGTGGGGCGCCGCTCCGCGCTGGAGTCCATCGCCAGCAGCGCTAGATCGCGCGTCTCGTCCGACCGCTGAACGGTGACGGGTATGAAGCGTTCAGGCACCTGCTCGAAGGTGCCGCCCACGTACGCCCGAATCCGTCTGCAGCCGAAACCCTCCTCATCGAAGACCACATGACGATTGGTCACGATCTGACGACCGTGGCCGACGATGAACCCGGTGCCCTGCTTGGGTGTGCCGCGGCCGGCGTCGGCGCAGCGGATCTGCACCACCGACCGGGCCACTGAGCCCCAGCCCAACTGGTAGAGGCCGCTGCTCGTCGCGGCTGCGCCTGCGTCTACGACGATGCCGGTCGCGGCAGCCGCCAGCGCAGCCGTAGCAATCAGCGACGACGGGCCGATGCCGGTCACCGTCGCCCCCGTCGAGCTGCCGATGGCCGCCAGCCAGTCCTGACCGAACGTGCCCAGCGTGTCGGGCACGGGCTCACTTGGGGCGGGCGTGAGCAGCAGCGGCTCGCACGGGCCGCGGACCGCTCCCGCTGCGAGACCGCCGAACGGGACCGTGCCGCTGGCCACAGCCACGTCGGTGACCAGCGGGCAGCCCTCAGTGCTGAAGGCGCGCCGGGCGATCAATGCGGCGGTCTCGTAGCGGTCGGCGCCGGCGACGCGATCGGTGTCGATGCCGAGCGCTCTGATCTCCTTTTCCACAGCAGCTGAGATGGCCGCCGTGCCGCCGAGGATCGTGACCGATGCGACCTCTCGGTCTGCTTCGGTCAGGAAGCGATGTGCTTCGGCGTGGAGCTCGTCGGGCGCGGTCAAGATGAGCGGGTTGTCGCTGGTGACGCTCGGCGCGGCTGCGACCGCATCAGCGAAGTCGACCCCGGAAGCCAGATAGACCGTGTTGATCTTGTCAGGAGCGAAGGTGCGTGCGATCCGACGGGCGGTTGCGTAGCGGTCGTCGCCGGCAATGCGATCCACGTCGAAGCCCATGGCGCGCAGCGTCTCGGCCACTCCCTCCGACACCGCAGCGGCACCGCCCAGAATGATCACTTTGGCCTTGGGGTGCGATGCGCACGGTTCCAAGTAGGCCCGGGTGACCCCGGGCAGCGATGCCTGCTCGGTCAGCAGCAAGGGCCGGTCCAGCGCAGCGCCCGCGAGAGCGTCTGGCCAATTCTCGCCCGACGCCAGCGCCACGCTGTGCGAGCCGATATCGCTGTCGCAACTGCCGCCGGCGACGTTGGCCGCCAGCTCGTACACGCTGGAGCCGGTCACCCGCTGCACCGAGATGCTCGAGGCCTGCGCTGCGGCGGACTGCGGGGCCAGAACCACCGAGCCGGCCACGACGAGGCCGAACACCGCGCAGGCCAGCCGGCTTGAGATGCGGCGCGGCCGACTTCTCGCTGCACTCATGCCGATCTACGCTCCACGGGTTGCTAGTAGAGCGACGATACGGGACGTGACGCTGGTATAGACAGCACCCCAGAAGTCGCTGGCAGGAGTTTGACTCGGCTGTGGGGTGCGGTATCAATGGAGGGTGTGGGCTTGCAGGGTCGGTCATGGAATGTTGCCAGGCGGGATTGGGAGCGCGCTGGCTCAGCGGGCGCTGCGAGCAGGGCTCGCCGAGTGGCAATGGCCAGCGTGGCGGCGCTGGCATTGGTGGTCTCGCCGCTCGCAGGCATCACGGACGCGGCTGCGGCGTCTCCGGCGATCGAACCGGCGGCGGTGCCGATTCTCGACACGGAGCGAACCGTCACGAACACGCTCATGCCCGGCGAAGCCCTGCACGCGGGTGCATCGATTTTCTCGGCCAGCGGCCGCTTTCGGCTGATGCTGCACCGCGACGGCAACCTCGTGCTGTACGACACGGCAGGTGCCGACGCGGCGAGCGCGGGCCGCCCGCTTCCCGCCTCAGGGTGGTTCAACGCCGCGCTCGCGCACGTCGGCGCACCCACGGCACTGTGGGACACCCGCACGGCGGGCACCAAGGCTGACCTGCTCGTCATGGGCGACGACGGCGATCTGCAACTGCGACGTAGCGCCCCGGCAAGGTCCCCGGTATTCGCTGCCGCCAGTCTCGTCGAGCCGGCCGCCCCCGATGCGACCCGTACCGCACCCGCCGAAGCGCTGTGGAATTCGCGTACGGCCGAGCGTCCCGGCGCCTACCTGACCGTGCATGACGACGGCACGGTCACGATCGGCTACAGCGACGGCCGGGTGCTGTGGACCGCCGGCACCTCCACGCCCGACGTCGGCTTGGACGGCACCCGTCATGTCGTCTATGACCGCACCGCTCAGCGGGTCTGGCTGGTGGAGGCCGACGGATCGCTCTACGACACGTACCCCGTCAGCGGAAGGGCCACCTTCCCGAGGCCCGGCAGCTACGAAGTGTTCTCCAAGTCCCGCTGGAGTTCGTCGCCCAAGACTCCGGTCACCATGGAGCACATGGTGCGTTTCGTGAAGGGAACGGCTGGGCTGCTGGATGTGGGCTTCCACTCCATCCCCCGCACGTACGGCAACCATCCCATACAGACCATCGAAGAGCTGGGGCAGCCCCGTTCAGCGGGGTGCGTGCGCCAAGACGACGCCAAGGCCGTCCAGCTCTACGACTGGGCGCCGATCGGCACGCCGGTGGTCGTGATCGTCTAGGCGGCCGACCGTGGCCGCCGGCTGCGCACGCCGATGACCGAGCGGAACTGGCCGGGCCGCCGCCGGCAACCGGCCGCTAGGGACCGGCGTTGATGAAGGCGTCGACTCGCCACGCGATGGTGTCGTCGTCGCTGCCGAAATCGTTCACCAAGATGGTGGCCATGAACCCGCCGGCCCCGTAGCCGTCGTCGGCCGAGCCCGCTACGGCAGTTCCCGCGAGGACTTCGGAGGGCTCACCGGAATGGGATCCGTACTCGGCTCGCATCCACGTTCCGGACCGCACCACACTCATGCCGCGCAGCTCCCAGCGGCCCGACACGAAGCTGGCTTCGCCTTCGGCAATGCCAGACACCGTGCCTGCCGCGGTCTCCACCGACCACCGGGCGTTGAACGTGTGCGGGCGTCCCGCACCGAACCCCCGGTCGATCTCCAGCGAGACGAACGTCTCGCGTACCGGCTCGCGGTGGGGGGGCAAGTGTGCGAACCCGCCGGGGTCGCGGTTGCGGAAGGCCAACCGGGTGTCCTCGCCGGTGGACGGCGGCTCGTCGCTGGGCACCCCGCCGGTCACCGGCTCGGCGCCTTCCACGACGTCGGTCAGGCGGAAACGCCGATTGGCATTGGCTACCAGGGCCGTTGACCGTGATGTCCGCCCGTACGGCCCCACCGCCCTCAGATATGTCGACTGCGTTTCGGAGAATTCCATCGCGAGGCAGCCCGGGCTCGCCGGCGCCGGCTTGCGGCGCTCCTCATCGGCGTCGGCGAGATACCAGCCCAGCGCCGTCAGATCGGCTTCGAGCGCCGGCGATTCGTCGGGCGATGTCTCAGCCACCAGCCAGCGGGTGCCTGCGTAGGTCCCCCTGGGCAGGCAGATCCAGTCTCGATTGGTGACGGCCGCACCGCGATCTGTGCGGCTGATCACCCCGTTGGCGTCGGCTCGATGGAACACCGTGCCGTCGAAGGGGAGCCGGGTGGCGAACGCTCCCAAGCCTCGCTTCGCGTCGGGTGCCTTCTCGATGCGATCCGGATCAGCATGATGCGGCGTCGACGCCCCTACCAGTATCGGCACTTCGGGCTCGGCACTCGGCGCCAGGCTCCCGCTGACCAGTGACGAGGCCTGAGCAAGCACTTCGGAGGTGATCACCGCTTCCCCGCCGAACGCCAGCACCATGCCGGGGGCGAAGCATCGCCCTTCGTTCACCGCCGCTGCGTACGCCCCGGCATCGTCAGCCCCGGCGCCGTCGGCCCTGACGCCGCCTACGGCCTGCGAGCACAGGCGCCCCACCACGAACACGTCCCGCAGGAACTCCTCGACCGGCTCGGGCAGTTCCTCGGCCCCTGCGGGCACCAGCAGCATGGGCACTGCGGCGCGCTTGGGGCGCGGCGATGCGGCCGACATCGCCGCTGCGGCGGGCCGTCGCGCCACGGTGACCAGACCCGGCTCGCTCGCGTCAACCGGGCCTGCGAGCCGCTCGACGGCATAGGGGATCTCGTCGGGCGACGGAGCCGAGGCGGCACCGCAGAACGCTCCGGCGCCGAGCGCGTCGGGCCATCCCAAGGCGCCGCGCGATCCGTCGCTCAGGGCTGCCAGGCACACCGACGAACGGGCGTAGTGGTCGCCGGTTCGGGTGGGCCACCAGCCGCCGAAGATCTTGGCCATCTCCACGCTGGTCTCGTAGCGGTCGGCACCGGCCACCCTGCGCATCTCGGCCTGCGCGATCTGTGCGGCCAGCTCCGCGACGGCCTCGGGGACGTGCGACGTGTCGCCCAGCACGATCAGGTTCTCCACGTCGAGCAGGCTGAGCGCCACGGCGGTCTCTTCGGGCAGCTCGTCGCTGCCGTCGTGCAGCAGCACCGGCACTTGCCAGAAGCTCGTCCACCAGCCCGCAGCCAAGGCGTCGAGGCCGACCGCCAGCACCACCGTGCGGCCGAGCAGTTCACACCTGCTCGCTCGCTCGCGCCATTCCACGACCGAGTTGGCGTAGAACGCCAGCACTGCATCGCCGTCGGCTGCCGAGGAGTCTGCGCACCCGCTGACGCTGCGAGGGATCGAGCGGGTGCCCAGCGACTGGGCCACCACGGCGGCTGTGCCGTAGCGGGTCTCGCCGCTGACCCGGAAGACCTCGTCGTAGCCGATGGAGACGAGCTCTCGTTCGATCTCGACGGGCACCGCAGCGGGTCCGCCGACGATGATGGCTTGGCGGGCGGCGTTGCAGCCGCCCGTGCGCAGGTCCTGCGCGGCGAGCCGGGCGGCGTGGTTCAGCGAGTCGGCCCCGTCGCGGACCGAGTCGGTCAGCAGGATGGGCGCGGCGAAGGTGTCGACCCGGGCGAAGCCGCCGATGGGGTCGAACAGGGGATCGCTGGCGGCCACGCGCCGCAACCTGGGCTCGCTCGAGAGGCCGGTGGAATCGGACAGCGACGCTGCGGTCACCGCATCGGCGGGCACGTCGGACGCCACCACGATGATCGAACGGGGACACAGCCCGAGACCCCACCAGCCGTCGGCCGAGCCCAGGCTGCGGCCGGCGCCCGAGGTGGCGTCGGCGGTGTCGAAGGGGTAGCCGCCCTTGCCTCGCAAGGTCAGCGACACGGCCAGCGCGGTCTGGTGCCGGTCGGGGCCCCACATGCGCACCGCATTGGGCCAAGCCTCGAGCTCAGGCACCGCCAAGTACGAGCGCGGCCACTGACGAGGCGAGATCGGCCCGTCCGACACGGCGCTCTGGCTGCCAACGCTCGGCACAGCGAGCAGCGACGCAGCGACGAGAACTGTCACGAGCACAGACACCCATCGAGCCCGGCGGCGCGGACGCATCGCGTTCATAAGGCGACAGTCTGTCGTACCGATGTCACATCCATAGGGCAGCAGACAAAGCGATATCGACGTGCGACGGACCCGGTCTTCAGATCTGACCACTCTTCTGCGGTATCGTGGCGTAGAACGTCAAGAACGCCGACGCAACGCTGACATCGAAAGTACGCCAGCGCTTGGCTCAACACCTCAGCGCAGCGATCAGAGCCCGACGCAAGGGAACAGCGCGAAGTGAGCGAGCCGCCGCAGCGGCACCCCTATCCGGGTTGCTGGCCTCGTGTGTGCGAGGCCGAGATCGACGACGCGCTCGGGACGGCGCGGCGCTGTGCTGATCGAAGGCGTCGCAGTCGTTCATGTCCTTGGCGGGCGAACCCCGCCGCATACACTGCTGACCATCAGCCGACAACGACCACAAGCAAGTTCCCATAGCGGCCTGACCGGCCACCTGGTCCCGTCAGCCGCCTCATGAACTGGGCATTCTGGCCGCTCATGGACAGCACGGAGTGACCATTGAGGGAAAAGAGGCGCCTGCGCAAACTGTCAGCGGCACTCTTGGCGCTGATGCTGGCCGGGACGGCTGTCGCTGTGTCTACTGTTGCCATCGGCTCTCCGGTCCAGGCTGCGAATACTTCTAGTGAGGCGTTGGTCGATACGGACAGCGATGGTGTCGGTGATGCCCGTGAGTTCGGTGGGCGTGATCGTTATGACACGGCGAACCGTCTGGCTGCGAACTTCGGTGAGCGTGGGGGCTTGGGCAGTGTGCCGGTGGCTTTTGTGGCTTCGGGTCTCAAGCTGGTGGATGCGATCTCGGTTGCCGGTCTGGCCGGTTTCTTGGACGCTCCGGTGCTGCTGACGCCGTCTGACAGTCTCGACGGCGGGGCTGCTGATTTCATTGAGGATTACGGTGTGCAGACCATTCATGTGCTGGGTGGTTCTGCTGCTGTGTCTGACTCGGTGCTGGAGGCCATCGAGGGGCTGGCGAACAAGCCCACTGTGGAACGCGTCGCCGGCACCGACCGGTACGCGACGGCTGCTTCGGTGGCGTCGCGGCTGGGCGGAGGCGCTGCGTGGTGCGGCGGCGCGGAGGCCGCGGCGATCCTCGCGAACGGCGGCGATGTGTCGCTGGCGTACGCGATGGCGATCAGTCCGGTCGCGAACCGTTTGCAGCTGCCGCTGCTGCTCACCGCTGCCGATGAGCTGCCGTCGGCTACTGAGGACTTCATCACCGATCAGGACATCGAGCATGTCGTGATCATCGGCGGCGAGTCCAGTGTGTCCGACGGCGTGTCGGCGGCGCTGACTTCCGCTGGGGTGAACACGGTCACCCGCATCGGCGGCGACACGCCCGCGTCCGCGTCGGCTGAGCTGGCGAAGCTGACCACGAACGGCTGCAAGGCCGATTTGGGTCTGGTGGAGGACGACACGGTGGCGTTGGTCGCTGAGAGCGGCCTGCCTGACGGTGTGGCCGCGTCGTCGGTGCTGGCGTCGAGCTACCGGAACGGCTCCTTGGTGCCGATGCTGGTCGTGGGCGACGCGCTGCCTGCTGCGGTGCGTGATTACCTCGCCGCGACACCGGCGCTGTCAGGCGCCAGCAAGGTGCATTTGCAGATCGTGGCCGTCGGCGGGACCGCTGCGGTGAGCGATGAGGTCATGCAGGCCGCGCTCGCAGCAGCCGCCTCGGCCGACGCGCTCACCGCGCAGATCACCAGCAGCACGCTGGCGACCGGCAGCTCCACGGAGTACAAGCCGCCGCAAGCGGGCGACACGAGCGTTGTGCTGCGCTTCAGCGACAACATCGTCGCCGACGACAGCGGCAACAACGTGCTGCACCTGACCGACCTGATCCGCGACAACCTGGAGATCAACGGCGTGACGGCGCTGCTCGCCGCCGCCGATCCCATCGCTCACGGCGCAGGGTCAAACGAAGCATGCGACCCTGACACTGCGACGGTGACGCTCGGCACCGCGCTCAAGGCCGGCGATGTGATCTCGCTCGCAGGCGGCGCGAAGTTCGGCGCCAACATGGACAGCCGCACGGTTGCCGGCGTGTCGGTCACCGTGCCCGCAGCGGCACGCGAGTTCAATCGTCCTCCAGTGGTGTACGGCATCGGCGTCGCCGGCGCCACCGCTGGTGTCCGTGTGTACTTCAACGAGACCGACCTCGATCCTGATGATGGCCATCGCGATTCCAATGTCGGGGTCGACGACATCACGGTCACCAGCGCGACAGGGACGAACAAGGCGCTCTTTGGAATCAACTATGTTCTTGAGTTGGTCAGTCCTGCGACCTTTGAGGTCGGCGACCGGATCGCCGTGAGAAGCGGTGCCTTGGTTGACCTCGCCGGCAACAAGAGCCGTGCCCGCACCTTTTTCGTGCGGCCTGCCCAGCCGAGTCCCCGGATCACTGCGGTCACTGTGAGCGAGAGGACGCATTCGGCGCAGGCGTCTGCGGCCATTCCGGAGGCCATCACTGAGACGAGTCCGGACAGCGACGCGGCCAACGACATCACGATCCAGGCAAAGAAGGGCAGCGCCGCTGACGGCGCCGCAGGCAACGGCTGGATCATCGCGTTCGACCGGGCATCCAGCTGGAAGGTCGACCCCAACGCCGAGGTCGACATCGGCGTTGGGGTCAACAGCAGGCACCGGCTGGTGTCGGTGCGGTTCAACTCCGGCAACGCGAAGCTTGCCGACCTGAAGTCGGCGCTGGAAGCCAACAGCGACTTCGACGCCATGTTCGAGGTGAACCTGCCTGCAGACGCGACCGGCGCCTGCGGCGCGGCGGCCGACATCTCGCTGCAGACCGGAGCGGCCGCGTTCGCCCGCGGCCTGAGAGTCGTGACCGGCGGCGGCAAGACCGCGGTTGCTGTCGAGGTCCGGTTCAACACCTACGTTGCAACTATCGCCGCTGCAGATGGACTCGCCGACGATGTCTTCGCGGAGGCCGTCAAGCGGTACAACGCCGCCGCGGATCCTGACTTGGCCACGACCGGTTCGGCGGCCGCCATCAACCGCCTCGACCGCACCCGGCTCGTAAACCGGCTGGGCGGCACGGCACTCGGCACCGTCTTCGGCCCGACAGTCGTGGCTCGCTATGAGTTCGAAACCGACAACATGCTCCTGCTGCCACAGCGCCGCGACTTGGTGACCGCCGAAGCCGGCTATGACACGAGCGTCGAGGGCGCTGACCAGACCATCACGCCGGCGGTTGCCGTCGCCACCAGTTACGCCGCCGACGACCCGACCACGACCAAGATCCAAGAGGACAAGAACGCCCGCTCACAGGTCCGCATCGGCCAGAGCACCAGAGTCGAAGTGCCCGACTTCGAGTAGGCGCTCGTTGCACAGTCGACCTGAACTGATTGACCAGGTTCAACCCGTCGTTGCAACACCTGTCTGTTTCAGAGATCGTAGGTGCTCATCGAGGTCGGGAACCCCTCGGCCCTTTGGGCCAGCACCCACCGATAGCGGGTCACTGTCCCGACTCCTTCACCCAACGGAAGCGTCGCCCTCTTCTGTGATGCTCGTGGACGGAGGTCGGCCCGCGAGCCACCCGTGTTGGGTACGCTCAGGATCCTGTGGTGGTGTCGTACCCTGTGTGTGACGGCCTGTGGTGACTGTGCACCTACAGGAGAACGGCCCCGCGGCGGGTCCTTCGGCGCTTCCGACCTTTTGTCGGCCGCCGGTCGTGGAAGTCGTTGTTGGGGCCAAGGTTTCTGGCACTGAGCGCTACTCCCTTCGCTCCTTGGGCAAGTTCGCTGCGGAGCTGGCGTCGGAGGGCCTAGAGGTGGAGGAGATCCAGCCGAGCTACGAAGCCCCTGTCGAACAGTTCGATGATGGGATCGCGGCGACGGCACCGTCGATAGACCTGCTCTTCAGATCCGGCCACCCGCCTATTCGCCACATGATGCGCAATGCTGCGGACGACGAGATGGTCCAGGTGCAGCCCGACTGGATTGGCGTCAATTGGCGCAAGACCGGGCCCGAAGAGGTGTACCCGCGTTGGCCGAGTCGTTGGAGCACATTTGAACGACGCGCTGCCTTGGCCGAAGGTTGCTTCGCCGCAGATGCGCTGCAATACGACCAGGTTGAGGTCGTGTACGTAAACCACATTGAGCGAAGCGGCATCTGGGAGTCCCACGGCGAAGCGCATCGCGTCTTCTCGTACCTAGAAGCTGGCGACCCGTTCACCGACGGATTCTTATCGCTACCGGAGCGGACCCAATTCGACCTGACTTTCTTGATGCGAAGCAATTCGGCCGAAGTTCCGATAGGACGATTGCATGTGACCACCGCGCCTGGGTGGTCCAAAGCGGGAATGCACCCGATCTTCGTCATGACCCTCGCCGCGAGAGGCAAACCTCAGTCACCGACAATTCAAGGCGCGCGAGACTTCGCACACATGGCCCGCGAGTGGATCGTACGGGCCTTTGCTGAATTGACCACGCCGGCGATGCACGAGGCATGGGGCCGCCATGACAGCATGACGGAGGGCAAGAATGCTTGAACTGCGAGGACCCGCCAAGAGGCGGTTGCTGAGCGACAGCGACATACATGCTGGTTTCGACGCGAGACTCATCGTGAGTGAGACGCTCTCGGCCGACTCGGTGATCCTCGCCCGCGATTCGCACAGAAGCGTCGTAGTGGCCGACTCGTGGAACGTTGCCGACTCCGACAGATGGGTTGAGCGGGAGCTGACGTCGCTCGTTGACTTGGACGACGACTGGGACGGCTATGGCGCCTTCGCACCGACTGCGGAGGCGCTCAGGGAGGCCGCCCAATTCCTGCAGATCTGGCGAGGGTTTCCTTGTCGACCCGCCGTGACGGGTTCGACCGAGGGCGGTGTGCTGCTCGAGTGGGCAGTCGACGATGTCGAACTGGTTCTCGAGTTCGAAGAACAGGGCGACGTGAGCGCATACGTGCGGATGGGACAGACCGAGCTTGAGGGCCCGGTGCACGAACACCAGGAGACTGTCCGCGTGGCGCTGGCACGTCTCGCCACGGCTACCTGATCTGCGGTACTCGGCGCATTCTGACGAAGCCCGCCCAGTAGCGGCACCGTCGAGGCCACGATCGGTTTTCTGCTGCCATGAGTGCTGACCCCGGCTCGGTGTACGCGGATGACGTGTCGATCCCGGACAGTGAGCGCCTGTTTCGCATGGTCAACGATGGGTCGGTCCATTGGGACAACGACACGGTGCGCGCCACGACAGCGGCCTTTCGAGATCCGTCAGAGAGACGACTTAGCGATCAGGGGTACCCGGCCGTCGCGGTTTCGATCTTTCTCGAATCGGATATGAACCACCACGAGATTACCCCAGATGATCTGCGGGCGCAGTGGGGTGACGGCTATGGGGTGGTGAGCATCACAGCGGGACAGGCCCGCCAAGAGGGACAGGGAGTCGTGCGCGCTCCTCGCCCAGAGAGCCCGGCGCACGGAATGATCTTCGTGAAAGCTGGGCGGACTCCACCGGTGGTTGCGAGTGATCGGTCATGATGACCGGTTGTTCAACACAGCAACCACCAGTGGAGGTGTCCAGTATGGCAGCGAGGCTGAGCGCGTTCGAGCGCGCCCGGATTGAGGCGATGAGATCGGCGGGAGCGACCGCTGAGGACATCGCGGTGGTGCTGGGCCGGCACCCGGCGACGGTCTATCGCGAGCTGGGCCGCTGCGGCGGCCCCAAGGCCGTGTACGACGCGGCGTCAGCGACCGCTGACGCGAGCCGCCAGGCGCGGCGGCCCCGGGCATGCAAGCTCGAAGCGGACCCGGTGCTGGCCGCCCAGGTGAAGCGCAGGATGAACCAGCGCTGGTCGCCGCAGGCGATCAGCGCCGATCTCGCCGGCGAGGGACAGCGGGTATGCGCGGAGACGATCTACCGGGCCGCGTACAGCGGCTGCGGGCTCGGCGCCGACGCGTGGGCCGACCTGCCGAGGGGCCGCCGGCGTCGCCGTCCGCGCAGCCGCCACCGCGAAAAAGCCAGCCCGCTGGGGGATTATCGGCCTTTGAGCGAGCGGCCCCCAGCCGCCGAAGACCGAGACGAGGCGGGCCACTGGGAAGGCGACCTGATCATCGGGGCAGCCAACCGCAGCGCCGCGGCCACCCTGGTGGAGCGCGTCAGCCGCCACACGCTGGTCGTCGCATTGCCCCACGGCTACACAGCGCCCAACGTCGCCGCCGCGGTCACCGCCGCGTTGGCCCGCCAGCCCGCCCATCTGGTGCGCAGCCTCACCTGGGACCAAGGCCGCGAGATGGCCCGCTGGGCCGACATCGAAACCGCGCTCGGCATCGAGGTGTTCTTCTGCGACCCCCACAGCCCAAGCCAGCGCGGCACCAACGAGCAGACCAACGGGCTGCTGCGACGCTGGCTGCCCAAAGGCACACCGCTGAACCTCAGTCCGCTGCGACTGTCAGTCATCGAGGACAACCTCAACTGGATGCCCCGCCGACTCCACAACTGGCAATCAGCCGCCGACATCTACACTCAACTCACTCGCAACCACCGATAGAGCTTGCCCTGGATCCAAGAAGACCAAGGGTCAGAGCAGAGCCCTCGCTCGCCATTCGACCATAGTGATTGCACCACCGCCGCCTGAGGGCCGCGATTGATGGACAGCGGCCCGCAGCATCCGGCCGGTGACGGCGGCATCATTTCGCTTGGCCGCCTTGGGCCAACTGGACCAACTAACGGGTCCCCGTCATAAGCAGCGTCGACTTGCGGGATGCAGAGGTGCCCCCCGTTGACACGGGGGGCACCTCTCGCTCCTGGCGGTCACCCGCGCAGGACAGCTCTGGCTGAGATCATACAGCGGGCCTGTGTTGAGCGGCCTGCGGCATTCGGTTCGGCATCCCCGGAAGTAGGTGAGCATGGTCGCACGAGCAGCGGCGTTCGTCGACGGCTTGAACCTGTACCACGGGCTGCGCGACGCAGCGCTATTGAATTACCGCTGGCTCGACGTCGAAGGCATGGCCGACTCGCTAGCCGCAGATGCCGGCGGGCCGCTCGGGGTGTCCTTGGACGTCACCCGTATCGTGTACTGCACGAGCCCGGTCGCGGACAAAGGGGCTGCCCGTCGACAGGACATCTACCTCCAAGCGCTGCAGCAGCATTGCTCCCGTGTCGAGATCCGACGCGGAACATACGAGGAGAAAACGCGCGAGTGTGCTCGCTGCGGCACCCGCGTCGGGTTTCAAACCGAGAAGCAGACCGATGTGAATCTCGCTGTCGAGAAGACGCTGGAGGCCGCAAAGCCTGTGGGGCACAGGGCTGAAGTGCATCTGCTCGTCACCGGCGACACAGATCTGCTGCCAGCGGTGCGCGCAGCCCGGTCCCGCGGAATCGAGGTTGTGGCCATCGCGCCGCCGGCCCGCGCGCGTGCACGAGGAGCCTTCAATGCGGTGGCCTCCAAAACCCTCCGAGTACTCGAGAGGCATCTGCGGGACAATCTGCTGCCCGATGTCGTCGAACTCACAACGCGTGACGGTGAGGCGTACCCACTGAGGCCTCCAGGCGGCTGGACGCCCCAGGCCGCTGACAACCACCTCGAACACATCTGCCGGTGCACCGACACAGCAGCTGCAGCAAATCGGTCGCCGAACAAGTCCCGCTGGGAGTGTCATTTCCTCTGTGTACGGGGGGTGGTCTGAGACAGTTGCTTCGGTGATGGAGTCCGGGGCGACGGGAAGGACCGCGATGACTGAGACAGACTCCCGGACCTCATCGCTTCGGCTCGATGGTTCGAGCCCGCCGTGATGTGACGCGAAGGAGCCCCGGGGCCGAAACCCCGGGGCTCTTTCGTTGTTGGTCTTTGCCGGTCAGGCGGGCGGGCCGCCTGTTCGGTTCAGGCCGGTTGCGCTGTCAGCTCGCTAGTGTCCCGAGTGGTTAGTTAGTCGCGTTTTGGTGTGGGGTGCGCCATCATGGTGTCTTCGGCGATGATCGGAGGCTGTGATGGGTGCTCGACGGGGACGGCCGGCTGCGGAGGTGGTGCTCGACGACGCGGAGCGCGAGACCTTGGAGCGGTGGGCGCGGCGGCCAAAGTCGTCGCAGGCTTTGGCTCTGCGGTGCCGGATCGTGCTGGGCGCCGCGGACTGTCGGACGAACAAGGACATCGCCGCGGAGCTGGGCTGCCATCCCGCGACGGTGTCGAAGTGGCGCAAGCGGTTCGCCGAGCGGCGCCTGGACGGGCTGAGCGACGACCCGCGGCCGGGGCCGCCGCGCAAGATCACCGACGCGGTGATCGAGGACGTGCTGGTGCGCACTTTGGAGACCGTCCCGGCGGACGCGACGCACTGGTCGACGCGTTCGATGGCCAAAGCGGCAGGGGTCTCGCAGACCGCGGTGAGCCAGATATGGCGCGCGTTCGGGCTCAAGCCCCATCTCGTCGACGAGTACAAGGTGTCCCCCGACCCGCAGTTCGTCGACAAGGTCCGCGACGTCGTGGGCCTGTACCTGAACCCCCCAGAGGCAGCGGTGGTGCTGTGCGTGGACGAAAAGACCCAGATCCAGGCGCTCGACCGCACCGCGCCGATCCTGCCGCTGATGCCCGGCACGCCCCAAAGGCAGACCCACGACTACCGCCGCCACGGCACCACCGACCTGTTCGCAGCCCTCGACACAGCCTCGGGCAAGGTCATCACCTCCATGACAGCCCGGCACCGCAGCGAGGAGTTCCGCAGCTTCTTGAACCAGATCGACAGCCACGTCCCCGACGGGCTCGACGTGCACATCGTGCTCGACAACGTCTCTACCCACAAGACCCCCACGATCAAGCGCTGGCTGCTGCGCCACCCCCGCTTCCACCTGCACTTCACACCCACCTACTCGAGCTGGATGAACCTCGTCGAGCGCTGGTTCTCAGAACTCACCACCAAATGGCTCAAACGCGGCACCCACCGCAGCGTCGCCGAGCTCAAGGACGCCATCAACGCCTGGATCCAAAACTGGAACGACAACCCCAGACCGTTCGTGTGGCACAAGACCGCCGACGAAATCTTCGACACCATGGCCGCATATATGCAACAAATTCCCCACTCGGGACACTAGGGGGTCTTGACGCTGCCGGAGATGGTGATCCGACGCTTCGACGCACCGTTGAGGTTCTCATCGATCCTGTCCTGCGCGTCGTCGTCCGCATTACTCACGCCCGGCGTAGGGACGTCAGCGGCGTAGCCGGTCGCGACCCCTAGGTCGGCGGTGATCACCGAGTACGCCGGAGGCCCGGTGATGGCTGTTACTGCGCCGTTGTGGCCTGCTGTGGTCTGCACGAGATCGCGTTCCCTCGGCAGGTACCGCACCACAGCCGCCTCAATTTCATAGCGCACCGACCGCGTCGGAGGCGTAGAGGACGACACCGTCTCGCTCAGAGCCCGGGGATCAGCCGACAGGTCATCGACCACGATCAGACCGGCGCCGTCGGATATTGTGAAGATCCGGTCGACGCCCGCTGCCAGCGTCTCAGTCGGGTCGATACGGGTACGCACCGCGGTGGCAGCCAGGATGTCGGCCAGCAGTTCGGCGTTGCGGACCTCGCTGACGAACGCATTGAAGTTCACCTCGATAGCGAACTGTGTGCGGCCGGCGCCGTCAGCGGCAACCGCGTGGTTGCGCTGGCCGGCGACCAGACCCAGCGGCGTCGTCGCCACCCCGGTCTCGCAGTTGGAGAACCCTGCGGAGAACCTTGCGTCGAAGTCGGCGTTCGCTTTCAGCGCTGCCAGCAGATCGCCCAAGGTGGCCGTGGTGGGGCCGTTGTTGAACCGCACCGTCACCCGCTGACCTCTGGTGTCGACGCGCACGTCGATGTCCAGCGGCTTCGCGAAGCTGTAGGTGCTGGCCTGGTCGAACACCATCGTCCAGCCGTTGCCCTCAACGCCCGCAGCGTCGCCGCCGCCCTTCGCGCTGATCGTCATCACATGGCCCCCGGTAGCGCCACCCACGATCGCGGCCGGAACCGTCCAAACGGCGTGCGCAGTGTGCTTCTGCTCGCTCATCAGCACCGTGCTGACGACCGGGCTGGCCTGCGCGCGGATCGCCGAACCAGACGTGCCCGCGCTCACGTTCCCCGCCGCGTCAGCGACAGCGCCCGGAGTGATGATCACCCGGTCACCGGCCACCAGCGCACGACCGAGATCGACCGTCGCCGTAGCGGCTCCCGCAGTATGCGTCACCGTCACCGTCGGCGCGGGCACCGCGGCGCCGCCGGGCCCCGCGACGACACGCACCTCAGTGGGGGCGAGCACTGCGGTGCCCGCGATGTCCACGTTGTCGGAGAAGGTGATGTTGAACTCCTGATCGGCGTTCGCCACTGCCGTGCCGGCAATGCCGACAATCTGAATCGTCGGCCGCACACGGTCCGGCGCGGGAGCGGTCACCGTCGCCGACGCAGGCGCAACAGTGCGCTGATCGGCGCCGGTGCCGAACGTCGCGGACGACGCGACCACCTTGATCACGTCGTCGGCATGCAGATGCTGGCCCAGCGTCACGTCGATCCTGCGCTGGTCGCACACCCGGCCAGAGTTCGCAACCACAGCCGAGACCACGGCCGGGACGCCGTTGATCTCGATGATGTCCTGCAGCTTCGCCAAGTCAGGCACCACGTCATCACTGAAATACAGCGAGAACTTCGGACCCCTCGGCGGGTCAGCGGACGCGTCGATCACATAATCTTCATCTTCAGGGTCTGACGGCCGCACCGGGTCGCTGGCGTCGGTCTTGCCGTCTTCGTTGGTGTCGGTGTTATCGCCGATCTCGACGGTCAGAGCGCCGCCCGACAAGGCTGCTGCGGACAGCGCAGCTTCCATCGTGGCCTCGCTGACCGCGGCAGTGCCGCCTACAGCGACGATGCCGAGGTTCAGCTTGTCGGTGCCGTTCGTCGTCTTGGGAGTCGACGCCAGATAGTCGCTGACCACCGCGGGCAGGCTGTCGCCCACCACCAGCGGCGAAACCAAGGAACCGTTATCGAGGCTCGACGCCAGCACCGGAGCAGCGACCACCCCGTCAGGGTTGCCGCGCACCAAAGCCACACGATTGCTGGACACCAGACCGAGGTCGCCGCTGCAGCCGTTGTTCGCGAGCTCGGCCATCTCCACTGACACAGCCGACGCGGAACCGCCGTCCACGCGGCCCACAGTGTCGACCCCGAGCGATGTCAAAGCAGACGCAACCTCAGCCGACACGATGTCGGCGCCGCCGATGATCTGCACATGCTCGATGTCGTTGTCGTCAATGAAATCAGCCGTCGAGTCAGGCAGCATGTCAGCAGCGGTCATCAGCACCGGCAACTGCAACCGGAACGCCGTCGTCTGCGCCGCGACGCCGAACGGCATCATGTCAGTCGCGCCGTTGATCAGCACCGCGCTCGCCGCGTCAGTACCGCACCACGTCGTGTCAGTGTCGATCATCGCCGCGATCGCCGCAGCCGTCGCATAGCGATCACTGCCAGAAATGCGAGTCACCGTCGGCTTCGAGACCAGCTCCTCGATCATCGTGAACGCCGCATCGCTGATCGCAGCCGTGCCGCCCAGCACATACACCGAGCCGACGCCGTAGTCCTCGATGAAGTCAGAAACGCTGCGATGCAAGCTGCCAGACGGCGTCAACAGGATCGGAGCGTCCACATAACCGGCCAAGCCGGCAACCGAGATGGAATCGACAAGAGTGTCGCCCGACGCCAAGAACACCGACGGCACCGCGCCGATGCCGCCCTTGGAAGCAGCGAAATTCTCCGCCAACCGTCTGGCTGTGTCGTAACGGTCCTGACCCGCGAACTCACGCACAGTCGCCGTGGCCGCGTTGTCGTCGTGATCGACTTTCACCTCGAAAGCAGTGTTTGCGGCCTGAGCAGGAGAACCCGCTACGACCGCAAGCACCGATGCCATGAGCATCGCCGCCAAGATCGCTGCGAGCGAGCGCCTGCCACGCCGCCTCGTTCGAATAGTCAAGGTCTTGCTTCTCCTTGTTGTACGACGGGAGATGCTCCCGCCCAAACCCCGCGTCGCCGCGGTTTGTGACAGTGCCGACCGGTTGAAGGGCCCATCTCGGCATTGGCGCACGCGATGGGCCCCACCTGCTTGTTCCGCATGCGCGAAGCACGCGGAACAGGACTAGCGTAACGGTCATAGCCACCGCGCCATAGGGCGAATTTCGGCGAACCGGCGAGGCGCCGGGCTGCTGTTTGGCACAGGTGCTCATTGACTGGCAGGTCGTCGTAGTCGTAACTTTCTCAGCTGCGGCTTGAGAATGTGCGTAGAGGGAACTGTGCCGGTCGGCCCGCCCCATCGATCCCCGTCATGATGCAAAGACGTCTTGGTCTCGCCTCCGCTCAAGCTGAACTGCAACCACGCAGGGTCCCCGAGCCACGCAGTGCCGTCCTCATGGAGAATGTCACGGCGCTCATACACAGGCGCAAGATTGCAAGTGAATGATTTATTTGTCAATCTCGATGCAGCGCACCTATTGGCGAGCAGCACGCCTCGCGGCAAGAAGCGGTATGCGACGGACGGTAGGCAGGCTTACTGCGCTCAGTGCCACGATGGATCACGTGACCTGTGGCACGGGTACCCCGTCAACTGGGAAGAGGTCCCACCGACGATTGTGAACGACTGGATCGCGGCACGTGTTGTCGCGCGCCGCACGGCGCGCCAGGGGAACAGGCGCAGGCGATGAGCGTCCGCTAGGAGCGGCTGTTCGGCGAGCCTTCGTCGTTCGCAGTGAGTGTGGCGTTTCTCACCGATCCGGATGAAGGCGCAGCGGCGTCGCCCCAGATGGCTGCGAGCTGGGGCGCCTTCCAGATCCGGGTCCACGACGTGAACCTGTGCGCTCATGCGGACGAGGGCGAGACGCTGCAGTACTGCCACTGGTACCTCCTTCCTCTTCTCGAATGGCTGACCGAGAACTGGGATCCGCTGCTGCACGAGGAACGGCACCCCTCAGCAGTTCGGCCCGCCAATACCGCCGCCGAAGTCGGCAGCATCGCCTTGGACGACCCAGAACTGCGCGCCGTGTCGTTCGCCAGCGCCCATCACGCGCCCCGGATCGTGCTCAACCAATACCACTGGTCAGCACACAGGCCGCAGACACGGCGATTCACGCTCGCCCACGAACTCTGCCATCTGCTGCACGACCGTTCAGTCGGGGCGAGCTTGGCAGTCGCATCCGGCCCGTGGGCACCACTCGCCATCGAACAGCGCGCCAACGCAGTCGCGGCGCAGACGACGGCATATCGCCTACAGCTCCCGGTGCTGATGACAGCTTCCGACGAACTGCCTGACGCGACTGATGAATACATCACGGCGAACGACGTCGAGTATGTGCAGATCGTCGCCGACGCGCGAACGGTCTGGTGTATCTGAGTTCGCCTATCTAGGCTGAAGCCCTGCCCGGTGAGCCAGTGGAGGTGCGCGATGAGCAGACACTTGACTGCGATCGTGGAGCGGGACGGCGAGGGCTATGTGGCTCTGTGCCCGCAAGTCGATGTCGCGAGCCAAGGGCTCACCGTGGCCGAGGCTCGAGAGAATCTGGCCGAAGCCCTGACGCTGTTCTTCGAGACCGCGTCCGAGAACGAGATCGACCAGCGGCTGAGCGGCGAGATCTATGTGACCCAGATCGAAGTCGCGGTTGGCTAGGTTGCGCGTCCTCTCGGGGCGAGAGGTCTGTCGCATACTGTCAACCCACGGCTTCGTCGAGGTCAGGCGCCGCGGCAGCCACGTCGCGATGCAGAAGTCATCAGCGGGTGACACGGTGACAGTGCCCGTGCCCGATCACCGGGGACTGCGGACCGGGACCCTGCTCTCGATCATCCGCCAATCGGGAGTGCCCCGCTCGGAGTTCGAACAAGCGCGCTAGGAACAACGGCCGCTTGGCGGCGTCAACGAGGGTCAGCGGCGCATCTCCGGCGCGGGATGCGTCCACTCGGACTTCGACTTCTGCGGCATCCTTGACTTCTGGGAGTTCTCATAGGGCCGCCAAGTAACCGGGCTCTGTCTTCTTGCCTTCGCACAATACGAGGAACGTGCGCTTCGGCTCGCGGGTGCCGACCCGTCGCTTGAGGCCGTCTCGTCTGGGGTGCCCGCGTTTCGCCATCGGGCAATGGAGTCGATGAGCCCTAGTGTCCCGAGTGGGGAATTTGTTGCATATATGCGGCCATGGTGTCGAAGATCTCGTCGGCGGTCTTGTGCCATGTGAATGGTCTGGGGTTGTCGATCCAGGCGTTGATGGATTCCTTAGCCGGCCGTCCTCGGCGGCGCTGCCCGTCGTGGCCATCGCACGGCTCCGACCGGGGTCGGGCCACCCCGAGGTCAAATTCATGGCTTGGGTCGGTCCCGTCCGCGTTACCGTGGCGTGCTGTCCGGAGGAGACCGGTGCTCTATAAGTCCAACCCCAAGCACCACCCAGCTTCCCCTGATCGCAGAGGGACAAGGTGCCCTCAGCACATCGATGCTCAGCGCGCTCAGCAGTTGCTGCAGAGCAGTGTGCTGGATGGCCAGAAGCGGTATGCGACGGACGGCCAACTGGCCTATTGCGCACATTGCCACGACTCCGTGCAGGATCTCTGGCACGGCTCCCCGTTGAGTGGGACGACGTTCCTGAGAAGATACGCAGAAGCTGGATACAGCAGCGCCTCGTGAGACGGAGCACCATCAATCGCGCAAGAGGACGCTAGAAGGCATCGGTGATGAGCATGCGTTGGGAGAGATTCGCCGGCGACACGTCTTCGTTCGCAGTTCGGCTTGCGTTTCACTCCGACCCTGACGATGGCGAAGCGGCAACCCCCGACATGGCCGAGAGCTGGGGAGCATTCCAATTGTGGGTTCGGGGAAAGAACCTGTGTGCTCACATCGACCAAGGCGAGGAGCTGAGGTCTTGCCACTGGTACCTCTTGCCGCTGCTCGAATGGCTCAGCGGGAACTGGGATCCGCTGTTTCACGAGGAGCGTCCGCCCGCCGGCAGAAGCGGAATCGGGACTGCGTCAGGCGTCTCTGGGATCGCGTCAGCGTCGGCCTACGCAATGGAGACCGACGGCGGCCTACCCGACGAGTTCGAGCAGCAGTACGAATGGTGCGGGCGGCACGCATTGCGCGCCGCGGCTCAAGGCGGTGTCTTTCCTGACGTGCGGTTTCGGCGGTTCCGGGACCAAGTCGAAGTCTCGCGGGCCGCGAAACCGCTGCCCGGGGCAGAACACGTGTATTTCATGTCCCCCGAAGGCGTCGATTACCTGAGTCCGTCGGCCGTAGCGCATCCGCGAGCACGGAGGTTCACGCTCGCCCATGAGCTATGCCACTTGCTGCATGATCGCTCCTACGGTGCCCTCCTGGCAATCGCCAGCGGTCCATGGGCACCGAGAGACATTGAAAGACGCGCCAACGCATTCGCCGCATGGCTGCTGATGCCTCCGCACCGACTGAAGCCCGCTATCGCTTGGGCTCATGGCGCGATCAACACAAACGAGGGCATCAGCGCAGTCGCAAACGAGCTCGACGTCAGCCGGTCAGCGCTCGTCAGACATCTCTTCAACCTCGGAGAGATCACCGAAGAGGACCAGGACGCATTGCTCGCCGGCGCCGGCGCCCCGAGGCGTCCTTGAAGGCATCGTGCGCTGCCAGAGCTGTCGTGTGGCATCGAAGCCCTGCTTGTCGCCGAGCGTCAGCGATAGAGCGTCTTCATGTGGAACGGACTTGTTCTCGAGCCAGCACGTCCCGTAGTAGATCACGTCCCGGCCCGTGTGCTCGGCGAGCGCCTTCAGATACTCACGCCGTAGCTGATCATGAGGCGACGGGTCTCCGGGCTGCGGAGTTCAAGATGCGGCGGCCTGCTTCAGACTTCGCAGTTCGCCGAGCTGCTCACCCCACCTCCGCATTCACGAACCGAGTGGTCGAGTTCGAGGCAATCAATGGACGCTCAACAGGAGCGGACACGTTCACCGACACGAAAACCCGACAACCCAACACCCATAACGACTGGACCAACTAACGGGTCCCCGTCAATACGACGACTTGACGACCTGATCCGTCGGATCGCCTCGTCGGCATCCGCTCTCGTAGGATTTCGCCATGCGGACACCGAAGCGGCGGCGACCACGGCGACGCACTCGAGATGTTCCGCCGGGCACGGACTTGGGTGCGCTCGCGGACCGCGCCCGCTATATCGGCAGTCCCGAGCACAAGGACATGCCGACGTTCGCGGGGCAGCCTCGTCCCCGCGGCGATGCCTCGATCTGCCCGAGAGATCGCAATGACGCCGATTTGGTGACGGGCTGGCTGAGATCGGCCATCCGTGCTGGCTCGGTGGGCGGACCGTGGGAGGACGAATTCCTGCGGTACGTGTGGCACCGAGAAGACGAAGTCGTCTTCGAGGCGCGACTCGTCAATAGGGGCGACGGTTCCTACAAGGGCTACCCGCTCGCGGCAGACGAATGGCCCGAGCACATGGCGAGGCAAAGATGAGTGCTCTTCGGTTCGAGGTGCAGTGGCAGGACGGCTCTGGCATTGAGGGTCACGAGCTCGCTGCGACGTTCGCTTCGTTGCGCATCTCGGCTGCTGAATCGGTGCTGACCCGCGTCGACGACAAGCGAGCCCAGACGTTGCGCGATGTCGTGTACGTCCCCGTCTACCCCTTGGCTGAGTGGTTGGTGTCGAATTGGTGGTTCCTCGCTTATGAACCAGAGAATCTCCTCAACCGGGACGATCCGGCGTTCGCCCGCCGTCATTGGCTGGTAACCGGGTCAGATGGCTACGCGTACCCCGACCTCCGGTTCAGTTCGGCCGGCAAGCTGACGCGATTGGAATGGGATCGCCGGGCATCGGGATGGACCAGGCTTGGCTATCGCAGTTCCGGCTCGGCGACTCTTGACCGTGATCAGGTGCTGGTGGCTTTCACGGACTTCATCGACATGGTCACGCGAAGGCTCTCGGCCTGCGGCATCTCGTCCTCTTACTTGCAATCGGAGTGGGAGGCCATTCAGACCACCGACCACGACGAGCAGGCTTTCTGCGCAACTGCAGCGAGCTTGGGCCGAGATCCCTACGACCTCGATGAGCGCGAGCAACGTCTGGTGCACGATGTCGGGACGCGGCTGGGGGAATTGCGGACCGAAGCGCTGCCTGCGCTCGATCCTGCCGAACCGCTGGCTTCGTGTATTGCAATCCACGAAGCCTTGGAGGCATCGAAGTCGAGCACTCTTCGCCTCGCTGACGATCTGGTGGGAGCGAGCCGGCGGCCCCTCGACACGGACCGTCCGTGGCTGGAAGGCTACGAACTGGCGAGATGCGCCCGGGTGGCCCTCGGCCTCAACGGTGAGGCGCTCGCTACCAATGCGGCCTTGGCGGCAGCCATCGGCCAGCACCCGGCCTCAATCTCTCGAGCCACTCGCCCAGTGAAGTCCCTTGCTGCGCTGAGGCTGATAGATGGCGTGGTGAACCCCCAGGGACCCGGAACCGCGTCAATCGGACTGAGAGAAACCGGACTAGCCGGCCGGCGCTTCCTGTTGTGTCGCGCATTGGCTGAAGTCTTGACCGCCGGCACCGCCACCGTTCTCACCAAGGCCAAGACTGAGCGGCAGCAGCGCAACCGAGCGTTCGCAGCGGAGTTCCTTGCTCCCTCGACCTCTCTGCGGGACAAGATCGCCGACCGGTACGTCGACCACGACCACGTCACCGCATTAGCCGAAGAATTCGGCGTGTCGCCCTACGTCATCGAGCATCAGCTCCATAACCACGACATCGCCGAACTCGTGAGCCAGTAGACGTCTGCGGGTCCGTACAGGTATCGCCCGACCAGCGGTCCTAGCCAACGCCCGCCAGTGCTGAGCGGCCGCCCCGCCGGGCTGATGGTGAGTGACCGGCCCGAGAAATGTGTGCCGCAATCGCGGGTCGCCAAGCTACGTGAAGTGGCGCTCGCGCTCCGGGAACGGTGTCTGAGGCAACCGACAGCCGCCTCCTGGCCATGCCGGTGACGCTGAATCCTTCGACAACTTCGTTGGAACGCGAGTGTTGTCGGCCGGAGCGCGGACGCGAGGGAGCCCCGGGGCCGAGACCCCGGGGCTCCTCGGTTGTTGGCCTTTGCCGTTGAGCCAGCAGGGCCGCTCAAACGGTTGGGGCCGGGTGTGCAGCGGTCCGCTGGTTGCGGGCCTTGATGGTGCCGGTCTGGGAGATGCGCAGGTCCGACCCGCCGTTGTTGTTCTGGTCGACCTTCGCTCTCGCCGTTGTGGTGTTGACGTCGGACGCGTAGCCGACAGCCACATGGGCCTCCATGGGACGGAAATCGGATTCCGACTCGTCGGTGTTCGGGTCGTCGGCCAGTGCCTGTGCGCCGGCCGCGATCAGGACGCGGTCGCGGTCCATCGGCATCAGCGCGACCGAGGCGGTCGCCATCTCATAGCGCACCGTGCGGCCCGCAGCGCCGCCCACGAGCACACCGGTGCCCGCGCCGTCGCCGAGCAGGCCCAGCAGCTCTGCCTGGGTGTCCGCAGCCTCGTTGTTGCGGTTGCGGGCAAGCGTGCGGGCCAGCACGTCCCCGAGCAGCGCCGTGTCAACATGAGAGGCGATGTAGGCGCCGAAGCGCACCTCGATCGCGAACTGCGTGACGCCTATGCCGGCATCGGCGTCAGCGCCTTCGGCGTCGACGAAGCCGACGGTGTTGTCCCTGTCGGCGGGAGCCGTGGACGGCTCCAGCGCGTTCGTCGCGGTGGCATCGCAGCCCGTCGACGCAGAGAACCGCTCGTCGAAGTCGCTGCTGGCCTCCAACGCGGCGAGCAGGCTGCCCACCGTGACGGGGCCGTTGTTGAACTGCACCGCCGCCGACTTGCCCTTGGTGTCGACGCACACGTCAATGTCGGCAGCCTCAGCAGCGCTGTAGGTGCTCGGCGTGTCGAACACGATGCTCCAGTCGTTGCCAGCAGCACCCGCAGCGTCGCCGTCACCGTCGACGAGGGAGTCCGCCGCCGTACCATCGTCACAGCCCCTTGCCTACAATTGCGTTTGCTTATCGGCTCCCCACGGGCTGGAACAGCTCGGGCCTGCACAAGAAACCAGCATCACCATGTCTGCACAGACTGTTGCAGGACGTTCCTTGGACGAACTGCCGAGCTACGCCGCTGATCCCGAGGACGTCGATGTCGTCCATCTCACGGACAACGACGTTGAAGACCTCGTAGCCGAAGCACTCGAAGCTGCCGGCTGCACACGTGATGAGCTTGAAGCACAGGCCCGTGAAGGCCAATTCACGAGCGAATTGGCGCGCCGCATGTGGTTCTTGGTCTCATCCTTTGACCCAGCAATCTGATCTCGAGAAGGAGGCCCGCAGATTCGCTCGCGAACTGATCGGCCTGCTGAACAACACTGTCACCACCGGGATTCGCCTCAGCACCCATATCGACCGGCACGGGAACGCCGTGATCGACTATCGCGACCCGTCAAGTTCCGAGCTGGGTGCGGTGATCCCGATGAGAATCGGCCGCAAGTCAGCCCGCTTCGGACTGCGCGTGCAACACACCCTCACCCTGGAAGACGGGACGGGCTACCTGCGCAACTCCAAGAGCGTGCACGCGCTCACCATGGCCGACGGCAACCCCATCCTCACCTATGACTTCGTACGCGACCCGCCCAACAAATACCCCGAAGCACATCTCCACATCGAACGCGATGCCGCAACCCTCCAAGAGCTGCTCAACACAGCCGGCAAGCCCTCACGCCCCTCCGAACGGCTCCACCTGCCGGTCGGCGGGCGACGTTTCCGTCCAAGCCTCGAAGACCTGATCGAGTTCTGCATCCTTGAAGAACTCGTCGACTGTCACGACGGATGGGAAGCAGTGCTCCGCGAAGCACGAGACAGGTTCTATGCCTTCCAGCTGAAGGCAGCCGTGCGACAACATCCCGAAGCCGCACGAGAAGCCCTACAAAGCCTCTAAACCCGGATCCACCGGGGAGCCAGGCCCCGATTCGTCCCCACCGCAGGGCAGCCATCGATAGGGGTGCAGTGCGGATGGGCGTCCGGGGCGGCCTGCGCCCGGACGCGAAGGAGCCCCGGGGCGGGTGCCCCGGGGCTCTTTCGTTGTCGGCCTTTTTGCCGTTCTGGCGGTGGTGCCGCCTGTTCGGTTCAGGCCGGGTGTGCAGCTAGCTCCTAGGAGGGAGCCTTGACGCTGATGGAGAGCTGGATGCGGTTCTGCGAGGAGCCGTTGAGGTTCTCATCGACCCTGTCCTGCACGGTTTCTGTCACATCAGCCGTCCCCGGTGCAGGGGCGTCAGCGGCGTAGCCGGTCGCGACCCCTGCGTCGGCGGTGATCGCCGCGTACGCCGGAGGCCCGGCGATGGCGTCTCCGCCGGCGTGGCCTGCAGTGGTCTGCACGAGATCGCGTGCCATCGGCAGGTATCGCACCTGCGATGTCTCGAACTCATAGCGCACCGACCGCGTCGGGGCTGTGCCGGTACCGATGGCAGGCAGCGCCGGGCTGCCAGCGTTCAGATCCGCAAAGATCGTCAAACCGCCGCCGGCAGGCGTGTTGTCGCCGCCGGTCGCGGCAGTCTGCACCCGGGTGTTCCCGGCGGCCACAGCCTCAGCCGCGCTGGGCCGCGTGCGGACCCTGGTGGCCGCCAACAGGTCCTCGAGCAACTGCGGATTGCGGACCACGTCAACGAACGCGTTGAACCTCACCTCGATCGCGAACTGGGTGCGACCGGAGTCGCTGAAGCCCGCAGCCACGTTGCGAGCCGCGACCAAGCCCAGCGCAGCACTGGCCGCATTGTTGGTCGCCGCATCGGCGCAGCTGGTGAAGCCCGCCGAGAACAGCGCCGCGAACTCATCGTCGCCGTTCAGCGCCGCGATCAGATCGCCCAAGGTGGCCGTGGCGGGGCCGTTGTTGAACCGCACCGTCACCCGCTTGCCCTTGGGATCGACGCTCACGCCGATATCCAGCGGCTTGTCGGCGCTGTAGGTGCTGGCCCGGTCGAACACCATCGACCAGCCGTTGCCCGCAGCGCCCGCAGCGTCGCCGTCGCCCTTCGCGCGGATCGTGATCCCAGCGCCGTCACCGCCCACACCGGCCACAGAACCGGTCGGAACCGTCCATGTGGCGTGCGCAGTGTGCTTCAGCTCGCTCATCAGCACCTGGTTGATGCGCGGGCTGGCCTGCGCGCGGATCGCCGCACCCGACGTCCTGGCGCTCTGGTTGCCCGCACCGTCCTCGACCGCGCCCGGGTTGATGATCAGCCGATCACCAGGCACCAGCGGACGGCTGACAGTCGCCACCGCCGTTGATGCACCCGCAGTATGAGCCACTTCCACCGTAGGCTTGGGGCTCGTGCCGCCGGGCTCGCCGACGATGCGCACCTCATCATCGGCGAGCTGTGCAGTGCCCGCCAAGCCGACGTTGTCGCCAAAGGCGATCTCGAACGTCGACCTCGCCGTCGCAGCGCCCGCGATGCCCACGATCGAGATCGTCGGCCGCACACGGTCCGGCGCGGGAGCGGTCACCGTCGCGGTCGCGGACCCGAAGGAACGCTGATCAGTCGACGTGCCCAGCTTGATCGACGACCCGTCGATCGAGATCACATCAGCAGCGCTCAGCGTCTGGCCCAAAGTGACGTCGATCCGGGTCTGGTCGCACACGTTGCCGGCGTTCCCCGCAGCGTTGAGCACAATCGCCGGGATGCCGTTGATCTCGATGGCATCCCTGATCCGATCCACGTTGTCGGCCGTGGTCACAGCATCGCTGAAATACAGCGAGAACATCGGCCCCGTCGGCGGGCTAGCGGTCGCGTCGATCGCAGTCGCCGAGCCGGTAGCCGCCGTATCGGGCCGCACCGGGTCGTCCGCGTTGGTCGCGCCGTCCCGGTTGGTGTCGCTCGCAGCACCGATCCGCACAGTCAGCGCATCAGTGGACGACGCTGCACCCAGCGCAGCCTCCATCGTGGCCTCGCTGACCGCGGCAATGCCGCCCACAGCGACAATGCCCAAGTTCAGCCGGTTGGCGCCGACGGCCTTGGGCGTCGCGGCGAGGTAGTCGCGCACCACTTCCGGCAGGCTGTCACCGATGAGCAGCGGCGATACCAAGAAGCCGCCGGCAAGGCTCGACGCGAGAACCGGAGCGGCGACTACCCCATTCCCCGCACCACGAATCCGCAGCGACATTCGGCCATCCCGGCCACACGGCGCTGCCATAGCCCATGCCGCCGGTTCTTGGCCGAGGCAGCTTCATCAGCAAGACAGGCGATCTGCGACGACATGAACCGGAGTCTTTGCCTTCCTGTGCGTGGGAATAGACACAGGCAGCACACAGGGCCGCTCCGCGGGCATCAGGCGTCTACGAGCTCAGCGGCTGCGATCTGCTGACTGTGACGGGTCAGCATCGTTGATGCCGCCGATGCTTTGGGGCGCAGCCGCTCACGCTTTGGGTCGTTCTGCCATTCCGCGCCGAGCGCGCTGCCAGCGTCATGCACGATATCGAACACTGCCATGTCGGTGTCGCGATCTGCGATCGGGCGGGCCAGTTCGAACACGACCTCGATCTCCCCGGTTCCTGCGTCGCCAGCCACAACAGGGTCGATGGTGCGTTCGTCTTCAATCAGGTGGTCTGCGAAATCGCTCACGAAATCGCAGAGTTCTTCGTTGGTCAATGACCGGGTGCCGTCCTCGTCCTTGTGCAGAATCCCGATTCGGCACCGCGCCTCGGTGTGTTCCCCCGGCATCTCAGTCCTCAGTCCTTTCACATTGTCGTATCCCAGACCTGACATCCCGCAGGCCACGGCTGCTTGATGGCGTAGACGACACGACAACGATGTGCTGGCCGCAATCTGGTGGGCACAGTAGGCGAAAGTGGTTCTTCTTGGTCTTCGTGATACGCCAACCGTGGCGCTCTGCTTGCTTGAACTCGGACTCGTAGTCCTTGTTCTGGTGCCGTGGCCTCGCCATGTGTGCTCCGAACAACAGAATATGCGAATATCACGTTGCGTCATCACGCAGAACCGGAATTTCCGTCCTGTTCCTCACCGCGGTCCGTGTAGCGCCATTCGTCGGGCATGCGGGGCGGACTCGACATGGGCGACGCTGCTGCCGTTGATCAGCACAGCGCTGACAGCGTCAGTGCCGACCACAACGACTCAGCATCGATCTTGGCAGCGATCGCAGCCGCAGTCGCGTACCGGTCATCGCCCGCTCAGAAAATTCATTGCCAACGGTGCAACTGAGGTCGTGATCCCGCCAAAAAGCAACCGCAAGATGCAATACGACCGGGACTGTCGGACGCTCCCTTGTCAAGCGGCGAGTGCGAGTGGCTGGTTTCGGGCGGTTTCGTCGCGCCACATTCGGCGGATGACGCGGTTGGCGAGTTGGCGTTTGTGGGCTCGTCTGGCTTTGCGTCGGGTTTTGCCTTCGCCGGCTTTTCTGGCGAGGTAGGCGATTGCTTCGGGCTGGGTGCGCTGCTGGGTGACCGACGCGATGTGCAGCACTGAGTTGATGCGCCGGTTGCCTGTGAAGTCGAGCCGGTGCTTGACGGGATCGCTGTTGCCTTCGCCTGATGAGAGCGCGACGGCGCCGGTGCCGCACCAGCGGGCGAACTTGGATTCGCGGTCGAAGCGGGTCGGGTCGCCGACCTCGCACAGCAGCGTCGCGGCTGAGATGGGGCCGATGCCTGGTTCGTCGCGCAGGGTGGTGCCGTGGCGGTCGAGCAGCTCGTCGATGAGCCGTTCCAATCGGCGGATCTCGCTGCGAGCTGTGCGGTCTTGGTCGATGAATGCTTGCAGCCATTCGAGCCGGTGCCGGCCGGCTGGGGTCGTGGGTGTGTCGGGGTCGATCCCTTCGAGGCGGCGCAGCCGACTCTCGATCTTGCCGCCGGTGGTGAGCTGGTCGCGTATCTCGGTGGGCAGCTTGGCGATCTGGTCGCCGACGTGGTGGAGCATCAAAGTGCGAGCAGCCACAAGGGTTCTGCGATGCTCGAGCACTGCCTCGATCTCCGCGACGGCAGGGTCGTAGGCCTCCAGAGCCTGCACCGGTCCCAGCGTCGGCTCGGCCAACAACGCGCGGGCCGACGCGACGGCGTCGACGGCGTCGGTCTTGGCCAGCCGCCGGCTGCGGCGCTGCGCCGCTGAGCGCGACGCGGGGACCTCGCGGGCGTCGAACCCGGCCGCGCACAACGCGATCGCGACGTGCGCGCCCCACTTGGCGGACCCCTCGACGCCGACCCGGCGAACGCTGTGGGCGTCGAGCAGGTCGATCGCGGCGCCGTAGCCGGCCGCTGTGTTGTCGAACGTGTCGTGAGTGATCTCGACGCCGTGAGGGTCGACGATCCCGACGGTGAAGGTGTCCTGGTGGGGGTCGATTCCCCCGACTGGCGGTGTCATGATGTGCTCCTGCTGGAAGTGAAACTCCGGTGGGTCCGGGAACGGCAGGGGCGCTTCGTCACAACCGAGTCGAGACAGTCAGGCTCCCTGCTGGACAGGAGCGCTCCTGCCGGCCCCACGCTCGACGCGACAGGTCAGACAACAGGCACACGGCCAAGAGTTTGTGGAGTCATCGCCGAGCGCAGGACCGGACCGTAACCCCCTGGCTGGAGGCCCCGGCGACATCAACAGTGACACTCGGAAAGATTGTGTAACTGGCGTGGTCTGCGGGTCCGCAGCGTTGGGCTGTGGGCCGGGAAGGATCATGTCTGTGACTGATCAGAATATGCCGGCTGTGCCGGCGGGAGAGGCCGTCGGCGAGGCGGCGATGAAGGACTGGGCTGAGGCCTTGGTGGCCCAGGCACGCGCGGACGGCGTGGAGCTGACCGGCGACGGCGGTCTGTTGACGGGTCTGGTGCGTCAGGTGCTCCAGACCGGCCTGGAGGTCGAGATGAGCGAGCATCTGGGCTATGAGCGTCACGCTGCGGCGGGCCGCGGGTCGGGGAACTCGCGCAACGGGTCGACCCCCAAGACGGTCAAGACCGAGATCGGCGAGGTCGAGCTGGCGGTGCCGCGTGACCGTGCGGGCACGTTCGAGCCGGTCACGGTGCCCAAGCACCGGCGCCGTCTCGACGGCTTGTCGGGCAACGTGATCTCGCTGTATGCGAAGGGGCTGACGACCGGGGAGATCCAGGCCCATCTGGCTGAGATCTATGACACCTCGGTGAGCCGGGAGACGATCTCGAAGATCACCGACGAGATCGCGGCCGACATGGCGGCGTGGCAGAACCGGCCCCTCGACCCGGTCTATGCGGTGCTGGGTTCGACGCGATCGTCGTCAAGGCCCTTGACTCCCAGGTCGCCAACAGGCCCGTGTATGTCGCCATAGGCGTGGATCTTCAAGGCGAACGCGACGTGCTGGGCATGTGGCTGGGCCCATCAGGCGGCGAGGGCGCCAAGCAATGGGCGACGATGCCGGCCGAGCTGCGAAACCGGGGCCTGGCCGACGCGTTGATCGTGTGCTGCGACGGTAATGGGGGGCCTGCCCGAGTCGATCCGGGCCACTTGGCCCGAAGCGACGGTTCAGACTTGCGTCGTGCACATGGTGCGCAACAGCCTGCGGTACGCGTCCACCAAGCACTGGGGGCCGATCACCAAGGCCATGCGCGAGACCTCTGCACCTCAGCGACCGTCGAGGCCGCCCAGACGCGGTTCGCCCAGTTCGCCGACGACTGGGAGGACACCTGCCCCGCCATGATCGGGTCGTGGCGGAACTCCTGGGACGAGTTCGTGCCGTTCGGGGAGTTCCCGCCCGAGCTGCGCCGAGTCGTGTACACCACCAACGCCATAGAAAGCCTCAACGCCAGATTCCGGCGGGCAGTGCGCCATCGAGGGCACTCACCGCAACGAACAAGCCGCGATGAAGATCCTCTACCTTGTCGCCGCCGCCCGACACAAGAACCGAACCAACCTCACCGGAAAGACCAACGGATGGAAAGCCATCCTCAACGCCTTGACCGTCCACTACGGCGACCGGATCGCCGCCTACATTCGATGAACACCACCACGACCGGATACACAGAGCGTCGGACAGGCCCGAATCAGTTCGGGCTGTGAGCCGTGGCGTCGTGTGCGGCCGGCGAGGGCGCTGTTGGCGCTGGCCGAGGGCGGGGCGATGCGCGGCGTGGCCCGCGAGATGGGGGCCCATCAAGACACGGTGCGCCGCTGGCGTGACGAGTTCGGGTCCCGCGGCGTGGACGGGCTGGAGGCGGTGGCGCCGGGGCGGGGCCGCCCGCCGTCGGTGCCCGCGGCCACGGTCGAGGCGATCATGGCCGACACGCTGACCGCCGAGCCGCCTGAGGGGGCTGTGTGCTGGTCGACGCGTGCGATGGCGGCCCGTCACGGGGTGGGCAAGGACTTCGTCGCCCAGGTGTGGCGCCGCCGGGGGCTGTGTCCGTGGCTCACCGACGTGTTCAAGGTTTCCGCGGATCCCGACTTCGAGGCGAAGCTCCAAGGCGTGATCGGGCTCTATGTGGACCCGCCCGAGCGCGCCGTGGTGTTCAGCTTCGACGAAAAGACCCAGATCCAGGCCCTGGACCACACCCAGCCGTCGCTGCCGCTCAAGCCCGGGCGGGCGCGCACCCTCACCCACGACTACCGCCGCCACACCACCCCGATCGAACACGAGAACGCCTACTACAGTCAAACCGGCAAAGCCGACCAGGCTGCGACCCACAAGAAACAGTCTCTATCGAACAGTGAAGATGTGTGCGGGGAGCGGGCCGTCGGCGTCTGACTCGCTATCGAACTGGCCCTGCGTGTTGGGGGTGCCTTGGGTGGGACTCGTCGGCGTCGGCGGCTCGCTTCTTGGACTTGCCGGCTGCGGCCGGTCCGCAACGAGCGACGTGACCTCATCCGAACCTGTGCTGGCTGATGCCCCATCACTGTGAGGTGTTTCTGAGTCTTCGCGACAGTTCGCCGGTTTTTTCAAGTCGCATCGGTGGGCGGGCGGTGGTGGTTGTGTGGTCATGGTAGTGGTCGGTTTCGGCGGGTGGCGCGTCGTCGGGCTTCGGCTCGTTGCAGCCCGTCTCGGCGTGCTTGGCGGATCTGGTCGCCGCGGCCTTCGTGCTCGTCGTCGGGGGTGACGTATCCGATGCCTTGGTGCAGCCGCACGCTGTTGTAGTGGCGCCGGACGCGTTCGAGCTCTCGGGCGAGATCCGCGGGGTCGTCGAGTGTTTCGAGGTGGGGGTGCTCGGTCTTGACGTGCCCGAACAGCGACTCGATCCATGCCTGGTCGGTGGGCGTGGAGGGCCGCCCGAAGTGCTGGGCTATCGAGCACAGCGCCATGAACTTGGCGGTGTCGCCGGCGCGCATCTCGGGGCCGTTGTCGCTGATCGCCAACAGCAGCGGCACGCCGTCGCTGTGGGGCGGTTCGGCGTCGGGGTCGCCCAGGCGGGCGGCGAGCCCCTCGGTGAGGAGTCCTTCGTTGTCGAGCGCTCGGGTGAACAGGACTCTGGCAGCGACCGAGTCCGGTGCTGAGGTGTGGTGGGTGGCGATCCATTTGCGGGACACCACATCGACGATCGCGTAGGCATATTTCGTCGGCAGGCATCGGGGGAACTGGGTGCCGTCCCAGCACCACAGCTGGTTGGGACGCCACTGGGTCCACGACGGCCACGGCTTCTTGACGCTGCGGCCCGGCCGCGGCGTGCCGGCCAACGCGAGGCCGTGACCTGCGAGAACGCGGTCCACGCTCGAAGGCGACACCCACACCCGGCCCAGATAGGAACCGCGGTGCGCGAGCTTGCGATGGGACCGGTCGATGTCGCCCCACTCGTCGAACAAAGCGACGATCTCGTCGCGTTCCCAGCTCAGCAGCCCATGCACCGGCCGCCCGCCCGCACGGGCGTCGTCGAGGCGGCCGGCTGCTCGGCGCTGCTGCCAGCGCCACGCCCGGCGCCGGTCCAGACCCAGCACCGCGCACACCCGGCCGTGCGTCCAGCCCGCGTCGGTCGCGTCGTCGATCAGACCCAGAATCACGGCCTTGGCGGTCCCATCGACGCGGGCGGGGACAGGACCGCTCATCCCCAACCCGTTTTTCCCCGCAGCACCGCCAGCTCCACGGCCTGCTCGACCACCGTGCGCCCCAGCCGCTCCACCTCCGCCCGCAAAGCCGCCGCCTCGGTCGCCTCGGCCCGCGACTGCCGCGGGCGGCCCGGACGCGACGATCCCAGCGCGGCGATCGCTCCGTCGCGGGCCACAGCACGCAAACGAGAGATCACCGACCGGTCCACGCCGGCCTCCGCGGCAGCCTGGGCCTGGGTGACCTGCCCGGCGAGCATCCTCACCCACAAGTCGTACTTCTGCTCTGCTGTGAGCAGCTTCTTCGGTTTGCGGTCCGGCGAACTCATCAGCCGCAGCCTCCTGAACAAAGACCGCCAACCCTGCCCGACGCTGCCTGAAAAAACTCAGGAACTGTCGCGCGAAGTCAGACGCAACACAACTGTTCGGTAGAGACTGTTTTTTGTGGGTCGCAGCCTGGTCGGCTGTGACGGTTTGACTGTAGTGGGCGTTCTCGTGTTCGATCGGGGTGGTGTGGCGGGGGGTGCCGGTGAGGCGGCTGTGGAGCCGCCGGTGGTTGTACCAGTCGACCCATTCGAGGGTGGCGTACTCGACTTCGCTGATGTTCTGCCAGGGTCCGCGGGGGTAAATGAGTTCCCACTTGTAGAGGCCGTTGAAGCTCTCGATCATGGCGTTGTCGTAGCTGTCGCCCTTGGAGCCGACCGACGCGACGACGTCGTTGTCGGCGAGCCTTTGGCTGTAGCGGATGGACAGGTATTGCGATCCGCGGTCGCTGTGATGGGTGACCCCCTCCACAGCGCGGCCGTCGCGTCGGCGGGTGTGGATGGCCATGTCCAATGCGTCGAGGGCGAGGTCGGTGCGCAAAGAGCACGACGTCTGCCAGCCCAGCACCCGACGGCTGTAGGCGTCGATCACGAACGACACGTACACGAAGCCGCTGCGGGTGCGCACATAGGTGAGGTCCGCGAGCCACAGCCGATCAGGCGCCGGCACGCTGAAGTCCCGCTTCACCAGGTCCGCGGGCCGGTCGTCGTCGGGCCGCGGGGTGGTGGTCGAAGGCGGTCGGCCCCGCCGGGTCCCTTCGAGGCCGAGACGGCGCATCAGCCGTTCCACGGTGCAGCGGGCGACCCCGATCGCCTCGACCTCGTTGAGGTGCTCCCACACCTTCACCGCGCCGTAGGCGTCGTAGTTGTCGCGATGCACCCGGGCGATCTGCTCGCACAAGAACCCGTCACGTCTGCTTCTCGCCGACGGCGGCCTGGTCTTCGCGGCGTAATAGGTGGACGGGGCGATCCCGACGCCGTGCTCGGTGAGCACAGCGCAGATCGGCTCGACCCCGAACCGGTGCCGGTGAGCGTCGACGAACGCCACTACGACTGGGACTGGCGGTCGAGCTCCGCCCCGAAAAAAGCCGACGCCGCCTTCAAGATCTCGTTCGCGCGGCGCAGCTCACGGACCTCTTGTTCCAGCTCTTTGACCCGGGCACGCTCCGCCGAGGTCACACCCGGACGCGAACCGCCGTCGACCTCGGCTCGGCGCACCCACTTGCGCACCGTCTCCGGCGTCGGCCCCAGCTTGTCCGCGACCGAGCAGATCGCCTCCCACTGAGACCCGTACAAGCGCTGATTCTCCAGCACCATCCTCACCGCCCGCTCACGCAGCTCAGCGGGATATCTCCCATTGTTCGCCATAGCTCCATCCTTCCCAAGGATCAGAGCCTCTACCAAACCCGGGGCGATTCAGAGAGTTGATCTTTCTGCATGACGTACCGCACGCCGGGTTGGTGCGACTACCCGATGTTCCGGCTGAGCGGCGCATTGTGCTGATGTCGGAGGTCATCGAGCGCCACAGCGGTGACCTTGATGAGCGAGCGATGGTCACTGTTCGGGGCGGCAGGATCAGAGTTTCGCGGCCTCCGTCTGAGTAACGGGCGATCAATCCGCGTCGGCACACAGAGATCGTTGCCGCAGGCAGACTTGGCGGGTGGCTCGGACTTGGGCGCTTGTATTGGCTGCTGGGGCTGGGACTCGGTTTGGCGCTGGGGCCGGGGGCGCTACGAAGGTGATGGCGCAGGTCGCTGGGCGGTCGATGGTTGCTTGGAGTGTTGAGGCGGCTCGAGCGGCTTGTGATGGGGTGACGCTGGTCGTGCCTGTTGGCTTGGTTTCTGAGCTTGCTGACAGCCTTGGCGGGGTCGACACTGTTGTGGCTGGTGGGGGGACTCGGTCGGGGTCTGTTCGGGCTGGGCTGGAGACGGTTCCTGATGATGTTGATGTGGTGGTTTGTCATGACGCTGCACGGCCGGGCGCTTCGGCGGGATTGTTCGAGGCTGTGATTGCTGCTGTGCGGGGCGGTGCCGATGCTGCGGTGCCGGCGTTGGCGGTGAGCGACACGCTGAAGCGGGTTCCGCAATGGGGCGACAGCGGCGGCGTCGTTGCGGGGACCGTGGATCGTTCGGGACTGTTTGGGGTGCAGACTCCGCAGGCCTTTCGCCGCGACGCGCTGGTGGCGGCGCATGGCGGGGAGCCTGAGGCCACTGACGATGCTGCTTTGGTTGAGGCTGCGGGCGGCACGGTGGTGGCGATTCCGGGCGAGGCGACGGCTCACAAGGTCACGACGGCTGCAGATCTCGTCGTTGTGGAGGCCTTGCTGGGTGGCCGCGCCGGGAGCAGCGGGCTCTAGCGTCCACGGTTGTGAGTGCTGCTGATCGGGACGCTGCTGGGCCAGCTCTACGGGTGGGGCATGGCTATGACGCGCATCCGTTTGCCGATCCGGCGAGCACGCCTGCGCGGACATTGGTGCTGGGTGGGGTCCGATTTCCTGACGAGCAGTCCTTGGAGGGTCACAGCGATGCCGATGTCGTTGCACATGCCGTGATCGATGCGATGTTGAGTGCGGCCGGATTGGGCGACATCGGCACGCACTTTCCTGACAGCGACGGGCGTTGGCGTGACGCCGACAGCATCGAGATGCTGGCCCAGGTCGCAGCCCTGCTCGCTGACGGCGGCTGGCATCTCGCCAACGCTGATTGCACAGTCGTCTGCGATCGGCCGATGATCGCCCCACACCGTGAGCAGATGCAGGAGCGGCTCAGCGTCGCGGCGGGCGGGCCGGTCACGGTCTGCGGCAAGCGGACCGAAGGGCTCGGCAACGCCGACGGGATCGTGGCCCATGCCGTGGCGCTCGTGGCCGCCGGAGGCGGGCACCAGTCAGAATGGGTCGCCGCAGACGGGCACCAGTCAGAACGGGTTGCCGGAGGCGGGCAGCAGTCAGCACCGCTCGCTGGTGGTGAACAGTGAGCCCGGCAGGGGGGCGGCGTCGGCGTGCGCCCTCGCAGCGCGGCGGACGAGGTGCGGGGGTGCAGCGCGGGCGGGATGCGTTTCCCCAGCGTGGCGAGCGGGGCGCTCAACCACCGGCGCGCGGGGGCGGCCCGCAGCAGCGACGCTCCGGCGCTGCGAACCGTTCGGCACCCCGACGAAGGCCCGAACAGCAGACTCAAGCCAACCGCTCGCAGTCGCGGCCGCGGGGTCTCGGCGGGGATCACGTCGAGGGCCGGCAGGCCGTGCGGGAGCTGCTGCGGGCCGGCACGCGCAAGGTGCACGAGGTGCTGATCGGCGAAGACGCGCACTCGGCAGCCACGCTGGCCGAGATCGTCGACCTCGCCGGCGACCGCCGGGTGCCGCTGCGCGAGGTCACCCGCCGCAAACTGGACGAAGTCGCGCTTACTGCCGCGCCCCAGGGCGTGATCGCCAAGGCTGCGGCTGTTCAACCGGTGACGCTGGAGGAACTGGCCAGACCTGTGGGGCATACGCCGCCGCTCATCGTGGCGACCGACGGCGTCACCGACCCGGGCAACCTCGGCGCCATCCTGCGCACCGCCGAGGTCGCCGGCGCCACCGGCGTGGTGCTCACCAGCCACCGCTCGGCAAACCTCACCCCGGCGGCAATGAAGGCCGCTGCAGGTGCCGTGGAGTACCTGCCGATCGCCTTGGTCGGCGGCTTGCCCGCGGCGCTCGCGAAGCTGCGGGACGCCGGCCTGTGGGCCATCGGGCTCGACGGCCATGCCCCCGGCGGGCTCGAATCGCTGCGGGTCGGCGATGAGCCGCTGGTGCTGGTGCTCGGTGCCGAAGGTCGGGGACTGTCGGCCCTGGTGGAGCGCCGGTGCGACCAAGTGGTGTCGATCCCGGTGCTCGGACGCATCGAATCGCTCAACGTCGCAGCCGCTGCCGCGGTGGCCCTGTTCGACATCGCCCGCGCCCGCAAGGGCTCCGGCGACGGCAGCACAGCCCGCGCCCGCAGTCCCGCCTGAGATTTGGGACGCGGCCCATACGCTGGAGTGAGCGCCCGAGTAGCTCAACGGCCAGAGCACCGCTCTTGTAAAGCGGGGGTTGTGGGTTCGATTCCCACCTCGGGCTCGCCCCGCTGCTCGCATCGTCTGCGGCGGGCTCATGGGTCGGAACTGCGGTCACGGGTGGTCATCGGGACGCGGCACAATACCGTCCAGTGGCAGTCCACCAGACACTGGCGCCCGGAGCGACCGATGCCCCCAAGCCCCGCGCGCTGCCAGCGCACTGCTACACCGATCCGACGATCCTGGACGCCGAGATGTCGGCGATATTCGCCCGGTCCTGGCAGCTCGTCGGTCATGTCTCCCAGGTGAGCGAACCCGGACAGATCCTCACAGCGGTCGTCGGCGACGAGCCTGTCTTCGTGGTTAATGACAATGGCCAGATCCGCGCCTTTTTCAACGTCTGCCAGCATCGGGGTCACGAGCTGTTCCCGCAGCAGACTGCGGGCGGGGACATCGCGAACACGCCGGGTTTCATCATGTGCCCGTACCACGCGTGGGTGTACGGGCTTGACGGCCGGCTGGCAAGCGCCCGCAGTCGCGACGTCGGCGAGGTCTGCCTTGCGCCCGTCGCTGTTGACCAGCTTGCCGGACTGCTCTTTGTGAATGTGGATCCCGGTGCGCCCCCGCTGGCCGAGCATGCACCCGGAGTCGCTGAGGAGGTCCTGGCGATCGTCCCCGAAGCCGGGACGCGGGTGCTCACCTGGCGCCGAACGCAGCTCATCGCCGCGAACTGGAAGATCGCGGTGGAGAACTACAACGAGTGCTACCACTGCCCGAACGTCCATCTCTCGTTCACTTCGGGCGTGGTCGATCCGGCCAGCTACCGCATCAAGCCGGAGGGCACGGTCATACGTCACACGGCCACCGGCGTCGAGGGCGAGCGCTCGCGCTACGCGCGGCCGGTGGACAGCGACGCCTATGCCGCCTTCTACATCTGGCCGGCCTCTTCGATTCAGTGCTATCCCGGCCAAGCGCTCAACACGTACCGGTGGGTGCCCAGGGGGCCGGATCAGACGCTGCTCGTGCGGGAGTGGTGGTTCGACGGCCCAGAGCCGACCGATGTGCAGCGCGCGATCATCGATCTGGACTGGAACACCACAGTGTCGGAGGACTTGAAGCTCGTCGAGTCGACCCAGCGCGGCGTTCGCAGCCGCGGCTACCGCCCCGGTCCGCTCGTCATCGAACCGTCAGGAATCGCGTCGGTGCACTCCGAGGACGCCGTGGCCCATCTCGGAACCCTCCTGCGGTCGGCCCTCGGCCCTGCATGGCCGGCGGAGGCCCGCTGATCCTGTGAGCGAATCAAACCCAGCGCGGATCGCCGTGGTCGGCAGCCTGAACGCTGACGTGACGCTGTGGGTGCCGAAGCGACCTTCCCCCGACGAGACCCTGCATGCCGAGCGAATCGCGTGGTTCCGCGGGGGCAAGGGCGCCAACCAGGCGGTGGCGGCGGCCCGCCTGGGGGCCGAAGTGGTCATGGTCGGCCGGGTCGGCGACGACGAGCAGGGGCAGTGGCTGCGCTCGGGCCTCGCAGCGGAGGGCATCGACTGCCGGCACGTGAGGAGTGCCCCCGAACCGACAGGTCTGGCGGTGATCACCGTCGATCCCGACGACGTGTCGATCGTGGTGGCGGCGGGTGCAAACGCATCTCTCGACACCGCAGGCGTGCAAGCGGCCAGTGCCCAGATAGGGGCCGCTGACGCGTTGTTGCTCCAAGGCGAGGTGAGTGCCGACGCGGCGCGCGCTGCAGCCGAGATTGCACGCCAGCACGACACGCTCGTCGTACTGAACCCGGCGCCCTGCAACGACGTCGCCCCGGCAGTGCTGCCGCTGGCGGATGTCGTCATCGTGAACCGGGCCGAGTCAGAGCGGCTGCACGCCGGCCGGGCGACTGTGCGGCTGCGCCCGCGGGCGGTGCTGGTGGAGACTCGGGGAGCAGCAGGCTGTGTGGTCCGCACACGGGATGCCCAAAAAGCGTCGATGGGCGCGCAGGGCTCCCGCAGCACCACGGTGCCCGCACCGCAGGTCACCGTTGTGGATGCCACCGGCGCCGGCGACGCCTTCGCGGGTGCGTTTGCGGTGGCCAGGGCGTCGGGAGCGAGCACGCTCGAAGCAGCGCAGCTTGCCGTGCGGGCGGGTGCGTGGGCAGTGACGGTGGCCGGCGCCCAGCCGAGCCTGCCGACGATGGCACAGATGCATGCCGCCTTCCCAGCGGGCGCACCTACCCGCGCGGCTCCTTAGGCCAGGCCGTAGAGACGGTCGCCGGCGTCGCCCAGGCCGGGCACGATGAACTTTCGCTCGTCGAGATGGCTGTCGACGGCGGCCGTCACGATGCGGACATCGGATGCGCCTGCCTGCAGGGCAGCGATTCCCTCGGGTGCGGCGAGCATGCACACCATCGTGACGGGCCCCACGCCCGATGCCGCGAGCATCCGGATCACCGCGGCCGCCGAGCCGCCCGTGGCCAGCATCGGGTCGAGCACCAGCACCGGTCGATCCTCCAGCACGCTCGGCAGCGACTCGAGGTAGCGCTCGTGGCCGACGCCGTCGGAGGTCTCGATCCGACGCATCCCGATGAACCCCACCGGTGCAGCGGGCAGGAGCCGCAGCGCCGCATCGAGCATTCCCAGCCCGGCGCGCAGCACCGGCACGATCGCGGGCATCGGCTCGAGGCGCGAGCCCTCGGCGGGTCCCAGCGGTGTCTCCACCGGCTCGGCGACCCATGCCGCATCGGCGAGTGCTTCGCAGACCAGCAAGAACGTGAGCGCGTCGAGCCGCTGGCGGAACTCCTCGACGGCGGTGTCCTTGTCGCGCAGCCGAGTCAGCAGGGCTGCGGCTACCGGGTGGTCGACGATGCTGACGCTCATGGGTGGGTGCTCACGGTCTGTTCTGGAACGGGCGATCGGCGGATCGGGGTCCGTTCGCAAGCTACTGAGGATGCGCGGGTAGGTGAACGTTCCGGCTGCGGCACCTGTTGCCTCCCGCTCTTGTTCCCGGCTCGGATTCACTACGTGCTCACGGGCCGCTCGGGCCACGGCTTCGCCTTCGGCTCAGCCTCTGGGTCCTGAGGGGTACACCCGGCAGCGCATCTTTGCCCCTACGCTCACAACACTGCCGCCGACAAGCGGTTCTTCGCTATGTTCCAGCGCGACCAACGCACAGGAGTTGCAGCGCACGCCGGCCTCGGCTGCGGATCGCAGTGAAACGAACCCGGGCCGATCACAGACGGGAGGTCACCCGATGAACAGCCAAGCCGGCGAATCCAACAGCGGCGCGGCCGTGCGCGGACTGCTGCTGGTGCTGGTGGCCGTCGTCGTGGGCGTGCTGTTGCTCCGTTCGGTCGACGACCCCGACGACACCACCGTCACCGACACGACGGCGGCTACTGGGCCCGGGCAGACGGTCCCGACGGGGACGCAGGCACCTACGCCGACGACCGGCGCGTCCGATGCCGGCGCGTCCGACTCTGCGCCGGTCACGACCGTCGCACCGGCCATCACCGCCGAGTCCGCCCCCGCCACCACCTCGGCGGGGGCAGAGCCGTTCCAGCCGAGACCCGCGTCAGAGGTGTCCGTGCAGGTCGCCAACTCCACCGCCGTCCGCGGAGCTGCGGGGCGGCTGACCGACCGGTTCAAGACGCTGAGCTACATCACCAACACGCCGACCAACTATGCGGGCACGCCGCTCGACAGCACGATCATCTACTACAAGCCGGGTGCGTTGCTCGAAGCGCGGGCGATCGCAGGTGTGCTTGAGCTCGACGCCGACGACGACGTGCGCCAGATGCCGGCCGACACCTCGGCCATTCAAGACTTCGAGTCGCCCGACGTGCTGGTGGCGCTAGGGACCGACATCGCCGAGTAATCGGCGTGCGGGTTGTCGCGTGCCCGGACAAGTTCCGCGGTACGGCGTCGGCAGCGGAGGTGGCAGCTGCGATCGCGGCGGGCGTGCGCCAGCACGCTGGTACGCGAGCCGAGGTCGTCTGCCTGCCCGCGGCTGACGGCGGCGAGGGCACGCTCGACGCGCTGGGCGGGCCGAATCGCACCTCATTGGTGACCGGACCCCTGCGGGAACGGGTGGAGGCACCGTGGCGACTCGCGGGTGACGACGCGATCGTGGAGATGGCTCGTGCAAGCGGGCTGCTGCTGGCGGGCGGGGCCGAGGGCAATGATCCGCTCGCAGCAACCACGGCCGGCACCGGTGAGCTGATCGCGGAGGCCGTCGCCAGCGGCGCCCGCCGCGTCATCGTGGGTGTGGGCGGCTCGGCGACCACCGACGGCGGCCTCGGAGCGCTCGATGCCATGTCGCCGCTGGCCCGCCTCGCCGGCGTCTCGGTGGTGGTGGCCTGCGATGTGCGCACCCGCTTCTGCGACGCCGCACGCATCTTCGGCCCGCAGAAGGGCGCCTCGCCGCCGCAGATCAAGCTGTTGACCCGCCGCCTCGAACGGCTCGTCGACGTGTACCGCGAGCGATACGGCACAGATGTCAGCGAGATGCGGGGTGCAGGCGCTGCGGGCGGTTTGGCGGGCGGGCTCGCGGCAGGCCTGCGGGCCGAGCTGACACCGGGTTTCGAGGTGGTCGCGACCGAGATCGGTCTGCTGGACGCGATCGAAGGCGCCGATCTGGTCATCACCGGCGAGGGACAGCTCGATGCGGGCTCATTCGACGGCAAGGTCGTGGGCGGCGTGCTGGAAATCGCCGCCGAGAGCGGCGTGCCCGTGGGCGTCGTTGTGGGTGCTCGCGAGCCCGGCGCCGATCCTGCTCGCTGGCGCCCGCCCGCGGGCGAGCCGCCCCCCACGGGCCTCGTGGTGCTGACGGAGCGATACGGGGCCGAGCGATCGTTGGGCGACACGCTCAATGCAGTGCGGGAGGCAGCCGCCGAACTGGCCGAGCAACTCAGTCGAGGAGTTGGCGGTTAGCACTCTCTTCCCTAGAGTGCTAATGACTGCTGCGATCACCGCGGCATCGTGACGTCGAGTCACCCCTTCCGAGAGTCATCCGAGACAGGAGCCACCTGATATGGCCAAGATGATCACCTTCGACGACGAGGCCCGCCGTGCACTCGAGTCGGGTATGAACCAGCTCGCCGACGCCGTGCGCGTCACGCTGGGGCCCAAGGGCCGCAACGTCGTGCTCGACAAGAAGTGGGGCGCACCCACGATCACCAACGACGGCGTGTCGATCGCCAAGGACATCGAGTTGGAAGACCCGGTGGAGCGCATCGGGGCCGAGTTGGTGAAGGAAGTCGCCAAGAAGACCGACGACGTCGCCGGCGACGGCACCACGACCGCCACCGTGCTGGCGTGGACGATGGTGCGCGACGGTCTGCGCAACGTGACTGCGGGCGCCAATCCGATGGCCGTGAAGCGGGGCATCGAAGCCGGCGTCGACGCCGCAGTGAGCGCCATCGAGGACATGTCGATCAGCGTCACCGACTCCAAGACCCACGTCGCGCAGGTGGCGGCCATCTCCGCCGCCGACGGCGACATCGGCCAGCTGATCAGTGACGCATTCGACAAGGTCGGCAAGGACGGCGTGATCACCGTCGAGGAATCGCAGACGTTCGGCCTCGAGATGGACCTCGTGGAGGGCATGCGTTTCGACAAGGGCTACATCTCGCCCTACTTCGTCACCGATCCCGACTCGCAGGAAGCCGTGCTCGACGAGGCGTACCTGCTGTTCATGCAGGGCAAGATCTCCGCGGTCCGTGACGTGCTGCCGGTGCTCGAGAAAGTCACCCAGGCGGGCAAGCCGCTCGTGATCATCGCCGAGGACGTCGAGGGCGAGGCGCTCGCCACGCTCGTGGTGAACAAGATCCGCGGCACGATCCGCTCGGTGTCGGTGAAGGCACCCGGCTTCGGCGACCGCCGCAAGGCGATGCTGGCCGACATGGCGATCCTGACGGGCGGTCAGGTCATCAGTGAGGACGTCGGCCTCAAGCTCGAGAACACCACACTCGACCTGCTGGGCACGGCACGCCGGGTGGTCGTCACCAAGGACGAGACGACCATCATCGAGGGCGCCGGCGACGATGCCGAGGTGCGGGGTCGCATCGAGCAGATCAAGAACGAGATCGACAACACCGACTCCGACTACGACCGCGAGAAACTGCAGGAACGGCTGGCGAAGCTGTCCGGCGGCGTGGCGGTGCTGCGTGTCGGCGCGGCCACCGAGGTCGAGCTGAAAGAGAAGAAGCACCGCATCGAAGACGCGGTCAGCACCACCAAGGCGGCCATCGAGGCCGGCGTGGTGGCCGGCGGCGGCGTCACCTTGGTGCGGGCCGAAGAGGCAGTGAGCGCAGTAGCGGACAGCCTCGACGGCGACGAGTCCACCGGTGCTCGGCTGGTCGAGCGTGCCTTGGCCGGCCCGCTGAAGCAGATCGCCGAGAACGCCGGTCTCGAAGGCGGCGTGGTGGTCAGCCGGGTTCGTGACCTCGACGGCTCCATGGGCCTCAACGCCGCTACCGGCGAGTACGAAGACCTGGTCGCTGCGGGCGTCATCGACGCTGCCAAGGTGACGCTGTCTGCCCTGCAGAACGCTTCGTCGATTGCGGCGCTGTTCCTCACCACCGAGGCAGTGATCTGCGAAGAGCCCGACTCGGGCGGCGGTGCCGGCGGCGGCATGCCGGACATGGACTTCTAGCGCCACCCTTCACAGCCCCACGAACATCCCAACCCAACGAGACGGCCCGGGTCACCGCCCGGGCCGTCTCGCGTGCGGAATGGCACCGCCGATTCGCTGATAGCTTCGGCGCATGGCCAAGACATCCGTTGAAGTCGATCGAGATATCGCAGCACAGGCAGCCGAGATTCTGGGGACGGCGACACTGCGTGAGACCATCGATGCCTCGCTGCGCGAGATCGTGAACGTCAAGCGTCGCCTCGAACTCGTTGAAATGCTGTCCGAGCCCGGCCGTTTCGACTTCGCGGCAGCCGAACACGCGTGGGGTGGGCAGCACTGAGGTGGCGCGCGCCACTCATCTCGCCGATACCAGCGCATTCGGACGCTTCCAACGCCCTCAGGTCCGTGAAGCGGCCATTTCCATGGTCGCGTCGGGACGGGTCGCGCTGTGCGCTCCGGTGATCTACGAACTGGGGTTCAGCGCTCGCAATGCCGCTGAGTACGACGAGATCATGATTCGGGCTGCTGCCTTCGAGGTGGCCCCGACCAGTGACGGCGATCTCGGCAGAGCACTCGCGATACAGCGTCAATTGGCGCGCCGCGGACATCACCGGGCCGTCTCGCTGGTTGACATGCTGGTTGCTGCAATTGCAGAAAGCCGCGGCCTCATCGTGTTGCACTACGACGCCGATTTCGATCTCATTTCAGATATCACCGGTCAACCCACCGAGTGGATTGTCGAACGAGGTACAGCCGACTGACACCGACGATCCGGTGCCGGCGCGGGCGAACCGGAACGGGGGGTGCCGGTACCCTGACCGGATGCGGCGGGGGCGCACGATGCGGGTGCTGGTGGACCGGCTGCGGCAGGGCGAATGGCGGCGCTCGCCCGACGAGGTCGTGGTGGAGGAGCCCCTCGAGATCCGCCTCGACGGGCACATGGTGGCCACCACCATGCGCACGCCGGGGAACGACTACGAGCTGGCGGCGGGTTTCTGCGCGGGTGACGGGCTGCTCGGCGACGCAGCGGTCACCGGCGTGCGCTACTGCGGCGAAGGCCCAGCAGCCGAGTTCGAGTACAACGTGGTCACCGTGGAGACGGGTGCCAGGGCACCGGTGCCCACGCCGCGACTCGGCAACGTCAGCGCCGCTTGCGGGATCTGCGGCAGCACCACCATCACCGATATGGCCGCACGCCTAGGACCGCTGGCGGGCACCCATCGCTTCAGCGTCGAAGCTGTTCATGCGGCCTTGGCCGCGGTCCCGGGGACCCAGGAGATGTTCGGCCGCACCGGCGGCCTGCACGCCGCCGCAACCTTCGATGCCGACGGCCATCTCGATGTCGTGCGCGAGGACATCGGGCGGCACAACGCCGTCGACAAGGTCATCGGACGCCGCCTGCTCGACGGGCGCGACGACGCTGCCGCCATGGCCCTGTTCGTGAGCGGCCGCGCCAGCTTCGAGATGGTGCAAAAGGCGTGGGCGGCAGGAATCGGCACCCTCATCGCCGTGAGCGCCCCCAGCTCGCTCGCCATCGAGTCGGCGCGGGCCGCTGCCATCACGCTGGCGGGATTCGCACGTGGCCATGAGCTGAACGTGTACAGCGGCAGCCTGGCAGGCGTGCCCGAGCGTCTCGGCGAAACCCCCGCAGCCGTCTCGGCGAATTCCTAAGAATTGCGCGACCAGCTCAAGCTTCCCGCGTTGGCACTTGCTGTTTCCCGCTCATGTTCGCTGCGCTCACGGGCCGCTCGGGCCACGGCTTCGCCTCATAGGCTGCGCGGGTGTCGCAGATGCCAGAGGTGACCACGTCGGTCGGGTGGGGTGTGCTGCACTTGTTCTGCAAGCTCACCCCCGCGGCCGACCGAGCAGGCGTGCTTGCGGCGGTCGACAGCACTGCCGGCGACGACCACCAAGTCCTGACGGTCGCTGTGCTGGGCCACAAGGCCGATGTCGGCTTCATGGCGCTGGGGCCTGACCTGTGGCGCCTGCGCAACCTCCAGACACAGCTCCAGCAAGCCGGCCTCGAGGTCGCTGACAGCTACGTGTCGATGACCGAAGTGAGCGAGTACGCGCCCGACCTGCCGCCCGAAATGAAGACCCCACGCCTCTACCCCGACCTGCCGCCCGAGGGCAAGCGGGCCTTCTGCTTCTACCCCATGTCCAAGCGCCGCAGCGCAGTCGCCGAAGGCAGCGGCAATTGGTTCACGCTGCCCTACGACACCCGCCGCGAGCTCATGTACGACCACGGCAAGTCAGGCCGGCGGTTCCGGGGCCGCATCCTGCAGGTCGTGACCGGCTCCACCGGCGTCGACGACTTCGAATGGGGCGTCACGCTGTTCGGCGAGCACCTCGACGACCTCAAGGACGTCGTGTACACGATGCGCTTCGACGAGGCGAGTGCCATCTACGGCGAGTTCGGCACCTTCTATACGGGACTTCTCGCCGACGCCCCTACCGTCGCCGATCGCATCGGCCTGCGCTAGCAGGCGCAAACTTGTACGGCCTGCGTTAGCGGGCGCAAACTTGTACGGCCTGCGTTAGCAGGCGCAAACTTTGGGGGGTTATACGGGATAGTGCCAAGCCGCCGAGCTGGCCGTCATCAGGCCATGTCGCGTCGGGCGGCGGTGTGTAGCTGAGTATGCGGGCTGCAGCTTCGTCGAGGTTGTAGTCGTGCACGCCTTCAAGCCGGACCGGTTCCTCTAGCTCAGCTTGCGTCGGCTCATAGGAACCATCCCAAACGTGCGGGTGGCTGCTCATGCGTTCCCCTGTCGTAGTGCCCTGTTCAGCGCCTTGCGCCATGCGTCGAAATCGAACCATCCGCAGCCGACACAACCGGACGCGTCGTCTTTGGCGGCGGGTGCCCACTTGCCGTCGCCGGCGCAGAAGAACCGAATGCCGAACGGCGTACCACGGTTCCCGGATTGGTAGCAGCGCTCGCACGCTCGTGACTTCAGCAGATTGTGGCTCACGCTGCCATTCGATTTCTTCAGCAGTTGGAACCGCTCCCGAATGTCGTCGTCGCTCATGTTGCTGTAGTCCTGCTGAGCGTCTGTTTCGTCGCTGTCCCAGCGCAACTGGGGCAGCTTGTGATCCACGGTCAACTGGTTCGGTGGGCGTTCCGTCAGCTCCACAACGTCGCGTGAGTCGAGCAGCGACACAGCGCGGCGCACGAATCCTCTCGGCATCGAAGACGACGGCACCGCACGCGTGAAGTTGCCCTGCCATCTGTCATGGCGGGTCTTCTTGTCGCAAGTGGTGCACAGGTGGTTGTCGCTGTCAATCATCAGCCCCGGACGCGACCTCGTGCCGCGTTGAAGCCCCTGTATTCCCGCGCCGCCCGCGATCTGTGTAATCCCTGTGTGCGTGTGCTCGCATTCACGGCAATGCCACTGACCATCGCGCAGCACTTCAAACACCATCCACGTCTTCGTGGACCGGTCTAGGGCTGCCTCGAAGTCGTGTGCCTCGCTCACAGCATCCGCGTCTTGCCAAGCTCGGCTTCGACGCGCTCAGCGGCGAGCGCGAACAGCATCGGGTCGAGTTCGTAGCCGATGCCGCGGCGGCCCTGCTGACGTGCAGCGATGACGGTTGTGGCTGATCCGGCGAACGGGTCGAACACCAGACCGTTCGGCTCGCTGAACAGGTCCACGAACTCGGCTACCAACGGGAGCGGCTTCTGTGTCGGGTGGATGCGCTGCTGCGGTGACGGCGACTTGTGCACGAACACGTTGTGCACCATCTCGCCGTTGAACGGCGTGCTGGGCCGCTTGCCGACCACGACAGCCTCCCACGCGTTGACGGGCTTGTACTTGTGATTGAACGGCACCGGGTTGGTCTTCTGCCACACCATCGGCCCGACCGCTACCAGTCCGTGCTCGGTGAAGATGTCGCAGTAGGTGCCGATCTGTGCCTGCGCGCAGAACGTGACTGCCCATCCTGCGACCTTGGGCAGCACGACCGATGTCCACGCGTGGGGGTCGATTGCTTCGTCCCAGTCACCGAAGTGGCCCTTGGGCATGATGAAGTCAGAGCCGTCGCTGCGGAGACGACGCGGCACCTGGGTTTCGCAGGTGTACCGCTTCGAGATGCCATAGGGCGGGTCAGTCAGCAGCAGGTCAATGCTGCGATCGGGCGTGGCTGCGGCGGCCTCGATGCCGTCACCGCAGTGAAGTGAGTACCGGTCGCCGGTCACAGCATCTCGCGGTGTCTCAGGCGTGGCATGGTCGGGCAGGCGTGCGAGCACGTTGGCGGGCAAGGGCGCTTCGATGATCGACGCGTCATGTGCCACCAGCAGTGAGCCGAGATGCACTGCGGGCACGCCGTTGCGCTTCGTGGTGAGGTTCACCGACCACGCGTCGGCCTGCGGTTCGTACACGGGTGCTTCGTGGCTGAGCAGCATTCGGTGCTCCGGGAAGCTGCCGCCGATCCATTCGTTCACCGCAGCTCGCAGTGCGAGTTTGCGTTCTGTCGTGGCGATCATGGTGCGCTCCGCATGGGGTCTAGTGCGTGCGCAATAGGCGCAACGGTAGTGGATATAGCTACAGAACTCCGAGATTGGCGGGGTTATGTCGGCCCCACCACGGCTCGGACAGGTCACGCTCGACGCTGGTGCCGATCACGTCGGCGGTCAGGTCGTCGTAGCCCAGCCGCTTGCCTGCCATGCCCGCGGCGGCGGTCACCATCTGCTGGTCGGTGCCGGTCTCGCGGACGTTGTGGCGGCCCGCGAACTCCGGCACGTACCGGTGCAGGTGGGCTTCGCTCATGTGATGGTAAGTGCCGATATAGCCGCGCTTGAACATCGACCACAGCGACTCGATGGTGTTGGTGTGAACGTCGCCGCGGACGTATTCGCGGGCCGAGTGTGCGACTGCTGCATGGCAGTAACCCAAGCCGGCGAGCGGCTTGTAGGACCGGTGCTCGTCGGTGAACACGTCCGCGCCGTCAGCGGTCACCGAGTGCACGATCCCGGTCGGCGTGCGAGCCGACGTATCAGCGACAGGTCCGGCGACAACCTGACCGGTCGCACGATCCAAGACTCCGACCACGGCAGTCTTGTCAGCACCACCCCTGCCGGTCAGCTTCGCTCGCTTGTCGGCGTGCATGTTCTTCGCCATGTCCCCATGATGACAAGGGGGCGTGACACGAAAACCGATCCTGACCAGCGGCTTGGCACTATCCCGTATAACCCCCCAAACTTGTGCGGCCTGCGCTAGCCGCCGCAGTGCCCGGCAGCGCCGAATCGACGCTCACGTGCGCCGTCCGGCGATGACGCCGTGCCGCTCTTCGACCGTGTTTCACTGATGTGATGAATGCGAGAGCGCGTCGGAATCGGCTCAGCGTGCGCGAGCGCCCGGTGGCCTCGGGAATCCGGGCGTGGCTGCGGCCTCCGCGCGCTCACGGCGAGGCCATCGAGGACCGCACGGTCAGCTTCCTCGAGCTCTTCTACGACCTCGTCTTCGTGGTGCTGGTGGCCCGGATCGCCCACACGCTCGCCGACGATGTGTCGTGGGTCGGCGTGCGCGATTTCGTGCTCGTCTTCGCGCTGATCTGGACCGCCTGGGCCAACGGCTCGATGTACCACGAGCTCCACGGCGGCGAGGACGGACGCAGCCGCATCTACATCTTCGCCCAGATGTCGCTGCTCGTCGTGCTGTCGGTGTACGCCGGCCACGCCACCACCGACGCCGACGACGGGCGAGGCTTCGCAGCGGTCTACACCGTGCTGCTCGTGTTGATCGGCTGGCAGTGGTTCGACGTCCGCCGACACGACACCCGTGCGATGCGGCCGCTGGCCACCAGCTACGTCGTCGGCACCGGCGCGGCCACCGCGATCATGGCCGCCAGCACGTTCGTCGGCGCCGACGACGCACGGCTCGTCTTGTGGCTCGTCGCCCTCGTGGTGAGCTTCGCAGTCGCTGCGATTCAAGGCCCCCGGTTCGGGCAGGCAATGCGGGTCACGGAGTCGATGGCAGAGCGCTTCGGCCTGTTCGTCATCATCGTGCTGGGCGAGGTCGTCGTGGGTGTCGCCGACGGTCTCGCAGAGGCCGAGCCAGATTTCCGCACCATCGCCACCGGAACACTGGCGCTCGGGATCGGGTTCGGCCTGTGGTGGAACTACTTCGATTTCGTCGGCCGTCGCATTCCCCGGCCTGCGACCGCACCGCGGAGCATCTGGCTCTACGGGCACCTGCCGCTCGTCATGTCGGTCGCAGCAGCCGGTGCGGGCATGGTCTCGCTCATCGAGCACGCGGCCGATGCCCGCTCCCCGGCCAACAGCGCCTGGCTCATCGCCGGCGCCACAGCCACGGCAGCCACGAGCCTCGCCATGGTCGCCGCGACCATGGCCGGCCACGTCGGCCGCCGGTTCGTCCCGTATGCGCTGCTCGGCGCAGCAGCCGTGTCGCTCGCGCTCGGGGCACTCCGCCCCCCGCCGTGGGCACTCGCCTTGGGCCTCAACGCCACGCTTGTCGCCGTATGGGTCGACGCCTTCGTCCGCCACGCCCGCCACGGCGTCCCCATCGCCGAATCCTGACAGCATCCCCTCCCTCGGCCTTCCTGTCCCGGAGTTGGAGGTGACCGACGAGTGTTGCGGTTGGTGCTCATGTGCCGTGTTGGTCGAGAATGTCGATGGGCCGCCGGCCGTTCATGCTGCTGCCAACCCACGCGCAGTCCGATCCGAGCGAAACACGCAGTGCCAGATTGGAACCATGACACATGAGTGTCGTTACTTGGAGTAGCGATGTTTAGGCACTTGCCTTCCGAATTGTGGACTGGGTGACAGCCATTTTGTAGATTCTTTGCGTGCCAAATTGCCGATCTCCGGTATGGCCGCTGCTTGGTGCTGATCCTGGGAGCTGTGCATGGCCGCTGGTGCGGCTCCGTTCGGCTATCGCGCCGAGGTGCAGGAGATCGTCGTGCGCGTCGTAGGGCTCGAGGTGTGCGAACTGCTCGAGGCCGGCGCGGTTCAGCAGCTGTTCGGTGTCGTCGAGGGAAAGGGTGACGTGTCCGTCCTCGATGTCGCGCAGCTCGGCGGTCGTCATCTCGACGCTGGCTGCGAAAGCCGGTTCGTCGACTCCCAGCACGCAGTTGCGTCCGTAGCGGACGTTGATGGCAGCGTGACCGCCGAAGTCGGTGCGGTGGGGCCAAGCGGAGACCTGCCGGGCGGGTGCGGGGTCGGTTCCGTCCCAAGGGGGCACCGTTTCGGCTGGCGGCCCCAGGGGGCCTAAGCCGAGGCCGGCACGCCAGGCGTTCTCGGTGTCGAGGGCCTCGCGGACTCTGTCGAAGTCCGGGTCGAGGCGCTCCGGCACGCCGGCGCTTTCGGTGCAGCGGCGAACCCCGACGCGGATTTCGAGGCCGACGGAGTTGGCGAGGCGTTCGAGCGTCTCCCAGGTGGGTCGAATTCGTCCGGACTCGATGGCGGCGATGAGATCGACGGGGCAGCCGGCTGCCTCGGCGAGCTCGCCAGCGGTCATGCCTGTCACACGACGCAGCCCGTCCAATAGGACCGAGCCCCACGCTTCGACCGCCGGCTGATGGCCGAGCGGCCGTATCGGCCGCACGACAGCCACAGCGGCCTGCGGGGGCGAAGCTGCGCGGGGCCCAGCGCTGGGGCTCATGAAACCACGCTACCGATAGCACTCCAGCGCAACGGACCGGCCTTAATGCGGCTGGCAAGCGGCCGCGCTTGCCCTGGGTTGCCGTTTGGCGCTGGGTCGGCCGGCTCGAGCGCGGCCATGTCGGCGCCGAGTTGGACAACATCATGCGCCTCACCAGAGCGCTGGGGTTGGTGCTGCGCTTCGAATCTCTCCCTGAGCGATGAACGCTATGCCGGATCTGTCGGTGCAGACAGCCTCGTCGAAGACGCGGCCGAGGCCGTGCCTGAGAGAGCACCGCCTGCGTGTGCGGCGGGGTATCGTGGGTGATTCGTCTTGGGACGTCCGCGCGGGCTGGGCGTCGTTGTTTTTCGGAAGGGCGGAGTGTGTGATGAGGGCTGTTTCGGTGTCTGAGTTTGCCCCCCCCCCCCCATTCTTGGCGGTGTTCGGCGGTGCGGGCCTGTAGGGCGTGTTCGCCGCGGGTTCGCGGCGTGGCTGACGTTGTTGTTGGCTGCTTCGGTTTTGGCGGTGGTGGCCGGGCCGGTTGATGATGCTGGGGCGCAGTCGCCGCCGACGGCGCTGGTCAGCAATCTGGGCCAGACTGCTACGTCTTTTCAGTCGCTTGGACGCGATCTGGCGCAGTCGTTCACCACGGGCGGCAATGCGTTGGGGTACACCTTGGACAGGTTTGATGTCCGGTTCTACCGGCTTTCCGACTCTTCGGTTTTTGCGTCCAAGCTGACGGCCACTGTGCGCGCCGATTCGAGCGGGGCGCCGGGCGCGGTCGTAGCTACCATGACCAACCCCGCGTTCCAGTCGGTGACCAACGACAACGTCGTCCTCAGCTTCACCGCGCCCGCCGGGGGCTTCCGGCTTGAGGCGTCCTCCACGTACTGGCTCGTGATGGACAGCGACGGCACCGCCTCAGGCAACAACCAATTCCGGCTCACGGCTATGAACGGCGAGGACGCTGGCGCCGAGGCGGGGTTCAGCATCGGCGACAACAGCGTGTTCCGGCAAGCGGCCAGCACCGGCGGCTGGACCCCGTTGACTACTAGTTCGCTGATGTTCCGCGTCCAGGGCACCGTGAATCGGCCGCCGCCGCCGTTGGTGTCGAATTTGGGTGAGGCGGATGGCGGGTTTTTGGGTTTGGTGCCGTCTGATCGTGCTCAGGCGTTCTCGACGGGTTCGAGCGAGTCGGGTTACACGCTGGGCGGGGTGGATGTGGAGTTCGTGGCGCTTTCGGACAGTCAGGTTTTCGCGTCGAAGATGACGGCTGCTGTGCATTCGGATTCGGGCGGCGCGCCGGGCGAGTTGGTGGCGACGTTGTCGAATCCGGCGTATCAGTCGACGTCTGCTGATCGTGTGTTCGGTTTCGAGGCGCCGGCGGGTGGCGTGGTGTTGGAGGCGGATTCGACGTATTGGGTGGTTCTGGACTCCGACGGCACGCTGTCGGGCAATCATCGGGTGCGGTCGACGGCGTCGGGCGGCGAGGACGCCGACGCGGCGGCGGGGTTCTCGGTCGCCGACGACTCGGCGCTGCGGCCGGCGACGAGCACGGGCGGCTGGTCGTCGTCGTCGGAGTCGATGAAGCTGGCGGTGCGCGGCGCCGTGAAGCCGCCTCCGCCGCCGGAGCCGGAGGCGGACGGGGCTTATGTGGTGCCTCATGACTGGGAGCTGGTCCCGGCCGGTCTGGACTCCGGTGATGAGTTCCGTTTGCTGTTCGTCACGGCGAACACGCGTGACGCGACGTCGTCCGATATCGCCGATTACGACAGTTTTGTGCAGTCGTCGGCTGCGGGCACGATGGCGGGCGGGTCGCATGCGGCGATCCAGCGGTATTCGTCGCTGTTCAAGGCGTTGGGGTCGACGTCGACGGTGGACGCCCGCGATCACCTCGGCATGAACCCGGGCGATGCTTCTCACAACAATGCGCACGTGTATTGGCTCAACGGCGGCCGGATCGCCTATGGCAATGCTGATGTGTGGGACAACACGTGGACGAACGCGGCTCAGGCGGATCGGCGCAGCGAGCTGGGCACGGCGCCGACGTCCACTGTTCCGGTGTGGACGGGCACGATCGGGGGTTCGGACCCGGCGACGGCGGGGACCAAGCAGACCACCTCGCATTTGGGCGCGCCTGGGACCAATTTCGTCGCTTCGGCCTCGAGTGACGGAGCCAATGGTGTGGTCTCTGGCGTGACCCCCAAGACCACTGCGTTGCATCTGTATGGGGTGTCGCCGGTGTTTCGGGTGGGGTTGGTGCCGGTGCCGGTGTCGGTGGATTTGTCGGGTGTGGGTTCGTCGGTTGTGGAGCGCCTGGAGGGGCAGTCGGTTCCGTTTCGGGTGGGGCTGTCTCGTCCGCTGTCGGCTGGTGAGAGCGTTTCGGTGCCGTTGGTGGTGTCGGGTGCGTCTGATGCTGTGTTGCGTCTGACTTCGCGCGACAGTTCCTGAGTTTTTTCAGGCAGCGTCGGGCAGGGTTGGCGGTCTTTGTTCAGGAGGCTGCGGCTGATGAGTTCGCCGGACCGCAAACCGAAGAAGCTGCTCACAGCAGAGCAGAAGTACGACTTGTGGGTGAGGATGCTCGCCGGGCAGGTCACCCAGGCCCAGGCTGCCGCGGAGGCCGGCGTGGACCGGTCGGTGATCTCTCGTTTGCGTGCTGTGGCCCGCGACGGAGCGATCGCCGCGCTGGGATCGTCGCGTCCGGGCCGCCCGCGGCAGTCGCGGGCCGAGGCGACCGAGGCGGCGGCTTTGCGGGCGGAGGTGGAGCGGCTGGGGCGCACGGTGGTCGAGCAGGCCGTGGAGCTGGCGGTGCTGCGGGGAAAAACGGGTTGGGGATGAGCGGTCCTGTCCCCGCCCGCGTCGATGGGACCGCCAAGGCCGTGATTCTGGGTCTGATCGACGACGCGACCGACGCGGGCTGGACGCACGGCCGGGTGTGCGCGGTGCTGGGTCTGGACCGGCGCCGGGCGTGGCGCTGGCAGCAGCGCCGAGCAGCCGGCCGCCTCGACGACGCCCGTGCGGGCGGGCGGCCGGTGCATGGGCTGCTGAGCTGGGAACGCGACGAGATCGTCGCTTTGTTCGACGAGTGGGGCGACATCGACCGGTCCCATCGCAAGCTCGCGCACCGCGGTTCCTATCTGGGCCGGGTGTGGGTGTCGCCTTCGAGCGTGGACCGCGTTCTCGCAGGTCACGGCCTCGCGTTGGCCGGCACGCCGCGGCCGGGCCGCAGCGTCAAGAAGCCGTGGCCGTCGTGGACCCAGTGGCGTCCCAACCAGCTGTGGTGCTGGGACGGCACCCAGTTCCCCCGATGCCTGCCGACGAAATATGCCTACGCGATCGTCGATGTGGTGTCCCGCAAATGGATCGCCACCCACCACACCTCAGCACCGGACTCGGTCGCTGCCAGAGTCCTGTTCACCCGAGCGCTCGACAACGAAGGACTCCTCACCGAGGGGCTCGCCGCCCGCCTGGGCGACCCCGACGCCGAACCGCCCCACAGCGACGGCGTGCCGCTGCTGTTGGCGATCAGCGACAACGGCCCCGAGATGCGCGCCGGCGACACCGCCAAGTTCATGGCGCTGTGCTCGATAGCCCAGCACTTCGGGCGGCCCTCCACGCCCACCGACCAGGCATGGATCGAGTCGCTGTTCGGGCACGTCAAGACCGAGCACCCCCACCTCGAAACACTCGACGACCCCGCGGATCTCGCCCGAGAGCTCGAACGCGTCCGGCGCCACTACAACAGCGTGCGGCTGCACCAAGGCATCGGATACGTCACCCCCGACGACGAGCACGAAGGCCGCGGCGACCAGATCCGCCAAGCACGCCGAGACGGGCTGCAACGAGCCGAAGCCCGACGACGCGCCACCCGCCGAAACCGACCACTACCATGACCACACAACCACCACCGCCCGCCCACCGATGCGACTTGAAAAAACCGGCGAACTGTCGCGAAGACTCAGAAACACCTCAATGCGGTGAACGATTTCGGTGTGGAGCTGACCGCCGGGGCGGTGAACACGGGTGTGTCGTTGGATTTGTCGGTTGCGGGCGCTCCGGAGGTGGTGTTCGAGGGTGCGGGCGCGCATGCGGCATCTGTCGATTTGACGTTGACTGAGGATGGTGTGGTCGAGTCGGGTTCGGAGCGGTTGACGGTGAGTCTGGGGTCGGCGTCGGATTTCGAGTCGCAGGTGCGGCAGGGTTTCACGAATGTGGCCGGGGGTGCGGTGCGGGGCCGTTCGACGCGGTTTCGGGTGGATGTGTTCGATGCGGGGGTGCGGCCGTGGGTGCAGTTCCGGACGTGCCCGCAGGGTGTGTCGTGTGCGGCGGATTCCGATGCGGGCTGGGTGGCGACTTCGGAGGGTGATGCTTTGCCGGTGGTGTCGCTGTTTGAGGGCGGTTCGGATGTGTCGTATCAGTTTCGTTTGAGGGCGCCGCAGGTCGCGGAGTTCGGCGAGGCGTGGGTGCAGGTGGCGCGTGCTCATGGTGCCCATATGGGTGTGGGGACCCAGGACTCGGATCGGTTGATCTGCCGCAGCCCGAGCAACAGGGGTGTGTCGATCGGCGGCGAGTTGTTGGGCCAGACCGGTGTCGGGGGCAATCCTGCGGTGCCGCTCAATTTTCGGCCGCATGACGCGTCGGGCGGCTGTCCGCATCCGATCGTTTTCTTCGGCGGCAGCGACAAGGACGACTGGCAGACGGTGACGGTGGGGTCGGGCGATGATCCTGATGCGTTCGATCATTCGACTGCTTTGGTGCATCGTGCGGGGATGACGGGCCCCAGCGGGCGCATCGACGCCGGTTTCGGCGATGTGCGGCTGCCGGTGCGCATCGCCGATGACGACGCGTGGGAGCAGGATCTCGAGATCTCCGTCGACGGCGGCACGACGTGGACTGCTGTGGCGGACGGCGGTTTCGGGGCGGCTTTGAATGTGGCGCTCACTGCGGGGGAGGTGCATTCGTTTCGGGTGCGGCTGGCGAATGATCCGGCGTCGATTCCTCGGGGCGCGACGCAGGTGTTTTTCACGGTGTCGGCGTGCACCGGCGATCTGCGCGCTCCTGACAGCAGTCAGGAGGCCCGCGGTTTGAACCGGTTCAGGTGTCTGGGTCCGTCTTATGAGGTGAGGATCTCTTCTTCGGGGGATCCTTCGCCGACGGCGAGCGAGCGCATCGGCGTGACCTATGGCAGCCCGGTGACGGTGAATGTGCATGTGGATGAGGGCTATTTGGGGCCGGTGCATTTCACGGTGCATGCGGTGAATCTGTGGCGCCGCACCGATACCGACATGCCTGCCCATGCGGCTGCGCCGGCGTCGTACCGGACGCAGCCGTTCACGTATCTGAAGCGGTTCACTGCGTGTGCGGGCTGCGTGTCGGGGTTCGAGCGGTCGATCTATTTCGCCCGATCCGACAGCACCGGCTTCGGCGGCGGCGGCGGCGGCACGCAGGGCGAGGTGGGGGATCTGTCTGCGTTCGATCTGTCCGACAGCGGCGTCGGGCTGCGCTGGCCGACGGTGACCGGAGCGGACGGCTATCAGGTGCGCTGGTGGCCGACCACAGCAGCGGTGCCGGGCACGCCTGCGTCGCAGTCTTATGTGTCGGCGCTGGTGCAGCATCCCGGACATGTGCTGGCCGGCCTGGAGCCTGCCACGCAGTATCGGGCGCGGGTGTACTACTTCGCGGACGGCGGGGTGCTTTTGGGCTCGGCGAGCCCCACGATCCGGTTCACCACCCTGGCCCAAGGATCGCCGACGCAGACGGCTCCGACGTCGCCGGTGCTCGAGCCGGTGCCTGTCGCGACGGTCACGGCCGCGGGCAGCGTCGTGGAGGGCGACGCCGCTGCGTTCGCCGTCACGTTGACGCCGCCGCCGACCGAGCCTGTGACGGTGAACGTGGAGGTCGGCCATTACGGCGACGGGTCGCTCATAGCCGACGCCGACGCAGGAGCCCGCACCGTCACCGTGCCGACATCGGGAACGGCAAGGTTCACGGTGACGACGCTGGACAACACCAGCCCCGACGCGAACGGGCCGATCCATGCCGACGTGACAGCCGGCGACGGCTACCGGCCCCATCCGTTCGACAGCCGCGCAGTGGTGTTCGTCGACAACGACGACGATCCCAAAGCGCAGGTGACCACCATCGGCGTCTCCGAGGTGACCGACACCACCGCGACGATCGTGTGGGCGGCCCAAGGCGACGGCGCGAAATATCAGGTCGGCTGGTACCAGAGCCCCGGCATCCCCCGACTCAAATACGCCACCACCGACGGCACATCGCATCAGATCACCGGCCTCGAGCCCGAGTCGGGCTATCAGGTGTTCGTCGTCGCGTACCGCGGCGCCCGCATCATCGGCACCTACACCGTCTCGGTCGCGACCCTGCCCGGCGGGCAGACCAAGACCGCCGAAGTCGAAGTCACCCTGCCCCCGCCCACCCCGCAGATCTCCATAACCGCCGACCAGGCCGCTGTCACCGAAGGCGCAGACGTCTCGTACACGATCACCGCGCAGCCCGCCCCCGAAACGGATCTGCAAGTGGCGGTGACTGTCGCGCAGAGCGGCGACTGGGGCGCCGCGACCGGCCGCCGCATCGTCACCGTCGGCACCGCAGGCACCGCCGCGTTCACCGTCGCCACCGCCGACGACGGCACCGATGAGGCCGACGGGTCGGTCACGGTCACCGTCGACGACGACTACGGCTACACCGTCGACCCCGACAACGCGGCCGCGACGGTGGCTGTGGCCGATGACGACGTCCCGCGGATATCGATCGCCGCCGGGAACGGGATCACCGAGGGCGGCGACGCGACGTTCACGGTCACCGCCAGCCCGGCGCCCCACAGGCCCCTGCCCGTCACTGTCGCTGTCGCGCAGACCGGCGACTGGGGCGCCGCGACCGGCGCCCGCACCGTCACCGTCGGCGCTTCGGGCAGCGTCACGATGACGGTGGCGACCGTCGACGACACCGTCGACGAGCCCGACGGCGCTGTCACCGCTGCCGTCGGCGCTGGCAGCGGCTACATCGTGGGCGCGCCCGGCGCTGCGAGCGTGACTGTCGCCGACGACGACCTGCCGCCTGTGCCCAGGGTGTCGGTCACTTCCGGCGGGGCGGTCAGCGAGGGCGGCGACGCCGTGTTCACGATCAGCGCCAGCCCCGCCCCCGCGTCAGGTCTCGCTGTGAGCGTTGCTGTCTCCCAGAGCGGCGACTGGGGCGCTGCGACCGGGCAGCGCACCGTCACCGTTCCGGCATCGGGCAGCGTCACGATGACCGTGGGCACCGTGAACGACGGCATCGACGAGGCCGACGGGTCGGTCACCGCCGCGCTCGTCGACGGCGCCGACTACGACCTGGGCGCGCCCGCCGCGGCGACTGTCGCGGTCACCGACGACGACGTCCCCCAGATCACGATCGCCGCCGACCGGGCCGCCGTCACCGAAGGCGCCGACGCGGCGTTCACGATCACTGCCAGCCCCGCACCGCACCGCAGCCTCGACGTGACCGTCGCTGTCTCCCAGAGCGGCGACTGGGGCGCCGCGGCGGGCACACGCACCGTCACCGTGGGAACCGCCGGAACCGCCACCATGACCGTGCCGACCGCGAACGACACCGCGGACGAGCCCGACGGGGCCATCGCAGCCGCCGTCGGCGCTGGCAGCGGCTACACCGTGGGCGCGCCCGGCGCTGCGACGGTGACCGTCGCCGACGACGACGACCCGCCCGAACCCGAAACCGAGCTCACCGTCACCGTCACCGACGCCGCAGGAACCGAAGGCGACGTGGTCGTGTTCCGCATCATCCTGTCCAGAGCCCTCGCCGAGGAACTCGAAGTGAGCTGGTACGCCGGGCCCGCCTACCACCTCCAAGACGGCCAGGCCCAGGCCACCTCATCGGACTACTGGGCCATGACCGGGCGAACAGTGTTCGCACCCGGCACAACCGAGATGACCGAAGAGATCTGGCTCAAAGACGACGACCACAAAGAACCAGACGAACACTTCGCCGTCGAGGCATACCTGCCCGGCAGCTGGCGCCGACCCGACGCCACAGGAACCATGACCATCACCGACGACGACTAACCCCGTCGCCGCTGCTGCTGCGGCAACAGCAACCGGACGACCCGTCAGTCGCAGTCGAGGCGGCAGGCACCCTCGTGCGGGACCATGATGCCCGCCGTGGGCCCGCCGAAGTGAGTGCCGATCACCGGTCTCTCGCTGCAGCGGTTGCACTGCGCTGGCAGGGGCGTAATCAGTCGAGCTGAGGGCAGCGGACGCCGATTCGATCTGCGATGGCACAGGCGAGGTCGCGGTAGTCGTTGTAGCAATCGCGCACCGCGTTCACAATGCCGCCAACAGCTCCGTCGGCAACCTTCAAGAAGAACATGGGCTTGCGGGCGTCCTGGGCATACGGCATGAGACTCCTGTAGCTCTTGAGCAGCCCGAGGCAGTGCTTGTCATCCTCAACCTGATTGTCTTGACCGCCCGATTCCTGCAGGACCGCTGTGCGGTATTCGTACGGAATGGCATCCATCCATCGCGCATATGCCACGACCGGCTGATCCAGGCGAATCGCGTGCTGCTGCACCACATATCCGATGGGCGTTATTTTTCCCGCTGGCAGCCTGAGCGTCGCGAGGCCGTCAATGGAATCCGCATGGGCCAGACGCTGCTTCCAGCCGCGCCTCCAATTCGCCAGCGCGGGACCTAGGTTGCGGAGGGCTTGGAGCGAGAGCAGGTCAGGTGCGAGCGGCACGATGATGTAGTCCGCGGCGATGAGGGCAGCCCGGTTGACGGCTCCGAGGTTCGGTCCGACATCGACGAGCACGAGTTCTGCCTCGGCTTCGTCGCGCGCACGTTGCAGGATGTGGCTCAGCGCTGAGATCACTCGGACGGCATGCGCGTCCTTGTCCAGACCCAGGGGCCACTGAACGGAGAATTCTTCTTCGGCAGCTGACAGTGACAGATCGCCGGGCACGAGGCACAGCGCCGGTCGAGGCATGATCATCTCAAGTGTGCTGATGTCGCCGGTGCCTTCCAGTAGCGGCAGCAGGGCGCCGTGCACGGTTTCTCTCGGCGGCGATGGCGACCACAATTCCATCATTTCCCATTCGTCGAGAAACATGCTCGTGAGATTCGCCTGCGGATCGAGATCCGCGGCAACGACAGTGACCCCCAAGTCCGCATACATCCATGCGAGGTGGTACACAAGCGATGTCGTTCCGACGTCGCCCTTGTTGTTGAAGAATGCCACTGTTGTCATAGACGAGGCCTCACTGTGCTGGCCTCACCGTGACGTGAAACAGTCCGTGTTCCACTGAGAACTCTGGGGGTTGGTTGCCGTTCTCCTTGAGCGCGTGAGACGCAAGCCTGATTCCCGTACCGAACCGTTGCGCATAGCCCAAATTCTTCATGATTTCTGCGATCAATTCATTCCTGTACGCCGTGTCGCCGAGCTGCAAGCGCGGCAGTGTCAGATCGCCGAATAGCGAACCTGGATTGAGAATCTCGACACGATCAGAAAACCAGTTGATCCGCACCGGTGCGTGTGAGTCTTCGTATTCGCGATGCATGATCGCATTATGCGCAAACTGAACCAAAGCGTTCAGCGGGTAGTCCGGCAATCGCCGCTCTTGCGGCCCCGATCCGATGTCGATCTTGGTTGTAATGTTATAGCGGAGAATCCTATTGATTCCGTCAAGCATGTCATGCAGCTGGCCAGACACCAGCTCTTCATCGATGACGGAATCGCTCACCTCTGTTTCTCTATAACGCACGAACTGTACGTACGCGCTCGGTCGCCAGTTCCTTGGATCACGGCCGAACGCGAGCAATGATCCCCATGTCGGAGTGTCGTCGTTCAATAGCCGCAACGATCGCAATTGTTGAATGAGCGGTCGCTGATTCTCAGCAAGGACTCCGGACGCCACAGCGCGGGATAGATAGGTGCGCTCGATCAGGTCAAGGTCGAGATCTTCGACATTGGCGTCGGTGGCTGAGCGCAAGTCGAAGCCGGTGTCGCGATGGCGGCGGCGCTCAGACAGGCGTCGTTCATCGTCGGCCGAGGCGGCTCGCACTGTTGGCCCGACCCGAACCCAGACTCGGCCGTCGTAGCGCACTGGAGGCTGTGACGAAGGATGCACGATGACTGCGGCGACTTCGCAGCCATTGAGCACTCGGCGCTGCACGTCCATTGACGGGAGCGGAAGCGTTCGGCCGTCGTCGCGTAGGTCTGCGAGGCGCGTGAGGAGCCGGTCGTCAATGTTCAATCCGGCACATCGCCCGTCGTCGGTGACTCCGATCAGGACCACGCCGGCTCTGCCGTGGTTCGGGAGGTCATTGGCGAAGGCGCAGATGCTTCTGCTCACCTTTTCGGTTGCGTTGCCCGACAACGACTGCTTGCGTTCGACAAGGTCCGACTCGGCGGCGGTCATCATGACCGCGAGCTCATCGTCGGTGTACCCGTTCGGCGTCACGTTCGCAGAGTATCTGCCGCACTCGCCGGCTCGGCCTACGGCCATGCCATACAGCTCGTTGAGTTCGGCCTGCGGTAGCGGGCGCATCAGACTCGGCCTGCGGTAGCGGGCGCATCAGACTCGGCTTGCGGTAGCGGGCGCATCAGGCTGGGCCAACGGCTCGATGTACCACGAGCTCCACGGCGGCGAGGACGGACGCAGCCGCATCTACATCTTCGCCCAGATGTCGCTGCTCGTCGTGCTGTCGGTGTACGCCGGCCACGCCACCACCGACACCGACGACGGGCGAGGCTTCGCAGCGGTCTACACCGTGCTGCTCGTGTTGATCGGCTGGCAGTGGTTCGACGTCCGCCGCCACGACACCCGTGCGATGCGGCCGCTGGCCACCAGCTACGTCGTCGGCACCGGCGCGGCCACCGCGATCATGGCCGCCAGCACGTTCGTCGGCGCCGACGACGCACGGCTCGTCTTGTGGCTCGTCGCCCTCGTGGTGAGCTTCGCAGTCGCTGCGATTCAAGGCCCCCGGTTCGGGCAGGCAATGCGGGTCACGGAGTCGATGGCAGAGCGCTTCGGCCTGTTCGTCATCATCGTGCTCGGCGAGGTCGTCGTGGGTGTCGCCGACGGTCTCGCAGAGGCCGAGCCAGACATCCGCACCATCGCCACCGGAACACTGGCGCTCGGGATCGGGTTCGGCCTGTGGTGGAACTACTTCGATTTCGTCGGCCGTCGCATTCCCCGGCCTGCGACCGCACCGCGGAGCATCTGGCTCTACGGGCACCTGCCGCTCGCCATGTCGGTCGCAGCAGCCGGTGCGGGCATGGTCTCGCTCATCGAGCACGCGGCCGATGCCCGCTCCCCGGCCAACAGCGCCTGGCTCATCGCCGGCGCCACAGCCACGGCAGCCACGAGCCTCGCCATGGTCGCCGCGACCATGGCCGGCCACGTCGGCCGCCGGTTCGTCCCGTATGCGCTGCTCGGCGCCGCAGCCGTATCGCTCGCGCTCGGAGCACTCCGCCCCCCGCCGTGGGCACTCGCCGTGGGACTCAACGCCACGCTTGTCGCCGTATGGGTCGACGCATTCATCCGCCACGCCCGCCCCATCGCCGAATCCTGACAGCGCCCCAATCGGCAAAGTGAGGCAAGGGATTCGGGAGGCGTGACGCAAGTTCAATCTGCAGCGTACGCGGCCATATGGGGCTTGCGCTTTTCCGCCAGCGGTCACCGTCTGATTCAGCGGTTCCGGCGGTGGGGTCCCTTGTGGTTTGCGGGCAGGTCGCAGTGGACCCGAGCGCGTGGCATCCATCGGCCGCATCGGTTGGGTGAAGCAGCAGGGCGCGGGGCTCCGAGATTTTCGAGTCGATCTGTTGCCGTTGGCAGGACTCGCTGATCGAAGATGGCCGCCAAGTAGTCCTGTAGCTCGCCTGAACGTGCTCGCAGATAGTCGAGGGTGTCTTGCCTCTGTGAGTCGAATGCACGGTCCGGTTCTGTGAGTCCGGGATCGGCCAGCGTCATGAGGATTCGACGGATTGCTTCGGGGTTCGGGTTCTTGTCGAGGCCGTAGGTTCGGCGATAGAACTCCAACCCGTCTTCGAGCGAATAACCATCCCGCAGGTCGATGGCCGCTAGGTCGATGAAGTCGCGCAGCTTGGACCGGTCTACGGCTGCCGCGAGTTTGGCAGAGAGTATGTCGGGCACGGACCCGACTGGCATTCCTTCGAAGTCCACTGGGTCCTGCAGCCATTGCATATCTGCTGCTTGCGCTTCGCCGCTTCCGAGAGCCCGGAAGACATCAAGCCTGACGCCGTTGATCATGGCGCAGTAGCCGTTATTGCGTGCCTCTAGGACTTGCTGGATTTGCCAATAGTCCTTGCGGTGCTCGGCACCGAGATGTTGCTCCACCAGCGCTTTCACTTCTCTGCCGTCAAACGCTTCCAACGTCATGATGTCGATGTCCGTGCTTGAACGGTGACGAAGGTACAGGGCCAATGCGGTACCGCCCATCAGCCGTCCCTTTGTGCTGCAGGCGATCTTGGAGGCAAGAGGCCACAAGTCTCGTAGTTCCTGAGCGAGGAGATCGCTGTACTCGTCAAGCATGCTGAGATCTCCGAAGCTCGATTTCGCACGTGATGAGCGATGCCGCGTCACCTGACTCGTAGCCGCGGACACGCTGAAGCTCTTCAAGCACTGACAAAGGCAATGCGCGAAGCGCCCACGCTTCGGCACTTGGATCGTTGCTGCCGATCAAGGCACCGGCGATGCGCACCCCGTCAGTCGAGATACGCAATTCAGGCCCTGAAGTGCCTGACCAGAACAGATGCCAAAACGCGGGCGGCACGATGTCGGGCATCCCCGACGGCATAGGCACCGGGCGTTGGGGAAGAAACCGCAGAGCCTCGATGCACTCGGCCGTATAGGTCAGCGCCCAGAGCATGGCTGGCATCGAACGGTAACCATCCCTGACCGCGCCGCGTTGCTTGACTGCCCAGCCGCGCTGAGACAGATCGCGGAGCGCACGGCCAGTCTGCGCCGTCGACACGTCTGCCAATTCTGCGATCTTGGCAGTTGTGGCCCCCAGCGGCCGTCGGCGCAGCACAACCATTACCCTCCGCGTGCTGGCAGCCAGTTCGTCTTCGACGACGCGACGCGCACAAGCGGCTTCTTCGCTGCGTTCGACGCCCGGCTTGGCGCTGTTCAACGCAGCGAGGACCGCTTCTGGCGAGAGGTGGCTGCCCGACCATTCTGTCGCTGTCAAGGCAGTGAAGTCTCCACGGCACGCACGGCATCTCCACTGCGGCCAACGACGCTCAGGCCTCTTTCTGCGGCAGACGACATCGCTGCTGTCGCACTTCGGGCACCGCACGCCATCGCGCCAGCGGCGGTCGGCGATTTCCTGCGCCGCCGCGTTCTCGTAGATGCCCGCCGCGCCCCAATCCTGCATGCTTCGCAGAATACCGCGAGTTGGGTACTGAAATCAAACAAATGATCGGTCTATTGCGAGTTCGGTGATTGGCTCGCTAGAATCCACTGTTCAGAAGCCTCGCTCAGTGCCTTCTACACAGGACTGCTGGCCGACGCCCCCGCATCGTGCAGTAGCTCGCGCATCGATTCGCACTTGACATCTATAGGAGCGTCACAGGGTGAATCACCCGCGAAGACGCGGAAAGCCTCCACCACCTCGGCCTCGGTGGCCCGCGGGCTGTGGTGCGGCTTGGACGAGCGGTCCCTGAGCCCCTCCTCGCCCAGCTCCGCGAAGCGGTTGCGCCACTTGTAGAAAACAGTCCGGCTGATGCCGTAATAGCGGCACGTCGCCGCCACACTGCCAGACACCTCCTCCGCGTGGCGAAGCACCGACAGGCGGTGCCGGATCTTGCGCTGCTGGTCTCTTTCGTCCATCAGGTCTTCCTCTCACGAAAGACCCCGACTGTCAACAACCTCCGTCAGTTTTAGACCCGAATTTGGCACGTGTTTTGTGTTTGTGCTGGTCAGCGGGGGCGCGGCCGCTGAGTGTTTCCACTACATCGTCTCTGCGGGGGGTGGTGTGTCAGCCGATGCGGGCTTTGTCCCAGTCGCGGGTGGGAGTCGCGGTGGCGGCGAGGATCGCTGTTTGCAGCGGACTGCGGCGGGTGGTGACGGTGACGGGTTTGGCGTCGGCGCGGAGACGGACTTCGCGGATGCGGTCGAGCTCTGGCAGGGCGCGGGCGGCGGTGAGGTGCTGGCCGGCTGTGTCGGGGTCCGCGATGTCGGCGGTTTGCAGGTCGCGTGTGATGAGAGTCTCGGCGACGGCTGCGTAGACGCACACCGCGATGTGGCCTCTGACTCGTTGCTCGGTCCAGTGCCGGATCGGCCGCAGCCGCAAGAAGTCCTTGAGCGTGCGGAAGCGGGCTTCGACGTCGGCGAGCTGCCGATAGGCGGCTACCACGCGTTCGGCGGAGGCTTGCTGGGTGGTGAGGCTGGTGGTGAGCACGTAACGGCCCGCGAGCAGCTTTTCGTAGGCGTGCGCGTCTTTGTCGTAGTGATAGACGAATCGCCCTTCGCCGATGTCGAGGTCGAACAGACGCCCGACGCCGCTTTGGCCGATGATGCGCTGAGCGGCGCGTCCGATCTTCGCGGCATCGACAAGCCGCCCGCAGCGGACGCGTTCTTCGAGAGCGAGCAGCGCGGTCTCGGTGCGGGCAACGAGCTCGGCGGTGCGCTTGGTGTCGCGTCGCATGCGGGCGTCTGACTCGACGATCACCGCGCGGGTGCCGTCGGCCAGGGTCGCTTCGCCAGCGCGGCACCTCAGGTTGGGCACATCGGCCCATTGGGTGTCGTCGTCGATGGTCTCGAGGGCTTCGCGGCAGGCTTTGTCCCGATGCAGCCGGGTGGCGAGCACATGATCGCAGCCGGCCTCAGCGACCGCGGCGACGTTGTCGGCGGAGATCAGGCCCCTGTCGGCGACCACACAGATCCGGCCCACCGCGAACCGCGCGGTGAGATCTGCGAGCACGCCGGGCAGGGTGGACGCATCCGCGGTGTTGCCGGCGAACACGTGATGCGCGATCGGCACTCCGTCGCCGGTGCACAGCAGGCCGATCACGATCTGGGGCCGGTCGCGACGGCGGTCACGCGAATAGCCGAACGCCTTGGACTCGAACCGCTCAGAGGGACTCGTCGCGCCTTCCAGATACGTGGACGTCAGGTCGTAGCAGACGAATTTCAGGTCGATGTTGGTCAGGTCGCACAGCCGTGCGAACAAGAACTCCTCGGTGCCCTCCTTGAGATCCGCGACATGGTCAAGAGCCCGGTAGTACTGCCACGGCGACGGCGCCTGCCAGCTCTCGGGCATGATCACATCGGCTTGGGCCCACTCGGGAAGCCTCCGTTTGGAGCACGGCGCGATCAGACGGTTCGCGGCCATCGCGAACACCGCGTCGGCGAGCCGGCCGGCGTCGCGTTCGGCGCCCGCAGCCGCGAACCAGCCGTCGAGACCCAGCCGGCCCCACAGCGCCGCGGCGCACGCCGCCGCGCCCACCGCGGGCGCCGCGTCGGCTTCCAGCGATCCCACGTCGACGCGTTCGGTCTCCAGGTGCTTTTCCAGCGCGGCGACGATGCGGTCCAGCCGGCCCGAGCGGCGCAACGCGGTGACCTCGCCGAGGCGCAGCAGCGTGCGGTGACGGGTCTTCGCGCCGTCGCGCACCGACTCCACCAGCGACAGGTACTCGTACGTCTTGTCGCCCCTGCGACGTCGCGTCGTCTTCACGAACATATCCCGAATCTAGCACCGTAACGACACGAACCGCGGCATTGTGTCGCCCCTACATTTTCGTCACGAAACACCCTCGCAAAACACAAAACCGCAGGTCACAGGCCTGACACCCACCAAAAACCGGCCCGAGGCGCCAAATTCGGGTTAGAGTGGCCAAGGGTTTCTATTCCAAGGGCCAAACGGTAGAATTGTGAATTTGTGAGCCCAGTGTCAACACCGCTCCCCCCCCCCCCCCCCTGTTAGACGAGCCTGTCGAGGCATGAGGCATCGCTATAGGGCGGCGCTCGGCGCGCTGCCATTGGCTTCATTGATTTGGGTTTCATTGATTTGGATTGCGCCTGGCATAGCCCATGCTTCGGGTGCCGCCCGCCAAGTTGAGGAGAACCTTCCGGCGGGCTCCGCCATCGGCGACCCGGTGACAAATGCCGACCTCGTCGGCAATCTGACCCATTCGCTGGCAGGCACGGACGCTGACAGCTTCAGCATCGACGGCACCAGCGGTCAACTGCGAACCGCCGAGCCGCTGGATTACGAAGTACGCGATAGCTATGAGGTGATCGTCCGCATCAAGCATGACGATGGCACAACCGACACGCGGGTTGCGATCTCTGTGTTGGACGTAGAAGAGCCGGGTATCGTCTCCGTGGCCCCGGCAACACCTCGCGCCGGCACGGTGATTCGGGCACGGCTCACTGATCCCGACGGCGGGATGCGTCCAAACGCCATCATCTGGCGATGGAGCGTCTCGACGGACGGGGTCCGGTACGCCCCTGTCAAAACGGGAATTTTTGGCCTTATCACGAGAAGTGCTTCCGAAGTGGCGACATTCACGCCGGACAGCAGACACGTCGGGAAGTACCTCAAGGTCGACGCGAAATATCATGACAGACGCAGCACCGGTCACTCATGGAGTCTCGACAAGTCGGCAGAGTGGACTTCAACCGTGCGGATCGAGGCCGCGACGGCTCTGCCCGAGCTGACCGTGCGCCCGCTCGTCTCTGGCCTGAGCATTCCCTGGGACATCGCCTTCACTCCAGACGGCACGATGCTGATCACGGAGCGGTCGGGCAAAATCTATAGCCGACGTCCCGATGGGCACATGCAGCAGGTCGAGGCGGACGTTTCCGACATTTTCACCACTCGCGAAGTCGGGCTGATGGGGATCGCAGTCGATCCTTCCTTCAGCGCCAGCAACGCCCTTGAGGGAGGTCAGGCTACCTTTGGGCGCTTCTACACCTGTATGGCCGTCAACACAGATACAGGCCGGGAGGTGCAAGTCATCAAGTGGGATATGAAGGATGACTACAGCGCGGCCGACCGCCTGGACGAGCCGCTGGTAAGCGGTATACCGCTCACCAGCGAGGGGCGGCATGGCGGCTGCCGAATCCGTTTCGGCCCGGACGGCCACCTTTGGATTACGACGGGCGACGGGGCCATCGCGGGCTCGCCTCAGGACCTCACGTCCCTCGCTGGGAAAGTGCTGCGCGTTGACGTGCAAACCGGGGCGGGTGCGGCCGGCAATCCGTTCACCGCCCCGTCCGACAGCCGGATCTACACCTACGGGCATCGGAACCCGCAGGGTCTCGCCTTTCGTCCGGGAACGACGGAAGCATGGACTGTGGAACACGGTCCCGATCGCGACGACGAGATCAACCTCCTGACCAGCGGAGGCAACTATGGCTGGAACCCGACGCCGCCGTACAACGAAGCCGTTCCGATGACGGACCGGCAAGCCTTCCCAGAAGCGATCGAGGCCAAGTGGCAATCCTGGTACCCAGCGATCGCTCCGAGCGGCGCGGTGTTCCTGGACGGCGCAGGCTGGGGCGCGTGGAATGGACGACTGGCCGTAGCGCTGCTGAAGGAAAAATATCTGAAAGTCTTCGAGTTCAGCAGTGACGGAACCCTCCTCAGCGAAGTCCTCGTGCCGGAACTCGATCAGAATTACGGGCGCCTGCGCTCGCCGGTCCTTGGGCCGGACGGAGCGCTGTACATCACGACCTCGAACGGGCCCGGCAAGGACCACATCCTCCAGGTATTCGGACCCTCCACACCTCGGCTGAGCGGTCTGGACTCAGTCGCGTACCGCGATCAGGGGACGAACGACCTGGCGACGTTCACGCCGCATCACTTGACCACCCCAGTGACCTGGACGCTATCCGGACAGGACGCCGAGCACTTTTCAGTCAGCGCCGCCGGCGTTTTGAGCTTCGCTTCCCCGCCCGATTTGGAAGATCCGAAAGATGCCGACGGGGACAGTGTCTATCGCGTGCTCGTTGAGGCACAAGCCGCCAGCGGCGGCACGACCGCGAGGCGCGCAACGGCCGTCATGGTGCCCCCTCCCCCGCCGGTAGTCAGTATCTTTGGAGGCGTTGGCGTCACCGAAGGCGGCGAAACCAGATTCATCATTACTGCCGATCCGGCCCCGGCGGCCGACCTGGACGTGAGCGTCACAGTGTCGCAGAGCGGCAACTACGGCGCGAGCCTCGGCAAGCGGACGGTGACCATCCCGACCGCAGGCAGCGCCACGTTGACAGTGGGCACCGCCAACGATGACGCCGACGAGCCCGACGGGTCGGTGACGGCGACGTTGGATGCCCCGGCGGCCGACGCTGGATACAAGGTGTCGGCGAACAAGGGCGCGGCCACAGTCAGCGTCGCGGACAACGACGACCCAGGACCGGAGGTGAGCATCACGGCTAGCAACGCCGTCACCGAGGGCGGCGACGCCAAATTCGTCATCCTCGCCGATCCGGCCCCGGCGGCCAACCTGGTCGTGAGCGTCACGGTGTCGCAGAGCGGCGACTACGGCGCGGCCACTGGTAAGCGGAGGGTGACCATCCCGTCTGTCGGCAGCACCGCCAAGGTGACAATTGACACCCCCGATGGGCCACGGACGCTGATCGTTCCGACTGGAGGCAGGGCCGTCCTGACGGTGGGCACTACCAACGACGATGTGCCGGAGGCCGACGGGTCAATCACGGCGACGCTGGATACGCCGGTCTCCGACGCCGGCTACACAGTGTCGGCGTCCCAAAGCGCGGCCACGGCCAGCGTCGCGGACGACGACGACCCGCCGACACCGAGCAGGCCGAGGGTGAGCGTCACCGCTGGCAGCGGTGTCACCGAGGGCAGTGACGCGACCTTCACCGTCACAGCCAGCCCCGCCCCGGCGGCAGCCGTGAACGTGAGCGTCACGCTCTCGGCCAGCGGCGACTACGGCGCGACCGCTGGTCGTCGAACGGTGACCATCCCGACCACGGGCAGCGCCACGTTGACAGTGGGCACCGCCAACGACGATGTGGACGAGCCCGACGGGTCGGTGACGGCGACGCTGGATTCACCGGCTGGCGATGCCGGCTACACAGTGTCGACGACCCATGGTGCGGCGACGGTGAAGGTCTCCGACGACGACCTTCTGGAGGTCTCGGTCAGCGCCGGCGACGGGATCACCGAAGGCGGAGACGCCAGCTTCACCATCACTGCCAACCCGGCGCCGGCGGCGGACCTGGACGTGAGCGTCACGGTGTCGCAGAGCGGCGACTACGGCGCGGCCACGGGCCATCGAAGGGTGACCATCCCCACCACCGGCAGCGTCACGCTGACGGTGGGCACCACCAACGACGATGCGGTCGAGTCCGACGGATTGGTGACGGTCTTCGTGAATGCCGGCAGCGGCTACACGCCGTCGGCAACGCAGGGCGTTGCGAGGGTGGCCGTGGCCGATGACGATACGACCGCGCCGACCGTGCCGGTGATCTCAATCTCTGCTGGCGGCGGGGTCACTGAGGGCGGCGACGCCATTTTCACCGTCACGGCGAGTCCGGCGCCGGCGGCAGACTTAGGCGTCAGCGTGACGGTGACCCAGAGCGGCGATTACGGCGCGGCTACCGGCAGTCAGACGGTGACTATTCCGGTCACGGGCAGCGCCACGCTGACGGTGGGCACGGCCAACGATGATGCGGACGAGGCTGACGGGTCGGTGACGGCGACGCTGGACACTCCGGCTGGCGATGCCGGCTACACAGTGTCGGCCACCCAGGGTGCGGCGACGGTGAGCGTCTCAGATGACGACGTCCCGGAGATCTCGATCAGCGCCGGCGGCGGCGTTACCGAGGGCGGCGACGCCGGCTTCACGATCACCGCCAGCCCCGCCCCCGCAGCCGACTTGAGCGTCAGCGTGACGGTGACCCAGAGCGGCGATTACGGCGCGGCTACCGGCAGTCAGACGGTGACTATTCCGGTCACGGGCAGCGCCACCCTCACCATCGGCACGACCAACGACGGTGCCGACGAGGCTGACGGGTCGGTGACGGCGACGCTGGACACTCCGGCTGGCGATGCCGGCTACACGGTGTCGGCCTCCCAGGGCGCGGCCACGGTGGCCGTGGCCGACGACGACACGACCGCGCCGACCGTGCCGGTGATCTCAATCTCCGCTGGCGGCGGCGTTACCGAGGGCGGCGACGCCGTCTTCACCGTCACGGCGAGTCCGGCGCCGGCGGCAGACTTGAGCGTCAGCGTGACGGTGACCCAGAGCGGCGATTACGGCGCGGCTACCGGCAGTCAGACGGTGACTATTCCGGTCACGGGCAGCGCCACCCTCACCATCGGCACGACCAACGACGGTGCCGACGAGGCTGACGGGTCGGTGACGGCGACGCTGGACACTCCGGCTGGCGATGCCGGCTACACAGTGTCGGCCACCCAGGGTGCGGCGACGGTGAGCGTCTCAGATGACGACGTCCCGGAGATCTCGATCAGCGCCGGCGGCGGCGTTACCGAGGGCGGCGACGCCGGCTTCACGATCACCGCCAGCCCCGCCCCCGCAGCCGACTTGAGCGTCAGCGTGACGGTGACCCAGAGCGGCGATTACGGCGCGGCTACCGGCAGTCAGACGGTGACTATTCCGGTCACGGGCAGCGCCACCCTCACCATCGGCACGACCAACGACGGTGCCGACGAGGCTGACGGGTCGGTGACGGCGACGCTGGACACTCCGGCTGGCGATGCCGGCTACACGGTGTCGGCCTCCCAGGGCGCGGCCACGGTGGCCGTGGCCGACGACGACACGACCGCGCCGACCGTGCCGGTGATCTCAATCTCCGCTGGCGGCGGCGTTACCGAGGGCGGCGACGCCGTCTTCACCGTCACGGCGAGTCCGGCGCCGGCGGCAGACTTGAGCGTCAGCGTGACGGTGACCCAGAGCGGCGATTACGGCGCGGCTACCGGCAGTCAGACGGTGACTATTCCGGTCACGGGCAGCGCCACCCTCACCATCGGCACGACCAACGACGGTGCCGACGAGGCTGACGGGTCGGTGACGGCGACGCTGGACACTCCGGCTGGCGATGCCGGCTACACAGTGTCGGCCTCCCGGGGCGCGGCCACGGTGGCCGTGGCCGACGACGATCCCGCCGCAGAGGTCACCACCATTGGCGTCAAACAAGTCACCGACACCACGGCCACGATCGTGTGGGCCCCGCAGGGCGACGGCACGCAGTATCAGGTCGGCTGGTACCAGAGCCCGGGCTTCCCCAGGCTGCAATACGCCACCACGACCCAGACCGAGCATCGGATCACCGGTCTCGAACCCGAGTCGGGCTACAAGGTCTTCGTGCTCGCGTACCGCGGCGCCAACATCTTCGGCACCTACACGATCGCGGTGACGACCCTCGCCAGCGGGAAGTCCAAAGATGTCGACGTCGACGTCACCCTGCCGCCGCCCACCCCGCAGGTGAGCGTCACCGCCGGCGCCGCCGTCACCGAAGGCGGCGACGCGACGTTCACCATCAGCGCGGACCCCGCGCCCGATACGGACCTGCAAGTCAGCGTCACCGTCACCCAAAGCGGCGACTACGGCGCATCGACCGGCCAGCAGGTGGTGACGATCCCGACCACCGGAAGCGTCACGCTGACGGTGGGCACGGCCAACGATGACGCCGACGAGGCCGACGGGTCGGTGACGGCCACCGTGAACACCGGCAGCGGCTACACGGTGTCGGCCTCCCAGGGCGCGGCCACGGTGAGCGTTGCGGACGATGATACGACCGCGCCGGTCGTGCCGGTGATCTCAATCTCCGCCGGGGGCGGGGTCACTGAGGGCGGCGACGCCGTCTTCACCGTCACCGCCACCCCCGCGCCGGCAGCCGACCTGCAAGTCGGCGTCACCGTCACCCAAAGCGGCGACTACGGCGCATCGACCGGCCAGCAGGTGGTGACGATCCCGACCACCGGAAGCGTCACGTTGACGGTGGGCACGGCCAACGACGATGCCGACGAGGCCGACGGGTCGGTGACGGCGACGCTGGACACTCCGGCTGCCGACGTCGGCTACACGGTGTCGGCGACCCAGCGCGCCGCCACGGTCAGCGTTGCGGACGATGATACGACCGCGCCGGTCGTGCCGGTGATCTCAATCTCCGCCGGGGGCGGGGTCACTGAGGGCGGCGACGCCGTCTTCACCGTCACCGCCACCCCCGCGCCGGCAGCCGACCTGCAAGTCGGCGTCACCGTCACCCAAAGCGGCGACTACGGCGCATCGACCGGCCAGCAGGTGGTGACGATCCCGACCACCGGAAGCGTCACGTTGACGGTGGGCACGGCCAACGACGATGCCGACGAGGCCGACGGGTCGGTGACGGCGACGCTGGACACTCCGGCTGCCGACGTCGGCTACACGGTGTCGGCGACCCAGCGCGCCGCCACGGTCAGCGTTGCGGACGACGACGTTCCTGAAATCTCGATCAGCGCCGGCGGCGGCGTCACCGAGGGCGGCGACGCCAGCTTCACGATCACCGCCAATCCGACCCCGGCGGCAGACTTGAGCGTCAGCGTCACGGTGACCTCGAGCGGCGACTACGGCGCGGCCACCGGCCAGCAGACGGTCATCATCCCGACCACGGGCAGCGCCACCCTCACCATCGGCACGACCAACGACGGTGCCGACGAGGCCGATGGCTCGGTCACCGCGACCCTCGTCGACGGGGCCGACTACGACCTCGGCTCGTCCAGCGCGGCGACGGTGAGCGTCTCAGATGACGACGTCCCGGAGATCTCGATCAGCGCCGGCGGCGGCGTTACCGAGGGCGGCGACGCCGGCTTCACGATCACCGCCAGCCCCGCGCCGGCGGCCGACTTGAGCGTCAGCGTGACGGTGACCCAGAGCGGCGATTACGGCGCGGCTACCGGCAGTCAGACGGTGACCATCTCGACCACGGGCAGCGCCACCCTCACCATCGGCACGACCAACGACGGTGCCGACGAGGCCGACGGGTCGGTGACGGCGACGCTGGACACTCCGGCTGGCGATGCCGGCTACACGGTGTCGGCCTCCCAGGGCGCGGCCACGGTCAGCGTGGCCGACGACGACCCGCCGGTGGAGCCGGAGGCCAAGCTGAGCATCACCGTCGAGGACGCCACGGGAACCGAGGGCGACGTGGTCGAGTTCCGCATCATCCTCTCCAAAGCCCTCACCGAGGAACTGGAGGTGAGCTGGTACGCCGGGACCGCCTGGCACCTGCGCGACAACCAAGCCCATTCATCTGACTACTGGGCCATGTCCGGGCAAATGACCTTCGCACCCGGGACAACCGAGATGACCGCAGAGATCTGGCTCAAACAAGACAACCACAAAGAAGCAGACGAATACTTCGCAGTAGAGGCATACCTCCCCGGCAGCTGGCGCCGGCCCGACGCCACAGGAACCATGACCATCACCGACGACGACTAACCCGGCACCGCTGCTGCGCCAGCAGCGACCGGGTGACCCGTCAGTCGCAGTCGAGGCGGTAGGCACCCCCGTGGGGCACCATGATTCCTGCGGTGGACCCGCCGAAGCGAGTGCCGATCACGAGCGTCTCGCCGTCAGCCCAGTCGCCTTCGGGTCTCCGAATTGTGGACTGTAAGCCTGCCGTTTTGTAGATTGACTACATGCCAAGTTGTCGATCTGCGGCACGGCCACTGCTGAGTGCCGGTCTCGGGAGCTGTGCATGAGCGCGGTGTCCCCCACGCCGGGTTACCGCCAGCGCATCGCTGAATCGGCCATCGACAAGGCGTTGAGTGCTGTGGGTGCCGTGGTGATCGAGGGGCCTCGGGCATGCGGTAAGACGTGGACGGCGAGGCAGTTCGCCCGCAGCGAAGTGTTGTTCGACGGCAGCGACGAGCAGAGAATGGCCTTCGCAGTGGACCCGGCACGGACGCTCGACGGCGACGTGCCGCGCCTGCTTGACGAGTGGCACTTGGTGCCCGGAGTCTGGAACGCCATGCGCCGAGCCTGCGATGACCGGCGCGACAAGGGGATCTTCCTGCTCACGGGATCAGCTGTCCCACCCGACGACATCACTCGGCACTCCGGCGCTGGCCGGGTTCGGCGAGTTCGGATGCGAACTATGTCCCTGGCGGAGTCCGGCAGGTCGACGTGCGAGGTCCCGCTCAGCTCGCTGTTCGCCCGTCGCACAGTTTCTGCGACGAAACCGGACGTCTCATTCGAGGAGATCGTCGAGATCGCGGCTGTCGGCGGTTGGCCCGGCTTGATAGAACTGCCACCCGCCGCAGCACAAGAGAACCTGGTCGCGTACCTAGACGAGATTGCGAGGACAGACGTCTCGCTCGTGGATCGGGTGCATCGAGATCCGAGAGGCGTCTCGACGCTGACGAGATCGCTCGCTCGCAACGTCTCGACAGAGGTCAGCTTCTCCACCTTGGCACGGGATGCCGATCTCGACCGGACAACCGTGAAGGCGTATCTCGAAGCGCTGGAGCGGTTGTTCGTTGCTGAGCGTGTGCCGGCTTGGCAGCCCCGTCTGAGGTCCCGCGTTCCGCTGCGACAGTCACCCAAGAGACTGTTTGTCGACCCATCATTGGCCGCCGCGGCGCTCGAGGTCGGCCCTGATCGACTGGGTAACGAACTCAGCTACTTCGGCTGCATCTTCGAGAATCTGGTGATGCGTGATCTGAAGGTGTATGCCGAGGCGAACGGCTGCGGGTTGCACCACTACCGAGACAAGACGGGCCTCGAAGCGGACGCGATCATCCAGCGCCGTTCTGACGGCGCATGGATAGCCGTGGAAGTGAAGCTGGGCGGCGCAGATGCGGTGGATGCCGCTGCTGCATCGCTCAAGCGTGTCGAATCCGCTGTCGATACCAGCGTCATTGGCCCAGCGGCCAAACTGCTAGTGATCACCTCGACCGGCTACGGCTACGAGCGTCCCGACGGTGTTGCCGTTGCGCCCGTCACCGCTCTCGCACCATAGCGATGAGACGCCAACCGCAGGCCGCCAGGCCAGCGAGCCTTCGCGGGCTGTGGAGGGCGAGCCGTAGTCTGTTCGCAGGCTGGTTCGTCGCTGCGACTGCCCCGGCGCCGACCCACTGCTCCACCCCCTAGCCGCCCTGCGAGGTTGTGATGTCTGAGTACTCCGCCCCCGTCGACGACATGCTGTTCGTGCTCGAACACGTGGCCGAGCTGGATGGCTTGGCCGCTCACGAACGTTTCGCGCACGCCGATCTCGAGACTGCGAGTGCTCTGCTGGATGAGGCCGGCCGCTTCATGTCCGCCGAGGTTGCCCCGCTCAACGTGCCCGGCGATCAGCAGGGGCTCGATTTCGACGACGGCGTGATCACCCATCCCGACGGTTTCGCTGATGCCTACACCAAGTTCGTGGAGGCCGGCTGGAACGGCATGGCCTTCGACGACGACTTCGGCGGCGGCGGGATGCCGTGGTGCGTCGGGCTCGCCGTCCAGGAAATGCTCACCGCGGCCAGCATGGCGTTCAGCCTGTGCCCGCTGCTGACCCAGGGCGCCATCGACGCCATCACCCACCACGCGGATGAAACGCTGCAGCAGACATTCCTGCCCAAGATGATCAGCGGCGAATGGTCCGGCACGATGAATCTGACCGAGCCCCACGCCGGCTCCGACGTGGGTGCCCTCACCAGCCGTGCTGTCCCGCAGGACGACGGCAGCTACCTCATCACCGGGACGAAGATCTTCATCACCTACGGCGAGCACGAACTCGCCGACAACATCATCCACCTAGTGCTGGCCCGCACGCCGGAGGGCCCCCCCGGCACCCGCGGCATCAGCCTGTTCCTGGTTCCCAAGTACCTCGTGAACCCTGACGGCTCGCTGGGGCGCCGCAACGACCTGCGGGCAGTGTCCACCGAGCACAAGATCGGCATCCACGCCAGCCCGACGTGTGTGATGTCCTACGGCGACGAAGGCGGTGCCGTCGGCTATCTCGTGGGCCCCGAGCACGGCGGCATGCGCGCCATGTTCACCATGATGAACAACGCCCGGCTGTCGGTGGGCCTCCAAGGCCTGTCGCTCACCGACCGGGCGTACCAGCAGGCACGGGAATATGCCGTCAACCGCAAGCAGGGGCGGGCCATCGGCGCCGAGCTTCCCCCCGGCGAGTCCTCGCCGATCGTGGACCACGCCGACGTGCGACGGATGCTGCTGACGATGCGGGCGAACGCCGAGGCCATGCGCTGCGTGATGTATTTGAACGCGGCGGCGATCGACCGCGCCCTCGTCGTAACCGATCCGGACGAACAGCAGCGAGCCGACGAGCTCACCGCGATCCTGACGCCGATCAGCAAAGGCTGGGGCACCGACCTGGGCGTCGAGATGACCTCGCTCGGCGTGCAGGTGCACGGCGGCATGGGCTATGTCGAGGAAACCGGCGCCGCGCAGCACTGGCGCGACAGCCGCATCGCCCCGATCTATGAGGGCACCAACGGCATCCAGGCAGCCGACTTGGCGTTTCGCAAGCTGCCGCTCGGCGGTGGGGAGGCCATGGCCCGGCTGCTCGGTGACATGAGTGCGACTGCGGGTGAGCTGGCCGGAAGCGGCGACGCCGACTTGGCCGCGATCGGCGCTGCGCTCGACGACGGCGTCGCGGCGATGGGCGAAGCCGCCATGTGGCTGGGCGGTCAGCTCTCGGCGGCGCCGAACGATGTGGCCGCCGGCTCTTCGCCGTTCCTGCGGCTGGCCGGTGTCGTAGTGGGCGGATGGCTGATGGGCCGCAGCGCACAGGCGGCAGCGGGGCTCCTTGCCGAGCAGGGCTTGACGGCCGCGCAGGCCCGAGACGGCGCCACCGCCGCCTCCGACAGCAGCGCCTCGCCGCAGTTCCTGGCCGACAAGGTCACGACTGCCCGTTTCTATGCCGACCAGATCCTGCCGTCGGCCCGCGGGCTGGTACCTGCGGTGACGGGCGGCGCCGAGATGTTCTTCGCCATCCCGGCCGACCGGCTCTGAGCGTCCCGGCGCCGCACTGATGACGCTGGGCGACGGCGGGAACGGGAGCGGCACGATGTCTGCCGATGGGCCCTCGGACGCCGCGTTGACGACAGCGGGCGAGGCTAGGGAGGAACGGGTGGGCGTGACCGACGGATCGGCGTCCGCCGATGGGTCCATCGACCGGCTGCGCGGCTTCTTCGTCGAGTCAGGCCCGGTGGTGGTGGCATTCAGCGGCGGGGTCGATTCGTCGCTCGTGGCGTGGGCGGCCAACGACGTGCTCGGCGACGATGCGCTGTGCGTGACGGCCGTCTCGCCGAGCCTCGCGACCGACGAGGAAGCCGACTGCGCGGCCCTGGCGGCCGAATGGGGACTTGCGTGGCAGACCGTTGAGACCGACGAGATGTCTCGCGCCGCCTATCGCACGAACGACGCCAACCGGTGCTTCCATTGCAAATCGGCCCTGATGGATCAGCTCGAGCCGCTGGCGGCCGAACGGGGCGCGCTGGTGGTGCTGGGCGTCAACCTCGACGACCTCGGCGACCATCGCCCGGGCCAGCAGGCTGCCGGCGACCGGGGAGCCCGGTTCCCGCTGGTGGAAGCCGGCTTCACCAAGGCGGACGTGCGCGCCGTCAGCGCCGATTTGGGCTTGCGCACTTGGGACAAACCCGCCGCCGCATGCCTAGCCTCGCGGGTGCCCTATGGCACGCAGGTCACGGTGCCGCTGCTGGCGCGGCTCGATCGCGCAGAGGCCGCCTTGCGCCGGCTGGGCTTTGCCCAGCTGCGAGTACGCGATTACGGCGACACGGCGCGCATTGAGCTGCCGCTCGACGATCTCGCCGAGGCGGTCCGCCGGCGTGAGGCCGTCGTGGAAGCGGTCAGCGGCGTCGGCTATCGCTACGTCACGCTCGACTTGGAGGGCTTCCGCTCCGGCAATCTCAACGGTGCCCTGGCCGATGACGTGTCGCTGCCTCGAGCACGAGGGGTCTGCGGGTGAGCGCGGCTGGCACGGGCACCAGCGCGGCAGAGCCGCGGGCTGACTGGGTGCCCGGTTCACTGAGCGAGGCGGCCGAGATGCTGGCCGACGGGGCCATCGCCGCGCTGCCCGGCTGGGTGGAGCGGTGCGTGGCGCAGGCGTGCGAGCGTGCCGGTGTCGCTGCTGCAAGCCTCGGTGACTCGGCACGCACGGCCGGCGTGAGGTGCGCCGCCGAGACCGGCCCGCCGCTGCGAGACCTGTTGGCAACCGATGTCGACGAGCAGCAGACGACGCCGTTGAGCGTGCTGCGCGGCGCCGTGCGATTCCCGACACAGGTGCTGAGCGACGGCGGCGTCCCGGCGCCTGACCGTGATGACTTCGATGCGTCTCGCTTTCCCGACGATCCCTTCGGGCTGACGCCGGCTTCGTTCGCCGACATCGATCCCGCGCTGGGACCGATCGGCATCGCCTGGGGCGCCGCGAAGGCGTTCGAGGTGCTGCAGCGACGCCGCACGGCCGAGCCTGCGAGGCGCAGTGATGCGGCCGAGCCTGCGAGGCGCAGTGATACGGCGGAGCCTGCGAGGCGCGGTGATTCGGCCGAGCCTGCGAGGCGCGGTGATTCGGCCGAGCCTGCGAGGCGCGGTGATTCGGCCGAGCCTGCGAGGCGCAGTGACACAGGGGGCCAGCGATGACGTCGTTCGGCGAGCGTCGAGCGGCACTGGCCCGCACGGCTGACGCTGCCGATCTGCCGGCCGCGCTGTCTGCGCTGACCGATGCGTGGCTGGCCGAACGCTTCGCGGCCGAGGCAGTCGAGTGCGGGTTCGACAGCGTGAACGAGGCGGGCACGGGCGTCGCGCTTGTGGCCGTCGGCGGCTACGGCCGCGGCGAGCTGTGCCCCGGCAGCGACATCGACCTGCTGCTGGTGCACGACGACATCGACACCGGCAACCTGGCCGACTGTCTCTGGTACCCGATCTGGGACGAGAAGCTGAAGCTCGGCCACGCCGTCCGGTCGCTGGCGGGAACGCTGGAATTGGCGGCTTCGGACACCGACACGGCCACTGCGCTCGCCGACGCGCGCCACCTGGCCGGCGACGCAACCCTGACGGCCCGCCTCAGCGAGGGCGTTCGGGCCGACTGGCGCGACAACGCATCGGGGCGGCTCGATGAGCTGCAGCGCGCCGTGAGCCGCCGGCACAGCCAGAGCGGAGAGGTGGCTTTCCTGCTCGAGCCCGATCTCAAGACCGGCCGCGGCGGGCTGCGCGATGCTCACGCAATCCGCTGGGCCAAGCTGGCCGGCGTCGAACTGCCCGCGGCCGACAACGAACGTCTCGCCGAGGCCTACCAGACGTTGCTGCGGGCCCGGGTGGAGCTGCACCGCACGACCGGCCTGCGCAGCGATGTGCTGTCCGCTGACGACCAGAACGCCGTGGCCGAGCGATCCGGCGCGGTCGACGCCGACGCGTTCATGGCCGAGATTGCACAGGCCGGGCGCATCATCTCATTCCTGTCGGACCAGCTGTGGTCGAGCGTTGCCCGCCAGCAGAGCGAGCTCGCCGCCGGGGACGTGGACATCTCGGGGCTGTCGATTCGCGACGGCGAGCTGGTGATCGACGGCGACCCCTCGACCGATGTCGTGCTGGTGCTGCATGCGGCCGTGCAGTCGGCCCGCAGCGAGGTCCCGATCAGCCGGGCCAGCCTCGACAAGCTGGCCCAGCGCCAGCCGCAGTTCCCCGATCCATGGCCTCAGGGCGCCCGGGCGCTCTTCGTCGAACTGCTGAGTTGCGGGCGAAAGGCCATCGACGTCATCGAGACGCTCGACTACTTCGATGTGTGGACACGAGTGCTGCCCGAGTGGGCGCCGAACCGCAACCGTCCCCAGCGCTCCCGCTACCACCGCTTCACGGTGGATCGCCATCTGCTGGAGGCTGTCGCCGAGGCGGCCCGCTTCACCCACCGGGTGGCGCGCCCTGACCTGCTGGTCATGGGAGCGCTGCTGCACGACATCGGCAAGGGCTACCCGGGCGATCACACCCAAGCCGGCATGCGGCTGGCAGGCCCCATCGCCCGGCGCTGCGGCTGGAGCTCCGACGACGCCGACACGCTCGTGCGCCTCACCCAGCATCACTTGCTGTTGACCGATGTCGCCACCCGCCGTGACCTCGACGATCCGCTGACGGTCGCCACCGTCGCCCGGGCGACCCAGACGCCCGAGTTCTTGGAATTGCTGGCCGTGATGACCGAGGCCGACTGTCTGGCCACGGGCCCGATGGCGTGGGGGGAGTGGACGTCAAGCCTGGTGTCGACCCTGGTGGAGATGACCTCCGAGCACATGAGCGGTGCTGACCCCGCGCAGCCGAGCCACCGTCGCCTGCTCACCACCGAAGTCGTGGAGCTGATGGCGGCGGGCGACACGGCGTTGCGAGTCGACGACGACGTGCTGACCGTGGTCGCTCCTGACGAGCGGGGCCTGTTCAGCCGGGCCGCTGGTGTGCTCGCGCTGCGTGGGCTCGACGTGCTGCAGGCGGACGCCTACTCGAGCCCTGCGGGCATGGCGGTGTCGTCGTTCCGGATCGTTCCACCCGACACGCCGGTGGACTGGGACCGGGTGATCTTCGATGTGCGCCGGTCGCTGCGGGGACATCTGGCGCTGGAGGCGCGCATTGCCGAGCGTGCCCGGGTGTACCGACGCCGCCGTGCGCTGTCAGCGACGCGAGCCGCCACGAGCGTCACGTTCGACGCCGCATCGGCAACAGGAGCGACGATTGTGGAGGTCCGCACTGAGGACCACATCGGCGTGCTGTACAAGGTGACCCGGGTGCTGGCCGAGATGGGCCTCGACATCCGCTCGGCCAAGATCCAAACGCTGGCGAACGAGGTGGTCGACTCGTTCTACGTGGTCGGTCCCGACGGACCGGTCATCGACGAAGCACACCAGCGAGAGGTAGAGCTGGCCCTGCGCCACGCCCTGATCTAGCTGCACAATTCTCTTGCCGGGTGCCTTGGTGCCCGGTTACTGTCCAAAGGGACGCAGCGCCCCCGGCTCAGTTGGCATTTCTGGTTCGCAGGGGCGCTGGGCTGCTGATCAATCTGGTTCCTGCTGGCGCAGGCTGGTCAGTCTGGTTCTTGCTGGCGCAGGAACTGCTCCAACTCATTGATGAGGCCGTCGGGGTTCTCGACCATCTCGCTGAAGTCTTCTACTGCTTCGGCTGCTGATTCTTCGAGAATCTGCTGCGCGTACTGGGCCAGCGTGTCGTCGCCAGCGACCAGCTCGTCGATCTGACGGCCGTAGTTGGCGGCTGCGCTGTGCAGCTCCGACTCGCCCAGCGTCACGCCCAGGAACTGCCCCACTCGCTCGGCGAGCGCCAGGGCGGCCTTCGGCGAGGGGTAGTTGTGCACGTAGGTGGGCACGGTGGCCCAGAACGACACGCTGTCGAAGCCGGCCCGATGGCAGGCATCGTTCAGCACGCCGATGATCCCGGTGGGGCCCTCGTAGGTGGATTGGCGCAGGCCCATGTTCAGGTTGAGGGCGGCATTGTTGGATGCGCCCACCACGTTGACGGGCGCGTTGTGGTGGGTGTCGGTCAGCAGCGCGCCCAGCGTCACCACGGTGGAGACCCCCAGCGAATTGGCCATCTCGATGATCACGTCGCAGAACGTGCGCCAGCGCAGCCGGGGCTCCACGCCAAGCACGGTGATCACAGCACGCCCGTCGTCGACCTCGCCGATGCGCACATCGGGTGTGGGCCAGTCGATCTTGCGCTCGCCCTCGACCACCTGCACGCTGGGCCGTACCGAAGCGAAGTCGTAGAAGTACTCGGGGTCGATCTGCGCGACCGGATGGCAGCGAAAGCGCCGCCGCAGATACTTGGCGGACTCTGTGGCGGCGTCGCCGGCGTCATTCCAGCCCGAGAATGCGGCAATGAGGATGGTGTCCTTGCCGGGTTCGGGTCGCTCGATCCACTCAAGATGGCCCACGTTGGCGAGGCTAGCGGCACCCCTGCGGCCGCCGACTCTGCGCGGTTCTGTCGTGGGGTGCGCCCGCTGCGGAGGCGACAGAAGCCTCTGCTCCAGCGATCCGGCAGGCGAGAGATTCGCACCGCACCGCATTTCTTGCCGACGTCATCGACGCATCACGGTTCATCCACTCTGGAACTGGTCGCAACGTCGCAGAGTCTCCTGCCGCCTCCACAGCTATGACATCTGTGCCTGTCGGCCCATACCCCTGCGGGTTTCTTGGTCGTACGATGCGCACTGTGGCTGAGCCCGTTGCGTCGCCGGCGATCTTGCAACCCGGTGTTCGCGTCGAGGTGTGCGACTTGGTCGACGACGCGTTGGTGGGTGCGTTCGCGCGGCTGCACCCGCAGTTGTCGAGCTCGCCGCCGCCCGACGCTGAGGCGCTTGAGCGCATTGTCGGTCACCCCGCCAACACGGTGCTCGTCGCCCGCGCCGGGTCGGATGAGGCACCAGATCAACCATCAAACGAGATCGTCGGCGCGATGATCCTGGTGCTTTTTCCGCTGGCCAGCGGCCTGCGGGCGTGGATCGAGGACGTCGTGGTGGACGAGTCTGCGCGCGGCCGCGGCATTGGTGCCGCGCTCAATCGGCATGCGATCGAGATTGCCCGGCGGGCGGGCGCCCGCACGGTCGACCTCACCTCTCGACCCGACCGCGAAGCTGCCAACCGCCTGTACGCGCGGCTTGGTTTCCAGCAGCGCAGCACCAACGTCTACCGGCTCGAGCTCTGACTACGGTTCGGGTCGAACGTCGTTGCATGAGCCACTGAGGGGGCCCTGGAATCATGGATCCTGACAGCATCAACTTGGGCCTGTTCGTCCTTCGCGTCATCGTGGGCGTCACCTTGGCGCTCCATGGGATCGCCAAGTTCCGCGGTGGCATCCGTGGCGTTGGCAACTGGTTCGCTGCCGAAGGCCTGCGCCCCGGACTGCTGCATGCCTACCTCGCAGCCCTCACCGAGATCGGCGCCGGATTCGGCCTGGCGCTCGGGCTGCTCACCCCGCTCAGCGCGATGGCCTTTATCGGCGTGATGACCACGGCCGGCTGGGTCGGTCACCGCAAGAACGGGTTTTTCATCATCCGCGAGGGTTGGGAGTACGTGTTCGTGTTGGCTGTCGCAGCGGCGGCCGTGGCCGCGACCGGCCCGGGCGACTGGTCCCTCGACAACGCACTCGGCCTCGACTGGAGCGGGCCGATCTGGTTCGTCGTCGCCATCGCCGGCGGGCTGGTGTCGACGCTGCTGCTGCTGGCCGCGTGCTACCGGCCGAATGCACCCGCGGAGACGTGAGTTTCGGGGCTGACACCCGAACGATGAGCCCCGAACCATGAAGCCCCGAACGACGAGGCCCAAAACGATGAAGCTGAGTCTGCTGGGCCGGCTGGTCGGCTATGGCACTGTGTCGGCAGGCACCGTCGTGGTGACCCAGAGCGTGCTGATCGTGGCCTACAGCGTGCTGGATTGGCCCGCAGTCCTCGCCAACGTCACCGCGGTGTGCGTTGCGGCCGGCCCGGCGTACTACGCCAACCGACGCTGGGTGTGGTCTCGCACCGACCGGCACTCGGTGACCCGCGAGATCCTGCCGTTCTGGGCGTACAGCTTCGCCGGGCTCGGCATCTCATCTCTGCTGGTGGCGCTGGCGGACCGGTGGTGGCAGTCCGCGGTTGCTGTCTCGGCAGCAAATCTCGCTGGGTTCGGCGCCTTGTGGGTGGGCAAGTTCATTCTGCTGGACCGGGTGCTGTTCGCCCGCCCGCCATCCGATCCCGTCGGCGGAACCGCCCCGCAGCGCCGATGAGCCCCGCAGCGCCGATGAGCCCGCTGGCCGACCCGCCCCGCAGCCCCGATGAGCCTGCAGCGCCGATGAAGCCCAAACTGGCGGCCCTCGCCCAGCAGGTCAAGGGCTTCATGCCGCACATCGAGGGCCTGGCGCTGTACCGGGCCGGCGTCGCGGCCGCCCGTCTGGGGCCGCTGTTCGAGATCGGCTCATACTGTGGCAAGTCTGCCGTGTACCTCGGCGCCGCCGCCGCGCAGGCAGACGGCGTGCTGTTCACCATCGACCACCATCACGGTTCGGTAGAGATGCAAGCTGGCTGGGAGCACCACGACCCGGACCTGATCGATCCCCGCACAGGCCGCATGGACTCGCTGCCCACGCTGCGCCGCACCATCGCCGACGCCAAGCTCGAGAACACGGTGGTGCCCATCGTCGGCGACTCGCCCATGGTCGCCCCCCACTTCGTCAGCGCCGCGCTGGTGTTCATCGACGGCGGCCACGGCGAAGCCCCCGCCCATGCCGACTACGAGGCCTGGTCGCCCAAGGTGATGCCTGGCGGTCTGCTTGCCATCCACGACGTCTTCCCCGATCCCGCCGACGGCGGCCGGCCCCCCTACGAGATCTGGCTACGAGCCCTCGACGACGGCTTCACCGAGCACACCACCGAAGGCAGCTTGCGCGTGCTGCGAAGGTTCGCTGACTGGTGAGCCTTCGGGGTGCGACGCATGTTCATGCCCGCGCCTGTTCGCTCCGCTCACGGGCCGATTGGGCCGCGGCCTGCGACCCCTGGCCGACCGATCAGTGCCGGGGCGATGCGATGAGGGCGTCGGCAGCCGGGGTGCGGTGATCGATTGCGTCGGTGGCCAGCAGCACCGCAGCGGCGGTGTAGCTGGAGCGTTCGGCGTCGGGGAAGGTCCTGCGCTGCGGTACGACCCAGCCGGTGTAGTAGCTGCCGTCGGCATTTCGCATCGCAGAGGCGGCTTCGACGAGCCGGCGGGCGGTGGCGACGTCGCCGGTGCGCAGGTAGGCGAGCGCGCATTCGCAGGTCTCTGCCCCGGTCACCCACGACTGATCGGCCACGCAGCGCACGCCGTAGTCGCCGAGCAGGAACTTCGGTGCGCCCGCGGCGAGATGGGAGCGGGCTTGGGCGCCGTCGAGCGCGCCGCACAGCACGGGGTAGTACCAGTCCATCGCCCAGCGGTCCTTGGGCTCGAAACCGTCCGGACGGTGGCGGATCTGGAGTTCGGTGCGAGCCAGCACGCGAGCCCACGCAGGTCGGGAGACGCCCATCAGTTCTGCCAGTGCAAGACCGCAGCGCAGCGAGTGGACAATCGACGATGAGCCAGTCAGCAGGGCGTACGGCCACGGCGTGCCGTCGGCATGGACCGCCCAGGGGATGTGGCCGCTGGCGGTTCGCTGCCCAACCACGAAGTCGAGGGCACGCCGTACCGTCGGCCACATGGAGGCGGCGAATCCGCGGTCGCCGGTGACGAGCCAGTGGTGCCACACGCCCACAGCGATGTAGGCGCAGCAGTTCGTGTCGACCTTGGGGTCCTCGACGCCGTGGGCGGTGTAGTAGTTGTGCCAGCTGCCCGCCGGGTGCTGGTTGGCCTGCAGCCACTCGTACGCACGCTCGGCGGCACCCCGCCGGCCTGCCGATGCCAACGCCATGGCGCCTTCGACGTGATTCCACGGATCGGCGTGGCCGCCGTCGAACCACAGGATCAGGCCGTCGGGCTGCTGGCATGCCTCGATGGCGTCGGCAGTGGCGGCGACCTGCCGGGGCGACAGCAGCGGTGCGGTGCCGACGGCGAGCTGTGCGTGGCCGTTCTGCTCAGTGTCGGGCGGTGCAGTGAGCTGTGTGCAGCGGTTCTGCCCAGCGTCGGATCGTGCAGTGAGCTGTGTAGGGCGGTCGCGCTCAGTGTCGGGTGCCGCAGCGAGCTCCGGTGGTGCGGCTTCAGGCTGCATGCGCAGCTCCCACCGGTTCGGCCCCCAGGCGGGAACTCTCGCTCGCCCGGAGTTTGTACCCATACAGCACCGTCGACTTGGGCAGCACAGCGCTGAGCACACGGTCGAGTGTGCGCGTCAGCTTGGGTGCAGCCGTCATGTCCCACACCAGCATCCGGTGGTAGGCCCGCACCAGCCGATGGGTGTCGTTGTGCGGTCCGACCAGGCAGCGCAGCCACCAGTACGGCGTGTGCAGGCCGTGCGCGCCATGACTGTCGGAGACGTACAGACCTGCCGCGGCCAGCTTGTCCCGCAATTCGTCGACGCCGTAGATGCGCACGTGGCCGTCGGTTACCGCGGGTGCGTGGTAGTCGGCCGACAGCGCCCAGCAGACCCGTTCGGCGGTTCTCGCCGGAACCGTGACCGCAATGGTGCCGCCAGGCCGCAGCACCCGTGCCAGCTCGGCGATGGCCCGTTCGTCATCGACGATGTGCTCGAGCACCTCCGCGGCGATGATGCGGTCGAAGCTGGCGTCGGGGTACGGCAGCGCAGCGGCGTCGGCAACGACCGCATGGCTGAGCGAGCCCCGGTCCTCGCTGCTGGGGCCCTGTGCGTCGCTGCGCCTCGAATCGGCGGTCGAGGAGTCGAACTCACCCGCTTCGTGCATGGCCGCGAACATTTCGCTGACAGCACGTAGCTCGTCGGGATCGCGGTCTGACGCCACTGTGATGCAGCCCCGCCGGGCGCTCTCGAAGGCATGCCGGCCCGCGCCGCAGCCCAGATCCAGCACCCGGTCACCGCGAATGGCGCCGAGTCGCTCGTAGTCGACGGTGAGCATCAGCGTCCGGCGAGGGCCTTCGCGTACGCGCGCTGCGGCCGCGCCGAGGTGTCGGCCAGCAGCGCACGGTATTGCTCGACGGTGTTGCGGGCCGTCGCCGTCCACGAATAGTTGGCCTGCACACGTGCCCGGCCGGCCGCTCCCACGGTGGCACGCAAGTCGGGCTTCCCAAGCGCCCACCCGATGCGTGCTGCAAGAGCCTCGGAGTCGCCCGGGGGCACCTGCAGGCACGTCTCGCCGTCGGCGCCGGTCACCTCGGGCAAGGCGCCGCCGGTCGTTGCCACCAGTGGCACGCCGCACGACATCGCTTCGATGGCGGGCAGCGAGAAGCCTTCGTACAGCGACGGCACGACGGCGAGCTGTGCCTCGTTGTAGAGCTCGACGATGCGCTCGTCGGGCACGCCGCTCACAAACTCGACGCTGCCGGCCAGATCGAGTCGATCGATGAGCCGGCTTGCCGCCGAGTCGTCCTTCGGGCGCCCGATCACGACGAGGTGCAGCGACGGGTCCTCCGTGCGCAGCTTCGCCAGCGCTTCGAGCAGGTACGCGAGGCCCTTCATGGCGACGTCCGCGCTGGCGGTGGTCATGAGCCGGCCGGGCACGGGCGTCACGTCGGGCAGGGGCCGGAACTGGTCGGGATCGACGCCGACCGTGACGATGTTCAGGCGAGCGGGGTCGACGCGCAGGTCGGTCACGATGTCGTCGAAACTGTTGGTCGACACGGTCACGATCCGGTCGAGGCGGCGGGCCACCCGGTTCTGCATGCGTGTGAAGGCATAGAAGCGACGCATGGCGAGCCGCTTGCCGCGGTTGGGCGCATGGGCGATCTCGAGCCGCCGGTCGACGGTGATCGGGTGGTGGATGGTGCCCAGCGTGGGCATGCCCGCCCGTCGCAGCCAGTCGATGCCGTAGCCCAGGCACTGGTTGTCGTGCACCAAGTCGAAGTCGTCGAGCCGGCCGCGGAGCGACTGGAAGGCCCGCAGGCTGAACGTAAGCGGCTCGGCGAATGAGGCCGTGCAGGTGATGGCCCACTCGAGCACGTCAATCGGTGAGCGGAACTCCGCCAGCTTGGGCACCCGGAACGGGTCGGGCATGCGGTACAGGTCCAAGCTGGGCAGTTCGGTCAGCTTGATGCCCTCGTCGAGGTGCGGGTAGGGCGGCCCGCTGAACACCTCGACGCTGTGGCCAAGGGCCGACAGCTCCCGCGCAAGATGCCGGACATAGATGCCCTGGCCGCCAACCCAGGGATGGCCGCGGTAGGTCAGCAGCGCAATGCGCAGCGGGCGGCCGGTGTCGCGGGCGTCCCCCTCCACCTCCGCGGCGCCGGGTTCCATTGCAGCCTCCGTCCGTGTGCGAGTTCGCCGCTCTGAGGGGCGAGCTAATCGCACAGGCCGCGTGAGGCTACCGGGCAGTCCGGGTGCCGGAACGTGTCAATCGACAAGCGGGATCGAAATTGCAAGGAACGGAATCCACGCCACGGCGCACCTGGCTTTAGTGTATTTTTGGTGTATGACTCGCACAAACATCGACATCGACGAGGCCGCGTGCGCGAGGGTCATGGCCCGCTACGGGCTTGCCAGCAAGCGAGCAGCCGTGAACTTCGCGTTGGATCTCGCAGCCGAAGAGCCGATGTCGCTCGAAGAGGCACGGGCAATGCGCGGCACGGGTTGGGATGGCGACCTTGACGCGATGCGCGGCGGTCGGGTCGAACACCTGTGATGTCGCAGCGCCGCGCGGCTTCGGACTCTGATCGTCCGGTATTGATCGATTCCTCGGCGTGGATCGCCTTCTTGAGAGACAGCCACGAGAAGTTGGCCGATGCCGTGCTGGAAGCACTGGCAAACGGGGCGCTCACATGTGATGCAGTGCGGATGGAGGTGCTTGCTGGTGCCCGCGACGAGGCCCATCTCGCGCAGCTCCGGGCGTTGATCGGCAGGGCCTCATCAGTGGCAACCAATTCGGTCGACTATGAGCGTGCCGCATTGCTGTACAGAACCTGCCGACGCTCGGGTGCGACCGTGCGCAAGCTGATCGACTGCCTCATCGCGGCGATCGCCATCAGGAGCGGAGCGGCTGTGTTGCACACAGATCGCGACTTCGCTGCACTCGCCCGCCACACGCAACTGCGCGTTCACCAGTCATCGATCACGCCGCCGTGACCTCGCGCTCCTGCTTGCCGAAGCGGAACGTTCCCCCGGTACCGTGCGCAACGCATTGTGTTGCGTCTGACTTCGCGCGACAGGTCTTGAGTTTTTTCAAGCAGCATCGGGCAGGGTTGGCGGTCTCAGTTCAGGAGGCCGCGGCTGATGAGTTCGCCGGACCGCAAACCGAAGAAGCTGCTCACAGCAGAGCAGAAGTACGACTTGTGGGTGAGGATGCTCGCCGGGCAGGTCACCCAGGCTCAGGCTGCCGCGGAGGCGGGCGTGGACCGACGCAGCGTTCCATCCCACGGTGCTGACGCCGTGGCGCAACAAGCTGCGCGCAAGCGACCGGCCGGACAGGATCTTCGACGCGGTGCGCGACCTGATCGCGCTGAGCGGCGCGGTGACGGGCCGGGACCGGCGCGTTTTGGATTCCACGGTGCTCGACGACGCGGTGGCCCGCCAGGACACTGTCACGATGGTGACGGTGCTGGGAAGCGGACCCTCGAGTTGTTTAGCGCGGCCCACAGACGACGTGACGCCGCGGGACGACTCGACGCCGAGTGGCCTCGACCTCGACGCAAGATACGTGAAGAAGCCAAGCGATTAGCTGCGGATGCCGATGCCAAATGGAGCGCCCAAACCGCCAAGGGGGGCTCGGCAGATCCCACGAGCGAAAATCGTGCAGACCGACTGCGCGCCTCATGACAGACTGACGACGTGGAACGCAAACTCGTCGAGACTTGGGCCGAGGCTGCGGCCGAGCACGCCAGCCTGCGGGAAATCAACGACTCGGATGGGGTCGTAGCGACGGTCGCCGGCCTCGAAGGCGTCTGGGCTCAGGGCTCTGATGCCCGAGCGGCGAAGGCGGAATTGTTGGAAGTGCTCATCGACTGGGCTGCCCTCAAGATTGAGCACGGTGACGACGACATTCCCAGCATCGATGGGGTGAGCCTCTACGCCACCCGATGAGCCAGAGGCTCGGACCGGTAGGCCGCCGGGACCTGATCAAGACCCTGCGGCGCTTGGGCTGGAGCGGACCTTGGCATGGCAGCAAGCACCAGATGATGCACTACGGCAAGCGCAAGCTGCGGTTGCCAAACCCACATGGCCCCGACATCAGCCCTCAGCTGCTAGCGATCATCCTTGAGCAGGCCGGAATCTCTCGCGAGGAATGGCACCGGGCCAGCCGCTTAAGCTGATCGTGGCTGGTGTTCTGTTGATCTACGCCTCCGCTACAGATTGCCCGACATCGCCAACATCGTTTCTCTCGCGGTACATCAGTTCTTTCTCGGCATTCGCCAATAGCTCGTCGGCATCAGGGCGCCTCGCGAACTCGTCGTGCAGTTCGGTGAGTGGCTGCAAGCCGAGATTTCGGCGTCGTCGGAACCAGCCCATGGCTCCGACGCTAGTGGTACGTCGAGTGTTTGGTTGCGGGATCTATTGACCTGTTTGCCGAGGTCAGAGGCCTCAATACCGTGCAGACAAACCCGCGACACACCACTAGCAACCCTGCTGGACATGGCTTCTATGCCTGCGCTTGAGCGCTTGCCAGGTACTGGCAGCGGAAGTGACCGGCTCCCCGAATGCCGCGTAAGACTCTCTTATCACGCGAGTACCCTGCGAAGCGACGGTTGACCGCAAGGGTCCCGGCCACACGCCGTGAGGAGTCCGCAGGGTGAGCGACACGCAGCTCGGTGCTTTGCTGGAAGTCATGCCGGAAATCGCAGCGGCCGTCAACGACTTCCAGTCAGAATCCGTCCAGCGTGACGCGTTCCGGGTGCTGGTCGACGTTGCGGGATTCGATGTCTCATGCATCGACTGGAATGAGGCCGGGATGTCGACGGCGTTGCTCGAAGGACTCCTCGGCCATGCTGGTTTCGGGGAAGTCATGGACAAGCTGGCTGCCCTTGAGTCGGCTTCGCTCTCCTCGCTGCCCGATCAGGCAGATCGGCAGGATGGCTGCACTCCTGAGGAGCTGCGCGACATGGCCCAGCGGGCCGGCCGTGGCGAGCCAGTCAGCCTCGCATAACACAGCGGCGTGACCTGGCGAGTCGCTGATCCACAGGGCTGCTTCGATGAGTGGGCCGGCGGCAAGAGTGATCAGGACCGAAGGCAACTGCTTCGCGGACTCGCCGATCTCGCCGACCGGCCTCTTGACGAACTGCCGGGATTCCGACTGACTGCTCGGTCGCCGATGAACCGCTGGACGATCATCGGCTCAACATTGGTCGTCATCCGAACCTACGAGACTGCCGGAGTCTTGGACCTGGTGGATCTTCGAGACTTGTGAGATCGGCTCGCGCCGGTACCGTTCGCAGCGCATGGCTGATACTGCTGAGGTTGCCGCGGCGCCGGCTGGGGCGCTGCCGGCGGAACATCCTTTTCACCAGCTGGACGCAAGCCTGTACTTGCGGGCTGCCCGATGCCAGCGGACCGAGCGGGTGCCCGTATGGTTCCAGCGCCAGGCCGGTCGCTCGCTGCCGGAGTACCGGGCGCTGCGCGGCGAGGGCAGCATTCTCGATGCCATCGCCGACCCGGCCACCGCGGCGGAGATCACACTGCAGCCGGTTCGGCGCTACGGCGTCGATGCGGCAGTGCTGTTCTCCGACATCGTGGTGCCGGCCGCAGCAGTCGGCTTCGGCATCGACGTGGTGCCCGGCGTGGGTCCGGTGGCCGCCGAGCCGCTGCGCAGCCGCGCCGACCTGGACCGCCTGCCCGAGCTGGACGCCGATGCTCACACGCCCTACGTGCTCGAGACGGTGCGGCTGCTGGCAGCCGAGCTGGACGTGCCGCTCGTTGGGTTCGCCGGGGCGCCGTTCACCGTGGCGAGCTACCTCGTCGAGGGCCGCCCGTCTCGCCAGCACGAGCTCACCAAGGCATTGATGCACACCGACCCGGCGCTCTGGCACGACCTCATGGAGCGCCTGGCTGCCATTGCGGTCGTATCCATGCGCTCGCAGGTGCTCGCCGGTGCCAGCGCGCTGCAGCTGTTCGACTCATGGGCCGGGACGCTGTCGCCGGCCGACTACGCCGCGTTCGTGGCGCCGCACAGCAAGCAGGTCTTCGACGAGCTGGCCGACCTCGGCGTGCCACGGGCGCACTTCGGCGTCGGCACCGGGGAGCTGCTCGACCAGATGGCCCAAGTAGGGGCCGACGTGGTGGGCGTGGACTGGCGGGTGCCGCTCAGCGCAGCTCGCCAGCGAGTGGGTGCCGGCGTTGCGCTGCAAGGAAACCTGGATCCGGTGCTGTGTCTGGCCGGATGGCCCGCCGTGCGCACCGCGGCCGACCGCATCCTGGCCGAGGGCACCCAGCAGCCCGGCTACATCTTCAACCTGGGCCATGGCGTGCTACCCGCCACCGATCCCGCTGTGCTCGAGCAGCTGACTGACTATGTGCATGCGTACGAGCCGGTGCACGCGGGTCAGCCCGAGTGAGCGAGCTGGGTCATCGCCGTGACACCCGCTCGCGTCGGTGACCTGTCGTCATGACGCCTCAGCGGGTCGTGGTGGTCGGTGGCGGCATCACCGGGCTGACCGCCGCGTACCGCCTGCTGCATCCCGCTGACGCGGGGACCGCGGTGCCCCGGGTGGTGCTGATCGACAGCGCCGAGCGCTTGGGCGGCAAGATCCTCTCAACGCCCTTCGAAGGGCGGCTCGTCGACGAAGGCGCCGATGCGTTCCTGCTGCGAGTGCCGTGGGCGATCGAGCTGTGTGACGAGCTGGGCATCTCGACCGAACGCATCTCGCCGGCGATTAGCGGCGCATCTGTGCTTCACACCGCAAGAGGCAAACGGCAGCTCACGCCTCTTCCCGACGGACTTGTGGGCGGGGTACCGACCCGGCTGGGACCGCTGCTGCGTTCGCCGCTGCTGGGTCCGGCAGACCGACTGCGCGCCGCCGCCGACTATGTGCTGCCGCGCCGTTTCACGGCACGCCGATTGCGCCGCGATGCGATCGACAAGCTGGACGCGGCCGCGGCTGCCTTCAGCGCGTCCGGCTCTGTGCGCGTCGGGCCCGGTCCTGCCAGCGTGGGTGACATCGTGCGCGTCCGGCTCGGCGCGGCAGTGGCGTCGCAGGTGGTTGACCCGCTGCTCGGCAGCATCAGCGCGGGCAACATCGACCGGCTGGACGCAGCAATGTCGGCGCCGATCCTGAGCGAAGCGCTGGGACGCAGCCGCTCGCTCATGCGGGGGCTGCGCCGCATGCAGCCGCCCCCCGCCCGAGGTACTTCCGGCGACTCCGGTCCCGCTCCGATCTTCGGCAGCTTTTCAGGCGGAATGAGCCAGCTGGCCGAGGCCCTGATAGGACGGCTTGATGGATGCATCTTGCGGCTGGGGACCCCGGTCGAAGCAATCCGCCGACCCGGAACACGGTTCGCCGTGGACACTGGGTCCGAGGTGCTCGACGCAGACGCCGTCATCGTCGCTGCGCCCGCCCACGCCGCGGCGCAGATGCTGCCTGCTGCACCTCACGCTGCCGCTGCGCTCGGGCTCATCAAGTACGCGTGGGTTGCGGTGATCACGCTCAGCGTGCGTCCCGACGCCATCGATGCACCCTGCGAGGCTGGCTTCCTCGTCACTCGGGACTCCGGCTGGCTGACCACGGCCTGCAGCTACGGGTCGGCGAAATGGCCGCACTGGTCCGGCCGAGACAGCAGCGACACCGCCGGTGCCGGCACAGCCCACGCGGTCCTGCGCGTCTCGGTCGGCCGGGACGACGACGACCGTCACACGCGCGTCGACGACAGCGAGCTGGTGGAAGCCGTAGTGAGCGAGCTGTCGAGCCTGCCGCCGCTGCGTGGCTTGCGCGAGCCCGGCGCTGTCAGGGCGTGGCGGGTCTCGCGCTGGCCGCAGTCTCTGCCGCAGTACCGGCCCGGACACGGTCATCTCGTCGATCGGATCTCCGAGGTGCTCGCTCGCGAGATGCCTGGCGTGTTCGTCGCCGGCGCGGCCTACCGGGGCCTTGGCATCCCCGCCTGCATCCGGCAGGGCAACGAAGCCGCTGCGGCGGTGGTGCAGCATCTCGGCTTGGATCGCGCCACGCCGTCGCCGTGAACCGCCCCGTGAGGTCTCGCCGGCTGCTGCGCCACGGCCTTGCGCTCGTGCTCGGGGCGCTCACGATGCTGTCGCTGCCGCCGTGGGGGCTGTGGCCGCTCGGCCCGATCGGGCTGGGGCTGTGGCTGCGTTTCTGCCATCACGGTGCAGAGCGCTGGCGCGACCGTCTCGAAATCGGCATCGCCTTCTGGCTGGGCGCGTACGTGCTCGGGCTGTTCTGGATGACCGAGCTGACCGTGCCGGGCTGGATCGCGGCCGTGCCGGTCGAGTCGCTCATCATGGCGCTGCCGCTGTCGCTCATCTCCGCAGGCGCCCGCTGGCGCGCAGTCGGCATTCCCGCTGCCCTGGTGGTGGGCGAGGCCGTTCGCTGGGCCATCCCGTTCGGCGGCGTGCCGATGTCCAACCTTGCGCTCGGCCAAGTCGACGGGCCGTGGCTGGGCGCAGCAGCCTTGGCCGGGCCGCTGGGAGTGATTGCGCTCGTGGGCTCGGGCGCTGTCATTGTCGAACTGCTCTGCGCGCGCGAATGGTGTGCGGTCTCGTGGCCTGCGTTGGTCGTCATGGGCGTGCCCATCGCGGCGCTGGCCTGGCCCGCCACCACCATCGACGGCACCATCACCGCAGCCGTCGTGCAGGCCGGCGGCGAACTCGGCACCAACGTCGATACGCCCCAGCGCAGCGTGCGGCTGCGGCACCTGGAGACGACCGACGCCTGGCAGGGCGACGCCGACCTCATGGTGTGGAGCGAGAGCAGCACGTCCAGCGACGCACCGCTCGAGGGTTCGGGCCGTCTCGCCGAGCTGGAATCGCTGGCGGAGCGGCGCAGCCTGGTCCTGATCGCCAACTTCTACGAGCGTGCCGTCGATGACGAGCGCTTCCGCAACGCCACGGTTGCGATCAACCCTGACGGGGGGCTGTCTGGCCGTTACGACAAGGCCCACCTCGTGCCGTTCGGCGAGTACGTGCCGCTGCGCAGCGTGGTGGAGCCCTTCGCTGACCTGTCGCTGATTTCCCGGGAAGCCATCGCCGGCGAGGGCCCCGGACTGCTGGCGACGTCGCTGGGCGACATCGCCGTCGTGACCTCCTACGAGGTGTACTTCGCCGACCTGGTGCGCGACGGCGTGCGAGCCGGCGGTCGCATCATCGCCAATCCCACCCTGGCGTCGTCCTACAGCACGTCCGCGGTGCCCGCCCAGTCGCTCGCCAGCGCACGGCTGCGCGCCGTCGAGACGGGACGCTGGGTGCTGCAGTCGTCCACCACCGGTTACAGCGCCATCGTGTCGCCCGACGGCGATATCGCCCGCCGCAGCGAGCTGCGCGAATCCGTCGTGCTGGGCGCCGACGTCGAACTTCGCTCAGGATTCACACCGGCGACGGCGCTGGGCTCGTGGCCCCTGATCGTGCTGGCTGCCGTCGTACTCGGCGGGCATGCAGTGCACTGGGCGCGGGTGCGCCGCGAGTAGCCTTGATCAGCCTCAAAACGGTGACGGGCCAAGCGTGAGCCATCCGGAAATCCAGGCAGAACAAGCTCATATTGACCGCGCGTACGCGTTGCTGGAGTCGTCCAGGCAGCGGGCGAGACGGTTGCGCGAGATGGTCGAGGTGGGCCGCGGCGGCACCCGGCAGGCCAGATTCGAACGCGATGTGATCGAAGATGCCGTGGCCGGGCGCCTCAGCCAGCTCGAGCTCGGCTCGTCGTCGTTGGTGTTCGGCCGGATCGACCGCGCAGTGACGTCGAACACAGTGAAGACGAACGCCGTGACGTCGAGCACAGCGAAGACGAGCGCCGACGCGCAGGTGCCGGACGCCACCGGCCCCAGCGAGACCTTCTACATCGGCCGGCTCGCTGTCGCAGACGAGCGGCAGGAACCCGTCGTGGTCGACTGGCGAGCCCCGATCGCGGAGCCGTTCTTCCGGGCTACGGGCGGCAACCCGCTGGGATTGCTGCGCCGGCGGCACTTCGTGTGCCGCGGCCGGATCCTGTCGGACCTCGAAGACGAGATCTTCGACCTCGATGCGCTCGACGACGCCTCCGCCAACGGCGACCGCCCCCAGCTCGTCGCTCACGGGGCGCTGTACGCCGCGCTCGAGCAACGCCGCGACGGTCAGCTGCGCGAGGTGGTGGCCACCATCCAGGCCGAGCAAGACGAGATCATCCGCAGCCCCCGCAAGGGCATCCTGGTGTGCCAGGGCGGTCCTGGCACCGGCAAGACCATCGTGGCGCTGCACCGCGCTGCCTACCTGCTCTACACGTACCGGTTCCCGCTGGCCGGCCAGGGCGTGCTGGTCATCGGCCCCAACCGGTTGTTCCTGCGCTACGTCGAGCGCGTCCTGCCCAGCCTGGGCGAGGCCGGCGTGCACCTGTTCGTGCTCGCCGACCTGTTCAACGAGATCTTCCCCGAAGTGCGCATCCGCCTGGCCGACGCGCCCGACGTGGCCCGCATCAAGGGCGATGCCCGCATGTCGCAGGTCATCTCGAACGCCGTGCGGGATCGGCAGCGGCCGCTGCGCCGCGATCTGCGCCTCGACTTCGGTCTGGGATACGTCACCCTCGCCGCGAGCACCTCGCGCGCCATCGTGGCCGAGGCTCGCCGGCGCTTCCGCCACCACAACGCCGGCCGTTCCTATGTGGAGCAGGCGGTCTATTCGGCCATGTCGGCCACGCACCGGCGCCGACCCGACCCGTCCAAGCTGCGCGAGCGCTTCGCCCGCCATCCCGACGTCATGGCGGCGTTCGAACGCATGTGGCCGCTGCTGACCCCCGCCCAGCTGCTGCGCGACCTCTACGGATCGCGCGCGCTGCTGCGGTCTGCGGCTGCCGGGGCGCTGAACGAGGCCGAGTGGGAACACCTGTGGCGGGCTCGGGAGGACAGCGAGGACGACTACGAGTGGAGCGACGCCGACGTGCCGCTGCTCGACGAGGCGTACGCCGTGCTGGGCCCCCGGTCTCGCTCGCGCAAGCGGCGCAGCGACACCGAGGTGCGCACCTACGGCCACATCGTGGTCGACGAATGCCAGGACCAGCCGCCGATGGCGCTGCGCATGATCGCCCGGCGCTCGCTCAACGGTTCCATGACGCTGGTGGGTGACATTGCCCAAGCCACCTCTGCGCACGCTCCGTCCGACTGGCAGGAGGCTCTGGCTCACCTGCCGTCGGGACCGGTGGCACCGCGTCTGGCGGATCTGACGCTCAGCTACCGCATCCCCCAACCCAGCCTCGAACTCGCCAACCAGGTGCTCGCCGCGGCAGCGCCCGGGCTGGCCCCGCCGGCTGCGGTGCGCATCGAAGGCTCGCCGCCGCGCTTCGTGACGGCGCAATCCGGTCTGGCTCAGGCAGTGCTCGAGACGGTGATGACTGAGTCGGCGGCGCTCGATGGCGGGAACATGCTGGTGGTGTCGCCACTGCGCCATATGGACGACATCGCGGCGCTGCTGGAAGATGCCGGCGTGGATTTCGGACGAGCCACGGCAGCGAGCCGCAACGCCACTGGGGCGCTGCACCCGCACGTCACCTTGGCCCCTGTGCGACTGTGCAAGGGCCTCGAAACCGACGGCGTCGTGGTGGTGGAGCCGGCCGCGATCGTCGACGATGAGCCGCAGGGCCTGCGGGCGCTGTATGTCGCGCTGACCCGGGCGACCAAGCGTGTGGCCGTGGTGTCGGCGCGCCCGCTGCCCGAGCCGCTCCGGTCGGCGGCTGCATCACGCGGCGCTGAGTCGTGCAACACTGGCCGCACTGCCGCACACGCCGATGCGGTCGAGGAAAGCTCGGGAGATGCACATGGCTGATGTCACGGTGACAGTTCTGAACAACGGACCGCTGCTGGTCCGTGGTTTGTGCCAAATCGACGACCACGAGGGGAACACCTTGGCTGACAGTGACTCGGTGGTGGCACTCTGCCGGTGTGGAGATTCGAATACCAAGCCGATGTGCGACGGCAGCCACAACCAGGGATTCGACGGAACGCTGAACCCGCCTAGCTAGCCGCCGCGCTGACGCGCGCCCGCTGAGGCATTTGTGTCTTTCCCTGGCGTCTTCGGGGCGGCGGGTGTGACACTTGGGTTGTAGTAATGGCCCCGGATGGCTGGTGCTATTGCTGACAGCGGTGCTCCTGGGCGGATGCACCCGGCGCTCGGTGCGTTTTCCGCGCCTACTGCGGCGTGGTTCTCCTCGACGTTCGCCGAGCCGACACAGTGCCAAGTGTCGGGGTGGGAGACGATCTCGCAAGGCAGTCACTGCCTGATCGCGGCGCCCACTGGGTCTGGCAAGACGCTGGCCGCTTTTCTTTGGGCGATCGATCGGGTCATGTGCGAGCCCGAGCCGCCACGGGGTGAGCGCACCCGGGTGCTGTACCTGTCGCCGCTGCGGGCGCTAGCGGTCGATATCGACAAGAACCTGCGGGCTCCGCTGACGGGCATCGGCTTGGCCGCCGAGCGGCTCGGCGCCGACGTGCACATGCCGACGGTGGGCGTGCGCACGGGCGACACCAGCGCTGCTGAGCGGCGACGGCTGGTCACCCGGCCGCCCGACATCGCCATCACCACGCCCGAGTCGCTGTACCTCATGCTGACCTCACAGGCGCGAGAGACCCTGCGCTGGGTGCGGTGGGTGATCGTCGATGAGATCCACTCGGTGGCTGCCACCAAGCGGGGCACGCACCTGGCGCTGTCGCTGGAGCGGTTGTGCGAGCTGACCGCCACGAAGGGCGGGTCGCCTCAGCGGATCGGGCTGTCGGCCACCCAGCGACCGCTGTCGGAGGTGGCCCGGTTCCTCGGCGGCAACGATCCCGACCAGCCGGCGTCGCGCCATGTCGAGATCACCGATGCGGGCATGACGAAGCAGCTCGAGGTGGAGGTCATCGTCGGTGTCTCCGACATGGGCGATCTGGCAGCTGCGAGTGCTGGAGCTGCGCCGAATGGCGCCGTGCGCGTCGATCACGACGATGACTTCGCGCTCGAATCGCCGCCGCCCACGCTGCGGGACGAGAAAGCGCCGTCGGACACCGTGCCGTCGGACACAGCGTCGGACACTGTGGCGTCGGACGAGGCGTCGCCGCAGTCAGCGCCGGCTCCCGAGACTCACTCCAACAGCATCTGGCCTGCCATTCATCCGCGCTTGCTCGAGCTCGTGTATGCGCACCGGTCCACGATCATCTTTACGAATGCGCGCCGGCTGGCCGAACGGTTGGCTTCACGGCTGAACGAACTGCATCTCGACGGGCTGAACCGTGCCGCGGAGGCCGAGGGCACTTCGCCGCCGGAGGGTGCTGAGCTGGTGCGGGCTCATCACGGCTCGCTCAGCCGCGAGCAGCGGCTGGGAATCGAGGACGATCTGAAGGCGGGCCGGGTGCGAGCCATCGTGGCCACCTCGTCGCTGGAGCTGGGAATCGACATGGGCGCGGTGGATCTGGTGATCCAGGTGGCCTCGCCCCCGTCGGTAGCGGCCGGAATGCAGCGCATCGGCCGGGCGGGCCACCAGGTCGGCGAGCCGAGCGTGGGCAAGATCTTCCCCCGTCACCGGGGCGACCTGGTGGAGGCCGCAGTGGTGGCGCAGCGGATGGGAACGGGCGAGATCGAATCGATCCGCTTCCCGCGCCAGCCACTCGATGTGCTGGCTCAGCAGGTCGTTGCGATGGTGGCGGTCGACGACTGGTCGGTGCCCGACATGCTCGCTGTTCTGCGCCGGGCCGCTCCCTACGAGCAGCTCAGCGAAGAGGTGTTCTCGTCGGTGCTCGATCTGCTCGCCGGCCGGTACCCGTCCGAGGAATTCCGCGAGCTGCGGCCGCGCATCGTGTGGGATCGCACCACCGGGATGCTGCGGGCACGGCAGGGCGCCGGCCGCTTGGCGGTCACCAACGCCGGCACCATTCCCGACCGGGGCCTGTACGCGGTGTTCACCACCGACGGGTCGCGTGTCGGCGAGCTCGACGAGGAGATGGTGTACGAGGCCCGGGTGGGCGAGACGTTCCTGCTGGGGGCGTCGACGTGGCGGATTGCCGAGATCACCTTCGACCGGGTCGTGGTCACGCCCGCTCCGGGCGAGCCGGGCAAGATGCCGTTCTGGCACGGCGACGGACCCGGCCGCCCGCTCGAGCTGGGCCGCGCGGTCGGGGCCTTCATTCGCACGATCGGCGACGAGATTCCTGCCGACCTCGAATCCCACCTGATGCAGCTCGATGCCGAAGCGGAGCGGGCCGCCGTAGCGGCTCGGCGCGGCAATCAGACATCTCCGGGCAGCGGCGCACAACCGAGCCGGAAGGCTTCACGAGCCGCAGAGCCGACCGCTCGCCTCGTCGAGCGGCTGCAGCAGGAGAACTGTCTCGACCGTTCTGCCGCGGTGAACGTGCTGCGTTACTTGGAGGCACAGCGGGTGGCGACGGGTGTGGTGCCCGACGACCGCACAATCGTGGTGGAGCGCTTCCGTGACGAGATCGGCGATTGGCGCATCTGCGTCCTCACGCCATTCGGCGCGCGGGTGCATGCGCCGTGGGGCATCGCACTGCAGGCCAAGCTGGCCGAGCAAGCCGCTGGTTCCGCGGGAGCACTCGCCGACGGCATGGGCGGTGTCGAGCTGCTGTGGAGCGACGACGGCATCGTGCTGCGGCTGCCCGATGTCTGGTCGCCCGACGACCACGACGGCCAAGGCACGGGCGACCACGGGTCTGCCTGGAGCTCGCCGGGCGCGGGGGCCGCGCCCGTGCTGGATGCGACGGACCTGGCGCTCGATCCCGACGAAGTGCGCGAGGCCATCGTGAGCCATCTGCCCTCGACCGCGCTGTTCGCGTCCCGCTTCCGGGAAGTCGCGGGCCGGGCGCTGCTGCTGCCTCGCCGCCGGCCTGGCGAACGGGTCCCGCTGTGGCAGCAGCGCCAGCGCTCGGCAGGGCTGCTGGAGGTTGCGGCGAAGTACCCGAGCTTCCCGATGCTGCTCGAGACCTCCCGGGAGTGCCTGCAAGAGGTGTTCGACGTGCCGGCGCTGTCCGAGGTGCTGGCAGACATCAGGTCTCGCAAGATCCGCATGGTCACCGTCGACACCGACGGTGCCTCGCCGATGGCCCAGAGCCTGCTGTTCGACTGGATCTCGGTGTTCATGTACGGCGGCGATGCGCCGCTGGCCGAGCGCCGGGCCGCAGCGCTGGCGCTCGACCGCGACCTGCTGGCCGACTTGCTCGGCGCCGAGGAACTGCGCGAACTGCTCGATGCGGAAGTGCTCGCGACCCTCGAGCTGGAGCTGCAGCGGCTGGCCGACGGGCGCCGGGCTCGCAGCCCAGACGAGCTCGCCGACGTGCTGAGCCGCGTCGGCGACCTGACGTCCGAAGAGTTGTCGTACAGGTGTGAGCCGAGTGCCCCGCTGCCCTCGCCGCACGAGCACGATGCTGCCGAGCCGGTCGAGTCGGCTCGCGCTGGCACTGCTGCCGCGGTCTCCAAGCGGCATTCATCGTCTGGCGGTCAGGGGTCGGCTGGACCTCCCGACATAGATGAGACGCAGCCCGTTCCGTCGCCTGACGCGTTGTCCGGGGAAGGCTGGCTGGCAGAGCTGGTGGCGCAGCGTCGTGCCGTCGAGCTTCGCATCGCAGGCGAGACTCGGTACGTCGCGGTGGAGGACGCCGCTCGGTACCGCGACGCGCTGGGGTGTGCATTGCCCGTGGGTCTGCCCGCCGCGCTGACCGTCGACGTGTTGCCGCCCGGCACCGATCCGCTCGACGAACTGGTGGCTCGCTTCGCGGCCACACACGTGCCCTTCGAGGCGGAATCCATCGCGCAGCGGCTGGGCATCGGGGAGGCTCGGGTCACTGCGTCACTCAACCGCCTCGAAACGGCACGCCGGGTCACTCGGGGGGCGTTCCGGCCCGACGGCACTGGCACCGAATGGTGCGACACGTCGGTGCTGCGAACGGTGCGGCGGCGCTCGCTGGCACGGCTACGCCACGAAGTGGAGCCGGTGCCGCCCGAGGCCTACGCCCGCTTCGTGGCGGCCTGGCACAGCGTCGACCGGCCGCGGCGAGGTGCCGATGCGCTGGCCGATGCCATCACTCAGCTTGCGGGCGCGCCCGTGGCGGCCTCGATCCTGGAAGCCGATGTGCTGCCGGCGCGTGTGGCTCGCTACAGCGGGGCCGATCTGGACGCGCTGCTGGCCAGCGGCGAGCTGGTGTGGATCGGCGCAGGCTCGCTCGGCCCCAACGACGGGCGCGTCCGCCTCTACTGGCGCGACGAGATCGCCACCTTGGCGCCGCCGCCTGATGACGAACCCGACGACCCTGTGACCACGGCACTGCTTGGCCACCTCGCAGAGCGGGGTGCCGCCTTCTGGCCCGACTTGCTCAACGCCGCGGCTTCGGGACTCCGCGACGACGATCCGGAGGGCTCGTCGAGTCCGCCGCAGGCGTCACCCGCAACCAGCACTGATTTCTCCGCCCGCGTGCTCGCTGCGCTGTGGGACCTGGTGTGGGCGGGACTCGTCACCAATGACACCTTCGCCCCGCTGCGAACTCTCGGCCCGCGCCGCTCCGCTCGACGCTCGCGCAGCGCAGCCAGTCGATCCTCCGGTGCCGGCCGAGCCGCAGGCTCTGGGCGCCAGGGCGCTCGCCGCGGTCGAGCGGGCGTGCTCACCCGCTCGGGTCCGCGACGCCGCCCGCGACCGGGACGCCTGCGCTCGGGCGGTCCGCCCAGCGCAGCGGGCCGCTGGTCGCTGACCTCGCTGCTGCGCGAGCCTGCGCCGTCTGCCACCGAGCATGCCCACGGCTCTGCACAAGCGCTGCTCGAACGCCACGGCATCGTCACCCGCCCCGGTGTGCTGGCCGAGGGCCACCCAGGCGGGTTCGCTGCGGCCTACGGCATCCTGCGTGCGCTCGAAGAGCGGGGCAGTGTGAGGCGGGGCCACTTCGTGGAAGGGCTCGGCGCTGCACAGTTCGCCACCGCCGCCGCAGTGGAGCGTCTGCGGGATCACCGCGAGGGCGCAGGCGACGTGCTGATGCTCGGAGCGGCCGATCCGGCCCAGCCATACGGTGCCGCGCTCAGCTGGCCGCCCAGTGGCGGGCGGCCCAGCCGCACAGCGGGCGGCCACGTGGTGCTCGCCGACGGTGTGCCGTTGGTGATGGCCGACCGCGGTGGCCGAACCCTGCACACTTTCGAGCACGCCGCCACCGACCTGCGCTGGATCGACGCGCTGCGCCATGCACTCGCCGACGGCCGCCTCGCCAAGGTCGAACTGGCCCGCATCGACGCCACCTCCGCAGCGGAGCACCCAATTCACGACACCCTCATAGAGAACGGCTTCACCTCCGGCTACCGAGGCCCCACGCTGCGCGCCTGATCGCAAGAAAATCGCTGGATGAAGGACGCGGCGCACGCCTACGCTCTTGTTCGTGGCGCGCGCCGTGTCTCTTCCAATTTCTGAGGATCTGGCTGAACGTCTGCGCGCCGAGGGTGAAGCCAGCGACCAGTCGCCTCCCGTGCTCGCCTCCTCGCTCCTCGACGAGGGCCTCAAGATCCGCCAGTTCCCGGGCATCGTGTATATGGATGGGCCATCGGGACGCCGGGCCAGCTTGGCCGACGGTCCCGATGTTTGGCAGATCATTCGGGCGCTGCAAGAAGTGTCTGCGGACGAGCACGACCCAGTCGAAACCGTCTGCATCGAGGCCGATCTGTGTGTTCGACAGGTCAAGCTCGCGATGCACTTCAACGAGGCGTATCCCGACGAGATCGAAGCAGAGATCGAGGACAACCGTGCTGCTGCAGCGCTCATTGACGAGATGATCGCCGAGCGCGAGCGGGACGTAGCGCAGGGCAACACAGCGAAATACAAGTGGGCCAAGACGCAGCGCAGCGACTCCGGCCCGAGTCTCTAATCCGCGAATGCGGTGGCTTCTTGATGAGATGTTGCCGCACGCGACCGCGGACCACCTTAACGAACGGGGTCACGATGCCGTGAGCGGCATCGAGACTGATCTGCGGTCTGCTGCAGACGAAGTGGTCTACGCGACGGCTGTGGCACAGGACCGTGTCCTGGTCACCGAGGACGCGGGCGATTTTGGGCGCATCCTGAGGCAGGCGTTTGAAGCGGGCGACGCAGTGGTTCCTGTGGTCGTGGTTCGCAGGACTTGGCTTGGCCGTCGTGGTGCGATGCCGAACAACTTGGCTAGAGCACTGCACAATTGGTCGGTCGAGAATCCCGAGCCCTTCTCTGGTGCTCACTATCTCTGACTCACATGGCGGCTTCAGAGAGGGCCGCGCGACTCAGGTAATGGTGACGGGGATGACTCCGATCCCGTCTTGGCCTCGGGGCCTGCTGATCACCGCGGCATCAAGCAGATTGTCTACGAGCCGGTGAGCAGGAAGCGCGCCGTGCGGGGTTCCGCGTCGACTTGGCTCGGGCAGGTATACGAATTGGACGGTGTCAGATAGGTGATCTGGACGGTCTGAATCATGTGTATTGGACGGCTTGGGTTATGCGATCCGGACGATTGCGCACTGGCCGTTTCGACAGCTCAAGCTTCACCCCCGGCTAGCGAGGCCCCACGCTCCGCCCCTGAGAAAAACCTGAACATGGGTGGCGGACCGGCGTGCGTAGAGTTGCCCGCTGGTCGTCAACCTCTCTGGGAGGCAACATGTCTGTCGCGGCTCCACCCACGCATGCAGCGGCGCAGGCCGTCGCAGCCACCAAGATCTACGGCTCGGGCGACACTGCGGTGCGGGCGCTCGACGCCATCGACGTGACCTTCGGGCAAGGCCGCTTCACCGCCATCATGGGGCCGTCGGGTTCGGGCAAGTCCACGCTCATGCACTGCATGGCGGGATTGGACCGGGTGACCGACGGCCAGGTGCTCATCGGCGAGACCGACCTGTCTTCGCTGTCCGAACGCGACCTGACCCTGCTGCGCCGCGACAACGTGGGATTCGTGTTCCAGGCATTCAACCTGATCCCGACGCTGACCGCCATCGAGAACATCATGTTGCCCATGGACCTCGCGGGCAGCAAGGGCGACACCGCCTGGATCGACGAGGTGGTGGGGGCAACCGGCCTGGCCGACCGTCTCAAGCACCGGCCCAGCGAGCTGTCGGGCGGGCAGCAGCAGCGGGTAGCGGTGGCACGGGCGCTGGCCGGCCAGCCGCAGGTGATCTTCGCCGACGAGCCCACCGGCAACGTCGATCTCAACACCGGTGCCGAGATCTTGGGCTTCATGCGCGACGCAGTCGCCGACATGGGCCAGACCATTGTGATGGTGACTCACGACGCGGTCGCAGCGTCATACGCGGACCGGGTCGTGTTTCTGGTGGACGGCAAGATCGTCGACGAACTGCACGACCCCACGCCAGAGCGCATCCGTGCGCACATGAACCAACTCGGCGCCTGATTCATGCTGCGACTCGGCATCAAGTCGCTGCTGGCCCACAAGGTCCGCTTCGCGCTGACGGCCAGCACCATCGTCATCGGCGTGGCGTTCGTGGTGGCGGCATTCGTCACCGCGGACTCGCTGCGGTCGGGCTTTGATCAGCTCGCTGAGGACATCAACACAGGCACCGACTACACCGTGCGGGGCGAGTTGACGTTCGGCGACATCACCGAGGCCGTGGCACCCGCAATTCCCGCCGATCTGGTCGACGTCATCAACGCGGTAGACGGTGTGGACATCGCCGCGGGCGGACTGTTCGTGGACGGCGTGATACCTGTGGACGGCAGCGGCGAAGCGGTCACCACCTTCGGACCGCCGGTGGCCGGCAGCAATTGGCTCGAAGACGAGTCGCTGTCGCAGTTCTTCCTGATCGAGGGCCGCTGGCCCGTCGGCGGCGAGGAGTTCGCCATCGACGTCACCACTTACGGCGACGACAGCTACGACTTCGAGCTGGGCGGCACGTACCAGGTGGTCACGCCCGCCGGACCACGCGAGTTCACTCTGACTGGTACGGCACAGTTCGGCTTCCCCGAGAACGCCGGCGTCGGCGCCATCTTCTCGCTGTTCGACACCCCCACGGCGCAGGAAGTGCTCGGCTTTCCGGGAGAGTTCACCCAGATCGCCGTCCGGGCCGACGCAGGCGCGGACATTGCCGAGGTGCAGCGCCGCATCGAAGCCGTGCTGCCCGACGGTGTCGAAGTCATCACCGCGGACGACTCCGCTGAAGAGTTCAGCGACGCCACCGAGACGTTCATCGGGCCGTTCCAGACCATCCTGCTGGTCTTCGCGTTCATCGTGCTGTTCGTCAGCATGTTCATCATCTCCAACACGTTCAACATCGTCCTCGGCCAGCGGGTGCGAGAGCTCTCGCTGCTGCGGGCCGTGGGCGCGACGCCCCAGCAGGTGCGCCGATCGGTCCTGACCGAGTCGGCGATCATCGGCGCCGTTGCCTCGATGGTGGGGCTGGGCCTCGGCATGTTGGGCGCGCTGGGCCTGAAGGCCCTGTTCAACACGCTCGGGGCGTCGCTGCCTGGAGGTTCGCTGCCGTTGACCCTGCGCACCGTGGCGTGGGCCGTCGTGGTGGGCGTGGGCTTCACGGTGGCGGCGTCGCTGGTGCCCGCCTTCAAGGCTTCGCGCATCTCGCCGGTCGCAGGACTGGCTGAGGGCACCGGCGGCGACGAGAGTGCCAGCCTCGGCTGGAAGCGCTTGGCGAGCGGCAGCCTGCTCGCAGCCATCGGTCTGGTGCTGACAGGCCTCGGCCTGTTCGCAGACTTCGACGGCGCGACGCCGCAGCTCAGCACGCTTGGAGCGGGCGCTGCGATCACGTTCGTGGCGGTGTCGATCCTGAGCCCGCTGGCGGCCAGATCGGTGGTGTCGCTGCTGGCGCGACCGCTGGCGTGGATCATGCCGATCTCAGGTCGCCTGGCCCGTGCGAACGCCGCCCGCAACCCGCGGCGCACCTCCGCGACCGCGGTCGCGCTCACGATCGGTTTGGCGCTGGTGACGATGGTGTCGATCGTCGGCCAGTCCCTCAAAGTGTCATTCGTCGAGCGTTTCGCCAGTGCGGTGAATGCCGACTTCGTCGTGTCGGTGAACACGCAGGCTGGTCTGCCCAAGACGCTCAGCTCCGACATTCGCGCTGCGGGCATCGGCACCCCGGTGGGGTTCGACTTCGATCTCGTGCAGATCGAAGTCGCCGGCGGCCCTTCGCAGCCTGCGGGGTCGGTGATCGAGACCAACCTGACCGCCGCCAGCGTCGGTGATCTCGACGCCGTCGTGAACATCGATGTGGCCCAGGGCAGCTTGGACGGCTTCGATCCGCAGACGGGGCTGCTGATCCACAGCGACGTTGCCGCGGATGAGGGCTTGGTGCCCGGCGATTCGGTGGACCTCACCTTCGTCAGCGGAGACCGTGTCACCGCGACCGTCGCCGCGACGTTCGACGGCACGGCCTTTTGGAGCAACTGGATCATCGACAGCGCGCTGCATGAGCGGGTGGCGACGAGCGCCTTCGACGACATTGTGCTGGTGCGCTCGGCCATCGACGACCCTGAGGCTGCCCGCTCGGCCATCGACGAAGTGCTGGCCGGCTACCCGCAAGCGGCACTGGAAGATCGTCAGGAATTCCAGGAGAGCGTCGAGTCCAACCTCGACACGGTGCTGGTGCTGGTGAACGTGTTCCTGGGTTTCGCGCTGCTGATCGCGCTGGTCGGCATCGTGAACACCCTCACGCTGTCGGTGTTCGAGCGCATCCGCGAGATCGGGCTGCTGCGCGCCGTGGGCATGACCCGTCGGCAGATGCGACGCATGATCCGCTGGGAGGCTGCCGCCGTGGCGCTGTACGGCGCCGTGGTGGGCGTGGTGCTGGGCGGAGTGTTCGGCATTGCCACTGCGGTGGCGATCCCCGACGACATCATCGACAGGGTGTCGATTCCGTCGGCACAGCTGGTGTCGTTCCTGGTGATCTCCGTGCTGTTCGGGTTGATCGCTGCTCTGTTCCCAGCGTTTCGCGCCAGCCGGATGAACGTGCTCGACGCAATCGCCGACGAGTAACTCAGAGATGCGCGGCGCTCGCTCGCTGCGATCTGCAACGAGACCGAGACCCCAAAGACGGCCGCGATCGGCACCCAAGCGGCTCTGCCGCCGAGAATGCGGCCTGTTTGGGGTGTCGTTTCTAGACTGCTGCGATGACGTGCCCTGCCTGCGCTACCGAAGTGCCGCAGGGCGCACGCTTCTGCCCGAGCTGCGGCAACCTGCTCTCCCATACCGAGGAGCGTCGTGTCGTCACGGTGCTGTTCGCGGACCTGGTCGGTTTCACGTCCATGGGCGAGGCCGCCGACCCTGAGGAACTGAAGCATCTCATCGACCAGTGCTTCCAGCGCTTGGTGGGCGACGTCACCGCATTCGGGGGCACGGTCGACAAGATCATCGGCGACGCGATCCTGGCGCTTTTCGGCGCGCCCACCGCCCACGAGGACGACCCCGAGCGCGCGCTGCGGGCCGCGTTCCGGATGCAGCGCTCGCTGGAGGCCTTCAACGTCGAGCGCGGTCTCAACTTGCGGATTCGCATCGGCATCAACACCGGCGAAGTGCTGGTGGGGGCGCTGCGGGCGGGCGGCGACTACACGGCCATGGGCGACACGGTGAACATCGCGAGCCGGCTGGAGACCCTCGCCGAGGCGGGCGAGGTGCTCGTTGGCCCGACGACGCAGGCGGCCACGGTCGGCATCGTGAACTACACGTCCCGGGGCGAGATCGGCCTGCGCGGGCGCGACGAGCCGCTGCCGGTCTACCTGGCCAGCGGCGAACTGGCGCCGCCCGGCCGGCACCGCAGCGCATCGCTGTCACAGATGGTGGGCCGCGGCCTCGAGAGCGCATTGCTGGACTCGGCCATCGACACCGCCGTAGCCCGCCGGCGCGCGCAGCTGTGCCAGATCGTGGGCGAGGCTGGCATGGGCAAGACCCGCCTTGCCCGCGAGGCGGTCTCGGGTGCGGTCGAACGCCACGACGCGATGGTGCTCGAGAGCATGGCATTGCCCTACGACGAGACCAATCCGCTGCGCTGCCTGGGCGACGCCATTGCCGCAGCGGCAGACGTGAGCGCAAGCGATTCGACCGTGCTGGCCACCCGGCGCATCTCGTCGCTGGTCGCCGAGGTGCTGCAGCCGATGAACAGCGCCGGCTCGCCTGCGGGCTCGGATGCACCCGCCAGCACCGTCAGCTACGAGGAGATCGACGAGATCACCGATGTCGTGCTCGCCGTGCTCGGGCGCGTCGGCACCGGTGACCCCGCGGAGATCGAGTGGCGCGCCGAAGCCACATTCCGCTCCCTGCGCCGCTTCCTGGGCGCCCTCACGAGGCGTCGACCGGTGCTGCTGCTGCTCAGCGACGTGCATTGGGCAGAGGAGCGGCTGCTCAGCGTGCTCGAGCAGCTGCTGGCGGCACTCGCGAACCAGCCGTTCGTCGTCATCACGACGGCGCGCTGGAACATGGACGAGCAGCGCTGGACCGTGCCGCCGGGTCGTCACAGCACCGTGGTGCTGAACCTGGACCCGCTGGGCCGCGCGGCCACCGCCGAGATGGCCGCTGAGCTGCTGGGCGGGAGCGTTCCCGCGTACCTGGCCGATCAGCTCTACGAACGCAGCGGCGGCAACCCGTTCTTCTTGGAGGAGATGTGCGTGCTGCTGCGTGAATCGGGCGTCGTGGGCCCCGGCGCTCGCCCCGATCACGAGGAACGGTCATTGGCAGAGATGCCCGACACGCTGCGCGGGCTGGTGGCTGCTCGCCTCGACACGCTGAGCCCGCCCGAGCGGCGGCTGGTGGATGCTGCCTCGGTGCTCGGGGGCGGCGGAGGGATCAACGAGCTGCTGGAGTTGGTGTCGGCGACGAATCCGGCCGACGGCGGCGAGGGAGACCTCGCAGTGTTTCAGCGGCTGGTCGACAAGGACATCTTCGCCAGCGAAGCAGACGCCTGGACCTTCCGCAGCGACGTGGTGCGCGACGTCGCCTACAGCATGCTGACCAAGAGCGACCGGGCCGAGCGGCATCTCGACGTCGCGTTGTGGCTGGCGCAGAACCGCGACGATCCCGCCAGCGACTCGGTCGGCGTCATTGCCGATCACTTCGCTTCGGCAGTGGAACTGGGCGGCGATGCCGGCCAGACCGTGACCGGCACATCGATTGCGGGCACTGCCCGTGCCGGCAGCGGCCCCAACGGCGACGTCTTCGAAGGCGGGATGACCGAGGTGGCCATCGAGTGGCTCGGCCGTGCCGGCAAGTGGGCTGCGGCTCGCGACAGTCACTACGCCGCGGCGCAGTTCTACCGACGCGCCATCGAAATGTTGGGCGACGCCGACCCGCGGCTCATCGACATGGCGCTGGGACGGGCGGCTGCACGCCTGCGGCTGGGCGAGCTGCACGGCGCCCATGCCGACGCCGAGCTGGCCCGCGCCTTGGCGACGCTGAACGGCAACCGGCTCGCCGCGGCACATGGTCTGCGCGTGCTGGGCGAAGTTGCCTTGGCCGGCGACGACCATGCAGCCGCAGACAAGCTGCTCGCCGACGCGCTGGATCAGTTCCGCACGATGGGCGAAGTGCGCGAGGCAGCCGAATCGCTGCGACTGCGCGGGATTGCCTCGCTGCGGGCCGGCGACTACGCACGCGCCGACCGCTACATCAACGAGGCCAACGGCACCTTCGCCTACCTCGGCGACGACAGCGGCGTGGCATGGTGCTTGCAGAACCTGGCCTGGCTGTCCTTCGAGCAGGGCTTGATCTCCGAAGCCAGCGACCGGGTCACCACCGCCATCGAGCGGTTCGCAGACCTCGGGGACACGGTCGGCCTTGCGACTGCCGAAGGCCTGCTGGCGTTTCTGCGCTTCCATGCCGGCGACCGTGACGAGGCCGAAGATCTGGCCCGCTCGGTGCACGGGATCGCTCACGAAAGGGGCGAGCGTTTCACCGAGGCCATGATGGATCTGCTGCTGGGGTCGCTCAGCCTGTGGTCGGGACGAGCGGCGGATGCAGTCGAGCGTGCCAAAGCCGCGGAGAAGGTTTTCCGCGATGTGCACAGCGACTTCGGCGTGGTGCAGGCGCTGGGGCTGCTGGGCCGGTCGTACGCGGCCGTCGGCGAGTTGCAGCGCAGCAGGGCGATGCTCGCCGAATGTCTGCAGCGGGCAAGCGACATGCCGGGTCGGCCGCTGGAGGGGTTCGCACGGGCGGTACGCGCCGCGGCGGCAGTCCAGATGGGCAGCCCGGAAATGCTTGCCGACGACTTGGCGCGCGCCGGCTGGGAGGCGGCGTCGGATCGTGCAGCCCGGGTGTCGTCGCCTGCGAGCGGGACCGGATCGGGCGCCGAGCGCGCTGTCGTCATCGGTGAGCGGGACCTCGAGGTCTCGCTGGGACTTGCCCTGGCACAGCAAGGCAGCGGGGCTGACGCAGTTGCGGCACTCGAAGCTGTGCCGTCCGTCCCGCTTCCGCCCATCTACCTGCGCTCATGTCTGGCCATCGCCTATGCGGTCGAGGGGCGCACGATCGACGCGCTGGAGCAATCCCGATTCGCCATGGCGAGCGGCACCGGCACGTACGCCGACATGCGCAACGCCTTGACTGCCCGCGCTCTGGCCCATGCTCGAGACGGTGACCGCCCCGCGATGGAGTCTGCGTTCGAGCAGGCCCTGGTGCTCATCGACGCCACCGACAGCCGGCTCAGCCAAGCCGTGGTGCGGCTGGCCCGCGCCATCGGTCACGAGTCCTTCGATGCGCCCGACACGCACGAGTTGCGTTCTGAAGCGGAGGTGGCCATGGCTCAGCTCGGGGCCCGGCCCAGCGGCTGGGAGACGGCGTTCCGGCTGGCTGCCGGCCTCGAGGCCGCTGCGCCGGTCATCAGCGGCCCATTGCCTGAGGCGATCCCGTATCCCGGGCAGTCAGAGCAGTAGCTCATGCGCCCGCTGTGGAGGCGGCAGAACCCTCGGCTCCAGCGATCCGGCCGGTCGCAACGTCGCCGAGTCTCCTGCCGCCTCCACAACTATTGCTTCTGTGTCCATAGCTGTGGCGTCTGTGTCTTTCGGTTGATCCTCTAGGGTCGCTGCGATGTCTCGGGTTTTGATTGCGAAGCTTGGTCTCGACGGGCACGACCGCGGGGTCAAGGTGGTGGCGCGGATGCTGCGTGATGCCGGCTTCGAGGTGATCTACACCGGGCTGTTCCAGACTCCCGAGAGCGTGGCTGCGGCCGCCATCGACGAGGACGTGGACGCCATCGGGGTCTCGATGCTGTCGGGCGCCCACGAGGCGCTCATGCCGCTGGTCGTCCAACGCCTGCGTGAGCAGGGGGCCGAGTCGATCCCGGTCATCCTGGGCGGCATCGTCCCCGACGGCGACCTCGACGCGATGCGTGAGGCGGGCGTGGCTGCGGTGCTGACGCCCGGCGCAACTGCCGACGAGGTTGTGGCCGCTGTGCGCGGGGCCATCGACCGATCCCGCCAGACTGCCTGAGATTTTCCTGAATCTCCGCTTGGGTGCCGGGGACCCAACGGACACGGGCGGGTAGATTGCCCCCCGTGTCTAGCAACGGTTCCATTGAACGGGTAGGGGTGGTCGGCTGCGGCCTGATGGGGTCCGGCATCGCCGAAATCGCCGCCCGCAACGGGTGCGACGTCAAGATCGTCGAAGTCGACGAAGGTGCGCTCGCGGCCGGCATGGCTCGCATCGAGAAGAGCCTGAACCGGGCGGTCAACTCCGGCAAGCTCGACGAAGGCGAACGGGATGCCGCGCTGGGCGCCATGACGTTCGGTCTCGACCTCGACGACCTGGCCGACCGGGAATTCGTGATCGAAGCCGTCGTCGAGGCCGAGGCGGCCAAGGTGGACGTGTTCGGCCGGCTCGCAAAGGTGCTCACGGACCCGACCGCCGTCATGGCGTCGAACACTTCGGCCATCCCGATCATGAAACTGGCCATGGCGACCGACCGGCCCTCGCAGGTCATCGGCATGCATTTCTTCAACCCGGTTCCTGTGATGGGCCTCGTCGAGGTCATCTCGTCGCTGCTGACCGCCGAGGACACTGCCCAGCGGTGCCGGGCGTTCGCGGCCGAGCGGCTCGGCAAGCGCGTGGTCGACTCCCAGGACCGGGCCGGCTTCGTCGTGAACGCCTTGCTGATCCCCTACATCCTGTCCGCCATCCGGATGCTCGAATCGGGCTTCGCCTCGACTGAAGACATTGACGCCGGCATGGTGCTGGGCTGCAATCACCCGATGGGCCCGCTGGCCTTGTGTGACCTCATCGGCCTCGACACGACCATGGCGGTGGCGGAGTCGCTCTATGAGGAGTTCCGCGAGCAGCTCTACGCCCCGCCGCCGATGCTCAGCCGCATGTGCGACGCGGGGCTGCTGGGTCGCAAGACCGGCCGGGGCTTCTACACCTATGGCGGTTGAGAAGCGTCGTTGGTCTGCCTGCGGCCTTGTCGGAATCCCGTCGTGATGCACACTGCCAATCGCCCACTGCCTGTCGGCAGGAGCTATGTCGGCTGACGGAGACGTGCCAGCGGGGATCAATGCCCCGGCGGTCAGCGACTGGTTTGCCCAGCACCTCCCGCAGGCTGCTCAGCCGCTTCGCTTCGAGCTGATCGCGGGCGGGCATTCGAACCTGACCTACCGCGTGCACTGTGCCGACGGCACCTCGGTGGTGCTGCGCCGGCCGCCGCTGGGCCATGTGCTGGCCACGGCGCACGACATGGGCCGCGAGCACAAGATCATCTCTGGCGTCGGCCAGACCGACGTGCCGGTGCCTCGTGCGATTGCGCTGTGCGCCGACCCCGAGGTGAACGAGGCGCCGTTCTACGTCATGAGCTACGAGGCGGGCGCCGTTCTGCACTCCGCCGACGAGTCAGTGCTGGTGCCCGAGGGCGAACGCATGCCGCTGAGCCGGCAGGTCGCCGACGTGCTGGCTCGCTTGCACGCTGTCGAGCCCGACGATGTCGGCCTCGGCGACCTGGGCCGACGCGAGGACTACCTAGGCCGGCAGCTGCGCCGGTGGAAGCGCCAGTGGGAACAGTCCAAGACGCGTGAACTGCCGATCATGGATGACGTGGCCGCAGAGCTGGAGGCCCGCAAGCCCACCCAGATCGGCTCGGCGATCGTCCACGGCGATTACCGGCTCGGCAACATGATCTCCGGTGCCAGGCCCAATGAGCACTGGGCAATCGTGGCCGTGCTCGACTGGGAGCTGTGCACGCTCGGCGACCCGATGGCCGACGTGGGTTACTTGATGAACAACTGGGTGTCGCCCGACGAGCCCTCGGCGGGCACCTCGGCTCCGACCCAGGCGGGCGGTTTCGCATCGCGCAGCGAGATGCTGGATTGGTACGCCGATGCGTCGGGGCGCGATGTCTCGGGAGTCGACTACTACCGCGCGTTCTCGTACTGGCGATTGGCTGCTATATCGGAGGGCGTGCTGAATCGGTATCTGCGCGGAGCAATGGCTGACGCTGAGGAAACCGACACGAATGTCTTCCGGGAGCACGTCGATTTCCTGTCGGCGAGCGCAGCCCAGCGTCTCACCGTTCGCTGATGTTCTTCCCGTACTCGGCCAGCCCGCCGCCGCGGGGATCGAGCGTCGAGACATCGCCCGATTCCGCGCCCAACCGCGGCACCGAGCCATCGCCAGGCTCAGCAGTGCTTGAGGCGCGACACGGCGGCGAGCCGGCACCCGAAGGGCTCACAGCGCAGTCGACGGTTCAGCAGCCCGCGGTGCCTTCACAGGCACCGTCTTCCGCACGTGGGGCCGACGATCTGCAGCGGTCTCGACCTGGCTGCTTGCTGGCCGGTGTGGCTGCTGCGGTCGGCGCGCTGGCCGGCGCGCTGGTGGCTGGGTTGATCCTGGTCATCGTTCTCGGCGGCGACGACAGCGGACCCACGGGTGTCGACGCGGCGGCCGAGGCGCCGCCCAGCGCCGAGCTGTCGGGTGCCGACGACGCGGTCGAGGCTGACGACGGTGGGACCCCAGACGTGTTGCCACCGGAAGGGTCCACCGGCGACGCCGACTTCTGGAGCCAGGTGCTCGCCAACTCGAACCTGTTCGGTGTACCCGGTTCTGGCGAAACTGCCTCGCCGAGCAATGGCGGTGCTTTGTCAGCGGACGGCACGGTCAACCTCGATCCGACCCTGCTCGCCGACATCTGGGCGCAGATGCTCACCGGCGAGCTTGGCCAGCCCGGGGCGCCGCTCGGGAGCCGGATCGAAGGCATCAACGTCAAGGCCGTCCTCGAGGCAGTCCAGGAATCGGTCGTCATTGTCAAGGTGACGACCAACGAGAGTGATGAAGGCGGTGGCTCAGGCTTCGTGGTGGCAGCGGACGGCCACATCGTCACCAACGAGCATGTGGTTCGGAATGCCGAGACGGTGCATGTCCGGCTGTTCGGGGGCGAACTCGTGCCCGCCGATGTCGTCGCCAGCGACCCGACCCGCGATCTCGCCGTGCTGAAGGTTGACCGCGGCGGGCTGCCGGCGGCCCGCCTCGGTTCCACCGAGGGCGTGGAGGTCGGGGACGAGGTAATCGCGATCGGCAACGCTTTCGACATCGCAGGCGAGCCCACGGTGACGGCCGGCATCGTGTCGGGCCTCGATCGCTTCATCGACTTCCCGGACGGCCACCGGCTGGTGCGGCTCATCCAGACAGACGCGGCGATCAACCCCGGCAACTCCGGTGGACCGCTCGTGAATGCTGCCGGCGAGGTCATCGGCGTGAACACCGCTATCCGCAGCGGTTTCGCGGAGGGGATCGGCTACGCCATCTCCATTGACCACGCCCGTCCGATCATCGACCAGCTGCTCGAGGGCGTGGTGCAGGCCAAGGCCTACCTCGGTGTGCGCGTCACGTCGGTCGAGGACTTCATTGCCGCTCGCGAGACCCCGGACGAGTCTGACGACCTCGGGCCGGGCGGCGGGCTCGGCGACCTCGGTCCAGAGACCGTCGAGCCAGGCCCTGACCCTGACGATGGGCTGCCCGACATCGACATGCCGCCGGAGGTCACCTACGGCGCGCTGGTCGTGGGCGTCGAGCCCGGCCATGCCGCCGAACGGACGGGCATCGAGCCCGGTGAGGTGATCATCGAATTCGAAGGTGCGGAGATCCGCACGAGCAACGACCTCGTCGTGGAGATCCTGGCGCGGCTGCCCGGCGATCGAGTCGAGATGAAGGTGATCGGTCTCGACGGAAGCGTCCGGACGGTCGAACTGGTGCTCGGTTCGTTCGTTCCCGACGACACCGAGGGCTAGTCCTGGCGCAGTGCAGGCAGCCGCATGGCCCTGCGCGTGTTGCAGCCGTCCGCGATACTGCGGAGGCTGGTTGGGCCGGCGACTGGACGAACCGGCGCCGCCTGCACCGGCGACCAGACCGAACAAGGAGTACAGAGATGGCTGACCGGGTCTTCGACACTGGGACCGACGACATACTCGTCGACATCAGCGACGGCGTGATGACCATCACGCTCAACCGCCCTGAGCGCCGCAACGCGATGTCCACCCCGATGATGGAGGGGCTCGTCGCGGCGATCGCCGATGCCGAAGTGGCCTCCGACGTGGGGGCGCTGGTGCTGACCGGAGCGGGCGGCGCCTTCTGCGCCGGCGGCGATGTGAAGGGCATGGCCGAGGCCGGCGGCGAGGGCGGCGGCAGCCCGCTGCAGTACGACGCCCGCGTGCACAATCAGCGCCGCAGCCAGCGCGACACCTCCGGGAAGCTGTACGAGATGCCGAAGCCGACGATTGCCGCGCTGCCCGGTGCAGCCGCCGGGGCGGGCCTGTCGCTGGCCCTCTCATGCGACCTGCGCTACGCCGCGCCGAACGCGATCATGACCACGGCGTTTGCCCGGGTGGGCTTCAGCGGCGACTACGGCGGCACATGGTTCATGTCACGCCTGATCGGGTCGGCCAAGGCGCGTGAGCTGTATTTCCTGTCGGATCGGGTCGACATGGACCAAGCGGTGTCGCTGGGACTGGTGAACGGCGTATTCGAAGCCGACAGCCTGATGGACGAGGTGGGTGCCATCGCCCGGCGGCTGGCCAACGGGCCCACGGTGGCGTACCGGTACATGAAGGAGAACCTGAACCGGGCGGTTCACGGCGACATGGGCGAATGCCTCGACATGGAAGCTGCCCACCACATCCACACCGGTCAGACCGACGATCACAAGGAAGCTGCGCAGGCCTTCGTGGACAAGCGCGAGCCGGTGTTCCACGGCCGGTAGAGGCTGAGCCGATAGGCGAAGCCGTGGCCCGAGCGGCCCGTGAGCGACAGCGAACAAGAGCGGGAAGCAACCGGTGCGATAACGGGAAGGCTCGCCAGCCGTCGCGTCCTCTAACAGAGGTTCGATTTTCGCGATTGGCGGCGTGGGCAGCGCCGTACGCTTGAACGGATGCGGAACGAGGTCGACCTCAGCGGGGTTGACCCGGCGCAGGTGCCGCGGGTGCCGTCGATCGAGCACGCACCGCGAGGAGGGGCGGCTGCATCGCCAGCAGTCGGAACACCTGCGATCGGGCGCCGCGAGACGGCCAGCCACCTCGTCGAAGCTCGGCGCAACGGTTCGGCTGTGCCGCCCCGGGCTATTCCGCCCCGACCGGCACTGGCGGCGGGAGGAACGGGTGTTCCTCGGCGTCCTGGCGCCCGCGAGCAAGTGTCGGGGCGGGCCTGGCGGGCGCTCACGGTGGCGTCGCTGGGCACGGTGCTGGTCGGCTTCAATAGCACTGCCACCAATATCGCTCTGGACAGGATCCAGGAGAGCTTCGCGGGTGCCACCACAGCCGACGTGGGGTGGGGCATCGCCGGCTACATGATCGGCACCGCGGCATTCCTGCCGCTCGCAGGCCGGCTGGCCGACCGCATCGGGCGCAAGTTCATCTTCCAGCTGGGGCTCGTGCTGTTCGCGCTGTCAGCGGTCGCCTCGGCGTTCGCACCCACGGTGTGGACGCTCAACTTGGCGCGGGTCATGCAGGCGCTGGGCGGCGCGGCGATCCTGCCGGCCTCGCTCAGCCTGGTGCTGCCGCTGTTCCCCGAGTCGCGGCGCACGACCGCTGTGGGGTTGTGGTCAGCGGCCGGCCCGCTGGCTGCGGGCTTAGCGCCCGGACTGTCGGCTTTCTTGCTGGGAACGCTGGGCTGGCGGGTTCTGTACTTCGTCAGCGCTCCCGTCGCGCTGGTGATGCTGGTGGTGGCGTGGCGTGTGCTGACCGAGCTTCCGCCGCCGGAGACATCGCACCGGCTCGACGTGACCGGAGCGGCCGCGGGCACCATCGGGCTCGCCGCGTTGGTCACGGCGATCATGCAGGGCGGCCGGGTGTGGGGTTGGACATCGCCGGTCACGCTCGCCGTGGCTGCTGTGGGAGTGGGGGCGTTCGCTTGGTTCGTCGTCAACTCGCTGCGTCATCCTGAGCCGCTGCTCAACCTGCACCTGTTGCGGCGACGCGGTGTGTGGGTGACGCAATTGGCCAACTTCCTGGTGGGCATCTCCTCGCAGGCGATCTGGCTGATCTGGCCGCTCATCATGTTCAAGTTCTGGGATTACTCCGAGAACCAGGTCGGGCTCGGCGTCACCGTCGGGCCGATCGTGGCCGGCGCCTCGACCATCTTCTTCAGCCGCCTGGGGGAGCGCTGGAATGCGATTGCCCTGTGCCGCACGGGCGCCGCCATTCAGATCGTGGCCATCGGATGGCAGGTGGTCCGGCTGGGGACCGAGGCCGACTACTTCCGTGAGATGGCGCCCACGATTGCGCTGTTCGGGCTGGGCTGGGGGATGTGTGTGCCGTTGCTCAACAGCGTGGCGCTGGCCTGGGTGGACGAGTCGTACTTCGGCGAGATCAGCGGGCTGTTCAACACGCTGCGGTATGCGGCCTCGGCGATCGGCATTGCGGGCCTGTTCGCCCTGCTGAAGGATGAGTCGAGTTCGCTCGTGTACTACCAGCATGTTCTGGTGTTCTTCCTGGTCTCGGCGATTGTGGCCTTCGGGTCGCTGTGGATCCCCATCGGAAAGCCGGATCAGACACGGCGATAGTTGCCATGAGTCTTCAGGTCTTGCCATTGGTGCCGCGCATGGGTGTATGGCACGCTGAGCATCTGTGTCGTTGAGCCAGATGCTGCAGCTGTTCGCCGTGGCGGCGATCGTGTGCAATGTCGCGACGCTCGGTCTCGTGGTGGCAGCAGTTCGGCGCCGCGGCGGTTCCGGCCGCGGTCGTGTGTCGACTGGCCGCGGGACGGCTGCGGTCGGCGCCCGGACGGTGGTGGGCGTGGCGGCGCTGTTGGCGATTGCGGCCACGCTGGGCTCGCTCTACCTGTCCGAGATTGCCCGTCTGGAGCCGTGCCGCTGGTGCTGGTTCCAGCGCATTGCCATGTACCCGCTGGCGCTCGTGCTCGCCGTCGGCTGGGCGCGCCAGGACCGGGGCGTGCACTTGTATGGGCTGCCGATGTGCGTGGCGGGTGCGGCGATGTCGACGTGGCACTACCTGCTGCAGCACTTCCCCGATCTGGAGGGTGCCACGACGTGCAGCATCACCAGCCCGTGTGCCGTGCGGTACGCGTGGGAGTTCGGCTTCGTATCGATTCCGTACATGGCCGGCAGCGTGTTCGTGCTGGCGGGCGCTCTGCTGATCTCGTCGCGGCGCCGATCCTGAGTATCCGTCGGCGCCTGGCGATGAACGCGAGCGTGCGCCTTCTACGGTTGTCAACATGAACGAGAACGTGACCGGGCGATGAGACGGCTGGCAGGCAAGCTGATTCCGCGGACCACGCGAGGGCGCTGGGCGGCTGCGGCAGGCCTCGGCGTTGCTTCGGCGGTGGTTATCTACCTGGCCTTCTTTGTGTTCGCGGTCCACCTGATCTTCGTGGATGAAGTGGTCGACGAGGAGGCGCCGGAGTTCGCCGCCGATCTCGGCGAGACCGACATCGACGAGCTCATCAGCTCGGCAGTGGCCAGCGGCGGTTCGCAAGGACGGGCTGTGCTCGCCGAGCGACGCTCGGAGCTCGAAGCTGAAGCGGACCGCATGCGCACCGACGCAATGGCCGAAGGCTCGGACGAGGCGATGGGCCACATGTACGGGCATCTGAACCCGATGCTCGAAGAGATCGCCCAGTTGGAAGCCGCCGAGGAGCAGATGATGAGCCCCGACGAGGCGGCGCAGCTCGCCGCCGAGCGAGAGCGGGAGCAGGCCGAGACAATGGCGGCGGCCGAGGAGATGGCTGAGGGCGGCGTCCGGGTCGCCTACGTCGGGAGCTTCGGGCCCCGGTCGCACCCCGCCGAGGGAACGGCGGTGGTGCTCACCGACGGCACGCAGACGTTCCTGCGGTTCGACGACGATTTCGCCACCGACAACGGCCCCGATCTGAACGTGTACCTGCACACTGCGGGTCCGGACGCCTCTGTCGGCGACCTCGTGGACGATTTCATCGACCTGGGCGACCTGAAGGGCAACATCGGGGCACAGAACTACGTGATTCCCGACGATGTGGACCTCGACCGCTACAGCACCGTGTCGGTCTGGTGCGTTCGCTTCCGTGTGGTCTTTGGTACTGCTGCGCTTGTGCCTATGAACTGACGCCCTGCCGCCGCGCAGCGGGCGCACCCGCTAGCTCAGGCAGCCGTCATGAAGCGCACGTTGAGGTGGAGGTAGGCGTTCGTGTTCGGGTGCTTTGCCCAGATCTCCTGCCACTCGGCGCCGCTGAGCTTCGACCTGAAGCCCTCCTCGCGGGCCTCCCGGCTGTCCCAGCGAATGATCCAGCACACGTTCGGCTGGCCGTGCGGGGACACCTGCGGGTCTGATCCCGCAACCTCGGGCTCATGACCGTCGTCGACCCAGAAGTCGATCACGTCGAGGTTGGCCCGCAGCCACGGCGCCGCATGGTCGGTGGCCCACTGCCGGTAGGCGTCAAACCACTCGGGCTCGATGGTGTAGTCCCGGACTTCCACAATCGCTTCGGTGTCGTCAGGCATGGTGCATCCCCTTTGGGTTCGTCAATGCTGTGCGAGTTCTCTTTGCTAGCCGACGTCGCAAGCTGATGTCGGGGCTTGCCGATGGCCACAGCGGCTGGCCTGCATGCGTCAGCGCCGCAGGGCTGGTGAGCCTCTTGGCCCCGGATCCGTGTCGTCAGGCCGGCAGCCCAGCGGTGGGAACGGCACCGATGTCCTCGATCACGTCGGGCGGCAGGTCGGCGCCGATGTCCATGGAGACGCTGGCGTTGACCTCGTCGACGAGCCCGTCGAAGTGCTCGGCGATGGCGCCGGCGATCTGGTCATGGCGGCCCACCGCAGCAAACAGCCGCACCACGTCGTCGTCGACGCAGGCGGCCATCTGGCCCCAGCCGTCGTTGCGAGAGAGGTGGTTGAGCTTCTCGCCCAGGTCCCCGAGGTCGTGCTGCTCCAGCACCGGCCAGTACGCCCGGGTGCTGCCGTAGAAGCCGATCCGGTAGCGGACCCACTCGACCATGCGCTCCACGGTCTCGTCGTCGGCGCCGGTGCAGATGAACCCGCCGCCGGTCACCCAGAAGTCGCTGCGGCTGCGCCCGGCCCGGTCGAGCCCGGCCTGCAGCTGGGGCATCACATGTTCCCGCAGGTAGTCCGGCGTGCAGAAGCCGTGCAGGCGCACCCCGTCGCAGTGCTGCCCGGCCACTCGCAGCATGGCCGGTCCGACCGCAGCGATCATGATCGGCGGTGTTGAGTCAATCGGCTCGGGTGTGAAGTTCGGCGTCATCAGCGAGAAGCGGTAGTGCTCGCCCTCGTAGCTGAGCTGCTCGCCGCTGGACCAGGTGTGCCAGATGGCCCGGATCGCCTGCACGTACTCGGCCATGCGGGGCGCCGGCGCCGACCACGGCACGCTGAACCGCCGCTCGTTGTGCCCCTTGACTTGGCTGCCGATGCCCAGCACGAAGCGCCCGTTCGAAGCCGCTTGCAGGTCCCACGCAGTCGACGCGGTCACCATCGGGCTGCGGGGGAAGCTGATCGCCACGCTGGTGGCGAGCTTCACCCGCTCGCTGTGCACCGCTGCGATGCCGAGTGGGATGAACGGCTCATGCCGGTTCTCCATCGTGACGACGCTGTCGTAGCCGTCGGCCTCGATCCGCCGCACCTCGTCCGGAATGGCTCGCAGGTTGTGCTGAGGCAATGTCGCGCTGACGTGCATGGGGCGCTCCCGTCTTCCAGCGAGCCATCATGCTGCAACCGCACTGCCGCTGCTGCCAAGCGTGCCTGCTGATGCCGTGCCCGCCCAATCAGCGCCCTCGGCAGGATTCGAACCTGCGACGCACGGTTTAGGAAACCGACGCTCTATCCCCTGAGCTACGAGGGCAAATCCGGCGAAGATCCCGACGGGATTGCTGCTCGAAGTCTGCCCCCTTCGCCGCCGGCATCCGCGCGCTGCATGCGCTTGCTCGGTGATCTCGTCGGAACTTCTCTATAGACCGCGTTCCGGAAGAGGACAATTCGCGTTCTGCAAGCAGCCCAGCCGCGTTCCAGTGTTGGGCGAAGCACCTTCGGATTTGTCCTGCGGACGTCTGCTCGCCAGCTAACCCGGCTGACCAAGCCCGAGTTCGCGTGAGATGACGATTCGCTGAATCTCGCTTGTGCCTTCGCCTATTTCCAGGATCTTCGCGTCGCGATAGAACCGCGCCACTGGGGTCTCGTCCATGAATCCGTAACCGCCGAAGACCTGGGTTGCTTCACGCGCCGCCGTCACCGCTGCCTCGGTCGCGTAGAGCTTGGCAATGGCTGCTTCCTTCTTGAACGGCAGTCCAGCGTCTTTGCGTGCCGCCGCCGCATACGTCACTTGGCGGGCGGTTTCCGCAGCGACCGCCATGTCGGCGCACTTGAAGGCGATCCCTTGATTGCTGCCGATCGGCTTGCCGAACGCGGTCCGTTGGTTCGCATACGCCGTGCATTCTTCGAGACAGGCTTGGATCAGTCCCACTGCGAGTGCCGCGATGGCGATCCGCCCGTCGTCGAGGGTCGCCAGGAACTGCTGAAACCCTCGCCCGGGCGCTCCGAGGAGGTTGGATTCGGGCACTCGGCATCCATCGAACAGCAGCCCATGGGTGTCTGATGCGTGCCAACCCATCTTGTGGTACGCCGGCTCCACGATGAAGCCGGCAGTACCCGCGGGCACGATGAAGGTTGAGATGCCATCAGCAGTCCGAGCGGTCACTGTGACGAGGCTGGTGATCTCGGTGCCGGAATTGGTGATGAAACACTTGGATCCGTCGATCACCCAGTGGGGCTGCGCACTCGACGTGTCGAACACGGCGCGTGTCCTGGTCGCTCCGGCGTCGGAGCCGGCGTCGGGTTCGGTAAGTCCGAAGCCAGCGAGCGTCCGACCGCCGACGAGGTCAGGCAAGTACTCGGCCTTCTGTGCGTCCGATCCGAACTCGAAGATCGGTTTCGCTCCCAAGCAGACGCCAGCCTCGAGCGTGATGCCCAGCGATTGATCGGCTCGCCCGATCTCCTCGATGGCAATGCAGAGGGTGGTGAAGTCCGCTCTGGCACCCCCGTATTCCTCGGGGAATATGAGCCCGAACAGCCCAAGTTCGCCCATGGCTCGCACAGTGTCCGTGGGAAAGGTGTGCGCAAGGTCCCAAGTGGCAGCGTGCGGTGCGATCTCCGCTTCAGCAAAGTCACGAACGACTGCCCGGAACTGGTCTTGCTCGTCAGTGAATTGCATCATGCGGTGTGCTCCGTCGGTGAGGTGCTGGGGCAGTTGCCTACAAGGCCAGGAACTTGCGTTGGAGGTCGCGGTTGTCGTGGAGTTCGGCTATGTCGAGGGTCTCGATGATCTCGCCCTTGTCCATGATCAGGCCGCGTTCCGCAATGCGAGCTGCGAAGTCGAGGTTCTGCTCGACGACGAGCACGGTGATCCCTCGGGCGGAATTGATGTGATCGATGGCCTCGGCGATCTCGTCGAGGATGGAGGGCTGAATGCCTTCGGAGGGCTCGTCGAGCAGCAGCAGTTTCGGCTCTGAGACCAGGGCCCGTGCCAAGGCCAGGATCTGCTGTTGACCGCCTGAGAGGCTGCCGCCGCGAGCGCGTCGGCGCTCTGCGAGCAAGGGGAACTCGTCGTAGACCTCGTCGATCTGGGCATCGGCCGAACCGCGTATCGCTGCGGCGCCGACCCTGAGGTTCTCCGCGACGGTGAGCTTGGGGAAGATGTCGCGTCCTTGGGGTACGTGGGCGATGCCGAGTCGGGCTCGTTCGTGCGGCCGCAGCGGCACCAGATCGGTCCCCCGGAATGTGAGCGTCCCGCCTGTGGAGCTGATCGTGCCGCTGAGCGCCCGCATGAGCGTCGTCTTGCCGACTCCGTTGCGGCCGAGAACGGCGGCGCGCTCGCCTTCGGCGAGGGAGAGGCTGACGCCGTGCAGCACTGCTGCGGACCCGTAGCCGGCTCGCAGGTCACTCGCTTGCAGCATCGGCGTGTCTTCCTCCGAGGTAGATGTCGATGATTCGTTCGTCTCGCGATAGCTGTTCGAAGCTGCCTTGGGCGAACAACGAGCCCATATGGAGCACAGTGATGGGCGCGTCCAAGCGGCGCACGAATTCCATGTCGTGCTCGACGACGATGACAGATGCGCATTCGCCCAGTTGGGCGACCAGAGCCGCAGTGCGCTCGGTCTCGTGGCGTGTCATTCCGGCCGTGGGCTCGTCGAGCAGCACGACGCTGGGCTCGCCGGCGACGACCATGCCGACCTCCAGCCACTGCTGCTGGCCGTGAGACAGTGTCCCTGCTGGGCGTTGGGCATCGTCGCTCAACCCGAGCCATTCGAGGAGCTCCGATGAGCGAGTCCGGGCCGATTCGATGCTGCGGGACTTGGCGTAGCAGGCGAGCCAGAGGTTCTCTCGGGTTGTCAAGGCCTTGTAGATCGATGCGACCTGCAGCTTGATGCCCACGCCGCCGCGCGCCCGACGGTAGGGATGCCACTTGGTCAGGTCGTGATCGTCGAGGGTGACCGCTCCGGATGTCGTTCGCAGCTGACCGGAGAGCAAGGCGAGCAGGGTGCTCTTGCCCGCCCCGTTGGGCCCGATGAGACACGACACTCCCTGAGACGGGAAGGCCAACGTGACGTCGTTGACTGCTGCGAGCCCGCCGAACTGCTTGGTGACGCCCCGCACGGCAATCCGGTGCCCTCGATCCTCGGAGCCGGTGTCGGACAGCACCTCGAGGACGTGGTCAACGTTCTGCGACGGCGCCGGTGCATCGGCCGCTGACGCTCGGCTGCGGCTGGCCAGAAACCTCGATATCCGGCTTCGCGCGCGTCCAAGGCTGGGGACGATCCCGCCGGGCAGTGCCAGGACGATCACGATCAGCAGCAGCCCGAGAACGATCGGTTCGTTGTCGCCGCTCGCCCCGCCGAACCACGACGAGAAGCCCTTGACGACCAGCACGCCCACGAACGCGCCCGCGACGCTTGTGCGACCGCCGACCAGCACCCAGATCACGACCAGCGCAGCAGGCGCGAGCGAGAAGACCGGGGGACTGATGAACCTGCCCCATGCAGCGAAGAGTGCGCCCGCGAATCCGGCGATGGCCCCGCCGACGGTGAACAGCGCGAGCTTGTGCCGGCGGACGTCGTAGCCGAGCAGCTCGGTGCGCAGCTCGTTGTGCTGCAACGCGACTGAGACGCGCCCGAACGGCCTGCGGGCGATGACCCGGATGACGACGGCGATGACGAGTCCCGCGGCGGCGCACACCAAGAAGAACTGCGTGCGGGTGAGCATGTAGCTCTCGGCGCCGGGCAGCCGCACCGTGAGCCGGGGAATACGGGTCATGCCGTTGTACCCGCCGAACGGCGCGTCGCCGATGCGGTAGGCCGTGCCGGAGGTCGAGTTCACGAACGCGAACAGCACCAAGCTGGTGGCCAGCGTGATGATGGCCACGTAGACATCGGTCACGTTGCCGTAGAACATGAAGTAGCCGAGCAGCGCGGCGACGATCGTTCCCGCTGCGACGGCCGCCAGTACTGCGGTGATCGTCTCGCCGGTGTTGTCGGCGAGATTGATGGCCCAGAACCCGTAGGTGTAGCCGCCGACGCCGTAGATAGCCGCCTGGCCGAGGCTGAAGATGCCGCCTTGTCCCCATACGAGCGTGAGCGACAGAGCCAGGATTGCCTGAGTGGCCCACAGAGTCCACTCGAAGGCCGTGAACTCCTCGACCAGGTTGGCCAGGACGGCGACGACGGCAAATGCGGCCGCGGCTGCTGCCGTGTCGATTCGCACCGAACCGCGGCCGGAGCCTGCTTGCTGCGAGCGGAACCGTGCCGCCAAGGTGTTCATCGCAGGCTTCGCTGACCGGTGAGGCCTTGGGGCAAGAACCGCAGAATGACGATTGCAGCGATCAGCAACATGGCTTGCCCGATGACCGGCGTGAACAGATTCGTGCTGACGTTCTCTATGAATCCCAGCAGCCCACTCGCCGACACTGGACCGGCGACGAAAGCAGGTCCACCGACGATCACCGTCATGAACGAGCGGGCCACGAACGTCTGGCCCATAGTGGGAATGACGCCCACGAGGGGTGCCAGCAACGCACCCGCAGCGCCGGCCAGCGACGCGCCGAACCCGAATGTCCACATATTGATCCGGGAGGTGTTGACGCCGAGGCTTTCAGCCATCGACGGGGACTGCACCGACGCTCGGGCGTGCAGCCCATAGCGGGTGTGGCGCATGACGGCGAAGGTGACCAGGACACACGCAACGGCTGCCCCCATCAGCACGACGTTGTAGGTCGACATCGAGTAGTTGCCGACGCTGAAGTCGCCGACAGGTACTGCAATGCCTTCAGTCACCGATCCATAGATGTTCTCGATGACCTGCACCATGACCAACGACAGGCCCCAAGTAGCGAGCATCGTGTCCGCCAAGCGGGCATAGAGCCATCGGATCAGCAAGCGCTCGACGATGATGCCGAACACCCCGACCGCCACCGCCGCGGCCAGCATCGCGACCCAAGTGTTGAGCCCATTTCGAACCCCAGTGAGCGTGGCGAACGCCCCCAGCATGATGAACTCGCCGTGAGCGAGGTTGATGATCCCCCTCATGCCGAACGTGATCGCCAACCCGATCGACACCAAGGCCAGCACCGAGATCGTCGTGACCAGGTCGAAGCCGAGGTTGAAGAGTCGGTCGAAGGCCATCGGCTCGGCGTGCTCCGTAGTTCTTCGGGTTCAGAATGCGGCCGCAGGAAGGCGCCGAGGGGTGCTGACGCCTTCCTGCGACTGCATGTCGCCGGCTCCGCTGTTCGGGATCAGGGAGTGAACTGCTCGTTCGTGTCGGGGCTGGCGATCAGGTCGCAGACGTCCTGCTCGAACGAGGGCGGGATGTTGTCGAACGTCTCGAAGACATCGAAACCGTTGTCGGCGTTGGCCCGTGCCAGGCTCACCGGCTGGACCAGATGGTGCGAACCGCCGTCCAGGCTCACCTCGCCCTTCGGGCTGACGAAGCTGACACCGCTCTCGAGCTGCGCGATCACAGCGTCACGGTCCAATGTCCCCGCTGCGTTCACAGCATCTGCCCACAGGTGCCATCCCTCCCAGACATACACAGCGAGGTCCGTGACGTAGGGGTAGTCACTGCCGAACTCGCCGTGCCATGCAGCCACAAATTCGGCGTTGACCGCAGTGTCGAGTTCTTCGAAGTACGGGTAGGCGACGACGATGCCCTCCGAAGAGGCCGCATCGAGCGCGACCTGTTCGCTGCCGAGCCCGAAGGTCGTCGACACGATCGGGATGTCAGCGTTGACCCCGGCCGCGTTGTACTGGCTATAGAACGACATATGGGCGCCGCCGACCAGCAGCGACACGACCGCATCGGGGCTGGCGTCCTGAACCTCTGAGATCGTGGTGCCGAATTCGGCGACATCGAGCGGGAAGAAGTCTTCACCCACGATCTCGCCGCCGTTGGCGGCCGCATACTCGCGGACCCAGTCCGCCGAAATCTGGCCGTAGTTGTAATCGGCGGCCAGCACATACAGGCGCGGACCCATGTTCTCGATGGCCCACGGGATCAGCACTTGGAGCTGCTGGGTCGGCACGACACCGGTGACGAAGGTGTTGCGGTCGCACACGCCGCCCTCATAGAGGACGTTGTAGAAGTACAGCAACTCGGCCTCGTCGAAGATTGGGCGAATCGCCTCACGCGATGCGCTGGTGATGCCTGCATGGACCACTGCGAGGTCTTCGGACACCAGCCGGTCGGCGCCGGCGATGTACTCGTTCTGATCAGACTTCGAATCAAGAGCCACGAGTTCGAGCTGGCGTCCGAGCACGCCGCCCTTCGCGTTGATGTCTGCGATCGCCAGCCGGGTCGCGTCCGCCATCGGCGTGCCGTAGATGTTCAGCGGCCCTGTCTCGTCAAGGAGGCTTCCGACACGGATCGGTTCGGTATCGGCCGGCGCGGCAGGTTCGTCGGCAGGGGTGTCGTCCGCCGCGACGGCAGCGGTGGTCTCTGTGGCCTCGGCCGCAGTGTCGGCGGTTCCCGCATCTGCGGCCGCTGCGGTCTCTGCAGTCGGTTCGGCGTCGTCATCGCTGCTGGTGCATGCCGCCACGGTCAGTGCGACCGCGACGATTGCGACGGCGAGCCTGGATAGGCGACTTCGGGCTCGGCGCCCGGTCGTGCTTTGATTTGTGGACATAGGAACTGGTCTCCCCTTCGTGACGCTTCCGCCATCGACTGCAGTTGCCGCACGCCGCGGCTCCTACGGTGCGATGGGCAAGAGGCGTGTTCTGGGCAGTGCTTATGGCCCATGTCCGACTCACCGACACACGCGAATGCAGGGTTGAGCGGAATTACCCGCGAATGCAGGTGCTAGCTAGAGCAGTCGCAGCTCGCGAGCGATTGCCACAGCCTCGATGCGGTTGCGGGCGTGCAGCTTCGAGAGCAGCGCCTGGGTGTAGCTACGCACTGTGTTCTCGGCCAGATGCAGCTCGGCTGCGATCTCCTTGCTGGTGCGTCCCAACGCCATGACGCACAAGACCTCATATTCCCGCAGCGTCAGCGACTCGTACACGCCGCCTTCGTCCCCGAGCCGCATTGCGCGGGCCTTCGGGTCGACGACGAGCGAAGGATCCACGTAGATCTCGCCAGTCATCACTTGGCGCAGCGCATCCATGAGATTGCTGGCGTCCTTGAGGACGACTCCGACAGCGCCTGCATTCAGGCAGGCCCGCAGCGGTTCGCGGTCGTCGAACGCGGTGTGGACCACGATGCGCGACACTTCGGACGCTTCCATCAGCAGACGGCACAGGTGCGGGGCGAAGCTGTCGCCGAGCTTGAGGTCCAACAGCACCAGGTCAGGTCCCAACGACTGCGCCAGTGCCACCCCGTCGTCGCCATTGGTGGCTTCGCCGACCATCGTGAACTCCGACGCTCGGGCCAGCAGCTGGCGGACTCCGTCGATCACCACCGGATGATCATCGATTACCAGCACCGAAGCGGCCATCAGTGCTCGCCGACGGGCATGGTGATACGGACCGTCGTTCCGCCGTCCTCTCCTGGCCGCACCTCCAAATTGCCGCCCTGGCGTTGCGCTTGTCGCAGCATCGAGGCCAAGCCCCAGTGCCGATCGCCTGATGGAACCACGAGTAGCTCAAATGGCTCAGGCAGCCCGTGGCCGTCGTCCTGGATGACCAGTGAGACTTCTGCTTCTCGGAACTCCAGCGTCGCGACGACCATGGACGCCTGCGCGTGCTGTTCGATGTTGAAGAAGGCTTGACGGACGATGCTGACGAGCGCAGCCTCGACTCGCTGCGGCATCGGACGGATTGCGCCCCGCACGACGAAATGCGCCATGAGTCCCGATCTGGCTGCCAGGTCGTCGATCTCACTCTGAAGGGCAACTGTCGCGGACTCGTTCGAATTGCTGGGCTCGGTGACATTGAAGGCCTGGCGCATCCGTTGGGTGGCTTCTTGAGCTTGACGCTCAATGCGCTCGGCAATGGCCGACTGGCTCTCGTTGCCTCCGTCTCGCAGACATTGGGCAGCAACGCTGATCGAAAACAGCAGTTGGCTTACGTCATCATGGAGATCACTCGCAATGCGTTGACGCTCGGCATCGACGTGCCGTCGGATCGCCGTGGCGGCGCGTATCGACGCGGCCATCATCGGTGCCAAGTTGGTCGCCGCTTCTTCGAGCAGCACTTTGGATCGGTCGCCGATAGATCCGATCGAGCGAAGACCGCCGTACAGGATCCCCACAAGCTCGTCGTCGTACTCGACGGGCACCGCGACCATGCCTCCGAGTCCCTCAGCGGACACGACGTCGGAGAAGTGGTTCGTGATGCGCGGATCTGTGGTGTAGTTCTCCACCTCGATCGGCCGTCGCTCGATCATCACCCTGCCGCCCATGCCCTCGCCCGTCGACAGTTGGACTTGGCGGTAATGGTCGGTGCGGGCTCCGTGAACGCCGCGCATCGCGAAGTGCGACATGCCGTCGCGCACTGCCACGGATATGAGGGGAAGCCCCAGCAGGCGGTGCAGCAACGTCGCACTGCGCTGGGCGAGAACCCCTGGATCGAGGAATCCAACCAGCGTCTCGCTGAGATCTGCGAGTCGTTCGAGATCCTCCAGGGGGGCAGCTTCGCTGTCCACGGGACCGTTCCCCCCAGGCCTGACTTCAGCCATAGCTCCCTCGCGCCCTGAGACCGATGCTTCCTCCATCAATAGAGCACGGTTCGTGTGCTCTGCGTTCAGCCGTCGAGCCTTTCCTGCGCCATCGGAGACAGTTCGAATCCGCCCACAAGCCTCTCATAGGCCCGGCCCACCCGAATCAGCGTCGGCTCATCCCATTGCCTGCCCACGATGCTCATTCCCACGGGCAATCCGCCGCCCGCTGCGACCGGAATCGTCAGGTCGGGATTGCCGGTCACGTTCGAGACTGCGGTATTGGGGATCATCTCCAGCGCACGCGCCACGTACTCGTCGATCGGGGCGTCGCTCGACGGGATCTTCGTCGCCGGGAACGGCAGCGTCGGATAGCACAGCACGTCAAAGCGGTCGAAGGCGGCATCGACGGCGGCGTTGATCTGCTGACGGACATTGGATGCGCGGGCGTAGGCCCCTCCACCTGTGTGCGAGAACGTGTGCTCAGCACACAACAGCACGAATTTGAGCGTCTTCGACGTCATCGCAGCGTTGTTCTTCCAGCCTCGCTGGGTGTGCTCGATCTGCTCGGGGTCGAACAGCCCCCGGTAATTCATGCCGTAGCCGTTGCCGCGGATCATCTGCCACATGGCGCCGTCGGTCGCGATGACGTTCCACACGTGCAAGGCATCCCGGTGTTCGGGCATCGAGAATGTCTCGACGATCGCGCCTGCGTCTGCGAGACGCCCAGCAGCGGCCTCCACGAGCGCGTCTGACACCCCATCGCTGAGCTCTTCCCATCCGAAGCCCTCGGCGACGACACCGATCCTGAGCCCGTCGATGCCGTCTTCCATGCCGTCCGCGTAGTCGATCCCCGACGGCGCGTGCGGTTGGCGCGGGTCGTTGCCGTCAGGTCCCGCGATCGCCGTCAGGAACGCCGCGAGATCATCCATGTTGCGGGCCATCGGCCCCAGATGATCGATGGTCCACTCGATCGGATAGGCCCCGGTGTAAGGGACCAAGCCGAAGGTCGGCTTCAGCCCGACATTGCCGCAAAAAGCCGACGGCATCCGGATCGACCCGCCCTGGTCGCCTGCGATCGCCATGTCCACCTCGCCGGCTGCGACGAGAGCTCCGCTGCCGCCCGATGATCCCCCGGACGTGCGCGAGGTGTCCCACGGATTGCGAATGGGGCCGGTCGCGCAGGTGTGGCTGGCCCCTGAGAAGCAGAGGTCTTCACACGCCGACTTGCCGAGGATTCGGCCGCCTGCGGCAAGGATCCGCGAGACGACCGTGGCGTCCACGGTCGGCACGTAGCCCTCCACGATGCGCGAGCCGTTCATCATCGGCACGCCCGCCACGGCCACGTTGTCCTTGATGGCGAACGTCTTGCCCGCGAGCGGTCCTGAATCGGCGTCTTGGAGGTCGCATCGCACGTACCAAGCGCCGAGCTCGTTGTCGGCGTCATCCGGCCGGTAGCTGCTGCGCTCGGGCGCCGCAGGCTTGGACGCGTCGTACATCGCATCCACGTACTCATATGACCCCAGCGCGCCCTCGATCAGCGCTTGGTACACCGAGAGCTCGTCGTCATGAAGCCTGAGATTCCAGCGCTGCGAAATCTCACGCAGCTCATCCAGGTCGGGTACTGGAACGGCCACCGCTACCCCCACGTCGTCGGTTGTCGCGACCCTGTCAGGGTCGAGCCGCTCGCAGCGTAAATTCGCCCCCCATTGCCATGTCACCTGCAATTGCGGGTTTCTCGAACGGGGTGTGCCGCCCGGAAAGGAGGTCGTCGCGACATGAGATATGCAATCTGAGAGTAGTATTATCAATCGGCATGACCGACGGCTACGGCTCCAGCATGATTGAGCGAGAGATCACTCCCCGCTTGCGCGAGCTGCTGGGTCAATACCCAGTCGTCACTCTGACTGGTCCACGCCAGTCCGGCAAGACGACGTTGTGCCGTGCTGCGTTCGGCCATCTGCGCTACTTCAATCTCGAGTCGCCGGATCAACGCGAGCTTGCGGAAACCGACCCTCGAGGCTTCCTTGCGCGGTGCGGAGACGGGGCGATCATCGACGAGATCCAGAACGTCCCCGAACTGCTTTCCTACATCCAAGTCGATGCCGATGAACGCAAGAAGAACGGACTGTTCGTCCTCACCGGGAGCGAGCAGTTCCGCCTCTCACGAGCCGTCAGCCAGTCGCTCGCAGGACGAACTGCTCTGCTGACGCTGCTGCCGTTCTCGTTGCCCGAACTCGCCCGAACGGGTGCGAGCACTGCCGTCGACGACGTCATCTTCACCGGGTTCTACCCACGCCTCCACGACCAAGGACTCGATCCGCGCCAGGCGCTCGGCGACTACTTCGAGACCTACGTGGAGCGCGACGTCCGTCGTTCGAACGAGGTTCGCAACATCTCCAGCTTTCGTCGCTTCGTGCGGCTGTGCGCCGGCCGGGTCGGGCAGCTCGTCAACCTGAGCTCGCTGGGCAGCGACGCCGGGGTGACTCATGCGACGGCCCGGGAATGGCTGACCATCCTCGAGGCGAGCTACATCGTGTACCAGCTGCCGCCATTCCACGCCAACATCAACAAGCGTTTGATCAAGTCGCCCAAGCTCTACTTCTACGATGTCGGGCTGGCCGGCTATCTCATCGGCATCGAGAATGCGACCCAGGTCGAGACTCATCCGCTGCGGGGCGCTCTCTTTGAGAATGTCGTCGTCACCGAGGCACTGAAGCATCGCTACAACCGCGGTCGCGGGGCGCGGTTCTCGTTCTTCCGGGAATCCAATGGACTGGAGTGCGACCTGCTGTGCGAGTCGGGCCAAGAGATTCACGCCATCGAAGCCAAGTCCGGGTCGACGGTAGCCGGCGACTACTTCACGTCGCTCAACAGGGTGGGGGAGCTCTTGCCGAACGTGATCTCCAAGACCGTCGTCTACGGAGGCCTGGACCGTCAGCAGTCCAACGATCGCGCCGTTGTTCCGCTGAGCGGCCTCGGTGCGGTCCTCGACCGGCTCGACGCCGAGCGAGAACTGACCGAATTCATCGACGAACGGACGTCAACAGCGCCGGCCCCCAATGATGTCGAAATCGTGGACATCGCGTACCGCGCCCACATCCGACCCACGCTGGATGCACTCGAGCCGTACTGCTCCCAGCTCGGCGAGAGCTTGTTCCGGCGACACGGCCAGAACTGCCGTGTCACTCCGAGGGGCGCCGGCGGTGCAAGCGGATCCCACCTTCTGCAGGCCTCGGAGTGGGAGAACACCAAGAGCAGCTACATCTTGTCCCCCGGCTTCAAGCTGGATGATGAAGCACCGCTCACCATTGGTTGGGAGTACAACCTGAGTGACTACACCGGCATCGGACACCGGAGCTTCAGGCTCAAGCTCGCCATTGGATGGAGTCTCGGGTTGTCCGCCCTCACTCGCCACGCGACCGTCGGCGGAACACCGATCGCGGCACTGGCTGCAGCAGTCCAGTACCAACACCTGGAAACGACGTCAGTGGATGCCGATCGCATCGTTGCCGAGGCGGTCAAGGGCCTTCTAGCTCGCACCTCCGAATTGGCCTCGCCCTAGGTCTGAAACTGACGCAGGTTGTTGACAGTCGGGATCAGCGTTCGGCTGACGAAGCGCTGGTGCTCGTGGATGCATGGGCGCCGTTGGCGCGTTCGCGTTTGGCTTGCTTGCGAGCGCCGGTCATGTTGATCCGCCGGTTCAGCATGTCGGGGCTGACGGCGAGGTGCCCGAGGGCGTCGTCGAAGGTGAACCGTCCGCGTGCGATGGCGAGTGCCATCTTTCTGGTGACGAGGAGTTCGCTGGCCATCCAGTTCGCCTCGTGGTCGTCTCTCCAGTCTCTGCATCCGGTGAGCGGGTTGAGCCTGTCGAATGGGCCGAGTCCGACCTCGCGTACGCGGCCTACCTGACGATCAGCGACGGATGGCTGGGCGCCGCCAAGGCATGGCTGGCATGGCCCGCCTTCACAGTGCTCATCCTCGGTGCCATGGGCGACGCCGACGACGAGAACGACAGCCGATTCAGGGGCCGATCGCGCGGGCGCCGCCGTAGACGCCGATCAGGGCACCGAAGTCATCACCGCAGCCGAAGGAGTCGAGCGCGCCGAGGGCGGCGACGGTGAACGGCTCAGCGCAGACGCGCACACCGCTGGAGTCGAGCAACGCGGTCCGCGCCGACGCAACGAGAGGGCCTTCGACACCGCGATGCTGCGCTTGCTCGCGACGAGCTCGTCATGGCGCCGCGACTGCTCCCATGTCGGGCCAGTGAGGCCGCTGCTGCACCCACTGCACGAACGACGGCGAGGTCGTGCGCTGGCCCCAGCACTCGACTTCGCCTGAGGAGCGGATCCCGCATGCGAACCATGTGCCTGCCCTGAGATATTCGAAGCTGCCCTGCGGGGAGTCGGTGTACCACCCGCCCTGGCCCCAGCAGAGCCTCTCCCCGCTCGTGCGTGTGCCGCACGCGAATCCCCATCCCGCGGTGACTGTCGTGAAGTCTTCCGGCAGGTCCTCAGGCAGGCTGTGGGCGTCCTGGTAGTGGCTGTCGTCGCACACGACGAGTCCGCCCTGCGGGCTGCAGTAGCTGCCCTGCGGAACGTCGTCGGGGGTCCTCTCGGCGTCTCCTGCGCCCCAGCAGACCTCTTCCCCGCTCATGCGCACAGCACAAGTCCGGTGCTTCAACGCGTCCACTGACTCGAAGCTGCCTGTCGGATTGTCGGACTGCCACCGCAGGTTGGACCCCCAGCACTCCACGGACCCGTCGTACCGCAGCCCGCACGAGTGGTCGTATCCCACCGACAAGGAGCTGAACTTGCCCGCCGGCGCGTCGACCGTCTGCCCCTCGTATTCGCCCCAGCAGACCACACGCTCGTCGACGGTCAGCCCGCACGCGCGTGTGCGGGACGTCGCTACGTCGAGGTAGGTCCCTGACGGCGCGTCGAAGATCCTCAGATCCTCATAACTGTCGTCGCCGTCCCAGCATGAGATGCCCCCCGTCCGGTGCAGGGCGCACAGGGTGTTGTCCACCGACAGCGCGACGTATTGCCCAGTCGGCGCACTGTCGAAGAGCGACTTGTTGTATGAACCCCAGTACCAGCATTCCGTGTTGCCTTCGACGGGGATCGCGCAGGCCTCCAGGCCCCCGACGTCGACCGACCTGTACGCACCCTGTGGCGGATCGTCGACTTCGTAGTCGAGGTGCCAGGTCCAGCATGAGATCTCGTCGTGCTCAGTGATCGCGCAGGTGAATTCGGTGCCGATGGACACCCGCTTGTACAGGCCATCTGGTATTGGGCTCCGGCCGTCCTGTGCGACCTCCGCGGAGTCCTCGCACATCGGCACCTCGCCGACCGCGCCCCACTGGCAGTAATTCCCCCAGCACACCAGCTGGCCGTCGGACCGCACTGCGCATGCGTGCGTGGGATGGACGTCGATCGACGTGAACGTCCCCCCAGGCGCCTTGTCCGACAGCTCGCTATCGACGCTCCAGCACGCGACGGTGCCGTCTGTGCGGATGCCGCAGCTGTTGAATCCGCCCGCTGCGATCGCCACGAAACTCCCGACAGGATCCTCGGCCTCGGCGCCCGGCCTGTATCCCCCGCAGCGAACAGCAGAGTCCTGCTGCAGCAGGCATGTGTGGTCGTAGCCCAAAGCGAGCCTTCGGTAGCCGAGGGACGCAGCAGTGCCCTCGGCGGAATGGCTCATGTCGCGCCGGCTCGCGTCCCATTCCAAGTCTTGGGGAGCGTTCTGTGGAGGACCGTCCCCCGGCTGGCCGACCAAGATTCCGTCGGTGACCGACTCGAGTTCGGCGCGCCACCTGCCGGGTCCCACTGCCCGAAATATGTACACCGCAGCACGCGCGGTATCGGGCACCTGCCATCGCGCTTCGATAACCCCACGGTCGTCGGCAGTGACCGGATCCAAGTCCGTGAACGAGAAGTCGTCCATCGACGCGGACTCCCCGAGCACTTCGAGTTCCTCCCAGTCCCCGGAGATGAGTTCGAGGTCCACCGCGGAGAACGGAGCGAACGCCGAACCCGAGACGAGCACCCACGTTCCTGTCGAAACGAAGAGCTCCTCGGGTTTGGTCGGAGCCGTCCATCCCTCGTCGGGGTCGTAGGTGACGAACCGCAACAGCCCCGGCACCGTGTTTCCCGGCCACAGCCGCTCCCCGACGTCGGGCGCGGGAGGCTCACCATCGGGTGCAGGAGCAGTCGCTGCACTCGTAGGAGCCAGGCTGAAGCCCTGCGAGTCCGCAGGACCAGCGCCGTCCGCTGCGGCCTCGTCGCTCCGCTGGACTTCGACATCTGAGGACTGCGGCACCTCGCCGAACGACATCTCCGATGCACACCCCGCAAGCATCAGGGCCGACATCAGCAGTGCCGCTGCCGCAGCAACGAGCCGCCTCAGAGGTGCTCGTCGACGGGACGCATGAGCCATACGCCCCGAAGGTAGCCCGGCGTCTGAACTGATTCTGCTGTTTGCGTATCATTTGAGATACTTTCCATGCGCAAATGCCACGGATTGAGCATCCGAGCCGCCGACGCCGACGATCTCCCAAGCCGTGTGGCCGCGTTCGGCGAGGTCGCTGATGTAGGTGGCGACGTGGGCGCGGTGGAATCCCCCGACGCCGATGTGGACGATGGAGCGTGCCAGCCGGTTGCGGTCGTAGCCCGGCACCTTGATGCCCAAGGGCAGCTGCGGCAGGGATCGTTGCGACAGCCGCGGCGGCCCGCTGGTCATGGGCCGTCGCCGCCGTCGCTCACGAGGTCGATGATCCCGATCGAGGGGCGGACGCCGAGTCGCATCTGCGGGGCGTTGCCGCGCTCGCGGCCCACGCCCGTCGACACATAGATCGGTGTGCCGTCCAGCTCTGCCAGTCCGCCTGCGGCGATGTGTCTCGGCACGTTCGACAGGGTCAGCGGCGGGCCGAAGACCGGCAGCGAGACCTGCCCGCCGTGGGTGTGGCCGGCAACCAGCAGATCGACCGGCGTCGCTCGCACCAGATCGATGGCGTCGGGCTTGTGCCCGAGCAGGATCCGCACCCCGGCCTGGCTGTCGCCGGCGTGCCCGTCTCCGGCCAGCGAGTCGCCGGCGAGCTGCCTCGCCATACGCCGGGCTGTCGCGTCGTCGCCGAACAGCGTCGTGCCGCCGATGCTCACTGACACACCCTTGAACTGGAGCGTGTCGATCTCGTTGTCGAGCACCCTCGCGCCCGTGCCGGCGGTGATCCGGCGCAGGCCGGCGACGGTGTCGGTGTTGCCGCTCACCAGGTAGACGAACGGCACCTCGTCAGTAATCCGCTCGATCAGCTGCGTGAACTGCGGTGCACGCTCGTCGAGCAATTCGGCATCGAACTGGTACAGGTCGCCGGGCAGCAGCACGATGTCGGGCCCGAAGCCGAGCAGGCGTTCGGTCGCATTGCGCTCGTAGTCGCCGATGGCCGTCGTCTGCAGGTCAGCCAGCACGCCGATCCGGATCGGCTCATCGACCCCGACGACCGCAAGTTCCACGGCATCCACCTTCAACCAGAAGGGCTCCACATGCGTCGCATAGAGGCCGACCGGCACGGCAGCCAAGGCGATGACGCAGGCGGCGGTGACCGCCCATGGTCGCGGCCGGGCCCAAAGCAGCACGATGCCGCCGGCCAGCGGCACCCCGACGGTACCCACGACATAGGCGACATGGATCAGCGTGAACCCGTCCGCACCGGTGATCGCCAGCCCCCCGACGCCGAACACCACGGTGCCCGCGAACCCCACGCCCGCAGCACGCCCGAGCACCGGTCCGCCGCTGAGGCCGCCACGCAGCCACCGCACCGTCAAGAACCCCGAGACGGCACCCACCAGCACAGCGGCCGCAACTGAGTAGTAGTTCAAGATCATCTACGGCACGACCCCGAGTCAGCAGGGTGTCACAGATCAGCCGCTCACCGAAATCGGCCTTGCAAGACCATGACTTCGCCTTCGTTTCATAGGCGGCGGCGTGAGATGGGGAACGGCTCGCTTGAGGTAGTCATCGAACCCGGGAACGGTGAAAGCGGCATAGCCGTGCTCGGTCGCATACAGCAAGCCCTTGTCGATGAGCTGCTTTCGGGTCGGACCGCACTCAGACGAGGTGCGATCGAGTAGATCGGCTACCCGGCTTGCGAGCTGTGCGTCGGGTCCGAGTTCTGCCATTGCCCGCAGGTAGGCCTTCTGAAGTTCGGTTGTGCGCTCGAGCCGAACCTTGAAGAACCCGGAATCCAGCTTTTCCTGCACCACCAGCTTGGCGCGCAGCCCATCCATTTCGTTGATCGATGACCCGGAGGCGAGGTCCCATGCTGCCTCGCCGAATTCCTGCAGGAAGTAGGGATACCCCTTAGAGAATTCCAGTCCGAGATCGAGGGCTTTGTCACCGAAATCCACGTCGAGTCTTCTCGCAGGCTCTCGCAGGACTTCCCGCGCCTCGGAATCGTCGAGCCTCCCGATAGAGGGGAACTTGAACAGGCGTTCTGCGTATGTCTTGGCGTCTCCGACGAGTTCGTGAATCTGCGGCAGTCCAGCGGCCGCCGCGCTGAGAGGCAGCGAGCGTTGAACGGTCTTGTGGACGGCCGCAATGAGTGCCTCCATCTGTGGCCGTGTCAAGAAGTGCAATTCGTCGAGCAACAGCACGACCCCGGTGTCGTGCTCACGAGCGGCCTCGCCCACGCCGACCAACAGATCGCTCAGGTCGGCGTCGAGATCTCCGCTGTCGGCCACGCCCACCGAGGCATCGGCGTCGAGCCCGACCGTGAGATGACCCTCGGGGTCGACCTTGAGCGTGAACGAACGCAGCGCGCCGATCGCGCCCCTGAGCTTCTCGGTCCACCGGTTTCGGGCGCTGATGCCGTGCAGCACGCGCCGCAGTTCGCGGGCGATGCTCCTTCGAAACTGCGCGTCGTCCCACTTGGAGACTTCAATCTCGACGACGTGCCAGTCGCGTTCCAGCGCGAGGTGACGGAACTCGCCAAGCAGCACGGTCTTGCCCACCCCGCGCAGTCCGACTGCGATCAAGGACTTCTCGGTGTAGCCGGCTTCGAGGCGATGCAGCAGCACATCGAAATCCTCCAGTTCGCTCTCGCGGCCCACGAGCACTGGGGGCTTGGCGCCTGCGTTAGGCGTGTACGGGTTGAGACGGCGGTCCATCGATGCGGCCTGGCTCCTCGGTGCATCTGCTTTTCATAGTTTATAGCGATTTTGTTATAGGAACAAAAACCCTGTAATCCTTGCAAAACCGAGCTACTTCACCGACGGCACGGTTTGGATTCCGGCCATGCGCGAGCCGTTGATGTCGGTGCTGCTTGCCGAGCGCGCCGGCGGTAGGCAACCGGTCAGGGCAGGATCTCGAGCCGTTCGCAGTGCAGAGGCCGGACCACGCCGAAGTGGCGGCGGTCGACGGTGGCCACGGCTGTCGCGCCCAAGCGCTCCGCAGCGGCAATGACGGATGCATCGACCGTACCCAACGGCAGATCGGCGTAGGCGTGAACCAGTTCGGCGATGCGCAGCCAGTCACTCGCTGCCACGGGCTCCACAAACAGGTCTCCAGAAGCGAGGTCGCCCAAGAACCGCACTTCGGCCCGAGAACCCAGTCGCGTGCCGACCAGGTACGCGACTTCGGTGATCACCAGGGTCGGCACGATGAGCGGTCCCGGATGCTGCGAGAGCAGATTCAAGCTGGCCGCGTGATGTCGATCGTCTGCGTCGATGTAGGCGTAGAGCGGCCCAGCATCGACGATCAGCGCGATGCTGGGACCTCGCGTGCCAGGATCTCCTCGATGCGTTCGGAGATGTCTGAACGACCGCTGCGACCGGCCGCCGCCGCGCCGAGGCGTCGCCGAGGCCCGAGATGGTGCTCGATCGCCTCTCTCGTCAGCTCTGAGATGGTGATGTTGCGCCGAGCGGCTTCGTGGCGAAGGCGGGCGTCGAGCTCGAACGGGAGCTTGACAGTGGTCCGATTCATGTATGCCAGCATACCCAGCGAGCTGGCCGGGGCGTAACGGGATTCGTGGGCGCGGTGTCGGCGCCGTGCAGATGTCGCAGCTCGTCGGCTGGCTACCGGTCAACGCTGCGGACCGCGCATGTGCCTTGCATCACCCGAGCGTCGTGCCCGTTAGCGGCAGTGCCTCGCATACGCCGGGTGTTCTCAGACTCGTGCCATTCGGCTGCTTCGGGCGTGTCGGTGAATTCGGTAACGACAGCCAGCCCGAATTGCCATGATCGGGCACGCAGGCCAGTCAGGCACCCGTCGGCTCCCCCAGGTCTCCACTTTGCAGTGCCCGCGGATGCCGGATTTCTGGTCGACGCCTACGCTTCGGCCTGCGTCTTTGAGCCAGCGCCATCAAAAGGGGACTGACTGACATGGTGTCTCGTGCTGCCGGACTCTTCGACACGTCGTACTCGGACCCTCAACTCAGCGGCAGAGCGCTGTGCGAGGCGCTGATCCAGGCGGATACGGAGGCCGAGGTCGAGACCGTTCTCAGAGACGCCGGTTACTGGGATGACATCGACGCGTGGAGCGTCTTCGGCGCCAACCCGGCGAACGCTTCGGTGATCGGAGGACAGCAGGAAGCGCCTGAGGCTGCCCTTGTAGAGAAGATCGTCAACTCCATCGATGCTCGCCTGCTGGATGCATGCCGGCAGCGCAATCTCGATCCTCGGTCCGTTGACGGCATCCCGCTGAGCGGGCTTGAGGCCGTGTCATCGTGGTTCGACCACGGCATGAACACCAGCCAGGTGTCCCGGGCAGGGAATGTCGTGGCGTGGGCACCGGGCAAACGCGAGGAGCAGGCGGACCGGATCACTGTCGCAGCAACCGGTCCCACCGACGGATACGCCAGCATCTCGGTCGCCGATGACGGAGAGGGCCAAGAGCCCGACGACTTTGCTACGACGTTCTGCTCATTGAACACCGGCAACAAGCGCTCTATCCCGTTTGTGCAAGGCAAGCACACCATGGGTGGGACTGGAGCGCTGCGTTTCTGCGGTGCCGGACGAGTGCGCGCCCACAACTTGCAGCTAGTCGTCTCGCGGCGCAATCCGGCGTACGCGTCTGCGGGAGATCAGACGCCGTGGGGCTTCACGGTGGTTCGGCGGTTCCCAGAGCAGGACAACGAGAAGACCCCGACGTTCCGATACTTGGCGCCCAATGGGTCCGTGCTTCGCTTCGAAGCGGACGAGCTGGCGATGTTTCCTCTGGAGCCGGCTGAGCGTGGGCGAGCTGAGCCATACGCACGAGCAGCCCGCTGGGGCACGCTCACGAAGCTGTACGAGTACATCAGGGCCACCTACATCACGCACTCGTCGGATCATTCGCCGAAGGCTCGCCTATCGCTGCTGCGCAAACTTGAGCTGCGCATGCCGAACGCCATGTTGCCGGTGAAGCTCTACGAGTGTCGGCCGTTCCGACGTGTGGCAGATCAGCATCCGACAATGGTGCTCACAGGCATCATGGGACGCCTCCACAATCTCCGGAACCCGTCGGAATCGCTCGAATGGGACGGAATACCGAAGTCGCTTGAGTTCCGCGTCGACGGGCAACTGATCAAGGTTGCCGTGTGGGCATTCAAGAAGCCAGCAGGATCATGGCGAGGATCGCACGGGGTGCTGTTCACGCTCAACGGCCAGACGCATGCCACGCTCCCCGACTCGTTCTTCGATCGGACCGACGTCGGGATGAACCCGTTGCGCAAGTCTTTGCTGGTAGTCGTCGACTGCTCTGCCATCAGCAGCACCCACGAGAGCGCTCTGATGATGACAAGCAGGGATCGTCTTGCGGACTCCTTGTTCGCGAAGCAGATCAAGGACAGGCTCGCCAAAGACCTGAGAGAACATCCGGCGTTGAAGACGTTGCGCAACGAGCGCTCTCGCTACCCGGGCGCCGCGGACGAGCAGGCACGCCGCACCGTTGCGGAACTGCTGGACACGCTGATACGGGAGAACCCGGACTTGGGAAGGCTTCTCATAGACGGCACCGAGATCTCGAACCCGCACCGGCCCTTCGCACACGCCGATGAGAGACCAGAACTCCGCCAGTTCCCGACTTTCTTTCGTCTCAAGGGCGCAAGAGACGGCCACCGGCGTCGTGATGCGCACCTCGGACTCGACTACCTGCGGTTCGTATTCGAGACAGACGCCAAAGACGACTACTTCGATCGGACCGACGCACCGGGCGTGAGATGCCTGGACATGGAAACTGACGAAGGAGCTTGGGAGAACGCCGATCATCTTGTGGACGGCTGGCATCTGAGCGAGGGCGTGGCGGAGATGCGACTTCGGCTGCCGGATAGCGCAGCGACCGGCGATGTGCTCCAGTTCAAGTTCACGGTCTTCGACGACAATCACGAGACCTCCGATTTCGTCAGCACGATCGAGCTGCACATCCAAGCTCCCAAGGAACCCAGCGAGCCTCCCGACACGCCTCGCCAGCCGCGGCCTCGACCGCCCAAGGGCGACGCGCCGGAAATCAAGGAGGTCCGTGAGGAGCAATGGCCCCAGCAGGTGCCTGAGCCCTTCGACGCCGACACGGCTCTGCGCAGAATCGACAACGGAAACGGCGTTTACGAACTCAGGTACAACGCCGACAACAAGTGGCTCCGCAAAGAGATCTCTCGCTCCAAATCAAGCGAGGACCAAGCTGCCGATCTCCGACACCAGTTCGGCGTGGTCATGGCCGCTCTCGGCCTTGCCGTGATGGGAGCGCATCAACGAGCGGCCAACGGCCGATCAGAGCACGAAGACCCGACCGAGAATGACAAGCCCGAGATGAGCATCAACGAGCTCGTCGAGTGGTGCACATCAGCAGCCGCCCCAGTCGTCGCATCGATCCACAGTCTCACAAGCGCATCGCTGAGCGCAGACGACAGCGACTAGCAGCTTGGCGCATGAGCTCGGCCATGTGCTCGCCGGCGATGCATCCGGGGCGACACGGTGGATGACGGTCCGGTACTGCACGACGCCGTCGCACTTGACCGTGTTGGTGCCGGCCACGACCGTCCCGCCAGGTGTCAGCTTCAACTTGAGCTGGCGAACTGAGCAGCCGACCTACGGGTCGCCAAGAAAACCACTGGCCTCGCGTCGGAGGCGGCGCGAGGCTGCGCCCGCCACCGCCGGGCACCTGCCTCGCTCGGCCGTACGGAGCGAAGCATGCCGACAGTGCGCGACGCGATACGGCTCGTCGAACGCGACGGTTGGATCCATGCGCGAACACGAGGCAGCCACCGCCACTATCGACATCCCGACAAACCTGGCAAGGTCACGATCCCCTGCAAACTGAGCGACAATGTAGGCCCGAGGCTCTGGGCGAGCATCATGACCCAAGCGGGTCTGAGGAGACGAAGCCGATGAAGTTGACCTACGTGGTCACGCTCGAGGAGATGCCGCACAACTTCAGTGCATGCGTGCCCGATGTCCCAGGTTGCGTCAGCACCGGAAGAAACTGGGACGAGGCGCTGGAGATGATCCGGAAGGCGCTCGCATTCCACCTTGAAGCGATGATGTCGGATGGTGAACTCCCCCCGCCTCCCACCACCGGCATCAAGGATGCCATTGCGCACCACAGTGGGCCCGTTCCTGAGGACGTGCTCAACTCCTACGCTGAGTTCGGCGATGGTGCCGAGGCCGTGGCGACCCGATTCGCGACGGTCGAAGTCGAGATCTCAGCCCCTCAAGTGACGTTCGCTGGCTGACGCCGACCCGGACCCGCCATGGCGTATCGCGTCGAAGCCGTACGGTCGGGCGAGTGGTGGGCGATAACGGTTCCGTCGCTTCGGGGCGTCTTCTCCCAGGCGAGACACCTCGACGATGTGCCTGCGGCGGCCCGCGAGGCGATCGCCATGATGCTCGATGTCGATCCTGCCGAACTGGGTCCAATTGACGTACATGTGCAGGAGCAGGGCGAGGCCGGGTCGCTGGCCTAGCGGCGAGACGCGCCACACCGTCGTCGCTACGATGACGGTCAACGGGAGGCGCGGAGCCCACCGCCCGCGCAGGGGAACCTGAGCACTCGGCCCTGAGCCGACGTCAGGCGGACCGGCCTCCCGTTCTGCTCTCCATGTGCGCCCGTCAGGAAGCGCGGACCTGATTGCGATCGATCGTCTGGTCAAGAGTTGCCGAGAGGCGCCGGCTTCTACGCCGCCAGCAGCGGCTTGCGCTGGGCGTGGGACACATAGGCGATGCTCTGGGGCGGGCGAAAGCCGTGGGCCTGTCGAAGCGTGTGCAGCGGTATCGGAGGGGCCAGCGGCTCGGGGCGTTCCAGCAGCAATGCTACGCCGCAGTCTCGGCCTTCGACGTGGGCGTCGAATTCGGTTATGGACAGGGCGATGTCGGCACCGTGCAGTTTCCACATTTCGTCGGCCGGGTACCGGGCAACGCTGCGGACTACGCATGTGCCGACGAGCGCTCGCGCACTGCCAGTTTCAGAATTAGGGCCGACGCTTGATGCTGTCGTCAACCTCGATCAGCCAGTTGCGCATCTCGTCGGGTATCTCAGATGCATACAGTTGGCGGGCGAGGTTCTTTGTCGACACCGTGTCGTGACCGCCCTCTTGGAGCACCGTGTTCAGTGCCTTCAAGATGTCCTTGGCTGGATACCTGTGGAGGCGCCACGTGAGGTCCGCGGCGAGTGGTCTCAGTTCGGTGTTCGTCTCGGCGATGGTGCCGGTGATGTCTTTCCTGCCGGTCTTGCTGGAGAAATGCCGTCTCGCGGCGAATTGGGCTAGGGCCTTCTCAGTCATGACTTCCGTGATCGACTCCAACTGGGACGAGATGAAATCCTCTGATGAGTTCGACACGCGTGCCAGGGCCGCCGGTTCGAGCAGATAGCTCTCGAGTTCTTTCCGGCGCCAGATGTGAGCGTGGACGCCGGTTTCTTCGAGACTGGAGCGCACCTCGTCAACGTCCGCGTCGGCCCGGTAGTCGCGATCGAGCAGCACATGTACGTCAACCGATCCCTCGAGGAAGTCCGAGACGAACCACTGGAAGGGCTCTACCTGGACCCAGTTGCTGAAGCCCTTGAGCTCGATGACCGCGCAGTTGCGCTCACCGGCCAGATGATCGGCGCCGATTGTCTTTGCCAGTTCGCGGATGATGGACATGTCGTCCCCTTCCACAAAAACCACGGTCCGGGCGCGGAGGGCCGTCGCGAGCCGCAAGTTGAAGCTTGAGCCGATCTGCGTCGACAGATCCTCGAGCGACGCCGGCTTGGGTCGACGCACGGCTCTGCGGCGGGTCTTGTCGACCCACACAACCGACTCAGAAGCGGCCTCGGCGAGCATCTCGGACGAGTGGGTTGCGGTGATCGTCTGCGCCGACATCGAGTTGAGCAACCTCACCAGACGTCGCTGGAGATCAGCATGCAGGTAAAGATCAGGCTCATCGAGGATCACGACATCTGCCGACCTCAGGTGCCAGAGATGGGTCAGGATCTGCACGAAAATCTGCATGCCGTCGCCGACCCAGTAGAGCTCCTTCGGCATCCTGTCGCCACGTTCTCGGACGAACACATCGAGTTCCCGGTCACCCGGTTTCTTGCCTTCGCGTATTTCGACGGATAGTTCCTCGATCTCGGGGAGCCAGCCGGTCACGAATTCCTTGAATTCCTCAAACCCGCCGCTGTTCATGATCAACAGCAGCTGGTTTCGAGCATGCTGGCTAGACCTGCGCCCTTGGACGTGGGACCTGACGTATGTCTCGTCTAGGACTGACTCGGTGCGGTTCAGCGGGTAGAGGCCGGGGATGATGCCGATCTGGCCGGTCAGTTCTCGTACAGCTTTCGGCTGCAAGATCGGCCGTTCGTCGGGGCGGCGCAGATAGAAGTACGGATCTGGATTGTCGTCATCATCATCGGGCCAAACTCCGGTGAGGATCAGATCGGTGTCCGTGCGGATCGACACCGCCGACTCTCCCGAGCGGAACTGATGCCGAAGATTCTCGGTAACCAAGCCGTACTGATCGGCGCGGAGCAAATGTGTGCGTGCTCGTCGTTCGCCGTGTATTCGGGACCCAGTCGGCGTTCTCCGGGACGCATGCTCCAACATTCCTGCCGCAGCCCTCGCGGCTGCGATGAGAGTTGATTTCCCGGCGTTGTTGGGCCCGACCAGGAACGCGCTGGTCCCAAGATGCATGGTGAACCTCTGGAACGCCTTGAAGCTCCACAAGTCGAACTGTTGGATGCGCATGTGCCCGTCCGACCACCGTAATTTGGCATGGCAACCGTATGGGTTGGCGGGCGCGCGCGGCGTGTGGGTTTCGGCAGCAGCATGCCGCTGGACTGATGCCCAAGACTCGACGTTTGGCCCCTCGATACGAGATGGCCGAACGGCAACGCGCGGGTAATCAACAGGGGCGAGCCGCCAAGAGCCTCGGAACGCTCGAGGTTCGCAGGAGGCTCGACGCGTGTGCTGGTGACGTCCATCGCAAGACCCTGACCAAGTCGTCGTAGAGATCGTCGAGGGTGAATTTCCCCACTCGGCCGCCTGGGAGCTTCCGCGTCCACGGCTTGGCGATGGGCTCATGGTGCGCGAGTCGATTTCGGAGGCCTAGGAGATTGATCATCGATTGCTCAAGCATCTGTCGACGGTCTCCTGGAGCGTGGCCCGGGAGGTTGGTGAAGGCGTTGTCAAGTGCCGTGTTCCAAAACGACTCTTCGTAGCGGCCTGAGACGACGTAGCGCCAGAAGCCGAACGTCACTTCCGCGATGACCGCACCGCGGGATGCCTTACGCCCACCGGCACGCTTGCGGGCAGCGCCGAGTGCCTCTTTCGCATCCTCGTCCCACCAGTGGCCCTGTGGAGGAATCCAAGACGAATCCCACATCCAGTGCCGAACATGCGGGGCGACGCTGGCCACGTAACGGCCGAGCGCTCGGTCGATGTGATTTCGGAAGACGACCTCGAGTGTTCGGAAGTCGGTGAAGAGTGCTCCGGCGACCGCACCAGTCCACTCGTACAGATCAACGGCCAGCGAACGGTCGGCGTTTGCCAGCGTGACGAAGGTGGCGAAACGGTCCGGGGAGATCATTTGCTCAAGGTCCGATGATGAGACCACTCGCCGTCCTTAGAGGATGCGCCAATAGGTGGGTCAGTGGGGGTCCCAGCGGTCTCGGTGGTCGATGAGCTTGATGGTGATGATCAAGGCGACGGCGAGGGCGATCTGTGCGAGGCGGTGTTCGGTGCGCCGGTCGGTGTTGCGTCGCAGCTGCCCGTAGCTGGACAGCCACGAGTTGGTGCGCTCGACGCTCCAGCGCAGCCCCAGCGGGGCTGCGGCGGGCTCGGCGGGGCGGTCGTGGCCGGGCTTGCGCTTGGGGGGCCGCACCAGGTCGGTGATGCCCGCCGCGGCTGCGGCCCGGTCGACGCGGGCGCCCCAGTAGCCGCGGTCGAGGTGCAGCGTTTCGATGTCGTGGTGCAGGCCCCGTTCGACGATCTGGTCCACGGTGGGGCCGAACAGCATGATGTCGTTGCGGTTCGCGCCGTCAGCGGCCCATCCCACGGGGATGCCCGACCCGTCGACCGCGATCGACCACTTGCAGCCCAGTTTGCGCCTGTCGACAGGGCTTTTGCCGGTGCCGTCGCCGCCGCAAGGGGCCTTGTGGATCGAGCCGTCGATGCACACATCGGACAGCCGCAGGCCCATGATGCGGTCCCAGGCGGCGAGCGCCTCAGCGGCGATCTGATCGAACACGCCCGCCGCGATCCACTCGTCGCGTCGGCGGCGCAGCGTCGTGTCCGACACTTGGTTGTCCAGCAGGATCTCCGCTGATACCCACGAGCAGCCCAGCACCAGCCGCCACACGATCCCCTGCAGGCACAACCGGTCGCTGACGCGTGGACGGTGACAGCCCAGCGGGTGCCGATCAGGCACCCGAGGCAACCGCGGCTCGACCGCCGCCCAGATCACATCCACCACAGCCTTGGTCAGAGCGCGCATGATGTGCGGGCACCTCCACCATGTCGTCGGAAAGGAAAGCAGCCCGCATCACAGCGGGCCCAAACCGACGACTGGTGGATGGTCGCCTATTGGCGCGGCCTCTTAGCGGTCGGTGCGTTGCCTTCGAGCCGATGGTCCAAGTAATGTGGTGTCCGACAACCCCGAGGGGTCGCTTCTTCAGCGGCTTCCGGGGTTCAGTCGTTCTAGCACCGGCCTAACAGCTCGCAGAAGTCGTTTTTCGACTTGCGAGCTTTGCGTCGGGCCCGGCCGCGAGATGCCCTTCGGGATCGATCTTGAGCGTGAACTAGCACGGCACGCCGTTGGCGCCACAATGCCGCTGGCCTCGCACTCGACAGTGCTTCCGCCGGCGGAGCCCGGCGATCTCTACGGTGCCAGCAGTCGCTTGCGCTGGGCGTGGGACACGTAGGCGAGGCTCTGGGGAGGGCGGAAGCCGTGCGTCTGTCGGAGCGTGTGCAGCGGTATCGGGGCGGCCAGCGGTTCGGGGTGTTCCAACAGCAGCACCGCGCCGAAGTCTCGGCCTTCGAGGTAGGCGTCGAGTTCAGTTCTGGACAGGGCGGTGTCGGCGCCGTGCAGCTGCCACAGCTCGTCGGCTGGGTACCGGGCGACGCTGCGGACCACGCATGTGCCGACGAGCGCTCGCGCACTGCCAGATGCGTACAGCAGCGCAAGCGTCGGGACGGTGATGCGCGGCATGACCCGTCGCACTTCGACCGTCTTGGTGCCGTCCAAGATCGCCTCGGCAAATCTCGGCTTCAGCGAGAGCACCAGCGCCCGTGCAGGATCGAGTGAGCGCTCAGTCATGGGGAGCGGGTGATGCAGCACGTCTTCTCCCAGCTGACCGGGATCCTTCGCTTCATCCCAGCGCGACCGACACTCGGGTCACCGTCGCCGATGTCGAGGCTAAACGCCGCCGTCTTTGGGCACGAATTCTCAGGTCAGCGGGACCGAATTCGCATGGTCCGATGCGGAATTCCCGGTGATGGGACCCAGCAAGTCTCGGGGTCGAATTCGAGCTAAATCATCGCGAGAAAGACTCGTTGAGGCCTTGTTCCCGCCCGCTTACACAGTCAAGATCGAGGCGGGGACAATTGCCGTTATCCCTCATCCTTAGTCCCCCTGGCAGGCCGAATCCGCAGAGTAGCAACGCTGTTGCGGGCCTTCCGAGACCGGGCAATTCCAGGAGGGTCAGGTCGTCCGCGGCGACACGCGAGGGTCCCGCGGGTAGTTGTAGAACTGTGCGACTGCGCCGCGGTCGGCGGTCTCGTTGCGGGTGTAGTGGGCGGGCATCGTCGGGGAACGCCATCGTCCCGCCGTCATCAGGCTGGGCAGCTCGACGCCGATTCGTGCGAGATCCTGAGCCATGCCGACACGTGGCGAGTGCCCGCTGAAACCGTCGCCCAGGCCGGCCGCCACGGCTGCCTTCTTGATCCGAAGCGAGATCTGATTCGGGCTGAGCTCGAACACCCGGTGTCCCGCTGAGACGCCATTGCGAATCGACGCAAGGGCCGCCATGGTCTGCGGCGACACGAACACCACGGCACCTTCACCGTCGGGGTCGGTCTTCGAACGCCGGATCAGCAGTCGCCCGCTGCCGTCGGGCACCGTCTCGATGTCACTCCAGGTCAGCGCAGCGCATTCGGAGACCCTGAGCATCGCGTCGCGCATGAGCCTCACGAGCGCGATGTCGACGCTTCCTCTTCTTGCGGCGGCTTGTGCGCTCTCTCGTCTGCCGTTCTTTCCGAGACGCGGCCGACAGGCGGTGGCTGCGATTGCGTCGAGCGCATCGGCGGTGAGGCCCTTCGCCTGCTTTTGAGCCTTGCCGGCCACTCGGGTCGCTCCGCGCAGGGTTCTCTTGACGTCGGGATGGCTGCACGGGTTCTCGAGGCCGCAGTTGTTGTGGACGTAGGCGATCGCAGCGGCGGCTACGCGCAGCGTGGCCGGCTTGTGCCCGAGTTGCTCGAAGCGTTCGGCCAGGTACGCGGCGACATGCTCGGGCTTGGCCGGAGCTGCCGGGACTCGCCAGGCAGCGGTCCAGGTGACGAAGCTCCGCCATTGGCTTCTGTAGCTGCGGATCGTGTTGTGGGAGACCTCGTGGCGGAACAGCCCATTCAGGTTCTGCGCATCGGAATCTGAGAGGAGGACAACATCGTCGAATGGCGATAGGCCGGCCACGCCCGACTCGTCGCAAGAGCGGTTGGCCCCGTTGATCCGGGCGGCTTCGACCGACGGCACCGACGGGTCAAAGCGGGCAAGCCCAGTGCCGGACGTTCGCCTCTGCGGTGTTATCACGGCCTGGCGCCGCAAGCGCGGCGGACCTCGCCGAGAGTGTTCGGGCTCTGCACAATCACATGTAGTCATGCGGAGATGCTGCGAGGTCTCGCCATCCCTCAGGAGCGGCACTCCTTGTATCCCGTTCTTGCTCCTGCGTCTTGAGTGGTTGGACGGACGGCCCGCCCGACCTCGGCTTCACCGTTCGGCTCAGCCTCGAAGATCAGTGTCCAAGGGATAACGGCAATTTCACACTGCGGTCGCCGCCAGTCGGGCCCGCGGACCGCTACTCGGGCTGTTGGATCACGGCCAGCCCGCCCGCAGAACGGCCCAATCCCAGTTGACCGAAATGATCGGCGACCTGACAGGAGGCGCCACAGGGGCCGAGTTCGATCCTTCAGCAGTGCCGGTGCTGTGCCCGCCATTCGAAGTGCCCCGACAGTGCTGCGCTCTCGAGCGGGGTCGGCCGTGACCGAGCAGGACCTTGCGGAACTGTTGCGGCACGGAGACTTCGGTGCCCTATTCCGCAGGATGGGTTGGGACAACCCTGGGGCGATCGAAACTGTGCAGGTTGAGGAAAGCGACCTGAGGCCGGTGCCAGTCGCCGACAAGCGGGGCGTGACCGCGTGGCTGGTGGAGTGCCCCGCGGACATTCCGGAGCGTTCGGAACTGCATCGCGTCGTGCGACGGCTCAAGCGGTTCAGTCGTGACCAACTGGTCGTCTTCGTGTCACCGGATCAGCACCTGTGGCTTTGGCCAGAGCAGCGTCCGAGCGGGGTCGGCTACCGCCTCGTGGACCATGTGTACGCGTCGACGACGCCAACCGAGGCGCTGCTACAGCGGCTTGTTCAAGCCAGCTTCACGCTGGCTGAAGAGGACGGTCTCACCGCCACGTCGGTGCTCGCCCGGATTCGACGTTCGTTGGCGGACTCCACCGGTGGTTGCGAGTGATCGGTCATGATGACCGGTTGTTCAACACAGCAACCACCAGTGGAGGTGTCCAGTATGGCAGCGAGGCTGAGCGCGTTCGAGCGCGCCCGGATTGAGGCGATGAGATCGGCGGGAGCGACCGCTGTGGACATCGCGGTGGTGCTGGGCCGGCACCCGGCGACGGTCTATCGCGAGCTGGGCCGCTGCGGCGGCCCCAAGGCCGTGTACGACGCGGCGTCAGCGACCGCTGACGCGAGCCGCCAGGCGCGGCGGCCCCGGGCATGCAAGCTCGAAGCGGACCCGGTGCTGGCCGCCCAGGTGAAGCGCAGGATGAACCAGCGCTGGTCGCCGCAGGCGATCAGCGCCGATCTCGCCGGCGAGGGACAGCGGGTATGCGCGGAGACGATCTACCGGGCCGCGTACAGCGGCTGCGGGCTCGGCGCCGACGCGTGGAAAGACCTGCCGAGGGGCCGCCGGCGTCGCCGTCCGCGCAGCCGCCACCGCGAAAAAGCCAGCCCGCTGGGGGATTATCGGCCTTTGAGCGAGCGGCCCCCAGCCGCCGAAGACCGAGACGAGGCGGGCCACTGGGAAGGCGACCTGATCATCGGGGCAGCCAACCGCAGCGCCGCGGCCACCCTGGTGGAGCGCGTCAGCCGCCACACGCTGGTCGTCGCATTGCCCCACGGCTACACAGCGCCCAACGTCGCCGCCGCGGTCACCGCCGCGTTGGCCCGCCAGCCCGCCCATCTGGTGCGCAGCCTCACCTGGGACCAAGGCCGCGAGATGGCCCGCTGGGCCGACATCGAAACCGCGCTCGGCATCGAGGTGTTCTTCTGCGACCCCCACAGCCCATGGCAGCGCGGCACCAACGAGCAGACCAACGGGCTGCTGCGACGCTGGCTGCCCAAAGGCACACCGCTGAACCTCAGTCCGCTGCGACTGTCAGTCATCGAGGACAACCTCAACTGGATGCCCCGCCGACTCCACAACTGGCAATCAGCCGCCGACATCTACACTCAACTCACTCGCAACCACCGATAGAGCTTGCCGTTCAACGCCGACAGGGTCACCAAGTCGTTCTACCGGGAGTTCCAGAAGCATCACAAGGACTTCGTTACCGAGGTTGAGGGCATACCGACGGTTGAGAACCGGCGCTGGTACGTGTCGGTGCTGCTGAACAGGTTGATGTTCATCTATTTCATTCAGCGGAAGCGGTTCTTGGACGGAGATCCGAATTACCTTCGGAACCGACTGCACTCTGTCCGCGAGCAATTCGGTGAGGACCGCTTCTACGCCTTCTACCGCGAGTTCCTCTTGCCTCTGTTCCACGAGGGGCTAGGCAGCCCCAGCACTGACTACTCCGGAACCGAGGCCGGAAACCTGATCGGCACCGTTCCGTATGTGAATGGTGGCATCTTCGAGCCCCACAGCTTGGAGAAGATCTATCGGATCGAAGTGCCGGACAAGGCGTTCGAGTCGCTGTTCGGGTTCTTTGACGATTGGCGCTGGCACCTGGATGAGCGGCCGACGGGCGAGTCGAACGAGATCAACCCGGACATCCTCGGCTTCATCTTCGAGCAGTACATCAACTTCACCGAAGCTGGCCAGAAGGAGAAGGGCGCCTACTACACCAAGCCCGACGTCACCGGCTACATGGCGTCGTCAACGATCCTGCCCGTGCTCGCAAACCGCTTCGCGACAGCCGGCTTGGAGGAACCGTCCGTCCTGCTCAGCGGCTCCGGCGACACCTACATTCACGACAGCATCCTGCACGGAGTGGACGACCCGCTACCGGAGGGCTGGGATAGCGGAGACATAGACCCGTCGGACGATCTGTCCCTTCCGGGGGAGCGCTGGTGCGACGTCGTGCATCGCCGCGAGCGCTGCGCACGGCTTCGCGAGATTCTCTCGGACCAAGGTCGTTCGTGGACGGTCGACGACGCCGTGACGGAGAATCTGGATCTCCGCGAGCTCATGGTGGACTATCTGAGCCTGAATCCACCGGTTGGCTTGGTGGCGGTGTGGGTGCGCGTCCACCAGAAAGGCCTCCTGACGTGGCATTTTGCCGTTGACGAAGAGTCGGCGTGATGCCATGACGGGAGGCACTTTCTGTGAGCGACGTTAGTCGGGGTTTGGATCGGGTCGAGGCTGTGTTCGACGAGGAGTCTTTGGTCGCCGATGCGGGGTTGTTGTTGGCGGGCACTTTGGCGGCCCGGCTGGGCTTGGAGAGCTTGATCGATGAGACGGTGAGGACGCCGCGGTCGGGCCGCGGTTCGGGAGCCAAGGTGCTCACCGCGGTGTGCTCGATGCTGGTGGGCGGTTCGTTCTTTTCGGACGCGGACCGGCTGCGGGCCGGCTCGGCTGGGTCGGTGGTTGGGTTCGTGCCTGTGGCGCCGTCGACGTTGGGGACGTTCGCGAGGTCGTTCACGTTCGGTCATGTGCGTCAGCTCGACCGCGCCCAGGAGCTGGCGTTGGGCCGCGCGTGGGACGCAGGCGCCGCCCCTGCGGCCGAGCAGATCACGATCGATGTCGACTCGACGATCCGCGAGGTGCACTCCGACGCGAAGCAAGGCGCCGCCTATGGGCATACGCGCACGCTGGGCTATCACCCTTTGGTCGCGGTACGCGACGACACCGGCGAGATATTGCATTCGCGGATGCGCAAGGGGTCCTCCCAGAAAGGACACCTGCGGTTCGTGTCCGAGACCGTCGCCCGGGTGCGGCGCCTGGCGGCGGGAGCGGCGCTGACGCTGCGCGCCGACGCAGGGTTCTTCTCCTGGGACCTGACCGACAGGCTCGACCAGCTCGACGTGAGGTTCCTGATCGCTGTGGGCCGCAACCCCGCCATAGACAAAGCGATCGCCGCGATCGACGACGACGAATGGACCCCGATCGGCTACACCGACGACGGCGAGGCACACGTCGCCGAGACGACGTTGACCTCGAGCCGACGCCGCCGCGGCAAGCCCGCTCGCACGGTGCGGCTGGTGGTGCGCCGCACCCGCATCGTCGGCGAGCAAGCCGACCTGTTCCCCCACTGGCGCCACCACGCCGTGGTCACCGACATCGACGCCGACACGCTCGACACCAAAACAGCCGACGCTTCTTATCGTTCCCACGCACGCGTCGAGCTCGCGATCAAGGACCTCAAAGCCGGCGGCCTCGCGCACAGCCCCTCGGGCAGGTTCGCGGCGAACGCCGCCTGGCTCGCCTGCGCCGTGCTCGCGCACAACATCGCACGCTGGACCGCCCGCATCGGACACGTCCACGACCCACGAAAGCTCACCGTCGCAGCCACCGTCGCGCGGCGTCTGCTCACCATGCCCGGCCGGCTCGTCAACCGCAGCGGACGGCCCACCCTGCGGCTCCCAGCCCGATGGCCCTGGGCCCACACATTCACCGCCGCTCTCGACAAGATCCGAAGCCTGCCCCAACACTGCTGAACCATCACAGCGTCACGCCGCGCCGCGCAGCACACCCCCCAGGCCCAGCACACAACCCGACCCCACAAGCCGAACCGGGCACCCCACGCCCATCCGCGAGCCGGCACCCCCAACGCCGCCCACACCACACCACCGCCAGCCCCAGACCCCGCCAGACCCGCCCCACCGGTGGATTCAGGCTGAGCCTGCTCGCCAGTGCCGATGAATGCGACAAGGCGTTCGTGGTGCTCCAGTCGTTGACGGTGTGCGATCCCACGGTCGGCTCGGGAGCGTTCCTGTTCGCTGCTTTGGAAGTCTTCGACCCCCTCTACGGGACAGTTCTCGGACGCGCGGCCGAACTGCACGGGAAGAGCGAGTCCGGCGAACTGGCCGAGTGCCTGGCCCAAGCGCGTCGGCACCACAGCGAGCGCTACTGGATGCTCAAGACCCTCTGTCTGAACAACCTGTACGGCGTCGACCTAATGGATGAGGCACCCGAGATCGCGAAACTCAGACTTTTCTTGAAGCTCGCATCGCAAATCGACGATAAGAGCCAGATTGAACCCTTGCCGGACCTGGATTTCAACATCAAGACTGGCAACCTGCTCGTCGGGATCGCCGATAGAGATGACGCCGAGAATCGCCTCGGTGCCGGACAACTCGACTTCGGGGGCAAGATCGCCGAAATTGCGGCAGTAACGGTACGGGTAGGACTGGCGTACAAAAAGTTCACGGGCGCCCAGGCTCTGGACACAGGCACTCTCGATCACGCATCGGACAAGCAGTCGCTGAACACCCAACTCGAATCGGCGCGAGGGCTAGCGGACACCCTGCTCTACAGCCAGCGTCCGAACCCGTCCGAGAGTGATTTTGAGGCATGGAGAATCTCACATCAGCCGTTCCATTGGTTCGTGGAGTTTCCGAGCGTTTGGCAACAAGGTGGCTTCGACGTAATGATCGGAAATCCGCCGTACATCAAGACTTCGCTCGTAACCGGGTATGAGTTGGTCGGTTTTGGCTCTCAGAGGTGTCCAGACCTATACGCTCCATGTGTCGAGCGTACATCTACGCTCATAAATGACGATGGTCGCATGGCGATGATCGTCATGCACTCACTCTGCTTTAGTAGGAATTTCATTGATCTCCGCCGACATTTGATCAGTCGGTTCCCAGCTATGTGGGTTTCGTCCTATTCGCGCATACCCGATGGCTTGTTTAGCGGGTCCGCCAGAGTGAGAAACTCCATCCTCATAGGGGCCGTCAGCGCCGCGCCGGGCTTTCATACATCGTCGTGCCGTCGTTGGCTCACTGAGTATCGTCCGTCACTCTTTGAGAGCGTTGAGTACGTCAGACCTCCTGCCTCCCTCCGACGCTTGAGCGGAAGGGAAGTTTGGCCATTTGTCGACTCCCAGCTACTTGCTGATGCCCTCGCAGAGTTGATTGCGCTCAACAAACCGCTTTCCGACTTGACCGTGAAGCACTCGCGGTACTCGCTCGCGTACAAGAGGGTCGCACAGTACATGCTCGGGGTCTCCGAAGTACCGCCGCCAACGAAGGGCGGACCAACCACCGAACGCTACGGCTACTTGTATTTTGCAAACGCAATCGAGCGTGATTTAGCACTGCTCGCACTCGCAGGCCGCTGGGGCTATCTGTGGTGGTATGTGTTCTCGGACGAGTTTGATGTCACCCAGAGCACGCTTGCAGCGTTTCCGGGTGACATCAAACGGATTGCCGAAGGGAATCCGGGGGGCAACCATGCACCGGGTGACATGAAACTCGAAAGTTTAGTAGCGTTGTCAAGGCTCTTGCAAGTGGAAATGCCGAAACACCTGGCCTGGAAGCTGAACGCTGGAGTTCAAGTTGGCCGCTACAACATGCATGTATGCCGACATATTACTGACGAAGCTGATTTGACATTCGCCCACCTATGGGGCATCGAGGATGCATTCGAAACTGCCGGACGTGTACGTGACCGCTCGATATTCGGAACCCGGAGCTAGCCTCTGTGCCGAAGATCATCGACAACATCGTTCTTGATGCTGAACGTGAGCTGCTTGATTCGCTCTCAGCGTCGTACCAGTTGGACGCAGCGATTGGCTATTTCAACCTGCGTGGCTGGGGGCTATTGGCCGCGGCGGTAGATGCGCTACCGGACCGGGCTGACGGTCCGAAGGCACGGATTCTTGTCGGCATGCACGAAGCGCCAGCCGATGAGATGGCCCGCTTGGCGCGTCTTGAACAAGCCGCGCCGATCGACACTGCCGGTGCCGCTCGCCTGAGGAATGAGACAGTCGGGGAGTACCGAGAGCAGTTGCAGGTCGGCTTGCCGACGTATGGCGACGAGGAAGCACTGCGCACTCTGCTGCGTCAGATCGAGTCGGGGACGGTTGAGGTCCGGGTGCACATGGCGCATCGGCTGCACGCCAAGCTGTATCTCTGCCATCGCGACGACCATGCGGCACCGCGCGCGGCGTACGTCGGATCGTCGAATCTGACGATTTCCGGGCTGCGAGAGCAGGGCGAGCTGAACGTGGACGTGGTGGACGGCGATGCCACCGAGAAGCTCGCTCGTTGGTTCGACGACCGCTGGAATGACCCGCTCAGCGCTGATGCTGCGCCCCAGCTCGCGAAGATTCTCAAGGAGTCGTGGGTTTCGGAGGAGCCGCTCGACCCGTACTTGGTCTATCTGAAAATGGCCTACCACCTCTCGCAGGAGGCACGCGAAGGGCTCGTCGAGTACGGCCTGCCGGCGTCGATGCAGAACGAGCTCCTGGACTTTCAAGCGGCCGCGGTGAAGATCGCCGCCCGGATCGTGATGCAAAAGGGCGGCGCCATGATCGGCGACGTGGTCGGGCTGGGCAAGACGCTCGTCGGCACCGCAATCGCCCGGCTGCTCCAAGAAGAGCAGGGTTTCGAGACGTTGGTGATCTGCCCGAAGAATCTGACCGAGATGTGGGAGTCGTACCTGCACCGCTATGAGGTGCGCGGCAAGGTGGAGTCACTGTCGATGGTCCACAAGAACCTGCCTGACGCCCGTCGCTACCGGCTGGTCATCATCGACGAGGCGCACAACCTGAGAAGCGACAAGCGCCGGGACCATCAGGTCATTAAGGACTACATCACCGACAACGACTCGCGGACGCTGCTGCTGACCGCGACCCCCTACAACAAGCAGCTCGGCGATCTGGCGTCGCAGCTGTCGCTGTTCATTCGTCCCGACGCCGATCTGGGCGTGCGACCCGAGCGGGCGATCGCCGAAATCGGCGAGGGCGACTTCTCGTACTCGTGCGACGGTCAGACGTCTTCGCTGGCGGCATTCAGACGGTCGGAGCACGTGGAGGATTGGCAAGCGCTCATGTCCCAGTACATGGTGCGCCGTACGCGCCGCTTCGTGGAAGACAACTATGCGCTCACCGATGAGCAGGGGCGGCGCTATCTGGAGTTCGGCGCGGGAGAGCCGTTCTATTTCCCCGAGCGGATACCCCTGCCAGTCGATTGGGACCTCACCGAGGACGACCCGGCATTTGAGATGACCTCGGATCGCACTCTCGACGCGATCCGTGACCTGCGGCTGCCCCGCTACCAGCTCGGCTACTTCATCGACGAGGACTTTGTGCCCGGCGACAAGGACGAACGGCGGTTGGTGGAGGACCTCGAGAACTCGGTGCAAGGCAACCTGGCGGGCTTCACGAGGATCACGATGTTCAAGCGGCTGTCGTCGTCGGGGCCGGCATTCGTGGCGACCCTTCGGCGTCATCGACTGCGGAACCTGGTGGCGGCGTATGCGCTGGAAAACGGCTTGGACATGCCGATCGGCTCCGTGGACAACGCGCTATGGGCAGCCGAAACCGACCAAGAGCCCGAGGACAGCGGCGAAGACGACGACAGCGACGGTGCTGAGCTGTTCGGAGCCGGCAGCGAGACTGCAGCGAGTGCATACGACAAGCTGAGGGCTAAGAGCCCCAAAGCGATCCGCTGGGCGCCGCCGCACATGTTCAGCGCCGATCTCGTCGACGAGCTGCGCGCCGATGCGGACATCATCAGCGGCCTGTTGGATCGCTTCGGAGACTGGGACGCAGATCGCGACGGCAAGATCGCAGCGCTGATGGACGTGCTGACGGTTCAGCACGCCGACGCCAAGGTGTTGATCTTCACCGAGGCTGCTGACACTGCCCGCTATGTGTCGGCAGAGCTGGTGCGGCGCGGTGTCGGCGATGTGGGGCTTGTGACCGGCGATACCGACGATCCCACCTCAGTAGCGCAGCGGTTTTCGCCGGTGTCCAACGGCTTCGGCGGCAACGGGAAGCCGGTGCGCGACGAGCTGCGAGTGCTGGTGTCGACCGATGTGCTGTCGGAGGGCCAGAACCTCCAGGACGCCCACATCGTCGTCAACTACGACCTGCCGTGGGCGATCGTCAAGCTGGTGCAACGCGCCGGGCGGGTCGATCGCATCGGGCAGCGCTCAGCCGAGGTGCTGGTGGTGTCGTTGATGCCTGACGCCTCGGTGGAGAACGAGATCGAGCTGCGCGGGCGCGTGCTGCGCCGGCTCGGAGAGAATGCACAGCTGCTCGGTTCCGATGAGGCGTTCTTCGGTCACCACTCCGAGCGGCAGGTGATTTCAGGCGTCTTCGACGAATCGTCAGGCTTCGGGCTAGGCGCCGGCGTGGACGATGTGGACCCCGTGTCGATGGCATACGAGATCTGGCGTCACGCAGAGAGCGCCAACCCCGACCTGGCGAAGAAAGTCGCGGCGCTGCCCAATGTGGTGTATGCGACCAAAACGCTCGCCGACAGCCCGGCCGATGCGGTGCCCGGAGTGGTGATCCACACGCAGACCCACGCTGGCGCAGACGCATTCGCGTTCATCGAGCCCAGCGGCAGCGGCCGTCGTGTCACTCCCCAAGAAGCTCTGCACCTAGCCGAGTCCGAGCCGTCCACGCCGCCAGCGCCACGGCTGGACGCTCATCACGACCTGGTCGCAGCCGCGCTGCGCGGCGCACTGCGCACCCCGACAGGCCGCACCAGCGGCGCTCTGCAGGGCGTGCGTGCCAGGGTGTGGGACCGCTTCGACGGCCAACTCGACAACTTCACTGACTCCTTGTGGGTCACCAAGGACGCCCTCGAAGCTGCGTTGGACGCGATCAACGAACGTCCCCTGTACGAATCAGCAACCCAACGACTCGCCCGCGCATCGCGAGAACGCAGCGACGAGGACCTCGCAGCGCTCATCATTGAGCTCCACAAGGACGAGCGGCTCTGTGTGCCCCTGGTCCCGCAGGGCGACCACGCGGAACCCAGCATCGTTTGCAGCATGGGCCTCCGGTCCGTCGATGGGTCTTGACGAACGGAAAAGCATGCTTCAACTGTCGGGGAGCCGGGGTGCGGCGTGAGAATGCTTCACTTTTCAGGACATGGATCTATCCGCCAGAGCTCCTTGACCTGGCACCCAATCGGTCCAAGCATCGGACAGCGTCATCCCCGCTAATCCAGCGCCTCAGGGTCCGCCGCAATTCTCGCTAGGTAACGATTGCGATGATGCCACTGCGCTCACAACGGCAGGGGCGGGACTGTGGCATGTGGCACGTGAGGCCTGGGACAGGTGGCCGCGCGGCCGCTGACCTGCAGGATGATGAACCTCTCCGCCGAAGTGGCGGAGCATACAGGAAGGGATTTGGTGACTCAGCAAACTGTCAATTGGCTCGGTAATGAGTTCGTGGTCTGCACCTACCAACCAATCAGTGCTTGGAACGATGTACCAGCTGTGTACATCTTCGCCGGGCTCAACCAGGGAGGGGTGTGGGTTCCCCTATACATAGGCCAAACGGGTTCGCTAGCAAAGCGTCTACCCAATCACGAACAGTGGCCACCAGCACAGCGGTTGGGAGCCACCCACGTCCACGCAAGGGTGGTTCAGCAAGAAACCCTGCGGCTTCAACTGGAGCAGTCTCTCATCCAGGTGTACAACCCCTTGCTGAACCAGGTGCATCGTCCCTAGCCTCATCGAGCGGGTTCATCTTTGTTAAGAACCCCTACATGAAGAGGCGGTACGGGAATTCTTTTCGTGGTAGGTCGGGCACATTGGCGATGATGCGAGCCAAACGCTGCGAATAGCTGATTGTGACCGGCTCATGGTTGTAGAGCGCATCATTGTTCCAGTCCATCTTGGTGAGTGCCAGGATTTCGCTGGCGATGAGTTCCAATGGTCCCTCGCCCATGTGTCTGGTAAGCAGCAGCGGCGAGGGGATGCTCTTGCCGCCTTGGAAGAAGTGCTGGCCATTCAGAGCCGCTGATGGAGTGTCGCCGGCTGCCCACAGCAGCGCCGTAGTACCCGACATCGGGATCATTGTTCCACGGTGTACCGGATACCTGTCAGGTATGCCCTTCGTGGCACCGGACGGGTTTTGCAGGATGCGGACGCCTCGCCAGACAGTGTTGGCCGTGACCTCGATGCACTCGATCTCGTCGAGGGCGCTGAGTGCGTCAGAGACTCCTGCTAGCTCCTGATCCCTGAACGGTGTGGTCTTGTGGATCACGACGCGCTGCGGAACGCCGCCTCCGTTTCGGCTCTGATACAGCCGCAGGCTCCGGGCCAACACTGAGCGCATGTCGTCGCGGCTGAGATAGGGGTTTCGCCTTGCTTCGGTGCTGTCCTCGATGGGGTCTTGTGCGTCGTAAGCGACGAACTGCATACCTCCGCCGTCGGAGTCGAACATTTGTGAGCAGCAGGTCACGAATCGCGCGTCGCTCGGGTGGCCGCGCAGGGCATACGCGAGGCCGATGTAGGCGCTGTTCGCTGGCACCCCCGAGAGCCGCGCGAGACGCCACGGCGTTCCGCCGGCTTTCGCGTACAGGGCGATCGCGAGCCTCCACGAGATGGATGCGATATAGCCGAAGTTCAGCGCATTGTCGTTGATCACTTGAGTCGGCAGCCCGAGTTCTGCGCCGATCGCCTTTATCTCGTCGTGCGCGTCGAAGCCTTCCGCTCTGAGCCCGGGCACCCAGCACTCCGGCAGATGCACGACTGCGACGTCAAACTCACTTCGGACAAGAGCCAGCTGTCGAAGAGCCTCGGAGATCACATTGCGGACGCGACGGGTGGGTGGTCCCTCACCCAGATCTTCCAGCCGTTCGGGGAGGGGCAGATGCGCGCTCTGCGCGGCCGGAGCAAGCGGCAGGCCAAAAAGGTCCTTGAATCCGGGATAGTCCGGCACATAGGCAGCGCGGTCCCGCGCCCGGTGTGATGCAACGATGTTGTTGAGCAGCCGCCGGAGGCTGTCCCGATTTGATTCAGGGCCGACCGTCGCAAGGCGAATGCAGCTCGCATGAGACAGAGTGCTGTAACCGCTGAATTTCGTCAGCCCCCGCAGAGGATTCGTGTCGACATGCGAATCGTCCGTCGCCGAGAACGCCAACAGAGGCTCATTCAGTGCGGAGAATGGAGGAAGCCTGCCGGGCAGGCTCGTTTGGCTCATGCGGTGCCCGCTTGGACATGGGAATTGCTGTCGCTCCATCCCGACACTCCCGAAATGCGAAATGTCGCATTGACGCCGTCGCCTTCGAAGAAATGGGCGCTGAGTACTGCGTCTTTGTGTGGTACCTGGTACGGCGCGATGAGCATGCTCCACGCTGCGATGAGCTGATTCCATTGCGTGTTGTATCGCTGAGCCCACCGTTCTCGGCGCCAATCTGCGGCAGCGGACTGGACCTGAGGTGAGAAACCACGACTTCGGCCAGCATCTCCTCCGCCGTCTCGGGCAGGCGAGGTGTCTTCGCAATCCGGTAGGTCGACCCAGGTGCGGGGCTCAAAAGCCAACCACCACCGTCCGTCGTGCTGCTCGATGCGAATCTGCACGAATTCGGTGAACGCACAACCGAGTTGGGGCACTGTACCCGTCAGCGGAGCGGCGTAGGCATTTTGCAGCGGCTGCAGCAGCCTGCGCCTCGCTTGCGCGATGTCCCTGCGCATTTCGCTGTTGGGCGGTTGCACGATAAGCCGGTGTCCCCGGTTACGAAGTTGAGCGGCTAGCGGCCGCCGTCGGGTGATCGCTCTCGCCAAGGCGTCGTAGATCAACCCCCTGTGCGTGGAATTTGCACCTGGGTCAAGCTGAGCCGTGCCAATCAGCCGTCCGCCGACAGGAGCGAATGCCCTCTTGATGTCGTCATCCGCGCCGAAAGCGAGTACATGTCGTCCCGCCGATGTGACTGTCGCCCAAGTCTCCGCTTGCTTGACCAACTCCCGAGCCTCTGCGGAGGTCAGCGGTTCATCGACGACGACTTCTCGCGCTTCGTTCGGCAGCTCGAGCACTTCAAGCGCCGAACAGCGGACGACTGGGAATGTTGTTCCGTTCGATATCGGCACAGACACTGGTGTGACGAGCGGTCTCGGCCTAAGTGCGAGGACATGTTCGCGTAGCGGTCCGTCGAGGCCGACCGCATGTTCGATTTGGGCGGCAAGCTCGTCGAAGTTCTCGACTGTGACGAACCCGGTCTCGATGCCGGCATGTTCTGCCCGATCCAACAGCGATGTAACCCTCGGAAGAGTCTCAGCGCCCGGCCGAACTGCCCACCACAGTCCCGCAGGCAACGCACCATCAGCGCCGATGGCCTCGTCGAGGACATCCATGACGGAGTCGTCGCGCCCGCTGTAGCCCGCGACCAATAGCCCGAATTGACCCAGCACGCGTGCCATCAAGCGACGGAGTCGCTCATCCTGGCTTCGCAGCTCCTCTTCTGTGTTCATCAACCGCTCGGACTGATAATCGCCGTGCAGCTTGACAAGCAACGGCCACGCACTCTCAGAAACGCAACGTTCTGCTCGATCGACCGTGTCGAGCGCACCGACAGTCAAAGGCGACCGCCTGTCAGGGGACACAAGCTCATCAGTCGGTACTGTCGCGCGCTCGACGAGATCGTCAAAATTCGTCGTCAAGACGCAGCGAGTCCGCCCCGAGGAGATCAGCGCTCCGAGAATTCGGTGGGCAAACGACGGTGTCGCTTGCCTAATGACGTCTTCGATGAAGGCACGTCGGTCCCGAGCGCGGGGATAGGCCGCCTCGAACGCAACGGCGTATTCGCTCGGATGACCGGTCGGAGGAAAGCCGTTCGTGTCGTCAAAGTGTGAGTTGACGCGCTCCAACCACAGTGGGTCACCTAGGTCGACCTCTCGGGGCGAGGTGTTTGTCGCAGCGCAATAGAGCCCCTTCTTGAATTCACCGATCAAGTCCCAACCAGTCGGCACACCCGCCGCTGCAGATGCCCCAGCGCCGAGAAGCCAAGCCAACCCGGGAGCACGCTGAGCAAACAAGCGAGCAAATTCATCGACTGGAACGTTGCTAACCACGATGACACCTGCGGTGCGTCCACACAGCATCCGCGAAGCTGTCTCGGCGGTGCCTCTCGGCGTTGCGCGCACGCGCTTGTCCCTCATCTGCCAAGAAGTCAGATGTTCCGGTCCGACGAAGCGTCTCGACGGTCATCGTGCCAGCCGCCGTTCAAGTCACAAGTGTGTGGTTTGGGGCAGCAACTATACCGACTGAGCGTTTGTCCAGCTACTCCTTTCTGGCTCCGTTTAGCGGTCCACCACCGGTGCCCGCTCGCGCAGCCCTGGTCGGGAGGTACACCGCGCCTGCACACGACGGGGGGCGGCGAGTCCTCGGCAGGGGGCCGGTGGGTGGTCTACGTTGCCCGACGCACATGTGCCACAGGACCTCGAATCGCTGATTCGAGGCGTTGATCAATGTCTCAAGGATCGTGATGACGCAACTGCCTCTTCGCCACCTCTCCATTCGTGTTCCCTGGCACGACGCCGGCTGGAACGGCACGGTCTGCGGTGACCCTGGGAACAACGCTTCTTGCTTGAGGCTTGTGAACATCCATGAGCGCCGCGATGACAGTGTCGAGATCCAGCTTCGCGGTCGGTGCCTGGACGAACTCGAGCGCCGCCAGCAACCACCGTGCGTCGCTGAGCGGGCAGCGTTCATGGCAGACTTTCCCATTTCGCGAACGGTTCAGCACCCTTACTTCGAGACGTCGTCTGCGCACAAGCACTATCTGCCGACCCGAGTCGAGATTCCACCCTTCAGCGCTGAAGCGGTGCCGTTCCGCTGGATGCGGCGCGGGGATGCCGGAAACATCGCAGAAGAGTTCGACATTGTCTTCCATGACGAAGCTGAAGATGCAGCTCGCGAGGCAATGAAGTTCGATTCGGCGTGGGTTCAGAACATCGACAATCAGTCGCGGATGCTCGATGCATTCTTCTCAGCAATCGAGCCGAACCGCTCGCTTGCGTTCTTCTATTCGAAGGAGGTTCCCCACACCGAGCAGCGGGGCCGAGTGCTCATTGGAGTCGGCTGGGTCACTGGCTGTGGACAAGGGATCGAGTACGACTACGAGCCCGGTGCCGACTGTCCGACTCGGTCGATGATCTGGGAGCGGATCATCCATCACTCGATCCGCCGAGGTACATCGGCGGGCGGCTTCTTGCTTCCGTATCACGTGGCGCTTGAGCGCGCAGCCGAAGATCCTGGGTTCGACCCAGAAGATGTAGTCGTTTTCGCTCCCGACGAAGCCTTTGAGCAGTTCTCGTATACCTCAGAGCACGTCTCGCATGATCAAGCGATCGCCTCCCTCCTCGCCATCATTGAGGGGCTTCGACGGGCAGAGACGTCGCTTGATGCCAGCTATTCCAAAGAGATCCGCTGGGCTCAGGAGCGACTCGGCGAACTGTGGAAGCAACGCGGCGCGTTTCCAGGGCTCGGATCGGCCCTCACAGCGTTCGGGATCGATCACGGGCACCTTCTGGCGTATCAGATTGCGGAAGAGCTAGGGGAGTCCGAGGATCCTTGGCCTGCCGTTCAGGCAGCACTCGAAGACCCAACATCGCTCGGGCCCGCATGGAAAGGCCGCGTCGGCCCGACGACGGCCAAGAAGCTCGCGAGGCTGCCTGAAGAGCGGCGCGCGCTCTTGCACCTGCTCGCTCGCTTTGATCTCACTCAAGAACAGGCAACCCGCTTCTATGTTCTCGAAGAACGCAAGAGGGCTGGAATCTCGCTTGAGGACGCCGACTTTGTGGAGAATCCGTACTTGCTGTACGAAGCAGATCGCTCTAGCGCGACACCGATTTCGGTGACCGTCGTTGATCGCGGCTCGTACCCACCTGTCGGCGCTACAGCGGGCCAGCCGATACCGAGTCCGTCGGTCATGACTGAGCCTCAGGATGCGCGGCGAGTGCGCGCACTCATGGTCTCCGTGCTCGAAGGAGGGCAAGCTCTATCGGTGGTTGCGAGTGAGTTGAGTGTAGATGTCGGCGGCTGATTGCCAGTTGTGGAGTCGGCGGGGCATCCAGTTGAGGTTGTCCTCGATGACTGACAGTCGCAGCGGACTGAGGTTCAGCGGTGTGCCTTTGGGCAGCCAGCGTCGCAGCAGCCCGTTGGTCTGCTCGTTGGTGCCGCGCTGCCATGGGCTGTGGGGGTCGCAGAAGAACACCTCGATGCCGAGCGCGGTTTCGATGTCGGCCCAGCGGGCCATCTCGCGGCCTTGGTCCCAGGTGAGGCTGCGCACCAGATGGGCGGGCTGGCGGGCCAACGCGGCGGTGACCGCGGCGGCGACGTTGGGCGCTGTGTAGCCGTGGGGCAATGCGACGACCAGCGTGTGGCGGCTGACGCGCTCCACCAGGGTGGCCGCGGCGCTGCGGTTGGCTGCCCCGATGATCAGGTCGCCTTCCCAGTGGCCCGCCTCGTCTCGGTCTTCGGCGGCTGGGGGCCGCTCGCTCAAAGGCCGATAATCCCCCAGCGGGCTGGCTTTTTCGCGGTGGCGGCTGCGCGGACGGCGACGCCGGCGGCCCCTCGGCAGGTCTTTCCACGCGTCGGCGCCGAGCCCGCAGCCGCTGTACGCGGCCCGGTAGATCGTCTCCGCGCATACCCGCTGTCCCTCGCCGGCGAGATCGGCGCTGATCGCCTGCGGCGACCAGCGCTGGTTCATCCTGCGCTTCACCTGGGCGGCCAGCACCGGGTCCGCTTCGAGCTTGCATGCCCGGGGCCGCCGCGCCTGGCGGCTCGCGTCAGCGGTCGCTGACGCCGCGTCGTACACGGCCTTGGGGCCGCCGCAGCGGCCCAGCTCGCGATAGACCGTCGCCGGGTGCCGGCCCAGCACCACCGCGATGTCCTCAGCGGTCGCTCCCGCCGATCTCATCGCCTCAATCCGGGCGCGCTCGAACGCGCTCAGCCTCGCTGCCATACTGGACACCTCCACTGGTGGTTGCTGTGTTGAACAACCGGTCATCATGACCGATCACTCGCAACCACCGGTGGAGTCCGCCGAGCCACAGATCTCGGTCACACGCTGATGCCGCAGGACCGCGTGGTCACAGCTGTGCGAGACATGCCCTTGGAGCCGTCGTGTCCCATCGACGGAGATCTGCTGGAAGTCATCGCTGATGAATTGGCGCCTGCGATCCGTCCTGCGAAGCTCCTTGACGGAGCGCCTGGATTCCAGCTTGACCGCCTCTCAAGGGCGGGACGTCGAATAAGCAATGAGGTCCGAAAGCGCAGCGGAGCTGCGAAACGCCATGTCGTGAACGCCGACTGGGAGAGACTTCTCGTCGACCTGCTCGAAGACGAACCCAAGTCTGGCCCGAATTTGGCGCGGGTTTTGCGTTTGTGCAGGTCAGCGGGGCGCGGCGGGTGAGTGTTTCCACTGCATCGTCTCGGGGGCGGTGTGTCAGCCGATGCGGGCTTTGTCCCGGTGGCGGGTGGGGGTGCGGGTGGCGGCGAGGATCGCTGTCTGCAATGCGCTGCGGCGGGTGGTGAGGGTGATCGGTTTGTGGTCTGCGTGGAGGCGGACTTCGCGTATGCGGTCGAGCTCTCGCAGGGCGCGGGCGGCGGTGAGGTGCTGGCCGTCCAGGTCGGGGTCTGCGATGTCGGCGGCTTGCAGGTCGCGTGTGATGAGTGTCTCGGCGACGGCGGCGTGGACGCACACTGCGATGTGGCCGCGGACGCGTTGTTCGGTCCAGTGCCGGATCGGCCGCAGCCGCCCGAAGTCGGTGAGGGTGCGGAAGCGGGCTTCGACGTCGGCGAGCTGCCGGTAGGCGGACACCACGCGCTCGGCGGTCGCCTGGTCGGCGGTGAGGCTGGTGGTGAGCACGTAGCGGCCCGCGAGCAGCTTTTCGTAGGCGTGGGCGTCGGGGTCGTAGTGATAGGCGAACCGGCCTTCGCCGATGTCGAGGTCGAACAGACGCGACACGCCGCTTGGGCCGACGATGCGCTGCGCGGCGCGTCCGATCTCCGCGGGATCGACGAGCCGCCCGGCGCGGACGCGTTCTTCGAGGGCGAGCAGCGCGGTTTCTGTTCGGGCGAGGGGCTCGGCGGTTCGTTTGGTGTCGCGTCGCATGCGTGCGTCGGACTCGACGATCACCGCGCGGGTGCCGTCAGCCAGGGTCGCTTCGGCGGCGCGGCACCTCAAGCCCGCCACATCGGCCCATTCGGTGGTGTCGTCGATGGTTTCGAGGGCCTCTTGGCAGGCTTTGTCTCGGTGCAGGCGGGTGGCGAGCACGTGGTCGCAGCCGGCTTCGGCGACCGCTGCGACGTTGCCGGCGGAGATCAGGCCCCTGTCGGCGACCACGCAGATCCGTCCGACAGCGAAGCGTTCGGTCAGGTCCGCGAGCACGCCGGGAAGCGTCGACGCGTCCGCTGTGTTGCCGGCGAACACATGATGCGCGATCGGGATCCCGTCGCCGGTGCACAGCAGCCCGATCACCACCTGTGGCCGGTCGCCGCGATGGTCACGCGAATAGCCGAACTGCTTCGACTCGAACCGGTCCGAGAGGCTCGTAGCTCCCTCCAGATAGGTCGAGGTCAAGTCGTAGCAGACGAACCTCAGGTCCATGCTGGTCAGGTCGCACAGCCGTGCGAACAAGAACTCCTCGGTGCCCTCCTTGAGATCCGCGACGATGTCCAGAGCCCGGCAGTACTGCCACGGCGACGGCGCCGCCCAGCCCTCGGGCATCACCACATCGGCTCGGGCCCACTCGCCCAGACGCCGTTTCGAGCACGGCGCCACCAGACGGTTCGCGGCCATCGCGAACACCGCGTCGCCGAACCGGTCCGCGTCGCGCTCCGCGCCCGCAGCCGCGAACCAGCCGTCCAGGCCCAGACGCCCCCACACAGCCGCGGCGCACGCCACGCCGCCCACCGCAGGCGCCCCCTCCGCCGAGAGCTCGCACACATCGACGCGTTCGGCCTCTTCGGCCTCGAGATGCTTCGCCAGCGCAGCGACGATGCGGTCCAGCCGGCCCGAGCGGCGCAAAGCCGTGACCTCGCCGAGGCGCAGCAGCGTCCGATGACGAGTCTTCGCGCCGTCGCGCACCGATTCCACCAACGACAGGTACTCGTACGTCTTGTCGCCCCTCCGACGCCGCGTGGTCTTCACGAACATGCCCAAACGATAGCAAGCCAACGCCGTCGCAGACGGCAATGTGTCGCCCCTACATTTCCGTCACGAAACACCCCCGCAGGACACAAAACCGCAGGTCACAGACCTGACACCCACAAAAAACCGCCTCACCGCGCCAAATTCGGGTCTGGCGATGCTGAAGTGCGCGCCCGCGTCGAGAAGATCGCCGCGTTGTCCGAAATTGCTGCTGCGAGATTCTCCGTGCTGGTCGGCCCGGCAGGGACCGGCAAGACGACACTGCTCGCCGCATTGTGCACGCAGCTGGCACATCAGGGAGGCGGGGTCACTCTGCTCGCCCCCACCGGCAAGGCGCGTGTCCAACTTGAGCGGGGCTTGCGCGATATCGAAGGAGTGCACGCTCGTACCATCGCTCAGTTTCTGGTCCCGTCAGGACGCTACGACCCGTGGACAGGCCGCTACCAGCGAACGAGCGAACCACCGACCGTTTCGAAGGGAACGGTGATTATCGACGAGGCGTCGATGATCACCGAAGAACAGTTTGATGCCGTTCTTGACAACGTCACAGGCGTCGAGCGGTTGATTCTGGTGGGTGACCCACGCCAACTGCCGCCCATCGGTGCCGGCCGTCCATTTGTGGACACCGTGGAATTCTTGAAGGGTGGCGCTGAAGGAAAGTGGCCCAAAGTTGGACCGTCCTACGCCGAACTCACAATCCAGATGCGGCAACGTTCAGATGCCGAGGCCCAGGAGCACCGTCAGGACCTCGCAATCGGTCAGTGGTTCGGTGGCGAGGCCCCGAGCGCTTGGGCGGAGGAGGCGTGGGGCCAGGCACTCGTGGGAGCGGACAGTGAGCACCTGCGATTCGAACAGTGGAATTCTCCGACAGATGTCTTCGAGCGACTTCAGAGGCTGTTCGTTGAAGAATTCGAAGAGATCAACGACGTCGACGATCAGGAAGGCTTCGGAAGGTTGCTCGGTGGGATACCCAGCGGAGGCTACGTCTACTTCAACCTCAGCCGGGATGAGCGCCCGGGAGCCGGCGCTGCGTGTGAAAAGTGGCAGATTCTCAGCCCAATACATGCCACAGGCGCTGGCGTTGCCGAACTCAATCGCTCTATTCACCGTCATTTCCGGGCGGACCTCATCGAGTCAGCACGGAGGCAAAACCCCTACAACAGGAACGTGCCCAAGCCGACGGGACCGGAGGGAATCGTTTATGGCGACAAGGTGATGAATACCCGGAACCACCAGCACTACGACTTCTGGCCAGAGGAGTTCGCTGAAGAAAGCAGTTTCAGTGGCCCGGACAAGTTTGTCGCCAACGGCGAAATCGGAATGGTCGTTGGCCAGCTCCGACGAAGGGGCCAAAGATTCAAAGTCAAGAAACTGCAGGTCGAATTCTCGACCCAGCTCGGAGTCAGTTACGGGTTCGACGGCAGGAATATTTCGAGGGAGGGTCGAGACCCGGATCTAGAACTCGCGTATTCGATAACGATTCACAAGTCCCAAGGTTCGGAGTTCGGCACCACCTTTGTCGTCGTTCCGAATCCTTGCCCGCTGTTGTCGCGAGAACTGCTGTATACAGCTTTCACTCGACACACACAGCGTGTCGTTGTCCTGCATCAGGGGCCGTTGTCCGACCTTCTCGCTTTCTCGTCTGTCAGATACTCCGAGACTGCCCGTAGATACACAAACCTATTCCGCGATCCCCAGCTCCACGATGTCGGCGACGGACGCTTTCTCGAGGCGAACCTCATCCACCGCACGTCGAACGGCACGCTCGTGCGCTCCAAGAGCGAGGTGATAGTCGCAGATGCGCTAACAGCTGCCGGAGTCTCGTTCGACTACGAAAAGCAATTCACGGGACACGACAACACCGTCCGGCTGCCGGACTTCACCATTGAGGACGCTGCGACCGGCGAGACATTCATCTGGGAACATCTCGGGATGTTGACCGATGAGCGGTATGCGAGTGCCTGGGAGAAGAAGAGGCAATGGTACGCGGACAGCGGGGTCGAGGAGGGCGGCGGCGACATCGCGACGCTGATCGTCACTCAGGATGACGAACGCGGCGGCATTGATTCATCAGAGGTGCAGGCCAAGATGAGCGAAATCGCATGATGTGCACCGCTCGGCAGCGGCGGGACTGGCGAGATCTCGTGCACGCCGAGGCCCCGTCCGCGAGACCGCCAGTCCGGGCGGTGAGAGCTCCTCGAACGTTGTCCATGGTCCACCACTCGGCTCATGGCCACTGCGCCCTGCCTGTGGCGCCCCATGCTTTCGAGTCTCAAGCCTCAGCTTGGACAATGCTCGCGAACATCGGATGGAGTCCAGCGTCGAAGCAAACCGCGTCCGCCCAAGGACAAGCAGGCAAATGTCAGTCCCCGCCACAGCACGCGCACGGTCGCGGCCTGCCGCCACGCGCGGGCCGGTGAGACCGCACTATCCACGCAGAGGTCGAGCGGACGTCGTGTCCGCAGCTCTCACGGGCAAAATGAGTGCGTGACGCCCGAGGACTTTTTTGTTGACGACCATCCGATGGGGCGGCGCACACTCAATTCGGGCCTCCTTCAGCGGATCCGCGCCGGCGTGAATAGCAGCAATCCTGATGTCGAAGTTGGCGTCGGCTTGCTCCGGCTGGCTCACGACGAGCTCGAGGCCTACGGAACTGACGGCAAGCAGCGAACGAGCGAAGACGAAATCCGTCTCATCCTGCGAGTGTCCCGGAATCTCTTGAAGCGCATGGGGATCGCTCTCGACCTCCCGTTCAGCGACTATCGGACATTCCGGTCGCATTGGATGGCTAACGGTGCCTATGGGAGTTGGCAAGCGCGGCGTGAGATCCTCCACGACCTGTTCGGGCCGATACATCGCGAGCTAGAGCAGCGTGAAGATGACGAGATCGAATCAACCGTTGCGCGGTCTATCGGTGGCGAGAGCCCCGCAACACGAAGCGGGCCTGTCACGGCGGATCTTGCGCGCGGTGGGTCCCATGTCGCTGACGCGGACGCCGATTCGGCCCGGGATGTGTTCATCTCGCACGCAACCGAGGACAAAGCAGAAGTCGCGAGGCCGCTCGCCGAAGCGCTGCGGCGACGCGGCATCAGTGTCTGGTACGACGATTTCGAACTGCGGATCGGCGACAGTTTGCGACAACGCATCGACGCCGGCATCGCTCGCAGCCGATTCGGGCTTGTCATTCTGTCCAAGGCCTTCTTCGCCAAGGGTTGGACGCAGTACGAACTCGCTGGCTTCGTGACCCAGATGAACAGCGGCCAGAAGTCGCTGCTGCCAATTTGGCACGAGGTGTCGAGAGACGACGTCATCGCGCACAGTGCCCCTCTCGCTGACATCGTCGCGCTCAGCACTTCAGGCGGCACCATCGATGAGATTGCCGACGAAGTGGCGGCAGTTGTCGCCGGGGGAACGACCTCGTCTGTTCAGGAGGACGCGCAGCTACCTACTCCTGAGCGAACGCAAGCATCTCCGGACGGCGTGAATGCTGTCACCCTCACTGCTGGGTCCGTCCGTCACCTCTTCAAGGGAGTCGCGGTTTCCCCGCATAGCGATATTCGCGGTCGACACTTCCTCGACGTTCGCAAGAACGACATCCCGTCTGATGACTACGTAAGACTGTGCAGTGACGTAGCTTCCGGCCTTGGCCCAGGCGGTTGGCACGCTTGTCTAGACATCGGTGGGACGGCTTTGGACTTCGACGACTGCGAGGTCACGCCCAAAGTCACGGCTCGCAACCGCTACTACGTCGATGTGCGAGTGCACACGGATGCCTCGGGCTATCGACAGGTCATGGAGGCCCTTGCAGCTGCCGCGACGCGCCGCACACCTTGAGCGGTCGTCAATGTGCGCGGCTGCGACAACTAGTGCAAGAAGGCCCGGACGTCCCTGAGTCGGAGGCCCACGCCAGCAACGTCACTGAGTTCGTCAAGATCGGCGACCCGGTTCGTCGTCCTCCAACCGATTCGTCAGAATCGGTGCGGCAGCCGCTCGTCCATCTCAAGCACGCCTGCTTCGATGGCGCTCCCCGCTTCCTCGGCACCGAGCCCGACGGCTCGATGGTGCTCAGCTGGATTGAGGGGTGGGTGCCGGCCGACAGCGAGTGCTGGCGGCTGGGTCGCAGCGAGCTGGCGTCGGTGGGGAGCTGTTGGGGTCCCATTAGGACTGTGTCGCGGGGTTCGCTCCGGGGACTGGCTTCGAAGAAGGCTCCCAGGCCGCCGCGGTGGGTCCGGTGGTGTGCCAAGGGGACATTGCGCCGTGCGACACCGTGTTCGCCGGTGGGCGGGCGACGGCACTCATCAACTGGGACGGGATCCCCGTGGCGTCGCCGATGTGGGACCTGGCGCACGCCGTGTGGTAGTTCGCCCCTGTCTGCGACTAAGCCGAAGGGTGGCTGGCCGAGCCCGCTCGACCGGTCGGCGCCTAGATGATTAGTTCCAAGGGTATGAGCAAGGATATGCAATGAAACTGACTAAAAGACTCGGCAAGGCATTCGTGGACGTCTCGTGGCTGGCGTGCGAGCAGACGTTCGCGGCGAATGCAGCGGAGAGCCTCCCAACATCTGCGGCGCACAGGGACATCGATCCCGGCGTCGACCCACCACCTCTGATGTCTTTTGGCCATTCTCGGCCACATCCAGGGCCGAGTTCCGCCCGCACCCCTTGGAACTAATCATCTAGGTGGCTTTAGCCGCGCTGGCGGTCTAGCGCTTCGGCGTTGGTCCCAGGATCGTCTCAAACTCCGACGGAGGGATTACGGGAGGCGACTGCTCCTCCCATTCCAAGAGGTCGTTGTCTCTGCTCACGATGAAGTCGGCGCCGTGCTCTCGCGCGAGAGCCACGAGATAGTCGTCGTCTGCGTCGCGTGTCCATCGCTGGGCGTCTTCGGGATTGGGCACCAGACCGATTCCCGTGACCAAGTGCGAGATCAGCCTGTTCGCGAGCTGCTGGTCGACGCGCTGGCTCACGCGCGGTCGGGCCGTCAAGACTTCGTGAACCTCGTCCAGCAACTGTTGGCAGGCGATGATCTCGAAGTCTGCGTGTCCGAGCCAGCGTTGGAGAATGCGGTGCGGCGAGCCCTTCGTGATCACAGCAGACACGAACACATTGGCATCGACCACGACTCGCATCGGCGTGGGTCAGCGCGTGCGGCGAGCTCTGCGGACCTGCCGGACTTCCTCGACGGCGAGGTCGAGTGCCTCGTCTTCGGAAAGATCCGCGTTGTTCGCGGCGCTCGCGGCGAGGTCGGCGCTGACAGCAGCAGCGTCGGCTGAGTAGAGCGCCCAAGCGGACTGTCGAGTGATGCCTAGCGCCGTGCCAATGGCTTCCCATGTCGCGCCCGCCTGCCGAGCCGCAGCCACCGTCTCGCGCTTGAGATCGTCGCACTCGTCGATGGCGCGCACGAGTTCCCGCAGTGCTTCGATGGGCTTCGCCGGCAGGCGGTCGTGAGCGATGAGGCTCATGTTTGTCAGTTTAGCCTGACGATCCGACCATGACCGCTGTGGATGTCCTGACGCGTGCGCCCTGTCGACGTCAGCGAATTGCCGCACGTCTCTTGCAAGACCGTGCAGGTAGTTCACATCGACAAACGCTGCGCAGCTGCTCGACACCTCGGTGACGCTACGTCTGGCGACACTTCCCGCCAAACGAAAAAATGGGACCCCCAAGCGGGGGTCCCAGCTGGACCTCGACAGAGATCCCTAGCAAAGCGGGTTCCACCGGAACCCGGACCGAAATGGTGCCCAACGGGCGAGACCAACTCGAGCGTCGCAACTTCGTCCGAAGACTCGACTGAGCTCGGGGGTCTGCCAGTGGCAGCTGCCGCCGCCAGTGCCGAGTCCCCGTCGGGCGATGGGTGACTGCCACGTCCCCGAAAAACCGTGCCTGACTGCTCGAAGTCCGGCCCTACGGTGCCACCGGAGCTTGCATCGAGCTCACAGCGGAGGGCACCCGCCTGGCGGTGCCCGACATGTCGAATCCTGAAAAGACGTAACCCCGATCGTTTGCCGAAGCAGGGACGGTTCCGGGGCTTTGAAGGACCACTCTACTGAGGTGACGGCTTGCGCATGGCGTGTGAGATTGAGCAGCGAACCATCGCGAGACTTCGGGAGCACCAAAATCAGTTGGCAGACATCGTGAATCTGTCCTAGTCAGTCGCCGTGACACTCGCATCAGCGGCGCTCACCATCGCCGTGCTGTTGATCCCCGGCGTCGCCTTCATCTGGGGTTACGAGCGGTCGAAGCGGCAGGGGGGCACCGAACGCATGGGCATATCTGTTCCGCAGCGAGTCTGAGGGCGTGGTGCGCTGCAAACTCAAGAGCGGACGCTGGGTTGGCGGCTACTACGGCATAGGTTCGTACGCGTCCTCCCAAGGTCCCAAGCGCGATCTGCTGATCTCACGCGCCGTTCCCTTTGGCGAGGACGGCGTCCCGATCGCACCTTGCGGCGGCACAGTCAATTCCGGCGGCCCCGAGCAGCGCACTAGCCTGCTCGTCAAATGGGACGACATCGAGACGCTCGAGTTCACCGCAGCCGACGGCGGGTGGCAGGGGGCAGCGCAGTGAGGAACCGAATAGTCCCTGGACGCGTGGGGCTGATTGAGCGACGTGGCGGTTACGCCCCCAGACGTGACTGTCCTGAGGACTTCCGCATCGAAGACGTCTACGGCCCGGTGGAAGGCGTCTCGGCTGCTCCCAAGCCAGCAGATTCACCACAGAACGACGACGACTAGCCAGCGCCGCGCCGACGAACAAGAAGCGAGGTAAGCAGGTGCCTGCCGCGTACACCGAACCGAGCGAGATCGTTGTGCATCGGCCGACTGCTGACGAGGCTCGGGAAGCGCTGGACAGCGCGATCGCCGAGACCGGATTCACACGCGAGGAGCTCGAGGCGCAGGCTCGCGCTGGTCGTTTCGAGACCGAACTGGCGCATCAGACGTGGTTCTGTTTGCCGCTTCGCGCCGAATGACTCAGGTGCTCAGGCACGCGAATTTGTGCCTCTGACGCTGGACCTGACGCGATCGGGCATCTTCCTTCGCGACGAGCTTGCTTGAAGGCGAGTGGCTCAGAAGCCACAGTCCGGCAGGTCGAAGACTGTTGTTTCTGGGGTGTGTACAGGCGCATGCCGTCCGCAGTCGGCATCCGGGTAGCGCGTGTACTTGCGGCATCGCTCCCCGTCGGGTCGCAGCCTGCGGCACCGCACCCTCTCGCGCCTGCGCATACGGTCAGCTTAAGTTGATCCGTCCTTGATCTTCTTGTGAGCGCTTCACAGAGTGCGAAAGGAGACACGTCATGTCGCAGGCATTCTCAGTCGAAGAGATCATTGGTCAGCCGGTTCCGCACGTGTGGGCCGCTCTCACCGACTGGCCGAACGCTCACCGGTGGATGCCCGGGATCGACAAGATCACCGCGGATGGAGACACCGCAGAGGGCACCCAGTTGACGTTCCGCGCTCGTGGCAAGGATCGCTCCAGCACCATCGTGGGGTGCGTCGCCGGCGAGTCGATAGTCCTGCGTTCAGTTCAGGGCGGTGTGACAGCGGACTACACCTACGAGGTCCACGAGCACGGCGACGGCACCTCACGAGTCACGCTGACCGCAGACTGTCAGAGCACCGGCGTGCTGTGGCGTGCGATGTCGCCCCTGCTGCGCATCGCTATCCGAGCGTCCGACGGCAAACAGATCAGGCTCCTCAAAGCCATGATCGAAGAGGGCTGACCACCGCAATTGGCCAAGTCGCCCGCCGGCGCCCGCGTTCGTGCTGATGGAACGCGAAGGGATTCTCGTCGCCCCGCTGGCGTCAGGCCGAAATCGGTTGGATCGAAGTGCAGGGCTACCGTTACGTTCGTGGCGGTGAAGAAGCTGTCGGTCTCCTTGGACGAATCGGTCGCCGAACGTGCGGCCAGCGCCGCTGCGTCGCACGGGGTGAGCTTGTCTGCGTGGCTCAACGCTGCTGCGGAGCGGGCGATCCGTATCGAGGACGGGCTTGCGGCCGTGCGTGAGTGGGAAGCGGAGAACGGCGAGCTCAGCGCCGAGGAGCTGGCCTGGGCCGACAAGGTGATCGCTTCCGACATTGGGGCATGAGTCAGAGAAGTGCCCGGATATACGTACGACACCGGCGCGTTGATTGCTGCTGAACGCAATGACCGACGGGTGTGGGCCTTGCATCAGGGGGTGCTCTCCGAAGGCCTGACGCCGACGGTTCCCGCGGTCGTGTTGGCCCAGGGTTGGCGCGGCGGCCCGCAGCCACAGATGTCGAGATTGCTGTCGGGATGCCGGATCGAGACCCTCTCTGAGGCGGTCGCTCGTTCTGCGGGCAGCGCATGTGCTCTGGCCGGCACCAGTGACGTCGTCGATGCCGCAGTTGTGGTTGGGGCATGTGCTCGGGGGGACATTGTCGTCACGAGCGATGAGCGAGATCTCCTGCACATCGCCGCCGCTCTCGGAGTCGCACTGCGCACACGGCAGGCCTGACTGCCGACAGACCAGTTGCCGGTGACCAGATCAACGGCGCCCGGGTGCTCGGGGGCACAGTGGGCCGTCAAGGAGACACGTGATGTCGCACGCATTCTTCGTCGAATAGATCATTCCTCGCCCGGTTCCCCGCGTGCTGTGGCGTGCGATGTCGCCCCTGCTGCGCATCGCCATCCGAGCGTCCGACGGCAAACAGCTCAGACTCCTCAAAGCCATGATCGAACAGGGCTGACCACCGCATCTGGCCAAGTGGTCCGCCGCTGCCTCGGCTCAATCGGGGGATTCTGGCGTGCGTTCGTAGAACTGCACATAGAACGCGGCGTCGTGCGCGGGTTCGATGTGATGGCTGACGCCGGGCACGATCGGAACGCGTTCTCCCGCCGCTGCGCGGACTCGCCGCGGCGAGTCGTCGACGAACAGCACCGAGCCGTCGAGCACGACGAGTTCGGCCCACGTCGATGTCACATGGGACGTGGTCAGCGCCGGGGGGACGGTGGCGGCGTCGAACGTGGGTGTTCGGCGAGCCGGCGTGGCCCCAGCGGGAACCCGTGGACTGTCTGGCGTGATGAGCCGAAACTACGCGACCGAGCGCACGCGAACCGCAGCCGCATCTGCGGGCGCTCCGAAATTCGGTCGACAGCCTGCACCGGAACAGGCAATCTGGTGCTGTGCCGGAGAGGAGCGCCACCAAAGCGGCACCAGACTCCGCGGACGCAACGCACCAGCGGCCGGGGCCACCGGCGTCAGACCGTGCTCCTATAGCTTGAAATCTTGAGGAAGGAGGTGTCGAAATGGCTGATGTGCTGAGCATCGCAGCGAGCATGGTCGCTCGCGAACTTGAGATGACTTCGATGCGGTTGCAAAAGCTCCTGTATTACGCACATGGCTGTCATTTGGCCACGCACGGCACTCCTCTGTTCTCCGACAGGATCGAAGCTTGGTCGAATGGCCCGGTGGTCCGGGCCGTCTTCAGTGAGCACCGGGGGTGGAAGACGTTGCGTCACCCGTGGCCGGGCACTGGGCGAGCGGGTGCTGCGGACGCACTCGACCAGCACGAGAAAGACACGCTCGAGACTGTTCAGCAGGCGCTCGCCGACTTCTCGGCCGACGAGCTCGTCGAGTGCACGCACGGAGAGGCTCCCTGGCGTGATGCCCGCGGCGAATTGGCTGACGACGCGTGGTCGAATGTCGAAATCCCGGACGAGTCGATCAGAGGCTTCTTTGCGGCTGCGCTCATGGCTGGCGACGAGCCATCACAAGACGAATTCGGGGCTGCGTTGCTCAGCCTGTATTGCGAGTACGCCGCCCGTCGTGCATTCATGCCGCCCGTGTTCCGCGACGCAGACGAACTCGACGAATGGCATCGGCAGCTTGACGACGCCCCCGAGCATCTGGACGGCCTCCGGTCGTTCATGAATGCACCTTCGGTGTTCGACCCTGCGTGAACATCCGATATCCGCGGCCCGTGCCGTTGAATCGGCGGCATAACACGCGCACGTTTGCATCCCGGTCCGAAGACCAGACGAGGTGGCTCAGAGGGCCCGCCGAGCAGCAGATAACGCCTGGCGGAACCGCGAGAACCTATGTCGTCACGGCCTCCGAGGATTCCCATGAGATTGCGGCCTACTTCGCATGGTGCATGACCGCAGAAACGATCGAGAGTCTGCCTGAGAGGTTCACTGTCGGAACAGGCAGATACCCGCAGCCGTACGCGCTCTTGGCCCGCCTGGCGGTGGACGTCAACCATGAGGGACGCGGCTTGGGCAGCAGTCTCGTTCGCGATGTGCTCCGCAGAACGCTCGCCGTCAGTTCCGAGATTGGATGCCGCGGCCTGCTGATCGATGCGGAAACCGATGAAGCATCACGCTTCTACCAGCATCTCTTCCCCGAATTCGTCGAGTCTCGGACCCGTCAGCGGCGTCTTTGCATCCTCACAAAGCAGATCCGCTCATCGCTCGACTGAGCTGGCGTATCAGACATAGTTCTGTTTGCCGCCTCGCGCCTGACGGCGCGTATTGTGTCCCGCTCGGCGGTGCCCGACGCGTTGAGTCCTGGAAAGACGTAACCCCGGCCGTTTGCCGAAGCAGGGAGGGCCTGTCGGAATTTCTGTATATCCGGTCGTGGTGGTGTTCATCGAATGTCGTCGACGAACAGCACCGAGCCGTCGACCACGACGAGTTCGGCCCGTGTCGATGTCACATGGGACGTGGTCAGCGCCGCGGGGACGAAGGCAGGGACCCGATAGTCAGTTCGCCACGCTGATCGGCTATTCGCGGAGCACTTAGTCAAGCGACGTCCGGGTCCACTGAACGGCATCGGGCGACGCGAGATGGTACGAACTCCAGCACCCGATCGTCCCGTTAGCCCGCAGCCCGCAGCTGTGCACTTTACCGGTCGACAGGGAGGTGAACTCCCGGGCGAGGCGCACCATGTAGTCCGACGGCGTCTCGCCCCAGCAGATCGCCGCGCCGTCGGTCCGCAGCCCGCATGAGAAGAAGCGACCCGTGGTGACCGCGGCGAACGGCCCCGTCACGGTGAAGGCCTCGGAGTTCCTTCCCAGCCCGCCCCAGCATTCGATGTCCGCGTCGGTGGTGATGCCGCACGATTGCCAGACACCGGCCGAGACACTGCTGAACGATCCCTGCGGCGCTTCCAGCTGACCGTCTCGATTGCTGCCCCAGCAGACCACTTGGTGGTCGATGCGTACCCCGCAGGAGTGCTCATCGCCCGCTGACACATCGATGAAGGCTGCTCGAGGGGCATCGGTTTGACCGTTGCTGTTGTCGCCCCAGCACTCCACGTTTCCGCTGGGCAGAAGACCGCACGAGTGTGAGGTGCCGCTGGTCACGGCGGCGAAATCCGCCGGCGGCGCATCGGCTTGTCCGTAGAAGTTGCCGCCCCGGCTACTGGGCCAGCACTCGACGCCTCCCTCGGTGCGCAGACCGCAGGTATGCAGGCTGCCCGCAGACAGGCCCGAGAAGACTGTCGGGGGCGGGGCGATGTGATCTGTCCGTTTGGACCAGCACTCAGCGGATCCGTCGCTGCGCAGACCGCAGCTGTGGTCCAGGCCCGCAGTGACGTCAACGAACACTCCCGCTGCAGGCTCACTGGCAGCGGCATCATTTTCGCCCCAGCAGGTGACCATTCCGTCGGCGTCCAGCCCGCAGGAATGGGAGGATCCCGCCGAGACCGTCAAGAACGTCCCGGTGACGACCTCGTCGCCTGGCCAGTAGTCGGTGATTTCGCCCCAGTGGTCGTTGCCCCAGCAGAGCACCGTTCCGTTGGTTCGGACTGCACACGAGTTTCGCTCGCCGGCCGCCACCGAGACGAATTCGCCATCGGGGCTGCTGGCCTGACCGTATTCGTCGTTGCCCCAGCATTGGACAGTGCCGTCGGTGAACAGGCCGCAGGCGTGGCGCTCGCCAGCCGAGACGGCTCGAAACCTGCCTGCAGGCGTGTCGAGATGCGCGTTAGCACCGGAGGTGTCCCAGCAGCTCGCCGTGGCATCAGGGCGAATACCACAGGTGACATAGCCGCCAGCCGACACCGAAGCGAACGGCTCTGGAGGAATTTCAGGAAGCTGGGATCGGTCACCCCAGCACTCGACAATGCCGTCGTGGTACAGGCCGCAGTTGTGCCGCGTGCCCGAGGTCACCGCCACGAAACCACCGTCGGTGGGCGGCGTCCTGGTCCCGTGTCCGTCATCGCCCCAGCACTCGATGAACCCGTCCACGCGAACGCCGCACGACTGCCACCAGCCTGCTGAGACATCTATGAACTGGCCCGAAGGCGCGTACGCCTTCCCGGCCTCGTTGTTGCCCCAGCACACCGCGCTCTGATCTGCGGCGAGTCCGCACGAGTGCGTGCGGCTCGAAGAGATCTTCGTGATTCTGTTGACGACCTTTTGTGCATAGGCGGGCCGTGCTTCATCGGAATCGACCCGATTCTGGATCGGTTCGGGGTCGGACGTCCCGATCAGCGAATCATCCGGATCGTCTGCGGCTTCGGCAGGCGGGAGCTCTGACCAGTGCACGAAGGACGGCCTCGGCTTCCAGGAAGGACTCCAACACTCAAGCGTGCCGTCGCCGCGCAAACCGCAGGAATGACGGCTTCCAGCGGTGACCGAGCTGAAGTTGCCCAAGGGAGCATTGGCTTGGCCTTCTTCGTTGTAGCCCCAGCACCTGAGGGTCTTGTCATCTCGAAGAGCGCAGGAGTGGGCGTCGCCTGCCGCGACGGATACGAATGCCCCGGCCCGTGCGTCTGTCTGGCCGTGGGGGTTGTCGCCCCAGCATGTGAGGGTGTTGTCGGTGCTCACTGCGCAGGTGTGGTTGTTTCCGGCGCTGACGGTGTTGAAGGTTCCTTGTGGTGCGTCTGTCTGGCCGTGGGGGTTGTCGCCCCAGCATGTGAGGGTGTTGTCGGTGCTCACTGCGCAGGTGTGGTTGTTTCCGGCGCTGACGGTGTTGAAGGTTCCTTGTGGTGCGTCTGTCTGGCCGTGGGGGTTGTCGCCCCAGCATGTGAGGGTGTTGTCGGTGCTCACTGCGCAGGTGTGGTTGTTTCCGGCGCTGACGGTGTTGAAGGTTCCTTGTGGTGCGTCTGTCTGGCCGTGGGGGTTGTCGCCCCAGCATGTGAGGGTGTTGTCGGTGCTCACTGCGCAGGTGTGGTTGTTTCCGGCGCTGACGGTGTTGAAGGTTCCTTGTGGTGCGTCTGCTTGGCCGTGGGGGTTGTCGCCCCAGCATGTGAGGGTGTTGTCGGTGCTCACTGCGCAGGTGTGGTTGTTTCCGGCGCTGACGGTGTTGAACGTGCCGTGCGGCGCGTCCACGAGACCGATGGCCTGGGGATTGATGGTCTTCCAGCATTCGATGACGTCGTCGGTCCGCAGCCCGCAGATGAACGAGTACCCAGTCGACACTGCGTCGAATGTGCCTGTTGGCACGAACGCGGAATCCCAGCACTCAATGGCGCCGCCCGGCCGCCGGCCACAGCTGTAGCCCCATCCGGCGGAGACACCGACAAAGGCACCGGTGGGCGGCATCGGTTGGTAATCGTCGCCATCAGGCCAGTTCAAGATGTTCCATTCGGCGTTCCCCCAGCACTCGACTGACTCGTCGACGCGCAGACCGCACGAATTTGCCGCGCCTGCGGAGACATGTTCGAAAGCGCCTGCGGGTGCATCGGTTTGACCGTCGTCGTTGTTGCCCCAGCACTCGGCCGTCCCGTCGACCCGCAGCGCACACGTATGCAGTAGACCGGCGGAGATTTCGTCAAAAGTGCCTGCGGGTGCATCGGTTTGACCGTCGTCGTTGTTGCCCCAGCACTCTGCCTCGCCGCTGAGGCGAAGAGCGCATGTATGCGCCCCGCCAGCAGTGGCCTGAGCGAACTCTCCGGCCGGCGCGCTGGCTTGACCCTCGAGATTGTTGCCCCAGCATTCGATCGTGCCGTCGGTGCGAAGACCGCACGAATGAGAGGCCCCGACGGCGATGCCGTTGAACGCCCCGTCGGGCGCGTCTGCCAGCCCATAGATATTGGCACCCCAGCATTCGACGCTGCGGTCGCCGAGCAGCGCGCACCCATGAGCGAAGCCGACGACCACATCTACGATCCGTCCGTCCGTTGTCGCGCCGCCGTGGTCTTCGTCGCCCGGCTCTGCCTCTCGAGAAGGCGCGGAAGCGACCGGTTCGACCTCGGAGGTTCCCGAATCGAAGGTGGGAGCGACCGGATCGTCGCCAGTGTCGACAGGGTTCGGGGTCGTGTTCCCCGACGTGCAGCCTGCGGCGAGGAGCACGATTGCAGCCAACGACCAGCACACCCGAGTGCGCAGCCCTCGCACGCCGGTGCCGTAACGGAATTCCCTGTCCATCGTCATCTCCATCGCACGAACTCAGGAGCGGGCAGGAATGCAGGCCCCCAGCATTCGACGGTCGCGTCGGTACGCAGGCCGCATGTGTGCGTCTGAGCTGCTTGGACAGCGGTGAATGTCCCGGCGGGCGGTTCGGCCTGGCCGTCTTCGTTGCTGCCCCAGCACTCGACAGTGCCGTCGAGTCGCAGACCGCAGCTGTGCCTCCACCCGGCCGAGACAGAAGCGAATGTCCCAAGGGGTGGTTCTGCCTGACCCAGGTTGTTCGCACCCCAGCAGGCGACCGTCATGTCGGTGCGCCGAGCACAGGTGTGCAGGCTCCCCGCGGACACGTCCAGGAAGGATCCCTCCGGGGGTCCGGCTGGCCCGTGGTTATGGCCCCAGCAAACCGGCGTGGCGTCGGTGCGAACCCCGCAGGAATGGAACTCGCCGGCCGAGACCGAAATGAAGTCGCCCTCGGGCGCGTTGCTTTGGCCATGCCTGTTGGCTCCCCAGCAGGCAATCGCTCCATCGATGCGCAGTCCGCACGAATGTGTGTCGCCAGCATCGATCATGACGAACGTTCCCACCGGTGGAGACCGTCGTTCAAGTCCGTCTGGACCCCAGCACGAGAGCGTCCCATGAGCCCGGAGGCCGCAGGTGAACCCAAGCCCGGCGGTGACCGCGGTGAAAACACCCTCGGGAGCGAATGCGTCGACCGTGTGGGTGGCTCCCCAGCACTCGACGGTCCCGTCGTCCCGGATGCCGCACGAGTGCCATGTGCCGGCCGATACTGCGGCGAACCTGCCGCCGGGGGCTACAGCTGCCAGCGGTGCGAAAACAGAGTCTTTGAGGCCGAAGTGGCCCCAGCAGGTCACCTCGAAGTCGATATGCATGCCGCAGGAATGCTCTTCGCCGACGGACAGCGCAACAAATGTCTCGTCGGGCGGAACGGTCTGACGTTGGTAGTTCTCGCCCCAGCACTCGGCCCTCCCATCACTTCCCAGCGCGCACGCGTGGTTCGAGCCAGCAGCAATTGCACCGAAGTGGCCGCCGGGCGGGCTCACTGGCACGTCGCTGTCGGGGAATCCCCAGTACGGCTGACCCCAGCAATCAACGGTGCCGTCGATACGCAAGCCGCAGGTCTGGCTGTAGCCAGCCGATACCGCCGCGAAGCTGCCCGATGGCGCGTCGGACTGCCCCCTCCTGTTGTCTCCCCAACAGGCGACTGTGCCATCGACTCCGATTGCACAGGCATGGAACACGCCGGAGGAGATTGCTGTGTGTCGACCGGCGGGGGTGTCCAGTTCGCCATACGAATCGCTGCCTTGGCAGTCGATGGTCCCGTCGAATCGAAGCCCGCAATCGTGACCGGCGCCCGATGACACGCTGGCGAATATGCCTTCGAGAGGGTCGATCCCGAATGGCACGCCGTTGCCGTCGAGCATGCTGTAGATGCCTCCCCAGCATTCCGTGGTGCCGTCAGTCCGCAGCCCGCAGGTGTGCCAGATCCCAGCGGTCACGTCGGTGAACGTTCCCGCGGGTGCGTCGGACTGGCCCCGGCGGTTGTCGCCCCAGCACGAGACCGTCTCGTCGGGGCCGATTGCACATGTGTGGTGTGGGCCAGAGGTGAGCCTGCGGCCATGTGACTCGGAGACCAGCAGGCCCGTTCCTGCATCGATCCGATCATCTGGCTCTGACTGCGTGCCCGGGCTGTCGCTGTCATTGAGACCGTCGGCCGGCGGAGCGCTGTCGAGCTCGACACCCGTGTCGGAGTCAAGCGTGGCAGGCGGCGACTCCGAATTCGACGTCCAACGCACGAAGCTCGGCGTGAGCACCGATGACGGACCCCAGCATCGGATCGATGCGTCGGTGCGTATGCCACAAGAGTGGGTCTCTCCCGCAGAGACGTTGACGAACGCGCCGTCGGGCGTGTCGGTCTGACCGTGCATGCTGTCGCCCCAGCATTCGATCGTTGCGTCGGTGCGTATGCCACAGGAGTGATGTCGTCCTGCGGTGACGGCCGTGAACGTCCCCTCCGGCGCATCTGCTTGGCCGTAGGTATTGCTGCCCCAACAGTCGATCTCTCCATTGGTGCGCACCCCGCAGGAGTGTTCGAATTCGGCGTCGATGCTGCTCATCGCTACCGTCACATCGTGCTGCTTGAGATCGCGGGCGCCCCAGCACTCAACGGTCCCTTCGGCGCGCAGTCCGCAGGAGTGCCTGCGTCCGGTCGCGACGGTGACGAACGCACCGGCCGGCGCGTCAAGCTGATCGGCGTCATTTGCACCCCAGCAGCTCACCGTGCCGCTGGTGCGCAGCCCGCACGTGTGCCGCTGGCTGGCCGACACGGCAGTGAACTGGCCGATCGGAGCGTCGGCTTGCTGCCTGTCATTCGCGCCCCAGCACTCGATGGTGCGGTCGAATCGCAACCCGCATGAGTGCGTCCGACCTGAGGAGACCACTTCGAAACGCCCGTCCGGCGGCGCAGTTGCCAGCGAGTCCCGAGCCCCCCAACAAACAGCGGACTCGGCAACCGTCACGGCGCAAGAATGATCGCCACCTGCCGAAACGGAAGTGAACGACCCGGCCGGAGCTTCGATGAGCCGGCGGGTGCCCCCACCCCAGCAGACCACGCCTCCATCGGCCTGCAAGGCGCAGGAATGGTCGCCGCCTGAGTGCACGGCGGTGAATGTGCCTGGCGGCGGTTCGGCTTGGCCGTCGTCGTTGCTGCCCCAGCACTCGACAGTTCCTTCGGCGCGCAGCCCGCACGAGTGCACTTCACCCGCTGAGACGGCGGTGAATGTGCCTGGTGCCGGTTCGGCTTGGCCGTCGTCGTTGCTGCCCCAGCACTCAACGGTTCCTTCGGCGCGCAGCCCGCACGAGTGCACTGCGCCCGCCGAGACCGCCTGGAACGGCCCACCTGGGGAGTCAACTTGTCCCTCCCGGGTTCGGCCCCAGCATTTGATGCTGTTGTCGGAATCCAGGCCGCAGGTGTGAAACAGTCCGGCATCGAGAGCGAGGAATCGCCCGGGCGGCGCTTCGGACTGATGTTCGCTGTTGTTCCCCCAGCATTCGACAGTCCCCTCGGCGCGCAGCCCGCAGGAATGCAGCCCGCCTGCGACGACCGCTGCGAAGGAGCCGGCCGGTGCGTCAGAGCGTTCAGAGGTGGTGTTCCCCCAGCATTCGACAGTCCCCTCGGCGCGCAGTCCGCATGAATGTGTTGAACCCGCCGAGACGGCGGCGAATGCTCCCGGCGGCGGTTCGGCTTGGCCATCTTCGTTCGCGCCCCAGCACCACAGAACGCCATCGGAATCCACAGCACAGGCGTGGCTGCTGCTCACCGAAATGGCTGAAGCGTGTATCGAGATTGCTTCGCCTGTGGGCTCCGTTGCCGGTGCGGTCTCGAGCGGTGCGGCCTCGGAGGCTTCCTCGAGCGCTGTGTCGGCCGAAGGAGCGTCCGGCGCGCACGCGCTTGCGAGCAGTGCCCAGCAAGTCAGTGCCACCAAGGGAATCCTCACCGCAGCTGCCGCTGGCAGACGCGAACGACGATGGACACTGCCCTGCCGACGATGGCGTCGCCGAGGGGGAAGTCCAAACTCACGGCGCTCGGCGCTCCGCTCACCCTGCTGCAGCACCTCCCATCAGCTGCCGGTGATGCTCCAGTGCCGAGGCTCGTCGGGCGGGGTGTACAGGCCGTAGGTCGCGGCATCACCTGCCAGCGGAACGCTACTGAGTCGCGACAGTTACCCGCATTCCGTTGTGCCAAACGTCAAGAGAGTGACGCCATGCTTTGCGGAGGAACTCCGGCATCTAGGCTTTCGCTGCGGTCCTGAGCTTCTTGGGTGCGTGCAGCAGCGAACCAAACGGCGAGTCAGGCGGGGCAGGGTCGGCACTGCCAATTGCCTCGGTGGCGGTGGGCAGGGGGTTCGTCTGCGGCCTTGTCGACGACGGCTCGGTCGACTGCTGGGGCGCAGTGACCCGTGCACCGGGCGGCGTGGACTTCGAGCCGTTCCCACAGGCCTTCGCCGAGCAACGGGCCAAGGCAACGTTCGGGTTCTGACCAGCCGGACAGTGGCTACACGCGGACGGTCTCGATGTCAGCCGACAGGCGTGACAGATCGCCAGGGTCGCTGGTGAGCACCGGCTGGCCCAAGCGCAGGGCGCAGACGGCCACGTGCGCGTCGACGGTGTCAGTGGTCTGCGTCGACGCCAGCAGCACGCCGACCAAGCGCGCGTCGCTCGCATCCAGCGGAACGATGTCAATCTCGGGCCGGCGAAGCAGTGCTGCGAGTCGTGCTTGACGGCGTGGGTTGCGCCACGCTTGGGCGACACAGCCCGCTGGCACTGTCAGCGTCGCGCCGATAGCTCGGGCTTCCGCGACGAGCGCGACCACGCTGCGGGTTGCGCGTTCCCACGCGATGAGTCCCCCGGTGTCGATGACAGCGCTCTTCACGCAGCAGCGTCGCCCGACAGCACACGCCTGGCGGCAGCGCGTTCATCGGGTGTGAGTGGTCCGCCGGTCTCGTCGAGCATGGTGGCCAGCAGCACGTCGAAGTCAGCGTCGGCTGCAAGCTGGCATCGCACGGAGTGTTCGACATAGGCCGACACGCTCGACGCGCCACCTTGGGCGACCAGCGTCTTCACCTGGTCGGCGATGTCGGAGTCGACGGTGACCGTCAACCGGCTCTTCGGGCCGCTCATACTGATCATCTTACTCTTCCGCCGCTCGACACCCCAGCGACGTGATGTCCGCCGACATTGGCCGCCAAACGAATAACGGGACCCCTCGTGGGGGTCCCAGCAGGACCTCGAAAGAGGTCCCTCGCAAAGTGGGAACCGCTGGAACGGGTCCGCCCCAGTAGGCGGGCTGATGCATTCGGTACCGGCGTTATGGTCACTTGATCGCGCTACGTGCGACTGCCTCGATGGTGACGCCGGCCACGCCGCAGCAGGTGTTGGAACTCGTCTTGGACTTGGGGCGGTACCGGCAAGTCGACTCGAAGATCGTCGCCGTGAGAGCTGTGGTTGGACCGGATGAGAACGGACGCGGCTGGGTGCGCTTGTGGACGCGGCTGAAGTGGACCCCGCCCGTTCCCGACCTGCAACTCTTCGAGTTGGAGCGCTGGAGCCGGCTCAGGTTTACAGGCGCCCCCGGTCAGCTAGCGCGGCTCGCCCTCAGGTTCACGGGCACCGTCGAGTGCGAGCCGGCCTTAGACGGCACGCTCGTGACCCACTCCTACGATCTGGCCTTCCGCGGCCCGTTCCGCTTGCTCGAGTTCCCGCATCGGCGATGGCTCCAGCGCGATCTCGACGAGGAAATGGCGCGGCTCGCAGACCTTCTGGAATCCGCCTGATCGGTCAGAGCGCATCGCATCGCTGGTCGGCGGTTGATGCTTGGAATCGACGAGATCAACGCCGACGGAGATACCAAAGAGGGCACCCAGTTGACGTTCCGCGCTCGTCGGCCGTGAGGGGCCCGCCAGTCTCGTCGAGCATCGTGGCCAGCAGCACATCGAAATCAGCGTCGGCCGTGAGCACCAACCGACATGCCGATTGCTGGTCGGTGGATAGCTTGCGCTGATGAGTGCAGCACCCAGCCTCGACGGACGCACTTTCGTCGGCGTCGCGAACGATCCTGGGGGCGATGTAGGCGCAGAGACGCGGTTCGAGTACCACGAGGAATCCGACGGGGTCGTGTGGGCCCGCTACGAGGGCGGCACCGTGCGGCTCGGTCATCTCGTCGGACGACGCGACGGCGACGACCTGGATTTTCGGTACTCGCACGTGACGACGAGCGGAACGACAGCCAACGGGCACTGCCGGAGCCGCATTGTCGTGTCAGACGGCGGGCCGTTGGAGCTTCACGAGGAATGGGAGTGGGAGAGCCAGCCCGGCACAGGCACCAGCCTCGTCCGCGAGGTCGTTGCTCCGGACGGCCTGTGATTCGGGTGAATCAGGCGCGGTGATGAGCCGATCGCCCTCATGCATGTGCATTTCCCACGGGACACCGGAGGCCGAAATCTCGGCGTCGAAGAATCGAAGGCGCGCCATCAGGCGGCGATGTAGCGAGCGCTTGGTCGGATGATCTTGTTGTTGGCGGCCTGCTCGAGAATGTGAGCGCCCCAACCGACGACCCGGCTCGTCGTGAACGTCGAGGTGAACGCTTCCTGGGGCAGTCCGGCCAGGTGCAGCACCACCGCGGCGTAGTACTCCACGTTGGTGACGATGACAGCGTCGGGTTTGCGGCCGGCCAGGAATGCCAGCAATTCTGCTTCGATCGCAACCGCACGCTCCACGAGTTCGCCGCCGAAATCGAGTGCTACGTGCTTCAGCGTTTCCGAGCGCGGGTCTGCCGCCTGGTACACGGCATGCCCGAACCCCATGACCTTGCGGCCGGCGTCGAACTCGGCCGCTGCCCATGCGCGAGCCGCTGCCGGGTCGCCGATTGCGTCGAGCATGTCGAGCACCCGGCTCGGGGCACCGCCATGGAGCGGGCCTGCCAGCGCGCCGAGCGCTGCCACGAATGCGCTTGCCACCGACGCACCGGTGCTGGTGACGACCCGGGCGGTGAACGCCGAGGCGTTGAACCCGTGCTCGGCGGTGAGGCCGAGGTAGGTCTCGACAGCCCTCGCGTGGGCCGCCGGCGGATTGTCGCCCAGCGTCGATCTCAGGTAGTGCGCTGCGTATGACAAACCTCGTTCGGGGGCGACCGGCTCGCCGCCTGAGCGGATGCGGTTGACCGTGCCGAGCACGGTCGGTGCAGCGCCGATGGCTTGCAGCACCGCCAGGCGGCGTTCGTCGCGGGTCAGGTCGATGGTCGGGCGCCCGTCGACCACCAGCGGCAGCACGCTGGCCAGTACAGCCAGCGGGTCGAGATCCGTTCGCGACAGCTTGACGACCAAGTCGTGTGCATCCGCGTTCAGCTCCCGGAACGCAGCCAGCTCGGCGGTGAATCCGGCCAAGGCTCCGTCTTCAGGCAGCACCCCGTCGACCAGCAGGCAGGCAATCGCCTCGAAGGAAACTGACCGAGCGAGTTCGGTGGCGTCGCGGCCTCGGTAGTGGTACCAGCCCTCGTCGCCCCGGACGGTGCCGACGGACGTCTCGGCCACGATCAAGCCCTTGAGCCCGGGCGGGGCAACTGATCCTGCGGGGACGACATTGGTGCTCATGTCGGCGAGCGTAAGTGCGTGGAGTTATATTGACAACGTTGATCAATATCAATGTTGCTTCGGTTCACACGGGACGAGCGCCGTTGGCAGCCGGCGGAATCCAGCAACCCAGACAAGGCGAAGCAAACGCATGGACGACTGGTTGACGACCGAGCAAGCGGCTGCCCGCCTCGGCGTCAAGCGCGAAACGCTCTACGCCTACGTCAGCAGGGGACTGCTGCACCGGGCGCTGGATGCGGACGGCCGCAGGTCGCGCTTCGATCCCGCGGAAATAGACCGGCTCCGCCGGCGGCAACGGCCCGAGGGTGAGTTCGCGACGCTCGTGTCAACACGGATCGCACGGCCGAGCGATGAAGGCGTGTGGGTGCGCGGCCGGGATCTCGTGGCCGAGGCTGCACTGTCGACGTTCGAAGATGCTGCCGACCGGGTATGGCAAGCCGGCCCTGGGGAGACCTGGCCGCCGGTCAACGATCCCGACGAGATCCATGACGATGTGCTCGCCCGAGTCCCGAAGCAAGCGCCGCTCATGGTCCGGCTCCGGATCGGCGTGGCGCTGGCCTCTGCCGCGGACCCCCTGCGTGACGATCTCACGCCGACCTCGGTCCGCACGGCGGGCCGTCGAGCCGTGTGCGCGATGGTGCGCTCGCTGCAGCGCCACTGCAGGCCGCAGGGCGACCGCATCGCCGATGCATTGTGGTGCCGCCTGTCACGCCGCCAGGCCAGCCAGCGGCGCCGGTCGGCGTTGAACCGGGCGCTGGTGCTCTTGGCCGAGCACGGCATGGCAAGTTCCACGCTCGGCGCCCGAGTAGCGGCTTCCGTCCGTGCCGACCCCTATTCGGTCATCACGGCCGGTCTCGGCGTGCTCGGCGGGCGACTGCACGGTGCAGCGAGCGCTCCCGTCCATCTGCTTCTTGCCGAGGCGGCGCGCAGCGGCGATCCGGCCCGTGCCCTCGGTGACGCTCAGCGAACGCTGAGCTACACGCCGGGCTTCGGGCACGTCACGCTCAAGCGACGCGACGCCCGGTTCGGGGCACTGATGGAAGCCCTGACCGGTGCCTGGCCGACAGACGACCGGCTCGGAACCGTGCTGGAGGTGCACATTCTCGCAGCTGACCGAACCGAGGGCGTCGCCACCGTCGACTTCGCGCTCGGCGCCATGACATTCCTGGCCGATATGACGCCCGAAGCCGGCGAAGCCATCTTCGCCATCGCCCGAACCGTCGGCTGGGTCGCCCACGCCCTCGAGGAATACGGCGAAGAGCCCCTCCGCTTCCGCTTCCGAGCCCGCTACGTCGGCGACTGAGCCGCACTACGGCGAGCATGCAACTGGATAGCCGCGCGTCGGTTCATGCATTGACCTCGCGTCGAGAGGAGAGCCGGACGATCGGAAGCTCGGATCGTTGTTCCATCTTGATGTAACTCCACTTAAAACAACTCCACTTGTATTGAACGCAGTTGACATAGGAGGGCGATTAGGGCCCCAGCTCGCCCGCATCCAGCCTCTCGGCCGATGGCAGATTCGACACTCGTCGGAGTCGGTCAGTCGAAGTCGCCCGGACCTGGTGGCCTCATCAGCGTGTCGATCGCGGTCCACAGCGTGCGCGACACCGGGTCGAACAGCACCGGCACCCCCACGCCGACAGGTGCGGCCAGCGCCAGCAGCAGTGCGCGGCTGACATCAGTGCCCCAGACGAGCATTGCCACAACGACGGTCGCAATCACCGCGGCCGCGGACACAACCGTGTTCACCGCCACCGCGCCCAGCCAGTGACCTTCCATGCGTTCGAATCTCAAGCCGCAGCCCGGACACCGCTCGCGCATGGCAAACAACGCCCAACGCCGAAACAGGCCCCGACCCCCACACGACGGGCATGCCAACGTCAAACCGCGCCACAGCACCCGCACGCCCGCAGTCTGCCGCCGCATCCCGCCGTTCACTCACGGTGTATGACGAAATGTGATACACTGCTCGAGTGGCGCACGCGATATCTGTGAGGCTCGACCCCGAAGCACTGAGGGCTCTTCGCAGGGTGGAAGCTCAGGGGCTGACCCAATCCGAGGCAGTGCGCAGATCCATCGTGAACGAGGCCAAGCGACTTCGTGACCGTCGCGCACTCGCAGCCGAGGCCGCTGCCTTGGAATCTGATGAGGCCGACCAAGCTGAGATGGCTGCCGTGGCGAGCTTGATGGAAGAGCTTCGTGCGCCGGGGTGAAATTCACGAATTGCGCTTGCCCAAGGGTCTGGGGCACGAGCAGCAGGGTCGCCGCTACGGCGTCGTCGTGCAGTCCGATGCTTTGCTGCCGAGGTCGGTCGTCCTGGCAGCGCCGACGTCGACAAGCGCACGGGCAGCCTCGTTCCGCCCCGCCGTCGACATTGCAGGGAAGAGCACACGGGTCCTGGTAGAGCAGCTCGGAGCGGTTGACGTCAGCCGCCTCGGCGATGTCGTCGGGCACCTCACGCAGGAGGAGCAGTGGGGCGTCGACGTCGCCGTGGCGACAGTGCTCGATCTCTGACCGACGGCAGCCTCGCACTCCAGCAGTCCCTTCCTGTCCAGAGCCATTCCGAGTTGCCTGCGGCCGATGCTCCAGGCTGCGCTATGCGGTACCGCCGGTGAATCGATGCGCCTCGAGATCGCTCCGGCTGGCCCACTCCAAGGTGCGGGCGTGGGTCGCTTCCAGCACCACCGGGGGCGCGCTTCCCGCCTCGAGCGCTTCGGTCCAGCGCGACGCGCACAGGCACCACCGGTCGCCGGGAACCAGGCCCTCGAAACCGCCGGCCGGCTGCGGCGTCGACAAGTCGTTGCCTGCCGACTTGGAGAACTCCAAGAACTCCGCCGTCATCACCGCGCACACGGTGTGAACCCCGAAGTCGCCCGAGTCGGTGTTGCAGCAACCGTCGCGGAACCAACCCGTGAGCGGGTCATAGGAGCACGGCTGCAATTCGCTGCCGAGAACGTTCTGCGCCACGCCGCCCAGTCTCTCAGGCTGGCCGAACGATGCGGGCTCAGCCGACGATGAGCTCTCGAAGCGGGTCGAAGATCGACGGGCTGGCGGCGTAGACCATGTCGTCGTTGAGCTCGCTCGGGAGCTCCACCTGCGCCCCCGCCTCGGCAGCGATGAGCGCGCCGGCGGCGTAGTCGTACACCTTCAGGTCCTGTTCGAAGAAGGCGTCGCAGCGGCTGTTGGCGACCCAGCACAGGTGCAGCGCAGCCGAGCCGAAGGCCCGAATGTCGCGGGCTGCGGGAAGCACACGGCCCAACGCAGCCGCCTGAGTGCGACGCCGGTCCGCGTGGTACGAGAAGCCAGTTGCCACGAGGGCCTGCGCCATGCTCTCCGGTGCCTGAGTTGCGATGGGGGAACCGTCCAGGTGAGCCCCTGCACCGAGTGATGCAGAGAACACCTCGCAGCGCAGAACATCGGCAACAGCACCAGCCACAACCGTGCCGTCGCGGGTCGCAGCGATGCTCACGGCAAACACCGGCAGGTCGTACAGGAAGTTGATAGTGCCATCGATGGGGTCGACGATCCATCCGATGCGGCTGCGACCGACTTCCTCAGCCAGTTCCTCGCCCACAATCGAAGAATCGGGACAGCGACGCAAGAGTTCGCCACGAATGAGTTCCTCGGACTGGATGTCCACGGCGGTGACGACGTCGGTCGGGGAGGATTTCGTGCGCAGCGCCTCGCCGGTTCCGGCCGCCCCGCGCAGGAACGCGGCCGCAACCCCGGCGGCATCGACGGCGACAGTCTCTAGCTCTGTTGGTGTCATGCGTCGATCACCTTGCCACGTCTGCCGTCGCCCGGTGCTGACGCGCCGAGGTCGCCGTGGGCTTCACACCGACGGGCAGTAGGTGTGCAAGAGCGACGTTCAAGATAAGCCGATTGCATACGGATCACTGGCTCGTGGCCATCGCGGCGACGCGCCCGCCGCTAGACAGCGATCTCGCTGCGAATGCCCCGTACATCCATCTCGAAGTCCAAGTCATGCACGGGCGGTCGCGACCGGTACCAGCGCAGCCCGTGACGGGTGGCCGGCCCCATCTGCCCGATCACGGCGTCTTCCAGCAGGCCCTCGTGCATGAACACCGTGTACACGTCGGTGGTGGTGACGTGGCTCCAGCTTGCGCCCATGGCTGCCAGGCGTGACCCCATGGTTGCCACGACATGTCCGGCCTTCTCGCGCATGGCCTCGGGGTCCGTCTCGCCCTTGCGGATGATCTCGTTGTCGTCGAGCGTCGCCTCGGGGATCTCCCCCGCACCCGACACCACAAACGTCGTGGACGCGCCCGCCGGAGCCTCGACGGTGTAGGAGAACGCGTGCAGCACCGGCTCGGCCGGCGGGTCGTGTGCGGGAGCGACGTTGGTGCGGGCCAGCGGGTTGTGATCGCCCACGTACAGGTCCCATGACCGGATGAGCTCGACGTAGCCGGCGTTGAATTCGATGAAGCCAGGCATCGAGTACGGGACGGGACAGCGCAGCTCGATAGCGCACAGCGCCGGCCGACCTCGGCCGACATCGGCCAGGTGAGCGCCGATCAGCTCGAAGCCCTCGCGCCACGGCCGGTGGGCCCTCAGAGTGGCGTGCACGACCTCGTGGCCCTCAGATGCGACGACGCCGCTGGAGAACGGCGAGATGCCGGTGAGGAAGCGGTACCCGCCTCGGGGATTGTCGATGAGCATGAAATGCCTCCTTGTGTCGACCTGAGGGAGCTATGGGTCCAAGAGCTGCTCGCGCAGGCGGAACTCCAGGCGAGTCGACCCTGTCGAGTCTTGTCTCTACTTAGAGGAAGCGCCAATGGGTGAACCCTTCCGTTGTCGCACCAGTCGTTTCCCGCTCTTGTTCGCTGTCGCTTACGGGCCGCTCGGGCCACGGCTTCGCCTATCGGCTCAGCCTCTTGGCAGAGTGCTGCGGTTGGCCGGGCTGCTCGGCTCAGCTGGCGGGCATGCTCCAGCTCAGGATCAGGAGGCACCCGGCGAGTGCCACCGCAATCGCCAGCAGCCAGTCGCCGGTGCGTGATCGAGTCTCGGTTGATGTGTTCATCGTGATTTCTCTGTCTCTATCCACCATGCATTGCCCATGCATGTCGTCTCCCATGCAGTGCATCAAGGGGGTGTGACAGTCATGATGTTGGGGTCAGCAGTTCGGGCCTGGGTCTGGCTCGGGAGGATGCGTTCAGTCATGATCATCACGAATGCGCGCTGGACCGAAGGCGGGCTGATCTACACGCCGCCAGCGCGCTGAACGGGCTCCGGCAGCGTCACCAGGTCGGCCGGGTGAGCACCCCGCCGTCCACCAACAGGTCGGTGCCGCTGATCCACCGCGCCAGGTCCGAGCACAAGAACACGCACGCATCGCCGACATCTGCTGCGGTGCCCAGCCGGCTCAGCGGTGCGGCTGCGTGCCAGCGGGCGACGCCCTCGGGCCAGTCGTCCGCGAGGCCCGGCCGGTCGATGAGGCCCGGCGAGATGCTGTTGACGCGGATCCCGTCGGTCCCGTAGGCACCTGCGGCTGCCCGGGCATGCATGAGCAGGCCGGCCTTGGCGGTCGCGTAGTGGCCGTGCAAATCGGTCGGCTGGTGCGCCTCGATCGAGGCGATATGGACGATCGATCCACCAGAGCCCCCCTCGCGCATGGCTCCGGCCGCACAGTGGGTCAGCCGGTGTACGGCCGTCAGGTTCACGTCGATCATCTCGGACCAGTCGTCGTCGCTCAGTTCGGCGAAATGGACGAGCGGCTGTATGGCGGCATTGTTCACGAGCCCGTCAAGTCGGCCATGGTGCTCGATAGCGGCGTCGATCACCTGCTGCGGTCCGTCGTGCTCGGACAGGTCGGCCTGAACCGAAGCGATGAGCGTTCCGTCGGGGCCGGCCAAGTGATCGACAGGTGAGGAACGGGTGTGTGCCACGACGCTGGCGCCCGCAGCGACGAGCCGGTGGGCAATACCGGTGCCGATGCCGCCGCCAGCCCCGGTGACCACGACGACCCGGCCGTCCAATCGGATCAGCTCATCGGGTGGTGGCAGCTCGTCCTGCTCAGTCATCTGCTGCATCCTCCCGGGTGAAGCGAGCGATGTCGGCCGCGGCGTCGGGGTACGCGGCCGAGAGCGCGGCGCGCTCACCCAGCTCGAAGCCGACGTCGTCGAAGCGGGGTGCCATGGTGGTGCCCACCAGCGACCAGTCGCCGGTCGTGCCCGCAGCCATCCACGTGCCCGCCTCGATGGGCACCACCGGGCGCTCGCCAGCGGCCACATCGTCACCCAGCCGCGGCCGCGACACCGTCCCGTTCAGTCCGAGCAGGAGCATCTCGACCGCTGCGCCCGCGTAGTGGTGCCACAGCTCGACTCCGCCCAGCCGGTGTAGCGCCGAGAAATCGCCGGGCCGCAGCAGGAAGTAGATGGCCGAAGAGTGCTCGTCGCGCCAGGTCTGCGCCCATTGGCCGCCTTCGCCCTCCAGCGGGACGAGACCGAGCAGTTCGATCATCTCGTCGGCGTCCACCGGTCCAACGTAACCCTCTGGCTGGAACCCCGAAGTGCCCGCCGGTGTGTCTCTCGCCGCCGAGTTCCGGTTCGCTGATGTCCAGGCTCAGCCGGCGTCGATGTCAGGTGGGATCGGATCGAGGCCGAGCAGGTCTTCCAGCACCGCCACGGTCTGCAGCACGCCGACATCGTCGGTCTGGTGGCCGAGCACGCTCAGCCCGATGGGCATGCCGTCGCCGGTGAAGCCGCTGCACACCGTCCCGGCCGGGCGCCGCGTGAGGTTGGCCAGCGGCGTAAAGCGCACCCAGTTCTCGATCTCGACGCCGTCGATGGTGCCGTTGCCGCCGACGACCGGTGTCTGGCCCGCCATGGTCGGCATCAGCACCGCATCGAACCCCGACATCGCCTCGCCGAGCTGCATTGACAACTCACCGCACTGCTGGCGTGCCCGCGCCAAGGTGTCCACTGTGACGTTCTCGAAGGCGTCTTCCAGCGCCACGGCCAGCCAGTCGGTGACGTTGTCCCATGCGGGCGTGCCAAGCAGCGACCGGAACGCCGGCCCGATTGACCCGCCCAGGAACAGCGGCACAAATGCCTGCGAGACCAAGTCGGCCGGGTCGAAGAGTGTGCCCGCCTCAACGACTTCGGTGCCTTCGGTCGCCAGCCGCTCGACCGCCGCAGCGCACGAGGCGACAATCTCTGAGTCCACCGGCCCTCCGTCGAACGAGGGCGCCCACAGAACGCGCCGGGGAACGGATGGCTCGTCGAGTGCCCGGCGCCACGACTCGGCGGGGGTGGGCAAGCTCCGTAGATCTGACGGGTGAGGACCGACGACTGCGTCGAGGCAGTACGCGACGTCGCGGATGCGGCGTGCCATCGGACCCACGCACGACAGGTCCAGCAGCCCCAGCGGAGGCGGACCGCTGGGCACTCGGCCGTGACTGGGCTTGAGGCCCGACATTCCGCACATGGCCGACGGAATGCGGATGGAGCCGCCGCCGTCGGAACCGGTTCCCGCCGGAACCATGCCCGACATGATCGCCGCCGCCGTGCCGCCCGATGAACCGCCCGGTGAGCGACCGAGGTTCCAGGGATTCCAGGTGGCGCCGAAGACGTTGTTGTAGGTGTCGCCCATGCAGCCGAACTCGGGTGTGTTGGTCTTGCCGACGATCACGGCTCCAGCGGCCCGCAGGCGTGCTACCTCGGTGGAATCGGCAGCGACCGGCGCGGTGTCGCGCAGGTGCATGGCCCCCCGGGTGGTGACGAACCCCTTGGCATCGGCCAGGTCCTTGACACCGACGGGAATGCCCGCCAGCGGCCCCACGTCCTCACCGGCATCGAATCGCTCATCGATGGCGGCGGCCTGCCGGCGAGCGTCGTCGGCATCGAGCGCGACGAACGCGTTGAGCTGCGGGTTCAGTGCCTCAATGCGTTCCAGCGCATGCTCGGTGACTGCGGCGGCGCTCAGCATCCGGTCTTGCACCATCGACGCCAGTGCTTCGACCGACACCGTCCGAAAGTCGGGTACATCCATGGCTGCCTCCCGCGAGCTCACACGGTCTCGCTCGCCGCGGGACACTAGCGACCGGCCAGAGCACCCCCGTCACGGTGCCCTCAGCGGGACGATGCGCCGCCGTCGATGGTGACCGAGGTGCCGCTGACGTGGCTCGCACGATCCGATGCCAGGAAGGCCACCACGTCGGCCACCTGTTCCACCGTGCCCGGTGCGGGATCGGCGGGGATCAGCTCCTCCCAGCGTGATTCATCGCCGAGTTCGTCGATCGCTTGGCGGCGGAGCATGTCTCCCATACGGTCGGTGATGATGAGGCCTGGGTTGACGGCAACCACGCGCACGCCCTCGCGCAGGCTCCGGCTGCCGAGCGCCGCGGTCATCGCGACCAGGCCGCTGTTGCCGACGCCGCCGGCGATATAGGACGGCTGCGGCCGCAGCGACGCCACGCCGATGACATTGACGATGACGCCGCTGCCCCTGGCGGTCATCAAAGGCAGAACGGCCCGGCACAGGTCGATGTAGCCGAAGACCTTCAGGTCCCAGGCTTCGCGCCAGGTCGCATCGTCCACCGTCTCGATGTCGCCGGCCGGAATCGCGCCGGCGTTGTTCACCCAGATGTCCACCAAATCTGGGCCGACGCCACCGGCGCAGCCCGTCTCGGCGAGCAATGTCTGGCGACCCTCCGGCTTCGACAGGTCGACGGCATGCGCCGTGACGGTCACCTCGGGCGCCGCTTCCTGCACCTCCTTGGCGGCCCTCGCCAGCACATCGGTAGACCGGGCGGCCAGCGCCACATCGCAGCCCTCACGGGCCAGCGCTACGGCGCAACCGAGCCCGATGCCCTTCGATGCGCCCGTGATCACAGCGCGCCTGCGTGCAAGTCCGAGATCCATCCGCTCAACGTAACCCCGGCGTGCCAGACGTGCGCCAGCAGCGTCCGGGTCATGCCAGTGCGGGGGTACGGATGTCGTTTGGGCGGCGTTTGCCCTGCGGTTCTACGCTGCGCGCATGGTCAGCGCCGATGAGGTTCGCGACGAAGCCCGGACGTGGCTGGAAGAGCACTGGCACCGCGAGCGGCCGCTCATCGAGTGGCGCAACCTGCTGGCCGACACTGGGTGGGGCACACCCTCGTGGCCGGCCGAGTGGCACGGGCGAGGCTTGCCGCCATCCATGGATGCGGTCGTGGCTCGCGAATTCGATGCCGTCGGAGCGGTGGGCGTCGCGGCCGGCGTCAGCATGTACCTCGTGGCGCCGACGCTGCTCGCACACGCCGACGACGACCAGAAGCAGCGTCATCTGCGCCCGATCCTGACCGGCGAGCACAAGTGGTGCCAGCTGTTCTCCGAGCCCACTAACGGCTCGGACCTTGCGGGGCTGGTGACCCGGGCCGACCGCGACGGCGACGAGTGGATCGTCAACGGGCAGAAAGTGTGGAACTCCGGGGCGCACAAGGCCCGTTTCGGCATCCTGATGGCCCGCACCAACTGGGACGTGCCCAAGCACCAGGGCATCTCGTACTTCCTTATCCCCATGGAACAGCCCGGCGTCGAGGTGCGCCCGCTGCGCCAGATGAACGGCCATGCCACCTTCAACGAGGTGTTTTTCGAAGACGCCCGCGTTCCCGGTAACGAGCTGGTCGGCAATCCCGGCGACGGCTGGCGCATCGGCGTCACCACGCTGACTCACGAACGGGCCGCGGTCGCGACGCGCCGTCCCCGCTACCCGGTCGACGGGGGCCCGACGGTCGAACGGGCCAAGCAGGAGAGCGACGAGTACTTCGCCACCTACAAGTGGTACCCCCAGCGTGCGGGACGGGCGAACCTGGTCATTCCCGAGGCAGAACGAACCGGCCGGGTCGACGATCCCGTGGTTCGCCAGCAGATCGCCCGCGTCGAGACGCTGCGGCGCATCTCGTCGTGGACCACCCAGCGCGCCCGGGCCGCACGTGCCGCGGGCAAGCCGCCCGGCCCGGAAGGCTCGCTCACCAAGCTCAACATGTCGGTCACCGCCCGGGCCTGCCACGTCGCCCACACGATGATCGCTGGCTCGATGGGCATGCTGGTCGGCCCCGGCTCCAATGCAGATGGCATCGTGTCGGAGATCCTGATGTCCACACCGGCCATGTCGATCGCCGGCGGCACCGACGAGATTCAACGCAACATCATCGGCGAGCGGGTCCTCGGCCTGCCCAAAGAGCCCGACGACGCCAAGGAGATTCCCTACAAGGACGCCCGCCGCAACTGAAGCCTGTCCAACGGCAGTTATTCAGGAAAAAAGTCTGTATATGTTCTAAATAGAAGAAAAATATTTGTTTAGGACGAAACTGGCAGTATTCTCCATGCGCATGGCCTCGCCCGCTGCACCGCCGTGGCCACGCGGCGTCCGAACGGTCTTCTTCGACGATGACGACGGTGTCGCGCCGACGGCCACGATTCGCCGGGCAGTCGCCGGTGGACATCTTCGCCGACTCGCGCCCCGGCTGTACACATCGGATACCGCGAGCGATGCAGCCGAGATCGTCGCTCACAATCTCTGGCGCATCTTGGGTCGCACGATCCCTGACGCCGTGATCGTCGACCGCTCTGCTGCTGAGGACGGCAAGGTCATCGATGGCGTTCTCTATGTCGCCACCGACCAGCGGCACACCGTGCTACGGCTGCCGGGCGTCGAGGTTCGAGTACGTCCTCATCAAGCAGGCCTTGACGGCACCGATGACCTGCCATGGCCGCACGGACTGCGCATGTCCCGACCTGCCCGCATTCTCGTCGACAACCTGGTGCCGTCACGCGGTCGCGGCGTCAGGGCCTCTCGGACGCTGTCGCTCGCAGAGCTGGAAGATTGGGTGGCACACAAGGCCTCCTTCATGGACCGGGCGCGCACACTGCGCCTGCGCGACGAAGCAATCGAACTGGCCGAACGGATTGAGGCCACCGACCGTGTCCGCGAGATCCATGCGCTGTTCGAACGGCTCGACGGCCGCGAGCCGTTGTCGCCAGACAGCGGGGAACTGTTTGCAGCTTTCGTTCAGGGTGAAGCGTGGGATGAGCAGCGTGTGGAGATGTTCACCGTGCTGGCGGATGGCCTGGCCTCATTCGAAGACCCCGACCTGCCCCAGCATCTCGCTGCGGGGTCCTACAACCTTGAGTTGCCGTTTTTCGAGAGCTATTTCTCCAACTACATCGAGGGCACGATTTTCGAGGTGGATGAGGCACGCCGAATCATCGAGACTCAGCAGCCGCCGGCGTCTCGTCCAGCCGATGGTCATGACATCTTGGGCACCTACCGGTGTGTTGCCGATGCCGTCGGTCGTCGAGCTGTATCCGACAACCCAGCTGAGTCGTTGTTGTTCCTGCGGGAACGTCATGCATCCATTCTGGAAGGCAGGCCCGAACTAGGACCCGGCCAGTGGAAGCAGGTGAACAACCGTGTCGGTAGCTACCACTTCGTCGCTCCGCATCTCGTCGAAGGCACGTTGCTCAAGGGACTCGAACTTGCTCAGCCTGTGCCGGCCGGACTCCGACGGGCGCTGTACATGATGATGATGGTGTCCGAGGTTCATCCGTTCGCCGATGGCAATGGTCGAGTCGCACGCGTCATGATGAACGCGGAGCTGTCCGCGGCCAACGAAGCCCGGATCGTGATCCCCACCGTGTTTCGCAACGAGTACCTCGGTGGCGTGAAGCGCACTTCGGCATCCCAGGCACGCAATCTCTCCTCGTTCGTGCGAGTCATGAGCTTTGCCTGGCGCTGGACTGCCGCGATGCCTTGGAATGACCGGGCGGCAACCGAAGGGCAGATGGTCGCCACCAATGCGCTCAGCGAGCCCGACGACTCTGCGATCGGTGGCATCAAGCTCCGATTGCCCTGAGGTTCGGTGGGGTCGGTACGATTCGAAGCGGGCGACGGGCTCTGCGCACGGACAGGTTGGCACCGGTCGCGGATCCATACCGATGGGAGGTGACATGGCCACGCTCGGCATCCGGCACGCCGTGCTCTGGGTCACCGATCCTGAGGCATCGGCTCGCTTCTACAACCAGGCGCTGGGGCTTGAAGTCGTGAACCGTTACGGCACGGCTGTGTTCATGGCATCGCCCGACTCCGACACCGACCACGACCTCGGACTGTTCGACGCAGCCGGCGAGGGCGCACCGCCGCGACATGTCGGGCTGTACCACGTGGCCTGGGAGGTGGCGACGCTCGCCGAGCTGGCCGAGGCCAAGGCCCGGCTGGCTGAGATGGGCGTGCTCGTGGGCGAGAACAACCACGGCGTCAGCCGCAGCCTGTACTGCCACGACCCTGACGGCATCGAGTTCGAAGTGATGTGGGAAGTCCCGCTCGAGCTCTATGAAGAGGGCGCCCCGAGCAACATCCCGCTCGATCTCGACGCCGACATCGCCCGCTGGGGTGCCGACTGCCTCGGCCGCGGAGCACGAGCCGCGTAAGCACCTGCTCCAGCGGCATCGAGACCGCGTCAGCAGCTACACGTCGATCTTGTAGAGCTCTGCGGCGTTGTCCTGCAGGATCCGCTTCTGTGTGGCGGCGTCAAGGCTGCCGATCGCGTCGCGTACCCGCTCGACACTCTTCGGATACAGGCAGGTCGGATGGGGGATGTCGGTCTCGAACATGATCTGGGTGGCCCCGATGTGGTCGATGGCCGGCGCCAGCGTCTGCGATTCGAACCAGAAGCAGCCGTAGAACTGCCGCCGGAAGTAGTCCGAAGGCTTCATCGAGAGGTGTGCCAGATGCTCGGGCGCAGTCTCGCCGCACTGGTAGTCGAGCGCGTCGAGCAGGAACGGGATCCAGCCGACGCCGCTCTCCACCGATACGAAGTTCAGGTTCGGGTAGCGCTCAGGCACGTCGCTGACCAGCAGGTTCACCATCCAGCGCAGTTGACCCAGGAAGATTGCCGCCCCGCCGAGGGAGATCTTCACATCGCCCGACCATGTGTCGTAGGGCACCTTGCCCGACCAGTCGATGTCGCCCTCCGATGCGCCGATGTGGAAGTTGACCGGCATCTCGAGTGCTTCGCAGATCTCCCAGAACGGCCGCCAGTCGGGTTGGGCGAAATTGGGCATGCCCGAATCGTGTGGGTTAGAGCACATCACGATGCCCTTGGCACCGTTGCGATGCGCCCGGTCCACCTCGAGCACGCTGGCGTCGATGTCCCACCACGGCACCAGCGCCATCGGCAGGATGCGGCCGCCTGAGCGGGCCTGCAGGTCGGCCATCCAGTCGTTGTAGATCTCGACGCAGGCGATGCGCAGCGCCCGGTCTTCCACCTTGAGGAAGTTCTGATTGCCGAAGCCGCCGACGTTGGGGTACACGATGCCGTGGCTCACGCCCATGGCGTCCATGAGCTCGAGTCGGGCGTCGCAGTCGTAGGACGCCGCGTGCACCATCTCGATGTCGTGCTTGAGGAACTTCAGCCCCAGCATTTTCTCGCCGTCGGGCCCGATCGCGGAGACCGCTGAGTCGCCCGCAATGGGGATGTCGCCGTTCACGACCCACTTGCGCTTGCCGTCGTGCTCACGAATCTGCGGCACCAGGTCGCGGTACTTCGCCGGGGCCCCGCTGGTCCACAGGTCGTGCGGCTCGGTCCAGTGCGTGTCGGAATCGACGATCTTGATGCCCGGGAAGAACTCGGTGATCGGCATGGTGTGCGCCCCCTCGCTGCCCGACGGCAGCCACGTCGAAATTACCAGCCTGGCCCCCAAGCGATCCGAGGCGGGCGCCCGACGTACCCATCGGCACGGCTCCCGGCGGTTGCCAAATGGGGCCGGAACTAGTGCGGTGTCCGCAAACGTTCGGTGGTCGCGTCCGCGGTTGTGGTGCGGGTGTGTGCTGTGATCGGGGGTATGACTGAACGGTTGCGGGTCCGGCGTTTGACCCATGAGGAAGGCCAGCGGCTCCAGCGGATCGTGCGCCGCGGGGGCGGCAAATCGGACAAGTCCCATGTGCGCTGGCGGCGTGCGACGGTGATTCATGCGTCTGCTGGCGGGAACTCGGTTGCGGTGATCGCTCGGCTGGTGGCGACGTCTCCTGATCGGGTGCGCGAGATGATCCATCGGTTCAACGAGTCGGGGATGGCGTCGTTGGACCCCAAGTGGGCGGGTGGCCGTCCCCGCCGGATCACGACCGGCGATGAGGCGTTCATCGTCGAGACGGCCGGCGAGCGTCCCGAGAAGCCGGGGTTGGCGTTCACGCGGTGGAGCGTCCGCAAGCTGGCTGCCTATTTGGGCGACAACCCGACCCGTGTGGTGCGGATCGGCCGTGAGCGGCTGCGCCAGCTGCTGGCGGCCAACGACGTCACGTTCCAGCGCACCAAGTCGTGGAAGGACACCGACGACCCCGACCGCGAAGCGAAGCTGGACCGCATCGAGGACGCGCTCGAGAACCATCCCGACCGCACGTTCGCGTTCGACGAGTTCGGGCCGCTGGCCATCCGCCCCACCGCCGGCGCCGGCTGGGCGCCCAGGGGCCGCCCCCAGCGGCTGCGGGCGAACTACAACAAGCTCCACGGGGTGCGCCAGTTCCACGGCTGCTACTCGGTCGGCGACGACGAGATGTGGGGCGTCGTGCGGGCACGCAAGTCCGCAGCCAACACCCTCGCAGCGCTGCGCAGCATCCGAGCGCGCCGCCCCGACGGCGAACCGATCTATGTGATCTTGGACAACCTGTCTGCTCACAAGAGCGCCGACATCGTCCGCTGGGCTCAGCGCAACAAAGTCGAGTTGTGCTTCACGCCCACCTACAGCTCATGGGCCAACCCCATCGAAGCCCACTTCGGGCCGCTGCGCGAGTTCGTGCTCAACAACTCCGACCACCCCAACCACACCGTGCTCACACGCCGGCTGCACGCCTACCTCCGCTGGCGCAACGCCAACAAACGCAGCCCACAACTGCTCGCCGCACAACGCCGAGAACGAAAACGGGTCCGAGCCGAAAAAGGCACCCGATGGGGACGGCCCGCCACCCCCAAAGCCGCATGACCAACCCGCGCAAACGTTAGTGGACACCGCACTAGCCTCATCGCAAGGCGAACTCGCCCGAGGCTGAGGAGGCGAACGATGCTGCGACTGACGTTCTTGCTGCGGCGCAAGGAAGGCATGAGCCGGGCCGAGATGCAGGACTACTGGCTCAACGTGCACGGTCCGCTGGTGGTAGCGCACTCGGCGAAGGCGAAGATGCTCCGTTACGTGCAGGTGCACACCACAGACGACGATCACAGCCGGCTGCCGGGCCGGCGGGGTCAGATGGAAGAGCCCTACGACGGGGCGGCCGAGGTCTGGTGGGAATCGAAGGAAACGATGCTGGCTGCCATGCGCACCGATGCCGGCCGTGAGTTCGACCGGGTGCTGGTCGAAGACGAGCTCAACTTCGCCGACATCAAGAACTCCACCGCGTACTACTGCTACGAGTACCCGCAGGTGAACCCGACGCCGGAGAACATCGTCGCCACCGACCGCTCCAGCCTGGTCAAGCTGTACTTCAGCTACCGCCACCTGCCGTCGCTGAGCATCGACGAGGCGCAGTGGTACTGGCGGACGCACCACGGACCGATCATCCGACGCCAAGCCCAGTCGTCGGGAATCCTGCGCTACCAGCAGGTGCACGCCGACGAGCACTCGTTCACGGCGGCCGTCAACCGCTCACGAGGCTCGACGGTCGAGCCCTATACGGGTCACGCCGAGGTCTGGATGGACCGCAGCGCCATGGGCAATGCAATTCCCGAGAACCGGGCAGCATCGCGCCGGGCGTATGAGGATGAGGCCAACTTCATCGACTTCGGCCGCTCGGTGATGTTCCTGGCCAAAGAGCACGTGATGGTCGACCACCGCTGAAGCTCCTGCCCGCCGATGCTCGCGAGCGCGTCAGGTGTGTTCTTGACGGCGCACCACCAGGAACCAGGTGAGCACGAACGACAGGACCACCAGGATCACGCCCATCAGCCCTGCTTCGGCGATGAACGCATCTTCGAATGATCCGTAGATCCGCGTGGTCAGCGTGGAGAAGCCGAGGGGCGAGACCAGCAGGCTGATCGGCAGTTCCTTCATGACCGAGAGCAGCACGAGGCCAGCACCCGCCGCGAGTGCGGGGCCCATGACCGGCAGGTCCACGGTGAAGAGGCGCCGCACCGGACCTGCGCCGAGCAGGCGGGCCGAGTCGTGCAGCTGGCCGGGCACGCTGCGGACAGCCACGATGCTGACGCCCATCGCGAGCGACCCGAAACGCACGATGTAAGCGAAGATCAGCAGCACGGTCGTATCGCCCAGCAGCTCCAGCACGAGGTCGGTTCGAAGCGTCCAGAAGCGCATCGACAGCGCGATGAGCAGGCCGGGCAGCGCAAAGGTGCTGATCACCACTGCGTGTGCCAACGACCCGGTGCGTGAGCGATGACGCCCGACCAGCATCGCGATCGGCAGCACCGCGACGACAGAGATCAGTGCCGCCACGACGCTCACCCAGAGGGTGTTGAACGTGGCATCGGCGATGCTCGGATAGTCGACCGCGAGCGCTCGCTCGCCGGTGATCGAACGAAGTACGCCTCGCTGAGCCCAATCCACCAAGGCGATGAAGGGAGCGCCCACGCTGGCGAAGACCGTGATCACCACCGCCGCCAGTGCCGCCGGCCGCCAGCGACCCAGGTGGTAGTCGAGCGGTCGTTGGCCCCCCGAACGTGTCCCGTCAGGCAGCCGGCGGGAGAACCATCGCTCGGCTAGCACCACCGCCGCAGCCAGGACCAGCAGCATCAGGCTCAGCGCCAGCGCCACGGGCGGGTTCGCGAGGTAGTTCGTGGCGATAGCTCGCGTCAGCGTGTCATATCGCATGAGCTGCACGGCGCCGAAGTCGCTCAGCGTGTACAGGAACACCAGCAGCGTTCCCGCGCCGATCGCGGTGCCCGCATGCGGCAGGCAGATCCGCCGGAACACCGCGAACGCGCTGTCTCCGAGCAGCCGGGCGCTCTCTTCGAGGCTGCCGGGGAGCTGCCGCAGCCGGGCCGCGACCGGCAGGTACACGTAGGGATAGGTCATCAGCACCAGCACCAGCCACGCGCCGAAGAACCCCCGCAGCTCCGGCACTGTGGTGATGCCGAGGCGCGCTGCCAGATCGTTGGCCAGCCCGCCCGGGTTAAGCGTGCGGATGAAGGCCGCGGCGCCGACGAACGTCGGATACACCAGCGGCAGCGGCAGCAGCACGCGCCACAGCCGGCGCAGTGGCAGGTCGGTGCGCATGGTGAGCCAAGCAAGGCCGGTCCCGAGGAATGCAGCGCACGCGGACACCGAAACGGCGAGCCGGAGCGTGCGCCACAGCGGGCCGAGGGTGCGAGCGCTCCACAGCAGGCCCTCGGGACCGGTGCCGTCACGCAGCGCCCGGTACACGAGATACACGCCGGGGAAGGCGAACAGAAACGCCAGCACCACACCGGCGACGCGCAGCGCCGAAGGTGCGGTGCTGCGCCCTCGCCGGGCTGCTGCGATCATCTCAGCGACCCGTTCGGGCCGGCATCGGGATGGATGTCACTCGTTCAGGATGCCGCTGGCCTCGATGATCTCGGTGGAGCGTGCAAAACCATCGCCGAGCGAGTCGAAGCTAATGCGCCCGATCTCGGGGCCGCCCAGCGCCGGCAGGACATCGGCGGGGGCGACTCCGGCGGCGAGTGGGTACTCGAGCGTTTCCCCGCTGAAGTAGCGCTGCGCAGGCTCGCTCAGCAGGTAGGCGATGAATTCGTTGGCGGAGTCGCCGTTCGAGCTGGAGGCGGTCACCGTGGCGGCCGTGATGATCAGCAGCGAGCCGATGTCGTCGCCGGCGAATTCCCAGTTCGCGGCACGGTGGTCGTCACCGGACGCCGCCGCAACTTGGTACTGGTAGTAGTGGTTCACGAGACCCATGTCGATCTCGCCCCGACCCGCGGCCTCCACGATGGACCGGTTATTGGGGTAGTAGCGGGCACCGTTGGCGACCATCTCGTCGAGCCATCGGGCTGCGACGTCGTCGCCGTTCTGCGTTCGGAATACCGTGAACCAGTCGACGAACGAACCGTTGGTCGCGGGGATTGCCACCCGACCGCGGAAGCGTTCGCCGGTGAGGTCGAAGACCGACGCGGGCAGTTCGCTGTCGGCGACGTTGTCGAGGTTGTAGACGAGCACGCGCTTGCGGCCGGTGAAGCCGACCCACGTGCCCGAAGCCGAACGGTTCTCCTCGCTCACGAGTCCTAGGACGTCGCTGTCGATCGTCCTCAGCAGTCCCTTGCCTTCGAGGAATCCCACCGGTCCGGGCGAGCGCGACAAGTACACGTCAGCCGCGGTGCGATCGCCTTCTTCTGCGAGCAGCAGGGCCAGGTCGGTTGAGGCACCCCAGCGGACCGCCACCTCGATGCCAGTCTCGCAAGCGAACGCGTCGAGCACCGGCTGGATCAGGTTCTCGGTGCGGCCGGAATAGACGGTGAGCTGCCGGTCGGTCTCCGAAGCGCAGTCACCGTCGAAGATCTGCGCGGCGGGTCCTTCCAGCATGCGCGCCGAGCCGCACGCAGCGGCAATCGTCGCGACCGTCACGACGAGGGCTGCCCAACGAAGCCGTGGCGGGCGGGCTGCCCACGAAGTCGGTCGGGTTGAGCGGCAGTGCGGGTCCGTGTGCATGGCGCAGCAATATAGCCAAAGTTTCCGTCGTGTGTAAAGTATACCTAACTATCACAGCGCGGGTCGCCAATCGGCACACACTCATTGCCCTCGTGATGGCGCCCCGGCGGAATTTGCTTGTGTACATTGGCGATGCGGCCCTAGGGTCGCTGGTGGAACTAGACGGAATCGAACCGTCCGAGGTCGGCTATCAATCCAGCTCGGCGCACCAGCGCTAGTCCCGTGAGGGCCGCACCCCCGGGTGCGGCCCTCGCATGTTGACAGGGCATACGTCGAGGACTCTCGTGATTTTCTGAACGCGAGCTGAGGTCAGCTTGACTGGGTCCATGAGCATGGGCGCGGCTGTGTCTGCTGCTGGAGTTCGCAGCAATGTCCGGCCAGTGGAGGGCTCAGGCGAAGCGCAGGGGCTCCGCGGCGCTCCAGTCGACGGGCTGCTCGTCGAGGTTCAGCGCCAGCCGGTGCCAGATCAGCTCGACAGCGGCCTGTGCCGAACGCGCAGTCTCGCCATCCTCCTCGGCGGCGGTCACCATCAGCTCGTACATGGCGCCGTCGGTCTCGCTGGTCGGGCGGGCCAGCAGCGCCATGAACGCTTCGGCCATTTCGCAGGGCTCCAGCATCCGTGGCTGCCAGCGACCGAAAACCCGCTCGTTGCCGGCGTAGGAGTTGGTCATGCCCGTGCGCACGAAGGGCAGCAGCAGCGTGAAACAGGTGACGAGGTCGGCGCTGCGGCCCAGGTTCACCTTCAGCACCTTGGGCAGCTGCAGCACCGCCCAATTGCTGAGCGCGTAGCCGGGCACGGCGGGGCCAGGGTCCACGGCCTGGCGGGATGACACGTACACGATCTGCGCCGGTTCGCCGGCGTACACCGCCTCGCCCGCCCACAGGTGCGTCGAAGCCAGGAAGCCGTCGACCTTGGTGTCGAGCACCAGCCGCGACTGCTCGAGGTTGTCGATGAAGTGCTGACGCACCCGTGCTCGCCGCAGCGACGAGGATTCGCCTTCCACCTGGCGCAGCGTGCGTCCCAGGTTGTAGCCCGTTTCGGTCAGCCCGGAGTTGCAGATCACCAAGTTCGGCGGCAGCCCGCCCATCTGGTCCATGACGTAGCTGCGGATGGCCCACAGGTCGCGCAGGTTGGTCACGTCGGCTTGCACTGGAAAGGAGCGCACGCCTTCGTCGCGCAGCTGGTCGACGAGGTCGAACCCGTCCTCGTAACTGCGATGAAAGTGGATGCCGACCGAGTCAGCGCCGTTCAACCCGGCGCTGAGTGCAAACGCTTGGCCGATGCCGCCGTCCTTGCCGGCACCGGTGATGAGCACGCGCTTGCCCTCTACGCCACCGCGCAGCGCTTCGAAGCGAAACCTGTCGGTCGGCGCGGTGTAGGCCATGGCAATGCTCCTCATTGAGCGACGGGCCGAGCTGCCGGTCGATGTCCGGTCGAACGCCCGGCGCCGACCGCGAGTCTGCCCTACGTGAACACGCGGGTGAGACCCTTGTGCTCACGCCGACGGGAGGTCTGTCGTGGAGTGTGTGGCTCGGCCTGACGCGGGAGTCCTTGGCGATGTGACGTGATGTAGACGAAGTTGCGAGTCCAGCGTTCATCGGACATGGCATGATCGAGCTATGGAGTCCAAGCCGTGGTGGGTGCGACCAGATCCGGTGCTGGAACGGCTGGAAGCACGTTTCGATCGGGCGAAGAGACGCCTGTTGCGCACTGACGAAGGCCGCTGGGCACTCGTGGTGCAGGGAACACTCCAATCCGAGATCGAGGTGTTCGACACCGAGATGGCGGCCACTCGCGCCGGGTTCCTGCACCCGTCTCGAAAGCGCTTCTGCATCAAGCCGATCGTGCAACGCGAAGAGCCCATCTTCGTCCGAGCATCGCTGCGCGAGGGGCCGCTCGACCCAGGGCCGGGACTCCAGCCTGTGAGTTGGCGTGAGATGCCGCCGGGCTACGATATCTCGCCTTGAACGCCGGTCTCGGCGCCGCACCGATGATCCTCACGGCGCCCATCGGTCGCGCTGGGGCGTTCGTTGAGGTGGAACTCTCGTTAACCGCCTACGAGATCCACAGGCGCCAATCCGGCGCAGTCCGTGCGTCGATTCCCCTTCCCATCCGAGGCAGAGGCTTGCTTGATACCGGCAGCGAAGTGTCGATCATCAGCAACGTGGCAGCCGAGGCGCTCAGCCTCGATGCGATGCGAACTGTGCCGGTGACCACATCGACAGGCACGGGTGACGGACCCGTGTACTCAGCACAGGTCACCTTGGGCTGGAACCAACGTCCACGGGCGCGAGCCCTCGAAACGAATATCGTGGGTCAACCGCTCCGCGGCATACACATGCTCATCGGCCGAGACGTCCTCCGGCATGGGCAGCTGACGTGGGACGGCCCGGCGGCGGTCGCGACCCTACGGTTTCCTGCTGCCGCGAATTAGCGGCGGATGTCGGGGGCACCGAGGCGGGCGTCGTCGAGGGCTCCCTCGACCGGCGCTGCTGCCATCGCCACGCCCGGCGCCGGTCCACGCCCAGCACTGCGCACACGCGGCTGTGCTTCCACCCAGCCGACACGGCGTCGTCGATCAGAACCAGCGGCACAGTCTTGGCGGTCCCGCTGACGCGGGCGGGGACAGGACCGCTCATCCCCACCACGTTCTTCCCCGCAGCACAGCCTGCTCGACGGCCGGCTCGACCACTGTGCGCCCCAGCCGCTCCACCTCCGCCCGTGAGACCGCGGCCTCCGTCGCCTCGGCTCGGGACCGGCGAGACCGGCCCGGCCGCGACGCGCCCAACGCGGCGATCGCGCCGTCGCGTGCCACAGCGCGCAGCCGGCTGATCACCGACCGGTCCACGCCGGCCTCCGCGGCCGCCTGGGCCTGGGCGGCCTGCCCGGTCAGCATCCTCACCCACAAGTCGTACTTCCGCTCCGCTGTGAGCAGCTTCTTCGGTTTGCGGCCCGGCGAGCTCATCAGCCGCGGCCTCCCGGACTGAGACCGCCAACCCTGCCCGATGCTGCTTGAAAAAACTCAAGAACTGTCGCGCAAAATCAGACGCAACACGGCGGGGCCGTCGTGCTTATCGTCGGAATCGTGCGCCAGTTGTCGCTTCGCGTGAGAATGCGTGCTCGTGATACGGGCGGCTGTGACGACTGACCGCCGGCTCAGGTCTTCCAGTCGCCGGTGGGCGATCAGATGAGCGACCCGTACGCCGTGCTCGGTCTCTCCGCGTCAGCCTCGGTTGATGAAATCCGCAGCGCGTATCGCGGACGGATGAGGGCCGTGCATCCCGACACCAAGCACGGCGACGAGGAGGCCGCCAAGACGGTGAATGCGGCGTACGCGTTGCTGTCGGACCCTAATAGCCGGCGTCGCTATGACATGGCCCGAAACGCAGCGGCTCGCCGCCGCGATGAACGCGTCGGAGAACCGGCGTACTGCCCGCACTGCGGAATCGACCTGTCGCAGGTCGTCTCGGCCCAGGCACATCTCGCCCGGCACAGGCGAGAACGGCTGAGGGCCTGTCAAATCTGCGACCGAGGACCGGCTCAAGAAGTGCTCTACCGCTCCGTTGTTGGCGTGTGGCTGTTTTGGCGCCGCTATCGGTTCAGCGCTCGCGTCTGCAAGCACTGCAGCACCGGGGCGTTCCGCGAAATGCAGGCACGCACGCTCGCATTCGGCTGGTGGAGTTACGTCGGGTTCTTCCTCACGCCTTATTACCTGGTTCGCAACAGCTCCCAAGTTCGACTCACTCAAACGCTCAGGACACCCGAACCCAACGATCCGCTCATCGAGGCGACTCTCACGGGAACGCCGGTATTCCTGCGGCGAAAAGTGATTGTCGTTCTCGCTGCTGTCGCGCTCGTGGTGATCGTCGGTGTCATCGGTGGGTCCTTCAGCTCCCCGTCAGCGTCTTCATCAGCAGCAGCGGAAGCCGGGACGGCGACAGACGGCCCGTCTCCGAGCATCACCGACGACCTCGGAGCAGCCTCCAGCTGGGCCGTCGACAGCTGCGTCGCTATCAACCCGGACGACGGCCGAGTCAGGCCAGTCGCGTGCTCGTCCTCGCTCGCTGCTGGTTCGGTCGTTTCGGTCAAGACGGGAAGCGACCTGTGCTCGTCGCCCGCGGACATCGGCGTCGAACTCCAAACAGGTCGCGTCGCGTGCGTCGACGACTGGAGCTATGAGTTTCGAGATCGATGGCGTATCGGGGCCTGCGTCACATTCGATAATGATCTGGTGGAATTGGTCGACTGTGCCTCGGGGCAAGTCGACGGCCACATCGTCGCGATCACGTCAACCCCCAACGCATGCCCTGCGCGTGTTGAGTCCTACATGAACTACGACGCCGACAACGTCGTATGCCTGAGCCATAGCCGCTAGGGGCGCATCGAGCCGTGTAGCCAAGGCGCAGACCAACTCGGTCCTGCGACGCGTTTCGCCGAGCGCGAGATCGCGTTCCTCGCGGTCCTCACACGCGCTCCGATTTCAGCGTGATCGCGTTTCCCGAGCCGAATTCACAACGCTGTGACCTGCGGAAACGCTATTCCGCACACGTCCCTCGACGGGCCGAACTGCCGGTCGAAGTCCGGTCGAACGCCTGGCGCCAACCGCGAGTCTGCCCGACCTAGGCATGCGGTTCAGACCCCCGCGCTCATGCCGCAGAGACGCCCGCTGCGGGGCGCCCCACTCGGTGCGTCAGCGGCCCGTCCAGACGGGATCGCGCTTCTCCACAAAGGCGCGCGGCCCCTCCAAGAAGTCCTCGGTGCCCAAGATGTTGCGGAAGTGGTCCTTGGTGATCTCCCAGCCGTCGTCCTCTGAGCGTGCATGGCTCTCGAGTACAACGGCGCGGCTCTCGCGCACTGACTTGGGCGCGTTTGCGATGATCCGATCTGCCAGGGCCATGGCCGCGGGGACAACCTCGCCTTCGTCGGCCATCTCGTTCACGAGGCCGAGCTGGTAGGCACGCTCTGCGGAAATCGGATCTCCCGTCATGGCGAGCTCCAGCGCCACGTTGCGCCCTACTACCTGCGGAAGCCGGAACAGCCCGCCCGCGGCGGCCACCAGCGACCGCTTCACCTCGGGAATTCCGAAGCGGGCCCGGGGCGAGGCCACCACCAAGTCGCATGACAGCACGATCTCGAGCCCGCCGGCCAGCGCCGCCCCGTCCACCGCTGCGATGAGCGGCTTGGTGCGGGGATACCGCGCCAGTCCGGCGAAACCGCCTTTCTCCGTCTCGATCGGCTTCTTTGCTGCGACCGACTTGAGATCGGCGCCAGCGCTGAACACGGTGCCGGTTCCCGCAAGGATCCCGACCCACACCTCAGGGTCAGCCTCGAAGGTGTCGAGATGAGCTTCCATCTCCGAGGACACCTCGTGGCTGATGGCATTGCGGGCTTCGGGCCGGTTCAGCGTGAAGATCGCCACCCGCCTCTGGACTTCGTAATCAACGACCATCGCGCCAATCTATGAGGCTGAGCCGCTCAGCGGCGAAGCCGTGGCCCGAGCGGCCCGTGAGCGCAGCGAACAAGAGCGGGGTGCATGAGGCTGGGCGAAACCCCGCTCCGCGGCATGCACATGCTCATCGGCCGAGACATCCGCCGGCATGGGCAGCTGACGTGGGACGGCCCGGCGGCGGTCGCGACACTACGGTTTCCCGCTGCCGCGAATTAGCGGCGGATGTCGGGGGCGCCGAGGCGGGCGGCGTCGGCGGTCTGGTCGTCGGGGCGGGTTTGGCTGTCTCGCTCGGCCTCAACTCGTGCTTGGTAGTGCCAGACCTCTCGCTCGACCGCCTCGGGTGACCAGCCGAGTTCGGCGCCCATCAATTCGGCCGTGTCCTGGGCAACGTCGATGCCGCGGTCCCATGACTCCACCGACAGCCGTGTGCGTCGGGTCAGCACGTCATCGAGGTGCAGGGCACCCTCGCTGCGGACTGCGTGGGTCACCTCGGCTCGCAGGTAGGGCAGATCCGCAGCCAGCGGCTCGCCCAAGTCGGGCTGGGCGGCGATCAACTCGAGCACCTCGGTGATCCGGTCGCCATGGCGATCCAGCAGGTGTGCAGCCGCGGCACGGCTGACTCCCACACGGGCGCCGAGTTCGTCGTGGCGCTGCCGGAGCTCCTCGTAGCCAGTGGCGCCCACGAGCGGTGTGACCAGCGTGGCGGATCGGCGCGCCGCAGCATCTCGACGGCGACGGGGCAGCTTCGGCGGCGTGCGTCCGTGGGCCGACTCCACCTCCTCGAGGGCCAGCTCGACGGTGTCTGCTGCTATGACCCGGTAGGTCGTGTACTTGCCGCCGGCCGCCGAGACCAGCCCGGGTGCCACGCGGGTGATGCTGTGCTCGCGGCTCAGCTTGGCCGACTGCTCGCTCACCGACGGATCGTCGCCGGCAACCAGCGGCCGCAGTCCCGCATAGACGCCGCAGATGTCCTCGCGGCTGATCGGGTCGGCCAGCACACTGTTGACACGCTGAAGCAGCAGTTCGATGTCGGCGCTGCTCGCTGCGGGGTGGGCGTAGTCAAGATCCCAGTCGCTGTCGGTGGTGCCGATGATCCAGCGGTCGCCCCACGGCACCACGAAGAGCACGCTGGGAGGTGTCGGCACGATCAGCCCGCAATTCAGGTCGATCCGCTCGCGCGGGACCAGCAGGTGGATCCCTTTCGATGCCCGGATGCGGGTACGCGTGAGATCAGGGGTGTGCGCGCCGCGCTCGGCTAGTTGCTCGATCTGGCTGGTCCATACGCCGGTGGCATTGATCACGGCGTCGGCATCGAGCTTGAACGTGCGGCCGGTCTCGCCGCAATGCGCGATCACGCCGCGGACTGCGCCGTCGGTGACGATCAGCTCCTGCACACGGGTTGAGGTGAGGATGCGGGCCCCACGCGCAGCAGCCGTTCGGGCGATGGCAACGACCAGCCGCGCGTCGTCGGTCTGGCCGTCCCAATAGGTGATGCCGCCCCGCACGATTTCGGGATCGAGCCCCGGTGCGAGTCGCTTCGTGCCGCGCGCACCGAGGTGCCGGTGCGAAGCGATCGCGTGGCGCCGCCGACCTGCCATCGCGCTGTACAGCGCGATGCCTGCGCCGGTGCGCAGTCGTTCCCGCAAGCCTCGTCGAATCGGGTACAGGAACTGCACGGGGCGAACGAGGTGGGGAGCCAGCGTTCCCAGCAGCAGACGGCGCTCGGTCAGCGACTCGGCCACGAGGCCGAACTCGAGGCGCTGCAGGTAGCGCAGGCCGCCGTGGATCAGCTTCGACGAACGGCTCGACGTGCCCGACGCCAGATCGCGCTGCTCGAGCAGCGCCACGCTGCGGCCCCGCAGTGCCAGATCGAGGGCGCAGCCAGCGCCCGTGACACCGCCGCCGATGACGATCACGTCAACGCGGCCATCGCCTTGGCCGCCGCTGAGCTCGTCGAGCCACGCAGCGCGTTGTGCCGGTCCCAGCCGACTGTCGCGGGCGGTGTCGGCCGGGGATGCGCCGTTGCCGGTCGCGGCAGGGTCATTCATTGGTCAGCCGAGGTGTGATCTCACCCGTGAGTTCAGGCGAACTCGTGCGCCAAGTGGCGCCGGGCGGCCCAGCCGAACAGGTGCCAACCGAAGTCGCCTTGGGTCAGGTTGTCGTGGGCGATGCGGGCCGCCTCCGCGGAGATCGGGATGGCCTTGCGGGCTTTCATCTGGACCTCGGCAACGCGCTCGGCGAGCACGAACCAGCCGACCGCATCGGCCGGGCTCGATCCGACCGTCAACAGGCCGTGGTTGGCGAGAATCACGGTGCGGCAGTCGCCGAGCGCGGCTGCGATGCGCTTGCCCCCGTCGGTCGAGAGGATCTGCACCTCTTCGTTGTCGAAGAGGGCATGGTCGTCGAAGAAACAGGTCGCTTCCTGGTTGATGGGTTCCATCATCCGGCGCTCGGCCGAGAACGGCGTGCCCCACTGGGTGTGCGTGTGCGCGGCGGCGCCGATGTCTGGACGGGCCTCGTGGATGGGGTAATGGATGCGGTACGCGCTGTTGTTGATCGGCGCAGGCTGGCCTTGCTGGTCGGTGGCCGTGCCGTCAGGAGCCACGAGCACGAGGTCGCCGACAGCGGCCCGCTCGAAGGGCACGCCGTATCGCAGCAGCCACATGTGATCCGGCCGCATCGTGTCGCGGCAGGTGATGTGGCCATCGCCCAGCTCGCCCCATCGCAGCACCCCGAACAGGCGATAGGCGCGGGCCAGGTCGACGAGCAGGCGGGCGCGTTCGGCATGCGGATCGGCCTCGAATGGCTCGGTGACATCCGCTGTGTCTTCCGCTGGGACGTTGGGAGTTTCCACGTCGCGAATTCTCTCATACCTGCCGCGCGTCGCAGCACGTCCGCAATCGGTTGCGGGCTAGCCTCGACTCACCAGGCGTGCGCATCCGAGCCGGGGGGTTCCATGGCGACGGTCACCCTCGACCGGCTGACGAAGAAGTACCCGAACGGCTTCGTCGCGGTCACCGAGTTGAACATCGACATCGCCGACGGCGAGTTCTTGGTGCTCGTCGGGCCCTCAGGTTGCGGCAAGTCAACAGCGCTGCGGATGGTGGCCGGGCTCGAGGAGATCAGCGACGGGAAGCTGCTGATCGACGGCCAGCCCATGAATGACGTGGAGCCCAAGGATCGCAACATCGCGATGGTGTTCCAGAGCTATGCGCTCTATCCCCATCTCGACGTAGGCCGCAATATCGGATTCCCCCTCAAACTGGCGGGCGTGCCGAAGCCGGAGATCGAAGAGCGCGTGCGCGAGGCGGCACGCCTGTTGGAGCTCGAGCCGCTGCTGGGAAACAAGCCAGCACAACTGTCGGGCGGCCAGCGCCAGCGGGTGGCGATGGGCCGGGCCATCGTGCGTGACCCTGCGGTCTTTCTCATGGACGAGCCGCTGTCGAATCTGGACGCAAAGCTGCGGGTGCAGATGCGGGCAGAGATCACGGCCCTGCAGCACCGCCTGGGCGCCACCACCATCTACGTGACCCATGACCAGGTCGAAGCCATGACGATGGGCGACCGTGTTGCCGTGCTCAAGGACGGTCTGCTGCAGCAGGTGGACGACCCGACCGACCTGTACGAACGGCCCGACAACCTCTTCGTGGCCGGCTTCATCGGCGCGCCTGCGATGAACCTGCGCTCGGCGCGTCTGGAACGCAGCGCCGACGCCTGGCAGCTGCAGCTGGGCTCGCAGACGCTCGTGCTCAACGACGAAGTCCTCGCTGCGATTCCCGCCTTGCAGCGATATGACGGAGCCGATGTCGTGGTCGGCATCCGCCCCGAGGCGTTCGAGGACGCGACGGTCGCGGACGAGGGCGGACCACGCCTGCGAGCGACGGTGTCGCTGACCGAAGCGCTGGGCTCGGATTTGCTGCTGCACTTCCCGCTCGACGCCCCGTCAGTGGAGGCGGGCGATCCCGATGCGCTCGAAGGCATCGAGGACCGCATGGTCATCGCCCGGGTGCATCCTCGCAGTGCCGCCCGGCCGGGTTCGACGGTCGAGCTGAGCGTGGATGTCGACGGGCTGCGCTTCTTCGATCCCCAGACCGAAGCCGCCATCCGCTCCTGAGCATCACGAGGCTGTCTCAATCGGCGGTGGCGTGGCGGTGCTGCTGTCTCCCCGTCGGACTCGGGAGCGGCGTTGAACGACGTGTTAGCGGCCGTCCCGATAGCAGGGATTCACGCTCGCGCCCGGCTACTGCGGGCTATCGCGTCAGATATCGGGCCGAGACGCGATGGGCCGGAGAACGCGCCGTAGTCCAGCAGAATCTGGATGTCCTCGGCGTCCATGGTTGCGATGGTCCCGAAGACTCGCGAAATCGCGGAGGCACGGGACTTCGATGCCGGCTCCTCGATGTCGTATTCACGGCAAAAGTGGGCAATGTCGCCGAAGGTCGGCATGAAGGACTTCTCGTCGAATCTCTTCGCGAGCAGTACGACGCTGTCGGCTGTCTCACTCGACAGGTCCATCTTCTCGACGCGCTCCAAGGCGGTGGCCGCTCGCTTCCGCTTAGGTCTCGAGTCCGCCGCGCGCTGTGTAGGGCTGCCGGAACTGGGCACTGCGTCTTGCGCATGGCCGTCGAGCCCACCGATCTCGTGGAGCAATCGGCTGACCTGCTCGAGCCCATGTTCTTGTACAAGCTCTCGCAGCGAAGCCACGAGTCGGTCTCCTGTCACGGCAGGTATCCCTCCTCGGACAAGGAGCGGTGCAGTTCCTTCTTAAAATAGCGGAACTTGTGGGCGTTACCGGTCCAGCTGTAGTCGCCTCGCATCAGCTTCGGGAATCCGCGCGAGAACGGGATCTGATTGGCGAAGATTCGCCAGTCGTGCTGTGCGGCTTCGCCCCTAATGTCGGCCATTGCCCGTGCCTTTTCGGGTCCGCCGTCGTTTCCACCATCGTACGTCGCATTGTTGATCACGATGCCGAGCACATCGAGCTCGTGCCCAGGGTTCTTCTCCCTAAATTCCTGCAGCGATCTGTGAAGCAGCGGGAACCCGATGGTGGCGAAGTACTCGGGGCGAACGGGAACGAGAACAAACCGCGAAGCGTGGTAGGCCGCTCGCGTGAGAACCGACTCCGTCGGTGCGCAGTCGATCAAGACGATGTCGACGTCGTTGAATCCGTCGGCGATGAAACGTGCGAGAGCATGAACATCGGCTCGTGATGCGTCACACAGGTTGTCGGAGAAATCGAACCTGGAAGGAATGATGCGCAGTTTGCCGCGGGTGCCCAGAATTGTCCGCGCCACCTCGGTCGGGTCAAGCGGGTTCGGCGAGGGCGCGCTGCCGGGAGGTTGAAATCCCTTGAATACTTCGACCACGGACGGAGATTTGTCGTCCAGGAACCGTCGGTATCCCGTCTCGCCCATGAGCGCTTGCGACATGTTCGCCTGAGGATCTAAGTCGATCGCCAAGACTCTGTGGGATAGCGCGAATCGCTTGCAGAGCAACGCCGCAATCGTTGTCTTGCCGACGCCGCCCTTCATATTGATCACGGCAATAGCGACTGTCACGCGCGTCTCCCACACGAGGTTGTGCCTGTCCACCAACAGGCTGGCACCGTAGCGGTCCAGCAGCTCGGAAGGCGTAGGAATAAATGCCCTCCCTCCGACCGCTCGGAGGGACTCGCCGACATGCGAGCCGACAAGCGCTATTGGGTTGCGCTCCCGTCCCACAGGGGTTGGTGGGGCATGGATTGCAGCACGAGCCGGCCGAACAGATCGCACTCGGCGAGGTGCGGATAGCCCGACAGGATGAACGCATCGATGCCCGCTGCTCGGTAGGCGTCGAGCTTTGCGGCGACCTCGTCGGGATCGCCCACGATGGCTGCCCCTGCGCCGCTGCGGGCACGGCCGATGCCCGTCCACAAGCCTTCCTCGGCGAAGCCGTCGCTGTCGGCGTTGTCTCGCAGCTCGGCCTGGCGTCGCACGCCGACCGACGCCGAATCGAGCGCCCGTGCCCGGATTGCCGCCCCGGTGTCGTCGTCGAGTTGGCTGACGAGCCGCTTGGTGGCCTCTATGGCGTCTGCGTGCGTGTCCCGCACGATCACATGTGACCGCAGACCGAACTTGAGCTCACGCCCGACCGCAGCAGCGCGATCTCGCATTTCGCTGACGGTGTCGGCAACGCCCGCCACGGTGTCGGGCCATGTGAGAAAGACGTCCGCGGCGACGGCGGCAGTGTCTTTCGCGTCGTCGGAGAAGCCACCGAAATAGAACGGCGGGCACTGCCCGCTGACCGTGCGGACGCGGGGAGGGTCGAGCTGGACGGACACGAACTCGCCGTCGAAGTCGACGGGCTGGCCGTCGAGGAGGGTCCGCAGCACGCTCATGTACTCGCGAGTGCGTCGGTAGCGCGGGGCCGACGGCAACGGCGCGCCGGGAAGGTCGCTGGAGATGATGTTGATGGTCAGGCGCCCCGCGGACATGCGGTCGATGGTGGCGAGCTGGCGCGCCAATTGCGGTGGCCACAGCTCGCCCATGCGAACGGCAAGGAGCAGGTTGATGCGCTCGGTCTGCGTGGCGATGCCAGCGGCGAACGAGGTGGCGTCGATGCCGAGGTCGTAGCCCGAAGGCAGCAGCACGTTGTCGAAGCCGTTGCGCTCCGCGGCCGTGACAATCTCGGCGCAGTGCTCCCACGAGCTCGCCAGGTTCGGATCCGGCACGCCCAAGAACTCGTAGTCGTCGTCGCACAGCGCCGAGAACCACGCAATCTCCGGCGGCGATGCTGTGTTCATGGCCGCGGCTCCGCAAGCTGCGCCGCGGTGCTCATGGACCCAGCTCTGCAGGGATGAGCATCTCGCTCATCTCTACTGGCCTGCCCTCGTCGATCGAGATGTGCGCAGCTCGGCCGATCGCCACCGACCACAGCCCGTCGGTCAGCGTGCACTCGGCCGGGCTCGACGTCAGCACAGCGTCGCGAAAGCGTTCCAGCTCGATGTACGACGAACCGTGGTGATGGCCGACGACCGGGGCGGTGCTGCTGACCTGCTGCTCTTCGACATTGCCGATCCAGTCACGCTCGCGCACGCCGATCCTCAGCACGTCGTCGGGGATCAGTGCCTCGAGCTTGCCGCTGTCGCCCACTACCGACAGTTCCTCCTGGTTCCGCGTGGCGTCGGCGAACATGCACAGGTCCAGCAGCGCCCTCGCACCTGAAGCGAACTCCACGATCACGAACGCATTGTCCAAGATGTCCGGTGTCTCGCCGCCGTAGCGCTCGTCGAGGTGGTTCACGTCCTGTGCGCCCGATGCCATCACGCGGGCCGGCTCGCAGCCCACGATGAGCCGCATGAGGTCGAAGAAGTGGCAGCACTTCTCCACCAAGGTTCCGCCGGTATTGCGGTTGAACCGGTTCCAGTCGCGCACCTTGGGCTGGAATGGGAAGCGGTGCTCGCGGATGGTCACCATTGCGATGCGACCCACCGCACCGGCGTGAGCCTGTTCGATGAGCGCAGCCACCGGTGCCATGTAGCGGTACTCCAGTCCCACCCACATCAGCGGTGCTGAATTCCCCAGCGCCTCGATGCCGTCGATGATGCGGCGACAATCGGTCAGCGTGGTGGCCAGCGGCTTCTCGACGAGCTGGGGCACGCCGGCTGCGGCCACGTCCAAGACGATGTCGGTGTGCAGGTGGTTCGGCGTTGCGATCACCACGGCGTCGCACAGCCCTGCGTCGAGGAGCTCCCGGTGGTCGCCGAAACACGGCACCGGATCGAGACCGTTACAGGCCAGTTCGTGCTGGGCTGCGGTGAGCGATGGTTCCCAGTTGTCGCAGAACGCCGCTACCTCAGCCCCGTCGAGTGCGATGACATTGGCGATGTGCTCGATGCCCATCATGCCGGTTCCGACGACGCCGAAGCGCATCGGCCGGTCGCCGACCGCAGCCATCTCGCTCACCGCGAGTGCGCGCTGTCGGGAGTGCCATGCGAGCTGCCGCAGGCTCCGGTCACGGCAGCGGCACCCCTTCGGAGGCTTCGACAATGTCGTACACGTCATTGCGGTCGAGGTGGACACCGAGCGCAGCCTGCAGCCCTTCGAGACGCTCAGGCTGCTGCGTGCCGACGATGGCGATGGGTGCCGTGGGGTGAGCCAGCACGAAGGCCACGCACACCGCGGCTCGGTCGACCCCTTCCCGCTCGGCCAGCCGATCCAGCGTTGCCAGAAGCTGCGCCCGCACCCCGCTGTCCTCATCGGCTCCGGCCGTGCTCGGGGCCATGAGTCGCCCGCCGGCGAGCGGGCGCTGCGCCATGAGTCGCCCGCCGGCGAGCGGGCTCCATGCCAGCGGCACCATGCCCATCTCCGAGCACAGGTCGAGCGTGCCGTCGCGTAGCGGCTCCAGGCAGGCGGCTGAGTACTCAGGCTGGGTGCTCACCAGCGGTGAATCCAGGTGGGCTCCCAGCGCCCGAGTTTGTGCAGGCGTGTAGTTCGAGACGCCGACCGCACCCACGAGGCCGTCGGCGATGAGCCCGTCGAGCGTGGCGGCCAGCTCGGCAGGGTGGGTGAAGTTGTCGGGCCGATGGACTTGGTACAGGTCGATGCGGTCTGTGCTGAGCCGCGCAAGCGAGGCCTCGCACGCCGCTCGCAGAGCGACCGCACCCGAGTCATAGGGCACCGGCGGCACGATGCCGCCCTTGGTGGCGAGCACCATGCGGTCGCGCAGCTCGGGTCGAGCCCGCAGCACCGCCCCCAGGTTCTCCTCGCAGCTGCCGAAACCGGTGCCGCCCCAGTCCAGGCCGTAGACGTCGGCTATGTCGATCAGATTCATGCCGAGGTCCAGGCCCGACTCGACAAGCGCCGCGTTCAGGCCCACGTCGGTGCCAGTGAAGCGCCACAGGCCCAGCGCCAGCGGCCCGACCTCTGGCCCGCTCGATCCGAGACGCCTCGGAGCCATCCGCACCAGCCCGGTCGGCACATCGGAATTCGACACGGTCACCTCGGCTCTGACGTCAGGAGGACAGGGGTGCAGTCTGCCGGTGCGACGCCGACGCCGTGCGCTGGGTCAGGGCCCGGTCGTGTCGGTGCGATGGCCCCATTCAGGATTTCACAGAGCCGGCCAGCAGACCGCGCACGAAGAACCGCTGCAGGAAGAAGAAGACCAGCATCGGCACGCCTGCCTGCACGAACGCGCCGGCCGACAGCAGGTGCTCTCGCAGCCCGAACTCGCCGGCCATCGAGGCGATCTTGATGGTGGCCGGGTAGTTCTCGCCCGCGGCGCCGAGCATGGTCAGAGCGATCAGGTAGTCGTTCCAGGTCCACAGGAACTGGAAGATGGCAAAGGCCGCCAGGGCAGGGACCGAGAGCGGGACGACGATCCGCCAGAAGATCGTGAAGTGGTCGGCGCCGTCGATGCGGGCTGCCTCGAACAGCTCTCCGGGCAAGGTCGAGATGTAGTTGTGCAGCAAGAAGATGGCGAATGGCAAGGCGAATGCCGTGTGGGTCAGCCACACGGCCGTCGCGGTGCCGGCGAGGCTGAAGTCGGGGATGAGCGTGACGACGATCTCGGTCCCAGGGATGGACCAGTGCGCGCCGCCGGAGAACATCTGCAGCAGCGGGAGCAGGGCCACCTGGTTGGGCAGGGCAAGCAGCGACACAGTCCCGATGAAGATCCACTCGCGGCCTCGGAACGGGATCCATGCGAAGGCGTACGCCGCCAAAGCAGCGATGGCGATCGGAATGATCGTTGCCGGAATGGCGATCGCGAACGAGTTGAGCAGCGCCTGCCACAGCCCGCCGGTCTGAGCCCCCGACGACAGCACATCGGTGTAGTTCTCCAGCGTCCAGTTGCCTTCAGTGAACGACGTCCACCAGCCAGAGGCGCGCTGATCGTCGCGGTGCCGGAACGAGTTGAGGAACAGGCTGCCGGTGGGAACGCTCCAGACGATCACCATCAGCCACAGCACCCAGACCGGAATGGAGCGCAGGAAGCGGTACACCGCTCGCCCGATGCGGTCGGGGCCCTGGCGTTCGCGCGGCGCCGAATCAGAGCCCGCAGGCTGTTCAGCTTCTGCGGCGTCGATGGCGCTACTCACCGCGCTGCATCCGTCTGATGTTGAGGCCCATGACCGGTACCACGCCCAGGAACAGCACCACCGCCAAAGCCGATCCCAGCCCCAGGTTGAATTCGGTGAAGCTGCGCTGCCACATCTCGTTGGCGATGACCTGTGTGCCGAAGTTGCCGTTGGTCATCACCCGCACGATGTCGAACACCTTCATGACCAGCACGATCATGGCGGTCATAACCACCGTGATGGTGGGCACGATGGTCGGCAGCGTCACCCCGAAGAAGACTTGGCGCTCGTCCGCTCCGTCGACCCGGGCCGCCTCGATCAGATCCGAGGGCACAGCCTTGATGGCCGCCGACAGGATCACCATGGCGAACCCGGTCTGTATCCAGATCAGCACCACCATCAGCCACACATTGTTGAAGGGGGATTCCTGGACGAACAGGATCGTTCCCGCAATCGGCTCGCCGTTGGGACCCAAGATGGAACCGCCGACGCCGGGACCCAAGAAGCGGTAGATCAGCCACAGCAGCGGGATGGCAGCGGTCGCCGAGCCGATTGCGAGTGCCGACTGCCGTCGCCGCACGCCGAAGGCGCACAGTGCGGCCAGCATGGCAGTGACTGTTGCCAGGACGGCAACCGCGATCCACGCCCCGCCGGTGGAGGGCCTCAGCGTGCCGAACCAGACCCAGATTGCGTTGAGCAGCCCGGTCTGGGACTTCTGAGGCGGCCGGGCGATGTACATGAAGCGCCAGATGATCCCCGCTCCCACGAAGGAGATCGCCATCGGCAGGAAGATCAAGCTCTTGGCGACCGATTCGCGCTTGGTGCGGTCGGCGATCACCGCGGCCAGCAGGCCGAGCGCGGTGGACAGGAATGTGACTGCCACCACCCACCACAGGTTGTTCATCACCGTGCCGCGCAGATTGGCGAACACGGCGAAACTGAGCAGCAGGCCTCCGCCGATCCCAATCCCGACCGTGCTGGCTGAGATGTCTGCCTTGACGCCGCGACGTCGACCCCGAGCCAGCGCAATGACTGTCGCAAAGGCAAACAGAATGACGCTGCCCCAGAACAACTGGCTGCCGAAGATGCCGGCCCAGCCCGACAAATCCAGGCTCTGTGCGTTGGTGAAGATCTCGCCGTAGTTGGCAAGCCCGCGAAAGCCGGTGCCGGCCTTGTCGAACAGCGACAGGTAGATGGTCCGCAGCAGCGGGATGATCAGCCCCAGTGCGACGAACAGCATGGCCGGTCCCACAAAGGTGAGCGCTCGCAGCCGGCTTTGCATTGCCGATGTGCGTTTCGCAGAGGGAGGCCGCAGCATCCCGACAGCGGCGCCTGCCAGCCCGAAGACCGCCGCCCCGCCGACGATCCACACGAGCTGTGAGCCGGCCAGCAATGGCGTGGAATCGGCCCCGCTGCGAAGCCCCGACGCCACTGCACCCGCAGCGCCTCCGGCGAGCACGCCTGAGGTTGCGGTCACGACGGCCCAGCGCCGCTCGACGAGTCCGAACAGGCGGTGAGTGACCCAGAACACTGCGGCGCTGGCGCCGACGGCTATCACCACGCCAGCAAAAGCCCCCCACAACGCCGCCACCGTCGCAGTCTTGCATCTGGCGCCGCGTTGCAGCGCACCTCCGGCCCGGCGATCGGGCCCCCGAGTCAACACGAAGGGCCGCCCCGCATGTGCAGGGCGGCCCTTCGTCTAGGAATTCGATGTGGCCGGCGGGCGCACCTCGCGGTGCCGTACCAGCCAGCACTGGCTCAGTCTCAGCGGGGCCAGCTCTCGTCGATGGCTTGCGTAGCCTCAGCGACGCTCTTGTCGCCGTTGACGACGGCGGTGCCTTCGGTCCAGAAGGTGCCGGCGCCGACCTCGGCAGGCATCAGGTCTGAACCGTCGAAGCGCACGACATCGGCGTTCTGCAAGATGTCGAGGAACGACTGCTCGAGCGGCTGGTACACGCTCGGGTCCTGGTTGGTCGCAGCCGACAGGAAGCCGGACAGGCCGCCGCCCTTGCGCCCGGTCTGCGCCAGCTGGCGCAACTCGGCGTATTCGGAGCTGCCGAAGTACTTCATGACTTCCCACACCTCGGGAGCGTCGCGGAAGGCGCCCACCAGAGTGCCGGCGCCCAGCACGGGCTGGTCGCCCCTCACCGACGGGAAGTAGAAGGTGTCGACAGCGTCGGCCGAGCCGTCGGCGAAAACAGTTCCCTCAGGGATGAACGCGGCGTAGAAGGACGCCTGACGGTGCATCATGCAGTCGTTCTCGACCAGCGGCTGGCCGTTGTCGCCGAACGGCGTCGCGGCGATGGAGCCGCCCGCTGCGAAGACCATTCCCGGCGTGTTCCACAGGTCGAGCACCTCGTTGAACACACCGCTGACCTCGTCGCTGGAGAACGCCAAGTCGCCGGCGACCCATGCGTCGTAATCCGCAGGCGTGTGGAAGCGCAGCATCAGGTCCTCGACCCAGTCGGTGAAGGTCCAGCCGGTGGCAGGACCGCTTTCGATGCCGATGCAGAACGGGGTGTCGCCGTTCGAGATCATCTCGGCCGACAGCGCCTTGAGCTCGTCCCAAGTGCCGGGCACCTCGTAGCCCTTCGACTCGAACAGCGCCGGCTTGTACCACACCAGCGACTTCAGGTCGGACTTGTTCGGAATGCCGTACTGGGTTCCATCGACGTCGCCGAAGGCCGTCCACGCGGGCGTCCAGTGCTCGTTCATCGCAGCCACGACGTCATCGGGCAGTGCGATGAGATGGCCGTTGCGTGCAAAGTCGGCCAGCTTGCCGGGCTGCGGGAAGATGAAGATGTCCGGCGGGTTGCCGCCTGCTGCTTGCGCATTGATCTGATCAGCGGCGTCGCGTGCGCCGGTGTAGCTGATCTCGATGCCTGTCTGTGCCGCGAAGTGGTCGAGCGCATCCCGAAGGGCGCCCGCTTCCTCGTCGCTGGACTCGGGACCGAACACCGTCACCTTGGTGCCGGCCAGGTCCATCATGTCGTCGTCGGACATGTCGTCCATGTCGTCGTCGGCCATGTCATCCATGTCGTCGTCGGCCATGTCATCATCGGACATGTCGTCATCCATGTGCTCGTCCATGTCGTCATCAGACATGTCGTCATCCATGTCGTCGTCAGACATCTCGTCTGACGCGGCGGGCGCCTCCGTGGTCGGCGCCGCGGCGTCAGCGTCTTCGTCGTCGTCGCTGCCGCAGGCAGCAGCGATCAGCGCGAAGGCGAACAGCACGCCGAGCAGCTGAGTCACACGGCGCCCTCGACGGGTGCGCTGATGGGATGGGTGTGTCATTGAGTGTTTCCTCTCTGGAACGACGCGGTGCCAACGCGGTGCCACGAATTGTCGGGCATGCCGTGCGATTTCGGGCTGGTCGCTGCTGGCCAGTTGTCTCGGCGATGTGCCTGACGAGTCAGGCTAACGAGCGGCACAGGCGTAGTGATTGGAGCGCGGTGTGACAGTCGCGTGACGAGCGCGCCCACCTACGTCCTGCGGCACACGATGGCGCTGCGGGGCGCTAGGCGCACCTCTGGGGGAAGCAGGGCCGGCGCACCGTCGCCCGCAGCCGATGTCTCATACATCAGCTCGCAGCCAGCGGGGAGCTGCACTGTGGCCTCCGCGTCGGCCGTGTTGACCGCTGCCACCACCGGTCCGCGGCGCAGCATGATGACTGCTCCGCCGCCGTCGCGCCCCCATTCCACCGCCTCGCCGGTCAGGCCGGCCGCCTCAAACAGTCGCCGCCGAACCGACAGGAGTCGCCGGTAGCTGTTCAAGTACGAGTAGGCGTCGCTTTCCTGTGCTTCGGCAGTGTCTTGCGCGGGCCGCGGATCGCTTGCCAGCCACGGCTCTACGCGGGAGAAGCCGTTGAACGGACCCGGCCCCCATGGCATCGGCGTGCGGCACCCATCGCGGCCGGCGGCCACGTCGCCGTCGGGTCCCACCGGGTCGAGCTTCGATTCCGGCGCCACCTGCCCGTCTTCGAGTCCGAGTTCCTCGCCTTGGTACAGCACCGGCACGCCAGGGGTGAATGCGAGCAGCACGTTGATGGCCAAGGTGCGCTCGCGGCCCGCTTCGCCGCCGCCGAAACGTGTCGGCGCTCGAGGCATGTCGTGGCTGCCCGCTGCCCACAGCAACCGGTCCGAGAGGTCGCCCGGGCCGATCAGCACCTCCCAGAGCTCGTCGGCGTTCCATCCGATATGCATCGGCGCGAACCAGTAGCCGCCATGCATGCCGTCGGGCGGCAGCAGGCTGTCCATGCCGCGAGGATCGAGGTGGTACGTCTCGCCATGCAGGAACGCGCCGTAGCTGTCGCAGATGACGCGCCAGCGCCGGAACACGTCCTGGCTCTCGGGCTGGAAGACATCGTGGAGGTGCTCGAAGCAGTCCCACTGCTCCCAGCGGCTGGCGCCGGGCGGGATCGGCTGGCGTTGCGGGTTGGAACGAAGCTGAGCGTCCTTCACCAGGCCGCCTGCCACATCCACGCGGAAGCCGTCCACGCCGCGGTCGAGCCAAAAGCGCAGGATGGCGTCCCACTCGTCGGCCACGGCTGGGTTGCGCCAGTTCAGATCGGGTTGGGTCGGCAGGAACAGGTGCAGGTAGTACCGGCCTGAGTCGGCATCCAAGGTCCACGCCGGGCCGCCGAAGTAGCCGACCCAGTTGTTGGGCGGACCGCCGCCGGGCGCCGGGTCGCGCCAGATGTAGTAGTCGCGATAGCGCTCGCGGTCCGCCGCGCCGGAGTTGCCGAGCGCCGCTTGGAACCAGCGGTGATCGCTGCTGGTGTGATTCGGCACCAAGTCGGTGACGATGCGGATGCCGCGGTCGTGGGCTTCGGCCGCCAACCGATCGAAGGTCGCCAGGTCGCCGAAGAGCGGGTCCACGTCGCAGTAGTCGGCCACGTCGTATCCCCAGTCATGCCCGGGCGTGGGATAGAAGGGGGTGATCCAGACGAAGTCCACACCGAGGTCGCTGAGATAGTCGAGCCTCGATCTGATGCCCTCGAGATCCCCTACGCCGTCGTTGTTCGAGTCGGCGAAGGAGCGGATGTAGATCTGGTAGCCGGCGGCGCCTGTCCACCACTGACTGGAACTGCTGCTGGTCACGGTGGATTTCTAGTGCAGCCGAGCTGCAAACCAAAGACCGACCCGCAGAAGCGGGCCGGGCCGTGCAAACCAAAGACCGACCCGCAGAAGCGGGCCGGGCCGTGCAAACCAAAGACCGACCCGCAGAAGCGGGCCGGTCCTTGGTCTGTCAGTTTGGGTTGTGTGATGTGCTGCCCGGAGTTCACACCCCGAGCGGTGCGCACACGAGTTGTCTAGCACAGCACAACGAATAGTGTCAACAGTCCGAGTGCAGGTGCGCGGACACGCTCCCCGCATGTGTACCGAGCCTGTCGCCGTGCGCACGCCGCGCGGCACGATGGTGAACGGATCAGCGAACAGAAAGACGCCCGCCATGCCACAACCTCCCAGTCCCTACGACTTCCTTCCCGCCGTTGCGTCGTTCGAGGTGCGAAGCGACGACGTAGCTGAGGGCCAGATGCTGGCAATGCCGCAAGTCTCGGGCATCTTCGGTGCCGGCGGCGAAGATCGGTCGCCCCACTTGACGTGGTCGGGTGCGCCGCAGGGCACCCGGAGCTACGCGGTGACCTGCTTCGACCCCGACGCGCCGACCGGCAGCGGCTTCTGGCACTGGGTGGTGTACGACATCGGGGCCTCATGCACTGAGCTCGCATCCGGTGCCGGCGACGCCGAGGGCAGCGGGCTGCCTGAGGGCGCAAAGCAACTCCGCAACGACGCCGGGTTGACCGGCTACCTGGGCTCCGCACCGCCTGCGGGCCACGGCCCGCATCGCTACATGTTCGCGGTGCACGCGCTGAGCGTCGCCTCGCTGCCGATCGACGAGAGCGTCTCGCCGGCAATCTGCGGTTTCAACATGTTCGGCACGACGCTGGGCCGCGCCCTCATCACGCCGATCTACGAACAGAGCTAGCCATGACGGCCGGACCGACGGCCGGCGGTCGCGACCATCTCGAAGTGGTCTACCGAGCTATGTGGGAAGACGGCCGCGATGGCCTTCATGAACTCGCCGCCAGCACCTTCCGCGGCTGGGCGCAGTCGCAGCACCCTCAGCTCGACGTGGCCCGCGCGGCCGCGCGCGGCAACGGTGAGGCCGGCGCCTCTGTAGCTGCCACAGCCACTGAGGGCCGGCTGGACCTGACGCGCGAGACGAGCACCGACGGTGGTGTCACGACCACCACACTGGAACTCGTGCGTCAGGCAGCCACCGGCATGACGGTGGTCGCGACCCGCGTGTTGAGCGACGCCGACTCGGCCTGGCTGTGGGTGGACGTTGAGGTCCCCGCCGCTGTAACGGTGACGCGCGAAGGCACTCCGAATGAGGAGCGGTCGATTCCGATGCCGACGGTCGGTGCAGAGCACGCTTCCTCGCAGCTCGCTGTGCTGCGCGCAACAGGCGTTGCAGCGCTCGTGCACGAGCTGCTTGATGCAGGCATTCGCGGCGGCGGGCGACCGCATGTCGGCCCAGAGCCGCTGTCTGTCGACCCAGTGCAGGTGCGCGACGCCGCACATACCGAAGCGATTCGCAACGCCATCGTCTCGCCCCAGCGACCCGTTCCGTACTTGGTGATCGCGTGGGATCCGATCAACCCCGACACGGCGATGGGCGACATGACTCGCCGGGCCTATAGCGCCGCATCGCAACTTGCCGGACTGGCACGCGTGTTCGTCATGCCGCTTGCGTTGCTGATCCGGTTTCAGCGTCTCGTCGGCGGCGAGCTCGACTTGCAGCCCGGCGAGGCGCGGCTATACCTGACCGGCTCGCAGGATCCCCACCGGCACCGGACGCTGTCGGCGGAACTGGTGCGCAGCGATCCCCACCAGGCGGGCCACTGGGCCTCTCAACTGCTGCGTTTGGCGCTTGCCGAGCGGGAGCCGCCGCCGCTGTATGGCCAAGCTCGCGCTCGGCTGGGCAGCCAGCGCCGAGCGCCGGCGCTCGAAGCCGGACCCAGCTCCACCGAGCGCATCGCTGCGTTGGAGACCGAGCGCGACGACCTGTGGGAGGCGCTGTTCGAGACACGTGAACAGCGAGCATCAGCTCGCCAGCAGCGAGATGAGACATCCCAGCAGGTCTTGGACATGCAGGAAGAGCTGCAGCTCGCGCAGCTGCGTTCCGACGACCTGCAGCGCCAGCTCATCGACGCTCAGGATCAGATGGTCGAGTGGTTGTTGCAGGCGGGCCAGCGTGCCGAAGCGCCAGACGCCGACGCGTCGAAGCGGAAGTACCAGCAGGTCACATCGATCCGCCAGGCGCTGCAGCTCGCCCGTGCGAATCTGTCGAAGATTGAGATCCCGCCTGCGGCCGAACACCGGATCGCCGACTTGGACAGTGCAATCGAGTCCCAGTCATGGGCGCTCAGCGTCTTCGACGGATTGCTGGCCTTGGAGGCCTACGCCAACACGGGGGCAGATTTCAAAGACTTCCGTGATTGGTGCCGCCGGAGCAAGCATCAGCGGGTGTGGTTCGCCAACGCCAAGAAGCTGGCGATGAACGAGTCGGAGGAAGTGATGCGCCGGCCCGAGTTGCGCAAGTATCGCCTGCTGCCGGTGTCGGACAGCGTCGAGCCAGCCGGCCGTATCGAGATGCAAGCGCACCTCAAGCTGTCTAACGCCTCATTCGCGCCGAGGCTGTACTTTCACGACGGAACCCGTGGCCGCAACGCCACCGGAAAAGTGCATGTGGGCTACGTCGGCCCGCACCTGCCGACCAAGCGCTTCAGGTCCTGACAGCCTTCGCCCGACCGCGCGCCGCGACCGCTACGGACCCTCGGCAGTGCTGCCGAGACGAAGCGTGACCTGCACCCACTTGGCCTCGGCATCGTGGTGGATCCTAGGTTCAGTCCCATTGAAGTCACGCATTCCTCGGCGCATCAGCAGCCAGCCGCGGCCCCGCTGCTCCATGTAGCGGCGTGTCAAGAGATAGTTGGCCATCGACTCGTTCCGCGATCTGGGACGACCGCCTGCTCGAACGGAAGCGGCTGTGATGTGATTCGGAAGTCGGCCCGGACTGGTGAGCGTGACGCGGTCTTCGAATACCTCGAGCAGCACTTGGGAGCCAGTGATCGCATAGTCGCGATGGGCCACGGCATTGACGAGCGCCTCGCGCACGACGCTCACCGGCAGGAGGTAGTGGTCGACGCGTCGGACATGTTCGTAGGTCTCGGAGCGTCCCAGCGACTTGAACCATCCCAGGGCTCGGTCCACCTGCTCGTCGAGCCGGCCGGTTGCGCTCGCCACCTGGAGCACATCGGCGGCTTGGTCAGCTCCGCCGTACGCGACGCATTCGACAAAGAAGCGCCGGGTTTGGGGGAAGCGCTGAGGGTCTTTTCCGAAGGCGAGCAAGCCGTACAGCGTGGGTCTCAGTTCGCCGTCACGTTCCGCCACTGCGCCGCGATTGCGCAGGTCGTCGTCGCTGCGGGGCTGCGGTTCGGTATCGGCGTCAATACCGAGGTCACGCAGATAGTCGCGGAACGCATGCGGATCGATGTCCGCGGTCGATGCAGGGCCGATCACCTGTTCCTCGGTCAGGACGTAGCCGAACGTGTTGAAGAGGTCTTGCAGTTCGGCCGGCGACGGTTCGACCGTGCTCCGTCCGCGCCGAACCCACACGCGCCCGTCGCAGCGCATCGGTTCGAACCCTCTCTGACGCGTGACCGTGATCCAGTGCACCCACCCTTCAGCATGGCGGTGACGACCGAGCCGAGCGTTGAGGGGAGAGCTGCAGCCGGACTGCAGGTAGGCGGACAGGCGCTCCTGGATTTGCTCAGGGTCTTCGGAGACGCCCACCACGTTGCCAAGATTGTCGACGCCGAGCACGACGACTCCGCCGTCGGTGTTTGCAAAGGCGCAGATTGCTCGGCCAGCCGCCGAGCGATCGCGGAAGTTCAGCTTGAATTCTGTGCGCTCGTCCTCGCCAGCCTCGATCCGGTGCGCAACGTCAGGCCATTCCACATCGCCACGCTATGGCCGCCGCGCAGCATTCGGCCGCGATCTGGCGTGCTGACGCTCGCTGGGCGCCAAGCGGTTCTCAGCGAGCGGGCCGAGCGTGGGGAGGAGACTCTCGCTCAGCTGGCCCCTTGGGCCCCTTGACGATCGCCTTGGGGGTCGCGGCGTGACACGAAACCGTTGAGGTCGCAGGCCTCGCGTACCGGCGCACTCATGTCGTAGGTGCCCGGATCCAGCGGGGTTCCGGTTCCGTCGGCGACCCGGGTCATCATGTGGAAGTTGGCACTGACCGCTACGGCATCGACCATGACGTCGGCGCCGGCGGCATCGACGACGGCGGCACGCGCCGCAGCGGTGGCTTCGCGGTCGCCTTCCCACATCGCCTCGGCGAGCCGGGCCAGCAGCGCGCCGTGGGGAACGCCGCCGTCACCTCCGTGGGAACCGTTGACGGTGTCGTAGCCGACTTCCATTTCCTTTTGCTGGCCGCTCAGACCGAGCAGCAACGCGTGAGCAGAGGTTCAGTAGAAGCACTCGTTGAGCTTCGAAGTCCGCGCAGCAAGCACCTCGATCTGGGGTCGGGTCAGCGAGTTTCGGTCGGACACCACATCGCCACGCACTCGCTCCATCGGCACATACTGGGCGTCGGACAGGATGAACAGAGCCTCGTTCTCCGCCGGAACGGCGCTGAGGGCCTTGATGACGTTGGGCATCTTGAGGTCGGCGGTGGGCACCCAGTGGTACTTCACCGCTGCGGGTGCGCCCTCGCGTCTCGGCGGCCCGTCGGCTGGCTCGTTCAGTTCGATGCGTGGCAGCTCCAGCGCATCGGCGAATCGGTCGACGCAGTTGGCCTGCGCGACGATGCCCACCAGCTCGACGTATGCCAGCGGATCGACGCCACGGTCGATAATCGAGGTGTACCAGTCCTCCGTCAGCGTCCCTGGATGGTTGGTAATGCGCCAGACCGCGTCGGCGGCGGCAGCGGGCAGCGGTACCTCGGGATCGACGAGCCCGTCGATGCTGCTGGGCTGCACCCACGGGGGCAGCACGTCGCCGTCGTCGGTTCGGTGGTCACGCGCCGCCCGAACGTGCCGCACGATCTCGGCGCGTTGTGCCGCCGTCCACCACGTGCCCGGCCGGGCCCAGCGCGCCGCAATCTCGCCGTGGGCGGCGCCGAGATCGTCCCGGATGGGCAGCTCGGTGTCATAGGTGCGCTGTGGTGCCGCGATGCTCATGGGACTTTCTCCGCTGGTCGTGGGCAGTGGCGATCGACACATGCTCGCATATGCCGGGTGCCGCTACAGCAGTCGGCAGCAGGGGTGAAGAACGGGGGTGCGCGCGATGCGCCGGTTGGCCTACGATCAGCCCCGCAATCCCGCCGTGCCGTCGCCCGACGGGATCGCTTTCGCTTGCATTACCGACCTCCCAAGGAGCAGAGATGCCGACGCCGCAGAGGGCAATCTTCAACGAGATGGGCACCAATCAGTGGTACGTCCACCTGAGTCGTGTCGAGGGCGCTGACCTCGGCGTCATCAAGTCCGTGCTCGCCGACCTGCGTGCAGCGTGCGACGCCGACGGCATCAACCTGACGCTGGGCTTCGGTCCGGGACTGCTGCCGGAGCTGACTGACGACGTGCCCGACGACTTTCAGGCCTACGTGACCGTCCAGTCCGAAGACGGATCGGGGCGCGAAGCCAAGGGCACCCAGGAAGAGCTGCTGCTGTGGCTGAACCACGACGCCAAGGACAAGGTCTGGAAGGCGCAGTACGACGCTCGCACTGCGCTGGCCGGCCACATGGCAGTCGCCCGCGAGACGCCGACGTTCATCTACGGCGACTCGCTGGACATGACCGGCTTCAAAGACGGCACCGGCAACCCTGCCGATGAGGATCAGCCGGCCGTAGCCATCGTGCCCGACGGCGATCCCGGCGCAGGAGGCAGCCACATCATCGCCCAGCGCTGGGTGCACGACCTCGACGGCTGGAACGCCTTGTCCGACGACCAGCAAGAGAAGAACTTCGGGCGCAAGAAGTTCCCCGAAACCGACAAGACCGACAGCCAGGAGCCCTACAGCCACCTGAGCCACGTCGAGCTGCGTGCAGATGGCAACCACGGCAACGAGGGCAGCGACAAGATCAACGAGATCGCTCGCCGCTCCACGCCGTACGCCTTCCACGACGGCACGGTCGGGCTGTACTTCATGGCGTTCTGCAAGGACCAGGCGCCGCTGCGCCGCCGCCTGCGCCGGATGTACGGCCTCGACGACGCCAACGGCGTACGCGACGCCATCACCAGCTTCTCGAACCCTGCCTCGGGCTCGTTCTACTTCGCTCCCAGCGAGGAAACGCTCGACGCCATCACCGGCTGATCGTCGCCGCGACGAGGAACTTGATGAGATGACCGCGTCGGCCGATCCGCCCGCTTCGCCGTGATGCGCTCCGCCAGGTGGCAGTGGCCGTTGGTCAATGCCGAGACATTCGGAGCCGGCGGCGACCAGTCAAAGGTCTTTCGAAACGAGGAGGTCAAGGCGCCTGGCTTCTTCGCCGCCGATCCAATTTCTGCTGATGCGGCTCTGCTTGCTCGTGAGGCGATCCAGAACGCTTGGGACGCGGCGAGGGAACGGCGCGAGTCTCAGGTGCCTGCAGAACGACTGCCTTTCGAGATTCGCTTCCGGTTCTTCGATGTCGGAGGGACTAGCGCAGACACCCTGATTGAGCAACTCGGCTTGGAAGAACTCGCGGCGCGAGCGGCAACGGTTGACGATCGACGCCAGATCGGTTTGGCCGAGCGCGACTGCTTTGCCGAACTCATCGACGGCGACGACTTGCGGCTGCTGGAGGTGTACGAATCGGCCGGTGGAGGCATGGGCGGTTGTTGGGGCACGCCTCAGTCGAAACTGTGGCTGGCGATGTGCAGCAGCGGCTACACGCCCGCAGTCGACGGGCGGGGCGGATCTTTCGGCTATGGCAAGGCCGGTCTGATCCGTGCGTCGGCGACCAGAACGGTAATCGCATATTCCTGCTTCGACGGTCTGGCCGAAGACGGTGACGTTACGCGGCGCTTGCTGGGCATGACATATTGGGGACCGCACAGACTTGAGGGCCAGCATTATCAAGGCTGGGCACACTTCGGTGCCGGCGACAGGTCGGATGTCATCGTGCCAGCGATCGATGATGATGCTGACTCCTTGGCCGCCAATCTGGGACTTGAGCTGCGCGCATCGGACCGAACCGACCAGATCGGGACCACGATGCTGCTCGTCTGCCCGACAGTGGATCCGCATGACCTCAAGCGCGCAGTTGAACGATTCTGGTGGCCCGCACTGGAAGAGGGCGGCGGCCTGCAGTTCGACGTCAGCATCATTGACGATACCGCGTCGCCCAAGCGCGGCCGGGAGCGGGGGGGGTTCGCGCCGCGGCCGAAGTCAAATCCCGGCCTGCGTCCGTTCATCGATGCCTACCAGGTGGCGACGACGCCGCAGGATGCTAAGCGCGACCACGTCCGCAAGCATCGGATTGGACCACACGCTCAGTACGAGAGGGTCGGAGACCTTGGCTTGGTTGCGCAGATGCCGGGCTGGTCACAGCCGGCTTCGGGCGAGGCTGACGACTTCGTTGACGATGAGGTCGCGCATCGCAGCCTGGTCGCCTTGGTGCGCTCGCCATGCATGGTCGTTGAGTACTTTGTGGCACGGGAAAAGTCGCCGCACATCCGCGGCGTCTTTGTTGCCGATGAGGCGGTCAACGAACCGCTGCGGCAGACCGAGCCGAAGCTCCACGACGCATGGGAGATCAACAGCGACAGCGCCGATGTATCGCCCGCACACAGCGCAGTCGCCAAGTTCGTGCGCGACCGAATCAAGACACATGTTGCCGGCTTCAGCCGTGTCATCACGCCCCCGCTCCCGCCGCCAGAGCAACTGCGGCTGCCCGAATGGGACCGTCTCATGCGATCGCTATGGCGCGGCTCGGGCGGAGGTTGGCCGCCACCGCCCCCGACAGGCCCGCGACCGTTCACGATTCAGCCTGGTGAACATCTCGCGCAAACCTCAGATGGCCGACTTGAGCTCAGCGGCACCGCGAGGATCGGCTTCAGCGAGCATCATGACCCTACGGCCGACCCACGCGATGAGATCGAGGTGATGATCCGGTGCGGCTTCGTTGCTGAGGATCGCCGATCGGATTGGTTGGACCTTGACATCGAAGCGCCCGATGGCTTCAGCGCAATGCCGCACAAGCCCCATGTCTTCGCGGGACGGCTGATCGATGGCCAAGATGCGGCATTCGAGTACGTCTGCGAACCCTATGAGGCTGACTGGACTGTCGAACTCACTGTGGACGCGAACTTTGCCGCGGCGGGCGGTGCTTTGGATCCAGATTCCGGCGGGAACGACGCATGAGCCGTGAGCGGCGGACAATTCGTCCCTACACGGACGCTTTCGCGTTCACGTCGGCACTGAATGAGGCCACGGTGTGGCTTGACGACCTCCGCTGTGCAGCCGGGTCGAGCTTGACCGTCGACGACGGTTCATTCGTCCGACGTGAGGTACGAGTCATCTGGGCCGCTGAGGATGAGTTCGACCAGTTTAGGAAGCAACTCAATGACGCTGCCTGGGCAGTCGGCGTTCATCCGCGATGGCTTCGTCTCGTGGTCGTAGCCCGGACCGGCAGCCTCAAGCTTGCCGAGAGGCTCTTTGAGTACCAACTCGACAATCTCGAGGGCCTCGAACGGTCCATCCGCCTCGATGTGCATCCGAGCGGAGGTCGCAGACACGTCTTTTGCGCTGGTAGCCACGGTGCCGTCGTAGACGCATACGTGGCGTTGTCGACGGACTGGACGGCTGCGTTGCCGGCCGAGCGCCGACTGCCTAAGCGGGCCGCTTCGTGGCTCGCACGGGCGACGTTTCGTCTGGACGCAAAGGCAGTCTCCGCGCTGTTCCACCCGCGTCCGCTGGACGATGCCAAGCGAATTGAGCTCGGGCTTCCCCACGGCACGCTCCGCTACATCGACCTGCGAGGCGAGGATGTGCAGGAGGCAATCGATGGCACGCCGGACGTCGATGTCTGGGTTGATGAGGATGTACTGGCTGCACTCAGTGCGAGTAACGCGTCTTCGGCGGCGCTGTGCTTTCAGCGCCAACTCGTTCTCGACTTCGTTTGCGCAGTCGTGTTCGAATACGCGAACAGTACGGCCGTTAGCTCCGATGCCATTGGGTCTTACGACGACGTCAAGGACTCGCTCATCGGCAAGGTAGTGCAGTTGACAGCCAAACCAATGGACGAAGAACGCGAACGCACTCTCCGCCAGTGTCGGGAGAAGCCTGCTTATGTCGTGGCGCAAGCTGAAGATGCGCTCGGCCTGCGAGAAGGGGTCAACAAGGCACTCAGGGCGGCTTCGTGAGATATCTGGCGCTCGCGCGCAACGAGGCCGTCGAGATCTCAGAGAGCCGTATCGCTCGGTTGCGAAGCGCGCTCGATCAGTCCGGACAACCCGCCGCGCCGTTTGCATTCAGCACTTTGCGAGATGATCTGCGCAGCAATGAACGTATGGGCGGTGAAGGGGACGAGTTCCCCTGGGGACTGCTCGCAGTGGCGCAACGTGAGATTGAGGACCTCATCGACCCGCACGCGCCCAACCTCAGCGGTGCGCGCAAGGATGTCCTTGAAGGCAAGGCGTCGCTATTGCTGCACCGGGCGATAAGCGACGGCGAAGCGGACATCGCGATGCTTGACGACCCGGGCTTCTGGCGCTACGTCGCGATTGCATATCTGTGGAACTTCGCCGTTTGGCGCGAGCACGGCACGCTATTCCCCAAGCCCAAGGCATCCGGCGAGCCGAACGAAGTACCTGAGCGAAGGTTTGCGGTGTACATCGATGGGCGCAGGTTGCATGAGTGCATCCCATCGCGGCTGTGGTTGCGCGTCAACGTGCTCGGTGGTCAAGAACTCGACTTGGCGTACCAGGCTCAAGGCAGCACCGACTTCTGGCGCAGCCACATCTTGCGTGTGAAGGCCGGCGAGCACCCCGGCATCGTGCGAGCCATGGCGCGCCGCCAAGCCGACGATTCCACTCGGTTGACGACGGAGCCATTGCGTGAATTCGCGAAGCAGCTGAACCGTACGCTGCAGAATCTGGTGCCAGCGCTGCTTGACGACGATGCCGCAGATCGGCTCGTTGAGGAACTCTGGGAGCGACAACTCCGGTGAACATTGATTTCGACCCGTCGGACGGATCGGCGACCTTGATGCCGCAGCGGCGTGCTCAACTGACTGCGGTGAAGAGTCGTCTGACGCGGACGCGAGCATGAATGTCGCCACCGCGCCCAAGCCGGTAACCGATGACACCGACGCGATACGTGCTCGCACTGTCTTCGAGAGCGGACGGCTGGTTCGCTCAGTGCCGGTTGGCTTGCACGAGATTTGCTCGCACATGAATCTCGGTGATGTTCCCTCCATCGACGGCGATGCGGCTCAGGCTGACCCTTTGGGGGCGTGGTGGCTGGCGATGTTGCGAGGAGCGGTGCCTTCTGTTGGACCCGATGCCACTCGCGCCGTGAATGCCTACGGCATTCGCCAGACCGGAATGCCTAGCTCACGGTTGACTGGTCCGGCTCAGCGCGGAGTCGAGTGTTCGGTAGTTCGAGTTGCCGACCTATTCAGCGGCATCGGGGGCTTTCTGGTAGGCGTCGGGCAGCTGGCCGCTGATGCAGGCGCCGAACAGTGCTGCGAGTTGGCCGTAGACATCGACGCCGACGCCTTGGCTGTGCATCGTCGCAACCATGAAACTCGTCGCGCTGTCGAAGCCTCAGCGACCTCATTGATCGACTACCGGATACGCAATACGGGCGCAGATGCCGAATTCGTGTACCCCCCCGAGATGGTCGACGACGAACTGGCTTCCGCCTGTGAGGAGGTTGACCTCGTGCTCGCGGGTCCACCTTGTCAAGGTCATTCGAACTTGAACAATCGCTCGCGACGCAATGACCGGCGCAACTTGCTGTATTTGGCCGTACCGGCCTTTGCCGTTGCGTGCCGTGCGCGCAGCGTCGCGATCGAAAACGTCACCTCTGTGATTCATGACGGAGCAGATGTGGTCGCCACCACCAAGGCCCTCTTGAGTGCCAACGGCTACGCCATCACCGAAGGCATTCTCGCCGCCGACGAGATGGGTTGGCCTCAGACTCGCCGCCGCCACTTTCTGATCGCTCGGCGGCTGGATGCACCGGGCGGCTCGGGTCCGATTCCGCTGCCCGAGGTGCGCGAACTACTAGGTGGAGACCAGCCTCGGTCGGTCATGTGGGCAATTGGTGGCCCACAGGCATTGTCGCATGACCGGGTGATGCACGATCTGCCCGAGTACACCGAGGCGAACCGCGAGCGCATGGATTGGTTGTTTGACAACGACCAGCACGATTTGGCGCTCGCCGAGCGGCCAGACTGTCATCAGGGCGGGACCAGCTACGGCGCGGTGTATGGACGCATGCACAGCGACAGGCCTGCGCCGACCATCACCACCGGCTTCATGACTCCGGGGCGGGGACGCTTCGTACATCCCACTGAGCGACGTACGCTCACCGCGGCCGAGGCTGCTCGCCTGCAGGGCTTTCCGGACGGTTATGTCTTCCGGCCCGATCCTGACAGACGGCCGACTCGGGCCCAGCTCGCCAAGTGGATCGGCGACGCGGTCACCGCGCCGTTGGGCTATGCCGCAGCGCTTTCCGCATTGGCTCCGGCGTTCGTGAATTGACTCAGAGACCCTCAGAGACCTCAGCCCCGCCCCTCAGCCTCCTATCACGCGTGTGATTGACACATTGACATCAATGTATAAAAGCATCATGATGTCCAAATGCGGACGACACTGACGCTCGACGAGGATGTAGCTGACGCGCTCAAGGAAAGGGCGCGTCACTTAGATCAGCCTTTCAAGCAGGTCGTCAACGATGTGCTGCGTTACGGACTGCGGCCGGATACATCCGAGCCGGCCGAGCCGTACCGTGTCCGGACCCATTCGACTGGGTTTGCGCCAGGAGTCGATCCTTTGCGGCTCAACCAGCTTGTGGAAGAACTCGAGACTGAGGCCTACCTCCACAAGGAAGCGCGCATCGCGCGCGCTGCCTCCGAACGCACAGACGACCAGTGATCGTTCCCGATCTCAACCTGCTGATCTACGCCCACAACGACATGGCACCGGGTCATGACGGCGCGCGCCGTTGGTGGGAGTCTCTGCTCACGGGGAGCGAGCGCGTCGGACTGCCATGGGTTGTCGCCTTGGGCTTTCTGCGTCTGACGACCCAACGGAGGTTCTACGAACGTCCCCTGACTCCAGAGCATGCGACTGACACTGTGTCTGACTGGTTCGCGGTGCCGAATGTCATGCCTCTGAATCCGGGTACACAGCATCTGGCCATCCTCCGGCGTTTGCTCGTTGAAGCCGGGGTCGGCGGCAACCTGGTCACGGATGCACACATCGCAGCGCTTGCGATCGAGCACCAAGCGGAGGTCCATTCCAACGACAGCGATTTTGCGCGTTTCGGCGGTCTCCGCTGGCGCAATCCGCTCGTGATGCGTCGCTGATCGGAGGAGCGTTCCCCTCAGTGCTTGGATGGTTGTGGAACGCCAACCCTCACCATCGCGGCAAGCGAGGGCAAGTTGGATGGGTCGGCGACTCGCTCTCGGAATCCCTGTGCCAGTCGTGCATGCGTGGGGCGGATCCCTCGCGGCGACAGATGACTATGTCGCGTTCTCGGCCTGGTCGCGGAACCACTCGCGTGCCGACATCGAGGCAATTGCTTCGAGCGCGAGGCCGGTGTGCAGGTCGTCTGCCATCGCACGACGCAGCGGGCGCACCAGGGCGTGGCGGGTGTTGCGCAGCAAGATCGGGTTCAGCTTGGCCAGATCGGCGGCGATTTCCTGGGCGCGGTCCATCAGGCCGTCGGCAGGCAGCACCTCGCCCACGATGCCGAGATCGTGGGCTTCGGCGGCGCCGATCTGCTGACCGGTGAGCAGGAAGTAGCGGCCCCGGTTCGGCCCGAGCAGCAGTGGCCACACGATCTGCATGCTGTCACCAGGCACCAATCCGCCGGGAAAGTGCGGGGCGTCTTGAAAGTAGGCGTCATCGGCAGCCAAGACGATGTCGCACAGCACAGCCAGCTCGGAGTGAACCGTCACGGGGCCGTTCACAGCGGCGATCATCGGCACCTCGACGTCAAGCATCTGGTCCACGAGCCGGTTGCCCTCCCAGATGATGCGGTCCCACACCGTGGCGTTGGCCCGCCCCTCGGCCAGCGCATTGACCTCGTCGGGCAGTTCGATGAACGAGTCCCCAGTGCCGGTGAGGATCACCACTTTGATGTCCCGGTCCGATGCGAGTGCCATAAACAGCTCGGGCAGTTCCCGGTGGGGGCGCCCGCCCCACTGCAGCGGACCGCCGCGGGTGTGCATGCGGACCGTGACGACTCCGGTGTCGTCGCGGGTGACCTCGGCGGTGCGATAGCGGTCTGCGTATTCGTAAAACTCCATGGGCTCATGCTCGCAGAGCCGGCGCGCCAACGGGAGAGCTGAGGGGTCAGCCGATTACCATGATCGGGGCGAGGAACTTTGCAGGGGGTCTTCGATGACTGACGTGGCGGATCCGGTGCGGACGGCTGACACGCCGACGAGAGCGCAGCATCTCGCGGAGATGGCCGACTACCTGGACGGGGGCGTGAAGCGCGCGCACGAGACCGGCAACCGCGGCCCGGTGCGATTCGGCCCCGACGGCAAGCTGCACCCTGAGATCTTGGACGACTTCTGGAAGCACGGCTTCTACGTCTTCACCGACGTTGTCGGCGCCGATGAGATCGCTGAGTTACGGGCCGATGTGTCCGACGTCATCGAACAGGCACCGGCGCGCAAGGGCGCCGAGGTGGACCGCCACGGCCGGCCCGCGCTGGGGCGCGACTATGCCGTCGAGCCGTACATCCACGTCGCGCCGCTGTCGGACCCGTGGGGCGGCACCGACGCCCTGGCCGGCCGACACCAGGTGCAGATGGACCAGCCCACTCCCGACGAGGACGCTCCGCCCGATGTCGTCTACCTGATCTTCGGCATGTGCCAGTCGATGCCCTCCGCGCTGCGGCTGTACGGGCACCCGGACCTGATGTCGATCGCGGAGAGCATCAACGGCCCCGACTTCGTGCCCTACAACGACGCCATCTTCGTGAAGGAGCCAGGGCTCGGCGGCTCCGTGTCGTGGCACCAGGACGGCGTTACCCACTGGGACAACCCGAACTGGGACATGGGCATCCACGGCTTCAACTTCCAAGTGCAGCTGTATGAGACCACCGCGGCGAATGCGCTGTGGGTGGTGCCGGGCACGCACACAGCCGGCCGCATCGACCTGCGTGCGAAGGTGGCCGACAACGGCGGCAGCACGATGCTGCCCGACGCCATCCCGCTGCTGTGCGAACCGGGCGACGTGACGGTGGTGAACCGGCACATGGTCCATGGCTCCTATGCGAATACGTCCCCGGATCCGCGCATCTCGGTCACGTTCGGCTTCCATCGCCGCTCGTCCGTGCTCGGCGTGACAGGTCAACTGCGGGTGCACGAGCGTGACGCCTTGGTCGTCTACGACGAGGAGCGCGTCTTCAAGCGGTCGTCGGTGATCGCTGTGGCCATCGACGCCAGGGCGCAGCACCGCCCCGACGAGCGCCGCTACACCTACGCCCCCTTCGTCGGCCTCGAAGACGACTTCCGCCACAACGACGAGACGTTCGACCGCGTCATCCGCGACTACAACCTGAACGATCTCGCCATCTGATCGGCCCAATCAAGCGCAGCGGGATGTGCGAGCAGGACAGCATCGACCATCGGGAGTGGGCCGAGCACGGCTCGCTCTGCACGGTTGACTCGCACATGGACTGCCGCGGGTGCAAGTCCGCTGGGGCCATGACCGAGACTGGTTTCGTGTCCCCGGTTGCATGAAGCAACCACATCGGCTAGCTTCACGCTGATACCGGCATCGCGAATGGCTGGTGTTACTCGGGGGAGGACATTCCAAATAGTTGTGGCGATGCCGGGGGGAGGTACGTCATGACACAGCCGCGAACGAAGGAGTCAGGACAGCGTCGGTGGCGGTGTGCTGTGACTGGTCGCCGGTTGGTTTGTGCTGCTCTCGCTCTCGCGGTGGGAGTGGTGCTGATGCCGGTGTCCAGCGTCGGCGCGCAGACGGTCACTGCATCGAAGTTCGAGCCTGACGCATTTCGGAACATACCTTGCCCTGCGGATTGGGTGATGGTGCGCACCAGCGGAGCCGGTGCTTGTGATCTGCAGGTCACAGGGCGCGTGGCGGACACGATCAATGTGTTCTTGGATGGAGGCGGCACCGGCTCTGTCAAGCGAACGGACGTCGCGGACCTGCAGCAGACCTTCACGTCGAGGGCCACCGGGGAAGTCGTCGTCATGGCTTGGAAGTCGGGCAGCAACTGGAAGCTCATGGTCTTCGAGGGCTCTTGGACGACCCTGCGCCTTGAAGCAGGCGAGACGAACAACGGCGTGCTCATCCGCGAATTGGCGGCGGAACTGACCATGACGAAACGGGACTGCAAGGTTGGCTGGGTGCTGCAAAAGCGGGCAGACGTGGAGCACACCGAGTGCGTGCGAGACAAGAGTCTGATCGGCCAGACCGGCGAAGACACGACCGATCCTGTCGATCCTCCTGTCGATCCTCCTGCGCCAGAGATCGTCATGGGGACCCAGGAGCAGGAGTACCACGAGAACAATCCCGAGTGCGGGCAGACCATTGCGGCCCGTGCTGACCGTGACGAGCATGATCCGCCACTCGTGTGTGACACGCCCGGCGTGCACAGAACAGACGGCACGCCGCTGGCCGAGACGACCGACTATTACTGCGACGGCGACAGTTTGACGAACGGTGAGAGGTACGAATACGTACCCGACTGCGCCAACACCGTGGCCGACAATCTCAACGACGACGGCTACTTCGTCGCGAGTCTCGGGCATGTCGGCCCGTTCGGGAAGCTGAAGAACTGTTTCGCGAACGCCAACTCTTGTTATCGGAGTGCCGCTGACAACAAGTGGTACGGCTACGTCGACTGACTGCACGCAAACGCCCGCATGTGGGCAACTCAAGGTCCGCCATGAGTCAAGCCGCATGGCCTGCTCCACGGACCGGTGCGTAGTTCTCGGCAATTGCACGAATTGATCACCACTGTGGAGAGCCAGAGATCGGGCTCGCTCGCCAAGTACGCCACGACGCCCGGGTCCCGCAGCGCGATCCCGGTTGAGGATCAGGGCGAGAGCGGTGCTTAGGCTGCATGTTGATGACGGGTCTCACGCGACGGCACCGGCGACGTCCGGCGAAGTACTCGGCTGCGGCGCTGGCTTGGAAGGGCCTCCGCGGCGAGAACTGGCCACGGGTCTGGCGTGATTGCGACCTGAAGCGTTCCTATGACGCGGTGGTCATCGGCGGCGGCGTGCACGGCCTCGCCACCGCGTACTACCTCGCCCGAAATCACGGCATGACCGACGTGGCCGTGCTGGACAAGGCCTACTTGGGCAGCGGCGGCTCGGGACGCAACACGGCAATCGTGCGCTCCAACTATCTCACCCCCGAAGGCGTGGCTTTCTACGACCGATCAGTGCACCTGTATGAGCGGATGGCGGTCGAGCTGAACATCAACGTGATGTTCAGCCAGCGCGGCCACCTGACGCTGGCCCACTCCGACGCCTCCCTGCGCACGATGCACTGGCGTGCCGAGGTCAACAAGCTCGGCGGCGTCAACTCCAGCGTGATCGGCCCCGACGAGGTCAAGGAGGAGTGTCCCAGTCTGGACACCTCCGACCACCCCCGTTACCCGATCCAAGGTGCCCTCTATCACCCGCCCGGCGGTGTCGTGCGCCATGACGCGGTGGTGTGGGGCTATGCCCGAGCCGCCGACCACATGGGCGTCGAGATGCACCAGAAGACTGAGGTCACCGACATCATCTGTGAAGGCGGCGAGGGTCCGCAGGGCAAGGGCGCCGGAGGCCGAGTCACCGGAGTGCGCACCAACAGGGGCGACATCTCCACACCGATCGTGATCAACTGCACCGCCGGGTGGGCATCGCTCATCTCGACCATGGCCGGCGTGCGGCTGCCCATCACCACCCACCCGTTGCAGGCCGCCGTCACCGAACCGGTGAAGATGTTCCTGCCGACGGTGGTGGTCTCGGGCTCGCTGCACGTCTACGTGAGCCAGACCGACCGCGGTGAGCTGGTGTTCGGTGCCTCGGTCGACCCGTACGCCAATTACTCGGTGCGGGGCTCGCTGGAATTCACCGAGGGTCTGGCCGGCCACGTGCTCGAGCTGATGCCCGGCATCTCGCGCATGCGGGTGCTGCGCCAGTGGTCCGGGCTGTGCGACATGACTCCCGACTACTCGCCGGTGATGGGCTTCACGCCCGTGGACGGCTTCTTGGTGGATGTCGGCTGGGGCACTTACGGCTTCAAGGCCGCACCGGTATCGGGTGAACAGATGGCCGAAGCCGCAGCTACGGGCCGCACGCCCAAGCTGATCGAGGCCTTCGCCCTCAGCCGCTTCGACGAAGGCGAGCTGGTGGGCGAAAAGGGTGCAGCGTCGGTGGGCCACTGATGTTGCGCTCGTCTGCTGCCCGCTGTGCCACGAGGCCCACCGACGCCATTGCGACAGTGGTGGGCCACTGATGTTGCTCGTACCTTGCCCCAACTGCGGCCCACGCAATTCGACCGATCTCCGGTACGGGGGCGAGTCGCACGCTCGTCCCGACCCCAACACGGCTTCACCTGCCGAATGGCGGGCCTACCTCTACCTGCGCGACAACCCCGCCGGTTGGCTACGCGAGAACTGGTACTGCGCATCGGGTTGCCGCCGCTGGTTCTCGATCGAGCGCAACACCGCCACCAACGAGTTCCGTGATCCGCCGCTGCCGGGCGACAAGCGAGGCGGTGCGGCATGAGTGCTTGTGTGCCCGGTGTTGCCTGGGGTCGCCAGCCTGACGGCGAGCGAGGCGGTGCGGCATGACGATGAGCCGGCAGGGCGTTCAGCCCACCGAGGTGATCGACCGGGCTGCCAAGCTCCGATTCAAATGGAACGGCAAGCGCTTCAGCGGGTTCGAGGGCGACACGATCGCCTCGGCCCTGGCTGCGGAAGGCGAGCACATCTTCTCCCGCTCCATGAAGTACCACCGGCCGCGAGGGATCCTCACCGCCGATTACTGGGATCCCAACCTGATGGTCCAAGTAGGCGACGATCCCAACGTCCGAGCCGGCCACCGCCTCCTGGAAGACGGCATGAATGTCCGCTCGCAGAACGCATGGCCGTCGCTGAACCGCGATCTCAAGGCGGCGAACGGCCTGCTCGGGCGTTTCTTGACGGCGGGCTTCTACTACAAGACCTTCATGCGGCCGCAGTGGCTGTGGCCCACCTATGAGCGGGTGCTGGCCACCTTCGCTCCCGGCGGCAAGATCGACATCGACACCCCGCACGGCTACCACGACAAGCGCTATGCGCATCCTGACGTGGTGGTAGCCGGAGCGGGCCCGGCAGGCATCGAGGCGGCGCTGGCAGCGAGCACCGCCGGCGCTCGCGTCCTGCTCGTCTCCCACGAGCATGCGGTGGGCGGCCATCTGCGCTACTCGAGCGATGCCGGCGACCAAGGGGCCTTGGCAGAACTGCGCGCTTCGCTCGACGCCTCCGATGTCGAAGTGCTGACCGACTCGACCGTGACAGGCCGGTACGAGGACAACTGGCTCGGCATCGTCCAGCGCAATCACCCGATCGCGGTAGAGCGGCTCATCAAGGCCCGAGCCAAAGTGCTTGTCGCGGCACCCGGCCTGATCGAGCGCCCCTATGTGTTCGAGGGCAACGACCGGCCCGGCGTCATCACCTCGGGGGCGGCCCGTCGCCTCATCAACCTGTGGGGTGTCAAGCCGGGCGAGCGAGCAGTGGTCTTCAGTGCCAACGCCGACGGCGACGCAGCGGCTGCCGACCTGGAACGGGTCGGTACCGAGATCGCTGCAGTCATCGACGCCCGTTCGGGCGGCCAGATCAGCTCGACGGCGGGCTCGTCTCGGGCTGTCGAAGCCGTGATGGCAAATGGCGAACAGATCGACGCCGATCTGCTCGTCATGGCCGCAGGCTGGACGGCGCCGACGTCGCTGCTCAACATGGCAGGCGACCGACCGGTTTATGACCCGGCCGCGGCCCGGTTCTTCCCATCCGACCCTCCCAGCAATGTGCTGTCGACCGGCGGACTTGCCGGCGACGCTGACCTTGATGGGTTGCGGCAACATGGCGCCGAAACTGGTCGTCTCGCCGCAGCCCGTGCCGCAGCGGTACGCCACCGGCTGCAGGCCCGCACCGCCCGAGCGCTGCCGGTCGACGGCGACGAGCCTGCCTGGGCCGTCGACGAGCGGGCGCCGCTGGGCCGCGACCCCCATCCCGAGCTCTTCCGCGCTGATACCCATGGGATGGTCGACATGTCCGAGGACATCAGCTCCAAGGATCTGGTCGCTGCTGCGCATGAGGGCTACGACTCGGTGGAGCTGGCCAAGCGCTACACCACCGCCACCATGGGGCCGTCGCAGGGCAAGCTCGAGACGGTCAACACCGTCGCTGCCATTGCCGAAGCGCGGGGCGAGACGATCAGCCAGGTCGGCACCACCGTGTGGCGCCCTCCGTACGCACCGCTCACCTTGGGCGCGCTCGCCGGCCGCAGTTTTGAACCGGTGCGCGTGTCGTCCATCCACCCCTGGCACGAGGCCAACAACGTCACGCTCATCCAAGCCGGCCAGTGGCTGCGTCCCGACCACTACGGCGATCCTCAAGCCGAAGTCCGCAACGTCCGTGAGAACGTCGGGCTCATCGATGTCACACCGCTGGGCAAGCTGGACTTGCGCGGCCCCGACGTGCCCAAGCTGCTCAGCCTGCTGTACGTCAACAAGTGGATGAAGCTGGGCATCGGCCGGGTTCGCTACGGGATGATGTGCGCCGAGGACGGCGTGGTGCTCGACGACGGCGTGACCGGCCGACTCGGCGAAGACCACTACATGATGTCGACCACGAGCTCGGGCGCGGGTGGCGTGTGGGAATGGGTGGAGAACTGGCTCCAGACCGAGCGCCCCGACTGGCAGGTGCACGTCACCCCGGTGACCACCGCATACGCCAGCATCAACGTGGCCGGTCCCAAGTCCCGAGAGCTGATGAGCAGGGTCTGCGAAGGTGTCGACCTCGACGCTGAAGCGTTTCCGTACATGACAGTTCGAGAGGCCACCGTGGCTGGCGTATCGGGCTGTTTCATGTGGCGCATCGGCTTCACCGGCGAGCTGTCGTTCGAGCTGCACGTGCCCGCCGGTCACGGTTGCCATGTCTGGGAAGCGCTGATGGATGCCGGCAGTGACCTCGGCGTCGGCCCCTTCGGCCTCGAAGGCCAGCGCATCATGCGCCTCGAGAAGGGGCACTTCATCGTCGGCCAGGACACCGACGGCTTGACTCTGGGTCCGAGCACCGGCATGGGGTCGCTCATCAAGCTCGACAAGGACGACTTCGCCGGCAAGCCAGAGCTGGCATGGGCGGCGGATCGGCCGCTTCCGCTGGTCGTGGCCATCCAGCCCGACGATCCCGACGTCGTGCCCGAAGAGGCCGCACAGATTCTGCGAGGCGACACCAACGAGATCCTGGGCCGGATCACCTCCTCGCGCTTCTCGCCGACGCTGAATCGCTCGATCTGCCTCGGGCAGGTGGAGCCGCACTTGGCAGCCGGCGGCACCAAGCTGACGGTGTTGCTGGAGTCGGGGGAGCGCATCAGCGCCACGGTGATCGACCATCACGCCCATTTCGACCCGGCAGGGGAGCGTTTGCGTGGCTGAGACTGCATCGCTCCAGAGTTCGGTGCCCGCTCGCCCCGCGTTCGAGAGCCCGGTCGTACGGAGCTATCCGACTTCGCAGGCTGGCGACCTGACGCTGACCGACGCGAGCGCCACCACCAAGTGGCTGGTACGCGCTGCCGTCGATGGGCCCATTGCCGATCTGCTCGGCGCCCGATTCGGGTCGTCGCAGGTCGCACCCGACGGCGCTCTTGTGCTGGGCGCCCGACCTGGTGAGTGGATCATCCTGGGCAGCTCTTCCGAAGTGGCTGCGACGGTCGCCGACCTCGACGGGCTCGATTCGGAGGAGTTCGCGTCGGCGCTGGACTGGACCCACAGCCGGGCGATGTTCCGGGTCACTGGCTCCGAGGCGACGCGCATGCTGGAGAAGGTGTGCGGCATCGACTGGAGCGACCACATGACTCCCGACGGAGCGGTGCTCTCAGCGTCGGTAGCTCTGGTCACCTGCGACCTTGCCCGCGACGACCTCAGCCAGGACGACACAACCAGCACACCGTCGTATCTGATCTTCTGCGACCGGTCATTCGGCCAGTACCTGTTCGATGCGCTGATCGACGCTGGCGACGAGTTCGGCCTAACCGTGACGGCGCGGTGGACGGAAGCTGCGGCGGCTGACTGAAGTCGAAACCCGTCCTGGTCGCACCTCACTCGAACGAGACGTCGTCGTGGGTCGATTCGAGCGGCGTGGGATCGAAACGCGCTGCGGCGGTGATGGGGATTCGGCGCAGGGCTGGGCAGCTGCCCCGGCCGATGAGCAAGGGCGCATTGGAGATCACGGCAAAGGCGAGCTGACGACCGCTGCGGGCATCGACGCGGCCGGCTACGGCGACGACGTCGTTGAGAATCCCGCCTTTGGCATGCACCGGGTGCAGTTCGGCGCTGTTGCGGGCGACGGAAGGGCCGCATCGCTGCAGCGTCCCGGTGCGGCCTGCGATGGCAAGGCTGTCGAAGAGCGGCTCGCCTCGCTGCGCCCGTTCGAGCAGCGCCACCGCGGCGCGACAGGTCATCGTGTTGTGCACCGACAGGCCCGAGCCATCCGCCATCCCGATCTCGCCAGCAACCTCGCCGAGCGCGCCCCACAGCACCGCTGCGGTACCCATCACTGCCCGCGCGCGGGTCGAGCCCACGGTGCGGCGGCCGATCTCTTTGAGCAGCATCTCGGCCGCGGTGTTCTCCGAGTAGCGCCCGATGCGCCCGACGATGCTCCCCAGCGGCGGTGAGCTGATCGACGCGAGCTCGACACGGACGCTCTTGCCGGGCGCGACACCCGCACGCGGCCGGTCCCGGATCACCAGGCCGCGGGCCTCCAGCAGGTCGTCGAAGACTGATGCCGCGCCTTGGGCAGGGTCTGGGGAGCGGACATGGGCTCGGCGGTTGCTGCGGTGATGCCGGTAGCCGTCATTGAGCGTCAAGCCGCCCAATGGTCCGACCAGGTTCGTCGTGCGGTACGACTGCTTCCACACCTCGGCGCTCGCGCCTTCAGCCGGATCGGTTACCTCGTGGGCGGTGTAGTCGCGCTCGTTGTCGGCGTAGCGACTGCCGTCTCCGACGACCGCGCCGTCCACCACTTGCACGCCCTGAGAAGAGAGTGCCGCCATCGCCGCGTCAGCCAGCCTGTCGGCATCGGTGAAAGGGCGCTCGTCGTGCAGCCGCCGCATGTAGCGAGGTGTGGCCAGCACCGGGTCGCCGCCGCCGATCAGGTAAACGTCGCCGTGCAGCACACCGTCGCGCACCGCAGCGAGGTCGTCGGAGCGCACAGCCACCGTGGTCACGAATTGCTCGTCGGCGCCCATCAGCTCGATTGCGGCGGTCATGGTGGCGAGTTTCATCAGCGAGGCCGGGACCATTCCCACGGTGTCGCGATGGCCGATGATCTGCTCGCCGTCGACCGAGACGCTCATGCAGGTATTCACCGGGGTATCGCGGCGCGACAGCAGCGCAGCGAAGTCGTCGGCGAGGCGGTCGTCCCGCTGCTTGTCTTGCGCGCCGGCGGGTACAGCGCCGGCAAGCGCGACCACGGCCATCAGAACCGCCGCGAACACGCAGCGGTTCGTGCGCGTTCCTCGGGCGGTGCCCAGACGACTCGGCAGACGCTTCACGCGTCGACGCGACGGATCAACCCAACTGCGGCGGATCGCAGCAACGGCACCGGCGGCTGCCGTGCGGGAGACATACGGCAAACGTATTGCCGGCGTGCGCGCCACAAGCGGACTTCGGCCGCTGCTTTGCGCTGCACCGTTGCGGGGTCCAGCCGGAAACGCGCAATCTGGTGGACTACCGCAGTCGCTCGAGTCCTGCCACGGCATCGAAGCCTTGGTCGAAGCTGAAAATGCGCGTCACGCCGGCACCCGCCATTACCGCTGCGTGCAGGGCATCTCGGGCTGACAGGCTGCTGAGGCTCTCGAGCAGTGACCGTGCCGCACGAACTTCCGGCACGCCGAAGGCGAGGATGTCGTCAACCAAGGCGTCCAGACTGGCGAAAGCGGGGTCGATTGCTTCGAGCCGACCGATGGCGACGTAACGGTGGAGGATCTCTTGGTAGACCTCGACGTCGGTGACGAACGTCTCGCCTGCTTGCGTCAAGCGAGTCAGCACCGCGACGGTTCGATCCTTGTTCGGGTGTGCAGCGCCGATGAGGTACATCGGCACGTTCGAGTCGACGAATATCACGGCTGCGAGATCACGAGGCCAGTCGCCCCGCTTCGATGTCTCGAAGCATCCCGTCGATGTCGGCAGTCGGGAACTCGTGCTGCGATGCCTCCGCGATTGCCCGAAGCCTCGTCGCAGCCGGGTCAGATGGCTGGCCCATATCGCTCAGCGCCTTCCGCATGGCTTGTCGAACCCACTCCGCCACTGTCAGATGGCATACCCGTGCCGCGCCCTGAATCTTCGTGTACTCGTCTTCATGCACCAGCACTTGCAGTCGTTTTGACACCTCGCTGAGTCTATCTGACTGTCAATCGTGAGAGTCAAGCGTCTCCTGCTGGATGATCGACACCGATCACGATCAGATGAGCGTCGTCGCGCTGACGGAGACCCGATAGTTGGTCCAGTTGATCCGGTCTCACCCGGCGCTGCGCCAAGGGTCGATGGCGCGGGCTGATCAGAGGTCGAGGATCTCCAATAGCTCATCGACTGTCAGTCCGTGATGAGCGGCGATGCTCTTGAGAATGCTCGACAGGGTCTTGATCTTGATGGGGCTGTGATCTGGAATCACTTCGTGATGTGCCCCATTGATCTGCGTCGTGATCCGGACATGAGTGCCGCGTCGACGTGAGACTCGGTAGCCGAGCGCAGTGAGCGCACGTTGCAGATCGCGCCCGCGGATATCGCGGGCAGCCTCACAGGGCCAAGACTTCGTCTCTGACGAAGTGCAATCGGACGACGCTGGGACGGATCGACGAGTCATCGAAATAGCACTCGACCGCCTCGCGGATGTTGTCGCGAATTTCGTCGATCGTCTCGGCTTGCGTGTGAATGCCGTACCCGAGTGCGCTGGCGGTATATCCGCCGTCGACTTCGTCATCACTGACATCGAAGATGATCTCGGAAGTCGTCGGCGACACAGGCACCTCCCTGTCGAGGCTTGTCACGGCCTCACCGTAGGGCGGTGGTGCCCCGCGGCGCTGCGACGCCGACGAGGCAACCGAATCCATGCAGGTCACGCTCGGCGTGCGTGGTGTGACACCGTCGTGCGAGGCTGAGCGGAACAACCGAGGCGGCGCGGGGTGACGAGATGGTGCTGAAACGATTGCAGAGGCTGTTCGGCGGCGACCCGGAGGCGGAGGCGCGTGAGTCGTTGGAACGGGCACATCGCAAGGCGCTGGAGCGTCGTCGTGAGTGGGAGGACGAGTGCGCAGAGCTGGCGGAGGAGATCGAGGCGTACCGCTCCTATGAGGACATGGCTGACGAGACGGATCCGGAGTGCCCGATCATCACCAAAGCTGGCACCTCCGGCCGCGTAGCTCGCACCGACGCAGCGTCGTCCTATGGACCTGTGGGGTCGTCGGTTTCGCTGGGGAGAGGGCGACCGCTGATATCGAGTGTCGTCTCTATGCGTGCCAGACGGTCGGTGTGGTCCATAAGCACGCTGTTGACCTGATCGAACCTTCGGTCGGTCTCGGCGAAGCGGGCGTTCATCTCGTCGCGCAGGCTGCTGATTTCGCCGTTGATCTCGTCGCGCAGGCTGCTGATTTCGCCGTTGATCTCGTCGCGCAGGCTGCTGATTTCGTCGCTCACGCGGTCGAGAGCGGAGACAACGAACAGGAACATGCCGCCGAGGAGCGCTGTGACGACGGCGCCAAGAACCGTGGCGAGCAGCGTCGTGGAGCGCTGATGGGCGGTGCCGTGCCGATGATCGGGTGCGATGGTCTGCGTTGTGACGAACGGGGGCTCGGTCTGCTGGGCAGCCGCGGGCTCGACGGCCCGTCCCCCGTCGTGTTCGGTCACGGTCTCGATGGTAGCCACGCCTGTCCCACGGGTTGACTGCGGATGGATTCTCGTGAGGGCGAACGTAGGCAGGCGTCCGGCTCGGCGCAAGCGGATTTCTCCGAGCAGGCGAACCGACCGGGGCTGGGCCCGTTCAGCCGTCGGAAGGAGCTGCCCAGGCCTCTGGGTGGATGACGGTGTTCATCTCGGCGCCGGTGTCGGTGATGGCTTTGACGGCGATGGGCCGGCCGTCGGGCGGGATGGCGAACGGCTGCGATTGGAACGAGATGATGTGCGACTGCGCGTCGGGGATGAGGTCTGGGCCGAGGCTGCGCATGGCTGCTTTGAGGCCGGCGTCGTTGCGCAGGCCGTTGGGGAAGTAGGTGAGCCGGGCGACGAAGCTCATCTGATCGTGGTCGGCGTCGATCATCCAGCAGTCGATGTGGTCCTGGTCGGTCTCGCGCACCGCGCCGGTGGACGGGTCGTAGGTGTCGCAGCCCTGCAGGCGCACCACCAGCGAGGCGCCGTCGGAGGTGCGACGAACCTCGCAGTCGGGTTCTCCCAGGAGGGTGAACGTGCCGCCGTCGGCCTGCTTGGACAACTCGGGGATCTGCAGGTCTTTCGAGGCCGCCACGCGGTGTACGGCGCAGGCACCGACTGTGGCGGGAACGTCGGGGTCGAACGCGAATCCGACAACGATCAGGTCGGCGCAGTCGGGCGCGTTGCGGCGGGCCTCGACGGTGGCCCGAGTGACTTGGTGGGCGGTGACGGTGGCGTCCGGCGCGGCGATCATGAGCCCTGCGGTGGTCTGCGTGTCGCGTCCGGGCCGGGTGCAGGTGACGCCGTGGGAGGCGAGCAGCGTCTGGGGCCAGCGTTCGTGGTCGACGATCTGCAGCAGGGCCGTGCCGGACGAGTCGCAGATCGGAGAGCGGTACAGCGCGTCGATCACGGCTTGGGTGATCTCGCCCGATGCCAGGCCCAGGTCGGCGGTGCTCGGCCCGGCCGAGTCCGAGGGTGTGCCGTCGGCACCGGAATCGAAAGGCAGGTACGAGTACGGCGAATGCGATTCAACGGTGAACGGGCTGGCGAGCCGCACCCGTTTGGGCTCGGTCTCGGTCTGGTCGACGAGCTTGATGACGTTGTCGGGATGATCCCAGTCGGTGTTGGGGTCGGCGAGGCGGCCGGCTGACACCTTGGGCATCTGCTTGCAGACGAAGTCGGCAGCGGGGTCGGTGCCGCCGTCGGTGGTGCGATGCCACGTGTACACCGAGGTGGCGAGCTTCTGGCGGGCAACGGCGATGGCGACGCGGCTGACATCGATGGTGACCCAGCGCCGCCCCCATTCTTCAGCAACGTCGGCCGTGACGCCCGACCCGCAAGTCGGATCCAGCACCAAGTCCCCCGGATCAGTCGTCATCAACATGCATCGCTCGACGATCGAGCTAGCGGTTTGGACTACGTAGCGCTTGCGTCCTGGTAGGCGTCTTGTCGGCCAGACATTGTCGATGCGGCGACCTGGAAACTCTGTGGCGTACCACTTCCAACGAAGCGACTTGCCGCTGTCATCGATGCGGCCGAGCCATCCAAGCCAGCACAGACCACACGGTTCGGGGTCGGGGCACGGAGGCGAAGCCTCCGTGCGCGCGCCATTGTCGTCCGGTCCCGCAGTGGGAACTCTGGTCGTCGAAGATAACCGTTCGAGTGCGACCGGTTGTGGAGGTGCCCATTGAGTTGAGGGGCGTGCCTTGGAAGACCCTTCCGCCTTGTGCGACCAAGCTTTCTGGATCACGGTGTTCGAGGTCAGTGAGCCGACGTGTGATCCCGTCAGCGAGCGTCACCATGGCCGGAGAGAAACTCCGATCCCACTGCTGAATTGTCTCGCCGAGGGACATGGCTTCATAGAGTTGGTGGTACTTGCATGCGCGCTTCTCTCTTGCATACCAGAGCAGGTATGAAGCGCTCTCCGGCAAGGTTCGGGCGGATGAGCTGGCTGCTGGACGCCAGGTGATGGTGGCGACTCTGTTCTCGGGGCCGAAGACCTCGTCGAGCACCAAAGCGAGGCGGTGGACGTTGATGTCGCCGATCTGGACGAACAGCGAGCCGGTGCCGGTGAGCAGTTCCCGGGCGAGCACGGCTCGTTCGTGGATGCCGTCGAGGTAGGAGTGGATGCCGTTGCGGTAGCTGTCGCGGAACGCTCGCAGCGGCATGGTGTCGCCGACGGGCAGACCGTCGAGCTTCTCGGGAGTTTCGAGCTTGCCGGTGGTGGTCTGGAAGTTGGACTTGAAGTTCTGGCCGTACGGCGGATCGAAGTAGATCATCTGCACTGCGCCGCGCATGCCGTCCTTGGCGAGCAACGACTGCATCACTGCGGCGGAGTCGCCGTGGATGAGGCGGTTCTGCCAGTGGCCTGTGTGCTGGTACCACTCCCATTCGAGGGCCTCGTCATCGAGCCCGTCGAAGTCGAGTTGCAATGCACGGGTGCCCTTGCCGCGGCGCAGCTGCTCGACCAGCAGCGCGGGGGTGACCTTCTCGCGGGTGTAGAGCGGCACGCCGGCGAAGCGGTGGGTTGTGTCGGCCTCGGCGTCGCCGCTGAGCTTCGAGGTGGCGCCTTGGCGGTCCCAAGCCAGGACGGGGTGAGTGCGCAAGTCGCGGTCGAGGTTCACGGTGTCGCATTCGATGCCGGCTTCGTACACCTGCGCGATCGCCTCGGGCAGTCGCCGCGCTACCTCGAACGCGACCGGTGCACGGTCGTCGTCGCTCAACAGCGGCGCTGTCTCGGCGGTGGGCTGGTTGGGCCGCTGCGCCGAAGCGTGATCGTAGGAGCGGGGCTCGGCGTCAGCAGGCGGTGGCGTCACGGTGTGCTCCTTGTCTGAGCGGGCGCAGCGCTCATGGCGAATCTGCGGCAAGGTCGTCGAGGCGGCCCGGCAGATGGGTGGCGTCGGTGACGACCTCATAGGCCCAGCGCCGTAAGCGGTCGGGGAGTTCCGGCGTGCCTGCAACCGCAGGGATCCAGTGGTCACGGGTCCGGCGCTCGGCTGCCAGGGCCTTCGGGTCGACGATGCCCTTGCACTCGATGACGACGTTGAGCCCGTTCGCGAGGTGGGCGACGAAGTCGGGCTCGTAGCGGCGCCAAGCCCCGTCGAAGTGGTACGGCAGCGACCAGTCGAGCCCGAAATTGCGCGCCCAGGCGGCTACGGCGGTGTGGCCGTCGAGGATGCGCGCAGCGGCGAGCTCAAGCCCGGAGTGGCAGGCGGCGTGGGACAGCTCGCTGTGCTTGGCGACATGGATGTGGCGCAGCGTCGTTTCGAATCGGACTTCCGCAGTGTCGCCGAGCGGCGGACGGCCGAGCACCGCGACCTGCCGCGGGGGGGGGGGTCGCTGCTGCGCGCGTGCCGAAATCACACGCGGCGATCATCTGCTGGTAGAAGTCGCACTTGTTGCGATGCCGCAACAGCACTGACGCGCTGTGGCATTCAACCGCGGGATGGCTGAGCCATTCGCCCAGTGCGCGGAATGCCGACGCGAACAGTGAGCATCGACCCGCGCCGTCCAATGGGGCCGCGTCGGTGTCGCTGTCGGGATCGCCGCTGAGTGCGCCGTCGGCCTCACCGGTCGGGGTTGTCCGCGCAGAGGCGTTCGCGTCGCTGACGGGGCTGGCCGGACGACCCGTTGGCCGGTCGGCGGCCTGGGGCCGCAGCCCGTGGTCGCCGTTCACCGTGAGCAGGTTGGCGATCTCGGCAGCGCAGCGCACGCGGGCTGCCTTGTCACGCAGCAACTCGTCGGGCGACAGCTCGGTCATCTTGCCTGCGACGCCTGCCATCTCGACCCGTTCAGCGGACGCATCTTCGGACACCTTGGCGGTTTGCACGGCTGCGGGATCGAGCCGGAATCCGGCGGGCGACGCGACCGTGCGGTATTCGACCACTTGGGGCCAGCGGACCCGCAGCCCTGACCGACCGCGCACCGAGTAGACTTCGGCGCGGTCTGGTGGCGGCGGACCGGTCCAGGTGCCGCGCAGCGGCATGAACTCGAACGGGATGCCGAGCACCTCGGCGTACTCGGGCGTGAGCAGGTGCGTCTTTCCGGGCTCGTCGCGGAACGAATCGTAGGAGGTGCGCCGCAGCGCCCGCCCGGTCACCTGCTCACACAGCAGCTGCGAGCTGAACGCCCGGAAGCCCACGATCTGGTGCACCGTGCGGGCATCCCAACCCTCGGTGAGCATCGACACCGAGATCACGCAGCGCACCCCAGCGCCGAGCCGTTCCGGCTTGCCGACGGTGTTCAACGCCTCGCGGATCGCATCCGCGGGCACGTCTTCGCCCATGTGTGCTGCCTGCTCGCGGAGCAGCTTGGCGAACCGGGCGGTGATGGCGTCATCGTCGTCGGGACGGGAATGCACCAGCAGCGTGCGCGGATCGGCCCGCCGCTGCGCCGGGCCGCCTGCGGGGTGCGCGACGACGTTGGAGAACTCGTCATAGCGGCCGGCCAGGATCTGGGCAGTTTCTCGGCCCTCGCTGTCGCGCGCGGTTCGCTCACAGCCGGCGATGTGCTCGTACAACGCGACCGCGTTGTCGATGGTGTTGGCCACCACGATCATCACCGGCGGCGTCGGCTGGTCCTTGGTGGCCTCGAACGTGCGCCGCCATTCGCTGACTGACGCCGCCAGCGCATCTTCGAGCGGCTGTGGAAGCACAGCAGCGGGATCAACGCTGCGCTTGGGCAGCTTCTTGGTGGGCGTTGCCTCGTACAGCCGCCGCCATGCCGTACGGGCCTGGGGCGTGTCGTCGGCCACGGGCACGCGGGGCACCTTCACCAAGCCCGACTCGATGGCGTCCATCAGGCCAAAGTCTGACGCCACCCACCCGAACATCGGCGAACGGTCGCCGCGGGCAGCGCGGCCGATCCACATCGGCGTTGCCGAGAAGTCGTACACGGGCGACGCCTGGCCGCCGAGCCGGTCCAGTTCGCCGAGCGCGCCCATGTCACGCAGCGTCCGAACCGCGTTGAACCACACCGCGGCGATCTTGTTTTCGCTGCGCTCCTCCGCGGTCGGCTTGTTGTTCGCGCCGCTTTCGGGGTCGCCAGACTGGGTCAGGTAGCAGTGATGGGCCTCGTCGTTGATCACCACCAAGTCGCCGTGTGCTCCTCGGCGCGCCAGAAGGCCGCCCATCACTCGGCGCACCATCGCGTGAGGCGATTCGGTCTGATCGACCCGCGAGCCGCCCAGCAGCGCCTTCTGGGCACCGGTGGACTCGCTGGGGTCGCGACGGCGGAACGCCTGAAAGTTCACGATCTCTACCCGCGCCGCCGACAGGTCGTCCCGCAGTTCTCCGGGCACCAAGCCAAGCTCGTGGTAGACGTTCCCTGGCGAACCCGGCACCAGCACGGCCAGCCTGTCGCGCACAGTGAGCCCCGGGGTCAACACCAAGAACCGCGACGAATGCAGCAGATTGCGCTGACGCCCGGAGCGCACAGCGTTGAGCGTCTGCCAAGCGATCAGCATGCCCATCACCGCGGTCTTGCCAGTGCCGGTGGCCATCTTGGCGCAGAAACGGATGATGCCGTCATTCGCCGAGCGCGAGTCAGCTTCGAGGTTGCGGCGCTCGGGCGTGTCGCGCCGGGCGACCTCCCGCAGCCAGATGAGCGTCTCAATGGCCTCGCGCTGCGCGAAGAACGGGCGCAGCTGCCGGTGCGATGAGTCCTCCGCCCAGTGCACCAGCAGCTTGCGGGTGACCGACGTGGCGCCCGGGTAGCCGTCGTTGCGCCACGCGCTCACTCGTTCTCGGACGGCGTTGACGGTCTGGTTCTCGTGGTCAGTGGGAATGTCGAGCGACATCGTGGCGGTCGCGGCATCATCGGGCACCGGGCGAAGCAGCGCCGAGCGCCGCCGACCGGGCAGCGGTGCCTGGCCTGACATCGCTCGCCCCGCCTGATCGAGCTGCCAGTGCAAATCCGGTTCGGCATAGGGCGAGCACACAATCGGATCGACCGCAGGGTCGAACTCGGGTGATGCGGCGCCATCAGCCATGTCGAAGGCCGCTCGCCGGTCCCAAGTCGGTCATGGGGTCATGGTGCTGATGACGGTTGCAAGGTCGCGGCGCTCAGATGTAGTCGGCGTCGCCGGTTTCCCAGGACTCGGCGCGGCGACGCCGGCCACCGGAGGGTCCGCCGTAGTAGTCGGGGTCGTCGTCGTCCCAATCGTCGTCGTCCCAGTCATCGTCGAAGTCGTCGGGGTCGTAGTGCTCGTGGCGGCGTCGCTGTCCACGGTGGCGCAGGCTCGGCGCAGAGGATCGCTGCATCGGGCGCTCCCGAACCTGGCGAGTCAGGTTCGTCGTTGGGGATCGCTTGCCTCTGCGCTTGCGTGCTCGGACTTGGAGGTATCCGACCACAGCGCCCGCCACGCACGTCAGCCCGATGAACTCCATAGCGTCCAAGCCCCAGCGCGTGGCAAACGCGAAGAGCACCAGCACTACCACGATGTCCGGCCCCCACGCCAGCTCCTCGCGTCGTGTCCCGCCGAACATGCTTGCAGTATCGCGCTGCTGGAGCGTCTGGTGCGAACTTGGCGAGGTGCGCCGCGCATATCGGACGACGGGAGCCAGTACGGCGGCCTCGCCGGTGAGGGCAATCCGCGTGATGTGACACGGCGAGCGTGGCGACGGAACGAGCATCTCAGCACTCATCCGATCACGCTCATCCGATCAGATGTAGTCGTCGTCGTCGTCCCACGTTGCTGTGCGTCGGCTCCGGGCAGCGGGTGACCGGTACGGCTCGTCGTCTCCGTCCCAGTCGCTGTCATCGGGGTCGCCGTCGCCCCAGCCGCCGCTGTCCCAGCCGTCGTTCCAGCTCAGATCGTCGTCTCGGTCGTGCCAGATGGGTTCCCGTGAGACGCGTTGGCTGCGGCGCCGGAAGCCTCGGTCCTCTCGGTCCCACTCGTCATCGGCGCGCAGCTCATCTTCGGGGAAATCGTCGTCCCACTCGTCATCGTCCAGCCAATCGTCGTCGTCCCAGTCGTCGCTGCTTGGAGGTGCGTTCTGAGCACCGTCAGGTCCGCGCTGCGGTCTTGGCCTGCGCCGTCGATGGTCAGCCGGTTGGCCATCGGGCTGCGTCGCGGACCGCCGGCGTGTGCTTCGACGGAGCGCGAGGGCGATGGCCCCGCCGATGATCACCAGCGCGCCGATGTCCGCACCGGCCAAGACCATGAAGACCCCGGCGACGATCGCTGCAACCGGGAGAGCGGCACTGCCCAGCCTGCCACCCGCCTGCTCGAACAGCCGCTCCGCTGCGCTGCGCTGATCGGCGCCGCGTCGGCAGTCTGCAGCGCCCTCGCCATCCGATGAGTGCGGTTGGGGCGCAGCGGCTCCGACCGCTTCCGCGGCGGCCCACCAGTCCAGCTTCCAACGTCGCAACTCGGCGAGGTCGACCACATGACACGGCTTGCGCAGGCCGTCGATCGTCCTCTGCAGGTGCGCGCTGAGCCCTGTTGCTGTGTGGATCAGCATCCGAGCCCGAAACGCGGCCGATCGGGTCTTCGCCAAGAACGAATCGAAGTCTCGCTGCCCGACGAGTTGGCTGCCGTCGTGGCACTTGCACTGGATCGCTATGGCATCGCCGCCGACTGCGCTGTTGCGCTGCGCAACGAGGTCGATGCCGTCGGCAGGGCCGTCGCGACCGGCCCATTCGTCCCACACATCGACGCGGTCGAACACCGGGTCCCCGCTGCCGTCGACCAATGCGCTCAGCACGCCTTGGCACAGCCGAACGAATCGCTCGCCGAGATTGGCGTCGCTGCGTGCGTGCAGACGCAACTCGTCGAGGACATCGTCGATCTGCGATTCTTCCGAATCGTCTGCGTCGCGTTGTGCCTGACCGAACACGCTCGCAGTATCGCGCTGCTGATGTGCCTGGAGCGATATCGGCGGCATCACCGCGGCGCCTGCGCTGCAGCACCGCATTGCAGCGGGGGCGAGGCGGCGATCAGGCGAGCACGATCACCGGGGTGCCGATCGACGTCCACTCGTACAGCTGCGCTGCCTTGTCGTCTCGCTGGCGCACGCAGCCCAACGACAAGAAATCGCCGAGCTCAGACTCGCTTTGCACGGGGGTGTCGCGCCAGCCGCGGGGAATGGAGTGGAACCCGATCCAGTCGCCGTCCTCGTCGGTGGTGAAGCGCACCATGTGCTCCATGGTGACCAGCCAGTTGTACGAGATCGCGTCCTCAGACTTCGTGGTGACCGCATAACGGCCCGGCACGGGCGACTCGGCATGCCCGCTGACCGGATAGTTGTCGACGACATATCCGTCGGCGTCGACGAGCCAGACCCATTGGTTGCCGCGGTCGTAGACGACGTGGCGTGTCCCGGCGAGTCCGACGTCTGGCAGCGAATTGCCGCTATGCCACAGCGCTCGACCATGCGGCGTGATTACCGACAGCGCGCCGCTGTTGTCGAGCATCAGCGTTGCACCAGACTCGCTTCGGGTGTCGCTGGTCCACAGTCGTGCGGCCGCGCCTTGGGAGGTCCCATCCCCGAAACCGGGGCGGGCGGTGTCAAAGAGGGCGAGTTCGCCATTGGCGCGCATCACCAGCAGCGGCATCGCAGCTTCGACAGGTCCCGTCGACCACAGCAAGCCATATCGGCCCAAGCCGTCGTCAGTGGCGCGCAGTGTCAGCCGGCCGTCGGACTCGAGCGTCAGCCGATACCAGCCGTTCGGCGATGTGGCCGACTGCCCGACAGACAGATACTCCCCGGATGCCAAGACGATTGTCGAAGCCGGCTGCGGCGGAGGCTGACGCTTCGAGCCGAGGGGACTATGGATGCCGTCGGGTGGCCAAGCCGTGTCGAAGTCGAGGTGCCAGCGCTGGCTCGGCTCGGCGCTCAGACCCGAAATGTTGCCGGCCGCTGAGACGACATCGACGGGCAGCAGGACGAGCGAAATGGTCACGAGGAGCGCCGCAGCACCTCGAAGCCCGCCGCGGCGCTGCGCGGCGGCACCGCGGCGGAGGTCAGCGCTCGATCCGGCATGGCGGGTTGGCCTCGCACCGCGCATGCGCGGTGTGCCGGTGATGCGCAGCGGCGTCCTCCAAGCGAGCACGCATGGCGAGAGTACGCCACAACCCGCGCACATGGCAACGAGCGTTGTCGATCGTGTGGCTCAGGCGGCCGATTTCTGTGACACGTGCAGTACCAGTCCGCTGGCGAGCAGCGTGCCGATGAAGAGGCCCTGGGTCAGCACATGGTCGCGCGCCCCGAACAGAATCGCGCCTGCTGTCAGCAGCGCAAAGAACAGCACGCTGAGACCGATGCAGGCAACGCCGACCTCGTAGCGGTGCGGCTTGCGGGTTGCGAACGCGATCAGCGACACCAAGAACAACAGGCCGAGCATGACTTCGATGATGCCGACGATGATCGCCAGCGGCCATGCCAACGACGTGCTCAGTCCCAGCGACGGCAGCAATGCGCCTTCCAGTGCCATCTTGAAGTTCACACCGTAGAACGTGTCGGCGTTGAGGAACTTGTCGAAGCCGTTCAGCAGCCAGAACAAGCACCAGTACAGGCTGAGCACGGCGCCGATCATCGTCGGCTTGGCGAATCGGACGAGCACGCCGATGAGACCCGGCGCGCTGCTGCTTGCGTTGTCGTTGGGCATAGGTTCGTCCCCCCCAGAAGACGGCGTGACCGGGACGAATCGACAGCGCCAGCGGCGCCTGCGTTCGTGCGTGACTCCCGGCTCGGCCATCGTAGGCCGAACAACCGCCTCTCGGGAGGCATGCTGACAAGGGCAATCGATGCCAGGACATCGCCGAGGGTCAGCAGCTGCCGCACCAGCGGGGTCGCGCGCTGACCGACGGTGACAACGCCATCTTCGATGAGATCGCCCGCAAAGTGCTCATGAAGCACGTCACCGAGGGTCCGTGGGGCATGTACTACAGGCCCGACTTCAACCCCGACAATTTCCCGGTGTTCGACACGTTCTGCGACAGCGCCTTCTTCGCGAGCGTCACGGCTTCGCCGGTGCTCGCCCCATCGGGAAGGCACTCACCCGAAGGCCTTGCCTGAGCGCTCAGGCGCGGGCGCTTGGGCCGTCGGACAGCTGCATCAGGTCGCCTTCGGCGAAACGCGCGGGCCGTCCGCGTAGCGCGACTCGCTGGCGGGATACACCTTGATGGAGATGAACCGGACCGGCAGCTCGACGAGCTCGACGGGTCCGTGGGCCACCTCGCCGTGGATCTGCATGGTGTCGCCGGTATTGAGCAGGTAGGCCTTGCCGCCGTAGCCGTAGTTGAGCGAACCCTCGAGGACGTGGAGAAACTCGACACCGGGATGTTGGTAGAGCGGGAACACGCCGCCCCGCTCGGTGATGGTGGTGATCATCGGCTCGATGATCCGGTTGGGTCCTCGCAATGTGCCGAGATCCTGGTACAGCCGGTCCGGTCCGCCCCGATCGTGGTGGATCTCATGGCCCTCGCCGGCCCGGACGATGACCAGATCGTGCTCCTCGTCGAGGCCGCGGAACAAGGCGGTCACCGGAACCTTTGCCGTTCCGGCCAGGCGCGCCAGCGTCGACAGGCTGGGCGCGCTCTGGCCGTGTTCGATCTTGGAGAGCATCCCCAGCGAGATGCCCGCGTCCGTGGCGAAGGCCGACATCGTCATGTTCAGTGCTTGGCGCAGCTCACGTACGCGGCTGCCGACGACCCGGCACAGCTCGGCAGTGGTGAGCGGCGATTCGATGCCCCTCTCCACGGAATACGGCTCTGCGAAACTCAGCGAGTCGGGCACGTCTTCGTCGGCCCCGTCGCTGGCGCCCTCGTCAAGGTCAGGGTTCGTCGCCCCGCCGACCGTCATCGCCCCGATAGTGCCAGACGGCGGCCGCAATTCGGTACGTGAAGGGCTCTGAGGGGCCGGAACCGGCGAGCCGCCGAGTCCGCCAGCGCCTCTTCAGAGCTCGGCAGCTGCGGCAAATGCACGCAGCTCGCGTTCGACATCGCCCATCGGCTGAAACGACACCTCGGTGATGCCCGCGGCGGCGAGTCGTTCCATGCGTTCGGGCACCTCACCGGCATGGCACACGAATGGGGCGATGCGCAGCGACTCGGGAGTGAGCACCTGGCGGTCGATGGCGTTCAGCTGGGTGAGGTGCCCTTCGTGCAACGACAGGTGCAGCGTGCTCGGGTCCATGTCGCCGGTGATCTCGGCGAAGCGGTCCGCATCGGGAAGCGTCTCCAGCCGGGCATCTCGCTGTTCCAGAAATGCGTGGTAGGCCACGCTGACGCCTGGCCCTGCTGTGTCGAGCACGCGGGGCGATTCGATCGTCTCGTCGTCGTCCATGATCGTGCCGAAACCCAGGAGGATCACATCGTCGATCCCCGTGTAGTCGGCATCTGGTCGGGGCCGCGACGTGAACACGCCGCAGCCCATTTCGGCTGCTGCGGCGAGGCCTCTGGGTCCGTTCACGGCCACGATCCACGGCACGTCGATCGGTCGCTCGACTGCTTGGCCCGGCCAGTGCAGCATGCGCGCCGCCCTGACGTCGACCTCGACGATCTCGCCTCGAAGCAGTGCCTGGATGTCGGCGACCATGTCGGGGAAGTCGGCCCAGCGCAGTGGCTTGTGACCCATGGCTCGACGCCCCGTGAAGCCTGTGCCGGCACCGATGATGACTCGCTCAGATCCGACGAGCCCTACCAGCGTCGCGATGGCCGAAGCGGTCGTCATCGGGTGGCGCAGAGTGGGAATGAGCACGCCGGTGCCCAGACGGATGCGGTCGGTGCGGACTCCGGCCAGCGCGAGCGTCATCCAGACATCGAGCTGCAGTGCCGGCGTGTCATACACCCAAGCGGTCTCGTAGCCCAGCTCCTCGGCAAGCGCGATGTGGTCGGGAGTCTCGGGAACGGGCGGGAATGCAGCGGAGATTTTCATGGCGGAAGTCTCGCGGACTGGGCGAAGCCCATCAGGATCGGCTGGCCTGATGAGATCGGGCGTCATGTGCGAGGCTGCGTCGATGGAAATCTCCAAGGCGCTCGACTATGTCCGCAAGAACGACCGCGCGGTGCTGGCTACCAAGGCGCGTGACGAGACACCGCAGCTCTCCCCGGTGACATTGGCGGTCGTCGACGACACGGTCGTCATGAGCACGCGGGACACGGCTTTCAAGGTCAAGAACCTGCATCGTGACCCGCAGTCCTGGCTGTGCGTGTTCCCCGAGAAGTGGCTGGGCCGCTGGGTTCACCTCGAGTGCGAGGCCGAGATCATCTCAGGCGAGGCCGCGCTCGACCCGCTCGTCGAGTACTACCGGACGCTGCAAGGCGAGCATCCCGACTGGGACGACTACCGCCGCGCAATGACCGAAGACAAGCGCTGCCTGGTCCGCTTCCACATCACCAAAGCCGGCCCCGACAAGCACGGCTGAACCTGGACGGCTCAGCGCGGCATTCCACGTGCGCGCAATCGCTGGCGTTCACTCCCAGTTGAAGGCTGCGTCGGGCAGGCTTCTGCGGTCCGCCACAGGGTCGCAGTCTCCGCGGCGCAATTCGGCTGGCGGGCGCCGAGCGCCGCCGTCACAGCGTCAGCTGTTGGTGACCTGCCATTGGACGAGGGTGAACGGCGGGCTGCCGTCGTCGTGGTCTTCGAAAACGGCCTCGACATCGCTGCCGATGACGATGTCCTGCATCGGATCGCCGAGCAGGTTGCCCAGCATCCGCAGGTTGTCCGCGTGGGGCAGTTTCACGAGCACCACGATGTAGGGGCCGTGGTCGGCGAGCACCGGATGCACCGGGTGGTGCACGCGCTGCCAGGAATAGATGCGGGCCCTGGGCTCGACCGTCACCCATTCGACCTTGAACGACTGGCAGGCGTGGCACATCCAGTCCGGCCCCCACTGGTGGGTGCCGCAATCGGCGCATCGCTGCACCCGAAGTTGGTGTTCGCGCGTGCCCTCCCAAAACGGCAGGTCGAGGCCGTCACGCATCGGTGCTGGCTGCGTCAAGCCTTTCGGCAGGTAGGTGCCCTCGGCCAGCGCACTCATCGGAGAACCTCAGCGGTGCCGTAGATGGCGGTTGAGGCGATCTCGACCATCGGGCCGGCATTCGACAGCGACACCTTCACGTTGCGCACCTGGTTGGTCGAGTCGCCACGCACCTGCCGCACAGCTTCGATTTGCATGCCGAGGCCGTGCATGTAGCACTCGGCGAGGTTGCCGCCGCTCGTGTTCAGCGGGAGCGAGCCGCCGTCGGCCCGCAAGTTCTCGAAGGTGAGCACCTCGTTGGCGTTCTCGTAGGTGCACAGGCCGTGCTCGATGAGGCTCATCACGACGGCTCCGGTGAAGTTCTCATAGCTCTGCACCACATCGACGTCGTCGGGTGTCACGCCCGCCTGTTCGTAGAGGTGTTGTGCCGCGAGCTTGAAGCTCGATGTCGCGTAGTCGGTCGGGTTGTGGACCCATGCGCCCGAGCGATGCCCGCCGCTCTGCTGAGCCGCCAGCACCAGCACGGGTGTGTCGCTCAGATCAGCGGCCCGCTCAGCGGAGGTGACGATCATGGCGGCGGCACCGTCGTTCTCCAGGCAGCAGTCATAGAGACGGAACGGCTCGGTGATCCAGCGCGCCGAGTCGTACGTCGCTGCGTCGAGCGGCCGGCCGTGCATGACCGCCCGCGGGTTGTTCTGCGCGTGGTGATATGCGGCCAGCGCCACGGCTCGCATCGTCGACCGGTCGATGTCGTGCTCGTGCATGAGCCGGGTGGTGCGCATTGCGTACACCTGGGCCGGGCTCATGACGCCGTAGGGAATGGTGTAGGCGTACTCCCCGCTGACCGCGGGCCGGCGACCGCCTTGGCCGAACCGTCCGTACTGCCCCTGGGCGAGGCCTCGGTAGGCGACCACGACGTCTGCCGAGCCGGCGAGGACAGCGCCGGCGGCATTCTGCACAACTCCGGCCGCCCCGCCCCCGCCGCCGCCCCACTGCATGTTCGAGTACCGCAGCTCAGCGAGGCCGAGGGCATTGGCGAGCCGGGCAGGCGTATTGCGGTCGTTGCTGTAGGAGCAGAAGCCGTCGATCTCGCGGGGGTTGATGCCGGCGTCATCGCAGGCCGCCAGGATCGCTTTCAAGACGAGCACGAACTCCGGATCTGGAGACTGGCCCCGCTTGTAGTACGTCGTTTCGCCGACACCGGCGATGGCCGTTCGGCCGCGCAGCCCTCGCCCTGATTCCCTCACGGCCGCAAACCGTAGCCAAGCGCCGCCCGCTTTCGCCTAGAACTGCCGGACACGGCTGTGGGGCTTCCCGGCCGCCGAGCTGGTGCCGGTCGCCGCTCGACGGGCTAGAAACAGAGCCGATGCCCGACGACGAACTCGCTGCATTCCGCCGCAGCATCGACGAGGTCGACGCGGAATTGGTGCGCCTGCTGGCGGAACGCTTCCGGATCACTCACTACATCGGCATTTACAAGGCGGCGAACGATATGCCGCCGGTCGATCTGGTTCGCCAGCATCAGCAAGTGGACGGGTTGCGCCAGCTCGCCTTGGCGGAAGGTCTCGATCCTGATTTCTGTGAGCGGTTCGTGCATTTCGTCATGCACGAAGTCATCCGCAACCACCGGCACATCGCCGAGTCGGCCAGCGAGTTCACCGTCGAGCACGAGACCTTCTAGCGGGTCGCGACCGCCCGGCGGTCGAGAGTGCCCCTCAGCGTGAGCCGATGACGTCGATGCCAGCGGCGGCGAGCTCGGTTCGGGCCGCTGCGGCGGTCTCGGGCGCTACAGAGGCCGAGAGTCCTTCGATCACCTTGGTCGCGTAGCCGTTGGCAGCAGCATCCACCGCGGTTGCTCGGACGCAGTGGTCGAACGCCAGTCCCACGACGTCGACTTCGGCCACACCGGCAGCTGCCAGCACCTCGTCCAACGTTCGACCGTCGTCGTCCACACCTTCAAAACCCGAGTACGCCGCCTCCCCCATGCCCTTGCGCACCTTGGCGTCGATCCTGTCCGCAACGGGATCGAGTGCCGGATGCAGCTCGGCCTTGGCAGTGCAGGCCACGCCGTGCGGCGGCCACGTGCTGACGAAATCGGGCTCGTCGCTGAAGTGGTCGCCCGGGTCGATGTGCCAATCCTGCGTGGTCACCACCAGGTCGTAGCCATGGTCATCGGCGAGTAGGGCCGCCACGCCTGCGGCCACGTCATTGCCGCCTTCGACGGGCAGTGCACCGCCCTCGCAGAAGGTGGGTTGCACGTCCACGACGAGCAAGGCCGAGCGAGCCCGGGGCACAGCCTCAGACCCCGAGCAGGAACGAGGCGTTGCCCGCCCAGAACGGAGCCGTGGCGCCCTCGCTGAGTCCGGCTGCGCTGAACGAGGCCTGGAACTCCGCGATGGGGTCTCGCCCACCTTCAGGGTGCGGCCAGTCCGAGGAGAACAGGAACAGCTCAGGCCCGCTGTTCGACACCAGCCAGCCGACATCCTCAAAGTGCCAGGGCGTGAATCGCACCTGGCGCCGGATGTAGTCCGAAGGCGCCATGGTCAGCTCCGACAGCTCTGGCTCGTGACGCCCGAATGCCTTGACGCTGTTATCCAGCGAGCGCAGCAGATTTGGCACCCAGCCGGCGCCCAGCTCGATCAGCCCGCACCGCAGCTCGGGGAACTTCTCGAAGATGCCGTCGAGCACCATGCACGCCAACAGGTTCTCGGCGTCGTGGTAGAGGTTCAAGAAATCCTTCGAGCGCATGTTCTCGCCGCCGCCCACGAAGTCCTTGCCGGGGTTCCGACCGTTGTTGTGGTACGTCATCGGCAACTGGTTGCCGCCGTTCGGCCCCAGGTGCAAGAGCATTGGCACGCTGGCTTCGGACAGCAGCGTCCACAGCGGGTCGAAGTCGGGATGGGTCGGGCTTACCGCGCTCGGCACGCCGTGGGGGATCCATGCCGCCCGGCAACCCAACTCGATGGCTTCGCGGGCGCACTCGACGGTGCGCTGTGGGTCCTCCAGCGGAACGAACGCAACGCCGAGCAGACGGGGATCCGCCGAGCAAAAATCGGCAATGCCGCGGTTGTGTGCCGATGCACCCCCATACGCCAGATCGACGTCGCCGCGAGCGTGGAACTGCGTGTGCGCGAATGTCGTGAAGACGAGCTGGCTGGCGAAGCCGAGCTGATCCAACGCCCCGACCCGCTCGTTGGCATCCATGGAGCCGTACGCGAAATAACCCTTCGGCCCGCCTACGACATCGGCCGCCAGCTTCGCCGTCTCTTCGGGATCGTTGCGCCGCTCCCAGCACTTCTCCACAAGATCGAACGTCGCCGCATCGCCGCCGCCCGCCAGGCTCAGGTTCCGGAGCTTGCTGGCCGTCGCCCCGTCGGCATAGCTGGCGAGCCAGTCCACTGGCTCCATCAGGTGGCTGTCAGTGTCATGAATGAGCCGTTCACCGGCATACGTCGTCATGGTTCCCCCGGATCAAGTTGTCCGAATGTCGGCCCCAAGGGCTCAGTCTTGCAGCCAAGGAAGCGGAAGTCTCGCGAGATCCTGTCCACTCAGCCGTCGGCTACGGAGCATCCGGCTCTTCGGCCTGTGGAATCGCGGCGACAAGCCTCCGGTCAGTGGACAGCACGGGGATCTGTAACCGATCAGACAGCGCGGCGTAGAGCGCGTCCGCGAGCCGCAGATTGTGGCGGCGGCTCCATGCTTCGAGGAGTAACGGGGACAGCTGATGCCGTCGGATGGGCATTCGCTGGAACATCTCCAGTCGCGACGAGGCTGCATTGGCGCTGAAACGACCGGCGCGGTGGTGCCGACCGATGGCTGACAGGACTTCGGCATCGATGTGGGCGGGCGCATGAAGCTCGTTCCTCCTCAGACGAGAGCGGATCGCGCCGGCCGCGGGAGCGTCGATGAGCACGTCGACGACGGCCGACGCATCCACGATCAGCGACTCACTCACCGAACTCGAATTCGTCCCTGACAGCGGTGATGACTGCTTGGGCCGTCTCGTCGTCGATGCCCGTCGGCGGCAAAGCCGCCACTTCGTCGAGCCAAGCGTCAAGTGATTGGCGATCGAGCTCCTGCTGGATGGCCGCCTGCGTGAGGCCAGACACGTTCAGCTCGGCTTCTCGCGCCTTCGCAGCCAGCTCGTCGGGCAAGTAGACGTTCACGCGTGCCATGCGCATAGAATACACACTCGCTCTTGGTCGGTCGGCCGTCGACATGTAGCGCCAGCATGGACTCATCGTGAGATGGCACGTAAACGAATATCGGCATACGGCTGATGGGGTATCGGTTGGTGAACGCAAGAGAGAGCGGTCCACGCTGGGGTGCCGCTGCAGTCGGAAAATTGCTGGAGTTCCAGCGGTGCGGAAAAGGGTTCGGTGTTAGCGTCTGCTGGACCGGAGCGGCGACCTGAAGGAGCGGGCATGGGTGTACGAAGCTTGAGGAAATCTCTCTCTCTCTCTCTCTCTCTCACACACACACACACACTCACACACACACCGGGCCGAATGAAGCGCAGCGCGATCGCGTTCGCGTAGCCCGAGTCCGCCGTCGCGCAGCGGCGTCGTTCGCGGTGCTGACTGTTTTCGCTTCGGTGCTGTTCGCTGTCCCGTCGGTATCTGGGGCGCAGTCGGGCGGGCTCGAGGTGGAACTGCCATCCAATACTGATTGTCGTGGCGCGGTGGTGATCGCGAAGGCGACGGTGGTGGAGGACGCGGCGGCGGCGAACATGCTGGCCGAGGCGCTGCAGGCGCTGTCGCCCGGGGGTAATCAGCGCTGCCTGCTCGACGCGGGTTACCCGAGTCCGGCTGCGCGGTCGTCGGCGGGTCTCGCTTCGGCGGTGCACGTGGTGGGCGGCCCGCGCGCTGTCCCTGATGCATGGCTTGCTGACAGGTTCGGGGTGACGGGCTTCGTGCGGGTAGCGGGCGCTGACCGCTGGCAGACCCAGCAGAGCGTGGCGGCGGCGATCGTGGCTTTGGCTAACGGCGGCGCAGTGCAGCCGTTCGATCCAGAATCGGTCGCAGCGGCGTCGTTGGACTTGCCGCCCAACGGCGACTGTTACGGCACCGCGGTGCTGGCGAAGTTGACAATCGCGGAGGAGCGCGCCGCGGCAAACATGCTCGCGACGGCGCTGACGGCGATCTCGGGCGATCCCGACAGCCGTTGCCTCATCGACGTCGGCGATCCTGGGGGCGATGTGCCTCCGACGGCTGTCTCAGTTACCTCAGCGCATCAGGCCGCGGGTGCATATCTGCTCGGCGGCACCGTAGCGGTACCCCAAGCATGGCTCGACAACGACTTCGACATCCGATTCCTCGAACGAATTTCAGGCCCCGACCGATGGGCCACCCAGGCAGCCGTCGCCCAGACCATGATCGACATCGCTCAAGGTGGCACCCTGCCCCACCAATACGTCGACGAAGCTGGGGACATTATCTCGACGTATGAGGACTGGCACATCAACGAGAGTGCTGTCTTGCGAGGTGATCCGAGGGCGCTCTTTGCTGATCTGCCCACGAAGACCGAGTCTACGCAGGCAATCCGAGTGCACTATTGTGCTCGTGCGAGCAGCTTGGATGACGCAACTGAAGAGAAGAAGGCAAACGACGAAATCGCAAGTGCTGTCCAGTTGCTGAACAGTGTTGTTTCCGAGTTCTTTGAGGACCAGTCAAGCGGGCAATATGGCGTAATGTTCACGTCTGGCGACTTGTTCCGTTATAACGCTGAGGACCCCCAGGTTGATGACTGGGACAAAGGGTTGCACTCCTCCAATATGGGGTCTAAAGCATGTATGGCTTCATTGTCAGCTTCATCGCCATTCGGGTCATTAGTGATCGTGAATCAACCTCCGGTACTAGGGGGTTTTGCGCATGACCCCCAACAGGCTGCTGTCGTTTCTCGCACGCAGGTCAAGCGTCCCACATGGCTGGACGCTAACCTTAAGTGGACAGACGCTGCTCGTGACAGCATGTGGCTCGGGATTGTTGCCCATGAGATGGGTCACGCTTGGCTGGCGCTCTGTCACCCGCACACTAACGAAGACGACCACGACAAGCAGGGCTTTACGTGTCATGACGGTCACGACAAGCTTACTTACTCAAAATCGTTGGATGGTGGTAATGAAAGGAGTCGTGATGATCCTGACTTGTGTGCGCTTATGTCATACTGTTGGTTTGAGTCCGTAATTGGCGCGGAGACGTTCTTCGACAAGTCGACGGGCGGACCGGTTTGGATCGGTTGTGGCCAACGGAAAATGCTCGATTGGCCTGACGGGCCGCCTACGCCTTATGGAAGGTGTGAAGCAGGACGGCATCTGAGCTTGCCAAGGCCTGTGATTTCGGCCATCTCGTCCGAGTGGTTGTCCGACCGGAATCGGCCACATGCAACAGTCGTCTGGGACTCATCGATTTGGCCGTCGTGTGTCTCACACATTCAGGTATCGCAAGAGAAGAATCCAACGTGGCGGAATATTGCCCAAGATGGAAATTGGTTGTCGCTTCCGGCTAGCGCTGCAGCGCAGTTGAGCCTCGACAGAGACAGTACGTACTCAGTGAAGTTGCGTTACAGGTGTCCGAATGGGCCGGGTGAGTACGTTGAGTCAGAGTGGTCTGACGCTCGTACGGTCAAGACACCAGCGCATCGGACCGGCAGAGTAGGGAGACCTGGTCCGCTGACACTATCCTTAAGCGAAGACGATTTTCTCCAGGTGTCTTGGCCAGAGGTGTCGGGTGTTGTTGTCAGGCATGAAGTGCAGTGGAAGGCCGCGCGGGACGCATCTGGGTGGCAATCTCGTATTCAGCAAAACGCAGGCAGCTTTTTTGGCACTGATGGTCTGACACCCGGCATCTGTTATGAGTTCCGAGTGCGTGCTGGCGACAGCGTAGGCTGGAGTGACTGGTCATCAACGGCTGAGTTTTGCACGACCGGAATCGCGCCTCTGCCGAAGGTGGTCATCGATGACCTGAGCGCGGGCTCGGATTCGATTCGGGTGACTTGGAGCGTCCAGCTTGTGAATCTCCGTGAAGTCCTGGACAACGTCAAGGACTTTGAAATCCAACTGGGCTGCGAGAGCTCCGCGATCGCGCCGACCGCCATAACTGAGTCGGCGCCGGCCTCGGCGCGCTCATTCACGATTGACGGCCTGGAGCCCGGACCGTCATTGCCGAACGGGCGATCGTGCCAGGTCCGGGTTGCTGCTGTGGGCCCGAATGGCGAGACCGGGACATTCAGCGAATGGGCAATCGTTACCGTCGGACCACCGAAACCACCGGGCAGCGTGCGGATCTCCGAAGGCCCGATTAATCCATCCCGCACGGCCAGCGGATCATGCAGTGGGAGCGATTGCCGCGACCTGCGCTACACGATCAACGGCTTGGGCAGCGGCCCGTATGCGTTGGAGTGCCGTTTCGACGGTACGGCCACGTGGAGCGGACAGTGGTCGGGCAATGCTTCGGCGGGCTGCTACTACTCGGCGGCGTTCACCGGCACCATCCAAGTGGTGATTGACGGCACTCCGTCGAACACGATCAGCGTCACCGCCTCCCGGCGTGCGCCGGATGCGCCGGGTCGTCCGTCCCTGAGGGCGGGTGACGGCGAGATCGGCGTGTCGTGGCTGGAACCGGCGTCAAACGGTGCGGCGATCGATCGGTATGAGATCACGGCGCGCGGCTCGGACGGCTCTTCCGCGCAAGCGCAGGTGTCGGGCTCGACGAGCGCCACGTTGACGGGCTTGACCAATGGTGTGTCGTACTCGGTTCGGGTGCGTGCGCGCAACAGCGTCGGGTGGGGATCGTGGTCGTCTGCTTCGTCTGGGGTGCCGCAGGCTGCGGCTTCGCCGCCGGACAAGCCGGGCGGCATGTCGGTGTCGGCGGGCGATGGGCAGGTGTCGGTGTCGTGGACTGGGTCATCGGCGAACGGTTCGCCGGTGACTGGTTACACAGTGTCGTGGTCTGGGGGCGGCGAACGGGGTTCGCGGCGTGTGGATGCGTCGGAACGCCGTTATGTGATCACGGGATTGGCGAACGGGCCGGGTTACACGGTGTCGGTGGTTGCTCACAACTCGGTCGGTGACAGCGCGGCATCGTCGGTGGCGGCGTTCCCGAAGGCCGCGGCGCGGGTGCCTGATGCGCCTCGGAGTCTGTCGCTGTCGGCCGGTGACGGCGAGATCAAGGTGTCGTGGCGTGCATCTGCCGAGAACGGCGCAGCGGTGACGGGCTATCTGGTGGCGTGGAGCGACGGGGTCGTGGTCGGCGGCAAGACGGTGTTTGCGTCGGAGCGCAGCTACACGATCTCGAACTTGCGCAACGGCTCGCGTTATGAGGTCGAGGTCGTGGCGCAGAGCAGCGCTGGCACAAGCTCCTCGGCGTCGGGCTACGCCACCCCGCAAGCAGCCGTTTCGGCGCCGGATGCGCCGGGGCGGCCTTCGTTGACGCCTAGGGACGGCAGCTTGCTGGTGTCGTGGATTGAGCCCGACGACAACGGCGCAGCGATCGACCGGTATGAGGTTCGCTACCGGCGTTCGGGCAGGTCGTCGTGGAGCGTATGGGACGGCAGCGGCTCGTCGCGGCGGCTTCGCGTCACTGGCACCCCCGCAGGCACGACGTATGAGGTGCAGGTGCGTGCGCGCAACAGCGTCACCTGGGGGCCGTGGTCCCCGATGGCGACAGCGACCACCGATCAGCCACAGGCGTCGGTGACGATCTCGGCGGGGCCTGTGAATTCGCGCCGCACGAACAGCGGGTCGTGCGGCGGGAACAACTGTCACGACCTGCGCTACACGATCAACGGCCTGGGCAGCGGGCCATACGCGACGGAATGCTGGTTCAACGGGCGGCTTCCTTCGGGTGCGAAGTTCAACTGGACGGGCAACGCGTCGACCGGCTGCTACTACGGGTCCACCTTCCGAGGCACCATCTACGTCGTCATCGACGGCGTCAAGTCCAACACCATCACCATCCGCTGACCGCCAGCAGCCCGAATCCCCAAAAAAGATGAAGCCTCATCTTGAGGCTGAGACGTGCTGCCGATCTTGAGATCGTCAGCGGAACAGGCTCACGTCGGGGATGTGCTTGGCTGATGCAGAACCCCACGAAGGCTCGTCCGTCCTCGTGCATGATCGCACTGATGCGGATGCCGTCCGAGACAGTGCCGTTCAGCAGGTCAGGCTGGGAGCGGCTCAAAGGAAGAGACGACGAACCAAGCTTCGCGGGCGATGTGGCTCTTGAATCGACCCTCGGCGGCTTGGCGCTGGAGTTCTTCCCAAGTGCAGTCAGCCTCGGCGAGAGCGTTGTCGATCATGATGCGCACCCCGTCGTCGTTTAGCACGATGACCTCAATGTCGTCGTACTTCATGTCTGTGTCGCTCATCGGTGCGCCTCGTGGTTGTGCCAAGCGTGCTGACTGATGTCAGCTCGCCGACCTGGGATGTGGGTTCTGCTGCGGATGTTTGCAGGTGGGTGTGACGTCGATGTAGCGGTACTGCCGGTTCCGGCCGCGGCGCAAGCGAGACTCTGACTGCGGACCGTCAGCCGCCGTGGCGGAGCAGGTGGCCGCTGTAGGTCTCGGTTTGGGTGTCTTCGGAGATGGTCTCTTGGCCGTTCACGATGACGCTGCGGTACCCGCTGGCTCGTTGGATCCGACGCCACTCGCCGCCCGGCAGGTCGTGGACGACCTCGTTGGGGCCGATTTCCAGATTCTCGGGGTCGTACACCAGCACGTCGGCGGGTCCGCCGTTGCGGATCAGTCCCCGGTCACGGAACCCGGCGAGCTGTGCGGGAAGTGCCGACAGGCGACGGTGGGCTTCCTCGTAGGTCACCCACTGGTTCTCGCGTACGTGTTCGGTCAACGTCTCAGTTGGGTAGCGCCCGGCGGTGAGGAACTTCGTGTGTGCCCCGCCGTCGGACACGCCGAACAGCATGTGCGGGTACTGCACAACATCTCGCAGCAGGTCTGAATTGCCTTGCGGCGGCGCCACGAAGAACAGCGTGTCGAGGTCGTCGGTGACGGCGACGTCGAGCATCAGGTCCACTGGGTCCTTGCCGGCGATCTCGGCGGCCTGGCCGACGGACATCTCCCGATACTGCTCGGTCGAGGCGCTGCGCGGCGACAGGATTGTCACCGTCTCGAGCGGCGCCGTCGCTGTGCGAGGCAGGGTGTCCTTGAGGGCCTGCCGGCGGCTGGGATCGGCCATCTTCGCCAGCCGTTCGGCCTTGTCGCCCATGCAGGCTTCCATCCACGCTTCGGAGTCGTCGTAGAGGTTCCAGTCTTCGAGGGTGAAGGTGAACCCTGCGTCGCTGGTGACGCCCTGGCCGTAGACCGGCACACCCTGCTCGCGGCAGCGCTCCAGCCATTCGATCTGGCGCTGGTGGATGGTGGGCTTGTCCTCGAAGGCCTGCACCACGTTGTGCAGCAGCGGGCGACCGCTGATCGACGCGATCTCCTCGAGGTGAGCGAGGTCGTGGGTCACGTTGCCGCTGGTCAGCGTCATCTGCACGACGCCTTCGTTGCGCTCGGCCAGCACCCGGGCGAGCACCAGCGCCGTCTCGTCGTTCATCATGTCGGTGGGCATCGGCGTGCCGTCCCAGTCGCGCTGCACCGCAGCGGGACCGGTGGGAGGCAGCCGCTGGGCAGACCAGCCGCAGCCGCCCGCATCCATGGCCTCGTGCACCAGCTTGGCCAGCATTTCGTGCTCACCCACGGTGGGCATGCGGCCGTCCTTGGCGTCGTCAAGGCCGAGCACCATCACCAGCATTGGGCCGATCGGCACGTAGGGCAGGATGTTCAGCGCCTTGGGCGTGCGCTCGAGGCTGTCGAGGTATTCGGGGAACGTCACCCAGTCCCACGGCATGCCCTGGCGCATGGACTCATAGGGGATGGCCTCCACCCGTGTCATCGAGCGCATGGCGTACTCGCGCATGTCGGGGTCGACCGGGGCGAAACCGAACCCGCAGTTGCCGATGGCGACCGACGTGATGCCGTGCCAGCCCGACAGCGTGCAGTAGGGGTCCCAGAACACCTGGGCGTCGTAGTGGGTGTGTAAGTCGACAAAGCCCGGGGCGATGTGCATGCCCGAGGCGTCGATGACCTTGGCGCCCTCGCGGGCATCCACACGTCCGACTGCTGCGATCCTGCCGCCGGCGATGCCGACGTCACCGCGCACCCGCGGTGCTCCGGTGCCGTCGAAGATCATTCCATCTTTGATGATGATGTCGTAGGTGCTCATGGCGATTTCTCCTGAAGCTCCCGCGTTCGGTGAGCTTGTTTGCGCTGTAGTGATTGTGCCCCGCGAGTCATCGGTCGTGCTCGCCGGCGATGGGCGCCGTCAGACGTCGAGGTCCCAGCCCATCCGCTGCGCCGCGTACAGCGTGTCGGTGTACTCCTCCATGTAGGCGATCAAGCCATCGCGGCAGTCGTACACCCAGCAGTACTGGTTGTCGTACTCGCGACCGGTGGCCTTGGCTGTGGCCGTCAGCCGCTGCTGTACCACGGCGGTACCGCCGTCGACGATCATGCGGCGGACCTCGAGGCTGATCGGCTGGGAGATGTCGAAGGTTTGCCGCACCACGCGGCCGCCCAATGCCTCGACGACTTCTTTCGCCCCGGACATCGTGTCGACGGCATTGCCCTGCGCCGCCGTCTCGGGCAGCACCCAGGTGACCTCCGGGTCGAGGCACTCCAGCATCGTCTCCTGATCGGCCGTTGTCAGCGCCGCGTAGTAGCGCTCCATCAATGCCCGCGTCTGCGCAGATTCCATGGTCGTCTCTCCTTTGGAAATTGTGGCCCTAGGGCGCTGTGGCTCGCAGTGCGTCGTCGAGCCGGTCGAACATCAACCCGATCTCGTCATCGGTGATGATGAGCGGAGGGCAGAACCCGAGCGCGTTGCCGATGGGCCGCGAGATCACGCCGCGCTTGAGGAACGCCTCGCGGGCCTCGGTGGCGTCCCGGCCGATGTCGCAAGCCCAGATGCCGCCATGGCCCCGGTAGCTGTCGATCATGCCGTCGCCTTGCAGCGCCAAGAAGCCTTCTTCCATCCGTTCGCCGATGTCGTTCGCTCGTTCCACCAGCCCTTCGGACTCGATGACGCCGATGTTGGCGACACCGGCAGCGCACGCCGTGGGGTGGCCCGAATAGGTGTAGCCGTGCATGAACTTGTTCTGGTCGGTTTCGAGCGTGTCTGCGATCTCGCGTGAGACCACCACGCCAGACAGCGGGATGTAGCCCGAGGTCACGCCCTTGGCGAAGGTGAACATGTCGGGGACGACGCCGAACGTCTGGCCGCCGAACCAGCTGCCGGTGCGCCCGAAGCCGCAGATCACTTCGTCGAAGATGAGCAGCGCACCGTGCTCATCACACATTCGCCGCAAGCCCTCGAAGTAGCCAGGCGGGGGCGGGATGACGCCGCCGGCACCCTGGATCGGCTCGGTGATGACGGCTGCGATGCGCTCGCCCTGCTCGGCGAACAATTGCGCAGCCGGCTCGACATCGTCGTTGGGAATCTCGACTACGTGGGGCAGCAGATCTCCCCAGCCTTCGCGGATCGGCTCGAGGCCTTGCACGCTGGTGCCGCCCACGTTCACGCCGTGATAGCCGCCGGTGCGGCGCACGATGATCTGCCGGTCCACATCGCCGCGCAGCTGGTGGATGCGCCGGGCGAACTTCAAGACGGTGTCGACAGCTTCGGAGCCCGAGCAGCCCAAGAACACCCGACCGTCGGGGTGCTGTGAGCGCGCACGGATCATCTCTGCGACTTCGACGGCGGGCCCATTGGTGAACGGATCGAAGGTGTTGTAGGTCTGCAGTTTGTCGAGCTGCGCAGTGATCGCATCGATGACCGTGCGATTGCCATGGCCGATCTGGCACAGCCACAAGCTGGCGAGCGCATCGATGTACTCGTTGCCCGCGGAGTCGCGCAGCATGACGCCTTCTCCGGAGACAATCTCGATGAACTCGTTCTCATCGCGGCCAGCGACTGCGAACGGATGGATGAGTGCGTTGCTGCCCATCGTGGACACCCCCGTGTGTGCGCGCGCCCGAACCCATGGGCACCCCATGAGCACAGGCTTGAGCGCAGCCTACGCGTGCACTGCGCTGCCATGGGAGGGAAGACCGGGGCTTGTGCGCGGCAACTCGAGGCTCTCAAACCATGCAGCCGTGCACGCGGGCTGTTCGTAAGCTGATGGCGTTTGGCGCTGCGCTGGCAGGCGTGATCGCCGGAGGGAGTTTCGATGTCATTGCGACACGGCCGGCCGTTGGTCATGATTCCTGGCCCCTCGGTCATTCCCGATCGCGTCCTGAACGCGATGCGTCGACCGATTCCCAACATCTACGAGGGCGAGGTGGTGGACCTCACCTACTCGCTGCTTGAACGGCTTCCCGTTGTTGCCCGCACCGAGCACCGGGCCTACATCGCTATCTCGAACGGACACGGCGCTTGGGAGATGGCGATCACCAACACGCTCTCTCGCGGCGACAAGGTGCTCGTGCTCGAAGTCGGGCACTTCGCCACGAATTGGGCCGAGATGGCCGCGATGAGCGGCGTCAAGTTCGAAGTGCTGCACGCTGCGGATCGAGCGGCGATCGAGCCCGATGCGGTCACCGAGCGGCTGCGGGCCGATGTCGGACGGGAGTTCGCGGCAGTGCTCGTCGCGCAGACCGACACGGCGTCGTCAGTTCGCAACGACATTGCCGCAGTGCGTCGCGCCATGGACGAGGCCGATCATCCGGCACTGTTGATGGCGGACTGCGTGGCCTCGCTGGGGTGCGAGCCGTTCGAGATGGACGCATGGAACGTCGACGTCACCGTGGCGGGCAGCCAGAAGGGCCTGATGGTCCCCCCCGGCCTCGGCATGGTGTGGGTAGGGCCGAGGGCGTGGGAGGCACACCAGCGTGCCGATCTGCGCACTGCATATTGGGACTGGACTCGTCGGACCGACCCCGAAGCGCACTACTGGATCTTCTGCGGCACACCCCCGGTCCAGCACCTGTGGGGTCTCGCTGAGGCGCTCGACATGATCGACGAGGAAGGCCTGGAGAACGTCTGGGAGCGCCATCGTGTGATGGCAAGCGCCATTCACGCAGCCGTCGACGCATGGTCTGCTCCAGGCGGTCTCGAGCTGAACGTGTTGAACCCAGCACATCGCTCGAACTCGGTCACCATGATCCGCACCGGCGAGGTGTCAGCCCAGCAGATGCGCGCCACATGCGAGGCCGAAGCGGGCCTCACCCTCGGGCTCAGCATCACCGGCAACGCGGACGCGGAGTTCCGCATCGGCCACATGGGACATCTCAACCCGCCGATGCTGCTCGGCACCCTCGGCACCATCGAGGCCACCCTGGCGGCTGTTGACGCGCCGATCGGCGCCTCCGGCGTCGCCGCTGCGGCCCAGGTCATCGCCGAAGCCACCACGCCAGCGCCGAAGCCGCCGCCGGGCCCCGAGGATCCTTGGTCCTGACAGCGGTCCCCGGCGCACCGCAGGCGTGCAGCAGCTCAGTCCGCTTGCCGAGCGGAGGCGTTGGAATCACGCCGAGCCGGTCGGCCCGGCGCTTGAGAACTCAGCCGATGATGCCGAAGGTGTCGAGCCAGATTGGCGTGGTCGCCGCGAGTATCACGCCAATCTGCCAGTAGTGGCGGTGCTGCGCGGCACGACGGTCTTCTGATCGTTGCTCTGCGTGTTCGCGACGGTCTTTTGATCGCTGGTCTGCGAGTTCGCCGCGGTCCTCTGCGCGTTGAACTTCGTGCTCCTTGCGCATCTCGGCAAAGCCGGCGTACATGTCTTTTTTGGTGGCGAAGCGCGACAGCTCGGCCGTCAAGAATTCTTTGGTGACAAGTTCAGACACCGGCGCTGGTGCCAAGCAGGACATCAGGTACTCCGCCGTGGGTTCGTCGTGCAGTTCGCGAATCCAAGCATAGATGCGGCTTCGGTGCTGTTCGGACATTGAGGCTCCTTCGAATGACATGCTGAGGAACTTGACCATATAAAGCTGTTTCAATTATTTTCAAATAATTTCAATCTATCTCATGCTCCTGCCGCGGTGTGGCCGCAGCGGCGCCGAAGATCCGGACGATGCTCGGCGCCGACTTCATCGCACGGGGCCCGACGGCCGCTCCCAAGCTGTTGCCCGGTCCCGAGGACCTGTTGGTCATAAGCGGATTGGCTCCGCGATCGGTTCGTGTCGGCAGGATTCACAGCCCGGATGTATTCGGGCCGCGACTCTCACGCCATTCGTGACGAGACCTGAGCGCAGTTCGCCGCCGGCAAGTTCGAGGTGCTGATCTCTACCGACGCCTACAACGAGGGAATCGACCTGCAGAGCGCCCATGTGGTCGTCGGAAGCGAGACGGTCGCCCCGGACCTCGGCGGCTCGCGGTGCGTCGTGCTCGACTGCGACAACCCCGCACCGCGCGAAGCGCACGACGGCCCTGCTGTGACGCTCGGTGAGCGCTTCATGTGGCGTCTGTTCGAAGGCGCGTACAAGAAGTACGAGCACTACAAGGCGCAGCTTCCCAACAAGGAGGCGATCGAAGCCGCGCTTACCGACATTGGACGACCCGCGCTGATTCTGGTCGACGAGATCATGGACTACATCCGCTGGGTCTCAAATCATTCCGAACAGCGAGCGCTCGACGACATGGCATTCCTGCGAGCGCTGCTCGATGCCGTCAACGACGTCGACAACTGCGCCGCAGTCGTGGTGATGATCGCGTCGGAGAAGGACCGCATCGCGCTGAACGAGACCGGTCGCAAGTGCCGCGCCAACCTGGAAGATCTGCTCATCCGCAACGGCGAAGCGACCACGGTGACCAGCGGGAGTGACTTTGCCGACATCATTCGCCGGCGGCTGTTCGACGGTCCACCGCCTAGCGAAGTCACTGATCGCTGCGTCGAGTGGATTGCGTCGGAGATGCAAGGCCGATGGACCGAGCACGCCTTGACCGCGGAACTGCGCGCCTGGCCGACCTGCGGCGCTCGGGAACCGGCTGGCAGCAGCTCAACCCGCGTGCCGCAGAGCGCACCGAGTTCCGAGTGAGCGCCTCGGTCACGCAATCACTGCGCGACGACAGCAGTCCCCGTGACGCCGTCCGGCAGTTCTTTCTGGCGGTGGCCAACGCAGTCGATGACGATGCCGCTCACATTCAACTGAGGCTCAGCATCACAGCGGGCAAGGCCAGCAAGGACAAGCTGATCGCGGCCGCGCGGGCCGCCGGCGTCCACTTCGATGCCGCTGGAGTCTGATTGCGGAGTTCTGGCCTAGCCAACAGCCTCGGCGTTTTGGACCTGCGGCGGTCGCGAAGGCGGGCCGATGCTCGAACTCAGCCGAGTTCCCGCAGAGCTTGCAGCTTGGCGATGCGGTGATCGTCGGGGCCGAGCAGGCGCTCGATCTCAGTTGTCGCCGCTTCGATGTCGAAACTGTCGATGGAAGCCATCGCTTCGATGTCGAGCCAGTCCTTGCCGCGGTCGAAGAATGCCTTGAACACCGCGAGATCTCCGCACGCCAAACATGGCAACATGACGCCTTCGAACTCTCGGTACTGAATGCGAGCGGCCGCATTGCTATGAAAGTCGGTCGTGTTCAAGAAAATGTCCACGGGCACGGTTTCCCACCAGAATCGCGCTTGACCGTCGCGCGCGAGTCGCTCGCGAGCCTCATCGGTGATCTCGACTCCGTCCGGCAGCCCGATGAGCGCCGATTCGCCCACTTCAGGGTGTACGAAGACATTGATGTCGATGTCGTTGGTGGTGCGGGCCTGGGGCGTACACCAGCCCAACGCGATCGCACCGCCGAATGCATGCGGGATGTGAGCTGTGGCGAGCGATTCATGTATGCGGTGGATGCGCTCGATGAAGCGCAGCGACGAGTTCATCGGTGGGGGAACAGCGGGTAGCGCAGCTCTGTCTTCTGTCGGGGCGGGAACGCGTCCGCGAGCGCAAGGATCGACGCTACTTCTGGCCCACGGCGAGCCTGCCAGTCGGTGCCACGCAGCGATTCGATCAGCCGTCTGTCGTCTTCTGCGCAGGCGGCAACCATGCGCCGTATCCAACGCTTTCGTTCTGCGGCACCCGATCCATTCTCGGCCATATCGCCAGTCTGCCATTCGCTGCGAACTGCTTCACCACTCATCTGCACGCATCGCTGTCGCCAGTGGCGCGCCGTAGCCGCTGCGACGCAGGTCATCGCCGAGGCGACCACACCAGCGTCCAAGCCGCCCCCGGCCCCGAGGACCCTTGGTCCTGACAGCGGTCCCCGGCACCGCAGGCGTGCTCAGCCGCTGACGAGCTGGCGGATCAGCACCACAGTTGCGCTGGTGGCCGCGACGGCGAGCACGATCATGCGAAAGTGCGGCCCGGCGAGGCGCGGTCGCAGCCACCGGCCGATCGGCAGGCCGAGCACTACTGCCGGCAGCAGGCCCAGCCCGAGCCACAGTTGGCGCAGTCCGAACTCGCCGAGGATGGCGAGGGCCACGATGATCGCGGTGCCGACGACCAGCATGTAGGTCGCCATGGTGGCTCGCAGCGCCGCGGGTGGCCAGTGGCTGGCGAATACGGCGTACACCGGACCGGGCACGGCCGCCACAGACGACGAGAAGGCCGTTCCGGCTCCGGCGGCGTAGTCGGCCAAGCGACCCTCGGGTGGCCGCGTGCCGACCGCTTGCACCGCAACTGCCAGCAGCACGAACAGGCTCACCGCAATAGTCAGGGAGCGATCGCTCAAGGCGGTGAGCAGTGCCACGCCCCCTACCAGACCCAACGGTGCAGCCATCAGTTGTCGCCGCATGGCTGGTGCGTTGAGCGACGCCCGGTCGGCGATCGCGTTGCGCACATTGATGCCTCCCGCCACCATCAGCATCGGGCCCGGCACGAACGTGGGCTCCATGACGACAAGGATCGGCCCGGCGATGAGGCCCATGCCGATGCCGATGCAGGCCTGAGTGCCGGCGCCCACAGCGATGAAGAGGGCTGCGACTAGGTATTCCGTGACGCTCACCGAGCGTTACCCGCGCGCTTCATCGAGTGGCTGAGCCAAACGGCGAAGCCGTGGTCTGGTCAGCTCGCACGCGCGGCAAACAAGAGCGGGAAACAATGGGCAACCCAGCGGGTGGGATCGCCAGTCCCTGCACCGTGCGAGCACTTCGAGCGTCGCCTGTGCAGCTCATGTGTCGCGGTTCGGCCGGGAAGCCGTCGAGACGGACCATGCTCAGATGGGGAGGTTGCCGGTAGCGGCTCCGGTGTCACCAGTGTCGGTGTACGCGGCGATCGTTCGCTGCGCGATGCGCATCTGGTGCACTTCGTCCGCGCCGTCGGCGAAGCGGGCCCAGCGGGCGTGCTGGTACATGTGCGCCAGCGGTGTGTCGGTGGAGTAACCGAGCGCTCCGTGCACCTGGATGGACCGGTCGATGATCCGGCCGAGCATGTTCGCCACGAAGTGCTTGGCCATCGACACCTCGGCCTTGAAGTCCTCGCCGGTGCCGGCTTGGGCCCGGTCGACCTTGTAGGCCGCATGCAGCACCATCAGCTTCGCCTGGTACAGCTCCATCGTGCTGTCGGCGATCATCCACTGGATGCCCTGCTTCTCGGCGAGCAGGGAGCCGTGGGCGTACCGGTTGAGCGACCGGTCGACCATCATGTCGAGCGCCGTTTGGGCTTGGGCGATCCAGCGCATGCAGTGCGCGAGCCGGGCAGGGCCCAGCCGGTACTGGCCCAGCAAGTGGCCTTGGCCGCGCCCGCCCAGCATCTGGCCTGCGCCGACCCGCAGGTCCTCGATGAGGATCTCGCTGTGGCCGGTCGAGCCGTGCATGGTTTCAATCTGGCGGACCTCGGTCCAGCCGTCGGCCGGCAAGTCCACGATGAACGCAGAGTTGCCGGCTTGAGGGATGTCGGGATTGTCCTCGGTTCGGGCGATGAGGATGGCGAACTTGGACCGGTGCGCATTCGAGATGAACCACTTGTGGCCATTCAGCACCCACTCGTCGCCGTCGGGGTATCCACGGGTCTGGATGAGCGTGGGATCTGAACCGGCCACTTCCGGCTCGGTCATGGCGAAGCACGACTCGGCACCGCCCTCGCACAGCGGAGCCAGGTAGCGCTGCTTCTGGGAATCGGTACCCCAGTGCAACAGCGTGTGCATGTTGCCCTCATTGGGGGCTTGGCAGTTGAGCACCCACGGTCCGAACCTGGTCTTTGCAGCCTCGGCTTGCACCATGGCCATCTCGACGTGGCCGAGTCCCATGCCGCCCCACTCGGCGGGCATGTGTGGCAGCCACAATTGCTCTTCACGTGCCCGCTTGCGCATCCCCAGCAGCGCCGTCACATACGCGTCGCGGTCGGTCTCCTCGAGCTGCTCCGCATCGATGCGGCCCTCGACTGGTCGCACCTCAGCGTCGATGAACGCTGCAATCCGCTTGCGAAACTCTTCGAGTTCCGGGGTCAAGCTGAAGTCGATGGCCATCGCTGCCTCCTCCCGAGAAGATGTGCCGTGGGGTCTAGATCGTGAAGGGTTCGCCGTCGCCCCGCTCGCGAACCGCTATTTCCTCCACTGGCTTGCGGTTCAGCTTGGTGAGCTGCTTAGTCGGCTTGCCAATCGGCAGCAGAGCGCAGACTGCCTCCCAGTCCTCAAGCCCAAGGAATTCCTTGGCTGCGGGCTCGTTTGCCGAGAGCAGCGTGGTCATCGCGCCGCCCAAGCCCTCGTTGCGGGCGCCCAGCAGGATGTTCCAAGCGAACGGGTACACCGAGGCGCCGCTGACCACACCGACACGGTCTTGCTCCTTGTCGATCGAGGCGACCACGCGCAGATCGACCGTGACCACGAGCACGACTGGTACCTCATCCATGCGCGAGAACATCGGCAGCGGGAACTTCAATGACTCGTCGGCCATGGCCTCTTCGATGTTCACCGAGGAGGGGTTGTAGCTCTGCCAGTAGACCTCGCCGGCGGCGACCTGCGCCGCGGCGACGCGCATGGCCGGGAAGCACAGCTCGCCGAGACGCTTCTTGCGGGCGGGATCGCGCACCACGATGACCTTGTGGCCTTGGCGATTGCCGCCGCTGGCCGCGAACCGGGCATTGTCGAAGATGCGGTACAGCACCTCGTCGGTGACTTCGTCGTCGGTGAAGTCCCGAGCGGCGAACGTGGTGCGCATGACATCGTAAATCTCCATCGCGCCAGTCTCGCATCGGCTGGCCAAGTCCGCGCTGCCGGCGGTTTTCGCGCCAGAATCGCCGGTACCCGGCCCCGTCGAGGCCATACCGAAGGGGAATCGTGAGCTTCACCCGTGTCCTGATCGCCAACCGCGGCGAGATCGCCATCCGGATCGCCAAGGCAGCGCATGCGCTGGGCATCGAGACGGTCGCAGTGCACTCGCCGGTCGACGAGCGCTCCCTGCACCTCGTGGCTGCAGACACTGCTGCGACGCTGTCAGGCGGCGATCCGCTGGCCGCGTATCTGGACATCGACGCACTGCTGCGGATCGCGGACGTGCACGGCTGCGATTGCGTGCACCCTGGCTATGGCTTCTTGGCAGAGAACGCAACGTTCGCTCGAGCGTGCGCTGAAGCAGGGCTCGCCTTCATCGGTCCGTCTGCTGACACGCTGGAACTGTTCGGCGACAAGGTCCGTGCCCGCGCCTTGGCCGCCTCGCTCGATGTTCCCGTCGTCGACGGTTCGTCCGGCGCAGTCGCCGACGTCGCCGCAGCGGCCGAGGCGGCAGCAGCGATCGGGCTGCCGGTGATGCTGAAGGCGGCTGCAGGCGGCGGCGGCCGGGGCATGCGCGTTGTGGAGCGCATCGAAGACGTCGCTGAGGCGTTCGAGAGATGCTCGAGCGAGGCGGCGGCGGCCTTCGGCGACGGCACCGTGTTCGTGGAGCGTCTCGTGAGCCGGCCGCGCCACATCGAAGTGCAGGTGGTGGCAGATCAGCACGGACACGTCGGTCATCTGTGGGAGCGAGATTGCTCGGTCCAGCAGCGCAATCAGAAGGTCATCGAGATCGCCCCTGCGCCGGGCCTGCATTTCAGGCAGCAGGATCGGCTGCATGCCGACGCCGTGCGGCTCGCGGCACAGGCCGGCTTGGCGAACGCAGCCACGGTGGAGTTCCTGGTGTGCCCCGAGACCGGCGACCATTACTTCATTGAGTGCAACCCGCGCATCCAGGTGGAGCACACCGTCACCGAGCAGGTCACCGGTGTCGATCTGGTCGAAGCTCAGTTCAGGATCGCTGCGGGCGCGCGCCTGGACGACATCGGCGTCGTCCCTGCCAACCAAGATCGGAGCACGGCAGAGGAAGCAGGCGCTGCCATTCGGCTGGTTGTTGGCGCACCTCGCGGCTACGCCGTGCAAGCACGAGTCGTGGCGACGGGTTCTGGCGCTATTTCCGCCTACCACGAACCGTCGGGGGCGGGCGTGAGAGTCGACGCCGCCGGGTATGCCGGCTACACGCCGCCGCCGCACTACGACCCGCTGCTCGCGAAGGTCATCGGCGCCGGCAGCACTCTCGAGGCTGCTGTGGCTCGAACCTCTGCGGCATTGGCCGACTTCCACATCGGGCAGCTGCCCACGAACATCGACGAGCTTCGCCAGATCCTGAGCCACCCGGCCGTGCGCAGCGGTGATGCACGCACCACGTTGCTGACCGAGATGGCGCTGCTGCCCAGCGACGGCGTGACGAGCACCGCGAGCACCAGCGGGATTTCGGGCGCCGCCGGAGCCAACGCATCGCGGCGCGCTGCGATGTTGGAGCCTGCGTCCGGGCTGCCGCCTGTGCCGACTAGCGCGGCGTCGCCTGCCGCGGTATCGCCTGGCGCAGTGCCCGCGTCGACGTGGCCGAACCGCTCGCTCGACGACGGTGAAGTTGCCATTTGCAGCCCGCTGCCCGCCGGCGTCGTCGAGGTGCGGGTGAGCGCTGCAGACAGCGTGGCGGCCGGACAGACGATTGCGGTGCTGTCGGCGATGAAGATGGAGACCGAGGTGACTGCACCTTGCGACGGCACGGTCACGGCACTGCGAGACCTTCAGCCCGGCGACCAGCTGGCAGCCGGCGACGTGTTGGCGGTCGTGACGACCGGTGGCGCCGCCGGTAACGCTGGCACGGCAGGCGCAACCCTGAGCGGCTGGGAGCCGCTGCTCGATGAAGTGCAGACGTTGCAGCGCCTGGCCGAAGAACGCCTCGGTCCCGACTCCGTCGAGCCGGGCGTCGTGCGTCAGCGCAACCGCGGAAAGCTGCACTGCCGGGATCGCATCCGCCTGCTGCTCGACGAGGGCAGCTTCCGCGAAGTCGGCAGCCTCGCTGGCTTCGCCTCCTACGACGACGAGGGTGAGATCGCCGCGTTCACACCCGCCAACCACGTCGGGGGAACCGGCAAGATCAACAGCCGTGACGTCGTGGTCTGTGCCGACGACTTCACCTCACGGGGCGGCCACGCTGACGGGGCCATCGGCGCGAAGAGCTTCCACTTGGATCTGCTCTCGACCGAGCTGGGCGTGCCGTCGATCCGCCTGCTGGACGGTTCGTCGGGCGGCGGCAGCGTCGCTTCGATGGTGCCCGAGCAGCGCAAGGAAGGCGAGAGCACCGCGAAGGAGAGCTCCGGTGCGATCAAGGCTGGGCGCCCGCGGGTGAGCGGCGGCGGCGGCTCGTTCTTGCCCTCGCATCTGGGCAGCACTGAATACGCGGAGCAGCTCGCGACGGTGCCGGTGATCAACATGCTGCTCGGCAGCGTGGTCGGCATTGGTGCCGCAAAGGCTGTGCTCGGTCACTTCGCGGTGATGGTGCGCGACATCTCGCAGCTGTTCGTGGCCGGTCCGCCCGTTGTCAGCCACGCGATGGGGTACGACATCACCAAGGAAGATCTCGGCGACTGGCGGATCCACTGCACCAACGGTTCAGTCGACAACCTGGCCGAAACCGAGGAGGTGGCAGCCGAGCAGGTTCGACAGTTCCTGTCGTACCTGCCGCCGTCGGTGTTCGAGACGCCGCCCGTGCTGCCGCCGGATCCTGCCGATCCGCCTGACCGGCGCGACGGCGAATTGCTCACGCTGATCCCCCGCAAGCGCACAACAACGTTTGACATTCGCCGCGGCATCGAGCTGATCTGCGACCGGGGTTCGTTCTTCGAGATCGGTCCTCTGTGGGGCACCGACCAGGTCGTCGGGTTCGCACGCATGAACGGCCACCCGGTCGGCGTGCTCGCGTCGGACAGCCGTCATCCCAACGGCGGGGCGCTCACCGCGGACGGCTGCGACAAGTTGACCCGCCACATCGACCTGTGCGACCTCTTCCATATGCCGATCCTGAACCTGTGCGACAACCCCGGTTTCGCTGTCGGTGTCGAGCACGAGATCGCCGGCACGATTCGCAAGGGTGCAACGTGGATGACGGCATTCGCTCAAGCCACCGTGCCGATCTTCACCGTGCTCATGCGGCGCAGCTTCGGTGTGGCCGGCAACAACTACGCCACACCGCGGCGGCAGAACAACGCCCGGGTGGTCTGGCCGGCCGCCGACGTGGGAGGCATCCCGCCCGAGGGAGGCATCGAGGCCGCCTACAAGCGACAGCTCGCCGAAGCCGACGACCCGGTGGCGCTGCGTGCAGAGCTCGAAGCACGCATCGAGGCAGCCCGCGGACCGATCGGGCCGCTCAACCGTTTCCAAATCGAGGAGATGATCGACCCTCGTGACACCCGCCGCCTGATCTGCGAGTGGATCGAGGGCGCCTATCGAGTAGCCAGCCGGCCGGCTCAGCTCGTGCCGCGACCCATCGCGTTCCGCCCCTGATACGGCACAAGGCGGCCGCCGACATACCCCGTCGCACCGAGCACGCCTATGGGCATACCACCAGCCTTGTCTTCATGTGAGCATCGCGAGGGTCGCGGCGCGCCCCGATTCAGACGGGTTCGACCGACCAGACCTCAGGCGCTTGGCGCGGCTGGACTTGAGGCGCTCCGGGAGGTGCACCGTCCGCATTCGCCTCAGCGAGCGTCGCAGGGCGGCCCGAGGGAACACTGTTGCGCGTGGTCGCCAACGCCGCTTGGGCAGCGGCGGCGTGCGGGCGGGCCACGACGCGCGACGGCTCGACACGCTGGACTGGTTGCGGCGCCGGCGCGCTCGGGAATTCACGCACCGGATTGCCGGCGAAGCTGTAGACGACCAGGCCCATCACCGCGATTGCTGCCAAGACGAAGAAAGCGGACCGATAGCTGTAAGCATCGTTGAGGACTCCGGCGAGGAACGGTCCACCGGCTAAGCCGGACACCATGAGCAGCGAACCGAAGCCGTAGATGCGCGGGTAGTCCTTGACCCCGAAGGCGTCGACCAGGATCAGCGGGTGGAGCATCAACAGGTTGCCCATTGCGCTGCCGAGCACCAGCACGCCGAACACGACGGCCAGGCCGCTGCCGGCGACAGCCAGCATGTACAGCCCCACGGCCTGCACCACTATGAGCACCATCGTGAGCCAGCGCAGCGACACCTTCAGCGCTGCAACACCACCGCAGATCCTCGCGACCACGCTGGTTCCGGCCAGCAGCTGCACTGCGCCTGCGCCGGCGGCCTCGAATCCCAGGCGGTCGCCGGCGAACTTGTACATGTGTTGGATGGCCCCGACTTGGCTGCTCATCACCAGCACGAATCCGACGGCCGTGAAGATGAAGAAGCGTGTGCGGATGGCCTGCCGGAAGGGCGTCCCAGGCGGTGAGCCATGGGAGGCGTCGCCCGCATCACCTGCCGGTCGCGCCCCATCGAGTTCCAGTCCCACGTCTTTGGGCCATGATCGAATAAAGAACCACGTCGAGATCAGCATCAGGACGCAGTACACAGCGGCGAATCGGGGCGCCCAGTAGATCAGCGATTCGGTTTCGATGCGTTTGCTGAGCTGCGGGAGCAGGACGATGCCTCCGAGCGACAATCCGGTGGACGCGATCGCCATCGCCACCGAGCGGCGACGCTCGAACCAGCGCGTCACCAACGTGGTGGTCGGCACCAGACCGCAGAGTCCGAAGCCGATGCCGAAGATGGTCATCACGACGAACATCTGCCAGCCAGATCGCACCTGTGCGAGGAGCGCCATGCCGACGGTGCTGACCGCCGTGCCCGCCGTGATCACCCAGCGGGCATCGAACCGATTGACCAGCTTGCCCGTGTAGTACCCGCACAGACCTGATGCCAGCAAGAAGGCGCCCACACCTGCGCCCGCGAGACCGGTGCTGAAGCCCTGCTCGTCGACGAAGGCATCCAGGAAGGCGCCGAGGGCATAGAAGACCATGCCCGAGGCGATCATCATCACCCCGAAGACGCCGCTGAGCACCACCCAGCCCCGAAGGGACCGCTGGCTGCGCTCAGCAGTAGCCAGCGGCACATTCATCGCGGAACAGCCTGCCAGCTAACTTGCCCCGATGCGCCCGCCGCGGCACAGCTTCGACGAGCGGGCTGAGCTGCGCGGCTCCGCCACCGGCACCGGCACCATCCCTGCCGAGCTCGGCGTGTCGGTCATGCCGCGGCTGGTTCGCCGCGCGAGTCGCTGACTGATTCGGTTGGCCCGGTTGGTCTGGTTGATCCGGTTGGCCCACAGGGTTCGGGTGGTCGAGCGTCGGGTGGTTCGGTGTTGCGGTCGACCCGTGGTGTTCGGTCGGATCGGTCGTCAGGCGGTGGTCGGCTGGGTGGGTCTGCAGCGGCTGTCCGGCTGGGTCGATGCTTGGGTGGTGTTCGGCGGGGTCGGCCGTCGGGTGGGGTTTCGATGGGCCAGTGGTGTTGGTGGTGGTCGGTGTGGCAGGGCTCGCACAGATTGGCGAGGTTCGGGACGTCGGTGTGCCCGCCGTTTTCGTAGTGGTCGATGTGGTGGGCGTGGCAGCGTTCTGAGTGGGTGGCACACGCGATGCAGCCGCCGTCGCGGATGGCCAGGATGATCTTCTGAGCCTCAGAGGCGCTGCGTACCCGGCCCAAAGCGAGCTGGCTCCAGTCGCTGCTGAAGATGGCAGGCAGGATCTTGGCGTCAGCGGCCAGCTCGCCAAGCTGCGCTGCCGACAAAGGCCTGCCGTCGTCGAGGCGAGCGTTCGCGAGCCGCCCAGAGGCAATGTCGTAATCGGCGGCGATCACCAGGCTGGCCCCGGGTCGCTGGCGGCCCGAGATCAGATCGCACAACGCGTCGGCGCTGCGCTGAGCGAAAGTGTCGTCGGCTGATTCGTCGCGCTGGCGCACGGCCCGCTCGGCCGCGGCGAGATGCAAGCTCACCTGCCGTCCGGCGAGGTAGTCCAGGTCGGCACGCAGATGCCACATGCCGTCGTCGCCGAGCACCAGCGAGCAGCGACGCTCGGCGCGCTGGAAGGCCAGCTCCGCGTCGGCGGGGTCAATCTCGCCGTTGTCGACTTGGGCCTGCACCTGCTCGATCTCGTACTGACGCCGATAGTCGAGCGTGCGTCGGGCGATCATGTCCGACGGGTACGCCTCGCACAGCTCCAGCAGATCGCTCTCATCGAGCTTGTGCTCCTTGGGGGCCTCTCGGGCGACCAGCCGAGCGTGAGACACATGAATCTCGCCCGCAGCCAACGCGTCGAACGTGTCGCCCAGATCGTGGTCGGCGAGCGCTTCGGCCAGACGGGTCTCGTTGCGAGCCTGCGCTGTGTTCATGCGGGTGTACTCGCGCAGCTGCCACGCAGCCGACCGCGCCCCGTCACGGCACACCAACTCGCCCACCGCGGCCAGAAACCGCGCTTCGGCGCGGGACCGCTCAGCGGCCAGCTCGACGACACGATCCACCAGATCGTCATGAGCCAAGAACTCCAAGCCCATCTCCGACACACAGCCCGCATCCATGAAAGCGCCACGCTCCGCACCCGCCGCAGCGGCTTGCTCGCGGCCCGCCGCCCGATGCAGCTCAGCCCAGCGCGCCCGATCGTCGCCCTGCGCCGCCGAGGGTTCACCGGTATCACAAGCACCAGAAGCGCCAGCCGATTTCCCGCCGAAAACGGCCGGGTGACTGCCGGGCGAGCCCTCAGGGCGACGGTCGGTGAACATGAGAGAAGCATACACACGTACGCCACCAATTGCAAACACTTGTGCGCATTGATTCCGAGGATTTCTGAGGCACCTCGCGGCACTGTCGAGCCAGCGCAAATTGGGCAAGCATCAGCGCTAACGCTCACGGCTGGGCGTTCATGAGCAAGTATTCGCTGGATCAGTAGGGAAGTTCCGCCCCCGGGCGGCGGGCGAGGAGCGAGCAATCCGATGGAAATGATGAAGGCCGGCCGGATGGTCGACATCGGGCGCATGGAGTGCGAAGAGATTCCCGTGCCCCCGCTGGACGAGGCTTCCTCAGACGCTGCCCTGTCGTCTCGGCCAGACGCCGCCCTGGGCATGACTGCTGTCAACTACGACGTCCTCATCCGCTCCGAGATGGCTTCGATTTGCGGCAGCGACCTGCACATGGTGATGATGGGAGCCGGCCTAGCGCACCGTCCGCCCTGCCCGCACGGTTTCCCTGGACACGAAGGTGTCGGCATGGTGGTCGAGAGCCGAACGCCGGGCATCTCCGAAGGCACGCACGTGCTGACCTTCCCGAATCCGCCGGTCGGGGAGTGCTTCAACGCCTTCCAGCGGATCAACTCCGCCTACTGCGTGCCGCTGCCGGCGAGCAGCGTGCCTCGCTCGCATCTGTTGATGGGTCAGCAGCTCGGCACGGTCATCTACGCCATGCGTCAGCATCCCCGCGACGTCGCCGGCGAGACCGTCGTCGTGATGGGCCAAGGCTCAGCAGGGCTGTTCTTCACGTACCTGTTGAAGCGCGCCGGTGCCGAGCGGGTCATCGTCTCGGACCTCTCGCCGACGCGCTTGGCGGTCGCGGAGGCCTACGGCGCAGACGAGTGCTTGAACGCCGCCGAGCTCGGCAACGTTGGCGTCATCGAGGCAATCAAGGACATGACCGATGGCCGCGGCGCGGACTACGTCGTGGAGGCAGTGGGCCGTTCAGACACGTTCTTGGACTCGGTTGAGCTCGTACGCATGGACGGCCAGCTCTTGTGGTTCGGGCTGCCATCGACCGACGACAACATTCACGTCCGCTTCCAGAAGTTCTTCCGCAAACGGCTTTCTGCCGCCAGCACCTACGGGGCCCAGGACGAGCCCGGCTCCATGTCGTTCCGCCAGGCGCTGCAATTGATCGCCTCGGGTGACATCGATGTGTCGCCCCTGCTCAGCCACGTGTTCGACGTGAGCGACATCGGCGATGCCTTCCGCCTCGCCCACGAGCCCCACGACGCGGGAGCGCTCAAGGTCTCCGTCAGCTTCGACTAGCGAGCCGAATCCCGTGATGCCGACGGCATCGTCGTCGAGGATGATGCGTCGGATCGATGCCATTCTTCCCAGAGTGCCGCAATAGGGACAGAGAGGAGCCGGTCGCCGAAGCTCAGCGCGTGGTGGCCGGTGTGCACCAGGACTCCCATGCGGAATGCGCCGGGCTCAGACCGGTCGAGGCCGTCGCGCAGTGCCGCGATGTGGCGCAGGTCGCTGGCGCGCGGCGAGGAGGTGGCCTTGATCTCGAGGGCGATGACGGCACCGTCAGGCCGTTCCAGAATGAGATCTGCTTCGCGCCGTGCGTTGTCGCGGTAGTGGTAGAGCGTCACACGATCAGCACGGGCTGCTAGCTGGCGAGCGACCTCGCCCACGACGAATGTTTCGAGCAGCGGACCTGTTGCGGTTGCGGTCGGAGAGCGCAGCGAGTCGGCGTCGACGCCGGTCATCGCAGCTGCCAGCCCGCTGTCGGTCACATGAAGCTTCGGGCGACGCACGACACGTGCCGACCGGTTGCGGGTCCACGACGGAAGTTCGTGGACCAGGAACACAGTGCGCAGCCAGCCCACATACGATTCCACGGTCGCTCGATCGGCACCGAGCTGCTGTGACCATCTCGCGATGTTCACCTCGCGAGCCGTGTGTGCGGCGGCGAGGCGGAGCAGCCGTCCGAGGAGTTCGGCGCGCCGAACATCGCCGATCTGCACGATGTCTCGACTGATGACCGTCTCGACGTAGCTGTCGAACCATTCGGCGCGTCCTGACGGGGCCAGTTGTTGCACCTCGGGATACCCGCCGGTGCAGACCATCTCCAAGTAGTCGTCGCGATCTGGCCGCCCATCGAGCCGGGCGCTGGACAATTCTGGTGCAGCAGTGTCTCCTGCGAACCAGCGCTCGATCACAGAGGCCATGCGACCGCCGATCTCCTCGCTGGGCTCTGTCGGGCGGTCCTCGACAAATGCAGGCTTCGAGTCGTCGTGTCGGCCATCGGCGGCATATCCCGCCGCAGCCAACTCTGCTTGAGAGAACGGCCACAGGCGCAAGATGACGGCCCGTCCGGCCAGCGATTCGCTGATGGTCGGCACCGTCAGGAAGTTCGTGGAACCGGTCAGCAGGAAGCGACCTCGAGCGCTGTTCTCGTCCACCGCGATCTTGACTTCGCGGATCAGCCGTTCCCCGCCGAGTTGCACCTCGTCGATGACCAGCGGCGGCTCATAGGCGCGCAGGAAGTTGCGGGGATCGGCCAGCGCAGCATCGAGCATCTGCTTGTCGTCGAGCGTGACATAGGTGCCGCTGCGCTCCGCAGCGACGGCGCGGGCCAATGTGGTCTTGCCGCACTGGCGAGCACCGTGCAGGACTACGACCCTCGCATTGTCGAGGGAGTCTGCGAGCCGGCGTCGCATGTGTCTGTCGACGAGCGTCACGCACACCAACGTAGCGGCAAACCACAGTTTCGTATCGGCCTAAATCCTATTTCTGTATGAGCTCAAACCTACATTCCGTATTGCCAGCGTCGCCCCACGATTCTTGCAGCGGCCGAGTCCGTGGCTCGAAACAGCAGCCAGCCCGTGACGTCGACGATGGCGGATGCTGTGCATTCGGCCATTGTCGGCCGTTGGGTGGGCTTGGCCCGGCTCAGTCGAGCGCTTCGATGGCGGCGACGAGGATGTCGAGGCCCTCGTCCAACTCGGCTTCGGTCACGTTCATCATCGGTGTGATGCGGATGACGTTGCCGTAGAGGCCGCCCTTGCCCACGAGCAGGCCGCGGTCCTTGGTGGACTCCAGCACTGCACCGGTGGTTGCGGCGTCGGGCTCGATGCTGTCGGGGTGGCAGAACTCGAGGCCCTGCATGAGACCCTTGCCGCGCAACTCGGCTACATGAGGCGACGCATCGCACACGGGCGCCAGTCGTTCGTTCATTTGCGCCCCGCGAGCGGCGGCGTTGCCCTGCAGGTCATTGTCGAGCAGGTAGCGCAAGGTGGCCCGGCCCGCGGCGGTCGAGAGCGGGTTCCCGCCGAAGGTGGTGATCGAGTTACGGGTCAGGCAATTCATGAGATCGGCCCGGGCCACGATTCCCGCCAACGTGATGCCGTTGCCGACGCCTTTGGCAAATGTGATCGCGTCGGGCGTGATGCCGTGCGCCTCATATCCCCAGAAATGCTCGCCGGTGCGTCCCCACCCGGATTGCACCTCGTCGGAGATGAACAAGATCCCCTCCGAGTGCAGCACCTTGCCCATCGCCCCGAAGAAACCGTCGGGAGGTGTGGCGAAGCCGCCGACACCCTGGATGGGCTCGGCGATGAGCGCCGAGAAGCCGCCTGAGTCGGTCATGTCGATGAGCTGGACGAGATCCTCCACGCAGGCGTTGGTGAAGGCGTCGTCATCGAGGTTCCTGAACGGGCTGCGCAGCCGGTAGCCACCCTGCACGAACTGCACGTCGAGCCCGCTGAAGCTGCTCGTCGACCAAGCGCGGTGGCTGGTGATCGCCTGGGCCGTGAGCGAGCGGCCGTGGTAGCTATTGCGCATCGCCAGCACCTGATTGCTGTTGCGGTAGTTGGTGGCCAGCAGGATCGCCGTGTCGTTGGCCTCGCTGCCCGAGGTGGTGAACAGCACCCTCGGGTCGGGGATGCCCGACACAGCGGCGACCTCCTCGGCGAACGAGATCATCTCCTCATTCAGGTACAGCGTGGAGGTGTGCATCACCTTGGCTGCCTGGGCCTGCACGGCCTCGACCACGACGGGGTTGGCGTGCCCGATCATCGTGGTGAGGATTCCTCCGAAGAAGTCGAGGTAGCGGTTGCCCTCATTGTCGAAGACGTAGCTCCCCTCGCCGCGGTCGATCGAGATCGGCCGGTCGTACAAGGGGCTGATGAAGCTGGGCAGGATCGCGCGGTAGCGCTCCGCGAGATCGGCGGTAGCAGCCATGTCGGCTCACTTTCGCATTGCTTGAAGAAATCGGATGCCCGAACCGCAGTCTCCGATTCATGCGGAACGGGCATGGGGAAGTTCGGGCACATCGTAGAGTTCGCGTTCATGGCGGGGTTGACGACATGGGTATCGCAGGCCTACGGAACGGCCCGCAGCGTCATGCAGTTCGGCAAGTTCGAACATGACGCGGACAAACGGCATCTGATCCGGGCCGCCGACGTATGCGATTTGCGCCGCATGGCGAAACGCCGGATGCCGGCAGGCTGCTTCGACTACATCGATGGAGCCGCTGAAGACGAGGTCAGCGCCGAGCGCAGCGTGTCCGCATATCACCGCTGGCAATTCCGGCCGCGGGTGCTGCGAGACGTGAGCGAGGTGGACATCTCGGGCAAGGTGCTGGGCACCGAAGTGCCCATCCCGCTGGTCATCGCTCCGACGGGTTTCGACCGCATCGCCCATTCGCAAGGCGAGCTGGCCGTGGCACGAGCGGCGGAGCGAGCCGGCATCCCGTACTCGCTCTCGACGATGGGCACCCGCTCGGTTGAGGAAGTAGCCGACGTGTGCGGCGGCAGGAAGTTCTTCCAGGTGTACGTCTGGCGTGATCGTGAACTGATGGCCGACTTGCTGAAGCGCTCGGCTGCGGCCGGTTACGAGGCGATCATGATCACGGTCGACACCGCGGTGCTGGGACGCCGCGAGCGCGACGTGCGCCACGGCTTCAGCCTCCCGCCCAAGCTGGGGCCCGACACGATCATCGATGGCCTGCTGCACCCGCGCTGGCTGCTGGATTTCCTCAGCAACGAGCCGATCAAGTTCTCGAATTGCGAGGGGGCGACCGGTGGCGACGGCGGCGACGCAGTTGCGCTGGCCGACTACATCAACAGCCAGTTCGACCCGTCGCTGTCGTGGGACGACATCGAGTGGTTCCGTGACCGCTGGGACGGCCCGGTGATGCTCAAGGGCGTGCTCTCAGCCGAGGACGCAAAGATTGCGGCTGACATGGAGTTCGACGCCGTGATCGTGTCGAACCACGGCGGGCGTCAGCTCGATGGGGCCCCCGCCCCTGTGGAGTGCGTGCCTGCGATTCGTGAGGCAGTCGGCGACCGCTGCGAGGTCATCTGCGACGGCGGCATCCGGCGCGGCAGCGACATCGTGAAGGCGTTGGCGCTGGGAGCCGACGCGGCCATGATCGGCCGTGCGTATCTGTATGCCCTCGGTGCAGCGGGAGAGACGGGGGTGGACTGGGTGCTCAACTACTTCGTCGAGGGCATGACCCGCACGATGCGTCTGAACGGCGTTCGCTCGACCGCGGACCTGACCCCCGAACTGCTTGAGAGAGTCTGAGGCACACCTCGTGGCGGATCAGACCCTGTCGCAGCGCGCAACGCCGAATCGCACGATCCCCGACCGAGCCGAAGTGGTGGTTGTCGGCGGAGGCATTGTCGGCTGTGCCATCGCCTACCACCTCGTGCGTCGCGGCATCCGCGACGTGCTGCTGCTCGAGCAGAACCAGCTCACCGCCGGCACCACCTGGCATGCAGCCGGGCTGGCGGCGCAGCTCAAGGCGACGTACAGCCTCACCAAGCTCGCCACGTACTCGGTGCGGCTGTTCGAAGCGCTGGAGGACGAGACGGGCCAAGCCACAGGCTTCCGGGCGCCGGGCTCGATCTCCGTCGCGTCTGATGCCGAGCGTTGGGAGGAGATCCTGCGCGGCGCGTCGATGGGGGCCACTGTCGGCGTCGAGTCCCGCCAGATCGACATGGACGAGCTCGCCGAGATGTGGCCGCTGATGCGCACCGACGATCTGGTGGGAGCGCTGTACCTGCCAGACGACGGTCTGGTCTCGCCGGTGGACGCCACCATGGCTTTGGCCAAGGGGGCACGAGCCCGCGGGTGCCGCATCATCGAACGGGTGGCGGTCACCGGCCTCGAAACCCGCAACGGTGCCATCTGCGGTGTGCTGACGGAAACCGCTGGCGGCACCGACGATGACGGGGGTCATCTGATCGAAACCGAGACCGTTGTGCTCGCAACCGGCATGTGGACCCGCCACTTGGCTGCGCAGGTCGGGGTGAACGTCCCGCTGCAAGCCTGCGAGCACTTCTACGTGGTCACCGAACCGCTTGAGGGGCTCGACACCTCCACGCCCATACTTCGCGACCCCACCAACTACACGTACTTCAAGGAAGAGACCGGCAAGCTCATGGTCGGCTTCTTCGAGCCCGAGGCCAAGGTGTGGCGCCTCGACGGCATCCCGCGGGACTTCAGCTTCGGCACGCTCGACGAAGACTGGGACCACGTCGGTCCGGTGTTCGAGCGCTCATGCCACCGGGTTCCTGCGCTGGCTGACTGCGGCGTGCAGCTGTTCTTCAACGGTCCCGAGTCGTTCACTCCCGACGGCACCTACTACCTCGGCGAGGCTCCTGAAGTCGACGGCTGTTTCGTGGCTGCGGGCTTCAACTCCGTCGGCATCCAGTCCGCCGGTGGGGCCGGCTGGGTGCTGGCCGACTGGATCGCGGATCGCCACCCGCCGATGGACCTTTCTGCGGTTGACATCCGGCGTGCTCTGCCGTTCCAGGCCGACAACGGCTACCTGGCCGAGCGCATCAGCGAGAGCCTCGGGCTGCTGTACGCGATGCACTGGCCGTTCTTCCAGTACACGAGCGCACGCGACCAGCGTCGCTCTGCGCTGCATGACGCGATGGATGCGGCGGGAGCGGTGTTCGGCGAGACGGCCGGCTGGGAGCGGGCCAACTGGTTCGCCGAGCCCGGCCAGGAGCGCGAGTACCGCTACAGCTACGGCAAGCAGAACTGGTTCGAGAATTCCGGCCGGGAATGCGATGCGGTGCGCAACGGGGTTGCGCTCTTCGACCAGTCATCGTTCGCCAAGTTCACGGTAAGCGGTCCCGATGCGCTCGACGTGCTCGACACCCTCAGCGTGGCGTCGATCGATGTGCCTGCCGGCCGCGCCGTCTATACCCAATGGTGCAACGAGCGAGGCGGCATCGAAGCCGACCTGACGGTGACCCGGCTGGGCGACGACGACTTCTGGGTCGTGACATCCGCGGCCACCCAGACCCGTGATTGGGCGTGGCTGCGGCGCAACTGTCGGGGCCGCGACGTCGAGATCGCCGATGTGACCGACGAGTGGGCGGTGCTCGGCCTGATGGGGCCCCAATCGAGGAACCTGCTCAGCAGGGTCACCGAGGCTGCCTTGGACAACGAGTCGTTCGGATTTGGAGCTGCGCAGCACATCGATGTTGCGACCTCAGCTGGCTCGAAACCGGTGTTGGCAGTTCGCATGAGCTACGTGGGCGAACTCGGCTGGGAGCTGTACGTCCCCAACGCCCACGCGGTGACGGTCTACGAGGCGCTGAAGGACGCTGCGGCCGACGCCGATGGCTTGGAGCTGGCACACGCCGGCTATCACGCCATGAACACACTGCGCCTGGAGTGCGGCTACCGCCACTGGGGCCACGACATCAGCGACGAGGACTCGCCGCTGGAGGCCGGTCTCGGTTTCGCGATCGCCTGGGACAAGGAGCGCGACTTCATCGGCCGCGCAGCTCTAGAAGCACAGCGCCACGAGCCGCGCACTCGCCGGCTCATCCAGTTCCGTCTCGAAGACCCCGACGTGCTCGCCTACCACGACGAGCCGATCCGCCGCGACGGCGAGCTCGTGGGCCGGGTCACCTCGGCCATGTGGAGCTATACCGCGGACCGCTGCTTGGCGATGGGCTACGTGACCCACCCGACGGCGGCCGATCCGCAGCCGCAGGCCGTTACGAAGTCTTGGCTCGAAGCCGGATCATTCGACATCGAGATCGCCGGTCGACGCATCGCCGCCACGCCCTCCATCCGCAGCTTCTACGACCCCGCCAACCGACGCGTCCGCATGTAGTTGTCGTGTAGTTGTTCCAGCGCGAGTCACGTTGGGAAAGATCGAACGGCTCGCCAGGCTGCGCACCGCCGCAGCGGTCGTCTGCGTCGATGTCACCCTGCAGCGCCTGCTCGATGACGGCGCCGATGCCGCCGACCAACGATTCGCAACCTGCGCAGAACTGCTGCGCGACGCCCAGGCTGAACTCGCAGCCGCAGACCCCGTCACCGGCGAACCGTTCGTCACAGCTCCGTAGCCGGCAGCCGCGTTAAGCGCCCAGTTGATCGGCACCACGAACCAGACTTGCAGCCGCAGCGCAATGGGCCGCAGCCTGATGTGCGAATCGCCCCTGCGAGTGGACCCTCATCCCACCCTCATCCCACCAAAGGACGAGGGGTCGACAATTTAGAGTTCATGGCTGATGGAATCGAAGCCCTCGCAGCACCCCCGACGCGAGGCTGAGGCGGAGTGCCGGATCTCGGCTGACGCATTCGAGGCCGTGTCAGGGGACTTGGCCGCGGCGACGCGTCGCGCCTACTCGACGCGTCTGCGTCTTGTCGAGGCCGCGTTGGGCGGCGCGCCGTTGGCCGACTCGTCGCTCGCAGAGGTGTTGGCTGTCATGGCAGCCCGAGGACAGTCGCCTTCGACGCTCGCGCAGACCGTGGCGGCGGTGCGCTGCGCTGCCCGCCGCCTCGGCGAGCCTGATCCGGTCGGCCCGCAGTGCGGCATCGCGCTGCGGGCTCATCGCCGTGCCGCGGGACCCTCGAGGCAAGTAGCAGGGGTCGACTGGTCAGCAGCAGACGACGCGGCTGACATCGCCGCTCGGCGCGGGGACGCCATCGGGCTGCGCAACGCGGCCATCGTCGCTGTCATGAGCGACGCCTTGCTGCGTGTCAGCGAGACATCAGCACTCGACGTCGCCGACATCGCACGAGCTGATGACGGCGCTGGACACGTCCGCGTCAGACGCTCCAAGACAGATCAAGAAGGCGTCGGAGCGTCGCTGTTCCTGCGTCGCGCGACCATCGCGCGCGTCGACGCATGGCTGCGCGCGGCTTCCATCGACGGCGGGCCGCTGTTCCGGCGCGTCCGCAAGGGCGGGCACGTCACCGCCGACCGGCTCACCGCTCGCGCCGTGCGCGCCGTCATCACCCACAGCGCCTCAGCGGTCGGCATCGACGGCGCATCAGGCCACTCGCTGCGCATCGGATCCGCCCAGTCGCTCGTACGCGCTGGCGCGCAACTGCCCGAAGCCATGCTCGCCGGCCGATGGACCACCCCCGCAATGCTCAGCCGCTACGCCGAAGCCGAACTTGCAGCAAGTAGCGCCGTCGCACGACTCCGACCTGACAACCCCACCCCGCAAGGCTGAGCCGACCCACCAGCGCAGGCGTCCGAGGCCGAGGAGAACTGGAAGGTCGGCTTGATTCCGAAGCGACCAAGAATCCGCTGGGGAGAGGCAGTGCACGACTCTTCCGCGTGCCGCAGCTTCGTGATCAAGGAGCTTTAGTTCCGAGAAATGTCATTCTCGGAATAATAACACCCTGTTTCAGCATCCGCGGACACCGTTCGAGGCGACGCACACCCGACGAGGTAGTCATCACGGCCCCGCGCACCCCCGACAGCGCGGCTTCTCGGCATCGAAAACTACCGAGATATCACAGAGTCCTCGGCTGCACGGACCCCACCAGACGCGCTGGGCACTCCCTAGGTTCCGCTACTGACATCTAACTCCGTTGAATCGAGCCGCGCCGGCCGCACGGGCGGCGACAAGAGCATGGGTCCTCTCCCCCAAACCGACTCCCGTCCGGAAGGGGCCACCATGCCCAAGAGGATCCTTGCGGCGCTGGGCGTCGTGCTCGCGTTCGCCGCTGTGCTCGTCGTCGTGCCGCTAGCCACCGCTGACGAGGCCGAGGCGCACACACAGGCGATCAAGCGCTGCGCCTATGACCCGTTCGCCGGCCAGCAGTGCTGGTACGAAACGGTCGCCCACAACCACCCGCCGCCCACCCCGCGAGAGCAGATCGAGCCGCAGGGGCCTGACCTGAACATAGAGCCCGGCCCCACCCCCACCACGGCCCCGCCGCCCGCAAACACACAACCCCCGCCGCCTACAACGGCCGCGCCTCCGCCCACCACGGCCCCGCCGCCGCCGACCACGACCATCTACGTGCCGCCCACAACGACCACGACAGCCCCGCCGAGATGCGCCACGGGCTACCACCGCAACGGGAGCACCTGCCACCCCAACCACGGCGACCCGCCCTGCGGCACCGGCCTATGGACACCCCACGCCGGCCACTCCCCCCAACAACGGCCCCCCTGCAGGGTGACCACGTGCCCCGCAGGCACGCACCGGCACACCGTCTACCGGGGCAAGCTGTCGGCCTGCGGCCCCGACCACCCGGACCCGCCCTGCGGCACCGGGTATTGGTGGCGGCATCACGCTGGCCACCGCGTGCGGCAGCCCCCCTGCGATCCGACTCTTCCGAAATGCCCATTGCACTACGCGTGGTCATCTTCCAAGAAGGTCTGCGAACTCACCGGTGCCGTCAGGATCACCCAGGACGTCGGGAAGGTGATCCTGGACATCGAAGGGCAAGTGATCTGCACCTTCGCAGCTGGGGGAGCCGCGACCAAGGTGGCGAACGCCATCCTGAGGGGCGTCAGCGAAGCAGCGAAACGAGTCGCCATATTCGCCTTCGAGCAGACCATCGAGCATCCTTGCGATGACATCTGGGACGACCTCACCAAATGGGGGAACGACACCTACTACAAGCCCGACACGACCGAGCCGACGCCCGACAGCGGCGATGCCGACGACACCGACCCCAGCGACAAGAAGAACATCAACAACGCCAAAGACGACGAGGACGGCACCGACGACGAGGACGGCACCGACGACGAGGACGGCACCGACGACGAGGACGGCACCGACGACGACGCGGCCGACGAAAACCCGGCGGGCAGCTACTGCGGCCCGTGGACGTCGTTCGCATGGAGCGCGGGTCGCGGCGGGGTCACTCTGTTCGTGAATGGTGCGGCATACGCCGAGTACCAAAGCAGCTACGGCAACCGAGATTGGGCCATTGCACGATGCCAAACGGTCCTCGCCAGCCTCGGCCAATGACCCGCGTAAGATCGACCGGTTCTGCTAATGAGCGCCCCGCACTACCCTGAACCCGTGAGCGCCGACGCTGAGACGATGACTACGCCGAACCCGAAAGAGAAAAGCGACAGTCGGGTTTGGACGCCCGGTTTTATAGCGGTGGTCGTGCTGGCCAACCTCGTGCAATGGCTCACGGATTGGTCTTGGTGGGTGCTCTGGGCACCCGCGGCGGCCATCTCGGGCTGCATCCTCGTTTACGCATGGGCCAAGCGCCGCCGTGGGGCGGCGAGGGCGGCTGCGGCTCGTTAGCGGCCTGTAGAGGCCGCCCGGAGCGGCCCGCCAACCCCGGCAGTTCACAACGCCCGCATCGCCGCCGACGTCATCGAAATCGCGCGGTCCTTAACGCGCTCGCCCGCGGAGCAACCGTGCGACAGGTCGCCGCCCGGCACGCCGCCGGCGATGTATGGCCACACATCAGCGCCGAGCGTGATGAGCGCCCGCCGAGGCGTGCCCGACGTGCTGGCCATGCCCGACGTGGCGGCGATCGACGACGCCCAGCCGCCCGACGCCCGCCGAACGAAGCCGAAGAGTTCCAGAACCGGCACAGCGCAATCACCCGCCGCCCGACGTGGGCGACGTGCTCAATGGCCGAGGCCGCAAATGAGCGCCCCGCGCTACCCTGAACCCATGAGCACCAGCACGCTGCCCACCCTAAAAAAGAAAGGCCACATTTGGGCTTGGGCACCGACCATTGTCTTGCTCGTCGTGCTGCCCAATCTCATGGAATCGCTCAATTGGTCTCGGTGGTTCTTGACCGCACCCGCAGCGGCCATTACGGGCGGCATCCTGATTTACGCATGGGCCAAGCGCCGCCGTGAGGCTGCGAGAGAGGCAGCGGCTCGGGACTGAGGGCCGGCGGCTCACGGTGTGCAGCAGCGACGCGAACGAGAACCGCCACACTCGCGACAGCACCTTCCTACGTGCTGTGGTTCCCGGTGTGATGTTTGGCGAACCTGATTGGCGGGTCGCCGTCGGGCGTCTGCGACCCCCAAGAGGCGGATGTTGATTCTGTTATGTCTCGTATGTCCTGTTGAGGTTGCCAAGTTGGTGCAATTCGGCGATGCAATCACCGAATAGCGCGCTATTGCCGAACCGCAGGTATGTATATTTCGGCTGTGATCGAGCGCGAGATGGCGACGGAACTTCGCGAGCGGTTTGACCGCTACCCGTTCGTCATCGTCACCGGTCCGCGGCAGTCGGGCAAGACCACCCTGTGTCGCAGCGTGTTCGAGCAACCCGGGTGTGCGTATGTGAGCCTCGACGCTTTGGACAGACGGGCGCAAGCAGAAGCCGATCCGCGGGGCTTTCTTGCATCGCTCGGCACTCCGGCGATCATTGACGAAGTCCAGCATGTGCCTGATCTGTTCTCCTATCTCAAGGAGCTTGCCGACCTCGATGGCCGCAACGGCCAGTACGTCTTGACGGGCAGCGAAAATCTCAAGCTGTCGGATCAGGTGCGAGAGTCGCTTGCGGGACGGGCGTCCCAGCTTCGGCTCTTGCCGCTTTCCCTGGCCGAAGTGCGCTCAGCGGGCGTGGCAACGTCGTTCGGCGATATCGCCTACAGCGGCTTCTACCCTCGCATCATCGACGAGCGGCTCGAACCTCGCGAGGTGCTGACCGACTACTTCGAGATGTACGTCGAACGCGATGTCGGACGAATGGGCGGCGTCGGCGATCTGTCCGCCTTCCGGCAATTCGTCGCCCTGTGCGCGGGCCGGGTCGGCACGCTGCTGGACTTGACGTCGCTCAGCGACGATGTCGGTGTCGCGCGCAGCACGATCCGCAAGTGGCTCACGGTGCTTGAACGCAGCTACATCGCTTTCTTGTTGCCGCCGTACTTCGCCAACATCCGAAAACGGCTGGTGAAGTCTCCGAAGCTCTATTTCTACGACGTGGGTCTCGCGAGCTACTTGCTGGGCATCGAGCATCCACGGCAACTGGTGACCCACCCGTTGCGCGGGCCGCTGTTCGAGAACATCGTCGTCGCTGAAGCACTCAAGCACTGCTACAACCGGGGCCGCGAGCCGAGGCTGTCCTTCTTTCGCGATTCACGCGGGCTCGAATGCGATCTGCTGTACGAACGAGGCCACGGGATCAACGTGATCGAAGCCAAGTCAGGCGCGACGGTTGCGGCCGAGTGGATCACGCAGATGGGCCGCGTCGCTGCGACCGTGCCGGGCATCACCGAGCAGACCATCGCTTACGGCGGCGACAAGGCCATGACCTGGCGAGACGTCGGCATCGTGCCGCTCGACGATCTCGCCGACGCTCTCACCGGATTCGACACAGGAGCGCATCCCCATGCCCGTGAGCCTTGACGAAGCCATGGGGCGTCTCAGGTGTGCAGGTGCGACGTTCGTGACCTCCGCGCAGGCAGCCGAACGGTTCGCCGTGGCTCGCTTCAACGCTGAGTGTTTGCTCGCCGAACTTGAGGACGCGTCCCGAGTGGTGCGGGTCTGCGACGGTGGATGGGTTCCGACGCTGCAGCGTGGGCACGAACGGCGTGTCCCAGTGCTCGCTGAGTATCTGCATGACATGATGACTCATCTCGGGGTCGGCTACTACCTGAGCTATGCGGCGGCGGCTGAGCGGCGAGGGGCGTCGCATCATGGAGTGATGAGGCAGCGGATCCTTGTCGAGACCGACGTAGTGTGCCGGCTTGGGTTGAGGGAAGCCGACGGGCCTGCCGATCTGGCTGTGTCGTTCCACCAGATCGACCCAGAGCATGGACGCCCTGCGTCGCTGTTGCGAGTTCTGTGCCTGCCGTGGCCTGCCGACGGCGCGCCTGTGCGTTCCGAACGACGCACGCTGCGGGCAGCGACCGCGGAGACCGCGTTGCTGGACATGGTGGAACGGCCTGACCGTTGCGGCGGCATGGATCACGTCGCGACGATCGCCCGCAAGATGCTGTTCTGGCGGCTGCTGCATCCTGTCGAGTTCGCGGCCGTCTCGGACCGCTACGAAGCGTCCGTCGCTCGACGTGCAGGATCGATGCTGCAGCGGCTCAGAGACCCGCAGCACAGGCTCCGTCTGGGACCGCTGCGACAGCGTGTGCGTCGCCGACCGCTCGACGCTCCAGTCGCTCTGCGAGACACGACACCCGATCACGCCCGTAAACAGGACCGATGGGGCGTCACCTGCAGGACGCCACTGGACCCCGACGCATGAACGCCTCCCCCGGATGGGACGCCATCATCGAAGACTGGCGTGCCACAGCACCGTGGGACGAACCTGAGCATGTGGTCCAAGACTTGGTGCTCAGTCGACTGATCGTGGAAATCGCGAACGACAAGCGTCTGCGGCGACGTCTCGTGCTGCACGGCGGAACCTGTCTGCACAAGATCTGGCACAACACGCCCCTGCGTTACTCCGAAGACCTGGATTTCTTGTGCACGAAACCGCGGCATCTGCCGTTCGTGATGCGTCGGGTGAAACAGATCATGCGTCATGCCGGAATGTCGGACGCTCGATACAGCTTCTGGGGCTATCCGTCGATTGCGGCTTCTGAGGTCGACGGACGCGCTGTGGACCTGAAGGTGGATTTCAACCCGACACTCGAAGCAGCAAGACGAGCATTCAGGAACCGGTCGTCTCGCGGCAGTCTCACCGTCGACACTGACTGGTACCGAGGCCAGACGACACTGATCCCGTGCGCGTCGCCCACCGACATCTTGGCGTCCAAAATCGCCGCTGTCATGACCCGAGCCAAACCACGCGACCTTGCAGACCTGTGCACCGGCTTCGCCGCCGGCCTCTCCGACGTCGACAGCGCAGTCGCCGCCTACCACGAGCACTACCGCCGTCCGTCTCACCCGACGACACTGAAATCACGAGTCGACCTGCTGCTGGCCGACGAGACCTACCGCGCCGGATTGGCCGGCGGCACCGATTACCAGCCGACACCGCTCACTGACGACTCAGTGCTTGCTGCGGCCGCTCAGATCGACAACAGCATCGCCCAGCGACGCTCCGCCACCTGAACGTCGCGCACCGCACGGCGTTCCCTCACTGAGCTACTCCACGCGTAGATGCGAAGCGCCAACAGACTCTGCAATCTGCAATCCGAACGTTCAGATTGCAGAGTCTTGCCGATACGACTTAGGAATAATTCGTCACTGAGACTGCTTTTCTCGTCGGCCGTGCGGGCGAGCCGTCCGTCACAGCCCCGTAGCCGCCAGCCGCGTTCAGCGCCCAGGTGATCGGCCGGCGGCCCATGCTGGCGGCGATGCGGGGTTCGGTGTGGTCGCCGGTTGACGCATCGCCGCAGCGCCCTCGATCCGCTCGAAGCCTGCGTGGTAGTCAGTGTCACAGGAGTGGTGTATCTTTCCGGCATATCCCCCCAGTCGCTTCTGGTGGCTGGGCGAAGGCCCGCTTCGGCGGGCCTTCGAGCATTATGCACTGCTGTTCCAGGCATGGGGTTTGCGAATCGGTCCCCTTGAGTCCTGCAGAACAACGGGCAGCTGGACTCGTCCGAGGCTATGGCTTGACCGCAGCGGCACACCCCGGCTCGCTCGCCAGATTCGACGCCGACGGGCAGCTGCGAGCCCGGCGCCTGCGAGCGATCTGACCCGACGCTCGCGTGCAGGGCAGGATGCGCGCGGTGGTGCGCGGTGGGGTGGTAATTTGCGCGCACCACATCGGCATGCCACGGGGTCCGAACCGGGGGGTTCGGCTCGCGTCTGGCCTGGACAAATGGGGACCTGTCTATGGCTGAACAGGCCCGGCATCGCTGAGCATGCCTGAACAAGCGCAATGCGTGATCATCGGCGGCGGGGCTATGGGCGCCGGCCTGCTGTATGCCCTCGCGCACGAGGGCTGGACCGACACGATCCTGGTCGAGAAGGGCGAGCTCACCTCGGGCTCCACCTGGCACGCGGCGGGCCTCATTCCGAACTTCATCGGCGACCTCAATATGGCCAAGGTCCACCAGGAGGCCATCGCGCTCTACCCGCGCATCGAGGCCGAGACCGGGCTGTCGGCTGGATGGCACGGCTGCGGGGCGATCCGGCTGGCCCGGACTCCTGAGGAGGTCAACTGGCACCGGTACGTCCACGCCATGCTCACTCAGATCGGCGTGGAGTCGCATCTCATCGGGCCTGACGAGATCGCCGAGCGGCACCCGCTGCTGAGCGATCTCGACGACGTCCGGCTCGGCTTCTACACGCCACACGACGGCTGGACCGACCCGTCGAGCTGCACCAACACCATGGCGAAGGGCGCGCGCGATCTCGGATGCCGCATCATGCGTCACACGCTGGTGACCGGCATGTCCCAGCGCCCCGACGGCAGCTGGGACGTGACCATCGTGCGGGGCGGCGCCGAACCGGGGCGCCGCCGCAACGGATCGAACGGCGACGACGAGCAGGACACCATCCACTGCGAGCACGTCGTGAACGCCGCAGGGCACTACGCCCCGCAGCTCGGCGCCATGATCGGGCTCGACGTGCCGATCGTGTCGGTCATCCACCAGTACCTGGTGACCGAGACGGTGCCCGCTGTCGAGGCGCTTGATTTCGAATTGCCGGTGGTGCGCGACCCGCGGGCCTCCTGCTACTACCGCCAGGAGATCGATGGGCTGCTCATCGGGCCCTATGAGATGTCCGGGGCCCGGTCGTACGGCATCGACGGCATCGACTGGGACCTGCACTTTCACCTGCCCGGGCAGGATCTCGATGTTCTCGAGGAGTGTCTCGACTTCGCGCAGCAGCGCATCGGCGTGCTGTCCGAGGCCGGCATCAAGCAGGTGGTGTCGGGCCCGATCACACACACTCCCGATTCGGGCTATCTCATGGGGCCGGCGCCGGGCGTGCGCAACTATTGGCATTGCAACGGGGCCTCCATCGGCATCACCCAAGGTCCCGGGGCAGGGAAGTACCTGGCGCAGTGGATGGTTCACGGCCAGACCGAGATCAACGTGCGCGGTATGGATCCCCGCCGGTTCGGCGACCACACCGGTCCCAAGTCGCCATTCGCCTTCGAGAAGGCCATCGACGAGTACCACGAGATGTACCAGGTGCGGCTGCCGGGGGAGCAGCGCGCGGCAGGCAGACCGGTCAAGACCACGCCGCTGTGGGGCCGCTTCGACGCGATGGGCGCGCAATGGCAGGAGATCTACGGGTGGGAACGCCCGCAGTACTTCTCGCCTGACGGCAGCCCCGAGGCCCACTCATTCCGCCGCTCCAATGCGCACGACGCGGTGGGCGCCGAGGTGCGCGGCGTGCGCGAGCGGGTCGGCCTGGCCGATCTCAGCGCATTCGCCAAGTTCGAGGTGACCGGCGCCGACGCCGGCGCCCTGCTGGACCGACTGTCGGCCAACCGGCTGCCCGGCCGCGACGGCGGCATCCGCCTGACGCACATGCTGACCACCCTCGGCGGCATCGAATGCGAGATGACCATTGCACGCCTCTCGCAGGACCGATTCTGGCTGGCCTCCGCGGTCATGGGGCAGAGTCACGATTTCGACTGGCTGCGCGACCACATCGCGCCCGGCGAGCAGGTTGAGGTGCGCGACGCCACCGACAGCACTGCCATTTTGGGTGTGACCGGGCCGCGTGCACGCGACGTGCTGTCGCCGCTGACAGACGCCGATCTGGGCAACGACGCGTTCAGCTGGCTGACTGCGCAGGAGATCACGGTGGCGGGTGTGTCCGTGATCGCGCTGCGGGTCTCCTACGTCGGCGAGCTGGGCTGGGAGTTGCACTGCCCGATGTCTGAGTTGGCCCGGGTGTATGACGGGGTCGCAGAATCCGGCGAGCCGCACGGCCTGGTGCACTTCGGTAGCTACGCCATGAACGTCATGCGCATCGAGAAGGCGTACAAGGCCTGGGGCAGCGAGCTCACGACGGAAATCACGCCGGTCGAAGCCCGCTTAGGGCGCTTCGTGGACTACAACCGCCCCTTCATCGGCCGCGACGCCGCGCTGGCCCGCCGAGAGTCTGAGGAGCGCGGCGAACCGCTCTCGATGGTGCTCGTCTACTGCGAGGTGGACGCCACCGACAACGACGTGCGCGGCAACGAACCGGCCTTCGCCCCCGGCAGCGACGAGCCCATGGGCATCGGCACCAGCGGTGCTTGGGGACACTCCGTGGGTCGCAGCTTGGCGTTCGTGTACGTCGACCCTCAATTCGAGGCCCCCGGCAGCACCTTCGAGCTGGACCTCCTCGGCGAGCGCCGCACAGCCACCGTGCTCGCCGAAGCCGCCTACGACCCACGCAATGCAGCGCTGCGCGCCTGAACTACTCATGGCTGCGCACCCGCATCTCAGCCCCTGAACCTCAAGTCCCCAGCGCACACCGCTACCCACAACCGCTACCGACAACCGCTGCCCACCACACAGATTGCCAACCGAGGTGCTCATGTCTGACACCGCTGCACCGTCACCGGAGCCTGCTGAGGTGCCCAGGCGGCGCCGCGGCGGCGGCCGGGCAGGCCGGATTGCCGTCCGCGAGGCAGAGCTCGAACGCGCCCGTCGACCGGTCCGCCCCGGTCTGCCTGCGGGCCGCTTCAAACCGCTCACCGAGAGCGACATGCAGCAGGTGTACGACACGGCGCTCGGGCTGCTCTCCGACGTGGGCATGGGCGACCCGCTCGACGAGTTCATCGAAGCAGCAACGCCAGTCGGCGGGTGGGTGGACGACAACGGTCGCCTCCGCCTGCCTCGCGGCGTCGTCGAGCGTGCCATCGAGACCGCTGCCAAGGAGTGGACGTGGCACGGCTTCGACGACGACCAGTCGGTGCAGGTGGGCGGCGAGCACGTCTACTTCGGCACCTCCGGCGCGGCGGTGATGATGTACGACCACGTCACCGGCACGTTCCGCGACTCGCTGGCACAGGACGTGTACGACTGCGGCCGTCTGGTCGACACGCTCGACAACCTGCACTTCTACGTGCGCACGGTGGTGGCCCGAGACATGGTTGAGACCCGTGATCTCGACATGACCACGGCATACGCAGTGATGTGCAGCACCACCAAACCGGGTGGATCCTCGTGGTTCGAGCCAGAGTGGGTGTACGAGTCGGTCGAGATGTTCGACCTGGTGCTCGGCGGCGAGGGCGAGTTCGCGAAGCGCCCGTTCATCGCAGCCAACAACACCTTCGTCGTCCCACCGCTGCGTTTCGCTTACGACTCGGCGAGGTGCTTGGTTGCACAGGTGCGCACGGGCATGCCGATCAATCTGCTGTCGGCTCTCCAAGCGGGTGCCACCGCGCCTGCAGCGCTCGCAGGCGCGCTGGCGCAGGCGGTGGCGGAGTGCCTCGGAGGCATGACCGTGGTGAACCTGCTGTCGCCCGGGCACCCATGCCTGCTGGGCTTGTGGCCTTTCGTGTCCGACCTGCGCACCGGAGCCATGAGCGGGGGATCGGGCGAGGAAGGCATCCTCAACGCCGCCGCCGCCGAGATTGGCCATTGGCTCGGGCTGCCCACCGGCGTAGCGGCAGGCATGACCGACTCCAAGGTGAACGACGCCCAGGCCGGTTACGAGAAGGGCCTGAACGTGGGGCTGGCCGGCCACGCGGGAGCGAACATCGTCTACGAGTCGGCCGGAATGCTGGCGAGCTTGCTGGCGTGCTCGCATGAAGCACTGGTGATCGACAACGACATGTTGGGTGCCATCAACCGCACCGTGCGAGGCATCGAGGTGAACGCTGACACCCTGTCGGCCGAGCTCATCGCCGAGGTCATTGCAGGTCCGGGTCACTTCTTGGGTTCGCCGCAGACGCTCGAGCTCATGGAAACCGAATACCTGTACCCGCTGGTGTCCAACCGGGATACTCCCGAGGACTGGACCGAGGCGGGCAGCCGGCCCGCACATGATGTGGCCCACGACCACGTGACGGCCACCTTGGCGAACCACTGGCCGTCTCACATCAGCCCTGCCGTGGACGCCGCGATCCGCGACGCCTTCCCCATCGGATTGCCGCCCCAAGGCCCCGGCGCCGAAGCCGTCGCGTCCTAGAGGCGGTTTCGGCGCTGCTGCGATTCTCGTTTACGCCGCGGCCGGAATCTTCAGCGTCGCGAGCAGCCCGCCGACGCGTCGGCCGATGTCGTCGCGTATTGCACGCACGACCTCGATCGGCTGGCCCGCCGGATCGGTGAGCTCCCAGTCTTCGTAACGCTTGCCCGGGAAGATGGGGCAAGCGTCGCCGCATCCCATGGTGACGATGACATCGGCGGCGCGGGCAATCTCGTCAGTCCACGGTTTGGGGTACTCGCCAGCGATGTCGATGCCGAACTCTCCCATGGCCTCGATCGCCGTGGCGTTGGTTTCGAGCCCCGGATCCGAACCGCCGGAAAACACGTCCACGCGGCTGCCGGCGAGATGGCGCAGCCATCCTGCCGCCATCTGGGAGCGGCCCGCGTTGTGCGTGCACAAGAACAGCACCGCAGGCACATCCAGCGATCCGATCTCGTGATCTTCCTCCGCTAAGTCGCGTAGGGCTGCTGCGTCCGGTGTCGAGTTGGTGGACAAGGGTGCTCCTGGGTGTGCGACCGCGCATCAGCACCGGCGCGGAATCCGGTTCAAAGTCGTAGGAAAGCGGTGGCCGTGCGAACCGTCAAGCGATGTCGCCGCATCGTTGGCCGATGTTTCCGCGTTATTCGCGTTGGCCATCCGGGCGTCACCGCCTCGGGGCCGACCGTCCCTAGTGGTACGTCGAGTGTTTGGTTGCGGGATCTATTGACCTGTTTGCCGAGGTCAGAGGCCTCAATACCGTGCAGACAAACCCGCGACACACCACTAGCGTGAACCCGTGACGCGAGCCTCTGTCCGCAATGTCGTGCTCACGGGCTTCATGGGCTCGGGCAAGACGACCGTGGGGAAGCTCGTCGCTCGCGAGCTCGGTTGGACCTTCGTGGACACCGACGACGTGATCGTGTCACGACACGGGCCGATCGAGGCGATCTTTGCTGAATACGGAGAGGACGCTTTCCGGGAACTTGAGCGCGAAGCAGCACTCGAAGCGGCGGGGGGTCGGCACCAGGTAATTGCTACCGGCGGTCGGATGCTGCTCGATCCGGTGAATGCCGATGTGCTGACCGCGACGGGCAGGGTGTTCTGTCTCGTCGCGGATGCTGACGAGATCATCCGCAGATTGCGGGCTGACGTCGACGGCCCGGTCCGGCCGCTGCTCGCAGGCGAGGATCCGGCTGCCGCTGTGACGCGCCTCTTGGACGACAGGGCTGCGGGTTACGCGCAGTTCGAGCAAGTCCGCACCGCAGGCCGCTCACCGGGGGACATCGCAGCGGACATCATCAGCCGGCTTGACGTCTGATCGGCGTCGACACGACGCCGGTATCTGCTCAGTCGCCGGCGACGACGCCGCGTTGGGTGAGGTCGGCGACCTCGTCGGCACTGAGGCCGAGCAGCTCCGACAACACCTGCTCGGTGTGCTCGCCGGCGCGCGGTGCAGGGCCGCGCACGCCCACGTCGGGGGAGTTGTGCATGCGGAACGGGGCCGCGATGGTCTCGAACTGCCCTGCTTCGGGATGATCAATGGTCTCGAACGCGCCGGTTGCCCGTACCTGGGGATCCTGCACCGCCGAAGCGGTGTCGTTGATGGGTGCCCAGATGCAGCGGTGCTCGTCCAGCCGCGGCATCCAGTACCCCGACGGCTTCGACTTCAGGGTGTCCTCGATGTCGGCCACGAGGGCGCCCATCGCCCGGAATCGCTGTCGGCCGGTCTCGTAGTCGGGATTGTCGAGCAGGTCCTGGCGTTCGATGGCCTTGCAGAATCGCTCCCACGCGTTGCCCGTATCGGGCATGGTGAAATGGATCCACCGGCCGTCAGCGCATTCGAACGCCTCGAGCATCGGGGAGAGCCCCCGGTCGCGGGGGCGTTCGGTGTTGGGGCGTCCGTCGACCAGCGAGGTTGACAGGTCGATGGCAATCGTCCATGCTGCCGTGCGCAACAGTGACGACTCCACGACTTGGCCTTCGCCCGTGACGTCTCGTGCCCGCAGCCCCGCCATGATCGCGCCGAAGAAGGCCAGGCTCGTGGTGTGATCACCTTGGCCTGGTCGGGCATGAGGAGGCAGCCCGCCGGGCGGGGTGGATGCCCCGTACAGCCCTGAGCGGGAGAAGAACGCGGTGACGTCGTAACCGGGCCGGTCGATCTCGTCGCCCACTTCGCCGTAGCCCGACAGCACGCCGATCACCAGGTCGGGCTTCAGCGCCAGCAGCTCGTCGGTGCTCAGACCGAAGCGTTCACGACGCTCGGGGAGCAGATTCATCACCACGACATCGGAAGCTGCGACCAGCCGCTGGGCGATGGCCGAGCCGTCGGGGTCCTCCAGGTTGAGCTGGATCGACTGCTTGCCTCGGTTGATGAACTGGAATGCCACGTCGGGGTTGTGCGCACCTTCTGGCAGCTTCGCCTGCTTCATCAGCCCGCGAATCGGATCGCCTCCGATGGCCTCGACCTTGATGACTTCGGCCCCGAGGTCGGCCATGATCGCAGCAGCGGACGGCGCCGCAGCGAAATTTGCGAACTCAACGACGCGGATGCCGTCCAGCGGTGATGTCATATCTATGTCTCCCGGATATCAGTGACTGTGAATTCTGTCGCGGGCTTCGCCGGCAGGCCGCCGAGAGCACGGCAGCTGATCGTCGGCACGGTTCGTCCTTCCGCCACCGACACCGTCCATGCCCGGCCCGCCTCGGTTGCCATAACCTCGACTTCCCAGCCCACTGCAGACGGCCGGAAGCTCACCTTGCGTGCGAGGTCTTCGAGCGGCCAGCCGACCTGTGCGAACACCGCGCGTTCGGCGACTTGTGCCGGTCCGGTCGGCGCCCCCCACCATCCCCGGCAGCGCGGTGCCATTGCGGCCGCATTGGCAGTCTGATCCAAGATCGTGGCGATTTCGCCGGCTTCGATATTGGCCCACATACGGCCGTCGGGCAGCGTCATGGCAGTCGGAGCGAAGCGGTGGCCTCCGGTGTGGCTGACGCGATACACGGTGACTCGACCGCTCGCTGTCGGCGCACCGGCATATGGCTCGTTGACGTCTGCAGCCCGGTACGCGCGCATCACCGCCTCGAAGTCGGCCGCGAGGCGTGTGCCCTCGCTGCCACAGCACACGTCGTGGCTGCCTTGGGTGCAGATGAGCACGGCCCGCTCGTTCTCTGCGGATCCGACCGAAGCAAGCCCTGCCCCCGCCGGTACCGGATCTGCGGGCGACTGATGCTCGAGGTGGGCGAACAGCCGGTGCAACCCGTCCCTTCCGTCCGCCTCGAAGTATGCCGATTGCGTGCCGGCACCGACGCGCCAGTGCAGCACCACCGGGATCCTGCCGGTTCGACCACGCTCATCTGGCGGCACCACGGCGAGCACCCGTGCGAATCCGACCTTCAGCTCCATCATCGGCCTGAAGCCTTCGAGCAGACCGCTAGCAAAGACGGGCTTCGACCACGGCAGCGGCACTTCCACCAGCGCGACGGCGTCAGCGGCGATAGCGGTGCCACCGGGATCCGTGCCGATCGCGGTCGCGTGGGCCGAGCAGCGGGGTGCTTCGTGGGCGGCTGGCATGAGCGTGAGCACCTCGGGCGCAAGCGCCGGAGTTCCCGCCGGTGGGGCCGGTGGGGCCGGTGGGGGCATATCGCCGTCGGGCACCGATGCCATCGGGCCAGCATAGGAAGCCGTTCCCGGACGGGTCGGATGAGTGATTCCTGCCCCGGAGATGCAGGTCGCAATCGGGGAACCTGTCGGGGGTCGCGGCTACGGCCTATCGCGGACCCGCGGTAGTTTCAGGATCGTGCCGTGGTGGTTGTGGGGGTTGATCATCGTCGGGGCATTTCTGGTGTTCGTGTTCATTCACGACAGCGTCCAGAAGCGCCACTCGATTCTGCGCACCTATCCGGTCATCGGCCATCTGCGCTTCTTGTTGGAGAAGATCGGCCCTGAGCTGCGGCAGTACATCGTCGCTCACAACGAGGAGGAGCGGCCCTTCAACCGGGATGAGCGTCGCTGGGTGTATTCGACCGCCAAGCAGCAGAACACGTACTTCGGATTCGGCACCGACGACGAGATTGACAAGCCGGGTCACATCACGTTTCGCCACAGCCCGTTCCCGCTGGGGCGCGATGTGCCGCCCGAAGCGCCGATCCCCTGCGGCAAGATCATGGGTGCCTGGCGGGACCGGGCCAAGGCATTCCGGCCGGCTTCCATTGTCAACATCTCGGCTATGAGCTACGGATCGCTGTCGGGCCCCGCCATCGCGGCGCTGAACCGCGGGGCGAAGATGGCTGGCTGCATGCACAACACCGGCGAAGGCGGAGTGTCGGAATATCACCGCAACGGCGGTGACTTGGTGTTCCAGATGGGCACCGGCTACTTCGGCTGCCGCAATCTTGACGGCACGTTCTCGATGGACCGCTTGCTGGAGACGATCGATTCGGCGCCGGTCCGCTCCATCGAGGTGAAGCTGTCCCAGGGCGCAAAGCCGGGCGTCGGCGGTTTGTTGCCTGCGGCGAAGGTGAGCCCCGAGATCGCGGCAGCACGCGGCGTCCCGGTCGGCGAGGACGTGGTGAGCCCCAGCCGCCACTCGGCATTCGGCTCGGTGCATGAGCTCGTGGACTTCGTGGAGGAAGTGGCAGGAGCTACCGGCCTCCCGGTTGGGATCAAGTCGGCAGTGGGCCAAGAGGTGTTCTGGACCGAGCTCGCGCAGCACATGGCCGAGACCCGCCGCGGTCCGGATTTTGTGACCGTCGACGGCGCAGAGGGGGGCACCGGGGCGGGGCCGCTGGTGTTCACCGATCATGTGGCGCTGCCGTTCTGGCGGGCATTCGGCGTCGTGCATCGGGCGTTCGGCGAGGCCGGCCTCACCGATGACATCGTGATGATCGGCTCGGCCAAGCTCGGCTTTCCAGCCCCTGCCGCGCTGGCCTTCAACATCGGCGTTGACATGATCGGCGTAGCACGCGAGCCCATGATGGCCATCGGCTGCATCCAGGCTCAGCGGTGCCATACCGACCACTGCCCGACCGGTGTGGCCACCCAGAACAAATGGCTCTCGCGAGGGCTCGATCCGACGAACAAGAGCGTCCGGTTGGCCAACTACATCATCGGTCTGCGCAAGGAGCTCTTCCGTCTCGCTGATGCGTGCGGGGTGGAGCATCCCGGACTGATCGGGGCCGACAACGTGAACGTGATCAGCCCGTTCGGCGATCTCGTGCCGGCTCATCACGCGTTCGGCGTGCATAACGAGCGGACACACAGCCCGGCTCGCATCGCAGGCCTGCGGGTGGCGGTGTGTGCAGACGGCGAGACTGATGTGCCAACAGGCTCTGCGTCATGGGCAGAATCGTCCACGACGGAGCCTCTGCCAGCATCGCCGTAGCCTTGAAACTGCAGTGCCACGGCCGGAGGGGGAGGACCGATGAGCCGATCACAAGCTGGCGAGGCCGCCGACCGCATCACCTTGCAACACAGGGACACATTCGTCGCCGACGGCGTCGTCAAGATCGCGGGCGCGGTCGACGAGGAGTGGATCGGGCGGGTGCTCGAGGTGGCCGATCAGCAGTTGCGAGAGCCGGGAAAATGGGTGTCGGACACCAACCCGGGCGCGCCCGAGAACCGGCTGTTCACGAGCCGCTACCGGTGGGAAGAGGATCCGGTCATCGGCGATTTCGTGCACAACTCGGGCGTGGCACAGATGGCAGCGACGCTGATGGGTTCGAAGACTGCTCGCCTCTATTTCGATCACCTGCTCATCAAGGAGCCGCTCACGGCCAACCCGACACCGTGGCACCAGGACATCCCGTATTGGCCCTTCCTGGGCAAGCAGATCTGCTCGGCATGGGTGGCGATGACCCCGGTGACGGTGGCGGAGAGCTCGCTCGAGTTCGTGCGCGGCTCCCACAGCTGGGACGCCTACTACGCGCCAGAATCCTTCGACGGAAAGAAGGGTTTCATGGCCGACTTCGACGGCGAAAAGATGCCCGATGTCCAAGCCAACCGAGACGACTACGACATCGTGGGCTTCGACGTCGAACCTGGCGATGCGCTGTTCTTCTCCTCGTGGATCATCCACGGGTCACCCGGCAATGCCGGTGACCACCGGCGTGTGGCGCTGTCCACCCGATGGCTGGGCGACGACGCCGTCTGGTATCCCCATCCGGGCTGCGATCCCATCATCACCGACGAGGACACGATTGCTGTTGCCGGTGAGTACCCGGCCGACGACGACAGATTCCCGCTCGTCGCCGCATAGCGCTGCTTGCGGAAGTCCTATTGGTCAGGTCCGTAGCGGGCGCCGCAGTAGCTTTCGCTCATGGACTACCCAGCCACCGTCTCCGTCGAAGTGCCAGATCGCGTTGCAAATTGGCGCCCACTGGTGCACTGGCTGCTGGCGATCCCGCACCTCATCATCTTCGAGGTGCTGCAGCACCTCGCGTGGCTGCTGAACATCGTGGGCTGGGTGGCGATCGTCTTCACGGGGCGCATGCCGGCCGGCTTGGCGGATTTCCAAGCCATGTACCTGCGCTACACGCTGCGGCTGTATGCGTACGTGGGCTTCGTCCACGAGCGGTATCCGCCGTTCGCGTTCCAGATGTCCGCAGCAGATCCCGGCGGCTCGCCGGTGGCAGTCGGCTTCGAGCCCGAGCTGTCCGACCGCAATCGTGGCACCGTGGCGGTGCGCCTGATTCTCGCGATACCGGCGCTGGTGTTCTGGTGGCTGACCAGCGTGGTCGCGTTGGTGATCACCGTGATCGGCCTCTTCGCTGTGCTGTTCACAGGCCGCTGGCCGGCGGGCCTGCGCGACTGGCTGCTCGCTTGGTACGGCGTCGTCCTGCGCACCAACGCTTATCTGCACCTGCTGACCGACGAGTATCCCCCCTTCCAGCTGAGGGCCTGAGCGCCGGCCTGACACAGGCAGTGCGCTGCGCCCGGCGCGGCGCCGCAGGGCTACCGTGCGGGCGATGAACGACGCCAGGGGTGTGTGACAACGATGAGTGAGATGACTGGCGGCGAGGCCGTTGCAGCGACGTTGGCACGCTTGGGCGTGCGGCACGTGTTTGGGATCGTCAGCGTGCACAACCTGCCGATGTACGAGGCGCTGTCGGTGCGCGACGACATCGAGGTGGTCAAGGTCCGCCACGAACAGGCGGCTGCGCATGCCGCCGACGCCTACTACCGAGCCACAGGGGAGATGGGCGTACTGCTCACCTCCACCGGGCCAGGTGCGGCCAACGCGGTAGCAGGCCTGTACGAGGCGTCGTTCTCCAGCTCGGCCGTGCTGATGGTGACCGGGCAGACCGAATCGCGCTTCTACGGCAAGGGCAAGGGCTTCCTGCACGAGAACGACCATCAGGTCGACATGCTGCGGACGGTGTGTCGCAGCGTGGCGTCGGTGCGGCATCCCAGCGAGATCTCGGCCGAGATCGCCCGCGTCGCCGACGACATCCGCACGGGTCGTCCGCAGCCCGGCACGGTGGAGATTCCGATCGATTTCCAGTACGCCAAAGTCGGCGATCTGTCCGTCGCAGGCTCGCCCGAAGTCGCCCGGCTGCGGCCCGACGGGGCATTGCTTGACGATGCCGCCGAGCGTTTGGCTGCAGCGCAGCGGCCGCTGATCTGGGCCGGCGGCGGCGTCGTCAGCGCCGATGCCTCGGCTGAGCTCACGGCGTTGGCGGAACGTCTCGGCGCTCCCGTCGTGACGACTATCGAGGGTCGCAGCGCCCTGAGCGAGCTGCACCCGCTGTCGTTGGGATTCCGCTCAGACCGCCCGCAGATGGCCGACGTGTTTGCCGAAGCCGACCTGCTGCTCGCTGTCGGCACGCGATTCCAGAACTACGCGACCAGGGTGTGGGCACTGCGATTGCCCGACGAGCTGATTCATCTCGATGTAGATCCCGGCGTGATCGGCCTGAACTATCCAGCGTCTCTCGCGGTCGTCGGCGACGCGAAGCTCAGCCTCGCGGGGCTGCTCGAGCGGCTGGGCGACGGCAGACCCACCATCGACGACGGCTATGTGGAGCGGGCTCGCAAGCACCGTGTTGCTGACATGGAGGCGATGCGCGAAGAGATCGGCGTCGATCACGCAGCTATCTGCGACGCGATGCGACGCTTGCTTCCCGATGAGGCTCGGATAGTCCGAGACACGACGGTGCCGGGCTACATGTGGGGCAACCGGCTGCTGCCGATCGTTGCACCGCGCACATCGATTCGTGCGGCGAACGCTGCAATCGGCCCCGGTGTGCCGATGGCGGTGGGCGCATCGCTGGCGGGCGGCCAGCCGACGGTGGTGATCCAGGGCGATGGCGGGCTGATGCTGTCGATCGGCGAGATCTCGACGCTCGCCGAGCATGGCCTGCCGGTAATCGTGTGCGTCTTCAACGACGGCGGCTATGGGGTGCTGCGCATTATCCAGGACGCGTTGTGGGACGAACACCACGGCACCGAGATCGGCGGCATCGATTTCGTCGGCGTCGCCGAGGCAATGGGCGTGCCGGCGCAGCGGGTGGCCAGCGCTGCGGAGTTCGAAGAGGCGTTCGGTCAGGCGGTTGCCCGTGCCAGCGGCGAATCGGGCCCGGCAGGACCGTCGCTCATCGACATAGATCTCACCGCGCTCATCCCGATCACCTTCCCGCTGCCAGCGCACCAGCGCCGCCGCGAGAACTGAGCCACCTTCAGCGTCTCAGAGCCCAGACGTGTCGCCGTCGACGTCGAAGAAGCTGCGACCGGCCAATTCCATGACCGGCATCGCAACCATGAAGTGAGCCGACGCGGTCTGGGCATCACGCAGGTGGCGCTGAAGCGGCGACGCCTCGAACACGGCCGTGCCCCCGACGGCAGAGTTCATCGACTGCGTGACCCGCAGGCTCGTCTGCATCGCGTGGGTGGTGGCGGTGCGCAGGTTTCGCCTGATCTCCAAGTCTGCCAGTCCGTGCTGCGCTCGTTCCCACGCGGCACCGATCTCTGCGTACAGCAGCGTGCGGGCGGCCCGCACTTCGGTGTCGGCGACCGCCACGGCTGAGTGGAGCGACGGCCGCTGTCCGAGTGTGCGGCGGGAGCCCTGGGGCACCTTCGAGGTGGCGACCTCGATGACCTCGTCGATGCAGGCGCGGGCCATGCCCAGGGCGATCGCACCGATCGGCAGCGCCAGCAGACCGAACAGCGGCATCCGATACAGCGGCTGCGCTGCGTACGGAGACTTCAGGATGGCGCGCTCATACGCGATGCGGTCGGAAGGGAGCCAGACGTCGTCGGCTTCGAAGATGCTCGAACCCGAGCCTCGCAGCCCGCTCGTGTACCAGTCGTCGTGGAGGACGATGTCTTCGGGGCGGAAGAAGACCCGGCCCAGCGCCGGCTGCGCCGAATCGGTTGACTGGCCGCTGTCGATCTGCACGCCCCCGGATATCCACTCGGCGTTGTGAGAGCCCGACGCCCATGCCCAGCGGCCGTTCACGACGTACCCCTCCGCGCCGTCAGGCCCCTCGCCAGCGGTGGCTGTCCCCGAGGGCGCGAACACCCCGGCGGTGATCACGTCGGGGTTCGCCAGCACCTGCGCAAGCTGGGCGGACTCCAGAGCGGCGAACATGATCTGCGACGTGGAACCGATGAAGGTGCACCACGCTGCCGACGCGTTGCCCATCGCCAGTACTTCGCTGATCTCGGCCACGACGGCCGGCGACAGTCCCATCCCGCCGAGCGCCGGCGGCACCAAGGTCCGGTAGAAGCCGTCGGCGGCGAGCGCCTCAGCAAGGTCTTGGGGGAGTTGCCGCAGCCGGTCGATCTCGACGCTTCGCTCTTTCAATGTGGGGATCCACTCAGCCGCGAGCGCCAGCATCTTGTCGCTCGCGGCACCGTCGGCCGCCTCGGTCCCTGTCATCACGGGCCTCCTGCGGGGCTGGCGTCGGGCACGGCCGCGCAGTCGAACGGCACGCCGAGCTCGTCGCCGACACGGCTCAGCGATCGGACCACCGACGCCGGGTAGCTCACCGTGCCGGCGGCGCTGCGCCGGTCCATTTCGCGCTGTTCAAGCTCGCCCGGCAGGTACACGGTCTGGCCTGGCAGCACATCCTCTTCACCGGCGGCGCGGATCTGGGCAACCATGTCCTCGATGTCGTCGTAGTACTCATTGCGGTCCCGGAACACGCCGGGGTCCATCAGCAGGAAGAACTGGCCGCGCCGTCCCACAGCCACATCACCGGTGTGGGCAGATCCAGCCAAGATGCCCGCTGCGATGTTGGAAGCCGTGATCATGCCGATGCCCTTGTAGCCGCCGATGGCCGGCACGATGCCACGCATCGCCACGTCTGGATCGACGGTGGGATTGCCGTCGCGGTCCAGGAAACCCCACTCGACGGGGATGTCCCTTCCCTCCGAGCGGGCCCGCAGCACCTTGCCGAGAGCGACCGGTGTGATCGCCATGTCGAGCACGATCGGCGGCTCGTCGCGGCGGGGGAACGTCCACACGATGGGGTTGTTGCCGAACAGCTTGCGGCGGCTGCCGAACGGTGCCAGGTTCGGCACCGAGGTGGTCGTGCCGTAACAGACGAAGCCGGCTTCGGCGGCGTGGTATGGGTAGTTCGCCCCGCAGCCCCAGTCATTGGAATTGCGGATCACCCCGACCACCAAGCCGCTTTCGGTGGCGGCGTCGATGAGCTGCTCCATGAAGCGAGTGATGACGAGCTGGCCGAGTCCGTGGTGCCCGTCGGCCACGAGGACCGATGGGGTTCGAGTGACGATCTCGCACTGGGCCGTCGGGTCGGTGGTGCCGTCCCGGAACCAATTCACGTACCAGCTCACCCGCTGGAAGCCGTGCGTGTCGACGCCTCGCCGGTCCGACCAGAGCTGATTGTCGACGACGGTTTCCGCGTCATCGGCAGCCATGCCAGCCGCCACATACGCAGCAATGCCCCACGGCCGCAGCTCGTCGAGCCGAAACGACACAGATGCGCTGTCGTCGCCGTCTGCGGGCCGATCGTCAGGTATCCCCCGCGGCAGATCGTCGTTGCGCCGCAGTCCTTGGTTCATTGCGACTCCTCGCTTTGGCACATGCAGTGCACTTGGGGGCGAAATTGTGATTTGGGAAGGGATATATTGTTGATGAGTGAATGTCCATATTGTCGGTGAGAGCGTAGGCTAGTTGCCGTGAACGAGATTCCACGGCTGCTCGCGCAGCGAGTCGACGCCTCGCTCGATGCGTTTCGCGTCGTGGTAGTTCACGGTCCGCGCCAGAGCGGCAAGTCCACACTGGCTCGCACGCTGGCGACGGCGCGGGGCGGTACCTATGTCACCCTCGACGATGACGGGATCCTGGGCTTGGCTGACGATGACCCTCATGCGTTCGTGAGGGCATTTCGCCCGCCGGTCGTCGTCGATGAGGTGCAAAGGGCCGGGGATCGACTCGTCCGTGCCATAAAGATTGCCGTCGATGACGGCACCAACGTTCCGGGCCGTTTCCTGTTGACGGGATCTTCGAACTTCCTGACGGTGCCGACGATCAGCGAATCTCTTGCCGGCCGCGCGGCGCTCTTCACTTTGTGGCCGTTCAGTCAGCGCGAACTGCGGGCGGCATCGGACGCAACGGTGTCGCCCCAGCTGGGCTTGTCGGCGAACGCGCCTTCGGAGCGGAACGGGGAGCTTGGTGGCAGCCGAGACAGCGAGACGTTCATCGAGCATTGGTTTGATCCCGATGGAATGTCTGCCCTGGTGACTGAGGCTGCGACCGACCGGGCCCATTATCTGCATCTGGTATGCACGGGCGGCTTCCCAGAGGTTCAGGCGACGGACCCGCGCGATCGCAGCCGATGGTTCGCGAGCTACGCCGAGACGGTCATCAGCAGGGACATCGTGCAGTTGGGCGATATCCGCCGTGCAGCGGCATTGCCGCAGGTCCTGCGACTGGCTGCGGCCCAGACAGCCGGGGAGCTCAACGTGTCGCAGTGGTCGCAGCGCTTGGGACTGGACCGATCCACCGTGCACTCGTACCTCGGCTGGCTGCGCACGGTCTTCTTGGTGAACGAGGTTCCTGCCTGGCGGCGAAACCGCGTTTCTCGCGCCTTGCAGCGGCCGAAGCTGCATGTCGCTGACAGCGGTCTCGCAGCCGGCCTGCTGGGGATCGATCACGTATCGCTGTCGGCGTTGAATCACCCGATGCTCGGTCCACTCGTCGAGACCTTTGCGGCCAACGAGATCACGCGCCTGTGCTCGGCAGCAGACCTACCGGTGATGCCGTTCCACTATCGCGACAAGCATGGCCGCGAAGTCGACCTCGTCCTCGAGCGCAGCGACGGCGCCGTCGTGGCGGTGGAGATCAAAGCCACTTCGTCGCCGCAGCGCAAAGATCTGCGGCACCTCGCCGCCTTCAGGGATGCGCTCGATGCCGTCGAGCCGGGTGCATTTCGAGCCGGCGTCCTGTTGCACTTGGGATCGCACCATCTGCCCCACGGGGACCGTCTGTGGTCGATGCCCATCGACAGTCTCTGGCGGCCGCTCGAGGTCACCGCCAAGCAATGACCGCGGTGGAGAAGTCCTCGGTGCTGGCCTGCGGTGTCTCCCGGATGCCCGGCATGAATCGCTGCGTCGGCTCGGGGCGGCCCGGGCGATAGCGGGGCGATCTACGGCATCGTCGGCTTGTCGACGGGCGCGGCGTCAGCGGCCTTGGCAGCCGCCGTGAGGGCCTCGATAATGCGCTTGCCGAGTCGCTGGAAACCCAACTCGGCGGCGAGCTCGGAAATCAGGTCAGCCTCGGGGCGCAGAAGCGTGTCGGCGTTGATCCAGCAGGCAAGCGATACCAGTTCGGCGTGTGTGTAGTCCCCGATGCTGCGCCGCCTCCCTGAACCGACACGAGGGACATTTGGCCTTGGTCCGCGCGGTGCGGGCGAGGTGGTGGGCCGAACGGTCGGGTTCTTTGCTTGCCGGACCGACGCACGAGTGACTGATCGAGATCCGTGCGGGGCTGCGGCTGCTGATGCCGTGCCCGTCGGTGGCTGTGACGGTCTCAGAGCGTCAGCGTCGGCAACCGCCGCGCGCCAAGCAGCTTCCGTCTTGTCAAGTTCGGCTTCGGCGTTGTTGAACCACGAGGTCGACCAGATGCGATGTACACGCCAGCCCTTGTCTTCGAGCACCTGCTGGCGCAGGCGGTCGCGATCCCGGGCGGTCGCGCTGGAGTGGTAGCTGGCACCGTCCGCCTCGAGCGCCAGCACCATTAGTCCGGGCTTGTCGGGATGGGCGCACGCGAAGTCGATCCGGTAGCCGGAAACCCCATATTGCGGCGTGGCCGGAATGCCGCGTCGTCGCAATCCGCGTTGTACCGAGAGTTCGAAGGGGTTGAGCGGCACATCGTGTGCGGCCGAACCGAGGACGTGCCCGCCTGAGGCTGCGTATTCCAGGTACTGGCGCAGCAATTCGACGCCCCGTGCAGACGACCGACCGGGTGCCATGTCGTGATGACTGAACGACGAGACGAGCGCGACACGAGAGCGGGCCCTGGTCACGGCAACATTGAGGCGCCGCTCGCCGCCTTCTTGATTCAGGGGGCCGAACCGGTACAGCAACCGCCCGTTGGCATCCTTGTGGTAGCCGACGCTCAGCATGATGACGTCCCGTTCGTCACCCTGCACCCGCTCGATGTTCTTCACGAAGAAGCGTTCCTCGTTCGCCTCATCGAAGAACGCCTCCAAGGATGGATCGCGGAGGTCTCCCAACAGCCGCAGCCGCTCGCCGTCAATGGCGTCGGCATGGGCTTGGCCGAATGCGATCACGCCGAGCGTCTCGTGCGGCGAAGTACGTGCGTGGTCCAGCACTCGTTCGGCGACGTAACGTGCCTCGTCGGGGTTCGAACGCGTGCCGTTCGCGGCCGCAACCGCTCGGAAATCGACCACATGGTGCGTCACCGGCTGTGCTGTGTCCGTGCCGGGAAACGTGGTCAGGGACCCACTGTAAATGTGCTTGTTCGAAAACGCGATGAGCCGGTCGTCGCGGCTGCGATAGTGCCACGTCAACATGGTCTCGCGAAGGAAGACAACGGCGAGATCGAGCAGGGATTCCACGTCGCCGATGGAAAAATCGGTCTCGTCCGTCTCGCCTTCGGCGGCCTCCCGCCCGAAGAATGCCGTGGGCGGCAGCTGATTGCTATCCCCGGCGATGACGGCTTGACGGGCACGCGCCAAGCTGCTGATGGCCTCTGCCGGCGGGATCTGGGACGCCTCGTCGAAGATGACCACGTCAAAGAGGTCCGACTGAGCCGGGATCATCTCCGCGACGAGCACCGGCGACATCGTCCAGCACGGCCGCAGCGCAGTCAGGACATGTGGTGCATCCGCGAGCAGCTGCCGGACGCTGCGATGACGCCGCCGCTTCGCCGCCTCTTTGCGGATGATGTCAGCCTCCGTCGGGTGTTCATTCATCGCCGCGATGACGGTCTGTGCGACGTTGCGGCGGATGCGCATCGGGTTGACCGCGAGGTGCTCCCGGTCGAACTCGGCGAATTCGGCCCGCAAGCGGGTCGCGCGGCTGCTGTCGAAGTTCGCCAGTCGAGGATCGGCGAATTTGATGTCCTCGAGCACTCGGCTCAGCCAAGCGCGCTCGACCGCTGACGCTGCCTGTCTGGGGGTGCATCTGCCCCCGAGCGAGGATAGGACGAGGTTGACGCCGGCGTCGCGCAGTTCTGCGTCCAGTTCACGCAGCCGAGGCAGTCGTTGGGCCGCGTGCGCATCCTGTGCGAGCGCGCCGATCTCGGCGGACAATTCGGCCCACGAGAGTGTCGCGGCAGACGTGGAGTCGATGAGTCCCATGTCCGCGAGATGAGCCAGTGCTGACAGGGCCTCGCTGACGGCGTCGAGCGCCGCATCGAGACTTGCGGAAGCCCGCGGTGCCCCGTCGGCGCCGAGTGCGGACCATGTCGATTGATGGCGCAGGGCGCCTTTAACGATCTCCGCTGCCTCGACGGTCGAGAGCCGTTTCTGGTTTCCGCCGCGCAGAGTTGCCTCGACGGCCTTGCGGCAGCGGCGGAGCTTGCGCGAGAAGGTCTGGATGAGCCTCGAAGAACTGCGGGCTCGCATGAATTCTGCGTCGAACGCGGCGAGGTCCAAGGAGTACACGTCAGAGGTGCAGCGCTCGAGCAGCGACCGTATGTCGCCGAGGAGATCAAGAGCATTGGCTCGGTCTGCCGACGTGTCCGGCAGCGGGATGCCGACGGATGCGAGACATGACCGGATTTCGTGGTCAACGGCAGGGAGCAGCGTGTTAGCGGTGCTTCTCAGCGTGTCGATCGCCGTCTGGGCTTCAGATGACGAGGTGACAGCGCTGCGGTGCCAGCGCGGGTGCTGTTTCGGGAATCGGTGACCGTCGAGTTCGATCCACTCGAGGATGCGTCTTTCCAACGTGCGCCAGTTCTCGCGATTGATGCGCCGGGCGTCGCCGCTGCTCAGGCCCTGCGCCGGACGGGCCTGATCCGCGAGCGAGAGCAGGCGTCGCTGTATCTCGTATGCGCTGAGATCCCATGGATTGCGGGCCTCGTGCAGTGCAGCCTTCATGGTGAGCAGTTCGCCCCTGCTGGTCGCCAGCCGGTCATGGAGGTCGGCATAGTCCTGGGCCGGGATGCGGCTGATGTTGTTGAGCGAAGCGGTCAATTCGGCGGCGAACTCCCGGCGGGAAGTCACACCGCCATGCAAGTCCATGACGAGGTCGCCCAGTCCGGTGCCGTTGAGCCGCTTGGTGACGGCCTCAATTGCGGCTCGCTTCTCTGCGACGAACAGCACTCGCTTGCCTTGGGCAGTGAGCGCCGCAATGAGGTTGGAGATGGTCTGCGACTTGCCGGTTCCGGGCGGTCCTTGCACCACCAGCGACTCGCCGCCGAGCACCTGATTGATGGCTCGGTGCTGGCTGTGGTCTGCGTCCAGTATCAGGAACTCTGATGCCGGCGGATCGTGGTCGGGCTGTTCAGGCTTCGGGTCGCATTGCTCGGCACCGAGCGCCGAGCGTGCAGCCGCCGAGCCGGCAATGGCGGCGACAAGATCGTTGTCGGCGAAGAACTCCGTGTGCTTGGCCAAGTCTTGGACTAAGGGCATCGTGAGATAGCTGAAATTGCCCAGCACCCCACGCAGCTCAATCTTGAAATCCGGCACCCGGGACCATGCTGCTTCGAGTGCGTCGAGTCGCTGGCGACAGGCGTCGAGCGAGTCGAGCGTCGCCTCGGTGATGTCAGCCTCGGTGTCCTCGGTATCGAGTCCATGCTCAGTAGTCAGCGCCCAAGTGAGCACCGGATTCAGGTGGGCGTCGCCCGCTACGGAGAGCTCAAAATCCCGTGCGGCGACAGTCTGTCGCGAGGTCTGAATCGGGACCAGAATCGCTGGAGCGTTCGGTTCTGCGCCTTGGTCGACGCGCCAGCGAGCGAGACCGACGGCAACAAAGCACGTGTCGATGCCCTTTTCCTCACGGTTTGCCTGTGCCGTCTTGTGAATTGCCGTCATGCGCCGTCGAGCATCCTCAAAGGCATCGTTGGACGCAGCATGAGCAGCTTCGCTGGCTGCGTCATGGGCAAAGAGATCGCTGAGCCGCACTGTGCGGCCGGCGAGCAAACGGTCAAACGGGCTCGACGCTGCCCCGGCGGTGCGCGGCGTGAGATCCAGCGTTCCGGTTCGTAGATCGCGGAACCGGAAAAGCCGGTTGTGACCTGTCGTGTCGAGCAACTCGTTCTGCCACCGTTGTGCCGCTGTGCGGACTGCTGCCAGACGCTCGGCATCGGGTGGTGTCATGAGCGCTAGAGCGTAGTCACGCCGTTGACAGCGGCTGTCTCGGCGTCGGCAGCCAGCGGTTCAGTCAGTCCTGGCGTGTGTAGCCCGCCTGCTTCAACAGGCGCAGCAGGAACGGAGCGTGGATCTCGCGGTCGCCCGGAATGACCTGTCGATGGCTGCCCTTGATCATGAATTCGTGATTGCCGCCGGGTCGGGGGCCGTCCCAGCCTCGCTCGCTGAGGAAGCGGATGACATCGCGACGTGTGGCTGGGGGGAGCCGACTCGTCATGCAGGTGCGGCGATTTCGCCCTGACGGATCGAAGGAATCGGTTCATCGAGTTCTGTACCGAGTTGGACCCATCCTGCGAGCACTTCGCGGAGTCTCTCGCGAGCCTCCTCATGAGTGGCGCCGTATGCGGACGCACCGGGACAGTCCGAGTTCTCGGCCCACCATCCGGCCAGCGTGCCCTCATCATCGAAGACTTCTTCGACGGTGGAACCGGCGAGCGCGGCGTCGAGCCACTCTCGCGAAGGGATTTGCGGCTGGGCTTGCGCCATGACCTCAGTGTATTCGGACTGTTTGAGTGCCTATGAGAGCGCCTCGATGACGGCGGTTGCGAAGTCCTCCGTGCCTGCGGCGCCGCCCTGATCCGGCGTCAGGCGGTCGCCTTCCTCGTATACCGCTGCTAGGGCGCGGTCGAGGCGATCCGCGGGGGCTTCGAGCCCGAGGTGGCGCAGCATCATCTCGGCTGATTCGAGCGTGGCGGTGGGATTGATGATGCTCAGCCCGGCAATGTCAGGTGCCGTGCCGTGGGCCGACTCGAAGTACGCCCAGTCATCGCCGTAACAGCCGGACGGTGCCAGGCCCATGCCGCCGATCGTGCCGGCGCCCTGGTCCGACAGGATGTCGCCGTACAGGTTCGGCAGCAGCAGCACGTCGAGCTCATGTGGCCGCATGACCAGCCGGTGGGCCATGTCGTCGATGATGAACTGCTCGTATTCCAGGCCCGGGTACTCCGAGGCCACCTCGCGGGCGATGTCGCAGAACCAGCGATCGGTCGCGGGGAGCATGTTGGTCTTGGCTGAGACGGTCAGCTTGCCACCGCGGCTCAGCGCCAACTTGGCGGCAAATCGGGTGACCTGCTCGGTGCCGGGTCGGGTGATGATCTTCGCCGCGAAGCGGCCGTTGGCGGCGTCGGGCGGCACGCGGGAGCGGCCTTCGGTCAGCCCCGCATCCAGCAGCGCCTTGGCGGGACCCATGACACCGACGTACATGTCCTCGAGGTTCTCGCGCACGATCACGTAGTCGATGCCTTCGGGCCGAGCCAGCGGGGAGGCATAGCCCGGCCGCCAGCGAACCGGGCGCACGTTCGCATAGGTGCGCTTGCCCCAGCGCATGAAGCCCGCCCCTGGCGTCGTGCCATTCGACGAGCCGAACAGCACCGTGTCGGCGGCGTCGATGTGCTCGCCGACCAGTGCTTCTCGTTCGTCGGGTGTCAGCGCTGAAAGCTCATCGCCGATCGGCACATGGTCCCAGTCGATGGGCAGGTCCAACGCATCCAGCACGCGCAACGTCGCCGCCATCGCTTCGGGAGCCGCATCATCGCCCGGGATCACGCACACCCGGTGCCGCCGCTGGTCGGTCATGCGCGCTGACGCTACGCGGCTGGGTCAGTCCTTGCGAGCTGGCGTGTTGCTCGGAAAGAAAAGGTGAGTGACGGCATTGGTTCCTGTGCGAACATGCACTCGTGGGTTCTACGCCGCAGTCTGCGCTGCAGCTCCGTCTTCCCGGCATGTGGCCGACGCCGACGCTGGATCCGATACTTATCCGTCTCGAGCAACGATTCGACAAGCTGCGCGCCGAGCTCGTCGCCGAACATGAGGGACGCTGGGCGCTCCTGCGCTACCGAGGCGCTCGCCTGGTGCCAGAACTAGATGTCTTCGACGATCAGTGGGACGCCATCGATGCGGGGTATCTCGATCCCGAGCATCGACGCTTTTGCGTGAAGCGAATCGTGGAGGTCGACGAGGTGATCTACCTGCGGCCCCGCGCAGGTATCTGAGATTCAGTCCCACACCCGATCAGCAGCTCTTGAGGCGACCGTCACTGCGAGCGGAGCGCGTATCGGTTTCGAGCTGGCCCCCACGCCACATGCCGTACATGTTCATCAGCTCACAAACCGACCTGAATCGCCGCGCGTCCGAGGCGTGGGATTGGTCGATACGGGCACAGGAATGTCGCTCATCGATGACGGCACTGCCGCGGCGCTCGCGCTTGACAGGGTCCACTCTGTCGTCGTCCAGACAGCGCTCGGTTCGACCACGGCGCCCTGTTATGTCGTCGAGTTCTCATTCGTCGCATCTGATGGTGTGCGTCACGCGTCGCTGCCGCTTGTCGTGGCGCACGTTGAAAACCTGCGGGAGCAGATGTTGATCGGTCGAGATGTTCTGAATCGGCTTCGAGCCGAGTGGGATGGCCCAGGTGGATTGCTCCGGCTCTGGCCGACGAGCGGTCGAACGGGCCATCGCTAGTCGGGCGACGCAGTTCCGAATGCCGCGAGCGCGAGTTCGGTTGGGGCCGAGAGACATGGCAGGGCTACAGACCGGGCTTGGTCACCATTACGGCGATGGCGGCCACGATGATCAAGTTGCTCACCATGGACCACAGCTCGGCACGCTTGCGCAGCCGTTGCGCGTCGCTGGACAGTTCGGGTTCCCCGTCCAAGGCTTCGGCCAGCTTGGCGCCGGTCGGACGCAGAGCGCCGTGGTTGACGCCCGCCCAGGCGAAATACAGGACGAACCCGATCGTCACCCAACTCTGCCGGAAGTTCCACGGTCCGATGAGCACGAGGACGAAGCCCGCGATACCGGCCAGGTAGGCCGCCACGTCGGTGAGGCGGTTCGAGGCGAATTCGTACGTGCGCCGTACGGCAGCCGTTGCATCGGGACCGTCAGCCCAGGCCCGGCGCAGCATCACCGTGCCCAGTGCGCTGCCGCCGAATCCCACCACCGCGCCGACGAGGTGGACCACCAGCACCGTTTGGTACCAGCCCGAACTTGTGCTGACCGATAGCAGCGAGCCGCCCATGCCAAGTGTCATGACCCTGAGTATTGCGCCGCACTGCCGAAGATCGGCCGCGTCGATCTCGCTGCGCATGTTGTCGAGGCGTCTGTTGGGGAGTGTGCCGATGCGTCATCGTGGTCGACGTTGGATCTGCGTGGTGTGGCCGTTGTGCTTGGGGTGCCGCTGGTGCTGTCTTCTGTGGCCGGGGCGCAGAGCGGGGGCGCGTATCTCGACGGTGCGGAGCAGTGGACTGAAGTCTGAATGCGCTGGTGATGCGCCTACTGTGGCGTTGGATGCCTCGCTGAGCGCTCCCGACGATCTCATCGCCTCAATCCGGGCGCGCTCGAACGCGCTCAGCCTCGCTGCCATACTGGACATCTCCACTGGTGGTTGCTGTGTAGAACAACCGGGTCATCATGACCGAATCACTCGCAACCACCGGTGGAGTCCACCGTCCCAAACCTGAAGAGGTTGGCTCCGAAACGGAGGAAGAGACTCCAGATCCCGTAATTCCTAATCAGGCTTTCCTAGCTCATAGCGAAGAAGCCATAGCTCTCTCAAGGGATTGCATCAAATGTGACACAAGCAAATGCGACATGTTTGTACAACTGAAATATAACTTTCTCGGCTGCGAGTGGTCTCTTGACAGAGGGCTGTGCAAAGGATGCAACTACTAAGAACACTGGGCTTTAGTAGCTAGCTTAGCCTGTCCTGAGGATTGGATTCTGGTTGGTTGCACAAGCCATCATTCCAATCACCCCCTTGCGCGACTCTGACTCAGGCAACACGTTAGATTCTTGCGATTTCATGTTTCTCTGCGCAATTGCGTACTGTGCGGTTGAGCAGGGTTGTGACATGTCTTGAGTTGTGGGCGGTAATGGGCGGAAATGGGGCTCTTCGCGCTTTAGCGTGGGGTGAGGGTGTCGAGCAGGGTCCAGTCGGGTTTGCCTGCATACAGCAGGACTCTGGTTCGGTAGTGGTCGAAGTTGGTGATCCCGAACGACACTCGCTTGATCAGCTTGGCCAAATTGTTGGCTGCCTCGGTCGGCCCGTTGGTGACCCGCGAGCGGTGCCAGTTGGTGATCTGGGTGCGCCAGGAGCGAAGGGTGCGGCCGAGGCGGTTCAGCTCCGGGGAGTACGTGTCGTCGCGCAGGTCGCGGGACAGCTCGTCGATGGCTTCGACGGCGAGTTCGTGGTCGCCGATCCGGTAGGTCATGCGCAGCGTCTCTTTGGCGTGCCAGGCGTCGCGGACCTCGCCGTGCCCGAATTTGGCACGTGTTTTGTGTTTGTGCTGGTCAGCGGGGGCGCGGCCGCTGAGTGTTTCCACTACATCGTCTCTGCGGGGGGTGGTGTGTCAGCCGATGCGGGCTTTGTCCCAGTCGCGGGTGGGAGTCGCGGTGGCGGCGAGGATCGCTGTTTGCAGCGGACTGCGGCGGGTGGTGACGGTGACGGGTTTGGCGTCGGCGCGGAGACGGACTTCGCGGATGCGGTCGAGCTCTGGCAGGGCGCGGGCGGCGGTGAGGTGCTGGCCGGCTGTGTCGGGGTCCGCGATGTCGGCGGTTTGCAGGTCGCGTGTGATGAGAGTCTCGGCGACGGCTGCGTAGACGCACACCGCGATGTGGCCTCTGACTCGTTGCTCGGTCCAGTGCCGGATCGGCCGCAGCCGCAAGAAGTCCTTGAGCGTGCGGAAGCGGGCTTCGACGTCGGCGAGCTGCCGATAGGCGGCTACCACGCGTTCGGCGGAGGCTTGCTGGGTGGTGAGGCTGGTGGTGAGCACGTAACGGCCCGCGAGCAGCTTTTCGTAGGCGTGCGCGTCTTTGTCGTAGTGATAGACGAATCGCCCTTCGCCGATGTCGAGGTCGAACAGACGCCCGACGCCGCTTTGGCCGATGATGCGCTGAGCGGCGCGTCCGATCTTCGCGGCATCGACAAGCCGCCCGCAGCGGACGCGTTCTTCGAGAGCGAGCAGCGCGGTCTCGGTGCGGGCAACGAGCTCGGCGGTGCGCTTGGTGTCGCGTCGCATGCGGGCGTCTGACTCGACGATCACCGCGCGGGTGCCGTCGGCCAGGGTCGCTTCGCCAGCGCGGCACCTCAGGTTGGGCACATCGGCCCATTGGGTGTCGTCGTCGATGGTCTCGAGGGCTTCGCGGCAGGCTTTGTCCCGATGCAGCCGGGTGGCGAGCACATGATCGCAGCCGGCCTCAGCGACCGCGGCGACGTTGTCGGCGGAGATCAGGCCCCTGTCGGCGACCACACAGATCCGGCCCACCGCGAACCGCGCGGTGAGATCTGCGAGCACGCCGGGCAGGGTGGACGCATCCGCGGTGTTGCCGGCGAACACGTGATGCGCGATCGGCACTCCGTCGCCGGTGCACAGCAGGCCGATCACGATCTGGGGCCGGTCGCGACGGCGGTCACGCGAATAGCCGAACGCCTTGGACTCGAACCGCTCAGAGGGACTCGTCGCGCCTTCCAGATACGTGGACGTCAGGTCGTAGCAGACGAATTTCAGGTCGATGTTGGTCAGGTCGCACAGCCGTGCGAACAAGAACTCCTCGGTGCCCTCCTTGAGATCCGCGACATGGTCAAGAGCCCGGTAGTACTGCCACGGCGACGGCGCCTGCCAGCTCTCGGGCATGATCACATCGGCTTGGGCCCACTCGGGAAGCCTCCGTTTGGAGCACGGCGCGATCAGACGGTTCGCGGCCATCGCGAACACCGCGTCGGCGAGCCGGCCGGCGTCGCGTTCGGCGCCCGCAGCCGCGAACCAGCCGTCGAGACCCAGCCGGCCCCACAGCGCCGCGGCGCACGCCGCCGCGCCCACCGCGGGCGCCGCGTCGGCTTCCAGCGATCCCACGTCGACGCGTTCGGTCTCCAGGTGCTTTTCCAGCGCGGCGACGATGCGGTCCAGCCGGCCCGAGCGGCGCAACGCGGTGACCTCGCCGAGGCGCAGCAGCGTGCGGTGACGGGTCTTCGCGCCGTCGCGCACCGACTCCACCAGCGACAGGTACTCGTACGTCTTGTCGCCCCTGCGACGTCGCGTCGTCTTCACGAACATATCCCGAATCTAGCACCGTAACGACACGAACCGCGGCATTGTGTCGCCCCTACATTTTCGTCACGAAACACCCTCGCAAAACACAAAACCGCAGGTCACAGGCCTGACACCCACCAAAAACCGGCCCGAGGCGCCAAATTCGGGCCGTGGGGGTCGCCGGCGGCGAGCAGTCCGCGCAGTTTCGTCTCGTCGCGTTCGGTGACGCGTTCGTGTGCTTTGAGCAGCAGCCGCCGTATCCGGTACAGCGGGTCGCCCTTGGTGCCGCGCCCGCCGGTGGTCTCGTTCTGGACGCGTCGGCGCACGTCGTCGATGGTGCTGTTGGCGAGCTTGACGACATGGAACGGATCGGCGACCTGGACCGCTTTGGGCAAGGCGTCGGTGAACGCCTTGCGGTACGGCCCCGACAGGTCCATGACCGCCCACCGCACCCGAGCTCGCCATCTCGAGGTGCGCCCGCGGATCCAGCGTGTGGCCCCTTTGGCGCTTTTACCAGCGACTATGTCCAACAAGACGCCTCGGCGGGCGTCCACGATGGTGGTGCCCCACTGCTTGTCGCGATAGGGGCCGCGGCGGAACATCAAGATCTCATCGAGGCCCAACGCCGTCACCCCCTCGGTGCGTGAGACGTCGGCTTCGAGCAAGGCTTGGCCCCACCGCTGCACCGCAGCCATAGCGGTGTGCCAGTTGCATCCCAGCTCGGCTGCGATCTCTTTGATCGCCCGTCCCATGCCCGCCCGGCGAGTCGCCCAGCGAGCAGCCCGGCTTGTGATACGCCCCCTCGGCGGCGCGATGTCCGGTTCCTGATCGGTGAACGTGCGCACCGCACAGCCCTGATGGGGGCACAGCCAGCGGCGCTTGCGCCACACCAGCCGCACCGGACGCCCGAACGCCGCCAGATCAGCCAGCCTCACCCCGCTCGACCCGTGAGCCCACACCCGCCCGCCGCAACCAGCGCAGCACGGCCGCCCGCTCAACTCGATCTCGACCTCGAGCGGGCCGCCGCGTCGGCCCCGCACATCGAGCACCGCGACATGCGGACCCAGACCCACGATCAACGACAACGCACGCGTACAGTCAACAGCCACAGGGATCCTCCCGAATCGGGGCGACAAGACACCTCCGATTCTGGGGGATCCCTCCCTATCCAGCCAGGACCCTCACCGAGCTACCCCACGCGGAAACGCGAAGCGCCGGAAATGGTCGGGACAAGTTGCCCAGACGGCCTCCAGCGCTTGGCCTGTCGATTATCCTAGTGTTGGCGGAGCGTGGTCTTGTCTGCCCGGCTGTGTCGAATACCCGGGAGTGTGCGCCTGTTGCGACCCGGGCGAGGCCACTCGCGTGAGATGGGCAGCGGACGCCGGGACTGATCGCTCCTGTCATGCAGACTGGTATTCCGACGAATCGTTCGTTGCCGCATAGTTTTCCTGGTTTGTCCGCCGCGTTCGCCGGCACTCGGGCATCAGCGGTGCGGTGGCTGGCATATTGCGTATCGTCGCGGACGCAACCGCAGAATTGTCTGCGAGGTCATCTCTGGGCGGCGACATTCCGCCCTCAACAGACTGTGTCTTTCCCGCTTCGCAGGTCATTTGCTGTGCGGCATGGACAGCCCGGTCGTCCCCGGTGAGTTCTCGGTCCGAGTCCTGGACTCGTACTGAATCAGCATCCGCTGATGAGTGGGCTGCGGCATAGTTCGGAGGCTTCGCTTCGGGTGAGGATCACCGGCTTGGCAGCTGCCGGCTATTGTATCGCACCCACAATAGCGGCCTTGAACAAACACCATCGAGGCCTCGTAATTCTGATAGCACTGCGCTGATAGCGATAGCTGAATCGGATTGAAATTGGGTCGAGTGAGTGTTTGCAATTGATAACGTACGTGTGTATGCTTCTCTCATGTTCACCGAGCGATGGCTTGAAGACTCGACCTTCGGCCATTCGCCTCTCATTGACCGAAAAGATTCTGGTGTCTTTGGCGAACGATCGGCCCGCGGGCTCATCGCCGAGATCGATGACGCAATTGATCCGAATTCGGATGACGCTTCTGACGCTTCTGGCTCTTCGGCAGTGCCGGGGGACGAGATCGCGTACTGGGCCGAACGGAACCGGACCGCTGGCCGCGAGCGGGCTGCTGCGGCAGGCGCCGAGCGGGGTGTATTCATCGATGCCGATTGCGTGTCGGAGATGGGTTTGGAGTTCTTGGCTCATGACGATCTGGTGGATCGTGTCGTGGAGCTGGCCGCTGAGCGGTCCCGTGCCGAGGCTCGGTTTTTGGCGGCGGTGGGCGAGTTGGTGTGTCGTGATGGGGCGCGGTCGGCTGCGTGGCAGCTGCGCGAGTACACCCGCATGAACACTGCGCAGGCTCGCAGCGAGACTCATCTCGCTGAAGCGCTCGCCGACCATGAGCTGGGCGACACGTTCGACGCGTTGGCTGCGGGCGACATTCATGTGTCGCACGCTCGGCTGGTTGCCCGGGAGGCGCCCAAGGAGCACAAGCTCGATGAGAGCGATCTGTTGGAGCTGTGCGAGGCGTATCCGTCGGACATGATCGCCCGACGCACGCTCGACTATCGGCGTCAATATGAGATCGAGCAGGTGCAGGCCCAAGCCGACAGCGGCGAGATTGACCCCGCCGACGCGGAGCTGGCCTTCCAGCGCACCGAGCGCCGCTGCTCGCTGCGGCTCGGCGACGATGGCATGTGGCATCTGCGTGCCGACCTGGACTACCTCGCCGGACGGCAGGTGAGCTTGCATCTCGCCGCGGCCGAGCGGGCCGTGCGCCAGCGCGACGAATCAGCCGACGACACCTTCGCTCAGCGCAACGCCGACGCGTTGTGCGACCTGATGTTGGGCCGTCAGCGTCCGGGGGCGAGCTTGGTGATCGCGGCGGACTACGACATCGCCACCGGACGGCTCGGCAACGCTCGACTCGATGACGGCACGCCCTTGTCAGCAGCACAGCTTGCCGAGATGGCCGCTGACGCCAAGATCCTGCCCGCCATCTTCAGCAGCGACTGGAGCCAGCTCGCCTTGGGGCGGGTGCGCAGCGCCTCTGAGGCGCAGCGGATCATCCTGGCTATCCGAGACGGCGGCTGCATCGCGTGTGCCACCCACTCCGAACGCTGTCACGCACACCACATCGACTACTACGAGGCCGGCGGCGACACCGACATTGCGAATCTCGCCAACTTGTGCGAGCCGTGCCACACCGACCACCACCAACGCCACTGGCCCATAGAAACCCCACCCGACGGCCGACCCCGCCGAACACCACCCGCCGGCCAAGCCGCCTGAGGCTCGCCAGACGACCGGCCCGATCGAACACCACCGGTCGACCCCAAAACCAAACCGCCTAACGCTCGACCACCCCGCCCACCCGAACCCTCTGGGCCACCCGCACCACCCGCACCACCCGCACCACCCGCTCCATCCGGACCATCCGGACCATCCGGATCCGACAGCACCCCGCACGACGAAACCGCAACTGCAGCCTGACCGGCTCGTGCGAATCCGAGCGCGGGCGCTGCTGGTGGCAGCGCAACCGGGGTCGTTCGGAGCGTCTCGGGGAGCAGTGGTAAGTTCCCAGTGCCGCAGACACGGCCGGATCTCCGGGGGAAGGGGTATCCATGCCGATCGAGTCATCAGGCCACAGCGCTGGCAACCCAAGGCTGTATGAGGTCATCGAGGGTGCGCCCAAGGAAGGCGCGAGCCCGACGATCTGGGCGTGGCCGCAGATCATCGACTATCTCAAAGTCGCAGGTCAGCCGGTCCAAGGACCGTGGCCGCCACACCAGGAGCGACGGCCGGATCCCGACGACGAGTCGATGCCGCGAGCTGTGCCGGACCCACAGGGACTTGGCGCACAGCCGACAGGAGGCTGAGGCATGTACCCATCCCGCTTCCGCTATGAAGCCCCCTCGACAGTCGCTGAGGCCATCGGATTGCTCGCCGCGGCAGACGGCGAGGCAAAGATCCTGGCCGGAGGCCAGAGCCTCATCCCGATGATGAAGTTGCGATTTGCCGCTCCGGCGATGATCGTGGACATCAACGGCATCGGCGGTCTCGACTACCACCGGGCTGATGGCGACGGCACCTATCGCATCGGTGCACTGTGCCGGCACGCCGATCTTGAGAAATCAGCCACGCTCGGCGACCATCAGCCCACGATCGCTGCGGCAGCGCCGGTCGTAGCCGACCCTCTCGTACGCACACGAGGAACGCTCGTCGGCTCGGTGTGTCACGCCGACCCGCAAGGCGACTGGGCTTCGGTGATGGTGTCGCTGGAAGGGGCCATCGTGGCCCAAGGCCCGAACGGGCAGCGGTCCATTCCGGTCGACGACCTCATCGACGGCCCGTTCCAGACGGTGCTCGCACCCGACGAGATCGCTGTCGAAGCGGTGGTTCCCGCAGCACGTGGGACCCGGGCCGGCGGCTACCTCAAGCTCGAGCGCCGTGTCGGCGACTTCGCCACCGTCGGCGTCGCGGTCTCGGTGGAGATGTCGGGCGACAGCGTCGCCAAGGCAGGCATCGGGCTGACTGGCGTCGGGCCCGCCACTATCAACGCCTCGGGCGCGGCGGCGGCTCTGGTCGGCACATCACTTGAGGCCGACGCCGTGGACGCAGCGGCCCAGCTCGCCGCCGAAGCGGCCCAGCCCCGCTCCGACCACCGGGGAAGCGCCGACTACAAGCGCCACGTAGTGGCGACTTTCGTGAGACGCCTCGGTGCGCGCATCCAGCGGTCTGAAGAGAAAGCGGCCTGACATGAGCACGTTGTTCGAAGAGGTCACGCCGAGCCGCGGCGACCAAGGACCCAACGACGCCGTGCCGGTTCGCCGAGTGGAATTGAGCATCAACGGGGAGCGCCGTGCCGCCGACGTCGAGCCGCGGCTGCTGCTCGCACACCTGCTGCGCAACGCCTTCCGCCTGACGGGCACCCACACCGGCTGCGACACGACCAACTGCGGCGCCTGCACGGTGCTGTACGACGGTGTGCCCGTCAAGAGCTGCACGATGCTCGCCGTCCAAGCCGACGGCCACGAGATCCTCACCGTCGAAGGCTTGGCAACCGCCAGCGAGCTGCACCCGATCCAGGAAGGCTTCAAGGACGAGCACGGCCTGCAGTGCGGCTTCTGCACTCCGGGAATGATGCTCAGCGCCAAGGCCCTGCTCGAAGAGAACCCGAATCCAACCGAGGATGAGATTCGCTGGGCACTGTCGGGGAACTTGTGCCGCTGCACCGGTTACCAGAACATCGTCAAAGCGGTGATGTGGGCTGCCGAAAAGCTAGGCGCCGGTACCGACAGCGACAGTGCCCCACCCAGCGAAGACGGCGATGCTGCCGGCGACGGCGAGGAAGGCTGAGATGGCGCTCGACGAGATCAAGATCGGCGGTCTCGGCGCCAGCCGGCGCCGGGTCGAAGACAATCGCTTCATCCGCGGCAAGGGCAATTACATCGACGACATCGCCCTGCCCGGGATGCTGCATATGGAGATCCTGCGCAGCCCGCTCGCCCACGCCCGCATCCGCTCCATTGACGTCAGTGCCGCGTGGGCCATTCCTGGCGTTCGCATGGTGCTCACCGGCGAGATGCTGGCCGCCCGGAATCTGGCATGGATGCCGACGCTGTCCTACGACACCCAGGCCGTCCTCGCCACCGACAAGGTCAGATTCCAAGGCCAAGAAGTGGCCTGCGTCGTTGCTGACGACCCCTACATCGCGAAGGACGGCTGCGAAGCCATCGTTGTCGACTATGAGCCGCTGCCGCCCATCGTCAACCCGATTCAGGCGAAGGCGCCCGACGCTCCGCTGATCCGTGACGACAAAACCGGCCAGAACGACAACGTGGTGTTCGACTGGGAAGTTGGAGACCGTGAGGGCACCGACCGTGCGTTCGCCGAGGCCGACGTGGTCTCGTCCATCGACATGCACTACCCGCGCTCGCACCCCTCGCCCATCGAGACGTGCGGCTCCATCGCCGACTTCAACCGGGCGACCTCGAAGCTCACCGTGTACATGACCACCCAGGCGCCGCACATCATCCGGGCTGCGGTGGCGCTGGTGGCCGAGTTGCCCGAGCACATGATCCGCATCGTCTCGCCCGATCTCGGCGGCGGCTTCGGCAACAAGGTGCCGGTGTATCCCGGCTACGTCGTGTCGATCCTGGCGTCGATCCTGCTCGAGTGCCCGGTCAAGTGGATCGAGGACAAGAGCGGGAACCTGATCTCGACCGGATTCGGCCGCGACATCTACCTCAAGGGCGAGATTGCGCTGCGAAACGACGGGCGCATTCTCGGCGTCCGCATGCACACCGACTCCGACCACGGCGCGTTCTTCTCCGACGCCCAGCCGAGCAAGTTCAAGATCGGCCTGATGCACTCGGCCTTCAGCTGTTACGACATTCCAACCGCCCATCTCACCGCCCAAGGCGTCTACACCAATAAGGCGCCGGGAGGGGTCGCGTATCGGTGCTCGTTCCGTGTCACCGAGGCGATGTACTTCCAAGAACGCATGGTGCAGGCCGCCGCCGCCGACCTCGGCATGGATCAGGCCGAGTTCCGTCGCATCAACCTGGTGCGAGACGACGACTTCCCCCATCGCACGCCGTGGGGATTCCTGACCGACTCCGGCCAGTACGCCAAGTGCCTCGACCTCGGCCTCGAAGCGATCGGTTACGAGGACTTCCTGGCCCAGAAGGAGGAAGCGCGCCAGCGGGGCCGACTGCTGGGCATCGGCATCTCGACCATGACTGAGCCGCTGGGGGCCGGCAACAGCCGCGAATACGACATCTTGGGCATCAAGATGTTCGACTCCGCAGAGCTGAAGGTCCACATGACCGGCAAGGCCTTGCTGCGCACCGGCGCCAAGACTCAAGGTCAAGGCCACGAGACCACCTGGGCGCAGATCGTCGCTCACGAGTTGGGCATTCCCGCTGAGGACGTGCTCGTCGAGGAGGGCGACACCGACACCGCCCCATTTGGCATGGGCACCTACGCATCGCGCAGCACGCCCGTCGCCGGCGCAGCTGTGGCCATGGTGTCTCGCAAGATCCGCGCCAAGGCCCGCAAGATCGCCGCCCACTTGCTCGAGGTGTCCGAAGAGGACATCGAGTGGGAGCTCGGACGGTTCTCGGTCCGCGGCGCCCCTGATCGAGGCGTGACGATCCAGGAATGCGCCATCGCCGCCTACAGCAACATGCCCGACGGCATGGAGCCGGGCCTCGAAAACAACGCCTACTACGACCCGCCCAACCTGACGTGGCCGTTCGCCTGTTACATCGCGACCGTCGAGGTCGATCCCGAGACCGGGGTGTGGGACGTCCTGCGGGTGGTGGCGGTGGACGACTGCGGCGTGCGCATCAACCCGATGATCGTCGAGGGCCAGATCATGGGCGGGCTCACCGAGGCCTATGCCATGGCCAACATGCAGTTCATCACCTTCGACGAAGACGGCAACTGCATCGGCTCGAACTACATGGACTACTTGTTGCCGACTGCGTGGGAGACACCGGGCTTCGAGCTCCACGAAGTGGTGACTCCGTGCCCGCACCATCCCATCGGTGCCAAGGGCATCGGGGAATGCGCCACCGTCGGCGGTCCCGCAGCATTCGTCAACGCCGTCATCGACGCCATCGGTGACACAGGCGTGCGCAACATCGATATGCCGCTGTTGCCCGATCGGGTCTATGAGGCCATCACCCAGGGCCACGACATCTCCGGCGCTCCGCCGGTGAAGACGGAGCCATGAGCGGCCCCAATCGCATCGGGCAAGCGTCTGTCGAGGGCTGGGGCGTGCTCGAACGCGCCACTGAGCTCGCACGCAGCGGTGAGGCATTCGTGCTGGCAACGGTTGTCTGGCGGGAAGGCCCGACGTCGGGCCACCAAGGGTCTCGTGCGATCTACACGGCTTCGGGCGAGATCTATGGGTGGATCGGCGGCGCCTGCGCCGAGCCGGTGTTCATCCGTGAGGCCGTGGCAACGCTCGAAGCAGGGATGCCGCGTTTGCTGGCGCTCGGAGCGAGCGATCGATTCGGCGATCTCCCCCCGGAGGCCGAGCCGGCAGGCGAGGCCGTGGCCCGAGCGGCCCGTGAGCGCAGCGAACAAGAGCGGGAGACAACTGCTGAGCCGGCCGCAATGCGTGCATCTCTGCGCTTGCTTCCGGGCACGACCGCGGTGCCGATGTCGTGCCGCAGCGAAGGCGCCCTGCAGATCTATTTGGAGCCGGTCGTGGCCACACCCCACATCGTGATCGTCGGAAGCTCGCCGATGGCGACGACCCTGTCAGTCCTCGCAGCCCAGCTCGACTGGCGTGTCGAGCTCGTCGATCGTGCCGAATTCAGCGAAGGGCTGCTCACGCCGCAGTCGATCGTCGTCGTTGCCACCCAAGGGCATGGCGACGAACAGGTGCTGGCGGCTGCGTTCAAGGCCGAACCCGCTTATGTGGGCCTGGTCTCGTCCGCTCGGCGATCCGCAAGTGTCCGGGCCTCGCTGGCCTCCCAAGGCGTGGAGGCGGCTCAGCTCGATGCGCTGCGCGCCCCCGCCGGTCTCGATCTCGGCGGCACCTCGCACAAAGAGGTCGCCGTATCGATCCTGGCTGAGCTGGTGCAGCTGCGTGCGGCGGGTGCGTTCGCGGCGACGGTCACGGCTCAAGCGCCTGCGGCCCCGACGGCAATCGACCCCATCTGCGGCATGACAGTCCAGATCGATTCCGCAGCTGTCTCGCTCGAGGTGGGAGACGAGGTCTTCTACTTCTGCTGCGCTGGGTGCCGGACGGCGTACGCGCGTGAACAGGGAGTCGCCTGATGCAGATCACCAACCAGTTCGAGGTCGCGCAGCCGCTCGATGCAGTGTGGGATTTCTTCGGCAACGTGCCCCAGGTCGCCGCGTGCCTGCCCGGTACGAAGCTGACCGACGAACTGGGCGACGACCGCTACGGCGGAACGGTGTCCATCGGCCTCGGCCCGATCAAGCTGGACTTCGACGGCGGTGCCGAGATCACTCACCGCGACGAAGAAGCCCGCACGATCTCGGTCGCCGCCAGCGGTGCCGACCGCAAGGGCCGGGGCCAAGCCACCCTTGAGCTGCACGCAAACCTCGCCGAGGCTGCGGGCGGCACGGCCGTCGAGGTCGCGATGGACCTGCAGCTCTCCGGTCCGGCAGCGCAGTACGGACGCGGATTGGTGGGCGACATCACGGCGGTGCTACTGAGCGATTTCGCCGCCAACGTGCAAAATCGGCTCGCTGCGATCGCAGCGAGCCGCGATCCCGACGAGGTCGGTCAAGCCCAAAGCGCCGGCGGTGCTGCCATCGGTGTGCGTGCCGCGCAAAAGGGGCTTGCGCGCGTGGTGCGTCGATTCGTCATGCCGTATCGCCCCGAGGCCGTCTGAGGAGGCTGCTGTGCTCTGGTGGATAGGAAACCTGATACTGCTGGCAGTGGTCGTGCCGGTTGCGGTTGCACTGCTGAACCGGGTCCTGGCTGCCATCGAGCGGATCCGCAAAGCCAGCGACGACATCCTGGCTGGGGGCGTGGGGGTCATCGGAGAGCTCGACACCACACGCGACCTGCTCGCGACCACTGACGAGACGATCGAAGAGGTAGCGGACGGTGCCGTGCGCTACGCCGGTTCGGTCGGGAAGCTCTTGGGCTGAAGGGAGATCTGATGCCTGCTGTTGCCTGGGTCACCGTCATCATCGGTGCCTTGATCATCGTGGCTGCCGCCGTCGGGCTGTTGCGAGTCGTGCTCCACTTGCGAGCCGTTCACTCCACGCTCGTGCAGGTCGCCGGCGGCGTCGGCGTCATAGCCGAGCAGACCTCGACGGTCCCGACGGTGCTGCCGTCAGTCAATTCGACGCTCAAACCCGTCAGCGACTTCTGCGAATCGATCTGAGGGAGGCCATGCCGTGATGCAGCTACTCGCTCAAGAGTCCACAACCGGATGGACGATCGGCTACGTGATCGGCATCGTGGTGGTGATCGCCGTGGTCGCGCTCGTCGTGCCGATCCTGATGCTCGCCCGTTCGATCGGCAATCGGGCATCGGAGATCAACGACGCGCTGGAAGACGCAGTGACCAACACGGCGGCGCTGGCGGAACTGAACACCACGATCGAGGCGGCATCGACCATCGTCGCCGGTCTCAAACGTGGTCGAGCCCGGTTAGGAGGCTGAGATGGAACTACTGGGGTTGACCGACACCCAAGAGAACTTGTGGTGGGGCGTCATCATCGGCGGCTTCGTGGTGATCGTGGCGGTCGTCGCCCTGCTCACGATGCTGGTGCTGCTCGTACGCACGATCGAGCGTCGGGTGGAGGTCATCAAGGACACGCTCGAGCGAGCTGCCGCCAACACCGGTGACACCGCTCTCATCGCAGAGACTGCCGAGCAAGTCGATGCGGTCCTGACCGAAGGCCTCGAACACCACCTGTTCCTGGGCCGTGTGCTCGACAAGGTGCGCTCATGACGACACTCGTGGTTCTCTCCGTCATCCTGATCGGCCTGCTGATTGCGGGGCTGGCCTTCTACTTGTTCATCGTCGGAAGCCAGCTGACCCGCATCGCGGGGCTGCTCGAAGAGTGCTCGCAGATCGTCTGGAAGATCAAGGCCGACGCTGAGGCTGTCGAGCCAGGCGTCGAGCGCATCAACAGCACCAGCGGCGTCATCGCAGGCGCGCTGCCGCTGCTGTACGGCATGGCCGAAGGCATCGTGGCCGGCGCCACCTATGAGCCCGCACCAGAGCCGCGCGAGCCCGAGCCGGCCCGCCCAGCGATGGGCACGCGGCGCAGCCGGCTCCACGACGCCGTCGGCTACCACCCCGAGTAGACCTCAGCGTTCAGCCTGAGTCCGGCGCCGGGGCTCGCCCGGTGAGGCTCATCTGCAGCATGGGTCCCGCTGCGGGTCATGGGCGTGTCGCTGTGTGCTCGCAGCCTGCCTGTGTGTCGGCGTCGCGGCAGGTGTCGGCGTCCGGGCCGCCGTCGAGGTGGTCGGTGCCTGCGCCGCCGTTGAGAGTGTCGTTGCCGTGCCCGCCCCAGATGGTGTCGTCGCCGATGTCGCCGTGCAGGGTGTCGTTGCCGTTTCCACCCCAGAGGGTGTCGTTTCCGTCGAGGCCGACGACGCTGTCGTTGCCGTAGCCGCCGTAGACCGTGTCGTTGCCCTCGCCGCCGCGGATCCTGTCGTCGCCGTCGCCGCCCTAAATCGTGTCGTTGTCGTTGCCGCCGTCCGAAGACCGCCGCGCTGCAGGGCCAGACGAGAAGACGTCCCAATCGCCGGGTTCACCGGCCGCCGTCAACCGCGCGTGCGGTGCTGACACATCCGGCTCGGCGTTTGCGCTCCCCGCGCTGAACGCCCCATCCGCATCAGCACCCGACGCGAGCCCGGCCGCAGAGACTCGCGCATCGCCTGACCCGCGGTCTGCAGCCCACAGCGCCGCAGAGACGGCTCCGGCAGCAATCACCGCGACCCACAGCGCCGACTTCCATTTGTTCGCGTCCATCAGCAAGACCCTCATGCCTGCGTTGGCCGACGAACCGGCTTCACCAAGCCCGCCGACCGGTCCGACGAATCCGGCCCCGGCACCCGACTGCCCGGCCGCGACGCCGACACCACGATCGTGTGTGCTGCCCAGTCATGCAAACCGCGCCGAGATCGAGACAACAGTGCCGGCGCAGCAACCACCAGCAGCCACCCCAAGCCCCCGAGCGCCGGCCATCGATCGCCCGTAGGCCACTCCAAGCAACCCGCGGCCAACGCAACTGCGGTCGGAAGTTGCAGGGTCATCCACCGCGCCGACAACCGATCAACGCCAGGCGGTGCCGTGCGCCTCGCGTCGTGCGCCACCACGCGCAAGCCCAACAACCGCTTGCCCGGCGTTTGCCCTGAACGCCTCGCCACTACGCATTCATACACGTACCAAGTCACAAGGGCAGCCGGCAGTCCTATGAAGACCAAGGCAATCAACAGATAGAAACCCACGACCAGATCGGCACCGAAGAATCCGCTGGAGGACTCACCTTCGGCACTCCATTTGCCTAGGCCCACTGCTCCAGCGCTGATGAGGAAGAGGATCAGCGTGATCGCCGCAGCGAGGCAAACGGCGTCGCACAGCCGCGCGACAAGCCTGCGCCACAGCAGCGCGGCCTCTGTTTCTGTGTGGGTCACCGGCTCGCAGCCTTCGGGTTCGCCGGAAGGCCCGCCTCGCTCAAGTCGGCGCCTGCCACGATCTGCGCTCTGATGTATTGCTCAAGGTTTCGTGCGTACGCCGTATGGCCAGCCATATTTGGATGGAATGACTTGGCTGACGCGGGAGTCTGCTCCATATCCAAGACGAAGCCGTGCAGCCAAGGATCGGCGCCGCAGGGATCGCGGCCCACAAGACTCCCAGTCGAACTCGCGAACTGGTCTCCTGATCGGATGTCCACAAAATGCACGCCCGCCGCGGCAGCAGCACGCTGCACGGCTCGATTCAGCGCTCCCGCGCTCGACCACAGAAAGTCAGCCTCGACGTGATCGATCTTCGCAATACCGCTGGCGATCTCATCCAATGACAACCCGAACTCCTCCGCCGGAATCTCACCCTCCCCGCGTAATGCGCGCTCCGGCACCCCGCCGTCATCAGCGCTCGACGGCGGCGGTGTGCTGGTCACCGGTGCCTCTTGAGCAGCAGCCGCGACCGGCGCGGCAATCACCGGCAGGCGACTGTCGCCAAGACTGCCACGACCACGATCACGCTCAGCCGACTGACTCCGCTCACGACGCCGAGTGTTGCATATCGATCCGTGAGTCCTGACCGGACGCTGGCATATGCCAGTTTGGCTGCAACGGGAGGTCTCTGAACTGCAGGATCGTTATCGGCAACCACTCAAAGAACGATGGCGAACCCCACCGGTGGTTGCGAGTGATCGGTCATCTCAAACGATGCTCCTATGTTTGTCAAGCCGCGATTTGGTCGAGGTGCTGTTGGTAGCGTTCGGCGAGGTCGCGGTCGTGGCGCAGGCCTCGTTCGAGGGCTGAGATTTTGGGGCTGGAGGCGCCGAGAGCGTTGGCGGCTTGCTCGAGGGTGATGCCGTGGCTGACGCGTGTCTCTCGCAGGTGCCGACCGCGGGGCACTTCGGGCGGGTCGACGAGGAGCCGGTGGATTTCTCGGGCTATGTGACGTTTGAGGCAGCGCAGGATCTCGCGGTCGGTCTTGCCTTGGGCGCGGCGGCGTGCGGCGTAGGCCTGTGTGCGCTCGTCGCTGCGGAGCCGGACGGTCGCGATGCGCCACAGGGCGTTGTTGGCCTGTCGGTCGCCGCCGCGGTTGAGGCGGTGCCGCACGGTGCGTCCCGAGGACGCCTCGACGGGGCTGACGCCGCACAGCGCGGCGAACGACGCTTCGCTGCGCAGCCGTTGGGGGTTGTCGCCTGCGGTGACCAACAGCGCGGCGGCGACCTGGGGGCCGACGCCGGGAGCGCCCATCAGCGCCGGCGCCACTGCGGCGCACAAGCGCGTGATCTCGGCGTCGAGCTCGTCGATCTCGGCGCTGAGAGCCTGCCAGCGCGTCGCGAGCGTCCGCAGCGATCTCTTGGCGCCCGCGGCGGCTTCGCCCCCGCTGGGGTCAGGCCGCAGCCGTGAGCAGGCGGTTATCAGCGAGGCGCTGGGCAGGCCCCGCAAAGGGGCCGTGACCTGCTCTGATGCGGTCACCGCCAAGCCTTTGATCTGGTTCATCGCACTGGTGCGGGCCTTGACCGCGGAGCGCCGCGCTGCGTTGAGCATCCGGATCGCTTCCACAGGCCCGTCAGCGGACTTCGGTGTCGCAGAGGCCTCGCCCGACAACACCGAACGCGCCGCTGCCACAGCGTCCGCGGAGTCGTTCTTGTCCCCGCGGCGTGACCGCCGCCGCGGCCGCAGCACCTCGACCACCGCCACGCCCTGCGCGGCGAGGAACCGCGACAGGCCAGCGCCGTAGCTGCTGGTGCCTTCCACGCCGACACCGTCCACATCGCCCCAAGCGCTCAGCCACCCCCACAGCTCCCCATAGCCGGCGCAAGTCGCCGCGAACGACGCGGTTCCCAGCAGTCGGCCCGTCGGGTCCAAAGCTGCGGCGACGTGAGCGTCGCGGTGCGTGTCCACGCCGCCGACGACTCGACATCGATCTCGATACTGATATTCATCTGCCATAATCGGTCAGCCCTCCTCAAAATTGGGTTAGGCGCCAACCGGCCGGAACGACGGACAGTGCACTCAAGGCGCTCGAACCGACGCTCCTATCAAGTCACATTCCCTCCGGCCGGCTGGTGCGCGTCCCCGACGCGAAACAGGCCGACAAATCGTTTGCAAGGCATCAAGCCAGCGAAGAGCGGAGTCAGACCCGAACCCGTCGAGGACACAACCACCATCATGAGTGCGGCAGAGCACGCGCTGACGATCAGTTTGCGTTCGGTTCAGAACTCGGTCTCGTTGACCCCCCAGGATCTCGAGTGGTGGTGAGCGGGCCGGCGGTGGGGGCTCGGTAACTGCCGATCCACTCGTCCTCCCACACCTGGTCGAATTGTTCGGGCGCGCAGCCGGGCCGGTAGACCGAAATCAGCTCTCGGACGATCTGTTCGCGGTGCGAGGGCAACCCGCCAGGCACCTCATAGGTGCAGATGTGGAGATTCCACTTGTTGCCGGCGCGCCGCTCCCAGCACTTGGCGCGCTGGTGGCCGAACGGCAGCCCGGCCTCAGCCAAGTTGTCTGCGTGGTCGACGTCGAGCACGGCGTAGTCGTATGGCTTGCCGTCAGGGTCGGCCCGGTACAGGATCGCGAACACGGCCGCTACCGCCGGCGGCGTCCAGCCGCCCAGCACTCTGGGTCCCTCGAAGGGATAGCCGGCGAGCGAGCCAAGCCGAATCATCGGGACTGGGTCATCGGGGGCGGGTCATCTGTTCCGGATCAATCTTCGGTCCCAACTTCGCCTACCTCAAACTCGTCCTCGCCGATCACTTCCGCACGGGTCATCGGCCAGGCCGGCAGGTTCGCTGTCTCGGCCGCCGCGGCGAAGGCCTCCATCGCCGCCTCGACAGCGCTGTCGGCCGTGTCGGCTTCGATCACGATCTGAGCGCCGTACGCCATCGCTCCGACGCCCGATGCGATGCCGTCGAGCGGCGCCACCGCGTCGGCCAGCGCCACCACCTCGTCGAGTTCGACGGGCCGGTCGCCCTCTGCCTGGATGGAGACGCTCCACCTCTTCATCAGGCTCGGCTTCATCAGGCTCAGCCGATCTGGGGCAGCTTGCGGGCGAACGACTCGAGGCTGTCGAGGTCGTGGCCGGACTGGAGCGAGTCGATGAACGGGCCCGCCACCGACATGGCGAGGGTGTTCGGCAGGGTCTCGACGTCATCGCCGGCGAGCGGGTTCATCCAGACGATCCGGTGGCAGAGCCGGCTGAGACGCTCCATTGCGTCCGCCAGCACAGCAGGGTCCCCGCGGTCGAGCCCATCGGAGCAGACCACAACGGTGGCACCGCGGCTGAGGCCCTTGCGACCCCAGCGGCGGACGAAGGTGTCCAGCGATGCGCCGATCTGCGTGCCGCCGTCCCAATCGAGCACACGAGCTGCGGCGAGTTTCATGGCATCGTCGGGGTTGCGGCGGTCCAACGCAGGCGTGATGCGCGTCAGCCGGGTGCCGAAGCAGAAGACCTCGACTTTGCGGGCTGCTCGACGCATCGAATAGGCGAACTGCAGCAGGTTGCGCGAGTAGTCGGCCATCGACCCTGAGACGTCACAGATGAGCACGAGGGGCCGGGGTCGCTGTGATCGTGCCAGACGGCGCAGCTCAGGTGCCGCGTGGCTGAGGCGCATGGCCTCGCGGGCCATCCGCCGAATGTCGAGCCGCGCACCCGAGGGATCCGGTTGTCGCCGTCGTGTTCGGCGTCGCGGCGGTTCGAGTCCGATGCGCGCCATGATCCGCCGCAGCGCCGCCAACTCTTCGGGAGTGCACTCGGCGAATCGCTTGTCACGCTGGATCTCGACACCTGAGGCCTGCAGGCCGAGCACCATCGGCCGGTCGTCTCCGGTCTGTTCGCCCGGCTCGCTGTCGGGCACGTTCAGGGTGCCGCTCAGTCCCCGGGCAGCCGGTTCGGTCGCACCGGGCTCGCGGCCTGCCGGGGCCGGATGGCCCAGGAAATACCGACGGAACACCTCGTCGAAGACGGCCAGGTGCTCGCGGCGATGCACGAGCGTGGAACGGCCGCACCAGTAGACGTCGGCGAGGTCGCTGGGTGTGAGCTCGGCGACGGCTGTGCAGAACGTGACCACGTCGTCGGAGCCGACCGGCAGGCCCTCGTGCCGCAGGGCGTGGCCGAAGCCGACGAGGCGCGCCACGATCTCGGCTGGACCCGAGCCCGCGTCGCCTGCAGACGCAAGCGGGCCCTCAGGCACCGACGGCGACACCGGCTGCGGCACCGAACTCACGCATCGGCGACAACACCGATGTCAGGCATCGGCGACAACCCTGTCGAGTTCGGCGCCGACCAGTTCGAGGTCGTCTCGGTCCTTGATGACCGTGCCGAGCGTGTCGGCTGCCGAGGCCGCATCGAGCTCGGTGGTGCCCAGCACGCCCAGCGCATCCACCCAGTCGAGCGTTTCTGCGACGCCGGGGGGTTTGACCAGATCCATGTCCCGCAGACGCTGCACCGCCGCGACGACCTTGTGCACAAGGGTCTCGACGGCGCCGGGCACCCGCAGCCGCACGATCTCGATTTCTTCTTCGACGCTGGGGAAGCCGATCCAGTGGTAGAGGCACCGCCGCTTCAACGCGTCGTGCAGTTCCCGTGTGCGATTCGATGTCAGCACCACGGTCGGCCGGTCAACGGCGGCGATGGTGCCGACTTCGGGAATCGTGATCTGGAAGTCCGACAGCAGCTCCAGCAGAAATGCCTCGAATTCATCGTCGGCGCGGTCGATTTCGTCGATCAACAGCACGGCGTCGCTTCCGGCTCGGATCGCGGCGAGGAGCGGGCGCTCGATCAGGAATTCGGGGCTGTAGAGGCCGCTGACCGCCGAGGCATCGGAGAGTTCGCTCTCCGACAGCGCCCGGACATGCAGCATCTGCCGTGCATAGTCCCATTCGTACAGCGCTTGATGGGTGTCGATGCCCTCGTAGCACTGGAGCCGGATGAGCTGCCGCCCACCGATCTGCGCCAGGCACTTCGCCATCTCAGTCTTGCCGACACCGACCTCACCCTCGAGCAAGATGGGTCGACCCAGCCGCAGCCCGATGAGCGTCGCCGTGGCCAGTCCGCGGCTCGCCAGGTATCCAGACGAAAGAAGCTGAGCTTGAAGGTCGGCAACGCTTGCCGGCGTTTCGTAGCGGGGCTGTTCGCTCACCGTGGAGAGGCCGGGATATCTCCGGCCTCAGTCTCCCGAGCTTGGACCGAGGACCAGGTCGCGCACCGAGGTGCCGTCGGGGGATGACTTGCCCTCGCGCTCGAGCAGCTTCCGCCAGGACGTGGCGATGTCGTCGTCCCCTTCGGCCAAGCCATCGAAGGTGAAGTGGCGCGCGTTGCGGCAGATCTTGGCATTGCTGCGCTCAGCGTCGGCGCCAACGTCGTCGCTGCCTTGCCAGACCTCCGTCAGAACGGGCTGCCGGTCGGCGGCGGCGTCAGCCCTCGCAGGCATCGGATCGGTCGATGTCACCGCCCCGATAGTAGCCGCATGCGCGAAATCCCGATCAGCGCCTCAGTCCAAGGCCGTCGCCGACAAGTCCGGCCCTGACACCCCCAGCACCGTAATCTCGGGCATCCCGGCCACGGTCCAGAAAGGGCTCGCATGACCGATCGCCAGATTCACATCCGGAGCTGCTCATTGTGCGAAGCGATGTGCGGGCTCGAAGTGCACCACGCCGACGGCGAGGTGAAGCTGATCAGGCCGAACCACAACGACGTCTGGTCCAAGGGCTACATCTGCCCCAAGGGCACCGTGCTCGGGCGTATGTACGCAGACCCCGATCGCGTGCGGGTTCCGCTGATCCGTGATGCGTCGGGCAGCCTTGTCGAAGCGAGCTGGGAGGCTGCCTTCGAACGGTGCGCCGAGCTGCTTGGCGGCGTGCGGGACCGCTACGGCGTCGAAGCGATCACCGCCTACCTCGGCAATGCCACCGGCTTCAACTACTCGATCAGCCGGTATGCCGGCATGTTCTTGCAGCTTGCTGGGATACCGACGGTCTATTCGTCTGGCACCGTCGACACGTGGTCCAAGAACGTCGCCTGCCAGTTGATGTACGGGCATTCATGGCGCATCCCAGTACCCGATATCGATCGCGCCGATTTCATGGTGGTGCAGGGCGCCAACCCGTCCGCCAGCCAGGGCAGCTTCATGGGCTGTCCCGACGTTCCGGGCGCTCTGGACCGGGTGCGCGAGCGAGGCAAGGTGGTGGTGATCGACCCGCGCCGTACCGAGACGTGCGCTCACGCCGATCAGTGGCTGCCGGTGCGGCCCGGCACCGATGCGCTGCTGCAGCTCGCCGTGGTGAACGTGCTCTTCGACGAAGGGCTCGTGCGATTCGGCCATCTGGCGGATCGGCTCAAGGGCGCGGACGAGGTCAGGACCATCGCTGCGGGGTTTCCCCCCGAGCGGGTCGCAGAGACGTGCGGGGCCGACGCAGAGGCGATCCGCACCCTGGCCCGCGAATTCGCTGCGGCTGAGCGGGCAGCGTGGTACGCCCGCATCGGCACCTGCAACCAAGAGTTCGGCACGCTGGCGTCGTGGTTGCCCGACGTGATCTGCGCCCTCACCGGCAACCTGGACGCAGTCGGCGGAATGATGTGGGCGAAGCCTGTGGCGTGGTCGATGCTGCAGCAGGACTGGGGCTTCGAGGGGGGTTTTGACCGTTGGCGGAGCAGAGTGCGCGACATTCCCGAGGTGCTCGGGCAGTTCCCCATGGGATGTCTGGCCGAGGAGATCGACACGCCCGGCGAAGGGCAGCTCAAGGGGCTGGTGGTGGTGGGCGGCAACCCGGTGCTGTCTGCCCCCAATTCCGAACGCCTCGACAATGCCCTGCCCCTGCTGGAGGCGATGATCTCGGTAGACAATGCGCTGAACGAGACGTCTCGCCACGCCCATGTGGTGCTGCCGGGGCTGGCAGCGCTGGAGCAGCACTTCTACTCCGAGATGCTGTGGGGTTGGGCCAAGCGCTCGGCTGCGAAGTACGCGCCGCCGCTGTTCCCGCCCGCCGAGGGTCGGCCCGACGAATGGGAGATTCTCACCCGGCTCGGAGCGATGTGCGCCGGCATGGGTGACGTGAACGCGGCCGAGTTCGACGATCTGTACTTCTCGGCCCTCGCTGAGCTTGCCGGCGTCGATCCTGCGATGGCGCTGGAGACATCGCCCGAACCCGGCCCCGAGCGATTGAATGATCTCGCCATCCGCACCGGTCCGTGGGGAGACCGTTACGGTGACAATCCCGATGGGCTGAACCTCGACAAGCTCGCCGAACTACCCGACGGGCTGGACATGGGTCCGATGGTCCCTCAAGTCGATGACATCGTGACTCATCCCGACGGGAAGATCGACTTGGCCCCCGAGCGCATTACCGCCGACATCGAGCGCTTGGCGAGGAGCATCGACCGACCAGCCGGTTCCCTGGTGCTCACAAGTCGTCGCCACGTTCGCTCCAACAACTCCTGGATGCACAACGTGGAGGTGCTGGTGCGGGGCAAGGATCGCTGCACGCTGTTGATGCATCCTCAAGATGCCGCCAGCGCCGGCATCTGCGATGGCGAGTTGGCACGAGTTGCTTCGACCAACGGCGCCGTAGAGGTTCCGGTGGAAGTCAGCGACGAGATGTACCCAGGCGTGGTGTCGCTGCCCCACGGCTGGGGTCACGACAAGCCGGGCACCCGGCAGTCAGTAGCCAGTCGGTACGCAGGTGTCAACTACAACGTGCTGGTCCCGCCCGACTTCGTGGACGTCCCGTCTGGCAACGCCGCTGTCAATGGCGTGCCGGTGACGGTCGCCCCGGCATCGGGCGTGCCGGCCTGATCCAGCAGCAACGACAGGCACTCTGCGGCGCTCGCTCGTAGGATGCCGCGCTGATGCGCAGGGGGGCGGCCGCCGCTGAAGCGCCGCGCCTCGAGTCCGAGTTCAGCGGCGGTGGAGCGTTCGCAGCACGCGGGTTCGCGCCGCTGTGGTTCAGCGGCCTGTGCTGGCACTGGGGACGCTGGGCGATCGCATTCCTCGCGAGCTACCACGTCAACCAGATCACGGACTCGCCTCGGATGGTGCAGCTCACCGGTGCAGTCATGTGGGCGCCGCTGCTGCTCGGCGGCGCCATCGGCGGTGTCATCTCGGATCGCTTCGACCGCCGCCGCACGGTGCGGCTCCAGACGGCCATGCTCGTGCCGTTTGTCGCCATCATCGGCTTCGCCGAGAGGTCCGACCAACTGGGCATCTTGCTGCTGTTCCCGTTCCTGCTCTTCGCTGGCATCGGCTGGGTCGTCGACATGACCAGCCGTCGCGCACTGCTGCTGGACATCGTTGGCCCGTACCGGCTGCACAAGGCGATGGCGTGGGAGACGATGGCGCTGGCGTCCGGCGTCGCTGCGGGGCAGTTGCTGGGCGGTGCCGTTGCCGACCGTGCCGGCGTCGGGACGGCTTTCCTCGGTGTCGCCGGCCTGCTCGGCGTCGGCCTGTTCCTGCTGATGTGGGTGCCCCGGGTGCCGCCAGCTCGCCCCGTCGCCGAATCGATTGACCGATGGTCCGACGCCCTGCGGGACCGGATCTTCGAGGTTGTGCCCGTCGGCCGAGCCGGCGAGGCGCAACAGCACGGCCCAGCCGGCGAGGCGCTTCCATCCGGCAGGACGTCCGGCCGCCCTGCCGCCGCTCGCACGTCGACGCTCGCGGAGCTTCGTGAGGGCTTGCGGCTCGCTCGCACCAACCGCAGCCTGCTCAGCATCCTCGGCGTCACCGTGATGGCGAACTTCTTCATGTTCGCCTACTTCCCGGCTGTCCAGCTCATCGGCGACCAGGTCGATGCCACGGCATCTCAGATCGGGATCATCGGTTCGATGACCGGCTTCGGGATGATCACCGGATCGCTCGTCACTGCCCGATGGGGTGCCGGCCGCTGGGGGATTGCGTACACGCTCGGCGTCTTCGTGGCCATGGCGACGCTCATCGTGTGGGCGATGTCGCCGAATGTTCTCGTTGCCGTGATCACGCTGTACGTCGCCAGCTGCGGCAGCGGGCTCTTTGCCGCGACGCAGTCGACCTTGGTGCTCACCGCTGTGTCCGAGGAAATGCGGGGTCGCGCGATGGGCTTGTTGAGCATGGCGATCGGCGCGCTGCCGGTGGGCACCTACGTGCTCGGCGAGGTCGCCCAGCAACTCGGCGCTCGCGCCGCAGTCGTGCTGATGGCCTCCCTCGGCCTCGCCGGCATGACGCTGTGGCTGATGATCCGTCCCGAGGTCATTCGCCGCACCGGTCCCACACCCTGAGCTTCAGCGCCAGATCGCTGCGTCTCGCCTTCCGTGGACCAGCCCTTGCTTCCCGCTCTTGTTCCCCATGCTCATGCGATTGGGCTCACGGGCCGCTCGGGCCACGACTTCGCCATTCGGCTCAGTCTCTGCGCTCCGCCGCGGGTGACTACGCTGCGGCGTGGCCAAGTTGCGCCGAAGACGTGCGCGACGGGAGGGGAGCCGACCATGAAAGCTGCAGTGCTCAACGAGATCCCGGGTGAACTCGAGATCGAGGACATCTCCGTCGATGCGCCCGGACCCAACGAAGTCCTGTTGCGGGTGGTGCATGCGGGCCTGTGCCACAGCGATCTGCACTTCATGGATGCGCACTGGCCGTACCAGCTGCCCGCTGTCATGGGTCATGAGAGTGCCGGCGTGGTCCAAGCGGTCGGTGACAATGTCTCCTATGTGAAGCCCGGCGATCACGTCATCAGCTGCCTGTCGGTCTTCTGCGGCCACTGCGAACGCTGCCTGACCGGTCGCCCCAACATCTGCCAGAACCACGCTGCGGTAGCTCGCCCAGATGGCGCTGCACCCCGGCTGTCCAAGCATGACGGCACCGAGGTCGGGCAGTTCGCCCGGCTCGGCGGATTCGCCGAAGAAATGCTGGTGCATCAGAACGCTGTGGTGAAGATCCGCGACGACATGCCACTCGACCGTGCGTCGCTCATCGGCTGCGGCGTCACCACCGGTCTGGGTGCGGTGTTCAAGACAGCCCGCATCGAACCCGGGGCCACAGTTGCCGTCTATGGCGCGGGAGGCATCGGCCTGTCTGCGGTGCAAGGCGCTCGCATTGCGGGGGCTGGTCGGGTGATCTCGGTCGACGTGGAGGACTCCAAGCTCGAGACGGCCCGCCAGGTGGGTGCGACCGACACCGTCAATGGAAGCGAGGTTGATGCCGTCGAGGCCATCAAGGAGTTGACCGGCGGCGGGGTCGACTACGCGTTCGAGTGCATCGGATTGAAGAAGACCTGCGAGCAGGCGTGGTCATCGTCTCGCGCCGGCGGCACCACCGTCATCGTCGGCATGATGCCGTTCGGCGAGAAGATCGAGATCACCGGCTACGAGGTGTTCATGCTCGAAAAGCGGCTGCAGGGCTCGATGATGGGCTCGAACGCCTTCCGGGTGGACATGCCGCGCTACGTCGACATGTATCTCGACGGCCGGCTGATGCTCGACGAGATGATCTCGGCGCACATGCCGCTGGAGGACATCAACGCCGGTTACGAGCAGATGCGCCAGCGCGTCGGCACCCGCACCGTCATCGACTTCGACTAGCGCGCGACGCAGCCGGGCTGGACTGCGGCAACGCAAACAACACACATCGCACACATCACACATCAAAGAGCAGCGAGTGAGGAGCTATGGAGGTCGAAGGCAAAGTCGCCGTCGTGACGGGGGCGGCAAGCGGGATGGGCCGAGCCATGGCGGACACGTTCGCCGCGGCGGGCATGAAGGTCGTGCTGGCGGACATCGAGGAAGCCCCGCTGAACGATGCTGCCGCCGAGGTGCGCGCCACCGGCGCAGAGGCCATCGCGGTGCGCACCGATGTGTCAAAGCTGGCTGAGATCGAAGCGCTCGCCGAGGCGACGGTGTCCGAGTTCGGCACGGCTCACGTTCTGTGCAACAACGCCGGCGTCGGCATTCCGGGCCCGGTGGGGGACATGTCCATTGAGGACTGGCGCTGGACCCTCAACATCGACCTGTGGGGTCCGATCTACGGATGCCACGTGTTCCTGCCGATCATCGAGGAGGCCGGTGAAGGCCACATCAACTCGACTGCATCGGTAGCGGGCCTGTATGCGGGTGCCTCGTTGGGCGCCTACAACGTGGCCAAGCACGGTGTCGTCGCGCTCATGGCCACGCTCGAGCGCGATCTGCGGCTGCGCAACTCGCCCGTCCGTGCCTCGGTGCTGTGCCCAGGACCGATCAACACCAACATCGTCTACAGCCAGCGCAATCGCGACCCTGAAGATGCCTCTCACCACGTTCGCACCGATCAGGGCGAGAAGTTCTGGGACATGATGAAGGGCTTCCTGGCAGAGGGCATGGACCCGGCCGAGGTCGGCCCAATGGTGCTCGACGCCGTCCGCACGGAGCGCTTCTGGGTGCTGACCCACCCCGACATGGGCAAGATCGCCCGCTACCAAGCCGACGCGATGCTCGACGACGGTCATCTCACGCGCTGAGCCGCTTCGTCGCGTGTCGCCGCCACGCGTGGCGAATCTGAGGCAAACGGCGCGGGAGGGCGTTTACTGAAACCGTGACGTCGACCGCGCGGCCCAGAGGGGAACGCTCACCCAAAACGCTGCCTTGCCGGTCCTGAGTACGTGAAGCCCGCAGGACCGCTGCGGCGCGCCCCGACGCAGTTGCCGACGGCACGGCCGTCGGTCTTCACCGTCGTCCCGCGGGTGCTCGATGCTGCCGGTCGGCCGCTTGCCGCATCGGTGGCACCCCCCTCGCCGCGCCCGGCGCCGTCGACCGCTGGCCCCACCGACCATCCAGCCACGCCCGCCGACGCGCCCCCGTCAGACCGCTACCGATGGCGGCTGCTCGGTGTGATCGGGCTGGCGGTACTCGGTTTCGGCTCGCTGATGACCTTGGTGGGCGTCTCGCTGACGCCCATCTCCGAAGACCTCGGAACCACGCTGCCCACAGCCGGCTGGGTCATCACCGGCCTCATGCTGGCCATGGCCGTCTCGACACCCGCAGGCGGCAAGCTGGCCGACCGGTTCGGGCACCGCCGCATCTTCCTCATCGGCATCGTCGGGATGACCGCGACGATGATCGCCAACTACTGGGTGCCCGACATCGGCACCTTCATCGCCGTCAGGGTGGTGTTCGGGCTGTGCGGCGGCCTGCTGATGCCCTCGGGCATGGCGCTGCTCATGCACGCCTTCGGCCCGGCCGAGCGGGCACGGGCCGTCGGCTGGTTCCAGTTCGCCATGACGGGCGCGCCCACGATCGGCGTAGTCGTCGGCGGGCCGCTGCTGAACGTGTTCGGCTGGCGGGGGATCTTCTTGCTGTTCGGCGTGATCAGCCTCGCTGCCTTGGTAATGGCAGCCGTCGTCGTGAAGCCGATCCCCCGTGGCGAACGCGTGCCGATCGACATCGGGGGAGCGCTGCTGCTCGCCGGCGGAACGCTGCTGGTGCTGTGGGCGATCACGCGGCTGCCGATGCTCCTGCGGTCGGGCGATGCACTGCTGTCAGATCGCACGCTCATGGCGATGCTCGGCGGTGCGGCGGTCTGCTTCGTGGCGTTCGTGCTGTGGGAGCGCCGCGCCCCCGCCCCCTTCTTGGATCTGCGCCTATTCCGGCGAGCCAGCTTCACCTTGCCGCTGCTGTCGGCGCCTGCAAACCAGTTCGCGTACATGGGCGGCTTCATGGTGGTGCCCTGGGTCTTGCAGGAGCGGTATGGCTACTCGGTGGGCATCGCTGCGATGCTCATGGTGCCCCGGCCCGGCGCGTTTGCGGTGGCATCGCCGCTGGGCGGCACGCTGGTGACCAAGATCGGCGCCCGGATCCCGATGTTCTTCGGCACGTCCGCGATGATCGGCTCGATGATCGCCTTTGCCCTGGGCGCCAAGCCCGTGGGCTGGGGCCTCGCGGCGATCATGGTGGGACTCGTGCTGTCGGGTGTCTCAGCAGGGGTCGGCTCGCCCGCCTACCAGGTACTGGTCGCCAATTCGGTGGAAGACAAGGACCTCGGCATGGCCAACGGCATGAACCAGACCGTCATGTGGATGGGCATCATCCTGGGGATCCAGACGATGCTGGCCTTCGCCGGCGCGGATCCCTCGCTGAGCAGGCTGCGAGCAACGTTCCTGTTCGGCGCCGCAGTCGCCGCGATCGGCTACGTGGCACCGCTGTTCGCCACACGCGGCGTCACCCGCGCCAAGTTCTGAGTCGAGGCCGCGCCGATCCCCGACAGCCATCGTGCTAGAGCGCGGCGAGAAACTCGAGCAGTTCGGCGTTGAGCTCGTCAGCGGCCTCCTGCTGGACCCAGTGGCCGATGCCGTCGAGGATCACCGACTTGTGCAGGTTCGGCATGGTCTCGCCGAACTTGGCGATGGCGCCGGCGCCCCACACCGTTGGGCCGTCCACCTCGCCGCCGACGAACAGGCTCGGCTGGGTGATGGCTGCGCCGTCGAAGGCGGCCATGTCTTCCCAGTCACGGTCCACGTTGCGGTAGCGGTTCAGCCCGCCGGACATGCCGGTGCGGGTGAACTCCGCCGCGTAGTAGCCGAAGTCAGACTGAGACATCCAGCGGGGCCAGGTGCCGGGCTCGGGCCAGATGAAGTTGTCCGAGAGCTTGCCGCCGTGGGCCACTGTGAAGCGCCCGCCTGATGAGTCGTTGGATGCCATGCGGGCCCGCACGCCGTCGCCCGAGGCCGCGTAGTACATGCCCAACAACCAGTGGGGCAGGTCGACCTCCATCTCGGCTTCGGCGCGGCCGGGCTCTTGGAAGTACTCGATGTAGAACTCTTCGTCGCCGCCCATCATCCGGAACGCCGCGCTCGGCTTGAAGTCGCTGCGGGCGTTGTAGGGAACGCTCACCAGTGCCAGCGCGGTGAAGATGTCAGGCCGCAGCAGGGCAGAGCTCCAGGCGATGGGCGCGCCCCAGTCGTGCCCGACGATCACGGCTGAGTCTTCGCCAAGCGCCCGCACGACGCCGACGTTGTCGGCGACATGACGCACCATGCGGTAGTCGTCCACCGCCGTGGGCGCGGAGGAGCGCCCGTAGCCCCGCACGTCGATAGCCACTGCCCGGTACCCGGCCGTAGCCACCGCAGGGAGCTGATTGCGCCACGAGTACCACGACTCGGGAAAGCCGTGGACGAACAGCACCATCGGACCCTCGCCCAGCTCGGCTACATGGATCCGGGTACCCAGCGCATCCACGTCGTGGTGCCTGACACCCGACAGGTCGAGGGTGGTCGTGCCGTTCGATTCGCTCATGGCCGACATTCTGGCCCCCAAGCTGCGATTTCGCGTTGCCCTCCGAGAATATGTTCAGCCAAGAATATTGAAAAGTACTAGAATACAGTGTTATGGAATTCGCACGACCCATGAACGAACACAGTACTATTGGTCAGAATTCTGGCCTAAAATGGCCATTTATGGCCGAAGTTCTTCCGTTCTCCGAGGCAAAGGCCCGGTTGTCAGAGTTGGCAGACCGGATCGAGAAGCAGCACGAGCGCATTGTGGTGACCCGACATGGCCGACCGTCGTTCGTGCTCATGAGCCCGGACGAACTGGAATCGCTCGAAGAGACGCTGGACATCCTCGGAGACGACGAGCTCATGGCGTCATTGCGGTTGTCTCAGCAAGAGGCTGCCGAGGGCAAGCTGATCCCGCTCGAAGAGATCGTCTAGGCCGACCCGATTCGAATCGGTGTATGCCGTGAAGTGCACCGCTGCCGGCAGACGGCACCTCGACCGCCTGCCCGAAGGGGTGCGCGCTGCCGCATTGGCGACCATTCGCGGACCCGTCAGCGAGAATCCGTTCCGGGCTGGAAAGCCTCTCGGTGGGATTCTGAGCGGCTACCGGTCCGCTCGTCGCGGGGACTACCGCATCGTCTACGAAGTGGATGAAGACGACGAGATCGTCGTCATCCACCGAGTCCAACACCGCCGCGACGTCTACCGCCTCCCCTGATTGGATGCAGGTGGCCCTGTCGCGCGCGGTGGGTGCGGGTGCGGGTGCTGTTCGTGGTGGCGGTGTTCGCTCGGGTGGTGGGTGGGTGTAGCTTTTGGGGTTATGATTTCGGCCCGAAACACACCGAGCCCAGTGATGAATCACACCGGGTTCTTGGGTCGTGCTGTGCTGGGTTCGAGCTGTCGGAGCGTGTGATGAGTTTGCCCCCCCCCCCCCCCTCTTCTCTGCTGATCGGCGCGTGATGCTTCCGCTGGGGCGGCGGGAGCGGGGCATAGCCGGCGGCGGGCGCCGGCGCTTGGCGGGGCGCGGGCCGGGGTCTGTGCGCGGTGGCGTGTGCGGGCTGCTGGCGTGGGGGCTGTTGGCTTCGCTGCTGGCGGTGGTGGCGCCGGTGGGTGTGGCCCCTGCGGGTGCGCAGTCGCAGTCGTCGGCGCTGGTGAGCAACCTCGGCCAGGCCTCTACCGGCCACCAATCATTGGGACGCGACGCAGCCCAGGCGTTCACCACGGGCGGCAACGCTGGCGGATACACCGTGGACAGCGTTGGTGTCCAGTTCGTCCAGCTTTCCGACGCTGCGGTCTTCGGGTCGAAGGTGACGGTCACGATCAACCGCGATTCGGGCGGTTCGCCGGGCGCGGTCGTGGATGCCTTGACCAACCCCGCCTTCGTGGCGACGAACTCTGAGCGCAACTACACCTTCGCCGCGCCCGCTGGCGGCGTCTGGCTTGAGGCGGACACCACGTACTGGCTCGTGGTGGACAGCGACGGCACCCACCAAGGCTCCAACCGAATCCGATTCACGGCACTCGACGGCGAGGACGCCGGGGGTGCGAGCGGCTGGAGCATCGGCGACACCAGCATCTTCCGGTCCGCCGGCAGCACCGGCGGCTGGACCTCGTGGAATAGTTCGCTGAAGATAGAAATCGCCGGCAGCGCGAGTACGGCGCCGACGGCGAATGCGGACGGGTCTTATACGGTGCCGTTTTCGTGGCCGTTGCGGCCTGCTTCGATCGGTCCTGACGGCGGCGATTTCCGGTTGCTGTTCTTGACGCAGGGCACGCGTGACGCGACGAGCGCAGATATTGCCGATTACGACGCGTTCGTGCAGGCTTCCGCGTCGGGCAGCCATGCCGGCGGCGCGCACTCCGCGGTGAGGCCGTATGCGTCGCTGTTCAAGGCGGTGGCTTCGACGGCGACGGTGAACGCGCGTGTGCACACGGGCATGGACTGGTCCAACCCGAGCGACTTGGACGCCCCGATTCATTGGCTGAACGGCCCGCAGGTCATGTCTGGCAGCACTCTTTTTTGGATTACTGGTAATAAGATCGCGTGGTCTCCGTCGGATCGGCGCAACGCGGCTGGGGTGGCGCCGACCGGTTCGGTGCTGAACAGCAGGGTGTGGACCGGCACCGACAATGGGCAGGTCATACCGAACGGCGGTTTGGGCGCAAGCGACGGCACCGCCTATAGCGGCAGCGCCAGCATCACGGGTGAGACCAGTCATTTCTGGCGCCACTCGGAGAACCCGACGTCGGATTTGTTGCCGCTCTATGGGGTGTCGCCGGTGTTTCGGGTGTTGCCGGCGCCTGCGTTGAATGCTGCGGGTTCGGTGGATGTCCCGGAGGATTGGGGGTTGACGCCTGAGGGGGTGCCGCCTGGCGGTGAGTTCCGGCTGTTGTTTTTGACGTCTGATTTTGTGGATGTTCGTTCTTCTGACATAAGCGTGTATGACGAGTTCGTGCGCCGTTCGGCGGCTGGTTTGCATTCTGGTGGCGCCCATGACGCGATCAGGCCGTACGCGGCGCGGTTCCAGGCGTTGGCGTCGACCTCGACGGTGGACGCGCGCACTCATCTGGGGATGGACCCCAACGATGCCGCGGATCGTGATGTGCCGGTGTTCTGGCTGGACGGCGGCCGGGTGGCGGCGAACAGCAGCGGGTTCTGGTCCAATACGTGGACGAACTCGGGTGCGTCGGGACGTCGGAACGCGGCGGGGGGGGTGGCGCCGTCGGGTGCGTCGGATCCGTCTCCGGCGACGGGCACGAATGCTGATGGGTCCAAGCATGCTTCGGGGCATTTCGGCAGCGGGAGCAATGTTCGGGTGGGTCAGAAGGGCTCGAACAGCGATCCGGTGTCGTTCGGTGCTGGGTCCAATAATTTGGCTCGCCCGTTGTTCGCGGTGTCGCCGGTGTTCCGCCGTCCGTTGAAATCGACGGCGGCGGGTTCGTATGTGGTGCCTCATGACTGGGCGTTGAAGCCGTCGGGGTTGAATCCTGGTGATGAGTTCCGGTTGATGTTCGTGACCGCGGACACCCGCGACGCGACCGCGACCGACATTGGTGTTTATGACAGTTTCGTGCAGACGTCGGCTAGGGGCGGCCACACCGGGGGTGCGCATCAGGCGGTGCGGTCCTATGCGTCGCTGTTCTCAGCGGTGGGGTCCACCTCGACGGTGGATGCGCGGACGCATCTGGGCATGGACCCGAACGTGTCCGCCGACGCGGATGTGGCGGTGTACTGGCTGAACGGCGCGCAGGCCGCGGCCAACAACTCGGGGTTCTGGTCGGGGACATGGACGAACTCCGCTCAGGCCGGTCGGCGCACTGCGGCCGGTTCGGCGCCGTCGGCTGCTTCGCTGGTGTGGACCGGCACCAAGACGGACGGCACGAGCGCGAAGTCGCCGGATCAGTATCTGGGTTCGGCTGGCAATGTCGCGGTGGGCGACAACGGCAACAGCGTTCCGATAGTGACTGCCGCTTCCGCGAGGACGTCGCTTCTGCCGTTGTATGGGGTGTCTGAGGTGTTTCGGGTGGGGAATCCTCATGGGACGGCGTTGACGGTGTCGCTGGTCGATCGCGGCGGCGATGAGACCGCGGTTGCTGATGAGGGCGTTGTGAGCGCGTTGAGTTTCGATTTCAACGCGGACGCCGATGTGGTTCCTTCGGGTGGTTTGGATTTGGGCAGCGTGGTGAGTGCTGTGTCTTTGCCGGCGGGTTTGTCGTTTTTGGCGGCGTCGGACGTGCCGGTGCTGGCTGCGGGTGATCCTGATTCGGTGAATGTGGGTGTGGAGCCCTTCGATGACGCGGTTGATGTGCCGGACCGCACGGTGACTTATGTGTATCGCAACGAGCCGGCGTTGGCGGTCACTCCTGCGGACGGGCGGGTGGTGTTCACGTTGCGCGACAACGATCCGACGTTGGTCGATCTGACGACGACAGCGCCGTTGCGTTCTGATCTGTTCGAGGGCTCAAGTGTGGACTTCGCGGTGTCGCTGTCTCGGGTTTTGGTGGACGGCGAGACGATTGCGGTGCCGATAGTGGTGGACGGCGGGTCCGCGTCGGACTGGACGATCGCTTTGGACGCGGCGGCGGCGAACACGGGCGTGACCTGGGACGCCGCTTCGGGTGTGGTCGAGTTCTCCGGCGACGGCGCGCAGCACGCCGGGCTGGTGTTCGCCGCGGCAGCCGACGGCACGGTCGAGGCGGGCGCGGAGCCGATATTGGTGGCGTTGGGTTCTGACACGGCGTTCGATGCGCTGTCGGCGACGAATGTGGGCGGCGGCGCGGATCCGGTGCTGCGCACTGACACGTTCACGAAGCGGTTCACGGTGGATGTGCTCGATGTGCCGTCGCCGGTTGGGGTGGTGCGGGTGCCGTTCGAGTGGGATCTCAAGCCTGACGGGGTGGGTGCGGGCGGCCGGTTCCGGCTGCTGTTTTTGACTCAGGACACACGCGACGCGACCAGCACCGACATCGCCGATTACGACGCGTTCGTGCAGGCCTCCGCGGCGGGGGACCACACCGGCGGCGCGCACGACGCGATCCGCGAGCATGCGTCGCAGTTCAGGGCGCTGGGATCGACGGGGTCGGTGTTCGCGTTCGAGCATCTGCGGATGAACCCGGGCAGCCCTCATGACCCTGACGTGGCGGTGTACTGGCTGAACGGGTCACGGGTCGCGGACAGCAGCGCGACGTTCTGGGCCGACACGTGGGAGAACTGGGGCTCGGCCGATCGCCGCAACGCGGCGGGCACGGTGCCGACGGGCGCGACCGGGACTGCTCGGCCGTTCACCGGCACCAAGCACGGCGGGCGCACGGCGTCGCCGGACGCGAACCGTCTGGGGTCGGCGAACAATCCGTGGGTCGGGAACCACCGGGCGTCTGGCACGAGCGTCGACCCGATCGGGTTCTTGGCGGCGGACCCGGCGGGCAGCCGCCCGTTTTATGGGGTGTCGGCGGTGTTCGAGGTCGCAGCCCCGGCGGTGCGGATTGTTGATGTGCCTCATGACTGGGCGCTGAACCCTGACGGTGTCGAGCCGGGTGATGAGTTCCGGTTGTTGTTCGTGACAGCGGACGGCCGCGACGCGACGAGCAGCGATATCGGTGTGTACGACGCGTTCGTGCGGGCGTCGGCGGCGGGCGGCCACACCGGCGGCGCGCATGCGGCGATTGTGCCGTTCGCGCGGCATTTCAAGGCTTTGGGGTCCACGTCGGAGGTGGATGCGCGTGAGCATCTGGGCATGAACCCGGGTGTGGAGCATCACCGCGATGTGGCGGTGTATTGGCTGGGCGGGCTGCGTGTGGCTGCGGGCAACGCGGCGTTCTGGTCTGAGGGGTGGGAGAACACGCCGTCGCGGCGTGACGCTGCGGGCGCCCAGGTTCCCGGTTCGCGTTCGCATTCCCAGTGGGTCTGGACCGGGACCCGTTCCAACGGCGCCAGGCACGCGACGAATCCGCTGGGGTCGACGCGTGCGCAGGCCGGGCGTCATATACGTCTGGGCGGGGCTTACAAGGCGATCGCCCACGGTGACTACCCGGCGGCGGACAGCTTTTCGCTGTATGGGGTGTCGCCGGTGTTCCGGGTGGGGGCGCCGCCTGATGTGACGGTGTCGACGTGCGAAGCCGGCGCCGGCTGCGGCACTGCGACGGTGTTCGTGGAGGAGGGTTCGGCGGCGGTGGTGCGCGTCGATGTGGGCCATGAGCTGACCGGCTCGGAGTCCACTGAGGTCACGGCGACGTCGTCGGATGCTGCGGGCGTTTTGCTGCGCGGCCCTGATGATCTGTGGATGGGTTATTGGCCGGCGCAGCCGTGCACGATCTGGACTTATGACACCTGGGTGCTCGACAGGGGGGTGCGCAGGCTGCTGGCGGTGCAGGTGTCGCCCGAACGGGTCGACGCGGAGGGGTACGCGACGGTCACCGTCAGCAGTGCGGACGGGTTCAAGCAGGAGTCCCGTGTGAAGCTGGACGCGCACTGGTATGAGGAGTGCACGGGCCGGCGGGGCCGCAAGGTGCAGTCCCAGGCGGTCCAGCCCGCCACCCCCGAAGGCAATGTCACCTATCTCGGCCGTTCCGCGTCGATCGGTTTCGGCTTCGACGCGGCGGACTGGGCCGGGTACACGTCGCAGGTGTACACGACGCTTCACAAGGGCTGGCGCGAGATCGTCGTGCACGCCCCGCGGCGCTGCACCGCGACAGGCACCACCACGCCGCAGTCGTGCGGCGGCGCGGACCGCGTGTACGACGTGACCTTGACGTCGGCCGACACTGGGGTGGCGCTGCCCGACATCAAGGTGGTCGTCACCCCCGGGCTCGGCCGCAGGGACCCTCAGATCAGCCCGCACTGCCCCAACGAGTACTGCCTCACCGTCGCGGAGGGCGCGACGGCGACCTACACGGTGCGCAACTACATCGTCCCGCGGCCCGGCGAGCCGATCACCGTCACCCCCAGGGTGATCGAAGGCGCCGGGGTGACCGTCGCCCCGGCGTCGGTGTCGTGGACGTCGGCTGACGACTACCAAGAGCTGCGCACGTTCACCGTCACCGCCGCGCACGACGACGACGTGCATGCCCGCGACAGCCGCTTCAGGATCGGTCACGACTTCAGCGACAGCTATGTCACCGACGGCCGTCTCGAAGACGGCGAGGGCCGCGACGAGGGCTGGTTCGGCCTTGCGGGCACTGTCGTCGACGACGACAAGCTCACGCTGTCGGTGACGCCGGTGGGCGGCGGCGACCCGCTCGATGAGATCTCGCTGAACAGCGGCTCGGGCGGCACGGCGTCGTTCGAGGTGCGCTTGTCCGGCCCGCTGGTGGACTGCGCGGGACGAGACGACGATCACTGCGCGGAGTCGCTGTTCATACGGCTCCAAAGAGTGGTGTCGCGCACCCGGGTGCCGGCCGACGGGGTGGTGACGATGGTCACCCGCACCGTGAACGGCGCTGTGCGCACCACCCCCGCATGCGACATGCCGCCCTCCACGCTGGAACGCCATCGACAGCGCGAGGCCGCCGCGGGACGCTCCACAGCCGGGCTGACCTGCACGGCACAAGTCGTCTATGACCGTGCCCCGTTCACCGCCTCGGTCGACGGCGGCGGCCGCCACCGGGAGCTGCGCCGCACCGTCACCGCCGACGACTGGGACACACCGATCCGCGTCGACCTCGCCATGGCCGCCGATTTCGGCACGTCGGGCAGCTACGACATTGTGGTGAGCCTCACCGGCTACTGGGACAACACCCACGCCGGGCTCACCGTCCCGGTCGTCTACGGCCCCACCCTCACCAGCACCGCCGACGACGAGATCGTCGACCCCGACCCGCCCGCCGGCCGGCACACCCCGGCCGACCCGCCCGCCGAGCAGGCCGTCGCCATCGGCGTCACACAGATCGCCGACACCGCCGCCACGATCGTGTGGGCCTCCCAAGGCAACGGCGTGCAGTACCAGATCGGCTGGTACCCCAGCCCGGGCATCCCCCGGATCAAGTACGCCTCCACCGACGGCACCGAGCATCGCATCACCGGCCTCGACCCCGAGACCGGCTACAAGGTGTTCGTCATCGCATACCGCGGCGCCGAGATCCTCGACACCCACACCATCACAGTCACCACCCTCGCCGACGGGCAGACCGAACACGTCGACGTCACCTTGGCGCCCGACCGCGAACAGCAGAAGCAGAAAACAGCCGTGCCGACGGTCTCGGTCACCGCCGGCAGCGACGTCACCGAAGGCAGCCCCGCACAGTTCACCGTCACCGCCAGCCCGCCGCCCGCAGCCGACCTCGACGTCACCGTCACCGTCGCCCAGAACGGCGACTGGGGCGCCACCGCCGGCGCCCGCACCGTCACCATCCCGGCTGCGGGCAGCGTCACGCTGACCGTGCCGACCGCCGACGACGACACCGACGAAGCCGACGGATCGATCACCGCGACGCTGGACACCCCGGCTGCCGACGCCGGCTACACCGTGTCAGCAACCCAGAGCGCCGCCACGGTGGCCGTGGCCGACGACGACGCCCCGCCGGTCGTGCCGACGGTCTCGATCACCGCCGGCGCCGCCGTCACCGAAGGCGGCGACGCCACGTTCACCCTCACCGCCAGCCCGCCGCCCGCAGCCGACCTCGACGTGACCGTCGCCGTCGCCCAGAACGGCGACTGGGGAGCGGCTGCCGGCGTGCGCACAGTCACCGTCGGCACCGCGGGCAGCGTCACGCTGACCGTGTCGACCGCCGATGACGGCGTCGACGAGGCCGACGGGTCGGTCACCGTGACGCTGGACACCCCGGCTGCCGACGCCGGCTACACCGTGTCAGCAACCCAGAGCGCCGCCACGGTGGCCGTGGCCGACGACGACGCCCCGCCGGTCGTGCCGACGGTCTCGGTCACCGCCGGCGCCGCCGTCACCGAAGGCGGCGACGCCACGTTCACCGTCACCGCCTCGCCCGCGCCCGCAGCGGGCCTCGACGTGACCGTCGCCGTCACCCACAGCGGCGACTATGGCGCAGCGGTCGGCGTGCGCACAGTCACCGTCGGCACCGCGGGCAGCGTCACGCTGACCGTGTCGACCGCCGATGACGGCGTGGACGAGGCCGACGGGTCGGTCACCGCGACCGTGAACGGCGGCAGCGGCTACACGGTGTCGGCGGCCCAGGGCGCGGCGACGGTGAGCGTCGCGGACGACGACGTGCCGGAGATCTCGATCAGCGCCGCGGCGGGCGTGACCGAGGGCAGCCCCGCGTCGTTCGCCGTCGCCTCCGACATCGCGCCCCACGCCGACATCGCCGTCGCCGTCACCGTCACAGCCGACGGCGACCACGGCGCCGCGACCGGCGCCCGCACCGTCACCATCGCCGCGGGCGCCACCAGCGCCGCGCTGAGCGTGGCCACCGCAGGCGACAGCGCAGACGAGGCCGACGGGTCGGTCACCGCGACGCTCGACGCGCCCGCCGCCGGCGCCGGCTACACCGTGTCGAGCACCGCCGACGCGGCCACCGTGGCCGTCGCGGACGACGACGTGCCGGAGATCTCGGTCACTGCCGGTGCGGGCGTGACCGAGGGCAGCCCTGCGCGGTTCACCGTCGCCTCCGACATCGCGCCCGCAGCCGACCTCGATGTCACTCTCACCGTCACCGCCGCGGGCGACCACGGCGCCGCGACCGGCGCCCGCACCGTCACCATCGCCGCGGGCACGACCAGCGCCGCGCTGAGCGTGGCCACCGCAGGCGACAGCGCAGACGAGCCCGACGGGTCGGTCACCGCGACGCTCGACGCGCCCGCCGCCGGCGCCGGCTACACCGTGTCGAGCACCGCCGGCGCGGCCACCGTCGCCGTAGCCGACGACGACGAGCCCGCGCCGGGCACGAAGCTGAGCGTCGCCGTCGCCGACGCCTCCGCAGCCGAGGGCGCCACGGTCGCTGTCGAGATACGCCTGTCGCACGCCTCCGCACACGAGACCCGCATCAGATGGAACACCGCCACCGCCTGGCACCTGCTCGACGACCGCGCGCACTCATGGGACTACGCCGCCGAATTCGGCGAGCTGACATTCGCGCCAGGCGTCACCGCCATGACCGCACACATATGGCTCGAAGACGACAGCATCAAAGAACCCGACGAACACTTCGTGATCGAGGCCTACCTCCCCCGAAGCTGGTTCCGACCCGACGCAACAGGCACCATCACCATCACCGACAACGACTGACCCCGCCCCCAGCCGCCAGCCGCCGCGCCCCGGACGTCATCGGCACCATCACCATCACCGGCGGCGACTGACCCCGCCCCCACCCGCCGCCCCGTCGGCGCAACCGCCGACACCAGCCAGCGCACAGCGTCTCTGTCCCCGCGGCACGCTCGCTGAGGCGGCGCCGAGTCGGCCGCAGCGGCCGACGCCGCCTGCTTCGCCCGCCGGTCAGCGCCTGTTCGCTCACGTTCTCAGTTCCGAGGGTCAGCGGTCGCAGGCGATGTGAGCGGGCGTGCGGGGCCGGGACGTCGGGTGGTGTGGTTGTGCCCGATGGCGGCGGGAGCAATCGGCGCGCCCATGCGGACTGCGGCGAGTGCCGTGTCGCGTCTTGGCGATACGCGAAACGGCGACATCGAACGCGATTCGGCACTGAGCCTGTCATTGGGGACGCCGGCGGCGTTCCGTGCGGCCGTTCCGGCCCCTCTCAGCCCGCTGACATGCGAAAACAGGTTCTTCGCGGGCCGCACTGCTTCACCGACGCACCGCTGGACAATCGGGCACCAAGCCCTGAACGTCTCGGGTCGGGCCCATCGCTGAACGTCTCGGGTCGGCCCATCCTTGAACGTCTCGGGCCCGGCATCTTTGATGTGACACGAGCTCGTGTGCGTCGGCCTCGATCACGACGACATCGCTGAACTCACGAGCCCGACATCTTTGATGTAACACCCCGGCTTTACGGTTGTTCGCATGAAAGGCGACAGAAACTCGGTGCCTGGTGGCAGTGCGTCAAGCACGTCGCCGTCGGGTGGGGTGCGTGTGGACGCGGTGGACGTCGCTGGGCTGTGCGGGCAGGGCTTGCAGGCTCGGCTGGGCGAGATCGCTCGGGCCGAGTCGGGGCTGGCTGCGATGAAGGCGGACGCGTTGGGCGAGATCGCTCGCCGCGACGGCGACGGTGCGGCTGCGCATGCTGCTGCGGACGCTATGTCGGTTTCGGGCCGCAAGGCCCGCAGTGACGTGAGGGACGCGGTGAGGCTCGGCGACCTGCACGCGACCCGCGAGGGGCTTTCGGCGGGCTCGGTTCCGGTCGGCCACGCGCAGCTGATCGCCCGTGCCGCGGGCGACGCCCCGATCGACGACCGATACCTGGCCGGGCGCGCACGGATCGAGGGCTATGACGAGTTCCGTCGCACCGTCGCCCGTCACGTGGCCGACGTCAGCCGCGACGACGGAGCGTCGGTGCTGGAGCGGCAGCGCAAGGCGCGCACTGCCAAGCTCTGGACTCGTGCCAGCGACGGGATGACGGTGCTCAACGTCGCTGTCGACCCGGTCACCGGCGCCCGGCTGGGCACAGTGATCGCCGCGACCGAGCGGCGCTTGTTCCAACACGAAGACCCCGCTGCGCGGCGCACACCCCAACAGCGGATGGCCGACGCCGTCGCGCAGCTCATCTGCGACCCCGACGCCAAACGCCCCACGGGCGCGTCGCTGATCGTCGTCGCCGACTACGACACGGTCAACCACCGGCTCGCCGGCGGCCGTCTCGGCGACGGCACACCGATCCCGATCGGCGAGATCGCCAAGATCGCCGTCGACGCCGAGGTGCTGCCGGCGATCTTCGACGCTGCCACCGGCGATCTGCGCATGGGACGCTCCCGTCGCAGCGCCACCGACCTCCAACGCGCTGCGCTGGCGTTGCGCGACAAGGGCTGCGTTGGGTGCGGCATCGCTCCTGAGCGCTGCCAGCACCACCACATCGACCACTGGCAGCACGGCGGCCCCACCGACTACGCGAACCTCGTCACCGTCTGCGCCGACTGCCACAACGACAAAATCCACCAACAACACTTCACCGTCAAATGGGACCCTGGCGGCAGCCGCTACGGGCTCCGACCACCAGCCCAGCCCCCGGTGAGCAGCCACGGCCCGTCCCCGACCGGCCAGCCACCCCGAGCACCACCAACCTGAACACCCGGGGGCAACCCCCAGCCCGCAGCCGCCACGGGCCAGTGGTGTGCCGTGTACGTGCTCGGGACGCCCCTCGGCTCCGCCGACGCCCCCAGGGTCGGGGAGGTGACCCATCGTGTGCCGCGTAGGTGTTCGGGACGCCCCTCAGCCCGCTGACCCCAACAAATGCACGACACACCGCTAGGCGAGCGCAAGGCCGACATAGGCAGCGGCGGTGGCGCCGGTGATCGTCAGCGAGACGTAGCTGAGGGCGAGCAGCGGGCTGGCTCGGCTGAGGCGAGCGCTCTCGGGCAGGACGCCTGACACGGTGGTGAGGGCGCCGAGGCCGGCGGTGCCGATGATGGTCGCGGCAGCGCTCGACGTGGCGGCGAGCAGGCCCAGAACGAAGGCGCCGGCGATGTTGACAATCAGCGTGCCGCCTGGCCCGAGCGATGTGCTCACTCGCCAGCGCACAAGGGTGCCTGCGGCGGCTGCGACGCTACCACCGCGCCCGTCACGCCGGTGATCTCCGTCACCGCCGCCGCAGGCGTGACCGAAGGCAGCCCCGCATCGTTCACCGTCACCGCCAGCCCCGCCCCCGCAGCCGACTTGGACGTGACCGTCACCGTCACCGCCGACGGCGACCACGGCGCCGCGACCGGCGCCCGCACCGTCACCATCGCCGCGGGCGCCACCAGCGCTCCGCTGAGCGTGGCCACCGCAGGCGACAGCGCAGACGAAGCCGACGGGTCGGTCACCGCGACGCTCGACGCGCCCGCCGGCGGCGCCGGCTACACCGTGTCGAGCACCGCCGGCGCGGCCACCGTGGCCGTCGCGGACGACGACGTGCCGGAGATCTCGGTCACTGCCGGTGCGGGCGTGACCGAGGGCAGCCCTGCGCGGTTCACCGTCGCCTCCGACATCGCGCCCGCAGCCGACCTCGATGTCACTCTCACCGTCACCGCCGCGGGCGACTACGGCGCCGCGACCGGCGCCCGCACCGTCACCATCGCCGCGGGCGCGACCAGCGCCGCGTTCGCTGTGGCCACCGCGGGCGACAGCGCAGACGAGCCCGACGGGTCGGTCACCGCGACGCTTGACGCGCCCGCCGCCGGCGCCGGTTACACCGTGTCGAGCACCGCCCGCACAGCCACCGTCGCCGTAGCCGACGACGACGAGCCCGCGCCGGGCACGAAGCTGAGCGTCGCCGTCGCCGACGCCTCCGCAGCCGAAGGCGCCATGGTCGCCGTCGAGATACGCCTGTCGCACGCCTCCGCACACGAGACCCGCATCAGATGGAACACCGCCACCGCCTGGCACCTGCTCGACGACCGCGCGCACTCATGGGACTACGCCGCCGAATTCGGCGAGCTCACATTCGCGCCAGGCGTCACCGCCATGACCGCACACATATGGCTCGAAGACGACAGCATCAAAGAACCCGACGAATACTTCGTGATCGAGGCATACCTCCCCGGAAGCTGGTTCCGACCCGACGCAACAGGCACCATCACCATCACCGACAACGACTGACCCCGCCCCCGCCCGCCGCCGCAGATGAGGTTGCTTGCAGAATGCTGGCAACGCAGGCAGAATGCTGGCATGACCGTGCAGATCACCATCCGAAACGTGCCCGACGATGTACGCGACGAGATTGCTGCTCAGGCTGCGGAGCGGCGTCAGTCGATGCAGGAGTACTTGCGGGGGGAGTTAGAGCGCCTCGCCGCGAGACCTTCGGTGGAGTCGTGGCTCGCTGAGACCAGGCGCCGAGTCGAAGCTGCAGGAACCGAGGTATCGGCTGAGGAGATTCTTGCTGCGCGTGATGCCGACCGCCGATGACAGCGGTCATTGACTCGTCAGTGTTGGTGGCGGTGCTCACAGACGCCGGCAGCGACGGCCGCTGGGCGACAGCGCAGCTCACGCAGACTCCGTTGGCGGCACCGTCAATGGTGATGGCGGAGGTTGCGAACGTTCTGCGACGCCTCGAGGGCGGTCCGAGACTCTCGCGGTCTGAAGCGACGGTGTCGCTTCGAAGCCTTCGCCGGCTCGATATCGAGACGTACCCGTTTGCCCCGCTTGCGGATCGGGTCTGGGAGCTTCGTTTCAATCTCACTGCCTACGACGCGTGGTACGTCGCGCTGGCGGAATCGCTTGGCTGGCGGCTGGTCACATTTGACCGCAAGATGGCTGGCGCCAGCGGTGCGCGTTGCGAATTCCGCCTTCCGCCGCGGCCCGAACAGGTCGGGTGATGCTCGAGGTCCGACAGCGCAGCGTCGAAATAGCAAGCATGGGTGGGACGAAGGCGAGTGTGTCACACCCCTCCGCGATGCTGGCGATCGCGAAGACGCAACTGACTGAGCTCATCGAAAATGCGCCGTGGCGCGAAGCCGTGACCTACCGGGACACGTGGCCGCACGAGTACGTGCTGAGCGAGAAGGACGACCAGCGCGAACTGCTCGCGGCGATCTGCGCCCGGTTCCACGCCGGCGAAGGCGTCGCAGGCCGCTTCTTCCGCATGACCAACACGTACCTGTTCGTCGGCGACTACAAGTACTGGCTGATGACCGACTACCGCAAGATCGACCCGCTCGCCGGCGAGGACAACTACGTCATCAACCGTGCCCTGCTGTATCGCGACAGGCGAGACTTCGTGATCCAGCCCGGCGACACCGGTCGCCTTGGTGACTACCCGGCATCGCCCGCGGCACAGCCCATCGACCGAGAGCGAGCGGCACACTGAACAGCGCCTACAAGAACATGTGGGCCATAGAGTCGGCGGCATAGCTCGCCAACTGAGAAAGAGCATCACCGTGGAAGACGATCACTCACTGCTGGCTCATCTGGTGCCGAAACTGACGCCCCAGGTTGAGGACGCCGCCACCGATGCGCTCGCCTACATCCTCAACATGTCGGAGCAGTGCCGCAAGGCGCTGGTCGATCTCGTGAGCGACGGCGACTGGAAGCTAGAGCCGCTAGAGAATGCCAAGACCCAAGTGCACGCCTCCGCCAAGGAGCGGCTGGATCTCAGTGCGAATGACGGCAGCGGATCGATGCGGTTGGATCTCGTCGGCTATGACGCCGATGGTCGTATACGCCTGATCGTTGAATCGAAGTTCTGGGCGGCACTTCTGCGCGGTCAGGCGAGCGAATATGTCAAGCACCTGTGCTCCGACGGGCCGGCGATGCTGCTCTTCGTCGCTCCTGGGGTTCGCAGCGAAACGCTGTGGGGCAAGATTGAACGACAGTTCGACGAGGATCGGTGCTGTCTGCATCTCGGCCCGACCCGCAACGTCGGGCCGATGAAGGTTGCCACTGCGTGCGACAAGGAGGGGCGCAACCCCGGCGGGGGCAGCGCCGAGCATCGCGTCGCATTGATGAGCTGGGGCACGCTGCTCGACCATTTGGAGTCCGCTGATGCGTCGATGGTCCACAACATCCGGCAACTGAAGAGCCTGGCGAAGGCTGAGGACGACAAGGCATTCGCGCCCCTGCGCGCAGAGGACTTCAACCCGTCAGTACCCCGTCGACACTTGGACTTCTGCCGGATCGTCGATGACGTAGTCAACATCGGCGAACACGATGGCTGGATATCGGTCAAGGGATATATGGCAACGGCTCAACGAGACGGTTACCTCCGGTACTTCCAATTCTGTTCAGAAGGCGGCGGCCCCAACACTGGGGAAACTGCCCTGTACTTCAGCGCTCAACGCTGGGTGAAATCGGGAACCACGCCCATCTGGCTGCGCTTCCGGCGCCACCGACAGCAGGAAATCGGTGCGATCAAAGCCCATGGCGGTGTCGAGTACATCTGGAGTCCTGGCAGCCACATGTGGATACCGCTGCGATTGCGAACTGGCGTCGAGTACTCCGATGTTCTCCAAGACGTCATCGAGCAGGTCGAGCGCGTCCGCGAAATCGTGCTCCCGGTCCGCGCGGCGGCCGGCGATGACGGCGCGTAACCGCTGAGCCCACGTCAACTCGGGTTGGCAACCAGCGTCGTCGCCTCAGCGCTTCGCCTTGGGCTGGAGCTATCGGACGACGCCCGAGGCCGGACAGCAGCGGGCGGGAGCGGCAAGGATGGGCGGCATGAGCTTGCTGCCGTTTGATCTGCCGTCGCCCGAGACCATCGAGCTGGTGCCTGACGGGGAGACGCTGCGGGTCTGGCTGAACCGGCCTGAGTCGCGCAATGCGCACAACCAGCTGATGATCCGCGAGGTCGGCGACTTGTTCCTGGCGCTGAACGGGCAGACGCAGTTCCGGGTGGTGGTGCTCGGCGGGCGGGGGAAGTCGTTCTGTGCCGGCGCTGACCGCAAGGAGCAGCCGCCTGCCGCGGCGAACGACCGCGAGGCTCGCTACATCAACCAGCTCGGGCGGCGTGCGGCACGGGCCATCGAGGACTGCGAGGCCGTCACGGTCGCACGGGTCCATGGCCACGCCATCGGAGGCGGGTGCTGCTTCGCCACCAGTTGCGACTTTCGCATCAGCGAGGCCAGTGCGCTCTGGTACGTGCCCGAGGTCGAACTGGGTGTGCCGCTGCCGTGGGGTGCCACGCCCCGCTTGATCGCTGAGCTCGGGATGTCCCGCGCCCGCCAGTTCGTCATGACCAGCGAGCGCATCGACGGGCGCAAGGCTGCGCAGTGGGCGCTCGCACACGAAGTCTGCGACGGCGAAGACGAACTCGACGCCGCCGTGGAACGCTGGGTGGCCCGCCTGCTTGACCTGCCGGCGCTGTCGGTCCAGATGGCCAAACACCAACTGCGCGGCTACGCCCAAGTCGCCCGGCTCGGCGACCTGTCCGAGTTTGACGGCGACGCCTCGGCCCGATCGATCACCAGCAAGGACGCCCAGGCCCGCTTCGGCACCTTCTGAGTGCGGGTCCGTCGTTATCGTCAGTGGCATGCAGCAATTGGCGAAGATCGCAGCACTTGCGCCGTTTCTGTACGTCAGCGCAGCGCCGGATACCCGGGGTCTTCTCGCGGATGACGCTTGTGGTTTCTCACGGTCCGAGAGCGAACAATGGCACCACTGAGACGCCATCTGGGCGTTCGTAGGAATAGCCGTCGGCCGCCGTTACAACGACGAGCTTCGTCGCTCTGCCCATCTTGGTTTCATCCACTTTGCCGTGCGCGTGCAGCAGCGAATGAGCAGCCTGCTCAATCTGCTCGCTTCCGCCCAGCTTGACTTCGACTGCGATCCAGCGGCCGTCGCCGGCATCGACAATGGCATCGACTTCACTGCCGGCAGTGTCTCGGAATGCGTACACCTCGGCGTCGGCGGCTTGGGCGTAGATACGTAGGTCCCGGATGACGAGCGATTCGAAGAGGAGGCCGAGGGTCTCGGTGTCTGCCAGAAGCCCTTCGGGTTGGGCTCGGAGCGCAGCCACAGCCAGCGACGGATCGGTGAAGTGATGTCGCGGGCTCAACAGCAGCGGCGTCCGGGAGCGCAAGTGCGTTGGCCATGCCGTCAGCGGCTCCAGCACATGAAGTCGTTCGAGTGCATCGAGATAGGCACGAAGCGAGTGACGCCCTAGCGGGGCGAAAGCGCTGGCTTCGGCGGCCAGTTTGTTCAGGCTCGCCGCGGTCCCGACATTGCGTGCCAGCGAGCGCAGCAGTGCCCGCACTCGCACGGGATCACGGGCGACGCCGTCGACCTGACGTATGTCGGTTCGTGCAATATCTTCGAGATAGCCCCTCAGTGCTGCGATCACGTCTCGCACCGACATGCTGTCGCCGAGCCCTGGCCATCCGCCGCGGCACAGCGCATCGACTGCCTCGGGCACGCCGCGCCCGGTCGGGCCTGCGGCAGCGGGTTCCCCGCGCAAGAGTCCGGCAAGCGACACTTCTCGGGTTGACAGTCCTCGTTCAGCAAGTGACATGGTCCGTAGAGCAAGCCGCTGGATGCGCAGCGCTCCCGAGTGCCGGGTGAGGTCATCGGACGGCGTAGCGGAGCCGGTCAAAATGAACTGGCCTGCGGCTGCTCGATCGTCGCACGCTCCTCTGACGGCACCCCAGAGTGCGGGTACGCGCTGCCATTCGTCGATCAGCCGAGGAGTGGCGCCATCGAGAACCCGGTGAGGTTCGGCTTGAGCCAGCGCGAATGCGGCGGGGTTCTGTTCGAGAAGCACCTCGCTGCTGGCGAAGTGTTTCGCCAGCCATGTCTTGCCGCAGCCCTTCGGCCCTTCGATGAGCAGCGCGCGAGCTGTTCGCAGCACGCGGGCAGCATTCGTCTCAGCGATGCGGTCGCTGTAGCCCGCTGGCGTCAGGGTTGACGTGGCCCCGAACCCCTCATCAGCGGACATAGAGCGTAATCTACCGTTTTCGCATGCTCTGATCTACCAAATCGAACTCAACTGATCTACCAAATCAGACGAATTCAATCTACTAAATCGGATTCTTGCGTGATGCGACGAAATCGTTCGCCGCAGTGCCGATGGCGAGCACCGATCTCCCAGCTGGCTGGCCGCGGGCGTCGATCTCGTCGCAGCGCTAGTGGGGTGTCCGCAAACCTTCGCATGGTTGGAATCGCGCGATACGCCTGATCTGCGAGAGAATTCGACGTTGGTGACCGCGCGAACGTTTGCGGACCTAGCTGCGAGCATCGATCTTCGTGAACGCTCTCTTCATGGCTTGGTAGCCCTCGACGGCACGGGGGATGCCGCCGTAGATGGTCATCTGCACCATGATCTCTTCGATCTCGGTGCGCGACAGACCGTGGTTGAGGCCAGCCGGCACATGGAATGCCAGCTCGTCGGTTCGGCTCAGCACGGTCAGGATCGATATGACGACGATGCTGCGATCGCGCCGCGACAGTTCCTCTCGGGACCAGAGGTCTCCGAACGCCCAGTGATAGGCGATGCGTCCGACTTCGCCGAGGTGCTCGACGAGACGCGCCATGTCTTGGGTCGGGTCGGTCGAAGCTCGGCCTGCCGTGAGGGTGCCGCGCACCTCCGCAGCGCGTCGCTCCCGCTCGTCGTCGTCGAGTTCAGCGGCGCCCGAACGCTCTGGCAGCCGCTCGACCCCGTCGCGCGTCCGGAACCGGTCGTCGACCACTCGCGACGCCGCCATGGCCATCGGGAAGCCCGCGTAGGCGGCCACCTGGATCAGGATCTCCTCGATCTCGGTGCGCGTCAGCCCGTGGTTCAACCCGACGTCGGTGTGCAGCGAGAGCTCCTCGCTCGAGCCGATCGTGGCAAGAACGGTGATGACGATGAGACTGCGGTCCCGGCGCGACAGCTCGTCCCGAGACCACACGTCGCCCATGACCACGTCGAAGGCAAACGTGCCCAAGGCGCCGTGACGCTTGGCCATCGCCCGCTGAGCCCGCTCAGCGTCGAACTCGCCGTTGGTGAAGCGCTCGAACACCTCGAGTGCGGCAGCGCGCCGTTCGGCGTGCGTGCGTGATCCTTCATCTGTTCCAGTCGTCGCCATGCTCAACTCCCCGTGCCGGACTGATCCCGTATCAGCGTCTGACATCATCGCCGCGAACCCATGGTTCGTGCTGCGCAGCGCCTTCGAAGCCGCGCCGAGCGATGCTCATCCTCGTGCGGTCCCTGTTGCCTGCCGCTGTTGATGCCGGCCTTCACGGGCCGCCCGGGTCACGCCTTCGCATACCGGCTCGGCCCCGTGAACAGGACTCGGTGCTACGGCAACGGGACCCGACTACAGCTCGCCGGGTTCCTTGCCAGGCAAGTACGTCACCGGCAGGTTCGTGAGGCGGCGCACCCGCGACGGCAGGTCGGCGCCCACCAAGCGCGACGCCCCGGCGGGCAGCGTCGACAAGATGATGCCGTCGAAGCTGGCACGCGACAGCACCGCCTGGATCGCCCGCAGCGGATCTGGGTCACCGAGCTCGCCGCTTGCCGCGTATGACGCCGCCGCGATCTTCGCGAGCTGTGCGTCGAGCCGCTTTTGAGCCTGCTCCATGCCCAGCGTGTCAGGCCCCAAGTAATCCGCAGCCGGCACATGCTCAGAGGGGATTCCCGTCACCGGATCGGCTGCCAGCATCGACAGTCGCCGGGCCCGGGCGTAGCTCTTCGAATGGGTCATCGGCACCAGCAAGTGGAATTCACACGGGCCGTGGGAGTTCAGCCGGTCGATCTCGGCGACGACCTCACCGGTTCCCAAGGTCTGGTTCGCGACGATGAGCCAACGCGTGACTTCCACATCGGGTGCACCCGGTGTCAGGCCAGGCCGCATCCGGTCGACGCGGAACGCCACACGCAGCTTGATGCGGTAGAGGGCGATCTCGCCCTCCACAATCATCACGTCGCGCTCCTCGACGTGCGCCACCGACAAATCCCGGATCGTCTTGGTTGCTTCAGCAACACCCCGACGTGCCGCGTCCTCCCAAGAAATCCGGCTTGCCGCGACCAGCACGATGACTTTCTCGACAGCGTTGCGGTTGCGCTGAGGTGATTCGTTCAAGATCTGGACCTGTTCGGTGTGCGGTTCGTTCCTGCGAGCGGGAAGCGGTGTGCTCCGGTGGGGCAGACTGTAGGGCACACCGCGTTCGTGCGGCACACTGCGCGCCGGCGGGCGAGCAGAATCGGCAGTGGCGTCCTGCGGCGCCGGACTCGGCGGCCCAGCAATGGGTCGGGACGGAATGTCGGACCCCAAGGAGAAACCAATGAGCAGCGTCTACAACGTGATCGAGCTGATCGGTACGAGCGACGAGTCATGGGAGAAAGCGACGCAGAATGCGATCACCGAAGCCTCCAAGACCCTGCGAGATCTCCGGGTCGCCGAGGTGGTCGAGCAGGACGTGGTGATCGAGGCGGGCGCGATTTCAGCCTTTCGCACCAAGGTCCGGCTGTCGTTCAAGCACGAGTCGCCTTGAGCCGCACGGGTTTGCCCACGTCCGGCCAACAGCGCAGCCATAGCGGCGCGCGCGGTTCGGGCGCGACCACGGGTCGCGTTGTCCGACGCTGCGCGCTTCGATGAACGCGCGCGGTCTCGACGGCATCCGTGTCGTCGAGCTGGGACAGATGGTGGCGGCTCCGTGGACGGCCAAGCTGCTTGCCGACCTCGGCGCCGACGTCATCAAGGTCGAGCCACCGCACGGCGACGCCGCACGCCGCCGTGGTCCATACCCTCCGGGCACGACAGAGCGGGATGAGTCAGACCCCGACCAGATGGGCGGCCTGTTCGCTGCCATCAACACCAACAAGCGCAGCGTCGAGGCCGATCTCGACGATCCCGCCGGCCGCTCCACGTTGCACGAATTGCTCGCCGAAGCGGACCTGTTCGTGCATGACCTTGTACCCCGGTTCGCGACAGAGCACGGCTTGGTGGCTGGGTCGCTGCGGGCGCAGCATCCGTCGCTCGTGACGATGTCGATCACGCCATTCGGGCAGACCGGTCCGTACGCAAACTGGCGAGCCACCGAGCTGCAGGTCGTTCACGGCGGCGGCTGGGGCTGGCTCACCCCCGGCTGCGTGGGGGACCCCGAGCTGCCCCCGCTGAAACCCCACGGCCACCAAGCCGCGTTTCAGTCCGGCTTCGCTGCAGCGTGCGCGTCGCTCGCCGCGGTCGACCGGGCGCAACGCACCGGTCACGGCGAGCACATCGATTTCGCCCAGATGTCCTACGTGGTCGGGATGCTGGAAGCGGCTTTCATCAGCTGGTCCTACCGGGGCGAGAACCCCAGCCGTCTGGGTGCTCGCATCCTCAACCCGTGGGGGATCTTCCCGACCAGCGACGGGCACATCTTCCTGGTGTGCGTCGAAGCCGACCAGTGGGAACGCCTGAAGGACTTCATGGGCCGGCCCGAGTGGGCCGACATGGACATCTTCGCCACGCTCGAGGGCCGATTCGAGAACGAGGACCTGCTGCGGATGTGGCTCGGCGAGTGGATCGCCGCCCAGCCGGTGATGGAGCTGTTTCATCGGGGTCAGGCAAAGCGGCTCGCATTCGCGCCGGTGAACACCGTCGCGCAGATGGCTGCCGACGAACATCTGGCTGCCCGCGACTTCCTCGTCACCTACGACCAGCCAGGACTGGGCGACATCACCGTGCCCGGCGCGCCGTCACGGCTCACGAATTCATGGTGGTCCATCCGTCGACCGGCACCCGCTCTGGGCGAGCACAACGGCGCGGGCTTCGAGGGTGCAGCCACATCAGCACACGCGAGGCCAGCCACCGCAGCGCCCTCGGTGACGCCGCCGGATCGCCCGCTCGACGGCGTCACGGTCGCCGATTTCACATGGGTCTGGGCGGGGCCGTACTGCACGCTGCACCTGGCGCACCTCGGCGCGACGGTGATCAAGGTCGAGTCGTCGGCCCGACCCGACCTGGGCCGCCGCCTGCCGACACAATCGGGCCGTCACAACCCGACGCTCGACACCAACGGCTACTTCAACCAATACGGCCAAGCCAAGCAGAGCATCAGCATCGACCTGGGCACATCACAGGGCCGAGCGCTGGCGAAGCGGTTGGCACTGTCGTGCGACCTGGTGGTGTCCAATTACGCCACCGGTGTCATGGACGAGTGGGGTCTCGGCTATGAGGCGCTGGCCGCGGAGCGTCCCGACGTCATCGTGGGCGCCATCAGCGGGTACGGCCAGCACGGGCCCTACCGCTCCTACATGGGCTACGGGCCCACCACGGGGCCGCTGTCGGGCTTGGCGTCGATGACCGGCTACCCCGGTGCGGATGCAGACGAGCTCGGCGTGTCGCTAGGCGACCCCGCGGCGGGGATTGCCACGGCGTATGCGCTGGTTGCCGCGCTGGTGGCGCGCCGACGCACCGGCGAGGGCCAGTTCATCGACACGTCCATGTGGGAGGCCACCACGGCGTGCACCGCCGAGGGCTGGATGGAATGGGTGCTTAGCGGCACCCAACCCGCTCCGACGGGCAACTTCGACCCCCTGTGGTCTCCGCACAACCTGTACCGCTGCGCCGGCAACGACGACTGGGTTGCCATCTGCTGCGTCACCGAGACCGAGTGGGCTGCGCTGGCGAGGGTCAGCGGCATCGACCCCGCCGATGAGCGGTTCGCGGCGGCCGCCGATCGCAAGACCAACGAGACCGAGCTGGACAAGCTCATCGGTGCGTGGACCCGCGAGCGCGACCAGTGGGACGTCACCGAGCTGCTGCAGGCGGCCGGCGTGCCCGCATTCCCCTCGCTCAGCTCCCGCTCGCTCGAAGCCAACCCTCACTTGGCGGATCGCGGGCTGATCGAGCGCCTGGATCACCCCGTGGTGGGCCAGATGAGCCACGTTGGCATCCCATGGCTCCTGACCGAGGGCACCAACGGCGTGCGAGCGCCGGCTCCCACGCTGGGCCAGCACACGCACCAAGTGCTCACCGAGGTGCTGGGACTCAGCGGAGACGAGATCGCAACACTCGAGCAAGCCGGCGCCCTGCGCTGAGCGCCACCGGCGCAGCGGGCGTCGAACCGGGCCAGGCGGAGCAGGGGTGGGCCAATTGAGAAACTCTCGATCGTGAAGCGTCTGAAATTTCGAGTGCAAGATGCTCGAAAATCCGAGTTTCGGTTGCGCTTGGACGGATCGATAACCAATGGCCACACAGCGACTACCGCTCTGTCGACGGTATTAAGCAAGATTGCTCAATACTCACAGTCGACCATCTTCGGCAGACTTTGGAGTGATGTGTGGGCACGAGTTGCAGAATCAGCAATGTTAGTGAGTAAAATCACTCAATAGCATCACTGAATCCAGTATGCTGATCGTGTGACGGGATATCGGCGACCGTTGGTCAGGACGATCGTAGAGCGGTTCAACGAGCCGCCCGAGCGGCTGATGGCGGTCTTCGGGCCTCGACAGTCAGGCAAGACAACCGCCGTCCGGCAAGCGCTCGACGAGATTCCGCACAGTTGGCGGATGGTCGCGGTGGAGCCAGGTGGTGCCGACGAGACATCCGATTTGCCTAGGCCGTTCGACTCGGCCCCAGCCGAGACCGGCGATACTCGATTGGCAGCGGCGCCACGCGATCTCCAATGGCTCGTCGACGTGTGGACCCAATGCCGCGAACGCGCTATATCGTCGCCGCACGGCTATGTCTTGGTGCTGGATGAAATCCAGGAATTACCCGAATGGTCGGCTGCCGTCAAGGGCCTGTGGGACGCAGACCGTCTGACGGGCTGCCCACTGCACGTCGTGATTCTTGGCTCATCTCCGCTCCAGGTGCAAACGGGGCTCAACGAGAGTCTGATGGGCCGCTTCGAGCCGATCTTGTCTCCTCACTGGTCTTTCACCGAGATGGCCTCGGCATTCGAAATCACCCTTGACGAGTACGTGTTCTACGGCGGCTATCCGGGCGCCATGCGTGACATGTCTGTGCATGAGGCATGGCATCGGTACGTCCGCAGTGGCCTCGTCGAGCCCATCATCGACCGTGATGTTGTCAGGTTGACAAGTATCCGAAAGCCGGCCCTGATGCGGCGTCTCTTTGACGTGGGGGCCCGCTACTCGGGACAGATCCTCTCGTACACCAAGATGCTCGGCCAATTACAGGACGCGGGAAACACGACAACGCTGACGGGGTACTTGCAGTTGCTCTCGCAGGTCGGACTGCTGACGGGTCTGCCCAAGCACACCGAGCGTGCGGTATCGGCCAAGGCTTCGACTCCGAAGCTGAATGTGCTGAACACAGCGCTGATGTCGATGGTGTCGGGATACACGTTTGAAGAGGCTCGTGCTGACCGCAGCTTTTGGGGCCGACTAGTCGAGAGTGCCGTCGGAGCGCACCTCATCAACACGATGCCGTCGAGCGGCAATGTCAAGTACTGGCGTGATCGGCGTGGCCAAACCGTCGTTGAGGTCGACTTCGTCCTGCAGCGTGGACCCCATCTGGTGGGGATCGAGGTCAAGACCGGACCGATTCGTGATTCGTTGTCGGGTCTCGAAGAGTTCCAGAGACGATTTGATGCACGCACTCTCGTCGTGGGCGATGGCGGCGTGCCGCTGGATGAGTTCCTGTCAGTCTCGGCGAGCGATTGGGTCGAGAACCCATGAGCGAGACCTACGTCGAGCGCACCTGTACCCACCTCGGAGGCGGAATCGCTGAGATTGGGTATCGGAGTGATGTTCCCCCGGTGGAGTCGAGACCGATCAGCGAATTCAGAGACGAGCGCGCGTACGTGCTCTTGGGCGATGCGGGTCTGGGCAAGACCACCGAATTTCGCAACGAGTGCGCGAGGCTCGGCACCAGGGCCGCGTATCTCAGCGCCCGCAATCTCGTGACCCTCGAGATCAGGCCCGAATGGCGTGACAAGACACTGTTTGTCGATGGTCTCGATGAGATCCGGGCAGGATCCGCCGATGGGCGGTCGGCACTGGACCAGATTCGCAACCGGCTCGATCAACTCGGCTGGCCGTACTACCGCATCTCCTGTCGCGAGGCCGACTGGTTGGGCAGCAACGACCGGCGAAGTCTTGAGAGCGCTACTCCTGGAGGCAAGGTGGCCGTACTGCGGCTCGATCCTCTGGACTACGGCGCCAAGCATGCACTCGTGGCGGCGCGCCTCGACGTGGATGACACCTCGGCGTTCTTCGATGGGACCGAACAGCGTGGCCTCGACACCATGTTGGAGAACCCGCTGACGTTGGAATTGCTCACTGGTGCCTTCACGCAAAGGGGCGGATCATGGCCAGCGAGCCGACGGGAGACATTCGAGCTCGCATGCGAGCGCATGGCTCGCGAGCACAACGACGAACACATCGCTGCCGCCGGGGTCACGGCGTCAGTTGAAGGTGTGCTGACGGCGGCCGGCGGGCTCTGTGCACTGCAGTTGCTCGCAGGCGTCGAGGGTTACTCGCTTGGTCCTGAACACGACGGTTCGTCTTACGTCCCGCTCGACACGCTCCAACCGCTGTCAGCCGGTTTGTCCAGCGCGGAGTCGCGCCTTCGTCGGCACGCGCTTGGCACGAAGCTCTTCTCGGCAGCACACGAGTCCGATCCCGTTGCGAGCCAGCCGAGGGTGACGCCGTCGCACCGTCACATCGCTGAGTTCCTCGGCGGCCGCTACTTGGCACGGTTAGTAGAAGATGGGTTGCTCGCCAGACGAGCAATAGCGCTCATGACTAGCCCACTTGACGGCCGCGTGGCGACCTCGCTCCGGGGCTTGTCTGCTTGGTTTGCAGCACATTGCGTCGAAGCACTCGACCAACTCATTGACGCCGACCCCGTTGGCATTGGCCTGTATGGCGATGTTGGAAGGCTGAGCGGCGAGCAGAGGCGGCGTCTGTTGAAGGCGCTCGCGGCGTATGCGGCGCAAGGCCCACTGCTGGGACACGAATGGCGCGACGAGCGGAGTGCCGGCTATCTCGAGACGACTGCGTGGGCGTTTCGTTCAATCGTCGACGCCGGGACTGTCGACGCCATCGCTGATCTCCTTCGTGGCGATGCAGAAGATCCAGCGAGCGATCGGATCGCCGACTTCCTGCTCCGCGTACTCGTGGAAGCTGGCGCGACGACCTTGGACGCCGCCAAACCGCTGGCACTCATAGCTCTGGCGATTGCGCGCGAACCGAGTTGGTCACCGCCGACCCGCCGATCGGCGCTGGACGCATTCCTGCATCTCGAGAGAGATCGCCAAGCGCGCGACGACGCGTTGGCGGCACTGCTCACCGACATCGCGGAGCGCCGGCTCAGCGATCCGGAAGATGACCTCGCAGGTCTCGCCTTGCGCGAGCTGTATCCGCATCGAGTGGCTCCTGCCGACGTCTGGTCGTTCCTCGGGCTCCGCAATCGCGAGAACTACCACGGCGCCTTTGGTTCATTCTGGAGCGACGCCCTTATCGGGCAGTCGTCAGCAGCGGATGCAGCGGATGCGCTCGACGCCCTCTGGTCGGTGATGTCGCACCAGGGTCTCCGTGGCGGTATCGACGAAGTGTTGCGCCGACAGGGGCTGGACCTGATGCCCGTCGAACTGCTCAAGAAAGCGCTCGATGGACTCGGCGACCAGGCAGATGTCACGCGTCTCTTCGGCTGGCTGACGGCCGCGGCGACCTGCGGTCGTGACATCCATCCCGCTGCGAGGAAGGGCCTGCACGACGCGATTGCCAAGGCCGAACAAGATGTCGGCCCACACGCGATGCAGCAGTTAGTCGGCACAGGGACCGACGACGGCTGGGCCATCGACGAGTTCGTCGATCCGGCTGGGTCGGTGCGTGAGTGGCTTGAGCAGCGTCCGCATAAGCAACGCCAGCTCTACTTGGAATGGCTCAAGGCGCTCCACGATGACGTCCTCCCTGGGCATCAGGCTTTGATTGTGCCGATACCCCTGTTCTTCAGCGTGCTGCCCCGTGACCTCGGCAGATGGTGCCTCGAGCAGGCGCTTGCGCTCGAAGCGAGCGAACCGGACCGCGCGCGAGACGTGCTGCGTCATGTCGTCCGCCAGCAGCTCAACGATTCCGCAGTCAATGAGGGCCTGACACTCGACACGGTGGCCGAGGCGACGAAGAGCAGCCCGCTGCTGAGTAATGAATTCGATCATCTGCTCGCGGCTGTGTCGCTGGATCCGAAGCGTGCAGCTCGTGAGGCCGAAATTCTTGACATTCATCGTGAGAACGAACGAAAGGAGCACGAACTGCGTCAGCAGTGGACGGATCACGTTCGCAACAATTCGCAAGCGCTGAGAGACGGGACGTTTCCTGTCAATAACTTGGACAGTCTGGCTCGTATCTACTTTGGGCATCGGAGCGGCAGCGACCGGGACGTCAGCGGCCAAGAGCGGCTCACTGAGTTCTTGGAGGGCGACAGCCAAGACGCGGCTGCTGTCACTGATGCGCTGGCTGTGATTGTGCTGAATGCCGAGCTGCCGACAGTCGATGAAACGATCTCGCTGCTCGCGCAGTCGAAGCACGCTTGGGTTGCCTGGCCATTGTTCGCAGGGCTGCAACTCGTCGAAGACGACGAACCTGAACGCTTGCACCGTCTCGAAGATGAGCGCAAGCGGCGTGTTCTCGCGACGTATTTCTGCGTTGTGCACTCACTCGACCGAGCGCCGCCGTGGCTCCAGAGTTGGATTGCCGACGATCCTGATCTTGTCGCTGACGTGTTTGTTCGATGTGTGATCGGCGAAGTCCGAACAGGTGGCGATTCGAGCTTCGCACTCAACGGTCTGGCGGACTTGGGATTCGATGAACGCGCCATGCATCAGATCCGGCTGCGGATCCTGAGGTCTTTCCCGACGGCTGCGCCTCAGCGCCAACTGGGGATATTGGACTCCTTGCTCTTCGATGTGATTACCGGATCCGAGACGGACGGCGTCCGAAATGTCATCGAAGCAAAGCTGGCCGCGAAGAGCCTGACGGTCGCACAGCGTGCGCGCTGGCTCGCGACGGCAGCCATCTTGTTCGAGGGGCCGTACGTAGACCAGCTCGCGGACTTTGCGGCGAACCACACATCTGGAGTTCGCCGTCTCGCTGAGTTCCTCTGCCACAAGCTCGGACCGCAGTGGGCAGGAGAGCCAAATCTCGTCACAAATCTTGAACCGGCGACGCTGGCGGCATTCATCGAAGCGCTCGGGAGCACCTTTCCGCCCATTGCGCCGACGAGCAGTGCCTACTCCGTCACGGTTGGGATCCGAGCTACCGAGTGGATCGAGAGTTTCCTCACGTCGCTGACGCGCTTGGCATCAGCCGAAGCGACTGACGCGCTTCGACGTCTCGTGCAGATGCCCGAGATGTCGGCGTGGCGAGACATCCTGCGACGCTCGGCGGAGGCGCAGAGTGTCGTGAGGCGTGACGCCGAGTACCGGCCACCCACCGTGGATGAGGTTCAGCGAACGCTTGGCAGAGGAGCGCCAGCAAACGCCGCTGATCTGGCAGCGCTGCTGCTGGACCGGCTTGACGACTTGTCTGACGAGATGCGCGGCGCTGCCAGCGATCCTTGGCGTCCCTATTGGAATGAGGATGGGTACGGTCGTCCGGATCCCCCCAAGCCGGAAAACTCGTGCCGCGATTCCTTGCTGACGACGCTGAAACAGCGCTTGCCGCCTGAGATCGACGTCGAGCGCGAAGGCAGCTACGCGGCCGGCAGGCGTGCAGACATCCGGGTGAGCGGCGGTGGCTTCAATGTTCCGATCGAGATCAAGCGCCAATCCCACCGTGATCTGTGGAACGCGATGCGCACTCAGCTCATCGGCCAGTACACGATGGACCCGGCCACCGACGGGTACGGCATCTACCTGGTGCTTTGGTTCGGCGATGACAACATGCCGACGCCGAAATCAGGACGACGCCCGAACGGCCCGGACGAATTGCGGGAAATGCTTGAGGCGAGCCTCAGCCTCGACGAAGCTCGCAAGATTTCAGTTCGTGTCATCGACGTCACGAAGCCCGAAGGCGGAGGAGGCCCGTCGATCGGTCAACCTCGTAGTTGGCGTCTCGAAGGAGTCTCGTGACAGTGCGCAGATCGATGGCTGACAGGTCCCATCCTTGCCGAAAGCCCTCGCGCACTAGCTCCACGTAGCACTGGCTCGGACTGATATCTGTGTCCGACGCCGCAATGTCACGTACGGCAGATTCGACGACGGCGGGCGCTGGCGATTCAGCATGAGTTGGCGCACAGCCAGCGGTCATGGTCAACATGAGATCGACCGTCGAGACGTGCTCGAATCCGGATGCCAACCCCTTGACCGAGCGCTGGCCCTTGTCGAGCGTCGCGATGAGCTCGGGCACGACGACGAGTCCTGCGTCGGCAATCGCGCGCTGCAGCAGACGCCAGACGGCGCCGCTGCTGTTGCCGAAGAGCAGCGTGATGTAGCCGTGAGGCTTGAGCACTCGACGGCATTCGCGCAACGCCTCCGTCAGCATGCGCTCGTATCGGTCCGACGACCGATAGTTGCCGGTATCGGTCCGATCGACGACTGCTTCGAGCCCCGCTTCGGTGAACTGCCCGCTTGGCAGCCATGCCTCTTGGAACAGGTTCATGTCGGAGTAGAAGATGTTGGACCCGAAAGGCGGGTCGGTGAAGACGTAGTCGACTGATCCATCGTCGAGCGGCAGTGACGTGGCGCTCGCGATCTCGTAGGTGACCTGTTCAGCTACGCCATCCTCCGCCAGCCGTCGTTCGAGGCGGTGTTCGCGTATCCACGCGTCAGAACGGGCCACTGCTTGAACCTTGCGAGAGAACAGGTCGAATACGTTCCACTCATAAAAGACTGGTGCGACGTAGTAGTTGGCATTGGCAGCATTCAGTGGCCGCTGGCGCGACCATTGATACCGCTTGCTGGCGCGGGTCAGGATTGCCGTGAACGCAAAGCAGAGCTTGCCGCGAATCGCTGCGTCGTCGGTCGCTTCGATGGCATCACGCAATGCCGCAAGCGCGCACAGATTCCGCCGACTGTAGAACGCCGCCGTCGACGTGAGGCCGTGGCGACCGAGTGCCGACGCCTGATACATCTGGCGAGTCGGCTCAATGGGAATGTCGGGCCACGACAATTGGCCCGCACAGGGCGTCACCGGCGGTTGGGACCACGGCTGTTCGCGTTGTCTTGGCGAGCACGCGCAAGTGATCGAATCCACGACTGGCACCTCGCCCACCCTCGCGGAACGGCTGCTGATGCGCGCCCCGCAACGGCTGCATTGCATCTGCGGTTTGCGCCAGGCGGCATCTCGAAGGGACTCGTAGAAGTTGGCCTCGGCTCCGCACCCATCGCATCGCACCAAAACGGACCAGATGGTCTTTGCCGTCGCGGCGAGCACTCCGCATTCGGCGCATGGCACTTGGTAGATGTCACCCACGACTTCGCGCGCTCGTTTGACGGCCGCTGCTCCCTGGCGCCGCAGGGTGTTGGCGTCGACGAGGTTGACGTAGTTCCGACCGATGTGGCGGCCGAGCACCGACACGTCGAACAGCCGAGCCTGCCGTCCCGCCGCGAGGGCCGCGACGCCAGTCATTCCCGATCCTGCAAACGGGTCGAGGACAACATCGCCCGGCGCTGTCATCGCCTCGATGAACGGCATCGCTGCAGTCACCGGCACCTTCGTCAGGTACGCGTGGGCCATGTAGACCGGGTCCGAACGCTTCACGGCGACGGTCGTGGGCAGCGAGTGCGCTGCTCCGCTGTCGAGGCCGAAGAACTCCGCCTGGCCGTTTGAGGCGGCTCTAGCGTGAGCGTGTGCGGGCATGTGTCACATCATGCCGGAGAGAGCAGGCCCAACGATGGGATTCAAAGAAGACGCGGACTTCGCCCGTTTCGTGGCAATGGGCGCCGTCGGAGCCGCAGCAGCAGCCGATGAGCTGCGTGATCGCTATGGCCATCAACCCATCGAGTTCGAACGGTACGCCATGGCCAACAAGGTATGGCAATCCAAGGTGAAGCGTCTCCGGCTCCCGGATCTCCTCTGCGCGCGCTGCGGCCTTCGAGTCGAAGCCCGAGCGAAGTCGAAGCTGGGGATTGTGCTCTCGCACTCAGACGCCCTTGGTCGTGGATGGGATGACGGCGGAATGCGAAGCTCAGACCTGTTCGCGTTCATGCGCGTCGATTCGTCGTCGGGCACATTTCCCCCCACCGTTGCCGAACCGATGTGGTTCTCCACGGCGGCTCTGCGCGCAAGCACGGACCACACCCGCCGGTCCAGCCCCAAGGCTGCTTCTGAAGGCTCTGAGGTGACGATGACTTGGCCGTGCTGGGTGCCGAGTTCAGGGGGCACGTTTGAAGGAGTGGACGACGATGGCCGCATCGTGTGGAGCAACGACGCAGGTCAGCGGAAGCTGTACTGGCACTGGCGTCGTTGGTCGGGTCAGCGCCATCTCTACTTTCGTCCCGGCGACACGTTCGAGCCTGATGTTCACATCGTTGCCGGCATCGTCGCGCCGCCGACATCGTTGACCTGCCCCGGATCGATGTGGAACGCAGCCGCTGCACTCCGTGGATCTGATGCTGTCGAGCGCCTCGCAGCAGTTAGGGCGATCAGTGCGACGGAGGAGATCGACGAGCCGGCTCGACTCATTGGGGTGGCGCTGAACGACGGCGAGGACTGGCGTGTCGCACTCGAGGCCCGTGTTGCTCTTGCCAGGCGCGAGCCGGAGCGCTGGGTACCGCTGGTGGCAGCCGCAGCGAATGTCGACGCCGAGCGGGAGCAGTCAATGGAGGCCGTCCTCGCGCTCACCGAGGTGAACGCTACGGAAGCGGTTGACGCCCTCTGTGACATTGCCACACGAGACAGCCTGCATCCCGATGTGCGCGCCGCTGCTGCTTGGGGAATTGGCCAGGGCGCTGCCGCCAACCCAGAACGATTGCTGCCGATTGTCTTGGATAGCGCTCCGCTCGTCGCGTTGCACGCTGCCGGGGCCATCGATGCCGTCTCCGATGCGACGAGAGCCGAGCTGCTGACGTGGCTGGGCAGCGGCGACCAGCGCAGGGCAGCGGCTGCTGCCAACGTGCTCGCGCGCAACAGGAGAGTTGATGTCTTGCTCGATGCGTATGAGCAAGGCGAGCCGACCCGGAAATGGGCCATCTACGCGCTTGGAGGCATGGAGGCATCCATCGTGAGATTGCGAGCCCAAGCCCGGTTGACAGCAGAACTCCGCGCCGCGCTCGAGCCGATGTGGCTCGGAGAGCTCGACTGGCTGCAGACAGACGACGACCCCCTCGCAGCCCTCGACCTACAGAAGGTCAGGTTCAATCCGCTGCGCCCGTCACTCGACGACATCGAAGGCAGCTGGCCACCTGCCGGATGACGGGTCGTGTCCTGAAGGTCCCCTTGCTCTTCGCCGCTGCGCGCCGTCGCGATCCTGTCTCAAGACGTCATTGAGCAGGCGTGCTCAGTGGGATTTGCTGAAGAAAGACAGGACTCCAAATTCTTGAAATTCAGAGTTCGGTTCTTCTGAAATCCAGAGTATGAGATCGCCGGAAGTCAGAGCACGCCCGAGTCTGATCCCAAGTGCCCGGCACTCACCGGGCTGCTGAGTCACTCAGGCCAGTCGGTGAGGGTCACCAGGTCGAAGACGGCACCTGCGGGATCGGCCACGGTCGCCGCACGGCCTGGTCCGAAGTCGAACGGCGGCGCGATCACGTTGCCGCCGTTGGCTGACGCTGCCGCGCAGGCGGCGTCAACGTCGGCCACGCCGAGTGAGACACGCCAGTGCGGTGGCACGCCGGGAGGCAGCGGCGCCATCGACGTGCTGGCGACCGGCACGCCACTCAGTGTGAACAACACAGGTCCGTCGGGATCCTCGTCCATCGTGCCTGCATGCCAGGCGAACAGCTCGCAGTAGAAGGCCGTCGCAGCCTCGTCGTCGTACGTGGCGACTTCGGCCCACGTGAGCGCACCCGGCGCGTTGACGATTCCCGCGCCGATCGCGGTGATCGGCGTCCAGGTGCAGAACACCGCGCCGGTCGGGTCGGCGGCGATGACCATGCGACCGGCGGCGCTCGGACCCGGCTCGGGCACGTCGATGGCGGGTCGCATGACTGCTCCGCCGGCCGCAGCAACCTGGTCGGCGAACTCGTCGGCATCGTCCACGGTGATGTAGACGTTCCAACAGGGTGGGACGCCTTCGCTGAGCATCTCGGGCGGCATGTCGAACACCCCGGCGGCCGGGCGCCCGTCCACGACAGCCATGACGTAGTTGATCTCACCGGTCGGGTCCCGCTCGTAGTCCCAACCGAGCACCGCTGCGTAGAAGTCGAGCGCGCCCTCCACATCGGTTGTGGCCAGGTCAATCCATGAGGGCGTCCCGGCCCGATGGCTCTCTCGCACAGGCATGCCGACACCGATCCTCTCTACGTTCCGCGCGCAAATCTCTCCGACTGGATGTCGTGAATGCGTCCGCGCGAATCATACGAATTCGCGACGAGTCGCAAGACCCGTGCCGTGCGGGGCCACCGGTCACCGACGATGTCGGCCTGCCCCCGGTACCGATCAGCGAGTTCTAGTTCGTCGTTGCCCCCGTCCATCAGGCCCCGGCTGTGAACACCACGCAGGTTCGAGATGCCACGAGCGAGGCCATGCTCGATGTCTGAAGTCCGAGGCTCGATGCCGGACGAACGGAGCGCCTCAAGAACGTCGCGTACGGCGGGAGGAGGGACAATGCCATGCTCGTCGGAGGACTCAGCCGGAGCTTTGGCGAGCATCTCGCCGATGTACCCCGAGCCGAGTGTCAGCAGCTCTTGCTTCGTGAGCTCCTCCAGCGCTTGGGTGATCCAATCCTGCATGACGCCGCTGTCGACAGTGCCGTCGTCTCTCAAACCGGGAATGCGTCTCCAGTGGTGAAGGACCGTCCAGGCCTTGCTGGCCGCGACGGCGGCAAGCGCACCCGCCGTACCGGCTTCAGCGCCGTCGGCGGGACCACTGGGCATGCTCTCGTCAGCGGGCGCGTACATCCTGGCGATCATTTCGACGAAAAAGCGCGGGTCGCGCTCGAGCCACGCATGCGAGAGCAACGGTCGTCCGCGGCTTCCCGGCACGTCGTCGAGCACAAGTTCGAGGCGTGCGAGTCGAAGTTGGTGCGGGTCATCGAGCTTGTGTTCGGTCAACGGCAGTTGGTGACTGAGCCAGTCGAGTAATTCTCCGACTCGGAACCGCAAGCGCTGGACGACCTGCGACGGATCCACTGCATCGGCGAGATCCTCAAGCGCCGTCAGGGCGAGTTCGACCATCTCTGAATCGTCGTCAGATGCTGCCTCATCGGAATCCCCTGCCTCGAAGTGCTTGTATGCGAGTAGCTCGACGGCGGCGTCAGGCCTGCCCACGCCCAACAGCCGTCTTGCCGCCACGACTGTGAGCGCGGTATCCAAGCCCGTTGGCAGCGGAGGAAAGCACATCCAGTATGCAGCCTCAACGTCAGCTCCCAGGGACGCGGAGACCTCCCAGACAAGCGGAAACTCTCTGAGCGTGGTCAACAATCGCGCAACAGCCTCGCTGTCGACTCGATGAGCCATCGTGATGCCCTCAAGCCAGGCCGTCGGGTCCTGTCCGTCGTCGGGCAGCAATGCGACGCGGCGCGCAAAGTACCCATGGGCCACCAGATAGCGGGGAACAACCGCATCGCTGCTGAGAGCGCTTTCGCCATCGGTATCCGCAGATTGGGCCACATCGGCCGACGTCTGCACTTCGGCACCGGCGAGCCATTCGCCCAATGTGGTGTCGAGATGTTCCAGCAAGGCTCCGTTCGCACCCGTCCACTGGAGCTCGCCCGCCAGTGCCGCCTCGGCAAGCGCGCGCCCGACAAAGGGGACCAGCGGGTTCAGCGATGCGGAGTCTTGCCAAGGGAAGTGCTGAGAGTTGTCGTGTGCACGCACCGCGAGCCGTAGCACTCCCTCCAGCGCGTCGTCGGCCCAGACCCGTGCCACGGCCGCTCGTCGCTGCGCAGCGACGAGCATTTCCTGCGCGCCGGTCTCGTCTTCGAGGCCCGCTGCATCCACCTCGGGCCAAACCGATTCGAACAGCCACGCGCCCAATATCGCCGGGTCGCTGTCGCCCCACCGGTCCGCCATGTGTTCGATGCGCTCGAGTTCGTCAGATCCGAGCGACCAGAAGGCGTCGGGGTAGTGGCGGTGCAAGCGAACGAAGGACCGCATTCGATCGCCAAGCAGTGATGTATCGAGGGCGCCGCGTGCCGAGGTGTCCCCGACTATTTCCAAAGCCCGCTCTCGGGCGTCCGGCGTCAAGCGGACCAAGTGGGCGTGCCCGTCGAGCGGCCAGAAGATGTCGCTGAGGCGGTCGCACTCGAACTCACTCGATGCGAAGAACTCCGCCATCTCGAGCAACAGCGAGATCACCCGGTCTGTCGCCGCCACCTCATCCTCGTGAGTGGCAGGTCGCACGACAACCGGCCACTCTCGGATCTCCGGCCCTGCATTTGGAGATCCTGTCGGCTGAAGGGAGGCGAGATCCCACAAGCAGCGCCACAGTGCAGCTCGGCGCTTGTTTGCGCCGAATGCCTCGTCGCTTAGTAGCCGGTTGCACAGTGCCGCGAGCACTGCGTTCCGTCGATCAGTCGTCAGCCCCGTCTGGGGCAGCCAAGGCCTGAAGAGCGAAACAAGGCAGTTATGCGCCTCACCGCCTAGGCCACCGTTTCCGCTCGCCGAGATCTTCAGCAGTGACTCGGCTACGAGAGCCAGGTGGCTCGGTTCGGGAGACCAGGCCAAGACTTCCATAGTGCGCCGCAGTCCGTGCCAGCCAGCGTCTGACGAGGGTCCGACGCTTCCCTCGTTCAGAGGTCGCAAGCAGTTGGGAGTCGCCTTCGCCAGCTCAAGAACGTCGGCAATGGCGTCGAGCAACTCATCCGGTGCTGCCTCGGCAAGCAGCGGCAAGACACCGGCCAGATCGATGATGCGTTGGATAACCGGGCGAACTGCGCTCTCGTCTTGGCCTGGCGCGCCATCGGAGGTCTGCGCTTTCCGATCCAGCTCAAAGCCGCCGCCGTCATCGGTGCCGAGCAGATCACGGACGATCAAGGCGGCGCGCGTCTCAGCGCTCGTTCCGCTGGCCAAGGGTGCGCCTATACCGAATGTGCCCAGGAGCGCCGTTGTGCGCGCGATTCCGCGGCGCACGTCGCGGCTGTAGGAAGATCGTGTTGGGGTGCGCTCACGGATTTCAAGGGGCGTGCCGTCGGGCCACCGCTGTACCTCTGTTTCGGTGAGAGCACGTTCGGCAACGGACGCGAACCGATCGAGAAAGCTCTCGGGTATCTCTGAGGCCAGATGCTGCCAAGCTTCCTGCGGGGCGACAAGTTCCCACTGGTTGCCAACCTGCGCAATCAGCGGGTCGGGGCCTTCGCTGAGCGGTCGAAGTATGAGCAGCAGCTCTTCATAACTCGCCGCAGTGCCGGCCAGTTCACACAGCAGGGCTCGGTCGCTCTCGCGTTGATCGGACCAGCGTCCGGCCAGCAGGGCAGCCCAGACTGCCGCACGATCACTGGCGTTCGGCAGTCGGTTCAACCAGGCAGGCATTGCGGGTGTTGGACCCAACTGGAGCGTTCGCCGCAGCGCACCCAGGCTGCGACGCCCGAGGGCCGCAAAGCGCCACGCTTCACTGCGGTCGAGATCGTGTCGTTCCAGTGCTTTGGCGGCAGCGGTCGGGTCAATCCGTCCGATTTCGACCAGTGCTCCATGCTCTTCGGAGCTTGTATTCGGGGGGATGGGATGAGTCAGGGGAACCACCATGCAGTGCTGCGACGGCTCTGATCCGTCGGCGACGTCGAGTTCAACAGCGACCAGGATCGCCCGGCCGCCCGGTTCGCGCTTGAGACGCCGCCAGGCAGCTGCATCAGACACCAGCAGCATCCGGTCGAGCAATCCCTCCTCGCTCATACCCGCCGCCAAGATGAAATCGAGAGCGTCTTGAGTGCTTTCGGCGACGACGTAGACGGTCCCACCCCCGGTCGAGCATCTCTCGACCAGTTCTTGGAACTGTCGCTCACGTCCTGCAAGCAGTACCTCTGCGCTGAGCCGTCCACCGGTCTGTGACAGTTCCCATTCCCACCGCAGGCGTGCCGACGTGAAGCCGTCAGGCACGAGGCCAAGACGTTCCGAGAATCGGGCCCGAGTAGCTGGAGCTTGGATGAGCCAATTGAGCAAATCGTCAACATCAAGTGCTCTGACATCGCGCCAGTACCCCTCCTCGCTGCACTGTTGCTGCCATCGGCGCTTCGCTTGCTGCCGGCTGGGTCGCGTGCCTGCCGCGCCTGAGGTCGTGGGCGGTGTCGCCTTCGCCTCAGGCCAAGCGCGCGGGGTGAGATACACGTAGGTGATCTCGTTGGCATCGGAACGAGCTTCGCTGCGCCTGTTGCGGTAGTTGGTATTCGCGTTCCGGGCGACTTCCGTCGATGTCGACACTTCCCAGCCAGAGCGACCAGCAGGCACCCACGCCGTACCTTGCCGGGTCTCGACCACGACATCGAAATCGGGTCGTCCGGTTCCTTCGGCGGTCGGGCAGTCGATCCGAATCATGTCATGAGCGGGCGTGCTCTCCACAATCAGGTCGCGAACGAGTTCGACCAATTCTGTACGACTCGGCAGCGTGCTGGCCCATTGAAGGATGTGGTGACGCTCGACGAGCCCCAGACCGTCGTAACCGGGCGCAGCGCCGATCATTCCGCCGAAACGCGCTACGCCGGTGGCCGTATCCGGAGCCGTTGGCATAGTTTCCGCGGTCGTGGCCAGCGCTGTTGGTGGCAGACCGTTGGAATCTCGGCGTGCCCATGCCAGCCCGTCCTGCTCGACCAGGAACACTGCCCGATCCAGCGAGGCTCGCTCGGACTCGCCGAATTGTGTGCGGAGTACTGCTCGCGCGTCGTAGGGCCCCGTGTCCAGCCAGACATAGTCACCCGTTGCGGAGTCAGAAGCGACGCCGGCCTGTTCTGGGGGACAGAAGTGCCGCTCGAACCAAGCGAGCATTTCAGCAACCACGTCGGCGTCTTCGGCGCTACAGCGTTCTGCGATCCGTAGGCAAGCCTCGGTCAGTTCCTCAAGGGCAAGGCCGTCATCTCGCGATACGTCGCCGGCAGAGGGCGCGGCGTGGAATTTGCGGAGCGTCTCGGCTTCTTCAACAGAGATGGCGCTATCAGTCTCGAGGCCGCTGATTAGCGAGTTCGAGAGATCGGGCGGCTCTCGGTAGCGCTCGCCGCGGGCAACTTCGAGCCGGAAGAGAGCGCTGGCGACAGCGCGCCTCGCGAGCGCAAGGGCACCCGCCCCCGATATCGGCACAAGCCGTCGCGCCTCGGCGATCCACTCCGCTACGACGTCCTGCGCTGGCGGACACGCATCGGCGGGGCGCTCGAACCTGACGACGTCGAGATGCCACCCAGTCCGACAATCGACGAAGGCTTCCAGCGCTGTGAGCCGCGCCTCGGAGTTTTCGTCGCGGTCCGATGGTGCGAGTTCGATGATGCGCGACTCCAAGGCGTCATCTTCACCCCGTCGAGCGACAAAGTAGGCGACCAGTTCCGAGTCAGGTTCTGGCCCGACACCAGATTCGAGTTGTTCGGAGACCGACACGACATACCCAGCCGCCTCATAGCGCCGCCGCGCTTGGTCGCCCGCGGCCCAGAAGTTCAATGCCGGGGAATCCATGCGGCCTCCAGCGGATGCGGCGGATCAGTGACTTGGATGTAGACGAACTCCTCGGGTCCTGAGGTGGAGAGAAGGTGCTCAGCGAGCCTTGCTGGCCAAGATCCATAGTCTGCCGCCGACGCGCCGCGAAGTGGCAGCGAATTCAGGTCGATGCGCGTCGCGCGAATGTCGGAGATCTGATCATCGTCAGTGAACGCGAGGCCTGTCAGAGCGTCAAACGTCGGCTTGAGCACGTTGTCGAGATCGGGCGCACGGGGAGCGCGGAAGTCGCAGAACCAATGAAAGCCGGCATGTACGGGTCCAGTCGTGAAAGCAGCACTCGGCCCAAGGGCCGATTGTGCCGACTTGCGAACCGTTCGTTGCCACTGAGCCGTGTTGCTCTGGAGCGACTTGGGACGACCGACCACGATCAGATCGGCCATGAACGCTCCTGGGCTCGCTCGACCGATCGCTGGCATCGACAGCGGAACGTAACTGGCGAGCCGGCGTCCTTTGCAGGGATTTTCTTGCTGGTGCCGCCTACACCTGCGACCAAGCGTTACTGGGCGGGAGAGAGCGCACGGCGCATCACGCTGGCAGTGAGCTCTTGGGCTTCGTGTGCTTGGGCCAAGAAACGGGTCATGCCGAAGAAGCCGTGGAACTGGCCGGGGTATTCGAGGAGCGTCGTGGGAACCCCGGCGTCGGCGAGCTTCTGCGCGTACTCGACGCCTTCATCGCGCAGCGGGTCGTGGCCGGCCACGATGACGAACGCAGGCGCTGCCCCAGACGGGTCGTCGACCGCGAGCGGGGCGGCATAGGGGTTCGTGCGTTCCGACGGCGGGCAGTAGTGATCGTCGAACCACGCCATCGTGTCGCGAGTCAGCAGGTAGCCCTCGGCGTTGGCAATCATCGAATGGGTGTCCCGGTCGAAGTCGGTGACCGGGTAGATGAGCACCTGCAGGGCCGGCTGGCCGCAGGCCTCGCCGTTCGCAGCGGCGTCGCGGCACATCAGCGCCACGGCTGCGGCCAGGTTGCCGCCGGCACTGTCGCCGCCGATCGCCACCCGTGCTGGGTCGATGCCCAACTCGGTGGCGTTGTCGATCGCCCACTGAGTGGCAGCGCAGCAGTCGTCCGATGCCGCCGGGAAGGGGTGCTCAGGTGCGAGGCGGTAATCCACCGACACGGTCACCACGCCGGCCAGCATCGTGAGGGCGCGGCAGATGCGGTCGTGGGTCTCGATGCTGCCGACGACCCAGCCGCCGCCGTGGAAGTACACGAGGCAGCCGAGCGTCCCGTCCGCAGCAGTGGTCGCCGCACCATCACCGGGCCGATAGATCCGTACGGCCATGTCGTAGCCGTCGGGGCCAGCGATCGTCCGGTCTTGCGTGCTGGCAACGTCGACGAGCTCCCCGGAGGGGGGCATCTCCTCGAATCCCTGGCGGGCACGCTCATGGCCGACCTGTTCGAAGGTCGGCCGGCCCAAGGCGTTGAGTTGGTCGATGACAGCAGATGCTTCGGCTTCGAGAGTCACGGCGGGGAGCATAAGAGAATGCGCTCAATGGCGCAGCCGTGGCCCGAGCGGCCAGTGAGCCGTAGCGCATGAGGAACGGGGAACAAGAGCGGCAAGCAATGGGGGCCGCACCCAGTCGTTGTGCAGCGGACTCCGCCGTGTCGGCGGGTCAGGAAACGCCGCTGCCCGCTGCCGTACGCTGAGACGGGCACGACGGCTCAAGCTGGCGGCCGTGACGACGGGGGCAAGACATGAGTGATCTGCTGATTTCAGGCGGGACGTTGATCGACGGGACAGGCGCCGAGCCGCGTCGGGCCGACGTGCTCATCACTGACGGTGTCGTCGCCGAAATCGGCGAGGCACCCGGAGCGCTCGCAGGCCGCCGCGTCGATCGCACGGTCGACGCCGAAGGTCACGTCGTCACGCCCGGCTTCATCGACGTGCACACTCACATGGACGCCCAGATCGCCTGGGACCCGATGGGGGAAAGCTCGTGCTTCCACGGTGTGACCACCGCCGTGATGGGCAACTGCGGCTTCACGCTGGCGCCGGCCCGAGCCGACGCCCGCCATCTGGTTGTCCGCAACCTGGAGCGGGCCGAGGACATCTCTGCCGAGGCCATGGCTGCGGGCATCGACTGGACGTGGGAGACCTTCCCCGAGTACCTCGACTTCGTGGATGCCACGCCCAAGGGCATCAACTACGCCGGCTATCTCGGCCACTCGGCGCTGCGCACTTGGGCCATGGGCGAGGCAGCATTCGACCGCGGCGCCAACGACGACGAGCTCGCGCTGATGCTGGGTCAGCTGCGTGACTCGCTGCATGCCGGTGCAATCGGCTTCACCACCTCGATCTCCTACAACCATGAGACCGCCGACGACCGCCCGGTTGCCTCGCGCCTGGCCGAATGGTCGGAGATCGATGCTCTGGTCAGCGAGATGGGCGTCATGGGCGCCGGCATCTTCGAGTTGGCCAACCACGGCGATCTGCGCTCGCGTGACGCCGAGCGAAACGACGCCTATGTCGCCAAGATCGTCGAGATGGGCGCCCGAACCCGCGTGCCCATCACCTACGGCATGCTCGCCCCCTCCAGCGAAGACCACCACTGGAAGCCGGTGATCAAGCTGCTCGACGGCATCAATGCAGCCGGCGGCATCTCGTGGGGACAGGCGCACTCCCGCTGCCTCGGCACGCTGCTGTCGTTCAAGACCTCGCTGCCGTTCGATGCCTTGCCGCTGTGGAGCGAACTGCGGGCAGGCTCACGGGGCGAGCAGTGGTCTGCACTGCGAGACCACGCAATTCGAGCTCGCCTCGTGGACGAGGCCGAGCATGGCGACTACGGGAGGGCTCTCGGGCCCGAAGCCCGCAAGCCCATCTGGTCCCACATCTATCCGCTGACCCGACCGTTGCCGCCATTCCGGACGATGGATGTGATCGCCGCCGAGCGTGGCGTCTCGCCGATGGAAGCGTTCGTCGATATCGCGCTCGACAGCGACTTGGAGATGTTCTTCGTCCAGGCCCTCGCCAATCAAGACCAAGACTTGGTGCTGCACCTGCTGAAGCACCCCCGGGCGATCCCCACATTCTCTGACAGCGGTGCGCACGTCACCCAGATCATGGACTCGTCGCTGCAGACCCACCTGCTCGGCCACTGGGTGCGTGACCGCCAGGAATTCACGCTCGAAGACGCTGTACACCGCATCACCCAGCTGCCCGCGACGGCGTGGGGCTTCGACGACCGTGGTGTGCTGGAAGTGGGCAAGGCGGCCGACGTGAACGTGTTCGATCCGGACACGATCTCGCCGGATATGCCCGAACTGGTGCACGACCTGCCGGCGGGTGCCTCCCGTCTGCGTCAGACGGCCACGGGCTTCGCCGCCACCATCGTCAACGGCGAGATCATCACCGAGCACGGCAAGGTGACAGGTGCGGTGCCAGGGCGCCTGTTGCGTGGCCCACTGGCGCGTTAGGAAACCGGCTGCGGCCGGTTCGTGATCCGGGCCAGGACCTCGTCTTCGGGCAAGAGACGGCCGACGAGCATCGCGGTGTCCTTCTCGACTGCCGACAGGCTGCGCCGCAGTTCGGCGACTTCGGTCCGGACGGCAGCGATCTCGGTCCGGACGGCAGCGATCTCGGTCCGGACGGCAGCGATCTCGGCCCTGAACTCCGCTCGCAGCGCAGCCATCTCCTGCCGGATCTGGTCGATCTGACGACGCTGGTTGACGAACATTGCGATCAGCAGCGCAATAATCACGCTGCTGAAGATGCTCATTACCAAGGTTTCCACAGGGGTCATCGTATTGCATCCTCCTTGACGCGACGGCCGTGAGCCCTACCGTGAGAAGGAACAGTACTTCTTTAAAACATATGAAAAGCAATAACATTCACTTGACCGATTTCAGACCCTGCGAGCACCTCTCAGATCGACGCTCAGCCTGGGACGCCGGTGATGCCGGGATTGGGGCGGTTGCCGACGTAGGCACTGCCGTAATTGGGCTCGCTGGTCCACTCGATGCTCTCCAGCGCTGTCTCAAGGCGGCGGCGGGTTTCGGTCCATGCCGCCACCAGGCGGTCTTCGGCCTCATAGTCGAACGGGTCTCCCAGCCGCCGCTCGAGGGCACCGCCGCGCTCGAGCGGATGATCGGCCAGCCACCGGGCAGCGACACGCCACGCGTTGACCGGAGCGAGCACGTCGCGATAACCGAGGTCCCGCACAGTCGGGCCGATGTCGAGCACTCGGTGTGTGGTGGACCAGCTGCCCACCAGCGGTCGGGCCGGCGCAGCAAGGTCGGACGGCAGCGACAACAGATCCCACTTGTGGCCGAGTTCGTCCGCGATGACTTCGGCGATCTGGGCGATCGACAGCGCCGACGAGTCGGCCACGTTGTAGATGCCGCCCAATGCGGCGGCAGGCGCATCGCATGCCAGCAACGTGGCGTGGGCGGCGTTGCCAATCCATCCTTGGCTCTTCACCGTCAGGCCGCCATCGGCCACGACCAGGTGCGGCCGCCGGTCGAGGGCCCGCCGCACCAGCGGCCACTCGCGGGGCAGCGGCTGGCGCGGACCGTACAGCTGTGGGTAGCGCAGGTGAATGGCGTGCGGGTGATGTTCGAAGACGGCGTCCTCGGTGACCCGGATCATCCGCAGCTTGCGGAACTCCTCCCGGTCGCCGACCAACGGCGCATCGTGCGGCAGCGGGACAGTCATGCCGAGCGGGAACAGATCGTCAGGACTGCCGAACCCCCGGTACACGCCGACGCCCCCGATCGAGACGAAGTGCCTGCATCGTCCTGCCAGCAGCGACGCCAGCACCCGCAAGCGCCCGTACATGACAACAGCCAGGTCAAACGATTCGTTGCCGAGCGCATCACCGGTGGCCTCGCCGTCGAATGGATCGGTATGGAGGTGGCGGACTTCGGGACCGATCAGCTCGGACTCGTGCCGGCCCGTGTGAAGGATGGTCACGTCGAAGCCGCGCTCGACGAGCCCCTTGACGACGAGCGGGCCGGTGGGCCCGGTGCCTCCAACAACGAGTGCCGTTTGCCGTGTGGTCACCGGGTCATTGTGTCGGTTCGCAGCGGCAATGTGAAGTGGCAGCCCCGCGACAGGCTCAGCCTGTGCATGTGCGCTCGTTCGGCATGCTCAGGCATGCGGGCCGACGGACCTCTCGGGCCGCACCTTCGCCGACCTGCTGCTTCGTATCTTCGCGAGGTAAGGCTGCTTCGAGGCGTGTAGCTTCATACGGACCACATTTCGCATTGACACGATGAGACCAGGGGGATGCTGTGGCGACCAAGGCTGGAGAGCGTCTGGACTTCGATGGCGGCGTACAGGTCATCGTCACCAAGGGCGGCGAAGCTGACATATCAGCGTCTGCCGGTGGCGAGGGACTGAAGGTCGGCAAGCGCTACCAGGACGAAGATTCAGGCATCGAGGTGCTCGTCACTAAGCCGGGCGCGGTGACCTTGCAGTGCGACGGCAAGGACATGGCGCTGCAGGAGCCGAAGAAGACCAAGTCGGCCGACTGAGGCCGATTCGAGCGACCTGCGCCGCCCACCCGAGGGGGTGGTGGCACCCTGAACCGCATCGAGCACATCCTGAGCGGCGGCGAGTTGGATCACGACGCTGCCCGTGCGCTGGTTGACCTCTGCGCGTCTGTGCGCGAGGCGCGACAGCCAGCAGTGCTCGTCGTTCGCAACGAACCCGGCACCGATTTCTGTTCGGGCATCGGCTTCGATCCCCTCGAGCTGCAACCCGATCCGGCATCCGCGCTGGCTGCGGTGCGGAGTCCGGTGGTCTGCGCGATCAGCGGCGAATGTTCCGGCGCAGGACTTGAGATAGCGCTTGCCTGCGATGTCCGCTTGTGCGATGTCACCGCACGCTTCGCGATGCGCGATGTGCTCGACGGCCGGTTGCCGGCGTGGGGCGGCACGCAGCGCTTGCCTCGCGCCGTAGGGGCCTCGCGTGCCAATGCGATGCTGCTGCTCGGGGCGACCGCTGACGCTCCCACGGCGTTGGAGTGGGGGCTGACTCACGCCGTCGAGGAAGACCTCGACGGAGCCGTCGAGCAGTGGCTCGACGACCTGGCAACTGCCGGGCCATTGGCGCTCGAATTCGCCAAGGAAGCCGTCCATCGAGGCTCAGAGCTTCCGCTCGCCGACGGGCTGCGCCTCGAGGGCGACCTGAATCACCAGCTCGCCGCCACCGAGGACCGCGCCGAAGGCCTCGCCGCCTTCTTCGACAAACGCCCGCCCGACTTCGCAGGGCGTTAGCCATGCGAGGCATCAGATTCAGTGCAGGGCGTTAACCATGCGAAGCATCAGACTCAGCGCAGGGCGTTAGCCATGCGAAGCATCAGACTCAGCGCAGGGCGTTAGCCATGCGAAGCATCAGACTCAGCGCAGGGCGTTAGCCATGCGAAGCATCAGACTCAGCGCAGGGCGTTAGCCATGCGAAGCATCGAACGCAGTGCAGGGCGCTAACCGATGAGCGACTGGCTGCCTCCGGGTCTGTTCGCCTACGGCGCTGAGTTGGCCGCGGCCCTAGATCGCCGGCTCGGCCGGTCGCTCGCGGGCGACGGCACCTGGTGGATCGACATGCCCCGCCGCCTTGGCACCGCTGACGTGCCGAGCGAACCCGTCTCGTGGGGCGAAGGTGCCCTGTGCATCGACCTCGGACCTGACGACACCGCGACATGGGAGAGATTCGCCGAGGTGCACCGGCACGAGCCAGATCCGGAAGCCATCGCCGTTGCTGCGCAGGAATGGCGGCTTCCGGTCACGCCGTATCGCCGGCTGCCCGCCGAGCCCGCGCAACCGGTCGGGATCCCGCAGGGCGCTGGACATCTCAGCACGACGGGTATCGACGGCGTCTCGGTCGTCGACCTCACTTCGATGTGGGCAGGCCCGCTGTGCACGGAATTGCTGGGCCGCGCGGGCGCCGAGGTCCACAAGATCACCTCGGCGGTTCGACCCGACGGCCTGGCGGGGTCGCCGATGTACGCCGAGCTCAACGAACACAAGATCGTGACCGAGCTTGACCTGCGGCAGCAGGCAGATCGCGAACGCCTGGATGCGCGGCTGGGCTCAGCAGATCTGCTCGTCACATCGCTCTCACCGCGGGCCCTCGCGAACCTCGAACTACTGCCACAGCGGCTCTGCGCTCGCCACCCGCACCTGCGCACCTTGGCAGTCACTGCGTTTGAGCCGGACGTGCCCGAGCGTGACTGGATCGCGTACGGCACCGGAGTTCACGCCGTCTCGGGCTTGGGCTGGCTCGCGGATGAACCGCAGGCGCCCGCCTACTCCTATCCCGATCCGCTCGCTGGACTACAGGCAGCGTGTGTCGCCGTGGACCAGCTCGCAGGCGCCGCGCCCCAGCACACACGCGTGTCGCTGGCAGGCGCAGTGGCGCCGCTCGCAGGCCGAGCCGCCTGCAGCCGCGCCGGAGACGCAGCGGCTACCGAGGAGGGATCTGGTGGTGATCGGCATGGCTGAGCGGGTCCGCCTCGACTTCGGCCATGACGGCGTGGCAACGATCACGCTCTGCCACCCACCGCTCAACATCTATGACCTAGAAATGCGCGACGGGCTCATCGAGGCGATCACCGCGGTGCGCGATGTGCCCGACGTGCGCTGCGTAGTACTCGCTGCGGAAGGCAAACACTTCAGCGCCGGAGCGGATCTGTCGGAGTTCGGCACGGCCGACTCGATCTTCGATGCACGGCGCATTCGCTGGGATCGCGACCCGTGGCTGCCGCTGGTCAACCTGAGGGTGCCGACGCTGTGTTCATTGCACGGTTACGCCCTCGGTTCGGGCCTCGAGATGTCACTGCTGTGCGACCTCCGCATCGCGAGCGCCGATGCGGTCTTGGGACTGCCCGAGACCAAGCTGGGGATGCTCCCCGCGGCCGGCGGCACCCAGAGCCTCACCGCAGCCATCGGACCGGCTGCCGCGCTGCCGATGGTGCTGAGCGGACGCAACATCAACGCGGCCGAAGCTCACAGACTGGGCATTATCGCCGAGGTGGTGCCAACCGATGATCTCGACAGCCGCACAGCCGAACTAGCCGGCCAGCTAGCCCGCATAGGCCAGCCGGTCGCCCGAGCGTTGCGCCGCTGCCTACGCGCCGCCAACGACCTGCCGCTCACCGAAGGCCTAGCTGTAGAGCAACGCTGCGCCCAACTCATGGCCACCGCCTCCGAGGCTCAGGCACAGACGCCATAGCTGGGGAGGCGGCAGAAGACTCGGCGACGTTGCGACCGGTTCCCGAGTGGATGCACCGTGATGCGTCGATGACGTCGGCGAGAAATGCGGTGCGGTACGCATCTCTCACCTGCCGCATCGCTGGTCGCAGAGGCTTCGGCCGCCTCCCCAGCGGGCGAGCGTTCCGGCAAAGATCTTCAGCGGGAGACGACGCAGAACTCGGAACCCTCAGGGTCGGCCATGACGGTCGCCCGGAATCCCAAGTGCCCGGCGGTCTCCTCCGCGGCCGGCACCAGCACGCTCGCACCCAACGCCACAAGGCGCGCAACCTCGCTGTCCATATCACCGGTGAACAGGTCCAGATGCGCCCGCAGCTTTGCTGCCTTTGCCTCGGGCACTCGCTGGATGGTCAGGTGGTTGAGCATCCGACTGCTCCCGGCCCCGTCAGACAGGGTGATGTACGGGCGACCGTCGCCGACTCGTTTCGCGAAGCCCAGCGCTGCTTGCCAGAAGTCGGCGATGCGCTCGGGGTCGGCGCAGTCGATCGTCACGCCCACCGCCCGCAGCTGTGGGCCAGCCTCCGCAGCGCCGCCAGTCGTGTCAGGGGCAGATTCGCTCATGGCAGCGAAAGTTACTGCACCCGCTCGGTGCCCTCAGCGGCGGGCAACGCAGGATTGCAGACGAAGCGGATGGCCGGAATCTCGATGTCCTCGAGGGACACCGAGCAGCTCACGACCCAATAGGGATCAAGCAGCGACTGCCCCCAAGCGCTGGCGTCGAACGCGTCGATTCGGGCGGCGAGCCGCTCGACCCGCGACGGATCGTGATGGGTCTCGACCTGCACGAGCCGGAGCCCCAAGGGTGTGTGCGCCAGGTTCATCGAGCCGACGTGTTGGAGGTCGCCGACCGACAGCGGATCAGGGTCGATTGCACGCAGCACAAGCATCGGCCCCGCACCGTTGCGAGCCGCTGTGACGCTGTCGGCCTCGCCGGTCTGGGCGACAGCCAGATCGACACCGTTGTAGTGGCGGCGCATCGCCACCTCGGCTCGCCGCGTAGGAAATCCCAGCTGTGACCGCAAGCCGGCGACTGCGTCGTCGGTGGAAGCAGCTGCGCCCACGCAGAACGTCCGGGCACGTGCACCGCTGCGACACACGATCCGGACAAACGCCGCGCTGAACGCCCCCCACGGGCTCTCGGACACGTCCCATGCCTCCAGCGACATGGCTGGCGGCACGATGGGATGCAGCCCCGGCGGCAGCACGGCTTCACGCGCCGGGCGCCGCAACTCGGCGACCAACGACAGGCTGGTCACCCCGGCGAGCCGGACCGGCTCGGAGCTGAATGCTGAGATCTGCGGCGCATCCGCGGCCAGCTCGTCGACTGAAGCGGTCCCTGAGATCATCGGTTCGCCCCCGCTGCTGCTATCGACAGCTCGGCCGCGCCGGTTGGGCCGACGTCGGGCACGGTGGTCGGCGCCTCCACTCGGGCTGCCCGCTCGGCCGGAGTCTGGAACTGCGGGATCACCTCGGTCGCAAACAGCCGCAGACTGTCGAGGACCTGCTCCTGGGGGATCATCTCCATGGCGTTGAGCAGGAAATTGATGCCGCTGACCCCGACGTCCTCCCACTTGCGGATCGTCCGCACGAGATGGTCGGGATCGCCGATGCCGACGCCTTCGGGCAGACCTTTGGCCACGCTCGGATCATCGGCCGCCGCATTGCCATTCGGGGCGCCGCGGCTGCGCAACGCTGCGCCCGCGTTGCCGAGCGTCTGGTACGCCCGCGTCGGGTACGCCTCACGGGTGAAGTACAGGTGCGCGTTCGACATGGAAAACGCGCCGACCATCGGCAGGCCCAGCGCCGCTGCTTGGCGGTAATCCTCGTGGCAGTACAAGAAGTTGAGCGTGTGGACCTGGTCGTTCACGAAGCTGCCGACCGGATCGCAATCGGCAATCCGGCGGTGGTACTCAGCGGTGCGCCGTTCCTGCTCGGCGAACGGCGCAGCGCTCACGCCCAAGCAGCCCAGTCCTCGCTCGGCAGCGTCCAGCTCGGTGCCGGGCGTGGTGACCGTCACCCACATCGGCGGGTGCGGCTCCTGGAAGGGCTTGGGGATGACGTTGCGCGCCGGCATCTCGAAGCGGGCACCCTCCCAGCCGAAGTCGTCTTGGGTCCACATCTGGGGGATCACCCGAACGAACTCGTCCCACGTCTTCTTGGTGTCGTCGGGGTCCGCGCAGAATCCGCCGAGCTCGGTCCACGTGCTTGACCGAGCCGTTCCCAGTTCCAGGCGGCCGCCCGAGATGATGTCGAGCGCTGCGGCCCGCTCGGCCACCCGGATCGGATTGTTCATCTCGGGCACGCACACCACCGCGCCGTGGCCCACCCGGATGCGCTGGGTCTGCGCAGCGACCGCCGTCAGGAAGACCTCGGGAGCGGGACAGTGCGAGTACTCCTCCAAGAAATGATGCTCCACCGCCCAGACGTGGTCGAACCCCAGCTCGTCGGCCACCCGGCACTGTTCGAGCGCGTTGTGGTACGTCAGCCACTCGTTGGCCCGGCTGAACGGCCGCGGCACCGACAACTCGTAGAAGATCCCGAATTTCATCGCGCTGTTCTAGCCCAGCGATGTCGTCCGTCGTCGGGCCGTCGTGGCTCCAGCCCATTCCTCGGTTTGCTGATCCTGCGGTTCTCTGTCAGCGAAATGGCACATTTCGATGCGATCAAGAGGCTTGAATGACCAATAACCATTTGAATGTAAGGGTTGATATACTCATAACAATCAGATTGAGACAAACGTGGCGGTTGAGATTGCAATGTCGATTCGAGACGACGAGGGGAACGACCGTGATGAAGCTGACCTGGACCTGTTGTTTGGTGATGAGGACTATGTCAACGAGATCATCAACGGTCCCGACACGGGGGGTCAACGGCTGCGCCTGTTGAGCGATCAGAACCCTTGGCACAATTCCGGCGCGGTGCCCGCCACGCTCGCGCCGTCGACTGAGCGTCCGCTTGCGCGCGTGCTGTGGACGCGGATGCTCGATGACGGTCTGCTGCGATGGAATGTCATCCTGGGTCCGCGCCGCGTCGGCAAGACCACAGTGCTGTACCAAACGGTTGCCCGACTGCTTGGGGCCGGGATCGAACGCCACCGAATCTGGTGGCTACGTCTCGACCATCCCCTCTTCATGGATGTGCCGCTTGGCGAGATCGTCCAGAGCATGATCGCGTTCTCGGCGCTCCAGGAGTTCGTCGATCTCACATTGCCTGAGGAGCGAGACGCCCTGGCGGAGGCCTTGGGCTCTCATGAAGGTCCATTGGACGAGCACATGCTCGCACGCGCAGCACCCCGGACACTTGCCCAGCTTCCGAAGTTGAAGGGCATCTCGATGGAGTGGCCGATCTTCCTGTTCCTCGACGAAGTCACCTACGCCGACGACTGGGATCTGTGGCTCAAGACATTCCATGACGAGCGTTGGCCCGTCCGTATCGCCGCGACGTCGAGTGCCAGTGCCGCGCTTCGCCGGCGACGGCAAGACAGCGGGGTGGGGCGCTGGAGGGAGATCTCATTGGCGCCATGCTTGGTCACCGAGGCGATGCAGTTCGTTGCGCCGCTAACGGAGCAGAGCTGCCATGAGATTCCCCCTGAGGCGTCCCTCGCGGACGAGTTGAGTCGACTGGATGAGGGGACAACCTCCGCCTTCGCCTCTTCCGAAGCGGCCCGCATGCTGATGCTCGTCGGCGGCTTTCCCGAGCTTCTGCTGCATGCCGGACAGGTCCGGCTTCCCCATGGGCACGACTTGGCTGCGGATAACCCGCCCTTCGTCGACGCGCTGGTCGCTGCTCAGCTCAGCCTGCGAGAGGATTCGGTCGAACGCGCGGTCTACAAGGACATCCCGCAGGCATTCCAGATCGACAATCCGATGATGCTCGAACGGCTGCTCTATGTTCTCGCAGGCCAGGTCGCGCAATTGCTGTCACCGTCGAACATTGCCGCCGATCTAGGTTTGGCCGAAGCCACGATCGAGCGGTACTTGGCATATCTGGAAGCCGCGTTCATCGTGTTCACGTTGCCCAACTATGCGGGCAGCGAGGCGAAAGTGCAGCGTCGCGGCCGCAAGATCTATTTCGTGGACAGCGCCGTGCGCAGCGCAGTGCTGCAGCGAGGACTTGCGCCGCTGCGATTCCCCGGCGAAGCCGGTCACCTCATTGAGAACATGGCTGCCTCGACATTGCACTCACTGGCGACGCAGGCGGGAGCGCGGCTGTACCACTGGCGCGAAGGACGCGACGAGGTGGATCTTGTCTACGACGATCTGCGAGCGCCCTTGGCGTTCGAGATCACTTCGTCTGCGCTGCACGACTTATCCGGCCTGCGGGCGCTGATTCGTCGACATGGTCGCTTTGCGGGCAGCGCATATCTCGTCGGACGGGATTTGCCGGTCACCCATCCCACCGACGCGTCTGATGGCATCGGTACGTTGCCGTGGGACGTCTACTTGACCACGGTCAGCCGACTTGCGGAAAGCGCCATGATGACCCGGCTCGGCGAGACAGGCTGATCTGCGTCAGAGCTCGATGCGGTGCCGCGCGACGGCGAATGCCGACCCAACCTCGGCAACCAACAGGGTCTGCCTCAAGTTGCAGGGCTATCGGTAGGCCTTGTCTCGCTTGGCCACCGTCACTACCAGCTCGCGCAGAGATTCGTCCTGGAGGTCGCATATGACCCGGTAGTCGCCCACGCGGTAGCGCCACAGCTTGCCCAGGTGCCCGGTGAGCATGCGGCCGGTACGTCGCGGGTCTCCTGATCCGACACGTCCGTCCATGTAGTCCATGATCCGACGCGCCGCAGTCCTGTCGAGCTTGCGCAGCTGACCCTTGGCCGTGTCGGTGTACTCAACCGTCCAGGCCAAGTGACTTCCTTACGGCATCGGCCGCATGAGTCCGTTCTTGGCCCTTGCGAAGACGTTCGAGCACATCTGCCGCCAAGTAGTAGTCCTCGATGTCTTCTAGGCCACGATCGATGATCTCCCGAAGGTAGAAAGCCTTCGTTCGTCCGGTGAGCGACGCCAAGCGATTGAGCCGTTGCTCGACCTGGGGTTCAAGCCGGATGGACGTCGGCATTTCGGGCACCTCCGATCGCGACAATGATTGACTACTTGTATTCAACATATCGCACTTGCGACAGGTCACCGCCACGAGTCAGGATCGCGCGCGACTCGTGTCTGAGTGTCACCGAACGGGGCGGCGGTCACTGGGACTTGTGGCGTCCGGGGTGGCCGAGGCGCAGGATGCAGCGGGCCTGCGCGCGGGGCATCCATTCGTTGCATCGGGGATTCAGGGGTCGGCGTTTCGCGATGTGCGAGGGCGGCAAGCGGAATGGTTCAGCGGTTTCGGGGCCGTGCAGCGCATTTGCTTCGTCGGTGGCTTGCCGCACACCAGCAATGAAGTCGCTGTCGGCGTTGTGGCCGAACCGGTAGTTGCCGTCGTCGTCGATGCTGACGAGTTCGAGGTTCAGCAGTCGGATGCGCAGGTCGTGAAGGCTGTTCGGCAGCCGGCCGAGGTCGGCGGCGATGTCGCGAGCCGATGCGTTGCCGCCTTGGCGTGAGATGCTGAGCAGCATTCTTCGTTCTGCTTCGCTCAGCGAGGCCCAGGCTGGCTGATGCACTCGTTCGTCCATGGTCTCGCGGGTGAGTTCGACGGCGGCGTGCGCGTGATGGGTTTCGATGGTGCGGACGGGCGCGTCGGCCAGCCGCCAGGCATTCGCTCCGAGAAGCTGCATCTGGTACGGAAGGCCAGAGGCCGCGGCGAGCAGCGTCTCGGCCGCGTCATTGGTGACGTATCCGCCGGCGTCGGCGATCGTGGTTCGAAGGAACGTCTCGATTTCGCTGCGTCTAAGCGGTTCCATGCCGTGCCGCGGGACGCGATGGAAGAAGGTGATCCGCTTGTCGGCCAGGATCGTGTTCTTGACGTCGAGCAGTCCGGCGCCGAGGAACGCTACCGGCAGCCCGCCTGTCATGGTGACGTGTTGCAGGTCAGCTGCGAGCCTGCGGATGTCGTCGCGTTCGGCGCTGTGCAGTTCGTCGGCTGCGATCAGCACACCGATGCCTGCGGCTGCGGCGTGACGGCCGAGATGGGTCAGCAGCCGGCGTGTGTCCCATCGGGTGTCGATCCGGCGGATGGTCTCGCGGCGCACGCTCAAACTCGCGAAGCTCAGCCGTGCTGCCTTCGAGACGGTTGTCGTGCGGTCGCGCAGATCGCCGACAGTCTCTGCCTCCTCGCTGATCGCATCGATCTCTGACCTGATGCGGTCGGCGATGCGTGCGGTGCTCGCGTCGATGCTCACGACGAGCCAGCCCGAGCTGCGGGCGCTGTCGGCGATGAGGGCCAAGGTGACGGTCTTGCCCGAGCCGCGGCCTCCCAGCAGCAGTGAGATGTAGCGGTCGTCGCCCGGGCCGCCTCGCAAGCCGTCGACGATTTCGGAGACAGCTCGATCGCGTCCTACGAAGACATGGGGTGCTCGGCCGAACCCTGGCGTGAACAGGCTCATCGATGCGGTAGGCGGCAGCGTGAGATCGAACTCTCGGTTCACATACACAATCTAGTTGCACAATTCACAACCTCATGCCACAAATCATGTCCTCGTGCCACAAACTCTTCGGCAGGGGCAGCGCCGCCGCGTCGCTGCATGCACGAGCGTGCCTCGTCATGCGGCACGCGCCTCCCTGCGTCCGATGACAGCGGCCGGTGTGATGGGTGATGCTCTCCCGGCCGATCAGCTGGTGGCTGATGTCGGAGCGGCTGGCTCGGCTGGCTCGTTGCCGACGAGGAGATGGACGGGTTCTGCGTCAGGGTAGGTGGCGATCAAGTGGAGGTCGCCGCCTGTGGCTCGGACGAACGAACGCAGTGTCGACAGGAGCATGTTGGTGCGGTGTTCCAGTCGGGAGACCTCCGATTGGTCCATGCGCAGCTGCTCAGCGATGTGCTGCTGTGTCAGGGTGCGGGCCTTGCGCACCTGTGCCAGCGTGGCCTGGTGCTGGTCGATCTGGTCTCGTAGTGCCTCGTAGCGCGCTCGGGCTTTGGGGTGGGTTCGGATTCGTTCGAGCACCGGCCCCAGCGAGAGGTCCCGTTCCCATGCGTCCGGCGGCACATCATCCAGGCCCGCCGTGTCCACGGGAAGCTGTTGCAGTCGTTCGCTGTCGTTCATTGTGCCCTTCCTTGCTCTCTGTGTGATGAGGATGTCTGGGACGTCATCGGCGCTTAGCTGCCGCCCCTCATGACGATGGGGGCGAAGCCAGGGTTCCGACTGCACCACTGTTCAAGCCGCTGCTGCGCACGCTCGACATTTGCTGGGTACCAGCGATTGCCGAGCGCCGTCTTGTCGCCGCCGACTAGCGCGACCGCCTTGGTCATCCCGTTCTCATTCCGCGCGAATCCGACGAGAACCCGAATCACCGGCGGCCCTACGGCGTAAGGCGTCGTCTCCGTCGGCGGTGTTCGTCTCAGCGCCCGAATGTCGTACCGCGCCGAAACCACCTCATGGCACTCAGGATCGCCGAGGTTCCTGCCATGGCGCTCCAGCGCTGCCAGCAACGCGGTGATCTCCGCTGCGACCTCCCACCAGTCTGTGCCTCACGCGAGGGAGCCGTCGGTCAGGCTGGTGAGCCATGCCTCGAAGAGGGGGTGGAGCGCGATCTCCATTCGATGCACTTTAGCACATATGCAGTACAACCCATATCCGCTGCGAGCGGCGCATCCGCTGCCGGCAGTCTGACGCAGTGCGGATGTCGGTGGCATCGCGCGACACTGGGCGCGATCTGTTGGCCGAGTCGGTGCGTTACCGCATGCTGTCGCAGACGGTCTGCGGCATGAAGAGCTGCCACAGTTGACCGTTGTGGCCGTCGCGAAGTGCGCTGCAGGTGCAGATTGGTGCATCGAGCGCGTCGAGTTCGTGCTGGGTTTCGCGGGCGTCGTCGCGCATTCTGTCGTAGATACGGCGCTGTACGGATTCGCGTAGCGCCCGAGTCTCAAGCGCTGTTTGGTTCAGTTTGTGACGTTCGCTTCGCCGCTCCCATTTGGCTTGCTGCTCGGGGGCCGCGTCGTCGCACCTTGCGATGCGCTCGCCGATCGCGAACCAGTGCGCGCCGCCGCCTTCGCTGCGTCTCAGCACATCCGGTTCGGTGGCTTGCAGCGCTGAGGGCTGGCAGATCATCCACAGCGTGGGGAACAGGCCGGGTTCACCCGCCAGCGGCATTTGCTGCATGCGATCGGGCTCGATGTCTTCGGCCACAACCTCGACCTGTCTCGGGGGCAGCCCCGCAGTGCCGCTGATCATGACGCGAGGCGTCAGAGGCATCATGAACCGAAGATCGACGGACTCGCGGCGACCCCAGGTCGTGGTGTCGAACACAGGTGCGGCACCCAAGGGTTGGGGCGATCCGGCTGGAAACACCGTGATCACTACGCCGTGGTCGTGGTAATCCTGCGTACTGTCCCAGCGATGTTGGATCATGGCTGCCGTTTCGGCGCTGTCAGCCAGCCGCTGCGAGTTGACGAACTGTTGAATTGGCGCCGCCAACGAGCGTGCATGGTGGAGTCGAGCGAGGTCTATGAGCGGCCCAAGGTTCTTCGGTTCGGACAGGAACCGGTGTGCTGCCTCAAGTTCCGTCAGTTGGGGGCCGAGCGAGCACACCAGCCCATCGACGGCGAGTGCCGCTGGGTTCTCGATGTCAGCATCCCATGCGTCTTCCAATTCTGGCGACGACAGATCGCATGTACGATGAAGCGTTCTGTAGTGCACAATGGCGCTGCGACGGTGGTACGTGCAAACCACGCCGACCTGATGGTTCTCGTCGGCCCATCGTTTGATCAGCGACTTGCTGATGTAGTGCTGCTTTTGCGGTCCCTTGCCCACCGTGGACACGCTAACTGTCGCTTCGCGTGAGGTGGTGTGCGCGTGATGCGGGCGGGCCTGCGGTGGCGCTCCCACCAAGACACGAGCGCAGCCTATTGCCAGGGCTCCGATGCGGTGAAGCTCAGCCGCGTTGAGCGGCATGATGCGCCCGATGGCCGAGGCCGACTTGGTCGAGCGAAGCGAGTACTGCCGGTCCGAGGGCGGCGACAGCCTCGGTGAACGCTTCTTCGACGCTGCGATCGAGGCGTTGGGAGACATCGAGCGCATGCCTGGCGCCGGTTCGCCGCGGATCGGCGAGATGTGCGGCATCGACGGACTGCGGTCCCGTCGGCTGGAGCGCTTCGCGTGCGGCTGGTTCTATTCCGAGCGAGGCGACTATGTCGATGTGGTTCGTCTCCTCGCCTATGCGCAAGATCTCGAAGCGATCCTGGGCGTCCTGAACCAAGAACGGTGAGACGCAAGTTGTCGCCGTCGGACGGGACGGTGAGCGTGCTCACGTCAGCGATGCCACGAAAATCAAGCCACTGGCCCCGATCAGTGGCGGTATCGTCGTCCTCAGCCTGGCCGGATGATGGCCGTACACTGTCGAGCACGGTGGAGCGGAACGGGAGCAGGCGCCATGGCAGACACAGCGAACCGGGTGCGTAGCGCACGCCTCGAGGTGCGCATGACGCCCGATGAGCGTCGGCTCATTGACGACGCAGTGGCCGCCACGGGTGTGCTGCTGAGCGATTTCGTGTTGAGCAGCCTGCGCATCGCGGCACATGACGCTCTGGCGGACCGGACGGAGTTCGCGCTCGATGACGACGGTCGTCGTGCGTGGGATGAGCTGAATCGGCGGCCCGGCCGCGAGCTCGTCGGCTTGCGGTCGCTCATGTCCCGTCCGTCGCCGTTCGTCGAAGAGTGACGACCGGGTACCGGTCGCCTCGCCTGCTGGAAACTGCGGACGACGTTTCGGCCTTCGCCTGCCGATCCGCTGCGCAGACGCGCTGGCTTCGACGTTTCAGCCATCAGGCCCATGCGACTGGCACGACACGGGTGTTCGTGGTCACGCCCGCCGACAGCGCCGAGGTGGTCGCTTACTACGCCTGGTGCATGGCGAGCATTTCCCTCGGCGACGCGCCCGACCGGCTGCGCGCCGGCGCTGGCGAGTATCCGCAGCCGGTCGCCTTGCTCGCGCGGCTCGGCGTGTCGACCAGCCACGAAGGGCAGGGGTTGGGGGCAGAACTCCTGGCAGACGTCATGATGCGAGCGTCGGCTGCGGGACGGACGATCGGCTGCAGGGGCCTGCTGGTTCACGCCGAATCCGACGACGCCCGAGCGTTCTGCCTGCATCTGATCCCGGAGTTCGAGCCGTCCCCGACTGACCCCCTGCATCTGCTCCTGACGATGAAAGACATCCGCCGCACGGGTTCTGCGTCGGAATAGGTGGCGATCAGGTGGAGGTCGCCACCTGTGGCACGCACGAACGAGCGCAGCGTCGACAGCAGCGCTCTTGACTGCTCTCACCGCCACGCCGCCGAGCTCGCGAGACAGCCTGCGTGGATGCCCGCTTCCAGGCGCGTGCGGATGCTCATGAGTGGTATCGCGATATCATGATCTCATGACAAGACAGACGACGGTCCGGCTGCCGGACGATCTGGCGCAGGAGGCTGAGGTTGTCGCCCGGGTCCAGGGTTCGAGCATGAATCAGCTCATTGTCGACTCGTTGCGCGCCGAGATCGGGCGGGTACGCGCAGACGACGACTTCACGTCCACGGCGAAACGTCTGCTTGAGAGAGATCGCGAGCTGCTTGAGCGGCTCGCGCGGTGACCCGGTATCTGAGCATCGCTGAGTATCTCTGGCTCGCCGAGCAGGTCACTGGAATTCAGGCTGAAGAGCTATCGATGTCTGCTCGTGTCGAATTGGCGGATTCGGCGCTGCACGCCCCGCAAGCAAGCTTTGGCGGAACGGACTTCTACTCGGACTTGATGGACAAAGCAGCGGTGCTCTGCTGGCGCTTGGCGCGCAACCATCCGCTGCCAGATGGCAACAAGCGAGCAGCGTGGGCAGCACTCGTCATGTTCATCGATCTCAATGGCGGACGCTGGGATCCCGATCCACCAGATGTAGACGACGCAGAACAGACAATGCTCACCGTGGCAGCCGGGGACATCGACGAAGGCTCCCTCGCAGTATGGCTCCGCGAGCGAGTCACATTCTCCTAACAGGGTGCTGAAAAAGTCCAGTTTCTAGCCATCGCCGAACACAAACCCACAGGTCAGGAGTTTGCACTCACTGCCAAACCTCCATACTTCAGCATCCTGCTAAGCGGAGGGGCTGCACGGGGGTTCACGGAGCGCGAGATGGGCGCTGCGCCCGGCGGGAGACGACGCAGAACTCGGAGCCCTCGGGGTCACGCCTCGGCGCTGGTGCCGTTCTTGGTTGCCGAAGCGACGTCTGAGGTGGTGCGGTCGTGGTTGGGCGAGGACAGTGTCATCGCAACGTGGGCATGGACGCGTGTCGAGATCGCGAGCGCCGTGGAGCGGCGAACACGTGAGGGAGATCTCTCGCGGGAGCAGCGCCGCGCCGTCATGAGCCGCTTGGACGGGTTCAGCGCTACATGGCACGAAGTGGTCGAGGTGCTGGCCGTGCGGTCGCGTGCGACGTCGGTTCTGGCACGGCATCCGATTCGCGCTGCCGACGCCGCCCAGCGCGGCGCCGCATTGCATGTTCAAGACCAACTCGGCGCTCAGTTGCAGTTCGTGAGCCTGGATCAACGCCTCACCGAAGCAGCCGAACGCGAAGGACTCACCCTCGTTCCCGGGTGACCAGGCGGTTCCATGGACAATTGGGCGTTCGAGGGCAGCGTCACGGCATGCTCGCTTACCTCGCGCCGCCGCGCGGCTGCGCCCCAGGTCGCCTAGGACCGTTCACGGATTGCGCGATACATCCCGCACAGGGGCGCTGACCCAGTGTTGGACTGGGAAGCGGCAGAGAATTGTGACGTTTCGTGTTTGCGCGGGGGCTAGTCCCGTGGGGCTACGGTCCGAGGGCGACAATCTGCTCGAACGACGGGTCAAGGTCACGCACGTTAGTTGTCAGTTCTCGTGAGGTTGTGTGCGCGTGATGCGGGCGGGCCGCCGATGGCGGTGTGGAGTCGGAGGCAATGAGTAAGCATGACCAGCAAGCGGGAACGCGTTGAGGCCCGGGGAAGGGTCCAAGTATCGCAGTCTAGGGCTATTGCGTACTCGGTAATCATATACTGCGTTGCAGTCTTCGCTGTAACTGCGTTCACCGGATGTGCATTTGACGCAGAAGAAGCTTTCGCCGATGAAGAGGGTTGCCAGTTTAGTCTTGATGTAGCCTCCGGCCTTGGAGAGGAAATTACTTTTGCTGTAGAACGTTGGCACCGTGCCTCCAATCGCAGCCGAGCCGCGGTTGGAAAGGAAGCTGATCCTGCTCTCGGCCTCTTCGGCGCTTCACAAGCGGAAATCAAAGAATTTCAATCTGCGATAGCAGTACTAGAATTGCAAGACTTACAGATATTGCACTTGGAACTAGCGAGTGTGGCATGCGCCTTCGTCGTCACTCCTGAGGAAATCGGAGCAATCCACAAGTTGACATCCGAGCTTAGGATTCTCAGAGAAGAGTTTCGCTCAGACTGCAAAGAACTTGTCGGGGGCTTCGAGGTGACGCACCCAAGCGACGCTCTTGACTGTGACCCTTACGTGGATTGATGGCGATGGCTCCGACTTCGAGAAGCCCGTATGCTCAAGGTCGCAACCACCGGTGGAGATCGCCGTCCTTGAGTGCACAACCTGCGGCAGTGTATCGGTACGAGCCGGGGGCGTCGCCCTGGGTCACAGTGGCACGGTCGCTGCCTTCGTCTGCGCGACGGGTGCCGTCGAAGTTTCGCCTCGTCGGTCTCGTTGCGGCGTTTGCCCTGTTTGCTAGCCATGCCGTTGGTAGCGCCGCCGCCGACGTTGTGTGCGAGACATGCTCGTAGTGTGCCGCTGGGTTGTGTAATGTACCACTCTGAAATAGCATCTCGATCGCGCACGAGATAGGCGATACTTGCGGATTGGCACATGCACAGAACTGAGGGTCATATGCCTAAGGGCGAACAACGTCAGCACTACATCACCAAGTCCTTAATGGAGCATTGGGCCGACGCGGACGGCAACGTCGGCGTGGTGTGCCTTCACCATCGTCGCAGCGCATGCGTACGAGCAGAGAGTTTGCACTGGCTGCGCAAACTGTCATCCAACGAACGAGAACAAGAATGGGGGAAAATAGAGAGTCAGGCAAAAGACGTAATCGACGAATTGGTCACTAAAATAGAGGAGGACAGCGGCGACTTGACAGCTGCGCAAGATTATCTCGCTGAATCAGCAAGATATAAGTCCTTGGTTGAGTTAGCAATACTCCACCACGGCCGCTCGTTGATCGTCGCCTTAGAGCAGTATTTCAACGGAAGTGAAACACTCGACAGTGCTGAGTCCGAAGCCACGATCCTTCAGCGTATGAACATTGCACAGGACTACCACGATTGCGGCCTCGTAGTGACGGTGGTCCAGTCAGATACACCATCAGCTCTCGGCGCTGTCCCAGTGTTCGATACCGAGGATTGGGGTGGCTACAAGCCGGGGACTGGCCGGTTTATGATGCCTTTGACGCCTCGCGTCTACATCGCTGGCACCCCTGACAAGCCCATGGGGGAGGTAGAAGTTGTCACGGAGAATCTTGACCCGGGACACCTTCTTTGGATGCACGTAGCAGGCGAGCCCGGCCAATTCCATACACCGTTCCTGATCTGCGAACTCTCAGCGTTGGAAAAAACCACGAGCATGGCTTTGGCTATGACCGAAGGTACTGGCGTGCATTGGCATGCACTACACAATCGTCTGCATACATACGCCGAGTCGATTCCCAAGACTCAGCGCTACGCCCTGCTACGAACCGCTGACCGCTACGAAGCCAAACGAGCCGAACATCGAGACGCGACGACAACAAACACCAGAAGAGCCAAGCTCCGCGGAATGATGATCGAAGATGCCCGCGAAGTGCAAGCCGGGCTCGACAGCTTCGACGTGCCCATCTGTGCATGTAGCTCATTGCGTCACGACGAGCATCCTGGGCGGGCTGCGATGTGGAAGAGCGTCATGCCGCAGGTCATCTGCGAAGCGATGCGCAGGCAGTGAGGTGCAGGCGTGACTAGCTCCGCGCGAAGCCATCAACACCCGACGAGCAGCAATGCGCTGACCTGCTCACAGAGTTGATCAACCGCGTAGACCGCCCAAGACTGCCTCAGCAGCTTCAGGAATGACGTTATGCATGGACGCAGGCTCGAAGTAGTCGACATAGGCCGGAATAGTCATCTACTCGATTACCTGAGAGATCTAGCCTGACCGCCTCACTCAGATTCTGCATTAGCCGGTTTGGTGGCGCTTGCGCGTGGGGTAGCTCAGTGAGGGTCCCGGCTGGATAGGGAGGGATCCTCCAGAATCGGAGGTGTTCGAGCCCCGAGACGAGGCGTCAGATGTCGATGCGGTAGAGCTCGGCGGCGTTGAGGGACATGATTCGCTCGACGTCGTCGAGGGGGATGCCTTCGAGGGCTCTGGCCAAGTCGTGGTCGTCGCGGGGGTACAGGCAGGTGGGGTGCGGGAAGTCGGTTTCGAACATCAACGACTGTGCGCCGACGTAGTCCACGGTCGGCTTCACGGTGGACCGCTCGAACCAGAAGCAGCCGTAGAACTGCCGCCGGAAGTACTCCGATGGCAGCATGGAGAGCTCCGCGAGCTCGTTCGGCGCCGTCTCAGCCATCTGGTGGTCGAGCACTTCGAGGAAGAACGGCAGCCAGCCGACGCCGCTCTCGACGGAGACGAACTTCACGTCTGGGAAGCGCTCGGGCACGCCGGAATAGATCATGTTGCCCACGACCCGGGCGTTGCCCATGAACAGATTTGCCGAGCCCACCGCCAGCCGTCGTTCAGGCCCAAACGACGGCCACGGCGCCTTGCCGTAGTAGTCGAGGTTGCCCTTCGACGAGCCGATGTGGAAGTTGACCGGCATCGCAAGGTCCGAGCAGACCTGCCAGACCGGGTCCCAGTGGGGCATCGCCATGTCGGGCAGCCCGGCTTCCTCAGGATTTGAGCAGGTCACGATGCCGCGCAGGCCGTTGGCGTGGCAGCGCTCGATCTCGCGCACCGCAGCGTCGAGATCCCACCACGGCAGCAGCGCCATACCGAACACCCGCTGACTGGTGGCCTCCTGGAACTCGGCGAGCGCGTCGTTGTAGATCTCAACCGAAATGAGCCGCAGCGCATCGTCGGGCGACTTCAGGAAGTTCTGATTTCCGAAGCCGGCGACGTTGGGGTACATGATCTGCGCTTCGATGCCGAGCTCGTCGAGCATCTCGACCCGAGCCTGCGCGTCATAGCTGGCGCGGTGCACCATCTCGTTGTCGAAATCGAAGAACACCGTGCCGGTGACCTTCTGGCCGTCGGGATCTACGACCGACGATGCAATGGGCAGCCCGATCGGGATCGAATCGTCGAACCACCAGCGGCGCTTGCCGTCGCGTTCGGTCATCCGAGGGACACGGTCGCGGTACTTCGCAGGCGCCCGCGACATCCACAGGTCGTAGGGCTCGGACCAGTGGCTGTCGGTGTCGATGATCTTCAGATCGTCGAGGATCGTGCCGCTCATCGCTCGGTAAGTCCCCCTGAGGGTCGGTCAGCCCACCGGCGGGACGGTCACCGGGCGGTCGCCGAACTCGGGCCGCTCGGTGCGGGTCTTCTTCAGCTCCCAGAAGCCGTCGATGTCCATCATGGCGGTCATCCCGTCCCACAGCTTGAGGGCGTCTTCGCCCTTGGGTGCTCGGGTGATCACTGGACCGAAGATGCCCACTCGCTCGCCGTCGCTGCGGTCCAGGGCGATGATCGGCGTGCCGACGTCAGTGCCGACGAGCGCCAAGCCCTCGTCCATGCGAGACCGGATCTCGGCATCCCACTCCTCGTCGGTGGCTGCCTTGGCGTGCTCGGGATCGATGCCGAGTTCTTCGAGAGCCTTCGCAATGTCGAAATCGCGGTCGCCGTCGTGGTGGATGCGGCTCGCAAAATCCCAGTACACGCCGAACACGGCGTCGTCGCCCTCAGCGGCTCGGATCGACTCCATGACCCGCAGCTGACCGTGCGTGCCCACGACCGCGTCGTAGTACGGGCTGTCTGTCGGCGGCTCGTTCTTGAACAGCAGGCTGATCGGCTGCCACTTGACCTTCAGGTTGCGCTTGGAAGCGACGTCATCGACGACCCACCTGGCCGTCACCCAGCACCAAGGTCAGATGGGGTCGACCCAGAACTCGATCTCGGTTTCTGTGCCCGTGTCTGTTGCCATGCGGGCAATCTACCCGTGATGCGCGGGACCCATCAGAGACACGACGCGCCAGCAAGCGGCCCGGTGGCTACATGGAGGTGCCGTCGGGGTTCAGGTAGTCGCGGGTGATGTGGCCTTCGTCGCACAGCGCCTGCCATTCGGCGTCGTCGAGGCCCAGGATCTGTCGGAACACGTACTCGTTGGCGTCGCCGAGGATGCCGATCGGGCGCCACGGCATCTCGGGGCCGTCCCAGCGCCACTGGCGCCCGGGGAAGCTGTACCAGCCCTGCTCGACCGAGCCGTTCTGGCGGAACCAGCAGCGGTCGCCCATCTGGGGGTCGGTGCGCAGTTGCGACTCACGCATCACCGGCCCCGCGGGCACCCCAGCCCGCTGGCACCGGTGGAACACCTCGGCCGATGTGCGCTGTTCGGTCCAGGCGCTGATGCGCGAGTCGATCTCGTCATGGTGTGACATACGGCCGGCGAGCGTCGCGAAACGAGCGTCGTCGCCGAGCCCGGTTGCACCGTTGGGGCGGTCGCTGTCAACCAGATCCGCGAGTGCCCGCCAGTCGGCGTCGGACTCGCAGGCGATCACCGCCCATTCGTCGTCCTGGTCGGGGCGGGCGGGGTCGATTGCACAGCGATAGCAGCCTTGGGGGGCACGGGCCACCGAACGATTGCCCAGCGGCTGGTGCCGCGTGCCGCTGGTCGCGGCATCGATGAAGTACTCCCCGATGTGCTGCATGACATTCTCAGACTGCGAGAACTCGATGAGCTCGCCGACGCCGGTGCCGCCGGTGCCGTCGACGCCGTCGCGGCGGCGCAGGACCGCCAGCAGCGCAAATGCCGCGGTGGCTGCGCTCGCAGGGTCCATGTGAAACACCGACGTGAGGCTGGTGGGGTTGTCGTCGGCGTAGCCGCGCAGGCCGGTCAGCCCGCACAGTGCCTCGAAGTTGGCGCCGAAACCCACCCAATCCGAGTACGGGCCCGCGAGGCCCATGGGCGGCATCCGCAGCACGATGGTGCGCGGGTTGACGGCGTGCACCGTTTCCCAGTCGAGACCCAGCTTTGGCAGCACGCCCAGCGAGTTGTTCTCGACGATCACATCGGTTTCCCGCACGAGCCGGTGCAGCGTCGAGCGACCGAGTTCGGTCCGGGGATCGAGTGTGCAGCTTAGCTTCCCGCGGGCGTGGGCGCTGAACAGGTTCTGGCGGTTCCACGGTCGCCGTCCCGGATCGTGATCCGGATAGCCCGACAGCGGCCCCAGTTCGGGAGCGATCTCCCGTGGCGGCCGGACCATGAGGCCCCGCGTCGCGGTCGGGAACACATAGGGGTTGTCCACCCGGATCACTTCGGCGCCGAGATCGGAGAGATACATGGTGCAGGCCGGCCCGGCCCACACCACGGTCAGATCGAGGACGCGGATTCCTGCCAAGGGCAGCTTGGTGGGCGGAAGCGTTGCTGCGGCGGGTGGCAGTCCTGCGTTGCCGTTGCTGCGGGACTGAACCGCTCCTGCCGCGGGCGGGTCGGCCGCCGCAGCGCGCACCTCCGCATCGTGCTCGCCGAGCAGCGGCGCGGGGCGCGCAGTGGCCCGTTTGGGCCCGGGCCCGCCGGCGTCGCCCGCTTGATGGAGCCGGAACGGCGCATCGAGCTGGGTGATGGTGCCCGCGACGGGGTGTTCGATCGGCACAAAGAAGCCGCGGGCCTCAAAGTGAGGGTCGTCGAGCAGGTCGATCGGAGCGTTCAGCGGGGTGACGCCCCATTTGTTGACCTGCGCTGCGGCGCCGACGCTGCTTTGGGTATGGCCGGCCAGCCACACATACAGGGCAGTCTCCACCATGTCGGGAAGTTCGGGATCGACCAGCCACGCCGGACTGGCAAATCGTTCAGCCAGCGAATCGCCGTCGCCTCGTTCGCCGCCGATTCCGGCGTCGGTGAGCGTTTGCACCATCCGCGGGGCCCACGAGGGCAAGGTGAACACCAGCGCCCATCCGTCCGCGGTGGGGTAGAAGCCAACGGGCGACGCACGTTGGGGCTGGCGCGGGTCCCGCCCTACATCAGTGCCGGTCCACGCCTCGTACAGCAGGTAGGACGCGCGCCGGTCGATGGTGCCGGCTTGCGCCTCGAATGCCGACACGTCGATGTGGCTCGGACGACCGTGGCGCTGGCTCATCATGAGCGCAGCCATCGTCGGCACCGCTGCCAGATTGCCGACCTGGTAGGAGGTGACGTCCCCGCTGAGCTTCACTGGCTCGCGCTCGTCGATGCCGGTGCCCCACATCGGGCCGCCCATCGCATAGGTGACGATGTCGCTGCCCAGGTAGCCGGCGTCGGCGTAGGGGCCGGCCTGGCCGAACGGAGTAATCGAGGTCAGCACGATGCCAGGCCGCAGCGTGCACATCGCGTCGTAGCCGAGCCCGATCGAGTCCAGGTGGCCCGGCGGGAAGGCCTCCACCACGATGTCGGACTCCGCCACAAGCGCCCGGACGAACTCGATGTCATCGGCCCTGGGCGTCTGGCTGCCGATGTCGGCGATGACGCTGCGCTTGTTGGTGTTCAGATGCAGGAACAGCGGCGAGCGTTCCCCGCTGTCGGCATCGGCCGGTGTGCCGGCTGCGTCTCCCCACGGGCCGTGCGCGCGTGCAGGATCGCCGCTCGGGGGTTCGACCTTGGTGACATCGGCACCGTGGTCGGCGAAGAGCTTGCCCAGATACGGACCCGAAATGCCCGTCGCCAGTTCCAGCACCCGGATGCCGGCCAACAACTGGCTCACCGCAGCCCCCTCTTCCGGCCCCGTGGGCCAGTTCCGACGCGGCAAGTATGGCCGATGGCCGGCGATTGGCTCTGCGGTCCGTCAGCTCATCGTGGCCAGGATCGGGGCCAGCGTGACGAGCAGTTCTTCTACGTCGTCGGCATCGTCGATGCCGAGCAGGTTGGCTGTGATGGCGACGCCGAGGTCGACTCCGGGCACGTAGGCCGCAATGGTGCGAAAGCCCGGCACACCGCCCCCATGGCGATAGACGCCCAGACCCAAGATTTCGCGCGTCGAGATGCCCAGCCCGGAGCTGTCGGCGGGATCGGGGTGACCCGTCGTCATGAGAGCGATCTGTTCTTGATCGAGGATGTCGGTCGCGAAGAGTCCGCGAATCAGCAGCGCCACATCGCCGATCTGCGCCTCGATGCCGCCGCCGGTCCACCCGGCAGAACGGGCGAGCTCACCGGGGACGGTGCCGATGTCCACGAAGATGGCGTCGTTGTGGGTTATCTGGTTGTCGCCCGTGAGACCCAGCAGCGGTCCCATCAAGTAGCCAATCGTCCCTCCGACGTATCCGTTGGCCGTCGGCTCGGGAGAGAACTCGTCGGGCGTCAGGTAGACGTGTTCGAGGCCGAGCGGCTCGAACACGCGAGACCGCAGTTCGGCGGCTGCCGTGTTGCCGGTGACCGCCTCGATGAGCAGGCCCGCTGCGATGTAGCCCGTGGTGTTGTAGTGATATTCGGTGCCCAGCTCCGCCACCGGTCCGTACTCGGCAGCGAATTCCAAGATCTCTTGCGGTGAGATCTGCTCGTCCAGCCGGGGCGCGGCAAGTCGGTAGAACTGGGCGTCGAACGCGTACTCGACAAAGCCCGACGTGTGTCCGAGCAAGTCACGCACCGTCACCGCCGCGGCGTGCTCGTACCCCGGGGCCCAGTCGTCGCCCAGGTATTGCGCGACCGGAGCGTCAAGCTCGACCGCGCCCTCCGAGACGAGCTGCAGGACCACTGCGGCCGTGACCGACTTGGTGACCGAGCCGATGCGCACGTGATGGTCGACAGTCATGGGAGTGTCTGAGGCGATATCGCTGACGCCCCAAGCGAAAGTCATGGGCTCGGCGCCACCTCGCGTGATGGCCAGCACGATGCCGGGGGCACCAGTGCGGTCCATCCAGTCCTGGATTTCTGCGCTGAGCGGATCGAGTGGCTCGTCGGCAGGCTCAGTGTCTGCGCCTGATTCGTCGCCGTCCCCGGGACCCCCGGGATCCGCGGCGGCCGTTGTGGCCGGAGCGGCTGCAGTCGTTGTCGGTGCGGCAGTGGTGGCTGGCGCCGGAGCACCGGTCGTCGCGGGCGCTCCGACAGTGGTGGCCGGTGCTGAAGAGGTAGCGGGGGGCTCTGGCGCCGCCTCGTCGGCCCCACTGCAGGCCGCCGCCAGCAGCCCCATGGAAAGCACCACCGAAGCGAGTCGCTGCATGCGGAGAGCGTAAGGACTCGAGCCAGTAGGCACAGATGCCAGAGCTGGGGAGTCGAACACGGGGCGGTGCGAGATCGCAGGCGAGTCAATGGCCCCGTCGATGGGCAAACTGTGTTGCTGCCCGCAGCCAATCTGGCGCGCGGCAGTGACATTTGCGAGTATCTGCCGCGACATCTGCTTGAACGGGCCATAGGGGGTCGATGTGAATCTCGGAATGCTGCTCTTCATGCCAGCGACGATTGCCGGTGAACAGGTCATCCTGATCGACACCTCGACGGAGGCCGGCGGAGGCGCCGCACGCGAGGTCACCTATCAGGAGTTGCTCGACAACGTGTCACGCACCGCCGGAATGCTGACGATGCTCGGCGTCGGCGTCGGCGACCGTGTCGGCATCTTCGCCACCAACAGCGTGGAGTGCGTCGAGGCCATCTTCGGCGGCGCGTTCGTCGGCGCCACCGTCGTGCCGATGAACTTCCGCGCCGGCGCGGAGGAAACTGCCCACCTGTTGAGCGACAGCGGCATCAGCGTGCTGTTCACCGAGTCTCGCTACAGCGACCTGATCTCGGAGAACAAGCCTGACGACCTTGAACACGTCCTGGTGCTCGACGACCCGTCGTCGTATGCGGCTGCCCGCGACGAGGCGTTCGAGCTTCCCGTGCCTGAAGACGTCGACCCCGACGGGCTGTGCGCGCTGCTGTACACGAGCGGCACCACGGCCATGCCCAAGGGCGTCAAGCTGACCAACGGCGCGATCACGGGCTACGTCATGGGTGCCAATGACGCTGCCACCGGCGAGGACATGGGCCGCATGGCGGTCGCAGCGCCGCTGTATCACATCGCCGGGCTGACCTCGATGCTGAATGCGCTCTACAGCGGGCGAGTGGTCGTGCTGCTGCCGCAATTCGAGGCGTCGTCGTGGATCGACTGCGTGCAGGCGCACGCGGTGACGCACGCCTTCTTGGTGCCCACCATGCTCGCTCGGGTGCTCGAAGCCCCCAACTTCGGACACGATGCGTTCAGCGGGCTCGAAGCCGTCACCTACGGCGCGGCGCCGATGCCGCCGTCGGTCATCCGTCGGGCCATCGACATGTTCCCGCCGAATGTGGCGTTCGCCGGCGCTTACGGACAGACCGAGACGACATCGACCGTTGCCGTCCTCGACCCCGACGACCATCGCATCGACGGGACCGACGAGGAGAAAGAGCGCAAGCTGCACCGGCTCTCATCGGTCGGACAGGTGCTTGAGGACGTGCAGGTCCGCGTCGTCGATGCCGACAGCGGCGAGGTCGTGGCACCCGGCGTGATCGGCGAGGTGCAGCTGCAGACCTTCCGCGCCATGGACGGCTACTGGGGCAACGAGGAGAAGACCCGCGTCACCATCGACGACGAGGGCTGGGTGCACACCGGCGACCTCGGCTACCTCGACGATGACGACTACCTGTTCCTGGCGGGCCGCACCGGCGACATGATCATCCGAGGCGGCGAGAACGTGCTTCCCGACGAGGTGGAGGGTGTGCTGTACGACCACCCCTCAGTGCTCGAAGCAGCGGTCGTGGGCCTGCCCAGCGAGGAATGGGGCGAACGCGTGGCGGCAGCGGCCGTCGTGCGCCCTGGCAGCGGCACAACGGGTGACGATCTGGTTGCCCATGCGCGCGAGCGCCTAGCGCCCTTCAAGCGTCCCGAGTTCGTGCACCTGATGGACGAGCTGCCGCGGACATCCACCGGCAAGCTGCTGCGCCGCGACCTCATCCCCATGCTCGACGAGCTGGGTAGCTGAGGCCGGTCTCAGGCCCGGGGGTGGCCGCCGACGAGTCCTGCGCCGGCTGCTCCAGCAGCCGCTTCGGCCGGGATCCCGATGCCCAAGTAGCCCTCGATGCGGGCCAGCCGTTCGCGAATCTCGTCGACAGAGGCTCGCAAGCCGCCGATCTCGGATCGCATCTCGGTTCGCAGTGCGGCGATCTCGGATCGCATCTCGGTCCGCAATCTCTCAGTTGATCGCTGCTGGTGCCACACGATTGCGAGCACCGCCACCGCCATTGAGATGACTTGGGTGAGGATCACAGCGTCCACGCCTTGAACATAGCACCGGACCATATCGCTGTCGAAGTGAAAGTCAACATAATTTACTGAAAGATATTAAAAAGTAGCAATAACGGCATCACGACGCTGTCCGCTACGCCGCGCAGGTGCGCAGCGACGCGATAGGCACGAAGACATGGCGCCGGGGTATCGAGACGATCATCTGCACTTGCTGGCGTGCGCGGCTGCGATGCGGTCGGTGAATGTCAGCGCTGCGACCTCGGTGGGACCGTTGTTGGATGCCGTCGGGCGTGCCGCGCGTCGTCGAAGCGATGCCGATCCGAAGCGGGATGACTCGCGCACGTGGCTCCGGGTGTGGGGTTATGACGATGCGCTGCTCGTCGAGCGCCGCCACCCGACAGTTGCCGAACTGGACGCCGTGACCGAGGGCCGCCCGACGATCCTGCATCACATCACCGGTCATGTGTCAGTGGTGAACGCGGCCGCGGGCCGGGCCTTGGGCCTGGCGTCGGGCGAGGTGCTCGTCGAGCGCCACGACCTGCTGGCCGAGGTGCCCCGACCCGATCGCGGCGAAGTCGTGGCGGGCGTCACCGAGGTGCTGAGCGGCTTGACCGCCGCAGGCATCTCCGCCTGCACCGACGCAACCCACACCAACGACCTCGCCGCTCTTGAGCTGCTGGCGCAAGCAGCCGCCGGGGAGCCCTCCGTGGACGTCACCGCAATGGTGGGCGCCGATCGGCTCGACTCGCTGGAAGGTCTGGCCTTCGGCGAGTCGATCCCGTCCCGGGAAACCCCGGTCGCTGGCGTGGGGGTACGCATCGGACACGCCAAGGTGATGCCGCCGCACGACGACGACAGCGTGATCGCCGACTTGGTGAGGGCGGCGCGCGCTCTGAGGTTTCCGGTCGCGGTTCACGTCATGGACATCGACACGCTGCAAGCGACCCTGGATGCTCTGGAAGCGCATCCGCCGCTGCCGGCCGAGATGGCGTCGAGCACGACAGATCGCGTCGAGCCGGGACGAATGGAGCCCGATCGCATCGAGTCCGATCGCATTGAACACTGCGCGCTGGCGCTGCCGGAGCAGCTCGATCGGATCGCCCGGCTCGGCATCACGGTGGTAACCCAGCCCAGCTTTGTCACCCGCCGCGCACAGAAGTACCGAGAACAGCTCTCGCCGACCGAGCAGGCATGGCTCTGGCCGCTGGCGAGCCTGCTGCGCCGCGGCATCCGCGTCACGCTGTCGTCGGACGCTCCGACGGTTCCCCCCGATCCTGCCGAGTGGATGGAAGCCGCCACCGGTCGAGACCTCGCTCCCGCCGAGCGCATCGACCTTGAGCGCGCTCGTGAGCTCTGTCTCGCTGACCGCTGAGTACCCTGCCGCATCGCCGCTGTGCCGGCACGGCACAGCCAACACTTCGTGAGCAGGGGAGCAGCGATGGCCGGGCCGATGGAGGGCATCCGCGTCGTCGAATTGGGCGTGTGGATCGCTGGACCAGCCTGTGGCGGGATCTTGGCTGACTGGGGTGCCGATGTCGTCAAGGTGGAAACGCCCGACGGCGATCCCTTCCGGTCGCTGGATTGGCTTTACCAGGGCGACGGCAACCCGCCGTTCGACCTGGACAACCGCGGCAAGCGCAGTATCGCCTTGGACTTGCGGCAGCCAGAGGGGCTCGCCGCCCTGCATGGGATGCTGGCCGATGCCGATGTCTTCCTGTCGAACATCCGACCCGGCGGGCTCGAGCGCATGGGCCTCGACTACCCGTCTCTCGCCGAGCGCTACCCGCGCCTGATCTACGCGAGCGTCACCGGCCTGTCCCTGCGAGGCGACGAGCGAGATCGCCACACCTACGACGTCGGCGCGTTCTGGTCTCGGGCGGGGATCGTCCGGTCGCTGACCCCAGGAGATGCCGACCTGCCCTACCAGCGCGGCGGCATGGGCGACCACATGACCGGCCTCGCGGCAGCCGGAGGGGTGGCGGCAGCGCTGTTCCATCGCACCAGCACCGGCCGAGGCCAGCTTGTGGAGTCGTCGCTGATGCGCTTGGGGACCTACATGCTGGGCTGGGACCACAACGTCACCGCCATGACGGGCGCTGAGACCGAGGCCTGGGGTCGAGCCAGCCCGCCCAACCCGCTCATCAACTGCTACCGATGCGCCGACGGCGAGTGGCTCTGGATGCTGGGTCTCGAAGGCGACCGGCATTGGCCCAGCGTCGTCAGCGCGCTGGATCGGCCCGAGTGGCATGACGACCCCCGCTATGGCGACATCGAGCTGCGCCTTGAGAACGCGAAGGCCCTCACCGCAGACATGGACGCAGTCATGGCCACCAGGACGCGCGCCGAGTGGGGTGAAATCTTCGACGCGAGCAATGTCTGGTGGTCTCCAGTGCAGTCCACCTTGGAGTTCCGGTCAGACCCGCAGGCACGCGCCGCGGGCTGCTGGGTGGAGGTGCCGACCCCTGATGGCGGCGCAATCGAGATGGTCGCGACACCGGTGGATTTTTCCGAGAGCGCGTGGGCCCCGAGCGGACCACCGCCAGAACTCGGTCAGCACACCGAGCTGATCTTGCTCGAGCACGGCTACGACTGGGACGACATCGAGAAGCTGAAGCAAGCAGGCGTGATCCCCTGAGGCTTGCCCCGCCCCGGGCCGCGCGTCGAAACTGCTGCTGGACGTGAGATAACTTCGATCCGCCGCATCGCCGCACGCTCAGAGCTCCTCTACCCGAGCTCGACGACACTGGCGAACGGGATGTGGCGGCGGGAGGGAGAGCGGATGATCGAGCCCGTCAGCGCTCGTGTGTTGACGCCCGAGTGGGCGCCGACGGTGATTCCCGCGCCGTACGACTCGCTCACACCAGACGAGCACGCCCAGCATCTCGCCGACAATCCAGACTCCTTTGCTCATGTCGCCGGGTTGCCGCCCGAGAGCTTCGGCCACCCCAGCGAGCATCTGCGGCACGCCACACGCAGCACCCGGGCGCTCGATCGGCTCATCGGCCTCGGAGCGTTCGGCACCACCCGAGAGCCGAGCCTGTATGTGCAATGCGTTGAGGCCGACGGCCATGCGCAGCATTCGCTGCTCGGGGGCGTGCGCCTGTCCTCCATCGAGCTGCGCCCCCACGAGGACACCCAGCCTGGGCGGGTGCACGGCTTGACGGTGCACTTCACCGAGGTCCGCCGCATGTCGAGCCCGGTGGTGGTCACCGCGCCACGGCTGACGGTGGTCGCTGAGGTCATCGAGGACACCCTTGCCGCGGCTGGGGCGTCCACACCGCTTGAGCCGCTGCTCGACACCAAGACCGCTGATGGCGCGCGAGTCACGCTGTGGCCGGCCGTCGTCGGGAGCGGCGAGGGCGCCAGCGTTGGCCTCGACGGGCCGCTGTACATCGTGGACGGGCATCATCGGGTCGCAGCCGCCAGGCAAGCCGGCTTCTCGCATGTTCTGGTGGCGTGCGCACCCACCGAAGAACTGCACCTCGGCAGCTTTGACCGCGAGCTGAGCGAACTCGACATGATGCCTAGGCGCGTCGTCGAGCTGATGAGGTCGCGTTGCGACGTCGAGGAGGTGTCTGACGCCGTCGCTGCTCGTCCCCAAGCGCCCGGATGGATCGGTGTCGGCGTGGCGGGCCACTGGTTCCGCGCCCGCCCGCGCCTGGGACAGACCACCGACGATGCGTCACCGGTCCACAACCCCGCGACCCGGCTGGACGCCGCGTTCGTGCATGACTTCCTGCTTGGCGAGATATTCGGTGTGACGAGCGCTTCGGACCCCCGGCTCGCCTACCGCCCCACGACCGTTGCTGCGACCCCAGCGCCAGTCACGATCCTGATGGCGCCGGTGCCGCTCGATGCGGTGTTCGATGTCGCCGATTTCGGTGGCGTGATGCCGCCGAAAACTACCTACTTCCTGCCGAAGGCTCGCTCCGGATTGCTGCTGGTCAGTTGCTGACCTGCTGTCGATTGGTGCCCCAGCAATGCTGATTGCCCGGCCATGCTGATCGCGTTCACCGGCGGCGCCCGCAGCGGGAAGTCCACCGCGGCGTTGAGTGCAGCGATGTCGCTGGATGCGGCGGTGACCTTCATCGCGACAGCCGAAGCCGGCGACGCCGAGATGGACGCACGCATCGAGCGGCACCGGGCTGATCGGCCTGGGGATTGGACGACCATCGAGGCACCCCTGCGATTGGCGGCGGCTGTCCGCAGCGTCGACGCCGGGGCGACGATGGTCATCGATTGCCTGTCCATGTGGGTCTCGAACCGGATGCTGGCCGAGATCTGCGGTGCTCCCGCTGGGCCGGCGTCGGGGACGAGCGGCGGCGAGCCGCACAGCCCTGAGTTCATTCGCTCGCTGGTCGATGAGGCCCGCAATCTCGGTGCGCTCTTGCGCGAGCGCAGCGGCACGGCCATCGTGGTCACCAACGAGGTTGGCTCGGGCGTCGTTCCGGCCCATCCGCTCGGGAGGGCGTACAGAGATGTGCTCGGGTCGGTGAACCAGGCCATCTTTGCGGCGGCGAACCGCGCCTACCTGGTCGTGGCAGGCCGCCTGCTGGAACTGCAGGACCCCAGCGATGGATTCTGAGGCCGCTTCGCAGGCTGAGGGCGTTCAGTCGCCGGCGCCGCAGATCAACCGCTCCGGCAGTCTGCTGGAACTCATGCTGGACGATTTGCCGGGTCCCGATGAGGCCGCGCGACATGCCGTGGCTGAGCGCGCGTCGCAGGTGCTGCGCCCCGCCGGTGCGTTCGGGCGTCTCGACCGCGTGGCGCAGTGGCTTGCGGGCTGGCAGCACACGCCTGAGCCCGCCGTCGGCCGGCCGGTTGTGCTCATCTTCGCCGCCGACCATGGCGTCGCCGCAGAAGGCGTGAGCGCGTACCCCGCCGACGTGACGGCCGCGATGGTGTCAGCGATCGAAGGCGAAGTCGCCACGGTGACCGCCGTTGCCCGCCAGGTGGGTGCGGTGGTGCAATGCGAAGACGTCGGCGTGGGGGTACCGACCGGCAACATCCGCACGCACGATGCCATGAGCGCCGACGAGTTCGACACAGCAGTCAGGGCGGGAGCGCACGCTGTCGACCGCGCCGTCGAGAGTCGCGGGGCCGACCTGCTGGTGCTGGGCGAGCTCGGCATCGGCAACACCACTGCTGCCGCAGCGCTCTGCGGAGCACTGTTCGGCGAGCGTGATCCCTCCGCTGAGGCACACGGACTCGACGGTTGCGCCACGGCCGCTCAGGCCGGTGTGCCGCTCGGTCCGTCATCGACGACGGCGCTGGCCGCAGCAGCGTTGTGGACCGGCCCTGGCACCGGCGTTCACGGAGAGGCGCTGGAGCGCAAGAGGGCGGTAGTGGCCGATGCACTCGGGCGCGTCGGCAGAGTGTCGCCAGTGGAAGCACTGCGGCGGCTCGGCGGTCGGGAGTTGGCTGCTCTGGCAGGTGCAGTGCTGGCGGCGCGCCACCGCTCGATCCCCGTAATACTCGACGGCTTCATCGGAACGGCCGCCGCAGCTCCGCTGGCGCTGGCTTCGCTGGGCGGCCTCGACCACTGCATCGCCGGGCATTGCTCCGCCGAGCCGGGCCATCGTGAGCTCCTGAACCGGCTTGGTCTCGAGCCGCTCGTGCATCTCGACCTGCGGCTGGGCGAGGGAACCGGCGCACTCATCGCGGTGCCCCTCGTGCGGATCGCAGCGGCAGCCGTGACCGATGTCGCCACCTTCGCCGAGTGGGGCCTGGCGTGAGCCTGCGAAACGTAGGAGATACAGCGTGAGCTTGCGGTATGCGTGGGCCTTTCTGACCCGGCTTCCCGGGGGCGCGCACCCGACCACCGAGCGCGACTTGGGGCGCAGCGTCCCATGGTTTCCGCTCGTCGGAGCAATCGTGGGCGCCGCGAGCGGGGGCGTGTTCTGGGCCGTCTGGCAGCCGCTCGGGGCTCAGCTCGCGGCAATTCTGGCTGTCGCCACCGGGTCAGTCATCACCGGTGCGTTTCACGAGGACGGCTTGGCCGACTCGGCAGACGCTCTCGGCGGCACCACACCTGAACAGCGCCGCGAGATCATGAAGGACTCCCGACTGGGAACCTTCGGCACCCTCGCGCTGGTGTTGGGGACCCTCGTTCAGGTCTTCGCGGTGATGCCGCTGGCGTCACGCGATGCCGTGATCGCCATGGTGCTCGCCCACGGCGTCGGCCGAGCGTTCGCGGTAGCGGCAATGGCCTCGGTGCCGGCAGTCGCGGCCTCGGGTCTCGGCCACGCCTATGCCGGCCATCTGCGTGGCGTGCCGTGCGCGCTCTCGCTGCTGGTCAGCTACGTCGCTGCCTTCGCACTCGGACCCGTGGGAGTCTTCGCCGTGGGGGCCGCCACCGGCGGTGCCGTGGTGGTGAGCCTGGTCGTCTACCGCCGATTCGGCGGGCTGACCGGCGACGCCCTGGGGGCGATCGCTCAAATCAGCCAGATGGCTGCGCTGGTGGCGGTGTCGCGACTCCTCGATGACTTCGGCTGGTTCTGGACCTAAAGTCCTGGCCGAACAGCTCGCCCTCCAGTTCAAATGAGCCGACAGCGGATGCGCAATCCAACCGAGTCATCAGCAGAGGACAAGACGAATCGCGACGGATTCGCAGCGATGGCGATTCTCGCGTTGAGCATCGTGTTCATCGTCTCGATCATTGTGTTCGCGATTGCCTAGGCCCGCGTCGAAGTCCGACGCGACATGATCGGCAGCGGCACGAAGTGCCGCGAATGGCGCGCCTTTGACCCACCGGCAGTCAGCCGACGGCTGTGCTTGAATGGCCGACTTGGCAGGCGGCAGCCGCATCGGCTCGCCATCGGTTCTGCCGTGTCCCTAGGGAGGGGAACGACATGACGACCAGTGAAGGTGATGCGCTGCGCCATTCGAGGCGCCGAGCGTGGCGGACGGTGGCGGCTCTTCTCGCCGTCTTCGCGTTGACCGCTGCTGCATGCGGTGGAACCGACGATGACGACGGAGCGAGCGCGACCGAACCCGCCCCCGAAACCACCGAGGCGGCCGCTCCCGAGACCACGCAAGCACCTGCGCCTGCGGATGCGGCCCCGAGCGGCGAGCCCATCAAGGTCATGACGGTCACCACCCTCAACGCGGCAGGTCCGACCTACCACAACATTGCGAACACCGCCGAGGCGTACGCCAGCTACATCAACGCCCGAGGCGGCATCGGCGGCCGGCCGCTCGAGGTCACGGTCTGCGACGAAATGTTCGACCCCGCAGTGGCTGCGGCGTGCGCCCGCGAAGCCGTCGAGGAGAACATGGTGGCCGTCGTCGGCTCGTTCACGTTCTTCGCAGAGAGCATCGTGCCGGTGATCGCCGAGTCCGACATCACCTGGTTCGGCGCGTGCTGCCCGATCACGCCGTCCGAGCTGACCAGCCCGCACTCGTTCCCCATCGGCAACCAGCCGATGTATGCGGTCGGCATCATCAAGCGAGCCGTCGAGGACGGATGCCGTGCGATCAACGCCGTGATCATCGACGGCGCCCAGATCTTCCTGCCGCCGATGGAGAACGCGATTGCAGCCCTCGGCCAGAGCTTCGGCGACATCATCATCCTGCCGCCGACGGCGCAGGACTACTCCTCAGAGGTCGCCCAGGCGACGACCGACGCCGACTGCGTGATCGGCATCGTCTCGGAGACGCCGTACATCACGTGGAACACAGCGTGGACCCAGTCGGGCACCGACGCTCGCCAGTACGGCCCGCAGGGCAACCTCAATGAGATCTCCGCTGCAGGCAACGAGGAGTCGACCGACGGCGATGTCATCGGCGGCATGTACCCCGACATCTCCACTGCGCCGTGGGACGAGTACCGGCTGGCCCTCGACGAAGGCGGCTGGGACACGACCGAGCACGACTACAACAGCCTGGGCGGCATGGGTACGTGGGCGGCGTTCGCAGCATTCGCTCAGATCGCCGAGACCATCGACGGCGAGATCACCGCGACCTCGTTCTTCGAGGCTGCATCGGCCACCGACAACCTCGATCTGGGCGGCATGGTCCCGGTCTTGGACTTCACCCAGGAGTGGACGGATGGCCTCGAGGGCTACCAGCGCCTGTTCAACCGCAGCGTCGTGTTCAGCGTGCTGCAGGATGGCAAGGTTGTGCCGCTGACCACCGAATTCGAAGACGTCGGCGACCTCGCCACCGGCAACGCCGGCTGACCGTGTTCTGAGTTCAGACGCCCGTGCAGGGGTGGACCGGGTGAGTGATCGCCCGCCACCCCCGCACCGGGGCGAATCGGCCGAGCGCTGCTGCGACGGGGGAATCATTGGACGAGATCATTCGGTTCGGCCTCTTGGGCCTCGGTGTCGGCGCCTTGTACGCCCTGGCCTCGCAGGGCCTGATCGTCGTCTACCGCGGGACCGGGGTGCTGAACTTCTCCCTGGGCGCCACGGCGATCGCGGGTGTGTTCCTGCAGTGGGAGCTGCAGAACAAGGCCGGCTGGCCCTTCCTGCCATCCGCGTTGACGGGCGTCGCGCTGTCAGCGCTGCTCGGCGCTCTGACGCACTGGGTGATCATGCGGCCGCTGCGGCGCGCCAGCTCGCTGATCCGCGTCATCGCCACCCTCGGTGTGCTCATCTTGATCCAGGCCGGCGTCGTCATTCGGTACGGCTCCAATGCCCGCCAGGTGGACAGCTGGCTGCCGACCAACCGGGTAACACTGTGGGGCGAGGTTGCGATCACCGTCGACCGGCTGATCCTGTTCGGAGTGGCATGGGTGTTCGCCGTGATGCTGTGGTCGATGTATCGACGGAGCCACTTCGGCCTCGCCACCGAGGCAGTGTCCGAGAGCGAGCGAGCCGCATCGGCCATCGGCTTGTCGCCGAATACGATCGCCATCCAGAACTGGGCGCTGGGCTCGGCCATCGCTGCTGTTGCGGGCATCTTGGTGGTGCCCATCATTACGTTGCAGGTCACGGCCATGACATCGCTGGTGCTCGCAGCCTTGGCCGCGGCGCTGGTCGGGGATTTCCGGTCGTTCCCCATCGCCACCGCCGCTGGCCTGGCGTTGGGCATCGGTCAGACACTTGTGGGCCGCTTCGTCGACCAGCAAGGGCTGGGGCAGTCGCTGCCCTTCCTGGTGATTGTGGCTGTGCTGGTGTTCAAGGGCCGGTCGCTGCCGCTTCGGGACTACTTCTTGCGCGAGCTGCCGATGATCGGCAACGGACGCATGTCATGGGACTGGACGATCTTCGGCATCGGCACAGTGGCGTTCTTGATGCTCACCAAGCAGGCCAAGTGGATCGACGCCCTGACCGTCACCATGGGCGTTTCGATCGTCCTGCTGTCCATCGTGGTGCTGACTGGCTACGCGGGCCAGCTGTCGTTGGCGCAGTACACCATCGCGGGGTTCGGCGCGTACGTGTCAGGTCGCCTCGTTGCGGTGTTCGACATCCCGTTCCTGTTGGCGCTGGTCGCCGGTGTGCTGGCCGCCGTGCCGCTGGGATTCATCTTCGCCTTGCCGGCTGTACGAACCCGCGGCATCAACCTGGCAATTGTCACGTTGGGACTCGGCACCACCATCGAGCTGATGCTGTTCCGCAACCGCGAGTACACCGGCGGCGTGCAAGGCACTCAGGTCGGCAGTCCTGACCTGTTCGGCGTCGACATCGGCTCCATTCGTTACCCGGAGCGATACGGCCTCTTCGTGCTGGCAATGGCGCTGTTGGCGGTGTGGGTGGTGTCGAACGTCCGTCGTGGGCGCAGCGGGCGGCGCCTGCTCGCCATTCGAACCAACGAGCGGGCCGCTACGGCGCTCGGCATCGACGTGCCCAAGGCGAAGCTGTTCGCCTTCTCGCTGAGCTCGGCAATAGCGGCGCTGGGCGGGATAGTGCTGGCATTCCGGCTGACTTCGATCAGCTACACGTCGTTCACCAACCTCACCTCGATTCTGTTTGTGGGCCTGGCAATCGTGGGCGGCGTCGGACATCTGCTCGGTGCGTTCGTGGGCGCCACCATGGCGACCGCAGCCTTCAGCCAGGAAGTGCTCGAATCGACGTGGGATGGGGTGGGCCGCTGGACCCAGCTCATCAGCGGCATCGCCATCTTGCTCATGGTCCTCGGGTACAAGGACGGTGTCGCCGCCGAGTGGGTGAAGATCTTCCGGCTGGTGAAACGAGCCCGCAAGTGGGGCCGCTCATATTTCGTCGAGCTGGAAGACGTCTCCGATCCGAACGCCTCGCAGAGCGAACAGTCACCGGTTCCGGCTCGCGAGCTCAGCATCGAGAACATGACGGTGCGCTACGGGGCCGTCGTAGCGGTAAACGACGTCAGCTTCAACCTCACGCCGGGCACCATCACGGGGCTGATCGGCCCGAACGGCGCCGGCAAGACGTCGCTGATTGACGCCGTGTGCGGCTTCGCACCGGCGGAAGGCCGAGTGGCGCTCGACGGCGAGGACATCTCGCGTGTGTCGCCCTCCAAGCGTGCCCGCCTCGGCATTGCCCGTTCGTTCCAGACGCTCGAGCTGTTCGAAGATGCGACGGTGTTCGAGAACATCAGCGTTGCCGCGGACCCTCAAGACATGCGGTCGTACTTGCGCGATCTGGTAGCGCCGGCGAGCCCTCCATTCCCGCCTGAGGTAGTGCGGGCGATCATCGAGTTCCAGCTCGACGGCGACTTGCACCGTGACGTGAAGGATCTCTCATACGGAAAGCACCGGCTGCTCGCGATTGCCCGGGCGGTCGCGATGCACCCGAGCGTGCTGTTGCTCGATGAGCCAGCCGCCGGCCTGAGCACCGCCGAGAGCGAAGAGCTGGCCGTGGTGGTTCGCCGCCTGGCCCAGGACTGGGGCATGGCAGTGCTGGTTGTCGAGCACGACATGAACTTCGTCAACGACGTGTGCGACGAGGTGGTGGTGCTTGACTTCGGCAACAAGATCGCAGTCGGGAGCCCCGAGGCAATTCGTCTTGACCCAGCCGTCGTGGCCGCATACTTGGGAACCGAGGCCGACGAGCACGACGGCGAACCCGAGCCCCGTACGACGCAGGTTGCGGGAGGTAGGCCATGAGGCCGCTGCTGCAAACGCGAAGCCTCAAGTGCGGGTACCTCAACCGGGCGGTCGTCCAGGGAGTGAACCTGAAGGTCCACCAGGGCGAGGTGGTCTGCCTGCTCGGACCGAATGGCGCCGGAAAGACCACCACGCTGCTGACCATCGCCGGTGAGCTGACGCCCGTCGACGGAATTGTGATGTTCGGCAACACGCCTACCTTCACGCCCATGTACCAGCGCATCCGGCGAGGGGGAATCGGGCTGGTGACTGAGGAGCGCTTGGTGTTCACCAAGCTGTCGGCTCGGGACAATCTGCGAGTGGGCGGCGGTTCGGTGGAAGCAGCGCTGGAACTGTTCCCCGAGCTCGAGCCTCGGCTGGGGGTGCGCGGCGGCATGCTCTCAGGCGGCGAGCAGCAGATGCTTGCGCTGGCACGGGCGCTCAGCCGTGAACCGTCGATTCTGCTTGCCGACGAGCTGTCGCTCGGGCTCGCGCCGATCATCGTCGATCGGCTGCTGGGAGCGGTCCGCAAGGTGGCCGACACTACGGGCACCGGCGCCTTGATCGTCGAGCAGCATGCCCGCAAGGCGCTGGCTGTGTCTGATCGGATGTACCTGATGGCCCGCGGCCAGATCCTGCTGGAACTGCCGGCTGCCGATGCCCTCGGCCGCCTCGACGAAATCGAAGAGACGTACCTGGCTGGCACGTCTGAGACCGAGGAAGACCACATCGAGCGATTGCGGCGCAAGAACAAGAGGAAGGCTTGGAGGCGCCTGCGGGTGCGCGAGCGCGAGCTGAAACGGCTGTCCGGCAAGCTTGCCTCGACTCGTACCGCCGCCGAAGACGACTTCTATTTCGAACGCGAACGACAACGACGACACGCGGCGATGGTCCGTCGAAAGAGGTAACCACCATGGGGTATCGAACAGCAGAGCTGCCCGACGTGGATCTGGACGAATTTGCGAAGATCCCGTTCTTCGAACGGATGAAGCTGCTCCAGCTCCACTGGGTCGAGCACGGCTTCGGGACGCCGAAGCAGACCGGCACGTTCTACGCGTGGAAGATCTTCCTGTACGCACTGTTCGGGCTCATCGTCGCCGGCGCCTTCACTGCGGGCCTCGAGTTCAACAACATCGCCGGCTGGTGGGACGAACCGATCCTGTATCAGAAGCTGATGATCTGGACGATCCTGCTCGAGATCACGGGACTGGCGGCCACCTGCGGCCCGCTGGCGTTCCACTTCGATCCGCCCATCGGGGGAATCCTCTATTGGTGGCAAAACGACACGCTGCGCGTCCCGCCGTATCCCAAGCGCGTGCCGCTCACCAAGGGCAATCGACGCACACCCTGGGACACCGGCTTGTACAAGCTGATCCTGGCCAGCCTGATCCTGCTGCTGGTGCTGTCGCCTCAGCCCGTCGACGGGCTGCCCGAGGGCAGCGCCGGGATATTGCCGCAGTGGGCGGTGCTGATCTACTGCGGCCTGATCTTGTTGATGGGCCTGCGCGACAAGATTATCTTCCTGTCGTCGCGAGCTGAGCAGTACGTGCCCACGCTGCTGTGCTTCGCGCTGTTCTCCAATTTCGTCGACATGGTGATCGCGGCGAAAGTCTTCATCGTCATCATCTGGATGGGCGCCGGGTTCTCCAAGATGCAGCACGGCTTTTCCTCGACGGTGTCGATCATGGTGCAGAACACGCCCTGGGTCGTGTGGGACAGGTTCCGCAAGGCGACCGTGAAGGACTACCCGAACGACATCAGACCGTCGAGAACGACGCACCTGCTGGCACACATCGGCGGCACCACCTGTGAGCTGATCATGCCGCTGGTGCTGCTGTTCGCCCCGTGGGGGTGGGCGACGTGGATAGCGATCATCTCGATCTGGATGCTGCACACGTTCATCATCTCCACGTTTCCCTTGGCGGTTCCGCTCGAGTGGAACGTGTTCTTCATCTTCTGCGTTGCGTTCCTGTTCGCGAATTTTCATGCGGGTGACGGCTACGCCGTGTGGGACATGGAACCGGTGTTACTGGTCACGGTGCTGGTTGCTGCGCTGTTCCCCATCGTGCTCGGCGCGCTGGCGCCCCAGTACGTGTCGTTCCTCGTGGGGATGAAGCAGTACGCGGGCAACTGGTCGGCGGCCACATTCTCCTTGCGCAACAAGGAGATCGAAGACCGGATCAACGACAAGATCGTGAAGTCCGCGGACAATCAGATCGACCAGCTCGAGCCCCTGTTCGGGCCCGAGATCTCCGAGATCTTCATCCAGAAGGCCGTCGCGTTCCGGATGATGCATCCCATGGGCCGGATGCACATCTCGGGTCTGATGTGCCACGTCGACGATCTCGACAAGCGGATCCAGCGGGAGGGCGAGTTCCTCAGCAACGTGCTGACGGGCTGGAACTTCGGGGACGGGCACTGCCTCGACGAGCGGCTCATCGCCGCGTGGCAGGAGCGCTGCGAGTACGAGCCCGGCGACGTCATTGCTGTGTTCACCGAGTCGCGGCCGGCGTTCACCAACATCGTGCAGTACCGCGTGATCGACGCGGCACTGGGCACCGTGGAGAAGGGCTTCTACCGTCACGACGACGCCTACAACACCCAGCCGTGGCTGCCCGACGGCCCCATTCCCCACACGGTGACGTGGCGCCAGGAGGGCTATAAGCCCCAGGGTGTGCCCCATCCCGGCAATGCGCGCAAGGTGCCATCCATCGCCCACGACGGGACCTGGCTCATCGAGCGCCAGGGCGCTGGTGGTGCCGACGACGCTGCGCAGTCGGCATCCCGAGCGGACGCTTGACGGGTGCGCCCGCGCCCGGTGCGGTAGGCACCCGATGACACAGTGACGTCGGCCATCGTCGTCGGCAGCGGACCCAACGGCCTCGCCGCCGCGGTGCACTTGGCCAGAGCCGGCGTCGAGGTCACGGTGCTCGAAGCGGCGCCCGATATCGGAGGGGGCGCCAGGAGCGCCGAGATGATCGTGCCGGGCTTGGTTCACGACCAGTGCTCGGCCGTTCACCCGGTTGCTGCGGCGTCGCCATTCCTGCGTTCGCTCGACCTCGGTCGGCTCGGCTTGCGCTGGCGAGCACCGATCGTCGATTGTGCCCATCCCCTCGACGACGGTTCGGCCGGCGTGCTGTACCAGTCCATCGACGACACGGCCGCTGGCCTTGATGGCGACGCGGCGCATCGCACGCCAGGACGCAGCGGTGCAAGTTTCGCTCGGAAGGCGGGGCGACGCAGCGGCGACGGGGCTCGCTGGCACCGGCTCTTCACTTCGCTGACCTCCGAGTTCGACCGCCTATTCGCCGACATCAGCCAGCCGTTGCTCGGGGTGCCGCGCTCTCCGGTGCTGACAGCGCGGTTCGGCATGGCGGCGATGACCCCCGCAGCCGTTGTGGGCCGACTGTGGCGCGGCGAAGCGACACGAGCACTGTGGGCCGGGGTTGCGGCACATACGTTCTGGCGTCTGGATCATCCGATGACGAGCGCGGTCGGCTTGATGATCCTGGCTGCAGGTCACCGGCACGGCTGGGTCGTCGCCGAAGGCGGTTCACAGGCAATTGCCGACGCACTTGTTGCGGAATTGACGGCGCACGGCGGGCGAGTCGAGACCGGCGTCCGCGTCAGGTCAGTCGCTGATCTGCCGCTGACGGACCTGCTGCTGCTCGACGTGTCTCCGTCGGTCGCCGCGGACATCTTGGGCGATCGGCTGCCGCCTCGGGTCGCTCGCACGTATCGGCGCTACCGCCACGGCCCCGGAGCGTTCAAGGTCGACTTCGCGATTGAGGGCGATGTGCCGTGGCGGGCACCGGCTGCAGCTGACGCCGGCACGGTGCACCTTGGCGGGGACTCAGCCGAGGTGTTCGCCAGCGAGCTGGCAACCCATCGCGGCCAGATGCCCGACCGACCGTTCGTGCTGGTCGGCCAGCAGTACCGCGCTGATCCAAGCCGCTCGGTCGGGAACGTGAACCCGTTGTGGACCTACGCCCACGTTCCCCACGGCTACGCGGGCGACGCCACCGAGGCGATCATCGCCCAGATAGAACGGTTTGCGCCCGGCTTTCGCGACCGAGTGGTGGGAATGGCAGTTCGTTCTACAACCGAGATGTCGGTGTACAACTCGAACTACGTCGGCGGTGACATCTTGGGCGGCGCGTCGTCGCCCGCCCAGCTGCTGTTCAGGCCCCGAATCGCTCGGGATCCCTACTTCACCGGTATTCGGGGCACCTACTTATGCTCCGCGTCGACGCCTCCGGGCGCGGGGGCGCACGGCCTGTGCGGCACCAATGCCGCTGCCCGAGCCCTCGCCACCCACAACCGGTCCCCGCGACGAGCGGTATAGCCCCAACTCGACGACCACAGATCCGCGGATGCGATTCAGGCGTCTTCCGGCCCCGGGGTTCCGACCGGTGGCCACGCCACGCCACCCCACCGACCACCGGTCTGCGCCGTTCGCAGCCCGCTGCTCGCACCCTCGCGCGGGCGCGGCGCGTAGCGTGGATGCGACGTGCCGGACTTCTACGAGCAGCCGATCCTCAACTCGCCCTACCGGGCGCCTGCGCGCCATTGGAAGCTCGACGAAGAGGATCGGCAGCCAACCGGTGAGATAGTTGAGCGACGTCGTCGCGCAGAGTTCATCTCCCCGATTCCCGCCCCGCGCAAGCGCGGAAAGAAGGGTGCCAAGGCGGACACAGCGACACAGCGAGCGCTGGTATTCGATGAGCAGGCGGCATCGCTGCAAGACGACAGCCAGCAGTACGAGCTCGCGGATCTGATCAACACCATCCGCTACGAGGTCGCCAAGTGGCGGGCAGAACCCGATGAGCGACGCTGGCACGTCACCGCAGAGACGGCACGGCTGCTCAAGCACTGGCGACACTTCGAGTTCCCTGGCATCCGGCCGTTCTTCTGCCAAGTCGAAGCGGTAGAGACGGTCATCTGGTTCACCGAGGTCGCCCCGAATACGGCCGTCGGGCGTCGCCTGCGCGACCGGATCGCTGCTGCCAGCGAGCAGGCCAATCCCGGCGTTGCTCGGCTTGCGCTGAAGATGGCGACAGGTTCGGGCAAGACGACGGTGATGGCGATGCTCATCGCTTGGCAGACCATCAATGCTGTGCGGCATCCCCAAAGCCAACGGTTCACCCGCGGCTTCCTCGTGGTCACTCCTGGAATTCCTATCCGGGATCGGCTCCGCGTGCTGCAGCCCCATGACCCAGACAGCTACTACCGCAGCCGTGATCTTGTGCCGGCGGACATGGCGAGCGAGTTGGGCAAGGCGAGGATCGTCATCACGAACTATCACGCGTTCATCCGGCGCGAGACAATGAGCCTTGCGAAGGGCAGCCGCGCCTTGCTGCAAGGTCATGGGCCTGAGATCGACACACGCGAGACCGAAGGTCAGATGCTTCAGCGCGTGATGCCCGAGTTGATGGGCACCAAGGGCGTGATGGTGCTGAACGACGAGGCGCATCACTGCTACCGGGAGAGGCCCGGCACAGCCGACGAGTCCGATGAACCCGACTTGACCGGCGACGCCCGCAAGGAAGCCGAAGACAACGCCGAGGCCGCCCGCGTCTGGATGACCGGCATCGAGGCCGTCCAGCGCAGGCTCGGGCTGAAGCGGGTGATCGACCTGTCAGCGACGCCGTTCTTCCTGAGCGGCTCGGGCTACGCCGAGGGAACCCTGTTCGGCTGGGTCGCCAGCGACTTCTCGCTGATGGACGCCATCGAGTGCGGCATCGTCAAGCTGCCGAGGGTGCCGGTGGCCGACAACATCCCCGGCAACGTGATGCCCACGTACCGTGACCTGTGGACCCACATCGGCCCAAAGATGCCCAAAAAGGGCTTGAAGGCCGTCGGAAAGCTCGATCCCGAGGCGGCGTTGCCGGTCGAGCTGAAGTCCGCCTTGGAAGCGCTGTACGGACACTACGACCAGGTATTCAGCCAGTGGGAAGCCCATGACGACATCGACGTCCCGCCGTGCTTCATCGTGGTATGCAACAACACCGCCACCTCGAAGGTCGTCTACGACTACATCTCCGGCTACCGCCGCGAGCTGCCAGACGGCACGCACTCGTTCCACAACGGTCGGCTGGAGCTGTTCCGCAACTTCGACACCCAGGGCAATGCGCTGGCTCGTCCTCGAACGTTGCTCATCGACAGTCGGCAGCTCGAATCAGGCGACGGGATCGACCCGAGCTTCCGTGAAGCGGCGTCGGACGAGATCGAGCGGTTCCGGCGCGAGATCGTCGCGCGGGGCGGCACGAGCCAGGAGGCTCAGAACCTCAGCGATCAGGACCTGCTGCGCGAGGTGATGAACACGGTGGGGAAGCCGGGCCGTCTCGGCGGCGACACCAGGTGCGTGGTGTCGGTGGCGATGCTGACCGAAGGCTGGGACGCCAACACTGTCACGCATGTGCTTGGGGTTCGGGCGTTCGGCACGCAGCTCCTGTGCGAGCAGGTGGTGGGTCGTGCCCTGCGCCGCCAGTCGTACGACCTCAACGAAAACGGGCTGTTCGAGACCGAGTACGCCGACGTCTTCGGCGTGCCGTTCGACTTCACCGCCGAGCCGGTGGTGGTCAAGCCCAAGCCGCCGAAGCCGACAGTCCAGGTGCATGCGGTCAGCCCCGAGCGGGACGCCTTGGAGATTCGCTTCCCGCGCGTCGCCGGCTATCGCATCGAACTGCCCGACGACAGGCTGGAGGCGCACTTCACTGAGGATTCAACGCTCCGGCTGACGCCTGAGTTGGTCGGCCCGACTCGCACGCGCAACGAAGGGATCATCGGCGAGGGCATCGACTTTGGTCTCACCGACACCGGAGAGGCGCGCCGATCCACCATCGTCTACCACCTCACGAACTATCTGCTCCGCGCGAAATGGCACGACCACGACGGCCAGCCCCGGTTGCATCTGTTCGGGCAGCTCAAGCGAATCACCGAGCGCTGGCTCGACGAGCACTTGGTCTGCGAAGGCGGGACGACGCTTTCTCAGCTAGTGAACTTGCCGCTCTTGGATCAGGCGTGCGATCGCATCACCACAGCCATCGTCGAAGCCGAGCGGGCCGCAGGCCGAAACGTGACGGCGACGCTCGATTCCTTCGCACCGACAGGCACCACCCGCGATGTCAACTTCACCACGTCGAAGCAGCTCAAGTGGCGCGCCCGCGCCGACCGCTGCCACGTCAACTGGGCAGTGTGCGACAGCGAATGGGAGCGCGAGTTCTGCCAAGTGGCCGAGGCCAATCCCGATGTGCTGGCCTACGTCAAGAACGCTGGCATGGGCTTCGAGGTGCCGTACCGCACTGGCGGCCAGAATCGCATCTACGTGCCCGACTTAATCCTGCGGGTGAGCGATGACGGCGACGGCGGAGGCGAGCCGCTGCATCTGGTGGTGGAGGTCAAGGGCTTTCGCGGCGAGGATGCCAAGGACAAGGCCGCCACCATGCGCAACTACTGGGTACCGGGCGTCAACCGCCTCGGCGTCTTCGGCTACTGGCAGTTCGTTGAGTTCCGCAACAGCTGGGTCTTTGCCGAGGAACTCCAAACAGCTATCACTCAGGCTCGCCGTGAAGCGCATGCGTATCGCACGGGTGGTGCAGCCTTCAGCAGTCGAGAGGAGGTCTTGGCCGCGCTGCGAGAACTCAAGCCTCGCTTGCAGCAGGAATTCGGCATCGCCAGCCTCAAGCTGTTCGGGTCGTTCGCCCGAGACGAAGCCCAGCTCACGAGCGACATCGACCTGATCATCGAGTACCACACTGAGCCAACGAGTTGGGGCAATTTCGGCGAAGGCCCATTTCTCGAGGACACTCTCGGGCGCAGCGTCGACATCGCAGTCGGCAAGAACCTGCGCGACCATGTCCGCCCGAACGCCGAAAGGGACGCAATCGATGTATGAATGCACGCGGCCCGAAGAATGGCTGCCCCATGTTCGAAACATGCTCGAAGCAGCCGATGCCATCGTTGAATTCGTCGGCGAGCAGAGCAAAGACGAATTCAGCTCAGATGCGAGAACCTACAGCGCAGCGATGCTCCAAATCGTAGTCATCGCTGAAGCGGCCAATAAACTCCCGGAGGAGGTTCGTCAACAAGCCGAAGAAATACCTTGGCACATGATTCGAGGGATGCGAAATCGGATTGTCCACGGATATCACGATGTCGATGGCGACATTGTGTGGAATACGGTATCTGTTGCCGTGCCTAAACTCACCACGATTCTGCACGACATTCTTGCGGACCATGGGAAAGAGTGATCGATGGCAAACCGTGCCGCAAGACCGAAGCAGGTAGAGAATCTCACCCACGATGAGTCCGCCAGGCTGAACATTCCGACTGCCGAATATCAGACGCAGACATCGGAAGAAGCGGCGGCGGCGATCCGAGTCGCCTACGAGCGGCTCAATCGCGATCTCGACCCTCAACTGGTGTGGCGAGGCAAGGACGTCGTTGACTGGTCTGACTTGGTAGTTCAGGCACCACCGCTTTACATTCAAGAGAAGATTCAGCCGAAGGCACTCATCGAAGACCTGCGACGCCTGAGCCGCCACCGCAGCATCGAGCAAGCGGCATCCGAGGCTGGATTCCAGATCGAGCTCTTCTCGAATTTCAACGGGCTACCGAGTGCCGATGCGAAGACTGAATTCTATCAACACCAGATGAACTGGTCGAACCGCATGATCCTCGGCGACAGTCTGCAGGTGATGGCCAGCCTCGCCGAGCGCGAAGATCTCCGCGGCCAAGTGCAGTGCATCTACATCGACCCGCCCTACGGCATCAAGTTCAATTCGAACTTCCAATGGTCCACTACGAGTCGCGATGTGAAGGATGGGAGGGCAGAGCACATCACGCGCGAGCCTGAACAGGTGCGTGCTTTTCGGGACACATGGCTTGACGGCATTCACAGCTATCTGACGTATCTGCGAGACCGTCTGACTGTTGCTCGTGATCTGCTGACGGAGAGCGGTTCGGTATTTGTGCAAATTGGCAACGAGAACGTTCACCGGGTCAGATCACTTATGGATGAGATATTCGGTGCCAATAACTTTATCAGCCAAATTTCAGTTCAAACGACGACGGGATTTCCTTCCATTTGGATTGGAAATGTAGCCGATTACATACTCTGGTACGCAAAGGACAAGGAGAGTGGACGTGCGAGATCATCGCTGTTTCGCAAGAACTTCACATTAGGCGAAGGTAATGCGAGCTGGGTGATGTATCCGGACTTCACATACCGCGGTGTAAGGGCAGCAGAGAGACGCGGCGAATCCGCGTTGCCGCCGGGTGTCTATCCATATAAGCCTGCTGACTTGACGTCACAGGGTCGTGCGCGCGACCCGCAACCATTCAATTATGAAGGAAAGACGTACGACTGTTGGCACAAGAATGCCCATTGGAAAGCAAACTATCCGGCGGGCATGGTCAGACTCGGTCTAGCTAACCGTATTCACGTTGGAAGAAACACACTGGGTTACGTTCGACGCCATAGTGACTCAGAAGTGGCGGCACACAATAACATATGGACGGACACGGGCACAGGTGGTTTTACTGAAGATAAGATATACATTGTTCAGACAAATACGAAAGTCATCGAGAGATGCCTCCTTATGGCAAGCGATCCGGGCGATTTGGTGCTCGATCCGACCTGTGGGGCGGGAACGACTGCGTACGTGGCAGAACAATGGGGTCGCCGATGGATCACCATTGACACCTCGCGAGTGGCGTTGGCTCTGGCACGGACGCGGCTCATGGGGGCGCGCTATCCGTACTACTTGCTGTCTGACAGTCCCGAAGGGCAACAGAAGGAAGCCGATCTCAGCCATGCGGAGCCGTATGACGCCACGACGTACGGCGATGTGAGGCAAGGTTTCGTCTATGAGCGAGTCCCGCACATCACCCTGCGATCGATCGCCAACAATGCCGAGATCGATGTCATCCACGAGCAACGACAGCCCGCGGTGGAGACAGCGCTCGCAGATCTCAATTCGACGCTGCGCGCCGACCCACCGGCAAAGTTCGAGGTGGAGATTGGCGGCCGGAAGGGCCTGCGGCTTGATTTTGTTTCGCCTGCGGACGCCACTGTCGTGCTGCCGTCGGGCGAGGAGGCACCGGCGGGCTGCCTGCTCGAGTGGGAAGTACCTCGCGAGCAGCCCGACGGTTGGCCGGCCGGGGCCGCTGAGCCCCATGAGCGGTTCTGGCAGGTTCGGCTCGACCGGCAGCGGGCAATCGACGAGTCCATCGCCGCGAACGCCGACTTCGAGTATCTCTACGACAAGCCGTACGAAGACAACTCGAAGATGCGCGTCGCGGGCCCGTTCACTGTCGAGAGCATCTCGCCCCATCGCTACTTGGGTCTCGACGCCGACGACAATTTGATCGATCCCATCGCCGAGGCACGAAACAGCGGCGAGGCACCTCAGGACTTCGTCTCGCTCATCCTCGACAACCTCCGAGCTGCAGGCGTGCAACAGGCACACAAGGAAGACCGCATCGACTTTGTCTCTCTCCAGCCGTGGCCTGGCGAATACATATGTGCCGAGGGCGCATACGCCGAGCCAGAATCGGCAACGGACCGCACCTCGGCCTCGGGTGGCCCCGCCGCCGCGACCGACCCGGACGAGCGAGGGCAAGCAAGTTCCGAGGAGCAGGCCCCAAGCACTGTGGCTTCGTCGGGCCCTACCGAAGGCGCAGGCTCGGCAGCCCACGAATCAAGCGGTTCGCACGACGCGCAGGCGGCGACGCGCCGGGCAGCGGTGTTCATCGGCCCCGAATTCGGCACCGTCACTCGCCCCGAACTCGTGGCGGCTGCCCGGGAGGCCGCGGAGGCCGGCTTCGATGTGCTGATCGCCTGCGCATTCAACTACGACGCTCAGGCGTCTGCGTTCATCAAGTCAGGACCGTTGCAGGTACTGAAAGCCAGGATGAACGCCGACCTGCACATGGCGAGCGAACTCAAGAGCACCGGCAGCGGCAACCTGTTCGTGATCTTCGGCGAACCCGACATCGAACTGTTGGCCGCACCCGCCGACGGCCCAGATGAAGATGGCGAGGCGCAGTTCTGCGTGAAGCTGCGGGGGATCGACGTGTTCGATCCGACGACCGGCAAGGTTCGCAGCGACGAACCCGACTCCATCGCCTGCTGGTTCGTCGACACCGACTACGACCACGAGAGCTTCTTCGTGCGCCACGCCTACTTCCTCGGCACCAACGATCCCTACAAATCGCTCAAGACGACCCTGAAGGCTGAGATCGACGAAGACGCCTGGGCCAGCCTCCACAGAGAGACCTCACGGCCGTTCCCGGCACCCGAATCAGGTCACATCGCCGTCAAGGTCATCAATCACCTCGGCGATGAAGTCATGAAGGTGTTCCGCGTCCCCAACGTCGCCTAATCCGGCTTGTGGTCCGCCCGAAGTCAAGTCGCGTGGACTGCGCTCGGGAATCGTGCATAACTCTTGGTAATCACACCGTTCGTTCGCGCGACTTGACTCGCGACGGACTCTTGAGCTGGCCAGCGCGGCTTCACCCGCGGTCGACCGGAGGCAGGAAGCTGCTGTTAGGAGTTGCTCTCGGTGACCACGGCCTCCATAGCGGGTCCCCGTCACGTCTGCTCTGCCCCGAATTTGGCGCCTCGGGCCGGTTTTTGGTGGGTGTCAGGCCTGTGACCTGCGGTTTTGTGTTTTGCGAGGGTGTTTCGTGACGAAAATGTAGGGGCGACACAATGCCGCGGTTCGTGTCGTTACGGTGCTAGATTCGGGATATGTTCGTGAAGACGACGCGACGTCGCAGGGGCGACAAGACGTACGAGTACCTGTCGCTGGTGGAGTCGGTGCGCGACGGCGCGAAGACCCGTCACCGCACGCTGCTGCGCCTCGGCGAGGTCACCGCGTTGCGCCGCTCGGGCCGGCTGGACCGCATCGTCGCCGCGCTGGAAAAGCACCTGGAGACCGAACGCGTCGACGTGGGATCGCTGGAAGCCGACGCGGCGCCCGCGGTGGGCGCGGCGGCGTGCGCCGCGGCGCTGTGGGGCCGGCTGGGTCTCGACGGCTGGTTCGCGGCTGCGGGCGCCGAACGCGACGCCGGCCGGCTCGCCGACGCGGTGTTCGCGATGGCCGCGAACCGTCTGATCGCGCCGTGCTCCAAACGGAGGCTTCCCGAGTGGGCCCAAGCCGATGTGATCATGCCCGAGAGCTGGCAGGCGCCGTCGCCGTGGCAGTACTACCGGGCTCTTGACCATGTCGCGGATCTCAAGGAGGGCACCGAGGAGTTCTTGTTCGCACGGCTGTGCGACCTGACCAACATCGACCTGAAATTCGTCTGCTACGACCTGACGTCCACGTATCTGGAAGGCGCGACGAGTCCCTCTGAGCGGTTCGAGTCCAAGGCGTTCGGCTATTCGCGTGACCGCCGTCGCGACCGGCCCCAGATCGTGATCGGCCTGCTGTGCACCGGCGACGGAGTGCCGATCGCGCATCACGTGTTCGCCGGCAACACCGCGGATGCGTCCACCCTGCCCGGCGTGCTCGCAGATCTCACCGCGCGGTTCGCGGTGGGCCGGATCTGTGTGGTCGCCGACAGGGGCCTGATCTCCGCCGACAACGTCGCCGCGGTCGCTGAGGCCGGCTGCGATCATGTGCTCGCCACCCGGCTGCATCGGGACAAAGCCTGCCGCGAAGCCCTCGAGACCATCGACGACGACACCCAATGGGCCGATGTGCCCAACCTGAGGTGCCGCGCTGGCGAAGCGACCCTGGCCGACGGCACCCGCGCGGTGATCGTCGAGTCAGACGCCCGCATGCGACGCGACACCAAGCGCACCGCCGAGCTCGTTGCCCGCACCGAGACCGCGCTGCTCGCTCTCGAAGAACGCGTCCGCTGCGGGCGGCTTGTCGATGCCGCGAAGATCGGACGCGCCGCTCAGCGCATCATCGGCCAAAGCGGCGTCGGGCGTCTGTTCGACCTCGACATCGGCGAAGGGCGATTCGTCTATCACTACGACAAAGACGCGCACGCCTACGAAAAGCTGCTCGCGGGCCGTTACGTGCTCACCACCAGCCTCACCACCCAGCAAGCCTCCGCCGAACGCGTGGTAGCCGCCTATCGGCAGCTCGCCGACGTCGAAGCCCGCTTCCGCACGCTCAAGGACTTCTTGCGGCTGCGGCCGATCCGGCACTGGACCGAGCAACGAGTCAGAGGCCACATCGCGGTGTGCGTCTACGCAGCCGTCGCCGAGACTCTCATCACACGCGACCTGCAAACCGCCGACATCGCGGACCCCGACACAGCCGGCCAGCACCTCACCGCCGCCCGCGCCCTGCCAGAGCTCGACCGCATCCGCGAAGTCCGTCTCCGCGCCGACGCCAAACCCGTCACCGTCACCACCCGCCGCAGTCCGCTGCAAACAGCGATCCTCGCCGCCACCGCGACTCCCACCCGCGACTGGGACAAAGCCCGCATCGGCTGACACACCACCCCCCGCAGAGACGATGTAGTGGAAACACTCAGCGGCCGCGCCCCCGCTGACCAGCACAAACACAAAACACGTGCCAAATTCGGGTCTGCGATGGGTTGTTGATGCTGGCCGGGGGCGGGGAGTCGTGCATCGACATCGAGTATCTGCGCGTTCAGCGGGAGCTGTTCGCCGACGTGGCGTCGGGCTCGACGCCGTGACAGGGAACCCCGATTTGGGCCCGCGTGGCTTGGTCCCTGATTCACGGCTTCGCATTTCGACGGCCGAGTCTGCGGCCAACGCTCGGGCGAGTACTGCCCGACCAGCCACAACCGTCTGCAGACCGGAGAAATGCGCCTGATGATCGGGAAGCCGATGGAGCACGCCGGAGGTCTAGACCTGCCCAGCGATCTCGATGATCTTGCGCAGGGCGTCCACTGCAGACCGAGGGGCGTAGGAATGCTGTCGCAGACCCTGCAGCGATTTGAAGGCCGACTTGGCGGCACCAGTCTCGCCCTTTCGATACGACTCGTAGTACTCCACGAATTTCTCCTCGTCTCGGGGAATTCCATGGTCACCGTGAAGCGAGAGCACTATCGCGTCCAAGAAGGCCATGTCAAAGAGCGCCTCGGTGTTGGCCATGTGCTCGCGCATGACGAGCATTACTTCCCCTGTTTCTGCGCGGCCTGAGACGAGTCGTTCGTAGCAGCCCCGGTCGAGGTGCCGCAGCGCCAGCATGCAGACCATCCACAGCGGCCAGATTGGGCTGTAGTCCCGTGGCGGCAGGGCCATGTTGGCGTGGCGGACGATGTGCTCAACGTCGCGGAGCTTGCCGTGGCAGTTGTCCGCGAGCAGCGTCAGGATCACTCGCGGAGTGTTGTCCTGTTCGCCGAGGGCGCGCGTGCAATCGACCAGAGAGCCGCAGATGCCCGTCATGTAGGAAACCCACTCGTCGGTCGTCGGCTTCTGCAACCGCATCGACAGATCGACGAACCGTCGCAGGTAGCCGTCAACGTCGCATTCGGGTCCGTACAGGGTCTCGACTGCATGGCCGAGTTCGGTGCGATTCACGCCGAACACGATGGCGACGCCCTCGACGTCGAACAGGTGGCGTGCCTTGTTGAGCAGATCGAGTGCGTAGGCCGGCTCACACCGGTCAAGCTCGTCGACGAAAATCACGAGCTTGCCGTCGAGTTCGTTCACTCGTTCACCAAGCGCATCCTTGAACGCCGTGACGCCGCCGTCTATCTCTGCCCAGTCGTCGAATACCGAGGAGTCGTCCGAGGCGTTCGGAGCGATGATCCCCCTGCTCAGGGAGCCGATCGCGCGCAACCCGAGCTGCTTGGCCGTCTCCTTCACTCTGTCCCAAGTGCCCCTGCCCTGCAGCTCCGTCGTCAGGGCAGCAACCAGGTCGATCAGAGGCCGCCTCGTATGCCCCTGCTGCCACGCGTTGAACTCGACAGTCACAGCGTCGAGTTGCTCCATGTGCGCAGCGCACATCCGCAGGTATGCCGATTTGCCTGTCCCGTACGCGCCTTCGACCGAGACCACCAGCGGCTGCTGCGCATTCCGGATGATCGAACACAGCGACTCGACGGACTCCTTGCGGTTGAGCCGGTCGTGTGCGAACGGATCGTCGGGTGGAGCTTCGAATTCCGCTGGGCGGAGATCAGTGGGGCGAGGCTCTGGCTCGGACATGCACGGCACTCCTGGGTCTGGGTGCGGTCAGGCTAAGGAGCGCAGGCGGGCGGATGCCGGCTGCGCCGTACCTTCCGCCCGTGGCACCGGCTCATGTTCCTCCCTTCGACGGCGACATCATTCAAGGCGTTGCGGACGTGCTGGGCGAGACCGATGAGGGTCTGTCGGGTTCCCAGATCGATCAAGTGCTCGCACAGATCGGGGTCCCGAATGTGAGTACGGGTAGCACCAAGCGGCGCCGCATCATCAATGCCCTGGCTGCGCACCAGAACAAACACGGCAACGGAAAGAGCTTGGTGGCGTTCATCAACGAGACGATGGCGCCGGTGCGGTACCGCAACAATCTGCCGCTACACGCACGCCGAATGGCCGAACTCAACGAGGTTCTGATCTACGCCGGCCTCGGAGTCAACGACAAGGGCGACATCGTGAGAATCGAAGGCGGGGCCGCGTCCACCCTCGACGAAGCAGCCCAGCGCGCTGGCAGCATCCGCTCGGAACTGCGCCGACGCGGAACCCACCGCAGGGTTCTCGATTACTGCACCGACGAACTGCTGCAGAACAACAACTTCCACGCCATGCTCGAAGCCTCCAAGAGCATCCCTGCCCGGCTCCGTGAAATGGCAGGCGTTCAAGGGGGCGGCGCAGCATTGGCCGACACGACCTTGGCTCCGGGAAAGAGGCCGCTCGTGTCGATCAACGGCGGCGTTTCCGAGACCGACCGAGGCGAGCAGGCCGGATTCGCCAACCTCGTCAAGGGAATCTTGGGCATGTTCCGCAACCCAACCGCCCTTGACCCGCGACTGCATCGCAAGGTCACCGACGACGAGCTACTTGAGGCCCTCCGATGGTGTCGATGGTGCATCGACACCTCGACACGGCTCGTGCTGCCCCGGCTCCCTGAGTCTCGCGGTGGCGGCATCTGGGCGTTCTTCGGGCAGTCCCACGCGTGGGCCAGCCTCCACAGCGACACCTCTCGACCGTTCCCAGCCCCCGAAGCCGGCCACATCGCCGTGAAGGTCATCAACCACCTCGGCGACGAGGTCTTGAAGGTGTTCCGCATCCCCAGCCCCGCATGACGTCGCCAGCGCATAGCGGCGGCGGGCCGGCAGCGGCGTCAGGGCGCGATTCGGAAGGCTTTGCGTCGTCCGGGGCCGTATCGGTACACCCGGAAATCTCGGTCGAGTGAGACCGCCTCGGTGATGCCCAGCCGCTCCATGACGGCCCAGCATGTGCGGTCTGAGAGCGAGAAATCCTGATCGCTCAAGGTTGCGCCGATCTCCGCCGCCGCTTCCAGATCCCCCAGCACGGAGACCTCGACCCGGGCGATTCCTCTGCGAATTGCGTTCACCAGCGTCTCCGCGGCGAACCGGTCATGGCGATGCCTCATCACCATCCACGTCTCCTGCAGCACGTGATCGGTCGTCAGCAGCCGACCCCGTCTGTGCTCAAGTGCCGCTGCCACCCGCGCGTGGGTTGCCTCCGCGCCGTCAGCCATCGACACCCACGCAGAAGTGTCCACGAAGCTGAGTTCCATCGGTCAGATCCGGCGATCAGTCGATGTGCTGTATGTGCTGCGCCGCCGCGGCCTCAGACACGATGGCCTTGGCGCCTGCGGCCATGTCGAACGGCTCGCCATGCACCATCGCGCAGATGGCTTCCAGATCGCCCTGAGGCTCTGCCGCGCCGAGTTCTCTGTCGAACAGACGTCGCGCAAACTCCGCGAAGCTGATCCCCTGATCCGCCGCACGCTGCTTTGCTTTGGCGTGAAGATGGTCTGGCAGCGTGATGACTGTTCGCACTATGACATCACCTGATCTGCATCGTGCCAATCAAGACGGCCTGTATTTCCCTCTCAAGACCGTCACCATCGAAGCGTCGTAAGCCGTGACATGTCACAGCGAAGGTGCGAGCAACGGTATGGCGTGCTGATTCGCTGTTCGGTAAATCCGGAAGTCGGAATCGAAGGTCAGCAGCTGTGCCGCAGGAAAGCGCTCGGCCAGCCGTACCAGGCACGCATCGGCGAACGACATCGGGACATTGCTGTGCTTCACCATCAACTGTCGCAGGGCTGTCGCGTCTTCGATGCTTCGTACCACCGATTCGACCTGCAGAATGCTTCGCTCGGCCATGTGCATCGGCATTGCGGCAGGGAGCCTCGCGCGTTCCAGCAGGAATGCGGTTTCGGAAATGACGGCTTCGCAGGTCAACAACGGCGGTGCCAGCGAGCGCAGCTGGGCAACTGCCCATGCGTGATGAGGTTCCCTCTGGTCGGCCGCCGCCACGAGCGGACCGCTGTCAACGAGGTAGATCGCGGCGGCCACGTTCGTAGTCTTCAACGATCGCCGCCTCAAGATGGGCTGGATTCGTTGCCAGGTCCGAGAATTGCGAAGCGCCGCAACCGATCAGGTCTTCCATGAGATCGGCGCAGGAGACGTTGGGTCGTCCGATTTCGGCCGCGCCGAGACCGTCTTCGATAAGTCGACGGACGAGATCCGACCTCGTCGTGCGCCGCCGACGGGCCTCCGCGCCTATCCGGGCCTCGAGTTCCGGCGGGACCCTGACGGTCAGCATGCTCATGGCATGAAAGCGTATCACGGCAACGTCATACAGCCTTCGGGGCAAGGGCCGCGTCATGCGTCGCCCGGGGCCGTATCGGTACACCCGGAAGTCTCGGTCGAGTGAGACCGCCTCGGTGATGCCCAGCCGCTCCATGACCGCCCAGCTTGTCCGGTCCGAGAGCGAAAAACCCTGATCGCTGACCCGAGTTTGAACCGCGCTCTCGCTGGTCGCTGGCTGCCGTACGGTCAGTGGGCATGGTGCATCGGAGGGATCTGCTGGTTCCGAATGCGCGTCGAACACTGGCTGCCGGACTGTTGGCTGTGGTCTCGGCCGGATGCGGCGGGGGTTCGCCCGACGGCGGAATCGGCCACGACGTCTCGGTGCGGGCGGAGGCGACGATGAGCGGCACAGCCAGTACCGATGGCGCGGCCGTTGCCACATCCGCTGACGGCCCGGACGCCACGGGCATCGAGTCAGTCCCGGAGGGCATCGACGGATCTGGGCTTGAGAACTGCGACAACGTCGACCAGATCACGTCAACGGTGCCAGGCCCTCTGCGTACCACCCAGAACTATCCGTCTGGGTTTCCCGCAGCAGTCACGGACTATGGCAGCCAGTTCGACACGTTCGGCGGCTACTGGCTCGACCGCGACAACGGCGGAACGATGATGGTTGGCTTCACCGACGACATCGAGCAGCACACAGCGGCGTTGTCGGCATTGCCGCCGTCTACCGAGTACGGCGACGTCGAAGACATGACCCCTCTGGGACAGCGTGACGATCTTGTCCTCGAAGTGGTGCAGGTCACATTCAGTGAGCGCGAATTGATGGCGGCCGAGGGCAGGATCAGCAGCGCGACGTGGGATCAAGAACTCGGCATCTACGGTTACGGCATCGACGTCAAGCGGAATCGGGTGAATCTGGTTGTCGAAAACCCGCCTCCGGGCGCGTTGGCCGAGATTGCGGCATCGGTGCCGCCAAAGTTCGGACTCGGTGTCGTTTGCGTCGAGTTGACGATCACGGCCCCGCCGCCCACCGGATCGCTGCAGGTGCTGCCCGACTTGCGCGACCCCGATCCCGTCGTTGCCTGCTGGGGAGCGCCCCCGATGCCGTACTCGGAGTTGACTGCATGGCAGCCGATCGATGAGGTGGATCACCCTGCCGTGGATGTGCTGCGGGCCGAACTCGAAGCACGCCTCGTCGAACCGTCGCCCCGCCCGCTGGCCCAGGGCGACTGGGCGGTCGTCCACATCGGCGAGGACTTGGTGCGCTTCGTGCTCGACGGCGGCGAATGGGAAGAAAGCGCAGTGGTCGAGCGCCGCGGCGATCGGTGGCTGTGGGCGGGGGAAGGCTCCGGGCCGCGCTGCGAGCCTGCTGTGGTCCTTCCCGAGGGTCTCGGCCGTGTCGAGGTGCATCTGGACCCCGACGATCCGCTCGGCCCGGACGATGTCGAGATCACGCTGCTCGTCACCGAGCAGGGCTGCGCCAGCGGTCGTGAGATGGGTGACGCGCTGCGAGGCCCCGAGATTGTCGAGACAGACGATGCCGTGGTGGTGGCGTTCGCAGTCGTTCCCGTCGTCGGCGGCGCAAACTGCCCGGACAACCCGCCGACCTCGGTGACGATCACGCTGTCCAAGTCCCTCGGCGACCGCGCCATTCGAGACGGCCTGTACTTCCCTCCCAAAACCGTCACCACCGAATCGCCGTAAGCCAGCGCTCCTTGCATGAACAGGTGAGCAGCCCTACAGGTCGAACACGCGGCGAGCGTTGTCTCCGATGAAGGCCCGCCGCCGCTCTGCCGGGAACATGTCGACGAGCTCGTCGAGGTCGAGCACGTATTCCGGCGTGTGGTCGGCGTGGGGGAAATCGCTGGCCCAGATGAATCGGTCGTACCCGTAGCGCTGTGCGAGCGAGGGAATCGAGCGTTCATCGGGGTCACACGAGATCCATACCTGCCGCATGAAGTACTCGCTGGGCTTCATCTGAAGCGGCACCCGAGTGCCCGTATAGGTGTGGCCGTACACGGCATCGATGCGATCCAAGCAGTAGCCGAGCCAGCCGCCGCCTGACTCGAGCACAAGCACCTTCAGCTCGGGGAATCGGTCGAAGACGCCGTAGTCGAACAGCGACACGAATTGGTGCCGCACACCGTCCGACGCCGTCATCGAAGCCGTGAGACGCAGTTCGCGCACGTGCTCCCAGGTACCCATTCGAGTGCCCTTGGTCCACTGGGGCTCGAACGTGGGATGGATGGCGAACGGCACGCCGAGATCCTGCGCAGCTTGGAATACCGGGTCGTGGTCGGCATGGCCGAGCGGACGCGTCGAATGTGTGAACGGCGCCACGAAGCAGCCGCGTGCTCCGTCGGCTACCGAGCGCCGCAGCTCGGCCGCTGCGGCGACCGGATCGGTGAGCGAGATGTGGGCGACGGGAACGAGCCGGTCGGAGTGATCCCGGCAGAACTCGCAGATCCACCGGTTGTAGGCACGCGTGTACGCCTGGCTCAGCTCGGCGTCTTCGAGCTCGGCTTCCCACAGCAGCCCCATCGTCGGCAGCAGGACCGCGATGTCGAGGCCTTCGGCATCGAGCAGCTCGATTCGCTGGTGAGGGTCCATGGCGCCGAAGGGGATCTCGCCCGCGTAGGTGCGATCCGGGTTGAACATGATGTCGGGCAGATCGGCTGCGCCCATAGCGCCCAGCGTCGAGACCATGCCGGGACGGGCCAGCTTGCTTCGCTGGTTGTCGATCATGAGCACTTCGAGGCCGCGCTCAGGCTCGATCTCGATGCGCAGCGCCCGGTCCTTGTAGCGATCCTCGAGGTACTCCTCCCACAGGTCGGGCGGCTCGAGGATGTGGCCGTCGGCGTCGACTGCGCCGGCGTGCGCGATCTTGTGCACCTCGTGCATGTGGCGCTGTCCGCCATCGGCGGTGATCTGCTGCTGGATGGTCGTGGTCATGGTTTCCCCCCTAAACCCTGATACCCGTTCGGATTCTCTCACGTCCCGGCTCGGGCGTCAGCGGAACGGCTCCGAACCGGCACTGCTGCGAACCGGCACCGCGCGGCGATGCCGAGGCGCAGCGACGTCACATCGGCCACAATCGCGGCGGCATATTCCGCAGCAGGAGAGGACAGCACGATGAGCGAAGGCAGCGGCAATCCCGCAGGGCGGCTGGCTGGCAAGGCCGCGGTGATCACCGGCGGCGCGAGCGGCATGGGACGGTCGACAGTTGAGCGATTTCTGGCTGAGGGCGCCTCGGTCGTCATCGGCGATCTCAACGCCGACGCCGGGCATGCATTCATCGAGGAGCTGACCAGCGCCGGTCTCGGCGATCGCGCTCGCTTCACACGGACCGATGTGTCGGTGGAAGACGACGTGGCCGCCATGACCGAGCTGGCGGTCGAGGCATTCGGCCGGCTGGATGTGGTGTTCAACAACGCCGGCATCGGCGGGGCGTTCGGCCCGATCACCGAGCTGGACGTGGACGCTTGGGACGAGACGTTCGCGATCTTGGTGCGTTCGGTGATGCTGGGCACCAAGCACGCTGCCCGGGTCATGGTGCCCCAAGGCACCGGCGGCTCGATCATCAACACGGCATCGATCGCCGGAGTGGGCGGCGGCGCTGGCCCGCAGGCGTATTCCGCGGCCAAGGCGGCCGTCATCAGCCTGGCTCAGACGACCGCGCTGGAGCTGGCGCCTCACCGCATACGGGTGAATGCCATCTGCCCGGGACTGATCTTCACTCCGCTGATGCACAGCGGCAACGAGGCCCAGGCCGAAGAGGTCATGGCCGAGTTGCAGCCATGGCCCGACCGTGGCGAGGGCACCGACATCGCAGCGATGGCCTTGTTCCTCGCCAGCGACGACAGCGAATTCGTCAGCGGCCAGCAGTTGGTGGTCGACGGCGCGATGCTCGCCGCCGGACCGCGCATCCACGGCAAGATCCACAACACCCGCAACATCCATCGAATGTCAGGCATGGCGTACGGCACGACCGGCAAGGCGGCGTCCGTACGGCGCTTGTAGCAACGGCCGGAACGCACCGCCCGACTCGGCGAGGTCAGCGCGGGCGATCTTCGATCAGCGCGTCCCGAAAATCGGGATGGGCAATCGAGATGAGCAACTCGGCTCGCTCGGCAAGCGAACGCCCCCGAAGCTCCACCGCGCCGAACTCGGTCGCGACGATGTCCGCCACATAGGAGGGCAGCGTCACCGGGGCGCCATGTTCGAGGTGCGACACGATGCGCGAGATGCGCCCGCCGCCCGCCGTGGAGGGCATAGCCACGATGGCTCGACCGCCGGTTGCCACACAGGCGCCAAATGCAAAGTCCGGAGCACCACCAGGTCCGGAGATGTAGCGGCCGCCGATCATCTCGGAATTGGCTGAACCGTCGAGCGCCATCTGCACGGTGGACTGCAGTGCCACGAAGTTGCGCACTTGGGCGATGCCCTCGATGCCGTGGCTCAGCGAGCCGTTCATCAGATGCACTGCCGGGTTGCGGTCGACCCAGTCGTACAGCCGGCGGGTGCCCATCACCTCTGCGGCGACACTCACGCCGTCGCCCAGCGGTCCCTTGTGGCGGTTGTCCACTGCGCCGCTGTCGATGAGGTCGATGCAGGCGTCATTGATCATGCCGCCGTGCAGTCCCAGGTGACGGCGGTCGCTCAGGCTTGAGAGCACTGCATCGGGGATCGAACCGATGCCGAACTGCAGTGTGGTCCCGTCGCCGATGAACTGACCGACGTGGGCGGCAATGGCCTCAGCGGTCTCATCGACGACAGCGGGCGCCAGCTCGGCGAGGGGCTCGTCAACGTCGACGAGCACATCGAAGTCGGTTCGGTGACATTCGCCCTCGCCGCAGACATAAGGCATCTGCGGATTCACCTGTGCGATCACCAGCGAGGCCGATCGCAGCAGCTCGACATGACCGCCGACCCCGGTGCCGAGGCTCATGCGGCCATCTGCATCGGGTGGGCTGGCTTGGCATACCAGGACGCCGGACTCCAGCCCGCCGCCGGGTCCGACGAGCCCGGTGATGTCGGAGTACCTGGCCGGGACCACGCCGAAGTTCGGGTTGTCTCCCACGTCGCGAAAGGCACCGCTGGGCTGCAGCGACGTCCAGCGGAATGGATTGCCGAGGTGATCCAGCGGCGCGGGCCGATCCAGCAGGAATGCGCTCACGAATTCGAGATGATCGAATCGGTCGTGTGCAGCGTCGATTGCGGCGAGCAGGCCGAACGGCGTGGCCGAGCCCTGCGCGACGTAGACCCGTGCCCTGCGCGCGATGCGCCCGATCGCATCGTCGAGCCCGAGCTGGGTCCCGCCACGGTTGCCATTGCGGGTTGCAGCATGGCCGGGACTCATCGGAGAGGTCCTCCTCGACTTGGGGTGCGCTGGCGTCGCGCCGCCAGGCTCGGGCGAACTCTAGGGGTCCGCAATGGCAAGATTCCGGGTCATGACGACTCAAGCGACCGACCTGCCCGCTCTCGACTCGCCTTCGATGCCCCCAGTGGATCTGGCAGCGGAGCTCACCCCCGACGTCGCCGACGCTGCGGTCGGCCAGCAAGATCAAGCGGTCATCGAGCGCGCTGCGTCATGGGCTCGCGACTATGTCGCGCTGTACGCCGAGTCATGGGAACGTGAACGGCGATTCGCAGCCGAGGCGTTCTCGAGCGCGGCTGGCCAGGAGCTCTGCGGGCTGTTGGTGCCCACGGCTGACGGTGGGTCTGGCATGACCCAGATCGGGCTCGCACGCGTGCTCGAGGAGATCGCCGCCGTGGACTTCGCGGTGGCCTTCTCGCTGGTGTGTCACAACAATCTCGCGGGTGCTGTGAGCCGGCGCGCCCCCGCGGATCTGCGCGCCCGAGCGCTGCCGCCGCTCACTCATGGCGAGCGGCTTGGAGCTTTCCTGCTCACCGAGCCGGGTGTGGGCAGCGACGCCGCCAAGATCACCACCTCGGCTCGTCGTGACGGCGACGAATGGGTGCTCGATGGCGAGAAGGCCTGGGTCAGCAACGGCACCTCAGCAGAACTGCTGTCGGTGTACGCGCAGACTGATGCCGCAGCTGGCCATCGCGGGATTGTCACCTTTCTCGTCGATGGCGGCACCGACGGGGTCGAGCGTTCGGAGGGATACCAGCTGAGCGGTGCGCACGGCCTTGGAACGAACGGCATCAGCTTCCAGGGATGCCGCGTGTCCGACGCCGACGTGATGGTGCCAGTCGGCGAGGGCTTCGTCGCTGCGATGGAGGGCATCGACATTGCCCGGGTGCTGGTTTCGGCCATGTGCTGCGGGATGTTGCGGACGGGGCTGGCGACTGCGGTGTCCTACGTGCGCGAGCGCCAGGCATTCGGCGGGAGAATCGCTGACCTCCAGGGGGTGCGGTTCCGGCTGGCCGATGTGGCCACCGATCTCGAAGCGGCTCGCCTGCTTGCATATCGAGCGGCGCTCGGGATTGCCGAGGGTCGTTCCGCCGGCGTTCACGCAGCTCATGCCAAGAAGTTCGCGACCCGAGTGGCCGAGCGCCGGCTGGCCGACTGCATGCAGGTCATGGGCGCCGTCGGCGCGCGCCGGGATCATCCCCTGCCGCGCCACCTTGCCGCCTCGAGGCTGACGCACTACGTCGACGGCGCGACCGAGATCCAGGATGTCGTGATCAGCAGGTCCCTGCTCGACTGACTGGTTCGGTGGGGCCCCGCTCAGCTCATTTGGGCATCGCCGAGCCAGCCGACGATGGCGTTCGCGACTTGCCGCTCCGGTGAGTCGTCGGCCGTCTCGACGCGCGTCATGGCCGACCATTCCAGGTTGAGCCCGGAGCGACCGCAACGCACTGCGACAAGTCGCCCCGAGTCGAGCCACGGCGACATTGCCCACCGGCTGAGGATGGATACGCCGAAATCGGCAGCGATCATCTCGGCGATGGCACCGGTCTGCTCGAGCACGGTGATCGTGCGTGGCGACAGGCCCGCAGGGCGCACGAAGCGCTCGTACTCGAAGCCGGGTGACGGCTGACGGTTGTAGGTGAAGTAGTTCTCCTCGGCAATCGCCTCGGGGCCGATCCAAGTCCGGGCTGCGAGTGGGTGCTCCGGATGCGTGACGAGCACCAGCTCATCGGTGAACAGGTGCGTGGCCTCGCAGGCCCCCTGTGCGGGTCCTGGAGCGAGCACGAGGTCGGCTGTCCCGTCAGCGAGCCGCGGCACCGGCATGTCCCCGACGACGACCAATTCGAGCAGCAGTCCTTCGAGTTGGTCGCTGCACGCTGCCGCGAATGGCGCCAGCCAGTGGTAGCAGTCATAGGAGCCGACACCGATCCGGACGGTGGCTGAGACTTCGCCGCTGGTGCGCATGAAGTCCTGCTCGGCTCTGGCGAGATCAGGCATCGCACGATGAGCGGCCTGGCACAGCGCAAGCGCTGCAGGGGTCGGCTGCATGCCACGCGACGGTCGACGCTCGAACAGTCGGCCGCCGAGGCGCCGTTCGGCTTCGGCCAACCGGTGGCTGACTGCTGATTGGCTGACATGAAGTCGGCCAGCTGCCTCAGTGGTCGAGCCGGTGGCGGAGACCGCAATGATGGTCTGCCAATGATGTATCTCCAAGTAGTCGCTCATCGTCTGGTACCAGCTTGCTTGTGCGATCTGCCAGATGCCGCCTTCAGCGTAGGTGGCGGCGATCTGCACGCCCCATGACGGTCGTACGACGAACGACCCGGCGACGGTCAGCGGCGCATCGCGGTGCCTTCAGGATCCCAGAGGCAGCCGTCGACGAGACGGGCGGCGCGTCGCTCCCCGACGATCTCTATGTCAAATCGGATCCCGTTGTGAGCAAGCTCGGCCGGCACGTACCCCATGGCGACCGACAGGTTGCTGTGATGGGCGAAACCGCCCGAGGTCACCCAGCCGACCGGTTGCCCGTCGCAATAGATGGGCTCGTCACCGGCTGCGTCGAAGCCAGACGCATCATCGGGCCCGTCGAGCGCCCATGTGCGCAGCGCCATCGCGCCAGCGGGGGCGTGCACGCCCCCGCTCGGCACCTCGCCGACGCCGTACTTGTCGATGAGGGCCGTCCGCCCGACAAAGTCGTCGCCGTCGTCGCCAGCCCGCCCCGATCGGACGAATCGACCCAAGCCGGCCTCGAAGGGGTCATAGTCGGGCCGGTACTCGCGTGCCCAGCTGCCGAAGCTCTTGTCCAGTCGCAGCGAGTTCAATGCCGCCAACCCGAACAAGCGCAGCCCATGGGACCGGCCACGGGTCACGAGCAGATCGAAGACATGGCGCAGGTAGCTGGCATCGGTCCACAGCTCGTATCCGAGTTCTCCCGTGTAGCTCAGCCGGGCGCACCACACGCGCGCCCAGCCCACATCGAGCGCGGTGAAACTGCCGAAGCGCATCGCTTCGTCGGAGACGTCGGCGTCGGTCACCTCCGAAAGGAGCGCCCTCGACTTCGGCCCGGCGATTGCCACGCCGCACATCTGGGATCCGAGCGTTCGGCAGCGCGCCGGTCCATGCGGCGCTGTGTCCGATGCCGCCGGTCCATGCGGCGCTGTGTCGTTCCAGCGGGCGAGGTCCGCATCGAACCAGCGCTCGTAATGGCGCTCGGCGATGCCTGATCCGAAAATGATGAAGCGTTCGCTGGCTGCTGCATTGCCCGTAGCGCCACCAGTCACGGTGTGTACCGGTCCATCAGCGCTCCCTGTCGCCGGCGGCAGGCAGGCGACCGTGAGGTCGCCGGTGAGATTGCCGCGCTCGTTGCACATCGGCGCGAGCGCGATCCGGCCCGGCTGCGGCAGCCTGCCCGCCAGCAGATGCGTGAGCCATGCCCGCGCACCGGGGCCTTCGACCAGGAACTTGGCGAACCCGGACGTTTCCATGAGCCCCACGTCGTGGCGAACGGCTCGCACCTCGGCACGAACATGGCGCCACGCATTGGAGCGACCGAAGGTGACGTCCTCGACCACGCCGGGCTCGGGTGCGAACCACAGCGGCACTTCCAGGCCGTAGACGTCGCCGAAGACGGCGCCTGCGTCGCGCTGCGGTTCGTAGATCGAGGTGGTTGCCAGGGGACGCCCCTCGGGAAGGAACTCGTTCGGGAAGCTGATGCTGAAGCGTCGCCGATAGTTCTCGCGCACTTTGGCCGCGGTGTACGGGCGTGTGGCCCAGTCGCCGAACCGGGCGAGGTCCATGGCCCAGACATCGAATCCAGGATCGCCGGTGGTCATCCAATTGGCGAGGGCAAGTCCGACGCCGCCGCCCTGTGAGAGGCCGGCCATCACCGCGCAGGCCGACCAGAAGCCAGGCAGGCCGCGGACCGGTCCGACGAGCGGGTTCCCGTCGGGTGCAAAGGTGAACGGCCCGTTGACCACCCGTGCGATGCCCGTGTCGGCGAGCACAGGGAAATGCCTGAACGCGGTGTCGAGCGAGGGCGCGATGCGTTCGAGATCAGGCGTCAGCAGGCGCTTGTCGAACTCCCATGGCGTCTGTTTGCGCTGCCAGGCAACCGCTGCCTGCTCATAGGTGCCGACCAGCAGTCCCTGGCCCTCTTGGCGCGTGTAGATCTCGCCCCCGAAATCGATAGTGCCCATCAGCTCGCCGCCGGTCTGCTCGTTGTGAGCGATGATCTCGTCGATGGGCTCAGTGATGACGTAGGTGTGCTCCATCGCGAGCACCGGCAGCTCGAGACCCACCATGCGCCCGACCTCGCGTGCCCACAGACCGCCCGCGTTCACCACGTGTGTCGCCTCGATCCATGCGTCGCAATCGCCGCCCGCGCCAGCGGCGCTCGATGCATCGGCGTTCCCAGCACCCGACATGCCTGCAAAGCCGCCGGCGGACGTGTCGGACAGACCGATGCGCCAGGCGCCGTCGGGGGCTCGCTCGATACGGCGAGCCCAAGTGTGCCGGCGAACCTGGGCACCGGCGGCCATCGCCGCCTTCGCGTAGGCGTGCGTCACGCCCGTCGGGTCAACGTGTCCGTGCACGGCGTCGAACATCGCTCCGGCGAACTGGCCGGGATCGATGAGGGGCACGAGCGCCGCCGCCTCATCGGCGGAGATCATCTCCGACGCAATGCCGAGGTAACGCCCGCGCGCATCAGTCATCCGGAGCCAGTCGAGGCGCTCGGGCGTGTCAGCCAAGAAGACAGCGCCGGTGACGTGTATGCCGCAGTCCTGTCCTGAAAGCTCCTCGATCTCGCGGTACAGGTCGATCGTGTATTTCTGCAGCTTCGCGACGGTCGGGTCGGCGTTGATCGGATGCATGCCTCCGGCGGCATGCCATGTGGAACCGGCCGTCAGCTCGGACCGTTCGAGCAGCACCACATCGCTCCAGCCGGCGCGAGTCAGGTGAAACAGCACCGAAGCTCCGACAACGCCGCCGCCGATGACGACCGCTTGGACGCGTTCGGTCATGTGGGAACTGTTGCAGCCGTACACACCGGGAGGCGTTCGATGGCGGGCGGCGCAGGGTTGGGATCGCTTCCGTAGAGATCGACGTGTCCAGAGCGATCGCCTTGGGGAATCTCCAGGTCGGCAAGCGATGGCAGCGTCATCAGGTCAGCGGTCATCTTGTGGAAGCGATTGAGCGGTTCCTCGAAGCGAGGGGCCAGAGGTCCGGGCGGAGCTCCGCCCCGCGAGATGCCGCGTTGAGCGCGTTCGCAGATGTCGATGTCCTCGTCGTTCACCTCAATCCAGAAGCGGCGAGTGATCTCGAACGATTCGCGCAAAGCGGCCGAGGGCTCGCCGTGCGTCATCGGGCCTGGAGGGAACAGGAACGTGCAGTGTTCGAGCGTGCGGCCGGCGCTCAGCGGTTCCAACCGCATCAGGAACATGTGGCTCGGCAGCACTGCGAGGGTCACGTTGGGGAACAGTGCCACGAACCTGCCGCTGGCGGCGTCGGAGTCGTCCAGCCCTGCTGCGGGGGGCAGCGTCAGCCAGTCACCTCGCTCGTCTCCCGACACCGGCGTGGTGGTCTGCCCGCAGTACATCCCGGGTCCCTGGTAGCGGTAGTGGTCGGGCACCCGCGACACCTTGGCCAGCTCGGGATGCACCCAGGGCAGGTGGTAGTACTCCGCGAAGTTCTCGGCGAGGAGCTTCCAGTTCGCGGCGACGTCGAAGGTGCACGACGCCCCGTCGAGTGCGACCGGTTGCCACTGGTCGAATCGGTAGTCGGCCATCCGATCCGGCAAGTCGCCGAGCCATGCCTCGAGCGGTGGGGTGTCGTCGCTGAGACTGACGAACACCAGGGGCCCCCAAGTATCGATGCGCACCGGAATCAGCCCGTAGTCAGCCATGTCGAAGTCTTTCCGCGGCACTTCGTCGAACAGCGGAGCAGCCACGAGCCGACCGTCCGCGCTGTAGTGCCAGCGGTGGTAGGGGCAGCGAATCGTGTTGGCGATATCGCAATCACTGTCCGCTAGCTCGGTGCCGCGGTGGCGGCAGGAGTTCAGGAAACCGTGCAGTCCGGCTTCGGACCGGGTTGCCAAGATGGAGCGTCCGCCGACTGAGCGCACTAGCAGCCGGCCCGGTTGCGCCAACTCCGATGCCAAGGCCACTGCCACCCATGCCCGGCCGAACAGGCGGTCCTGCTCGGCGGCGAAGAACGACTCGTCTGCATAGACGGCCGGTTGCATCGCGAACGACGTGTCGACGGTGTTGCGTTGGGGAGCCCAGAACTCGGACCCCGGCTGCGTCCAATCAGCCTGTGGCTGCGTCACAGCAGTCGCAGGCTGTGTTGCATCTGCCGCCATTTCGCTGTCTAGCTCCGTCTGTGCGCCTGATCCGAACACTACTGCGCGGGTATGGGCGGGATTCTCGGGCCGCCGCGGCGTGAAGGCCATGGCCGTGGTGTTGCGGCGGTCGCTCGCCGCTCGCCTTCCCCGTCCTCACGTGCCTGCGCTGACGGGCCGCTCGGGCTGAGGTCTCGATTCCCACCTCAGCCTCAGGTGTCGTGCTCGGTCTCCGGGCTTCCCGAGCGGCCCGCGGGGCGGATCTCGGCGATGAGATCGCCGGGTTCGAGCAAGGCGCCAGGCGCTGCAGCGATCGAGACGACGGTGCCGGTCACCGGCGCCGAGATCGAAGACTCCATCTTCATGGCCTCGATCACGGCGATTGTGTCGCCGGCGCTCACCAAGTCGCCCTCGGCCACCGACACATTGACCGAGCCGCGGAACGGCGCTGCGACGTGGCCGGGAACGCTCGAGTCGGCTCGAGCATGGGTTGGTCGGTCGGCGGCCACGGTGCGATCCAGCGTGTCGATATCCCTCGGCTGACCGTTCACGCGGAAGCTGACCATGCGGATGCCTTCGTCGTTGGGCTCGCTGATAGACCGCAGCCCGAGCAGCAGCCGCACACCGGGGCCGAGCGCGACCGCAGTGTCCTCGGCGTGAGCGTCCAGCCCGTACCAGAACAGCAGCGACGGCAGCACCGAGAGGTCGCCGTAGCGTTCGGAGTTCTCAGCCTGCGCTGCCGACGGCGTGGGGAAGAGCAACCGGTTCAGCGTGCCGGCACGGTCACAGGCCAATCCGGCGATGTCGTCGTCGCTGAGATCGGAGGTCTTCGGTTCCCAGTCACGGCCTTCGGTGGCTCGGGAGCGGAACGGCTCGACCCAGCCGCCGGGTGGTGTGCCGAGCTCGCCGTGCAGGAATCCGATGACGCTGTCGGGCAGGTCGGCAGTGGCGGGATCGGCTGCCAACTCTTCGGGGGTGACGCCCGAGGCCACCATGTGCAATGCCAGATCGCCGACCACCTTCGATGACGGCGTGACCTTGATCGGACGGCCCAGCAGTTCGTTGCACGCTGCATACAGGCGCTCGACTTCCTCGAAGCGATGCCCCAGGCCCAGCGCCCGAGCCTGGGCCCGCAGGTTGGACAGCTGACCCCCGGGAATCTCGTGGCGGTACACGGTGCCCGTCGGCGATGGGAGGCCGGCTTCGAACGGCGCATACACCCGGCGAACCGCTTCCCAGTAGGGCTCCATGTCGCCGATGGCGTCGAGGCTGAGGCCGGTTGCTCGCTCGGTGTCGTCGGTCATCGCCACGATCGAGGCAATCGACGGCTGCGATGTCATGCCAGACAGCGGCGGCGCGGCGCCGTCGATGGCATCCACCCCGGCATCGATCGCAGCGAGGTAGGTCGCGAGCTGACCGCCGCCCGTGTCGTGGGTGTGCAGGTGCACCGGCTGCCCGAACCGTTCTCGCAAGGCGCTCACCAGCGTCGTCGCTGCCGGCGGGCGCAGCAGTCCCGCCATGTCCTTGATGCACAAGATGTGCGCCCCGGCACTGTCGAGCTGTTCGGCAACCCCGAGGTAGTAGTCGAGCGTGTACAGGTTTTCGTGCGGGCTCGTCAGGTTGCCCGAGTAGCAGATCGTGCCTTCGGCGACCGCTCCCGCGTCGATCACCGCTTCGATCGCGGGTCGCATCTGGTCGATGGAGTTGAACGCGTCGAATATCCGGAAGATGTCCATGCCGCACGCAGCCGCTTCGGCCACGAACTCATGGGCCACCGTGTCGGGGTACGGCGAGTAGCCCACCGTGTTGCGACCTCGCAGCAGCATCTGGGTGCAGATGTTGGGCGCCGCGGCGCGGATCCGCCTCAGCCGTTCCCACGGGTCCTCGTGCAGGAACCGCAGTGCCACGTCAAACGTGGCGCCGCCCCAGCACTCGATGCTGAGCAGCTGGGCCATGTCGTGGGCCATCTGGCGGGCGCCGGCCACGAGGTCGATGGTCCGCAGGCGAGTGGCCAGGATGGACTGGTGGGCATCGCGCAGCGTGGTGTCGGTGACTGCCACGGCGTCGGCGGCTCGCAGGTCGGCTGCGAAGCCCGCCGGTCCGAGTGCGTCGAGGCGCTGGCGGGACCCCGCCGTCGGTGTGCGCGGTGTGATCCCCAGCTTGGTGGCGGGATCGACGTCGGTAGGTGCGGGACCGTGGGGCTGGTGGATGGTCACGTCGGCCAGGTAGCGCAGCAGCCGGGTGGCGCGGTCGGCGCCGACCGAGGCCGCGGTCAGCTCCGGCCGATCGTCGATGAATGTGGTCGTGACCGGGCCGGCCCGGAATTGCGAGTCGGCCAGGATCGCTTGGAGGTACGGCTGGTTCGTCGAGACGCCTCGCACCCGGTACTCGGCCAGCGTGCGCTGCATGCGACGCACCGCGGTGTCGAAATCGGGTCCCCGGCAGGTGATCTTCTCGATCATCGAGTCGAAGTGGGGCGTGATCTCGACGCCCTGGTACACGCAGCCGTCGAGGCGTACCCCGGCGCCGCTGGCAGGCCGGTAGGCGACGATGCGGCCGGTGTCGGGCCGGAAATCGTTGGCCGGGTCCTCAGCGGTGACACGGCACTGCATGGCGACGCCGCGCATGCTGATGCTGGGCTGGCCGAGGCCGAGATCGGCAAGGGTGGCGCCTGAAGCGATGCGCAATTGCGACTCCACGAGATCGATGTCGGTGACCTCCTCGGTCACCGTGTGCTCGACCTGGATGCGCGGGTTCATCTCGATGAAGACATGGCGCCCGCCCGCTTCGACGAGGAATTCGACCGTGCCGGCGTTGACATAGCCGATCGACTCGGCGAAGGCGACGGCATCGGCCAGCAGCCGACGCCGCACTCCGTCATCGAGGTCTCGGGCGGGGGCCATCTCGACCACCTTCTGGAACCGTCGCTGCACCGAGCAATCCCGTTCGTAGAGATGCACGACGTTGCCGCCGGCATCGGCCAGGACTTGCGCCTCGATGTGGCGCACACCGGTCATGGCTTCCTCTAGGAAGACTGTGCCGTCGCCGAAGGCGCTGTGGGCCTCGCGGCGGGCGGCCTCGACCGCTTCGGTCAGGCCGTCGGGGCGCTCCACCCGGCGCATGCCCCGCCCGCCGCCGCCCGAGGCAGCCTTGACGAACAGCGGGTAGCCGATTGCGGCTGCGGCATCGGTGATGTCGGCTTCTGCGGCGTTGTCGTCGACCGGAGCGGATTGCGTCAGCACCGGGAGGCCGGCTGCCGATGCCGCCTCGCGGGCCCGCATCTTGTTGCCGGTCAGGCGCAAGACCTCTGCGCTCGGCCCCACGAAGGTGACGCCTGCCGCAGCGCAGGCGTCGGCAAGCGCGGGGCTCTCAGACAGGAATCCGTAGCCGGGGTAGATGGCGTCGGCGCCGACCTCGACAGCTGTGGCCACGATGGCTTCGTGATCGAGATACGCGCGGACGGGCCGGCCTTCTTCGCCGATGAGGTACGCCTCATCAGCTTTGATCCGGTGCAGGGCCCCGCTGCGTTCTTCCTCGACCGGCAGAATCGCAACTGTCCTGATGCCGAGCTGGGTTGCCGCCCGGAATGCTCGGATCGCGATCTCTCCCCGGTTGGCCACCAGAAGCTTCTTCATGACAACCTCCGGCTCGATGTTGCCGTCGGGAGGAGGCGCTGTCCAATCAAATCCGGGCTGGCGCGCGCGGCGCCGCTGGGCATTCCCAGCGGCGCTTGCTGCGGTTGTGCGAGCGCGTGGATGCCGCGCGGACGCTGTTTGTCGTGGAGCGTGCTGCGTAATTGGGGAACGGCTGCCGAGCAGCAGTGGGCGGGGTCAGTCGTTGTCGGTGATGGTCATGGTTGCTGTGGTGTCGGGCTGGTACCAGTTGCCGGGCAGGAATGCTTCGACGGCGAAGCGTTCGTCGGCTTCTTGGCGGTTGTCGTGCTCGGTCCACACTTGGGCGGTGCGGGTGGTCTGTCCGGGTGCGAAGGTGACGGTGCCGCTGCCGCGTTGGTAGTCGCTGGTGTGGGCTCTGTGGTCGGTGAGGTGCCAGGCGGTGGCGGTGTTCCAGCTGACGGTGATTTCCTCGGCGGATGCTCGGGACAGCACGATGCGGAACACGAGCAGGTCGCCCTCGGCTGCTGAGGCGTCCTCGACGGTGATGCTCAGCTCGGCCTCGGGTTCTTTCTGGTCGTCTGGTTCCGCCGGCGGGTCGTCGTCGGTCACGGCCGCCGTCGCCGCGTTCTGCGACGACACGGTGTAGCCGCTGCCGGCGTTCACGGTGGTCGTCACCGACCCGTCGGCTTCGTCGGTGCTGTCGTTGGTGGTCGCCACGGTGACGGTGACGGTGCCTGTGGCGCCGATGGTGACGGTGCGGGTGCCGGCGGCTGTGGTGTAGTCGCCGCTCTGGGACACCGTGACGGTCACGTCGAGGTCTGCTGCGGGCGCCGGGCTGGCGGTGAGCGTGAATGTCGCGTCGCTGCCTTCGGTGACGCCGTTGCCGGCGCTGATCGAGATCTCCGGCACGTCGTCGTCGGCCACGGCCGCCGTTGCTGCGCTGCGGGTCGGCGACACGGCGTATCCGGCGTCGCTTGCGGGCGCGTCGAGCGTGGCGGTGACCGTGCCGTCGGCTTCGTCGGCGCTGTCGCCTGCGGTGGCCACGCTCAGCGCGGCGCTGGTCGCGCCGGCCGCGATGGTGACGGTGCGGGCGCCGACAGCGGCGCCGTAGTCGCCGTTTTGGGTGACGGTGACGGTCACGTCGAGGCCGGCGTGGGGCGCGATGTCGGAGGTGACGGTGAACGTCGCGTCGTCGCCTTCGGTCACGCCGGCGCCGGCGGTGATCGAGATCTCCGGCACGTCGTCGTCGACGACATCGACGGTGGCAGCCGCCGCGGCGGACGACACGGTGTATCCGGCGTCGCTTGCGGGCGCGTCGAGCGTGGCGGTGACCGTGCCGTCGGCTTCGTCGGCGTTGTCGCCTGCGGTGGCCACAGCCAGCGCGGCGCTGGTGGTGCCCGCGGCGATGGTGACAGTGCGCGTGCCGACAGCGGCGCCGTAGTCGCCCGCGGCGGTGACCGTCACGGTGACATCGAGGTCGGCTGCGGGCGCGGGCGAGGCGGTGACGGTGAACCGCGCCGGGCTGCCCTCGGCGACGTCGCCGACGGCGGTGACGCTGACCGCGGGGACCGGCGGCGGCAGGTCGTCGTCGGCTACTGCGGCAGTCGCGGCGCCTGCGGTCGGCGACACGGTGTAGCCGTTGCCGGCGTTGAGCGTGGCGGTGACCGATCCGTCTGATTCGTCGGTGCTGTCGTCGGTGGTGGCGACCGTCACGGTGGCGCTGGTTGTGCCGGCCGCGATGGTGACGGTGCGGGCGCCGGTCGCGGCGCCGTAGTCGCCCGCGGCGGTGACCGTCACGGTGACATCGAGGTCCGCTGCGGGCGCGGGCGAGGCGGTGACGGTGAACCGCGCCGGGCTGCCCTCGGCGACGTCGCCGTCGGCGGTGACGCTCACCACCGGCGGCGGATCGGTCGGATCGACAGGCGGATCGGTGGGCGGCTGGGGGGTGAGCGGCTGCGGCGCGATGACGTCGACGGCGGAGTCTTCGGATTCGCCGCCGGCGAGGGTGGTCACCGAGATCGTGTGGGTGCTGATGATGCGGGCGCCGCGGTACGCGATCACGAACACCTGGTAGCCGGACTCGGGTTCGAGTCCGGTGATGCGATGCTCGGTGTCGGCGGTGGTGGCGTATTGCATCCTGGGGATGCCCGGGCTGCGGTACCAGCCGATCTGGTACCGCACGCCGTCGCCTCGGGGGGCCCACACGATCGTGGCTGTGGTGTCGGTGACCTGCCTGACGCCGATAGCGGCGGCCGGCTCGACGGGCCCGTCGGGCTCGGTCGTCGGCTCCTGGTCTTGTTCTTGGTCTTCGACGATCTGTTCTCTTTGCTGTTCGGGAGGGTCGACAAAGCCGTTTTGGGCGGTGAAGCCGGGACCCCAGCTCACCGGCAGCGTGGTGCGCACGGCCGCCCGGCCCGGCAAGGCGAGGCTGATGTCGATGTCGTAGCTGCCGGTGCTGCCGAAATCGGAGGCCATCGCGAGATCGACCCGCACCGGGGTGTCCCAGTTGTTGGGCCTGACGCGATGGCTGTCGTACCAGCCGGCACCGGTGTGGCTGCCGTGGACGGTCATCGTGAACGGCGGCCGGTCCCAGGTGACGGTCTTGACGCACGTCAGCCCGGCGGTGGACTGCCCGGCGGCTTCGCGTTCCCAGCGCAGCCGCTCGATACGCGGGTAGTACCACTCGCACGCCGGCTTGGTCGTGCTCACGCCGCCGACGGTGAACGTGACCTGGGTGACGACGCCGTCCGCGGGCGCCCACACCGTGCTGAGACGCTTCTGGGCGGTGATGCGCAGCGGCACCCAGCATCTCTGGGGCTCAGTGCCCTCACCGCACGACAGCGGCGAGGAGTCCAAGCGGATCTCGAACGACGCCGTCCCGCCTGCCTCAGAAGGGATCTGCTGAGACGTCAGCCGCGTCCCGCTGACCACGCCGTGCACCGACACGACGATCTCGTCGTCGTCGGCGACAGTGCCGGCGAGATCGAAGCGGCGCATCAGGTCCTCGCGCGGCTGCGGCGTGTGGATGCACGCCCCGCCGGCCCCTGTGGTGCGGCACGGGTCCTGCAGCGACTTGTCGAGCTCGCCGTTGGTGTCCCAGTTGTCGCTGAACTCGTGCCGGACCAAAAAGCTGCCGTCATCGCGGTCGCCGTCATCAGCGGCCGTCACGGTGAACGTGCGCTCCTCGCCCACGTCGCCGACATCCCACGACACGCTCGCAGGCGACACCGACACCGCACCCGACACCACCACCGGCGTCACCGTCAACGGCTCCCCGTCACGAGGCGCCCCGAAACTCGTCACCGTGTACGTCGCCGTGCCGCCCTCCGTTACCGTCAAGCACGACTCGCGCCCGCAATGCCGGCCCCCCACCGGATCAGGGCCGAACACAGGATCGTCCACCCCCGCACGCGGCGTCACCACCACCCTCACCGACGGCAACGACACCGACGAGTCCGTCGACGTCAGATCCAAATCGAACACGCCGTCGCTGCCCTCAGTCCCCGAGCTCAGCCCGTGGATGACCACCTCGCGCCAGCCCCGATGCAGCACCGGCAGCGCCGCAGACGTATACCCCGCCCAGTCCTTCGCGTCGAACGACAACGCCAGCGACCCCGCCGGCGCCGTCACCGTCACACCCGCCCCCGGCGACGCAGGCGGCGTCAGGCGGGTCTGCACCAAAGTGCCCTCGCGCTCCACACAACGCGAATTCCAGAACGGATTCGGAGTCACCTTCTGGCCCGACACCTCGACTTGGCCGCTCTCGTCGAGATCTTCCGCCGTGACGCCGTCCAGCAGATGACCGGTACGCGGATGCTTGTATTGAGTACACGGCACCGCCGGCCGATACCCCATCCACAGATTCTCAGGCGGACCCACCATGAACGCCGACGAATCCGACGACATCGCCGTCACCGACAACGCCGAACTGATCTCATGACCCAAACCCACACGAACCGTCGCCGTGGAACCCTCCTCGACAAACACCACCCCCGAACCGCAATCCTCACCCGCAGCACACGTCACCACCCTCAAAAACGACGGCTCCAAAGACGGCTCGCCCACCCGAAACACCGACGACACCCCATAAAACGACAAATGCGATCCCTTGTTGAGGGCGGCGTCGGCGACGTGGCGCGTGATACCCGCGCTGGCGAGGCCTGTATAAACCTGCGACGAGCCGCCGAGACCCAGATTGATGTCCGAATACGTGGTCCCCGAGCGCCGGGTGCCGGTCCAGACCTTTCTGAGTGTTCCGTGTCTACCCGTTGCGCCAGGTCGCAGCTGATCGGGGACGACCGAGCCCGCAGCGTAGCGACCTACCGACTCCAACCCGAAGGTCGCAGAATTAACCGGACCGGGCGGGGCGAACAACCGAGCATTGCCCGAAAAGGCCCTGGGGCCGCCCACCCAATACACCGGCACATCCAGATCTGAAGGGTCGTTGCGGTTCATGCCCAGATGATCACGCGCGTCCACCGTCGACGTCGAGCCCAGCACCTTGAACAGCGGCGCATACGCACGGAGCGCCTCATGCGCGTTGCTGCCCGCAGCCGACGCCTGCACGAAAGCGTCGTAATCGGCAATGTCCGACGACCTCGCGTCCCGCCGCTCCTGGGTCACGAACATCAAACGGAACTCATCGCCCGTGCTGAGCCCGTCGGGAATCAACTCCCAGTCATCAGGAACAACGATCACCTCGGGGTCGTACGGAACAACGAACGCACCGGTCGCCGACACGTCGGACTGGGCCGCCGCCGGCTGCGGCGCAGGCACCACCGCCAGCAGCCCCGCGGCCAACAACAGCGTCAACAGCCCCGCCAAACCCCGGCACCTCATCGACACACCCCGAAACGAACGACCAGATCCGGGGGGGGGGTCAAAGAGAGAGCAGACAGCATCGCAGAATCTCCACAGGTCAACGCGGCGCGGCCGCTCGGGGACCCGAAGCATAGAGGCCGCGCGGGACCAGACGAAGCCGACATCCGCGCCCACCGCTCATCGTCGCCCGAGTGAGGATTCCGCCTACGGCTATGTTCGGTGTCATCCAGAACCTGTCGAATGCTCTCGGCGTGTACGAGGTGGAGCACGGCCGACTCCCACCTCCCCCGATGGAGGCGTCATGACAGCCGAGTCCAGCGAGCCGAGTTTCCCCAGACCCGCGCGGCGCCGTAGTGCCCCCCGCCACTTCACGATGCCCGCTTCGATGTACACGCCTTCAGATCAGAAGCCACCCACTCGCGAAGCATGGGATGCACTCAGGCGCAAGGTCAAGGAACAAGCCGAGCGGTTCGAGCGGTACGAGCGTGAACGAATTCGCCGGGCCGAACGCGAACGACAAGAGCAGGGTCGAGCCGACACGGCATAGCAGCATCGTCGAGGTTCCTCGCGCACAATGCGGAGCGCTTGAGAGCGAGTGTCGACGGCAAGCAAGTGATGGAATTGCAGTATCTGAAGCGAAATAGTTGCAAAGTCAGAAATAATCTAGTTGCAAGTTCCGAAACCCGAGAGCATGATGGCACTCGTGGAGTACATTGCGCGAATCGGGGACGGCATGCTCGCAAGCAGGCTGGCTTCTGCGCCGATGGTGGTCGTCGAGGGCCCGCGTGCGTGCGGCAAGACAGAATTGGCGAGGCGCCAAGCCGCCAGTGAGGTGCGCTTCGACACCGATCACGACGCACGCGAAGCGGCGGAGTTGAATCCCGCGGCTCTGCTCGGCCAGCCACGACCGGTCTTGCTCGACGAATGGCAGTTCGCTCCCGGCATCTGGAACCAGGCGCGACGCCGCAGCGACGAACTGGGCGGCGCTGGGCACTTCATTCTCACGGGTTCGGCCGCGCCTGCTGACGATCTGACCCGGCACTCGGGCGTCGGGCGGGTGTCTCGTGTCCGCCTGCGTCCGCTCTCGCTGTTCGAGCTCGGCCACTCGACAGGCGAGGCGTCGATGGCGGCATCGCTGGCAGGACAGCCGGCGCCGGGCGCAGGCCGTCCAGAGATTGCCATCGGCGACATCATCGAGATGGTGTGCCGGGGCGGCTGGCCCGCCACGGCCCGCAGCGACTCTGCGGCTGCCGTCGAGTACGTGCGCGATCAGATCGAAGAGATCTGCCGCGCAGACATCGAGAATCTCGACGGGCCACGCCACGACCCAGTTCGGATGCGCCTGCTGCTGGCATCGTTGGCTCGCAACGTGGCGACCGAAGCGACCCTGGAGACGCTGCGCGCCGATGTTGCGGAGGCGGGCGAGTCCATCTGCGTTGAGACGGTCGCGGCTTACGTGAGATCGCTGCAGCGGCTCTTCGTCGTCGAAGAGCAGCGCCATTGGTCGGTGAGCCTGCGTTCGCGGTCTCGGCTGCGGAAGTCACCGAAGCGCCATTTCGTGGACCCCTCCCTGGCGGCTGCCGCTCTGGGCGCGGGACCTGCCCGACTCGGGCGAGACATGAGGCTGCTCGGATTGCTGTTCGAATCGCTGGTGGTGAGAGACCTGCGGGTCTATGTCGAGCCTCTGCGGGCATCGGTCTACCATTACCGCGACAACACGGGACTCGAAGCGGACGCCATCATCGAGCATCCCGACGGCAGCTGGGTAGCTGTCGAAGTGAAGCTCGGCGGCGAGCGGGCCATCGAGGCTGCTGCGCGCAACCTGCTGCGACTGTGCGAGCGCGTGAACATCGATGAGGCCGGCGAGCCTGCCGGCCTCATCGTTGTCACTGCGTCGGGATATCCCTACCGCCGCCCCGACGGCGTGTCGGTGATCCCTGTGACGGCATTGGGCCCGTGAGACGGCTGCGACACCGACGCGGCGGTGTCCCAAGCCGCCATCGACACATATGTCGCCGGCGAGGATGACGAAGCCGACGAGAACGAGTCACCGGCGGCAGCCGGGGCCGAATCAGTCGTGGAATGTATGCCTGTGCGGTGATGTCACGCTTGGAGAGGTCGGTCGCCCTCGCCGAGTTCGGAGAAGCTCGTGATGGACACGTCGCCGTCGGGGAACTCGGCGACGATGCGCAGCCGGCCGCCGACGGCCTCGATGTAGGAACGGAGACTCGAGAGGTAGATGTCGGCGCGGCGCTCCAGCTTCGCCACAGCAGGTTGCTGGACATCCAGTACCTCGGCCACGTCCTGCTGCGTCAGCGAACGGGCCCGGCGAAGCTCGTGCAAGGGCATCTCGGCGACCAGCTCTCGGCTGAGCTTCTCGATGCGGTCGCGCCGTTCGCGCGAGAAGTGCTCGGTGAGCTCCCGGAATGGTCTGTGCCCCGTCATTCGATCAGCCCTTCTTGGCGTAGCTCGTCCAGGTATGCGTCGTAGAGACGATCCGCCAACGGCACCAAGGTCTCGTAGAACCGGCCGTCGCCGGACTTGTCGCCTCCGAGCAGGAGGATCGACATGCGTCGCGGATCAAAGGCGTAGAAGATCCGTATCGGCCGACCAGCGCTCTGCACCCTGAGTTCGCGCATCGCCCCATGACGTGAGCTGCGCACATCCGACGAGTAGGGGAAGGGCAGCTGGGGGCCGTGGGCCTCGAGCAGTTTGACCCTGGCGGCAACCGCATCCTGAACAGTCTCTGCGAGCGTGTTCCACCAAGTTTCGAACCCATCCGTGAACTCGACCTCCCAAGGCACCGGAGCAACGTATGACTATCTTGGCATATAACGCAAATGGAATACAACAGCGCCGCGGTGCGATAGCCAACCTCGGAGTGCTAGAAGCAGTCCGCGGAGCGCCGCTAGCGTTCGTTGCCTGACTGCGTGGCTGTGTGGGCCTTGACGTCCGGCATCTCAATAGCAGTCCGTTCGGCGCGGCACCGGGCGTGGTGCCGGAAGCCCGGCAGGCCATCCGCACCTACACCGGGGCCAACCCGACCCGGGCTGGTGCAGCCTGCAAGCCGCTGGGCTGGATCGGTACGGTTGTGCTGTGCTGGCCTCGGAGTGCGCCATTGCGCGAGCGTGTTCGACAGGGCGCCTGACGGCACAGCGCTGCCGGAGAGGCGACCGATGAGCGCTGCCAGCGTCCACGCTCTTGTCGCCTGCACCAGCAGGAAGCGTTACCGGCCAGCGCCTGGCTTGCGGTTGCGCGACCTCGATGGGCCGGCGGCGCGGCGCGCCGCCGAATGGACGAATCGGCTGGAATCGGCCGAATGTACTGTCGCAGCGCTGGATCTGTACACGGGCAATTCTTGGTATGTGGCGCGCGACCTGCGAAACACTTTGGGAGACGACTGTTGGTTATGGGCCATCTCCGCAGGGTTCGGCCTTCTCGGAACTGACGATGACATTGCGCCGTATGGGGCGACGTTGACGGGCGGCCACGCCGATTCCGTAGTCCGGCGGGCCGATTCTGGCCAAGCTTCACGTCTCGCCCGCGCGTGGTGGCGTGCACTGTGTGATTGGCGGGAACTCAGTTCGCAGAAGAACAGTTATCGGGATGTAGCTTCAGTTGCTGCAAAGCGTTCAGACGACCTGTTTGTTGTTTGTGCAGGTCGATCCTACGTCGACGCAATGGCGGACGATCTCGCGCTCGCAGCCTCCCGACTGGCCGAACCTGAACGCTTGATTATCTTCGGGTCGGGCGAATGCCCCGACGATCGCCTTCAACGCTCGTGGGTGCGTGTGCCAGCACGAGTTCGCCTCGCAGTTGGCGGAGCGCTGAATTCTCTGTTCGTACGAGCGGCTCTTCACACGCTGGTCAACGATGGCCCGTCGCATGCAGACGTACCGACGGCGCGTGCGGTTGTTGATCGACTGGCAGCTTCAGTAGATCGACCAGTTGAGGTTCGGCGAGATAGAGCTTCCGACGAACAGATCGCGACCTGGATCACCGACGAACTGCACAAAGAGGAACGTATCTCGAAGTCCGCGGCACTGCGTAGATTCCGGGACAGTGGACGGGCATGCGAACAGAACCGGTTCGGGCATCTGTTCGATGAAGTGCAGGGCTCGTTTCAATGAGCCGATTGAAGTTCTATTTTCCTGATAGTCAGGATCAAATAGATCCGAGCTTTGATTTCCTTTCCGAGGAGCGCTCGCCTTTCCGCGTCCGGCAGCGAGACGACCGGTACGCCCACGAGGTGCTGTGCTCTGCTCCATATGATGGTTTGCTACTCTCTAAACCGATTGTGGACGGTATGCCCGGCGTGCCCGGCAAGTACACGGATGCACAACGGCATCGCTTGTATCGAGAAGGAGTTCAGCGCTTCTTCCGACTTAGGCAGCAGGGCAAGAATCTCGAAATGATGGGGGACTGCGGCGCATTCACCTATGCCCATGATGATCAGCCTCCGTATTCGATAGATGAAGTCATCGACTATTATCAACGCTGTCGTTTCGATGCAGGCGTTTCAGTTGATCACGTAGTTTTTGGCTATGACCCCCTAATGGATGCATCGCCATCCGCCGTGCCCGCGGAATGGACGCGCAGACAACAGTTGACGCTCTCCCTAGCGGCGGAGTTTCTGCGCCAACATCGGAGAGAACGATGCGACTTCGAACCTATTGGGGTGGCACATGGATGGAGTCCGCAATCATATGCCGCATCGGTAAGGCAGTTGCAGAGCATCGGATATCGCCGTATAGCAATGGGCGGCATGGTGCAATTGAAGACGCATGCGATAACGGCGACCTTGTCCGACATCAAGGAAGATCTTCGCTGCGACACGCACCTTCACTTGCTGGGCGTCACGAGGCCCGCCTACATGCAGCAATTCGCGCAGTGTGGTGTCACAAGTTTTGACAGCACTTCACCCTTCGTGCAAGCATTCATGGATGAGCGAGACAACTACTACACGGTCAGTGGCTCGTACGTTGCGATTCGCGTACCACAGGTTGACGGCAACACGCGATTGCGTCAGTTGGTGAATGCGGGCGAAGTGGATCAGCGAATCGCCAGGCGACGTGAAAACGATTGCCTCGCAGAGATCCGCCACTATGCGGAAGGCACAAGCCCCCTATCGGCGGCTATTGACGCCATTGGAAGCTACTGTGCACTGATAGGTGATAAGAAGGATCGGATGCAGCAATACGCAGAAACACTGGAATCAAGAGCTTGGGAAACGTGCGGATGCAATGTGTGCCGCGAAATCGGCGTTGAAGTAGTGCTCTTTCGAGGAGCTGAGCGCAACCGCCGACGCGGCTTTCACAACTTACATGTGTTCGAGCGACGCTTGGCGCGAGAGTTGTCATCAGTCACAGGGCAGCCGGCCTGATGGCTTCTGCTGACATGCCTGCTGGCAGAGAGATACTGCGCTTGCCCGCGCTCAAGGTGCAACAAACCCCGCAGAGTTGTTTGTATATGTTCGCTGTCGATGGCAAGCAACTGCCCCGTTTCACTACCGTGTCGCGTGTTCGACGTGAAGATGGTGTGCTCGATGGTTACCAGCGACCGGAAATCCTCGCCCACGTCAATGCGATTCGCGGCTACATCGAGTCGGAGCAACCCATGATTCCAAATGCGATGGTAGTTGCATTCGACCGGCGAGTACGGTTTGAACCGGACGACAGTTTTTCCGCATCGAACTCGACAACACAAACTGGCCATTTGATTATTCCCATTGACGAATCGCAAGCCGACGAAGATAAGCCAGGGTGGATCGTGGACGGGCAGCAACGCTGGGCTGCCGTGCGCGAGGCCAACGTAGAGGCCTTTCCAATGTGTGTGACGGCATTCGTGACGGAGGATGAAGGGAAGCAGCGAGCACAGTTCATTCTAGTCAATTCGACTAAGCCACTTCCAAAGGGCCTCATCTACGAGTTATTGCCGTCAACGTCGGGTTCGCTGCCGCCGTTGCTGTTGCGCAAGAAGTTTCCGTGCCTGCTACTTGAACGACTGAATCTCGACGAAGACTCACCTTTCTTCGGCATGATTCGCACTCCCACTACTCCCAACGGCGTGATTAAGGACAACTCTGTGTTGCGCATGCTGGAAAACAGTCTGTCCGACGGCTGTCTTTACTACTATCGCCATTCAGAAGGCACGGGCGGCGACGTAGAACGTATGCTGAAATTGTTGCGGGAATATTGGTCAGCGGTAAGCGAGGTTTTCTCAGATGCTTGGGGGTTGTCGCCTCGGCAGTCTCGCTTAATGCATGGCGCTGGGATTGTGAGCATGGGCTATGTCATGGATGCCATTGCAGAACCAGACGTCGACTTGGGCGAGGAACCAGATCAAGACTTGTTTCGACATGAACTCGAAACCCTTCGCAACTGTTGTCAATGGACACAGGGAACTTGGCACTTTTCGCGCGATATAGAGCGTAGTTGGAACGATATCCAGAACACCACGCGGGATATACAGTTGCTCAGTCGCTACCTGCTCGACCGGTATCGGAGCGCTGCTAGCAGTCAAGGGCAACTGTCGGTTTAGCGAATGGAGAAGAAGATCGTCGGCGCGCTGGTCGACACGGGTGAGCCGTATGGAATCGGACGAGTCACTGCGACCGACTCGGAATGTGCGAAAGTGCAGTTCTTCAAGGGTCCTTCTCAGCATCCCTATGTAGATAAATCGATTGAATGGGCAGTTATAAGGTCGGCATCACTGATGCCGCATACTCGAGTGTATCTGCGTGACGGTGTCAGATGGAAGTTCGGACGCATCGACAGTGAACATCCCGACAGAGATGGACGATACGCAATTAGCTTTCCGAGGCAGGAGGGCGCGATCCTCTCGGCCGAAGACTTCGAAGTGCGTTGGCTGCTGCCTGTCGATGATCCATTCGAATGGCTCTCAGTGCTGGGTGGCGACAATCCCGTCATCTACAGATCGCGGGTAGACCTCATTGCTCAATGGCAGCGCCAGTCCGCCGCGGCACGTGGGGTCGAGGACTTGTTTCTATCGTCTGCGGAGTTGCACGACCATCAGATGACTGTGGTGCGGACGGTGTCCGCTGACACGACTCGGCGCTACCTCTTGGCCGACGAAGTCGGCTTGGGCAAAACCATCGAAGCGGGTGCCCTGATCGCGCGCTGCGTGCGTGCTGATCCGCGTCAGTCCGTGTTGATTCTCGCGCCGGAGCACCTGCGCGAACAGTGGGCGAATGAACTGAGCAGCAAGTTCCATCTCGACGCCGCTCTTCGTAGCACTTTGATGATCAGAGCCCACGATGACTGGAGTGCATGGCCGCGCAGCGGCGTTCACATGCTCGTCGTCGATGAGGCGCATCGCCTGACTCGTCAAGCTGATGGCTCGGGGGAACGGTTCAATCGCATGCGAGAACTGGCTTACGGCGCCGCATCGGTACTGCTGCTGTCCGCTACGCCGGTTCGGTCGAACGAGGCTGCATTCCTTGACCTGCTGAACTTGCTGGACCCAGAGAACTACCCACTTGATGACAGCGAGTCGTTTGTCCAGAGGGTGCGACTGAGAGATCAGGTTGCGCTGATGTATCAGGCGCTGACATACGAACTGGACGCCTTCGAAGTCTCGTTATATGCCGAGCAGTTGACAAATGTGCTCCCGCACGATGCTGCGCTGAGATTACTTGCACGACAGGCCATCAAGTGTGCGGACGACGAGCGCTCACCTGCAGTGCGACGCCTCCGCGACCATCTGTCGCAGACCTACCGATTGCACCATCGCCTGCTGCGCACGCGACGCTCGCGCAAGATCGAAGAACACTTTGAAGTGCGCGGGCGCTGGTGCGCCGAATCCTTCGTTCTCGAGATACCGGACGAGACCGACCGATTGCGCGGCATTTTGGCGGACGGGTTCCGTATCTTCTTGGCGGAACAGGCAGAGTCTGGCCTGATCGACAAGGCTCAGGCTGTAGCCGCGTTCGTACGCATGGCTGAGGCCTGCGGTTCGGCGCCGACGGCACTGCTGAAGCTCGCTGATTCGGCACAATTCTCCATACAGGCATCACCGGATTCGCTCTTGGGCGCGTGGCTTTCCGCCCAAGAAGATTACTGGCGACGAGAACTTCAGGCCTATGAGCCTGTCGTGATCGATCGCCTCGCTGTGGCGTTGGATCGTCTGGCCATCTCTGTGGACCGGGGCAACGTCGTGGCGGTTTCCTCATTCTCATCGGTCGCCAATGCTGTTGCGGGTGCCCTCGTGCATCGTCGTGGGGAACACCGCGTCGCGGCGCATCTTGATCGTCACTCGCGCGCCGAGCAATTCGAGGCAGTGGAGCGGTGGAGATCACAACCTCAATGCCGGGTGCTCGTATGCGACTCCAGCGCCGAGGAGGGCATCAACCTCCAGACAGCGAGCATCGTCGTTCATTTGGATTTGCCGTGGGAGGCATTTCGAGTAGAGCAGCGCATCGGGCGATGTGACCGGTTCGTCACTGTCGACGATCTACCGGTGGATTCGGTGGTGGTGATGTACGGCGAGCAGGCCCTGGCCCGCAACTGGCTGGTGCATCTGCGCGACGTGTGCGGCGTTTTTGATCAATCGGTGTCGTCGCTCCAGTACGCGCTGGCGGATGAGGAGGCGTCGATGCTGCAGCGGGTACTGGGCGGTGGTGCCGATGCGCTGACCATAGACATGGCAGAGCGCAAGCAGGCGCTGGCGGAGGAGTCACGGCGCATCGCCGCGCATGACTCGCTCGATGCTGCAGCGGGCGAGCACGACCACGTGAACAGACGGATTCGTTCAGCGGATGCGGACCGCACGATGGCGTCTGCGCTGACGACATGGCTAGAGGGAGTCGGTGCACAGCTGACGAGACCCCACGAAGGCACGCTCCGCATTGCCCGCAAACCACGGCTGCACGTGCCTTTCGAGTTGGAGCGGGCGATGGCGCAGTGGTACGGGGAAGATCTGGCTCTGACGCGGGCGGCTGCAGTGCGTCATCACCACCCAATCGTGCGAGCGGGCCATCGCCTGCTGGACGCGATTGCCGAGCATCTGCAGCGCACCGACCGGGGCATAGCGTTCGCGTTCTGGCGGCCGACAAGTGGGGTCTGGCCTCCGGTGCCGTTGTTGCGAACCGACTTCCTCGTCCGAGCGGGGGATAACGCCCGATTGCGAGACGTGGCGTCCGAGGATGGGCTGGTGAATTGGTTGACAGCGACCGTCGAAGCAGCGATGCCGCCGGTCGTGGAAGGTGTGGTGGTGCGACTCGACGGTGCCGAGATGACAGACGCAGAAGGCACGCGCCCATTCAGCCACACGCGAGGCGATCGCAATCTGATGTCGGATCCGGAGCGGTTTGCGGCGCTGACTGCCCACCTCGACTGGGGATCGATCTGTTCAAGGGGCCTTGAACACGCGAAAGCTGTGCTGCAGCGACGTTCGACTTTCAGTGAGGTGCCCATCGCCGCAGCTGCTGCCGTGTCGGAGGCAGTCGAGGATCGGTTGACGGTGCTGCGCGCACGAGCTGTTGCCGGCCATAGCGGCGCGGCCAGTCAATGTGCCAGCTTCGAGCGACTGGTCGCCGCGGTACCGGAACGACTTGAGGTCGTCGGCGACGTATTGGGATGTGGCGTGATGCTCTGCGGTGATGCAGTCAGAATGCGATCTGCCGGTGCATAGCGTCGCTGCAGCTCAGGAGGCGCTCGATGGGTGGTCTGACCAGATTGGCGCTGCCCCCTCGGAACGGCTATCGAGCGCCCTTGCGGGTATCAAGACAGGCCGGACAGGTTCAGCGGATGTAGCTGTGCTGTTGCGCCAGGTACTGCGTTGTGACGATGTGAACCGATCGGCGGCACTCGATGGCTCGCTTGGCGCGGTCGAAGGCCTTCCCGCAGCACGCGCATGGCTCGACGTGCCACACGGGCTGACCTTCGGTCAGGAGTTCGACTGGTCGCTCTTCGGGCTGCGCGCGTCGTACTCGCAGCCCAACGAAAGGACACGCATCTGGGCCGAGCCGTGGTCACCGGTGTGGCTGGACGGAGCATCCGAACATCCGGTCGACCACGAAGTCTCCGACGCAGCTCAGGTCCGACTCGACGAGTCAGTGCGCGCCGATCCTTTCCTGCAGTTGCTCGACAGTGACTTCAAGACCTACCGCTCACTTGGGCAGCGGAATGCGGTACGCAGCGCCTTGGTGGCACCGCCTGGGAGCACCCTGGTCGTGAACCTGCCCACGGGGGGTGGCAAGACGCTGGCCTTGCTGGCGCCCGCGGTGCATACGGCGCAACGCGGTCAGACATCGGCGGTTGTAGTGCCAACGGTGGCGCTCGCGCTCGACCAACAGCGTCGCTACGAGCAGCAGCACCCTTCGGCACCACCCACGGCGTACTACGGCGATCTGCCTCCTCAGGACAAGCGAGCGTTCCGGGACCGGTTGCGCAACGGTTACCAACCGATCCTGTTCACGAATCCTGAAGCGCTGGTGACATCGTTGGCAGATGCGCTCATCGGCCTAGCCCAAGGCGGTCGGCTCGCTGTGCTCGCGGTGGACGAAGCGCACATCGTGGCCTCCTGGGGAGATGACTTCCGCCCGCATTTTCAGTTGCTCGCAGGCTTGCGGAACCGCCTCGTCGACGAAGCCCAGGCAAACGGCCATCCACCGGTGCGAACGGTGCTTGCCAGTGCCACCATCACCGAGTTGACGCTGCGTCTGCTGGAGTCGCTGTTTGGACAGCCAGGCCCGTTCCTGCAGGTCGCCGCACCCGTCGTGCGGCCCGAACCCGTCTATTGGGCAGCACGGACTGTGTCGGCAAGTGCGCGCGACGGCCGTCTGCTGGAAGCTCTGCGGCACTTACCTCGCCCAGCGATCGTCTACACCACCTTGCGGAATGAGGGCGCCGCACGGCCGGGGGCACTGACGCCTCGCCGTCTCGAGCGCCTGAGTCAGCAGCATGGCTTCAAGCGCATGGCTGTCGTGGACGGCGGGTCGCCATCGTCTCACCGTGAGCACGTGTTGCGGGCCCTGCGCTACGATTCGCCGGAACCGGCATCCGTCGATGTGGTGTTCGCCACGTCGGCGTTCGGCTTGGGCATCGATATTCCTGACGTCCGTACGGTGGTACATGCGTGCATGCCGGAGACGTTGGACCGGTACTACCAAGAGGTGGGGCGCGGCGGACGTGATGGCCGTCCGGTGGTGTCGTTGGTATTGCCCACCGAAGCTGACCGCGAAGTGGGTGCACGAATGGCGTCACCGAACATCTTGACCGTCGAGAAGGCACGCGACAGATGGAACAAGATGGCGGCCGCAGCAGTTCCGCATGACGGCAACGTGCTGCGCGTACCCACGACGGCCGTCCCTGGCAATGTGTCGAAGCACAGCGACTACAACGAATCCTGGAATCTTGCGGCTCTGAGCATGATGGTGCGAGCGGGTGCGCTGGAATGGGAGTTCAGTGCCGTCGACACTGCCGACGGCGAGGACGGGAAGACTGGCCAAGCGCAGGGTTGGTTGCCGGTCCGGCTGTTGCGCGGCGACCATCAAACCGACGGCTTCTGGCAGGTCACCGTGGAGACGATTCGGCAGGAGCGGCTGTCAGTAGGACGTGATGGATGGGCCGGCCTCGTGGCGGCGTTGTCGGGCGATCACTGCACCGGCGAGTTGATTGCGAAGAACTACACCATCGAGTCACCGGATGAACTGGCCACGGCGTGCGGTTGGAGTTGCGGTAGGTGTCGTGCTTGTCGGCGCAGCGGGCGGCGTCACACGCCGCCGACATCGCCGATTGCTCGGGCGATCCGCATCCGCCATCCGGGTTCGAGACTGAGAGATCTGGCGTCGCCCGGCCGATACGGGCCTCGACTGATCGTATGGGCTGATTCTGCTGAGCTTGGGTCGCCACGCAAGCTGAGACGGATTGTCGGGAGACTGGCCAGCGCAGCCGGTATCGGTCTGGCGATACTGCCAACTGGCCGTGCCGACGAGTTGGCCGACGCCGTCTCGCAGGTGTCGTCAGCTCCGTGGCCTGTGGCGGTCAGCACCGACGACGACTTTGAGCCGCTGTGGGAAGCCGGCGTGCCGACGCTGCTGATTTGTGACAACGAGGCCGTGCCCCAAGCTTGGTTGGATGGGAGCGAGCGGTCCGACCTGTACATGGTGCTCGGCCGTCGGAACGCGCGGGCTGGGCAAACCGGTCTGCGGTTGCACGAATGTGACGGCGCGCGTTCTGTGTCAGAGATAGAACGGCTGCTGTAGGAGGCGAGAGCGTGGCCCTGCTGAACCCCCCCGAGCTGCGCGTGAGCGTCTTGGTACTCATCACTGGTTATTTGGCAGCGTGTCGCGGGCAACGTGAGCAGCGGGAGCGATTGCTCGATGTCTTGGCGCCGGCTGGACTGTCGAAGGACGGCAAGCACCAGAACGATGTCGCGGTCAACCTGACCTGTGCGCGCGAGTTGGGCCTTGTCACCATCGAGGGCAACGACATTCATTTGATGCCTGACGCGCGCAAGCCCACGGGTAACAGCGCGGAGGCAATGGCCTCGTACATTCGTCGCAGCGTCTTGGCACCGGAACTCAACACGGCCGAGTGGGGCAGCCAGAAAGGCGCCCGTGACCTGACAAACGCGTTGGCCTGGTTTCTGCAGTTCCCTGCCTCAGCCGCACCAACGGGTTATGAGGGCGGCAAACGCAACGCCGCCGAATTGCAGACGGCTCATTTCGGTAGGCGACACGCTGCTGGCCGCGACGCTGATGATGATGAGGGTGATGGAACGGCCGGGTGGCCCATCGCTAACGACACGCGATGGCGGACGTTTCGCCGCTGGGCCTGCTCGCTCGGCTTCTGCTGGCTGTCGCCTTCGGGCGACCTGATACCGGACCCTACGCGTGCGGTACGCGATACGCTTCCGGACGTATTCGAGGGGGCGAAGGTGCTCGACGGCCCGTCGTTCATTCACGCGCTGGGTCGTTGTCTCCCCGTAATGGAGAGCGGCGAGTACAGAGAATTCGTCAATGCCCACCGAGTCGAACCGCCTGAGGGCGACGGGAGGCTCAGCTTCGCCACCACGGAAGTCTTGAAGCGACTCGGAACCGAGGGTCGCATCCGATTGGATGATCACGCTGACACAGAGAAGCTGACGCTGTCTGACGGCACGACCGTGTCGCACATCAGCTTGGAAGGCATGTCGTGAGTGATTTCGTCAACTTCGTGTGCTGGTCGGACGCCGCTGTGTTGGCGTCTTCGCCTCGAGATGCCGCATCGCTTCAGCCGGGCCACTTTCGAGCTGTCCATCACCCTCTGCGAGCTAGGCGCGGGCGGATCGAATTGGGAAGGGAACCAGAAGGCCAATTGGTTGATGAGCACGAGGTGGTCGATGCGTTGCGCAGCGCCATCGGCCCTGATGGCTATCGGCTCATCCCGATCGTCGGCGGGTCTGGCACTGGCAAGTCGCACCTAGTCCGCTGGGTGTACCAGCAGACGCGTGACACCTCGGAGTGGGAAACCCGCTATCTCCCCAAAAACCAGACCAGCATTCGGCACGTCGTGGAATTGGTGATAGCGGGGATGCATGGGCCGACAATTGATGCGGCGCGTGAGGCATTGGAGTTGGCGCCTGCACACTCGGAGAGTGACGAGACGCTCGGACAACGGCTGCTAGATGAACTCGCACTAATCGTTGCAGAGGAACCGACTGGTCAAACCCATCTAGATCGGCGCGATGCCCAGTTGCGAGACAAACTTCGTACAACCCTGCCAGACATATTTCACGACCCGATAGTCCGGGAGCGCTTCACTTCCCCGGGTGCAGTCATCCCGCGCTTGATCGGACTCGCGCAAAGTGGGCGACAAGATGGCGACGGTCTCGATGACGATGCCGTGCATATTGCTGGGAGCGACCTGCCACTAATGTTTGGTGATATCGGCGATGTAACTCCTAGGGCGAGAAATACGCTCTTGAGCATGAGCACTATACCTGACAAGCGCCGCGTGGCATTGGAGATTGTCAATGATGCGTTGCCGCAGGCCGTCAAGCGAGTGTTCTTGTCGAACAGTATTGATCTTGTTGCAGTATTCCGAGATATTCGGCGCGAGATACGACAACAAGGGAAAGAACTGGTACTGTTCATTGAAGACCTCACGGTGCTGCACGGTGTCGAACGAGAATTTCTCGACGCGATAGTAGAGTCGGCATCGTCTACTGACGGGGAACTCTGCAACCTGAGAGTTCTCTTTGCCATCACTCGGGGTCACTTTGACAACTTTGACACTGTGCGTACGCGCTGCGATGACGCGTACTGGCTGGATTCTACGTACGGGTCTGACGGGATTGAACCGGATGAAGTCCTCTCATTCTTGGGACGCTACCTTAATGCATGCCGAATAGATCCTCAGAAGCTGGAGGCTGATTGGGAGCGGCACCCTGACACTGTTCCACTGGAGAACGCATGTCATACATGCGGTCACCACGAGATGTGCCACGCGGGCTTTGGCGCGAGTCACGAGGGTTACGGATTGTATCCGTTTAATCAGGTCGCAGTTGACCGACTGGTTGGATGTCTCTCGACGCTGCGATTTGATCCTCGCCAAGTGGTCAAAGTAATGATCGAGAAACTTCTCCCGCTTAGCATGGCAGAACTCAAGGCGGCATCGTTTCCTTCGGAAGAACTCTTGGCTGACTTCAGCAGCAGCAGCATTCCAGTGCGTCCAGAGATCGTGGAACGCTTGCGGTCTGAGTATGGTGGCGAGGCAGAAAAGCGTGCCACGCTATTGCGCTACTGGGCGGAAGATCGCGTTGACATTGAGGCAATGGTGCTGAAGGCCTTCGGCATGGCACCGTCCCCAAGTAAGCTAGAAGTGCGTGATGAGCGGCGGACGACGGACCGTGATCCCGTCAGGGAGATGCACGATAGGCGCAGTGGGTCAGAGAAACCTGCCCTTGAAATGTTTGAGGAGCGATTGAAGCCGAACAGACTGCGTGTGTTCCGCGAACTGGAGGCTTGGACCGGCCAGCAAAAGGATTTCAGTCTTCGAGTTACCAATGACCTGAAGAAGTCCATTCACCGCGCTGTCTTGGATGCGATTGATTTGGACGGGGCGCCACTTCACCTCGGTGGTGAATTGGTCGATAGGCACTTCAAGTACGATCGTGCGATCCACATCGAGGGAACGCTGACTGCGCAAGGAGACCCAGCGGAGGCAATCATTAGAGTGAAACGCGACGCAGCGACGGCGGTCGCTATCGCTGGATTAATCGTTCATGGCACAGGCCTACAAGCGGAGGACCCGTACGACGACGCACGCCGCCGCGCGTTGGCGCAACACCTCGAAGAGTGGACACAGAGAGCAACGACTGCGCTATATAGAATCGTGGCATCGGAGTCATCCGTGTCTGCCGAGGGTCTCTTGGTGGCGTCGCTTGTGCTCGGCAACTGTGCTGGCGCTCAGAGACCAAGTGATTACTTGAGTCTCATGTTTAGCGAACCGGCAGAGTTCACCGATCGTGATAGTCGTTCGCCCGAATGGGTGCAGGCAGTCGCCCGAGCTGAAGAAGAATACTCAAGACTGCGGCCAATAGCAGCGGCCTATTTTGGCGAGTCTCGTGGAACGACAGGTGCGGTCCGAGCACTGCGAGCAGATCGAATGTTGCCGCATGTCCAGAAAGTTATAGAACGACTGGACGGTGGAGAAGTGGCCTCATCGGATGCCGCAGTTTCCCGCTTACTGCGAGCAGTCAGTCTCGCGGTCGAGGTGGAGTGGGAACGCCTGTGCGATCATGTGAAGGGTGCCGCGCCGATGCTCGCGGGCGGGCGGTCGTTTGAGCAGCAGGCGGAACGAGTAAGAGAACTCCACGCAGCGGCGCTGCGAGCGGGCCGTTTCGAGGATCTTGACACTCTGGCTGATATCGGGACGCCTAACACCGGGTTTGACCAGGTGTTGCGTTCACTTCGTGATGCCACCAAAGCGATCAAAGCCGAGTGCACTTTCACAAAGCGCATCCAGATCCTCTCCGGCGAGCGACCGAAAGACGTGAGTGTCGCGCATCAATTCGTCAAGCAAGCGATGCGTATGATGGACACGATCGAGAAGAATTTGTCCACACGATCAACTGATGCAGGTGTTTCTGACGATCTGGCGACAATCGTTGCGGCCATCGAACAAGAACTGACGAGCCTGCTCGACGCTGCCAGTGATGTTACGCAATGAACATCTATGAGCGTGCTGGTTCGCTGAAACTACGTGTTGAGACTTCGCAGCGCGACGATCAACATTTGGAATTGCAGCAACAGGCATCGGAACTGCTGTCGCAACTGCGCGATCGTATTGCATTCCTCAAAATGCTGGTGGTGCTGAGCGATTTGCTCGGACTGGATGAACGGCCGAGGTTGAACGAGACGCAACTGCGCAAAGCGGTCGGCAGCTTCAGATCTGCACTGACGCAGTACAACGCGGCGGCAGTGCAGCAACAAGCTGCTGTGACGCTGCTCAGATCGACGGAGAAGATTGAGGAAGGCCTCGCGAGGTGGGCACTATCGGCGTGGAAGACTGCATTTGAAGATTTGTCGGCGCTGATTAGCGACGACAGCCTGCAGGGCTTGGCTGGGCCTCCGTCCAAGGTAACCCGGGCGAAGCGCATTGCATCTCAAATTCATGGTGCTATCGGCAGGAACCCGATGCGTGATCTCGGGCCGATACAGACAGCGCTCGATGCCGACGGCCTGGAGACTTGCGTGGTGCGGGTACGGGAACTCGGCGGTGAACTGCGATCATTGCTCGAAGAACTGAAGCGAGCGCAAGCGGAGTTGCCGCCCCAAGTGCAGGTGGTGCTCGAACGAGCGGCTTCCGAGGACGGCTTTCCCTTGGAAGACTTGACTGAGGAAATGCTGATCTCATTGCGACAGGCGGGCGTACTGGGCGAATTCGTGGTCCGTCGGTACTGATGAGGCAGTGCAGATGACCAGTGAGCGCTTGTTGGCCGTTCTTGGCGAACTGGAGGCCAGTGAGTTGCCGCTGCTGTCGTGGGGCGTGACGACCGGCTCGCTGGCTGAGGATGAACTGCTTAACCTGCTCGAGAAGTTCGATCCCTCCGTTGATCCCGAGGACCTTCTCGACGAGTTGGAACGCTCGGGCTTGATATTCGGACACGGGATGATCCGCACGCAATATCGCACGCGCATGGCTGAGACTGTGCGCTTGGCCGCCAGCTTGCGACAATGGTTCCACGGACGCGACTGGCGTAACGCGCCGAGCCTTGTGTCGGATCTGCGGTTCTTGTCCCGTACCCGGTCGGTGCCGAGACGCGAAATCAGTGTGGACAGCGCTGTGGGCCGACTGGCTGGTCGGCTCGCAGATGATTGGCAGCCTGAGCATGAACGAGTTGTCCGGGCGATCTTCGGCAATCGCCACGCGTCGGAATTCCAACTGGAGGCGACCGAGGGGCTCTTGGCACGCGCCGGTCGGCTCGGGGGCACCTGCATTGCTGCTGGTACGGGCGCTGGCAAGACGTTGGCGTTCTATGTGCCTGCACTCGCACACATGGTTGCCAACCCCCGACCCGTCGGTGTGCCGCGCGTCGTTGCCATCTATCCGCGTGTGGAGTTGCTGCGTGACCAGTTGCGCGCATGCTTGGAGACCATCGCTGCACTCGGTGAGTCAGACGCGGAGCGAATAAACGTCGGGGTGCTCTACGGCGCAACACCCGACAGCCGTCACGATGCGCGGCGGAACACTAAACGACAGTGGAAAGTCCGCGAGGGTGGCTTGGTGGCACCGTTCTTGAAATGTCTCCGTGACGGCTGCGATGGCGACCTTGTGTGGCCCGAGACGGATAAGCGAGGCCATCTGCTCCGCTGTGTCAAGTGCTCTGCTGACCTAACACGTCTGGTGTTCACTCGCAACGAACTTCAATCACGGCCTCCTGAAATCCTGTTCACCACCACGGAGATGGTCAATAGAAACCTCGGCGACACCCGCCGTCGCAAGCTGTTCGTGGGAGATGCGCGCCGCTCACCGGATTTCGTGTTGCTGGACGAAATGCACACCTACTCCAGCACCCATGGCGCACAAGTGGCAAACCTGATCCGGCGCTGGCTTGCAGCGATGGAGAATCCGGGACATGTCGTGGGCCTGTCGGCCACGCTGGCTGATCCCGCCGGCTTCTTCTCTGAGCTCATCGGGGCTGAGGCAGGCAATGTCCACGTCGTGCGCCCGGCCGAGGATCAGATGTACGAGGCGGGGCGCGAGTACCTGTTGGCGCTGCGAGGTGACCCCGCGTCGCAGACAGCACTGCTCTCCACGACGATTCAAGTCACGATGCTGCTGCGCCGAATGCTTGATCGCTCGCCCGGGCAGCCGAGCTCGGGTGCGTTCGGCTCGCGCGTCTTCGTCTTCACCGATCATCTCGATGTGGTCAATCGCCTGCATTCGCAGCTGACCGATGCTGAGGGCTGGACCGCGAATGGCGTCGGCCGTAAGGCTGGTGGCAGCTTGGCGCTGCTGCGGTCAAGCGAAGGTGCAGACGGCGGGCGGTACGACGAAGGCCAGATGTGGTCGGCGACGGAGGCACTCAAGACGCTCGACAAGATAGTGCGGGTGGGGCGGACCACCTCGCAGGACTCCGGGGTGGACCAAGACAGCGATGTTGTAGTGGCGACGGCGTCGCTGGAGGTCGGTTTCGACGACCCTGAAGTGGGTGCCGTGATACAACACAAGGCACCGCGCGACGGTGCACAGTTCCTGCAACGTCGCGGACGGGCAGGACGCGACCCGTCAATGCGTCCGTGGACTGCCGTGGTGCTGTCGGACTACGGACGGGACCGTCTGGCCTTCGAGTCCTACGAGGCGCTGTTCGACCCTCGGCTCGAGTCGGTGCATCTGCCGCTGCGTAACCGTGTAATCCTCAAGATGCAGGCCACCTGGTGGCTGCTGGACCATCTGTCGATGGCCTGCGGCGGCGTGGCGATCCGCAATCTGCTTAAGCATCGGCCTAGCAATTCGAAAGCCGGCCAGGCAGAGCGAGTGCTTCGCGAGGCACGTGACCTCCTCAAGCCGGAGCGAATCGAGCGGATGGGCAGAGAACTGGGCCGCGCCCTGCGCTTGGACGATGCCGAGGTGCAAGCGGTGCTGTGGGATCACCCCCGCGCGATTGTCACGACTGTGCTGCCCACGATCATTCGTCGCCTTCAGGCTGCACTCCATCCCGCTGACGACAATCACGGCTGGCAAACGACCGATCCCATGAACGACTTCTTGCCGCAAGCGTTGTTCTCGAAGCTCCAGACACCGGAGGTGCATCTGCGGCGACGAGAAGAGAACGGGGAATCAGGCGATGTGGACACTGTGCCGATCGCACAGGCGATGCGCGAGCACGCACCTGGTCGCGTGAGTTATCGCTATGCACTGCGGGGCCGCTTCCAGCGCCTGTGGGTCAAGCCGCCTCCCTCCGCGGAGCGCTCATTGCCCGTCGAGGATTTCTGTGACGACTGGCTTGAGGTGGATGAGGCGCCAGGCGTGAAGCACGCGATCGTGCAGCCGCGGGAGATCGTTTTGGCGACGCCTGCGGGCAACATACCTGACACTGCCTACGGGCGTTGGCACTGGAAGGTGGCATTTCAGGCCCATGGAACTCTCGCAGTCCTCGACCTGCCCGAAGGGAACCAATGGGCACAGCATGTCGCTCGAGTGGAAGCGCATACTCACCGTGGCCGCTCGCCGTTGACCGTCTGGCGATACGGGTGCACATTCGAAGTCGAGCGACGAGACGCCACCCAGGTTGCTCCCACGAAGCACTCAGTCACCGTCGACGGCAGTGATGCCGCGGTCGGGTTCGCCATGGATGTGGACGCTGTGCGAGTGGGGCTTCGGCTGCCATCTGAGATGCCCCATGGCGGCAACCCTGGGCTTGATCGGGCGCTCCGCACCGCATTCTTCGAGTACCTGGTATGCACAGACCCAGCCATCATTGCCGGGGCACCGTCTGTGTTTCTCCGGAAATGGCTGGTGCAGTTGGCGGTGTCAGCGGTGGTCGCCGCGAGCGCGGGCGGCGGCCCGGCCGAGCTTCGCCTGCCACGGGCGCAGCAACTTCGATCATCGATGACAGAAGCGGCGCGTTCGGTATTCGGCGCTGTCTATGCCCCGGAGTACTCGGATTCCGATGACGAAGCAGCCGTAGGCCGGACTGAGAACGGCACTGAATCGGTGGACAATGCGCCGCGCTTGGTCGCCGATGTCGAGTCTGCGCTCGATGATGCGGCGTTGCTGGCACGACTGTGCCAACACCTCGCAGCGCTCGCTCGACCGGTGCCGGGCACCGCTCTGGCATGGGTACAGGGCCGGTTCGCGTCCACAGTGGCTGCTGGACTCATCGAAGCGATGCAGGCGACATGCCCAGACCTCGATGTGGAAGACCTGCGGCCCGATCTGGACCTTGAGGCGGGGCGGGCCGATGAACCGATTGCCGAGATCACCATCTCGGAGGATCAGCCCGGCGGCACTGGGGTCATCGAAGCGGTGGTGGATCGCATCAACGAGGATCCGCGCAGCTTCTGGGCGGTGGTCTCGAGCATCCTCGGGCCGCGTGAAGGTGAGCGCGTGGACTCGAACCTGCGTCTCTTTCTCGAAGAACGGCGCCGAGGCGGGTTCCGAGAGGAGATTGGCAGCGTTCGCGGTGCCGACGGTCTCCGGTCGGTAACTGAGGCATGGGCAAGTCTGCGGTCGGCGCTCTTCGCGCACGGCATCGATGTCGACCAGTCGACTCTGGGGGCGCTGGCAACGCGGCTACTGCGCCCCGGCAGTGACGAGGCGGTGGAACGCCTGTGCACGGACCTTCTGGAGATGTGGGATCGTCTTGAGTCGGACCTCGGGATCGAGATCGAGTTGCGAGTATTCGCCTTCTTGGCGGCTCAGCAGCGCAACGTTCGGGTCGCGCTCGCCGCGATTGTCACCGGAGGCTCCGATGGCGACGACTGGGCCGTTGGCCAGTTGGTGGGGCTGTTGTGGCCGCGCGGTGGACGGCTTCGCGCAGCCAGCCTCGCGGCGTACAGCCCTTACGTGGAACTGCCCTCGACCGAGCGTCTGCTGGTGGAGCACTTGGTGGTGGTACCGCCACCAGCAGTCGATTTCGACGAGGAATCATGGCGGGATCGGCTGGATGGCCACCTGCGGAAGCTAGGCGCAGCCGTGGTGCACTGTGCCGACGATCAAGGTGCGTCGCAGGCCATCGGTCAGTTGATGGCTGCGCCAACGGCGGTCGGCGTGCTCGAGTTCTATCCGCGGGTGGTTGGAGTCGAGCGCTCGGCCGCCGGTGTGCGGCTGATGGTGGACCTGCGGGAGGCGCAGCAATGACCGTCAGGAGCATGAGAACCGCTGCGTTCGCGTCGCGCGAGGAACTGGCGGATGCACTCGCGAGCCTCTTCGTGGCGGAACTGCTGCTGCCTAGTCGGCCGCTGTGGATCGTGACGCCATGGATTTCCGACGTCCGGTTGATTGACAACCGCTCCGGGCGGTTCCGCGGTCTGGTGCCGACGATGGCCAAGCGATGGCTGCGGCTTGGCGAGGTGCTCGAGCTTCACTTGGCCCGGGGCGGCGGGGTAGTGGTGGCGTGCCGACCGGATGCACACAACTTGGCGTTCGTGCACCAGATCCGCGGCAGGGCGCAGAGCATCGGGGCCGAGCGACAGCTGCGAGTCTGCGAGTCGGCCGAGTTGCACGAGAAAGGAATACTTGCCGACGAGGTGCTGCTGAGCGGATCGATGAACCTCACCTACAACGGCCTGCGACGTCTTGAGGAATCGGTCCACGTGAACCGCGATCCCGACACGGTCGCTCGCACGCGCGCCGCCTACACACAGCGCTGGGGCGAGCCGCAATGGACATGAGCAGCGACGTAGCAGCGTTCTACCGGGCGCCCAATGAAGTCGATCTCGCTGCGCTCTCCGATGAATCGGCTGGCTTGGTGCGGACGCTCGTAGCGAGGTTGGCTGCCGGCAAGCGAACGCTTCTTCCGGCGATGGCCGCAGGGATGACCCGTTGGTACGGACTCGCGCCTGACTCGCGTGAGGGTCGGCTGCTTACCGAGGAGGTGCAGGCGTGGCTTGGGCCACCGGTTGGGAGCTGCGCGATTCGGGTGGGACCCGGCGGCGATGCTCTGGACGAGGCCGCCTGCCTTGCCACGCCGGACGGCGTGTGCCTAAGGATCGATGTCGAGTCGACTTGGCGCAGCGAAGCCCGCTCCAACGTCCGTTCGATGCTTGACGTGTGGCAATCCGCGCCGGAACGCGGGATGGATGTGCCGCGCCCCGTGGGGCGAGTATTGCGAGATTTCTTCGCAGCCTTGGGGGCGCGTGACAGGGCGACTGCGCAGGCTGCGATTGACGAGATCAGGACGCGGAGTCTGCTCTCGGCAACCAACGTGAAGTTCCTGAGAGTGCACCTCATCGGGACGCTCGGTTCACCGCTTGAGATGCGTGACGACCCTGATCTGAAGGACATTGCGAAGTTCCGGCGTCCGCCCGCCGTCACAGGGCACTTGGCTCGGGCCGCCGATGCGCTGTTCATTGCCCCACGGCTGAGCGGCGACGCGGCACCCATGGTGGATTGGGCGAAGGTCGCCGGCGTTGTCGAGGATGAATGGCCAGGGCTTGTCTCGCACCCCAGCCAGGTCGACTCGATGGCCGCGGCGCGTTGTTTGGCGTTGTCTGAGTCGCTCGCGGCAGAACCCCGACATGCCGTGTGCCAGGCATTGGAAGCAGAGTGGAATGCCGATCCCGTCGTCACAGCAGTGTTGGCCCGCCTACGCGGTGTCCCGTCCACACCGGCCCAGGCGACGATTGCGGTGCTCTACCAGCGTGGTGACTTCGAGGCTGCATTGGATCTTGCTGCCGGCGCATCTCTGAACGACAAGGATGCGGTCTCGGTCCTGCATGCCGCGTTCAGTCTCGGAGATGCGCAGTCGGCGACACGAGCTGTCGCGCTGGTGGACGGGATGGACGACGAGGCGCGACACCTGCTGCTTGACGGTGCTGTGGAGCGGAACCTGTATCAGCAACTGGTTGATACCAACGCGGGCCGGCATGTGCCGCGTGGCTGGCACGACTGGCTGATAGGAGACTGGCCCGATCGGCCTGACGTGCTCCGTGAATGGGCTACTGGCTGGGACCGAGTCTCCGTGCTGAACGACGGCGGGGCCGACGATGTGGTACTGGCACTGATGGACGCCCTTGCAGGCGAACAGCGGGGCCGAACCCGTAACGGCCTTCCGATTCTGATCGAGTGGCTCTGTGAACCGGATGGCCTGCTCCCGGGAGCCGTAGGGCCCGCTGTCACCGTTCTGGGAGTAATGCTGGAGGGCGACGGTGGGCGCAGCGAACGGCGTGCAGGACTGCGGCTGGCAGAAGAGATTCTGCGTGCCGGCTGCTCGGCAAGCGAGTTTGCCGAGCTGGCGGCGGCGCTACGCGGGGTGCTGTCAGGCCTCGGGAGCCGCGAGGCTGACTGGCTGATCGAAGCACTGGACGTTCTGCTCTTCTCGAGCGTGCCGGACGAACACCCTCGGCACATTCTGTTGGCGGCTGCGCACAGCGCTGCCGTGCAGTGGGTCGACCGTTTGACGGGAACCCAGGCGATTCTGCTGACAAAGCTGTTCACCGCGGCGGGGCTCGACTTCCCTGTGCCGCCGCCCGATCCCGACAACGGCGAGAGTCGTCGGCGCAGGCATCCATTCCGCCGTGTCGGCATCTACTCACTGGCGGAATCGGCGGCAAGGCGGGCGCAGCAGTGGATTGAGGAACAGTGGCCGGGTACCGATGTCACGCTCGCGCGCGAGCACGTCAACAGTGACCGACTCGAAGCCATGGCTCGCAACTGCGATGTGGTCGTTGTGCAAACCAGCCACGCGAAACATGCGGCTGTCGCGGCGCTGGAGGCGGCAGCAACACCGGGCGGCACGCTGCTGAGGGTGCACGGCCGGGGAGCGACATCGCTCGTGCGGGCGCTGCTTGAGCGCGTCGCCGAAGCTGCCTGAATGCTGTTGAGCCTGCCGCAGCGATGCATTTCTTGTCTCTTGCCGAAATAGTGCCCTCGGCGATCTCGCGAGGACGAAATAGATCGATAATTATTGAAAAGTGGTTTCGTTGTTGTTCTATCGTGCACCGCATGCCGACCGACCCGACCGACTTCGACGGAACATTTGAGGAGCATGTGCCGAGTGGCGGTGTCTACGCCAATGATGCGCGGGCTTGGCATACTCGCCATGAGTTCACCGTCGACTTTCTGGCGCCTTGGCTCCATCCGAGTCGCGGAAGCGAACCGCCGCTCATCGTCGCCCGAGTGAGGATTCCACCTACGGCTATGTTTGATGCCATCCAGAACTTGTCGAATGCTCTCGACGTATACGAGGTGGAGCACGGCCGGCTCACACCTCCTCCGATGGAGGCGTCATGACAGCCGAGTCCAGCGAGCCGAGTTTCCCTAGGCGCGTGCGGCGCCGTAACGCTCCCCGCCACGTCAAGATGCCAGCTTCGGTGTACAGGCCCTCAGATCAGAATCCGCCCACTCGCGAAGAATGGGATGCTCTCATGCGCAAGGTCAAGGAACAAACCGAGCGGTTCGAGCGGTTCGAGCGTGAACGAATTCGCCGGGCCGAACGCGAACGACAAGAACAGGGTCGAGCCGATACGGCATAGCGGCGCCGTCAAAGATCCCCGAGCTCCCAGCGCATCCGCACCCGCATCGAGGCCAACCCGACTCTGAGGGCCTCGTCGGTCCTCGAAGTGCCGCCGCTCAGGGACCGAGGGCGCTGATCGGTGCCACTTGCACGCCATCGCTGCGACGGTAGGCGGCGCCGACGGAGGTCACGACCAACAGCGCGGCCAATTCCTATGCGCGCCGCGATGCCACTTTGTCTCGCAGACGCAGGAGAGAACGCGCTGCCGCATCGACAGCGCGCTGTGAGGCGCTGAGCTTGACTTCGACTGCGACCCAGGCACCATCGGGACGTTCGATTACTGCATCGGCTTCAAGGCCGACGTTGTCGCGGTAGTGGTACACCTCACAGCGCTGAGCCCCGCTGTAGACGCGTAGGTCTCGTACCACCAACGACTCGAACAGCAAGCCGAACGTCTCGGGATCGCCCAGCAGCCGCCGGGGACTGGCGCCCAGAGCCGACACCGCCAGGGACGGATCTACGAAGTGCAGTTTGGGAGCATTGCGCAGCGTGGCCCGGGAGCGCAATTCCACAGACCAAGCCGGCTGTGGCTCTACAACGAAGATGCGCTGCAGGGCGTCGAGATATGCCGAAGCAGTGCCGCGAGTCATGGGGGTCTCCCTGCCTGTGTCGGCGGCCAAGCGTGTGATCTGCGCTTCGCCGGCCACGCTGCGGGCGATCGAACGCATGAGGCGCATCAACGCTTCGGGCTGATGGCGGACGCCGACCGCCTCGAATACCTCCACGCGGACTGCCTCGTTGATGTAGTCACCGAGCGTTCGAGCCGCGTCGTCGACGGTCGCCCCGAGATTGGCAGGCCACCCTCCCATGCAGAGCCACGAAGCCACGGCGGTGAGGTCCGCATCGGCGCGCGGCATCGCCGCTTCGGTCTCGCCGGCGAACAGCGCGCCTACAGAGATCTCGCCCGACGAGTGCCCCGATTCGTACAGCGACATCGGGCGCATGCGCACGCGACCGATTCGGCCCATGCCCGAGTGGCGCGTGATGTCGTCGGTCGGCAGCGCCGAGCCGGTGAGGATGAACTGGCCCGCCCCAACGCGGTCGTCGCATTCCCGCCGCACGCGGTTCCACAGCGCGGGCGCGTGCTGCCATTCGTCGAGCAACCGCGGCACCCGCCCCGCGAGCACCGCGTCGGGGGCATTCTCGGCCAGCAGCAGCGTGGCCGGATCATCCAAGCGTGCTTCGCTGCGGGCGAACCGGCGGGCAGTCCACGTCTTGCCGCACGCGCGGGCGCCATCGATCAGCACAGCGCCTACCCGACTCAAAGCACGGTCGACTTCGGCCTCCACCACGCGGGTCCGGTAACCCGGCATCGTGAGCCGATCCGGTTCATCTCCAATCGCATTGGCAGCGCCACGGCCCGGGATGATGTCATCGGAACTGCCCATCTGGCCTGCCTCTGCGTGGGAACGAACGGCTTGGCACCACATGCGACCTCAACCGACGTTGACGAACAGTCTAGAGACGTTTTGCAGCGCGTTTTGTAGGTTTTTCGTACAGCAATTCAGAGATCGTCTATGCCGCGATGCGTCGGCTTGGCATACCCGCCATGAGTTCACCGTCGACTTTGTGGCGCCTTGGGTCCATCCGAGTCGTGAATGCGAACCGCCGCTCATCGTCGCCCGAGTACTGAGCGGTTCGAGCGGCGCGAGCGTGAACGAATTCGCCAGGTCGAACGCGAACGACAAGAGCAGATCGACCCGATACGGCATAGCGGCGCCGTCAAGGATTCCCGAGCGCCCAGCTTCGGTCTCAAATCACTTCGCCGCAGTCATGCCTCCCCGCGCCCGTAGCGTGCCGTTGGTGACTGCGTGGCTGTTGGACCCAGAAGTGCTGCATCTCAATCACGGCTCGTTCGGGGCGACCCCAGGTGTCGTGCTGGAAGCCCAGCAAGTCATCCGCGAGCGCATGGAGGCCAATCCGACCCGGTTCTTCCTCGAGGGCGAGTACCAGGAGCGTCTGGACTGCACGCGCCAGGCCGTGGCGCAGTTCGTTGGCGCTGACCCCGCAGGACTCGTGTTCGTCGCGAACGCCACCGCAGGCGTGAATTCGGTGCTGCGCTCCTTGGAGCCGAGCCTGTCGCCCGGCGACGAGATTCTGGTGACCGATCACGAGTACAACGCTTGCGCCAATGCCGCGGTCGTGTCCGCTGCCCGGGCGGGTGCAGTAGTCACCACGGCGGCAGTGCCGTTCCCGCTCGAGGACCGCAGCGAGGTGGTCGATGCCGTGCTCAGCGCTGTCACCGACCGCACGCGCATCCTGCTGATCGACGCGGTGACCTCGGCGACCGGCCTCATCATGCCGGTGGACGAGCTGGTGGCACGGCTGGAGCCCGATGTGCGAGTGCTCGTCGATGCGGCCCATGCCCCCGGCATGTTCGATTTCGACGTGACCGAGCTCGGTGCGTCCTACGTCACGGCGAACTGCCACAAGTGGATGTGCTCGGCCAAGGGCGCCGCGTTGCTGTGGGTGCGACCCGACCGGCGAGACGGGATGCACCACGCAGTCGTCAGCCACGGTTACAACGGCGGCTGGCCGTCGCAGGGCGGGCACCTGCACGCGCAGTTCGACTGGACCGGCACCCATGACCCGAGCGCCTGGTTGACCGTGGCCGATGCGCTCGCAGCAGTCGAGGCCATGCACCCAGACGGCTGGCCGGGAGTGAAGGCTGCGATCCGCGGGCTGTGTCTCGGGGGACGCGCCGTGCTCATCGAGGCGCTCGGCATCGACCCGCCGGCGCCGGAGGACATGATCGGCGCAATTGCGAGCGTGCCGCTGCCGCCTGCTGACCATTCGGGCTCGGCGATCTTCGACCCGCTGATGGCGGCGCTGCGGGAGCGGCACGGCATCGAGGTGCCGGTGTTCACTTGGCCCGCGCCGCCTGACCGCGTCCTGCGAATCTCCGCTCACCTGTACAACCGGCCCGAGGATTACGTCCGCCTCGCCGAAGCGCTCTCAGCCGAACTTCGTTGACGGCTTCTGCGGTCATCCTCTAGGTTGCTGTTGAGCGCTCACGAGTGCGACGGCCCGCACGCCGAGTCTGAAGTGTTGAAGGATGTGGACCGTCGCACCGAGCGCCAACCTAGATTTGGGCAGCAATCCCGCCAAGCGGATATGCGGCGGGAACAGGTCGCCCACGCAGACACGTCGTGGTCGCCAAGGAGGCATCCATGTCAGACGCCATTGCAGCAACACCCGGCGCCAAGATGATCTTCCTCATCAAGCGCCGCTCCGACGCCACCCGCGATGAGCTGGTGGCGAATTGGTACAAGAACCACATGCCTGCGGTGATCGCCGGGCAGGCGCGCGCCGCCGCCGAGGGCAAGGTCCACGCCACGAAGTACATAGCGACGCTGTTCGACCAGCGGCCCGGCCGCGACGTGCCGTGGGACGGCATGGCACAACTCTGGTTCGACCGGGCGATCCCGAACCCGCCCGAACCGCACGGCACCGTGCCCGCCGATACGTTCCAGCAGAAGGCCGAGCCGTACGTGGGGTGGGCGACCACCGAGTACGTGGTGATCGACGGCGAGCTGCCCGTGGTGCCGAACACGCTGAACGAACTGTTTCCGGTGACACGGTCGGGATTCTTCAAGGTGTCATTCCTGGTTCCCGGCCGCGACGGCGTCGACTACGACGCGGCGTTCCGGCACTGGCTGGACGCACATGCGCCCAACGTGCGGAATGTCATGAACGAAATCGGCGGTCTGCGCTACGTGGTCAACCACAGCCAAGATCCTGCCAACGAGGCCTACCTCGGCATGGCCGAGCTGTACTTCCGCGAACCGCAGGGCTGGGACGATTACCGGGCCACGATCACCGAGGACGGCTTCAGCGAGTTCGTCGATTTCAGCCGTCTGGTGAACATGCACGCGACCGCGCAGATGATCGGGATCCCGGGCTAGACGGATGCCGGGGGCTCGGCGCTAGGCCTCTGCGGCCGCCTTCATCGCTGCGAGCGTGGCGCGGATGCCCGCCCGAGCGTTGCCGGCCCGGTAGTCGAGTTCTTTCTGGCCGAACTCGACCATGCGCGGCGACAGCTTTCGCAGCGTCCAGGTCTCCGTCAATGTGGTGCCTTCGCCGTTGGGCGCGAGCTGGTAGCGCCATAACACGATGTTGTATTCCAGGCCGCCCGTCACGAAGGCGAAGTCCTCGTTCTCGTCGCGACGGATGATCTCGACCGGGGCCTTCCACTCCTCGCCGTCGAGCCGGTTGACGCCGACGAACATGTCGCCGACCTGCCCGGTGCCGGGCACGCCGTCAGGTCCCTTGCGCCAGTAGCCGCCGGTGTTCTCGTTGCTCCACTCGCCATAGCGATCCAGCGCAGTCACCATGTCCCACACCTTCTGCAGCGGGGCGTCGATGTCGACTGACTCGCTGTGGGACATCACCGGGTCGTCAACGTGTCCGGGCAGTTGCTCGCTCATAGGCCGCAGCCTTGCAGATGCCGTCACTCGTTGGTGGGGTACAGCTCGCGCCAGTCGATCTGGTCGTCTCTCGGCAGCACTGCATTGAGCGGGGCCATGTCGACCAGCAGCCGATCCGCCGCCTCGTCGCCGATCGCAGTCCAGTGCGCGCCGTCGAGCCGATCCGTCATCGCCTCGACTTCGGCTCGCCCGGCGAAGCCTGCATTGGTGGCCCGCCCCTCGGCATCGATCCAGCCCCGTTGCCGGAGCCGCTCGGATGCGGCCGCGGCTTCAGTTTCTGACCAGCCGGCTTCTTCGTAAATCCACTCGCGGGGCGCTTCGTCGACGGCGACCTGGGAGACCACCGATTCGCAGCCATCTAGGCCAACCGCTGCCAGAGCGATCAAATGGCATCCGCTGCGGTATTCCCGCAGCAGCGTGCAGCCATGCCACAGGGCGAGGTGCGGCTCGACGGGCCAGTCCAGTGATGCCCAGCCGGCGAACAGCGTGCGGCCGACGGGATCGGCGGCATCGCATGCAGCCCGCACGACCTCGGCGCAGCGGCGAATAGCGTCGCTGCCGCCGAAGTCGCCGAGTTCTCGCAGCAGTGCCCGGTCCATGCCCTGGTAGCGCGCTGCCAGCACTTTCTCCGGAGTCGAGTACGTCCAGGCATCTGGGATCGCCCGCTGAACCCGCGCAGGTGCGTAATAGAAGAACAGCGACTCCACGACGCTGGCGGGCACCGGACCCAGCGGAGCGGCGCGCGTGGCGAAGTAGTTCATCCAGAAGCCACGCAATCCCGCCGCTGTGCCCGTTTCGCGCACCTCGGGTGCCCAATAGCAGAGCTGGTGGTAGCGCTCGACGCATTCCCACATCTGGCGCGCCCGCTGCCTGGTCGTGTCAGCCATCGCCCGACGTTCTACCTCACCTCGCGCATCAGGAGGGCTGGTTGATGAGGTGGGTGGCGGCGTTGTCGAAGTGGGCGAACATGGCCTGAGCGATGTCGGGGTCGAGCGGTGATCCATCGGGCAGCGTTGCCGCCGCGAGCGAGGCAACCATGTGGCGCATCCAGGCATCGCGTTGTGCTGGACCGATCGCGAACGGCATGTGCCGCATGCGCAGGCGCGGATGGCCGCGCTCGGCGCTGTAGTCGGCGGGACCGCCCCAGTACTGAGCCAGGAAGCCGGCCAGACGCTGCCGGGAAGGCGTCAGGTCGCCGGGGTACATCGGTCGCAGCAGCGGGTCCGCTTCGACGGCGTCATAGAAGCGGTCCACCAGGTCGTCAAAGAACCGCTGACCGCCGACTGCGGCGTACACCGTCGGCGGCTGTTGCACTGCATCAGCGAGGCTGCCGCCCAGGGTCAGTCCTCCCGCACCCCACGCCGAGCCTTCACTGCCTGGCGGGTTCTCGCTCGGCTCGCTCGTGTCGGCGTCTGTCACGACGCTCAGGCTAAGAGGCGAAGCCGTGGCCCGAGCGGCCCGTGAGCGCAGCGAACAAGAGCGGGAAACAAGAGGTTCATCCCCGAGAGGCTCACTACCGGAGCGGCTCGCCAGAGCGGCACCGGGCATCCAGCAGGGCCGGGCGCGTACAGTCTGTGGCGCCGGACTGCGGACCGGACAGTGGCGGTCTGGCTGTTCCGAGCCCGGCTGCAGGCAGGGGAGACACGATGGCGTTAACGGAACGGACCCAGCACAAGACCAATGGGCGCAAGTCGGACGGGCGGCGGGCGCATCGGTCGTACCTGAGCTACATCGACAAGTCGCGCGAGTACTACGCGGCGCACGGCTACCCGCAGCCGTACCAGTGGGCGTACAACCACGAGGTGGCGTTCACCCCCCTGTCCAAGCCGTTGTCGGAATGCACAGTCGGTCTGGTCACGACGTCGTTCTTTCGCGCCGGCAGCGAGCCGGCCGGAGTGCCTGCTGCGCGTCCCAAGCGGCCCTATGCGGCCCGCTGTGACGACGCGCTCGAGGGCCTGTACAACAACGATCTCTTCTGGGACAAGGACAACACTCACACCGAAGACCTCGACACCTACCTGCCCATCAATCGGCTGCGTGAGTTCGCCGCTGAGGGCCGGATCGGTGCGGTGTCGGAACGCTTCTACGGCATTCCCACCGACTACAGCCACCGTCGCACTCAACGCAACGACTCGCCGAGCATCGAAGAGTGGATGCGCGAAGACGGCGTCGACGTGGCATTCCTGGTGCCCCTCTGACCTGTCTGCCACCAGACCGTGGGTCTGGTCGCGCGACACCTTGAAGAGGCCGGTATCCCGACCGTGGTCGCCGGCAGCGCGCGCGACATCGTGGAGGAGTGCGGCGTAGCGCGCTTCGTGTTCACCGACTTCCCGCTCGGCAACCCCACCGGCAAGCCCGGCGATGTGGCGATGCAGCGCGACATCGTGGGCACCGGGCTTGACCTGCTCGAGCGCGCCTGGCTTCCGCGCACGACCGTGCAGACGCCCTACGTGTGGGAAGCCGACGACAATGACGGCTGGCGCGATCACTTCATGCGCGTCGACGATTCAAACCGTGCCGCTCTTGCAGCCGCAGGCGAGGCGCGTCGGCGCGACCAGGCCGCAGCCAAGGCCGACGGCCGCGCTCGGACCACCTAGCCAGCCTGGGCACCGGCGGCTGAGCCAGCCGGCGATGCTGCGCGTGGTGACCCAGCGAACGAAAGGCAGGCGATGACGCAGCAAGCATCCGGTGGGCCGGGTCGACCCCTGTTCGACCCGGCCGACGCCGACGCTCCCGACTTCGTGCCGTCTGAGCCGGCCGGAGCCGATGTGTACTCCCATCCGTCCGAGCACGGCGAACGCATCACTGACACGCTCATTCCTGACCTGATGATCGAAGCGTCGGGGGGCGTCAAGGTCGCCGCCGATCTCTACGGCGACGACGGCCCGCTGGTCCTGCTGCAGCACGGCGGCGGCCAAACCCGCCACGCCTGGAAGGGAGCGGGCCAAGCGCTCGCCGACGGCGGCTACCGGGCCGTGTGCCTTGATGCTCGAGGCCATGGCGACTCGGACTGGGCGCCCGACGGCGACTACACGACCGAGGCGTCGGTGGCCGATCTGGTGGCGATTGTGGAGCACTTCGGTGAACGGCCAGTGCTGGTCGGTGCCTCGATGGGCGGGGGAACCTCGCTGACTGCGGTCGGCGAGGGTGCCGTGGATGCGCTCGCGCTCGTGCTTGTGGACACCGCGCCGCAGATCGAGGCGGCTGGCGTGCGCAAGATCCGCGATTTCATGGCTCAAGGCGCCGACGGGTTCGCATCGCTCGAAGAGGTTGCCGAGGCCATCGCGAATTACCAGCCACACCGCAAGCGGCCGAGAAATCTGGATGGGCTCGCCAAGAACGTCCGCCTGTGGCCCGACGGCCGCTACCGCTGGCACTGGGACCCCGCATTCATGCACCGTCCGCGCAGCTTCGCCGAGCGCATCCCGCGCCAGCAGGCCGCCGCGGAGAACCTCACGCTGCCGACGCTGCTGGTTCGAGGCGGCCTGAGCGATGTGCTCTCGCAGGAGGGCGCGCAGTCGTTTCTTGAGGCGGTGCCCCACGCGCATTACGCCAATGTGGGCGGTGCCGCGCACATGGTGGCCGGTGATCGCAACGACATTTTCGTCGAGTCGACGCTCAAGTTCTTGGACGAATTCGTGCCAGGCGCGCAGGCGCGGGTCTGAACGCGGCCTTCCCGCCGTACCCTTGCGGTCTTCGGCCGGACAAGCCGGTCTATGAGAGGCATAACATGCGTGGAACAGTGAAGTTCTTCAACAACGAGAAGGGCTTCGGCTTTATCTCCCGTGAAGGCGCCGATGACGTCTTCGTCCACTTCTCCAACATCGTCGGTGAGAACTACCGGACGCTGGAAGCAGGGCAGGAGGTCGAGTTCGACATCGGACCCGGCCGCAAGGGCGACGAAGCGCAGAACGTCAAGCCCGTCTGAGCCCCGGCGGCGTATCACGCCGTCCGCGTCTTCAACACATCTGCGGCTGATCGGCTGCGTTGCGCTCTGTGAGCGTTGAGCAGCGCGCGCCGGTAGCCTCCGGTCGTCCGGCCGGCATGTACGGCCGACGGGTTCGCAGGCCGGCTTTGGTTCTTCCTGTCAACGTGGACCAAACCCTTGCTATTGCCGACCTCTTCACCCCCTGCTGAGGCGCCACCGAACCCCCCAGAGGCCCGCGCGCAGCGGGCCAGGAGACATATGCCCCCCACATTCGCCCAACTGGGCGCGCCCGACTTCATCGTCAGCGCGCTCGCTCAACGAGGCATCAGCCAGCCGTTCGCCATCCAGGCGGCCACGGTGGCCGATGCACTAGCCGGCCGCGACGTCTGCGGCCGCGCGCCCACCGGATCCGGCAAGACGCTGGCGTTCGGGATTCCGCTCGTGGCCAGCGTCGGCAGCGCTCAACCGCGCAAGCCCCGAGCCCTCGTGCTCGCCCCGACCCGCGAACTCGCCGATCAGATCAAGACCGAGTTGCGTACCTTTGCCGGCAAGCGCAGCGTCGCCGTCGCCTACGGCGGCGTGGGCTACGGCCCCCAGATCGGCTCGCTGCGTCGGGGCGTCGACATCCTCGTGGCGTGCCCGGGTCGCCTTGAGGACCTGATCTCCCAAGGCGAAGTCGACCTGTCTGCTGTCGACAGGGTCGTCATCGACGAAGCCGACCGCATGGCAGACATGGGATTCATCCCAGCCGTGCGGCGCCTGCTCGCCCAGACCGCAGCCGAGCGCCAGACCATGCTGTTCTCCGCAACTCTTGACGGAGACGTGGCGACCCTGACGCGCGATTACCAGCGCAATCCCGTGCGTCACGAGGTCGGCGACGAGACTCCCGATATCAGGGCTGCCGACCACGTGTTCTGGAGTGTGGCCAAGACTGATCGAACCGAAATCTGCGCCGAGACGGTCGATGCTGCAGGTTCGACGGTCGTGTTCTGCCGGACCCGGCACGGCTGCGACCGCGTGGCCAAGCAGTTGAAGAGCCGGGGCATCCGAGCGGCAGCGCTTCATGGTGGGCGCAGCCAACCCCAGCGCACGAGGGCACTGGCCGAGTTCGCCGCGGGTGAGGTGCAGGCGCTGGTCGCAACTGACGTTGCTGCGCGAGGCATTCATGTCGAAGGTGTCGGCGCCGTCGTCCACTACGACATCGCTGCCGACCATAAGACCTACCTTCACCGGTCGGGCCGCACTGCCCGTGCCGGCCAAGGCGGGGTGGTGGTCTCGCTTGTTCAGCCCGAGCAGGTCAAAGAGCTCAGGTCCATGCAGCGCAAGATGGGATTGGAACAGCCCATCACTGACGCCGACGTCGCTGCGATCAAGCAGCCCTCACGCCCGCAGACGCGACGTCGCACGCTTGAGCGTCCGGGGGCCGAGCACCCGGCGGCGAAGCGTTCGGCGACGAAGCACCCGGCGGCCAGGCACCCGGCTGCCAAACATCAATCGCGGCACCGTCGAAACAACAACCGTTCGAGGCCCAAGGGCCGCCAACGGTCGTCGCAGCGCTGAGCGCGATCAATCGTCTGGGTCGTCCTTGGGCTCGTTCAGCGTTTCCAGGCTGGACGGAGCGAGATTCGAGGCGAACTTGGACATGTTGTCGCTCAGCGCGCTGATGAGCTGCTCCACGAACTGCGGCGACATGTTGACCCGCTGCACCACGACGCCCCGACGCGGTGATTGCTTGCCGCTGAAGTCCAGCCTGATGAAGTCGAGCGTGAACTCATACGGCGAGTGGCGCACCACGGCAAAGTTGGACCACACACCGGCTTCGAGCTCTGGCGGCAGGCGGATCTGCAGCTTGGTGCCGTCAGGCAGGGCTTCGTGGGCATTGCCGTCTGTCACTCGTCAAAACCTACTGGGCGCCGGCGCCAAGACACTCGCGGGCGCTTCGACGAGCTCAGCCTCGTGCCGTCAGCGCTCCTCGCGGCGGTACGGCAGGGTCAGCGCGGCGGGCGCCGGGCTTGGACGGTGTCGTGCCCGAAAGCTGATCCCGATGAGCACCACGACGGTCAGCAGGAACGGCAGGATGCCGAGCAGCGCTGGAGAGATGCTGTTGACCTCGAGTCCGAAGATGGAGAGATCGAAGGTCTGCACCCTGGGCTGCAAGGCCAGCGTGAAGCCGAACAGCAATGAGCCGGCGGCCAGGCGTCCAGGCCGCCACGCTCCGAAGATGACCAGTGCTACGGCGATCCAGCCACGGCCGGCGATGAGGCCTTCGGTCCAGCCAGCGGCCATATAGAGCGACAGGAAAGCGCCGGCGGCACCGGCGAGAGCGCCCCCGACCAGCACAGCGCCCGAGCGCAGGAGCGTCACCGAATGGCCCACTGAGTCCGTCGTGGAGGCAGACTCCCCTACTGCGCGCAGCGCGAGGCCGAGTCTGGTTCGGTTCAGCACAAACCAGGCCGCGATGCCCAGGAAGCCTGCGAGGTAGACCACCGGTGGCTGGTTGAACAAGATCGGGCCGACCCAGCGGATGTCGGCAAGGCCTGCGATGCCGAGATCGGTGAACACGGCATCGGCACGCTCGCGCACCGCATCCTGCCCGATGAAGGCGGCGAATCCGAGACCTCCGATGGTGATGGCGAGTCCGGACACCACTTGGCCGGCGCCCATCACCACGCTCACCACGGCATGGACGCCTGCGACAGCCATGCCTACCAGCGCGGCGAACGCGAAGCCGATCCAGGGCCGACCGGTGGCGAGTGCCATCATGAATCCCGAGACGGCGCCCATGGCCATCATTCCCTCGACACCGAGGTTCAGCACGCCTGAGCGCTCCGCGATGAGCTCGCCCAGCCCGGCCAGGTACACGAGCGTGGCGAATTGCACGGTGGCCACGAGCAGCCCGACGATGGCGGCCTCAGACATCGGATTCCACGGGGTTCGCAGAGATGCCCGGATGGGACGTTCCGCTCGATGTCGGCTGCGCCGGCGGTTCGGTTGTCTCAGGCTCGTGGCCGACCGGTGGCACCCACCGGATGCGGTAGTTGAGCAGCACGGCGGCCACCAGTGCGCCGATGAGGATCATGGCTTGCAGGATCGTCGCGATGGAGCTGGTGACTCCAAGGGTCTGGATCGACTGCCCGCCCACTTGCACCGCGCCGAACACGAAGGCCACCGCTGCCACGCCCGATGGCCGCATCAGCGCGAGCGCCGCCACGATGATCCCGGCGAAGCCGTATCCGTTGGACAGGCCGGGATCGAGCCGCGTCGCGGTTCCTGTGAGCTCGATAGCGCCAGCGAGTCCGGCCAGCCCGCCCGACAACAGCAGCGCGGCAAGCACCTTGCGCTGCAGCGAGATGCCGGCATAGCGAGCTGTGGCCGGCGAAGAACCCGCCATGCGCAGCTCATATCCCCACGCCGTGCGCGAAACCGCCAGCCAGAACGCGACCAGCAACGCGACGGCGAACAGTGCGCCGATATGTGCGCGGCCGAACAGTCCCGGCAGCGAAGCCTGGTCGGGCAAGGGCTCGATCAACGCGAAACCTTGCGACTCGGGGTCCTTCCACGGCCCGGTCTCAAGCCACTCCACGATTCGGATCGAGACCTCAACGAGCATCAACGTCGTGATGATCTCGCTGACACCGAGATAGGCGCGGGCGAGCGCCGGTCCCACCATGAGCACGACGCCGCCCACCGCGCCTGCAATCAGCATCGCCAAGATCAGCAAGGGACCCGGCAGGTCGCCCGCCGACATGGCAAAGCCTGCCGCGACCGTCGCGCCCGCCATCATCTGGCCTTCAGCGCCGATGTTCCACAGACCCATGGACCCGGCAACGGCGACTGCCAGACCGGCCAGCGCCAGCGGTGTTGCTCGCAGCAGCGTTCGCGAGATCGAATTGATGCCGCCCAACGACGAGTCGATCATCCGGCCGTACACTTGGGCGGGATCGTTGCCGGCGGCGAGCAGCAGGAGTGCCCCCGCAATCAGGGCCACTGCGATGCCGATGACGAATGCGACGGCCTGGGCGGCGGGCACCACGTCGGCGCGTCGCTGCAGCACCGGTCGCACCAGCCCGCGATGCCAGCGGGCCCGGCCACGCGACACGGTGTGCAGCGGGGCGTGGGTCGGTTCTGGCGCCGCGTTCGGATCGGTCATGCGCTGCCGCCCTCAGCAATAGTCGTGCCGCCGGCCATCGCGGCGCCCACTTCGGCTCTCGAGGTGGTCGTCGGGTCGAGGCGGGCTGCGATGCGCCCCTCGTACATCACGATCAGCCGGTCAGACAGAGCGAGTAGCTCATCGAGGTCTTCGGAGATCAACAAGACCCCGACGCCGGCGCTGCGCTGGGCAACGATCTGCTCCTGGATGGCGGCGATGCCTGCGACGTCGAGGCCACGCGTCGGCTGAGCGGCCACGAGCACCTTCGGCTCGCCCGTGAGTTCGCGTCCCAACAGCAAGCGTTGAAGATTGCCGCCTGACAGAGCGCTCACGTCTTCGTGCAATCGCCCCACTTGGACGCCGAAACGCCGGACAAGGCCCTCGCAGAATTCTTCGCAGCGCCGCAGATCCAGCATGAGGCCGCGGCGCAGCGTCGGATACGAGCGCACGACGGAGTTGTCGACGACGGACATATGGGGGGCGAGGCCGACACCGAGGCGGTCCTCGGGTACGTAGGCCAACCCTTCGCGTGAACGCGCCCTCGGGGACGCACCGGTGAGGTCCTCTCCCAACAGGCGAACTGTCCCTGAGGTGACCGAACGCAAACCGGCGATGGCCTCTGCGAGCTCCTTCTGGCCATTGCCGGAGACTCCTGCAACACCCACGATCTCGCCGGCGTGCACGTTGAGGTCGACGGAGTGCAATGCCCCGAAGCCCCGGTCGCTCGACGCCGAAATCGCTTCCAGCGCGAGCACGACATCACCGCTCGGCTGATTCGCAGGACGGCTCACCTGCGCTGCAGCTTCGCCGACCATCATCTGGGCCAAGTCGGACCGCTCGACTCCGGCGAGACTGCCCTGCTGCGCGACGGTGACGCCGTTGCGCAGCACGGTGGCCTCGTCGCACACCGACAGCACCTCGTCGAGCTTGTGACTGATGTAGATCACCGAACGGCCCCGGTCGGCCATTGCGCGCAAGGTGAGGCCGAGATCGGCCGCCTCGGCAGGCGTGAGCACCGCAGTGGGCTCATCCAGCACCAGCACGTCGGCGTCGCGCCAGAGCGACTTCAAGATCTCGACCCGCTGACGCTCGCCGACGGACAGCTGCCACACGGGCCGAGCGGGATCAGCGTCCAGCGAGTAGGTCGCAGCCAAGTGCGCAACACGCTCGGTGATCTGGGTCATGTTCAGGTAGCGCGGCGCCGAGCCGAGCACGACGTTCTCGGCGACCGTCAGCGTGGGCACCAGCCGGAACTCCTGGTGGACCATGCCGATTCCCGCGGCGATCGCATCTGCGGGCGAGTGGAACTGCTGTTGGGTCCCGTGTACCCAGATCTCGCCGCCGTCGGGCAGGTAGACGCCACTCAGCACGTTGACGAGGGAGGTCTTTCCGGCGCCGTTCTCGCCCAGCAGAGCATGAATGGTGCCCGCCCGCACCGACAGGTCGGCACCGTCGCACGCCACGACCCCCGGGAATTCCTTGCGGATCCCCCGGAGGTCGACGGCGAACGACGTTGTCAATTCAGGTGACGAGTCGGGATCAGCGGCTGGCGTCACCCACGACGCCTTCGACGAACCAATCCATGTCGAGCATCGAGCCGTCGTCCATGGTCTCGCCGGCGGCGACGCGGACGTTGCCGTCCTGATCGCGGATCTCGCCGGTGAACACGTCCCACTCACCGTCACGGATCTGATCGGCGACGTCGTCGATTTGGTCGGCTATGTCGCCTGGCACGTCGTCGGCCAGCGGTGCCAAGTCGACGATGCCGTCGTCCATGCCGCCCCAGTAGGCGCCCGGTGTGTAGGTGTCCGCAGCGACCGCCTCGATGATCGCTGAGTAGCGCGGGCCCCAGTTCCACACCGGCGCAGTGATGAATGCGTCGGGTGCGAAGTCGCGCATGTCGGAGTTGTAGGCAACCCAGCGGGCTCCGGCATCCTGCGCTGCCACGCCTGCAGCCGTCGAGTCCTGGTGCATGGCGATCACGTCGGCGCCGGCCTCGAGCAGTGCTTTGGCCGAGTCGCCTTCAACCGCCGGGTCGAACCAGGTGAACGTCCAGACCACGTTGACCTCGGCTGAGGGGTTGGTCTCGCGCACGCCGAGGGTGAAGGCATTGATTCCTCGGATCACCTCGGGGATCGGGAACGCCGCGACGTAGCCCAGTTGCCCGCTCTCGGTCATCGCGCCTGCTGCCATGCCCGACAAGTACCGCGGCTGATACATGCGGCCGAAGAAGTTGCCGAAGTTGCTGTCGTTCATCTTGAAGCCCGAGGCGTGCTCGAACACGACATCGGGGTATTCGTCAGCGAGCTCGAGCATCGGGTCCATGTAGCCGAACGATGTGCCGAAGATGACGTTGGCGCCTTCGTTCTCGATGAAGTCGATAGCGACAGCCTTGAAGTCCTCAGCATTCTCGGGCACGCTCTCGACGAACAGCGTCGTGGCGCCCGTCTGGTCTTGCGCGTACTGGCGGCCTTGATCGTGCGCCCAGTTCCAGCCGGCGTCACCGACCGGGCCTACCAGCACGAACGCGGCCGTCACGTCCTCAGGGTCGCCATCGTCGCCGCCGCACGCTGCTCCCAGCAGCGCCACGCCGGCTAAGGCAATGGCAAGTCGTGTCAGAGTCCTCGAACGCATGATCTCCCTCTCCGTTCGCGCCCGCGAGGCAGCCTCGGGGCGGTCGTCGTCAAGCCTAATCTTGCCCATCTGAACCCGCAGCCACCGCGCGCGGGCGCCGCTCGGAGGCTGCGCGGCACGATGAAGCCGTAGCCGCCGCCGACGTGGGGCGAGCGCTCATGCCGCTGTATGTGACAGCTCACGCTTATCTTCGGGTGAGATGCAGCGGCCCGGCGAAGGCAGCGGGACGAAGGCCGTCAGCACGAGTGAAGGAGATGTCCGACGATGACCAGAACGGAGCGGACGCGAGAGACGACGGTAAACGACCGGCTCGCCGTGGCACTCGACCGGCTGCATCCGCGATGGTCGGCTGAGGCGGAATCGACGAGAGTCTTCGCGGATGCAGCGGCTCAGGCGCCGGATGTCGTCGTTCGCATGGCCGGCGGCTTGCCAGTCGTCGTGGAGACCGAGTACCTACCGGCAAGGGAAGTTGAGCAGGACGCCGTGCTACGACTGGGCATGGAGTTGGCCGCGACCGGCGACCCGATTGAACAGACCATCGCCCTCCGGCTTCCTCCAGAACTCGCAAAGATCCCGCAGGCCAAGCTCGATGCGGCTCTTGCCTCCGCCCGGTTGGAGTACTGCGTTTTGTCGCTCATCCAGGGTGACCACCCGAGGCGCTTTCCCGCCGATGGCTGGATCACCGGAGACATCGGCTCATTGGCTCGACTCATCGAGTGTGTCGCTGTCTCGGAGCGGCAAATGGAGAGAGCGCTTGAGGTGTTTGAGTCGGGCGTCTCCCAAGCGGCTGGGCTCATGCGCGCACAGCTGGCAGGGGAGCGTGCAGCGGCACTTGCGGAAGTCAGCGCTGCTCTCCATCAGGACGACTCGGAACAGACCATGCGCATGGCCATGACCATCGTCACCAATGCGCTGGTCTTTCACAGCGCGATCGCACCGATGCATGCGGACATCCCGAGTCTTGCCCAGTTGCGCAGCGGCGGGAATCTGACACCTGCAGACCTTCACGCCGCATGGCGCAGGATTCTCGAGATCAACTATTGGCCGATCTTCGAGATCGCGAGCCGAGTTCTGCTGCCGCTGCCGGCCGACGTGTGCCGGAGCGTGCTTGACCGTCTTGCCAATGTCGCCGATGAGCTCGTCGGCCTCGGCATCGCCACGACGCAGGATATGACCGGACAGATCTTCGGGCGTCTCATTGCCGACCGCAAGTTCTTGGCCACCTTCTACACACGCCCGGCGTCGGCCTCGCTGCTTGCGGAACTAGCCGGCAGCCGGCTCACTTGCGATTTCGCCAGCGAGGCTGAACTGCGAGCACTGCGCGTTGCGGACCTTGCCTGCGGGACGGGAGCGTTGCTGTCTGCCGCCTACCGCCATGTCGCCTCGCGTAGCCGGCAGGCCGGTGTCGATGACAGCCAGCTGCACTCGGCCTTCATGGAGGGCGTCCTCGTCGGTGCCGACATCATGCCCGCGGCAGTGCATGTGACTGCATCCTTGCTGTCGGCTGTCCATCCCTCAGTGCCCTTCGGCGACACCAACATCCATCTCATGCCATACGGCTCGGCCGGCGCGTCGCCGGGCTCGGATGTTGCTGAAGACGACATCGCAGTGACGTCGATCGGCTCCTTGGAACTCATCGACGATGTGGAGGCGGCTTCCCTATTCGGCACCGGACGCTTGGTTGCTGCCGGATCGGGCGAGCGCGCGACAGACGACAGCGAGCACAGGTTCGTTCTCACGCACGGTGCCGCCGATCTGATCATCATGAATCCGCCTTATGTGCGGACGGTGGGTCAGGAAGGCGAACGAGTGGGCGTGCCGCGACCGGCGTTCGCGGGCTTCGGCAACTCCGAGGCCGAGCAAGCCGCCATGAGCGAACGTCTCTCGAACATCGCTCTGTATCGAGGCGATGCCCCGTCCGCAGGCCACGGTCATGCCGGCCTCGCCAGCTACTTCATCGACTTGGCTCACGTCAAGATCCGGCCGGGCGGCGCCGTCGCGTTCGTCTTGCCGGCGACGTTCTGCACGACGAGTGCGTGGAGCAAGGCACGCACTTTGCTCAATGCGAGCTACGACGACTTGCTTGTGGTGTCGCTTTCCGCTCATGGTTCCACCGACCGCGCGTTTTCTGACGATACGGCCATGGCGGAGGTCCTCGTGGTCGCGACCCGCTCGGAGCACCGGCAGGATGGCGGGGCTTCCAATGCTTGTGACATAGCTGAAGCGCAGGAAGCCAAACGGCGCAATTCCGTGTGCTGGATCGCATTGTCGGACAGGCCCGCTAACAGCGCAGAAGCGGTTGAACTGGCTCGGCGAATCGAAGACGCGCGCCTCGCCGGTGCCGAATATGGCGATCTGCGCGTCGGGGATGACCGGGTCGGCGTGTGGTTCCGGGGCGGTATCTCCGACGGCGGCTACGGGCAAGTGAGTGAGTTTGACGTGGCACTGAGTGCTGCGGCGTTGGCTCGGGGAACGCTGCGGCTCCCACGCACACCAGATCGGCCGATTCCGATTGTACCGCTCGGATCGTTGGGCGAAGTTGGCCCCGGCAATGCGGCGATCGGGGTGCGGCCTCGTACCAAAGCGGCACTGAAGCGGGGCACCGGTGCGTACGCGGCGCCATTCCGCATTCGCATGGCCGATTTCCAAGGCGACGCATGGCAATCCGCCTCGTATCCGGTTCTGTGGGCGCACGCCACGGCTTCGGGCAGGGAAAGCCGGTTGGAGGTGCTGCCCGACAGCTACGGCGAACTGGCGCCCGATGCGACTGACGAAGATGCTCGCCGAGTCTGGCGTCAAGCAGCATCTCGGCTGCATATGAATCTGGAGTTCCAGCTCAACAGTCAGCGACTCGGTGCCTGCTGGTCGCCCCAGTGCATCGGTGGCCGTGCATGGCCCAGCTTTCGTGCAGCTTCTCCGAGCTGGGAGATCGCCCTGCTTCTATGGGGCAATACCACCATGGGATTGCTTGCGCGTTGGTGGGTCTCCTCGCGTCAGCAGAACGGACGCGCCAACCTCTCCATAGGACGCGTCGAGGAGATACCTGTATTGGACGCCCGCCAACTCGATGCTGCGCAATTTGCTGAATGCGAAGAAGTCTTCAGCCGGTTCCGCTCAAGGGAGTTCCTTCCAGCGAACGAGGCATATCGCGACGATGCTCGCAGAGACTTGGACCGAGCTGTGCTCTGCGACGTTCTCGCGTTGCCGGATTCCGTGCTCGAGCCGCTTGAGACGCTGCGCTACCAGTGGTGCGCCGAGCCGACGGTCCACGGCGGAAAGCAAACGCGCCCCGATTCCTAATGGGATGAGCCGACCGGGGGACCGGCGGGGCTGGTGCGCCCGGGCGACGGAATGGCCAGTATCGGTTTCGGGGTCGAGCCGTAGGCTGGCTCGTCGGCACTGAAGGGCGAGCCTGAATGAGACGGAATCCTCGTAGCACCCGGGTTGAACCGAGATGGTTCCTGAGGGATCGCCCCATCGAGGAAGCACAGGACGACCGACTTGGAGCGATGGCGCTCGCCAAGACGTTGGTCGAGGCGATCAATTCCGCGGAGCCACCGTGCATGATTGGGTTGCTGGGCGGTTTCGGGAGTGGGAAGTCGTCCGTGACCAGCCTCGCGGCGTCGATGCTCGACGTCGCTGAATTCGACACAGTGACGGTAGGTGCCGATAAGCACTCAGGAAATGCCAGAGCCAGGAACCTGGTGCATGCAGTAGCTGGCCAACTTCAGCGACATCGAGAGATCGGCTCCGACGAGGTCAACGAAATCCTCCGCCCATTGAGGCAGTCCACGCAGGTGACCGCGCCCGATCCGACGGACACGACATGGACGCGGATGCGTTCAGGCCGGTACTCGTTCAAGAAGTGGCTCAAGTCCATGGTGCCACCGTTGCTGTTGGCCGCCGTTCTGGCAGGCATTGCCTCCCTGGCTGGCGGCGTGTTGAAGGATGCTGTTCTTGCGACCTCGGGACTCGTCGTGCTCGGTTGGTTTGCTTCGCAGGTCGCATCTTGGGTAGCTGAGGCGGCCAAGGGGCTGAGTGCGCCGGCGTCGCTTTCCGATCACACTCCGCGTGCTGAGGCTGCCGACGAGATCGAAGAGGTCTTCGGCCAGCTGGTCGACCTGCACGCTGAGAAGAGATCAAGACGCCGATTGGTCGTGTTTGTTGACGACATTGACCGGCTCAGCAGAGACGATCTCTTGGACGCGCTCCGATCGCTCCGGTCCTTGCAGTCGGTGCCCCGCGGCTCGGAGCCGATATTTGTGATCTCGTGCGATGAGATGATCATGCGTTCTGCCGTGCGCAAGTCACTGGGCCATCCCGCGACAGCCCATGAGCATGACTCGGGCTCATTCGCGAATGGAAGCGCTGCCGGTAACAGCGTCGAGCGCGGCGCAGATGCTGAAGGTGTAGGCGGAACGAGCAGCGAGCATGACCATCCCGCCCTCGCATTCGTGGACAAGCTGCTGACGGCAAGGGTGCAGATGCCACCCACGATGAGGGGTGACATGCGCAGATTCGCTCTGCGCGCCATCGGAGACGATCACCCGCTGCGCGTCGTGGACGGCATCGAAGTCGACCGCATCGTGTCCATCCTCATCCACGACGGAGTGAGCAATCCGAGGTCCGTGATTCGGCTCATCAACCGGTTCATTGCCGCCTATCTCCTTGCACGAGCGAGAGAGCAGCGAAACGAGGTAGCCCTCGGCGATATCGCGGATCACACCGACGTGCTTGCGCAGCTGTGCGTGTTGTTGGACGAGTACCCACACTTCTACGAGGAGATCGCCGATAACCCTGCTTTGCTCCCGGCAGCGCGAAAGGTGGCGCTCCGACAAGAGAACCTGACAGACAGTGAGCGGGACGCGCTGACGAACTCTGCAGAATTCGCCCTGGCGCCGATGGACGACGATTCATCGAGGCTTCGCTTTGTTCGAACTCCGCTACGGCGCTTTCTCTCAGGCACCGCGCGCCGAGTCAGTTTGCCCGCCGACATTGGCCCACTCGTCCACTTCATGGCCACGCCAGGAGGGCGAGTGCTCGGTGCCCAACTCCGCTTGGATATCATCTCTGGCGTCGAATCCGGCGACCCCGAGGATCTCGCGCAGATTCTTGGTCGGATTCCCGCCGATCAGATCGTGGCCGCGGCGGGGGAGCTTGAACAGAAGCTCCACGATGCTTCAGCGGTCGACGCTAGCACCTACATTTCAGCCGTCGCCCCCAACCTCGAACTCCTCGAGAACGATGTGAACAGTGCGGGTGACGCCTGCGTTGACCTACTCGACCAGTCTCCCGACGAGGCAATGTCGGCCGCCTGTCTGACGGACATCATCAGCCACACCGGTCCCGAGCGCCACGACCTGCTCTGCGAACGCCTCCTCCGACGGGACGACGCGGCTGAGGCGACGAACCGGCGCATGGTTCACACCGCCCACTACCTCGCCAATAACGCGCAGATTCGGCACTTGGTGGAACCGGCTGTCGCAGAATGGATCCAGTCGCTGCCGAATGAGGGCAGCTGGGAGCTTGCCCGAGACTGGCTGGATGTCGCAGATGCCCTCGATCGTGCCCGCTACGGAGAATTGCACGAGAGGATTGTGCTGTCGCTTGTTCGATCCATCCGCTCCGAGGACGGATTCACCAGCGAGGATGCTGAGCGCGTCGTGAGCCACGCGGAGAATCCGCTTAAGCACAAGATGAGTGCAGCCCCGAACGCTGAGGACCTCGCCAAAGAGGGTCCGAATACACGGTCGGCATTCGTGCACCTATGGCAAATCACCCGACACAAGGGCAGCGCCGCAAACGCTCTTCTTGCCGCAAGGGCCGCGGCGGACGCCGGCATCGATCTGAACGTACGAATGCAAGCGACCTACGAGACTGCCGATTGGGTCGACGAATGGGTCGACGCTGAATGGGAAACCGAAGACCAAGCCGAATCCGGAGAAATCAGCGAAGTCATCCTTGGCCATCTCGTCGATGCGGCACGCGACTCGGATGCTCGTTCTGGCGTCACGTCCGTCATTCCCGATCTCGTTGCGGCGCTGGGCAGCGGAGCAGGTCAACTGTTATCCGCGGTAGCAGACGCTGTCGTGCAGGACCCTGGGTCAGCCAACGGCAAGAGTGCAGCTGACGCGCTGGTGAAGGCGGAAATGCGCGTCGAAGGCACCGATTTCGAGAGTTCCGTTGACGAACATGTCACCCGCTTGCTCGAAGCGATCGACTCCGACAGCGACTCGTCGGATCCTGCCGTCCGATTGGCATTAGGGCTCATCCCCGCTTTGGCTGGCAGCGACGCGAGCGAGCGCATTTTGGCACCTCAAGTACAGCAGTGGAGTTCACGCTTGCTCGAAATCGACGACTCCGATCATCGCAACCGGCTTCGCGGGCTGCGAGCAGCATTCGACGGCAACCCAGCTCTCATTGAGCATCAAGCCAATGCGCCATGCCTGCTCGATCAGTCACGACAACTCATCGACAGCGGTAATCATCGCGAGCAACGCCTGCGGGTACTCGCACGATTCCCCTGGCCGGGCTCGCAGGTCGAACCTGCTCTCTCGATCATCGTTCAGCACTGGGAGAACTTGCCCGGAGATGCCCACGATGAGGCTTTTCGACTGGTCAACCGCGCATCCGACGAGTTCGATCAAATGACCCGGCTTCACAATCTGATGTGCCAAGCAGTGGAATCCGAGCCTCACGGGACCGCGAGCATGATCGCGGCAGCCGAAATCAAGCGGATGCGTCCAGACGCTGCTAGGGCGGTGTTTGCGTCAGCGGTGGGCAAACACGAAGCAGTCACGGGCATATGGAGCGATCTCGATGCCGAGACTGCCGCCGAGTACGTTGTTCAGACCACCGACGCCGCAAACATCACTCGGCTGCTGGACGGTCGCCCGAAGGAGCGTCGTGCCAATACGGCCTTGGCCGCAATGACGATCATGGCATCAACGGCGGGGATCACGGAAGCGGCGGCCCGAGCTGTGGCGGGCCAATGCGACGTGTCCGGACTTGCCGAGGTAGCCCAGTCTGCATTATCGGGTCTCTCCGAGCAACCGGCGACTCAGGTCAGCGCTCTTCATGTCATCGTCGCTGCGCGCGAATGCCAAGCAGAAGTCAACAGCGATGCCCTACAAACTGAGGCAACGACGCTCTTGCCGCAATCGTCGCCCGAGATTGCTGGTCTGCTGGGCAGATCACTCAAGGAAACCAGACTGATGCGGGAGCTCCGAGACGTACTCCGGGGTCTTCGCCAAGGCGACGCCGACGAGCGACGTATCGCCGGAGCATTCGATTCCGCGTTTGGAACCTGAGCGAGCGCGGCGTCGGCGGTGAATCACCCCGAGCTAGGTGGAGGCCTTGGGGCTCCAAGGGTTCGGTGGGGCGGATCGCCAGTCCGTGCCTAGTGGTGTGTCGCGGGTTTGTTTGCGCGGTTGAGGGTGGTTCGGGCTCGTTGGATCTTGGCGTTGATCTGTTCGGCGGTTTTGGTCCAGCGCAGCGGTTTGGGGTCGGTGTTCCAGTGGGCTGTCCATTGTTCGATGATGTCGGTGAGGTGGGCGACGCTGGTGAACGCCCGGCCTTTGAGGGCTTTGCGGGCGAGGATCGAGAACCAGCCTTCGACGAGGTTGGCCCAGCTCGCGCTGGTGGGGGTGAAGTGGAGGTGCCAGCGGCGCTGGGCGGGCCGGGCGAGCCATTGGCGGACGGGCTCGGACTTGTGGGCGGACAGGTTGTCCAAGATGACGTGGACGTCGAGATGGCGCGGCGTTCGGCGGTCGATCTCTTTGAAGAAGGCGAGCACGTCGTTGCCGGTGTGGCGCTTGCGGGTCGCGGCGAGCACCTCGCCGGTGGCGACGTCGAGCGCGGCGAACAGGTCGACGGTGCCGTTTCTTTTGTAGTCGTGGGTCATCGTGCGGTTGCGGCCCGGGCGCATCGGCAGCGACGGCTGGGTGCGGTCCAGGGCCTGTATCTGGGTCTTTTCGTCGAAGCTGAACACCACGGCGCGCTCGGGCGGGTCGACATAGAGGCCGATCACGTCGTCGAGCTTCGCCTCGAAATCGGGATCGGCGGAGATCTTGAACACGTCGGTGAGCCACGGCCGCAGCCCCGCCTCCCGCCAGGTGCGCGCCACGGCGTCCTTGCCCACCCCGTGACGGGCCGCCATCTGCCGCGTCGACCAGCACGCAGCCCCGTCAGGCGGCTCGACCGTGAGCGTGTCGGCCACGATCGCCGCCTCGGTCTCGGCGCTGACCGACCGCTCGGGGCCCCGGCCCGCAGCGACGGTGTCCAGCCAGCCCAGCCCGCCCGCCTCGAAGCCGCGCCGCCAAGCACGCACCGTGTTCGGCGCGACGCCCCCGCGGCGGGCGATCTCCTCGTTGGGCAGCCCCTGCGCCGCCCACAAAAGCACACGGGCCTGACGCGCCGCGCGCACCGTCGAGCGCCCCGAGGCCGCCACACGCTCCAGCACCGCACGGTCCGACTCGCCCAGATCCAACGCAACAGCACACATGCTCATGACAAGCACACTAACCAACACCGCAAACAAACACTCGACACACCACTAGGTGATTCGTTGTGAGGCATCGGAGGTGAGACTCGCGTCTGACAGGCCTGTTCGATCACAGCGACCCTGGACCCGCGGCTCGTCGGCGGGTCAGAACGGGTTGAGTTCGAGACCGAGAAGGTGGCGGCCGAGTTGGTGGGTCACCCGGTCCTGATGCACGTTGATGTGCACGGGCATGGCGCGGAAGTCTCGGTAGCGGCGGTCGAATGCGCCGCCTTCTCGCAGCGCGGTGCCGCCTTGGGTGCGGTGCAGCAGCGACATGGCCTCGTCGAGCTGCTCGACTGCCATGGTGGTCACCGCCATCTGGCGCAGGTAGTCGGCTTCGTCGGGCACGATCTCGGCGGCGATGCGACGGTCCACCTCGCTGCACGCAGCTTCGGTGGCGGCGGCCGCAGCGGCCAGCAGCGATGCCGCCCGGCCGAAGTTGACCTGCACCGTGGGCCGTTCGACCATCTTGCCGCCGATGATCACGCGCCGGCCGCCGGCAGCGTCAGCCGCCTCGGCGAGCGCTCGGCGCACGAGGCCCACCGCCATGAACGAGAGCCACAAGTCTGAAATGCCCACCCAGTCCTCCCGGTACCGGTGATCCACCACCGGCACGGTGCGCAGCGACTCAGCACGGTTGGCGCCGAACCACGCCACGCAGTCGCTGAGCTTGACGGGCACGTCGGTGTAGTGGACGTCGTCGGTGGCCGATGCCCGCAGCCCGGCGCCGTCCCACGACGGGTCGATCTTCATGCCCTCGGTCGTGGTGGGCAGGATGGTGAAGCGGATGTCCATCGGCCGCACGGGCTTGCCGTCGTCGCCGCTGATGGCGAAGGCCACCCCGCAGTAGTCGGCGTAGCGGGCACCGGTGCCCCAGCGACCGGTGCCGTTCAGGATCGCCTGATCACCTTCGATGCGGCCGTAGACCGAGCTGCGAGCACCGCCGGGAAACGACACCCATTGGCCGTTGGTCACGATGTGGGTCAGGAAATCCTGCTGGTCGGGGCCCACCGATCCGACGAACAGGTGGAAGACGCACAGGTGGTTCCACAGGCACCACGCCAGGCTGGGGCAGCGGGCCGCGACGGCTTCGAGCTCGCGGCCCATGTGGAGCATCGTCTCCTCGACGCCTCCGATGTTGCGGGTCGCAGACATTCGCATGAAGTCGGTGCCACGGATGGCCTCGATGACCTCGGATGAGACCGACCGGGTCCGGTCTGCCGTCTCGGCCTGTGCCTCGATCGCGTCCAGGAAGGGCGCAATCCGCAAGCCCTCGGTTGGCGCCGGGGAAAAGTGCTCGACCAACTCAGCGCCGGATGGGCCGGCGTCATGAGATACAGCGCCGGACAGAGCGGTATCGCCAGACGTCAGGCTCGGCTCGCCGGCTTCGGGTGCTCCTGCCATCGGGCCACAGTAGGCCGCGGCGGGCCCGGTCGCCGAGAGACCTAGGCGCAGTGTCCGTTCGATGACGGCGGCACGTCCAGCATGGGGTTGCGGTCGAAGAAGCCGTCGGGCACGAGTCCGAAGCTGACGTACTCGGTGGGCATCACCGGGAAGTCCTCGGGTCGTGCATCGTGGGTGATTCCGAACGTGTGCCACACCGTGATGTCGGTGCCGACCACTGGCCGGTCGCCCGCCGTATAGCGCTCCAGCCCGTCGCCGGCGTTGCGTTGCGTCGGGAACCGTCCGGCGCCGTAGCGCTCGTCGGGTCGTGTGGGCGACACCCACAGGTTGTGACGGGCGAACGTGGCACGCTCGGAGTGCGGGCTGTCGTGGGCCGCGAACATGGTCGCGGTGGGCGGCGGCAGCAGCCGGAATGCCGTCGGCCGCCCCAGCCGGTTGATGTGGTCTGCGCTCTCGATCCGCCAGTACCGACTTGACGACGAATCGGTGTTTCGGCGCGCAGCCAATTCGCTCTCGAGCACTGTCTCGCGTGCAGCGAACGCGGTGCCGTGCGGGTTGTCGGGGCCTGGCGGCAGCGCTTCGGTGTTCACCTCGACCACGGAATTGGCGCTTCCGTCGACGGCCATGTCCAGCCGCACGCAGAAGATGTGCTGGTGGATCGGGGCCGACACGTGGGGTGCCACCTGGCGGGCGAAGGTCATGTCGTCGCCTTCGCGGTGCGAACGCGTGGTGAGGATGCCGGTGAGCTTCACCTCGTAGCGGATAGTGCCGTCGAGGTAGAAGTACCAGAAGAATCCGTACTCGTAGTTCCCGACGGTGTGTATGGCGCTCACCACCAGCCGGCGCGAACGGCGCACCTCGGTGGTGTCGGCGTTCCAGTCGAAGTGCTTCCAGCCGATGCCGAAGTCTTCCTCGTGGATGCAGATGGCGTTCGGCGTGGTGACCACCGAGCCGTCGTCGAATACCTGGGTCGAGTCGAGGTAGACGATCTCGCCGAGACAGTCGCAGCCGAGTTGCAGCGAGTTGTTCATCAGGCCCAGGCCGAACTCACCCGAGTCGAGCGCGTGCTTGAACGTCTGCGACGGCCGGGTGTCGCCGTAAGGCACCACCATCTCGGCCAGCGACGCCCGGTCGATGATCGGCCGCACCCGCCCGCCGTCGTCATAGGCGATCCGGTGCAGCACCAGGCCTTCGGTGTCGTCCATGACGACACGCATCGACCACTTCTGCCAGCGCAACTCGTTGTCGTCGAGCGTGAAGCTGGTGCCTTCAGGCTGGGTGATCTCGATGGGCGCCAGGTCCGCCCGCATCGGGCCGAAGTCTTCGGTGACGGAGTCGACGTCGTAGTTGCCTCGCTCTGACGCCAGCGGCCACTGTTCGAAGTCCTCGATGTGCAGCACTTCGAGCGTGTCGACATCGATGTGCACCATGAGCCCGTCGAGCGGGTAGGCGTAGCCGTTGTCGGTGGGGTTCGGACGCCAGAAGGCGATGCAGCGCTGCACCCGCCGGCCGGACTCGAAGTCGAAGCCATAGTCGCCGGTCGGCCAGGGGTCGATCTGCACCTGTGACGGATCGGAAATCCCCCGCTTGGTAACGGCCTCAGCGAACCCCGGGTCCTTGCGGCAGGCATCCATCACCGCGAACAGCTCGACTTGGCCCACCCTCGGCACTGCGTCAGGGTGATGCACCCATGAGTCCACCTCGCCGCGGGTGACTGACACCACCGCGGTGTGCATCTCGCCGTTCTCGCGCACGACGATCTCGAAGCGGCGGTCGGTGCCGGCGGCAGGCGTCCAGGCGGCGACCTCGTCCTTGGGCGGTTCCCAGATGCAGAAGCCGTGGAAGCGCGCGCCGTCGCCGATTCGCCCGCTGCGGCGCAGCACCTCGATGGCGGCGTGAGCCTCTGCGGGGGTCATCATCGACAGCGGATGACGCGACGGCATGGCAGCCCCGTCGCTGGGCCGTTCGAGCAGGGTTTCGGTCATATGGGCACGCTAGGGCGTGACTGCGAATGTCCCCGCCGTTCGAGTTCAATCGCCCCCGGGTGCCGTTCTACGCGGCGGCGCTTCTGCGCGTCGGCCGAGGCTTGGACCATTCTGTGTGCAGGCGTGCCGTTCTAGGCGGCGTTTCTGCACACAGATCGAGGCTTGGACGGATTGTGTGCAGGTGTGCCGCTGTGAGCGGTTTTTTTCACACAGAATGGGGTCCGTGTCTGCCCCGCTGACGGACGGAATCTGCACGTCGTGACTAACAGCGATTTGCGTCGGCGCGTCGAGCGCCACCTTGAGCAGATCTACCCAACGCTGACGACCGAGCCGCTGGTCGACGAGGTGCTAGCGGCGATCGGACTCGGGCCAGACGATGAGATGCCCCCGGCAGCGCCGCGCTGGGATCAGCACGACGTTGCGGTGATCACCTATGCCGACTCGATCACCGAAGCCGGGAAAGTGCCGCTGCGAACCCTGCATGAATTGCTCGACGACCTCACCGGCGACGTGGTGACCGTTGTGCACGTCCTGCCGTTCTATCCGGCGAGCTCAGACGGCGGCTTTGCCGTCACCGATCACCGGGCGGTCGATCCGCGGCTCGGCACCTGGGATGACATCGCCGACCTCGCCGAGACCTACACGGTGATGGCTGATCTCGTGGTGAACCATGTCAGCGCCGACCATCCGTGGATGGAGCAGTTCTGCCGGGGCGAGGAGCCCGGCAGCCGCTTCCTGCTCAGCGCGGAGCCCGAGGACGATCTGTCGAGCGTGGCGCGGCCGCGTACGACCCCGCTGCTGCGCGAGGTCGAGGCACCCGATGGCCCGCGGCTGCTGTGGTGCACCTTCAGCCACGACCAGATTGACCTGGACTTCGGCGAGCCCGACGTTCTGCTGGACCTGCTGCGCACGGTCAGGTGCCTCGTTGATGCCGGCGTGCGCTGGTTCCGCCTCGATGCAATCGCCTATCTGTGGAAGGAGCTCGGCACCTCGTGCCTGAACCTGCCGCAGACCCACGAGATCGTCAAGCTGCTGCGGACGCTGCTGGATGCGTGTTGCCCCGGCTCGGTCATCATCACCGAGACCAACGTGCCCCACGATCAGAACGTGGCCTACTGGGGCGACGGCGACGAAGCCCACCTCGTCTACAACTTCAGCCTTCCGCCGCTGATCGCCCACACGATGATCTCGGGCTCGGCCGTCGCTATGCAGCAGTGGCTTGCACAACTGGAACCGCCGCCGCTGGGAGCGTCGTACTTCAACTTCGTCGCCAGCCATGACGGCATCGGGCTCCGACCGGTGGAAGGCATGCTGAGCAGTGCCCAGGTCTTCCGGCTCATCGCGGCGGCGCACGCCGCGGGCGGAACTCACTCGGAGTTCGACACGCCTGAGGGTCCCAAGGCGTACGAGCTGAATGTGTCGCTGTGGGATCTGTTCGCCGGCGACGCCGACGCACTCGGGGCGGCCCAGTTCCTCGCCGCGCACACGATCATGCTGAGCCTCGCTGGCATCCCTGCCCTGTACGTGCATTCGCTGCTTGGCACCCCCAGCTACTGGGCGCCGATCAGCGAGCCCCCGCGCATCGTCACCGAGCACTGGCTGCCTCCAGTCGAGCAGAACAGGCGCACGATCAACCGGCGCAAGCTGACGCTCGATGAGGCAGTCGATCTGCTCGGTGCCCAGAACGGCGTCCGCCGCAGGGTGCTGGTGGAGCTGGTGCGCCGGATGCTGGTGCGGCGCGGCCAGCCGGCATTTCATCCCGACAGCGCCCAGACGTCGCTCGACTTGGGTTCGCGGGCATTCGGTGTGATTCGCGGTGGACCCGCCTGTGACCAGACGATCGTGTCGATCACCAACGTCACGCACGGCCGGCTCACCATCGACGTCGAGGTGTGGTCACAGCTGTGCCCGCCGGGCAGCGCCGGGGCTCGTTTCGCCGCCGAAGGCTGCGTCGACTTGCTCGACGACCGGGTCCACGGCCCCGGCGCGCGCCCATCGCTGACTGCGGGTCAGACGATGTGGCTGTGCTTGGAGTCCGAGCGCCGCGAGCCTGAATTGGGCAATCGGGCGAATCGCCGGCAGAGCTGAGGGGCGCTAGGCGTTGTCCAGCTCGACTGCGTCGTAGAGCTGCTCGAGCACATCGGGCACCGCGCTTTGCACCCGGGACCAGTTCGGGATGAACGGCGTGCCCATGGGGTCGTTGAGGAACTCGTCGCCGGCTTCCATTATCGCCGAAGCGAACAGCTCTACCGCGGTCTCCTCCGCGTGCAGGTCGAAATCGAATCCGTTGAAGGTGGCGTCGTTGCGGTAGTGACTGACGAGGTCGAGGGCGTTGCGGTAGTAGACGGCCTTGACGGTGCGGAAGGTCTCTGAGCCCAGCACGGTGCCGTCGATGGCCAGCTTGCGGTAGATCGCCTTGGCGATGTCTCGGGCCATCTTGTGCAGGCCGCCGTCGGGATCATCGACCGAGAGGTCTTGGTGCTTGTGGTCGTACCGCCCGCAGAGGTCCACTTGGCAGATCCGGCGCCCCTGGTAGATGCGGTACACCTCCGACAGCACGCCGATCTCGAGCCCCCAGTCGCTGGGAATGCGGATGCTGCGCGTCATGTCGAGCTTCATCGCGAACTCGCCGGCCAGCGGGTAGCGAAACGAGCCCAGGTAGCGCAGGTACTCGTGCTCGCCGATGGTGGCCCGCAGGGCCCGCAGCAGCGGCGTCACCAGCAGGCGCACGACCCGCCCGTTCAGTCGTGCCGACGTGCCCTCGCCGGCCCGGTAGTAGTAGCCCTTGGAGAAGGAGTAGCCGAAGGTGGGGTGCAGGATCGGGTAGAGCAGCCGTGCCAGCAGGCCCCGGTCGTAGGTCACGATGTCGGCGTCGTGCAAGGCCACGTTCTCGCAGCGTCCTGACGCCAGGAAGTAGCCGAGGCAGTACCAGACGTTGCGTCCCTTGCCCGGCTCGGTGGGCGCCAGCACCCGCTCAGCAAGCACCTCGTCGATCTTGCGCAGGCGCGGGCCGTCGTTCCACAGAAGGCGGGTGCGCTGGGGCAAGCGGGAGAAGAACTGCCTGGCATCAGCAAACTGGGATTCGTCGGCCCGGTCGATGCCCACGATGATCTCGTCGATGTAGGCGACCTTGGCGATCTCGTCGACGATGTTGCCGAGCGCGGGGCCCTGCAGCTCGCTGTATAGCGCCGGGATGATCAGCGCGATCGGCCGGCGGCGTGAGTAGTCGTACAGCTCCGCTTCGAGGCTCTCGACGGACCGGTCGGCAAGGCGGTGAAGCGTCGCAATCGATTCGTGCTGCTGGAAATCGGCCACGTCACCTCGCTCCGCTCGTTTGCAGTGCTCGCTGCCTGTTCGTGAACCTACTGCGATCGGGTTCGCCGGCTCGTTTGAGGGCGCGCGGTAGGGTGCGCCATGGCCCAGTCGCCGCCCCCCGCAAAGGGCCGATTTCCCTCACTGGACAGCAAGTTCACGACCGACGGGCTGACCTTCGACGACGTGCTGTTGGTGCCCGACGCGTCCGATGTGCTGCCCGACGCGGTCAACACCTCGACGCGGTTCACCAAGGGCATCACGCTCGCCGTTCCCTTGGTGAGTGCAGCCATGGACACGGTCACCGAAGCGCGGCTCGCCATCGCGATGGCCCGACACGGCGGCATCGGCGTGATCCACCGCAACCTGTCGGTCGCCGATCAGGCCGCCGAGGTCGACAAGGTGAAGCGCTCCGAGTCGGGGATGATCAATGAGCCCTTCACGTTGCGCCCCGACAACCTGGTCTCAGAGGCCGAGGACCTGATGGCTCGCTTCAAGATAAGCGGCGTGCCGATCACCGATCCGGCAGGCCGGCTCGTCGGCATCCTCACCAACCGCGACCTGCGCTTCGAAACCGACTGGAACCGGCCCATCCACGAGGTGATGACTTCGGAGAGGCTGGTCACCGCGCAGGCGCCGATCACGCTCGACGAGGCGCAGGTCATCTTGGCGCGACACCGCATCGAGAAGCTGCCGATCGTGGACGACGAATTCCGGCTGGTGGGCCTCATCACCGTGAAAGACATCCAGAAGCGCATCCAGTTCCCGAACGCCTCCAAGGACACCCAGGGTCGGTTGCTGGTCGCCGCTGCTGTCGGCACCGGACCCGACACCATCGAGCGTGCCGCCGCACTGGTGGAGCGCGACGTTGATGCCCTCGTCGTCGACACCGCACATGGTCACAGCCGCGACGTCATTGAGACCGTCGCAAAAATCAAGGCCAATCATTCCGCCGAGGTGGTGGCAGGCAACGTGGCCACCGGGGATGCGGCTCGTGCCCTCATCGAGGCTGGCGCAGATGCGATCAAGGTCGGGATCGGCCCCGGCTCGATCTGCACGACCCGCGTGGTGGCCGGCGTCGGGGTGCCGCAGATCTCGGCGGTGTTCGACTGCGCGGCCGAGGCTGCCGCGGCTGGCGTGCCGGTGATCGCAGACGGTGGCATGCAGTTCTCCGGCGATTTGGCCAAGGCGATCGCAGCCGGGGCGCACAGCGCCATGGTGGGCAGCCTGCTGGCGGGCACCGACGAATCGCCCGGCGAGGTGGTGCTGTATCAGGGCGAGCGCTTCAAGGAATACCGGGGCATGGGCTCAGTGGGTGCCATGAAGGGCCGCAGCTACTCCAAGGACCGCTATTTCCAAGACGGGCGCGAGGTCGAAGAGCTGGTGCCCGAAGGGATTGAGGGGCGGGTGGCCTACAAGGGCCCGCTCGCCGCGGTGCTGCATCAGCTGGTCGGCGGGCTGCGCCAGGCGATGGGCTACTGCGGTGCTTCGAGCATCGATGACATGCGTCTGCGCACCAGATTTGTGCGCGTGACAGCAGCGGCGCTGCGTGAGAGCCACCCCCACGACATCTTGATCACCAAGGAGGCGCCCAATTACCGGGCGCCGACCTGATCAGCCAGCAGGCACCGAATCGATAGCTGCGGAGGCGGCAGGAAACTCTGCGACGTTGCGACCTGCTGGATCGCTGGAGCAGAGGATCCTGCCGCCTCCGCAGCGGGCGCAACTAGCCGCGTGACGCCTCATTCGCTGCCAGCTGCTCCAGCCGTTCCCATTCGTCGATGAGGCTGCTGTCGGTGTTGCGCACGAGCTCGCCGAGCCAGCGGGTCAGCTCCACGATCTCGTCGGTGCGTCGGTGCTCGGGCACGTTGCGAACGAGTGCCTTGTACGCGTCGCTGAGGTAGCGCAGCAGCACACCCTCTGAGCCTTTGATGCCGTAGTGGTTGACGTACTCCCGGAACGTCATCGCCCGCTCATGCATGTCGCGAGCCACCGATTTCGGGCGGATGTTCTCATTGCGCAGCCAGGGGTGGTGGGTCGACCAAGCGTTGAAGCTGTCATACAGCCAGTCGCGCAGCGGCTTGGGCCATTCGACTTCTTCGAGGCGCTCCATGCGTTCGTCGTATTCGACACCCTCGGCCTTCATCTCGGCCAGCAGGTCGGTGCGTGCAATGTCCCGCTGGCGCTCGAGCACCACCGTGGGATTCTCCAGTGTCGCTTCGAGCACGCTCAGCACGTCAAGTGGGTGGGAGGGCTCCTCGGGGTCGAGAAATTCGATGGCGTCGAGCGCGAACGGAGACAGCGGCTGGGTCAGGTCGAATTCGAGCTGCAGGTCGACGTTCACGCGAACCAGCCGGTCCAGTTCATCGGGCTCGTCGAGCCGTTCGACGACCTGCGTCTCGGCCAGCGAGCGGTAGATCGCGATGGCACGGCGGATGTGAGTCCGGTTGGCGGCTCGGCTTTCGTGGTTGTCAGTCAGCAATCGGCGCAGCGCTGCGCAGCCATCGCCCGGCCGGTCGAGCACGTTCATGAGCATCGAGTGCGAAACGTCGAACTGGGAGCGAAGCGGTTCAGGCTGGCCGGTAGCGAGTCGCTCGAATGTGTCGCCGGTCCAGGGTGCGTAGCCGCGCTTGGGCGGAGACGGGCGACGCACTTTGCGCAGCTTGGCTGGGTCATCGCCGAACTTCTCGCGAGCTTTCTCCAATGCCATCGCATATTCGACTTCGTGCTCCGGCGCTTGGCACCACACGAAGCCCTCGTGGTCGAAGCCGCGGCGTCCTGCACGGCCGGCGATCTGCTGGAAGTCGCGCACCGACAGCACCCGGGTGTCGCGGCCGTCGTACTTACAGAGCTGGGTGAATACGACAGTGCGGATGGGCACGTTCACACCGACGCCGAGCGTGTCGGTGCCGCAGATCAACTTGAGCAGGCCTGCTCCTGCCAGCCGTTCGACGAGCAGCCGGTACTTGGGCAGCATCCCGGCGTGGTGCACGCCGATGCCGGCCTTGACGAACCGTTGGATGTCACGGCCAAACGGCGAGTCGAACCGGAAGTCGACGATTTCGGCTGCTACTTGCGCCTTCTCCTCTTTGGAGAGGACGTTCAGGCTGGTGAACGCCTGCGCACGCTCGGTTGCGGCCTTCTGGGTGAAGTGGACGATGTAGGCGGGAACCCGCCGCAGCTCCAGGAGTTCTTCGAGTGACTGGTGCAGCGTGGTCTCGCGGTAGGTGAAGGTGAGCGGCACGGGTCGTTCGGCGCCTGTAACCGTGGCGACCTCGCGGCCGGTGCGGCGGCGCAGATCCTCGGCGAAACGCTGGGTGGGTCCAAGCGTGGCACTCATCAGGACCATCTGGGTGCGGGTCAGCTCCAGCAGCGGCACCTGCCAGGCCCAGCCGCGGTCGCGGTCGGCATAGAAGTGGAACTCGTCGATGACGACGCTGTCGACTGGGGCGTCGGCACCGTTGCGCAGCGCCAGGTTTGCCAGGATCTCCTGCGTGCAGCAGACGACCGGAGCGTCGGGGTTGACGGCGCCGTCGCCGGTGACCATGCCGACGTTGGATGCACCCAGTTCGGTGCAGAGCGCAAAGAACTTCTCCGATACGAGCGCCTTGACCGGTGCCGTGTAGTAGCTGCGCTGGCCACGGGCCACCGCCTCGAAGTGAGCTGCGAGGCCGACCAGCGACTTGCCCGAGCCCGTCGGCGTGGTGATGATGACGTGGTTGCCGCCAAAGATCTCGAGGATCGCATCTTCCTGGGCGGGATACAGCTCCAAGCCGATCTCGGCGGTGTAGGCCAGGAACCCGTCGAGCAGCGAGTCGGCGTCGGGCTCGCGGGGCAGGAACGGCGCCAACCGCCCCGCGTCCGGTGCCTCGCCCGCCATCGCTACCGGAGGCTAGGTGCGGGGTCGAGACATCGGCGTTCTCGAGCGGTGCAAACCGATGTCAGGCGCTGCGGCCTGGCCACGCTTCGGGGTTGAGCATGTTGGGCGGCTGACTGCCGTTGAGCGCAGTCATGACTTCGGCCACGGCGTGGGTGAAGATGCGGGTGCGGCCGGCGACTGTGGCTGAGGCCACGTGGGGAGTGACGACGACGTCGGGGCGGCCCAGCAGCGGATGATCTGCTGGCAGCGGCTCGGGTTCGGTCACGTCCAGTGCGGCGCCGCGTACTTTGTCTGCGTGGAGCGCCGCCACCAGTGCGTCCTGATCGACGAGGCCGCCGCGCGAGGTGTTGACCAGATAAACGCCGTCGCGCATCGCGGTGAGCAGTTCGGCGTTCACGAGATGGTGCGTGGCGTCGCTGAGCGGCGCGTGCACCGACACGACATGCGCGCCGGCCACCGCGTCGCTGGGTGTCGCCGCTCGCCGTGCACCCAGTTCGGCAAAGCGCTCGTCGTCGGCGTGCGGGTCATAGGCCACGATGTCCATGCCGACCGCAGACATCACCCGGGCCACGTAGCTGCCGATGCGTCCGAGCCCCACCAATGCGAGCGTCGAGCCGTCCAATTCCAAATGCCCGTGGCGTGCCCAGTAGTCGCCTTCGCCGGCTTCGAGACGGCGGGCCGATTCCTTCAATCCCTTGGTGATGGCGAAGATCAGCGCGACTGCGTGCTCGGCGGTGGACACCGTCGGGCCGTCGGGTGTGTTGCACGCGGCGATGCCGTAGGCAGTGGCGTCGTCGAGATCCAGATTGTCGAATCCGATCCCCGCCCGTGCGATCACGCGGAGGTTTGGGGCCTGCTCGTAGACGGTGCGGTCGTAGCGGATAGCAGCGCCCACGATGGCGCCCTCGGCTCGATGGATGCCCTCCAGCGGATCCTCACCGCGCACGTCGAGGATCTGCGCCCGACCTTCGAGCAGCTCGCGCTGCAGCCGCCCGGCAGGCCGGTCGAACCAGACGACCGGCGGGCCGCCGGAGCTGTCGGCAGCGCCGGAACCTGATCTCGTGCTTTCCGTCATGCAGTCAGTATTGCGCCGCGATCACACGAGATCGGCGCCTCTGAGGCGAGTCGCGCAGACTGGCGTCGTCACGTCTCGGCCTCAGTGAGCCCGGCGACAACGGCGAGTCGTCGGGAAAACCAGCAGAATCAGTGCCGTTTTGCCGATCAGACGAATTGGCGATCAGTCTTCCTGGCTGCCAGCACCTCGCCGATCTGCTCCTCGGCTACTGCCAGTTCGAATTGTGTTTGCAGATTCATCCAGAACTGGGGCTCCACGCCGAACCAGCGTCCGAACCGAAGCGCAGTGTCGCCGGTGATCTTCCGTTTGCCGGCGATGATCTGGGACACCCGATTCGGCGGCACGTCGATCTGTCGCGCGAACTCCGTCGGCGTGATCTCCAGCTCCTCCAGTTCGCCCGCCAGCACTTCCCCTGGATGCACAGCCCGTCGCAACATATCTGGCCTCCTTAGCCTTAGTGATAGTCCACGATTTCGACATCGGTCGGCCCCTGTCCGTCCACCCAGACAAAGCAGATCCGCCACTGATGATTGATCCAGATCGAGTGCTGGCCCGCTCTGTCACCCCTCAGGGTCTCAAGGTGGTTGCTCGGCAGCGCACTCAGCGTGTTCATTGACTCGGCCGCGTTCAGGATCGACAGCCTCTTCGCGGCCTGCTTCTCGAATCCTTGAAACGCTGGAATAAACATGCCGTTGGCAAACCTCTCAGTCCTCTTGCCCTTGTAGCCGCTGATCACGTTGCCCTACCGTACCGGCATTGACGCTGTACGTCAAGCATACATACTGTGACGCGCCAAGTCAGCTCCCGACGATCGTGCAGCGGGCGGCGTCCTCGTCGCCGAGGCGCAACTCGGTGTGGGCAAAGCGCATCGCAGCCCACGTCTTGCCGCACCAGCGCACGCCCTCGATCAGCACCGCTCCGCGTCGGCTCAGCGCGTCCTCGATCTCGGACCCTCAGACCATGCCATTTACACAAGATTCCCGAGTGTCACCACTGCGGGCACAACGCTCATCGTGAAAGCTGCGACCCGCGTCAGGCCCGGCGGCCCCCGGCGGTACGCCACTACCGTTGATGCCGGATGTGACGGTGACTGGCGGGAAGAGGCACGGGTTCATGCAGGTCGACGAAGCGGTAATACACGACACGGATCGGTACGCCGCCGAGGGCTACCCGTGGGCCGAGTGGGATCTGCTGCGCGACGAGGCGCCTGTGTACTGGTACGTGCGCGACAACATCGTCCCGTTCTGGGCCATCACCCGTTATGAGGACGTGAAGTGGGTGTCGGGCCAGAACAAGACCTTCATCAACGGCGGCGGCCGCCTGCGCTTGGCCGCTGCCGACCGAGATTTGCGATTCTGGACGAAGTACCGCCAGCGCGCCATCGAGATCGGCTGGGACCCCGATGAGCCGCCGGATTTCATCTTCAAGGACCGGCCCGATCACTGGGACCTACGCCGATTGGTGGTGCCGGAGTTCACGCCGAAGGCGATGCGCTCTCGGTCCGAGTCACTGGAGCTGCATGCCCGGCGCTTCGCGGACGAGTTCATCGCGAAGGTCACCCAGACGGGCACCGCCGACGTCGTGGAGGACCTGGCGGTGAAGCTGCCGCTCGCGGCGATCTGCGAGATGGTGGGGGTCTCAGCGGACGACTGGTCCCAAGTGCACGCCTGGACGTCGGTGCTGTTCGACGACCCGGATCTGGAGAGGTTCTGCCGGCCCGGCGAGCCTCGCGACGAGATGCGTGCCCGCATGATCCGTGAGTTCGACACGTGGATCGGCGAGCTGATCGCGCGGCGTCGACGCGACGGAACCGACGGCCGAGATCTCGTCAGCATCCTGCTGCGGTCGGAGATCGAATCGGGGCTGCTGACCTCCCAGCAGCTCGTCGGCTACCTGCGGCTGATGATCGCCGCCGGGAATGAAACCACTCGCAATGCTGCAAGCGGTGGGGTCATCGCGCTGCTGGAGCACCGTGACCAGCTCGACGTGCTCAACGAGCGCATTGACGACCCCGATGCCGTTGAGACCGCGGTCGAAGAGATCCTGCGCTGGACATCTCCGGTCATCCAGTTCGCTCGTACCTGCACCAAAGACACCGAGCTGCGAGGCCAATCGATCAAGGCTGGCGAACACGTGGGGGTGTGGTACCCGTCGGCCAACCGGGACGAGCGCCAGTTCCCCGAGCCCTACCGCTTCGACATTCAGCGCACGCCCAACGACCACGTCGCCTTCGGCCACGGCGCACACTTCTGCCTGGGCGTGCATTTGGCCCGGTGGGAGCTGCGGGCGTTCTTCCGCGTGGTTGCGCCCCTGCTGGACGGCCTGCAGATCGACGGCACCCAGTCCCGCATCGGCCACCTGCACGTCGGCCCCATCAAGCACCAAATGGTCGTCCCTCGCCAGCCCCTGCCGGCCGCTCGGGTTGCGGCTTCACCTATCGACTCAGCCACTGAAGTCTCCACGAGTCATAACATCTGCGTTCTGAAACATCGCATGCATAGCTGCTGATAGTTGCAACATAAATCACCAGAAAGTTCTGACCTCCGCTAGCTTGACGCGATGCATGCGTTGTCTAATATGTTGGTCTACTAATATATTAGTTATCCAATACGGTTGACCGATGTATGATCGTCGGCTGTGACGGAAATCACTGCACTCATTGACCGCGAGCACGAGGCAGATGTCCTGCAACGTCTTGCCGACAGCGGTCGACCGGCGCTCGCCTTGGTGCGCGGGCGGCGTCGTGTCGGCAAGACCTACCTGCTGTCGCAGCTGTGGGACTCGCGTCGAGCGCTGTACTTCGTGGCCTCCGCTACGGCCCCCGAGATAAACCGTCAGGTGCTGGTGCAGACGGCGGCACGGTGGGCCGACGTTGACCTGCGACCAGAGGATCACCCAACGTGGCGGCTCGCGTTCAAATCGTTGCTCGCCCTGCGGCCAGACGAACCGATCGTCATCATTCTCGACGAATTCCAGTATCTCGCTGCCGGTGAGGACGGGCTGCGAGAAGTCGCATCGGAACTGAACGCTGTGTGGGAACGCGACGTGCAGCGGCAAGCAGGCGTGCTGGTCGTGCTGTGCGGATCCGCGGTCCGAACGCTGGAGGCGCTTGAGCAGGGTGGGTCGCCGCTGTACGGACGCTTGGACGCCACGCTCGTTCTGGCACCGTTCGACTACTACGACAGCGCACAGATGCTGCGGGGCTTTTCGATGCGCGACAGCATCGATCTCTATGCAGCCTTGGGCGGCTCGCCGGCCAATCTCGCCGAAGTCGAAGCCGCCGCCGACGCCGCGCAGAACATCATCAGGCTGGCCTTGGCGCCCGACGGCATCGTTCGTACGCGCATCCGCACCCAGCTTGACCAAGAGGAAGGGCTGCGCCAGACACAGCAGTACCGAGCCGTGCTGGCGAGCATCGGTCTCGGTGCCCGTTCGGTGGGCGAAATTGCATCGAAGATGGGCCGCAGAGCGGATTCGGCGCTCAAACGCCTCGTGGCGCAGCTCGAGGATCTGTCGTATGTGACATCGGAGTTGGACTTCGATGAGTCGCGCACCCGCGGACTGCGGTATCGGCTGGCGGATCCGGCTGCGCGTTTCCACTATCGCATTGCACTGCCGTTGGAGTCGGCTGCGGTCGCGTTCGGTGCGGAGCATGTCTGGACCACCCAGATTGAGCCTGAAGTGTTTCCTACTTACGTCGGCCAGCACGTCTTCGAAGAGGTCGCCCGGCAGGCATACGTTCGCTGGGCCGTCGAAGCCGGTCTGCCGCTGGTTCCGCACTGGCAGCGTTGGCAAGGTGCCGACCGCACCGGAGTCGGAGTCGATGTCGACATGGTGGGCCGCACGCTCGACGGTGGGCTGGTGACGGGCTCGGTCAAGTACCGGGGGCGCCAAGCGAATGCCCGCACGTACCTTGAGCACGAGGAGGCACTGAGGCGTTTGGCTGCGAGCGGTCGTAGCTGGGCACACGAAGCACTGCAACCCTCATCGCCGTTCTTCTTCTTGTCCGCCGGCGGGTTCGCTGCGTCATTTCACGAGGCCTGCGAGCCAGGGCGCGAAGTCATCACTTGGACGCTGCGCGACATCTTCGGATCAGGTTGAACCTGCGCGATCCGATCAGATCGAGTGACCGGCCTCAAAGATGCGATGCCGAGACCCGCCGACAACGCACCGGGGTACTGTGCGCCCGATGAGATCTCGGGACAGCGGGACACGATGCCATGCACTGCGTTCTGCCGCTGCCGGACTGCGCACGCCCTGACGCCGAAGCACTCGGTCTGCCAGGGGAACCTGCCGAGGCTGCGCAGTAGCGTCGGCGGCCATGACGACGACTGATGTGGTGGTGACCGGGCTGCGTTTTGGGGAAGGCCCTCGCTGGCGCGGTGATCGGCTGTGGTACTCCGACTTCTACCGGCATGGCATCTTCACGGTCACGCCAGACGGCCACGAGGAGCTGATCCACGCCGTGCCGCCTCAGCCGTCGGGCCTGGGTTGGCTGCCGGACGGGGACTTGCTGTTCGTGTCGATGCTGGACCGGCAACTGCGACGCCTCGATGCTGACGGCAACGAGTCGCTGCATGCCGACTTGTCCCAGATTGCCGGAGGACCCTGCAACGACATGGTCGTGGCTGCCGACGGCACGGCGTACGTCGGCAACTTCGGGTTCGACGACGGAGCGGGGGAGACGTTCGCGCAGGCAACCCTGGCCATCGTGTCCCCCGACGGCACGGCACGGCCTGGACCCGACGGCTTCGACTTCCCGAACGGCACGGTCATCGATCCCAGCGGGCGCCACATGGTCGTCGCCGAGAGCTACGGCCGCCGGATGACTGCCTTCGACATCGAGCCCGACGGCTCGCTGAGCGGCCGGCGGACCTTCGCAGAGCTGGGCGAGCGAGTGCCCGACGGCATCTGCTTGGACGAAGCCGGCGGCATCTGGGTGGCAGACCCCCTCAACGCGAGTTGCTTCCGGGTCGTCGATGGCGGCGAGGTCACCGATGTCATCGAGCTGGAGCTGAACTGTTTCGCCTGCATGCTCGGCGACGACGACCGCCGCACGCTCTACATGGTCACGGCCCCGACGTCGCGCCCGCCTCCCGATGTTCCCGCCCGCGGACGGATCGAGACTGTCCGGGTCGAGATCCCCGGCGCCGGTCTGCCCTAGCGCCCTGGTTCTGTGGCACCGAGGCGGCGGAGGTGGCCCGCTCGGATGTCGGCGGTCTGCCCTTGTACCAGCAGGAACAGCGCCTCGCGGGCGAGGCGCTGCGCGTGATGTGCGACGGTGATGGCCCGCCCGCCGACCGCCGACACCAGCGCACTGGTTGCCCGGATGCCGACGTAGCCGATCTGCGCGCGGCACTCAGCCATGTCGTTCACGTCTGCGGCGTGCAGGGCCTCGCGTGCTGCGTCGACTTCGTCGTCGAGGGGCGATGGGCCGAGCAGGGTGAGCGCTCGCGAGGCCACACCCAGCATCAGCGCGCCGTTGGTGCGCAGCCCTTGGCGGTAGAACGCGTGCCACTCGTCATAACCGATTACCTCGACGACATGCTCGTCGCCGACGGCGTGACCGTCGAAGTGAAGCTCGACGGTGACCGATGAATCCACCGCGGCGAGCCGCAGCCGGCGGGAGCTCAGCCTGCGCGCTTCGGTCGCGGAAATCAGCATCCACACCAGCCGGTCGGCGTCGTGAGCGGCGACCAACACCGCGTCGATATGGCCCCACCCGGTGACGAACGGCGCGACGCCGCGCAGCAGCCAGCCGTCGCCGGAGCGCTCAGCCAACAGGCACGGCTCGGGACGCAGCACGTGCGCGAAGGCCACGCCGCTTCGGGCCTCGCCGCTGGCGAGCGCTCGTGCCCAGCGCCGGTGGAGATGCGAACCCACAGGCGTCCTGGCCGCATTAGCTGAACCGCCGCCGTGCTGCGCCCACACGAACGCCGTGGTGAGGCAGCCACCCGCCAGTGTCTCGAGGATGGGAAGCCGTTCCAGTTCATCGAATCCGCAGCCGCCCACGTCACGCGGCGTCCACAGTCCATAAAGGTCGGCATCGCGCAACAGGTCCAAGTTTTTCTCAGGCACCTCGCCGGCAGCGTCGACATCGAGAGCACGCTCGAACAGCACGCCGTCGGCGAGCTGCTGTGCTGTGCTCAGCAACTCGATGGCTCGGGGCGATGTGCAGGAGTCCACGATGTCCAAGGATGCACCGGCTGCCGCGGTACCGCGCCGCTCTTCGTCCGAGCAAATGCGCCCGGCGCGCTCAGGTGCCCGCTGCGGGGGCCGCTTCGGCCGGCTGGCACCACATGAGGGCGTTGCGGCGCATGCTGGCGACCAGCGTGTCGTCTTGGTTGTAGGCGCGGTGCTCGAACAGCACGATGCCCTGGTCGGGCTTGCTCTTCGATGGCCGGGACGACACCACCTCGCTCTCGACCCGCAGCGTGTCGCCGTGAAAGACCGGGGCCGGAAAGTCCATGCGCTCGAAGCCCAAGTTGGCGACCGTGGTGCCGTGGGTCGTCTCGTGGACCGAGATGCCCACGACGACAGCGGCAGTGAACATCGAGTTCACGAGCGGCTTGCCGAATTGCGTTTCGGTGCGGGCGTATTCGAAGTCGAGATGCAGCGCCGCGGGGTTCATCGTCATGGTGGTGAACATGACGTTGTCGGCTTCGGTGATGGTGCGGCGCAGCCGATGATGGATCACCAGGCCCGGCGTCAGCTCTTCGAACCATCTTCCGCCGTGCGGGCGGGGCGCTTCGCTCATCAGGCAGGTCCTCCTGCGGCCTTGTCTGTTCCTGATACGTCGACGCCGAGTGTGTCGGATGTGTCTGATTTGCCGAGGCCAGGCGCCTCGGCCCAAGGCACCTCGCAGGCCTGATCGAGATCGATCTCAGCGTGGACCACCGGGTTCTGGTGGGGGCCGGCACACCACGACGGCATCACCATCGTGTAGAGGCCCTTGCCACCCGCCTGGAACACCACGATGCGGCTCGGGTCTTTGAGAATCGGCACCATTTCGTCGGGCGACGAGTCGTTCGCGATATGGAACGCGGAACCCATGCGAGCGAGGGTGGCTGTCGAATTCACGGCTCGAGCTGCAAGTTCGGCTTGGATGTCCTCACGGCTCAACCCTGCCCGAGCCAGCACGGCGGTGTGGTCCGGATTCATGATCACCACGAGCGAGCCGTGGCGCAGGTGAGCGTTGTTGCTGCCCGGGTTTGCCATCACCGCTGCAATCACATTCAGCAGTCGGTTGGCCGATTCGGGATCGTCCGCGTCGCCGGTGAAGATTGTCGAGTGCGGCGCCTCGGCGCCCGTCACGATCACCGCGCTCTGCTCGGATTCGTAGCCGAACGATGTGTGCAGCGGCGCGAACGGGCTGTTCTCGGTGTCCTCCGCGATGCAGTAGGTGAACTTGCCCGGATGACCGTGCAGCGCCATGTCCGACACGCCCGGCCGGGCACCACCGATGTTCATCATCGCCAAGCGCAGTGCTCGGCCGATGGTGGCGTTGGCCCGGTGTCCAGGACCGAGCGCCCCGAATCCCGACGCCACCTCTCCGCACTGGTGCCGCGCCGGTCCGCACACCACGATGAGCGGCGCGGTGCAGTGCGTGGTGCTCTGCATCTCGGTGAGGTCGAACTCGGGCTGGCACACCGCTCGGACGGCGGCGACCACAACGGGAATGTGATCGGGAAGGCAACCGGCCATCACCGCGGCGGCGGCCACCTTCTCGACAGACGCCACGCCGTGCGCCGGCCCCATGACGCCCAGTTCGAGATCGGGGTCGAGACCGGTGGCAAGCGCCATCATGGCCACCCGCTCAGGGGTGGGGATGACGACCGGCAGGCCGTCGGTGAGCCCGAGCGCGTGCAGCTGTTCGAGCGCGTCGGCCTCGCTGCGGGCCTCCAAGAGGGTCACGGGCGGATCAGTTGGAAGTTGCGCCGGTCAGGAGGCGAGGCCGTGGCCCGAGCGGCCCGTGAGCCCAATCGCATGAGAATGGGCAACAAGAGCGGGAAACAACAGGTTCGGCCGCGAGGAGGTTCACCTGTTCGCGTCTCCTTCGAGCGTCGCGATGATCTGCGGCGCGATGTCGTTGGCCACCCGGGTCATGGCCTCTTCGCCGCTGCCGGCCACCGGGTGCGGCAAACGGACGCGGGGAACGGTGGGCATGCCGGTGGCGGCGGCCACGAAGTCGCCCTGGGGCCAGAACGCATCGGTGACGAGTGCAATGGACGGAATGCCCTGGCGGGCGGTGGTGATGCTGTCACGCACGGTGCCAGATGTGCAGCTGCCTCAATGGCCGTACGCGGCGATGACCGCACCGCACTCGGATCGAATGTCGTCAAGCATCCCTTCGCCGACGACCGAGGAGGCATCTCCCTTGTCGTAGCGATTGAACGACGCCGATGGCAGTCGCTCAGCCAGGGCCTTCTCGACGTGGTCGAGGAAGCGGACGCTGTCGGGGAAGCCATTGGCGACCAGGCCGATCGTGATCGGCTGATCCAACCGTGTGCTCAGGCCATACGGCTCAGGTGCAGTCTTGGCCTCGCCTCGCGGATCGTGGAAGGTGAGGGTGCTCATGGGTCCAGTCTGACACCCGCGCCGCAGGCGCGCGTGCTCAGCCTCAGTGATCGTGACCGGCTGGGCGGGCGGCGTACTGCTCGGCCCGGGTGGTGAGGGTCTGCGGCGCCAGCAGACCGCTCTCGGTGACGGCTTGCTCCAGTGCGGTGAGCCAGCATCGGTAGTAGTCCCATGGCTCGGTTGCGTCACTGCGTTCAGCGGTTGTCTCGGCCGCGGCGATCGCTGCGATGAGATGCTCGCGGAACTTGTCCCAGGTGAAGTAGCCCCCGTCGACGAGGTCGGCAGCCAGCCCGAACGCACGTGCTTGCCACGGCTCAAAGAAGACCAGTTCGCCGTTGTTGCGTGGGGGCGCGGCTGCGGTTCCTTCGAGCGGGTCGATACTCATGACGGAGGCGTCGATTCGCGCGCTGTCACCGATCACTGCGGCTTGGCGGCACGGGCCACACCGATCATCGAATCCCGAGTCACGAGCTCTGCCAACCGTTCGGCCGGCCAGCCCTCGGTGCCCGCGGGCCGCTCGGGCATCACCAGGAACCGCGTTTCCGAACTCGAATCCCAGATGCGCACCTCGGTGTCTGGCTCGAGTTCCAAGCCCATCTCGGCCAGAACGGTTCGGGGCTCGCGCACCACGCGGGCCCGATACTCGGGGCTCTTGTACCAATTCGGCGGCAGCCCCAGAAGTGCCCACGGGTAGCACGAGCACAGGGTGCAGACGACCACATTGTGGACGCTCGGTGTGTTGGCCTTTACCTCGATGTGCTCGATTTCGGCACCTCGGATGTCCATGTCGGCAACGACGGCGTCGGCATCGTCCAGCAGTCGCTGCCGCAGATCCGAGTCGGCCCACGCCTGGGCCACCAGCCGTGCACCGATCATCGGGCCGATGTCGTGGGAGAACCGCCGGATCGTCGCATCGATCCGTTCGGGATCGGCGAGACCCTTTTCAATCAGCAGGTCTTCGAGGGCTTCCACGCGAACCTCTGGCGAGGACGGGTCGTGATGGCTGTGGTGATGATCGGCATCGTGTCCGTGGGAGTGGTCGTCGTGCATAGCAAACCGCGCAGATAGTTGCACCTTCCGGTGGCGAACCTATTGCTTCCCGCTCTTGTTCGCTGCGCTCACGGGCCGCTCGGGCCACGGCTTCGCCGGCCGGTTCAGCCTCTGCGTCCCTCCGTCGGCGGGGCCTCAGATGTCAGCTACCGCTGCAGTCAGGTAGCACTCGTACAGGTCGACGTGGACCGTCGCATTGGGCTCGGCGTCGTCGCCCCACAGCGTCCGGGCTTCGTAGCCGACGCAATACACGTGCTGGGGACGCTCGCCCCTGTTGTGTGCGGTGCTGTCGGGCAGCACCTCGGCTGGATGCAGCTTGACCACGGTGCCCGGCTTGCTTGCCACGTAGCTCGGCAGCCGTGTGTGGCCGGGCTGGATCGGTGCCGGGGCAACCACGCGGTCGCCGACGCTGAACCGGGGCGGCTCAGCGATGTCGCGCCGGACCGTGCGGCGTTGCGGCGCGGGTACGGGACGATCCGGGGGCAGAAAGGACGGTACGCGGTCGGCGACGGGGGAGACCCGCCGTGACGGCGAATCGCTTGAGACAGGTGTGGGGACGAGGTCTGTGCGCCCGGCTGCCAGCAGCGCCGCGTCCCGGCGCTGGGCTACGCGCAGGGCCAAATCGCCGCGACCGACGACGTCGTACTCGTCGAGCAGCACTTCGAACCCAGCCAGCCAACGCCCGAAGTAGCCGTTGTTGAAGTAGTCGTCGGGGTGCAGGCGCTCGAGCGCGTACCGGAACTCACCCGGTCGGCGCGCGGTCGCCGCCGTGACGGCGCCGAGCAGGCCGAAGACTCGCCGTTCCCAGTCGACGTGAAATGGCGGTTCGTCCGGATCATGCGGCACCGGCCCGTACCCCGGTACGCCGCCGAGGTCGTGTACGCCGCGCTCACGTGGACTGGCCTGCATGGAGCCCAGCATTGCACCTGGGGCGGCGGTCGCCGCAGTTCGACGCAGCGAGCCGTCATCACCCGAGGCTGCGGCAATCAGGTTGTTAGCTTGCGGGGGTGCCTGAGTTCGTACTGGCTGTGGATCTCGACGGGGTGTGCGCGCAGCACACCGAGGCATTTCGCCGCGTCGTAGCGCGCGAGCGGAACGTCAGCGAGGAGACGCTGCCCCTCGTGCGCAGTTGGAGCTTCAAAGAGTGGGGCCTCGACGACGGCGACTTCGAGGAGCTGCACCGCATTGCGGTGGTGGACTACCGCATGTTCCGTGACATCGAGCCGATGCCGGGCTGCTCGGAGGCGCTGTGGCGCCTGTCCGACGCCGGGGTGTGGATTCGGCTCGTGACGCACCGGCTCTACAGCAGCTGGGGACACCGGGTGACGGTCAGCGACACCGTGGAGTGGCTCGACCGCCAGCGCATTCCCTACCGGGACATCTGCTTTCTGGCGGACAAGTCGGTGGTGAACGCCGACGCGCACATCGAGGATGCACCGCACAACATCGAAGCCATCCGCGCAGCCGGTGGCCACGTGATCGTGTACGACCAGCCCTACAACGCCCAGCTCGCTGCCCCTCGTGCTCACAACTGGGCCGAGGTCGAGGAGATGATCGTCGAGCTGATGGCAGCAGCCGGCAGCGCGGTGCCGCGCCCACTGCCGGGCATCGACGCGGGTTCAGACCGCCTGGAGCGGCGCACGCGGGACACGGCGTGAGCGACCAGGAGGCTGCGCCGAATGACGCAGCCGTGGCCCGAGCGGCCCGTGAGCGCAGCGAACAAGCGCGGGAAGCAATGGGTGCCGCAGCGGGAAGGTCCGCCAATTCGCGCAGCCTCCGCGACGGGCCGCCTGCGCCGATTGACGCGGCGACAGTCGTCGTCCTGCGAGATGCCGAGCCGGCAACGGTGCCCAGGCACGGCTTCGATCCCGCCGAGAGCGACGCTGAGGCGCACATCGAGGTGCTTATGCTGCGTCGAAACTCGCGGGGGTTCTTCGGCGGCATGTGGGTGTTCCCCGGCGGCCGGGTGGACCCTCCCGACCGTGGCGTGCCCGGCGACATGGTCGGACCATGCGACCCTCGGACTGCGGCCGGCTCTTCCGGTCCGCACACCAGCGACGCTCGCGGGTACCGCACGACGGCTGTGCGCGAGGCCGAAGAGGAAGCCGGCATCGACCTATCCGGTGCTGAGTTGGCCCACTTCGCGCATTGGCTGCCGCCGCCGATCCGCCCGAAGCGCTTCTCGACGCATTTCTTCGTCTGCGAGGCACCCGCTGATCTCGATGCTGTGCGCGTCGACGGCAGCGAGATTCTCGACCACGCCTGGGTGTCGCCCGCCTCGGCGCTGGAGCGGCGGGCAGCCGGAGAGATCGAATTCGTCACGCCCACCTTTGTGACGCTGACCTGGCTGTCGGGCTTTGGCCGCACTGCCGATGTGCTCGCCTCGGTGAACGGGCACACCTGCTTCCACACCGAGATCATCCAGTCGCCGCAGACCGACCCCGGCCACATTGCCGTCTACGTCGGCGACGCCGCGTTCCCCGACGGCGATCTGGACGCACCCGGTCCGCGTCGGCGCTGCATCATGGTCCGCTCCGGCTGGCGCTGGGAAGAAAGCGACGGCACCGACGCAGTGACAGGCTGAGGGCGAGGTCAGTCGAATGGGATCAGGCGGCGGGCCCGCACGATGAGTCGTTCGATCTGCTGCTGCTGAGACGGGCCGTCAGGCCCGCCGCCGGGTCGAGCGGCGCGGAAGTCGACTGGCGCCTGTGTCGGGTCTGCGCCGAGGGAGATCATGGTCAAGATGCCGACCACGGCCGTTCGCGCCATGCCGGCACCGCAGTGCACGAGGACGTTGGAACCCTTGTAGAGCGCATCATTGACGTAGGCGACCGTGCCCATGAGCGCGCCGTCGAAGATGGTGCTCCCGTCGGGCGTGGGGAGCCAGAGGGCGCGTGCGTCGAGGTCGCTGTTGAATCGCACCTCGTCGAGATCGAACTGGCCGAATTCCTTGGCATGCGAGGAGAGCGTTGCGCGCAAGTCGTCCTGGTTGAGCTGCGACGCCAGCCACGGCGGCATGTGGGTGAGCAGCCACGGGATGTAGTCGGGATAGCGCAATCGAATCTCATGGGGCGTGAGCAGGCACACCAGCGATGTCGCCTCCACACGGTCGAGTGCGGCTTGGGGGTCGGGCCCTACTGCGGAGAAGTTCGTGACGAACAGGCGGCCGCGGGCCGGCGGGGAAGGCAGCGGGATCTCGTCGATGCGGTGCATCACGACTGATCCGTATCGCCCTTGCGGAATCGCGCGAAGCGGCGCTTGGGCTCCTCGGCCGGCTCGGGCAGGGGCGGCCATGCGTTCCGCAGCTCCTGTTGCCCGTTGCGACGCACCTCGTCGAGCTCGTCGCGGCTGTAGGGCTGCGAGCGGGGATCGAGCGCCCGGTAGCGGGCCTCGGCGCTCGCGAAGTTCTCGTCGGTGATCAGGTCGTCGATCAGGGTGCACGGTTCCCAGTCGGCGCGAGGCCCGACATACACGTAGCCGTCAGCCACGTCGCGCAGTCGCAGGGCAGTGTCGACACCGTCGAGGGAGCCATGCACCGCCGTCATCGCAACGCTGCCGAGCGTCGAGGCAGTCACGTCGAGACCGAAGCGGATGTCGGTTCCGCCACGTCCCTCCGGCGAGCGTGAGATCAGCTCCTCGACGCGTTCGGTGGCGGCAGTGTCTGCCACAGCGCCGTGAAACACGACGCGCCGGCAGCCGTCGCCCATCCAGCGCCACAGCAAGTTGCCCGCAGAGGTCGTCGGCGAGCCGTCGATCCACTCGACGAGACCTGTGGTGGTGGCGGCCACGTTCATATACACGAGCGCCCGCTGTCCCCGGCGCAGCACCTCCGCAGTAAGCACGCTCGCTGCATGAAACGCGGACATGTCCCGGTAGTGCCCGCCGAGCGACCAGTTCCGCAGCCCGAGTTCGGCGGCTGAGCGACCGTCGAGCAGGTCGGGATCCTCCACGTAGGTGGGCAGGCCGAGTGCGATCACGCGGATGGGCCGGCGGTCGTCGTCGCGGCGGCGTTCAGCGTCGTTGTGCTTCCAGGCTGCGTGCAGCACATCGGCGTACTCCTGGTAGCCGAATCCGATCCCGAGCAGATCGACGAACAGATCGGCGCACGCCCGGCTGTCCCAGTCGGGCCCGTCGACCAGCGCATCGAGTTCGGCTTGCCGGCGCGAGTTGGTGAATTCCCAAGCGAGGTTCTCCACGCCGTTGTCGGCGAGTTCGGAGAGGCTGCCTGCCAAGAAACCCAGATGCTGGCGCACCCCGATCTGATCGCCGAGCAACACGATCTGGTGGCGACCGCAGATGTCGCCGAGGTATCCCTCGGGTGAGTGGAGCGCGGATGCGGGCCGCTCGTCGTCGTCGGTGGTTTCGGGCGACACCGCCCATGAGTCTGCCCGCTGGCGACGTCGAATCTGACAGCGAGCCGGCCGAGGGCTGATTCAGAGCACCTGTGTCCAGGCCAGTTCTGCCGCGGCGGCCGACTCGGAGACGGCCGCCGCGAAGTCGCCTGGGGTCGACCTGCGATCCCGCAGCTCCGGATCGAGGGCATACCGCCGAGCGTGCTCCACGTGGACCGCAGGCACTGGTTCGGGCAGCGGGGTCGGCGCTCGGCGTTCGTAGTCCGGTTCGAGGTAGATCCAGCCGCTGGCGAGCGTGCCAAGCGGTTCGCGGTCAAGGCTCGTCTTGCACATGAGCCGCGCGGTCGGGCCCCTGTCCACATCGAAGGCAAGCGGCACCGCCAAGTCGGGGTGCATCGCAAACGTCGCATCGAGTGCGCCGTCGGCCACGAGCGCGTAGTCGCCCAGCTTGCCGTCGGCGGGCAGCGGCTCGTGGATCAGCACGGTGACGGCTCGGTCGGCTACGACTTCGTACACGCGGTTCGCTGCGCCGACCACGTAGCCGCCGACGACCTCGGCGTCGATGGCATCCCACACCTGGTGCGGCACCCGCCGCGCTCGGGTCATCGCATGTGCTGTGCGTGTCAGCACGAGCGCTCGATGCCCGGGCTCGATGACCTCAGCGAGCAGCACGTTGCACATGTGGGCCGACACCGGGCCGCGGCTGCGCAGATGCGGCCACGCATACGACGTCCGCAGGTCAGCCGTGTCGGTGACGGCATCGAGATCCAAGTCGTAGTCGAGCCCCAGCACGCGCATCGGCGGTCCGCCGCCGACGAAGCGGTGGTTCACCTCCCACACCGCTCTGAGCACATCGAGGTACTCGCGGTAGGCGAAGTTGTGACGGATGCCCCAGCGAAGCAATGCCTCGCGTGCAAGCTGCTCGTCGAAGGTCGTGCCGGTGACGACCGCATCGAGCCGTGCTTGGTCATCGACGCACGCGTATTCCATCGCGACGATGCTCACGCCGGACCGGTACGCCGCCGCGATGAGGTCCTGCAGGAACAGCCCTGCGCGGCGCGTGGGTGTGTGGTGGCCGACGAACACGACTTGGTGACGCTCAAAGAGCTCGCAGACGTAGGTAAGCGGGTCGGTGCCGTGTGTTGCGAGCCATTCGGCAAGCTCATCGATGAGCGCCGGCTGGATCGGCGGCAGCTCCCGACGATGCCGATACAGAGCAACCCGCTCGAGCAGCGCACGATCGTCTCGACGCCTCTCCACCTGCTTCGACAGTACCGTGTCGGGCCGTGGGAATGCGCATCTACGACACCGCGCAGAAAGCGGTCATCGAGCTCGAGCTCGGCGCCCACGTCGGCATGTACGTGTGCGGCATCACGCCCTATGACGCCACCCACCTCGGCCACGCCGCCACCTACCTGGCGTATGACCTGATGATCCGCCGCCTCGAAGACATGGGCCACTCCGTCACGCTGGTGCGCAACTACACCGACGTGGACGACAGCATCCTGCCCAAGGCGGCCGAACTCGGCGAGCACTATCTGGCCCTGGCCGAGCGGGAGATCGAGCGCTTCGAAGCGGACATGATCGCCCTGCAGGCACGGCCGCCGGCGCACGAGCCGCGGGCCACCGGGTCCATCGACGCCATGATCGCCATGATCTCGGGGCTGCTTGACGCCGGCCACGCGTACGTCTCGGCTGATCGGGTGTTCTTCGATGTCTCCACCTTCCCGCAATTCGGGAAGCTGTCGGGCTACAGCGCCGACCGTATGACCGAGCTCGCGGCTGAGCGCGGCGGCACTCCCGACGACCCCCGCCAGCGCAACCCGCTCGATTTCGTGCTGTGGCAGGCCAGCGCAGACGGCGAGCCCTCATGGCCGTCGCCGTTCGGCCCGGGGCGTCCTGGCTGGCACATCGAGTGCTCAGCGATGGGTTACGCAGCGCTGGGCCCCACGATCGATATCCACGGTGGCGGCGGCGACCTGGTGTTTCCCCACCACGAGTGCGAGATTGCCCAGAGCGAGGCAATTCATGGTGCTCCGCTGGCCCGCTACTGGGTACACGCGGGGCTCGTGTCGTACCAGGGGCACAAGATGTCGAAGTCGCTCGGCAACCTCGTCTTCATCTCGGATCTGCGTGCCCGCGTCGACCCCAGAGCCATCCGGCTTGCGCTGATGGCGCACCACTACCGCACCGAGTGGGAATGGTTCGACTCGGAGGGCGTCACGGCCCAGCGCGACCTCGACACGTTGGTGGGAGCTGTTGCGGGTGCCCCGCCAGCCGCCGGATCGAGCGGAGGGTCATCGGGCTTGCTCGCTGAGGTGCAGGCTGTGCTGGATGACGACCTCAACGCCCCGATGGCCCGCACTGCGCTGCTCGACGCGGCCGCAGCCGTCGAACGCGGGGCGGCGGGCACCGCTTTGCGAGGCGAGTTGGCGGCCGGGGCGGCCCTGTGCGGCATCGACCTGTCCCGGCCGCCTGCCACCGCAGCGCCGTGACGCAGTGCGTGCTGGGGCAGGTGTAGGGCAGTAGCCATGGCGACGCTGGCTGTGGTCAACCAGAAGGGTGGCGTGGGCAAGACGACGGTCGCACTTGGCATCGCCGAAGCTGCGTGCGCTGGCGGGCTGAGCGTCCTCGTCGTGGATCTGGACCCCCAGTCGAACGCATCTGCCGGTCTCGGCGTGTGGAATGGCTCGCCGAACGTCGACGACGCGCTCGCCGACCCGACGCCCGGTGCAGTGCTCGCGACGGTCACCGACGCTCGCTGGCCCTCCGACGGGCCGTGTCCCCAGCTAGCGCCTGGCAGCTATGCGCTGGCCAGCCGGGAGCCCCAGATGGCCGCCGACTTGGTGGGCGCGCAGGATCGCCTGCGTATCGCCCTCGCGGGTGTGAACCACGATCTTGTGCTGATCGACTGCCCCCCTTCGCTGGGACTGCTGTGCATCAACGGGCTGTTCGCAGCGGACCGGGCGCTCGTGGTGACCGAGCCGGCCGCCTGGGCAGCCGACGGAGTCGACCTCATGCGGTCCACCATCAAGCGAGTCTCGCAGCGCCAGGGCACTCCCACGATTGCCGGCATCGTGCCGAACCGCGTGGGGCGCACACGCGACAACGCCTATTGGGCCCAGCAGCTCGCTGAGCGCTTCGGCGCCGACATGCTGCCGCCCATCCCGCAGCGGGCCGCCATCGCTGAGGCTTCCGGGCAGTCTGTGCCGCTGCGGGCGCTCGGCCGCCGCGCTGGCGCACCAGAAGCGGCGCAGGCATTCGACGAGCTCTGGGCCGACCTCGAGCGCCGCCTGGGCTGAGAGCTACCGGTACGCTCGAATTGCTCGCCGCTGCGGGGTTTCACCATGGCCAACTACGACCCGAACCGACCACGGCCGAGCGTCGAACCGACGGTCGCGCTCCCGGGTGACCTGCGGTCGGCCGAGGCTGCAGACGCACCGCCTGTCGCGCCCCCCGACACCGATGCCGACCCGGCTCCTGCGCCCGCGTCGCACCTCCTGCCGCGCCATGCCGAACCGGTCGACCGCCGCCTGCTTGCGGCGTTCGGAGGCGCTGTCGCCGCCGGATGGCTGGTTGCGGCAGTCGTGGCGTGGTGGCTGTGGCGGCGCTGGCGCCGTCGCCGCTAAACCATCCACGCCTGCGATGTTGAGATGGGCCACGCTGTGAATGTGGAACCCCGCGCCGGCAGCGTCATTGCCGACGATGCTCCAGTGGTGGAGGCGCCGAAGAGCTTGAGTCCTTCGGGCGCGTCGACCTTCCGGCAGTGCGCGAGGCGCTGGAAGTTCCGCTACGTCGACAAGCGGCCAGACCCCCCGGGAGAGCCCGCGTTGCGCGGCACGTTTGTGCATCACGTGCTGGAGGAGCTGCTCGCGGTCGCACCCTCGCAGCGAACGCTCGAGCGTTCGCGTGCGATCTGCCGAGACCTGTGGCCGCAGCTCGCTGCGAATTCCGATTTCGCGGCGCTGGAATTGCCTGAAGACCAAGAACGGGCCTTTCGATGGAATGCGTGGACGGACATCGAGGGCTACTTCGCGTTGGTGGATCCCGTCGAGGTCGACGTGGTGGATCGCGAGCGCGATGTCCATACCTCGCTGGAAGGAGTGCCGTTCCGGGGCATCGTGGATCTTGTCGACCGGGTGCCCGCCGGACTGCGCGTCACCGACTACAAGACGGGCCGCCCGCCCCCGCAGCGCTTTGTCGACAGCCGCCTGTCGCAGGTCTGGCTGTATGCAGCTGCGCTTGAGTCCATGGGCGATGACGTCAGCGACGTGCGGCTGCTGTACCTAGGCGAGACGGGTGCCGGCCGCGGGGAACGCCGGCCCACCGAGATCACCCGCCCGTTCGACCCCGAAGCGGTCTCGGCGGCGGTCGATCAGCACAGCGGCACGTGGGATCGCATCACCGAGGCCACAGCGACGGGCCGATTCGAACCCACCCCGGGCCCGCTGTGCAGCTGGTGCCCCTATCGCGACGACTGTCCCGAAGGCCAGCTCGAGCACCAGCGCAGGAACGGCATCGCTGCGTAAGCGATGCCGCATCGAACATTGCATAGCTGCGTGAGCGATGCCGCACCAAGCGCCGCGTAGCTGATCGCTGCGTGAGCGAAGCGGTGCCGGCACCGGCCATGCTGTAGGCCGATCTGGCGAACCGGGGAGCATCGAGATGGACTACGAGCAGATCACTGTCAGCGACCACGACGACGTGCGGGTGCTGACGCTGAACCGGCCCGAGAAGCTGAACGCGTGGACGCCGCGCATGCAATCGGAGCTGACTCACGCTGTGAAGAGCGGCAACGACGACCCGTCGGTCGGCGCATTCGTCATCACCGGTGCGGGTCGCGGCTTCTGCGCCGGCGCAGACATAGCGGAGGTCTTTGCGGCCCGGATCGATGCCGCCGACGAAGCGGGCGGCAGCGTGGGCGAGGCAGCCGCTGGCGATGATGCCGCCGCAGACGACTGGGTCGAGCTCGTGCGCAGCTCCAAGCCCATGGTGGCGGCCATCAATGGTGCCTCGATCGGCGTCGGCCTCACGATGATCTTGTCCATGGACTTCCTGGTAGCCCACAGCGAAGCGAAGCTGTCGTGCCGCTTCGTCAAGATGGGCGTGACGCCGGAGCTGGCGTCGTCGCACATCCTCATTCAGCGATGCGGCTGGGGCGCGGCGTCGGATCTGGCACTGTCCGGCCGGATCGTCCTCGGAACCGAGGCAGCCGAGCTGGGCCTCGTCGACGCCGTCACGGATGGAGACGTGCTCGATGAGGCACTCGCACGTGCGCGCAGCTACGCGGAGAATCCGCCAACCATGCTGCAGTTGACCAAGCAGCTCCTGTCCGACAACGGATCCGACACCGATCTGCGGGCCGTGCAACGCCGTGAGATGGAAGCACTGAATGTGGCTCGCGCATCGGATGATCACCGCGAGGCGGTCGCTGCGTTTCTGGAGAAGCGCCCGCCGAAGTTCCGGTAAGTGGCTGAGCCGCTAGGCGAAGCCGTGGCCCGAGCGGCCCGTGAGCGACAGCGAACGAGAGCGGGAAACGACAGGTGCGGCAACGGCAAGGTTCACCTACAGGCGCTTCCTCCCAGCTGGTCCTGCCACAGCCCCGGACAGCATCACTGCTCGCCGGTTGCCGACGGGCCAGCGATGCCTGAGCTTCCAGAGGTCGAAGTCGTCCGAAGACAGTTGGAACCGCCGCTGGTCGGAAGGCGGATCACCGATGCTTGGGCTCATCCGTCGCGCAAGTTCGCATCCGGCGTCGATGCAGTGGGCAGCGAGGTCGAGGCGTTGCGACGCCGCGGCAAGTACCTGATTGCAGAGTTGGACTGCGGGCGCGACCTGATCACTCATCTCGGCATGACCGGCCGGCTGTGCTTTGCCGACACGCCCACTGCAGCACGCGATGATCTGCCGCCGCCTCGGCCCGCCGACGGATCGGCGGCGGAGGCCATGGCCCCACGAGCTGTCAGCACTGACGACCCATATGTGCGCGCTTGGTGGCGTCTCGACAGCGACGAGGTGCTCTGCCTGCATGATGTTCGCCGGTTCGGCCGGATTGCCGTCTGCGACCGGGGCGACTACCGCGATCTGCCCACGCTGGCGGCAATGGGTCCAGAGCCGCTGGACGAAGGCTTCGATGCAGCAGCGTTCTGGCGAGCGAGCCGGAGGTCGAGCCAGCGCATCAAGACACAGCTGCTGAACCAGCGCCTCGTCGCGGGCATCGGGAACATCTACGCCGACGAGGCGTTGTTCCTGGCGTGCATCAACCCGTCAGCCCGCGCAATCTCGAGGCCGCGAGCGGAGCTGCTGCTGGCAGCGCTGCGCGATGTGCTGGTCGCGAGCATCGAACGCGGCGGCAGCACGCTGCGCGATTACTACAGCCTCGAAGGTGCCGGCGACAATCAGAAGTACTTCGTGTGCTACGGCCGAGCGGGCGAACCGTGCGTGCGCTGCGGCACCGAATTGCGCCGCCGAGTGCTGGATCAGCGCTCCAGCACGTGGTGCCCTGCCTGCCAACGGCGTTAGCGCGGCAGCGGCCTCGCTGCGGCGGGGCATACTTGCAGCACATCCAACGATGCACGCGGGGGTTCGGGTGGACAACGAACTGTGGCGATGGGTCTGGGTCGCGGTGGCGATGGTCATGGGCATCGGTGAGATCTTCACCGCCGGGTTCTTCCTGCTGCCGTTCGCGCTCGGTGCCGTACTGGCTGCCGCAGCAGCGTGGCTCGATCTCCATGGTGCCGTCCAATGGCTGCTGTTCTTCGGCGGCACCGCCGTGTCGATGCTGGTGCTGCGCCGGTTCATGGGCCGTCAGGACCGGCCTGACGATCTCCCGGTCGGGGCGAACCGGTACATCGGCATGCAGGCACGGGTGATCGAAGTCATCGACACGGTGAACAACACCGGCCGGGTTCGCGTGGAGTCTGACGAGTGGCGAGCCGTGTGCGCCCCGGGCCGCATCGAAGAGGGATCGCTGGTGCGGGTCACCGATTTGGCGGGCACGAAACTGCTCGTCGAGTTCGCCGAGCCGCCGCCCCCGGACTATGTGAGTCATAGTGGCCCCGTGGCCGCGCCCGCCGCTCAAGCAAGCTCGCAAGACTCCGCATTGCAAGACTCCGCATTGCAAGACTCCCCAGCATCTGGCACGAGCGAATCTGGCTCTGACAGCGCCGACCAGAACGAACACTCAGACACTCCGAGGAGCGATTGATGGACAGCATCGACCCGGGAGTCATCCTCCTGGCAATTGTCGCACTGGCGATCTTCGTGGTCGCTGCGAAGGGCTTGCGCATCGTCCGGCCTTTCGAACAGGGCCTCGTCGAGAACTTGGGCAAGTACCGATCCACTGTCGAGCCCGGTCTGCGCTTTGTGATCCCGTTCATCCAGCGGATCTTGAAGGTGGACATGCGTGAGCAGGTGGTGGACGTGCCGCCGCAGGAGGTCATCACCAAGGACAACGTGGCGGTCACTGTCGATGCCGTCATCTACTACGAGCCCACCGACCCGGTGAAGCTGAAGTATGCGGTCGGCAACTTCATCATCGCCGTGACGAAGCTGGCCCAGACCAACCTCCGCAACGTGATCGGCGATCTGCAGCTCGACGATGCGCTGGTGTCACGCGAGGTCATCAACTCCAAGCTGCGCCAGATCCTCGACGATGCCACCGACAAGTGGGGCACCCGCGTGGTGCGCGTGGAAATCCAGCGCATCGAGCCGCCCGCTGATGTGACCACCGCGATGCACCGTCAGATGAAAGCAGAGCGTGACCGGCGTGCTGCGGTCACCGAGGCCGAGGGCGACAAGCGCGCCGCGATCCTGCAAGCTGAAGGCGTCAAGCAGTCTCAGATCCTGCGGGCCGAGGGCGAGGCCGAGGCGATCAAGCGAGTCGCCGATGCCGACAAGTACCAGAAGCTCACGGTCGCCGAAGGCGAGGGCCAAGCCATCGAGCGGGTCTTCATGGCGATCCACAACGGTGATCCCACCGACGACCTGATCGCCATCAAGTACCTCGAGGCACTGCAAGGCATCGCGGACGGTCAGGCCACCAAGATCTTCCTGCCACTCGACACCAGCGGTGTGCTCGGTGCTGTCGCGGCCATGGGCGAGATGTTCCGCGAGACAAACAGCCCGGCCGCCAGTTCCAGCGGCGCCCAATCCGGCGGGTAGCGCTCGCCGCAGCCCGGATCACTGGTATGAGCTGAACTGCTCCGTCTTGATGAGGCGAACCTCGCTTTCGCGAAAGCGATCCTCGAAGAGGACGATGACGTTTCCGATCCCGGTGGCGGAAGGCGCGCGTAGTCTTGCGAGACCGGTCAGAGCGACTTCCTCGCCTACTCGCTGGCACTTGACCCAATCAGCGGCGGCGATGTCACCAAGGCTGAGCCCGGCTGCTTCGAGAGCGCCAGGCGCGGCGAGATCCACGACTTGAACACCGTCAAGGGCGATGTGGTGCAATTCGCGTGGCAGCAACGACGCGCTGCCGCGGGCTTGGCCTGCGGCCGTGCGATGAAACTCGGCGATGCAGGTTTGCAGCGAGTCGGCCAAGTAGACCGCCGCGCTTCCTCTTCGAAGATTCCAGCGGCCGCCAAATTGCTGGGCACCCCGACCCGACAGCGGATGGCGTCCTGGTGAGGTGTGACGGAATGCCACTTGGCGCAGCACGACGGCGCCGAACTCGCTCCTCATGGGGCGAGCGTCCCGCGCGCCGGAAAGTTCGCGCGCCTACACAGTGATGCCCTCGGCCAACGCGTCGATGAGTGCCACAACCGATCGATAGTTGCCGTCGGCGATGCGGTCAGCTGGCGAGTCGTGATCAAGCAGCCGGTTTGGAGCAAAGAGCCAGAGCGGCAAATCGGCTGGCAGGATGACGCCTGACGCCTGTTCTGCGACATACACCAACTCGAGGAGCCGTTGCTTGGCTTCACGTTGGGGCGCGCTGCTGCCGTGATTCCAACGTGCGATGGTGCGAGCGGACGTGCCGACCACGCGCCCGATGTCATCTTGCGTGAGGCGAGTGGTCTCCTGGAGTGCACGGACCCGTTCGGCAATTCCGGTCGGCATGTGTTGCCACCCATCGATCGATGACGGACACGCTTAGGTGTCGTGCTCTTTGACTCAATATTGTCATCTACAATAGCTGGCAATCTGACAAATGCGCCATCTGTGGAGCAGCGGATCTCCGTGCAGCCCCCGCCCGACACGCCCACCAGCCAAACCCGCCCTCACACAACCCCACTTACCGACCAGGCTCCTAGGGCGACGAGCGACACTCGCCACAACTGCTCACATGGCCCGGTGGGTCAGTCGGAGCGGAGCGCTTCGGTCGGCGACACCTTGGCAGCCCGGATTGCCGGGTACAAGCCGGCGATTGCTCCGATCAGCACTGCTGCAGCGATTCCGCCGATCAGCGCGACCGGCGGAATGATCACGCGCCAACCCTGCGCTGTCGCGTAGACGTAGGTCACGGCCACTCCCAGCAGCACGCCGGCGGCGCCACCCAGCGAGGCGAGCGTCAGGGCCTCGATGAGGAACTGCCGACGGATGTGTGCCCGGGTCGCTCCGATGGCGCGTCGCAGGCCGATCTCGCTGCGCCGTTCGATGACACCGATCACCATGACGTTGGCAACGCCGATCCCGCCGACAAGCAGAGCCACTGCCCCCAAGCCCAGGAACAGCCCGGTGAACGAACTCTCGGCGGCTGATCTGGCCTCCAGCAGGTCTGACGGCCGGCTGATCTCCGCCTCCTCGGGGTTCTCGGGATCAACAGTTGCCGCGAGCACGTCACGGGTTTCGTCGATGTAGTTCTCATCGACGCGCACATACACGGTGGACGGGGCGAGTTCGATGCCGTAGTAGTCCTCGGCTGCTCGATCCCCGATCAACACTGCCCGGTCCAGATCCGCGGCCAGCGCGAACGGCGCCAGAAGCCCGAGCACCTCCACCCATTGCCCGCCGATATAGAGCTCTACGGGGTTGTCGAGGCTGCGAATCCCCAGGCGCTCCGCAGCAACCGAGCCGACGACTGCGGCCGGATACGACTTGGTTGCCTCGGTGATGAATGAGCCGTCGGCGATGGTGCCGTTGAGAGTCTCGAGCAATCCCGGGTCGGTTGCGAACACGCTGATGCCGCCGGTTTGGTCCACAGGCACGAAGTCATTGCGGTAAACGCCGGCGTCAACGGCATAGGTTGCTGCTGTCGCCTCGACCGTGGCGACGCGGCCGATGGTCGCAACGGCGGTTTCGGGCAGGGCAGAGTCACCGGCACCAAATCCGGTGCCGGCCTCAATCGTCAGCAGATTGGTGCCGAGCGCCCCGATCTGGTCGAGCAGCGCAGACTTGGACGAGTCTGAGAGGCCCAGAACGCTCACCAGCGAAGCGATCCCGATGGCGATGCCGAGTGCCGACAGGATCGAACGGAGCTTGCGAGAAGCCAGCGAACCGAGGCCAACCCGCGCGACTTCGGACAGCCGGAGCCGGCTGGGTGCCAACAAGTCAGTCACGATGCTGCCTTCACGCCGCACTTGTCCGAATGTCGTGCTCGAGCTGCCCATCAAGGATCTGCAACTGTCGGGGCAGGGCAGCAGCGATCTGTTCGTTGTGAGTGACGACCACGATGGTCCTGCCCTCGGCGTGCAGCGATCCGAAGAGATCCATGATCCCCGCCGACGATGCAGAGTCGAGATTGCCGGTGGGCTCGTCCGCCAGGATGAACGCAGGCTCGTGGACAAGCGCTCGTGCGATGGCCACTCGCTGCGTCTCGCCGCCCGACAGTTCGTTGGGCCGGTGCTGCATGCGGGCACCGAGCCCGACTCGTTCCAGCACCGTCCGGGCCGCCTCGCGTCGTTGCGGGCGGGAGGCGCCGGTGTACAGCAAGCCATTGGCGACGTTGTCGAGGATCGGCACTCCGGCGAGAAGGAAGAAGCGCTGGAAGACAAAGCCGACACGCCGCCCGCGGATTGCCGCGAGGCGGTCGTCGCCGAGCGCGGAGGTGTCGATTCCTTCGATCAGCACGGAACCGCTTGTGGGCTGATCGAGCGTGCCCATGACATGGAGCATCGTGGACTTGCCGCTGCCCGACTGCCCGACCACGGCCACCATCTCGCCTCGGTCGATCCGCACCGACACCTGATCCAATGCGGTCACCGGCGGCGAGCCCGGATAGCGCTTGGACACGTTGCGCAGTTCGATCGCGGGCGCGGCTGGGTCGGGCGAAGCGACCGCCAACTGCCATCGGCGGTGGACAGAGGCGCGTCGGGTGCGCGGCGTCCGTCGCAAGCTGCCGGCGCCGGACTCGCCTGAGTCTCGTTGGATCACCTCGGCACCACGACACGCATGCCTGCCGCCAGATCTGCACTGATGACCTCGACATCGCCGTCGACGAACAGCCCAGTCTCGACGCCCACCAAGCGTGTCGACCCGTCGTCGTCGAGGACTTCCACCGCGCTGCCCCCCTCGACGAGAGCCAGCAGCGCCGTGGCGGGAACCACCAAGGCGTCGCTGATCAGCGTTTCGGTGATCTCGACGGTCACGGTGGCGCCGATCCAGGTCGGCGGGGCCGGCTCGGAGAGCAGGATCGTCACCTCGACGACGTTCTCGCCCGTCTGTTCGTCGAGCACAGGCGACGGGTTGATGGCGATGACGGTGCCGGCAACATCTGAGTCATCCGGCAGCTCCACATTGACCGCGAAGCCAACCGAGATCAGGTCGCGATCACTGAGCGGCAGGTTGGCAGTGATGCGCTGCGTCGTGGACAGCCCGCCATTCACCGGTGTCTCCACGACGGTGAGCGAGGCCAGCGCCCTGCCGACCTCCAGTTCCTGGCCCATTTCGAGGCCCTGCTCCCACAGGCCAATCTGCGAAGGTCCAGCGATGAAGAGCACGTCAGCAGTGCTCACCATGCCGTCGACGTGCTGCCCGGTTTCGCTCTGCCAGCGTCGCACCGCCGCGGCGGTGTGCTCGTCGAAGACGCCCTCGACCTCGAACGCCTCGGTGTCGCCGAAACCCAAGTCGGCCAGATTCGCTTCGAGCTGGCCTATGTCGTCCCCATCCAAGCCCATGGTCATGTTCCGGTAGGCGGGGACGTCGCCGTACATCGCGTACAGCGGTCGGTAGACCTCGTCATGGGCGGCCACGTCAGCTTCAGCGCTGACGAGTGCTGCTTGGGCGCTGGCCAAGGCGGCTTCGAGGGCGGCGAGGTCCTCCGCTGTCGGCTCAGCAAGCAGGTCGGCGAGGGCTTGCTCGGCTGCCAGCACGGCTGCGTTCGCGGAATCAATCTCCGCCTGCGTGGGTCCGGCGCGCAGGTCGGCGAGGGCTTCTGCGGCGGTGCCGAGATCAGCGCGCGCCTGCGAATACTGGACCTCAGTGGGGCTCTCGAGCAGGTCCAGCCGCTCTCTCGCTGCAAGCACCTTGGCTTCGGCGTCGTCGATCTCTGCCTCGGTCGGGTCCGCGAGCAGATCAGCCAGTGCCTCCTCGGCGGTGAGCACCTTGGCTTCGGCGTCGTCGATTTCGGCTTGGGTCGGGCCGGCGAGCAGGTCGGCGAGGTGCTCGTCGGCAGTGAGAAATTCCGCGTGTGCCAATTCGGTCTCGACGTCGTTGTCCGCCTTCTGGAGCTCGTCCCTGTATCTCGACCAGGCGGCTCGCCGCGCCGCCTCCGCTGTCTCGACTTCGGCTTCAGATGCCCCCGCCTGCAGATCGGTCAGTGCTTGAGTGGCCGTTTGCACAGCCGCCTCTGCGGATTCGATTTCGGCTTCGGTTGCTCCCGCGGTCAGTTCGGCCAGTGCGGCTTCGGCGGTGGCAATGTCGGCACGAGCTGCCGCGAGATCGCCGGCAGTGGGGCTGTCCAGCGCATCCAAGGCTTCCGACGCAGCAGCGACTGCGGCTTGCGCGTTGGCGATCTCGGCAGAGCTCGGTGGTTCGGTCAACCGATCTCGCGCCTCGGTGGCCTGCGCCACGTCGGCCTGCGCGGATGCAACGTCGGCGTCGCTGGGTCCCGAGATGGCGTCGTTCAATCTGTCGGAGGCAACCGACAGCGCATCGCGAGCCGAGGCGACTTCGGCGAGGATTCTGGCCGTCTCCGCATCCGTCGGCTCGTGGCGGAGAAGGTAGATCTGCTCACCCTGACGGACCACTGCCCCCTCGTCGGCGAGGTGCATGAGGACGCCGCTGGTGCGGGCAGCGAGCGTGATGGTTCCCTCGTAGTCAAGGGTTCCGGAGATCTCCAGGTACTCGGTGAGGTCCCGCTGTTCGACGAGGGCAGAGGTGACGCTGGACTGGCGGTCGCGGTCGCTTTCGCCGTCGGCGTCGCTGCGGATCACTACTGCAGCAGCAACGCCGGCGGCGACCAACAGTACGGCCAATGCTGCGACGCCCAGCAGCCGGCGCCTGCGCTGCACGGTCACTGTCCGCCGCCGCGGCCCGGACGCGCGGGCAGCTGTTCGCCGCATATGTCGAACGCGGCGCTCACGTCCGCGTCGCCGAAGTCGAGCTCGCCGAATGGCCGCCCGCCACCGCCGCCGGGACCGAACGCACTCGGGTCTGGGTCGCCGATATCGACGCCGTTGTCGCGCATGCACTGAGCGAACTCGAGCAAGCGGTCCATGAGCTCGACCCTGACCTCGTCGAAGTTCTGCCCGCCCGGACCCAGAGCGAGACCCTCGATGTGCTCGCTGCACGCGGCTCGAGCTGCGGGAAGATTCGGATCACGTCCGATGGCCTCAACTCCCTCGCTGTCTTGCCCGCCGCCGGCGCCTCCAGGACGGCGGCCGAACACGATCGTGCCGTCTGCCTCCACGACCGGATCGGGGAAGTCGACGCCGTTGTCGCGCATGCATTGGGCAAACTCGAGCAGACGTTCCTCGTCGGTGAGTTCGGCGGGTGTGCCTGGGTCTGAATCTGAGGTCGAGTCTGCCTCGACGCTTGCGTCCGCGGGGGCGACAGTTGTCTCGCTGGCGTCAACTGCCCCTGGTGTCCCGTCGGCGCCCGCAGCGGTCAGGGAGTTGTCTGGGGTTGTGGTCGTCACCGATTCGAGCGTGGCGAGACCGCTCGATTCATCCCCGGCGCAGGAAGCAGCAGCCAGAGCGATGATCGTCGCGACCGCGAGCGGCGCGGTCCAAGAAAGCTTGCACATACGGAAGATCCTCCGGGTCGGGCGCACTGCAACGTAGAGATTGGAGATGAGAGCAGGGTGAAGAGTGGAACAGGCGGCTCTGAGAGCCGGCCAAAGCATCCGTTCGGACGCATGGCTGCCATGTGCGATGCCCCTCCAGCACAGTGGTGCCGCCTCCGGTTCCGAGGGCATCGCGCCCGCGGGCAGCTCGCGACTCGATGCCTGACGCTGGCGGAGCGCGCAACGGCGGTTCGGGACGCCAGCGCGTAGGGTGCGCGGCCATGGCGTTGGGTCTGCCCTCGGTGCTGGTGGGTTCGTGGACCGATGACGACGCCGCCACCGGTGTGACCGTGGTGCTTCCGCCGACGGGAACCTTGGGCGCCATCGCGGTGCGGGGTGGTGCGCCCGGCACGCGGGAGGCTGCGGCACTCAGCTCGACTGGCGCCGGCGTCGAGTGTCATGGCGTGGTGCTGTGCGGCAACAGCGTGTTCGGCCTCGCCGCGGCCGATGGTGTCGTTCGCTGGTGTGCCGAGCAGGGCCGTGGTCTCAACATCCGCGACAGCATCGTGCCTGTGGTCGGCGCGGCAGTCGTGTACGACATCGCGTCGCCGCACAGCGAACGTCCGACCGCGGCGGCCGGCTGGGCCGCCTGCGAAGCCGCCAGTGCCGCCGAGGCCGAAACCGGTCGGGTCGGCGTCGGGCGCGGCTGCACGATCGGCAAGGTTGCCGGTCGGGACTTCTCGGTGCCCGGCGGGTTGGGCGCTGCGGTCGAGCGTTCGGGCGAGGTCGTCGTCGGCGCCGTGGTGGCAGTCAACGCCCTGGGCGATGTCATCGACACTGACGGCACCGTGCTGGCCGGTTGCACGGCGCCGCGTGGATCGCAGCGGTACCCCTATGACGCGATCGATGCGATACCCGGATTCACCGGGCGGAGAACCGACGAGCCGGAGTCACCCGAGCGTGGCAATACCACCATCGGCTGCTTGGTCACCAATGCCCGGCTCACCAAGCCAGAAGCCTGTCGGGCGGCCGACCTCGCGCACACGGGTATCGCCCGGGCAATCGAGCCGCCGCACACGAATTTTGACGGCGACGCGTTGTTCCTGCTCGCCACCGGCGAAGTCGACACCCAAGCCGACCTCGTCGCAACGCTTGGCGCCCGGGCCGTGGCGGCGGCGATCCGCTCCGCCGTGAGGCGCTGACCAGCTCCGGTCATTCATCTGGTCAAAGTTATGGTCATAAGCGGCTAGCTTGAGTCGGTGGCTGCTGAACCGCTCTCAACTCGAACTGTGTCGGCTGCTGAGTTCAAGACACACTGCCTGCGGTTGATGGACGAAGTGCGCGATACCGGCATCCAGATCGTTGTCACCAAGCACGGTCGGCCTGTGTCGCGTCTCGTGCCCGTGGAACGCCCTCAAACGGGTGTCCTGGGCGCGTTTCCGGAGTTCTCAGGCTTCTGGGACGAACCAGCCGAGACTGTCGTCGACATCGCTGCCGTGGCTGCGCTCGCAGATGCCGTTGATCTCGACGCTGACCCGCCGATTGACTGAACGCAAGAAATGCTGCTGCTGGACACCCATGTCGTGGTGTGGCTGATCGCGGGGGAGGTGCATCGCCTGCCGCGGCCTGCTGCTGAAGGACTCCTGTCAGCGTTGAACCAAGGACGTGTGGCCGTCTCGGCTGCCAGCTTCTGGGAATTGGCGCTCAAGCTCCGTAAGCGGCCGGAGAGGCTGCCCTCGCTGCCGCCAATCGGCGCGGTGCGGACATCGCTGCTCGATCAGGGGATAGCGGAGGTGCCGGTGACCGGTTCGCTGTGGATCGACGCGGTGACCTTGGCGGAGCACGGCTTTCACGACGATCCCGCTGATCAGCTCATTGTCGCATCGGCCATCGCGACGGATCGCGAACTCGTCACGCGCGACCAGGCGATCGTGACATGGGCTCGCACCACAGAGATGCTCAGCGTGTACGCGGGCATCGACGGCATGCACTGAGGCACAGCCGTGTCGGCTGCGGTCCGGCGATCGCTGTGGGAGCTGGTACCGCGGCAGCCTCTTGAGCGATCCGATCGGAATTCGTCACCTGAGGCTGAGCGGATCGGCGAAGCCGCGGCCCGAGCGGCCCGTGAGTCCAATCACATGAGAATGGGGAACGAGAGCGGAATGCAACAGGCGGCGCGACGAGGAGGCTGGTTTCCGCGCGCATCTTCCAAGCTGGCTGCGACTGTGGCAATCTGGTCGCACCAGCGAAAGGGGGTGGTCCAAGCAATGCCGAAACGCAACAGGACTCTGGAGGTGGCCGGGCGCTGAGGCGACCCGCTTCTGAGAAGGGGAAGCCTCCATCAGGTGGCGACTCCAACCCGGACCACCGACCCTCACAAGATCCGCGTGCTGGTCCTCACGCGGCCGCAGCCCCGCCAAACGGCGGCGGCGCGAACATGATCTTCGGGTAAGCGCAGGCCCCGGCCAACCGGCCGGGGCCTGTTCGCGTCCGCCCGGCGGCATTGCCGTTGTCGAAGCGAGCCAAACGAGCGCTGGTGATGGACGGCCTCCAGCCTTTGACTCATACCACGAGTCTGAACGTCAATAGCGAGCGGCTCATCAGCCGTAACCCCTTGGGTTGCGGCAAGAGCGTGCTCAGATGGCCCGACCGACAGTAGTATGGCGATTGGTATGGCAACTCAGAAGATCACCGTAACGCTGGGCACGGAGCAGGTCGCATCGGTCAAGGCGCTCGTGGAGGCTGGGGACGCACCGAGTGTCTCGGCCTTCGTGCAAGGTGCAGTCGGTGCCGCACTCGATGGTGCAGACGCTTGGGGGAGAACTCTTGCCGAGGCACTGGAGCAGTCGGGTGGACCATTGACTCCTGCGGAGCGGGAATGGGCCGATGATGTGCTCGGCGCTTGTGGTCCTCGCGCTGAGAACGCCGCATAGTGCCGGGGGCAGTGTTCGACGCTGGCGGCCTGATCGCATTGGAGAAAGGCGACCGCGGCGTTGTCGCGCTGCTGGCCCGCGCTCATGAAACTGACGCCAGCATCACGATTCCTTCGACTGCCTTGGCGCAGACCATCCGACGACCGCAGCGCCAGGTAAGGCTGACGAGGCTGTTGCGAGCGCCGAACACGATGGTCGTCTCGCTGGACAGATCTGACGCCACCGGTGTCGGTCGTCTGCTCGCCGCCAGCGGCACCACTGACATCGCCGACGCCCATGTCGTCTTGTGCGCCCGTCGCGCGCGCCAGCGAGTCGTGACCTCTGACCCGGACGACCTTCGACGGCTCGACCCGGAACTCGAGATCGTCCGAGTCTGAAACAATCCACCTAGGCGTCGTGCAGCGGGACGACGCTGCAGTCCGAGGCGTTGCGCCGGGCGCAGCCCCGCCAAAGGGTGGAGGCGCGAACACGATCTTCGGGCAGGCGCGGATCTCAGCTAACCGGCCGGGGCCTGTTCGCGTTCACGCTCTCCTGCCGTGCCTGCATGGACTAGCTTGCCTCTCTGCGACCACAACCGATCAGCACCCGCGGGTGCGCTGACCGCCTTGTGCGGGAGCCCCATGGTTCCCTCCGGCGGTCAGCGCGGTTGTGGTCGCACACCACCTAGCTCTCGCTCGGAGGGAACCGCCATGGACCTGCTGGCGCAATCGAACGGTGACGCAGGATTCGGCATCGTCCTGCTGATCACCATGGTCATCATTGGCATCAGTTACTTCATCCCCTCCGTTGTTGCGTTGGTGCGAAGCCATCACAACGTCGGGGCGATCATCGCGTTGAATTTGCTGCTCGGCTGGACCGTCATCGGTTGGATCGCAGCGTTCGTATGGGCACTCACCAATCCGCCGAAGGCCGCGGCATGACCTGGGTTTCCCCGACGAACCGCAACGAACCCGCCCGAGGCTGATGGCTGCCGATAGGCCCCCCAGCAGGCAAGACCGGCCGCCGCCACACCGCCCCCGCGGCCCCGGGTCGTCGAGGGCGAAGACCGCCCGGCGGATTCCTATCGCTGCTGCAGGGTCGCGCCCGCCGACAGGCTGGCTGGCCGGCGCCGCCGCGACACTCGGCTTCACCGCTGTGTGCTTCTGGATCGGGAGCGCGACAGTGTTCGCCATCGGCAGCACCGGGCGCGAGATCGACTTCAATGCGCTCGGGTACTTCGCGGGCTGCTTTGTGAGCATCTTGATGCTCTACCGCTTTCTTGTCGCTGACAACGAAGCCCGCAACACCGATCGCTACTCGGACTGGCAGGTCCTCGGCGCCCGGCGAGTCATCGGCTGGATGACCTTTGCCGGGTGGGTGCTCGGAGCAGCCCACCTGTGGTTCTGGGTTCTGGACCTGACCCGGCCATGAATGCTCGCCTGCGGCGGTTCGGGTGGCTTCGGGCCGCGCTCGCGTCGGTGCTGCTGTGGGCGCTCCTCGCAGCTGTGCCCCCTGCCACGCCAGCAGCAGCGCAGGCCAACGATGCCGGCGCGTACACGCCGTGCGCGTCGGACCAGGACATCGACGTGCTGGTGATGATGGACGCTTCGGGGTCGTTGAACGCCCCCGCCACCGGACTGGACAAGGACGGGCGGCAGCGCACAGCAGCGCTCGAGCGGTTCCGGGCGGAGCTGGCATCGCTGCTGGCGGAGCTGCCGGCGGCGTCGCCTGTCTCGGTCAATCTGGCGCTGTGGCGCTTCGAGAGCGACGTACGGCAGATCGCCGATTTTGCGCCTGCCTCGGCGGGTCATCCCTCCGATGGTCAGATCAGACAGTCGCTCGGCGAGCTGCGCGGCGGTCAGCTCTCTTACCGCACGAACCACACCGACTATCTGCGGGCGCTGCGTGCGGCAGGGCAGGCATTCCGCGAACGAGGGCGGCCGGGCGCCTGTCGCCTGCTGTTGTTCTTCAGCGACGGCCTGCACGACCCCACCGGGCGATTGACGCCCGCACAGATCGAGGAGCTGCGAGCGCAGGTGTGCGGGCAGATCAAGCCCAGCTTCGAGAGCGCCGGCATCGACACGTACGCGATCCTGCTGGGCTTCGGCTCGGCCGTCGACGACCAGCCGCTCGAGCCCGAGATGCGGACTGCCACGATGCAGGCGCTGCGGGCGCTGACCGGCGACTCGGGGTCGAGGCTCGTGCGCGGCCTGCCCTACGCCGACGACATCGACTGCGAACGCTGGAGCGACCAGCCGGGTGATCGCGACGGATCGGTGGTGGAGATCGCAGGCTTGGACAACTTGGCGCTGCAGCTGCTCGAGGTGGTCGATGTCGCGGCGAGCGGACTCGTGGAATGGACCAACTGCGGCGTCGACACCGGCACCGGCACGCGGTCTGCGCCGATGCCGGCCGGCCGCTACATCGACCAGATCGTGGCCTACCCGCGCGACGGTCAAGTGACCGGCTACGACATCGAGACAGCAGACGGACGCATCCTGACGCATAGCTCGGAGGGCAGCGGGCCGCTGCGGCTCGGCGCCGACGACTTCGGCGGGCTCGAGGCGGGCTGGACGATCGAGTTCGCCACGACGGGCGACGATGGCCTGGGGGTGGCCTGCTTCGTCAAGCGCGTCGTGGCAGACGACGTCGAGTCCACCGGCTCGGTTACGACCGGCCTCGGCGACGCGGTGTCGTCGGTGGAGCGCAGCGCACAGGGCGCGGACTCCACGCCGCTCCGGTTGACGGTGACCGGCGACGCCCCCGCAGGGCTTTGCGAGGAAGCGTCGTCGGTCGAGTGGAACGATCCTCGGCTGCGCGACTGGTATTGCCGCGACGGCCAAGTGGTGTTCGAATTGAACCCGCTCGACTGCCAGGAGTCTGTGGACTTGGCGCCGCTGGTGGGCTCTTTCAGGCCTTCCCATGCCGATGCCGTCTATGGCGCCGAGGCCTTTGAGGTCGATGCCCGTGTGGTCATCGACGGTCCCGCTGCTGTGCTGCATGACTGCTTCGGCGGGCCGGCACTGGAGTGCGCATCGGAGTCGGGCGGTGTTGTCGTCGCCGTCGTCACACCCGATAGCGACGAACTGCCCCGCGAGCGTCTGCGAGCCGCCGCGGATTGCCTTTTGCACCCGCCCGAGCGTGGACATGTCGATCTGGTGGCGTCGTGGCAGCCAGACAGCGGGCGCGCCGATCTGGCGGGCGAACTGTCATGGCTGTTCGATGACGAGAACCACACCGGAGGCGCCAGCGGCGAGGTGCTCGACGACGGCGCCACGCTGCGCTTGGACGCCGACGATGCGGTCGGCGCCGTGCCGCTGCGCTTCGCGACGGCCGACGAACTGCGCAACGGCGACTGGCGGATCGCCGGGTATATCGGCTTGACGCCCCAGTGGGAACCCGAAGACCCCGACGGACGCGTTGCCGCAGAGGCAGCTCAGTGGACTCGCCAGATGGCTCACCGTGTGGAACTGGACCGCAGCTACAGCGCGCGGAGCGACTCCGCGGCGGCACGATGGCTGACGTTGCTGCTTGTTGTGGCGAGCCTCCTGGCGAGCTACCTGCTGCTGTGCCTGGCGCTCGCCTGCTCCATGACGTTGCCTGACGCAACTCGCTTCTGGATCTACCGTTCCACTCTCGACGTCGTCGCAGACGGCCGAGGTCGCCTGCGATTTGCCGACGGATCTGCGGGGCATCTCGCAGCAGCGCGAGCAGCGTCGGTGCGCGGCACGAAGTCTCGCGGGGGCCGAGGAAAGCGCACGCTTCGATGGCAGACCGACGACTTCCGGGTCCGCCTGAAGCGCCCGTTCTGGCTGTGGCTGCCCGGGCTGATCCGCGGTCCGTGGAGCGAACTGCAGTCCAGCTCCGCCGGCGTGCTTGCCGCGCGGCCGCGTCCCCGACGGACACGTCGCGCCAAGTCGTCCATGGCGGGCAAGCTGCATCTCGCCGATGCCCGGTTCCGGTCGCTCGAGGCGGTGTCGGCGCCAACCGGCGAATCGGAGGGCCGCCATAGCGCGACGGTCTGGGTCGCCCGGCCCAAGACCGGCCGGGATGCGCCGCTGGAGCAGACCGAGATGCGGGACCTCGGCGCGCTGCTCAATCAGGCTGCTGCGCAGGCCCGCGACGGCGGCACGCGCTCGCGGGGCGGAGAAGACGGAGGCGACGGCTCGGCTTCAGCACGCGAAGCCGGCGCCGGCCCGCAGCCGCCGCCCGAGAACCGCGGCGACCCCCTTGGCGGCGCCGGCAGCGGCCATGGCCGCCCTCCGCCGCGAGGCCGCGGCGACCGGCCGCCGCCCCGCGGACGGTGACCGCTCGCAGCGCAGCGGCGACACACGTCCCGGCGGCAGCCCAGGCACTGGCGCAACCGGTCGAAGGGCCGGCACGACTCAGGAGCAGTTGACAGGTGTACAGCAAGTTTCTCTTTGTGGGGCTCGGCGGCTCCGGCGGCAAGACGCTGCGATTTCTCAAGCGAGAGATCAAGCACTGGATGCGACTGCGCGGCATCGACGGTCGCGTGCCTGCGGCGTGGCAGTTCCTGCACATCGACACGCCGGTCAACCCCGACGGCGACGAGATCAACCACATGGTCGGCCGTCTGGAAGCCGATGAGTATCTGGGCCTGATCGCGCCCGGCACCGAGCTGGGCGACGTGCAGAACGTCCTCGACGCTGATGGCGCCTTGCATTCGGAGATGCGCACCTGGCGAGTCGAGCCGGCGGCGGCCGATGTGCCCGTGCAGCAGGGCGCCGGGCAGATGCGCGCCATCGGCCAGACGGTGGCCATGGCATACGCCAAGCGGATTCGCGACCAGCTCGACCACCGCGTCAGCCGGATGAAGGCCGGCACCAGCGCAGCGGAGCTCGGAGAGATGTACGCGAAGGTGACCGGTCGGCGTCCCGGCTCGAGCTCGAGTTCCTACGTCGTCGTCGTCAGTTCGCTCGCGGGCGGCACCGGGGCGGGCCTGCTCAACCTCGTCTGCGACATCCTGCGTGCGCTGGACACTCCCGCAGGCGACAACGTCTTCGCCGTGCTGTACACGCCGGAGGTCTTCCGCAGCATCGGGAGCGCAGCCACCGCCGGCGTCCACCCGAACAGCCTGGCGGCCGTGAGCGAGCTGCTGAACGGCTACTGGTGGCAAGCCAGCGAGGACAACGCCATAGGCGTCGCCTCGCCGCGCGAGAGCGCTGTGCTGCGCCGCGCGGGCCTGCCGAATCCGCAGGCACGCAACGGGCCCAAGTACCCGTTCCTCGTCGGCCGGGTCGGGGCCGGGGGCGTCGATCACGGCTCGCCTGACCGGTTGTTCGAGATGGCCGCACGCGCATTGGCGTCCTGGGTGATCCCGGCTGACGAGGACGCCGGATTTCTTGCGTACACCGTCGGGAACTGGCCGACGCTCGCGAAGGACGGCCGTCGCCAGGCGGGAGTCTTGGTCGACGAGGGCGAGCCTCAGGAACAAGGCCTGCCGCCGATGTCGGCACTGGGATTCGCCCGGCTGTCAGTGGGCACGCAGCATCTCAAGGAGTACGCACGTCAGCGGATCGTCAAGGACGTGCTGCGCCATGTCGCCCGCTATCACATCGATTCAGATGAAGCGCGCAGCGCCAGGCAGGAACGAGAGACCGACGATCCCGACGCGATCGCACGATTCGTCGCCGAGCATCACAAGCGGGCATTCCTGCACACGACCTGCCTTGCACAGGCCGGCCCTGACGACAATCAGATCCTCGACGACCTGAAGCCCGACGTGCATGACGTCCTGGTCGAGGAGTTCGAGTCCGGAGCGCGCCTGCTGGCCGGCATCGACGACGAGCAGCAGCGCAGCGTCGGCGACTGGCGGAGATCGATCACCGAGGGGATCCGGCGTGCGCAGCAGGAATTCGAGAGTGCGTACCGGGAGAGGCTCGAAGCGTCGGTCCAGTCGTGGATTGCCGAGGTGGGCAGGCGCATCGTGGACGCCTCAGCGGAATCGGTGGCTGAACGAGGTCTGTGGGTGACCGCAGAGATCTTGGCTCAGGCCGAGACATATCTCCGCCATGAGGTGTACGAAGATCTGATGAGCCACGATGTCCCGCGGTGGCGTGAGTGGTCCACCGACATCGACTACGCCGTCGACGATCAGCTCGGCGCATCCGGCGGCAGGATCCGCAGCGATGATCGCCGCCTGGAGGACGCCGTGTCCGAAGGCGTCAACTATGGGCAGTACGCCGGCGACGCCTTGGTGGCCGAGCGGGCGGCGCGACTGTGCAGCGAGGTCGCCGGCGGCATCGTGAGCCCGCTGCGCTCGGCACTGCTGGCAGCGCAGCGGTTCGCTGAGGCCGAGCTGTCCAAGACCGAGTCCTGGGTCGAGTGGAACGACGAACCGCCTCCGGCATCGGTCCGCCCGCCGGCGGGCGACTTCCCGCTGATCGACCCCGATCGCTACCCGCAGGTCTTCGCGAAGCTCGTGGCCCGTGATGTGGGAGCGAGACGCCGCGAGCTCGAGCAGCGCGAGGAACTGCGGCGCCAGATCGTGACCGGGAGGTACGGCGCCGCCGCATCGGGCGGCGAGCAGGCGTGCATCGGCATCCTGCGGGAATGGTGGCCGTCGGGGGAGACGTCCGCCGGGGGCTCGCACACGCCGGCGGACCTGCGCGTCGAGGTCGCGACCGGCCTCGACGAGCTGAGCCGCCGCACTCTCGGATGGCTGGAGCGACCAGGATCAGCTTGGGACAAGCACCTCAGCCTGACCATCCGCGGCTTCGTCGGCAGCGGCGATCCGCACGACCCCGACGCTCCCGACCCCGCAGAGCTGCTCGCCAACCAAGCCCGTCTCGATGCCCAGCTCGCAGCGGCAATCGCGGCCGCGGCGCCGTTCATCAGTCTCGATGGGCCGCTCATGGGCACCGTGCACGACAGCACAGCCGACGAGAGCCCGACGCTGATGCTCAGTCCGATTCCGCTCGAATCGCATGCGACCGAGGAGCGGGTGCGGTCGCGGCTCAGCGAGATGGGACTCCCCGACGACCGCATTTCGCAGATCCTCAATAACGACGCGTCGATAGCCGAGGTGGACATCACCGGCCTGCTCGCTGCACCGGTGTCCCCCTTGGTCGTCGAGTCGCTGATGCGCCCGATCTCGGAGCGCTGGAATGCTGCGAGCACCCCGGCCCTGCGGCGCAAGTTCTGGGAATGGCGCCGCGCCCAGCCGCTCGACGCCTTCGTGCCAGTCCCCCAGGCCCTGCTGCGCGCCATGGTGCGCGGCTGGTACACCGCGCAGATGCTGAGCCGTGTGGATCGCACCGACGGCAGTTTCTCGATCGTCTGCACCCACAAGAAGGCCGTCGTTTCGTTCCCAGACCCGCTGCTGTCGACGCCTCGGGCCGACGGCCCCCGCGATCATCTGGCACAGGTGCTCGAAGCCCTGCCGCTGGCCTACGTCGAGGTCAGCCGCGTCGGGGCCCTGGACCCGCTGGATGCGTACATCGAGCTGCGAGAGCTGGGCCGCTCGGCCCTCGGCGGCGACCTGTTCACCTACGAATCCGTCAACCCGGCGCTGTCGGGCTGGATCGAGCAGCACTCCGAAGCCGCCGGGACCTCCTCGCAGCGGCGTCCGCTGCTCGACGAGTACACCTCGGGGCATGACTGCTCCACGCCGACGGGCCGCGCGGCGCATGTCGCCGAATTCTGCCGGGAGACCATGGGCCGCTACCAGCGGGAGTTCGAGGAGCACAACGCGGAGTGCGGGCGCTATCCCGAACTGCTGACGCGGTGCCCGCTGTGGACGGGGCTCTGGGAGCGCCATATGCGCCCGGCGCTGCATGAGATCGGCGAGGCCGCGCTGAGGCTGTCGCGCCCGGGCACCGACGAGGGGGCAATGATGTGAGCCCGGCCGGTGTCGCGCACGGTTCCGCTCACGGCGGCAAACGCCATCTCGTCTTCGTGCACCACGCCGATGATGCAGGCATTTATGCCGCACTCGAGCACTGGCAGCGTCTGAACGGCGCTGTTCAGCTGGCCAATGTGATCAGCGTCGCCTGCCGGTCGCCATGCGTCGACGCCGAGGGGGACCAGCACCACGACATGCCCGCTGGGGCACCGTTCCCGCAGTCGCTGCGCCATGCCCGCTTCCTCGACGCAGGGACATGGACCGACGTGGCGCTGATGTACACGCTTCACGGGGCCGACGAGATCTCTCGCATCGACATTCTCAGCGCCTGCACGCCGGCGCTCGCGAGCAGCCGACAACGAGAGCTCGCCGAAGCCGACCGGCAGCTGCGTCTCGACCTGCAGCGGATCGCCGCTCCCCACACCAGCGTCGCGCTTCACCGGGTCTGGCTTCCCGGCTTCAGCGAGGCGTATGAGGGCCTCGCTCCGTGCGCCGAGTACGCACAAGGGGAAGCCGACCACCTGTTCGTCGTGATGCCGGAGAACCGCCAGCACGAGCGCGCGGTCGCGTTGCTCATGAGAGCCGACGATTCCGGAGATGCGTATTCGTGGCATGTCGCCGTCGAGCTGGCCTCGCTCGGGGGCCTGTGGTCGACGATGAGGGGCGCACCTGTCGAGCTGACGGCGCCGGTGCACAGTGGAGTGAGCGCCCCCGTGGTCCGCCTCGTGCGCTCGACATGCCGTGCAGCTCGGATACACACGCCGTCGCCTGAGCACTCGTTCGAGGGCGATGCGACGTTGCCGCTGCCGGGCGGGTACTTGCCGGTGCCCGAACCGCTTCGTGTCATCGCCGAGGCGGCCCCGCGCATTGTTGGCGACGAGTTCCGGTGCCTGCAATCAACCGCGCCTGTGGATCCAGACGACGCCGAGGCGGCAGAGGCGAGCGATGCCCGCCAGGGCCACGGCGGCGGCAACACCGCCGCCGGCACTCGGGACGCGTACCGGCTGTTGATGCCGCTGTCGAAGCCGGTCGGGCGGCGCCGCCACGAGGACCTGCCGCCGCGCCGTGCAATGCCGCACGCCGACGACCTGGCTGAGCCGACCGGCGCCGTCGAGAGCTTCGTCGCCGACACGGTCGCTGCCGCACCATGGACTGCTTCGCTGATTGCTGAGGGTTTCAGAGATGCGGACTGGTCGGATGCCGCGATCGCTGTGGCCCGTCGGCGACTCGGCAGCGAGCGGGCGCCGGTTTCGCTGGCGTCGGTGCCGACAGATTCGTGGGATGCCGCCATCGCGAATGTGCTCGGACTCGCCGACGGCGCGGAGGCGTCGGCGCCGCTGCGTGCTGCGGTCATCGGGGGACGCTTTCTCATCACCGACCCCGAAGCGATTGCGCCGGTGCCGGACAGTTTGAGCCAGACCGTCGCTTGGCTCGATGCCGCCGCGCGGCGAACTCCGACTCTCGGGCGCCGCAACGCCGAGGCGGGTGCGGACGCGCATCGAGACCGTGTCGGAGGCGGCGACGCAGTGGATCGTGCCGCACGCCCTGCCCCGGAGCCCCGGGACGCGGACGATGCTGTGTCTGAGACCGATCCCGCAGGCGGGGGGCGCGACGCCGGCACGGCACGGGGGGTCAGCGCATCGCGAAGCGGCTGCAGCTACCCCGTCCGGCAGTCGGCCGATCGGTTCTCCGGGAGTTCTGTCGGCACGATGGACTCGACCGGCAGGCGGAACGAGCATGCGCTGTTCCGATTCTGGTTCCCGCGTCGGCTGATCCGCCGCCGGGTCCGGCCGGCGCTTGCGCCGACCGGCGGCGTCGAGCCCGACGCCTCTGGCAGTGCCGAAGCCGAGTCGAGCGCCAGCGCCGAATCCGACTCAGTCGGCGGTGTTGGGCCCGACGCGGCCGGCGGCGTCGAGCCCGACGCGGTCAGCGGTTCAAAGGCCGGCTCAGCCGGAGACCGACTGCACGGTGCGATGCCGGACAGCCACTGCGACGCAGTCCAGCGAGACGATCCCTGCGACCAGATGCCTGCGCCCAGTTCCGGCGAGCCGATTCCGCCTCGCGAGCCGCCGCCGGACATGCATCGTCCGACACTGCTCGGCGCCGTCACTCGCGAGTTCGACCAAGAGATCAGGCTCGCGGGTCATGTCGTCGACGCCGAACTGGCCGAGCTGCGCGAGCGCTTGTCCTACGAGCAGCGGCCGGAGCCGGGTGTCACATCGTTCGTGGCCCACGCCTTGCTCGTCTCGGGGCTGATCTTGCTCGGCGCGCTGTTGACGCTCACCCCGCTGCGGGAGGCGGCGACGGTGGACAGGCTGACATCAGACCAAAGGATCATGGCCTTCGGGGTGCTCTGTCTGCTGGTAGTGACGCCGCCAATCCTGCGGCTGATGCCGCGCAGCAGCCGCGCAGCGCAGGTGCATCTGATTCTCACCGCTGCCGGTCTGTCGGCCGCCGTCTCCACCGTCGTGGTGCTGGCCCCGCAGATCGCGAGCAGCCCGCTCGATCAGCCTGGACAGTGGGGTCCGGCAATCATCATCTGCGCGGCGGTGATGACCTTGGCGCTCACCGCACGTGCTCGCGGGTTTCGCGGCGATCGTGAATTGCTGGGGCCCTTCACCCCGCTGGTGTCGGACTTCGTCGCCACGGCAGTGCCGATCGTGTTCACATTCGTCTTGATCGTCGCTGCGGTGAACAGGAATGCGACGGCATCGGCCGATGCGCAGCCGCTCGCATGGCGGCTGCTGGCGGTGGTGCTGTCGAGCACCGTCGCGATGGCCCTGGTCGCGTTGGGCCTGATCTGGATTATCCGGCGTCGCGACCGTCGTGCGATGCGCGAGTGGATGGACCGGGTGGATGAGGCGATCGATTGTTGCGAGGTGGCGTCGGCACGCGCAGACATGGTCGCGCTGCTGAAGTCGCATTGGCTTGCCACTGCTGCAGTCCTCGCGCGACTGACCCATCGTCCCTTCGGGCGCAGCGCGCTCGCTGGCGCCTCACGCGACCCGGTCTGCTCGGTGCGCAAGCTGCGGATGTTCGATCTGGAGCTGTCGCGGGAGACGCGTGACGCTTTCCTCGGCGAGATCATCCCCGAGCTCGCTGGCCGCGGCTGGCTGGGCGAGCAGTACCGCCTCATGTCGGCACGCTTCGCCGCATCGGAGCGTCGGCGGCTGGGCATCCTCCCCGATGAGGCGTTCCCGCCGCCGGAGCACTGCACCTATCCCGAACCGCCCGCCGACGAGGACATGCCGGTGCGCCACGGGTTCAGGTGGCGTTTTGCCGAGCAGGTGTTCAGCGACGGGTTCGACGGGCTGCTGCGCGAGCGGACCGACGAAGCGATGAGACGGGCGATGCAGGCGACGTTCATGAACGATGACGTCAGCGTGGCAGCGGGCAGTGACGGTCTCGACGCGCAGCCGCTCCCTGTCCTGCTGGGCGAGCTGCTGCCGACGGACGCGAAGACGTTTCCCGCCGGGATGCTCCCGCCGAGCACCGAGGCGGCGCCCGTCTACGAGGCCCATGTGTGGTGGCCAGCCGGGGTGGCAGTGCCCCACGGCGCTCCGACTCCGAGCCTGACTTGCTCCTATGTGCCCGACGGTTCGACGGTGCTGTTCCACGCTGTCCGGGTGGACGTCTCCGAGCCGGTGAACATGGAGCGGCTTGAGCCGCTCGGACTGCCGAATGCTGCCGAGCCGGTCGCAGCCGAGCCGTCCGATGCTCAGCCGCCGATGATGTAGGCGTCACTGTGGCTTGGCGGCGGCTCGGTGTCCAGGTTGCAGCGATTCGGCCCGAGGTCGTGCGGCGTGCGCGCGTAGCCTGATTGCATGGATTTCGACTGGCCGGACGATGAAGATCCTCGCCGTGTCGCGGTGCGCGACTGGCTCGACGACCACGACGGCAATCCGAGCCAGGAGGCGCTGGCACACGCCGGATACGTAGCGCCGCACTGGCCGAAGCCCTACGGCCTTGAGGCCGACCCCATCACCCAGCTGCTGATCGACGAGGAACTGGCCAAAGCCGGCGTGAGGCGACTGGCAGGCGGCATCGGGTTGGGCTGGGCCGGCCCGACGATCCTGTACGGCGGCACTGACGCGCAGAAGCAGCGCTACCTCTGGCCGATCCTCACCGGCGAGGAGGTGTGGTGCCAACTGTTCTCCGAGCCTGACAGCGGTTCGGACCTGGCGAATCTGGCAACCCGGGCTGTGCGCGACGGCGATCGCTACATCGTCAACGGCTCGAAGATCTGGTCTTCAGGAGCGCATCGCAGCAAGCTCGGCATCCTCATTGCGCGCACCGACCCCGATGTGCCCAAGCACCGGGGCGTGTCCTACTTCATCTGCCCGATGGACAGCCCCGGCCTGGAGCTGCGCCCGATCGTCGACATGACGACGGCCCACTCGTTCAATCAGACGTTCTTCAACGACATGGAATTGCCCGTCGAGAACCGGATCGGGGACGAGAACGACGGTTGGCGGCTGGCGAAGATCACGCTCGGCAACGAGCGGGTGTCGCTGTCGGGAGAAGGGGCGCTGTGGGGGAGCGGCCCCAGCGCTGCCGATCTGCTCGAGGTAGTCCGATCAGCCGGCGGCCTGTCCGACCCGGTGATGCGTGATCGGGCAGCACGGCTGCACATCGAGGGAGAGGTGCTGCGTCTCATCCGTCTGCGGACGCTGAGTGCGCGCCTGGCAGGCCGCCAGCCGGGACCCGAAGCCAGCGTGCGCAAGGCGCTCGCTGACGATCATGGCCAGCATGTGATGACACTGGCAAAGGACCTCTCCGGGGCCCACGGGCTGCTGGCAGACACCGGTCCGCTCGGCACGTCGCCCGAGTTCCCCAAGTCCCAAGCCGTCGTCGAGGGCTGGAACGGCTGGCACGGCGGCTACCTGTTCAGCCCTGCGCTCACGATCGGCGGCGGCACCTCAGAGGTGCAGCGCAACATCATCGCCGAGCGGGTGCTGGGCCTGCCCCACGACGTCGACGTGGAATCCGGCAAGACCTGGGCCGAGTCCCGTTCTTCTCTCGCCTGAGCGTTGTCTCGACGACGGCGAACGCAACGCGCCCGTCGAAACATCCGGGCACGGTGGGCTGGGGGCGGTCGCCGAGAAGGCAGAGCTGCAAGCGTGGCCTTTTTCCAGTATCCAATTGGTCTTTTTTGCTGTATCACTAGGGTATATTTTGCGGTATGAAACTCAAGGCGCTGACACCCGAGGGCTACCTGCCGCGGGTCGTGGACCGCCAGATGCAGCGATTGCTAAGAACAGCGCCCGCCGTGGTCGTGGAAGGGCCTCGTGCGTGCGGCAAGACGTGGACGGGCCGGGTATTCGCTCGCAGCATGGTGCGGTTCGACGAGATGGACGCGACCCGCCGTCAGCTTGAGGCGAACCCGGCGTCGTTTCTTGCCGGGGACTCGCCGAGGCTGCTCGACGAATGGCATCTGGCAGATGGCGTGTGGAATGCGATGCGCCACGCGTGTGATGACCGTGCGGCCAATGGCCAGTTCATCTTGACCGGTTCGGTGAAACCGACGCTGGCGGTGACCGATCACAGCGGGGCCGGTCGTGTCGCGCGGCTGCGGATGCGTCCCATGTCGCTGTGGGAATCGGGTGACTCGACAGGCGCGGTGTCGCTCGCTGGCCTGTTGGGCGGCGGGCCTTGCGCGGCTGATCCCAGCGGCGTCGGTTTGGCCCATGTGGCTGAGCTGATCTGCCGTGGCGGCTTCCCGAGGCTTGTCGCGCTGCATCACCGCGACGCCCGTCAGCGCTTGAGGGACTACCTGGGCGATCTCGCCCGAATCGACTTGGCGACCGGCGAGGCGGCCGGCCACGACGCTCACAAGATGCTGGCACTGATCGCATCGCTTGCGCGCAATGAGGCCACGTCGGCTTCGCTGCGGACGCTCGTCGAGGACACCGCAGGCTTCGGTGGCCCTTCCGACAGCGGAACGGTCCGCCGCTATCTGGACCGGCTGGCGGAGGCATTCGTCATCGAGCCGCTTCCGGCGTGGTCCACGCACCTCCGCAGCACCGCAACACTGCGCTCCAAGCCGAAGCGGTACTTCGTCGACCCGTCCCTCGCGGCAGCCATCCTGCGGGCGTCCCCTGACGGGCTGTTGGCTGATTTGGAGGCGCTCGGCCTGCTGTTCGAATCGCTGGTGATCCGCGATCTGCGGATCTACGCCCAGGAATCCGATGCAGAGGTCATGTACTACCGCGACAGCAAGGATCTCGAGGCCGACGCGATCATCACCCGCGGTGCGGGAGACTGGAGTGCGGTCGAGGTCAAGCTCGGCGGCGGCGCAGCCATTGAGACGGCCATCAGGTCACTGCGCCGCGTGCGGGCGAAGGTCGACACCCAGCGTGCCGGCGAACCCTGCCGGTTGATCATCGTCACCGCTGCAGGGAGAGCCTTCGAGACCAACGACGACATCGCCGTCGTCCCGCTCAACCACCTGCGGCCCTAGCCCATCACTTTGCCTTCGGGTCCGCCGCTGTCTCGCTCGCCGCTGGGCGGCCCAAGCAGTGAATACAATATAATTACACAAGCAGCTGCTGGCGATGTGGCTGAACGAGCGAGGAGGCCCCCGTGGACGCGAGGATTGTGCCGATCGGTAACTCGCGCGGTGTCCGGCTGCCGAAGCCGCTCATTGAGGAAGCTGGCTTGGGCGAACGTGTCTCGCTTCGCGTCGTGGACGGCGGCGTGCTCATTGAGCCTCGCCCCGAGGCGAGGGCGGGGTGGGCCGAAGCTGCCCGGCTGGCCCGTGAGCGGGGCGATGACATCATTGTTGAGCCGTGGCCGCTGACCGGCTTCGACGCCGACGAATGGGAATGGGAATCGATGGGTGAGGATGCTCAGTGACGCCTCGCCGGGGTGACGTGTACTTGTGCAACCTGGATCCCACGATCGGCGCTGAGATTCGCAAGACCCGCCCTGCCGTGGTGATATCTCCAGATGAACTCAATGAGCACTGGCCGAGTTGTCTGGTTGCGCCCATGACGACCGGCAGCCGCCAGTACCCGTTCAGGGTTGCGTGCCGCTTCGACGGTGTGCGCGGACACGTCGTGTTGGACCAGATGCGGGCGGTGGACACGGCACGCCTTGTGCGCAGGCTTGGCCGTCTTTCAGGGCCGACTGCGGCGAAGGTCCTTACTGTCGCTCGCGAGATGTTCGCTGACTGACCGTTTGATCGGCTCTAGCGGCCGGTGAAGGTCGGCGGTCGCTTCTCCAGGAACGCCTTGACGGCTTCCTTGGTGTCCTCTGTGGTGAAGTTGAGCGACTGCGCCATGCCTTCGGCCTCGAGCGCGGTGTTGAAGTCGGCCGAGGCGTTGAGCGTCAGCAGGCGCTTGGTCATTGCGACAGCAATCGGCGGCCCGGCGGCGAGGCGATCGGCCCAGTCGTCGACGAAGGCGTCGAGGTCGCCGTGGGGCACCACCTTGTTGACGATGCCGAAATCCTCGGCTTGCTTGGCATCGATGACGTCCGCGAAGAACGCCAGTTCCTTCGCACGGTGCAGGCCGATGAGCCGCGGCAGTATCCACGTGCCGCCGAAGTCGACGCTGAGTCCGCGGCGAGCGAAGATCTCGCTGAAGCGAGCCTGGTCCGAGGCCACGATCAGGTCGCAGGCCAGCGCCATGTTCATGCCGGCGCCTGCTGCCACGCCGTTCACCTTGGCGATGACCGGAACCATGATCGTGTAGAGCGCCGAAACCGTCTGGTGAATCACATTCAGGTCTTGCAGCGCATGTCGTTTCGGCCCGTCGTCATCCCCGCCAGCGAGATCGGCGCCGCTGCAGAACGCGTCGCCTGCACCGGTCATCACCACGCAACGCACGGTGGGGTCGCCGCCGATCTGGTTCCACGTCTCGCGTAGCTCGGTGAACATCTGGGTGTTCGCCGCATTGAGGCGGCGGGGCCTGTTCATGGTGATGGTGACGACGCCGTTGTCTGCCGCGTCGATGATCAGAGTCTCGAGTTTTGCCGATTCCATGGGCAGCGACGCTAGTGGTGGGGGGCGCGCTGCGCCCGTTGGCTCAACCCCGCAGCACGGACCGATTCGGCGCGATGCTGGATTCGGCGCGCGAGCGCCGCATGCGGCCGAGGCTCAACGTCAGCGCGTAGCCCAAGCGGTGAGGCGCTCGACGGTTCGATGCATGTCGTCGTTGCTGCCGGCGAAGGAGAAACGGATGTAGCGACGCCCCTCGGCGGGATCGAAGTCGATGCCGGGTGTCGTGGCGATGCCGAGCTCTGCGAGCCATATGGCTGCCAGCTCGGCGCTGTCATCGGTGAGGTGGTCGACGTTGGCGTAGATGTAGAACGCTCCGTCGGGCGGGGCGATGCGATCGATTCCCGCCTTGGGCAGCCCGTCGAGCAGGATCTCGCGGTTGGCGGTGTAACGCGCCACGTTCGCCGCGAGCTCGGCGATGCTGTCGAAGGCGCCGAGCGCTGCGTGCTGGCTCACCGTGGCGGCAGCGATGGTGGCGTTCTGGGCGAGTCGCTCCACCGGCGAGACGAGTTCGGGTGGCAGCAGCAGCCAGCCCAGTCGCCAACCGGTCATCGAGAAGTACTTGGAGAAGCTGTTCACGACGACTGCGCTCGGGCTGTGGGCCGCCGCCGTGGCCGCCTGCGTTCCATACGTGATGCCGTGGTAGATCTCGTCGGACACGAGCCGTACGCCCGAGTCATGGCACCAGCGAGCAAGTCGACCCAGCTCGTCGGCCATCAGCATGGTGCCGGTGGGGTTGGCGGGACTGGCGACGACCAGCCCATCAAGCGGGCCGGCGCGCTCGACCCCCTCGGCGGTCAGCCGGAACCCGGCCTCGGGCGTGACCGCAACCTCGATGACCTCGACGTCCAGCGCTTCGAGAGTGTTGCGGTAACAGGGATAGCCCGGCGACGTCACCGCCACCCGGTCGCCTGCCTCAAAGCACGATAGGAACGCGAGCGTGAATGCCCCGCTGGCGCCCTGGGTGACGACGATGCGGTCACTGTCGGTGTCGTGCCCGTACCAGTCGGCGTAGTGCTGAGCGAGGCGCTGCCGCAGTGGCTCGATGCCCACGGCAGACGTGTAGCCCAGCACGTCACCGTCGATGGCAGCCTTCGCAGCGACACGAGCGCCTGAGGGCGCGGGCGTCGACGGCTGGCCCACCTCCATGTGCACGACATCGCCGCCAGCGGCTTCCCGCTGCGCAGCAGCCCGCATCATCTCCATCACGAAGAACGGCGCAATGTCGGCTCTCGTCGAGATCTTGAGGTTCGTCATGACACTGGGTCTTCTGGGTCGTCTCGGTTGTCTCGCCGTGGGCTGCCGCAGCGCTGCGCGGAGCACGGCTGCGGCCCCGCAGAGGCTAGAGAAATACATGGGAGCCTGTATCGGCCCGCTCAGTGCCGAGCGCGGCGTCCGTCGGACGTGCGCACCCGAGCCTGCTGAGCGCGCCGAGCCGTCGTCGCCTCCCGCATCATGCCTCTTCGCTCAGAGGCTGAGCCGCTAGGCGAAGCCGTGGCCCGAGCGGCCCGTGAGCGACAGCGAACAAGAGCGGGAAACGACTGGTGCGACAATGGAAGGGTTCACTTCTTGGCGCTTCCGCCAAGCGAGCGTCATATGTACGCTGCCGCCGTGATCGAGGGCGCCAGCGACGCGTCGACGCCCGACTCGGCGGGAGATCTTGCGCCTGGTCTGATGGTCTGCGGCACGGCATCGGATGCGGGCAAGTCGACAGTCGTTGCCGGCCTGTGCCGCCTGCTGGCGCGGCGCGGCCTGCGCGTAGCGCCGTTCAAGGCCCAGAACATGGCGTTGAACTCGGCTGTGACGGTCGGCGGGCACGAGATAGGTCGAGCGCAGTTCAGCCAGGCGCAGGCCGCCGGCGTCGCGGCCACCGTCGACATGAATCCGGTGCTGATCAAGCCGACCTCGGACACCGACGCGCAAATCGTCGTGGAAGGCCGGCCTTACGCCACGATGAGCGCAGCGGAGTATCACCAGCACAAGCCTGAGCTGTTCGAGCTTGTGCTCGTCTCGCTCGGGCGGCTGCGCCGCGAGTTCGACGTGGTGATCGCAGAAGGGGCAGGCAGTCCCGCAGAGATCAACCTGGCAGCCAGTGACATCGTGAACCTGCGGGTTGCCGAGCGAGCGGGAATTCCCGCTGTGCTGGTGGGCGACATCGATCTCGGCGGTGTGTTCGCCTCGCTGGCAGGCACCGTCGCACTCCTGCCGCCGGCCCAGCGAGAGCTGGTACGGGGTCTCGTCATCAACAAGTTCCGCGGAGACCCGACGCTGCTCGGCGACGGCCTCGAAGAACTCGAACGCCGCTGCGGCGTGCCGACGCTGGGCGTGATCCCGATGCTGGATGACCTGCAGATCCCTGCGGAGGACTCGGTGGCGTTGGCGGCGAACTGGCGACCTCACGATGCAGCGCGGCTGGATGTTGCCGTGATCGCATTCCCGCAGCTGTCGAACTTCACCGACTTCGATCCCCTTGCGAGCGAGCCTGACGTGGCCCTGCGTCTGGTGCGCTCGGCGCGTCAGCTCGGCCGGCCCGACGTGATCCTCCTGGGCGGCTCCAAGTCCACCGTGGCTGACCTCGCGTGGATGCGCGATTGCGGCCTCGCCGATGCTGTGACGGAGGCCGTCGATGACTATGGCGCAGTCGTGCTCGGAATCTGCGGCGGCTACCAGATGATGGGCCGCAGGATCGTCGATGAGGTGGAGTCCCGATCTGGCACTGTGCAGGGGCTGGGAATGCTCGGTGTCGAGACCCTGTTCGAGCACGACAAGGCGCTTGCTCAGCGGCACGGTGAGGCGTTCGGGACGCGTGTCGAGGGCTACCAGATCCACCATGGCCGGGTACGCCATCGTCCCGAAACGGGCGCGGCGCCATGGTTGTGGCTGGACGGCGAACCTGAGGGCTGGCGCAGCGGTCGAGTGATGGGCACCTCACTGCACGGGGTGTTCGACTCAGACGAGTTCCGCCACGTGTTTCTCGCGTACGTCGCCGCGACTCGTGGTTGCGACTTCGCGGCGGCGCCCGGATCATTCGCCGAACGCCGCGATCAGCAATTCGACCGCGTGGCTGACACCCTCGAAGCGCATCTAGACATGGATGCGTTGCTAGCGATCATGGACATCAACGCGTAGCTCGTTGCCCAAGTGTTCGTTGCTGCGGTGCAGCCAGTGACCCCCTTCAGGGTTCTGCGCCTCAATACATGTCTTGGCGGGGTCACGACGGCATCACCATTGGACCTCGACTGCGTGGCGCGAATGGGTCTGTTCAGTAGTCGATGCCTTTCTTGGCCCGAATGCCTTCGTCGTAGGCGTGCTTCACCTTCCGCATCTCGGTGACGGTGTCGGCGATGTCCATCAGCCACTGCGGGGCGTCGCGGCCCGTCAGCACCAGCGAGACACGCTCAGGTCGGCCGCGGAATGTGGCCTCCACCTCGGCGGCGTCGATCCATCCCCAGTTGAGCGGGTAGGTGATCTCGTCGAACACGACCAGCCGGTGCCCGCCTGCTTCGACCAGTTCCTTGCCGTGGCGCCACGCCTCTTGGGCCACGGCCTCGTCGCGGGTGAGGTCGTCGCTGTTCCAGGTGAACCCTTCGCCCAGCGACCAGAAATCGATGCCGAGCGGCTCGGCCATCATCTGCTCTCCGGTCACCCAGTTGTCCGACTTGAGGAACTGCACCACCGCAACAGGCCAGTCGCGGGCACGCGCCCGCATCGCAGTGCCGAACGCCGCTGACGACTTGCCCTTGCCGTTGCCGGTGTTCACGACCACGAGGCTGCGCGCCACGCGCAGGCCGTCGGGGCGAGGGTCGTCGGTGGGCGGCGCGTCGGTGGGCGTCGAGCCGTCTGGTTGTGAGGCATTCATGAGTGGTCTCCATTCTGTGCGGTGCCGCGCCTCGCGGGTGCCGCGCTGGTCGTGTGTGTCGTTGTGGTTGCCGTGGGAACGATGACGGGACCGTCGCAGTCACGCAGCACCCTGACGTGTGCTCCGAAGTGGCGAGCAATGCTGTCTACGGTGAGTACGCCCTCGGGCCGCCCGCACGCCACCACGCGCCCCTCAGACAGAATGGCGACCCGGTCGCCGTAGCGGGCTGCGAGCGTCAGGTCATGCAGGGTGGCAATGACCGTCAGGTTCCGCTCGCGACGCAGCCCATCGACGAGATCGAGCACATCTTGCTGGTGGCCCAGATCGAGTGCGGTCGTCGGCTCGTCGAGCAACAAGATCGGTGATTGCTGCGCGAGCGCCCGAGCCAGCACGGCTCGCTGACGTTCACCGCCGGAGAGAGACTGCACAGGCCGGTCCCCGAAGCCGCCGAGATCGAGCCGTTTGAGCACTTCAGTGGCTATGCGACAGTCTGTGGCGGTCTCGGCGGCGAAGATGCCCCGGTGCGGCGTGCGGCCCAGCAGCACGTAGTCGCCTACGAGCATTCCCTGAGGGATGACGGGCGATTGGGGTACATACGCGAGGTGCTGGGCCCGCACGGAACGCCGCTGGGTCGACAGGCCCTCAATGTGAACCTTGCCGTCGTAGGCGACGAGCCCGAGAAGGGCCCGCAACAGGGTCGTCTTGCCAGCGCCGTTGGGGCCCACAATGTTCACCCATTCGCCCGCCGAGACGGTGAGGTCGACCCCGCGCAGGATCGGCGTTCGGTCGAGGCTGACCTCGAGCGCCTCCACTTCGACGGTGGCGCTCACCAGATCTCCCGCCGGCTCGTCCGCAGCACGAACACAAAGAAGGGCGCTCCCAAGAACGCCGTGACCACACCGATCGGCAGCTCAGCCGGGGAGAGCACCGTGCGTGCGGTCAGATCGGCAAGCACCAGGAACGCCGCGCCGAACAGCACGGAGAGTGGCAGCAAGACGCGGTTGCTGGTGCCGAAGATCAGCCGGATTGCGTGGGGCACGATGATGCCGACGAAGCTGATCAGCCCGCTCACCGACACGGCGGCGGCCGCGCCGAGCGACGCCGCCAGCAGGACGATCAGCCGGATCCGGCGGGGTTCGAGCCCGAGCGCCGCAGCTTCCTCGTCCCCGACCGCAAGTACGTCCAGCGCCCGCCGGTAGCGCAGCACGATGGCTGTCGTCACCAAGAAATACGGCAGCAGCAGCGCCGGCTCGGCCCAGCCCGATGTGGCAATCCGACCGAGGAGCCAGGCGAGGATCCTGCGGAACGCATCTGCGTTCGCCTGAAGCAGGTAGGTCTGGCAGGCCGAAAGAAAGCTCGCCACTGCGATCCCCGCGAGAATCAGCGATGCAGTCGAACGGCCGCCGATGTGTCCGGCGAGGTATGCCACGGTCACCGCGCCGAGCGCCCCGCCGAATGCCGCGATCGGAACGAGGTCGAACACGCCGGCGCCGTCACCGATGTCGTTGACGATGGCGATGGTCGCGCCCAGCCCGGCGCCGGCGGCGATGCCGAGCAGGTAGGGGTCGGCGAGGGGGTTTCGAAAGGCGGCCTGATAGGTGGCCCCGCTCGTGGCGAGCGTTGCGCCCACCAGCAGCCCGAGTACAACGCGGGGCAGCCGGATGTCGGTGACGATTGCTTTGTGCGCGTCGTTGAGGCCCGACTCGACCGCAATGCCAGGCAGCAGATCGGCCAGCTCCATCAGCACCCGGTGCGTTGAGATGCCGACCGGGCCAATAGTCAGCCCGGCGCCGACAGCGATGACGACGGCAACGATGCCGGCAACAAGCGCTCGGGCTCGCAGTCCCGATGCCTGCAGCTGGACACCGTCGGCACTGGTGGCGCCAGATGCGCCGATCGCGCGCATCACTGCCTCAACCCCCAGTCACCAGCGCCGCACACGACGCCGCGACGCAGCGCTGCGGGCGCCGGTCAGCTCGCTGCGCCGATCGAAATGACGGCATCGGAGATTGCCGCGATGAATTCCACGAGACGGGGCCCCCAGCGCGAGACGATGTCGTCATTGAGCTCGACGACCCGGCCGTGCCCGACGGCGCTCAGCAGATCCCAGCCCGTGCGGGCCGCAACCGTCTCGGCATTCTGGCCGCAGCACAGCGTGTCCGCCAGGAAGATCAAGTCGGGATCTGCGTCGACGATGTACTCGTTGCTGAGCTGCGGGTAGCCGTATGAGCTTCCGTCGGAGTCGGCGGGATCGGCAATGTTGTCAAGCCCGAAGAGCGAATACACCTGTCCGATGAAGGTGCTGCTTGTCACCGAGTACAGGCCGTCGGTGAGTTCGTGGTAATAGGTGAGCCCCGAAGCGTCGGGTGCAGCGTCGATGAGGGCGCCGATCTCGCTGCGCATCTCCGAGATCAACGCGGCCGCTTCGTCGATCTGCCCGGTGGTCTCGCCGAATTGCGCGATCTGCACATACACCTCGTCGAAGGTGGCAGGGGCGTCGATGCCGAGCACCGCGATCCCCAGCGACTCGAGGTTGGCCTCGATGTCGCCGTCGCTGCCCATGACGACGAGATCGGGGTCGTATGACGCGATGGCCTCGACGTTCGGCTGCCAGCCGCTCAAGTCGGTGACGGGCGCCTCGGGCGGGTAGTAGGAGTAGTCATCGACGGCGACCACCCGGTCCCCGGCGCCGATCGCGAACAAGATCTCGGTGCCAGTAGGGGAGATGGAGACGATTCGCTGGTAGCGGTGCTCCGGTTCGTCGGGCGCCGGTTCGGTGTCTTCAGTCGCTTCGTCCGACTCTGCCGCTTCGCCGGTCTCCTCCGCCGTCTCGGCAGCGGCTTCGGTCGTCGTCGTGGGTGCCTGTGTTGTGGCCGGTGCTTCGGCGCCAGCAGCAGCTTCGGTGGCTGGCGTGGGCGTCAGAGCGCTGTCGGTGCTGTCCCCGGTACAGGCTGACGCCCCCAAGAGCACGGCTGCCATTGCCAACAGCAGCCGCGTCAGCAGCATCGCCCGCTTGGTCGCAGGACGGTTCATGGTGTTCTCCCTTCTGCTCGAGTTCAGGGCCGAGCAGCGGGAGCACCCACCGCACGAGCCGCTCCTTACCTCGAGGAATCGGTTCGTGGATGGCAGACGGGAGGCGACCGGACTTGTCCCCCGAAGGGGCATCACCGTTGCGGGACAGTGCCGGGATCTCACCGGCTTCGCTCACGACAACCGGGTGCGAGTCTACGGCTTGGCTCGCGACGCCGAGTCACTGCGACGCGGACGCCTGTATCAGGCAAGCGTCTCATCCGGGTGATCGGCGGTGGGTGATGGCAATACGACGTTCGTAGGCGAGATGGACGCATATGCACATACCTAGGTATGCTCATATGTATGAGAACGACTATCAACCTGCCTGACGGACTGGCCGAGGAAGCGAAGCAGACAGCCAGAGAGTCTGGTCGAACGTTCACCAGCTTGGTGATCGAGGGATTGCGTCAAGTACTGAGCGAGTCGGACATGCCGGTCAGGTTCGAGCGACTGCCAGTTCACGGCAGCTCCTCTGATCGGCCGCTCGTCGATGTGTCTGATCGTGATGCGCTCGCAGCAGCGCTCGATGCCGACGGTCTTCGATGATCCTTCCCGATGTCAATGTCATCGTCTACGCGTACAAACGCGAAGAGGGGCTTCACGGCCAGTACGCAGATTGGCTCAACAATGCAGCGGCCGGCGCCGAGGCTCTCGCTCTGGTCGACGTTGTGCTGACCGGCTTTCTTCGCATTGTCACCAACCCTCGGATCTACGCCGAACCGGCGCCATTGAGCGAGGCGCTCTCGTTCGTGACCGCTTTGCGAGCTGCCGGACCGGCACGACTTGTTCATGCCACCGCAGCGGCGTGGGAGCGTTTCGCGGCCTTTGCCGAGGCAGATCGGCTGTTGCGAGGCAATCTGGTGCCCGACGCATGGCTTGCTGCAATCGCGGTCGCCACCGGAGCGCGGATTGCCACCGCCGATGCCGGCTTCTCTCGATTCAAGGGGCTGGAGTGGTTCGATCCGGTGAGTTGAGCCGAGTTCGGCAAGGAAGCGGCGGTCGAGTGCCGCGCTGACGCATGCGCCAGTAGCTCACCGTGATCGGGACCGTCAAGGTGACGAGGATCACGAAGTTGACTCTGCCGGTGATGCCTGGCGGGTAGATCGGTTCCACCAGGTAGTGCGAGATGAAGCCGGTGTCGTAGGGCTCTCGCCCGCCTTTGCGCAGGAGCGAGGTTTCCCACACGGTCAGCGGGCAGTCCGAACCGGTGAGGTTGACCACGCCGGCGGCGCCGATGGCCCCGAGATGCCACTTCATGAGCTTCGGCCAGCGCCTTGCCATGAACCCGCCGACCAGCAGGAACACGATGTAGCTCAGGTGCGACGCAGCCACAAGCCGCGCCAGCCCGACAGCAACCATCGCTTCGCTCCCACGTCAAGCCGCCGCTGCGACGCTATCGAGCGAGTGCGCTGCGGACTGCGCCGCCGTGACGGTGGCCGCGGCGACCGTGGCTCATCAGATTGCGTCGATGCGAGTGCGATTGGAGTAGAAACGAATGCAGGTGCGAACGTCCACTGCGCCGGTCGAGTTCACAGCGGAGCCGAGAAATGCCCACGAACACATCCCGTGAGCGCGATGAGACCGGTGGAGACTTGGCCGATATCGAGCGGACGTTGTGGGCCGCAGCCGACAAGATGCGCGGGAGCATGGACGCTGCCGAATACAAGCATGTGGTGCTCGGTCTGATCTTCCTCAAGTATGTCTCGGATGCGTTCAGCGAGGTGCGGGCACAGCTGGAAGACGAGATCGACGAGGGCGCCGATCCCGACGACGTTGATGAGTACCGCTGGCGCAACGTCGCCTGGGTGCCGCCGCCCGCCCAATGGGACACGCTCGTCGCTCAAGCCCGGCAGCCGACGATCGGCTCGATCGTGGACAACGCCATGGACGAGCTGGAGGCGCTGAACCCGGCGCTGCGGGGCGTGCTGCCCAAGGACTACGCACGTCCGGCGCTCGACCAGGAGCGGCTCGGGCAGCTCATCGACATGCTGGGCAATGTCACGGTGGGCGATGCGGCAGCACGCTCCCGCGACGTGCTCGGGCGGGTGTACGAGTACTTCTTGTCGATGTTCGCCGATGCCGAGGGCAAGCGCGGCGGCGAGTTCTACACGCCCCGTTGCGTGGTGAGGCTGCTCGTCGAGATGATCGAGCCGTACCAAGGCCGTGTGTACGACCCGTGCTGCGGTTCGGCGGGCATGTTCGTGCAGTCGGTGGACTTCATCGAGGCTCATGCCGACGGAAACGGGAATGGCGCAGTGCCGCCCCGCGGGGCACGCACCGACATCTCCATCTACGGCCAAGAGTCCAACTACACGACGTGGCGCTTGGCTCGCATGAATCTGGCGATCCGCGGCATTGGGGGCCAGATCGAACACGGCGATTCGTTCCACGACGACCGCCATGCGGATCTGCGGGCGGACTTCATCTTGGCAAACCCGCCGTTCAACGTCTCCGACTGGGGCGGCGACCGGCTGAGCGACGACCAGCGCTGGCGTTACGGCGTGCCGCCCAAGGGCAACGCCAACTACGCCTGGGTGCAGCACATGGTCCACCATCTCGCCCCGCGGGGTGTCGCGGGCATCGTGCTGGCGAACGGCTCGATGTCATCTCAGCAGTCTGGAGAGGGCGAGATCCGCAAGAACCTGATCGAAGCTGACCTCGTGGACTGCATGGTCGCTCTGCCGGGCCAGCTGTTCTTCACGACCGCGATCCCGGCGTGCCTGTGGTTCTTGGCGAAGGACCGCTCCGGCGACGGTGCGCTGCGCGACCGGCGGGGCGAGATCTTGTTCATCGACGCTCGAACGCTCGGACGCATGGTCGATCGCACCCACCGCGAGTTCACCGACGATGACATCGCCCAGGTTGCCAGCACCTACCACGCCTGGCGGTCAACGGACAGCGTCGCCTCGTACGCCGATGAGCTCGGGTATTGCAAGTCGGTCTCGGTCGACGACGTGCTCGCTCACGACTGCGTGCTCACGCCGGGCCGCTACGTGGGCGTGGCACCCCAGCCCGACGACGGTGAGCCGTTCGCCGACAAGATGACCCGCCTGGCGGCCCAATGGCGCGCCCAGCAAGCCGAAGCCGCGAAATTGGATTCCCAAATCGAAGCAAACCTGCAAACCTTGGGCTTCTGAGAACTGCTTGGTGCCATCGGCTCCGGGAGACAGTTCGTAGACATACCGCAGGACGGAGGCCGGCACAATGGGAGACAGCAAACCGGACACCGGTTCAGGGCCTGACAGCGCGCTGACCGTCAAGGGGCTCATCGATCTGCTGGCGACGTTCCCCGCGGATGCACGAGTCGTGGTGGACGGCTACGAGGACGGCTTCGACAACGTCTCGTCAGACAGCCTCAGCGCCATCAGCATCAGACACAAGCCCGATCACGCAGACTGGGAGGGCGAGAACGAAGACGCCAGATGGACGCCCGGCGACAACGACATCACCGCAGTCCGCATTGCACGCAGGCATGGATTCTGAAATGGCTGACGGTGAGGCACGGATCGACTACAGCAAGTTCACCAGCTCTCTTCAGCGTCTGGAAGAGCAGCATCAGCATCTCGTGTACGACACTGACAGTCAGCCCGACTGGGTTCTCGAAGGTACACGGGAGTCCGTCATCCAGCGATTCGAAGTTTGTATGGACACCTGCTGGAAGACGCTCAAGCGGCATCTTGAGTACCAACTCGGCTTGCCCAATCTGCCGAACAGCCCAAATCGAATCTTGCGGCTAGGTGCTGAGAATCTGCTGCTCGGCGGTGAACTCGAGGATTGGCTGGAATACATCAAGATCAGAAACGACACAGCCCATGACTACAGCAAGGAAAAGGCCGATGTGTGCCTAGCAATTGTTGTTCCGTTTGTTCGTGATGCAATCGTCCTTCATGAGCGGCTCACCGGTGCAAAGTGGCAATAGACGAGACAACAGACAGCGCAGTCGATCTCGATCCGAAGGACCGGAAAACCGTCGTCGAGATTCTGCACAAATATGTCCCTGGCTGTGAAGTACGTGCGTACGGCTCACGAATCAAGTGGAACGCGAAGCAATACTCTGACCTCGACCTAGCAGTCGTAGGTGCCAGCAGTACTAGTCCATTCGCCCTGTCAGACTTGCGCGAAGCGTTCGAAGAGTCCGACTTGCCGTTCCGTGTTGACGTCATGGATTGGGATTCCATACCAGAGGGGTTTCGTAGTGAAATCTCACGCCGGAACGTTGTTATGCAAGAACGCCGTCAAACACATTTGAAAGATGTCGCCGAGATCGTCATGGGGCAATCACCTCCTGGCGAAACTGTGTCATATGATGATGGTTTTCCGTTGTTGAACGGTCCGACAGAGTTTGGAGACCACAGCCCTTCGCCTGTTCAGTTCACAACCGATCCGCGACGCTTCGCCATCAAGGGAGACATCCTCTTTTGCGTTCGCGGCTCGACTACAGGCCGCATGAACTGGGCTGACCAGGACTATGCAATCGGGCGGGGAATCGCCGCAATTCGCCACAAGGAGGCTTCGAACTTCCAACATTTTCTTCGCGGTGCCATTGAACATCACCTTCCGGCATTGCTGAATCAGGCGACGGGGTCGACATTTCCCAATGTCTCACGCGATCAGTTACGAAACCTTCCTTTCCCTGATATGCCCATTGAGACTCAAGAGCAGGTGTCATCGGCGCTGAAAGCGTTGGACGACAGGATTGAGTTGAATCGGCGGATGTGCGCGACGTTGGAGGAGATGGCGTCGGCGATGTTCAAGGCTTGGTTTGTCGATTTCGAGCCAGTGCGAGCCAAGATCGAAGGCCGCTGGCGAGAAGGCGAATCGCTGCCAGGCCTCCCTGCCCACCTATACGACCTCTTCCCTGACGAATTCTCCGACTCCGAACTCGGCCCTGTCCCCTCTGGTTGGTCTGTTGGCAACCTATCTGACGTCATCGAGGTGAATCCGACCACTAAGGGCGCTCGCCCAGAGCATTATCGTTATGTCGCTATGGCATCAATTCCGACAGTTGGCCCGTTTGTCAGAGACCGCATATTTCGTGACAAGGCGACCGGCTGTCGTTATCGAAATGGCGACGCCTTAATCGCGCGGATCACACCGTGCCTTGAAAACGGCAAAACGGCTTTCGTCGACTTTCTCGACCATGATGAGATTGGCTGCGGCTCTACTGAACTCTTGGTACTTCGAGCGCGTGAAACATGGCCACCAGTGAGTGCATACCTGTTTGCGAAGCAGCAGCAGTTTCGAGATTATGCTGTTGCGAATATGGTGGGAAGCAGCGGGAGACAGCGGGTGTCCGCCAATGTGATTGGCCAATTTAGAACGGTGTTGCCGCCAGACGATCTGATGTATGAGGCGGCACCTGCTCTGACAGCGATGTTTCGCCGCGGCTCTGAAGCCGCGTTTCAGAATGTATGTCTTCTCGCTCTACGAGAGGCATTGCTGCCGAAACTGATTTCGGGTGAAGTGCGACTGCCAGATATAGCCGGAGTAACGGAATGCTGACTCGATTGACAGTGCGGAACTTCAAGCGGTTCGGCGAGGCTGAGATTGAGCTTGCGAACCCTGTCGTGTTGATCGGTCCGAACAACTCAGGCAAGACCTCGGCTTTGCAGGCGCTTGCACTGTGGCATGCGGGGCTTCGTCGGTGGAACGAGAAACGTGGCGGGTCGTCGGCACCGGAGAAGCGACCGGGTGTGGCGGTGAACCGGCGCGATCTCGTGGCGATGCCCGTACCAGCGGCGAACCTGCTGTGGCACGAACTCCGTACACGGAATGCGCTGCGGATTGAGGGAAAGCAGCGCACGGAGAACATCAGGGTCGAGATCATCGTCGACGGAGTCGGTCGCAGCGGCGAATGGCGTTGCGGGCTGGAGTTCGATTACGCCAACGAAGAATCGCTCTACTGCCGCCCGCTCCGCTCCGACAGCAGAGACGACACGGAGCGGATGCCCGTGCCCGAGGAGGCCGAAGGTGTTGACATTGCGTTCCTCCCGCCCATGTCCGGGCTCGCTGCATCCGAAGTCCGGCTGGATCGCGGCGCCGTGGACGTGCGGATCGGCGAAGGCCGTACCGCCGAAGTACTGCGGAACCTGTGCTACAGCGTGCATGAAGAGCAGGGCGACCGCTGGAACGCCCTCAGGGACCGCATCGACCGACTCTTCGGATTGGAGATTGAAGTACCGCGTTACGTCGGCACTCGCGGTGAGATCACCATGCGCTATCGCGAGCGGGGCATCTGGCTGGATCTGTCGTCGAGCGGCAGAGGGTTGCAGCAGACCTTGTTGATCTTGGCGTACATGTACGCCAACGAAGGCGCTGTGATGCTGCTCGATGAGCCCGATGCACACTTGGAAATCTTGCGGCAACGCCAGATCTACCAAGTCGTCAACGATGCGGCGGCCGAGACCGGCAGTCAGATCGTCGCTGCGAGCCATTCCGAGGTGCTGCTCAATGAGGCCGCCGGCAGCCACACTGTGGTTGCCTTCATCGGATCGCCGCACCGCATCGACGACCGCGGCAGCCAACTGCTGAAATCACTACGCGAAATTGGCTTCGAACACTACGCCCAGGCCGAGCAGGCCGGCTGGGTGCTGTACCTCGAAGGCTCGACCGATCTGGCGATCCTGCAGGCCTTTGCCGGCCGACTCGGCCATGATGACGCCGCAGCTGCGCTTGAGCGGCCCTTCGTTCATTACATCGGCAACCAGTTGGCCAACGCCCGGCGCCATTTCTTCGGCCTGCGCGAAGCCCTGCCGCAGTTGCGCGGCGTGGTGCTGCTGGATGAATCACCGGGTGAGGCCGGCGGGGACGGTCTCGAGTGCCTTGCTTGGCGGCGGCGCGAGATCGAGAACTATCTGTGTACTCCCGCGACCTTCGCTGCGTTCGCGGATGCGACGGCGCGTAGTGGCGTCGTCGGTCGGCTGTGGGAAGCCAGCGAGGTCGAGAAGCGCCAGGACGCGATGCAGGAGGCACTCGCAGAAATCGAGTCAGCCTTGCGATCCTTGCGTCAGGCCTCCCCGTGGGACCCAGAAACCAAGGTCAGTGACGACTTCCTGACTCCGTTGTTCGCCTCCTATTTCGGGAAGCTCAAGTTGCCCAACCTCATGCTCAAGCGCAGCTTCTACGAACTGGCCGAGCATGTCCCACTCGAAGACATCGACCCCGAAGTGGCCGAGAAGCTCGACGCGATGGCCCAGGTTGCATCAGAAGCAGACGTCCCTGTCGCGTGACCCTGTTGATCTCTGCTGAGGATTCTTGTCCACGACGGTGAGGCGACGCGCTGCTGGCGCAAAAGCGTGCTCTGCGAATGGCGGCGGGCTGTCTGCGGACTCGGTGATACCGATGACGTGGCGTGTTTCGGACCGGGTGAGTCCTGCGTCGGAAAGGGCATCGACGAGACGGTGGACGAGCGTCGGCTGCTCCGGCGGCAGTTCGTCACTGAGCGGTTCCTCGGTGCGCCAGCCACGCTTGCTGAGGGCCTTGTACAGCGATGTCCGCTTTGCAGGCGCGAGGGTGCCCAAGTGGTGCGCCCGTTCAATGAGCGCCTGCATCGAGACCCCCCATTGGCGCTTCAACAGGTGCAGACGTCCAAGGTCAAGGTTGCGTAGGTCAGCTCGGATGGCTGCGGCAGGCATGAGGAACTCGGCCGCGAAGCTGTTTGCTTCGTCTTCGGGATCCCCTCCGAGTTCGTCGCTGTGCAGGCAGATGTGGCCGAGTTCGTGCGCAAGAGTCAGGCGCAGCCGGTCGGTGGGAGCCCGCTCGTTGACCAGCACGACCGGTGCATCGCTGGACCACTGCGAGAGGCCGTCGACGCGGCTGCCACCAGCCGCCGATCCGAAGTCCTCGATGACAATCAGGCAACCCGCCGATTCGAGCCACCGAGTCAGGCCCCGTACCGGACCGGCGGGCATTCGCCACTGCATCCGGACCATGCGCGCAGCCTCGTCAGGGCCGTACTCCATCGGATCGAATGTTGGGAGGCTCAATCGGGGCACCAGGTCGACGGTTTCTGCAACTGCCTCCAAGTGCTGCCGATATACGTTCAACTTGGCTTCGAGCTGCCGCCACACGGTTGGCCTTGCGGTGGCTCGGCGTCGCATGTGGGCTTCGATCATGAACGCTCCGTCAGCACGATCGGCTCGTTGCAGAAACTCGGCGGTTACTCCCAGCGCTTCTGCAAGCGTCGAGATGGCGGATGCGTCGGGACTCCGCAGTTCGTTCTCGTAGCGCGAGAGCGCGGCTTGTGTGATCTCCGCTCTGTCAGCCAATTCTTGCTGTGTCAGGCCGTTCGCTCGCCTGAGCGTGACGATGGCCTCTCCCAAGCTCATTGCTCTCGATGATGCAACGATTCGCGGCCGAGCCGCTCAAGCCGGGAACGGACGGCAGATTCTTCCGGTTCGTCGAGGGGCGGGAGCGTCGTGACCGATGCAGGCGCGCTTGCGGTGCCGCTCTCGGGAAGTTCGTGGACCCACAGCAGGTTGTCCTGCCCGTCTCTCAGTGACAACACTGGCGGGCCGATCTCGGCGCTGTCGCTCAGCCACACGTAGCCAGCGATGAGGTGGATCTCCGCGAGCCCTTCGAGCACGAGCACGTCTGGCGGCTGCAACATGAAGGCGAGCGCGGCCTGCGTGGGGTAGGTCGAGACCTGCGCCGGCGGAGCATGACGCTTCGCCCGAATTCGATAGCGATGTCCGACCACGATTTCCCTTGTAGCGCCGCTCTCGACGAGGAAGATGCCATCGGCTTCGTTCAAGAACGCGCTGAGATGGTGCCAGAGGCGGTCGTGAATCCAGTTGGCGAGGCCGCGAGAACTCGCTTGAGCTACGAATTCCGGGTGACTCGCCTGGTGGAGCCGATAGTCGGCGCGGGTCGTGGCGACACTTGCGGCAATGGCTTCGAGCGCCTTGTCGCCGAGTTCGTCAAGGATCCTTGCCTTGTCGCGTAGGTTGATCACTTGGCAAGTCCGCACGTGGAGCATCTGTTCGGCGAATTCATACCAGAAAATATACCACCCCGAGGACTACCCACGTATCGCACGGGCGAATGGCCGCGACCGCGGCGGGCAATCGTCAGCCAAAGTATCGAGGGCGTGGCTTGCTGAGGCTCCGTAGGCTCCCATTCACCCGCGTCGACGGTGACAAGCATGTGCGACATTGCTGCGCTGCGCGTGTGAGGCTCCGAGGCGAAGACTGTGTGGCGATGAGGCAGCTGGTGTGAGCGGGGTAGACGAGGCCGGCGTCGAAGATGCAGCACTCACTTGGCTGGAAGACCTCGGCTGGTCGGTAGCGACGGGACCGGCTCTGCTCTCCGACGGCGGCAGTGGAGAGCGCACCGATCATGGCGCCGTTGTACTGGAGCAGCGGCTGCGGTCTGCATTGGGTCGGCTCAATCCTGGGATGCCCGCGCCTGCGCGCAACGCCGCCTTCAGACGTCTGCTGAGTCCTCAAGGATCGTCGCTGGAGGCACGCAACCGCTGCTTCCATCGGATGCTTGTTGATGGAGTCGCTGTCGAGTTCAAGGTCGACGGCGGCGATACCCGTGGCGCTCGAGCACGTCTCGTTGATTTCGACCACCCAGAGGTAAACGACTGGCTGGCTGTCAGGCAGTTGACCGTGACCGATGGCGAGCACCGACGGCGCATCGACATAGCGCTCTATGTCAACGGGCTGCCACTCGGCATCATCGAGCTCAAGAGCCCGACCGATCCTGAAGCGACGCTGTGGTCGGCATGGCAGCAACTCCAGACATACAAGGCTGAGCTTCCGACCCTCTTCGCGATGAATGAAACGCTCATCGTCTCCGACGGCATCGATGCGCGTCTCGGCACACTCACCGCTGGCCGCGAATGGTTCAAGGCTTGGCGCACGATCGACGGAGACGACGTCGCCGAAGCCACGGCGCCGCAACTTGAGGTACTCCTGCGCGGCGCCTGTGCGCCCTCCCGCTTTCTCCCGCTGATTCGCGATTTCATCGTGTTTGATGACGATGGCAGTGGCCGGCTCGGCAAGAAGATGGCGGGATACCACCAATTCCACGCTGTCAACGTCGCCGTCGGCGAGACGCTGCGCGCCGCCGGGTTGGGACTCGGCCGTAGCCGGCCCGAACTTGCCGAGGCACTCCGCAGCGAGCAGTCGAAGGTCGACGATCATCGCATCGGCGTCGTGTGGCACACCCAAGGCTCGGGTAAGTCGCTCACGATGGCGTTCTATGCCGGCCGAATCATCCGCGAGCCCGCCATGGCGAACCCCACGCTCGTCGTGCTGACTGACCGCAATGACCTCGACGATCAGCTGTTTTCAACGTTCTCGCGATGCTCAGACCTTCTCCGTCAGCCGCCGGTTCAGGCCGTGAGCCGGGCGGACTTGCGGAGCAAGCTGGCAGTTGCGTCCGGCGGCGTGGTGTTCACGACGATCCAGAAGTTCTTTCCCGAAGAGCAGGGCGACCGGCATCGGTTGCTCTCCGAACGCTCCAACATCGTCGTGATCGCCGATGAGGCGCATCGAAGTCAGTACGACTTCATCGACGGTTTTGCGAGGCATATGCGTGACGCACTGCCGAACGCATCATTCATCGGCTTCACAGGCACCCCGATCGAGCAGAAGGACGCCAACACCCGGGCCGTCTTCGGCGACTACATCAGCGTCTACGACATCCAGCGCGCCGTGGAAGACCAGGCCACGGTTCCCATCTACTACGAAAGCCGCTTGGCAGAACTCCGCCTCGACCGAGACGCAGAACAGGTCGTTGACGCCGATTTCGAAGAAGCAACCGAGGGTGAGGAACTGGAGCGGACGGAGAAGCTGAAGACCAAGTGGGCCGCGCTTGAAGCTGTCGTCGGCACACCCAACCGGGTCGCGCTCGTTGCCGCCGACATCGTCGAGCACTTCGAGAACCGTCTCGACGTGATGGACGGCAAGGCCATGGTGGTGTGCATGAGCCGGCGCATCTGCGTCGATCTCTACGACGAGCTGGTGCGGCTGAGGCCGTCGTGGCACAGCGATGACGACTCCGGCGGCGCGATCAAGGTCGTGATGACCGGCTCAGCCGAGGACCCGACTGCGTGGCAGCAGCACATTCGCCCCAAATCGGGCCGCGAGATGCTCGCCAACCGCTTTCGTGATCCCGACGATCCACTGCGTGTCGTTCTCGTGCGTGACATGTGGCTCACAGGCTTCGATGCGCCCAGCCTGCACACGATGTACGTCGACAAGCCGATGAGAGGCCACGGGCTGATGCAGGCAATCGCGCGTGTCAACCGGGTCTTCCGAGACAAGCCCGGCGGCCTTGTTGTCGACTACCTGGGACTCGCGCACGAATTGCGGCAGGCGCTGCGGACGTACACGCAGAGCGGCGGCAGGGGAGATGCGGTCCTCAATCGTGCCGACGCAGTTGCGGTCATGCTTGAGAAGCACGACGTGTGCTCGGGACTCATGCACAGGTTCGACTGGTCGAAATGGGTGGACGGAGCTCCGGCTGAACGGCTCGCGCTCTTGCCCGCTGCTCAAGAACACGTCCTCGCGCAGCCCGACGGCAAGGGCCGCTTCGTTCAGGTCGTCCGGGAACTGTCCTTGGCGTTCGCGCTCGCCGTGCCCGATGAAGCGGCGATCAGAATCCGGGACGACGTGGGCTTCTTCCAAGCCGTGCGCAACCGGTTGGTGCAGCGCTCGCCGGAGGAGGAACGAACCCAAGACGACCTCGACCACGCCGTCCGCCAGATCATCTCTCGTGCCGTGTCGTCCGGTGAGGTGACCGACATCTTCGAGGCCGCCGGCCTCGACAAGCCGGACATCTCGATCCTGTCCGAGGAGTTCCTGGCAGAAGTCCGCAACATGCCGCATCGAAACTTGGCCGTCGAACTGCTGCAAAAGCTCCTGAATGGGGAAGTACGCCAGCGTCAGCGTCGCAACGTCACCCAAGGCCGGTCGTTCGCAACCATGCTCGCGGAGACCATCCGCCGCTACCAGAACCGAGGCATCGAAGCCGCCCAGATCATCGAAGAGCTGATCGAGCTGGCCCGCGAACTGCGAGAGGCAGACGAGCGAGGCGAGCAGCTCGGGCTCTCCGAAGACGAGTTGGCGTTCTACGACGCCTTGGAAACGAACGACAGCGCCGTCGCCGTTCTCGGTAACGAGACGCTTCAGGCCATCGCCCGCGAACTCGTTGAATCTGTCCGCAACAGTGTGACCATCGACTGGACCCTGCGAGAGAACGTCCGCGCAGGCATCCGCGTCAAGGTACGGCGAATCCTGAAGCGTCACGGCTACCCACCCGACAAGCAGGAACAAGCAACCCAAACCGTCCTCGAACAAGCCGAAGCCCTCTCCGCCGACTGGGCCGTCGCTTGAGGCATGGGCATTGGCTATTGAGGCGTGCGCTTGCTGGCAGACGTCGAAGCAGCGAATATTCGTACATGGCGAAATACGAGAGCTACCAAGGTTTGACGCTTCCAGAAGCCCTGCTGCAGTTTGTCGAAGTCCACGGCAAGCCTGAAACACGTCACTTGAGCCAGGATGAGGTCACGTTGCTTGAGCGTGCTGCCGACTGGATGGACCGCAACGGCTGCAATGTGCAGGTAGCGCCGTAGCGAATCCGTGGCGGCGGCCTTGCGCGATTGCGGGCAGACTTTCGGCATGGGCACGGCGATGATGACCGATCTGTATGAGCTCACCATGCTCGATGCGGCCCTGCAGTCGGGGGTCGCGTCGCGGCGCTCGTGCTTTGAGGTGTTCGCCCGGCGGCTGCCGCCTGGCCGCGGCTACGGCGTGGTGGCCGGCCCGGGACGCCTGGCCAAGCTGCTGGCCGACTACCGCTTCGAGGACGACGATCTCGAGTATCTCGCCGGCCTGGGCCGATTTAGCGACGCGCTGCTGGAGCACCTCGCCACGTTCCGGTTCGACGGCGATGCCTGGAGCTACCGCGAGGGCGATTTCTACGTTCCGGGCAGCCCGGTGCTGCGGGTGGACGCCTCGTTCGGCGCGGCGCTGCTGGTGGAGACGCTCGTGCTGTCGGTGCTCAATCACGACTGCGCTGTCGCCTCAGCAGCGGCACGGATGCACGACGCGGCGGCCCGACGCCATCTCATCGAGATGGGTGGTCGCCGCACCCACGAACTCGCCGCCGTGGCCGCAGCGCGAGCGGCCTGGCTGGTCGGCTTCGATGCCACCTCCAATCTGGCTGCCGGCACGCGGTTCGACATCCCGACGGCTGGCACGGCAGCACACGCCTTCACGCTGGCGCATCACGACGAGGAAGCAGCGTTCGAGGCGCAGATGCGCGCGCACGGCCTCGAGACCACGCTGCTCATCGACACCTATGACCTGCGCACCGGGCTCGAGCGCGGGCTGGCCGCCGCGAAGCGGCTCGGCGGCGTTCCCGGCGCTGTGCGCATCGACTCGGGGGATCTGACCGTCGAGGTGCCGCGGGTGCGTGGATGGCTCGACAATGCCGGCGCCGAGTCGACTCGCATCGTGGTGTCGGGCGACCTCGACGAGTACCGCATCGCCGACCTGGCGGACCTGCCGGTCGACGGCTACGGCGTGGGCACCCAGCTCGTGGTGGGCTCGGGACACGCCACCGCCGGCATGGTGTACAAGGCAGTGGCCATTGCCCGATACTCAGGCACGTTCGAGCCCGTCATCCCGGTGCAGAAGACATCGGAGGGCAAGGCCACGCGTGGCGGCGTGGTGCGGCCGTACCGAGTGGTGCGCAACGGCGAAGCCGTGTCCGAGACGCTGGTGGAGCAGGACCGCCCAGGCCCTACGAACAGCCGGCCGCTGCACGTACCGCTGCTGCGTTCTGGTCATGCTGCGTACCCCTACTCCCTCGCGCAGGATCGCGTCTTTCATCAGCGAGTTCGCAGCGAAATGCCCGCCACGATGCGCAGACTCGACGGCGCTCCGGCGTTCGAAGCCGAAATCGCCGCCGAATCCCGCTTGAACTAGAGAGTCGGGTGCGCCGCCAGGGCATCTGTGCCTACTGGTGCACGTCCTAGCTGCCCGGCTGCGGCACCAGGCGCAGGTACGGCAGCGGCGATTCCCAGCCGTCGGGGTACTTCTCGGCCGCCGCCTCGTTGGAGACCGCGGGCACGATGATGACGTTCTCGCCCTGGCGCCAGTTGGCCGGCGTGGCGACCTGCTCGGCAGCGGTGAGCTGGCACGAGTCGAGCAGGCGCAAGATCTCCGCGAAGTTGCGGCCGGTCGTCATCGGGTAGGTGAGCGACGCCTTGATCTTCTTGTCCGGGCCGATGATGAACACGGTTCGAGCTGTGGCGTTGTCTGCCGCAGTGCGACCCTCGGAGGTGTCGCCGGCGTCCGCAGGAAGCATGTCGTAGAGCTTGACGACGTTCAGCTCAGGATCGCCGATGAGCGGGTAGTTGGCTTCTTGGCCGGTGGCGGACGCAATATCGGCCTTCCAGCTGATGTGGTCGCTCACGCCGTCCACGCTGATACCGATGATCTTGCAGTTACGTGCGGCGAAGTCGTCCGCCAGGGCGGCAACGGCGCCTAACTCCGTAGTGCATACCGGCGTGAAGTCCTTCGGGTGCGAGAAGAGCAGTGCCCATCCGTCGCCGATCCAGTCGTGGAAGTTGATCTCGCCTTCGGTGGTGTTGGCGGTGAAATCGGGAGCGGTGTCGTTCAGGCGCAGTGCCATGTTCGTCCTCCATCGTGGGAAGTGCCGGCCGCGGCACGGAACGTGTCGGGCAGGACAGCGACATTATACGACAAACCCGACCTGATTAGTCGGGAATTACCCGGTCGCCTGGACGCGGCCGTCTGGCGCTCTCGACCGGATGCCGCCGCTCAGCAGCAATCGCGAATCGGTGTGCCGTCGGCGTGGTGGTAGTGGACCTTCGACGCTTCGTTGAGTGCACGGTCGCCCGTCCGTGCCTGCGAGGTCTCGAACACCCCGGCTGCGGCTCCCAGCTCCAACGCCCGTTCCACATCCACCACCCGGGGCCCGCAGCGCTGCACTACAGCAGTCGCCGCTTCGTCAGCGCCGATCGTGCGCTCCCGGTCGCCGTCAAGCGACAGCACCGTCGGGCCTCGAAGCTCCACGGCTTCACCCAACTCGATACGGCGGTGATCGAGCACGGGCACCGTCCGGTACAGCCCGGGTGCCAGCGCGACGCGCATCGGCCGACCGCCCGGTCCGCACTCCACCAGCACGCCGGCGTCCTCGTCGAAGGGGCAAGGCCGCAGCAGCCCCGCCAGTGAGCTCAGCCCGATGCTTGCAGGATGGGCGCGCGACACCAGGACCTGCCGCAGCAGCGCCCCGTCCGCTGGCATCCGATTGCCGACAAAGTCATCGGCCAGCGTCACTGCGTCGACCAGCGCGATCTCGGTCCAACCGTCCGGCAGCGCCCCGGTGTGCAATCCGACCGTGATCAGCTTCGAACGGGGGGCGCACGCCGCGGGGTCGACCGCGCCGCTCGCCAGGAGCCCGGCGGCGGCACCGGCCACCGTGGGCTCGGTCAGGCTGGGAAACACGTTGTTCGTACCGGTGGACATCGGCACCACGGTGGCCTCGGGCCACACCCCGCAGACCGTGCGGTTGGTCCCGTCGCCGCCCAAGGTCACCAGCACGCTGACATTGCGCGCTCGCATGGCCTCGACAGCGCGCACCGTGTCGATGGGCGAGACAGTCGCACCGACGTCGACGATCTCGATCTCGGCATCTATGCGCAGGTCGGTGAGTGCCCCGGTGGCGATGCCGAACGGTTCTGCCATGGCCACGATTCGCGTCGCCCCGGCGGTGACGGCGCCGATGACTGCCCGGGCGATGCGATTGCGCTTGTCCTCGGTGGTGGACACAGCGCCTCGCGCCGCAACCCGGCGAACGTCGCGCCCCGAGACCGGGTTCGCAATGATCCCGACAGTGCCGTCAGGGGTGGTGCGGCCAGTGCGGTGCTCGTTCAGCCTCGGCGCAGATCCGGCCATCGCTCGACGACGCTAACCACCAGCGACCCCTGACCGCCGCGCGGTGTTCCGAACTGTTGTACTGGGGACATGGCCGGTGGAACAGAGACAGGGGACCTCACTCCACCCGAAGCGCACACCTGGTCGCCGGCTGCATTGACCATTGCGGGGGCAGACTCCTCCGGTGGGGCCGGACTCGCAGCGGACCTGCGCGCGTTCGCCGCATCCGGCGTGCACGGCGCCTTTGCGCTGACGCTGGTGTCGGCACAGAACACCGCCGAGTTCCGAGCTGCGCAACCCGTCGATGCCGAGTTGGTGGCGGCGCAGATTCACGCAGTGCTCGACGACATGCCAATTGCGGCTGCCAAGACGGGCCTGCTGCTCACAGCTGAGACCGTCGCTGCCGTCGCATCGGTGGCTGCCCGGCGGCTCCCCCAATTGGTTGTGGATCCGGTGCTGGTCGACGGTGCCGGCGAACCCATGCTGAGCCCCGAAGCCGAGCGATCCGTCGCGACACGCCTGCTGCCGAGCGCCCGGGTCGTGACTCCCAACCATCTCGAAGCGGGGCGACTGCTGGGCAGCGATCTAGGCGACGAGATTGAGGCGTGGATCGACGCGGCCCACGAGCTCGCAGCCGCGGGTCCCGAGGCCGTGATCATCACCGGTGGCCGACTCCGGACTGGCGAGACGATCACCGATGTCGTCGTCTGCAGCGGCAGGGTTCGGCTGCTCTCGGCGCCGCGCATCGATACTCGCAACGTTCGAGGTTCAGGCGACGTCTTCTCGGCGGCCATCTGTGCAGAACTGGCCAAGGGCGCAGAGCTGGATGCTGCGATTGACCGTGCCCACGATCTGACAACACGCGCGATCTCCGCAGGGGCAACTCGCCGCCTCGGCAGCGGCCGCGGACCCGTCGACCCGTTCGCCGCCTGAACCCGGTCCCGTTCGGACCAGCCTGCCTACACTGCGAACGCTGAACGTGGCGTCGAGCCCGAGTTCGCCTCGATGTCGACGGAGCCGCACACCCCAGGAGGCACCCGGTGACACGCGAGCGCTGGCAAGCAGAGTTCGAGGCCACCTCGGTGCGCGACGCCGATTTCGAAACGATGAGCGGCCTCGACTTGGAACCGCTGTACGCGCCTGCCGACGACGAGCCCGACTCGGACGTCAGCTGGCCCGGCCAATACCCCTACACGCGAGGTGTGCACGCCAGCGGCTACCGCGGCCGGCTGTGGACGATGCGGATGTTCGCCGGTTTCGGAACACCCGAAGACACCAACAAGCGCTTCCACGAGATCCTCGAAGCGGGCGGTGGCGGCCTGTCGACCGCATTCGACATGCCCACCCTCATGGGCCTCGATTCCGACGACGTCATGTCGCTGGGCGAAGTGGGCCGTTGCGGCGTCGCCGTCGACTCGATCGAGGACATGGCAACGCTGTACGACGGCATTGACCTTGAGGCGACGACCACGTCTATGACGATCAACGCGCCCGCCGCCACGATCTGGGCGATGTTCGTGGCCAACGCCGAAGAACATGGCGCGCATCGCAGCAAGCTCGGCGGCACGCTGCAGAACGACATCCTCAAGGAGTACCAAGCCCAAAAGGAATGGGTGTACCCGCCGCGGCCCTCGATGCGCCTCGTTGCCGACACCATCGAGTTCGCCACCAACGAGATGCCCCGATGGAACTCGGTGTCAATCAGCGGCTACCACATTCGCGAAGCCGGTTCGACGGCGGCCCAAGAGCTCGCATTCACCTTGGCCAACGGGTTCGCCTACGTCGAGGCCGCCGCCGAGCGGGGGCTGTCGACCGACGAATTCGCGCCGCGCCTGAGCTTCTTCTTCAATGCTCACATCGACTTCTTCGAAGAGATCGCCAAGTACCGAGCGGCACGCCGCATCTGGGCTCGATGGATGCGCGACCGTTACGGCGCGCAAAGCGAGCGGTCGATGATGCTGCGATTCCACACCCAGACGGCGGGCGTGTCCCTCACTGCGCAGCAGCCGGAGATCAACATCGCCCGCACGGCGATCGAGGCGCTCGCCGGGGTGCTGGGAGGCACCCAGAGCCTGCACACCAACTCGATGGACGAGGCGCTGGCGCTGCCGACCGACAAGGCGGCCCGGATTGCGCTGCGGACGCAACAGATCATCGCCCACGAGACCGGGGCCGCGAACGTGATCGACCCGCTCGGGGGCAGCTGGTTCATCGAGGAATTGACCGACAAGCTCGAGGCCGAAGCGGAAGAGATGTTCTCCCACATCGACGACTTCGGTGACGGCTCGATGCTCGAGGGCGCATTCCGCCTGATCGACGAGGGCTGGTACCAGTCCGGGATCGCCGACGCGGCCTATGACTTCGAGAAGAAGGTGAATGCGGGTCGCCGGGTCGTGGTGGGGGCCAGCGCCTTCACCGAGGGCAGCGAGGACGACGACATCGACCTCCTGAAGATCACCAGCGACGATGAGCAGCGTCAGGTCAAGCGGTTGCAGCAGGTTCGAGCCGACCGGAATCAGGCCGCTGTCTCCGAAGCACTGATGTCGCTTCGCCGGGCGGCCGAAACCGACGCCAACCTCATGCCGCACCTGATCGACTCTGTCCGGACGCGGGCCACGGTGGGAGAGGTGACCAACGCCTTGGCCGACGTCTTCGGTCGGTACACCGAGCGGCCGTTCATCTGATCGAAAGCCATTCTCGGGTGCGACGCGACGTGTCGCAGACGGCACGAATGACCTGCGGTTTCGCTGTTTGAGCGAATTGCGGGCTCCCCGGCGGGGTTGGGCTAGTGTCCCGTCATTCCTACCCGGAGGCCGTCACCTTGACCAGACTGCCCGCGCTGGAGTCAACCCGCGCGCGGTCGTGGTCGGCGGGTTCGCGCCGTATCAGTCGATCCGGGCGGGTCGTCTCGTTGGCGTTGCTGGCGGCAGGGCTGCTCGCAGCCTGCGGAGGCGGGACCGAGCAGACCCAAGTTGAGCGCGAAGTTCAGGACTACCTGCAGAGCGTGGTGGCGCCCGCCGAGATTGCTGACATCGACTGTCCCGAAGACGCCCCCATCCGGCCGGGTTCGACGTTCCTGTGCGACGGCCTTGTCGAGGGAGCCTTCTATGAGGCACAGGTGACGATCATCGACGAGCAGGGACGCCGGGAAATCCGGCCTCGCCAAGCAGTGATGCAGGTCAATGCCACCGAGACGGCGCTGGGCGCCGAAGCGGCGACGGCACTGGGATTCAATGTCCAGGCCAATTGCGGCGACGACCAGTACCTGGTGGTCTCCGTCGGCCATACGTTCCTCTGCACGCTCGAGCGATCCGATACGGCGGCCACGCAAGACATCGAGGTCAAGGTCCAGAATGAGATCGGCGCCATCGAGTGGAGGCTGAAGGGCTAGGCCCAAGTCGTGGGCGAGGATCAATATGACTCGGCATAGATATGACGCAGCGGGGAACTTGCGCCCGCTGCACCAGCGCAGCCCTGGGCTGTGGTGGACCGCAGTCCTCGTCGTGGCAGCGATGCTGCTGACCGGCTTCGCGGCAATTGCCTCAGTGCTCTAGCCAGTAGTGCGCCCGAGGCGCGCAGATCCACCGACGCGGCGTCAGGCGCGCATGTCCACGACGGTGCGCCCCTGCACCTCGCCGGCCAGGATCTTCGGGCCCAACTCGGGGAGTTCGCCCAGACCCACCGTCGTCGCCATCGACGCCAGCAGATCCCGGTCGACGAGTTCGTCCAGCCGCTGCCATGCCGCGGCGCGCGGCTCATATGGGCACATGACCGAGTCGATGCCGAGCAGGTTCACGCCGCGCAACAGGAAGGGGATGACTGTGGTGTCCAGCCCGTTGCCCCCCGCGAGGCCGCACGCGGCCACGCTCGAGCCGTACGACATCTGGGTCAACGCATTCGCCAGCGTGGTGCCGCCGACGGCGTCCACGCATCCGCCGAATCGTTCACTGCCGAGCGGCCGCTGCGGTGGCTCAGACAGCTCCGCCCGGTCGATGATCTCGGAGGCGCCGAGATTGCGCAGGTAGTCCGCGGTCTGCGGCCGGCCCGTCGAAGCAGCAACCGCATGGCCGGCCGCGGACAGCAGATGCACCGCGACGCTGCCGACTCCGCCAGCGGCGCCCGTCACAAGCACGGGACCCGACCCGATGCCGTGGTCCTCCAGCGCCGCGGCCGCCAGCATCGAGGTGAACCCGGCCGTGCCGATGGTCATCGCATCAAGGGTCGACAGCCCGTCGGGCAGCCGGACCAGCCAGTCGCCGCTGACTCGTGCTCGCTCTGCGTACCCGCCCCAGTGCGCCTCGCCGACCCGCCAGCCGGTGAGCACCACGCGATCGCCCGCAGCGAAGCGGCCGTCGTCGGATGACTCCACGACTCCAGCAAAGTCGATGCCTCCCACATGCGGGTACGTGCGAACAAGCCGTCCGATCCCCCCCAGGATCATCCCGTCCTTGTAGTTCAGGGTGCTGTACTCGACTGCGACCGTCACGTTGCCGTTGGGCAACTGGCCGTCGTCGACTTCGGCCAGCTCGGCCGTGACGGCCCGGTCCTGCTCGTGCAGCATCAACGCGCGAAATGCCATGGCGCTCTCCTTGTCGGATTGGTCGAGACGGCGCTCTCGTCGGGAGGGCCGGCGAACCCGCGGGACATTACCGCCCGGGTGTCGGGCCATACCGTTGAACCCGCCTACGGACGCGAGGGGCGTCCTCAGTAGGCTGCCGTTATGGCTTTGAGCGACCAGATGGCACCCGCTGACGCCGTGCGCGAATCCATGATGGAGGCGCGGCGCGAGGCATTCGACGTCACGCCGGCTGCTCTTGACAAGGTGATCGAGCTGCGCAACAGCGAGGTCGACGGCGATCAGCTGGCACTGCGCATCGAGGTGACCGGCGCTCAAGGCGTCGACTACACCTACGACCTCGCGTTCGAGCTGCTGACCGAGGCCGACCCAGCCGACGTGCCGTTCGGTGTGGGGGGCGGCCTGACGGTGCTGATTCCCGATCGCGACGTGCCGAAGCTCGACGGTGCCTCATTGGATCTGCCCTCGAATCCGAACCAGCCCGGCCTGGTGCTGCGCAACCCCAACCGACCCGATCTGGGGCCCAATGCCCAGCTCGACCTCGACGGATCGGTGGAGGACAACGTCCGCGAAGTGCTGACCAAGCGCATCAACCCTTCGATCGCCGCTCACGGCGGGTTCGCAGAGTTGGTGTCGGTCGAAGGCGACACGGTGGTCGTCAAGCTGGGCGGCGGCTGCCAGGGCTGCGGCATGGCGAACGCCACCGTCACCGCAGGCATCGAGCGCACACTGCGTGAGCTGATCCCCGAGGTCGAGCGGGTCGTCGACCTCACCGACCACGCCTCGGGCGAGAACCCGTACTTCACCTAGCCACTGCATCGCAGATCGTCGAACCTCGGAGGCACCGGCTGTGGGCGCGATCACTGAATGCGAATGGGCGGCGCGGCTGTGGGCATGATCTTGACCGGCGAGGGTGAGATTGAGGCGCCTCAGCGGGCGCTCATCGTGGTGGCCCATCCCGACGACATCGATTTCGGCATGGCCGGCACCGTGGCCGCGCTGACCTCGGCCGGATGCCACGTGGCGTACTGCTTGGCGACCAGTGGCGAAGCCGGGGACGACGACATGTCGCACACGTCGGCCGAGTTGGCGGCCATGCGCCAAGCAGAGCAGACGGCCGCCGCCAAGCGAGTGGGGGTATCCGAGCTGCACTGGCTCGGCCATCCCGACGGCATGGTGGTAGCTGATCTAACCCTGCGGCGCGACATTGCGCGGGTGATTCGCATGTCGCGCCCCGACGTGGTGCTGTGCCAGACCACGATCCCCGACTGGGATCGCATTTACATCTCCCATCCGGATCACTTGGCTACGGCAACTGCCACGTTGGCAGCTGTGTACCCCGACTCCCGAAACCCACGTACCTTCCCCGAACTCTTAGTCGAGGGCCACAAGCCGCACACCGTCGACGAGTTGTGGTTGATCGGCACCGAGCCCAATCGCTATATCGACATCACTGATACGTTCGACGCCAAGGTTGCTGCGCTGCGCGAGCACCACAGCCAAACAGCGGACATGGACAATCTCGATGGCCGGTTGCGCGAGTGGAGCACCGAGACTGCCCGCGCCGGCGGCCTCGCGCAAGGCAGGCTCGCGGAGGCGTTCCGGGTCGTCCCGGCCGTGTAGCAAGGCTCTCTGCACACTGAGGTCCTCCACGCGAGGTTCGGTGCAGTCGTCTGCCGAATGGGCAAGCACAGTCCGCATTTCATTCGTGACGTGAGTTCATGTCACACGCTGTAGCTACGTTCTGAGCCGTGGACACTGCCGCTGACGATCCACCGACGCGCTGGCGACTTGAGCGCGCCGGGATCATCAACGTCTACCAGTACGGCAACGAGGTGCTCGATTTTGCGGGTGGTCGGCTGTTGCTGCGAGGCGTGAACGGCTCGGGCAAGTCGACCGCGATGAACATGCTGTTGCCGTTCCTGCTGACGGCTCGCCAGCGCAACATCGACGCTGCCCGCGATCAGAGCGGCCTGTTGGCGTCATGGATGCTCGGCGGACGCGACGAGTCCCAGCCTGTGGGTTACCTGTGGATCGAGTTTCGGTGCGGCGACGCGTTCTTCGTCTGCGGTTGCGGCATCAAGGCGAACCGGGCGGCCAACAGTGTCGTGACGTGGTGGTTCGCAACCTCGAAGCGTCCGGGCATCGACATTGAGTTCGTCGTCGACGGTGTTCCGATGTCAGCCGAGGCGCTGCGCGACAAGCTCGAGGGCGACCCGGTGTTTGCCGAGCGCGATCGGCGGGAATACCGGCGCCACATTGAACAGCACCTCTTCGGCGGCGCCAGCCTGGACCAGCACATCCGGCTCATCGACAAAGTTCGCAACCCGCGAGTCGGCGACCGGATCGATGTCGATCTGCCGCTCGATCTTGCCGATGCGCTGCCGCAGCTGTCCGAACAGGCACTCATCGACGCCGCGGCACCGCTCGACGACCTCGAAGATCACCGCCGCAACCTCGCCGAACTCGAACGGACGGTGGCCGCCGTCGGTGGACTGCTCGATCGGTACCGCGCCTACTGTGCGAGCGATCTGCGTCAGCGAGCAGTACAGGGGCGGCGTCAGCTTGCGGAGGCCCAGCGCTGCCGTCGCGAGGCAGCAACGGCGCGCAAAGCCGTCGCCTCCGCTGATGCCGAGGTGGAGCAACTTGATGCCCAAGTCGCAGACGAGCAGCGAGGCACCGTGCGGCTGCGCAGCGAGATCTCGGCGATCGAAGAGTCGCGCGCTTATCAGGAAGGGCGTCAGCTCGACGGCGTGCGCGATCTCGTCACCAATCTCAGCCGACAGCACGACGAGGCGCAGCGCGGCCTCAAGAGTGCCGAGGAGCGGGTGGGGCGCGCGGTCGAGCATCTGACGGGCGCAGTCGGCCGCAGCAGCAGCGATCTCGCCAAGCTGAACGGCGAACTCGCCCAAACCGAGCAGATCTCGGCCCGATGCGGCGTTTCCGAACGCCCACCCACAGCGCTCGATCTTGGCCGCCTTCGGCTCGAGGACTTCGACTTGGCTGTTCCTGAGCCGTTCGATGCCACCGTTGCCAGGCGTCGTCTTGATGCATCCGCTGCTTCAGGACAGCAGCGACGGCGCGACATCAAACAGGTAGCCAATGCGCGAACACGGTGCGATCAAGCCGAAGCGCAACTCGCCCGCGCAACGGACGCGCTCCAGATCGCGGCGAGCGCCAAGCAACGGGCCACCGAACAGCATGCGGGTTGGCTGGAGGCACTGGCGGCGGCCAATCGTGACTGGGCAGCCCAGGTCGGGGAGTGGGCCTCGACGGCAGTGACGTTGTGCGCGTCCGTCGGCACGCCGTCCGATGTCGCCGCTGGGGTCTCACGACGTGCTGAGTCGCCTCGAGGCGATCAGACCCCGTCACCGGCTGTGCTCCGGGTGGACTTGCTGGCCGAGTTCGATGCTGCCGTTGCGGCCCAAGCGGGTTCAGTTGCGCAGACTCGTCAAGCTCTGGATCACAGTCGCGACGCGGTTCGCGACCAGCAGATTGTGTTCGACAAGCTCATGGGTCGAGCCGAGCCGGAACCTCCCAGGCTCGATTGGCAGATCCCCGCCGAAAACTGTTTCGCGGACCTGATCGATTTCGCGCCCGAGCTTGGCGCTGGCGAGCGGGCCGGCGTCGAGGCTGCTCTCGAGGCGTCGGGCCTGCTCTCCGCGCGGCTGGCAGCCGATGATGTGCTGGAACTTGCCAGTGGAGAACTTGTTGTCGTCGCAATGTCGCCGGTCGCACATCCCCTCAGCCGCCTGCTGCATCCCACGATTCCCGCGACGCTCGCCGGGTCGGTCGACGAAAGTGCTGTTGCCCGCCTGCTCGACTCGATCAGCTGCGAGGTCAATGGCGAGGGCTTCACCGTCGCTGCCGCCGACGGGTCATTTCGATCAGGCTTGCTGTTTGGGCGGCACTCCAAGGAGCGCGCAGAACTCATCGGCGCAGCCGCGCGGAGAGATGCCTTGGAGCGTGAGCGTGCCGCAGCGCGGCGTGAACTGACAACGCTGCGGGCCGAGATGCAGCAAGTGGCGGATGTGCTTGAGCGCCGACTGGAAGCGCTCGAAGTCCTGCGTCGCCATCGCACAGCGCTGCCGGCCACAAGCGACATTGAGCGTGCGGCTGGTGCCGTGGACACAGCGGCCAGCGAATTGGCGGTTGCTGAGTCCCGGCAGGGCGAAGCGGCCCGCAATGCGGCGCAAGTCGAACGTGCCGTCAACGACGCTGACGCCGAGCTGCGTCGAATTGCCACAACGCTGTCGCTGCCGCGAGACCGTTCTGAGCTGGACAGCGTCACTGTCGAACTGGCCGAGTTCGACCGGTTGGTGTCCTCGAGCGTCGCCGGACTCACGACGTTGCAACGTTCCGTTCAGGAATGCGATCGCATTGCCGCACAGAGCCGCAACGACCTCGCTCAGCGTGAAGAGGCGCGCGCTGGAGTTGCGCGGGCCGCTTTGGAACGGGACCGCGAGCAAGCGCGCCTCGAGATGCTCGAACGAACTGTCGGCGCGGACTACGAACGAACTCGCCAACAGCGTGACCGGCTCGCTGGCGACCTCGACGCACTCGAGCGCCGCCTTCCCACGACACGCGGGCGCAAAGAGAGCGCTGTGGAACGCAGGGCACAGGCTCGGGCCAGCGCTGAGAGTGCGCAGCAAGCGGCATCGGGAAGCGAGCGTTCGTGTGAGACCTGCCGGGTCGAGCTCGAGGATGCCCTCAGGGTGCCGGGCTACTTCGACGCACTCGTGAGCGAAGAGGCCCCAGCACCGCCCGCAGCCGAGAGTGGCGGCTCGGCTGGGCTCTCGGCGTTGCTCGACGACCTGAGCCGATTCATGGCCGTCGCTCACCGTGGGGACGGCACCGACTCGGAGGTGACTGCCCACAGTGTCTACCTGTCGCTGCAACAGCGTCGCGACTCGCTCGGTGCGGGTTGGGATGCCGTCCCGCTCCAGCCCGATCCCGGCAGACCGCTGTCGGTCGAGGTCACTGGACCGTCGGGCACTGCAACGCTGCCTGCCGCAATGCGCGTTGCGAGTGCCCAGCATCGCGAACTCGCCGGCCTGCTCGACCACAAGCAGCAAGATGCACTGCGCGAACTCCTGCAAGGCCTGATCGCCAAGGAAATCGCAGAGAAGATGCACGGCGCAGGGCATCTGATCGAGCTGACGAACGAACGGCTCCGTTCGGTTGCCACCGCGCACCGAGTGGGCGTGCGGCTGCGTTGGCGACGCTCGCCCGAGCTCGACACCGCGACGAAGCGCATGGTGGAGTTGCTCGCCAAGCCGCCCGATCTGCGTACGCCCGACGAGATTGCCGAAGTTCGCGAGGCGCTGTCGCAACGGCTCGACGCAGCCCGTGCCGAGGAGCCTGACGTGCCTTACCGCCAGCTCATTGCAGAGACGCTCGACTACAAGACGTGGCACGAACTTGCCGTGATGGTGACGCGCCCCGAAGCTCCCGAGGGACGGCTCAGCCGCCGGACGCCGCTGTCGGAAGGCGAGAAGAAGCTCGTGACGTACTTGCCGCTGTTCGTGGCGGTGGCCGCGTCCTACGACGCTCTGGCTGAATCACGCGCTCAGGCGGGTGCTGGCGAAGAGGGAATCGCACGCTTCGTGCTGCTCGACGATGCCTTCGCCAAGGTCTCTGCAGACAATCACGCCGGTCTGTTCGGACTGCTCGTGTCGTTGGATCTCGACTTCATCGCCACCAGCGAACGATTGTGGGGCGACCATCGCACGGTGCCCGAGCTGTCCATCGTCGAGATCGTGCGCGACGCCGGCCTGAAGTCGATTCTGCTCGATCGCTATAGCTGGCAGGGCGACACGCTCGAACGCGTCGTCACGTCATGAGCGAGGATGCCGCGGTGTCGAGCGAGGTGGCGTCGGCGGCCGGGAGCGAGCCTGACGCGCAGCGCGTCCGTCATCTGTTCCGATGCCTCGGCGGCGAGGAATGGGCTGAGTACCGCGCCATTCTGGCTGTCTTCGCGGACACCTTCTTCACCGAGTTCAGTCCCGAAGAGGTACAAGCCCGCCTGGAGGGCGTGCGTCTGAGCGCCGAGGTGGTGCGGGACCGTCTCGACAGCCTGAGGCGCTGGGGCAATTTGACGGTGTCCACCGATGCAGGCAATCCGACCAGCTTGGAGGACTACAACCGCAGGCGCCATCGTTACCTCATCACCCCTGCAGGCCAGCAGGTCTTCGATCTCACCGAACGCATGCTCGCGACCATCGACGAGGTCGCTGATCCCCAGGCAGGCCGGCTCAGCGACCTGAAGGGCCACCTGCAGCTGCTCGCAGATCACGCCAAGGACGGGTACCGCGACTTGGGCATCGAGGGCACCACCACTGCAGTGCGCGCTGTGTTCGACATCCACGAGCGATTCGCCGAGGAGCTGACCGGGTTCTTCAGGCAGCTCGCCCAATGGCAGAGCCGCTACGACCTCGACGCCGACGAGGTGCAATTGCTCGCCGGTGTCATCGTCGGCTACGTCAGCGAGCAGCTCGCCCAGATCGAGCGACTGCAGCAACCGATCTCGCGCTGCTTGGAGCAGATCATGCCGCACTTCGACGCACTGCTCCCGTCGATAGACGCGGGCCTTGCGGAGCGTGTCGACGAAGCCGGCCTCGCCGACATGTTCTCGGCACGTCGCCTTCGCGGTTCGGAACGAGACGACTGGCATTTGCTGAGCCGCTGGTTCTTCAATGCGCCGGCGCGTCCATCCCGTCTGAGCCAGCTCACCGATCAAGCCCTCGCGGCAGTGCGAACACTTACCTCCAACCTCAGCCGGCTTTCGCGCCTGGGCACAGCGACGACGTCGCGACGCGCTGACTTCCTGCGGCTAGCGATGTTCTTCGAAGCAGCAACGACACCGCAAGAGGCACACGAGGTCGCTTCCGCGGCGCTTGGGCTCGGGTCATGCCGCCACGCGGGAACGCTCGCCGCCGACGCCGACGATCCCGCGCCCACCACCACACCGTGGGCGAGCGCACCACGGGCGCAGGTGCCGATCTCGTTGCGCGAACGCGGGGGGCGGCCCACGCCGGGGAAAACAACGCCCTTGCGCGATCGCAGCAGCGAGCACCGGATCATCCGGGAGCGACTCGACGCCGAGCGCGTCGAGCGGCAAGCGACGGCGCGCGAATTGCTCTCGGGGGCCGATGCCGCGGGCCGGATCGACGGTACGAGGCTGTCGGCTGCTGCATTCGGCTTGTTGCGGGAACTCATCGGCCTGTGCGGGCACCAAGCGCCCGGCAGCACGGGCGTTCGAGTGGCGGAGTCCGCGGGCGTGTGCTGCGAGCTGCGACGCGACGAGGATGCGTGCACGACGGTCAGTTGCCCCGAAGGACGGCTCCGACTGCATGGCCTGACGATCTCTGTAGCGGACGCCTCCGGTGGGCGTCGAGTCTCGGAGTCCGCGCTGGCAACGGCGCCGGCGATCACATCTGCCGAGCCAACCGAGACGGCCGCATGAGGCCCTCCTCCGATGCCGACGAGTTCGCAGCGGACCTCCGCGAGGCAGCGCGGCACCTCGTTGTGCGTCCGCTGATTGCGGCCGAACGGTTCCCCGATGCGTTCGTTCTGATACGGCGTCACCGCCAGCAACTCGACCAATGGTTCACTCAGCGCTTCGGCTACCGGCTGCAGGTGACCGCCGACACCGCACGGCTGTCCAAGACGACGGTGGTTGTACGACATCGACCACTGCGCACAGCAACTGCGCAACGGCGCCCGTTCGGCATCTCGGAGTACCTGATGCTGGCGCTTGTTCTGGCTGCTGTGGTGTCAGGTCCCAGCGTGATCAGCCTGCGCGATCTGGTGCAAGAGCTTCAGGGCGCTGCCGCTGAGGCGGGTGTGACTATCGGGAGCGAGCCGTCGGACCGGCGGGCACTCGTGACGGCGTTGCGCTGGATGATCGCCCACGGTCTCGCAACCGAGCTTCATGAACGCATTGACGAGTACGCACATGACGCCGAAGCCGACGCGGTGCTGGCGATTCGACCCGACCGGGTGGCGATGCTGCCGCTGCCGGTCTTGGCTCGCGCCCAGACTGCCGAGCAGTTGTTCGAGCGTTCGGACAGCCGCAATACGGCCCGAGCTTGGATGCGTGCCCGGATTCTTGAAGAACCCGTCGTTTACCGCGGAGACTTCGACGCCGACGAGTGGACGGAGCTGCGGCGGCGCCTCGGCGAGGAGTCCGGCTACTTCGACGAGATGTTCGGGCTGCACATCGAGGCTCGTGCCGAGGGTGTCATGGCCGTCGATCCCGTCGGCGAGCTCACCGATGTGCGGTTCCCGCAGACCGGCACCGTCGGCCACGCGGCATTGCTGCTCGCCGACCGGCTGTCTCAGCACGGGGATGCGCCGGTGGACCGTGACGTCGTGGTCGGAATCGTCGCAGATCTGGCTGCCGAGCATCGCTCGTACTGGTCGCAGCTTGCCGACAGTCCTGAACGCTTGGCTGACGAAGCTCTCGAATTGCTCGCCGACCACCGGCTGGTCGATCTGGTCGACGACGAGGTCGTCGTGTTGCCGGCTGCGGCGCGCTACGTCCTGGACGTCTCACATGAAGCGGTGTCGATGCTGTGAGCGAGCAGCCGACACCCGAAGCTGGGGGTGCCGACGGCATCACCTCTGCGGTCGCGGCTCTTGATGCTGCGAGCGAGCAGGTCATCGCGGAGTCCGATGATCTTGGCGGTCTGCAGGCGGCAGATGCCGGCGTCGAATCAGTCGGTCAGCGGACGATTCCGGCGTCGTTGGCGGACCGGGGTCTGACTGCGCTGTGGGACGCGCTTCGCCAGCGGCTTGACCGCGGTAACGGCGTCATGCCAGCCACGATGCAGATGCCCGTCATCGAGCCGCGCTGCGAGCCGGCAGTGGCAGCGCTCATCGGCCGCTCGCCGACATCGCGGCTCAATGTCGCGGAACTCGAAGCAGGCTTGGTCCGACTGGGAATCGGCCACGATCTCGACTCGGCTTTGACGCTTCTCGGCAGCCCGGCCGATCCCGCCAAGCGCAAGAAGCGAGAGTCCAGAGAACGAGCGCGGCAGGCCCGGCGCGCATTGGAGCGGGCAGTGGAGTCGTGGCCGGAAGCGTGGGCCGCCGACTGGCGCCAGGACCTGCTCAGTTCCGGGTTGCTCAACGGTCTCGATACCAGCGAAGTCACGGCTCTGGCGGGCAATGTGCGCAGGCTCCTCGACGCTCAAGCGAATCAGCGGACCCAGGAAATCTCGCGCACCGAATTGGCGGCGCAGCTGTTCGGCTCGGCCCACGCGCTCGACCGGCACACGAAACTTGCTGCGGCTGTCGAGCGTGCACTCAGATATGCGGTCGGACTCGACGACAGCACCGCCGAGAGTCGGGCAGTGTGGTCGGCGGCAGGAATCGCTGCGGACTCGGTCTCTGCACCAGCGCTCACCTGGGGCTTGCGCCCGCTGGGTGCGTCGCCGCTGACAGCGATGCTTGGCGCCGCTGCCGATGCGGGCCTGCCGATGCACGTGAGCCTGCGAGCATTGCGAGAGCACCGGATCGAGGTTGCGTCGTGCACACCAATCCTGGTCGTGGAGAACCCCAGCGTCATCGAGCGCGCCGCGGACGTGTCAGCGGCCTTCGGCCTCGTGTGCACCAACGGCAACCCGACGTCCGCGGTGACTGAACTCGTCGGCCACCTCGCCGCAAGCGGCGCCGATCTGCGATACCACGGCGATTTCGACGCAGCGGGAATCGCCATCTGCCGACGCATGCGCGACCGCGGCTGCACGCCGTGGATGATGGAGGCCGCTGACTACCGCAAAGCCGTGCGGCGCGCCACGGCGCAGGGTGTCCCGTTGCCGAGCGACAGCGCAACCGCAGGGCCGACCCCGTGGGACCCTGCGCTCGAGGCCGAGTTCGACCGTCGCCGCAGCATCGTGCACGAGGAGTTCGTGGCCGTCGAGTTCCTGCATGCATTCAGTTCGCACGCCGCAGCACAGCTTCGCCGCTGAACAATCGAAATTCGCTGGTGGGCCGTGCCCGGCGTCGCGAACAAGGACTGCTGCGACTTGCAGCAATCCAAGTCTGCGACCAAGCAGGGCTTGAGATCTACTGAGCGAACTTGATTCCGTCTCAAGCGCAAACGTATCACTAGATGGCTGGCAGAATCTATATTAGATATAGGGCGAAATCACCATTAGAGGTACGGCGCGTCCATCGCTCACGGCGTCGGTGGCGCGCCGTCGTGGTCAGCGCCGCGGCACCGACGGATTGGGAGGGGATTGCTCGTGGACGACTCAGGCATCGTCAGTCGGCGAATCGAGCCGGTGCTGCGCTCGTACTTGCGGACGTTCCGCGTCACTGCATTGCTGGGGCCGCGCCAGTCGGGCAAGACGACGCTGGCCAAGCAGCTCGCCAATGCGGGAGTGTTCCTGAGTCTCGACAATCCCGACATGGCCCAAGCGGCCCTCGATGACCCCGTGGGATTCGTTCGAGACCGTCGGCGGCCCACGGTGATCGACGAGGTGCAGCGCGGCGGTGATGACTTGGTGCGTGCCGTCAAGCTCGTCGTCGACGATGAACGGACTCCTGGCTCGTTCTTGTTGACGGGCTCGACCAATCTTCTCACCGTTCCCGACCTCAGCGAGTCCCTGGCGGGGCGCATGGGCATCGTCGAGTTGGCTCCGTTCTCCGAGGCTGAAGCGATGGGTGCTGACTCGCCCGGTTTGATGGCTTGGCTCATCGATCACGAGTCGAAGGGGTTCGTGGCGACTCGATTCGAGGAATTGATGGCGCAGCAATACTCGCCGGTTTCGCGTCGGGAGTACACCGAGCGCATATGTTCAGGCGGCTACCCGGAGGCTCAGCTGCTCGGCGCAGTCGAGCGTGGGGTGTTTCTGCGCTCGCTGCTCACCACGATCGTGTCGCGAGACGTCCGGGAGTTCTCAGGCGCACGCCGGATTCTGGAGCTGCCCAGAATCGCAGAGGCGCTTGCGGCGCGCACCGCAGGCGAACTCGTCATCGAAGATGTGCATCGGGACACAGCATTCGGCAGCTCGCAGACCACGGCCGACTACGTCGGCTACTTGGAGATGGTGTATCTGACGGTATTGCTTCCGGCGTGGTCGACGAGCGCAGCAACCCGTGTCAAGCGGCGTTCGAGACTGCACATGGCTGACTCCGGGTTGGCCGCGACGTTGTTAGGTGTGACTCCCGACTCGCTGTGCGACCCCGCAGAGGCGCTGCGCGGACCGCTGTACGAGACGTTCGTCGCCAACGAGATCCGCAAGCAGTTGTCGTTCGGGGGCTCGGGAGCGACGCTGCATCACTTCCGGGATCGTCGCCAGCGAGAAGTGGACCTGATTGTTCGACTGGCCAACGGAAGGCTCATCTGCATCGAGGTCACCGCTGCGATGCGCGCGCACGGCCGCAAGGCAGAAACGCTCGGCTGGCTCCGCGACACCATCGGCGACCGGTTCGAACTCGGCATTGTGCTCTACACCGGCGAGCAACCTCTGCGTCTCGGGCCCCGCATCGTGGCTCTGCCGATCTCGTACCTGTGGCAGATGTGATCCGGGGCTCCAACGGTGGGTGCTCGAGCCGGTTCAGATGGCGAAGCGGCGTCGCAGCCAGTCGGCGAGGGGCGGGTCGATGAGGGCGAGCTGTTCGTGGCGGCGATGTCGTCGAGCACTCTGCGAACCGGTCCGGCTGCGCCAGCGAGGCCGCGGTCGGCGGCGGCGGCTACGTCGGCAATCGATGTCCGTTCATAGAGGTCGATCCACACGGGCTGGTGCCCGACCGCTTCAAGGTCGGCTGCGACGCGCTTGAGCAGGCTCGTCTTGCCGTAGCGCCGGGGTCCGAGCAGAGCAGTCAGCCGCCGGTCTGTGATCCGCTGCGCAAGGTCGACGGCGAGCCGTTCGCGGCCGGTCACCTGTTCGGGCCGAAGCGGACCATGGTGAGGAAAGGGCGATCTCTCCATGCGCACATTATGCTCGCTGGCGACAAGTGTTTTTACTCGTTTAGGCCGAGTAAAAACACACGGAACAGCCAATGCCTCGCTTCCGCCGTCCGCACCCGACGCCGACGGGGCAATCGGCGTGCACCGGCTGGAACGGATGATCCTTGTCGGGGACGAGCGCTCGCTCACTGCAGGGCTCCACTGCGAACTGCGCTCGGCTGCGGATCGGTCAGACGACGTGAATCTCGAATTCGAGTGATCCGGTGAGCGTGCTCGGCCAGCCGCGGTCGGTTGTCAGCAATGCGTCGGCACGGTGGACGATCTCAGTCGCGATGACGAAGGCGTCGGGGAGCTTCACTGACCGATAGTCGGCGCGCAGACCGGCGGCGCAGCGCGCCGTTGCGACGTCAGCGTCGAGAGTTCCGATGATGCAGTGTGATGCCGTGATGCCGCGGGAAGCGGCTTCACGGCGCCACAGGCCGGCGCGTCGACCTTCTGACACGCCCAGCGGCGCGAGCCGCAACGCACCGAGGAGCCGACGGGCGTGGTGTTCCTCGTCAGCTCTGAGACCGCGCCAGATCTCCTCGACTGACACAGCACACACCCACGGCTCCGTTCCCACGCGCCGCAGACCGCGAACGCGACGGCAGCCCCGAACTGGACTCCGCGGTGCAATCGCTGGCCGACGCGGCTGCTCTGGAAGGGCTTGGTTCGGACTGGGACTGGCCGGTGGCGCTCGTATTGTGCGGCTCGGCGCTGTCGGTGATGTCCGGGCTGTTGAGCGGTGCGGCGCCGCTGCGGGGACGCGCCAGTCTCAACATGGCGCTGCTGCCGTTCGACTACCGCGTTGCACGTAGATTCTGGGGAGTCGACGACACGTCAACGGCGCTGCTGATCGACGCAGTGGTCGGCGGCGTGCCGGGTCATCGAGACCTCGTGGAAGCCATCGATGTGCCCGCAGCCCCTGACGAATTCGGGACGTGGATGGCGGCGTCGGTGCTCAATCCGTCCCATGCGCTGTATTCCGAGGCCGAGGCGGTGCTGCGCGAAGACCCGCGTGTCACCGATACGGCTGTCTACTTCTCGCTGTTGCAGGCCATTGCCGCAGGTCGTCGCACCACGGGTCAGATCGCGGCTGCAGTGGGGCGCTCGGCGGGCGACATCACGTATCACTTGGGGGTGATGACCGCAGCCGGCCTCGTCGAGCGGGCGGTGGACGTGCTGGGCGGTCGCCGCCCGGCGTACCGGATTGCGGACCCCATTGTGCGATTCCATCTAGCCGTCAGCCGGCATTTCCGAGCGCAGCTGGAGGAGCGGCGATTCGCGCAGGTGTGGGCAGCCTGCCAAGACGCGTTCCGGCCACGCGTCGTGGGGCCGCACTTCGAGGACATGTGTCGCGTGTGGGCACGCCGCTACGCCACCGCTGCAGACGTCGGCGTCGAGATCGGGCATGTGGGACGCCATTTGGCCAACGACGCCCGCCTGCGCGAGACCTTCGAGATCGACGTCGTGGTGTGCGCCCCAGGCGAGAGCGAAGCGTCCGGCCCTCGTGCGCAGCGAACCTTCCACGCCATCGGCGAGGCCAAGCTGTCCCGGCTCTCGACTGCCGACCTTGATCGCCTCGACCGTCTCGCGGTCCTCATCGAAGCCAACGGACGCGCCCGTGCGGCCTCGCACGTCAAGCGTCTGCTGTTCTCCGCGGCCGGCTTCGACCCCGCCTTGGGCGCAGCAGCAGCGTCACGCAGCGACGTGGAGCTCATCGGACTCGAGCGCCTGTACGGCAGCTATTGAGGCCGGCGGGAGTGCGCGTTGTCCCTTTGCCCGGTCGTCGCGTGCGGCCCAGCCGGCGAGACGCCTGCCGCTGCGCGCAGCCATGGTCCGCCGCAGATCGCCGCGCCACATCAGCGCCGCAGCGCCGTCAGCCGCCTCCGGGGGACAGGTTTCGTCGATGACATCGCAATAGCTCATACAGGCCAGCTTCGCGGAGGGGTGTCACATCATCTGCGGCGTTGAGGCGGCGGCGGGGCCTCGACCTCGGCGACCAGCGTCAAGCCGGCCTCAGCGAACGCTGCGAGCGCCGAGCTGAGCCGTGCCGTTGCGGCGCCGCGCTCGAGCCGGATGAGCCATTGCCGGCTGACACCGATCCGGGCAGCGAACCGCTGCTGGGTTGTGCCCGCGACACGTCGTGCGTCGCGCAGCAGCCTTCCTGCGTCCGCTGCCGACCTGATCCGGCGGTCGTCGCCGGCGGATTCGTTCACGGCCCGCCCCCGCCCGGAAGCACAGATCGATGCCGGCCGCCGTGCCCGCGGTCCAGCAGGCACGGCTTGCCGGTGCTGCGCACGATGTGCCCGCATCGCTCGGCGGCGCCGGTCCTGCGGGAGTCCGGCGGGGGAGAGGGCAGCGATGGCGCTGCCGCGCGGCGGTGGGTCACTTGGCGCACGTGAGCGGTCACGGCTTCGGCTGTGGCTTCGGCTGTGTCCGCCGCCCACGGCGGGCATTGTTCCGCTGCGGCGGCGAGTGCGTCCGGCAGGGCGTCGCCCATTGCCTCGATCTCGTCCGCCGTGACATCGATACGCAGCCGTTCGGCGGTGTCAGCCCACTGCGACAGACTGTCGGGATTGTCGGGGGCGAACCGCATCGCCGGCGGCAGGACGCCGCTGCGGTCGCGCGCATAGGGCGCCGCCGAGCTCAGGTCGTACAGCGGCGCGAGCCGCGGGGCAGTGCCGTGGGTGGCGGGGAAAACAATCCCGTAGTTCTTGGAGTGCCCGTCGGTGTTGCCGATCATCCAGTTGAAGCATCCGGCGAGGAAGAACCTGCGGGGACTGTCGGGGTCGGCAGCGCGACGCAGCAGCCTGATGATCGTCTCCGGCCCCGGGCCGCCGTCCGCCTGGTACTTCAGGTCAGGGGCGAAACCGCACGCTTGGCACAGATCCTCGAAGTGGACGCGGCGCACGCCGCCGTGGTCTGCATCACGGTCGAAGCGCTCGGTGACGAGGCAGGGTTCGTCTTCGAACGTCGCCAGCGTCGACGGCGCTGCATCAAGCCCGACCGTGGACGCGGCCGTCTGGCACAGATGCTCGTTGACTGCCGCCGAGGCACGCAGCCCCAGGTTGAGGTGGCCTCGCTGCGGTTTGAGGATGTGCGTTGTGGCGAGCGATCCGGTCGGCAGATGCCAGCTGCCGTCGGAGTGCCGCAGCGCCATCTTCGGCTGCGCGCCGGGGAGGGACAGGCGAAGCTCCCCGAGCAGGGCGCCGGGGTCTGACTGCCCGTCCTGCGAGATCAGCTTCAGCATCGACGCGATCTCGGCTTCGGTGAGCTCGATCAGCGTTTCCGTCTCGGAATCCGGCAGGCTGGCGGCGGTGCGGAACTGGACGGCGCCTGCGCATTCGAGTCCCGCGCGGGTGCTGAGCAGGTCGAACGGGGCGGTCGATGCCGCTCCGAGTTCCCGTGCCCAGCGTGAGCGTGTCTGCGGGTTGTCCGGCAGCAGGCCGTCCATCCATGAGGTCAAGTCCAGTCGTGGCTGCTGCCCGACAGGCAGCGACAGCGACAGCGGCGTCGACGACGGCAGATAGTCGTCGTCGTAAGCGAAGTGGACGGCCCCGCGGCGCAGCCGGACAGCGCTGCCGACGAGTGCGCCATGGAGGTACACGTAGAGTTCGCTGGGCGCCCGAGGCATCGGCTACGTCTCCGGTGCGGTGTCGCCGGGCGGCGGCTCGGACGGGCGGAGGCTGATGTGTGCGCCGAGGACGGCGAGGACGGCGATGAGGTCCTCCAGGGACGGCTCAGCGAGTCCGTTCTCCAGCCGGGAGAGCCATTGCTGGGAGCGTCCGACGGCGTCGGCCACGTGGGCTTGGCTGAGCCGCTGACGGCGCCGCAGCCAGCGGACGCACTGCTGCGCGTTGAACGGCGTCGTGAGCGGCACAACATCGCACGTCATGTATATGAGTATGCCCAAAAAACACCCATGCGCAACATTGAGGGCTCCGCGGCAGCGACCCCTTGGGTTGGGCGACCGCCGCCTGGCCCGGCAGTCCCGTGAAGGCAGCGTTCGGGGCCTCTCGTCGGCAAAGGGCCTCGCAGGCCGTCCGCGCAGCCAATTCGCGGTCACCGCTGCGTCGATGCGGCGAGATTGCCCAGCCAGCCCCAGGGTTGCCTCGACCGGTCACGCGGCGAAACGACGCGACCCGCGAACAGCGGGACGGCCCCGGCGCAGGGACCGACGCTGACGTTCGGACATGCCGCCCCACACCCCGAACCGTTCATGATTGGCGACCGCCCATTCGCGGCACTCATCGACAACCGGGCAGCCCTCGCAGACAGCCACAGCGTCACGGAGCGACTCGCCTCGCTCCGGATAGAACAACGCCGGATCCATCCCACGGCACGCCGCACGCTTCTGCCACCGCCGCTCAGCCATCCCGTCGTCATCGGCATCCATGACCGCCGAGAATGGCGAGCAGACACGACTGGTCTCCCAGGAACGCCAGGCGCGTCCGAGGAACGCGCACCCCGCCAGCAGCCGACGGCTGCGTGCCGAGCGCGGACACATGCGCCGGCGCCGGCGGCTTTCTGGGTGCGGCGGGCGTCAGCGTCGGCCGCCTGTTCGGCGTCGTGGTCGGCGTTCTGGGAGTCCGGCGACCTCGGCAGGTTCTCCGGGGGCAGCGGGAGGCGCCGGGCGCATCGCTCGTCGCCGGTGAGCTGCCAGCCGGCGGGAAGCTCGTCGCAGAGCCGAAGTGCCCGAGCCTGACTGCCTCGCGCGATCCGCAGGTACGGTGCCATGCGCTCCGTCGACATCGACATCCGAAGCACTGCGATCGCTTGGTCGTCGTAGATGCAGTTGCCAACTGAAGGATGCAGCTGAGGCCGTGTTATTGTGGACAACGTAAGCTCCTCGTAGGCCTCTCACCGAAGCGTCTTGGGGCAGACCAAGGGGGCAACACCGGTGTCGGTGCCGCCCCCCGACTTCCTCTACGCCGATTTCGGCTCGGCGAAACCGTCGCACCCGCCGAGGTCAGGGGGTGCGGGGCACGGCGTCAGCAGCACCAGCGAGCAGCCGGTCGACGCGGGCGGGCGAGTCGCCGACGACGACGTGCAGCGTGAGCGCCGGCAGCAGCCGTGCTGCGCCCGTCCGCTCGGCGGGTCCGACGGTCACGCCGCCTCAGCGGAGCCAGCGAACGCGGCGATTCGGCGGCATTCGGCGAGCGCCGCGACGCTGCCGCGCTGCAGGACCTTGTCGATGCTCGCAGACCAGGAGCCGTCCGGTATGCGGGTGCATGCGACGTCCTGGGCGACGTGCATGCGACGCATCAGCGGCTGCCGGCCCGACGCGACGGCCTCACAGCACGGCCCGGTGGGGTCGCCGCTCAGGTCGGAGCGGCAGTCGCACAACGCGCTCGCGTCGGGCCACGAGCGTCTCGCTGCGGCGAGCACCGGCGACATGACGCCGGTCCTGGTGCGCGGCCCGGCGAGAGTCGCGGCGATCAGCTCGGGGAGCAGCTCAGCGGCGCGTGCGGCGATGCGCTGCGGGAGGCATCCCGTCGGCGGCCATCAGGCAGTCTCCCTGAGGTACCGCGGCATCGCGTCGCGGCGAATGGACACGCGCTGCCAGTGTCCGGGTGCGGCTGGTTCGGCGGGCTCAGCGGCGGCTTGCCTGCACACGGCGAGGAGCCGCTCCCGACGGGCGACACGCGCCGCCCGGCGTGGTGCTGGTTCGCGCCGAGACGCCATGCGCGTTCGAGCAGCAGCAGCGCGGCGGTGCTGTCGGGCTGCACACCGGCGCGGTCCCACAGCGCCGGCGCGTGATGCTGCCACTGATCGTGGTCGTTGCCGGTCATCAGGTGCGCTGTGATTTCGGGGATGAGCCGGCGGGCGGCGTCGGTCATGTCCCGAAGAGCCGCAGCCTCGGCGGCGATCCTGTCGGCGGGCAGCCAGCCGGCGGGATGCCGGGCGACGCCGGCTTCGACAAGCGCAGGCGCAGCGGTCATCGGATGCGCGGCGGCCGGCTCGCCGGCTGGGGCCGGTCGAGGTGCTTGTGGGCGATGAGCACAGCCCATGCGACGGTCTCCTGCGGTGTCGGCGGCTTCGGCTTCGGCGGGCCCGCTGTTCGACGCGTTGTCGCTGCGACGCCGGTGAGCGCGCACATCTGTCCACGACCGCCATCGACGGCAGCGGCGTCAGCGTCACCTGGGAAGACACCGGCGGCAGCACGACCATCGATGCGTGGACGTACCAGCTCGAACTCAGCGACGGCACCAGGCACTTCCACGACTACCTTCCCGCCGACCAGCGCCAGCGCGTACACGCTTCGCTGCGCCTTGGCAGCTACCGGATCTTCGTGCTCGCCCACAACCGGTACGGCCCCGGCGCCTGGGCCACCGAGGAATTCACCATCCCCGACGGCGAATGACCCGACACCCTCACCCCACGCCAAATCACGAAGAGCCGATCTTGTTGCGCGCAGCAACTGAGGGGGGAGCGCCTCAGATGGCTGTCGATGAGCAGTCATCGACGGATGGGCGATCAGTCGACGGAGGCGCGTGCGAGCATCTCTGGCCGTTCGACAAAGTCGACGCTGAGGACAACGTTGAGGGCTCGGGCTGCCCGTTGCAGAGTGGTGAGTGTCGCCGCGACCATGCCTGCTTCGATCCGCGCTACCTGTGATTGGCTCGTACGCATGCGCAGCGCCAAGGCTCGCTGGCTGAGGCCGGCTGCCTCGCGTAGACCACGGATCGCATCGCCGAGCCGAAAGGCAAGTTCAGTGGCCTCTCGTCCCGCGTCATACTCCGCACGTTCGGCTGCGTTCATGTCGCTGAGCTTGCGATTGGCAATTGCATCAATCGTCGGTCGGTTCATGGCGACTCCTCGGTGTCAGATTCCATGCTTCGCTTCATTGCTTCAGCCGCTCTGCGGATCTCGGGCTGATCTCGACGTCGCTGCTTGCGAAAGACCGTAAGCAGGACGATGCGCCTGCTGGACGCGAAACGAAAAGTGATTCGCCACGCCACACCAGCGAGGTCGAATCGCAATTCAAAGAGACCGTCCCCCAATGACCGGCTCGCAGGCGGGCGCAGCCGGTTTCCCTCCTCCGCTGGCCGCTTGATATGTGCATGCGCTACGGCGAAACCTCTCGGTTGCAGTGACTTCAGCCAGTGTTCAACCTCCGGCTCGACCTCCACCGTCCACATGACACCACAAATGGTATCAACTCTGCCGGGTCCTGCATGTGCTGGCGACCGACTGCATCGGTGAATTCGGCGTAGGTTCCTGCGCTGGCTGGCGTGCGCCGGAACCGGCAGCTTCGGCCGCGCAAGATTCGAAGACCACGGCGACGGCGACGGGGACGAGCGGAGATGAGACGAGGGGTCATTGCGCACGGGGCGTATGTGCCGTACTGGACTCCGCCGTCCGGATGCCGTCAGATGGCGAAGCGGCGTCGCAGCCAGTCGGCGAGGAGCGGGTCGACGAGGGCGAACTGTTCGTGGCGGCGGTGCAGGATGCCGTTGCCGACGAGTTTGTTGGCGGCGTCTCGGGCAGTGCCTGCGGGCAGGTCGAGAAGCGAAGCTGCGGTGCCGTAGATCGACCTCTCGGCGGCTACGGCCCGCAGCGCCTTCTGCTGGCCGGCGGGCAGCAGGCTGAAGATGCGCTCGGAGCCAGCATCGACGTTGGCGCGCACGTCGGCGAGCGCCGCCTCCCATGCCTGCAGGTTGGCCGTGCCTCCTCGATCGACTTGCCGCCACAGGGCGTCCGCGAGTTGCATGGCTCGCTGGGGATGGCCGTCGGCGAACTGGGCGATGCGACTCGTGATGCCGCCCGTGGCCCGTTCAGTGGCCTCGAAGCCTGCTTCGATGATGTGACCGATGGCGTCGCCGGTGAGTGGCTCGATCTCCACGAGGTCCGCTTGGGCGAAGAATGGTTGGGAGTGCTCGCTGAACAAAGCCTGCATGGTGGACGGTTCCGAGCCGGCGAACACGATGCCGAGCTCCTGGAAGTGGTGCTGTAGTTCTGTTCGCAGAACCGCGGCGCCTCGGTCGACGTTGGCGATGCCGGAGAACTCGTCGAACACCACGAACAGGTTGCGCCGTTGCGCTGCTGTGGTGAGGATGTCGAGCAGGGTTCGCAGCGTCAGGACGGGATCGGGTCGCTGCTTGGGACTGCGAGACAATTGGACGCCGAGCACACCCAAGTTCACCGAGAACGTGCCGGCGATGTCGTCGAGCACTCTGCGAACCGGTCCGGCTGCGCCAGCGAGACCGCGGTCGACGGCGGCGGCTACGTCGGCAATCGATGTCCGTTCATAGAGGTCGATCCACACGGGCTGGTGCCCGACCGCTTCGAGGTCAGCGGCGACACGCTTGAGCAGGCTCGTCTTCCCGTAGCGCCGCGGTCCGAGCAATGCAGTCAGACGCCGATCTGTGATCCGCTGAGCAAGATCGATGGCCAGATCCTCACGGCCGGTCACCTGTTCAGGTCGCAGCGGACCGTAGTGAGGAAAGGGCGATCTCTCGATGCGCACATCATACTCGCTAGCGACAAGTGTTTTTACATGTCTAGGCCGAGTAAGAACACACGGAACAGCCAATATCTCGCTGCCGCCGCCCGCACCCGACGCCGACGGGGCAATCGGCGTGCACCGGCTGGAGTGGATGATCCTTGTCGGGGACGAGCGCTCGCTCACTGCAGGCCTCCACTGCGAACTGCGCTCGGCTGCGGATCGGTCAGACGACGTGAATCTCGAATTCGAGTGATCCGGTGAGCGTGCTCGGCCAGCCACGGTCGGTTGTCAGCAGTGCGTCGGCACGGTGGATGATCGCGGTCGCAATGACGAAGGCGTCGGGGAGCTTCACCGACCGATAGTCGGCGCGCAGTCCAGCGGCGCAGCGCGCCGTTGCGACGTCAGCGTCGAGAATTCCGATAGGGATGGCTGCGAGTGCCGCCTCAAAGCGGCTGGCCGCGTCGCCGCCCGCCTGAGCGGGGTAAACGAGGCACTCGGCGAATGCCGTCAGCGGCAGCATCAGGCGCTCTGCTGTCAAGGCTGCTTCTGAGAGCGCTTGAGTCGCCGCGTGGTGGTGAGGGTTGGCCCGGTCGAGGTGGCCGATGACCACACCCGCATCGACGATGGCTAGGCCCGTTGAGTCAGTCCCACTCATCGCGGAGCTCGTCGACGGCATGGTCGGGGTAGATGCCGTCGAAGATGCCCGCAGTCTCGGCGAGGCGGTCGCCGACGCGTTCGAACAGAACACGGCCCGGCCCCAGAACGCGGCTCTGCAACGAGTCTCCCGTGGCCAACCCGGCCGCTACGAACGCATCGCGGGGGATGGTCACTTGGTGCTTAGACGTAACGGTCGTCCGCCCTGGCAATCGTTTCCTTACTTCACGAGCCATGAGTAATACTCTAGTGGCTGGCGGAGGTCAGATGACGAAGTGACGCATGTACTCGACTCGATCCGGTGATTCATCGGGCGTCAGCACGCTGCAATCGTCGAGATCATCGCAACTTTTACGTACCGATCATCACAATTTTTCGGAGCTCCTCCCAGGGCCGTGCTCGACAGAGCGGCGCATGCCGGGATCGATAGCGACTCAGATTCCGGCGGGCCAGTGCTGCACGTCCAGTTCCGACATGGGGAAGTCCGAGACATTCGCGGTGGCGACCGCGGCGCCGATGCCGACCGCCGCTGCCGCGATGAGGCAATCGGCCTGGTGCAGCGTGATGCCTTGGGAAGCGGCCTCGCGGCGCCAAAGGCCAGCGCGTTGACCTTCTGACACGCCCAGCGGTGCGAGCCGCAACGCACCGAGGAGCCGACGCGCGTGACGTTCTTCGTCCCCGATGACAGGGTGACGACAGGCCCGGCGCTATGGCAAGCCGCAGGCGTAGGCTCCTGCGCTGGTCGCTGTGTGCCGGGGCCACAGTGCCTGAACTGCTGGAGGCGCGGTGTCTACGTCGATACGGACGGCGATGCGAACGAGGGGAGACGAGACGATGGGACGAGGGGTCATTGCGTACGGGGCGTATGTGCCGTACTGGAGACTGGACCGCTCCAAGATCACTGCGGTGATGGGCGCCGGCGGTGGCCGCGGGCACCGTGCGGTGGCCAGCTACGACGAGGACACCACGACGATGGGTGTCGAGGCAGCGCGCAATGCTCTGCGCGGCACCGACATCGTTCCCGATTCGGTGCTGTTCTCGACCGCCAATCCTGCCTATATGGACAAGACGAACGCCTCTGCGATTCATGCGGCGCTGGATCTGCCCCGGTCCGCATGGGCCGTTGACGCAGGTGGGGCGCCACGCTCGTCAGAAGCCGTCTGGGCGCTTGCCGCTGCTAATCGCGGTACCAACCTGGCGATCGCTTCTGATCTGCGTACCGGTCGCCCTACCAGCAGCGACGAGGCCGGCGGAGGCGACGGCGCTGCCGCATTCGTCTTCGGTGACGACTCGGTCTCGCCGGTGCTGTGCGAGTGGCTCGGCGGCGCTGTCGCCACGGCTGAATTCACTGATCGCTACCGCCAGCCGGGCGATGCGTTCTCGCGCATCTGGGAGGAACGGTTCGGCGAGCAGGTGTACCTGCCGCTCGCCAACGACGCGATCGAGCGTGCGCTCGCCGACGCGAGCGTCGGGCTTGACGAGATCGACAATATCGCGATCGTCGGCATGCACGCCCGCGCGGTGCGCGGACTGTCCCGTGTTGCCGGCGACAAGCTCGTCACTGATCTCACCGGCGAGATCGGCAATACCGGCTCGGCGCACCCGGCCGTCGTGTTGGCGGCGATCCTCGACGAGGCAACACCTGGCGAGACGATCCTGCTGGTCCATCTCGCCGACGGCGCCACGGTTGATGTGCTGCGCACGACCGACGCCATCGCCGATCACACGCCGTTTGCATCGGTTCGGTCCCAGATCGATCGAGGCAACGACGCGCTCGATTACAACAAGTACCTGACTTGGCGCGGCTTCTTGGACCGGGAACCGCCCCGTCGTCCAGACCCTGAACGCCCCGGTGCGCCGCCGGCGTTCCGTTCCGAGGACTGGAAGTACGCCTTCGTCGGCTCGCGTGACCGCAGCACTGGCGCGATCCACCTGCCGCCGATGCGAGTGTCGATGGAAGGCGGTGCCGTCGACGACATGGAGCGCGTCCGCATGGCGGACATCCCCGCCACGATTGCGACGTTCACCGTCGATCGCCTGGCATTCTCGCTGTCCCCGCCAATGGTGGCAGTCGTCATCGACTATGACGGCGGCGGTCGCTTCCAGGCCGAGATGACCGATGTCGATCCAGATGAGGTGAGGATCGGCGACCGCGTCGAAATGACGTTCCGGCGCCTGTACAGCGCGGAGGGAATCCACAACTACTTCTGGAAGGCGCGACCGGCTGCAGGGTGACGCAGCATGAACCAGTCGCCAGCGGCCATAATGTCGCTGGGAGATCAGGTGCTTCCGCGCTCAACGCTGCGCCGGCCGAGCACCCACCAGTCCATCACCCAAGACAAAACCCACCACAAGGCAGGCACACATGAGTTCACATGGCATTCGCGACAAGGTCGCGATCGTCGGAATGGGTTGCACCCAGTTCGGCGAGCACTGGGACCGCAGCGTCGATGACATGCTCACCGACGCTGCGCACGAGGCGTACGCGTCTGCGGGCGTCGAACAAGACGACGTCGACGCCTTCTGGCTCGGCACGATGGGTTCGGGTGTCTCCGGCCTGACACTGTCCAAGCCGCTGCAGCTCGACTACAAGCCGGTCACCCGGCTCGAGAACATGTGCGCCACCGGATCCGAGGCGTTCCGCAACGCTGCTTATGCAGTCGCGTCGGGCGCCTACGACATGGTGATGGCCATCGGCGTCGAGAAGCTGAAGGACTCGGGTTACTCGGGTCTGACGGGCGCTCGCCCGCCGAGCGACGGCACCGACTCGTCGATCACCGCTCCGGCCACGTTCAGCCTGCTGGCACCGGCCTACGCCCACAAGTACGGGCTCGATCCCGACACCATGAAGGAAGTCCTCACCCGCATCGCTTGGAAGAACCACCGCAACGGCGCACTGAACCCCCGGGCTCAGTTCCGCAAGGAGGTCGCCAAGGAGACCATCGCCGGCTCGCCGCTGATCGCTGGTCCGCTCGGCATCTTCGACTGCTCGGGCGTGAGCGACGGCTCAGCCGCTGCGGTTCTGGTCCGTGCTGAGGACGCCCACAAGTACTGCGACAACCCGCTGTACATCAAGGCGCTCAGCTTCGCTTCGGGCCCTGCAACCGGAGCGCTGGACAGCACCTACGACTACACGACCTTCCGCGAGGTTCAGGCATCGGCGACCGAGGCCTACAAGCAGGCCGGCATCACCGACCCGCGCTCGCAGATCGCGATGGCTGAGGTGCACGACTGCTTCACGCCGACCGAGCTGGTCCTGATGGAGGATCTTGGCTTCGCCGAGCGTGGCCTGGGCTGGAAGGAAGCCATGGCCGGCACGTTCGACCTCGATGGCGACCTCCCGGTCAACCCAGACGGCGGTCTGAAGAGCTTCGGCCACCCGATCGGTGCATCCGGCCTGCGGATGCTCTTCGAGTGCTGGCTGCAGCTGCGTGGTCAGGCCCCGCCTGAGCGGCAGATCCCCTCGGTGACCGAGCAGGGCAAGACGCTGGGACTCACCCACAACCTCGGCGGACAGCCTGGGGCGGCAGTGAGCTTCGTCTCGGTCGTCGGTTCCGAGCTGGGCTAGTCGTACCTGACGCCCGCAGCATTGCTGCGGCGCCGAACAACTCAACGCTTGACGGCCCGGGGCGCATGCTCCGGGCCGTTTCGCGTCTCAGCCCTCTTGTGTACCCGGGGTGCGAGGGGGTGGGCGCACCCATGCTCAGACATGCGCAGCGCCGCCCGCTGCACGGTGGATGGGCTTTGGCGCTGCGAACTGCGCGTGGGCACCCCCACCCCCTCACACCCCTACCGTTCGAGGCTTCTAGACCGTGATTCGGGCGAGGGTCTTGGTTACTGCGGCCGCAATGCCTTTGGCGTCGAGACCGAGTTCGGCGTGCAGCTCTTGGGCAGTGCCGTGGGGAAGGTAGGCATCGGGGGTTCCCAGTTGTGCGATGCGTGGGACGCTCGGGGCGTCGAGCTGGTGAAGGGCGTCACTGACCAGGCTGCCGAAGCCGCCTACTCGGACGCCGTCCTCGACCGTGACGACGAGGGGGTGGGCGGCGGCGTCGAGGACCATGGCGCGGTCGAGCGGTTTCAGCATTCTTGGGTCCCACAGTGAGACCGCTATGCCTTCGGCACTCAAGAGTTCAGCCGCTTCGACGGCTGCGTTGAACGTCTGACCGGCGGCCAGGATGCAGGCATCGGGGCCCGAACGGTGTTGGCGGGCTTGTAAGCGCGTTGCGCCCGCCACGACGTCTGGTTGGCGGACCGTTGCATCCACTGGGCCTTTGCCTCGGGGCCAGCGAATTGCTGCAGGGCCATCGGTGATCTCGAGCGCTTGTGCGAATGCAATGGGCAGTTCGTCAGGTGACGACGGGGCGAACACGGTCATGCCCGGGACTCGGCTGAACATGGCTATGTCGTAGAGACCGTGGTGGGAGGCGCCGTCCGGGCCGGTGACGCCAGCCCGGTCAACACAGAGGATGACCGGCAGACGGTGCAGGCCGATGTCGTACAGCGCTTGGTCGAAAGCTCGCGCCAGGAAGGTCGAGTACACCGCAACTACCGGCCGGAGGCCGGCGCGCGCCATGCCAGCGGCTGAGGTCAGCGCGTGCTGCTCGGCGATGCCGACGTCGTAGAAGCGATCGGGGAATTCACGCTGGAATGGCAGCAGTCCGGTGGAGCCGGGCATGGCTGCGGTGATCGCGACGATGTCACGGTCGCGTCGCGCCGCTGCGATGAGTGTCTCGGTGAAGACAGCGGTGTAGTCGCGCACGACGGGCTCAGCAGGCTCGGCTGCCTCTGAATCGGCATCGGGGTCTGCTGGTGCAACTGCGTGGTTGGCAGGTGGCCCGACGTCTGTGCTGAGCGGCGGGGCACCACCGGTGGCGGGATCGAACAAGCCGATGTCGTGAAGGTGCTTCTCGGTGTCGTGCTCGGCAGGTGCGTAGCCGCGTCCCTTCTGCGTCACCACGTGGACGACGATCGGGCCGTTCACATAGGAGGCAGCGTCCCGGAAGGCCGACTCCATCGCCGGAATGTCGTGCCCGTCGACTGGGCCGACATAACGCACGCCCAGTGTCTCGAAGAACGCCGGGGGTTCCCACATTTCGCGCATTGCGGCAGCGGCGCTGTCCAGGCTCCGGCGCACGCCGTCTCCCAGCGGCACGCGCTCGAGCAGGTGGTCGACTGCTCGACGGCCCTGTACGTAGTGGGGCGACTGGCGCAGCCGGGACATCACGGTGGAGAGCCGGCTGACGGTCGGTGCATAGGAGCGGCCGTTGTCGTTGAGCACGATCAGCGCCCGCTGGGCGTAGTGGCCGAGGTTGTTGAGTGCCTCGAATGCCATCCCGCCGGTCATGGAGCCGTCGCCGATGACTGCGACGACGCGCCGGTGCTCGTGGCCTGTGAGCTGGAAGCCCGTAGCGAGGCCGGAAGCCCAGCTCAGCGACGTCGACGCGTGGCTGTTCTCGACAATGTCGTGATCGGACTCCTGCGCGCTGGGGTATCCCGACAGACCGTGCCGCTGGCGCAATCGCTCGAAGCCGTCCTTTCGGCCGGTAATGAGCTTGTGCACGTACGCCTGGTGCCCGGTGTCCCAGATGATGACGTCGCGCGGCGATTCGAAGACCCGGTGAAGCGCCACGCTGAGTTCGACCGCCCCAAGATTCGAACCGAGATGGCCGCCGGTCCGCGAGACGGCCTGCACCACGAAGTGCCTGATCTCCGCGCAGAGCTCGTCGAGTTGTGCTGGGCCGAGCGCCCGCAGATCAGCCGGACTGGTGAGCTTGGCGAGGTGCATTCGCGACCCAAGGGTACTCAGTGCCCGCCAGACACCTCGGCGGGCGTCTTGCTGCGCTTTCGGCGGCCGCCGAGCGCCAAGGTCGGCGCCCCGGACAGGCTGACGAGCAACGTCAGGGCGTACAGCAACAAGCCCAGCAGCACAGCTTGGCCTTCGTTGACACCGTGCGCGTCGAGGAACAGCACGAGCGCCGCTTCGCGTACCCCGAGCCCGCCGACGGCGACCGGCAGATTCTGCACGATCAGCACCATCGGAGCGAATGCGAACCATGCGAGCAACCCGGGACTCGCACCGATGGCCGCGCCGGCGAGGGCGGTGGCGCCTACCAGCATCAACTGGTAGGCAAACCCGATGCCGAGGAGGCGCCCGGCTGCGTTGCGGTGCTGGCGAAACACGCTCAGGCCGGTATGCACAGCGCCGAGCCAATCCCGGATGTGGCTGCCTCCTGACAGCCGGCCGAGACCGCGGGGATGTTCCGCGAACCAGACGATGAGGGCGAGTATCAGGAGCGTCCCGAGTGCCAGTCCGCCGGCGATCTGGCCGCCTGAGTGGCGAAGCAGGCTCGGCTGCAGCATCAGTGCCCCGAGGGTGAAGATGGGCAGCACAATCCAGCCGGTGAGCCGTTCGATGATCACGGTCGCGAACGCGTTCGCTCTGCTGCCGCATATGCGTCCAAGCCGGTTGATGCGCAGCACGTCGCCGCCGATGGTCGTGGGCAAGAAGTTGCCGACGAATTGCGCCGCCAAGTAGATCGACAGCATGGAGCGGCCTGACGCCTTGACATCGAGGGTGTCGGCGACTTGCCACCAGCGCGCAGAGGCCATGACGAATGCGACCGCTATGGCCAAAGCCGCTGCGACCATCCACGCAGCAGCAGCGCTCTTGGAATCCAGATCGAGTGAGGAGATCTCCTCCCAACTCACCCAGACCAACCACGCGAGCAAGCCACCGCTGACGCCCAAGCGCAACACGGTGCGTACCAGCGGCAGAGCCAGAGAGTGCAGCACTGCGCGCACCAACGGCGAAGCAGCGAGCCGTCTCGCCGCTCTCACGCTGAAGCGCTGCAGCCGTTGCCGCAGACGCGGGACTGGTGCCTCGGTGTCGCGCACGGCAGTCAGGCTGCCAGGACGCGGCAGCGCCGTAGCTGCATTCCATAGCAGTGGTTTGGCGCGTCGCCCCAGTGGGCGCGGCAACCCACATCGGTTCGGAAGCGTTTCACGTGGCTTCGCACAATAGTGTTGCTGGCGCGCAGTCCACAGGTAGCCGTGGACTGCGCCGATGGCGGCGGTCGATCATTCCGGCGATGCGCCCATGCTGCGGCCCGACGTTGGCGGAGAACATGACACGCACATCTGACACGACAGCGACGGCGAAGCCGCTCGTCGATCTCGACGTCGTCGATGCGACGCTGCGCGCGGCGCTGGACGCGGGCGGCGAGTGGGCTGAGCTGTTCGCCGAGGATCGTGAATCGGCCGGGGTGGTCTTCGACGAAGGCCGCGTCGAGGAGATGAACTCGGGCCGCGATCGCGGTGTCGGCATCCGGGTGACCGCGGGCGACATCACCGGCTATGCGCACACGTCAGACCTGAGCGCCAAGGGGCTCGCAGATGCCGCACGCACGGCCGCTGCCGTGGCGAGACGGCAGCCGCACGGCGGCACGGTCGACATGATGTCGTTCTTCGGAACGGGTCTCGCTGAGCCACAGGTCGCCGTGTTGCCGGCATCGGTCGGTGCGGAGCACAAGGTGGCACTGCTGCGCGCTGCGGACGATGCTGCCCGCTCCAACCACGAGGCCATCACCCAGGTGACTGCTCGTTATGGCGAGAGCCGTCGCCGGATCATGGTGGCGAACACCAGTGGCGTGTGCGCAGCCGACGACCAGGTGCGGACGCTGTTCTCGGTGGGGTGTGTCGCGAGCGGCGACGGTGGCTTGCAGACCGGGCGCGAGACGGTTGGCTACACGGTGGGATGGGAACTGTTCGACGACTATGACCCAACCGAGCTCGCCGAACGTGCGGCGCAGCGCGCCGTCACGAAACTCGCAGCTCGCCCCGCACCGAGCGGCGAGGTGCCTGTGGTCATCGCTTGCGGCGGGGGCGGCGTGCTCTTTCACGAGGCCTGCGGTCACGGTCTCGAGGCCGATCTGGTTCGCAAAGGTGCATCGGTGTTCGCCGGCCGGGTGGGCGCCCAGGTGGCAGCCAGCGGCGTGACGCTGGTCGACGACGGCACGATGGGACCCGAGTGGGGAGCGTTGGTCATCGACGACGAAGGCCATCCCACCCAGCGCAACGAGCTGATCAGCGACGGTGTCCTGACCGACTACATGTGGGATTGGCTGCGCAGCCGCGACGAGGGCCGTGCGCCGTCGGGCAACGGTCGCCGCCAGAGTTACACGCACCTGCCGATGGTCCGGATGACGAATACGTTCGTCACCAACGGCGACACCGACCCCGCAGACATCATCGCTGACACACAGTCGGGCGTCTATGTGGCGCACCTCGGCGGCGGTCAGGTCAACACCGCCACTGGCGATTTCGTCTTCGGCATGACCGAGGCGTACCTCATCGAGGACGGCGTCATCACCGAACCGCTGCGCGAGGGCAACCTCATCGGCAACGGTCCCCAGGTGCTGGCCGACATCGACGCCATTGGCAACGACTTTGCCATGGGGAGCCCCGGTACCTGCGGCAAAGACGGCCAGGGCGTGCCTGTCGGCGACGGCCAGCCCACGTTGCGCGTCCGGGCACTCACGGTGGGGGGCACCGCCGCGTGAGCGGCGGGGTGTGGCAGTGCGTGAGCGGCGGGTGTCACTGCGTGTCAGCGGCCCCTTGAACCCAGCCCAGAAAGCTTCCGAGGTGTGAACGCGCGTGAGCGAACGACGGCAATTCGACACTGACGAGCTGGCCCAGCTAGCCCAGCGGGTGTGCGAGCAGGTCCAGGGCGACGAGCAGATCGAGGTTTGCGTGTCGACGGGGCGCTCCACCACAGTGCGCGCCTACAACGGCGACGTCGAGTCCTTGCGTTCGGGCCGCACCGCAGCAATCGGTGTGCGCGTCATCGAATATGGTCGCCAAGGTTTCGCCTCGGCTGGCTCGCTGGACGCCGACGTGGTGTCCGACACGCTCGCCGCTGCCCGTCGCAACGTGACGTTCAGCGAACCCGATCCCCACCAGGGGCTCGCTGAACCCGATGGTGTGGACTCACCTGGCCTCGATCTCAGCGATACTGCGGTTCTGCGCATCAGCGACGCCGACAAGATTGCAGCAGCTATCGATCTTGAGCGCCGCTGCTTGTCGGCGGATCCGCGCATCTCCGGCGTGCGTGTCGCAGCCTGGAGCGACGGATGGTCGCAGTCGGCTCTGGCGTCAAGCACCGGCATCAGCGTGCAGTCTGAACACGGAAACTGCTCGGTCGGCGCTCAGCCGCTCGCCACCGACGGTGACGAGACCCAGATCGGCTACGCCGGCGATGCTGCATGGCGGCCCGACGAGCTCGACATCGATCGCGTCGTGACGGAATCGACGGCACTGGCCACCGGACAGCTCGGCGCGACGAAGCCGCCGAGCGAGCACTTGCCAGTCGTGCTTGCCCCGCCCGTTGTGGCGGCGTTCATCGGCGTGGTTGCCAGCGTGCTTGCTGCGGACAGTGTGCTCAAGGGCCGTTCGCCGTTCGCCGATCGTGTCGGCGAGCAGATTGCCGACGAGCGGCTGCATCTCATCGACGACCCCACCGACCCGACGACGCTCGGCGCAGCGAATTTCGACGGCGAAGGGCTCGCAGCGCGCCGCAACGCGCTCATCTCCGCGGGCGTGCTGCGCGGGTTCCTCCACAACGCTTACACCGCGCGCCGGTCAGACACCACGTCGACGGGCTCGGCAGTGCGCGGAACGCGATCTCTCCCGGGCGTGGGCACCCATGCTCCCGTGGTAGCCACGGGCGACATCGCAGCTGACATGCTGAACGCGTCCGTCGGCAACGGCGTGCTCGTACGTGGCGTCAGCGGCCTGCACAGCGGGGTCAATCCCACCAGCGGTGATTTCTCCGTCGGCGCGTGGGGACACCGGATTGCGGGCGGCGAGATCGCTGAGCCATTTCGAGAGGCCACCATCGCCTCCACCTTGCAGCGGATGCTGCTGGCGATCTGCGGTATCGGTGCCACCGCTGAGCCCCTTGCAGGCGGGATGTCGATGCCGCCGCTGATCATCGCTGACGTCGCGCTCTCGGGGGTCTGAGCGATGCCACGCGCGCCAGCTTCAGCGGCCGTCGAGCGGCATCCGCACTTGGCAGACAACTGCCCGGCGGGCTGGGTGCGCGTCGACTTTCACACGCACACGATGTGGTCGGGCGACTCGACGACGACGCCCGACGAGTTCGCCCAATGCCTGTCCGAGAGCGGCATCGACGTGGTGTGCATCACCGACCACAACGCGGTACGTGGCGCCCAGCAGCTGCAGGGCGAGCTGGATGCCCGCGTCGTAGTCGGCGAGGAGATGAAGACCCACGCGGGCGAGATCATCGGGCTGTTCCTGACCGAACGCGTGCCGCAGGGCTTGGCACCGGTTGCAGCCGCACGAGCCGTGAAATCCCAGGGAGGGCTCGTCTACATCCCGCACCCGTTCGACCCGCTCCGCAACAACCTGCGCCACGACGTCCTCGATGAGCTCGTTGCCGAGGGCCTCGTCGACGGCATCGAGGTCCTGAACGCGAAGACGAGCCTCAACAGCCTCAACTCTCGTGCAGCGCGCTACGCGGGCGAGCACCGCTTGGCGCCGGGGGCAGGCAGTGATGCGCACGTCGCCGAAGCGCTCGGGGGCGCATACCTCGAGATGCCCGACTTCGACGACGACGATCCCGCCGGCTTTCTGGCATCGATGCGCCGAGGCTGGGCAGTCGGCCATCACTACGACCCACCCCGTCGCTGGAGGCCGCGCATTGTCCCATCGGTGGGGAGCGACGACTAGGGGCGACTTCAGTGCCGGACTTCGCCGTGGCGTTCCTGCTCGGCCTGCTGCAAGGACTGACGGAGTTCTTCCCCGTCTCGTCGAGCGCCCACCTCGAAGTCGTGCCGTGGCTGGCCGGCTGGGACCTCTTCGACGGCGACACCGAGCTCGAGAACGCCTTCGATGTCGCACTCCACGTGGGCACGCTCGGCGGGGCAGCGTTGTACTTGCGCACCGACATTGCCCGGTATGCCGCAGCACTGTGGCGCGGCATCCGCGGCCGCGCTGAACGAGACACGGCGATCGCGGTGAGTTTGGCGTTGTCGGCGCTTCCTGCTGCAGCGGTGGGGGTTGCCCTCGAAGATCGCCTGCTCGATCTCGCAGAGGAACCCCTGCTGATTGCGGCGCTGTTGGCGGGCTTCGGCTGGTTGCTGTGGCGGTCTGACATTGCTGCGGGCGAACGCGGTGCGCAGCGACCGCAAGACTCCTACCGGCTGCGCGACGCCGTCGGCATGGGTCTCGCGCAGGCGGCGGCGTTGCTGCCCGGCGTGAGCCGCTCGGGAGTGACCATCACCGCGGGCCGGTGGCTCGGCTTCGACCGGACAGCGGCTGCGCGGCTGGCCTTCCTCATGAGCTTGCCGCTCATCGCAGGGGCGGGCGTCTATCGCGCCATCACGCTGGCGGATGCTGCGCCGACGAGCGAACAGCTCCAGCTGTTCTTCGTCGGGGGTGTTGCTGCTGCGGTGTCGTCTTGGGCGGGGGTTGCCGCCATGGTGTGCCTGCTCGGCCGCGTCGACAAGCGCTCGCAGCGATCCCCGTTCGCGCTGTTCGCCGGCTACCGCCTGGCCTTGGCAGCGGCAGTGGCGATCGTGGCTATCAGCGGCTTGCGCTGAGCACGATCGGTACCACGACTCCTGTCGCGCTGGCGCGGGCCACCTCGTCGATGTGAACGGGCTCGATCTCGACGAGCCAGCGATCCCGCGATGCGGCGAGGACATAGGCAGGCACGCGAGCTGCGCTCATGTCTACGTCGCTGGGATCAAACGGATCGATGTCGGCGAACAGCATCAGCTCCACCTCGGTGCCGGGCTTCACGTCCGGAGCGTGGGACACCACGCTGATCCCGATGCCCCTGCGCCCCGGGCTCACGCCTGACGCGGGGTCGAAGTCCAACTCAGTCAGCAATCCGCCACGCGGGACCGCCCGGGTCAGCTCGCCAAGGCCGATTGCACTGGTGAGGGCTCCTGCGGGCACGAGGTGGGCGGGCACCTCGACGAGATCGACGTGATCTTCGGGCGAACTGCCCACCGCTAGCGGGATTTGCGCGGCCAGCACGCGCACTGAGGTTCCCCATGCAGCAGCGGCCGAGCGCGCCCGGCCGGCCATTCCCGCGACGAGCATGAGCGCCACCAGTGCGACGACGCCGACTGCGGACCAGTGCACCAGGTTGGGGCGGCGTCGCCAGAGATCGCCAAGTTGTGAGATGAGCGCCATGAGAGCCTCCGTCGCGAAGCCATCGCAGCGGCGGGGCCGCTGCGGGCTTGTTTCGATGCTGGAGGCGTCAGCCTGACGCCGAGGCGGCCCCCACGGTCGAACTCGACGAACTGTTCGACGAGCTGCTTTCCGAAGAGGCCGATGTCTTGCTTGCTGAATCGCTGCTTGAATCGCTGGCGGTGCTTGATGAAGATGAGTCGGACGACGACGAACTCGACGAGGACCGGCTGTCGTTCCGATAAAAGCCGCTGCCCTTGAAGCTGATGCCGACGTTGGAGAAGATCTTGCGGACCTCGCCGCCGCATGTCGACTCAGACCCGTTGCCAGTGCCGTTGACCGCCTCGCTGTCACGCGGTAGTGGGCACACCGTGATGGGATCGTCGGAGAAGCTCTGGTAGCGCTCGAAAGACTGCCCGCAGTCGGTGCAGCGGTACTGGTAGGTCGGCATGAGGCCTCCGTCCTGTTCTGAGCCAGCCGCCGAGCCGAAAGCCTGAGCTTGGGCCGCCGAACAGTGTAGCCACCCGCTGTTGAGGCATGCCCACCTGATTGATCACAGATGTGCGCACCGATTCTGTGCGTTGCGGATCGGAACGTCCCCTAGAAGCTTCTTCATGACAGCCTCCGGTTCGATGTTGCCATTGGGAGGAGGCGTTGCCCAGTCATTTCGGGGCCGGTGCGCGGCCATCGGGGCCGCTGCGCGCAGCTTGCTGCGGCTGTGCGAGCGCGTGGATGCCGAGCGGACGCTGTTTGTCGTGGAGCGTGCTGCGCAATTGGGAAACGGCTGCCGAGCAGCAGTGGGCGGGGTCAGTCGTTGTCGGTGATGGTCATGGTTGCTGTGGCGTCGGGCTGGTACCAGTTGCCGGGCAGGAATGCTTCGACGGCGAAGCGTTCGTCGGTTTCTTGGCGGTTGTCGTGCTCGGTCCACACTTGGGCGGTGCGGGTGGTCTGTCCGGGTGCGAAGGTGACGGTGCCGCTGCCGCGTTGGTAGTCGCTGGTGTGGGCTCTGTGGTCGGTGAGGTGCCAGGCGGTGGCGGTGTTCCAGCTGACGGTGATTTCCTCGGCGGATGCCCGGGACAGCACGATGCGGAACACGAGCAGTTCGCCCTCGGCTGCTGAGGCGTCCTCGACGGTGATGCTCAGCTCGGCCTCGGGTTCTTTCTTGTCGTCGGGTTCCACCGGCGGGTCGTCGTCGTCGGTCACGGCCGCCGTCGCCGTGTTCTGCGACGACACGGTGTAGCCGCTGCCGGCGTTCACGGTGGTCGTCACCGACCCGTCGGCTTCGTCGGTTTCGTCGTTGGTGGTCGCCACGGTGACGGTGACGCTGCCTGCGGCGCCGATGGTGACGGTGCGGGTGCCGGCGGCTGTGGTGTAGTCGCCGCTCTGGGACACCGTGACGGTCACGTCGAGGTCTGCTGCGGGCGCCGGGCTGGCGGTGAGCGTGAATGTCGCGTCGCTGCCTTCGGTGACGCCGTTGCCGGCGCTGATCGAGATCTCCGGCACGTCGTCGTCGGCGACGGCCGCCGTTGCTGCGCTGCGGGTCGGCGACACGGTGTATCCGGCGTCGCTTGCGGGCGCGTCGAGCGTGGCGGTGACCGTGCCGTCGGCTTCGTCGGCGCTGTCGCCGGCGGTGGCCACGCTCAGCGCGGCGCTGGTCGCGCCGGCGGCGATGGTGACGGTGCGGGCGCCGGCAGCGGCGCCGTAGTCGCCGTTTTGGGTGACGGTGACGGTCACGTCGAGGCCGGTGTGCGGCGCGATGTCGGAGGTGACGGTGAACGTCGCGTCGTCGCCTTCGGTCACGCCCGCGCCGGCGGTGATCGAGATCTCCGGCACGTCGTCGTCGGCGACATCGACGGTGGCAGCCGCCGCGGCGGACGACACGGTGTATCCGGCGTCGCTTGCGGGCGCGTCGAGCGTGGCGGTGACCGTGCCGTCGGCTTCGTCGGCGCTGTCGCCTGCGGTGGCCACAGCCAGAGCGGCGCTGGTCGTGCCGGCGGCGATGGTGACGGTGCGGGCGCCGGCAGCGGCGCCGTAGTCGCCGTCGGCGGTGACCGTGACGGTGACGTCGAGGTCGGCTGCGGGCGCGGGCGAGGCGGTGACGGCGAACCGCGCCGGGCTGCCCTCGGCGACGTCGCCGTCGGCGGTGACGCTGACCGCGGGGACCGGCGGCGGCAGGTCGTCGTCGGCTATCGCGGCAGTCGCGGCGGCTGCGGTCGGCGACACGGTGTAGCCGTTGCCGGCGTTGAGCGTGGCGGTGACCGATCCGTCTGATTCGTCGGTGCTGTCGTTTGTGGTGGCGACCGTCACGGTGGCGCTGCCCGATGCGGGGATGGTGACGGTGCGCGTGCCGGTCGCGGCGCCGTAGTCGCCGGCGGCGGTGACCGTCACGGTGACGTCGAGGTCGGCTGCGGGCGCGGGGGAGGCGGTGACGGTGAACCGCGCCGGGCTGCCCTCGGTGACGTCGCCGACGGCGGTGACGCTCACCACCGGCGGCGGATCGGTGGGCGGCTGGGGGGTGGGCGGCTGCGGCACGATGACGTCGACGGCGGTGTCTTCGGATTCGCCGCCGGCGAGGGTGGTCACCGAGGTCGTGTGGGTGCTGATGATGCGGGCGCCGCGGTACGCGACCACGAACACCTGGTAGCCGGACTCGGGTTCGAGGCCGGTGATGCGATGCTCGGTGTCGGCGGTGTCGGCGTATTGCATCCTGGGGATGCCCGGGCTGCGGTACCAGCCGATCTGGTACCGCACGCCGTCGCCTCGGGGGGCCCACACGATCGTGGCAGTGGTGTCGGTGACCTGCCTGACGCCGATAGCAGCGGCCGGCTCGACGGGCCCGTCCGGCTCGGTGCCGGTCGCCGGCTCCTGGTCTTGTTCTTGGTCTTCGACGATTCGTTCCCTGCGCTGTTCGGGAGGGTCGACAAAGCCGTTTTGGGCGGTGAAGCCGGGACCCCAGCTCACCGGCAGCGTGGTGCGCACGGCCGCCCGGCCCGCCACGGCGAGGCTGATGTCGATGTCGTAGCTGCCGGTGCTGCCGAAATCGGACACCATCGCGAGATCGACCCGCACCGGGGTGTCCCAGTTGCCGGGCCTGACGCGGTGGGCTTCGTAGTAGCCGCCGTCGCCGGCGAGCTGGCCGTTCACGGTCATCGTGAACGGCGGCCGGTCCCAGGTGACGGTCTTCACGCACGTCAGCCCGGCTGTGGAGCGTCCGGCGTCGAGCTCGCGCTGGCGGTAGCGGAACAGCGCCGCGGGATACAGGTCGCACGCCGGCTCGGTGACGGCGATGCCGTTGATGGTGCGGGTGACCATGGTCACCACCCCGTCCGCGGGCGCCCACACCGTGCTGAGACGCTTCTGGGCGGTGATGCGCAGCGGCACCCAGCATCTCTGCGGCTCAGTGCCCTCGCCGCACTCCAGCGGCGAGGAGTCCAAGCGGATCTCGAACGACGCCGTCCCGCCTGCCTCAGAAGGGATCTGCTGAGACGTCAGCCGCGTCCCGCTGACCACGCCGTGCACCGACACGACGATCTCGTCGTCGTCGGCGACAGTGCCGGCGAGATCGAAGCGGCGCATCAGGTCCTCGCGCGGCTGCGGCGTGTGGATGCACGCCCCGCCGGCCCCTGTGGTGCGGCACGGGTCCTGCAGCGACTTGTCGAGCTCGCCGTTGGTGTCCCAGTTGTCGCTGAACTCGTGCCGGACCAAAAAGCTGCCGTCGTCGCGGTCGCCGTCGTGCGCGGCGGTCACGGTGAACGTGCGCTCCTCGCCGACGTCGCCGACATCCCACGACACGCTCGCAGGCGACACCGACACCGAACCCGACACCACCACCGGCGTCACCGTCAACGGCGCCCCGTCACGAGGCGCCCCGAAACTCGTCACCGTGTACGTCGCGGTGCCGCCCTCCGTTACCGTCAGGCACGACTCGCGGCCGCAATGCCGCCCCCCCACCGGATCAGGGCCGAACCCGGGATCGGCCACCCCCGCACGCGGCGTCACCACCACCCTCACCGACGGCAACGACACCCCCGAGTCCGTCGACGTCAGATTCAGATCGAACACGCCGTCACGGCGAGCAGTCCCCGAGCTCAGCCCGTGCACGACCACCTCGCGCCAGCCCCGATGCAGCACCGGCAGCGCCGCAGACGTATACCCCGCCCAGTCCTTCGCGTCGAACGACAACGCCAGCGACCCCGCCGGCGCCGTCACCGTCACACCCGCCCGCGGCGACGCAGGCGGCGTCAGGCGCGTCTGCACCAAAGTGCCCTCGCGCTCCACACAACGCGAATTCCAGAACGGATTGGGAGTCACCTTCTGGCCCGACACCTCGACCTGGCCGTTCTCGTCGAGATCTTCCGCCGTGACGCCGTCCAGCAGATGACCGGTACGCGGATGCTTGTACTGAGTACACGGCACCTCAGGCCGATACCCCATCCACAGATTCTCAGGCGGACCCACCATGAACGCCGACGAATCCGACGACGACGCCGTCACCGACAACGCCGAACTGATCTCATGACCCAAACCCACACGAACCGTCGCCGTGGAACCCTCCTCGACAAACACCACCCCCGAACCGCAATCCTCACCCGCAGCACACGTCACCACCCTCAAAAACGACGGCGGCTCGCCGCCCGCCACCCGAAACACCGACGACATCCCATACAGCGAGTAATTCGTGTTCGCGTTTCCGGGCCCGCCGCTTGCGAAATGTTGGAAAGTCGTTTCGGCGCGGCCGAGGCCGGCCGACCGCCCAGCGGCTCCGAGAAAAGCACCCGGACCACGACGGGTCCCGTCGATTTTGGTGCCGGTCCAGACCCGCCTGGCGTTACCGACAGGAACGACGGCACCCGACGCCCACCGACCCACCGACTCCCACCCGACGCTAAAACTAGACGCTCCCGTCAGCCTGAACACCACAGAATTGCCCGCAGCAGCCCTCGGGCCGCCCACCCAATACACCGGCACATCCTGATGATCCCCATTATGGGGGTCCATGCCCACATGATCACGCGCGTCGACTGTGCTCGTCGAGCCCGCCGCCTTGAACAACGGCGCATACGCGCGAAGCTCCTCATGCGCGCTGCTGCCCGCAGCCGACGCCTGCACGAAAGCGTCATACACAGCAATGTCAGCCGACCTCGCGTTGCGCCTCTGCTGGGTCACGAACACCAAACGAAACTCATCGCCCGCGCCCAGCCCGTCGGGAATCAGTTCCCAGTCATCAGGAACGACAACCACCTCAGAGTCATACGACTGAACAAACGCACCGGTCGGCGACACGTCGCTCTGCGCCGCCGCCGGCTGCGGCGCAGGCACCACCGCCAGCAGCCCCGCGGCCAACAACAGCACCAACAGCCCCGCCAAACCCCGACACCTCATCGACACACCCCGAAACGAACGACCAGATCCGGGGGGGGGTCAAAGAGAGAGCAGACAGCATCAAGAATCTCCACAGGTCACCGGCGCGCGGCCGCGAGGGGACCCGAACAATAGCGTCGATGCGGAAGCCATCGTCGCCGAACTTCGTTGACAGCTTCTGCGGTCTCCTTACAGGTTGCGGCTGAGCGCTCACAAGGCCCAACCCGGGTTCTGCGCCAATAAGTCGTCGATCCTCACATTCAGTGCGGTCGCGAGGGTGACCCGAGTCCGGGCCCATGGGGAGAACCTCCAAGATCGAAGCGTGAATACACACCTCGAGCTTGGACACCCTCACCCCACCAGCGGTGGACCCCACCCCTTGGAACTAACCATCTAGCTTCGGGTGCCGTGCGGCACGGCGATCTCGTTGACCGATACGGCATCGACCACGGATCGGCCGAGACGCTTGCCGCCTACGGGTTCGACCCGGACACGTTCGACGAGCTGCGCGAACGGCTGGTCAGCGGGTCCCGTTCGTCCAGCGAGAGCGTCGCCGCCAACTGGGTGCGCGGGAGGATCGAGCCTCCGCAGCACGACGATCTGGTTCCGTTGCCCCCGCCGGGCTCAAGCGAACGCTCCCAACTCGCGCGCGCAGGTTGTGAGGCAATCGCCGGCGGGCAGGTAGGCGTCCTGCTCCTCGCAGGAGGCATGGCCACTCGGTTCGGAGGCGGCGTGAAAGCGCTGGCCGATGTGCTCACGGGACTGACCTTTGCGGACGCCAAGATTGCTGATCTGCGGAAGCTGTCTGGCGAATTGGCTTGCGCTGTCCCGTTGTGGCTGATGACGAGCTTCCAATCGGATCTGCCGCTGCGGGAATGGGCCGCGGCTGCGCCCGCCAGTGAGCTCGTGCCCGTTGACTTCGCTCCCCAGGGCGTGTTGATGCGCATGACTCCGCCTGGCGACGTGTTCCGGGACCGAGACGGTCAGGTGTCATTGCATGCCCCGGGGCATGGGGACGCCCCCTGGGCGATGCGCCGCAGCGGCTTGCTGGGCCGCTTCATGGACGCCGGCGGGCGCTGCGTCTTCGTTACGAACGTCGACAACGCTGCGGCCACATTGGACCCGGCCGTCATCGGCGCGCACCTCGCTGGGGAGCGACCGCTCACCTGCGAAGTCGTGCGGGGCAGTGCTTCGGGGGGTTCGCCGTGGCGTGTGGATGGGGGGCTGCAGATCGTCGAGTCGTTCCGCCTGCCGCCCGACGTCGATCCGCTGGCGCCCGGCGCCGTGAACACGAATTCGCTGGTCGCCGACGTGGAGGTGTTCTCGGCCGGTTGGCCGCTCACGTGGTTTGAGGTGCGCAAGCAGGTCGAGGGCACCGAGGTGGTGCAGTTCGAGCGTCTCATCGGCGAGCTGTCGGCGTTCGTGGACACCACCATGCTGCTCGTCGAGCGCGACGGCCCCGACGGTCGATTCCAGCCGGTGAAAGACCCAGCGGAGCTCTCCGCACGCCGCCCCGAGATCGCCCGGATCCTCTCGGGCAGGGGCATCGTGACCCGCCGCTGAGCTGCGCCCGCTGCGGGGGCGGCAGGCCCTTGTGCTCCCGCGATCCAGCTGGTCGCAACGTCGCAGAGTCTCCTGCCGCCCCCGCTGCTTTGGCATCTGTGTCTGCTGGTGCAGGTCCTCAACCGTCGCCGCTACATTGCTCGCGGTGTTGGCGCTGGAGACAGCTCGTGAGTTCGTCTTGGACCGATGTGCAGCGCGCAAGCCCGAGCGTGTCGCAGTCGCCGATGCATTGGGCTTGGTGACCGCCAACGAGATCATCTGCTCTGAGGCCATCCCGCAGTTCGCGAACACGGCCATGGACGGATTCGCTGTTCGATCTGCCGACGTGGCCGACGCCCCATGCGACCTGCGGGTTGTCGAGACGATTGCGGCGGGGCATGCGCCGCAGGTGACGGTCGGACCGGGCGAGACCAGCCGCATCATGACAGGCGCGACCATTCCCCCGGGCGCCGACGCGGTGGTCATGGTGGAGCGGACCAGCATGGCGAAGCCGGCTGGCACAGCGGCGGGCGGGGCCGACGACGCAGAGATCGTGCGCGTGGAGGTGAGCGTTCCGCCGGGCAATCACATTCGGCCTGCGGGCGACGACCTTCAAGCCGGCGCCCACGTGTTCGGCGTCGGCACCGAGCTCACCGCTGGACATCTCGGGGTGCTGTGCAGCCTCGGGATGGCGGAGGTGGAGGTGTTCGGGCGACCGCGGGTCGGCGTGCTGTCCACGGGCGATGAGCTTGTCGACGATGGCAGCCCGCTGCGTCCCGGTCAGATCCGCGATTCGAACCGCCGGACGCTGCTGGCGCTGGCACATCGGGCCGATGTCACCTGCGTCGATTTGGGTCTCGTCCGAGATGATCCCGATGCAATCGAGGCCGCGATCCTCACTGGCGTCGACACATGCGACGCCATCGTCACTTCCGGCGGCGTCAGCATGGGCGACTTCGACTACGTGAAGGCCGTGCTCGATCGCATCGGCGATATGCGCTGGATGCAAGTGGCGATCAAGCCGGCGAAGCCGCTGGCGTTCGGCACGGTGGGCGATGTGCCGGTGTTCGGCCTGCCGGGCAATCCCGTTTCCTCGATGGTGTCCTTCGAGCTCTTCGCCCGGCCGGGTCTGCGCTCGATGATGGGCCATCGGCATCCAGTCCGGCCGACGGTTGCCGCAACGGCTGCAGAAGACCTGCCGCGACGCCCCGACGGCAAGACGCACTTCATGCGGGTGCTCGCGACACGCGCCGGCGGCGACATCGAGGTTCGCTCTGCCGGGGGGCAGGGCTCGCACATGCTGTGGGCGATGGCGAAGGCCAACGCACTGGCGGTGGTGCCCGATGGCGACGGGGTGCCTGCCGGCGAACCGGTCGGCGTGCTCCTGCTGGACTGAATATCTCACGTCGCCTCAGAGAGATCGATCAGTGGTCGGTACGCTCTGGCCAATGAATGGTGCAGCAGGTGCCGTTGCCCCGGCCCGGGTGGAAGACCTCGTCGATCCCTTCGGCCGACAGGTCGGCGACTTGCGCATCTCGGTCACTGATCGCTGCAACTTCCGCTGCCAGTACTGCATGCCCGCTGAAGGCATGACGTGGCTGCCGCGTTCGGAGATCCTGAGCTTCGAGGAGATTGAGCGCTTCGCCAAGGTGTGCGTGGAGCGATTCGGATTCGAGAGCATCCGGCTGACGGGCGGCGAGCCTCTGGTGCGAGCGCACCTGCCGCGCCTGGTGGAACGCCTGGCCGGTCTCGGCGTCGATGTTGCACTGACCACCAACGGGGCCACGCTGCGCCTGCACGCCAGGCCGCTGGCATCCGCTGGGCTGTCGCGCATCAACATCAGCCTCGATTCGCTGCAGCGCGATCGGTTCTTGGAGCTGACCCGCCGCGACGAGCTGGACCGGGTTCTCGACGGCATCGACGCAGCGATCGACGCCGGGCTCGCTCCGGTGAAGATCAACACGGTCATGATGCGCGGGATCAACGACGACGAAGTGGTGGATTTTGCACGCTATGGCCGCGAACGCGGCGTCGAGGTCCGGTTCATCGAGTTCATGCCGCTCGAAGCAGGCGACGTGTGGAACGCAGACGTGGTTGTGCCGGCCGACGAGATCCTGGCAGCCATCTCCGCTGAGTATCCGACTGAGGCCGTCGTACGTGCCAACGAACCTGCCGAGCGCTACCGGTACCTGGACGGGGGCGGTCACGTCGGCGTCATCGCCAGCGTCACCAAGCCGTTCTGCGGCAATTGCGACCGGGTGCGGCTCACCGCCGAGGGCCAGTTCCGCACGTGTCTGTTCGCGCTCGACGAGTTCGACATGCGATCGATCCTGCGCAGCGGCGCAACGAGTGCCGAACTCGATGATCGGCTGGCTACCGCCGTCCGCGATGCGGTGGGCACCAAGTGGGCCGGCCACTCGATCGGCCAAGTCAACTTCATCAAGCCCAAACGAACAATGAGTCAGATCGGCGGCTGATGGCCGCCGATCCATCAGACACAGAGGCGGCTGATGGCCGCCGATCCGTCAGACACAGAGTTGGCTGAAGCATGACCGAGTCACCGTTCACCCACTTGGATCCGCTCGGCCGGGCGCGCATGGTCGACGTCACTCCGAAAGAAGCGTCGCACCGGCGGGCGATCGCTCGCTGCCGGGTGCACATGGCGACCGAGACAGCGTCGCTCGTAGCTCGCGGTGCGATCGCCAAGGGGGACGTCATCGCAGTCGCTCGCGTGGCGGGCATCCAGGCTGCCAAGCGCACCCCCGATCTCATCCCGCTCTGCCACCCCCTGCTGGTCGGTGCCGTCTATGTGAACTTCGAGATCGCCGACACGTGGATCGAGATCGAGGCCCAAGTGGAGACGGTGGATCGCACCGGTGTCGAGATGGAGGCGATGACGGCCTGTTCGGTCGCTGCGCTCACCATTTACGACATGTGCAAGTCGGCCGACCGTTCCATGGTCATCGGCGACCTCGCCCTGTGGGAGAAGACGGGCGGCAAGTCGGGCACGTACCGCCGCGACGACGCCTGATGGACGGAGCGGGGCCTCGCCCAGCGCTGCCAGCCCCAGTTGGCCGAGCTCATGCAATTGTGCTCACGCGCCGCTGAGGCCCGGGCCCCAGCTCTCAAGCGACTGGCGGGCGCATCGGCGGGTCAGTACTCTTCTACTCAATCCCACATCGGTAATGCGCCGTGTGCGCACTGCGAGATGGCACCCTGTGTGGGCAGGCCCGCCGATGAGGCAGGTGATGCGTGACACAACTGGTCTTGGTGCTGCTGGCCATCATCTGGCTCGTGGTTTTGGCCCCCGACGTCGCGCGCCTGATCCGGCCGGGCCGAAGAGCGACATCATCGGTCGACCGGTTCCGCCAGCAGCTCGATTCGCTCGGCCGCTCGGCGCCCGCCGCTGTGCAGATCTCCCAAGAGCAGCAGCGGAGACGCTCAGGCGGTCCGCAGTCACGATGGACGCGCCCCTCCACGTCGATGCCGACCACCCCGCAGCAAGCGGCTGTTCGTCGGCGTGACATCGGGACGCTGCTGGTGCTGTGCACCCTGGTGACGCTGGCGGGCGCACTCACTTCAGGATCGATCTGGGCGCTCGCCGCCGCTGTCGTGCTGGTCGTCATGTCGTCGGCGTTCGCCATCGGTGTCGTGCGCCGACACCGCACGGCGCCTACCGCCGAGGTGCACTACCTGCCGCTACGAGATGCCGACACTGCTTCGATGGTCAAGATGATTCGCCGCACGGCAAACGAGTAGACACCGCCGCGCAGGTATATTCGACCGCTGCCCGCTTCGGGGGTGTAGCTCAGTTGGTAGAGCGCTTCGGTCGCATCGAAGAGGCCAGGGGTTCGATTCCCCTCACCTCCACTTGACAGGGAGCCCGCTGAGACGCAGGCGGCGCCGACTCCCGCGCCGTGCCCGAGTTGGCGACCTGGTCCCGTAACCCGCTGGTGGCTGCGAGTCGCGGCGTACATGTGGCTGCTCACCACCGATCGCTACCCGCCGTTCTCGCTGCGATAGGCCTGCGAGGCGCGGGCGCGGTCATTGAAGACCTCGCCGTCTGCGAGCCACTCCCCGATGCCGATGCGTCCTGCATCGGTGAGCCAGGCCATTGCTTCATTGAGCTTGTCGAGCAGCTCTGTGTCGTCCACGCCGACGGCAAAGCCGCCAAATTCCACCCGGTCGTCCAGTGCAGTCACGGCAAACTGCCCGCCTGAGTCGAGAGCGGCTCGTGTGTTGCCGATGGTTCCTCTGGCGACGGCGTCGACTCGGCCGTCGCGCAGCGCTTCGAGCAAGGCCGCCTCGCCGGAGTCGTCGCCGAAGTAGACGACGGTGGGTTGCGTCGGATCCGCAGGTATCAGGCGGGTGCGGTGCTGCAGCTCGGGCGATGCCTCGGCGGCACTGATGCTCAAGGTGTCATCCGATTCGACGATCACCACGCCTGTCGGGGTGTGCACGCGTGTGCCTGCGGCCAGCAGACCTTGAGCGTCGGCCGTGCCGAGCAGTTGCAGCAGCCTGGCTTCGCCGGTCGTCGCGGCCAGCACTCCCACCGCATGGGTGTTCCCCAAGGCGTCGTGATTCGGGAGGCGATCGGCGTCCTCGGCGCGAACGAGCAGTGATTGGCGGAACTCGACATGTGGTTGCGTGAACGTGACCACGGCGTCGCCGCTGGCGTCGAGCCTGCGGGAATCCAAGATGGTGATGCCGCCGCCGACCATGTCGAAGTCGTCGCGTGCCGGCAGGAGCCAGATTCGGGGCCACTCTGCGATCGGCGTGCGGTCGAATCTCAGGCCGAGGCCGTCCATCAGTTCCATAGCGGAGAGCAGATCGGCTTCGTAGCCGACATGCTCGCGAAATCTCCCTGCACCGGGGTCGGGGTCAGCCGCGGCGCTGATCGGTTCAAAGAACGCATAGAAGCCGACACGCACGGTGCGCTCGGAGGCATCGGTGCCGGTGCCGGTGCAGCCAACAGCGACGCCGAGCAGCGCCAGTATCAGCCACGTCACGATGCGAGCAGCGCGCGAGCTGGGGTGGGACGGCACCGCAGCAGCTCCCCGCAACAGCCACGTCACGATGCGAACAGAGCGAGAGCTGGTCATCGGAACATTCAAGTGAGTTGCACGCAGAATCGAAATGTTCGGGCTGCGGCGCGCCTGCACCACGCGCGAGCGCTGACTGCGGATTTGTGCTGCAAATGCGGCATCTCTCGGCCCAGATAGGGTGCGGAGCGATGATCGGCGGCGTGCACCGGCTGGGTGAACGGAGGCCCGCTTCGCTACCCCGGACTCGGGGATCAGATGGCGAACGAAGCAACCAAGATGGCGGTGACCAGCGCCAAAGCGGTCTCCTCGCCTCCACAACCCGGCGCGCCGCTGCCCTGTTGGCGGCTCTGGCTCTGGTGCTTGCGGCATGCGGCGGCGGCGGCGGTGACACCGGTTTCGATGACATGGGCGCTCCCCGCGACTGGTCGCCCGATTCGCAGTACGAAGGCTTGGCCGTGCCCCTAGAGGACCTGCGGCAGGTGCCCGACATGGTGCTCACTGACACCGACGGCAACGACTTCCACCTGGCAGCTGACACCGGGGGGCAGGTTCGCCTCGTCTATCAGATGTTCACCAACTGCCCCGATATCTGCGGCGTGCAGCTGGCTCAGCTTGCGAGCGTGCTCAATCGCCCAGGTGCGCCCACGAACGTAGCGGTGCTGGCGGTGACCGTTGATCCCGAACGTGACTCGCCCGACGTACTGCGGGCCTATCTCGACCAATTCAGCGACGACTTTGTCGGGCTCATTCCCGACAGCGACCAGCAGTTGACCGACCTGCAGAATGCGCTCGGAGCTCTGGCGTCCATCAGGATCTCCGACCCCGCCACCACCACGACCCATCAGATGCCTTCGGGGGACGGCGACATGGGCGACATGGGCGACACAGACATGGCGGCCATGGATCACGGCGAGGTTGACTACGACATCGCTCACGACGCCCGCGTGTTCGCCTATGCCCCGAACGGCTACGGCTACGCGCAGTACCCGCATCCCACCCGGCAGACCCAGTTCGACAACGACCTGCCGATCTTGGCCCGCATCGAGCCGAACTCCCCAGCCGGCGCAGGCGTGTAGCGATGCGATTCTGGTGCTCGGCGCTCGAAGAGCCGTGGAGCTGGGCGTGGCGCGCCTATCCGGGCGTCTGGGCCGCAACAGCGGCCATCGCAGCCCCGTACCTGGTGGCCCGGCGCCGCGCTCGCAAGATGCGCCCCCGGCCGCTGGAACCTGCAGATGCCGCAATCGAGCGCCGGCAGATGTGGCTGTTCCTGACCGGAGTGCTGGCATTCTGGGTCGCGTCGGATTGGCCGCTCGGCGTCCTCGGTGCCGGCTACCTGGCCTCGGCCCACATGGCGCAGTTCATGCTGTACACGCTGGTGGCCGCACCGCTGCTGGTCCTCGGCACGCCCGAGCCGATGGCTCGCAGGATCCTGGCGAAGCTGCGCCTCTACCGCGTGATGACCCGCCTCACCCAGCCGGTGTTCGCCGGGTTGGTATTCAACGGCTGTCTCGTTGCGACGCACTCGCCATGGACGGTGGACACGCTGCGGGCCAACCAGTTCGGGTCGTTCGTGATGGACGCGATCTGGCTCGTCTCGGGTGTGCTCGTGTGGCTGCCCATCTGCTCGCCGCTCATCGAGCACCGGCTGCGCGCATACCCCGGCAAGATGGTGTACCTGTTCTTGGCGCTGGGCGTCGTGCCCGCGGTGCCGGCAGGGTTCCTGACCTTTGCCAGCTTCCCTCTCTACGCCACCTATGAGCTGGCACCCCGGTTCTACGGTCTCGATGCGGCCACAGACCAGCAGACGGCCGGGCTCATCATGAAGCTGGGCGGCATCCCCATTGTGTGGGGAACCATCGTCGCCATGATGATGCGGTGGGCCGACGAGTCCCGCGAATCCGTCCCGAAATTGCCGCCGGCGGGGGGCGAGCATCGGGAGGCGTCAGCTCGATCCGTCGATGCGGACACCGCAACGCAGTGAGCAGCGGCGCAGTCAGTCGACGATGACCAGCGCCCAGTAGACCACCACGCCAAACAGCGCCCCGGCGGCGGCAAGCGCGCGCAACGACAGCCACAGTTCATCACCGTGTCGCAACGGGCGGCGGGGCGGGCGCCCGAACATCAGCGACTTTGAGCTGGCGCCGTGGTGCGGCTGGCGCTCATGAGGCGGGCGACTGGGCCGCTTGAGCGATGAGAGCGCCCTCATGCTCCCCGAGTCGAACGTTGACCCACATCTTCTCGATGTGCTGGGCGATGGTGAGCGCGCCTTGGGGCACTTCGTGTTCGGCGAAGAATGCCTCGACCTCGGTGGCGAGCTCGCGGGTATGCAGCCCCCGGATCCCGCCGACCATGCGGGAAATGGAGTTCTGGGGGAAACGATCGGTCAGCTCGTTCCATCGGTCCCGGATGAAGGCCCAGGCCAGCGGGCCCCAGTCGGGGTGCGTCATAGCGGCGCCGAGCAGGTACGGGGCATTCTGTGTGCGCACCTCGGATGCGAACAATTCGAGCGTCCGCTCGAACAGCTCGCGGTCTTCGAACAGCAGCAGCGACTGCAGGTAGCGCAGTTCGCTCTGCGGCGTGTCAGCCGACCGGTACAGCTCCAGCATCTGTTCGTAGTCGGTCTCGTCGCCGGCAGCTGCGGTGACCTGCACGACCGCTGCGGCCAGATTCGGCTCGACAGCGACGCTGTTGCCCACGGCCTCCTCGAAGAGCTCGCGAGCGCGGGCCCGGACCAGCTCGTCACGTCCACGGCCCCCGGCCGCCTCGAAGAGCACGCCGCGCAGCTCCCGCTCCAGATCGGGCTCACCGGGCTGGGGCTCGAAGCCGACCACGCCCAGCGCCGTCGTCGCCAGGTCCCGGATGAGCACAGCAAGTGCCTCGCGCCCGGCCGGTTCGGCGATCGCGTGCAGCCCCTTGAGCCCCCAGATCATCCGCTGCCACACATGTAGGTCTGTTTCGGCGCCCAGGTCGGTCACCAGCGCGATGAATTCGGCGGCGCTGGCATCGCCAGCTACGACGGCGGCGTAGGTGTCGTCCACGAGCCCGTATCGCTCGATGGGTTCGAGGACCTCCAACGCCTGCCGTGCCATCGCTGTGAGCAGCTCTGCGCTGTAGCGCACCCGGTAGTAGCCGTGCCCGCCCGCATTCACCACGGCCCACTCGACGGGGCCGCCGAGGTCGATGTACGCCGAAGCGTCGGACAAGAGCAGCCGTTCGGTGACGGTGCGACCGTCGGTGAGGCGGGCGCGCACCATCACGGGCACGCTCCAGATGCCGACCGTGCTTTCGGCCGCCGGTCCGGCAACGTTCGCGCTGCCGGACGCGTCGCTGCTGGGCGTGCTATCGGGCCCTGCGCTGCCGTACACGAAGCGGTGCTGCGACAGCGTGAGCCCAGCCTCATACGGCTCGACCGACACGATCGGGTAGCCGCGCGTGAAGATCCAGCCGTCCATGACCGACCGCACTGGCTCGCCGCTGGAGGTCTCGAGGGCATCCCACAGATCGGTCGTGGTGGTGTTGGCGTAGCTGTGGCGCTCCAGGTAGTGCTGCACGCCCGCCGCGAAGCGGTCGGGGCCGAGGTACTGCTCGAGCATCCGCACGACTGCCGCGCCCTTCTCGTAGGTCAGCACGTCGTACATGCCTTCGGCATCGGCCGGGGAGACCACCTCGTACTCGACGGGCCGGGTGGTGCTCAGCGCGTCCACGTCGAACGCCGCCCCCCGCTCGATCGAGAACTCGTCCCAGCGCTTCCATTCCGGCCGGAAGGCATCGGTGGTCGCCACCTGCATGAAGGTCGCGAAGGCCTCCTTCAGCCAGATGCCGTTCCACCAGTCCATCGTGACGAGGTTGCCGAACCACATGTGGGCGAGTTCGTGTGCCACGACATCGACGATGCGCAGAAGCTCTGCGGTAGTGGCCTTGTCGGGATCGGCCAGCAGCAGTGTTTCCCGGAAGGTGATGGCCCCCATATTCTCCATCGCTCCGAACGCAAAGTCCGGCACGGCGATGAGGTCGACCTTCGTGCCTGGGTAATCAATGCCGTAGTAGTCGACCAGCCAGGCGAGCGCGAAGGCCCCGGCTTCCAGACCGAAATCCGTCAGGTCCGACTTGCCGCGCACGTGCACGATCCGAAGCGGCACGCCGCCGACATCGACTGGCTCGGTGGCTTCGAGATCGCCGACGATGAACGCCATCAGGTAGGTCGACATCTCCATGGTGTCGGCGAAGGTGTCGCAGCGGCGACCGTCGGCCAAGATCTCCGACGACATCACTTCGCCGCAGCTGACCGCCATGAGATCGGCGGGCACGATCATCGTGACGCCGAACACGGCCTTGAAGTCGGGCTCGTCGAAGCACGGGAACGCTCGCCGGGCGTTGGTGGACTCGAACTGGGTTGTGGCGATCGTGCGCGCCTCGCCGTCCTCGTCGACGAATGTGGAGCGGTAGAAGCCGCGGAGCTGATCGTTCAGCTCACCGGCGAACGTGCAGCTGATCTGGAGTTCACCGGGCTCGAGCCGGCGGCCGTCGGCGGGACGCAGCGCCATCCGCTCCGTCTCGGTGTCGAAGGACACTTCGGCGGTGATTGCGGACCCGTTCTGGCGCAGCGTCGCCCTGCTGCACTCCAGGTCGGCAGCATTGAGCATGATGCTGTCGACGGGTGCCTGCACCGTTGCCGAGATCACAACCTCGCCGACGAAGCGGGCCTCGTCGATGTCGGGCTCGATGACGATGTCATAGCGACTCGGCAGTACATCTCGTGGCAGCCGGTAGGGGTTGGCATCGGGCGAGCCATCAGTCAGAAACGTCACGGCGCGCACACTACCGACGCCCTCCGTTCCCGGGCAGATCGTGCGAGCGGTTCAGTCGAGGTGCTAAGCCCACGGACGTGAAACGGCCCGAGCAGCTCGACGTCGGCAATGCACCCGATGCCGCTGTCGATGAGGACGCGCTGGATGTGGTCGGCATCGGCAATGCCATGGTGGATGTGCTGCTGCGCGCAGATGATGCAGTCGTCGATGGCCTGGGCATTGTCAAGGGGGCAATGACGCTGGTGGACACCCAGCGGGCGACCGAGCTCGCCGCGATGGTGGAGCTGCTCGGCGGTGCCGATGAGATGACCCCGGGCGGCTCGGTCGCCAACACCATGCTCGGCATCGCCGCGCTCGGCGGGCGCGCCGGATACATGGGTCGAGTCTGCGCGGACGGGCTCGGAGATCTGTTCGTCGCCGACATGGCTGCTCATGGTGTCTCCCAAGCCACCGCCAGAGCGCCGCGTGATGACCCGACCGGGCGCTGCACGGTGGTCATCACACCCGACAGCGAGCGAACGATGAACACGTACTTGGGTGCGTCGGCCGGGTTTGCTCCAGCCGATGTGGACTGGGACATGGTGGGCCGTGCCCGCACCGTGTTGCTGGAGGGCTATCTCTGGGATCCGACGGCCGCCCGAGCGGCACTGCGCGAGGTGGCAGAGCACTGCGCCGCACCCGGCAACGACTGCCAGGTCGCGCTCAGCCTCTCGGACTCATTCTGCGTAGAGCGCCACCGGCGCGAGTTCATCGACATGGTCGACCGTTGCACCGACATCCTGTTCGCGAATGCGTCCGAGCTGAAGGCGCTGTACGACACCGATGATCTCGACGAAGCACTCGCTGCCGTGCAGGGCCAAGTTGACATCGCATCGGTGACGCTCTCGGCAGCGGGCGCGGTGCTCGTCACTCCCGACGAGATCGTGAACGTTCCGGTCGAGCCCGTCGACGAAGTGATCGACCGCACCGGTGCGGGCGATCTGTATGCGGCCGGTGTGCTGTACGGCCTCGCGAACGGTTATGACCTGGAGCTGTGCGGCCGGCTGGGCTCGGTGGCAGCCGCCGAGGTCATCTCCCACGTGGGCACCCGGCCGCTCGTGCCGCTCGACGAGCTGGTGGCCGATCTGCGCTAGCGCCAGTCGGCCGGGCTTGGCAAGCGGCCGTCACGGCTTCTGTGCGCAATATTGCCGTCCGAGGCGGCAAATCTGCACAGAGAACTGATCTCGTTGAGCGGCGCCGGTTGTGTCAGGCGGTCATCTTCGCTCGAACGACAGGATCGGCGAACCGAATTCGTTCGGCAAATCAGAGTTGAGCCACGCCATTGCGTCGCCATCTCCGGCGATGTAGGCCCGCCAGAACGCCAGCGTCGTCTGTTGGACGATGTTCCGCTGGTGCTCGTTCTCGGCGAAATTCGGGAAGTTCCCGCCGATCCCTCCTAGCCCGTGGTCGGCGCCCTCCATGCAGGCTTCGTACTTGTCGCCGGGTGGTGCGAACAGGAACGGCTCGCGCTTCCAATTCGGATCGTCGGTAGTTGCTCCCATGTCCTCGCTGCCGGTGATGTTGAGCAACGGGCACGCCACCGTGTCCCACGAGCCGTCCCGCAGGCCCTGCTGGTTGCGGCCCTGGCCGCTGGCGATCACCACAGCACCCACCCGGTCGTCGCGGAACGACGTGGGCCCCTCGCCCGGCAGGTCGATCGTGACCCCGGCGAACAGCTGGCTGGTGTAAGCGCCGAAGGAGTGACCGCCGACGCCGACCCAGTCGCCGTCGACGGATCCGGCGAAGTCAGCAACGCCGTCAAGCAGCGTGGGTGCCTGGTCCAGCACCGTCCCCACATCGGCGACACGCGCCAGCCACCACGGAGGCTGGAGAAGGTTGCGAATCATGAAGTCGAAAACTTCGGGCACCGTGATCCATTCGTTGTTGTGGATGTGGTGCGGTTCGAGCCCCAACTCGGGATGGTCTCGCGCGACGTGCTCGATCGAGTCCACAAACGTCGGCTGGACGACGACGAATCCGTGGCTGGCCCACAATTCGGCCAAGCCGCCGCTGCCATGGCGCGAGCCGCCCAGCCCGTGGCACCACACGAGCAGTTTGTGGGAGCCGCCCGCGGTCGGGTAGCGGCAGGTGAGCTCGATCTCGCGGTCACGGTGCTCGTCGGTCACCGTGAGGTGTTCGACCATTCCGACCGTGCATGGACCGGTGCCCGCGTAGGCCCCCAGCGCGTCAGCGTTCATCTGATGATCTCCTTGCTGTCGCCGGCATAGAGCACGCACGCCACGCGCCGATCGTTGCCTAGGTCGAGCATCGGGGGCCGCTCCTCCAGGCACGCGTCGTGCGCGTGCGGGCAACGAGTGCGGTACGGGCAGCCCGAGGGGAGGTTGAGCGGGCTGGGAATCTCCCCGTAGCTCCTGCGGCCGCCGGATCGCCGTTCGCGCTGGCGCACCGGGTTCGCCACCGGCACCGCGGCCAGCAGCGCCTGGGTGTAGGGATGCGCCGGCTCGGCGTACAGCTCCTCAGCAGGGCCCTCCTCGACGATGCTGCCCAGGTACATCACTGCGATGCGGTCGCTGGCGTGGTGCACCACGGCCAGGTCGTGCGCGATCAGCAGGTAGGTCAGCCCGAGTTGTTCCTGGAGTTCTTCGAGAAGATTGATCACCTGGCTCTGGGTGGATACGTCGAGCGCGCTCACCGGCTCGTCCAGGATCAGCAGGCGCGGGCGCAGCGCCAGAGCTCTCGCGATGGCGATGCGCTGGCGCTGCCCGCCCGAGAACTCGTGCGGCTTGCGTTCGAGATGCTCACGGGAGAGTCCGACGAGTTCCAGCAGTTCCTCGCATGCCGCCAGTCGGGCCGCCTTGTCGAGGTTCTTGTGGATGTCGAGCGGCTCGCCCACGATGTCCGCGATGACCATCGAGGGGTTCAGCGACGAGGCCGGGTCCTGGAAGACGGCCTGAATGTCGCGCCGGATCTCGGGGGGATACTTCCCTTCCAGCTCAGTCAGGTCGATGCCGTCGAATCGCACGGAGCCGGACTCGGCCTGCACCATGCCCAAGATGGTGTTGCCGGTGCTCGATTTCCCCGAACCGGATTCGCCGACGAGACCCAGTGTCTGGCCCTGCACTATGTCAAAGCTCACACCGTTGACCGCGTGGATGTCGACCGCGGCGAGGTGAAAGAGGCTGCGAGGACTCCGGTAGGTGACAAACAGGTCCCCGACGGCGAGCAGAGGTTCAGTGCTGCTCATTCGGCGCCGTCCAGAGTGAGCTCGGCCGCACGCACGCAGCGAGCTTGGTGTGCGTGCTGCACGTCGATCTCCACCGGCGCAGCAGTGCATTGCGTGGTGGAGTAGGGACAACGCGGCGCAAAGCGGCAGCCGGTCGGCCACTCGCCCGGCTGCGGCACCACGCCCGGTATCGCCCGCAGGGCCGTCCCGCGGTGAGCGGCTTGGGGTACCGCTCCCAGCAGGCCCTCGGTGTAGGGATGGCGCGGGTTCGCGAACAGCTCGGTGACTTCGGCTTCCTCCACGATCTCGCCGGCGTACATCACCGCCGCCCGGTCGCAGATGTCCGCGACGACGGCGAGGTCATGGGTGATGAACAGCATCCCCATGCCGAGTTCGCGTTGCAGGTCACGCAACAGGGCCAGAACCTCCGCTTGGACCGTTACATCGAGCGCCGTCGTCGGCTCATCGGCGATCAGCAGCTTCGGTTCGCACGACAGTGCCCGCGCGATGGCGACACGCTGCGCCATGCCGCCGGAGAGCTCGTGGGGGAAAGCTCGGGCACGGGCCGCCGCATCCGGTATCCCCACCATCTCCAAGAGCTCGACAGCGCGCCTGCGTGAAGCCTTGCGAGTCATGCCCCGTTTGATGCGCAAGATCTCCGAGAGCTGGTCGCCGATCCGGAAGGCCGGATTCAGGCTTGTGGTGGGTTCTTGGAAGATTGCCGCCGCTTGTGTGCCCCGGATGTGCTGGAGGTCCCGGCGCGACATCGCAGCCACGTCCTGACCCCCGACCAGGATCGCCTCGGCGGTTGCTGCCCCGGGTTCGGGCACGAGGCCCAGCACCGCCATGGCAGTCACGCTCTTGCCGCAGCCCGACTCACCGACGAGGCCGAGCGTCTCACCCGGCCGTACATGGAGCGACACGTCGCTGACGACGGTCAAGGGAACCCCGCGGGGCGACGGGAACTGCACGTCGAGCGACGAGATGACCAGCGCCGCATCCGACGGCACCCCAGTTCGCTCCCGCTGGCTTGCCGGCGCACCGTCCCCGCCCGTGCCGGCAGCGGAGGGGTCTCGTGCAGCGGGCCGCAGGGTGACGGTCTCGCCGACGCCGCGTCCGATCGAATCGCGTATGGCGTCACCGAGCAGATTCACGGCGAGCACAACCAGCGCGATGGCGATGCCCGGCGGCAGGGCCAGCCAGGGGTGCAGGTTGATGAACCGCGACGCGGTCGTCAGCATCGTTCCCCAGCTGGCGTCGGGCGGCTGCACTGCGAGACCCAAAAAGCTCAAACCGGCTTCGGCCAGCAAGACAGCGGCCGTCGTCAAGGTGAACTGCACGATGAGCGGCGCTGCAATGTTGGGCAGTATCTGCTTGCGAACGATGCGACCCGTGCCGGCACCGACGACACGTGCGGCTCGCACGTAGAGCTCCTCGCGCTCCGCGATGACGAGGCCGCGGGCGAGTCGGAGGAAGGCCGTCGAGAACAGCAGGCCCAGGGCGATCATCGCTTTCGTGAGACCAGTGCCGAGCACCGTGATGATCACGATGACCACCATGATTCCGGGCACCGAGATGACGGCTTCGACGACTCGCATCACGATGCGGTCCCACCAACCGCCCATGTAGCCGACGAACAACCCGATCGGCACGCCGATGACCACGGCGACCGTCATCGCCTGGGCAACGGCGATCAGCACGATGCGAGCCCCGAAGATTAGGCGGCTCAGCACGTCTCGGCCGAGATCGTCGGTTCCTAGCCAGTGCTCCCAAGACGGACCCTGCATCGTGTCGAGCAGGCTCTGGTCGAGCGGGTCGTAGGGAGCGAGCCACGGCGCGAAGATCCCGGCTACCAAGACGGCCAGCACAATGAGCGAAGCGGGAATCACGGCACGCTTTGCGAAGAAGCGCCGCGCGAACCGCTGTCGCGAGCCCAGCAGATCGCTCGCCGCGCCAGCCCCCGGGCGTGAGGCGGGCGGAGTCCCGGGACCCGAATCGGGCGAGACGAGCGTCATGAGGGCCGGGCCTTCGGGTTTAGATAGCCGTACAGCAGGTCGGTCACGAGCTGTACGAGCACCACGACGATCACCGAGACGATGACGACGCCCTGGACCAGCGGCACGTCCTGTCGGCGCACGGCGGTGACGGCGAGCGAGCCGAGCCCGTTCACTGCGAAGACCTGTTCGACGATGATCGCGCCGCCCAGCAGCACAGTGACCTGGAATGCCAGCACGGTGACGACAGGCAACATGGCGTTCTTCAGCGCGTGCTTCAGCACGACACGCCGAGCACTGAGGCCCTGCGCGCGGGCCGCACGGACATAGTCCGTCTGCAAGACGCCGACCATGGCACTGCGTGTCTGGCGGGCGAGGATCGCGGCGGCACCCACCCCGAGGGCGATGGCCGGCAAGGTGATGCTGCGCAACCATGCGCCCGGCGACTCGGTGAGGGGGGTGTACCCGGTTGCGGGGAACCACCGGATCTTCACGGCGAAAACAACGGCCAGGATCAGCGCGAGCCAGAAGTTCGGCAGCGCTTGGCCGACGGTGGCGCCCGCCGTGGCGGCACGGTCGGTCCAGCCGCCCGGTCGCAGCGCCGCAATGAGACCCGCGCCGATGCCGATGATGAGCGCCACCACGACAGCCGCCAGCGTCAACGACAGCGTCACCGGCAGGCGCAGCAGCACCGCATCGGTCACTTCGACGCTGTTGAAGAACGACGTCCCCAAGTCGCCTTGGATCGCATTGGTCAACCAGTCCCAATACCGCTGGGGCCACGGCTGGTCGAGGCCGAGCCGCTCATGCACCAGGTCGACCTGCTCCTGTGTGGCGTCGTCACCAACGATGAGCTCGGCGGGGTTTCCTGGGAGCAGGTCGGTGATCGAGAACGTCAGCAGCGAGACGATGAACAGCAGGGGGACGAGCGCGACCAGCCGCTGTGCCGCGAGCTTCAGCATGCGGCGCTGTCTGAGTTCATAGATGAGTGCCGAAGTCCGGCGTCGGGGACCGGCTGTGGCCCCGCCAGGCGACGGCTAGCCGCCGAGCCGGAGTCCATGCCAGATCGGCGCCTCCGCCTGCGCGGCGTCGATCCGGATCGTCGGATTCTGCGCCATCTCGGCTGATGCACCCAGCACGACGTCACTGCTCGTGACGAATATGACGAATCTCTCCTCGGCGAGGATCTCCCACATCTCGTGGTAGTGGGGAGCGCGTTCGGCGGGATCCAGACTCGCCGAGCCGAGTTCGTTGAGCTCAGCGAATCGCGGATTCGGCACGTGGCCGAACGGGTTGAACGGCGCGCCGACATCGAGATACGAGCCTGGGTATGCCGAGACATCCCTGCCGACAACCCAAAACAGCATTGTGATGGGAAAGTCGGTGCTCCGGCTGCGGCCGGCGAGCGTGCCAGGTTCGAGCACTTCGACGCTCATGTCGATGCCGATGTCTCGCCAGAACTCACCGAGGACTTCCACGTGCCGACCGAAGAATCCGATGGAGGGCATGGTAAAGCTGAAGCCGTCGCCGTAACCCGCGTCGGCCATCAATTGCCGGGCCCGCTCGGGGTCGAACTCGATCTTCTCGTCGAGCGCATCGTTGTGGGCCCAGTGGCCCTTCGGCACCGGCTGCAGGTTGGGAGTACCGAGGCCGAAGTCGATCACCTGTGCCCAGGCATCGCGGTCAATGGCGATCGACATCGCCTCGCGGACCTGTGGAGAGGCAAATGCCGGCACCTTGGTGCCGTCCCGGTCGAGGATGGGAAGGCCCAGCACCCAATTCGTTCCCATTTGGATCAGACCGAGGGAGGGGTCGGCGCCTGCCTCTGCAGCGGTCGGGCCGGCGACAGCGGCGATGTCGAGTTGGCCGGTCTTGAGGGCGTTGAGTCGGGCCTGCGCGTCCGGAATGTCGTAGACCTCGATCCGTTCCACGCCCTGGGCGCTCGGGTTCCAGTAGTTGTCGTTCAGCGTGTAGACGTGGACGTCGCCCTCACGGCTCTCTGCGGCGTTGTACACCCAGGGACCCGTGCCGACTGGGTTGCGGTCGAGCGCGGGATCGTCCAAGGCTGCAGGGCTGATCATGAATCCCGGAACCGACGCCAAGTCGCTGATGAAGGCTGGAGCGGGCCGGGCCAGTGTGACGACGACGGTGAAGGGGTCGGTCACGCTCACCGAGTCGATGACCGCAAACACATCCCAGACACCAACTGCCTTGCCTCGGTCGAGGTTCGCCTCGACGGCGGCGGCGTTGAATGGCTCGCCGTCGCTGAAGGAGACGTCATCGCGCAGTGTGATGGTGACGTCGAGGCCGTCCACCGAGAAACCGGTCGCGAGGAGCGGTTGGATCGAGCCATCCCCGCCACGCTCTATGCGGAACAGCGGCTCATACACCGGTGTCAGCCAGGGCAACCCGCCGCCTTGGAAGTTGTGCGGGTCCATCGTGACCAGCGAGACAACCGGTGCTGCACGAACGGTGCCGCTCGGGGCGGGGACCTCGGGCGCCGTCTCTTCGGGCTCCGGTGCTGGCTCGGGGGCCTCTTCAGCGTCGCTGTCGTCCGGTGCAGGCTCGTCGGCCGCAGGCTCGTCGGCATCTGGTTCTGGGGCCGCGTCCTCAGTCTCGGTGACTGCCGCACTCGTGTCGGCACTCGGCGTCTCGACCTCATCATCGGATGCGTCGTCGTCAGTGCCGCAGGACACCGCTAACAGCGACATTGCTGCCAGCAACCCAACCAGCAGCCGGGTGGACCGTCGCCGGTTGTGACTCCAGCGATACGTACGGGTACGTGAACGGTCGGACATGGTTTCCCCCTCAGTCCGCCTATGTTCCCGCGACGCTAGTTGCTTGTCATTCGATAGTGAAGAGTGAAGCCAGGATCTCTTCGGCGATGGCATCGAGCAGGGCCCGCATACGACGGCGTTCGGTGCTGACGTTGCCGGGGTTCGGCGTCACCGCCTCGAAGTAGATCTTGGCCTTGGGCTCGGTACCGCTCGGCCGGATGCAGATGCGTACCTGCGTCGTGGGGTCGTGGTGGGGGCCGTCCGTCGCGGCGGGAGCCAGCTCCATTTCCAGGAGGTCAGCTCGGTGCGGCGCACTCGAGTCGAGCCAGTCGGTGATCTTTGTGACGGGGCGGTCAGCGATCGTGCCCGGCGGATCGGCCCTCAACCGCGCCATGGCCGCAGCAATCGCTTCCGTGGTGGCGCGCACCGACGCTGCGGTCGTCACATGGAGGCCGATTTCGGCAGCCAACTCATCGAGGCGCTCCAGCGGCCCGATGCCGCGGGCAGCCAGCGCTCCGGCCAGTCGCGCGAATTCGACGGCCGCTGCAATGCCGTCCTTGTCCAGCACCGCGTCTGTCACCGAGTATCCGAGAGCCTCCTCGTAGCCGAATACCCAACGGGCTCGCGGACGTGCCAGCCGCGGCTCCATGATCCACTTGAAGCCCGTGAGGGTGCGGTGGTGAGTGACGCCCCGAGCGCTGCACAGGGCTTCGACCATCCGACCTGACACCACCGACGACGCCGAGATCAACGGCCGCACATCGGGCTCGACGCCCTCGCCGTCGCCCGCTAGGCCAATCAGCCAGTCGCACAACAGCACGCCGAGCTCGTCGCCGCTGAGCCGGTGCCAAGCGCCGTCATGGCCCCCGACAGCCACCGCCAGCCGATCCGCGTCTGGGTCGTTGGCGAGGACCACGTCGACGTCCTTGTCAGACGCCAGCGCTATTGCGTCATCGAGAGTGCCTGGCTCCTCGGGATTCGGGAACGGCAAACCGGGAAACGACCCGTCGGGATGTCGCTGGTGTTCGACATAGATCGGCGGCGGCAGGCCCGCGGTGGCGAATGCATGGCCCAAGGTCTGCGAGCCGACGCCGCACATCGCCGTGTAGACGATCGGTGGCACGTCAGCCGGATCGGCTGGTCGACCGTCAGGGTCGAAGACCGGACGGCGGACGGCAGCGCCGACGTATTCGGCAATCACCGACCGCACATCGAGGCTCTCCACCTCGTGCCGGGCGGCCAGATCGCTGTCGCCGGGAAGCGACGCCAGGTCCATGCGAGCTTCGATGCTTCGATCGATCGGTGGCCGGATCTGGGTGCCGTCAGACCAGTACACCTTCAGGCCGTTGTCGGAGCGGGGGTTGTGGCTGGCGGTGATCATCAGCCCCGCGCCTGCGGAGCGGGCGAGCAGCTGCCGTGCGAGCAGCGGCGTCGGGGCGGGCCCGTCGATGATTGCCGTCGGGATACCCATGGCGGCGAGCAGACGCGCTGCGTCGAACGCCATGTCCGCGGAGCCCAGCCGGGCATCGAAGCCGACGACGGCGCCTCGCCGGCCCAAGTCGCACCCAATCAGTTCGCTGCCGATCGCTCGGGCGGCGACTCGGGCCATGACGCGGTTCATGCCGGCCGGCCCCGGACCCCACGGAGCTCTCATTCCGGCCGTGCCGAACCGCAGCCGGCTGCCGAAGTGGGCGTCCACCCATTCGACGTTCGAACGGTTGGCCTCGATGTCGCGGCGCATCGCTGCGTCGGGTTCGGCAGCCAGCCAGGCGTCTGCAAGTGCTTCGGGGGTGGTCATAGGGAAATGCCTCCGCTCACGGCTGTCCGTGATTGGAGCGAGGGCGCAAGTATGTTCGGCTTGCCATGTTGTTCCCGACGTTCGTCTTCGGAGCATTCTTCGTTGTCGTCTTCGTCGTCAACTGGCTGACCCGGCCGCACCCGGCCCTGTGGAAGCCGCTGATGCTCGCTGCCAGCATCGTGTTTTACGGCTGGTGGAGCTGGCGTTTCGTCTTCCTGTTGCTCACCACCATCGTCATCAACTGGGTCGCGGGGCACTTCGCGGTCAACAGCACTGCGGAAGGGAGACGCTGGTGGGTCGGACTCGGCGTCACCGCCAACCTCGTCATCCTCGGTGTCTTCAAATACTGGGACTTCTTCGCTGTCGAGATGTCCAACCTGCTCGAGCGATTCGGCATTACGGGCGCGCTGCCAGTGCTGGAGTACACGCTGCCGGTCGGCATCTCCTTCTACACGTTCCAGGCGATGAGCTACATCATCGATATCGGTCGGGGGAACGTTCGCGAGATGACGCCGCTGGACTTCGCGGTGTACCTGTCGTTCTTCCCCCAGCTCGTGGCCGGCCCGATCGTGCGGGCGTCGGAGATGGCGCCGCAGCTCGTTGCCCGGCCCGACCCCCGCTACGTGCCTGCCGCCGAGGCCTTCGGGCTGATCCTGAACGGGCTGTTCAAGAAGGTCGTGATCTCCAGCTTCCTGGCGAGCGAGATCGTGGACGGCGTCTTTGCCGATCCGGGCGCACACAGCGGCCCCGAAGTCGTGCTCGGGGTCTACGCCTACGCGGTCCAGATCTACGCGGATTTCTCCGGCTACACCGACATCGCCATTGGCGTGGCGCTGCTGTTGGGCTTCCGGTTCCCGCAGAACTTCGACAATCCCTACCGGGCGCTCACGCTGCAGGATTTCTGGCGGCGCTGGCACATGACCCTGTCCCGCTGGCTGCGCGACTACCTCTACGTGCCGCTGGGCGGCAACAGGAAAGGCCGCGCCACCACCTATCGCAATCTCATGGTCGTCATGTTGCTCGGCGGCCTGTGGCACGGCAGCACCTGGAACTTTGTCATCTGGGGCGGCATCCACGGCGCCGTTCTGGCAGTGGAACGGCTTGTGCGTGAGCAGCGAGAGCGCAGCGGCGCCGGCCCCGTGCTCTCTCCGGCGATTGGCGAGGTGGTGCGCTGGCTCGTCACCTTCCATGTGGTGTGCCTGGCGTGGGTGTTCTTCCGGTCCGAATCGCTGTCCGCTGCTGTGGAGATGCTCGGCGCGGTGGCCAGCTTCGACAACTACGCCGGAACTGCGACGCCGCTGGTGATCGCCGTGACGTTCGGCGCGCTGGCATTCCAGTTCATGCCCACCGACTGGTTCGACCAGCTGCGCGACGGCTTCGCCAGCCTCGGCTGGGTGGCCCAAGGCGCTGTGGTGGGCATCTCATTGGTGGCAATTGACGTACTCGGCCCCACGGGCGTCGCCCCGTTCATCTACTTCCAGTTCTGAGCAATGCCGGCCTCGCACGCTCCCCCCGATCACCCGATCAGCCCGGTCGCAAGCGAGCCGCGCCTTGACGCCACTGACCGTCGCAACGGTGTCGCCGCTGGCAGGGTGCTCTTGGCGGGCGCGTTCGGACTGGTGCTGGCGATGGTGCTCAACTCGCAGCAATTGCTGCGTGAGGCACAGCAGAAGCCGTTCGGCTGGGAGCGCGACGCTTCGGTCGCAGTCTGGGAACCGGTCGAGGGCGCCTCCAGCGCTGTCGGGCTGCACCTGCCGCGCCTGTGGGCCGACGAGGCCTTCGGCCGATCGGTGACCGATCCCGGCGCGGTGTCCGATGAGTTCGATGTTTCGGCTGAGCCCGGTTCGACCGCAGCGGCACCGTTGACGGAGACGGCCCCCGCCGATCTGGTTGTCGTGACGCCCGCCAGCGAAGGCGATACGCAGACTTCGGGCACAGCGCCGGTGGCCGCCCCGGGCGCCCAGCCGACCTCGGGCAACGGCGCGTCATCGGGGGTCGAAGGCGCACCGGGCGACGAGCAGCCCGTCGTCGGCGCCAGCGATGGCACAGACGACACCGGGGAAACGGGCATCAGCGTACCGCCCACCACCGTGGCGTGGTTTCCCACACCGGACGATCCGCTGCGCCTGCACATCATGGGCGATTCGATGGTGCAGTTCTTCGGCCACGTCATGGTGGGGCTGGCCAATGACACCGGCGTCATCGAGGCTTCCTCTGAGCACAAGCTCTCGAGCGGTCTGAGCCGTCCCGACTTCTACGACTGGCCCGCTCGAATTGTCGAGGTGATTCCCAACACCGATCCCGACGCAGTGGTCATGATGTACGGCGGCAACGACGCGCAGGCGCTTGTGGTGGACGGTCAGATCGCCCGCCCCTTCTCGGAGGATTGGGTGCAGGAGTACTCGGCGCGGGTCGGCCACGTCATGGACCTGGTGACGACCGACCCTGACCGGGTCTTGATCTGGGTGGGCCAGCCCATCATGGAGAGGCCCGACTACGACGAGCGCATGCAGCAGGTCAACAAGGTGTTCGCGGCCGAGGCTGCCAAGCGGGATCGGGTGATCTACGTGGACACGCGTGACTTGTTCCGGGGACCGAACGGCGGATTCAGTCGCTACGTCGCTGACGCAGACGGGCAACTCGCCGACGTGCGTCTCTCCGATGGCGTGCACCTCAGCACCGTCGGGGGGCGCTGGCTGTCACAGGTGCTGCTGGATGAACTCGGCGGCTTGGTCAATCTGATGTCGGGCGCACCTTCGTGAACCTGCGGGTTGCACACCGCCCTCGGCGAACGCTGGGGGCCGCCGCCGCAATTGTCGTGTGCCTTCTGGCGTCGGGACTGCCGTCGGGCCCGGTGGGCGCGCAGTCCGACGACAATGCCGTTGAGGACGCTGTTGAAGACGCCGTCGATGACAGCACCTCCGATGACCTCGTCACCGGTAGGTCGTCGGCGCAGGTCCTCGTGCCACCGCCCAGGCATACCGACGACCCGTGGGCGGATCCCGTGCTGCGCTGGCCCGACCCGCTCGCCGAGTCTGGGCTGGGCACCGAGCCCGCCTACTACTGGTTTGCTCGCGAAGACCGGCGGTCGCTCTTGGCGGCGGCTACGCCCGAACGGCCGCTGCGGGTGTGGTCAGGCGGCGATTCGATCTCGGGCGGTCCCGTCTATGGCTTCCGGCAGCTCATCGCCGACGATGAACGCTTCCGCTTCACCGAGGACATCATCACCTCGACTGGCGTGGTGACCGACTGGTATTTCGACTGGATCGCCTACGTGACCGATGAGATCGCCGAGGGCCCCTATGACGTGGTCGTACTCGCGATGGGCGCCAACGACAAGCAGCGTTTTCGCGGTCACCCCGAGCGACCCGGCGAACCCGCCTGGGATCAGCGCTACCAAGCCAGGGTGGCCGAACTCGTCTCTGCAACAGTGAGACCAGGTCGCCTCGTGATCTGGGTCGGGCTCCCTCCCTTGGGAACGAGGTACCTGTCTGACTTGCCCGGCATTGTCAACCCCTTGTCCGAGGCCGCAGTGGGCGAAATCGACGGGGCCATATTCTGGGACGCGTACGAGACGCTGGCCATCGACGGCCGCTTTGCCGCGCGGCTTGGCGCGGATCACGACAATCGCCGGATCCGCACCCTGGACGGTGTCCACTACACGCTCTACGGCGGTCTCGTGCTGACTGAGCCGATCCTGGCCGAGATTCACCGGCGAAGCGGTTGAGGCCCGCGGGGCACCTCACCGGCACAGCGGCTTGAATTCCAGTCCGCTGCCGCTGAGCCGCTCGAGCGCCATGTCGAGCCCGCGAACTGTCGGCCGGCGAGCGCCGCCGCCATCGTGCAGCAGGATCACTGCGCCGGGAGCGGTTCGCGCCACGATGCCATCGGCAACCTCCTGCGCTGTGGGCTGCAGCCAGTCCTGCGGGCTGTATGTCCAAGACGCCAGCCTCAGGCCGAGGTCGGCAGACCATTCCAGGGTGGAGACGCCCAGATCCCAGTACGGCGGCCTGAGACACGAAGTGGCAAGCGGCCCCAGGAGCTCCTGGGTGCGCCCGACCGATTGCTCGAACGCCGCCCGTGAGACTCGTGCAAGGGATGCGTGATCCCATGAGTGGTTGGCGAGCGTGTGGCCCTCATAGGCGATCCGTTGCACAAGCAGCGGGTAACGCTCTGCGAGCGAGCCCACGACGAAGAACGTCGCCTTGGCGCCATGGCGCGCCAACACGTCGAGCACCTGCGAGGTATAGGCGGGATGGGGCCCGTCGTCGAAGGTCAGGTAGGCCACCGGGCCTTCGTCTGGCAGAACCGGCGGGGATGTGCGAGTGCTGGACCAGAAACCGGTGAGGTCACGAGTTGCGATGGCGCTGCTGCGCGAGGCCCCGAACACCTCCACCGCGAGCCGGTAGTCCGCCGGCTCCAGCAGCGACGACGCGACGGTGATCGTCCACTCGCCGTGCGATGGTGCTTGGATCGCGAATCTCTGGGTTCGCTCGCTGATGGGCACCAGCAACGTTCCGTCGCCGAGACGGAGTTCCAGCCAGACGCCCGCCGGCGCGACGAGCGTCGCAACTACCACTTCGTTCTCCCCGACATGCACGGCATACCCATGTCGCTCGCGCAGCTCGATCCGATCCGACATGGCCGTGCCCACGCCATCGAGCTCCAACACCACCGGGGTCGCTGGACGGCTGATCTGCAGCGCCGGCGTGTAGTCGATGGGTTCGACGCTGGTGGGGGTCACGACCGGGGGGCCTGCTTCGGTGTCTGCCTCGTCAGGGCTGCCGACAGCGACCGACAGCGTGGTACGCCGTGTGATCATCGTCAGCGGCTCGCCAGGCGAGCGGTCGAAGAGGGACACCTCGATGGTGCCGTCGCGGATGCCGATCGAGTCGATGATGATGCGACGCCCGAGGTTGACTGGCGGCCGCACATCGAATGCCTCGCCGGTGTTGATGACGGGCACGAGCAGTTGCGCCTGGGGCGAACCGGCAGACCGTGCCTCGACATGGACGGCGGCGTCATCGTCGCCGTCGCCGTCGAGGTCGCCTCGGGCCCCGTCGGGGTGCAGGACGAACGTGCGATCGGGATACCACGAGCGCAACGCCGACTCCAGACCTGGTGACAGCCAGTCCCGATCGGCGACTTCCGCAATCAAGAGGCTCGGTTCGCTCTCCTGTTCGGGCTCGTCCGATATGGCGACCGCGGCCGGCTCCTCAGGATCGCCATCGTCGCGCGGCTCGCTCGTCGGCGGAGCGGCAGGGGGCTGTTTCGTGGCTGGTATCGGGTTCGGCGACCGCAGCGTCGTTGTCGTCGACCCATCGTCAACCTGTTCGGCCTGCTCAGGTACGCCAATGACTGTTGATTCTGGCGCAGCGCCGCTGACTTGTCGGATGTGGCACGCGTTGGCGACTACCGCCGTGAGGATCAGCACACCCACCAATGCCGAGGTGCAGAGCTTGCGCACCCCCTGATGATGGCCGGTCTACCGGCGATTGCAGCGGCAGCCGCGCTTGCTCACGAAGGCCGCTGCCGCGAGCGACGCCAACGGGCTAACCGCGGCCGCAGTTGGGGCGCTTGCCGTGGTTGGCCTTGCTGCGGCGCGCCCGGAGCTTCCGCTTCTTGGTGCGCTTCGACATAGACGTTGCAGGCTACCGAGGCCGCCCCTGAATCAGTTCTACGGCACTGGTTCGGGCTGGTGGCCTGTCTGGGGAGGATCGGCTCAGCCGACTGCACCGACTTCGTGGAGCTTTTCGATGTCGTCGGCGTCGAAGCCCCAGTCGGCGAGCACCTCATCGGTGTTCTCGCCCGGTGACGCCGGCGGTCGGGCGACCTCGCCTGGGGTGCGACTGAAGCGGGGTGCAGGCGCTGGCTGCATCACACCCTCCACCTCCACGAAGCTGCCGCGGGCCACGTTGTGGGGGTGGTGTGGCGCCTCGGAGAGATCGAGCACTGGCGCGTAGCAGACATCTGAGCCCGCCATGAGCTCGTCCCACTCGTCGCGGGTCTTGGTCTTGATGACCTTAGCGAGACGCGCCCGCTTGTCTGCCCACCCATCGCGGTCGTTGCGGTCCACGGTGGGAGCATCGGCCAGGCCGGTCTTCTCGAGCAGCTCATCGTGGAACTTGCCCTCGATCGACCCGACCGACACGAACTTGGAGTCGGAGGTCTCATACACGCCGTAGTAGTAGGCGCCGCCGTCGAGGAAGTTGGACTCCCGCTCGTCGGCCCAGCCGCCCGAGCCGTAGATGCCGTAGATGGCTGCCATCAGCGACGCCGCGCCCTCGGTCATGGCGGCGTCCACGACCTGGCCCTGCCCCGAGTCGCGTGACTCGAGCAGCGCTGCGCACACGCCGAATGCCAGGTACATGCCGCCGCCGCCGAAGTCGCCCACCAGGTTGAGCGGCGGGGTCGGCGCCTCGGCCGGTCCGATGGCATGCAGCGCACCGGTCAGGGCGATGTAGTTGATGTCGTGCCCGGCGGCATGCGCCATCGGGCCTTCTTGGCCCCATCCGGTCATGCGCCCGTACACCAGCTTCGGGTTGCGGGCCATGCACTCGTCGGGTCCGAGGCCGAGCCGCTCGGTTACACCTGGGCGGAATCCCTCGATCAGCGCATCGGCCTGTTCCACCAGCTTCAGCACCGTCTCGACGCCGTCAGGCGACTTGAGGTCGACCGCCACCGAGCGACGGCCGCGGTTGAGCACGTTGAACTTGCGTCCACGGTCGATGCCCAGGTCTTCGGGCGTCATGCGATCGACGCGGATGACGTCCGCGCCCAGGTCGGCGAGCAGCATTGCGCAGAACGGCCCGGGGCCGATGCCCGCCAGCTCGATCACCTTCAGTCCCTGCAGCGGTCCCATGGGTTCCTCCCCTTCAGTGGATGCCTCGGGCGCGACACTAACCTCGCCCGGCGATGGAACGCTTTGGGTTCGTCGGCCTGCCCAATGCGGGAAAGTCGTCGCTGTTCAACTCCCTCGCCGGCGGCGGAGCGTTGGCGGCGCCGTACGCCTTTGCCACCACCGATCCGAATATCGGTGTGGCCCGTGTACCCGATGCCCGGCTCGATGCCTTGGCCGCCATGAGCGCCAGCCGCAAGGTGGTGCCGACCACCACCGAGTTCATCGACATCGGCGGGCTGGTGGAAGGTGCCAGCAAGGGCGAAGGCCTCGGCAACCGCTTCCTGGGAGGCATCCGCGAGGTCGATGCAATCGTCTTCGTGCTGCGCGCGTTCGACGACGCCGATGTGCCCGGCCCCGCCGATCCGCTCGAACACCTGCGCATCGTCGAAACCGAGTTGACGCTGGCCGATCTGGAGTCGGTGGAGTCGCGCATCAACCGCAGGCGAAAGGCATCGCGCAGCCAGCCGTCCGACACCGCACTGGCCGAGGAGGTCGCAGCGCTCGACGCAGCGCTCGAACACCTGGCGGCCGGCACGCCGCTGTACCGGGCCTGGCCGCTCAGCGGCGACTGCAGCGGCTCTGAACAGAACTCGCAGCAGTACCCGCATCGGGCTGCGCTGCGCAGCCACTTCCTGCTCACCGACAAGCCGGTGATGGCGGTGCTGAACATCGGTGAGAACCAGCTGGACGCAGCCGCCGAGCTCGCAGCGCCGATCGAGGCGGAGCTGCCCGGTGCCGCCGTGCTGCCGCTGAGTGTGCAGCTCGAGGCAGAGGCCGCGCAGCTCACCGGCGACGAACGAACCGAGCTGCTCGAAGGGCTCGGCCTGGGGGAAGGCGCGCTGGAGCGATTTGTGGCGGCTGCCCATGGACTGCTGGGCTTGCGGACCTTCCTGACCACGGGCGAGAAGGAATCGCGGGCGTGGACGTTCCGAGCCGGTTGGCGGGCACCTCAGTGCGCCGGGCGGATCCACACCGACTTCGAACGCGGTTTCATCCGGGCCGAAGTGATCGACTGGGCCGAATTGCTGGATTTAGGCTCGTGGTCTGCAGCGCGTGACGCAGGCCGTCTGCGCGTCGAAGGCAAGGACTATCCGATGCGCGACGGCGACGTCGTGGAGTTCCGCTTCAACGTGTAACCATGCCGTGGCTTGCGTGCGGGGATCGAGTGGTGGCGAGCCTCGAGGTCGCTCGTACCCGTCCTGAGCGCCGGCGTGGTCTGCTGGGGCGCGACGACCTGACCGGGGCGCTGCTAATCGAGCGGTGCCGCTGCGTGCACACCATCGGAATGAGCTTCGATATCGACGTGATGTTCTTGGATGCGCAGCGGCGGGTCGTGGACATGGTGCGGATGCAACCGGGCCGTATCGGTCGGCCGAGGCTCCGTGCACGATCAGTCGTAGAGGCCCAGGCGGGCGCGTGCGAGCGCTGGGGCCTCACCGTGGGCGACACCCTCGAGATCCGACTCGACGCATGAGCGTGGCTGCGCTGGCACAGCCTGATTGCCTAGGTGCATGACCGATCAGGCGGGCGCTGCCGCAGCAGGGCAAGCTCGACTGTGGCTGGTGGCCACGCCTATCGGCAATCTCGCGGACATCGCCCCGCGGGCGGTCGAAGTACTGACGGCGGTGTCGTTCGTGGCCTGCGAGGACACCCGGCGTACCGGCCTGCTGCTGCAGCGACTGGGCATCGGCGGGCAGCCGCTGGTGGCGATGCACGAACACAACGAGGCCGCCGTCGCCGCGCAGATAGTGCAGCGCCTGACGGCGGGGGAGACCGCTGCGTACATCACCGACGCGGGCATGCCGACGATCTCCGATCCGGGGCAGCGCCTGGTGGGGGCAGTCGCGGCGGCAGGTCTGCCCGTCAGCGTGGTGCCCGGGCCATCCGCACCGGTTGCCGCACTCGCCGTCTCCGGCCTGCCGACAGATCGCTGGGTCATGGAAGGCTTCCTGCCCCGCAAGGGCAAGGTCCGCGATCAACGACTCGAAGCGGTCGCCGCCGAACAGCGAACCGTCGTCCTGCTGGAATCACCCAAACGCCTTGGTGCCACGCTCGAAGACCTAGCCGAGGTTTGCGGCGCCGGCCGTCCAGCAGTCGTCGTCCGTGAGCTCACCAAGCTGCACGAAGAGGTCTCGCGCGGCACGGTCGCCGAGCTGGCAGCGCGCTACGCCGAGCCGACACGAGGGGAGATCGTCGTCGTGCTCGGCCCAGCGATCTCCCGACCCCCGTCCGATGAGCAGATTCGAGCGGCTCTGCACCGCGAGCTGGCAGCCGGCACCAGCGCCCGCGACGCTGCAGCAGCCGTCGCACAGCGACTGGGTGTGGGCCGCAACCGCACCTACGACATCTCCACCGAACTGGCCCGCGCACTCGATAACCAGATGCAATAGGGGCGAGGGCGGCTGCGTCGCCCCTCACTACCCTGCAGGCGTGGCCTCCTACTACGTCACGACGCCGATCTACTACGTGAACGACGCCCCCCACATCGGGCACGCGTACACGACGATCACCGCGGATGCGATTGCCCGTTGGAATCGTCTGCGCGGCGACGACGTCATGTGCCTGACCGGCACCGATGAGCACGGCCTCAAGGTCCAGCGGGCGGCACAGGAAAACGGCTGCACGCCCATCGAGTGGGCAGACCGCACGGTGGTGCGCTTCCAGGAGGCATGGCGCCAGCTCGACATCTCCAACGACGATTTCATCCGCACGAGCGAGCCGCGCCATCACCACTCGGTTCAGCAGCTCTTGCAGGCTTGTTACGACAACGGCGATATCACCCTGCAGACCTATGAGGGCCTGTACTGCGTGAGCTGCGAGGCCTACTACACCGACGACGATCTCGACGACGGCAACTGCCGCATCCACCGCCGGCCTGCTGAGCACGTCACTGAGGAGAATTACTTCTTTGCGCTCAGCCGCTACGAGAAGCCCTTGCTGGACTGGTACGAAGCGCATCCCGACTTCGTCGTGCCGGCGACCAAGCGCAACGAGGCGCTGGGATTCATCCGCGGCGGCCTGCAGGACTTCTCGATCAGCCGCACATCGCTGGACTGGGGCATCCCGATTCCTTGGGATCCGCGCCATGTCACCTACGTCTGGTTCGACGCGCTGACCAACTACATCACCGCCGCGGGCTACGCCAGCGACGACGACCAGTTCGCGCATCGCTGGCCCGGCGTGCACCTGATCGGCAAGGACATCCTCCGGTTCCATTGCGTGTACTGGCCGGCGATGCTGATGAGCGGCGGCGTGCTGCCGCCCCGGCGGGTCCACGTGCACGGTTTCCTGCTGGTGGGCGGCGAGAAGATGGCGAAGTCTGCGCTCAACCAGATCGCCCCGGGTGACCTGGTGGACGACTTCGGTAGCGACGGCGTGCGTCACCACTTCTTGCACGATCAGCCCTTCGGCCCTGACGGCGACTTCTCCTATGAGGGGATGGTTGCCCGCTACAACGCGGACCTGGCCAACAACTTGGGCAACCTCATGAGCCGGGTTGCCACCGTGGTCAGTCGCAAGTGCGACGGCGTCGGCCCGGCGCCTCGCCCCGACAGCCCGCTGGCCAGTGCTGTGGCCGAGTGCTTCGCCGACACCGCAGAAGCCTGGGAGCGGCTGGCGCCTTCAGAGGCCCTCGACGCCACTTGGCGCATCATCCGCGAGACCAACGCCATGCTCGAAGCGGCCGAGCCGTGGAAGCAAGATCCCGGACCCGAGGTAGATGCCGTGCTCGGCGATGCGCTCGAAGCGCTGCGCATCGTGGCGGTGCTCGCATCGGTGGCGACACCGCGGGGCTGCGAGGAGGTGTGGCGGCGCATCGGCATGGAGGGCTCGGTGGCCGATCAGCGCCTGCCCGAGGCCGCGACGTGGGGGGGCTACCCCGGCGGCGTGGCGGTGGCGACCGGTGAGCCGCTGTTCCCGCGCCTGAAGTGATTTCCAGGCGATGAACCCCGCACGATGAACCCATCACCGCAAGCCGAGGTCTGGGTCGACAGTCACTGCCACCTGTGGGACGGCGGCGCCGAGTTGGTCGCGGAGGCCCATCAGGACGGCGTCGCGTGGCTGGTGGACATCGGCACTGATGTCCCCCGCAGTGTCGCTGCACTGGAGCGGGCCCGAACGCTGACGGGTGTCGCCGCCACGATCGGGCTGCACCCCCACGATGCCGACGAAGGCCCTGCGGCTCTCGATGAGCTGGAGCAGCTGATAGTGGCCGGTCACTCGCCGGTGGCGATCGGCGAATGCGGGCTCGACTACTACTACGAGCACTCCGACCGGGCGAGCCAGCGTGAGGCATTCGCCGCGCAGATCGCCATGGCGCATCGTTATGGACTGGCGCTGGTCATCCACAGCCGCGACGCCTGGGAAGACACGTTCGACGTGCTCGACGCCGAGGGCGTGCCCGAGGGCACCGTGTTCCACTGTTTCACCGGCGGGCCCGACGAAGCCAGCGGGGCGCTGGAGCGAGGCGCGTCGGTGTCGTTCAGCGGCATCGTGTCGTTTCGCAACGCCGGCGAGATCCGCGACGCCGCTGCACTCGTTCCCGCCGACAGCTATCTCATCGAGACCGATGCGCCGTACTTGGCGCCCGTGCCGATGCGGGGCAAGCAGAACCGTCCGAGCTGGGTGCGGTTCGTGGGCGAGGCGGTCGCTGCCGCGCGCGGCATCCCGGCGAGCCAGGTTGCCGCAGAGACCACCGCCAATGCGGTGCGCATCTTCGGTCTGGGCGAATCTGATGGTCCAACCGACGCCCGAGAGGCTGAGCCCCCGGCCCGAGCGGCCCGCGAGCGCAGCGAGCCAGAGCGGGAAACACAGGGCGAAGCCGTGGCCCAAGCGGCCCGCGAGCGCAGCGAGCCAGAGCGGGAAACATCGGTTCCACCGACGCGAGGGTCCGTCAATTCGCGCATGTCTTCATGACAGGCAAGTTGCTGACCCTGCCCGCGGTCAAGGAGCTGCTGGGCAGGGCCGACGCGGCGCCGCGCCGCAGCCTGGGTCAGAACTTCGTCGTCGATCCCAACACGGTGCGCCGCATTGCCCGACTGGCAGGAGTGGGGCCCGGTGACCGCGTCGTCGAGATCGGCGCGGGCCTGGGCTCGCTCACGCTGGCTTTGGCCGAGACCGGCGCCGAGGTCGTGGCGGTAGAAACCGACGGGCGGCTCGTGCCGTTGCTGCAGGAAGTGACGGGCCATTTGGCTGGCGCAACGGCCGGCACAACGGCAATCGAAGTGGCCGATGGGAAGGCCGGTGACCCGATTGGCCTCCTCTCAGTGGTGCACGCCGACGCTCGCCGCATGGACTGGGGCGCGCTGCTGCCTGGGGCCGGTTGGCATCTCGTCGCGAACTTGCCTTACAACATCGCCACCTCGCTGGTGCTGACGGTGCTCGAAGACGTGCCGGCGGTGACCCAGATGCTGGTGATGTGCCAAAAAGAGGCCGCTCAGCGACTTGCGGCAGCCCCGGGGGGCGGCACGTACGGCGCGGTGTCGGTGCGAGTGGCGACCTACGCCGATGCCGAGTTGGCCGGCGCGGTGCCCGCCACGGTCTTCTACCCCCGCCCCGACGTGGAGTCCGCGCTGGTGCGCATCACCCGGCGGACGCCCGGGCTGGATCCGGTGCTGCGCAGCGAGATCGACCGCCTGGTCAGCACCGCGTTTGCGCATCGCCGCCAGATGCTGCGCCGCACACTGCGGCGTGCCTTTGACGACGCCGACGCAACGCTCGTGACCGCGGGCGTCGAACCCACCGACCGCCCCGAGCAGCTCGGGCTCGCACAGTGGACTCGCCTCGCTGAGGTGTCCCTCGCGGCCCAGACCCAGGGTTGAGGCTGCCGTGGCGGAGCGCTCGGCCTCCCACGTTGAACCGACTCGGTTGCTGGCTCCGGCCAAGCTGACGGTGCGGCTGCGCATCACCGGGACCCGGGCCGACGGCTATCACCTCATCGATGCCGAGATGGTGACGCTGGACCTGTGCGACGAGGTCATCGTGCATTCCAGCTCGGAGTCCTCCGTCGAGGTCGTGCGGCTGCCCGGCGACGGAGGTGTCGGCGCAGATCGACCCGATTGGGACATTCCTGCCGACCGCTCCAACCTCGTCATCGGGGCGCTCGAGCTGGCCGGCCGCACCGCCCACGTCGAGATCCGCAAGCGCATCCCGCCCGGTGCCGGACTGGGCGGGGGATCGGCTGACGCTGCGGCAGTGCTGCGCTGGGCCAATCGCTTGGCTGCCGTCGAGACCGCTGACATCGCGGCCACCGGCTCGGCACCGCATGCGGAGTCGCCAGCCGTCGTCACTCCGCAGCAGGCGGCGTCGCTGGGCGCGGACGTGGCCTTCTGCCTCGTCGGCGGACGTGCCCACGTCACGGGCATCGGCGAGATCATCGAGCCGCTCCCATTCCGGGACCAGTCCTTCGTGCTGTGGACGCCTCCGACCGAGGTCGACACCGCCACCGTGTACCGCACGTGGGACGATCTGGGCGGCCCGACCGGCCAGAATTCGAACGACCTAGAGCCCGCGGCGCTGGCCGCCTATCCCGAACTCGCCGCTTGGCGTGATGAGCTCGCCGCAGCGAGCGGGCGTACCCCGCAGCTGGCGGGCAGCGGCGGTACTTGGTTCGTCCCTGCGCCGTTCGGCACACCCGTGGTTCGGCCGGCCGGCAAAGGCGTCAGCGCCACCGAGGCGCGCGCCGTTGGGCGTCTCTAGCCCTGATTATTCATGAGAATGCGGCGAGTCGTCTTTTGGGTGTGCCGGTTGGCCTGATTTGTTGTTTTCGGGTTGTCGGGGTGCGGGCTGAGGCTGCGTCGGGCTGTTTCGGTTCCGGTTCGGGCGTCGGGGTGTCGCCGGGGGTGCGCGCGGGCGCAGTGGAGCGTGCCCGCTGGCGGCGGGCGGCGAGCGCAGCGGTGCGGGCGGGGGGTCAGCGGGGGTGTGCGATGGCGAGCAGTGCTCGGGCTCCGGGGTGCTGTTGGGGCAGCCGCAAAAGGACGCGTCGCGCGGTGTGGCACACGAGCGCTGGGAGGTGCCACAGTTGCCAGCGGAGCCGTTTGGGGGCTGCTTTGGCGAGCGCTCCGGTGAGACAGGCGTTCTGGAACCAGCCGACGAGCGCGAGGCCGATCATGGAGATGGCGGCCCACGCGCTGTTGGCGTGCCACGCAGTGAACGGCATGCGATCGAGGCCGCTGTCTTTGAGGCGACACACGGCGTCTTCGACGTCGGCGTGGCTGCGCATGAGCTTGTCGAGGTGGACTGCGTCGCCGGGCTGGTCGGTGATGAATCCCCAGTAGCGGAAGTTCTCGCTGGGGAACAGGCTGCGCTGCGCGCCGGGATGGCGCGGCTCGCGGCGCACGATCACCCGGGTCTGCTCGGGCCAGCCCGACAGGCCGGCGAGGTCGGTGAGGTCCGCGACCTGCGTGCGGCTGGGCTTGCGCTGGCGGGGCCGTCGGGGGACGTTGTGCCAGCGGTCCGGGTCGCCCAGCCCGCTGCGTATGGCTGCTTGGATGTCCCGATTCGACCGCGCTGACACCGCGAACCCGATGTTGCGGTCACGCAGCTTCGCGGCGAGGGTCGGCGAGCATCCCGCCGCGTCGATGCGCACCACCAGCCGACGATCCACGAGGCTCTTGTCGTCGCCTTCGCGGTGGCCTGCCGCGTCAGACCCCCGCAGCATCGCGACAGCGGCGTCGATGACTTCGAGATGATCGGCGATGTCGTTCGCTGCGGCGTTGCCGGGCCGCTGCTTTATCCACAGCGGCTCGCCGTCCGCGGTCGAGCAGATCATCGGATGGAACCCGTAGCCGCCCTTGTAATTCGGCGCAGCGCCTTCTTTGTTCTGCGAGTGGATCTCGATCAGCGTCGAGTCGACATCGACAACCAGCGGGCCGCTGCGATCACGATCGGCCCACAACCGGCGGCGCACCGCCGCTGCGGCGCTCAGCAGCGCCCACGCGCCGCCGGGACCCAGACCCGTGATGGTGCGATACAGCGTCGAGTCCGACGCGACATCGCCGAACAGCTCGGGCTGAGCACGCAGATACTCGATGTCGGTGCACGCCTCGCCGCCGCCCGCGAGCACCAAAAGCGCATGGGCCAGCACCTCGCCGCGGTCATGAACCGGAACGCGTTCACCTCTGGGAGGCACCGCCGCGGACAGCGCTTCGGTCAGCCCGACACGATCCGCGAACCGCCCCAGCGCGAACAGGCCCGCACCCCACACGACCCGGTCCCCGCCGCCTGCCAGACGCGCGTTAGTGACACTGGTAGGTTTCACCTCGGAGATGCCCCCCTGAACTCGAAGATGCGTACATTGACCGCATGCATCGTCGCAGGTCAGAGGGGCTTTTCCGCGGACCCCGACACAATCGGCCACCCCACTCGTGAATAAACAGGGCTAGGTCTTCGCAGAACTCTTCAACCATTTCATGCCAGCCGCTCATAGCCTGAGTACGATGTCAGCGAAGCTTCTGCGGCGCTACGTTCCGACGCCGCCGGAAGGAAACCTGCCGATTGGGAACATCGGCGGATTCGATCAGGCAAGCGGACAACCAGTTGGTCAGCTACAGATCTCGCGCAAGTCATCTCGCGACACCGGGAATCTCGCCCGGATCTCTCACCTTGCAAGCATCCTCGCGACAGTCGCGCTCCTCGCTCTCGGTTGTGCCGCTGGCACAGCTGACCGCGTTGTGGAACCGCCACTGGGCTCGGAGTCCACGGCATCGCTAGCGATGTACAAGGATGATGTCAGTGAATTTGGCTTTGTCGAAATCACGGTGGGCTACGACCACACTTGTGCGTTGCGTCGCGGCGGCGAGATCGTCTGCTGGGGCCGTGACGATTCTGGACAGGCATCTCCATACTTCGGCGCGTTTCGCTCGGTTGTTGCCGGAGGTGACCAAACGTGCGGGTTGCGACCAACCGGCGAGGCTGAGTGCTGGGGCTATGACATGGCGGATAGCCCACTCTCGGGCATCTTCGCGGCAGTCTCGATGAAGAACGCGGGCGACATTTGGTTTGCGTGCGGCCTTCGTCGTACTGGAAAGGCGGAATGCTGGGCCGGTGCCGGCGAGACGTCGTGGGCCGACCGCGAAGAACCTCAACCGTTCAGCAATATGCCCTCTGGGGCTTTCACTGAGGTAGTCGTTAGCCGTCTACAGGTGTGTGGGTTGCGACCCAACGGCATTGCTGTCTGTTGGCCCAGCCACCGTAGCGAGGGTGACCCGCCACCCGCAGGCGTACTTACGGCGCTCTCAGCAGGGACCTTCCAAACCTGTGGATTGCGTCCAAGCGGTGAAGCGGTGTGCTGGTACAGCGGTATCGGTAATAGCGAAGGGAACCCGCCGTCGCCACCGCCGGGCAAGTTCACGAAGATTGCTGCGGGTGGTTCGCACACGTGTGGTTTGCGTCCCGATGGCCGAGCGATCTGTTGGGGCAGCGATGACTACGGCCAGGTGTCAGCGCCATTATGAGATTCGGATCGACGTCGTTGCTCCCTGATAGCCAAAAGATGCTCTTTCACGCGTCAGCTAGCGGACCAGCAGCCTCTATCCAATGCTCGGTGGACTCGCGGCGACGAGGACAGGCACGGTATGGAGTCGCGGAATGAGCCACAGCCGTTGCATGTTGACGCTCGATCACAACGGCGCGCGTTGGGCCGTGATCGTCGCTCAGTCCGACGGACGGACGGACGCAGGAGCTGATCCCGTTCATGAGTTGCAGCGTGCAGTGAACCGGTTGTGGCCTTCGATGCAAGTGAATTGGGCGAGTCTTGGTTCCAATGAGTCAGCAAGCCCCGGCCCTGTCGATGTCGAGGTGCTCGACGGTCTCCCCGCCGATGCCCGTAGCGAGACAGTGCGCCTGAGAACTGCAGCCATCGCGGCTCAGGTGCGCGACGAGGGCCGCGCCGTCGGTCGGATCGTCCTTGAGCCCGTGCAGCGCGGCCGCTGCTGTGACCGGCGCGAAGATACCGAAGATACTGTGGGTGCATTGATGGAGGCGTGGCGCTTGCGGACTCGTAGTCCTCATCACGGCGCGGTGCGCCGCGATCGCTGCGTCCAGTGCGGGGAGTTCGTGGATCCGTTGGCGGATGCTCTGTTCTGGCGTCCAGGCAGCCTGCATCGCTTTGGCGACCGATGCATGTTGACTCTTGATAGCTCTGGCGCTCGCTGGACAGTGATTGTTGCCGAGTCAACGGGCGACTGGCCAAGTGACCTGTTGGGCGATCTTCGGATTGCTGTGGACCGCCTGTGGCCGACGCTGCAAGTGAACTGGGAGGGCCTTGGACCTCGCTCAGGCGGATGGCCCAGTGAACGGCCCGCTGATACCGATGTGGTTGATGGGGGCCGTGTCGCTGGGGGTCGCATTTTCGGAGGTCATGTCGTCGGCCGCGTCGCGGTCGGGACATTGTGAGGGTTTCGCAGATACTTGGCGGCTACGGCTCTCGGCCCTTTGCATGGCAGCCCAGGAACAACCTGATGCCGACAGCGGCAGACGCGCCTGTGCTCACGGCCCGGTCAAGAGGTCCGGGCAAAGTTCTGCGACGGTGATGCCAGCCTGCTGCAGGGCTTGCTGATGATCGCTGTAGTCCGAATCGACAGCGTTCAAGATTCGATTCGGCCTTGGACCAGCTGCTGCGACGGCAACGAAAACGCGGTCGTCCCGGTCGAATTTCTCAAGAGCTGGGTCGTCAGGGAATTCTGTGAAGCGTCGGTCAGGATGCACCGTGAGTTCGACTGCGGTGAGACTCGCCGCGTTCTGGTGCGCCCAGAGAAAGAACTGGTCCCCTACGCCTGGTTGTCCCGAGTAGTTGCACTTCTTGCTGTACTCATCGAGGATCTCACCGCCTCGGTCAAGCATGAGCGTGCGCCGCTCGCGGACTTCGAGAAGCGAGTTGATCGCCGAGAGTCGGCAGGCAGCTCTTGGCTCGGCATTGGCCTTGTCGTTTGCACCATTTGCCACCAAGAGCACATTGGTGTCGACGACAGACGCGGTCATGCCTCCGTCTCGGCGCGGTGTCGCAAGCCCGCCGACACAATCGCTGCGGTCTCGCCCATCGCGTCGCCGAAGAAGTCCTTTGGCCAGTTGGCGATGGAGCCGCACTCGTCGAGCTGAAGCTGCGAGAGCTTCGACTCGACGCCACCGTTCTCGCAGAAATAGATCGCTACATGTCCTTGCGGAATCTTCTGTTCCGCAGTGCGCCGCTGCAACCGCATCAGCAGGTGCTCGCTGTGACTCTCAAGAATGATCTGCAACTTGCGCGTCTTGGTGAGGTCAATGAGCACGTCGGCGAGCTTGGATTGGATCCGCGGATGCAAGTGCATCTCCGGCTGTTCGAGCAGCAGCGTGGAACCTTCGGGCACATACGCGAGCAGGACCAGCAGCGGCAGCAGCTGGGACACGCCAAATCCCACGTCCACCAAGTCGACCGGAGAGGAGGTGCGCTTCAGCTGCACTTTCACTCGGTAGAGCTCTGAACCCTCCGAGGCTCGCTCGACACTGAACTCAGTGACTAGCCCAAGGTCACGCAACATCCGTGCCACATGCTCTTCAACAGAAATGCGTTCTTCGGGAGTGCCGTCAGCAGCCAATGCGGCAGCATTGTTGCGGCCACGATCGCGAGAGGCCAGCAACGCATCGACGGTACGTTCGCCGGAAGGACCGACATCGACTGGCTCTGAGCCATGCCATGGGTAGTGCCGTTGTCCGTGCCTCCGGCGCGGCCCCAAGTAGAACAAGCGGCGCTCAAATTGGTGCTCGAATTCCAACTGGAGGTCGCGGAGGAAGCCAGCATTCCGGAAATGAGCCAGCAACTCGTTGGGAAAGCCATAGCAATGAACAAGCGACTGCAGGAAGATGTCGTCTGCCGGGGGGACGTCCTTGTCTGCTTCAAGAGGGCGGAGCCGGTTGTGTCCCCGAACGTTGGCTGTGACTGTGTTCCAGGACACCTTGTGGTCCTGTGGATGCCAGCGCGACAACTCCACCAGCAGATCATCCGAGCGATAGCTGAGGCGCCGAGTGAACGCACGCGACGCCGAAATGTGGATCGCAGCGCTGTAGGTCAACCTCGGCAGTTCGACAACCTCGTCAGCGACGTCAATCCCGGACTCAAAGATCTCGAGGGCTGTCCGATGTTTGGGGGTCCAGCCGAAGCTGAATTCCACTTCTTGGGGTAAGACGCGCCCGGAACAGAGGTTCTGCCAGCTTCCGACCGACACCAGCGCGTTCGTGTTGTCGTCGCCGAGGTCGAGCGCCTTGCTCGTGTCCGGCGACTGGACGGTCTGCTTGAGCAGGAGGAACAGCTGCAACAGGCTGGTCTTGCCGGAACTGTTGGCGCCGAAGAACCCGGTAATTGGCGCAAGCGCAATGTCGTCCGTAGCACGCCAAGCCTTGTAGTTGCTCGCGCCGAAGCTCATGAACATGGGACGGGTCTCCCGTGGCGAGCGCGCGACGGCGCTCGTCGCATGGTACCGGCGTCGGCAGGAGGGTCCGGGGTTAGCGGTTGCGGCGTTGGTAGCGCGTGCGCCGCAGCATCTTGCGGTGCTTCTTCTTGCGCATCCGCTTGCGGCGCTTCTTGACCAGCGATCCCATGAAGGCACGCACGCTAGCGCGTGATGGGCGGCGTCCCACGAGAACGGGTCGCGAGAGGTCGTGCACCGCCCGCCGGCGCGTCGTATTCGAGCTGGTGCCCGACACGCGGGAACGTGAGCCGGCTGCAGCAGAAATTCCTGACCGTGGCCTTCGGGCAGGTCGCTACCCTCGATCCACAGACAAGCCGCCTGCGGTGACAGGCGCTATCGGGGATCGTTCAATTGGTAGGACATCGGGTTTTGGTCCCGGCAATGGAGGTTCGAGTCCTCCTCCCCGAACCCCGCCATACCCACGTCGAGTCAGCACGATGTCGCCGGACCCCTTAGAGCCCGCCTGCGCAGCGATCGTGCTGGCAGCCGGAGCTGGCACCCGCATGGACTCGGACATGCCGAAGCCGTTGCACCCCGTTGTGGGCCGCGCCATGGTGCTGCGGGTGCTCGACGCCCTCGCCGGCATCGACGCGGACCCGGTCGTTGTGGTCGTCGGACATGAGGCAAACCAGGTGCGATCCGTGGTGAGTGCAGGCGCGCCCCAACCCGACCGCCTGGTGTTCGCCACGCAACCCGATCAGCTGGGTACCGGCGACGCGGCCCGGGTCGGCCTCGCCGCGCTCGGCGCGCGACAGCGGGCCACCGATGTCCTGATTCTCACGGGCGACACGCCGCTGCTTTCGAGCACAACCCTGCTGCGGCTCGCCTCGGAGCGTCGGGGCGAAGACGCCGCGGTGAGCCTGTTGACTGCCAACCTTGACGATCCAACGGGCTACGGGCGAATCGTCCGTGGCGCGGGCACGATCGCCATCACCGAGCAGCGCGACGCGTCACCATCAGAGGCGGCGATCAACGAGATCAACGCTGGCGTGTATTGCTTTGACATCCATCAGCTGCGCCGGGTGCTCCCGCAACTCGGCCGAGCAAACGCGGCATCGGAGTACTACCTCACCGATGCTGTGGGACTGCTTGCCCGCAGCGGTCAGGAAATCTCGACCGTGACCGTCTCCGATCCGGTTGAGGCGCTGGGCGTGAACGATGCTGATCAGCTTGCTGCCTGCGAGGCAGCGCTGGTCGCGAGGCGGTAAACCCCGGGGTGATTGGGATGCGGTCGGGTAGTCTCGGACTGTCGCCGGACTGCTGAACATGCCGTCAAAACCCATTGCCGAGCGTTCCGCCCAGCCCTCAGCTAGTGCTGCTTCGAGCGCGTCTGCGTCGAGCACGGCGCCCCCCGCACCGCTGAGGAAGGAACACGCAATGGAGCTGGTCACCAAGAAGCGCTTGCACCTCTTCAGCGGCAGAGCAAATCCTGAGTTGGCTACCGAGATTGCCTCCCAGCTCGGCGTGGAGCTCGGTGACCCCGGGCTCATCGACTTCGCCAATGGCGAGATCAAGTGCAAGTTCGCGGAGTCGATTCGCGGCGGCGACGTGTTCATCATCCAGAGTCACGCCGCCTGCGAGACCATGAGCCTCAATGACGCGATCATGGAGCAGCTCGTCATGGTGGATGCCGCCCGGCGTGCATCAGCCAAGCGCATCACTGCCGTCGCGCCGCTGTATGGCTACGCCCGCCAGGACCGCAAGGCCGCCGGCCGCGAACCGATCACTGCGCGACTGCTCGCCGACATGTTCACCGTCGCAGGCGCAGAGCGCCTGGTGTCGATCGACCTGCACAGCGGCCAAATCCAGGGTTTCTTCGACGGTCCGGTGGATCATCTGACGGCGGCGCCGGTACTCATCGACTACCTGTCCGACGTCATGGGGCCCGACTCGGTGATCGTGTCGCCCGACACCGGCCGCGTGAAAGTGGCTGAGCGCTACGCGACCCGACTCGGCTGCGATGTGGCGTCCATCTACAAGCGCCGCGCGACCGACAACGCCAACGAGTCCGAGGCGCTTGGCATCATGGGCGAAGTAGCGGGCCGCACCTGCGTGATCATCGACGACATGATCGACACGGCCGGAACCATCTGCTCGGCCACCGAGACGCTGATTGCCAACGGTGCTTCCGACGTGATGTGCGCGAGCACGCACGGACTGTTCTCCGAACCCGCCGTGGACCGCTTGAAGAACTCCTCGCTGAGCCAGGTCATCGTCACGAACACGGTGCCAATTCCGAGCTCCAAGCAGTTCGACAAGCTCGTCGTGCTGAGCGTTGCCGGCGTGTTCGCCGACGCTCTGGAGTCGGTGTTCGAGGACGCATCTGTGTCGGAGATCTTTGACGGTCAGAACCTCTTCTGAGACCCGTAGGCTTCCTCGTCGCTGATCGACTCGACGCCCGTCGCCCAAGAGTTCGTGAGCTGACGGGGCCCAACTGCCGAAAGGGCCAGCATGGAACAGCTGAAGCTCATCGCCGAGCCTCGTCACATGACCGGCACGGGCCACTCGAAGCGTCTGCGCGCTGCCGACAAGATCCCCGCGGTGATGTACGGCCACGGCAGCGATCCCGTGTCGATCACGCTCGACCGCCTGCGGTTCCGGGCTGCGCTGAACGCTGCGGGTCCGAACGCGATCATCACCCTCGAGGTCGACGGCAAGAACCATCTCACCATGGTCAAGGACATGCAGCGCGATTCGATCGCCAATCGCGTCACCCATGTCGACTTCCTGCTCATCTCGCTCGATGAGCGCCTGGTGGTGGACGTGCCGATCCGGCTTGTCGGCGACGCGGCGGTGGCCGGTCGCGAGGGAGCAGTGGTGCAGCAGCAGCTGATGTCGCTGCATGTCGAGTCGCCTGCGGGTGTGATCCCGCCGGCCGTCGACGTCGACGTGGAGACGCTCTCGCTGGAGAACCCGATCCGCGTCAGCGATCTCGACCTGCCCGAGGGCATGGTGAGCCTGCTCGACAGCGACACGCTGGTGGCCATTGCGCAGCGGACACGTGCTGCCGTCGCTGCTGAGCAGACTGACGAGGACGGCGAGCCAATCGACGCTGAGGAAACCGCCGCTGCCGCCGCCGACGACGAGGACTGACCGACCCGGTGTCCGTGTTCCGCCGGGCGGCCGCGCGGCGGGGAACAGCCGCAGACTGGCTGGTGGTGGGTCTCGGCAACCCTCCGGAGCGCTATCGGGGAAGCCGTCACAATGTCGGGGCTGAGGCCACCGAACGGTGGGCATCGGCGCTTCGGTGCGACTTGGCGGTGCAGCGCCGCGAGCACGCTCGCGTCGGGGAGGCGACGGTGGGCGAGCGCCCCGTCACGCTTGCGTGCCCGACCACGTTCATGAACGAGAGCGGCCGCAGTGTGGGTGTGCTGGTGAAGCGTCATGGCATCGTCGAGCCGTCGCAGCTCGTCGTCGTCCATGACGAGCTCGACCTCGAGCCCGGGCAGGTGCGGCTCAAAGCAGGTGGGGGGATCGCCGGCCACAACGGCTTGGCGTCGATCGCCGACCAGCTCGGGACCCGTGACTTCGTGCGGCTGCGCATCGGCATCGGCAAGCCGCCACGGCCCGAAGCCGGCCGCAAGTGGGTGTTGCAGCGGCCGGCGCGGCCCGAGGCGCTGCTGATCGACGAGGCGCTGGACCGTGCGCTAGAGGGGCTGGAGGTGCTGGTGCGTGACGGCATCGAGGCGGCCATGAACGTTACGAACGTCCGCCGGCGGGGACCCGATCGGAAAGGGCAGTGAGCTCAGCGAGTCCGGCAAGCCCGGCGAATGCAGCGCCGCTGCGGGTGCTGACCGAGCGACTTGCCAATGACCGCGGCTTCGTGTCGATGCTGGGCCGGGCGTCGGGTTCGATTGCCGTCGCCGGGGGAGCCCGGCCATTCGTCGCCGCCGGCTTGGCGACATTGGGATCAAGGTTGCCGGTCTTGGTGGTCACGGCCACGGCCCATGAATCCGAGCGCTACGCCGAAGACCTCCGCACTTGGCTCGGCGAGCAGCATGTCGCACTGTTCGGGGCGTGGGAGACGCTGCCGTTCGAACGCGTGAGCCCGGCGACCGAGACGATGGGCCGCCGGCTGGCAGTGCTGGAGAAGCTGAGCTCCCCCGCCAGCGAGAGCGACCTCAAGGTGATCGTCGCCCCGATTCGAGCGCTGCTGCAGCGGCTCAGCCCCGACGCAGTTGCCCCGGCAGCGTCGGTGATGCGCGTGACACGAGGCGATCGGTGCGACCTCGGCGAACTCGTGTCGCAGCTGGCGGCCTGGGGATATCGCCGTGAGCATCAGGTCGAGCACCGCGGCGAGATCGCAGTGCGCGGCGGGATCGTGGACGTCTTCTGCCCGACGGCCGAGATGCCGGTGCGCATCGACCTGTGGGGCGACGAGGTCGACCGCCTCACGGAGTTCTCGATCGCCGATCAGCGTTCGGTCGCAGAGCTTGCAGAGACGCAGATGTACCCGGCGCGCGAGATGCGTCCCGATGCTGCCATGCGGGAACGTGCCACAGCGCTGGCAAGCAGCGAGCCGTGGAGCCGCGAGCACATGGAGCGCCTCAGCCGGGGTGAGCTGTTCGACGGGATGGAGTCGTGGCTGCCATGGCTCGCTCCCGACGAGATCGTGCTGCCGGACCTGCTCGGCCCCGATGCGCTGGTGTTGCTGTGCGAGCCGCGGCGGCTCGCAGACCGAGCTGCCGACATCACCGCAGAAACCGACGATCTGACCCGTTCGCTGGCGGTGACGTGGGGCCTGCGGAGTCCTGGCGACTCGGGCGACCACCACGGCAATGGCCCAGACGCTGCTGGCGCGGCATTCCCCCGGCTGCACGTTGCGTTCGACCGGTTGCTGGCTCGCTGCGAAGCCGCGGTGTGGTCGGTGGACTCCACCGCAGCGCCCACAGCGCAGGGCGATCCCGGGCCGCAGATCGCCACCGAGCCATGGGTGCCCGCCGCCGGCGATCCCAGCCGCCTGGTGTCCCAGCTCCGCCGGCTGGTGACCGGAGCGAAGCGACAACTCGGAGACAGCGCGGAGCGACAGGTCGAAGACAGCGCGGAAGGACAGGTCGAAGACAGCGCGAAGCGACCCGTTGTCGTCGTGGCGGCCGAAGGCGACGGATCAGCTGCTCGGCTCGCTGACGCGCTGAGCGCGGAAGAAGTCCCGTTGCGCCTGCATTCGGGGCTCTCAAGCTTCGCCCCGGTGCCAGGCGGTCACGTCGTGGTCGCACCGCTCGAACAGGGTTTCATCGCTCCCGCGGCCGGGGTTGCGGTGCTGCCCGAAGCAGAGTTCACCGGTCGCCGGCGCGTCCATCGCGCAGCTCGACGTCGCACCGGCGTGACGTCGTCGTTCGAAGATCTCAGCGTCGGCGACTTCGTCGTTCATCACCATCACGGCATCGCCCGCTACGCAGGGCTCGTGCGCCGGGCCTTCGGCGATGACGAGCGCGACTACCTCGAGCTGGAATTCCGGGGGACCGACCGGCTCTACCTGCCCACCGAGCAGATCGACTTCATCCGCCCCTACATCGGCGGGGAAACGCCCCGACTCAGTCGCATGGGCGGCAGTGACTTCCAGCGCCAGAAGGCCAAGGTGCGCGCAGCGGTCGCCGAGATCGCCCAAGAGCTGGTGGTGCTGTACCAGCGACGGATCACCACATCGGGCAACGCGTTCGATCCCGAAGGTCTGGGCATGGCCGAGCTGGCCGAGAGCTTCGACTACATGCCGACGCCCGACCAGCGCCGCACCATCGACGAGGTGCTGGCGGACATGTCTGAGCCCGCGCCGATGGACCGCTTGGTGTGCGGCGATGTCGGCTTTGGCAAGACGGAAGTGGCGGTGCGGGCGGCCTTCTGCGCCGTGAGCGCTGGCAAGCAAGCAGCCGTGCTGGTGCCGACGACGCTGCTGGCCCAGCAGCACCACCAAACGTTCGCAGAGCGTTACGCCGACCTTCCCGTCCGCGTCGAGGTGCTGAGCCGTTTTCTCACGCCCGCCGAACAGCGGGCGGTGGTCGCCGGTGTGGCAGATGGCACGGTCGACCTGGTGATCGGCACCCACCGGCTGCTGTCGGGCGACGTGAAGTTCGCCAACCTGGGCCTGCTGGTGGTGGACGAGGAGCAGCGCTTCGGCGTGAGCCACAAGGAGGCGATCAAGCACTTGCGCGCCGAGGTCGATGTGCTGACCCTGACGGCCACCCCCATTCCCCGGACGCTCGAAATGGCACTCACCGGCATCCGGGACCTGTCGCTGCTGCAGACGCCTCCCGCGGAACGCCAGCCGATCCTCACCCACGTCGGTCCCTACGACGAGCGTGCCGTCAGCGAAGCCATCCGGCGAGAGCTGCTGCGCGAAGGTCAGGTGTTCTTCGTGCACAACCGCGTCGCCGACATCGGCGTGGTGGCGGCGGGCCTGGCAGAACTGGTGCCCGAGGCGCGCATCGCCGTCGCGCACGGCCAGATGGACGAGGGGACCCTGGAACAGGTCGTCATCGACTTCTGGGAAGGTGCCTACGACGTGCTGGTCTGCACGACCATCATCGAGTCGGGCATCGACATGCCAAGCGTCAACACGCTGGTCGTGGATCGCGCCGACCTGCTGGGCCTCGGTCAGCTGCATCAGATCCGCGGGCGTGTGGGCCGTTCGGGCCAGCGCGCCTACGCATACCTGTTCCACCCTGAGGGCCGTTCGCTCTCTGAAGAGGCCTACGAGCGCCTTCGCACGATCGGCGAATCCACCGAGCTGGGCTCGGGATACCGCATCGCGATGCGCGACCTGCAGCTGCGCGGCGCCGGGAACCTGCTCAGTGGCGTGCAGTCAGGACACGTCGCCGCCGTCGGCTATGACCTCTACTGCGAACTTGTCAGCGAGGCAGTTGCCTCCCTGAGCGGCGAGACACCCGAACAGCCGGCCGAAATCGTCATCGATCTGCCGCTCGTCGCACACCTTCCCGACGACTACGTGGCCGACGCGACAGGCCGCCTCGAGGCGTACCGCCGACTCGGCGCAGTCACCGAGCTCGTCGAGGTGGCCGACATCGAAGCTGAATGGACCGACCGCTACGGACCGATCCCAGATGCCGCGCGGACGTTGTTGCACATTGCACTGCTGCGCGCCGAATGTCACCGGCTCGGCATGCGGACTGTGGCGTTCGCTCCCGGCCACGACGGCGGGCGGGTGCGCTTGGGGCCGCTCACGCTGACAGCGAGCGAGGAACTGCGCATGCGGCGTATCTGTGCAGGTACGCCCTTCAGCGCGGCGCGCTACAAGGTGGACGGAGGTGCCGGCGGCGGCGAGGTGCAACTCTCGGTTCGCGCCTTGAAGCCCGCCATCGTCGGGCACCTGTTCTCGTTCTGCCAGCAGTTGCGGCCCCCGCGGGAGGCTGAGCCCGGAGGCGAAGCCGTGGCCCGAGCGGCCCGTGAGCGAAGCGAACAAGAGCGGGTTGCACAGGGCGAAGCCGTGGCCGAAGCGGCAACCACCTAGCCTGCCCGCAGTGCGCGCCGGGGGGAATTCCATGATTCGACGAGCTGTGTTGCTGACAGCGCTGGTGCTCGCGTCGTTCGCGTGCAGCGACGACGGCAACGTCGTCACCATCGAAACGGGACTGGACCCCGAGATCGTCGTGGCGGTCGACGCCGATGACGACGGTGTGGTGTCACGGGATGCGGTCGAGGCTGCTGAGCGGGAAGCGCAAGTCGAAGCTGAGCGGGCCTCCGAGGAGGCTCAGCTCGAGGCCGAGCGGGCCGAACGCGATGCAGCGCGAGCCGTCCAAGAGGCTGCATACCGAGCGCTGCTCGCTGACGGCACAGCGATTGCTGCAGGCTTCCCGGGCGGGCAGGTATCGGTCGGCGACGTCCTTGCGAACCTCGTGGAGTCACCGGTCACGCTCATGGACGACCCGGAGAACCCGACCCAAGAGGAATTCGTGTCCCGGCTGACATCCATGGTCCAGCTGCGCCTCGCGGGCGTCGCACTGGACGGATTGGGCTTCCCGGTTGACGTCACTGCGTCGGACGCGGAGATCGACGGGCAGATCCAGGCGCACCTTGAGGGTCCCTTCGAAGAATTCGCGCAGCAGCGCGCCATCGAAGAGGACCCCAGCATCGAGCGACTGGCGACGCCTCACTGTGTGAGCGCGCTCACCCTGACGACGGAGATCGACGCCTTTGCAGCTTCCGACCGCGTTCGGGCTGGTGATCCCTTCGGTGACGTTGCGGCTGCGGTCAACCTGCCCGACCTGACGGAGGCCGATGGTGTCATCGCCTGCGGTCGGCCCCTCGATCTGAACATAGGCCAGGAGTTGACGCTGGCCCTGTTGGGGCTGGAGCCGGGGGAGCTGTCCGAGCCGTTGCTGGTTCCGTCCGCAGCGAGCCCGACCGGCGAAATCTGGGTTGTACTGCGCTTGGACGGGTTGCATTCCGAAGAAACCGATCTCTCCGCGATCGGGCCGTTTGCGGGCCACGTGCTGACTGAGGTCATGTCGTCCTATGACGTGGATGTCGCTCCCGAGCTCGGCGACTGGAACGCCGGCACCCTGCGGGTGGCGTTGCCGCTGCTGCCGTGATCTGTCGCTGCGGGAGCCACCATGGCCGCTGAGCATCCCGCCGACCCACAATCAGAACTCGGGCCGAGACTTGTCTCGCTCCATGAGGTGATCACCCGGCTGCGTCAGGAATGTCCGTGGGACCGGACCCAGACGCATGCGACGCTCGCGCCGTACGCGCTTGATGAGGCCTCGGAGCTGGCCGAGGCATTGCAGATTGCCGCCGACGCCCTCTGCGGTGACGCAACCGAGTTGGCCACAGCGATCGAGGACTTGGTCGAAGAACTCGGCGACGTGCTGCTGCAGGTCATGATGAACGCCGCGATCGGCGAGCAGGCGGGAACGTTCACCCTGGCTGAGGTGCTCGAGACCGTCGAGGCCAAAATGCGGCGCCGCCACCCCCACGTTTTCCTGCGCGACCCGGATGCTCCTGAGCCCAGCGATGACGAGCTCTCGGTGCAGTGGGAGGCGATCAAGGCCGCCGAGCGCGAGGCCCGAGCACGGCGCATCGAGGCGCGCCGGGCCCAGACGGCATGATCTGCGCCCAGCTATGCCGTTCTGTGTGCAGGAGTGCCGCTGAGTGCGGCTCTGTTGCGTAGAGAACGGCTCAGGCGACATCGCGCTGACCGTGCGGGCGCCGAGCACCGGTACTCTCGCAATGCGTGACAGCACGCGCGTCTACGCAGATCGCTCAAGTGACCGGCCGGGAAGTTCTGGATTCCCGAGGCAATCCCACGACCGAGGCCGAAGTACGCACCGCAGGCGGCGCTGTGGGGAGGGCCATCGTGCCCTCGGGCGCCTCGACAGGCCAGTTCGAGGCCGTCGAACTGCGCGACGGGGGGGAGCGATACGGCGGCAAGGGCGTCGCCGTTGCGGTGGAGCATGTGAACGGCGAGATCGCCGAGGCGCTCGCCGGTCTCGATGCCGTCGATCAGCGACTCGTGGACCACACGCTGATCGAGCTCGACGCCACGATGAACAAGGCTCGCTTGGGGGCGAATGCCGTGCTGGCAGCGTCGCTGGCAACGGCGCACGCCGCCGCTGCGGCGTTGGGTCTGCCGCTCTATCGCCACGTCGGCGGGGCCAACGCGCATGTGCTGCCGACGCCGATGATGAACGTCATCAACGGCGGCGAGCACGCCGACAACAACGTGGATTTGCAGGAATTCATGATCGTCCCCGTCGGCGCGGCATCATTTTCCGAGGCGCTGCGCTGGGGCACCGAGACGTACCACGTTCTCCGTCGCGTTCTGCGCTCGCGGGGGCTGTCGACGGCGGTCGGCGACGAAGGCGGATTCGCGCCCGACCTGTCCTCGAACGAGGCCGCGCTGGCGCTGCTGATCGAAGCAGTCTCCGAGGCCGGCTTCGAGCCGGGCGTCGACTTGGCGCTCGCGCTCGACGTGGCGTCCACCGAGTTCTACGCCGAAGGCCTGTACACCCTGGCCGGCGAAGACCGCCAGCTCGACGCTGCCGCATTCGCGGGCTACCTCGCCGACCTGTGTGACCGCTACCCGATCTGCTCGGTCGAGGACGGCATGGCCGAGGATGACTGGGACGGCTGGTCTGCTCTCGGCGACCTCGTGGGCGACCGGGTCCAGCTCGTCGGCGACGATCTCTTCGTCACGAACATCGAGCGGCTCGGGCGCGGCATCGATGCCGGCGTCGCGAACAGCATCCTGGTGAAGGTCAACCAGATCGGCACGCTGACCGAGACGCTCGATGCGGTCGAGTTGGCGGGCAGGTCTGGCTACACCGCAGTCATGTCGCACCGTTCAGGCGAGTCCGAAGACACCACCATCGCCGATCTGGCTGTTGCGACCAATTGCGGGCAGATCAAGACTGGCGCGCCGGCCCGCTCCGATCGGGTTGCCAAGTACAACCAGCTGCTGCGCATCGAGGATGAGCTCGGCGACGATGCTGCCTACCGGGGAGGCAGCTCGCTCGCCAGAGGCTCATGAATCCACAGTCCGTGAACGAGGCACCCATCGATGCACCGGCGCGTTCCCGCCGACGGGAGGGGCGGGCACGGGTCATGGCGATGCTCGTCGGCTTGGCGATCGTGGTGAGTGCCGTCGGCCTGCTCGCAGTGCTGCTGTTTCCTTGGCAGTCGCTGAATTCGCAGCGGCGCAACATTGACCATGCCGCCGACACGCTTGAACGGCTTCAGGCGGAGACTGCGCACCTGGCCGACCAGGTGGCCGATGCCCGAGACCCAGTGGTCGTGGAGCGGATCGCACGTGAGCAGCTGTCGCTCGTGCGTGAGGGTGACACGCTGTATCGCCTGAACGTGAATCCTGCCGAGGTCATCACGCTGCCGTCGGCGTGGCCGCTGCCAGGCGTGGCGCATCTGCTCGGCGACGGCGATCGCTGACCGATCGGCTCAGCCCCTAGCTGATGAGTTCCAAGGCGTTAGTGGTCGTAGGCGACAAGTGAGCGTGTGGGACCGGTTCGGTGGGTGGTCTGGTTGTGCCAGACCGCGGCGGTGAGGGCGATTCAGACGACCGCTCGTCCGTGCCTCGAACCTGATTCGGATCGGTGGTGGTCACGGCCCCGCGCATATGGGGTATAGGTTCGGAATCGGCACTTAACGAACATTCAGGAAGTGATCCGATGCGACTTGCAGATGCCTCCGTAACACATCGTCGGCGCCGCGGCCGGCGACGACGAAGAACTATGTTCGCGACGGTCCTCACGGTGGCGCTCTTGGCGAGCACGGTGAGCGTGGGCGCTCAAGGCGCCGATCCGGTCATCGACGACCAGCCGGCCCAAGACACAGGCACGAGCCTCGTTGCCGACGCCGAGCAGGCAGCAGATCTTGCTGTCGCCTCGTACGCCGCTGAATTCGGCGTCACCGAGGCCGAGGCAGTCCGGCGCCTCGACCGCATCCAGCCGATCCAGGACATCTTGGCGTCGATCCGAGAAATCGAGTCGTCCCGGACTGCAGGATGGGGCATCGACCACGTTGGCACCTTCACCGGCTGGGTGTGGCTGACGGGCGACGAGGTTCCCAAGCCTGCTTCGACAGCGATCGCGGTCACGCACGGCGACGTCGAGATCCGCACCGGTGCCGCGCACACTCTCGCTGAACTGCTCAAAGCTCAGGACGGCTTCGGCGACGGCAGCAGCATCGGCCCTGTCGGGCGCGTCGACGACCAGACCGGCGTCGCGGACTACTCGGCTGCGGTCACCTTCACCGCGCCGGACTTGGGCACCAATACTTTGCACATCGGCATCGATCCTGCGCTGCTGGGACCCACAGAGCCGACCGAGCTTGGAGGCACCGGCGGCGGAATCGGCCCCGTCGGCAGCACCGACACGCCTGCCGCAACCGTTTCGGCGACCGACGCCGAACTGGCTGCTCTCGCAGCGCAGATGACCGCTGCCTACCAAGGCCACATCGGCGTCGCCTTCTCCATCGTCGACGGACGCGATCACGGCAAGGTGGCGATGTTCGACGGCGGACGCGCCATGGGCTTGTGCACGTCAGGTTTCGCTGCCCGGCAGCGCAGCACCGGCACCTACGGCATCATCACCGCCGGCCATTGCCGAGAACCGCTGACGATGCACGGCGTGTCGTTGCCGTGGGTGACTGGCTACGAGGGCACTACTGCAGATGCCCAGTTTCACGAGATCCCTTCCGGTTCAGGACATCAGCTCAAGTCGCAGTTCGTCGACTACCGGAGCACGCCCCCTGAGACTGTCGTAGTGCGGGGCGCCGAATCGTGGTCGGGCATGCTCGGCGATTTTGTCTGTCACACCGGCAACATAACTGGCAGCACCTGCGGCACCGTGACCAACATTTACCATCGGCCGACCTACGCTGGCGCGTGCTACGCCGATGAGTTCAATACCCCTGCGGAGTGCGCTGCTCGCTTTGTTCGTGTGTACGGATCGGGTTTGAAGGGCTGCAAGGGCGACAGCGGTGGACCAGTTTATCGAAACACCACGGCCTACGGCATTCTCATGGCGGCTACTGACCACCGTAACTGCATCTCAACAGGCAAGAAATTGACCTTCTCGGCCATCGACAGAGTCGAGGACTTCTTGGGCGTCGACATCCTCGTGGCCAACAACGTCACCATCGGCTGAGACAGGTCCGGTACGAGGTGCATGGGCCGCGAACGATGCCCCGCCGCACTGTGCTTGTTCTGGTGATCACTGCGTCGCTTGTCTCTGGGTGCGTCGCCCAGAGGAGCAGTCTCGACGAGAAGCAGGCACCTGATGCCCTTCCGAGGGACACAATCACAGAAACCCACACAGACGGCGCTGCTCCTGGCGGCACGACCGACACTGACGCCACATCGCGCGCATTGCAGTGCCCGTTTTCGAGCAGCGGCAGGTGTACGTATGGCACGGGCTATCGGCCGATCGAATCACTGGTCGGGGACAGAAATCTCGCCGCGCCCGGCCCAACAGCAAATGATGGTTCAGGCGCGCGCACACCGCCGCCCCTCGGGGTGCCAGCGGCGACATTCGTGGGAATGTGGGATGCCGACCCAAGCGAACCAGAAGAATCCGGCTTTTTCACCGGGTTGTGCGGTTACCTGATCATCGAGGAACCCTACGTTCGCGTTCAGAAGACCACACACGCTTGCGCATACCGCACCGATCCAGAGCTTGGACGAGACAAGGCCCCCAATCTTGGGTCTTGGATCATTCAGCTTCCGCGCCCCGTGACTCGTTACGATCCTGATACGCGTTCGCTGTGGGTGTTCGGCAAAGGCCCGATGACCGACGGGGACTATGTGTGGGTCTCCGGCGATGAGGGTCAGCGTCCGACCGATTGGCCCGGTCCGCATGAGGATCAGGTGCTGTTTTGGCTGGCCTACGACATGGCACCGGATGAGTAGCGCACCACCGCTGCTGAAACATGATAATCGTACCCGACCCACAGGTCAGAGACGGTCTTGATACGACGTCGAGATCTAGCTCCCGCATGCTCTTGGCCCTGCGTAGCCAGCAGCCGTGGTTCGGTCAGCGCGCTATGCGAGCAGCCTGCGGAGGCGGCTGGCGAGGTCGCCGTGGGGCGACACTGCTACTGCGCCGCCGCCGCACCACGCCGACAGCGCATGCAGTTCGGCTGCCAACGCCTCGAGAGCGTCTGTCTCAGCTTCTCCGTTGCTGGGCCACGACCCAGGCTCGGCCCACGAAGCGGGTATCTCCAGGACGCCGCGGTCCCGATCGAAACGGACGTCGAGGCGCGCCACCAGCGCATCGTCATGCAAGAACGGCAGCACGAAGTAGCCGTACTGTCGCTTGGCCTTGGGCGTGTAGATCTCGATCCGGTAGTGGAACCCGAAGAGGCGCTCCGCACGCGGGCGGTACCACACCAAGGGATCGAACGGACTGAGCAGCACCGACCGGGATCGCTTGCGGCCCCGCTTCAGCCCGACAGGCACATAGCCAGGACGATCCCAGCCATCGACTGCCGCTTCGATCAGGGAGCCCTCACAGCCGCCATCTGGCACAACCAGACCACCCGACGGCCCGGCCCCGCACGCTCACTCGTCGCCTACGACCACTAACCCCTTGGAACTCATCATCTAGTCAGTCATGATGTGCAGGGCGCGTCCGATGATCAAATCGCGGTGAACGTCGGGATCCACGCCGCTCTGCTCGAGCGACAGGCGGATCGTGCCTACGGCGGCTGCCGCACGGATCCGATCCCCGACTTCGGGAGAAGATCTGGTGAGCCAGGCAAACAGGTCTCTCGCTTGGGCTCGCAGCCGTTGACCGACCGCGCTCTGTTGAACGTCGACATCGTCGGCAACGAACCGGAACGCCACGATGTGGCGGGCGAGCAGGTCGAAGTACCGATCGAGCACCTCGCGCAGGGCTTCCGGCGTTGGCTCCAGTTCGGCCATCCTGGCGATGATCGTCTTGCCGTCGCGCTCCAGCGGATCCAAGACCCCAGCGAGCACTTCCTCTTTTCCGGTGAAGTGATAGTAGAGCGCAGCCGGCGTGAGGCCGAGTCCCGAGGTGAGCTGCCGGATCGACGTGCCGCGGTAGCCCTGCCGGGCGAACAGATCGCGCGCCCGCTGCAAGATCGCGCCGTGCGTGTCCGGCGGTACCGGTTTGCTCGCGCGTGCCGACGTGCCGTCAGTACCCGCTGACACCCGTTCGCCGGCCACCTCGCCAAACTACTGTTGTGCTTGCGAGCCGCTTGTCCTCGTGTCTGCGCGTGGCCGTCGCATGGTGCATGATGGTGCGCGCTCGGCCTTGCGGGCCGTGTAGACAGACACTCGGCTTGGACCAAGAGATTGCTCGGCCTCACGGCCGACGAGAAGAGGGGTCATTGTGGAGATCAGCGTCACTGTGAACGGCGAGACTCGCAGCGGCGACGTCGAGCCACGCACGTTGCTCGTGTACTGGCTGCGGGACGACCTGCGGCTGACCGGCACCAACATCGGCTGCGACACGTCCTCATGCGGAGCTTGCACCGTGCACGTGAACGGCGAATCGGTGAAGTCGTGCACGATGCTGGCGGTGCAGGCCGATGGCGAGGACATCTTGACGATCGAGGGCTTGGCACCGTCAGACGACGAGCTGCACCCGATGCAAGAGTCCTTCCGCCAGAACCACGGGCTGCAGTGCGGCTACTGCACGCCGGGCATGGTCATGGCGGCAGTGTCGCTGCTCGAGGAGAACCCCGACCCATCCGAGCGAGAAGTGCGCTTGGGCCTGGAAGGGAACCTGTGCCGCTGCACGGGGTACCACAACATCGTCAAGTCGGTGCTGGCATGCGCCGCCGGCGAGACATCGGACTGAGGGGGCACAGCAATGATTCCTGCAGCATTCGACTACGCACGAGCGGGCTCCGCGCAAGAGGCGATAGCACTGCTTGGCGAGCATGGCGACGAGGCCAAGCTGCTGGCGGGCGGCCATTCGCTGCTGCCGATGATGAAGCTGCGCCTGGCGGTGCCCAGCGTGGTTGTGGACATCGGCCGTGTCACCGATCTCAGCTACATCAACGACGGCGGCGATCACATCGCCATCGGTGCGCTGACCCGTCACCGCGCGTTGGAGACCAGCGACCTGTTGGCGGCCGAGTGCCCGTTGCTGGGACATGTGGCCGGCGAGGTCGGCGACCCGCAAGTGCGCCACCGCGGCACCATTGGCGGCTCGCTGGCGCACTCCGACCCGGCGTCCGATTTGCCGGCGGCCGTGCTGGCGCTGGGCGGCACCCTCGTTGCTCAAGGCCCCAACGGCAGCCGCGAGATCTCCGCTGGCGACTTCTTCACCGGCTACTTCGAATCGGCCTTGGCCGACGACGAGATGCTCACCGAGATCCGGGTGCCGAAGGCGCCCGGCGACGGCTGGAACTACCAGAAGTTCAACCGACGGGCCCAGGACTGGGCGATCGTGGGCGTCGCCGCAGTGAAGGTGAACGGCGGGACGAATGTCGCGCTCGTGAACATGGGCTCCACACCGCTCCGTGCGGGTGCGGTCGAAGCCGCACTGGCCGGAGGAGCCTCGGCCGCCGATGCTGCCGAGCAGGCGGCTGAAGGCACTGAAGCCCCCACCGACCTGAACGCCACACCGGACTACCGCAACCACCTCGCCCGGGTGCTCACCCGCCGGGCGCTGGAAGCAGTCGGCATCCAATGATGTCGAGTCGGTAAGTCCAACATCGCCGAAGTCGCTTCGCACTGACAGTCCCTTTTCTGTCGATAGCACTGGTTCTCTCCATCGTGGATATCGGCGCTGCTCAGGTCGTAGATCCTGAGGGAGCCCAAACGGAGCAGCCGGAAGCGGCCTCCGTTGCCGCGAACTCGTCAGGCGACCCATTGCCTATGTATACGTCTAATCGCGATTGGACGCCGGAGCTGGTAGCTGATATGGCGGCTGAGTGTGTCAAAGCGCCTTGTTTCTTCATTTTGCTGGATTCATCAGAGTCTCCATTTGAGCAACTTGCAAGAATTGCGGCTTCCGAGACCGAGCAGGCGCCAAAAGTCATGGAACTGCTTCGAGCAATCAAGAAGGAGCCCGCGTACTACCTTCGAGATACGCCCATCGAAGACGAAGCGGTCTTTCTGCGACATGTACAGGATGCCATCACGCGCGTCTCGTCGATTACCGGTGGATCTCTGAGCGACGGCGCTGCCTTCGGTGATGCTGAAACTACAGCTCCCGAACAAGATCCATTAGAATTTGCTGAAACCGACCAACTCGGTGTTGGCTTAGGGCCCGCCGCGGGTCAAGTCGCGCGAACGATCCGTGTGATTGCCAGGAGTTACGCATGGTTCCCGAGCGCAGACCACGCGACTTGATTTCTGGCGGACCCTTAGGACCAAGAGGGTTACCGAATAGCGGGTCTATCGAAAGCCCATGGCGCTGGGTTCTGCGTGATCGACAGCCGTTTGCTTTCATCGCACTCGGTGGCAGTCGTTTCGCTGGGTCCTTCACTATTGAATATCTCATCAGCCTGAGCGGTTTCAACGCTCGACTTCGGCAGACTTTCCAAGTACACGGGTATCAGATGAAGATGATGCTGACGGACAATTCAAAGACCTGTACTGTCGACTTGAGACCACTCCGCTTTGACAGACCGTGCCAAAACCAACCGAATCCCAGCAATGATATGTACGTCTGGAGTTCACGCATTACGCAACCGCGCGCTAGGTTGCACAACGTGTATGATAATAGTTGCGAACGAAAGTTTTTCAAATTTAGGCACAGCTACATGCTACGAAACGATTCCCTGCCCCGCGCCGTTTCTCCAGTATCTACCACGTGGAATGGTCCATCACCCCGCTATGAATGTCGTCGCGAATGGAGTGAACGCTATCGTTGTCAATTCTAGCGACCTATATTCGCCTGTACAGACTGAGATCCGCGCTCATACCGTTGCTGATGATCATTGTTGGCGCCGCTTGTATGATTCCCAGTTCCGATTCTCCTGAGGATATCCCGTTTGGAGTTGAGCTATCGGAGCAATTCTTGAATGGTCTGAAGCAAGCATGTGGAATCGAATTTTCACCAGAGCAGCTGCCGCAGATTGCCCGACTGGACGAGGCGACAATTGATTCTTTGTCTGCCCAAGTTGACGCCTTCAATAGGGAATACCAGCTTTGGCGGTCTCTCGGGTTCATTGAGACCACACGACCACAATTCGTTCAGCACCGTGTCGGCGAGTTGCAATCCTTAGCAGGGTTCTGTGAACCCGGGCAAAACATTGTCTGGCTGCGACAAGACGAATTGTCAGTGGCAATGAAGTTGGTCTTGGCACATGAACTGACGCACGCTTGGCGAATATTGAATGGTTTCGCGGATACACAGGCAATTCGTGATGAATGGTCTAGGCCTGAGGCTTCGATTGCCTTTCGAGCCGGAGAAGAGGGTATAGCGATCGCTTGCACTCGGTCCTATTTTTCCCAATTGTCAGACGAGGACCGATGGGCATGGCACGAGCGCCTAGAACAGAATGATTCGAGTGCGGTAGATACCCATCCCATTTTGGAGCCATTCTTTGGTAGGGCTCATGGATGGGTAAATGTTCTTGGCCCCGAGGTCATTGAGTTACATCCACGACCATTGCGCGAGCTAGTGCGTGTGCCGACTCTTATCGGATCGACTGCGACTCTTCTGGGCAAGCCGGCTGCCGTAGCACAAACCCATGTAGACCTCGGCCCGCTCCTCCTGAGGGAAGCACTCGTTTGGTCAGGTGTACCTTGGCAAAACGCTGAGGCTATTGCGCTGGGCGTCATTGAGGATGAACTACGGTGGCAATCTCAACAAGGGGATGCCGATTGCTTACGAGTTGCGATTAGATATGTTGAGCCTAAACTTGCAACTGGGCGTTACTTGACAGCGCGCGAGGCATTTGAACGTTGGAGTCGTTTCTTGGATGCAACAGTGTTGGAAAGCCGCGATGGATACTTTGTCATGGAGAGTTGTATACCGGAGCCGTGACTGTTGTGCACAGTTTCCTGTTGTCGACAGTTGTTGTGCTCTCCGATAGATTTATGGACTCCCACGGTGGTTGGTGACACGATGGAATCGGCTGTATCTAAGCTCCAGAAGCCAGACGAGGGCGTATGGATTCAAGCTCATGGTGCAAATAACCTGTTTGACGCGCTTTGGGCCTCGGCGCTCGCCAATCCGGCACAGCAGATAGAACTGATCTCGCTGTGCCGCTACTGGCGTGCTCATCCTGAGACGCTGTTGAGCCAACTTGTGCTCGAGGAGGCGCCAGTCGCGTCGCGTCGGCTAGAGAGTCTCATAAGCGACTTGGAGAAATTGTCTGTTGGATCGACTAGTGACCGTGCCATGCCTGCTTCCGGAGATCAGAGTTTGGGTCCTGAGGCTTGGAGCAGAGACCCTCTCGACCGGCTTGGACCCTCAGGAGACGCCGAAAGCATATTTCGTCATTGAGACCCGAAGAACGCCGTTGCGCTGTTATCGCTGGGAGCGCAGCCAAGAGCGCATCTGTTGGTAGGCGAACCTGACCTTGCCGCGACCGGCAGGCTCGATGGCCCCGGCGTCTATGAGACGCCGCCTGTAGGTTTGCGCGAAGTTCGAGGAACGTTCGATCCGTTGTGCTATGCGGTTCATCTCTGAGTCGGTTTCGTCAAGCGACATCGCCCAGAGGAATGAGCGGTCCATGTCCGACAGACCGCTCCAGATCGGCTTGACGATCTGCTCCAGCAGTACATGTTCGGCTTCCATGGCGCCGGCGGCTGCGTGGGTGGAGCTGATGCGGGCGCCGGGGGCTGCCATTTCCCATGTGTGATAACCGAGCAGCTGGATGGTGAACGGATGGCCGCCCGAGGCGCCGACCAGTTGCCCGAGCGCGTCGTCGTCGATGTGGCCGCCGGCTTGCTGTATCGGCTGCCTGAGCGCCGCCGCGGTGTGGTCGGGCAGTAGCGGTGCGAGTCGAGCGCGGGCACAGCGCTGGAAGAATGTCATGCCGCGGTCAGCGAGCAGCGTCTCGTCGATCTCGGGCAGGGCGGCGCCGACGAACGCCACCGGCAGCAGCTCGCGGCGGGTGATGTGCTGAACGGCGACTGCGAGTTCCGTCGCCTCCGATTGCGACACGGCTTGCAGTTCGTCGACCGTGAGCAGCAGGCCGCTTGCATCGGCGGCGACGTTGGCGGCCAGCGAGGTGAGCGCGGAGCGAAGGTCGACGTCAGCGGACGGGCCGGCGTGCCTGTCCCGCCATTCGACACCGACGCCCATCACCGAGACCGACGAGATGCGCCGTGATGGTGCGCCGTCGTCGGCCTCGCGGAGATGTTGCAGTGCTGCATTGGTGACCAGGCGGCAGAGGTCGCGCACCGATGCCGACATGGAGATCACACGCCAGCCGAGACGGAGCGCCGCGTCCTCGGCCTCGTTGAGCAGCACGGTCTTGCCAGAGCCGCGCACACCCGTGATGAGCATGGTGTAGTCAGGGTGTCGTGGCCCACGGGCGAAGGCGTGGTCAAAGCGGGCAACGACATCGTCTCGACCTGCCAGCATTGGCGGTGACGTCCCGAACGTCGGCAGGAACGGGTTGTCAGCAGCAGCGGCTGTCATAGCGGCGTCCAAGACGATGAGGAAATGCGGCGTTCACAAGCTCGGTGTGCAACTGCCAGCGTCACTCAAACCGGATTCTTTCGCTTACCCGACGGCATGCGACAAGGTATCACGAGTTCTCACTTTTTGTTTAGTTCTCACTTTTAGGTGAAGTATCACTTTCAGCGGAGCATCTCGGATTCACACCCGAGTCGAGAGCGGCGCAGGTGAGGCACTCAGTCCAGGAGCCCGGTGGCTTGGCCGCCGTCAATGAGCAGGCCTGTGCCGGTGACGAACTTGGCTTGCTCGCTGCACAGGAACGCGACTGCCGAACCGAAGTCGTCAGCATCGCCGCAGACGCCCATCGGGTTGCTCTGGCCGGCCTGTTCTTGGTCCATCATCTTTGACACCCGATCGGTCCAATGCGTACCGGGCTGAGCTGAATTCACCGTCACTCCGTCGGCTGCCACTTCTCGGGCGGTGAGCTTGAGGAAGCTGGTCAAGCCGGCCCGTGCGACCGAGCTGGCCAGCAGGAACGGGATCGGCTGCTTCACGCCGACGCTGGTGATGGCGCACACCCGCCCCCAGCCGCGCTCACGCATTGGCGGGATGGCCACCCGGCACATCTCGATCATGGCCTTGCAGTTCATGTCGAATGCCACCTGGTAGGCGTCCATCGCGGTGGTGTCGAACATGCCCGGCGGCGGTCCGCCTGCGTTCGTCACCAGGATGTCGACGGAGCCGAGTCCAGCAATGGCCTGCTCGACGAAGCTGCGACCCTCGTCGGGATTGCCCAGATCGGCCGTGATCGAGAGTACGTCGCCGTCGATCTGCGCGGCCGCAGCGGCCAGACGCCCTGGGTCACGGCCGCAGATGGCCACGCGCACACCCTCGGCTGCGAGTGCCTTGGCCGAGCCCAGCCCCAGCCCTGCGGAACCCGCCGCAACCGCTGCTGTTCGTCCTGAGATTCCTAGGTCCATCGCCCATCCCCCCATTTCGGTGGGCTGGCCCGGCCAGCCCACCTGTGGTGGCCCGGAACCGTAGCCAACCCTCGACGGGTGTTGCATTCGGCGACGCTTTGGATGTCGGCGCTGACCGCTTATGCCGCTGCTGGGTCGTCGGCGAGGGATGCGTGCAGTCGCAGGCCCGCTGCCCGCATGACCTTGAGCACGGTCGCGAGTTCCGGGTTTCCATTGGGGGAGAGCGACTTATACAGGCTCTCGCGCCCGAGTCCGGTAGCAGCGGCAATCTTGGTCATGCCGGCCGCCCGCGCGATGTCACCGAGCACGGCGGCAACCAACTGGGGATCACCGTTTTCGAGAGCCGCGTCAAGATACGCGATTGCGTCCGCCGCAGACTCCAAGTGCTCGGCCGGATCCCATCGACGAATCGTTACCTCGCTCATTCCACTACCTCGATACTCGGCGGGATGCGGGCCGCCAACGCTTGTGCTGCGGCAATGTCTCGCTGTTGGCTGTCCTTGTCGCCGCCGGCTAGCAGCACGACGAGCGCTTTCCCTCGCCGAGTGAAGTAGACCCGGTAGCCCGGTCCGTAGTCGATACGGATTTCGGACACGCCCTTGCCCACTGATCTCGCATCGCCGGCGTGCCCGAGTGCCAGACGCCGAATGCGGGCGACGATGCGCAGACGCGCCTGCCGGTCGCGCAGCTTGGCGAACCATCGGGCGTAGACATCGGTTTGGCCTACCTCAATGTCCATCGGGCGAACGTACTCTGAAACTGTATCTCACGAGCTACGGTTTCTTGGCAGGAATCGGGCAAAGGGCGGCTTACCGACGCTCGCTGGCCGAGAGCGTCTGAGCGCCGTAGCATCGAAGCGTGACCGCGACCGCTGCGGCGCCGACCCACGACGAGCTCGTGGCACAGATGACCGGCGGCATGACGCGTGCTGATCTGCCCCGGTTCGAGGGCTCGGAACGGCTGCGCCCTGACGGCCGGCCTCGGCCCGAGTTCCGGGCGAAGCTGCGACAGATCCCCAACTTCATCAACGCGATCGAGGTGATTGCAACATTGGCGGCGTCGGTGGCAGTCGTCGCAGCGGTAACCGCCATCGGACACCCGCTTGCGGTGGTCGCGGCGGTGCCCGTGATCGGAACGCTGCAGCTGCGGTGGTTCATCCTTCATCACGAAGCGGCCCACCGGTTGCTGTTCTCCAACCGCTGGCTGAATGACCGCATCGGCATCAACCTGTTGGGCTGGCTGCCGATGGGCACCGGCTCGCACTTCTACCGGCGGGGCCACGCCAACCATCATCGAGACGAATTCGGACCCAAAGAGCCCGACTTCCTGCTGTATTCCTTCTACCCGATCTCTGCAAGGTCGCTGCGGCGGAAGCTGATGCGTGACCTCGTGGGCGTGTCGGCGTGGCGCATCACCAAGCCCCGCTTCACCGGGCTCGTAAGGCTGAAGTACGTGCCGCTCAGCCTGCGGTTCTTCGCCGGGCAGGCGATCGTGTTCGGGCTGTTCTGGCTGGCCGGCCACCCATGGCTGTACCTGCTGCTGTGGGTGCTGCCGTGGTTCACCTGGTACCAGTTCATCAACCGCCTGCGAGCCGTTGCAGAGCACGGCGGCATGACCCGCACCCCCGATCGCCGCAATACGACGCACCACATCCGCCAGAGCTGGCTGGCGCGTGTGCTGTTTGTGCCGTACCACGTCGGTTATCACCTGGCCCATCACGTCGATTCGGGCGTTCCGGCCCGGAATCTGTCGCGCTTGCAGCGCGCACTGGAAGAGGACGGTTACCTGCCCGCCACGGCATCGTGGCCGACCTACCGGGCGCTGTGGCGCTCCCTTGCCGCAGGTTCGCCGCAGAGGCTGAGCCCCGGGCTCGAGTGGCCTGCGAGCGCAGCGAGCCAGAGCGGGAAGCACAGTGCGAAGCCGTGGCCCGAGCGGCCCGTGAGCCCAATCGCATGAGAATGGGAACAAGAGCGGGAAACAAGAGGTCTACCGACGCAACGGCTCGCCTGTCGGCGGACTGTCGGATCTCGCGTAGCCCCCATTCCCGATCACCGGCGAGGCAACCCGACGGGTGAGGGCCGCCGTCGAATACGTTTCGGGGCCATGTCGCGACTGAAATCCACCCAGCTCGGTTCGAACTGCGGACTCCAGGTCTCCGAGCTCTGCTTGGGAACCATGAACTTCGGGATCCCCGGTCGGGGACACCAGGGCGACTGGACCCTCGGCGTCGACCAAGCGCGTCCCATCTTCGAGGCCGCCATTGAGCGGGGGCTGTACTACTTCGACTGCGCTGACATCTACGGCGTCGGCGCTTCCGAGGAGGTCGTGGGGCAGCTGCTGCGCGAATTGCTGCCGCGTGAGCAGTATGTGCTGACCACCAAGATCTCGATGCCGATGGGCCGCAACCCCAACGAGGGCGGCCTGAACCGCAAGCACATCATCGAAGGCATCGACAACTCGCTGCGGCGCCTCGGCGTCGACTACGTAGACCAGCTGATCATCCATCGCCATCCCCACGGCATCCCGGGCAGCGTCGAGACGCCGATTGCCGAGTCGATGGAGGCATTGCACGACGTGGTCAAGGCCGGCAAGGCGATGTACCTGGGCGGCTCGTCAATGTTCGCTTGGCAGTTCGCCGAGTTGCAGATGACTGCGGAGATGCGGGGCTGGACGAAGTTCGTCTCGATGCAGAACCACTACAACCTCATCTACCGCGAGGAAGAGCGTGAGATGAACCCATACTGCGCCAGCACCGGGGTGGCGCTCACCCCGTGGTCGCCGCTGGCGCGCGGCATTCTCACCGGTTCCTACCGGGGCAGCCTCGACGCTGGCACCACCGACCGCTCGAAGGGTCAAGACCGCGCCCGCACCGAGAGCCTCTACCGGGGCGAGCGCGACTTCGACATCGCCGACCGGGTGTCCGAAGTTGCCGAGTGGCTCGATGTGCGCCCCGCCCAGATCGCCTTGGCGTGGCTGGCGAATAAACCCGAGATCACCGCCCCGGTCGTCGGTGTGTCCAAGATCAGCCAGCTCGACCAGCTCGTCGAGGCCACCACCATCGAGCTCAGCACCGACGACACGGCCTACCTCGAAGAGCTCTACCAACCCGTCGAGAACCTGCTCTCGCTCGGCGCGAGCTGAGCATCAGGCCGCCATGGCGAAACCATGACCGTGCTCGTGACCGGTGGCGCGGGCTACATCGGCTCGGTTGTGGTTGATGCACTCGCGGAGCGCGGTGAGCGCGTCGTCGTCGTTGACAACTTGTCCCGGTCCTCGCTCCCTGCGCTACCGCGGGGCGTCACCTTCGAGTCCGCCAGCGTGGGCGACAGCGAGGCCATCTCCCGACTTGTGAACGAGCGCGGCATCACATCGTGCATCCACCTTGCCGGGCTCATCTCGGTCGGAGAGTCCGTACGGGACCCAGGTGCGTACATCGAGCACAACGTCGTTCAGTCAGCACGGCTGATCCGGGCCCTCATCGACGGCGGCGTCAAGTGCGTGGTGTTCTCGTCGTCTGCCGCGGTGTACGGAAGCGCGTCGACTCAGCCGATCACCGAGAGCGCTCCGCTTCAGCCGACGAGTCCGTACGGTTGGACGAAGCTCTGCGTCGAGCAGATGCTGCGCATGCATGACGCCGCCGATGACCTTCGATCGGTGTCGCTGCGGTACTTCAATGCTGCTGGTGCGACATGGAACCGGACCGAGCAGCACGAACCAGAGACGCACCTGGTGCCCCTGGCTGTGCGCGCAGCATCGGAGCATCAAGCGCCGCTGACCGTGTTCGGTTCGGACTATCCCACGCCCGATGGCACCGCCATCCGGGATTACATTCACATCCGCGATCTCGTTGACGCGCACCTGCTGGCGCTTGAATACCTTCGCGATGGCGGTGCGACCACGGCGCTGAATCTGGGTGGGGGAACGGGCCACTCAGTGCTCGAGGTAGTCGCAGCAGTCGAGCGTGGCCTCGGACGAACAGTTCGGTACGAACTCGGGCCACGTCGCGCCGGTGATCCAGCCGAGCTGATCGCCTCGCCCGAATTGGCTCGTCGCACCCTGAACTGGAGGCCGTCGCGCTCGACGCTCGACGAGATCGTGGCATCTCTGGCCGCGTTCGAGGGTTGAGCTGCGGGTGTCACCCGCCATGCCATTCGGCCCGGTCGATGATCGAGGCTCCTGCCGCTGGCCGTGACAGCCAGACACTCGCGTCGAGTCCTGAGGTGGCCCGGTAGCCCTCCCGGACAGCGTTGGTGAAGGCGCCTGCGGCCTCGGCGGTGACCAGCGCCACAGCGCATCCTGCAAAACCCCCGCCTGTCATGCGGGCACCGATGCATCCGGGACTGGCCTGTGCGATCTCCACGATTGCATCGAGCGCAGGTCCTGAGACCTCGTAGTCGTCTCGCAAGCTGACGTGGCTTGCGTTCATCAGCGACCCGAGAGCCTCAGCGTTGTTCTCTTCCATGGCTTGCGCAGCTTCGAGCGTCCGCTCATTCTCAGTAACGACGTGTCGCGCTCGCCGTCGCTCGGTTGCGAGTTCGTCCGGCAGGCGCTCGATCTCATCGAGCTGCGCGTCGCGCAGAGCGGGCACTTCGAGCCAGTTCGCTGCCCGAGCGCAGGCGGAACGACGGTCGGCGTACGCCGAGTCGACCAGTTCCCGCCGTGTCGTCGTGTCGAGAATTGCCATCACTGTTCCGTCCGGAAGCCGCCGGGGCCGGACATCGAGCAGCCGGCAATCGATCAGCGAAGCGTGACCAGCGATTGCGCAGGCACAGATCAGGGGATCCATGATTCCGCAGGGCATGCCGACGACTTCGTTCTCGACTCGTTGACACAATTGGGCAGTTTCCGCAGGTTCCCAGCTCTCGCCTGCGAGGCGCAGCAGTGCTGCGGCCAGAGCGACTTCCAGGGCCGCGGATGACGACAAGCTCGCCCCGATCGGGACGTCCGTTGCTATCGAGCAGTTCCATGAACCGGTCGAAACGCCGTATCCATCTAGCAAGTGGCTGACGCCGAATACATACGAGGCCCAATGCGCGGAATCGATCGACTCGCGTCTGCTGTCCAGTGCTGCCTCGCCGAAGACTTCCGAGATCACGGTGCTGCGGCGACCGCTTCGAGCGGGACTCAGTGAGACGACCGTGTCGAACTCGATCGCCATCGGAAGTACGTGCCCGTCGTTGTAGTCGGTGTGCTCGCCGATCAGGTTGACTCGACCGGGGGCCCTGCTCACCACAGCCGGTTCGCCCCAGCTCTCGCGATGCAGCGCAATTGCGCGCTGAGCCGCCGGCGTTGGATTGGTCACGCCGACTCGCGGACAACCAACTCGACGGGCAGCACCACGGTCTCCCTCTGCGCACCCGGCGATCCGATCAGGTCGCTGAGGGCAGCCACGGCCTCTGCGCTGAGCCGTGAGCGATCGAGTCGAATGGTCGTGAGAGCCGGCGTCACGTAGGAGCTCATCTCAATGTCATCGCAACCCACGACGGCGATGTCCTCAGGCACTCGACGACCGCTCGCGACAGCCGCTCGAACGGCTCCGATGGCGACGAGGTCGTTGTACGCAAAGACACCGTCCAGATCCGGCATCTGGGTCAGCAACTCCGCAAGGCCCGCTTCGCCCCCTTGCACCGTCGGATCTGTCTGCGCCATGGCCGGCGGCCGATGGTCGCCGCGGGTGTCCGCCAAGGTTCGCAGGAAGCCGCGCTCGCGGTGACGTCGCCGGGGCGGGGACACCGTGGCACTGATGACGCCCATCTGCTGGCAACCACGCTCGAGGAGGTGTGTCGCAGCGAGCCCGCCTCCGCCCTCCAGGTCGAACGACACGCATGCGACGTTAGGTGCCTCCAGAAAGTCGTCCACGACCACGATCGGCAGCCCGCGCTCTCCGTAGTCGGTGAGTTGGTCGATCGAGTCGAGCGCGGGAAAGACGATGACACCGTCCACGGCGCGCACCCAGAACGACCTGAGCACCTCGGCCTGCCGCTCGGGGTCGCTGCCAGTACTCGCGAAGAACATGGTCTGTCCGGCTTCACGGGCGCGCTGCTGGATCCCTTCGGCAAGGGCGGGGAAGAACGGGTCGGTCATGTCGCCCCCGACGAGCCCGACCGTGCCGCTGCGCTTCGTGATGAGTGCTCGGGCAACCATGTTGGGCCGGTAGCGCAGTTCTTCGACGGCCGCCATCACCCTGAGGCGCGTCTCCTCGGAGTAACCGCCCTCGTCGTTGACGACGCGCGACACCGTGCGAGGCGAAACGCCGACCTTGCCGGCCACGTCGTGGAGTGTTGCTTGCCGATCCATTGCGCTCCGCTGGCGAACTGTTGATCTGATCTGTTTCGTCGAACATCACCGGATCAGTGCCAGCGCGAACTTACCGGCTCAAGCGGAGCTGGCACCAGGCCAGGTCATCGTTGACGTCAACGTTGACGCCAACGTTGACGGATGCTACGTTGGACCGGACTGATCGGCCCGGGGTTCGCCGAGTGCTTCGGCTGCCGACTTCCGCAGAGGCGGGACGGTCACAGGGGACGATCGAAGCCCGCAAGGGGGGCAGATGGCCGCAGTCGCATTCATCGGGGCGGGGAGCACGGTGTTCTCGCGCAATCTGATGAGCGACCTGCTCGCGTACCCCGACCTGCGCGACGACCTCGACATCCGCCTCCACGACATCGACCCCGATCGACTGCGCACTTCTGAGATCGTCGGCCATCGGCTGGTCGAGGCGGCTGGTGCGCGCGCCAAGATCATGGCAACGACGGATCTCCGAAGTGCCGTCGAGGGTGCCGATTTCGTCGTCACGATGTTCCAGATCGGCGGTTTTGAACCGGCGACCGTCCTGGACTTCGAGATCCCTGAGCGATACGGCCTCCGCCAGACGATCGCGGACACCATCGGAATCGGCGGAATCATGCGCGGGCTGCGGACCGTGCCTGCACTGCTGGAAGTGGCCGGCGCCATCAGCGAGTTCAGTGCCCACGCACGGTTGCTCAACTACGCAAATCCGATGGCGATCAACATGTGGGGCCTGTCGTCGATGACTGATGTCGAGGCGTACGGGCTCTGTCACAGCGTGCCGATCACTGCGCAGCACCTCGCTACCGACTTGGGCATCGGCATCGCCGAACTGGACTACGAAGCTGCAGGCATCAATCACATGTGCTTCTTCTTGCGGCTGGAGCACAACGGGGAAGACCTGTACCCGAGGCTGAGAACCCTTCATCGGGAGCCGGAAGACTCGCCGAGGCGTGGCGAGTGGGGATTGCATGATGCTGTCCGCTACGAAATGCTGCGGCGTCTTGGCTACTTCGTCACGGAGTCCAGCGAGCACTTCGCCGAATACACGCCCTTCTTCTTGAAGGACGGCCGGCCGGACCTCATCGAGCGATTCAAGATTCCGGTGCGCGAATACGTGCGGCGTTGCGAGGAACAGATCGCCGAGTGGGAAGAGCTTCGGCGACGCCTCGAAGACCCCGAACACCCATTGGAGATTCCGCTCAGCGACGAATACGCGCCACAGATCATCCACAGCATCGCGACAGGCACCGAGCGCTCCGTGTACGTCAACGTGCCGAACCACGGCCTGATCAACAACTTGCCTGAGAGTTGCACGGTCGAAGTGCCGGCCACGGTGGGTGCCGCAGGGATAACACCGCACAAGATCGGTGACCTGCCACCGCAATTGGCTGCGTTGATGCAGACCAACATCGGTCCCCAACAGCTCACGGTCGAGGCGCTTCGGACCGGTCGCATGGAGCATGTGTTCCACGCTGCGATGCTCGATCCGCACACCGCCGCTGAACTCGATCTTGACCAGATCTGGTCGCTGACCGGCGAACTGATCGAAGCGCACGGCGAGTTCATTCCCGAATCACTTCGGTTCGAGCATCGGTCCGCCGGAGGCGGACCCGTGACGCAGCCTGCCGGAGGCGGACGCTTGACGCCGTCTAGGGAAGCAGACGCGTGACACAGACCGCGGCGCCGTCGCAGGTGCCGCGCCGGCGCCCGCTGTTGGGGTCGTCCAACCTGCACGGTGGTTGGCGGTCAGCTTTCTGGTTCCTGCTTCCAGCCCTTGTGGGGTTTGTGGCGTTCTACCTGTATCCCGCGCTGCGGGGCGTGTACATCAGCTTCACAGACTGGAATCTCATCGCCAACCGGGGCAGTTGGGTGGGGGCCGACAACTATGACCGGCTGTTCAACGACCGTCAGGTCTGGGAGTCGCTCAAGATCACGTTCAAGTACACCGTCATCAACATCGTCTCGCAGACGGTCCTGGCGGTCGCCATAGCGGTGCTCATGGACCGGCTCACCAAGTCGGTCACGATCCGGGGAATCCTGCTGCTGCCGTGGCTGATCCCGAACGTGATCGTGGCGTTGCTCTGGGTCTGGATGCTCGACGGGAACTTGGGCATCGTCAACGACTTCCTGGGGCTCTTCGGGATGGATCCCGTCAGGTTCTTCACCGATACCGACAAGGTCATTCCGAGCTTGGCGGGAATCAACACCTGGCGCCACATGGGCTACACAGCACTGCTGATCTTCGCCGGCTTGCAGACGATTCCGCGCAGCCTGTATGAGGCAGCGGCAGTCGACGGCGCCACCGAGCGTCAGATGTTTCGTGACATCACGATTCCGCTGCTGCGCCCGATTCTGGCGCTGGTCTTGGTCATCACGATCGTCGGCTCGTTGCAGGTGTTCGACACCGTGTTCGTCGCCACCGGCGGATTCGGCGGGCAGCCCGGCGGACCGGCCAACGCCAGCCGCGTGATCTATCTGTACATCTACCAGAACGCCTTCGACTTCAACCAGCTCGGCTACGCAGCCACGATCTCTGTGCTGCTGGTGGCCATTTTGCTGACCGTCACCTTCCTGCAGCTCAAGCTGCTGCGGGCCGGCGAGAGCGACCTGGCATGAGCACGTTGGCGGTCGAAGACGTGGCGGCCGACGCTGCGGGACCGCAACCGCTCGCACAGCCCTCGGCTCGGCTGGGAAAGCCGCGGATCGGACGTGCCGCGGCATGGGCATTCATGGTCGCCATCCTGATCATCAGCGTGTTCCCCTTCTGGTGGGCCCTGCGCACTGGCCTGTCCACCAACGGTGAGCTCTTCGCCGGTGAGCAGAGCCTGCTGCCGGTCGGGTACACCGACAACAACTTCGAACGAGTCCTCGGCACCGCCAGCGACGAGGAGATCCTGGAGAGCCTCGGACGCCAGAACACCGGGTCGTTCGACTTCCTGCAGTCGTTGCAGGTCAGCGTCGTCGTGTCGACGGCGGTGACCGTCGGGCAGGTGGCGTTCTCGGCCATGGCGGCCTATGCGTTCGCTCGCCTGAGGTTCCGGGGCCGCGACAAGCTGTTCTTCCTGTTCCTCAGCGGGCTCATGGTTCCGCCGATCTTCACGCTCATTCCGAATCTGATCCTGGTCAAGAACCTGGGCTGGCTGAACAGCTACGCGGGAATCATTGCGCCGTTCTTCTTCATGACGCCATTTGCGGTGTTCTTCTTGCGGCAGTTCTTCCTGGGCATCAGTCGCGAGGTTGAGGAGGCAGCGCTGCTCGATGGCGCCGGGCACTTCAGGACGTTCTTCGGGATCATCGTGCCCATCAGCGCCGCTCCGCTCGCGACGCTCTCGATCCTCACCTACATCACTGCATGGAATGAGTTTCTCTGGCCCTTGGTGGTGGCTCGGGATCCGGCGCGCCAACCGCTCACGGTGGCGCTGGGTCAATTCACGGCTCAGCAGCCGGGGACCTCCCCGGACTGGTCTGGCCTGATGGCGGGCACGTTGCTCGCCGCTCTGCCGATCATCGTGATCTTCCTGGCCTTCGGCCGGAAGGTTGTCGACTCGATCGGCTTCTCGGGGATCAAGTGATCCCCACCGACAATCGGGGGCCCGACGTGGGTCGCCGCTTACTCCTGGGAGGGAGAACCAGATGACCAAAGCGCTTTGGAGGCTGCTCGCAGTCCTTCTCGCATTCTCGCTCGTCGCCGCAGCGTGCGGCGGCGACGACGAAGCCGACGCCCCTGCGGCGACGGAAGCCCCGGAGGCGGACGACGCCGACTCCGACGCTGACGACGACATGTCCGCGGAGCCTGTCAGCATCGAGTACTGGCTCTGGGACGGCAACCAGCAGCCCTTCTACGAGCAGTGCGCCGCCGATTTTGAGGCTGCCAATCCCGGCATCGACGTCGAGATCACCCAGTTCGGCTGGGGCGACTACTGGACCAATGTGACCACGGGATTCGCATCCGGTTCCGGTCCTGACGTGTTCACCGATCACCTCGCCCGTTACCCGGAGTTCGTGGCCAGCGATGTCCTCGTTCCGCTCAACGACTTCGTCGAACGTGACGGCGTCGATACCGGTGCCTACTTCCCGGGTCTTGCTGAGCTGTGGGTCGACAATCATGGCAACCGCTACGGCCTGCCGAAGGACTTCGACACGATCGCGCTCGTGATGAACGCCGACCACGTTGCCGGCGCAGGCGTGAGCGCCGCGGACTTCGCGGCAGCCGAGTGGAACCCCGACGACGGCGGCTCGTTCGGCGAGCTCATTCGCAGGCTCAGCGTTGATGCCAACGGCAACTCCGGCGACTCGCCAGACTTCGATCCGAGCAACGTCGAGGTCTACGGCCTGGGTCTGGAAGGCAACTTCGGCGCATTCGGCCAGACGACATTCTCGGCATTCGCTGCGTCGACCGGGTTCGAGTTCCTCGACGTGAATCCGTTCGGAGACTCGGCCAACTACGACGACCCGCGCTTGGCGGCCACCATCGACTGGTTCACCCGGATGATCGAGGCCGGATTCGTCGTGCCCATCGAAGACGTGGAGTCGCTCGGCGGCACCACCGTGTTCCAGAACGGTTCAGCCGCAGTCATGGCGGACGGCTCGTGGAAGATCGGAACCTACGTCGGCGCCGATACGCCGTTTGACGTCGAGTTCGCCGCGCTCCCGGTCGGCCCGAGCGGTTCGCGAGCCTCGATGTTCAACGGTCTCGCCGACTCCATCAACAAGAACTCCGAGCATCAAGAAGAGGCGTGGCAGTGGGTCAAGCACATGGCGTCGGCGGACTGCCAGAACGTCATCGGCGAGGGCGCTGTCGTGTTCCCGGCCATCCCGTCGGCTGCAGAGATCGCGATCGCTGCGCACCAAGGCAACGGCGTGGATGTGACGGCGTTCACGGTGCATGTCGACGACGGCACCACGTTCCTGTTCCCGATCACCGACAGCGCCAGCCAGATCGAGGCCATCGTCGGCCCCGCCATGCAGGAAATCCTGCGCGGCCAGGCTGACGCTGCGGAGCGCCTCGCACAGGCATCCGACGAGGTCAACGCCGTCCTCGGTTCCTGATGGTTGTCTGCCCTCCCAGCTGAGTTCGGATCGGAGGTGCCGGTGGTGTTGAGGAGTCGCTTCCCGTGGTCCTCGACGCCCCGGCGACCTCCGATCCGCCTGCGCGCTCGCGCCGGCCGGAGCACGTCTCCTCGATGGTCCACTCGACCGGTCGGTATCGGCGTGCTGCTGGCGCTGGCAGGACTGATCGGGAGCGCTTGCGGCGGCCAGTCCTCAACGTCCATGGGGGTCGCGGGGATGACTGCCGAAACGTCGCCGCACGCCGATAGCGGGGCGTGTGAAGGCCGGTTTGTGCCGCTCGATCTCGATCACCACACGCGGGGTCCCGGGGCGAGCCGTTCCATGTTCGACGGGATGGGTGCCGGTCTCGCCGTCGGCGATGTGGACTCCGACGGAGACGATGACATCGTGCTGGCCAACATCAGCGGCGAAACCTCCCTGCTGTGGAATGAAGGCGACCTGCGCTTCCGCCGCGATGCGCTCATCGAGGGCCGATTCCGACAGGTGTCGATCATCGACAGCGACGGCGACGGCAGCAATGACGTTGTGCTCACGACCGGTGTCGGCCGTCCGCTGGCCATGCGCAATACGGGGACGGGCTCGACGGCTGCCGAGCGTTTCGAGCGGTATGAGATCGTCGGTCTCGATGCCTACACCTACTCCATGGCGTGGGGCGACCTCGGCGGCGACGGAGATCTCGACGCAGTGACTGGCGCCTACAACGCTGAGCTCACTGCCGAGCGTCGCCTGAACCTCGGCGACAAGGGCGGCGTGGGACTGTTCGAGCGCGCCGATGGTGCATTCGCCCACACACAGCTCGCGCCGGAGTCCCAGGCGCTCGCCACCCGCATCGGTGACATCGACGGCGATGGCAGGGTCGACATCTTCGTCGGCAATGACTTGGCGACACCCGACTACGTGTGGTTCGCAGGTTCCGACGGAGCGTGGGAGCAGGCATCGCCATTCTCCCAGACCGCATTCAGCACGATGGGCGTTGATGCCGGCGACATCGACAACGACGGCGACCTGGACTTGTTCGCCACCGACATGAAGCCCATGGATGATCACCCTGAGACCCTCGACGCGTATGCGGGGGTCCAAGCTGACATCGACGCCTCGCCCACAGACGACATCCAGAAGCCGGAGAACGTGTTGCTGCTGTCGAGGGGCGATGGCTATGACAGCGACGCACCTTCGTTCGGGATCGAGGCCACCGGCTGGAGTTGGTCCGGTCTCTTCGGCGATCTCGACAACGACGGTTTCCAGGACCTCTACGTCGTGAACGGGATGGTGGCCGAGAATCTGTTCGGGCATCTTCCCGACGCCAGCCTGGTCGAGCCCAACCAGGCATTCCGCAATGTTGACGGTGAGCGATTTGAGCTGGCCCCGAGCTGGGAACTGAACGACACGACGGGCGGTCGAGGCATGGCATTGGCCGATCTCGACCTCGACGGAGATCTCGACATTGTCGTGAACAACCTCAATGCACCGTCGAGGCTGTACGAGAACCGGCTGTGCGCAGGGAACGCCGTCACGGTGGCGTTGCAGTGGGCCGGCACGGGGAACGCAGCGGCATGGGGGTCTGTCGTCAGGCTTCGTGATCAAGATGGCGGCACGCTCGTGCGTACCGTCGAATCGGCGCGTGGCTACCTCTCGGGCGCGTCCGCGGTCCTGCATTTCGGCGTGGGCGCTACAACGAGACCTGTCGAGATCGAGGTGACCTGGCCTGACGGCGCAGTCGGCAAGGTCGGCGACATCGACGTGAATCGCCACGTTTCCATCACCCGCTCGGCAGGGGCACTGCAGCGATGAGTCGTGAGCACTCCGTGCAGCCAGGCTCGTCGGCCGATCGTCGCCGAGATGCCGCAGTGCACGTGACACCGTTGATTCCGGCCGCCGCGGCTGTGGCGGTGATCGGCCGGCCTGCGCTCTGGGCTGCGCCGGTGCTCGTGCTGGGACCGTTGGTTGTCGGCGGGATACTGGCGCGAGGGCGAGATGTCGGCAGGAGGCATCGGATTCGGGCCATCGATTTCAATGCAAGCGTCGCGCTCGCTGCGTTGGTCTTGTGGGGAGTTCTGGAACTCGGCACACGAATCGAGTTGCTCGGCATCCTCGTGCCGGTCGGCGTGCTGCTGCTGTCACTGCTGTGGCTGAATTGGCTGCTGATGATCGCGATTGCCGTGAACCGGGCGAGATACGGAGAGCTGTTCGAACCGCCGTGGGTCGTGCCGTTCGCGCGCAGCAGAGCGCGCGCTGGAGCGGCGGACAGAGCCCACGGAGCATGACGAAGGAGAATTCACATGGCGACGGTTGAGCTCGCAGAGCTGACGAAGGTGTATCCGGGCGGCGTCACCGCCGTGAACGCCATGAGCCTGAGCATCGATGACGGCGAGTTCGTCGTGTTTGTCGGTCCATCGGGCTGCGGCAAATCGACGGCGCTGCGCATGGTCGCCGGTCTCGAGGAGATTTCCAGCGGGACCCTGCGAATCGGCAATGCCGACATGACCAAGGTGCATCCGCGAGACCGCGACATCGCCATGGTCTTCCAGAACTATGCGCTGTACCCGCATCTCACGGTGCGCAAGAACATCGCCTATCCGCTGAAACTGTCCAAGACACCGAAGTCCGAGATCGACCGGCGGGTTCAGCGGACAGCCGAAGTGCTGCATCTGACGGAGTATCTCGACCGCAAACCGGCGGCGCTGTCAGGCGGGCAGCGCCAGCGCGTCGCCATGGGACGGGCAATTGTGCGCGAGCCGGCGGTGTTTCTCATGGACGAGCCGCTGTCGAATCTCGATGCGAAGCTGCGCGTGTACATGCGCAGCGAGATCTCCCGGATCCAGCAAGATCTCGGCGTCACCACCGTCTATGTCACTCACGATCAGGTCGAGGCGATGACCATGGGTGACCGGGTGGCAGTGCTCAACGGCGGCGTGCTCCAGCAAGTCGACAAACCCTCCGTGCTCTACCGCCAGCCCGAGAACATGTTTGTCGCAGGATTCGTCGGATCACCGGCGATGAATCTCTTCGAGTCGGTGATCTCGATCGGCGACGCCGCGATCACCGTCGAGATGGCTGATCAAACGGTCGAATTGCCGCTCTCGTTTCTTGATGACTGTCCGGCGCTGCGCGCCCACGAAGGCAAGCGTCTGGTTTGTGGCATCCGGCCCGATGACGTCTACGACGCTGCACTGGCCCCGGAGGGGGGTCAGCGGATCAGCGCCAACGTGCAACTGCTCGAGGAACTCGGATCTGAGATCGTGGCTCATCTCGACATCGGTGTTCAACGTGTCGAATCTGGCGGCCCGACGACCGATGCGGATGACTCCGAAGACCTCGGCAGCGCCTTCTTGGGCCGGTTTGCCCAGCAGAGCGAGGCGCGCGTCGGTCAGCGCATCGAGATCGCCATCGACGTGTCGGCGCTGCATTTCTTCGATATGGCGACTGGCAGCGTTATTCGCGACTGAACCGTCTGCAGCGGCCAGCGGGTCGCCCGAGACGCACCACTAGCGTGCGAATCGCATGCCGGTGCTGCTGGGTGCTGCGGCGTCGGTATTAATCGGCGTATCCGACTACTTCGGTCGCTACTGCAGTCGGCGCGCTCGGGCCATGACCGCCGTCGGCACCGCCTTCATGGGCGGCCTGGTCGTGACGGTTGTGCTGTTGCTGGCAGTTCCCAGCTCGGCCAGCGGCGCCGCCCTCGCACTCGGGGCAGTCTCGGGAGCACTGATGGCGCTTGCGCTCTCGGCGATGTGGCACAGCATGGCGGTTTCCTCCGCGGCGATTGCCTCGCCGGTTGTGGCGGCCTCCACCGCGCTGGGGCCGCTGGCATACGGGCTCGGGGCCGGCGAGCGGCCCTCGGCGGTGGCAGCCACCGGCATCGCAGTGACCATCGCCGGGCTGCTGGCGGCGGTCATCGTTCCGGATCTGCGTGGGGACGTTGGGCGGGGCATCGCGTTCGCACTCCTGGCCGGCGTCTCGTTTGCGACAGCCACCGTGCTGCTGAGCGAGACCAGCGCCGACAGCGGCATGTGGCCAGCGGTCACGCAGCGGATGGCGGCTCTGGCCTGCATGCTGGCGGTGACGCGGGTCCGGCGGATACCTCAGATCCTGCCTCCGGCGTTGCGTCTCGCAGGATTCGCCGGCGGCGTCGCCGGTGGGGCGGGCATGGGCGCGTTCATCGCTGGACTGCAACGAGGCCCGCTCAGTGAGGTCGCGGTAGCGGCGTCGCTCTACCCGGTGGTGACGATCGCCTTGGCGGTGCTCTTCGATGACGACACGCTGCGCTGGTGGCAAGCCGTCGGCATCGCCACTGCGCTGACCGGCACGACGACGATCGCCGTGGGCTGAGCACGACAGGCTTGCGCGTCGCGGACATGCCCGCATTCGTGATGTGAACAACTCGCATGGTCTAGGCCAGTTCCATGAGAGATACTGTGTAATTGGAGAGCAGTCGCACGGCAAGGGGGTTCGGGAAACGGCAATGGCGTACTTCGATTTGGGCTCGTATCACTGGCCGGTGACGACGCCCGACGCTGAAGCCCAGCTCTGGTTCGACCGAGGCATGGCTTGGTGCTACGGCTTCCACCACGAAGAGGCGATCGCCTGTTTTGAGCGAGCGCTGCTCCACGATGTCAAATTCGCGATGGCCCACTGGGGCATCGCGTACGCCATCGGGCCGAACTACAACAAGGCGTGGGAAGAGTTCGATGAGGACGACCTGCGCACCTCACTGGAACGGGCCCGGGCAGAAACGGCCCTCGCCGTCGCGACTTCCAGTGACAACAGCAACCTCGAAGGGGCCCTGATCGGTGCGCTGACGCACCGCTACCCGTCCGAGCCCGGCGAGCCCGGCCCCGACGACTTCCGGCGCTGGAATGACGCCTATGCGGATGCGATGCGCGAGGTGTACCGGGCCTACGGCGACGACCTTGAGGTCTGCTCGCTGTTCGCCGAGGCGATCATGAACCGGACCCCGTGGGGGCTATGGGACCTGGTCACCCGCGAACCTGCCGAAGGCGCAGGCACCCTCGAAGCGGTCGACGTGCTCGAGACTGCGTTCGAGAGACTCGACGGCATAGGTGCGAACGACCACCTAGGCCTGCTGCACATGTACATCCACCTCATGGAGATGTCGCCGCATCCCGAGCGGGCACTGTCTGCCGGCGACCGCCTCGTCGAACTGGCACCCGATGCAGGGCACCTCGTGCACATGCCGACCCATATCGACGTGCTGTGCGGCCACTACCACAACGTCGTCACCCGCAACTCCGCAGCGATCGTCGCCGATCGGAAGTACCTGGACCTCAAGGGCCCTATGAACTTCTATTCCGCCTACCGCTGCCACGACTACCACTTCAAGGTGTACGGGGCGATGCTGGCCGGCCAGTACGCCCCGGCCCTCGAAGCTGCCGAAGAGATGAACCGCACGCTGCCCGAGGAGCTGTTGCGAACTGGCTCGCCGCCGATGGCCGACTGGCTCGAGGGATTCGTGGCGATCAAGCAGCACGTGTTCGTACGATTCGGCAAGTGGCACGAGACCCTCGATCAGCACCTGCCGTTCGACCAGCAGTTCTATTGCGTGACCACGGCCATGATGCGCTACGCGCGCACCGTTGCATACGCCTCGCTGAACCAGGTCGACGACGCACTCGCCGAACGCGAGGAGTTCATAGCCGCCAAGGCTCATGTCCTGCCGAGCCGGACGCTGTTCAACAACACCGGCCTAGACATCCTGGCTGTGGCCGAAGCCATGCTGAATGGCGAGGTCGAGTACCGGTGCGGCAACTTTGATGTCGCCTTCGCCTATCTCCGCGAAGCGGTAGAGCTCGACGACAACCTGCCCTACGACGAGCCTTGGGGCTGGATGCAGCCGGCGCGTCACGCCCTGGCCGCGTTGCTGTCAGAACAGGGCCAGTTCGAAGAGGCCGAGGCGCTGTACCGAGCCGACCTGGGCCTGGATGACCAGCTGCGGCGCCCCTGCCAGCATCCCGACAACGTCTGGAGCCTCCACGGCTTGCACGAGTGCCTCGTCCGGCGCAACGAGAAGGTGGAAGAGCCGCTGATCCGCCAGCGTCGTGACCTCGCCGTTGCACGGGCAGATGTGCCCATCACGGCGTCCTGCTTCTGCCGCCTCGAGGCCGCTGCATCGGGGTGAATGCCAGGGCGTAGCCTTGGCCGCTGTGTTCACGGCGCCCAGTACCACTGCTGATGTCTCCGCGGCGTTGACCAAGCACGGGTATCTGCCCGATGAGGGCCTCTCGACGGTGGTGTACCTCTCGCTCACGATGGGTCGGCCGCTGTTCCTCGAGGGCGACGCTGGCGTCGGCAAGACCGAGCTGGCCAAGGTGCTCGCGGCTTGGATAGGCGGCGACTTCATCCGCCTGCAGTGCTACGAGGGCATCGATGCTGCCCAGGCGCTTTACGAATGGGACTACACACGCCAGCTCCTCCACCTGCGCACTGCGGAGGCTGCGGGACGTGCCGCTTCCGACGCCGAGGCCATCGAGGATGAGCTGTATTCGGAGCGCTTCCTGATTCGCCGGCCGCTGCTGCGGGCCATCGACCACGACGACGCCACGCCCGCTGTGCTGCTGATCGACGAAGTCGACCGCGCGGACGACGAATTCGAGGCATTTCTGCTCGAGGTGCTGTCGGATTTCACCGTCACCGTGCCCGAGCTGGGCACGATCACGGCGGCCCAGCCGCCGCTTGTGGTGGTCACCTCTAACCGCACCCGCGACGTGCACGATGCCCTCAAGAGACGCTGCCTGTATCACTGGGTGTCGCATCCCTCGGTGGAGCGGGAGGTTGAGATTGTCAAGCTCAAGCTGCCCGACGTGGACGGCGCACTCGCTCGGCAGGTGGCGTCGGCCGTGTCGGTCATGCGTGAGATGCGGCTGTACAAACCCCCCGGTGTCGCCGAGACCATCGACTGGGCAACGGCCTTGGGACGGCTCGGAGCGGCCGAGCTGGATACCCCCATGCTGGAAGCCACGCTGGGCACAGTGCTGAAGTATCGCGAGGACCAGCAGCGAGTCACCTCGGTGGGCATGGAGATGATCATGGCCGCCGTGGCTGAGGCCTGATTGAGCAAGCCATGAGCGCTGCCGACACTGACCTGGGTGCCCCCGCGTCGGCAAGCGACGGTCACGTCAACGAGCCCGAGCGCTTGGCCTCGGCGTTCTCGTCCATCCTGCGCGGCGCGGGGCTGGTGGTCACGATCCGGCGGGTCATGGCCTTCACCGAAGCGCTCCGGCTGCTTGGTGTTGCCAACCGTGAAGACGTGTACTGGGCAGGCAGGGCGACGCTGGTGGGAAGTCCCGCCGATATCGGCGTCTACGACCGCGCATTCGCCGTCTTCTGGGAGGGCCGTACGCCCAGCGGGATCGTCGTGGAGCTGCCGCCGATCTCGGTGACGCTGGCTACCGACACCGAGGACGACAGCGACGCTGCGCCGCCAGCCGATGGCGATGAGCCCGACACCGGCCCCACGCTGCGCGTCCGCTACAGCGATGTCGAGACGCTGCGTCACAAAGACTTCGCCGACTGCAACGACACAGAGCTGACTGAGCTACATGCGCTGATGGGCGAACTGCGCTTTCGGGCGGTCACCCGGCGCTCGCGGCGCGCTGTTCGGGCAAAGCGCGTCTCCCGGCGACCCGATCTTCGCCGCACGATCCGCCGTGCCCTGCGCACGGGAGGCGAGGCCATCCGCCGCGAGTTCCTGACCGGCGACCGCAAGCCGCGGCGCCTGGTGCTGCTGCTCGACATATCTGGCTCCATGGAGCCCTACGCCCGTGCGCTCGTGCGTTTCGCTCATGCCGCGGTGGTCGGCCGCACTCGGGTGGAGGCATTCACGATCGGCACCCAGCTCACCCGGGTCACCCGAGAGCTGTCATCCCGCGATCCCGATGCTGGTTTGCGGGCCGCCTCCGACTCGGTACAGGACTGGTCGGGCGGCACCCGGCTGGGTGCAACACTGCATGAGTTCAACGATCGTTGGGGAGTGAGAGGCCACGCTCGCGGTGCGATCGTGGTGATCTGCTCGGACGGCTGGGACCGTGGAGCTCCTGACGAACTGGCCGAGCAGATGGCGCGATTGCACTTGGTCACCCATCGGCTTGTGTGGGTCAACCCGCTCAAGCACACTCCCGGCTATGCGCCGCTGGCCCGTGGCATGGCCGCGGCGTTGCCGCATGTCGACGAGTTCATCGAAGGTCATTCCTTCGATTCGCTCGAACATCTGGCCGCCGCCATCGCGGCCTGAGTCGGGCAGCATCGCGACCTCACCCGACGGATCACTCACCGAGAAGGCGAGACTGGACAGATGGACGAGATCCTCAATGACATCGACCGATGGCGGTCCGCAGGCCAAAGAGTGGCCGTCGCCCGGGTGGTGGACATCGAGGGCTCGGGGCCACGCGACCCAGGGGCTGCGATGGCCGTGAACGAAGAAGGCGAAGTCGCCGGCTCGGTCTCGGGCGGATGTGTCGAGGGCGCCGTCGTAGGCGAAGCGCTGGAGCTGCTGGGCGGGCGACGAGACCCGGGTATCACCACCTTCGGCTACAGCGACGACGAGGCATTCGCCGTCGGTCTCACCTGTGGCGGCACGATCCACCTGTTCGTGGAGGAACTCAACTGGTGACCAGCATCTACGAGGAGTTCCGCGACGCCATCCGGGCTGAGGAGCCGGTTGCACTCGCGACGATCATCGAGGGCCCTGATGCGGGCGCTGCGTCTGATGTGCGCCCTCACCCGGGCGCTGGGTCTGATGTGCGCCCTGATCCGGGCGCCAAGCTGCTCGTGCGACCCGATGCGCCGACACTGGGCACGCTCGGCGATCCGGACCTCGACCGCGTCGTGGAACGCGACGCGCTGGGCATGCTCGATGCCGGCATCAGCGAGGTGCGACATTACGGCCGCCACGGCGAGGCCCGCCAGATGGATCTCAGCGTGTTCGTGGAGTGCCACGCCCGCCGCCCCCACATGGTGATCTTCGGCGCCGTCGACTTCACGAGGGCACTCGCCTCCCAAGCCAAGCTGCTCGGCTACCGCGTCACGGTCTGTGACGCGCGCGAAGTCTTCGCCACCAAACGCCGCTTCCCGATGGCCGACGAGGTCGTCGTGGACTGGCCGAACCGCCTGCTCGACCGCATAGGCGACGACCTCGGCCCGCGAGACGCTGTCTGCGTCCTCACCCACGACCACAAGTTCGACGTCCCCGCCATAGTCGGCGCCCTGCCGACTCGGGTCGGCTACCTCGGCGCCATGGGCTCCCGAACAACCCACGAGAAACGAGCCGAACGCCTCAGAGAAGCCGGTGTCACCGATGACGAGCTAGAGCGCGTCATGGCGCCGATTGGCCTAGACATCGGCGGCCGCACCCCCGAGGAAACTGCGGTCTCGATCGTGGCAGAGATCATCGCCGCCCACACAGGCCGCCAAGCCCCCCGCTTAAGAGACGGCCAAGGCCGCATCCACTGATCAATAGGGCCGACGGTGTGAGGGGCGGGCGGGGGCAGGTGTGCCCACGCGCAGTTCGCAGCGCCAAAGCCCATCCACCCTGCAGCGGGCGGCGCTGCGCCTGTCCGAGCATGGGTGCGCCTGCCCCGCCCGCCCCGGGCCAAGATTCGTGCAACAACCGACAGGTAGCGTCACCGAAATGGACTTCACGCAAAACGAGGATCACGAGGCGATCCGCGAGGGCGTGCGACGCGTCTGTGCCGACTTCCCTGACGAGTACTGGCGCGAGCGCGACGAGCAGCACGAATTCCCCTGGGATTTCTACAACGCCATGGCCGAAGGCGGCTGGGTCGGCATCGCCATTCCGGAGGAATACGGCGGCGGCGGCCAAGGCATCACCGAGGCGTCGATCGTGCTCGAGGAGGTGGCCGCAAGCGGCGCCGCCATGAACGGCTGCTCGGCCCTGCACCTGTCGATCTTCGGCATGGAGCCGGTGCGGAAATACGGCTCAGAGGCTCTGGCCAAGGAGATCCTGCCAGGGGTGGCCGATGGCTCCATTCACGCCGCGTTCGGGGTCACCGAGCCCGACGCCGGCACCGACACCACATCGATTCGCACCCGCGCTGAGCGTGACGGCGACGAGTACGTGATCACCGGCGCCAAGGTGTGGACCACCAAAGCGCCCTACTGCGACGTGTGCCTGCTGCTGGTGCGCACCACGCCCAAGGAGCTGTGCGACGGCCCGACTCAGGGCATGACCCTGCTGCTGGTGGACTTGCAGGATCCGGCGGTCGACATCACCCCGATCCCCAAGGTGGGCCGCAACGCGGTGGTGTCGTGCGAGGTCCGCTACGACGGCCTGCGGGTGCCGGTGGACCGCCGCGTCGGCGAGGAAGGCGAAGGCTTCCGCTACATCCTCGACGGCCTGAATCCCGAGCGAATCCTGATCTCCGGCGAGGCGTTGGGCATCGGCCGCGTCGCGCTGCGCCGCGCCGCGGAGTATGCGAAAGGCCGAGTGATCTTCGGGCGCCCGATCGGTCAGAACCAGGGCATCGCCTTTCCCCTGGCCGACAGCCACGCCCGCCTGCACGCCGCCGAACTGGTGGTGCGCGATGCGTCGTGGCGCTACGACAACGGCCTGAGCTGTGGCGAGCAGGCCAATCTGGCCAAGTACTTGGCCTCGGAGGCGGCGTTCGAGTGCGCCGATCGGGCAATGCAGACCCACGGCGGCTTCGGCTACGCCAAGGAGTACGACGTGGAGCGCTACTGGCGAGAGGCGCGGCTGATGAAGATCGCGCCTGTCAGCCAGGAGATGGTCCTGAACTTCGTGTCGTCCAAGGTGCTCGGTTTGCCGCGCTCGTACTAGTCGAGCTCGGGGTTGTCGGCCAGTGACTACGGCGGGGGTGCTGCTGGCAGCAGGTGCGGGGACCCGGTTCGCTGGGTCGGAGCACAAGCTGCTGGCCGCCATTGAGGGCCGCAGCGTCGTCAGCCGTTCGCTGGACGCGCTGTGCGGCGCGGGACTTGACGCAGTCGTCGTCGTGACCGGGGCGGTGGATCTCTCCGAAGTGCTGGCCGAGGCCGGCGGCGTCATTGCCGTGGTTGCGAACGAGCGCTGGGAAACGGGCATCGCGTCGTCGGTGCACTGTGCTGCTCGCTGGGCGTGGGATGCAGGCCACGAGGCAGCGGTGGTGGGGCTCGCCGACCAGCCGTTCGTGACGTCTGCCGCGTGGCGAGCTGTTGGGGCCAGCGCGGGCCGCATCGCCGTTGCCACCTACGGGGGGCGGCGGGGTAACCCGGTCAGGCTGGCACGCGAGGTCTGGCCGCTGCTGCCGCGCGACGGCGACGAGGGCGCACGGACGCTGATCCGGCGATTTCCGCAAATCGTGGTGCCGGTAGCCTGCGAAGGGCTACCCGATGACATCGACACCGTGGAGGATCTGCGCCGATGGAGCTGAAGAGTGAATTCCGTGTCGGCATACCTGTCGAGCAGGCGTGGAGCACGCTGACCGACGTCGAGTTCATCGCGCCGTGCATGCCGGGCGCGCAGCTCACCGAGGTCGACGGCGATGAGTTCAAGGGCGGAGTGAAGATCAAGGTGGGCCCGATCACGGCGCAGTACAAGGGCTCGGCGAAATTCGTCGAGCTCGACGAGGCCAACCGCCGGATCGTGCTCGAAGCCACTGGCCGTGACTCGCGCGGTGCAGGCAATGCAGCCGCCGAAGTGACCGCCGAGATGACTCCCGACGGCGATGGCACGGTCGTGTCGATCGCCACTGACCTCAAGGTCACCGGCAAGGTGGCGCAGTTCGGCCGCGGCGTGATGGCCGACGTCACCGAGAAGCTCATCGGTCAGTTCGTGGACTCGCTCGAACAGAAACTGTCCGAGATGGGCCCCTCGGACGATGCCGACGCTTCGGTTGACGGTGCTTCTTCCGATGCCGCCGAGACGGATGCCGAGGCCGCAGATGCGCCAGCGTCGTCCGGACCGCGCCAGATCGAGATGGCCGAGCCGGAGCCGGTCGACCTGCTCGAAACGGCGGGCAGGCCCATGCTCAAGCGCATCCTGGCTCCGGTTGCGGTGGTGGCCCTCTTCCTGGTCAACCGTCGTCGCAGGCGCAAGCGCCGCCAAGGCTGAGCGCTCGCTGTCGCGACTCCTCTCGGGCGTTGCTAGTCCGTTGCGCCCCCGGCGCACCCCAGACGTCCGCTCAAGTAGAAGCGGTTGCGGCCTTGCTCGGCCGCCTGCCCCAGTGCGCCTTCGATGTGGTCGTCGCGCACGACGACGGGCGCCCGGCGGTGATCGCCAATGCTCCGCTGCTCGACGACGGGCGTCCCATGCCCACCCGCTACTGGCTGGTCGATGTCGACTTGCGCCGGCGGGTGTCCCAGCTGGAGGGCGGCGGCGGCGTCAGGGCGGCCGAATCCGCCGTGGACGCTGAGTCGCTCGCCGCGGCGCACCGCCGTTATGCCGCCGAACGGGACGCGCTGATGCCCGGCGACCACCTTGGACCGCGCCCGACCGGCGGTGTCGGGGGAACGGCGCGAGGCGTCAAGTGTCTGCACGCCCACCTCGCCTACCGGCTGGCCGGCGGCGACGACCCCGTCGGCGACTGGGTGCTGGAACGGTTGAGCGCTGACGGGCCGGTCTGGTGACCGCTGAGGCTGCATCCCGCCGGGTTGGGCCCGACCCGGTCGCCGTCGTGGACTGCGGCACGAACACCACGCGCCTGCTCATCGACGACGGGGACGGATTGGGGCAGCGGCTGCAGCGGATCACCGGACTCGGGCGGGGAATCGATACGACCGGTCGGCTTCGCGACGACGCGATCGGCCGTGTGGTTGACGCGCTGGGGGAGTACCGCGAGATCATCGAGCACCGCCACCCAACCGTTGTGCGGGCCGTGGCGACCAGCGCTGCCCGCGATGCTGCAAACGGCGCAGAATTCCTCCAGCGGGCAAGCGAGGCGCTCGGCACTGAGGTCGAGCTGCTGGACGGCGTGAGCGAGGCGGCGTACGGATTTGCCGGAGCCACGACCGATCTCGAGGCCGCCCAACATGGCGCTGCACTCGTACTCGACATCGGCGGGGGGTCGACGGAATTCGCTTACGGCACGCTTTCTGCGAGCGCTGGGGTGCAGGCCGCGACCTCCGTCGACATGGGCTCAGTGCGGTGGACCGAGAGGTTCCTGGCGTCGGATCCCCCTCGGCCTGAAGAGTTGAGCTCAGCGATCTCGGTTGCTCGCCTGCATCTCGACGACATCGATCGGGAGCATCCGGTCATCGGCCGGGGCGCTTCGGGGGCCACGCTCCTTGGTGTTGCCGGGACCGCCACGACAGTGGCCGCGGTCGAGATCGGCCTCGATCCCTACGATCCTGAGATCATCGACGGGTTCGTGCTCACGAGGGCCGCAGCCGAGGATGTCTTCCGCACGCTGGCCACCGAGCGGTTGGCTGACCGCGTGCACAATCCCGGCCTGCATGTCGACCGTGCCCCGGTGATCGTGGGCGGTTGCTGCATTCTGGTGGCGGTGATGCGTCACTGGGAGATCGACGAGTGCATGGTGCGCGAGCGCGACCTGCTCGACGGCATAGCGGCTGAGCTCCGCGAGGCGCACGCCAGCCCAGCGGCTGAGCTCCGCGAGGCGCACGCCAGCCCAGCGGCTGAGCTCCGCGAGGCGCAGGCCAGCCCAGCGGCTGAGCTCCGCGAGGCGCAGGCCAGCCCAGCGGCTGAGCTCCGCGAGGCGCAGGCCAGCCCAGCGGCTGAGCTCCGCGAGGCGCAGGCCAGCCCAGCGGCTGAGCTCCGCGAGGCGCAGGCCAGCCCAGCGGCTGAGCTCCGCGAGGCGCAGGCCAGCCCAGCGGCTGAGCTCCGCGAGGCGCTGAGGGGGGGAGACGCTGATGCCGCTCGGTGAGCGGCGGCGGCGCGCCAGTACTGTGCGAGGCGTGAGTCGTCTGCGTACCGAGCGGCTCGAGCTTCGCCCGCTCGTGCCGTCGGACTTCGCCCAATGGAACGAAGTCCGCGAACGCTGCCGTCACTGGCTTGTGAAGTGGGAGCCCCGGCCGCCCGCAGGCGTGCCTGATCCGTCGCGCGACCCTCAGGCGTTTACCAATCGCTGCCGCGTGCGTGAACGCGAACGCTCGCTGGGCACGGCGTTCGACTTCGGCCTGTGGCATGAGGGCTGGTTCTGCGGCGAGGTCAACATCTCGCACGTGGCGCGCGGGGCGTTCCAGAGCGCCCATGTGGGCTATTGGATCGACGAGCGGCTGGCGGGCAGGGGATTGATCGCCGAAGGACTGCTGGCGGTGTTCGGATTCGCCTTCGATCAGGCGGGCTTGCACCGGGTGCAGGTATCGATCATGCCGCGCAACGCCGCCAGTTTGCGCGTGGTGGAAAAGCTGGGGCTGCGCTCGGAAGGGATCGCGCAGGGATACATCCAGATTGCCGGTGTCTGGGAAGACCATGTGCGCTTCGGCCTGACCACCGAAGAATGGCGAGCCCGCCGTGATGCCATGGCGGCAGGGCTGCGATCTGACCGCAGTGGCGGCATCGCTCAGTCGTCGGGGTCCGACAACCACTCCTGACCGGGTCCGCAATCACCCGAGATCGAGCACCAACGGCATGGCGGCCCGGGAACCCTGCTGGGTTCGTGATCGCCTCGGCGGAGAGCGATGAGCCGGCCGATGCCATCGACTGTCCGGCGCAGGGCGCTGTCGAGCACTCCTGCGGTGACTGCCTCGTGCTCGAGGCGTCCCTCGGCGACGTAGAACGAGCCGATGCCCAGCGGGGGCACGCCGACTGACAAGGTCTCGACGAGTGCGTAGAACCGGAGGTCCTCGGGGTCGGTCGGTGATCGCGAGCCGGTCTTGAGGTCGATGATGACCTTGCCGGCGCGCTGGCGGCCGTCGGGTCCGCCCAGCGGCGCCGGCGATCCCAGCGTCAGGTCGTACTTGCCGACGAGCACGAAAGCCCCGCCGCACAGCCGGGCGCGGGCGGAGACTTCGGCGGCGGGCCGCCATGCGCGCTGCATCGGCGGGAACGTCTCGCTGAAGCGTGTGAGCAGCGCGACGCAGTTGGCCGTCAGGTCCGCGAGCTCGCCGTCGGATGCATCGGCCAGGAAGCTGCCGAGGTTGTCGTTGTCGGCCACGAGACGTTCGAGGGCGGCGTCGACGGCGTCTTCGGGTTCGAATCGCCGATGGGTGGACAGCTCGACTGCTTTGTGAAGCACGATGCCGCGGGCGATGGGCACGGTCCATGCGAAGGGGGTGTCGGCTTCGGCGAGGTGCCGTGCTTCGCAGCCGAAGACGCCTGCCAGATCTCGCTTGCGCACCCACAGCCCCCGGCTGTCGATGTCGCGAGCCGGGGCGACCAGTTCGGCCAGCGCAGACTCGGCCCGGTTTCGCAATTCAGCGGCGAAATCGCCGGCGTAGGTGGGGCGTTCGGGTCCGGGCGTGCGGATTGCGTCGAGCGTGACCTGCTGGGCAGGGAGCATTCCGGGGGCGGCGTTTGCCATCTCGGTCCATTGTGGCCGTAGCCGCGGCGATGCAGCATGTATCCAACTCGCGACAGTGCGCCGCCCGTTTGATGTCACACCCCCCGGTGATGCTGGGCACATGCCAGCAACACCCCGAACCCACCCACCCGCACCGCTCCGGCTGGTCGATGCCGCGCCCGCCCGCAGCCGGCCGCACCGTGCCGGGAGCGCCTCAGTGCGTGCCCAGCGATATGCCGGCGGCCCTGCCCCCGACCCTTCCGGCCGCTTCGTCTTGACGGTGCGAGCGCTCGCCATGACGGCTCGTTCGCTGGGTCTCACCGCTCCGAGCTTTCAGAGCCCGCCTCGTTCCGACGAGCTCGACCGCTCCATCCAGCGCACTCCGTCGGGCGATTGCGTGGTCGCCGTACGCGTGCGAGGACGCCCGTTCGGCGCTGTCGTGGCCGATGCCATCGAGGGCATCGTGGTCAGCAACGAACTGGGCGTCGACGCCGCCGGGCCGGTGCGCGATGAACTGTGGCGGGAAGCCGAGACCGCCGGGCCGGTGTATGACGAGCTGTGGCGGGCAGCCGAGGCCGCCTGAGCGACACGGCATCGTGATCGGGTCTGCGAGCGAGCATGATGGGAGGTGCGGACGTAGCGGCCGCGCTGGCTGGCCCGGGTGGCGGAACTGGCAGACGCAGAGGGCTTAAACCCCTCGGCTCCCTCGGGAGCGTGCGGGTTCGAATCCCGCCCCGGGCACCGGCATCAGCGCAGGGCGGCCTGTCGTAACTGCGCGTACCCGGCCCTGTAGGCGATCATGTCCGGCCCCTCTACTGTGGCGGCTGGATGCGCGGGAATTGGGTCGGTACCGTCCGGTGTCGGGGATACCGACAGATTGGTTGGGCTGGGTAGCTGATGGGTATCGAAGTTAGTTGCGGTTGGGCGAGTGTGAGCCTCCCGCCCGAATGGGGCACGAGGGTCGAACAATTCGCCGCCGACCGGACACGTGATGCGAATCCAGAGCACCGCGAGAAATACCGCCAGAATTACCACCGGCGTGTCGGGTCTTGGGTGTTGTTTTGCCTGTCACTCAGACGCAGTCCGGTATCCGATGACCCCGAACTGCGCGAGCTGTGGCTGAGCACGGCTCACACGATCACGGGAACCCCTCGGAATCTAGGAGTTCGAGCTCAGCGCTCTCACCGTGAGTCGATTCTCGACTGGCTCGCGTGGTCCGCGACGTCATAGATGGCACAGAGGGTCGCCGAGAGCGAACTGGCACAGCGGGCTCCCATGTGTGCTGCGTTCGTTGCTGAAGCCACCAACGTCCGCCCGCTGCGCCAAGCGTCTGCGCGCTCGACCGGGCTTGCCACCAGCGCTCGGTCCCATTCAACCGGCTAGCGCTGGAAGCCGTCCAAGGGCGCTCGCAGCGATGTGCGCCTATGGGCCGGCAGATGTCCGGACGTCGATGGTTGTTGTGCTCACGGAATTCGACAGGCAAGCGCTCTATCGAATACCTCAGCAAGCTGGTGGTCGCCAATCTGGCGCAGCTGGCCTGGAAGTTCCGGGCGCGACTGCGGGAAGACCCCTGCTGCACTCAGCGCTGCTCTGGCGTGGTGAGTCAGAGCCGAAAGCGCCATTTCGGCGGCTGCGTCGTCATCACCTGCCTCGGCCAGCGCGTCCCGATGTCGCTCTGCTCGTCTGGCCCTCTCGGTCGACTCAGTCTCTGACGGCAGGAGTAGCCGCCGGTTCCAGTCGGCACGCAGGCGGCTCCACCACCTGTTCCGTTCAAAAAGCGGCCTCCCAAAGCGCACTGCCCAAGAGAGAAAGCTGTGGCCGATGGCCAACTTGGGGACGATGTCCGTCTGGCAAAAGCAACGCAGGTCAACTGAGATCGGCGGACGCTGCAGCGCGGGCCGTGCTGCTGTGTGCACCAAGATCAGGTCGAGATCATCGCTGAGCTCGACGTCGCGCACGGCTGAGCCGGTGGCGATAACGGCTTGGACGGAGCCGTCCCGGTGAGCTGTATCGATCAGCGAACGTGTCCAGCGCAGTGCTTCGTCGTCGGGCCACGAAACCACAGCGCGTTCCCAGTGTCCTGCTGGTAACGCAGAGGGCGACGTAAGCGTCTGGTTGCTCATGGAGCGACCGTTGCCTTGATCGCTTCGAAGTAGCTCCGGACTTCATCGGCAACGTCCTGAGCGTCGAGATCTTCGTCCTCGGCGAGCTCGATGTCGCCGTAAGCCTCAAACTTGCGCCTGTCGTTCAGCGCGATGAGCAACTGCTCGATATCAGGCAGGCCGTGGGACGCCGTGAAGCTCCTAGTGGTGTGTCGCGGGTTTGTTTGCGCGGTTGAGGGTGGTTCGGGCTCGTTGGATCTTGGCGTTGATCTGTTCGGCGGTTTTGGTCCAGCGCAGCGGTTTGGGGTCGGTGTTCCAGTGGGCTGTCCATTGTTCGATGATGTCGGTGAGGTGGGCGACGCTGGTGAACGCCCGGCCTTTGAGGGCTTTGCGGGCGAGGATCGAGAACCAGCCTTCGACGAGGTTGGCCCAGCTCGCGCTGGTGGGGGTGAAGTGGAGGTGCCAGCGGCGCTGGGCGGGCCGGGCGAGCCATTGGCGGACGGGCTCGGACTTGTGGGCGGACAGGTTGTCCAAGATGACGTGGACGTCGAGATGGCGCGGCGTTCGGCGGTCGATCTCTTTGAAGAAGGCGAGCACGTCGTTGCCGGTGTGGCGCTTGCGGGTCGCGGCGAGCACCTCGCCGGTGGCGACGTCGAGCGCGGCGAACAGGTCGACGGTGCCGTTTCTTTTGTAGTCGTGGGTCATCGTGCGGTTGCGGCCCGGGCGCATCGGCAGCGACGGCTGGGTGCGGTCCAGGGCCTGTATCTGGGTCTTTTCGTCGAAGCTGAACACCACGGCGCGCTCGGGCGGGTCGACATAGAGGCCGATCACGTCGTCGAGCTTCGCCTCGAAATCGGGATCGGCGGAGATCTTGAACACGTCGGTGAGCCACGGCCGCAGCCCCGCCTCCCGCCAGGTGCGCGCCACGGCGTCCTTGCCCACCCCGTGACGGGCCGCCATCTGCCGCGTCGACCAGCACGCAGCCCCGTCAGGCGGCTCGACCGTGAGCGTGTCGGCCACGATCGCCGCCTCGGTCTCGGCGCTGACCGACCGCTCGGGGCCCCGGCCCGCAGCGACGGTGTCCAGCCAGCCCAGCCCGCCCGCCTCGAAGCCGCGCCGCCAAGCACGCACCGTGTTCGGCGCGACGCCCCCGCGGCGGGCGATCTCCTCGTTGGGCAGCCCCTGCGCCGCCCACAAAAGCACACGGGCCTGACGCGCCGCGCGCACCGTCGAGCGCCCCGAGGCCGCCACACGCTCCAGCACCGCACGGTCCGACTCGCCCAGATCCAACGCAACAGCACACATGCTCATGACAAGCACACTAACCAACACCGCAAACAAACACTCGACACACCACTAGCCAGCGCAACTTTCGCTGGGTGAGTGCGTCCGGGTCGTGGCTGCCCGAGGTGCAACGCCATGGCAACCACGCACGCCTCTAAGCAGTAGAACCCGTACATCGCGAGATCTGCCCAGTCGACCGGATCCCACCAAGCTGTCTCCACCTTCTGCAGGTGTCGGTGAGCGATCTCCAATGAGTCCGCCGCCGTCTGTGTCATCTGGGACCTCGCTCAGCCGTTGGACGCAGCGTCGCTGGCTCGCATTGTACAAACCCACTCCTCCGGACTCGGAAGTCGCCGAGAACCTGGCCTGGGCCAGTGAACGAAGCCTTGGGCACTTCCAATTCCGCGTTTCGGTGGCCGTGTCATACTCACCCGCGTGAAATTCCGAGGCGCACCAAGTCACTGCCTGCTAGCAACGACGGTGGCAGTAGTTCTGATGGTCTCGGTCGGCTGCGCCGCCGATTGTCCACCTTGTGAATCGAATCCGCCGACGAATACTCCTGCGTCATCGACTGCGCCAGAGACTGCCCCGCCGGGCGATGCGGCGGACGCCTGCTCAGAGGCTCGCTTGATCGCAGAGCAAGCGGGACGCACAGTCGATGTGCTGGAACGTGCTGGGCTCGAGTTCGTGGCTGCTGCAGCCGACTTGGCCGAAGCAGACCTGCGTGACGCGTTTCCCGAGGTTCCTGACTGGCGCATCGAGCAGGCTCGAGAGAGTGCGGCGGAAGAGGCAGTGGATGCATGGAGCCGCTCAGCGGAGGCTAAGGCGCTCGACGGGGCCCGAGTTGATTCGGCGAGATTTGCCGCGGAGGCGTCCGCCGCGTGCGGTGGCTGACGAGACCCTCGCTCACCGGTGACGCTGTCCGTCAGCCGGTCAGAATCCGCTTCCGAACCCGCTGGTGCCGCGAGTAGTCTCAGGTTTCAGAGGCCAGCCGCCCCGAGCTTGGCAGACGTACCGCAAATGGCGTCACTCGGGGGGCTGGCCCTCTCGCGAACCTATGCCAAGGCGCTCAGAATCTGAGGTGGATTTTCGGCAGAGAGATCAGCGGCGGGCGGCGGCGGCGCGCAGCGATGCCACGGTCTCAGTGCCCGGTCCCAGGCGGCGGGCGGCTGCGTCTTGGCACAGCTCGTTCAGCGTCCGGTTCAGCGGCGTGTCAATGCCGAACTTCTCGCCGAGCTCGCAGATTCGGCCGTTGAAGTGCTCCACCTCGACGGTGGGACGCCGGAAGTGCAAGTCCTGCCAGGTGGACGGGTAGCTGTGCATCACCGGATCTGCCTCACCGCGCGGCTCGCGCCGGCCCGGAATGCGCATGCGCTCGATCCACGCGCGCAAATCCTTGCCGTCGTCCATGATCGGCGAGATCCCCGCCGCATCCAGCACATCTGCTGCTTCTTCTTGCAGATCGGCCATGAAGAAACGGGTTTCTTCGTCGCAGAACCACATCTGCACCGGCAGGTCGATCAGCGCTGAGAACGCGTTCGTGAGGTTCAGCACCAGCTTTCCCCACTTGGCGACAGCAACGTTGTCGTCGACCGAGGCGCCCATGTCTGCCGCAACAAAATCGTCAACCACCGCCGCGCACAGACCATCGGAGCCAGTGGGCCAGCATCCGATCTGAGCCCGGCGGGCACCGGTGTGGGTGACCACGCCTGGCTCGTCGATGCGAGCACCGATTCGCACCATGACGCCGTAGGCCCGAAAGCCCTGCTCAGTCAGCCATTCCTCGTTGGTGACGCTGTTCTGAAAGCAGAACAGCGGCACGTCGTCGTACAGCTCACGGTGCTGTTCGATCGCCTCGAAGGTGTGCTGAGTCTTCATGGCCAGCAGCACGACGGTGTTCGAATCGATCGACAGCTCGTGGGCTCGTCGGGCCGCAGGCAGTTGAAAGTGGCCTTCGGTGTAACCCGAGATGTGCAGCCCCGTGTGCTGCAACGCGGCCAGATGGTCGCCTCGCGCAATGAGTGCCACCGAGCGCCCTGCCTGGGTCAGCCGGGCACCCAGTACGCATCCGATCGCCCCCGCTCCGTGCACGATGTAGTTCAACTGCGGGCCTTCGCGGGGTATTGGCTGGGTTGTCACGGCGGTACATCGTGCCAGATGGCCCCGCGTGCGGCCCGGACTGTCGCGCGTTGGCGCGGGCCGTGCCTGCGGTTCGCGGCGCGGCGCTACCGTGCTGCCATGCGCCAGTGGAACACCGATGTGCCGAACATGATGGAGGCGTGGTTCTGGAAGCAGCCCGCCGACGTGATCGATGCGGTGATCGCTCGACACCATGCCGAGGCCCCGCTGGATTGGTTCGAAGAGCCCGACTACGACGACGAAGTCGTCAAGCCGGGTCCTGGCTACTGGTGTGTCACCAGGCACGCTGACATCGCCGCGGTCTCGCGCAACACCGAGGTGTTCAGCTCTGCTGCCGGCATCACCATGCTGGATGCGCCGCCGGAGTTCACCGAGTTCTTCAGCTCCATGATCGCCATGGACGACCCGCGCCACGCCCGGCTGCGGCGCCTCGTCGCCAAGGGCTTCACGCCCAAGATGCTGGCCGATCTCGACGGCAGGGTTCAGGCGGCAGCGGCGGAGATTGTCGACTCTGTGTGCGAGAAGGGCAGTTGCGATTTCGTGACCGAGGTGGCCGCGGCGCTCCCGCTCAAGATCGTGTGCGACCTGATGGGCATACCGCGGTCGGAGTACCAGGGCGTGTTCGAGGCCAGCAACGTCATCCTGGGCATCTCCGATCCTGAGTACCAGCCCGAGGACTTCGACTTCTTGACCGCATTGCTCACCGCCGGCGGGCAGTTGGCCGAGTTGATGAAGGAGGTCGCCCAGGCGAAACGCGGCGGTGACGGCACCGATCTCACCAGCGTGCTCGTCAATGCCGAGCTGCCCGACGATCAGCTCAGCGACGCCGACCTCGCCAGCTTCTTCGTCCTGCTGGTGGTGGCCGGCAACGAGACCACGCGCAATGCCATCTCATGGGGGCTGAGCTATCTCACCGAACATCCCGATCAGCGGGCCATCTGGGCCGCAGACTTCGAGGGCATCGCGCCGACTGCTGTCGAAGAGATCGTGCGGCTGTCCAGCCCGGTGGGCTACATGCGGCGCACCGTCACCCGCGACTTCGTCTTCGAGGGGCGAGAGATGCAAGAGGGCGAAAAGGTCGCGATGTTCTACGTCGCCGCCAACCGCGACCCCGCTGTATTCGACGACCCCTTCAAGTTCGATGTTCTGCGAGACCCGAACCCCCAGTACGGCTTCGGCGGTCCTGGCCCGCACTATTGCCTGGGCGCGCATCTGGCACGTCGTGAGATGACGGTGATGTACCGGGAGCTGTTCAACCGGCTGCCCGACATCGTCGCGGTCGACGAGCCCGACACCTTGCAGGCGGCGTTCATCCACGGCGTCAAGCACCTCGACGTCGAATTCACGCCTACGGCCCCGCTGGCCGCCTGAGCCCGCCCGGCCCGGCTGCACGTAGCGTTCTTGCTATGAACCAACCTCAGATCGCGCCCGCTACGGGCAAGCTCGGCGTGCTGACGCCCGGCATGGGCGCGGTGGCCACCACGTTCATCGCGGGAGTCCTCGCTGCACGGGCCGGGCTGGCGGCGCCCATTGGCTCGGTCAGCCAGATGGCCCATATCCGCCTCGGCGGCCGGGCCGACGGCCGCAATCCGCTGATCCGCGACTTCGTGCCGTTGGCCGAGCTCGATGATCTCGTCTTCGGCGGCTGGGACCCCATCACGCCCAACGCGCTCGAAGGGGCCCGCACCGCCGGTGTGCTCGAGGAGCGCGACCTCGGCGTGATCTCGCGTGAGCTGGAAGGCATCGTGGCGATGGACGCCGTGTTCGACCCCCGCTGGGTGAGCCGGCTTGAAGGCACCCGCACGAAGCCTCCGATGAGCAAGCTGGACGCCGCACAGGCGCTGATGGATGACATCGAGCGCTTCCGGGCCGAGAACGAATGCGACCGGTTGGTGATGGTGTGGTGCGGTTCGACGGAGGCCTATCAGGAGCCCACCGAGGTGCACGCCACGGTCGAGGCGTTCGAAGCCGGGCTCGCCGCCGACGACGACAACATCTCGCCGAGTCAGCTCTACGCCTACGCGGCGCTCATGAGCGACGTGCCGTTCGCAAATGGGGCCCCGAACCTGGCGGTCGACATTCCGGTGATGACCGAGCTGGCGCAGCGTCGTGGCGTCCCCATCGCCGGCAAAGACTTCAAGACCGGCCAGACCCTCATGAAGACGCTGGTGGCGCCGGGCCTCAAGGCTCGGATGCTGGGTCTGCGCGGCTGGTACTCCACCAACATCTTGGGCAACCGTGACGGCGAGGTGCTCGACGATCCGGAGAACTTCAAGACCAAGGAGACGTCCAAGCTGGGCGTCCTCGACACGATCCTGCAGCCCGAGACCTACCCCGATCTCTACAGCGAGATCGATCACGTGGTGCGTATCAACTATTACCCGCCCCGCGGCGACAACAAAGAGGGCTGGGACAACATCGACATCTTCGGATGGCTCGGTTACCCGATGCAGATCAAGATCGACTTTCTGTGCCGCGATTCGATCCTTGCGGCACCGATCGTGCTCGACTTGGCGCTGTTCTTGGACCTCGCCCAGCGTGCCGGCCACGGCGGCGTGCAGGAGTGGCTGTCGTTCTACCTGAAGGCCCCCCAGTCGGCCGATCCTGCCGGTCCCGAGCACGACCTGTTCATCCAGCAGACGAAGCTGAAGAACACCCTTCGTGAGTGGATGGGCGAGGAGCCCGTCACCCACTCCGAAGCCGGCTGAGCACAGCGCCTCAATGGCCCCAAATGTTCACGGGTTGTTTGCTTTGTCGCGCAAGCGGTGAGTGAATCTCAACGTACTTTCAGGTTTGTCTCAGGAAGTATTCAGCATCACTCGTCAAAGTCTGAAGTGCCCGATTCCCCCCTCCCGAAAGGAGTGACGGCATGGCTGACAACGAAGTAGAAGCACCGATCCAGAATCACCGACGCAGACGAACTCTCGTCAGGGGACGCAGAGGCCGATTGCTGGCTGCACTTCTCGCCGCCGCGATGGCGGGCGTGCTTGCCCTGACGTTTACGATCGGCTCGGCGGGCGCCCAGAGCGGCGACTCCATCGGTGTCACCGAACAGCAGCAAACGAACGTGGGCCAGGTCCTCGCACGGGATCATCACGATGAAGTCATCTGGGCTCACCATGACGGCGAACCCCGGAAGCATCACGAGGACTGTGATCATCGCCGCGGCAAGTTCGGACACCGCGTTGCGGTGAACTCAGTCGCCGAGTTGCTCGGCCTGGAGCCCGAGGCGCTGCGCGACAGAATGGTGGACGGCGAGACGCTGGCTGACATCGCAGCCGCGCAAGGCGTCGAGGTGTCTGACCTGGTCGATGCGATTGTGGCTGCCATCAGCGAGCACGCTGCAGAGCACGGCCGCGAGATCGACACCGAAGCGTTGATCGAGAAGGTCACCGCAGTGGTGAACGATGAGCATCCCGAGCGGCCCGAAGGCAAGGACGGCTGGAAGGACCGCCGAGGTCTTCACCGCTGGGGCGGTCACATCGGATCGCACAGCGCCCTCTCGACCACCTGAGTCCTCCCCAACCCGAAGCGGGCCGGCTGTGCCCCCTCCGTCGGCCCGCTTCGGCGCGCCCCGGCACCCGTAGCGTTGCGTGCCATGACCGGCGAGCACGGCACAGCGATCCCGGTAATCGACATCTCACCCGGCGCGCCTGCGCACGACGTGTGTGCGCAGATCGACGCGGCCTGCCGGGGCATCGGCTTCTTTGCAATCACCGGCCACGGTGTCGCGGGCGAGTTGCTCGATGGCGTGCTCGACGTGACCAGGGAGTTCTTCGCCCAACCGCTCGCCGACAAAAAGTCGCTGGCGATCGAGCTGTCCGATCATCACCGGGGCTACGCCGGCGTCGAGGGCGAGCTGCTCGAGCCCGGCATGCGAGCCGACTTCAAGGAGACCTTGGATCTCGGCCCAGAGGTGCCGCTCGACGACCCTCACCGGTCGCCCCTCGAAGGGCCGAACCAATGGCCGGCCCTGCCGGGATTCCGGGAGACGGTCGAGGCATACCAAGCTGCTGTACTCGTAGCAGCGAAGTGTCTGTTGCGGTTGGTCGCGCAGGCTCTCCGCCAAGAGCCGTCCTACTTCGATCGACGATTCGTGCGCCCCCTCGTCGGCACACGGCTCATCCACTACCCGGCGGTGGGCGAACCGCGACCCGACCAGCTCGGCTGCGGCGCCCACAGCGACTACGGCTGCGTCACACTGCTGCACATCGACGGCACAGCCGGCCTGCAGCTGGCGGACATCGACGGCCGATGGCACGACGTCATCGCGCCGCCAGGCAGCTTCGTCGTGAACCTCGGCGACATGCTGGCCCGCTGGACCAACGACCGGTACCGCGCCACCGTTCACCGGGTGCAGTCGCCGCGCAACCGAGACCGCTATTCGGTGCCGACGTTCGTCAACCCGTCCTACGACACGGTCGTCGAATGTCTGCCGAGCTGTCTCGGCGAGGGCGAGCGGCCGAAGTACCCCACGACCACCTCGGGCGCCTACCTGCAATCCCGGTTCAACGAGACGTTCGCCTACCGCCAGTAGCGGCTGGTCAGCATCAGGCGCCCGGTGCCCGGCGCTCGAACAGAGGGGCTCACGCGACCGTGAAGACGGCGATGCGTGTCCACCGGTCGGGGTCGTCAGGGTCGGCGCCGCCATAGATGGGTCGCATCTCGAAACTGAGCCCGCTGATCACGCCGGCCTCGGCGCGCTCGGCGAGCCAGTCGCCGAAGCCGACTTCGGCGAAATGCGCCGAGTTGATGCCCAGGGCACAGCGCGCACCGGGGCGCGCCACACGCAGGAGCTCGCTGACCGATTCGGGGCCGAGATGGCCGTGGGTGAACGCGCCCGCGCTCACGATGCCGGCGTAGGACCCGCCCTCGAGGTCGAGCCGTTCGGTGAGGTCGGCTTCGAGGAGCTGGCGGTAGGTCGAGTGACCGTCGTGGTTCTTGACGGCAGCCTTCGCCAGCATCTCGGGCGAGATGTCGATGCCGTCGATCACTCCGACGCCGAGCCGTGCCAGCTCGGCACCGACGACGCCTGTGCCACAGCCCACGTCGAGCACGGGCCCGTCGAGTTCGTCGAGATTGCCTTGAGCGGCGCAGAACGCTGCTGCCACATGCTGGTGGTACTCGTAGTCGTTCTTGGCAAGGAAGACCGACTCGTACGTCTCCGCCCACGAGGCGTACAGCTCCCGGTTGGCCTCGGGCCCGTCGACTGCGTAAGCGTCTTCGAGCCCGATGCTTGCTGTGGCTGATTCCTCTGCCGTTTGCTCATTCATCGCTGCGAGACCCTAGTGAGCGCCGGCCGTCACTCCCTCAGACGAGCAGCGGGTCGGTCAACACTTCCACCAGGGCCGGGCCCGGGTGCGCCAACGCGTCGCTGAGCGCCGTGTCCAGCTCGTCCGCCGATGTCACTCGGCGGCCCATTGCGCCGCACAGCTCGGCGAAGGAGGCGAAGCTCGGGTTGTGCAGCGCCGTCTGCCACACGTCGAGTTCGGCCGCTCGCTGCTCCTTGGAGATCTTGCCCAGCTCGGCGTTGTTGAGCAGCACGTGAGTGATGTCCATGCCGTACTTGACTGCGGTGGTCAGCTCCATGGCGTATTGGCCGAAGCCGCCGTCGCCCGAAACCGACACCACCGCTCGGCCTGACCAAGGGGACACCTGCGCGCCCGACCCATGCTGGGTTGCGGCCCAGCAGCCCATGGCGGCCGGAAACGCAAACCCGATAGATCCCAGATAACCCGACATGAGCACCGCCTGCCCGCACGGCTCGAAGTAGCGGCCGAACGAGTATGCGTGGTTGCCGACATCCACGGTCATGATGGCGTCAGCCGGAACGAGGCGGCTCAGGGCCTCGAACACGATCGCCGAGTTCACGCCGCTTCCTCGGTCGTCGACCTGCCGGCGCTCCTTCTCGGCGCGCCAGATGTCCCAGCGCGCTGCCACCTCGGCTGCGACGCTGCCGGTGCCGGCCCGCCCTCGCAGCGCCCCGGCGAGCGCCCGGGCCCCAACGCCCACGTCGGCGAGCATCGGCACCGTCACTGCGTGGAACCGTCCGAGCGCCATGGGGTCGAAGTCCACCTGGACGATCGGCTTGTACGAGGCGATCCCGGTGTGGTTCGCGAACGACACGCCGAAGGTCAACAGCGTGTCGGCTTCGTTCATGAACCAGCTTGCGATCGGGGTGCCCGAGCGGCCCAGCACCCCGCAGGTGAGCGGATGCTGATCGGCGATCAGACCCTTGCCCTTGAACGTCGTGGCGATCGGCGCATCGATCGCTTCGGCCAGTGCCACGATGTCGTCGATGCCGCTGCGGGCGCCGTGGCCCACAATGATCATCGGTCGCGCCGAGACCGACAGCACATCGATCGCCGCGTCGAGCGCACTGGCCGCCGGCGAGATGCCGCGATCGCCCATGCGGCCCTGCGGTGAACCGGCAGCGCGCTCGGCGACAGGCGCCGGCTGCACCTGCACCTCGTCGGGCAGCACAAGGTGCGCCACGTCTCGCTCCACCAGGGCCGTCTTGCAGGCCAGGTTCATGAGTTCCGCCGCATCGGAGCCGGCCTGGACCGTCGCCGAATACCGGGCCACATCAGCGAACGCCGCCGACAGGTCGGTGTCCTGGAAGGCGCCTCGGCCCCGCACGCTCGAGGGCACCTGGCCGCAGAGTGCGAGCACCGGCGCTCGATCCATCTTGGCGTCGTAGAGCCCCGTCAGCAGGTTGGTGCTGCCCGGCCCGGCGATGGCGAAGCACGCAGCCAAGCCGCCTGTCAACTTGCCGTAGGCCGTGGCAGCGAACGAAGCGGCGCCCTCGTGGCGGACGCCGATGAAGCGCAGCGAGCCGTCCGCTTCGGCCTCGCGCAGCGCGTCGGCAAAGCCCAGATTCGAGTGCCCGACCATGCCGAACACCCACGCCACGCCCCACGCCGTCATCGTCTCGACGAGCTGGTCAGACACGGTGCGGATCCGCTGGTCGGTGACCGGCAGCGCCACGTAGACACCGTCACTGCGAACTTCGGTGCGAAACGCGGCTGGTGCGTCGTCGAATGGCGGCGGTGGCTTGCCGTCGTGCGGCGAGTAGTCGTAGCCGTGCCACGGGCAACGTAGCCAGCCGCCCTCGATGCTGCCTTCGCCGAGCGGACCGCCTTGGTGCGGGCATGCGTTCGCGAGGCAGCCGAAGCCTGCCTCGGTGCGGGTGACGCACAAGCTCTCGCGCTCAACAGTGACGGTCGTGACCCGGCCCACGTCGAGTTCGTCGACGCCGATGAGGCGGTGCCAGGAGAACTCCCCGGCAGGCAGTGCGGGCACCGCAGTGGTGGGCACTGCCGCACCGGGAACGTCATCGGTGGCTTCTGGATGCTGGGATGTGTCGCTCATGGCTCACCCCTGTTCGACTCGCGCTCATCGTCGCACACGGTGCTTGGGGTCCCGTAGTCGCGCGGGGACGCCAGACACTCCCGCGCTGCTCTAGCGTTTCGGGCGTGCTGTATCTCGTCCGTCACGCCTCGGCAGGCGACCGGCGAGCTTGGCAGGGCGACGACAGCAACCGGCCGCTCGACCCGGTGGGTCACGCCCAAGCCGAGGCCATCGCAGCGACGCTCGCCTCCGCACCGATTCAGCGCGTGCTCACAAGTCCCAGCGTTCGTTGTGTCCAGACGATCGAGCCGCTCGCAGCGAAGCTCGGACTGGACGTCGAGATCTGCGGCGAGCTTGCCGAAGGTGCCGATGGCTGGCGAAGCGAGGCCCTCGTGGAGCGTCTGTGCGGCCTGGCGGGCGACAGCGTGCTGTGCAGCCACGGCGACGTGATTCCCGAGGTGCTTTGGCGACTTGCCTATGGCGGCATCGACGTGAACCCGGCACGCTGCAAGAAGGCGTCCATCTGGGAACTCCACGTCGATGACGGCACCGTCAGTCATGGCGTCTACCGGTCTCCTCGCAGTTTCGGGGCTCGTGCGGAGGACCTGATGTGAGGACCAGCCGGCACTACTACGTCGAGTCGTTCGACACGATCTCGCTGGCGCCCTACCGGATCAGCCGGTCGCCGTTCGCGCACCGCTACACCACCGATCAGACCGTCCACGCGGTGTACTGCAACCGGCTGTACCCCATGAAGTCGAGCCCCGACGAGGACCCCATCCCGGCTTACTGGAAGCTGCGCCGCGGCGTCATGCTGTACGACGTTCCCGAGAAGCCTTTGGCGATCGAGGGTCCCGATGCGGTCGAGCTGCTTGAGCGCGCTCTCGTGTGCCGGGTCGCAGATCTGGGCATCGGCCGCTGCCGCTACGGGCTCGCATGCGACGACGACGGTTCGATCCTGATGGACGGAGTGCTGATGCGCCTCGCCTCCGACCGCTTTTGGTACGTCATCGCCAACGGCGAGTTCTTGAGCTGGCTGGGCGCCCTCGCTATCGGGCTCGAGGTCAAGGTCTTCGACCCCCATTCACGGGTGCTGCAGATTCAGGGCCCCAAATCGCTCGATGTGGCAGACGCAGCCATCGGCGGCGGGTTGCCGATCGATTTCCGATACTTCCGCGCCGGCTTCTTCGAGGTCTGCGGCCAGACGCTGTGGGTGTCCCGAACCGGCTGGACGGGCGAAGTCGGCATCGAGATCTACACCAACAGCGGGCCCGAGCCCACCGACTGCAACGCCCTGTGGGACGGCTTGTTCGCCTGCGGCGAGCCGCTCGGCATGGAGTTCAGCTCTGGGTCGTCGATGGGGATCCGACGCATCGAAGCCGGAATCCTCGACAACGGCAGCGACATCGAACGAGACCTGACGCCATACGGCGCCGGTCTCGGCCAATTCGTCCGGCTCGACAAAGAGGACTTCGTCGGCAAGGCGGCGCTGGAGCGGGCCGACCGCAGCCAGCTGCTGTTCGGCCTCGTGTGCCCCACCGCGATGCCGGAGCCCCAGATGGGCGTCAGCTTCGGGGGCCGGCACGTCGGGCACGTGACCATCGGGACCTGGTCGCCCACGCTCGAGGTGGGCGTCGGCTACGTGCGCTTCGACGAACCGCTCGGCGGCGACGACTGGTTCGCCAAGTCGGTGTCTCTGCACGACTACGACGGCACGCCGCACACGGCGACGGTCGACACCCTGCCGTTCGTCGACAAGGAAAAGCAGCTGCCGCGCGTTAGCTGGCACGGCCCAGGCGCGGGCTCTGGGTGATGCTGTCGCTCAACGCGGCAGCGGTGCGAGAAGCCACGCCGTGGGATGAGCTGATGGCTGCCATCGCCGAACTGCTCGGCGATGGCACCGCACACGTGCCACAACGAGAGATCCACGACGTCGGCCTGCCCGATGGCGACACCGGTTCGCTGCTGGTCATGCCCGCCTGGATCGACCGCGAGCTTCTCGGGGTGAAGGCCGTGACCTACTACCCCTCCAATGCAGGCACCGACGTGCCGACCATCAACGCCGGCTACCTGCTGTTCGACGGCCAGACCGGGCAGCTCAGCGCAGTGCTCGACGGCGACGAGCTCACGCTGCGGCGCACCGCAGCCGTCTCGGCGCTCGCGGCCGACCGCCTCGCCCGGTCCGACGCCCGTCGCCTGCTCGTGGTCGGCACCGGCAATCTCGCACCGAACCTGGCGCTCGCCCACGCCGGCGTCCGGGACTTCGAAGTTGTCGAGGTGTGGGGCCGCAACCCGCGGCGGGCCGCCGCCACGGCACAACAACTCGCCGACCACGATCTGCCGGCACAGCCGGCCACATCGCTGGACGACGCCGTCGAGCGTGCCGACGTCATCTCTTGCGCTACTGGCTCCACCAGCCCACTGGTGCGGGGCGACCTCCTGGCGCCCGGAACCCACGTCGATCTGGTCGGGTCCTTCCGGGCCGACATGCGAGAGACCGACGATGCGAGCGTCATGGCGGCGACACTGTTCGTCGACACCCTTGACGGCGCTGTCGGGGCGGGAGACTTGGCACAACCGCTCGACGCCGGGGTCATCTCGACCAGCGATATCGCCGCTGACCTGGCGTCACTCGTCGCCGGCCGCCATCAGGGCCGCACATCCGACGACGAGATCACCCTGTTCAAATCGGTCGGTTTTGCACTGTCAGACTTGGCTGCGGCCAGGCTCGTACACCGTCGCATTTCCACGGGCGCGCTGGGGGCACACAATCGGGGCACTCCGGCCTCGTGACCAAGTTTTGGGCCGCAGTTGCGGTGGAATGACGTGAAACCCTGCATTGACACCACATGCTCTGGAATCCGACGCTCGTGATGGCCCGACACGGCAGCCGACGCCTTGGCTGGGGCCTCGCGGCCCTCGGCATGCTGCTGGTATCCACCGATTCGCTGTGGGTGCGCACCTCGGGGGCTGACGCGCTTGACATCGCCTTCATTGTCGGTGTGCTGTCGCTGGTGCTGTACGGCGCGATGGCGATCCGCCGATCGGCAGAGTCGCTGGCATCTCTTCGCGCCGACAAGAAGCCGCTGCTGGCGATCGGCGTGCTCGGCGCGGTCAGCCAGCTCTCCTTTATCTCGGCGATCACGCACACCGAGATCCCCAACGTGGTCGCGATCGTGGCATCCGCGCCGGTGCTGGCCGCTGGCTTCGCATGGATCGGCTTGCGCGAGCGGACGTCTCCCCGTGTCGCGGTGGGCATTGTGCTCACAGTGGTCGGCATCGGCCTGGTGGTCTCGACATCGGTGGGCTCGCCGAACCTGCTGGGTGATTTCCTGGCCCTCATCGCCGTGATCTGCTTCGCCGCCAGCACAGTCATCTGGCGCCGCTATCAGGGCATGAGTCGCGTCGTCGGTTTGATCCTGGCCTCTGTTCTGCTGGTGATCCCCACGGCCTTCGTCGCCAATCCGACCTCGCTGGACGCACAGGCGCTTGCCGCGATGCTGGTCATGGGCCTGGTCTGCAACCCGCTTGGCCGCTTGTCCTACAGCTACGCACCCAGGTACGCACCCGCAAGCGAAGTGGCTCTGTTCGCGCCGGTGGAGACCGTGGCCGGCATCTTCTGGGCAGCCGTATTCCTGAGCGAATATCCCGAGTTCATCACCGTGGCGGGTGCGGTCGTCGTGATCTTCGGGATGCTCTATGCCACGGTGCTCGACCGCAGAGGCGCAGTGGCGTTCGGCAGCGACTGAGGCGCACGCGCCGGCCAAGCCCTTCTGAGCGCCCGGGTCCTCGTCCTGCGAGCCGCTCGGATACTGTCCGAACCTATGGGGACGACGGCCGCACCGGGAGGCGCTGCGTCGCAAAGCGAGACCGGCACTGGGCCTGATGTCAATTCCGCTCACGAGCCGGAAGATGAGGCGCCTGTACGGCCACCGAAGCGCAAGAGTCGCCTGTCTCGTCGCACGTACGAGCAGGAGCTCAAGCTGCTGCAGCAGGAGTTGGCCCGCCTCCAGCGTTGGATCCGCCACAAGGGGCTCAAGGTCGTCGTCATCTTCGAGGGACGGGACGCGGCTGGCAAGGGCAGCACGATCAAGCGCATCACCGAGCGGCTGAACCCACGTGTGGTGCGTGTGGTCGCCCTCGGGACGCCCAGCGACCGTGAGAAGACCCAATGGTGGTTCCAGCGCTACGTGGAGGAGCTGCCCGCGGCTGGCGAGATGGTGCTCTTCGACCGCAGTTGGTACAACCGCGGGCTCGTCGAGCCGGTCATGGGCTTCTGCACCGACGATGAATACGAGGAGTTCCTGCGCTCGTGCCCCGAGTTCGAGCGGATGATCGTGCGCTCGGGCATCGTCCTGATCAAGTACTGGTTCTCGGTCAGCGACGAGGAGCAGGAGCGCCGCTTTCAGAGCCGTATCGCCGATCCCGCAAGGCGCTGGAAGCTGTCCCCGATGGATCTCGAAGCCCGAACGCGCTGGGTGGATTTCTCTCGGGCCAAGGACACGCTGTTCGCGCATACCGACATCAAGCAGGCGCCGTGGTTCGTCGTCGATGCTGACGACAAACGGGCAGCCCGGCTCAACTGCATCGCCCACCTGCTGTCGCAGATTCCCTACGAAGCCGTTCCGTGGGAGCACGTCGAGCTGCCCGAGCGCAACCCATCGGGCGGCTACGTGCGGCCGCCGATGTCGGACCAGACCTTCGTTCCCGAGCTGTACTAGGCCCTCGACTGAGGCGTTGAGCGCCTCGGTCGCCGGTGAGGCGCGGGGACTCAGGTGTCCGAGCTGGTCTCCATGTTGATCTCGAGCAGTCGTGCAGCGATCAAGCGGGCGTCGTCAAAGCTTGCGACGAAGTGGTCGCCGGGCACCCGGTGGAGCACGTCCAGCGACTGCAGGCTTCCCGAGGGCAGGCTGTCGAGCCCGATCACGATGCACTCGGTGTCGTGTTCCATGGCGGCGTCGATGAGCTGCTCGACTACCAGTGCAGCGCTGTCGTCGATGTAGCTGGTCTCGGAGAAATCGAGGATCACGACCTCGTGCTCTTGGATGTCCTTGCTGATGGCGATCCGCAGCCGGTTCGACGATGCAACGGTGAAGCTGCCACGCATCTTCACCATGCCGACCCGTGCGGTAAACGCATCGAACTGGGTGATGTCGACCCGGTCGCTGTCGGCAAAGAACACAGCGTCGAGCATCGGCACCGACAGAACGCTGTCGAGCTCGAGCCGCTCGAACCGACGGCTGGCAGCGAGTGCTGCCACGACGATCCCCGCAGCGATGGCCACGAGCAGGTCGACGAACACGGTCAGGCCCAGCGTCAGCAGCATGACCAGCATGTGCTCTGGCTGCACCCGGTACAGGTGGGTGATCAGTCGCCAGTCGATGAGGCTGAGCCCAAGCCACAGCAAGATGCCCGCCAGCACGCCGTAGGGGACGTTGTCGATGAGGCCGGAGAGCACGACGATCAGCACGAGTGCCACCACTGCGGAGACGGCGCCCGAGACACGGGTCTGTGCTCCGGCCCGGATATTCGACTGAGTGGCACCTGGTGATCCCGCACCCGGCAGGCCGCCGAACATTGCGGCTACCGCATTGCCGATGCCCACGCCCAGCAGTTCACGGTTCGGGTCGTGTTGGTGACCGGTCATTGAATCGGCTGCCGAGGCGCTCAGCAGGCTGCTCAGCGAGCCGATGAGGGCAATGGTCATCGCGGCCGCGACGGCTGTCCAAAAACCGCCGCCCGGCATCTCCATGGCCCAGAACGACGGCGCTTCCACTACCTCTGAGATTCGCGGCGCTCCGTCAAAGATCCACGCGCCGAGGATGGTTCCGCACACCAGGGCGCCAGCTGCTGAGGGCACGTACTTGCGCCACTGCTTCGGCCACCCGGCGCAGATCACGAAGGTGGCGACTGCCACACCGAGTGCGTGGAAGTCCATGTCGCGGGCCGCGTCGTCCCAGTGGCGGATTGAGTCGATCGGATTGCCCAGCACCGGGTCGGCGCCGAAGAACGGCAGCACTTGCAGCAAGACCACCATCACCCCGACACCGCTGACGAAGCCCGAGGTCACCGAGTGGGGCGTGTACTGGAACAGGTTGCCGATCCGCAACAACCCGAGCAGGACTTGGATGATCCCCGCAATGAAGATGATGGTCAGCGCCTCGACCGGTGAATCTGCATACCTGACGAGGACGAACGAGACTGCAAGCGCTACCGGTGCCGTTGCGGCGGAGATCTGCACCCGGGTGCCCCCCGCGACAGCGGCGAGGAATCCGACGGCCACCGCCCCCCACAGACCTGCGATGGGCCCCAGACCCGACACCACGCCGAAGGCAAGTGCCAAGGGAAGCACCACAATCGCCGAGACGATTCCGGCTCGGAGATCCGCACGGAAATTTCCGCTGTCGTAGTTCATCTCAGACCTCGCCGCGTGGGATACACCCGCGGGTCACAGTAGTTCAGCCCCGGGACCACTCAGCCGCTGTGTCTGATGGTTCGGCCGAGCAAGCTCAGCCGCTGTGTCCGATGGTTCGGCCGAGCAAGCTCAGCCGAACATGCCCCCATCGACGGTGAATTCTTGGCCGGTGCAGTAGCTGCTTGCGTCCGAGGCAAGGAACAGGACCACTCGGCCCACTTCCGCGGGCTCGGCGATGCGGCGCAGCGGCACCTGACGCAGGACTCGGCGCGTGCGATCGTCGTCCTCGGTGAACACGCTGGTCTGGGCCAGCATTTCGGTGTCGATGTAGCCGGGATGCACCGAGTTGACCCGCACATTGCGACGGCCCAGTTCTTTCGCAGCCGACTTGGTCATGCCTCGTACAGCCCACTTGCTGGCGCTGTATGCGAACGATCCCATGGTCCCCATGAGGCCGGCGACCGAGCTGATGTTGACGATCGAGCCCGTCTCGGCGTCGGCCATGGCGGCACCGACCTTCTGCATGCCCAAGAAGACGCCCCGGGCATTGATGGCGAGCATCCGGTCGAAATCGGCAGCTGAAGTGTTCATGAGACCCGCGCCTTGGAAAATGCCGGCGTTGTTCACGAGAATGTCGATGCGTCCGTGGCGATCCACGACATCGGCGACGACGCCATCCCAATCGGCCTCCGACGCCACGTCATGGTGCAGGTACTCGCAGCCCACCTCGGTGGCCGTCCGTTCGCCCTCGTCGTCGAGCACGTCGGTGAGCACCACCGTCGCACCCTCATCTGCAAAGAGCTGGCCCTCGACGGCGCCCTGCCCTCGTGCGCCGCCGGTGATGATCGCCACCCGTCCGTCCAGGACACCCATCTGCTGTCTCCCCATCGCTGTGCTGTTGCATCCACTGACGTGGCCCTGCCACTGGCAAGAGCCGACGGCGAGACACTAGACCCCCGGAGAATTGTCTTCCGAAGATCGCCCCCTCAGAGACGGGTTGCGGAGCCCAGTTCGACCAGGATTGCCGAGAGCTGCTCGCCGTCGCTGGGTGTGTCGACGGGGATCGAGAACTCGATGCGGTCGATGTGAGGGCCATAGCGCTCGGCGAGCAGCTGGCCGATCTGGTCGTAGGTGCCGACGGTGGCGATGGTGTGGAGCATCTCATCGGACACGATCGCCGAGATCTCGTCCCAGCGTTGCGCCTTCGACAGCACCGCGGCCTGGTTCGCCTCGTCGGTCCAGTCGTGCACATCGAAGGCTGCCCGGTAGGCGGGTGTCGAGAGGTAAAAGCCCACGCGCTCGCGCACCGTGCGGGCCACCACGGCCAGCGTTGCCTCGTCGGGCGCCGTGGCAACCAAGGGCTTCATGCACCAGTCCACTTCGTCGGCGTCACGCCCAGCGCGTTCGGCGCCTCGGGCCACTGCAGGCGCCATGACCTCGGTGATGTAGCGGGGCGAGCACACCGGGTGCAGCCGGACGCCGTCGGCGACTTCACCAGCGACGCCGCACATGTTCGGGTTGATCGCTGCGATGTGCACTCCGATGTCGGGATGGTCGATCGGGCCGGGATCGAACAGCGGCACCATCAAGTTGAGGTTGTAGTGCTCGCTCTCGAACTCCAGCGGAGTGCGGTCCTGCCAGCAGCGCCACACTGCACGTACCGCTCCGACGTAGTCGCGCATCCACGGTCCCGGCGCAGACCAGTCCATGCCGTAGCGGCGGCGGATGTGGCCGCGCACCTGGGAGCCCAGCCCCAGGATCGCTCGGCCGCCCGAGGCCTTCTGCAGGGTCCATGCCGACAGCGCCGTCACGGTTGGCGACCGGGGGAACGCCATCGCCACGGAGGTGCCGAGCCCGAGCGTGGTCGTCGCCACCGCGGCCATGGCGAGTAACTGGTACGGGTCGTCCTTGGTTTCCTCGACAACGAGGGCGTCGTAGCCCAGGGCCTCAATCTGGGCTGCGGCTTCGCCGATGGTTCTCACGTCGAGCGGAACATCGGGGGCTCGCAGCCCAGGGTCGAGCTTGCCCAGTGGCAGCAGCGTCTCTGTCTTCATGTCACGGCCTCCATGATCCAGCTCTCCTGGTTCAGCCCGCCACGAGCAGGCGTGGCGTATCGCCCGCGAGGAACGTCTCGAGCTGGCTGACGAACAGGTCGTCGTTGCGGGCCGCCATGCCGCTGCCGGCACCGCCGATGTGGGTGGTCATCACCACCTTGGGGTGATTCCACAGTGGGCTCTCAGCGGGCAGCGGCTCGGTGTCGAAGACGTCGAGCGCTGCGGTGGCCTCGTTGTCCGCATCCAGCCACGCCAGCAGCGCATCGGCGTCGATGACGGGGCCCCGAGACACGTTGACCAGGACAGCGTCGCCGCGCATGGCCGCCAGGAAATCGGCGTCGACGAGCCCCCGCGTCTCATCGGTGAGCGGGCAGGTCAGGACGACGACATCGGCCAGCGGCAGCTCGTCGGCCACGGCCTCCATCGTGACCATCGCGTCAGCGGCTGCGAGATTGGCGTCATCAGCGACGCTGCGGCGGGCGCCGACAACACGTGCGCCAAAGGGTCGGGCGAGCGCAGCAAGCTTGCGGCCAATCGATCCGAATCCGACGATGAGCCAGCGGCTGCCGCGCACCTCCCGCCATGGCACCTGCAGCCAGGTTCCGGCCCGCCGCCGATCGATGCGCCCGGCCCAGTCACCGAACGTACTGAGCACCAGCGACATCGTGTGCTCAGCGGTGGCGTCGTTGGGAGCGTCGCTGCGACTCAGATGCACGCCTTCGGCCAGCAGTTGCTGAAAAGGCGGCGCATCAGTGCCGGCGAGACATGCCTGCGTCCAGCGCAGCGTCCCCGGAGCGAGGGCGGCTTCGACGAAGGGCGCTAGGTCGCCGCCGAACAGCAGCCCGATCGAGATCCAGGCGGCGCTGGGGGCGTAGCCAGCCTCGCCGACCGGCGTTCCTTCTGCGTCTGCAATCGCCGAACCGTCGGGGCGGCTCACCCCGTCGCGGCTCCACAGCAGCGGCTCGATGTCGTGGTCAAGCGCCGACAGCCGGTCGGCGAGCCGCCCGTAGTCGTCGGCGGGAATCAACACCTGTGGGAAATTCACGCTGGAACGCTATGCACTCCGAACGGCCGGTGCCTTGGTGGGAATGTGCGGCTGATGCCTCGTTGCTGATCGAGTTGTGGCTCGCGACACAACTGCGCCGAGTTACAGCGGCCGCACGGTTGTCTGGCAGCAGACATAGGGTGCCAGTCGATGACAACGGGCGACGCTGCAAGCGCAACGTCAAACGCGCCTGCAGCGCCCGGATCGACCGGCGACAGCCCGATGCAGCGCCTCGGTCTGAACTTCGTTCTGGTCGCGACGATGGTGCTCGGTCCGATCCCCATGATGCTGCCGGCGGTGATGGCAGTTGATCTCATCGCTGCGCTTCACATCACGACCGGCGCGTTCAGCGTGGCCCTGACAGCCAACACGGTCGTCGCGGCCGTGTTCGCCCCGCTCTCGGGCCGGCTGACCGATCGCGTCGGGCCGAAGCTCTCGACCGTGTTGACGATCAGCACCGCTGGCGTGGGCATGTTCGGCATGGCATTTGCCACCAACCTGTGGGTGCTCATGGCTTCGGCAGCGTTCGCCGGTCTGGGCCAGGGCTGGTGCAACCCGGCGACCAACAAGCTCATCGCCGAGCGTGTTCCCGCAGGACGTCGCGGCACCATCACCGGACTCAAGCAGTCGGGCGTCATGTTCGGCATCTTCCTGTCGGGCTCCACGCTGCCGACGCTGGCCGTCTGGTTCGGCTGGCGGACTGCCATGGGCATCTACGGCACTTTGGCGCTGGTGTGCGCGCTCGGCATTGGACTGTGGATGCGGCCCGATGCCCGCCCGGGTGCCGGTGGCGAGTCGGAGTTCGACGCGTCGTCGGGCGCGGCGTTCGCCGAGAATCCCAATCGTCCCCGACCTGTGCGGATGGCGTCCGCTGAGCGGGTATTCATCACCAAGATCGCCTGGTTCTCGCTGCTGATGGGCGGCGTGGTCGGTGGCGTCGGCCGATTCCAGGTTCTCTTCGCCGAGCAGGCGCTGGGCTGGACCAACTTCTGGGCCGGGATGGCCAGTGCACTTGCGGGCATCACCGCGGCGGGGTCGCGCATCTGGTGGGCCCGTCTCACCGAGACGCGGGTTCGCCCGGCCAGCGCGCTCGCGATCCAGTCTGCGTTCACGGTGGTTGCCTTGGCACTGCTCCTGGCTGCCACCTCAGTCCATGGCTCGCTCATGTGGGCGATGTCGCTGCTGGCGGGCTTCACGATGATGTCGTGGAACGCCGTCGCGATGCTGGCCATCATCACCGGCGTCCCCGTTGCGCTGACCGGGCGGGCGTCAGGCATCGTGATGTTGGGCTTCATGTCGGGACTGAGTGTCGGCGGCCTGGCGGCTGGCTTCGTCATCGAGTGGACGGGCAGCTTCGACGTGGTCTGGATGGCGTTCGCCGTGTGCGCCGCTGGCGCTTCAGCGCTGGCGATGACCATGCGCCGCTGGCGTCCAGTCGGCCCCTGAGACTGCCTACGGCCGCCGTGAAGGAAGCTGTCAGAGGCCCGATCTAGGCTGGCCGCCATGGGGGATGACTTCGGCGTCGAGTATCAGAGCGGCTTCGGCAACGAGCACGCAACCGAGGCTGAACCGGGAGTGCTGCCGATCGGCCAGAACAGCCCCCAGCGCGTCGCGCATGACCTGTACACCGAGCAGTTGACCGGCAGCGCATTCACGGTTGCACGCGCCGATGCGCTGCGAACGTGGATGTACCGGATCCGCCCGTCGGTGCGCCACATCACCGCACTCGCGGATATCGACCCGGGCAACATCCGCACCTCTCCGTGCCGCGAGGGCTCACCGCCGGTGGCGCAGTTGCGCTGGAGCCCCGTCGGGATCGGAGATGAGCCCCGAACCTGGCTGGAGGGCCTCTGCACGCTGGCGGCAAATGGCGACGCCCACACCCAATGCGGCGCAGCCACGCACCTGTACTTCGCCAACCGTTCGATGGAAGACGAAGTGTTCGCAAACGCCGACGGCGAGATGCTGATCCTGCCCCAGCTGGGGACGCTGCGGCTCGTCACCGAGTTGGGCACGCTCACCGTCGGGCCGGCTGAAATGGCGACGATCCCCCGTGCGGTCAAATTCCGTGTCGAGCTCATGGAGGAAGCAGCCCGGGGCTATGTGTGCGAGAACTACGGGGCGCCCTTCCGTCTGCCTGACCCGGGGCTGATCGGCGTGGACTCGTTGGCGATGCCGCGAGACTTCCTGTACCCGGTCGCCGGCTACGAAGCCGAGGACCGGCCCACGCGGCTGGTCTTCAAGCACGACGGCCGCCTGCTCGAGACTCACCTGCCCCACTCGCCGCTCGACGTCGTGGCCTGGCACGGCAATTTCGCCCCGTACAAGTACGACCTGCGCAACTACTGTCCGCTCGGACCGCTGCTGTTCGACCATCCGGCGCCGTCGATCTGGACGCTGCTGACGTCGCCGTCGGACATTCCGGGCACCGCCAACGTCGACTTTGTGCTGTTCCGCGAGCGCTGGGCCGTGCAGGAGCACACGTTCCGGCCGCCCTGGTACCACTCCAACGTGATGAGCGAGCTGATGGGGCTCATCGAAGGCACCTACGACGCCAAGCTCGAGGGCTTCATGCCCGGCGGCGTGAGCATCCACAACGCATTCCTGCCTCACGGCCCCGACATCGACGCCTACGACGCCGGCACCACGGCCGAACTGGAGCCCCGTCGGATGGCGGACATGCTCGTCTTCATGCTCGAATCCCGCTATGCGTGGATCCCCACGGCCTGGGCAGCCGGACTCGATGAGCTGCAGGACGGCTACGCCGATGCGTGGACGCCGCTGGAAGACCGCAGCACCTTGCGCCGCCCCCGCAACTAGCCCGCAGTCCGACGCGATCGGCAAGATTCCAGGCATCCCTGCGGAATGGAGGCAGTACAGTCAAGACTGTCGATCCACGAGAGTGCCTTCCGCGATGTCCGAATCGGCCCACGGCGTACTGACGCATCCCCCCGAGCAGAGTCGAACGTCGACGCGCGAGCGGTTCAACGCGTTGGCCGATGAGTGGATTGCGGCGACTCGGCTGAGTTCGTCGGTCAGCGACACCTGCATGCATCCGGCGTACCAGCAGATCATCGGTCTCGGACCCGACGTGCTTCCCTTCATTCTCGAAGACGTCGAAGCCGGAGAGTTGCATTGGGGGTGGGCGTTGCAGGCTCTCACCGGTCAAGATGCCGCTGCCGGCGCGAGGACGCTGCCCGAGGCGCGAGACGCGTGGATCCAGTGGGGTCGCAGCCACTCCGCTATCAGCTAACCGACGAGTTCGCGGTCAGTGCCGTCACGCAGGGAAGTGTTGGGCCTCCCTCTGGCCGACCTCATCGCCGCAGGCTTGGAACGGCTGCATGCCTCAGGCGAGTTCGAAGAACGGAGCCCGATTGACCCGGCCTACAACTGCTTGGCATTTGCGGCAGGCGATACCGAGCGCTACTGGTCGCCTTTGGGGGTCGGCGGCTACTCGTGGCCAGCGGAGGCGCCCGTCGAAGACACAGTCGGCGGTGTCATGGCCGCGCTCGCATGTGCGGGCTACGTCGAGTGCGCGGATGCGAGTTTTGAAGACGGTTACGAGAAGGTCGCTGTCTTCGCGATCGGCGACCAGCCGACGCATGCTGCGCGCCAAGATCCCGATTCGCAGATGTGGCTGAGCAAGCTCGGCAAGGAATACGACATCGCTCATGCCAATGTGGAAGATGTCGGTGGCAAGGAATACGGCGAACCGGTCAAGTACCTGCGTCGCGAACGCACAGATGTTCCTGAACTGCCGCTCATGAGGCCATCGAAGTTCTCCGATACCTGAGAAGCCGCCGTAGAGCTGGACATAGCTGTGCCGAGGGCGGCAGCTCCATCGCCGTCGAGGCAGACGTGACCGTCGAAGCCGACTGCGAGGCGACGGTCCATGCGGCGCTCGACCGATGGGGCCGGTTGGACATCTTGGTGAACAACGTCGGCATCGGCAGCAGCGGAACGGTGGTCACCGAGGACGTGGACCGCTGGGAGCGGGTCATGGACGTGAACCTGACCTCGATGGTGCTCGCATCCTGGCATGCAATCCCGGCGATGATCTCCCACTCGGGCGGCGGAGCGGTCGTCAATATCTCGTCCATCTCGGCGCTGCGGCCCCGGGGGATGACGGCACAGCAGTCAGGTTCCTGTGCACCGACGAAGCCCGCTACATCACGGGCCACACGCTGGTCGTCGACGGCGGCGTGACCCTGCGGGGAACGTCCCGGGCCACGCAGGCTGGCTGATCCCCTCGCAGCAGCCCGATGGAGGGCCGCAGCTTCGGCTATTGGCGGAAACCGGCGCCGTAGTGGGTGTCGGGCAGGCGCCTGCGGCCGAAGAGCTTCTCGCGCAGCGTTCCCGGCTGGTATTCCCGCTGCACGAGACCTCGCTCGCGCAGCACTGGGACGACCCCTTCGATGAAGTCCACGAATGTGCCTGGGGTGGTGGCATACACCAAGTTGAAACCGTCGACGCCTTGGTTCAGCCGGCGCGCCATGCCATCGGCGACCTGCTCGGGTGAGCCCACCAGGAACTGCCCGGCCATGTTCAGCTTGATGAGGTCGCCGAAGGTTCGGGTGCCCGGCCGCGCGGAATCCAGCAGGGCCTTGACCGTCCCGCGCACTCCTTCGGTGCGCAGCGATTCGAGCGGCTGGTCGGGGTCGATGTGGCTGAGATCGACATTGAGATTGCCGCTCAGGTGCGCCAGACCCGCTTCCACCGAGAGCGTCTCGAGGTAGTCGGCGTGCTTGGCCTTCGCCTCGGCTTCCGTACCGCCGACGATGGGGGACAGGCCCGCGATGATCTTCACATCGTCGGGATGACGCCCCGCAGCGCTCACCCTGCGCCGGATGTCTTCGGCAACGCGTCCGAGGCCTCGTGAGCCCCCCACGACGAAGGCGCACTCGGCGTGCTTCGCTGCGAAGTCCCGCCCCCGGTCCGACGAACCGGCCTGGTAGATCACCGGCGTGCGCTGCGGTGACGGCTCCGACAAGTGAGGCCCGGCCACCGAGTAGTACGGGCCCTCGTGGTCGATCGGGCGGACGCGGTCGGGGTCGGTGTAGACGCCGCGTTCGGTGTCGGCCACCACGGCATCGTCAGACCAGCTGCCCTCCCAGAGCTTGTAGCAGACGTCCAAGTAGTCCTCGGCGCGCTCGTAGCGCGTGTCGTGCTTGGGCAGCCGGGGGTAACCGAGGCTTTGCGCACCGTTCTGCAGGTACGAGGTCACGACATTCCAGGCCACGCGCCCGCCGGTGAGGTGGTCGAGCGTGGAGATCTGGCGGGAGAACGTGAACGGGTGCGCCTGCAGCACGTTGCTGGTGAAGGCGAACCCGAGGTGCTCGGTGACCGTTGCCATGGCTGGGATCAGCAGCATCGGGTCGTTCACGGGCACCTGCATGGCCTCGCGCAGCGACGTGTCGGGGCTGCCTCGGTACGTGTCGTAGAGCCCGATCACGTCCGCCAGGAAGATGGCGTCGAAGCAGCCCGCCTCGCAGATGCGGGCAAGTTCCAGCCACGGCTCGAGCGAGGTGTATTCGCGCTGGCGGGTGTCGTCGCGCCTCCACAGGCCCTGCTGGATGTGACCGACGCAGTTCATCGTGAACGCGTTCAGGATGATGCGCCGGCCCGAGCCGTTCACCCCCGCCCCCGCAGCCACGGGGTCAGTCTCGCACCCCAGGCTGCGAGCCGCCCGAGTCTTCAGCGGGAGTTGGAGCTGGGGGCCGAGAGGTAGTCATCGACGATCTCGGCGGGCTCGCCGACCGCCCGGATGCGGCCCTCGTCCAGCCAGACCACCCGATCGCAGAATCGCCGGATCTCGTTCATGTTGTGGGTGACCAGCACGACCGAGCCAGCCGCTGAGCGCACGTCGTCGATGCGCTCGGCCGCCAGCCGCCGGAACTCCTCGTCACCCACGGTCAGCGCCTCGTCGATCAACAGGATCTCGGGTATCCGCGCTGTGGCGATGGCGAAGCGCAGCCGGGCGCGCATTCCCGCGGAATACGTCCGCATCGGGCGGTCGATGGCGGCACGCAACCCGGCGAAGTCGATGATCTCGTCCATCCGGCGCTCGACCTCGGCGCGGGTGAAACCCAGCGCCAGCCCGCCGATCAGAATGTTGCGCCGGCCTGACAATGCCGGCCGCAGCACCGACGACACGCCGAGCAGCGACGGCCGCGACCGTCCTCGGATGCTGCCCGAGCGCAGGGGCAGCAGACCGGTCATCGCAGCGAGCAGCGTCGACTTGCCCGCACCGTTCGGCCCGATCAGGCCCAGGGTCTCGTGCTCGTGCAGATTGAGTGTCACGCCCTGAACTGCTGGGATCATGCGGTACTGGCGGCGCATCCGTCCCCGGGCGAAGCCCTGCTTGAGGCCCATGGCAGGCTCTTCGAACACCCGGTAACTGACGTGGGCCTCGCGCACCTCGACCGTGACAGTCGGGTCGCTCACGCGCCCAGCCTCTGCTCGGACCGGTGGAACACGACGAACCCCACAGCCGGCATCACGATGCACCACACCGCCAGTCCAGCCACAACCCACAGATCCACCGGCTCGCCCAGCAGGCACCAGCGGGCGCAAGTGATCACGTCGTAGATCGGGTTGAGCGCGAAGGCCCGCCGCCACGCTGTGCTCTGCACGAATGCGTCGACGCTGAAGATCACGCCCGAGCCGTAGAACAGCAGCCGGAACAGGTGCGGCAGGATCTGGCGCAGATCCGGCATCGTCGTCCCAATGCGGGCTACCAACAGCGCGACCCCGAAGTTGAAGGCGAACTGCGCCACCAGCACGGCCGGCAGGACGAACCATCGCAGCGTCGGCAGCTCGCCGGTCGCCAGCACCGCCAGCACCGCCAGCACCAGCGCAGGCACGAACGCCGCAGTCTGGCCGTTCACCGACGCTGCGGGCAGCAGGATGCGCGGGAATTGGATCGAACGGATGAGGCCCAGGTTCTGGGTGATCGAGCCGGACGCTTCCAGCGTGACGCGTTGGGTCAGATGGAACAGCACGACGCCGACGATGAGGTAGCCCAGAAAGTTGTCGACCCCGCGTTTCGTATCGATGATCACGCCGAACACCAGGAAGTACACGCCGACCAGCAGCGCCGGATTCACCAGGTGCCAGAGCTGACCCAGCGTGGTGTCCATGTTCTGGGCCCGCAGATCCTGTGCGGGCACCACGATGGCGAACTCACGCCGTCGCCACGCTTCGCGCAAGTAGCTCAGCGTCGACGGCCGTGATGTCAAGTCGATGAGCGGTCTCACCGTTGCATCGCCGGCACCGGAGCCGTCGGCGTCCATGCCGGTCATCCTACGAAGGCGCCCGAGGCTGAGCCGTAAGGCGAAGCCGTGGCCCGAGCGGCCCGTGAGCGAAGCGAACAAGAGCGGGAAACAATTCTCGTAACGACGAGAAGGTTCCCCAATCCGCGCGTCCGCGGATGGCCCCCGTTGCAGGGCGGGGCAGTCAGCAGGGGCATACTCACGCCGCTGAGTGATGTCCGGCGACGGATGTCTGACCGCAACGGACCGCCCTTGTTCACGCTGCCTTCACACCGTCCCACGCCGCCGCCCGCCGACGTGCGGGGCAACGACTGGCGCTCGCTGGGGGTGGCCCCGCTGGACGTGTTCGAGCCGCTGCTGCCGGTGACGGTGGTCGTCCCCTATTACGAGGCGCCGAAGGCGCTCGCGGTGACGCTGGCCGGACTCGAGCGCCAGACCTACCCCCTGGACCTCTTCGAGGTCATCGTGGTGGACGACGGGTCCGATCCGCCCCTCGACTTAACTGCGCTTGAGCTTCGAGCCCCCGACGCAGCGGGTCCGAGCCGGTTGAGCCTGCGAGTGGTCCACCAGGAAGATCTCGGCTTCGGCCTGGCACGGGCTCGCAACAACGGCGCCCGTGCCGCGCAGGGCGATGTGCTGGTCTTCCTCGACTGCGACATGGTCCCCGAGGCCGACTGGCTCGCCGCCCACGCCCGCTGGCACCACGCCGCCAGCGACTTGCTCACGCTGGGATTCCGCCGCCACGTCGAAGTGGACGGCATCGGGGCGCCCGACGTGCGCGACCGGCCCGGCACGCTCGCCGATCTCTTCTCCGGTCGGCCGATTCAGCACCCCGAGTGGATCGAGCGCCGGATGGAGGTGACCGACGACCTCGCCTCGGATGCCGACGACGTGTTCCGGGTGGTCACCGGCGGCAACTTCGCGGTGTCGAAGAAGCTCTTTGAGTCCGCAGGGAGCTTCGACGAGTCGTTCACGCAATGGGGCTCGGAGGACATCGAGTTCGGCTGGCGTGCTTACGCGTTGGGGGCGGTGCTGGTGCCCGAACGCGCTGCGCTGTGCTGGCACCAAGGCGCTGGAGCGGTGCTCAGCGAGGATGAAACGATCAGTCTCACCCAGCAGCGCGACAAGCTCTCGCACCTCATCCCAGACCGTCGGCTGCGCACCTCACCCCCGGGCCGCTCCTACACAATCCCGCAGTTCGTGGTGACGGTCGAGCCCGGGCACAACGACGAAACCGACGTGCTCGACACCGTCGAACAGGTGCTGGCAAGCGACATTCACGACCTGGTCGTGTGGGTCGACGAGCGGCCCGGCGAGGCGTTCGAACGACTCCGCCGCCTGCTCGACCCCGACCCGCGTGTCAGCGTGGGCGATGCCGGCGGTGCAGCCCTCGCACACCCCGCAGCGGCCTTTCACGTGCGGGTGCCTGCTGGCGCCCAGGTCCGCCCCCGGATGCTCGGCCGTCTCCAGAACCAGCTCGGCACCGCGGCCGCCGGCGAGTCGGACCTGGCCTCAGGTCACCGGGTCGGCATCACCCGCGGCTGGGCCATCCACCGTGCCCGCCGCTCAGGCCGCACAGTGGCCGAATTCGGCACTGTCATCGAACTGGACGTCGACAGCCTCCTCGTCACCCAAGAGGCCAAGCCCCAGGGCTGGCTTGCCGGCAAGCTGCACGGTCCCGCCAGGCGATTCCTGCGGCTGTGGGCCCGTACGCGCCGGCACCTGGCGACGCTGGGCGCCGGACTGCGTCGAATTCGCCACCCGAAGGACTTTGCCTCTTTCGCCGGCACCGTGCTTCGCGCCATCGGCTGGCGGCTGCGGAACCTTCGCTGGATTGGACGCGGCATCCGCTGGCGAGTTCGCCGGCTGCGTTTCACGCTGCGTCGCGTGCGCAGGCAATGGCCCCGTCGCGCGCGCAAGGCGATCAGGATCTGGCTGGGACTGCAGGCCCGCAGTCAGCGCTACGTCCAACGCCTGGCGCGCTACCCGCTCGGCGCCAACTTCTCCGCAGCCGGTCGTACCGCATCGTCAGTGCTCGCCGCCTCCACCCGAGTGGCGCCTCACGTCGGCGACGGCGGCGACCACCATGTCGACGTGCTGCTGGCTGACTCGGACCGCGTGGCGCAGGCGGCTCTGCGCACCAGCACGCTCGAACGTCCGCCGGTGGTCGCGGTGCTTGCCGAGCTGCCGGACCAGGCCAGCGTGCAGGCCTTCAACCCAGAGGCGGTCAACCCGGTCGGCTGGTCCGCTGAGTGCGAGCCCGAGAGCGCCGCGCTGCGCTCGGTCCTGTCGCCCGAACGCGGATCGGTGTTCAGCCTGCAGATCGGCGGCGAGCTGCTCAGCGAGCTGCGTTCCCGCCATCACGTAGTCGACCGGGCTGCCGATCATCGCCATCACACCGAACGGGCAGGTGCGCTGGCGGCGCTGGCCGCAGCCGGCGTGCTGGTGCACATCGACGCGCCGGACCCGGCGCTCGCAGCGACGCTCGGGCCGGAGCTGCACGACCTGATGGCGTCGGGCGAGGTCGTCGATGCCGACGCCCACCGCCGCGAGCAGCTCAGCATCGAGATGCGTCGCTGCGCGCTGCGTGACCACTCGCTGCGCAGCCGGGCCCGCCAGATCCTTGCGTCGACCGGTGTCAGCGCTCAGCCGCCCGAAGTGTCGATCCTGGCCCCGACACGGCGGCCGGACCGCGTGGCCGATGTCATCACGACTGTCGCCCGCCAGACCTACCCCTGCATCGAGCTCGTGCTCGCCCTGCACGGCGACGGCTTCGACAGTGATGTCGAGATCCAAGCCCTGGCCGGCGACCTCGGCCACTCCCTGCAGATCGTCCGCGTCGACGGCGCGCAGACTCTCGGCGGGGTGCTGCGAGCTGCTGCGGAAGCGGCCGGCGGGTCGTTGGTCACCAAGATGGACGACGACGACTACTACGGCGCCGAGCACATCGGTGACCTGGTGCTCGCCCACGAGTACTCCGGCGCCGAGCTGATCGGCAAGTCCGCCGAGTACGTGTACCTCGAACGGCTCGACACGACCGTGCGCGACCAGAACCGCCAGAAGTTCTCCGAGCGCTACATCCCGTTCGTTGGGGTCTCGGGCGGCGTGCTCATGATCTCAAGGCACGATCTCGAAGCCGCCGGCGGCTGGCGACGCGTGCCGCGCCGGGTCGACATCGCCCTGGCCCACGACGTCACGCTGGCCGGCGGTCGCATCTACTGGACCCACGGCGCCGGCTACCTGCGAGTGCGCCACGGCGACGAGCACACCTGGAACGTCGAGGACAGCCACTTCCTGGGACGGGCCAGCGAGGTGCGCGACGGCTGCGACTTGCGCTTCGCCGGTGTCGAAGAGGCCTGAGCGCTTCCATCCTGCGAGACTGGTGTCATGAGCGGAACCTTGGACCTCACGGCGAACGAAACTGAGCTTCAGCGCTATCTCGACGAAGTGGAAGAGAACGGCTACTGCATCGTCGAGAACGCCATCGAACCTGAATTGGTCAGCGAGATCCGCGAGACCGTCGCGCGGGTCGAAGACGAGCTGAACGTCGAACCGAAGGGAAACCGCATCGAGGGGTTCGCCACCAAGCGCATGTACAACCTGCTGCACAAGGACCGCTCGTTCTGGAAGCTGCCGATCCACCGCAATGTGCTGCCGTTCCCGCAGAAGCTGATGGAGCCGGGGGCGATCCTGTCGGGCACCACGTGCATGCACATCGGTCCCGGCGAGGTGCACCAGGGCCTGCACTCCGACGACGGCCTCGTGGATCAGATCGACGTGCCGCGGCCCCGCCCGCCTTTCATGGTCACGACCATCTGGGCGTTCACTGACTTCACCGACTCCAACGGCGCCACCCGCCTGGTGCCCGGCTCGCATCGCTTCGACCACGAGCCCCAGCCGGGCGAGAAGCCCGAGTACATCGCCGCCGAGATGGGGGCTGGCTCAGTGCTGGTGGTGAACGGCGGCACCTGGCACTGTGGCGGCGCCAACACCTCCGAAGACGACTGGCGCCTGGGAATCAGCGTGCAGTACTGCCGGGGCTGGATGCGTCAGCAGCAGAATCAGTACTACAGCCTCGCGCCCGATGACGTCCGCGACATGCCCGAGGAGCTGGCAGCCCTGTGCGGGTTCAGCCTGTACCGGGGGATCATGGGCCATGTCGACGGCGCCAGCCCCGGTCGGCACCTGGGCGCCGAGCGCCTCGCCGAGACCGCGTACGCGGCTCGGATCAAGGCCATCGACGACGGCGAGGAAGTCGGCGGCATCGGCACCGCCGAACCGGAGAGGCTGAGCCGATAGGCGAAGCCGTGGCCCGAGCGGCCCGTGAGCGAAGCGAACAAGAGCGGGAAACAATTGGCGGTTCGACGAGAAGGCCCAACGATCCACGCGTTCCCTGAGACAGCGCAGCCGACTGAGACGGCTCCAGACCCCGTCACGAGCCGCTGCGCCGCGCGACACTGATCCGGTTCACAACGCCGAGAGGCTGAACCAGGAGCACGGGGCATGGAACTGCGCGATCGAGTAGCGATCATCACCGGGGGAGGCGGCGGCATCGGTTCCGCTACCGCTCGCCATTGGCTGGCGCAGGGCGCCCGCCATGTGGTCGTCGCCGACTACAACGCTGATGCTGCTGGCGCAGTGGCAGCCGAACTCGGCTGCGAAGGCGTCGGGTTGGACGTCACCGACGAGGCCGCCGTCACAAGCCTCGTAGAGCAAACGCTCGATGCACACGGCCCGATCGACGTGTTCTTCTCCAATGCAGGCGCTGGCGCCGAAGGCGGGGTGGTCGCGTCAAACGACGCATGGCAGTCCCAGTGGGAGCTGCACGTCATGAGCCACGTGTACGCAGCTCGTGCAGTGCTGCCCTCGATGCTTGCCCGAGGCGAGGGCTACCTGGTCCACACCGCCAGCGCAGCCGGTTTGCTGGCTGCGATGGGCTCGGCGCCGTACTCGGTCACCAAGGCTGCCTGCATCAAGCTGGCCGAGATGGAAGCAATCCTCCACGGCGACGACGGCATCCGTGTGTCGGTGCTGTGCCCCCAAGGCGTCAACACGGCCATGGCCCCGCAGCGACTCGCCGACGGCGGCACCGACGGCATCGTCGAGCCCGAGTTCGTCGCCGAAGTCATCACCGAGGCCATGGCCGAAGAGCGATTCCTCATCCTGTCCCACCCAGAGGCCCAGACCTACGTAGAACGCAAAGCCTCCGACCCAGACCGCTGGCTCCGAGGAATGCGCCGCCTCCGCCAACGCTCCCTCAACCTGGAACAACCCGCCTAGCACTTGAACCGATTGACACAGATGCCATAGCAGCGGAGGCGGCAGGAGACTCTGCGACGTTGCGACCTGCCGGATCGCTGGAGCAGAGGGTCCTGCCGCCTCCGCAGCGGGCGCACCTCCCGAGCAAGGCATTGTCGCAAGTCCTAGCGTTGCCGCCATGGCTGATTCCGATGTCAAGGCACTGACCGGCGGGCTCGAGATGCCCGACTTCGAGACGACCGCGTTCGCGACGCCCCCACCGTTGGCTGAGGCCACGGTCGCGATCGTGACCTCGGCGTCGCTGCACCATCCCGACCAGGACGACTTCGCACCGATGGACACCGGCTACCGCGTGCTTGACGGCAGCCGTCGCGACTACATGTGCGGCCACTGGAGCCCCAACTTCGACGCCACCGGCATCGCGCTCGACCTCAACACGGTGTTCCCGATCGACCGTCTCGATGAGCTCGCAGCCGACGGCACGATCGGCAAGGTTTCCGACATCCACCTGTCCTATGCGGGCAACCAGTTCGACCTCTCGGCGGTCCGGATGGACTCCGGGCCTGCGGGCGCAAAGTTCCTCCGCGACCAGGAGGTGGACGTCGCTCTGTTCACCCCTGTCTGACCGTTGTGCACGCGTACCGTGAGTACGCTCGCCCACGTCTTCGAGGAAGCCGGAATCGCCACGGTGGCGCTGGGCTCCATCGGCGCCCACATCCAGGGCACCGCCCCGCCGCGTGGGCTCTGGTGCGAATTCCCGCTGGGCCGCCCGCTCGGCAAGCCCAACGACGCCGATTTCCAGCACCGGGTCCTCGCCCACGCCTTCGGGCTGCTGCGCTCGTCCGAACCGGTCGTGGAGAAGTTCGCCGAGTCAATCACCGACGACGGCACCGAGACCATGTCGTGCGAGCTGCCGCCCCGCCACGATCCCAGCCTGCATCCCGCAGTGGACGAGGCCCAAGGGCTGCGCCCGGCCTACGACCGGGCAGTGGCCAAGCTCGGCAACAGGACAGGCGCAGGCCGCACCGTCAGCGCGGACGACATTCCCGCAGCGGTGCAGTCGTTCATCAATGTTGCCGAGGGCACCCCATGGAAGGAAGCCGGCATTCCGGGCATTCCCGCGCGTGTGGCCCAGGACATCCGCGGCTACTACGAGACGGCTGCACTGGCACTCGCCGAGCACGCACCCGCCGCGTGGGCCGGCGCCCGGTGGTTCTTCACCTCGACGGAAGCCGGCCGCGCCATCCTGGCTGCCCGCAAGTCCATGGCCGATGCCGGCGAGAAGCACCCCATCTGGTTCTACATCACGCCCGGCGACATGTAGCGATGTGACCGCAGCCGACCGCTGCGGCGCTCGTATCACCCCAGAGCCTTCCCCGTGACTTCGCCTGCCGCTCCACCGTCTGACGCAGCGGCATGCTTGGCGTCGCGCCAGTGCGCGGCTGGCGCAGCTCCGATGGCTGTCCACGCCCCGGTCGACGCATGCTGATCGGCCAGCCGTTCCACGGCTGGCGCGTGGCGTGGGCCGGCTTCTGGGTGCTGTTCATCGTCTACGGCATCCAGTTCAGCTACGGCACCTTCGAGGGGGCGATCAGCGCAGACAAGGGCTGGTCGGCAACGTGGCTGCAGCTGGCGTATGCCTCCTACATCCTCGCCTACAGCGCCGCCAGCGCCTTCACGGGGCAGCTCACCGACCGGTTCGGCCCGCGCAAGGTCATTGCCTTGGGCGCGGCGCTGCTCGCAGCGGGTTACCTGGTGCTGTCAGCCGCAGGGAGCCTGGCGATGGTGTTCATCGGTCTTGCGGTGATCGCCCCCCTCGGGATGTCGTCGTCGTGGGTGCCTGCGAACGCCACCGTCGTGCGCTGGTTCACCGACCGGCGTGGGCTGGCGACCGGCATCGTCGGCTCTGGCGGGAGCGCAGGAGGGATCGTTGCGCCGCCGATCGCCGCCTGGCTCGTCTCCCAATACGGATGGCGGACCGCCATCGCGGTGATGGCGGTGGTGGGCGGCGTGCTCATGGCGGCGACCGCGATGGTGTTCGTGCGCGACCCCGAGTCGATCGGTCAGCGGCCCGATGGGCGCACGCCCGATCCTGCCGAGCGCCCGCTCAGGCGGTCGCGGGTCGCATCCCAGCCGACTGCATTCGTCGTGGACGCCGAACGCACGAGCGAACCGGACGGCGAGAATCCCGCAACTGCATGGACCGCTGCCCAAGCGTGGCGCAATTCGGTGTTCTGGCGCATCTTCGGCATGTTCGCCCTGACGTTCGTCGTGGTGTTCGTGCCCTTCGCGCATGGCGTTCAGTACGCCCGAAGCCTCGGCTTCTCACCGCTGTGGTCGGCAGGCGTCATCAGCTCCATCGGCATCGGCGGGCTGGTCGGGCGCATCGTGACTGGCCCGCTGTCGGACCGCATCGACCGTCGCCGCGCCGTGATGCTGGCATTGGCGGTGGAAACGTTCTCCTTCGTCGGCATCGCGGTGTCCGACGGGCTGGTGCTGCTCTATGCCTCGTCAATCGCGTTCGGCCTGTCCTACGGCGGCAGCGTGGCGGTGTTCCCGGCACTGGTCGCCGACTACTTCGGCCGCACCAACGCCGGCGCGATCGTGGGACGCTTCTTCGCGACTGCGGGTTCGTTCGCCGCCGTGGGCCCCTACGTCGCTCAGCTGCTGCTCGGCACCACCGGCGGCTACGGCTGGACGTTTTCCATGGCTGCCGCCTCGAATGCCTGCGCGCTCGGCTTGGCCTTCACGCTCCCGCGCCCGGTCTTGCTGCCGAAGCGCTGATCAATCAGCGAGCCGTCGCAACGCCTCATGCTTCCTGCTCTTGTTCGCTGTCGCTCACGGGCTGCTCGGGCCGCGGCCTCCGGCGCCCTCACCTCCCGGGCAGGCTTTTGGGCTGACGGGTAGCCTCCGCAGGAAGCCATGACGGCGGATCAGGGGGATTCGATGGCACTCGCAGACTTCAAGCTCGAGGACCGCTTCGACCGCGCCGAAGGCGATGTCGCAATGTCAGGTGTGCAGGCCCTGCTGCGGGTGCTGCTCGACCAGTTGCGCGCCGACCGCCGAGACGGGTTCAACAACGCGGCGATGGTGTCGGGATACCGCGGCTCGCCGCTGGGCGGCATCGATGCGCTGATGACCGGCAATGCCGAGGAACTGAAGCAGAACAACATCAGCTTCGTTCCCGGGCTCAACGAGGATCTCGGCGCAACAACCGTGTGGGGCAGCCAGCTCGCCAACCGCAACTTCCAAGGCATCTACGACGGCGTGCTGGGCATGTGGTACGGCAAGGCGCCCGGCGTGGACCGCTCTGGCGACGCCATCAAGCATGCGAACGTCTGCGGCGTCGATCCCAAGGGCGGCGTGCTGCTCGTAGCGGGCGACGATCCGGCCTCCAAGTCGTCCACGCTGGCCTCTGAGTCCGAGCCGGTGCTCATTCACTTCCAGACCCCGATCCTGTACCCCGGCTCGGTCCAGGAAGTCATCGACTACGGCCGCTGGGGCTACGAGCTGTCCCGCTATTCCGGCTTCTGGTCGGCGCTGAAGATCGTCACCAATGTCGCCGACGGCTACTCGACCGTCGAAGTCGGCCCCGGACGGGTCAGCGCCACGCGCCCCGCCTTCGAATGGGACGGCAAGCCCTGGGCACATACCCAGCAAGACGCCTTGTTCGGCCCCAATGCCGTGCGCATGGAACTCGAGATTCATGAGGGCCGCATGGTTGCGGTCGAAAAGTTCGTGGCGCAGAACAAGCTCAACCGCCAGACCGTCACCAGCCCCGACGCCAAGGTCGGCTTGGTCGCGGCCGGGAAGACCTACTACGACCTGCGCGAGGCGCTCGACCGCATGGGCCTCGGCGAGGCAGAGCTGTCTCGCCGCGGCATCCGCATCTTCAAGCCGACCGTGGTGTGGCCGCTCGAGCCCACGAGCCTGCGCGAGTTCGCACGCGGGCTCGACGTGATCGTCGTGGTCGAGGAGAAGCGCTCGGTCATCGAGACGCTGGCCCGCGAGATCCTCTACGGCACCCCCGATGCTCCGCGCATCCTGGGCAAGCGCGACGCCTCCGACGGCTTCTGGTTCCCCGGTCACGGCGAGATGGACGCTGATCTCATCGCCCGCAAGATCCGGCCGTTCCTGGTGGACCGGTTTGGCGGCGACGGCGTCGGCCCTGCGGTGCCCGAACGCATCACGATCCCGCTCGCGGTGACCACCAAGGACGGGGCCAAGGCAGCGGGCCGCACCCCGGGCTTCTGCTCGGGCTGCCCGCACAACCGCTCGACGTGGGTTCCTGAGGGCTCCGAGGCCGGCGGCGGCATCGGCTGCCATGGCATGGCAGCGATGACACCCACCCGCAACGTCCGCGGCACTACCCAGATGGGCGGCGAAGGCGTCCAGTGGGTCGGCGCAGCGCCGTTCGTGACGATGGATCACCGCTTCCAGAACATTGGCGACGGCACGTTCCACCACTCCGGCTCGCTGGCCGTGCGCCAGGCCGTCGCGGCAGGCACCAACGTCACCTACAAGATCCTCTACAACGCAGCGGTCGCCATGACCGGCGGCCAAGACGTGGACGGCGGCATGGAGGTGCCGGAGCTGACTCGTTCCCTGCACGCCGAGGGTGTGGCCAAGGTGATGGTCGTCGCCGACGATCCCTCCAAGTACCCCCCAGACGCACAATTCGCGCCCGACACCGATGTCTGGCACCGCGATCGTCTCGACGAAGCGCAGCGTTTGCTGCGTGACATCGAGGGCTGCACCGTGCTCATCTACGACCAGGCGTGCGCGGCCGAGCTCCGGCGTGACCGCAAGCGCGGCAAGGTGGCCGAGCCCAAGACGCGGGTCTTCATCAACGAGGCCGTTTGTGAAGGCTGCGGCGACTGCGGCGAGAAGTCGAGCTGCCTCAGCGTGCAGCCGATCGAGACCGAGTTCGGTCGCAAGACCCAGATTCACCAGTCCTCGTGCAACAAGGACTTCACCTGCCTCGACGGTGACTGCCCGGCGTTCATCGAGGTCGTGCCTGGCGGCAAGGTGCCCACGAAGGCAACTGCCGCCGTGGACGAGATTGGCGACGACCTGCCCGAGCCGGATCGGCTCGAAGAGGGCAACATCTTGATGATGGGCATCGGCGGCACCGGCGTGGTGACCGTGAACCAGATGCTCGCCACGGCGGCTCTGCTCGACGGCAAGCAGGCCAACGGGCTCGACCAGACGGGACTTGCCCAAAAGGGCGGCCCGGTGGTGTCGAACCTGAAGGTCCGCCGCCGGGAGGCTGAGCCGAATGGCGAAGCCGGGGCCCGAGCGGCCCGTGAGCCCGTGTCGAAGCGAGACGGGGAACAAGAGCGGCAGACAACTGGCGGCGACAACGCCGATCCTGATGTCGGCGAAGCCAACAAGATCGGCACCGGCGAGGCCGACGCCTACATCGTGTTCGACCTGCTGTCGGGCACGAACCCGGTCAACCTCGAGAAGGCGCAGGCGGGCCGCACGGTTGCGCTGGTGTCCTCATCGAAGGTGCCGACCAGCGCGATGGTGCGTGACACCTCCGCAGAGTTCCCGGAGTGGACAGCCTTCCAGCGTTCCATCGACGATGCCACTACCCCCGAGCGCAACATCTATTTCGACGCAGGCACGCTGTCGGACAACCTGTTCCGTTCGCACATGCCGGCCAACGTGCTGGTGCTCGGCGCCGCCTACCAGTCGGGCGTGGTGCCCATCAGCGCCTCGGCGATCGAGCGGGCCATCGAGCTCAACGGCGTTGCGGTCGAGATGAACACCCAGGCGTTTCGCATCGGCCGCAAGATCGTGCTCGATCCCGACTTCATGGCGACGCTGCACGTCGACCGTGTTGGCCGTGGGAAGCGCGAGACGGGCCCGTCGAAGCGTGAGCAGAAGCTCATCGATGCGGTCTCCGATCCGTCCGAGGAACTGGCCCGGCTGCTGCGCATCCGTGTGCCCGACCTGGTGGGGTACCAGAGCGTCGACTACGCGGCGGCCTATGCCGAGTTCGTGGCCGAGGTGCGCGAGGCCGAGGCTGCTGCGGGCGATGACACAGCGCTCAGCGAGACCGTGGCCCGGTACCTGCACAAGCTGATGGCGTACAAGGACGAGTACGAAGTTGCCCGCCTGCATCGCAACAAGTCCTTCCAGCAGGCAGTGCGCGACCAGTTCGGCGACAAGACCGAGGTCACCTACAAGCTGCACCCGCCGATCATGCGGCGCATGGGCGTCGAGAAGAAGATCGGCCTCGGCCGGTCAGGTGACGTTGCGTTCGCCCTGCTGGCGCGGATGAAGGGCCTGCGCGGCGGGGCGCTCGACATCTTCGGCAAGACCGCTCATCGCAAGATGGAGCGAGAGCTGATCGACGAGTACCGAGGGATGATCTCCCGGGCGCTCGACACGTTGACGAGCGGTGACAGTGCCGCGTACGCCCGTGCCGTCGAGATTGCCGAGCTTCCCGACATGATCCGCGGCTACGAGGACATCAAGGAAGCCAACGTCGAGCAGTTCCGGGCCCGCGCCGCCGAACTCGGCGCCTGAGCGGAACTCGCCGAGCGGCCGCCGCAGTATGACGGCACCTGCTGGCTGATGGCAGCGAACCGGCCCGAGGGGCACACGCCGAGTGCTCCCGCGTGGTGCGTCGTCGATTTTCCTGAGCTGACGGCTTATTCGATGATCTTCTCGAAGGGGCCCGGCAACGCGGAGACATTGGCCGAGCTGCACGCGGCGCTGACCGATGACGAAGATCGACCTGACCACCTCGAGCGTGCCCGGATCGTCAACTTCACCGACGAGGGCGACGACGCCGCGGAGGCCCAAGGCGACATCGAGACAGTCTTCATGGCCTACTGGGTGGACCCGGCGGTCTACGAGCGCTGGCGCGACGGCTGCGAAACGCTCGACCGACCGGGTGTCTACTGCGAGACGGCGATCATCCCCGCAGAGCGCTGGGAGACGATTGCGGGGACGAAGCGACCGCTGCCGGGCGTGCGCAACCTGACCTCGGTGGATCTCACCGAGCTGCACGACTACTGGGGCGCCGCACGCGATCGCATGGCGGCCAGTGCTGAGGATCCCTTCGAGGCGGCGCCGGGGTCGCCGCTGCCGGCCAACTTGTGCCTCATCCGGTCGGGTCAGAAATGGGACGAATGCCTCGACGACGAGCGGGAGATGTACTTCACCGACATCGAGCCGAAGCTGCGGGCTGGCATCGACTTCCTGGCCCGCAACCCTGACACCGGCTGCATCTCCAGCCGCTTCCTGCGGGAGCAGACCATTGACGGCGAAGACTTGGAGTCGACCAGCTTCGTGGGTTGGTTCGAAGACTTGGAGTCGCTCGAGGCGTGGTCGCGTTCGCACTCCACGCACCTGGCGATCTTCCACTCGTTCCTCTCGACGGTCCAGCTCCTCGGCCGCCCGCCCAAGCTGCGCCTGTGGCACGAAGTCTCGGTACTGCCCGAAGGCGGAGTTGAGCTGCTCAACACCGAGCTGTCCCCATTTGCCGAGCTGGTTTCCCCGGCCGCCTGACCCGCTGGCAATGTTGCGCAGCGATGGTGGGCATGTCGATTTGTGTGCAAACCGGCCGTCCTGAGCGGTGTTCCCGCACCAGTCTCGACGCAGCGGCGTGTCGAGTTCACCCTTCGTAGGCTGTGACGCCGTGACTGACTCCGGTCCGATGCCCGGGGCCCTCGAGGGCCTGGACATAGCGCCTTCGGTGCTCGATCTCGTCGGTCAAACGCCCTTGGTGCGACTGGGTCGCGTGGCGCCCGACATCGCTACCCCGGTGGTGGCCAAGCTCGAAACCGCCAACCCCGGTGGATCAGTGAAGGACCGTGCCGCGGTCGCCATGATCGACGCCGCTGAGGCCGACGGGAGTCTGCAGCCCGGCGACACCATCGTCGAACCCACCTCGGGCAACACCGGCGTCGGCCTGGCCGTCGTGGCCGCCCAGCGGGGTTATCGCTGCCTGTTCGTGTGCACCGACAAGGTGGCGCCCGAGAAAGTGCAGCTCTTGCGTGCGTACGGTGCCGAAGTGATCGTGTGCCCCGCCAAGGTCGACCCTGAAGATCCCCGCTCCTACTACTCCACTGCGGCACGGCTGCGCGACGAGACGCCTCGAGCCTTCTCGCCCGACCAGTACTCGAACCAGAACAACCCCCGGGCGCACTACGAGACCACCGGTCCCGAGATCTGGGCCCAGACCGGCGGGCGGGTCACCCACTTCGTGGCCGGCGCAGGCACCGGCGGCACCGTCAGCGGTGTCGGCCGCTTCCTCAAAGAGCAGAACCCGTCGATCGAGGTCATCGTGGCCGACCCGCCCGAATCGGTCTATGCAGGCGGCGTCGGCAGCCCCTACCTCGTGGAGGGCATCGGCGAGGACTTCTGGCCCACCACCTACCACGCCAAGATCATCGACCGTGTGCTGCCGGTGACCGACGCCGACTCGTTCGCCATGGCTCGGCATGTGACCCGCGCCGAAGGGCTGCTCATCGGCGGCTCGGGCGGCACCGCCGTCACCGGCGCCTTCCGCATCGCCGCCGAGCTCGACGCTGCGGGCCGCGCCACCGAATCCCTGGTCGTCACCCTCATCCCCGACTCAGGCCGCGGCTATCTCAGCCGAGTCTTCGACGACGACTGGCTGGAGTCCCGCGGGTTGCAGCCGGGCCACGAGGTGGACGTCAGCCCGCCGGGTGAACTGGGGGAATGCTGATGCTGGGCGGTGACCCGCAGATGTCGGGCTTCGAGGATCCTGACGAGTTCGGTTTTGAGACGCGGGCGATCCGGGCTGGTCAGCCGCACGACCCGTACACCGGCGCAGTCGTCACGCCGATCTCGCTGGCCACGACCTTTGCCCAGGAAGCTGTCGGCCAGCCTCGTCATGGCTATGAGTACGGCCGCACCGGCAACCCGACCCGTCACGCCTACCAGGTGTGCGTGGCATCGCTGGAGGGGGCCCGGCACGGGTTCGCCTTTGCCAGCGGGCTGGCGGCATCCGATGCGCTGCTGCGGGTGCTGCGGCCCGGTGACAGCCTGCTGCTCGGCGACGACGCCTACGGCGGCACCTTCCGGCTGATCGACACGGTGTTCGGCAACGCCGGCATCGGCATGGCGGCAGCCGATCTCACCGCTCCCGACAAGATCCGCGACGCCTGGACGCCCAGCACCCGCATGGTATGGCTGGAGTCGCCCACCAACCCGCTGCTCACGGTCTTCGACATCGAGGCCATCTGTGCCGTCACGCACGAGCTGGGCGGCATCGTCGTGGTGGACAACACGTTCGCCACGCCGTACCTGCAGCAGCCGCTCGCGCTCGGCGCGGATGCCGTGGTGCACTCGGCCACCAAGTATCTCGGCGGCCACAGCGATGTCGTGGGCGGCTTCGTGGCAACCAACGACGACGAGCTGGCTGATCACCTGGTGTTCACCCAGAATGCCGTGGGCGCCGTGCCGAGCCCGTTCGACTGCTACATGACGCTGCGCGGCGTCAAGACCCTCGGCGTGCGCATGGACCGCCACGGTGCGAGTGCGCAAGCAATCGTCGAGCTACTCGAAGGGCACCCCGCAGTGCGTTCGGTGCTGTATCCGGGACTCCCCGATCACCTCGGCCACGACGTCGCCTGCAGGCAGATGAGCGGCTTTGGCGGCATGGTGTCGTTCCGGCTGCACGGCGGGCGTGACGCAGCCGAGCGCGTCGTCACCTCGACGAGGGTGTTCACGCTGGCGGAGTCGCTGGGCGCGGTCGAATCGCTGATCGAGCATCCCGGCGCCATGACCCATGCGTCGGCTGCCGGTTCGGCCCTCGAGGTGCCCGACGACTTGGTCCGGCTGTCGGTCGGGCTCGAGACGATCTCGGACTTGGCGGACGATCTCGGGGCTGCGCTAGACACCGCATCCGTCGGCGCTGACTAGGTCATTCGGGCCCGACGAGCAGGCACAGTCTTGGGCCTTGGCGAAGCCAGTGTCGGGGCGGTTGACCTGCCATGATGTGCGGATCAGCCCCAGAGTGTCCGCTGGCGCGCTGACGCGCGACGAGGAGAAAATTGATGGAAGGCAACATCGCCTGGGTACTGACAGCAGCGGCATTGGTGCTGTTCATGGTGCCAGGCCTCGCCCTGTTCTACGGCGGCATGGTCCGTGCCAAGAACGCACTGAACATGCTCAACATGAACATGTGGTGCCTCGGCATCGTGCCGGTGATCTGGGTGCTCGTGGGCTTCAGCCTCGCGGCAGGCGAGAGCGGCCTGCCGATCATCGGCGACTTCTCGTTGATGGGAATGGCCGGCATTCACGACGCCGAAGGGCTGGCCACGTTCGCCTTCCTCATGACGTTCGCCGCCATCACCCCGGCGCTCATCTCGGGCGCCGTCGCGGACCGCATGAAGTTCTCGGCCTGGATGGTGTTCGTCCCGGTGTGGTCGCTGCTCGTGTACTCGCCGGTCGTGTACTGGGTGTACGGCGCTGACGGCTGGATCTTCAACCTGCCGGCCCACGACTTCGCTGGCGGCACGGCCATCCACGTGAACGCCGGCGCAGCAGCCATGGCGCTGGCGCTGGTGGTCGGCAAGCGCTCAGGCTGGCCCGACAACCGGCCGGTGCCCCACAACGTGCCGTTCGTCATGCTGGGCGCAGGCATCCTGTGGTTCGGCTGGTTCGGGTTCAACGCTGGCTCGGCGCTGGCGGCCGACGGCGCTGCGGCGCAGGCATTCGTCAACACGTTCATCGCCGCAGCAGCCGGCATGGTCGGCTGGGCGTTCGCCGAGTACGCACGGCACCAGCGGGTGTCGACCATCGGCATCGCCTCGGGCGTCGTGGCGGCGCTCGTGGCCATCACGCCCGCAGCGGGCTTCGTCGGCTCGATGCATTCGCTGGCGTTCGGCGCGATCGCCGGCGTCGTCTGCTTCTTCGCGATCGAAGCCAAGTTCCGGGTCGGATTCGACGACAGCCTCGACGTGGTCGGCATCCACTGGGTGGGCGGCGCCGTCGGCGGCATCCTGCTCGGCTTCCTCGCTGACTCGTCTGCGGTGCCCGGCGGCGACTTCATCGACGGGGTGTTCTTCGGTGGCGGCGTGTTGCTGTGGAACCAGGTCCTGTCGATCGCCGTGGTCACCGTGTACTCATTTGCGGCCACGTGGATCATCGCAACGGTGATCAAATCCACCATGGGCATCCGGGTCTCGGCCGAGGTGGAGATGGCCGGCATCGATGTCAGCGACCACGGCGAAGCCGCCTACCAGATCGAGTAGCCCGTATCGCGGGCCAATCGAGCGTCGGATGCAAGTCACCGCCGGTCCCTGCGCCGGCGACGGCACTGCCGGGGCTAGCTTGCCGCCGTGACCCAATTCGAGGACAACCTCGCAGCAGACGGCGAGGTCTACGACGACTACGACCTAGCGGCCTCCGACACCGAGGTGCGCCAGTTTGAGCAGCAGCGGTGGATCCGGCCGCCTGGCGCCACCGAAGTGTTGTTGGTGCGCCACGGAGCGTCGCAGGCGTTCATTCCCGGCGAGCCGTTCCCGATGCTGGGCACCCAGGGCAATCCGGCGCTGGCCCCGGCGGGGCATACCCAGGCTGCAATGATAGCCCGCCGGCTGGCGGAAGAACCGATCGATGCGCTCTACGTGTCATCGCTGCAGCGCACACACCAGACGTTCGCTCCCCTGGCCGAGCGGCTGGACATGGCCCCCACCGTCGAGCCCGACCTGCGCGAGGTGGCCTTGGGGGAGTGGGATGGCGGGAAAATCCGCCAGTTCGCGGCCGAGAACCATCCGCTGTACGAACGGCTGCACATCGAGCGGCGCTGGGACGTCATCCCTGGAGCTGAGTCGAACGAGCAGCTCATCGGACGGTGCATGGGTGCGCTGGGCCGCATCGCCGACGCGCACCCCGACCAACTCGTGGCGGCGTGCGTGCACGGCGGGGTTATCGGCGCGGTGCTGGCGCACATCACCGGGTCGACGCCGTTCTCGTTCGGCGGTTCCGACAACTGCTCGGTCACCCAGGTCGTTCGCTGCGACGGCGACTGGGTGCTGCGCCGCTTCAACGACTGCTCACACCTCGACGACCACCTGCACCACGGCTGAAGCGAAGCCGACCGCCTCGAAATCACCCCGAACGCCTGATGGTCGGCGCGTCCAAGCGGCGACAGCCAAAGCCGTAGGGTTCGAGGATGAAACGCCTCTTCGCGCCGCTTGCGGCGCTCGTGCTGGTTGCTGTCGCGTGCAGCGACACCTCAACAGACTCCTCTGCGGCCACCACGGCCGCCGAAGCCGCCGCAACGACCATCGCTGATGTCGCACCCACCACGACGGCGCCTGTCGCTGCCACCACCACATCGGCGCCGTCGCCCACGACCACAGCGGCACCACCGCCGACGACCACAGTGCCCGACGAGCCCGCCCCAGGTGACCTGCTGTCGGCGGAAGCCATCGACGCGGGTCAACTGAACGGCTGGCGCATCACGTATCTCTCGACCGGCATGACGGGCGACCTCGTCGAGGTGAGCGGGCTGGTCTTCGCGCCGCCCGGCATGCCCGCCAATTCGCCGATCATCTCGTGGGCCCACGGCACGACCGGCGTGGCAGATGTCTGCGCGCCATCAGCGACACATCCGGTCGGTTCTGAGATCCCGATGGCGATTGCCGGCGCGGGTCACATTGTGGCGGCCACCGATTATGAGGGTTTGGGGACGCCGGGCGTCCACCCGTACTTGGTGGGCAGCAGCGAAGGTCGCAGCACCCTCGACATCGTCCGCGCCGTGCGCCAGATGGAGCTGGGCGCCAGCGAGCGTTACCTCGTGTGGGGCTTGTCCCAAGGTGGCCACGCTGCGTTGTGGGCCGGCCAGATGGCAGCCTCATACGCACCCGAACTGGATCTCGCCGGGGTCGTCGCCGCCGCCCCTGCTACCGGCATGAGCCGTCTCATGGACACGGTGGGCACCACGGCGCAAGGCTTCGCTGTCATGGCGGCCTTCGCCATGGCAGCCAACTATGACGAATTGAATCTTGAGGACTACTTCTCAGCCGCCGCCATCGACCAGATGGGAGTCGTCGAGGAGGCCTGCCTCGGCGCGGTGTTCGAGACCTTCTTTGAGTTCGATGGCGACGCGATGCGCAACCCCAGCGGCTGGGACGGCGTCAAGCCGGTCGGCCCGCTGGCCGAGGTGCTCGCCGCCAATCAGCCCGGCGGGACGCCCATCGCCGATGCGCCCGTGCTGTTCGTGCAGGGCTGGGCCGACGCCGTCGTTCTGCCCGAGCTGGTCCGTGATCTGCACGGCGTGTACTGCTCGCAGGGCACCCATGTGACGCTCGAGGTGTACCCCAACGGCGGGCATGTCGACACCACCTTCACGTCCATGAAAGACACACTCGGCTGGGTAGCGGACCGGCTCCACAACGTCGCAGAGCCGCATGGCTGCGACTATGTCGATCCTGATCTCGCTGCGATCGAAGCGGCTGCGCAGACGCCGGCGGCGGTCGACGGCACGCTGCTCGAAGGCTCAGCACCGGAGGGCCTCGACAACCTGTTCAGCGAGACCACGACGCCCATTGCGGAAACCTGCCCCGGCACCGCGGCGTTCGGCGGCGCCGAGCCGATTGCGTACTCGGGAGCTGTCTGGGTCCGAGACCCCACGACGGGACCGTTCCTCGACGTTTGGGTTGCCCGCTTCGAATCGGCCGAGGTGGCGTCGGGGGCCATCGAGAGTTTCGGCGCCGAGTTGATCGCCTGTGGCGAGTTCGTGGACCCAGCCACGACGGCGCTGGGGTCGTTCAGTCCAGGAGCAGACCCCGACCTCGGCGACGAGTCGCTCGGAGTCGACTACGCGGGCGTCGTGGCTGGATTCCCCGTGAACCGCTACAGCGCCGCGGTGCGCATCGGCGACACGCTCTACGGCTCAGGGCTCGCGGCCCTGTTCGTCGATCCGGACATCGCTGCGGTGATGGGGGCACTCAACGCCATCCTCGGCCTCTGAGGGGCCGCCGCAGGGACGCGGCGCTAGCCGTTGGCGAGGAAGGCACCGAGCGCAGCGGTCAGCGTCGCCGGGTCGTCACTGCCGCCGAGTTCGCGGGCGGAGTGCATCGACAGCTGCGGCGAGCCCACATCGACCACGCTCATGCCCAGCCGGGCGGCTGTGATCGGCCCGATGGTCGAGCCGCACGGCAGGTTGCCACGGTGCGAATACAGCTGGTGCGGCACACCGGCCGCGTCGCATGCCGCCACGAAGCGAGCAAGAGTGCGCGCGTCTGTGGCGTAGCGCACGTTTGCATTCGTCTTGATGACCGGGCCGCCGTTCAGCACTGGCACGTGTGCGGGTTCGTGGCGCTCGGGATAGTTCGGATGCACGGCGTGGGCCCCGTCGGCTGACACGCACAGCGAACGGGCCACCGCTCGCAGGTACTGCTCGCGGTCGCCGCCGAGGCTGTGAGCGATGCGCTCCAGCGCATCGGCCAAGATCGGGCTGCCGGCGCCGGTAGCAGAGTCGCTGCCGATCTCCTCGTGGTCGAACAGCACGACGACCGCTGCCGTGTTCGCCGGCACGGCCTCGAGCCCGGCCAACGCCTCGATAGCTGCATGGCACGAAGCCAGGTTGTCGATCCGAGCGGCTGCGTACATCTCGCCGTCGCGCCCGAGACGGGCCGGCGCGGTGAGGTCGTGCGCCATGACGTCCCACGCCAGCACTGCGTCGGGCTCGACGTCGAGATCGGCGGCAAGAAACTCACGGAACCCATCCGCGCTTGGCGCGCCGAGGCCCCACACCGGGGTCATGTGCTGCTGGCGGTCCAGCTTCAGCCCGTCGTTCGCGTCTCGATCGAGATGGATCGCGAGCTGCGCCACACGCAGCAGCGCTCGGTCACAGCGCCACAGCACCGTCGCTGGACCGCCGGCAGGCTCGCTCCAGAACGGGAAGTGCTCCGTCGGGTCTGCCTCGGGATCAGCCGGTCCTGCGGAGACATCGTTCATTGCCTCCGCGACCTCGCCCGCAACCGTGACACGTCCTGACAGGCCGAGGTCGCGATCCAGCCACGAATTCAGCAGGACGCCGCCGTAGATCTCCACGCCGAGCTGGCGGTAGCCGAGCGTGCCTGCATCCGGCAGCGGGCGAATGCGCAAGTTCGGGCTGTCGGTGTGCGCACCGATCACGCTGAAGCGCAGCTCCTGAGGGTTGATGTCCGGGCTGGCACGCACCGCGACGACCGTGCCGCCGTCTCGAACTGCGAATCCAGCCGTGAGGTCGTATTCGCTCCAGTCGTCGCTGCGCCCGGCTTCGGCGAAGCCAGCAGTCCTCAGCCGCTCCACGGCGGCAGCTGCTGCGTGGAACGGCGACGGCGACGCCTCGATGTAGTCGAACAGGGCCTCGACCACAGAGTGAGCTTCAAGCACGGATTGAACCTCGCCTGCAGGTTCAGGCGTCGGCGTAGGCGGTGATGATGTCCCGGCTGAAGTCGTCGAACTTGGACCGCGACATCGGATTGGTGATGAGCCGGGTCACGCCGATCGCCGCGTATTTCTCCACCCACTCGGGAGTGGCCGCCCCGATGGTGGTGAAGTCGAGCTTGGCGGGGTCTCGCCCGGCCGTCTCCGCGCAGCGTTTCGCGTGGTCGAAGAGCATCGCCATCTCCTCAAGATTGCCCGACACCGGGAAGAACCCGTCGCCGAACTCGCCCGCCCGCCGCGCAGCGCGCTTGGAGTCGCCGCCGACAATGATCGGAATCTCACCCTTCGGCTGGGGTCGGCAATACACGCGGTCGAACGAGACGTGCTCGCCCTTGAACGAGCACACGTCCTGGTGCCAGAGCGCTCGGTACGCGCCGAGATGCTCGTCGGTGATGTAGCCGCGGTCTTCGAATGGCACGCCGAGCGCGTCGAATTCCTCCTTCATCCACCCGGCGCCGATGCCGAACAGCACCCGCCCGCCAGACAGCCGGTCAAGCGTTGCCACGGCCTTTGCGGTGACGGCGAAGTTGCGCTGCGGCACGATGAGAATCCCGGTCCCCAGCTTGATCTCTGAGGTCACCGAGGCGACGAAGGCCATCCACATCAACGGGTCCGGAATGTCGATGTCGTCCCGCTTGCCGGGCATCTTGCCGTCTTCGGAGTACGGGTACGGCGTCTGGTAGCCCTCGGGCACCACGACGTGTTCGACCGTCCACAGCGACTCGAAGCCGGCGGCCTCCGCTGCTTGCGCATACGCAATCGCCGAGTCGCCCTCGACGTTGGGGCCCGTGTTGGCCAGTGTCATTCCGAATTTCACTGTGCATCTCTTTTCGCATTGCTGTTAGGCCGTAGTCTGCCCCTATGCGACGCATTTCCGCTTTGTTCGTAGTGCTTGCCCTGATTGCTGGCGCGTGCGGCGGCTCTGACGACGATCCGCCTCCCGCCACCGAGGCGGCTGCGCCGACAACCGCTGCGCCGACCACCGTTGCCACCACGCAAGCGCCGCCGCCCCCCACCACGGCGGCCCCGCCGCCCGCCACGACCGAGGCGCCGCCCCCGTCGACCGAGGCGCCGCCTCCCACCACGACGGAGGCGCCGCCTCCCACCACCGAGGCTGCACCGGCGGCGAACGCGCTCCCCCCCGCTGTCGAGGGCACGCTCCTCGAAGGCCAGACGCCTGAGGGATTCGACACACTCCAGACGGCCACCAACACTCCGCGGGCCGAGACCTGTCCCGGCACCCCGGCCTACGGCGGGATCGTTCCGGTGGCATATTCCGAAGCGATCTGGGCGGCCGATCCGCTGACAGGACCCTTCCTGGACATCTCGATCACCCGATTCGAATCGCCAGAGGTGGCTTCGGAGGCGTTGAACAACTACGTCACCGAGGTCGTCGCCTGCGGCGAGTTCCCTGAGCCGGCGAACGGCGCGGTGGGTTCCTTCAGCCTCGGCGACGACCCCGGACTGGGCGACGAGTCGTTCGGCACCGACTATGTGGCCACCTTCCAGGGGCTTCCCGTCAACCGCTACGGCGTCCTGGTACGCATCGGCGACTCCATCTACAGCTCGGGCTTGACTCGCATCTTCGTGGATCCCGACAAGGCCGTCGTGCTCGCGGCGCTGGACATCTTCCTCGGCCAGTAGTCGGGCGCTCGGGCCTGAATTGGCGTTGACATGCCAACGCTGCCAACGCTGAAGACGCCGACGCTCAAATACAGCGGGGAACGGCTGCGCGGGGACGTCTTCGGAGGGCTCACCGCAGCGGTAGTCATGCTGCCGCTCTCGCTGGCGTTCGGCGTGGCCTCGGGCCTCGGCGCGATAGCGGGCCTGTACGGCGCCATCGCCGTCGGGCTGCTGGCGTCGATCTCGGGCGGCACCCAGACGCAGATCTCGGGCCCCACAGCGCCGCTGTCGGTGGCGATGTCGGTGGTGGTCATCGACTACGCCGGCGAGAACCTGGCCAAGGCGCTCGCCATCGTGGTGATCGCTGGCATCGTCCAAGTCCTGCTCGGCTCGTTGAAGCTGGGGAGCTATGTGGCCTACACGCCGTACCCGGTGGTGTCGGGCTTCACCTCCGCCGTCGGGCTGATCATCATCGTGGTGCAGCTGCTGCCGCTGCTGGGCAATGAAGTGGCGCTCGGCGGGGTGACCGCCTCGATCTCCGCGCTGCCCGACGCAATCGGCAATGTCGGTCTCGGCGCCCTGGCGCTGGGCGTGCTCACCATCTTCGTGTGCCTGTTCTGGCCGCGGCGACTGAGCCGGGTGCTGCCCGCCTCGGTGGCGGCGCTGCTCATCGGCACGATCGTCAGCGTGCTGTGGATCGACGACGTGAATGTCATCGGGGACGTGCCTTCGGGGCTGCCCGAGCTGCAGCTTCCCTCGTTCGCTTGGGGTGACATCGGCGGCGCGTTGGCGCCGGCGGTGACGCTGGCGGTGCTCGGCTCGATCAACAGCCTGCTCACGGCGATGGTCGCCGATTCGATGACGCGGGAGCAGCATCGCCCGAACCGTGAGCTGATCGGTGTCGGCGCGGCCAACATTCTGGCGGCGTTCATCGGCGCAGTGCCAGGCGCAGGGGCCACCTCGGCCACGGTCGCGAATATCAAGGCGGGCGGCCGGTCGAGAGTCTCCGGCGTGCTGTGTGCATTGGTGCTGCTCGCGCTGGTGCTGGGTCTCGGACGTTACGCGGAGGTCATCCCCCATGCGGTGCTCGCCGGCATCCTCATCAAGATCGGTTTCGACATCATCGACTGGAAGTACGTCACCCGGGTGCGGCGGGCACAACTCGATCAGTACGGAGTGATGGCGCTCACGTTGAGCTTGTCGATCGTGTCGGACCTCGTCGTGGCGGTTGCCGCCGGACTGATTGCCGCGGCGATGACCGGTGCCCGGCAGTTCGAAGGATTCGAAATCGACAGCGTGGTCTCCACGCCGTTGCTCGACATGACCTTCCTGAACGTGCCCGATGCCGATGCCGAGGGCGCCGAACCCAGCCTTCCTGCATTCGACCTCGATGGCCCCGACCCTTTCGCAGCGCGCACGGGTCTGCTGTCGCTGCGCGGCGCCTACACCGCGGCATCGTCCATCAAGCTGTTCAACACCATCAACGCCGACGTGGCCGAGCACGAGGTGGTCATCTTTGACTTCACCGACACGCGCTACATGGACGACAGCGCTGCCTACATGGTCGGCCAGCTTGTCGCTGTCGCCGTGGACTCGGGGGCGAAGTGCATCGTGATGGGACTCGAAGGATCACAGGCAACAAGCGTCAGGGAGTTGAACGTGCTTGCCAGTGTTCCCGCCGATCAATTCGTCGATGATCTAGACGGTGCCCGAGTCGTCGCTCGCCTTCTTCTGGACGGGCCCGACGGATCCGTCAGGCCCGACGACGACAGCTAGGTGCCGGCTTTCGCGGCTGCCTTGGCCGCAGCTTTCGCGGCCCGCCGCTCTGCCATCTTGCGCCGATGTGTCAGCGTGCGGTCGATGTAGGGCGCGATGGCGGGCGTCTTGCAGCCCGTCTCGCCGTGGTCCACCCCGATGGGGCCGATGCGGCTGTCCACTTCGAGCACTGAGCGTCGCAGGTTGTCGTCTCGCAGCGCGATCGCAATGAGCACGCCGTTCATCTCGTGGCGCACCCGGTTCGGCCGCCCGTCGAGCTCCGATTCGATCTGCTCGACCAGGTCTCGCAGCTCGCTGGTCGACCACACGTCGGCCTGCTCGGCGGTGCAGGCCACGATGAACCATCCCACCGAGGCGGGCCACTCACGGGGCGAATCTCGCCATTCGTCGCTGAGCCCGCGCGCGTGCGGTGACTGCGCGAGCAGCCCGCCGAGCGCCTCGGCCAGGATGTAGTTGTCGACGTCGCGCAGCCAGCGCCGCGCCCGCGTTTTGGTCATCGCAGTGGCATCGGCGATGCGCAGGGCCAGCACGCGGGCATCGTGATTGGCTGAGTCCCACAAGTCGGCGGCCAGCGACAGGTCGGTTCCCAGCGGCTTGGCGATGCGGCCGAGGTCTTTGTAGCTGACGCCGAACATCGGCTCAGCGGCACCGTGGCGGGCATACACCTTGCGATTCTGCGCTGTTCCGGCGAGCTGCAACTGCGCCATCACATCCTGCAGCGTCGGCATAGCTCCTCGTCCTTCGGCTGACCCGGACAAGCTTCCCGGCACACAGCAAGCTACTGCGGCCTACACCTGCCCGCACTGGCCTGCGCCGGTCTGCACCTGAATGCGCCAGCGCGACCCGTAGGGTTCAGGGCCGTGCGCGGGCTCGGTGTTCGACGCGGCGGGCAGCCGGCGGCGACGGTCGTGCTCGGCGCCGTCTCCGTCGTGATGTTCTTCGGGACCCACGAGCTGGCGCGCGTCGTGCCCTTCTCACGCGCCTCGCTGCGGATCTCGGTGCTCGACGGTTACGGCACTGCCGGCCCCTACATCGCCGAATTCGGGGAATGGTGGCGGATCGTCACCGGCACGTTTCTGCACGCCGATCTGCGGCATCTCGGCTTCAACATGTTGGTCCTGTACCTACTGGGCAGGCGCCTCGAGCGCTTCGTGGGCCCGGCGCTGCTGGCTGGCACCTACGTCGTGTCCCTGCTCGGGGGATCGGCCGGCGCGTTGCTCCTACAGCCCGACGCCTTTGTCGTGGGGGCTTCGGGCGCCGTGTACGGCCTGATGGGCGCGGCCTTCGTCGTGGAGTACCTCCGTGGCGGCAACCCGTGGCGGGACGGGCTGGGCAGCCTGATCATTATCAACGTCCTCATTTCATTCCTCATTCCGGGCATTTCCATCGGCGGCCATCTCGGCGGCCTGGTGGCGGGCGCGCTGGCCGGTTTCGCAATCGGCGATACAAGCCGGCGGCAGCACCCGCCCACGCTGGCTGAGCGGCTCTCGGGCGAGCCTGTCGACACACGTATGCGCCGCTCGCCCTTGGTGGTCTGGGGCTTGCTGGCACTCATCGGATCGGCGTCATTCGCCGGGGCTTTGGCGGCGGCGTCCACTTGGCGCAACCCGCTGTTCTGAGCGGCCGGCCGCGCCGCGAGCACAACCACGAATCCGCGTGGCCGTTTCCACGCACGGCCAGCGCTGTTCAGGGAACCACGTCGCGCGGCGTCGAGTCAGACTCCCGGTTGATGACGATGGCGGCGATCACCGCCGCGATGCCTGCCACCTCACGCACGTTCGGAACCTGGGAGAGCCACACCAGCCCGATCAGCGTTGCCGTCACGGGCAGCAGCGCTTGCAGCAGCGCGAATCGTGCCCGTGCGAGACGCTGCATCACGAGCTGGTCGATGCCGTAGGGGATGACGTTCGACAGCACGCCCGCGGCGACGCCGCCCAACAACAGCAGTGGCGCTGCGACCCCGGCATCGAGGCCGCCGAATCCGGCTGGGCTGATGACGACGGCGCCGATGAGCATGCCGACGCCCAGCCCGTCAACTGCCATGCCCGAGCGGGCCACCCGGTGCCCCAGGATGATGTAGCCCGCCCACAGTGTCCCCGCGATCAGCGAGAACAGCGCCCCGAGCTGGGCCTCGGGCGGCGCGAAACCGGCCAGCACCACGACTCCGCCGATCGCCAGCGCCAGTGCCCAGCCCGACCTCAGCGTGCGGGTGCCGAATGCGGCGACGGCAATCGGGCCGATGAACTCGATGGCGACCGAGTTGCCGAGCGGCACCCGCTCGATGGCGAGGTAGAAGAACAGGTTCATCGACGCCAGCGCGACGCCGAACGCGGCCGTCCACGCCAGCTCGATGCGTGACCAGTGTCGCCGCCACGAGCGCCGCAGCACGACGAGCACCGCGCTGGCGCCTGCGACCCTCAGCAGTGCGACGGTGCCCGGCCCCATCTCGTCGAACAACTCGAACGCCGTGGCGGCGCCGAGGTACTGCGACACCGCGCCGACGGCGAACAGCGCCTCGGGCGAGATCCTGCCTGCCCCCCAACTGCGTTCGACAGATGCGCTCAATGAGTACCTTCCGATGACAGGCGTCATCTAGGGTCTGGGCGAGACGTATTCAGCTTGGCAAACCACGCTGGCACTTGTGTACGAAGCCGATGGCTGTGGCTGCAAGCGCTGCATGTGCAATGACATTGCACAGGTTCGCCAAGATGACTCAACGGGGAGAATTCGCGCATGAAACGAAAGCTATTGACGCTGGTGGCGGCGCTGTTCGCGGTCTCGTTGTTCGCCGCTGCGTGCGGCGACGACAGTGACGATGCGGAGACCACGACGGCGCCCGCAGCGACCGATGCGCCGGCGGCCACGGAGGCTCCGGCAGAAGAGATGATGGACCATCTCGGCGACGGCTCCCTCGGAGTCGTCACGGTTGAATCGGGCGATGCGGTTCAAATCCGCTCGCTCGAAGCGATCACCGGTGACGTGGCGTTCCTAGGATTGCCCAACCAGCGTGCGACGATGCTTGCCGTTGAGCACTTCGGTCCGATTCACGGCTTCGAAGTCGAGGTCGGCGTAGGGCTCGACGACTTGTGTTCCAGCGACGGCGGGCAGGCGGCTGCGCAAACGATCGTTGCGGACGAGGACGTACTCGGTGTCATCGGGACTTCATGCTCGGGCGCGGCCGTAGCCGCGGCACCACTCATTACCGACGCGGGCATGGTGATGATCTCCGGCAGCAACACCTCGCCCGCGCTCACCTCGGATCTCGACGGCAATGTCGGCGAGAATCGCAACGTGGGCTACTATCGAACCGCCCACAATGACCGTGCTCAAGGCGAGGCGGTTGCCACCTTCGTTCTCGAGCAACTTGGACTCACCAAGGCCGCAACCATCCATGACGGTGACCCCTACACGCAGGGCTTGACGCAGGCTTTCCAGGACTTCTTCGAGCGAGACGGAGGAGTCGTGACTGCTGCGACGGCGATAAACAAGGAAGACACCGACATGGTGCCGGTGCTGACCGAGATCGCAGCGAGTGCGCCTGAGTTGTTGTTCTTCCCGATCTTCCAACCGGCGGGAGACTTCATGGCCGATCAGGCGCCGGGTGTTCCGGGTCTGGAGGGCACGGTCTTGATGGGTGCCGATGGCCTGCTCAATCTCGATTACCTCGCGTTGCCGCAGACAGCGGGCATGTACCTGTCGGGGCCCGATACGCGCTTCGGGTCGAACCAGAACGAAAGCACCGGAAGGACCGCCGATGAGTTCTTGACGGCGTATGAGGAGCTGTATGGCGAAGCGCCTGCGGCGCCCTTCTGGGCACACGCCTACGACGCTACGACGTTGCTGCTCGAAGCGATTGAGGCAGCGTCGTATCTTGACGGCGATTCTCTCGTCGTCGACCGCCAAGGCATACGCGACTACCTCGACGGCGTCGAGGGCTACGGCGGGCTCATCGGCACGATCAACTGTGATGAATTCGGCGACTGCGGCGCATCACGGATCACCGTCGTTCAGAACATCGGCGGCGGGGAGAACGCCGAAGCGAGCATGCAGAACGTTGTTTACTCGTATGCCCGCTGATGCTCACGTAGACAACGTGGTGTTCTCCTTCGCTCCGTGAGCAAGGGAGGAAAGTTCTAGGCGGTGAGCGCTCGGCTGTTCCGGCCCCGCACCCGGGTCGACTGGTTCCTCACGGTCATCCGGACGGCGGTGCTGATTGTTCTCACGGTCGGGTTTGCGGCCTTCATCGCCCAGGAGATCAACCCCGACAATCCGTTCGCCCAATGGGCGAATCCCGATGCGACCGGCCTGACCGGCGCGCAGTTCCGGGGGCTGGTCGTATCGGGCATTGCCCAGGGCTCGATGTATGGGCTGATCGCGCTGGGCTACTCGATGGTCTACGGCGTGCTGGGATTCATCAACTTCGCCCATGGCGAGGTGTTCATGGTGGGCGCCATGACCGGCATGATCACCTCGAACAAGCTGGCTGACGCGGGGCTGTGGGAGTCGAACTTCATCGGCTCGCTGGTGTTCATCGTGGTCGTGTCGATCATCGTGTCGTCGCTGACGGCTGTGATCATGGAACGGGTCGCGTACCGCCCGCTGCGCGGCTCGCCTCGACTGATCCCGCTGATCACCTCGATCGGCGTGTCGTTCTTCCTGCAGAACGCTTCCGTGGTGCTGCTGGGGCCCGCCAGCAAGTCCTACCCCGACGTGCCCGACTGGGTGAAGGCCAAGCACACGTTCCTGCAGATTGAGGGGGCGAAGATCCTGGTGGTGGTCGTGGCTGCGCTGTCGATGGCAGCGCTGTGGTACTACGTCGACCGCACCAAGACCGGCAAGGCGATGCGCGCCGTGGCCGAAGATGCCGAGATTGCGTCGCTCATGGGCATCGACGTGAACCGCACCATCGTGAAGGTGTTCGCGGTGGGCGGGGCGATGGCGGGTATGGCTGGGATCCTGTGGGGGATCCTGTTCCGCAGCGTCATCCACACGACTGGTTTCCTGCCGGGCATCAAAGCGTTCAGTGCAGCGGTGGTGGGCGGCATCGGGCACTTGGGCGGTGCGATGGCGGGCGGGCTGTCGATCGGCGTGGCCGAGTCGGTCGGGCCGCTGCTGATCCTGGAACCGCTCGGGGTGAGCGGGGTGTCGCAGCTGCGTGACGCCGTTGCGTTCTCGATGCTCATCATCGTGCTGCTGGTGAAGCCCGCCGGCCTGTTCGGCGAGCGGCTCCCCGCGGAGGACCGGGCATGAGCCTCGCCGTTCCGTCCGAAACTGGGCCGCAGCCGACACCGGGGCCCGCGGCGAGCACAGCCAGCAATGACTCGCCGCCGCGCCCGCCGTTCGCGCAGGACTGGGGCCGCATCGCACGCGTGGGTGCGGTGGGCGCTGTTGGGCAGATCTTCATCGCGCTGTCCAACATGCCCGTCAAGCTCGACGGCCGGGCGATCATCGAGGGCATCCTCAGCTTGGGGTACCTGTCGCTTGTGGTCCTGCCATTCGCTCTGGGAAGCCGCGTCGGCTATCAGGTCCGCCGCGAGGGTGTGCCGTTCCACCGCCCCGGCACCCATGAGGTGGTCGGCGGGGCAGCGTGCGGCGCAGTGGTCGGCGGGGGGCTGTCGCTGCTGGCGATCCTGATTGCCAACTTCGACCTGCGCGAGCCGCTGGTCAACTGGAGCCCGATCCTGGCGGACCTGCTGGCGTTCAACCGCGGCACCGCGTTTGCGGTGGTGATCTGGCTCGCTGTGGGCGCGGTGATCGGTGCCTTGGGCGGGCTGCTGCGTGTGATACCGCCGCTCGCCAAGCGGATTCTGTGGACGGTGTTGCTCACGCTGTTCGGCGCTGCGGTGCTGGAATCGCTGACCACCGACCTGGCCGAGGGGATGGGTCTCGAAGGGCCGGTCGAGTGGTTCTACGCTCCCCGGGGCGGACTGACCGTCTCGGGCGCGATCGCTTTGGCGATCGGGTCGGCCGTGCTCGCCGTCGTGGGACGCGGCCGCGTCAAGGGGGCAAAGGCCCGTATCGACTCGCTCGAAGGCCCGGCCCGCACCCGAGCGCATCTCGGGCTGATCCTGGCCACCGGCGCGGTGCTGGTGATCCTGCCGATGTTCGCGGGCAAGCTCACCAACGAGCTGCTGGCCAACGTGGGCCTGTTCGTGCTGCTGGCGCTGGGTCTGAACGTGGTGGTCGGGCTCGCCGGCATCTTGGACCTGGGTTACGTGGCGTTCTTCGCCGTCGGCAGTTATAGCGCTGCGGTTCTCACCGCGGCTGCCTCACCGCGGATCAATCCCGAGCTGCCGTGGTTCGTGGCGCTCATCGGCGTCGTGATCCTGACCGGGCTGGTCGGGCTGTTCATCGGCGCGCCGGTCATCCGCATGCGCGGCGACTATCTCGCCATTGTCACGCTCGGCTTCGGCGAGATCATCCGGCTGCTGTTCCTGTCGGACTGGCTGTCGGGCTGGTTCGGCGGCTCGCAGGGCATCACCAACATTCCCGGTGCGGAGATCTTCGGCCTCGCTGAGGTGTCGGGCACCGACCCGCGCAGCGTCTTCTATCTGGTGCTGGCGTTCTGCGCGATTGCCATCTATGTCTCGTGGCGGCTGGAGCGATCGCGCATGGGGCGGGCCTGGATGGCGGTGCGCGAGGACGAGACGGTGGCCGAGGCCATGGGCATCAACACGGTCAACGTCAAGCTGCTGGCGTTCGTGGTGGGGGCGGTGCTCGGCTCGTTCAGCGGGGCAATCTTCTCAGCGAAGGTCGGCTCGGTGTTCCCCGCCAGCTTCCTGATCGTGGTGTCGATCGTGATCCTGGTGGTGGTCATCTTCGGCGGGATGGGCAGCATCGTCGGCGTCATCGCCGGTTCGGCAGTGCTGATCGGCGTGCTGGGCGGGCCCAAACAGCCAGGCCTGCTGGCCGAGTTCTCTGAGTTCAAGCTGCTGATCTACGGGGCGCTGCTGGTGTGGATGATGCTGGCCCGGCCCGAGGGGCTCATCCCCAGCGTGCGTCGCACCCGCGAGCTGCATCAGGAGGAGATGGCCCAGGACGCCTGGCTGCGAGGCCAGGCAGATGACGATGAGTCTGGCGATGACGGTGCCGGGCACGGCAACGGGCCAGATGGCAGCGGCGCCGCCACCTCACGTGCCGACGGCCGCAGCGGCCCCGGTGCGGACCAGGCTGCAGGTGAGCCGGCATGAGCGCTGTCACCACCGATGGCGCTTCTGAAGCGCCGACAGCAGCCTCAAGCCAGTCTCCGATTCTTGAGACCGTCGGGCTCAGCGTGGATTTCGGAGGGTTGCATGCGCTCGACGGCTTGGATCTGGCCGTGTACCCCGGTGAGATCGTCTCGGTGATCGGGCCGAACGGCGCCGGCAAGACCACGCTGTTCAACGCCATCACAGCCACCGTGTCGGCCTCGGAGGGCGACATCCGCTTCGAGGGCGAGTCGCTCATCGGCCTCGATCCCAACCGGGTGACCGCACGCGGCATCGCCCGCACATTCCAGAACGTGCGCCTCTTCGCCAACATGACCGTGCTCGAGAACGTCATGGTCTCCCAGCACTGCCGGACCCGCCAGAGCGTCGTGGGGGCGCTGCTGTGGACGAAGGCCTTCCGCCGCGAGGAGGAGGAGATCGCCGAGCGGGGCAAGCAGGTGCTGTCGTTCTTCGGAAGCCGGCTCACGGGCTACCGCTACGACCAGCCCGCGTTCACGCTGTCGTACGCCAACCGGCGGCGCCTCGAGATTGCCCGGGCTATGGCCACCCAGCCCAAGCTGATCCTGCTGGACGAGCCCGTCGCGGGCATGAACCCCACCGAGTCGGCCGAGCTGACCGGCCTGATCGGGCGGCTGCGCGACGAATGGGGCTTCGCCATCGTGGTCATCGAGCACGACATGGAGGTAGTGCGCGAAGTCTCCGACCGCGTGGTGGTGCTGGACCATGGCGTGAAGATCGCCGAGGGCGACTACGCCGATGTCTCGGTCGACCCGCAGGTCATCGAGGCGTACCTGGGCCACGGGGCGTCGGCATGAGCAGCGCAGGGAGCAATGCCGAGCAGCGTGATGACGGCAGCACAGCGAGCGGTGCTGAGCCCATCGACCCCAGCGACACGGCGATCAGCACCGAGCAAGCTCCGCTGCTGGAGATGCGCAGGGTGAACGCGCACTACGGGGCAGTCCATGCGCTGCGCGACGTGGACCTGTCGATCTACGAGGGCGAGCTGGTGTGCCTGCTGGGCGGCAACGCGAGCGGCAAGTCGACCACGCTCAAGACGCTGCTCGGCATGCTGACGCCGACGTCGGGCGAGGTGGTGCTCGACGGCGAGGTCGTGAACGACCGCCCGACCAGCTACCGGGTGGCCCGCGGCATCACGATGGTCCCCGAGAACCGGCGCCTGTTCAAGCGGCTCACGGTTCGCGAGAACCTCCAGCTCGGCGCCTATCTCCGCAAGGACAGCGACGCCATCGCAGCCGACTTGGAGCGCGTGTACGAGCTGTTCCCCCGAGTCAAAGAGCGTCTCGGCCAGAAGGCGGGCACGCTGTCAGGCGGCGAGCAGCAGATGGTGGCCATTGGCCGGGCGCTCATGTCGCAGCCGCGTGTCCTGCTCATGGACGAGCCCTCGATGGGTCTCGCTCCGGCGCTGGTGCAGCAGAACTTCGAGCTGATCTCTCAGATTCACGAGGCCGGCATGACCGTGTTCATGGTGGAGCAGAACGCCAACATGGCGCTGGGCATCGCGGATCGGGGCTGGGTGCTGCAGACGGGCCGGGTCGTGCTCGACGACACGGCCGAAGCACTGCTGGCCAATCCGGCCCTGCGCACCTCCTATCTGGGCGGCGGCAAGGACGACTCCGACTCGTCGTGAGCACCGAGAAAACCGCAGGGAATTGACACCGCACGGTTCCTAGAGTGCCGGAGGGGCTGGTCCGCTGGCTCTGCCAACGACGACACAGCGGACCGGCCCTCCTGAACGAGGCGACCTAAATGGGCGGTATTCGTTCTGCCGCAATCATACGCCCGCAGGCGCGGTCGGCGTGCCCGCATTTTCGGCAGCGAGGCTGCTAGGACTGGCAGCGTGAGCGAGGCGGCGGGCGGTATACAAGGCACTGCCGTGACGGGGGTGCTGCACCCTGGAGCCATGGGCGTCACCGTGGCAGCGGCGTGTTCAGGCACTGTGCTGTGGGCGGGCGAAGGCCGTTCGACCGAAACCCGGCAGCGCGCGCAAGATGCTGAACTCACCGATGCGGGCGACCTCAAGTCGCTCGTCGCCGCTGCAGACATGGTGATCTCGGTCTGCCCGCCGCATGGGGCCGAATCGCTAGCGGGCTCGGTGGCTGATGCCGGTTTTGAGGGCTGCTACGTCGATGCAAACGCCGTCTCGCCGGCAACGGCCCGCCGCATTGCCGAACGCTTCGAAGACTTCGTCGACGGCAGCCTGATCGGCCCGCCGGCACGGGAGACCGGCACGACCCGGCTCTACCTGTCGGGCCCGTCGGCCAATCGGGTGGCCGCACGCTTCGATGGCTCGGCACTGGACGCCCGCGTGCTGGCCGGCGGCGGTGCAGGTGCTGCCTCGGCGCTGAAGATGGCCTACGCGTCATGGACCAAGGGCACGAGCGCCCTGTTGATGGCGGTGGCGGCGCTGGCGGCGGCCGAGGGCGTGTCCGACGAGCTGACCGCTGAGTGGGCCTTGTCGCAGAGCGGCCTGTCGCAGCGGTTGGCGTACTCGTCCCTTGCCGTCGCCCCCAAGGCATGGCGCTGGGTGGGCGAGATGGACGAGATAGCAGAAACGTTCGCCGGGGTTGGCTTGCCCGACGGTTTCCATCGGGCAGCGAGCGAGATATACGAGCGCCTCGCCCCCTTCAAAGACGCCCGAAGTGCCTCCGTTGAGCAGATGCTCGAAACACTGCTGAGCCCCGCACCAGCGGTCGAAGACGCACCGCCCGAAAGCGCCGGCTGAGGCCGAACGTCTCGACCGGGCTAGTTCTGCAGCGGGAGGACGGCGTTGGCGACGCCTTCGAGCTCGGCGAACCAGTCCTCAGGCTCGCCGCCCAGGATCGGCACGAACTTGGACGCGCCTACCTCGATGAATCGCTGGATCTGCTCGCGCAGGCCGTCCACTCTCCTCCGTGGCTCCAAGCGAGCATCGAAGGCTCGCCCGTCCAGAGGAACGGCGCGCATATGCTCACGACGATGCACATCGTGTGTTTGGCGAACTCCCGAAAGCTGTCAGGCCGCTGTATCGCCGGCCGTATCTGGAAGAAGTCATCGATCGGCGGTTGGATTCGCCCCGTTAGCGAGCGCCTTGAGAGAGAGGTGTCAGAGTATGAGCGGCAATATGAGGACGGTAGCGACCCCAAATTGCTGGACATCATCAAGATACCGATGCTCGGAGCGCAACCGGAGGGATATCAAACCGAGAATTGGCTGCTAGACCCAGCGTATTACTGGGAAAAGAAGGGAGTGTTAGAGCTCGGCGAGTTAGAGGATTTCGTCGAGCCTGTTTCGCCATTGTGGATGGACGGACACAGCACATCCAATGGCCGGAACGACTATGTTCCCTTGGACGAGGCCAATACACTCCAAACATCGCTGCGCTTCATCGCCGTTGGCGAAATGAATGTGCGAGTGTTTGCGCCCGGTAGCGCATTCGGCAACTCCAAGCGGCGCGTGCAAGGCCGATTTCGTCACGCGGACACCAGCTACGCATTGTGGATTACTGATCCAGTCCAAGAGCGCAAGTGGCTAGCCCGCCCTGACGGAGAGTACTCAGTCGGCAAGTGCTACTTGACAGTCAGTCTTGGCGAGCCCTACGAAGGTAGCGTCTATAAGTTGATTGCAGCCGTCATGGAGCAAAGCTAGAGAGTAACTGTGCCACCTTCTCGTTCCCAGATCTTCACCATTGGACATTCAAACCATAGCGCCGCGACATTCGTCTCTATGCTGCAGCAGCAGCGAATAGGTGCCGTAGCCGACGTGCGATCGAAGCCATACAGTCGCTTCGTATCGCAGTTTGATCGCGAATCACTAGGTGTCCTTCTCAAGGAAGTAAACGTCGCCTATGTTTACGCAGGCGAAGAGCTTGGCGGTCGCCCGTCGGATCCTGAGCTGTATGACCCGCGTGGCCACGCCTGTTATCAACGTATGGCACAATCCGAGTCTTTCCAGAATGGTTTGGAGAGAATATTGGAGGGAGCTTCTCGATATCGACTTGCCCTGATGTGTAGTGAAGAAGATCCTCTACAATGTCATCGTACCCTGCTCGTTGCGCATGAACTCTGGCGACGCGATATTCATGCATCGCATGTGCGTGCCTGCCGAGAATCTGGAGAGGGTCGTGTCGAGACTCACATGGAGGCGCTTGAGCGACTCGTCCAGATGCATGACCTGAATCAGGGCACGATGATCGCATCCGATGGCGGCATCACCGGCGAACTCAATGACACATCAGCGATATATGAAGCTGCCGTGAAGCTTCAGCGTGAGCAGGTCGCCTACTCAAGCCTTAAGCGACCTAAGCTGTTCGATGGGGTGCGGCGGAAATGAATCTGTGGACAATCGGTTTTACAGGGAAATCTGCCCGTGACTTCTTTGAGCTTGTTGGCAAATCTGGTGCTCGTCGGGTTATAGACGTCCGCCTAAACAACACATCGCAGCTCGCGGCATTCGCCAAACGAGACGACCTATCGTTTTTTCTCGATCAAATTTGTGGCATTGAATATTTGCACTATACGGACCTCGCACCCACGGCAGAGCTGTTGAGCGACTATCGCAAGAGACGAATTGATTGGCCTACTTACGAGTCGCGATTCCTCGCGCTTATGAAGGAACGTCGAGTCGAGGACCTGATCGATAGAGACGCAATTGACGGTAGCTGCCTCCTGTGCAGCGAGCATCACTCTCACCACTGTCACCGCAGATTGGTTGCGCAATACTTGGAGGATCGGTGGGGTGACCTATCGATCACGCACCTTGGGGACGGTGCGAAGGGCTAGTTCTGCAGCGGGAGGACGGCGTTGGCGACGCCTTCGAGCTCGGCGAACCAATCCTCAGGCTCGCCGACCAAGATCGGCACGAACTTGGACGCGCCTGCCTCGATGAATCGCTGCAGTTGGTCGCGCAGGCCGTCCCAGCCCGTCGGGATGATCTCGCTCGGATCGATGCCGGGTGCACGACGTTCGAGGATCGCCTTGTAGCCGGCGGTCATCTCGCCGTGGGTGTACGGAACGAGGACGCCGAAGTGCTCAGGGTCGATCCAGCGCTCGTGCTCGTCGGCGGCCTCGTTCACGATCTTCCAGCCGGCCGCTGCGATGTCGGGCGTGCAGAACGACGGCAGCCAGCCGTCGCCGAAACGGCCACAGCGGCGCAGCTCCACTTCGGCGGCACCGCCCAGCCAGATGTCCATGGGCTTTTGGGCCGGCTTGGGCAGCAGCGACACTTCGTCGTAGTCGTACCAGTCGCCGTGATGGGTGACCGGCTCGTCCTCCCAGAAACGCTTGAGCAGCGGCAGAGCCTCGTTGAACATCTTCGCCCGCTCGCGGCGCTCAACGCCGAACGCGGCCTGCTCATGCACATCAGCGATGCCCAGCCCGAAGGCAGGCAGCAGCCGGCCGTCGGAGAGGCGGTCGAGGCTGGCGAGCTCCTTGGCCAGCACGGCGAGGTTGCGGCCGGGCAGCACCAGCACCGACATGCCGAACTTCATGCGCTTGGTGCGACCCGCGGCGTAGGCCAAGCCCACGATCGGGTCGGGGCATTCGCCGCCGAGCCGCTCGCTCAGCCACAACGAGTCGAAGCCTTGCTCTTCGAGCGCGTCCACGAACGGGTCGAAGGTGGCGTGGTCGTTGGTGAAGCTGCGCGTGCCCAGCCCGAAGCCGATCCGGATCTTCATGGCCCACACGCTAGGACACAGCAGCCGCGTCGGCCCGTGTCACCCTCGCGGCGTCGGGCCCCATGGACTGCACTGCTGTGTGGCTCGGCCGGATTGCGGCTCGATGAGACGGACCGCCCGAACCGCCGAGAGCCACCCGGGCGATTCTCAGGTCTTCGCGCCGCGCCGGTGCTTCTCGGTCCAACGGCGCCAGAAGAACCACGACTCCGGAATGAAGCCTTGATTCTCTGTGATGCTCCTAATCCGCGGGACATCGCCGAGCAGCTCGTCGCAGTCCAATTCGATGTCGGCGTCGTCGTGCTGCATGGGCTCAAACTACCGCGACGAGGCCGCCGAGCAGAACTGCGATCCCGGAAAATGCCATGCATGCCTGAATGGCCACGAGCCCGCGGGTCCTCCTCAGCGCAGCATCGTTTCGCCTGTAGTCATCACGCGCAGCGATGACGAGCGCGAGCACAAGTTCCTCGGGGGTTCGACGCGGTTGATGAAACAGTTTCAGGAGATCATCGACATCAGGCCCCGCCTGCCATCGGTGGGCAATTCCCTCAATCGGGATCATGCTGAGGCCCAGAACGAGCGCGACGACGAACACGATGATCGCGGTGAGCACGGCGAGATCGTCCTTGAACACGGCGACCGCAATGGTGCCGGTGGTCAAGAAGACCGTCAGCGTTCCTCCCGCCAGTCGCAGCAGTGCGCGCAACTTGGCGTCTTGCTTGTCTCGCAGCTCCCGTTGCTCGCGCAGGATGAGTCCGAGCACCGCCGACTCCGTCGGATCTACGTGCGAACCGGTATGTGCCACGTCAATGTGAAACGATATCAATATATATTCATTAATTTCAGGTGTATTCATATTCGACTTCGGGTGTGTGCTTGGGGAGATGGACCAGTCGCATGATGCCGAAGCGCCGGTGTGCGACCGGGCCACTGCTGCAACAGAACCGGACAGCGCCGTACCCTCGGGCGTCACACGCGGTAGCCGATGAAGGGGCGTCGATGAACCAGCCAGCAGCGAACGGGCAGATCGACCTGACCTCGCCGTTCCGGCTCGACGGGCAGGTCTGCTTGGTGACGGGTGCATCGAGCGGCTTCGGTGTCCGGTTCGCCCGGGTGTTCGCGGCAGCCGGTGCCAAGGTGGCCGTGGCCGCCCGGCGAGCTGACCGGCTGGAGCCACTGGCCGCTGAATTGCCCGATGCCGTGGCCGTGCCGTGCGATGTCGGCGACGACGATGCCTGCCGCGACCTTGTCGCCCGAACCATCGACCACTACGGCAAGGTTGACGTGCTGGTCAACAACGCCGGCGTGAGCGACGCCATCAACCCCGGCGAGCAGGCCGACGTGGAGAGCTTCCGGCACGTGGTCGACATCAACCTGAACGCGTGCTTCTTGCTGGCGGGCCTCGTGGCCGCCGACATCATCGGCAGAGAAGGCGCCGGCAGCATCATCAACGTGGCGTCGGTGCACGGGCACGTGGCCTCGGCGCCGAACCTGCAGCCGGCGTATGCGGCTTCCAAGGCTGGTCTGGTGAATCTGACCCGTGACTTGGCCGTGCAATGGGCGACCCGGGGTGTACGGGTGAACGCCCTGTGTCCCGGTTACTTCGAAACCGAGCTGACCGCGCCGATGTTCGACGACGATCGCTCGATGGCGTGGATCAGCCGAAACGCCCCGATGCGGCGGCCCGGGCACACCCACGAGCTGGACGGGGCGCTGCTGTTCCTGGCCAGCGAGGCCAGCAGTTACGTGACCGGCAGCTCGCTGATGGTGGACGGGGGCTGGACAGCACGCTGAGGTGCGCGGTACAACGGTCTGGGTTCTGTCGGATGAATCGCCCCATGAGCGGGCGTGGAAGAACCCAGGGGATAGACGATGAACGCGATCGTCGCGGCACTCGCCGCTGCCGGAATCATGTGCTTCGCGCTCGGTGCGCTGTGGGGCGCCAAGAGCGGGCGCACCACCAAGATCGACTCGCTGACCGGCGCCGTGAGCCGCAAGGACGCCCTGCGGCATCTTGAAGGGCTGCTGCGCCGCCCCCGGCGGGGCGACTACGTCGTTGGCGTCGCGTTCTGCGATGTCGACGGGCTCAAGGACGTCAACGACAACCACGGTCATGCCGTCGGCGATCATGTGCTGCTGCATGTAGCGGTGCGCCTGCGCAATGCGCTGCGACCGTCCGATGTCGTCACACGTCTCGGAGGTGACGAATTCCTCGTGATCTGCGATGGAGTGCGCACGCGCGCAGACATGGACCGCATCGCGCTCAGGCTGCGCGAAGCCGTGTCGCCGGCGATCCTGCTTGACGACGCACAGGTCGGTGCGAACCAGCACGGCTTGGTCGCTGTGTATGCGAGCATCAGCATCGGGACGGCAGCCTCTGACGCCACCACGCATGACGCCGAGCATCTCATTGCCCGCGCTGACCGAGCGATGTACCACAGCAAACGCATCCGCGAGGAACTGCCGATCAGCGGGGGACCACCGTCGCCCATTCGGCTGCGCGCCCGCCTCGACTCCCGCTGAGGTCGCCGAGCGCGGCGGCGACGTGTCGTCCGGGGCGCTGTTGCACGCAGCTGATCGCTCGATGTACCACCAAGAGGGTCGGCGAACCTAGAGATCGGTTCCGCGCCTGAGGACCTCGAGCATCCATCCGAGCCCATCAGTGCTCGATCACCGTTGGCGTAGCAGCCAGATGACACACTCACAGCCGTGGCCCCGACGACCGAATTGAGCGCGGACGATCCTCGTTTCGTCGAGTTGGCTCGTGAGCTGCTCCATTGGCACGGCACAGATGCGCATGAGGACAACGTCAGGTCGGCTGTACGAAACTTCCTCGTCGGCACCGAGCTGACTGAGTTTTATGAGATCGAATCCGAAGCCAGTCCCAACCCTCAGCGCATCAGGCGAAGTCGTGTCGATCTCGTCCTGTCCGATGCGTTCGTAGAGGTCAAGACGCGGATCGGCACCGCAGCAGACGCGGCGATGCCGGCCGCCGATCACGTTGCCCAACTCGACGGCTACCTCGACTCATCTCAAGATGTGAATCTCGGGGTGCTCACCGACGGGCGTCACTGGCTCCGCAGGACAACCGGCCAATTGGAGGTGCCAGCTGCGTATCCCTGGGCCTTCACGTTGCGCGAACCTGGCGACGGCGTGGAGCTCTACCGATGGCTCAACGAGTACATCTTCAGCGGCCGAAGGGCAAAGCCAATTGACGCGGACTCGGTCGGTACCGAATTTGGTCCTTCCAGCCCGGTGTACGCGACCCACATCGAACTCATTCGGCGACTCTTCGAACAGTACGGCGACGACCGCACGGTCGCGATCAAGTACGACCTCTGGCAAGAACTTCTGGAAGTTGCCCTTGGAGAGGTGGTCGGAGCCGGAGAGACCGAATCGCTGCGCAGCCTGTTCGTCCGGCACACGTACTTGGTGACCATGATCGGCATGATCACCCAAGCGACGTATGGGGTGGACGTCGAGTATCTGTCGGCTCACGACCCGATGGACTTGCTTGTCGGGCGTCGGTTCGCAGCCGACACCGGCCTCGTCGGCGTCATCGAAACGGATTTCTTCACCTGGTTGGGCGAGGTCGAAGGCGGCGTTGATGTGATCCGGGAGATGGCGGCCTGGTCAGCGTCTTATGACTGGTCCACAGCTGAATTGGGTATGGCATCGGCGCTGTACCAGAGCGTCATCCCCGCTGCAGAGCGCGAACAACTCGGCGAGTACTACACGCCCGAATGGCTTGCCGACGCGATGGTCCAAGAGGCGGTGACGGACCCGCTGGCCCAACGAGTGCTGGACCCAGCGTGTGGATCGGGCAGCTTTCTCGTCGCCGCGATACGGCACTTGCTCACAGCAGCACGCAAGGCGGAACTGTCCCACGCCGAGACTCTCGACAAGCTGCGACGCAACGTCATCGGCGTGGATGTGCATCCGGTAGCTGTTCATCTGGCACGTTCCGAATGGGTTCTCGCTTCGCGAGAGGTAATTGCCGGTGCCCTCGAACGGCCCGATTTCACGCCGCCCGTTTATTTGGGGGATTCCCTGCAGTTGCTCACCAAGGCGGATCAGCTGCTGGGTCGTGCCGAGGTCAGCATCGGTGTGAACGGTGATCCTCTGCGTCGAGAATTGCGTTTCCCTCGCTCGTTGATTGAGCGTCCTGAAGCGTTCGACTCGGCGATGGAACGGGTGGCCGCGCAGGTCCGAGTCGGCGGCGATCCTCGCCAGGCGCTCATCGACGCTGGGATTCCTGCAGCAGAACGTGCGGCGTTGGAGCCGACGCTCGCGCTCCTGGAAGCGCTGCATGCGGAAGGTCGTGACCACATCTGGAGCTACTACGCACGCAACGTCGTGCGGCCCCTTGTACTCGCAGAGGAGACTGTTGATGTCGTGATCGGGAATCCGCCCTGGATCACGTACAACCAGACCGTCGACCGTCTCGGCGAGCGCCTCAAGCTACTCAGCACTGAGTACGGCATCTGGCAGGGCGCCCAGTTCGCTACCAACGCAGACTTGGCCGCGCTCTTCTTCACACGCTGCGCGGACCTCTATGTCGCTCCCGGCGGCGTCTGCGCAATGGTCATGCCGCACTCGGCCCTCGCTCAAGGTCATTACTCGAAGTGGCGGACAGGCCGATGGACCAAGCCCGACGCTCCGCTCAATCTGAATCTCGCTCATGCGCACCCGTGGGATTTGGAGACTTTGGATCCGAATGACTTCTTTCCGGTTCCCGCTTGCGTGGTGTTCGGCAGTCGGGCAGAAGCAGGTAGTGCGCTCCCCTCTGAGGTGGAGCAGTGGATTGGCGAACCGGGCTCTGACAGAGTCGAGAGAGTTGTATCCCGACTTGCGCTCAGCGATGGGTTTCAATCGCCATACGCGAGCCGAGTACGCAACGGGGCGACAATCTTCCCGAGGCGACTCTTCTTTGTAGAGGACGCGCCGCTGATCGGTCCGGTAACGGCTGCCGGAACTATTCGTGTCCGTCCTCATCGTGATCTTCTGGGCGATGAGCCGTGGCGTTCCGTCGAGCTCGCCGAGATCGAGCCGCACACCGTGGAACTCGACTATCGATTCGAGGTCGCCCTTGGGGCCAGCATCGCGCCGTACCTGCTAATGCGCACCTTCCCGGCGCTCCTGCCGGTTTCTTCTGCTGGGCAACTTGAGCGAATGCAGGCCGATTCGTCCCGAATTGAACCTGCCTCGCTCTCGCCGCGGATGAGGGAGCGCTGGGCCTACATCTCCGAGATTTGGGAAGCGCGTCGAGATCGGTCGTTGACGGATCGTCTCGACTATGTGCGTGCTCTGACGGCCCAATTGGACTGGCGATCGGACGTTGATGCAGATTGCGCAGTGAGATTGGTGTACGCATCTTCCGGGCACCCGACAGCCGCGGTTTGCGATGACCCCGATGTCATCATCGAGAACTCCCTCTATTGGACCGCGACAGCGACGCGTGACGAGGCCTTGTACCTGTGCGGCATCATCAACTCGCATTCGTTGCGTGATCGTGTGGCGCCGTACATGTCGCGGGGGCAATACGGCCCTCGACACCTGCACACCCACCTATGGAAGTTGCCCATTCCGCAATATCAGGAGGTCGAGGATGCTCATACGGAACTGGTTCGAGCTGCTGGCGAGGCAGAAAAGGAGCTGGCGCGGCAGCTGACCCTTGAGTGCGAGCGGCGCGGCGTCGAGGCGTTAACGACTCAGACTGCGCGCAAGACGGCTCGGGATTGGCTGGCGATGTCCGACGCCGGAGCCCAAGTGGAAGCCGCGGCAGGGCGGGTGCTCGACGGCAGCTGAACATGGGCTGACCGACTTGGCCGGGCTAGCCGAGCGCTGGGGTGCCTTCGAAGTTGCCCGGGTCTTCGGCGGTGGGCAGCACCGGCCGTGCCCGCCAATCCATGGCGTCTTCGACGCCGTCGATGACGTCGGACCATTCGGCTGCATTCCAGCCTTGGGCTGAGCCGAGCACGCTGGCGTCCTGGGCGAGGTGCACGAGGGCCGGCAGCTGCTCGAGGCCGAGTGAGCGCACGAACTCGCGCTCGGGGTCGAGCAGCACGAAGTGGTCGTCGGCGAAGCGGCCGAGGAAGCTGCGAGCGCCTTCCGCATCGCTGCACACCACGAAGGCGCAGCGCACATCGGCCTCCTCGTAGACCAGGAACAGGCGCGATGCCGTGGGCAGGATCCAGCCGCTCTGGTGGGTGTAGGGGTCGATGACGACGCCCAAGAGGTTGAACACGACCAGCCATTCGCCCAGCGTGTGGGTATGGCCAGAGAGGGTCTCGAGCTTGATGTCGGTGGACGGCGCGTCAAGCACGGCAGGCAAACTAGCGCTCCCGGTCGGCTCGGCCACAGTTCAGGTGCCAGTTCGTTGCATTGAGCGAGCGCGACGTCGACGGTCAGATTGCAGGGCGAAGCAATTCGGCGGCGAGCGGGCAGTCGGCACGCTGCCAGCCGGCGGCGGGCTCGATGCCGTCTGGGCCGACGACGTGGCTGAACAGACCGAGCGGCACCACTTCCTCGTCGCATTCCCAGGGCTCGTCGGCGACGGTGCTCGCTGCGGCCTTGAAGAACTGCCGGGGCAGTGCGCGGCCCAGCCCGGCGATGCACCAAACGTCAACCCCCGACACGTACCCGACAGCGGCAGCAGCGTGAGAGCCGCCCGCCGCGATCACGGCATCGGGCCCGGCGACGGCGGCTTCCAGCAGGATCACGTCTGCGTTCGAGCACGCAGCCGCGAGGCCGGCGAGCGGCACGTCGGTCACGTCGCAGCCGTTGCCGGCGAGCCGTCGCGCCATGCCGGCACCCTCGCCGTAGGCGTCGATGACGCGCACGGTCACGTCGGATCGTCGCCCCAGCCCTTCAGCGGCAAGGTCAGGCCAACCGAGCAGGCAGACCGTCGCATCGGCGGGCAGCGCATCGGCCGCATGATGAGCGGTGGCGTCGGCACGCAGCTCAGACGAGAACTCGCGTGCAGCCCGGTAGGGGTGCGCGGACGTGCACACCCGGGCCGCCATCGACCACAGCGCGCCGGCGATCGGGTACTTGTCGAGGATGCGGCGGCACACCGTGACCAGCTCCAGCGGGTCAGACGCCAGCGCCCCCAGCGCCGACGCCGTCTCGCGCACCAGCACGTCCTGGGACAGGTCGCCCGCACGCGCCACGTAGCGCAGGTGCTCGATCGGGTGCACGCGCCGAAGCTATCCCGTGCCCGGTCGTGTATTCCTGCATCGAGCCGTTGCCGCAGCGCTTCTGTGTGTTGCCGCAGCGCTTCTGTGTGCAGGATTGCCGTCTCAGGCGGCGCTTTTGCACACAGAATGAATCTGTGCCCGCCCTTGCACGCCGGCGGGAGCACGCCTGCGGGAGCGTTCAGGCGCTCTGGGTCTGCAGCCGCCGCGCGATCACCTTGAGGCACAGCGTCTCATCTGCGCCCTCGAAGATCGACAGCACCCGGGCGTCGACGAATAGCCGACTGACCGTGTATTCCTCGGCGAAGCCGAATCCGCCGTGGATCTGCTGGGCCTCGCGGGTCACCCACTCGGCGGCCTTGCAGACGTACGCCTTGATCATCGACGCCTCGAGCGCCCCGCTGCCTCGCGCCATCATGCGGGCCACCTCATGGCTGTACTGGCGGGCCGCGGCGATGATCGCTGCCATGCGGCCCAGCTTCGCCTGCGTGAGCTGGTATTCGGCGATCGGCTGGCCGAATACCTTGCGTTCGTCGGCGTAGGAGCGGGCCTCGTCATAAGCCGCCTGCATGACGCCCACGGCCCGCGCCGCCGTCTGCAGCCGACCGTTCTCGAACCCGGCCATCTGCAGGTAGAAGCCCTGCCCGATGCCGTCGTCGCCGCCGATGAGGTTCTCTGCGGGCACGAACCAGTTGTCGAAGGCGATCTCGAAGCTGTGCATGCCCCGGTAGCCCAGCGTGGCGATGGCCCGCCCCTCGATGGTGCCGCCCCGCTCGTCGGTGAATTGGAAGTCGTGCCCCTCCGCCTGGGGCTTGGGCACGATGAACAGGCTGAGTCCCCGGTGCGCCTTGCGCCGGTCGGGGTCGGTGCGGGCCAGCAGCATCAGCACATCGGCCCGGCCGGCGAACGTGCACCACGTCTTGGTGCCCGAGATCAGCCAGCCGCCCTCGGTAGGGGTCGCCGACACGACCAGGTTGGCCACGTCGCTGCCGTAGTCGGGCTCGGTGACGGCGACCGCAACCATGGTCTCGCCGGTGGCGATCTGGGGGAACCAGTGCTTCTTCTGCTCCTCGGTGCCGCCACGCTCCAGCGCCCGGGTGAGGATCTCGGGCCGGGTGATGAGCGAGCCGCCCGCACCCAGCGACGCCCGTGACAGCTCCTCGGTGGCGATGACCATGCCCAGGTAGTCGCTCTCAGAGCCTGAGGCGAAGCCGCCGTATTCCTCGGGCACCGACAAGCCGAAGCAGCCCAGCTCGGCGAGGCCCGCGATGAGGTCTTCGGGGATGTCGGTGTCGCCGCGGTGGATGTGCTCGGCGGCGGGGGCGATCTTGTCCTCGCCGAAGCGGCGGAACGTCTCCGCGACGAGCTCGAAGTCTTCGTCGAGGTGGCTGGGCGGCGCGAGCTCGGCGAGCGTGGCGACGTAGGCAGGGTCGCGGTAGGCGGCCACGAAGTCGCGGGCGCTGTCGAGTGCGCCCGATTCGAGGCCCCATTGGGCTTCGCGGGCGAACAGCCGGGCGTGGAATTCGCCGAGCGCGTCGGCGATGAAGCCGCAGGCGAGGCGGGCCTCGGCGTCGCCCAGCGTGCCCCAGTCGAGCAGTGATTCGCAGATGCGCAGTGCCGACGCGGTGTGCGCCAGGTCATAGAGGAAGCACTGGTGGTCGTCACCCTTGCCGACTGCGTGAGCGCACGCCCGGCTCACGGCGTCGGTGCCCGCGGCCAGCGCGCCGGCCGCCGCCTGCATATCCGGCTCGGCAGGTGCCGCAGCCGTCCCAGCGATTGTCCCCGTCGTCGTCACAGCCGCACAGGCTAAAGCCGACTCCCGCAAGCGACCCCGCCGCAGCCCGGTAGCCGCGAGCCGTGCGCCGTACGATGACTCGACCCACCAACCAGCACCACTGCTCCAAACCAGCGCACGGAGGTTCCCGTGACCGTCCATGACCGCCCGTTCGGGCGCTACTTCGAGGATTTCGAGATCGGCGACGTGTACCGGCACTGGCCGGGCAAGACGATCACCGAGGCAGACGATCACCTCTTTTGCATGATCACCATGAACCACCACCCGCTGCACACCAACGAGTGGTTCGCCCAGCACGAGACCGTGCACGGCAAGAATGTCGTGGTCGGCAATCTCGTGTACTCGCTGGTGCTGGGTATGAGCGTGCCCGACGTCAGCGGTGCGGCCATCGCCAACCTTGAGGTCGAGACGCTGACGCACTCGCGCCCGACCTTCCACGGCGACACCATCTATGCCGTCACCAAGGTGCTCGACAAGCGGGAGTCGAGTTCACGGCCCGACCGGGGTGTGGTGACGGTCGAGACTCGGGCGTTCAACCAGCGATCCGAAGAGGTCTGCTTCTTCCGGCGCAAGGTGATGATCTGGAAGCGAGAGGCAGGGCCAGAAAGACGCTTCCCCTACAGCGACGAGGCGGCTGTCGGGGAAGGCTGATCTGCCGGTCGGGGAAGGCTGATCTGCCGCTCGACGCCGAGCTGGATGAGCGTGCCGCGCTGAGGCGGATGCGCGTGGCGTGTGCCGCGCTGAGGCGGATGCGCGTGGCGTGATCAGCGCTGGACCCGACGAGCGCGGCAGGCGCAACGCCGGATTGGTCCGGTGGTGGGAGTCCGAGCGGCGGGACCTGCCATGGCGGCGCACCCGCGACCCTTGGCTCGTCTTGGTCTCGGAGGTCATGCTCCAGCAGACCCAGGTGGAGCGGGTACTGCGGTACTTCGAAGCCTTTGTGGAGCGCTGGCCTACGCCGGAGGAGTGCGCGCGGGCCGAACTCGCGGATGTGCTGGCCGCCTGGCAGGGATTGGGCTATCCCCGGCGGGCTCGCAACCTGTGGCACGCGGCGAGGGTCATCGCCTCGCAGCACGGAGGTGAGGTGCCCGCTGGTCTGGATGAGTTGCTCACCTTGCCCGGCGTCGGCCCCTACACCACTCGGGCCGTGCAGACATTCGCTTTCGATGTCGACACCGGTGTGGTGGACACCAACGTCGGGCGCATTCTGGCCCGCTGGACGGGCCGCCGGCTCGGCGGGGCGGAAGCCCAGCGGCTCGCCGATGAGCTGGTGCCTGCGGGCGAGGGCTGGGTATGGAACCAGGCGATGATGGATCTGGGTGCTCGGGTCTGCACCAAGCGAGACCCGAGCTGCGGCGAGTGCCCCGTGCGGACTTGGTGCTCCTGGGCGGGGTCGGATTCACCCGACCCGGCTGATCGCAGCGCTGGCGTCAGTACGCGGCAGGCGCCATTCGAAGGCAGCGACCGCCAAGCCCGAGGCCGCTTGCTGGCCGCGCTATCCGGCGGTGCCATCACGCGAACCCAAGCCGCCGGAGCCATGGGACTCGGACGCGACCAAACCCGGGCTGACCGGCTCGTCGATGGGTTGAAAGCGGAGGGCCTGGTCACCGAAGAGGGTGACCGGCTCCGGCTGGGCTAGCTCAAGCAGCCACGCTGTGCCTGTTTGGCTCGTGGCTCAAGCAGCCACGCTGTGCTCGATTGGCTCGTGGCTCAAGCAGCCACGCTGTGCTCGATTGGCTCGTGGCTCAAGCAGCTACGAGCTGTTCAATCAGCTCGTCGAAGGCTTTGTCGGCGATGGAGACCATCTCATCGTCGGTGCGGTCCTGGATGGGATGCTCCACCCACACAGCGGCGGGGTCGAAGCCGAGCGCCTTGCCCTGCACCTCGGCCCCGTCAATGAACTGGACGGTGGCCACGAAGACAGACGGGATGCCGCGGCGTTCCAGATCAGCGATGTCGTGCACACTGCACGACGTGCAGCTGCCTCAATCGGCTAGCGCTTCGATCACCACGTCGCACTTGGTGGCAATCTCGTGGCGCAGGTCGACAGGCGCCGGCTTGGTGAATGTGGGCTTCGAAAAGCGCTCGACCCGCAGGCCACGCTCGGTCAGTCGCTCCTCGAGCCGGTTCAGGAAGCGGTCGCCGCGGGGCTTGCTGATGTCCAGCAGCCCGACCGTGAGGCCGTCCAGTTTGTCCGGCCGTGTCACACGCTCGCGATGCGAAGGCGCAGCTTCGTTCGTGGGGTCCAAGACAACAGTGCTCATGTGGTTCCCCCTGGGTTGGATCCGGTGGGCACGTTCCGACCGACTGTAGCCGCCCAAGAGCCCGAGCGGCCTGCGAGCAGAGCGATCCAGAGCAGGAATCCCAAGCCCGAGCGCTCCGGAGAACGGGCCGCGCTGGTGCGGTGTCCGCAAACGTTCGCGCGGTCACCAACGTCGAATTCTCTCGCAGATCAGGCGTATTGCGCGATTCCAACCATGCGCAGGTTTGCGGACACCCCGCTAACGCCTGGGATCGATCTCGACGCAGACCGGCTGAGCGCCTACGTCGCCGTTCACCCAACCCCCGATGACCGCCGAGAACAGACCCGCACCACCGCCGCAGTGCACCAGGTGCAAGCCGCCCTCACGGAATTTCGGCAGGTCACTCTCGGCGAGGAACTCGGGCACGCCTTCGGCGATGCCGCCAGCTCCGCGCACCAGCTCGGCGCCCGGTCGAGTCGTCAGCTCGTTGATGCGCTCGGCCGTTTGCTGGCGTGACCAGCCGCTGTCGATGAACACGCGGGAGTGGTCGGGGGCCACAGCCAGGATCGCATCGAAGCCCAGCACCAGCTTCGGGTGATGGATCGCGTTCAGCGCCGCGGCCATGGTGCGGGCCAGCGACTCGGGATCGCGCGAGAGCTGGTCGACCACCGAGCGGGGCGCCTCGCCGGGGAACGCCGTCACAGTGTTGGTTCCGGCTGCGAAGCCGAAGTCGGTACACAGCGGATCCCAGCCCGTGGCAGCGTGTCCCGATCCCACGGTGCCGCTGCTTCCGGCGCCACCCGCCGCGGCAGCCTCGTTCGTGTCTTTGGATGTCGCGCTGGCGGGGCCACCGCCTTCGATCTCAGCGAAGCAGAAACCCACCTTGCCCGGCTGGCCCAGGGCAGCCCGGTCCACCTCGCCGGGGCGCCCGCCGCCCACGTTGCGCACGATCAACTGCACGGCCCGCCCGATCGTGCTGTTGGCCCGGTTGCCCTGGCCGAACACGTTGATCCCGCTGTTCATGCCGACCTGGCGGGCGATCGGCCCGTTCACGATGAAGACCGGCCCGACCGGCATGGTGGTGGCCAGCATCCCGTGCATGTTGAACGTGTCATTGCAGACCGCAGTCAGCGCTGCGAGCACAACGGGGAAGTACTCGGGCCGGCAGCCGGCCATCACAGCGTTGACGGCGGCCTTCTCAACGGTGCAGTCGGCAAGATCCGGTGCGACGTTGGCGACGGCCTCGTCGGGTGCGCGTGATGTTCCTGCCAGCATGGCGGCCACCCGTTCGGCAGTCGGGGGCACCAGCGGCAGGCCGTCCGACCAGCCCCGATCGAACATCGCCTCGTGGATGTCTTCCTGGCTGCCGAACTCGACACGACGGGCGCTCAGCCCTGGGCTCCCGAAACGAGCTTCCAAGGCGTCGGCGTGGGCTGGATCGACCGACAGCGAGCCGCAGCCGGGGCGATGTTCGGGCAAGTCGTTGCCAAGTGCGGTCAGCCCGGTGAAGGCTTCCCATTCGGGCCGTGACCAGCCCACGATGCGGCCGGCCTCGTCGCCGCTGGCAAAACGCATGAGCGTAGGGACGGTCTCGATGTCGTGATGCCAGGAGAACCCGAGGTCGTCGTCGTGCACCTTGGCGGCGACCGCCTCGGGGAAGGCGGGATCGTCCTGGGTGTACACGGTGAGCAAGCTGCGGGCCTCGATGTCTGCAAGCACCGGTTCGACGAGTTCGCACGTCGGGCAGTCCCGCTTCACCACGGCCACCAAGCCGTCGTGCGGGGCGCTTGCCGCCTCGCCGTTTGAGGTGTCGCCGCCAGCGCTCGAAGTCATGGCCGGAGGCTACATACGGCCACCACAGCCCGACCGCGGTGTCGCTGCGGCACGCCCGAGCCGTCACCCCGATCCGACCGAGCCTGCGCGATCAAGCTGCCACCCGGGTTTCGCATTGCGTCACAGGCTTCGAGTCAAGAATCGGGCAAGCTGCCGGCGATGCCCCGCCCGCAGCAGGATGTCTAGGGTTGCAGCCGTGACTGACGCGAGCGACCAGCCGACCATCGACAGCAGGCTCTTCCGGGACGTTCTCGGGCACTTCCCGACCGGCGTGACGGCCGTGACTGCCGTGAACGAGGGGCGGCCGATCGGCATGGCCATCGGCTCGTTCACGTCGGTGTCGCTGGACCCGCCGCTCGTGGCGTTCCTGCCCACCAAGGACTCGTCTTCGTGGGGGGACATCCGCGCTGCGGGCAGCTTCTGCGTGAACATCATGGCTCAGGACCAGATGGCCACCTGCGGCGTCATGGCCAGCCGGGCCGACGACAAATTCGCCGATGTCGAGTGGCATCCGGGGCCGACGGGCGCACCAATTATCGACGGCTCGATCGCCTACATCGACTGCACCATCGAGGCGGTGTACGACGGCGGTGACCATGACATCGTGGTCGGCCGGGTGGTGGAGCTCGAGGTGCTCGATGCGAAGGACCCACTGCTGTTCTGGAAGGGCGGCTACGGCACGTTTGCCTGAGGGCGGACACCGTGCACCGGTGAACGGGTGATTGGGTGATCGGCACCGTCGCCCGCGTTGCGCTGGGTGCGCTGTTGCTGTTCTCGGGTGCGTTGAAGCTGCGTGACCCGTCGTGGCCGGGTGCGGCGAGTGCGATGGGTGCGCCCCGCTCGGCGGTGCCGCTTGTCGCCCCCATCGAGATCGCGCTGGGCGCCGGTTTGGCGGCAGGCGTTGCCGAGCCGTGGCCGGCGTGGCTGGCGCTGGGACTGCTGGCGGCGTTCAGCGCAGCGCTGGCGCGGGTGCTGCGGCAGCCGGCCTCGCAACGGCCTGCGTGTGCCTGCTTCGGCCGCTGGTCGGCGAAGCCGGTGGGCGCCGGCTCGCTGCTGCGCAACGGCGGGCTGGCGGTGCTCGCGATCGTGGCGGTCATCTAGCAGGTGAGTTCCAAGGGATGGGGCTCATCGATTGTTGGGTGGCTTCGTTTGCTGCCTGTCTCAGACGCCCGGAAATCAGCGTGCAGAGGGAGTTGCGTCAAGTAGCTTCACGCGTGAGAGCGCAGCGGACGAGATGCTCGCGTGCCTGCGGTCTCGCGCCAGCGCCAGGAGAGCGATGATGGACGGCAACGGCCTGAGCTTGGTGATCGACCACCTCGGCCCGATCGAACACGCTCATATTGCGCTCAAGCCCCTGACGGTGTTCGTCGGCCGAAACAACACCGGAAAGACATACGCAGCGCAGGCGTTGTATGCGGCCCGGCAGGCGCTGCTCGCAGTTCCTCCCGGGATCGTCGATCAGCTTGAAGAACAGGAACGCTCCGCGCTCGACGATCTGCGCCGCAGACGCATGTCAGCCGGACTGGGGAACGGCGACCACGTCGGCGAGGTGCTTCCGCCGATTCTCACCGATGCGCTCTCGCGTGTGCTTTCAGGATTCCTGCAGCGCTCAGGTCAGGAACTCGAATACCGGCTGAGGGCGAGCTTCGGCGTCGACGACCTGCGACAGATCAGTTCTTGGACGAGTCGCGAGGACCTGGTTGTCGAGATCAGGAGAACGGGTCCGGGCGAGACGGACTTTGCGCTGTTCGGCAGCCGGGGCACGAACGCACCGATTCGAGTCGCACTGCAGCGAACCGAATTGGATTGGTCCGAGTTCGACAGCTTCTTGCCATCCCGAGGTCTGTTTTCCGATGAAGGCCCCGCCGATGAGCGCGAAGAGTCGCTGCTTCGCATCATGTGGCTCTTGACAACCGAGTTCTGGGATCGCATCGCCGCCGCATGGAACTTGACCGGCAGGCCGCACTACTTGCCGGCGGGCAGGTCTGGCTTGCTGAACGCATGGACCGATGTCGTCAAGCTTCGAATTCAGCTGGAACGGGATCGATTCGGACTGCCGTCTGTTCCCGAGCCCTCGCTCGATGGAGTCGCGTTGGACTTCATCTCGTCACTGGCGGATGTGCTCGGTTCTCGGCCGAGAGGGATGCGGCGCCACCGGCAGCGGATCGGGCTTGCGGAGTTGCAGGTACCCAGCGCCTTCGAGGGAGTCCGTGAGCTTCTGGACTCGCTCATGGAGGGCCACGTCACGGTCGAGTCGTACCCGGCTCTGGTGCCGACGTTGGCGTACCAACAGGCGGACCACAGCATTGCCATCCGGCACGCGTCGTCCATGGTCGCCGACTTGGCGCCGCTCGCCATCTGGGTCGATCGGTTGCTGGCGCCCGATGACCTGCTCATCATCGACGAGCCCGAATCGCACCTGCATCCTGAGGCGATCCGGGTGGTGGCCCGCATTCTCGTACGACTTGTCAACAGCGGCGTACGCGTGGTGTGCGCTACGCACAGCTCGGTATTGCTGCATGAACTGTCTAACGCAGTGCTGCGCGACGCAGTATCCGAGCTGCCTGATGATGATGCGGCGTCCGGCTACTCGACCGAAGACCGGTTGAGTGTCGATGACCTCGCGGTCCATCGTTTCGCCCGCACGACGGGTGACGGCACGGTCCAAGTGGAGCAGCTCAAGGTCGATCCGGAATGGGGCATCCCTGAGGACGAGTATGTGAAGGTCGCAGCTGACTTATCGGAGGATTCAGCTCGACTGGTTGCACTGCTGAAGTGATTGATGCAGACTGGCTCCGGCGCCGACACGAACGGTGCGGCTGTCTGCTGCGCGTCGGGGCCTCGGCCAGCGGCACCTCTGCGGGGTTCACGTATCGACAGCGTCGATTGTCGATCGCGGGCCTTGTGTTCGCAATCGAGTGTGACAAGTGTGAGGCGTTCGCTGGCGATTCGGGCAGACGTCCGGACCTCATGCTGCTGCGAACGCGAGACGGAGAGCTCGAATGGCTGGTGACCGAGGTCAAGGCGGTCATGGACAGCGATGCACTCAAGCAGGTACAAGCCGGGGTCGATGTCGCCGGAACAAGTGTGATGTTCGGTCCGGCTGAAGCTAGTACGACTGTGGGGCTGTTCGCCTTTCGAAAGGCCAATCGAACTGCCGACTTGGACCGCCTGCGCGGCGGGCTCCGGACGGCGGGCAAGCCAGTCCCTGTCCTTGTCAAACGATGTGGCACGGCGACGATCTAGGCGTCAAACCAAACCCTAAACCATCACCGACATAGACTGACCCCGCCCCAGCCGCCGCCACACCGGCGCAATTCCCGATACCGAGCAGCGGACAGCATCTCCGACCCCGCAAGACGGTTGCTGAGGCGGCACCGAGTCGACCGCAGCGGCTTACGCGCAGGTCAGCGCCTCTTCGCTCACGTGCTTACGCCACGTCGAGCACGTCGCAGATGAAGGCGAGAATGAAGGCCTCGTCACGCCAGGCGTCGTAGCGGCCTGACGGTCCGCCGTGGCCGGCCCCCATCTCGGTGCGCAGCAGGATCGGCTTGGTCGAGGTCGTCGTCGCTCGCAGCTTGGCGACCCACTTCGCTGGCTCCCAGTACTGCACCCGCGGGTCGTTGAGCCCTGCGGTCACGAGCAAAGCCGGATGGTCGACGGCTTCCACGTTCTCGTAGGGCGCGTACGACCGGATGGTCTCGAAGACTTCCGGATCGTTGGGGTCGCCCCACTCGTCGTATTCGGTGACTGTCAGCGGGATGTCGGGATCGAGCATCGTGTTCAGCACATCCACGAACGGCACCTCGGCGACGATGCCGCAGAACAGCTCCGGATGGCGATTCGCCATGGCGCCCATCAGCAATCCGCCGGCGCTGCCGCCACGGGCGACGATCCGTGCTGGGTCGGCCCAGTCGGTTGCGGCGAGGTGTGCGGCGCACGCGGCGAAGTCGTCGAACGTGTTCGACTTGTTGGCCAGCTTGCCGCCTTCGTACCAAGGTCGGCCGAGCTCGCCGCCGCCTCGGACATGGGCAATGGCGAAGAGAACTCCCCGGTCGAGCAGCGACAGCCTCGCCGTCGAGAACGATGCTGGCATCGGCATCTCGTACGCGCCGTAGCCGTACAGCAGGCACGGCGCAGGCCAACGCACGGCGCTCGGCTTCCACACCATGCTGATGGGGACTTCGGTGCCGTCGGGCGCAGTTGCCCTGATTCGCTCAGTTCCGTATGCCGTCAGATCGACGTCGCCGAGCACCGGAAGCTGGTCGAGCAGTTCTCGCTCGGCGCTGTCGAGATCCAGCTCGAAGATCGACGGCGGCGTGACCATCGACGTGTAGCCAAAGCGGTAGCGCGTGGTCTCGTATTCGGCGTTCGAGCCGCCTCCTGCTTCGTAGACAGGCTCGGGCATCTCGATTTCGACTCCCGGACCCAGCGGGAGTTCTTCGCTGGCCTTGCTGGTGTCGTGGACGCGCATCGTCACCAGGCCGTCCTTGCGCTCGTGAACGACTGCGAAATCGGCGAAGCAGTCCACGCCGTCCAGCCGAATGCCCGGCCGGGCACCGATGAGCTCTCGCCACGGCAGCGGCTTCCCCCCGGCGTCGGTCGGCAGCGGTGCCTCCAAGAGACGGAAATCCTCCGCGCCGTCATTGGTCACGACGAGCAGGCGATCGCCTTGATGGTCGACGCCGTACTCGATGCCCTCTCGACGCTCCTGCACCAGCAGCAGCGCTGAGGTCGGATCGTCGGCGTCGAGCAGGCGGTGCTCAGAGGTGGTCTTCGACTCGCACCCGATCCCGATGTACCGCTCGCTGCGGGAGGCGCCGACGCCCACCCAGAACCGCTCGCCGTCCTCCCGGTACACCTCGACGTCGTCGTCAGGGTCGGTGCCCACGACGTGGCGGATGACCCGGTTCGGTCGCTGGGCTTCGTCGGTGCGAACGGCGAACAGCGTCGAGTTGTCGTTCGCCCAGACCAATCCGTAGCTGAGGTCGGTGAGCCCGCAGCCGGGTGCGGGCGCATCGGGGCCGTCGAGCACCTCGCCGGTCGCGATGTCGACGACGGTCAGTGCGTACTTCTCGTCGCCGTCGGTGTCGACGGTGTAGGCGAGCAGCAGGTGATCAGGGCTGACCGACAGATCGCCGACCGCGAAGTAGTCGTGACCCTCGGCCAGCTCGTTCTCGTCGAGGAGCACCGTCTCGTCGTCGTCGGCGCCGCCGCGGGGTCGCCGCACGTGGATGACGTACTGCTGCCCTTCCACCGTGCGCGCCCGGTATTCCCAGTCGTCCTTGGGTGTCGGCAGCGACTGGTGGGTCTCCTTGGTGCGTGCCTTGATCTCGTTGAAGATCTGCTCGCGCAGCTCGGCCAAGTGCGCCGAGGCTGCCTCGGTGTAGGCGTTCTCAGCCTCGAGATAGTCCCGCACGGCGGGATCGTCCCGGTCGCGCAGCCAGTGCCACGGGTCGGCGGTCTCGGTGCCGTGAATGCGCCGGATGTGCGGCCGCTGCGGTGCCACCGGAAGCTGCGTCATGGAGTGCGCACCGTACCCATCCAGCGCCGGTGTTCATCCGCGCAGCGGACGGTGCATCGCACTGGGACGTTCCTATGGATGTCAAGTGCGGGTTTTGAGGGTGGCGAGGTCGACTCGGAGGGTGCGGTAGATCTCTGGGGCGACGTAGCGGTTGAGGCAGCGGATGGCTTCTTTTTTGGTTTTGCCTTCGCTCACGCGTCGGTCGGGGTAGCTGCGGGTTCGTTCGCAGTAGCGGAGCCGGACGATGACGATCATGTGCAGTGCCCGGTTGGCTGCGCGGTTGCCGGCGTAGTTCAGCCGGTGGCGGCTGGTGCGCCCGCTCGAGGTGGGGATCGGCGCGGCGCCGCACAGGTGAGCGAACGACGCCTCGGAGCTGAGCCGGCCGATGTTCTCGCCGGCGGCGACGAGCAGGGCTGCTGTGTGGTGGGTGCCGCATCCCCGTCGTGACATGGTGGCAGGCGCTGCGGCTGTGACGAGCTGGTCGTGTTCGTGTTCGAGGTCGTCGGCTTCGGCGCCGAGCTGGGCGATGCGACGCCCGAGGCTGGCAAGCGCGGCTTTGGCGGCCTGGGCGGGATCGGCGAGGCGGCCGGTGTCGGGCCGCAGCCGTGCGCACACCGCCGCTTTGCCTTCCAATGTGCGGCGGCAGTCGAGCTGGGCGCGCAGCGCTGCGGGGGCGGTGACCAACAGGCCGCCGAGCTGGCACAGCGCAGCAGTGCGGGCCTTGACAGCGCTGTTGCGGGCGACGCTGAGCTGGCGGATCGACTCGACGATGCCGCTGGTGTCCTTCGCTGCTGCGGTCGCTTCGCCCGAGAGCACTTTGCGGGCGGCGGCCTCGGCGTCGATGGCGTCGTTCTTGCCGCGACGCGACCGCAGATGCGCGTGGGGCTGGTTGACCTCGATCACCCCGCAGCCCCGCTCGCTCAGCGACCGGGCCAAAGCAGCGCCGTAGGATCCGGTGGACTCCACGCCGACCGCGGCGATCGGCCCGAACGAAGCGAGCCATCGGTGAGTCGAGCAATAGCCGGCGGCAGTCGCGGGGAACGACTCGGTGCCCAGCACACGGCCGAGCGGGTCCAACGCGGCGGCTACATGGAAGTCGGTGCGGCAGCCGATCCCGCCGATCACCGCCTGTGGCGGTTCTGGCATCATGTTGTCCTTCATCTCGGAGCGGCTCGCGTGCCGGGACGGGACGAGACGGGACGGACATAACAGTGATGAGACATCTGTGGGCACAGGTTCCTATGAGGTCACGTCGCTCGCTGCGGACCGGCCGCAGCTGACAAGTCCAAGAAGCGAGCCGCCGGCATCGACGAGTCCCAGGCAAGGCACCCGCAACACGCAGGGCCAGTTCGACAGCAAGTCAGACACCCACGGCCCGCTCCCCGCCCATATCTTCACTGTTTGATCGTTGTCTCGTGGGGGGGGGTTGATGGTGCCCTGTCTCGGACCGGCTCGATGAAGCAGCGCTGTGTGCCCTGGCGGCTGTGGCCTGTGGGCTGTTGGGGGCTGCCCCCCGGGTGTTCAGGTTGGTGAGGAAGTCCCGCTGCGGCTGCATTCATTCGGGGCCCGGGGGGCAACCCCGGGCCCCGAATGAATGCAGCCGCAGCGGGACTTCCTCACCCCAACAGGCCATAGCCCACAGGCCACAGCCGCCAAGGCACACAGCGCTGCTTCATCGAGCCGGTCCGAGACAGGGCACCATCAACCCCCCACGAGACAACGATCAAACCCGGGGCGATTCACGGTGCCGCGTCGGAGAGCCTGATGCACTCATTCGGCGTCCACCGCCGACCACCTCGCCGTCGAATGCGACATCCGCGGGCGTCGGAGAGCTTGATGCACTCATTCGGCGTCCACCGCCGCCCACGGGTGTCTCACCCACTCCGTCATTCAGAATCGTCCGCAAGAAGAGAAAATTCCGCAGGAATAGAATTCTCCGCAGAATAGCGCCGGTTTGCTATCGTTCCGAAAGACGCGAACTTGGGCATTCGACGCCCATCTGCATCTGCCGGCTGAGCCTCGATTGCCGGTGTGTCATCACACTGCGACGCTGGCGACGAAAGCGGGACGGAAGTGCAACCCCCAGTGCAACCACCCAACCCATTCTCACCTTCCTTCGGTATCACCCCACCTGTCCTCGTAGGCCGCAATGCCGTGCTGCGAGATTTTGACGAGGTGTTCGCCAGCATCCGCAGCGCGAGCTACGCAACGTTGCTGTGGGGCCTGAGGGGCACCGGCAAGACGGTGTTGCTCAACGCCATAGAGGATCGGGCAGCCGAGCACGGATGGGTGTCGATTTCGGCTGCGGTCGCGAGACCCCTCGGCTTGATCGAGCAACTGGCATCGAGGGCGGATCGAATGCTTCGCTCGTTGGCCGAAGAGCCTGAAGGCGGGCCGAAGCGAGAGCTGAGCGGCGTCTCCGTGCTGGGCCTCGGCATCCATACCGAGCGTGCGCCACAGGAGCAACGCGCTGCGATGCCTTCGCTCGATCTGGAGGCGTCGCTCGCTGCGCTTGGCGATCTCTTGGCGAATCGCGGCGCAGGAGTCGTGATAACCCTCGACGAGTTGCATGTCTGTGATGTCGAGGAGATCAAGGAATTCGGCAGCGTGTTTCAAATTGTCTCGCGGCGGGCAGAACGGCCCATCGCGTTCGTCGGCGCCGCGCTGCCTGAGCTCGAGCACAGGTTGCTGCCAGGACCAGTGGGTACGTTCCTGCAACGCTGTCGCCGCCATCAGATCGACAACTTGCGGGCGTCGGAGGCACGCACAGCGCTGCGTCAGCCGATCGAGGACGTCGGCGCGCGCATCGACGACGAAGCGCTTGATCTAGCGGCTACAGCGTCGCGGGGGCAGCCCTACCTCGTTCAGCTGGTCGGTGCCTGCGCATGGGACAACGCTGCGGACCCGGTGGCGGGCATCCGTCTGGCTGACGTGTCCCCTGCTGTGTCAGATGCCATTCAAATGTTCGGCGACCATGTGTATGGGCCGGTCTGGTATCGACTCTCCGACCTTGACAAGGCGTTGGCTGTGGCGATGCTTGCTGATCGCGGATCCAGTTCTGTCGCCGATGTCGGTGAGCGCTGGGGGCACAGTTCCCGCAGCCTCAGCAACTACCGGCGGCGTCTCATCTCCGCTGGTCTCATTGTGTCGGTCGGGCGTGGCCGGATCGCGTTCGTGGACGATGCGGCGCGAGCATTTGTGCAGCAGCAAGCTGAAGCTGAAGGCTGGCTCGACGCCGCCCCTGCGTAGCGCCCATCGGCGGTCGCCCCGGTAGCTTGCGCTGCGTGCCTATCTATGCGCTTGGCGACTATGAGCCCGACATCCATCCTGACGCCTTCGTGATGCCCGAGGCGATCATCATCGGGCGGGTGACGATCGGCGCCGAAGCCTCGATCTGGTCGGGCGCGGTGCTGCGCGGCGACGACAACGACATCATCGTAGGCGCCGGCACCTCAGTGCAGGACAACGCCGTGCTGCATGTCACTGAGGAGTGGTCGACGACGGTGGGAGAGCGCTGCACCATCGGGCACCTGGCCCACATCGAGGGCGGCGTAGTGCACGACGAGGCACTCATCGGCACCGGAGCGATCGTGCTCCACGACGCCGAAGTCGGCGAGCGGGCGCTGGTGGGCGCCGGTGCCGTGGTGCCAGGAGGCATGAAGGTGCCACCGGGAACCATCGCCGTCGGCACCCCCGCCAAGATCCGCGAGGGCGTCGACACAGCACCGCTCATCCTGCCCGGCGTGCAGAACTACCTAGACCGCCGAGTCCGCTACATGGGCGACCTGCGCCGCCTCGACTGACCCCGCATCTCGCTTCTGGCACGAGTTTGCCCTGACGCGTCTTCAGCGGCGGCGGTAGCGTCGCGGCTCATGAGCATGGGAAGCATTGATCTGGGACGTATCGGCATCTGGACGGGGGTGCTCGACGCACTGCCGTCCGCGCAAGGCGTGGAATTCGTCGCTGAAGCCGAAGAGCTGGGCTACGGGGCGTTCTGGGTTCCCGAGGCCGTCGGGCGTGACCCGTTCGTGGCGTCCGCCCGGCTGCTGGAAGGCACCAGCACCATCAAGATCGCCACGGGCATCGCCAACATCTACGCCCGCGACCCCATGACCATGGCCAACACGCTGCGGACCATCGACGAGGCCTACCCCGGCCGGTTCCTGCTGGGCCTCGGCGTCAGCCACCATCACCTCGTGGAGTACATCCGCAAGCACGACTACTCCCGGCCGCTCAGCTACATGCGTGAGTACCTCGAGCGCATGGGCAAGGCCCGCTTCATGGCCCACGGCCCTCAGGAGCTGCCCGAGATCGTGCTGGCCGCGCTCGGCCCCAAGATGCTGGAGCTGTCGGCAACCGCGACCGCCGGTGCCCACCCGTATTTCGTGCCGCCCGAGCACACCGCAGTCGCCCGGGAGACCATGGGCCCCGACGCAGCGCTCTACCCCGAGCAGATGGCGATCCTGGATACCGACGCCGACTCAGCCCGAGCGCTTGCCCGCAAGAACATGGCGATCTACCTGGGTCTGCCGAATTACGCCAACAACCTGCTGAGGCTGGGCTTCACCCAGGCCGACGTCGACGGCGGCCCCGACGGCGGCCCGTCCGACAAGCTGGTCGACGCCATCGTGGCCTGGGGCACCGAAGACGATGTCAAAGCCCGCGTGGACGCTCACTTCGACGCCGGCGCCGACCACGTCTGCGTGCAGGTCCTGGCACCCGATCCCGCAGCCGCATTCGACGGCTGGCGCCGTCTCGCTCTCGCCCTGCTGAGTTGAGCTGCGGAATTGGGTCAGTAGTCGTAGTAGGGCCAGAGGTAGTACTCACCGGCTGTGAAGATGCCGGCTGTTGTCCACTCTGCGGAGAATCTGAAGTCTTTCAATATGTCGCCATAGTCATCGGGGTCGTTCAAAACCGGTTTGCCCGGCTCGGTAGCTGCGTAGATGTCGTAGATCCCGAGCAGAGCGCCGTCCCTAGTGTCATGGAGCAGCACTGTGCCGGCCGTAGCCCAGTCGCTGTGAATCACCTGCTGGCTGTCAGGCGAGAAGCCGAAGTATCTCGGGGCGTACTCGAAGACCTGGGGCAATTCCAGTGGGACGACCTTGTCGCTTGTAATGTCGGCGATGGTCATGCCATGAGTTCGGTTGCCGCGGGCCCCGATCCCGACTCGATAGAGAAGTCGTGAGCTGTCAGGAGTCCAGGCGACGGCGTGTGCCGTCGATTCGGGACCGAAGAACTGCGACAATGGCACCTGCCAAACGGCGCCGCTTGCAGTGTCCAGCAAGGATGCGCCGACGTTGTCATAGCCGGAGTTGCTGGGGTTCTGGAAGAATTCGTAATTCGTGTAGTGCAGGTAACGGCCATTTGGCGACCACAGCGCGCCTGAGGCGGAACTGCCGTTGATTAATGCAGATTGCGGCTCATCGGCACTCACGTCATAGAGATAGAACCGCAGATCGTTCCGCCCATGATACGAACAACCGCCTTGGGCCGTGTAGTAGTCGTAGAACGAATTGGTCTCAAAGGAAACCTGAGTTCCATTTGGAGGCACGTCAATCCCTGCGCGGTCGTAGTCACTCACGATGAACCCCTCGTATGCGAGCCGCGTCGAACGACGATCTGAGAGACTGACTACGTGGGCTTCGAGATGCGGGACGCCGCTTCGACGTCCTTGTGCTGGAGAGACGTGATGGCACGGCCCATCGAGTTCATCGATGCGCTGCACGGTGTAGAGCAGCTTGTTCCCGTTCAGTATCCACGATTGCGCGACATGATGATGCTCGTCTGACTGATTGTGGGTCATCTGAGCCACGTCCCCGGCCGCGACGTCTAATGCGAACAGCGAGTGTCCTCCAGAATCCTCGGTCGATGTCCGAAAGACGAGATAATCGCTGTCAGGTGACCACGTCGGGACGAAGCCGCTAGCGCTGTCTTCGGTGACCGCACGGGGTTCGGCGCCGGTGATGTCGAACACCGAGATCGATGGCGTGCCCACGCCGTCATGACTGCACCGCCAGCGAAAGAACCCGTGGATGTCTCGCTCGGGCGCAAACTCGTAGTCCTCGTAGCTCTTGATGGCGACAAATCGACGATCCGGCGAGAGCAGGACCGGCTTGTCGACGAGATGGTTCCCGTGCGACAGTGGCCACACCCGGCCATCTCCGACGTCGACGATGTGAGCACGGTGCAGCGGGGTGTTCTCGCATCTGCTGTCGAACAGTCTGGTGTCTGGTCCGAGGTAGCCATGAGTGTTTGAGGGGCCGTCGGGGGATACGGGTTCTTCGTACTGGGAGATATCGAAGTGCGCGTAGATCAGGCGCCGACCATCTGCCAGCCAACCGGAGCTCACGACATGATGTGTGTCGTTCGTGGTGTTGTGCGTGAGCTGTCGCACCTCGCCCGATTCCACATGGAGCGTGAACAGCGAATGCCCCGCGTAGTCCTCGGTGGGGGCGCGGAACACGATGTACTCGCGACCCGGCGAGGGCGTGGGGTCGACCCAACCGTCCAGTATCAGGGGCGCGTACCAGGACTGAATGCGTGGCTGGGGCCGAACTGCGCCGCTGTGCAAGTCGAGTTCGTACGTACTCCGGGTACCGCCGTCGACGCCCTCGCCGTCAACCCATTGGCCATCTTTCCAGTCGCCGTAGAGAAGCGGGGTGCCGTTTCGGACGCCCGTGAAGATGACAGTTTCGCGGTCCGGAGCCCATCGAAGTCGGGTGATGCCGTCGAAGCCGGCGTCGGTGAGGTAGTGGCGGGCTTGGTGCTGTTCGTCGAGGACGACGATGTGCTGGCCGTCGCCGTCGGGATTGTCTGCGACTGTTGCCATGCGCACTGGTGGGCGTTCGATGGCTGAGGGGTCGATGGATACTCCGTCGCCGATGAGATGCCAGTTCGGTGCGATGCCGGTGCGATGCCGGTACAGGTACAGGTGGTTCTGGGTGATCGGAGCGAGCCGATCTGCGTCGGTGAACAGCAGCGGGATGCACTGCGGTCCCAGCAGATGGCCCGCAGCCAGCGCGAGGCGAGGTTCATCGGCCAGCGCGAGGCCGATGCTGTCAATTTCGTCGTCGGTGCAGCGTGGAACCTCAGCAAGCAGGTCCATGGCCAAAGCGGCGGTGTGAAAGCGGTCCTGCCCAGCGAGGCGGGTGACGGTGACGTCGGTGGTCTCGATCGCCTCCTGCACCGCTGCGCTTACGTCCGCGGCGCCGCCGACGAGCACCACATGTTCGATTTCGTGGTCGGTGAGGTATGCGGTGATACGCGGGTCGAGGGCGTCGGGTGCGGTGAGCAGCAGAGGGAACGGGCCTGCAGCCGCCAATGGCCCGACCGCCACCGCGTCGGCAACGCTGTGGTCGCTGGCGATGATCACGGTGCGGCCCAGGTCACCGAACTCCGCAGCGGTGCCGATCCGCTCGGCGACCGCTATCGAGTTTGCGACCGCGTCGGTGCCGTGGAGCCGCTCGACGTCGCGGGGCAGCATCCCCAGCCCGTACAGCACCGATTGCTTGTGGTCGGGCAAGACAATGCCGCTGCCCACGATCATGACACGGCGGACCCCAGCCGACCGCAGAAGCTCCGCGAACTCAATCGGCGCCGAAAGAGCCTGTAACCCGCCCGAAGGCACCAGCACTACCGGGGCACTCAGCGATGCTGCCAGCGGGCCTGCAGCAGCAGCATCGGCCCATGACTCGCCCGAGGCCAGCACCACCCACTCCGAAGTGCCGCCCTCAGCGTCCACCAGCGCCTGCGCCAGCTCGATCGACATCGCATACCGATCCAAGGCGGCGTAGCGAACGACCTGCACGCCACCTGCCGGGTCTTCGGTGTCAGAAGCCGACTCGCCCGCGTCGGCAGGCTCCTCAGCAGCGCCCGCGCTCGTCACCGGCAGCAGCGACGCCATCAGACAAGCCGCGGCGACGAGCCACCACTGCGGCCGCATGCGCCCCGATCGACAGTTACCCGAGCGCATGAGTGCTCTTGATCGCTTCAATGAACCAAACCCCGCGGCCGAAGCTATCGCTCTGCCGAGGTCCCGATTGTCATGAGCCCCAGGCTCCGAGATATTCCAGCGGCGAGACCCTTGCTGGGAAGGGTCGGGCAGCCCAGTGTCCAGTGCAGGGACGCTGCTCCATCCGCCTCGTATTCGCGCAGCTCCTGGGAACGGTCGGAGGCCGGAATTGCGCGGTTGAAGCGATCAGAAAAACGCGACTGGTGTACCACTGAAAGCGCGGTTGAAGGCATCACAAAATCGCGGTCGACGTGCCTGCGAGCCTATGCTTGCGTTGTGTGGAGCACCTGTGCTCGATGAGTTGACACCGCCGGGATACCGTCAGCGCGTCGTCGACGGCGAGATGGCTGAAGCACTGGCCGCGTCGCCTGCGGTGGTAGTCGAAGGGCCGCGTGCGTGCGGCAAGACGTGGACCGGTCGCCGCTTTGCCCGCAGCGAAGTCCCGTTCGATGCCACCTCCGCCAGCCGTCTCGCTGCGCAGGTCGCGCCGGGCGAGCTGCTGGCGGGGCCGGTCCCGCGGCTGCTCGATGAATGGCAGCTCGCGCCTGACATCTGGAACGCCATGCGGCGAGCTTGCGACGACCGTGGCGATGCAGGCCAGTTCATCTTGACCGGTTCGGCGAATCCGCCCGACGACACGACCCGCCATACCGGCGCAGGTCGGATTCTGCGCGTCCGCATGCGCCCGATGAGTCTGCACGAGAGCGGCGAGTCCGATGGGAGCGTCTCGTTGGGTTCCTTGCTCGCTTCGGAGCCGTGTTCCGCAACGGAGGCAGCTCTGCAGTTGTCCGACATCGTCGAGCTCGTCTGCCGCGGGGGCTGGCCAGGTCTGCTCGGCGATCGACCGCCGGTGGCGCAACGGCGCCTTCGCAGCTACCTCGACGAGATCAGCAGGACCGACATCTCCCGTGTCGACGGAGTCGCCCGCGATCCCGACGGGGTGCGCCGCCTGCTGCTGTCCCTGGCGCGCAATGCCTCCACCGAAGTAACCCTCAAGACGCTGGGCACCGACGCCGGCATCAATGGTGATCAGCTGCATACCGAGACGGTCAAGAGCTATCTCGGGGCGCTGAGCCGACTGTTCGTGGTCGAAGCGCTGCGGTGCTGGCGTCCGCACCTGAGGTCACGGGCGGAGCTTCGCAGCAGGCCCAAGCGCTACTTCGTCGATCCGTCGCTGGCCGTGGCTGCGCTGCGCACGAACCGGGATGCCCTGATGGGCGACCTCGGCTTCTTCGGTCAGCTGTTCGAGTCGCTGGTGCTGCGCGACCTGCGCATCTACGCCCAGTCGCGTGACTGGGAACTGTCCTACTACCGAGACAGCTCAGGCCTCGAAGTCGACGTCGTCCTCACCAGCCTCGACTACCAGCAGTGGGCCGCCGCGGAGATCAAGCTCGGCGGCGAGGCATTGGTGCTGCAGGGCGCGCAGGCGCTGCGCAAGCTCCGCGACAAGGTGGACACCTCCCGCATGGGCGAACCGGCGAAGCTCATGGTCATCACTGCCGGCGGCTACGGCTACGAGTTCCCCGACGGAATCGCCGTAGTGCCCATCACCGCCCTGTCCCCCTGACCGGTTCTTCCTCAGGACAAGCGCCGCCTCGCCCCCGCTCTGCGGTCAGATGTCGTAGTGGAAGGGCCTGTCGTGGACTAACACATGGCCTTCAGCGGGCCCGTACAAGGACCTGCCGCTGTGGATGATGGCCCGGCCGTCTGGTGAGAACCCGTAGAAGCGCAGGCGGCCCTCAAGGTCCTGAGGCATCGTCAGATTGACGATCTGCTTCGACGCGATATCGGCAACCACGGTCACGTACGACTTGTCCCGCCACTGGCTCCAGAGATCGCCGAGTTCGATGTCATAGAGAAGCCGGGTGCTATCTGGCGTCCATGCCACGTCGCGCAAGCGCGCATCACCCTCGAAGGCTTCGTCGATAGGAATCGCAGTGAGGATGTTCGTCGGGAGCGGGCCGTCGGTGTCTGGCTTGGGAGCGGCTGGGCGTGGTCTCGTCGCGCCGAGGTCCCCCATGATGAGAGCACACCCAGAACCTACGTCTATACGGCCGTTGAGTTGCGAGTTCAGCGGTGGATGGTGAAGGCGTTTCGGCGGTCACGTCCGTAGCGGTAGACGGCAAAATCGGTGTCGAACGAGATGGCCTCGTCGATGCCGTGGCGCTCCATCACGACCCAGCTCGTGCGGTCAACGAGCGAGAAGTCTTGGTCGGCAAACACTGCGGAGATGCGCAGCGCCGCGGTCAAGTCCTGCTTCGACGTGGCCAGGACTTCTGCGAGTCTGTCGTTGACGATGCCGTCGACAAGCCGATCAGCGATTGCACGGTGCGTGCGGTTCCGAGTCAGCAACCAGGACTCGATCAACACATCGGCGGTGGTGGCGAGTCTGCCAGCGTGAGCACGCAGCAGTTCCGTTGCGCGTTCGTGTCGTGTGTCGCCGACCGAAATGGCCGCAAACCAGGCGCCTGAGTCGACGAAGACGGAGGCCATCAGCTGGACGAGGTGTCGGCGTCGCGAGCCTCAATCCGCTCGTCGTGAAGAGCGGAGGCGGCCTCGCCAATCAAGCGGTGCTTGTCGCGCGCCATGTCTGTCGGCCCGCCGCCGTCGCCCGCGATGCCGAAAATGGCGCTGACATCTGCTGCTGGTGCACTAGAGCGCGCATCGTCTTCACGTATCAGATCGCGTATGTAGGCGGACACGCTGAGACCCCGCTCGCTGGCGCGGCGCTTGGCAGTGGCGCGAAGGCCAGGATCCAGCACGATGTTCGTCGGTTGCGTCACGGGCGCAGCCTAACGCAGCATTGAACACTGTATTGCGTAGAATGCGCAGCGCATCATGCGCAATGGACCACTGGTCGACCGTGTCCTGGTGGCGTCGTGCTGGGGCCAGGGCCTTGCTGTTTCGAGCGCTTTGGCTGAGTGCCCTTTGGGCGCTTAGCCATCCTCGGGCTGTTGGCCCATCAGGCCGCTGAAGTAGTCCTGCATCGTGTCGAGGCTGATAGCACGCGTGCCGCGTTCGGTGGGCGCGAGACCCTCGCGGGCCTCGATCCACGGCCGCTCGCCGTGCGTCGCACGCGACAGCTGATCTGCAGACCAGCCGCCGTAGAAGTCCACAACGGCTTCGACCGTTTCGCGCTCGTCCTTCGTCAGCCGCTCATGGTCAGCGCCCCAGGCAGCAGGGAGCGGATGGTTCAGTCGGAATGTGCCGCGATGCAGGTCGTAGATGTCGCGGACGACGGGACCATTGGCCCACGCCTCGATGCGCTCGTCGAATAGTGCCTCGCCATCCCACGCCAAGTGCCAGCCTTGGCTGTAATACAGTAGCTTCTGCAGCTTCATGGTCGTGGCCGACCCGAGCAGGCTCAGCACGAGGTCAGACGAGTCATGTGCGCTTGCCATCGCAGGCCTCCTTCCCATCGGCACACTCGGTACTCGCTGAGCGAGCGTGGAAGGCGCACCCCGCTTGCCGTACCGATCGTCGGAGCAGTAGGCCGACTGGTCAAGCGTGACGACCTCGGTATGGGCGACGTGCAGGTCGTTCACCAGATGGACGAGATCCTGCGGGGGCGCGAAGGTGCCGGGGAAGTCGATCAAGTCAGGGTGAAGCTCAACCGCCGTCATACTTCGACGCCAACGCTGTTGGCTCGTACACGGAATGGACACGACAAATAGGTGCGCTCCGCTCTCGTGCAGAAATTGGTGTTGCTCAGTCCATACGGCCATCTCGCGCGACCGATGCGTTCGGGGACCCTGAGGGAGTGTTCGAGCACGCCGCCGACGCCGCCTGGGGCTGACGGCTGGGACAGCTATGCGACGTTCGGGTCGCGGTAGGTCTCGAAGTTGATGACGTCGACCTGGCGCAGTGCGTCGTCGACGCGGTAGCCGACAGCGAGGACGCGGTCGCCGGGGCGGCCGGTGCGGCGCAGGATGGCGTACCACTCGCCGACGTCGTCGCGTTTTGCGGGGATGCTGTAGGGGTCGAAGGTTGTCCTCGTGATGAACTCGGCGAGGGCGTCCAGTTCGGCGTCGGACGGGTCGCTGCGTGCTTGGAATTCGAGGACGCGCGACATGGCGTTGGTAGCCCAGTGGCTGTTGCGCACGACTTCAGCTGCGGCGTTCGGCCAGGAAGCGCTCGATGGCGTCGGGGTCGTCGGCGACGAAGGGTCGGTCGTCGCGGCTTCGGTTGATGTGCTCGCGGGCATCGGCGAGGTCGGGGGGCAGCTCGGCGCCGTAGCGGGCGAGGGCGTCGTGTGTGATCGGGGGGCTGTCGGTGCGGGTGCCGTGGTGGGTGACGTCGGCCCAAGGGCCTTCGCTGTGGGTGATGTCGATGAGGCTTTGGCCGCTGAGATGCCCGAAGCGGGCGATGACGTTGGTGACGATGTTGGCGACCGTGACGGGAACCGGTAGGGGACCGGGTTTGGGGGCCTTGTGTTTTTCTTGGCGCCACAGCGAGGCGACTACGGGGCCGTTGTCCCATGCTTCGATGGTTTCGGTAAACGCCGGTGTGCCGTGCCATGCGAGGTGCTCGGCTTGGACGAAGTAGAGCAGCTTGTGCAGCGGCAGCACGCCGATGTCGTGGCAGCGGTTGCGGATCTCGGAGGCGACGTCGGCCGCGGAGCAGACTCGGTGCTTGTCGCCCGCTGTGGCGGCCATGGCGCTCCTGGTGTCGTGCGGAACACGTGTTTCCTATTCGCAGCCTACTCGGCGGGACGCCGGAAATGAATCCGTCCCGTTCGCCATTTGGCGGCCGACGTCGGTTGCGACGCCGCCCTGGAGCGCACTGTCACTGACGCTTCGTTGCGCCATGCGGCGGGGTTCTGCGTCATGGCATAGCTACGTGCATCCGGGGGTTGTGCGAAACGCACACACGTGAGCTGGAGCAGTACACGTGAGGACGTTCACCATCTGGCAGCCGCACGCTTCGTTGCTCGTTGCTCGTTGCGCGGATCAAGCCCAGCGAGACCCGCTCGTGGATGGCTCCGAAGAAGCACTGGGGCACCACCATCGGGATCCACGCCGGCAAGCACCGAGTTCGTCTTGACAAGCTGAGCGCCGAGGTGCGAGTCGCGGCCGCACCGTGGCTGGATCCCGACAACGATCAGGCATACGACCTGCCCATGGGTGCAATGGTCGCAACAGCGACTCTCGTCGCGTGTGTCCAGGTCGAGATGCACGACGAGCAAGGCCGAGCCGTGGTGATGGCCGGGCTCAGTCGATGGATCCTCGCGGGACGATCCAGTCGCATTGCTGGCCGGTCACCGATGCGATGACGTCGAAGTCGGCGTCGTAGTGGAGCACGGTGAGGCACTCGATCTCGGCGGCGGCTGCGATCAGCAGGTCCGCGATCGGTCTGCCTCGCAGCCCGCGTTGTGCGAGCAGGCGCTGCGTCTGGCGGGCTCGGCGCACATGATCAGCCGTGGTTTCGACCAGGCGCAGCTCGCTGATGCTTCCCGCCAGGGTTTCCCATTCGTCGATGTTGCGAGCCGAGAAGCCGACCTCGAGGTCGCTGATGCCGGCACGCGCTGCGCGTCCGGCGATAACCAGCGGCTCGGCGGCCCTGCGAACAGCGTCGCGGGACAGCCTGGTCAGCACACTGGTGTCGAGCAGGTGCGTCAGCGCCACGCGCGCTCGCGGTCCTCGAATCGGAAGTCCGCAAGGGCGTCGAGTGCTGCGCAGACCCGCTCGACCCGGCCGGAGCATGCAGCCTGAAGTGCAGAGTTGACCGTGGCTTTGATGGTGTCGGTCCCCAGCTCGGCGCGGGCCGCCGACAGCATCTCCTCATCAAGATCGATCAGGTGCTTTCCCACATCCCGCAGTATATACGTTGCGAGCTGAATATATACCCGATCGGCTCGACGCCGCCCTCGCAGCGAGCAGCGCACGCACCTGCACTGGCACCGGCGTTGCCGCCCGCACGCAGAAATCCGCCGACTTTCCGACCATGCTCCTAGTGCCCCGAGTGGGAGATTGGCCTCGATATTGCCTGCCGCCCATGCGGACTCCGACGAGTGCCCGTGTCGCATCTTCGCGATACGCGAAACGGCGGCATCGAACGCGGCTCGGCACTGAGTTTGTCATTCGGGACGCGAGCAGGGTGCTGAAAAAGTCGATTTTCGGGTGGTTGCCGGATGCAAGCCCGCAGGTCACCGATGTGCGCTTCGGGCCGAACCTGCATGTTTCAGCATCCTGCTGGACAATCGGGCACCGAACCCTGAACGCCTCGGGTCGGACCCAAGCCTGAACGCCTCGGGTCCGGCATCTTTGATGTGACACATGCTCGTGTGCGTCGGCCTTGATCGCGACGGCATCGCTGAACGCCTCGGGTCCGACCCGAGCCCCGACCACTGGTCCCGGTGTCTTTGATGTGACACCTCTGTCGTACGGTTGTTCTATGGCAAGTGGCGGCGCATCGGCTCCGAACAGCGGCTCCGCAGGCCCGTGTGGGTCGGGTGGGGTGTGTGTGGACGCGGTGGATGTCGCTGGGCTGTGCGGGCAGGGCTTGCAGGCTCGGCTGGGCGAGATCGCTCGTGCGGAGTCGGGGCTGGCTGCGATGAAGGCGGACACGTTGGGCGAGATCGCTCGCCGCGACGGCGACGGAGCCGCTGCGCATGCTGCTGCGGACGCGATGTCGGTTTCGGGACGCAAGGCCCGCGGCGATGTGAGGGACGCGGTGAGGCTCGGCGAGCTGCACGCGACCCGCGAGGGGCTGTGGGCGGGCTCGGTTCCGGTGGGCCACGCGCAGCTGATCGCCCGCGCCGCGGGCGACGCCCCGATCGACGACCGGTACCTGGCCGGGCGGGCACGGATCGAGGGCTATGACGAGTTCCGTCGCACCGTCGCCCGCCACGTGGCCGACGTCAACTGCGACGACGGAGCGTCGGTGCTGGAGCGGCAGCGCAAGGCGCGCACCGCCAAGATCTGGACTCGCAGCAGCGACGGGATGACGGTGCTCAACGTCGCTGTCGATCCGGTCACCGGCGCCCGGCTGGGCACAGTGATCGCCGCCACCGAGCGGCGCCTGTTCCAACACGAAGATCCCGCTGCGCGGCGCACTCCCCAGCAGCGGATGGCCGACGCGGTCGCGCAGCTCATCTGCGATCCCGACGCCAAACGCCCCACGGGCGCGTCGCTGATCGTGGTCGCCGATTACGACATGGTGAACCACCAGCTCGCCCGCGGGCGTCTGGGCGATGGCACACCGATCCCGATCGGCGAGATCGCCCAGATCGCCGTCGACGCCGAGGTGCTGCCGGCGATCTTCGACGCCGCCACCGGCGACCTGCGCATGGGACGCAGCCGCCGCAGCGCCACCGACCTTCAACGCGCAGCGCTGACGCTGCGCGACAAGGGCTGCGTGGGGTGCGGCATCGCTCCTGAGCGCTGCCAGCACCACCACATCGACCACTGGCAACACGGCGGCCCCACCGACTACCACAACCTCGTCACCGTCTGCGCCGACTGCCACAACGACAAAATCCACCAACAACACTTCACCGTCGAATGGGACACCGCACACAGCCGCTACCGGCTCCAACCACCAGCCCAGCCCCCGCCCCCCAACGCCAGCGATGGCCCATCCCCGACCGACCAGCCATCCCGAGCACCACCAACCTGAACACCCGGGGGGCACCCCCCACCGCCATGGCGCCAAGAGGGTGGGCGTGACTGGGTGCCGGGCTCAACCTGCAAGCCCCTGACCTGCGGCATTGCATGCGCCGAACACCTGAAATGCGACTATCCGACCAGGCTCCTAGTTGAGATCCAGTTGTGGGTTGTCGGTGTAGGGCTCGTCGATCGCCAGTGCTACCCAGTGTGCCCACTGTTCGCGGGTCGTTTCGCCTTCGTAGGTGAAGAAGTGTTGGCAGCCATGCACCTCGGCCGAGGCGAGATGTATGGCATCTGGTGGCTTGACGCCCTTCATGCCGCTCTTGCGTGCTGTCCTGACGATGTCGCGGGCACGCTCGGCGACCCGCATCGATACGTCGGTCAGGTTGACGGGTGACTCCGGGACCCAGAGCTTCGCAATGTTGTCCTCTTGTGCACTTGGGTCGCCGCCCGATGCATGGTCGCTCGCCACGAATGCCACTTCGGTCACCGCAAGGACCGATGTCAGCAGCTCGATGCTGCCGCGCTCGGCATCTTCGAGAAGTGACGCCACAACGGGGCCCCTTCCGGGCTCGTTGGCCAGATAAGCGATCAGGACGTTCGCGTCCAGGTAGGCGCGTCGGGGGCTATTGATCATCTCGCAACCGGCGGACGAGCACCTCGGCCGGTTCGTGCGTCTTGAGCACGCCCCGGGCGGAGCGGTACGCGGTGCTGGAGCCCTCCTCTACGAGGTCGACGCTGGTTATGTCTCGGATTGAGCGCGGCTTGTCTGTGGCAGGGTCCCGTCGCACTGTGCCAGTCACGTCGGCAAGGCGGCCCCATATGTCGCGCATCACGGCTTCCATGCCGCTTGTCGGGTAGCACGTCACCGCGGCGTCGTCGACGAGGTCGTAGAGACCGAAGTGCAAGCCACGCCGGTGCGAGAGCATCTCGACGCGACCCCGAACGGTGCCCAGCGACCTGTAGCGGTCGGTCTCTGCGCTGGGCTGCTCAGCAGACCGGCCCGGCGCGAACTCAACCGCAGCGGAGGCGCACTCGATGGCGACCGGCTGCTCGTCGCCGGCGAGTTCTTGCAGTTTGGCCAGATGACGGGTCATGGGCAGAGCCGTGTCGGCCGCACCGTCGGCCAACGCCCGCCCGGTCTCGACGAGAGACAGACAGACCCGTGAGGCGAGCCTTACGGAACGATCGTCGTTGGGAACAGCTCGCACCAGCGCCACGGCGCTGCCGTAGTCCAAGTCGGCCACCACCCAACGAATCCGCGCATCATGGCTCGCCTCTGCGGCGCACAGCGCCGCTGTGAACGCCGCCAGCGCCGCTGACAACAGATCGACAGTGACTTCGCCTCCGACCCGCAAGCGAACCTCGTCTTCGCGCATGACGCGGATCGTACCCCCGGCGCCTGCCCGCCCTGCCGTGCGTCTCATTACTTGAATTCAGGCGTCTGGGCCGCTGGTATCGCCGGCCCGTGGCGTGGCTGCTCGGAGAGGAAGGCGCAGCGGTTGATATGGACACGCCTCTGTACCGAGCGACGGCGGACCTGTTGGATCAAGACCTGTCCGATCAAGACAAGGAGCAAGTCTTGCGCTTCGCCGAGTTCCTCGCTGGCGCGGGACGACCCGGAACTGCTCGGACCGAGCAAGCGGAATAACCCATGGTTTCCGGTCACACCCGACGCCTCGCGTCGTCGACACTGTCGTGTTTCAGCGGGTTAGGGCCCGCCGCGGGTCAAGTCGCGCGAACGATCCGTGTGATTGCCAGGAGTTACACATGGTTCCCGAGCGCAGACCACGCGACTTGATTTCTGGCGGACCCTTATTCCAGCGGCGCGATTCCTGCCGGCGTCTGACCGCTGCGCAGCGCCTCCCACGCGGCCCGAAGCTCAGTCCGATGCAGTGCGGACCACTCGTCGACCATGTCTTGAGCACGTCGAGGAAGCCCACCGCGCAAGAGCTCAGAGTTCTCGAAATCGATCAGCACCTCGTGCTCGCCGTACCGGGCATGGAAGTGCGGCGGCGGGTGATCCCGGGCATACATCGTGATCACGATGCCGAAGAATCGGCTGAGTTCTGGCACTGCTAGCTGGCTGCTGCTGCGCTTGAGCCGCTGCGAAGGTCGTCGAAGGACCGGCCAGTCAGATCCAGGTACAGGCTGAGCGGACAGACATCGACCTCGTTGCCGTCGCCCCATGCCACGGCGCCGCTGTCAGGAACGACGTGAGCGCTGCGCCAAAAGGCTGCGTCGGACCATGCAGAGAAAATGCCGCCTGTCTCGGCACTGTCTGAGAGATCGACCTCGCCGGCGGCGCCGTCATCGAAACGCACCCAGATGGAGTACGGCCTGCGGACCTCAAGTTCGACGACATAGGGCGAAAGCACGCTGTCAAGCGTAGTGATGGCGGTACCGGATCATGAGTCCGTTTTCGACAGGTCTCGTGCGTGAACTCGAAGAGTTTCGTGACCTCTCCTGACGCAACATCCAATACGTAGCTCGCAGTTGTCTCCGACTGGAAATCGAATGACTCGTAGTCGAATTCGCCGTCTCGCCGTGCGAAGTCTGTGTCGGAGAACGCGAGCATCGAGCCGGAGCGATTCCACCCGAGGATTCTGGCGCCGTGGTGCTGGTGGTCTTCGGTGCACGCGCTGCAGCCGACAGGCGTCAACTGTCTGCGCGCGGTGCTACCTGACGTCCACACCGTTACTTGGCGCGTCCACCATCCGTCCCATTGGTAATAGGCAAGATGTCTGCCGTGAGGTGACCAAGTCGCACCGGGGCCGACACCGCACTGAGTGTCTCGTGAGGCGGTTTCCGACTCGCCCACTCTGGTGAAGGCATAGCTCCGCGGCGAGCGGTAGTACTGATCGGAGACGTCCGGGTGCCAGTGCTGCAGAGTTGTGACGGTGTTGCTATCCGGTGACCACGACTCGCCGAGGTCGTGGACGGTGTTATTCGTCAATCGCCGCGTCGTGCGCGATTCGGCGTCATGCACAAAGAGCTCGGCCAAGTGCGGTGAATTGCTCCGCCAGGTGTCGCCTGTCGCCGGATCATCGACAAAAGTAGTGAACACGAAGGCGCGGCCGTCGGGCGACCACAACGGGTCAATCCCGGCGGCATCTTGGAATGTCAATTCTGAGCTGCCGTAGTCGACTTGATACGACTCGCCGGTCTCGATGTCCAGCACGAAGATCTCCGGGGTGCACAGCCTTCGGTAGCTCAAGTACCGCCCGGAGGGTGACCACGCAAGATCGCGGAGCTCGCACCAACTTTCGGAGCTGGAGTACGACCAAGCTGGGATCTCGACTTCGGTTTGCGAGTACAAGCGGACGGCGCCGTCCTCGTTTGCCACCGCGATCTGAGTGATGTGCTTGTCGCCATCTGTGACCTCGCCGACGCTCACGAAGGCGAGTCGCACGGGTGGTAGCGCGACATCCGCGGCAACGTCTGCGATGGCACTCTCGCCGCCGAAGATGAGGAGTTCAGCGCCGCGAGGCTGTTGCCGTGCAAGGTAGAGGGTGTTGCGCAGGTCCAGCGAAAGCTGGTCCGGTTCGGCGTAGCGCAGGGGTGCGCAGCTTCGAGCGAGCAGGGGACTGGCGAACAGTGCATGTTCGGGGTACTGGGTTGGGGCGAGGCCGATGCGGGCCGGGACGTCTGCGCATGCGGGGTTGTTGGCGTTGTGCTGATCGAACAGGTCCGCTGCCAGCCGGGCGGTGTCGATGCGGTCACGACCCGCGAGGCGGGTCACGGTCACGCCTGTGGCTTCGAGCGATTCCTGCACCGTGGGCGCGATGGCGGTGGTGCCGCCGACGAGCACCACGTTGGAGACGTCATGCTCGGCGAGATACTCGGCGATGCGGGGATCGAGCGCGTCGGGTGCGGTGATCAGCAGCGGGAACGGCCCCGCAGCAGCCAACGGCCCGACCGCCACCGCGTCAGCGACGCTGCGATCACTGGAGATGACCACCGTGGGGCCCAAGTCACTGAACTCTGCAGGGGTGCCGATCCGTGCGGCCACGGCGATGGCCGCTTCGATCGGGTCAGAGCCGTGGACGTGTTCGATGTTGCGGGGCAGCATGCCCAGCCCGAACAGCACCGATTGTTTCTGGTCCGGCAAGACAATGCCGCTGCCCACGATCATGACGCGGCGAGCGCCCGTCGACCGCAGAAGCTCCCCGAACTCAATCCGCGCCGAAAGAGCCTGCAACCCGCCGAAAGGCACAGGCACCACCGGGGCATCGAACGACGCTGCCAGCGGCCCAGCCATCACAGCATCGGCCCACGATTCGCCCGAGGCCAGCACTACCCACCCCGAAGTGCCGTCCTCAGCGTCCACCAGCGCCTGCGCCATCTCGATCGACATCGCATACCGATCCGAGCCGGCGTAGCGAACGATCTCCACGCCACCCTCCAGGTCTTCGGTGGCAGGATCAGCTGACGTCTCCGCGGCACCAGAGGCAGACTCGTCCGCGGCGGCAGGCTCCTCAGCAGCCCCGCGCCCGACATCGGCAGCAGCGATGCCATCACACAACCAGCGGCGACGAGCCACCACTGCGGCCGCATGCGGCCCGATCGACAGTCACCCGAGCGCATGAGTGCTCTTGATCGCTTCAATGAACCAAGCCCCGCGGCCGAAGCTACCGCCCTGCCGAGGGCCCGGTTCCCGCAGGTCACGGATGCCGAGCTATTCCGGGGGCGCGGTTTCTGCCGCTACTGGGCGTCGTGGCGCGTCTGGAGCCGCTCGTCGTGGAGAGCTGAGACGGCCTCACCAATCAGGCGGTGCTTGTCGCGCGCCATGTCGGTGGGCCCGCCTCCGTCGCCCGCAATTCCGATGATCTGTGTGATGTCGGGAATCGCCCGCTCGGTGGAGGCTTCGTCCTCGCGGTAGGGATCAGGGGAGCGGGTTGGCATGTCGAAACTCAATCATCTGCATCCCACGTGGCAGTCGTATGTGCTTCGCAGGCAAGTGTGGCGTGCGCAGGTCCGTCATCGCCACTGATGCTGCCCGTGTGGCTACCGGCCGGTCAAGGGGCGGCGTTAGGCTGAACCTATGACCGACACCGCTCAGCCCGCCGTTGGAATCGACCTCGGCAAGTACAAGCTGGGGTGGAGCGACGAGGAAGACTACGTTTTCAAGCCGCGCAAGGGCTTGGACGAAACGATCATCCGCGAGATGTCGGGTCTCAAGAACGAGCCGCAGTGGATGCTCGACTTCCGCCTGCGCGCCTACAAGATCTTCCAGCGCAAGCCCATGCCCAACTGGGGCGGCGACATGTCGCAGATCTACTTCGACGACATCTACTACTACATCAAGCCCACCGAGGGCCAAGTAGACGCCTGGGAAGAGCTGCCCGACTCTGTCAAGGACACCTACGAGAAGCTGGGCATCCCCGAGGCTGAGCGCAAGTACCTCGCCGGGGTCACCGCCCAGTACGAGTCCGAGGTGGTGTACCACCGCAACCGCGAAGACCTCGAAGCCCAGGGCGTGCTGTTCAGCGACATGGACTCCGCCATCAAGGACTACCCCGAGCTCGTGCAGCGCTACTTCGGCACGATCATCCCGCCGGGCGACAACAAGTTCTCTGCGCTGAACTCGGCGGTGTGGTCAGGCGGGTCGTTCATCTACGTGCCGCCCGGCGTCGAGGTGGAGATGCCGCTGCAGGCCTACTTCCGCATCAACGCGGAGAACATGGGCCAGTTCGAGCGGACGCTGATCATCGCGGACGAGGGCGCCACGGTGCACTACATCGAGGGCTGCTCGGCCCCGGTGTACACGACCGACTCGCTGCACTCGGCCGTCGTCGAGCTGGTGGCGCTGCCCGGTGGGCGCATCACCTACACCACCATCCAGAACTGGTCGAACAACGTGTTCAACCTGGTCACCAAGCGCGCCGCCGCCTACGACGAAGCCCACGTGGAATGGATCGACGGCAACATCGGCTGCCTGGCCGAGGGCTCGCGGGTGACCACACCGGCAGGCACCAAGCCCATCGAGACAGTGGTGCCCGGCGACGAGGTGCTGTCGTTCGACGAGGCCGCAGGCGAGCTTTGCTGGCGCCGAGTCACGGCCAAGCGCTTCTCCGGCATGCAGCCGGTGCGCAACGTCGGCGTCGGTGAACGACGGCTGCGGGTCACCGACAACCACCCCTTCTACTCCTACACCTACGACCCCGCACGTCCCCGCAAGCTCGGTCGCTACCAGCTCGCCTACGTGCGGGCCGACGAGCTCTCCAAGGCGATCGTTCCGGTGTCGAGCCTGGACTACGGCGTCCCCCACAAGCTGACGCTTCCCGACGCACAGACGGTCTTCGCCAGCAGCAACCAGTACAGCGACGGCTTCGAAGCCACCCGGCAGCGCCCCGGCCGCCTCGACATCGGCGAAGAGACCACCGACGACCTGATGTGGCTGTTCGGACTGTTCACCGGCGACGGATCCATCGAATCTGAGCCGTCGAAGTCAGGCGGACGCCGATGGGCCAAGGTGATCTTCTCGGTGCCCCGCGCCGATCGTGCTCGCCAGCGCCTCGTCGACGTGATGGGTGCCTTGATGCCTGGCACGGAGCCGAACGAGCGGGCCGACGGCGTGACGCTAACCTGGAGCAGCGTCGATCTCGCCGACCTGTTCGAGGGCAACGGCTTCGTCAGCGGTGCGGCCAACAAGCGAGTGCCCGACTGGGTGATCGACCTGCCCGAGTCGCAGCGGCTGTCGTTCGTCGCTGGCTGCCTGGACTCCGACGGGTGCGCCCCGGCCGGCCGGCGAGGCTTCGCCGTCAAGTCGGTCAACCGCGAGCTGCTCGAAGGCATCGGCGAGATCCTCACCAGCCTGGGCATCCCGGCCCGGATGCACACCGAATTCAGCGACGAGCGCACCGTTCGCATCCTCGACTACGACGCGACGGCCCGCGGGTCGCACCGGATCGACTTCCCGTGCGACGCCCGGCTGCTGGGGGCCGTGTCGCCCGCGCTGCGAGAGGCAGCGCAGCGCCAAGAGCCGGTGACGCTCCGGCACTTCCGCCACGTCGGCCGGTCACAGATCGTGCTGCCCGACAGCGTCGAGATCCGTCCGATCAACATCGACGACCCCGCCGACGCGAAGGTGGTGCCGACGTGGGACATCGAGGTCGAGGGCACCGGCAACTTCGTGTCGGAGGGATTCATCGTTCACAACTCCCGCCTCACGATGAAGTACCCGGCGGTGTACCTGATGGGTCCCAAAGCGTCGGGCGAGGTGCTGTCGGTGGCCTACGCCGGCAACGGCCAGCACCAGGACGCCGGGGCGAAGATGGTCCACGCCGCCCCCGAGACCACCTCCAAGATCGTGTCGAAGTCGATCTCCAAAGACGGCGGGCGCACCACCTACCGCGGCCTCGTGCGAGTGGAAGAAGGCATGAGCGGCTGCCGCAGCCACGTCCAGTGCGATGCGCTGCTGCTCGACCAGGACAGCCGCTCAGACACCTACCCGTACCAGGAGATCGGCTCACGTGACGCCGAGATCGGCCACGAGGCCACGGTGTCGAAGGTTGCCGACGAGCAACTCTTCTACCTGATGAGCCGCGGGCTGTCGGCCGAGCAGGCCATGGGCATGGTGGTGAACGGCTTCATCGAGCCCGTGACCCGCACGCTGCCGATGGAGTACGCCGTCGAGTGGAGCCGGCTGATCGAGCTTCAGATGGAGGGATCGATCGGCTGATGCGCAGTCCAAAAGACTTCTTTGCCCCGCTCGCGCTCGGGGCGCCACAACCGCTGCACGAGATCCCCTTCCGGCCCTCGCGCATGATCCACTTCTTCGACCCGTCGAATGAGCGGATGCGGGCCAAGGTGCCCGACATCGCCCCCACCGTCGACGTGCTGCTGGGCAACCTCGAAGACGCTGTGTCTGCCGACAGCAAGGACGCCGCCCGGGCCGGGCTGATCGAGGTCGGCAAGGCCTGGCAGCGGGGCCGCACCCAGCTGTGGACGAGGGTGAACAGCCTCGACTCGCCGTGGTTCCTCGACGACGTGTGGGCGCTGTGCCACGAGATCGGCGACAAGCTCGACGTGATCATGGTGCCGAAGGTGGAAGGCCCCGAAGACATCCACTACGTGGATCGGCTGCTGGCCCAGCTCGAAGCCCGGGTGGGCATCGAACAGCCGCTGCTGGTGCATGCCATCTTGGAGACCGCCCGAGGCGTGGCCAACGTGGAATCGATCTGCTTGGCGAGTCCCCGCATGCAGGGGCTGTCGCTGGGGCCTGCAGACCTCGCCGCGGATCGCCGCATGAAGACCACCAGGGTCGGCGGCGGGCATCCGGGGTACCTCGTGCGCACCGACCCGCTGCCCGACACCGACGACGACGCACGGACATCGTTCCAGCAGGACCTGTGGCACTACACGCTCGCCCGCATGGTGGACGCCTGCGGCACTGCGGGGATACTGCCCTACTACGGGCCGTTCGGCGACATCGCCGACCCCGTCGGCTGCGAGGACCAATTCCGCAACGCCTACCTGCTCGGCTGCGTGGGCGCATGGAGTCTGCACCCCAGCCAGATCGCCATCGCCAAGCGGGTGTTCAGCCCCGAGCCCGCCGAGGTGGCGTGGGCGCAGCGAGTGGTGACCGAGATGGGCGACGGCACCGGCGCGGTGATGATCGACGGCAAGATGCAAGACGACGCCACCGTCAAGCAGTGCCGGGTGGTGCTGCAGCTCGCCCGTGACCTGTCTGCGGCCGACCCTGAGCTAGCAGCCGCCTACGGGCTCGAGACCGCCTAGCAGGACGCGCAGACACGTGAACCCTCTCGCTGTCGCACCAGTTGTTCCCCATGTTTCCCGCTCTTGTTCGCTGCCGCTCACGGGCTGCTCGTGCCGCGGTTTCGCCTGTCGGCCAGGCCGCGGCTTCGCCTATCGGCGCAGGCTCCAGGCAGGCTTGGAGGTCCGATGAGCGCTGACGATGCTGCCGATGCTTACCCCCGCCCGCGCCGGTCGGTGCTGTACATGCCGGCGGCCAATGCCCGGGCGCTGGACAAGGCCAAGACCATCGACGCAGATGCGCTGATCTTCGATCTCGAAGATGCGGTGGCGCCCGACGCCAAAGAGGCTGCCCGCGAAGGTGCGTGCGCGGCTGTGGCCTCGGGGGAGTACGGGCACCGCGAGCTCACGATTCGCTGCAACGGGCTTGATACGCCATGGGGGCGTGACGACGTTGCGGCTGCGGGTGCGGTGGCTCCGTCGGCAGTGGTCATACCCAAGGTCTCCGGCGCTGCCGATCTGGCCGCAGTGGCCGGCATTCTCGAAGCCGCGGGTGCGCCCGACACCACGCGCATCTGGGCCATGATCGAGACCCCCGCAGGCATCGCCGAGGCCCGTGCGATCGCTGGCTTCGAACGTGTCGACGCCGTGGTCATGGGCACGAACGACATGGCCGCCGAGCTGCGGGCCACGATCACACCGGACCGGGCCGCGCTCGTGCCGCATCTGGCAGCCTGCCTGGTGGCCGCACGCGAGGCCGGCGTCACCGCGCTCGACGGCGTGTACAACGACATCAGCGACGCAGACGGGTTCGCCGCTGTGTGCGAGCAGGGGGCCAATCTCGGCTTCGACGGCAAGACCCTGATCCATCCCAGCCAGGTGGCGCCGTGCAATGACGCCTTCTCGCCCAGCCTGGACGAGCTCGACTTTCACCGCCAGGTCATCGAGGCGTTCGAGGCGGCGGTCGGCGATGGCCGCGGGGTGGTGACCGTAGACGGCAAGATGGTCGAGAATCTTCACGTAGACGAAGCTCGGCGGGCCATGGCGCTCGCCGACGCGATTGCGCAGCGCTGAGGGAGGCAGCTGCCATGCCGATGCGAACGAACTGCCGCCACTACGAGAGCCGGACGTACCCGAACGGCGACACGGTGCGCAAGTGCAACCTTGATCTCGCGCCTGAAGCTCCTTGGCGTTGCCCTGAGGACTGCCCGTCGTATTCGCCCCGGCGTCTCGATGCCGGCTGGCAGCACGGATCGCTGGGCGTTCAGAACTTCGCCAAGGAACCCGCCAGCATCGGCGAGGACGACTCCATCGCGGCCCTGCTCGACGAAGCCGAGGACATCGTGAACACCGCTGGGCCGCGCATCCTCGAAGAGGTTGCCGCGGAGCGGTCGAAACGCAAGCGGATTCGCGGCAGATCAAAGAATCGCAAGGCTGCGCGCAAGGCCAAACGCCACCGGCGCCGTCGCGACCGCGACGACCGAAAAGACGGCGAAGTCTGACGGCATAGGCCACTAGATGGTTAGTTCGAAGGGGTTAGTGGTCGTAGGCGACGAGTGAGCGTGCGGGGCCGGGCCGTCGGGCTGGCTGTCGTCGTGTGACGGCCTCAACGGCGGTCACCGTCGTTCACAGGCCGATACCACGGCCGTCGATGTGACGGATCGGTCCGTCGAGAACGTCGGTGACACGCCGGACCTGTTGATCCCAGCTGGCGATCTCGGCGTCCGGGATGCCTTGGTGACGGCACTGGTCGGCTGCGAGTTCGGCGATGCCGAGCGCTGCGGCGCAGTGTTCTCGCAGGGCGTCTTCGGTGGGGAGTTCGGGGCGGTCGGCGACGTAGTTCGACTGGCGCCATTTGTGGAGCGTGGCAAGGTCGACGGTGGGGCCGGCCAAGGTGTCGAAGGCTCGGCGGACCGTGTCTGGTTGGACTGCGAGCAGGGCAGGGATTTCGTGTTTCCATGCCGGCGCTGTGCCGGCAGAGGCGATGTGGGTGATCTTTGCCGCTGACTCGACGATTGCGAGCACTTCGGCCATCGCTGCTGCGAAGCGCACGCCTTCTTTGCGGCGGTGATCCGCGTCGTCGCCTTCGTCGGCGGCGTCGATCTCGGCGTGGGAAGGCCGAAGCTGGGTTTCGAGGCGCAGCGCGGCGTTGGTCATTTCCTCGAAACGGTCGGTCAATTCGGCGGTTGGGTCAGCGGGCAATCCGATCTCCTTGTCCCAGTCAATCCCGGTGTGGTGTCCGGTGTCGGCCAGCTCGACTGCGTCGCCGGCGATGCGGGCCTCGACCGAGCACGGCACGCGAGTGGTGCGAACCGCCCATTCAGGGGCGTCGGTGACCACGACGTCGACGGGCCATCCGGCGACTTCGCCGGCCTTGGCCTCCAGAACGCAGCGGCGCGTCGAGCGGTCGCTGTAGTCGCCCAGGTCGTCGTAGATCGCCACCAGGTCGATGTCGCTGTGGTGGCCGGCTTCGCCGCGCGCCGGCGCGGGCCGGGTGCTGCTGTTCGGATCGGTGGCGCGCGGCGAAGCCGGCAACGCGCGACCGACCTGGTGGCGATCTACGACGACCTCGGCGACTACAGCACCCGCTCCAAGCGCGATGCGCTCTGGAGGCGACAGCCCGCGCGGCCACGGGATGCCCGGTCGACGTGATGGTCACCGACGCGCCCGAATGGGCGGTGCGCACGACCAAGGTGCCGTGCTCGGTGGAGGCCCGCATCGCCGGCGACGCAGTAGAGCTGGCCGACGCCGGAGATCACGCCGGGATCGACTGGGACAAGGCGATCGGATTGCCTGCTGACCCCACTGCCGAGCTTGCCAGCCGATTCGAGGAGATGTACGACGCCGCGGCACGGCTCGAGGACCGCCTGCGCCCGACAGTCGCCGAAGCCGAAGCAGTCGACGCCGACCATCGTCGCCACCGGGAAGGCGTCCGCTTCGCCTCGGCGATGGCTGAGGTCCTCCTGATCGTCGAGTCCGCGGCGAAGGCCACCTACGTCATCTCCTTGGGAGCCGCGCCGCCCAAGAAGCACAACATCGTCGGGCTGCTCGCCGACCAGCCAGAAACGGTTCGCCACGCCTTCCACACACTGGCCGGCAGTGCCCTGGACCTGGCCGCTCTGCACGAATGGCGCAAATCCAACTATGTCGCTGACCGGCCAGAGTTGCCCGACGAGAACCAGCTGCGCGAGCAGTGCGGCGCCGCTTTGAGCATCGGCGCCGTCGTTGCCGACGAGTGCCGCCGCCAGGGCATCTCCGAGCGTGACCTTGACCTGTGGGACCACTATTGCGAGCGCGTGTCTGCAATCCTCGACGGACCCATCCGCCTCCCCGACCAGCCGGTCATCATGACCGATCACTCGCAACCACCGGTGGAGTCCGCCCTCCCTATCCAGCCCGGACCCTCACTGAGCTACCCCACGCGGAAACGTGAAGCGCCCGATAGTCGGTGAGACGATACGTCAGCAGGTGGCTACAATTCCCGGCTGTCTGCCTCTTGCATCCATTCGCTCACAAGAGCAGGGATACGATCGACGACTTCTCGGCCGAAGATCACTTCGTCGACGTAACCCATGTGCATGATGTCGATTAGCCGACATAGGTAAGACCTGCCCATGCCCCACCAGGTTCTGTGGGAGTCGAGGAAGAAATAGTGGGCGACGCTCTTCTCAGACACGCTAGCAAGTCTCTTAAGTTCCATTCCGTCAAGCAGTGTCTCGTAGATTCCGCCAGCGACACGACTGCCAAAGGTTGTCGTGTAGTAGTACTCCTTGATCTCCCAGATGGCTATCGGGTCTATGACGGAGCGATAGGCACCGTCTATCCGACGGGCGAGCGTGCCAACAAGGCCGACCTCATCAGTGACCTTTGTGAGTTGCTTGGGATCGTAGTCACATTCAGCTCTGTCGATTTCAGCTTCGATGAGCATATTGATGAGGCCGGTGAAATAAGCCGGAGCTTTCTTCTCGTCCCTCTGCTTGTTCATGGGCTGCGGGGAGGCGGGATTCAGTCTTGCCAGCATGCTGTCGTACAGTTCGCTCACTTCGTCTACATCCATGAGGTGTTGCTCGACATGAGAGTTGAGTGCTTCGGCGCGGAATTGGAAGTAGTCAAGCAGGTCTGTGCCGCGGCTCGTTAGACCCTGAGAGTTGCGAATTCGCGTACTGGGTATGCTCAGTTTTTCGGCGGTTCGGTCCAGAGCCTGCTCGTCGGGTGCTTTTACCTTCGACTTGCCTCTTATCGAATACCCGTGTTGTTCGCCGACGGCCCGGACGTACGCCCAGAAGATGTCAGACTGGTTCAGAAAACGCGGATCAGGTTGCACTCTTGACTCCCGAGGTGGGTACCTAGAAACGGGAGTCAGTATGTCAGCAGGAGCCTGTCGGTGACGACCTCGTGCTCCAAGGAGCTTCCCGCCATCTGAAAGCGCTTCAGCATTGACCGCCCGCAGTTCACGCCGGCTTCGCGCTCGAACAGGCCGGGCGGGAAATCGAACTCGACGACGGTGCGACCCGATGCCTTGCTGCCGTCGATGCTCAACGCGACATAGATGCCTCGCCGCTTGCAGTCCGCGATCGCGTCGACGAGATCGGCGAGATCAAAGGCCTGGGCACCGTAGATGATGCTCTGGGTGTCGGAGTACGGCGGATCGCAGTAGATCAGGTCACCCTCGGTCGCTTGTGCCATGGTGTCTCTGAAGTCTTGGTGGAGGAATCGGGTTCCTGCGGTTCTCTGGGACCAGATCGCGACTCGTCGTGAGAACGATTCGGGAGTGATGGGCGAATGCGCGCCGCATGGTGTCGACATGTGGCCATCCTTGCGGAACCGGATCACGCCTCCGTAGCAGGCGCGACTCAGGTAGAGCAGATCGGCTGCATTGGGTCCCGTGTTATATGAGGCGCGTACCCGCTCATACGCCTGCTTCTTGCCTACCGAGTTCATGAGTTCCCAGCGTGACCGATACCAGTCACACAGCTCGTCCGGCTGCTCATGAAGTGCTACAAAGATGTCGATCAGCGGCCCGTATGCATCAGCCGCGACCGCCCTCTCGGGCGCCAATGTGGCAAGTACCGCACCGCTGCCGAGAAACGGCTCAACATAAGTACCGAACTCAAGTGGAAAACTCTCGATTATCTCGTGGGCGAATCGTTGCTTGTTGCCGATCCATTTGAGTAGCTGAGTCTTGAAAGGCGCAATCGGTCTTCGGCCTTCGTCTAGGCTCGGCAGTGTCAGCTGAAGCACCCGGTCAGCATAGCCGCGCCGAACAATCACTGAATGGATTTCCATGGGCACGTGCTAGCCGCTGCAACATTTGGCGTCAAGCTAAGGGTCCGCCGCGGGTCAAGTCGCGCGAACGATCCGTGTGGTTACCAAGAGTTACGCATGATTCTCGGGCGCGGACCACGCGAGTTGACTTCCGGCGGACCCTAATTTTGAGTTTGGATTGTTCTGTTTCGTACCTAGCAGGTTAATGCTGATTAACTCGGCCAAGGGTGCCGGCAAGTAAGGCACTAGTATTCCTTCAGCTCAGGCGCAATCCGGTATCGATCCCAAGAGTGGCTTCGCCTTCCTAGGCAGCGTCGGTTGCTCGCGACGCGGTGCCCAAGATCAACTAACTCGTCGTAGCCGGATTATCTGTGGTTGACCATTCTTGATGTGTCAGCCTGCCGCTTGAGTCCACCGAGAACAATACGCTTCTCTCGAACGCTAGCAGGTGACGCCGCTTGCCTGGCCCGAATTTGGCGCGTGTTTTGTGTTTGTGCTGGTCAGCGGGGGCGCGGCGGATGAGTGTTTCCGCTGCGTCGTGTCGGCAGGGGCGGTGTGTCAGCCGATGCGGGTTTTGTCCCGGTGGCGGGTGGGGGTGCGGGTGGCGGCGGGGATCGCTGTTTGCAGTGGGCTGCGGCGGGTGGTGAGGGTGATCGGCTTGTGGTCTGCGTGGAGGCGGACTTCGCGGATGCGGTCGAGCTCGCGCAGGGCTCGGGCGGCGGTGAGGTGCTGGCCGGGCAGGTCGGGGTCTGCGATGTCGGCGGTTTGCAGGTTGAGGTGTTTCTGAGTCTTCGCGACAGTTCGCCGGTTTTTTCAAGTCGCATCGGCGGGCGGGCGGTGGTGGTTGTGTGGTCATGGTAGTGGTCGGTTTCGGCGGGTGGCGCGTCGGCGGGCGTCGGCTGCGCGAAGCCCGTCTTGGCGTGCTTGGCGGATCTGGTCGCCGCGGCCTTCGTGCTCGTCGTCGGGGGTGACGTATCCGATGCCTTGGTGCAGCCGCACGCTGTTGTAGTGATGCCGGACGCGTTCGAGTTCTCGTTTGAGGTCGGCGGGGTCGTCGAGCGTTTCGAGGTGGGGGTGCTCGGTCTTGATGTGCCCGAACAGGGACTCGATCCATGCCTGGTCGGTGGGCGTGGAAGGTCTGCCGAAGTGCTGAGCGATCGAGCAGATGGCCATGAACCTGGCGGTGTCGCCGGCGCGCATCTCGGGGCCGTTGTCGGACACTGCCAACAGCAGCGGCACGCCGTCGCTGTGGGGCGGCTCGGCGTCGGGATCGCCCAGGCGGGCGGCGATCCCCTCGGTGAGCAGTCCCTCGTTGTGGAGCGCTCGGGTGAACAGGATTCTGGCAGCGACCGAGTCCGGTGCTGAGGTGTGGTGGGTGGCGATCCATTTGCGGGACACGACATCGACGATCGCATAGGCATATTTGGTGTGCGGGCATCGGGGGAACTGGGTGCCGTCCCAGCACCACAGCTGGTTGGGACGCCACTGCGTCCATGCCGGCCACGGCTTCTTGACGCTGCGCGCAGGCCGCGGCGTGCCGGCCAACGCGAGGCCGTGACCTGCGAGAACGCGGTCCACGGTCGAAGGCGACACCCGCACCCGGCCCAGACAGGAGCCGCGATGGGCGAGCTTGCGATGAGACCGGTCGATGTCGCCCCACTCGTCGAACAACGCCACGATCTCGTCGCGTTCCCAGCTCAGCAGCCCATGCACCGGCCGCCCCCCAGGGCGGTCGTCGTCCAAGCGGCCCGCTGCTCGGCGCTGTGCCCAGCGCCACGCCCGGCGCCGCTCGAGGCCCAGCACCGCGCACACCCGCCTGTGCGACCAGCCAGCCGAGGCGGCGTCGTCGATCAGACCCAGCAGCACAGCTTTGGCGGTCCCGCCGACGCGGGCGGGGACAGGACCGCTCATCCCCAACCCGCCCTTCCCCGCAGCACCGCCAGCTCCACGGCCTGCTCGACCACCGTGCGCCCCAGCCGCTCCACCTCCGCCCGCAAAGCCGCGGCCTCGGTCGCCTCGGCCCGGGACTGCCGCGGGCGGCCCGGACGCGACGACCCCAAAGCGGCGATCGCGCCGTCGCGGGCCACAGCCCGCAAACGAGAGACCACCGACCGGTCCACGCCCGCCTCCGCGGCCGCTTCCGACTGGGTGACCTGCCCCGCGAGCATCCTCACCCACAAGTCGTACTTCTGCTCTGCTGTGAGCAGCTTCTTCGGTTTGCGGTCCGGCGAACTCATCAGCCGCGGCCTCCTGAACTGAGACCGCCAACCCTGCCCGATGCTGCTTGAAAAAACTCAGGATCTGTCGCGCAAAGTCAGACGCAACACACGGTCGCGTGTGATGAGTGTTTCGGCGACGGCGGCGTGGACGCACACGGCGATGTGGCCTCTGACGCGTTGTTCTGTCCAGTGCCGGATGGGACGCAGCCGCCCGAAGTCGGTGAGGGTGCGGAAGCGGGCTTGGGCGTCGGCGAGCTGCCGGTACGCGGCCGCCACGCGTTCGGCGGGGGCTTGTTGGGCGGTGAGGCTGGTGGTGAGCACGTAGCGGCCGGCGAGCAGCTTTTCGTAGGCGTGGGCGTCGGGGTCGTAGTGGTAGACGAATCGTCGGTCGCCGATGTCGAGGTCGAACAGGCGCGCGACGCCGCTTGGGCTGAGGATGCGCTGCGCTGCGCGTCCGATCTTCGCGGGATCGCTCAGCCTGCCCGCGCGGACGCGTGCTTCGAGGGCGAGCAGCGCGGTTTCTGTTCGGGCGACGAGCTCAGCGGTTCGTTTGGTGTCGCGTCTGGTTCGGGCGTCGGACTCGACGATCACCGCGCGGGTGCCGTCAGCGAGGGCCGCTTCGGCGGCGCGGCAGTTCAAGCCGGCAGCGTCGGCCCATTCGGTGGTGTCGTCGATGGTCTCGAGCGCTTCGCGGCAGGCGTTGTCTCGGTGCAGGCGGGTGGCGAGCACGTGGTCGCAGCCGGCTTGGGCGACAGCGGCGACGTTGTCCGCGGAGATCAGGCCCCGGTCCGCGGCCACGCAGATCCGGCCGGCTGCGAACCGTTCGGCGGGATCGGCGAGCACGCCCGCGAGAGTGGACGCGTCGGTGGTGTTGCCGACGGACACGTGATGCGCGATCGGGATCCCGTCGCCGGTGCACAGCAGCCCGATCACGACCTGAGGCCGGTCGCCGCGATGGTCACGGGAATAGCCGAGCCGTTTGGACTCGAACCGGTCCGAGAGACTCGTCGCGCCTTCGAGACAGGTCGAGGTCAAGTCGCAGCAGACGAATCTCAGGTCCATGCTGGTCAGGTCGCACAGCCGTGCGAACAAGAACTCCTCAGTGCCTTCTTTGAGATCAGCGACAGCGTCCAAGGCCCGGCAGCACTGCCACGGCGACGGCGCCTGCCAGCCCTCGGGCATCACCACATCGGCCTGGGCCCACTCGAAAAGGCGCCGCTTGGAGCACGGCGCCGCTAGACGGTTCGCGGCCATCGCGGACACCGCGGCGGCGAACCGGTCCGCGTCGCGCTCGGCGCCCGCAGCCGCGAACCGGCCGTCGAGACCGAGGCGTCCCCGCACAGCCGCGGTGCACGCGGCGCCGCCCGCCGCAGGCGCCCCGTCGGATTCCAGCGCGGACACATCGATGCGTTCGGCCTCCTCGGCCTCGAGATGCTTCGCCAGTGCCGCGACGATGCGGTCCAGCCGGCCCGAGCGGCGCAAAGCGGTGACCTCGCCTAGGCGCAGCAGCGTCCGGTGGCGGGTCTTCGCGCCCTCGCGCACCGACTTCGCCAACGACAGGTACTCGTACGTCTTGTCGCCCCTGCGACGCCGTGTCGTCTTCACGAACATAGCCACCCGTTAGCGCGTAAACGGCATGACCCGCGGCAATGTGTCGCCCCTACATTTCCGTCACGAAACACCCCCGCAGAACGCAAAACCGCAGGTCACAGACCTGACACCCACCAAAAACCGCCCCGAGGCGCTAAGAGGATGCGCCAATAGGTGGGTCAGTGGGGGTCCCAGCGGTCTCGGTGGTCGATGAGCTTGATGGTGATGATCAAGGCGACGGCGAGGGCGATCTGTGCGAGGCGGTGTTCGGTGCGCCGGTCGGTGTTGCGTCGCAGCTGCCCGTAGCTGGACAGCCACGAGTTGGTGCGCTCGACGCTCCAGCGCAGCCCCAGCGGGGCTGCGGCGGGCTCGGCGGGGCGGTCGTGGCCGGGCTTGCGCTTGGGGGGCCGCACCAGGTCGGTGATGCCCGCCGCGGCTGCGGCCCGGTCGACGCGGGCGCCCCAGTAGCCGCGGTCGAGGTGCAGCGTTTCGATGTCGTGGTGCAGGCCCCGTTCGACGATCTGGTCCACGGTGGGGCCGAACAGCATGATGTCGTTGCGGTTCGCGCCGTCAGCGGCCCATCCCACGGGGATGCCCGACCCGTCGACCGCGATCGACCACTTGCAGCCCAGTTTGCGCCTGTCGACAGGGCTTTTGCCGGTGCCGTCGCCGCCGCAAGGGGCCTTGTGGATCGAGCCGTCGATGCACACATCGGACAGCCGCAGGCCCATGATGCGGTCCCAGGCGGCGAGCGCCTCAGCGGCGATCTGATCGAACACGCCCGCCGCGATCCACTCGTCGCGTCGGCGGCGCAGCGTCGTGTCCGACACTTGGTTGTCCAGCAGGATCTCCGCTGATACCCACGAGCAGCCCAGCACCAGCCGCCACACGATCCCCTGCAGGCACAACCGGTCGCTGACGCGTGGACGGTGACAGCCCAGCGGGTGCCGATCAGGCACCCGAGGCAACCGCGGCTCGACCGCCGCCCAGATCACATCCACCACAGCCTTGGTCAGAGCGCGCATGATGTGCGGGCACCTCCACCATGTCGTCGGAAAGGAAAGCAGCCCGCATCACAGCGGGCCCAAACCGACGACTGGTGGATGGTCGCCTATTGGCGCGGCCTCTAAATTCGGGGCAGAGAGGAACGACTCAGCTGGTCAGGCTTCGACCCTCTCGTGACTCACGCATTGGCTCACAGGCATTGCGGTTCGTGCCAGGTAGGACACCGGATGGCCTTTCGTGTCCCGTGGCTGGCGGCGTGCTCGACAGGTCCGTTCTCGTTGGGCGTCATGTCTGTTGTGTCAGCCTGCCTTCTTGTTGCGCTCGGTCTGTTCGCCATGGCTTGCCGTCGATCCAGATGAGCCCGAGGTTGTCGGCGGCGTCGAGGCTTCGCCCTGTCCAGTCGGTGAGCGACGCGAACCAGTCGTCGGGTGTCTTGTTCTGCCAGTGGCACCAGCCGCACACGAAGCATGTCCATCCCCAGGCGTAGCGGCCGGGCCCTGCGGGCTGGCGCCGCAGCACCATCGGCACGACCGGGTCTCCGTCTGTTCGGCACTTGCGGCCGCCCAAGCACTCACCGGCCGCGAGCGCTCCGATGCCGAACTGCACATCCCAGTTCGGCCACCCGGCTTTGTTGACCTTGACCAGCACCACTCGGGCGAAGGACTTTGCAGGCCGCTTGGGGCATTCATGACCGCTGCTGTAGCCGGCGTCGACCAGAACCGGCAGCCTCTCCGCTGTCTCCCAGATCGTCATGTGTCCAATATGTCAGTCCGGCAGCTTTCCATCCTGATCTGCTGCGCAGTCCGCGTCACTGCCCTCGGCTGATCCCCGCCCGTGCGAGCAGCTCGGCTGGAACGCCGGCTTCGCGCCAAGTAACGTACTGGATTCCCTTGCGCTGCCCGTAGCTGGCGGCGTGCTCGACGAACCCGGCTTCAACTGCGCTCATGTCGGGTTCGTCGGCGATGGCTGCGAGCTGCGCGTCGATGTCGGCGGCCACGGCGTGGTGGCGCCAGTGGGGGAACAGGTCGCCTTGCTCGCCGACGATGCGGGTGCGGCGCACCACCAGCCGCACCGTGCGAGCGGGCTTGCCGCGGCGGCGTCGGCTCGAGGTCAACGTCGTCTCGGCGACGTGTGCCTCGCCGTCGTCGGTGTAGCCGATCGGGGTCCATTCGTCGTCGTCGATCGCGGCGATCGCCTTGTCGACAGCGGGGTTGCGGCCCACAGCGATCAGGAACCTCACGTCGAGCTTGTCGAGCCTGCCGGTCAGGTCCCAGGAGAAGAACCCTGCGTCGGCGCGCAGCGTCAGCGCCGCCTGTGGCGCCAACCGCCGCGTCCTGGCGACGGTCTCGGACACGAACCGCAGGTGTCCTTTCTGGGAGGACCCCTTGCGCATCCGCGAATGCAATATCTCGCCGGTGTCGTCGCGCACCGCGACCAAAGGGTGATAGCCCAGCGTGCGCGTATGCCCATAGGCGGCGCCTTGCTTCGCGTCGGAGTGCACCTCGCGGATCGTGGAGTCGACATCGATCGTGATCTGCTCGGCCGCAGGGGCGGCGCCTGCGTCCCACGCGCGGCCCGACGCCAGCTCCTGGGCGCGGTCGAGCTGACGCACATGACCGAACGTGAACGACCTCGCGAACGTCCCCAACGTCGACGGCGCCACAGGCGCGAACCCCAGCACCGACCTTGTCGACGCGGCCCGCAGCCGGTCCGCGTCCGCGAAGAACGAACCGCCCACCAGCATCGAGCACACCGCGGTGAGCACCTTGGCTCCCGAACCGCGTCCCGACTGCGGCGGCGTCACCACCTCGTCGATCAACGACTCCAGACCCAGCCGGGCCGCCAAAGTGCCCGCCAACAACAACCCCGCATCGGCGACCAAGGACTCCTCGTCGAACACTGCCTCGATCCGGTCCAGACCCCCAGCTACGCTGCTCACAGAAAGTGCCTCCCGTCATGGCATCACGCCGACTCTTCGTCAACGGCAAAATGCCACGTCAGGAGGCCTTTCTGACGGACACCCACCACCCAAACCCGCCACCCCACCGGTGGATTCAGGCTTAGAGAGAGCGCCAATAGGCGCTGACCTGCACAAACGCGCAGAGTCTCCGCGGTCGATGCGGCGCTGCGACCTGCGGCTTTGCTGGCCTTCTCATGACTCGAGCGAAATTGGCCGAAAGCCGCGTCACCTATTGGCGCGGCCTCTTAGGCAGGTCGGAGTCAGCGCTCCAGCGCCAACTGCACAGCGATGCGTGACGATCCGATAATGCGCACTCCATTTACTGCCCAGGACCGCGGCTCGGTTCGCAGGTCCCCGCATGACGATCGCACGGCAGTCTGACGCTGGCAAACTCACGAAGCGTCGCTGGCGTGCGGGCATCAGGATGTGCCGAATCGTTGTGAGAATGGCACGGCGATTGTCTGCAGTTCGCAGCTAGGAGGTTGAAGGAATGGTCGAACGCGAGGGCAGTGCGCTACCGAGTCCGATTGCGTGGCGGGTTCGAGCGGGCAAGGACGATGTGTCGACTGCCCCGCACAGTCTCGAACACGGCGTGGTGACCGTCGGCTGGGGTGAGTGGATCGCTGGGTCGGACCCGTCGACGTTCACGAGTCGCGAGAGCTTGGAACGGTACCTGGAGCAACAAGGAATCCAGGACCCACGGCTGAGTAAGGGCTGTGGAGAAATCTGGTTGTTCTGCAGCGAGATCGCGGTCGGCGACCTCGTCGTGATGCCTCTCAAGCGGATGTTCTCACCGGATCGAAGGATCGCTATCGGGCGCATCACCGGCCCGGCGGAGACCGATGCTTCTCAGCCCCAATACGCCCGGTTGCGGCGGTCGGTGTCTTGGATGACGACGGATACTCCAGAAGATGCCTTGCAACCGGACCTGCTTGGCTCGGTCAAGTTTGCCCAACACACCGTCCTCAAGCTGGACAAGCCAAATGCCGCCAGTCGACTCATCGACCTCGCTCAATACGGCGAAGACCCAGGGCCAGAGAACCCAGAGCCAGAGGACCCTTTCGTCTCGGCTGGCGAAGCAGGCGGCTTGGACCGAGATGGCACCGTGCTCGAAGGAGCGACCAAACAGGTCTCGGTCAACAAGTACGAACGCGACAACACGGCGCGTCGCATCTGCATCGCAGCGCACGGAACCGACTGCGCGGTCTGCGGCGTCGACTTCGGCGCCGTCTACGGCGACTTCGCCGACGGTTACATCTAAGTGCATCACAAGACGCCAGTGGCAGAGGCGGCCAAGCACGGCGAGTACGAGCTGGACCCTGTGGAAGATCTCGTTCCGGTGTGCCCGAACTGTCACGCCATGCTGCACCTGCATCCTCACAAGCCCTGCACCGTCGAGGAACTGAAGGCTCTGATTCGGCAGTAGCCGATCTCGACGCAGCTCGTCAGAGCGGTGCGCACGACAAAGGTGCCGTGCTCGGTGGAGGCCCGCATCGCCGGCGACGCAGTAGATCTGGCCGACGTCGGAGATCACGCCGGGATCGACTGGGACAAGGAGATCGGATTGCCTGCTGATCCCACTGCCGAGCTTGCCAGCCGATTCGAGGAGATGTACGACGCCGCGGCACGGCTCGAGGACCGCCTGCGCCCGACAGTCGCCGAAGCCGATGCAGTCGACGCCGACCATCGTCGCCGCCAGGAAGGTCTCCGCTTCGCCTCGGCGATGGCTGAGGTCCTCCTGATCGTCGAGTCCGCGGCGAAGGCCACCTACGTCATCTCCTTGGGAGCCGCGCCGCCCAAGAAGCACGACATACTCGATCTGCTCGCCGACCAGCCAGAAACGGTTCGCCACGCCTTCCACACGCTGGCCGGCAACGCCCTGGACCTGGCCTCTCTGCACGAATGGCGCAAATCCAACTACGTCGCTGACCGGCCAGAGTTGCCCGACGAGAACCAGCTGCGCGAGCAGTGCGGCGCCGCTTTGAGCATCGGCGCCGTCGTTGCCGACGAGTGCCGCCGCCAGGGCATCTCCGAGCGTGACCTTGACCTGTGGCACCACTATTGCGAGCGCGTGTCTGCAATCCTCGACGGACCCATCCGCCTCCCCGACCAGCCGGACCGCGGCACCGGACCGTAACCGCCGGACGCCGCTACGACGATCCGGACCCCACCCGTCGGCCTGTCAGACGCTCCCTTGTCCCAGTCAATCCCGGTGTGGTGTCCGGTGTCGGCCAGCTCGACTGCGTCGCCGGCGATGCGGGCCTCGACCGAGCACGGCACGCGAGTGGTGCGAACCGCCCATTCAGGGGCGTCGGTGACCACGACGTCGACGGGCCATCCGGCGACTTCGCCGGCCTTGGCCTCCAGAACGCAGCGGCGCGTCGAGCGGTCGCTGTAGTCGCCCAGGTCGTCGTAGATCGCCACCAGGTCGATGTCGCTGTGGTGGCCGGCTTCGCCGCGCGCCAGCGACCCGAACAGCAGCACCCGGCCCGCGCCGGCGCGCACCAGCTCGTCAGATGCACGACGCGCAGCAGCAAGATCCGGAGCGGCCATGAACCGAGAATAACTGCGCCCCGAGGGGCTGGACAGAGGCGTGGATTATCTCGAGGTTGAGCACTGGGACCCGAATCCCGGCAAGTGCTCGGTGTCGTAGTAGCTGTCTGAACTCGGCGGGCGACGGTCGGCGCTGCCACCCGCTCTTCCCGTTCGTCGCGCTAGCAGCGCCTGCTCCTCAAGACTCGTGCCCTGCGGCGAGGAATAGAGTTCGCGCAGTCCTCCCGTTGCGGTTGCGATGTGGTCAAAGTGATCTCGCGCAGACTGTCCCGCTCGCGTAGCCCATGAATCGTGAAATGGCGGGAGCATGAGCGACAGCACCTCGGTGGCATCGATGCGGCGACGTGAACTTGACGTGCCTCTGCCCAAAGGAGCGATCTGTCGGCGGACGAGCGGATGCTGGAGCAGCACCAGCGCCGCGTAGGGATCAATGTCCGGCTGGTAAACCCCGAACTCTGCCGAACACTGGATTGGACCAATGCTCTCGGGAACTACCGCTGCTCTGAACTTGCGCGGGTTGAGCAACGAGACGAGCAACTCTCCGGGTTTGGCGAGCTGGCCTGGGGTCACGGGCCGATGGATGCTCGCAAGATGCCAGTCGACTGCACCGAGTTCGTCCACGTGTAGGACCGAAACGAACGGCCGGTCGCCAGCCGATCGCGTGCGGCGCTTGCCGTCAAAACGAAGAATCGTCCCGGCTTCGAGGCCGCCTGCGTCCTTGAGCGAAGCACGCGCGGCCTCAGCATCTACATCAAGAGTCGAGGCGTCGAGGCTGACCAACTCGGCAAGCCGACGCCTGGCCACCTGCTTTGATGGTCGCCAAGTAGCTGGATCGGTGACGACGTGCCGGATCTCCGTGGCGAGTCGAGGAAGATCGTCGCCATGCGGATCACATGCTGGCGAGCCCTTGCTCATGACGAACCCAACGTGATCGGTACGCGCAAGAAATACGTGCCTCTTCGACTCAGATGTCGATTTCCGGAGAAAGGTCACACTGGTCTTCGCCGTTGTTCTGGCTGGCGCGAACGTGACCGGCGGGAGACTGACTACCCCCTCGACGGTCAGAGGCAGGTCGAGCCGAGACCCTTCGAGAAGAAGCGCCCGCATCGCTCGGCCGTCGCCCACACCGTCGGGAAGGACGGCAGGCTCTATAGGTGGGCGAACTCCATCGGTGGTCGCGACAGTCCGGTCATTATGGCCGGGTTGTCGTAAGCCACGACCACCAGTGGAGGTGTCCGGTATGGCGGGAAGGCTGTCATTGGACGAGCGTGCCCGGGTCGAGGCGCACACCCGGGCAGGGCGATGCATGGGGCTTGGCAGATCCGGCGCGCAAGGTTGCTTCGTGTTCGCGTGCGAGCTGACAGGTTGACCTCAGGGTCGAGTGCAACTTCAGGGTCCAGCGCGACTTCAAGGTGCAGTGCAGCGGTCGGGCCGCCCCACGTGCTGCGATGCACCAGTTCGTCGAGCTCCTCGGCCAACGCGCCCGGTAGGCGCCGCAATCGGCTACTTGATCGGCCTGCGATGCACCAGTTCGTCGAGCTCCTCGGCCAACGCGCCGGCCGCCACACGCCGCTGACGCTTGCCCGGATGCGGCATGACCGTGCCGCAGAACGGCGGCGCCGCGACTGCGACGAGCTCGCAGACGGCGAAATCTGACGGCTGGCAGGAATCTGAGTTCGGACAATCTGGGTTCCAAAACTGTCACTATTCCGGGTGGGGGCGTGGCAGAATGGGCAACTGCTATGGGCGCTGATCTCCTGCTCTTCGTGATGTGCTCTCAGGCGAGCCGAACCGGCGCGTCAGGCTGTCTGCACGAAGCCCTGCACAAGTCCCGGACCTGCGGTTTCCGCAACGGCGTGGGGGGGGGGGGGGGTCGGCGCGACGCGCGGCAGCCTGGTCGCAGTGCAGGTGATGGCCCGGCGGTGAACTGGACCCGGTCGCCATCTCGCGGCTGCAGCCGACCTGCGTTGTCGGGTCGGCTTGCGCCTGTGTGCTGCCTTGCGGCGTTGAGCGTTCGGCGCGCATGAGACGGCTGGCGTGGCTCGGCGCACGGCGTGCGCGCAAGGTGACAGTGTGCCTGCTCGCGGCTGTGCTGTTAGCGAGCGGGCTGGCGCCGGTGGTGTCGCATGTGCCGCTGATCGGCGATGCGCTCGACGCCGAGCCGGCCGCGGCGCAGTCGCCACCGACACCGACGAACCCTTCACGGCTGAACTTCTTCACTTCGAATTTCTCCTCGAGCCGGTTGAAGGGCCCCATCGGCGGACCCTACGAATACTCCGCAAGAGTGGAGCTCGCCGGGGGCCTCTTCTTCGAGGCGGACGGTTACCGCTGCGCATTCGCGTCGCGTGCGATCACCGAATTTGCGCTGACCGGCGTGCAGCCCGGCAGCGACTCCAACGTATGCAATCAGAACGTCCGCTATACGGCCTCGGGGCCGTTGATCCGACTGAATCCGGCGATTCCCGGTGTTTCCGTCACGAATCTTGTAAAGGAAAGTAACGAACGAGAGACGAACGCGACAGTGACCTTCGAGTTCACCGAGGCCGCGCTCATGGCGTTCAAGGCGAATCCGGAGAGCGCGAGCAGTCTCAGCAGCATCGTTCTGGAGATCTCCCCGGCCCTCACCAGCACGAGCGGCGTCGCTTTCCAGAACAACTGCTGGAACATCAGCGACTTCTCGACCGGACCAGCGGGGTGCCGCACGGGGACGGGCAGCGTCACTATGAACAACCCCGACCGCGCGGTCAGTTTCACCGCGTACAACTTCGGCACCCTCAGGGCAATCACCGGAACTGGAAGCGTCGAGATTGACGAGGGCGGCTCATTCGGCATCTCCGTGGAGGTCAAACCGAGGGGCGCTGCAGACGCAGCCAAAGTCTCCGTGCCTGTGGAGTTCTTCGGTGCCGGCATCACCGAGTCCGACATGCCGTCGCTCAAAGGCGCCATCGACATCACCGACCCCAGCCGCAGCGTCTCCAAGACGTTCAGCGTCTCCACTGACGACGTCTATGAGGGCAACGAGCAGCTGAGGGTCAGGATCGACGAGTCGAGGCTGGTGCCGATCTATACGACACAGGAGACCGACGTCAAACCCCCGGAGACCGACATCATACTCCAGAGCACCGTCGGCACAATCACCGACACCACGAACCCCTACCTGGTCGAGCTCGTCGTCACCGACAACACGGCCGCGGAGCAGGCGCTGACGGCGCCCGCGCCGGGGCGGCTGAGGGTCGGCCTCAAGACCGACTTCGAGCGGCTCGGCAAGAACCAGCGGCTCGAGATACCGATCCTCTACAACTCAGACGATCTGACCCTCGGCGACGACTTCGACTTCGAACTGGTGCCAGCACCCGGCGCGAGCCTGTCGGGCAGCACGGTCGTGCTCGACGGCGCCGCGGGCGCGCCGCCTTTCGCGGAGGTCATTGTGCGGGCGCTCGACGACAATGACAATCAGTTCGAGGTACTCGAACTGAGTATCCCCGCAGCAGACACCGCCCCCGACCTCACCACACCGGTGCTGGCCTCCCGAGGATTCGACCGACGCCTCGTCGGCAGAGGCACCGGCACCATCACCTTCAGCGACGACGACCCTCGAACCCGCCATATCGGAGCTCGTGCAAGTAGGTTGCCAGCGTCCTGTAATTCCAACCAGCGCTTCAACGGTTCCATCCGTGAATGGGAGCTTTCATCAGTTCAGGGATCGAATGCGGTCGAAGTGACCTTCTGCCTTCGAATAGACCGAAATCTTGGGCAATTTAGATATTTTGTACAGCAAGGCGAATGGAACGACGCCAGCGATTCACGGGGAGCCTTCAAACGCGACGCTGACAACAAGGTGGTTGCAACCGATCTGGCACTGCGCGGCGGCACGCTCACCGTCGGAGGCAATGAAATCGAGGTCGGCCCTTCGATCGAGTTGCAGAATGCACCCGCCGGCATGGTGGTGCAACGCATCGAACGCTTCGACAATACGAGAGCGAAGCTAACGCTGCGCATGTCCGAAGAAGCGCAGAAGGAACTCAACGCCGAGACCCAGGTCATCATCAAGGCCGGGGGCATGCTGTACAAAGGCTGCCAGGACAATGATCTCTCCACCAATAGTGTCGCCAGGGGAAACGGCGGGGATTTTGGTCGGGCAAACTCACAATGCGTGCCCATATTTGCCTACTTGACGGTGTCGCCGAGTAAGGAACTGGTGGTCGAGCACGCAGACGGCGGGCCGGTGCTCGGCGACACGGTCGGCGACACATACACCTACAGCATCCGCCTGGCACGGGCACCGTCGCACACGGTGACGATCACGCCGGCGAGCGACCAGGCCCACGCCACCGTGTCGAGTCCCATCGTGTTCAATCCGTCGGACCGCGGTGCTGCGCTGACCAAGACGATCACGGTGACCTCCGCCCACAACGACGACACCGACAACCCGGGCGGGTCGAGCCTCGACGACCCGGTCATCAGCCACACCGTCGCCACCTCAGACTCCGTCTACAGCGCGGCGACCGTGCCCGACATCACCGTCGACTTCGTCGACGACGAGCCCACCGTCGTGAGCCTGACCACCCGCGACGCCGCCACCCCGACGATCGACGGCGACCCGGTGATCGCCGAGTCCGGCGGCCCGAGCGCGGTGTTCACGGTGGTCGGGCTGAGCCGCAACCCCGTCGGCAGCGAAGAGTTCGACATACCGCTGGAGCTGTACTCCTCCACCGGGCTCGACCTCGCAGACCCCGGCTCGCAGGTGCAGCTGGGCTTCACCACGGCCAACAGCTCACTGCTCGGAATCGGCCTCGCGGGCGGCACCACACGGCCGCTGTTGACCATCAAGCCGGGCGCGGGCTCCACCGACTACCAGCTGACGATCCAGGACCAGAACGGCAGCGACACCGACCTCGAGCCCGACCGGCTGGGCCTGCGCATCGCGGGCGGGCCGGGCGCCGTGCTCGACGCGAGCTTCGAGGGCGGCCTGGTGGTCCACGACACCGACCACACCATCGACGTCGTCCACCTCGACGCAGGCACACCGCAGGGGATCACCGCCTCGGCCGCCTCGCTGGAGGTGACCGAGGGCGACACCGGCGAACTGCGGGTGAGCCTCTCCCAGGCGCCGTCGGCGACGCAGAAGCTCACCGTCGAGCTCACCAGCACCAAGCTGAGCGCCAGCGAACTGACCGACCTCAAGAAGCTGGTCTCGCTGTCGCCCGCAGAGCTGACCTTCGAGCCGGCCGCGGCCAACGCCAAAGCCTGGTTCAAGCCCCAGACGGTCACCGTGACCGCCGCGCAGGACGACGACATCTGGGACATCAAGGACTTCGACGTGGAGCTGAACTTCGCGGGCGACGCCACCAAGCAGGTGCTGGTGCCGGTGACGGTCACCGACGACGACCCGCCCACAGCCACCCTGACGCCGAGCAAGGGCCTGCTCCAGGCCGCCGACTTCACCCGCAGCGGCAACTCGGGGCCGTACCGGGCCACCGTCGACGTCACGCTCGAGGGCGACTACGTGTTCGCCGGCGTCCGCAGCGGAGGCTTCTCCAGCGGCGCCTCCACGACGATCTGTGGCCCCAAGTTCGTTTCGGACCCGTGCCGCTACCTCGCCTCGGGCAGCGCCGCGCTCGGCGCAGCCGCCCCGTCGATCGAGCTGGTGGGCGCGCCCACTGGGCTGAGCCTGGCGAGCGGCACCACCGCCGGCCACTATGCGCTGCGCCTCGACGGTGCGAGCGGGGGCACCATCGCCACCGTGACGCTCGAGCTGACCGCAGCCGGCCGCACGGCAATGACCAGCGCCCACACGCTGACGCTGCGCATCGGCGGCGTCTTGATCGACGGCGCCAAGGACCGCTACGGCGGCACGCCCAGCGGCGGCGCCGACGCACTGTGCGCCGACGCCGAGAGCCTCGCGGCGCCCGGCGGCTGCGCTCCGGTGCAGGCGGAGTTCGCGGTGGTGCCGCGCCTGACCACACCGGTGGACGCAGCGTTCGTGGTGGTGCCCGACGACCTCGTGGTGCCCGAGAACACCGATGCCTCGACCGACAAGATCAACGTGGGCTCGCCGGTGGTCGCCATCGACTTCAACGGCGACGACGTCACCTACTCGCTCGAATCGCCGCCGACAGGCTTCGAGATCGACAGCGCCGGCCAGATCATCTACGGCGGCCCCGCACTGAACCGCGAGGACTCGAGCTACACCGACGGCCAGTTCACCATCACCGTGGCGGCCACCTCGACCGGCGCCGACGGCACGCCCACCAAGGTGACCCAGGAAGTGACGGTGACCGTCGGCGACGAGAACGAGGGCCAGGCCAGGGTGGACCAGTACCGGGAGAACCACCTCGCGATCGGCGTCCGGGCCGGATCTCCCCTGCGCTTGTTTGTGCTGACCCCAGACCCCGACGGCAGCCCTCCCCTGAACGAGATGACGTTCCAATGGCAGACCCGGGCGAACACCGGGAGTGCCCCGTGGGTGGACGTGCCCGGCGACGCCGGCACGGCCACCACCTACACCCCGACTAGCGCAGACGCAATCGCCAGACGAGCTCTGCGTGCGAGGATCTCCTACACCGACAACGGAGGCAACGAGGAGTCGCTGATCAGCCTATGGAACAGGGCGTACAGGATCCCCGTGGACGCGTTAGACAAAGCCTTGATCCAAGCGACCGTGGGGGCCTCAGACACCGAGGCGACCGAGGGCTCCACCACCGCCACGGCGACGCTGACGGTGACCTTGAACACGCGGCTGTTGACGTGCGCCAACGAGTTCTATGAGGCGGCCTTCTACATCGAGGGCGCCGACTACGGCGTCGACTACACCGCCAAGCTGGTGTCCACACAGCCAAACCGAACCATGAGCGCGGTCACGCTCACGCCGCTCAACAGAACCGTCTCCGGCCTCCCAGTCCGCGGCATGAACGTCAAGTGGGACCTGCCGAACCCGAACCCGAACCCCCGGACCTTCTTAGCGCCGACCCAGGTGGGCGTCGAGCTCACATTCCTCGACGACGACGACGCCGACGACGAGACCTACGGCCCGATCAAGCACCTCACAGGCACCGCGACGAAGATGCCGACGTTCTGCAGCGACCAGAACCCCCAGTACCTCGCCCCGGCCATCGACGGTTCTCTGAGGCTCACCGTCAACGACGACGACGACGACTCCAAGCTGGTGAGCCTCGGGGCGGCGACCGCCGAGATCACCGAGGGCGACGCTGCGCCCGGCACGCTGAGCGCCACCCTCAGCGTCAGCGACAGCACCGCCGCCGGCGGCGTGACCGTCACGATGGTCGACGCCGCTGCGAAACACGGCGCCGACTACCGCTACACCGGCTCGGCAGCGCTCACCACTTCCGGCAGCCGCAGGTCGTTCAAGGTGACCTGGCCGGCGGGCACCAGCACCGTGGACCTGCCGATCGAGCTGATCGCCGACGCAGTGGACGAGCCGAACGAGCGCTTCACGCTCGAGCTGTCGAACCCCACCGGAGGCTTCAGCATCGGCGCCACCCGCGCCATGACCGTCGACATCGCCGACGACGACGCCACGGTGGTGTCGATCACCGGCGGCGGCATCGTGTACGAGGGCACGAAACCGGCCGATCCGCCCAGCTTCACGGTGCGGCTCAGCAGGCCGCTGGCAGTCACCGCGGACGGCACCGCGGAGGTCATCGACGTGCCGATCGCGTTCGCCGGCGATGCCTCAGACTTCCGCTGGGCGCTGGTGGCCGGCGCCAGCGCAGGCGTCACCGTCAGCGGGACGGCCCTGGCCGCCGGCCCCGGCGCCAGCACCCTCACCTTCACCGCGGCAGCGGGCATGACCGTGCAGGAGGCCAAGATCCAGCTCACCGAAGTGGTGGGCGACTCCACTGACCTCCACGACAGCGTGGTGGTCACCGTCACCGGCCTCGGCCTCAAGCAGCTCGACACCAACGTCGACACGCCGGTGCTCGACAGCTTCAACAGCGTCGTGCGCTTCGCCGCGCTCGACTTCCCCTCCGACGAGCCCATTGCGCTCGTGGCGACCCAGGACGAGTTCAAGCTGCTCGAGGGCGGCAGCGACGGCATCTACTGGCTGGCACTGTCGACCAAGCCCACCGGGTCGGTGACCGTCAAGGTGAGCTCGGATGACACCGGGGCAGTGTCGCTGGTGGCGCTCGCCGCGGCGAGCACCGGGCCCAGCGCGACGCTCGAGTCCGACGGGACGCTGACCGTGACGTGGCCCGCGCCCAGCGGCGTTGCGGCCGACCAGTGGCAGGTGCCCCAACCGGTCGGGCTCCGCCCGCTGGCCGACTCCGACTCGAACTCCGAGGACGTGACGGTCACCCATGCCGTGAGCGGATACGGCAGCGTCACCACCGGCCCGGAGGTGACCGTCGCCGTGGTCGACCCCGCCGTCGGCGTCACCGTGCCCACCGACGACGCCGACAAGCGCCTGAGGTTCGCCGAGGGCGACCCGGTGCGCTTCACGGTGTCGCTGGGGGTGCGGGCGACCACCGACATCACCGTGCCCTACACCCTCTCCGACGGACGCTCGATGTCGAGCGACCCGGCCTACAGCGTGGCCACCGGCTCAGCCGACGGCGCCGACGCCGACTACACCAACACAGCGGGCAGCGTGGTCATCCGCGCCGGCGCCGAGAGCGCCACCGTGGAGGTGCCCACCACCGACGACAAGGTCTACGAGGGCGGCCACCACTTCACGATCACCCTGGGCACGCCGACCGTCACGAGCGGCAACGCGCCGGCGCTGGACACGACGCGCACCACCGCAGTGGGAACCATCGACGACGACGCCGACCGCCCCAAGCTCCAATTTGCCAAGTCGTCGTTCGCCACCGGAGAGCTCGACGGGACTGCGAAGGTCACGATCGACAAGAAGTTCTTCGTCGGCAATACCCAAGTCGAGTGCGACGACTGCTCCACGCTGGTGCCCATCACCATCACTTGGCGCACTCGGGACAACACTGCGATGGCAGGCGAGGACTATGAGGCGGTCTCCGCTGCGACGGTGACCATCGCACCCGACGAGGACACCAAGACCCTCGAGGTGACGATCCTCGACGACATCGTGAACAACGAGCGCAGCGAGACGCTCTTCGTCTTCTTCGAGCACGACGAGCATGCCGTCTTAGGATCGCCGCGCGTCGGGTTCATCACGATCATCGCCGTCGCCGAACCGAGCGTGTCGCTGAGGGTCGCCGACACCGAGGTCACCGAGGGCAGCTTCGTGCGCGTCGAGGTCGTGACCAACCCCAGCGAGGCGCCCGCCGACTTCGACGTGCCGGTGCAGCTCAAGGCACAGGGCGGCACCGCGTCGGCGGCCGACATCCGGCTGCGAGACGGCGGCGTGGTCACCTTCGGCGGCGGCCGCTTGGACTTCGAAGGCGACAGGCGCACCTCCGCCCAGTCCAGATACGTCTATGTGGAGGCGCGCAGCGACAACCTCGACGACGGGGGCGAGACGCTGACGCTGGAGTTCGGGACGCTGCCTGCGGGGATCTTCCTCGACACCTCCGAAGGGGCCGCCACCGAGATCACCCTCACCATCGTCGAGCCCCCCGCACCCACCGCCCTGCCCGAGAACTCGCCGCTGATACCCGACGGCGTCGGCCCCGGCGAGAGCTTCCGCCTGCTGTTCTCGACTCGGACCAAGACGGCGGCCAGCGCCGCCGACATCGACCACTACAACAGCCTCGTCCAAACCGACGCCGCAAACCACAGCGACCGCATCCGTCCCCTCGCGATCGGGCCGTACGCACCGCTGTTCACGGCGGTGGCAGAGACGGCGACGACGACCGTCGAGGCCAACACCGCCACCGCGGGCTCCGACACCGACGCGCCCGTCTACTGGGTGCGCGGCGGCGCGGTCGCCGACGACTACAGCGACTTCTACGACGGGGGCTGGCAGAACGAGGACTCGCCGACCAACGTCGCGGGCGCGAAGCAGAAGACCGACACCGCCGACCTCGTCGAGCACTGGACCGGCATCGCCGTCGGCAGCGGCTCGAGCGCCGGCCATACCCTGGGCACCACCGGGGCCGACGCCGCGTACATCACCTTCGGCGCGCTCGACGACTCCACCGCGAACGTCGGCCCGCTGACCGGCAAGCGAGGCGCCTCCACCGAGCAGCGGCGGCTCTACGGCCTGTCGCCGGTGTTCACCGTGCAGGAGGGCTTGCGGGTCGACCCCGCCTCCGCCGCCGAGGGCAGCGCGCTCAGCTTCACGGTGACGCTGCCGGCGGTCCTCGCCGCCGACGTGACCGTGCCCTACACCTTCAGCGACGGGCGCGGCGAGTCCACCGATCCCGCCGGCGCGGTCGCCACCGGCAGCGCGGACGGCAACGAGGCCGACTTCACGAACGCCGCCGGGTCGATCGTGATCGCCGCCGGCGCCACCACCGGCACCATCACCGTGCCCACCAGCGCCGACCTCGTCTTCGAGGCCGACCACTACTTCACGCTGCAGCTGGGCACCCCGACGGTCGCCGCCGGCAGCGCGCCGCCGGTCAGTGCGGGCCGCGGCTCGGCGACGGGCACCATCACCGACGCAGCCGACCGCCCGGAGGTGGAGTTCGCCCCGTCGGAATACACCTACGACGAGAGCACCGCCGCAGGGCTGCAAGTAGTTGTCTCCGGCGAGCGGGTGGTGCCCGTGACGGTGGACTACGCCACCAGCAGCGGCACTGCTGTCGCCGGGTCCGATTTCACCGCCAGCTCCGGCACCCTCACCCTCCAGCCCGGCACGTCGTTCGCCGATTTCGCTGTGCCGATCATCGACGACAACGCCGACGAGCCCACCGAGTCGTTCACCGTGGTGCTCGCAGGCACCTCGTCGGCGGTGGTCGGCACCGACGGCACCGCCACCGTCTCGATCACCGACGACGACCCCACCACGGTCGCGCTGAGCGCGCCCGACGCCACCGCCACCGAGGTGAGCACCACCGCCACCGCCACGCTGCGCCTCACGCTGGGCCGGGCGCTGGTGGAAGGCGAGCGCCTCGAAGTGCCGCTGCGGTTCACCGGCGGCGGCGACCCGGCGTTCACGCTGAGCCTGTCGGGCACGCCCGCGGGCGTGACGCTCAACGGCGCCACGGTCACCTTCACCGGGCGTGCGGGCGGAACGGCCACCACGGTCGACCTCACCGCAGTGGCCGGGCGCGACGCCGACACCACCGACGACACCGTGATGGTGGACATCCCCGTCTCCAGCGACAGCAGCGCCCAGTTCAGGTTCGAGACGCAGGCCGACAGCGCCGAGACGCTCGGCGGAGGCGCTGCGGGCAGCGGCGCCAACTGCGACACCACCCGGGGCACCTGCCAGGTGTCGGTCACCGTCACCGACGACAAGGTCGCGCAGACGGTGTCGCTGTCGTCGGACAAGACCACGCTGGCCGAGGGCGAGACGCTCACCGTCACCGCCACGCTGCTGGTGCCCGCCACCGCCGACCTCGCCATTGCCGTGCAGCAGCGCTCCGGGGTCGGCACAGCGGAAGCGGCCGACTTCTCGCTGTCGAACAGCGGCGCCATCGCGATCGCCAAGGGCGGCACCTCCGGCACGCTCACCTTCACCGCCGAGACCGACGGCGCCGACGAGCCCGCCGAGACGCTGACCCTGGAGTTCGGCAACCTGCCCGCAGGCGTGGCCAAGGGCAGCCCCGACCATCTCGACCTCACCATCACCGATGCCAACGCGGACCCGGAGGTGTCGGTGGCGTGGAGGCTCGCCGAGGGCCAGGTGATCTTGAATCTGACGCCGCGGGCGCGGCCGGTGACCGAAGGCAGCCCGGCGCGCTTCACCCTCTCCGCGGACCCCGCAGTGCAGTACGACCTGCCGGTGCAGGTGACGATCAGCGAAGCGGCCGGCAGCGACTACGTGGCCGCCGGCGCCGAGGGCACCCGCACGGTGACCATCCCCGCGGGGGCCACCGAGTTCGTCTTCGAGGTGCCGACCGTCGACGACTCGCTCTTCGAGCCCAACGGTGCAGTGACCGCCGCGGTCGCAACCGGCAGCGGCTACAGCGTCACCTCCCGCACCGAGATCGGCCGTAGGCCTATTGAGGGGACGGGGTTCGCGCCGCTCGGAGCGGCCTCGGCGATGGTGCGCGTGGTCGACAACGATCCGGCGGTGCTGGTCTCGCTCAGCGGCGGGGGCCAGCTGCTCGAGGGCGACGCCTCCTCGACGGCGTCCATCTCCGTCGGCCTGTCGCGGCCGCGCGCGGCGGGCGACAGCTTCAGGATCCCCCTGGTGCTGGCAGGCGCCGGCCTGGCTGCCGGCGACCTGGTGCTGAGCGTCGCCGCGGGCGACGGCGTAACCATCGAGGGAGGGTCCACGCTGACGCCCACCGTGGTGTTCGCCGGCGCAGGCGACGGCGCGGCAGTGCTGACCGCCGTCGCCGCGCACGACAGCGACAGCGTCCACGAACTGGCGCGGATCGCCCTGGGCACGCTGGGCGGCGGGCTGGCGCCGAATCCGCTGGCCGCCTCGGTGGGAGTGCGCCTGATCGACGACGAGGCCTCGACGGGCGCAGTGCTGACGTCCACCGGCGCGCTGACCGTCGCCGAGGGCGCCACCGCGACCTACACCGTGCGGCTGGCCTCCGCGCCGGCGACCGGCACCACCGTGGTCGTCTCACCCACCAGCGGCAACACCACGGCCGCAACCGTGTCGCCCCCGCGGATCACCTTCACCGCGGACAATTGGAACCAGCCCGCCGCGTTCACGGTGACGGGCGTGAGCGACAGCGTCGACAACAAGGGCGGCACCCGCACGTCCACGATCACGCACGCGGTGACGTCGGCAGACTCGGCCTACAGCACTGCGACCGCACCGAGCGTGACGGCCACAGTGAGCGACACGCAGCCCACCGTGGTGTCGCTCAGAAACAGCGGCGAAATGACCGTCGCCGAGGGCAAATCGGTCGACTCCAATGCGGCCCGACCGCCCGCGAACGGCAAGCACTTCGGCTTCGAGGTCACCTTGAGCCGGGACTTGGCCGCACCCGGCGAGCGGATCGAGGTGCCGATCCGCATCCGCGGCGTGAACATCACCCCCGAAGACGTCGAGGCGCGGCTGATCTGGCGGTCGGACACGGACAGCATCGGCAAGAACCCCGCCGGCGGTCGCAGCGCGCTCAACGCCGGTGTCACCTGGCTGCACGGCGGAAACCTGTGGACCCCCGAGACCGACACCTCCGGCTGGGACTGGTACGGCGAGGCCGGCATGATCGAGGTGATTCTTCACGTCGTGCAACGGACCTTCGACACCACTGCCGGCGAGTTCGTCGCGGTGTTCGACGCAGCCGAGTTCGACGCCCCCAAGCCGGAGCGCCAAGGCGCATTCCGGGTTGACAACCCTCAGAGCCGCAACCCGAGCCGTCCCGTGCCTCGCGAGGGCCTGCTGATCCTCTCGTTCATCGACGACAAGATCGGCGAGGGCGCGTTCGAGACGATGACCGTCGAACTCGGTGACGCTGCGGCGTTCGCGGCGCGCGCGGGCACCGATGTGGCCGGCGGGGCGGTGCCGCATCCGACGAACAACGCAGCCACGGTCCGCATCACCGACAACGACGCCGGGATCGTGCCTGCCGCGCTCGAGGTGGAAGTGTTCGAAGGCGGCTCGCGGGTGCTCGAACCCAGCGGGGGCTACACCGTCCGCCTCAGCCAAGACCCCGGCAGCGGCGTCAGCGTCACAGTGAGGGTCGAGTCGTCGGACACGTCGGTGCTCGCCGTCAGGCCGGCGCGCTACACCTTCACCGGCGGGTCGAGCGGCAACTGGGAGACGCCGCAGACCGTGACCCTCACCGCGGCGTCCGACATCGACTTCGACGACGAGGAGGTGACGCTGAGCCACACCGTCGCAGGCTGGAGCGGCGTCACCGCAGCCCCCGATGTGACAGTGACGGTGATCGACACCGCCGTCGACGTCGATCTCACGCAGTCCGGCGGCTCGACCCGGGTCACCGAGGCGCCGGGCGCGGGCCGCACCGACAGCTACACCGTCACGCTCAGCGCCCGGCCGACCCATGACGTGGTGATCACCCCCACGGCGAGCTCGTCGCGCATCACCGTGTCGGGCGCGGTGACCATCACCGCGGCGAACTGGCGCCGGCCGGCGACCTTCACCGTGACCGCGGCAGACGACAAAGTCGACAACGCTGCGGCCGACCTGAGCGCAACCGTCAGCCACGCCGTGACCTCGCGCGACCTCCGCTACCACGGCGCCGACGTCGACACCGTGACGGTGACCATCGTCGACGACGACACCGCCGCAGTGATCGTGGAGCAGACCGCAGGCACGACGCAGGTGACCGACGACGGCAGCACCGACGCCTACACGGTGCGGCTCGCCTCGCGGCCCGCCCACCCGGTGAGCGTGACGGTCACCTCCCCGACGCCGGCTGCGGCGACCGTGCGGGGCCCGACCGGCCCGGCAGGCGCCTCGACAACCCTGAGATTCACCACCGCCAACTGGAACGTGCCCCAGCAGGTGACCGTGACCGGCGTCGCAGACAGCACCGACAACAGCGGCAACCGCACGGTCAGCCTCGGCCACGCGGCCGTCTCGAGCGACCCCGGCTACTCGGGCGCCTCCGCGACCGTGGCCGTGACCGTGGTGGACGACGACACCGTCGGGGTGACCGTCACCGAGTCTGGCGACACGTCACTGCTCGACGACGGCGCCAGCACCGACAGCTACACCGTCAAGCTCAACTCCGACCCGGGCGCCGGGGCGACGGTGACCATCGTGGCCACCTCCGGCGCGCCCGGCACCGCGCAGGTGCGCACCGCCGGCGGCACCCCCGCCACCACGGCGACGCTGACCTTCACCGGCGGCCCCGCAGGCAGCTGGCGCTTCGCGCGGACGGTCTTCGTGACCGGCGTCGCCAACCGCACCAAGACGAACCCGCGCACCGCGACGATCAGCCATGCCGCCACCGCGGCGCCCACGACCAACGCCTACCACGGCGCGACCGTCGACACGGTGACTGCGACGGTGGCCGATTCGGAGGTTCCGCTGGTGGGCGTCTCAACCACCGGCGGGCCGGTGGGCGAAGCCGGCGGCACCTTCACCTACACCGTCGTGCTGACAACCCAGCCCACCCACGACGTCACCGTCACCGTGGCCTCACCGAGCACCGCAGCACAGGTGCGCGCCGCGGGCGGCAGCCCCGCCGCCACGGCGACGCTGACGTTCACCCCCCAGAACTGGGATGAGCACCAGGCGGTGACCGTGACCGGCGTCGACGACGACGACGACAACGGCAACCGCAGAGTCACCCTCACCGGCACGGCGAGCTCGACAGACCAGCGCTACGAAGGCCTGACCGCGCCGAGCGTCGTCGTGACCGTCATCGACGACGAAGCGCCGGAGCTGAGGCTGATCCAGACCAACGGCTCGACCGCGGTGACCGAGCGCCGCCTCGGTGGCCGCTACACCGACCGCTACCAGATCCGGCTGGGGTCCCAACCGGCCGCCGGCACCACGGTGAAGATCAGGTTCATCGCCCCCGCGGCGTCGCCGCTCAAGATCTACCGGATCGAGGGCAACAGCCGGGTCAGCGCCAACCTGGTGGGCCAAGCGACCACCTTCGGATTCGACGCCAGCAACTGGAGCACGCCGGTGACCTTCGAGGTCGAGGGCGGCCTCTACGAAACATCCCCAGGCGACAGCACGTGGCAGATCAACCACACGGCCTCCACCACCGACCCCGCCTACAGCGGCAAGCAGGCACAGCTCGACGTCTTGCTGATCGACGACACCGAGCCGGGGATCATCGTGCTGCCCACCGACGTGGACACAAGGGTCTTCGAGACGGTCGTCGAGACGGGCACGTCGACCACCGACACCTTCGAGCTGTGGCCCAAGGCGTTCGAGGGCGGCAAGACCCTGGTGGTCACGGCCACCTCGCAGGACCCCGCCGCGGTGAAGCTGTCTACCAAGGGCGGCACCCCCGCCAACCAGGTGAGCCTGAGGTTCACCGCCGCAGACTGGGTCCAAGCGCAGACCGTCACCGTCCACGCCCAAGACGACGCCACCTTCAACTCCGCCCGCCAGCGGACGACGTCGGTGACCTACACCATCGCCTACGACCCCGCCGGCACGGGCCGCTACAGCAGCGTGACCGTCACGCCGACACCCGTCACGGTGATCGACACCGACGACGAACCGTCGTCCATCTCGCTTTCGCCGGGGTCGGTGACGACCCGGCAGGTCACCGAGGGCGCCCCCCAGGCCCTCGACTTGTCGGCCGTGCCGGTCGGCTCGCGCTTCGACGTCATCAAGGCGCTGACCGTGGCGGCGGCAGGCGATGAGGGCTCGGGCACGGTGGGCTTCACGGCGATTACGCCCTTCGATCTCACCATCGCCGCCAACGCGCAGTCGAGCACGGCCACCAGGATCACGCTGACGCCGACGGACAACGACGTGGACGAAGCCGACGGGCGGGTCCTGTTCGAGGGCTTCCCCAGAGGCGGCGACCTGATCACGGTGAACCCGCTCGAGTTCACGCTCGTCGACGACGACCCCACCGTGGCCACGCTGGCCGCCAGCGCCACGTCGGCAGCCGAGGACTCCGGCACGGTCGACGTCACGGTGACGCTCGGATCGACGGTCGGCCCCGGCATGGTGGCGACGGTTCCGCTGACAGTCACCGGCGCCACCGAGGGCGCCCACTACACGCTTGGGCTCAAGCCCGGCGACAGGCTCAACAAGGGCGTCACGATGCTGATCGAGGCGCCGCACAGCCCCCAGAACCCGGCCCTGCGCTTCACGCAAGGCGCCCGCACGGCCACGCTGGTGCTCACCGCAGTGCCCAACACCGACACCACCGACCGCACCGTGGTGATCGCCCACGCAACCGGCAGCCGCGCCATGTCGGTGACGGGATCGGGCGGCGGGGTGAGCGCCGCGGGCGGGCCGCTGTCGGTGGCGATCGCCAACGACGACATCAACGTGGTGACGCTCACCAGAGGCCCCGACGTGGTCGAGGGCAGCGCCGCGAGCTTCACGCTCACCGCGGTGCCCGCGCCCACCGCCCCGCTGAGCGTGAAACTGACGGTGGCCCATGCCGCGGGCGCCGGCGCGGCATCCGGCGCAGCCACCGCCACCCGCACCGTCGTCATACCCGTCGAAGGCACCGTCACCTTCACCGTGCCCACCACCGGCGACGAGGCCGACGAGCCTGCGGGCGCGGTCACCGTCACCGTCGTCGACGATGCGGCCTACCAGGTGTCAGCCCCGGCGGCCCAGCGGCTCGGCGTCGCCGACGACGACCCCACCACGGTCACCCTGGCGGGGCGCTTCCTCGACGATTCGTCACCCCCGAAGCCGCTGGTGACCTGGACCGAGGGCACCACCGCAGGCACCCGCGAGATCGACCTCACCCTGGGCCGGGCGCTCGGCGCCGGAGAGGTGATCGAAGTGCCGCTGGTGATCAGCGGCGCCACCCTGGGAACCGAGATCTCCCTCTCGCTGAAGTCGGGATCGCCCAGCGAGGTGTCGCTGGCCGGCACCAAGGTCACCTTCGCCGGCGCCTCGGCCAGCACGACCACCAAGGCGACCCTGGTGGTGAAGCTGCTGCACGACGCCGACACCGACGACGAGAACGTGACTATCTCGCTGCCCCCGTCATGGCCCAGTGAGACCGTGGAGTCGGCGGCCACCACTGTCGGGGGAGGGGCGTCGGGCAGCGGCACGCTCAGCTTCCGCATCATCGACGACGACGAAGTGAATGCACTGATCGTGGAGTCCGGCGACTCGACGTCGGTCGGCGAGGCCGGCGCAACCGACACCTACACGGTGGCGCTGACGCTGCGGCCGACTGCGGCGGTGACCGTCACGGTCACCAGCAGCGATCCGACCGCGGCAACGGTGAGCACCACCGGCGCCGCGGGCACCAGCGCCACGCTGACCTTCGCGCCGGAGGCGTTCTCCACCGCCCAGACGGTGACCGTGACCGGCGTGGCCGACAACGCAGACAACCCCGGCGGCTCGCGCCCGGTGGCGATCAGCCACAGCTTCTCCGGCGGCGGCTACGGCGACTTGACCGTGGACGACGTGGACGTCACCGTGGTCGACGACGACCCCACGGTGGTGTCGCTCACCGGCAGCGGCGCGCTGATCGAGGGCGACACGACCTCTGAGGTGGAGGTGACGGTCACCCTGGGCCGGGCCCTCGTTGCCGGCGAGGTGGTGGAGGTGCCGCTGTCGCTGGCGACCACCACCGGGGTAGTGCTCTCCGGCCTCGCCCCCGACATCGCCGTCGCGCTCAAATCCGGCCAGACCGACGTGACGCTGGCGGGCGCGACGGGCGCCTCGCCGCGGCTCACCCTCACCGGACGCAGCGGCGCCTCGGTGCGCACCGCGGTGCTCACCGTCTCCGCAACCGCACGCAACGACGGCGACAGCGCAGCCGAGGCGTTCACGGTGGCGCTCGGCAACCAGGCTGCCTTCACCGCCGCCTCGGGCACCAACCTGGCCGGCGGCGCGGGCCCCGACGTCAGTGCCAACAGCGCGTCGCTGACGATCCTCGACGACGTCTTCACCGTGACGCTGGCGCGCACCGACTCGGGCGCGCTCACCGAGGGCGCCTCCGCGCCGGCAGACCGCACCGCCACCTTCACCGTCACGCTCGACCGGGCGTTGGCCGCCGGCGAGAGCTACACGGTGCCCCTCGCCGTCGGCGGCGCAGGCGTCACAGCCGCCGACTTCAGCCTCGCTGCGGCCACCGGTACCAGCGTCAACACCGGCGTGACCCTCGGCGCCGCGGCCACCCTGGCCCCCGCCGTCACCTTCGCCGGCGCCGCGGCGCGCACCGCCACGCTCGTGCTCACCGTCGCGGACGACAGCGTCGACGAGCTGCCTGAGACTCTCACCGTCACCCTCGGCGACCTGCCCGGCGGCCTGCTCGACGCGGGCGACACCGACGCCGACGGAACCATCCACAGCACCGAGACCGCCACATCAGCGGAGGCGGTGCTCAACGACAACGACGACACAGCGGTCACCCTCACCGGCGAGGGGGAGGTGGTCACCGAACTGGCGACGCGCCCGGTCGTGGTGAGCGCAACCGAAGACTCCTCGACCGTCACGCTGACGGTGAGCATCGGGCGCCCGCTGGGCACAGGCGAGACGCTGACCGTGCCGCTGACATTCAGCGGGGCCGCCCCAGGCGACGGGCTGCTGGTCAACTGCACTGCGGCGGCCAAGGTGGCGTGCGGCACCTTCGCATCGGCGTCGACCTCGACGCTGACCTTCACCGGCCCCACCGCCGTGGCGCCGAGCCACAGCGTGGTCGTGGTCGGGGCACCCGACGCAGACACCGTCGACGAGTCGGTCACCGTCACCGTGCCCGCCTCTTCGCGCAGCGGCGATCCCCGCATCACCGCCGGCGGATTCGACGGCGCCGCCACCGGCAGCGGCAGCGTCGCCTTCGACGTGGACGACGACGACAACAACGCCGAGATCACCATCGCGCTCACCGGCGGCGGCAGCATCGACGCCGAGACCTCAGGCAGCAGCGCCACGGTCGGCGTCGAGCTCTCACGGGCGCTGGTGGACGGCGAGATCGTCAAGATCTTCCTGGGCCGCAGCGTCGACAGCGGCTCGGTGTCGCACCGGACCGTCAACATCGCCGCGGCGGGCACGAGTGGCAGCGATCACGACGCCACCGTGGCCGCCGCGGGCAACGGCGTCGCGCTCGGCCCCTTCGGCTCGGTGCTGACCTTCACAGGGTCCGACGACAACACGGTGCAGTCGGCGACCCTCACGTTCACCTCCAGCGGCAACACCGCCGACTCCGTCGACCGCCTCGTCACGATCACCCCGTCGCTGGGGATCGGCACCGAAGGCATCTACGACTCGGTGGCGTCGTTCGGGATCGACCTCGCCGCCTACGACGACGGCGACGCCGCCACCACCCACGACGCCACCACCGCGCTGCTGATCGCCGACAAGGACGACTCCTGGAAGACGCGCCAGGTCGCCTTCAAGAACGCCGACGACTCGGCGCTGAGCGCCGCTGCCGTCACTGAGGGCTTCGGCTTCACGTTCAAGGCGGTGCTGAGCGGCGACGTCGGCCCGGTGGTCGTGCCGCTGTCCTACACCCACACCTCCACTGCAGCGGCCGACTTCTCCGCGCTGCCCGCCTCGGTGTTCATCCCCTACGGCCAGAGCGAGGCCACCGTCACCGTCACCGCCGCCGGCGACAGCGTCGACGACGACAGCGAGGTGCTGGCGGTGGCAGGCGGCGACGACCCGCCGGGCTGGGCGTTCAACGCCGCCGCCTTCAACCTCACCGTCGAGCAGGCACGCCGGGTGGTGCTGCGCGACGGCGACAGCGACAGCGACGCGCCGCTGGGCGGGTTCGTGACAATGAACAAGGGCGCCGAGTTCAGTCTGGAGGTGGCGCTCGCCGCGGGGACGGGCCCGGTGACGGTGACGCTGAACCCGAACGGTCTGACGGCAACGAGGAACGTCCACTTCAAGGTGCCGGACTCGGTGACGATCCCCGAGGGACAGACGTCGGCGACGGTGAAGATCGAGGCGCTGGCCTCGGCGCCGCCGGGCGACAATCTGCTGTTCGCCATCGAACCGACGGTGCCCGCCGGCTTCGCAGTGTCCATTGCTCGCGTCGACTTCATCATCATCGACCCGGTAGTGACCGTGGGGCTGAACAGAGACGCTGCAACAGGGCCGTTGCTTGAGGTGCCGACCGCAGGGGATAGGAATCGCAGCGCTTTTCTCTCCATAACCCTGAAGCGGGGCCTGAAGGCCAGCGAGCGCGTGGATGTTCCGCTGAAGATCTCAGGCACTGCGACCACGGCGGACTACACGCTCACGCTGTCGGACGTCGGCAACCACGGGGTGAGTCTGGAGAATGCGGCCACGCTGACGCCGACGGTGGTGTTCTCAGGCGCCGGCGCCCAGGATGCCGCCCTGGTGTTCACTGCGGTACACGACGGTGTGGACGAATCTGCGGAGACGCTGAAGGTGGCGCTGGGCAGCATCGCTGAGTTCAACGCCGACACCGACACGAACGTGCCCGGCGGGGCACGGGCGGCGTCGAACAATTCGGTGGATCTGGAGATCACCAGCTCGGAGGACTCCCCTGTGGTCTCGGTGACCTCGAAGTCCGCGGCGGTGGACGCGGGCGAGAAGATCGAGTTCCAAGTCTCGATCAGCCCGCAGCAGTCGGCGGATGTGACGGTGAGTCTGCGCGTCGAGGAACCGCACGGCTCGCAATTTGTGACTTCCGGCGGTCTCACCCCGCGCGTAGACCTGACGATCAAGGCGAACACAGACTCGGTCACCCATTCGGTGACCACGGCCGACCGCGGCACGGCGCAGGGTGCGGTGAAGGCGACTGCCACGCCGGGCGCGTTCGGGCTTGTGCCCGCGTCGGTGACGGTCGCCATACGCCCGAAGCTCAGCGTGAGCCTCGCGGCGTCGGCAGCCGGCGACGTCAGCGAGGCCGACGGGCACAAGGACGTGACCGTGACGCTGCAGCGCGTCTTGATCGGAAGCGAGACGATGACGGTGCCGTTGACCGTGACCGGCGCTGCGGAGGGCGCCGACTTCACGTTCGGGCTGCACCCCGCTGCCCAGACGGGCGTGACGCTGCTGACCTCTGCGCCCCACTCGGCGCAGAACCCGGCGGTGCGGCTCGCGGCAGGGGCCGACACGGCGACGCTGCGTTTCACGCCGGTCGACAACGACCTGCGCACCACGCCGCTGGTCTCCATCGCGCTGGGGCGGGGGGCGCGGGCGCCGAGCGGGTCGGGCGGCATCGCGGTGGGCGCCCTCAGCACCGACCCGGTGAGGTTCCGGGTGCTCGACGACGAGACCGGCGACATGGAGGTGCCGGCCAACTGGCCGCTGCTGCCCGCGGGCCTCACCAGCGGCGACGAGTTCCGGCTGATCTTCGTGACCTCGCAGCCCCGAAACGCAAGCTCGACATCGATCGCCGACTACGACCTGACCGTCGGCTCGCTGGCGTCGGTCGGCCACCGATCAGCGGTGCGCTACGCGGGCCGGTTCCAGGTGGTGGGCAGCACCGCCGCCACCGACGCCCGCGACCACACCGGCACCACCTTCACCAACTCCGACAAGGGCGTCCCGATCTACTGGCTGGCCGCCTCCGGCGCCGACCGGCTCGTCGCCGACGACTACGAGGACTTCTACGACGGCGCCTGGGACAACGAGGACGCCCCCCGCACCGAGACCGGGACCAAGCTGGCGGTGAACGCGGGCGGTTACTTCACCGGCTCCCTGCACAACGGCACCGCCTCCACCCGCCCGCTGGGCCACGGCAGTGCGACAGACTCGCCCGTCGGCGTCGGCAGGCTCGACGACTCGACCGCTGATTCGGGGCCGCTGAGGTCCGCCGCGGGCGTGCGCAAGGACCATGCCCGGCCGATGTACGCGCTGTCGCCGGTGCTCACCGTGGGCGAGGCCATCGAGCGGACGGTGGAGATCGTCGAGTCGTCGGGTTCCACGACGGTCGCAGAGGACGGCGGGACCGACTCCTACACGCTGGTGCTCAACACCGAGCCCGCCTCCGATGTGACGGTGGTCGTCGAGTCCGCCGACGCGACGGCGCTGCAGGTGAAGGTGGGAAACTTGGGAGCGTGGGGAACCACGGCCACGGCCACGTTCAAGCCGTCGAACTTCAACCGGACCCAGAGGGTGCAGGTGCGGGGCGTCGACGACTCGATCAAGAATCCGGGCGGCTCGCGCGCCGTGCTGGTGACGCACTCGGTGCAGTCGGTCGACCCCGACTACGACGGCATCGCCGCGGACTCCGTGCAGGTGACCGTCACCGACGACGAGGGCGCTGATGCGGTGTTCGACGCGGTGCCGTCGGATTTGAGGCTTGCGGAGAACGCGGACGGTTCGACCACGGCGATCAAGGTGGGCTCGCCGGTGACCGCGACCGACGCCGACAGCGATCCGGTGTCGTACTCGTTGGAGGGCTGGCGTCCGCCGGCTTGGCCGTCGGGGGCGCCGTCGCCTCGGGTGCCGCCGGGTTTCGTGATCGACGCTTCCTCGGGGCAGATCTCCTACACCGGCACGGGTCTGGACCGCGAGTCGCTGCGTGATCCGGTGTCGATGGCGCTGGGTTCGGTGTCGATGGTGGTGGTGGCGACGTCGGCGGGCGTCGACGGCGCCGATGCTGCGGTGCGTCAGACCGTGACGGTGACGGTCACCGACGTGGACGAGGGCCACGCGACCGTGACGGTCGACGGTGTGGCCTCGGCACGGCGCGGCACGCTGCGCTTCACGGGCTTGCAGGGCGACCCCGACGGCGACCCCGCTGACGCGTCGGGGCTCAGGTTCCTGTGGCAGTCCTCTGCTGACGGGGGCAGCGTGTGGAACGCCGCGCCCGGGCCTCAGGGCCGCGACGGCACGTATAGGCCGGTGGCTGCCGACGTCGGCGAGCTGGTGCGGCTGCGGGTGATCTACACCGACGGCGGAGGCAACGCCGAGACGGTGTACTCGCGGTCGTTGACGGTGGTGGGCGGCGGTCCGGGACAGGTGACCGCGACTGTGGAGGTCACCGACGCGGTGGCGGTGGAAGGCACCAATGATCGTGCGGCCATCAGCGTGAGGCTGGACACGTCGCTGGCGGCGGGCGAGACGGTGACGGTGCCGTTGAGCTTCGCGGGTGCGACGGCGGGCACCGACTTCACGCTGTCGGTGTCGGCAGCGGGCGTGGCGGTTTCGGGCACGAGTGTGGTGTTCACCGGCCCGACGGCGGCGGCGGTGTCGGTGTCGGTGACTGCCCAGGCCGACGGCGACGACACCGGCGAGCAGGTGACGCTGTCGCTGGGGACCATGTCGGCGACAGGTCTGGCGGGGGTGCAGTTGACCCCGGTGCTGAGGGGACTGCCCCTGCTGATCCTCGCTGAGCCCGAAAGTCTGCGCAAGATCGATGTGGGGTTGAGCCGCTCCGCGGTGGCCGAGGGCGGCTCGGTGGCGGTGACGGTGCGTGTGCCCGGAGGGCCGGTGCGCGCTGATGTGTCGGTGCCGCTGGTGGTGTCGGGCACGGGAGTGACGGCTGCGGACTACCGGCTGACCTCGCCGGTGGTGATCCCGGCCGGGTTCTCTGAAGTGTCGACTGAGCTGGTGGTGGTCGACGACGGCGTTGTGGAGAGTGTCGAGACTTGGGACGTCGATCTCGGGACCCTGCCGACGGGATTCGGGAAAGGGCTGGCGGGCGCGCTGGCGGTGACCGACCGCGCAGCGGCGGCTGACGGGGAGCTGCTGGTGGAGGTGGTCTCGGTCGACCCGACGGTCGATTACCGGGTGGACGGCTCTGCGGGGCCGGGCCGTGTGCGGATCGTGCTGTCGCGGGCGCTGGCGTCGGGCGAGAAGCTGGTGGTGCCGCTCGCGTTCACCGGCGGTGTGCTGGGCACCGATTTCTCGCTGTCGCTGGTGGGGCTGCCCCAGGGGGTGTCGCTGTCGGGATCGACGGTGACGTTCACCGGGCCGTCGGCGACGGTCGCCGATCTGGCAGTGATCGGCCTCGACGACGACGACTTCACCGTTGAGCAGGTGTCGGTCACCGTCGGCGCGCCGACGAAGACGGCGATCACCGAGACGGTGACGGCTCGTTCGTCGGCGTCGTTCGTGCTCAGCGACGTGATGGCGGCCACACCCGCGCCGCCGCCTGGCGCCTTGGCATCGGTGAGGGTGCAGGTGAGTTCGCCTGACCCTGTGGCGCGGGAGGGCTCGTCGTCTGGGGGCCGTCTGCGTGTGGCGCTGTCGCGGGCGCTGGTGTCGGGCGAGAAGCTGGTGGTGCCGTTGACGTTCGCGGGCGGTGTGCTGGGCACCGATTTCTCGCTGTCGTTGTTGGGGTCGCCTTCGGGTGTGTCGCTGTCGGGTGCGACGGTGACGTTCACCGGTCCTGCTGCGGTGTCCGCGGACCTCACGGTGGTCGCCGCGCAGGACGCCGACTCGGTGTCCGAGCGGGTCACCGTCGGTGTGGGGGCGCTGGTCGCGACGGGGATCGACGGCGGCGCCACGGCTCGCTCGTCGGCGTTCTTCGTGCTCGACGACAACGACATCCCCGCGCTGCGGGTGATCGGCGCGGGCGCCCTGTCGGTGTCGGAGCCGTCGGGCACGGCGAGCTACACGCTGTCGCTGGCGTCGCGCCCGTCGGGCAACGTGACCGTCACGCCGTCGGTGCCTGCGGGCTCGGGGGTGAGCGTGTCGGGCGCGGTGACGTTCACGCCGTCGGACTGGACCAACAAGCGCGTCACGGTGACGGTGGTCGACGACTCGACCGATCAGCCGCGTCGCACAGCGAAGATCACCCATGCGGTGGCATCTTCGGCCGACGCGCAGTACGACGGATTGGACGCGCCTTCGGTGTCGGTGACGGTGGTCGACGACGACGCGACGGCGGCGTCGCTGGCGCGGGTGGACTCGGGCGGCATCGACGAAGCGGGTTCGACGGCGGCTGCCCGTCAGGCGGTGTTCACGGTGGGGTTGAACCGTGCGTTGGGTTCGGGCGAGTCGGCGGTGGTGCCGTTGGTGTTCTCCGGCACGGGCATCACAGGCGGTGATTTCACGCTGTCGTTGGACACTTCGGGCGGGCGCAGCAGCGGCGTGACCCTGGTGTGGGTGCGCGGCACGCTGTCGGCGGGTCTGCGGTTCGCCAACGGCGCGCAGACCGCGCACCTGGTGGTGACCGCGGCGGCGGACAGTGTTGATGAGCCGGCGGAGTCGTTGAGCGTCGCGTTAGGCAACCAGGCGTTGTTCGACTCGGTGACCCAGAGCGTCGACGGCGGTGTGGGCCCGGCGCCTGGCTCGGCGGCTGTTGTGGTGCCGGTCGCCGACGGTGACGCGCCGTTGGTGGTGACGTTGTCGGGCGGCAGCAGCACGGCGATCGATGAGGGCGACTCGACTTCGACGGTGTCGCTGACGGTGTCGCTGTCGCGTGCTCTGGTGGCAGGCCAGAAGCTGTCGGTGCCGCTAACCTTCGCCGGCGGCGTACTGGGCGACGATCTCGCTTTGGCGTTGTCGGGCACGCCGTCGGGTGTGTCGCTGGCGCAGAACACGGTCACGTTCACCGGCGTGTCGGCGACCTCGGCGACGCTGACCGCGTCTGCGGCCGATGACGCCGACGCCGACGACGAGCAGATCACGGTCACGATCCCGACTGCGGCGGCAGGGTTCACCTCTGAGGGCCTCGCCGACACGCTGAGCGGAGCGGTGTCTGGCACGGTGCGGATCAACATCGCCGACGACGACGACGGCAGCCTGTTGAGCCGCAGCACGGTGCCGGTGACAGAGGGCGGCACCGCGACCTACACGGTGCGGCTCGCAGCGCGTCCGGCGGGCAGGGTGACGGTCACGCCGGCGTCAGGCAACGCGTCGGTGGTGTCGGTGTCGGCGCCGCTGGTGTTCAACGTCAGCGACTGGAACGACCCCCAAACGGTGACGGTCACCGCGGCCGACAACGCTGTGGACGATCCAGGCGCGGACCGCACGGTGACGGTCACCCACAGCGTCGCCCCAGCCTTTGCGTCCGACTCGGGCATCGAGGTGGGCGACGTGACCGTCACGGTCGCCGACGACGAGGCGACCACGGTGACCGTCGCTGCTGGGGCTGCGGCGATCCTGGAGACCGGCGGTTCGACTGAGGTCACCGTCACTTTGAGCCGGGCGCTGGTCGCGGGAGAGCGTGTCGATGTGCCGTTGACCGTGACCGGCGCCGGCATCACGTCGTCTGACTACACCCTGACGCTCAAGACGGCCACCAGCAGCGTCAACGTCGGTGTGGCGGTGTCGTCCACAAAGCCGCTGAGCGGCACGGCGCCGGTGCTGGAGTTCACCGAGGGCGCCCAGACGGCGACTTTGGTGCTGTCTGCGGCCGGCGACGGCACCGACGAGTCGCCCGGCGAGACGGTCACGGTCGCGCTGGCGGCGCAGTCGGTGTTCGACGCGCAGACCGGCACCACCGTGGGCGGCGGCGCAGCGCCCGATCCCGACGGGTCTGCCGCAGCAATCGTCGAGATCGTCGACGACGACGGCGCGGCGGGGGTGCGTGTCGTTGAGACCGGCGGCGGGACCCGCGTGGCCGAGGTTGTCAGCAGCGACGATTTCGACACCGACGAGTATCTGGTGCGGTTGACCGCCGCGCCGACCGGGACGGTGACGGTGACCGCCAGCGTGTCCGGGCTGGGTCTGAGCGGCGCGCCCGGGGGGTTCTACTCGGAGACCAGAGCGCTGACGTTCGATGCGTCGAACTGGTGGAAGCCCCAGACGGTCGTCGTTCGCGGCGACAGCGACAGCACCGACCATGCCGAGGAGTCGTTGACGCGCACGATCACTCACACCGTGTCGGGCTACACCGGCGTGAGCACTGCGCCGTCGGTTGTTGTGACGGTGGTGGACGCGCCGACGTTGGTGACGCTGACCGGCGGCGGCACGGTTCGTGAGGGCGACTCGAATGTCACCGCGGACGTCAATGTCGCATTGGGCCGCGCGCTCGGGGCCGGCGAGGTGGTGGACGTGCCGATCCGGTTGTTGAGCACGACCCAGGCCCGTCTCGGCGGCCCGTCGCGGTTCCGGCCGCTGCGCTGGACGCTGGTCAACAGCCCAGGCGCCGGCATCGCCGCCGACCCCGTCGGGCTGCGACCCGGCCCCTACGGCGCGAACCTGGTGGTGCGCTTCACCGGTTCCGGCGCCCGAACCGCCACGATCCGTTTCGCTGCCACCGCGGTGGACAACGACACGACCGACGAGACCGTCAACGTCACCATCGGGTCGGGGTTGAACTCGCCGTCGCGGGCCACCAAGTTCACCGGCGGCCTCACCGCGCACGCCACCAGCAACAAAGCCGTCGTCACTATCGAAGACGACGATGCTGCGGCGGTTCTGTCCGAGGCTGTGTTCGGTTCGGCGTCGTTCACCGCCACGGAGGCGGCAGCGTCGCGCACGGTGACGGTTCCGGTGACGCTGTCGCCTGCGCCGACCGCAGCGGTGACCGTGAACTACAGCGTGGCCGGCACCGCAACGTCGGGCGACGACTACACGGCTCTGTCGGGGACGGTGTCGGTGGGCACGTCTGGCACCGCGAACATTTCGGTGGTGGTGGTCGACGACGACGTGCATGACGGTCCTGCTGAGACGGTCGTGCTGACGATCACCGAAGATGCTGCTTACAGCGTGGGCACCATGAAGAAGACGACCATCACCATCACCGACGACGAGACGCCGCCGGAAGTGACGCTGGTGCTCTCGTCCCGCCGGGTGTCGGAGCCCGGCGAGCCGGTGACGGTGACCGCGGAGTTGGACCACGCCTCAGACGAAGAAATCGTTTTGACTGTGGGCGTCGACATTGCCGCGGTGACGCTGTCGGACAACAAGACGTTGACGATCGCTGCGGGCGCGACGGTGAGCACCGGCACAGTGACGTTGACCCCCAACGACGACGACATCGACACGGCCGACCGCGCCGTGGACGTGACCGCGTCGGCGTCGGGCGGCAACGACATCGAAGGCCCCGAGGGCGAGTTCCTGTTCGTGCTCGACGACGACGACACGACGGTGACCCTGAGCAGAGCGGCGGGGACGTCGGTGGCGGAGGGCTCGACCCACGCCTACACGATCAGCTTGAGCCGTCCGCTGGTATCTGGTGAGACGTTGACGGCGCCGTTGACGCTCGCGGGGACAGCGACACGGGGCACTGACTACACGCTTGCAGGTACTCCCGCCACCGGCGTGGCCTACCACGTCCTGAACACCGCCGGCCTGACTCCTTTGGTGGACTTCATCGGCGGCCCGGAGACGTCGACGGTCGCGACGATCACGCTCACCGCGGTGGCCGACGACGACGACGAGGCCGGCGGCGAGACCGTCGACATCGGCTTGGGCACGTTGATTCTCCTGCGCTTGACCGCCACCTCTGTCGACAACGCCGCGTCGCTGACCATCGCCGACGGCACTGGCTCGGGCGCTGATGCGGTGTTCGATGCGGTGCCTGAGGATTTGGCGATTGTGGAGAACGCGGACGGTTCGACCACGGCGGTCAGGGTGGGCTCGCCGGTGACTGCTACTGATTCTGACGGCGATCCGGTGTCGTATTCGTTGGAGGCCTGGCGTCCGCGGGCTTGGCCGTCGGGGGCTGAGGCGCCCGATGTGCCGGCTGGTTTCGTGATCGACGCGTCGTCGGGGCAGATCTCTTATACGGGCACGGGTCTGGATCGTGAGGCGTTGCGTGACCCGGTGTCGATGGCGGTGGGTTCGGTGTCGATGTCGGTGGTGGCGTCGTCGTTGGGCGCGGACGGGACGGCGACTGCGGTGCGTCAGACGGTGACGGTGACGGTCACCGATGTGGACGAGGGCGACGCGACGGTGCTGGTCGGCGGGGTGGCCTCGGCGCGGGGGGGAGTGTTGCGGTTCGAGGGTTTGGAGGGCGATCCTGACGGTGTCCCTGCTGACAGCAGCGGGCTCACGTTGTTGTGGCAGTCGTCTGGTGACGGGGGCACGTCTTGGGCGGCGGCATCGGGATCGCCGACCACGTCGGAGTCGTATCGGCCGGTGGCTGGCGATGTCGGCAGGCTGGTGCGTCTGCAGGTTTCCTACACCGACGGCGGCGGCACTGCCGAGACGGTGGTGTCGCGGTCGTTGACGGTGGTGGCGGGCGGCTCAGGGCAGGTCACCGCGTTCGTGGAGGTCACGGACCGCACAGCGGTGGAGGGCACCGGTGATGTTGCGGGGGTCAGCGTGAGGCTGGACTCGTCGTTGTTGGCGGGTGAGTCGGTGACGGTGCCGTGGAGTTTCGCGGGAGCGACGGCGGGGACTGATTTCAGGCTGTCGGGGTCTGCTGCGGGTGTGGCGGTGTCGGATGCGGGGGTGGTGTTCACCGGGCCGGCGTCGGCGTCGGTGAGGGTGTGGGTGTCGGCGCTGCCTGATGGTGACAGTGTGAGTGAGCGGGTGACGCTGTCGTTGGGGGAGATGTCGGCGTCGGGGTCTGCTTTGGAGGGTGCGTCGTTGACGGCGGTGCTGGTGGGGTCGCCGTTGTTGGTGTTGGCGGAGCCTGGGGCGGTGCGCACGGCTGATGTGGTGCTGAGCCGGTCTGCGGTGGCTGAGGGCGGCTCGGTTGCGGTGACGGTGCGTTTGCGGCAGGGCCCGCTGAGCACGGATGTGTCGGTGCCGCTGGCGGTGTCGGGCAGCGGCGTGACGGCTGGGGAGTATCGGCTGGTGTCGCCGGTGGTGGTCCCGGCTGGGTTCTCTGAAGTGTCGACTGAGCTGGTGGTGGTCGATGACGGGGTGGTGGAGGGTTCTGAGTCGTGGACGGTCGGGCTCGGCTCGTTGCCGGCGGGGCTGAACGCGGGGGCGACCGGCGTGTTGGCGGTGACCGACCGTGCGGCGGCGGCCGGCGGGGAGCTGCTGGTGGAGGCAGCCTCGCTCGACTCGACGGTGGATTACCGGGTGGACGGCTCTGTGGGGCAGGGCTTGGTGCGCATCGTGCTGTCCAGAGCGCTCGCGTCGGGCGAGAAGCTGGTGGTGCCGCTGGGGTTCACCGGCGGTGTGCTGGGCGCAGACTTCACGCTGGGCCTGTTGGGGTCGCCTGCGGGTGTGTCGCTGTCGGGTTCGACGGTGACGTTCACCGGCCCGTCGGCTTCGGTCGCGGACCTGGCGGTGTTCGGCGTGGACGACGCCGATCATGCTGCTGAGCAGGTGTCGGTCACCGTCGGCACACCGACGAAGACGGCGATCACCGACACGGTGACAGCTCGTTCGTCGGCGTCGTTCGTGGTTGCTGACGACATGTCGGCTGTGCCGGCGGGGCTGACGCCGGTGCCCGACGCGGGCGTGGCGGTGACGGTGTCGTCGGTGGACCCGACCGCGTTGGAGGGCTCGCAGTCTGCTGGGGGCCGTCTGCGGGTGGGGCTGTCGCGGGCGCTCGCGTCGGGCGAGTCGTTGGCGGTGCCGTTGACGTTCGCGGGGGCGGTCCGCGGCACTGATTTCTCGCTGTCGCTGGTGGGGTCGCCTGCGGGTGTGTCGCTGTCGGGTTCGACGGTGACGTTCACCGGTCCTGCCGCGAAGAGCGCGGACCTCGCCGTGGTCGCCGCGCAGGATGCCGACTCGGTGTCTGAGCGGGTCACCGTGGGTGTGGGCACGCCGGTCGCGACGGGGATCGACGGGGGCGCCACAGCGTCGTCGTCGGCGTTCTTCGTGCTCGACGACAACGACATCCCCGCGCTGCGGGTGATCGGCGCGGGGGCGCTGTCGGTGTCTGAGCCGTCGGGGTCGGCGGGCTACACGCTGTCGCTGGCGTCGCGTCCGTCCGGCAGCGTGACCGTCACGCCGGCCGCGGGCGACGGTGTGAGCGTGTCGGGGGCGGTCACGTTCACCCCGAGCGACTGGACCAACAAGAGCGTGACGGTCACGGTGGTCGACGACTCGACCGACCAGCCGCGCCGCACAGCCAGGATCACTCACACGGTGGCATCGACGGCCGACGCGCAGTACGACGGCATCGACGCGCCTGTCGTGTCGGTGACGGTGGTCGACGACGACAAGACGGTGGCGTCGCTGGCGCGGGTGGACTCCGGCGGCGTCGACGAGGCAGGAACCACAGCGGCCGACCGCCAGGCGGTGTTCACGGTGACGCTGAACCGTGCTCTGGCCTCGGGCGAGGCGGCAGTGGTGCCCGTGGTGTTCTCCGGCGCCGGCATCACCGCAGGCGACTTCACGCTGTCTTTGGACACTGCGGGGGGGCGCAGCGCCGGGGTGAGCTTGGCGCGCGGCACGCTGTCGGCGGGGCTGCGCTTCGCCAACGGCGCGCAGACCGCGCACCTGGTCGTGACTGCTGTGGCGGACAATGTGGATGAGGCCGCGGAGTCGCTGAGCGTCGCGCTCGGAGCGCAGGCGTTGTTCGATTCGGTGACCCAGAGCGTGGACGGCGGCGTCGGCCCGGCTTCGGGCTCGGCGGCTGTGGTGGTGCCGGTCGCGGACGGCGACGCGCCGTTGGTGGTGACGTTGTCGGGCGGCAGCAGCACCGCGATCGATGAGGGCGACTCGACTTCGACGGTGTCGCTGACCGTGACCCTGTCGCGTGCTCTGGCGGCGGGCCAGAAACTGTCGGTGCCGCTGACCTTCGCGGGGGGCCGACTGGGCGACGAGTTCACTCTGGCTTTGTCAGGGTCGCCGTCGGGCGTGAAGCTGGCGCAGAACACGGTCACGTTCACCGGACCGTCGGCGACGACGGCGACGCTGACCGCGTCTGCGGCCGACGACGCCGACGCCGACGACGAGCAGATCACGGTCACGATCCCGAAAACGGCGGCCGGGTTCACCTATGAGGGTCTCGCCGACACGTTGACCGGTGCGGTGTCTGGCACGGTGCGGATCAACGTCGCCGACGACGACGAAGGTTCTGTGTTGAGCCGCAGCGCGGTGCCGGTGACCGAGGGCGGCTCGGCGACGTACACGGTGCGGCTCGCGGCGCGGCCTGCGGGCAAGGTGACGGTCACGCCGCAGTCAGGCGACGCGTCGGTGGTGTCGGTGTCGGCGCCGCTGGTGTTCAACGTCAGCGACTGGAACGACCCCCAAACGGTGACGGTGACCGCGGCCGACAACGCCGTGGACGATCCAGGCGCGGCCCGCACGGTGACCGTCACCCACAGCGTCGCCCCAGCCTCTGCGTCCGACTTGGGCATCGAGGTGGGCGACGTGACCGTCACGGTCGCCGACGACGACGCGACCACGGTGACCGTCGCCGCGGCAGCCACAGCGATCCTCGAGACCGGCGGCACCACCGAAGTCACCGTCACGCTGAGCCGAGCGCTCGTCGCGGGCGAGCGTGTCGATGTGCCGCTGACCGTGACCGGCACCGGCATCACCGCAGCGGATTACACGCTGACGCTCAAGACGGCCACCAGCAGCGTGAACGTCGGCGTGGCGGTGTCGTCGGCTGCGCCGTTGAGCGGCACGGCGCCGGTGCTGGAGTTCACCGAGGGCGCCCAAACCGCGACTTTGGTGCTGTCTGCGGCCGGTGACGGCACCGACGAGTCGCCCGGTGAGACGGTCACCGTCGCGCTCGCCGCACAGTCGGTGTTCGACGCGCAGGCCGGCACCAGCGTCGCCGGCGGCGCAGCACCCGATCCTGACGGGCCGGCTTCGGCGAGCGTGGAGATCGTTGATGACGACGGCGCGGCGGGGGTGCGTGTTGTCGAGACCGGCGGCGGGACCCGCGTGGCCGAGGTCGTCAGTGTCAGCGACACCGATTTCGACACCGACGAGTATCTGGTGCGGTTGACCGCCGCGCCGACCGGGACGGTGACGGTGACCGCCAGCGTGTCCGGGCTGGGTCTGAGCGACGCACCCGGGGGGTCCTACTCGGAGACCAGAGCGCTGACGTTCGATGCGTCGAACTGGTGGAAGCCCCAGACAGTCGTCGTTCGCGGCGACAGCGACCGCACCGATCATGCCGAGGAGTCGTTGACGCGCACGATCACTCACACCGTGTCGGGCTACACCGGCGTGAGCACTGCGCCGTCGGTTGTTGTGACGGTGGTGGACGCGCCCACGGTGGTGTCGCTGGCCGGCGGCGGCACGGTCACCGAGGGCGACACCACCAGCACCGCGGACATCACCATCACGCTGGGGCGGGCGCCGGCACACGGCGAGACGGTGGACGTGCCGATCCGGGTGTCGAGCACGACCCAGGCCCGCCTGGGCGGCCCGTCGCGGCTGCGTCCGCTGAGGTGGAGTGTCGCCTCGGGCGCGAACGTGTCGATCGTTGCTGACCCGCTGGGCCGCCGTCAGCTGTTCGGCGTCGACTTGGTGGTGCGTTTCGGGCCCGCCGCGGACGGCATCGACAACGACGACGACGGCGACACCGACGAGGCCGACGAGATAACACAGACCGCGACGTCTGCGACGATCCGTTTCGCTGCCACCGCCAACGACAACGACACGACCGACGAGACCGTCAACGTCACCATCGGGTCGGGGCTGAACTCGCCGTCGCGGGCCACCAAGTTCACCGGCGGCCTGACCGCGCACGCCACCAGCAACAAAGCCGTCGTCACCATCACCGAACCGCCCGCAGTCAAGTTCGGAGCAGCCTCCTACACCGCCGGCGAAGCTGCCGGTGAGCGCACCGTCACGATCCCGGTCACCATCACCCCCGCACCGTCGAGCGCCGTCACCTTCGGCTACAGCATCGGCGGCACCGCCACCAACGGCAGCGACTACGAAACCCTCGCCGGCACCGTCACCGTCGGCACTTCGGGCACCGCCGACATCACCGTCACCGTCAAAGACGACGACGCTGCGGACCCCGCCGAGACCATCATCTTGACCCTCAAGAACAAGACCGGCTACAACTTCGTCAACCCCTCCAAGACCACTGTCACCATCACCGACGACGAAGCCGCGGCCCGCAGGGTGGTGCTGCGCGACGGCGCCAGCTCGGAGAAGACGCCGCTGGGCGAGAACGTGAATATGGACCAGGGCGACGATTTCACCCTGGAGGCTGCGCTGGAGTCGGGGACCGGACCAGTGACGGTGACGTTCAATGCGACGGACATAACAGCCAAGAAGGGCACCCACTACACGATCCCCGACTCGGTGACGATTCCCGCAGGGAAGTCGTCAGCGTCGGTGACAATCTCCGCGCCGGTGACGCCGGGCGACAACACGCTGTTCTATATCGAGCCGACCGTGCCGGAGGGCTTCACGGTGTCGCCGGCTCGGACCGACTTCGTCATCTTCTCCAAGACGGTGAGGGTGCGGCTGGCGCGCTTGGACCTCGCGCCGGCAGAGGCGTCGGTGCTCGAGGTTCCGTCCGCGACAGATGTGTACCGCAGTGCATCCTTCGAGGTGGCACTGCTGGATAGTGCTGTGACGAGTCGGACGCTGGAGGCCGGCGAGCGCGTGGACGTTCCGCTGGCGGTGTCGGGCACCGGGGTGACCGCGGGCGACTACACGCTCACTACGGCAACCGGCGACGGCGTGAACACCGGGGTGACCCTGGAGGATGCGGGCACGCTGACGCCGACGGTGGTGTTCCAAGGGGCCGGTGCGCAGGTCGCGACGCTGGTGTTCACCGCGGTGGACGACAGCACCGACGAGGCCGTCGAGACGGCGACCGTGGCGCTGGGCGACGCAGATGCGTTCGCGGCCGACACCGACACCAACGTGGCCGGCGGGGCGCGGCCGCTGCGGGGGTCGTTCTCGATGGCGGAGGTGGGGATCATCAGCTCGGAGGACTCTCCGGTGTTCTCGGTCGCGGCGACGTCGGCGACGGTGCAAGCGGGCGAGACGGCGACGTTCACGGTGTCGGTCAGCCCGCAGCAGTCGTCTGCCGTCACAGTGACGCTGGACGTGACCCAGACCGGCGGCCACGCGGCCTCGTCCGATCTCGGCATGCAGCAGGTGCGGATCCCGGCGAACACCGCTTCGGTCACCCATACAGTGCGAACCACGACCAGCGGCGGCGCGACGCCGGGCACTGTGACGGCGAGCATCGTGCCGGGGCTCTTCGGGCTGTCGCCCGCCTCGGCGACGGTCACCGTAGACCCGAGGCTCGACATCGGCCTCGCCGGGTCGCCGGCCGGCGACGTCAGCGAGGCCGACGGGCACAAGGACGTGACCGTGTCGCTGCCGCGTGCGCTGACCGGCGCTGAGACGGTGACCGTGCCGCTGACAGTCGGCGGCGCCGCGGTCGGCACCGACTTCACGTTCGGGCTGCACCCCGGAACCCAGACCGGCGTGACACTGCTGAGAACCGCGCCCCACTCGGCGCAGAACCCGGCGGTGCAGCTCGCCGCCGGCGCAACATCGGCCACACTGCGCTTCACGCCGGTCGACAACGAGCAGCGCACCCAGCCGCTGATCACCGTCGCCGTCGCGCAGGGGGCGCGGGCGCCGAGCGCTTCAGGCGGCGTGGCAGTCGGCACCGTCGCCACGTCCGAGCTGGCGTTCCGGGTGATCGACGACGAGACGGGCGCGCTGGTGGTGCCCTCGAACTGGCCGCTGGCGCCCGCAGGCCTTGACGGCGACGGCGAGTTCCGACTGATCTTCGTGACCTCCCAGCCCCGAGACGCAAGCTCGAAAGCGATCGCCGACTACGACCTGTTCGTCCGCTCGCTGGTGTCTGGCGGCCACAGCTCGGCGGTGCGCTACGCGGGCTGGTTCCAGGCGCTGGGCAGCACCGACGCCGTCGACGCCCGCGACCACACCGGAACCACGTTCACCAGCAGCGACAAGGGCGTCCCCGTCTACTGGCTCGCCGCCTCCGGCGCCGACCGGCTCGTCGCCGACGACTACCAGGACTTCTACGACGGCGCCTGGCACAACGAGGACGCGCCGCGCAGCGAGGCCGGGACCACGGTGGCAGTGAACGCCGGCGGCTACTTCACCGGCTCGAAGCACGACGGCACCGCCGATGACCACCTCAGTCTTTCCGCTGCGCTCGGCGCCGGCAGCACGACGAACCAACCGGTCAGCATCGGTCGGCTCAACGATTCCAGGTCCGACAGCGGTCCTTTGAACGCCAACGGCCATACCGAGATCAAATCTGAAGCCCGACCGATGTACGCGCTGTCGCCGGTGTTCACCGTGCCCACGGTGACACTGGAGCTCGCCTCCGACGAGGTGTCGGAGGCCGGTTCTGCGGTGGATGTGACCGCGAGCCTCAACCTCCCGCTGGAGCAGGCGGTGACGCTGACGGTCGGGTCGAGCGGCGCAGCAGCCACACTGTCGGGCACGACCCTCACGATCGCCGCCGGCGCCACCGCCAGCAGCGGCACAGTGACGCTCACCCCCGTCGACGACAGCACCGACAACCCCGCGCCGCGCCCGGTGACTGTGAGCGCGACGGCTTCGGGCGGAAACGGGGTGGCCGCCCCGAATTCAGTGACGCTGCAAGTGACCGACGACGACCCCACCACCGTCACCCTGGAGCGCGCCGCAGTCCCCGGCGATTCGATCAACGAGGGAGGCACGGTCGCCTACACGCTGACCCTGGGCCGTCGATTGGAGACCGGCGAGTCGGTGGTGGCGCCGCTGACGTTCTCCGGGACAGCGGACCGCGGCACCGACTACACGCTCGCAGGCGCCGCCGGGACGGGTCTGGCCTACGCCGGCCTGAACTCGGGCAACGCGACGGTGACGTTCACCGGCGGCCCGTCGGCGGCGACGGTCGCGACGATCACGCTCACCGCGGCGGCCGACAGCACCGTCGAGGCCGACGGCGAGACCGTCGACATCGGTCTGGGCACACTGACCGCCAACGCTGCGTTGACCGCGGTGGGCAGCGCCTCAAGGGCCGACAGTGCGGGTGAGCTGACCATCACCGACGACGAAGCTGTCGCCGCGGTGCTCATCACCCCGACCGGCGACGACACCCGAGTCGTCGAGGGCCTGGCCACCGGTGACCACACCACCGACGACTACCTGGTCCGGCTGGCCACACAACCGTCGGGCACCGTGACAGTGACCGCGACGGCTCCTGCCCTGACATCACTCTCCACCGACGGCGGCACAGTCTTCGCGGGGACCGCGACGCTGACCTTCGACTCGACGAACTGGTCGACAGCACAGACGATCACCGTGCGGCCCCTCTCAGACGGCACAGACCACGCCGAGGAGTCGCTGACCCGCACCATCACCCACAGCGTGTCCGGCTACACCGGCGTGAGCACTGCCCCGTCGCTTGACGTGGTGGTGGTGGACGCGCCCACGGTGGTGTCGCTGACCGGCGTCGGGACGCTGTACGAGGGCGACTCCACCACCGCCGTCGACATCACCGTCACCCTGACGCGTGCGCCCGGGACCGGTGAGACGGTGGACGTGCCGATCCGCCTGCTGAGCACCACCGGGGCGCCCCTCGGCTCGAGCCAGACGCGGCCGCTCACCTGGAGCGTCGCCTCCGGCAACCTGGTGACCATCGAGGCAGACACCGTGAGCGAGAGCGCCGGCGCCCACGGCGCGAATTTCGTGGTGCGCTTCGCTGCCGGCGCCGACGCCACGGCCACGATCAGGTTCAACGACACCGGCATGGACGACGACGCGACCGACGAGACCGTCCACGTCACCATCGGCACGGGCCTGAACCTGCCGTCGCGGGCCACCAAGTTCACCGGCAACCTCGCCGCACACTCCACCCACAACATCGCCGTCATCACCATCGTCGACGCCGTCGTCAAGTTCGGGTCCGCCACCTACACCGCCACCGAAGCCGTCGCCTCACGCACCATCCGCGTCCCGGTCACGCTGCTGCCGGCCCCCTCATCGGCGACGCCCGTCACCTACAGCATCGGCGGCACCGCCACACCCGCCACCGACTACGAGACCCTCAGCGGCAGCGTCGACGTCGGCACCTCCGGCACCGGCCACATCACCGTCACCGTCATAGACGACACCGGCGTCGACGCCGACGAGACCATCGTGCTGACCCTCACCGCTCCCACCGGCTACAGCCTCGGCAGCCCGTCGCAGACCACCGTCACCATCACCGACAACAACGGCGCGCCCGGAGTGACAGTCTCCGCGAACGAGGTCTCTCTGACCGAGAGCGGCGCCGCGGGCACGTTCAAAGTGCGCCTGAACACCGATCCCGGCGCCACGGTGACGGTCACACCCTCCTCGGGCGACACGGGCGTGGCGACCGTCGGCGGGGCGCTGACGTTCGACTCCACGAACTGGACCGTCGAGCAGACGGTCTCGGTGACGCCCGCGTACGACTTCGATCTGTCCGACGAGTCGGTGACGGTGTCGCTGGCGGCGAGCGGCTACGGCAGCGTCACTTCCGGCCCGCCGGTGACGGTCGAGGTGACCGACGACCTGTCCGCCTTCCTGGTGTCGGCGGACCCGGTGAGCGTGTCGTCGCATTCGTTGAGCCTGACCGAGGGCGCCGCCGCGGGCTCGCTGCGAGTGCGGCTGCTCCGAGACCCCGGCGGCACGGCCACGGTCACGGCCACGTCGCGCGACACCGGCGCGGTGACCGTCGGCGGGGCGCTGACGTTCGACTCCACGGACTGGGACGACTGGCAGACGGTGACGGTGACGCCGGTGGACGACGACGACGCCGTCGACGAGTCGGTGACGGTGTCGCTGACATTGAACGAGCCCAGCCGAGCGCAATTGGCCGGTCCGGTGGTGACGGTCGCCGTCGACGACGACGACGCGGTGGGCCTCGTGGTGCGTCCGCAGTCGTTGAGCCTGACCGAGGGCGGCGCGCCGGGCTCGTTCAGCGTGCGCTTGAGCACCGACCCCGGCGCCACGGTGACGGTCACCCCGTCGTCGGGCGACACGGGCGCGGTGACCGTCGGCGCGGTGCTGACGTTCGACTCCACGAACTGGGAGGACCCCCAGACGGTCTCGGTGACGACGGTCGCCGACGCCGACGGTGACGACGAGTCGGTGACGGTGTCGCTGGCGGTGAGCGGCTACGGCAGCGTCGTCTCCGGCCCGCCGGTGACGGTTGCCGTGAGCGACGGCGGCGCGTCCCCGACGGTGTCGCTGTCGGTGCCCGGCGGCGGGTCGGTCGGCGAAGGCGAAGCGATCACCGTGACGGCCACGCTGTCTGCGGCGGTGTCGCCGGCCGCCGCGGTGACGATCCCGCTCGTGCGCGTGGCCGCGGGCTCCACCGCAGATGCCGGCGACGCGGACCTGCCGGCCTCGATCCGGATCGCCGCAGGGCAACTGACCGGCACGGTGGAGATCGAGGCGTTCGACGACGACGACGACGAACCCGCAGAAGTGCTCGTGGTGGGCATCGGCGCTCCGCTGAGCGGCGTGCGGCCCCATCCGACGAACGGAACCGCCGAGCTGCACATCACCGACAACGATCCGACCGCGGTCTTGTTGAGCGTTCGACGGCCCAACGCCGCCGAGGGCGCTCTCAAGACCGACGGCGACGGCAACCCGGTCAGCCCGGCGGAGTACGTCTCCACCAGGCTCGCGGGCATCGAGGTCAATGTGGGCCGCGCACTGGTCGCCGGCGAGAGCCTGAGCGTGCCGCTGGTGTTCAGCGGCGACGGCACAGCCGACGACTTCCAGCTGTCGCTGACCGGCCAGACACCGGGTGTGGCGCCCCCCGGCGTGGCGCTGTCGGGCACGACGCTCACCTTCACCGGCGGCAGCGACACCGCCGCGGCGGTGATGGTGGAACTGCTCGCACTCCCCGACCCCGACGCCGACAACGAAGTCGTCCGCATCAGGCCGGGCACCGTGACCAGCTCGGGCCTGAGCGGAGGGGCCGAGGGCCGCGGCACGGCGATCATCACCGTGGCCGACGATGACGCCGGTACCGCGCCGCGGACGCTGTCGCTCATCTCGGTGGATCCCGTCGCCCACGAGGACCGCAACGAAGGCGCCGACTACGAGGCGGAGTTCGTGGCGGTGCTCTCGTCGGGTCTCGGTCCGGTCAACGTCAGGTTCTGCACCACCGACGTCACCGCCACCTACCAGACCGACTACGTGTTCGCATCGGGCGCCTACATGGCGGTCGACAAGTCCGGCGTCACCTTCCACTGCGCCGACGACGTCATCGCCGCCGACGCAGCGTCGGCCGTGCTGAGAGTGCAGGCAGCCGGCGTCCTCTTCGGCACCGACGACCTCGACGAGCCCGACGAGCACTTCGACATCACCGTGGAGACCGTCGGCGCCGTGCCCGGCGCGCCGGTCACCGTGCCCTCGTCGGGCGCCACGGTGAGAGGCACCGTGCGCGACGGCCAGCCGACGCTCGTGACGCTGGCCCGCACTGGCGCCGGCGCCCTCACCGAGGACGGCGGCACTGCGGAACTGACCGTGACCCTCGGGCGGGCGCTGGCCGCGGGCGAGACGGTGGCGGTGCCGCTGGCGATCAGCGGCGTGACCATCGACGACTTCACCCTGGCGCTCAAGCCCGGCGCCTCGCTGAACACCGGCGTGACACTGTCGGATGCGGAGACGCAGGCGCCGACGGTCACGCTGGCCGACGCGGGGGCGCAGACCGCGACCCTGGTGTTCACCTCCAAGCACGACACCATCGACGAGGGAGCGTCGGAGACCGCGACGCTGACGTTCGGCGACCTGGGCGACTCGGCGCTGGCCACCAACGTGTCCGGCGGTGCTGCGCCCAGCGACGACGGCAACCCCAGCACCGACGACAACACCGTGGAGGTCGTGATCACCGACGACGACTCCGGCACGGGCGCCGATGCGGTGTTCGATGCGGTGCCTGAGGATTTGGCGATCGCGGAGAACGCGGACGGTTCGACCACGGCGATCAAGGTCGGCTCGCCGGTGACCGCCACCGACGCCGACAGCGACCCGGTGTCGTATTCGTTGGAGGGTTGGCGTCCGCGGGCTTGGCCGTCGGGGGCTGTGTCGCCGTCGGCGCCGGCGGGTTTTGTGGTTGATGCGTCGTCGGGGCAGATTTCGTATACGGGTGCGGGTCTGGATCGTGAGGCGTTGCGTGATCCGGTGTCGATGGCGGTGGGTTCGGTGTCGATGGTGGTGGTGGCGTCGTCGTTGGGCGCGCACGGGACGGCGACTGCGGTGCGTCAGACGGTGACGGTGACGGTCACCGATGTGGACGAGGGCGACGCGACGGTGTTGGTGGGCGGGGTGGCCTCGGCGCGTGGGGGAGTGTTGCGGTTCGAGGGTTTGGAGGGCGATCCTGACGGTGTCCCTGCTGACAGCAGCGGGCTCACGTTGTTGTGGCAGTCGTCTGGTGACGGGGGCACGTCTTGGGCGGCGGCGTCGGGATCGCCGACCACGGGGTCGTCGTATCGGCCGGTGGCTGCCGATGTCGGCGGGCTGGTGCGTCTGCAGGTTTCCTACACCGACGGCGGCGGCACTGCCGAGACGGTGGTGTCGCGGTCGTTGACGGTGGCGTCGGGCGGTTCGGGGCAGGTGACTGCGTTCGTGGAGGTGACTGACCGCACGGCGGTGGAGGGCACCGGTGATGTTGCGGGGATCAGCGTGAGGCTGGACACGTCGTTGTTGGCGGGTGAGTCGGTGACGGTGCCGTGGAGTTTCGCGGGGGCGACGGCGGGCACTGATTTCAGGCTGTCGGGGTCTGGTGCGGGTGTGGCGGTGTCGGATGCGGGGGTGGTGTTCACCGGGCCGACGTCGGCGTCGGTGAGGGTGTGGGTGTCGGCGCTGCCTGATGGTGACAGTGTGAGTGAGCGGGTGACGCTGTCGTTGGGGGAGATGTCGGCGTCGGGGTCTGCTTTGGAGGGTGCGTCGTTGACGGCGGTGCTGGTGGGGTCGCCGTTGTTGGTGTTGGCGGAGCCTGGGGCGGTGCGCACGGCTGATGTGGTGCTGAGCCGGTCTGCGGTGGCTGAGGGCGGCTCGGTTGCGGTGACGGTGCGTTTGCGGCAGGGCCCGCTGAGCACGGATGTGTCGGTGCCGCTGGCGGTGTCGGGCAGCGGCGTGACGGCCGGCGATTACCGGCTGGCGTCGCCGGTGGTGGTCCCGGCCGGGTTCTCTGAAGTGTCGACTGGCCTGGTGGTGGTCGACGACGGGGTGGTGGAGGGTTCTGAGTCGTGGACGGTCGGGCTCGGCTCGTTGCCGGCGGGCATCAATTCTGGGACGGCGGGCTCTCTGACGGTGACCGACCGTGCGGCGGCGGCCGGCGGGGAGTTGTTGGTGGAGGTGGTGTCGGTCGATCCGACGGTCGATTACCGGGTGGACGGCTCTGTGGGGCAGGGCTTGGTGCGGGTGGTGCTGTCGCGGGCGCTGGTGTCGGGCGAGTCTTTGGTGGTGCCGCTGGGGTTCACCGGCGGTGTGCTGGGCGCAGACTTCACGCTGGGCCTGTTGGGGTCGCCTGCGGGTGTGTCGCTGTCGGGTTCGACGGTGACGTTCACCGGCCCGTCGGCTTCGGTCGCGGACCTGGCGGTGTTCGGCGTGGACGACGCCGATCATGCTGCTGAGCAGGTGTCGGTGACGGTCGGCACGCCGACCGCGACGGCGATTTCTGAGACGGTGAGGGCGCAGTCGTCGGCGTCGTTCGTGGTTGCTGACGACATGTCGGCTGTGCCGGCGGGGCTGACGCCGGTGCCCGACGCGGGCGTGGCGGTGACGGTGTCGTCGGTGGACCCGACCGCGTTGGAGGGCTCGCAGTCTGCTGGGGGCCGTCTGCGGGTGGGGCTGTCGCGGGCGCTCGCGTCGGGCGAGTCGTTGGCGGTGCCGTTGACGTTCGCGGGGGCGGTCCGCGGCACTGATTTCTCGCTGTCGCTGGTGGGGTCGCCTGCGGGTGTGTCGCTGTCGGGTTCGACGGTGACGTTCACCGGCCCTGCCGCGAAGTCCGCGGACCTGTCGGTGGTCGCCGCCCAGGACGCCGACTCGGTGTCCGAGCGGGTGAGCGTGGGTGTGGGCACGCTGGTCGCGACCGGGATCGACGGCGGCGCCACAGCGTCGTCGTCGGCGTTCTTCGTGCTCGACGACAACGACATCCCGGCGCTGCGGGTGATCGGCGCCGGCGCCTTGTCGGTCACCGAGCCGTCGGGGTCGGCGAGCTACACGCTGTCGTTGGCGTCGCGTCCGTCCGGCAGCGTGACCGTCACGCCGTCGGCGCCTGCAGGCTCGGGGGTGACCGTGTCGGGGGCGGTGACGTTCACGCCGAGCGACTGGACCAACAAGAGCGTGACGGTCACGGTGGTCGACGACTCGACCGACCAGCCGCGTCGCACAGCCAGGATCACTCACACGGTGGCATCGACGGCCGACGCGCAGTACGACGGCATCGACGCGCCTGTCGTGTCGGTGACGGTGGTCGACGACGACAAGACGGTGGCGTCGCTGGCGCGGGTGGACTCCGGCGGCATCGACGAGGCAGGAACCACAGCGGCCGACCGCCAGGCGGTGTTCACGGTGACGCTGAACCGTGCTCTGGCCTCGGGCGAGGCGGCAGTGGTGCCCGTGGTGTTCTCCGGCGCCGGCATCACCGCAGGCGACTTCACGCTGTCTTTGGACACCGCGGGGGGGCGCAGCGCCGGGGTGAGCCTGGCGCGCGGCACGCTGTCGGCGGGGCTGCGCTTCGCCAACGGCGCGCAGACCGCGCACCTGGTCGTGACTGCTGTGGCGGACAATGTGGATGAGGCCGCGGAGTCGCTGAGCGTCGCGCTCGGAGCGCAGGCGTTGTTCGATTCGGTGACCCAGAGCGTGGACGGCGGCGTCGGCCCGGCTTCGGGCTCGGCGGCTGTGGTGGTGCCGGTCGCGGACGGCGACGCGCCGTTGGTGGTGACGTTGTCGGGCGGCAGCAGCACCGCGATCGATGAGGGCGACTCGACTTCGACGGTGTCGCTGACCGTGACCCTGTCGCGTGCTCTGGCGGCGGGCCAGAAACTGTCGGTGCCGCTGACCTTCGCGGGGGGCCGACTGGGCGACGAGTTCACTCTGGCTTTGTCAGGGTCGCCGTCGGGCGTGAAGCTGGCGCAGAACACGGTCACGTTCACCGGACCGTCGGCGACGACGGCGACGCTGACCGCGTCTGCGGCCGACGACGCCGACGCCGACGACGAGCAGATCACGGTCACGATCCCGAAAACGGCGGCCGGGTTCACCTATGAGGGTCTCGCCGACACGTTGACCGGTGCGGTGTCTGGCACGGTGCGGATCAACGTCGCCGACGACGACGAAGGTTCTGTGTTGAGCCGCAGCACGGTGCCGGTCACCGAGGGCGGCTCGGCGACGTACACGGTGCGGCTCGCGGCGCGGCCTGCGGGCAAGGTGACGGTCACGCCGCAGTCAGGCGACGCGTCGGTGGTGTCGGTGTCGGCGCCGCTGGTGTTCAACGTCAGCGACTGGAACGACCCCCAAACGGTGACGGTGACCGCGGCCGACAACGCCGTGGACGATCCAGGCGCGGCCCGCACGGTGACCGTCACCCACAGCGTCGCCCCAGCCTCTGCGTCCGACTTGGGCATCGAGGTGGGCGACGTGACCGTCACGGTCGCCGACGACGAGGCGACCACGGTGACCGTCGCCGCGGCAGCCACAGCGATCCTCGAGACCGGCGGCACCACCGAAGTCACCGTCACGCTGAGCCGAGCGCTCGTCGCGGGCGAGCGTGTCGATGTGCCGCTGACCGTGACCGGCACCGGCATCACCGCAGCGGATTACACGCTGACGCTCAAGACGGCCACCAGCAGCGTGAACGTCGGCGTGGCGGTGTCGTCGGCTGCGCCGTTGAGCGGCACGGCGCCGGTGCTGGAGTTCACCGAGGGCGCCCAAACCGCGACTTTGGTGCTGTCTGCGGCCGGTGACGGCACCGACGAGTCGCCCGGTGAGACGGTCACCGTCGCGCTCGCCGCACAGTCGGTGTTCGACGCGCAGGCCGGCACCAGCGTCGCCGGCGGCGCAGCACCCGATCCTGACGGGCCGGCTTCGGCGAGCGTGGAGATCGTTGATGACGACGGCGCGGCGGGGGTGCGTGTTGTCGAGACCGGCGGCGGGACCCGCGTGGCCGAGGTCGTCAGTGTCAGCGACACCGATTTCGACACCGACGAGTATCTGGTGCGGTTGACCGCCGCGCCGACCGGGACGGTGACGGTGACCGCCAGCGTGTCCGGGCTGGGTCTGAGCGACGCACCCGGGGGGTCCTACTCGGAGACCAGAGCGCTGACGTTCGATGCGTCGAACTGGTGGAAGCCCCAGACAGTCGTCGTTCGCGGCGACAGCGACCGCACCGATCATGCCGAGGAGTCGTTGACGCGCACGATCACTCACACCGTGTCGGGCTACACCGGCGTGAGCACTGCGCCGTCGGTTGTTGTGACGGTGGTGGACGCGCCCACGGTGGTGTCGCTGAGCGGCGGCGGCACGGTCACCGAGGGCGACACCACCAGCACCGCGGACATCACCATCACGCTGGGGCGGGCGCCGGCACACGGCGAGACGGTGGACGTGCCGATCCGGGTGTCGAGCACGACCCAGGCCCGCCTGGGCGGCCCGTCGCGGCTGCGTCCGCTGAGGTGGAGTGTCGCCTCGGGCGCGAACGTGTCGATCGTTGCTGACCCGCTGGGCCGCCGTCAGCTGTTCGGCGTCGACTTGGTGGTGCGTTTCGGGCCCGCCGCGGACGGCATCGACAACGACGACGACGGCGACACCGACGAGGCCGACGAGATAACACAGACCGCGACGTCTGCGACGATCCGTTTCGCTGCCACCGCCAACGACAACGACACGACCGACGAGACCGTCAACGTCACCATCGGGTCGGGGCTGAACTCGCCGTCGCGGGCCACCAAGTTCACCGGCGGCCTGACCGCGCACGCCACCAGCAACAAAGCCGTCGTCACCATCACCGAACCGCCCGCAGTCAAGTTCGGAGCAGCCTCCTACACCGCCACCGAAGCCGCTGCGTCGCGCACCGTCACCATCCCGGTCACGCTGTCGCCGGCGCCGTCGCAGCCCGTCACGGTCACCTACAGCATCGGCGGCACCGCCACGCCCGGCGATGATTACGAGACCCTCACCGGCAGCGTCGTCGTCGGCACTTCGGGCACCGCCGACATCACCGTCACCGTCACAGACGACGATGCTGAGGATGCCGGCGAGACGATCGTGTTGACCTTGATTGCCCCCACCGGCTACAGCCTCGGCGACCCCGCCAAGACGACCGTCACCATCACCGACGATGACGCGCCGATTCTGCCCGAAGCTGTTTTCGGTTCGGCGTCGTTGACTGCTACGGAGGCGGCGTCGTCGCGCTCGGTGATGGTTCCGGTGACGCTGTCGCCTGCGCCGTCGGCGGCAGTGACGGTGAACTACAGCGTGGCCGGCACCGCAACGTCGGGCGACGATTACACGGCCCTGTCGGGCAGCATCGCTGTCGGCACGTCGGGCACCGCGAACATCCCGGTGGTGGTGGTCGACGACGATGTGCATGACGGTCCTGCGGAGACGGTCGTGCTGACGATCACCGCGGATGCCGCCTACAGCGTGGGCGCGGTGCGTGTGGCGACGGTGACGATCACCGACGACGAGATGCTGCCGGAAGTGACGCTGGTGTTGACGCCTGGCGAGGTGGCGGAGGACGGCGGCCCGGTGGTTGTGACCGCGGAGTTGGATCACGGCTCAGACGAGGCGATCGTGCTGGTGGTGGAAGAGGACTCTGACGGTGCCGCGGTGACGCTGTCGGACGACAAGACGTTGAGGATCGCTGCGGGAGCGACGGTGAGCACCGGCGAGGTGACGTTGACCCCCGTTGACGACGAGATCGACACGCCCGACCACGTAGTGGACGTGTCCGCGTCGGCGTCGGGCGGCAACGGCGTCGAAGACGCCTTCAAGTTCTTGAGGGTGGTCGACGACGACGACACGACGGTGACCTTGGCGAGGGCGGCGGGGTCGTCGGTGGCGGAGGGCTCGACTCACGTCTTCACGATCAGCTTGAGTCGTGCGCTGGTGGGTCGTGAGGTTGTGTCGGTGCCGTTGACGTTCGCGGGGACAGCGACAAAGGAAACTGACTACACGCTCGCCGGCACTGCCGCCGCCGGCGTGACCTACACGGACCTGGACCGCGCCCCGGACAACCCCCTGGAGTCTTTGGTGATATTCCAGGCTCCGTCGTCGGTAGCGACGATCACGCTCACTGCGGTGGATGACGACACCGAGGAGGCCGGCGGTGAGACCGTCGACATCGGTTTGGCCGATTTGACGGCTCGAGGCTTGACTGCCGCTGCTGTCGACAACGCCGGCGAGCTGACCATCACCGACGATGCGGTGGTGGTGGATGAGGGTGATGCGGCGGTGACCGTCGATGGGGTGGCTTCGGCGCGGCGCGGTCTGTTGCGGTTCGTGAGCTTGAAGGGCGACCCTGAGGGCGATCCTGCCGATTCTTCGGGGCTCACGTTCTTGTGGCAGTCGTCGTCTGACGGGGGCACGACGTGGACGGCGGCATCGGGGTCGCCGAACGCGGACGCGTCGTATCGTCCGGTGGCCGCCGACATCGGCAACCTGGTGCGTCTGCGGGTGACTTACACCGACGGCGGCGGCAACGCCGAGACGGTGTTCTCGGAGTCCTCGACGGTGGTGGCGGGCGGTTCGGGCCAGGTGACCGCGTTGGTGGAGGTGACCGACCGGGTGGCGGTGGAGGCCAGCAGCAGCAATCGCGGGGCGGTCAGTGTGCGGCTCGACACGTCGCTGGTGGCCGGCGAGACGGTGACGGTGCCGTGGAGCTTCTCCGGGGCGACCGTGGGCACCGATTTCACGCTGTCGGGATCAGCGACGGGCGTGTCGGTTTCGAACAGCGAGGTGGTCTTCATCGGCCCGACCGGCGCGGCCGGGTCGCGGGTGACGGTGACGGTGTCGGCGTCCGCTGACCCCGACGCGGTCGCTGAGCATGTGACCCTGTCGCTGGGGTCGATGTCGGCGACCGGGCCGGCTCTGGTGGGTGCGCGGTTGACGCCGGTGCTGGTGGGGTCGCCGCTGCTGATCCTGGCCGAGCCTGAGGCTTCGCGTGTTGTTGACGTCGTGCTGAGCAGGTCTGCGGCAGCCGAGGGCGCTTCGGCTGTGGTGACGGTGCGGATGGCCGGCGGGCCGCTGAGCGGTGATGTGTCGGTGCCGTTGGCGGTCACGGGCACGGACGTGTCGGGTTCTGATTACCGGCTGGTGTCGACGCTGGTGATCCCCGCAGGGTTCTCTGAGGCGTCCGCTGAGCTGGCGGTGGTCGACGACGGTGTCGTGGAGGGTGGCGAGTCGTGGACGGTCGGGTTCGGGGCGTTGCCGTCGGGTTTGGTTGCGGGCACGACCGGCGTGCTGACTGTGACCGACCGGCCGGCGGCCGCTGACGGGACGCTGCTGGTGGAGGTGACCTCGCCCGACCCGACCGCGGACTATCGCATCGACGGCGCCGCGGGCCGGGGCCGTCTGCGGATCGAGCTGTCGCGGGCGCCGGCGGCCGGCGAGTCGCTGGTGGTGCCGCTCGGGTTCACCAGCGGCGCGCTGGGCACCGATTTCACGTTGGCCCTGGTCGGGCCGCCTGCGGGTGTGTCGCTGTCGGGTTCGACGGTGACGTTCACCGGCGTGTCCGCCTCGGTTGCGGACTTGGCGGTGAACGGCCTCGACGACGCCGACTACGTCTCTGAGCATGTGTCGGTCACGGTCGGCACGCCGACGAAGACGGCGATCACCGAGACGGTGACGGCTCGTTCGTCGGCGTCGTTCGTGCTCAGCGACGAGACCGCCGCGCCTGCGGTGGGGCTGCCCCCGCTGGGGATGTCGCTGGGTGTGTTGGTGACCGCGCCGGTTCCGTTGGCGCTGGAGGGGTCTTCGGGGGGCCGTTTGCGGGTGGCGTTGTCGCGGGTGCTGGTGTCGGGCGAGTCGCTGTCGGTGCCGTTGTCGTTCGCGGGCGGTGTGGTGGGCGATGACTTCTCGTTGGGTGTGGTGGGGTCGCCTGCGGGTGTGTCGCTGTCGGGTTCGACGGTGACGTTCGTGGGGCCGTCCGCGGTGCATGCGGACCTGTCGGTGACCGCACCTCACGACGACGACGGCACCTCTGAGGAGATACGGGTCGGTGTGGGTTCGCTCATCTCGCACGGCATAGGCGGCGGTTCGCCGGTGTTCCACAAGCGCTCCACGGCGAGGTTCGTGCTCGGCGACGACGACGCCGCGGCGGTGCGCCTCACCGGTGTGGGCGCGTTGTCGGTGGCTGAGCCGTCGGGGACTGACAGCTATTTCGTGTCACTGGCGACGCAGCCCGCTGCGACGGTGACGGTGACCGCGTCGGTGCCCGCAGGGTCGGGTGTGGCGGTGTCGGCGCCGGTCACGTTCACGCCGAGCGATTGGGCGCCCAAGAAGGTGACGCTGCGAGCGGTCAACGACAGGGTCGACCAGCCGCCCCGCGACGTGACCGTGTCGCACACGGTGACGGCCTCGCCGACCGGTTCGCCCTATCACGGCCTCGCCGCGCCGACAGCGACGGTGACCGTCGTCGACGACGACGCGACGCTGGCGTCGCTGGCACGCACCGACTCCGGCGCCATCGCCGAGGCCGGAACCACCGCGCAGCGTCAAGCAGAGTTCACCGTGACGCTGAACCGCGTGCTGGTCGACGAAGAATCAGCGACGGTCCCGCTGGTGTTCGCCGGCGCGGGGATCACCGCAGACGACTTCACGCTGGCTTTGGACACCGCGGGCGGGCGCAGCAGCGATGTGGCGCTGACCCGCGGCAGCGGCTCGTTGGCGGCGACGCTGACGTTCAGCGCCGACGCGCAGACCGCGCACCTGATCGTGACCGCCGCCGCGGACACCATCGACGAAGCAGCCGAATCGCTGAGGGTCGCGTTGGGCGCCCAGACACGGTTCGACGACGCAGACCAGAGCGTCGACGGCGGCGCCGGCCCGGCGCCCGGCTCGGCGGCTGTCGTGGTGCCGATCGCCGCTGACGGCAACCCGCTGACCGTCACCCTCTCGGGCGGCTCGAGCACCCCCATCGACGAGGGCGACCCCGCCTCGAGCGTGTCGCTGACCGTGACGCTGTCGCGTGCTTTGGTCGCCGGGCAGAAGCTGTCGGTGCCGCTGTCGTTCGCCGGAGGCACGCTGGGCGACGATCTCGCTTTGGCGTTGCCGGGCACGCCTTCGGGCGTGTCGCTGACCGGCGCGACGGTCACGTTCACCGGCCCGTCGCCGACATCAGCGACGATCACCGCCACCGCGTCGGAGGACACCGACGCCGCCGACGAGCAGATCACCGTAACGATCCCGGCCACAGCCACCGGATACACCCACCAAGGCATCGGCGACACCCTCACCGGGTCTGTCACCGGCACGGTGTCGATCAACATCGACGACAACGACGACGTGGTCAGCGACAAGAAGGTGACAGTGACCGAAGGCGCCACCGCCTCCTACACGGTGCGCCTCGCAAGACAGCCTGCCGGGAGGGTGACCGTCGCCCCCGTCTCGGGCACCCCGACGGCGGCGACAGTGTCCGAAGCGCTGGTGTTCAACGCCGGCAACTGGAACCGGCCCCAGACCGTCACCGTCACCGCACCCCAGAACACCACAGACGACCCCAAAGGGTCCCGCACCGCGACGATCACCCACACCGTCACCGCCGCGGAGACCACAGACTCCGCCGTCACCGTCGACCCCGTAAGCGTCACCGTGGCCGACGACGACCCGACCACAGCCACCATCGCCGCGGCGGCCACCACGATCCTGGAAACCGGCGGCTCGACCGAAGTCACGGTCACGCTCAGCCGTGCGCTGATCGCAGGCGAGCGCATCGACGTGCCGCTGACCGTGACCGGCGACGGCGTCACCGCAGCGGACTACACGCTGACGCTCAAGACCGCCACGTCGAGCGTGAATGTCGGCGTCGCCGCGTCGTCCACAGCACCGCTGAGCGGCGCATCACCAGTGCTCGAGTTCACCACCGGCGCACAAACCGCGACGCTGGTACTGACCGCCAACCACGACAGCACAGACGAGTCGCCCGGCGAGACCGTCGCCGTCGCGCTCGCCGCGCAGTCCGTATTCGACGCCCTAACCGGCACCACCGCAGGCGGCGGCGCAGCACCCGACCCCGACGGGCCCACCGCAGCAAGCATCGAGATCGTCGACGACGACGGCGGCACCGCCGCGGTGCTCATCCGCGCCGTCGGCGCGCAGACCCGGGTCACCGAGGGCTCAGGCACCGACACCTATCTGGTCCGGCTCGCCACCGCGCCCAGCGGTGCCGTCACCGTCACCGCCACCGCCCCCGGCAGGCTCGAGATCAGCACCGACGGCAGCACCTGGGGACAGACCGCGGCGCTCACCTACACCACCACCGACTGGTGGCGCGCCCAGACCGTCACCGTGCGGGCCCCAGCCGACGCCACCACCGACCATCCCCCGACACCGCCCGTCGCCGTCACCCACACCGTCAGCGGCTACACAGGCGTCACCACCGGCCCGTCCCACAACGTGTACATCACCGACACCTCACCGACCACGGTGACGCTCAGCGGCGGCGGGGAACTGCACGAAGGCAACAGCCGCCGCACCGCCGACATCACCGTCACCCTCGGAAGAGCACTCACACCCGGCGAGATCGTCGACGTGCCGATCCGGCTGTCGAGCCCGACCCGGGCCCGCCTCGGCGGCCCGGCCCGGTTCCGGCCCGTCACCTGGCGGGTCGCCACAGGCAACAACGTCGCCATCACCGCTGACCCGCTGGGCCGCCGCCAGGTGTACGGCATCGATCTGGTGGTGCGCTTCGGGCCCGCAGCGGACGGCATCGACAACGACGAAGACGGCGACGTCGACGAGGCCGACGAGATAACGCAGACCTCGACATCGGCCACCATCCGTTTCGCTGCCACCGCCGCAAACGACGACGACAAGGCCAACGAAACCATCGACATCACAACCGGGCTCCAACTCAACCACGCCACCCGCAGGACCAACGTCGACGGCGGCCTCGCCGCGCACTCCACCGACAACCAGGCACGCATCACGATCCGCGACAGGAGCATCCCGCCCGACGCCGAGTTCGCCTCCGCGACCTACACCGCCACCGAAGCAGCCGCGTCGCGCACCGTGACCGTGCCGGTCACGCTGTCGCCGGCGCCGACTGCGAATGTGACGGTCACCTACACGGTGGGCGGAACCGCCACCCACGCCGCGAATGCCGACTACACGGCTTTGTCCGGGTCGGTGGTGGTGGGCACGTCGGGCACCGCCGACATCACCGTGACCGTCACGGACGACATGATCGATGAGGGCGCCGAGACCATCGTCCTGACCCTCACCGACGGCGCCGCCTACAACCTCGGCACTCAGAAGAAGACGACCATCACCATCACCGACGACGACCCGACCGAGGTGAGGCTGGCCCGCTCCGGCTCCGGCGCCATCGTCGAGGCGGGCGGCACTGCGGAACTGACCGTGACCCTCGGGCGCGCACTGGAGTCGGGCGAGACCGTGGAGGTCCCCCTGGCGATCAGCGGCGTGACCACCGACGACTTCTCCCTTGCGCTGAAGCCCGGCACCGGGCTGAACGACGGCGTGACGCTGCCGGCGACGGCGACCCTGGCGCCGTCGGTGACGCTGACCTATGAGACCGGCAAGACGGTGCAGACCGCGACCCTGGTGCTCACCGCGACCGACGACGAGATCGACGAGGACGCGTCGGAGACCGCGACCATCACGCTCGGCAATCTGTCCGCATCGTCGCTGGCGACCAACGTGGCCGACGGCGTCGCGGCCTACGACGCCGACAACAACCCTGCCACCGACGACAACGAGGTCACCGTCGTCATCACCGACGACGACGACCCGCCGCCGTCGAATACGCCAGTGGCGCAGTTCGCGCAGGCCGCCTACACCGCCGACGAAGCAGCTGGGTCGCGCACCGTGACCGTGCCGGTCACGCTGTCGCCGGCGCCGACGGCGAATGTGACGGTCACCTACACGGTGGGCGGAACCGCCACCCACGCCGCGAATGCCGACTACACAGCCTTGTCCGGGTCGGTGGTGGTGGGCACGTCGGGCACTGCCGACATCACCGTCACCGTTAACGACGACATGGTCGACGAGGCCGGCGAGACGGTGATCCTGTCGTTGGCCTCCGGCACCGGCTACACCGTGGGCGGCCGGTCGTCGACGACGGTCACCATCACCGACGACGACCCGACCCCGACGGTGACGCTGAATCTGGCGTCGTCGTCGGTGGCGGAGAACGGTGCGGCGGTCGCGGTCACAGCGCGCCTCAACGGCTTGTCGGACCAGGCGGTCACGGTGACAGTGGGATCAACAGGCACGGCTGCGACTCTGTCGGCCAACAAGGTGCTGACGATCGCGGCCGGCGCCATGAACAGCACCGAAACGGTGAGGCTGACCCCCGTCGATGACACGATCCACAACGCGGCACGCACAGTCACCGTCACCGGCACCGCTGTCGGCGGCCGAGGCGCTGCCGACCCGTCATCGGTGACCCTGACCGTCACCGACAACGAGGCGTTGCCGGTCGCGTCGCTGGTGCTGGCGTCGCAGTCGGTGGCGGAGAACGGCTCGCCGGTTGCGGTGACCGCCAGCTTGGACCGTGCGACGGACAATGTGGTGACCTTGACGGTCGCTTCGTCGGGTGGCGCTGCAACCTTGTCGGCCAACAAGGTGCTGACGATCGCGGCCGGCGCCACGACCAGCACCGGAACGGTGAAGCTGACCCCTGTCGATGACAACACCGACAATCCCGAGGCGCGGACGGTGAGGGTGTCGGCGACGGTTTCGGGCGGTATCAATGCTCCTGCTCAGGCGACGTTGTCTGTGACCGACGACGACGCGACGACGGTGACTTTGGCGAGGGCGGCGGGCGCATCGATCGAAGAGGGCGCAACGGTTGATTACACGATCACCTTGGGGCGTGCGCTGGTGGCCGGCGAGGTGTTGTCGGTGCCGTTGACGTTCACCGGGTCTACTGCGACGCGGGGCACGGACTACACACTGGCGGGCGCCGCTGGGACTGGTCTGGCCTACACCAATTTGGATGCGGGCACCGCGACGGTGAAGTTCACGGGGCCGTCCGAGACGGTCGCGACGATCACGCTCACCACGGTGGATGACGGCATCGAGGATTCCGACGAGACGGTCGACATCGCTCTTGGCACGTTGTCGGACAATGCGGTGCTGTTCGGCGTCGGCGGCGTTTCCGGCACCGGCGATCCCGCAGTGGTGACCATCACCGATGTCGTCGTCGCCGGCGTGACCATCACAGAGTCGGGTGAGGCGACGGCGGTGTTTGAGGATGGCACCGTTACTGATATTTATACGGTTGTTTTGGATTCGGCGCCGTCGGCTTCTGTGACTGTGAGTGTGACGGCGCCGGCTGGTCTGGTTGTGGACGGCCCTGATGCGGGTGCCGTATATGGGTCTCCTGAGACGTTGACTTTCACGACCACTGACTGGAATATGGCGCAGACCGTGACGGTGACCGCTGTCGACAACGAAGTCGATGATGCGAACAACCGCGTCTTGACCATCACCCACTCGGTGGGCTCGACGGACACTGACTACGCCGCGATCACCCCTGCTTCTGTGGAGGTGACGGTCACTGATGATGATGAGACGACGGTGACTTTGGCCCGTGCGGGTTCGGGGGCGATCGTCGAGGCGGGCGGCACTGCGGAGCTGACCGTGACTTTGGGTCGTGTGCTGGGCGCTGGTGAGGTTGTGGCGGTGCCGCTGTCGGTTGCTGGTGTCGCCGACACCGACTTCTCGTGGTCGTTGACCGCAGCGGCCGGTTTGGGTTTGGCCGGTACGTCGGATTTGGCGCCGACGGTGACGTTCACCGGGGCTTCGGACCCGGCCCAGACATCGACAACGGCGGTGCTGGTGTTCACTGCCACTCAGGACATGGCAGACGAGCCGGCGGAGACCGCGACGGTGACGTTGGGGGATCTGGACGTCTCGTCCACGACCGTGCAGGGAGGCGCTGAGGCTTCCGACGACGACGACCCGGCCACTGTCGACAACACCGTGGAGGTCGTCATCACCGACGACGATCCGACGACGGTGACTTTGGCGAGAGCAGCTGGGGCGACGGTTGTCGAGGGCGCGACGGTGGTCTACACGCTCGAGTTGGGTCGTGCGCTGGTGGCCGGCGAGGTGTTGACGGTGCCGTTGACGTTCACCGGGTCTACTGCGACGCGGGGCACCGACTACACACTGGCGGGCACTGCCGGGACTGGCCTGGACTACGCCAATTTGAATGCGGGCGCCGCGACGGTGGAGTTCACCGGCGGCCCGTCGTCGGCGACGGTCGCGACGATCACGTTGACAGCGACGACCGACAGTGCTGTCGAAGCGTCGGGCGAGACCGTCGACATCGGCTTGGGCACACCGGTCCGCAACACCGATTTGGCCAACGCCGGCCTGGTCACCCCCACCGACAATGCTGCTTCGTTGACTATTACTGATCCTGTTGTTGCTGGTGTGACTGTCGCAGAGTCGGGTGGGGTGACGGCGGTGTCTGAGGATGGCACCACTACCACCGATGCTTACACGGTTGTTTTGGACAAGTTGCCGTCGGCGACTGTGACTGTGACTGTGACTGCCCCGGCGGGCCTGTTGGTGGACGGCCCTGATGCGGGTGCCGTATATGGGTCTCCTGAGACGTTGACTTTCACGACCACTGACTGGAATATGGCGCAGACCGTGACGGTGACCGGCGTCGACAACGAAGTCGATGATGCGAACAACCGCGTCTTGACCATCACCCATATGGTGGGCTCGACGGACACTGACTATGCCGCGCTCACCCCTGCTCCTGTGGAGGTGACGGTCACTGATGATGATGAGACGACGGTGGCGTTGAGCGGCGGCGGGTCTGTTGTTGAGGCGGGCGGCACTGCGGAGCTGACCGTGACTTTGGGTCGTGTGCTGGGCGCTGGTGAGGTTGTGGCGGTGCCGCTGTCGGTTGCTGGTGTCGCCGACACCGACTTCTCGTGGTCGTTGACCGCAGCGGCCGGTTTGGGTTTGGCCGGTACGTCGGATTTGGCGCCGACGGTGACGTTCACCGGGGCTTCGGACCCGGCCCAGACATCGACAACGGCGACGCTGGTGTTCACTGCCACTCAGGACATGGCAGACGAGCCGGCGGAGACCGCGACGGTGACGTTGGGGAATCTGGCCGTCTCATCCACGACCGTGCAGGGAGGCGCTGCGGCTTTCGACGACGACAACCCGGCCACTGTCGACAACACCGTGGAGGTCGTCATCACCGACGACGACGCGACGACGGTGACTTTGACGAGGGCAGCGGGGACGTCGGTTGTTGAGGGCTCGAGCCACGTCTACACGATCCGTTTGAGCCGTGGGTTGGTGTCGGGCGAGACGCTCGTCGTGCCGTTGACGTTCGGCGGGGCAGCTACGCGGGGCACCGACTACACGATCGCCGGCACTCCCGCGGCCGGTGTGCTCTACGACCCCAACCTCAACACCGGCGGCGCCCCAGTGACCTTCGTCGGCCGGCCGGATGCGCCAGAGTTCGCGACGATCACGCTGACCGCGGTGGATGACGGCATCGAAGAGGCCGGAGGCGAGACCGTCGACCTCGGTCTGGGCGCACTGGTGCGTCTGGGCCTGGGCGTCGCCACCGCCGTCGACGACGCTGATTCGTTGACCATCACCGATGAAGCGGTGGCTGGTGTGACTGTTTCGGAGTCGGGTGGGACGGCGGTGTCTGAGGATGGCACCACTACTACCGACTCTTATACGGTGGTTTTGGACAAGTTGCCGTCGGCGAGTGTGACGGTGACTGTGACGGCGCCGGCTGGTCTGGTTGTGGACGGCCCCGATGCGGGTGCCGTATATGGGTCTCCTGAGACGTTGACTTTCACGACCACTGACTGGAATATGGCGCAGACCGTGACGGTGACCGCTGTCGACAACGAAGTCGATGATGCGAACAACCGCGTCTTGACCATCACCCACTCGGTGGGCTCGACGGACACTGACTACGCCGCGATCACCCCTGCTTCTGTGGAGGTGACGGTCACTGATGATGATGAGACGACGGTGACTTTGGCCCGTGCGGGTTCGGGGGCGATCGTCGAGGCGGGCGGCACTGCGGAGCTGACCGTGACTTTGGGTCGTGTGCTGGGCGCTGGTGAGGTTGTGGCGGTGCCGCTGTCGGTTGCTGGTGTCGCCGACACCGACTTCTCGTGGTCGTTGACCGCAGCGGCCGGTTTGGGTTTGGCCGGTACGTCGGATTTGGCGCCGACGGTGACGTTCACCGGGGCTTCGGACCCGGCCCAGACATCGACAACGGCGACGCTGGTGTTCACTGCCACTCAGGACATGGCAGACGAGCCGGCGGAGACCGCGACGGTGACGTTGGGGAATCTGGCCGTCTCATCCACGACCGTGCAGGGAGGCGCTGCGGCTTTCGACGACGACAACCCGGCCACTGTCGACAACACCGTGGAGGTCGTCATCACCGACGACGACGCGACGACGGTGGCGTTGAGCGGCGGCGGGTCTGTTGATGAGGCGGGCGGCACTGCGGAGCTGACCGTGACTTTGGGTCGTGTGCTGGGCGCTGGTGAGGTTGTGGTGGTGCCGCTGTCGGTTGCTGGTGTCGCCGACACCGACTTCTCGTGGACAAAGAAGGCCGGCGTGAACGTCGGTGTGGATTTGGACGATACGTCGGATTTGGCGCCGACGGTGACGTTCGCCGGGGCTTCGGACCCGGCCCTGACATCGACAACGGCGGTGCTGGTGTTCACTGCCTCCCAGGACATGGAAGACGAGTGGGCGGAGACCGCGACGGTGACGTTGGGGGATCTGGCCGTCTCGTCCACGACCGTGCAGGGAGGCGCTGCGGCTCTCGTCGACGACGACCCGGCCACCGACGACAACACCGTGAAAGTGGTGATCACCGACGACGACGCGACGACGCTGACTTTGGCGAGGGACGGGGGCACGTCGATCGAAGAGGGCGCAACGGTTGACTACACGATCAGTTTGGGTCGTGCGCTGGTGGCCGGCGAGGTGTTGACGGTGCCGTTGACGTTCACCGGGTCTTCTGCGACGCGGGGCACTGACTACACACTGGCGGGAACCGCCGGGACTGGTCTGGCCTACAACAATCTGGACTCGGGCAGCGCGACGGTGACGTTCAGCGCGCCTGCGCAGACGGCGGAGATCACGTTGACAGCCGCGGCCGACAGTGTTGTCGAGGCTTCGGGCGAGACCGTCGTCATCGGTCTGGGCACCCCGGTCCGCAACACCGCTTTGACCAACGCCGGCCTCATCACAACCGTCGGCGGCACTGCCGCTACGTTGACCATCACCGACCCGCCGCCGCTACCGAAGGCGAGTTTCGGCGCCGCCACCTACCCCGCAACAGAAGCGGCAACATCACGCACCGTCACCGTGCCGGTCACGCTGACTCCCGCACCGTCTGCGACGGTGACGATCAACTACACCATCGGCGGCAGGGCCACCGCCATCGCCGACTACACACTGTCGCCAGCGCCGTCGTCGGTTACTGAGGGGTCGGTCGACATCGGCACGTCGGGCACCGCGAACATCACCGTCACCATCGTCGACGACAGCATCGACGAGGTCCCCGAGACGATCACCCTCTCCATCGACGACGGCACTGATTACGACCGCGGCACCACATATGAGACGACCATCACGGTCACCGACAACGATGATCTGCCGACAGCGACCTTGCATTTGAGCCACGAAACGGTGCGCGAGTCAGGTCCGCTCGTGACGGTGACAGCGCGGCTGTCTCACCCGTCTGATCAGGCCGTGACCCTGACGGTGGTCTCCAGCGGCAATGCGACGCTGTCCGCCAACAAGGAGCTGAGGATCGCCCCGGGCGCCACCAACAGCAGCCGCACAGTGACGCTCGACCCCCAAAATGACAACGCCGACAACCCGGTGCGAGAACCGCAGGAAGTGTCCGCTGTCGCGTCCGGCGGCGGCGGCGTTGTCAACCCAGCGCCTGTGGAACTGACGGTCACCGACGACGAAGAGACCACAGTCACCTTGGCGCACGACGAGACCGACAACGAGATCGACGAGGGCGGCACCGTCGACTACACCGTCACCCTCGGGCGCCCCTTGGCGGACGGGGAGCAGATCGTGGTACCGCTCGCCATCACCGGCACCGCCGTGCGCGGCACCGACTACCTGCTCACCACTACCGCCGCCAATGGGGTCAGATACGACAACTTCGGCACCGCAACGGCGCAGATCACCTTCACCCGCAGCACGGCCGCGACGCAGGTCGCCAGGTTCACCGTGAGCGCCCAGGGCGACGCCCTCGCCGAGACCGGCGAGACGGTCATCGTCGGGTTCGGCACCATTACCGCCAGCGTTTCGGTGACGGACAACGGCGGTTTCGCCAGCACGGACAACGCCGCGGCGCTCACCATCAACGACCCGACGGCGGCTGCCAACGTCGTGGTGACGCCGACCGGCATGACCACGACGGTGGTCGAGGACGCCGACGCCGACACCTACGACGTCGTCTTGACCAAACCGCCGACGGCGAGCGTGACGGTGAATGTGGCCGCGCCGGACGGCCTGCTCGTGGACGGCCCCGATGCGGGCAGCACAGGGACGGCCGCCGAGACGCTCACCTTCACCACGGCGAACTGGAACTCGCCGCAGACTGTGACCGTGACGGCTGTCGATGACGACCGCGACCATCCGGGCGGCGAACACACCCTCACCATCACCCACTCGGTGACCTCGACCGACGCCGACTATGGCGCGATCACCCCTGACGATGTGGTGGTGACGGTCATCGACACCGACCCGACGCATGTGACGCTGGCCCGGACCGGTTCGGGGGCGATCGTCGAGACCAGCGGCACCGCGGAGAAGACCGTGACGCTGGCTCGCGATCTGGTCGACGGGGAGATCGTGGCGGTTCCGCTGGTGATCCGCGGCGTCTCCCACCACGACTTCTCGCTGACGCTCCACGCAGACGCGAGCCTGAACGTCGGCGTGACCCTCGACGGCGAAGCGACCCTGACGCCGACGGTGACCTTCACCGGAGCTGCGACGCCGACATCGAGAACGGCGACGCTGGTGTTCGCCGCCAACCACGACACCATCGACGAGGGCGCATCGGAGACGGCGACCATCACCCTCGGCGACCTGGGGGCCGAGGCACTGGCCACGAACGTGGCAGGCGGGGCTGAGCACAGCGACGACGGCGACGACGACACCGTCGACAACACCGTGGAGGTCGTGATCACCGACGACGACCCGCTGCCCGCGGCGAGCTTCGGCCAGACCGCGTACAGCGCCGGCGAAGCAGCAGCGCTGCGCACGGTCTCGGTGCCGGTGACATTGACGCCTGCCCCGCTCGCGCCGGTGACCGTCTCCTACAGCGTCGGCGGCACCGCCGTGGCCTCCGACTACACCGGCCTGACAGGCCCGAGGGGCACCGTCAGCGTCGGCACGTCCGGCAGCGCCACGATCACCGTCACCGTCGTCGACGACAACCTCAACGAGGGCGACGAGACGGTCACCCTCACGCTCATCGACGGCGCCCACTACAACTTGGGCACCCCGCCCGCCATCACGATCACGATCACCGACGACGACCCGACCGGCGACCCGCCGTACCTGGTCACCGCTCCTGAGATCGTGTTCGTGCGCGAGGGCAATACCGCCACCGTCCGCCTGGAACTGGCGCAGGCCGTGTCGAGCGCCACGCCGATCACCGCAACCTCCTCCGACCCGACCAACTTCCTGGTCAACCATCCGAGGTACCTGCATATGGGCAGACGCGTGGCCAATTCGTCGATCCGCGGCCGTCTGGTGCAGACCCAGGTGGTATGGAATCAGTGCCCCGGCGACAACTGCCACTCCACCTATCTCACTCCGTCGGCGTCGATCGACTTCAGCTTCGATGCCCAGGACTGGGCGGGATACACGTCGCAGGCCAACCCGACGCTGCACAAGGGCTGGCGCGAGGTGGTGATCCACGCGCCGCTTCTGGGAATGTCGGACCACACCACAACGCCGCAGGCGAGTCGCGGGCCGGACAAGGTGTTCGATCTTCAGCTCACCTCCACTGACGCCTCGGTGCAGCTGCCGCCGGTCAAGGTGGTGGTGATCCCCCGCGAGGGCCCGATGGATCCGCTGTTCACACCCGACCCGAGCTTCGATGCCGAGTGCCGCCTCATCTCCTGCTTGTCGCTCGAAGAGGGAGGATCGACGACCTACACGGTGCGGAACTTCACCGTCCCGCGGCCCGGGTCGCCGTTGACGATCACGCCCACCCTGGCGTCGGGAACGGGGGTCACCTTCGACCCGCCGAGCGTGTCATGGACGTCGGTCGACGACTACTTGACACCGCGCACGATCACTGTGCGCGGCGTCGAGGACGCCGACCGCGGCGACCACAGGTTCGTGATCCGCCATGTGTTCAGCGACAACTGGGACACCGACGGGTACCTCGGCCCGGCCCGCGCCGGCAGGATCGTGACGCAGTTCGACATGGCGGGCTTGGTCACCGACAACGACAAGCCCGACTTCACCATTCACGCCCCGAGCGGCGACGAGATCTCGTCCCAGTCGATCAACAGCAACGCCGGGAGCACCAGTTCCTTCGAGATACGGGTCGGTCAGCCGCCAGTCGGCTGCGCCGACCGCGAGCGGCCCGAGGACTGCCACGAGACGCTGTTCATCAGGCTCAGCAGGCCGCCCCACCAGACCCACAACCGGGCGCCGTTCTCCGCGACGGTGGACGGGGCGCGGAGCCCCGAGGAGGGCTACTGGTTCGCCTATTCGGTCACGCCCGACAACTGGGACGACCCGGTGCGCGTCACCCTGACGATGGCGTCGGAGTTCGGCACCACCGGCAGCTTCGACATCTCGATCGGCCTGACCCGCCACGGCGACACCAGCGCGCAGCACTCGCTGCCGGTTCACTACGGGCCGACGTTGATCCCATTCAGCGAGGATCTGGTGGTCCCGCAGGACGACGCGCTACCGGACCAGCCGGTCGATCCAGTTGACCCGGTCGATCCGGTTGATCCAGTGGACCCGGTCGACCCGGTTGATCCCGTTGATCCAGTCGACCCGGTTGATCCAGTTGACCCGGTCGATCCGGTTGATCCAGTGGACCCGGTTGATCCGGTTGATCCGGTTGATCCAGTGGACCCGGTTGATCCGGTTGATCCAGTCGACCCGGTTGATCCGGTCGATCCCGTGACTCTGGATCCGGACGCATGCATCGACCTGCCGACGATCTCGGTGGGAGACGTCACCGCGAGCCGGTCAGACCCGTCGGTCGATTTCGTCCTCAGCCTCGACTGCACCCCGGGCGCAGATGTCACGCTGTACTACGTGATCGTCCGCGACGGCAACATCGCCGGGAGCACGCAGACCCTCACGCTCAGCAGCAGCGAACCGCAGTCGGTCACCGTGGTCGTGGGCACGACCCGTGAGCTGAGCCTGAGCGTGGCCTATGCGTCGGGCGCGAGGAACACTCGGGCCGTGGGCACCGTCATCTTCACCGATTAGTGCCTCCGCTCCGCCACGGCGGGCCGAGCCATCTCGCTGAGCACCGGCGGCTTCAGTCACAGGGCGGCAAGGCCATCCCGCTTAGCAGCGGATTTGTCAATAGATTTGTTCCCAGAGCCTTCTTGCCATCGCTAAAATTGCCGGGATGAGGTCACCCTCTGCTGGCATCATGATTCGCAGAGTGTTCGGCCATCCGGCGGCACGCTCGCGTAAGCGGCTACCCGGATTAGCTGCGTTCTTGCTGACGGTCCTTGCGGTCGCTCAGTTGGGCCCGCTGGCCACCAGCGTGGCCGCGCAAACCCCGCCGTCGGAGCAGTTGCCCGGTGCTGTAGTCGTTGGGGGCGATTTGGAAGGCGGGCTGGTCCCTGAAGATGCGCTCGAGGGCCCCATGCTCGGCGAAGCCGTCGATGAGCTCGGCGTCGCCGACCTGCTCGGCACCGACGGCGTCTACATCCTGGGCGATGGCGATGGCGGGCTCCCGCTGCGCCTGCTGAACCCGGCCGACGGGTCGGTGGCGGGCGCCGAGTCGGCGATGGGCACTCAACCAGCTCTGGTTGAGTCGGCTCTGGAGAAGCTGGCTGCCTCGGCCGCGACCGCCTACGCGCCTGCGGGCGAAGCCGACGGAACGGCCGAGCCCGTCACGCCAAGCAACTGGCTGGTCTCCGCCAGCGGCCAGGTGTTCCTGCTGGTCGGCGGCGTCAACGTGATCTTCGAGTCGCACCTCAGCCAGAGCGAGATCTCGGCCATATTGGCCCGCCACGGCGTCCCGCCCGAGCACGTCTCACCGCTTGGCGAGCTCCCCAATGCCCGCCTCGTCCAGACGGTCTCCGATGTGGAGACGCTGCGCCTGGCCGCGTCCCTCTCCTCCGAGCAGGGGGTCGATTCCGCCGTTCCCAACCTGTTCACACCGCAATCGGTCGAGCCAATCGCGCAATCGCTGCCGTATGTGTCAGAGACCGGCAGGACGGGTCAATACTGCGGGCGATACGAGAAGCCGTGGGGCGACAAGTACGCGGCCTGTCTGTGGCACCTGAACGCCGACACCGACTTCCGGTACGGCCAGACAGATCCGAAAATCGACATCAACCTCGGCAACGTCTGGGACACGACGATGGGCGCCGGCGTCACGGTGGCGGTGGTGGACCACGCCTGGGAGCCGACCCATGAGGACATCGCGGACAATGTCGACTCCGCTCGAAGCAAGATCTGGGGCGGCTACACCGGTGAGAACCCAGACACGCCCCAGCCATATCACGGCACCGCCGTCGCCGGCATCGTCGCCGCCCGCGACAACTCCTTGGGCGGCCGCGGGGTCGCGCCCAGAGCCACGCTGGTGAACTACAACTACGTCGACAGCCAGTCGTCGGCCAACTTCGCCGCGTCGATGACGCTGAACAAGGCGACGGTGGCCGCCTACAACCTCAGCTTCGGCACTTCCCACCGCCCCGGCCTGTCTCACTACAGCAGCGTGTGGAGGAAGGCCGTGGAGGAGGGCCTGTCAAGCGGGTTCGGCGGCAAGGGGTCGTCCTATGTGAAGGCGGCCGGCAACGGCGCCCGCACCGCAGGCAGGAACTGGGCAACGCTGCAGGACGCGAACAATCACCGCGGCGTGATCACGGTCTGCGCGGTGAACTCGCAGGGCACCTCGGCGGCGTACTCCAATGACGGACCCAGCCTGTGGCTCTGCGCTCCGTCGCGCGGCGATTATCAGCCGGGGATTGTGGTGCCCATCGGCAAGAACGGCTACACCATCAGGTTCGGCGGCACGAGCTCGGCCACCCCGATCGTCTCCGGGGTGATCGCTTTGATGCGCAGCGTCAACAAAGCGCTCACTTGGCGCGACGTGAAGGTAATCCTCGCCAACACAGCGCAGAAGAACGACCCCGACGACACGTCGTGGATGAGCGGCGCCGCCAAGTACGGATCGGGCTCCGAGAGCTACTCATTCAGCTACCAGTACGGCTTCGGCACCGTCGATGCCAAAGCTGCCGTAGACGCCGCGTCCTCGTGGACGCTGCTGCCGCCATTGCTGTTGGCCCAAGCGACTTCGCAGACCGCGGTCTCCCTGCCGAGCTACGGCAACGAGATCACGCTTTCGCTGGACGTGCAGTCTGCAATGGACTTCATCGAGCACGTGCAGATCGACGTCAATGCAAGCACGTACGACTTGCGCGACTACAGGTGGACGCTGGTGTCGCCGTCGGGCGCCGAGTCGCTCTTGTCGCCGGAGCACACATCTTGTCCTGACGGCGAGTGCGGGCTGTCGAGCACGTTCCGTTTCGGGTCGTCGAGGCATCTCGGCGAGGACCCGTCGGGCACCTGGAAGCTGAAAGTCCGAAATTATGCAGTGCCCGATCCCCGCTGCAACTCCAACAAGGCCCCCGGGTACTGCCCCCAGTTCAGCAAGTTCGACGAGGACATCAAGAGCTGGAAGCTCGTCATCAGCGGCCACTCGGGCAGCCCGACACAAGCCGTCCGGTTGTCGGCGACCCCGTTGTCGGTGGCCGAGGGCGCCGAGATCAACGTGACTGTCACGGTCGACGGCACAGCGCCGACGCAGGATCTCGTGGTCCCGTTGACGCTCACCGACGGCACCACCACCGCCCCGGGCTCGCCCGGCAGCGACTATGAGGCGCTGGGGTCGATCACCGTTGCAGCCGGGTCGTCTTCGGCCTCTGCCAAGCTCGCCACTACCCAAGACACCGTCGACGAGGCCGACGAGACGTTCACCATCGGACTAGGCACGCTGCCGGCGGAGTACCGCGCCGCGGGCAGCAGCGTCACGGTGACCATCGTCGACGACGATCCGCTGCCCGCCGTCACGCTGAGCACCACCGACGCCTCCGTCGCCGAGGGTGGTTCGACCAGGGTCACCGCCAGTCTCAGCGGCCCGTCGTCCGAGGACGTCACGCTCGATGTCAGCGCCGCTGCGGTCGCCCCCGCCGCGGCAGCCGACGGCTCGCTCGGCACATCGACCACCCTCACGATCCCGGCAGGCTCGACCGCGAGCACCGGGACGGTGACGTTCGCGGCATCGCAGAACAGTGTCTATGAACTGAGCGGCACGGCGGCGAAGACTTTCACGATCTCCGCCGCTGCGTCCGGCGGCAACGGGGTCGCCGATCCCGGCACGCTCACGCTCACGCTCCAAGACGACGAATCGGCCCCAGTGGTCAGCATCACGGCGGGCAGCACGGTCACCGAAGGCGCCGCCGCGGAGTTCACGCTGACGGCGTCCCCGCGGCCGAGCGGCGACCTGCCCGTGAGCGTGACCATCGCGGCCGACGGTGATTTCGGCGTCACCACCGGTGCCCGGACGGTGACGATCCCGACGACCGGCACAGCCACTCTGTCGGTCGCCACCACAGGCGACGAGTCCGACGAGTCCGACGGGTCGGTCACCGCCACTGTCGGCTCGGGCACCGACTACACCCCGGCTTCGACATCGTCGGCGAGCGTTGAAGTGTCCGACGACGACGGCCCGCCGCCGGTGGTTCCGGTGGTTCCGGTGGTGAGCATCAGCGCTGGGGGTGGCGTGGTCGAGGGTTCGGCTGCGAAGTTCACGGTGTCGGCTTCGCCTGCGCCTGCTGCGGCGTTGCCGGTGACGGTGCTGGTCGGCAAGACCGGCGATTTCGGTGTGAGTTCTGGTTTTCGTTCGGTGACGGTTCCGACGTCGGGGAGCGTGACGTTGTCGGTGCCCACCACTGGCGACCAAGAAGACGAGCCGAACGGTTCGGTGTCGGCGACGTTGATGTCGGGCACGGGCTACAAGTTGTCGACCGCCGCGAGGTTGGCTTCTGTGACGGTGTCTGATGATGACGATCCGCCGCCGGTGGTGGTGCCCGAGCCGGACCCAGCGCCCGAGCTCGATCCGGTGGTGGTGCCTGTGTGTTCGGGCAGGCCGACGTTGTCTGTGGCTGATGCGAGTGCGGTGCGGGGCGAGGATTTGGAGTTCGTTTTCGGTTTGAGCTGTCGTTCGTCGGGTTCGGTGAGGGCGTATTTCTATGTCATGCGCGACGGCGCGATTGATGGGTCGGGCCAGATACTGACGATCGGCGCGGGCGAGTGGGCGCGGTCGGTGATGGTGCCGACCGCGGATTCGGAGAAGGTGTCGCTCGGTGTGCCGGTTGTGCTGGGCGCGGCGAATTCGAAGGCGGGGACTGCGACGGGCACGGTGGTGACGGCGACGCCGTCGGTGGTGTCGGTCGCTGCGGGCGTGGATGTGGTGGAGGGTGCTGCTGCGACGTTCACGGTGTCTGCGGCGCCGTTGCCGTCGGTTCCGTTGAAGGTGTCGGTGTCCGTGGCTGCGGTGGGCGATTTCGGCGCCGCAACTGGTGCGCGGACGGTGACGGTGCCGACGTCGGGGTCGGTGTCGTTGTCGGTGGCGACGGCTGATGATTCGGTGGACGAGGCGGACGGTTCGGTGACGGTGACGTTGGCGGCCGGGGAAGGTTACGGCTTGGGCGCGGCGAGGGCTGCCTCGGTCGGGGTCGCCGATGACGACGATCCGTTGCCGGAGGTGAGTGTCACGGCCGGTTCGGGGGCGGCTGAGGGTTCTGCTGCGTCGTTCACGGTGTCTGCGTCGTCGCCGCCGTCGGCTGATCTGGCGGTGGGTGTGGTTGTCGCGGCGTCGGGCGATTTCGGTGTGGCGGCGGGAACGCGCACGGTGACGATCCCCAAGGGCGCCGCCTCGGCGACGCTGGCGGTGGCCACGGCCGATGACAGCGTCGATGAGCCTGACGGCAGTGTCACGGTGACGCTGAAGGCGGGCGGCGACTATGAGGTCGGCGTGCCGGCGTCGCGGACGGTGACGGTGGCTGATGATGACGATCCGCCGCCGGTGATCGCTGAGGTGAGCATTGCGGCGGGCGGCGATGTGGTCGAGGGCGCGAGCGCGGTGTTCACGCTGTCTGCGTCGCCGACGCCGAATGCGGACGTGGATGTGGATGTGTCGGTGTCGGCGGCGGGTGAGTGGGGTGTGGCTGGGGGTTCGCGCACGGTGAGGTTCGCGGCGGGCGCGGCGACGGCGACGCTGAAGGTTCCCACGGTCGATGACGGCGTGGACGAGGCTGATGGCAGCGTGTCGGTGTCGTTGGACGCGCCGGGGTCTGATGCGGGGTACACGGTGTCGAGCGGTGCGGGGTCGGCGGCGGTGGGTGTGGCTGATGATGATGTGGATCCGTTGACGGTGTACATGATGTTCTTTGCGCGTTCGATCGAGGAGCACGGCGCGGGCTACGACAACCAGGCGCAGCTCAACATCGGCCTGACGCGGACGCTGCGGGCGTGGGAGACGCTCACGGTGCCGTTGAGCATGACCGGCGGCGATGAGGGCACGCATTGGACGCTGCGCGACCTGGGCGATGCCGACGCGGTGTTCGCGAATGATTTCGAGGTGGTGTTCGGTCCGGGCGATCAGCTCGTCGAGTTGGTGTTGACGGCTGTGGATGACAGCGACTGGGTCGATCAGGAGATCACTGCGTCGTATGGCACCGCGGGCAGGGCGCCGACGCTGAACGGCAGCACCGAGGGCGTGGTGTTGGGCATCTCGTGGGGTCCTGACGGCGTCGAACGCGCGGACGGGTCGACCACGGTGGTGATCGTCGACGGCGACGACCCGCCGCCGCAGGTCGGCATCACTGCGGCCGCGGGCGGCACCGAGGGCACGGCTGCGACGTTCACGATCACCTCGTCGGCGCCCGCGGCAGCAGACCTCGACGTCAGTGTGGACATAGCCTCGTTGGGCGAGTGGGGCGCGGCTGTGGGCACAGCGACGGTGACGATCCCCCAGGGCGCCACACAGGCGACTCTCACTGTTGCGACGGTCGATGACAGCGTCGACGAGGCCGACGGGTCGATCACTGTCACCATCGCGGCGGGCAGCGGCTACACCGTGGGACCCCAGGCGACGCGCACCGTGCAGATTCTCGACGACGACGACCCGCCGCCTGAGCCTGTCGTGGAAGCCTGCGCGGGCCGCCCGGTCGTGAGCATCGCCGACGCCGAGGCGGCACGAGGCGACGATCTCGAGTTCGTCGTCAGCCTGAGCTGCCGTTCGGCGCGCGACGTCACTGTCTACTACTTCGTCGTCCGCGGCGGCGCCTACAGCGCAGGCTCGAGGGCCACCATCGCCAGCGGCGACACGCACACCACCGTGAGCGTCCCCACAGCGGGCACCCACGGCACCATCGGGCTCCACATCCTCTACACCATCGGCGCCGCCAACAACACAGCCACAGCCACATCCACCATCACCGACTAACCCAGCACCGACTGACACACCCCAGCTTGCTGAGGCGACGAAATGGCCAAGGCGATGACAACGACGCCGGCGATGTCGGTGCTGGCGTGGTCGGATTGTCTGTGACCGTGGTGCCACTTGGCCCGGGCCCGGGCGGCCCCTCTCGCAGTCGACGGTCCGCTCTGCTAGCCGGCAGGTTCGCCGCTCGCTTCGGGCGGCGGCACCACGGGCAATCCGGCTTCGATCCAGCCGTCGACGCCGCCGTCGAGGTCGGTCGCACGGGCAAAGCCCATCTGCTGCAACTGGCCTGCGGCGAGGCTCGAGCTGTAGCCCTGGTTGCATACGATGACCAGTCGGTCTGCAAGCCAGCAGCGGTGCCCTGCGATGCACCCGAGTCGGGGTCGAGGTGAATCGCCACGACGGTCCGAATTCCTCCTGCTAGGCCCAGACGGGCGCGCCGGTAGCCTCCGCAGCGTGTTCCCCCCCGAATTCGTCGACGCGCTCGACGGCTCAGGCGCGTTGACCAAGCGGCGCCGCGCCGCGGCAGATCGAGCGGTTGCAAGCGGCATGCCGTCGTTCACCGAAGAGGTGTGGCGCTACACGCCGATCGACGATCTCGACGCCGAGCGCTATGCGTTCGGGGCGCCCGGCGGCGGCGCCGGCCCTGCGGGGCTGATGGTCGGCGTCGATGGCGATGCCGCAGCGGTCGTCCACATCACCAACGGCGCTGTCGTAGACGTTTCGGTGCGGGCCGATGGCGTCCGCGTCAGCACGCTCGGCGACGGCGCAGACGACCTGATCGGCACGGTGGCACCCGAGGGGCCCGATGTCTTCGGCGATTGGAACCTGGCACTGACCACAGCGCCGGTGGTCGTCAGCGTCGAGCCGAAGGCGGTCGTCGCTGCGCCGATCGTCGTGCACGTCCACACCGATGTCGAGGGGCTGGCATGGTTCCCCCGGCTCGTCGTGATGGCGGGACGCACCAGCGAGGCCACCGTGATCGAGCACCACACCGGCGGGGAGGCTCCGGCGCTCATCTGCCCGCTGACCGAGCTGAGCGTGGGCGACGGCGCGCACCTCGGACATGTCACGGTGCAGGAACTGGGCGGCGCCGCGTGGCAGATCGCCAACCTGTGCTCCGATGTCGGCCGAGACGCCAATCTTCGGATCGGCCACGTGGCAATGGGCGGCGCATACGCCCGGGCACGCATCGGCACCGACATGACCGGCCGCGGCGGCCACAGCGAGATCGATGCCGTGTATTTCGGCCGTGATACCTCCACGCTCGATTTCCGCACCTTTCAGACCCACGTCGCGCCCCACACCACCTCCGACCTGCTGTTCAAGGGGGCCGTCGACGATCACGCCCGGGCCGTCTACACCGGTTTGATCCGCATCGAAGCAGACGCCTCCCACGTTGTTGCCAACCAGACGAACCGGAATCTGAAGCTGTCGCCGAATGCGTGGGCCGAGTCGGTCCCGAACCTCGAGATCGAGAACAACGACGTCCAATGCAGTCACGCCTCCTCGATCGGCCCCGTCGACGCCGACCAGCGTTTCTACCTCGAGAGCCGAGGCGTGCCGACCGATGTGGCTGAGGCGCTGGTAGTGCGCGGCTTCTTCGACGAAGTCCTCGATGCGCTGCCGTCTCAGCAGATCTCGGCATCGGTGCGCCAACGCATCGACGAGCTCGTGTCCGACGCCGACTTCTTGGCGGTAGCGCAATGAGCCTCATCGCCATCGGCCCTGTCGCTGCCATCAGCCGTGTCGCTGCCGTCGGCCCAATCGCTATAGAGGCGGTGCGATGAGCACCGCAGACGAGGCACGCGCCGTCGTGCTGTGCCGGCGCGACGACGTGCCTGAGGGCGAAGCCCGCCGCTTCGATGTCGACGGCCATCGCATCGCGCTCGCACGCATCGGCGACGACTTCTACGCCATCGGCGACCGGTGCAGCCATCAGAACTACTCGCTGGCAGACGGCTGGGTGTGGCCCGACGAATGCGCGCTGGAGTGCCCTCAGCATTCGTCGAGCTTCGACCTGCGCACGGGGCGGCCGAACTGCTTCCCCGCCACCCAGCCAGTCCCGGTCTATGAGATTCGCACTCAAGACGACGACGTAGCGGTGGTGCTGCCATGAGCGACAACTCCACCCACACCCACACGCTGCGCATCGACGGGCTCTGTGCTTCCGCAGGAGGCCAGACGATCCTCCAGGGCGTGAACCTCGAAGTGTCCTCCGGGCGGGTGCATGCGGTGATGGGGCCCAACGGCTCAGGCAAGAGCACCCTGGCGCACGTCGTCATGGGACGGCCCGGCTATGAGGTGACGGCGGGCTCGGTCACCCTCGACGGCGTCGACGTGCTGAGCTTGGCGCCTTGGGAGCGGGCGCAGGCCGGGCTCTTCTTGGCCATGCAGCATCCCACCGAGGTGCCCGGCGTCTCGGCCGCCCAAGCACTGGCAGAAGCACTTGCGCTTCGGGCCGGCGACGACAGCCCGGGCCGGGAGCATCTCGAGCGCACCCGCGGGCTGCTCGAGGCCGAGGCGGCCGCCGTCGGGCTGAAGGCCGAACTGGTGGCGCGGCCGCTCAACGTCGACATGTCGGGCGGCGAGAAGAAACGGAACGAGACGGTGCAGCTGGCGGTGCTGCAGCCCCGCATTGCCATCCTGGACGAGATCGACAGCGGCCTCGACATCGACGCGTTGCGCGCCTGCGCCAACCGCATCGAGGCGCTCACTGAGGCCGGCCTGGGCGTGCTGGCCATCACCCACTTCACCCGGGTGCTGGAATACCTCCGGCCCGACGGGGTTCATGTGATCGTGGACGGCCGCATTGTGGACTCCGGCGGTCCCGAGCTGGCGGACGTGCTCGAGGAAGACGGCTACGCGCCGTACCTGCCCGAGACACCCGAGGCCGGGGTGGCGGTGTCGATTGGCGGGCTCGGCAGTTCGCCTGCCGCAGACGCGGGGCCTTCTCCCGCTCCCGATCCGTTTGCTGATCCTTGGGCAGACCCGCTCGACGAGCTGGGCTGAGCATCGCTGTGCTTGTGCTGACGTGAGCGGCAGCGTGCGCGTTCGATGGGCCTGCTGAGTCGTGTTGACTGGGCACTCAGCAAAGGGGAGGGGGATCGATGGCACGTGAGCTGTTGTCCGGGGACGAACTTGCAGCGCTGGCCGCCGAGCTTGCGGCGTGGGACGTGTCGGGCAGCGAGCTGCGCCGCACATTCCGCTTCGGGAACTTCGTGGAAGCGTTCGGATTCATGACTGCCGCGGCGCTGGTGGCCGAGAAGATGGACCACCATCCCAACTGGTCGAACGTGTACGGCACGGTCGAGGTAGCGCTCAGCACCCATGACCGTGGCGGCGTGACCGAGCTGGACGCTGCATTGGCGCGGGCGATGAACGGCCTGGCAGGCGACGCAGGCTGATTGCTCGCCAATGGCTCGACTGCGCCTGAGGCGGCGCAAGAAGAGGGACCGCACCGAGCGATCCGCGTCTGCGCCGATGGTGGAGGGAACCGTCGAGTCGAAGCCCGGCGCGCGCCGGCTGCTGCATCAGCTCTTCGAGATATGGGTGCGCTTGCGGCCCGCACGCGTCACACTCGGCGTGCGCGGCCTGGCGGTCGATCCCAAGGGCCGCGTGTGCTTGGTGCGCCACACCTACCGCGACGGCTGGTTCCTGCCCGGCGGAGGCGTCAAGCCCCGTGAGACGCTGTCTGAGGCGGCGGCCAGGGAGCTGCGCGAAGAGACCGGGATCGTCGTCACCGAGGCGCCCCGCAGCGTGCTCGGCGTCTACTCCTCGCGCCACGGGCACCGCAGCGACCACATCGTCGTGTTCGTGGTGACCGATTGGCGAGTCGAAGAGTCGGCTTCGCCCGAGATCGCCGAGGTGGCGTTCTTCGCCCCCGACGAACTGCCCCCCGGCACCACGCCGGGCACCTCACGCCGCATCTCCGAATGGATGACCGGAGTCCCCCCCGGCCACCGCTGGTGACACTGGGTGTCGTGACACATCATCAGGGCAAGCGCGAAGACGAAGACTCGTTTGATGTTTCCTGCTGCGACCTCGCCCCGCACGTCTGGACCTCCATCTCGCCCATCGAGCCGCGGATTTGAAGCGTTCTGAAATGAGAGTTTGTAGTGTCGAAATATGAGAATATGTAGGATTCAAAGTCGTGGAACGGATCGTGGCGACGCAAGGCGGTGACGGTCAGGCACAACTGGGTGCCGCGGGCAGGCCAAGCGATGGCTACCGTCCACGAGTGGTGGATGGGCAACTGCAGCGTCTGCTGGGGCAGTTGCCAGCGGTGAGCATCGAGGGGCCGCGTGCTGTCGGGAAGACATGGACGGCTCGCCAGCGTGCCGGGACGGTCTACAACCTGGACGATCCGGCGACGCTGACGCTCGTGACGGCTGAGCCCGGGCGCCTGGTCAGCGGTGAGCCGCCCGTGCTCATTGACGAGTGGCAACGGTTTCCGACTTCGTGGGACCTCGTGCGCCGAGCGGTCGACGACGATTCCTCGCCGGGCCGCTTCCTGCTGACGGGTTCCGCTGCGCCGAGCACCAGCCCCACCCACTCAGGTGCCGGTCGCATTGTCACGGTGCGGATGCGGCCGATGTCACTCGTGGAGCGAGGCGTCGCGGCGCCCTGCGTGAGTTTGAACGAGCTGCTGGACGGGGAGCGCCCAGCGATCAACGGGCAGACAAGCGTCGGACTCGGCGCCTATGCGCGCGAGATCGTCGCCGGCGGCTTTCCCGGCTTGGCCGGCATTGAGCATGATGCTCTTGCACAGGCACTCGACGGATACCTGCACCGGGCCGTGGACCATGACGTGGCCTTGATGGGCTATCGCGTCCGCAATCCTGCCACGATGCGACGCTGGCTCACCGCGTACGCCGCTGCCACCGCCACCACGGCTTCTTATGAGTCGATCCTCGACGCCGCCACCGCGGGCGAGGCCAACAAGCCCGCCCGGAGCACCACGACCGCATATCGCGACCTGCTCGAGGCGATGTGGCTTGTCGAGCCGGTACTCGCCTGGCAGCCGATGGGCAATCCGCTGAGCCGCCTCAAGCGCGGCCCGAAGCACCACGTGGCAGACCCCTGCCTGGCGGCGCGGTTGTTGGAGGCATCGGTGGACTCGCTTCTCTCAGGCGGCCGGCCGCATTCGGTGCCTGAAACGAGACACGGCGACGGACTGCTGCTTGGTGCCCTGTTCGAATCGCTCGTGTCGCTGAGCGTGCGCGTCTATGCCCAAGCCGCCGGCGCCCGGGTCGGTCACTTGCGCACCTGGAACGATGCGCACGAGGTGGACCTGATCGTGGAACGTGCCAACCGAGTCGTTGCAGTCGAAGTCAAGCTCACGGCTGCCCCTGACGCTGGGGACACGGCACAACTGCGGTGGCTACGCGACCAGCTCGGCGCGCGCTTGGCGGACAGCCTGCTAGTGACTACCGGTCCCTACGCCTACCGCGACGAAGACGGCATCGCCATCGTCCCCGCTGCGTTGCTCGGTCCCTGACCGCTCCGCTGCACAGTTGAGCTCAGTGCCCTACAAGACCGCGATGTAGACGGACAGTTCGTGCCCTCGTGGAAGCACGCTGAAGGCGCGATACCGCGCCTCATGCGCGCCAGCGGCTATCCCAGATCGGCTGATCGCACGTCGATGGCTTGGCTGCGCCTGAGGCGGCGCAAGAAGAGGGATCGCACCGAGCGGTCCGCGTCTGCGCCCATGGTGGAGGGAACCGTCGAGTCGAAGCCCGGCGCGCGCCGGCTGCTGCATCAGCTCTTCGAGGTATGGGTGCGCTTGCGGCCCGCACGCGTCACGCTGGGCGTCTATTCCTCACGCCACGGGCACCGCAGCGACCACATCGTGGTGTTCGTCGTGACCGACTGGCGGGTCGAAGAGCCGGCCTCGCCCGAGATCGCCGAGGTGGCGTTCTTCGCCCCCGACGAACTGCCCCCCGGCACCACCCCGGGATCCTCACGCCGCATCTCCGACTGGATGACCGGCGTCCCCCCGGCCACCGCTGGTAACACTCGCAGCCGCCGAGACTGGGGTGCCGACGACTCGCTGCGGCGAAGTGTCATCCAGCCGTGCCCTCAGGACAAGCCGAACTTCTGGCGCTTCTTTTCGGGTATTCGAGCGATGGCCGACTCCAGTTGGTCAACCCGCTGCTGAAGCTCGTCACGTCGCTCGCGTGCTTCTTCTCGTTCGTTCTCAACCGTTTCGAGCTTGGCCGAGAGCAGGTCGCGGAGGCCGCTCATGTCGTCGCTGATAGCGGACCGTTGTTTGCGTGCTTCCTCTCGTTCGTTCTCAACCACTTCCAGTCTGGACAAGAGCAGGTCGCGGAGGCTGTTGATGCCATCGCTGTAGGCGGATTGTTGTTGGACTATGGCCTGTCGAAGGTTCTGCAACGGTTCGCCTTCAAGAAGGTGACGGGCCGCTTCCAAGGCCGCGTGCAGTTGTGTCAGAGCACCTTTGGCGACCTCGGCGGTTCCATCGATGCTGACCGCTGACGCATTCATCGCCGCCGCTGCAGCGCCGAGCGAATCCGCAGCCGAGTTCTGGCGTTCTTCAGCATCGGCCAGCGTCGCGAGGCGCTGTTGCAGTGTCTCCAATGCGTTCGTGGACTCGCTCCAACGCTGCCGAACCGCGTCGAACGTGATCTCAGTTTCAGTCACTTGTTCCTCCGTAACGGGCCAGCGCCGCGCTTGCAACGTCATTGGCAGACTCAACTGCCTGGGCCAGTTGGTGCACGGCCAGTTGTTCGTGTCGATGCCAATGGCCGTCGAGCCAGTCTGCGACCTCACCGTCCGCGGCCTGCACGCTCGCCGCCGCACCGAGCAGGCCCGCCACGAGGTGGTACGGGTCTCGCTCGATCCGCTCCAGTGTCGGGCCGGCGAGCGAACTCCTGCCGGCGCCGCCGTTGCGGCCAACGAGCGCGTGTATCACTTCGGCCAGCAGCCGTTCGACCTCGCTGCGGTCTGTTCCGTAGAGCTCAAGCGCTGAGGTGAGCGCATCGGACATGTTCTGTTCGAACTGACGCAGATCGCCATCGCGCAGCATCGCCTCGGCCAAACCACGGCTCGCAAGCAGCCCAGGATGCTCTGGGTACGAGCCAAGAAGTCGAGCCGCTGCCGACCGCCATTCTTGCGTGTCGCTCTCCGAAACGAAGATGCCCGCCACCTCCTCGGGCGATTCATCGGAGAGTGAGCGTGCCGTCGAATCCCCGCCGTGGGCAACCCAGTTCGTCAGCCAGTCGCTGAAGGAGAATGCCGGTTGGTCGGCCAGTTCCTCGATGCGGCGCGAGATGTCTCCTTCGTTGAGGAAAGCGAGAACGCGATCCCGCAGGACTTCCCCATCGGATTCAGCCTCACCGGCTACCAGCCACATCTCTCGAAGGCTGCGCAGCCGTGCCTGCACCACAGTGTCGTAGATCACATCGATGAGGAGCCGGCCGCATTGCTCGACGGCATCTCTCACCGTCGGGTAGTGCTGATCTGCTTCCGAACGGATGCTCTGGAGCCGACCGGGTGCACTTCGCTCGACGAAGCTCAGCAGGCCTTCGACAATGTCGTCGGGCGAGCGCAGTCGGCTTTGTACTCTGGCCACCTCGTGCTTGCCGAACCCCTTGACCGTGTAGTCGGTGACGTGGGACAAGACCGCCAAGCGATGCAACGCACGCTTGCCGACGCTGCTGTCGCTGCCGTTGAGGGCCAGCTGGACCTGGGTCTTGCTGGACAGCATGTCGTGGACGGTCAGCAGCGCTGCATGCTCGTCCTTGCGTGGCGGGAACGATTGGTGAAGGAACCACAACGCGGTGCCGACATCGTCCCGCTTCCCTGACCTGCGGCCGGTGCGCAGAAGCTGTTCGTTCAGATCGCGGTCGTCGTCGGTGAGGATCCACACGCACCAAGCAGGGTGGCCGTCCCGGCCGGCTCGGCCGACCTCTTGGTAGAAGGCTTCGACTGAGCTCGGCAGTCCGTAGTGGATCACCCAACGGATGTCCGGCTTGTCGATTCCCATGCCGAAGGCATTCGTGGCGACCATGGTGGTGGAGCGGTCTTGCTTGAAGTCTGCAGCCCACTGACGCTTCAGGGTCGGCCATTCCTTACCGTCCACGCCCGCGGGCGAGCTGCCCGAGTATCTCGTGGCGAATCGATCAAGCTGCCGAACGAGCTTCCATGTGGGCGTCACACCGCGATGGCCCGTTACGGTGCGAACGAAGACAATGCCGGAGTAGCCAACCTCTGGCAGGAAGAACGTGGTACTCGTCGCACGGAACCTGCTCGGCAATGCACGCAGCTCGCCCTCGAGTTCGGCTTCGCAGTTTGCTGGTTGCGTGCGCACGACTCGGTAGTTCAGTTCGGGCCGATTGAACGTGGCGGGTCGGATGACAGAGTTCTCGCGTGCTTGCGAGATCTCGAGTTGGTGCAGGACGTCCTTCAGGACTGGTCGCGATGCCGTTCCGGTGAGCGCCAGCAGCGGGGGTGGACCTGTGTCGTCTCGGCACACATTCCGCAGCGTGGCTCCGAAATTGAGGTAGGCGGTCCGGAAGTCATGACCCCATTCGGAAACGCAGTGGGCTTCGTCGACCACCGCGATGTTCACAGGCCAAAGCTTGGATGCCTTGGTCACCTCGTCCCGGAAGTCTTGTCGCTGAAGACGTTCGGGTGACAGGAAGGCAAAATAGGCATCGCCTATCTGGTCTTGCAGGGACTTCGCGGCGGCCGTGATTCCGGCGCTGCGATCGATGCCGTGCCTCAGCAGGCCGTCAATCTGATCCTCGATCAGGGCGACTATTGGGTCCACTACGACAGTGACGCCGGGCATGCACAGGCCTGCCAGCTGGTAGATCATGCTCTTGCCGCCGCCAGTGGGCAGCAACACCGCACAGTCACGACCTTCGAGGATCTCGGTGATGGCTTCCTGCTGGCCTTCGCGCAGCCCGTCCTTCGCAAACACGGCTCTCAGCACGGTTTCAATGGCGACTCGCCGATCGTCGACGGACTCGCATCCCTCGAAGGCCGCGATGCGTTCAGGCAATCCTTGGTTCTCATCGGCAAGCAGGACAGGAATTCCACAGGAGCGAACGATGACAGCTCGCTCGTCTGGTTCGTCTGGCAGCGGATCGCACGGGGAGCGATCGCATTCGAGCCGAATCCGCACGTCTGCGACCCCGGGCGATTGTCCGCCGAGCGGGCGTTCCTCGAACTTTCCCGGCGCGACTCGCACGAATTGACGTGACTGGCTACCGCATGAGAACGCGACGCTGCGCAGTGCAATCGCCCCGCCATTCCACATGATGTCGAGCGCGTCGAGCATGCCCAGGTATGGACCTACGAGTTCCACAGCGGCGGACGTGGGATCGTGCAGTTCGATGTGCCAGGTGTCGCCATCGAGCCAGTCAGCATCCATGGCTTCGCACAAACCCAACACCAAGCGGTGGACTTGGATCGCGGACCACACCAGCGGATCGGGATCCTGAGCGGGCCGCGGGAGCCGTTGCAGCTTGTCGAGTGCTCGGCCCAGACCGTCGTGCCGGTCGGGTTGCGCTTGTAGCTCGTGAGCAGGAATTCGGAATGTCTTGACGCCAATGCCGCAGAGTTCTTTGTCTCGCAGATCGTCGACTGCTTCTTCATCGAGGTGCTGTGAGCCGTCCACCTCGATGACGAATGGCGCTGTGCCTGGCGCTGCGCACAGGAAGTCGCAGCGGCGCTGGTCGTCTTGCAGGGCAGCCGGTTTCGCCTCGCCGCCGTTGCACGAAGCCAGTAGCGCATCCAGCGCTGGTTGCGGTGTGAGCCATCTCAGCGCATGAGGCACGCGTTCTTGCACAATCCTGACGAAGGCCGCCTCGGGCAGCGAGTTCGCATCAGTCATGCCAATTTCGAAGGCCGCCTCACCCGCAGCAGGAACGGCGAACGCTTTGCGTGGCAAGGCCAAAGGCCGATCAAGTCTCGGTGCAGCATCGCCTCGAGTACCGGTCTCGACGAGTCGGCCCCCCAAATCCTGCCGCTGAAGAAGGAGACGCTCGGCATCAGGATGGAGCGGGGGTGCACTGCCGCGGGCCAGGAGCTTGCGCAAGGTTGCAGCCACCCGTTGACGGCCGGTTGGCGTGGGCGCGAGCACAGTGCCGCTCGGCTCGCGTCGCGCCACCCAGCAGTTCGCAAGCGAGGCCCATCGCGCGTCGGGAACTGATCTCAGCGACGCGCCGGCACTCGCGTAGTACGCACGCCAGCCGGACTTTTTGCGCTGGACGGTCGTGTGGTCGAACCACGACACGCGGCGATTCGGCTCATACCGAGTCGATGATGACTTCATCTCGTCACCACCGGAAACTGCTTGAGGCCGACCGGCTGCAGCACGATCACTCTGAGCAGGGCTGGCCCCTCCTGGCGCAACAGCTTCGTTGCTGATGGGGTCGTCGACGTCGGCTGCACGGGACTGTGCAGCGCCGACATGATCTTCGAAGTCGCGGGAACCTCGGCAGTTCGGGAATGACCGGCATCCCCAGAATCGGCTTCCGGCCGTCGCCCCGTGCTTTGCGGTTCGCAACTGCATGGGACCGCTGCAAATGGGGCACTCTGGCATGTCCCGCCGCTCCAGTTGCACCGATCGTCGGCGGCATGGTACCGCACGCCCCTCATTCGGGGCGCATCGGTGCGGCGTGTTGGCAGGGAGTTCGTTTGGTGCGCGGATCGAGTTTACCAAGTACAGTGCGAACATGGATGCAGTGCAGCAGTACAAGGTGTCGTCGTCAGGGCAGATGTCACTGCCGGCAGAGGTGCGCCACCGCTGGGAACTGGATGATGGCGGCGACGTCGACGTCTTGGATCTGGGATTCGGCGTTCTGACCGTGCCCTCAGGTCACGCTCGGCGGCTCCTCGGTGATCTGCTGAGTCACGAGCAGCACGCTGCGTTCGTTCGTTCCCTCGACGACGACCCGGATCTCGCCACTACGTGAGCCGAGTCATTCTCGACGATTATCTCCTGCGCGACTTGCTCGCTGACGATGCGGGGCAGGCGCTGCGTGAGACGCTCGCCGCCAGCTCGCCGGCAACCACCAACCTCTATCTGGCGCGTCTGTGCCGCTCCGTTGTCCGATCGGCAGGCGGCGCGCTCACGAGGTCGTGGTCGCAATCTGCTCTGCGAGCCCTCGGCGATCGTCTCGTCACGCTCGACGAAGACGTCCAGATTGTGCCGATGCGCTCGATCGCGTTTCGCATGGCCGAGTTGGCAGCGACATTCGGGCTTTCCAGCCTCGGTTCAGAGGCCGTCGCGGCGGCGGAGTTTCTCGCCGCGCCGCTGTGCGTCTGGTCAGGCAACAACGGACCTCGCATCGGAGCTGCGATGGACTGCATCGGCGCGGAGTATCGCTTGATCGACAGGCAGGCTTCTTGACGAGGCCCCTGGGACGTTCACGATGTGGCTTGCAGCGGGTGCGGTTGCGCGCCTGCTGAAACGTCACCCCTCGGCGATGTCGGCGTAAGTGCGCAGAACGCTGCAGCGCGCGGCGGAGAGGTCGCCCATAGAGCCGCGGACGTGAAGCGTTCTGATCTGAGGATTTTCGGGGCTCGAGTCTGAGGAAACGTAACGTCGGGCGGAGATACGTGGGCACGCAGGAGCGTGGGCACCGGTGCAGTTGTAGCGTAACGTTAAGGTTATACTTAGCAGTATGACTCACAAAGTGGGGCCGAAGGGCCAGGTGGTGATCCCGAAGGAGATCCGTGATCGGCTCGGCATCAGGCCGGGCGACCGTGTGAGCTTCTGGTGCGATGGAGACGCAGTCAGCGTTCGACGCGTCGGCGACATCCGATCCCTGATCGGCATATTCGCTGACGGTCCCAGCCTGACCGAGGTCCTGATGGCCGAGCGACGAGCAGACCTCGAACGCGAAGAAGCCCGCCTTGCTGCATTCGGGGTTCCACAGGCAGAATTCGACGCAGATGCTCGAACTCGCTGATGGCAGTCGTGCTCGACACCTGGCCGGTGATCAGGATGCTCGACGGAGAGCAGCCAGTCGCTGCGCAAGTCGCTGATCTGATCGGTCGCGAGACTCCATGGATGTCGTGGATCAACCTTGGCGAGGCCTATTACACCATGCGCCGACAACAGGGCGCATTCGCCGCTGACGAAGTGCTGCACATGCTGACCGGTGGCATTCTGGCCGAGCTGCCGACTCCTGAACGGGTCATCGAAGCTGCGACGATCAAGTCGGAATTCCCGATGTCGTACGCCGACGCGTTCGCCGCTGCCACCGCCATCGCGCACGACGCCGAACTGTGGACTGGCGATCCCGAACTTCTCGTACCCGACGCTCCTTGGCGCTGGCGCGACCTGCGCCAAACCTGACGATCCTCGGCTGAGAGGGTAAGCCGCTGGCGGCGAAAGCAGCTTGCGCCAGTAGGTCAGGCCGCCGGCGGCTGCCCATCCGGCCCATCCGGCCCAAACGGCGGCTGCTCAGTCGGCCGAACCGGCGGCTGCCCTGTCGGCCCATCCGGCGGTACGACGTCAGAGGCGGGGAGTGCGGGGCGGGTGGCCCATGAGGATGCGGCCGTAGGCCTCGAGCGCTGGGTCGAGGGCGGTGATCGCATGCATGTTGATGGCCTGCAGGTCGGCTTGGAGGCGGCCGATCCGGTTGGTGTCTCGCACGCCTCGGCCGCCGGTTGCCAGGTAGAGCGTCTCGGCGGCTTCCAGGCAGCGGCGGACGGCGAAGGCACAGTCGAGCCGCACCCGTGCCCGCAACGGCAGCTCAAGTGACTCGCCGTTGCGGGCGGTTTCGATGAGGAGCTCGGCGGTGCGCCGCATCAACAGCTCGCCCTGGTCGACCAGTGCATGAGCTTCGGCGAACTGGCGGTGCGTCAGCGGCCAATCGGTCTGCAATACGTCGACGTGGCTGATGACCTTGCCGTCGACTTCCTCGGCGAACGCGGCCAGCGCCGCACGGGCGGCCCCCAGCGCCGGCGGGACCAGGGCGTAGGCCAGCGTCGGCATGAGCGAGCTGCGCTGGATCCAGCCGACGTTGCGGGCCATGCCCGGTGTGTCGCCTGACGCCAGCACCTCGCCGGGCACGAATCGGTGCTCTGGCACGAAGGCGTCCTTCACCACGATGCTGCTGCTGCCGGTGGCTCGTAGCCCGTTGGCATGCCAGTCATCGAGCGCGGAGACATCTGCGGCGGGCAGGACGAACATGCCCGAGATCAGCCCGTCGCCCCCGGGGGACTGGAAGTGCCCGCCCAGGACCACCCAGTCCGCGTGATCGATGCCCGATCCGAACGGCCAGAACCCGTTGAGCGTCCAGCCGCCGTCGACGGGGGTTGCGTCTCCACGGTCGACGAGCACCCCGGCGACGAACTGGTCGGCGCCGGGGCCGTAGATATCTTCCTGGCAGGCATCGGGCCAGTGGCCCATCAGCCAAGCGTGCGCATTGAAGACGCAGGAATGCCACGCGGTCGAGGGGCAGCCTTCAGCCAGCGCTGCGTTCACCTCGAGGTAGGTGATCCAGTCGAGCTCCTGGCCGCCGTTGGCGCTCGGTTGACCGATGGTGAGCAGCTCTGCGCCTCGCAGCTCGTCGATGACGTCGGCCTCGACCCGCCGAGCCCACGGGTCGGCTGCTGCCCGGCCAGCCAGCTTGGGGGCTAGCTGCCGTGCCCGTTCGACGAGCTCGACGCGGCGATCTATCTCCTCGGGCACAGTCCCTATAGAAGCAGGTCCCTCAGACACGGCGCAGGCCGGTGGGCGTTGAGGGGTTGCACTTCGCGATGGCAATAGGCCCCTCAGACACGGCGCACGCCTAGCAAAACGAGCAGGCGAGACGATGCGCTCGTGGACTCAACTCCCATCGACTGTCTCGTCGAGGCCGCTTGCGAGCGCATTCCAGCCGAGGGTGGCGCATTTGATGCGGACGGGGAACTTCACCACGCCTCGCAGTGCTTCCAGATCGCCGAGTCGCAGGGCGCCGCCGTCGCCGCCTCCGGGCTCGCTGGACCCAGCACCGTCATGGGCCTCGCTGCCGTCGCCGCCGATCGATTCCTCGTGGATCGACATCATTGCTTTGAAGGCCTTCGTGAGGCCACGGATCTCGTCGGCCGACCTGCCGATGACTGCAGCGGACATCATCGACGCCGACGCCTGGCTGATCGAGCAGCCCTGCCCGCCGACTCGCAAGTCGGTCACGGTGTCGCCGTCCATCTCGAAGGTCAGCACCACTTCGTCCCCGCAGAGCGGGTTGAAGCCCTCGCTGCGGTGCGCAGGCGGACTCTCCAGTTCGCCGCGATTGCGCGGGTTGCGGTAGTGGTCGAGGATGATCTCTCGGTACAGGTCTTCGAGCCCAGCCATCGGATCTAGTTTCGTTCCGGTCCTGTTGCCTCTAGCGACCGAACAGGGCACCGACGTCGTCGAGCGCCTCGGCCAGCGAATCTACGTCTGAAGCGTTGTTGTACACGTACAGCGAGGCCCGTGTCGTGGCGGGGACGCCGAGGCATCGCATGAGCGGCTTGGCGCAGTGGTGACCCGCACGCACGCACACCCCGCTCTGGTCGAGCACCTGGGAGATGTCGTGGGGGTGTACGTCGCGGTACACGAACGACAGCACGCCGCCGCGTTGGGCCGGCTCTGACGGGCCGTGCACGGTGATGTCGTCGCCGTGACGGTCGGTCAGCGTCCGCAGGGCGTAGCCGGTGAGGCTGACCTCGTGCGCCCGCACGGCGTCCATGCCGAGCCCTTCCAGGTACCGCACCGCGGCGCCGAGGCCGACGATCTCTGCGATGGGCGGGGTGCCCGCCTCGAACTTGTGCGGCACCGTGTTGGGCCGGAAGCCTTCCTTGGTGACGTCGAGGATCATCTCGCCGCCCCCGAGGAACGGCGGCATGGCGTCGAGCAGCGCCGAGTGCGCCCACAGCACGCCGACACCGGTCGGGCCGCACATCTTGTGGCCGGTGAACACCATGAAGTCGGCGCCCAGCGCACCCACATCGGTGGGCAGGTGGGGCACGTACTGGCTGGCGTCCACGCTGATCAGAGCGCCGGCGTCATGGGCGGCGGCAGCAAGCCGGGGGATCGGGTTGAGCGTGCCCAGCACGTTGCTCATGGCGGTGACCGACAGCAGCTTCGCGCCGTCCAGCAGGCGGTCCAGATCGGTGAGGTCCAAGCAGCCGTCGCCGGTGATGGGGATCCAGCGGATCTCGAAGCCCCGCTCCGCGGCCAGGATGTGCCAGGGCACGATGTTGGCGTGGTGCTCCATCTCGGTGAGCACGATTGCGTCCGCGGGGCCCAGGTTGGCGCCACCCCACGAGCGGGCCACCAGGTTCATGGCCTCGGTGGCGTTCTTGGTGAACACGATCTCATCGGCGCTGGGCGCTGAGATGAAGCGGGCGACATCGGCTCGGGCACGCTCCATCAGCTCGGTCGCAGCTGCGGCGATCTCGTAGGCGCCGCGATGGACGTTGGCGTTGACCGTGCGGTAATAGTCGTCCATCGCATCGAGAACGGCGGCCGGCTTCTGCGACGACGCCGCAGAGTCCAAGTAGACGATCGGGTTGCCGTGAACGCTGCGCTCAAGCAGCGGGAACTGGGCCTTGACTGCGCCGTCGATGTCCCCGCCGGTCCCGGCGCTCACGCTTCGGCCTTGCGCTCGAATGGCTCGTAGCCGTCGCGCTCCAGCTCGGCGGCGAGCTCCGGCCCGCCCGACGCCACGATCTGCCCGTCGACCAGCACGTGGACGCGGTCTGGCTCGATCTCGTCGAGCAGGCGCTCATAGTGGGTGATGAGCACGACGCCCATGTGAGGCCGCTCGGAGCGGACTTGGCGCAGGCCAGTTGCGACCACCCGCAAGGCGTCGATATCGAGGCCCGAATCGGTCTCGTCCAGAACGGCCACGTCGGGCTCCAGCAGTGCGAGCTGCAGGATCTCGTTCCGCTTGCGCTCCCCGCCGCTGAAGCCCTCGTTGAGGTAGCGGTCCATGAACGACTCGTCCATGCCCAGCCGGGACATCCATTCGCCCATGGCAACGTAGATCTCGATGGCGGACACGTCCTCGCCGCGTCGTGCCGAGACTGCCTGGCGCAGGAAATTGCGCACCGACACGCCGGGGATGTGCTGGGGGTACTGGAACGCGAGGAACAGGCCGGCCTTCGAGCGGGCGTCGGGGTCCCACTCGGAGATGTCGTCGCCCTGGTAGCGGATCTCACCGCCGGTCACTTCGTATTCGGGCGACCCGAGGATTGTCGTGGCCAGCGTCGACTTGCCGGATCCGTTGGGGCCCATGACGGCGTGGCATTCTCCCGCGTTGACCACCAGATCCACCCCGCGGAGGATTTGCGGTCCGTCGGCGGCCCGGACGCCCAGGCCGTCGATCTCGAAGAGGGGTGCGCCCCCCGCGCCTTGCGGCGCTGTGTTGCCTGCCGCGCCTTGCGGCGCTGTGTCGCCGTCGCCCGATGCCATCAGACGCAGTGTATGGCTGGCCCCAAATGCCCCAACGAGCGCGACAGGGATTTGGTCGGGCCGATTGGCGAGAGCGGCGAGAGCTCAGTCCCAGAGGCTGTTGACTACGTCGAGCCACAGCTGGGTGGTCAGCGCAAGCGATTCGATGTCGATGCGCTCGTCGTTGCCGTGGAACCGGGCGCCGTAGTCGCCGCCGTCGAGTTCGGGGCTGAACAGGCCGGCGCCGTAGGCGACGGCGCCCATGTCGCGGTACACCCGCGAGTCGGTGAACCCGATGATGAGCTGCGGGGTCAGCCGAGCCGCAGGAAACCGTCGCCCGACGGCAACTTGCAGCGCGTCCCACAGCGGCGTCTCGACCCGGCTCACCGACGCCGGGTCGTTCATGATGATCTCGACTTCGACATCGTCGGCGAGGTCGCCGAGTGCCTCGTCGAGATGGGCCTGCACCTCCGCAGCGCCCTCGCCGGGCAGCGTGCGCACGTCCACCTCGATGTCGACGTGGTCGGGGATGACGTTCGTCTTCATCGTCGTGGGCGCGCCGATGACGTTCGGCGAGAACGAGGTGTGGGTGCACGAATAGAGGTGCGCGGCCACCGATGCACTGGGGTGCGCGTCCAGCCAGTCCTCGATGAGCGCCTCGTCGAGCATGATCGCCCGCGTCTCGTCGTCGACGCCGAGCGTGTCGACCTGCTCGCGCCACAGTTCGTGGAACCTCGGCGGCGGCCGGTAGTTCGAGATCCGATGCACCACTGCGGCCGCTCGGACCAGAGCGTTCTCCTGCCGGAATGGGCGCGATCCGTGCCCGGGCACGCCGCGCACCCGCAGGCGCCGCCACGCCACGCCCTTCTCGCCGACGTTCATGCCGATGAACGGGGCGTCCGGCGAGCCTGAGTGCAGGCCGCCGTTCTCGGTCAGCACGTAGTCGGCGCCGATGGCGTCCCAGTGGTTCTCGGCCATCCAGCGAGCGCCGTAGGCCGAGCCGGCCTCCTCGTCGGCGCAGGCGAAGTAGATGAGGTCGCCCTTGGGGCGGTAGCCGGTCTCGGCCATGTGCCGGAAGGCGACAGCCATGGACGACGTGAGGTTCAGCATGTCCACCGCGCCTCGGCCCCACACTTCGCCGTCGATGAGCTCCCCGCCGAAGGGGTCGCGGCGCCAGCCGTCGGCGTTGACCGGCACCACGTCGGTGTGGCCCATCAGGCACAGCGTCGGCGCATTCGGATCGCTGCCTTCGATGCGGGTGACGAGCGACCGTCGGCCCGGTGCGGCGTCGAACACCTCCAAGTCCAGACCTGCACCTTCGAGGTAAGACTGAATCGTGTCGGAGTTGCGGACTTCCCCACCGGACTCCGCCGTGCCGTCGTTGACGCACTCGTTGCGGATCAGGGTCTGCAGCAACTCGACGGTCTGGCCTGTGCGGCGGTTCTCATCGCTGGTCCCCGCAGTGAATGACTGGCTCATGGGCTGCAACCTAGAGCGCCAGTTGCGCGGCGGCGGCCGGATCGGAAGGGGGGCATCGTCTTCTGTTCGCGATAGCGCCGTCTGGAGCGGCTTTCCTGCACATATTTCAAGGCTGGCGGATTTTGTGTGCAGACTTGCCGCCGCTGGCAGCATTCTTGCGCAGACTTGTGGTCGAATGGCTTGATGAATACTGCGCCGGGCGACGGACTGGGAATTTGCGGGCGGACAGCCATCGAGATGGCGGCGATGCTGGCGAGCGGGGAGATCTCCGCACGGGAGCTGCTGGCGGCACACCTCGAACGCATCGAGCAGGTCAATCCCGCCCTCAACGCCATTGTCACGTTCACGCCGGAGCTGGCGGCCGAGCGTGCGGCAGCGGCCGACGACACGCACGCCCGTGGGGAATCGCTCGGGCTGCTGCACGGACTGCCAGTGGCGCACAAAGACTTGGCGCTGACAGCAGGCGTTCGCACCACGATGGGATCGCCGCTGTTCGCCGATTTCGTCCCCGACATCGACGCGCTGGTGGTGGAGCGTCAGCGCGACGCCGGGGCGGTGATGGTCGGCAAGACCAACACGCCCGAGTTCGGTGCCGGCTCGCACACGTTCAACCCGGTGTTCGGCATCACCCGCAACCCGTACAACGTCGCCAAGACATGCGGGGGATCCAGCGGGGGTGCGGCGGTGGCACTGGCCGCCCGCATGCTGCCGCTGTGCGACGGCTCCGACCTCGGCGGCTCGCTGCGCAACCCAGCTGCGTTCTGCAACATCGTGGGCTTCCGCCCGTCGCCGGGACGGGTGCCGTCGACCACCTCACAGGATGCTTGGTTCCCGCTTGCTGTCGAGGGCCCGATGGGCCGGACCGTGGCCGATGTGGCGTTCTTCCTGCAGGCGCTCGCCGGCCCAGATGACCGCTCGCCGGTGTCGAACCAGGAATCGCCGGAGGTCTTCGCGGGCTCGCTGGAGCGGGACCTGCGCGGTGTCCGGGTGGCTTGGTCGCCCGATGCGGGCGGGCTGCCGGTCGACCCGGCGGTGCGCGCCGCTACAGCGAATGTGCCTGATGTGCTCGCCGACTTGGGCTGCGAGGTAGTCGAGGCGTGGCCCGATCTGTCCGATGCAGCACAGGTCTTCCAAGCACGCCGGGCGTGGCTGTTCGCCGTCGGCTTCGGGCCGCTGCTCTCCGGGCACCGTGACCAGATGAAAGAAACACTCATCTGGAATATCGAGCAGGGCCTGTCGATGTCGATCGCCGACTATGCGGACACCTGCCGCCGCCACACGCAGCTGTTCGCCGCCGCGGACGATTTCATGTCGGGCGACGACGGCTTCGAGTTCCTTGCGTGCCCGACAACGCAGGTGCCGCCATTCGACGTCGACGTGGAGTACCCCACCGAGATCGAGGGTGTCGAGTTCGAGACCTACATCGACTGGATGCGCTCATGCAGCGACATCACGGTCACCACCCACCCGGCGATCTCAGTGCCGGCCGGCTTCACCGGCGACGGCCTGCCGGTCGGCCTGCAGCTCGTTGGCCGTCACCGAGCCGACCGCTGCGTGCTCGAGCTGGCCCACGCCTGGGAGACAGCAACCCGCCATGGCGCCGTGCCGCCGCCAAGGCCGGTTTGACTGCAACTGACAGACCCTGCAGTGGAGGCACCCCGGGCAGGGTCTGTTCCAGTTCGGTCAGCGCAGCATTGAGCCGATGTCGAAGCGTGCCCAGGTGCGCAGGCATACAAGCCGTTGAGGGTTGTAGCTAGAGGCTGAGCCGATAGGCGAAACGGCCCGTGAGCGACAGCGAACAAGATCGGGAAACAACAGGCGCGACAATAGATGGGCTCACCTATTGGCACTTCCACTCAAGTAGCCATCCGGTCTGCGGGGTCCCGCCGCCGACGATCCCCTTCAGCACCCGAACCCCGACCACTGACTTGAGCCGTTTGCGTTGCTCGTCGGTGAGGTTCGGATGCGTTCCGAGGCTGCGAGCCAGTTCGTCGTCGTATTCCGGACCGTGCGGTGACGACTCGCGTGACATTTTCGCGCGCCGCCATGTGTCGGTTACGCAGGCGACTGCGTAGTTGAGGCGGTCTGCTGGCAGGGCGGGGTTGAACGAGCCGTGCTCGCTGACTGCGTGCCAGATGCCGACGTCGGCCTCGTCGAGCGCGAAACGGAGCAGATCGGGATCGCTGCTGCGGCGCAGCACCTCGCGGGCGCTGTACTTGCCCTCAGCCCGTATCGCCTGCCGGACGGAACGCGGCGACGCGTTCGGGTGCGCGGCGATGCATCTGAGCGTGTGACGGTGCTGGAAGCAGTCGGGGGAAGGCGGCTTGCCGAGTCCGTCGGGTCCGGTGTCGTTCATCCCCTCGAGTTCTTCCCGGACGATCATGTCCGTCGCCATCACGCACGCTGCTTCAATGTGATCGGTCGCCGCATCGGCGCTCGACACAGCGGCCGTCATGGCCTCAGCGCTGGCCCCGGTGCCTTCGAGGCCCTTGATTCGGAAGCCGAGGAGGTCGACAGCATCAGCTGAAACAGGAGAGTGCTCGCTGTTCCATGTCAAGTAGGTGTCTCGGCCAACGAGTCCTTGTTCACTGCCTCTGGTCAGTGCGGAACGCATCCCGAGGTAGTCGTCGTTGCCGCAAATACGCTCCAGTCCCGCCGCAGCGTCATCGGAGAGACCATTGGCCGAGAAGGGACCGTAGGCGGCCGGGATGCCCTGCTTGGCGCCTGCCGCTGATGCTGAGGACGCATGGACAGCAGTGCCGACGGCGGCTGTCTGCTGTGCAGCGCCGGTGCGCCGAGTGCTGTCCGCCGTTGGCGCGCCGCTCACTGCCGACCTGTGCTCATTCATGATGGGAGGATGCCATAACGGCGGGTCCTCGTCAGAGAGCGAAGGTCTGAGCGACTGCCTCGGCCGAGGCGATGGATAACCGAGCGGTAGCCTGCCGCCCGTGTCCGAGGCGGGTTCAGACAGGTCGGTGACGGCCATCGAGGCCCACGGACTGGTGCGCGCGTTCGGCGCCAAGCGTGCGGTCGATGGCGTGGACTTGCTGGTCCGCGAAGGCGAGATCTTCGGCTTCCTCGGTCCCAACGGTGCCGGCAAGAGCACCACGGTGCGGATGCTGTGCACGCTGCTCAGCCCGACCGCGGGCACGGCCAGAGTTGCCGGCTACGACGTCGCGAAGAATCCGGGCGAGGTCCGCATCCGCATTGGCGTCGCCATGCAGGAAGCAGCGCTCGACGAGAAGCAGACCGGCCGCGAGATCTTGGATCTGCAGGCCCGGCTGTACGGGCTGCGCCCCGCAGACCGGGCAGCGTCCATCGCGCAGGCGATCGATCTGGCTGACATCGGCGACGCCATCGATGCCCGCATCGCCACCTACAGCGGCGGCATGAAGCGGAGGCTGGATCTCGCAGCGTCGCTGATCCATGCGCCCGAGGTGATCTTCTTGGACGAGCCCACCACCGGACTCGACCCAGTCAGCCGAGCCCAAGTCTGGGACGAGGTGCGGCGGTTGAACAGCGAACTGGGCGTGACCGTGTTCCTCACCACGCAGTACTTGGAGGAAGCCGACGCGCTCGCCGACCGCGTGGCGATCCTGGCCGACGGCCGAATCGTCGAGCAGGGCACCCCGACCGAGCTGAAGCGGGCCGTCGGGTCTGACGTCATCGTGGTGGATCTGGAGCCCCACGCCATCAGCCGAGCAGCGGAGGTGGCATCGTCGGTGCCGGGCGCAGATGGCGTCACCGCTGGCCGGCTCGGCGTCACGATCTCAACGTCCGACGGCGCCGGCCTCATCGGAGCGGTAGCCGTCGCGCTCGCGAGCGCCGGCGTTCATCCGACAGCGCTGACGGTGCGCACACCGTCGCTCGACGACGTGTTCCTCCAGGCGACCGGCTACCGCATGGCCGCGGCCGAGGAGGCTGCGGCGGAGGGTGCAGTCGCAGCGGAGGAGGCTGCCGCAGCGGGCGCGAACTCGGCCGACGCGACAGACCGGCAGCAGGCAGCGGCAGGAGGCGGATCGTGACCGACACGACGCTCACTCCTGGCGGCGGTCTCACGAACAGCGTCGGCTTCCTGACTGACATCGCGACTATCGCCCGACGAGCCGTGCGCAGCGTTCTGCGGGAGCCCGAGTTCTTGGGTCCTGCACTCATCATCCCGGTCTTTTTCTTCGTGGTGAACGTCGGAGCGCTTGAACCCTTCGTAGAAGCGGGAGCAGCAGCGGCACCAGGCGGCGGATCGGCGCCGGGCGGCGTCGTCGACTACCGGGCGTTCCAGTTGCCGGTGGCGATCATCTTCGCCGTCACCGGGATCTCGCGCGCCAGCGTCCTGGTGATCGACATTCAGTCCGGCTATCTCGACCGCATGCTGGTGACGCCGATCCGGCGATCCACACTGCTGCTCGGGCTGATGGTGGCCGACATCGTGATGGCGCTCGGGCTGGCAGTGTTCGTGATCGTCATGGGATTGGTGTTCGGCGTGTGGTTTGAGACCGGCATCCTGGGACTGATCGTGTTCTTGCTGCTGGCAGTCGCGTGGAGCCTTGCGTTCACTGGCTTCCCCTACACCGTCGCGCTACGGACAGGGAACCCTGCCGCAGTGAACTCGGCGTTCCTGATCTTCTTCCCGTTCGCGTTCTTGACTCCGGCCTTCCTGCCACGGGAGCTGATGTCGGGCTGGCTGCGCGCTGTCGCAGCGTGGAACCCGGTCACCTACTTGCTCGAAGGCATGCGCACGATCTTGTCAACTGGTTGGGACGGCGTGGCGATCGCCAAGGGTGCAGCGGCAATCCTCGGGCTCGCAGCAGTCACCTTCTTCATGGCGTTCAGGTCGCTGGCGCGCCGGGTGGCGACCGGCTGAGCTATCCGGGGCTACCAGCCGCGGTCGATCCACTCCTGCAGATGCGGCGACTCAGCACCGATCGTGGTGTCGAGGCCGTGGCCGGGCAGCACCATCGTGTCGGCCGGGAACGCTGAGAACATCCGGTCTTCGATGCTGCGGATGATCAGGTCGAAATCGCCGCCGAAGCCGGTCGCGCCGGGCCCGCCCGGGAAGAGCGTGTCGCCGGTAAACAGCAGCGGCGTGCCTTCGACGTGGAAGCTCATCGAGCCCGCCGTGTGGCCGGGGTTGTGAATGGTGCGGATCCGCAACCGGCCCACTTCGATGACGGAGTCGTCTTCGAGGATGACGTCGTAGCTGGGCATCATCGACGAGTCCTCCGAGGTGATGCCCACTTCGATGCCCGCATCACGAATCGCCGGAACTGCCTGGATATGATCCCAGTGGCCGTGTGTCTCGACCACCTTGGTCACGCCGAGCGTCCGGCACACCTCCAGCAGTCGTTCGTGCTCGTTTGCGGCGTCGATGAGCATCGCTTCGCCGGACTCGGTGCAACGGACCGTGAAGACGTTGTTGTCGAAGTCGTCGGGGAAGCCCGACGGCAGGTCGCCCTCGAGCGGGCGCACGACGTGCTTGTGGACTTCGATGCCGGTGGCGGACCAATGCAGAGCCATGGCTGCATCCTAAGAGGAAGCGCCAATAGGTGAACCTTCCGGTTGTCGCACCTGTTGTTTCCCGCTCTTGTTCGCTGTCGCTCACGGGCCGCTCGGGCCACGGCATCGCCGATCGGCTCAGCCTCCAAGAGGCCGTCAGCGCTGCTCAGGCGGCGTCCACCCGCACGGCGACTCGGTGCCAGCCTTCGGCGCCGTCGGGGCGGACGTCCTTGGGTCCTTCGGGTTGGGTCATGCCGGTGCCGTCGATGGCCCGCACCTGCAGCGAGTGCGTTCCTGACGTGGGCGTCCAAGGCAGGTGCCACTGCACCCAGCTCTCGTCGCCCAAGACATCGCCAAGATCGCACTGCTGCCACGGTCCGCCATCGATCCGCACCTCGACGGCGCTGATGCCCCGTGTCGGCGCCCAGGCGATGCCGGCGATCGCGGTCTGCGCGCCTGCCACGGGGCGGTCGCCGCTTCCAGGCACGTCGATGCGGCTCTGCGTCTTCATCGGGCCACGCTTCGACCATCCGCGTGGCACCCAGTAGCCGTCGAAGGCGTCCCAGGTGGTGAGGTGGATTTCTTCGATCCACTTCACTGCCGACACGTAGCCGTAGAGCCCTGCCACGATCAAGCGTGCGGGAAAGCCGTGCCGGGTGGGCAGCGGCTCGCCGTTCATGCCGACCGCCAGCAGCGCGTTGCGGCCGTCGTACAGCAGCGGGGTGGGAAAGCCGGCAGTCCAGTCGTCGACCGAACGGCCCACGACCTGATCGGCGCCCTCTTGCACCCCGGCGCGCTCGAGCAGATCGACCAGCGGCACGCCGGTCCAGATGGCGTTGCCGACGAGGTTGCCGCCGACACGATTCGACACGCACGACAGCGTGACGACGTGCTCTTGGAGGTCCATCACCAGAATCTCGTCGAACGTCAGCTCGTAGGGGTTGTCGACCATGCCAGTGAAGCTGAGCTTCCAATTGGCCGGGTCGACCTGCGGCACGGTCAGGGCTGTGTCAATCCGGTAGAAGTCGTCGTTGGGCGTCAGGTACCTCGAGATCCCGCTGACCTCGTCGAGCGTGTCCAACGCACCGACTTGGGTGGCAACTGAGGGGGCGGCTGCGGTGGTTGCTGTCGGTTCGGCCGCAGTTGCGGCACCTGTGGCCGCTGTGGTGGCGGGAGGTCTGGCCGAACTCAGGTCGATTCCGGCTCGGGCGGTCTCTGCCGCCGAGGGGCCGCGCACCGCCCGACCGAACGCAACGAGACCCACGGCTGCCACGCCGGCGCCGCCGACGCCGAGCAGGAAGGCCCGGCGGCTCGAGTCACTCGAGTCAGCAGCGCTTTCGGGAATCCCCGAGGTCACCGGCTCGACTGGCTCGAGATCGCCATCGTCGGGTCGTTCCCGACGGTGAGCGGGGGCAAGCCTCAGCAACGCCCGTAGCGTGATGTAGCCGAGTGCGGCGGCGACGACGGCCACGGCCCATGAGCCCACGAAAGGGCTCATCGGGTTGCGGGCGGCAGTCCAGCCGCCGATGACGCCGAATGCGGCGAATCCCGCAACCGGCACCCAGCGACGCCGCGGTGCCATCGCGCATGCACCCAGCAGGCCGCCGATGATCAGCGATACGCCCACGATGCCGATGGCCAGCGCCGCCTTGTCCTTCTCACCGAACAGCTCGATGCTCAGCTTCACGGCCCAGTCGGGCGAGTAGTCGACCAGCGCCTCGCCGACGGCGACGACCAGTGACGGGATCGTGTCGACCAGCCCGTCGATCAACTCGCCGAATGCCAGTGCCGCCGCTGCGCCGGCGATGCCCGCCAGCAGACCGGCGCCGGCGCCGGGCCGGCTGATCAGCCGGAGCACCGCGCCACGGCCGCTCGTAGCGGTTGCGGACGTGTCCGTGTCTGGGGAAGTGTCCGTGTCTGAGGTGGGGGGATCTGGGGCCTGGCTGGACCCGTCGCTCATGGATGTACCGCCTTGCCGGCCGCCGTGCGGGTGCGCGTCGAACTATGCACGAAAGCTAACGCCCGACTTGAGCCCAGGGTTCCACCCCTGTTCGTGATCGGCAGTGACCCGCAGCTGAGCCGATTGAGCCGTTGGGTGATAGAACTTCGCCTGTCCATTGCGCCGGCCGTGCCGGTGCTCAGGCTGCACTGGCTGCACCAGCCCCGGAGGCGCGTCCGTGAACTTCGCATTCACCGAGGAGCAGGAAGAGCTCCGCAACTTCGTTCGCTCGTTCCTGGAGGAGAAGTCTCCGGAGACCACCGTGCGGGAGCTGATGGAGACCGATGACGGCTACGACCCCGCTGTGTGGTCGCAGATGGCTGAGCAGCTCGGCCTGCAGGCGCTGATCATTCCCGAGGAATACGGCGGGCAGGGCGCGAGCTATGTGGAGCTCGGCATCGTGCTCGAGGAGATGGGCCGCAGCCTGCTGTGCTCGCCCTATTTCTCCACGGTCGTGCTGGCCGGCAACGCCATCTTGCACTCGGGCAACGAGAAGGCCAAGGAGGAGTTGCTCGAGGGCATCGCCTCCGGCGAGATCATTGCCACTTTGGCCCTGGCCGAGGCCGGAGGCACGTGGGATGCCGATGGCGTCGAGGTGGAAGCCACCGACACGGGCGATTCGGCGACCATTTCCGGCGAGAAGATGTTCGTGACCGACGGCGGCACCGCGAACCTGTTCGTAGTGGCGGCCCGCTGCAATGGCGGCATTCACCTGTTCACGGTCGAGGGCGACGCGGCCGGGCTCAGCCGGGAGAACCTCGCCACGATGGATCAGACCCGCAAGCAGGCTCGCATCACCTTCGACAACACGCCTGCGAAGCACTTGTGCGACACCGACAACTTCGCCTACATCGACCGGGTGCTCGACCTCGCTGCGGTGGCTCTTGCCAGCGAGCAGGTCGGCGGTGCGCAGTTCGTGCTCGACATGGCCGTGCAGTACGCGAAGGACCGTGTGCAGTTCGGCCGCCCGATCGGCTCGTTCCAGGCCATCAAGCACAAGTGCGCCGACATGCTGCTCGAGGTCGAGTCGGCGAAGTCGGCCGCTTACTACGCGGCCTGGTGCGCAGCAGAGATGAACGACGAACTGCCGTCGGTGGCGTCGCTGGCCAAGGCCTACTGCTCTGAGGCGTACTTCCACTGCGCAGCGGAGAACATCCAGATCCACGGCGGCATCGGCTTCACCTGGGAGCACCCTGCGCACCTGTACTTCAAGCGCGCGAAGAGCTCCGAGCTGATCTTCGGCGATCCTGCGTACCACCGGGAGCAGCTGGCGCAGCGCATCGGCCTGTAGACCCGACAACCCACAACTCAACGCGGCAGGTGAGCCGCATGACACGTGTACAGCCGAGGAGGCAACGGTGATCATCGCGGTCATCGTCATCTCGCTCATGATCGGTTTCGTCATTGCCGCCGGCGTGGTGGGCGTGCAGGCCCAGCGGCTGGGCCGCCAGCGACGAGAGCCGGTGTGGCGCCTTGCCGAAGCGGCGGAATTCGTCGCTCAGGTGGTGCCGTTCGATATCGCCGCGGGGCTGAGAGCTGACGAGCTCGAGGCGCTGCTCCGGGCGCATCTCAACCAGCTGCAGTTCGGGTCTGATGCGGCGCCCGACGACACTGAGGAGGCCGGCGACGACTCGGGCACAACGGTCACCGAGGACCGTTCCTCTGGCGCCGATCTGTACCGCGATGTCCGTCGAGCGGGAGTCGAAGTGACGCTTGAGCAGGTCCAAGCCGTCGTGGAAGCGCATTTGGAATACCTGCGTCGGATCGGCGCGCTTGCTGCGGTGGATCCTGGCGGCAGAATGTGACCATGGACATCCCTAGGGAGCTAGCCGGCTGCCGGTTCGTCGGCGACAAGCGCAACCAGATCGTCTACGACATGGAGATGGACTCCGACGATCCCGCTGTCAGCGAGCAGCTCGCCGCGGCTGTAGCTGACATCGTGACGGCGCAGTCGTATGCCACCTTCGGCCCCGACGAGCTTCCCGAAGCGCGCAACCGCGGCTATCGCCTGTCGCGGCTCTGCCGCTAGAGGCTGCTGATGCTGTCTCGGCCAGTACTGCACCGGCACTGCCGGGGACCCCGCACAGAACAGTGAGCACCACCGTTACCGAGATCACCATCGAGGGCAGCCCGAATCTTGCCGCCCTGATGGTCCGGCCGTCTCGTTCGACGGGAAGCGGGCCGGCGGTGGTCCTGTGCCACGGGTTTCCCTCCAAGCAGCGACCTGGCATTCCGAATCGCACGTACCAGCAGTTCGCAGAGCGCATTGCCGAAGCGCAAGGTTGGACCGTGCTCGCCGTCAGCATGCGGGGCTGCGGGGAATCCGACGGCGATTTCTCCCTGCTCGGCTGGATCGACGATGTCGGGCGCTCCATTGAGCATGTCCTGGACGACGGCTGCCGGGGCGTATGGCTGGTGGGTTCCACGACGGGCGGCTCGGTGGCCATCCTGGCTGCCGCCCGCGATGCCCGGGTGCGCGGCGTCGCCGCGATGGCACCCCGGGCCGACTTCGACGACTGGGCCAGCGACCCCAAGGCGTTCGTGCAGCACTGTCGCAACGTGGGCGTCATCAGGTCCGATGACTTTCCGCGCTCGGCGAGTGCGTGGAACCGCGAGCTGAAGCAGAACCGGGCGGTCGACGCCGTGAAACGACTCACCGACCGGCCGCTGCTGATCCTGCACGGCATCAACGACCGCCAAGTGCCCTACACCGAGGCCCGCCACCTGGCCGAGCGCCATCCCAGTGCTGAGCTTCGCCTCATTGCGGGCGCCGATCATCGCATCCGTCACGACCCCCGCGCCGTCGCCATCCTGCTGGGCTGGCTCGAACACCAAGCCGCTGCCCAGTACGCCTAGCTCATCAACTCAGGACATCTTCCAAAACACCCGTGGTCTGCCGTACACGCCGGTTTGAATCTGGCCGTGAAGAGTCACGATCCACGCGCAAGCAGAGCATCAAGGACCTTGAGAGCCTCGCCTCGTACCAATTGGTCATGGTGCGCCTGATTGCGGTAGGTCCGCAGGCAGGCGTAGCAACTTGTGTTGTCTGCGCACTCGCATCCGTGAACGATCTGCCTTGCGTGGCCAACGAGTTGCGCAAGTTCCTCGCGGACGAGTCGAACATAGCCGGCACCACCTGGCACCGAATCGAAGATGATCAGCGCAGTGCCACCGCCATCAGGAAGCGGACGCAGGGTTCCGTCAACGTCGTCAGTGGGTATACCGAGTACCGGTGTTGCGGCGAGCAGCGACTGCAACGTACTGCGTGCCTTGCGATGGTCCAGCGCCATCTTCAGGTCGAGTTCGAGCACGTCGGTCAGGTAGGAATGGCCGAGATCAAGAACGCGCAGATATCCGCGGCACTCTCGCTGCGAGCCAGGCCTGCTGTGGGTGCTCGGCGGCTTCTTGCGATCTTGGCCGACGAGAGGCTCCCCATGCCCGCACGTCAAGCACATTCGGAAGCCCCGTGCTGCTGGGCCAGTGTTGATGGCGGTTATCTGTCCCTGCCGGCTGAAACGAGCGCCGATCGTCACGCCGTCTAGCGGCACCTGCTCCCAGTCGGGTTGCTCCCCTTCGTAGTCGCTGAAGAACGAACGTGCCCAGCCTGTTCGCGGAGGACGAGTCTCTCCTGGCTGATCTCGACTCCTGCGGCCGACGAAGCCAAACTGCGGCACTACGAACTGCCGTTCGGCCAAGAGTTGGTTGCAGGCAGCGCATGGCGGTGTCGGTGACTGGTCCGCGGAATCGAAGCCAAGTCGTACGCGAAAGTCGCCGCATCGCTTGCATTCGGAGTACGAGCGCGCGTAGAGAGCCCGTCCCGGCAGAGTTCGCAGCCCTTCGGACTCCCAGATGGTCTTCTTCGCTACGACCTTGGAACCCGGTGCGTACTCGGTGATACCCCAGCGCAGATCTCGGTTGAGGTCTAGGGATCCAGCATCGCGGTCGCCATCGCGCCAGAGGTCCAGCACGGCCACATCGACGGGGAACCCGTACTTGGGCAGAACAACGCGCGTCGCCAGATAGTCGATCAACCGCCGCCTTTCTAAGGTTGCTCGGACCCGCCAGAGACCAGCCCTGCGGCGAGCTTGCATGCCCGCTTCGGTGATCTTTCCTTGGGTGGACAATCGCCGTTCTGCTTGGTCCGCCTCTTCGATTGCGCGTTCGATTTCTGCCAGATCCTCCTCGATCGACTCAACGGCACGTCTGAGCGACCCGGCGGACTCGTCGGCCGAGGACTCGGCACCATCGGCGATCAGGTGTTCGACCCATTCCCAAGTATCAACCCGGAGCTCGGAAGCCAATTCTGCTGGCGTAATGCGCGCAATCGCTGTTCCGAGTTCATCGGGCTGTGTGCGGAGCCACTCGACGAATTCGTCTACCGCTGCGACTCGGCCGTCCTTGGGGCGAAAGAACGACACCACATCTGCGTGCGGTTCGCGTCCCTCGTCCACGATGCGCCGCTCGAACGCGGCGAATGCCACAGCGTGAATGTGCCGTCGGACGATCTGCGAGTTACGCAAGGACACGATGGGTACTTCGACGCGACCATCGATGAGACGCTGCGGATCTCTGAAGTGATGCAAATCATGGCTTCGGCGCTGAGCGAATGTGACAACCAGCGCCGACTTGCCGGCTCGCCGGCCGGCCCGTCCTGCACGCTGGACATAGTTAGCTGGTGTGGGCGGGACGTTTCGCATCAACACTGCCTGCACGTCGCCGACATCGACGCCAAGCTCAAACGTGGTTGTGCAGCTCAGCGCGTTAATGCGGCCATCGAGAAATTCCTGCTGGTAGGTGCGCGCTAACTCGGCTGACAGCTGACCTGTGTGCTCTTGAACACTCATGCCCGAAGGAATCAGCGTGGTGTAGAGCTGTGCATAGTGATCGAAGGCAGCGGAATCCGCATCGGTCACTGGTCGCAACGAGCCTTCGCATTGCCATGTGGGACATGTGTTGAGCACGTTCCGCCAAGCGATCTGCCGGCAGGCTGTGCATACGTAGGCGGGATGCTCGTCTCGTCGCTGCGCAAACACGATTCGCTCGGGATCGATTGCGAAGGTGGTCCCCGACCGCCCCGCTTTGCCGGGCGGGAGCACCTTCTCCCAACCGCTGTCGCGGCCGGTGAGCCACTTCCAGAGCCCGTCGAGGACTTCTCGCGGGTCGGACGCCGCGCCCTGTCGGCCCAAGATCTTGCGCACGTAGTCGATGCGACGATTCGTGCCACGCGTGGGCAGCCATGACAGCACTCTGGGGGCACTTTGGTCCGCGCGGACTGTGGTGATGGTGTTGCGCGGGGCGAACACCTGGTCATCGATGTCAACCCCGTCCGGCAGCCAAACAGCGGCTTGCAGGCGCAGCGTGTCCAGCAGGACAGCAACGATGTCGAGGACCTGAACCTCGTCGAATCCGAGCCGGCTGAGTCCTTCGGGCGGCCGAGAGCGCAATGGCGGGGCAACAGTAATCTCCGCCAGGCCGCTGCCGTCGAGACTCTGGCGACGGTCGGTTGCCAAGACCTCAGCCATCAGCCACGTTCGGACCTTTCGTCGCTGTGACTCTCCGCTGCTATCGGGCTCGAGGACGAGATGATCCGACGCGAGTTTTCTGACCCGGCCCACGAGATCGTCGAACCACAAGTCTTCCCCGATGACCTGGTTGATGGCCAGCCAAATCATTCGTCGCTGGATGGCGCGGGCGTAGGTTCGTTCGAGGTACGGAGCGAAGAAGGCGGCATCTTGACGGCTGTCCGCGAACGTCAGCAGCTTGCGACCCTCGCCGATCTGAGGTTCGACATCCGGCGGCGTTCTCGCCGGGGGTAGCGCCTGGTACAGGCTGGTCGCGGCCACCGCAACTGGCGCATCTTGCCCCGTGAAGAATCGCAGTACGATCTCGCCGTTTGTACGCCCGGAGCATGCGGGGCATCGGCGAAGCGGGTCACTTGCACGTTTGGACTTCGCGAAGAGCAATCGTTGCAGGGGTTCGGTGGTCCCGCACGGGCAGCGTTGCCCTGGCGATTCGCTCAAGCGGCCGCACGCCGTACACAGGTGTCGGTAGTCGACGGCCGCCTCCACCTCGTCATCGTTGACGACAGCAGCCTCGTCCTCGTCTTCGTCGTCGGTCTCTGGATGCCGACTCATCAGGAGGTAACTGAGATTGGTTCGCTGCGGCGGTGCTTGGATCAATCGGGGCGACTGCTCAACTCCTGTGGCCTCAGCCTCATCCTCTTGCAGACTGCCCACGAGGAAGCCTGCGCCGCATCGAACGCAGAGACCGAGTTCGAACATTTGTGAATCGATGCCGCGGACGACACAGCTGGGGCAGGTGTGATGCCGTTCAAGCTGGACCCGTGGCTCGGTGGTGTCGTGCGCGGTCGAGCGGCATACAAATGCTCCCTCTAGCGCTCGCAGCATGTAGTGGTGACGAGCCGGCGCGTCGCTGTCTGACTCTTGGTCGGCAGGTGTCACGATGTCTTGTCGCGCTATTTCGGTCTCGTGGTGCTCAACCAACTCACCGAACAGATCGGAGGCGAACTCCGCGATTCTGGATGAGGCTCGCGCGCCAGTACCGAGTGTGGCGGAGGTGCCGACGAACTGCAGGTGGCCAGCTTGGCTGTGCACCACCCGGTCGCGCAATCGTCGTAGCAACATGGCGATTTCTGCGCCGCGTGCACCGTTGTACACATGCATCTCGTCGAGCACAATCCAGCGCCAATGCGCTCCCGTCGGACCGTCGAATAGCGCCGTGTCACGCGGTCGCAGCAGCAGGTACTCAAGCATCGCGTAGTTCGTCAGCAACAAATGGGGCGGTTGCTCGCGCATCTGCTCCCTGGAGATCAGTTCTCCGTCATCGGGATCTGTTCCGGTGGCCTGACGATGTGCCTGTAGGCCATCGCGGTGCAGTTCGCTCGTGGCACCTATGTAGCGTCCAAAAGTGATTTCGGGAAATGGCCGCAAGAGATCGCGGATGCGCTGCATTTGGTCATTTGCGAGGGCATTCATGGGGTAGAGCAGCAGTGCTCGCACGCCGGACTGACTCAGCGTGCCGGCATCGCCTTCGGTGAGGAGGTGATGCAGAATCGGGAGGAGGTAGCACTCGGTCTTGCCGGACCCCGTGCCGGTGGCAATCACGAGATTGCGATGCGCGATTGCCTTGCGGACTGCATCCTCTTGGTGGCGGTACAAGGGTCGTTCCGGCGCGAAGACGGCCGGGTCCAATTGGTCGAAGCGCTCATGCAGGAGACCTGCTGCGACGAGGCTGCTCAGCGATGAGCCAGTGGCGTACGCGGGGGTTGACTGACGGTACGGCCCTCTGTAGCTCTGGAACCGCTCTTCTAGCGCCAGATGGACTTCTGCGCGTAGCGCAGTGTCGATAGGTGAGTAACGGGTCTTCAAATAGCGCCGATATGACTCACCGATGCTCATAGCGGCGGCAACAGGGTCGAATTCTGCTGCGGTGGAGTCGACATCTTCAGTCATTGGCGGAGTCCTTCTCCGAGTTCTCGACGTGTTGGACGCCCAATGCGAGCAGGATGCTGCGCCTCGTCAACAGTGGGGCGATATCGGCAGCTTCACCTAGCGCCCTCGCTGCTTGGGCTGTGTCTGCCCGACTTGAGGACCTGTCGGTGAGGTGAAACGCGGCAGCGAGGACATCTGCAGGGAACCGGTGCCAAGCAGGTTTCTTCGGTTCTGGTCTGATCAAATCGAGTTGGTCGAGTTGCCTGGCGCTGAATCGCTGGGTGTACGAGTAGACCGCGTTGTACGATGAGCGCCAACGCCTGATGCGCTCACGGTCTGGTGACCTGTAGCTGCCCGCCGTTTGCGGTGGCTCTTGCCAGGTAATGGTCAGCATTTCGAACGCTGCCTCCAGGTAGCCGCCCCACTGCAGCGGCAATGAACCGGATGGCGGCAAGGCCTGTTGCAATTCTCGCAACCTCTCTGGCTCGAAATCATCGAGCGGCGGGGTGATGGGCTCTATCCGACTCTCAATGGGTGCCACGCCAGTCGCGGGTCGCCAGCCGCTAAAGCGTTGCCACCGGTCGAGGCTCGCGTCAACGGGATCGCTCTGACTACTGCCCACGAACGGATTGTCTAGCGCCGCGGCTATGGTCGGCAGGGTCTTCCATAGGCGCTCCAGATCCCAGTCTGTGAATCCGGCCGATCCGTGTGCGGATGCGACGATGGCTAACTCGAGCTTGCGGAGCACCTGCGTCGGAAGCTCGGTGAGCATCGGCGCGAGACGCGGCAGCAAAGTGTCAGATGTCATCACCAACTCGACGAGGTCGACCAAGGTATTCGATGCACCTGCGTTCGTCGCACTGAGCTGTGCAGCGGCCTCCATGGCACTCGCGAGTTCGTCGGTTGCGGAGACTGCTGCGCTGATGTCTAGGTTCTTTGAACGGGCGGCACCTGCGACGACAAGCTCAAGCGCCTCGCGCGGTCTCTCGGTGCGAAGACTGTCAAGTTGAATTCGCCGCTGTAGCTCCGATCCGACGAGCACATCGCGCGTGCCTGCTTGGCCTGGAATCGGAAACGTTGGCGAAGACCACTCATCAGCCAAGGCGACTTCGGCCACATAGGGACCCGGCGGCAGCGGCAGGATTGCCTCGCATCGCCCAGCGACGTCGTCCTCCACTTCGACGCAAACGGGTTGCTCCCACGCTCGATGCTCTGACCACAGCCGGAGTTGGCGTCCACTGAACTGACGGTTCTCAGTCCACTCAGCGCTGACAAGGCATTCGGAGATCCCAGGGTCGAGTTCCGTGCTGACCTCCAAATCGCCCACGGTGAACTGTGCCTCAACGACGGCGATAGGTTCGCTCAGTTCGTCGACATGAAGGATGAGATCTAGCCGAGGCGCTGTCGCAGCGGCGATTGTCGTCCGCAGTTCGGTAAGCGAGAAGGACCACCGCCCGACCGGGCTGTTTGCTTGCACAGACCCGATCTCGTGAAGGCTTGCGTCACTACGCAATTCAAGCCGCAGTGTTGCCGGCCGACCGCATCGAACCATGATCGATCCGATTGCGCCCGATTCAATCTCGTCGAGTCCGATTCGCAGTCGCTCAACTCCCAGGGTTGGGAAGGATCCGTCGGTCCGGCGAAGCGCCCAAGTCAATCGAGGAATCGTGACAGTGAAGGTGGTGCCGCGGGCTGTGAGGGGAACGGTGTCCTGGCCTGCCTCGAACGACAAACCGGCTTCTGGAACTCGCGCGCCGCTTTCGAGAAAGAGTTCGGCATCCGCGGTGACGCTAACCTCGACGACCTCGCGCGGCGCGAAGACGCGATCAGGGGCAACGACAGCGAGACCTTGGATGATGGTGATGTCCTCGCGAATGTCGCTGCCCAATGGGCCGGACACCTCGATCGTGCCCGCAAACGCAGGGGCAGAAGGCAAGAGCGTCGCTAATTCAAATGCGCCCTCCGCATACGGCAGGTCTGCGAGTCGCTCGGTAACCGGAGGGCGATTCTCGGCCGACCCATCTGCGGCAGGCTCGCTCTCGCTTTGAGTCTCGCGCCAACGGACGCGCCATCTCTCTGGGTCCGCATCCTCGGGCATTGCAATGCCCGGTGGCTCGGCGAACACACCGCCGTCGAGCATCCCCCTTGTGCCACTGACCGGCGCCGTCGCCAATCTGGGCCGTGCGGGGGCGCGGGCCACAGCCAACCGCGTCGGTTTACCATCGCCGCCCGGCCCCGGAGGGGGCTTCACCAGCACCGCAGCTACCCCCTCGAGGTCGAAGCTGTTCAGCACCCAGCCATTCCATGCGCCTGCCCGCGGAGGAAGTACCTCTGGACTCGGGATGGGCATTCCATCGGGATCGGTGATTGCTACGCCTGGCGATGCCAAAATCAACGCTTGGCTGGCGGGAAGCCGGTGCTGCTGACGTGTGAGATTGCCGGAGGCATCGAACACGTACGCGTGGACTCGCTCCAAACCGCCGAATTGTCGCTCCGACTGCCGGTTGGCCGAATGCTCGTGCCACTCAAGCGTTGCAGTCCATCCATGAGACGGCGCAAGCGGGATGTCGCGCGGATCATGCCTGCGCGTCGCGAATCTGCGTGTTGTAGCACCCTGGATCAGCCACCCGCCGTCATGCGGGAAGGGTGGAAGCGTCATGTATGGGCCGTCACACGAATAGCGGTCGATTCGGACAGTGGGTCGAGGCGGACGTCGCCCACGCCGGGTCGAACGTCGTTCGTCCCTGAGCAGAGCTTGCGTCAAGTACCGGGGCAGCCCAGCGTCGGCGGAGAGCTCTACGATGAGGTCGGTCGCGTCCCGCCCGAGTTCGGCGATGTCGGCAGCCGTGTCGATCACCCGCTGCAGAAGATCGCTCGCAAATTCGTCGCCGTACTCGAAGAAGCGTTGTACCGGCTTCGCAAGTCCCGACCAGCGGGTGCTGGACTGCCGTGTCCGGGCGATGAGATCGTCGGCATCCCAGATGCCATCGCGCAATCCGGCGAACACCAAATCTGCGACTTCGTCCGCGCACGCAGACGGGATGCCTCCGTGCATGAGAATCGGGCTCACATACGTGAGCCAGTGTTCTCGAGCCGCCGCATAGCTGAAGTTCTCGAGTCCGAGTTCGTCCAGTGCGGACAGAAAAGCCCTGCCTACCTTGGACTGGTCGGCACCAGATGAGAGTTACGGGGCGATGGCGATATTGGGCCAGAACGTGCCGTCGTCGTAACAGCGAGCACCTTCGGCGGCGAGGAATGCTGCAGTAGAGGCGGGGTAGCGCTGCAGGCGATCTGGCGCGCCGTGCTGGGCGACCTTGAGAACGACGTCTCTGGCCATTTCGAAAATCGATCCATCAGCGGAGAGGTCGAGTTCGCTGACAATGCGAATACCGTCGAAATGACGCCGAAGCTCGCGTTCGACGAAGTATGGGTTGTCGGTGGAATGCTGCGATGCCCGCAGATCATCTTCCGCATTACCCGTGGACACATGCGCAACGTATCTGGCTTGCATCAGTCGATGCCCGATGTGCAGCCGCAGGCTCTCGAGCTCAGAGCTGTCCGTGCGCGCTCGCCGGACGGTTGAGGCGCCCAATAGAGCGCTGCCGAGCCGGGCGGCGCGTGTTCTAGCCTGAGGTCGTGGCAGCGGGTTTGATGGCGACGACACAGATCGTCGTTGAAGCGTGGGCGGTTCTTGTCGCCGCCGCAGGCATCGGCGCCAGTGTGCTCGGCACCGGTCTGGGCATCACCTTTCACCTGAGCGGACGCATCGACCATCAATCCGATCGCATCGACCATCAGTCCGACCGCATCGACGGCGTGACCGCAGAGGTCGCCTTGGTGCGTGAGCGCGTGGCACGCCTGGAAGGCGGTTCCAGCACGCCCGATCCGGGTCCGTTGCAACTCGTCTGAGCGAGTCCCTTTCGACGCTGCCCAGAGCGAGCGATCAGCGCTGGGAGGGTTTCACGCGCGGCGGGCGATCATCATGTTGGCGACCGAGCGCACCACCGTGGTGCCGTGCTGGTTGACCAGTTCGTGGGCCATCTTGATGATGCCCCGGTCGGGCTTGGATCGGCTCAGGCGAACCTCCAGCACTTCGACCACCAGCGTCACGCGATCGCCTGGGTGCACCGGCGCCAGCCAGCGCAGCTCGTCGAGACCCGGTGACCCCATGCTGGAGGGCCCCAGCAGGTATTCGCCCAGCATTCGCATCATGATCGAGCCGGTGTGCCAGCCCGAGGCGATCAGCCGGCCATAGACGGTATTGCGAGCGGCCTCAGGATCGATATGGAACGGCTGCGGATCGAACTTGCGCCCGAAGTCGATGATCTCGGCCTCATCGATCGTCGTCGAGCCGAAGGTGAACCGCTCGCCGGTCTTGTAGTCGTCGAACCATCGCTGCGGGCACGGGATATCGCTGGGCATCGGGACAGTTTGGCGGAACCAGATCGACAGCGCCGGACAGTGCTGGACAGCTCCGCCGCCATAGCAGCCCCTGCTCTCGCAGTGCCGTTGCGTCAGACAAGGTTCGGCCAGAATGTTAGACAATATTTTGCCAAATCGTTAGATAGCGGCCTGCCGATCCGTTATATTGTGCGAATGCGCAGGTACATGCCGCGAGTGGTCGATGACCAGATCGTCGGCAAGCTGCGCTCGACTCCCGTGGTGCTCGTCGAAGGCACACGCGGCTGCGGCAAGACCACCACGTCCCAACAACTCGCTGCAAGCGAAGTGCTCTTCGACGAAGATGAGACGGCACGAGGTCATGCTGCGCAAGGAACGCTGCCGTTGCTGAGCGGGCCGCATCCTATGTTGCTCGACGAATGGCCGCTTGTGCCCGGGCTGTGGGACCGTGTCCGGCGAGCGAGCGATCGATTGGGCCAGCCCGGCAGCTTCATACTCTCTGCGTCCGCACAACCGGCCGACTACATCACGACCCATTCCGGCGCAGGGCGGATGGGACGCGTCCTGATGCGGCCGATGTCGCTATGGGAAAGCGGCGCATCGAACGGGGCCACGAGTCTGGCACGGCTTTTGGAGGGCGAATTCGAAGCCGCATACCGGCCCCGTACCTCCGACATGGGCACAGCAGAAGATGAGCTGCGTGACATCATCGACTGGCTGCTGCGAGGAGGCTGGCCGCTCACCCAGGAAATGGCGCCCCGTGATGCGCAGCAGTTCGCTCGCGACTATCTCGACGAAGCCTGCCGGGTTGACGTACCAAGAGCCAGCGGCGCCCGGCACAGTCCGCTCAGCGTGCGCCGCCTGCTTGCATCGCTGGCCCGAAACAGTGCTTCGCAAGCCAGCATCACGACACTGGCCGCGGACATGAGCGCTGACGGTGTCACTGCCCGTCAAACCGTGAGCACGTACCTGGATGCACTGACGAGCATCTTCCTGTACGAGAGCCAGCCCGCATGGAAGGCGAGGTTGCTCTCACGGACCAGCATGCGGTCCGCACCTAAACACCATCTCGTCGACCCGTCGCTCGCCGCGGCTGCCGTAGGTGCCAGCGCAGAAGGACTCTTCAACGACAGGACCGCTCTCGGGCTGTTGTTCGAGTCGATGGTGATGCGGGACCTGCGGGTCTATGCCCAAGCAAATCAGTGCGCCGTGTACCACTACCGTGACAAAACAGAACTCGAAGTCGATGCCATAGTTGAACGCGACGACGGCCATTGGATAGCAGTGGAAGTCAAGCTGGGGGCGCCGGATGCGGTCGAGGCAGCAGCACGGTCATTGCTGGCTCTGCGCGCCAAAGTCGACACCGGTGTGACGGGTTCACCCGACGCACTTGTTGTCGTTACTTCAACTGGCCAGCCGTACATGCGCAACGACGGCGTCGGGGTGGTGCCGATCACTTCGTTTGGACCCTGAGGGAGCGAAGGCTGGCTCAGTGTGTCGCCGACGACCACGGGTCGGCGCTGTCGGTGGCCAAGCCGTAGCGCTTGATGGCCTCTGCGGCGACCTTGGAATCGATCTCGCCGAGTTCGGCCAGGCGCCACAGCACTGCCACCGTGATGTGCTCGGCGGTGATCTCGAAGTGCTCCCGCAGCCGGGTGCGCGTATCGCTGCGACCGAAGCCGTCGGTGCCCAGCGAGGTGTAGTCACGGCCGATCCAGCGTGACACCTGGTCGGGCACCGCCCGCATGAAGTCGGTCACCGCAATCACGGGACCCCAGCCGTCGGCCAGTTGCCGGGTCACGAAGGGCACGCGCGGCGCCTCGTTGGGATGCAGCGTGTTCCAGCGCTCGCACGACAGCGCTTCCTCGCGCAGCGCCTTGAATGACGTCGCGCTCCACAGGTCGACCGCCACGTCGTGCTCGCTGGCCAGCAGTTCGGCAGCCTCACGCGCGGCGCCTTGAGCCGCGCCCGAGAACATGATCGTGCCCCAGTGCGTGCGTCCGGGCGGCGCCGGGGCGAATTGGTACATGCCGGCCAGAAGGTGCTCGACGTGCAGGTCGTCGGGCTCCGGCGGCTGGATGTAGTTCTCGTTGTAGATCGTCAAGTAGTAGAAGACGTCCTCGCCCACGCCGTACATACGCCGGATCCCGTCTCGCACGATCGCAGCGAGCTCGTAGGCGAACGCCGGGTCGTAGGCCTGGCATGGCGGCACGACCGAGGCCAGCAGCGGCGAGTGCCCGTCCTGGTGCTGGAGGCCTTCGCCCATCAGCGTGGTGCGCCCAGCGGTGGCACCCATCAGGAAGCCGCGCCCCCTCATGTCGGCCAGCGCCCAGATCATGTCGCCGACCCGCTGGAATCCGAACATCGAATAGAAGGTGTAGAAGGGCACCATCGCCACGCCCCGGGTGGCGTAGGACGTGGCGGCGGCGGTGAAGCTGGCCAACGCTCCCGCCTCGGTGATGCCCTCTTCGAGAATCTGGCCGTCGATGTGCTCGGTGTAGGACAGCAGCAGGTCGTGGTCGACGGGCTCGTACAGCTGCCCCTGGCTGGCGTAAATGCCGAGCTCGCGAAACAGCGAGTCCATGCCGAACGTGCGGGCCTCGTCGGGGATGATGGGCACCACGCGGTCGCCGAAACCCGGTTCGCGAGTCATCGCCCGCAGCATCCGGGTGAACGCCATCGTGGTCGAGACAGCCATCTTGCCCGAGCCCTCGGCGAACTCGGAGAACGGCTTGGAGCTGGGCATCGGCAGCGCCTTGCGGCTCCAGTTGCTGATGCGCTTGGGCAATGGGCCGTTGAGCGCCTTGCGGCGCGCCATCAGGTACTCGTGCTCCGCGCTGCCAGGCTCGGGGCGGCAGTAGGGCGGATCGTCAGGATCGAAATCGGCGTCGATCTCGTTGTGGAGCCGCAGCCGCTCCCGGATCGTCATGAGCTGGGTGCGGGTCAGCTTCTTGATCTGGTGGGTGGCGTTGCGCGCCTCGAGGTCAGGCCCGAGCGACCAGCCCTTGACCGTCTTGGTCAAGATGACGGTCGGGCTGCCCTCGTGCTCGACGGCCGCCTTGTAGGCCGCATACAGCTTCTTGTAGTCATGGCCGCCGCGGGGCAGCGTCTGGAGCTCTTCGTCGGAGAGATGCTGCACCATCTCGCGCAGGCGGGGATCGGGTCCGAAGAACCGCTCGCGGATGTAGGCCCCGCTCTCCACGGAATATCGCTGGTACTCGCCGTCGATGGTCTCGTTCATCTTGTTGAGCAGCACGCCGTCGCGGTCTCGGGCCAGCAGCTCGTCCCAGCGGCCGCCCCAGATCACCTTGATGACGTTCCAGCCCGAGCCCCGGAAGTTGGCCTCGAGTTCCTGGATGATCTTCCCGTTGCCACGCACGGGCCCGTCGAGGCGCTGCAGATTGCAGTTCACGACGAAGATCAGATTGTCGAGGCGCTCCCGGGCGGCGAGGTGCAGCGCGCCGAGCGTCTCGGGCTCGTCGGTCTCGCCGTCGCCCACGAAGCACCACACCTTCGACTCTGACGTGTTGTCGATGCGGCGGTTGTGGAGGTAGCGGTTGAAGCGGGCCTGATAGATGGCCGTGATCGGCCCGAGGCCCATCGACACCGTCGGGTATTCCCAGAAGTCGGGCATGAGACGGGGATGGGGATACGACGACAGCCCGGTGCGGCCGATCTCGCGCCGGAAGTGCTCGAGGTCGGCGTCGTCGAGACGGCCTTCGAGGTAGGCGCGGGCGTAGATGCCGGGCGCGGCGTGGCCCTGGATGTAGATGTGGTCGCCGGGCTCGCCGTCGTCCTTGCCGTGCCAGAAGTGGTTGAAGCCCACGTCGTAGAGCGCGGCCGAGCTGGCGAACGTGGAGAGGTGGCCGCCGATGCCGTCCGCCCAGGAGTTGGCGTGGGTCACCATCGCGACCGCGTTCCAGCGGATGAAGGCGCGCAGGCGCTTCTCAATGTCGTCGTCGCCGGGGAACCACGGCTCGTCCTCGGGGGCGATCGTGTTGATGTACGGCGTCGAGACGGTGGCAGGGAAGTCGACCTGCATCTCTCGGGCCTTGGACATCAACCGTCGGATCAGGAAACGGGCGCGGTTCTTGCCCCGTTCCTCGACGACCGCGGCGAAGGACTGCAGCCAGTCGTCGGTTTCCTCGGGATCGATATCGGGGATTTGCTCATGCAACCCGTCAAAGAGCATGGGTCCTAGTGTCGCACCTGGATGAACCAGAAATCGAACGCGGCAGCGCGAGACGTCTTCACCGACGGGTCGTGCCTCGGCAACCCGGGCCCGGGCGGCTGGGCTTACGTGGTGGATGGCGGGCCTTGGGCATGCGGCTTCGAGCCCAAGACCACCAACCAGCGCATGGAGGTCGCCGCCGCGGCACAAGCCGTCGAGGACCTCGACGGGCCGCTGCGGATCGTCAGCGACTCCACCTATGTGGTGAAGTGCTTCACCGACGAATGGTGGAAGGGCTGGCACCGGCGCAACTGGCTGAACACCGCGAAGAAGCCGGTGGCCAACCGGGACCTGTGGGCGCCGTTCATCGAGGCCGTGCTGGCGCGGGGCGATGTGACGTTCGAATGGGTGAAGGGCCACGCAGGCCAGCGGCTGAATTCTGCGGCTGACGCACTGGCAGTGCATGCCGCGGGTAGCGGCGGCGGCCAGAGCGGCAATCGATTCGATGACGACGTGCTCGAGCGGCTTGCCGACCCGCGGTCGGCGCCGCACCGCGCGCCCAAGGGCACCGTCAGCACCGACGAGCCGACATCGGGAAACCGGGAGATTGCGGGTTACGCAGTGGCCGTGCTCGGTCACCGACCACCCGAGCTCGGCGGGTACAGCGAGAACCCCGTCTCACGCAGGGTGCTCCGGAAGCTGAGCGATGTTCTCGCCGCCAAGCGCGAGATGCATCCCGATCTCGTCGTGGCAACAGGCCTCGGGCTCGGCGCGGAAACCTTGGGTGCTGAGGCCGCGCTCGCAGCTGGCGTCCCTTTTTCCGTGGTGCTCGCATTCGAGGGCGTCGAGCGGCGGTGGCCGGGGCCGTCGCGTCAGCGTTTCGCCGAGCTGCGGCAGCGAGCAGTTCAACAATTCGTGCTGGGGAACAGGATGCCCGTCGACGCGGAGGCGTTCGGAAAGGCGATGCGCCGCCGGGACACGTGGTTCATGCACAACTGCGATGAAGCGGTGCTGGTGCGCCGAAGCGACGACCGCACCTTGGGCGATCTGCAGCGACGCTTGGAAGAAGCGCTCGACGACGTGTGGGTGATCGAACCCGATTGAGGGGACCCAGCCAGCCGGTTCAAACGCTCGACTCGGCTGTTGAGTCGAGGCTGTTGAGTCGAGCCGGCCGCCGTGCCGGTCAGGATTGATCGTCGGCCGGGGCCTCGACGAGCGCAGCCAGACGTTCGAGCGTTTTTTCCATAGACGGGACGTTCTTGCGGTGAGCTCCGATGAGCTCAATGCTGCGCGGCAGCTTCGCAGTGGACCAGTCGAAGGTCTCACGCACGAGCGTGCCGCCATCGGGTTGGGGCTCGAGCCGGTAGCTCCAGCGTTGGCCTTGGCGGTGCGCCCAGGTGATCAGGCGGTTCTCCTCGAACTCCAGCACCCGGTTCTTCACGGTGTAGGAAATGCCGACGCTGATGCGCATGGAGAATGTGCTGCCGAGCGTCAGCGGGGCATTGCTCGTGGTCAGGCGGGACAGCGTTCCTGAGCCGTCGATCTCGCAATGGCGGCTGGGATCGGCCAGTACCGCAAAGATGCGCTCGGCGGGCGCCCCGATCAGGCGTTCGACGCTGACGCTGCGCTGTTTCGACGTGGCCACGACTGACTTCAGGCGGGCGTGAGCGCGTCCTGAACGATGTCGGGCGGTGGGGCACCGCCGCCGCGTTCGACGGAGCCGTCAGCTCGTACCAGGACCCACCGAGGCTGGTAGCTCACTCCGAGCTTGCCCCACAGGTCACCGTCCTCGTTGGCGACCTGCGGGATGTCGCCCAGCTGGTGCTTGGACACGAAGCTCCGGTAGGAGTCCTGAGAGTCACCGCCGGGGACGCCCACCACGACGAGGCTGTCCCCGTGCTCTGCTTTCAGCGCTGCGACCGCAGGCGCTTCACGGTTGCACGCCGGTCACCATGGCGCCCAGAACCACAGCAGCACGTCGTTGCCGGCCGTCGCAGCCAGATCGAACTGCTGCCCGTCCAGCAATTCGCCCTCGAGCGCCAAGATCTCTGCTCGGGTCTCGGTGGCAGCGGCGGCAGTCGTCCCGTTTGCATCGGCCGAGGTGGCCCCCGGAGCTGCAGTGCTTGTGGGCGCCGGGGCGTCGGTTGGCGTGGCGGCGCTGGGCTCGGTCGCGCTCGGCTGCTGCGACGTATCGGCGTCGTCGCTCCCGCAGCCGGCCAGAACGCCGACGGCGATCAGTCCGGCGACCGAGACGGAGGCGGCTCGGGACATCAGGCGCATCATCCCGCCGAGCCTAAGAGAATGCGCGAATAGGCACACCCTTTCGTTGTCGCACCAAGTGTTCCCCGCTCTTGTTCGCTGTCGCTCACGGGCCGCTCGGGCCACGGCTTCGCCTATCGGCTCAGCCTCTTACGCTGGCCCGCCAGACGATTATGCGGGTTGTCGCAAGTTACATTCGGCCCGGTGAGCACTCGGACGCTGATCGCTTTGGCTTTCGCCACCGGAGTGATCATCTTGGTGGCGTTCGCGGTTCAAGTGCTGATTGCGCTGTGATGCGCTGACCTACGGCAGCGTCGCTTGGCGGACGGGCTCGCGACCTACGTGGTGCGAACGGGCGGGCAGCGCGGCGTACCCTCGTCGCGCGATGGAAGACGAAGCGAATTCAGGCGAAGCGAGCGGCCCGGTTCGTTACGACCTCGTGGTGATCGGCGGCGGCCCGGCGGGCTACGGCGCGGCCCTGTATGCCGGTGCAGCGGGAATGAAGGTTGCGCTGGTCGAGCGGGACAAGGTGGGAGGCACATGCCTGCACCGGGGTTGCATTCCCGCCAAGGAGCTGCTCGAGACCGCAGCGGTGTGGCGCACGGTTGGCGAGGCAGCCGAATTCGGCGTCAACGTCGAGCCGCCCGAGCTGGACTTCGGTGTCTCGCAAGTCCGCAAGCAGCGCATCGTGGACGGTCTGGAGACCGGGGTGAAGGGGCTGCTGCGACGTCGCAAGGTGACCGTGTACTCCGGGACGGGCTGGCTGTGCGCCGACCGTTCCGTCGAGGTTGACGCAGGCGAGTCCGGCACGCTGACGCTGCAGGGAGATCACGTTCTGCTCGCAGCAGGCTCGGTTCCGATCACGCTGGGTGGCTTCGACCGCGACGGGACGCTGATCATGACCTCCGATGAGGTCCTGGCGCTGGACGAGGTGCCCCCTCGCGTTGCCGTGATCGGCGGGGGCGCCATCGGCTGCGAATTCGCCTCGATGCTGTCCGATCTGGGCGCCGAGGTCACCGTGCTCGAGTACGCGCCCCAGATCATCCCGGGCGTCGACGCCGACATTGCCAAAGCGCTGTCTCGGGCATTCTCCAAGCGCGGCATCACCGTGCTGACCCGCTGTCAGGTCACTGGCCACACCCCGGCCTCGGGCGGCGGAACGACGGTGCAGTACACGACGACTCCCCGGTCCGGTGGCGACAGCGAGGAAGCTTCGCTGGAGGTCGACGCTGTGGTGGTGTCGGTGGGACGCCGGCCGTACCCCGACCATCTCGGCCTCGACGACACAGAAGTCAAGCTCGACGAACGCGGCTTCGTCGTGGCCGACGAGAAGTGCCGGACCACCATGGCCGGCGTGTATGCCGTGGGCGACCTGATCAAGACCCCCCAGCTGGCCCATGTCGGGTTCGCCGAGGCCATCGTGGCAGTGAAGGACATGCTCGGAGAAGAACCTGCCCCGGTCGACTACGGCAACGTGCCCTGGGCGATCTACTGCCATCCCGAGGTGGCGTTCGCGGGGCTCACCGAGGCGGCGGCTCGTGAGGCCGGGTTCGATGTGGCGACGTCCAAGCATCGCTTCACCGGCAACTCGCGGGCCATGATCGTCAACGACACCGAGGGTCTCGTCAAGATCGTGGCCGAGCGAGACCCCGACGGCGCCGCTGGGCGTGTGCTCGGCGTTCACATGATGGGACCCTGGGTCACCGAGCAGTTGGGTCAGGGATACCTGGCGGTCAACTGGGAGGCCACGGTTTCGGAGGTGGCGGCGTTGGTGCAGCCGCACCCCACGCTGTCGGAGTTGTTCGGCGAGACGATGCTGTCGCTCACCGGACGAGGTCTGCACGGATGATCCCGGCACTGTCCGCCAAATACCGGAATGAGAGAATGAGCCGACATGGCTGATCTGGTGCTGCCGCAGCTCGGCGAGACGGTCACCGAGGGGACCATCACCCGCTGGTTCAAGAACCCGGGCGACTCGATCTCGGTGGGAGAGATGCTCTACGAGGTGTCCACCGACAAGGTGGACAGCGAGGTTCCCTCGCCGATGGAGGGCGTCATCAGCGAGATTCGCGTGCCCGAAGGCGAGACCGTGGACGTCGGAACGGTGCTCGCGATCGTCGAGCTGCCCGAAGGTGCCGTCGCACCGCCGCCTGACGCTGTCGTCCCAGTGCCCAGCGCTGCGCCGCCAGAACCTGCCGCCGCGCCGGCGCCGACCGATGCGTCCGCGGCGCCCGCCGTAGCAACCGCCAGTGCGCCAGCCGCTGCTGCACCGGCCAATGGCTCGGCGAACGGGCCGGCGACCGACCAGGGCAGTCATTTGCTCTCGCCCGTCGTCCGGCGCCTGGTTCGAGAGCACGGCCTGGACCCCGCAGCGCTCGTGGGAACCGGGGTCGGCGGCCGCATCACGCGATCCGATGTGCTCAACGCCATCGACGAGCGGCAACGCGCTGCCGCTGCGAGCTCAACTCCGGCAACGTCGCCGGCGAGACCGGTGGCACGCGAACGCCCGTCAGCACCGAGCGCGCCGTCGGTGCCGGCACCGGTCGCCGCCGCGGCCGCTGCTGAGTGGACCGACGGCGACTCGCGCTTCGAATCGTTCAACAACATCCGCCGCCGCACCGGCGAGCACATGGTGAACTCCTTGGCCACTTCGCCGCACGCCCTCACCGTCGTTGAGGTCGACTACGAGAATGTGGACCAAGTGCGCAGAGCGCACCGCGAGGCGTGGCGGGCATCGGAGGGCTTCAGCCTCACCTATCTGCCGTTCATCGTGGTCGCGGTCTCGGACGCTTTGGCGAATTGGCCGCGGCTGAACGCCTCAGTGGAAGAGGGCGGCCTTCGCCTCTGGCGCAGCCGCAACGTCGGCGTCGCGGTCGACCTCGACTACGACGGGTTGATCGTGCCGGTGCTGCGCGATGCCGACTCGTTCAGCTTGCGCGGGGTCGCCCGCACGATGAACGAGCTCGCCGCCCGTGCCCGGGAGCGACGCCTGACGCCCGACGACATCACCGGCGGCACCTTCACCATCTCCAACAACGGCTCCTTTGGCACCTACACGACGGCAGCCATCATCAACCAGCCCCAGGTGGCAGTGCTCTCGACCGACGGCGTCGCCCGCCGTCCGGTTGTCGTCTCGGACCGCTTCGGCAACGAGAGCATCGTCGTGCACTCGGTCGGTCATCTGGCGATGGGCTGGGATCATCGTGCATTCGACGGCAGCTACGCCGCAGGCTTCTTGGGCCACATCCGCCAGATGCTCGAGCAGCACGACTGGGGAGCGGAGTTCTAGCTCGATGTTGCGGGTGCGCTGGCTGGGGAGGGTTCGCTTCCGCGAGGCCCTCGACCTCCAGCGACGCCTGTGGAAGCACAGCTGCGATGACTACCTGCTGTTGCTCGAACACGATCACGTCTTCACTGCCGGTCCGAGTGCCGATGAGGCGAACCTGCTGGTCGATGCTGCTGCAGTCGGTGCCGACTGTGTGCGTATCGACCGCGGCGGCGACTTCACCTATCACGGTCCCGGTCAGCTCGTCGGCTACCCGATCCTGACGCTGCCGGGCCGGCGGGGCGGTGGCCTGGCCGAGACCGCCGACTACGTCTGCGATATGGAACAGGTGCTCATCGACGCGCTGGCCGACGTTGGGCTGCCAGGCTGCGGCCGGCTGCGGGGCTATCCGGGCGTCTGGCTCGACCTCGAGGGCACGCCTCGCAAGCTCGCTGCGATCGGCGTTCGCCTCAGCCGCGGACGAACCATGCACGGCTTTGCGCTGAACGTCGAGACCGATCTGGCGTGGTTCGACCGCATCATCCCGTGCGGCATCCGCGAGTACCGGCCCACGTCGCTGCGGGCCGAGGGCTGTGAGGCGACGATGCGTGAGGTCGTCGACGCGGTGGTTGGTCGAGCCGCCGAGCGCTGGTCGGGAACGGCACTCCAACGTGCCGATGTGGCGTGGCGACACCGGCCGTCCGATCTGAGCGCTTTCAGCCGCGGTCTCGGCCCCGGGCAACCGCCCAAACGGCCGTCTTGTGGCTCCCGCCGTTTGTCGGCGCCTGCGAGCGCAGACACACAGGGCGGACACGATTCGGGCCCCGTCCCAGTCGCTCCACCGCGCAGCCGCGCCCGCCTCGCGGAAGCCGGCGTCGGGAACGGTCTGCAGCTTGCCGAGCGGAAGCCCCCGTGGCTGCGTGCCCCGATGGACCTCAACGAGGGCTACCTGCGGCTGCGTCGAGTGATGCGCCAGCATGATCTGGTCACCGTGTGCGAGGAAGCCGGGTGCCCGAACATTTTCGAGTGCTGGGGGGCGGGCACGGCAACGTTCATGATCAACGGCGAGCGGTGCACGCGGGCATGCGGATTCTGCCTCGTCGACACCCGCCAGCCCGCGCCGATCGACCCCGGCGAGCCCCGCCGGGTCGCCAGCGCGGTCGCCGAGATGAGGCTCGAGCATGCAGTCGTCACCGCTGTTGCCCGCGATGATCTCCCCGACGGCGGCGCTGCGGCGTTCGCCGAGACCATCGCTGCAATCCGGGCCGAGTCGCGCGGCACCACGGTCGAGGTGCTGGTGCCCGACTTCGGCGGCGACGCCGAGTCGCTGCAGACGGTCCTCGACGCTGATCCGGACATCTTGAACCACAACATCGAGACCGTCACCCGGCTGCAGCGGGCGGTACGCCCGTCTGCTGGTTACGCCCGCAGCCTCGCGCTGCTGGCCCGCTGCGCCTCGGCAGGGCACGTCACCAAGTCGGGCATCATCGTCGGCATGGGCGAGGACGACGCCGAGGTCGACTTCACCCTGTCCGATCTGGCGGCGGTCGGCGTCAGCATCGTGACGATCGGCCAGTACTTGAGGCCCACCAGCCATCACATTCCCGTTGCCCGCTGGGTGCCCCCAGAGTCTTTCGAGCACTGGCGGGAGGCAGGCGCGGCGCTCGGTCTCGCGCACGTCGAGTCGAGCCCGCTGACGCGCTCCAGCTACCACGCCGCCTCGGGCGCCGCGGCAGTGGAGCTCGGCGCCCGCACCCGGCCCGTCCCCGCGTAGCACGTCGACCGGGCAGCGAGAGGCGGAACGGCGATGACTGCGCTGCGCCGCCGCGAGTTCTCCCGAACCGTTGCCGTCTCAGACTTCGAGCCTGGGCTGGCCGTACTTGCGTTGGACAGCTTGCTTGGACACACCGAGCATGGCCCCGATCTCGGTCCAGGACCGATTGGCACGGCGTGCCGAATTGACAGCTTCCGCGAGCTGCCGATCGAGATCGTCGCGTTGTAGTGAAAGATCGGCGATCGCTTGCAGTGCAGCAGTATCAGCTTCCACCAGATCTTCCGGCTGGACTCGATCGGCCCAAGCTCCCAGTGCTTCTGCCCGTTGCTGCCGTGTCTTGCTCATGTGGGAAACCAACCCTTCAGAAACTTGGCCCTCGCCTGCATCGCATGGATGATTGATGCACCGTCCTCATCGGCGACGATGCCTACCTCGAGAGGGGCACCGTCCCTGGCCGGTCCTATGAACATGGTGACTGCAGGGTCGTCGGTTTCGAATGCTCGCCAATGTTGGCGATACGCGTGGTGCATGTCTTCGTCGGAGATGCCATGTTTGCGGGCAGACGCCTCTACCTCCACGGATCGACGATAGCCGAGCAGCGGCCGTGCGTCAACATATGTTGACGCACCAGACCTGGTCTCAACAAGGACGGAGGCTTCGGCCCAGTACCTATGCTCCCAAAATGAATCGAACTCCAACACCTGCCTCGCTGGACATCGATTCGGGCATGTCACCGGGTGAAGAAGCACCGCTGATTCGGCAACTTGTGACTGAGTTCTGTCCTCGTTTCGCAGGTGGTGGTGACATCTTGCATGTCAGCAGATTCCGTGAGCCATCGGTTGCCTCGAGCGTGGAGGTGCTGCAAGTCGGCGACATCGGATTGGAGCCCGGCAGCAAGATTCCCGATGTCGTAGTCAGGCATGGCACCGAGAACTGGCTCCTGCTCATAGAGGCAGTGACCTCGGATACGCCAATCGTGGATGCTCGCCGAGACATGTCAGCCGTCGCCATGGGGGATGGCCTGCTTCGGTTCGTCTACGTGGCCGCCTTCGCAAACCGGAATGCGTTCAGGCGGCGTGCCGAGGACATTCCTTGGGGGACCCACGTGTGGGTTGCCGCTGAACCCGGTCATCTCGTCCACTTCGGCGGCGATCGGCTGCTCGGCCCCAACGACTGAGTTCACTGTCAACATGGCGGAGGGTGCGCCCGTTGATGTGGCAACCGTGATGTGTCAATGGGCAACCGGGGGCCTCGCGTACTTGTGGGTGACGACTCGACGGGGCGAGGTAGGGCTCGGGTACGGCTGGCTCCTGCGGTCGCTGTACGGGGTGATTGCCGCCATCGCGGCCGTCACGGGACTCGTGTTCCAGCCCAATGCTGTACGCGATCTGGCATCAATCGCGATGGCTGTGTGCGCTGTCGCAACGCTCGTGCGCTCGGCACTGCCCAACGTGCCCGCAGCCAACCAGCGGGAGGTCGCGGGAGAGAGCGACACTGAGAGTGCAGCATCGGCTGCTCGCGGCCCGAACAGGATGATTAAGGGCTTCGACCCACGTTGGGATCTAACGGCCCCGTTCGTGGGCATGGTGGGCGTGGTGGCCGCGGGACTCGGTGCGAGCGGAGACGTCAACCCGGTCCTGCACTTGGCGCGTGTCGTTGTTGGAGCGGCCTTCCTGGGCGCGGTCAGCAATTCGATGCTGCTAGGCCACTGGTACTTGGTGCAACCAGGGCTGCGTCGCGAGCCGCTTCGGGAGCTGGTGCGCCATCTCGGTGCGATCTGGCCGATCGAGGTGGGGCTGCTGCTGGTGCCCACCGGCATGCTCAGCGTGCTCTCGGGCAGCATCGACGACGGCTATGGGGGATTGCTGGGCTGGTTCTGGATCGCGTGCGCCGTCACCACAGTGGCACTTGCCGCGGTGGCCATGGCAGCGCTGCGAGAGCGCCAGTACGCGGCTGTCATGGCCGCCACCGGTCTGCTCTACCTGGCGATCATGACGGGATTCGGCACCGACCTCGTCGCTCGCCTCACCCTCGCCGGTTGACGGGTCGACCGGGTTCGTCAGGCGCCGGTCCATTCGGGCGGGCGCTTCTCGGCGAAAGCGCGTCCGCCCTCTTTGGCGTCGTCGCTGTCGCCCACGATCCGGCGGATCGACTCGCCCATGCGCAGGGCTTCGGTCCAGCCCATCCGCTGACTGCGCCAGGCCACTTCCTTGACGGCGCGCACTGCGAGGGGCGCACCTTGGCACAACCGGTCGGCCAGCGTTCGGGCTTCCTCCATCAGCGAGTCGTGCTCTACCACCTTCCATGCGAGCCCCAGCTCGCGGGCCTGCTCGGCGTCGAAGTTCTCGCCGGTCAGCAGGATTTCCATGGCGTTCGCCCAGCCGATCTTGTGCGGCATCCGCATTGAGCCCACGATCGTGGGCACGCCGATCCTCACCTCGGGCATGCCGAAGATCGCTCGGTCCGACGCGATCAAGAAATCCGCTACCAGAGCCCCGGTGAGCCCGTAGCCGATGCATGCGCCGTTGATGGCCGCAATGATCGGCTTGTACAGCTCGAGACCGCTCTCGAGGCTGTTGATGGTGGGAATCTCGAAGTACGACCCCGACCACGTCCCCGCGGAGCCCTTCGTCGGGTCGCGCAGGTCGGCGCCGGCGCAGAACGCCCGGCCCTCCCCGGTCATGATCGCCACCCACGCGTCGGGGTCGTTGTAGAACTCCATCCACGCGGCATTCAGGCACTGGCGCATTTCGCCGTTGATAGCGTTCATCGCCTCGGGCCGGTTGTAGGTGATGGTGGCGATGTGCCCGTCGAGCCGGTACGTCGCAGCGGCGTCAGGGCTCGAGATGTCGGGCACAGGGCCCTTGTAGGAGGGATCCGTCATGGGTGCCGTTCTATCGCACCGGCCCGCACCAGCACCGCTGACCTCGCGGATGTTCGGAGGCGAAGCCGGGGCCCGAGCGGTCCGTGAGCCCAATCGCATGAGGATGGGGAACAGGAGCGGGAAGCAACTGGTGCGACGACGGGAGGGTTCAGCTATCGGCGCGGCCTCCTTGGCAGCGCGCCACTAGCGTGACTGCCGCTCGCATTGCACTCGTGACCAATGGGGGAGCCCACAATGCGCACCGGCCAGCAGTACAAGGAATCGCTCGCAGACGGACGCCTGACGTACTTCGAGGGCAAACAGATTGACGACCTCGAAACGCACCCGATCCTGGGCCAGACCGTGGATGCCACGGCGGCTGGCTACGACCGTTTCTATGACCCGGCGCCCGATGCGTCCTCGCCGCTGATGACGGTGCCGCGCAGCGCGGACGATCTGCGCGAGATGATCCCGCTGCTGCATTCGGCGGGGATGATGGCCCACGTCACCTATACCTCCATCCAGACGCTCAAGACCGCAGCCGGGCGGATGGTCGACACCAAGCCCGAGAACATCGAGCGGATCGATGCGTTCATCGACGAAGCGCAGCGTGACGACGTGCGCATCACCCAGTGCATCACCGACGCCAAGGGCGACCGCAGCCGTCCGCCGGCCCGCCAGGACGACTTGGACTCCTACGTGCGGGTGGTCGACCGCCAGCGAGACGGCGTGGTGATCCGGGGCGCCAAGCTGCATATCACCGGCGCTTCGTTCGGTCACGAGCTGCTGACCATTCCCACCAAGGCCATGAAGCCCGGCGAGGAAGACTGGTCGATCGGCTGCTCCGTGCCGGTGAACGCTCCAGGCGTCAAGATCATCAACACCACCTACGCGCCCCGCCATGAGGACCCTCGGGCGTTTCCCGTGTCGGGCGAGCACCACTATCCCGAGGGCTTCGTGATCTTCGACGACGTGTTCGTGCCACACGAGCGCGTGTTCCTCGACGGCGAGACGCACTACGCCGCAGTGTTCGCCCATGCGCTGGGCCTGTGGGAGCGTCTCGGCGGGCTGTCGGCGTTCGTGGAGGAAGCAGACGAGCTGGTCGGGCTGGCGCAACTGGTCGCCGAGGCCAACGGCACTGCTGGCATCGGCCACGTCAAGGAGAAGATCTCCGAGATGATCATCCACGCCACGCTGATCCGGGCCACGCTGGAAGCTGCCATCGAGCACTGCTCCATCGGACCCGAAGGCGCGGCGTTCCCCAACGAGCTCTACACCAATGCGGGCAAGTTCCACGCAGCAGCGAACTACAGCGCCATGGTGCGCCACCTGCACGACATCGCCGGGGGCGCCGTGTTGACCTCCCCGGTGCCGGCCGACTTCGAGAACCCCGATGTCGGACCGCTGGCCCGCAAGTACATGGCCACCCGTGCCGATGTGGAGGGCGAGTACCGCGCGCGCCTGATGCACACGATTCGTGACCTCACCGCCGATTCCTATGGCGGCTGGAAGTTCGTGACCAACCTGCAGGCCGGAGGCGGCTTGTATGCGCAGCGAATCGTCACCCGCCGGCACTACGACCTCGACGGTGCCAAGCAGAAGGCGCTGGCGGTCGCCGGGCTGGCCGAAGCCGACCACTAGAGGCGGCAGTCCGGCGGCCATCACGCGCCGCTATGAGAAGACTCTGATAGTCACCGCACAGGTGTCTGTCTGCGCACGTTGCGCCCCACGCTTCGCCTAGGTTGAGCGCGTGAGCGTCGCCGTAGCGCAGGAATCGGTGATCGTCTCGACGGCAGCGCTCACCCAGCGGTTCGGTTCGACGCTGGCGATCGATGCCTTGGACGTGTGCATGCGCCCCGGCATCACCGGGCTCGTGGGTGCGAACGGCGCGGGAAAGACCACGTTGCTGAGTGCGCTGCTCGGATTGCGGGCGCCGACCTCGGGTTCGGCGACAGTGCTGGGACTCGATCCGCGCAGCCAAGGCGCGGCTCTGCGGGCCAAGGTGGGCTTCGCCCCCGAACGTGACGTGCTTCCCGACGAGATGCGGGCTGTGGACTTCGTGCGCCACCTGTCGCAGGTGCGCGGCCTGCCCCGCAGCGAGGCCCGTACGCGGGCATCGGACAGCCTGTGGCTGGTCGGGCTCGGCGAAGAACGCACACGCACCCTCGGCACGATGTCCACCGGTCAGCGCCAGCGGGTCAAGCTCGCGCAGGCCATCGCGTCCGACCCCGAACTGGTGCTGCTCGACGAGCCGACCTCGGGGCTCGACCCCACCCAGCGCAGCGAGATGCTCACGCTGATCGGCGAGATCAGCAATGAGTACTCCGTCAGCGTTGTGCTGTCGTCGCACCTGCTCGAAGAGGTCGAACGGGTGTGTGATCACATCGTCGCGCTCGACGCGGGACGCCTGGTCGCTGACGGACCGATCGAAGAGCTCGTCGGCGACGGTGACGGCATCACGCTGGAACTTGTCGACATCGCTGAGCCGGCGGGAACGATCGACGCCGTCGAGCGCACGCTGCGCCGTGACGGCATCGAGGTGGAGCGTGTGGGCACCACGCTCCGGCTCGGGGGCGTCGGCCCTGATGAGCTGAGCGACCGGGCCCGCGACGCAGTTGCGGATGCAGGAGCGCGCATCCGGCGCCTGGAAGCCCGCAGGCGCACGCTGGCCGACTTGTTCGAGGCGTCGGCGATATGAGCGACACAACCGGAACTGCCGAGGCTCGCGAGCCCCTCACCGAAGCCGACGACGGCGCTGCACAGATTCTCGACCAGCGTTACCGGCCCTACAGCGGTGCCCGCCACGGTCTTGGCGGCGCCATGCGGGCCGTCATTGGCTCGTCATTCAGATTCACCCTCGGCTTCGGGCGTCCGGCGCGCCACAAGTTCTTGCCCTGGCTGGCCGTCGTCGTCGCCCTGGTTCCCGCAATTGTGTTCGTGGGCATCGCGACGGTGCTCGACATCGATCTGATTTCGGAGAACATCCTGCCCGAGTACCACCAGTACTACGGATTCATCGAGGCGGCGCTGTTCTTTTTCTGCGGAATCGTTGTTCCGGAAATCCTGGTCGCTGATCGCCGCAACGGGATGTTGCCGATGTATCTGGCCACCCCGCTGCGATTGTGGAGCTATCTGGCCTCGAAGGCCGCCGCTGTCGCAGCGACGCTGGCAGTGATCACTGTCGGGCCGCTGCTGTTCCTGCTCGTCGCCTACACCATCGAGGGATCCGGCCCTGCTGGACCGGGCGACTGGCTGATCGTGCTCGTACGCATCTTGGGCTCCGGCATCGCCATCGCCGCCACCATCACCGCTGCCAGCCTGGCCATCTCGAGCCTGACCGATCGGCGGGCGTTCGCCGTGATCGGCGTCATCCTGCTGCTGCTGGGCTCCGGTCTCGTCACGAGCGTGCTCGTCGAGGTGGCCGAAATGGACGCCCGCATCTACGCGTTCAACCTGGGCGAGATGGGCGAGGCACTCAAGGATCGGATCTTCGGCGTCGGACAGCCGATGCTGGGCGAAGACGAATCGTCGCCGGGGCAGCGCATCAGCGAACTGTCGACGCTGTTCGTCGTGGCCGTGAATGTCGCGTGGGTAGCGGCGGGCGGCGCCGTGCTGTGGTGGCGCTACCGCCGGATCGAGGCGAGCCAATGAGCGCCCGCCCCCGCCCGGCGCCCGCACCGAGCTTCGACCAGCGCGGTGACGCTGCGGCCGAGCCGCGTGCTGAGGCCACCGAGGTCCCTGCGCAACCGTCCGGCATGGTCGAGGTGCGCGGTGTCTCAAAGTTCTTCGGCGACGTCGTGGCGGTGTCGGACGTGACGTTCACTGTTCGCGCCGGCGTCACTGCACTGCTCGGCCCCAACGGCGCCGGCAAGTCGACGCTGTTTCGCATGATGTGCGGCCTCACCCCGCCGTCGAGGGGCACCGTGCGTGTCCTGGGTGCCGATGCCCGCACTGACCGCGACGTTCGGGGCCGGATCGGATTGTCGCCCCAGCAGGACGCCCTGTTCGACCGGCTCGACGCGCTCGATTTCGTGAAGATCGCAGCCGCTACTCATGGCGTCGTGGATCCGGGCGCGGCTGCGCGAGCGGCGCTCGGCATCGTCGAACTCGACCCGGACGACGATCGACCGGTATCGGGCTACTCCAAGGGCATGCGCCAGCGCACCAAATTGGCCGCGGCACTCGTCCACGATCCCGAGGTGCTGATTCTGGACGAGCCGCTCAACGGGCTCGATCCCGTTCAGCGGAGGCGCATGATCGACCTGCTCGAAGATCTCGGCGCGCAGGGGCGCTGCGTGCTCGTGTCGTCCCATGTGCTCGAAGAGGTCGCCCGGCTCGGATCGCGAATTCTGGTCATTGCGCAGGGCCGCCTTGCCGCCAGCGGCGACTACCGCGAACTGCGAGAACTGATGGACGATCGCCCGCACCGCATCAGCATCGATGCCGACAGGCCACGCGATCTGGCTGCGGCGCTGGTCAGATCGGGCACTGTCGTCGGGGTGCGCATAGATGGGGATGTGGTGGTAGCCGACACGCTGGAAGTGGACCGGCTGGGGCGCGAGATCGCGCCCCTGGCGAAGGGCCTCGGCGCTCGACTCCGACAGGTCATTCCGCTGGACGAAGACCTTGAATCGGTCTTCCGCTATCTGGTGGAACGACGATGAGCGAAACGCTCGACACCGCGTCGCCCCCGCCCCAGCGGAATCGTGTCGGCGTCGTGGCGGCGACGGCGTTGTGCTACCGGGTCCTCATCCGCCAGATCGTTTCGGCTGGTCGCCTGGCGGCGCTCGGCGCGCTCGGCGCGATCATGATCGTGGTCGGCTGGGTAGTGGGCAATTCGACGAACGGCGGGGAGTCCGCCAGCACCGGCGCACTGTTCAACGGTGCTAACTATGCCGACGGCTTCGGACTCATCGTCATCGTGCCGATCGTGTCGCTGGTCTTCGCCGCGGCGGCGCTGGGCGATGTTCGCGACGACGGCACGCTGGTGTACTTGTGGCTGCGCCCCATCGGCCGCGCCCCGCTGGTGATCGCCGCGGCGGCTGCGGCGGTCACGGTCTCGCTGCCGCTGAGCGTCGTGCCGACTGCGTTGGGCGGCTGGTTCGCGGCTGACTTTGTTGCCGATTCAGGGGGTGTCGCGCTGGGCGCGCTGGCCGCGGCGGCGCTGGGAGCAGTCGCCTATTCGTGCCAGTTCGTGCTGCTGGGGCTGCTGTTCCGCAAGGCCGTCCTGTGGGGGATCGCGTATGTGCTGCTGTGGGAGGGCTTGGCGGTGGGCCTCGGCGACTTCGCCGAACGCCTGTCGCTGCGCGGGTACGCCCGCTCGGTGCTCGCGCAGATCTCCGATGTCGATCTTGGCTTCACGACCTACGGGCTCATCACGGCGATCGCCGTGCTCGCTGGCGTCTCCGTGGTCAGCCTGGCGTTCGCCACGGTGCGACTCGGCCGCCTCAACGTGGATTGACCTCACTCGCTGGGTCAACCCGACACTGAGTTCCCGTGCGCCGGGTACACCCGACACTGAGTTCCCGTGTGCCGGGTACACCCGACACAATGGGCGGGTGCGGCTGGTCATCCAGATTCCCTGCCTGAATGAGGCGGAGACATTGGGGGAAACGCTGGGTGCGCTGCCGCGCGAGGTGCCCGGCTTCAGCGAAGTCCTGTGGCTGGTCGTCGACGACGGCTCGACTGACGACACGGTGAGGATCGCCCGCGACCACGGCGCCGACGCAGTCGTGAGCCTGACGCAGAACAAAGGGCTCGCCGTGGCCTTCGCCAGCGGCCTCGACGCCGCACTGCGCATGGATGCCGACGTGATCGTGAACACCGACGGCGACAACCAGTACGACGCGGCCGACATTGCCAAGCTCACCGAGCCGATCGTCGCCGGCCGGGCCGATCTGGTGATCGGCTCGCGCGACATCCGCAACCACCCTGAGTTCTCGCCGCTCAAGAAGCGGCTGCAGCGGCTCGGCTCGTGGACGGTCCGGCAGGCCTCGGCGACCGATGTGGCCGACGTCACCTCCGGATTCCGTGCCTACAGCCGGGAGGCTGCGCTCGCAGCGAACGTCGTGTCGCGGTTCACCTACACGCTCGAGACGGTGATCCAGGCCGGCAAGTCAGACCTCGCAGTCACCGATGTGCCGGTGCGGGTGAATCCCACGACTCGCCCGTCGCGCTTGTTCCGCTCCAAGCGCCAGTACGTGCGCAGGGCCGCGGGCACGATCGTCCGCGTCTATGCCATGCACGAACCGCTGCGGGTGTTCGCAGTGCCTGCAGCGCTGTTCGCCGCAGTCGGTGTGTTCCTGTTCGCCCGATTCGGATGGTTCCTGGTGACCTCAGACGGCTCAGGCCACGTGCAGTCCCTCATTATCGGTGCCGTCGCGCTGCTCGTGGCCATGCAACTCGTGATGCTCGGCGTCCTAGCAGACCTGCTGCGCGCCAATCGGGTGATCGCCGAGCGAACGCTGCGCCGGGTCCGCACCATAGAACTCGACGTCGGAACACTTCTGAATGAGCGACAGGCGACGGAACGACGACGCTTCGAGAACGTGTCCGGTGAGGGAACAGATCACTGAGCGGTGAGGTCGGCAGGGGCATCTGCGACGTTGCGACCTGCCGGATCGCTGGAGCAGGGGACCCTGCCGCCCTCACCGCGGGCGCGCGCCCAGCTCCAGCCAAGTTCAGGAAATAACGACGACCACGTCGCCGGCGCCGACGGTGTCGCCCGGCTCGATCTTGATCTCGCTGACGGTCCCCGAGCGGTCGGCGTTGATGCTGTTCTCCATCTTCATGGCTTCCAGCACGACGACGCCCTCGCCGGTTGTGACCTCTTGGCCGATCTCGACGAGGATCTTGACGATCGTGCCCTGCATCGGGACGGTCACCTGACCGGTCCCGGCGCCGGCCGACGCAGCACCGCTCGCGCGCCGGGGGCGGGCTGCCGTGTTGGCGGCGCTGGCTGGCGGTGCTGAATCGGGCACCCATGCGCTCACCGAGAATCGCTTGCCGTCGACTTCCACCACTACATCTCGCCGCACGAGCGGCACGTCTTCGCCGTCGGACCCCCCGGTGGGCTCGGCGTCGATCTTGCCGCTCACGCCGCTCAGATCAAGCCGTTCCTCCACCCACTTGGTGCTGTGGGTGCCGGCCTGAAAGTCGTCTGAGGCCATGATCTCGACGTGTGCCGCGGCGGTCGTTGCGACGCCGCCGACGCTCAGCTCGCCAAGGGCCCGCTGCATGCGGCCGATGGCGGTCGGGCGATCTGAGCCCCACACGACCAGCTTGCCGATGAGGTTGTCGTAGTACTGGCTGACGGTGTCGCCCGATTCGTACCCGCCGTCCCAGCGGACGCCGAACCCGTCGGGCACACGCAGCGATGTCAGCGTGCCCGGTGACGGCAGGAATCGGCCGCCCGCGGGATCCTCGGCATTGATGCGCGCCTCGATCGCGTGGCCGACCGAGGTCACTTCCGACTGTGTGAACGACAGCGGCTCTCCGGCCGCAACGCGGATCTGCTCGCGAACCAAGTCGATGCCGGTCACCATCTCGGTGACCGGGTGCTCCACCTGCAGCCGGGTGTTCATCTCCAAATAGAAGAACTCGCCGTCCTGGTACAGGAACTCCACGGTGCCAGCGTTGGTGTAGCTGCAGCCACGGGCCACTGCCACCGCGGCATCGCCCATCGCCTTGCGAACGGCGTCATCGAGCAGCGGCGCGGGGCTCTCCTCCACCAGCTTTTGGTGCCTGCGTTGCGCGGAGCAGTCGCGCTCGCCCAGCCACACGGCGTTGCCGTGGCTGTCGGCGATGATCTGCATCTCGATGTGGCGCGGCCAGGTGAGGTACCGCTCCATGTAGCACTCGCCCCGGCCGAAGAAGGCTTCGGCCTCACGCTGTGCGGACGCCAAGGCAGCTTCGATCTCGTCGGGTCCGTTCACCACCTTCATGCCGCGGCCGCCGCCGCCATAGGCCGCCTTGATGGCGATGGGATAGCCGTGGTCGGCACCGAACGCTTCGACGTCATCGCTCGAAGCGATGACCTCGGTGGTGCCGGGAACGCCGGCGACGCCGGACCGTTCGGCGGCGAGGCGTGCGGAGATCTTGTCGCCCATCACCTCGATGGCCTCGGGCGGCGGCCCGATAAAGGTCACTTCCCGCTCGGTGATGGCGCGGGCGAAGTCGGCATTCTCGGAATAGAAGCCGTAGCCGGGATGGACGGCATCAGCGCCGCACCGCGAGATGACATCCAGAATTGCCTCGGTATTGAGGTAGCTCTCGGCTGCTGTCTGGCCGCCCAGGGCGAACGCCTCGTCCGCGAGGCGCACATGCAAGGCGTCTCGGTCCAGTTCGCTGTACACGGTGACCGTCGGAATGCCCAGCTCGCGGCAGGCCCGGATGACTCGCACCGCGATCTCGCCCCGGTTGGCGATGAGGAGCTTGCTGAACACGAGTGAAGTCCTAACTGTGAGGTCCTGGCTGCGATGGCCTTTCGGTGCAGGCCGATTGCTGCCAAGTCGGGCCAGTCGGCATCACTTCATTTTCGACCGGCAGCGGGCAAGTCTGTCGGCTGTCGCCGCGAGTGCCACCGCTACGCTCCCGGTGTGCCTGGATCGCCCGACGCCGGCGCCATCGAGTCGCCGCACTTCGGATCCGTTGGCGGCACTCGCTTCACGGATGTCGAATGGTACGACGAGATCGGTTCGACCAACACAGAGTTGCTCGATCGGGCCCGCCGGGGAGCGCCCGAAGGGGTGGTGCTGATCACCGACCTGCAAACCGCCGGTCGCGGTCGCCGCGGTCGGCGTTGGACGGCGCCGCCGGGCACCTCGCTGATGATGTCGGTGCTGCTGCGACCGCCGCCGGGTCCGCTGCCTCCCACTCGAGCGGCCTTGGTGACGCTGGCGGTTGCGCTGGCCGCCGCTGATGCCTGTGAGCAAACCAGCGGCGTCAGGCCGCGGCTGAAATGGCCCAACGACCTCGTGATCGCTGACAGTGCTGGTCGTGACAGTGCTGGCCCTGACAGTTCTGGTCGTGACAGTGCTGGCCCTGATCGCAAGCTGGCGGGCATCTTGGCCGAGTCGATCAGCACGCACGGAGCGCTCTCCGCGCTCGTGGTGGGCATGGGTCTCAACACCGGCTGGCCGCAGGTGCCGCCAGAGCTGGAAGGCGTCGCGACGAGCTTGAACCTGGAAGCTGGCGCAGCCGTGGACCGCACGGCGCTGGCCCGCCGGGTGCTCGAGGGCCTCGAGGCTCGCTACGAGCTGCTGTGCAGGGCCGATCACGGCTTGGGCGGCGGTTCGGGCGCAGCCGCTGTGCTGGACGAGGCGCGCCGGAATTCCGCCACGCTCGGCCGCCGGGTGCGCATCTCGTTCGATGCGACCGCCGACAGGCCCGCGACCGACGACCCCAAGACTGGCCCGCCCATCCTCGAGGGGCTTGCGAGCGATCTCGATGCGCACGGGCGGTTGCTGGTCACCGACGACGCCGGGGCGATCCACACCGTGGCAGTCGGCGACGTCGTGCACCTGCGGCCGGCACCCGGGCCACAGCGACCTTCGAGCTGACGCTTAGCCGAAGCGCCGATGGGTGGGCCCTTTCGTTGTCGCACCAGTTGTTTCCCGCTCTTGTTCCCGATTTCCATTGACTCGGCGCTCACGGGCCGCTCGGGCCACGGCTTCGCCCTGTGCTTACCGCTCTAGCTCGCTTCGCTCGCGGGCCGCTCGGGCCCGGGGCTCAGCCTCTTCGCGAGATTTCTCAGCGTCGGGTGCCCCCGTCAGGTAGAACCGCACTGCGGGCGCTGGTCACCGCCGTCCGCACCCCATCTCCGACTAAGCGAGGACTCCGTGCCGCTCACTGTTTCGCCCGATGCCTTCGAGGTTGTCACCGACCCCGCCGCTGCGATGCCGACTGCCGCCGCCGACCGGCCGGTGCGCAGCGATGCCCTCGACACCCTGGGGGCCACGCCGAACTACTTGGCGGCCAGCGGCTTCGACGGCTCTGCGGGCAGCACGGCACTCATGGCAGGCATCGCCGGTACCGCAGACGACACGATGCCGATCGCCGTCGGGCTCGGCGCTGAGGGTCTGAGCGCCGCCGATGTCCGCAAAGCGGCGGCGAATCTGTGGCGGGCAGCATCGAAGGTCGACTCGCTGACCTCGGCGTTGGCTGCGGTCGCGGCCGACGATCTCGGCGCCGATGTTGCCCTCAGCGCGGTGGCCGAAGGCATGCTCCTCGCGTCCTACGGGTTCAACGAGCACAAGGGCGACCCTCCCGAAGCTGACGCGCTCGGCCGCGTCGTGCTCGCCGTGCCCGACGGCACCGACACCGCGGCTGCCCTCGATCGTGCCGCGGCGGTTGCCGGCGGCATCGCCCTGGCCCGCGATCTGGTCAACCAACCGGCCGGAGCGCTCACGGCGAGCGGACTCGCCGACGCTGCCGTCGAGGCCATCGAGTCGGCTTCCGCAGCCACCGATCCGGCGGCGGGCACTGCCTCAGTCGAGGTGTGGGACCGCGAGCGGTTGGCGTCGGAGCGATGCGGCGGGCTGCTGGGCGTCAATGCGGGTTCGACGGAGCCGCCGGCGCTCATCCGCATGCGCTGGCAGCCCACTGCCACGCCGCGCGCCACGGTTCACCTGGTCGGCAAAGGCATCACGTTCGACACCGGTGGGCTCAACCTCAAGTCCTTCGAAGGCATGGAATGGATGAAGATCGACATGGGGGGCGCTGCTGCGGTCATCGGGGCGATGAGTGCCATCGTCCGATTGGCACCCGACATCGCGGTGACCGGCATCTGCTGTTGCACCGACAACCAGCCCGGCCCTACGGCCACCAAGCCCGGGGACGTGCTGCGCATCCGCAACGGCAAGACGGTCGAAGTGCTCAACACCGACGCGGAAGGCCGGCTCGTCCTCGCTGACGGACTGTCGCTTGCCGTCGAGGAGGAGCCCGACCTGGTCGTGGACCTCGCCACGCTGACGGGTGCCTGCATGGTGGCGCTGGGCGACAAATACGCCGGGCTCATGGGCAATGACCCGGCGGCGATCGAACGCGCCCAGGCTGCGGCGCTCGCTGCTGGGGAACGCCTGTGGCACCTGCCGCTGCCTCCCGAATACCGCGAGCAGCTCGACTCGCCGATCGCCGACCTGCGCAACATCGGCAAGAACCGTTACGGGGGCACGCTCCACGCGGGCCTGTTCTTGTCGGAATTCGTCGGCGAGACGCCATGGGTGCACTTCGACATCGCCGGACCTGTGCGCACCGATGCCGACGCCGGCGAACTGGCCAAGGGGGCATCGGGCTTTGGCGTGCGCACGCTGGTGGAGCTGATCTGCGGCTGGTGATTGGCCCCGCCGTGCCCTCGAGCCGGCGACGGCGCGAACCCAGCCAGAGGGGCTAGGTGCGGCGACGTGTGCGCTGACGCACGCAGCGTTCCGCCCACGCCCAGGCGGTCGCTTCGTTAGCGGCGCTCGGCGCCAGCCCGAGCGTCACGAGCCGCTCGGCGGACTCGTGCAGACCGTGACCGAGCGTCAGCATGCAGATCGCGAGCAGCCGCGTCTCGCCGACCGAGAAATCCGCATGACCGTCAATCCGTGACCAGTGGCCGACTTCCTCACGCAATTCCGGCGGCATCCGCATCTGCAGCCGGCGGGGCACCGGTGGCACCCGCGTGCGGACGATCAGCACCGCGTCGTCGTCGAAGTGCGCCAGGTCGAACATGCCGCAGCGTTCGATGGTTCTCATGAAGGTGCTCTGACGGCCGCCGCGGTGCTGCAGTCCCAATCGCCGGGCGGTGGAGTCGAGGTCCAGGCGGAGCTCCTCGCCGGGCGCCAGCTCGTCGAATTCGCGCGCGAGCAGCCGCAACAGCCACACCGCGCTCGGGCCGAGAATGGCAACCCAGAATCGCTCGACGTAGATCGAGCGCGGATCGTGGCCGCGGCGCCGCAGATTGGGGTCGTCCCACGGCCGCACCCGCAGGACATGCACTGGATCACCCGACGAATCGTTGGACGCTGCGGGGTTCGGCTCGGTCTCGGCGCCGCCAACCAGCCGCAACGCGGCTGCAGCGGACGGATCAGGCACCGTTCGACTCTGGGGGACGGCGTGTATCTCATCAGTTCGCACGGGGGCTCTCCTTCTCGACGGCGTGCCACGTTGGGCCGCGGTTGTTGTTCGTTGCCGAACATATTCTTGTATATCAAAATATATGAATACAACATGAAAAATACTGTAAATTGCTTGTCGCTCGTCAGATCAGGGCGGTTGCCACGAGAGTCCGCGTCGACAGGTGAACCTTCTCGCTGCCGCACCAGTTGTTTCCCGCTCTTGTTCCCGATTTCCATTGACTCGGCGCTCACGGGCCGCTCGGGCCACGGCTTCGCCCTGTGCTTACCGCTCTAGCTCGCTTCGCTCGCGGGCCGCTCGGGCCCGGGGCTCAGCCTCTAGGCCAGACTGTGTCCGATGAGCCCAGCCGAGAAAGTCCCAGCGTCCGATTCGAGCCCCGACATCGATGACGACGTCCGAACAGTGGCGCGATGGATCGACGAGGCGAGCGCCATCACGGTGCTCACCGGCGCCGGGATCTCCACGGACTCGGGAATCCCAGACTTCCGCGGTCCCAATGGTGTGTGGACCAAGAACCCGGCCGCCGAGAAGCAGGCGACGCTGCAGAACTATCTGGCCGATCGCGAGGTGCGGGTGCTGGCCTGGCGGGCCCGCATGGATCACCGAGCGTGGGGCGCCGAGCCCAACGACGGTCACCGAGCCCTCGTGCAGTTGGAGCGTCGCCGCAAGCTGGTGTCGCTGCTGACCCAGAACGTGGACGGTCTGCATCACGACGCCGGGTCCGATCCGGACAAGATCGTGGAGGTGCACGGCACGATCCGCGAGGTTGCGTGCTTGGAGTGCGACTACCGCGACGAGATGGGCGTCGTGCTCGGCCGGGTCCGGCTCGGCGCCGACGATCCGCCCTGTCCCGACTGCGGGGGGATTCTCAAGAGCGCCACGATCAGCTTCGGCCAGCAGCTCGTGGCGCGAGATCTCTTGCGAGCCCAGATCGCAGCCGAGAATTGCGATCTGATGCTGGCCGTGGGAACCACGCTGGCCGTCTATCCGATCGCTGCGGTGGTACCGACGGCAAAGTCCGCAGGCGCGCGAGTGGTGATCGTCAACGCCGAACCCACCGAGATGGACCACCTCGCCGACATGGTCCTGCGCAAGTCCATCTCGGAGGTCCTCCCCCGAATCTGCGGCGGCACCCCCCGCCAGCGTTCGGTGTGACCAATTCCTGACCAACTGGCTGGCGCGTAGGGGCTGAGAATCGCGGCGCGTGTGGGAGAACACACTGCACGTAACTAAAACCTGACCTGATAGGTAGGATTTAGGTCCTGAGTCTGGTCTGATGACTGGGCGCTCCCGAATGCGACGACTTGGGAGGCCTGCGATGCCCTCGTTCCGCGAACTGCTGACAGCCACAAAGCGCGAGATCACCGAGATCGACACCGCCACAGCGGCGCAGTGGATCGCGGACCGCGAGCCCGTCGTGCTCGACGTGCGCGAGCCCGACGAGTACGAGCAGGGTGCCCTGGCCGACGCGATCCACATTCCGCGCGGGCACCTCGAGGCTCAGATCGAGAACCGGCTGCCCGACCACGATGCGGAGATCATCATCTATTGCGCCGGCGGCGTGCGTTCGGCGTTCGCTGCGAAGACGCTTGCCGAGTTGGGCTATCCCAACTCTGTGTCCATGGATGGCGGTTTCGGCCGCTGGAAGGACGAGGGCCGCCCCTGGTCCACGCCGGCCTCGCTCGGTCCCGAGCAGCGAAACCGGTACCAGCGTCACCTGCTGCTGCCCGAAGTGGGCGAGGCCGGGCAGCTCAAGCTGCTCGACGCGAAGGTGCTCATGCTCGGCGCAGGCGGCCTCGGCTCGCCCGCCGCGCTGTATCTGGCTGCCGCCGGAGTCGGCACCATCGGCATCATCGACATGGACGTGGTGGACGAGTCGAACCTGCAGCGCCAGATTCTCCACAACGTCGACCGTGTCGGCGATCGCAAGGTCGACTCGGCCAAGAAGACCCTGACCGCGTTGAATCCCGACGTGAACGTGGTCACCTACGACACGCGGCTCGGCGCCGACAATGTGCTCGAGATTCTCTCGGGCTGGGATGTGATCGTGGACGGCGCGGACAACTTCCCGAGTCGCTACCTGCTCAACGACGCATCGGTGAAACTGGGCATTCCCGTGGTGCACGGCTCGATCTTCCGCTTCGAGGGTCAGGTCACTGTGTTCGACCCGAAGAACGGCCCGACCTACCGCGATTACCTGCCCGAGCCCCCGCCGGCGGAGCTGGCACCGTCGTGCGCCGAGGCCGGCGTGCTGGGCGTGCTGCCGGGAATCGTGGGCTCGATCCAGGCGCTCGAGACCATCAAGCTGATTCTCGGCTCCGGCGATTCGCTGTCGGGCCGCATCGTCGCCTTCGACTCGCTCGAGATGACCTTCCGTGAATTCCGGTTGCGGCCCGACCCCGCCAACGAGGTCACCTTCGCCAATCGCGAGCGCATCACCGTGGGCGAGCTGGACGGCCTCTGCAGCCCCACGCTGAGCTGACCCCAGGGGCTGTGCCCCGGGCCCGCGCGGCTCGTGGGCCCAATCGCACAAAGACACCGAATCAGAGCGGAAAGCACTGGGCGCCGCGACGACAGTGAGGCCGGGGGGCACCGGTACGCTGCGGATCCATGGCCCAGAAGCGCTTCGTCGTGATCGGCGGTGGCCCGGCGGGCCACTCCGCAGCCACCTACGCGGCGCGCTATGGCGCCGACGTCACGCTTATCGAGCGCGACATCGTGGGCGGCTCCGCGCACCTTCAAGACTGCGTGCCGTCCAAGACCATGATCGCAACCGGCTCGGCGCTCAGCTTCGCTGGCCATCTTGACGAGTTGGGGCTCGCCAATGTGTCCACGTCGGTCGACACCCCGCACCTTCGCCAGCGCATCGGCGACATCGAAGACCGCCTCGCGGAGGTTGCCCGCCAGATGCTGGTCAGCCAGGGCGTGCGCATCCTGTCGGGTTCAGGCCGACTGCTGGGGCCCAACGAGGTCTGCGCTGACACAGCCGATGGCGCGATCGAGCTGTCGGCCGACGTCGTGGTGCTGTCGACCGGCAGCCGCCCCCGCATCCCCGAGTGGGCACCCATCGACGGCGAGCGCGTCCTCACCACGCGCGACGCGTACCCGCCCGCCGAGCTTCCCGAGCACCTCGTCGTCGTGGGCTCAGGGGTGACCGGGGTGGAGTTCGTGCACATGTTCACCTCGCTGGGCTCGCAGGTCACGCTGATCGTGAGTCGCCAGCAGGTGCTGCCGCACAAGGACCCCGAAGCCGCTGCAGTGCTGGAGCAGACCTTCAGCGATCTTGGCGTGGCCATGCTCAAAGGGGCGCGTGCGGTGAGCATCGAACGCAAAGGCGACGCTGTCGAAGTCGTCTGCAGCGATGGGCGGACTGTGCAGGCGTCGCATGCGCTGATTGCGATCGGATCGATCCCCAATAGCGACGGCTTGGGGCTGGAGAACACCGACGTGCGCGTCGACGACGAGGGGTACGTCGAGGTCGACCACAACCTGTGCTCATCGGTGCCCAGCATCTACGCGGCGGGCGACCTGTCGGGCAAGCTGCCGCTCTCGTCGGTCGCCGCCATGCAGGGCCGCAAGATCGTGGAGCACGCGATGGGTCTGCACGAATCCCGCCCGCACCGCCACCTCGCCTACGACAAGGCGGCATCGGCCATCTTCACCGAACCCGAGATCGCCGACGTCGGGCTCGCAGAAGCCGAGGCATTCGCCACGGGCCGCAAGATCCGCGTCACCAAGGTGCCCTTCGGCGCCAATGCCAAGGCACTGATCGAGGAGAATCCCCGCGGTTTCGTCAAGATCGTCTCGGACCCGCTGACCGGTCAGGTGTTGGGCGGCTCCATCGTGGGCCGCCACGCAGCCGAGCTGATCTCGGTGGTGGCTCTCGCCGTCAGCGCAAACCTGCGGGTCCAGGACATCGCCGAGAGCCTGTTCGTGTATCCGTCCCTGAGCGAGGCCCTCTCCGAGGCAGCTGAGTGAGCCACCGCAGTCGGCGCACTCGCCTCGTCCTTGTCGCGCTCGCAGTGCTGACCCTCATTGGGGCAGTCGCGACCGGTGCATCTGCATTTGTGCTGCTGCAGCTCGGACGGATCGAGCGACACGAGTTGGCCGGCGTCCTGACCTCCGCTCCCCGCCAGCCCGTGACTGCGGCCGACGTGGTGATCGACCAGCCGACCTCGATCGCTGCGAATGCAGACAGTGAGACCGCCTTGGGCGCTGACGGCAACAACGGGGTCACCCGAGGCGACGGCATGACTGCGGTTGTCGACTCGAGTTCAGATACGGACTCGCTTGACGTCGTCGACCTCTCCGCCGGCGAACCCGTTCTGCCGGGCGGCTCGACTGGGGAGAACTACCTGGTGGTCGGCACCGACAGCACCCTGGGGCTCGCGCCCGACGATCCGCTGCGCAACGGCCACTCGGATTTCAGCCGGCTGGCGGACGTGATCATGGTGATTCGCCTGCGAGACGACGGCACGGCGGCGATGATGTCGATCCCGCGCGACCTGGCGGCGGAGATCGCGGGCACGAGCGATATTGCCGGAACCGGCGTCGTCGCCAAGATCAACAGCGCGTACAACCGTGACGAAACCACCGCAGCGCGCGCTGCTCGCCTGATCGACACGGTCGAGGAGAATCTCGGCATCACCCTGCAGCACTTCGTCGAAGTGGACTTCCAGGCGTTCCTGCGCTTGGTCGATGCAGTCGGCGGTGTCCAGATGACCTTCAGCCGAGCGTTGCGCGACCAGCCGAAAGAGAACGCGACGGACCCGACAGAGAGCCGAAGCGGGTTCTTCACCAGTGCGGGCACCCATCTCCTCGATGGCCGCCAGGCGCTCGCGTACGTCCGCAGTCGCCATCTCGAAGAGCAAGCGGCCGACGGGACCTGGCAACGGCACGGTGTCTGGAATGATCTCGCCCGCAACGACCGCCAACGCGACTTCATGCGCATCGCCGCCGAGCAGGCTGCGCCCGGTCTGCTGGCCAACCCGATCAACCTGCTCTCGATGCTGGATATCGCGGCTGACCATCTGTCCACGTCGAACACGCTCAGCATCGTGAACGACGGTCGGAGCCTCGCAGACAAATTTGCGGGGATCGACTTCGATGCCGACATCGAGGAGTACGAGCTGAGGCTGGTGGATGTCCACGAACCTGTGAGATGGTCGCTCGGGCTCGACCCGCAGCGTTCCGAGCACAACCAGCGTGTGCTGGACGTGTTCGGGGGCATCGGCTGGGACGACATCGTCGAGTCGCGCGTGAAAGTGCAGGTCACCGGCACGGGGCGGCATCTGTTGGCTGCGGAGCTGAACGAGCTCGGATTCAAGGCCGCCGCAGCAGGGGAACTGCCTGAGGGCATATCAGACCCTCCGCAGGGCACGATGGTCTACTTAGCACCGCAGGGACGGCTCGCGGCCGGCCTGCTGGCCAGTCACCTGCTGCCTGTGCCAGACTTCGCCGGCCATGCCGAGCTCGACGCAACCACGGTGATCCTGCACGTCGGCGACGAGTCGCCTCGCGTGGATTCGGGTTACCGGAGGGTCGACGTGCCGCCGGCCGATCAATTGGCGCCATGAGCGATACATCGTCCCAGCACCGCATCCTCGTTGTCGGCGCCGGCTACGTCGGCCTCACGACGGCTGCGTGCTTCGCCCACCTCGGTCACGACGTCATCTGTGCCGACATCGACCGTGCCAGGGTGGCGTCGCTGTCGGCGGGAGTCGTGCCGATTCGCGAGGCCGAACTTGATCGACTCGTTGGCGAAGGCATCGCCGAGCGACGCCTCCGCTTCGTGATCTCGGCCGAGACCGTCGCGGCCACGTGCGACTTCGCGTTCATCTGCGTGCCGACACCGCTGCGAGACGACGGCGAGACCGAGCTCAGCTACTTGCTGGCAGCGCTCGACTCGGTGGCATCGCGCCTGCAGCCCGGCTCCGTCGTGGTGACCAAGTCGACAGTGCCGGTGGGCACCGCTCCCAAGATCGCCGCGGCGCTGGGGCGAACCGATGTGGCGCTGGCGTCGAATCCCGAGTTTCTGCGAGAGGGGTCGGCAGTCCACGACTTCTTGGCGCCTGACCGCATCGTCATCGGGGCCGACGACACCTCAGTGGCACGCCGGGTGGCGGCGCTGTATGCCGGCGTGGACGCGCCGGTGATCCTCAGCGATCCGACATCGGCCGAAACCGTCAAGTACGCGGCAAACGCCTTCCTGGCCGCCAAGGTCTCCTTCGTGAATGCGCTCGCCGCAGTCTGTGAAGCCGTCGGTGCCGACGTCGACACCGTCCTCGCAGGGGTAGGCACCGATCACCGCATCGGCTCGGCATACCTCCAGCCCGGTCCCGGCTGGGGCGGATCATGCCTGCCGAAGGACACTCGCGCGTTGGTGTCGGTCGCCCATGACGCGGGTTACGTCTTCGACCTGCTCGAAGGGGTCATCAGGGTCAACGAGCAGCAGCTCGAGCGTGTGGCCGACAAGGTCGCTCGCATGGCCGCCGACGGACCAGGCGGTCGGTCCGATCCGGGCGCTGCTGAGGTGGATCCGCGTTCCTGTGACCTCGACGGGGTCACCGTGGCCGTGCTGGGCCTGACGTTCAAGGCTGGGACCGATGACCTGCGCGGTTCCCCGGCGCTGCGGGTTGCCGAACGGCTCAGTGCTCGCGGAGCGCGCCTCGTGGCGTACGACCCGGCGCTCGCCGATCTCGATGATCGTCCCGACATCGCCGCGCAGCTTCCGGCGACCCTCACGGTGAGCGGCTCGAGGTACGACGCCCTCGCGGGTGCGGACGTGGCCGTCGTGCTCACCGAGTGGCCCGAGTTCGCCGACCTCGATTGGGAGCGGGCGGCTTCGGTGATGGATGCGGCTCGCATCGTGGATGCACGCAACCTGCTGGATCCAACCAAGCTGCGCGCAGCAGGCTTCGTCTACGAAGGTCTCGGCCGCCGCTGAACGCCAGAGCAAGAGGGTACTCGCGTCATTGCTGCGGGGGCGCCAGGGAACGCTGCGACGTTGCGGCCCGCCGGATCGCTGGAGCAGAGGGCTCTGCCGCCCCCACAGCGGGCGCACCCGCGCGGCGCACTCACTCATAGTCGCCAAGCGCCGGTAGCTTGTCGCCCCGTATGGCGAGATCAGCCGCTGCCAAGAAGGTTGCCAAAGCAGCAAGCGCTGGCGGAAGCGGTAGGAGCTTTCGCCCCCGGCGCGACATCCTGTTTCCAGCGGCGATGCTCCTCGTCGTCGCACTCGGCGTCGTGCTGATTTTGGTGGCCCGCAACGAACGCTCTGCGAATGCTCCCGCGGGCCCGCCGCGCCTAGGAGATCACTGGCACTCGCTCTACGCGATCTACGACTGCGACGACTTCATCGTCGACGTGTACGCCAACGACGTCGATGACCAATCGGGCATCCATACACACGGTGACGGGCTCATCCACATTCATCCGTTCCACACCGGCGTGACGGGCCAGTTCGCCACTATGGGCGCGTTCATGCGTGAGATCGAGGTCGAGTTGACCGACTCGACGCTCGAGCTGCCCGACGGGACCATTCTCGACGAGTCCGACGACGCCTGTGCTTCACCGGATCCCGACAGCGACGACGCCGCTGTTGCCGAGCCGGGCGCGGAGCTGCGCCTCATGCGCTGGGAGACCCTGCAGGCCGAAAAGGCGCTGGCGTTCACCGATGAACTGCGCGACGTGCGCTTCCTGGGCGACGGCCAGATCTTCGTGTTCGCCTACGTCCACCCGAGCGTCGACGACGCTGACATTCCACGACCCGACGACGCCTTCCTACGCGCCTATCTGAATTTGCCTCCGGAAGATCAACCGTTGATCGACGACTCGAACGAAGAGGGGCCGGTTCTCGACGGAGGCGAGAACGAGCCAGCCGAGGGCGATCTTCCCGAAACGTCCGAGCCCGCCGAAACGTCCGAGCCGGCCGAACCCCCCGAGCCGACTGAACCCCCCGAACCGACCGAACCCCCCGAACCTGCCGCCGAAGAGAACTCGATGGGCAACCAACAGTCGAGCGCTGCATCCTGAGTCTTCGGCACGGGGATCTGCAGATGAAGGCGATCCTGCTGCTGGGCGGATTCGGCACCCGGCTGCGTCCGCTGACCAACGACACCCCCAAGCAGATGCTGCCGGTGTGCGGGCGTCCGATGATCGAGTGGGTCTGCGAGCACCTGTACCGCCATGGCGTCTCCGAGGTGGTGCTCTCGCTGGGCTACCGCGCTGAGGCGTTCACCACTGCCTACCCCCACGGGCGCATTGGCCAGCTCGCATATGAGGTGGCAGTCGAGCCTGAGCCGCTCGGCACGGCGGGAGCCGTGCGATTCGCCGCCGAGGCGAGCGGCATAACGGGGCCGTTCTTCGTGCTCAACGGCGACGTCCTGACCGACCTGGACTTGGGTGCTCTCGCGAGCTTTCACCGCAGTTCGCGAGCCGAAGCGACCATTGCGCTGCAGCCGGTCGCCGATGCGACGCCATACGGCCTCGTGGTGACCGATACGTCAGGGCGGGTGCTGTCGTTCTCCGAAAAACCCGACCAGGGCTCGCTGCCCGCCGCGCAGACGCATTCCGAACGACCCACGATCAGCGCTGGCAGCTACGTACTCGACCCAGCGGTGCTCGATCGCATCGCGCCCGACCGGCCCGTCTCCATCGAGCGGGAGATCTTCCCCCAGATCGTCGCGGACAAAGCACTGGCGGCGCTGGTATCTGACACGTACTGGCTCGACACAGGCACGCCGCAGCAGTACCTGGCGGCAAGCCTGGACATCGTCGAGGGTCGCCGCCCTCAGGCCCAACTGAGCAGCGGTGCCGCCGCAGCGTCAGCGAGCATCCATCCGACATCGCGCATCCAGACGTCGGTCGTGGGATCCGGGTGCCTGATCGGACCCGATGCCGTCGTCCAGCGCTCAGTCCTGGGAGACGGTTGCCACCTCGACGCCGGAGCCGTCGTGATCGATTCGGTGCTCGGCCCCGACGTCGTCGTCGGTGCTGGAGCCTTGCTCAGTGAATTCGCGGTGGTCGGCAGCGGCGAACGGGTCGCTCCAGGTGCCGTACTGCGCGCCCAGCGCCAGCCGCCCCTGGCCTGGAGCGCTAACGGATAGGACCAGATGTCATAGCTGCGGAGGCGGCAGGAGACTCTGCGACGTTGCGACCGGTGCCGACCCGTAAGTTGGTGACGTACCGACGAGGGGTATCAAGAAATGCGGGCGGGTACGGATCTCTCGCTCGCTGGATCGCGGGAGCAGAGGGTCCTGCCGCCTCCGCAGCGGGCGCGCCTCTCTAGCGGAACAGGTCCTCGGCTGGCTCGCGGATGATCTCCGAACGCACCGAGGCACGCCTCAGCCAGCCCGGGTCGACGCCCCGCACGATCGCAACTGGCACACCCCGGGCCTTGCCGCACACCAGATCGGCAGCAGAGGCAATCTCGTCGGCCACGCACACTTCGGTGACCATGAGCTCGCGGCCCAGTGCATCGTTGGTGCCTTTGAGATCGACGACCGCAGCGATGCCCGCGCATCCGATGGCCACGTCGGTGACGCCGCGCCGCCACGGACGCCCGAATGTGTCGGAGATGATCACCCCGACGGTGCAGCCCGACAATGCCTGGATGCGGTCACGGATCTTGTTGGCGGAACGGTCGCTGTCGTCGGGCAGCAATGCGGCGTAGCCCCGCTCGACGTTGGACAGGTCGATTCCTGCGTTGGCGCAGATGAATCCGTGCTTGGTCTCGCTGATGATGAGGTCGCCACGCCGGCGCAGGATGCGAACCGACTCGCGCTCGACGAGGGGCTTGTGCGACAGCGGGTCGTCGGGATCGATCTGTTCCATTGCTCCCTCGGCCTTGGAGACGATCTTCTGGGTCACGACGAGCACGTCGCCATCAGCCAGACCGGCGGGTGCCGTCTCGCAGGCACTTGCAATGACCGCTCCGAGATCGGCGCCGAGCGTGATCTCGCCGATGCCTTCGACGGGGTGCAATTCGATGGTCACGTGATTCCTCTCGCGCTTGCGGCCTCCAGCGTCGCCCGGGCCAGCGAGGCTGCACGTTTGGGGTCGGCCATGATCGTGTCGGTGACGACCGGCGTCATCCCTGCTTGTGCCACTTCGCCAGCAAGCACGGCATCAGCTTGGTCAATCACCAGGATGCTGGCGAAGCCGGCGTAGAGCCGTGCGACCCCGACGACGCTGGGTTCGTGGCCCAGTTCACTCATCATCGCGCCCGCGGGCCCCTTGATCGATGCGCCGCCCACGATGGGCGATACGGCGACGACGTGCTCACGGCGGCTGGCGAGCGTCTCGCGCACCTGCGGCACGCCGACGACCGGGCCGATCGAGACGAAGGGGTTCGACGGCGCCACGACGACGGTCTCTGCGTCTCCCAAGGCATCGAGCACACCTGGCGCTGGCTTGGCGGTGTCGATGCCAGCGAAGCGAATCGAGCTCACAGCGATGCCGTGCTGGTGGGCGACGAAGTACTGCTGAAAGTCGATCTCGGCGGCCCCGTCCGGTTCAGCGGGGGTGATTCGGGTTGCGATGGCATCGTCGCTGACCGGCAGCAGCGTCAGCTCGAGGCCGAAGCTGGCGGCGATCTCAGCGGTCACCTGTGACAGAGATGCGCCCTCGCTGCGGCGCTGTGTGCGGAAGAGGTGCAGCGCAAGGTCCAGATCGCCGAGCTTGAACCAGTCCTGGCCGCCCAGTCGCCCCAATTCGGTGAGCACTCGCCACGTTTCGCCAGCCCGCCCCCAGCCGGTCTCGGGATTGATCTGGTCGGCGAGCGTGTAGGTGACGGTGTCGAGGTCGGGGCTGATGTCGAGTCCATGCAGCTTGAAGTCGTCGCCGACGTTGACGATCGCTGCGACATCGGTTGGGTGGCGGACGCGCAGCAGCCCGTTCAGAAATCGGGCTGCCCCCACCCCGCCGGCGAGCACCGCGATCGTTCCGCTCTCGCCGGGTGTCATCGGGTCTTTTGACTGCATGCCGCTTGATTCCGTCATCGCAGCTTGCGCCGTTCGACTTCGAGATCGTGGGCAACCATCGCGGCCACCAGGTTCTCAAATGGCATCTCGGGTGCCCAACCGAGCACCCGGCGCGCCTTCGTGGCGTCGCCGACCAGCAGGTCTACTTCTGCGGGCCGGAAGAACCGGGGGTCGATGCGCACATGTCGTTCCCAGTCGTCGATGCCGGCGGCACAGAAGGCGAGTTGTACGAATTCCCGGACTGAGCGCGCCTCGCCGGTGGCAATGACGTAGTCGTCGGGTTCGTCCTGCTGGAGCATCAGATGCATCGCTCGCACATAGTCGCCTGCGAATCCCCAGTCGCGCTCGGCATCGAGGTTGCCCAGGGCGACCTCGTCTTGGAGGCCAAGGGCGATGCGCGCAGCTGCGTTCGTGACCTTTCGAGTCACGAACTCGAGGCCGCGGCGGGGCGATTCGTGGTTGAACAAGATGCCGCTGCACGCATAGAGCCCATAGCTCTCGCGGTAGTTCACCGTGGTGTGATGACCGAACACCTTCGCCGAGCCGTAGGGGCTGCGCGGATGCAGCGGCGTCAACTCGTTCTGCGGTGTCTCTCGCACCTTGCCGAACATCTCGCTCGACGAGGCCTGATAGAAGCGGATCGGATTGTCCGGCCCGCCGACGAGGCGGATCGCTTCGAGCAGGCGCAGTACGCCCAGGCCGTTGACGTTGGCAGTCAGCTCGGCCTGCTTGAAAGAGAGCGCCACGTAGCTGATCGCTCCGAGGTTGTACACCTCGTCGGGCTGGGAGTACTCCAGGGCGGCGATGAGTGACGGCAGGTCGGCCAAGTCGCCCCCCACCAGTTCCACGAAGGGCAGGCCGCTGGCCAGTGTCTCCGCGTGCGGGTTGCGCTGGCCCGTGACCACGCCCACCACCCGGTAGCCCTTGGCGTGCAGAACCTCGGCGAGATATTGACCGTCCTGACCGGTGATGCCAGTGATGAGCGCCGTAGGCACGGGGGCGGCTCCGGGATCAGGTGTCGTTCTCGGTGATGCACGTATCGGTTTGGCGCGGCCGTCGTCGCAGCAGCCGTGATTCTCGCCTGCCACGCCGCACCGACGCACCGCAACGTCGTAGGGTACGTCGCCCCGGCGGTGTGCAGCCCGCCCCGGCGCGGCTAGGTGCCCTCGCCTCCGGCGCAGTGACCGGTACCTTGCCATGGGTGGCCGATCGCGTTCGTCTGAGTCGTTGCGCGCGTCGGCACATGTGCAGGCGGCGCCTCGGTGCCGGCCTTTCGACAGCGGTGCTGATCAGCGCAATGCTCGCAGTAATCGGCCCCGTCCCGACCGCTGCTGCGACGAATGCATCCACTGAACGCCTGTGGGGACCTGACCGTTATGCCACTGCAGCTGAGATTGCACGGGTCTATGTGAGCGAAGCCGGTTCAGTCGACACGGTGATCGTCGTGGGTGGACTCGGCTTCGCGGATGCGCTGGCCGCTACACCGTTGGCGCGGGTGCTCCACGCTCCGATCCTGTTGACAACCCCGCAAGAGCTGGCGGCGCCAGCCCGCGAGTTCATCGGCGGCCTCAGCCTGTCCAAAGTGGTCATCATCGGTGGCCCCGAGGCGGTGTCGTTCGCCACCGAGACCGAGTTGGCCGCCCTCACTGGTGTCGTCCCGCAGCGCCACGCCGGGGCAAACAGTCTCGCGACGGTTGCAGCAGCCGCTCGAGCCATGGGCAGCGAGCGCGTCGGCGACTACTGCGGCGACGCCAGGCGCACGGCGCTGCTGGCGACCTCGTCTACGTTCGCCGACGCATTGGCGCTGTCACCGCTGGCCTATGCAGGTCCTCATCCAGTGCTGCTGACCGAGCCCGAAGCGCTCTCCGATGAGGCGCGCGAAGTGCTCGTCGAGTTCGGCATTGCCCAGGTGATCATCGCTGGCGGCACAGCAGCGGTCTCTCAGCAGGTCGAGGACACGCTGCGCAACGACCTCGGCGTGAGGATTGTGCGACTGTGGGGCGCCGATCGGTTCGAGACCGCAGTCGATATTGCCGAAGCGCTGACACCTGGCTGCTTCGGAACCGACCAGTTCGGCCTCGCGGACGCTTGGAACTTTCCCGATGCGCTCGTAGCCGGGCCGCTGCTGGGGCATCGCAAGTCACCGTTGCTGCTGGCGGCTCCAGATGGTGGCACGAGCACGCACCGCTATCTGGAGGGGCCTTCACCGCATCCCGACGCAGTGAAGGTGACCGTGCTGGGCGGCCCGGCGGCAGTCTCAGAGGCAACGGTGCGGGCGGCGCTTGTCGCGCTGGAGCCTTCGGCGGCGCCGACCTCGGAAACATGCCCGATCGACGACGCGCCCACAGGCGCCACGAGCGCTGGGCGGAATGTGCAGTTCCCGCCGTCACAGGCCAACCCTGGCGGCGATGTCGCGCCCGGCCTGATCGTGGTGGAGGGGCGGGGCTTCGGCCATGGCAACGGCTTGAGCCAATGGGGGGCGTTCGGCTACGCCACCGAGTACGGCTGCAACGGCGATCAGATCGCACTGCACTACTACGGCAACACCCGACTCGTCGATGCAGACAGCAGCGAGATCACTGTTCATCTCGCGCGTAATGCGCGCAAGGACATGGTGGTGACTTCAGGGGCGCCGTTCAGCGTGGCGGCGCAGTCGTTCGCGGCCGGCGAGACTGCCCGTGTCAGCGTCCGAGACAACGCCTTTGCTGTCCACCGCACCACTGGTTGTGAGTCTGAAGGCGATGTGGAGATGGCCGCAGGCATCGCCGGCAGCGTCGGACGCAACGGTGACCGCTACGTCGAGGTGCTGCCGGCCAACGACGATCCTGCGTCGGACGATCTCGTGCAGATGCTGACGATGATCTACTGCTCTTCGGGGCGCGGCGGCAGCGAGAACATGCGCATCGCCTACCGGGGCGTCCTGGGCATTGTCCAGCAGTCCGGCCGGGCGTACTCGTTCAACCGGCTGCCGCTCGAGCAGTACCTGCGCGGCGTGGTGCCCCAGGAGTCCCGCCCGGAGTGGGGAGCAGCCCAGGGGCCTGCGGGCACGGGCCTCGCGGCGCTCGAAGCCCAAGCGATCGCTGCGCGCACCTACGCGCTCTACTGGTCCGACTACCAGGTCGGGCGTGGCCGTTTCACCGATATCTGCGACTGGCCAAACTGCCAGCTCTACAACGGCGCGGCTGACGGCCGCGGCAACGTGCTGCAGGCGAATGACTTCGGGGCGAAGCTGGCGTACTCAAACGAAGCGATCCGCAACACCGCCGGCGAGGCGTTGGTCAACAGTGCCGGCAACTATGCATTCACCGAATTCAGCAGCGCCAGCGGCGGCTGGACTGCGGGACCCCCGGCCTCGACGTTTCCTGCGGTCGAAGACCTCGGCGACGCGGTGTACGCGGAGCGCGGCAACGGAGGCCACGCGTGGACGCTGTCGCTGCGGCGCGTCGACATTGAGCGGGCCTTCGCGCCGCTGTTCCGATCGGCAGGCAAGGAACTCGGCCAGCTCGTGAGCATCGACGTGGTCGAGCGCAACGGATACGGGGAATGGGGCGGCCGGGTGCGTGCGCTGCGGGTAGTGGGCACGAGCGGCGAGCACACCTTCTCATTCGATCGCTGGGCGCGCGATCCGTTCCGCAGGGCATTCCCGGCACTCGTGCTGTCGGACTGGTATCGCTTCCCGCAATTCGACGGCGGCCAGTCGCCGCGTGAGCCGGCGCCGTCGATTGCCGAGGCGCCGCTGTGGGTGCTCAAGGCCGACGGCACTGTCGGGGCATATGGGCTGGCCCGCCACTACGGCGATGCATCGGAGCTGGAGCTTGACGCGGACTTTGTCGACATCGCGGCAACCTCGACCGGCAGGGGCTATTGGCTGGTCACCGAGTCGGGATCGGTGCATGCGTACGGCGACGCGCGGCACCATGGCGACACAGCCGGGACGGACTTCGCCGGCGATGTCGTCGCTATGGCTCGGCACCGGACCGATGGCGGATACTGGCTGGCGACCTCGAGCGGCGACGTGCTGCACTTCGGCGATGCGCCGCATCACGGCGACGCCGCCGACATCAGCGAAGCAGCCGTCATCGTTGACATCGAGGCGACCCCGTCGGGCGACGGCTATTGGCTGCTCGCCGCAGATGGCAACGTGGCGGCGCTGGGAGGTGCCTCCGATCTGGGCGATGCGGAGATGGTCGCGGTCGCCATGGCTGCCACACCTGATGGCGAGGGTTACTGGCTCCTGAGTTCGGCCGCCGAAATTGCAGCCTTCGGCTCGGCGTCGTGGCTTGGCTCTCGTGGCAACGAGCCGAACCGCCTGAACTCGGTGTCGATGGTTTCCTCTGGCACCGGCGACGGCTATTGGCTGGTGTGGAGCGACGGCACCAGCTTCAACTACGGAGATGCCCCGGACTACCGCACGAGTGGCGCCGGTCCGGGAGTCGTAGCCGCTGAATCGGCGCAGTAGAGCACCGTGGCAGATGTAACCCGCCCATGAGTTCGCCGGTCTCGGAAGAGACACCAGCATCGGCTGCGACCGAGCCGGTGGCCCCCGCACCCCCGCCTGCGGTCGCGGCGATCGTCACGGCAGGTTCGCAGTGGTCCGACACCGAGTTCACCTTGGGGGCATTGGCCGCCCAGGACTATCCGCGGCTCGCCGTTCTGGTGCTGTGCGACGCGGACGGTGTTCAGGGCGAGCGGGTCCGAGCGCTGTATCCCACCGCCGCAGTCGCCGATGCGGTGTCGTCGCGGGCAGGTCGCGGCCAGCGAGCCCAGCGCGGGCGAATGGGCGCGGCCAACAATCGAGGGGCATCGCTGGTCCGCGGAGCCGACTACCTCCTGTTCCTCTCCGGTCGCGTCGCGCTCGCGCCCGACGCCGTCAGTGTGCTCATCGACGATGCCGAGAACGTCGCCGGGCGGATCGTCGGCGTCGCCGGTCCCAAGCTGCTCGACGCCGAGGACGGCTTGACGCTGCGCGATCTCGGTGGCACCGCGGATCGCCTCGGGGTCCGGATTCCGGTGGCCGGCCCCGACGAGCTGGATCAAGAACAGCACAACGAGGCCCGTGACCTGTTTGTGGCGCCCACCGAGGCGTTCCTCGTGCGGGAAGACATCTTCGGTATCGTCGGCGGATTCGACCCCGCGCTCGAAGGCGACGGCGCCGTGGTCGATCTGTGCTGGCGCATCCAGCTCTCGGGCGCACGGGTCCGGATCGTGCCGTCTGCGACCGGGACCCTGCGCACCGGTCCGACCCCCCCACCCCATGGGCCCTCGGCACGCCAGCACGAGCACCGGGCCCGGCTGCGCACCATCTTGAAGTGCTATGGCTGGGTGCATCTGCTGCCGGCGGTGGCGCTCGCGGCGGTGCTCGGGGCAGGCGAGGTGTTGTTCGGGGCGTTACGCGGGCGGTTCGCTCAGGCCTCCGATGTGGCGCTGGCGTGGCTGTGGAATGCCCGGCACATCGGCGGCACCTTCGCGCTGCGGGGCGCCGCCAAGCGCTACCGGCGGGTGCGAGACGCCGATCTGCGCCGCTTGCAACAGGGCGGCTCGGTACGGGTCGCCGACTGGTTCCGCTACCGCTTGAGTCCCGAAGGAGGGCTGGCCGCACGGACCACGATCGACGAGAGCATCCTGGGCACCTGGCGCCGCAACGCGCATCGAACGGTGTGGGTGGTCTGGCTGGGAGTGATCGGCCTGATCATGTTCGGTTCTCGTCACCTGCTGACCGGCGGGATTCCCGCATACGGCCAGTTCACGGCATTTGCCGACGTCGGCACGATGGCCGGGGCGTACCTGGATGGCTGGCGCGACAGCGGGGTCGGTGCAGCCGGGATCGGTCATCCGGCGATGGGCTTGCTGGGCCTCGGTGGAACCGTTGTCCTGGGCGCAGTCGGTCTGTTGAGGAACGTTGCCATCTGGGGTCTGGTGCTCACGGGCCTGATTGGCATATGGAAGCTCTGTGACACCGGGTCCCGCCGAGACGGACCGAACCGCAATGGCCGACTGGTCGCTCTGGTGCTGTACGCCGCATGCCCGCTGCCGTACAACGCGTTGGCCAGCGGCCGCTGGGACGTGTTGTTGGCCTACGGAACCGCGCCAGCGATCGTGCTGCTCGCAAGCCGACTGGTCGGCGCTTCGCAAGCTCCCCAATCACGCGACGGAAGCCGGCGCGCCACCGTCGCCAGGGTGGCGTCGCTCGCCTTGCTTCTCGCCGTGGCGGCAGCGTTCGAGCCGTTCATGCTGGTGCTGGCGTTGGCTGCGGGGCTGGCGCTCGCACTCGTCGAGTTGCTGCGGTGCGTGGTACGCCGCGAGCGGCTCGGTGCGCCGGTCGCCGGCTCGCTGCAGGTCGCGGTCGCGGTGGTGCTCGCCGCAATTGCGCACCTTCCTTGGCTGATCGAGTTCGAATCGTTGCGGGCATACCTCGATGTCTCACTCGGCAGCCGCACGCCGTCGACACCGTCGTCGCTAGCCGAGCTGCTGCGCTTCCAGACGGGCCCACTCGGCGATTTGCCGCTCAGTTGGGGTCTGATGGCTGCCGCGGCGATACCTCTGCTGGTTGCGCGCGGCGCGCGGTTGTGGTCGTCGATCCACGGCTGGGCGGTGGCGCTGGTCGGTTTCGCCTTTGGATGGGTCATCGTGGCCGGTTGGGCGGACACCCTGGCGGACGGTGTGGGGCTGGGACACTCGCTTGGGGAGGTATCGCTGGCGTTCGGCGCCGTCGGCCTGTGCTGGACAGCGGCGACGGGCCCCGCAGCTCTCGCAACCGCCGTCGGCGACGTACCACCCCGGACGCGCAGCGCGATGGTCTTGCTCAGCGGCATTGCTGTAGGCGCCATGGTGCTCCCGACCGCGTGGGCATCGATCGACGGCAACTGGTCGGCACCGAGTTTCGACCACCGAGTGCCTCTGGGACTCGTCGACGACCGCGGTGTCGGACCTGACTACCGGGTCCTGTGGCTCGGCGCTCCGGAGGTCCTGCCGTTGCGTGGCACCGATCTCGGCGTGTCCGGACTCGCTGCTGCGACGTCGGTGCGGGGCTATCCCGATGTCCGGCATGCGTTTGCGACGCCGCAGACCCCCGGCAGCGAACGCTTGGCAGACGCCGTTCGGGTCGGGTTGGCGGGTGACACGCTGCGACTGGGACGGCTGCTGGGATCATTCGGCATCAGGTATGTCGTGGTGGTGGAACGCTCGGGACCCTCCTATACCGACGGCTGGGACCGGCCGGTGCCGCCTGCGGTGTCCGAGGCGCTCGCTTCCCAGATCGATCTGCGCCCGCTGGCAGCCGACCCGTCGGTCCAGGTGTTTCGCAATGAGGCCTGGTGGTCGTCGCGGTCACAGTTCGAACGGCCGATCCCGACGGACTTCGCCACCGACCCGGTGGACCTCGTGGTCAGCGACTTGACCGACGGCATTGGTGTGTTCACCGATTACCGGTCCGCCACAAGCCAGCTCGGACCGGTGGGCGTCGGAACGGTGCTGGTCGCCGAGTCGTACGATCCCGGCTGGCGCCTCGAGATTTCTGGTGAGCGGACTGAGCCGACGCCGGCTTTGGGCTGGGCGATGCGCTTCGACCCTCCTCTGAGCGGCCAGGCCGAGCTGCACTTCGAGCGTTCGAGCGCCGCTGCCGCCCGGATCACGGCCCAGGTGCTCATCTGGCTGGCGCTGATGTGGGTGGCGATCGGCCAGCCCACCCCGCTCGCAGACCGCTTCTCTGCCCTCGTGCGAAGAACGGCGCGGGGGTCGCAGCGGCGCAGCGGTCCTGGCGGCACGGCGGTGGACTCATGAGAACAGCGCGGGGGTCGCAGCGGCGCAGCGGTTCTGGCGGCACGGCGGTGGACTTATGAGAACAGCGCGGCCATGAACTTCTTGCGGTGGCTTCCTCGCTTGCTGATCCCGCTGGCAATCGCTGCGGCGCTCGTGGTCGACGCGCGCGACGACCGAACGCCGCTGTCAGCCGCCGTCGAAGACCCCGAAGCGTTGGCGCAGGTTGTGGTCCCGCCCCCCGATGCGTTGACGTCGAGCTGGTTCTGCCCCGTCGTCGGCATGCGGGCACCCGTGCAGGGCTTTGGAGAGGTCACCTCAGAGGTACTGCTGACGAACATGACCGCCGAGACGGCATCGGTGTCGATCGAATTCCGCGGCCGCACGACTGGTCGGCAGTTTGTGACCGCAGACGTGGCACCTCACAGCACCGGGGTTGTCACCACTTCGGATTACGTGCGTGACGAGCTCATCGGGGCCTTGGTGGAAGCCACGTCGGGCGGGCTGGCCGTGACGCGGCGACTGGTCTCCCCGCTGGGGATCGACGAGGCTCGCTGTTCGAGCGTGCTGGCGCCGAACTGGTTTGTCCCCGTCGGCGACACCCAGGCCGATGCGTTGGGCGTGTTGGCGATCATGAATCCGCTGCCGCGCGATGCGATCGTCGACGTCACGTTTGCGTCGGAAGCGGAGTTCGGACCGTTCGTAGCGCCCGCGTTGACCGGTGTGGTGGTGCCGGCGTGGAGCACGGTTGTCGTCGACGTCGGCGAGCATGCCCGTCGCCGAGACATCGTGGCCGCATCCGTCAGGGCCCGTACCGGCCGCATCGCGGTGGATTCGTTCGTGGCCTACGACGGGAGTGTCGGGCGGCGCGGTCTGGCTGTGGAGTTGGCCTCTGTGGCCGCCGGCGACCGGTGGCTCGTGCCCGTGGCCGGCATCGATGAGCGGACACACCTGTGGTTACGGGTCTTCAATCCCTCTGACGGCGTTGCCGAAGTCGCTGCGTCGGTCTCGTCCCACGACTCTCGCAGCGACCGCGTGACGTTCGCCGTTGCATCGCACGATGTCATGGAGCTGAAGGTCGAACCTCCAGGCGAACTGGCACCCGGACTCGCGACGCTGCTCGCGCCGGCCGGTGCCCCCTTCGGAATCGCCGTCGAATCACAGAACGGCGTTCCCATCGTCGTGTGGGCCGAGACTCTGCTCGGCAGCGCTGCCAGCCCGCTGACCGACATCGGTGCCGCATCCGACAGCGTCTCTGCTGCTGGGGACACCGCAGTTCCGGATTCCGGCGGCGAGTCCATCACGGTGGTTGCGCAAACGGGCGGTACTGAGGGTGCCGACGCGCCGGTGGGCGATGCTGCATCCGACGAAGACGATGACGAATTGCCAGTCGAGATTCTGCCCCCGGTGCACCGAGCACAGTCGGGTCTGGCGTTCGTGCCCGGCATCGTGCACACCAGCGACCGGTGGCTCGTGGTTATCGCTCCCGAATCGGGAGGCGAGGCGTTCCTGACGATCATGACCGATCCACTCGCGCCAGCCGACGGGGATGGCTCGCAAGACGGTGAACCATCGATGACGACTAGCGATCGCCGCGTGGTGGTCGGAACGCTGGGCCGCGAAACCGTCGCCCTCATTGATGTGCCAGTATCGGGCGTGGTCACGCACCGGCTGGCGAGCGGCACGACCCGTCTGCTCGTCTCCGACACACCGTTCGCAGTGCTGCTGTGGCAGGCACGGAGCGGGAGCGAGGGGCTGAGCGTGGCTCACCCGCTGGTGTGGTGAGGGGCTGATGGAGCGTCTCATCATCGCTGCGCTGCTGATCGTCGCCGCGATCGCCGTCGCCTGGCTGATCCAGCGTCGCCGCGGCGCACATGGCGCAGCGGTGCCACGGTCCGAACTGCCTTCAGCCGTCGACCTCGGTGCGGTGGGCATAGCGAGCGGCCCGGCGTTGGTGGTCTTCACCGAAGAGACCTGCCGCACGTGTTCCGCAGCGCTCGCCGTGGTGCGCGGCCCCGCGGGTGCGGGACTGCCCGTCGCTGAGGTGTCATACGGCAAAGATCGAGAGCTGCATCGTCGCCACGGCATCGACACCGTGCCCACGACAGCGGTTGTTGATATCGCCGGTCAGGTCATCGACGGCTGGGTCGGCAGCGTGGATCTGTCCGCACTGGCGGCGGCACTCGCGCAAGTGGTGCAGGGCCCTGAGCCCTCGCAGGGTTAGTCGGCTACCTGAGGCGGGGGCGCCGTTCGCTCGATGAGCGGGATGTCGGGCGCAGCCTCGTCGTTGGTGGCGACCGGATCGCTTGCGTCCGATTTGGCTGGGGTCTCGAGCTTCCCGTTGCTGGCCCCGTCTGACCCATCGGGCGCCGGCTCGGCCACGAGCGCCCCGATCTGGGCGCCCGTGACGGTCTCGTGTTCGAGCAGGGCAGCCGCGATCCGATCCAGCGCAGGGCGGTGATCGACGAGCGCTCGGCGCGCACGATCCTGCTGCGTACGCAGGATCCGTTCGACTTCCTCGTCGATGACCCGGGCTGTCTCGTCGGAGTAATCACGCCCCGACACGAGGTCCTCGCCGAGGAACACCTGTGCGTGTGATCCCCATGCCATGGGCCCCACACGGTCGCTCATGCCCCACTCCGAGACCATCTTGCGGGCCAGCTCTGTGCCCTGCACCAGGTCGTTGGCGGCGCCGGTCGAGGTCACGCCGAACACCGTCTCCTCGGCCATACGGCCGCCGAACAGCACGGCCAACCGGTCTTCGATGTATTCCTGGCTGTAGGCGTGGCGTTCCTCAGGCAACTGCATGGTGACGCCCAGCGCCTGGCCGGTCGGCAGGATTGTCACCTTGTGAACGGGGTCGGCATGCGTGAACAGCGTGGCGATCAGTGCATGGCCGCCTTCGTGATAGGCGGTGACTTCCCGCTCCCGCTCGGAGAGCGCCACCGACTCGCGTCGCTGGCCCATCAGCACTCTGTCGCGCGCCGCCTCAAAGTCTGCCTGTGCGATCGCTTCGGAGTCGCGCCGCACGGCGTGCAGCGCCGCTTCGTTGACCAGATTGGCCAAGTCGGCACCGCTCATGCCGGGAGTGCCCTTCGCCAGGGCCTCGAACAACACGTCGTCGTCGGTCTTCTTGTCCTTGGAATGTACAGCCAAGATCGCCAGCCGCTCTGAGTACTCAGGCAGCGGCACAACGACCTGGCGGTCGAACCGGCCGGGGCGCAGCAACGCGGGATCCAAGATGTCTGGCCGGTTGGTCGCAGCCATCATCACGATGCCGCCGCTCTCTTCGAATCCGTCCATCTCGGCCAGCATCTGATTGAGCGTCTGCTCGCGCTCGTCATGCCCGCCGCCGAGGCCTGCCCCACGCTTGCGGCCAATCGAGTCGATCTCGTCGATGAAGATGATCGCTCGGCCCATCTTGCGGGCGCTCTGGAACAGGTCGCGCACGCGGCTGGCGCCGACGCCCACGAACATCTCCATGAAGTCTGAACCGGTCACTGACAAGAAGGGCACCCCGGCCTCTCCTGCTACCGCCCGGGCAATGAGCGTCTTGCCGGTGCCGGGAGGACCGACCAGCAGCACGCCCTTGGGGACCTTGGCGCCGATCGCTGTGAAGCGCTCCGGAGTCTTGAGGAAGTCAACGACCTCGGTGATTTCCTGCTTCACGCCGTCGTACCCGGCGATGTCGTCGAACTTCGTGGAGGGGCGCTCGGTGGTATAGGTCTTGGCCTTGCTCCGGCCGATCGACATGATCCCCGACATCTGCCCCTGGGCACGTCGCTGCATCCACCAAAAGAGCAGGAAGATCAGGCCGAAGGGCAGCAGGAAAGGCAGCAGGCTGACGAGCAGGTTGGGCCGGTCGGTGTGGAACTCGATGGCCACGTCTTGGGAGCGCAACAGGCGGAGATCGTCTTCGGGCAGCTCGACGGGACCTTCTGAGGAGAACTTCGAGCCGTCGATGTAGTCGCCGCTGATCTCTCCGGTGCCGTTGGTGATCGTGACGCTGTCGACGCGTCCTTCTGACACCTGAGCGATCAGGCCGCTGTAGTCGACGGGGTCGCGATCGTCATTCCGCAGCAGGCCCGGCAGGAACATCACCGACAGCAGGACCATGGCGAGCAACCAGATCGACCAGCGGGGCCAGCGTTCGCTTCGTCGGCGGGATCCCGTTTCCCCCGACGAGCTTGGCTGCGGCGCCTGGTCGCTCGGGCTGTCTTCGGCTGGCGCGTCGGGAGGCGCGGTGGCGCGCGGCTTGCGCGCGCGGGAGTGCCGCTGGCCCGAGGGCACCTCAGATGCCATGTGCTTCATGCTATGGCGGCGCCCCGTCGACCAGTAGCCGCGCTGTGCCGCCGGCACGCCAGCGACGCCCCCGAACGCCAACAGCAGACCGCACCCGAGTCCGCGGCAGACCGACAGTCGCGAACCGCGGCGGTGGCCCTGGGCCGCTGGCGGCAGGGCGCGTGCCGTGATCGTTAGCCTGCGCGCGTGCCGACGGTGACCGTGCGCCCCACTCGCGCGCGGCCGGTGCTGCGGGCGTGGCTTGAGGCTGCGGTCGTCGTGGCGAGCTGCGTGGCCGTGGTGGCGTGGCTCGACCCCGGCGGGCTGGTTTCCACAGCCGCGCCCACCGGCGGGGACATGGGCGCGCACGTCTGGGGTCCGGCGTTCCTGCGGGACGAGCTGCTGCCGTCGGGCTCGCTGCGCGGCTGGTCGTCCGACTGGTACGCGGGTATGCCGGCGGGGCATTTCTACATGGTGGTGCCGTACCTGCTGGTGGTCGTCGCCGACGCGGTGCTGCCCTCTTACAACGTGGCGTTCAAGCTGGTGGCGATCAGCGGGGTCGCCACGATGCCCGCAGCGGCGTGGCTGATGGGCCGGCTGGCAGGCTGGCCGCGCCTGCTGCGCTCGCTGCTGCCTGCTGCGCTGCTGCTGTTCGTCTTCGACGTGAACTTCACCATCTACGGCGGGAATGCAGCATCGACGCTGGCAGGTGAATTCGCATTCTCGATCGCGCTGTCGGCGACGCTCGTATATCTCGGCATGTTCTGGCGCTCGCTGGAGCGGGGGACCGGGCGCGCGCGGGCGAGCCTGCTGCTGGCGTTCGTGGCCCTGTGCCATCCCATCCCGCTGATGTTCGCCGTCACGGCCAGCATCTTGATGGTGGCCGTGCGCGGCCTGCACGCGTTGCCTGAACGCCTCGGCCGGGTCGGGGCGATGGGGGCGTCGATCGCTGCGATCGTGCTGTGGGCCGCTATCTGGAACATCACCGAGTCTCCGCTGGCACGGCTGGCCGTGCCGGTCGCGGCAGTCGTCGTGCTGGTTGTGGGGGAGTGGCGGCGGGCCTGGCATGCGCTCGTCATCGGCGTCATCGGCGGGGCGCTGTCGGCGTTCTGGACCGTGCCGTTCGTCGTCCGGCGGGCATACCTCAACGACATGGGCTGGGAGCGGCTCGCCTCCGTGCGAGAGCACTTGTTCTTCACCGACGAAATCAGCGGCGACGGGACGCACCACAGCATCACCTGGCTGCTCGTGCTGGCAGCAGTCGGTGCCGCAGTCGGTTTCGCACGCTGGTATCGCCCGGCGATCACGTGGACTGTCATTGCCGTCACGATGGCCATGGGTTTCATCCACTGGCCCCAGCACCGGCTGTGGAACGCGCGCATCCTGCCGTTCTGGTACTTGGCGGTGTACGTGCTGGCGGCGATGGGCCTGTGGCTCATCATCGACGGGCTGACCCGTGCAGACCCGGCCCGCCCGGACGGCAACGGGATCCACCTCGCCGCAGCAGCGCGCTGGGTGCGCATGCTGGCCCCGGTGGTAGCGCTGGGGGCAGGGCTAGGCCTGCTGGCACTGCGATTCGGCGACCTTCCCGGAACCAGGCTGGACGCAACCGGGGACACTCGTTGGGGCCCGTTCACGGTGTCCGCAGACGACCGCAACTTCGTCCGCGGCTGGGCGCGGTGGAACTTCCGCGGCTATGAGGCCCGCCCGTCATATCCCGAGTACCACTCCTTCGTTACCGCGATGAGTGACATAGGCGACAGGCCCGGCTACGACTGCGGGCGGTTGCTGTGGGAGTACGACCGTGACATCGTGGGCGCCTACGGCACCCCAATGGCCCCGATGCTGCTGCCGCACTGGACGGACGGCTGCATCGCCTCCATGGAAGGCCTCTACTTCGAGTCGTCACCCACGGTGCCGTTCCATTTCCTCATGCAGTCGGAGCTGTCCGCAGCGCCGTCACGTCCGATGCGTGGCCTCCCGTACAACGCCTTGAATTTCGATCTGGGCGTGCCTCACCTGCAGATGTCCGGTGTGCGCTACTACGCAGCCTTCAGCCCCGAGGCCACTGCGGCGGCACAGGACTCTGTTGACTTGCAGCTCATTGCCTCGGCGGCGCCATGGTCGATCTACCTCGTCGCAGACAGCGATGTGGTGTCGGCGCTGCCGTTCGAGCCGGCGGTCGCACCCGATGTGCCACAGGCCGGACGGGCATGGACCGATCCTGCCGCGATTTGGTGGAACGACCCCACGGCATGGGATGTGCCGATTGCGGCAGAGGGGCCGCAGGACTGGTCACGGGTGTCGCTGCTGCCGGCCCCGGATCCTCACGCAGCGCCGCCCGCTTCACTGACCCGATTCAGCGCAGCACCACGGCGAGCGCTGCCACCGGTGCAGATCGGCGATTTCGAGTCGGGACGGGACTGGCTGTCGTTCTCGGTGGACCGGACCGGGGTGCCGGTGTTGGTGAGGGTGTCGTACTTCCCGAACTGGTCGGTGAGCGGCGCCGACGGGCCCTACCGCGTGACTCCCAACTGGATGGTGGTGATTCCCACCGACGAACACGTCAAGCTCACCCATGGCGCCACGGCGGTCGAGTACATCGCTTGGCTGGCGACGCTGCTCGGAGCGGTCGCGCTGGCTCTGGTCGCCCTGCGGCCCCCGGTTCGGTTTGAACAGCGTCGCAGGCCCGGGCTGCCCGGCCCCCGAGCATCGCTGCTTCCTGCGCAGGAGTCGGCGGCAGCCGTCAGCGTGGCTGTGCCCGGCGTCGCGGTTGAGCCCGGCGTCGGTGATGCCGCCGGCCTCGAACACCCGCTCCCCGCGGTCTCAGTGGTGCTGCCGGCCTACCAAGCTGCGCATCTCGTCGGCGCCGCCGTGTCGGAGATCAGCGCAGCTCTGGGTCCAAATGAGGCTCTGGACGGCCGACTCGAGATTGTCGTCGTCGACGATGGTTCGACCGACGGCACCGCAGAGGCGGCTCGGCGAGCCGGAGCCGACGTCGTGGTGCCGTCGGAAGCGAATCGCGGCAAGGGCGCGGCGGTGCGCACGGGAATGCTTGCAGCGCGCGGTCGTTTGCGACTGTTCACCGATGTGGACCTGGCCTATCCGCCCGGCCAGCTCACCGAGCTCGTCGATGCACTCGACCGCGGGGCGGATGTGGCGCTCGGCAACCGGCGCCATGCGCAAGCGCGCACCATCAGCCCGGCGGCGCCCGCTCGCGCGATCGCGAGCCGGATGTTCAACGCATTCACCCGCCTCGTGCTGCTCCGCCGCTACCGCGACACACAGTGTGGCTTCAAGGGTTTCACCGCTGAGGCTGCCCAGGAGATCTTCAGCCGTGCCGTCATCGACGGCTTCACCTTCGACGTCGAGGTGCTCTACCTCGTCGAGCACCTCGACCTGACATCGGTCGAGGTTCCCGTCGCGGTGGACCATTCAGCGGACACCACCGTCCGGCTGGTCGCCCAGTCGCTCAAGGTCGTGACCGATATCTGGCGTATCCGTCACCGCGCCGCAGCAGGCGCATACGACACGCCCCGAGCGGCACAAGAGCTGAACCGAAACGCACAATCGCTATAGCAAATGCACAGTCGCTATAGCGGCGGAGGCGGCAGGAAACTCTGCGACGTTGCGACCTGCTGGATCGCGGGAGCAGAGGGTCCTGCCGCCTCCGCCGCGGTCGCGCCTCACGGGCCGCTCGGGCCGCGGCTTCGCCCGTCGGCTCAGCCTCTAAGCCTGAATCCACCGGTTGGCTTGGTGGCGGTGTGGGTGCGCGTCCACCAGAAAGGCCTCCTGACGTGGCATTTTGCCGTTGACGAAGAGTCGGCGTGATGCCATGACGGGAGGCACTTTCTGTGAGCGACGTTAGTCGGGGTTTGGACCGGGTCGAGGCAGTGTTCGACGAGGAGTCCTTGGTCGCCGATGCGGGGTTGTTGTTGGCGGGCACTTTGGCGGCCCGGCTGGGCTTGGAGAGCTTGATCGATGAGACGGTGAGGACGCCGCGGTCGGGCCGCGGTTCGGGAGCCAAGGTGCTCACCGCGGTGTGCTCGATGCTGGTGGGCGGTTCGTTCTTTTCGGACGCGGACCGGCTGCGGGCCGGCTCGGCTGGGTCGGTGGTTGGGTTCGTGCCTGTGGCGCCGTCGACGTTGGGGACGTTCGCGAGGTCGTTCACGTTCGGTCATGTGCGTCAGCTCGACCGCGCCCAGGAGCTGGCGTTGGGCCGCGCGTGGGACGCAGGCGCCGCCCCTGCGGCCGAGCAGATCACGATCGATGTCGACTCGACGATCCGCGAGGTGCACTCCGACGCGAAGCAAGGCGCCGCCTATGGGCATACGCGCACGCTGGGCTATCACCCTTTGGTCGCGGTACGCGACGACACCGGCGAGATATTGCATTCGCGGATGCGCAAGGGGTCCTCCCAGAAAGGACACCTGCGGTTCGTGTCCGAGACCGTCGCCCGGGTGCGGCGCCTGGCGGCGGGAGCGGCGCTGACGCTGCGCGCCGACGCAGGGTTCTTCTCCTGGGACCTGACCGACAGGCTCGACCAGCTCGACGTGAGGTTCCTGATCGCTGTGGGCCGCAACCCCGCCATAGACAAAGCGATCGCCGCGATCGACGACGACGAATGGACCCCGATCGGCTACACCGACGACGGCGAGGCACACGTCGCCGAGACGACGTTGACCTCGAGCCGACGCCGCCGCGGCAAGCCCGCTCGCACGGTGCGGCTGGTGGTGCGCCGCACCCGCATCGTCGGCGAGCAAGCCGACCTGTTCCCCCACTGGCGCCACCACGCCGTGGTCACCGACATCGACGCCGACACGCTCGACACCAAAACAGCCGACGCTTCTTATCGTTCCCACGCACGCGTCGAGCTCGCGATCAAGGACCTCAAAGCCGGCGGCCTCGCGCACAGCCCCTCGGGCAGGTTCGCGGCGAACGCCGCCTGGCTCGCCTGCGCCGTGCTCGCGCACAACATCGCACGCTGGACCGCCCGCATCGGACACGTCCACGACCCACGAAAGCTCACCGTCGCAGCCACCGTCGCGCGGCGTCTGCTCACCATGCCCGGCCGGCTCGTCAACCGCAGCGGACGGCCCACCCTGCGGCTCCCAGCCCGATGGCCCTGGGCCCACACATTCACCGCCGCTCTCGACAAGATCCGAAGCCTGCCCCAACACTGCTGAACCATCACAGCGTCACGCCGCGCCGCGCAGCACACCCCCCAGCCGCAGCACACAACCCGACCCCACAAGCCGAACCGGGCACCCCACGCCCATCCGCGAGCCGGCACCCCCAACGCCGCCCACACCACACCACCGCCAGCCCCAGACCCCGCCAGACCCGCCCCACCGGTGGATTCAGGCTAAGCTTGGGCGTCTTGAACCTCGGCCGCCGGACTGCTGGGCGGGCTCTTTGGGTGCGGCCTCCGATCGTTGCTCGCGACCACGGCCATGAGCGGAGCGGGCCGCGATGAGCCCGGTGTCCGCTCCTTCGGGGCTGCACGGTGCCGAGAGCGAGATCGCGGAATCGTCACGCCGCTGGGGCGCTGCTGAGAGAACAGGCCCGCTTCATCCAACAGCACCCGGTCCTCGTACTCGTCGAACCACAGTGCTTCGGGGTTCCGTCCGACGATGGTGACTTTGCCCCGGTCTGGGGCATGGGCCGGATTGCGCAGGACCTTGAAGATCACCACGCCGTCCTCGGCACCCCGCAGCCCGGCAATCGGACCATCGGTCACCGCGGAGACCTCCGTCTTGCCCTTGTAGTGCACGATCGTCAGACGGGCGTGCGACTCCACACCCGACAGCCCGCGTTGCGAGTCGTTGAGAAGCTGCCATGCGGTCTCAATGGGCACGTTGAACGCCTTGTAGGCGACGATGTTCCTCCCGCAGAAGAAGTAGTGGTTCTCGACACCGACGCTCTTGAGCGTGCGCTGGAGGATCCGCAATGCGTCGGCGTCGTCGTTCACGCCTGCGATGATCGGAGTCTGGTTCTCGACACTGATCCAGCCGCGTTCAACCAGCGAGTCGACCGCTTGCCGGGTGTTGGGACGCCACTGAAGGAATCCCTTGTCATCGGCGATGTACTGACCATCGGAATCTTTCAGCAGGAATTCGTCTGGATGGTTGAAGTGGATCATGAACCGCAGCGAAACATCCGGATAGATCTCGTGAAAGCGATCGATCATCGCAAAGAAGGCTTCGTCGAAGCGGTCCGGGTAGAAGGCCAGCTCCTTGGTGCCCACGCGGATGGCTTCGGCACCCGCCTCCGCCAAGGCCGTGAACCATGCTGCCAGCTTGGAATTCGGCAGCACCATCGGGTCGCCGCCTGACAAGAGAATCTCGCGCAGCTTCGGCCTGCCGGTCTCGGGGTGAGTTCCCCCGTTTGCCGTAACGGCGTCATTGTGTGACCGGATGTACTCGGTGATCTCGCCGACTTGCGCGAGGCCTTTCTTCTTCACTGTGCCGTCGGCGCGTTCAATCTCTTTGCGTCCAATCAGTTCCTCGCGATAACAGAATCTGCAATGAGCGGAGCAAGTGGAAATAACGTAAAGCAGCGCCATTTCATACTTGTGCAGCAATCCCTCGATTGGGCTGTAGTCAAGTTGGTTTGCCGGGTCCGGATCGCCTTCGAGATCTGTCGTTTCGTCTGGTGAAGCCTTTACCAGTTTTTGTATCGCTGAACTTGACGTGGCCATTTCGAAATAGTGACGGGTCAGCTTGACGGGCATCCTCGCTTCAACATCGCGTTCAGTTCCACGCAATTGACTTAGATCGTTGAGCTCTTCCGCGCTATAGAAGTTGCGGAATTCCTCAGGCGCGGAGCCGCTCATGAAGGGTTCGAGACCATTGACAATCTGACGGTCGTACCTGGGGTTCTCGACCTCGTCAAGTACCAATTGTTCTCGTTCTGTTGGCTGGTATTTCCTCTTGATCATCGCCTCGCTCGCTCGCTTCAGGCAGGTTTGCATCCCACTCTCTGAGACCACCCTAGGGAAACCTGGGTGCAAATTGCAAGGGCGTTGCCTGAAAGCGCCGCGCACCGCTGCGCGGTCACTTAGGCTCTGCAAGCGTTATGGCGGGACATATTGACGCAGTGCCGACCGAGATTTTGGACGGCATCTTTGGGGCATATGACATACGTGGCATTTGTCCTGACGAGCTCAGCCCGTCAGTGGCGCGCGGCGTCGGTTACGCCTTCGCGGAGTGGTCCGCTACGTCGCAGCTCGTGCTGGGGAGGGACATGCGCGCGAGCGGCGTCGCTCTGGCCGAGGCGTTCGCCGACGGCGCGCGAGCCGCAGGGGTCGACGTCATCGACATCGGGCTGGCGTCGACCGATCTGCTGTATTTCGCGTCGGGTCACCTGAACCTGCCGGGGGCGATGCTGACGGCATCGCACAACCCGGCGTCCTACAACGGCATCAAGCTGTGCGGGCCGGGCGCCGCACCGGTGGGCGCCGGCAGCGGGCTCGATGAGATCGCCCGACGGGCGGCACAGGGTGCGCCGTCGTCTCGGGGCGGCGGCGGACGCAGCACCCGCGATCTGCTGGACACCTTTGCGGCCCACGTCCGTTCGTTCGTCGACGTCGCCGCGCTTGAGCCCTTGCGTGTCGTGGCAGACACGGCGAATGGCATGGGAGGCCTCGTGGTGCCGGCGGTCTTCGAGCCGCTGCCGTTCGAGTGGGAGCTGATGTACGGCGAGCTCGACGGCACGTTCCCCAACCATCCGGCCGATCCGATCCAGCCCGAGAACCTGGTTGATCTGAGCGAGCGCGTGCGCGAAACCGGTGCCGACGTGGGGCTTGCGTTCGACGGCGATGCAGACCGGGTGTTCCTGGTCGACGAGCACGGCCGGGCTGTGAGCGGATCGCTGCTCACTGCCCTGGTGGCCCAAGCCATGCTGCGCCGCTGCGGCCCGGGACCGATCCTGCACAACCTGATCTGCTCACGTGCGGTGCCCGAGGCGATCACCGAAGCGGGCGGCCAGCCGATCCGCACGCGCGTGGGACACAGCTTCATCAAGGCAGAGATGGCGCGAACTGGCGCCGTCTTCGGCGGCGAGCACAGCGGTCACTACTACTTCGCCGACAACTACCGGGCCGACTCGGGCCTGATCGCCGGACTGATCGCGCTGGAGCAGCTGAGCGCCGCGACGGCGCCGCTGTCGGAGCTGCTGGCACCTCTTGATCGTTACGCATCCTCGGGCGAGATCAACACGCGTGTTGCAGATGTGGACGAGGTGATGCGCCGGGTGGCAGCACACTTCGCGAGTCACACCCACGACCAACTCGATGGTCTGACGGTCGACGGCGGCCAGTGGTGGTTCAACCTGCGACCCTCCAACACAGAGCCGCTGCTGCGGTTGAATCTCGAAGCGCCCGACACTGCGGCGGTGAACGAACGGGTGAGTGAGATCAGGACGCTGCTGGCATGATCGCCGCATGGATTCCCAACCGACGCCGCGCGGCTGGCTCTTCGAGCACCTCGCGGACCCGCATGGGACTTGACCCCGCGCTGGCGCGACTCCTGGCCTGCCCGCAGGACAAGGGACCGCTCTACTTCGTGGCGGACGAGGATCTGCTCTACAACCCGCGCCTCGAGCGTGCCTACGCCATCAACGACGGGATTCCGGTGCTGCTGATTGACGAGGCTTCCGACGTCGATCCCACCGCCGCCGCAGCGCTGGATGCGCGCATCGCCAGCGGCGAGCTCAGTCCGACGTTCGACCAATGACCGACAGCTCGCAGGGGCCGACGACCGGCACCGGGAGGTGCCCGTGATGACTCCGACGACGGGTTCAGCGGAATCCGGCATCGACACGATGGGGATGGCGGCCGCGGTGGCCGGACTGCCGGACCAGATGCAAGACGCCTTGGCCGCGGCCGAAGGCGTGAGGGGTCCAGCGCGCAGCGGCCCGAGCGACAATGCGCCGATTTCGAACGTGATCGTCATGGGCATGGGCGGATCAGGCGTGGCCGGAGACATCATTTCGGCGCTGGCGGCGCCCCAGATGCGCGTCCCCGTAGCTGTCGCCAAGGGTTACGAGTGCCCTGCGTTCGTCGGCCCGCAGACGCTTGCCATCGCGGTCTCGTTCAGCGGCAACACCGAAGAGACGCTTGAGGCGGCCACGACTGCTCACGACGCCGGTGCCTCGATGATCGCCGTCACTGCCGGCGGTCGTCTGGCTGAACTGGCCGCGCAATGGGCGGCGCCGCTGTACGAGGTGGACGCCAGCATCCCGATGCCCCGGGCCGCGGTGGGCGCCATCTCGGTTGCGCCGCTCGTGGCGCTCGAGCGAGCCGGTCTGCTGTCGGGCGTCGCCGATTGGGTGCGCGCCACGGCGAGTCAGCTGCATGTGCGCCGGGACAGCGCCGGAAGCGATGCCGGTCCTCCCGAAGCCATCGTGCGAGCGATCGGCGGGGGCGAGATGCTGCCGGTCTTCTACGGCGGAGGGGTGCTGGGGGCTGTCGCTGCGGGTCGAGCCAAGGCCCAGATCAACGAGAACGTCAAGATCCCTTCCTACGCCAGCGCGATGCCCGAGCTCTGCCACAACGAGCTCGCAGGATGGGATCTGGCAGGCCCGCCGGACGACGGCTCGCCGCTGGCGGTGATCGCGCTGCGGCACGGCTTCGAGCACCCCCAGACCCGGCGACGCTACGACTTTGCCCGTCGCGTCCTGGAAGGAGCCCGCACAGCGGTGCCGTACTGCGAGTTGCACGCGAACGGCGACGGCGAGATGGCGCAGCTTTTCGACCTCATTTTCCAGGTCGACATCCTTAGCCTTCGTGTCGCCGCAGCAGCCCGGCGCGACCCAGGGCCCATCGGCGTGCTCACCGAACTGAAGGATTACCTTGCCCGACATTGACTTCGAGGTTGCTGATCTCAGCCTCGCGGCAGCAGGCCGCCTGCAGATCGAATTGGCGGAGACCGAGATGCCCGGCCTCATGGCCCTGCGTGCGCAGCACTTCGATTCCCAGCCGCTGCGCGGCGCACGTATCACTGGCTCGCTGCACATGACCGTCCAGACCGCTGTGCTCATCGAGACCCTGGTCGACCTCGGTGCGCAGGTGCGCTGGGCGTCCTGCAACATCTTCTCGACCCAGGACGAGGCCGCCGCAGCCGTCGTCGTCGGGCGGGACGGGGGGACGCCCGACGAGCCGCGAGGCGTGCCGGTCTTCGCCTGGAAGGGCGAGACGCTGGCTGAGTACTGGCACTGCAACTACCGCGCGCTGCATTGGCCGGACGGGCCCGGGCCCACGCTGATTGTCGACGACGGCGGCGATGCCACGTTGATGGTTCACCTCGGGGCTCGCTACGAGTCCGAAGGGTGCGTGCCGACACTGCTTGGGGATGGTCCGAACGCGGCGTCGCCCGACGAGGTGGCGGTGCACGAGCTGCTCGATGAGCTCCAGCGCACCGAGCCCAGACTGTGGGCGGAGATCTCGGCGGGTCTCCGGGGCGTCTCTGAGGAGACCACGACCGGCGTGAACCGGCTCTACGAGATGGCAGCGCGCGGGGAGCTGACCTTCCCCGCCTACAGCGTCAACGACTCGGTGACGAAGTCCAAATTCGACAACCTCTACGGCTGCCGGCACTCGCTGCTCGACGGCATCAACCGGGCGACTGACGTGATGCTGGGCGGAAAGGTGGCCTTCGTGGCGGGCTACGGCGATGTCGGCAAGGGGTGCGCCCAGGCGCTGCGTGGTCAGGGCTGCCGGGTCATCGTCTCCGAGATCGATCCCATCAATGCCCTGCAGGCCGCCATGGAAGGCTTCGAAGTCGACCGACTCGAGAATGTGCTGGGCATTGCTGACATCTACGTCACTGCCACGGGCAACCGCGACATCATTTCCGCTGAGCACATGTCGCGAATGAAGCACCAAGCAGTCGTCGCCAACATCGGGCATTTCGACAACGAGATCGACATGGCGGGCCTGGCTGCGATGTCCGATGTCCAGCGACGTTCGATCAAGCCGCAGGTCGACGAGTTCGTGTTCCCGGGCGGGAACTCGGTGATCGTGCTGGCCGAGGGCCGCTTGGTGAATCTTGGCTGCGCTACCGGGCATCCGAGCTTCGTGATGTCGATGAGCTTCACGAACCAAGTGCTCGCCCAGCTCGAATTGCACGCACACGCCGAAGCGCTCGAAGCCGATGTTCATGTGCTTCCGAAGCGCCTGGATGAGGAAGTGGCCCGCTTGCACCTCGACAAGCTTGGGGCCAAGCTCACCCGGCTGACGTCGGGACAGGCCTCGTACCTCGGTCTGGACGTCGACGGTCCGTACAAGGCAGACCGTTACCGCTACTGAGGTATTGCTGCAGCCGGGAGAGCGTCGTTGCGCCCGCGGCGAGGGCGGCAGGACCCTCTGCTCCCGCGATCCGGCTGGCAAGAGATCAGCACCTCACCGCATCTCTTGGCCGGCGTCGTCGGCGCACTACCCATGTACCGGTTAGGGAACCGGTCGCAACGTCGCAGAGTCCCCTGCCGCCCTCGCCGCTTGGTGATCTGTTCGTTCACCGCTTCGCCTCTTAATTCTCTTGGTGGGCGATGTCCGCAGCCGTATGGTCCAGCGGGTGCTGTTTGAGGTTCGGTGCCCTGGCTGTGGGGCGTTGGGATGGTGTCCTTGTGCGGGGTGCATCGCAGCGCTCGCCGATCCTGAGCCCGCGCTGGTCCAGGGCGCGGACTCGGTCGCGTTGCTGTTCTCCCACGACGATGTCGGGCGCGAGTTTGTGCATGCGCTTAAGTACCGGGGCGAACGGGCCATTGCCCGCTGGCTGGGCGACTCGTTGGCGCTCGCGCATCTCGCCGCGCGTGGCGCCACCGCCGCGATTGGCCCTGCCGCGATTGGCCCTGCCGCCCGTGACGCCACCGCCGCGATTGACCTCGCCGTGCTTGACGCGGGCAATGCGGTGGACATTGCGCCGGCTGGCCCTGCCGCCATCGACACAGTCACCTGGGCGCCGACTACTGCAGCGCATCGCCGCGCGCGTGGATTCGACCAAGCTGAGACACTGGCCCGCAGCACGGCTCGGGCGCTGGGAGTGCGTCCGGCGAAGCTGCTCCGGCGCGTCGGCTCGGCAGCGCAGTCAGGCGCCAGCCGCGAAGTGCGATTGGCAGGTCCTCGCTTTGAAGGCCGCTCGCGGGCTGGCGGATGCCGGGTCCTGCTTGTGGACGACGTGGTCACCACCGGCGCCACGCTGCGAGCGGCAACGGCTGCGCTGGTGGGTGCGGGGGCACAGGCCGTCCATGTGGCAGCGTGTGCTCGACGGGGTCGCGACCGCGTCCCCGCTGCTGCCTAACATGGCACTCCCTTCAGTTCGAGCAGGGCGACAGCCACCGTGCGCCTGCTCAGAAAGCCGAGGCGATGCACATCACCATCACGGGTCGCAAAGTTCAGGTTCCCGACGATGTTCGGGCTGCGGTAGAGCGGAAGATCGGGGCACTGGATCGATTCGTCGCTGGGCTGGATCGTGCCGAAGTGGTATTCCGGGAGGAGAAGAATCCGCGCATCGCTGAGCGGGAGCAGGTGGAGGTGACGCTGCTCGGCCACGGTCACCATGTGCGCGCCTCGGTCGCTGGTGTCGATCAGCACCAGGCGGTCGATCTCGCAGTGGGCAAGCTCGGCAAGCAGCTGCGCAAGCTCAAGACCCGTGTCGTGCGCCGGCACCGTCCCAATCTGCACCGCGACGAGGCCCATCATCCGCTTGCCCGGCTCGAGAACGACCTCGTCAACGGTGCTGCGGCGCCCGAGGCGGCGCCACGGCCTGATGATCCCGAGTGGGTGCCCCGCATCGTCCGCCGCAAGACGTTCGACCTAGAGCTGATGGATCCCGCCGAAGCCGTGACCCGCATGCAGCTGCTGGACCACGATTTCTTCCTCTTCGTGAACGCAGAGACCGGCAAGCCCGGTGTGGTGTATCTGCGCTCAGATGGCGACGCTGGCCTCATCGAGATCGACGACTGAGGGCCGGGCTGCGACAGAAAATTCTCGGCTCTGGTGTCGGGGGGCAGCGGTAGCCTGCGTTCGTGGCTCTGTTTCAGCGCGTGCTCCGCGCCGGGGAAGGCAAGAAACTGCGCCTGTTGGAGCAGTTGGCCCCCGAGATCAACGCTGTCGAGCCAGAAGTCGAGCGCCTCTCCGACGAAGAGCTGAGGGCTCGCACGGGCGAGTTTCGAGCTGAACTCGACCGCGGCGCCGACCTCAACGACATCCTGGTGGATGCCTTCGCGGTCACCCGCGAGGCGGCGCGGCGGGTCATCGGCCAACGCCCCTACGACGTGCAGCTCATCGGCGGCGCGGCGCTGCACTTCGGCTGGGTGGCCGAGATGCGCACCGGTGAGGGCAAGACGCTCGTGTCGACCCTGCCGGTGTATCTCAATGCGCTTGCCGGCAAGGGCGTCCACGTCGTCACCGTCAACGATTACTTGGCCGCCCGCGACGCCGAGTGGATGGGGCGCATCCACCGCTTCTTGGGTCTCGACGTGGGGCTCGTGGTGCCCGGCCCCTACGACGCTGCTCACAAGCGTCGCCAGTACGACGCAGACATCACCTACGGCACCAACAACGAGTTCGGATTCGACTACCTGCGCGACAACATGGCTCCGTCACGGGACGCTCAGGTCCAGCGGGGGCACAACTACTGCATCGTGGACGAGGTCGACTCGATCCTCATCGACGAAGCCCGCACACCGCTCATCATCAGCGGCCGGGTTGCCGACGCCGCCAAGCTGTACCAGCAGTTCGCACGGATCGCTTCGACGATGACCCGCGACGTCGACTACGAAGTCGAGGAAGACAAGCGCAACGTGGCCGTGCTCGAGCCGGGCATCTCCAAGGTCGAGCGGGCGCTCAACATCGACAACCTCTACGACGAGGTCTCGGCCAATCTCGTCCACCAGATGAACGCTGCGCTGCGGGCCAAGGAGCTCTACCGCCGCGACAAGGACTATGTCGTCTCGCACGGCGAGGTCAAGATCGTCGACGAGTTCACCGGCCGCATCCTCGAAGGGCGCCGCTGGAGCGAGGGCCTCCACCAGGCGGTCGAGGCCAAGGAGGGGGTGCCGATCAAGGAGGAGAACCAGACGCTCGCCACCATCACCCTGCAGAACTACTTCCGCCTCTATGACAAGCTCGCCGGGATGACCGGCACCGCCACCACCGAGGCAGCGGAGTTCAATGGCACCTACGGGCTTGACGTGGTGCCGGTGCCGACCCACCTGCCCGTCGCACGGGACGACCAGGGCGATCTCATCTACAAGACCGAGGCGGCCAAGCTCGAAGCCGTCGTCGACGACATTTCCGAGCGCATCGGCTCCGGGCAGCCGACGCTGGTCGGCACGGTCAGCGTCGAGAATTCCGAGAAGCTGTCAGCCGCGCTGGAGCGCCGGGGCATCGACCACAACGTGCTCAACGCCAAAGCGCACACGCGCGAGGCCGAGATCATCGCGCAAGCCGGCCGGCTGGGCTCGGTCACCGTGGCCACCAACATGGCCGGCCGCGGCGTCGACATCCTGCTCGGCGGCAACCCCGAGGGGATGGCGCGCCGCGACCTGCTGCGCGAGAAGCTCGATCCCGACGATCCGGCCAACGCAGCAGATCTCGCGGCGCGCGCGGAGCGCTACGAGCCCGAGTGCAAGGTCGAGGGAGACGCCGTGCGCAAGCTGGGCGGCCTCTACGTGCTGGGCACCGAGCGTCACGAGTCGCGACGCATCGACAACCAGCTTCGTGGCCGTTCGGGCCGTCAGGGCGATCCGGGGGCGAGCCGCTTCTACCTCTCGCTGGAAGACGACCTGATGCGCCTGTTCGCGACAGGCGCCGTGAATTGGGTGATGGACCGCACGCTGCCCGATGACGTGCCGCTCGAGGCGAAGATGGTCACCAAGGCCATCGAGCGGGCTCAGAACACTGTCGAGCAGAAGAACGCCGAAGTTCGCAAGAACGTTCTCAAGTACGACGAGGTGATGAACGAGCAGCGCAAGGTCATCTATACGCGGCGCGAGCAGATCCTCGGCGGCGACGACCTGCGCACCGAATCGCTGGGCTATCTGCGAGATGCCGCCGAGGCAGCGGTGCTGGATCACTGTGCGAGCGAGGTCCCCGCCGAATGGGACATCGACGGGCTGCTGGCCACCATCGGCACCTATTGGCCCACCGAGCTCACGGCCGCTGAGCTCTCAGGCGACGGGCTGTCGGTAAAGGGCCAGCGCGACTGGAGCGTGGACGACGCGGTCGAGCTGGTGTGCGCCGACGGTGAGCACCACTACGAGGCGCGTGAGGCCGAGATCGGGCCCGAGGCGATGCGCGAGGTGGAGCGCCAAGTGATGCTGCGTCTCATCGACCAGCGCTGGCGGGAGCATCTCGCCGACATGGATCATCTGCGCGAGGGCATCCACCTGCGCGGCATCGGCCAGAAGGACCCCGTGGCGGAATGGCAGCGCGAGGGCTTCGACATGTTCGGTGCAATGCTCGAACGTGTCTACCGCGACTTCGTGACCTACGTGATGCACGTGCAGATTGCGCCATCGCCAGTTGACGGTGCAGCAGCCTCCGATGCTGCGTCGCCGACGGCCGGACCTTCGGCTTCGACACCAGCAGGCGGGACAAGCCAGACGACTGACGTGCAGTACACGGCGCCAGACCTCACTCCTTCGACGGTTGGCGCCGGCAACGGAGCATCGACCACTGCGTCGGCGCCACGGGGCCCCAGCGGTCCGTCGCAGTCACGCCGGATTGCCGCTGGGTCGGCTGGCACCGTGGTCAAGACGGCCCAGGAAAAGCTGGGTCGCAACGATCCCTGCCATTGCGGATCGGGCCGCAAGTTCAAGCACTGCCACGGCCGCTGAGAGGCTGAGCCGTCAAAATGAGCCGAACCTTGAGCGACCTTGCCGACGCGTTGGCCGACCTCGATCGGCGCGTGACCGAGGCACATCAATACCTGCGGATCGACGAGGCGCGCACCGTGGCAGACGGACTGGAGGCTGAAGCCTCCGAGCCGTCGCTGTGGGACGACCCCGACCGCGCCCGTGCGGTCACGACTCGGCTGTCGCGTGTGCGCGACGACATCGAGCGCTGGGAGCGAGCGCATGCCGAGGTCGAAGACGCCGCCGCGCTGGCTGAGCTGGCGACCGAGGAGGGCGACGCCGACTTGGTTCCTGAGATCGACGAGGTCGTCGAAGGAGCCGAGCGCCGGCTTGCTGACATTGAGCTGATGGCGCTGTTCAGCGGCGAGCACGATGACAACGACGCGGTGTGCGAGATCAACTCGGGTGCTGGGGGCACCGACGCGTGCGACTGGGCTGAGATGCTGCTGCGCATGTACCAGCGCTGGGCCGAACGCAACGACTTCAGCGTCGAGCTGACCGAGGCCACCGACGGGGGGGAGGCCGGCATCAGCTCCGCAACCTTTCTCGTCAGGGGGCGGCATGCCTTCGGATTCCTCGCGGCCGAACGGGGTGTTCATCGATTGGTGCGCATCTCGCCATTCGATGCGCAGTCCCGCCGGCACACGGCGTTCGCCTCCCTGAAGGTCGTCCCATTCTTCGACGAGGTCTCCGACGAGGTGCCGATCGACGAGAGCGAATTGCGCATCGACACCTACCGCTCGTCTGGGGCGGGTGGTCAGCACGTGAACGTCACCGATTCCGCCGTGCGCATCACGCACCTGCCGACGGGCATCGTCGTGGCGTGCCAGAACGAGCGCAGCCAGCACCAGAACAAGGATCGGGCCATGCAGATGCTGGCAGCGAAACTCGCCGATCTGCAGAGGACCGAACGCGAGGCCGAGGTAGCCGCGCTGGCAGGCGAGCAGCGCGATGTGGCGTGGGGCAGCCAGATCCGTTCCTACGTGCTGCACCCGTACCAGCAGGTCAAGGACCTGAGAACCGGATTGGAAATCGGCAACGTGGATGCCGTGCTTGACGGTGAGCTGAACGGTTTGATGGAGGCGTGCCTGCGCTGGCAGCGCTCTCAGCAGGGAACGGACGGACCTGTCTGAGTTCTAGGGGTGCCTGAGTTTCGGCGGATTGCTGGCGTACCGTTGGATTCAGCTTGTTCTCACACGGCCCTGCTGAAATTCGACTCGCCGGCATCCAGTGCAGCGATGCCGGTGGGCACAAACCGGCTGCACTACCTGAAGGCGCGCATGATCCGCTTCGACAACGTCACGAAGATCTACAAGGGCGAGACGCGGGCGGTCAACGCCGTGACGCTCAACATCGAGAAGGGCGAGTTCGTCTTCCTCGTCGGGCCGTCCGGCTCGGGCAAGTCCACGATGCTGCGCCTGATGACGTGTGAGGAGAAGGTCACCGACGGCGACATTCACGTGGCAGGCAAAGACTTGTCCAAGCTGAACAGCTGGCGCGTGCCCTATCTGCGACGAAACATCGGCTCGGTTTTCCAGGACTTCAAGCTGCTGCCGAACAAGACCGTCTACCAGAACGTGGCCTTCGCCCTCGAAGTCATCGGTCGCCCCGAGAATGTCATCCGCACGCAAGTTCCCGCCATCTTGGAGCTGGTCGGCCTCGAGGACAAGCACCGGCGCTTTCCCGATGAGCTCTCGGGCGGCGAGCAGCAGCGGGTCAGCGTTGCCCGGGCGTTCGTGAACCGGCCGCTCATCTTGCTGGCCGACGAGCCCACCGGAAACCTCGACCCTGACACCTCAGAGGAACTCACGTCGCTGCTGGACCGGATCAATCGCACCGGCACCACCGTGGTCATGGCCACGCACGATCAAGCGATTGTGAACCGCATGCGGCGCCGGGTGGTGGCGCTGCGGCACGGCGAACTCGTGCGTGATGAGCAGCGTGGCGCCTACAGCGGCGAGACCGGGCCTGCCGAGGCTGCCGCGACCGGGCCTGCCGATGGGGACAATCCGTGAGCCGGATCCGCTACTTCGCACGGGAGACTTGGACCAACATCCGGCGCAATCTCACGCTGACGTTCGCTGCGATTCTCACCGTGGCTGTCGGCGTGATGCTGGTCGGCATGGGGCTGATGGCTGGCTATGCCAGCGGCAACGCGCTTGACCGCTGGGAGGGCGGCGTCCAATTCGAGGTGTTCCTGAACCCCCAGATCGATCCCAGCCAGATCGATGCGCTCGGCATCGAGCTGCAGAATCATCCCGAGATCGACCGCATCGAGTTCTTCAGCTCTGAAGAGGCCTACGCGCTGGTGTCGCAGCAGATGGCCGACCAGCCCGAGCTGCTCGCGCAGGTGTCGCCTGAGGCGTTGCCCGCGTCTTACCGCGTCGTGCCCCGCTCGGTCGAGTCGGAGCTGATCGAGTCGCTGGCTGCACAGTTCCGCCAGCGGCCGGGCGTGATGTCGGTCCAGACCGGTCGAGAAGAGGTGGACGCCATCCGGACGTGGTTCACCTCGTTCCAGGGCATCGTGCTGTTGCTGTCGATCGTGCTTTCGGGGGCCAGCGTCATGCTCATCTTCAACTCGATCCGCGTGGCGATGTTCGCCCGGCGGCGCGAGATCGAGGTCATGAAGCTGGTCGGGGCCACGAACAGCTTCATCCGATTCCCGTTCATGCTCGAGGGCATGCTGCACGGACTCCTCGGAGGCATCATCGGCGCGATTGCTGCGGGAGCTCTGCGAGGCCATGTCGAGGGGCTCTTCTCGCGTTCGGAGATCTTGGCGTTCTTCCGGTCGTTCGTCGTCACGTCCAGTCAGTTCACGACCGTGGTGTTCGTCACCGTGATCGCCGGCGTCGTCGTCGGGATTGTCGGCTCAGCGTTCGCAGCAAGTCGCTTCCTCGACGTGTAGAAAAGCCGCCGACACCGTCGGCCGTCTCCTAGGTCGGCAGCTAGAAGAGGGGGCGCTGTGCCGGAGTTCGAGACGATCCTGTACGAGGTGGACGACCACGTCGCGACCATCACGTTCAATCGCCCTGAGCGGTTGAACGCGTTCAACAGCCAGATGCTGCGTGACGTCATGGACGCCATCGACCTGGTCGATGCCGACGATGACGTCCGCGCGGTGATCTTCACAGGCGAGGGTCGCGGATACTGCGCTGGGGCCGACCTCAGCGCCGGTTCGAACACCTTTGACTTCGAGAGACAGAGCGACGAGCAGAAGGCCGCGCGGGCGTCGGAACGCAGCTCCAGCGGCGACATGGAATGGATGCGCGACGGCGGGGGACTGCTGACGCTGCGCCTGTATGAGTGCAACAAGCCGCTGATCGCTGCGATCAATGGCCCTGCGGTCGGCGTGGGCGTCACGATGACGCTGCCGATGGACATCCGGCTGGCGTCCACGAAAGCCCGCATCGGCTTCGTGTTCGCCCGGCGGGGAGTGGTGCCCGAGGCCTGCTCGTCCTACTTCTTGCCACGTGTGGTCGGGCTGTCGAAAGCGCTGGAGTGGTGCTTCAGCGGCCGCGTCTTCGATGCAGACGAAGCTCTCGAAGGCGGTCTGGTACGCAGCTTGCACGAACCCGACGATCTGCTGCCCGCGGCCCGGGCGATTGCGGCCGAGATCGCTGAGAACACCTCAGCGATCTCCGTGTCGGTGATCCGCCACATGCTGTGGCGAATGCAGGCCGCCGACCATCCGATGGAGGCTCACAAGATCGACTCGCGGGGCATCTATCACCTCGGACGCGGCGCCGACGCGCATGAAGGCGTGGCGTCGTTCCTCGAGAAGCGACCGCCGGAATTCACGCTGCGCCCGACCCAGGACCTGCCCGAATACTTCCCCTGGTGGGACGAGCCTGAATTCAGCTAGAGGCTGCCGGATCGTCGCCCCAGCCGGTGAGTGCGATGCCGGCGACGCAGGCAGCGACCGCGAGCCCGAAGGCGGGTCCGAAGCTGTCGAACCAGTCGGCTGTTGCGCCGCCGAGCTGCGGTCCTGCTGCCAAGCCGAGGCCGAACACGATCGTGGCGACCCCGTAGGCGGAGCCGAACTCGTCGCCCGAGAGGTTGTCGCTGACCCGGGCTGCGATCGAGGCGATGATGCCGGTGAACGCCGTGCCGAAGATGAACGCCGACCCCCACGCCAGTGCCTGCCCGCCTACGGCGAGCAGGGGGTACGCCGTCATGGACACGACGGAGATCAGCGACACCGCGAACCCGATGGTGACGGTGCGCCGCCTGCCGAGGCGGTCGGCCGAGCGCCCGAAGATCGGCCCGCCGGCGATGCTGCCGATGCCGATCGACGAGAAGGCAATCGCAGCGTCGCGAGCTTCGAAGAGATCCGCGTAGCCCTCGAGGTGGTCCACGATGAACGTGAGCACCGTCGTGACCACGAAGGCGTGCAGCGTGTAGGCGGTGATCAGCCGCCCCGCCTGTGGGACCTTGGCGAGTGCAGCGCGGGCGCCGCCGAATCCCGTGCGACCAGGTGTGCGTGACCATCTGCGCACAGCGACGGCGAGGGCGACCAAGACCGCGGCGCCAATGATGAACTCGACCCGGTACACGTTGCGCACATGGCTCAAGTCCGCTGCGGCGAGCGCGGCCTCCCCAGGTTCAGCGCCGTCGGGACGGTTCAGAAGTCCGTCGATGGCGGCTGCCGCGACCATGCCGCTGCCGACGCCGCCCGTCATCCAGCCGGCCGCAGCGCCTCGGCGCTCGGGCCCCAGCAGTTCGGCGGCGAGCCCGGGGGTTCCTACCCACACGCCGGCCGCGCAGAAGCCCGTGAGCGCGAGCGCGAAGGCCGCGACACCCACGTTCGGGCTCCATGCCAGCAGGGCCAGGCCGGCCACGTTCCCGGCGACGCCGATGCGCACAGCGCCGCTCAGGCCGGTGCGGCCCACGGTCAGCGCTACGACCAGCGAGCCCAGGACATACAGCAGCAGATTCAGCGAGCCGAGTGCGCCAGCGACCGTGTTGGACAAGCTGAACCCGTCTCGCAGGTCGGCGAAGAGCAGCGAGTAGGTAAAGCGACCGAATGACTGCGACACTCCCGCTGCCGCTGCCAGCGTCAGCAGGGTGCCGATCCGCCGTGCGCGACTGAACGCATCGGTATGGGCCGCAGAGGTCACGACGATCTCGTTCGCTGGCTCATGGCGCTCGACTTCGAGTCTCGCTTGCGGAGATGCGAGCGACTTAGTCGTGCGGCCAGGTGACGGCGGGAACCGGGGGGCGCTGGTGGTGGATCGTCTCGGTGGTGATCACCCGGCGGGGCGAGCGCTGCATGTCCGCGAACTTCGCGACGTCGGCGCGGATGACCTCCCGGTCGTGGTCGTCGCCGAAGAACCGTTCTCGCATGTCCTCCAGCGAGGCGAACGAGACCAGGGCGAAGCCGTCGTAGGGCGACCCGTTGAGCGTGGCGACGACGCTGAGCTGGGTGTAGTCCCACATGCCCGGATGATGCCGCAGTGCAAGCGGGGCGTGAGTGTCGCGCCAATGGCTGTCGCCCTGCGCGTGAGTCAGCGCAGGGTGATGGACCATCGGGAAGATTGCGGTCAAGCCCGGTGACGGCGCGCCGGGGTCGGCCCCCAGGGGGCGTTCGCGGATGATGCGTGAGAACGCCAGGTAGGTGCCGACTGTCCCGGCGCGGGTGAGCGCGTCGGCGGAGTCGGTCATGGCGCGCACCAGCGTGCGAAACGGCAGTTCGCGGCCGTCGTCGGGGTCGGCCGTATAGCACACGCCGCCCACGCTGGCTGCTACCTCGGCGGCGGCCTCCGGATCGTTCCCCGTGACGACGAGCTCGTGCATGCCTGAAACCTAGTGCTGGCCTTGGGGCACCGCTGAGACCTGTCACCGGCTGCGAGGGGTGCCCTGCGGGTTGGGTGGACCGATCTGGGGGGCAGGATGGGGGCGTGCTCGAGATGGATGAGACCCCGTTCGCCGAATTGGTGGAGCAGGCGCTCGAAGAGATTCCCGATGCGCTGCGCTCGTTGATGGACAACGTCGCCATCTTCGTGGAGGACAGGGGCGACGAACCGGACCTGCTCGGCGTCTACGAGGGAATCCCGCTGACCGAGCGCCACGACTACGGCGGGCTGGTGATGCCCGACAGCATCGTCATCTACCGGCTGCCGATCCTGGAGATGTGCGAGTCAGCGGATGATGTGGTCGAAGAGGTGCTGGTGACGGTCGTGCACGAGATAGCGCACCACTTCGGCATCGACGACGACCGCCTGCACGAACTCGGCTGGGACTGAGTTCGACCGCTTCGTCGGCCGCGCGAACGGTTGCGCCCGCAGCCGCAGTGGCCCAGCAGTCACACCCGCCCGAGGCCCAGGTCCAGCCGGCCGCGTGCCACGTTGGCGGCGAGCACCTCGGTGGGTCCCTCCGCGAGCCGCAGCGCCCGCACCCGTCGCAGGATGTCGGCGAGCGGATGCCCCTCTACCAACGCCGTTCCGCCGACGAGCTGCACTGCGTCGTCACAGATCCGGCTGAGCGTCTCGGTTGCCAGAGACTTGGCGGCCATCACCTCGTTGACAGCGTTCTCGCCGGCGTCGAGCAGGCGTGCTGTGCGGTAGAGCGCGCTTCGAGCTGCATAGGCAGCGATGCGCATGTCGCCGAGCGCCACCCGCTCGAGGTCGGTTCCGACCTTTGCTGGGCCGTCGGCATCGTGTGCAACTCGCTCGACGAGCGACTGCTCCACAAGATCGATGGCGAAGCGACACTGGCCGATGCAGTCGGCTGCGATGGCCATGCGGGTCGCGCTGATCTGACTGAGCGCTCTTCGCAGACCGTGCCCTGCCTCGCCGATGAGGTGTGTGGCCGGAACTCGAACGTCGGCGAAGGTGAAGACGGCGTGGTGGCTGCCGTCGAGCGTGCCGAATCGCCTCTCGAGTGTCACGCCGGCCTGAGCGGTCTCGATGAGCACCATCGCTGGGCCGATCCCGTCGACCTCGACCAGCGTGTTGATGAAGTCGGCATCCGCGCCGCCGGTCACGTATGACTTCTGGCCGTTGATCACCAGCTCGTCGCCGTCGAGCCGTGCCCAAGTGTGACGTGGCGCGTCCCCGGGTTCGGTGAATCCGAAGCCGCTGCGCATCGCCCCGGCCAGGTACGGCAGCAAGAACTGCGAACGCAACGGTTCGTCGACGTTGGCGAGCACTCCCGGCGACGGGCCGAAGATTCCCGGCAGGTGACCCACGTTGCGGCTGGCGAGCGTGTCGCGCACGATGGCCAGCGCCAGCGAGCCGGCCTCGCTGCCGCCGAACGCCTTCGGCTGCGTCATGGCGAACACGCCTGCCGCCTTGGATGCCTGCCGGACCGCTGGTTCACGGTCCTCCGGCAACACCCGAGCAAGGAGTGCCACAAGTTCTTGGGCAAGGCGCTCAGCCGTGCTCAGCACCTCCGCGTGCTCCGAGTCGAGAAAGTCGGGCATGGCCGGGGACTCTAAGCGGCATGGGTGCGGACCCAGTCGGTGATGAGATCAGCGGCCTCGGCCCTCGCGCCGGAGGGTTCAGCTAGGTAGTGGTCGCCGGCGATGGTGTGCGCCGGCACGTCGGGCGATCCGGGTCGGCTGCGTAACGCGTCAACGATCTTGGCGGTGTCGGAGGAGAAGATGCCTGTGTCCGCATCAGCGTCGATGACGAGCGCCGGGAGCTCGATATGGCGCGCCTGGTCGGTGCTGCACTGCGAGTCGTTGAGGCTCCACATGGACAGCCAGGTCCGCAGGGAGCTCACCGTCCCGACGCCGAAGATCCCGTAGTTCGCCCGTCGTGGATCGCCGAGATAGCAGCCGGGCACGATGCGTTGGCTGGGGTCGATCGAACCGTCGAGCATGCGCAGGTCGGCCCACAGCCGAGGCACCACGAACAGGCGCTCGCGGTGTCCCGCCGCCGCCAGCCGATCCAGCTCGTCCTTGCACCAGGCAGTGATGCGCTCGTTGCGCGCACGCTGAGCGCTGCGATACGCGGCAATGAACTCGTCATCGAATGGAGGCTGGCGATCCGCGGCGAATGGGTCGAGGGCGGGGTCGACGCTGAGCGGATCGTTCTCGTCGGTGACCGATGGATCCATCCAGTTCGTCAGCACCTCGGCGCGACCCGTGTGCGCCACGATCGAGACGTAGAGGTCGCCGCCTGCCAGATCATCGATCGCCGGGCTGAGACATCGCCGGCTGTATTCGGGCACCAGGTTGGGTTCGGTGGCCTGGGCCTGGTAGGTGGCCATGAGCGAGCCCCCGCCGCTGTTGCCCAGCAGCACGACGCAGTCGACGCCTTGGCTGCGCAGCCATCGGACCCCGACATCGATGTCCGCAAGCGCCAGATCGGCCAAGAAGTACGGCTCGGCGCCCCGGAAGCGGGTATTCCAGCCGAGAAAGCCCATGCCACGCTCGGCGATGTAGGAGGCGAGGTAGTGCTCGCTGAAGTCGATGTTGTAGTGGGTGGCGATCAGTGCCGTGCGGGGCTCGTGGCCCTCGGGTCGGTGGTACACGCCCTGGCACGGATGCCCGCCGACGCCGGATCGCGGGGCGCTCGCGCTCGGCAGCGCGACTAGTTCACGGCTGATGCCCATCTGTCGTCAGGTCCGGCGGTCAGGCCGAGGCGTCGGTGGGCACTGGTGCTCGCATCACTGCCAGCGCCCCGTCGGGGTCGGGCTCGAAGCCGGTCGTATCGGCGCAGAGCTCAACCATGATGCCGTTCGGGTCGACGAAGTAGAGCGAGTGGCACCAGCCGTGGTCGATCTCCATGAGCGGCTTGACGCCGGCCTCGGTCACGCGGGCGCGGACGGTGTCCTGCTGTTCGGGCGTGGACCGCACCGCGACGTGGTTGACCCACACTGGCAGACCCACCGAAGCGCTGAGGTCCGTGTTGAAGTCGGGCTGTTCGCCCATGTTCGCGATCTGGAAGAAGGCAATGCACTCGCCGTCGCCGATGTCGTAGAAGACGTGCTTGATCCAGCCTGTTGGACCGCCGTCGGGGGAGGGGCGCTCGTCCTGCTCGGCGTGGACCAGCGGGAAACCCATCAACTCCTCGTAGAAGCGGTGCGTCGCCTCCAAGTCCTTGGTTGCGTATGCGACGTGGTGAAGTCCCATGGCTCCCCTAGTAGTTGTCAGTCTCGCTGTTTGCGGGCTGGCTGTGTGCCGGCCTGCCTGATCGGCGACTGCGGCCACCTCAGGCTGCCACATCCCGACTGAGGGCTGTGGCCGCTGCGAAGCGGCAGGGCCTCTGCGCTCGTGCACCTAGCGGAGCGGGAACGTCGCGACGTCGGCGTACTCGCCCCACGGTGTCGATTCCACCAAGCTGATCTGGGATGCCTCGAACGTGTCGTTCAGCTGCGGCCAGTCTGTCGACGGCTGCCGCTTGCGGAATCGGGCCACCGTCATGTGGCCGACGAAGGGATGGTCGGGGAGCGGATCTCCGATGAAGCGCGTGGCTTCCCCGACCGAAGCCGCCAGCTCGTCGACTCCTTCGGCGGGCAGCATGAGCACACCTCGACCGAGCCGCTGCGGGGATGGGCCCAGCGTCACGTGAGCGTTGGGAAACGAGCTCGACGTCAGCGCGCTGAGGACCTCGTCCTGATCGCAGTCGCCGAGGAATCGCAGTGTGATGTGCAGCCGGTGGGCTTTCGTCCAGCTGACGCCTGGTGCGGCTTGTCGCGGAAGTTGCGCCAAGTCCGCCACAACGGACTCGGGCGGCCACACGGCGACGAACAGACGCGGCACGGCGTGAAACTAATGGCCAGTCGCGGCATCTAAGTCCATGCCGAGGCGGATTACGCTCGCCACTGTGGCCCGATTCCTGCGGCGTTCAACGGTGCTCTTTGCCTGCTGTCTCGCCAGTGCAGGTCTTGTGGCCAGTTGCAGCAGTGACAGCGACGAGACGCCGCAGACGCTGGTCCAAGATTCGGCGACGACCACCGTCGCGATCACGCCGACGACGGATGCCACGACCGGCGACGATGCGGCTCGTAGCTCGCAAGACGATCGTGACAACGACAGCCGCGACGATGCAGTCGACAACCGTGACCTGGGCGATGTCGATGGAGACGATCGTCACCCCGACGATGACGACGACGACGGTGGCCATGAATCAGGCGACGGCGACGCCGTAGACGAAGTCCGCGACGAAGATGCTGGCGACGCAGTCGAAGGCGAGCAGAGCGACGGCGAGTCGGGTGGCAAGGAGGAAGGGCGGGGCGACGGCGAGGTCGGCGGCGAAGCCGAGTCGGGTGGCAAGGACGAAGGTCGGGAAGACGACGACAGCGACGACGATGCCGACGACGGCCACGGATCGGGCGACGACGATGCAGGCGACGACCATGAATCGGGCGACGACGAAGAAGGCGAGTCGGGTGAGGACGGCGACGGCGGTGGATCCGGCGATGACGGCGAGTCGGGTGACGACGGCGAATCAGGCGACAACGCAGACGAGGACAGCGGCGAATCAGGCGACGACGCAGACGAGGACAGTGGCGAGTCGGGTGATAACGGCGAGAGTGGCCGAGCCGACGGAGCCGACGAGGAGAAAGACGAGGCCGGCGACGACGCAGAAGAAGAAAGCACCGCCACGCAAGCCGAGGCGACCGAAGATCGCCCCCGGGTGCTGGCGCTGGCCGTCCCCCAACTGAACGGAGCGACCCTCCATGTCGACGCGTTGGCCGGCAGGGATGTGCTGCTGTGGTTCTGGGCGCCGTGGTGACCGACGTGCCAGAGGGAAGCGCCTGCGGTCGCAGCGCTGAAGACACAGCACGGAGACAACCTGGTGCTCATCGGCATCCCCGGGCGTGACTCCCAGTCCGCAATGAACGGTTTCGTGAGCACCTACGGGGTCGGCAACATGCCGCATCTGCCCGATGAGCAGGGCGATCTGTGGACGAGATACGGCGTGAGCTACCAGCCACGCTGGCTGCTGATCCGCACCGACGGCACCGAACAAGCCGGCGGCGGCGAAATCCCCGCTTCAGTCGTCACCGACGCCCTCACCCCCGGCTGATGCGGGCGTGGGCTAGTCGCACTCGGCGTTCGTGAGTAGTTCCCTCAGGAGCGCGGGGGGGTTGTCTGCCACTACCAGTGCTTCCCCGACTAGGGCGGCGTCGTAGCCGGCCTGTGCAATCGCTCTCATCGGTGTTCCGCCTTGGACGCCGATGCCAGAAGCTGCCACGACCAGGATCTCTTGGTCGATCCTGGCGAACCTGTCGAAGTAGCGGCTGACCCGCACCGCCTTGTCGTAGTCGACGGTGAACTTGGTCGACTCGGGGTTGTCACGCTGGTTGATCGCGATCATGTAGGCGCCGAGGTCGATGGCCGCTTCGAACTCAGCCTCGTCGCGGACCTCGGTCAGCACATCCACGCCGAGCGACAGCGCCAGTTCCTGCATGGGCGGCAGCAGCGCCGGGTCGATGTCGGCCAGGATCACCAGCATCGCATCGGCACCCATCTCGTGGCTGTCACGCACGTCGTCGAGCGTGCGCAGGAAGTCCTTGCGAAGCACCGGCAGACCGGTCACCGCTTTCGCAGCCTGCAGGTCTTCAGGCGAGCCGCCGAACCGCTCGCGCTCGGTCAGCACCGACAGGCACGCAGCCCCGCCCGACCTGTACTCCGATGCGAGATCCGCAGCATCGGCGTCGGCTCGCAACGCCCCCCGCGAAGGCGACCGCCGCTTGATCTCGGCGATGACCGACAGCCCCTCGTCCCGCAAAGCGTCAGCGAATCGATGCCCGGCGGCGACCGAGCCGTTCTCGGCATCGTCGACAGTCGGATTGTCAGCAGCCATAGGAACGAACACCCTCCACGAGTCGATGGCGTCGGCTTGATTGGTTCGAGACTCTACGGGTCCCACACAGACCTAGACGAAGAGTTCCAAGCAGTCAGTGTTGGTCTGGGGCAAGCAAGCCGCCAAGTCAGCTTCGCTGCCGAGTCGTGAGCAGGTCGGAGCCGTCACCGGCGCCGGTCCGGCCCAGCGGCCGGCAGCGGAAATCGATTGATCCCAAGGAAGACATAGAAATATATTGAAATACTATGAACAGTGACCTCACGAATGACGACGGCGGTGAGATCCAGCGGCGCCAACTCCGTGCGGGCGGCGTGCTGGTGGCGGCTGATGCACGGTTGCGGCCGACCACCACGATGGTCGCCGATGACGAGGCCGGCGACACGGTCGCAGTCGCCACAGTGCTGCTCGACGTGACCCGCCCAGACTGCATCGACCGGGTAGTGAGCTGGCTGCGCGACACCGCAACCCTGCTCGAGACCTTCCGCGAACTCGAACGCTGAGCATGATCGAGTCCAATGACGAGGTATCTGATTCCCGCCGGGTACGACTCCGGGAGTGCTGATGACACATGACTACGCTGTAGCTATGCCAGTGGTTTCGGTTCGGATTTCCGATGACAAGCTGTACGGCAGGCTTCGGCAGAACGCACGCCACCACAGCCAGGGAATCTCGACGCTCGCTCAGCGTCTGATCGATGAAGGCTTGCGCATGGAGACCCACCCAGCGGTGATATTTCGAGACGGGCCGGCGGGTCGCCGGGCAGCGCTGATAGCCGGACCGGAGATCGTCGATGTCATCGGAGCACTCATCGGAGGCGATGTGCCGGTGGATGAGCGGCGCGCACGAGCGGCGCGCCTGCTGAACATCAGTACGTCTGCGGTAGACGCGGCCCTCGCGTACTACGCAGAATTCACCGACGAAATCGACACAGAGCTCGCCAACAGAACACAGACGGCCCAAGAAGCTGAGGCCGCTTGGACCCGCCAGCAGGCATTGCTCAAGGCGTGAGGCTGCTTCTCGACGAAATGCATGCGCCGATCGTCGCGGCCGCACTAGTCGACGCAGGACACGACGTCGTAGCCGTTGCGGCTGACCTCTCGATGCGTGGGTGCAGCGATGCGAGCTTGCTGCAGCACGCAGCGGAATCTGGTCGGGTGCTCGTGACCGAGAACATCGGCGATTTCTCGGTGCTCCTGCAACGTCGAGCGGCTGTTGGGGAATCACACCCGGGGGTCATCTTCACGAACCCCGTCCGTTTCAACCGAGCGTCGCTGGCCTATCCAGGGAACCTGATATCGGCGCTCGCCGACTTGCTGGCTGAACCGCCGGTCGAGGGCAATTCGTGGACATGGTGGCTCCGCCCCAAGTCGTGAGCCGGCCCCGCGATCAGGCTGGTGACTACCGCGTCCGAGTCGGGCGCGGATGGGCTGGGCGGGGGGCGGGGTAGCGTCGCCTTGGTGCTGAGGGATCTGCGGGAACTGCCTCTGGCGGTGTGGCCCAGAGCTGTCGTGTACGGCGCCGTTGCCGCTGTGCTCATCGGAATCCCGTCAGACGTGATCGACACGCCGATCTTCGGCCGGCCGGTCGAGACGGGGTGGCTCGACTACGTGATCCTCGTGGTCACGTCGGGCCTCATTGGCTTGATCTTTGCGATCCGCCCGGCCGCAAGCGGCAACGACGCAGTCACCGAAGTGGCGGTGGAACGTCAGGGCACCTCCACCATCTGGGGCGGGTTCGTGTCGTTCCTCGCCGTCGGCTGTCCGGTGTGCAACCAGGCAGTCGTTGCGCTCGTGGGCATCTCGGGGGCGCTGTCGTGGTGGGCGCCGGTGCAGCCCGTCGTGGGGCTGGCCGCACTCGCGCTCTTGGTGTGGACGCTGCGCAAGCGGCTCCGCACGTATCAGGCCGTCGCCTGCCCCCTCCCCGCGCCGTAGACGAGGCCTGCGCTGTAGAGGAGGCCTGTGCTGTAGACGAGGCCTGCGCCGTAGTCGAACGTCGAGTGCTCGGTCACTCAGTCGGGCGGTGCGAGCTCAGCCCGTATCCGGTGCCGGGTGATCCACAGTCGCAGGAGGATGAGCGCCGCGAGCAGGAACGCCGTGCTGCCGTAGACCATGATCGGGACCGCCTCCACGAGCACCCCGTAGTAGCCCCACAAGATGCCCTCGCCCGCGGTGAGCACCCACGTGAGCGGGGCCACGCCGACCGGCGCATACATCCGCCACGCGGCATACACCGACGGCCCGAGGTAGAGACCGTTCGACAATCCGAGCACCGTTCCGAGATCATTCCAGCCCACGACACGCTGCAAGACCACGCAGGCCACGCCCACGGCGATGCCGGAGATCACCGCAGCACGCACATCGGCACCATTGCGCCACAGCAGGTACAGCACCACTCCGAAGCTGATGACCGCCGCGAGGATCGCAGGGATCGTGACCCAGAACTCCTCGGCGATCACGTACGCGATCCAGCCGATGTTGATCACCATGCCGATCGCCGCCCAAGCGGGCGAGGCGCCTTCGGTTCGCTTCAGGCGCAAGAGCCGCACCACCTGGGGCACCACCTGCACAAACGTCACTGCGGTGGCCACGCCGGCAACCAGCACAGCGAATTGATCCTGCGTCATCGCCGGTCTCGCGGCCGACTCCGGCTCGACGCCGGCTGGCGAATGCCATTGCGGACAGCCCTGTGCGCCCTCGCCATTTTGCGAGTCTCGCACCCGGCGCCGGTACCCAGACCACGCCCCGAACGTGCATCCGGGAGTGATTGCATGTTGCATAGTCACTTGTGACCGACGGCGACAGCGAGCTGAAGACCCGGCGGCGCACGCTGACCGGCGTTGCAGCGGTCGCCCTCATGTCACTCATCGCGGCCGTCGCGCAGTCCTTCGGCCGGTTCACCTACGGGGTGCTGCTCCCCGCTGTCCGGGACGACCTGGGTCTGTCGAACACCGTCGCCGGCTCGCTCGCAACGGTGAACATGGCGGCGTACTTGGCAGGCAGCCTGGTCGTCGCGGCGGCGTCGAGCCGTTTCCGGCTGCTTGGGGTGATGCGAGTAGGCGTGGTGCTCGCGGTCATCGGCCAGGCGCTGGCAGCCATCGCCCCGGGGCCGCTCGTGCTAGGGGTCGGTCTGGCAACGATGGGCATGGGCGGAGCGCTCGCGTGGATCCCCGCCCCCGTGGTGACGGCTGATGCACTCGCGCCCGACAAGCGAGCATTCGCGGTGGCTGCGCTCGGCGCAGGCATGGGGCTCGGCGTCGTGTTCGGCGGCCAGCTCTCGGGCTTCGTCCGCTCGACGATGGGCGATGCGGCCTGGCGCAACGTGTACCTCATCCAGCTGCTCATCGGCGCCGCCATTGCGGCCGCAGTCCTGCTGCTCATCGGGCATCGCCAAGAGCGCCTGGCGTCGGGGACTGGCATCGGCGGGTTCTCCACGCTGAGGCGCCTGCCTGGATGGGTGCCCTTGGTCGGCGCGTTCACGACGTTCGGGCTGCTGTATCTGCTGGTCATCGCCTTCCTGACGACTCGGCTGGAGGACGACAGCGGCTGGACGAGCTCACGAGCGTCGCTGGCCTTCACGCTCGTCGGCATGGCAATGATCTTCGGTGGGCCGCTGTGCATCGCCCTGTCCCAGCGAATCGGCACTCGCGCCACGCTGGTGATCTCATTCGCGGGCTGGTCGATCGTGACCACGCTGGTCCTGCCGGGCTGGTTTGTGCCGACGCTGGTGTTGTGCGTAGTGATCGGGCTGTTGTTCTCGGCCATGCCGACGGTGCTGACCGTCTACGTCGTCCAGAACACCACCACCGACGACTACGGACCGGCGTTCGCCGCCACGACGTTCTGCTTCGGCATGGCCCAGATGATCTCGCCGCAGCTCGGCGGTTTCGTGGCCGATGCCGTGGGCTCGTTCACGATGGTGTTCTTGTTGTCGGCAGCGCTGGGCGTGGTCGGCATGTTCGCGTCGCTCGGACTGCCGCGCCGGTCGAGTCCCGGATTCCCGCCGGTGCCGGATACGGTGCCGGTGGCCTCTTCTGTGCTCGACTGGCGAATGATCGACATGACCTACGACATCGTTCCCGTGGAGCGCGCGGCGACTCATTGAGGGGTTGAGCCTTCGCCGGCCACGGCTTCGGTCGATCTCAGGTGTCTGCGGCTGAGATGCCGTCGGCGGGTTCGAGCATCACGATGGGGAAGACCCGATCGGTACGTTCCTGGAAGCGCAGGTAGTGGTCATCCTTGGCGGTCACCTGTTCCCATAGTTCGGCGCGCTCGTTGCCCTCAGTGAGGCGGGCGGTCATCTGCTGGACGCCATCGCGGTTGCGCACCGTGACCGAGGGGTTGGCGCGCACGTTCAGGAACCACGCCGGGTGCTTCGAGTTGCCGCCGCGCGAGCCGATGACGACAAAGGCGCCGTCGCGCTCGGCAACTGCAGACAGCAGCGTCGTGCGAGGTTGGCCGCTGCGCCGGCCCGTCATGGTCAGCTCGATGATGGGCGTGCCCTTGTGTTGCCAGCCGATCCGGCCGCCGCTCCAGCGGATCGCCGTGCGGTTCGCCCGGTTCGCCAATTTGAAGGTGAAATCGGACCACACGTTCAGTGCCACACCGCCATTGTCGCCGATGGCGCAGGCACCGGTCGTGCGCGTCTTAGGCTGCGCGTGGACCCTCTGTGCGCCGTGCACCTCAGGAGGCTCCCATCGCAACGCTCTGGTCGATCATCTTCTTCGGGTCCCTCATCGTGGGACTGGGTTCGCTCGCTGTGGCTGTTGCGTTCCCAAAAGCGCGAGTAAGGGCCCTGTGGTTGTCGACGGCCCTGCTGGCTGTGGCGGGCGTGCTCGCCATCCTCTCCATCGGCATCTTCATCCTGATCGTTCCTGTTTGTACCGGCACCGCAGCTGTGTCCCAGAGCCGCCGGAACAGCCGCTGGCCGAGCTGACGCCGACAGACGCTCATGCAATAGCGCGAAATCGGGGCGTTGTACTGTTGGCTGCGTGACGTCACAGCCTGAAGCGGCCACTGTGGCCGAACTCAAAGAAATCCTCTCCGACCCTGCGGGTCGCATCGAGCTTCATGAGTTCATCGAAGAGGAAACGCTGCGAACCATCGACGCCATTGGGAGCGCCGACTGCGAGGGGTACGACGAGTGCGTGCGGGCCTACGAGCACGCGTCAGCCGAGCTGATCAGGTTGCTCGTCACCGGCGCTTACTTCTCCAACTGCGCCGACCATGACAAAGCCTGGGCACACGCCGTGCGGCTGCTGGCCAACCGGATCCCGTACACGACTTCTGTTGATGGGCCCGCCATCAACCTGCAGCACCACATCACGCTGCTGGCGATCTACGCCGTCGCGTTCGGCGCCGCCGCTGCAGACCGGATCGACCCCATCGCGAGGGTCATCGGGACGGTGCGAGCCGAGGAGGACGGCAGGGTCGGCCGAGTCACCTACCTGGTCAACTGTGATCGGCTCAAGCGTCCCGACGAGGCGCCGATCCAGGCCTCGCTGCGGCTGTGGATGACGCTGCGTTCACTCACCGACGAGTTCATTCCCAAGACCCCCGAGGACGCACTGTTCGATGCCGCCCTCGACGAAATCGAGTACTTGTTGGGTGTGACCCACGGCCGAGACACGGCCGAGGGAACCGGCCCCGTCGGCTACGGAGCGATTCAAGTGCTCGCCACTCGTGTTGCGCCTGACCGCCTGGTGCGGCGCAATCTCGATCTGCTGGTCGCCCACGACGCCTTCCAGAGTGCCGACGAGTTCTACATCTGCCGCGAGCGCTACAACAAGAGGTACGCCGCGGAAGCCCGAGTCTGATCTCGACGCGTCGCTCTCAGGCCGTCACCCTTTCATCGGGCTGCGATCCGCGTACGGTTCGGTGACGCGGACTTGCCGAGTGGAGGTGACGTGGTGCCGATGATCCAAGGGGACGGCGTTCGGCTGTACGCCGAGGAGTCCGGTTCTGGGCATTCCATTGTGTGGCTGCACGAGTTTGCGGCCGACTACCGCACGTGGGAGGCCCAGGTGCGGAGGTTCAGCCGCAGCCATCGATGCATCACCTACAACGCCCGCGGCTATCCGCCTTCTGAGGTTCCGCAGAACGACTCGGATTACACATTTGAGCGCGAGCGGGAGGACTTGCTGGCAGTTCTCGACAGCTTCGGGATCGAGCGCGCCCATGTCGTCGGTCTCAGCATGGGCGCCTACACCGGGCTGATGTTCGCGTTGCGGTACCCGGAGCGGGTGTCCTCCCTGCTGTTTGCCAGCGGTGGGTCCGGCGCATTCGGCGACACCCGCGAAGCGTTCCTGAGCGAGGTCCGCGCCGCCGCCGAGTCGATGATGAAGCACGGTGTGGATGCCGCAGCGGACGGCATCGCTGTCGGTGCTACCCGCGTCCAGCTCCAGAACAAGGACCCGAGGGGCTGGGAGGAGTTCAAGCAGTATCTGGCCGAGCACTCAGCGGTCGGCTCGGGGCTGACGATGCGCAATTTCCAGGCCGGGCGCCCGTCGCTGTACGACTTCGAAGAAGAGCTGCGCCAGCTCGACGTCCCCGTGCTGCTGGCCGTCGGCGATGAGGACGACCCGGTCATCGAGACGAATGTCTTCCTCAAGCGAGTGCTGCCACGGGCAGGCCTGTGGATCGCCCCGCGCACCGGCCATGGAATCAACCTCGAAGAGCCTGCGGCCTTCAACCAGATGGCAGGGGATTTCTTCAGTGCAGTCGAGTCGGGACAGTGGACCCGCCGTGACCCACGTGCCACTCCGGCAAGTCCGATGCTCGGCGGTGCTCAGCCCCGGTCGTAACCGAGGCAGCTGTTCTCGGGCACTAGCCAGTGCGAGAGGGCGACGCTGTCGACGCCGGTGATGCTGGCCGGTCGCAGTTCGTGTCACTGCGGGTCGCTACTGTCGGCCACGTGGCAGGCGACGACACTTCAACCGAGGTTCCGACCGCTCCCGATGACCCTGAGGCCGCATTGGCGCGGCTCGTTGAGGGCGGCGTCGTGTGGGGTGACGCCGCCGATTGGCTCGTGCGCCTTCCCACTGAATCCGTCGATCTCTTCTTTACATCGCCCCCGTACGCGGACGCACGGCGGTATTCCGAGATCCACCCAGATCACTATGTCGAGTGGTTCCTTCCGTTCGCTGAAGCGATGCTGCGGGCGACGACCGAAACCGGATCGTTTGTGTTGAACATCAAGAACCGCGTTGCCGCGAGCGGCCACCTCAGAGGGCAGCGACATCCGTATGTGTATGAACTGGTGCTTGAGCTGCAACGCATGGGCTGGCGCTGGCTCGAGACCTATATCTGGTCCAAGCCCAATGCGATTCCGGGTCGGTTCGGGCCGCGAACGAAGGACAGCTTCGAGTACGTGTACCACTTTGCCAAGGGCAGCAAGCCGTACTTCGACCTCGATGCCGTCCGGGTGCCGTACCGGTCAAGCGAGCAAGAAATAGCGCGCCGCCGCCGAGACCGGAACGGCCGACGGAACACCGAGGCCGGATTCGGCCGCGACCGACGATTCACCTACGACAAGGGCGGGGCCGACCCGGGCAACGTCATCGAGGTCAGTCAGACGTACAACCAGCATTGGGGCCCTGCCGGTCAGCACACGGCGGTGATGCCCGAGGGGCTCGCGGAGTTCTTCGTTCAGGCTGCGTGCCCGAGCGGAGGCCTGGTTGTGGACCCGTTCGCGGGTTCTGGGACCACCATCGTCGCTGCTCGACGCCACGGCCGTTGCGCCGGCGGAGTCGAATTGCATCGTGAGTATGTCGAGGTGTCCTCACAGCGAATTACGAGCGATCAATGCGAGTCTGAACCGGGCGAACTCCGGCTCGCAGGTTGAGCATGGCGCTCTCGGATTCTGAAGAACGGATTCTTCGCGCAGCAGGCTCGGACCCGAGTCCGGTAGCGCGCCTGCAGGCGGTCGGCGTGACGCTCGCGAAACATGGCGAAGAAGCCGAGGCTTCGCGTGCACTCTTGACCCAGAGCTACCTCACGCATCTCAGCCCGTCGTTTCATCTGGTGCCGAGAGGCGATTCGATGTTCGAGGAGGACACCTTCGCTGAGGCGTACGAGGCGCTGGCGAAGGGCACTGACGAATTCACTCGTGTCGACGAAACAGCGCTGAAGGCGACGTTGCTCGAATGCCCCTCGGCGTTGGCGCCGCTTCGGATGATCCTTGGACTGACGCACAACGAGTTGGCGGTTGCCATCCGTCTCCACGATCCCGAATCGAAAGTGGCCGGCGGGTCGCTCAAGAGCCTCGAGCGCAGCGCTGCTCAAGAACGCCCGACGGCAACGAGGCAACGAACGGCTGCTTCGATCGCGGGTGCAGTGTTGGCGATGATGAATCGTGACTTGCTCACCGTGCCGCCTCGCCTCACGACGTATTTCCATTCCAAGCTCGATAAGCGCGACACCGCCAGCGGGTGGCAGAGCGTGCGCGACCACACCGGTGGCGTGCCCTACTCGGCGCTGCTATTTCAGCGGTACGTCGGCGGGGTTTGGCGACAGGTGCAGGACGCCTACTCCGAAGTCAAGGGAGATGCCGTCCTGGAAATCCCGCTCCAGGACTTGCTGGACGCCAATGGGGTGCCCTACCACCGAACGAGGCGGGGAGCTGCCGGTGCCGCAGAGACTCGAGCCCGGTTCGGCCTCAAGCCAGGTCCAGACTTCATTATTCCCGACGACTCGCCCACGCTTGTCATCGAGTCCAAGGTGGCCGAAGTCGGCGGGACGGCACGCGACAAGGCTGCGCGCATCCGAAACTTGGTGACGGTTGCGAACGAACGCGGGCTGAGGGCGTGTGCACTGATTGACGGCAAGGGATGGACCGAACGGCCGAACGCTCTCTGCGACGTCATCTTGGCGACACAAGGCCGCACTTACACGTTGTCGACGATCGAACAGATTCTGGAGCTGTCCGAGATCCAGGCCCTCATCGCACACGAGAAGTAACGGCGACCGTTGCGGCTTGCGCTGCGAATGGCTCATTTCTCGGCTTAGACATCTCGTAAACATTCATCGACCGCTGCGGGGTGGATGTCCTCGGGCTGTCGTCAGTCCCAGTCAGCGATGCCGTCGACGCCGACGATGCTGGTCGGGCGCAGCCGCACCAGGCATTCGCCGGGGCTGGAATTCCGTTCGCCGAATGCCTCGGCTTGATCGGCGCCTATGTAGCGGGCGCCGGTGAGCGTGGACACACGCCGAAGCTCGTCGAGGTCTTGGGAAACTTCGACGACGCCGTCCACTTTCACGAACGCGTACGGCGGCGTTTCGGTGTCGACAACCAGCGAGACGCGCGGTTCACGCGCCATGGCGAGGGCCTTGCCGCTGCGTGTGGCGGTAGCGAAGACCAGGTCGCCGTCTTCCACGATGAACCAGACAGGCGCCACGTGGGGCCGCCCGTCGGAGGCGACCCATGCGAGCTTGCCGGTCCGCGAGCCGTCGTTCAGAAAGTCCAGTGCCTCGGAGCTGCTCATGGGGTGCATCTCAATTCCCTTCGTGCACCAGATCGATTGGGGTTCAGGGCGCGTACGCGGCGCACGCTAATGGTGGTATCGAGGCGTCAGGCAAGCAAGGCAGACACGGGGACTGATTCGACAAGGGAGCAGATCGCACGAGCAACGCCGAATGTGGTCGGACTCGGGAGTTCGGACCGGAAGGCATCGCTCCCGGCAATCCGCTGGCGGCACTCGAATGCAGCCAGCCGATCGCCGCCTGTCATTTCAACTGCGTCCGGCGCTTCGAAGCACTCCTTGACGCCGATTCGAAGCACGCCTTCTTGTCAGACCTTGCGATGCCTGCGTGGCATCGCTCCCCTCACGATGGAAGAGGAGGAAATGGAACAAGAAAGCATGGGGCTGGCGCGCCCGCAGGCGTGTTCACGCCCGACGTCACGAGGACCTCGGCGACGCACGGCGTTGCATTGGTGCGCTTTGTTAGTGGTTGCAGCAATGCTGGCGGTCGGCTGTGAGAGGTCGATGGCGGCCAGCGGTCTCGTCGAGGTGCACGAGAGGCTGTACGCCCTCAAGTGGGCCAGCGCCGATGCATACAACGCTGAGGCGTCGCGGCCCGAGATCGACCCTCGGGACCTCAGTTCAGCCCGAGTACACGAGGGCGCAGGGGTCGAGTTCCTAGGAGTTTCCGAGCTGCTTGGCGAAGTGGGTGTCCTGGAATTCCTGGACGACTACATCTTCGACATTCCGTCCACAGCAGCATTCCTGGCAAGTCTCGAGCTGACTGCCGCCCAGCGCGCGGCGGATGTGCTTCATCCCGATGGCGACGCAGCGAGCGTCGCGACACGAAAATTCGAGGACCGCATCTTGAAAGTGTCGAACGGGGTCTTGGCGGATGGGCTGCCGTCGAGCATCGACCCTCACCAGCTGCATGATGCGTTCTTCGACGCACTCCATCAGTGCTGCCGTGCTTCGCCGTGGCCTGCTGCCGAACTGTATGTCGAAGGCGACCCGGAGCCAGGGGAATACCCAAGCCGGCTGGTGAAGCGAGACTTCGGAATGTCGTACTTCGAATACACGGAGCTGCTGCACGAGTGCGGGAAGTTCGCAGCGACCTATCCCACGCTCGACGAGGCCGTCCGAGACCAGCTCCTCGCAGCTCAACGAGCGCACTACGCCCATGCCGTGCTCGCGGGACTCGACGAAGTTCCCGCTGTCGAGATTCCCGCCAAGTATCGAGGCGAGATCTACGAGCTGCGACGGACTGAGAGACTGGGCGGCGTGGCACCGAACGTTCTCGGCGGCGGCGTGTGACGCTGGAGACCGGACGGCTGGACCGGCTTCGCCGTTCGATGGAATCGCTCGATGTTGCTGCGGTTTTGACCGCGGACCCGATCAACATCTTCTACGCGACCGGCGTGCGGAACATGACGGTGTTCTCGATGATGGGAGCGTTCAGGTTCGTGCTCGTGCAGGCGGACGGGCCGGTCGTGCTGTGGGAATACGCTGGCTGCGAGCACCTGGCCGATGGCGCCGGGACCGTCACCGAGGTGCGGGCGGCGCCCGACATCACTCACCCCGGCGGACGGAACTCGGTGGGTGGAGTCGACGCACGGGTTTGCTCGCGAAGTCGCCGAGCTTGTGGCGAAACTGCAGGTCGGCAATCCACGTTTGGTCGTCGAGCGGTTCGACCAGCATGTGACTGACGCGCTGCGCTCGCACGGTTGCGAGTTCACGTCGGCAACCGAGGTGTTCGCCCTGGCCCGCCGGATCAAGACGGCAGACGAGATCGCCGCCATGGATTGCGCCATGGACGTCGTCACCGCAGCGCTCGCAGGGATGCGCGACCAGATCGAGCCCGGACGCACCGAGGTTGAGGTCTGGGCCGAGCTGCACCGTGGCCTCATCGCCGGCAACGGCGAGTATTTCTCCACGAGGCTCGTACAGGCAGGGGCCCGGACATTCCCGTACTTCAACGAGGCCGGCCCCAACCCGATCCGTGACGGCGACCTGTTTTGCATCGACACCGACGCGCTCGGACCTGGCGGCTATGGCGTCGACTTCTCGCGAACCTTCGTGTGCGGCAACGCGGCGCCCACTGTGGTCCAGCGCAGCATCCATGCCATGGCACTCGAACAGCTGCAGCACAACGTCGCGCTGCTGGCGCCAGGACGCAGTTTCGAGTCGTTCGCCCGGTCGGCGTGGGCGGTGCCGGAGCGGTTCGCGCCGTACGGCTACTACTGCTTGGCCCACGGCCTGGGCCTGTGCGGCGAGAGCCCCTATATCCCGGTGTACGAGACCGAGGCGCCCGGGCCGTACCCGCTGTCAGGCGAGTTCAAGCCCGGGATGGTGATCTGCGTGGAGAGCTACATCGGCGATGCGGCAAGCCACCAGGGCGTCAAGCTCGAAGACCAGTACCTCATCACTGAGGCAGGCGCGGAGTTGATGAGCACTATGCCCCACGATCTGGTCTGACGTGACATGCGCGTCTGATTCGGGAGGCCGCCGGGCGGGCGGTCTCAGGTTGCCTGGAGTCCGAAGCCGTTCGAGAATCTCAATCAGCCGACATCGGACTGAAGAAGCGTCGACGTCACAGCGTGGAGGTGGCGGGAATCGAACCCGCGTCCTTCAACGTTTCGGTGAGTCTTCTCCGAGCGCAGTCGCTGGGGGATTGTCGGGCGATTGCGGGCAGCGACACCCTGCCAATCGCCTTAGCCGTCTGTGCGTGTCCCCGCCGCCCCGTCGGCACGGGCGGTGGGCGAGCCCTGCAGATGAAGGCACCGAAGCCCGCAGGACGGGAGCTATCGGGCCGAACTCACAACCTGAGGTCAGGCTGCGAGCACCAGATCGCCACGCTGAGCGTGTCCGACATTGGCGTTTGTGTTTGTTTCCGGCTCTTTTTCGTGGATCCGGAGACCACGGCTCGCTTCTCTCACTTCAACCGTCAAAGTCGAAACCGATCACCCCCAAGGTGGTTACCGAACCCACGCGGTGCGGGTTCCATCGGCGGGCTACAACCCTAGCGACGGGCGGCGACATCAAAGAAGCGCGTTGGCGGGTCAGTTGCAAAGGCCGTTGTCGCCGGTGCCGCGGTGGCTGTAGCACAGCGGTGTCGCCATCACGTTGCGCAGCGTGAACGGGCCGCCGGCCGTGTCGACGTCGTCAGCTCTCCAGTCGCCGGCCGGGTCGGCTGAAATCAGCAGTCGGTAGCCGCGTACGGAATCGTCTGCCGACCCGACCACATCGACGGTGATCTCCGCCAATCCGTCGATCGCTCTCGGCGGGGCCGTCACCCGGATGCGCGACGGCGGCTCGTCCGAAGCGAACGTGGCCGAAACCACGCTCGCGAGCTCGGTCAGCGTGTCAGCGCTCGGTGTGCTGCCCACCGCACTCAAGACCTGAGCGGTCATGTCGAGACGCACCCCGGGAGTCAGCGGGGCGAGGTACTTGCTGCTCGCCCAGCCGACCACCGGCCCAGCTTGAATCTGGTGCCACGTGCTGGTGGCCAGATCTCGTGTGCGACCGGTTGCGGTGATGCCGTCGAGACTCAGCGTCGCGACCGAGCCGTCGGCGGCTGGATCGCCGACCTCCAGCTTGCTGTTTGCTGGATCGCCGGGAGCGATGCGCAGCGAGAGCGTGGCCACGACGTTGCCGTTGGGAACGTCACGGACATTGAGAAAGTCGTCGTGGCTGACGCCGACCAAGCCGAGCGGGGTTCCGGCGGCCGGCCCGAATTCGGCAGGCGTGCCCGGCAGCGGCGCTGCGGTGGGCGGCACCGAGATGGTCGGTGGGGGCGCCGTTGTCGCTGGTTCCGGAATCGTGGTCTGAGCTACGACCGCCGACGAGCGTGTCGTGGTGGTTGTTGCGGCGGCAGAGGCTGACGGGGTGTCTCCGCCGAGCGGGGCGGTCGTCGCAGGGGACAGATCGCCGGTCTGGGGAGTCTCTTCTTCGGTGGTGGTGCTCAGTGCGACGAACAGCGACAGCACCGAGATCACCAGTGCAGCGAACGCCATCGCTGCCACGAATCTGTTGGTCATGGTGTTGCCGCCTTCGCAGTCGTGGCCCTTCACCTTTACCGCAGTTCTGCATCACAGTGGTGGCACTGGCCGCCGAGACGAGCCGGCTGGTTGCTGCGCGAGGCATGGGACTCCGACGGCGAGACTGCCGGGGTGAGCCAGCAGCGCTCGTGGGCGAACCCATGGGGTGATGAGCGGTTCGGCGGTGCGTGCGTGGTCGTCGCCGACGATGTCCCATTGGGCACGGCCGATGGCGGCGCGACCCCAGGCGGCGACGCTGACGGCCCGTCGCTGCCGGAATGGCTGACGGCGATGGCGCTCGCAGTGACCCAGGAACGCCTGGCTCGGGGGCGCTGGGTGAGTCGGGCTCGTGTGATCGATGACCGCACTGCCCGCGAAGTGGTGGCACAACTTCGCGCCGAGGGTCATGCCGCGGTGCTGGGGCCGCCAGATGCGTCGCACGCGGTGGGCTGGCTGAACCGAACTCGGGCCGTGCTCGTCGGGGAGCGGTTGGCTGTCTGCTTCCCGTGGGCTGGCGCCGACGCCCCGGAGGTCGTCGAGATCGATCCTGGCCCGGCGTTCGGAGCGGGAACACACCCGTCGACGCGGTTGCTGGCCACATGGCTGGCGGGGGAGATGGCCGGCGGCGAGCGAGTGCTCGATGTGGGGTGCGGCAGCGGGGTGCTGGCCTTGGTGGCCGCCCGGTTAGGTGCGGCTGAGGTGGTGGGGATCGACATCGAGCCGGCGGCTGTGCCCGCGGCGAGCGCCAATGCCCGGCGAAACGGCCTCGACGAAGTGGCCAGCTTCAGCACTGCCCCCGTCGGCGACGCCGAGCTCGACACATTCGACGTGGTGGTGGCCAACATCACTGCCGACGTGCTGATGCCGTTAGCCGGCGACATCGCCGAACGGGTTGCACCGGACGGGCGGCTTGTCGTCAGCGGCATCTCGGCCGGGCAGATGTCGTCAGTCGCTGCCGCCTATCGCCCCTACGGCATCGAGCTGGCCGACCCCGTCCGGCTCGACGACTGGGTGTCGCTGGCGAACAGACGATCGGACGATGCGGCGGCATAAACTATGCTCTGCCGCATATGCAGGGGTGACAGTATGCGCACCATGATCGTTCTGACCGACAACCAGCACGCCCTCGCCAAGCGGAAGGCAGCCCAGCAAGGCATCTCCCTATCGGAGTACATCCGCCGGCTCGTCGACCGAGATCTCGAGGAGGAGGAAGCTCCTGCGCAGAGCATCACAGCCCTCTTCGGGCTGATCGATGACGGCGGTTCCAACATCCGGGAGAACAAGCATCAGATGATCGGCGAGGCAATCGACAAGTACTACGCCGACAAGGGATTGTGAGCCTCGGTGGCGAAGTTCGTCGACACCAGCGTCTGGTACGCGGCGGTAAACAGGAGCGATGTCGAGCGGGACGTCGCTCGTTCGATCCTGACCGACCATGAGTCATCGCTCGTCACCAGCGATCACGTGCTGGTCGAACTGTGGAACCTAGTGAACGTCAGGACTCACCATGTGGCAGCAAGCCAAGCAGTGAGCGCGATCCACGCTTCGCGGACCCGAATTGAGTGCACGACCGACCACGATCTTCAAGCTGCCGAGGCGATCCGGCAGCAGTTTGACGATCAGGGCTTCTCGTTGACGGACAGGACGAGTTGGGCGCTCATGGAACGGCTCGGGATCTCCGAGGCGCTGTCCTTTGACGTTGACTTCCGTGTGTATCGCTACGGCCCCGAGCGCCGCCGGGCGTTCCGCGTGCTTCCGTAGCGCGGCGACGCAGCGGCCACCGGCGTGCCAGGCGGCTGTACCGGCGCTTGTTCGGGCAGGAGCTGCCGACTGCGTAGCGTCAGGGGCGTGGCGGCAACGGGAACGGGCGGAGGGACGCTGCGCATCACGGATGCTCATGTCCGCTTCGACCGGACGAAGGCACTCGACGGGGTCGACCTCGCGGTCGGTGACGGCGAGATGGTGGTATTGCTCGGACCTTCGGGCTGCGGCAAGACGACGCTGCTTCGAGCCGCCTCAGGGCTGCAGCCGCTCGATGCCGGACGGATTGAGCTCGACGGCCGGGACCTGACCGGTCAGCGCCCCGACCAGCGCGGCATCGGCCTGATGTTCCAAGACGAAGTGCTGTTCCCGCACTACGACGTCGAGGGCAACGTGGCGTTCGGCCTGCGCATGGCCAAGGTGCCCCTTGCCGAACGGCGTCGGCGGGTTGCCGAAGTGCTCGAGTTGGTCGGATTGGCGGGCTTCAACGGCCGCGACGTCGCAACGCTGTCAGGCGGCGAGGGGCAACGTGTCTCGCTGGCTCGAGCGCTCGCTCCCGAACCGAGGGTGCTGCTGCTCGACGAGCCGTTCGGCTCGCTGGACCGGCTGCTGAGAGAGCGGCTCATCAACGAGCTGCGACCGGTGCTCGACAAGGTCGGCGTCACCGCCGTTCACGTCACCCATGACCATCACGAAGCGTTCGCCCTGGCGGACCGCATTGCGGTGATGGCGTCAGGCCGGTTGCTGCGGATCGGCACTCCCGAGGAGGTCTGGACCGACCCCCGAACCGCCCAGGTGGCCCGATTCTTGGGGCACACCAACATGTTCGACTCCGAAGTGCCGCCCATGCTGGTCAGGGCCGCCGGGCGCCAGGGAAACTTCGTTCTGCGCGCTGATCGCATCGAGGTAGTGGCAACTGGCTTCGACAGCACGGGCGTCACAGGCGATGACCCGATCGCGCGGCTGACCGCCACGGTCGTCCGGCGCCGCTTCCGCGGCGACCGCTACGAGCTGCGGATGGAGGCCGACGTCGGCGGCGTTGCTACCACCTTGGACGCCATCACTCCCCACGGCCCAGCGGTCGGTGCTGGCGTCCAGTTGCACATCGGCCCAAGCGCCGTGCTCGCACTCGAGTCCTGACGCGACGTCTGTCAGGCAGAAAACTTCGCCCCGACGGACGCAATCTCCCGCTGAGCCAGCACCTCGGCTGATCCAGGGGTGCTAGATGCCGATGTCTTTGAGGTTGTAGTCCGCGATGGCCTCGCGGGTGGCGTCGTCCCAAACGAATTTGTGCTCGCGGCCCGCGTTGGGCTGGTAGACGAACGGCGTCTCGGCCTCGAAGCGCTTGGAGCGAGCGTCAATGGCCCAGCCGATCACACGCGACCGCTCGGCGATGTAGGCCTCGTCGTAGAGCGAGATCGGGTTGTGGACGCCGCCGCTGCGCACGCCGAACACCGATCGGCGCCGGTGGAAGCCGAAGTTGAGGGTGACCCGGGGCCGATCGGACGTGTTAGCGAACGAGCCGTGAATGGCTTGGCGGCTGGTGATGGCTACGTCGCCGGGGTCGCACACGACCGGGACTGCGTCGGGGAGGCGGTCCGAACCGGCGGCGAGGCACATGGCCTTGATGTCCACCTTTCCCATGCGATTCGAGCCGGGCACCACCCACAGGCCGTTGGTGGCATCGCAGCCGTAGAGCTGGGCCATGAAGTTGAAGCCGTGGGTGCCCTCGTCGAGCTCGGGATGGTCCCAGTGCGTCCAGCCGTCCTGGTGCCACGCCACCGATCCGCCCAGGCCGGGCTGCTTGATCCACACGACCTCGTTGAACGGGGTGAAATCGGGGCCGTTCAGTGCCTGCGCGACGCCGAGCAGACCGGGATGGCCGTACAGCCGCAGGCACGCCTCGGAGAACTGCAGCGAGCCGCTGATGACCTGCACGACCCATTCGGGCGCTTCGTCTGGAGCCGAGGGCTCGAACATCTTGAACGGATGGCGACCGTGGGCCACGTCGGTGCCGCCGTAGGGGTCGGTCAGCGGGCGGACGAACGAGACGTTGCGACCCTGATGGCCGGCGCCGAGCGCTGGGCGACCGTGACGGTCCGTGTCGGCATCGGGCGCAGTGGGGCAGCGGTCCAGCAGGTCGATGATGTCGGCCAGCTCGTCAGGCCCGAGCACTCCGGTGAAGACGTAGAAACCGCAGCGCGAGTACGCCTCGGCGATCTCGGGGTGCAGGTTGCCGTCGTCGGTGAAGCGGATCGGCCCACGATTGCCGAGTTGCATGGCTCGTTCGGTGCCGGCCGCCCGGTAGGCGACCATCTCGTCCTCGACATCGCCGTAATTGACGATGGGCACCTCTGCCAGCCCGAGCGTTGCCGCGCCTGCACTCATGTCACACCCCCGTATCAGGGTCTGGGGCATGCCGCCGTGCCCCTGCCGTCCCTGTCATTCAACCACGGCGCGAGGCCCTCCTACCGGGCTCCGTCCTCTGCCCCGGGGGCGCCATCGGCCGGTTCTGGCCTGTGCAGGTCCTTCTCGCGGCCATGTTCGGAGGGCTCCCAGTAGACGTTGGCGGCCACCTCGTCGGGCCGGTGCTGCTGTGGCACCCAGCCGCTCGGATCGTCGTGTGGGTACTGGTACCCCTCGCCGTGGCCCAGCGATGCGGCGCCCTGGTAGTGGGCGTCGCGCAGGTGAATGGGCACCTCGCCGGCACCAGCGGTGCGGGCGTCGGCCTTGGCTCGGCTGAGCGCGACGGTGACCCGGTTCGACTTGGGCGCTGTCGCCAGGCGCACGACGGCGTGCGCCAAGTTGAGCTGGGCCTCGGGCAGGCCGACGTACTCGACAGCCCGGGCTGCGGCTTCGGCTATCAGCAGCGCTGTGCTGTCTGCCATGCCGATGTCCTCGGAGGCGAGGATGACCATGCGGCGGGCGATGAAGCGCGGATCCTCCCCGGCGTCGAGCATGCGGGCCAACCAGTACAGCCCGGCATCGGGATCCGAGCCGCGCAGCGACTTGATGAACGCGCTGATCGTGTCGTAGTGGCCATCAGCGCCGTAACGGACGGCCTTGACGTCCACGGCGTGCTCAGCGTCAGCCAGAGTGACGTGCGGGTTCCCGGCAGATGCGTCGGGTGCTGCGTGGGCGGCACCGCTGATCTCGAGGGCTTCGAGGGCCTCTGCTTCCCCGCGACGCGCGGCGAGCGCCATCGCCACCTCAGTGCTGGTAAGGGCATGACGGCCGTCACCGCCGCTGCGAGCAGCGATGTGATCTACAGCATCTTCGTCGGCCGATGCACTCTCGGCGGTCAGCGCCCGGTCGACGAGAGTGCGCAGCGCACTGTCGTCGAGCGGCACCAGGCGGAACAGCGTCGAGCGTGACAGCAGCGGCGGATTCACCTCGAAGTGCGGGTTCTCGGTGGTAGCGCCGATGAGCACGATCAGCCCGTCCTCGACCGCCGGCAGTAGCGCATCCTGCTGGGCCTTGTTGAAACGGTGCACCTCGTCGAGGAACAAGATGGTGCCCCGGCCGTGCTCGCCGATGCGCAGCCGAGCCTCGGCTATCACTTCGCGTACGTCGGAGACGGTGGCGCTCACAGCCGACAGCTCGCGGAACTCCTTGGCGGTGCTCAGAGCAACGACTCGTGCCAGCGTGGTCTTGCCGGTACCGGGCGGTCCCCACAGGATCACTGATGACAGGCGGTCCGCCTCGATCAGCTCTCGCAGCGGGCGGCCAGGGGCAAGCAGATGATCTTGGCCCACAATCTCGTCGAGCGACTGGGGCCGCAGTCGTGCGGCCAATGGGGCCTGGCCGGCCAAGCGTTCCCTGCCCGCCGCCTCGAACAGCCCCTCGCTCACGCCCCGACGGTACGCGCTGGCAGCGCGTCTGCCATCACGGTGCCGGGAGCCTGGGGAGTCTGGCCTCGCCCGATGTGAGGGTCACAGGTCTGGATGGTCGACCTCGTAGGCGCGGACGCGCTTGGCGAAGCTCAGGTCGTGTCCGGCAGGGTCGAAGATCGGGAACATGCGCTCGCCCCAAGGCGCATCGCGAGGTGCGGCCTGCGGTTCCAAGCCCGCGTCCAACGCTCGCTGGTACAGCGCATCAACGTCGTCCACGTGAAAGATCGCCCGGCCCCAGCCGGTCTCGGCCTCGGCATCATCGGACACCGCGATCAAGTTCACAAAGCAGTCTCCGCTGTGCAGGGTGCTGAACGCCGCATCGTCACTGCCATAGGTGAGCCGGAACCCCAACGCCTCGTAAAAGCGCACCGATGCCGCCATGACCGAAGTTCGCAACGTGATTGCATTGATCGATTCGACACCAGCCACGGCCACATTCTCGCCGCCTGATCACGTTGTGGGCGGATGCCAGCGGCGAAATGCCGGTAGCGGGCTCCCTATCGCCGCGCGCCCGGGGCTTTCCGATTACCGGGGAGCGCGCATCCGTAGCATGAAGCAATGAGCGAGTACGCCCACGTGGAGTTGCTTCCCACCGGCCCTGCGGACGTGACCTACCGGCATCTCACGTCGGACTACGTCTCGACGGTCACCGCCGCGGGCCGGCGCTTCCTGCAGGTCGAACCCGAGGCGCTGCGGATGCTCACAGCGGAAGCCATGCGCGACATCGCCCATCTGTTCCGCACGAACCACCTGGCCTCGTTCGCAGCGATTCTGGACGATCCCGAGGCATCGCCCAATGATCGCTTTGTGGCCCTCGAACTGCTCAAGAACGCCAACATCGCCGCAGGAGGCGTGCTGCCGAGCTGCCAAGACACCGGCACAGCGATCATCTGGGGTCACAAGGGCGAGCGAGTGCTCACCGGGAGCGCAGACAACCCCGATTTCGACGATGCCGTGGCTATCTCCCAGGGCGTCGCCGACACCTTCCTCACCTCGAACCTGCGTTATTCCCAGCTCGCCCCGCTCGACATGTTCACCGAGCGCAACACCGGCAACAACCTGCCCGCCCAGATCGAGATCTACGCATCGCCTGGCGACGAATACGAGCTGGTGTTCATGGCCAAGGGAGGAGGCTCGGCCAACAAGAGCTTCCTGTTCCAGGAGACCAAGGCGCTGCTCAACCCCGAGAGCCTCATCGGGTTCCTCGACTCCACCCTGCGCACGCTGGGCACGTCTGCATGCCCGCCGTACCACCTGGCGGTCGTCATCGGCGGCACCTCGGCCGAGTTCGCCGTCAAGACCGCCAAGTACGCCTCGGCCAAGTACCTCGACACGCTCCCCACCGCAGGCAGCGAGGCCGGCCACGGCTTCCGCGACCTCGAATGGGAGGGACGAATCCTCGAGCTCACCCGTGAGTTCGGCATCGGGGCGCAGTTCGGCGGCAAGTACTTCTGCCACGACGTGCGGGTCATCCGGCTGCCCCGCCACGGCGCCAGCTGTCCCGTGGCGATTGCGGTGTCGTGCTCGGCCGACCGCCAAGCGCTCGGGCGGATCACCGCAGACGGCATCTTCCTCGAACAGCTCGAAGCTGACCCGGCTCGCTTCCTGCCCGAGACCGAGGAGCAGGAACTGTCCACAGGCGTTGTGCCGATCGACCTGAATCAGCCGATGGACGCGATCCGCAACCAGCTCACCCGCCATCCGGTCAAGACCCGGCTGTCGCTGACCGGCACATTGGTGGTCGCCCGCGACATCGCCCACGCCAAGCTCAAGGAGCGCCTCGACGCGGGTGACGGGCTGCCCGGCTACCTGCGCGAGCGGCCCGTGTACTACGCAGGCCCCGCCAAGACCCCCGAGGGCTACGCGTCAGGCTCGTTCGGCCCCACCACCGCCGGGCGCATGGATTCCTACGTGGAACAGTTCCAAGCGGCCGGCGGCAGTCTCATCATGCTCGCCAAGGGCAACCGATCTCGCCAGGTCATCGAGGCCTGCGCTCGCTACGGCGGCTTCTACCTGGGCTCCATCGGCGGACCGGCAGCCCGGCTGGCCAAGGATTCGATCCGCAAGGTCGAGGTGCTCGAATATCCCGAGCTGGGCATGGAAGCCGTCTGGCAGATCGAGGTAGAGGACTTCCCCGCGTTCATCATCGTCGACGACAAGGGCAACGACTTCTACAGCGAAGTCTCCACCGCTGTATCTGTGCGAGCGGAAGGGCTTCGCCCCCGCTCGCGACAGTAGAAAGCGGAAGGGCTCCGCCCCCGCTCGCGACAGTAGAAAGCGGACGGGCTCCGCCCCCGCTCGCGACAGTAGAAAGCGGACGGGCTCCGCCGCCGCTCGCGGCGATAGAACCCAATTGAATTCAGTTGCGCCAGAACAGGGCTATGTCGATCGGGTTGATGTCGCCGACGGTGAACCAGATTGAGGCTGCAATGCCTGCCGCCGCCAGCAGGACCATGGTCGCGATGGTGGAGCGGGGCAATCTGCCATCCGCATCTGAGGGCAACCGCGCCCGCACCTTTTGCAGCAGCCGGTCTGCCCACGCCGCATCTCTGGACAGGATCGCCAGGCCCACCGCAACCACCAGCATGCCTGGACCTGGCAGCGGCATCATGATGATGCCCAGTACGACCACGCCGAATCCGAACCCCATGCGGATGAGGCGGACGACCGAGCTCCGCCATGCCTTCTGCCGGGTCGGCTCGCGCTCGCCCGTCGCCAGCTCCGCTTCAATGGCAGCTTCGCGGAAGCGGTCGCCGCGGGTCGGATCATCGGAGTCTGAATTTGAGTCTGAGTCGGCGGCAGTCGGCACTGGTTCGTTCATCAGTCTCCCCGCAGGGGGCGCAAGGGCGGCAATAGTGTGGCGGGTCCCGGGCGCTGCGCAACATCGCACTGTTTCGCTCATGGCGATCAGCCCCCCAAACCCCACCGATAACGAGGAGCGCTGACGATGCCGACCGTCGACAAGTCGACCCCGATCACCTGGACCGTGGGCGACGCCCGCCTCACCCGGATAGCAGAGCTCGAGGTGCACTGGCCGTTCAGCGTCTTGTTGCCCGGCGCCGAGGACGTCATCGACGACTACGACTGGCTGCGGCCCGACTTCGTCACCGACGACGGCCGCATGCGCCTGTCGATGCACGCGGTGGTCATCGAGTCGGACGGGCTGCGCATCATCGTCGACACCTGCGTCGGCAATGACAAGTCGCGACCGGGAGCACCGCCGTTCGAGCAGCTCTCCACGCCATTCCTTGAGGACTTCACCGCAGCAGGATTCGACCCCGCGACGATCGACTTTGTCGTGTGCACCCACCTGCACGTCGATCACGTCGGCTGGAACACCCGCCTCGTCGAAGGGCAGTGGGTGCCGACGTTCCCGAACGCCCGCTACCTGTTCGTCCAGGCCGAGTACGACTACTGGCGCGCCGAGCCGCAGGACTACGGTCCGGTCTTCGAGGACTCGGTGCAGCCGATCACCGACGCCGGTCTCGCCGACCTCGTAAGCCCCGACCATCGCATCAACGACGAGGTGTGGTTCGAATCGACGCCCGGCCACACCCCGGGCCACGTCAGCGTCATCATCTCCTCAGCGGGGGAGCGGGCGGTCATCACCGGCGACATGATCCACCACCCGCTGCAGTTCGCCCGCCCCGACATGGCCTCCAGCGCCGATTACAAGGCCGACGGCACCTCAACGGCCACCCGTCTCGAGGCGTTCCCTCGCTGGTCTGACGGTCGGCTCGTCATAGGCACCCACTTCGCCGGCCGCACCGCCGGCCACATCGTCGCAACCGACCAACCAAACAGCTGGATCTTCGCCCCGTAGTCCCATGGACCTCACCGAGAGCTACCAGTCAGCTGTACCCGGTCCCCTACTGGAGCGCTTCGAGTGGCGAGAAGTGCGCAACGCCGCCTCGATTGCGAGTGCGACCAACTCCGACGAGTGGAACGACATCATGACGGTCCTCAGCGAGTTTGAGCTGACTCTTGTCGAGCTGATGTTGCCCGGCGGAAACAAGTCGACACTGACGGGCCGTTTGGAGAGCGCCTTCAAGGACCGCGGTTGGCGTGAGTCTCGGCTTGACACGAAAATCACATTGACCACCCGGCGGCGCCCCTATGGGGCTGCGGGAGAGACCAAGACACAGAGCGAGACTTCGAGCGTCTCGAATCAGGGCTACTTGGTCGACGGCTTCAAGGGCCGGATCGCGCTGGATGTCGAATGGAACGCCAAGGACGGCAACTTGGACAGGGACATTGGCACCTACCGGGCCATGTATGAGGCGGGATTCCTCGATGCGGGTGTGATCATCACGAGGACCCAAGACGACTTGAAGGCTGCCGCCCTCGACCACGATCCAGACACAACGAAGTTCAAAACGTCTACGACGACCAACCTGGACAAACTCGTTCCAAGATTGACTCGCGGCGATGCAGGAGGCTGCCCCGTGCTTGCGATCGCGATCTGTGCAAGGACCTTGAGCGACATCGCGTAGTCGGGTTCCTGTGGGTGGAGCGATGTGTGCGCTCGGCGCGCAGCGCGATTCGGGACTCAATCTGCGACTAGCAACGGCTGCTGCCCAGCGACCGGCTGCTGGGTGCCTTCTGGAACGCGATATCCGGCGTGGGCGCGACCGCGTGGTGTGGTATCGGCAGAGGCCTCATCACCCCAGGCCGTCCAGCCCGGTCGCGGGTAGCGAGCAAACAACTCGAGGTATGGCCCCGGCGAGCACGCCTCGATGATGTCGTATTGCTCGTCCGGTTTGCGGGAGTGCTCCCGCTTGCGCGTCTCGATGATGTTGACCTGGCGCCTAGCCGGAGAGAGTGTACGAAGCTTGCCTCGGACTCCGAACAGAATCGGCTCGGTGGTGTTCCGGAAATAGAAGCCAACGCCTCGCCCGTCGGGGCCACCGTCCTTGCGGCGCTTCGCCCACACCAGCATGGCCTTGTACGTGAAGCCCCACGCGTCAAGCGTCGCGAGCCCTTCCTGCAGCAGTGCATTCGGCACCCAGAGATAGCAGTGCGACTGCTCGGCCATCAGACCGCCGACATCGAGCGCCGCGATGTCCTGCCAGTCCATCGTGTCGTAGCGAGAGAGGCGTCGGTGCTCGGGTGCCACCTTGCCAGTCCGGTTCTGGAACCGCCAGGGCGGATCTGCGAGCACGGTTCCGAATGGGGTGTCCGCCAACTCGCCGAGCTTCAGCGGGATACAAGGGCTGACGTCTTCTGTGTCGTTCATCGCATGTACTCCAGTAGCGCATCACGGTCACCGACAGCTCGACGAGCAACGGTGCCTGCCTCCGCTTGCCCCAATGTCCTACCAGCCGGGAGTGACACGCAGCCGCATCTTGATGGGGAATCCGCGCGAATAGGTGAAGCGGCCTTCGACAGCGTCTGCTCATGTCATGACCAGTCACAGACATGATCGTTCCTAGCCTCCAGCACCCTGCTGCGAACCCTCAGATGGTGCCCGATTCAGAAACTCTCCCAGTGTCACTGTTGGGGTTGCCGGGGCTTGTAGCCAGGTCTGGAAAGTCTCCGCTCCGATGTCCCGTGCCAGATTCCGAACGGATATTTCCGATCGAGAGAAGGAGATGGCATGAAAAGTCGTGCGGCTGCGATGCCCAAGACCTGGGAGTGCCCGGCACGACTTGTGCGTTCTCGCGGTATCTCGGACGCGCGGTAGGCATCGTTTCGAGATCCCAGGCCCCGCTAGCCGCGGGGCTCTCGCGGCAGGCGCAGGATGCGCTCGCCGATGATGTTCCGCAGGATCTGCGTCGTCCCGCCCATGATCGTGTAGGCGGGCGCGTAGGTCACATTGCGCGACACCCGGTTCGCCAGCATCGTGTCGGCACCGGCCACGTCGCCCACGAAACGGGAGACCTCTTGCTCAAACTCGGTGCACCACGTCTTGGTCACCGCTGAGTACTGCGGGAACGGTGTCTGGCGCAGCACGTTGCGCAGCACCATGTCGCGGCCGATCCGGTAGCCGGTCTCGATGCGGGCCATCCGCTGGCGAACGAGCGGATCCGAGGTGTCGGCTCGGTCCTTCATGTCGAGGTACAGCCGCTGGTTCGACGCCAGCCGGTCGATGCCGCCCCGCTCGTGCTCGAGCTGGCGCATCGTCTGGGAAAAGCTGTTGTTGAGCTCGCCCACCAGATTCTCGACCGGCACCTCCACATCGTCGAAGTACACCTCGTTGAAGTGCGCATCGCCGGACGCATCGCGGATCGGTCGAACCTCGATGCCCGGGGAGTCCATCGGCACGATCAGTTCGCTCATGCCCTTGTGCGGCGGCGCGTCGGGGTCGGTCCGGCAGATCAGGTAGCACCAGTTTGCGGTGGCGGCACCGCTCGTCCAGATCTTCTGGCCGTTTACGATGAACCGGTCGCCATCGCGCACAGCCGTCGTGCCGATGGCTGCGACATCGGAGCCGGCGTCGGGCTCGGACATGCCGATGCACCAGCGCGACCGGCCCGCACGCATCTCGGGCAGAAACCGGGCCTGCTGTTCTGCATTGCCGTAGGTCAACAGCACCGGGCCGATCTGGCGATCGGGAAAGAACGAGCTGGCCATCGGCGCACCGCCCAGCAGAAGCTGCTCGGTGACCACAAAGCGCTCGACCTCGGGCCGACCGTCGCCGCCAGCCTCGACGGGCCAGCACATCCCGATCCAGCCGCGCGCACCCAGCCGCAGAGTGAACTCTTCGGAGTAGCCGACCAGCCAGCTGTCATCGATGGTGAACAGATCGGCGGTTGCCTCCCGCACCCATCCGGCTGCTTCGTCGGCCAAGTCGCTCAGTGCCTGGGGCCATGCGTAATCCATCAGATCAGCAGATTCGCGCGCAGCATGTCGAGTGCCGCGGGGTCGAGGCCGTGGCCGAGGAGGTATCCCTCGACACCAGTTGCCTGGCTGCCGTTGGACAGACGTCCGAAGCGGTGGTCGAGCTCGGTCAGCACCGCCGCCATCACCCCGCGCGGCGCGCTGAGAATGGCCCGCACGTCATCGATCGCGATGCCGAGCTTTGCGAATTCCGGCGTCAACTCCGTGATGCGCTGATGCGACCGGAGCTCGTTCGTCAGGCAATAGTCGTCCAGCACGGTCTCGCGGTCGACGCCGAGTGCTTCGAGCAGCAGCGCCGAAGCGATGCCGCTGCGGTCCTTGCCGGCGGTGCAGTGAAACAGCATCGGCAGGAGCTCGAAATCGGCCGCAAGCGTCACGAACTGGGCGAATCGCTCGCCGTAGTCCGCGATCATCTTCAGGTAGAGTTCGGCCATGTCGTCTTCGCTCACCGAGCGCAGGCGGCCCTCGAAGATCTGCTCGACCATGCTGATGTCGCCGTCGACGGTGTCGCCCACCGGCAGGGAAATGTGCGAGGACACCCCAGGCCACAGCAGCGAGCGGTCCCGCTCGATCTCGGGCCCGGCCCGGAAATCCACCACGGTGCGAATGCCGCGGCTGCCCAGTTCGTCGAGATCGTCGTCGGTCAGGGTGCTGAGCCGATCGGAGCGATACAGCGCGCCTGGTCGCACCCGGCGATTTCCCGCTGCGGGGTAGCCGCCGAGATCACGGCAGTTCCGCGCACCTTCCAGCACGACCACGGCATCTCGACGCACGGGCTCGCAGGCTAACCATCGGGGGGCTACCGTCGCCGCCCATGCGTGCAGTGGTGATCCCCGAATACGGCGGCGTCGACGTGCTTGAGGTACGTGACGTCCCCGACCCGGTGCCGGGACCGGAGGAGGTGCTCGTGGAAGTGGCCTGCTCGGCCATGAATCGGGCCGACCTGCTCCAGCGGATGGGCTTGTATCCCGCGCCGGGCCCGAAGCCGGAGTTCGAGATCCCGGGCATGGAGTTCGCCGGCACGATCGCGGCGCTGGGCGAACGAGTCATCGGCTGGTCGGTCGGCGACGAGGTCATGGGAATCGTGTCCGGCGGTGCCAAGGCCGAGCGTGTCGTGACCCATGAACGAATGCTCCAACGCATCCCTTCGGGCGTGGGCTTGCGAGACGCAGCAGCCATTCCGGAAGTTTTCATGACGGCTCACGATGCGCTCATGACTCAGGGCGGGCTGGCTTCGGGCGGCACCGCGCTGGTGCACGCCGGCGCGTCGGGCGTCGGCACCGCCGCCATCCAGATCGCCAAGGCCATCGGTGCCCGCATCGCCGTGACCTGCTCCACATCCAAAGTGGCTGCATGCACTGACCTCGGGGCCGACTTGGTCATCGACTACACGCAGACCGACTTTGCCGAGGCGATCAAGGAATGGACCTCCCGACAGGGCGTCGATGTGGTGCTCGACGTGATCGGCGGCGACTATCTGGCGCGCAACATCGCATCGGTGCGCGTCCAAGGACGCATCATCCAGGTCGGTGTCATGGGCGCGCCCACGGCCACGTTCCCGCTGGGTGCCTTGCTGCCGAAGCGGGCGGCGCTCATCGGAACTGTCCTGCGCTCACGACCCATCGAGCAGAAGATCGACGCCAATCAGCGGTTCTGCGCCGAGCTGCTGCCGCGCTTCGAAGACGGCTCGCTGCGGCCGGTCATCGACTCGCGCTTCGCCCTCGACGACATCGCCGCGGCGCACGAATACATGGCCACCAACGCGAACGTCGGCAAGATCCTGCTCGACGTCAGATAGCAGGATCTTGTCAGGAGACGTGGGCATCCGGCGTGATCTGAGGATCCGCATCTGTTGAGCGAGCCTCTATCTGCGCCCGGTTCGTATTCGTTTGTCAAGCACCCACCGTTGTGGAGAGCCTCTTCGACCTAGATCTCCTCGCACCGTCGTACTCGGGCGACTCGACACGGCGCCGACCGATCGGCTGCTACGAGGCACCCTCGCACCTCATCGCCCAATACCCGGTCGCTGCGATGTGCCGCCCGGCTTCGAGTTCGCTTGCCGCAGCATCGGCGAACTCTTGAGCCTTGCGGGCGTATGCACGCACTTGAGCCGCTGACACTGGTCTTGTCCGAGCCGGCCTAGGAGGCTGGTCGGAAATGGGTGCCGGACCCAATCTGCAAGCCCCTGACCTGCGGTTTCGCCTGCGCCAATCACCCGAAATGCGACTTTCCGACCACGCTCCTAGGCGGGCGCGACATGGGAAGCCATCGGCAAGGCCCTGGGCATCACTCGTCAGTCGGCTTGGGCGCTCTACTCAGCCGACGCTGCTGCCGTCAGCGCCGACCTCGCCGCGAGCGCCGAGAACAACTCAGACCCTTTCGAGGACGAGGCACTCGACATTGCCGTCGAGGAAGTACGGCAGGTCCGCAAAGCTCGCCGCGCCGCATGCTCTAGCGCTGGCTCGGTCAGCCGGAGTTGGCAGCGCCGGTATGGTGACGTCATGGTGTTGACGCGGCTTACTGTCGGCGGTCGGGTGACGTTGCCGAAGGAGCTTCGGCTTGCCGCGGGCCTGCACGATGGTGACGAACTCGAGGCCGAGGTCGTCAGCGACGGCATTCTGCTTCGACCTTGCGCCGAGCGCGACCCCGATCAAGGGTGGTACTGGACGCCGGAGTGGCAAGAAGGCGAAAAGCAAATCGAACTCGACCGAGCGGCCGGCCGGTTCGGCCCAGTATTCGACTCCGCCGATGAGTTTCTCGAAGCTCTGCGAGTTCGCGCCGACAACGCGCCCGGCCCAGGCCCCATCGAGGACTGAGTCAGCCGCGATCCAATTGGCATCGACGGTGTAACGCAGTGCCGACGTTCGAATGGGAGGTCGTGTTCGGGCGCGAGTTTGCCGGACTGGATCGAAACAGTCAGGCCGACTTCCTTGCCGCGGTGGCGCAATTCGTTGAGGACTTGGCAGCTGGGCGCTCGCCACGACCAAGCTTGCGCGTCAAGGGTGTCAAGGGGCATTTGGGCGTTTTCGAGATGAGCTGGGCAGACGACGGCCGCGCGACATTCGCTTACGGTGACGAGCGGGTCCAAGGACAGCCACACATCGTTTGGCGGCGAGTCGGAACTCATGCAATATTCCGTCGCCCGTAGGCGGCGATGACCTCGACGACCATGTCCGAGAACTCGTCGGTCCGGTGGGCGAACACGGTGTTGCGCGGGGGCGATGTCGCCATGGCAGAACCGCACCGCTCGATCCGGTCTATGCGGTGCGGTTGATCGACGCGATCGTCGTCAAGGCCTGCGATCCCCAGGTCGCCAACAGGCCCGTCTATGTCGCCATAGGCGTGGATCTCGGGGGCAAACGCGACGTATTGGGCATGTGGCTGGGGCCGTCGGTCGGCGAGGGTGCCACCCAATGGGCCACGATGCAGGCCGAGCTGGCAAACCGCGACCTCGCCGACGCGTTGATCGTGTGCTGCGACGGTAATGGGGGGCCTGCCCGAGTCGATCCGGGCGACCTGGCCCGAAGCAACGGTGCAGACATCGTTAGTTCATCAGGGTCCCCCCAACAGCCCGCGCTACGCGTCCAAACAGCACTGGGGCCCCATCACCAAGGCCATCCGTGAGACCTCTGCACCTCAGCGACCGTCGAGGCCGCCGATGCCCGCTTCGAGGCGTTCACCGGCGACTCGCAGGACACCTACCCAGCCATGATCGGGTTGCGGTGCAACGCCTGGGACGAAGTCGTGCCGTTCGGGGTGATTCACCCGCCTCCGGTTGAGCGAACCACCTTCCTGCCGCCCCGCCGCGCTCCGTTAGTCGCGCCCGGTGCTTTCGTCGCTCACTGTTCGTCGACGGACCGAAGTCCCATGCTGGCGACGATGCTGGGTTCGGCGTGGTCGCCTTGGGGGATGGGGGGTACGCAGAGCCGGTCGTCTTTGTGGAGATCGATGATGAGCGCGGCGAGGTCGTCGGTGCTGCGTTCTCGCAGTGCGCGGGCGAGTCGTTGGGTTGCTGATTCGTAGAGGGGGCGTGCGTTGATCGCGTCGAGTGCGACTTCGAGGTCGTTCTTGGTGACCCACAGGGTGTCGGTGAAGTTGTCGAGTTGGCCGTCGAAGCGGTTCCACACTTTGCCGCGGACGCCTTGCAGGGCGCCGCTGGTGCGGCCTGTGGGGGTGCGCAGTGCGCCGCTCAGCGCTGCTGCGACCAGGTCGTGGTGGCTGTCGAGGCGCGGCGCTGGCGGCGTGGCGGGTTCGGCCTCGGCGAGCCGAAGTGCTTCTTGGGGGGTGACGCGTCGGCTGGTGCGGTCGGGTTCGATGAAGGCGAATGCGTCGGCGCCGGCGTGGGTTTGCGTGTGGATCACCACGCCGGGCACTCCGTCGGCTGGGCTGTCGGCGAGCGCTTTGGTCGTATACACCACGTTGGGCAGCGCCGCGACTCTCGCTGCCAGGTCTGGGTCGGCGCTCTCTGCGTGGCGCCAGATCTCGTATGCCATCGACACAGGGTCCACCTCGTCGACGCCGGCGCTGAGCCCGAAGCCTGACGATTCGTCGAAGACGCCGGAGATCACCTGCCGCTCGGAGTGGTGACCGAAGAACGCCTCATCGGAGCCGAGCAGCTGGGCGTTCTCGCCGAGTCGGCGCAGCACGCGCCCGCGCAGCTCGATCTCTTGCTCCACGGAGGCGTCAGGCATCAGCGACACCACCAGCACCTCGGCTGAGCGCTGCCCGATGCGGTCGACTCGTCCGGCGCGTTGCACCAGTTTGACGATCGCCCACGGCAGGTCGTAGTTGACCACGATGTGGGCGTCCTGGAGGTTCTGGCCTTCCGACAGCACATCGGTCGACACCAGCACGCGCAGCTCGTCTCGCAACGGCTTCCCGTCGCGGCCGAAGCCGTTGGACACCGGCGAGAACCGCTGCGCTACGGCGGTGGGGTCGTCGGTGTCGCCGGTAACGAGCCCTGCATCGCTGACACCGCGCCGCACCAGTTCTGCGGACACGTAGCGGGCGGTGTCGGCAGCCTCGGTGAAGATCAGCACCTTGGCGTCGGGGTGCTGAACCGTCAGCACGTCCATCAGCGCTGCGATCTTGCCGTCGCGGTCCGCGTCCCAGTCTCCGAAGCGGTCCAGCAGGCTGCTGATGATGTCCGCGTCGGCGCGCAGCTCGTCGAGGAGATCTGCGCTGAACATGTGCGGCGGCGCCCAGCGGATCGCCTTGGGGCTCTTGGCGCGCAGCTTGTCGTATGCACTTGCAGCGGTGCCGGCGTCAGCGCCGAACAGCTCGGCGCCGTCGCCGTCTTCGCCGCTGTCCTCGGGTTCTTGGTCGGTCTCGGCTGCCCACAGCGCGTTGTCCACCGAGCCGACCGGCATGGGAAAGCCGTTCTCCAGCGCATAGGCCGCCACCAGATTCCGCAGTCGATGACGCCGAAGGGTCGCCACGAATGCCGGCCCCGACGACGACAGCCGCTTGAACATCGTGATCCTGGTGAAGCCCGCCAGATTGCCTTGCACCGAGTTCTCGAGGTCCTCCACCAACCGCCGTTCGTCCTTGTCGCCGGGCACAAAGTCCTCGTCGATGAAGTAGCCGAGTTGGTAGCGAGGCAGCCGCAGGTCACGGATCGCGTCAAGAGTGCGATCCGAGGTCATCTCGAATGCCGGATCGTCCTCAGTGAGATCCCAGTCGACCGGCAGAGGAATCCGCTCGGGGAAATAGAACGGCTCTCCCGCGCCGAACTCCAGATAGCGCCGCCCGTGCTCGTCGGTGAGCGCGTAGTTGTCCTCCACGAAGCGGCGCGTGCGGCGCACCATGTACTGAGACATGAGCGCTTGCCAATCCTCCACATGCTCGGACCGTCTGAACGCTCCCAGCGACGACGTCTGGCCGTCGCAAAGATAGGAGAAGTCGCCCTCGCCGATCTCGGCGATCGCCCGCTCGGGCCGCACTCCCAGATCGGCGTCGGGACGGATGAACAGCGACAGTTGCGACGCGAGATCGCCGAGTTGCTTGTTGTAAGGGGTCGCGGTCAGCAACAGCGTCCGCGAGTCGTTGTCGGCGATGTAGTCCTTGATGGCGCGATGGTCCCGCCGCTTGTCGCTCCTGAGGTTGTGCGCCTCGTCGATGATGACCAGCCGGTAACGGCGGGCGTCGGGCAGGTTCTTGTGAACCATCGACAGCGACTCCACCTTGCCGCGCACCTCATAGCGATGCAGGTACGACTCCCACATCTCGGTCAGGTTCTTCGGGCAGATCACCAGCGTCTCGAAGCCCTGCTCCTCTTGGAGCAGTCGGGCGATCGCGGTGCCGACGAGCGTCTTGCCGAGCCCGACCACGTCGCCGATCATGGCGCCGCCCTTTTGCATCACGATCCGGGCGGCGATCTTCACCGCGGCCGCTTGGAAGTCCAGAAGCTCGTTCTGCATCGACGCCGGCAGGCCATACTCGACGAGCCCTTCGCGTGCCTCCTGCGAGAGGTGGTAGGCCATTTTCAGGTAGACCAAATACGGGTCGAGCGGCTCCTCCGATGCCCACGACTCCTTGAGAATCTCCGCGAGCTGGGGCGCTGCATCTGCGCTGAGCGGATCAGTCCAGCGATCATCGAACCAACGAGCGAGCTTCTCGGTGGCATCGCCGTCGAGCACATCCACGTTCAGCTCGCCCTGCTCTCGCAGCCCAGAAATCGTCAGGTTCGACGACCCGACGTACGCCGCGCGCGGTGCCGCATGGTCGTCGCGATGGCAGAGATACAGCTTGGCGTGCAGCCGATGCGCCGTGTGCACCCGGACTTCAACGGTCCGCGACTCGATCTGACGCAGCAGAGTGCGCAGTGCTGCCTCGTCGCCATACGTCGGCAAGCCGACCTGCAACTGCTCTCGGTACTCCCCGACTGTCTCGTTCTTCAGTCGAGCAGCGCCCGCATTGTCGATCGGAGCGGCCTGCTCAACTCGTGCCAACCGGGCCATTTCATCGGCTGGTGCTTCGTGCATGCCGACAAGAATCCGTGCCTTCGGACCGTCAGCACGGCCCGGCAGCGCATCTACGGCCTCGGCCAATAGCCCCCAGCCGCGCAGATTGAAATAGCCGATCGCTGCATCCAACTGGTACGACGCTGACAGCGAATCAAGCAGCTCACTTTCAGCATCGAGAACGATATTGTCGACGATCTTCGGCACGCCAGCTATTCCTTGTTGCCGAACACCATGCGGTCGCGCAGATTCCCCGCAGCTTCGAACGCGTCCTCGATGCCCCACGCTTGCGCCAGCAGCCAGTCAGCCCGGTCGGTCAGATGCCGCAGCTTGGCCATGTTGTACCGGCCGACGTCAACTCCGGCCTTCTTCATCCAGGCGATGTGCTTCGGCATTTCTTCCTGGAGCGTCCTTGACAGCGTCACTAAGATGCCGAGTTTCATGTCACCCGATGCAGGGTTGCCCACAGCGAGACTGGCGAGACGTTTGATGTCACCCGGAAACGCTGCAAGCGTGCTTCGGGTGACATGAAACTCGTCCGAGAAGGTCAACCACCACAAGTAGCCCCAACGACCGGCGAGAGCGACGAATGCCAAGTCACGCTCAACGTCGCTTTCGAAGCACAGCCACCCCGTACGCGAACTGTTCGTGGCCGCTGGCTCGCGCGTGACAGGGTCGACCGTCGGAGGCTCGTCGACATATACGCCAAGCTGGTAGAGCGCCGTCGTTTTGAAGCCGAGCTGGTGCACTGACCGCTTCTCTAGGTCATCAGCGAGCTGCACGTTCCCTGATGCCATTTCCTCCAACGCCGATTCAAGCGTCGAGTCGAGACATGGCCACTGCCGGGTCTTGGTCTGCGCGAGCAACGCCTCCGACGTGGCCGTGTATTCGAGACCGGGAAACAACCGATCGCGATACTCCGCGCGCCACCGGTTGTAGCGGGTTCCGAATAGTCGGTCTGCCCCGGCGTTCTTCGCAATCACAATGACATTGCGAGGGTTCGCTCCCGAAAAGAGACCCATTCGGCCTGCCCAGTACGCCGACACCCACATCGAGCTGAAGTTCGCTTCGCAGAATCGGCGGAGCTGTGCAAATTTCTGGCTGAAGGCGAGCGAGTGCATCAAGATCATGGCGAAGCGGCCGCCGTCGTTGAGCAGGGTGGCTGCTCGCTCCATGCAGACGGCGTAGAGGTCGGGGCACTTCTGGGTCGCGTACCCGTGCCACCGATAGCTCGTGACCTTTGACGTCTTGATGTACGGCGGGTTGCCGATGATGACGTCGAAACCGCCTTGTCGCCACACGCTGGGGAACTCCACGAACCAGTGGAACGGCTGATGCGACATCACCCAATCATCGAGGTCGCCGTCTTCGTCTCGCATGTCGTGCAGTAACGTGTCGGCCAGGCTGCGGGCGGCCCGGAGCTGCGCTTGAAGTTCCTGTTTCGCGTCCGAGTGGTCGAGCTGGCCGGTGTCGTCGGTCTCCGCAGCGATGTAGGCGTCGAAGGCGTCAGCGATGTGCTGCGCCGTGTCCTCGACTTGCTGGAGCTGGGTTACATGGTCGAGCCTCTGGCTGAACAGGCGCTCTTGGGCATCTTCGGCGTCGGCGATGCCCACGAGCAGGTTGCCGCACTTGATGTTGAAGTCAAGGTCGGGCAGCGGTTCCAAGTGCTCCACTTCATCGATCTGGGCAGCGAGCTTCAAGAAGAGCCGGAGCTTGGCAATCTCCGGCGCGTCGCGCATCAGGTCGACGCCGAACAGGTTGTGAAGGCAAATCGTCTTTAGCAGCCAATACCGGCTGCTGGGGTGTGTACGGGCCTCGGCGAGGAACGACGGCACCGGTTCATTGCGAGCTTCGAGTTCGACGGCGCGTGCCAGCACTTCGCTGTACAGCGGTTCGAGCACGTCGAGCGCCGCGAACAGGAACGCCCCAGAGCCCACCGTCGGATCGCAGACGGTCAGCGAACGCAGCACTTTGAACGCGGTGTCGCACTCGGCAGCGTTCGGCAGCTGGCTCAGGTAGTCGCGCAGCAGCTCCGGGAGGTCAAGATTCTCGGTGATCGCGTCATCGACGGTCCATGTCCGCTGCGGGTCGGACAGCATTTCGGCTTGGCACCGGAAGCGTTCCCGCCGATGCACCACGTCGCACCAGCGCTCGCCGGGCAACGCAAGGTGCTCGCCGGGGGGTGGCAACTCCACGTACTCGGCCGGGTCGCCGCTGTGCCACTGCCACGGCCATGCATCGCCGACAGGCGGCATGTCGCTGTCGCCGCTGTCGCCGCGTCCGTCCGTCCGTCCGTCCGTCCGTCCGTCCGTCCGTCCGTCCGTCCGTCCGTCCGTCCGTCCGTCCGTCCGTCCGTCCGTCCGTCCGTCCGTCCGTCCGTCCGTCCGTCCGTCCGTCCGTCCGTCCGTCCGTCCGTCCGTCCGTCCGTCCGTCCGTCCGTCCGTCCGTCCGTCGTCCGTCCGTCCGTCCGTCCGTCCGTCCGTCCGTCCGTCCGTCCGTCCCGAAGTCGGCAATTCTACGCCGTGAGCGTTGCTGCTATGGAGATAGGCGCTGCCGGAGCCGGCCAGCAGCAGCGCCGGGTCATCCAGCCCGGCGGCGACAAGACGATCTGCGACCGCGGGCAGGATTGTCGATGCTGCCATGTAGCCGGTCACGTCCGGCTTGGTGTAGTAGGCCCCGTTCTCCTTCTGGCCCGCATCGGTGAAGTTGATGTACTGCTCAAAGATGAACCCGAGGATGTCCGGGTTGATCTCGTGCGTCTCACCGGTGAGGGTCTCGTCGAGGTGCCAGCGCCAAGCGTCGAAGAAGTCGAACAAAGACTCGAACGCGTCGTCGGCGATGTCGATGTCGTAGGTCTGCTCGAGTTCGTGAGGCTCGAAGATCCCGCCGTTGACATATGGCACATCACCGATGATGCGCACGATCTCGGGATCGACATCTGAACGATAACCGGGCGGGCTTCCGAGTCCTGCATGGAAGAGCGGGACAAGGAACCGCCTGTAGAACGCGAAGAACTGATCGGCGCCGAAGTGCTGCCGCACCAGCGTCAGGCGACTGCGGAGATAGTTCCGGTCATGGTCAAGGAACCCCTTGTGCTGGATGAAGTAGATGAACATGATCCGGTTCAGCAGGACCGACGCGTACCACCGGCGGTCCTCATCCCGAGCGATCCCCTCCACCGTCGCGGCAAAGTTCTTGTGGTGCTTCTGGAATTCCCGGTAAAACGACTTGGTGACCTTGTCGGCGTTGAACGAACGCCGAATCCGGGCGAGCACCGACGTGGCGGTCAGCCCATCCTCTTCGTCGAGGCGGAAGCTCGCTTGAGCGAGCCTCTGCAGTAGCGCCTCGGTAGGCACCGTGGAGTTGTACCCGTAGTCGACAAGGCGATGCCCGACACCGCTGGGCCGCTGCTCGGGCCACAGCCACAGGTGCTGACCTGGCGACACGAACACGACGAGCTGGTCTCGGCTGAACCGCTTGAGTCGTCGCACGACGCGATGCTGCTCCGAACGCTCCGGCACACCAGCAGGGCACTCGACCAGCCACGCGGTCACGCCCCGCTTGTCAGCGATCGCCACCGGCCTCAGGTCGCTGCCGTCCACCTGCACGGTCTCGATTGCCCCGGGGTTGTCCCAACCCATCCTGCGGAACAGCGCACCGAAATCCCCGCGCCGCAGCAGCGCCACCAAGTCCTGCTCAGTCACCGTCAGCCTCACTCGACCACGTAGTGCTGTCGGGGTTCATCGCGTGGCGTGCACAGCACCGGGACGGCTGACGGTTCAAACGACTCGTGCGGTGACCGGGGTGGACAATTGCCGTTATCCGTCACCGTCAGTCCCCTTGGCAGGCCGAATCCGCAGAGTAGCAACGCTGTTGCGGGCCTTCCGAAACTGGGCCGTTCCGTGAGGATCAGGTCGTCTGGGGCGGCTTGCGGGGGTCTCGCGGGTAGTTGTAGAACTGCGCTATTGCGCCGCGGTCGGCGGTCTCGTTGCGGGTGTAGTGGGCGGGCATCGTCGGGGAACGCCACCGTCCCGCGGTCATCAGGCTGGGCAGTTTGACGCCGATTCGTGCAAGGTCTAGGGGAAGCCCACGCCGACGCGGCGGTTGGAGAATGCGGCGCGGACGTCGTCCTCCAAGGAGAGCCAGTCCTGCGCGAATCCAAGCGCAACATCATGCTCAAGTGCGTCGCCCAAGTTGTATTCGTCGTACAGGCCCCATGCATCGAACGCTCGTGCAGCGCCGTGCAGTGCGCTCGGCGTGGCGAACAGGAATCCGGTCCGGGAACCGATGCGCTTCGCCATAGCGCGTACCTTACAGACTCGGTTCAACAGTCAGTGCTGCGCCACGGATGTCGGTCGCGCGGCGGCGGAGACGCAGCTAGCGGGTCTCGATCGGCACGTAGTTGCGTTCGCCCGGGCCGGTGAACTTCTGGCGGGGCCGGTAGATCTTCTGCTCGGGATCGTCGAGCATCTCGACCCAGTGCGCCAGCCACCCCGGTGTTCGCCCGATGGCGAACAGCACCGTGAACATGTCCAGCGGGAAGCCCATCGCCTCATAGATCAGGCCCGAGTAGAAGTCGACGTTGGGGTACAGCCGGCGGTCCTTGAAGTACGAGTCGCTGAGTGCGACCTCTTCGAGCTTCATGGCGATGTCGAGCAGCGGGTTCAGGCCCGTCACCTTGAACACCGCATCGGCGGTCTCCTTGATGATTTTCGCCCGAGGGTCGTAGTTCTTGTAGACCCGGTGGCCGAAGCCCTGCAGCAGCACGTCACCCGACTTGGCGCGCTCGACGTACTCAGGAACGTTGTCGAAGCTGCCGATCTCGTGCAGCATCCTGATGACCTGCTCGTTCGCACCGCCGTGCAGCGGCCCGTACAGCCCGCAGGTCGCCGCTGCCACCGCCGAGTACGGATCGGCGCGGCTGGACCCGACCGTGCGCATCGTGGTGGTGGAGCAGTTCTGCTCGTGATCGGCGTGCAGGATGAGCAGCACGTCCAGCGCCCGGGTCAACGTGGGATCGGGTTCGTAGTCGGGATCGGCCACGCTCCACATCATCCGCAGGAAGTTCGCCGTGTAGCTGAGGTGGTTGACCGGGTATTCGTACGGCAGCCCCATCCGGTTGCGGTAGGTGAAGGCCGCCATCGTGGGCATCTTGGCCATCAGCCGGATGATCTGCACCATCCGCGTGTACGGATCGTCGATGTCCTTCGCCTCGGGGTAGAAGGTGGACAGCGCGGCGATCGTGGAGACCAGCGTGCCCATCGGGTGGGCGTCATAGCGGAAGCCCTTGATGAAGCGCGTGATGTCCTCATGCACGTAGGTGTGGAACGTGATGTGGTGTACCCACTCGGCGGCCTCGGCTTCGGTAGGCAGCTCGCCGTGGATCAGCAGGTAAGCGACTTCGAGGAAGCTGGACTGCTCGGCAAGCTGCTCGATGGGATAGCCGCGGTAGCGCAGGATCCCCTCGCCGCCGTCGATCTCAGTGATCTTCGAATCGCAGTTGGCCGTGGAGAGGTAGGCAGGGTCGTAGAACCACATGCCCCGGTCCAGCTCGCGCAGTGCGGCCGCCGAGATCGTGCCGTCGACCACGGGAACGGTCACCGACTCCCCGGTGCGGTTGTCGGTGATCGTGAAGCTGTCCTGCGCCATCAGTCCCCCTCGTTCGCGCCGCAGAATGTACCCAATTGAACGCCTCGCCGCGAATCGGACCGGTGATTCGCGGAACCTGGCGGCTACAAGGGAGCGTTGTCGTGGCGTCGCTGTCGCAGCCGTTCGCGCTTGGTCGCCAGCATGTCGAGCGTGTCGATGAGCTCGCGGCGCGTGTCGGCGGGGTCGATGACGCTGTCGACGTAGCCCCGCTCTGCTGCAACGTAGGGATTCAGGTACGTGTCCTCGTAATCGGAGACATAGTCGGCGAGCTCGCTCTCATCGGCGCCACGGCGCAGGATCTGGGCCGCCTGGGATGCACCCATGACGGCCAACTCGGCGCTGGGCCACGCCAGGTACACGTCGTTGCCCATGGTCTTGGAATCCATGACGATGTAGGCGCCGCCGTAGGACTTGCGCAGCACGACGGCGACCCGAGGCACGGTGGCGCGTGCATAGGCGAACGCGAGCTGCGCGCCATGGCGGATCATCCCGCGCCATTCGAGGTCTTTGCCGGGATAGAAGCCGGGCGTGTCCACCAAGGTGATGAGCGGCAGGCCGAAGGCATCGCAGAAGTTGACGAAGCGGGCACCCTTCTGGCTGGCGGCGATGTCGAGCGTGCCTGCGATGCTCATGGGCTGATTCGCGACCACGCCCACGCAGTACCCGCCCAGCGAGGCGAACCCCGTGACGAGGTTCGGCGCCCATTCGGCCCGCAATTCGGTGAGGCAACCCTCGTCGACCAGCTCGGTGATGATGTCTCGTACGTCGTAGGCGCCCGTCGGCACGGACGGCAGTATTTCGCCTGCACCAGGAGTCGGGCGGTTACGCGGATCGCTGGTCTCGAAGAAGGGCGGCAGCTCGTCGCAGTGCGACGGCAGGTAGCTCAGTATCTCGGTGAGCACCTCTGCCACGCCGTCGGCGGAGGTGACTGCAGACGCCGTTCCCGAGGCGGTGGCATGAATCGGGGCACCGCCCAGCTCATCGGGTCCGATGGCCACACCGGTCATCTCGCGCACCGGGACCGGTCCGCTCACGAAGGCGTAGGCGTCGTCGGACATCACCACGATGTCGGACAGCCCGATCAGCAGAGCGATGCCTGAGATGGCCTGTCCCGTCACACCGGCCAGGACCGGAACCACTCCAGAACACCGCACGAGCACCCGCGCGGCTTCCCCCCAGCCATGCAGCGCCGCAACGCCGTAGTGCGCATCGGCCCCACTGGAGGACAGCATGAGGACCACCGGCAGACGCTTCGCGAGGGCAGTCTGCAAGCCGGCGACGATGGTCTCGCTGTCGGCGGGCGAAAGGGCACCCCGCCGGTGGGGACTGTCGGCGGAAATGAGCATGGCCGTCCGCCCGCCGAGGGTGGTGATGCCGGCTGTGACATGGCCGCTTGCCCCGGCGCGCAGCTGCAGGTCCACTGCGGGGAGGCTATGCCGTGCTCATGCGGCAGTGATGCCGGGGATGCGACGCGAAACGCTGCGCATCACCGTGCGGAGCACGTCGCGGGCCGCCGCTGCGGGGGCAGAGAGCATGCCGCGACGGCGGATGGCCAGCGCGACCTGCCGGGGCGGCAAGTCCGCGACAGTGAGCACGCTCCAGTCGCCTCGATCGGTCCAGACCGGGATCGAGGTGATCGGCACGATCGCCGGGCCGTAGCCCTGGAAGGCGAGCGTGGCAGTGAGCCGGATGCCGTCGAGTTGTGCCATCGTCCGCAGTGTCACGCCATGGCGGGCCGCCGCGGAGTCGATGAGCATGCGCATGGCCGAGCCGGGCGGCCCGAGCAGCAACTCGTGCTGCTCGAGTTCGGCGAAGCTGACCTCACGGTCGCCCAGCGCTGCAAGTGCGTGCCCGGTGGGTGCGATGACGACGAATTCCTCGGTGAACAGGGGTGTGGCCACCAGCTCCTCGTGGTCGAGCGGGGCGTTCACCACCGCGAGGTCCAGCTCACCGCCTTCAAGCAAACGGGTGAGTGCCAGCGTGGTGGAGTCGACGACTGTGGCGTCGACATCGGGGTGGTGCCTGCGCAATTCGTCCAGGAACGGCGGCAGCAGCCAGCGTCCGGGGGTGCCGATGATGCCGATATGGACGTTGCCGGTCACATGGGAGGTCATCGATGCGACATCGGCTCGCATGGCCGCGATCTCGCCGTTGATGCGCTTGGTGCGAGCCAGCACGACTTCGCCCTCAGGAGTCAACGACCCCATCGCGCGATCCACCAAGACGGCGCCCAGCTCTTCTTCCAGCTTTGCGATGTGGCTGGACACGTTGGACTGCACGGTGTGCAGCGCGCGCGCTGCCGCGGAGAAGCGACCGTGCGTCGCCACCGCAGCCAGCGCGTCAAGGTATTTCAGGTCCATGAGCTCACGCTAGCGCCCAGCTTGCGTACATCTCCAAAAGAGATAGAAACTATCTGCGCTAACTGCTGGCCCGATAGTGATGACAGGGGTAGTTTGTTCTTGAGCGGTTACCCCAAACTGCTTCACATATCGCACCGCCGCACGGTGTCCCCCCACCCAGGCGGGCGAGTGCCGGATCGGCAGCCCCCGCTCCGGCCGGCAACAGGTCTACAGCGTCCCCCACGCCTAGAGACCTCAGCGAAGAAGTCGGCCCACCCCCCGGGCCGGCTTCCTCGCGTCACGGCTTAGAGGAAGCGCCAATAGGTGAACCCTTCCGTTGTCGCACCAGTCATTTCCCGCTCTTGTTCGCTGGCGCTCACGGGCCGCTCGGGCCACGGCTTCGCCTCTCGGCTCAGCCTCTTGACTTCAGAGCGACGCTTTGATGATGTTGAGCGCCGATCCGGCCTTGAACCATTCCACCTGATCAGCGCTGAAGGTGTGGTTGGCCTCGAACGAGTACGTCTCACCCGACGCAGAGCGCACTTCCACGGTGAGGGGCCGCCCGGGCGCGAGATCCGCGAGGCCTCGCACCGAGATCCGGTCGTCGATCCCGATGCGGTCGTAGTCGGCCGGGTCCGCGAACGTGAGCGGCAGCATGCCCTGCTTCTTCAGGTTGGTCTCGTGGATGCGGGCGAAACTGCGGCACAACGCTACGAGACCGCCCCGGAAGCGGGGCTCCATGGCAGCGTGCTCGCGGCTCGAGCCCTCGCCCATGTTCTCGTCGCCGATCACCACCCAGTTGACGCCGGCTTCGTGGTACGCCTTGGCGATTGCCGGGTACGGCTGCGTTGCGCCGGTCAACTGGTTCTTGCTGTGCCCGACGTCGTAGCCGTCGAACGCATTCACCGCCCCCAGGTACAGGTTCCCCGAGATGTTCTCGAGGTGCCCCCGGTACCGGAGCCACGGACCGGCCATCGAGATGTGATCGGTGGTGAACTTGCCCTTGGCCTTCACCAGCACCGGGAGGTCTTCGTAGTCGTTGCCGTCCCATGGCTCGAACGGCTCGAGCACCTGCAGGCGGTCCGAGGTCGGCGAGACCCGCACCTCGATGTTGCCCCGATCCGCCGGCGGCGCCACGAATCCGCTCTCGCCGGGGTCGAAACCGGCCGGCGGCAGCTCGACGCCCACCGGGGTTGGCAGCGTGACCGGCTCCCCGGAATCGGTATGCAGCACGCCGTCGACCGGGTCGAAGTCGAGCGTGCCCGCCAGCGCCAGTGCCATGACCGTCTCAGGTGAGGTGACGAACGCCAGCGTCGCCGCGTCGCCGTCGTTTCGCTTGGGGAAGTTGCGGTTGTAGGAGGTGACGATCACATTCGCCTGACCGGGGACGTAGTTCTCGTCGCCTGAGCGGTCCCACTGGCCGATACAGGGTCCGCAGGCGTTCGCGAGCACCACCGCTCCCAGCGCTTCGAAGTCGGCGAGCAAACCGTCTCGCTCGATGGTGGCACGTACCTGCTCGGAACCGGGAGTCACCAGCAGCTGCGTCCGCGTCCGCAGTCCCTTGGCGGCGGCATCGCGGGCGATGGAGGCGGCGCGGGTGATGTCCTCGTAGCTGGAGTTCGTGCAGCTGCCGATGAGCGCTGCGCTGATCTCAAGCGGCCAGCCCTCGGCCTTCGCCTCCGCACCCAGCGCCGACACCTCGCGGGCGAGGTCGGGCGTGTGGGGACCATTGATGTGAGGGCGCAGCTGCGACAGGTCGATCTCGATGACCTGGTCGTAGTGAGAGGCCGGATCGGCCATCGCCTCGTCGTCAGCCCGCAGGTGCTCAGCGACGGCGTCGGCCGCAGCCGCCACCGCGTCGCGATCGGTGGCCGACAGGTAGCGGGCCATCGCGGCGTCGTAGCCGAACAGCGACGTGGTGGCGCCGATCTCGGCGCCCATGTTGCAGATGGTTCCCTTGCCGGTGGCGCTCAGCGATTCGGCGCCCGGGCCGAAGTACTCCACGATCGCGCCGGTGCCGCCCGAGACGGTGAGGACTTCCGCCACCTTCAAGATCACGTCCTTGGGCGCGCTCCAGCCGGAGAGCTCACCGGTGAGGTGAACGCCGATGACCTTTGGCCAACGCACGTTCCAGGGGAAACCCGTCATGACGTCGACGGCGTCGGCACCACCGACGCCGACCGCCACCATGCCCAGGCCGCCGGCATTGGGTGTGTGGCTGTCGGTGCCGATCATCATGCCGCCGGGGAACGCGTATTGCTCCAGCACAACCTGATGAATGATGCCGCTGCCCGGCTTCCAGAACCCGGCGCCGTAGCGGGCGCACACGCTCTCGAGAAAGTCGTAGACCTCCTCATTGTTCTCCGAGGCGGCGAGCAGGTCCCGTTTGCCGTCGACGCGAGCCTGGATGAGATGATCGCAGTGCGTCGTGGTCGGCACTGCCACCTCGTCGAGTCCGGCGGTCATGAACTGCAGCCACGCCATCTGGGCCGTGGCGTCCTGCATGGCGACCCGGTCAGGGGCCAGGTCAACGTAGGAGACGCTGCGCTCGAGTTCCTGGTCGCGACCCGACAGGTGTGCGACCAGGATCTTTTCCGACAGCGTGAGCGCCCGACCCAGCCGTTCACGCCCGAACGCCACGGCGTCTTCCAGCCCGGCGTACACCCCTTCGATCAGCTCGATCGGCGTACTCGCGTGAACTGCCATGGACGACTCCCCGTTCGCTGGTGAAACTGCCGGCAGAGGCATGCAGCTGCGAGAGCGGTGCAGTGTCCGCCGGCCAGCTTCTCAATCTAGAGGCTCGCCCTGCGGCGACTCCCAGCGTCGGTGCCGCGAATTCGCGAACCCCGCGGCGGTAGTGCCAGTCGGCGGTTCGTTCCGCCAGTTGACGTCAGGCGAACGTCAGGGGCGGACTTCGTAGTACAGGTTCGCGGCGTCGCTGAAGTCGTGCTCGGTGAAGCGCGTGAATCCTGCGGCTGCGGTCATCTCCCGGGCCTTGTCGGGATAGAGGCCCAAGGTGCCCAGCCCCATGCCGTCGGGTTCGCTCAGCGCCGACTGGAGGCAGCTCGTGATGGAGAAGCCATAGAACATGGCCAGCATCGGGTTGCGCTGGTCCTCGCTGAAGTCGCCCTTGGAGCGGATGTCCTTGATGAGCAGCGTGCCGTCGGGTGCCAGCGCAGCGCGGATGGCGTCCAGCGCGGCATCGGGGCGGGGCATGTCGTGGAGGCAGTCGAACGTCAGCGCCAGATCGAAGTCGCCCGTGGCGGGCACGTCGGCGGCGCCGGCCTCGACGAAGGTCGTGTTCTCCAAGCCCTCGTCGGCGGCTCGTTCTTCTGCCTGTCGAATGGCGATGGACGACGGATCGAAGCCGACGACCTCGGACTTGGGCCACTTCTGCGCGATCAAACAGGCTGACACGCCCGCCCCGCAGCCCACGTCAAGCACTTTGGCACCACGTTCCAGCTTGGCTGTGACGCCGTCGAGACCGCCCAGGATGACCGAGGTGAGGTTCTGACGGCTGAACGGCCCGGTGGTGCGCGCCAGCCCGGCGGCTGCCCGAGGACCCTGCTGCTCGTAGGTCATGCCGATGCCGGTGCGGAATGAGTCGAGGATCAGCTCCAATACGTCGTCGCCGAGCCCGCCGCGAAAAGCGCCCATGGCGAAGTGCAGGGAACCCTCCTCATCGACAAGCAGTGCCTCGGCTTCGGGTGACAACGAGAAGGCGCCATCGTCATGATCGACGAGGCGAGCAGCGGCAACGCCGTACAGCCACTCTCGCACGAGTCGCTCCGCGAGACCGGTGGCCTGTGCGAGGTCATGGCTGGTGGCAGGTTGGTTCTGCGAGAGGGCGGCGAACAGTCCGAGCTGGTCGCCGATGTGCAGCATCGCTGACACCATCTCGCCCTTCTTGTAGGTCCACACTTGGAAGGCGAGCTTCTTCAGGAGGTCTGGGTCGATCTCGCGCCGCTCGATTGCAGTCTCAGCCATTCCCAAGACGCTACCCGCCAGCGTCCCCTCGCTCCCGAGGGCGCGCACACAGCCGATACTTCACGCCCCGAATCACTCCGGGACTCGAGAGTCCACACCGGCGGTCAGCCGTTGCAGAGCGGGTCGTCGCCTGCGGGGGGCTGGTGGAAGCACAAGATGGCCTCGACGCCGACGTAGGTGAACTCCCACGGCTCGGGCACCGGTCCCTGCTGGCCACCGTCAGGCGGGTAGCTCGGGATCCAGCCGTGCCGCTTGGCGTTGGCGAAGTTGTCGGCCGACAGCCACTCATAGGCAGGCGTCTGCCCGAAGTCGCTATACCCGGCCTGACCGATGTCGATTGCGTATCCCGTGTGGTGCTTGGAGTAGCCCGGCGGCGCCGACAGCTTCAGGCGTTCTGCGAGGTCACCGAACACATAGGGCGCCTGGAGCGGACGCAAGAACACTCGTCGCTGGTGCTGGTGCCCCCGGTACGCGGACCTCAGCACCAGGGCGAAGCCGTGCTCAGCGGCGTCTGCTCGCAGGGCCTGCCATGCCGAGGCCGCGGGGCGCTGCAAGGCGAGGCCCTCGTCGATGAGACGCAGTTGCGCGTTGTCGGCCGGCAGCGGTCGGCGCCGGTAACCGCGTTTGACGGCCTGGGCGCGAATCCGATCATCCAACCCGGCTGAATCGATGATCGTCGGCGCATTCGAGATCGACGACAGGTTCGGCAGCGCTGCGGTGCTGAACAACCGGTTGAACTCCGGCCCCGTGAAATGCGGGAATTGCAGCGAGTCGATGTCTGGGGGAGCAGGCTCTCGCCAGCGCGATGTGGGCTCGTCCCGGGTTGTCGCGGGAGTCCATGGCCCGAAGATCGGCTCATCGATCCAGGGCTGCGGCTCGGCAACCGTGGCGCCGAGCGCATTCGGCCCCAACAGGGCCGTCAGGGCGAAGGTCGCTGCTGTGACAGCCCAGCGGCAGCGCCGCCATCGACGCGAACCAGTCTCAGGCAACACCGGTGGGCCCATCGGTACGCACGAGTGTGCGATACAGGTCGCCATACAGACCCTCGGCAGCGAGCAGATCGGCGTGGCGGCCCTGTTCCACCAGGCGTCCCCGGTCGAGCACCAAGATCTGATCGGCGTCGGTGATGGTGGACAGTCGGTGAGCAATCACCACCGCGGTCCGCCCGGCAAGCGCAGTCGCAAGTGCGCTTTGCACTAATGACTCGTTCTCGCTGTCGAGGTGACTGGTGGCCTCGTCGAGCACCACGATGGCAGGGCGTTTCAGCAGCACTCGGGCGATGGCCAGCCGCTGCTTCTCGCCGCCTGAGAGCCGATAACCGCGCTCGCCCACGACGGTGTCCCAGCCGTCGGGCAGGCTGGCGATGAGTTCGTCGATGTGGGCGGCCCGGCACGCCTCGTCGAGTTCTTGATCGGTGGCCTCAGGTCGGGCATAGCGCAGGTTCTTGGCAATGCTGTCGTGGAACAGGTGCGGATCCTGGGAGACCACGCCGATGTGGGAACGCAGCGATTCAGAGCAGACGTGGCGCACGTCGTGCCCGTCGATGAGCACTGCGCCGCTGTCGACGTCGTACAGCCGTGCAACGAGCGCAGCGAGCGTCGTCTTGCCCGCGCCCGACGGCCCGACCAGCGCAACGGTCTGGCCCGGCTCGATGACGGCCGACACCGCCTCGAGGGCTGGTCCTGTCATCGACTCGCTCGACGGCGCCCCTGGCGCGCCTTCGGCACCCTCGGTCGGTGCTGGCGCGCCGCTGTGTTGCTGGGGCGTCGCTTGCGCGCCGCCTAGCTCGGCAAGCACATTGCTGTCGGCCGGTGGGTAGGCGAAGGTCACGTTCCGCAGCTCGATCTTCCCGACAACAGTGTCGAGTTCGACGGCGTCGGGACGGTCCGCAATCGGATTCGGCAGGTCCAGCACGGCAAAGACACGCTCGAACGAAACGAGCGCCGTCATCACGTCGACCCGGGCGTTCGTGAGGCTGGTCAGCGGCGTGTAGATGCGAACCACCATCAGGCCCAGCGCGACGAGCGTGCCGATGGTCAGCGATCCCGAGATCACCAGATGCGCGCCCACCCAGTAGAGCAGCGCTGCTCCCACGGCGCCCACCAGGCTGAGGCCGATGAAGAAGGCCCGCCCGTAGAGCGCGCTGCGCACCCCGATGTCGCGCACGGTGCGTGCAGTGCGGCTGAAACCAGTCCGTTCGACGTCATGGCGTCCGAACAGCTTGACCAGCAGCGCTCCCGCCACGTTCAGGCGCTCGGTCATCACCGTGTTCATCTCGGCGTTGTGTTCCATGCTCTGGCGCGTCAGCGCCTGCAGCTTGCGGCCGACGCGTTTCGTCGGAGCGATGAACACGGGGAGCAGTGCAAGTGCCAGCAGCGTGAGCCGCCACTCCAGCGCCAGCATCGCGATGAGCGTCGTGGTCAGGATGATCGTGTTGGACACGACCGAGCTGAGCGTGCCCGTGAAGGCGCGCTGTGCACCGATGACGTCGTTGTTCATGCGGCTGATCAGCGAGCCCGTCTGCACATGGGTGAAGAACGCGACAGGCATCCGCTGGACGTGGTCGTACAGGCTCACGCGCAGGTCGTAGATGAGACCCTCGCCGATGCGCGCCGACCACCAGCGCTCGATGAACGACAGGCCGGCCTCGCAGAACGCGGCTGCCACGATGATCCCGGCCAGCACGTTGAGCTGCCACCGGTCTCCCGCCGGGATGGCGTCGTCGATGATTCGCCCGAACAGGATCGGCGGCACCAGGAATGCAAGCGCGCCCAGCAATTGCACCACGAGGAATCCCGTGAGCATCCCCCGATACGGGCGTGCCAGAGACGCTGCGCGGCGAACCGTGCTGCGCCCGATGTGACGACCCTTGATGCCGGCCGGATCGTGCCCCATCGCGCCGTGCGCGGAAGCCATCGTCACCACGCTGCGCACGATACGCGCCGCTCGGCGAACAGCAGCAGCGACCGCGGTGCGCAGCCGCCGAAGTCCTCATGGCCTGCGGGGGCATGGGCAGGTTCGAGTGGATGCTCGCCGCAGTGTGCCGCCTATCGGCTCAGCACCTCACACGTAGGGCCAGCGACGCTTTGAAGCGCCCGAGACGTCGCTTGATCCGTCTGTTGGCCGTGGCTCAGTGAGCGCCCAGCGGCGGCGCCACGCCGATGCCGTGGGGCCCTCGAGGCCGGGGCTGTCGGCACTGTGCAGGCGTCGGCGGGCAGCGAACCAGTTCCCGGTAGCGGTCTCGTCGGCGAGTCCCTCCACTGCGGCCTGCAGCCGTGCGGTGAAGCGGCGGTTGTTCTCGCCCTCGTCGAAGCTCAGCGGGCGGCCGAAATTGATCACCGAGCGGGAACGCCTCGGCCACGCGCGGCCCTTGCGCAGGATGTCGAACGTGCCCCGGATGTGCACGGGCACCACGGGCACACCGGCCTGCTTGGCCAAGAACGCCGCGCCGGGACGGAACTGCTGCCCCCAGCCGTCGCGCGAGCGGCCTCCCTCGGGATAGATCACCAGGCTCCAGCCGCTGCGCAGCAAGGCGACGGCCTTGTCGATCGTGCGTCGGTTGAGTGCGGTTCGCTCGATGGGGATGGCGCCGACGAACAGTGCTGAGATCGCCGACGTGACGCGGTTCCCGAAGAAATAGTCGGAGGCGGCGCCGACGATGAGCCGATTGCGCCACGGCTCGGGAATCGAGGTGGCGATGACTGCGGTGTCCGCGTGGCTCTGGTGGTTGGCGGCGAACACGGCTGGCCCCTCCAGCTCGCTGAGCCGGTCGACTCCCTTGACGGTCGGCTGGGCGTAGTACCGCACCATCGTTTGAACCACCGTGTCACGCGCGACACGGCGAGCGACCCGCGCAGGAAAACGCCGAGCCCAGTCGGTGTCGTAGTTGGCCCCCACGTTCACCGGCAGGGGCGTCTGCCCACGGGGCGTCGGGGCGGCCCGCAGCGGGAATTCGGTACCGCGCATGATGCGCGTCACCGAGGCCTTCTTGCGCCCCGAGCGCTTGGCCCCGAGGTGCGTGATCCCCGACTTCTCAGACGACATCGGCCATCAGCATGGGCGGATTGTGAATGTGGGTGATCGACGGGTCTCGCCCGACCACGTCGGTGGCCATCTCGAGCGCATCGTTCAGGGTCGACGCCGGCCGGAAGCCCAGGCGTCCCACAGCGGCCTTGTCGCCGCCGACGATGATCACCCCGCCGAGGTGCTCGAGCGCGTGCGCGCACCAGTACCACATGTAGAACGGGTGCACGCCGTGGTAGGCGTACGAGGTCCGGTACAGGTGCCGGTACCACTCGTCTTCGGCGTAGCGCTTCTCGTACCGCTGCTCGATGACCTCGGGGTCGGTGGTGTCTGCCAGCACTTCTTCGAAGAAGTCGATGTAGCTGGGATGGTGCACGGGGTGGAACTCCCACGGCGTGGGGTGCGTCATGATCACCACGCCGCCGGGGCGGACGAGCGGCTTCCCCCGGTACAGGTTGAAGAAGTACCCGAGCCCCAAGCACGCCACCAGGATCGGGTTCATGATCGAGTTGACGTTGTAGGGGCACAGGTACGGCAGCCCCATCGTCAGCACGTCGGTCTGGCCCTCCACCCGCACCAGGTGCTGGCGGTAGACGTTCTCGAGCGTTTGGCGATGCACGGCTTCGACCTCGCCGGCCTGCACCGACGTCAGCCCATACGGCGCCCGGATGCCGTGGAAGATGCGTCGGGCCTGCCTGCGAGACATCACGTCGAGCGCCGTCTTGGTGCCCATCAGCATCATGCGATCCCGCGCGGTCATCTCCCACTCGCGCCGCTGCAGAAACCCGTACTGGGAGGGAAAGGTGTCGTTGTTGAGCGTCGTCTCGATCTGGAACACCTTCACGCCCGCTTCTGCCAGCAGGCGTCCTTGGCGCCAGTTGCGGGTGTGCAGCTCGGAGTGCTCAGGGTCCATGAACGAGGTCGAGTGGCGCATCGTGTGCACGTTGTGGTGGTGGCGCAGCGCGGTGTAGGGCGACAGCCCAGTGGCGACGCTTTTGTGGCCGCCGTCCATCGACACCAGATTGATGTTGACGTACACCAGCAGGTCAGATTCGACGGCCCGCGTGGAGATCACCACCTCCTCGCCGGCTTCGGTGGTCCCCAAGTGGGTGAGTGCGTCGGGGTCTTCGGCGTCGAAGTTGTAGAGCTGGCCGTGGGGGGCGAACGCGTCGTACACCCGGTCGCCGACGGCATGGCGCAGCTCGGCTTCGGTCATGCGGCGGTGCAGCGCGAGCGCGGCAATGAGCTCGACATCGTCGACGCCCGCAGACGCTGCTATGTCGAGGACCTGCTCGATGATCCGGCCGCGTATGTCAGGGGCGACCATCGGGGGCAGCGGCAGCGAGATGTCGTCGAAGGCGATGGTCAGCTTCATGCCCGGCTGCATGTAGGCGGCCAAGGGCTCGCGATCGCCCAGCGGGTTCGCCAAGGCCTCGGCGATGGCGCGTTCGGGATCGCGCAGGGGGTCCAGCGGCTCGTTGGGATACACGACCCGGCTGCCGACGGGCAGCTTCTCCAATCGGAGTCCTTCGCCGTGATGGAACAGGATCGGCGGGGTCGTGCGGTCTACGTCGAGGACGAGACCCTTGCGGGCAGTCACCGCCGCTCCCCTCGGGAGGCTGAGCCGGCAGGCGATGCCGTGGTGCGAGCCCGTCGTGACCGATGTGTGCGGTCCAGGCGGTCGGTATTGGCGCGCACCCGGAACGCCGGTGCGATCGGCAGCAGCGGACGTGGACCGCCCGGCGAGCGCTCCCAGTTCTCGCACAGCCAACCCCGTTTGTCGGCGATGGTGACCAGCCGGGTTTCAGGATTGACCGCCACGGGATAGCCCACGGCCTCCAGCATCGGCATGTCCGATGCTGCATCGGCGTACGCCACCCCCTGGGCGAGGTCAAGCCCTTCGGCGGCCGCCCAGTCGACCATCATCTGGGCGCGCACCTCGCCCGTGGGCGGGACATCGATCATCTCGCCGGTATAGCGCCCGTCGCGGCTGTCGATGCGCGCCGCGATGATGTGGTCGAACAGCGGCGCCAGTGGCTGGACCGCCAGCTCCAGCGCGCCGGTGATCAGCACCGTGCGATGGCCCGCGGCACGATGCTCTCGTACCCGCCGCAGCCCGGTGGGAAATGCCTTGGTCAAGAACAGATGGCTGAGCATCTCGGCTGCGTCGGCATCGAGCTGACCTACCGACGCCCCCTTGTAGCGCCGGTAGAAGTGGCGCAGGAAATCGGTGCGGTCGCGCCGATCTCGCCGCCACAGCCCAGGTGTCTCTGCCAGGGTGCGCAGGGCGAATCGCACGCGCTGGGGCGTGTCGAGCCTGCGGGTGGCGAGCCACGCGTACGTCTCCACCACGTTGCTGGCGATCAGGGTGTTCTCGAGGTCGAATGCGGCGAAATGGCGGTTTGCGTCGAGTACCGCGGTCCGCAGGCGCTGGTTGCGGCTCGGCCCGACACGGGGCTGAGGTGTGGTCTTGACCCGTGCTTGGGCGATGACGGTCGGCAGGTGCACGTCGGCGATGTAGGTGGGCCAGTCGATGACGCGGGGGTCGAAGCCGAACCTGTCGCGGTCGGCTTGAGGCAGCGATTCCCACAACTCGGTGGTGCGGTCGATTTCGTACAGCGCTTCGCACTTGCCGTAGGCGCCGTACAGCAGCACGTAGTCACGAATCTGCTCGAGCCCGGTTCGCCGCTGCGCAAGCCGGACGGTGAAGTCGTTGCGACCGCGCATCGGCAGGCGATGCACCACCTTCTCGGCCGTGTTGAACAGCGACATCGCCCGGTCGAGTTGCTCCTCCAAGCCGCTCGCGCCGGCGAAACGCCACTGGGTGCTGGCGGTGGGATGACCCTTGGAGTCATAGACCGGGTGATCGGCGAACCACTGCATGGTCGTCTCGGTCAGCACCTTGAAGCGCAGCGGGTTCACCGCGCCCGAGGCCACCTGGAAGATCTCGGGCTCGGGTGCCGGTCCGCGTGCCGCGACGGCGATGATCGCCGCGGCCACCATGTCGACGGGGATGACGTCGATGATGCCTTCGGGGTAGCCGGGGAAGGTGTCGAGCTCTCCCTTCGCGAACGACACGAACAGCGGCTCGGCCATGCGGAAGCCACGGATCCAGCCTGGGGAAGGCTCAGAGAAGGCAGATTCGATGATCGACGGGCGCACGATGGAGATGGGCACGTCGCCCTGCAACTCCACCAGTGCCTGCTCGCCGAGCGCTTTTGAGTAGGTGTAGACGTCCGGCCATCCCAGCGAGGTTGCGCGGCTGCGGCCCGCGGTGACCATCTCGGCGTCCACCCATTCCCGGCGCAACTGCTCGGTCTTGGCGGCGAGCAGGGGCAAACCGGCGCCGCCGAGTTCGTCGCGGGCATCACGATGGAAGCGGCGAAGGCGAGCCGGGGTGCGACTGGTGGCGTCGAGGTCGGCCCGAGTGCGCCGGGCGGCTGACACCTCCGCCCGCCAGTCCACGTCCATCGAGAACGGTGTGTCAGCCAAGAAGACTTCCGACGCCGAGCCACGCCGGTTCCCCGCGACATAGCACGTCGACACGGCGATGACGTGCGGTGCGGTGCCTTGGAACCCGCAGGCCTCGAGCAGTCGGTTCGGGCCCAACAGGTTGATCTCGATCGATGCATCGAGCGGGCTGTCGAAGCTGACGGTTGCAGCCGAGTGGATGATGACATCGCAGCTGCAGAACAGTTCGAGGTCTTCAGGCGACAGGCCCAGCCCGTCGACGCTCACGTCGCCGGACACGACGGTGATGCGGCGGCTGCAGATGTCGTCGAAGTCGGCGCCCCAGGCGGTGCGGAGCCGATCGAACGCATCGTTGCGCAGGATCTCTCGTTCCACACGCCGGTGCACATCCCTGCGGCGACCCGGACGCACTAGCAGCACCAGGTCGCAGTCGGGCACCGAGCGCAGCAGTCGCTCGACGAGCGCCGTGCCCAGAAGACCGGTTGCACCGGTGATGGCAATGCGCTTGGCAGCCAGAGCGTCGGCGATCACGACGTGTTGTTTAGCCCCATCGGGGCCCAGATACGCGCACGACGGCTCGATCCGCTCATGGCGCAGCCTCGTGAGAGCAACGAATGGGCAGAGCGTTTCGCTGTCGAACCACTCGTTTCCCGCTCATGTTCCCCATTCTCATGCGATTGGGCTCACGGGCCGCTCGGGCCACGGCTTCGCCCTGTGCTTCCCGCTCAAGCTCGCTTCGCTCACGGGCCGCTCCGGCCCAGGGCTCAGCCTCCGGAGAGCTCTGTGAACAGTCGGGCGCACGCACGGACCGCCCGCCAGCCGCATGACAGGGCGTAGCGCTCGTAGTCGCTTCCGGGCGGTCCGAAGGTGGCCAAGTCGCGGCATGCCGTCGCATCGGCGGCGCCGCAGCGCTCCCACAGCTGATCCAGGTACTCGTCGTCGCCGGGCGGCGGGTCGTGCGGCGATCGCCCTGTTAGCGCAGGCGGAACGCCGTCGTCGCCTACGAGCAGCACACAGTCGCGGGTGGTGCGACCGCCGCAGGTCCAGCCGAAGCTGGCATACGCCGATCCCCCCGGTGCGGACAGCACGAGCTGCGCACACGCGCGGCTGCTTCCCTCCCCGCACGCCGCCCACCAGCCGTCCAGTTCGGGAATGTTCCCCGGGGGCGGCGAGGTGGGTTCGAATTCGACGCCCAGCAAGCCTGCGTCGGCGCCGGGTTCGCCGAGCAGCACATTGCAGTGCAGGTTCTCGCGGCCCCCGCAGCTGAAGGCGAAGGCCTCGTAGTCGCTGCCCGCCGACGACTCGTACAGCAAGGCGTTGCAGGCAGCGGCCGAGCCCTGCCCGCACGCCACCCACAAGTTGTCGAGCGCCTCGTCGATTCCGGGCGGAGCGCCGCTGGGATCGAAGAGCGCGGGGGCACGCACGAGCGCAGCGGGCAACGCCGCGTCGCGCTCCTCAACGGGCGACAGCAACCGGGTTTCGACGGGCACGATCTCGCCGGCGTCACCGCTGTCGAGAGCGCAGATATCTCTCGCGATGTCTGCGAGCGGCTCATCGGCGGGATCAAGCGGCAACGACAGTTCTGCCCCATCGATCAGGCCGAGGCCGGCGGCCAGACGATCGCGTTCGCACGCCGTGAGGTCGGACTCTGACGCAGTGCCGCCGTCGATGCCCGAGATTTCCGATCCGCTGCATCCCAGCAACAAAGTCGCAGCAGCAAGCGTCAAGAAGACCCGACAGGATGCTGCCAAGCCGACCCGACCTCGCAGGCTGTGTGTGGTCTTGCTGGTATTGCGGCGGGACGGCATCGAGTGAAGTCTGCTGCTTGGCGCGGCGTGTGCCATCACCCGGTTACTCCGAGGGCTTCGCCGAGCCGCGACGGCGAACCCGGCACATCCAACCTCGATCTCTCCACTCTCTTAACCTGTGCAACTGGTGATCCGAGTCGCCACGCTCAGACAGCGCTCCTTACGCGTGCTGCGCAGTTTGGGGCCTGCTGAGGGGGTGGCGGTCTGGCTGCTGACCACGGCCCTTGGGTCGATTGTCGTGGTGGCGGTGTTTCTCGTCCCGTGGCTGACAGACGTGTTCGAAGTGTGCGACCCGTTCCATGAGTCGGCGAACACCCCGTACGGCTGGACTGTCGCGTGCGGGTCGATAGCCGCTTCGCTGGTCTTTGCTCGGCTGATCGGATCGAAGCCGGTGATGTGGTTGGCTTGGGGTTCGCTGCCGCTGCATTGGCTCGTGTGGCACTGGCTACTGACCCCCAATGACTCTTGGTGCCTTTGACCAACAGGCGCGAACGTCAGAGAAGCCAACCACTCCCACAATGCAAGGCTACGGCGGGAATAGTGGTGAATCCGTAGGACTACAATGTGCCAATGGCACCGCGTCCCGGAACTAAGTAGACGGCACCGAGTCGATGTGGTCGCGGGCTTCACGAGCCGTCGTAGGAGTCTTGGTCTCTTTGATACTTGTCGTGATGGGTTGCGCTCCAACTCAACAGGGCTTTACGCGCCAACAGGAAGAGCAATACCGATTAGCTGATGATGAGTCCCATGGCACTGTGATTACGGAACAGGTTCCAACTTCCGCGTTCGCAAGCACTACAACACTCGGAACGACTGGTGTGATCTTCGCTCCTCACCCCGATGACATATTGGCCCTGCCATGGGCCGACTTCCATGAAATGTATGAACTCACCAGTTTCGACAGCCATCAAATGCTAATTGAGGGCAGGCTAGAGATTGAAGGCAGATGCGCATATATCGATTTTCGACCTCCCTACTCGTCAATTGTAGAAGCGCCAAGCCGCTTAGTCCTTGCCTTGCCTCGCGGAAGATTCCAGTACGATGAATCGAATGGCGAACTTTGGATGCACTATGGAGACCGGCAAATCGAAGGGCCGATCGTTGTCGGTGAACGCACTAATTTCGGGAGCGCTTACGGAAGTCTGCGCAGCGAGACTTGTGGCAATGAGATCATTGTTTGGACGCACTCCATCTGGGGTTGCAGGCGTCATTTCTCGGCACAGTATCCTCTGTGCGAGATTGAAGAATATGCTCGAGGTCATGGCATTCAGCGTGACGAGGCCCGACGGCGCATCGAACTCTTCCCAGTCTTGGAGGCTGCGTTCGAGGAATTGAGCGCAATCGAATCGGATCGGGTGGCCGGGTGGGGTTTCGATCACGGGTCGGAATTCGCTGCGTGGTTTTCACTGACGGGTCTTGAATCACCGAGCGATTCTGCTCTGGCTCTCGCCAATGCGCATGATGATCTTGAGATCCGAACCGGGGCCGAGACAAGCTATAACCAGTTGCTTGAGGCCCACGCGGCGTTCGCCGACGGGCAGGACTTCTACTTGCCAGTCGACGCCGCGCTGGAAAACATCGCACGCTTCGAACTGGCCGATGCAGTCACCCGCAGTTGGATCGATCCCTCCGAAGGTTACCTCGGCATCGGTGTCGACACGGACTGGGTGCCGCGCCAAGTGGCCTCTGCGCTATTGGCCGGCGAATACGGCAGCTACCCCGACGCTGCCTCTGTTCCGAGCCATATTCCAAGCGAAGAACTGCTCGCAACCATCGAGCGCATCATTGTGCAACGCCTCGATGTTCCCCTGCTTGTGCAGCGCGCCTTGATGCGCCGTTGATCGGGTGTTCTGCGCGGGTCAATTTCGCCCGCTGGGGGTCCCGATCCGCTGCACGCGACCGGCAGCAGTACCGCGGTGACGCAACTGGCGAGCACCCGCCGCGAGGTCACGCCAGTTTTGCGGCGATGGACCCCACCGATCGCAGGGCCGTGCCGTCGGCGCCTTGCGTCACGAACCGGCGGGTGGGTCGGTCCAGTGCTTCGGCGATGAGATCGTCGAGCAGCTCGATGAGGCTGTCGCCCTCGTGGGACCAGAAGTACCAGCTCAGCGAGCCGGGGATCGGGTTGATCTCGTTCACCCACAGCCCTGCGGGGTCGTCGCCGCCGTCCCACAAGAAGTCGATGCGCATGACCGACCGGGCCATCACGAGATGGCTCACCTCGACGGCGGCAGCGCGCAGCGCAGTCTCAATTGCGGGTGGCAGCTTGGCGGGCAGCTCTCGTGGCGCTGTGGCCATCCCGCCCCCGCCGGTGAGGTACTTCTCGGCGTAGGTGTAGATCGTGCTGTCGCTGCGCAGCGGCCGCTCCACTGCGCTCAGCCGAAGCTCCGGCCAGGTGCGCACCGAGATGTTCAGATCGATGATGTCGCTGAGGTACCGCTGCACGACAGCGCCGTCTCGCAGCAGCGGCGACGACCGTGCTAATGCCCGTGCCGTCGCGAGGTCAGCAACGATCTCGATACCGATCGATGAGCCGCCGAAACGCGGCTTCACGATGAGCGGTCCCGTAGACAGCTCGGCCGCGGCGGCGTCGCTGGGCAGGTCTTCGGCGAGCAGCCGGAGCGGCAGTGTCGGAAGGCCTGCCGCTTCGGCGGCGCCGCTGAACGCCAGCTTGTCCATGCAGATTGCTGCGCTGAGCTGTCCCGGACCGGTGTAGGCCAGTCCCGCCAGATCCAGCAAGGCCGGCAGGCCGCCGTCCTCGCCGGGGCCGCCGTGACAACAGTTGACCACGACGTCGACCGGCAGCGGTCGACGACGCCGGTCTGCTCGCACGAACCCCCCGCCTGGGCGGGCGGCCAACTTGACCTCGGACGCCGAACGCGGCAGACCCTCTGCAAAGGCTGTTTGTGGTCTTGCTGGCATTGCGGCAGGACGGCATCGAATGAAGTCTGCTGTTGCGCGCAGCATGTGTCATCACCCGGCTACCCGAGGGCATCGCCGAGCCGCCATCGCGGACTCGGCACCTCCATGAGGGCGCTGAGCGCGCACCGCGGCCCGACATTCGGCGTGCTGGACGCGTCCTTCTAGTCTGTTGAGATGGCCGTGCGCGACGAGACGCTGCTCGTCCCGACTCTTAGGCATGCGTCGACAGCGGCGGAAGTGCTCGCCGCCGAAGGCGCAGCGGCGGTGCTCGTGTTCGGGTCGGTCGCGGACGGCACATCTCGGGCGGGAAGCGACATCGATCTGGTGGCGGTGTTCGACGACATCGACTACGACGAGCGGTACCCGCTCAGGTGGAGGCTCGAAGCTCGATGCGTCGCCGCTGTGGGCGTTCCCGTCGACGTGCACGTCACTGACCGGCCCGAGTGGAAGCATCGCGTCGGGCAGGTGGCGTCATCGTTCGAGGGGAGCGTCGCCCGCCGAGCCGAAGTCCTGCTCGAACGCGAGCCGCTGCCCGGCGCAGTGGACTGGGGCAAGGAGATCGGCATGCCCGACAGCGACCTGAACGAAGCCGTCGAACGGCTCAACGACGTGTGCCAGTCACTTGGGGACATGGCAGTCGCCTGTCGGCAGCGTGTCGGCGAGATCATGCTTGCCGACGGTCACAACACAGTCGTGCCCAGGGTGCGGATGGCCCGCTTGCGCTCCCTGTGCGCTGCTGCGTCGATGACGATCGAGCATGCTCTCAAGGCGTGGCACGCCGCGAACGGGGTCCCTTCGGAACGGACTCACAGCATCGCCAGGCTGCTGGCCTCGGCGGGACCGCTCCCGGCTGTGCTCGAGGAAGCTCTCGCCCCGCTCGAAGCGAACACGCTGCGTCCGAGCCGTGAACGGTTCGATGACGTGTCGAGCTGGCGGATCGGCGGCACCTACCCGTCGGCTCTGCCGCGGACCGCCACCTCCGAACGAACAGAACGGCTCGCCAGGCTGCTAGCCCGAGCGGCGACGGTCACCGCCGAATCAACGCTCGAACGTGTCATCGCTGACGGCGCCGACCCCGACAGCGAGACAGTCGCTGCCTGCATGGACGAGTTGAGTCGCGCTCAGGCAGCGCTCTCCGCAGGCGACCCGGTGAACGGCGCCCCGTAGCAAGCACTGCGGCTGCCGTCGTGGGGGTCACGCCAGTTTTGCGGCGATGGACCCCACCGATCTCAGGGCCGTGCCGTCGGCGCCTTGCGTCACGAACCGGCGGGTGGGTCGGTCCAGTGCTTCGGCGATGAGATCGTCGAGCAGCTCGATGAGGCTGTCGCCCTCGTGGGACCAGAAGTACCAGCTCAGCGAGCCGGGGATCGGGTTGATCTCGTTCACCCACAGCCCTGCGGGGTCGTCGCCGCCGTCCCACAAGAAGTCGATGCGCATGACCGACCGGGCCATCACGAGATGGCTCACCTCGACGGCGGCAGCGCGCAGCGCAGTCTCAATTGCGGGTGGCAGCTTGGCGGGCAGCTCTCGTGGCGCTGTGGCCATCCCGCCCCCGCCGGTGAGGTACTTCTCGGCGTAGGTGTAGATCGTGCTGTCGCTGCGCAGCGGCCGCTCCACTGCGCTCAGCCGAAGCTCCGGCCAGGTGCGCACCGAGATGTTCAGATCGATGATGTCGCTGAGGTACCGCTGCACGACAGCGCCGTCTCGCAGCAGCGGCGACGACCGTGCTAATGCCCGTGCCGTCGCGAGGTCAGCAACGATCTCGATACCGATCGATGAGCCGCCGAAACGCGGCTTCACGATGAGCGGTCCCGTAGACAGCTCGGCCGCGGCGGCGTCGCTGGGCAGGTCTTCGGCGAGCAGCCGGAGCGGCAGTGTCGGAAGGCCTGCCGCTTCGGCGGCGCCGCTGAACGCCAGCTTGTCCATGCAGATTGCTGCGCTGAGCTGTCCCGGACCGGTGTAGGCCAGTCCCGCCAGATCCAGCAAGGCCGGCAGGCCGCCGTCCTCGCCGGGGCCGCCGTGACAACAGTTGACCACGACGTCGACCGGCAGCGGTCGACGACGCCGGTCTGCTCGCACGAACCCCCCGCCTGGGCGGGCGGCCAACTTGACCTCGGACGCCGAGCGCGGCAGACCCTCTGCAAAGGCCGACGCCTCGATATGGGCCGGAACTTCGTGCCATGTGCCGACCGGCGACCAGTACAGCGCTACCGGGTCGCGCCCAGACTCAGCGAGTGCGTGCACTGCCTGCAGCCCCGTGAGGATCGAGATGTCGTGCTCAGGCGACGGGCCGCCGAAGCAGATGCCGGGGCGGGTCATGGGCGCGCCCCCAAGGTTCTCAACCGCTCGACCATGTGGGCCATGTTCTCATGGGAGCGAGGTGATCAGGGGTAGTGGTCGGGGAGGTCGTTCTCGTACAGGACGGCATCGCCGGAGCCGAGATGCGCACGCACCCAGTTCACTGCTGATTCGAGGTCTGCCATGCAGCGAACTGTGGCGCGATCGTCCGTGCGATCGTGGATGAGGTTGCGCATGTGGCGGCCTCGGGTTGCTCGCCTGGCAGTGGCCTGATCCCAGCCGGCTGCTCCGCCCAGCAACGCAGTCCGGTTCGTCCGACCGACGATGATGACGTCGTCGGCAATCTGCGCGGCCTGCTCGCCGAGTCGGCGGTTCTCGTGAGCCTGGCTGCGGCCGAGTTCGACCATGCCCGGCGTAACCACGACGCGCCGGCCGGCGTCGGTATTCGCCAGCATGGACAGCGCCGCCCGCGCGCCTGCGGGATTGGAGTTGTAGGTGTCGTCGATGACCATGACGCCGGCGGGGCTCCGTGCGGCCGTGCGGCGATGATCGGGAGTCGGCAGGTCGCCGAGCCGGCTGGCGATGTCGGCATCGGAGACCCCCAGTACCGATGCCGCGGCCACGGCGCACGCCACATTCGCCGGCGCAGCGCCGCCGAGCGGACCGACAGCGATTTCCCTGCCGAACAGCGTGATGCGGCGCGACACAGCCGCCTCATTGACCGACACGTCATACCCGGTGGCGGGAGCATCGCTATGGGACCCCGAGCCCGAATCGCTCGTCGTTGGAGTCCCGTCGCCGTTGGCATCGGCTGGCAGGACGGTCACGTCCGCGGCCGGATCCTGCGTCGAGCACCGGATGATGCGCAGACCTGAAGCGGCCAACCGATCCGCCTCGGCCCGCAATCCGTAGGCGTCGATGTTGAGAATTGCCGTGCGGCTCGTCGCGAAGATCTCCGCTTTGGCAGCCACGATTCGGTCGAGGCTGCCGAAGCGCTCGAGGTGGACCGGACCGATCGAAGCCAGGATCGACACAGACGGGCGCACCCAGCGGGTCATCGCCGCGATTTCTCCGGTGCCGAAGGTGCCCATCTCTGCGATGAACACCTCGGTGCCGGGCACCAAGTGCTCGTTAACGGTGCGACAAATCCCTGCGGTGTTGTTGAAGCTGGCTGGAGTAGCGACGACCGACCGGGATCCCTGCACCAGTTGGCGCAGGTAGCCCTTGATGGTGGTCTTGCCGTAGGAACCCGTCACCGCGACCCGTACCGGATCGACATGGTCCAGACGCTGCTGCGCGCGATGCACCCAGCGGCGGGAAAGCAGGGCTTCGAGCGGCGCCAGAATGGCCAGCGAAACGTCGACCCACAGCGGCATGCCGAACAGCAGCACGGCAATGACCGGCTCGGCCAGACCCACGAGCAGACCGACGCCGACCAGCACGAGCCACAGCAAGACCAGTGTCGTCGCCACGGTGGCCAGCCGGCGGGTCCACGCCAACGGGCTGGTCCGCCCGCGAAGCTCGAGACCTTGGGGTCCGAGCGCGACGGCTGCAGCCGTAATGGCGGGTGCCCACCAGAATGTGCCGCTCAGCACAACGCCGACAGCGGCCGCTAGTGCCAGCACGCGGTTGTTCGTGTCGAGCAGCCACCAGCGCCGGGCAAAGCGCGACGTACGCCCGACGCCGTAGTGCTCGCGCTGGGCAACTCGCAGCCAACGCGCAGCCGCGACCAACCCGGCCACTACCGACGACCACAGCAGGATCTGGTTCATCGGTGCGCGCCACCGCCGCGCTGCGCATCGAGCGGACGGTCGGGGAGAAGTCGTCGGCGGACGGGGGTCATGGAGATGCAGTGAGCCGACGGTTCAGTACGGCGGCGAGCGCTGCGGCTGACTCAGTGGGCACGTGGTGCCCGACGCCATCGAGGACGGTCAGCCGTGCGTCGTCGAGCAGTGCGGCTGCTTGCTGTGCCACCGAGACCGGAACTTGATCGTCGTCGCGGCCCCATACGAGGTCGACGGGCTGTGTGAGATGACTGAGCTGACGCTCGTAGGTCTCGTTGACGACGGTGACCAGCACGTCACGCATGATGCCTCGCGCGGCCCGGTAGTCGGAACTGCCGTGGTGCTGTCGCATGCGCTCCATCGTGCCGTCGCCGAGCAGGCCACGACGATGCAAGCTCCGAGCGAGCCGGAATCGCAGCGCCGGCAGTGCTGCGGGGCGGTCTGTGCGTCGCAGCAGCGGCACCCCGCACAGCACCAGCGACGCCACGGTGTCAGGTCGCCGAGCTGCCAACTCGACGGCGACGCGCCCGCCGAAGCTGTGCCCCAGCACGACGACGCGCGGAGCGCACTCGTCCAGCACGGGTTCCACCAGGTCGGCGTAGGCAGAGGCGTCGCCGGGCGCGGTCGGCACCGGGCTCGCACCGAACCCAGGCAAGTCGAGCGCAATCGCGTCGGTGCCAGCCAGGCATTCGAGCAAGTCACGATGGGTGCGTCCCCAGCCGTGCAAACCAAGCACCGCTGCGGGCTCAGCACCGAGGCGGCTGCCGAACAGGGCGCCGCCGGCAAAGCCGGTGAGGGGGCTCAGCGGCCGAGAATCCCAGAATCGGGTCCGGGGTGCGACCGGTTGATCGCTGACAGCAGCGCTCGGAAGCTGGCGGTGACGATGTTCGGGTGCAGCCCGACACCCCAGTACACCTCGCGTGACGGGGTCTCGATCTCCACGTAGGCCGCTGCGGTGGCGTCGGCTCCTGCGCCGACAGCGTGCTCGTGGTAGTCGACGAGGCTCACTTCGATGCCCAGTGCATCTGCCAGGGCGCTCTTGAACGCGGACAGCGGGCCGTTGCCGCGGCCCTTTGCGCGTACCTCGCCGTCGGGCCCCTTGATGGTCGCCTCCACCTCTGACTCGTCGGATGACTCCGAGTCGAAGTAGCTGCGGTGACCGACGTAGGTGTACGGCGACTCGGCATGCAGGTAGGTCTCGTCGAATGTCTTCTTGATGGCCTCGGGCAGGATCTCGCCGCCCTCGTCAGTAATGGCCTGGATCACGCTGCTGAACTCGATCTGGAGCCGTCGCGGCAGGTCGAGGCCGAAGCTGTTCTTCATGACATAGGCCACGCCGCCCTTCCCCGACTGGCTGTTGACCCGGATGACGTCCTGATAGGTGCGTCCCACATGCGCCGGGTCGATCGGCAGGTACGGAACCTCCCAGTAGTCGTAGTCGTCAGCCAGAGCCTCGAAGCCCTTCTTGATGGCGTCTTGGTGGCTGCCGCTGAACGCGGTGTACACCAGGTCGCCGCCGTAGGGGTGACGGGGGTGCACGGGTAGCTGGTTGCAGTACTCAGCGATACGACGCAGGTGGTCGATGTGGCTGACGTCGAGTTCGGGATCGACGCCTTGGCTGAACAGGTTCATCGCGAGCGTGATGATGTCGACGTTGCCGGTGCGCTCGCCGTTGCCGAACAGCGTGCCCTCGACCCGGTCAGCGCCGGCCATCACGCCGAACTCCGTCGCCGCCACGCCGCAGCCGCGGTCGTTGTGGGGGTGCAGAGACAGCACCACGGCGTCGCGGTTGTCCACGTTGCGGTGGAAGTATTCGATGAGGTCGCCGTAGGTGTTCGGCGTCGCCATCTCCACGGTGGCGGGCAGGTTCAAGATGATCGGGTCGTCGGCGGTGGCGCCCCATTCGGCGCTCACTGCGTTGCATACCTCGAGCGCGTAGTCGATCTCGGTGCCGGTGAACGACTCGGGTGAGTACTCGAAGCGGATCTCCCCGCTTTCGTGCTTGCGCGCCAGCGCCTTGCACAATTGTGTGCCGGTGATGGCAATGTCTTTGATGCCCTCTTTGTCCAAGCGGTAGACCACCCGACGCTGCAGTTCCGATGTCGGGTTGTAGAGGTGGACGATCGCCTTGTTCGCCCCGGCGATGGCCTCATAGGTCCGCGCTATCAGCTCGGGCCGGCTCTGGGTGAGCACCTGGATCCAGACGTCGTCGGGCACCAGGTCCTCTTCGACCAGCATGCGGCAGAACTCGAAGTCAGGCGCCGAGGCCGACGGAAACCCGACCTCGATCTCCTTGAAGCCCATCTCGACGAGCACCTCGAACATCTGGCGCTTGCGTGGAACGTCCATGGGGTCGATGAGGGCCTGATTGCCGTCGCGCAGATCCACCGAGCACCACAGCGGCGCCTCGGAGATGATCTGGTCGGGCCAGGTGCGGTTCGGAAGGTGCGCGGGGAAGGCGTAGGTGCCATAGAGGTGGTGCGGCATCGAGCTCGGCTGCTGAGTGCTGATGCGCTTGACGTCTGCCATCGGTTTCTCCTGAGTCGGGTGGGGCCGGTTGGTAGGGAATGGGGTAAGGGTCGGGTGGGGCCACGAAAAAACCCCCTGGCCCGGAGGCGCAGGAGGTTGGGCGAGGACCTGTGCGGTCCCCGCCTAGGTAAGAAGGAGCAGCCCGGTTGCGGAATGCAGTGCGTGGTGAGTCGAGAAGCGAATCACGCAAAACAGTTTACCAACCTGAGCGCACAACGACCAGACGCAGCGTCAGCGGCGGCGGTCCGCGTGGCGGGCCAGCATCAGCTCGTGCAGGTCGGTGCCGCAGTGCTGTGTCCATTCGCCGTCGCTGCCCAGCTTCCAATGAGCGATGCCATCGTCGAGGTACATGTCGGTGAGCGCGCCCAGCTCTTCGGTGAGCGCCGGCGCTTCGATGGGCGCCAGCGCCTCGACGCGGTAGCGCAGGTTGCGCGGCATGGCATCCGCCGAGCCCAGAAGGATCGTGTAGCCCCGCTCGGCATTGCCGAACCGGTACACCCGGCTGTGCTCCAAGAAGCGGCCCACAATGCTTCGCACCGAGATGTTCTCGCTCATGCCCTTCACGCCGGGAACCAAGCAGCAGATGCCGCGCACGACCAAATCGATGCGGCAGCCCCGCTGCGACGCCTCATACAACGCGTCGATCACCTCGTTGTCGACGATGGCGTTCATCTTCATGAAGATGTGGCCGTCCGGCTCGGCTGATTCGGCCTCGATGTTGGTGACGAGCGAATCGCCAAGGCTGTGCGGAGCGACGGCCAGCTTGAGGTAGTCGGTCTTGCGGCTATAGCCGGTGAGCGAGTTGAACAATGCCGCGACGTCGGCTGCGAAGTCCCGATCGGAGGTGAGCAGTCCGAAGTCTTCGTAGATGCGGGCGGTGTCGGCGTTGAAGTTGCCCGTGCCGACGAAGCAGTAGTGGGCGATCCCGGGCGACTCGCGCCGGACCACCATCGCCAGCTTGCAATGGGTCTTCAGGCCCACCACGCCGTAGGCGACATGCACACCCGCACGTTCGAGGAGCCGTGCCCACTCGATGTTGGATTGCTCGTCGAAGCGTGCCTTGAGCTCCACGACGACCACGACCTGCTTGCCGCGTTCTGCGGCACGGATGAGCGAGTCCACCAGACGGGTTCGCTCTGAGGTCCGGTACATCGTCAGCTTGATGGCCAGCACGTCGGGGTCGTCGGCCGCTTGGCGAATGAATGCGTCGAGGCTGGTCGTGAATGACTCATACGGCAGGTGCACCAGGACGTCCTGGCGTTTGAGGACATCGAAGAAATCGACTCTGGCCTCGGGTTCGGTTGCCTCCGCACGCTGGCTCCCGGTGCCGCTGGCGAGCAGGGCGCCGGCCTTAGTCGTGGCCCGCAGCGGCAGTGGTGTTCTGGGGTTGTGCGGAGGCATCTTGAGGTCGTCGCGGTCGATCCCGTACAGCTCGAACAGGTCTGACAGGCCGAGGAGCCCCTTCGAGGTGTAGACGTCGTCGTGGGTCAGCTTCAGCTCACGGGTCAGCATGTCGAGGGCGTCGTTGCTCAAGTCCGGGGCAGCCTCGAGGCGAACCGCACCGCCGAACCGGCGCTGGCGCAGCTCGAGTTCCATGTGTTTGAGCAGGTCGTCGGTCTCGGTGTCGTCGATATCGAGATCTGCGTCCCGGGTGACGCGAAACGTGCTGTGGCTGAGCAGCTTCACGCCAGGAAACAAGTCACTCAGGTGCCCCGAGATGACCGATTCCAGGGTGATGAATCGGTGCCCGTCGGGCAGTGCCAGAAAGCGCGGCAGGATCGGCGGCACCTTCACACGGGCGAACGACGGGCCGCTGGCGGAGTGCTCCACGAATACGGCGAGGCTCAGCGAGAGATCCGAGATGTAGGGAAAGGGGTGCGCGGGATCGACCGCCAGGGGTGTCAGCACTGGATAGACCTGCTCGCTGAACAGCTCAGCGACCCAAGCTCGGCTGGTGGCATCGAGTTCGTCGGGCTCGACGAAGGAGATACCTTCGGCAGCCAGCGCTGGACGGAGTTCGTCCTCGAACAGCGACGAGGCGTCCCGGAGTTGCTCGGCCGCTGCCGCTCGGATTCCCTTGAGCTGGGCCAGAGGCGTTAGGCCGTCAGGTCCGGCCCGCCGCACACCCGCCTCAATCGAGTCGAGCACCGTGGGAACCCGCACCTGGAAGAACTCGTCGAGGTTCGATGCGTGGATGGCGACGAATTTGGTGCGCTCGAGAAGGGGCAGCTCACGATCACGTGCGAGTGCCAGGACGCGATGATTGAAGTCGAGCCAGGACAACTCTCGATTGAGGTAGCGCTCGGGTGATCGGTCCCCGTGGGCGGCGGACATGACGGCTCAAGCCCCTGTGCGGTCGATGCACGGCGCCGTGGGGCGCAGCACCCTGCGCTCGTGAGAGTACGCAATCGGCGTCACTGTCCACAAGGGGCCGCGAAATACCGGCAGATAGGCCCGTCGATTGGGCCCGGCCTGTGGAAAAATTGTGCACTCTCGGCGGCGCCTCTGTGGACAACTGCCGGTTTGGCTGCCAATCAGGCGGGCGCGAACTCGAAGGCGTCGTCGACGACAACGTCGGTGCCGATGAACTCCGACCTGATCATCTCGTCCATGAGCGCTGCATCGCTGCTGCGGGCCCATTGCCTGCCGTTGGGGGTGCGCACCGCCGCCAACGCCACCTCGGGTGCCTCCCGTCCGTGCATGACGGTGTATGCCTCCACCGTGGCGTCGCCGGTGTAGTCCGCGTCGAGGTCGACAGAGGGGAACCGATCGATCTCGTCCTGGCAATCCTGATGGCGGAAGCCGGCCTCCGGAGGTGTTGTGGAGTACACGCCGAACGAGTGCTTGGTGAGGTAGCCGCCGTTTGCCGAGCACAGTCCGATGCTGCCGGGGTTCTCGCGGAGCTTTCCGGCCATGGTGGCAATCGAATGGCCGACGTAGTTGTTGAGCGGGCCACCCGCGAAGGTGAGACCGCCGGTCAGGGTCAAGTCGCGGTCGAGACCCAGGCCCAGTTCGGTGGCCGAAATCTGCACGGCTGAGGGGAAGCAGGAGTAGAGGTCGACGTAGTCGATGTCGTCGACGCCGACGCCAGCCAGTTCCATGACCCGGCGTCCGGCCACGCGGATGGCGGGCGAGCTGTGCAGGTCGCCGCGGTTGGACACGTAATTGGTGTCGCGCCCGTCGGTCCCGGCGTAGGGGAACAGCCAGCGGTCGGTCGGCACGCCCGCGGCCGACGCTGCCTCCGCCGAGCACACGATGAGCGCTGCGGCCAGGTCGAGATCCCAATTGGAGTTCATGCACTTGGTATAGGGGAAGCCGATGAGCCGGTTCGTTTGGCTTGGGTTGCGGATCTCGTCCGCTGTCATCGGTGTGCGTACCCAGGCGTAGGGATTGGCGACCGCCGCCTGGTTGAACTTCTCCCACATCGCAGCGACACGATCCCGGTGCTCGTCCATGGATTCGCTGCGGGAGGCCCGGAACGCCGATTCGAATACGGGATACAGGTTGATGGGATCTCGCAGGCCACGCTCGACTTCCACCTTGTTGTTCATGACGACGTCGGCGCCGAGCACCTCGTCGGGCACTTTGTCGGTCTGGAAGGTGTAGGGGATGCGCTCGTCGCGACGGCGGGCTCGGCGGCGGCTCCAGATGCCCTCGGCCCCCGCGATGAGCACGACATCGGCTTCACCGGCCGCAATGCGGTTGCAGGCCATATTCACTAGGGATTGCGGAACATTGCCGCCGTCGGTGGACAACCCGGTTCTGGCGGAGGCGCCGAATCGTTCGTTCAGCAATGCGGCCGGGTCGGGATACGGCCAGGCGCCCTTCACGACCCACGTGTGCGTGGCCCGGCTGGTCAGCCCGGGTGCGCCTGCGTCTTCGGCGGCTGCGGCCAGCGCCTCGGCCATCATGGCGATGGGCTCGAGCGCTTCAACCGGGACCTCAGGACGCTGCTTGAACTGACCGGCGCCTACGAGGACGGGGGTGCGCGGGTCGATCTGTGTGTCTGTCATGGTGAGATGGCCTCGTCTGTGTGAGTTCGGTGGGTGACCGGGTCGCGACGATAGCGAACCACCCTTTGTCGGGGCCGAGCGGCGGTTTCCCAGTGGGGCTTGCAGCGACGGCATGTGAATTGCCGGGCGGCAGTAGCGTCGGGACAGGGAGGCCGACGGTGGCCCAATTGCCCGATCACTACGCAGCGCTCGGCGTGCGTCCCGACGCTGGTGCGGCAGAGATCCGGCGCGCGTGGATCCGGGCTGCTCGGGCCAACCATCCAGATCACCGCGGCGACGTCAACCAAGCTCAGACAGAACGCTCCGATCGCCGCATGCGAGCCGTGAATGAGGCGTGGCGTGTGCTGGGCCGCGTCGAATCGCGCCGGTCCTACGACGAGGAGCGCGCTGCCGCGGCGCCAAAACCGGCCGAACCGGAATCCTCAGCGAGACCGGCCCCGCCCGCAGGCGGCGCGGCTGGCCCCAGCGGCAGCCAAGGCGAACCCGCCGACCCGTGGTTCGATGGCGCTCCGACCACCGAGCCCAGAGGTCCGGGCGGCTTCGTGGTGAGCCACCGCGGCGCGGCATTGGTGGTGAGGGTGCTGCCGTGGCTCGCAATCACGGTCGTGGGGTTGGTGATCTTCGTAGCGAGCGCGTACATGACTGTCAACAACGACGTCGACCCGTCCAGGGTTGCGTCGCTCGATGTGGGGCAGTGTTTCTGGTCGGCTCCCGATGGAACGCTGCACACCGTCGCTTGCGATTGGCACGAGTCCGACGGCGTGCTTGATCAGATCATCACGATGTCACCGGGTGACCGCTGCCGCCATCCCGACGCCGTTGTCCACGAGGCGCCGATTGCCGGCCGTCGGCTGTGTCTGGTTCCGGTGGACCGCTGGGAGCCGCCCGCTGCGGAATAGCGGCCCTCGCTTCGCTGGGGCGTCAGAGGCAGCGCCAAAAAGGCGAGCCTTCTCGCTGTCGCACGGGTTGTTTTCCGCTCTTGTTCGCTATCGCTCACGGGCCGCTCGGGCCCGGGACTCAGCCTCTTAGAGGCCGCGCCAATAGGCGACCATCCACCAGTCGTCGGTTTGGGCCCGCTGTGATGCGGGCTGCTTTCCTTTCCGACGACATGGTGGAGGTGCCCGCACATCATGCGCGCTCTGACCAAGGCTGTGGTGGATGTGATCTGGGCGGCGGTCGAGCCGCGGTTGCCTCGGGTGCCTGATCGGCACCCGCTGGGCTGTCACCGTCCACGCGTCAGCGACCGGTTGTGCCTGCAGGGGATCGTGTGGCGGCTGGTGCTGGGCTGCTCGTGGGTATCAGCGGAGATCCTGCTGGACAACCAAGTGTCGGACACGACGCTGCGCCGCCGACGCGACGAGTGGATCGCGGCGGGCGTGTTCGATCAGATCGCCGCTGAGGCGCTCGCCGCCTGGGACCGCATCATGGGCCTGCGGCTGTCCGATGTGTGCATCGACGGCTCGATCCACAAGGCCCCTTGCGGCGGCGACGGCACCGGCAAAAGCCCTGTCGACAGGCGCAAACTGGGCTGCAAGTGGTCGATCGCGGTCGACGGGTCGGGCATCCCCGTGGGATGGGCCGCTGACGGCGCGAACCGCAACGACATCATGCTGTTCGGCCCCACCGTGGACCAGATCGTCGAACGGGGCCTGCACCACGACATCGAAACGCTGCACCTCGACCGCGGCTACTGGGGCGCCCGCGTCGACCGGGCCGCAGCCGCGGCGGGCATCACCGACCTGGTGCGGCCCCCCAAGCGCAAGCCCGGCCACGACCGCCCCGCCGAGCCCGCCGCAGCCCCGCTGGGGCTGCGCTGGAGCGTCGAGCGCACCAACTCGTGGCTGTCCAGCTACGGGCAGCTGCGACGCAACACCGACCGGCGCACCGAACACCGCCTCGCACAGATCGCCCTCGCCGTCGCCTTGATCATCACCATCAAGCTCATCGACCACCGAGACCGCTGGGACCCCCACTGACCCACCTATTGGCGCATCCTCTTAGGCGTGTTCTGTGAGGAGGAGGCGGACGCCGAGGTTGTGCTCGGGGGGGACCATGAACATGGCGTCTTGTTGTTCGCCACCTCCGCAAACGCCGACTCGTTGGGCACCCGGGACGAGGCCGGGTTCGTCGAGCTGGAAGTGCAGCAGTTGCAGCCGGCCGGGTCGGTTGCCCATCCAATGGGCCAGGTTGGGATCGGCTGGCTGGATGAGCTTGAGGTTCCACGGACCTGAGCGCAGGTCCACACCGACCCCGACGTTGGGATCCTTCCACTCATCGGTCTGTTCCATGCCGAGCGGTCCCCGAAACAGCGCGGCGGCGGCCTGCACGTCGGCCACGAGGTGGACCACCGTCGCCAGCGATGTGGAGCGCACGTGACGGGTTGGCGGCAGCGGCGGCGCATCGTCCCAGCCTCCGCCTCCATCCCACGCGATCTGGATGACGATGCCCCAGCTGTCCTTTGGATGCAGGAAGGCTTCGGACCACATCGGGTTGTCCTCGTTGACCCCGATCACGTTGTAGCCGGCTTCAACCAGCGCTTCGACGGTGTCGGCGAAGTCAGGCGACTTGAAGGTGAAGTGATGCGGGCCCGGGCCGTTGCGGGCCATGAAGCGTCGCAGGAACTCGCTGCCGTCGTGCTCGATCGGCTCGAGAATTTCCACCCGCGCGCCGCCGTCGAACGCCACCTGGCAGAAATAGAAATCATCGCCCGCCTGTGACGCCGGGTCGTTGTCGGGTCCGCCGATCCAGCGACCGCCTAGGTCGCGGCTGTAGCGGATCACGTTGTCCCAGGCGCGATCGCTGACGACGGCGACGTGGTCCATGACGAGCTTGTCGGTCGGCATGGCGTCGCAGGCTATGCCGGAATGAAGGACTCGCTCACGTTGGGCGAGGCAGGGGGCGAGTGCAGGGGCATACCCCGGGCGAGGTCGTCGGCTTCCATGAGCGCCTCCGCCAGCCGCTCGTACATGTCGGCTCTCCGGGCCGAGTCGCTGCGGCCCAGGGGAGCGACTTCGTCGGGGTCGGCTGCGGTGTCGAAGAGCTGCTCGGAACCATCGCTGTGGCGGGTCAGGCGCAGGTCGGCGGTGACGAGCGTGCGGGTCTTTACCGGGGTCAAGATGTCCATCGTCAGCGCACCGGGAAAATCATCTTCGATGAGCACCTCGTCGCGCACCGTCGCCGAGTCGTCGTCCAGCACCGGCACGAGGCTGCGACCCCCGATGCCCTCGTAGCTGGACACGCCGGCGAGATCCATCAGTGTCGGGCCCAGGTCGATGCTCCCTGCCAGCGATCGGGTGCGCCCCGGCGAGCGTCTCGGGTCGGCAATCACCATCGGCACGGCGAGCGTGCCCCGGTAGTGCAGGAAGCCTTTCAGCATCAGCCCGTGGTCGCCCATCATGTCGCCGTGGTCGCTCGTGAACACCACGATCGTGTTGTCGGCCTGGCCCAGCCGATCCAGCGCAGCCAGAATCCGGCCCACGCCGTCGTCGATCATCTCGATCATTCCGTAGGTGGCAGCGAGGGCCTCTCGGAGCATCTGATGGTCGCCGGCCACGCCGCACGGTGTGACCCAAGCTCGCTGGCTGGACGGGTGCATCCGGCTGATGGCCTGTACATAGCGTGGAGCGCCGCCGAGCGGGTCCTCGACTGTCGCTGGAAGCTCCATGTCATCGGGTCGATGTCGGTCGAACCACTCACCGGGGGGTGTCATCGGGTGGTGAGGGTCGGGAAATGAGGCCCAGGCCAGCCAGGGGCCGCCGCGGCTGGTGGCATCGGTCATGAAATCGATGGTGCGCTCGGTCACGAACGTGCTGGAATGAAACTCGGCGCTGTACGGCGGCTCGTAGACCTGCCACCAGCGCTCGGAGCGACGACGGGCCGGCGATTCGGCCGTCAGGGGCACCATGAGGTCTTCGAGGCGGCCGCCGCGATCCAGCGCCCACAGCATGTGGTGCCCGGTAACCCGAGCGCCGTGGTCGATCGCCAGCTCGACGTGTTCGAAGCCATAGAAGCTGTCGGGGAACTCGGGTGCCCCGCCCATGTAGCGCTCGGCATCTTCGAGCGTGTCCCAGCCCGAGGGCCAGTAGTCGTCGACGGCACCGCCGGATTGGCGCGACGGGAACACTGCGTTGCGGGACATGCCGTGTTGGAGGTGCGACTTGCCGATGAGTGCCGTGCGATAGCCCGCCGCCCGGAACTGACGCACGTGGGTGTTGGCGCCAGGTTCCAGCGACCGGTCGTTGAACACCACGCCGTGGGCACTGGGCATGCGCCCGGTCATGATCGTCGAGCGATTCGGCATGCAGACCGGGTTCGCCACCCATGCGTTGTCGAAGACCGTGCCACGAGCGGCCAATGAGTCGAGGTTGGGGGTGCGCACCACCTCGTTGCCCCCGAAGCCGGTGTGGTCGGCTCGCTGCTGGTCGGTGATGATGAACAGCACATTGGGCTGTGCCGGAGCGCCGTTTGTGGCAGCGGTCATTGCGATCTCCCGTCGATGGTGTGGTCAGTGAGGCAGCGGTGGCTGCGCGGGCGCGTCAGCCGAAGTTCATGGCGCCGGGGTTGCCGCCGTCCACCACCACGGTTTGTCCGGTGATGGAGTCGGCTTCGCACAGCATCACGGTGGCGTTTGCGATGTCGATCGGGCTGCCCACCTGGCCGAGTACCGAGGCTCGCCGGGCGCCCTCGGAGATCTCGTCGGGCAGCCGAGCCGCCATGCGAGTGCCCTCGACGAGACCCGGGGCCACGCAGTTGACCGAAACGGTGGGCGAGAGCGCGACTGCGAGGCAGTGGGTGAGGTGGATCAGCGCGGCCTTGGAGCAGCTATAGGCGATGCTGCTGGAGCCCGGCAACAGACCGCCTACTGAGGCGATGTTGACGACCCGTCCCCCGCCGTTGGCCTGCAGCAGCCCGGCCAGCGCCCGGGTGAGCAAGAACGGGCCGCGCAGGTTGGTCTCCTGCACCCGATCCCAGGTAGCCGAGTCGAGTGGCTCGAGATTCCTGAATGGGATGCCAATGTTCCACGCAGCGTTGTTGACCAGGACATCGCAGCGGCCGTGGGTGGCGATCGCCGCTGCGGCGGCGTCGATCGAGGCCTCGTCGCGCTGGTCGAGCTGCAGGATGCTTGCATCCCGACCGGAGTTGCGCACCAGCCCTGCACTGGCCTCGGCACGTTCCTGATCGCCCACATAGGTCACGATCACGTCGGAGCCTGCGGCGGCCAGCGCCTCGCAGATGGCGCGGCCGATGTCGCCCGAGCCTCCGGTGACGACGGCCAGCTTGCCTGTCAAGTCCATGAGCCGCAGCCTTTCAGTCGGCGACCATCTCGGCCATTGCTTCGAGCAGCTGCGGCGGACCCGCAATCTGCAGGGTCGTGACCACGGTGTCGTCCCAGCGGCGCAGGTCGCGGGCGATCTTGTCCATCGGACCGATGAGCGCCACTTCTTCGACCAGTTCCACCGGGATCGCCGCGGAGGCTTCCTGCTTGCGCCCTTCGAGGTACAGGTCTTGCACCTCGTCGGCGACGTGCTGGTAGCCCATCCGGCAGAACACGTCGTAGTGGAAGTTGGCGTCGCGGGCGCCCATGCCGCCCATGTACAGCGCCAGCATCGGGCGCACCCGGTCGGCAGCTCGTTCGACGTCGTCATCGGGCACCACGCTCACCATGCACACCACCTCGAAGTCGGCATCGGCGGGAATACGGCCGTCGGTGCCGATCTGGGGCTTGCCGGCGGCGGCGAAGCCCGAGTTGAGGGCGTCGACGTAGAACTGGTTGTCCTTGGGAGCGAAGAAGATGGGCAGCCAGCCGTCGCACAGCTCTCCGGCCAGTGCCACGTTGCGGGGCCCTTCCGCACCGAGGTAGATCGGCAGGTCAGGCCTCAGCGGATGCACGGTCGACTTCAGCGCCTTGCCCAAGCCCATGCCGCCCGGGAAGGGCATCTGGTAGTGGTCGCCGCTGAAGCTGACAGGCTTGTCGCGCTCGAGGATCGCCCGGATGATCTCGATGTACTCCCGCGTGCGTGCCAGCGGTCGGGGGTATGGCTGGCCGTACCAGCCCTCGACGACCTGTGGCCCGCTCACGCCGAGTCCCAGGATGAACCGGCCGCCGCTCAGGTGGTCCATGGTGATGGCGGCCATCGCGGTGGCTGCGGGCGTCCGGGCCGAGATCTGCACGATTCCCGTGCCCAGGCCGATCTGCTCGGTGTGGCTGCCCCACCACGCGAGCGGAGTGAGGCAGTCTGAGCCGTAGGCCTCGGCCGTCCAGAACGAATGGAAGCCCAGACGATCTGCAAGCTGCAGCGTCTCGAGCGCGTCGGGCGGAGGCCCTGCTGACCAGTATCCGGCTCCGGTTGCAAGCTTCATGTCACGCCGCCTTGTCGATCTCGGGGTTTCTGCGGTGCCCAGTATGGGCGCTGGCGACGAGGCGCACCGGAGCGGCCTGGCCCAGTCCTCGGCATTCGAGCCTGCCGCCTGCCCGACGCTCACCTGGGACGCGTACCGCTATGGCTTCGACGACACTGGCGTGATGAAATGAAATAGATTGTAACTTATTGAAAATCTACAGTCGCCAGGATGCCGACGGTGCGAGAAGCGATACGGGTTGTTACGGCAGACGGCTGGTATCTCAAGAACACTCGCGGCAGCCATCGTCACTACCTGCACCCGCGCAAGGCGGGTAAGGTCACCATTCCCGGCAAGCTGGGAGGCGAGGTTGCGCCGGGTGCTTGGAGGAACATCCTCCGGCAGGCCGGACTAGCGAGGGGACAGTCCCGATGAGCACAGTCAACTACACCGCGATCATCGAGATGACCGGCACCGGATACTCGGCGTATGTACCGGATGTCCCTGGCTGCATTGCCGTCGGGGAGACCTATGAGGAAACCTTGCAGCAAATGCAAGAAGCGCTCACGTATCACCTCGAATGGATGCGCGAGGACGGCGATGAGATTCCCGAGCCGATCTCGTCCGCGGCGCAAGTCGAGGTGCCTGCAGGTACCAGCTGACACTCCGAGACCCGCCGCCTGCGCGATGGTGGCAGGCTGAGGCCGTGCCCACAGAACAGCGAGCGATCTCGTGTGTGCTGATGCGAGGCGGCACGTCGCGAGGGCCGTTCTTCGCGGCGAGTGATCTTCCTGTCAATCCCGCGCGGCGCGATGCCGTGCTGGCGGCCGTCATGGGGACTCCCGCGGGTCGCCAGATCGACGGCCTCGGCGGCGGAACGACGGTCACCAGCAAGGTGGCGGTCGTGGGGCCGTCGGCGCATCCCGACGCCGACGTGGACTACCTGTTCGCCCAAGTCGATCCAGTGTGGGGCAACGTGGACACCAAGCCGACCTGCGGGAACATGCTGGTCGGCGTCGGCCCGTATGCCATTGAGCACGGGCTGGTGGAAACCGGCAACCTCACCACGTCGTTGGTGGTGCGCAACGTCAATACCGGCAGCTTCATCGACGTGGTCTGCTGCACGCCCGGCGGTGAGTTGACCTACGAGGGCGACTGCGCGATCGACGGCGTCGACGGCACTGCGGCCCCGGTGGAGCTGCGGTTCCGCGGCATCGAGGGTTCAGTGGCAGGCTCGATGCTGCCGACCGGTTCGGTCAGCGAGCCGATTGCTGCGGGCGGTGTCGAGGTGGACGCCACGCTCATCGACGTGGCCATGCCGATGGTGATGGTGCGGGCAATCGATCTTGGCCGCAGCGGCCATGAGACACCGGACGGATTCGATTCGGACCCCGAGTTCATGTCCACGATGGAGGCGATCCGCCGTGAGGCAGGCAAGCGCATGGGCCTCGGCGACGTCTCCCGCAGTGTCGTGCCGAAATTCGGTCTGCTGTCAGCAGCCCGCGGCGGCGGCACGATCACGTCTCGATACTTCACACCCACTCAGTGCCACCCGGCTCACGCGGTGTCGGGCGGCATCTGCGTAGCAGCGGCCTGTGCCGTTCCTGGCACCGTGGCAGCGTCGTTGGTACCGCCGCCACGTCACGCTGATGGCCGAGGAACTGCCCGTGACGACGCGCCCGTCGATGTCGTGATCGAGCACCCGAGTGGCTCACTGGTGGTGAGCCTGGAAGCCAAGATCGGAAACGATGAGCTGCAGATCGTCTCCGGCGGTGTGACGCGTACTGCCCGCAAGATCATGTCCGGAACCGTCTATGTGCCTGGACTGGTGTGGTCGGGCTGATTCGTGTCCCGGCGCAGCCGCCGTCGAGGGGCTCAGTCCCAGTCGAGCAAGAACTCCTCGGGACCTCGGAAGGTGATGTTGGGGAAGGTCCAGTAGTCCTGCGGCGGGAGCCGCAGCGACGGCACGCGCTGGGTCAGGATCTCCAGCGCAATGCGGGCTTCCATGCGGGCCAGGTTTGCCCCCAAGCAGAAGTGGATGCCCTTGCCGAAGCTGATGTGGCGGTGCGGGTCGGGCCGGGTGAGGTCGTAGTCGTTGACATCGAATCGGTCGGTGTCGGCGAACGCGCACGGCTCGCGGTTCGCGGCAGCGAAGTTCAGGAACACCCGTGTCCCCTCCGGCAGATGCACCTCGCCGAGGTCGGTGTCCCGTGTGGTCACTCGTCGCCAGGCGACCTGGCTGGAATCGAACCGCAGTGTTTCCTCGACAGCCGTCGGGATCAGCGACGGGTCGGCTCGCAGGGCATCCCACTGGTCGCGTCGAGGCAGCAGGCACCGCAGCGTGTTGCACAGCAGGTTCGTCACCGGGTCGTGACCGGCGAATGAGATCCCGTAGATGATCGACTCGACCTCCCGGTAGCTGAGGCCGGTGCCGTGGTCGGGATCGGGGTCGGCGTCGTGGGCGTCGAGCAGCTCCGAGCAGAAGTCGTCGGTGCGCTTGCGATGGCGTTCGGCCACGAATTCGCGGCAGTAGCGCCAGTAGGCCAGCATCCCGTCGGCCATGTGAGCCTGTTCCGCCGCTGTCGGCTTGCCCCAGGCGAACGCCTTGCGGTTCACGCACCACGACTTGAGCATCAGGTCGTCGGTAGGCGGGAACCCGATGAAACGGAACACGATCTCCGCCGGCAGCGGGAACGCCACGGCCTTCACGTAGTCGGCCGGCGAAGGGCCGTCCAGCATCTCGTCGATCAGCTCGGTGGCCCGGGATGCCATGTAGTCCTCGAGCGTCCGCAGACGCCGCACCGAGAATCCCGCCCGGGTGTGGACCCGGATGCGGCCGTGGTCGGGTTCTGCTCGATTCGACATGACCGCTTGGGGGTCATAGTCGGGCGCGGCGAGCACGTCTGCAGCCGCGGGCGCCAGCGGGAAGATCGGGTCCTGCACGTTGGACGAGGCATACGTGTCGGGATCCATGAACACAGCCTCGATGTCGGCCATGCGGGTCACCACCACGTGGCCCATCTCGGCGGCGTAGAAGACCGGGTGGTCCTCCCGCAGCTGCGCGGCAATGGGATACGGATCGGCCAGATAGTCATCGCTGAGCGGGGACCAGCTCTCATGCACCGGGCAGCCCGGCGGCGGGGGAGCCAGCTGATCCGGTGCGGTGTGGTACGAGTCTGTGCTCACTGGGCTGTCTCCCTGCGGACCATCGAGACCTCGCAAGCTCTGGCAACGCCTATCATCGTCGGCCCGCGGGCGATTGGCTCAGATGGTTAGAGCGCTGCCTTCACACGGCAGAGGTCACTGGTTCGAGTCCAGTATCGCCCACATCACCGGCGCTGACTGAAGCGCCCGAGATCAGCCGTGCTCGGCGAGGTGGCTGAGCAGCAGCTCGGTGAAGACGCCGGGCGCCTCGTCGGTGACGAAGTGGTTGACGCCGTCGACTTCCTCGAAGCGGTACGGGCCGGTCACGTGGTCGGCCGTGTTCTCTGCTGCCATGCGGCCCACAGTGACGTCCTGGTTGCCCCAGACGTACATGGTGGGGACGGCGGTCGGCGGCGTGCCGTGCGACTGGATCTTGGAAGGACCCATCGCCCGGTACCAGTTGACGGCAGCGTCGAGAGCGTTCCGCTCGCCGAGCGTCGACAGGTAGGCGTCGATGTCGGCCTCGGGGACTCCGTTGCGGGTCATCGCTCGCCGCAGGGGACCCGCGGCGTCGACGAGCAAGTTGTCGGTTGCCTCCGACCGCTGGAATGCCGGGTGATGGCGGGAGCGATGGGGTTGCTCGGGGTCATCCCGCATCGCTGACATGAATGCCACCGGATGGGGACGCGAGATGACGTTTACCGAGATGACTCGCTCGGTGTGATGCGCAGCTATGAACCACGCCAGAGCGCCGCCCCAGTCGTGGCCGACGATGTGAAATCGATCTGCGCCCAGGGCGTCGGCAATCCCCAATGCATCGGCCATAAGCAACTCGACGCGGTAATTGTCGACCCCGTCGGGGCGGGCGCCTGCCGAATAGCCCCGCTGGTCTGGGGCGCAGGCGCGGTACCCGGCTGCTGCGAGCGCGGGCAGTTCGGCACGCCAGGTGTGGCGAGTCTGGGGAAAGCCATGCAGCAGCAAGACGGGCTGCCCATCCGCTGGTCCGGCGACGTCGGCAGTGAAGCTGAGGCCGTTCGACTCGATGACTGTGGTGGTGACGCCGTTCGTGCTGGTCATCGCTGCGGCCCCTTTACTGAGATTCGGTGGCGCACAGCATGCCCCACCTGCGACCGCAGGCGGTCGTGCGTTGTTCGGGTCACAGGACCGAGCGGGCTAGTGGATGGCGGCGTCGGGGTAGGAGACGTGGACTGACACGAGGGCTTGGCGACCGGCTCGGCAGACTTCGACGGCGCGTGCGAGAGCTGGTCGCAGGTCCGCTGGGTCGTCGACGTGCTGGCCGTAGCCGCCATAGGCCTCAACGATCTTGGGATAGTCGGGAGCGGGATCGAGTGCGCTGAGCGGCATGCGCGCCGATCTTGCCGCGGCACCCTCGGGATACACGGCCAGGGTCGATCGTCGCACCGCATTCCAGACCCGGTTGTCGGCGATCACCGTCAAGAGTCCGAGGCCCAACGACGCCGCTGCGTGATGTACTGCCATCGGGTTGGAGAAGACATACGAGCCGTCGCCGGTCGCCCATACGACCAACCGATCGGGATCGGCCAGCTTGGCGCCGAGCGCTGTGCCGCCGCCCCACCCCAGGCCGGCGGAGATGGTGGGTCCGAAGAAGCTGTGCGGGCCGGTGAAAGACATCACGGCGGGCGCCAGGCCGAGTTCGTTCACCACGGTCGCGTCGGTGCCGATGACATCACCGAGCGTGAGGCTCATGAACTCTGGGGACATGACCTCGCCCCCTGGCTCGCGCCCCGCAGCGACCTCACGCTGCCGGCGCGCAGCCAGCTCGGCGGTCAGGGCGCTGCGGCGGGTCGAGATGTGGTCGACGCCGGCGAGCCCGGCGGCTTCGAGCCCGGCCGCGATCTCGGTGAGCCCGGCCGATGTCGTCGACGTAATCGTGACATCGCTGGCAAATGACCGCACAGGTGTGTTCGCAAAGAGGGGATCAGGGCCGATCTGGACGAACCGTGCGCCGTCGGCTGGCCTCATGCCGCCGGGCACCCAGGGCACCAGCGAATCGAGCGTCACCACGCAGTCGGATCGGTTGAGCAGCTGGGCCGGATTCTCGCCTGCGTACATCGGATGTTCGGTGGAGATCGCCACGCTGGTACGCCAGAACTGCACGACTGGAATGGCGTATCGGTCAGCAAGCGGCCCGAGGACGCCAAACACGTCCGGGCCACCGCCCGAGGTGATGATGAGCGGCGCCTCGGCCTCGGCGAGCAGCGCCACCGCAGCTGCGACGGCTCTCGGATCGGGATGCGGCGGGGCCGGCACATCGACACGGCTTTGGCCGAGTTCGATGCCAGCAGGCAGCGTCTCAGCCAGCACCTCGCGGGGCAGGCTCAGGTAGACGGGGCCCTGCGGCTGAGCCTGGGCTATGGCCAAGGCCCGATCGACCTGATCCACCACTTGCTCAGGCGCACGCAGCTCGTTGTCCCACTTCACGAACTCGCGGACGATGCCGCCTTGGTCGAACATCTCCTGGCCCCAGTGGATCGGGGCATTGCGGCTGCCGAGCCGCCCCTGCTCGGTGATGGGCGTGCGGCCCGAGGCGAACAGCATTGGCACCCGGCCGCGTGAGGCGTTCATCAGGCCCATCAGCGAGTTGGCGACGCCGACGTTGACGTGCACCATCACGCACTGCGGCCGTCCGGTCATCAGCCAGTAGCCGTGCGCCATCGACGTCGCGACGGTCTCGTGGAGAATCTCGGCTGCTCGAGGCATGGGCAGCGCACTGTTGGCGTTCGCTGCCAGCGCCTCGATGACGGGAGCAAAATCCGTGCCGGCGTTGCCGAAGACCCACTCCACTCCACGTTCTGCCAGCGCGGTCAGGAAGGCTTCGGCGACGGTGCGAGGGCCTGCGGTCAGGGGATCGCTCATGGCGGACACAGCCTCGCAGATCCTCGATCGCCGTCGTCGTCACTCGGCCCGCCCGCATCATGCGCACACAACGTCACAAGAACCGACTGGTAGTGAGCGCGGTGTGTCCACCGCCGAAGTTCTCGTCCGACTTGGCCCATGAGACGCGATAGTCCTTAGCGCCGTTCGGGTGAGCGGTCCAGATGACGTCTATCTCGCCCTGCCCGGAGCCGGCGAAGACGGCCACACCTGCCGGCGCGGCCGGCCTGCCGTTCTGAGCTTGGGCTTGACTTGGGACGCTCAGGACGACCGTCACGGCAACCGTCGCCAGCGCTGTTGCGGCCAGCGCCGACCAGATCGGCCGCCGCATATCGACGGTCTGCTGCCCTTCCCCGAGTCGGGGTCAGCCCGCCGTGAACGGCTGGCTTAGCTTCAACACCTGCTCGTCGTCGGCGTACCAGCCCTGGGTCCTGAACTCGTCGGTGTGCATGTAGCACCGAACCTGGACCTCGTCGCTGTCCTCGGTGAACGTCAGCACGCGGCTCTTCGGGACGCTCCACTTGACGTGGTAGCGGGTGAGGCTCGACACATTGAGGAAGTGAGTGCCACCCCACTTAGTCTCGATGTGCGACTTCCCGCCGTACGTGTCGTCGGGGTGGGTGTGGGTGTGGCCACCGAACCAGAGGTCGACCGCACCCGGGTGCTCGTCGAGGAATGATTCGAACGCGCCGGAGTCTTCCTGGCTGTCGACCCAGTAGAGGAACGACGCGCCTTGAGGGGTCCCTTCCGGGTAGTAGCCGTGATAGTGGGTCCGCCACATGCCTCGGTCGTCGCGCCGCATGCCTTCCCACATGCCCGAGGCGACCGTGGTCTCTTTGAGCACGTAGTGATGGGCGGTGATGATGATGCTGTCGGGGTTGGCGAGAACCATCTCTTTCCACCAGCGGAACGTCTCGCCGGTGACAACGCCACCCGGGTTGCCGCCGAGCTCGCCGCGACCCTTCTCCTGAGTTGGTTCATTCACGTCGCTCATGACGAGGAACAAGATGTTGCCGACGCGAAACGAGTAGCGCTCCCACGTCCCGTCAATTGGGAAGGGGCGCCGGCTCGCATCGACCCCCGACTCGGCCGTGTTCTCACCAAGAGGGTCGACCCAGCGCTTCCACCACATCGCCGCCGGTTCGTACGGCGCGCTGCGGTCGTGGTTGCCGCACAGGTTGTAGACCGCCTCGCGTGGGTGGTCTTGCAGCACCCCGAACTGGCGGACGATCTCCTCGCCCTCGGCATCTTCGCACAGACCCATCGCGCCGCTCATGTCGCCGACGTCGAGCGCGATGTCCCACTCGAACGGTGGTCCGCCGGCGTCGCCGCCTCGCTCGGATTGGGCGAGCGCCTCGGCGAGGCTCCTGCGGTCGAATCGGAGGTCGGTGGCCACATGGGCATCGCCAAAGGCCCAGAGGTTGAACTCGTCGTTGCTCATCGTGGAGCCAAGTCTAGCGGTGATCTGGCCTACACCGACCCCGATCCCGCGATCGCGGAATCGATCGTCGCGGTGAAGAGGTCGTCGGCGATCGTGAGATCGCCGACGAAGCCGGCGCCGCGGATCGCATCGGCGAACACCGCGGTCTCCTCGGCGTTCGTCGGGCTCGGGATCATGTGCGTGATCACGAGCTCGGAAGCGGCGAGCCGCGCGGCGAGCGCGCCGACTTCGCCGGCGTCGGCATGGTGGTGGGAGAAGTTCGTGATCCCGGGGGCAGGCATGCCGCAGCGAGCGAGCAGGTCGGGTGAGAACGCCTCGTGTACGAGCACGTCGGCGTCTGCCGCGAGCTGTTCGAGTGCGCCACACACGCGCGTGTCGCCCGAGATCAGGATCACGCCGTCGGGCGTGGTGAAGCGGAAGCAGACCGCGGGTTCGAGGCCGCCGTGGTCGACGCTCACCGTATGGATGGCGATCTCGCCGTACTCGGCAACGAGCGTGGGTTCGGCCGTGGCCTCGAACGGGACCACCGTGGGCTCGGGTGCGTCGATGTAGGGGAATTGGGCGCGGCGGTTCTCGATGTCGGCGCCGAGCTGATCGAAGAGCGATCCGACGAAGATCTCGGCGGGCCCCGCGGGGCAGTGGATCGGGAGACTCGGACAGGGCCCCGGGCCATTGCTGATCCAACGAGCCAGCACCAGGTCGGTGATGCCGAGCATGTGGTCGCTGTGGTGATGCGTGACCAGGAGTGCATCGAGACCGGGTAGCGCCAGGCCGGCCTCGACGAGCCGCAGGGCGGTCGCCCGCCCGGCGTCGATTTGGATGGCCGTGTCGCCGTGGCGGATCAGGGCCCCCGGTCCGGCCCGGCCCGGGGTCGGCATCGGTGTGCCGCTCCCGGTGATCGTGACCGCTGTGGTCACGGAGCCGGTTCGCCGTCGGCCGCGGCGGCACGAGCGGCGGCTCGCTCCTGGCGACGCTTCTCGGGCGACTTGCTCGCCTTGTCCGCGTCGTAGCCCGGACCGAACGCTTCGACGAACACGGAGTCCTCGAGCGCTTCGACCTGATGCATGACGTTGGACGGCACCGTGAACATGTCGCCGGGCCCCATCTCGGTGTAGATCTCCTGCCCGTTGTTGCCGCTGCGGGCGCGGAGCTTGCCAGTGACGAGCACGATGGTCTGTTCGGGTTCGTGGCGGTGGAGCGGCGAGGCGTTGCCTTCGGTCATCTCGATCCAGGTTTGGACGAGGCCGCCGACGGCGGCCCGTCGCAGACCGATGCCTTCGCCGAACGCCAACACCTCCATGTCGTCGTACTTGTGAACGGTTGCGTCCTGATCGGGTTCCATGACTCAGTTCCTTTCGACGAGTTCAGTAGGTGAACTCGATGCCCTTCTGCTCTGTGAAGAACTCCTCGGAGTACTTCCCGCCCTCGCGGCCGATGCCCGACTGCTTGTAGCCGCCGAACGGCGCTCGGTCGTCGTGGCGGGCGTAGCCGTTGACCCAGACGAAGCCGGTCCGCATCGATCGTGAGACTCGATTCGCCTTGCCGAGATCGGTCGTCCAGACCGCGCCGCCGAGGCCGTAGTCGCAGTCGTTGGCCATCTTGAGCGCTTCCTCTTCGGTGTCGAACGGGATGACGTGCTGCACTGGGCCGAAGATCTCGTCGCGACACGAACGCATGTCGTTGGTGGCGTCCGCGAAGACCGTGGGTTTGATGAAGTTGCCGGCTGCGAACTCGCCATCGAGCTTGTAGCCGCCGGCCACGAGGCGAGCGCCGTCTTCGGCGGAGAATTCGATGTAGCGCTGGATGCGTTCGACGGCCTCGGTGTTGATCACCGGCCCCATCACCGTGGCCGGGTCGCGCGGATCGCCGATCGGCAGCTTCTCGGCCATGGCTGCGGTCATCTCGACGACCTGGTCGTAGATCGGTCGCTGGACGAACATGCGCGAACACGCGATGCACATCTGGCCGGAGTTGCCGAAGATCGCCATACCCGAGCCGGGGACAGCCTTCGACAGATCGGCGTCGGCGAAGAAGATGTTGGCGCTCTTCCCGCCGAGCTCGAGCGCCACCTTTTTGAGCGTCGGTGCGGCCGCGGCCATGATCGCGCGCCCTGCGGTTCCCGACCCGGTGAAGGTGATGGCGTCGACGCCGGGGTGGTCGACGATCGCGCCGCCCGCGCTGCCGGGTCCGAAGCCGTTGACGACGTTGACGACGCCGTCGGGGAGCCCGGCTTCGGCGAACATCTCCGCCAGAAGTGACGTCGTGATGGGCGAGTCTTCCGACGGCTTGGCCACGACGGTGTTGCCGAACGCGAGCGCCGGGCCGAGCTTCCATCCCATCATCGGCAGCGGCAGGTTCCAGGGAGCGATCGCCCCGACGACGCCGACCGGCTCCTTCACGACGATGGTGCTCTGGTTGGTCTCGAGATTGTCGAAGTGGTCGCCGTGATCGAGCGACTGCTTTGCGTAGTCGGCGAAGAACCGGAACCGCTCGGTCGTTCCATGAATGTCGCGGGTGGACGACGCCATGATCGGCTTGCCGGTGTCGAGGGTTTCCCAGTTCGCGACCTCATCGCGGTTGGCCTCGAGCAGGTCGGCGAGCCTGTACAGGATCGCGCCGCGTTCGGCCGCCGACATGCGCGGCCATGGCCCCTCTTCGAATGCCCGTCGTGCGGCCCGAACCGCCCGGTCGACGTCCTCGGCGCCGCCGAGCGCGACGTCGGCGACCACCTCGTTGTCGATCGGACTGATCGACTCGAAGGTGGCACCGTCGGCGCTGTCGACGAACTCGCCGTCGATGAAGTGCTGGACGCTCTTCTTCTCGACATCAGGCATGTCAGCTTCTTGCTCCCGGTGGTGGTGTGTCTGCGAACATGGCGCCCATCTGGCCGATCCACGCGTCGTAGTCGTTGCCGCGGGCCGCCCACATGTCGGCGACGCCCGGTTCGGGGAGGATGATGAAACGCTCCTGGGCCAGTCCATCCATGAGGGCGTCCATGCACGCCTCGACGCTCATCGGCGGTGCGAGGTCTTTGGGCGGCTCAACGCCGGGGGGCGGCTTCGGCGGCGCGAAGCCGGGTGTGATGACCATGGTCGGACACAGGGTCGACACGCCAACGCCCTTCGGCTTGAGGTGGATACCGCACCACTCGGAGAAGCCAAACGACGCATGCTTCGTGGTGACGTACGGCATCGGCGTCGGGCCTGAGATCAGACCAGCGGCCGAAATCGTGTGGAGCAGGTAGCCGCCGCCCCGTTCGATCATGTCGGGAACGACCTCACGGGCGGCCCAGATGTGGGCGTTGACGTGGATGTCGAACATCTTCTGGGTGAGTTCGCTCGGGGTGTCGAGACCGCGACCACCCGCTATGCCGGCGTTGGACACCATCATGTCGATGTGGCCCATGTGATCGTTGGCGGCCGCGATCATGGCGACGACGTTGGCCTCGGCGCTGACGTCGCACGTGATGGCGTGGCCGCCCACCTCTTCGGCGACTCGCTGGGCATTGTCGCCATCGAGGTCGGCCACGACGATGTTCGCCGCGCCTTCGGCGGTGAAGCGGCGCGCCATGCCTTCGCCGATGCCGGAGCCTCCTCCGGTGATGACGATGTTCTTCCCGCTGACGTCCATGGATCCCCCGAGGAACGAAATCTAGTCGAGGACTAGATTAGGCCGGAACACATGCGAGCGGGCCGCGGAATTCCAAACGCTCGTCTCGAGCTTTCTGAAAGGCGATTTCTGATGCCGAATATCCAGCCCCTCACCCTTGACGAACTCACGCCCGAGATGCGGGAGCGGATGGAGGCGTCGTACGAGCGCAGCGGCTACTACCCGAATGCGCAACTCACGCTGGCCCGCCGCCCGGAGGTTGCGAAGGCGGTGCAGAACCTCCAGCAGTCGATCGGCGGGTCGTCGACCGTGCCGATGCAGACCATGTTCATAGTGGCCGAGCTCACGTCGAAGATCGCCGGGTGCCGGCACTGCCAGAGCCACGCGGCCAAGAACCTCTCGCGCCACGGCGTCGATGCCGAGAAGATTCGCGCGATCTGGGAGTACCAGACCTCCGACCTCTTCGACGAAAGGGAGCGGGCCGCGCTCGACCTCGCGTTTGCCGCGGCGCAGCGGCCGAGCATGGCCGGACCAGAACAGTTCGATCGGCTGCGCGAGGTCGGCTACGTCGAGGCCGAACTGGTCGACCTCATGGCGATGATCTCCCTGTTCGGGTTCCTCACCTGCTGGAACGACAGCGTCGCCACCGAGACCGAAGCGGCGCCGGTCGAGTTCGCGACGGAGGTCCTCGGCGGGATGGGGTGGGAGGCCGGCAAGCACGCGACCCCATAGGGAGTTACGGCGTTGCGGCGGCCTCGCGCAGTTCCTGCGCGCTGGTGTGGAGATAGTTGCGGCCGGTGGCGGTGACGAGGTTGTAGGCGAGCTCGTCGATCGCGTCGGCCTTCAGGTTCTTCGCCTCGGCGGTGCGATGGTCGAGCGCGATCACCATGTCGCACAGCTCGGCCGCCCACTGGGCCTCACCATCTTCCAACGCGGCTTGGGCCCGCTCGAACAAGACATCGGGCCCACCCGCGAGCTCGGCGATGCGGCCACCTCGGTCGGCCGGATGCAGCGGGTTCATGCTTGCGGGGTTGCCGTCGAACCAGCCGAGCACGCCCGTGAAGATCGCCCGCACACTCCAGCTGACGTTCCCGTAGTACTCGCCGAGCATCGGGTTGTCGGCGAGGTCGCGCGGCAACGTCACCTCATGGGCCAGCTCGTCGGGGGTCTTGCCCGCGTTCATCCCCTCGATCGTCGCGTTGTAGACGTGCCACATCGCTCGGCTGTAGGTGTCGATCGCCTCGTCGACCTCCGCGGCACCGGAGAAGGGCGTGGTGTGGCCCAGGACGAGATGCTCGGCCTTGAGTTCCCGCATGCGGTCGACCGACTCGCACCAGTCGCGGACATCGCGGTATTGCGTGCCGCGAATCGCGTAGAGGTTGGGCCACGACCGATACATGTTGTCGCCGGCGAAGACGACCCTGTCCTGAGCGAACCACGTCATGATCTGGTCCTGTGTCTCGCCCGGGTTCGACGTGACTTCGAGGGTCACCCCGCCGAGTTCCACGACTCCGTTGGCGTCGAACGTCTTGGTGGGGAAGGTGCGACGGTCGGGGCCGCCCCCGGGCCCACCCGCCAGCGCGCCCGCCTTCGGGTAGATCGCCGGTGCGATGCCGTTGTTGATCCGCTTCTCGGGCGGCAGCAAGAACCCGGCCTGGCGCTTGCCGCGAACCTGCGCGATCGATGCGCCGTTGCGAGCGAAGCGCCGCGCCTCGTCGCCGAAGCGAACGTTGCCCCAGATCTCGATGTCGGGGTTCTCGTCAAGGAACGCGGGTGCGCCGCCGGTGTGGTCCGGGTGGCCATGGGTGTAGACGAGTCCCACGATTGGCAGATCAGTGTGGTTGCGGAGCTCGGCGATCGCCTCGGTCGACAGGGCCGGCACCGATCCGGAGTCGACGGCGACGACACCGATGTCGCCGACAACGAACGAGAAGGTGGACACGCCATAGCCGACCGCCACGTGGACCCGCTCGGAGAGCTGGACCCAATCGCGGGCGAACAGGTGGTCGATCGAACGAAGCTTGGCGGAAGCAGCGGTGTCGGTCATGAGGGTGATCCTCGGGTTGGTTGCGGTGTGTAGACGTCGGGGTCGACGAGTTGGGTGGAGAGGGCGGCGAGATACCGGCGCATCGCCACGAGGTCGCCACCGAGCGGCTCGAGCCCGTACTCGATGATGTTGCGATAGATGCCCCAGCCGAGGTCGAGCGCGTGGACGGCGACCACCTGGCCGTGCACGCTTGGATCGGTCGTGGCGCGGCCCGTGCGCTCAGCGACCGTTTCGACCATGCGGGCGACCATGGGCGAGTGGGTGTAAGCCTCGTGATCCCATTCTTCGGTTGCGGCGAGGTGCGCGAGCGTGCGCCACAGCGGAAGACGGCGTTCGGCGTGGATCGGCACGATGTTCGCCTCGGCGGCGCCGCTCGCCAGCAAGGCGGCGGCTCGGCGTTGGATGCAGCTCGCGATCAGGTGCTCTTTCGACGCGCAGTAGTGGTGCACCTGGCCATGATTGACTCCCGCCTCGGTTGCGATGTCCTTCAGGGTGATGGCGGACGGCGTGGCTTCGAGCAGGAGCGCCGTCGTGGCGGAGATCAGCTTGGCCCGCACAGCTTCAGGGCCGCGGTCGTGCTCGAGTGCCGGCTCGACGGTTGGCGTCTCGGGCACATCGGCCGGCTCGTCGACCTCTGACTTGATCGGGTCGACGAGTCGCATCGATCGCGTCGAAAGGTCCTCGCAGATCGCGTCGACGTCGGGGTCGAACGGGGCAAGCGCGTAGAGGATCATGTCGCGAAAGATCCACCAGCCGCGCTGCAGTGCAGTAGTGGCCGCGGTGACCGCCATCACCTCGGGGTCGTTTGCTGGGCGCCCGATGTCGTCGGCCCGCCGATGCGCCAGCCAGCCGACGACCGGCGACGGTTCGAACGGTGGTTGGCGCCACGCCCCAGTGCTTGCGAGGTAAGCGAGTGTGCGCCACCCGGCCGGCCGGTTGGCCGCATCGAGCGGCAGGGGAAAGTGTTGACCGTCGTGCATGCGGTCCTGGTGGTAGCGCGCCGCGCCATCGGCGATCGTCGCTGCGACCAGTCCGTCCTTGGATCCGAAATAGTGATGGATCTGCCCGTGGTTGACGCCGGCTCGCTCGGCGATCTGGCGCACGGTCACGTCGAACGGTGTTCGTTGGGCCAACAATTCGGTCGCCGCAGTCAGCAGCCGTGCCCGAACGGCATCCGGCCCCCGAACGCGGGCTTCGCGGTGATGGGCCTCTGCGGGCATCGCCCACCCAATCTAGTCTTTGACTAGGACTGTGGTGCCAGGACTACCCTGACCCCATGGCTCAAGGATCCTCTTCCCCCGGCGACGATGCCGGCAACCTCGACAGAACCTTCCGTGAGTGGCAGGACGACGGGTCGAGCGAGGTCGCCACGCTCGGCGGCGTCTACGGCGGTGCCAACGGCGTGAACCACATGGTGCTCAACGTCCGCGACATGGAGAAGTCGCACGATTTCTGGACCCGGGTGATGCGCCTCGAGCACTGCGGCACACAAGGCGGCCCCGGGCAGCCGCGGTTCCTGCGCTTCTACCGGTCCCACGGTCACACCCACCACGACATCGCGCTGAGTCCAGCCAAGGACCCCGATTCGCTCCCGATCCCGACCGGGCCCTTGCAGACCCCCGGCCTGAACCACTTCGCGTGGACCTATCCCGACCTCGAGACGTGGAAGCAGCAGGTTCGCCACGTGGTCGACACTGGCTACCCGATTCAGTTCCGCATGGAGCACGGCATGAGCCAGAGCCTGTATGTCCGCGACCCCGACGGCACGGTCGTCGAGATGATGTACGAGTTCCCCGAGGAACGATGGAACGAGAACATCGAGGCGGCGCTCAAGTACCGGCGAGTCCTCGACATCGACAACGACCCCGACTACTTCGATCCCAAGCCCGAGGACATGCCCTTGTTCGACGAGAATGGCCTGGTCGAAGCTTCATGACCATCGACTGCCCGACATTCATCCGGTACGGAGGTTCCGATGACGCTGAGCCCTCACGCCGTCTCCGACCCAGCCGTCTGGAAGGGATCCGACCTCGTCGACCGTGACGACTGGGTCCTGCGACTGTCCGATGCCCTCATCGCCGCGCTCGGGACCGCGGCGTCGGCCGTGGCCGACGAACTCGACGGTGATCCGTCGCGACTCCTGGACACCGCGACCGTCAAGTTGCCGGTCGACCTGGTCGAGGAGGTTGCCGCCGATGTCCGAAACCGGCTCGGCGACGAACTCGGGTTCGTCGTCGTGCGGGGGCTCCCGGTCGACGACTGGGACCGGCTCACGGTCCTCGTCGCCTACTGGACGATCGGTTCCGCGCTCGGGCGGCCGCTGGCCAACAATCCGAGCGGCGACATGGTCGGACACGTCGCTGACCTCGGCAAGGACCTCGACCACCCCAAGCACCGGGCGTATCAGACCAATGCGACGATGTACTACCACGCCGACCAGTGCGACGCCGTCGGCCTGCTGTGCCTGCGACCGGCCAAGTCCGGTGGTCAGTCGAAGGTCGCCAGCTCCCTCCACGCCCACAATGTGTTGTGGGAGCGGCACCCGGACCTGGCTCGGGCGCTGACCCAACCGCTGCGTTGGAGCCGGATGGGTGAGGTCGGCCCCAGGCAGGATGAGTGGTATCCGGCCGCGGTGTTTGACACGACTGAGGGTCGGCTGTCGGTGGCGAGCGGGGTTAAGCACATCGAAAAGGGCCACGCGCTGCCCGGTTCGCCGCCGCTCCCCCCGAAGGCTCGTGAGGCCATCGAAGTCCTCAACGACATCTGTGAGGAGTTCCACCTCTCGATGGCGTTCGAACCCGGCGACATGCAGTTCCTGAACAACGCCGTGTGCATGCACTCCCGAACCGGGTTCGAGGACTGGCCCGAGCCCGAGCGTCGCCGGCTGCTGTGGCGGCTGTGGCTCCGGGTCCCGGATCTGCGGCCGCTGTCCCCCTACCTCCGCAATTGGCAGGACGGGATCTGGGCGCCCGAGGGGTCCCACAACATCAGCCTCGAGCCTCCCGGCTGATGCGCGGGGTCGTCGTCATCGGCGGCGGCTTCTCCGGAGTCGCCGTTGGGGTGAATCTGGCGGCGGCGTCCCGAGAACCGTTGGCGATCACGGTCGTGGAACCGGCGGAGTCGGTCGGTCGCGGGGTCGCCTACGGCACCGACGATCCCGACCATCGCCTCAACGGACCGAGCGTCATCCATTTCCTGCAGCTCGCCGACACCTCGCAATTCACCCGTTGGCACGCCGAGTGTGGCGCACTCGAGCGCGACCCCGAGTCAATTCACGGGGACGTCGTGTTCGCTCGGCGCCACGACTTCGGTACCTACCTGAATGAGCAGTTCGAGGTCGCAGCAGCGTCGAACCCGTCGGGGAGTGTGATCACTCATCGCCGCGACCGGGTGGTGGACATCGACGTGTCGGCACGTGGCGTGCGCGTAAAGCTCCACCAGCACGACCCGATCGATGCCGGTCTCGCCGTGCTCACGACGAGCAATGCGCCCCCGGCGGTCCCGCCGGAATTGCGGCCGCTGAACGGCGCCTCGGGGTTCATCGGCAACCCTTGGGAGCCGGCTGCACTGGCCGCGGTACCCCCGGCGGGTCGAGTGCTCATCGTGGGCACCGGGCTGACGATGGCCGACATCGCCGTCAGGATTCGCCGAGACCGCCCCGACGTTGCCGTCTCCGCGCTCTCGCGACGAGGGCTCATGCCACGTTCGCTGCCTGCCGAGTTCGGCGGGCCTGGTGGCGACATCATCGACACCCTCACGACGCGGTCGCCGGCGTTCCTCGACCGTCATCCTGACGCGACCACGGTGCGGGACCTCCTCCGCAGTGTCCGGACAGACATCGCCGCGGCGGTCGCCGATGGCGGCTCGTGGCACGGCGGATTCGACGCAGTCCGTGACGCGGCGCATGTGGTGTGGCCGAATCTCGCTCCTGGCGAGCAGGCGCGCTTCGTGCGTCATCTCGCCCCCTGGTACGAAGTGCATCGATTCCGCTATCCGCCGCAGACCGAACGCGTCATCGCCGCGGCGCTCGCTGATGGCTCGCTCACGGTGGAGGCATCCCGGCTCACCGCGGCCCGGGTTCGTGACGACGGTTTCGAGATCGTGCGCCGGCGCCGAAATGATGGCGTCGAGGTCGCCGAGACGTTCGAGGTAGTGGTCAACTGCACGGGGCCCGAACGCAAGCCCCGCGCAAGCGGTGACCCGTTGCTCGCCAACCTGGTCGCTCGGGGTGTCGTCACGCCTGACCGCAACGGCCTCGGCCTCAGCATCGATGACCTGTCCTCAGCCGTCGACGCCTCGGGTGAATCGAATCCTCGGCTCCGCGTGGTTGGTCCACTCGCCCGTGGCCGCTTCGGCGAGTGCGCCGGCGTCCCCCACATCGTGGCGCGGATGTCAGACGCCTTGCCATCTATGTTGGACACGATCCGCGACGCCGAGTGTTCGAACCTAGTCAGCGACTAAAGTCGGTCCCGACGACGGGTCATGCAGGGGGGCCAGTGAAGCTTTTTTCACACAAGAAGCGTCCGACCGGCATGGGTCCGTACCCGCTCGAGCGACTTGCGCGGCTTGCCGACCCCGCCGCGCCTGTCGCCGGCGCGGGCGTTCGTCCCGCCGAGGCCCGACCCGAAGGGCCGCTGTCTGCCAGCCATGCCTACGAGCTCTACCTCGACCTCTTCGACCAACAGCGCACGGGCGACGTGTCCGAGCGAGCCCCGATCCCGGACGACCCCCAGGAGCGGGCCGACAACCTGAAGGGCGGCCTCTATTTCCTCGATGCCGACATGACGGGGTGCGGCGTGCTCACCGCAGACGCCTGGACGGGCGAGACCCGCGACCACGGTTTTGCCGTGGTCACGCTGGTGGCTCACTCCCGCACCGTCGGGCGCGATCAGCCCGGCGACGACTGGATCGATGGCACCCGACAGGTCAACGCCGACTTGCGTGCCGCCGAGCTCGCCGTCTTGATCGCCGGCTACATCCGCCGCATCGGCTTCGACGCGGTGGCCCACACCCCGACAATCTCGGACGTCGACATCGAGAAGGTGGCGCTGCAGTGCGGGCTCATCGAAGCGGTCGGTGGCGAACTCCGCGCCCCCTTCATCAAGACCGGATTCTCGCTCTCGGTCGTGTCCACCGACATGGAGATCACGCCCGACGCTCCGCTCGCTCGCCGCGGCCTGGCCGCCAAGCTGCGGTCGACCCACTCGCTCGGATGGCTGCTCGGCCGAGGTGGCACCCGGGCGGGCCTCGGCCGGCTCAACGGCGACCACCGTCCGCTGCACATGGGCCGCTACCCGATGGAGCGCATCAAGCGCGTCCCCGAGGCGACCACGTTGGTGATCCCCGAAGAGATCGAGCGGGTGCCAGTGCGGGCCGGGGGCTTTCCGCGCGCGGGTCACGGCGACATGGGGCCGAAGTTCCAGAAGGAATTGGCGGTTTTCTCGTACAAGACGCCGCAGGCGCAGGCCTACATCCAACAGATCGGCGAGATGGTGCCGTATCAGGATGGCGAGGTCGCCCCCGAGCGCGCGCCGGGCACCAGCGATCCGGATCGCAACGCCGACGCGCTGAAGGCGTTCGCCCATCACCTCGGCGGCGACATGGTCGGCGTGTGCGAGGTGCCGGAGTATGCTTGGTACTCGCACAACGGCAAAGGCGAAGTGATCACGCCACGCCACAAGTACGGCGTCGTGATCCTGCTCGACTAGGGCTACGAGACCATGGAGGGCGCGAGTGGTGACGACTGGGTGAGTGGCGCCCAGTCGATGCGCGCTTACATGCGCGGCGCGCAGATCGCCGGGCTCATGGCCGAACATCTTCGATCGCTCGGATTCAGTTCTCGAAGCCACACCAACCGCGACAGTGAAGTGCTGCACATCCCGCTGGTGCTCGAAGCGGGGCTGGGCGAACTGAGCCGCATCGGCGAACTGGTGCTCAACCCATTTGTCGGACCGCGGTTCAAGTCGGTCGTGCTCACCACCGACATGCCGTTGACGCCCGATCAGAAAATCGACTTCGGGCTCCAGGACTTCTGCAACAAGTGCACCAAGTGCGCCCGCGAGTGCCCGTGCGGGGCGATCGAGTTCGGCGACAAGATCATGTTCAACGGGTACGAGATGTGGAAGCCCGACGTCGAAAAGTGCACCAAGTACCGCCTCGGCAACATGAGGGGCTCGGCGTGTGGGCGCTGCATGAAGACGTGCCCGTTCAACATCGAAGGCGTGCTCGCGGAACGGGTGTTTCTGTGGTCGGCGATCAAGCTGCCCTTCACCCGTAAGTTCATCGCCAACCTCGACGACAAGGTCGGCAACGGCTCGATCAACCCGATCAAGAAGTGGTGGTGGGACCTCGAATTCAAGGACGGCCGCACCATCGAGCCCGAGAAGGGCACCAACGCCCGCGAGCTCGACATGAACGGCGGCCGCATCGCCGACAAGCAGAAGGTGGCGATCTACCCGCCCGACGTGCTCCCCGCAGGCGATAACCAGGGGGTACCGGTCAAGCTCGAACGCAAGGAAGCGATTCTTCGGCGCAAACAGGCCGAGACGCCGGCTGCGGCGCGGGCTCGCGTCGGTCGTCGCTGAGCGCCGCAGCTCCGTCGTGCTGACCTTCCCTGCCGGCTCCGCACGCGACCGAGCCGCCCTCAAGCGGTGACGACGTCTTCGAACGGCAGGCCGACGTACTGCTCCGACAGCGACCGCTGGGCGGCCTCCGAGCCGGTGATGTAGAGCAGCTCTTGCTCCTGGGCCCGCTGGTCGAAGTCGGTCTGGTCGGGGAATCGATGTAGGAGGCCGGTGAGCCACCACGAGAACCGGACGGCGCCCCACACCCGGCGGAGAGCGATCTCGGAGTAGCGCTCGAGCCCCGACGGGTTCCCGTTGAACGCGGCGATCAGCGACTCCGAGAGGTAGTGGACGTCGGACACGGCGAGGTTGAGTCCCTTGGCCCCGGTGGGCGGCACGATGTGGGCGGCATCGCCGGCGAGGAACAGTCGGCCGTGGCTCATCGGTTCGGACACGAAGCTGCGCAGCGGGGCGATCGACTTCTCGATCGTGGGTTGGGGGGTGATCTGGGCGGCCTGCTCGGGCGGGATGCGGGCGAACAGTTCGTCCCAGAACCGATCGTCGGACCAATCGTCGACCGTGTCGTCGAGCGGGCACTGCACATAGAGCCGGGCGAGGTTGGCGTTGCGGCTGGAGCACAGGGCGAACCCGCGCTCGTGGTTGGCGTACATGAGCATCGGGAGGGGAGGTGTCTCGGCCATAACGCCCAGCCAGCCGAACGGGTACTCCTTGATCATCTCTCGGCGGATCGATGCGGGGATGGTCGGCCGGCTGGCGCCGTGGAAGCCGTCGCAGCCCGCGACATAGTCGCAGTCGATCCGGAGCTCGGTGCCGTCGTGTTGGTAGGTGAGCCATGGCGAGTCGGTGTCGATGTCGTGAAGCGCGACGTCCTCCGCCTCGAACACGAGGTGGGTCCCGGCCCCGTCGGAGGCCGCGTACAGGTCCTCTTGGATCATGGTCTGGCCGTAGACCATCATCTGCTTGCCGAGGAGCTCGTGCGTGTCGACACTCAACAGCTCGGAGCCCTTCCACGCGATGTTGATGGTGTCCTTGGGGGTGCCGACCTCGTCCATGCGGGCACCGAGTCCGTGCCGACGGAGGAGCTCGACCGTGCCCCATTCGAGCACACCGGCCCGAATGCGCCCGAGGACGTACTCGCGGGTTTGCCGCTCGAGGACGATCGCATCGATCCCGGCGCGGTGGAGGATGTGGAGGAGCAGCGCTCCGGCGGGTCCGCCGCCGACGATCACGACCTGCTTTTTCATCAGGCGATGTAGTTCGGCCGGTAGCTGGGGTTCGCGCAGGCGATCATCATCTCGGCCAGTCGCTCGACCATCTCGGTCCGCAGACCAGCGCTCGACGGGTCGTCCCACCGGTTCTCGAGTTCGTCGGGATCGTTCTCGAGGTCGTACAGATCGTGGTAGTCGAGGTTCTGGTAGCGCGTGATCCGGGCCTCGGTTGTGAGGAGCGTGCGCATGCGCGGCTGCACGCCGGCGCGGATCCCATCGCGGATCTGGTCCTCCTCGATCAGCAGCTCGTGGCGCAGCTCGACCGTCGGGTCGTCGAGGATCGGGGTGAGGCTCAGCCCCTGGGAGCCGTAGTAGCTGTCGACACCGCATAGGTCGAGGACCGTCTCGCCCAGGTCCAGGGTGTTGCACAGCGAGTCGGTGGTGCCCGCACCGATGCCCGGGCCGGTGATCGTGAACGGCACCCGGAGCACGCCGTCGTAGTGCACGAACATCTTGAGCAGCAGGCCGTGGTCGCCGAACATGTCGCCGTGGTCGGACGTGAAGATCACGATCGTGTCGTCGGCTTGCCCTGAGCGTTCGAGCGCACCGAGCACGTTGGCGACCGCGTCGTCGATCATCGTGATCGCGCCGTACTCGAACGCCATGGCGTGGCGGAGTTGGTGCTCGTCGGGAGCCTGCAGGTCTGGCGAACTCGAAACGTTGCCCCGGCCGCCGACGATGCGCTGGATGTGCGCGGCCGAACGGGTGTGGGGGTCGTTGAACGTGCGCGGGACCTCGACGTCGGCGGGGTCGTACATGTGGGCGTAGTCGCCCGGCGGGGTGAACGGGTGGTGGGGGTCGGGGAACGAGCACTGGAGGAACCACGGCCCGTCGTCGCCGGCGCGTGACTCGATCCAGTCGACCGACCGTTCCGCGACGTAGGTCGTCGGGTAGAGCTCGGGCGGCATCGACGGCTTGCGGACCTGGTCCCATTCGGGAAGCGTCCACTCGGCGTTGTCGAGGCCGGCGACGTCGTGCCAGTCGTGGCCCTTCTCACGGAGCCATCCGACGTAGTTGCCGGTGCACTGGTCACCATGGTTCGAGACGATCTCGACATGGTCGAACCCGTAGTAGTCGTCGGGGAACACGATGTCTTCAGCGAGGTGACCAGCGATCGACTCGTAGCGATCCCACCCGTCGGTCCCAGGCAGGCCGGTGAGGCGAGCCTGCTCGTCGTGGGAGAAGTCGAATTGCCGCCGAGCGATCTCGGGGAACAGCTCGAAGTTCTGGAAGTGGCCCTTGCCGACGAGGCCGGTTCGGTAGCCGCTCGACCGCAGGCGCCGAACGAACGTGTTCGCGTCCCAGTCGAGCGCGATGCCGTTGTGACGGGTGCCGTGCACCGACGGGTAGCGCATCGTGAGCATCGAGCACCGGTTCGGTTGGCACAGCGGGTTGGCCACAAACGCGTTCGTGAACTGCATGCTGCGCGCGGCCAACGCGTCGAGCGTGGGAGTTTGCACGATCGGGTTGCCGCCGAAACCGAGATGGTCGGGGCGGTGTTGGTCGGTGATGATGAGAAGGACGTTCGGGCGACTCAAGACGGTCCTCCCGAATCGAGCCCGAGCGCCCCGATACCGGGGTAGGCGCGCGGGTATTTGTAGATGCGAAACATGCGGCCGGGGCCGCCGACGTGGAAGTCGAGCACCATCTCACCGTCCTGGTTGACCTCGACGATGCGCTTGTCGTACGCCTGCATCATCAGCGTGTTGCCGTTGGGCATCCGCTGCGCGCCGGCCATGAACGGTGAGTACACGTCGTCGGTGCCGTCGGAGTTGTAGCTCCACACGATTTCGGCCGGTTCGCCCGTGGCGAACCTGCCGTCGGCCGTCCGGGGCAGCTTCAGTTCGAGGACGTCGGCGTAGGCGCCGGTGGTGAGACCCATGCAGATCTGGTCGTACTCGGCTTCGCCGGCCGCGTTGCGGCGCATGCCGTTGTTGAAGATCAGCATGTCGCCGGTGTGCGGGACGTGATCCGCAAGCCAGTGCGTGTCGTGCTGCCAGAACAGCACCTGGTCGGTGTGATCGCCGCGACCATGGGTCTGCGGGTTGCCCCAGCGGTACAGCAGGTCGCCGCCCTTGCCGAACCGGCCGCCAGTCGACCCCATTGCCTCTTCCGTCGTGGTCGAGTGGTCGATCACCCACACCTCAGCGAAGATCGCCGAGCTCAGTAGCAGCACGTCCTCATCGGCGTTGTACGACACCGAGTTCATGTGGATCAGTTGCCCGTTGTTGAACTGAATCTTGTCGAGCTGGGGCCAGTTGATGTCGATCCGCTCGGAGTGGCCGGCGGGGTCGCCATAGTTGGGGAGCGAAGGGTCGATGTCTTGGATCACGTGGTCCTTGACCGCCCACTCCCAGACGATCTGACCCCCACCGTTCTCGTAGTCGGGCTTCACCTCGATGATCTTGTCCAGGTATATGCCTGGACGGTCGCCCTGCTGTGCCCAGCCCATCGCGTTTGCCTCAGCAGCGTCGAAGCAGCACCAGGCGATCATCAGGAAGTGGCCGTTCGGCATCGGCTCGACGTCGTGGTGGATGCACTCGTGGCCGGGGAAGTAGTGGTCGTACTCCCACTCGATCGTCGAGTCGGGCGCCTCGACCGTGAAGGTGCCGGCACCGCCGACCGGGAAGTTGCGTTCCATCTCGACGAAGTCGGGCTTGGCGGTCGTGCGGATCAACCGGCCGTTCGCAAGCAGCTTGGCGACGGTCGCTTCGGGCGTGTGGTACGGCGTGTGCCACTCGTGGGTGATCTCTCCGTGCTCGTCCATCAGGAACATGCGCTTCGAGATCTGAACGTCGGACCGGTCGTTCATCTCCTGGATCAGGAGGTACCCCTCCTGGACGTCGGATGACCCCGTGGGAGGCAGGGGACCGGTGATGCCGTCCTCGCGGCCGAACATCTTCTTCTGGAACTCGAGCATCTGGGCGGGGGTGCCCATCGGCATCGTGTTCTCCATGTTCGCCGACGGGGGCGCGAGATCGTCGTCTTGGGTGACCTGGCCGTCGCCGTCGTGGTCGAGTCGACCGATGCGCTCCGAAGCCGCCGCAATGTCGTCGGGACCGACGACCATGTCGCCATCGAGGTCGAGCATGCGGAGGATGCCACTGCGACGGACGGCGCCGTAGATGTGGGTCGGGCCACCGAAGTCCGGCTCGCGGAGGTAGCCATCGCCATCGGTGTCGAGGCTCCGAAGTACGTCGGGGGCGGCGGCGATCTCGTCGGCGGACAGCACCCCGTCGCCATCGGCGTCGAGCGCCCGGAAGAGCGTGCTCGCGGCGTGGCGGACTTCCGCGAAGATCTGCTGCGCCTCCTGGTCTGGCGTCATGGCGAAACCATAGCCAGAAGCCACATTCATCACGAATGTTACGATCCGGCCCAGTGACCAACATCGCGGCATTGCGACCAGCGGCGGGGTTCGATGTGACGGCATTGCCGCCCGACTACTTCCAGTCCATCGTCGACCATCTCGGTCCCGAGCCGCAGCGCCGGGGCCGAGTGTGCGAGCGCTACGCGAGCCCAACGCTGCGCGGGGACCTGCTCGGATGACGGCCGCTCATCGGGTCGACAACGACGGCCTCAAGCTCGCCCTCATCGAGGAGGGTGCCGGTCCCGACGTGCTCCTCGTCCATGGCCTCGGGAGCGCGGCCGAGATGTGGGACGACGTCGTGGCCGACCTCGCTGATCGGTTCCGGTGTTGCCGGCTCGACCTCCGCGGCCACGGCGCGTCCGACCGGGCCGACCGCTACCTGCAGTCGGGCTACGCCTCCGACGTCGCGGCGGCGCTCAACCACATCGGCCGACCGACGGTCGCGGTCGGCCATTCGCTCGGCGGCAGCGCGATCACCGATGTCGCCTCGGAGGGCCACCCGCTCCTGCACGCGGTCTACATCATGGACAGCACGCTGGTTCGACGGCCGGGTGCGCAAACGACGATGACTGGCGTGTTCGTTCGGATCGCCGAGATGCTGCACGAGTACCAGGCCGCGGGCCGGCCGGTCGACGACTATGTCGCCTGGCTCGCGAGCCAGCCGTACCCGGGAGGGGTCACGGTCGGCGAGGCGTTCACGCCTGAGCGCCTTCGGGGTCGCGCCGAATCACTGTCGCTCGTCGACGTCGGTGCGATCGAGGCAACGATCGCGGGCTACCCCGATGAGCCGCCCTGCGCCCCTGTGTTCGCTGTCCCTACTCGGGTCGCGGGCGCCGATCCTGCGCTCGGTGGCTCGTTCACCGACGGGCAGCTGGCGGGCGTGCTTGAGCACACACCCGGACTCGAGTTCCGGCGTTTCGAGGGTGTCGGTCATCCGATGGTGATGGTGCAGGGGTTTCGCGAACCATTCGTGGCCGACCTCGTCGAGTTCCTCGATCGCGTGTCCGGAGGACCTCTGCCGCGGCGGCGTACAGTCGAGCCTCGTGACTGAGGTCGACGCCGGGACTGTCCGCGACCTGCCGGAGACGCTCGAGCGTGTGCTCGGGCGTCGGATTCACGTTTTCAGCAACCGGATCCAGGCCAGCTTCTACAAGCGCACCGAGCAGCCCTTCGGTATCAGCCTCCCCGAGTGGAGGGTGCTACGCAGTGTGGTGTTCAAGCCCGGCCAGGCCCGAGCCGATGTGGCCGCGGACGAAGCGATCCATGTGATGAATGTGAGCCGGGCCGTCGCAGCGCTACTCAAGAAGGGGCTCATCGAGGTGTCGCCCGATCCGGCCGATGGACGCCGGAGCCTCCTCACCGCGACGCCACTGGCCGAGGAACTTGCTTCCGACATGATCCGGCGTGAGGCGCTGATGTACGAGCACGTCTTCTCGTGTCTCGACGAAGACGAGCGCGGCCGGCTCGACGACTTCCTCAGCCGGGTCAACGAGTTCGTCCGCACCTCTGAGCTGCCACCACCGCCCGACGGATCCCGCGATTGGGCGGCGGTGTTTTCCGACCTCGACTGACGACTCACCTCGACTGACGACTCCTAGTTCTCGACTAGAAAATTGTTGACAATCTCGGCGCGGGGGCGGGCTACTATCCTCAACCATCACGATCGTTACGAATGTGCGGCGTGGTTTGACGAGGGGACCCTTGGAGGGGACATGACCAAGAAGTGGATGCGGCTGCTCGCCGCGCTGCTCGCTATCTCGCTTGTCGCCGCAGCATGCGGCGGCGACGATGCCGACGATGCAGTTGGCTCCGACGCCGCGACTGACGAAGCCGGTGGTGATGCCGACGACGCGGCCGTTGCCGACGCCGATGCCGATGCCGTTGCCGACGACGCGGCCGATGCCGAAGACGACAACGACGCGACCGAAGCCGAAGACGTCGGCAATGTCGAGATCGACGAGTCCGCCAACTGCGCCGCAGCGGTCGAGCTCGAGGTCGGCGACTACGCCCCGAGCGGTCACGCCGACGTCGGCATGGGATTCATCCTCACTGGTGGATTCAACCCGCACAACAACCAGGCGCCTGCAGCTTTCGCCTACTACGGCTGGGTGTACGAGGGCCTGGTCCGCCAGGACGGAGTCACGGGCGCCATCGTGCCGTGGCTGGCCAAGTGCTTCGAGATCTCCGAAGCCGGCGACCAGATCACGTTCTACCTGCACGAGGGCGTGACCTTCCACGACGGGGCCCCGTTCAACGCTGGCGCCGTCATTGCGAACGTCGAGTTCATCCAGACCGCCGGTCCGCCCGAGGTTCTTCCGCCGGTCGCGGGTCAGCTGGCCAGCGTCGAGAGCGTAGTGGCCGTCGACGAGTACACGGTGCAGTACAACCTGAACGCCCCGAGTGCTGCGCTGGTCCTCAGCGGTCTCATCCGCAACTCGGGCTTCATGGTGTCGCCCAACTCGCTCGGCAGCGCCATCGCCAACCCGTCGGGCACCGGGCCCTACGTGGTCGACAGCGAGAGCGAGGATCACACCGATATCAATCTCGCCGCGTTCTCTGACTACTGGCAGCCCCAGCTGGTCGGTTTCGAGACGGCCAACATCCAGGGCGGTCTCAGCGCTCAAGCCCGCCTCGACGGTCTCATCGCCGGTCAGTTTGACATCGCCACGATCAACAACAACGAGCAGGAGCTCGTCCCCGCCTTCAGCGCGAACACCACCGTCCGCATCGGCTTCGTCGTTGCCGATTGGCTGGGCGAGCAGATCCCGCAGCTGGCGAACAGGGACGTTCGTTGTGCCATGGCAGCCGCCCTCAACCGAGTCGGGATCCAGGAAGCCGGCGGCAACGCCCCGGAGTCCGCGATCAAGCAGTTTGCGGTCAGCCCGACCGACTATGCCTACATCGACGACCTCGAGTCGCCCGACTTCGACCTCGAGCTCGCCCAGAGCCTGATGGACGCCAGCGGCGAAGAAGGATTCGAGTTCACGAACGGTCACCTGCCCGCTGGCTTCTGGCCCGTCACCGCCTCGGCCTGGGCTGGTGCGCTCGCCGAGATCGGCATCACCATGAACAACGAAGCCCTCGACCCTCCAGGCGCCGGTGAGATGTTCGCCCGTCTGGCCCGGGCCCAGCACCCGGTGCAGATCGTGGCCTACAACGAGCCCAACGCGCTGATGTCGCTCATCGCCCGCACTGGTACCGGTTTCCTCAACCCGTCTGGCGTCTCGCCTGACGGCGTGGTCGAGTTCGTTGAGGCGGCGAAGAGCAAGACCTTCGAAGACGGCGAGGCCGATGTGGCTGCCGCCTTCAAGATCATGATCGAAGAGTGCATCTTCATCATCAACCACGCACTGACCACGACGATCGGTCATCAGCTGGACATCACCGGTCTCCAGCACACTCAGGGCATCCCTGTCTCGTTCTGGCCGCACGGTGTGCGTAAGGGCTGATCGGGCCCGAGCGCTGAACGACTGAGAGGGTCCCGGGCCGATCGGGCCCGGGACCCTCGTCGTTCACGTTAGATAGCGTCGGTTCGGAGGGGACTGCGCGAATGGCGAAATACATCGGCTTCCGGCTGCTGGCGACAATCCCGCTCATGTTCGCGATCGCGGTGGTGACCTTCCTCATCGCGGTCGCGATGGAGGCCAACGGCTCGATCGCCATCCAGGTTTGTGGGGAGGGTGCCACGCCGGAGTGTGTGAGTGCCGTCGAGGAGAACCTGGGGCTGGACGATCCGATTCCCGTCCGCTTCATTCAATGGCTGGGCGACGTCGTAAGCGGCGATCTCGGGGCGTCGTTGCTCGACGAGAACGCCTCCGTCGCCGGTCTCATCGGTGAACGCATCTGGGCCTCGGTCAGCATCGTCGGGTTCAGCTTGGTCATCGGCATCACCCTTGGGATGGTGATGGGAATCATGGCGGCGATCCGCCCGGGCGGACTGCTTGATCGCTCGCTGTCGGTCGTTGCCGCCAGCGTCATCGCGGCGCCCGGCTTCATCATCGGCATGATGCTGTCGTGGGGGATCGCGATTGAACTCGGCTGGCTCGACCCCATCGGGTACACGCCTCTCAGCGAGTCGGTCACTGGGTGGTTCACGTCGATCCTCCTGCCCGCCACCGCCCTCGGCATGCCGACCATCGCCATCGTTCAGCGCCAGCTGCGCAGCTCGATGGCCAACGCACTCCAGTCCCGCTACGTGCTCGCGGCGCGGGCCCGCGGGGTTAGTCGCGCGCCATTGATCCGCCGGCATGCCCTCCCGAACGCAATGGTTCCGACCATCACCGTGTTCGGCTTCCGGGCGGCTGCGGCGATCGGGCTGACGACCGCGGTCGAGATCGTGTTCGGCATCCGAGGCATGGGAGAACTGCTGGTGACAGCGATCCTCAACCGCAACGTCACGGTGCTCCAGGGCGGGATGCTGATCGTCGGCCTCGTTGTGGCCGTTGTGAACCTCGTGGTCGACATCAGCTACGGCTTCCTGAACCCGAAGGTGAGGCTCGCGAAGTGACCGCCACCGCGTCGGCCGCTCAATCTCCGCGACGGCGCTTCTGGGGCCGGATGTTCAAGAACCCGCTCGGGATCTTCTCGATGATCTGGTTCGTGATCCTTCTCATCGCGTGGGTCTGGCCCGAACTGCTCGCCACGCAAGATCCGCTCCAGCAGGACGTCACCCTCCAGCGGCTGTTCGAGGGTCCGAGCCGCGATCACTGGCTGGGCACCGATCAGCTCGGTCGCGATTGGTACAGCCGGGTGATCTTCGGCGCCGGCTACGCCTTCCGCTCCATCCTGATCGCGATGACGATTGCCGTCGTGGTCGGCGTCCCGCTCGGGCTTTTCTCGGGTTGGCGAGGCGGACGAATCGACCGGGCGATCATGTGGGTCAACGACGTCTTGTTCTCGTTGCCGATCATCCTGCTCGCGATGGCGGTGATCATCATCCTCACGCCGTCGCTCGACAACGCGATGATCGGTGTGGGCATCGCGATGTCGACCCGCTTCACCCGACTCACCCGGGCGGTGACGCTGCAGGAGAAGGAAGAGCTCTACGTCGACTCGGCCCGGATAACGGGGTTGTCGACTCGAACGATTCTCGCCCGCTACATCGCGCCGAACCTGTTGTCATCGCTCATCGTTCAGGCGGCCATCATCTCGGGCGCCATCATCTTGATCGGCGCCACGCTGAGCTTCCTCGGGATCGGCGCGAGTCTCGACGACCCCGACTGGGGCGTCATGTTGAACCGCTCCCGTGAGCTGTTCCGGGTGGAAGGCGTCTGGCAGGTCGTTCCGCCTGGGATGGCATTGATCCTGACGGTGCTGTCGTTCAACCTGCTGGGTGACGCGATCCGCGACGCAATCGGTCGCGACTCGAGCAACAACGCTCTGTCGATCACGAAGCGCACAGCGGTCACCGCAGCAACAACACCGCACGCCACCGGTCCCGATGTTGTGCTGTCGGTGCGTGACATGGACGTCGAGTTCCCCGATCAGAGCGGACGGGTGAGCCAGATCCTCCAAGGAGTGTCGCTCGAAGTGCGCGCCGGCGAGACGCTCGGCGTGGTCGGCGAATCCGGTTCGGGCAAGAGCATGACCATGCTCTCGGCCCTCGGTCTCACGCCCGCGCCCGGACGAATGACGCGTGGCAGCGTTCAGTTCGGCGGCCGTGATGTCACGAACCTCGCCGAGTCGGAGTGGCAAGCCATCCGGGGCAAGGACGTCGGCGTCATCTTCCAAGAGCCGATCGCGGTCCTGAACCCGGCGATCAAGGTCGGTCGACAGATCGCCGAGCCGTTGATGATCCACCAGAACCTCAACAAGAAGGCTGCGCTGCAGCGGGCGGGCGAACTTCTCGCTGAGGTTCGAGTGCCCGACCCGGTCCGCCGCCTCGACCAGTACCCCCACGAGTTCTCGGGAGGCATGGCGCAGCGGGTGGGCATCGCCATGGCGCTGGCATGCGAGCCGAAGCTGCTCATTGCCGACGAGCCGTCGACTGCGCTCGACGTCACCGTGCAGGGCCAGATCCTCGACCTCATGGCTGAGGTGCAGGAGCGGCACAAGATGGCGATCATTCTCATCACCCACGACCTCGGCGTGATCGCCGAAGCCGCCGATCGCGTGCTCGTGATGTACGGCGGGCAGGTCGTCGAGACGGCGTCGGCCGACGACGTCTTCTACCGCCCCAAGCACCCCTACAGCCGTGCCCTGCTCGACACGATGCCGCAGAGCCACGATGGCCACGGCGAGCTTCCGGTGATCAGCGGCATGGTGCCGTCGGCGACAGCGTGGCCGCAGGGCTGCCGCTTCGCTCCTCGCTGCGATTTTGCTACCGACGCCTGCACCAACGACATGCCGACGCTCGAGGCCATCGGCGGCGACCTCGTGCGCTGCATCCGGCACGGCGAGATCCAACTCGCGCCCGAAGAGGCGGTGCAGGCGTGAGCGGGTCCACGTTCTTCGAGGTCGACGACCTCCACGTTCACTTCGCCTCGCGCGCCAAGCTGTTCGGCAAGACGCCGCCGCCGGTCAAGGCGGTCAACGGCATCAGCTTCTCGATTGAGCCGGGCAAGACCTTCGGGCTCGTCGGTGAGTCGGGCTCCGGCAAGTCGACGGTCGCCCGCGCGATCCTGCAGCTCGTCGATGTGCACGCCGGCACGATCCGTCTCGACGGCGACGACGTCACCAACGTGCCTCGCCCGAAGGAACTGGCTTTCCGTAAGAAGGTTCAGGCCGTCCTTCAGGATCCCTTCTCATCGCTCAACCAGGTCCACCAGACCCGCAGGATCATCGGCGACGGCATCACCCGTCATTTCAAGATCAAGCCCGGCCCCGAACGCGAGCAGCGGATCATCAACCTGCTCGACGAAGTCGGCATGTCGACCGAGTTCCTCGATCGATACCCCTATGAGATGTCGGGTGGTCAGCGGCAGCGGGTGTCGATTGCGCGCGCCCTCGCCGTCGAACCCGAGTTGATCATCGCCGATGAGGCCACGTCGGCCCTCGATGTGTCGATCCAATCGCAGGTGATCAATGTGCTGCAGCGGATCCAGGCCGAAACGGGCGTGGCATTCCTCTTCATCGGCCACGATCTCGAAGTCGTGAAGCATATGAGCGACGACGTCGGCGTCATGTACCTCGGCTACCTCGTCGAGCAGGGCGATGCTGACGCCATCTACGAAGGGCCGACGCACCCGTACTCCGAGATGCTGGTCGCGTCGATCCCGATGCCCAACCCGATCATGCAGGCCAGTCGCCGCGAACTACGGCAGTCGTTCGACAACGATGCAGAGCCGCCGTCGCCGGCGCGACTGCCGCCAGGCTGCCCGTTCGAGAACCGGTGCCCCGTCGCCCTGGACATCTGCCGTGAGGAGATGCCTGAACCCAGCCCCGCCCATCACGGCGGCCAGGTGCGATGCCACCTCCACACGTCGGGGCCCGAGCTCGGCGGGGAGTCGGTCGTCGAGTACATCAAGACCGAGGCGCGCGGCCAGGTCGCTGTCTGAGCGACGTCGAGCCGGCAGATCGTTCAGAGGAAGCGCCAATAGGTGAACCCTTCCATTGTCGCACCAGTCGTTTCCCGCTCTTGTTCGCTGTCGCTCACGGGCCGCTCGGGCCACGGCTTCGCCTATCGGCTCAGCCTCTCATCGTGACGATGCACTCGTTGCTCGAGTCGTCGTGGGAGTGGGAAACGGTTGCCGGCCCGTTCTCATTCACCGAGGGCCCGGTGTGGGATGGCGAGCGGGTGGTCTTCACCGACGTGCCGACGAGCCGGATCCTGACCTTCGACCCACGCACCGGTGAAACAGTGGTGGTCCTCGACGACACCGAGAAGGCGGTCGGCCTCGCACTCGACGCCGACGGACGGTTGTACGGCTGTGTCGACGGTGGACGTCGCGTCGAGCGCTACGAGGCGGATGGTTCGCGCACGGTCGTCGCTGACCGATTCGGGGGCGCGCGCCTCAACGCCCCGAACGATCTCACGATCGGAGCCGATGGGCGAATTTGGTTCAGCGACCCGCGTTACCACCCCGACAAGTCCGTGATGGAGCTCGATCACGAGTCCGTCCTGATCGCCGTTCCCGACGGCGACGGCTACCTGGTCGAGCGGGCGACGTTCGACACGACCCGACCCAACGGTGTGTTGTTGAGCCACGACCAACGCACGCTCTACGTGGCCCAAACCCACATGCCGCCACCTGAGTCGTGCCGCGAACTCCGCGCATACCCGATCGGCGACGACGGCAACCTTGGTGACTACGAGGTGCTGTTTGACTTCGGCGACGATCGCGGCGTCGACGGCATGACGCTCGCTCCCGATGGCTCGTTGCTGGCCGCTTGCGGTTGGCCAAAGGGCGGACGGGGCCCACGTGTCGCAGTATTCGCTCCCGACCACACCCACGTGCTCGACATCCCGACCGTGGTCAATCCGTCGAACCTTTGCTTCGGCGGAGCCGCGGGCCGCGACCTCTACCTGACCGACTCGGCCGGGTGCCTGCGACGCATCACCAACCTGCTGAACGAGGACCTCGCCAGCCCCTGGTGATCAGCGGCGCGTGTCTACTTGGCGAACCACATGTACGCGAACCACTCGGTGTCGGGGGGCCCGGCGTAGGGCTCGAGTTCGTAGCGGCACGGGTCCTCGGTGAGGCGGGGATCGTCGTGCTCATCGAGGATCGCGAGCAGCCGGGCTTCCATGCGGGCCCGTACGTCCTCGTACGCCGGTTCGGCGGCGACGTTGTGCAGGTAGTCGGGGTCGGTGCGCAGGTCGTACAGCTCTTCGCGGGGGCGCTTGCCCGCGGCGAGGTCGTACAACGGCTCGACGTCGAGGTCCTCGCGCTTGAGCACCATCCACGCCTTGGTCGGACCGTTGTCCCAGTCCATCAGTGTGACGAGAGGGTTGTTGCACAACGCCTGGTACGACGGCGGCTCCTCGTCGGGCCCCAGGTTGATCGGATCACCCATCGGCCACCGGTCGGGCTCGAAGTTGATGATGTAGATGAAGTCCTTCTCGCGCAGCGCCCGCTGGGGGTAGGGGAGGAAGCCGGCTCTCGCCTGGGCAACGTGGCGCTCGCGGCCGGTGACGACGAAGTCGCGTTCGGGGTCGACCTGGCCACTGGCGGTGGACGCCAGCACCCCCATGAGGCTGGTAGCGCTCATGTCGGCCGGTGGTTCGATGCCGCCCGCCTCGCACAGGGTGGGGCCGAAGTCCATGAGGTTCACGAAGTCGTCGACGACGCGGCCGGGCTCGATCACGCATGGCCACCGCACCGCCAACGCGACCTCGCAGCCGATGTCGTACAGGTTGTTCTTCGCTCGGGGGATGCCCGGGATGCCGTGGTCGCCCGACACCACGATGATCGTGTTGTCGTACTCGCCCGCCTTGGTCAGTTCCTCGACCAAGATGCCAAGACCATGGTCGAAGGCGAGGCATTCGCCCAGGTAGTCGGCGACGTCTTCGCGAACCTCGTGGACATCGGGCATGAAGCCCGGCATCCGGCCCTCGAGGTCGTCGGGATCGATATCCCACAGGGCCTTGCCCGAGCCGCGCTCCCACGACCGATGCGTGTTGGCCGGGCCCCACCAGTAGCAGAACGGCCGGTCGGTTCGCCGCGTGAGCATGAACGACCGGATGTTGTCGCGCGTCTCGGCGTAGAGCAGCTCCTTGGCCGTCTCGATGCCGTACTGGGTCCCGAGTCGGGTCACGAAGTGGGTGAACTGGTTGAAGTCGAGCCCGGCCTGGTTGTAGGCCGTGCGCACGCCGCCCATCGGGGCATTGCGGGTCTGGCCGGGGCTCCACACCTTGTAGGTGTGACCGATCTCGTAGCCGCCGCGAGCTTCGAGTTCGAGCGGGAAGGTGGGGATGTCGTCGTCCCAGTACGAGCCCATGAGGATGGAACCGAGACCGGTCTGCCAGAAATAGCGGCCGGCGAGCATCGAGCTCCGGCACGGCGTGCAGGTCGGAGCCGGCGCGAGCGCGTTGGTGAACAGCGCGCCTTGCGCCGCGATCGCGTCGAAGTTCGGTGTCTCGATCAGGTCGTTCCAGGGGCTGGTGCGGTCGATCCCGCGGTAGGCGCTGGCGTAGCGACCCCAGTCGTCCGCGAATGCGATCACGATGTTCGGCTTCACTGGCATCCCTCGAGGCGAGCGGTATTATAACGAACGTTAGGGATTTGGTCAGGAGGACCATGGGAGGCACACCGGCCGCAGTCGGAGGCTGGAAGCTCCGCTTGCAGACGACCCGAGGGGAAGAGACTCCGGTGGTCGCCCTCGCGGCGGACGGCACCGGTGTGTACCAGAGTCCCGAAGGCTTGCTCGGGGTCGAGGCGACCTACGACGGCGACGACGTGGTCTTCATCGTCACCCACAAAACGGTGATGACCGACTTCAAGATCCGCTTCAAGGGAACCGTCTCGGGCGACACGTTCGACGGCGGGATGATGACCGTGATCGGACCGCACCCGGTCGCGGGCGAACGAATTCTCGAAACCTCCGACGCCCGTGATTGAGGTCAGCCCAACCGCTTGAGTACCGGGTCGTCGAGTGCGTAGGGCAACGCTCGGTAGATACGGCCAGGACCGCCGAGTCGGTAGTCGAGCACGACATCGCCATCGGGGGTGACTTCCCGAATGCGCTTGTCGTAGCCCTGCACGACGAGGGTGTTGCCGTTCGGCAAGCGTCGGGCAGAGCCCATGAACGGTGAGAAGAGGTCGCGGGTGTTGTCGCGGTTCCACGACCACGTGAGGTCCGCTCCGTTCAGGGGGTCGTCCGGAGCCCACTCGTAGGATCCATCGCTCTGGCGAGGAAGCCGGACCTCCAGGAGTTCGGTGTAGGACCGGCCGAAGCCCATCCGCGTTTCGACCCGGTTCGGGGTCCCGTCAGCGTTACGTCGCGCGCCGTTGTTGAACAGGAGAATGTCGCCTGACCGAGGGCTGTCGTCAGGGAGCCAATTGGGGTCGTGTTGCCAAAACAGCGTCTTCGACTCGTAGGGACCGGCGCCGTGGGCGGAGGGGTTGCCGAATCGGTAGAGCAGGTCGCCAGCGGGGCCCCGGGCCTCTTCGGTCGTGGTCGAGTGGTCGATGATCCAGATCTCGTCGTGCATTGCGGCGCTGAGCATGATCTGGTCGTGTCTCGCGTCGTAGCTGATGACGTTGACGTGGAAGATCTGCCCCATGCAGAAGAAGAAGTCGACCATCTGCGTGTAGTTGAGGTCGAGCTTTCGACAATCGGGTGCGATCACGCCGTAGTTCGGCTTGGCCCCCTCGACGTCTTGGATGAGGTGATCTCGGCTTTCCCACTCCCAGACGATGTCCGCGCCGCCGGTTTCGAGGTCAGGCTCGATTTCGATGATCCGCTCGGTCCAGAACTGACGGAGTTCAGGTGGGAGGAGGAGCATGTCGGTCGGCTGGCGAACCCAGCCCATCGCCTCGGCATCCTCGAGCGACATCGACTCGTACACCGTCGCGAGGATGTTGCCGTTCGGAAGCGGCTCGATGTCGTGATGCAGAACGCGTTTGCCGGGTTCGAGCAGCGTGTAGCTCCACACCAGCGTGCCGTCGGGTTCGACCAGCTCGATGACGCCGTGAGCCCCCACCGGAAACGTGCGGTGCACCAGCCAGTTGCCGGGAGCGGAGGTGCGAAGATTGCGTCCGTCGGGGAGCAACACCGATGTGGTGCCCTCCGAGACATGGTTCACCGCCGGCCAGTCGTGGAGAGTCTCGCCCGACGCGGCCAGCAACAGGTTGCGATTGGAGACCTGCGCGTCTCCGGCGTTGCCTGACTCGTAGACCAGTCGGGCCGATGGATCCTGCCGGTCGTCGGCGCCGGGCATGATTGGGCCCGCATCGGCCGGTAGGTAGCGAAAGAGCTGATTGAACAGCGTTGCCGTGCCGAGCGGGCCCTCGAAGAAGTCAGCTCGCGCGGGGTTGATCGGCGGCTGGTCGTCGTCTTCGGTCAGGCAGCCATCGCCATCGAGGTCGAGCGTGCGCAATCGGGCCGGCGCATCGGCAATGTCCTCGGCGGTGATGACAATGTCCCCATCGGGGTCGAGGACCCGGACGATCGCACTCCGGCGCACCCACCCGGGCAGCCAGGTCGGCCCGCCGATCTCGTCTTCTGTCAGCCGACCATCGCCGTTCGTATCGAGTGCACGCAGGACTGCGGGAGCCGCATCGATGTCTGCTGCGGTGATCACGCCATCGCCATCGGAGTCGAGCGCCCGGAAGAGGGTTCCGGCGGCTCGGCGCTGCTCGCCCATGAGAGCAGCAGCCTCTTGCTGGGTTGACGGGATGACCTCGCTGTCGTTCATGGTGCAGCCCCTCTGGCGGTGGATTGTGCACACTAGTGTCAACAATGTGAGGTCCTGTCGAGAAGGTCTGATGTTTGTGCGGCTGAAGCAGGACCTGCGAGGGCTCCGACAGATCTCGAAGACGACATGGCGCCACTGGACGTCGAACCGCCGCCTGCGCAAGGAGTTCCGCTCCGCTCAACGAACGGGCGAGCGGATCGTGCTCGACGACTTCGGTCCTCCTGTGAAGGCGCCAGAGGCAGGCCAGCCACTGGCCGATTTCTCGCCCAACACCGAGGTCAAGTCGCGCAAAGCGCACTTCATGACCCTCGACGAGTACCCCAGCGTCGACTACTCGTTCGAGATCCGGAACCCCACCCTGTCGGGCAACTACATCAACGGGCTCGGCGAGACAGAGCCTCGTCCAGCGCGGGAGATTTTCCACACGTGGAAGTTCGATCATCCGCTCGGCAAGCTCGAACTCTTATTCCAGGCCATCCGCACCCCCGGGGAGTGGATCGCGCTGTGCAAGCGCCAGTGGAACACCCGCCGGTTCACCGGCGAGAAGGCCGCCGTGCAGGTGCCGGTCGACGATCCGGCCGCCATGACCGAACAGATCAAGGCGTTCACCCTCAATCTGGGCTCGGCGATGGTGGGCGTCGCCCCGCTGACCGACGACATGGTGACCGAGGAGCTGCCGCTCGACTACCCGTACGTCATCACCTTCGGCGTGGCGATGTCGCGAGATGAAGCACTCGAGGCGCCGAGCGAACGCTCAGCGCTCACGATTCAAGCCGAGTACCGGGGCACCGACCGCATCGCTGCCGCGGTGGCGCAGCACATCCGCGACATGGGCTGGGACGCCCAAGCGGCGATCCACAACTTCATGCAGATCCCTGCCGCGGTCGAGGCCGGCCTCGGCCAACTCGGCAAGCACGGATCGCTGATCTCCAAGGATCTCGGTTCGATGTTCCGCCTAGGCGCGGTGGCCACCAACCTGCCGCTCGTCATCGACCAATCGGAAGACATCGGTGTCGACGACTTCTGCGCGCGCTGCCAGGTCTGCATTACGAACTGCCCGCCCCACGCCATCTTCGACACGAAACAGATGGTCCGCGGCCGCGAGCGTTGGTACGTCGACTTCGACATGTGCATCCCTTACTTCGTCGAGAACCACGGATGCGGCATCTGTATTGGTGTGTGCCCGTGGAGCGAGCCGGGCCGAGGTGAGGCCTTCTCACTCAAGCAGCTCGCGCTCCGAGCGAAGCGGGCAGGGGCGGCGGCCGCCGCCGACGAGGCGGTCCACGTCAACTCGACCGACGAGTTCCGTCGCCGCATGTTGGAGTCGGCCGAGACATGATCTCTGCGCGCACGAGTGTTGACAGTCCGCCTGACGGCAAGGGAGTCTTGCACCCATGAGTACAACCACCGTTCCCTCACTCACCGAGGTCGACCCGGCGGCCGAAGACGCCGTCCGGAACGCGCTCGATGCGCTGGCCGCGCCCGGCTCGTTCTTCACGGGCGCCGAGCGGCTCGCGATCGCGGCCCACGCCCGCGTTGCCCGAGGCCTTGCGTCGGCCGCACCGGAGCTCCCTGCGGTGGTCGCCGAGGCCGCGCGCCGAATCTCTGTCGACGCCATCACTACCCGCCCCGAGCACATCTCGGCCTGGGAAGCCGACGGCCACGACATTCTGAGCTATGTCGAGCTGGTGGCGGTTGTCTCCCTGGTCACCACCATCGACTCGTACCGCATCGGAATCGGTGCCGAACTCGAGACGCTGCCGCCGCCGACCCCCGGCGACCCTGTCCCGGTCATCGGCGAGGGTGCCGCCAAGGTCAACGCCTGGGTGCCGACGGTCGGGATCGCGCTCGCGCCCACGGCGCTGTCAGCGCTCCCGAACGAATCGAAGCACAAGGCCGCTCTCGGCAAGCCGCTCTACCTTGCTGACAAGGTCGTGCACCAGTACGACGTCGAGCCGGGCCGCGAGCTCAGCCGCATGCAGATGGAGCTGGTGGCGTCACGAACGTCGTGGCTCAATGAATGCTTCTTCTGACTGTTCGGTCACACATGGATGCTCCGTGAGAGCGCCAAGCACCAGAACCAGCCGGTCAACGTCGTCGCCATCACCAACTCGATGCTCGATCCACTCCTGCCCGCTGGCCGCGAGCTCATCGCGTTCGTCGATGCCATCGTCCTCACCGACTTCGATGAGCTGCCGATCGCCCGCCGAGAGCTGTTCGACGCTGCCGGTCCCGGAGCGGTCACCCGTGCCGCCGCGGTCTGCGCCGGCTTCGAGGGCACCAACCGAGTGGTCGATGCGGTGGGCGTGCCGGTCAACAAGCGCTACTTCGACATCGGCGACGAGCTGGGCGTGACCATTCCCGAACACCTGAAGGGCTGAGAACCGAGATGAGCGAATATCACGACCGTCAAGAGTTCGAGCTCGCTCATTGGCCTGAGCTTCGCGAGAAGGTGAACGAACTCGTCAATCTCGTCAACAGCGAGCGGACGATTCCACGCGAGTTCAAGTCGATGCTGTTCACCATGGCGAGCGTGTCCAGCGGCTGCACCCACTGTCAGTCCCACGGCGCCTTCTCGCTCAACCGCATGGGCGTCGAGACCGAGCGCATCCAGGCGATCTGGGAGTACGAAACGTCCGACCTGTTCACCGATGCGGAGCGAGCCGCGCTCGACCTGGTGCGCGCCGCGGCGCAGCTGCCGAACGCGGCTCGGCCCGAGCACTTCGACGCTGTGCGGGAGCACTACTCGAACGAGCAGATCATCGAGATCGTGGCGTCGGCCTGCCTCGCCGGCTGGCTCAACCGGTGGAACGACACGATCGCCACCGTCACCGACCAGGAATCCGTGGACTGGGCTACCGAAAACCTCAGCAGCGTCGGCTGGAGGGTCGGCAAGCACGTCGGCGAAGCCCACGAGCAACGCAAGGGCCACCCCTCAAGCGTCGGCTGGACCAAGGGCTGACGCTGGCGCTTAGAGGCTGAGCCGCTAGGCGAAGCCGTGGCCCGAGCGGCCCGTGAGCGACAGCGAACAAGAGCGGGAGACAATCGGTGCGTCAACGGGAAGGTTCACCTATCCGCGCGGCCTCTCAGCCCAGCACGATCGGGAGCGGGCTCCGGTCGACGGTGCGGATGAGCTCCTGACTCAGCAGCCACGTCAGTTCGGCGCGGACGTCGCGGGTTGATGGATCGTTCCAGAGATTGCGCATCTCGTGCGGGTCGTCGCCGCGGTTGAAGAGCTCGCCCCAGTCCTGATCGAGGTACACCGACATCTTCCATTCGGGCGTGACGAGCGTGCGGATGCGCGGCGGCCACTGGTCGCCCGTGACCGGGATCGGCACGTGGCCATCGTGTTCGACGAGAAGCTGGTCGCGGACTGGCGAACCGGTCGCCAGCGCGTCGGTGAGATCGATGCCCTGGATGCCGTTGAAGCCCCTCGCCCCCGCTCGGGCGAGGACGGTTGCGCCGATGTCGATGGTTGACACCAGCGCGTCGGACGTTGCCACCGAGGGGCGCTGGGGGTCGCTCCACAGGAACGGGACCTTGAGGATGCCGTCGAGGTTGACCGGCCCCTTCAGCATCAATCCATGGTCGCCCATCATGTCGCCGTGATCGCTGGTGTAGATCTGCACCGTCTCGTCGGCCTGGGCCGACGCCCCGATCGCGCTGCGGATCATGCCGATGGCGTCGTCGACCATCGCCATCATTCCGGCAGTGAGCGCCATCGCTTCGGTCGCCTCGCGTTCGTCGACACATTCGAGCGCGCCGCGGAACGCGCCAGGCTCGGGTCGGCGGTTGCGGAACATCTCGTAGAGCGGGGTGCCGCCCTCCATGCCAACGAAGCTGGCGGGGAGCGACATGTCGTCGGGTGAGTACATGTCCCAGTACTTGCCCGGCGGTGTGAACGGGTGGTGTGGGTCGGGGAACGACACCATCAAGAAGAACGGTTGGTCGCTCTCGGTGTGCGCCTCGATGAACTCAACGGCCCGGTCGCGGATCCAAGCGGTCGAGTAAGCCTCTTCGGGAAGTGCGGTCCGGATCGCGTCGGGTCGGACGAAGTCGTGGGGCAACTGGTTCTCGGGGCCGATGAGCCGTTCGTAGTCGGGGAGGTGCTCGCGCAGCCAGCGCTCATGACTGCCGCCGGATCCATCGCCGTGGCGCGACACATGGTCGAAGTGGTCGAAGCCGTAGTAGGGGAGCTCGATGTCGTGGTCGGGGTCGGCGGCCCAGCGGTCGGCGTTCTCGTCCCGGTACACCGTTCCGGGTGGTACAAGTCGGGCCTCGGTGTGGGGGTCGGTGTCCCACTCGCCCCGCTGCATCCGCGCGCTCATGTCGCTGAATGGCTGGTGATGCCCCTTGCCGATGAGTCCCGTGGCGTACCCGGCCCGGCGCAGGCAGTCGACGAACGTGTTGCTGTCGAGCGGCAGCGACAGGCCGTTGTGGCGAACACCATTGACGCTCGGCATCCGGCACGTGAGCAGCGACGCCCTGTTCGGCATGCAGATCGGGTGCGCGACGAAGCCGTTGACGAACCGGGTGCCGCTCGCCGCGATGGCGTCGATGTTCGGTGTCTCAAGGACAGGGTGGCCGGCACAGCCGAGCCAGTCGGCCCGCTGCTGGTCGGTCATGAAGAGCACGAAACTCGGGCGGTCGGTCACGAGAGGCTGCACGAATTGGCGGGCTTTCCCGCTGCGGCACCGATTGTCTCCCGCTCTTGTTCGCTGCGCTCACGGGCCGCTCGGGCCACGGCTTCGCCTATCGGCTCAGCCTCTGAGGCGGACCCTCTCATGCGTCGAACCCGGGCTTGCCTGGGTTGACGCCGAGCCCGAAGACGTTGGCGAGCGTCGTGACCAAGGTGTAGTGCCCGAAGAAGATGACGAGTTCGAGCATCATCTCGGTCGAGTAGCGCTCGCAAAGTGCGTCCCACACCGGCGTCGGGATCATGCAGTCCGAAACGAGCCCTTCGATCGTGCGCAGAACCGTGCGATCCCAGTCGTCCCAGCCGTCGGCCTCGGAGCCGACCTTCACCCGGGCGAGGTCGTCGTCGGTCAGACCCGCATCGAGTGCGGGCTGCGCGTGCTGGCTCCATTCGAACTCCGACTGATAGAGCCACGCCATTCGCAGAATCATCAGCTCGCGATCGCGGACCGGGAGCTGCGTTTCGAAGTTGGCGAAGGACCCGGTCGCCTTGAGCCGCCGATGGGCCTCCGGGTGTTGGGCGACTAGCTGGAAGAGGTTGACGTGTCGTTGCTCGTCGGTGGTGAGCGAGCGCTGTTCTTCGTTGAACTCGTCGGGAGCGAGCAGCGGCACCCGCGGCGCAGCGAGTCGCTCGGATGCGTCGCTCACAGCATCATCCCGCCGTCGATGGGGGTTGCGATTCCCGTGACCCAGTCGGCCTCGTCGGACGCGAGGTAGGCAATCGCGGATGCGATGTCGGCCGGCATACCCAGCCGGCCCATCGGAATCTTGGCCTTGACCTCAGCCCGCAGGACCGGATCGGCGAACGACTTCGCCGCGAGCGGGGTCTCGACCAGGCCAGGGCACAAGCAGTTGACGCGGATCTGGTCGGCGGCGTACTCGGCCGCCGCGACCTTGGTCAGACCGACGACGCCGTGCTTGGCGGCGTGGTACGCACTGCCGGCCACCGTGCCGCCCTTGATCCCTGCGATCGACGAGATGTTGATGATGCTGCCGCCGCCCTGCGCGAGCATCGGCGGAATCTCGTACTTCATCGAGAGCCAGACGCCCGTGAGGTCGATGTCGATCACCTCGCGAAAGTAGGTCTCGTCCATCTCGTGGGCTCGGGTCTTCTGCCCGCCGATGCCCGCGTTGTTGACGGCGACGTCGAGCCGGCCGAAAGCGTCGAGCGTTTGGGCCACCATGCGCTCGACGTCAGCGGCGATGGCGACGTCGCCCGGGACGAAGCATGCCGTGCCGCCCGCGGCCTCGATCTCGGCCACCGCGGCCACGCCCGCCTCGGCCCGTCGTCCGGTGATGGCAACCGATGCGCCTTCGGAGGCGAGCCGGAGCGCCGCTTCGAGACCGATACCCATCGTGCCGCCGGTGATCAGCGCTGACTTGCCCTCGAATCGCATCGTCGACCCCTCTCCTCCGTCTTTCGCACACTAGTAACGATCGTGATGATCGGCTAGAACGGAGTCTGTGAAGACGCTGGACGCCAAGCTCGATGCGCTCGCCGCACGGCCCGATGGAGGCGACTTCATCATCTGCTACGCCGCTGACCCCGACATGGGCGGCGGCCTGCGCCCGACCATCGGGCAGGGGATCGACCCGGCGGTCTGGCGAGACGAGATGGCCGCCATCACCGAAGCCGGGCACATCGACATCCTGCTCGCATCGGTTTCGACGATGGACCACCTCGCCCGCGATCGCGGCCTGTTCCGCGCGTCGCCGGTGACGCCGGCGATCCGGGCCAACGACACCAGCGACATCTGGATGGTGCGAGGCGGGTCGTACAGCACGCAGCCATCCCGTCCCTTCGCAACCACGACAGTGCGCGAAGCCATGTACGGCACGCTCCATCCCGAGCCGGACCAGGCGGTCGACGTGCCGCTCGGGCTGTGGTCGATCACGTTCAACAACGATCTCGAGGCCGACGAACGCTCGCTCCTTCGGTACCGCGACTTCCGGGCTGAGGCTGCGCAGGAGGGGTTCCGGCACTTCGTCGAGGTCTTCAACCCCAATGTCGCGGACCCGGGCATCGACGGGCCGGTCGGCGACTATGTGAACGACTGCATCGCACGCATGCTTGCGGGCGTTCCGCGAGCGAGCCGGCCCGAGTTCCTGAAGGTCGCCTACAACGGTCCCCAAGCGCTCGAAGACCTCGTGACCGGGATCGACGTCGTCGTCGGCGTGCTCGGGGGCCCGCCCAGCACGGCCAACGACTCGTTCACGCTTGTGCGCCACGTGAAGCGATCCGGGGGACGGGTGGCGCTGTTCGGCCGTCGCATCAAGGTCGCCGACTCGCCGATCTTGTTTTGCGAGCTTCTCCGGCGAGTCGCCGACGACGAGCTCTCGCCCGAAGACGCCACTCGCGAGTACCACGGACGCCTCGCCGCGGCCGGCATCACGCCGTCCCGGTCGCTCGAGGACGATCTCGCGATCGAGACCCCCGAGCTGCTGGGAAGCTGACGTGGAACAGCTCGACCATCTGCCGGGCTCGATGGAGTGCGTGATCTGTCATGGTCCGCACGACTATCGCCACGACCACAAGCCGGTGCCGACGGCCGGCCCGGGTGAGGTCCTGTTGGCTGTCCATTCGGCCGGACTGTGCGCCAGCGACGTCGCCTGCTGGAAGGGGGCGTTCGGTTACTGGCCCGGCGACGGCATGCCCGGCTTCGTTCAACCACCTGTTGTGCCCGGTCACGAGTTCGTCGGCACCGTTGTGGGCCTCGGAGAAGGCGCCGCCGACAAGCACGGGTTGGCGCTCGGGGATGTCGCGGTCAGCGAGCAGATCACGCCGTGTTGGGATTGCCGGTTCTGCAATCGGGGGCAGTACTGGATGTGTCAGAACACCGAGATCTACGGGTTTCGCCAGCACGCCCAGGGAGCGATGGCCGACTACATGGTGTTCCCGGCCAACGCCATCAACCACAAGGTGCCCGACACCGTCTCGATCGACCACGCCGTGTTCATCGAGCCGCTCGCGTGTGCGATCCACGCCGTCGATCGCGGCAACATCACCGAAGGCGACACGGTGGTGGTCGCCGGCTGCGGGCCGATCGGGCTCGGGATGATCGCCGCGGCAAGACAGGCGAACCCCGGGTTGTTGATCGCCAGTGACCTGCACCCCGGCCGGCTCGAGCTGGCGAGGGCGTGCGGCGCCGATCTCACGATCAACCCTGGCGAGGTCGACATCATCGACGAGGTTCTCGGCCTCACCGAGGGGTACGGGTGCGACGTCTTCCTCGAAGCGTCAGGCCATCCATCCGCCGTCGACCAGGGGCTGCGGATGCTCCGCAAGCTCGGCACGTTCGTGGTCTTCGGCGTGTTCAAGGAGAAGGTCACCACCGAGTGGTCGATCATCGGCGACCGCAAGGAACTCGACGTTCTCGGTGCCCATCTCGGCCCGTACACCTACCCCCGAGCGATCGAGATGATCGCCGCGGGGGCGTTGCCGATGGAACGCATCATCTCCCACCGCCTGCCGTTCTCCGAGATCGACACTGCGCTGGAACTGACCGCCCGCGGGGCCGACTCCATCAAGGTCACCCTCGCGCCGGGTTTGTAGATGGCCGACGCGTTCATCGGACTCGATCTCGGTACCACGGGGATCAAGGCGGCCGCGTTCGATGAACACGATCGGCAGCTCGCACTCACCACGGTGCCGACGCCGACCAATCACGTGCCCAACGGCGGCGCCGAGTACCGCGCCGAAGAACTGTGGGCTGCTGCGTGTTCTGTCCTCCAGGGAGTCACGCAGCAGCTCGCGGTGTCCGGCCATGTCGCGGCCGCAATCGCGGTGGCCTCGATGGGCGAGTCGGGCGTGCTCGTCGATGGCGCGGGCCAGTCGGTTGCCCCGGTCATCGCGTGGTTCGATGCACGCACCGAGCCCCAAGCCGCCTGGTGGCGCGAGCACGTGGGGGCGGAGCGCACCCAAGCGATCGCAGCACTCCAGCCCCGGCCGGTGTTCGCCGCCGCCAAGATGCTGTGGACGAAGGCGCACCTCCCTGATGCGTGGGCTGCGGGCCAGCACTGGCTGAACATGGCCGATTGGGCCACGCATCGCTTGAGCGGCGTGATGGCCACCGACTATTCGCTCGCGTCAAGAACGATGCTGTTCGACCTGGCGGCGCGGACTTGGTCCGACGAGCTGATCGATGCTGCAGGCCTCGATCCCACGATGCTGGCGCCGCTGATCGAGAGCGGGCAGCGGGTCGGGACGGTGACCCCCGAGGCGGCTGCATCGACCGGCCTTCCGGCCGGCATCCCGGTCAGCGCCGGTGGGCAAGATCACGTCTGTGCCGCCCTGGCGCTCGACGTGACCGAGCCGGGCATGTTGCTCGACTCGATCGGCACGGCCGAGGCGTTATTCCTGGTCACCGACGGCGTCGACGACACCGATCGTCTGGCGGCGGCGGGCATCGCCCAAGGCGCCCACGTCGAACCGGGGCGCACCTACGCCATGACCGGCTTGGCGCCGGGCGGCGGCCGCATCGATCAAGCCCGCGAAGACTCGGGGCTCGATTGGGATGCGTTCCTTGCCACCCCTGAGGCCGACGCGGTCATCGAGTCGGTGGCCGGCGACGGCCAAGCGAGGATCGCCGAACTGCTCGACGCCGCTGGAGCCGCCGACGTTCGCCACATCGCCACTGGTGGCGGGTCCCGGAACCACCGGCTGATCGAACGTAAACAAGCGATCGGCGGGCGCCCGATCACCGTCGCGCCCGAGACCGAAGCGACGGCGCTCGGCGCGGCGATCCTCGCCCGCCGTGCTCTGGAGGCCGTATGACTGTCTGCTCCGATGGCTACTCCCGTGGCCTCACCCACGACGAGGCCAAAGCGGTTCAGGCCGACCAAGCTCACCGCGTGGGCACGCTCTTCCGGGCCCTCGACCTCGATGGCGACGGCATCATCTCCGCCGACGAGATCGACCGGGCTACCGAGTCGCTGCTCGCTCTCGACCTCGACGGCGACGGCCAACTCTGCGAAGACGAATGCGGTGGCCCGTTCCGTTACCCCGGGGGTGGTCGCACGAGCGCGATCTACCGCATCCTCGATCTCGACGGTGACGGCGTCATCACCGCGGCCGACATCGCCGACGCGCCCGCCCGGCTGCGACGGCTCGACCGGCTCGGCAAGGGTCACCTGACCCCCGCCGACAACGGCATGGGGGGCAATGCGGTCCGCCAGAACTGGTTCGATGGCCCAGCCCACTTCCTGGCGAACCAAGACACGCTGCGGTCGTACGTGCTCGAAGACACCGGTGAGGTCCTGCCGGGCACCGACCCTCGCCAAGACTCCTCGTTTCACCTCGTCCAGGAGCACGCCAACGCCATGGACGTGTGGGTCGCTCGCGATCTCTACCTCCTCGACTCCCAGGGTGAGCGGGTGCACCGGTGGCCGGCTCGCAACCATGCGTCCGAGACGGTGAGCGCCCGGCTGCGCGACGACGGCCTGCTGATCCGCACGAGTTGCCCGGGCATCTGGCTCGACACGCTCGCGTTCCCGGTCGGCGCCCACGGCATCGTCTCGATCGAGGAGCCCGACGGCACGGTCGTGTGGCAGTGGGAGCTGTTCGAACCCGGTCGGCGGGTCCTGCATCACTCGTTCGATCCGATGCCAAACGGCAACATCCTCGTCACCATGTACGACGGCCGCACCTTCGACGAGGCGGTCGACCTCGGATGGATTGAACAGGATCGTGAGGTCCTCCTGCGGCCACCCGACCTCACCCGCTGGTGGACGGAGTCGATCCTCGAACTCGAACCGAATCTCGAGACCGGCGAAACGCGGGTCGTCTGGGAATGGCACTCGATCGACCATCTCGTGCAAGACGCCGACGCCGACAAGCCCTTCTACGGCGAGATCGGGCCCGGTTGCCGCAAGATCGATCTGAACTACACGCGGTACGAGAACTATCGGTTCAACATGGGCCAGGTCATGCACGTCAACTCGGTCAGCTACGACCCAGCGCGTGACCAGATCCTGCTGAGCTCGGCAATGCACGGCGAGCTCTGGATCATCGACCACGCCACCACCACCGCGGAAGCTGCGGGCCCAGCCGGCGATCTGCTGTACCGCTGCGGCAACCAGCAGGCGCACAAGGGCGGACCGGTGAGGACCTTCGACTGGCAACACGACATCGGTTGGATCCCGCCCGGCCGCCCCGGCGCGGGCAACGTGCTGGTCTTCAACAACGGCGCACGTTCGGCCGGTGACCTTCCTGCGCCTCATCCGAAGCGCCTCCAGTTCGGCGACGGGCACTCTGAGATCCTCGAGCTGTCGATGCCCGTCGATGACGAGGGGGTGTGGACGTGGGATCTCGACGATCCGCTCAATGCCGCCGAGATCGTGTGGTCCTACAACGCGGACGGCTCGAACGGCTGGTTCTCGCCATTCATGTCGGGCGCGGCGCGCTTGCCCAACGGCAACACCGTCACCGCGCTCGGTTTCAACAAGCAACTGCGCGAGGTCACCCCTAAGGGTGAGACAGTCATGGACCTGCGCCCGGGTGGCGCGGGCCGGGTCTTCCGCGCCGTTCCGATCGACGCCGACCATCCCGGACTCGCCTGCCTGGGTATCTCGGGTCGATGATCGCCACCGCTGTCAGGCCGGTGGCGACCCTTCCGAGGGTGCATCCGTCGGTTGGTGCTCAGAGGCTGAGCCGATAGGCGAAGCCGTGGCCCGAGCGGCCCGTGAGCGACAGCGAACAAGAGCGGGAAACGACTGGTGCGGCAACGGAAGGGTTCACCAATTGGCGCTTCCTCTTATGTCGTCAAGGCTGACTCAGCCCGCGCCTGCGGTGACCCGCTGGTTGAGGTTGGCGAGGAAACCGTCGTAGTCGTTGAGCTTCGCCTTCAACATCTGGTCGCCGCCCTCGCCCGGCAGGATGAGGAACGTCTCGGCTGCGATGCCCGCGACAACAGCGTCGACGACGTGGTCGACCGACAACGGCTCCATGAGCGCCCCGCCGAACTCGGCGATCATCGGGGTGTCGACCACCGTCGGGCAGATGGCAGCGACGTGGATCTCGTGACCGTGGTTGATCGCCAGCCACTCCGCCACGCCGACGGCCGCGTGCTTGCTCACCGCGTAGTTGAAGCTGACCGGGCCGGTGACGAGTCCGGCCACGGACGCAGTGATGACGAACGCCCCGTTCCGCTCAGCGAGGTGGGGAACTACGGCCCGGGCTGCGTACGCAGGGCCCATGGCGTTGATGCTCATCGACAGATCCCACATCTTGTCGTCGGTGTCGATGCCTCCGCCGGCGCCGATACCGGCGTTGGCGAAGAACATGTCGATGTGCCCCATCGCCTCGACGGCGCCGGCGATCAAGGCCTCGACCGATGCGGGGTCGGCCACATCGCAGGCGATGGCCGTGCCACCGATCGCCGCGGCCACCTCGGCGGCGCCGTCGGCGTTGATGTCGCTCACCACTACGTTCGCGCCCATCGACGCAAACCGTTCGCACATCCCCCGGCCGATCCCCGATGCTCCACCGGTGATGACGACGTTCTTCCCTGCGATATCCATGCCCGGAACCTAATCTCCGCCTCATGGGCGTTCAGCAGCCCGCCGATGTCGTTTTCCACAACGGGCTCGTACTGGGTGCAGGCGCGCCAGACGGTGCACCGGTCGACGTCGTCACCCGCCCCAGCCGAGCTCGCGCCTGACTCACCATGACCGGATCGCCAGTGCGAGCCCGCCCAGGATCGCGATGACGAGAACGATCTCGACACCGGTTTTCGGGTCAAGCGTTTTCGAGGATGAGATGCCCCACGGCGGTGTTGCTGGCAGGTACGTGATACAGGCGATGCGCCTCGGTGGGCGCCGGGCCGCCGTTGAGGTCGGCGAGCGCGCCGCGAGCGGTGAGCCACATGACGAGCTCGACGCCTTCGGAGCCCGCCTCGCGCAAGTAGTCGACGTTGGGGACGTCGGCGATGCCTTCGGGGTTGTTGATCATGCGCTCGAGGAAGGCGTGGTCCCATTCGGGGTTGATCAGGCCGGCGCGGGCGCCCTGTAGCTGGTGGCTCATGCCGCCGGTGCCCCAGATCTGGACGTTGAGGTCGTCGTCGAAGGTCTCGACCGCGGCTCGGATCGCTTTGCCGAGTTCGAGGCAACGGCGGCCGGTCGGGGCGGGGTGCTGGATGACGTTGATGGCCAGGGGCACGACCTTGGTCGGCCAGGCGGCGGGCTGGTCGTACATCATCGAGAGGGGCACGGTGAGGCCGTGATCGACGGTCATCTCGTTCACGAGCGTGAGGTCGAAGCCGGCCGGGATCACCGATTGTGCGAGGTGTGCCGAGAGTTCCGGATGGCCTTCGACGATCGGGACCGGGCGTGGTCCCCAGCCTTCGTCGGTGGGCTGGTACGAGGCGGCCATGCCCAGCGCGAACGTCGGGATCATCTCCATCGAGAAGGCGTTGCCGTGGTCGTTGTAGACGAGGATCACGACGTCGACCGGGTTGTCGGCGATCCACTGACGCGAGGTATTCAGACCTTCGAAGAGGGGCTGCCAGTAGGGCTCTTCGGTGAGGCCCTTGTCGACCGCCGCGCCGATGGCCGGGACGTGCGACATGAACAGGCCGGCGGTGATGCGAGCGCTCATGCTCGGTCATCCCACTCGTGGAGGTAGCGGTTGCCTTCGATGCTGCGACCGCCGTTGACCATCATCTCGGCGTGGCCGGCCGCGTCCTTGTCGGTCATCGACGACACGATCTCGACATAGCTCTTGCCTTCGGTCGCGCCGATCTTGGCCACGAAGTAGATGTTGCCGCCGAGCTTGAGGAGGCGGTTGAAGTCGCGATCGAGGACCGCCTGCTTCTGGTCTTCGGTCATGCCCCACTCGTCGAGGTAGGCCCGCTCGTCGGCCATGAACCGACCGCGGTTCTCGGCGTGCATGAGCGACCGGGCCATCTGGTTGAGGTGGTAGCCGAGTCGGGCCTGGTCGGCATCGAACACGGTCGTGCCGGGAATGTCGAGATACGGCTTCTCGATCGCCATCTGTCGAACCTCCTCTGTGGTCCTTCGTGCGAGTATGGCAAACTGTTCCCTCGATTGTTGACAATCGAGGGAACCTTGTGATCATCGATTGCCACGGCCACTACACCACAACGCCGCCGCCAGTGGGCGAGTGGCGCGACGCCCAGAAAGCCGCCGTCGGAGCCGACCCGCTTCACGTCGGTGAGAAGGGTGTGATCGATGTCAGTGACGACGCCATCCGCGAGTCGCTCGAGGGGGCCCGGCTGAAGTTCCAGCGCGAACGCGGCACCGACCTCACGATCTTCTCGCCCCGTGCCAGCTGGATGGGTCATCACGTCGGCAACGAGCACACGTCGCGCTTGTGGACCGAACACCAGAACGAGCTCATCCGTCGGTGCTGCGACCTGTACCCCGAGAACTTCGCACCCGTCTGCCAGCTGCCTCAGTCGCCCGGCGTGGCGATCGACTCGTCGGTGAACGAGCTCCGCCGCTGCGTCGAGGAGATGGGCTTCATCGGCTGCAATGTGAACCCCGACCCGTCGGGTGGTCACTGGAACGGGCCGCCGCTGTGGGATCGTTATTGGTGGCCGCTCTGGGACGCGATGCAGGAGCTCGATGTGCCGGGGATGATCCACGTCTCCACATCGTGCAACGACAACTTCTGGACCACCGGGTCGCACTACCTCGGCGCCGACACCACCGCGTTCGTGCAAGCCCTCACGTCGGGGTTCATGAGGGACTTCCCCGGGCTGCGCTGGGTGATCCCACACGGCGGCGGTGCCGTCCCATACCACTGGGGTCGTTTCAAGGGCATGGCCCAGGATCAAGGCTGGGATTTCGACGGCCTGATGGACCACATCTGGTTCGACACGTGCGTCTACCACCAGCCCGGCATCGACCTGCTGGTCAACGTCGTGCCTCGGTCGAACGTGCTCTTCGCCTCGGAGATGGTCGGGGCGGTGCGGGGCATCGATCCCGACACCGGCAACTACTACGACGACACCAAGATCTATGTCGACTCGGCCGCCATCGACGACGCCGACCGTTCCGCCATCTACGACGCGAACATCCGTCGCGTCTACCCCCGACTCGGAGCCTGACATGACCAACGCTCACGGCAACCGCCACGTCGTCGTCACCTCGATCGAGCGCGCCCTGCTTTCGCGGGTGCTCGACGCCGGCCTGTCGCTGGAATTGCCGCCCGAGTGACCCTCCCGACGGGCTAGCCCTGCGTGTCACCCCAGCGCGAGAGCACCTCGATCACCGAGGAGAGGTGGTCGTGCATCGCTTGCGCCGCGGCGTCCTCGTCGCGGGCGACGACTGCTTGGACGATGGCTCGATGCTCACCGAGCGATTCGCTTGGCCGCCCCGGCATCAGGGCGAGCCGGTACTGGTGGTGAGCGGCGCGGTCTCGGAGGTTGGCCACGAGCTGCGAAGCGACCTCGTGGCCGCTCATCTCGCGGAGCCGGCGGTGCAGGACCGCGTTGAGTTCGGAGTAGGCGTGGCCTTGGGCGTCGTTCGTGGCCGCTTCCATGTCGGCGATGATCTGCTGCAGGTCGACGTGGTCGGCCACGGTTGCGTGGCGAGCGGCTTGGGCAGCGATCAGCGACTCGAGGACCGAGCGGGCTTCGGTGATCTGGATCGCCTCGCGGATCGAGATGCGCCGGACCGTTGCCCCGCGGTTGGCCTCGCGCTCGACCAGGCCCTCCGACGTCAGCTCGACCAATGCGGAGCGGATCGCGGCGCGGCCGACCGAGTACTGCTCGGCCAACGAGACCTCGAGCAGCCGGTCACCGGGTTCGAAGCGGCCTTTGAGGATGTCGTGGCGAAGGGCGTCGGTGACGGTGTCGGCGTTGCTCATCTTCAGGAGAAGGTATAGAGGACCTGAGGATTGTCGACGAGGATACGGTTGCGCACGGCTTCGTCTGGGGCGTACGCGGCGACTATGTCGAGCAGCTCGCCTTCGTCCGGCATGGCCTCGAGGTTCGGGTGGGGCCAGTCGGTGCCCCACAGCAGGCGGTCGGGTGCAGCCTCGATCAGCGCTCGCGCAAACGGCACCACGTCGTCGAACGGTGAGACCTTGCCGTCGGTGAGTCGCTCGGCGCAGCTGATCTTCACCCAGCACCGCTCGTCGCTCGTGATGCGTTCGAGCAGGCGCTGGAATGGCTCCTGCTCCACGCCGTCGGTCGCGGGCACACGTGCCATGTGGTCGATGACGTAGGGAACCGGCATCGCGTCGAGGACGGCGGCGTACTCGCCGAAGTCCTTCGCGTCGAAGTGCAGCACGATATGCCAGTCGCGCTTCGCGACCCGGTGGACCAGTTCCCAGAAGACATCGAGGTCTGGTGCGCCGCCGAGATGGGCGACGAAGTTGAAGCGGATGCCCCGGACCTGGTTGGCGTGGAGCTCGTCGAGGTCGGCGTCGGTGAAGCTCTGGTCGATCATCGCCACGCCGGCGAAGCGGCCTTCACCCCGCTGGATCGCATCGACCATCGCCGAGTTGTCCGAGCCGTGGCAGCTCGCTTGCACGAACACGGCACGGCTCAGCCCCAGGCGGTCTTGAACTCCGAAGAAGTCGTCGATCCCCGAGTCTGGCGGCGTGTAGCTGCGGGCGGGCGAGAAGGGGAACCGCTCGGCGGGGCCGAACACGTGACAGTGCGCATCGCATGCCCGCGGCGGTGGGGTGAAGGCGGTGGGGGAGCTCGCCTCGGGTCGCGGGCCAGGGACCGTTCGATCGAGGGGGAAGTCGTGGGGTGGGTTCGGCGTGGACATGGTTACTCCGGGCGGCGGAAGTAGGCGCCTTTCGACGAGCCGCCGCGCATGATCATGCAGGGAATCCCGCGGGTCATCGGTCAATCTTGGCAAATGTCAACAAGATTGTCGACATTCGAAGGGACAAGGTGCGAGGATCAGAGCCGTGAAGATCGCACTTGTGGGGGCCGGGGCATTCGGCCGCAAGCACCTTGACGGGCTCAAGAACGTCGATGACGTCGAAGTCGTCTCGGTGATCGACCCTGTCGCCGACGCAGCGGCGGTCGCTGCGGAGTATCGAATCGCCCATCATGGAACCGATCTGGCTGAGGCGCTGGCGATCGATGAGGTGGACGCCGTGATTCTCGCCACGCCGACGCCGGTGCACGCCGCGCAGGCGATCCAGTGCATGGACGCGGGCAAGCACGTCGAGGTTGAGATCCCGTTGGCCGACTCACTCGCTGATGCGCAGGCCGTGTTGGCCAATCAGGAGCAGGCGGGCCTGGTTGCGATGGTCGGCCACACCCGACGGTTCAACCCGTCGCATCAGTGGGTTCACAACAAGATCACGGCGGGCGAGTTCAGCATCCAGCAGATGGACGTGCAGACATTTTTCTTCCGGCGCACCAACACCAACGCGCTGGGTGAGCCTCGGACGTGGACCGACCACCTGCTCTGGCACCATGCCGCGCACACCGTCGACCTGTTCGAATATCAGGCCGGCGAGCCGATCGTCGCGGCCAATGTGCTCGAAGGTCCGCACCATCGCGACCTCGGCATCGCGATGGACATGTCGATCCAGATGAAGACCGCTAGCGGCGCGATCCTCTCGCTCTCGCTCTCGTTCAACAACGACGGTCCGCTCGGCACGTTCTTCCGTTACATCGGCGACACCGGCACCTACATCGCCCGCTACGACGATCTGGTCGATGGCCGAGAGGAACCGATCGACGTCTCGCAGGTCGATGTCTCGATGAACGGCATCGAGCTGCAGGACCGCGAGTTCATCGCGGCGATCCGCGACGGCCGGGAACCCAACAGCTCGGTCCGGCAGGTCATGAGCTGTTATGAGTGGCTGCACAAGCTCGAACGCCAGCTTCGGGGCTGAGTCGCGGTGCCCAATGTGCTGCTGATCACGAGTGATCAGCACAATCCGTTCGTCACCGGCTACGCGGGCGATCCGCTGGCCCGCACGCCCAACCTCGACGCGCTCGCCGAGGCCGGCACCACGTTCAGCGCCGCGTACACCAACAGTCCGATCTGCATGCCGGCTCGGGCGTCGCTGGCGACCGGGCGGTACAGCTCGGCGATCGGCGCATACGACAACGGCGCGCCGTACCAGCGTGAACAGGCCGAGAGCCTCGGCCATCGGCTCCGCGCCAATGCTCGACCCGCCGTCACGTTCGGCAAGCTCCACTTCGACGACGAAACCGACTCGGGATTCGATGCCTACCTGCCCCTGCAGGCGAAGCGCGGCTACCTGGGTGCTCGCCTCGGCTGGGCGCGCGGGAACGCCCCACCCAGCTCGACCATGTCGGACCACGTCCGCGATGCGGGTGTGGGCGTGTCCGAATACGAGCTCTACGACCGCCACACCACGCAGGCCGCCTGCCGCTGGTTGACCACCGACGCACCCTCGGGCACGCCGTGGTTCGCGCATGTGTCGTTCGCCTACCCGCACTACCCATTCCGGGCGCCAGCCGACTCATTGCCGGCCGACGACGTCGATGTGCCCTTGCCGCCGGCCTGGCGCCCTGAGGACTGGCCGCACAATCGGGAGCTCGACGAGCACCGCCGCATGATGGGCATCGACGCCGAGCCGTTCACCGAAGACGAGCTGCGTCAGTTGCGGTGGGTCTACACGGCGATGGTGCAGTTCGTCGACCACCAGGTCGGCGAGGTGTTGGCCGCGCTCGACGGGTCGGGTGCGGCCGACGACACCGTCGTGATCTACACCTCAGACCACGGCGACATGCTCGGCGGTCACGGCTTCGCGATGAAGAGCCTCATGTACGACGCCTCGGCCCGGGTGCCGATGCTCATCATTGGCCCCGGCGTGGGTCGCGATGTGGTCGAAGGCGCCGCGGTCTCGCTCGTCGATGTGTACCCCACGGCCGTCGACGTGATGGGGCTTCCCGCGATCGATACCGACGCCGAACTGCCCGGGGCGTCGCTACGAGACGTCGCTCCGGATCGAATCGCCTTCTCCGAATACCACGGCCCCAGTTCGACGGCCGCGTCGTACCTGGTGCGGCGCGACCGGTGGAAGTACGTCGCCCACATGGCCGCCGACACCCGACCACAACTCTTCGACCTCGTCGCCGATCCGCACGAACTCGACGACCGCGTCGACGCCGAACCCGACATCGCTGCAGACCTCGACGCCGAGCTGCACTCGATACTCGACCCCGAAGCGACCGATCTCCGAATCCGTGCCGGCCAGGCCGAGCAACTTGCCGCAGCCGAGCCCCCTCCTGCCGGTCGGGCGCCGAAGCGCACGGCGTACGGCACGCTGGCGCAGGGATGGTCGGTTCCCTCGCCCGCGATCATGGCGATCGTCGACCCCGACGGACCCTGACGCGGCGCTGGGAGCGGCGGCACCAAGGGCAGCGGCATCGGGCGCGAAGGTGGAGACTGGGGTTTCGACTTCTACATGGAGACGAAGAACATCGCCGTCGCCCTCGACACGCACGCGGTCCCGAAGCTGGGAGGCTGAGCTATCTCTCTTTACTACGTGCAGAAGTTCCTCTATGAGCTGAACCGGTCGCCGCAGTTGCAGTCCGACTACGCGGCGGATCGGCATGCCGTCCTTGCGCCGTACACGCTCACCGACGAAGAGGTGGCGGCGCTGACCGAGCCCGACGTCGGCAAGCTCTACGTGCTGGGCGTGAACGGTCAGATTCTCATGCACTTCGCGGCGCTGCATCAGATCGAGTGGCAGGACTACCTCCAGCAGATGCGCGACGGCGTGGAGTTGTACGGTCCGGTCCGCGAGGGGGTCTATGCCATGACCGGCTACGAAGGCACTCTGGCCCACAGCGAATCGCTCGGCCAAGAAGGAGGCATCTGATGCCGCTCGTCTACGCGGGTGTGTGCAGCCACGCCCCCGGGATTACCGGCCGTAAGCACCTCGCCGACCCCGAGGTGAGCGACGCCTTCTACGCGGCGTTCGACGACATGCGGTCCGATCTCGAAGCAAGCGGGGCCGAGGCGGTCATCGTCATCGCGGCCGAACACTTCGCCAACTTCTTCATGAACAACATGCCGAGCTTCGCCATCGGCATGGCCGACTTCTACGACGGCCCGATCGAGGATTCGGGCTGGCTCGGCATCGACAAGTTCAAGGCTCCGGGCAACCGGGACTTGTCGCAGCGACTGATCGCCGAGGTCATGCAGACCGTCGACATCGCGTACGCCGAGGAGTGGCTGTTCGACCACGGCATCGCGGTGCCACTCCACTTCCTCACCCCGCGGTTCGACCTGCCCGTCATCCCGGTCAACATCAATTGTCAGGGTCCGCCCCTCACGCCGCTCCACCGGGCCTGGGCCTTCGGCGAGGCGCTCGGCAGGGCGGCCGATGCCCTTCCCGAGAAGATCGCGATCATCGGCACCGGCGGCATCTCGCACTGGCCGGCCACGCCCGACTCCGGGAGGATCAACTACGAGTGGGACCTCGATTTCTTGGATCGCTGGTGCCGCAACGACCGTGACGCCCTCCTCGACTACGACGACCTCACCGTCTACGCCGATGCCGGCCAGGGCGGGTTCGAGATCCGCACCTTCATGGCAGTGAGCGCGGCGGCAGGCGGAGCCCAAGGCACCGTTCATTTCTGTGAGCCGATCCCGATCTTCGCCGTCAGCTGCACAGTCGCCAGCTACGACCTCAGCCCCCAGGAGGCCTGATGCGCCCGATGTCGCCAGACGAAGTGGTCGAGTTCATGACCACCGGTTCCCGCACTGGCAAGCTCGCGCTGGTGCGCAAGGACGGCAGCCCCGCCGTCACCCCGATCTGGTTCGACGTCGATCCAGCGACCGGCGACTTCGTGTTCATGACCGGCAAGGACAGCGGCAAGGCGAAGATGTTGCGGCGCGACCCGCGGGTGTCGATCTGCGTCGACCTCATGGAGAAGCCGTACGCCTTCGCACGCGTGGACGGTACGGCGAGCATCACCACCTACGAACAAGATCCCACCGCGTTGCGGCACTGGGCGACCGAGACGTGCCGTCGCTACGTCGGCGACGATCGGGCCGAAGCATTCGGGATTCGCAACAGCGGCGCCGACGAGATTCTGGTACGCGTCACGGCGACGACGCTAGTCGGTGCGGATGGGGTGACCGACTGATTCCGCCGGCGCAATCGCCGACGACGGCACCCTCGAGCTCCAGCTGGTGGTTCGCCCGGGCCAGAGGCACTTGACGTCGCGCTTCCACGCTTCGTACTCGTCGCGGCGGCTCTCGTGCATCGGGAACGTGGTGTCGATCGGCTCGCCCTGGGAGACCCGCCAGAGGCCCCACTCCTCGCGGAGTTCGTCCTCGACACACTGGTCGGCGACCTCTTCGGCGAGGCGCGCGGGGAGGACACGCACGCCCGCAGCCGTGCCCCGGCGAGCAGGCCGCCGAACCCGCCTCCCGCCACGATGACCTGGCTCTCGTCGACGATTGGCTCGCGCTCGGCGGCGGGAGCCCATGGGTCCTTGCTGAAGTTCGCGAACTTGCTGTCGACGGCGGGCACGAACTGTGCGTTGCCGTCGGGCCTGATCCGCTTGTCCCGCTCGATTGCATGGGTGCGCTTGAGTCCGTCGGGATCGAAGTCGAGTTGACCGACCACGTCGAGCACGGTCTGCTCGTCGGAGGGAGGCGCGACCGCGTCATGGATGGGCCCGCTCGGCGAGGAGGCTGTTCTGGGGGCTGAGCGTCCCACTGCGTCTCCTCCCCGAGATCGAGGCCGGGCTCACGGTAGATAGTTATGGATCCGAACTAATATTGTCACATGGCGATGGTGCCGATCCGACCGGAACCCACCCGATGAGCGCCGCTTCACCCCCGACTGTGCAAGAGCAGGGGAGTGTCTCGGCATCTGAGCGGGATCCGGGCATCAGCTTCCTCGCTACTGACGTCTCCCGGCTGATGACCGCAGAGTTCACTCGGCTGGTCAAGCCGCTCGGGCTGACCACCTCGCAGGTCCGGCTGATCAGTCAGCTGTACCACCAGGACGGCCTGACCCAAACCGAGCTGGCATTTCGGCTGGCGACCCACAAGGTGGCTATCACCGAACTGATCGACCGCCTCGAAGCAGGGCAGTGGATCGAGCGCCGGGTGAATCCCGCCGACCAGCGATCCAACCTCATCTATCTGTCCGACAGGGCACACCAGGTCGACGACCAGATCATGCAGGCCAGTCGGGACCTGCACAAACGCGCCCTCGCCGGGCTCAGCCGGACTGAGATCTCCGCACTGCAGAAAACGCTGCGCGCAGTGCGGGCCAACCTGGTCGCGTCGACGAAGCAGTAGCGCGCCGCAAGCGCATCGACGCGCTGGTCGGCTGATCGGCGAGACTCACTGCGATGAGCTACCGGCTGGAAACGTCTACTTCGACACCTGCGTGTACCACCAGCCCGGGAGGGATGATGGCAGCCAGACACATCGTGAAGCGCAACATCAAGCGAACCGACCCCGAGGTCATCGCGGGTCTGGGCGACGCCGGCACTGCCACCGTGCACGAAGCCATCGGCCGCCGCGGCTACCTCGGCCCCGACCTGCGACCCATCCAATCGGGCACCAAGATCGGCGGCTCGGCGGTCACCGTGCGGTCATACCCGGGCGACAACATCATGATCCACGCCGCAGTCGAGGTCTGCCGGCCCGGCGACATCCTGGTGGTCACCAATACGGCGCCGTCCACCCACGGCATGTTCGGCGACCTGCTGGCATCCTCGCTCATGGCTCGTGGCGTCGTGGGCCTCGTGATGGATGCCGGGGTGCGCGACACCATGGATCTGCGAGCCATGGGCTTTTTCGTGTGGACCCGGCACGTCTCCTGCGAGGGCACGGTCAAGAACACACCGGGTTCGGTCAACGTGCCGATCAGCATCAACGGCGTCATCGTCGAACCCGGCGATGTCGTCTGCGCCGACGACGACGGCGTCGTCGCGGTGCCCAACGCCGAGGCTGCCTGGGCGCTCCAGCAGTCGAATGCACGGCTCGACAATGAAGCCTCCGTTCGGGCTCGGCTGCAAGCAGGCGAGCTGGGGCTCGACATGTATGGCCTGCGCCAGAAACTGGCCGATCTGGGCGTCGAGTGGGTCGACTAGGAATGCAGCGTCGACGTCTGCGAGGCCTCAGAATGCGATGCGGACGAAGGGACAGGCCGTGACCACCGAAGTCATCATCACCGGAACCGGTTCGCCGATCCCCGATGCGAACCGTGCGGGGCCGGGTGTGCTGGTTCGCTGCGGCGACCTCACGCTGCAGTTCGACGCAGGGCGGGCGACAGTGCCTCGGCTGACTGCCGTCGGCATGTGGAACCTGCAGCTCACGGCCGTGTTCGTGACGCATCATCACAGCGACCACCTGACCGGACTCGATGATCTGGTGCTGAGCCACTGGGTGATGGCCCGGGGCGACGACTTCGCCCCGATGCAGATCGTCGTTCCGCAAGGGCCCGCCGTCGAATATGTGAACGAGATGATCCATCCGTGGCGTCATGACCTCGAGGTGCGTGCCGAGCACTCCGGTCGCTCCAGGACCGTCGAGATGGAGTTGATCACGTTCGACCCGCCCGAATCGCCGACGGAGGTGTGGCGCAGCGGCGACGTCGTGGTCAGTGCCGGCCCAGTCCGTCACGAGCCCGTGATGCCCGCAGTCGGCTACCGCGTGTCCACCCCAGACGGCGATGTGGTCATCAGCGGCGACACCCGGGTCTGCGATGAGATGGCCGAGCTGGCGGACGGGGCCGACGTGCTGGTCTACGAAGCGATGCTCTTCGACGTGATCAGGCAAGGTCCGCCGTTTCGCCACTTCATCCTCGACTACCACGCCGACAGCAACCTCATCGGCGCCCAAGCAGCCGAGCTCGGCATCCGGACGCTGGTGCTCACCCACCTCATCCCGGCCCCGGCGAACTCCCTCACGCCGGTGCTCGGCTCGGCCGTGACCGAGCAGGACTATGTGGACCAGATCCGGGCAGGCGGCTACTCCGGCGAATTGCTGGTAGCGAACGATCTCGACCGGGTCATGCTCGAAGCCGGCGCTGCGCCCCGCATCGAGCGTCAAGGCTGACGCGCCAGATGCCCGGCGGCATCCGCTGCATGGTGATGCGGGGCGGCACCTCCAAAGGTGCCTACTTCGTGGCGCAGGAGTTGCCCGGCGATCCCGGCGAGCGCGCTTCGCTGCTGGCGCGGGTCATGGGCTCGCCCGACCCGCGCCAGATCGACGGCATCGGCGGAGCCCACCCGCTGACCTCCAAGGTGGCGGTGGTGTCGCCGTCATCAGATCCCGAGATCGACGTGGACTACCTGTTCCTGCAGATCGGCGTGGACGACGGCTCGGTCGGCGATCAGCAGAACTGCGGCAACCTCCTGGCCGGTGTGGGGCAGTTCGCAATGGAGCGCCAGCTCATCGCCGGCGGCGGCGACCGAGCCCAGGTGAGGATTCGCATGGTCAACAGCGACTCGGTGGCGGCGGCCACGTTCCCGCTGGATGCGGGCGTTCCCGCATATGAAGGTGACACGGCGATCTCGGGAGTTCCGGGGACGGCGGCCGAGGTCCGGCTCGACTTCGAAGACACTGCGGGCTCGACCTGCGGGGCGCTGCTGCCGACCGGCGCGGCGAGCGATCTGATCGACGGCGTCGCGGCAACCTGCATCGACAACGGCATGCCGACGGTGGTACTGCGGGCGGCTGAACTGGGCATCGCCGGCGACGAGGCTCCGGGCGAGCTCGAGGCCAACGAGCTGTTCCGCAGACGCCTGGAGAACATCCGCCTGGGCGCCGGCAAGTTGATGGGCCTGGGCGATGTCAGTTCGACGACCGTGCCGAAGATGTCGCTGGTGTCGGTTCCACGGGCGGGCGGGAGCATCTGCGCCCGCACGTTCATCCCGCACCGTTGCCACGACGCCATCGGTGTGCTGGGCGCGGTCAGCGTGGCCACTGCGCTTCGGCTGGCGGGCGGTGTGGGCTCGGAGCTGCTCCGTGCCGGGGCCGATCCCGATCTGGTGGAGATCGAGCACCCCACGGGCACCTTCGCCGCCCGCGTCGAGCTGGCCGATGGTCCGGCTGGCCCAGTCGTGGGACGGTCCGGCATCGTTCGAACCGCTCGCAAGCTCTTCGACGGCGTCGTGTTCCCCAAGAGCCCGGCTTCTCCCACGAGTGCGTCACCCCGAGACAGCGCATGACAGCACCCACGATCCTGCCGCCGCATCCGTCACCGCACGCGCCGACGGCACTCACGCCGCCGCCGGGAGCAACCGACGCCCATTGCCACGTGTTCGGGCCAGCGCACCGGTTCCCATTCGCGCTCGAGGCCACCTACACGCCGCCAGATGCCGGCATCGACGCCCTGCACGACGCCGGCGTACGGGGCACCCGATTCAACTTCGATGCCCACCTCGGCGGGACTCCCGATCTCGACGTGTTGTCGAGCGCGCCAGTCAAGGGCACTTGTCGAGCGTTGATGGCGTACTCATGAGTTGATGACGCGGATCAGCAGTTCAACGCGCTATCAAGGGTGCCATGGCGGAATTCCGCAGGCCCGACGCTGAGTTTGCTGCGTACGACGAAGCGTTTGACCGCGATGGCGCCGTCCGGCCGCTCTACGCGGCAATCGTGGAGCGATTCTCCAACTTCGACGCGGCCGAGTTACGCCGCCGCGAGGGCATCATCGAAGAGGAGTTCCGTCGCCAAGGCATCACCTTCACCGTGTACGGCGACTCGAAGGGAACCGAGCGGACCTGGCCGATGGACCTGTTCCCTCGGCTTATCACCGCGGCCGAGTGGCGCGAGATCGAGCGGGGCTTGGCGCAGCGGGTCACGGCGCTGAACCGGTTCCTTGCCGACGTCTACACCGGCGAGGGCGCAGCCATGGCCGACGGCGTCGTGCCGGCATGGCTGGTGCAGTCGTCGGATGGTTTCGAGCGCAACGCGTTCGGCATCAGCGTGCCCCATGATGCTCATTGCGTCATCGCGGGCGTCGACCTGGTGCGCGATGCGCAGGGCCAGTACCGGGTGCTCGAGGACAACCTGCGCAATCCGAGCGGGATCAGCTATGTCATCGAGAACCGGGCGGCGATGACCAAGGCCTTTCCCCTCGTCTGGGAAGACCACACCGTCGAACCAGTCAGCCAGTACGGCCGGATGCTGCGAACGGCGCTCGAATCGGTAGCGCCAGCGGGGTCCGGCGACAAGCCGCTCATCGTGATCCTGACGCCGGGCATCTACAACTCGGCGTATTTCGAGCACGCATTCCTCGCCCGGGAGATGGGCGTGGAGCTGGTCGAAGGCCCCGACTTGGTGGTGGACGAGCACGTCGTGTACCTGCGCACCATCGAAGGCCTGGTTCCCGTCGATGTGATCTACCGGCGCATCGACGACACATTCTTGGACCCGGTGTCGTTCCGCCCCGATTCGACACTGGGAGTGCCGGGACTTCTCGGCGCAATCCGTGCCGGCACGGTGACGGTAGCCAATGCCGTCGGAAACGGTGTGGCCGATGACAAGGCCATCCACCCCTACGTGACCGACCTCATTCGCTACTACCTCGGCGAGGACCCCATCCTCGGCAACGTCGAGACCTACGTGATGTGGGAGCCCGATCAGCGCGCAGCGGCGTTCGAGCGGCTGGACGAGCTGGTCATCAAACCGGTGGGCGAATCGGGGGGCTACGGCATCGTCATCGGGCGCGACGCCACTAAGGAGGAGCTTGCGAATGCGCGGGCAGAGATCGAGGCGGATCCCCGTAACTGGGTGGTCCAGGAGGTGGTGGAGCTGTCGACGCTGGCCTCCATGTGCGATGACGTGCTCGAGCCCCGCCACCTCGATCTGCGGCCGTTCGTGATCACCGGGGAGCGGACGCAGGTATTCCCCGGCGGCCTGACGCGGGTGGCGATGCGGAAGGGCTCGCTCATCGTGAACTCGTCTCAAGGCGGCGGCTCCAAGGACACCTGGGTTCTGGCGCCCGGCACCAACTCGGGAGCTGCAGGACTCGCCGGCAAACCGTCGATGGATGCCGCCGGGCAGGAGTCGGCCCGATGATCCTGGCTCGGCATGCCGATTCGATGCTGTGGGCAGGCCGCTACCTCGAGCGCGCCGACACCATCGCCCGGTGCGTATCGGTCGAGACCAACGCAGTGATGCATCGCCCGCCCACTGAGGCCCGGCTTGCGTCGCGCCGGCTGGTGCAGGCGCTTGGGCTGCAAGACGAGTTCGTGGCGGCCCAGGTCGGTACTGGACCGTATGCAGTAATGGATTTCCTGGTATCCGATGAGACGAACCCCGGCTCGGTGGTGTCGTCGGTGCAGTCCGTGCGAGAGAACCTCCGCATCGTGCGAGACCGCATCCCGGTGGAGCTGTGGGAAGAGGCCAACAGCCTCCACATCCTCATGCAAAGCGCCAAGGCCGTCAGCTCGGGCGCGCGGGAGCAGACCGGCGGCGAGGTGTCGCGGATGTCGGTCATCACCGCCCGACGGGGGTGCCGGTCGTTGAGCGGAGTGATGACCGAATCGATGATGCGCGACGAGGGCTATGCCTTCATGGAGGTAGGCCGCTTGTTGGAGCGCTCGACCCTGACGGTTGAGCTGCTCAAGTCGGGCCTCGGCACTGGCGGCGATGTATTCGACGGCAACCGACTGCTGGCGTTCACCCATTCGCTGCAGGCGGCTCGCCGTGAGATCGGCCACTCCCCGAAATGGGTCGCCGTCGCCAGATTCCTGCTCCAGCACGCCGATCTGCCCCGCTCGGTGCTGTGGTGCCTGGGTCGGGTGGAGCAACGACTGGAAGATCTCGCAGCTGCGGCCGGTGCGGTTGCGATGCCACGACGCCGGGCTGGCGCCTTGCGGGCCCACCTGGAGTACGGCGAACTCGACGATTCGCTGGCCGCCCAGCCCGACACGGAGTTGTCCGAGCTGGGCACTTCGCTGGCCACGCTGGCGACTGACGTGCACGCCAGCACCGTTTCCGGATCCGGTCAGGTCGAGGTGCACGCTCAGTTTGTGCGCCCAGGCGACGGCGGGGAGGCGGCGTCGTGAGGCTCGACATCGCCTACCGGCTGCACTTCCAGTACGCCGCTCCGGTCTCGGAGTCGCAGAACGAGATACGCGTCCGCCCTCGCGATGACCGCCGCCAGCAAGTGCTGTCGTACAGGCTGACGACGACACCGGCGACGCGGGTCTTGCAGACACGCGACTACTTCGGGACGACCGTCGATCATCTCGGAGTACGGGGTGCCCACCGTGAACTGCTGGTGGTCGCCGAATCGTCGGTGGAGACGGCGCCGATCCCCGACGACCCGCCGGTGGTGAGCTGCGAGCGGCTCGCCGATGTGGACTTCGTGAACTCCCATGTGGAGTACCTGGCGCCATCCCAGCATGTGCGGTGGGGGGATCTCATCAATGAGGTCTCCTCGTGGTCGGTCCGCTCGGCGCCCGACAATGTCAGCGCTCGCGTGCTCGCGGTGGTGCAGGCGGTGCCGACGGTCTTGACCTATGAACGAGGTTCGACATCGATCGGGGTGACGCTGGAGGAGCTGGTGGACGGCGGTCGCGGCGTCTGCCAGGACTTCGCGCACCTTGCTGTGGGCATGCTGCGCTGCGTCGGCATCCCTGCCCGGTACGTGTCGGGCTACCTGTTCGCAGTCGACGAGACGAGACCCGATGGTGACGGCACCGACGGTTCGCCTGCGGCCGCAGCGAGCAGGGCAGAGGACTTCGTGGCTGACAACGACACCGGCGAGCCGTCGGGCGTGCCGAACTCCGACGGCGAGGCACCATCTGCCGTCTCGGTGCAGACCCACGCCTGGATCGAGGCCGCTGTGCCTGGCTTCGGCTGGTACGCGCTCGATCCAACCAATGGCGGAGCGGTCGGCGAGCGTCACGTGATCATCGGTCACGGGCGCGACTACAACGACGTCGCGCCGGTGCGCGGCGTCTTCCACGGTTCGGCTGACGCCCAGGTTGACGCCGAGGTGATCATCGCCCAGCCCACGGCGCCCACCTCGATGGTGACCGAGCCGATTCGCCGCCGCTCCAACGTGGCCGTCGCCTCCCCAGCTGCTGCGGTGGCGGACCACCAACAGGCCGCCCAGCAACAGCAGCAGTAGCGGGGCCTCGACTACCAGGGATCGATCGGGTGCTTGCGGCCCTCGCGCGGCTGCGGCTGCGGCAGCGTTGCCAGAAGTCGGGCGATCAGGTCGCGCGTCGCGGCTGGGTCCACGATGTCGTCCAGCAAGAACGAGCGGGCGAATTCAAGTCCGGTATTGCGTTCCTTCCACTCCGCGACGCGCCGATCCTGGATCTCGCGTCGTGTTGTGTCGTCGGGCGCAGCCTCGAGCTCGTCACGGAACACGATGTTCACGGCGCCTTCGAGGCCCATGCCGCCGAATTCCGCCGTCGGCCAGCCGACGTACAGATCAGGGTCCAGCGCGTCGGAACCCATCGCGTAGTAGCCGAGGCCATATGCCTTGCGCAGGATCACCGTCAGGATCGGCACGTCGGCAGCGCTGAGCGCCACCAGGGTGCGGGCGCTGTGACGCACGAGCGCGGTCTTCTCCGCAGCCGTCCCGATCATGAAACCGGGCGTGTCGCACAGGAACAGCAGCGGCAGGTCGTAGGCGTTGCACAGCTCGACGTGGCGCGAGAATTTGGCTGAGCCCTCGGCATCGATCGCGCCTGCTCCGAACATCGGGTTGTTCGCAAGCACACCGATGGGGTGGCCGTCGATCCTGCACAGCGACGTTGACAAGCACCGGCCGAACTTGGGGCGCAGCTCCAAGACGGACCCTTCGTCGGCCAGGATCTCCACGATCTTGCGCACGTCATAGGCACGTCGAGTGTTCTCAGGCACCATCGTGCGCAACGGGGCTTGATCCGCGGCGACCGGCGGCGGGGGAGTTGCCACGTCGGTGAAGTACGACAGATACCTGCGAGCTGTCTGCAGCGCCGCAGTCTCGTCGTCGACGACCAACTCGATGGTGCCCGCCCGCTCGTGCATCGAGACGGGGCCGAGTTCTTCGGGTGTCAAGTCCTCGCCGGTTGCGGATCTCACGAGCGGCGGCCCGGATAGGCCCAGCGTCGAATCCTTGGTCGCAATCACCACATCGGAGGTACCGGCGATGTTGGCCTGGCCGGCGAAGCTCGGCCCCGACAGGATCGTGACGATCGGCACCAGGCCTGAGAGCCGTGCGAGCTGGATGAAGGTGGTCACCGTGCCGCTGTCGTAGAACAGCTCGGTGGCGCGTGCCCCGGCGCCTTCTGACCAGAAGATGACCGGCCAGCGGTTGCGCTCGGCCACCTCCATCATCCGGTCCACCTTGCGATGGTTGGTCGGGCTCTGGCTGCCGCCCATCACCGTGTAGTCGTAGGTGAAGGCGCACACCGCGACGCCGTCAACGCGTCCGACGCCCATCACCAAGCCGTCGGCTGGGGCGTCGCCCAGCGAGCGGATCTGAGGCAGTGCGAGCTGGCCGTACTCGACGAATGTGTCGGGATCGAACAGGGCGGCGATGCGTTCTCGAGCCGTCCATCGGCCTCGTGCGTGCTGGCGAGCCACGGCGGTGGGCCGGGCTTCGTCCAGCGTTGCCTCCTTGGCTGCCATGGCCTTGGCCAGCAGCGGCGTCGTCGTGTTAGTCGTCGTGTTATCGGATGTGGCTTCATCAGTCACGGTGTCTGAACTTAGGAGCCGCGCGGGTAGGTGCGCCTGCTGGGGAGGCGGCATGAGCCTCGGCTCCAGCGATCCGGCAGGTCGCAACGTCGCAGAGTCTCCTGCCGTCTCCCCAGCTCCGGCATCTGTGCCTACTGGCTTAAGGAGCCGCGCGGGTAGGTGCGCCCGCGTTGGAGGCGGCAGAACCCTCTGCTCCCGCGATCCAGCAGGTCGCAACGTCGCAGAGTCTCCTGCCGCCTCCAACGCTATGGCATCTGTGCCTACCCGCTCGAGTCCTAAGTCCTGAGAGCTCGCGCGGACAGGGCGCATTCGCGGCGTTAGGGTGCGCGGCGTGAAGCCGACTGATGAGGCGTTGGCCGAGCGACGGGCGCGAGTGGCGAAGCGCTGGGAGCTGACCGACGAGGTGGTGCTCCTGCGGGCCGGCGAACCGGCGAGCTGGTCGGGGACAGATCAGCACTTCGCCTTTCTGCCGCATCCCGACGTGGCGTATCTCACGGCGGTGGGATCGCCGGGCACGACGCTGGCCTTCGATGCCGCGGCCGGCGAATGGGAGCTCTTCGGGCCCCGCTTCACGCCCGAACGGCTCGTGTGGGAGCAGCCGCCGACACCTGTGGGCAGACCCCTGGACGAGTTGGGCGACTGGCTAGCGGAGCGAGGCGATCGCACCGTCATCGAGCTGGGCGCCGGTGTTGAGATGCCCGAGACGCTGCCGGCTGCGGCCGAGAGCGCTAAGTCCGACACGCCTGACACGCCCGCCAAAGTCGGAGGCGACCAGCCCTGCTCGACACCGGATGACTCGACTCCTGAGCAGGTCGACACCTCACCAGCGACGATGGTCGTGCGCTTGGGCGCAGCGATTGCGCTTGAACGCATCACCAAAGACCCCGCTGAGCTTGACGACATTCGTTGCGCCGCTGCCGCGAGCGCAACCGGATTCGACTGGGTGTACGCAAACACCGCGGCAGGCATGACTGAGCGCGAGATCCAGGTCGGCATGGAGGCACAGTTCTTCGCTGCGGGAGCACCCCGGGTGGCCTACGACAGCATCGTTGCCTCTGGCCCGCATGGGGCGTACTTGCATTACGTCTATGCGGGCGACGATCCCCTGCGGCCGGCGACCAGGACGGTGGAAGCCGGCGACCTGTTGCTCATCGACGCCGGGGCGCAATTCGGCGGTTACGCCAGCGATGTGACCCGCACGATGGTCGTGGGCGCCGATCCCACTGACGAGCAGGAGTACCTCTGGAAGCTGGTGCTGAGCTCTCAGCAGCAGACGATTGACATGTGCAGGCCTGGGATCGTGTGGCGCGATGTGCACCTGGCTTCCGCCCGGATCCTGGGGGCGGGACTGGTCGAGATGGGCGTGCTGCGGGGTGACCCGGCAAAACTCGTGACCCAAGGCGCGGTGGCGCTGTTCTTCCCCCATGGACTCGGGCACCTGCTGGGCCTGTCCGTGCACGACATCACGAGCGTTCCGTACAGCCGAACGCCGAGCGACGACCCGGTGTTGTCGAGGCTGGGGCCAGAACGAGTCCTCGCTGCCGGCATGGTCACCACCGTGGAGCCCGGGCTCTACTTCATTGATACCCTGCTGTGCGACCCGGCCCGGCGGGAGAAGTTCGCAGACAGCGTGGTGTGGGATCGGGTCGACGAGTTGAGGGGATTCGGCGGCATCCGCATCGAGGACGATGTGCTCGTGACCGATGCCGATCCCGAGGTGCTCACCGCAGCCATCGCGAAGCCGATCCGCATCGGTTGATTCCGAAACGGTTCGCGCAGTGCTTCACCCATTGTTCGATGGCCACACGGGTGGCATCGCATGAGCGGGCAGCGCTATGACGCCATCGTCATCGGCGCCGGCGTCATCGGCACGTCAGTTACGTGTGAGCTGGCACGACGCGGCTGGCGGGTGCTCGGTCTCGACCGCAACCCCGGCGCAGGCCAGGGTTCCACCAGCGCCTCGTCGGCCATCGTGCGGTTCACCTACTCGACCCGCTCGGGCGTGGCGATGTCCTATGAAGGCATGCAGTACTGGCTTGACTGGCCCAATCACATTGGCGCTTGCGACGAGGCGGGCTACGCAGGGTTCACCGAATGCGGGATGGTGACGCTCTTCAGCGGCGAAGGTCCCCACTTGCTGCCTGTGCCGCACTTCGAGGCGCTCGGCGTTCCCCATGAGATCTGGGACTGCGACGAGACGGTCGCCCGGCTCGTCCCGCTCGACATGTCCCGTTTCGGTCCGCCTCGCCAACTCGACGACCCTGACTTCTGGGCGGAGCCCACGTCGCTCCTCGAAGGCGCATTGTGGACGCCCGAAGCCGGGTATGTGGGCGATCCACAGCTCGCCGCCCACAACCTGCGGCTCGCGGCGGAGGCCGCCGGCGCCGAATTCCGCTTCGGTGCGACCGTGGTCGCGGTCTCAGGCTCCGGTCGCGCCGAAGGCGTGGTGCTCGCCGACGGCACTGTGCTGACAGCGCCCGTGGTGGTGAATGTCGCCGGCCCGCACAGCAGCGCCATCAACCGCCTCGCCGGCGTGCTCGACGACATGTCGATCAGCACCCGGCCGCTGCGCAAGGAGGTGTATCACGTGCCCTCGCCGCCGGGTGTCGACTTCGAGCACCGTGGTGCAGCGATGGCCGACGACGACTGCGGCTGCTATGTGCGGCCCGAGGTGGGCAACAACGTCCTCATCGGCTCCCTCGAGCTGGATTCGACGCACTTCGAGTGGCTTGACACCGACAAGATCGACGGCTGCTCACAAGATCTCAGCCGTGATCAGTGGGAGACCCATGTGCTGCGGTTCGCCCGGCGGATGCCCGATCTCGGACTGCCGCACCAGCCGAGAGGCATCGTGGGTGTGTACGACGTGGCCGACGACTGGATCCCGATCTACGACCGCACGTCGCTCGACGGGTTCTACGTAGCGATCGGCACCAGCGGCAACCAGTTCAAGAATGCCGCAGTCGCCGGCCATTGCATGGCCGAGCTGATCGGTGCGGTCGAAGCCGGCCACGACCACGACGCCGATCCCGTCGTCGTGACCGGCAAGCACACGGGTTTCGACATTGACATGGGCACGTTCTCCCGCAAGCGAGACCTCCACGGCTCGTCGATGTCAGTGCTCGGCTAACGCCAGGCGCTGTGTGTGATGGTTCGCCCGGCTAACGCCAGGCGCTGTGTGTGATGGTTCGCTCGGCTAACGCCAGGCGAACACGGGTTGTTCGAGCTCGTCGACGCGGGTGTTGAGGCCGTCGTAGGCGACAGCTCGGAATTGGTAGAGCACAGCGCCGGTGGGGGCGTGAATGAGGTCACCGCCGATGGGGACTTGCACGACGGGACGGTCGCTCTCAGGAATGCTGACGAAGCGAGGCGAGTCGTCCCTTGTCAATTCGCGCATTGAGACACGGTGCACCGAGGCCACCTCGGCAGGGTTGGCCACTGGGTCGCGGTCGTCAGATAGCCAGAACACAAACGGGCTGATCACGTAACCCGAACGGGTGGGATAGTCGTCGAGCTGCCCGAGCAGATCGTCGCTGGTGAGCTGCAGCCCGACTTCTTCGTCGGCTTCCCGCATGGCCGCTTCCAACGGCGTCTCACCGGCATCCAAGCGGCCTCCCGGCAGGGCCCATTGGCCGCCGTGGCCGCGCAGATGCGAGCCGCGCCGGGTGAGCAGCACTGCTGCGCCGCCCGCAGTTCCTTCCACGTCTCCGGTCAGCATCGGGTCGTCGGCGGCGCCGGGAACTGCGGCCAGCATCTCGCGGCGCTCCTCAGCGGTCAGACCGCGGAACGCGGGATCGGCTCCGTGCAGTTCGGCGTCGCTGTCCAACACGATCACTGCGACCGCGGCGTGCTTGCGGCCCTCACCCGGATGCCGCTGGACATCGTGTCGGGCCAGGTTCGCCGACAGCCGTTCCCGCAGCGATTCATCGTGGGCGATCTCGCCGGTTGACGGCTCAGGCGACATAGCCCGAGAGTCTGGCACCTCGCCCTAACGGCCCGCCGGTAAGCGGGACTCCCTACGATCGCTGGACGTGAACGCGCAACGCCAGATCGTTTTGGTGGGTTTCCTGCAGGCGCAGAACTGCACGACGATCCCCGCAGCGTGGCGGCATCCGCAAGCCCGGCACGATGTAACCAGCTTCGATTACTACCGCCACATCGGCGAGGTGCTCGAAGAGGGCCGCTTCGACCTCGGATTCTTCGATGACCGGCTCGCGATGCCCGACATGTTCGGAGGCGATCACCGCCACACCGTCGAAGCGGGCATCCGCTGCGTCAAGCTCGACCCGGTGACTGTGCTCACCGCGATGGGCATGGCCACCAGCAGGCTCGGGCTGGGCGCCACCTACTCCACGACCTACTACGAGCCGTTCCACGTGGCCCGAGTGTTCGCCACCTTGGATCACCTCACGGGCGGCCGCGCAGCGTGGAACGTCGTCACGTCTGTTAACGACAACGAGGCCCGCAACATGGGTCTGGCCCAGGCCCCTGCCCACGACGAGCGCTACGACCGAGCCGACGAGTTCATGGAGGTCGTCCACGGCCACTGGGATACCTGGGAGGCCGGCGCCATCGCTGCGGACCGTGACACTGGGCTCTACGCCCACGGCGACCGGGTGCACCGTCTCGACCACGACGGCGAGTGGTTCTCGTCGCGGGGGCCGTTCACCGTGCCGCGCACGCCACAAGGGCATCCGGTGGTCATCCAGGCCGGCCAGAGCGGTAGGGGCACCGCGTTCGCGGCCCGCTGGGGGGAGCTGCTGTTCGTCAGCCACGTGCGACTCGATGCCGCTGTCACGCACTATGCAGCGGTGAAATCGCAGATCGGGGAGTTGGGCCGCAATCCCGACGAGGTGAAGATCACCAACCTGACGTTTCCCGTGGTAGGCCGCACGATGGCCGAGGCCGAAGACCGCCGCGCCGCCTACGACGAGCTGCCGACGCTCGTGGACGACCTGTCGTTGCTGTCGGAGGGGCTGAACTTCGACTTCGCCGCCCGTGACCTCGACGAGCCCCTGTCCGACGGCGACCTCGACGCCATGACAGGCATCCAGGGCATCCGCAACCAGGTGCTGCAGACCACCGGTCGCGCCAATCCGACCGTGCGCGACTTCGTGCAGGTGTCAGGCCGGGGCCGGCTGGCGCACCCGACCGTAGGCGGCCCGGTCGATCTGGCCGACTACTTCGAGGAATGGTTCACCGAGCGAGCGGTGGACGGCTTCGTGATTGCGGGCACGCACATGCCTGGGGCATTCGAGGACTTCGTCGCGCTGGTCGTGCCCGAGCTGCAGCGGCGTGGCCTGGTCCGAACCGAGTACGCAGGCACCACGCTGCGAGACCACCTCGGCTTGCAGGCCCCCGCCCCTGGAGCCTGGCGCCTGGCATAGCAGGCCAATGTTCGCTGGGTCGGTTTGAACCCACAAGAAAACTGCGTTCAGCCTCCCTCAACGAAGTTCTATGGTGCCTGCTGCATGTGGCCGGTGCTTGATACCCAGGAGTACAGGGATTGGCGGGAGACCTTGTCAGTGGTGGATCAAGCACGCCTCGTTCGCCTGCAGCAGTTGCTCGCTGAACGAGGGCCGCTGCTGGGCAGGCCGCATGTCGATTCAGTGTCAGGCTCCCGATTCTCGAATATGAAGGAACTGCGCCCGTCCGAGACGCTGCGGGGCTTTTTCGCTTTCGACACGCAGCAGAGAGCGATCCTGCTCTGTGGCGGGGACAAGGCGCGTCGCGGCGGCAAGCGATCTTGGTACAGGAAGATGATTCGACAAGCCGATGTGCTGTTTGCCCGTCACTTGTCGCAGGAGTAGGGGATTTTCGGATGCGACGTCTCATGAAGCCTCCTGTTGCTAGCGTCAGACTGATGGCGATACGCCGTCGACGCCGACGCCTCGACCTCCGCCCAGCGGCAGAATGGCATGAGAAGTTCGTTCGAGAACATGCCGACGCCGATCAGTTGCTTGCGGAGGCAGACGAGTATCTGGCCGAGCGCGAGGCGGAGTACCAGCGCGAATTGGCAGGTCGGGAAGCTGCCGCGACGGAATTGATCGAGCAGCGGGTGCGCAAGGCGATCGACACGACCGCTGGATCGTCAGCCGGTTCGCGCATGTGCGGTGCCCTCACGATCAGCGGTGCACCGTGCCAGTTGATGATCGCGCCTGGTACGAGGAAGTGCGCGGCTGGTCACACTCCGCGCTCATAGCACCGTCCCTGCCTCGGGCCCGCCTGCCGCAGCCGCTTGTTGAAGCCGTCGTGGTTGGGCACATAGGGGAACCACGGCCCCAGATGCTCGCGGGCGAAGCGCACGAACCCGCGTTCGGAGTCGAAACCCAACAGCGCCGAGATCACTGCCAAGGTGATCAGCTCCGCGTCGGACAGCTTCGGGGCGATCCCGACCCGGGGCCGCCGCGGCGCCCAGCCAGGATTGTCGGCCAACAAGTCGTCGATGCGCACATACAGTGCAGTCGCGAGGGTGTCCAAGTCCGGGTTCATGCCCAGGTCCTCCAGGATCGAGGTGCTGATACACACCCCGAGCTTGGACACCCTCACCCCAACAACAGCGGACCCTCCACCCCTTGGAACCAATCATCTAGATGCGGGTCTGAGGATCACTCTCGATGATCACCTTCGAGGCGTTCTTCCCACCGCCTGTCGTCGGCGAGGATCAACTCGACTTCTTTCCAGAATTCAGCTCGAGCCCGCCACTTCTCGGATTCGGTGAGCCATCTGCCGAGACCTTCGGTCGCGAGTCGCAGCATCCATCCGTCGGTCGGCAAGCTCTATCGGTGGTTGCGAGTGAGTTGAGTGTAGATGTCGGCGGCTGATTGCCAGTTGTGGAGTCGGCGGGGCATCCAGTTGAGGTTGTCCTCGATGACTGACAGTCGCAGCGGACTGAGGTTCAGCGGTGTGCCTTTGGGCAGCCAGCGTCGCAGCAGCCCGTTGGTCTGCTCGTTGGTGCCGCGCTGCCATGGGCTGTGGGGGTCGCAGAAGAACACCTCGATGCCGAGCGCGGTTTCGATGTCGGCCCAGCGGGCCATCTCGCGGCCTTGGTCCCAGGTGAGGCTGCGCACCAGATGGGCGGGCTGGCGGGCCAACGCGGCGGTGACCGCGGCGGCGACGTTGGGCGCTGTGTAGCCGTGGGGCAATGCGACGACCAGCGTGTGGCGGCTGACGCGCTCCACCAGGGTGGCCGCGGCGCTGCGGTTGGCTGCCCCGATGATCAGGTCGCCTTCCCAGTGGCCCGCCTCGTCTCGGTCTTCGGCGGCTGGGGGCCGCTCGCTCAAAGGCCGATAATCCCCCAGCGGGCTGGCTTTTTCGCGGTGGCGGCTGCGCGGACGGCGACGCCGGCGGCCCCTCGGCAGGTCTTTCCACGCGTCGGCGCCGAGCCCGCAGCCGCTGTACGCGGCCCGGTAGATCGTCTCCGCGCATACCCGCTGTCCCTCGCCGGCGAGATCGGCGCTGATCGCCTGCGGCGACCAGCGCTGGTTCATCCTGCGCTTCACCTGGGCGGCCAGCACCGGGTCCGCTTCGAGCTTGCATGCCCGGGGCCGCCGCGCCTGGCGGCTCGCGTCAGCGGTCGCTGACGCCGCGTCGTACACGGCCTTGGGGCCGCCGCAGCGGCCCAGCTCGCGATAGACCGTCGCCGGGTGCCGGCCCAGCACCACCGCGATGTCCTCAGCGGTCGCTCCCGCCGATCTCATCGCCTCAATCCGGGCGCGCTCGAACGCGCTCAGCCTCGCTGCCATACTGGACACCTCCACTGGTGGTTGCTGTGTTGAACAACCGGTCATCATGACCGATCACTCGCAACCACCGGTGGAGTCCGCCGTCCGTTGCGGGAGACGCCGGTTGGTCGCGGTGCTCTGCACCTCGTGCTCAAGGTGGGTGCGGTCGTCTGAACCAGCCTGTGACCAGTATTCGCGGGCTACCTGCCGCGCAGCCTGTTGCAGGCTCGCGTCGTCGTCGACAGTCGCGGCATGCCCGCCATGGTCTGTGGGCTCGTCATGGATGCGTGACGGCTCAGACAGGCTCGCAGCTGACTGGCGCGACGGCTCGTCGCCTCTCTTTTGATGCAGGATCTTCGACAGCACTTCTCGCTGGAGGACATAGATCGCATCAGCTGCTTGGCGCAACGCGGCGGACTGATTGCTCTGGTTGGGTTCGATGCCGACCAAATGGACTCGCACGCCGAGATCCTTCGCCGCATGTACTCCTTCGAGCAGGTCTTCGTCCCCCGCCACCAGAAACACGTCGTTGACGCGGCCAGATCTGGCCAAGGTGAAGAGATCGCGATAGATCAGTGAATCGACGCCCTTTTGGAGGCCCGCGTTTGACAAACGACCGAGGCGCAGTTGAACGCCCCGCAGATTGGCAATGTGTTCGTGCTCAGGGGTAGGCATCCGGTTCGGCGCAGCGTCATACCAGTACAGCCGCAGCATGGAAGAGCCCGTCTCGTCGCGCCCGAACGACTCCAGATGGTCGCGCAAGGCACCGTGGTTCAGCAGGAGTTCGCGGCGAGCTGTCGTACCGTGAATCAGGGTCCCTGCTGCCGCGTAGACATACCCGGCGTCAACCAAGATCAGAAACGAGTCCACCTGTCCCCCAAACGCTAAAGCGGGGGCCCTTTTTGGCCCCCGCCAGACACCTCATCGGAGGCGCCAGTTCTATGTGCTGATCCGCAAGGTCCAGCGAGACACCTCATCGGAGGCGCCAGTTCTATGTGCGTCACCCTATCGCAGTCACCGCCAAGAGCGAATCGTGCCCGAGGGCCATCACTGCGAGGTCGAAGACTGGTCCGAGGTGATCTCACGAGGACTGCATGAGAGCACGCCCGGGTCGTCGGATGCGAATCAATTTGATCTCGCCGCGCCGCGAGTGGGCTTCCCCCGGAATCTAGGAGGCATGCTCTTAGATTCCGGGGGAAGCCCCCGCAGGGCTGCCGGTCGCGTTCGCGCTCGCCGGCGCGAAAGCCGACGAACGCGAAGTCTGCGCCGACATGACCGCCGCGGCCCGCATCGCCCGGGCGGGCCAGACCCTCATCGCCGACAAGGGCTACCGCAGCACAGCATTCCAAACCAGCCCGCACGCTCACTGACCCACTACGACCACTAACCCCTTGGAACCAATCATCTAGTCGTCAGCCTGAATTCTGTGCAGAAATGCCGCCGTAGACGGCTCTCTTGCACAGAAAATGCGTCGGCCTTAGCTCAGTGCAGGAGTGCCGCCGCCAAGGCTGCGGGTGTGTGCGGCCAGCTCCCCAGCGGTGGCGGTGTGGATGCTGCCGAGGGCGGTCACCTCGGACAGGGCGTCGTCGACGGCTTGGGCCCGGAAAGGCTGGCCCGCGAGCCAGGGACGCAGCGTCAGCATCAGCAGACGCCCTCCAGCCGGATGCTGAGTGCCGTCGCGGTGCATACGAGCTGCGGCTTTCGTAACGATCTCGTGCCAGCCGTTCAGGGACACCCGCCGGTGCCACAGTGCGAACTCGTCGTCGGCTTCGAGGAACAGCGGCAACGACACCATCGGCGCAGTGCCTTTGAGACGACCTACCCCGGCCAGCACGCCGTCCGTCGTCATGAGGAAAGGCTGCTCGTCATTGGGCCAATCCAGCACTGCGTCGATTCCGGCCTCTGCCAACAGCGCCGGGGTGCGGAACGACTCAACCCCTTCGGCTGAAAACCAGGTGGTCGGGCGGATTCCGGTGGCGGCCTCGATGGCATCGATGCTCCGCGCTATGGCGTCCCGCTCGTCAGACTCGGAGTTCTTGGAGGTGATGAGCTGGGTCGCTGCGATGCCTCGCCCAGCAATCTCGCAGCCTCGCTCGACGAGGTGGGACGTCAGCCATGGGTAGTGCTCGGCGGTCAGCGCATCGACAGCCACGGTTGTGGCGATGCCGTGCCGATTGAGCACATCCAGCAAACGGAAGATGCCGACCCGGTGGCCGTACTCGCGGATGGTGAGCTGCGGGTAGTCAGGAGCGGGCAGCCGAGCCAGCCCGCCGCTGCGTCGTCGCAATGCATACGCATCAGGCGGCGGTTCCCACTCGACATGCTCGAGCACGATGACCGCGCCGACCGCGAGGGGGCTGTGGTCGGGCCACTCGAAGCCGGCACGGCCCGGCAGGGGCGACCAGTCGTAGTAGGGGTGGTCCATGCCGTGTTGGTGATGGGCCGGGCCGAACACGAATGGTTCCTGGGAGGCCGTAGCTGAGCGTGGATCCTGTGTCGAGGTCGAACCGGAGAGCGGCTCTGACGGCTGGGGACCCAGAGTCGAGGTCGACACAGAGCGCGGCTTCGACGATTGCGTCTGTGCCGGCGCCAGCTCGTGGGTGACGGCGTCGTCGTAGTGATGGTCGAGGTAGTGCTGCGCAATCTGGCTGGCGGTGGTCTGCCACACGTCGTCGTGGCCCATCAGGTAGTCGAGCATCGCCGCGAGCCCGTCGACCCGGTGCGGCATGCCCATCAGGTACGGGTGCAGGGCCGCACACATCACGCGTCCGCCGGCCGAGTCGTCGGCTTCTCGGCGCAGCACGTCGAGCTGGGCACGCGCCATGGCCACGAATTCGTCGGTGTCGTGGTGCTGGGTGAACACCGGCACGTCGTTCAGCTCCATCGAGTACGGCACCGACACGAGCCGCTGCCCGCCACGGGTTGCCAGCGGCACGGGTTGATCGTCGTGGAACCAGTCGGCGTGGTAGATCAGCCCCGCCTCAGCCATGAGATCCGGCGTCAGGGCGGTGTTGGAAACGGCGGGACCGAGCATGCCGCGCAGCTGCTGACCGGTGTGGCTGCGTAACGCCTCGATGCACTCGACGTAGAACGCTCGCTCGGCGGTCTCGTCGATAGAGGAGATGTAGCGGGTGTTGTAGATGCCGTGAGACATGATCTCCCAGCCGCGCTCGACCATGGCCGAGCCGACCTCGGGGTAGTGGTCGAACACCGCGAGGTTGGTGGAGGCCGTGGCGACGATGCCGTAGCGATCCAGCACGTCAACCATGCGCCAGAAGCCGACCCGGTTGCCGTAGTCGCGGTAGCCGTAGCCCTGCACATCAGGGTGCGGCGAGCGAACCCACGTGTTGCGCTGGGGATCTCGGGGCGGCAAGAACTCGTAGTGCTCGACATTGGGGGCGATCCACAACGCCACGCGAGCATCGTTGGGCCACCGGATCCGCGGCCGATCGGTGATCGGCAGGTACCTCACCCGGTGCGGCGGCAGGCTGCCCGGCAGCGGAGCGATCAGGCCAGAGGCCGTGTTGGCTGAGCTGGCTGCGTCGTCTGGGTTGGCCGTTTCGTGCATACGCCGACGCTAGAGCAGCCCGCCACTCGCCTTCGGTGGACGCGCTGGACATAACATCAACCCATGGCAGGAGACGGAATGGAGCACCATGTCCAGCTGCACGCCGCCGGGGTTTGGCGGGGTGCGGTATTGGTGCCCTGCTGCTATGGCTCGCACTTCCCTCGGGATCCTCTGGCTGCTGGCGTACTGGGCGGCTGTGGTGGTGTTCTTTCCCCTGCTGACCATCTACTTCGTGATGGCCTACGTCGAGCCCCGCATTCCCTCGCCCCGCCGTTGGCGGCGGCTGATTCGTGGCCGCAAGGCGGCCATCTGGGGCCGAGTCGTGCTGATCGGGATGGCGGCCAACCTTGTCGGTTGCGGGCTCGCCGCGGGGCTGGGTGCGCTGCCGATGCCCGCCCTGTACGGCGACCTCGTCGTCAACGCCGCCATCCTCCCGCTCATTTTCGTACTGAGTGCGGTGTGCCACCTGCTGATGTATGCCGATCTCATCACCGCCGAGCAGCAACTCACGACCGAGGCCGATTCACCGAGCTGACGTCGGCAGGTCAGTCTCGGTCCAGCGATACCGGGCCCAGGCCGATCTGGTCGCCAGCTTCGGCCCGTGCCATTGGGGCGGCCACCTCAGCCGCAGATGCCACAGCATGCTCGCCTGATCCCGCGGGCCGATGTTCGCCTGGTCGTAGAGTCGGGTTCGCGGGTCGGGGCTTGTGCTCCCGGTCGGGCTTGCGGGTTGCAGCCCTCTGCTAAGAATGCGAGAACTCAGGTTGGGTCGCTGGAGGTTGTCCATGTTCGGCTTCGCAGGTAGGTCCGGGGCGGGGGGGGGGGGGTCACAGCCTTGCCCGTGCGGGTGAGCGGTCGGCCTCTGCGTCGTCACGGCCAGTTTGGGTGTTCTCAGCGGGTTTCCGGCAACGTATGAGGGGGTCGTTGAGGCTGTTCCGTGGTTTGCGGGTCAGGGGTGGCGTGCGGCTCCTGGTGGGCTGTGTGGCTGCGTTGGCTGCTGCTGGGCTGTTGGTGCCGGTGTCGGCGGGCCCGGTGTCGGCGCAGACGCCTGCGGTGGATTACGACGTCGACGACGACGGGTTGATCGAGGTGTCGTCGTTGGCTCATCTGAACGCGATCCGGTGGGATCTCGACGGCGACGGCGCGGCCGATGTGTATCCGGCGGACAGCAGGGGCAACGTCAATCATGATCCGCAGGGGGCGGCGAGTTATGCGGCGGCGTTCCCGAATGCGGCGGCTCTGATGGGCTGTCCGTCGTCGGGATGTGATGGGTATGAGCTGAGCGCGGATCTCGACTTCGACACCAATTTCAGCGGTACGGCTGATGCGGGCGATGAGTATTGGAACGGCGGCAAGGGCTGGGTGCCGTTGATGGGTGGCGAAGCCATCTACGACCCGCGTGCCTGGTACCGCTTCTACGGCGGGGATCGGCCGAGCTCGAAGGCTCGGATGTTCACCGCGATCTTCGAAGGCAACGGGCGCACAATCGCGAACTTGTACATCAACGATCCTAGGAGCGTGGTCGGAAAGTCGCATTTCGGGTGATTGGCGCAGGCGAAACCGCAGGTCAGGGGCTTGCAGATTGGGTCCGGCACCCATTTCCGACCAGCCTCCTAGGCGGTGGTATGCGGGGCTGTTCGGCTACGTGGGGCCGGGTGCCCATGTGCGCAACGTCGGGCTGACTGCTCCGAACTCGGACAGCGGGGTGCGGGCAAAGATCTATGTGGGGGCGCTGGCGGGCGCATCGGAGAGAGCCCGGATCAGCGGCGTCTATTCCGATGTGGATGTGGCCGCACTATTGCGTGCGGGCGGCTTGGTCGGGTTCAACTGGCGCCACGGGTTCGTCATCGAGAGCTACGCGACCGGCGACGTGACCGGCAGCCAGGAGGTCGGCGGTCTGGTGGGGACGCTGAAATATTCGAATGTTGCAGCGAGTTATGCCACCGGCGACGTGACCTTGACAACCGACGAAAGGATTTCCGACGGCTGCTATGCGGGAGGCTTGGTGGGGCTTCGGTTCAGCGGGCACGTGAGGGCGACCTATGCCACCGGGTCGGTGACCAGCTCCAACGAAGACTGGTGCGGCCATCGCCGTGCTGACCACCAAGTGGCGAAGCGGCCGTGGGTCGGCGGTTTGATCGGCTGGGTGGCCACTCCTGGGACGGATTGGCCGCGCGCCAACTATGCGATCGGGCAGGTCTCGGCGCCAGAGAGCGCAGGCCAGACGGGCGGGCTGACCGGTGGATGCAACCGACATTACAGGCAGCGCGAAGACGTCGCGAGTTATTGGGACACCGAAACGGCGGGTCAGGCGACGAGCTTCGGCTGCAGTGTGGGTTACACGACGGCGCAGTTGCAGGCCCCGACCGGTTACACGGGCATCTACGCGAACTGGAACGTGGACGTGGACGTGGGCGGCGGTGACGGGGCGTTCGACGGTCCGGGTGATGATCCGTGGGATTTCGGGACGTCGTCGCAGTATCCGGTGCTGAAGTACTGCGCCGCCAAGCCGGGCATCGACACTGCTGATGGGGATCCCTACTGTCCGTTGCAGCCCGCGAATCAGCGTGCGGGTCTGACGGTCACGTTGGAGGATTCCCATGTCGGCACTCAGGATCCTGGCAGCGACGCCGACGTCGAGCAGCCGTCGGCGGATCAGCAGCCCGCGGATGATGTCGTGTCGGAGGGTTACACCGTCGATGCGCAGGTCGTGGCCGACGTGAAGTCGTGGGCGGCAGAGACGCACCAGGGCGCGGAGCATGTGAGCCGTTGGCAGCGTGTGCTGGTGGCGTTCGGCGCGCTCGACGCGGACGGCGTCAGCGGCGGCGCCATGTCGGCTGCGGAGGCGCAGGGCTACGCGGACTGGGGCTGGCAGCGCTGGGTTCGGGTCGTCGCCGAGCTGACCGCGCTCGAGGCATCGCAGCAGGACGCGGTGGTGACGCAACGGGACGCGGTGGTGACGCCGGAGGTGAGCGTGACTGCCGGCTCCGCGGTGGTCGAGGGCGGCGACGCTGCGTTCACCGTCACGGCCAGTCCGGCCCCGGCGGCGGGCTTGGAGGTGACTGTCACGGTGTCGGCCAGCGGCGACTACGGAGCGGCTACGGGTCAGCAGACGGTGACTGTCCCCGCCTCGGGCAGCGTCACCCTCACGGTGGGCACGACCGACGACGACGCGGACGAGACCGACGGGTCGGTGACGGCCACGGTGAACGCGGGCAGTGATTACACGGTGTCGGCGACCCAGGGCGCGGCCACGGTGGCAGTGGCCGACGATGACGATGACGTTGACGCCGGCTACACCGTGGATCCGCAGGTCGTGGCCGACGTGAAGTCGTGGGCGGCCGAGACGCACCAGGGCGCGGAGCACGTGAGCCGTTGGCAGCGTGTGCTGGTGGCGTTCGGCGCGCTCGACGCGGACGGCGTCAGCGGCGGCGCCATGTCGGCTGCGGAGGCGCAGGGCTACGCGGACTGGGGCTGGCAGCGCTGGGTTCGGGTCGTCGCCGAGCTGACCGCGCTCGAGGCATCGCAGCGGGACGCGGTGGTGACGCCGGAGGTGAGCGTGACTGCCGGCTCCGCGGTGGTCGAGGGCGGCGACGCTGCGTTCACCGTCACGGCCAGTCCGGCCCCGGCGGCGGGCTTGGAGGTGACTGTCACGGTGTCGGCCAGCGGCGACTACGGAGCGGCTACGGGTCAGCAGACGGTGACTGTCCCCGCCTCGGGCAGCGTCACCCTCACGGTGGGCACGACCGACGACGACGCGGACGAGACCGACGGGTCGGTGACGGCCACGGTGAACGCGGGCAGTGATTACACGGTGTCCTCGTCGCAGGGCGCGGCCACGGTGGCAGTGGCCGACGATGACGTTCCGGAAATCTCGGTCAGCGCCGGCAGCGGGGTGAGCGAGGGCGGCGACGCTGCGTTCACCGTCACTGCCAGTCCGGCCCCGGCGGCGGGCTTGGAGGTGACTGTCACGGTGTCGGCCAGCGGCGACTACGGAGCGGCTACGGGCCAGCAGACGGTGACTGTCCCCGCCTCGGGCAGCGTCACGCTCACCGTGGGCACGACCGACGACGACGCGGACGAGACCGACGGGTCGGTGACGGCCACGGTCGACGCGGGCAGCGGCTACACGGTGTCGTCCGCAGCCGCGGCCGCGACGGTGGCGGTGGCCGATGATGACGATCCGCCGCCGGTGGTGAGCATCGCCGCTGTAGGCGATGTGACCGAGGGCGCCGCCGCGCGGTTCACGGTGTCGGCGTCTCGTGCGCCGGTTGCTGATCTGGCTGTGAGCGTGAGTATCGCAGCCCGAGGCGATTTCGGCGTCGCGGCCGGTCCGCGGACGGTGACTGTTGCTGCGGGCACGACGTCTGTCGCCTTGTCGGTGGCCACTGCCGGCGATGACGCGGACGAGGCTGACGGGTCGGTGTCGGTCTCGCTGGACGCTGCGGCTGCTGACGCGGGCTACACGGTGTCGGACACAGCGGACACGGCGACGGTTGCGGTGTCCGACGACGACGACCCGCCGCCTCCGCCGGTGGTCGATCCGCCGGTGGTTGATGTGCCGGTGCTGGGTGTGTGCTCTGGTCTGCCGGGGATGTCGGTGGGCGATGCGGCAGTGAGCCGGTCCGCCGCGTCGGTCGAGTTCGTGATCGGCTTGGACTGCGAGCCCGCGAGGGCGGTAACGGCGTACTACGTGATCGTGCGCGACGGCCGCATCACGGGAGGCACCAAGACAGTCACGCTCACCAGCGCCGAGCCCACAGCCGCTGTCACGGTGAGCGTGGACGGCGCAGGCACTCTGGCAGTGCATGTCGTGTACGCGACCGGCGCCAAGAACTACGCAGCCAAAGGCGCCCTCACCTACACCGACTAGCACCGCGTCGAGCAACGTCCTACGCGGCGGGCACTGCCGGGGACCCCGACGGCGAGGAGCAAGACAGCCTCGGCAACCTCCGTCAGTTTCAGACCGTCCTGACGACGGCCTCGCTGTCCTCTATGCCGATTTGCCTCTATGCCGATTTGGCGGGAACGTCCGCTGACACTGCGACCGAGGACATGGACGCCGGTGAACAGCGACGAAGTCCGTGTCATTCGGCTCAACCGCGACGACGCCAGAGACGAAGCTTGGGAGGCGTTCACGGACTCCGTCTCCGGGGATCGGTTGGTCAGTGCGGGGTTGCTGTTTGCGGCGGGTGTGCTGGTCTCGCTGCTCGGCTGGGCGACGACCATCGCCTTCTCGCTGGTTGCACTCGATGACGTCGAGGATCGCGCCTCGACGGTCGGAATCTCACTCCGAACCGGGCTTGCACGAGTGCCGAAAGCCATCCTGCTGTCAATCGTGTACTTCGCAGTGCTCCTCGTCGTTCTCATCGCGCTCGGCATTGCGATGTTCGTGCTGTCCTTCGTGCACCCGTATCTGGGGGTCGCCGCTATCGTCGTCGGGATTGCGGCCGCGTTCGTGTGCTTCATGCCACTGGTCCAGATGCACTTCGTGGTGGCATATCTGGAGCCTGGTGTTCCCTCGTTCCCGCGCTGGTGGCGGCTGATCGCCGGGAACCTGACAGCCACCTGGGGACGCTCGTCGTTGATCATCCTGGCGAACGTCGCCGTCGCATTGGTCTTGTGGATTGGCTTGCTTGCACTGCCGAATTGGGGGCGATCCACAACGCCACGCGAGCATCGTTGGGCCACCGGATCCGCGGCCGATCGGTGACCGGCAGGTACCTCACCCGGTGCGGCGGCAGGCTGCCCGGCAGCGGAGCGATCAGGCCAGATGCCGTGTTGTCCATGAGCCGACGCTATGCGCGCCTGCCCTGAGCCATCCCAACCAAGAGCCGATGCGGCAGCAGGCCCAATATCTCACCGAGAGCGATGACCGGTCCCCGAGTCCGCCGCCGACCTAACCTCTGATGGTGGCTGACGGCGATGCGCATGCTCCGTCGAGTGAGGCCGGCGATGATGCCGGCCTGTGGTCACCCCTGCCCCAAAAGCAACACCGACCGATTCCGGATCTGTTCCGGGGCACGTTCGCACTCATCGGCCGCCGCTTCCGCGATGTCGCGGTCATCTCCATCGTCGCCGCTGCTGTGGCCGTCATCTCTGTTGCCGCGATCTCCACAGCGTCGCGCATCATCGAAGAGGAGTTTCTCGAGAATCCCAGGCTTGAGGAATGGTGGGATCTGCCGAGTGGTGATGACGCGGAAGGCGAGGCTTGGGACGCGTTCGTCGAGTCCGTTTCTTGGAATCGCACCACCAATGCGGTATTGCTCTTCATCGCAGCTGTGGCGGTCTCGATCGTCGGCGGCGCAACGACTGTGGCGTTGTCGCTCGTCACGCTCGACGACGTTGAGGGTCGGCCTTCGCCGCCTGGCCGCGCGCTGTTGACAGGGCTGGCTCTGGTGCCGAAGATCGTGCTGCTGTGGCTCCTGTACGCAGGCGCATTACTTGCGATGCTCGTTGCACTCGGTGTCGTCGTCGTTGTTGCAACCTTGGTTTACCCAGTTCTGGGAGTGCTCGCCCTTCTCGGCATGCTCGGAGCGACGCTCACCGCACTCGCGGTCTTCGTGCCGCTCATCGAAATGCACTTGGTCATGGCGTACGTGGAACCCGGGTTTCCGTCACCCGCGAAGTGGTGGCGCCTCCTCGCAGGCAACAAGTTGGCCACGTGGGGACGCTCGGTGCTGCTTCTTGTGGTCTGCGGCGCAGCCAGCATCATCCTGTGGCTGATCCTGCAGTCGCTGCCGAGTCCCTATGGAGACTTCATCTCAAACGCGATCGCGGGGCCGATCATCGCTGCCGTGGCGACGATCGCCTTCGCGTTGATGTACGCGGACCTGTCGGGCCGGTCCCGGTCGCCTGCGCAGGAGCCGCCGGGACTGATTTCTTGAGCGACGCCGGCTCGCGGCACCGTGAGTTCGGCACGGTCGTCCAAAGTGCTGGCCCGGCGGATGGTCCAGAACCAGTGGATGACCCGATCATTGCCTTGGCGTGGCGCATGCGGTGGGCGTGCTGAAATGTGCCCATGAATTGGGAAACGAACACAGAAGTACACGGCGTGCTGGCCGATTACCGCGTCATCGATCTGACTGACGAGCGGGGCCACCTGGCCGGATTGATCTGGGCTCAGATGGGGGCCGACGTGATCGCGATCGAGCCACCGGAGGGCTCATCGGCGCGCCGGCTCGGGCCGTTCGCTGGCGATGTCGAGGATCCCGAGCGCTCGTTGCACCATTGGTCCTACAACCGGGGAAAGCGCAGCGTGGTGCTGGATCTGCGCACCTCCGAGGGCGTCGACCGTGCCAAAGCACTCATTGGGGGCGCGGACGTCGTGTTCGAGTCATTCGACCCTGGCGAGGCTGAGAGTCTCGGCCTGGGCCGCGACGTGCTCGCGGAGCTCAATCGGGCCCTCATTCATGTCTCGATCACTGCGTTCGGCAGTGATGGCCCGAAAGCCAATTGGACCCATTCGGACCTGGCACTGCAGGCCTCAGCGGTGAACATGGCGATCACCGGCGACGCGGACCGGGCGCCGCTTCGCGCAGGAGGCACGCTTCCGCAGGCGTTCCACAACGCGGCATCCGAAGGAGCCGGAGCGGCGCTGATTGCCATGTGGGACCGCCAGACCCGCTCGGGGCTGGGCCAGCACATCGACACGTCCGCCCAGCGGTCCATGAGCCAGGCCTCCATGTCGTCCACGCTCAACACGTCGGTGAATGCGACCGTGACTCAGCGCATCGCCGGCGGCGCCAGCCTGCAGGGCATCGACATACAGCTCATGTGGCCGTGCGCCGACGGGCATGCCTCGGTGACGTTCCTGTTCGGGCCGGGTTTCCGAGCTTTCACCGAGAACCTCATGGCCTGGGTGCATGAGGAGGGCTTCTGCGACGAGGCCACCCGGGACAAGAACTGGACCGAGTACGCCATGATGCTGCTCGACGGTCGCGAACCAGTCTCGGAGTACGAGCGGGTCAAAGGGATCCTCACCGATTTCTTCGCCACCAAGACCAAGGCCGAGCTGCTGGACGCGGCGATGACCCGGCGGGTGCTCATCACGCCGGTGTGGAACACCGGCGAGGTGGTCGATTCCCATCAGCTCGCTTTTCGCGAGTACTGGGAGGATGTCGATCACAGCGATGTGGTGTCGGACAGCGGCGCTGGTTCATTCGATCCCGCGGCCGTCCGCTATCCGGGCGCATTTGCGAAGTTCACCGAGACTCCGCTGGTGAAACTGGGCCGCGCCCCGAGGTTGGGCGAGCACACCGACGAGGTGCTGGCCGAGCTGGACGCCGCAGAGCGCCTGCCGGCAGTGCCCGCTGCTGTCGCTCCGGTGGCCCATACTTCGCCGCCGCTCGAGGGTGTCAAGGTGCTCGACTTCATGTGGGCGATGGCCGGCCCGGCGGCTTCGAGGGTGCTGGCCGACTACGGCGCCGACATCATCCGCGTCGAATCAGCGAACAAGCTCGATGCGATTCGGTCGATCCAGCCGTTCCACGACGATGTCGGCGATCCCGACGGTTCGGCCCTCTTCAGCAATCTGAACGCCGGCAAGCGCGGGTTGGCGCTGGACATGTCCAAGCCCGAAGCGATGGAGGTCATCTGGGACCTCATCGACTGGGCAGACGTGATCCTGGAGTCGTTCTCGCCCAAGGCGATGACCGGTTGGGGCATGGGCTGGGAACAAGTGCGTGAGCGCCGCCCCGACATGGTGATGGCGTCGAGCTGCCTGATGGGCCAGACCGGTCCGCTCGCGCTGCTTGCCGGCTTCGGAACCATGGCCGCAGCGATCTCTGGTTTCTTCTATCCGGTCGGGTGGCCCGATCGGGCGCCGGCGGGCCCGTTCGCCGCGTACACCGACTACACGTCGCCGCGTTGGCTGGTGGCCGCTGTGATGGGGGCGCTTGAGCACAAGCGTCAGACCGGCCGCGGCCAGTACGTCGACATGTCCCAGGCTGAGGCGGCTCTGCACCTGATGGGTCCTGCATTGCTCGAGCGCACCACCAACGGGCGCATCTGGGAGGCGGGGGGCAACCGGGATCTGGTGTTCGCACCGCAGGGTGCCTACCGGACCGCAGCAGGAGGCCCTGCGGGGGACGGCTTCGACGACAACTGGATCGCGATCTCGTGTGTTGACGACGACCAGTGGGCTGCGCTGGTGGCAGCGATGGGGCGCGAAGACCTGGCGTCGCTGAGCACTGGTGAGCGGCATGCGCGCCACGACGAACTCGACGAGATGATTTCGGCGTGGACCCGGGGACGTGACGGCTACGAGCTGATGGCGGAGCTGCAGGTGGCTGGCATCGCGGCACACATCGTCCAGAACTCGCCGGAGTTCACCGTCGATCCGCAGATCGTCCACCGCCAGTTCCTCACCGGGGTCGACCACGGCAAGCAGGGCACGACGACGGTGGAGAACACCCGGTTCGTCATGTCTCGCACCCCGGCATCGGTGACCTATGGCGGCCCGACGCTCGGCGAGCACAGCTTCGAGGTGCTGACCGAGACGCTCGCCTATGATGGCGACCGCATTGCCGAGCTGGCTGTGGCTGAGCTCTTGGAGTAGTGGCTCGGCGGTAACAGACGGCTGTGCGCAGCCGTGCTGAAATGTGCGGATGCCTGACGCCCCCGCTGATTCTGAGACCACGTCGATGCTGAGCCCGTTCCGGGTGCTTGACCTCACCGATGAGCGAGGGCACCTGTGCGGGGCGATCCTTGCTCAGATGGGTGCCGACGTGATCGCGGTAGAGCCGCCCGAGGGCTCATCGGCGCGGCGGCTGGCTCCCTTTGCTGGCGATGTTGAAGGATCCGAGCGGTCGCTGCACCATTGGGCCTACAACCGCGGCAAGCGCAGCGTGGTGCTCGATGTGCGCACCGACGAGGGCACTGAGCAGCTGAAGGCGCTGGTAGCTGCGGCGGACATCTTGATCGAGTCGGCCGGTGCCGGGGCCATGGACGGCCTCGGGCTCGGCTACGACGCTCTGTCGGAGATCAATCCCGAGCTGGTGTACGTGTCGATCACGCCGTTCGGCTCGGACGGGCCGAAGGCGAACTGGGTGGCGTCGGACCTCACGTTGCAGGCCTCCGCGGTGAACATGGCCATGACCGGCGATTCGGATCGGGCGCCGGTCCGCACCGGGGGACTGCTGCCCCAGGCGTTCCACAACGCGGCCTCCGAGGCGGCCGGCGGGGCGCTCATCGCCTTGTGGGAGCGCCAGACGGTCTCCGGGCTCGGCCAACACGTCGACATGTCGGCGCAGCAGAGCATGAACCAGGCCTGCCAGTCGTACGCACTCTCGACGCCGATCGGTGCCACCCCGCCCGTCAGACACGCGGGCGGGGTGCTCGTGGAGGGCCTGCACATCCAGCTGATGTGGCCGTGCGCGGATGGCCATGCCTCGGTCACGTTCCTGTTCGGGCCTGGCTTTCGGGCCTTCACGCAGAACCTCATGGACTGGGTGTGCGAGGAGGGCTTCTGCGACGAGGCCACGCGGGACAAGAATTGGACCGAGTACGCGATGATGCTGCTTGACGGCCGCGAGCCGGTCTCGGAGTACGAGCGGCTGAAGCAAGTGCTGGCTGACTTCTTCGCCACCAAGACGAAGGCCGAGCTGCTCGACGCGGCCATGAGCCGTCGGGTGCTCATCACGCCGGTTTCCACCACCGACGAGGTAATCGACTCGCACCAGCTCGCAGCGCGCGAGTACTGGGAGACCGTCACCCAGGAGGTAGACGGGGACGGCCAAACCGAGGTGACGTACCCGGGTCGCTACGCCCGTTTTGGCGCGACACCGATGCCGCCGCTCGGCCCGCCGCCCAAGCTCGGTCAGCACACCGATGACGTGCTTGGGGAGCTGGCGTCGACGGTGCAGACTCGTCCCCGGATCGAGGTAACCGGCGCGGACGTGTCCGCTCACACGCCCTCGACAGCCCGACCGCTCGAGAACGTCAAGGTGCTCGACTTCATGTGGGCGATGGCGGGGCCCGCAGCAGCGCGGGTGCTTGCCGATTACGGCGCCGACATCATCCGGGTCGAATCCGAGACGCGGCTCGAGGTGGCCCGCTCGCTGCAGCCGTTCCGCGACGACATCGGCGATCCCGAGTACTCGGCGCTCTACAACAACATGAACGCCGGCAAGCGGGGCATCTGTCTGGACATGTCGAAGCCGGCGGCGCTCGATGTCATCTGGGATCTCATCGACTGGGCCGACGTCATCGTCGAGTCGTTCTCGCCCAAGGCCATGGCCGGCTGGGGGATGGGATGGGAGCAGGTGCGCGAGCGCCGGCCGGACGTCATCATGGCGTCGAGCTGCCTGATGGGCCAGACCGGCCCGCTCGCGATGCTGGCCGGCTTCGGGACGATGGCTGCGGCCATCTCGGGGTTCTTCTACCCAGTCGGCTGGCCTGACCGAGCGCCGTGCGGGCCGTTCGGCGCCTACACCGACTACACGTCGCCGCGCTGGCTGGTGGCGGCCGTCATGGGGGCGTTGGAGCACCGGCGCCGCACTGGCGAAGGCCAATACATCGACATGTCCCAGGCCGAGGCGGCATTGCACCTCATGGCTCCTGCGCTGCTCGACCAGACGGTCAACGGCCGCATGGCTGAACGGGTGGGCAACCGGGACAGCCACATTGCTCCCCAGGGCGTGTACCAGACGGGTGCGACGCAAGCCCATGACGACAACTGGATTGCGATCGCTTGCGTCGACGACAGCCAGTGGCACTCGCTGGCAGCCCAGATGGGTCGCAGCGATCTGGGAGACCTGACGCTGGCACAGCGTCGCGAGCGTCACGACGAGCTGGACGACGTCATCGCAGCGTGGACGCGGGGTCAGGACGGCAACGCGTTGATGTACCGCCTGCAGGACGTCGGTGTGGCGGCTCACATCGTCCAGAACTCGCCCGAGTACACCGCCGATCCGCAGGTGATCCACCGAGGCCAGCAGGTTGAAGTAGGTCATGCCAAGCAGGGCACGACAATCGTCGACGCATCTCGCTTCGCACTGTCGCGCACACCCGCGGAGGTGACCTACGGCGGCCCGACGCTCGGCGAGCACACTTTCGACATCCTCACCGACGTCCTCGGCTACGACGGCGACCGCATAGCCGAACTCGCCGTCGCCGAGCTCCTGGCATGACGGCGATGCCGGCGACGACATGACAAGCTCGCAGGGTTCACATGGCTGATCAACAGCAGACGACTCAGCAGCCGCAGTCGCGGACTGATGCAGCGCCGCGGGTCGAGCAGCTCTACCGCCGGCAGGCGCAGGAGCAGCGCGGCCGGGTAGCGCCCATCGACGGCGTGCTGCGCGTGAGCGCGCCGCACGAATGGCTGCTGCTGCTGTTGCTGGCGGCAATGGTGATCGCTGTCGTGGCATGGAGCTTCCTCGGCCGGCTGGAGTCGAGCGTCAGCGGTCCGTGCGTCGTGCAGTCGGCCGGCGCCCGCCACCCTGTCGCGGCGCCGTCGGCAGGCGTCGTCGTCGAGGTGCTGGCCGAGCCCGCAGACCGCGTGGAAGCCGGAGACCTGCTGGCCCGGCTCGCCGCGCCCGAGCTGACCCTGGCTTCTGACCTGGCGACTGCGCGAGCGGCCGCGCTGGTCGCCCAGCATCCCGACGCCCTCGAGACGGTCGCAGCCGTCGCCGAGGCAGAGGCGCTGACGGCTAGGCAGACGGCGGGAACTGCGATCCGCAGCCCCGCCGGAGGCCGGCTGACGACATCGGCACTTCGGGTCGGCGTCTCACTCGAGGCGGGAGCGGTGGTGGCCGACGTGCGGCAAGCGACTGCGGGACCGCCGACCGTTGTGGTGAGCCTGGGCAGCGACGCCGCGCGTGTTCGCCCTGGCATGGAAGCCAGCATTGTCCTCGGGGCTGCGGGAAGTGCCGATGCGGTGATCGCCGACGCACGCATCACGACTGTGGGCGCAGCGCCGAGGGCATCGGTACCGCTTGGAGTGCTCGGGGAGGCGGCCGCCGTTGAGGGAACTGCACTCGGTGCCGCGGACAGCAATGCCGCTGTGTCCACCATCCGCGGATCGGCGACTGCTGCGGCAGAGCTCTTGTCTGCGTCGGGCGATTTCACAGCGGCGGCTGCCCAGTCACCGTCGGCCTACGAGTGCGAAGCCCGCATCATCACGGGATCTCACCGACCCTTCGACCGGCTCTTCGGGCGTCGCTGAGGAACGCCTCGTGGTGCGCATCGCTCTGGGACCTCGACGTGTCCCGACCACGCCCGTCGTGCCGCAGATGCACACGACAGAGTGCGGTGCGGCATGCCTGGGGATCGTTCTCGCGCATCATGGGCGAAGCATCCCCATCGAGCGATTGCGGGCCGAGTGCAAGGTCACCCGTGACGGGTCGAGCGCAGCCGACATCGTCGCTGCCGGTCGAGCCCACGGGCTGAAGCTGACGGGCTGGCGCATGGAAACGGAGGCGCTGGCGGGCCTCGAGGGCCCGGCGATCCTGTTCTGGGAATTCAATCACTTCGTCGTGCTCGAAGGAGTGCGCCGCGGCCGTTACTACCTGAACGACCCGGCGAACGGACGACACAGCGTGAGCGCTCAGACCATCGACCGGGCATTCACCGGCATCGTCCTCACGGCCGAGCCCGACGCCGGCTTCGTGAGCAGCGGGCGGCCTCCCGGGATTGTGCGCAAGTTGTGGCCATGGCTCGCATCTGCCAAGGGCGCATTGGCGTTCTCGGTGCTGGCCGGATTGCTGGTGACGGCGCCGGTCGCCGCGCTGCCGGTCCTGCTGGGGCTGTTCGTGGACAGCGTGCTGGGCGGCGCGGCGCCCGGCTGGGGTGCGCCGGTGAGCTTGGCGATGGTCGCGGCCGGTGTCCTGACGTACCTGCTGGTGTGGCTCCAGCAGTACATGTTTCGCAAGCTGTCGGTAACCCTCGCGGTAACCGGGTCGCAGGGGTTCCTCGGCCGCCTGTTCCGGCTGCCGCCGCAGTACTTCGACCACCGATTGGCCGGGGACCTCACGTCTCGGGCGCATCTGGTGGACGCCGTCGCTGTCGGCGCTGCAAACGGGGCAGCGTGGATCGTGATCGAATTGGTCTCCAGTCTCGTGCTCGTGGCGGTGATGGTCGCCTTCGATCCCGTGCTCGCCGCGCTCGTCAGTGCCGTCGCGTTGGCGAGCATCGCGCTCTCCGGGGCGCTCAGTCGGCTGCGAACCGACACGGAGCGGCAGTTCCGCCACGAGCAGGCGACCATTGCGGGCATCGAGGCCGCCGGGCTGCGCGACATCGAGACGATGCGGGCCACCGCGTCCGAGGGCGATTTCTTCGTGCGCTGGAGCGGACAGCAGGCGCGTGAGCTGGCAGCCCGCCAGCGCTTCACCGAGATCGGCTACCTCATCGGCGCCATGCCGCGCCTGTTCTCGATGATCGCTGCCATCGTCGTGCTCGGCGTCGGCGGCTGGCAGGTGGTTGCCGGGCAGCTCAGCGTCGGGTCGCTCATCGCCTTCTACACGCTGGCAGCAGCGTTCTTGGCGCCGGTCGGGAGATTCGTGCAGTTCGCTGATGCCTTCATGACGCTCGATGCCGACCTGCAGCGCGTCCAGGATGTGCTCGACGCACCCGAGGATCCTCAAGCGCCCGTCGAGGAATCTGAGGCATCGAACGGGCGCGGCTCGCCGGTGGCGACATTTGCCGGGCGGTTGCGCCTCGCGGGGCGGGTGGAGCTGCGCGAGGTCACTTTCGGCTTCGATCCGCAGCGCCCGCCGCTGGTCGACGCGCTCAGCCTTGTCGTCGAGCCCGGCCAGCGGGTGGCGCTCGTCGGCCCCACGGGCGCCGGCAAGTCCACGCTGTTGCATCTCATCAGCGGGCAGTTCGAGCCCGACAGCGGCGAGATACTCTTCGACGGCGCGCCTCGCAGCGAGATCCCGCGCGAGGTCCTCGCCAGCTCGCTCGCATCGGTCGATCAGCAGATTCACCTCTTTGCCGCGTCGGTACGCGACAACCTGTCGATGTGGAACACGGCCATCGCCGACGAACAGATCATCGAGGCCGCCCGTGATGCGCGCATCCATGACGTGATCATGGACCGAGCCGGCGGCTACGAAGCGATGGTCGCCGAGGGGGGGAAGAACTTCAGCGGCGGGCAGCGCCAGCGGCTCGAGATCTGTCGGGCGCTGGCCCAGAATCCCTCGGTGCTGCTTGCCGACGAGGCCACCAGCACGCTCGATGTGCTCGTCGAGCACGAGATCGACGAAGCGCTGCGGCGCCGCGGCATGACGTGCGTCATCGTTGCTCACCGGCTCGCGACGATCCGCGACTGCGACGAGATCGTGGTTCTCGACCGGGGGCGCTGCGCTCAGCGGGGGACACACGACGAACTCGTCGCCGACCGCGACGGCCTCTATTTCACGCTGGTGTCGGGCCAATGACTCGCGACACGCCATGCGGACTGTGCGCTGAGGACCCAGCAGCGCACCCGACGGGCGACGCGCGGGCTGCAACGCCATGAGCAGCCCAACGGTGCCCCGACTCGCCACGTTCGCGTCCCGCTTCGGAACGCCGACGACTTCGGCGGCGAACGCACCGATCCGTCTCGACGGCCAAGCAGCGGCCTGGTACGTCGAGCACGGAGGCCTTGACGTCTTCTGCGTGGAGTACCAAGACGGAGCAGTCTCGGCGGCTGCGAAACACCTGTTGCGAGCCGGCGATGGCCGGCTCGTCTTCGGCACACCGTCGCTCGATGGCTCGTTCAGGCTCGTGGCCAAAGGGCTTGCTGACACCAGGCTCTTGCGGCTCGATGCTGCGCACCTCGCAGAGTTGGCTCTCCGCAGCAATTCCGCAGCGTCTGCGCAAGGCACCCAGAGCGCACAGGGCGCCGAACTTGACGAGCTGGCGCGCGAAGCGGACCGATGGATCGCCGATTTGGCCCACGCCGTCTCGGCCGATATCGAATACCGGCCGCTCGCCACGACGCTGATCGACGCAGGCGACGCGCGCGTCGACAGTGCAGTGGCACCAGCACCCGCTGCCGCCGCCGCCGGCGGCCGGACGGACTATGGCAAGGCGCCCGGCGTCCAAGAAGTCCTCGTTGCGCCCGACAGCGTGATCTCGGCGCGCCGGCCCGATGCGGTTTGGGCGAGCATCCCCGCTGCCGGCCCGCAGATCGCGCTCGCGTATCTGGGAACCGAGACGCTCCCGACTCCCGAGGACGGCAGCGTCTGCGCCATCCCCCTCACCGCTGACAGCTGGGCCACCATTGCAGCCGGGCCCCGTGCCGGCCGCCCTGAACCTCAAGCGGACCCCGGCGGCATCAGACTCGAAGTCCGCACTTCTGCGCAGCTCGCACGCGACGGGCGACTGTTCGACGCCCTCGGCGACTTCGCTCGGCTGTCGATACGCGCGGAGGCGCTCAATCGGCGTCTGCGGCTCGCTGATGAGGTCAATGCGCAGACTGCTCGTGCTGCTGATCGCCGCCGGGCTCGTGAGCACGCTCGCAGCGCGCTCGAGTCTGTCTCGGCGCCTCGAGTCCGGCACACCGAGGTGCCCGCCCACGCATCGGCACTGTTGGCAGCCCTGGAGCGAATCGGTCGCCACAGCGGCATCGCATTCGACGAGCCTCGTCGCCCGGCCACGGCGCCGCCCATCACGTTGGAAGAGATTGTGGAGGCGTCGGGGCTGCGTGCCCGACGCGTCCGCCTCAAGCCCGAAGACCGATGGTGGAACTCCGACAGCGGTGCATTGCTGGGCTACCGATCCACCAGCGGCGAGCCGGTCGCGTTGCTGCCGCGCTTGCGCGGCTACCGATCTGTGGGCGTCGACGGGCGACCACAGCGGGTAACGGCCGCTTCGGCGGGAGACTTGTCGGAGACCGCATGGCTCGTCTACCCCAAGCTGAGCGATGACCAACCAGTGGGCGTGCGCGATCTGCTGCGTCTCGCGCGGCAGGGCGCCGGTGCCGATCTGTCCAGGTTCGCGGTCGCAGGGCTGGTTGGGGCCGTGCTGGTTCAAGCCCCCGCCATTGCGCTGGCGTCGTTGACGGACTGGGCGCTGCCGTTCGCCCGCGTCGATGCGCTCGTGGCGATTCTCGTGGCGCTGGCCGTGTTCAGCATCGCGGCTGTGGTTCTGGCTGCGGGGGGGGGAGCGATGCTGATGCGTGTCGAAGCGCGCGCCGGCGCTCGTCTCAGCGCTGCGGCTTGGGACCGGCTGCTGGCGCTTCCGCTGCCGTTCTTCAGAAACGCTGTCGCCGGCGAGCTGGCGGTTCGCATGGCGACATTCCAGCGACTGCGCGACCTGGTCTCCGGTGCCGTTGCCAGTGCGGTGGCCTCCGCTGTGTTCCTGCTGCCCACGCTGGGAGTGCTGTACATCTACGATGCAGCGCTCGCGACGGTCGCAGCGGCCATGACCGCGGTCACACTCGCAGTCTCCGTCGGCTTGGGACTGGCGCAGATCCCTCATTCACGGCGCTGGCACGCCGCAGTGCGCACACTGTCGGGCCGCCTGTTCCAGTACATCTGCGGCATCGCCAAGATCCGCGCATGCGGGGCAGAGGCTGCAGTATTCGCCTCTTGGGCCGAGTCGTATCGCCGCAAGCACCTTGCCGCCATCGGCGGCTCGCGCATCGATGAGCATCTCGCGGCGTTCGGCGCTGCATTCCCGTTCGGATTCGCGGCCGTGCTGTGCACAGCGGCGATCGCCCGCGGCGACGGCATCTCCGCAGGCGATTTCGTCGTGGTGCTGTCCGCGTCATTGACGCTGTATGCAGCGGTGGCGGATCTGGGCCGCGCAATCGACACGTTGGCTGAAGCATTCACCTCCTATGAGCAGATCGCGCCAGTGCTCGCAGCAGTGCCCGAGCGGAGCGACGCGACGCGGACACCGGTCCGGCTCGATGGCGATGTGGTCGTGGATCAGGTGAGCTTCCGATACGCCCCCGACTCCCCGCTCGTCCTCGACGAGGTGACCATCTCTGCTCGCCGCGGCGAGTTTGTCGCCATCGTGGGCGCGTCAGGCTCGGGCAAGAGCACGCTGGTGCGACTGTTGCTGGGTCTCGAGGTGCCCGAGCGCGGCGCTGTGTACTTCGACGACCGTGACCTGCGGCACCTCGACAGCACCTCGGTACGGCGCCAGATCGGCGTCGTCCCCCAGGACAGCGCGCTGGCGCCGGGAAGCTTGGCGGAGAACATCATCGGCATGGCCGACGACTTGACGCTTGACGACGCGTGGGCCGCCGCGCGGCTGGCCGCGGTGGATGCCGACATCGCTGAGATGCCCATGCAGATGATGACTCAAGTGGGCGACCGGGCGAGCATCTTCTCAGGCGGTCAGGTGCAGCGCCTTCGCATCGCGTCCGCGCTGGTGCGCAATCCGCGCATAGTCATTCTGGATGAGGCGACGAGCTGGCTCGATGCTCCCAGTCAGGCGAAGGTGATGGACGGCATCAAGCGGCTCGACGCGACGCGCATCGTGATTGCTCACCGTCTGTCGACGATCCGGCGCGCGAGCCGGATTTATGTGCTCGATGCAGGCCGGGTCGCTCAGACGGGCAGCTTCGATGAACTGCTGGCCGCAGAAGGGCCATTCCGGCAACTGGTGCAGCGCCAACTGCTGTGAGGCGCCCGATGCAGGAATCCCTCGCAGCGGGCTGCGGGGCGAGCTTTGCCGACCGTAGATCCTCGCGGCGCTGCGTTGCGCCAGCTCAGCCCAGCGTCAACAGCGCCCAGCGTCAACAGCCGCCGCGGACGCTGTGTTACAGTGGTGCCGTTTCCAGTAGTGCATCTGACATGAGGAATGACATGAGCGAAGTCAACCCACCAGACGAACAGTCCGAAGAACGCGAATTGGACGAGGCCGAACTCGAAGCTGTCCGGGGAGGCTCCGGAGCACGCAAGGCGGCCTCCACGCCCGGTGCTGGCAGTGGGACGCCCAACTTTACTACTTCCGGTAACGCTGCTGTCACCGGAAACTATGTAACCCCTTCCAGTACTCCGGCCAGTGGCTCAAGAAGCGGAAGCAGCGCAACTTAGATTTCGCAAGCAGGAATCCTCGCGACGAGCTGCGAGCCGTGCCGACCGTAGATCCTCGCGGCGCCGCGTTGAGATGCGCCGGCTGAGCCCAGCGTCAACAGCCGCTGCGGACGCTGGGCCATTGTGGTGACACTTGCCGCAGTGCATCTGATATAGGAAGAGAGCAAGACATGAGCGAAGACAATCCGTCAGACGACCAGTCCGAAGAACGCGAGTTGGACGAGGCCGAACTTGAGGCGATCCGCGGCGGAGGCAGGAGACCTATGTCGGACACGCCTCCATCCGGCCCGCCAAGCCATGCCTATGTCTATCCGCCTCCCCCGTCACCTATGGCGGGCGACAGCGCAGAACTGGAGACGACGTAGCGGGCGCGTCCCGAGCACGCCCTCATCACCGATGGCGAGCGACAACTCAGGCTTGTAGTAGGAATCACCTGCTGGCCGAGCCGTATGAGAGTCGAGCCAAGGGCAGGTCCTCACCAGGTGTCGACCATGGGGCGCTTCTTGCCGGTGCGTGTCGGCGGCTTGGGAGCGGCCAGCAGCGCCATGCGGATCCAGTCGCGGCTCTCTGCAGGATCGATCACGTCGTCGATCTCGAAGAACGTGGCGGTGTTGACGGCTTTGCCTTGGTCGTACAGCCGGGCGACGCGCTTCTCGTATTCCGCGATGCGCTCTTCGGGGTCCTCGATGGCCTCGAGCTCGCGGCGGTAGCCCAGTTTCACGAAGCCTTCGAGGCCCATGCCGCCGAACTCGCCCGTCGGCCACGCAACGGTGAACGTCGGTGCCTTGAAGCTGCCGCCCGCCATGGCCTGCGCGCCGAGCCCGTAGCCCTTGCGCAGCACGATGGTTCAGCCTGGAGAGCTGTTGTCACGTATTCGTCAGGGGCCGAGTGATGTGATGGGGACCACTTGGATGCCGTCGGGGCGGCGATAGGCAGGTCCTCGGGCGGTCACTACGACGAGGCATGCAAGTTCGGCGCGCCGTGACGCGGCGACCTTGTCACGGAGGCGCAGCAAGGACTTCGCTGCCGAGTCAACGACATTGGCGTGATGGCCGAGCTTGACCTCGACGGCCAGCCAGGGGCCGTCGTCGGAGGCCACGATCGCGTCCACCTCGAGGTTGTCGCTATCGCGGTAGTGATACACCAGCGCGTCGTGTCGCTGGGCGTATATGCGCAGGTCGCGTACGACGAGCGACTCGAAGAGGAAGCCGAATGTGCTCAGGTCGCTCAGAAGTTGCGTCGGCGAGGCCCGCAACGCAGCGGCCGCCAGCGACGGGTCGACGAAATGGCGCTTCGGCGACTTGCGCAGCACGGCGCGGGATCGCAAGTGAGCCGGCCACGACGGCTGGTCTTCGATCACGAAGATCCGCCGCAGGGCTTCCAGGTATGCGGTAGCCGTCTGGCGGCTGACCTGGCTGCCGTCGCCGCCGAAGGACATGTCGGACACAATCTTGTTGACGCTCGCTTCGGTGGCGACATTTCGGGCCACTGAGCGCACCACTGCCAGCATGGTTTCGCGGTCGTGGCGTACCCCGCTGGCGGCGGGCACGTCGACGAGCGCCGATTCCCGCAAGTGATCCTGGACTGAGCGCCGTGCCGAGTCCGCGTCGAGACCGAGGTTCGCCGGCCAGCCGCCGATGCAGAGCCCGTCGGCGATGTCGCGCAGGCCGATGCTGTCACTGGCGGCGCGCGCAGCGCCTTCGCCGCCGAACAGGCTGCGCAGCGAGACCGAGCCGTCGGACATGCCCGATTCCAGCATCGACATTGGCCGCAGGGTGATCCTGGCGATGCGTCCTGTCCCGGTGTGACGCGTGATGTCCTCGCGTGGGGACGCGGAGCCGGTCAAGATGAACTGGCCTGCCGCGGCGCGCTCGTCGCACTCGCGTCGGACTCGGTTCCACAGCTGCGGTGCGTTCTGCCATTCGTCGATGAGCCGGGGCGTGTCGCCTTGCAGGGCTTGGGCGGCATCGGCTGCGGTCAGCGTCAGTGCGTCCGGGTCGTCGAGGTGCAATGCGCTTCGTGCAAAGCGGAGTGCCAACCACGTCTTGCCACACCAGCGCACGCCGTCAATCAGAACTGCGCCTCGACGGGCGAGCGCATCGGCAATGTCGGCCTCGGCTGTTCGGTGCCGGTATTGCGGAAACGGATGTTCAGGTGTTGGCGGCCGAGGCCTGTCGTGATGCTCCATCCGGAGTGAGGGAACCATTCAGGGCAGCATATAACAGATTATGGGTAATTGACTTAACCATTTATGGAGATTTTATCTAACTGTTTGTCGAATGCTTCCGACGGTTCGAGCCCATCAGACTCGGACGGCCCCGCCGCTCGGAGAGGGACCGGCGGCAGTGCTACCAGGTGTCGACCATGGGGCGCTTCTTGCCGGTGCGTGTCGGCGGCTTGGGAGCGGCGAGCAGCGCCATGCGGATCCAGTCGCGGCTCTCTGCGGGGTCGATCACGTCGTCGATCTCGAAGAACGTGGCGGTGTTGACGGCTTTGCCTTGGTCGTACAGCCGGGCGACGCGCTTCTCGTATTCGGCGATGCGCTCGGTGGGGTCCTCGATGGCCTCGAGTTCGCGGCGGTAGCCCAGCTTCACGAAGCCTTCGAGGCCCATGCCGCCGAACTCGCCCGTCGGCCACGCCACGGTGAACGTCGGTGCCTTGAAGCTGCCGCCCGCCATGGCCTGCGCGCCGAGCCCGTAGCCCTTGCGCAGCACGATGGTCATGAACGGCACCGTCACGTTGGCCGCTGTCACGAACATGCGGGCTGCATGACGCACCGTGGCCTCGTACTCGGCTTGGGGGCCCACCATGATTCCGGGCGTGTCGCACAGGAACAGCAGCGGGATGTCGTGCGCGTCGCAGAGCTGGATGAACCGGGCGGCCTTGTCGCCGGTGTCAGCGTCGACCGCGCCGCCGAGATGGTGGTTGTTGTTGGCCACGACGCCGACCGGCCGACCCTCGATGCGTGCCAGCGCCGTCACGCAACCGGGGCCCCAGCCACGACGCAATTCCATCACGGAGTCCACATCGCAGAGCTTGTCGATGACCTCGCGCACGTCATAGGCCCGCAGCCGGTTCTCGGGGACCACATGACGCAGCTCGCGCTGGTCGTGGCATTCCCATTCGTCGATGGCGCCCTGGAAGTACGACAGGTACCGCTTGGCCGCCTCGATCGCCTCGGCCTCGTCGGCGACGAGCACGTCGATGACGCCGTTGGGCCATTGCACATCGACTGGGCCGACTTCTTCGGGCCGGTACACGCCCAAGCCTCCGCCTTCGATCATGGCCGGGCCGCCGACGCCGATATTCGAGCCTTCGGTCGCGATGATCACATCGCAGCACCCGAGCAGCACTGCGTTGCCGGCGAAACAGCGTCCATTGGTGACGCCGACCAGCGGCACGAGTCCGCTGAGCTGCGCAAAGAACGTGAACGCCCAGCAGTCCAGACCGGAGCCGCCGATGCCGTCGGTGTCGCCCGGTCGACCGCCGCCGCCCTCGGCCAAGAGCACCACCGGCAGGCGGTTCTGTTCGGCGATCTCGAACATGCGGTCCTTCTTGCGGTGGTTGTTCCCGCCTTGGGTCCCCGCAAGCACCATGTAGTCGTATGACATCACCATGGCCTGGGACTGCTCGGGACCGAACAGGTCGCCGTTGACGCTGGCCACGCCGGCGACCATGCCGTCGCCCTGGGTGTTGGCGATCAGATCCTCCATGGAGCGACGGCGCCGCTGCGCGGCCACCATCAGCGGGCTGTATTCCACGAAGGTGCCGGGATCGACGAGGTCCGCAACGTTCTCGCGCGCAGTGCGGTGACCACGACCGTGTCGCTTGGCGACAGCCTCGGGCCGGTTCTCGTCGAGGCCGAAGCCGCGGCGCTCGAACACCTCAGCCAGATCAGGCCGGATGAAGTCGAGGTCGACCGCTGCGGCAGCCTCGGTGACTTCCACGTCGACGTCGGCTTCCTCGACGAACAGCAGCGAGTGGCCGTCGTACACCGTGTCGCCGGGGGTCACGCCGACCATGCGCACGATGCCCGTGACCGTGGAGGTCACGACGTGCTCCATCTTCATGGCTTCCATTACGGCGACCTGCTGACCCTCGGCCACGGGGTCGCCTTCGGCCACCGACAGCGAGACGATCGTGCCTTGCAGCGGTGCCGCCACCGCGATGCTGCCGTCAGGGCCGGTCACTGTCGCGACGGGCACCCCGTGCAGCGACGCCGTGCCGGCTGCCATTGCCTGAGCACGCACCGCATCCGATGCGGCCCGGTCGGCGGGGGCGTCGTCGATGGCGCCGTGGCGCAGGACCGCCAGCGGGTCGTCGTCGACCACGGCTCCTGCTCTGCCGGCCACGCCGGCTGCGGCAGCCGCCTCGACTGGCGCCCACACTGTTGCGGTCTGTGCGGCGGCCGCACACAGCGCCTCTGCGTGATCGGCCACGAAGCTGGTCGTGAGCTCGTTGGCGACCATCTCGGGCCGGTCCAGCAGCGCCGCCAGGAAACCCTGGTTCGTCGCTACGCCGTCGATACGGAACTCGCCCAGCGCCCGGCGAGCCCGGCGGACGGCATCGGCGTAGTTGCGGCTGGGGCTGTAAGCGATCACCTTGGCAAGCAGCGAGTCGAAGCTGGGGTTGGTGCCATAGCCCACGTAGCCGTAGGTGTCGGTGCGGATGCCCGGCCCGGTGGGCGGTTCGAAGGCGCCGAGCACGCCGCCGCTGGGTCGGGCGGTGCCGTCTGGCTGCATCGTCTCAGTGTTGACGCGGCATTGGATCGCATAGCCCCGTGGCGACGGCACATCGGGATGCGTCAGGCCGACATCGGCGAGGCGGGCGCCCCCTGCGATTCGAAGCTGTGCGGCTACGAGGTCGACGCCGGTGACTTCCTCGGTGACCGTGTGCTCAACCTGGATGCGAGCGTTGACTTCACAGAAGGCGATCGTGTTTGGGTCGTCGGCATCGATGAGGAACTCCCACGTGCCAAGGCTGCGATAGCCGACCGCTTTGGCCATCTCGACAGCCGCATCGCAGACGGCTTGGCGAGTCTCGGGCGCCAAGGTGGGCGAGGGAGCGATCTCGACGATCTTCTGGTTCTGGCGCTGCAGCGTGCATTCCCGTTCGCCCAGATGCGCCGCCGACTCGCCGTCGCCGACGATCTGCACCTCGATGTGGCGGGCGCGTTCGATCAACTGCTCGACGTAGAGGTCGCCATTGCCGAATGCGGCGGCAGCCTCGCTGGCGCACCGCTCGTAGGCCGCCTCGACTTCGTCAGCCGAGCGCACGACGCGCATGCCGCGCCCGCCGCCCCCGGCAAGGGCCTTGATCATCATCGGCCCGTGCTCGTCCAAGAAGGCTCGCGCCGCTTCGACCGATGTCGGCTCGGAGGTGGCAGGCAGCAGCGGCACATGGTGCTGCTGCGCGAGTGCCCGTGCGGCAAGCTTGTCGCCGAAGAGCTCGAGCTGCAGCGCAGTCGGCCCGACAAATGCGATGCCAGCGGCCTTGCTAGCCAGCGCCAGGGCCGGATTCTCAGCAAGGAACCCGTAGCCGGGATGGATGGCGTCGCAACCGGTTTCCGCAGCGACGCGGACAACTTGGTCGGCGTCGAGGTACGGAGCGACGCCCCGCCCGTCAAGCGTGAATGATTCGTCGGCGACACGTGTATGCAGGGACGTGACGTCATCGCTGCTGGCGATCGCGACCGTGCTGATACCGAGTTCGCTGGCAGCCCGAGCCACCCTTACGGCAATCTCGCCGCGGTTCGCAATCAATAGCTTCTTGAGGCCCATCGATGCCGACTCCCTGTCTGCGACTCTGTCGTCCACCGGCGCAGGCGACCGCGAAATGCTCACGGCGGCCGCTGCACGCAATTCCCGCCCGCGTGTTTACCGCAGAGCACCCTGTTCGCGTCGATTGAGCGCCACGCCAGCTCGAAAGCCATGCGGATTCCGACTCTCGAACCGCCCGAAACATGAGCCGCGGTCCAACCTCAGACTGCAGTGCCTTCATGAAAGTGCACTACCCTCCGGCGGGCCATATGGCCTCAGCTATGACCATTGACACGTTTTCAGGCCTGCTTGAGGCCTATCGCTCAGTGCGAGCGCACACCGATGCGCTCACCGCACCGCTGAGCGACGAGGATCAGTGCATCCAGACGGTGCCCGACGTGAGCCCCACGAAATGGCACCGGGCGCACGTCACTTGGTTCTTCGAGACCTTCGTGTGCAAGCCGCATCTCGACGGTTATCTCGAACACGATCCGGCGTTCGGTTTCCTGTTCAACTCCTACTACGAGACCGTCGGCAAGCGGCACCCGCGACCCGAGCGAGGCAACCTGTCGCGGCCGTCGTGCGGTGAGGTGTCCGCATACCGCCGTCATGTCGATGCGGCGATGTGCGAACTGCTCGGTGACGGCGTCGCACCTGAGGTCGCAGACCTGGTGACGCTGGGCCTGCACCACGAGCAGCAGCATCAAGAGCTCATCCTGATGGACATCAAGCACGTGCTGTCGTGCAACCCGGCGTTGTGGCCGGCATACCGCACGCCACCAGCACCACAGGTGGCCAGCCGGGTGACGCCATGTTCGAGCCAGACCCGCTGGGCGAGCTTCGACGGCGGCGAGGCGAGCATCGGTCACGACGGGTGCGGTTTCTCATTCGACAACGAGGTGCCTCGCCACCGGGTGCTGATCGAGCCGTTCCGGCTGGCCGACCGCCCGGTGACCTGTGCACAGTGGCTGGAGTTCATGGCCGACGGCGGCTACGACACGCCGACGCTGTGGCTTTCCGATGGCTGGGGCCAGCGCATGGCCCACGGCTGGGATGCACCGTCGTACTGGCACCTTGGCGACGACGGCTGGCAGGTGTTCACCCTCGAGGGGCTGAAAGGCGTCGTCGGCGACGAGCCCGTCTGCCATCTGTCGCACTACGAGGCAGATGCATTTGCTCGCTGGGCAGGCGCCCGGCTTCCCACCGAGTTCGAATGGGAGCACGCTTCGGCAGGCGTGCCCCAAGCTGGGAATATCGGGGCCTGCGCCGGCCTGCATCCCGCCCCGGCGCCCGAACCTCCGACTGGCGTCGCCGCCGGGCCGGTCACGCCGCTGCAGATGTACGGCGATGTCTGGGAGTGGACATCCAGCCCGTACACCGCATACCCCGGCTTTCGAGTCGCCCCCGGCGCGGTGGGCGAGTACAACGGCAAGTTCATGATCAACCAGATGGTGCTGCGCGGCGGCTGCTGCGCGACGCCCGAGGGTCACGTCCGTCCCACCTATCGCAACTTCTTCCACCCCCACACCCGCTGGCACTTCTCGGGCCTGCGGCTCGCCGCCGACGCCTGATGATCAGCCCGAATCCCGCAGCGCTCCGCTCGGCGACACCCGTGATCGACAACTGGCTCGAAGCCGGATGGGCAGATCGGGAACTGCGTGCGGATGTTTCGGTGGGCCTGTCGTCGAGCCCCAAGGAACTGCCGCCCAAGTGGTTCTACGACGATCGCGGCAGCGAGCTGTTCGACCAGATCACTCGCCTCGAGGAGTACTACCCGACGCGCCGGGAGCGGGAGATTCTCGAACGGGAGGCCGACGCCATCGCTGCGGCCTCGGGGGCCGACTGTCTGGTCGAGCTGGGATCGGGCACCTCGACCAAGACGCGCATCCTGCTCGACGCGTTCGCGTCCGCCGGTCAGCTCCACCGGTATGTGCCGTTCGACAACAGCGAGGCAACGCTGCGCAATGCTGCTGAGGAACTCGTCGAGGCGTACCCGGGCCTTCGTGTGCACGGCGTCGTCGGCGACTTCGAGCATCACCTCGGCCGCCTGCCCCTTGACGAGGCGGAGCGACCGCCCGAAGCACCTCCACGCGCTCCTGCCATGGTGATACTGCTCGGCAGCACGATCGGCAACTTCTCGCCAGCACATCGCCCGGCGTTTCTCGATGCTGTCGCCGGTGCGACGCAGACCGGTGACACCTTCTTGCTGGGCACAGATCTCGTCAAAGATGCCGACCGTCTCGTTGCTGCCTATGACGACTCGGCAGGCGTCACCGCGCAGTTCAATCTCAATGTGTTGTCGGTGCTCAACCGCCGGCTCGGCGCTGACTTCGACCTCGAAGCATTCGAGCACGAGGCGGTGTTCGATGCCGACAACGAGTGGATCGAGATGCGATTGCGCTCGGTCCGAGCTCAACGAGTGCACATCCCTGCGTTGGAGATGACCGTGGACTTCGCAGCAGGGGAACGGATGCGCACTGAGATCAGCGCCAAGTTCCGCCCCGAGGGCGTGCGCGCAGAACTCGGCGCCGCCGGTCTTGTCACCCAACGGATGTGGACCGATGCAGACGGCGACTACGCCCTCACCCTGGCCCGGCGGGTGCGCCGCGACTGACCTGCCGGCTTGTCTCTGGCTACCAGCCGTTGACGTGGACGAACTGGTCGAACGGCTTGCGGCGACCCGGCTTGAAGTCGGTGCCGACAGTGTGAGCCACCGGCAGCAGAGCCTCCTGCCTCCACTATGAATGGGGTGTTAGGCGCCGAGGGCAGCTGCGATGGCAGCCACGCCGTCAGCGAGCGCCTGAGCCTCCCCGTCGTCAAGAACGGCGTAGATCGGCGCAACGAGATCGTCGGTGAGGGCCTCGGCGGTTTCCCACTTCGCCCGATGCTCGTCGGTGACCTCCGAGTCGTTCGACCAGCCGAACATTTCGACGTCATCGGGCCGGCGCACCCGGTGTGCCATCTCGGTCGACAGGCCCGACGCCACGATGGCAACGAGGTGCAGGCTGCCCCGCAGCTCGCGCAGCACGGCCACGTTCTGGAATGCACGCGCAGCGGGGTCGTCACTGCGGGGCTCAGACGCGATTGCGGCGAAGAGCGCCTGTGCGGAACTGTCGGCGAGCCCGGCGTCGATCACCTTGTCGGCGGCGGCATTGAACGCATCGAGGCCTTCGACGCCGTCGAGCTTCGAGGAGCCAAAAGCGCCCGCGCACTCCATGTAGAGCCGACCGCCGTCTCGCGGCGCCATGGTCTCGCGGGCCGAATTCCAGATCTTCGCGACGAGACCGGGGTTGAAGTAGCCGAAGGCGCTGTGCACGACCGTCGGCTCGACATCACCGAGCACCCCGCCGCGGCCCAGCACGTACAGACGGAAGCCGTCGAGGCCTGCCTCCTTGCCGCGGGCCAGTGTTCCAGGGTCGAAATAGAACATCGAACCCATCGAAGCGATGGGCGGGCACACCTGTTGGACAAGATCTCGTGTTTCCATAGGGCGACAGTGTGGCATCGCGCCGGAGGGCTTGCCCGGCGCGATGCAGCCTTAGGGGCCGCGCGGGTAGGTGCGCCCGCTGCGGAGGCGGCAGAGCCCTCTGCTCCAGCAATCCAGCAGGTTGCAACGTCGCAGAGTTCCCTGCCGCCTCCGCAGCTATGACGTCTGTGCCTATCCGCTGACGGTCTTAGTGCAGGCGGCGGGCGAACATGTCGAGCAGCAGCTCCCAGTGGCGCTCGGCGGCAGGCTGGTCATACACGGGTCGCTGCGGGAACACGAAGCCGTGGTGGGTGTCGTCGACCCAAAGGGTCTGAGCGTCGGTCCCGGCGTCGGCGAAGGCCTTGCACAGCCGGTCGTAGTGCGCCCGGTCGACGTAGTCGTCGTGCTCGGCTGACATCACCAGCACTTCGCCGCCGATGTCTGGCGCCCGAAGGTGGGGCGAGTCGTCGGCGTCCACGGCCAAGCGCACGCCGTGAATAGATGCCGCCGCGGCGATCGTGTCGGGATAGTCCGCGGCTAGCCAGATCGCCATCGGGCCCGTCATGCAGTAGCCGGTGGTGCCGACTCGTTCGATGCTGGCAGCCGGGTCGGCATCGGCATAGCGCATTAGCGCCGCAGCGTCACGCGAGACCATGGCGTTGGACAGGTTGGTCATCAGCTCGAACATGAATTGGCGGCTGGCCGGGTCGTCACGCTGGACGATGAAGCCCGGGACGTCGCGGTAGTACAGGTTCGGCAGTAGCACGTAGTAGCCGACCGTGGCGATGCGGCGGGCCATGTCGTGCAGTTCTTCGCGCTTGCCGGGCGCGTCCATCAGGAACAGCACGGTCGGGAACGGCCCTGGACGGCGCTCGCTCGGCTCGGGATGCACGACGAATGTGCTCATCTCGCCTTCGCCGGTGTCGATCGACACGTGGTCTTCGAACATCGCTGCCTCCTTGGGTACGGGCTTTCAGCACTACGGCACTGCGCCTGCCCATCGTGCGCCGGCGCAGTCGCCCCTTGTGTAGTGCCTGCGAGACAGCAGCGGGGGACTACTGGGCGGTCGGTGCCAGCCGCAGCGGCGTCTTCACGCAGGCGTGCTGCGACCCGCGAATGCCCGGCGGCATACGATCCCGGGCCATGCAGGCACTGGACTTCGAACCGCAGTACTTCGTCTACGAGGAAATCCGGCCGCGTGTGGCCCGGATCACCATCAACCGGCCCGAGGTGCGCAACGCCATCAACACACCGGCGCACAAGGAGTGGTCCGACATCTTGGACCACGCCGCGGCCGATGACGATGTGTGGTTGACGGTCATCACCGGGGTGGGCCGCCAGGCCTTCTGCGCAGGGCGGGATCTCAAGCACCTGTCGATGGTTCGCCAGTCCGACGAGGCCACGCAGGCTGCGGACCGCGAGCTGATGAGCCAGGTGACCCGGCTGATCGAGCGCTTCGACTATCCCAAGCCGCTAATCGCCCAGGTGAACGGCGTGGCGCTTGGCGGCGGCTTCGAGGTGGCGATGGCATGCGATCTCGTCGTGGCGGCCGACCATGCCCAGTTCGGGCTGACCGAGCCGCTGCGCGGCTTGTATGCCGGCGGCGGGGGAGTGCACCGACTGCCGCGCCAGATCCCGATGAAGCTCGCCATGGAATACCTGCTGACGGCTCGCACCATGAGCGCGCAGCGGGCGCTTGAGCTGGGCATCGTGAACGACGTCGTGCCCTACGACGATCTCGACGCAGCAACCGATCGACTGATCGACGACATCATGCGGTGCGCGCCGCTGTCCATCCAGGCCACCAAGCAGGCTGCGATGCGCGGGCTCGACATGCCGCTCGGCGAGGCCTTCCACCACCCCTACCCGGCTGTCACCCGCCTGATGGCCAGCGAGGATGTCAAGGAGGGCCCCCGAGCCTTTGCCGAGAAACGCCAACCCAACTGGCAAGGCCGCTGATCCGCCGTCGCCGTAGGAGGCGAGCTTCACGCTTCATCCTCGCCGATTACTTGGTTGAGCAAATTTGCGCAGGAGCATAAGCAGGCGATGGCGGCAAACAAGCGCTATTAGCGCTATTACAGCGCTAGCGTGGCGTCATGGCAACGATCCAGATCAGGCACGTTCCCGACGAGGTCCACGAGAAACTCCAGCGACGCGCAGGCAGCGCAGGCCAATCCCTGCAGCAGTACATGCTCGATTTCGTCTGCCGCGAGGCGGAGCTTGCGGCTGTAGAGGAGCTGCTCGCTCGCAAGCGCGTCGAAGCGCTTGCGTATGGCGAGATCGAGCTTGACCCCGACATGATCGTGGAGATCATCCGTAGCGATCGTGAGTCGCATTGATCGTCGTCGACGCCAGCGTTGTCGTGACTGCCGTCGGAGCGGTAGGTGAGCATGCTGAGGACGTCCTGCGACGCATCGCCCGCGAGGCGGCCTGCGTCCCCCACCTCCTCGATCTCGAAGTCGTGTCGGCGTTGCGTCAGATGCATCACCGCGGCCTACTTTCGGAGGCTGCGGCCGGACGCGCAATGCGGCACCTGGCGAGCTTGCGAATTCGGCGATTCCCTCACGCACACCTCATCGCTCGCTGCTGGGAACTGCGAGACAATCTGACGATCTACGACGCGTCCTACGTGGCGCTGGCCGAACTGACCGGAGCGACGCTGCTCACCCGCGATGTCGGCCAGGCCCGCGCCCCAGGAATCAGGTGCGAGGTGGAGCTGTTCGCCCCGGCCGCTTAAAAATGTGCTGATTACTCACCTGCGCAAATTTGCGCAGGTGAGTAATCGAACAACTAAACTCTCGTTATGCAGCAGTACGAGCGATCACAGGTCGACGTGCTGCTGGAACGGCTGGACGAGCCGGTCGAGCGGATCGTCTCGATCTTCGGCCCGCGGCAGTGTGGCAAGACGACGATTATTCGCCAAGCCTTGGCCAAGGCTCCCTATCCGAGTCGATACGAAGCGGTGGATCAGCCGGAGGAGCCGCACACCGCACCGATGGGGCCGGCGGCAGCGGAGGCCCGTGCAGCGGCGCAGCCGCGGGATGCTGAATGGCTCAATCGGGTCTGGCGCGAGTGCACTGCCGAGGCGGTCAGGCTTGGTTCGAAGTATGTGCTGGTGCTCGACGAGGTGCAGAAGATCCCGCAGTGGTCCGAAACGGTCAAGGGACTTTGGGATGCGGACCGGGCGTCGGGGTGCCCGCTGCATGTAGTGATTCTCGGTTCGGCGCCGATGCGTATGCAGTCCGGTCTGACCGAGAGCCTGGCAGGTCGATTCGAGTCGATCCGCGCGACGCACTGGTCGTTCAACGAGATGCACGACGCATTCGGTTTCGGGTGCGACGAATTCGTCTTCTACGGTGGCTACCCCAGCGCGGCCCGCTCCCGAGGCAGTTTCGAGCGCTGGAGGGATTACGTCAGGGACGCTCTCATCGAGCCGCACCTTGAACGAGACATCCTGGAGATGGCTCGAGTTGACAAGCCTGCGCTGCTGCGGCAACTGCTTGAACTGGGCTGTTTGTACTCGGGCCAAGAGCTCTCGTACCGGAAGATGCGCGGGCAGCTCGAAGATGCGGGCCATGAGTCGACGCTTGCGCGCTACTTGGGTTTCCTGTCCGGTGCCGGTCTGGTCACCGGTCTGTTCAAGCATGCTGACAAGCCTGTCCTGCGACGTTCCTCGTCGCCGAAGCTGAATGTCCTCAATACGGCCCTCATGTCGGCCGTCGTCGGCGACAGTTTCGATGACGCCCGAGCTAACCGCAGTCATTGGGGGAGAGTCGTCGAGAGCGCCGTCGGTGCACACCTGGTCAATTCGGCCTCGTCCGCCATCAATGTCCGCTACTGGCGCGACGGCAATGAAGAGGTCGACTTCGTGCTGCAACGAGGGCCGCACCTCGTGGGTATCGAAGTCAAGGCTGGTCGCCGCCGGCCCCGGCGCTCAAGCATGGAGTCCTTTGAGCGCAGATTCTCGGCCGCTCCTTCGATCGTGGTCGGGGAGGCGGGCGTGCCGCTGCAGGAGTTCTTGTTGAAGCCTGCCGAGCACTGGCTGAGTTCGTCATGACGGTGGGCAGCCTGATTCCGCGCACTTGCACCGAGATCGTCACCGACGAGCGAGACAGTGCCGCCTTCGCCAAGTCCGAACCGCTCAGGGCCTACCGCGATGTGCTGGCCTACGTGCTCCTCGGCGAACCTGGTGCTGGCAAGACGACTGAGTTCGAACAAGAATGCCGAGCCTTGGGCACTCGTGCCGAGTGGGTCTCGGCACGCCGATTTGCAAAGGCTGAAATCGCCAATCATCCCGAGTGGCGAGACAAGGTGCTGTTCATCGACGGCCTCGACGAATCACGGGCCGGCGCTCGCGACGCCACGACAACGCTCGATGAGATTCAGTCAAAGCTGGATGCTCTTGGACGACCGAGATTCCGCATTTCGTGCCGTGCAGCCGACTGGCTCGGCCCTGTCGATCGTCGCCCGCTCGCCGAGGTATCGCCCGACGGCGCGATCACCACGTTGCGTCTCGACGCGCTGGACCGTTCCGATGTTCGCCAGTATCTGAAGGCGCAGCTTTCGAGCGCTGACCCCGTCGCCTTCATTCTGGAGGCAGAGTCGCTGGGTTTGGGGCCGATGCTCGACAACCCCTTGACGCTGAACTTGCTCATTAAAACGACCGGCAACGACGGATTGCCCTCAACGCGTCGCGACGCTTTCGAGCGCTCCTGCCGGACGCTCGCGCAGGAACTCAACCCGGAGCATCCTCGCTCAGCGCACGTTCATCCGCCGGAGCTGACGTTGGTGGCTGCAGGTCGTCTGTGCGCGATTCAACTATTGACTGGAAAGGACGGCTACTCGCTTGCGCCGCCAGCGGCAAACTCCGAGTTCATTCCTCTGGTCGAGGTTGCAGCAGACATCGCCGCTGCATCTCAGGGTCCCCATCTCGACGTCGAAGATGTATTTGCCACGAGTCTCTTCGTGCCGGGAGGCGACCGCAGTCATCTGCCGATGCATCGTCAGATCACTGAGTACCTTGCTGCGGCACACATTGCAGACCTCATCGAAGCCGGCACCGTCTCGTTGGGCCGTGTGTGCATTGCCCTGACGAGCCCCGTCGACGACTGCATAGTGACCGATCTCAGGGGTCTCGCGGCATGGCTGAGCACGCACTCCAGCGAAGCCCGGCGCGAACTCATCGCCAGCGATCCGGTCGGTGTGGCCATCTACGGCGACATCGCTGAATGGCCGGTCGAAGATCGTCGCACACTCCTGGAAGCGGTAGTCGCGAGTGTGCGGCCTGAGCACGTGTGGGGTCATGTCTGGTTCGACAAGAACGAGCATCGCTACCGCCACGCAACCGGGTGGAGCTTCCGCAGCCTCTGCAAGCCCGACATGACGCCGGAGATCGGTGAACTCCTTGGTGCCGATGGGCGCAACGATGTCCCGGACCACGTCCGAGAACTCCTATTCCAAGCCCTGTCAGAGGCGGACGACGCCTGGTTGGAGGGGCTGCGCTGCCTCGTCCCGCGTATCAGCCAAATCGCCCTTGACGTGATGACTCAACCCGATGTCCGGCTTGCCGCATTGCTTGCGTTCGCAAGAATCGAACCCTCGTCGTCCGGGGTGGCGACGACTTTGGGTGAAGCACTCAACGCCGTTCGCGACGGGAGATTTGCCGACCCAGACGACCGGATCGGGGGTGCGGTGCTGCGTCTCTTGTATCCGGAGTCGATCGCGCCGAGCGGAATCTGGGCATACGCATCCCTCCTTCGCCGAGGGGCCGTCGTCGGCGAGGGTTGGACTTTCTGGCGAAGCGTATTGTGCGACGAGACCCCAGTCGATGAGCTGGCGAATCTGCTGGACGGCTTCGCCGACGACGCGGAGCGACTGTGGCCGATCTTGGCGAGTGCGTTTGCGGAAGAACTGCCTTGGAAGTTGCTTGCTCGCGCAGTGCATGAGATCGGGCACCCGATCGAGGCTGCGCGGCTATATCACTGGTTCGCTGGGGTCGTCGCCAACTACGCACGGCGGGCGAGGACTACAGATGAAACGGCCGAGCTTTCGGCGTGGCTCGCAGCGAACGAACAGATCACCCTCGAGTTGTGCAGCACTTGGATCGCTCGCTCGGTCGACGATGAGATGGGCCTCGACGAGCGGTACGTCCTAGGTGATCTGCTGCTGAGCTCAGCTCCGCCGAACTTCGTTGAGTGGTGTGCGCAGCAGGCTCGTGGGCGGGCAGCGACTGATTGGAGCTTTGCCTGTGCCTGCGTCGAAACGCCAATCCGGCACCGACACTGGGTCGGCGACATGAGAGATGCCGTGATCGAACGGCTGAGATCTGAACTGACATCCAGCCCGCTGCTGCTGCGGCACCTAGACGACTATCTCGTGCCGGCTCCTGCTCGGAAGGAATTCGCCGAGCGGGAGCGCAAACATCAACAAGAGATCGATGAGATCAGGGCTGGGCACGAGCGTGAGCGGCAGCAGCGGCAATCTGATTGGCGCGCCCTGTTGCGAGAGTCCCGCGATGAATTCGCAACAAACTGCTTCTCGGCACCGAGTCTGCATACCGTGGCGCTGGCTTATCTCGGTCTCCTTGCTTTGCCGCATGATCTGCAACACCCTCGTGATCGCGTGGCGGAGTTGATCGGCGACAATGCCGAGTTGCTTGACGCTGTCTTAGGTGCATTGCGAGATGCACCGCTTCGAGACGACCTGCCGACGGCGGAGCGCACGGCTGCGCTGGCTGCGGAATCGAAGCACGACTGGCTCGTATATCCCGTTCTCGCTGGTATGGACCTGCGTGAGGGCACCTCGCAACTTGACGACTCGCGCTTCAGTGAAGACAGGCGCCGCGATGTGGTGGCCATCTATGCCTCGCACGGCCGAGTGGCGTTCGACTCAGAAAGGCGTCCTGCATGGCCGGCGCGTTGGTTGCGATCCAACCCGCACTTGGTCCTGGATGTATGCCATCGATCTGCACTCGCTGCCATCAAGCATGGCGACACCCACCTCTCGATGTTGGACTGGCTTGATGAGGTTGAGGGTCTCGATGACGAACTGCGCGACTTTCGACTGCGATTGCTGAAGTCGATCTCCGTTCGATTGCCAGCCGCCCAATTGCCGGTTGTGGACTGGCTTCTGCACAGCATCGCGGAGCACTCCGACAGGGCAGCGCTGGGGAAACTGGTCGCTCAGAAGCTCCGAGCGACGAGCATGACCGACGCGCAGCGGGTCCGTTGGCTTGCCCTCGATGCGATCATGCACGGTGCCGACGCGCTGGAAGCGCTCGACGAGTTCATCGACGCCAACGAGAAGCGTCCATCGCACCTGGCTGCATTCTTGTGCGCCAGGTTTCATGGAGGCAGCAGATTCGTCGATCGGTTGCTCGGCAGTGAGCCGATCCCGACGCTTCGCACGCTGGTGAGCGTGATCGGTCGTCACTTCCCGCCGCGAGCATGGAGCAGCGGCGAGGTCGTCAGCATCGGTCCAGCCGAGGAAATGTCGGATCTCGCCCGTCGGTGGATCGATGAGCTCGGCGGGCAACCAGTCGAAGAAGCTGGCGCTGCCCTCGATGCGCTGATTGCGGACGAGAGAATGAGCGCCTGGCACGAATCGCTGAAATTCGTCCGCGACAAGCAGCACCGATTGATACGAGACGCGTCGTACTCGCCGATGAGCGTCGCCGAGGTGCTCGACCTGTTGCGCGATGGTCCCCCGGCGAATGTTGCGGACTTGCACGCCGTGCTCTGCGACCATCTGCGCGACCTTGGACGGGATGTCCGCGGCAACAACGCCGACCTCTGGCGTCAGTTCTGGGCCGACGACCACAAATCAGCACCGGAGCGGGCCAAGCGCGAGAACAGCTGTCGCGACGCGCTGCTGGAAATGATGCGAAACCGGTTGCCCGAACGCGTCGATGTTCAGCCGGAGGGGCAGTACGCCGCTGATCGTCGAGCCGATATCCGCATCTCGTTCAAGAACTACAACGTTCCTGTCGAGATCAAGAAGAACTCCCACAACAACCTGTGGACGGCAATTGAGGAACAGCTCATCGCCGGCTACACGACCGATGCCGAGACCGGCGGGCACGGCATCTACCTCGTTCTCTGGTTCGGTGCGGATGCCGAGGGATACCCACGCCACCCAACCACGAGTCACTTCCCGGAGACTCCCGATGAGCTCGAATGCCTGCTCAATGAGTCCTTGAGCCACGAGCAGCGTCGAAGGATCAGCGTCATCGTGCTCGATGTGACCAAGCCATGAGGGCGGGTGCCTGCGCGAGACTGCCCCGTTGACAGCGGGGCTGCGGGCTGGCACAGCGAGCGGCGGCCCCACGACGACCGGGGTGAAGATGAACGACGCGACTGCGCTGACTGGGCAGGTACGAGCCGGCGAAATCGACGCTGCTACAACCGTTGAGGACGCCATCGCGCGTTGCGAGCAGGTGAATCCGACGATCAACGCGATCGTCGAGCAGACCTTTGACTTGGCGCGACAACGGGCGGCCGAGCTCGATGCCAGCGGAGCATCGACAGGCTTGCTCACTGGCGTGCCGATCGCGCTGAAGGATCTGTTCTGCCCGGCCGAGGGCGAGCCGGGCTACCAGGGCAATCGCCGCCTGGCAGAGCTGGACTATCGCTACCCCCAGACCGGGGCAGTGGCTCGCCGCTGGGCCGAAGCGGGTGCCATCAGCATCGGTCACTCGCACAGCCCCGAGCTCGGCGGCGGCCAGTGCCCTGCGGCAGCCGAGACGATGCTGTATGGGCCCACACGCAACCCGTGGAACACCGACCACACCGTGCTGGGCTCGAGCGGGGGAGCGGCGGCCGCAGTGGCGGCGGGCATCGTGCGCATCGCCCATGCCAGCGACGGCGGCGGCTCGATCCGCATTCCCGCCAGCGCCAACGGCTTGGTCGGTCTCAAGCCGTCTCGCGGCCGGATTTCCAACGCCCCCGCTGGGGAGGCCTGGGGAGGGGGCACCACTGACGGGGCCGTTGCCCTCACGGTGCGCGACGCCGCGCTGGCGCTCGACGTGCTGGCTGGTCCCGAGCCCGGCGATCCCTACGTGCCGGCGCATCCGGCGCCATCAGCCGGCTACGTCGCCGAAGTCGGCCAGGACCCAGGCGGGCTGCGCATCGGGGTCAGTTCGACCATCCCCTTCGAGGACACCGATCCGCTGTGCACGCAGGCCACCGAGGCCGCGGCCGGCCTGCTCGACGGCCTCGGCCACCGGGTGGAGGCAGCGCGACCCGAGCCGATGGCAACCAACGACTACATGTACGACTACGTGCGCATCATGCGCGCCAGCGCAACGGCAACACTGCGGTCATTCGAAGGCGTGCTGGGCCGACCGTGGGCCGAAGGCGACGTCGAGCCGGTCGCATGGATCAACTATCAGCGCGGTGCCAAGATCAGCGCGCCAGACGTGCTGGCCAGCCGGGAGCGCCTGCACCAGTTCACCCGCCGGATCGTGCAGTGGTGGAACGAGGTGCCAGGGCAAGGCGACGACTTCGACCTGCTGCTGACCCCAACGCTCGGCGTCGTCCCGCCGCACGTCGGCTATCTCGTCGAAGGCGACGAACGGACGCTCACCAAGCGGCTGGCCAAGGTCACCCCGTACCTGCCGCAGTTCAACGTCAGCGGCCAGCCCGCCATCTCGGTGCCGCTGGGAACGCCCGAAGGCATGTCACCCGATGGCCTGCCCATCGGGGTGCACCTCGTCGCCGCACCCGGTCGCGAAGACGTGCTGCTGCGTGTCGCTGCCCAGATGGAACAGGCCGCGCCCTGGTCGCAGCGTCGCCCGCCCGTCCACGCCGCTCGCTGATCGAGCGTGAGCTGGCGCAGCACCGGCTGCATCCGTCTCCGCCGGTTCTACGTCAGCTTCGTGCGGGACTGGTCGAGGACCACTGCTGCGAGCGCGAACATCACCACCGCCATCCCGACGAACTGCCACAGCGACACTTGATCTCCCAGGAACACCCAGGCCATCAGTGTGCTGGTGACGGGGATGGCCAGCGTCATGGTGGAACCCAGCCACGACGGAATGCGCATCAGCGACCAGTTCATCAGCATGTGGCTGGCGAGTCCCGGCCCGATGGCCATGATCCCCAGCCACAGCCACGCCCCTGAAGACGGCCAGTCGAACACCTGCCCCGAAGCGAGTGCGAACGGCGTGGCCACCAGCGAGCACACCAGCGCGCTGCCGCCCGTGTACTGCGCTGCCGCGATCTTCTGCGTGCTGAGCTTCGAGAACACGAAATAGCCCGTCCAGGCGAATAAGGCGCCGAATGCCAGCAGGTCGCCGTACACGCTCCACTCCGAGAGCCCGGATGAGCCCACCACCACGATCACGATGCCGCCGATTGCCACCAGTGCCAGGCCCCAGTGGCGACGGCCCGGCTGTTCACCGAATATCCGCGGCGCCAAGAACAGCATCAGCAGTGGCTGCAGTGATGCGACCACCGTGGCGTTCGCGACCGTGGTCAGCCGCAGCGCGACGAAGAACAGCATGATGTCGAACGCCAGCGAGAACCCGCCCCAGAACGAGATCTTGATCGAAGACAGACGTAGCGGGGTGCGGTTGGCCCACAGGAACAGCGCGACCAGGCCCGTGTAGAGCCACATCCGCCAGAACACGACAGCCAGCGGCCCGAGCTCGGAGATTCCCTTGGAGATCACGCCCGAAGCCGCCCAGCCCACCATCGCCACAGCGGCGGCGGGCACGCCGAGCGCACGTTCGGACAGCGCGGGTGCGCCGCGCCCCCCGTACGGCACCCCCGGCGCCGCCCCCGATCCGTTGTCGGCCATGTGCGTGCTCCAGCCCCGCCGTTCCAGCTAGCAAGTCACGGCCGCGGGCATGCCGAGCCGACCACGGGAATTGCTGTGGGGAACACTACGCCCCACAGGATCGGCGAGGACGGCGTCGAAATTGCTGATGTCCCGCGCGAGATGCGCTCCGCAGCGCGTGTCCGCAATCAGCCGTAGGCCGTGAGCTCTTGGTCCAGGCTCCATACTTGGGCGCTCGTGTACTGCGTTCCACGGAGGAACTGGTCGCGCTCAACGAGAATGGCTACGTCTCCGGTGCCGAGCCGACCATCGCCGATGAGCGTTACCAGATCCGACCCCGTCGAGTTGCCGTCAAGCAGCTGTTGGATGAACTGCTGGTCCAGGGTTACCGCTCGAATGATCCACGGCGGATCGGCATCGTGCGCCGCCCGAAGGACTGATTGGAGGCGCTCAGCGAGGCTTCTGCGGTTGGACGTCAGATGAGCAATTCGATTGCCGACCTCCACAATTGCAGTGACCGGAATGACGAACTGTTGACCGGCGGCAATCCGGTCGTCGAATTGTTCCGCGATCTCGCGTGCCGCAGCGTCGCCGTCCATGCCGATGAGGCGCATCAGCACTGAGCTATCGACAAACACCACTGCTTTGCGGATGGGCACCGATCAAAGCCCAAGTACGTCGACGAGCGAACGCTGCTCCGCTGGCATGTGTTCACGCGGTCGCAATCGATCCCGAATTGCCGAAGTTCCCAGCGGCCCGCCGCCGATCACCTCGAAGTAGTCAGGAAAGTCGGTGAGGCGCGTGGACTGCGTCCACCCATCCGAATCGCGGCTGCAGACAATGACTCCTTCGTGATCCTCGCCCTCCAACGCATCGAGAATGGCAGGGCTGTGAGTCGTCGCCAAGGTCCGCGCCCCAGTTCGAGCGGCCGACTTGAGGCGGCTTAGCAGCAAATCGACTTGCGACGGGTGCAAGCCGTTCTCAAGTTCTTCGACTACCAACAGTCGAGAATCCGGTCCCGAACGTGACGATTCTTCGTCGACAGGTCGAGCCTCGAGCAGCGCCGCTGCAATGGCGAGAAAACGCAGGGTGCCATCGCTCATGAGGCGCGCAGGGATGGGATGCGACGCGTCGCCGATCCGTTCGTGAATTGTCGTCATCACATCCCCGAGTTCGCTGCTGACGACGCCCAGATCGGCAACTTGAGCCTCCGAGAGAGACCGCGTCATCTCCAACAGGGCCCGACGTGCTTTGTCCTCGCGCATCAGGCTCGCGAGCACTGCAGAGAGGTTCCCGGCGCTCCTGCGAAGGCGTGTGTCCTTCTCGGGAACGTATTCGCGCATCTGCTGCGGAATGGGGTCGAGAATGAAGATCCCGCGAAGGGCTGCGAGCATGTGTTCGGCAACTCTGTGAATGTGCTGACCCGCCTTCGATGTCGCGGGCACTCGAGTGGCCACCTGTGACGTCAGCAGTTGCGTCGCCCGAAATGTCACTGCTGGGTTCGGACCCTGCCTGAGATTGTCCCAGCGGGCATCGATGTCACCCGAATCCTTCCGGGGCGCATCTGTCTTGAGCAAGTCTTGAGCCTCGCCGTGACGCGAGCCGCCGACGCGTCGTGTCCAGAGCCGTTCTCGCACGATCTGAACGCTTGGCCGAACAGAGACATCAACGGCCAGGTGGTACATCTTGCGATTGATCCTGGCAGCACAGCCGATCTTGAAAATGTCATCGCCGACGGGTGTGCATCCTTCGGATCCGCCTCGCACGAGTGGCTCGTCTCGTCCGCCATCGAGCGCATCTCGGACAGTCATGCCGCTCGCAAGGGCCGACAGCACCGCTGCTGCATCGATGACGTTCGACTTGCCGCTGCCATTGCGACCGACGAGCAGTGTCAGCGGCCCGAGACGGACGTGGGCCTTCCGCAGGCTCTTGAACGCTGGCAGCTTCAGTTGCTCCAGCGTGGCAGCCATAGCCACAAGCGTACTGATGCGCCGAACCGGCGAACTGAAGCTGACGGGGATCAGTTCCTGAATGCGGTGACACCCTGTCCGATTGAAGTTCCCCTCACTACAGTCGCCGACGGGCCAGGCCAGCCCAGACGGCCCAGCGGCACGGTCGGAGGATCGAGTGAACGCACAGACTCACGGCGAGTTGGCGAATTTCATCTGGGACATCTGCAATCTGCTGCGCGGCCCTTACAAGCGCAACGAGTACCGCAAGGTGATCCTGCCGCTGACGGTGCTGCGCCGCTTCGACTGCGTGCTCGCTGACACCAAGGACGACGTGCTCGCGGCAGCCAGGGTGCATGCTCGCCAGTCCGAAAACGTGCGTTACCAGCTTGTTTCGGCTGCGGCGCAGCGGCCGTTCTACAACACGTCTCCGTTCGACTTCGCCCGGCTGCTCGACGATCCCGACCAGATCGCCGCGAACCTCAATGCGTATATCGCGGCGTACTCGCCGAACGTGCGAGACATCATGGCCAGCTTCGACTTCGGGACCCAGATCGGCCGCCTCGCGGAGCGCCAGCGGCTGTTCCAGGTGATCGGGCGGTTCGCGAACCTCGACCTGTCGCCTGAGCGGGTGGACCACATGCAGATGGGCTACGTGTTCGAGGAGTTGATCCGCATCGGCGCGGAGCAGTCCAACGAGGAGGCCGGGGAGCACTTCACGCCCCGCGAGGTCATCGGGCTGATGGTCAGCCTGCTGCTGTCGCCCGAGCCGGACCTGGGCAAGGCCAATGTCGTCAAGACGATCTACGACCCTGCCTGCGGCACCGGCGGCATGCTCAGCGTCGCGGAGGACTTCCTGCGCAGCCACAACGCCGAGGCGCGGCCGTTCCTGTTCGGCCAGGACATCAACAACGAGTCATGGGCGGTGTGCCGCTCGGACATGCTCATCAAGGGCGCCGACGCCGACAACATCAGGCTCGGCGACTCGTTCACCAAGGACGGCTTCAAGCACCGTTCCGACGACTCGCGCTGGACGTTCGACTACATGCTGGCCAACCCGCCGTTCGGGGTCGAGTGGAAACAGCAGCAGCAGGCCATCAAGCAAGAACGCGACACGCTCGGCTTCCAGGGCCGCTTCGGGGCGGGCCTGCCGCGCATCAACGACGGCTCGCTGCTGTTCCTCCAGCACATGCTGTCGAAGATGGCGTCCGTCTCAGCAGACGGCACTGGGGGCAGCCGCATAGCGATCGTGTTCAACGGGTCCCCGCTGTTCACCGGCGACGCAGGCAGCGGCGAGAGCAGCATCCGCCAGTGGATCATCGAGAACGACTGGCTCGAAGCGATCGTCGCCCTGCCCGACCAGCTCTTCTACAACACCGGCATCTCCACCTACATCTGGATACTGACGAACCGCAAGGAAGAGCACCGCCGCGGCAAGGTGCAGTTGATCGACGGCCGCGAGTTCTACGTCAAAATGCGCCGCAGCCTCGGCAACAAGCGCAACGAACTCTCGCCCGACCAGATCGACGACCTGACACGCATCCACGGCAGCTTCACCGACGGCGAGACACGCGACCTCACCGACGAAGACCCCATCACCCATGAGCCGCGCACCCGGCCCCGAGTCGTCAGCAAGGTGTTCGACAACGACGACTTCGGCTATCGCAAGATCACCGTCGAACGGCCGCTGCGGCTCAACTTCGCCGCCACCCCCGAACGCATCGCCCTCATCGAAGACGAGCGTGCGTTCGCCAACCTCGCCAAGAGCAAGAAGCGTGAAGGGAAGGCACACGAAGCCGAAGTCGCCGACGGGCTGAAGCGCCAGCAAGCCATCCGCGACACGCTCGCAACCCTCGCTGAGACCACCGACGGCGAGACCGTCGCGAACCGCGACGAGTTCACCGCACGGCTGCGAGCCGCCGCCGTAGCGCACAGCGTCAAACTGTCGAAGCCGGAAATCACGGCCGTCCTCGCGGCGCTCAGCGAACGCGACCCCCAAGCCGACATCTGCGAGGACCGCAACGGCAACGATGAGCCCGACACCGGGCTGCGCGACACCGAGAACGTCCCACTCGGCGAGGACATCGTCGCCTACATGGCACGCGAAGTTCACCCGCACGTCCCCGACGCCTGGGTGGACCACGGCAAGACCAAGACTGGTTACGAAATCCCCCTCAACCGCCACTTCTACGTCTACGAACCGCCCCGGCCCCTCGAATTGATCGAAGCCGACCTCAAGACGCTCGAAGCAGAGATCGGGCAACTGCTCGCCGAGGTCACGGCATGAGCCAGGGAAACATCGCGCTGAAGGACTCAAGCGTGGAGTGGCTCGGGAGAGTGCCCGAGCACTGGCGGGTCGCGAGGCTCAAGTGGTCCATCGCTGGCTGCATCAACGGCGTCTGGGGAGGAGAGCCAGAAGGGGAAGACGATCTTCTGTGCGTACGAGTCGCCGATTTTGACCGGGCGTCCTCGCGCGTCTCGCTCAAGAAACCGACCTATCGCTCAGTCTCAAAGTCTGAGCGAGTCGGCCGCATGCTGAATGTCGGCGATTTGCTGTTGGAGAAGTCGGGAGGCGGCATCAAGCAACTTGTCGGTTGCGTCGTTCTCTATGACCACGAAGTGCCTGCAGTGTGCTCGAACTTCGTTGGTCGGGTCGTAGCGGCCGAGAATGCTGACCCCGGGTATTGGACGTACGTCCACCAAGCGCTCTATGCGGGCAAGCTGAATTATCCCTCCATCAAGCAGACAACTGGGATTCAGAACCTCGATGCCGATGCGTACTTCGACACTCCCGCAGCCTTCCCACCGCTCGACGAACAAATCTCGATCTCCGGATACCTCGACCACGAGACCGCCCGCATCGACAAGCTGATCACGATGCAGGAGTCGCTCATCGATCGGCTCGACGAGTACCGGACAGCGCTGATCACACGGGTGGTGACGAAGGGGCTGCCGCCCGAGGCAGCGGAGGCTGGCGGGCTGGAGTCTGAGCCGGCGCTGAAGGACTCGGGGGTGGAGTGGCTCGGGGAGGTGCCGGAGCATTGGGAGATCGGCCGACTCAGCGATGTTGCTGAACTCACGAATGGGTACCCATTCGACTCGGAGATGTTTGACCCTATTGAGGGCATGCCGCTTGTGCGGATACGCGACCTGTACACGGATGAAACTGAGGTCAAGTGGTCGGGTGAGATCGTCGCCGAGGCGCTGATCGACGACGGGGACATCTTGATCGGCATGGACGGCGACTTCAACGTGTCGTGATGGCAGAACGGCGAAGCGCTGCTGAATCAGCGCCTCTGCTGCCTGCGCACTGACGTCACGATGCTCTTACAGCGATTCTTGTTCTACGTATTGCCGTATCCGCTTCGAGCGCTCAACGACGTCACATACTCGACGACTGTCAAGCATCTCTCGTCGGTCGATGTGCTGAAGTTCCGGGTGCCGCTTCCGGCTGCGGCGGAGTAGCGGGCAATCGTCGAGCATCTGGATGCTGCAACAGGACGCATCGATGTCCTGCGAGAGAAGGCCGAGTTGTCCATCGAACGCCTCCGGGAGTACCGATCGGCCGTGATTGCGGCGGCGGTGACGGGCAAGATCGATGTGCGCGAGGCGGCGCTGGCTGGTTCTGGGGGTGTTGGGTGATGGCAGTTCAGACCTCTGAGCACGCGTTCGAGTCGACGGTGGAGTCGGTGCTGGCTGATGTGGGCTGGGAGTCGGTGAAGCCGAATGAGTGGGATGTGGATCGGGCGTTGTTCCCAGATCGTGTGATCTCGTTCGTGCGGGCGACGCAGCCGGAGTTGTGGGAGCAGGCCGAGGAGTCCCAGGGCGCTGAGCTTGTGCAGCGGCTGTTGGAGCGGCTCTGCAAGGAGCTTGATCTGAAGGGCACTTTGGAGGTGCTGCGTCATGGCTTCAAGTTCGTGGGCCAGATGTTCCGGCTGGCGTATTTCAAGCCCGCCCACGGACTGAACCCCGTTGCGCTCACGCTGTTCGGAGCGAACGAGTTGACGGTGACCCGTCAGGCTCGCTGTCATCCGGGCAAGAACGACACGGTTGACCTGCTGCTCGCGCTCAACGGCGTGCCAGTGGCGACGTGCGAGTTGAAGAACCCGATGACGGGCCAGACGTGGAAGGACGCGATCAGTCAGTACCGCTCTGATCGTGAGCCGGGTGCGCCGTTGTTCCGCTTCGGCAAGCGGGCTTTGGTGCATTTCGCGGCTGATCCTGACGAGGTGCACATGACGACGCGTCTCGCGAAGGGCGAGACGCGGTTCTTGCCGTTCAACCGGGGCAGCCATCCCGGCGAGGTGCGCTGTGGTGCGGGCAACCCTGCTCATCCGTCGGGCCACAGGACGGGCTATTTCTGGGGCGAGGTGCTGGAGCGGGACCGGTTCTTGGAGATTGTCGGCTCGTTCATGTTCGCCGAGCGCCGCGAGGAGAAGGTCGTCGACGCGAGGGGCACTCGTACCGTCAAACGCGAGACGCTGGTCTTTCCCCGGTATCACCAATTGGACTCGCTGAGCCTGATGGTGGACACCGCCCGCGCCGAGGGCGCGGGCAACAACTATCTGGTGCAGCATTCGGCGGGCAGCGGCAAGACGAACTCGATCTCGTGGCTAGCTCATCGCCTCTCCAGCCTGCACACGACGGCAGATGCCAAGGTGTTCGACTGCGTGGTGGTGATCACCGACCGGCGTGTGCTCGATGCGCAGCTTCAGGATGCGATCACTCAGATCGAGCACACCCAAGGGGTGGTGCAGGCCATCGACGAGGACGCCGCCCAGCTTGCCCGAGCGCTGGTGGACGACACCAAGATCGTCATCACGACGTTGCAGAAGTTCCCGTTCGTGATGGGCGGTCTGATGCGCATCGCCGGGGCGGACTCCCCAGACACAGCCAGCGCGGCCGAGAGCGCTCAGGCGGCGGAGTGGGTGCAGAGCCTTGCGTCGCGGCGCTACGCGATCATCGTGGACGAGGCGCATTCGAGCCAGACCGGCGACACCGCTCATCACATGAAGCAGCTTCTGGGAGCCGGTGCGCTGGCTGGCGGCGACGATTCGCAGGACTGGCAGGACGGGCTGAACGCTGTGGTGGAGTCGCGCGGCCCGCAGGAGAACCTGAGCTTCTTCGCGTTCACCGCGACGCCGAAGGGCAAGACAATCGAACTTTTCGGGCGTCCCGGCCCGGACGGCAAGCCGGTGCCGTTCCACACCTACAGCATGCGTCAGGCCATCGAGGAGGGCTTCATCCTCGACGTGCTGGGCAACTACACCGACTACGACACGTACTTCAGCCTGGTCAGCACCGCCGAGGAGGACCCGAAGTTCCCCAAGCGCCGCACCGCGACCAAGCTCAACAAGTTCGTCACCCTGCACGAGCACAACCTGTCCCAGAAGACCGAGATCATCGTCGAGCACTTCAGAAATCAGGTGATGCACGCCATGGGCGGCAAGGCCAAAGCGATGGTGGTGGCGGGTTCGCGGCTGCACGCAGTGCGGTACATGAACCACTTCACCACCTACATCGACGAGCACGGCTATGACGACGTGCGCCCGCTGGTGGCGTTCAGCGGCACCGTCACCGACCCCGACACCGACTTGGAATACACCGAGCCGAAGATGAACACCGACGTCGTGTCGGGCAAACCGATCAGCGAGGCCGCGCTGCCGGGCCGGTTCGCGTCGCCGGACTACCAGATACTGCTCGTCGCCGAGAAGTACCAGACCGGCTTCGACCAGCCGCTGCTGGCGGCCATGTACGTGGACAAGCCCCTGTCAGGGGTGCACGCGGTGCAGACGCTCTCACGGCTCAACCGCATCGCCCCAGGCAAGCAGCCCCCGTTCGTATTGGACTTCGTGAACTCGCCGTCTGACATCGCCGCGGCATTCGCGCCCTATTTCGACGTCGCCGAGTTGCGCGAGCAGTCCGACCCCTACCAACTGGACACCCTCGCCCACGAACTCGGCCAAGCAGGCGTGTACCAGCAGACCGAGGTGGACGACTTCGCGTCGGTGTTCTACCTGCCCGCCCATAAGCAGCAGCCCACCGACCACGCCCGCCTCGAAGCCGCCCTGCAGCCCGCACGGGACCGCTTCGCCGCCCTCGACGACGAAGCCCAAGAAGAATTCCGGGACCGGCTCACCGCCTACGTGCGCCTCTACACGTTCCTGAGCCAGATCATCCCCTATGCCGACTGCGAACTCGAACGGCTCTACTCCTACGGCCGCATGTTGCTGCCCCGCCTGACTGCACCCGACGGCGGCGACCCCATCGACCTCGGCGGCGACGTGGAACTGGAGTACTACCGCATCCAGAAAATCTCCAGCGGAGCCATCAGCCTCGGCGGCGACGACGCCACCGTAACCAGCCCTACCGCAGTCGGCACCGGCACCGCCGAAGAGGAAACCGAGCCGCTGTCCCAAATCATCGAACGCCTCAACCACCTCTTCGGCACCGACTTCGACGACACCGACCGCCTGTTCCTCGAAGCGGTCCACAACGACGCAATGCAAGAAGACGACATGCTCGTCACCGCACGAGCCAACGACTTCGACAAGTTCTTCCTGGCCCAGCGGACCCGCCTGCGAGAACTCATGCTCGAACGCCTCGCCGAGAACGAAGCTCTTGTCAACAAGTGCCACAACGACGGCGACATCGGCGACGTCGTGGACTACGGAATGATGCAGGCCATCTTCGGCAGCGCCAACGCCGAAGATCGCTGAGACGTCCGGGAGCAGCCATGACGAGATCGCTCTCGATTCCCACCGGCCAAGGCCAGATGGTCGAAATCAACCTGGACTCGGAGAACAACGCCCTGTTCGTCTTGGGCGCCAATGGGTCAGGCAAGTCAGCATTGCTGCATTGGCTCTATCAGCAGCATCAGCGTCGGCGATCTGACGGCACGTACGCGGTGCGGCGCATCAAGGCGCATCGCATGACAAGCCTGACGACTAACCGAGTGGACGTCACCGCGAGTTCGTATGCGACCCAGTTGGAGCATGCCGATGGAGACGATCGCTCCGCATGGGGCCGCTATGTTGACCGAGACGCCCCGGATCGCGCGCAGAGCATCGTCTACGAGCTGCAGCGAGCCGAAATCGGGCTATTGGCCCGCATCGGACGACAGGCCCGGAGTGCTCATGCGGGCAGGACCGGCTTTGCGGCGGTCGAGAAGACCGTTGACGAGAGCATCAGTCCGATCGAGATCATCAATGGTCTGTTCCAATCAGCGGGTCTGGAAGTCCAAATAGAGATTCCTGAGAGTGATCCGGACTCGCTCCTGGCGCGTCACCGCAAGTCGGACACTCCGTACGGAATCGAGCAACTCTCAGACGGGGAGCGCAGCGCTCTTCTACTGGCTGCACAGATTCTGAGCGCACCCACCGGCACTCTGTTCTTGATCGACGAGCCTGAGCGTCACCTGCACCGTTCGATTGCAGGCCCGCTCCTGTCAGGCATGTTCGCTGCGAGGCGAGATTGCGAGTTCGTCGTGGCAACCCACGAAATCTCGCTTCCGCACGACTGCCAGGACCCTTATGTCCTGCTGCTGCGTGGTTGGGATGCTCCAGAGAACGGCCCTCAAACCTGGGATGCCGACCTCATGGCACCCGATGCCGACATCGACGACGACATCAAGCTCGACATCTGGGGCACCCGCCGACACCTCGTGTACGTCGAAGGAAAACCGCACAGCCTGGACAAGCGCGTCTACGAGGCGATATTCCCAGAGGCGACCCTTGTTGCCCGCGACGGCTGGCAGCAGGTCGTCGCAGCCGTCAGAGCAGCCCACGCATCACGCGACCTGCACTGGCTGCAAGTGCACGGACTGATCGACCGAGACCGCCACGAGGACGACGCGCTCGACGAAGGAGCACGTCAACTCGTCTGCAAGCTCGGGTGCTACGCGATCGAGTCGATCTACTACTGCGCCGAAGCGCAGCGCACGGTGGGCGTTGCTCCCGCAAAGGATGCGGGCGCAAGGATCGAGGACCGGCTCGCTGCGGCCCGAGAAGCGGTCCTAGCGGAAGCGCCCGCGCTCGAATCGATCGGATACGTGGACGCCGAGCGCCTGCGCCGCCACATCGAGTCCAAAGATGCCGATGCGATCATCGCGAACTACCCCATCGGCAAGAGCGACATCCCTCAACGAATCGCTACGAGCCTCGGATTCTCCGGCAGGAAGGCATACGAGCAAGCGGTCAGAATTGCGCTGCGCAGCGATGAGGCACTGAGAACGCACGTGGCGTCGATGTGCGCTGAGTTGGGCGACGCCCTTCGACAAGCTGATCAGGAGTCGCAGCCGGACGCAGCATGACGCGGATGCCCTGCGGCTCATAGGACGGGCTGATGTTCTCGTTCGATGATCCGGCACGGGTTCTCTTCTATTCCATGATGAGTATCTTGCGAGAGTCGGGATCGCTCGACAGCATGGGCCTCATCTGGTGTTCCAAGTTGCGTAGTTGTTTCATCTCATCCAAGCAGTATTTGATGCGGTGCACACGTTCCGCGGCTTCTGCTTGGTCGGGGCGGTCGCACAGTTGGAAATAGCTAAGGCACGCGGCCTCCTCGAGCGCCCCGTATCTGATGGCTAGTTCTCTTGCTACGAAGGTTGGCCCGACTCCTTGGCTCATAAGGGAATTTCGGTGTGTCGCACGCCATCCGTCTGAGGTCTGTTCAAGGTCTTCGATTGTCTCACGACGGAATCGTCGCTGGGACTTCCAGAATCCGTCCAGGTCGGGGGATTCGTCGTCCAGTCCGCTGATGTTGCGGACATACCTTCGAAATGTTTGAGGAATACTGCACAAAAGCCACACAAGCGAAGCCGAGCTCATCGCCGCCAACAGCGGTGTGAAGAACGACTCAGGTGAAAGCCTGCCGCTCAGACCTATATATGCGATTACGATCAGCGTAACGACCGTCGCGTGGCGCAGCTTAACGATGCTATATCGGGCTATTTCGCGGTCGCTATTGAGCATCTCGGTCGGAGAAATCGAGCGGCGCAATCTCTCCGAGAGGCCGAAACCGACGGCATAAACGATCGCGCCGACAGTAAGACCAGCCGCCAAGGAATTCGCGAGTGCTTCAGGAGCATGATGCCCCAAGTAGCACCCGTACCATCCCGCTGCGATAACGACTGCCGTATTGACAGAGAAAATCTGGTGCAATCGCTGTTGGCGTGCTTGAGGGTAAGTAACAATCTGCATTGCGAGAGATACTATCTGTCGTCTGGCTGCAACTCATGGACTGATAGCACCGGCACCGGCGACAGATAGTATCTCTGGTGCCATGGACTATAGAGGTCGTCGGCCGTCCGGAGGCCGTCGAGACAGCACTCAGCTAGCCGCATTGGACGATGCCAGCGAGCCGAGTGCGGCGGCGGTGTGCCGACACCCGTCCTCGGCCCGCTCAGCTTCCTCGGCACTGACTTCCGCTCCCTATGACTCCTGCCGCGGATTCTGTCTATCGAACGTCGAAGCATGTATCGGATTCCCAAGGACTGTGCCGCCGAGGGCGGGCTCCAGCCGGTATCCGCCTAGCTCGATACCTGCATCAGCGAGCTGCCTTGATGCTTGATTGCAGCGTTCAATGGCGGTCTCATCCACATTGGAATGAGTTCTTGTCAATTCCTTAACGGACTTGTGCTTCATGCCGCGTCCAGCATCTCTTCAATCGCCAAGAGGCTATTGTTCGCCCATTCGCGGGCACTGTCATGCGTAGTGAGAGGCACAGAGACAATCGGCGCGTCTGCCATGATGCGATGCCCTGCCTCCCTCGCCTGCGGCCATCTCTGCAATCAAGCTAGCAAGGACTGACGGCCGTGCAGGATTGGACGCGCGCCTTTTCGACAATCGAGCGGGACTCGGCGGCGGCGCCGAAGATGCCGATGGACATGAGCGAGCGCTCGGCCATCCGTCGAGCTTTGTAGATCTCAGCTCGGGTGCCGCTGAGCCCTCAGGCGCTCAATGTGCTCACAGCAGCTCCCCGGTATCAGGACCTCTCGTTCCTGATGTTCCCTTTGCCGCTGCGACCCGGTCACCCGCTGCGCTGGCAGACCCTGCTGAAGCTGCTGCGCACCAACGGGATCGACTGCACTGTCCACGGTTTCCGCTCGGCGTTCAAGACGTGGGTCATCGAAACCACCTCAACGCCGTGGGCAATGGGCGAGGCAGCGCTCGAGGCGCTAGGACCTGCCAGTGCTGATGGTGAACGGGTTGAGGAACTGGCGTTCCCACAGTTGCTCTCGTTCCGGGGTGGACAATTGCGCCAGATCGCATACTTCGCGCCACTCGCTGCGGATCACTTCTATGTGATGCCGGACGATGTCGGCAGCCTCGCCGCGGCTGAGGTGATAGCGGCCTGCGTGCTCGACGCACCCGCTGACCTGGCTGATGCGTTCTCCGTCCGGACCGTATGCCATTGCCTGGAAGGCTTCGCCGCCGCTTCGCAGCTGCGGGCAAATGTCGTACGCCGGCGTGAGCGACAGCACTTCGCCGTCCCAGAAGGCCGCGTGGTTCTTCGGATGGTCGTCGGTGTTGCTGACCAGCATGTTGAAAACGATGCGCGAGAAGAGCTCGCGAAGCGTCGCATCAGCCGAGACGAATCGAGCTCGGATCTGATCTGCGAAGTCGACATAGGTCCCGTATCGGCCTGCAAGCCCATAGGCATCGTGCAAGTTCATCACAGTCTGCGCGGACACCATCAGGCGGCGCCCGCCTTGGGGGGTGCGGTCGAATCGGTCCACGAGCAGCACGTCGCGGCCGGCCGCAGAGGTCGGTGTGACGGGCGCGGCGTCGATGTCCGCTCGACGCGCCAGTTCCATCGCGACGAATTCGGCCTTGACGACCGGGTAGCTGTCGGATGCGGAACTGAACTTCGCAATGACGCGGCGCGACCGGTCGACAAGCGTTGCTTTGGGGCGTGCGCCGCCCATCGAGGTGCCTCCCAGCAGCGCCCGTTCCAATGCCGGCGACAGAGGACGGCCTTCCTCGATGGCGGCTGCGGCCTCGGCCAGTTCGGCCACCGACGATTGCTCTGTGACTCTCGCGACGTACTCGGTAGGCGACTGCTGGAAGTCGAGTGCCCCGGCGCGATCAGAACCGGAGTTGAGCAGGTAGCCGAGTTCGGAGAGGTCCCGGTCTGCGAGTCGGTGTCGGTGCTCGATCACCCTGCGCCCCCACGCGTCCGGTGCACTGTCAGCAATGCAGCCCGGCAGCGTGCCTGATGCCGGCGGCGTTTCGCCGGGTTCCAGCGGCAGTTCGGGCAGGGACAGCGCGACGGCGTCGGGGTTGCCGAGGTAGCTGCGGCCGTAGGTGAACGTCGCCACCGGCCCCCGGTCGTCCAGGCGTCCCGCCACCACGGGTTCGCTGGCACCGGGGAGCCAGACCCACACGTACACCGTGGGGGGATTCGACAACGGCTCAGAACTGGTCATCGACCTGACGCCTGCGAACTCGTTGGGGCAGGACCGCAAGTCGAGCTTCGACGAGTTCGGCTTCGCGGGCCACCGTCGTCGCGTCGTCGCTGAACAGCGGGACACCGACCAGCGCGGCTGCCTCGAACACGGTGCCCAAAGCCACTGACGGATCGCCTCGCTCGACCTTGCGCACCGTCGTCTCGCTCGATCCGACCCGCTCCGCGAGTTCTGCAACGGTCCATCTGCGCTCTCGTCGGGCGAGCGAGATACGCCGTCCGAGCAGTCGAACTGCTTCGGAGGCAGCGCGGCTCAGTGGCTGGCCCGTTCTCATGGCATCAGTATATTACTGTTTAGATGATCTAAAACACATTATTCTGTAACAACAACTCATCCGCCGGTGTCTGGCGAAGTTTCACGAGCCTTCGCACGCATACTGTTGGTTGTGCCCTCGACGGGTGCTGGTGTGACTCGAGCCTTCGCTGGCCTCGTGCCTTGAAATCGATTTGTCTTCCTGTGTCGCGTCGGGGACTCATATGACGGTGAGCATGATGGTGGTTGCTGTTCGGCTGGTGTTTGACCCTCGCTGCTTCGGACGCTCGGCGACCAGCTCGCCCTTGGGGGAGGGCTTGAAACAAGCCGGGTCGAGATTCCACCAGCCCCTGTACAAGCGCCAGATGTTGCGAATCACGAAACGGCCCGCTGGCCGTTCGGATGCGGCCATCGATGTGTCAGTCTTGCAACAGGTATGCCGAGTGCAGCACCTCAGGCTGGCGAATCAGTTCCTCCGCGCTGCCGTCGTAGCGGATGCGCCCGCCTTCGAGCACGTATGCCTTGGTGGCCATTGCCAGCGCGACCTGGGCGAACTGCTCGATCAGCAGCACGGCCACACCGCTGTCGGCCACTTCGGCAAGCACCGGCGTGAGCCGCTTCACGACGATGGGCGCCAAACCCAGCGAGAGCTCGTCGACAACGAGCACCTTGGGCCGCGACACCAGCGCCTGGGCCAGCACCACCATCTGCTGTTCGCCGCCCGACAGCAGCCGTCCGGCGTAGTCCCAGCGGCGTTCCAACTCGGGAAAGAGCGACTGCGCATACTCCACGCCATCGGCCGCGCTCTGGGCGTCGAGCGAGTAGGTGGCCACGCGCATGTTGTCGGCCACGGTCAGGTCGGTCAGCAGCCGGCGGCCCTCGGGCACCACCGACACGCCGGCGTGGCGGACACGCTCCGGTCGCCAGCCGGTGATGTCGGTGCCGCCGACGGTGACCTGTCCCGAGCGCGTGCGGGCCAGGCCGGCGATGGCAGCAGCGAGGCTGGACTTGCCGGCCCCGTTCGGCCCCAGCAGTGTGGTGATCTCACCTGGAGGCACCTCGAGGGAAACATCGTGTACCACGGGTCGCCCGCCTCGATCCACGGTCAGGTCGCTCAGCACTAGGTTCGACACGACGGCCCCGCCCACCGAAGCAGTGGTCACGCTGCCGTCATCGGACCTGTCGTCGGAAGGCGTCTCGTCGGCCACGGTCACGCCTCCTCGTCGCCGACGTAGGCAGCGAGCACACGCTCGTCGTGCAGCACATCGGCAGTCGGGCCGACAGCCACGAGACGCCCGAAGTCGAGCACCGCTGTCCACTCGCAACACGCCTGCACCAGCGACATGTCGTGATCCACCAAGATCGCCGTCGCTCCCGTGCGCTCAGGCACCGAGCGAATGATCTGTGCCAGATGCTCGGTTTCCTCCTCGGGCAGCCCCGCAGCGGGCTCGTCAAAGAGCACAATCCGTGGTGCGCCCACGATGGCCCGAGCGACTTCGATGAAGCGCCGATCACGCTGAGACAGCGTTCGGACCACCTTGTCACGAACGTCGCTCAGCCCGACGAATGAGAGCACGTCGTCGACAGCGTCTCGGCGTTCGGAGCGCGAGCCCTCGGCTGCGTGCTCGTGCACGGTGAGCACGTTCTCGTACACGGTGAGGCTCTCGATGGCCTGCACCGTCTGGAAGGTGCGACGCACGCCCCAGCGAGCCCGCGCGTAGTCGGGCATGTCCAACAGGTCGATGTCGTCGATGACGACGCGGCCCGACACCGGTGTCACGAAGCCCGACATCACGTTGAACAGCGTCGTCTTGCCGGCGCCGTTCGGGCCGATCAGCCCGCAGGTGCCGCCCGGGAACGTGAGCGTCACCTGATCCAGCGAGCGAACACCGCCGAACTGCACGCTGAGGTCGGTGATCTCGATCACTCGAGCAGACCCTTGCGCTCCATGGCCTTCGTCGTCTGGATCAGGTTGATCATGAGGCCGATCCCGAAGATGGTCAGCGCGAAGTCATTCCAGAAGTTGTGACCGATGACGTTCTGGGTCAGGAAAGGCAGCATGATCGTGGCGAAGAAGGCGGCCAGCACCGCACCCCACAGCGAACTGATGCCGCCCATGAGCACCACGGCAATCAAGAACAACGCAGCTTGCCGGTCGAACTGCGCAATGCTGGAGTTCGACTGCACATGAGCGCCGTACAAGCCGCCGGCCACGCCTGCCATGAAGGCGGCCAGGCCGAACGCCAGCAGCTTGTAGCGCGTGATGTTGATGCCCGACGCCAGCGCCGAAGGCTCGCTCTGGCTCACCGATGCCCACGCCCGCCCCGGCTTGGAGGCCAGGAACGCCACGGCAATCATGAACATGACGAACGCAACGATCACGGCGTACCGGAAGAAGGCGACATCGCCGTCAGCCACGAATGGTCGCGGCATCGGCTCACGATCACCGATCGCGAACGCGACTCCTCGAAAACCCGGACCGCCGGTGGGGAGCTTGATGCGGTTCAGGGCGATCTCGATGCCAACTGCGAGCAGCAGTGTGACCAGCGCTAGGTAAAGCCCGCTGACTCGGAGTGCGGGCAAGCCGATGAGCAATCCGAAGATGGCAGCCACCAGTCCGCCGGCGATCAACAGCAGGGGGAACACCCCGGGGTAGGGGACGTCGGTGAGGTAGGCCAATCGGATCGTCACCCAGGCGCCGATGCCGTAGGGGGCAACCTGGCCCAGCGACACCAAGCCCACCCGGCCGTACAGCATCCCGACGCTGGCAGCCACGATGGCGTAGATCGCCATCTGGGTGAAGTTGAAGATCCACGTTGCGTCGAGGACCGACGGCATGACGAACATGGCAAACAGGAACAGCGCAAAAACGAGGGTCGGTTGGAAGGCTCGGTGGGAGAGCGCCTGAGCGACCCTCACGACATCTCCCTGCCTGCGAGCACCACGGTGCGCTTCCGGGAGATCCACAGGATCGCGACGACGGCGATCACCATGGGGGTCATCTTGCGAATCTGGGACAGGAAGCTCAAGCTGCCGCTGAACGGTGTAAGCATCGATTCCACGACGCCGATCAGCAGGCTCGCTCCCAGCGTGATCCACAGCGACCTGAACTGGCCCACGATGGCCCCCGCAAGCGCCGGAATGACAAACCAGGTGAGGGTGACCTGATCCATGCTCTTGAAGAGCGCCGGCAGCAGCAGAAAGACGCAGCCGCACAGCAAACCGGCACCGAACCAGGCAATCGCCTCGACGCGCCGGACCGGGACGCCCAGCAACGCCGCGGTCTCACGATTGTTCGCGATCGCCCGCATGGCGGTGCCGGTCTTCGTGCGCCGCAGGAAGATCCCCACTCCGATCACCACGGCGAATGCGAACACCAGCGCCAGGACTTGTGTCGTCGAGACGACGGTGTTGCCGATGCTGAACCTCGCGGTGGGGAAGTGCATTCCACGAGGCTTGGAGGTGTCCCAGCGCTCTTTCATGATGCCCATCAAAAAGAGCGCCAGTGCCACGGTTCCCAGCGTCTTCACCAGGGAATCGCGCTTGTCCAAAATTGGGGCGAAGACTCGCCCGTAGATCAGGAACATGACCGCGCACAGCGCGACCAGCGCCGGGAACAGCAGAATGCCGAATCCCGATACTTGCGGCTCGGGAACGATGAGCGATCCGCCCATGAACGACCACACGAGGTGGACGCCCATGGTTCCGACGGCACCGAAGGCCAGGTTCACCACACCTGTGGTGCGGTAGAGGACGACGATGCTCGTCCCCGTCACCGCATACATCGCCCCGAACGCCAGCCCTTGGATGAAGAAGGGCAGCAGTATCGAGCTATCGGGCATCCGACGCGATGTGTGCGGTGACTCGAGGTGTGCTGGCTGCCGGGCTCAGCCTTGCGAGCCCAGACCGCCCTTCCAGTTGTTGGGCTCGTCCGCCGTCAGACCGCCGCCGGCCTCGGCCTCGCGCACGGCCACCAGGATGGGGTCGATCGCGGCAATCTCGAAGCAGCCGCTGTCGTCGCGCATGGCACCCACGCCGTCAGGCACCACGTTGTAGTCCCAGTTGTTCGACACGTTGCCCAATTCCAGGCCGCCGAAGTACCACGGCTTGCACAGGTGGTCGGTCTGGAAGTTCTTGATGTCGCCGATCGCCGCATTCACTGCAGCCCGATCATCGAGATCGGCGGGGTCCATGCCCAACAGGGCGTGCACCAAGATGCGGCCGGCCACCCAGCCCATCTGCTGGAAGCTGCCCAGCGTCGGGTCTTCGTGGAAGTCGGCGGTCACTTGCCGGTAGAGCTCGATATCTGGTCGAGGATCGTCCAGCAGGCTGAACTCGGCGTTGATGTTGATCTTGCCTTCCCAAGCCGCGCCGAGAGCGACGGCGACTGAGCTGTCATTCAACGGCGTTGACGAGCCCCAAAGGACCCGGTCGATCAAGCCTTGCTCCTCGGCCGCCTTGAGGATCTTGAGGCCCTCCGGCGGCGTGAAGTTGAGCAGCACGCCTCCGCCATCGCCAGCCCGGTTCACGAGGTCGAGTGCGACAGAGGTCGGATCCGAGATCGGCAGGTCTGTCAGAACGTTCTCCCACTCCAGCCCGGACTGCTCGACGAACGCACCGGCCAGCGACTGCGCATATTCCGCAGCGGGCGAGACGCCGGTGACCGTCACGACCTTGTCGGCGGCACCCTTCGCGACGACCGCCTGAGCTGCGCCGAGCAACGAGTAGGCCGGCCCCATGTTGGTGGCCGAGATGTTGGGTGAACTGAAGCACTCACCCGCAACGCCCGCAACGATCACGTTCAGGCCCTGCTCCTCGTAGTAGCCGGCGTTGACGGCGCAGTCCAAGATCGAGAAGCCGCCGGCGAGTGCCACGACGCCATCGGTCTCAATCAGCTTGCGTGCTGCCGCTGCGGCGTCCTCGGGGGTGGCGTTGTCGTTCTCCCAGACCATCTCCAAGGGGCGGCCGTGAATGCCGCCGTTTGCGTTCACGCAGCGGAAGTACGCCTCCATCATGAGCGGGCCGGTCGAGAAGTCGATGCCGGGGACTGACGTCGTCACGTTGCCGATGACGATCGGTTCGCCAGTCGCCTCTTCGCCCGTGCCGAGGCCGCAGAAATCGCCGGCTTGGTCCATGGCCATGTGCTCGTCGGCCATGTCATCAGACATGTCGTCATCGGCCATGTCGTCATCGGCCGCCGGCGCCGCAGTCGTGGCGGCCGGTGCCGCCGTGTCGGCCGTGTCGCTGTCGTCGTCACTGCCGCAGGCTGCGGCGAAGAGTACGAATACAAATGCGATTGCTGTCAATTTGCGAAGCATGAGCTTCCCCCTCCGTGCGACCGGGCAGGCTGCTCGGCCGGGAACTCGGCCCTCCCGAGCCTGTGCCCCCTGTGGGCGAGATCGGGGACCTCGCTTCGGGCGAGCATAATCCGGTTCCCAGAACTGAGCGCGCTCAAATTGAGTGCGCTCAATTGGTTACATTGCTGCAAGCGCGATGCGCATGACGTGCCGTGCACGATGAGTCCTGACGGGCAAAGAAACGGGGATCCCATGGCCGACGCAGAACACCGTCCGGTGGTGCTCACCGACGACATGCGAATGAAGTTCAACGCAGTCTCCACGGCGACGCTTGCGGGTCAGATGCAGCGGCGAGGCATGCAGAACAGCTTCCTCAACGGCTTGCGGCCGCTCAATGAAGGCCAGCGAATGCTCGGCTATGCCCACACCCTCCGGTTTGTCCCGAAGCGGGAAGACTTCGAGCGACGCCTGCAGGGCCCCAACGCTCAGCGCCGAGCCGTGGAGTCGACCGAGCCCGAAGAGGTGCTGATCGTGGAAGCCCGCGGTGAGCCGCACGCCGGCACCATCGGCGACATCTTCAGCATGCGCATCAAGCACCTCGGCGCGTCCGGCTTCATCACCGACGGTGCGCTGCGAGACACGCCCGCCGTCGCCGACGTCGGGCTGCCCGTGTACCACCAGTCGTCTCACGCAGCGACGCTCGGGCGGCTGCACACGCCACTCGAACACCAGGTGCCGATCGCCTGCGCCGGCGTCACCGTGTTCCCCGGCGACATCATCGTGGGTGACGGCGAAGGAGCCGTGGTGATCCCGGCGCTGCTCGCCGAGGAGGTCGCGAACGACTCCTATGCACAGGAGATCGAGGAGGAGTGGGCGATCGAGCGGGTCGCCGCGGGTGATAGCTCGATCGGCACGTTCCCGATTGCCAAGGATCGGCGTCCCGAGTTCGAGGAATGGCTCGCCAAGCGCCAGGGCTGAGCCCGGCCGCCCGGCTTGCCCGGGCTCACATGTACGACTCCAGCTAGCCAGCCAACGCGTCGGCGCCGGCTTGGGCGACCTCGGTGTCCTCGGTGGCCGAACCGCCCGAGGCACCGATGGCACCCGCCAACGTGCCGTCAACGAAAATCCCCACGCCGCCGCCGAACACGATGAGCCGCGGCGTGTGAGTGATGCCGTGCACCAGCGCCGGCTCATCCTTGATGAGACTCCACCAGTTGCCGCTGGGCATGCCGCCGAAACCGGCAACGGTGAATGCCTTGTTGAGGGCGATGCCTGTCGACAGGCGCGGTGCGCCGTCCATCCGTGCGGTGGCAATCGGCTCGCCGGAAGGATCGGTCACCGCTATGCAGAACCGTCCGCCCATGTCGGCGGCCTTGGCGAGCGCAGCATCGAGTGCCTTGCGGGCGCCGGCGAGTGTCAGCGAGTGTGCGGGTGCGGTGTCGGCGGTGCCTGTGCTGTCGGCCATGGAGAACTCCGGCTGTGAGTGGGCGAACGCGCCGAGACTACGCTCCGGCTCGCACACGCACCGCTGCACATCGCCCCGTCTCGGCGGCCGACCGAGGCGAGGCCACCGGTGCCGCTCAGCAGGGGGAGCGAGCTATGGACGTCGGCATCATCATCGGAGAAGCAACACCGCTCGGCTGGGAGCGGTGGCGGCATGTCTGCCGGCTCATCGAGCGACTGGAGTTCCACTCGCTGTTCCGTTCCGACCATTACTTCAACGGCAAGCAGAAGGACGCCATCGACGTCTACCTGTCGTTTGTGATGGCCGCCGAGGAGACTGAACGGATTCGCTTCGGCCCCTTGGTGACGCCGGTCACGTTTCGTGAGCCGGTGAACGTCGGGCGGATGGCCCAGCAGCTCGATGCACTCTCAGACGGGCGCTTCGTGATGGGTCTCGGCGCTGGCTGGTACCCCGACGAGCACGAGATCTACGGGTTGAATTTTCCCGCAGGCCCTGAGCGCTACGACCGGCTCGAAGAGGCGATCGCGCTCATGAAGGAGCTGTGGTACTCCGAATCGGGCACGTTCGATGGCAGCTACTACCGGATTCAGGGCACCAACTCCAAGCCCCACCCGCCCGCGGGGCGCCCACCCATCCTCATCGGCGGCACAGGACCGCGGCGCACGCTGCGCATCGCCGCCGAGCATGCCTGCGAGTGGAATGCCACCCCGCTCGACGTCGACGACTTCCGGGCCGCCAATGAGGCGCTGGCCCGGCATTGCGAGGACTTCGGCCGTGATCCCGCCGACATCCGCAAGTCCATGCTCATCTTCGCCACGGTCGGCCCCGACGAGCACCAGGAGGAAGTGGTACTGCAACGCTTCTTGGACATGATGGCCCCCGAGGGCTCGGGCATCAGCCTGGAGGACGCCATCGCTGCGGGCCACGGCCCGTGGCGGGGTTCGGTCTCCCAGCTCGTCGACCACTGCGGGCAGCTGCGAGACCTCGGTCTCGACGAGGTGGTGTTCGAGCATTTCTGCCACGAGGACGACACGGTCCCCGAGTGGATCGCTGCCGAGGTCAAGCCGCTGATCGAGGCGCTCTGAGCTGCTCTGCGCCATTCTCTGAGCGCAGTCAGATTTTTCGTAGCAGCAGCGATTGTGACTATGCTCCGCAGCAAGACGCGGCAACCCATTTCAGGCCGTGGTTGCAGCGCACGCCAACACACATCACGGGGGTAGCTCATGGCCGACACCATTGCGAAGCGCACGACGGCAGTGACGCCACGGGGGGTCAATCACCTCGTGCTGAACGTCCGCGACATGGAGGAATCGCATCACTTCTGGAGCGACCTGCTGGGGTTCAAGCAGGTCGGAGCGTTGGACTCGGACAAGTACAACGTGCCCCCCTACAAGATGCAGTTTTACAGCGGTGTCATCGACAACGTGAATCACCACGATGTCGCCTTGGTAGAGATGCCGCAGCTGCCCGAGGCCCCCGAGCAATGGGACATGTTCTCGGGCGCAAGCGCGGTCAATCACATTGCCATCGCGTACCCCGACAGGGAGTCCTGGCTCGAGCAGGTGCAATTCCTCAAGGAAAACGGCGTCAAGATGAACTTGCGGGTCGACCACGGCATGACTCACAGCGTGTACATCAACGATCCCAACGGCTACGGCGTCGAGGTGCTCTACGAGCTGCCCGCCGAGGTCTGGGAACACGACATCAATGGTGCTCTCAACTACGCGGTGACCCTCCCCGAAGAGGACCTGCTGGTCGACACCACCGACTACGAGACCAACTTCGACCCGAGCTGAATTCGGCCCGTCCGGACTGCGGAGTCACGTCCATTCCCGCCACGACTTCGCGATCGTGGCGCGCCCCTAGGAGTCTTTGATGCGCGCAATCCAGGTAACTGAACCAGGGGGGCCTGAAGCGCTCGTCTGGACCGAAGTCGACGACCCGGTCGCCGAGGCCGGAATGCTGGTCGTCGATGTCGATGCCGCCGGGGTGAACTACATCGACACCTACCACCGCAGCGGCCTCTACCCCATGCCGCTCCCGTTCATCGCGGGCGTTGAGGGTGCCGGCACCGTCGCCGAGGTCGGCGAAGGCGTCGAGGGGTTCGGGGTGGGCGACCAGGTGGCGTGGACCGGGCACCCGGGCTCCTATGCAGAGAAGGCGAGCGTTCCCGCCCGCGTGGCGGTCGTGCTGCCCGAAGGGGCCAGTACCGAACTGGGTGCGGCCACGATGCTGCAGGGCATGACCGCCCACTTTCTGGCCTGCTCGACGTTTCCGCTGGAGCCGGGTCACCGCTGCCTGATCCATGCGGGTGCTGGCGGTGTGGGGCTGCTGCTCATCCAGATCGCCAAGCTGCGCGGCGCCGAAGTCTTCACGACGGTGGGCACCGCACAGAAGGCTGAGCTGGCAGCGGGCGCTGGCGCCGACCACGTCATCAACTACCGCGACGAGGATTTCGGCGACGCCGTCGAGCGGATTGCCGGGCCGCGGCCGTTGGATGTGGTCTATGACGGCGTCGGTGCCGACACGTTCGACCGCGGCCTCGACGTCCTGCGTCCACGCGGGACGATGGCCACCTTCGGCAATGCCTCAGGACCGGTGCCGCCGATGGCGCCGCTGCGTCTGTCGACCGGCGGGTCGCTGTTTCTCACCCGGCCGACGCTCGGCGATCACACCGCCACCCGCGCAGAGCTGGAAGACCGGGCCAACGATCTGTTCGGCTGGATCGCCGAGGGCCGACTCGATGTGCGCATCGGCGCTCGCTTCGCGATGTCCGAAGCGCGGGCGGCTCACGAGGCTCTGCAGGGCCGCGCGACGACCGGCAAGGTTCTGCTCATTCCCTGAGAGGCTGAGCCGAACGGCGAAGCCGTGGCCCGAGCGGCCCGTGAGCGCCGAGTCAATGGAAGTTGGGAACAAGAGCGGGAAGCAAAAGGTGATGCGAAGGAACGTTCTGCCAATCCGCGCACGCTCTAAGCTGCGGCACCAAGCTGAACCGGCTCAGTTTTGCACTGAGCCCAGAATCCCGATCTGCGTCCTGCGTTAGTGTCGGGGCCGCGTTCAGGGGAATGTGACAGGGGGAGCTATGAGCGAATCAGTCGAGACATGGTCGCCGATGACCGGCGACGAGTACGTCGAGAGCCTGCGCGACGGGCGCACGGTGTACTTCCAGGGCGACAAGGTTCGAGACGTCACCACGCACCCGGCGTTCCGCAACAGCGTGCGCTCGATCGCCCGGCTGTACGACGCATTGCACGATCCCGACCAGCAAGACGTGCTGATGTGCGACACCGACACCGGATCGGGCGGCAAGACCCACAAGTTCTTCCGTGTGCCCCACAGCGCTGATGATCTCGTCGGTGCCCGGGACGCAATTGCCGGCTGGCAGCGCTTGACCTACGGGTGGATGGGCCGCAGCCCCGACTACAAGGCCTCGTTCTTGGGCACGCTGGGCGCCTTCCCGGAGTTCTACGGCGACTACAGCGAGAACGCCAAGTACTGGTACCGCCGCAGCCAGGAAGAGGTGTCGTACTGGAATCACGCCATCGTTCACCCGCCGGTCGACCGCCACCTCGGTGCTGACCAGATTGCCGATGTCTGCATGCACGTCGAGCGGGAGACCGACAACGGTCTCGTCGTGTCGGGCGCGAAGGTGGTGGCCACGGGCTCGGCATTGACCCACTACAACTTCATTGCCCATTTCGGCCCCGTGCCGTTGCAAGATCCCCAGTACGCGATCGTTTGCACGACGCCGATGGAAGCCGATGGCGTGAAGCTCATCTGCCGCAACTCCTATGAGCTGCAGGCGGCAGCCACGGGCAGTGTGTTCGACTACCCGCTGTCAAGCCGGCTCGATGAGAACGACTCGATCCTGGTGTTCGACAAGGTGTTGATCCCGTGGGAGAACGTGTTCCTCTACGGCGACCTTGAGAACGCCAACAATTTCTTCCCCGCGTCGGGCTTCATCCCGCGCTTCACGTTCCATGGGCTGGCCCGACTGTGCGTGAAGCTGGACTTCATCGCCGGCCTGCTGTCGAAAGCGCTGCGGGCGACTGGCACCCGTGGGTTCCGGGGCGTGCAGGCCAACCTGGGTGAGGTGATCGCCATCCGCAACCTGATGTGGGGCCTCAGCGATGCCATGGCCAAGAGCCCCGACCCGTGGGAGAACGGTGCGGTGCAGCCTGCGCTGCTCTATGGCATGGCCTACCGCACGTTCACGCCGTACTTTTACCCGCGCATCAAGGACATCGTGGAATCGGTCGTCGGATCGGGGTTGATCTACGTCAACTCCAATGCGAAGGACTTCAGCTCTGACGAGATCCGGCCGTACCTGGAGCGTTACGTGCGGGGCTCGAACGACATTCCCGCGATGGAGCGGATGAAGATCATGAAGTTGCTGTGGGATGCCATGGGCAGCGAATTCGGTGGCCGCCATGAGCTGTACGAGCGCAACTACGCCGGCAACAACGAGCAGATCCGCTACGAGAACCTCGATGTGGCCGACTTCGAAATCCCCGGCATGGGCTCGATGACCCAGATGCTGGAGGGCTTCGCCGAGCAGTGCATGTCCGAGTACGACCTCGACGGCTGGAACCTGCCGGGCTTCTTCAACCCCGACGACGTCTCCATCGTGGGTCGCGACTGGGACTGAGCCCAGCGCCGTTCGTTGCTGCGCGGCAGCAGCGCCAGTCACAACGCAGAGTCGAACGCGGAGTAGATTTTTTTCCGACGAGCCGCGCCCGCTGCCTTTCTGCCGTCCAAGGAGCACACCGTGAAGTCCATCTTCTTCCACCTGATGCCGTACCCGGAGCTCCCGCCGGACTTTCCCGAACAGCACCGTTCGGTGTGGGTCGATATCGACCCCAAGCTCTACGACCCCGCTGTCGGCCACCGGACCTACAACGCGTATCTCGATCAGCTCGAATTTGCGGGCCAGTGCGGGTTCGACGCCGTGGGCATCAACGAGCACCACTCGAATGGCTACGGGCTGATGCCGAGCCCGAACATCATCGCTGCGGCGCTGTCTCGCAACTGCCCAGACACCAACATCGTCGTGCTGGGCGACTCGGTGGCCCTGTACAACCCGCCGCTGAGGGTGGCCGAGGAGATCGCCATGCTCGACGGCATCACCGGCGGGCGCATGATCGCGGGCTTCCCGGTGGGCTCACCGATGGACACCATCTACGCCTACGGCCAGAATCCCGCCACGCTGCGGGAGCGCTACCACGAAGGCGTCGATCTCATCAGGCAGGCATGGACGTCGGACGAGGTGTTCAGCTTCAACGGCAACTACAACAAGCTGCGCTACGTCAACGTGTGGCCCCGCCCCGTGCAGCAGCCCCACCCGCCGATCTGGATTCCCGGCGGCGGCTCGGTCGACACTTGGGACTGGTGCGCCGCTGAGGATCTTGTGTACTGCTACCTGAGCTACTTCGGCTACAAGGCCGGGCTGCGCACCATGCAGGGGTTCTGGAAGAAGGTCCAGGACTTGGGCAAGGAAACCAACCCGTTCCAGGGCGGCTTCGCTCAGTTCATTGCCGTGGCCGACACTGAGGCCGAGGCGTGGGATCTGTACCGCGAGCCGGCCGAGTACTTCTTCAACACCTGCCTGCACGTGTACGCCGGCTACGCAGACCCGCCCGGCTACAAGACGCCCAACACAGTGCGTGCCGGTGTGGAAGGCATGGTCGAGCGGGCCGCCCGGGAGGCCACCGCCCGCCGCGAGGCCAATGCAGCCGATGCTGCCAAGGCAGGCGCAGCGAAGGCGTCGTACGGCTCGAAGAAGCTGACCTTCGAGGCAATGGTCGAGAAGGGCTACATCATCTTGGGCAATCCCACCCAGGTCACCGAGCAGGTGCACGAGCTGGCCACCACCATGAACGTCGGTCATCTGATGGTCTTCAGCCACTTCGGCAACATGGATCCCGAGCTGGTGAAGATGAACACCGAGATGTACGCGACCAAGGTGATGCCCGAGGTCGCCGGTCTGTTCGAGGACGAGTACGAGGATCACTGGTGGCCCAAGGCCGACCATCAGCTCGCACCGGTCGGAAGCCGCGCCCAGTGAGCGCAGCCACACCGCTGGCCGGTCACTTCGCGCCGAGCTCGCTGCCATATCGAGACGGGCACATCGGCCTCGTCGAGCTGGGCGAGGGCCCGACCGTGGGCTACCTCCACGGGATGCTCGGCAATCCGGGCCCCCACGCCGTGCTGGAGCAATTGGCCGCCGCGGGGCATCGCGTGGTGGCGCCGAGCCTGCCGGGATTCACCGGCTCGAGCGAGCCCGAGGGCCTGCGCAACCTGCATGACTGGGTGGTCGCCACCAGTGAGGTCATCGACGTGGCCGGGCTGACCGGCGCCCCGCTGGTGGCCTCCAGCGTGGGCGCGATGATGGCGCTCGAACTCGCAGCGGTGCGACCCGAGGCGTTCGGGCCGATGGTGCTCGTGGCTCCGTTCGGTCTGTGGGACGACAGCGATCCAGTAGCCGACCCGTTCGGCACCACGCTGAGCGTCCAGCGAGCAATGCTGACCGAAGACGCCGCGGCATCAGCGGCGTTCTTCGACGACCCCGCGGATCTGCCCGCCGACATGGTGGTGGAGCACGGCGTGCACCGCTATCTCACACGCACCGCCGCGGCACAGTTGATCTGGCCACTGCCCGAGTGGGGACTGGCACAGCGGCTGCACCGGGTCACCAACCCCGTGACGCTCGTGCACGGCGCCAAGGACCGGATCATCCCAGCGTCATACCTCGCGCGCTGGGCCGCAACACTGCCGAACGTGGTGAGCACCCATCTGGTGGACGACGCCGGCCACCAAGCCGACTTCGACCAACCCGCCGAAGTAGCCCGGATCGCAGCCGCAGCCTTCGCCTGATCCTCTGCCCCCCCAAGGCAGTCTCGCAAGAGTGCAGATTCCGGGGTTCGATTCACTTCATCGCTACCATCGCTCCCATGAACGCGGGGCTGCGCAAGACGGAGGCACGCAGCTTCAAGGTCGCAGAGCTGCTCGATGCGGTGCAGACAGGGACTTTGCGCATTCCTCGCTTCCAACGAGGCCTGAGATGGGGCCCGCTTGACGCGAGCCGGCTCTTCGACAGCATCTATCACGGATTCCCTATCGGAACCATCTTGCTCTGGAAGAGCGACGCGCCTGCGGGGCAAGTCGAGATCGGCCCAGTCACCGTCGATGCGCTCGATCGCAGCGATGCACTCTGGGTCGTCGACGGCCAGCAGCGCATTACTGCGCTAGCGGCGACGCTATTGAGCGTCGAACGAGGCACTCCGCTCTCATCGCCTCTTTATTTTGACTTGGCGAATGAACGTTTCGTGCGTACGCGCGGGCGCGTATTGGATGAACAATGCTTGCCGCTGCGGCACGCGCACGAGCTTCCTGTGGTGCTCGGCTGGCTTGCTTCCAGCTCCGCTGACGATGATCAGCGTCAAGCGGCGTTCAGGCTGGCCGACCGCCTCCGGAATTTCGAGGTGCCGGCGTACATCGTCGAGACCGCGGGAAATGACGTGAGACCCCTGCGGGAGATTTTCGACCGCATCAATTCGTTCGGCAAGCGCATGCAGCGGGCCGAGGTTTTTCGCGCTCTGACGGCAGGGGCGGACGAAGGCGCCGATGATCTCATGTCGCTCGGCGATGCAATTGCCGCATTGGAATTCGGCGCAGTTGACGAAGGCGCTCTTATGAAGTGCGTTCTCGCCGTTCGGGGCAGCGACGTGTTGCGGGACTTCCGTGCAGAAACGTCCGATCCCATCGCATTGGCGCACACCATGACGACCGCGCGTCGAGCATTGATCACAACGCTTGAGTTCCTGCGTTCGGTTGGAGTGCCGCACTACGACATGCTTCCGTATCAGCACTTGCTGGTCACGCTCATGCGCTTCTTTGTTCTCCATCCGAATCCGCCGGAGTGGGACCGGGTCCAGTTACGTCGATGGTTCTGGCGCGCTGCTGTTTCAGGGCCGTTGCCGAAGATGGGCTCGACGGGCACGCTGAGACTTGCTCTCAATAGCATCGACGAGTCGAGCAGCACCGGCTCGATCATGCGCCTGCTAGAAGCGTTTCCCCACGAGCGCAAGGAACCCGTTGCCGATACCTTGCACTGGGGTCGGGCAGATGTACGAACCACGCTGTGCGCGCTGGCCGACCTGAAGCCTCGGGGACCGGCCACTTCGGGGGCAGTAGTCGAGAACGAACTCGACATCGGAAGGCTGTTGCAAACTCAAGGTCGGGCTGGCATCCGACCCGTATTCCGCGCGGATATCGACGGAGGTATAGCGTGTCTCGGCAATCAAGCATTTTGGCCACTATCCGACAACGAGGGGCACCTCGACGAATTAGGCGACGAGGCAGAGCCCCGTGGCCGATTCGCAGGGCCCGATACCTCGGTGAGCGACGATGATGATGCATCGTCAGGCGTGAATGGCGAACACACAGTTGAACTCGCCCTTTATTTTGCGAATGCGGATGAAGAATTCTTGGCTAGCCACTGTGTGGGCGCCGAGGCTGCTGCGGCATTGCGTCAGGGTGACGCGTCAGCCTTCGTTAGGGTGCGCTCGAATGACGTTCAGCAAGCGACGGCCGACTTTGTCGATGCGCGGGCCGAGTGGGATCGAGATCCGAGGCCAGCGATTACTGATCTCTAGGGGCTAGAGCAAAATGCCGAGTGCCCAATCCGAGGCAGCAACAGTCAAGCTGCACGGAAAACCGATCGGCTTCATGCGCTACTCGCGCGGGACGACATCGTTTCGGCTAGCCGATGAGTACTTCTCCGAGCCTCAACGGCCGACCCTGGGCCAAGTCTTCGAGGAACAACCTTCGCGGCTGTGGCGCCAAGCCCAGCGAGTGCCCGCTTGGTTCTCGAACTTGCTACCCGAGGGCCGCCTGCGGGAGCGGCTTGCTCAGATGTACGGGGTCTCGCCTCGCAACGAATTCCGCATGCTGCTGGTCGTTGGCGCCGATCTGCCCGGTGCGATCAGTATTGAAGCCCATGACGAAGACGACGCTGGCAATATCGAAGTCCCCGACGGGGAGCCGACGGGTACTGACGATTCATCCGTAGTGCTGAGCGACGATGCTGATCTGTCGGACTTGATCAGGTTTTCGGTGGCGGGTGTGCAATTGAAGCTGTCGATGCTGATGTCCGCCGGAGGTATGAGCATCGCCGGGCCCGGGATCCTCGGCAATCGTCTCGTGAAGTTTCCGTCACGCCACTACGCAGACATCCCGGAAAATGAATTCGCCATGATGACGTGGGCTCGCAAGTCAGGCATCGATACGCCTCCATGCGAACTAGTGCCGGGATCGTCACTGGGAACGCTGCCTCACGGGTTTGAAGTTCTTGATGACTCTCATCTGTTCGTCGTCGAGCGATTTGATAGAGCCGGATACCGACATCCGATGTTTGAGCCAGATGGCAAAGTTGCGGATCGCGCAGTCCACATCGAAGACTTCAACCAAATACTTGATCGATGGCCCGATTCTGAGGCCAAATATCAATTAAGTTTTGAGCAGCTCGGTCGCATCATCGCAGGAGTCTGCGGCCAAGAGGACTTTCTAGAATTCGTGCGTCGGCTGACGTTTTGCATCTCCATCGGGAACGAGGACGCTCACCTTAAGAACTGGTCTGTGTGGTACCCGGATCGGATTACTCCGAAGCTGGCACCTGCCTATGACTTGGTTTCCACGATCCAGTATGAAGATCTGTCGCGAGACACAGGTCTCCTTATCGGCAGAGATCGCCGCGCATCGGCGATTGACATGAGGGTCATGGAAGGACTTGCAGCTGGTACATCTGTGAGCACGACAGATGTGCGCCGCACCGTTAGCGACACGTTGGAGCGAATCCGTGCGGCGTGGTTCGAAATAGGAGGCGACCTGCCGATCAGCCCGTCGTTTCGTGAGGTCTTGCTCGACTACCAGCAATCGGTACCCCTCCTGAGGCCACTCTGGGCATGAATTGTCTTGTCGCCGTCAAGCGGAGCGGTCTCTGAGCGCTCGGCGGGCCTCGCGGTCGGTTTCTCGCTTGCGGATGGCTTGGCGCTTGTCGTACAGGCGGCGGCCCCGGGCGAGGGCGAGCTCCAGCTTGGCCCGCCCGTCGCGGAAGTAGATCTCGAGTGGGATGAGCTGCAAGCGGTCCTGTTCGGTGCGTGCCCGCAGCCGGTTGATCTCGGCGCGGTGCATGAGCAGCTTGCGGGGACGCTCAACGTCGTGGCCCAAGGTGGCCGAGGCGTGAATCCACGGGGCGATATGCAGACCCATCAGCCACATCTCGTTGTCGCGTACCCGGGCGTAGGCATCGCTCATCTGCGCACCCCCGCTGCGCAGCGACTTCACTTCGGAGCCGCGCAAGACCATGCCGCACTCGAAGGTGTCGAGCACCTCGTAGTTGCGGCGCGCACGGCGGTTAGACGCCACGACAGCCCGTTCTGTCGAGGACGCGCCGATAGGTGAGGCGTCTCGTTGCGTCACCTGTTTCCTCCCGCTCTTGTTCCCTATTCTCATGCGATTGGGCTCACGGGCCGCTCGGGCCACGGCTTCGCCTATCGGCTCAGCCTCGCGGTCACGAAGTCGAGGGTACGGCTGACGGCGGTCGCGCCTGCGCAGCGGTTGCGGCGCGGCAGTAGGCGGCAGGCACTGCGACCCATAGAATCCTGAGTGATTCGGTCGGGAATTGTGCTGGCGCGGTTGCCTTGCCCCGACCAGGAACCGCCTACCTTGCGCCGCCCAACCGGGAGTTCCGATGGCTGTCACCGTCCGCTTGCCCACCGTCCTGCGTCCGCACGCCAACGGGCAGTCGCAGATCGCTGCCGAGGGCAGCACCGTGGCCGAAGCGGTGTCGTGGCTGGTCGGCGAATTTCCCGGCATCGCCCCCAACTTGCTGGCCGAAGACGGCAGCCTGCACCGATTCGTGAACGTCTATGTCAACGACGAGGACGTTCGGTACCTCTCCCAGATGGACACGACGCTGTCTGACGGTGACGAGCTGTCGATCCTGCCGGCCGTCGCCGGCGGCTGAGCCGGTCCGGCCCAGCACCGGCTCCCAGCGGCAGAACCGCCACGTGGCCGTTTATCGCTCCATCGACGAGCTGATCGGCGGCACTCCCACCCTCGACGTCAGCCGGCTCAGCCCCAATCCCTCGGTCGCGCTCTACGCCAAGCTGGAAGGGCAGAACCCGACCGGCTCGGTGAAGGACCGGGTGGCGCTCGCCATGTTGGACCGTGCCGAGGCCGAAGGCCGTCTGGCGCCGGGATCGGTGATCATCGAACCCTCATCGGGAAATACCGGCATCGCGCTGGCCATGCTCGGGCAGCGCCGCGGCTACCGGGTGAAGATCGTGCTGCCCGGCAACGTCACCGCCGAGCGACGCCAGATGCTCGAAATCTTCGGCGCCGAGATCATCGCCACCCCGGCCGAGCAGGGCTCCAATGGCGCGGTGCGGCTCGCATTGGAACTGGCCGAGGCGAACCCCGACTGGACGATGCTCTACCAGTACGGGAACGAGGCCAATCCCGAGGTGCACTACCGCACCACCGGCCCCGAGATCGTGGCCGATGTCCCATCCATCACCCACTTCGTGGCCGGGCTCGGCACGAGCGGCACGCTGCTGGGTGTCGGTCGGTACCTCAAGGAACACGCGCCCGCGGTGCAGGTGTGGGCCGTCGAGCCGCCGGCGGGTGAACAGGTCGAGGGATTGCGCAGCCTCGACGACGGTTACGTGCCGCCCATCTTTGAGCGTTGGGGAGGCGTCGACCTGCTCGACCGCAAGATGATCGTGCGTCCACGCGAGTCGATCGAGGCGACGCGGATGCTGGCGACTGAAGGCGTGTTCTCGGGCATCTCGGGGGGTGCCGCGCTGGCCGGGGCCCGCAAGGCCGCCGACCGCATCGACGAAGGCGTCATCGTGTTCGTCGTCAGCGACCACGGCTGGAAATATCTTTCTGTCGGCGCGTGGACTGACGACCTCGACGCTGCGGCGGACCACGCCGCCAACGTCATCTACTTCTGATTGCCTGCTCTGACGAGTCCCGCTGTTGATCTGTTGCCGAGCCGTCATACCGTTGCCGAGATGGCGAAGCCGGGATCCCGTCGCCGAGTTGCAGCGCTCACCGCGGTCGTGGCGGCGCTGGCGGTGTCAGCAGCAGCGTGTACGGGTCCGCCCCTCGAGGTAGCTCCCGCGCCAACGTCCACCATTGCACTGTCGCGCGACGTCACCGCGACGACGCTGCTGCCCGCCCAGCAGTCAGCCGAGCGTCCGGCGGCAGTCCTGGTGACCGTCCCCGTCGATGGCGCCGAGCCACGCGGCGAAGCCCCAACCGCTACGACAGCATCCGCGCGATTGGGGGCTGCCGCCGTTCCCCATCCCGAAGGCGTGGTGTTGGCAGGCGACGGTCTGGGCCTCGTGAGCTTCGGTGCTGGGGTGTCGGCGGCTCTGGATGTGCTGACCGACGCGCTCGGACAGCCGGTGGCCGACAGCGGCTGGATCGACACATTCTCGATCTACGGCGACTGTCCCGGCAGCCGCCTTCGGGTCGTGGAATGGCCCGGTGTGCTGGCCATGTTCGGCGATCCCGAAGACGGATACCAGCATCGCGACGCCGACGACGAGCACTTCATGACATGGCGGCTCGGCACATTCGGGCCCGACCCCTACATGCTGCGGACCGCCGAAGGTATTGGTGTCGGCGCGACGCGCGCCGAGGTTGCCGAGGCCTACGCGGCCGCCACCTTCCGCCCGGCAACGGCTACCGAGGCGCTCTCGGTGTTGCTTGCCACGAGAGGCGGCCGGCTCGTCGGCATTTTCGATCAGTCGGAGGTCCTGCGATCGCTCGAAGCGGGGACGGCCTGCGCGACACGCTGACGCTTTGAGAGGTTGCGCCGATAGGCGAGAGTCCGGATTGTCGCACCAGTTGCTTCCCGCTCTTGTTCGCTGCGCTCACGGGCCGCTCGGGCCACGGCTTCGCCTGTCGGCTCAGCCTCTTGTCCGCGTCGCGATGTGAGCCGAGCGCTTCGCTTGCGTAGTATCGGCCTCCGTGAGCAAGCTCTCGGTGACGGTCTTGGGTTGTTCGGGCAGCTACGCCGCGGTAGGCGAGTCCTGCAGCGGGTACCTGGTGCGCAGCGAGACGACGTCGTTGTGGGTCGACTGCGGCCCTGGCACCTTCGCCAACTTGCAATCCCACGTGCCGCTCGAGTCGGTCGACGCGATGCTCGTCAGCCATCACCACCCCGATCACTGTGCCGAGCTGCCGGTGGTTTACAACGCTGCGAAGTACTACATGGGCATGTCCCACATCCGGGTTCTCGCAACCGAGGGCGTGCGGGAGGTCACCGAGGCCTACGGAGACAGCTCTGATCTGTTCGGCTGGGAGATGGTGAAGGATTCGTCGGAGGCACGCGTCGGCGACATCGACGTGCTGTTCTCACGCACCGATCATCCGGTCGAGACACTGGCGATGCGCTTTGAGAGCAACGGCAAGTCCATCGTCTACACCTCCGACACCGGCCGGGGCTGGGCGCTGTCTGCCTTGAGTCGTGACGCAGGGCGGCCCTCCCCAGACCTCGTGGTGGGCGAGGGAACGCTGCTGCACGCAACCGACAATCCCGAGATTCCCCATGTCAGTGCCGCATGGCTAGCGGCGGATGCCAACGACGTAGGGGCACGGCAACTCGTCGTGACCCATGTACCGCCGGGATCGGACCCCCAGGATCACCTCACCGAGGCGGGCGAGGTGTTCGGCGGCGATGTGGCGGTCGCGAGCACCGGCGCAACCTTCTGGGCGTGAACGCCGAGCGTGTCGTGAGAACTGAGCCTGAGTCGTGACGCGCGCCGACGGTCGAGTGCCCGGCGAGCTGCGCCCCGTCACGTTCGAACGCGATTTCACCGACCAAACGCCCGGATCGGTGCTGGTGTCCTTCGGTCGGACCCGGGTGCTGTGCACCGTGTCGATCGACGACGACGTGCCACGCTGGATGCGCGGCCGGGGGACTGGTTGGGTGACTGCCGAGTACGCGATGCTGCCCGGCTCGAGCGGCGAGCGTGTCGGCCGTGAGTCCAAGCGCGGCAAGCAGAAAGGGCGCACGCTCGAGATCGAGCGCCTGATCGGGCGCGCGCTGCGAGCGGTGTGCGACATGGCAGCGCTCGGCGAGCGCGAGGTCACCGTCGATTGCGATGTGTTGCAGGCCGATGGGGGGACGCGCACCGCATCAATCTGTGGCGGTTACGTGGCCCTCCACGATGCGTGCACCCGCCTGGTCGCCAACGGAGCCATCAATCAGCACCCGCTCATTGATGAGTGCGCCGCCATCTCGGTGGGGATCGTCGACGGCGAGGCGCGTCTCGACCTTCCCTACGAGGAGGATTCGCGGGCCGAAGTGGACATGAACGTCGTGATGACCGGGCAGGGGCGCTTCGTGGAGGTGCAGGGCACCGCCGAGGGCGAACCCTTCGACGACGCCCAGCTCGCCGCAATGCTGGCGCTGGCCCGTTCGGGGATCGCCGAGATCGTCGATCTGCAGCGAGCCGCGCTGGCAGCGCCACCGACGTGACGGGAGCGGCCTCGTCGCCGGCTGTGGCTGAGCACACCAGGCGTGCAAGCCCCCGATGGTCGCGGAGGTTGTGACCTCGTGCGGCTGGTGATGGCGTCGGCCAATCCGCACAAGGCAGTCGAGATCGCCGCGGTGTTGCGTGAGGCGATGCCATCGGTGGAGATACTGCCGAGGCCGTCGCAATTGGGCGACGTGGCGGAGGACGGCGAGACCTTGGAAGAGAACGCGCTCATCAAAGCTCGGTTCGTGTTCGCCGCTGCCGGTGAGCCGTCCATCGCCGACGACACCGGGCTTGAGGTTGATGCGCTGGGCGGCGCTCCCGGCGTGCACAGCGCCCGCTACGCGGGACCCGAGGCGGATCCGGTTGCCAATCTGGCCAAGCTCATGGCCGCGTTGGAAGGGGTGCCGCATTCGGAGCGCCGAGCGCGTTTTCGGACCGTGGTGGCGGTTGTCCTGTGCAGCGGTAGCGAGGTGCTGGCCGACGGCGTCGTCGAGGGCACGATTGCGCTGTCGCAGCGGGGCGATGGCGGCTTCGGTTACGACCCCGTCTTTGTCCCCGACGAGGCAGCCCCGCTGACGTTTGCCGAGATGTCGGCGGATGCGAAGAACCACATCAGCCATCGCGGTCGCGCCTTGCGTGCCCTGGCAGCGCAGCTCTGAACTCGACTGGGGCGACCTCGCGGACGCTGTTGAGGCGCCGCCGGAGGCGAGCGGCAGCGCGACTCCGGCTGGGCTCGATGGCCCCGTCGGTAACCTGCGCCCCATGAGCGAACTTCCTTCCACACAGCGCCCGAGCCCGGCGTCTGAGCGTGCGTTCGAGTCCAGCGGTGTGACCGGGTGGACCCAGATTTCGAACCGGCTGCTCGACGACCGCATCGTGTTCCTGGGCGATGAATTGGATGACCAGTTGGCCAACGTCGTCTGTGCGCAGATGCTGTACCTAGAGGGTCAGGACCGGGGCCGCGACATCTCGCTGTACATCAACAGCCCTGGTGGCTCGGTCACCGCCGGCATGGCCATCTACGACACGATGCAATTCGTCGCCTGCGACGTGGCCACGGTTTGCCTCGGGCTGGGCGCCTCGATGGGGCAGTTCCTGCTCACGGCGGGAGCACCGGGCAAGCGCTACTGCCTGCCGCACGCCCGGGTGATGATGCATCAGCCGTCTGGCGGAGTACGTGGCCAGGCATCTGACATCGCCATCCAGGCCGAGCAGATGGCCTACGTCAAGCGCCTGATGGCCGAGCGCACTGCGCTTCACAGCGGTCAGGATGTCGAGCAGATCCTGCTCGACTCCGAGCGAGACCGCTGGTTCACTGCCGAGGAAGCCAAGGGCTACGGCTTGTGCGATCACGTGGTCGTCAAGCGCGGGGAGATGATCTAGCCGGTCGCAGCAGTGCTCGTGCGTCTGGTTTATCCAGGCGCAGCAGTGCTCGTGCGTCTGGTTTATCCAGGCGCAGCAGTGCAATGGCGGGTGACGTAGTCCACGACTCGCTGCGTGGCGGCATCCTGGGTCTCGAGGAACGGATCCTGCGCTGCGATCAACGCGGCCGCACGATCGAACGTCTCCCGTGACGCTGTCTCGGCGACGGCGTCGGAGAGCGCGGCGGTCAGGTCGGCCAGCAGAGCCATGTCAGGTCGTATTTCCACCGGTGCTGCTGCTGCAGCGTCGGCGAATTGCCGCGCTGTGCGGTCCATTGCCTCACGTGTGGTGGTGTCGTCGTTCGGGTTGACCGTCAGGCTGATCTGGTCGACGACGAGCAGGTGAGCGAACTCCCCGCAGAACTCCTCGACGGAGGGCTCCCCGCTGTCGCGCCACAGCGTCAAGCGCAGCGCAAGGGCGATCGCTACGACGGCGGCGGCGATGAGGAGCCAGCGCCGGCGAGCTGTCACGGCCATCACGCTCGGGATGCATCCTCCGCACGGCAGCGCAGATCCGCGACACCGTGCGCGAGTCCCTCGGTGTAGCGGTACAGCGCGCTGCCCGACACGAGCACGTTGGCGCCTGCCGCCGCAGCTCCACTGATGGTCTCGGCCGAGATGCCGCCGTCCACCTCGATGTCGATGCCCGCGCCTGACGCCCCAGCCGAACCGCTCTGGCTGATGAGCTGGCGCAGCGCAGCGATCTTGGGCTCCATTGTGGCGATGTAGGCCTGACCGCCGAACCCCGGATTGACGGTCATGACGAGCACCATGTCGACGAGGTCGACCACGTGGGCCACAGCGTCGATCGGCGTCGACGGATTGATAGCCACGGCCGGTTGCGCGCCAAGCTCGGCAATCCGGCCCAGTGTCCGATGCAGGTGCGTCACCGACTCGGCATGAACGATCAGCATCTCGCAGCCGGCGTCAACGTAGGCGCCGAGCATCGGGTCGGGGTTCACGACCATGAGGTGGGCCTCGAACATCACGCTGGCATGGGGGCGGCAGGCAGCGATGACATCGGGGCCGAACGTCAGGTTCGGGACGAAGACGCCGTCCATGACGTCCCACTGGATCCGATCGACCCCGGCCTCGGCGAGCGCAGCGCACTCGTCGCCGAGGCGCGCGAAGTCAGCGGGCAGGACCGACGGAACGATCTCGATGGGCCGCGCCGCCGTCGTTAAGGACGTGTTCACCCGGCCAGTGTTGCCGACGCGCCGCCGCGAGGCGCGGCAGTTACCTGGCGAATGTGCCCGGAGAGGCCGCGTCGGCAGGCGTACCTTCTCGTTGTCGCACCAATTGTCTGCCGCTCTTGTTCGCTGCGCTCATGGGCCGCTCGGGCCACGGCTTCGCCTGACGGCTCAGCCTCTGAGGCAGCGGCTTAGTTCAGGCGTTCCACGATCATGGCCATGCCCTGACCGCCGCCGACGCACATCGACTCGAGCCCGAAGGTCTTGTCGCGGTCGGCAAGACCGTTCAACAGCGTAGTCATGATGCGGGCACCGGTCATGCCGAACGGGTGGCCCAGCGCAATGGCACCGCCTTGGAGATTCAGCTGATCGACGATGTCGATGCCCAGCTCGTCGGCGGACGGGATCACCTGTGCCGCGAAGGCCTCGTTGATCTCGACCATGTCGATGTCGCTCATCGTCATGCCCGCCCGAGCCAACGCCTTCTTGCAGGCCTCAATCGGGCCGAGGCCCATGATCTCGGGGTTCAACGCTGAGACCGCCGACGAGATGACGCGAGCCAGCGGGGTGATGCCCAGCTCTTCGGCACGCTTGCGGCTCATCACCATCACGGCGGCCGCGCCGTCGTTCAGCGGGCACGCGTTGCCGGCTGTGACCCGGCCGTCGGGCCGGAACACGGGCTTCAGCTGTGAGACGGCGTCGTAGGTGACGCCTGCACGAGGCCCGTCGTCGGCGCTGACCACGCTGCCGTCAGGCAGCTCGAGCGGGGTGATGTCCATCTCGAAGAAGCCGCTGGCGATGGCGGCTTCGGCCTTGTTCTGGCTCATCACGCCGTATTCGTCCATGGCCTCGCGGCTCACGCCCTTGTGCTCGGCGACGTTCTCGGCCGTCTGGCCCATCGCGATGTAGAGGTCCGGCAGTCCCGGCGCAGGAGACCAGTCGCCGTGACCGCCTTCTGACCGCACCTTGGTGCGCTCGCCGGGAGCACGGAACTGCGGGTTGGTGGTGCCGGGCAGGCTGTCGGAGTTGCCCTTGTCGTAGCGGCTGACGCACTCGACGCCCGCAGCGATGAAGGCGTCGCCCTCACCGGCGCGGATGGCATGGGCTGCCATGCGGATGGTCTGCAGCGACGAGGAGCAGTAGCGGTTGACGGTGGTGCCGGGCACCTCCTCGAGGCCGGCCAGGATGGCCGAGGCACGAGCGATGTTGAAGCCGGCCTCTCCGCCGGGCTGGCCGCACCCCAGCATGAGATCCTCGATCTCGTTGCGGGGAAGCTCGGGCACCTTGTCGAGCAGCTTGGTCACGATCTGCGCGGTCATGTCGTCGGGCCGCATCTCGGTCAGCGAGCCCTTGAATGCTCGTCCGATCGGGCTGCGGGCGGTGGCGACGATGACCGGATCGGTCGCGGCGTCAGTGCTCATGGGGGGTGTCCCTTCTGCCGGCGCGCCGATCCCGTCTGGGGAGCCGGTCACGCTGTGTGTGCGAGCACAGAGACTACGTGATTGCTAGGCACTTCGTCCGGGAACGAGCGCAGCTTCGCGAGCACCCGGAGCGCCTACAGGCGATCGGCAACCGGACGGTCGGCGTGGCACTCGACAGCCAGGCACTCGTCCGTGGAATGCAAACGCGAGCCAAGTAGCAGCCGCAGCCTCCGCTGCTACCGAATCCAAGTTGCAAATCTGACATGGAGAGAATTGCAGTTCAGCAATCCTGAATATTGCAAATGTCCCAATGCAACCGTTGCAATTCGCCCAATCGGGGCGGCGACCCGCCGCTCAGGCTCAGGCATTCTGCAGTGCTCGCCAGACGTTTTGGGGGCTGCAGGGCATGTCGATGTGGTCGATGCCGAGGTGGGCGACGGCGTCGCACACCGCGTTGTGCACCGCCGGTGTGGAGCCGATCGTTCCCGACTCGCCGATGCCCTTCGCACCCAGGGGGTTGCGCGGGCTGGCCGTCTCGGTGTTGGACACCTCGAAGCTGGGCAGCTCTGCGGCCGAGGGCACCAGGTAGTCCATGAGGCTGGCATTCAGGGGGTTCGCATCGCCGTCGTATTCAACGTGCTCGTACAGCGCTTGTGCGACGCCTTGCGCGATGCCGCCGTGCTGCTGGCCGTTCACGATCATCGGGTTCATGATGGTGCCGCAGTCGTCCACCGCCACGTGGCGCAGCAGTTCAACCTCGCCGGTCTCGCGGTCAACCTCGACCACCGCCACGTGAGAGCCGAACGGGAACGTCGAATCGGTCCCGTCGAAGTTCTCCTCGGCCATGAGGCCTGCCTCGATGCCGGATGGGCGGGCACTGTCGTCGTTGGCCAGCTTGGCAATGTCGGCCCAGCTCACTGAGCTGGTCGGCACACCGGCGACCGCCAAGCCGCCTTCGGCCACCACGATGTCGTCGGCGGAGGCCTCCAACAGGTGGGCGGCGAGCTGCTTGCCCTTCTCGAGCACCGCTTGGCTGGACAGGTACACCGCCGAGCCTGCGGTCTGCAGCGACCGCGAACCCAGCGTGCCGGCACCCGAGGGGACCTCGGCGGTGTCGGCGTCGACGTGAGTCACGTCTTCCATGGCAATACCGAGCACGCCCTCGACGATCTGGCTAAAGGCCGTGTCGTGGCCTTGGCCGTGGCTGGAGGTGCCGACACGAATCGTGGCCGTGCCGTCATCGTGAACCTCCGTGCTGCCGTATTCCACGTGCAGCCCCACCGGGGCGGTGATCTCCACGTAGGACGACACGCCGATGCCGATCATCTTGGAGTCGCCGGAGTCACGCCTGGCCTGCTGCTCGGATCGCAGCTCTGCGTAACCCGATGCTTCGAGCACCGCATCGAGCGCCTGCTCGTATTCGCCCGAGTCGTAGCTGACCCCGGTCTGCAGCGCAGTGGGGAAGGCATCGGGCTGCAGGTAGTTCTTGCGACGAATCTCTGCTGCGTCCATGCCGATCGCAGCGGCGGCCTTGTCGAGGATTCGCTCCACCATCTGGGTGGCCTCTGGTCGCCCGGCACCCCGGTAGGCGCCGATCGGCGTGGTGTTGGTGATCACCGTCAGCGACTGGTAGTCGATGACCGGAATGTCGTAGACGGCTTGGCTGAGCATGCCGGTCAGCATCGGCAGGATCGCTCCGATGATCGGATACGCGCCGGCGTCGGCGATCACGTTCGCCTTGAGGCCCACGATGTTGCCGTCATCGCGCACGCCGAGCTCGGCATTCATGACCATGGCGCGGCCTTGCACCATCGACAGCATGTTCTCGGTGCGGTTCTCGGTCCAGCGAACTGGCCGGGAGAGTTCTTGGGCTGCCCTGCCGACCACGATGTACTCGGGGTACACCGCAGCCTTGGGGCCGAATCCGCCACCCACCCACGGCGCGGTCACCCGCAGCTGCCCGGCCTCGAGGCCGAGCGCGGGAGCGAGCGCCTCGTGCTGGGAATGGGCGTTTTGGACCGACACGTGCAACGTCATGGTGCCGTCGCCGCCCGGCACGGCGACGCAGCCATTGGGTTCCATGGGTGCGCCGGCGAGACGCTGGGTGACGATGCGTTCGGAAACGACATGATCGGCGCCGGCCAGTGCATCGACGCCGGGGCGCTCACCGGTCTCTTCATCTGGCCCGGGGATCGCGAAGGGGAAGCACACGTTGGACTGCTGGCCCTCCCATACGACGGGTGAGTCGGGGTCGGCAGCTCGCTCGAAATCAGAAACGACCGGCAGTGAGCTGTAGTCCACGTATACGGCCTCTGCAGCGTCGTTGGCCTGCGCCTGGGTGCCTGCCACAACCATTGCCACCATGTCGCCGACGAAGCGGACACGACCGGCGGCGAGCGGTGGACGGTTGAAATCCGGCGGCATCATCGGGAAGCCTTGGAATGCGTCCATGGACAGGTTGTCGGCTGTGTAGACCGCCAAGACGCCCGGCATCGACGCTGCCTCGGAGGTGTCGATCGAGGTGATCTCGGCGTGCGCTTCGGTTGAGCGGACGAAGGCAACCACAGCCGCATCGACATCGAGGTCGTCGACGTAGTGATTCGCGCCGGTCAGCAGCCCAGGATCTTCCTTGCGCTGGACTGCATTCCCAAGAATCGAGCCCGATGCGGCCATTCCTTGCCCCCTTGTGGGTGACGCTGCGCGTGCAGCGTCGACGTACGTTCACAACAGCGTGCCCGACCATGCGCTACGGCCCGGCATCAGCCGCGACAGTAGCCCAATGCCGAAGCGGCGCTGTTCGTCAGATTGGCTGCTGGAGCAAGGGCTGCTCAGGTCTCGTTCGACCTGGCGGCGGCGCGGTCGAGCGATGCCAGCCAGCTCGCCACGGTGTGCGCCGCGAGGCCCGGGTTCTCGCACATCCACCAGTGGCCAACATCGAGCAGCTCGGTGACCCGTGCCCCGGCGCGCTTGGCGATGCGGCGATGCATGGCGCCGCCGCCGGTGAAGTGGTCACCTGCTGCCAAGATGCACAGTCCGGGCCGCTGGCCGGCTGCGGCGATGTTGAAGCCGAGGTTGGCCATGGCGGGCTGCGCCGCGTCGCGGTAGAGCGCCAGGATGCACCGCCCCATGTCGGCGTTGATGTGCGGCGCGACCGCTGCAGCCACATCGGCACCCATGCCGAGGCCGGCATAGAACTCGACTCGTTCGGCATCAGGACGGCTGATCATGCGCTCGATCGACGCGTCGCCTCGGGGGGTCTGCCATAGCTGGGCCGCGTCATGCCAGACGTAGTCGGGATCGAACAGGCCGATCACATCGGTGCACCACGAGCGAATCAGATCGGGGCGCTCCATGGCGATGCGCATGACGTGCCCACCGCCCCAGTCATGCCCCACCAGGTCAATGTGGGAGGCGCCTGCGGTGCGCAGCCGTTCCAGCTCTGCCGCGAGCCAGTCCCGATACTCGCTCATGGTGGCGCCGAAGCTGTCGGGCGCGGGCGCGCCGAATCCAGGCGGCGACAGCGCTACGACGTCGGAGGGGCCGATGCCGTGGCGCTCGAGGGCGACGCGCATCGGATCCCAAATGGCGGTTGTCTCGGGGTTGCCGTGAACGAGCACGAGCGTCATGGCGAACGTCTCCCTGTTCGGACGTCTGTGTGTAGGTCTTTGGCCGGAGCTCAGCCGGTCGACCCAACCGTTCGACCGGCTGCACGCAGTCGAGTGGTTGCTTCGTCGTCAACCGATCGTCCATCGTCGCCGATCACGACGCCGTAGTCGCGGCGGGCGCCCTCGACGCTGACTACATCGTCCATGACGTCGCGCAGCACTGATGCCGGCTCGCGCTCGAAGGCGTCGCCCCAGCCGCCCCCGCCTGGTGTGTCGGCGATCATGCGCGCGGGACCCATCCGCTTGATGCCGTACTTGGGAGGCACGAACGTCGGCCCATCGGCATCGGTGTCGACGGGGGCGATCCACTCCAGGCCGACCCCGCCGGTGCCACCGCCGCGCACACCGTGGCCCGATGGGGTGTCGAGGCCTTCGGCTCGGAACGACCAGATGGCAGGCTCCAGAATGTCGGCCTCGTACCGCACGCCGGTGCCGCCGCGTCGTTGCCCCGGACCGGCGTTGTCGCAGCGCTGCTCATGGCGGACGTACCGTACGGGGTACATCTGCTCGTGGAACTCCAGGTTCGGCAGGTCGAGGCCGCCGAGCGTGATGAGGTGCCCCATCTGCGGGAAGCCGTCGCGCTCCGCGGTCGCACCTGGTGTGGCCATGGCATGCCACTGGTACATCACCCAGGTGGTGCCGTCGTCGCGGCGCCCGGCGACGTGCCCGTGCATGGTCTTGGACCAAGCTGCGCACGCCCGATCCGGGTCGGCCTGGGCCAGTGCCTGCCACACCGCGATCACGATCTCGTGTGCGACAAACACGGTGTTCATCGTCATCGGGGCAGGCGGCAGTGCGTTCACGATGCTGCCCTGCGGGGCGATGATTGTCACCGGCCGGTAGGTGCCTTCGTTGCGTGGGATCGACGTGTCGAAGAACGACGACACGGCAAGGAACACCGACGAGTACGTGTTCGCCAGCGAGCTGTTCTTGAAGCCGTCGATCTGGGGATCGGTACCGGTGAAATCGAGCGTCATCTCGTCGCCGTCGATGGTCATGTTCACTCGCACGGCGATGTCTGCAGGGCCGAAGCAGTCGTTGTCGGTGCGGTCCTCGCCGTAGTAGGTGCCGTCGGGCAGTTCCGTGATGGCTGTGCGCATGCGGCGCTCGCCGTGGGTGAGGACGCCGTCGAGGTAGGCGAGATACGGCGCGACCCCGAGCTCGGCAACCAGACCCAGGACACGTTCGGCGCCGATGCGGGTCGAGCCCAGCATGGCGAGCAGGTCGCCGTCGAGCAGCTCGGGCGTCCGGCAGTTGATGAGCAGCAGCTCCCACAGGTCGTCGCGGACCTTGCCCTCCTCGATCAGCTTCATGACCGGCAGCCGGATGCCCTCTTGCCAGATCTCGGTGGCCTCAGGGTTGTAAGTGCCCGCGATCCCGCCGCCGATGTCGGACTGGTGGGCACGGTTGCAGCAGAACCCCACGAGCGTGGGCTCGCCGCCGTCCTCAGGGCCATCCTCATCTGTGCTGTCGCCATGCTCGCCCTCTCGGGCGACGCTGTGCTGCCACTCGCCCTCACGGGCGACGCTGTGCTGCTGCTCGCCCTCACGGGCGACGAAGACAGGCCTCGCGATCACCCAGTCGGGCAGGTGATTGCCGCCGGCCACGTAGGGGTCCGACAGAAGGAACACGTCTTCTGGGTTGATGCGTCCCTCGTAGCGCTTCAAGAGCGCCCGGACCGCAAACCCGCCGCCGCCGGTGTGGATGGGGATGCCGTCGGCGTTGGCGACCAACGTTCCGTCCGGGGTCGTCACGTAACAGGAGAAATCGTGGCTCTGGCTGAAGATCGTGCTGCGCGCGGTGCGCGTCATGACCCAACCCATGTGCTTGCTGATCTGGTCGAGCCGGTTCTGCATGACTGCGAGCACGATTGGGTCCAGCCCGAATTCATCCGTTGCAGCCGCCGCCTCGCCGTTCGACTCGCTGCGGGATCGACCCGATTGGACGCTTCGGGACACAGCCGCGTCGCCCGAAGCTGGGCCCTCAGCGGTCTCGTCGGTGGGCGCGAGGTCGATGAACAGGTCGCCGTTCGCGTCCACCCACAGCCGGTCACCCGGTCTGGCCACGACCGTCGTGGTCAGCTCCTCGACCAGCGCTGGTCCCATGATGGCGTGGCCGCGCCGCAGCACCTCGCCGTCGAAGACCGGAGTGTCGCACCAGCCGAACGGCCCGTGCCACACCGAGCGTGTCTCGATGGGTTCGGGATCACCCACCGCGGGTGCCGTCTGCGAAGCGGCCACGTCGCCCGTCGAGGCGCGTGCCACGAGGCGAAGCGAAGCCACCATGATCGTGCCGTCGGTCTGGACGTGGCCGTACAGCCGCTCGTATTCAGTCTCGAAGGCGGCCCGGACTGCGGCTGCGTCGATCCCGGAGGCGTTCTCGGAGTAGGCAGGGACGCGGATGGTCCACAGCTGGCCCGGGTGATGCAGTTCCAGCTCGCAGTCGAGCGTCACCTGTTCGGCAACGAATCCCTCGCCGTCCATCACGCCGAGTGCCTGGGCGCGCAGGGCGTCGAATCCAGCATCGATCTCGACGGGGTCGAGTTCGTTGAGCGAGCCCATCAAGAAGCGGGTGAAGTCCTGGCGAACGTCGGAGTGCAGCATCCCGATCGCACACAGGGCACCCGCATCGCGGGGCACATAGACGCGTTCACAGCCGAGCCCCGCAGCCACCGAGGCGCCGTGCATGGGGCCTGCACCTCCCGCAGCGACCATGGTGAAGCGCCGCGGTGAGTGGCCTCGCTCGATCGAGATGTGCTCGGTCGCACTGAGCAAGTGCTGCTCGACGACCTCGACGATGCCCGCGGCCGCCTCTTCGATAGCCATGCCGAGCGGCTCAGCGACGTGCGTGCGGATTGCCTCGCGGGCTGCGTCGATGTCGAGGTCCAACGTGCCGCCGGCGGACTTGCCCGGGCGAAGGCGGCCGAGGATCAGCTGGGCGTCGGTGACGGTGGGCAGCGTGCCGCCGTGGCCGTAGCACGCCGGGCCGGGGTCGGCGCCTGCGCCCTGCGGCCCGACGAAGAGCAGACCGGCCTCGTCGACGCCCGCGATCGTGCCGCCGCCTGCGCCGATCGTGTGAATGTCGATCGCAGGTGTGGATACGTGATAGCCGGCAATCATGATGTCGTCGCGGGTGTCCACCTCGCCGCCCGACATCAACAGGACGTCGCAGGACGTGCCCCCGATCTCCATCGAGATGAGGTTTCCGGCCACTGCAGAGGTGTTCTCATCGTTGACGAGCGCGCTGTCAGTGGCGTCGCGGTACAGATTGAGCGCGCCGACGGCGGCGGCGGGGCCGCTGAGCAGCAGGTTCACGGGCCGTCCCGACACCTGGTCGACCGAGGCGGCGCCACCGTTCGACTGCACCAACAAGATGGCGTGACGCAAACCGGCCGCAGCGAGATCGTCGTTCAGCGAGCGCAAGTACGACACGATCTTGGGCGACAGCGAAGCGTTGACGACGGCGGTGGACGTGCGCTCGTACTCGCCCATGAGCGGCGAGACAGCGGCCGATGTCGTGATCCACGTGCCGTCCCACTGCTCGCTCACGGCGTCGGCGGCTGCACGCTCGTGGGAGTCGTTCACGAACGAATTCATGAACGCAATGGCGATTGCCTCGACGTCGTGGCTGTCGAAGTGCTCCAGCACCGAACCGAGGCTCTCCACATCGAGCGGGGCGTGTTCGCTGCCGTCGGCGTCGATGCGCCCGCCCAGCGTGGCCCTCAGGTAGCGAGGCACGAGCACCGGGGCATAGGGAGCGCGGTGGTTCCACTGGTCCTCGCGCAGGCCTCGGCGGATCTCCAGCGCGTCGCGGAACCCCTCGGTGGCGATCAGCCCGACGACCGCACCTGTGCCTTCCAGCATGGTGTTGGTAGCCACCGTGGAGCCGTGGACGAACAGCGAGCAGTCAGCGAGCACATCGCCCAGGGGCATGCCGAGATCCACGGCGACGCGGGCGAGCGCAGCATGCACTCCTCGACTCGGATCCGCTGGAACTGAGGGAACTTTCGCCACCCAGGTCGCGCCCTGCGCATCGGCCAAGACCAAGTCGGTGAAGGTGCCGCCGACGTCCACACCGATCCGCCAAGGCGCAGCGGGCCGCCGTTGGGCGCCGTCGGTGTCGGTTGCGGGCGTTGTCATCCGTTCAGTCTCGCACCCAATCGTTCAGCCTGCGCAAGAATCTCTGCATCTCCGCTCGCTGAGCAGACACCTGCTGGATTGCGCTCAACCGGCCACGCTCGCGAGACTCGGCATCTCACCCTGCTGTATGGCGTCGAAAGCCTCAAGTATGTACCGCTGCGTACGATATTCGCCGAATCGCCTAATTTCGTTCTTCTTTAGAGTGGGGAAAGAAGCGCTTGGGTGGGGCGCATCGAGAATCCACTCCAGCTCGTCACGTTCGAGACGATACATGTGGGCGTAGGCCGCATCGAGTTCGGATTGCAGACGATGACGACGATCGTCGTTCCAAGTGAACGGTTCACCTTCGTAGCCGAGATCAATGGCGAAGCTCTTCAGTCCATGGGAGGTATAAGTCAGTTCGAGCACTCGGGGAATGATAAATTCGACCCATGTCGCTGATTGGCCTCCGAGTTCGATACGTTCAAGATAGGTTTCGGGTTGCAGAACTGGAAGCTGCTTGACGATATAGAAATTGAGGTTTGCACCCCCGACCGAACAACGTGCGACCCAATCGAGGGGGATGCTATTCATATTGGCTAGCACCAAAGCTGAGGCGATTGCTCTCGCGCGTTCGTCGTCGTACTCGAGGACAGAAGCACTATTGCCAAGGCCACCGATGTTAGTATTGGTCGAAATTATCGCACGTTCATTCGTTGCATTGGAAATCGCACGTATTGCGTGCAACCAGTTCTCGGGGTCGATACTGAGTAACGGAGACTTGTTGTTCACCGCGTTTCGCCCGGTAGTTGCGAAGAGCACAGTTCGCTCGTCGGTAGCTCTGGCGATATCTCGGAAGAGAAGAAGCCAATCTGTATGATGCTGGCGGAGTTCCCTAGCCCGCGCGGCGAAGTCATTGCCGCGACTCCGGTACGTTCGTCTGTGACCCGGGCAATACTCCTGAGAGCGATGTACGCCCTCGTTCGCCGAGCTCGGCCAAGGTTCGGTTCGGTTCGGTTCGGTTCGGCTATACTGGGTGGGTTGGGGTCAAGTTTTGCCAGCACGTCTCTCTCGGGCACCCAGTAGCGCGGCAGTATCGTAGAGGCCGCGTCGAATTTCTCTTCGGGTCGCGTTGTGCGGGGGTTGCCTTTGTCGCGATCAGTAGCCGATACTCCTTCAAACGTGGCATAGCGGTGGTCGTACTGATGGAACAACTTCGCCTCGTAGAGGGGCAGGTAGCGTTCGTCTCCGCGAACATAGACGTTGGCTGTGGCGTGCCAGCCTTCAATTTCAAGTTGTTCGCGTGTCTTAAAGAGTTCGGAGTCATTCGTCATGTGGAACATTGTCGAGAGCTTGACGCCCCAAGGATTGGATCCGGGTTCCGATTCACTGGCTTCACGCAACAGGATGCCGGCTCGTGCATAGAACTTGCGGGCGATCTTCATATCGCGGCCGGTGCGAAAAATTGGACAGTTTCTTGTATTCGGGTTGAATAGGGCAAAGTCCTGCGCCGACAACATAAAGACGCGCTGTTCGTCTCTGAGATCATCAATTGCTTGGAGGAAGAATGCGAAGACTGCCTCTGAGCAAGGCTTTGATATGCCAGTGAGCGTGAGCAAGCAGAACTTAAGCCGACTGTCGATTCCTGGGAAGATTCGTGATCGGTTCTCGAAGTCGAAGAGACTAACCAAGCTCTTGTGCGCCACAAGATCACCAAAGAATACTTTCGTAGTGTCGTCTGTGGCGATGCCCGATGGCACAACGATTCCTGCCCGGCCGGTGGGAGAAATAAGATTCCGAATCGTCTCGGCAAAAACTGAATATGTGTTAATGTCGCCGCGACCGCACAGGGGATAACGACCGCTACAGCGCAGCAGATGACTGATTGCCTCCGATTGACGCAGCGCTGATTCGAAGGCAGCGAACAAGGGTGGGTTGTCATTCGCTAACGCTGCTATCATCTTTTTTCTAGCTGCGGCGTTGGTTGTGCCGGCAACTACGGGATCGTGCTCCGCAAAGAACTCCTTTTCTTGAAGCTTGACACGCTCCCAAGGAGGGTTGCCGAGAACTACATCGAAACCATGATTCCATCCTGCCGCTTCGTTCTCGGCATGTTCGAGGTTACCGGGCACTTCGAAAACGCCAGGGAACGCTAAGTGCGGATGGAGAAAGCCGTATTCATCTCCCAAGCGACGAATCTTCGGGATCACGTCGGCAGGTACATCCGAGTCAGGATCGAGAATTTGGCGCACGATCGCCGTGGTTATGGCAGGGTCTTGAACGGTCCGCGGCGCAACGAATGCAGAGCACCAAGCATCTGCCGCGAGACGCGCTCTTGCAGTCTCAGGGGACCGGTGTAGTTCGTTGAGTTGTTCTGCCTTGCGGGCGACCTGCTCGGCAGTGTCATCGGGGATGGCATCGATTGCCCGGTATGCCGACGCCAACGGTTTGACTGTCTCGGCGATCGAAGGAGCGTGGAACCCGAGCACACCCTGGCCCTGGCGCTCAGCCTTGTTGCGCTTGCTATCGGTGCTGACGACTCTCTTGTTATCTCCCCCGAGTGCCTTGTAGGCAACGTCAGGGATACCATCGGAGAGGAGCTTCGGCGTAGTCCCTAATAGCGCGTTCCCGCAGACAATTCGATGATCGAGGAAGCTGAGCGGTCTACCAGGTTCGGTGGCTTCGAGCCAGAGGCTTACCTTGCAGAGTTCGACGGCCATTGGATTCACGTCGATGCCGTGTACGCAACTTCCCACAACGTCTCTGAGTGCTCGTCGCATGTCGCCTGGAGCCGGCTCGGCGTCTCCTGAACGGACTGACGCCAAGCGGGACGCAATGCGGTTTGCGGCCGCTATCAGAAAGTGACCTGAGCCGCACGCTGGGTCAAGTACTGAAACGCTCAGCAGGGCCTGCTCGGGGTCGACTTGGCGCACGGCATCGTCAAGGATTGGCCCGAGTGCGGAATCCAGAAGTTCGTTGATGAGACTTGTCGGTGTGTAGTAGCTGCCGGTCGTTTTGCGTTCATTGCCCGCTGCTGTGCCGAGCGCAAATCTGCGTCCCGCTACATCGACTTCGGCATGAAGTTCGAGCAAGCCCTCGTATATCGAGCCGAGTTCTTCAGCGCCGAGGTTGCGGTAGTCGACCGCCCGGTCGATCTTGGCCTCAGCGTCACGGGCGATAGTTAGGGTCCGCCGCGGGTCAAGTCGCGTGAACGATCCGTGTGGTTGCCAGAAGTTACGCATGGTTCCCGAGCGCAGACCACGCGACTTGACTTCTGGCGGACCCTTAGGTTTCGCACGGCCTTGAGCAGGTGGGCGTTGTCGAGTCTGGCGTCATAAAGGGCCTCGACGCTCACGGGAGACCACAGGTCGCTTCCAAGAGGGCTCAGACCTAACGCTGGCTCGCCGTCGCGCCATAGCGCTCGCATGGTGACCTGCAAGCCCGCCCAGAGGTCGTCGTGCGCCGACCCGCGACGTACCCGAGCCAAGCGAGTAATCCGAGCGAGCGAATAGTGCTCTCGATACCGGGCTCGAGTAACTTCATCGGTGCCGGGCGCCAGCAGCAGGCCACGGCTCTCGGCTACGAGGAGGAACAGCAGGCGATACACACTTCGCAGCAGCTGACGCTGGTAGCTGGCAACCGGCAGCTCACCGCGAGTGAGCTGGTCTCGCAGTTCAGCGTTGGCCCGATGCGCTAGGAATCCTTCGCCGAGACTCACGATGGCTGCTTCCACGCCCTCACGCAGGCGGTCGAGGGCGCGGGTACCAGTTGTGGCCGCGTGCTGGCTCCACTGCTCAAGAATGCACTTCTCGGATGGCTCACCCTCGAAGCGGGTGCGATGGCAAGCGAGCCAGAGCAAGGTGAAGTCGCTATACAGCTCGCCCTCGAAGATCGCATTCAGATCAAACTCGACGTAGGCCTGACGGGTGAGTGAAGCATTGTCTCGCAGGAGCCGCAGCGTGCGTCCGTTGGAGAGCAGTGCCCATAGGTGCTCATCGCTGCGGTTGAGGAATTCCTGTACCAGGCCGTGGGGCGAAGTCCGAGCAGCCCCGGGCACCCCCGGGGAGCGTCGGTCGACAGGCACCTCTGCACCCAGAAGGTGGACAGCAACCGTGTCGCCCCACTGATGCGAGATGGCGTACTCCTTGCCGTCGATCTCACGCGCCCGAGCGGTGGGCAATCCGCTGAATCCCAACTCGTCAAAGAGCGGGTTCAACCACCTCTGCCTCGTGAGTGCGGTGGCAGTTAGGTCATGCTCGGGTCGTTGCCGACAGTGCTCGACGAAAGCGCTCCACACGCTGACGAGTCGATTCCAGCTGCGCGTGATGTGATCGTTGAGGCGTTCGCCCGGCGCAAGCCCGTAGGCCTCAGCGCTCGTGCCGTCGAGTTCGCGTGAACCAGCGGCCACCTCACGCAGCAGGTCGGTCGGCAACAGGCCGCCGACAGAGGTGACTGAGACGAACTCGCTCATGGCTGCAACGCCGGTAGGTACACGAAGATGCCGAGCACGTCGGCGGGCAGCAGGGGTTCTGCTTGATAGCGGGACAGCATGCCGCCGCGGCGTCCCGCTGCCTGGCGGACGCGGGCGTGCGCATCGGCCAACTCCGTGGCACGACGCTGGGCGGCTGCATCGATACCCGGGCGCCATGCGGGCTCGGAGGCGAGCACGTCATCGATCAGGTGCCGCTGCAGGCCTTCGTCGACGTTCTCGGTTGGATTGGCGCGCAGCAACGCTTCCGCTGATGCATCGTCGATCCATTCCGGCGATGTCGTGCCGCCGGTGAAGGCCATCACCACAGCGTCTTCGGCGAGCATCGCATTGTGGCCTGTGCGGCCTTCAGATGTGAGGTTGATGCGAAATCGACAAAGGAACAAAGTCGTCTTGCGAGCAACGTCATCGGTTGCGATGACTCCGGCGCGTGCGGCCGGGCCGTCGAGCAGCGGGTCCAATGCCTCGTTGAGCAGGTGCCCGGCGAGACCCTCCACAAACGGGACGGTGCGAGAGAGATAGGCGACACCCTCGCCGACAGGCAGGTCGAATGCGGCATGCACTGCGGCCTGGTCGCTCGGCATCCCAAGCGCGTCGCGCAGCGCCAATGGTGCGTCACTCAAATCGAGCATCGTCGGTGTATCGGCGCTTGCGACTCCGCCATACGCGGCGACGCTCGTGCGGACGAATTGCTCCACATCGGCACCCGAACCGACGGCTGCCTGCAGAGCCACGAGTTCTTCACCTACCTCGGCGGGATCGATGGTGTGCTGCGCAAAGATCGAACGGGATTGACGCTCGCGCCGCTCCGCATCGTCCCACTGCAGGTGAAGATGCTCAGTCGTGGGACGGAGGTACTCATCCAGGCCGGGCAACCGCTCTTCAATGGACAACTCGGAGCGAGTGAGCACGCTCTCGGCCAGTGCCTCGATTACGTCTCCGGTGCTTCCCGGCACCGGGATCGACACGCCGAGTGCATTCCTGATCGCGACATGCTTGCGCAGCAGCACGTCGTGAACGGTTTGGTCGATTTGGTTGTCGGCACCGTAGAAGGTGACGACGCGGACCTCAGGTGCTTGCTGTCCGAAGCGGTCGACTCTGCCCTCCCGCTGTTCGAGGCGTGTCGGGTTCCAAGGCAGGTCGTAGTGCATGACGGCCGAGAAGTGGTCTTGCAGGTTGATGCCCTCGCTGAGGCAGTCGGTAGCAACAAGAACGCGGCGTGGGCAGTCACCGAGAGTTTCCACTCGTGCTTCTCGATCGGATGGCGGAATGCGACCCGTGACCGCTTCGACGGAGACGCCAAGCCGCTTGGGCAGCCGGTCGCGAAGTTGACGTGCAACGTACTCGGCGGTCTCAATGAACCGGCAGAACACGATCGGGCTGAAGCCGTCACCGAGCAATTGCTTCACCAGTGCTATTGCGTCCAAGAGCTTCTGGTCGTCATCTCCGTCGAGCATGTCCGCAGTGGCGGCGAATTGACGCAATTTACGAGTGACGGGACTGTCGCTGGATAGCTCGCTGTCGCTTCCGGGGACGACATCGATGCCCTCCTCGGCCTCGTCAAGGTCGAGAACAGTCTGACGTCCGATCAGATCGGCTTCCTCGGCCGTAGTCGCCTCGGCAGTAGCGGCGCGAGTTCGCATGGTGGCCGCCGCTGCGGCAGGGCTGGAGGCCAGTGCCCGAAGCAATCCGAGCGCCGACCACCATCGCACCCGCTGGCGATGTCCATCTGCGGTCCGCACAGTGGAGCGTGCGAAGCCCAGCACCTCCGCAAACAGGCTGCGATAGGAACTCGACAGCGTGTAGGTGGCTTCGGCCTCAGTTCGAGTCGGGAACTGAGTGTCGACTCGCAGATAGTGGCGAATGTCGCTCCGTCGGCGCTGCACGAGGTGACGGGCCAGTTCTTCTCGCAACTGACGGTGTTGCTCGCCGGCGAGCGTGTCGGGCAATCCCTCGAATTTGGCATCCACCAGCGACAACAGGCTGCGAAACGACCCTTCCTTGCCTGAGTGGGGCGTTGCCGTCACGAGGATGAGGTGCCGATTTGAGTCAGCGGCCAGATCGTGGACGAGCTGGAAACGTTGATGGCGAGCGCCGGAGCCTTCGGCGGAGTCTGCACAGGCATGTGCCTCGTCAACGATCACGAGCTCGGGGCACGCCCGGACGAAGTCGTCACGCCGCCGGTCCGACTTGATGAAGTCGACCGAGACGACAGTGTGGTCGTACACGTCGAATACTGACTGGTCGTGGCCGAGCCCTCGTTCGAGGCGGCCTGCTGTGGAACTCAGCACAAGCTCAGCATCGATGTGGAACTTGTCCGCCAGTTCCGCTTTCCACTGTTCAGCCAAATGAGGTGGGCACAGGACGCACGACCGGCGCGCTGACCCCTGCTCCAACAGCTCCTTGGCAATGAGCGCCGATTCGATGGTCTTACCAATCGCGACGTCGTCGGCGATGAGCAACCGCACCGGGTCGAGCTTGAGGGCCATCAGCAGCGGCACGATTTGGTAGGGCCTGGGGATCACTGCAATCTTGGCCACCGAGCGGAAGGGGCCTGCGCTGGAACGAAAACCGAGTCTCAGCGCATCTCGCAACATCTGGGCCGACCGGTGGTCGCCCAAATGGTCGAGTCGAGGTAAATCGAAAGTGGCGGGTTCGACTGATTCGAGAGCCGTGAGGATGCCAGTCTCCTCATGGTCGGTGCCGCCCAGAGGACGAACGATGACCAACTCGTCGGTGGATTCGGGCAGCACAGTCCACTCGCGGTCGCGTGCACGTACGAGGGAGCCCGGGGCGAAGTTCACGCCGAGGCGCCCTTGCCAAAGACCCACTCGTGCTCTCTGGCCAGGTCATTCCAGCTCACCGTCTCGCGGCTGAAGCGAATGACCGTCATTCCCATGTCGTTGAGTGCTGCCGCTTGCTCGGCATCTTTTGCCTTCTGGCCCGCGAAATCGTGGTGGGGACCGTCGACGTAGATGGCAGCGCGCTGGTCCGTGTAGAAGAAGTCGACGCGCGTCCTGGCTTGCTCGATGAAGTGCTGAGCGCGGTCGGGCTTGCGGTAGCCGCTGCGTTCGAGGAAGTCCAAGAACTCTCGCTCCAGAGTCGATTCGGTGGCATCGAGAATCTCGGCCTGCTGTACCTCGGTGGGCATAACGTCTGCTCGCCGCAAGCCGAGCAGCATCGGTCGTGCTTCGTAGCGGTCGAGCAGTTCATGTTCGGTCTGGTTGCGATACGACAGCAGGCAGTCGTAGCAAGCGGCCTCGCATGCCTCGCTGTTCGGGTCGGGCATCTCGCCGCCTGAACTGGGGTCGAAATGGCAGATTTCCAGAACCTTGTCGGCTACCCGCTTCCAGAGGGCAGGTTCGTGCAGCAAGCGTCTCAGCGCCCCTGCCCCACCCTCGGCCGATTCATAGAACAGCAGCACGTTGCGGCTGTCGGTATCTGGCAGCGGCTCGGCCGCAATCTCGTCTTCTTCGAGTTGGAACACCACTTGGAAGCCGAGCTTCAATGCAGCCTGCAGAGACGCCATCTGCTCCACGTCCATAGGTGCGTAGGGCTCCACGAGCAGCACGTTGCGGCTGTCTTCGACGTAGGGAACAACCCGCTTGGTTCGGTTCGACATGGGGTCGTCCGGGTCCTTGGCGTCGTCGTCATCCTTGGCCCAGTAGCCGCGCTCGGTGTCGAGCACAAAGCCGTGCTGGGCCTTGTTCTTGCGGCGACGCCACCCCAGGTTGATGCGCCAGATGGTGGCGGTGTCGCCGTAGGTCAACTTGAGCAGTTCGCCGCCTTGGGCATCGCGAACGACGGCTTCGTCCGCCGAGAGCCGACCTTCGCGCTCTGCGAAGTTGATGCCGGAGATGATTTCGTAGCCCCTGCGCTGACGTTCCTCTTCGTCCGAGGTGATGAGGTCGCGCCGCTTGGTGTTGACGTTCTGTAAGCGGAACAAGTTGCGCAGCGGGGAAGCGAGCACGGTGCCGCAGCGCTGGCAGACATCCGCGTGAACCGTGCCCCGCAGTGGATGCAAGTATCCGCACTCCGCGCACTGCTTGGCCTCGGCGGTCAGCAGCGACCCATCGTCGGCGTTGTGAACGTCGGCGGGGATGCTCACCCCATTGATGACGTATCTGGCGCCTTCGTGATAGATCAGGCTGCGAGGCCCAAACTCGCTGATGGCCAAGAAGCGGGGCCGCTGCAGAAACTCTGGGTTGCTGCCCCTGCGACTTCGGCGCCCAGGAATGAACGCTGACAGCGGTAGGCGAGGGAACGAGTAACCGGGAAGGAATCCTTCTGCGGCAAAGTACCGATAGGTATAAAAGTCCGACTGGTGGTGCGCAGCAGAGTCTGCTCGCAAAAGGTCGAGTTGAGCCTCTGCTTCACGCCGAAGTCGCTCGGCAGCCCGGCGATCCGCGGGAGCGGTGCTGGCGGACTGCTTGATGCGTGACTGCTCTTTTGCCTGCTTGAGGGCGGCCCCGTAGAGGGTCTTCCAGCGTTGCAGGGCGTGGTGGAAGCGCTCCGGAACGGACTTCAGTACTTGGTCGAGCCACTCGGCATGCCACCAATGGGCTAGGTCGAGGACGTCGGTTATGTCGTCCAACACCACCAAGGCTCGTCGCCGCGCCGTGGCGCGAGCGCCAGCATCGTCGAGAGCGCGCTGGATTGCCTCGTTGACCTGCGGATCGGTCGCCTCGGCGTCGGAGCTGTCGCCGTCGGCGAGGTCCAAGACATGCGTCATTGACGAGCCCAAGTCGGCGCCGCTCTCGGCCAGCCAAATCGCGTGCACATGGGCGCGCAACAGATCCTCGTTGGCCAAATCCAGACGGGGGGCTTCGACCTGGCCCGCCACCATCTGCTCTGGGCGCTTGAAGTAGTACTGGTCGTGTGAACTGCCGGAGGTGCAGTAGGTGAACACGAGAGCCGGCTGTCCGCTGCGCCCGGCCCGCCCCGAGCGCTGGGCGTAATTGGCCGGCGTAGGCGGCACGTTACGAAGGTTCACCACGTTGAGCTGAGCGATGTCGACGCCGAGCTCCATGGTGGGTGAGCAGTACAGCACAGGGAGTTCGGCGGAGCGGAAGCGCTCCTCGCGTTCGATGCGTGCTTCGTATGGCACTTGTGCCGTGTGTTCGCGGGCCTCCAAGCCGCGGAGGTTCTCGCTGACCGTGGTGTAGAGGTCGACGAAGAACCGGTTGGTGGCGCGGTCCGTCGGAGTGCTGGGCATGCGGATGGGGTCGTGGTAGGGCGTCGTGCCTTCGTCCGTAACCCATCGCATGGCCGCAGCCGGCAGGTGGTATCGGGGTGTGCCATCGCGAGCCTTGCCTACTTCGGTCAGCAGCCCGTACTTGCGCAGACCCTCGAAGAGATCACCGATCAGCTTGTCAGTCATTTCCAGGTTGAGTCCGTGATTGGCGCCGAGCGTTTCAGCTCGGCGCACGTAGCGTCCGAAGCCGCCGCGGGCCGAGACTGGGTAAACATCGCTGTCGTCGCCTCGTCGGCTGCGGGGAATGGCAGCTCTGGCAGTACGCATCTGGTCAGCGTCGAGAACCCACGGGCCGGTGAGCCGCTGGTCGGATCGTTGTTGCAGCCTCCGCTGGCCCTCCTCCTCAAGCACATCGACCTTGACGGCGAGTTCTCGCCGGATCGTGTCCAACAGGACCTTGAGCACTCCGGCTCGGCGCTTCGGATCGGCAGCGGCGAACGCCGGGTGGGCGTCCGTCCACACATCTTCGTCCTCGGCGAGGTCAAGCAGGGACTCGTATTCGATGCGCAGCAGCCCGGTTTGCTCCAAGTTGGGCTGTGTGAGCCGCCAACCTCTTCGGAGGTCTTGGTAGGTGCGGTAAGCGAGCACGCCTTGAAGCGCTCGGTCGGTGTCCTGACGCGCGAAGCCCTTCAATTCGGGTTCTTGTGCGTATTCCTCAAGCGGCAGGCCCAACTGGTCGAAGACGCGCATGGCCAGGTTTTCGTGACTCAACCCCTCGGGCCCCGCCTCGACGGCTGCGCGGTAGAGCGCCGCTCGCAAGAGGGTGACCTGGACGAAGTCATTGAAATGCCCGGCTTGCAGCGAGGCGTCCTGACGATTGTCCGTGAACGACAACAGCTTTTTGGCCTCAGCGGGGAGTTCGGCAGCGCTGCGCAGATGCTCGACGGCCGCTAGCGACATGATGGTGGTGGCGGTGGAGCGACCGTCGGTTCCGAGCGAGGCGAGGCGGGCGAAGTCGTGCCCGAGCCTGCCGGAGTACGAGACACCACAGGCGAGACAGAACCTGAACGGCGTTGGCGTCCACCAGGCGGTAGCGCCGCCTTCCGACGGTGCACCCAAGGCATCGACTTGGAACTGCGTTGGGCGGTCACCCCGCCGCGCGCTCTTGACTCGATTCTGGTCGTCGAGCCAATCCGGTGGTAGCCGCTCGATTTCCTCAGATGGTTCGTGGGGCCACGGCTTTCGAAGGCTCATGCACAAGAACCCGGCCGGGTCATCGCCATCGTCAGATTTGTCCGCAAGCTCACGCGGTACGAACACTGTGCCGTCCGCAGAGTCGGCTTCGGATAGGACCCGGCGTACGACGTAGTAGTCCTGCCCGCACTCCCGGCAGAACGCGAGCGGCAGCAGCGCCTTGGTGCGGTTCGACCCAGCGACGAAACGCTGGCGTTTCAGCGTCAGGTGGCGCTCGGCTGGCGTCTCGGGCGAGGCGTAGATAGTGTCACCTCGGCTGAGGAACTGATGCAGGCGGAACGCGAACAGCGGAAGGCCGCGCTCGTTCTTGAAGTCGTAACCCGATAGGAGCTGTCGGCGAATGGCTGTTTCACAGTCATCTGATGGCAGTCCAGTGATGCGGCTCAGTTGTTCGGCGGCGCCACCCGGTCCGTCGATCGACCGGGGTGTGGCCCGTACCAAGCGGCCGTCTTCAGTCTTGACGCCGAAGGTGGACTCGATCCAGCTTGAGAGCGGGTCGTCGATAAAGAGCTGCTTGTCAATCGGTTCGGGATCGATTGACGTCAGCCGTGCCGCGAGCTGTGCAACAAAGTCAGCGTCGTCGATGGGGCGCTCCTTGGTGGTGCGCTGGAGTGTTTCGCCGATGACATCGCCTGGTTCGACGGGTGCACCGAAGATGGTGGAGCCGACCTCGGCCACTCTGGCTTGGCGGTCGTCGTAGCTGCCCTCGCTGGACAGCGTGGCCGACGTGCCGACGCATTGAAGCTCGGATGAACCGGCCGCTTCCCGCAGACGGCGAACGAGCATCGACACGTCGGCGCCTTGGCGCCCTCGATAGGAGTGAAGTTCGTCAAGCACTAGATAGCGCAGGTTCTTGAAGTTCTGGACCAACCGCTTGTCGATGTGCCTCGTGAGGATCAGCTCGAGCATTACGTAGTTGGTCAGGATGATGTCCGGCGGATTCTGTTGAAGCCGCTCGCGCGCCTCGTGACCGTCTTGTCCGGTGTAACGAGCGAACGTGACCGGAGGCTCTTGCCACGGGCCGCGTTCCAAGAACTTGCCGAGCTCTTCGAGCTGGCTGTTGGCGAGGGCGTTCATCGGGTAGACCACCACGGCCTTGACGCCATTGCCGGATCCTGTTCGCAGCACATGGTCTACGATGGGGATGATGTAGGCGAGGCTCTTGCCGGAGCCTGTGCCTGTGGTGAGCATGTAGTTGCGATCTCGCTTGGCTGCCCGGATGGCCTCGGCCTGATGCTTGTGGAGCGTCATGGGCCGGCCGGTCAGATCGGATGGCGACTTGTCGATGCGAAAGATGTCGCGGCAACCATCGTGAAGCAGGCCGTCATCCGCCAATTCGTCGATCGTGCCGCCCGGTTCGAAGGCGGGGTTCAGGCCGATCTGCGGGGCTGGCCAGAGGCGCTGTTCGTCCAGCGCATCGCGTACGAACCCATCGACCCGCTCATCGGAGATCGTCAAGAAGCTGGTGGCGTAGTGGCGGTATCTGGCAACCAAGCCATCCCGAAGCTCGAATACGTCCACTGCCTACCTCAGCCGCTCCTGATCGTCACCGTGTGAGCGGCTCCTGTCGTCATGAGCGGCACACACGGGGTTCAAGGTAGTGCTGCTGGAGCCGTAGTGACCCACGAGAGCTGCGGTGCCGGTCCAACCCGACCTCAGGAGAAATCGACTGGGGCTGGTCGTTCGACGCGCGCTACCGTGTCGGCAAGCGATACGTGTAGCAATGAAAATGAGGAGAGATCGCATGTCACACCTGCATCGTGCGACTGCCGAGCTGTTCGGAGACGCACGTCATCACCTCGCTACATGTTTGGAACTGCCGAAGCCCAAGGGAGACTCTTGGGCCCAAGCCAGACGTGACATTACGCGTGCATCGCGGTCGGTGGGCCGCGGTGTGCGAACGGCGATGGAGACGATTCAAGCGGAGCGGGATGCCGCCGAGGAATGACCGACGATCTTGAGCCTGTCGGCGATGTCGCCGACGGCGAAGAAGTCGAACTAGGCAACAGTGACTCGGCGGGGCTCATTCGTACGTCGGCACACGTTGAAGTGCAGAAGGTCCACGAAGGGCCGTTGCCGGCGCCGGAGGATTTTGCGCGCTACGAGAAGGTTCTTCCGGGAGCCGCCGAGCGCATTATGACGCTCACCGAGTCCACCGTCGAGCATCGACACCGGATAGACGACCGCCACTTGAACATGGTCGAGCGGCTGGCCGACCGTTGCCTGACGGCAGCGGTGATTCTCGGCCTTGCGGTGATCACAGCGGCGTTCGTCATTGCGCTTGTCTTGGTTGTACAAGGCGAGGCAGCCTGGGGTGCAGGAATCGCAGTAGTCGACCTCGTCGCTGCGACAATTGGGTTGACCCGAATGATGCGCCGTAAACCGACGCCGATGCCCGACGATGACAGCGCCGACAGTTGACCGAACTCATGTCGATAGGAGTTGACGAGGTGGGGCCGTGGTCGACGGACCAATCTGCGGCGCTGTATGAGCGCGCGCGGCGTTCGATCACCGACGGCACGTCGCGAGACACCTTGCTGCGCAAGGGAGGGCACCCCATCTACGTCGATCACGGCGAGGGCGCGTGGGTAACCGACGTGGACGGCAACCGCTACTTGGACTGCAACAACAATTTCGCGTCGATCATCATCGGCCACGCCGATCCCACGATTGCCGCCGCGGTGCAGGCCCGCATGGCTCGAGGCACCGCCTTCTCGTTCCCCAATGACGCCGAAGTCGATCTGGCCGAACTGCTGTGCGGGCGTGTCGAGAGCTTCGAGCTCATCCGATTCTGCAATTCGGGTACCGAGGCGGTCATGGCTGCCCTCAAAGCCGCCCGCGCCTACACCGGGCGGCCGAAGGTCATCAAGGTCGAAGGTGCCTATCACGGCACTTATGACCACGCGGAAGCCAGCCAGTCGCCCAATCCCACCAACTGGGGGGATGCGACGGCGCCGTCGACGGTCCGATACGCCGCTGGCACGCCGGCCTCGGTCGAAGACGAAGTGGGCATCATCTCGTTCAATGACACCGAGGGCGCCCGCGCCGCGATCCGCCGCAGCGGCGATCAGCTGGCTGCGGTGCTGCTCGACGTCATGCCGAACCGGGTGGGCATGCCCGTGATCGAACCGGAGTTCATCTCAGCGATCCGCGAGACCACGCGTGAGGTAGGCGCGCTGGTGGTGCTCGACGAGGTCATCTCCTTCCGGCTGGGCTACGGGGGGGCACAGACGAAGATGGGCATCGACCCTGACATCACCACGCTGGCCAAGATCATCGGCGGGGGGTTCCCGGTGGGTGCCATCGCCGGTCGTCAAGGCCCCATGGAGACCTTTGTCCGTGTGGCGGGAAACCGGGCCAAAGTGCCATCGGGCGGCACGTTCGCTGCGAACCCCATCACGATGACGGCCGGCCATGCAGCGATGACCTTGCTCGACCGCGATGCGTTTGCCCGGCTGGACACCATCGGCGAGAACATACGGTCCGGCCTGCGGTCGATCTTCGACCGTGCGGGCCTGGGCTGGCAGGCCACCGGCGCGGGCAGCCTGTTCCGGGTGCACCCGCACAATCGCACCATCCGCAACTATCGCGACTCGCACCTGTCCAGCGACGAGATCGTCGAGATCACCGAATTCGGCCGTCGTATGCAGTCCTACGGCGTCTACTTCATTGCCGAGAGCCTGGGCTGTCTGAGCCTGGCGACGAGCGATGCCGACGTCGAGCACTTTCTCGGGGCCGCCGAAGCGTCGCTGCCGAGCCAGTAAATCCGGACCGGTTGTTCCGGGGCTGCACTCTCAGTGGCCCATAATTCGGGTGATGACAGACGCCCAGGCTGAGCTGGCCGCGGCTCCAGCCGCCCCGATCCCCATTGATGTCGGGTACGACCCCGACCCGGCGAAGTCGTTGTCGCTGCACGCCGATGCCTACATCGATCCGCGCTGGCACGACATCGAGCAGCGGGACGTTTTCGCGCGCAGCTGGCAGTGGGTGTGCCACGCGGAGTCTCTGCGTGAGCCTGGCGACTATGTGGCACTGCAGATTGCAGGGATGCCGATCGCACTGGTACGGGGCAACGACGGCGAGCTGAACGCCTTCTACAACGTGTGCCAGCACCGGGCGCACGTGCTGTTGTCGGGTGCGGGCAATGCCGGGAGCATCGTCTGCCCCTACCACGGCTGGACCTACGACCTCGACGGTCGGCTGCACCGCGCCCGGGAGACCGATCACCTCGCCGGATTCGACCCGTCTCAGATCTGCCTGCAGCCGGTGCAGGCAGAGATCTTCGGCGGTTTCGTCTACGTCAACCTCGACCCGGCGGCCGAGCCGCTGGGGGTGCAATCGGGAAGTCTCGGCGACGAGATCGCCCGCTTCGCCCCCGACGTGAACGAGCTCACTCACATCCGTCGGTTCCGATACGAGATCGCTTCCAACTGGAAGAACGTCGTCGACAACTTTCTGGAGTGCTACCACTGCCAAATCGCCCACCCCGATTTCGTGACGCTGGTGGAGATGGACACCTACCGGGTCACCACCCATGGCATCTACTCGAGCCACATGGCACGTGCGGGCCACTCGGACAACTCGGCCTACGACGTCGAGGGAACCAGCGTCAAGGATCTCGCGGTGTGGTGGCTGTGGCCGAATACGTGCCTGATGCGCTACCCCGGCAGCGGCAATTTCAGCATCATGCAGATGGTGCCCACCGGGCCCGAGACCACTCACGAGACCATCGACTTCTATTTCGAGACTGATGAGCTGGGCCCCGCCGACATCGAGTCGATGCGCTACATCGACGACATCCTCCAGCCCGAGGACATCGCAATCGTCGAGAGCGTGCAGCGAGGCATGCGCACGCCGGCATTCACCCAGGGCCGCATCGTGTGCGATCCCGACGGCTCTGGCCTCTCCGAGCACGGAGTGCACCATTTCCATGGGCTCGTGCTGGATGCCTACCGCCGGGCCGGCGCCATCTAGCTCCCAGCAGCCCTGCATCCATCCACGCGATGCGTGGAGAGGTTCTGCGACACTGAGCCGATGACAGCACCCAATGGATCCACGGCCGGCGATCAGCGCTCAGAGGCACAGTCCGCTGCGCTGTATGCCCGGGCGCAGCAGTGGATCCCCGACGGCGTCTCACGCGCCACGCTGCTGCGGTGGCCGAACCCGATCTACGTCGACCACGGCGAGGGAGCCTGGGTGACCGACGTGGACGGCAACCGCTACCTCGACTGCAACAACAACTTCACCTCGCTCATCATGGGGCACGCCAACCCGGCCATCGCCGGGGCAGTCAGTGCGCAGATGGCGCGTGGCACCGCGTTCGCGCTGGCCTGCGACGTCGAGATCGAGCTGGCCTCGCTGTTGTGCGATCGGGTCGAGAGCTTTGAGCTCATCAGGTTCTGCAACTCCGGCACCGAAGCAGTGATGGGTGCGCTCAAAGCCGCTCGAGCCTTCACCGGTCGCCCGAATGTCATCAAGGTGGAGGGCTCCTATCACGGCACCTACGACCACGCCGAAGCCAGCTTGGCGTCAGATCCCACCAACTGGGGCGATGCTGCGGCGCCCGCCACGGTGCCATACGCATCAGGCACGCCGAGCTCGGTGATCGAAGAGGTCGGCATCATCCACTTCAACGACGCCGAGGGTGCCCGCGCGGCCATCGAGCGCCATGGCGACCGTCTGGCCGCAGTGCTGCTCGACGTGATGCCGAGCCAGGTTGGACTGCCGGTGATCGAGCCAGAGTTCATCGCTGCGGTTCGCGAGGCGACCCGCGAGGTGGGCGCGTTGCTGGTGCTCGACGAGGTGATCTCGTTCCGGCTGGGCTACAGCGGAGCGCAGACCCTGCTCGGCATCGATCCCGACATCACCGCTGTGGCCAAGATCATCGGCGGCGGCTTTCCCGTCGGCGGTGTTGCGGGGCGCGAGGGGCCGATGTCGACGTTCGCTCGTTCCGGCGGCAGTCGGGCCAAGGTTCCCTCGGGAGGGACATTCACGGCGAACCCCGTCACCATGGCCGCTGGGCTCGCCACTATGAACCAGCTCGATCACGCTGCGTTCGCACGTTTGGACGACATGGGAGAAGCAGTCCGCAGCGGCCTGCGTGCAGCCATCTCCCGAGCCGGTGTCGACTGGCAGGTCACCGGTCGGGGGAGCCTGTTCAAGGTTCACCCCCACTCCCGGCACATCCGGAACTACCGCGACGCGCATCTCAGCAGCGACGAAGCCGCCGAAATCGAACGGTTCTCGCACGACATCCAAGCGGGCGGCGTCTATCTGTCGGGTGGGGGCTTCGGCTGCCTCAGCTTGGCCATGACCGACGACGACATCGCCCATCTCCTCCGCGCCGCCGACGCCGCCTGGTCCAGCTGAATCTCAGGCCATTGCCGTATCCGCATGCCCAGCCCGCGTCCTCACTTCATGCCATACCAATCGCTCCCACTGGCGGCAGTGACTGAAGACCCCAGGTCAACGTGACCGGACTGTGGCAATGTCAGCGCCAGCCCATTCGACGCTGTTGGCAACCATTCACCTCGGAGTCGTCGCCTATCCGGCGTAATTGGCGCCCCAGCAGATGACTTCACCCCAAGGTCGACGACCGCACGTGTGCATATGGCCGGCGGAGATCGCGGTGAAGGTGCCTGAGGGCGTATCGGACACCTGCCCGAAGTCCTGATCGCTGCCATCGGTTATGCCCCAGCAGACCGCCTCGCCCCCCGGACGCAGCCCGCACGAATGCCAGAAGTTGGCGGAGACTGCGGTGAATTCGCCTGACGGCGGCGACGCCTGTCTGAATTCGTTGTTGCCCCGGCCGCCCCAGCAGACCGCCTCGCCCGAGCGGCGCAGCGCGCACGACGTGTCACCGCCCGCGACAGCCGCAGTGAAGTTGAACGGCGGCGTCGACTGCCCATTGGCGTCCAAGCCCCAGCACTCCGTTTCGCCTGATGGGCGCAGTCCGCACGTATGCCAGTGGCCGGCGGAGATTGCGGTGAAGGTGCCTGAGGGCGTATCGGACACCTGCCCGAAGTCCTGATCGCTGCCGTCGGTTATACCCCAACAGACCGCCTCGCCCGAGGTACGCAGACCGCACGAATGGGCGTCGCCAACGGAAATCGCCGTGAAATGCCGGGACGGAGGCGTCGACTGCCCGTCGTTGTCGAAGCCCCAGCACTCCGTTTCGCCTGATGGGCGCAGTCCGCACGTATGCCAGTGGCCGGCGGAGATTGCGGTGAAGGTGCCTGACGGCGTGTCAGATACCTGCCCTACGTCCCGACCGCTGCCGTCGGTTATACCCCAACAGACCGCCTCGCCCGAGGTACGCAAACCGCACGAATGGGCGTCGCCAACGGAGACAGCGGCGAATGTGCCAGCCGGTGGCGGTGCCCAAGCATCGGCGCCGTCTGGACGGCCTGTCGGGCAATGTGATCAGCCTCTATGCGAAGGGGCTGACGACCGGGGAGATCCAGGCGCATCTCGAGGAGATCTATGACACCTCGGTGAGCCGGGAGACGATCTCGAAGATCACCGACGAGATCGTGGCTGACATGGCGGCGTGGCAGAACCGGCCTCTCGATCCGGTCTATGCGGTGTTGTTGATCGACGCGATCGTCGTCAAGGCCCTTGACTCCCAGGTCGCCAACCGGCCCGTGTATGTCGCTATCGGCGTGGATCTTCAAGGAGAACGCGACGTCTTGGGCATGTGGCTGGGTCCCGCCGGCGGCGAGGGCGCCAAGCAGTGGGCGACGATGCTGACCGAGCTGAGAAACCGCGGCCTCGCCGACGCGCTGATCGTGTGCTGCGACGGCCTGCGGGGCCTGCCCGAGTCGATCCGGGCCACCTGGCCCGAAGCGACCGTGCAGACCTGTGTGGTGCACATGGTGCGCAACAGCCTGCGGTACGCGTCCCGCAAGCACTGGGGGCCGATCACCAAGGCCATGCGCGAGACCTCTGCACCTCAGCGACCGTCGAGGCCGCCGAGACGCGGTTCGCCCAGTTCGCCGGCGACTGGGAGGACACCTACCCCGCCATGATCCGCTCATGGCGCAACTCCTGGGACGAGTTCGTGCCGTTCCTGGAGTTCCCGCCCGAGCTGCGCAGAGTCGTCTACACCACCAACGCCATAGAAAGCCTCAACGCCCGATTCCGGCGAGCCGTGCGCCATCGAGGGCACTTCCCCAACGAACAAGCCGCCATGAAAGTCCTCTACCTTGTCGCCACCGCCCGACGAAAGAACCGAACCAACCTGACCGGCAAGACCAACGGATGGAAAGCCATCCTCAACGCCTTGACCGTCCACTACGGCGACCGGATCGCCGCCTACATTCGATGAACACCACCACGACCGGATACACAGAAATTCGGACAGGCCCCAACGTAAAGGGGGTCATGGCGCCGCACGCTAGTGGTGTGTCGCGGGTTTGTTTGCGCGGTTGAGGGTGGTTCGGGCTCGTTGGATCTTGGCGTTGATCTGTTCGGCGGTTTTGGTCCAGCGCAGCGGTTTGGGGTCGGTGTTCCAGTGGGCTGTCCATTGTTCGATGATGTCGGTGAGGTGGGCGACGCTGGTGAACGCCCGGCCTTTGAGGGCTTTGCGGGCGAGGATCGAGAACCAGCCTTCGACGAGGTTGGCCCAGCTCGCGCTGGTGGGGGTGAAGTGGAGGTGCCAGCGGCGCTGGGCGGGCCGGGCGAGCCATTGGCGGACGGGCTCGGACTTGTGGGCGGACAGGTTGTCCAAGATGACGTGGACGTCGAGATGGCGCGGCGTTCGGCGGTCGATCTCTTTGAAGAAGGCGAGCACGTCGTTGCCGGTGTGGCGCTTGCGGGTCGCGGCGAGCACCTCGCCGGTGGCGACGTCGAGCGCGGCGAACAGGTCGACGGTGCCGTTTCTTTTGTAGTCGTGGGTCATCGTGCGGTTGCGGCCCGGGCGCATCGGCAGCGACGGCTGGGTGCGGTCCAGGGCCTGTATCTGGGTCTTTTCGTCGAAGCTGAACACCACGGCGCGCTCGGGCGGGTCGACATAGAGGCCGATCACGTCGTCGAGCTTCGCCTCGAAATCGGGATCGGCGGAGATCTTGAACACGTCGGTGAGCCACGGCCGCAGCCCCGCCTCCCGCCAGGTGCGCGCCACGGCGTCCTTGCCCACCCCGTGACGGGCCGCCATCTGCCGCGTCGACCAGCACGCAGCCCCGTCAGGCGGCTCGACCGTGAGCGTGTCGGCCACGATCGCCGCCTCGGTCTCGGCGCTGACCGACCGCTCGGGGCCCCGGCCCGCAGCGACGGTGTCCAGCCAGCCCAGCCCGCCCGCCTCGAAGCCGCGCCGCCAAGCACGCACCGTGTTCGGCGCGACGCCCCCGCGGCGGGCGATCTCCTCGTTGGGCAGCCCCTGCGCCGCCCACAAAAGCACACGGGCCTGACGCGCCGCGCGCACCGTCGAGCGCCCCGAGGCCGCCACACGCTCCAGCACCGCACGGTCCGACTCGCCCAGATCCAACGCAACAGCACACATGCTCATGACAAGCACACTAACCAACACCGCAAACAAACACTCGACACACCACTAGAACGGCAATACCCCGGGCGCATACCACGAAGGTATTTGCGGCACCGGGGAATTGGGTTGAGCGTACGCTCACTCGCCGTGGAATTCAACCATCGAGTCGAGCAAGCAATCTCGACGGCACGGTTCGGCACCTTCCGTCACCAAGCGTCGTCCGACGATCACGCCTGGGCGTTGTACCGATGGAACGTCGATCTGGCAGCGGCGGTCGCGCCACTCGCTGCGGACATTGAGGTGACGCTTCGCAACACGATTCACGTTCGCCTCGCAGATCATTTCGGTCGTGCCGACTGGTGGGCCTCAAGCTCGCTGATGCTTGACGACATCACGGCTGCGATGCTGGCTGATGTCGTCCGCAAGCATCAGAAGAAGATCAGCAAGGGCACCATTGGACCCGGAAGGGTCATCGCTGACTCCACGCTCGGTGTATGGGTGCACTTGTTGGGACGAGGTGGGCAAAGCGCACTCGGGCGCGCGATCGACTACGAAACGAATCTCTGGCGCCCGACACTTCGCTTCGGCTTCTCAAAGGGCGCCACAACTGCCTCAGGCCGCGAAGGGCGGCCGGCGCGAGCTGAGGTGCATAGTCGCGCCGCACTGCTTCAGCGCCTTCGCAACCGAGCAGTGCATCACGAACCGATTCTCAATGGCATCCAGATCCCTGGTTCGAACAAGGTGGTCGCTCTCAATGACGTGTGGGAGCAATCGCTCGAACTCCTGCACTGGATGAGCCCGGACCTAGCCGAACTCCACCGAGGGCGGAGCGCCATCTTCGATCTGCTGCAGCAACGGCCTCAGCCATGATGGCGAATTCGGGCGTTATCGGCGGCAATGGGATCTCCCGAACCGTCCCTGCTTCGGCCAACGGCTGGAGTACTGCCTCGAATCGAAGGAAGTTGCGCCAAGGGTCCCACAGCTAGCCACTGAGGCAGCTGATTCCTCCTAGTCTCGGCGAGATGACAGGCGCTCCCAGCACAGATCCGAACCTTCTGCCAGCGGTTGAGCTGGCCTCGCTGATCCGTCAGGGCAAGGTGTCGGCGGTCGAGGCGCTCGAGGGTGCGCTGGACCGTTACGAGCGCTTCAACCCTGCGGTGAACGCGGTGATCGTCACCCGGATCGACGAGGCGCGTGAGCGCGCTGCAGCGGCTGACGCGGCGCTCGCAGCGGGGGAGTGCTGGGGATCCCTGCACGGTGTGCCGATGACCATCAAGGAAGCCTTCGACTGGGCCGGCACCCCGTCGACGTGGGGCAACCCGGCATGGGCAGACAACGTGGCCGAAACCAATGCCGTCACGGTCACTCGATACCTGGACGCCGGGGCGGTCATCTGGGGCAAGACCAACGTGCCGCTGATGCTGGGCGACTGGCAGAGCTTCAACGACATATACGGCTGCACCAACAATCCGTGGGATCTGACCCGCACACCGGGCGGTTCCTCAGGCGGTTCGGCGGCGGCACTGGCCACCGGCATGGCGTCGCTGGAGCTGGGCTCCGACATCGGTGCGTCCATCCGCAACCCGGCCCACTATTGCGGCGTGTTCGGCCACAAGCCGACGTTCGGGTTGGTGCCCGACGGTGGTCACGCGGTGCCCGGTGCCCTGGTCGGCAGTGACATCGCGGTCTGCGGTCCACTGGCGCGCAGTGCTGCCGATCTGGATCTGGCGCTCGATCTGCTCGCTGGGCCATCCGGCTTCGATGCGGACGGGTACCGCGTGGCGCTGGGGTCCGAACCACGAGACTCGCTGGGCGCGTTCCGGGTGGGCGTCATGCTGGACACGTCGGTCATGCGGAACTCGTCGGCGATGATCGACACCTTGCAGCGGGCGACCGATGCGCTGGCAACCGCAGGCGCCGACCTCAGCGAAGCCACACCCGACATCGACCAGCACGAGTTCAACGAGAACTACTTGATGCTGTTGCGCGCCGCCACGGGCGCGCTGGCCGACGACGCAATGTGGGACGACGCACAGTCGCGTGCCCACCGCTACAACGACGGCGAGGGCGACTACCAGTCGCTGGTCGACTACGCGATGACGATGAGCCACCGCGAGTGGTTCGCCCACCACAACAAGCGCGAGGGCTACCGGCAGGCGTGGGCCCGGTACTTCGACGACTATGACCTGCTGCTGTGCCCGATCGCCGCATCGGCGGCGTTCGTCCATGACCACACGGGCACCCGGCCGACCCGCACCATCGACATCGACGGCCGCCAGGAACTGGGCGTCGACCAGCTCTTCTGGGCCGGCTGGAGCTGCAGCGTGTACCTCCCCGGAACGGTCGCCCCGGTCGGGCTGACTGCCGACGGGCTGAACCTGCCGGTGGGCATCCAGATCGTGGCCCCGCACCTGGGAGACCGACGCGGCATCCGCTACGCGGCCCTCATCGAGCGCACCCTCGGCGGATTCGCCCCCCCGCCCGGCTACGAGTAGCCAGCAGCATTGATGCCATGAAGCCCATGTCCGCGAGTTTGATCGCATCAGGCGCCGAGGGCGCCATCCAGTCGAAGAGGAAGCCGGTGTGGCCGTCGCAGGTTGGGATCAATCCTGTCGCAGCGCCGCGATGAAGCGGCGTTCTGGAAATCAGAGGTGTCGACTGGCCCATGCTTCAAATGCCGTCAGGACCAGCTGCCGCTTGTGCGGATTCGTCATGAACGGCGCCCGCGACATTTCGAGCTGCATCCAAGGCATCTCCGTTGAGTGCGAACGCGTGATGTACCCGCCGCGGAAGGGGTGGTTGACGCTCACCGGACCGTCGATGAGTTCGCTGAAGCAACCGCGCATCCCGTCGATCCAGTCCGGCGGGCAGGTTCCGTCGCCATTGCTCAGGCAGATCCACGGGCGCTCTGCGCCGGGGTCGGGACCTACCGGGGGCCCGCTTGCGGCCATGGTGTGGCAGTCGATGCCGAGCGGCCAATCGCCGCTGGTGCCGAGATCGGTGAGGCGCTGGTGATAGGGCGCGTGATATGCGTCAAGCAGGTGCTGCACTTCGGGCTCTCGCAGCGGTCGTCGATATATGGGTTCGTTCCAGCAAGTGTGGGTCTTGACGACACCGTCGGGCCGGCGATCGTCGCTGCCTCGGTTCATGTCGACGATGGCGCGGGCGATGTCGGTGGTCACCAACGCCCCGACTTCGGCACGAATCGAATAGATCTCGGCCGCGCCGACGTCGCCGTCTTCGGCGATCTCCGGCGCGGAGAGCATGCAGATGTCCACGACTTCGTCGGGAATCCTCAACCCGGCATGTGGCACCGAGATGAGCAGAGGCAGCTTGCTCACGGCACGGCCGGGGTGCCGGATGGGCCAGCGGCAGCGCCGTCCCGGCGCGGATCGGCGACGCCGATGAGCCGGTCGCCGGACTTCATCACGAGCTGCACACAGCCCATGTAGAACGAGTAGGGCTCACGCTGGTTCAGTTCGAAGCCGGCGCTCGCTAGCTCGGCCAGCACGTCGGTCGCGATGCGAGACGCCTCGACAGACACGACTCCGTCTACTGAGCAGTGAATCCGCGGGGCGTCGACGGCCGCCATCGGCGTGGCCCGTCGCAGGCGCAACAGCACTTGCAGGATTGTGGGCGGGATGCGTTCGCTGCCGGGCGAGCCGATCGCCAACCATGGCTCTTTGGAACGAAAGACAATGGTCGGAGCGACGCTGGCCCATGGCACCGCGTTCGGCCGCAGGTGGTACGGGTGGGTGACGTCTTCGGTCTGGAAGGCGTTCATGTAGTTGTTGTAGAGGAAGCCGAGCTGGGGTGATGCGGCGCAGGAGCCATAGACATTTTCAATCGATTGGGTCAGCGCGACGACATTGCCCTGCGAGTCCATGACCGACAGATGGGTGGTTTCTCCGTGGCCGAACATGGCGGCCATGTCTCGGGCGAGTCCTCGGGCGTACTCCCGGTTGAGCATCTGGCCATCTGACACAGGGGAATACAGGTTCGGGTCGTGCGGGCGGTCTTGGCGGTCGATGAGCGCTTGGCGGATCGTCTGGGCCAAGCAGACTGCGCCCTGAGGCGAATCGATGTCCTGGAGATCGCGCGGGAGGCTCTGGTGGATGTTGAGCATCTCGACAAGGGTGCGTCCAGCGCCTGGCAGCGGCATTGTCAGCACTCGGTCCCTTCCGAACCGTACCGACAGGGGGCGCCGCTCGATCGGGTGGGGGATCTGCGCGAGGTCGTCTGCGAGCAGGATCCCGCCGTTGGTTTCCATGTCCTCGTGAATGTGCCGGGCGATTTCTCCGAGGTAGAAGTCCTCGAAGCCGTGGTCGCTCAGGCGGCGAAGGGTGCGGGCCAGCACCGGCTGGGCGATCCGGGTACCAGCGCGGTACACCCGCCGACCGTCCTGCAGGAAGAACTCGCGTGCCGAATGGGCTGCGAGGCGTTTCCGCTCCCGCCGAGCCAGCCGGTACTGCAGCAAGCTGACCTCGTAGCCGTCTTCCGCAAGTGCGATCGCTGGCTCAAGCACCGTCGAGGACTTGAGGCTGCCGTAGTGCTCGAGGGCATGTGCGTAGACGGCCGGCGAGCTGGGGACGGTCGTCGCCAAGTGCCCGCGTCGGACGTCCGCGGCGAGGTTGGCGAAGCTCTCCAGCAGTGCTCGGTTGGGGGCACGCGAAGACCCGTCGAGCGCGACGGTACGATCTGTGTCGGCGTGGTGAACGACCATCATGGTCTGGCCGCCGAGTCCCGACGCCGCCGGTTCACACACGCCGAGCGCAAGTGCGGCTGCGACGGCCGCATCGATGGCGTTGCCGCCCCGCTCGAGCATCTGCACGCCCGCAGCCGTGGCGGAGTAGTGGGCTGTGCTCACCATGCCGTGCTCGGAGGCTGCGATGCGCTGGGGCTCGTGGATGCGCGTGTCGGACAGCTCGAGCAATTCGGTGTTGACCTGGGCGCTGCGCCGCCTCGGGCGCTTGGCGGCGGGCCGCTCGAGCTGACCCGCCGTCTGAGGCGATTCTTGGACAGTCACGTGCTCAACGCTTGGCCTGGGCTTGGCCGATGAGATATTCGGTCAGCAACAGCGTGCGCTGCACCATGCTGATGCGCTGGACGGCCTCGTCGGGTGTCCCTCGGTCTGCGGTGACCGGTCCGAGGCCGCACACGGCAGCGGCGGTTTCCGGGGCGAGTCCCGCAACGGAGGGCCACCCGGAGGATTCTCGTTCAAGCGGTATCTCCCAGGCGGCAGCTGCTCGTTCGAGCGCCTCGATGACAGCGAGGTTCGAAGTGCGTTCGGGCATCGGCGGCCGGTCGACGAGCCGGGTGAGGTTCCATCGTGGCCCGCCTCGGCCCAAGAGCGTGCGCATCGATCGTTCGGCTTCGTCGGCATGGGCTGCGTCGAGGTAGGACATCATCAGCGACGCCTCCACTCGATGGGGCACGAACATCGAGTGGCGCTCGGTGCGAACATCGAGCGCGGCGATCGACAAGCGCTTGTTGGGTGCGTTGAGCTTGCCGATCTCGACGAGCTTGGCGAAGGTCCAGTTGGCGACAGTTCGCCGCCGGCCGACCTGTCCAGGGCTGAGCCGCTGCCCTTCGACCGTGAGCTCGTAGCGGCGGCTGCCGCGCCGCTCGGTGATGATGCCGTTGCCCACCGTTCCCGGCCGGCACACGAGCACCTGTCCAGCCCGTGCTGCTGCCCGGGTGATGAGCGCTTGGCTCTGTACGGCGTCTTGGCCCTCATCGGTGTACAGCATCACCCCGAGGGGGACCCTTCTGAGCGCGCGGACGCTGCGCAGCGCTCGCAGTGCGTACTCGAGCATCACGAGCGGGCCACGGGACCGCCCTACACCCTCGCCGTAGAGCCATTCGGGGTCGCGGCGGAATCCCTGACGCAGCGTGGCGCCTGTCGCTGGCACGTCGAGGTGCGCGAGCAGCAGGATGCCGCCGTCGAAGCCTCGTGTCGTCTCCCACATGTAGGCCTCGGGCTCGTCGGTGAGGTCGGGGACTGGTCGCAGCCCCATATCGGTGAGGGTGCGCCGTGCCCGCTCAGCCGCCCGGGCGAGGCCCAGCGGGTCGTCGGTCCGGCTCGAGAGCTCTACCCACTGCTGCAGGGAGCGCTCCATCTGGTCGCGACGCTGGGTGATGAACTGGAACGTGCGCTCGGACGGATCGACAGTCTTTGCATCCACCGGCGGAGGTTGCGGCGTTCCGAAGTAGCGAGCGCTGGCCACCTCGACGAGACGGTTGACGAATGCCGTGAAGTCCAGCCCGACATGTGCGGCGCCCACGAGGTACGACCCGTGCTCGCCGAGACTGGGCAGGCTGTTGATCTCGAGGATGTAGACGTTGTCGTCCGCGTCGACCCTCATGTCGACGCGTGCGCAGTCGAAGAGGCCGAGCACCGAGAACGAACGCACTGCTATCTCTTGGGCCTGCCGTGAGAGTTCGTCGGAGATCGGCGCGGGGCACAGCGGCTCGATCGTTCGCCCGCTACGACCGGTCTTGTCCTCGTAGGTGTAGATCTGGGGGCCGTCGGCGCCGAAGCTCAGCATCACGGGAGGAAAGGGCTCTGGCGGCGAGTTGCCCAGCAGCCCCACGTTGACCTCGCGGCCCTCGATGTACTGCTCTGCGAGAACCGGCTGGCCGAATCGCTCGAAGATAACCCGGGCCCCGTCCCTGAGCGCCTTCTCGTCGTGCACCACCGCGAGGCCGAAGGACACCGCCTCGTTCTTGGGCTTGACGATCATCGGATAGCGCAGGTCGTCGGGCAGCAATGCGTCCGGAGTATCGAGCACCGCGAAATCCGGTGTCGGAATGTCGTTCTGACGGAGCATCATCTTCGTCACCACCTTGTCCAGCGCGAGCGAATGCCCGAGCGGACCCGATGCGACATAGGGGATGCCGATCATCTCCAAGATGCTGGGGACGTGGGTGTAGCGGGCCTGGCCCTGCAGCCCGTAGGAGACATTGAAGACCATGCCTGGACGCTCGCCCTTGACGACACGCGGCATGAACGACTCCAGATTGGAAATCAGCTCCTTGTCTGCTTCAAGCGCCGTGACCTGATGACCACCTGCGCGCAGTGCGTCGCTGAGCCGCTTGATGGTCCGCAGGCCGATCTTTTCCTGGTTCGGCATGCCGAACAGATTGATGACGTTGCGGCTGTCGCGGTTGTACACGACGGCGATCCTCATGACGGGAACCTAACGCTTCGGGAATATCGGGATGCCCGCGGAGGGATCTATTGCTGATCGGCTTGCTGCGGGAACACGCGACGACTATGTACAGGGTTGCGGTGGCCCACGTCGTTGTCTCCTACTCGTATTCTCGGCCCGCTACCTCGTCACGATTCACGGCCCGCAATCGCGCTCGATCGACGCCATGTGGCGAGGCGTCACCCAGAGGAAAGAAGGGCCCCACGGCTGGCAGGACCGCGGGTCGAGCGGTCTGCTAGAGAACTAGGCCGTGAGTGACACCGATGCGGCCGTTGATGAGGCCCTGGACGAATTGCTGGACCTGCTGGACCTGCAGCAGAACGACGACGGCTCGGACACGTTCCGGGGCAAGGGCTCCGGGTTTGACGAATTCGGCCTCTACGGCGGGCACGTGCTCGCACAGGCGGTTGTCGCAGCACAACGGACGGTGGACGATGATCGGCCGATGAACTCGGTGCATGCCGTGTTCCTGCGAGGCGGCGACGGTCTGGCCGAGGTCGACTACCGGGTGGACCGTGTGCGCGATGGGAGGTCGTTTTGCACACGCCGATCGCAGGCCTTCCAATCCGACCGGCTGATCTTCGAGCTCACTGCGACCTTCCATGTCCCCGAGACGGGCAAGGTCGACATTGCGACGCCGATGCCTCCCGAGGTGCCGCCGCCCGAGTCGTTGCCGACCTACCAGGAGTGCATTGCCGCGGTGGGTCCGATCTTCGGGGAACAGTGGTCGTACATGACCCGGCCCGTGGAGTACCGGCTGGCACATGCACCATGGGCCCCGACGGGGCCATCGCCCCGCGGCGGCATCGACTACTGGTTCCGGGCCCCGCGCCGGCTGCCCGACGACCCGGCAATCCATGAAGCGATCATCGCCTACATGAGCGATGACTGCCTCGCCGACAACGTGATCGTGCCCTACGGGGTCACCTGGCTGGACAGCAACGTGCAGGTCGTCAGTCTCGATCACGCGATGTGGTTCCATGAGCCGGCCCGGGCCGACGAGTGGATCTACTGCGAGCAGCGCCCGCTGGCTGCCCGCAGCAACCGAGGCACCGCCGAAGCCCGCTTCTGGCAGAACGGCCGCCTCGTCGCCACCGCGGTCCAGGAAGCGCTCGCTCGTCTCTGACGCCCGAATCCGCCGGTCTCGGCGCGGCTCGCTGTCGTGCGCAGCCCGAGCGCTCATGACGTTGCGGCGTCTCAGTCGATGGACCCCCGCGGGACGATCCACTCGCATCGCTGGCCGGTCACCGACGCGATGAGGTCGAAGTCGACGTCGTAGTGAAGCACCGTGAGATCCTCGGTCTCGGCGGCGGCTGCGATGAGCAGGTCGGGGATCGGCCGCCCTCGCAGACCGCGTTCTGCGAGCAGACGCTGCGTCTGGCGGGCGCGGCGCACGTGATCGGCCGTGGTCTCGACCAAGTTCATCTCGCTGATGCTGGCCGCCAAGGTCTCCCACTCGTCGATGTTGCGGGCCGAGAAGCCGATCTCGAGGTCGCTGATGCCTGCGCGCGCTGCGCGTCCGGCGACGACCAGCGGCTCGGCTGCCGCGCGAACGGCGTCATGAGACAGCCGTGTCAGGGTGCTGGTATCGAAGAGGTGCGTCAGCGCCACGCGCGCTCGCGGTCGTCGAACTCGAAACTCGCGAGGTCGTCGAGCGCCGAGGCGACACGCTCGCCCCGCGAAGCGCAGGCGGCGCGCAACGCCGAATTGACTGTGGCCTTGATGGTGTCGGTCTGCAACTCGGCACGCGCTGCCGACAGCATCTCCTCGTCAAGATCGATCAGGTGCTTTCCCACAATCACCCAGTATATATGTTGCCAGTCTGATATATACCCGTGCGGCGCGTCCCAGTAGAGACTCCGCAACCGGAATCTCCGTCAGTTGACGATGCCCTCGTTGCGGATTTCGGCGCCGACCGCCTGATCTTCGAGTTCACTGCGCCGTTCCATGCCCCCGAGTCGGGCAGGGGCGGCGTTCGGACTCTGATGTCTCCCGAAGTGCCGCCGCCCGAATCTCCGCCGATCTACCAGGAGTGCATTCCCGGGCCGACGAGTGGATCTACTGCAAGCAGCGCCCGCTGGCTGCCCGCAGCAACCGAGGCACCGCCGAAGCCCGCTTCTGGCAGAACGGCCGGCTGGTCGCCACCGCGGTGCAGGAGGCGCTCGCTCGCTTGCAGAGCGGCCCCGAGTCCCAGCAGGCTGCGGGGTTCTTGGGCAGTTCCGCTGGCTGGTCTGCTGGAGCCGAGAGCAGATCGCTCGGCGAACGGTCACGGCTGCTAGGCGTAGGGGTCGATGACGCAGGTCGCGGTTACGTACCCATAGCGTCCCCGGCGGGCGTATGAGCACCCTGGAGAAGCGTAGGGGTCGATGACGCAGGTCATGTACTCATAGGGGTCTTGGACGGCGCCCCCGACGCGCACGCCGCTGATGGTGACCGTGTAGCAGTCCTCGCCGTCAGTCGGAATCGCATGGAGCCCCCCTCCCCAAGAACTGGTGTCGCTCCCGATGGTCCATACCAAGAAGCCGCTGCGGTCGGTGATATCGCGCGCAATCACTTCGATATCGACTGGCCCCAGTTCATCGGTCATCGCAACCGTTGCCGATGCGACATCCACCGAACAACGGGAGCAACCTGATTCAGGCCTAAACACTTCGAACGACCACCTGGGCCACACCACCTGGTAGGGGACGTACCCGGGCGGAGGCCACGCAACGAAGTTGCGAGTGTCTCGAGTGCGAATCGAGCGCGAATCATCAAACTTGAGGTGCATGGCGTTGGCGCTCCAAGTACGACTCGGGGTACCACTCGTGTCGTACCTCCTCGGATGGTCACCCGTGCCTACCCAATGCGAATACGGACTCGTGAGGTTTCTGCGGTGACCGACGCTGGTATTCCCGTAGCCCAAGTCTTGCATGTATGACGGAATGGCATCAATACCGTGGTGCAACGTTAGGACTTCAGCTGGGCGGCCGCCGTCCGATACGACTTCAAGGACGACTCCAAGGTCTGGCCCACCGGAGTTACAAGGCCAGTCGGGGCCCGGATCATGCGAGAGCTTCTGCGCCGCAGCCATTATGAGTGCCTTCGCCTGTGCTGTTGTGGACAGCACGGGGTCCTCCCTAACAGGTGTCACACCGGCCATCGCACGGAACCAGTTCACCCGCTGGATCACGCTGTCGCGGAACTCTTGACTGGTGGTCCCCGCAACGCAGTTGTCCACGTCGCCGGTGTAGTCCGAATCGGGCTCTCTGCGGTTGAGCTCGGTCTCGTACGCGGCGACCACGGTGTCGCGATCCCATGTGTCCAAGCGCGCCGAGACAACGGGAACGAATCGGAGCTTCTTGAGCTGCCCATAACGGTTCTCGCCCCAGCAGGTTGCGGTGCCGTCAACCCGTACCCCGCACCAATGCCGGAAGCTGGCGGACACGGATATGAACTTGCCGGCCGGCGCATTGTCGCCGTTGCTGCCCCAGCAGGTTGCGGTGCCGTCGCTGCGCACCCCGCACGAATCGAAGAGTCCGGCGGACACGGATGTAAACGTGCCTGTCGGCGCGACAGAGAACCCGGACAGCGAGCGGCGGCCCCAGCAGGTCGCGGTTTGGTCGCTGCGCACCCCGCACGAATGGTCGCTGCCGGCGGACACGGATGTGAATTTGCCTGCCGGCGCCTCAGCCTTCCCGCCGGCGTTGCCGCCCCAGCAGGTCGCGGTGCTGTCGCTGCGCACCCCGCACGAATGGTCGCTGCCGGCGGACACGGATGTGAATTTGCCTGCCGGCGCCTCAGCCTTCCCGCTGGTGTTCCGGCCCCAGCAGGTCGCGGTGCCGTCGCTGCGCACTCCGCACGAATGGCGCCAGCCGGCGGACACGGATGTGAACTTGCCTGTCGGCGCGTCAGCCTGCCCGTAACGGTTCTCGCCCCAGCAGGTTGCAGTGCCGTCAACCCGTACCCCGCACGAATGGGAGCTGCCGACGGACACGGATATGAACTTGCCTGTCGGCGCGTCAGTCTGCCCGCTGGTGTTCCGGCCCCAGCAGGTTGCGGTTTGGTCGCTGCGCAGCCCGCACGAATGGAAACTGCCGACGGACACGGATATGAACTTGGCTGGTGTGGGGGTTTCGGTGCTGGTGGTGTCGCCGCTGGCGGTGCGTCCGACGAGTTGTGCGGTGGCCCATCGGTTGGCGCCGGCGAGGCGTGTCATGTCGCGTCCGGCGGTTTTGGCGGCTGGCACTGCGGCGGTGCCTCCGACGATGTAGCCGCCTGCTGCTGCGGCGCGCAGGCGTGTTTGTTGGCTGGCGGGCATGGTGGTGTTGCGTGGTCCGGCGAGGATTACGCAGTCTGTGTCGATGGCGCCGGCGAGGGTGACGGCGCTGTAGATGTCTGACTGGGCGGCTGCGTCGGAGCCGACGATGATCGGTGTGTCGCCGGTGCAGTCCGACGCGGTCCACGGTCCGGCGCCGTTGATGCGCAGTCCTGGCTGGGCGACGTCGCCGGGAGCGCTCAGCGAAGCGTCGAGCGTTGTCGTCGGGGTGGTGCCGTCGCCGGTGAGGGTTCGTGCGACAGCGCCGACGCGTTGTGCGGTGGTCCATCGGTTGGCGCCGGCGAGGCGTGTCATGTCGCGTCCGGCGGTCTTCGCGGCGGGTACTGCGGTGGTGCCGCCGACTATGTAGCCGCCTGGGGCTGCGGCGCGCAGGCGTGTTTGTTGGCTGTTGGGGATGTTGCTGTTGCGGGGCCCCGCGAGGATCACGCAGTCGGTGTCGATGACGCCGGCGAGGGTGACGGCGCTGTAGATGTCTGACTGGGCGGCTGCGTCGGAGCCGACGATGATCGGTGTGTCGCCGGTGCAGTCCGACGCGGTCCACGCCTGCGCGCCGGCCACGAACGCGTCGGCGGCCTGAGCACCAGCAGGCAGCGCGACAACAGATGCGAGCAGCGCAGCGTACACCGCGCCCACAGCGAGCCGCGCCGTCGAGCGGCCCCGCCGGATGTCTGGGCGAGGGTTCGGTGTCGGTGTCATCATTCGGTCTCCTCGAAATGGATGAAGTAGTCCGGCCAATTCGGGCCGCCCCGGTTGAGCGTGACGCCGACCCGCAGCCCGCACGATTTGCCGTCGCTATTGGTGTCGGAGATCACGATCGTGTCGCCGTTCTCAGACACAGACTCGACGTAGGCAACGTGCCCGAACCTCGGAACTGCCGTTGAGCCGAGAGGTCAGCAGGTTCAGGTCAACCCTGGGCGTCGCCCTACTGTGCGGGGAAGGGGGGGGGGGGGGGGGGGGGGGGGGGTCGCAGCGATGCTCGCATGTGCTGGGCACTCTTCACGGAGCGAAAGCTAACACCATCTGCCGATCGCTGTCTTCGTTGTGAGACGAACGGGAAACCGCGGACGGGGCTGGCGCCGGAGGGCGGCTGCGAGCGTTAGTGCCAGGTTCCTCGTGCGGCGGTGCTCATCGCTCGCTGAGCTTGTTCATCTCGTCAGCGATGCCCAGCAGCATCTCGGAGTGACTCGCCAGCGTCTCGGCAGTCTCGCGCTGTGATGCTCCGATGGTGCCGACCGTGGCCTTGATGGTGTCGGTCCTCAGCTCGGCGCCTATCCGCTCGCGCTCAGGGTGCCAACGCGGACACCGAGACAACTGCGACGCCGTCGGGGCGGTCATAGCTGTATCCCGATGCGGTGATCACTGCCAGCTTCGACGGCGGGCCGATGAGATCTGTGTCGACTTTGGCTGCTAGGCGAAGCAGCGACTTCGCTGCGTCGTCGACGCCTTTGGCGCTGCCGAGCTTCACCTCGACTGCCATCCAACGACCGTCGCCCGCCTCCACGATGGCATCGGCTTCGAGGTGATCGCTGTCGCGGTAATGCGTGACTACGGCATCGTTGGCTTGGGCATAGATGCGCAGGTCGCGTACCACCAGCGATTCGAACATGAAGCCGAACGCCGGAAGGTCCCCCAGCAGGCGGCTGGGAGTCGCTCGCAGCACAGCGGCTGCCAGCGACGGATCCACAAAGTGGCGCTTGGGCTTGGCGGTGAGCGTGGCACGCGAGCGCAGATGAGTGCGCCAATGGAGAAGGTCCTCCAGCACGAACAGACGTCGCAGCGCATTCAGGTAACTACCCGCGGTCGTGCGGTGCAGTCCCTCGCCGCTGCCGGCTTCGGATGCGAGCTTGTTGACCGACGCCGTCGTGGAGACGTTGCGGGCCAGCGACATGATGAGGCGATGGACCCCTTCGGGGTTCCGGTGCACGCCATCGACGGCAGAGACATCGACGCGGCACACCTCGCTGAGGTAGTCCCGCAGCGCTCGCTGGGCAGTCGCCGCGTCCTGGCCGAGCAGGCGGGGCCAGCCGCCGCGGCAGGTGATGTCGGCTATGGCTTCGACGTCGATGCCTGATGGCGATGCCGCGCAGGCAGCGCCGCTCAAGAGGCCATTCAGCGACACCTCTCCGGTGGAATGGCCGGATTCGAGCAGCGACATGGGACGCATGCGCAACCGGCCGATGCGCCCGGCGCCGGAGTGGCGCGTGAGATCGTCGGGCGGCGTGGCGGAACCCGTCAGGATGAAGCGGCCGCTCAGGCCGGGTTGCGCATCGCAGGCAGCACGCACGTGGGGCCACACGTCGGGCGCGAGTTGCCACTCGTCGAGCAGTCGCGGTGCTGCGCCCTCGAGAACGGTCTGCGGTGCGACGCTCGACGCGAGCCGGGCGCTCGCGTCCTGCTCGAACAACACTTCGCTGCGGGCAAAGTGCTTTGAAGTCCATGTCTTGCCGCAGCCTCGAGGTCCTTCCACGACCACAGCAGCGGATGCAGCGAGTGCGTCCCGGAGATCGTGATGGACCACACGTGTGAGGTAGCCGGCGGGTGTCAGAGTGTCGTCAGGAGCGTTGCGGGCTTTGCTGTCGGACACGAGAACCCCCGGTGGATGCATGTCGACTGCAAAGCGCCGCAGCTTGACGCTTCTGCTTCAATCGACTTCAATCGACAACTTTGGAAGACTCTAATCGACTGTTTCAAGGGCATCTAACCGACTGTTTCTTGGACCGACAACCAACCACTCCGAAGCCGCCTACGCTGCGCATCAGACGCATGTTGTCGCATAAATGCGATATCGTTGCATTTATGCGGGCCAGGGGGAGCAATCCGTTCACGCTGACGTTCGGCTTCGCTCCACGGGTTCTCATCGGTCGAGACGGGTTGCTCGAGGCATCTGATCGCGCGCTCGACGAGGGGCCGGGCAGCAGCGGGTTCTCTGCGCTGTACACGGGACCGCGCGGCTCGGGCAAGACTGTGCTCCTCAACGAGATCGATCCTGCGTCACCGAGTCGGTGACGCAGGATCGCGTCTGCCGGCCGACCCTCAACAGCCTTACCTCAATCGAACGCCGCTATCTGGCCGCGCTGGCACAACACGGCGGCACGGCCGCCCGGCGAGACCTCGGCACCAGTTCAGGCATCAGCGCGGCCCAGATGGCTACCGCGGAGCAATGGCTCATCGACAACGGGTGCATCGAGATCCTGAACGCTCACGAGCACCCAGCCGGCCCCGACGCCGAGATCGGCTGCGCCGTCACAGCCCGAACGGTCGCTGGACGCATCGAGAGCGAATCGGGCTACGAGCCGGCGGCGACATGAGCCGCGCAAGAGTCGGCGCGTGCCCTGTCGCCGCAGTGCAATCACCCGATGCAGCGAGCCAAGGCACGCTGCATCCTTCGCCTCGGCCATCCAAGAGGGCACAGATCCCGCTGAAACGGGCCGGGAAGCGGGCGGTGCGGGCTTCGCCGATGACGGGGATGGCGGTGGGCGAGCACAGTCTCGTGGTGCTTCACCTGCGGGTCGTCGAAACAGCGTAGGAGACACACCCGGGCGGCGTCTCGAATGCGAATCGAGCGCGAACGAGCCAACTCGATATCCGTGGACTCGGGCGCGTTGCCTGGCGCTGGCGCCCCATCTCCCGTGCGGATGCGCCCGGTCCGGCCGTGCGATGCGCGGATGGTCACCCGTGCCTATCCGACGCAAACGTTGCCCACGTCGCCGGTGTAGCCCAGTCGGGCGCCTCACGCTCGAACTCGGTCTCGCACGCGGCGACCACGATGCCGCCATCCCATATGTCCAAGCGCACCAAGACAACGGGTCCGGACGCTCTGATCTGCGTGCGGGGGCCGCAGCAGGTTGCGGTGCCGTCGATGCGCAGCCCGCACGATGTGCCGTCGCGGTTGGAGTCGGAGATCACCATCGTGTCGCCGTTCTCAGACACTGACTCGACGTAGGCAACGTGCCCGAGTCTCGGAACTGCCGTTGTGCCAAGACGCCGTCACGTCAAGGCCACCTACAACGTAAAGGGGGTCCGCAGCGATGCTCGCATGTGCCGGGCACTGTTCACGGAGCGAAGCCTAACCTCAGCTGCCGGTCGCCGCCTTCAAGCGATCATCGCCGAGATGAGCGATGACTGCCTCGCCGACAACGTGATCGTGCCCTATGGGGTCACCTGGCTGGACAGCGAGGTGCAGGTCGTCAGCCTGGATCACGCCATGTGGTTCCATGAGCCGGCCCGGGCCGACGAGTGGATCTATTGCGAGCAGCGCCCGCTGGCTGCCCGCAGCAACCGAGGCACCGCCGAAGCCCGCTTCTGGCAGAACGGCCGGCTGGTAGCCACCGCGGTCCGAGAAGCGCTCGCGCGACTCTGACGTGCCTGGTTGATCGTTCCGCAGGTGCGGTGCTGCCCGTAGTTCGGGCGACGATGCCGTCGTTGCGGAGCTCGGCGATCTCGTCGCCCGAGAGGCCGAGTTCGGCCCCGACCTCCGTGGACACCCGGCGTCGGCATGGGTGGCTTCGAATGCGTTGAGTCTGCAACGAGACAGGTCACGGCGTTGTTCCCGCCGGCGGCTAGCCAAGTGTTTCTGCAGGTCAGCGCCTGTCCGTTCGCGCTCAGGGCGCCAACGCGGACACCGAGACAACCGCGACGCCATCGGGGCGGTCATAGCTGTATCCGGGCGCGGTGATCACTGCCAGCTTCGACGGCAGGCCGTCGGCGTCAGACTTGGCGCGAGACTGGTCACGGGCGTTGCGGGTGCCTTGGGTGGGACTCGTCGACGTCGGCGACCGGCTCCTTGGACTTGTCGGCTGCGGCCGGTCCGGAACGAGCGACGTGACCTACGGGCTCGATGTGCCGGCAAGGCCGGTGTCAATCCACTGACGCTGCTGCTGCCAGCCCTCTTTGCATCGTGGTCACCTGGCCCTCGACACGCGTCAGCCGGTCACCCTGTTCGGCGAGCTTGTCGTTCTGCGCTTTGAACAGAGAAGCCATCTCGCTCTTGAGCGACTCGACCTGGGTCTTTGTCTCGCTCTCAAGCGATGCGATCTTGGACATCGTCTCGCTCTTGAGCGACTCGACCTGGGTCTTTGTCTCGCTCTCAAGCGATGCGATCTTGGACATCGTCTCGCTCTTGAGCGACTCCACCTGCTTTCCCACACTGACAATTTGCCCGGAGAGCTCGCTGTGGATGCTCTTGAGCGCGACGGCGTTGCTCTCCTTCGCACTGTTGACCACTGTGGCCAACGCGTCCAGCCGATCCCCGAGCCCGCTGGAGATCGTCTTGCTCTGCTGCTGCAAGATCGCCCAAATCAAGGCCAGCGACCCGAGAACGATGCCCGTCAGCGTCAGCCAGTCCGCGCCTTCCATAACCGCAATCCTAGGCCACGTCCCGGTGGCCCTCACATCGACCCACCTCGTCGCCCCTCGCGTTCCGTCCGCTCGGGTGACCAAATCGAAGAACATTGTCCAGGCCCCTGTGCCACGATGACGCCGTGACGGACTCTCCTGTCGTGATGATTCGCGCCGAGTGCGACAGATGCGGCGACGATGCTGCGGTGCCGGCGCTGTCTGACGGGCTCGAGGGGATCGTGGCTGCCGAGATCGACGCCGGCCACTAGCCGTCTACATCACACGGCGCATGATGCGCCGCCTCCACGAAACAGTGAAGATGTGGGTGGGGAGCCCCTTCGAAACGACGCTGCGCATCAGACGCATGTTGTCGCATAAATGCGATATCGTTGCATTTATGCGGGCCAGGGGGCGCAATCCGTTCACGCCGACGTTCGGCTTCGCTCCGCAGGTTCTCATCGGTCGAGACGGATTGCTCGAGGCATCTGATCGCGCGCTCGACGAGGGGCCGGGCAGCAGCGGGTTCTCTGCGCTGTACACGGGACCGCGCGGCTCGGGCAAGACTGTGCTCCTCAACGAGATCGAGGATCGTGCGGCGCAGCGCGGTTGGGCGGTCATCTCTGTAGATGCCGGCAGCGCGGGCGTGGGCGAGCGGATATCGGAGATGATCGATCGGGCCTGGTCTGCTGAGAGCGACAGCAGTGACAGGAATGATCAGATCACGACAGTCAAGGGCGTTCGCGTCGGGCCGTTCCACGCACGGCGTGAGACGCTGCGAAGGGCGGAGCCGAGACCGAGCCTCCGGCATCAGCTCGCAGAAGTCGCATCTGCGGCTGCTGAACGCGGCGTCGGGGTCCTGCTGTCGGTCGATGAGATGCATCGCTGCGAGTCGGACTCGCTGCTGCGCCTCGCCAACGACTTGCAGCATGTCGCCAAGCGCGGACAGATGCCGTTGGCGTTCGCGGGCGCGAGCCTGCCGGAGATCAAGCACACCTACCTCGAAGACGACAGGTTCTCATTCTTCAGGCGATGCCATGCCGTCGATCTGCCGCCGATTGACGCCGCGGATGCATTCCGGTTCGTCACCGAGTCCGTCGGCGGCGCCGACGGCGAGTACACGCTGGAAGCGGCGAGGCTGCTTGCCGATGCCTGCGGCGGCCTGCCGTACCAGATGCAACTGCTCGGCGATCACGCATGGCGAATCGCTGGCGCCCCGGACTCTGCGATCGACAGCGATGCGGCCACCGAGTCGATCCGCGTCACCGAGTCGGTGATGCAGGATCGCGTCTACCGGCCGACCCTCAACAGTCTTACCTCAATCGAACGCCGCTATCTGGCCGCGCTGGCACAACACGGCGGCACGGCCGCCCGGCGCGACCTCGGCACCAGTTCAGGCATCAGCGCGGCCCAGATGGCAACCGCGGAGCAATGGCTCATTGACAACGGGTGCATCGAGATCCTGAATGCTCACGAGCACCCAGCCGGCCCCGAGGCCGAGATCGGATTCGGCTGCGCCATCACAGCTCAAACGGTCGCTGGACGCATCGAGATCGAATCGGGCTACGAGCCGGCAGCGACACCAGCCGCGCATGAGATGGCGCGTGCCTTGTCGCCTCGGTGCAACCACCCGATGCCGCGAGCCAGGGCACGTTGCATCCTTCGTCTCGGCCATCCAGGCGGGCACAGGTCCCGCTGAACCGGGCCGAAAAGACGGCGGCGACGGCGTGCATGCCCTCGCTGCTCGAAGCCGAGGCCGTCGTTAGGATTTCGGAGGTGGCCGAGATGAGCGAGACGCTGCGGCGGGTGTTGCAGTCGGCCGCTCGCTTGCAGTCGGTTGTCCCTGATGCGGTGTTGGTGGGGGGTTCGGCGGCGGCGCTGCATGCGGGGCATCGAGACTCGTTCGACCATGACCATGTGTTGGCCGATCTGGTCGATCGTTACGAGATGATCCTGGACGCCGTGGAGGCAACTGAGGGCTGGGCGACCTCGGTGCGCGCATCGAAGCCGCCGTTCACGATCATGGGCAGCCTCGACGGGGTCGAGGCCGGTCTGCGCCAGATGCGCCGCAGCCGGCCGCTCGAGACCGTCGAGATCGACGTCGGCCCCGGCGCGGTCGTCGTGGCGCCGACCGAGGCCGAGGCGCTGCGGGTGAAGGCGTTCCTGGTGGTGCAGCGCAACGTGGTGCGCGACTACCTCGATGTGGTGGCGCTGGCCGACCACCTGGGGTCTGACACGGCGATCGGCGTGCTGTGGGCGATCGACGACTTCTATGTCGACCGGTCGGGCGATCGGGCATCGGTGCTGACCTCGCTGGTGATGGCGCTCGCTGAGCCGTCGCCGCGTGACACCGACGTGATCGAAGAGTTGCCTCGCTACAAGGGACTCGACCGGCGCTGGCACCGATGGGACGATGTGGTGGAGGCCTGCCAAGGGCTGGCCTTGCACCTGGCAGGTGCGGTGTGAGCGCACTGCGGTTCCGCAACGTCGACGCCGACCCGGCCGACCCTGTCGGTACATGGCCCTACGAGGCGCTGGTGGCCGCCATCGATCGGGGCACGGTGCCGGACTGGCAGCCGATCTTCGCCGAGATTCGCAGATCGCCTGCCGGGCCGGTGGCCCAGCGGGTGCAGCGCTACCTCGCCTACCGCCCCCACGACGCCGTTAGCACACTGTTCACACTCGCCATCGAGCGCGCCGGCAACAGCACCGGTCTCACCGAGCAGCGCTGAGCCCAACACCGCAGACCGGCAGGCGTACGCACACCTGCACAGACCCCGACAGATACGGCGGTCGACGTGCGGCTCTGCCCGCAGCTCAGGCCACGATGCCGTCGTTGCGGAGCGCGGCGATCTCGTCGCCCGAGAGGCCGAGGTCGGTCAGCACCTCATCGGTGTGCTCGCCCTTGGTCGGTGCCAAGCGCTCCACCTGCGTGGGCGTCTTGCTGAACCGAGCCGGAAAGCGGGCGGTGCGGACTTCGCCAATGACCGGATGGTGTTGGGCGAGCACCGTCTCGTTGTGCTTCACCTGAGGGTCGTCGAACACCTCGGTGATACTCAGCACTGGCGCGCAGGGAACGTCCGCTGCCTCCAAGGCATTGAGCGCATCGGCTGTGGTGAACTCGCCGAGCAGCTTGGCGAACACCTGTTGGTGTTCATTGGAGTTTCGTATCCGGGCTTCGCGAGTGGCGAAGCGAGGATCGTCGGCCAGATGCGGCACGCCGAGCTTCGCGCAGACGCGGGCGTACTGCTCGTCGGAGGGCCAGATGGCGCCCACCCAGCCGTCGTTCGTCTGCCATGGGCTGTACCACTCGCTGTAGGTGGGTGTGCGCGGGGCCTCGGGCACCGACTCGTTCCAGAAGTAGTCGAGCCACATCCACGACAGCGTCGAATCGAGCAAATTGACCTCAACGTGCTGGCCGCCGGCACCGTTCGCCCGTGCAAGCAACGCCCCGAGCACAGCGGTGGCCCCCGTCATCGCGGTGGTCTTGTCTGCAGTGGCCGACTTGACGAAGTCGCCTCCCTGCGCCGCGGTCATGCCGGTCAGCGACTGGATGATCGGGTCATACACCGGCTGGTGCGCATAGGGCCCCGAGGGCCCGAAACCCGAGACCGACAGGTACACGAGATCGGGGTTGACGGCGCTGAGATCGTCGTAGCCGATGCGCAGGCGCTCGGCCACGCCGGGCCGAAAGTTCTGGACGAAAACGTCGGCGCCCTCGACGAGCTGCAGCAGAATCTCGCGCCCACGCGGGTCGCGGATGTCGAGATCCATGCCGCGCTTGTTGCGGTGCATCTGGACCCAGCAGCCCGATTGGTCGCCGACGATCGCACCGGTCAGGCGCATGACGTCGGAAGCGCCCACCTTCTCGATCAGCACCACATCGGCGCCCATCTCGGCGAGCTGCGTCGATACCCACGCGCCGGCGACGGCGCTCGACACATCAACCACGGTGATGCCTTCGAGCGGTCCTGTACCCATCGGTGTCTCCTGTGGCGAGCGCGGGGCGTTGCTATGCGGCGGCAAGCGAACTGCTCGGCGGCGCTGAGCTGGCTGCGGCGCCGCTCAGAAGCCTTCCGGCCCCTGGAACCCGCCGAGTGCCTCTTGTAGGAAGCGGCCCACGGCCAGGGTTGTGCGGTCCTCCAGGAAGGGCCCGGCGATCTGCACGCCTACCGGCAGATCGCCCCCGGCTGCAGGCACCGTGCCTACGGGCACCACGGTTGCGGGCAGCCACGCCACGCCGGTGAGGCCCATCCACTTGATGATGTCGAAGTAGGGCCGAGTCTCGCCGTTCACCGTGATTCGGCGGCTGGTGGCAGGCCGGCTGTGGTCGTGACGGACGGCGGCCGTCGGCGTCACCGGCAACAGCACGACGTCCCAATCGGTGAAGAACTCCTCCCAGCGCCTGCGCTGCTGCAGCCGACGCTCGTGCCAGCTCAGCCACTCCCGGTGACGCATCGCTGCATACCAGATGCCGAGATCTCCCTGGGGATCGTCGTTCGAGGAGGCGATTTCTTCGAGTTGAGCGAGTGTCCAAGTCCCGGCCTCGGCGGCAGAAAGGAGGTGCAGGAAGGTGTCGACCGCCTTCTCGAAGGTGAATGTCGGTCGCATGTCGGTCTCGACGCGCGCACCGGCCTGCTCCAGGGCGTTCGCCGCCCCCAGCAGCAGCTCCCGGTACTGGGTGTCGATCGGGCACAGATCTTCGTCCAGCCACACCGCCACCCGGAAATCGGAGATGTCGCTGTGTCGAGCCGGCGGGAGGTCGAGCGAGTAGGCCTTGGAATTCCACGCGTCGGGCCCGGCGAGAATGTCGAGCGCCATTTCGAGATCGTCGACATCACGTGCCATCGGGCCGGCGACGGCGATATCGGCCTGGCTGAGCGTGCCAGGCATGCCGGGAATCTGTCCGAGCGCAGACACGACGCCGTAGCTGGGCTTGTGTCCGGCGACGCCGGACCAGTGCGACGGGATGCGAATGGAGCCGCCGATGTCCGAGCCGAGCTCGAGCGGGGTGTAGCCGGCGGCCAGTGCCGCCCCCGAACCGCCCGAGGAACCGCCGGGAGTGTGCTCGATGTTGTACGGGTTGGCAGTGGTGCCATAGACCTCGTTGTAGGACTGCGCGTCGCCTGCGAACAGCGGCAGGTTGGTCTTGGCGAACACAATTGCGCCTGCAGCCTTGTAGCGGGCGACCGGGTCGGCGTCGCTCTCGGGCACGAAGTCGGCCAGTGCCGGGGCCCCTGAGGTGGTGACCAGACCCTCGGTCTGGAACGAGTCCTTGATGGTGATCGGCACGCCGTGCAGCGGTCCGAGTTCATCGCCTCGCGCCACAGCAGCGTCGGCTGCGTCGGCAGCGGCCCGTGCCCGCTCGGCATCGAGAGCGACGACGGCGTTGATCGGACCGTCGAGGCGGTCCACCCTCCCGAGCGCCGCTTCGAGCAGCTCTCGCGAAGAGACGTCCCCGGCTGCGATCGCAGCCGCAGTCTCTTTGGTCGTGGCGTAGGCGAAATCGTCTGCGGCCATGAACTGGTCCTCTCGGTACGTGCGAAGTCGCGCTGGATGGTGTCGGCAAGCTACTTCGCCGTCGCGTGCCGGTGCCCGTCTGCGCGGGGGTGCATCCCGACCCGCCGCGTCGCGGTGAACGTTCCTTGCGATCTGACGCCCGCCGGTTGACGCCCGCCATCCGCGGGGCGGGCCAGCGACAGCTGCAGGCTGGGGGCTGAGAATCAAGAAAATCAGTTGGTGCGACGACTTGCGGGCACCACGGTAGTGATGTGCGAAAAGACACGAGATACGCAAAATATGTCGTGGCGCTCTGCGGCCTCGCTTTCGGGGCAGTCGCCGTGTCGTCGAGGGCGGAGGCAGTGCCGTCGCTGACGTATCGCACCGCTCAAACCGGTGTGCCGTCGGGTACGTCGCAGCAAGCACCGCCGCGAGACCCGGCGTTGGGCGGGCTTCACATCGAAGTATCGAGTCGGGATCCGGCTCACCGTGCCGACAAGGTGGGCACGGCGGCCAATCGAGGCCTGTCGTCGTTCACGTTCCCGCGTCCGGTGCCGTTCTTCGCGCCGCCGGCGCAGCGAGTGCGCACGCTGGTGGGCGTCGATACCTGGTTCTGGGTGCCGGCGGCGAGCTGGCGTCCAATCGTGCGCGTGGTCGCCGCAGGCACTGTGGTGGTCACGCTGGTGGCAACACCGTTGGCCCTGCAGCTGGTCCCAGGCGATGGATCACCGTTGGTCTCGTGCCCCGGTCCGGGCCTGCCGTGGCTCGTGCCGGGCACCCGCTCGCTGTGCAGCCACGTCTTCCAGCGAGCGTCCACCGCCGGACGGGCCGGCCGATTCCGCGGCACGGTCCAGTCGGTGTGGATGGTGCGATGGATCTCGAACACCGGGCTCGCCGGCACGGCCGGACCAGTCGTGGTGCCGACGCCCGTGTCGTTGCGAGTGGTGGAAGCCCAGCCGGTGCTGGAACGCTGAAGCCGTTGACAGGGCGCCTTGCCTGCCCCGTTCAGTGCTGCGGTGGCGCCGCACTAGCTTCGGCGCGCGACCGCAGAGCCGTGTGCGTGTGCTGCGGGGCGGAGAGAGGGGATCGCTGTGTTGAACTGTCGAGTATTGGATCTGTCGGATCACCGAGGCCAGATGGCGGGTGCGCTGCTGGCCGACCTCGGCGCTGACGTCGTCCTGGTGGAGCCGCCCGGTGGATCTGCCGCGCGCAGCGTCGGTCCGTTCGTCGCCGGGCGCGAGGGCGACCCCGAGGCTTCGCTGTGGTTCTGGTCCTACAACCGGGGCAAGCGAAGTGTCGCGCTCGACCTTGACGACCCTCGCGACCAGCAACGGTTGCGCGACCTGGCGGCGAGCGCGGATGTGCTCATCGAATCCGATGCGCCGGGTGCGATGGCTGCCCGGGGTCTCGGCGCGGAGGACTTGGCGGAGGTCAACCCCGGTCTCGTGTACACGTCCATCTCGGCGTTCGGCCAGACGGGACCCAAAGCCGGCTGGGCCGCCACCGACTCGATCATCTCTGCCGCGGGCCAGCTGTCCAACGTGGTCGGCGATGAGGATCGGCCCCCGCTGCGCATCCCGCTCGACCAGTGTTTCCTGCACGCCTCTGCCGAAGCTGCCGTCGGGTCGCTGATCGCGCTGCGGGAGCGCAAGCGCTCTGGTCAGGGCCAGCACATCGACGTCAGCGCTCAGCAGGCCGTGACCCAAGCCACCCAATCGGCCACGTTGTGCCACCTGTGCAACTCACCGGAGTTGCTGCGGATGAGCGGCGGTGCGCGCCTTGGTCCCTTCCGAATCCGGCTGCGCTCGCCGGCCGCGGACGGCTACGTCTCGGTGACGATCCTGTTCGGCGAGTCCATCGGCCCATTCGGGGCGCGCCTGTTCGAGTGGATGCACTCCGAGGGAGGCTGTGCCGACAGCGATCTCGAGATCGACTGGATCAACTTCGTGGAGGGTGTGATCACCGGCCGCATCCCGCCCACCGAGTACGAGCGCATCCAGCAGGTCGCCGCAGACTTCACCGCCACTCGCACAAAGGCCGAGCTATTGGAGGTGGCGCTGGACAAGCGGCTGCTGATCGTGCCGATCTCCACGGTCGCCGACCTGGTCGAGTCGCCCCAGTACTCCGAGCGCGACTTCTGGCGCGACATTCCCACCGGTGGTCGCGACTCGGTGCGCTATCCGGGCCCGTTGGCGAAGTTCAGTGAGACTCCGCTCGACATCTCCGCGCCCCCGCCGTCGATCGGCGAGCACACCGACGAGGTGCTCGCCGAGGTGGGTGCTGCGGCTCCGGTGCCGGTGTCCGATGCACTGGTGTCTGTTGCCGGCGCGAGCCACCGCGACCCGTCCCTTCCGCTCGCGGACGTGAAGATCCTCGACTTCATGTGGGTCATGGCCGGACCAGGATCCACGCGGGTGCTGGCCGACTGGGGCGCCACGGTGGTGCGTGTGGAGTCGTCTCACAAGGTGGAAGCGGCCCGGACCATCCAACCTTTCTTGAACGACGAAGCCGGAGCCGACAATGGCGGGCTCTACCAGAACATGAACGCCGGCAAGCTCGGCATCACGATCGACATCTCCAAGCCCGAGAGCCGCGACCTGATCTTGGACCTCGTGCGCTGGGCTGATGTTGTGTGCGAGTCGTTCTCGCCGCACGCCTTGCAGGACATCGGCCTGTCATATGAGGACCTGCGAGCGGTCAAGCCAGACATCATCATGGCGTCGAGCTGCCTGTTCGGCCAGAGCGGGCCGCTGTCGTCGCTTGCCGGCTTCGGCACGATGGGTGCCGCGATGTCCGGCTTCTACGAGATGACCGGCTGGTCCGACCGCGACCCGGCCGGCGTGTTCGGCGCTTACACCGACTATGTGTCGCCGAAGTTCTTGAGCGCAGCCCTCTTGGCAGCGCTGGATCATCGCGACCGCACCGGCGAAGGCCAGTACATCGACCTTTCCCAAGCTGAGGCGTCGATGACGTTCCTGGCCCCGGCAGTGCTCGACTATGAGGTGAACGGCCACCTGCCTGACAAGCTCGGGAACGACCATCCGGTGATGTCCCCGCACGGAGTCTTCGCCTCAGCGGGCGAAGATCGCTGGATCGCCGTGGCGTGCGACAACGACGACCAGTGGCGTGCGCTGTGCGGAGTCATCGGCGCCGGAGGGCTCGGCGGGCTCGGCGTCGACGAGCGCCGCGAGCGGGCCGACGAGATCGCCGAGTTGATCACGGCGTGGACCTCGCAGCGAGACGGTGTTGAAGCCCACGACGAGCTGCAGGCCGCCGGCGTCCCGGCGCATGCGATTGCGGACTCGGCGATGATGGCTGACGACCCGCAGCTCGAGCACCGAAGCCACTTCCGAAACGTGACCCATGGCACCAACGGCACGATGTGGGTGGAAGGCACCCGGTTCGTGATGTCGCGCAGCTCCGACGGCATCAGCCACGGCGGCCCGACCTACGGCGAGCACACCTTCGAGGTGCTCGAGCAGCTGCTCGGCTACGACCCCGACCGCATTGCCGAGCTGGCCGTGGCAGGCGTGCTGGAGTAGCCGAGCGTCGGTTCTTGCCGGCCGCTAGGTCTCGAAGTTGCCGACCTTTTCGCCGGTGACGTTCTCGTAGTTCCGATTCAGGAACCAGCGCTGGTAGTCGCCGTAGGTAATCGGTTCCCAGCGAGCGGGGGCCTCGTCGCTGACCGTCGTGGGCGCCGGCGCGACCACGGCATCATCTCGGGCGCCGTAGAAGAACGGTGCCGCATACCGCTCGCCGTCGGTGGGGTTGCGGGCTCGATGCGCTGTCGACAGATAGAGCCCGTTCGTCCAGCGCTTCAACATGTCGCCGCTGTTGACCAGGTACGACTCGGCGAGCTGCGGCGGCTTGATCCAGTCGTGGCCGGCAGGACGGATCTCCAGCCCGGGCACCTCGTTGGCCGGCAGGAATGTGAACACCGAGCTGTCGGTGTGCGGGGCCAGTCCCCACTCGTTGTCCGAGTAGTCCATCGGCGGGTAGTGCGACATCCGAAGCGTCACGCTCGGCTTGTCGAAGTCGGGCACGAACCAGTCGTGCGGCAAGTCCAGCGATTGTGCCAGCACGGGCAGCAGCCGACCGCCGAGGGCGATGAGCTGGTCGATGTAGGCCTCGCACCTCGCCGCGAATCCGTCGATGGGCGGGAACTGGTTGTCGGTGTGGTAACCGTGCCGGTGACAGAAGAATGCTTCGTTCTGGTTGGGCTTGCGGACCTCTCCTGCGATGTCCGAGGCATACGAAGTGCCGCCGCCCATGCCGAGGTAGCCGCCGATCAGCTTCCCCATCGGGATGGAGTCCTTCGTCGGCTGCGGAAGTGCGTGCAGCTCGCGGGCGAAGTCGAATATTCCCTCCACCATCGCCCACGGCACGCCGTGATTCACGATGAAGAAGAACCCCACCTCGGTGAGCGCACGTCGCAAGTCGCCGGCGAGCGCTTCGACGGCCGAGGGGTCGGGAGCTGCCTCGTTGAGGGGCGACAGGTCCAGGACGGGGATCACGTCCTTCGTGTCTTGCGACGGCCGTGCGGTACTGCGGTCCTGCGTCGTGAGCGCCACGTTGCCCCCTTGCCTCGCTATGAGCGTACGCGTGCGGCCGTGATGGCGTCAGCGTCCATTGCTACGGTGCTGCCGTCCCGGACGGATTCGGTGAATCCGATCCGGGCCAGCAGGCATACCAGTCAGGGGACACCGATGAGAGCGTGGCGACTGAACGAGTTGGGCTATCCGTGGGACGTGCTGGAGTTGGGCGAGTATTCCTCGCCCGAGCCAGGGCGGGGTCAAGCACGGATCACGGTGGAAGCCACCGACCTGAACTTCGCAGACATCCTGCATTGCCAGGGCACGTACCAAGAACGGTGGGATCCGCCGTTCACGCCCGGCATGGGAGCGTGCGGCACCGTGGAAGCGGTCGGCCCTGAGTGCGACTTGGAGGTCGGCGACCGGGTCATCGGCTCGGGTACCGCAGGCTGGGGCGGATATGCCAGCGAAGCGCTCATCAGGGGCGCGACGGCCCGGCGGATCCCCGACGACGTCTCGATTCCGGCGGCATGTGCGGCCAACGTCATCTACGGCACGGCGTGGTTCTCGCTGTACCGACGCGGGCAGATGCAGGCGGGCGAAACGGTGCTGGTTCTGGCGGCCGCGGGGGGTGTCGGCTCGGCTGCTGTGCAGATGGCCAAGGCGGCCGGCTGCACCGTGATCGCCGCGGCGGGCGGACCGGCCAAGGTGCAGACCTGCCGCGAACTGGGCGCCGACATCGTCATCGACTACGACAACGACGACCTGTACCAGTCCGTCCAGGACGCCACAGGCGGCCGGGGCTGCGACATTGTCTACGACCCCGTCGGCGGCAAGTACTTCGACATTGCCCGGCGGCTGGTGGCGTGGGAAGGCCGACTGCTGGTGGTGGGTTTCGCCAGCGGCACCATCCCGCAGGCGCCAGCCAACCACCTGCTCGTCAAGAACTACTCCGTGGTCGGCGTGCACATGGGCGGCTACCGGGGGCGCATGGACGAGGTGCTCGAGGAGTGCTACGCCGAGCTGTGGCCCCAGGTTGCTGACGGCAGGCTCGACCCGCTCGTCAGCCAGGAACTGCCGCTCGATGGTCTGATCGACGGGTTGCGCGACCTGCACGAGCGCAAGACGACCGGCCGGGTGCTGCTTCGGCCAGACCTGTAGACGAACCTGAGGCGTCCGCTGCGGAGGCAGCAGAACCCTCTGCTCCCGCGATCCGGCAGGTCGCAACGTCGCAGAGTCTCCTGCTGCCTCCGCAGCTATGGCATCTGTGTCGAGCGGCTCGAGCTCAGAACGACTCTGATGTGCCAGCTCAGCCGCGGGCGACGATGTAGCCGATTGACTCGCGGTCCCACAGGTCCCCGGTGACGCCTGCGTCCCGGATGGCCTGTTTGCGGATTTTGCCGGAGGCGGTCTTGTCGAGCTCGGGTACGAATTGCAGGTAGCGCGGCACGCTGTGGCGGGGCATGCGCGGCACGCACCAGTCGAGGAATTCGGCCGGATCGGGTGGCGACCCGTCCACCGCCACAACGGCGAGTACCTCGTCTTCTCCGCCGGCGCCTGCCACCCGCAGACCCACGACGGCGCTCTCGATCACGCCGTCGTAGCCGTTGATGACGGTTTCGACCTCGTAGCTGGAGATGTTCTCGCCACGGCGGCGGATGCGGTCGTTCAGCCGGTCCACGAAATGCAACCGGCCGGCCTCGTCCATCCGGCCCGCATCGCCGGTGTGGAACCACAGGTTGCGCCACGCTTCCACGGTCTTGGCGGTCATCTGGTGGTAACCGACGTTGAAGCAGAACGGCACTTTGGGCCGAACCAGGATCTCGCCGATCTCGTCTGGTGAGAGCGGCAGATCGGTCGCCGAGTCGGCCACGATCACCTCGAAGTACTCATCCAGCGGCGGACCGGCACAGCCAGACATCACCGGATCCGCCGGGTCGGTGTAGGCGACCATGTTGACCTCGGTCATCCCGTACCCCTGCACGATCCGCACACCGAATCGCTGCTCGAAGGCCGCCGCCCACTCGGCGGCGACGGGGAGTGCGATGACGGCCCGCAAGCGATGTTCCCGGTCCCTGTCGGTGGGGGGACTGCGCCAGATGAATTCGGGCATGACCCCCAGCGCATTCGTCAGCGTGATGCCCTGATCGATGACGGTGTCGAGCCACTGGCCCACGCTGAACCGCTTCGTGACATACGCCGACGCGCCGCCGTGCAGCGCTGCATAGATCTGCATGAACAGGCCGTTCGCGTGGAACAGCGGCATGCAGCAGAAGAAGCGGTCGTCGGGCGTGATCTCCAGGCGTTGCGCTGCGGTGAGGCCGAACAGGTAGCAATGCGCTTGGGGCATGAGCACGCCCTTGGCCGGGCCTGTGGTGCCCGAGGTGTACATGATCGTGCAGACATCGCTGGGCTCGGCCTCGAGCACTGCGTCGACTCGTCGCTCGGTGCCCAGCAGATCGCTGACGCTGCACACAGCCGTGCCCGCAAGCGCGCCACCGGCCGAGACGCCACCGGCGAGGGCACCGGAGAGGGGAGCGTCGCTGTCGTCGACCAGCAGCGTGGTTTCGATGCGCCAGCTCGGATCGAGCGCTGCGCGTGTCGCGTTCCCTGCGGTCACATCATCGGATGTGCCTGCATCGACGTCGTTGAACCGGTTCAGCAGTCCTCGGTCCACGGCCACAATCCGAGGCTCAGAGTTGCGCACCTGGTGTTCCAGGAAGGCACCGCGCAGGTCGGTGTTGACTGGCACGAAGATCGCTCGCCGCTTGTGGGTGGCGATCATCAGCAGCATGAGCTCGACGCTGTTGGTGAGCAGGCCCAGCAGGCGATCGCCCGGCTGCAGGCCGATGTCAGCCAGGGCAGTGGCGAGCCGGTCGGTCAGCTCGTCGAACTCGGCGAACGTGACCGTTTGGCCGTCTTCGAATGCGAGAAACTCGCGGTCGCCATGGGTGACCGCTGCGTGCCGCACGAGCGCTGGCAAGGTCCAACCGTCCGTGCTGGCGCTGCCCGCGCGGGCAATGGCTGCTTCGGTCCCCTGGTCACGGGTGCCCATCGGCGGAATCGTAGACTTCGCCCGGGCTTCGTGGCCCGAACGGGGTGCGCCTGTTCAGCGGGCGCATGGGGGAATTGGGCGCCTGGGATGGAGGTGACCGGATGCTGATCGGATTGCCGAGTGAGCTCAAGGCGGGCGAGCAGCGCGTCGGGCTGACGCCGCACGCTGTGCGTGAGTTGGCGCTGCACGACCACCAGGTGCTGGTCGAGGCCGGCGCCGGTGCGGGCATTCGTGTGCCCGACGCCGAATATAAAGCAGCGGGTGCGCTCATCGGCAGTAGTGACGAGGTGTGGGAGAAGGCTGATCTCGTCGTCAAGGTGAAGGAGCCGCAGGCCTCTGAACGCAAGATGCTGAGCGAGGGCCAGATTCTGTTCGCCTACCTGCATCTCGCCCCTGACCCCGACCAGACGTCCGACCTGGTGGATTCGGGTGCGGCCTGCGTCGCGTATGAGACGGTGACCGACTCGCGTGGCGGCTTGCCGCTGCTGGCCCCGATGTCCCGGGTTGCCGGCCGGCTCGCCGTCCAGGCGGGTGCTTGGGCCCTCGAGACTGCTCACGGGGGCATCGGCCTGCTGATCGGTGGTGTGCCGGGGGTTCCGCCGGCACGAGTCGTGATCATCGGCGGGGGAGTGGTCGGCGAGAACGCAGCCGAGATTGCCATAGGCATGGGCGCCGACGTGCGAGTGCTCGACATCGACCCGGCGGCTCTGGATCATCTCGAGCAACGCTTCGGCGCATCGGTTGTCACCGTCACCTCTACTCGGGCGACGGTGGAGACCGAAGTGCTGAACGCCGACCTGGTGATCGGCGCCGTGCTGGTGACCGGCGCCCGAGCACCCAAGCTGGTGACCGCCGACATGATCTCTCAGATGCGTCCCGGGTCGGTGGTGGTGGACGTGGCCATCGACCAAGGCGGCTGCTTCGAGACGTCCAAGCCGACCACTCATGCCGAACCGACCTTCGTGGTCGACGGCGTCGTGCACTACTGCGTAGCGAACATGCCCGGCGCCGTGCCAGTCACTTCAACCCGGGCACTCAGCGATGCCACCCTTCCCAGGGTGCTGGCCATCGCCGAGAACGGCCTCGACGCCCTGCGCACCGACCCCCACCTGCGAGCGGGCCTGAACGTCTACAAGGGCCACGTCACCGAGCCCCACGTAGCCCACGCCCTCGACCTCCCCTACACGGACCCCCTCACCGCCCTCGGCTTCTGACGCGCACCGTCACCGTCGACCGGCGCGCCGAATACTCGTATTCGTCTCACCGGCGCGCATTGCCGGCCATCACTGGCCTCGGGCCGGCAGTGTTGCTTCGAGCCCGTGGGAAGCGTGGCTTGCGAGACGACGCTGGAGGTTGAGATGAACGACAAGTTGGCCGAGTTGCGGATGTCCATCGCGGCGGACGGCAATGCGACCGGATCCATAGCTCCGAAGCTCACTGCCGCCGATAACAGCCGGACGTGGCTCGCCATTGGCTACTCGGATGGCGGAATCGAATGCGACGAGTGCTCGCATGGTCCGAGCCCGAGTCCGGCGTCGCTGCGTCTGTGCTGGCTGGACTCAGACGACACGCATGCTCACTACGTGGACGTGTGCGATTGTCACTTCGGTGACTTCATGGAGATGGCGATCGGGGACGCCTTCCCCTTAGAAAGTGACTAGCGCCTTCATGTCGCCCGTTCTAGAACCGAGGTGTCTCCTTGCACGTTCTTGAGGTCGTCTAGTGGTGTGTCGCCGGTTTGTCTGCGCGGCACCGAGGCCTCTGACCTCGGCACACAGGCCTGTAAACCCCGCAAACAAACGCTCGACGTACCACTAGGCAGCATCGGTGTCCTAACTTGCGCTCGTGGCGACGCTGAGCGACTACATCGATCTCACGGAGAGCGAAGCGGCGGCACAGTGGCAGGGCATCGTGCAGCGTCGCATGCCCCCTCCAGGCAAGCGACAGGTCAACTTCACGCCCGTAGAGACCGTGCTGTGCTACGGGCTCTTCTTGTCTGACGATCCGGTAGTGGCCCCGCACCGCTACGGCGGGCAGACGATCCACACTGCACCGCAGCTCGTCCACGAACTCGCTGCACTCTTTAGGCGCTCGCCGAGTTCGATCACCAGCAAGATGATGAATCTGGATGGCTCCCGTGTGAATGGGGCGAAGTACGAAGTTCAGTTCTTCATGGCAATGGGTGCCGACGTCGTCCGTTTCTTGGATCTCTACGGCACGGCGTTGCGGGGAGCGCGCCGGATGGGCATTGGTGCCCAACAATTGCCCGATTTCTTGCAGCTGGAGCAAGTGACTGACTACTCACGGCTAGGCCTTGAGGACGTAGCTGATTCACGATTTGACGAGATGATCGAGCAGGAAGCGGCGCAGCTCCGCGCGGCCAAGCTGCGGTACAACCAAGAGCTGTCGTCTGCTGAGACGACCCGAATTGTTCAGCACCGTGCCCGTGTCGGTCACAAGGCGTTCGCAGCCGAAGTGCTGAGACGGTTCGACGCCACCTGTGGCTTCTGTGGCATGGCCCCACGATCTCTTCAGGGGAACCGGCTCATCATTGCGTCACACATCAAGCCCTGGGCCGATTCGAGCAATCGCGAACGGCGCGACCCGCTCAACGGAGTCGCCGCCTGCCCAACGCACGATGCTGCCTTCGACAGAGGCCTGATCACCGTGAACGGCGGGCTACGCGTGCATCGTTCCCAGAGGCTGCGGGCCAGCGTCCGGCGCGACGAGGGAGTCGAACACAATTTCGGGGAGTCGTTGCGGGAAGCTCTGATCGTGCCTTCAGGTGTCGACCCGCCGAGGGACGCCTATCTCCGCTGGCACCACGAGCACGTCTACCAAGACTCGCTGCCCTGAGCGCTGACGCATCTTGTCTTGGCGTGAGTGGTCAGGCCCAGAGTGCGCAGATTGAGATTTCTCAATCTGCAAAGGGCAAGTTTGCTGCGAACCCCGATGCGCCTACCGACGAGTCGCCACGAACTCTTGCGCCGTCATCCCGACATCGCGCGCGATGGATCGGAGCAGGATTGGGGATAGGTCTCGTCCTCGATGCATCGGCACGGTCGTCGACCGCCCGTCCGGATGGCGGAATCGCTTGTGTGAGCCGCGCTGGCGGATCTCTTCGAATCCGAGTGCAGTAAGCAAGGCGACGACCTCTCGCGGCTTGAGGATTGGCACTGATGGCACAGAGCTTCAAGCCACCTCGACGACCTGCGTGCCGACGAACTCGCCCGCCATTGCCGGGGCGCCGTCCTCGAGGATCATCGCGATGACTTCCTTGAGGTTGTCGTTGAGCTCTTCGAGAGTTTCGCCTTGAGAGTGTGCACCCGGGAATCCCGGGACGTAACCGACAAAGAACCCGGTGTCGGGGCAACGCTCGACTACGGCAGTGAAGTTCCGCATCGGCACGACCTCGACCTCGCTCTCAAACAGCGATTGTAGGCGTCCCTGCGGATCGCATCGGATCAGTTGCAACCCGAACCAGCGAGGCGGGGGACTGGATCGCGGACAATTTGTTCGACGCGGTCGGCGGCATCGACGGGCAGGCTTGGCGACGTTGGTGGCCAGGCCCAGAGGGCGCAGATGGGGGTGGCCCGGATCCGCTCCGACAGCCAGTGCTCGCTGCAGCGGTTACGAGGACGCCGGTGTCGACGATCAGTGTGAGCGATTGTCGCCGAATCCATCGGCGAGCATGTCGTCGGATTCCGACGCCCGCCGGCCCGAACTGGAGGTTCCCATGGCTACGAAGCTGGGCTGCCGGCGCTTGACTGCCTGATCCTTGGTGGGCAGCGAGGCGGCACGATCCTCGCCAGTGCCGCCATTGCGGATACGTCTCACCAGTGCTTCGGCCTTGGCTACGGCAGTCTCTGAGGGTTCTCCGACCTCGTCGATGAGTTCAGCGAGGTATCTCTCGGTCTCTGCGCTCATCTGCCGTCGTCGGAGCTCGTCGTGGATGGCCGTCTGCAGCAGGTCGGCGGGCGACAAGCCATGCTCCTTGACCGATCCGTAGAGATCGTCAGGGAGATCGACCCGAATCTGGGGCATGGGCTCAACGTACTCACCACCGGCGGACAGGCCAAGCGATTTCTGTAGGGCCGCAAATTGGCAGGGATTCAGTCAGCGAGATTGCGGGCGCGCTGGCGGATGAGCTGTTCGATCTGGTTGGCGGCTTTGTCGGGTTCTTCGTGTTCCCAGATGCGCACCGGTGTCCAGCCGGCGGCTTCGAGGCGGGCGTCGGTGTCGGCGTCGCGGGCCCGGTTGCGGGCAATCTTGGTTTCCCAGTACTCGGCGTTGCGGCGGGGCTTGGTGCCGTGCTCAGGACAGCCGTGCCAGAAGCAGCCGTCCACGAAAATCGCTACACGCAGACGGGGGAACACCAGGTCGGCTTCGCGGCGTACGCCGGGCAGCGGCCGGCGGTGCACGAAGTAACGCAGGCCACGTCGGTGCAGCGCAGAGCGGATCAGTCGTTCTGGCCCCGTATCGCGGGACCGCTGCTTGGACATGCGCTCCGAGGCGGGACCCGGCAGCGCTTTCGGTTCCACGGTCCGGATTCTGCCAGTCGCTACTGCAATGCCGTCAGTCGTCGGCGAACGCCAATCCGACGAAGCAAGAACGCCTCGTTTGTTACTGCTGTCTCGCCGTCGCGCCATACCGGCTCGTACGGCTACAGCCGCGGTGCTCGGGGCACCATCTAGCGTTCGAACCGATACGCCGGTGCGGAGGATCTGCGGGATGGCGCACTGACATGCGGTTGTCGAAGAGCGTGCTGCTCGCTGCCCTGCTGTGCCTGCTACCGCTTGCGGCAGCCTGCGACAGTGGCGGCTCCGGTACCGGGCCCGAAGGGCCGTCCCGAACGTCGCGCACCCCAGCCGAGTTCGACGGAACGGTGCGACTCGGTGCAGCGCTGAGCGCGACCGGCAAGTACTCCGTCGAAGGCAAGGACGCACGGCAGGGCTACGAGACTTGGGTCCGCTGGGTCAATGAGGACTACGGAGGGATCCGAATCGGCGAGGGCCGCTACCGAGCCGAAGTCGTCTACTACGACGACGAATCCGATGCCGACACAGCCGGAAACCTGGTCCAGCGGCTCATCGACGAGGACGAAGTCGACTTCCTGCTGGGCCCCTACTCGAGCGGCCTCACCACCGGCGCCAGCGCCATCGCCGAAGCAAACGACGTGCTGATGGTGACCGGCAACGGCGCAGCAGACACCCTGTTCGATCGGGGCTTCGCGAACCTGTTCTACGTCGCCACGGTTGCCAGCGACTACACGCGCACGGGCGTTGAGGCACTGGCGAACCAAGGCGCGAAGACCGCGGTGATCGCCTACGAGGACACCGCGTTCCCCACGGCCGTCGCCGACGGCGCACGGCGCCACCTCGAGGCGAACGGCGTCGCGGTGCTCGCCGTCGAGGCATACCCCAAGGACATCCAGGATGCCTCCGCGATCATGACGAAGTTCCGGGACCTCAACCCTGACGTCTTCATTGGCGGCGGGCACTACAACGACGCTGTCCTGTTCGTCAACTCCGCTGAGGAGCTGGGCTTCGAGCCTGACGCCATGCTGATCACGGTCGGGCCGTCCAACCCGCGGCTCATCGAGGAGCTTGGCAGCGACGTCGACGGTGTCCTGGGCCCCACCCAGTGGGAGCCGACAATGTCCTACGAGGGGCTGTATTTCGGCCGAGCAGCCGACTACGCCGCCTACTACGAGCGCTTGTGGGGCGAGCCGCCGGTGTATCAGGCAGCGAGCGCGACCACGGCGGCGCTCGCTTTGCAACTCGCCATCGAATCCGCTGGAACGACGGACAATGCCGCGGTTCGCAGCGCGCTGCGGACATTGACGGCGGACACGTTCTATGGCCCGCTGCGCTTCGACGAGCGCGGAGTCAACGCGGCACGCCAGATGGGCATGGTGCAGGTGCGCGGCGACGAGATTCATGTCGTCGCCCCCGCCTCGGCGGCGCGTGCCCAGCTCCGGTATCCGTTGGGAGACGGCATGGCTGGCGTCTCAGCCGAGTCGTCGGCTGTGGGCAAGCTGCCGCAGGCGCTGGTCAACGGCATCGCGCTGGGCGGCATGTACGCGGTGCTGGTGCTGGGGTTCTCGGTGATCTGGGGCGTGATGGGCGTCATCAACTTCGCGCACGGCGAGTTCGTGATGATCGGCGCCTACCTTGCCTGGCTCGCCGATGAGTGGTGGGGCGTCGATCCGTTCGTTTCGGTGGCGGCGGTGTTCGTGCTGATGGCAGGACTCGGTTATCTCACCCAGCGGGGACTGGTCAACCGCATCATCGACCGGCCGCATCTGGTGTCGCTGCTCGTGATGTTCGGCCTGGCGATCATCCTGCAGAACCTGATGAAGCTCATCTTCTCCGCTGATTTCCGGCGGACCAGCACTGCGCTCGACGGCAGCTGGCGCCTCGCCGCCGGCCTGACCGTGCCGGTGACGAAGTTCTGGATTCTGATCGTGGCGCTGGGCATACTCGGCGGCCTCAGCACGCTGCTGGCACGCACCAAGCTCGGCAAGAGCATCCGCGCGGCGGCGCAGAACCGCGAGGCGGCACGCATCGTCGGGATCGACGTCGCAAAGGTGTACGTCATCACCTTCGCACTGTGCATCGGCATCACCGGCGCCGCCGGAGCGCTGGTGAGCCCCGTGCTGGCAATCCAGCCGTTCCAGGGGCCGCCGCTGACGCTCAAGGCGTTCGCCATAACGGCGGTGGCCGGTCTCGGCTCGATCCGGGGAGCGCTGGGCGGCGCGATGGTGCTCGGGCTGGTCGAAGCGGGCCTGGCTGTCTACGTGGGCGGTGTGGGCACCAACCTGGCCGTTGTCGCCTCGTTCGTGATCTTGGTGGTTGCTCTGGTGCTTCGGCCTCAGGGCATCTTCGGCGGCCTGCGCCCCGTGGATGCGACGGCGGCATGACGCGTGACGGTCCCCTGCGGCGCGTCGGCGGGGCTGTCAGCACGCGGCCGCACCGTCGAGGCCAGTGCGTGGCTCGGCGCGTCGGCGGGGCGCTGGCGGCGGTGGGGCTCGCATGGCTGGTCGTGCTCCCGCTGTGGCCCGGAACCAGCGACTCGATGCTGTTCACGATGACGCTGATGTTCACGAGCATCGGCGTGGCGATCAACTGGAACCTGACTGGCGGGTTCACCGGGTACATCGACTTCGGGCATGCCGTGTGGTTCGGCCTGGGCGCGTACACCACGGCGATCATGATGTCGCTGCAGACCAACGGCTTGGGCATCGGCTGGCCACCGGTGCCGGCGATCGCGCTCGGCGTGGTGGTGGCTGGGCTGGCTGCAGCGCTCATCGGGCGAGCCACGATGCGGCTGAAGGGCCCCTATTTCTCGATCGCGATGCTCGCGACGTTCGTGGCGATGCGCGAGATCGTGCGGGTCTGGGGCGGGCTCACCGGGGGAGGAGTGGGCCTCACGCTGCCTCCGTACCTGAACCGTTCGCTGTTCTATTTCGTCGAGTTGGTCTTGGTGGTGGCGCTTGCCGTCTTCGTGTGGTGGCTGCGACGCACGCGTGTCGGGACAGCACTCATCGCCATCCGTGAAGACGAGGTGGGAGCCGAGATGCGGGGCATCGCGACGACGCGCCTGAAGGTCGCCGTCTTCAGCTTCGCCGGCGCATCGACCGGGCTGTTCGGCGGGCTGTGGGCATACCAGAACACCTTTGTCGACCCCGACATTGCGTTCACAGAAGTCCGGACCCTCGACGCGGTGATGGGCACGATGCTGGGCGGCATCGGGACGGTTGCCGGCCCGATCGTCGGGTCAGTTGTGCTCTATTGGCTACGCGAGGTGCTGTGGGCACATCTGCTCGACTTCCATCTCATCGCACAGGGCGTACTGCTCATCGTCATCGTGCTGTTCATGCCGCGGGGGCTGGTGGGCTGGTTTGACCGCCGAGGGATCTCGGTCACGGACCTCTGGCTGCGGTGGTCCCAACCCGGCCGCACTGGGAACCGCCGCAGATCTGAGTCGCCGGACCGGCTCAATGCTCGCTCACAATCTCGACGGCGGACCCGGCGTGACAGGCCAGTGCAGCCATGACCGCCCTGCTTGAAGCGACCGGCGTCGTCAAGCGCTTCGGCGGCTTGGTCGCCGTGGACCACGTCGACCTCTCGATCGCACCAGGCGAGATCGTGGGGCTCATCGGCCCGAACGGGAGCGGCAAGACGACCCTGTTCGACTGCCTGAGCTGCGTTCAGCGAGCCGACAGCGGGGAGGTCCGTTTCGACGGCGTGGACGTCACCCGCCGTGCACCTCATCAGATCGCCCGAGGGGGCATTTCGCGGACCTTCCAGATCATCCGGGTGTACGGGGCGCTCACGGTGCGCGAGAACATCGAGCTCAGCGCAAGCTGGGCCGGGATCGGTGTGCGTCGCATGCTCAGCCGCACCGATCCCGCTACCCGGTGCCGGGCCGATCAGCTCATCGAATTCCTGTCGTTGGGGCCGCTGCGCGACGAACGGGCCGACACGCTCTCAGGGGGTCAGCGACGCCTGGCTGAGATCGGCATGGCGCTGATGAGCGAACCGCGGCTGATCCTGCTCGACGAAGCCACCTCAGGCGTCAATCCCACGCTCATCAACGAGATCAGGGATCGGCTGGCCGAGGTGAACTCCACCCAAGGGGTCGCGTTGTTCCTCGTCGAGCACAACGTGCAGTTCATCGCCGAGCTGTGCCAGCGCGTTGTCGTGCTGGATCAAGGGCACAAGCTTGCCGAGGGAACTCCCGCCGAGATCATGAACAACCCTGAGGTCATCGAGGCGTATTTCGGCGCCGCACCAGGCGCCGCTAGCCACCGAGAGCGCTCCGCAACCACGCCATACGACGCCAGTTCTGACGAGTCGGACCGCAGCGTCCCCTCCGACGACGTCGAGGATGAAGACCGGTGACCGAGTCGCCGGTGCCGCCCCCGCTCTTGGAGGTCTGCGACCTGTACGCGGGGTACCTGCCGAGTCACGACATCCTCCGCGGCGTCAGCCTCGAAGTGCACTCCGGCGAAGTGGTCTGCGTGATCGGCCCCAACGGTGCGGGCAAGTCCACCGTGTTTCGTGCCGTCTATGGGCTGGTGCCAGTGCGATCCGGGCAGGTGGTGTGCGGGGGACGCGACATCACCGACATCGCCCCACAAGATGCGCTCGGCACCGCTGGCATCGCCATCGTGCCCCAGCTGCGCAGCCTGTTTGCCCAAATGACCGTCTATGAGAACCTTGAGCTCGGGATGTACTTGTCTCAGGACAAAGCCGAGGTTCGTGATCGCATCGACTACGTGTTCAGCTTGTTCCCGCGGCTAGCGGAGCGGGCCCGCCAAGAGGCCGGAACGATGTCCGGCGGCGAGCAGCGGATGCTGGAGATCGGACGCTCATTGATGTGGTCGCCTCGCATCGTGCTCATGGACGAGCCGTCGGCCGGACTGTCGCCGCTGGTCACCCATCAGATCTTCGACGTGATTGCGCAGCTCAACCGAGACATCGGCCTGACCGTGCTGATGATCGAGCAGAACGCCCGCCAAGGACTCGCCGCCAGCCACCGTGGTTATGTCATCGAGCTCGGTGCAATCACCTACGAGGGCGCCGCGGAGCGACTGCTGGCCGACGTGGAAGTGCGCCGAGCCTTCCTCGGTGCCCGCTGAGCGAGCGGCTGCGTGCTCTTGCGGCGCGGCGAAACGGCGGCTGGGCCGTGACCGGGCAGACCGTCGCGCAGGCATCTGCGCAGCTTCGGGCCGGTCAGCGACCCATCGTGAAGAACTCGTGGTTGGGGCGCATCGAGGTCAGGTGGGCCATCCGGTTCGACAGGGCGAACAGCCCCGTGATGGCGCCGATGTCCCAGATGTCGTCGTCGCTGAAGCCGTGAGCCCGCAGCTCGTCGTGATCGCTGGATGATACCGACCACGGTTCGCTGCACATCTTCAGAGCGAAATCGATCATCGCCCGCTGCCGGTCCGTGAGATCGGCCTTGGAAGGGTCGACCGCGAGCTGATCGGCCAGCAGCGGATCCTTGGCGCGGATGCGCAGGATCGCACCGTGCGCCACGACGCAGTAGAGGCAGTTGTTGGCCCCGCTGGTGGCCACCACGATCATCTCCCGCTCCGCCTTGGAGAGCCCGCTCGGGCCCTCCATGAGCGCGTCGTGGTACGCCATGAACGCCCGCATCTCGTCGGGCCGGTGCGCCAGTGCGAGAAACACGTTGGGCACGAATCCGGTCTTGGACTGGATGAGCTCGATGCGCTCTCGCAGGTCGTCGGGCATGTCCGCAATGTCGGGCACGGGGAAGGTCGAGATGGCTTGCTCGGTCATGCCCGCAGCCTAAGCAGACGCGCCAGGCGGGCCGCCCTTCTACATTTGCGGGGCCGACGAAGGGATGTGCTGACGATGCACCTGACACGACCGACCTCACCTCGCCTCGAGCCGATCCCCAAGGTGGCCGAGCGAGCCCGCGAGGTCATGGCGAACTCGTTTGCCAATGCCGTCAACGTCATTGCGACCCTTGCGCACAGCCGGCCGATCTCGAAGGCGTTCGGAGAGTTCGCCCAAACGATCCTGTACAAGGGCGACCTGTCCCGGCGTGACGTGGAGATCGCGGTGCTTCGCATGGGCTGGAACTGCCAGTCCGTCTACGAGTTCGGCCAGCACACGCTGATGGCCCTCGCCGAAGTCATGACCGAAGAGGAGATCTACCTCGTCACCCGGCCGATCGCCGAGGGGAACTGGACACCGGCCGAGGCGGCACTACTGCAGGTGGTGGACGACCTGTACTCCGACGACTGCGTCTCCGATGCCACGTGGGCCGAGGCCACATCGCACTTCAGCAATGCCGAGATGGTGCACCTCATCGCCGCTTCGGGCTGCTACCGGATGGTGAGCGGGCTGCTGAACAGCACCGGCGTAGAACGTGACGAAGGCGTCCCTAGCTGGCCGACGGCACCTCGTTGAGCAGGCCGGTGTCGACGTCGTAGATGAAGCCGCGGACAGCCGTGTCGTGCTCGATGAACGGCGAGGCTCGCAGTGTTGCGATGGCGGCCTGCACGTCGTCGGCGGGGTCGGCGAAGGAACCGATCGGCCAGCCGGGCGGCTCGCCGAAACGGTCTTCCATCTCCTTGCTGAACGCAGCGGCGTCGAGACCGCACATGCCGCAGCCGGTGTGATGCACCACCAGGATTTCCCGGGTGCCCAGCAGCTGCTGGGAGATGCACAGCGAGCGGATCACGTCGTCGGTGATGACTCCGCCTGCGTTGCGCATGACATGCGCCTCGCCGACTCTCAGCCCCAACTCGGCCAGCGGATCGATGCGGGCATCCATGCAGGTCACGATCGCGACGTGACGGCTGGGTGCAGCCGCCATGCCCGGTGTCTTGACGGTGTCGGCCAACCGCCGGTTGCGCTCGACCAGCTCATCGGCCGATGGGTGGAACTCGGATGGGTTCAGCTCTGCGTGTGCGTCTTGTTGGCCCATCGGGCAAACCTCGCCTGTGCACCAGCCGGTGTTCCCGGCAGACCAGTTGTACGCCCCCTGGGACTTGAACCCAGAACCTGCGGATTAAGAGTCCGTTGCTCTGCCAAATTGAGCTAGAGGCGCATGGTGCCCCGCAAGGCTAACGACAGCCCCGCGACACTTGTGGTGGGCAGGGGTGCGGCGGATCGAGGGGAATCGAACCCCCGGCCTCCAGTGCCACAAACTGGCGCTCTAACCGACTGAGCTACGACCCGCACGGGGTGGTCAAGGATGCCACGGGCCGCACCGCCTCGCTACCGGATTTCGCGGCGGCGTCACCGGGCACACAGCGGGGACCACTGACAGGTACGAGCCCGACGGCCTACCGTAGGAGCGTGAGCGAACACAACGCAGCCGCCCGCAAGCCGCCCGTGGAGTACATCCCCCGCATCACCGCCCAGTACATCGGACTGGGCTACGGGGAGTACCGCTGGGTGCACAGCGAGACGCCGCCGCCGTGGACGCCGCTGACCAAGCCGATCTCTGAGTGCCGAGTCGGCCTCATCGCCACCGGCGGGGTCTATGTCGCCGGACAGACGGCCTTCCACTACCGCGACGACACGACCTACCGGGCGATCCCCACCGACGTGGACACGTCGCAACTTCGGGCCACGCACTTCGCCTACGACCTGACCGATGCTCGCTCGGACATCAATTGCGTGTTCCCGATCGAGGCCCTGCGCACGCTGCGCGACAGCGGCGAGATCGGCGAGCTGGGCCCCAACGCCTACACCCTCATGGGAGGTATCTACAGCACCCGCCGGGTGCATGAGGAGCTGATCCCGGAGTTGGCGAAGCGCTGCGTGGCAGACGAGCTCGACGTCGTGCTGCTCGTGCCGGTCTGACCTGTCTGCCATCAGACCGGGGGTCTGATTGCGAGGGCCATCGAGGCCGAAGGAATCCCGACACTGACGATGTCGAGTGCACGCGACATCACCCGGGCGGCCTGGCCGCCTCGCTCGGCGTACCTGGACTACCCGCTCGGGCGCACAGCGGGCAGGCCGCACGAGCCAGAGCTCAACCTGCAGATCTTGCGTGACACGTTCGTCGCCTTCGAGAACTTGGGCGTGCCCGGCTCGATGGCGCACTTGCCCTACCGCTGGTCGGACTCCGACCGTTGGAAGGACGGGGTGTTCGCGCCCGCTACCAAGTCCGCGGACCTGCCCGAGAGCGCTGTCCCGACCGGCAAGGCAGCAGGGAAGGACACCTACGAGGACGATCGGGTTGCGCGCCACTCGACGCCGCAGTACCAGACCGAAGAGGACGCGGCAGCCGCCCGGGCGAGCCACGACGGCGAAGAGTGCCTCGTCTGCGCCGGCATCGATTTCTGAGTTGGATCTGGGCTTTCTGTGAGCGAACAGCCCGAGCGCCGCGCTTCCGTTGGCGCCAAGTCTCCCGGGTCTGGGGGCGACTACGATCCCGAAGCCGTGCCGGTGCGCAATGCCGCCACGGTCATGATTCTGTCGGGCGACGACGATCCTCACGTCCTCATGCTGAAGCGCAACGCCCGCTCGATCTTCGTGGGCGACATGTGGGTGTATCCCGGCGGTGCCGTCGATCCCGAAGACGCCACCCAGATCGCCGACGAGACCGTGTCGGGTCTGACCGACGACGAGGCCTCATTCAGCATCGGCATCGAGCGCGGCGGCATCGCCTTCTGGGTGGCGGCGCTGCGGGAGACGTTCGAGGAGGCGGGCATCTTGCTTGCCCATCACGACCACCCGGTCGGCGTGGAGGACCCCAGGGACCTGCCGTCGGGCATCATCGACCTCTCGCCGCCCGATGTGGCCGAACGGTTCTCGCAGTACCGCGACGAGGTCAATGCCGGAGAGCGCGACTTCATCGAGACGGTGCGCAGCGAAGACCTGTTGCTCGACGGCAACAACGTCTACTTCATCGGCCGCTGGGCGACACCCATGGGATCACCCCGTCGCTACGACACGCGCTTCTTCTTGACAGCAATGCCAGACGGCCAGGTCCCGTTGCCCGACCACGACGAGGCTGTCGAGCACCAGTGGGTGCGACCTGCCGATGCGATCCGGCGCAACGAAATCGGTGACATGGTGATGATGACTCCGACCATCGGGATGCTGCACCGGCTCGCAAGGTTTGAGACCATCGATGAAGCAGTTGCTGCGGCCGGACGAGGTACCCCAACCGACGATGAGCACGTGAGGATCCGCTACGACAACGAGGGACCGCACCGGATCGCCTTCCCCGGCGACCCCGACTACGACGACGCCGACGGCCGCACCGAGACGGGCATCCTGCGCTGGCCCTCCCGCTAGCCCGGCGCTCTAGTTCAGGGGCGAGGAGCCAGGCGCCGTGTCTGGGAACCGTTGGTCCTACGCCAGTTCGATGGCAGGATGGCCCTTGGTCCTCATGGCCAGAGCCCCCGTGGCGCAACTGGACAGCGCAGCGGGCTTCTATCCCGCCGGTTGCAGGTTCGAGTCCTGCCGGGGGCGCTTGGCGCGACCCACTGTGCGATATCGGAAAGGGCGATGGTGTCGTCGGTGAACGCGGGTAGGTTCAGCGGATGCCGCAGGGCTCAGTTTCTGGCACGGATACTGCTTCGACTTCCAAACTCGCAGGTGCGGTGACGTCGATCGCAGAGACGAATGGCGCCGTCACCGAAGAGCCGGTAGATACCGACCGGATCGAGCGGGCCGTCCGGGAGATCCTGGTAGCCATCGGCGAGGACCCCGACCGTGACGGTCTGCAGAAGACGCCCAAGCGAGTCGCCCGCATGTACGCCGAAGTGTTCGCTGGCCTGCAGGAAGATCCTGAACACCATCTGAAGGTGCAGTTCGAGACTGGCCACGACGAGATGGTCATGGTGCGCGACATCCCCTTCTATTCGATGTGCGAGCACCACCTCATGCCATTCGTCGGGCGTGCGCATGTGGCTTACATCCCCGGCGAGCGGGGCATGATCACAGGGTTGTCGAAGCTGGCTCGCCTGGTGGAGGCATACGCCCGCCGGCCCCAGGTGCAAGAACGGCTGACGACGCAGGTTGCCGACAAGCTGATGGATGTGCTTGAGCCCAAGGGCGCCCTGGTGGTGGTTGAGGCCGAGCACCAGTGCATGTCGATGCGGGGCGTGCAGAAGCCCGGCTCGCTGACCATTACCTCGGCGGTGCGCGGGCAGTTCCGCAACATCGCAACCCGTGCGGAGGCGATGCACCTCATCGGCATTGGCCGCTAGCGGGCGACAGGCCGGTTTGTATGCACGGCGCTGTACCCGAGACACGCTCCCGATGAGAACGGGGCGCACATGAGGCTGAGCGCGGACGCACTTGCGGGTCCGCCTGAGTTGGGGCGCAGTGTCCTGGTGAGGCGCGGGGACGCTGTTCCCGAGCCGTGGTCGGATTGTGAGCGTGTGGCGGTCAGCCTTGATGACCTCGGCGCTGCGGCCGGCCGCAGGCTGCGTGAGGCGTGGCTGAATCGGACCCGACTGGTGATCGAGCTCGACGGCGACCTCCCTGAACCGGCGCCGGTGTGGCAGGCGCCGTGGTGGGAGTTGGCGCCAGGGCTGACCATGCGATCAGAGGTGCTGGCGCACCTGATCACCGCCAACGCCGTGGACGCCCGGCAGCCTGGCCGAGCTCGCTTTGCTCCCGTCGAGGCAGCGCTCAAGCTCGGCGCAGTGCTCGCGGGTGAGTCGGGCACGGGCGAAGGGGGCGATGGCGGCGACGCGGGCGACGGCGACGTGATCACCCACGCAGGGCCGGTGTGGTGCGACGGCGGGCCGCTGGAGGCATTCGAACTGGCCGCACCGGTTGTTCCCGCGGCAAATCTCGCGGCCGGGACGCTGCGCGGGGTGCAGCTGGCGGTGCCGCGCGCCGACCTCGCATCGGATCAGCAGGCGGCTGTCGGCCACCTGGGCGGGGCGGCGTGCATCGTTGCGCCCGCAGGGTCCGGCAAGACACGGGTGCTCACCGAGCGGGCCCGCTTTCTCGTGAGGGACCTCGGCGTCGCGGCTGAGGCGATGTGCTTGGTGGCCTTCAACGTTCGAGCCCGCCGCGAGATGGAGGAGCGCACTCGTGACCTTGCCGGGCTGCAGGTGCGCACGCTGAACAGCCTCGCATTGGCGATCTGCAACGGCACGGGCCCCTTCGCCCGCCCGGCGGGCCGACCCCGGGTCAGCGTCGTCGACGAAATGGGAGTCCGTCAGCGTCTGGACGGCTTGGTGAAGCGTCAGCGCCGGGCCATGACCGACCAGCTCGCGCCATGGCTCGAGGCGCTCAGCGCGACACGACTCGGGCTGCGCGACCCCGCCGAAGTCGAAGATGCCTTTCAGCCCGACGTTGCTGATTTCGCCACGATCGCACCGCGCTTCGTTGCGAATCTCGTGAGCGAAGGACTCGTGGACTTCGATCAGCAGATCATCGGCGCCATCGAGATCCTGCTCGCCGACGCCGGTGCGCGAGCTGCTGCGCGGCGGGCGTGCGCGGTGCTGCTCGTCGACGAGTTCCAAGACCTCACACCGGCGCACCTGTTGCTCGTGCGGCTGCTGGCGGGACCGCGAGCCGATGTGTTCGCCGTCGGCGATGACGACCAGACCATCTACGGCTATTCCGGTGCATCGCCGCAGTGGCTCATCGACTACGCCACCTATTTCCCGGGAGCGGCGCGCCATGAGTTGCACGTCAACTACCGCTGCCCGCCCGATGTGGTGAGCGCAGCGACCAATCTGCTGTCGCGCAACCAGCAGCGCATTGCGAAACGGATCACCTCCAGCGGTCGCCGCGACGTCGCAACGCCGGATCGGCACTCGGTGCCTGCGAGGCAGATCGCTGTTCGTGGTGAGGGCGATGCGGCATCTGCGCTGCGCGACACCGTGTTCGCTTTGGCGGCTGATGGGGTCGCCCCGTCGGACATCGCAGTACTGACACGCGTGAACAGCACGTTGCTCGTTCCCCAGATCGTGCTCGCAGACATGGGGGTGGCGGCCGACATGCCCGTCGGGCGACGGTTTCTCGAGCGGACCGGCGTGGCCGCTGCGCTCGCGTGGTTGCGATTGTCGACTGCCCCCACTCGTGCGCTCCCCTCGGGTGCGCTGATGGACGCAGCTCGGCGTCCTCCTCGCGGTTTGTCGCCGCGAGTTGTCGAGTGGATCGGCGAGCAGTTCAGCGTTGCTGCATTGCGCGCCTTGGCGGGCCGCCTGTCTGACGAGCGGTCGGCTGGCAAGGTCGAGTCCTTCGCCGACGACGTCGACATGCTGTGCGAGCGAGCGTTCGACCGACAGCTCACCACCCGGCAGGTGCTCGAGATCGTGCGTGACGAACTGGGTCTCGGCGGCAGTCTCGACACTCGTCTTGATGCATCGCGTCGGTCAGTGGACCGCTCAGCCCATGGTGACGACCTTCAGGCGCTCATCTCGGTTGCGCACCTGCACCCGGATCCGGCCGGCTTTGCATCGTGGCTGGCGGAGCGCCTGCCGGCTGCTGGTGACCGCGACATCGCTGGCTTCGGCGCCGACGAGCCGATGCGGTCGGCAAGCGGCGACGCGCCCGGCGCGGGAGCCGGCGCACGGGTGCGGTTGGCCACAGTGCACAAGGTCAAGGGCCTCGAATGGCCCCATGTCATCGTGTACGAAGCCTCTGCGGGCCTCATGCCGCATCGCTTGTCTGCCGACATCGAAGAGGAGCGGCGTGTCTTCCACGTGGCCGTCACCCGGTGCTCGGAATCGGTGACGCTCGTGTGCGGCGAGATGCCGTCGCCCTTCGTGACCGAACTGCAGTCCCCGGTGCCGCCGGCGCCTCGAAAGCGGGCGAAACGTGGCTCAGCTGCTGAAGAGGCTGCTCAGCCATCAAGCACGCCGGCCCAAGGGACCCGCCGCGACCGGGCGACGGCCCGCAAGCGCCGTAAAGATCATGACCAGCCCCCTCCGAGATTCGAACCGCCGACCGATCCCCAAGGCGCTGCGCTGTACGAGTCTCTGCGTGCGTGGAGGCGCGAGCGCAGCCAGGCCGATGGCGTTCCGGCCTATGTGGTGTTTCACGATTCGACCCTGGCCGAGATAGCACATCGCCGTCCGGCCGTGCGTGCCGAGCTGCTGCTCGTGGGTGGCATCGGTCCGGCGAAGCTCGAGCGTTACGGCGACGACATCACCGCGCTCTTGGCTCAGCACTAGACGGCGAGCGGCCCTTGGCCGGCGAGGAATCGCTGGGCCATCACCATCAGCACCACCCAGTACTCGGCACTGGGCACGAGGTTGTCGAGCGTCACCTCCGTCGCCATCTCTCGCGCATCGGGGTGTCCGGCGGACGAGACACCCCGCACGGAGATGGACGGGCCGCCCTCGAACAGTGCGAGCAGATCGGCGATGGGCGCGTCGAACACCGCATCGACCTCGTCGCGTGCCAGCACGTAGTCGGTGAGCGGACGGTCATCGCGCAGCAGGTACACGCTGGTCAGCTCGCAGTTCAGCGTGCCTTCGCCGCTGTCATCGGCCAGCCTGCGGACGCCCAGCGGCACCAGATCGGCGCTGGCGGGTCTCACGCCGAGTTCTTCTTCGAGTTCTCGCACGCCATCGAGCGGTGTCTCGCTGGCGGCAAGATGCCCGGCAGCGCTGATGTCGAGCAATCCCGGAAACGCAGCCTTGGAGCGAGTGCGTCGCTGCAGCACGGCCGTCGGAACGCCGTCACGCAGCGTGACGATCTGACAGTGGAACACGCGGTGCCACTCGCCTCGCTCGTGAACCTCGTTCCGCGGGGCCGTGCGCAGGTAGCGCCCCACCTCGTCGACGACGTCGAGCTGCTCTACCCCGGGCGCGCTGTCGGTCATCGCCACATTCTTCCCGCTGGCGCGGCCGATGACGAAACCGCTAGTAGCGCGCGGCCGGCAACCACTGCGGCCTCGGCGACGGCCCCGACGGCGGGAGCGGCTACAGCAGCGCGGTGTACTTGTCGAGGATCGGCAGCACCGTGTCGGCGTCGGCCGGCGGCAGCGCCAGCACCACCCGGGTGCAGCCAATCTCGGCGAGGCTTTCGAGGATCTCCGGCTTGGGAGGCGTGCCGAACTGGCCGAACTCGATGTCATCGGGGTCACGACCGGCTTCGATCGCGGACTCCCGGATCTGCTTCATCGGCACTTCGAGGTCGTAGCGGCCCGAAATCGGCATCCAGCCGTCGCAGAACTCGACGATGTCGGCGATGGTCTTCGGCCCAGCGGCGCCGCCCAAGATCACCTTGGGGCCGCCTTCCTGCACGGGCTTGGGCCAGGCCCAGGATGAATCGAAGTTCACCCAGTCGCCGTGGAACTCGGCCTCGTCGTTGGTCCACAGCTCACGCACTGCCAGCATCATCTCGCGGGTGATCGCACGCCGGTCGGTGTACTTGACGCCGTGGTTCCGGAGCTCTTCCTTGTTCCAGCCGTAGCCGATACCCAAGATGAACCGGCCGTTCGAGATCCGGTCGACCGTGGCGGCTTCCTTGGCCAGCCAGATCGGGTCACGCTGGGCAACGAGTGTGATGCCGGTGCCGAGCACGAGGTTCTCGGTGACGGCGGCAGCGGCGCCGAGCGACACGAACTGGTCATGGGTGCGCCAGTACTCCTCGGGCAGCGGCGGTGCGCCCTCATTGCCGCCCCAAGGCGTTTCCCTGCTGGTGGGGATATGGCTGTGCTCGGGGAACCACAGCGACTCGAAGCCCCGTTCCTCGACAGCTTTGGCCAACTCGACAGGCCCGATGGCCTTGTCGGTGGGGAACATCATCACGCCGATCTTCACGGTGGTCCTCCTGGGGAGTGGCGAGGGTGGCCGGTGATGGCCGCCGCTGAGGGTAATGGGCATGAGTCATCGGTGCCCGCTTCGCGGGAATTGCGGGGACGAGCCAGAGCGGCGCAGGTTCTCCCCAAACGTGGCGTAGCGTTGCGCTGATTCGTAGCGAGCACGCGCTCGAACTCGCAACAATGAGGTCCGGCGGCCTAGTGGCCCGCAAGGCCAGGCCATGTGGAGGCACAGTGAAGATCACCATTGACGTCGACAAGTGCATCGGCAGCGGATCGTGCGAGATGATCGCTCCGGGCATTTTCGAGGTGGGCGACGACGGTCTCGTACAGCTGCTCGAGAACAGTCCCAGCGCCGAGCATCACGGCGCGGCGCGCACGGCAGCGGCCAGCTGCCCCACCCAGGTCATCACTGTCGACGACTGATTTCGAATCGGAAGCAGCGCCTCAGCGCCCAGCGGCAACCCCGGCCCAACAATCGACACAGGCCGTTCAGACCTTCACCGGTACGATCGAACGCCAGAGTTCACCCGTCAGCCCTGCTGACTCGGCTCTTCAGACTCGGGAAGTGGCGCAGCCTGGTAGCGCACCTGCTTTGGGAGCAGGGGGTCGTGGGTTCAAATCCCGCCTTCCCGACCAAGACGACACCGTCATTCGCAGGTTGGCAGGTGACGTCGGCTGGCACACTTCGACCGGCTCGCCGACCGCCTCTACGACCGCGCCGCATTGGTCTGAGCCCCCTGTGCTCACCAGGCGAGCTACCGCGACCTCCAGCGGCGAGTGCGCTGTGCACATCGGTCGGGTTCCTGCGACCTTCAGCGGCGGGCGCTCGACGTACACCGGCTGGCTTCCTGCGACCCCACATGGCTACCGGCGAGCACTCGCACCGACAGCCAGTCGAGCATTTCCGCAGGTCAGCGCCTACTCGCTCACGCTCGGGCCTGTCCGAATTTCTGTGTATCCGGTCGTGGTGGTGTTCATCGAATGTAGGCGGCGATCCGGTCGCCGTAGTGGACGGTCAAGGCGTTGAGGATGGCTTTCCAGCCGTTGGTCTTGCCGGTCAGGTTCGTTCGGTTCTTGTGTTGGGCGGTGGCGACAAGGTAGAGGACTTTCATGGCGGCTTGTTCGTTGGGGAAGTGCCCTCGATGGCGCACGGCTCGCCGGAATCGGGCGTTGAGGCTTTCTATGGCGTTGGTGGTGTAGACGACTCTGCGCAGCTCGGGCGGGAACTCCAGGAACGGCACGAACTCGTCCCAGGAGTTGCGCCATGAGCGGATCATGGCGGGGTAGGTGTCCTCCCAGTCGCCGGCGAACTGGGCGAACCGTGTCTCGGCGGCCTCGACGGTCGCTGAGGTGCAGAGGTCTCGCGCATGGCCTTGGTGATCGGCCCCCAGTGCTTGCGGGACGCGTACCGCAGGCTGTTGCGCACCATGTGCACCACACAGGTCTGCACGGTCGCTTCGGGCCAGGTCGCCCGGATCGCCGAGGGCAGTCCCTTGAGGCCGTCGCAGCACACGATCAAAGCGTCGGCGAGGCCGCGGTTTCTCAGCTCGGCCGGCATCGTCGCCCACTGCTTGGCGCCCTCGCCGCCGGCGGGGCCCAGCCACATGCCCAGCACGTCGCGTTCGCCTTGAAGATCCACGCCTATGGCGACATACACGGGCCTGTTGGCGACCTGGGAGTCAAGGGCCTTGACGACGATCGCGTCGATCAGCAGCACCGCGTAGACCGGGTCGAGCGGTGCGGTTCTGCCACGCCGCCATGTCGGCCACGATCCCCTCGGTGATCTTCGAGATCGTCTCCCGGCTCACCGAGGTGTCATAGATCTCCTCGAGATGCGCCTGGATCTCCCCGGTCGTCAGCCCCTTCGCATAGAGGCTGATCACGTTGCCCGACAGGCCGTCCAGACGGCGCCGATGCTTGCGCCGCCGTCACCGGGCAGAACGTCCCCGCACGATCACGCGGAACCCGCAGCTCGACCTCGCCGATCTCGGTGGTGACCGTCTTGGGAGTCGACCCGTTGCGCGAGTTCCCCGACCCGCGGCCCGCAACCGCGTGACGCTCATAGCCCAGATGCTCGCTCATCTCGACCTCCAGGCCGATCCGGGGCACCTGACGCACCAGCCCGGTCAAAAGACCGCCGTCGCCGGTCAGCTCCACGCCATCCGCACGCGCCTGAGCCACCAGCCGCTCAGCCCAGTCCTTCATCGCCGCCTCGCCGACAGCCTCGCTCGCCGGCACAGCCGACATATTCTGATCAGCCGCAGACATGATCCTTCCCGGCCCGCAGCCCGAAGCTGCGGACCCTCAGACCACGCCGCTTACACAAACTTTCCGACAGGCCCACACTTTGGGATCGCGACACCGTGGTCGCCGCGTACAAGACCGAGTTCGAGCGTGAGGAGCCCGATTGGGGCTACACCGGCGACGTGGACAACTGCGTTGCGGGGACGACCAGCCAGGAGTTCCGCGACAGCGTGATTCAGCGGGTGAACTGGTACCGTGCGATGGCCGGGCTCACGACGGTCACAGAGAACCACAGCTTTTCGGCAACCGCGCAGCACGCTGCGCTGATGATGGCAGCGCGGCGTAATCTCTCGCATTTTCCGGGCAGCGACTGGAAGTGCTACTCCGAGACGGGCGCTTTGGGGGCCGCCAGCAGCAATCTCGGCATCGGCGGCAGGAGGGGGTTCACCACCGTCGACAGCTACATCCTAGATGGCGGTGGCAACAACTTGAGGGTGGGTCACCGCACCTGGATTCTGTTGCCGCAGCAGACAACGATGGGCACCGGCGACATCCCCAGCGCGTACGGCAGGCAGGCCACCAATGCCCTCTAGGTGCTGGGGCCTCGATCGACGGATCGCCACGTTCGCCAGCAGAGGGGATTCGTTGCGTGGCCTCCGCCCGGCTACGTCCCCTACACGTCGGTATTCGAACGGTGGTCCATCCAGCTTGCGGATGTGGATGATGTCTCCGGGGCGACGGTTGTGATGACCGATGAGTCCGGCCGGTCCGTGGACGTCGAGATCATCGCGAGATGGAGACTGCTAACCGAGACAACGATCGTGTGGGCCGTCGCAGGGGACACGAACTCCTCGGTGCGAGCGAAGCCGACTGACGGCGAGGACTGCTACACGATCACCCTCAGCGGCGTGCGCGTCGGGGGGGCCGTCCAGGACCCCTATGAGTACATGACCTGCGTCATCGACCCCCACGCCTAACAGCCGTGACCGTTCGCCGAGCGCGCTGCGCTCGGCTCCGGCCAAGGGCGAGCACGCCGATGAGGTGCTGACCTAGCTGGGCCTCTCTGGTGCCGAGATCGCGGAGCTCCGCGACGGCGGCATCGCTGCCTGAACTGCGAGCAGCCGCACATCGCCCGCCGGCTTCGTGGCAGATTCCAGCGTCCCCATCGAAGCCGCTCGGCGACACCCACATGCAGTGCCCGGGCTCGGCGTTCGCTATGAGCTGAGTCTTGCTGTCGCCGTCACCTGGCGAAGTCCCTAGAGCACCGACCGATGCGGCCCTCTGTGTCCCTTCGGCAATGCACACGGCTTCCGGGCGCGTGGCATCTTGGCGCCGCAAGCGGCCGAGCCTCGCAACTCCGTTCCCGCTGCTCGGCTCAGCATTGACGCGCTGTGAGCGATCTCGTGTGGTGCCGGATCGTCGTTCGCCAGATCGATCTCGCGTTCACGCAAGCGCAGGGCCCGTTGTTCGACTTCCCACACAAGCCGCCCTCTGTCCGTGGCGATCTCCCACAGTTCAGGAGTGATCGCCGCGTCGCATCGCTGAGCGAGATGCGATACGAGCACCAGATCCTCACGGATGGCTGCTGCTTTGCCTTGGTCGCCGCTGATGGTCGGCGCAACCAAGTCTCCGCTGTCGAAGACTGATGTGTCGAGCGAGCCGGTGAACTCGGCCAAGGCCCTCGCCGGCTGCTTTGCGCGCCTGTTCGGTGGGCTATGCGACCAGTTGAGGTGCGACTTGAGCACATAGAGCTCCGCGAGCCGGTGGATGTGCTGTATCTCCTTGCCCACACGAGCCAAGTCGTACAGGTCTCGTACGAGCGGGCGGGTCTGCCAGCGGCTGAGCTTCTCGGCGATGTTCTCGTCGAGATGCATAAGCGGAATCCGCTGATCTAGCTCGAAGGAGTAAGCCTGCCGGAGTGGCGTTATCACCGGGAGCAGCTCTTGGGGCGGCAAGATGATGGGCCGCTCCGAGAAGTCCATCTTGGCCTCGAGCGCCCCGTCGACCAGCGGCGTCTCGATCCTGAGGCCGTGATGGCCGCGCCGCTTCGTGAGGGCGAACGTGAAATCCCCCGTCGGGATCTTGGAAGCCACATCAGTGATCAGATCGACCGCATCGCCGGCACTGCCCGGGGTGACACTGAAGTCCAGGTCGTACGAGAAACGGCCGAGATGCCCGATACGGAACTTGCGCAGCGCTGTGCCGCCTTTGAAGCACATTCCGCAGAGGTCGAACACGTCGTGTTGGCCCATGTGATGCAGCAAGTAGTCGAACGCGATGTCGAGCACGGCCGCTGACCGGATGCTGCTGGACGAATTGGCCGTGGGGTATGCCCGCTCGATGGCTCTCCGAAGATCAGACGCAGCCATCTGTGCCTACATGCGCGCCGTCCACCAAGCCGGCAGCACGTAGTCCATGACTTCGAACTGAGGGACCCAGCGTGGCGGGAAGCCGAAACGCCGCACCGCGTCATTGCGTTGCCCGAACCGATACGGGCCATGCCCTGTGGCCGGGGCTTGTGCTGCGATCGCGACGGCAAGATCGGGCGCATCGCTCTCGTTCACGAGGTGCGCGGCCTTCATCCATACCGCCCGCGGCCGCCCATGAAGCTCGGCGGCGAGCAGGTCTGCGTCGACCGATGCTGTCAGCTCCCACAGCCAGTCCGCGATCCCGTCCCAGGAGAACTTCGCCGGATGGGCTGCCATGAACGCAAGGAGCGTCTCGGGCTTCCACACAGGCAAACCATGGACATGATCTAGCGAGAGGTTCGGCTCCCACCGGCACACTCGGTACTCGCTGAGCGAGCGCGGGAGACGCACCCCGCTTGCCGTACAGATCGTCGGCGCAGTAGGCCGACGCAGCCAGCCGTGGACCTGCGCGACCGACTTGCCGGCGATGCATACATCGCTGTGCGGGTTGGCCCCGAGCCATGCACGCATCTCCCGGAACTCCCCCATGTGCAGGGGCGAGACGGTGGGCGTGAATGACCACGCTCCGCGAGTCCTCAACGGCGCCAGCCATCCCTTGCGCCGCAAGGTGCGAGCGACTTCATCAGCGGAACGCTCGCGCATGCAGTCGGTCAACTGGTCAAGCGTGACGACCTCGGTATGGGCGGCGTGCAGGTCGTTCACCAGATGGACGAGATCCTGCGGGGGCGCGAAGGTGCCGGGGAAGTCGATCAAGTCAGGGTGAAGCTCAACCGCAGTCATACCGCGACACTAACACTGTTGGCGCATACACGGAATGAACACAATAAATAGGTACGCTCCGCTCTCGAGCAGAGATTGGTGTTGCTCAGCTAGGAGCTGCTGTGTCGCCGCGCAACCTGGCGCGCCAGCGTGGTTTTGCCCGATTGACGCGCTCCGTGCAGCACTACGACGCGAAAAGCCGCCAGCGCGTCGTCGAGCGTCGGCTCCGCGTGGCGCCGGACATAGTCCACGCTCAGAGACTACGTGCTAACCACAAGATTTACGGGTGCAAAACCCTAGTTTTTGCGGCTGCCTGACCTCGGAGACTTCAGGTCACCTCGGCGGCGCACCCTCAGCGGGCGGTGGGGAATCCCAGGTCGACGCCGCGGTCGGCTGGGTTGGGCCAGTGCTCGGTCACCGCCTTGAGCCGTGTGTAGAAGCGGATGCCCTCGGGGCCGTGCATGTGGTGGTCGCCGAACAGCGAGTCCTTCCAGCCGCCGAAGGAGTGGTATGCCATCGGCACCGGGATGGCCACGTTCACGCCGACCATCCCGACGGGGGCCTCGCGCCGGAACCGCCGTGCGGCACCGCCGTCACGGGTGAACAGCGCCACACCGTTGCCGAACTGGTTGTTCTCGATGAGCTCCATCGCCTCTTCGAACGATTCCACCCGCACCAGGCACAGCACGGGCCCGAATATCTCGTCTTCGTAGACCTTCATCTCGGGCGTGACCTCGTCGAGCAGCGTCGGGCCGACCCAGTAGCCGTCCGGGTGGCCGTCCACCACCAGCCCGCGACCGTCGCGCACCAGCACTGCGCCCTCGGACTCGCCCAAGTCGATGTAGCTGAGCACCCGGTCACGGTGCTCGGCCGTCACGAGCGGCCCCATGTCCACCGCTTCGGCGCCCAGCCCCGGGCCAATACGCAGCGCATCGATCCGCTCGCAGATCTCCTCAGACAGATCGTCGGCAACCGCCCCGACCGCCACGACCACTGAGATGGCCATGCAACGCTCGCCCGCCGACCCATATCCAGCCGACACCGCAGCGTCGGCCGCCTGGCCGAGGTCAGCGTCGGGCAGCACGATCATGTGGTTCTTGGCACCCCCGAGCGCTTGCACCCGCTTGCCCGCCATCGACGCCGTGCGATGCACATGGCGGGCGATCGGCGTCGAGCCCACGAAGCTCACCGCGTTGATCCCGGGGTGCTCGCACAGCCCATTCACCGCGTCGGCATCGCCGTGGAGCACGCCGAAAACGCCGTCGGGCAGCCCCGCTTCGGCGAACAGCTCGCCGATGCGCACCGATACCGATGGATCCTTCTCCGACGGCTTGAGCACGAAGCAGTTCCCGGCGGCGATCGCCACCGGGTACATCCACATCGGCACCATCGCCGGGAAGTTGAACGGCGTGATGCCCGCAACCACGCCCACCGGCTGGCGGACCGTGTAGGCATCGTGCTCGGTGCTGATGTCGTCAGTGCGCTCACCCTTGAGCAACTGACCGATGCCGCAGGCGAACTCCACCACTTCGATCCCTCGTCGCAGTTCGCCGAGGGCATCGGCTCGCACCTTGCCGTGCTCGGACGAGACCATCTCGGCCAGTTCCAAACGGTGCTCCTCGAGCAGCTCCCGGAAGGCGAACATGACCGCGGCACGAGACGAGATGGAGGCCTCCCGCCACCCTTCCCACGCCGTTCGTGCCGTGCTCACAGCCACGTCCACGTCGCCTGCAGACGCCATGGGAACGGTGGCGACCACACCGCCGGTGACTGGGTCGGTCACATCGAACATCTTCTTGGGCGACCCTTGCGTGCGCTGACCGCTGATCCAGTGGTCGACTTGCCTCATGAGAGTTCTCCTTGCCGGCTGTGCTCATCGTCGAGCGGACGCGCCGAAGGATCGCATTTTCGCAGCCTTGAGCGATGAACAGGAACCCACGTCGAGGTGCGGCTCCGAGCAGCGTTGCCAGGTGATCGCGAACGCTCGTGAGATCGGCGCTCCGAGCAGCCGCTGCGTTTGATTGGCGATGCTCTCGGGGGCATTGCGTCTCGCAGGCTGTGGCTAGAGTCCGCGCCTATGAGCGACGTCAATCCGATTCCCGCCGACCGGCCCTTCGTGGTGCCCTACATGACCATCGGGGCCCGCACCGATGGGTCTGCGGGTGGTGCCGCCGATGCCATCGAGTGGTACACGGCTGCATTCGGCGCCAGCGAGACCAACCGTCAGATGGCACCGGGGGGCGAAAAGGTGATGCACGCCGAAATGGTGCTCGGCAATGGCCTGCTGTTCCTCGCCGACGACTTCCCGGAATGGTCGGGAGAAAGTTCCGCCCCAGCGGCGCTCAACGGCTCGACCGTCACCATGCACCGCTACGTCGCCGACTGCGACGCGACTATCAACGCGGCGGTTGCGCTCGGCGCGGAAGTGCTGATGCCCCCGACCGACATGTTCTGGGGAGACCGATTCGGGAGCATTCGCGACCCGTTCGGCCACAAGTGGTCCATTGCGACCCATGTGAGAGACGTGACCCCCGAAGAGATGGAAGCTGCCGCAGCAGCGATGTTCGCCGAAGGACCGGAGGCATAAGCCATGGCAGTCACTGAACTCGCAGGAAGGATCGCAGTCGTCACCGGCGGCGGCACGGGCATGGGACGTGAGCTGGTGTGTCGGCTAGCAGCCGCAGGAGCGCACGTTGCCGCCTGCGATCTCAACACCGAGACGCTGCAGCAGGCGGCCGGCCTCGCAGGGGCACGCGCAGCCAGCGGCGTACGAATCACCACTCACCAGTGCGATGTCACAGACGCTGACGCCGTAGCGGCGTTTGCCGCCGAGGTCGCCGAACAGCACGACTCCGACCACATCAATCTGCTGTTCAACAACGCCGGCATCGGCGGTGGCGGCAGCTTCGTGATCAACGACCAGCGCGAGGCGTGGGACAAGACCTTCGAAGTGTGCTGGAACGGCGTGCTGAACTGCGCCCGTGCGTTCATGGACATGCTCGTACGTTCCGATGCAGGCGCGATGGTCAACACCGCCAGCATCAACGGCTTCTGGGCAACCATCGGCCCTGGCTTGCCGCATACCTCCTATTGCGCCGCGAAGTTTGCGGTAAAGGGGTTCACCGAGGCACTCATGCAGGACTTGGCGCTGCACGCGCCGCATGTCAGCGCCCATGTGGTGATGCCTGGCCACGTCGGCACCGAGATAGCGCGGAACAGCTTCACGACCCACGGCGCAGACATCCCGCTCATTCGCAAGAACATGCAGGCGAGGGGCATCAACCTCGATGGATTCAGCGACGAGCAGATCGAAGGTTTCGTCAACGATCGCAACACACGATTCCGCGATGACGCCCCGACGACGGCGGCACAGGCGGCTGAGGTCATCCTGTCGGACGTGCTGGCTGGCCGGTGGCGAATCCTGGTTGGCGACGATGCCTACGCCATCGATGAGGCAGTAAGGGCCGATCCTGAAGCTGCCTACACCGAGGCGTTCATCGAGGGGATGCGTGACCAGGGGCATCTGCAGGTGCTCGGCCGCTAGCAGGCAGCCATCTTCGAGCTCGGACTGTGCGAGAGGGGCTCGAGATGGAGCGGGTCAGGGGAAGCTGAGCAGGTGGAGCTGATCGTTGGACCCCGGACCAGGGTCACGCCGTTCACCGACCGCGCCACCGCCGCGGGCATGACCAAGGCGATGGTGTACAACCACACGGTCCTGCCCATCGGAACTGACGACCCGGCAGCGGAATATCGGGCGCTCACCGAGACTGCGGCGATCTGGGACGTGGGCTGCGAGCGTCAGGTGCAGATCGCTGGGCCCGATGCTCACCGTCTCATCACCTATCTCTGCGCCCGCGATTTGCGAGACCTGCAGGTAGGCGTCGCCCGCTACGCGCCGATGTGCGATCACCAGGGCCGGCTCGTGAACGATCCGATGGCACTGCGCATTGATGACACGACGTTCTGGCTCTCCATCGCAGACAGCGACGTGCTGCTGTGGGTACGGGCAGTGGCCGGTGAGAGGGGATACGGCGTCGAGGTCACCGAGCCGGACGTCTGGCCGTTGGCGATCCAGGGGCCCCGCGCCGAAGACGTGGTTGCTGCAGCGCTGGGGGAGTGGGTGCGCGACCTGCGTTTCTTCCGGTTCGACCGGTACGACCACAGCCTCGAGGGCCGCAGCATCCCGATGGTGGTGTGCCGCTCGGGCTGGTCCGGCCAGGACGGCTTCGAACTCTTCTTGATGGACGGCGCCATGGGCGAACAGCTCTGGGACCTGCTGTGGGGCGCCGGTCAGCCCTTCGGCCTCGGGGTCGGCGCGCCGAACAACCCAGAGCGCATCGAGAGCTTCTTGCTGTCGTTCGGCGGCGACACAGACTCCGAGAGCGATCCAGACGAAGCCGGCATCGGTCGGTTCGTCAGCCTGAAGAGTGACGACCCTGGCCGGGCAGGCCACGACTTCATCGGCAGGGAGGCGCTGCGGGCCCGGCGGACATCTGGCACCCAGCGGCGTCTGGTCGGGGTCGTCATCAACGGCGGGCCTCCGATGCCATTGCGATCGCCCCGTGCGTTACGCAGTCCCGATGGGCGCCCAGCGGGCACTCTGCGAGCACTCACACGCTCCCCACGATTCAACGCCAATATCGGTCTCGCACTGCTCGATCCACCCTGGTTCGAGCCCGGCACTGAGCTAGAAGTCACCCTCGACGGCGCCGACCGCTTGGCCACGACCACAACTCTGCCGTTCAACCTCGACTCGTAGCGATTCAATCCAGCCGCACGCGCGCCGCTACCCTCGGCGTTTCTCGCGGACGTGGTTCAACGGCCAGAACCTCAGCCTTCCAAGCTGATGATGCACGCGGCGCCTCTGGCGCCGCCATCGAGACGGCGATTCCCGTCGTCCGCTCGCTGGGGTTCGACAGTGCGCTATGTGCGCGCCGCTACCCTCGGCGTTTCTCGCGGACGTAGTTCAACGGCCAGAACCTCAGCCTTCCAAGCTGATGATGCACGCGGCGCCTCTGGCGCCGCCATCGAGACGGCGATTCCCGTCGTCCGCTCGCTGGGGTTCGACAGTGCGCTATGTGCGCGCCGCTACCCTCGGCGTTTCTCGCGGACGTAGTTCAACGGCCAGAACCTCAGCCTTCCAAGCTGATGATGCGGGTTCGATTCCCGTCGTCCGCTCGCCTGAAGCTCAGCCTTGCAAGCTGATGATGCTGGCAGCACATGATGTGCTGCGGGGTACTCAGCGATTCCCGTCGTTCGCTCGCACTAGGCGGCGCGGATGGGGCCGTCCTCGAGAACTTGACGGTTCGCGATCACCTCGTCGATGATCCCGTACTCCTTGGCGGCCTCTGCATCCATGATGAAGTCGCGGTCGGTGTCGTCGTGAATCCGCTCGAGATCCTGGCCGGTGTGGTGCGCAATGATCCGCTCGAGCCGCTCGCGCATCCGATCGATCTCCCGAGCCGCCAGCTCGATGTCGGTCGCCTGACCCATCGCCTGCCCGTAGGGCTGATGCAGCAGCACCCGCGCATTGGGCAGCGCCATTCGCTTGCCCGGAGTTCCCGCCGCCAGCAGCACCGCGGCTGCAGACGCCGCCTGACCCAGGCAGATGGTGGTGATGTCGTTGCGGATGTACTGGCTGGTGTCGTAGATGGCGAACAGGGAGCTGATATCGCCGCCGGGCGAGTTGATGTAGATATTGATGTCCTTGTCGGGATTCTCCGACTCCAGGTGGATCATCTGGGCGCACACCAAGTTGGCGATCACGTCGTCGATGGGCGTGCCCAAGAAGATGATGTTCTCCTTCAGCAGTCTCGAGTACAAGTCGTAGGCGCGCTCGCCGCGGTTGGTCTGCTCCACAACCGTGGGCACGAGGTAGTTGCGTGCGCTGTGCCGTGCGGCACCGTGGTCGTGGTCGTGGTTTGCGGAGAACTCGGTGGTCACCATCGGTCCTTAATCGTCCTCGTCTGCGGAGTCTGGGTTTGCGGAGTCTGGGTCGGCGGGGTCTGGGTCTGCGGGTTCATCGGGCGTCGGCAGTTCGAGCTCCGAGCGATCGATGGTGTCGCCTTCCGGCCCCACAAGTGCAGCGGCTTCAATGGCCCATTGAAGCGCCTTGTTCTTGCAAATGGCTGCCGTCAAGTGTGCGAGACCATCAGTCTCGGCCATGACCTCTCGCAACTGGGCCGGGCTGCGACCATCGTTGGCCGCCATTTTCTCCAGCTCGGCGTCGACGTCATCGTCGTCAGCCTGCAAGTCCTCGGCCGTGGACAGGGCGCGCAGCGCCAGGTCCAGGCGCACGCCCCGCTCGGCATCGTCTCTCAGTTCACCGATGAATGAGGCCGGCTCCTGCCCCGTCGCTTCCAACCACTCCTCGATCGTCATGTTTCGCTGTTGCAGCCCGCTGCCGAGCTCTGACATGCGATCCGCGATGGCTCCGCTCACCATGGCGTCGGGCACGGGGCCCTCCACCAGGCCAGCTAGCTGCTTTTGTATCTCGTCGCGCAGCACCATGTTGGCCCGCATGATCCGTCCGAAGCCGAGCTGCCGCGCTGTGGCCTCACGTAACTCCTCGACCGTGTCGTGTTCGGTGTTGTCGTCGACCCATTCGTCGGTCAGCTCGGGCAAGACGAGCTCAGACACAGCGTTGACGGTGATCTCGAAGTCAATCTCCATCTCCGTTTGGACTGGATGCGGTGCGTTGAACGACAACTCGTCGCCCGCCTCGCTGCCGCGCATCTGCTCATCGACCTCAGGAACAATGCCGCCGCTGCCGACTTCGTACAGGTAATCCTGTGCCGACAGCCCGGGCAGTGGATCGCCTGCCACCGAACCCTCGATGTCAATCGTGACCCGATCGCCGTCACCGGCGGGCCGCTCCACCTCAGCGATGTCGGCGAATTGGCGTCGCGTCTCGTCGATGCGAGCCGCGATCTCGTCTTCTGGCGGCACCGGACTGGGTATCTCCACCTGCAAGGTCTCGTAGCCCGAGATCGACACCACCGGCCGAATCTCGACGGTTGCCTCGAACGCCACCGGACCTTCGCTGCCGTCGAGGGTGAGTTCCAGCTCGGGCTGGTTCACCACGTCGACGTGGTTGTCACGCACAGCCTCGGCGTAGTAGCGGGGCACCGCTTCTTCGAGGGCTTGCGCACGCCCGATCTCCGCTCCGAAGTGCGATTCCAGCACGCGGCGGGGAGCACGCCCGGGGCGGAAGCCGGGGATGCGCACCTCGCGGGCGAGCTTGCGGAATGCCGCCTCGACGTCGGCATCGAAGGTCTCCGCGTCGACTTCGACGGCCAGCTTGACACGGGGTCCGACGAAACGCTGCGGCGTGTCGACGTCCTCGTCGACGTCCCCGAGCTCGTCGTTGTGATCAGCTTCGCTGGTGCCGAGGTCCCCGCTGTCAATCTCCTCAGCGGCCCCGCTGCCATCCGGAGATTCGGCGGAAGCCGACGCTTCGTCGGGGAGGGATGGATCGGGTTCAGAAACTGGCGCGGGCCCGATGAAATCCGCTGGGTCCAGCGGCGTCAGCGTCGTCTTCACGAAGCGCGGAGCCTACCGGCGCGCCCGGACCGCTCCCCGTGTCCCCGAGACAGCGGACCGCCCAAACAGATCACGACATGCCGTGCGGGCTGTGCCATCCTTGGCGATCATTGCTCGGCGCGCGTGCGGTCGGACCGTGTGCGAACCTTGATAGTCCAACGACCTGCAAGATCTTCCAGGAGCTCTTGCCGGATAATTCTCAGAAGATCTTTCAGGAGGGAGGTGCAGCGTGGCGAAGTTTGGCGAGGGAGGCGAGCTGCTCAAGTGCTCGTTCTGCGGCAAGTCGCAGAAGCAGGTGCGCAAGCTCATCGCGGGCCCGGGCGTCTATATCTGCGACGAGTGCATCGACCTGTGCAACGAGATCATTGACGACGAGGTCGAGACCACCACCGAGACGCCGTTCGAATCGGTACCCAAGCCGCGCGAGATCTTCGCCTTCCTCGACGACTACATCATCGATCAGGACCGCACCAAGACGATCCTGTCGGTTGCGGTCTACAACCACTACAAGCGCATGCGCCTCGAACCCTCCGGACCGGGCGCTTCCGAAGACATCGAGATCGCCAAGTCGAACATCCTGCTGATCGGTCCGACTGGCTGCGGCAAGACGATGATGGCGCAGACGCTGGCCCGCATGCTCAACGTGCCCTTTGCTATCGCCGACGCCACGGCGCTCACTGAGGCCGGCTACGTGGGCGAAGACGTCGAGAACATCCTGTTGAAGCTGCTCCAGGCGGCGGACTTCGACGTGAAGCGAGCCGAGACCGGCATCGTCTACATCGACGAGATCGACAAGATCGCTCGCAAGGCCGAGAACGCCTCGATCACCCGGGATGTGTCGGGCGAGGGCGTCCAGCAGGCGCTGCTCAAGATTCTCGAAGGCACGGTGGCATCCGTTCCCCCGCAGGGCGGCCGCAAGCACCCCCATCAGGAGTTTCTGCAGATTGACACCAGCAACGTGCTGTTCATCTGCGGAGGTGCGTTTGATGGTCTCGAGCGCATGATCGCTGACCGAATCGGCGAACGGGGTGTCGGCTTCGGTGCGACGCTGCGCAACGCGATGGACAGCTCTGCGCTGGACGTTCTGCCCGATGTGCTGCCTGAAGACCTGCGTCACTTCGGCCTGATCCCCGAGTTCATCGGCAGGCTCCCCGTCGTCGGTGTTGTCGACCCGCTCGGTCCTGACGCGCTGCGACGCATCCTCACCGAGCCGAAGAATGCCCTGGTCCGCCAGTACCGCCGGATGTTCGAACTCGACGACGTCGAGCTCGAGTTCACCGTCGATGCACTCGAAGCGATCGTGGATCAGGCGATGCTGCGTAACACCGGCGCCCGGGGACTTCGAGCGATTCTCGAAGAGGTCCTGCTGGGGCTGATGTACGACCTGCCGAGCCGTGACGACGTGGCTCGCTGCATCGTCGACCGGAATGTGGTGCTCGACAAGGTGAACCCCACGCTGGTGCCTCGGATGACCGTCACGCGCCGCGCCTCTTGAGCAACGCATCTTGAACCCAGAGCCCTCTGACGCTGGGCCGACGGAAGCAACATCGGGCCCGCTGCACGACTACGAGGCCGCCGTCGACTGGCTGGACTCCCACATCGATCTCGAGCGGCTGCTCGGCAGTGCAGAAGCAACGCCGCCCACGCTGGACCGTATGTGGACGCTCATGGGCGTCTTGGGCGATCCTCAGGACAGCGTGCCGGCGATTCACATCACCGGTACGAACGGCAAGGGCAGCACGGCACGGCTGGCAGCAGCGCTGCTGGGGTCGTGTGGTCTGGTTGCGGGCAGCTACACCTCTCCCCACATCGAACGTGTCAATGACCGGATCACCGTCGCCAACGAGCCGCTCGACGACGAGTCGTTCACTCTGGCGATCAGTGAGATCGCGGTCTTCGAATCGATGGTGACCGAGCGCTGCGGTGAACGGCCGAACTACTTCGAAGTGATGGCTGCTGCCGCGTACAACTGGTTCGCCTCGAACGCCCACGTGAACGTGATCGAGGTGGGCATGGGCGGGCGCTGGGACGCCACCAACGTCGTGGACGCAGCAGTGGCAGTCATCACCAACATCGGTGCTGACCACCTCGAGATCATCGGGCCGACGCTGGCAGACGTTGCGGCGGAGAAGGCAGGGATCATCTCGGCTGGGGCGATCGTGGTCTGCGGCGAAACAGGCCCGGAGCTCGTCGAAGTCGTGGCCGCTGCAGCGGCGGAGGCGAGTGCCGATCTCTGGCGACGAGGTGTCGACTGGGATGTTGTCCGGCGTCAAACTGCCGTCGGCGGCCAGCTCGTGGGCATTCGCACGCCCTTCGGGGAGCACGCCGACCACTTCGTGCCGCTGCATGGTGCTCACCAAGCGACGAACGTCGCCACGGCCATCAGCTCCGTCGAGGCGTTCTTTGGTCGGCGCATCGACGATGACGTGATTGCGGCCGCTTTGGAATCCGTCTCGCTGCCGGCGCGCTTCGAAATCATCGCTCAGGAGCCGACGGTTGTCATCGACGGGGCCCACAATCCTGGCGGGGCTGCCGCGTTGCGAGACACGCTCGCGGAATCTCTGTGGGTGGGCTCGACGTCGTCTCTGGGACACCCCGAGGGCGCGCCGACGAGCACGGACGGCGCCAAGGTGCTGGTGATAGGTGCCAACAGGCCGCACGATCCCGGTGCATTCTGTGAAGCGCTAGATCTCGATCCCTTCGATGCAGTCGTCGCCACGGCGGCGGCGTGGCCGCGCGCAATTGCCCCCAACGAGATCGCCGCCGCGGTCGAGCACGCGTCTGCGGGACGTGAGCGGCCGCTTCACATCACCGGCGCCGACGGCGTTGGCGAGGCACTGCAGCACGCCCGCGACCGGGCTGGTCGGGAGGGGATTGTGGTTGTGAGCGGATCTCTCTACATCGCTGCCGAAGCCCGGCGACTTCTGGGGGCTGACCCGCATTAGTCTCGAACGCGCAGCCGATGGCGCATCGCGCCAGTACGCGTGCACGGTCGAGGGAGACAGCGATGCGGCAAACGCTGGTGATCTGCAAGCCAGACGCCGTCGAGCGCGGTCTCGTCGGCGAGATTGTGGGCAGATTCGAGCGCAAGGGACTTGCCGTTGCCGCCCTCGCGCACCGGATCATTGATCGCGACACGGCCGAGCGGCACTACGCCGAGCACGCCGGCAAGCCGTTCTTTGGGCCGCTGCTGGAATTCATCACCCGCTCGCCCTCGGTTGTCATGGTGCTGGAAGGTCCCCCAGACGCAGGCGACGACGTCTTCGCCGTCGTGCGCACGCTGATGGGCACGACCAATCCAGCCACTGCGGCGCCGGGCACCATCCGGGGCGATTTCGGGCTGTCTCCCACGGAGAATCTCGTGCACGGCTCCGACAGCGAGGCTTCCGCGGAACGCGAGATCGCTTTGTTCTTCCCCACCATCGCTGCCACGAACAATGTCGCGTCAATCAACGAGGTCAGCGGTTGATGGCGGCGAAGGGAGCATCTCGACCCCGCCGGCGCGGCTCGGTGTTCGGCGGCAGGGACATAGCGGTCGATCTGGGCACGGCCAACACGATCGTGTTTGTCCGCGGCCGGGGCATCGTGCTGAACGAGCCGTCGGTGGTTGCGGTCGACTCGATGACCGGCAACTCGCTGGCCGTCGGCCAGGAAGCCAAGCGGATGATCGGCAGGACCCCCGGCAACATCACTGCGATCAGCCCACTGAAGGACGGTGTGATCGCCGACTTCGACATCTGCGAGAAGATGCTGAGGCACTTCATCAACGAGGTCTCCCAGACCCGTTGGCCCAAGCCGCGCATGGTGATCTGCGTGCCGTCGGGGATCACCGGGGTGGAGCAGCGCGCCGTGCAGGAAGCCGCCGAATATGCGGGCGCGCGCCGCGCATACATCATCGAGGAGCCGATGGCCGCAGCGATCGGCGCCGGGCTGCCGGTGCAGACAGCGCAGGGGAGCATGATCGTCGACATCGGCGGCGGCACCACTGAGGTCGCGGTGATTTCGCTGGGCGGCATCGTGACGGCTCGTTCTGCCCGCATCGGCGGCAACATGATTGACGCGTCGATCAGCGCTCACGTCAAGAAGGAACATGGCCTCATCGTGGGCGAGCGCACCGCGGAGGAGATCAAGCTCGCCCTCGGTTCGGCGTGGCCATTGCAGCAGGAAATCTTCGCCGAGGTTCGTGGCCGCGACATGGTCAGCGGGCTGCCCGAATCCGTCAGCGTGGACAGCATGGAGATCCGCGAAGCGATCGCGGGGCCCGTCAGCGCCATCGTCGATTCGGTGAAGGCAACGCTCGACGACACTGCGCCGGAGTTGGCCGCCGACGTCATGGACTACGGCATCACGCTCGCCGGCGGAGGAGCGATGCTGCGCGGCCTGCCGGATCGACTGCGCTCGGAGACAGGCGTTGCAGTCCACATCGCGGAGGATCCGCTGTTCGCCGTCGTGCGCGGTTCTGGCCAAACGCTCGAAGAATTCGACGTCCTCCACGGAGTGCTGTACTCCTCCACCGAGGGGCGCTGACGCCCCCGGCCGTGGCCCGCCGCGCCGGCATTCGGAGACGCACTTGGCTTCGTCTGGCCCTGCTCGTCGTGACGGCCATTGCACTGCTGACGCTCGACGCACGCGGATCTGGCGGCGTGCTGGACACTGCCCGCGGCGCCACGCTGGATCTGCTGGGACCGGTGCGGACGTTCGGGGACTGGGTGGTCAGCCCGATACGAAACGCATGGCAAGGAGTCGTCAGCTTCGACGACCTGGAGGCTGAGAACGCGGAGCTGCGCAGTCAGCTGGCAGAAGCGCAGGCTTCCGTGTTGCGGGTCGGTGAGCTGGAACGGGACCGCCAGGAGCTGCTCGCGTTGGTCGGCGCCCGCGACACTGCACAGGCGATTCCCAGGGTGACGGCGCGGGTCATCGACGCACCTATTTCGAACTTCGAGCGCACGATCGAACTGGGAAAGGGAAGACGTGACGGCATCCGCGAGGGCATGCCGGTGGAGAGCGGCCACGGCCTCGTCGGTCGTGTCTTGGAGGCGAGCACCACGCGCTCGCTCGTCGAACTGCTGACCGACCCGAACTTCGACGCCGGCGTGCGCATTGTCCGCTCCGGCGACGACGGGTTGGCCTCGGGACGGGGCCCAGGGCGCGACCTCGAGGTGAGCTACATAGAGCTCGAGACGGTTGTCATCCCAGGCGAGACCGTCGTGACCAGCGGCTTTGACGGCAGCACATTTCCTGCGGGGTTGCTTGTCGGCACGGTCACCGATGTCGAGCCCGATGCGGTGCGGGGCGCGCAGCGGGTCACCGTTCATCCCGCAGCAGATCTGACACGGCTGCGGTGGGTGCAAGTGCTGCTCTATGAACCCAACGTCCCCGAGCCGGTGATCGTGGATCGCGAGCCTGACGACAGCCCAGCCGAAGCAGGTACAGCGGGCGGTGGGTCATGACCGAGGACGGCCGATGATGGCAGGTGCGGGCCCGCTGGCCCGCTCGGCGCTGGTGCTGGCTCTCGCCATCATCGTCCACGTGGGCCTGCTGGTGTACATCACCCCAGCGGGTGTCATCGTTGATCCGCTGGTGCTGCTGGCCGTCGCGGGCGGAATCGTCGCCGGCAAGGGCACCGGGGCATCGTTCGGCGGAGCCTGCGGGCTTGCATCTGATCTCATCCTTCACACACCGTTCGGGATGTCGCTGCTCGTGCTGACGCTGCTGGGTTACGTCTCGGGCAGTGTTGCCGAGCAGATTCCTACAGCTCGCTGGTTCGCTCGTGCGGCGGTGGCCTCGGTGCTGTCAGCGGGCGGGATCGGTCTCTTCGGCGGAGTCGGTTGGCTGATGGACCTCGTCTACGTAACAGAGGCACCGCTGGTTCGCATCGCCATTGTCACCGGCGTTGCGTCGCTGCTGACCAATTCGCTGCTCGAACGTGTGCTTCGATGGGTGCTCATCATCCGCCCTCGCATTTCTGACCTTCGAGAAAGCACGACTCGCGGTGGATGAGCGGGTCCGCCGACGGATGGCCTTCATCGGCATCGTGATGATCGGCCTGTTTGGAGCGCTCTTTACCCGCCTGTGGTACCTGCAGGTGCTGGAAACTGAGCAGTTCATCGTGGCGGCGGAGTCGAACCAGGTCCGCATCATCATCACTCCACCGACCCGTGGCCGCATTCTCGACCGTCATGGCGTGGTCCTCGCGGACAACGTCCGCACCGGCGTGGTGACCTACGACCATTCGAGATATGGCGAAAGGCACACCGAATCCGTGCTGGCTGAGCTCGCCGACCTGCTCGACGTGTCTGCAGAACAGCTCAGCCAAGGCTTTGCCGATCAGCGCACGCACCCGCTCGCCCCCAAGGTAATTGCCACAGGCCTCGACGAGGACGGCCTGCTTCGCGTGGCGGAACGATCCATCGCCGGTGTGGAGGCCCGCTGGGACTGGGTCCGCGTCTACCCCCAGAACGAGGTCGGGGCACACATCGTCGGCTACGTCGGGGCGATGTCGGAACGCCAGCATCGGGAGCTGATCGATGACGGCTACCTGCCCTACGAGAGGGTCGGCAGGGCGGGCATCGAGGGCCTCTTCGAAGCCGAGCTCCACGGCGAACCGGGGCGCACCAAGCTCGAGGTGGACCGGCAGGACCGGGTGCAGCGAATCTTGGCCGACGTGCCGCCGCAGCCGGGCCAGGACATCGTGCTGTCCATTGACGTCGAGTTGCAGGCTGCAGTGGAGTCGTACCTGCGCCAAGGACTGATCGCTGCCCGTAAAACTGTGAGCGAGGACTCCGGGTTCTTCTACCCGGCGCTGACCGGGGCAGCGGTCGTGGTGGACGTGCGCAACGGCGATGTGCTCGCGATGGCCTCGCACCCCACCTACGACCCGAATTGGATGGTGGAGGGCCTGTCACTGGCGGAGTACCAATCGGTGTTCGAGAACCCCTATGCGCCGGGCGCGCTGAACAACCTCGCAGTGCAGGGCACCTACTCACCCGGTTCGGTCTTCAAGCCGGTGACGGCACTCGCTGGCCTCGAAGCGGGCCTCATCTCGCCGCGGGCGGCATATCACGACGTCGGCTACTACAGGATTCCCGAGGCGCGGGGCTGCACCGGCCGCTGCACGTTCTTCAACGCGGATCGGGCTGCACTCGGAACCCTGGACCTGTCGGGGGCGCTGACCCGATCCAGCGACGCCTACTTCTACAAGGTGTCCGACGACCTGTACTGGGTCGACGGCCCGGAGCAGTGGGCGATTCAGGACATGGCTCGGGCTCTCGGATTCGATTCCCCGACTGGCGTGCAGCTGCCATTCGAAAAGACGGGCCGCGTGCCTGACGGCGACGTGAAGAAGACTCTCTTTGAGTTGAGTCCCGAGGCCTACAACCCGTACAACGAGCCGCCGCGCTGGTTCCCGGGCGACAACATCAACACCGGGATCGGCCAGGGGCTTGTTGCCGTCACACCGCTGCAGCTCGCAAACGCGTACGCCACCCTGGCCAACGGCGGCACCCGCTTCTCTCCGAACGTCGTCGAGGAGGTCGTGTCTCGCGAGGCAGAAACGTTCGGCGAGCCCGTGCTGACCTTCGAGCCGAGGGTGCTCGACACCGTGGAATTCCCCGCCGGCAGCGCGGTCGTACGGGAAGGATTGAGCAACGTCACCAATTCCCGGTTGCGAGGCACGGCCGCCAAGGCCTTCGAGGGCTACGACCATGCCGGCTACCCGGTGTCGGGCAAGACCGGCACGGCCCAGGCGCAGGGTCTGAACGCCGTGCTGCGGCGCAAGAAGGAGGACACGGCAGTGTTCGTGGCGTGGGCACCCACCCATGACCCCCGATACGCCGTCGCTGTCGTCATGGAGGAGGCCGGCTACGGCGGCGAGGCGGCTGCGCCTGTGGCCCGGCGCATCATCGAGGCAGTCCGGGCCTATGAGCAGCGCTGGCCTGAACCGCAGATCGCGTTCGTGCCTCCCCAGCCCGAGTGCTCCGAAGTGCCAGAGGCGCTGCGAGGCGATCCGGCGTTCTTGGGCTACGTGCCGGAAGGCTGCCCGTGGGGCGTCCAGCTGCCACGCGCCAACACGCCCTCTGATGCGGATGGTGACGGCATCCCCGATGTGGACCAGATCGGGGGCGGGTCATGATCGCGCGGCTGCTGAGTCGCACGCAGACCCGCCGTGAATTGCGGTCTCCAGCCTGGTTCGCCGACTACTCCTTGGCGCTCGCCGCCATCGCAATCGCGTGCCTGGGCGTGGCGATGAACTACGCCGCGACGTGGCGCAGCCTCTCGTTCGAAGGCGGAGACCCATGGACCGTGGCGCGCCGTCAGGCAATCTTCGTGGGCATCGGGATTGTGGTCATGGTCGTCGCGGCCGTCGTCGACTACCGGGTGCTGCGCTTCTACTCGACGCCCGCCTACCTCATCATCCTCGGGGCGCTCGCCGCGTTGCTGCGCTGGGCCCCCGAGATCCGCAACGCACGGTCATGGTTCACGCTGCCGTTCTTCGGTTTTCAGGTGCAGCCGTCGGAGTTCGCCAAGCTCGTCGTGATCGTGTCCTTGGCCGCGTTCGTCGCCAATCACGAGGGATACCTGCGTTTCGACACGCTCTTCAACGCCGGGTTGCTGCTCGTCGTGCCGATGGCCCTGATTTATCTGCAGCCCGACCTCGGCACGATGCTGGTCTTTGTGGCGGTGGCCATGGGCATGCTGCTCGTGGCCGGTGCGCAATTGCGGCACATCTTTGTCATCACGCTGGCTGGAGTCCTCGCCCTCGTGCTGGTGTTCAGCATCGACGCGCTCCAAGGGCCCAGGCTGCTGAGCGAGACGCAGCGAAACCGTCTCACGGCATTCTTGGATCAGGAATTCGAGCCGCTCGAGGCCTCCTACAACCTGCGTCAGAGCCAGATCGCCATCGGAGCGGGCGGCATCTGGGGCCAGGGCTGGAAGCAAGGCACGCAGACCAACCTCGACCTCGTGCCCGAACAGCACAACGACTTCATCTTCACCGCACTCGGCGAGGAATTCGGTCTCGTCGGCGGGGCGCTCCTGCTCGTGCTCTATGCGTACATGACGGTGCGCATCTGGCAGATAGCTCGCGTCTCCAGCGACCCCTTTGGTCGATTACTCGCGGTCGGAATCCTCTCGATGCTGCTGTTCCAGGTGTTTCAGAACATCGGTATGACGATCGGCATCATGCCGATCACCGGTATCCCCCTGCCGCTCATGAGTCACGGCGGTTCGGGCACCATCACGGCTTTCGCGGCGGTCGGCATCGTCATCAGCGTCGGGGCTCGCCGCTACGCCCTCTAAAGGAAGCGCCAATAGGTGAACCCTTCCGTTGTCGCACCAGTCGTTTCCCGCTCTTGTTCGCTGTCGCTCACGGGCCGCTCGGGCCACGGCTTCGCCTATCGGCTCAGCCTCTGAGCGCTTCATCAACTGCGTGGACCGGTAGCGTTGATGGGGAAATGACAACGCTGTGGCCTCGGCTCGAGCCCTTGCTGCCACGTGTCTCCAAGCCGGCTCGGTATATCGGCTGCGAGGACGGGATGCAGCAACCGACACTCGGCCCCCACCTCACTTCGTGGTTGCTGACCTACCCCGACACCTACGAGGTCGGCCTGCCCAACCAGGGTCTGCAGATCCTCTATGAGCTGTTGAACGAACGTCCGGATTCCAGTGCTGAGCGGACGTACGCACCTTGGATTGATCTCGAGGCCGAAATGCGGGCCCACGGGTTGCCGCTGTTCTCGGTGGACACCCACCGGGCGGCAGGCGAATTTGACGTCATCGCCTTCAACCTCTCGGCTGAACTCGTCTACACCAACGTGCTCAACTGCGTCGACTTGGCCGGGTTGGAGGTGAGGTCATCTCGGCGCAACGACGCCGATCCGCTGATCGGCGCCGGAGGGCATTGCGCGTTCAACCCCGAGCCGCTGGCCGATTTCGTGGATTTCTTCGTGGTTGGCGACGGCGAGGAAGTGGTCGGCGAGATCACCGAAGTGGTGGGCGCGTGGAAGCGCGCCGGCAAGCGAGCCGGCACTCGTGAAGGCGTGCTGCGAGAGCTGGCCGGCATCGAGGGTGTGTACGTGCCGGCGATGTACGACGTGGCCTATGACGGAGCGGCGCTCGTCGAGGTGACCCCGAAGTACCCCGACGTGCCGCCGCTGGTTGCCAAGCGGACGGTCGCGGACCTCGCCGACTGGCCCTATCCCCGCCAGCAATTGGTGCCGGTCACCGAGGTGGTGCACGACCGACTGTCGGTAGAGGTGTTCCGGGGCTGCACGCGGGGTTGTCGTTTCTGCCAGGCGGGCATGATCACCCGGCCGGTACGCGAGCGGCCCGCCGCCCAAGTGCGCGAGATGATCAGCACCGGCCTCAAGCGCAGTGGGTATGACGAGGTCAGCCTGATGTCGCTGTCCACCGCTGACTACAGCGGGATCGCCGACCTCGTGCGCGATACCGTCTCCGCTGGCGCCTTGGAGACTGCGGGTGCTGATGCGAATCGCATCAGCGTCTCGCTGCCCAGCCTGCGGGTGGATGCCTTCACTGTTGACGTAGCGGCTCAAGTGTCACGCGCACGCCGCACAGGGCTCACCTTCGCGCCCGAAGCGGGTTCATGGCGACTCCGTCAGATCATCAACAAGCTCATCACCGAAGAAGACCTGTACGGCGCCGTGCGCTCGGCATACAGCCAGGGCTGGCACCGCATGAAGCTGTACTTCCTCACGGGTTTGCCTTCGGAGATGGACCCAGACACCGAGGCCATCGCTCACTTGGCCGAAACGTGCGCTCGCATCGGGCAGGAGTACACGAAGCGGGCGTCGGTGACGGTATCGCTGGGGGGCTTCGTGCCCAAGCCGCACACGCCGTTTCAGTGGTTCGGGCAGAACCCGCCCGACGAGCTGGCCCGCAAGGTGCGGCTGGTGCGCTCCGCGCTGGGCCGCAACCGTCGCGTGCAGTTGAAGTGGCATGACCCGGCCGCTTCGACCGCTGAGGGAATTGCCAGCCGGGGTGACCGCCGGGTGGGTGCGGTCATCGAATACGTCTGGCGCAGGCGCGGCACGTTCCAGGAGTGGAGCGAGCGCTTCGACTTGGGCCTGTGGGAAGAGGCAATGGCAGCGAGCGGCCTCAGCCTCGACTGGTACGTGTACCGCCACCGAGGCGAATCTGAGGTGCTGCCCTGGGACCACATCGGTGCCGGGCTGCATCGTGACTTTCTGTGGCAAGACTGGCAGGACGCCCTGGCTGGGCATGGCCTGCCTGACTGCCGATGGACCCCGTGCTACGACTGCGGGGCCTGTACTGAATATGGGATCGAGCACATAGTTGCGTCCCCCGTCGCCCCCAATGGCGGCAGTCAGGGGACGGGACAGGATCTCGCGACCGGCCATCTGGTGCCGGTCGAGCTGCGTCCCCGCCGGTTGGCGAGCGCAGGTGCATCGGCGGGGGGTGGCGCATGAAGATGCGCAGGCCTGCAACGCCGGTGCTGAGCCGAAGTGCCGCTCCCACCCAAGCGGGTGGGAGACGGCGTTGAGGCTGCGCGTCCGCTTTTCCAAGACTGGAAAGATCCGGTTTATTGGCCATCGCGATGTCGCTCGGGTGACCGAGCGCGCTGTGCGCAGGGTCGGTCTGCCCGTGGCCTACAGCGAAGGCTTCTCACCTCGCATGAAGATGAGCTTCGGTTTGGCGTTGCCGACCGGGTATGAGTCTGACGGCGAGTTTGTCGAGCTGCCGCTGATTGCGGACGCGGTCGTCGAAGGGAGTGCCCCCGGCGGCGACGACCGGGGTGTTTCGGGGCCCGTGATCGTCTGCCAGACCGACGCCCACAGACCCTGCGAGCATGAGCCAGAGTCATCCGCCCCGAGCTATTGCACCGTTGCGGAGGCACTCAGCGAGGCGTTGCCGGTCGGCATGGAGGTGTCGGCGGCAGTGCTGACCGACGGCCGCGGTCCGTCGCTGCAGGCGGCGACTCGCTCGTGCGGCTGGCAGTTCGACATCGTGGGACTCGACCCGGCTGCGGCGGAGAAAGCGGTTGCAGAATTCCTCGCCGCCGGTACCGTCGTGACTGAACGGGTGCACAAAGGCGAAACCGTGAGTTCGAATGTCCGACCCAGCGTTGAGGTGCTGCAGGTGGTCGGATGCTCGGATCGAGGGGCGGTGCTGAGCGCCGTGCTGTCAGCGACGCCTCGGGTGGTGCGCCCCAGCGAACTGGTGCCAGCGCTTGCGCCGGCACATGAAATGGGCATTGCCCGAAGAACACATCAATGGACGTGTGGCGCAGCGGGACGAGCCGAACCGGCCGTGCCTGCCATGTGCGCCCAGAAACATAAGGAACTCATCAGTGGATGAATCAACACTGAACGACACAACAGACAACACTCAGGACAAATCACAAGAGAATCCGACCCAGAAGAATCCCACCCAGAAGAATTCGACACCCCGCAATCCAGCCGAGAACAGTTCGACGCAAACCAGTGCGGCAGAACCGGCACCCGCTGTTCGCAAGCGCCGACTGGTCGCACCCACGAGCGACGACAAGCCTGGCGCGCCCGATCCAGGATTGAGTTCCGCAGCGCCGACAGCAGCGGCTTCTCCGCAGCAGACCAAGCGCAAGCGGGCAGTAACGGCACCGGACAAGCCCGCATCGGGGTCTCATGTCAAGTCGGCGCCCAAGGCGAAATCCCAAACCAGGGGGAAGTCGGAGTCCAAGGGAAGAACGAAGTCCGATCCGGCATCATCGGAGTCTGAGCTCGCGAACCCTCCGGTCCCACCGGTTCCGCCACCGGCGCGCAAGCCTCAGATCGGCGACAGCCGCCCGGCACCCTCCCAGCAGGCACCCGAGAGCGAGGGCGCTGGCGGGCGCCGACGGCGCAGGCGCGGCGGGCGGGGGCGCGGCGGGCGCGGCCGATCCGGCGAGGCCGCTTCGGCGACCACCGAGACCCGGAACGGTTCCCATGCGCCGGTCGAGGCGATCCTGGCCGATCAACAGCCGCTCGAACTTGACGATGAACAGCTCACCGAGCGACGCGGAAAGTACCGCAATGGCAAGCCGCTCGGCCGATACCGGATGTGCGTCCATGTCTCGGAGGGGGCAACACACATCGCCGTGCTCGAGGGCCGGTCGCTCATCGAGTACTACGTGAGCCGCCCGTCCGACGACACTTCGGAGATCTACGGCAATCTGTACATGGGCCGGGTGCGCCGCGTGCTCCCGGGCATGGAAGCCGCATTCGTCGACATTGGGACACCCAAGCAAGCGGTGCTCTACCGCGGCGACCTCACCGTTGCCTCCGACGACAGTGACGAAGACGCCTCGGGCGAGCGCAAGCGCGCCGGCGGGCGTCGGGGTCGCAATGTCTCGGGTCCCGCGATCAGCGACCTGATCAGCAACGGCCAGACCATCATGTGCCAGGTCATCAAGAACCCGATCGGCCACAAGGGGGCTCGTCTCACCACAGAAGTGTCCTTGCCCGGCCGTTTCGTGGTGCTCATCCCTGGCAGCAGCGTCACGGGGATCTCGCGGCGCCTTCCCAGCCGTGAGCGGCGAAGGCTGCGCACCCTGCTGGCCAAGGAGATCCCTGAGGGCTTCGGCGTGATTCTGCGCACGGCAGCCGAGAACGTCACTCCTGCAGAGATCCGCCGGGACATTGAGCGTCTGACACGCCAGTGGACTCAGATCTCGGAGTTGTCGAAGCGATCCGATGCGCCGGCGCTGCTGTTCCGTGAGCCGGAATTGGCAGTTCGCATCATCCGAGAGCAATTCACTGCTGATTTCCGGGAGGTAGTGATCGACGATCCGGTGCTGTTCGACCAGGTCAAGGGCTACATGGAAGCCGTCGCTGCTCCCCTGATGGATCGCATCCGCTACTACGACCCTGTGGCGGAACGGCTACCGCTCTTCGAACGGTCCCATGTCGCCGAACAGGTGCGCAAGGCGACAGATCGCAAGGTCTGGCTGCCGTCAGGCGGGTCGCTGATCATCGAGCACACCGAGGCGTTGACCGTGATCGACGTCAACACGGGGCGCAACGTGGGCCGGTCGAGCCTCAACGAGACGCTGTTCCAGAACAACCTCGAGGCCGCCACCGAGATCGCCAAGCAACTGCGGCTGCGAGACATCGGCGGGATCATCGTCGTGGACTTCGTCGACATGGACGACAAGCGCCAACGCGAGCAGCTGATGAACACGCTGAATGAGGCTCTGGCCCGCGACAAGACGCGCACTGCAACCGAACCCATCTCCGACATGGGCATCGTGCAGATGACCCGGATGCGCACTGGTGAAGGACTCTTGGAGTCCATGTCCGATCCATGCGACGAGTGCGAGGGGCGCGGCATTCAGCTGCGCGAGTCGCTGTTCGCCTGATCCAAAGCGAGAGCTCCGCGCCATTCCAGCAGCGTCATCGGTATCCTTCCCAACCGATGTATGCAGTCATTGCCACCGGCGGCAAGCAGCGCCGCGTCGAAGCCGGCCAACGGCTCGACGTCGAGCTGCTCGCGGTGCCGCCCGGCGAGGAGGTCACCTTCACGCCGGTGCTCGTGGTGGATGACGGCGCAGTGCTGGCGACACCCGATGAACTCGTCGGGGCCTCGGTGACGGGCAAGGTGGTCGGCGAGACCAAGGGGCCCAAGATCGACGGCTTCACCTACAAGAACGCCACGACCTACCGGCGCAGGTGGGGACACCGGCAGCGCTACAGCACGGTCGAGATCACCGCGATCGCGAGGGACTGAACGATGTCGAAGACCAAGGGCGGAGGCTCTACTCGCAACGGGCGCGACTCGGTCGCCAAGCGACTCGGTGTGAAGGTGTATTCGGGGCAGGCCATCGATGCCGGCGGCATCATTGTGCGCCAGCGCGGCACCAAGTTCCATCCAGGGCGGAATGTGGGCCGCGGCAAGGACGACACACTGTTCGCCACGACGCCGGGAGTCGTGCATTTCGGCTACCGCCGGGGACGCCGCCTCGTCGACGTCGACCCCTCGTAGCCCTCGAGAACTTCAATCCGACACCCCTGAGGCTGAGCCGAATGGCGAAGCCGTGGCCCGAGCGGCCCGTGAGCCCAATCGCATGAAAATGGGGAACAAGAGCGGGAGCGAAGGGGCACAAGGACAAGCTGATCGATCAGTCTGCGCACACCCCAAGAGGCAGAGCCGATAGGCGAAGCCGTGGCCCGAGCGGCCCGTGAGCCCAATCGCATGAAAATGGGGAACAAGAGCGGGAAACAAATGGTGCGGCAGCGGGAAGGCTTACCTATCGGCGCGGCCTCCAAGGCAGGCGAACCCCGATGAGCGACTTTGTCGATGAGTGCCAGCTGCACGCCAAGGGCGGCGACGGCGGCGCAGGCTGCGTTTCGTTCCGGCGCGAATCCCATGTGCCACGCGGTGGCCCCGACGGCGGGGACGGCGGCCGCGGCGGCGATGTGTGGGTTGTCGCGGACCGCAACGTGGCGTCGTTGCTTGCGTTTCGCGACTTCCCTTTCCGGCGCGCCACCAATGGCGGCCACGGCCAGGGCCGCAAGAGGCACGGCCGAAGCGGCGTCGACGAACTTGTGCTCGTGCCCGAGGGCACGACCGTGCGGGATCGTGACGGCACTGTGTTAGCCGACCTCGTGGATGCCGGCGATCGCTGGCTGGCGGCACATGGCGGCAGCGGCGGCCGCGGCAACGCCCGCTTCTCCTCGAACCGGCTGCGTGCTCCTCACTTTGCAGAACAGGCAGAACCCGGTGAGGAACGCTGGTTGGGCCTGGAGTTGAAGCTGATGGCCGACGTCGCGCTGGTGGGATTCCCCAACGCCGGGAAGAGCACCTTCATCAGCGCAGTTTCTGCAGCGCGGCCCAAGGTCGCTTCGTACCCCTTCACAACCCTCACCCCCAGCCTCGGAGTCGTTCGGCTCGACGACGGCACGGGCGGCGGCCACCTGGACAGCTTCGAGATGGTGATCGCGGATGTGCCTGGCCTCATCGAGGGCGCTGCGGAAGGCAAGGGGTTGGGCCATCAGTTCCTGCGCCATGTCGAGCGCGCTCGGGTGCTGCTGATCATGGCTGACCTGGCGGAGGTCTCTGATCGCGACCCCCATGAACAGGTAGACGTCCTGATCGCGGAACTCGAGCGCTACGACCCCGAGCTCGCAGCCCGCCGACGGCTGATCGTCGGCACCAAGGCCGATGTCGCTCACTTGGCCTGGGACGGCCAGCGACTCAGCGCTGTCACGGGCGACGGCGTGGCTCCGGTTCTCGGCCAGCTGCGCGAGCTGGTCACCGAAGCCAGAGATCTCGACGAAGCCCCCACCCAATACGTCGTGCACCGCCCCGAACCCACCGGCATCACGGTGCTGCGCCTCGCAGATGGCGTGTTCGAGATTGAAGGTCGCCAGGCTCGCCGGGCTGTCGCGCTGTCCGACCTCACCGACCCAGCGGCGCTCGCATGGGCGCAACGCCGCCTCGAAAAGCTCGGCGTTTCCCGGGCGCTGGCCCGGAACGGCGCCAACTCGGGTGACTTGGTGCGCATCGGCGATTTTGAGTTCACGTACGAGCCAGACACATGAGCCTTCGAGAAATCTGCGAGATCGCTGTCACCACCTCGGCGAGACGGCAGGATTGACCTTGATGCCTGACTCACTGCGGCTGATTGCCAAGATTGGGACGTCGTCCATCACCACATCGGGTGGGTGTGTCGACCTGGACGCCGTCGCGAAGCTGGCATCTGACGTTGCGAACGTACGCGCCGCCGGCCACGACGTCATCGTGGTGACCTCCGGTGCGATCACCGCCGGCGTGCAGCGTTTGAATGTCGAGCGGCCCTCAGAGCCTGAGCGGTTGCAGGCGCTGTCGGCCGTCGGACAGATCGACCTCATGGCGTCCTACCGAGAATTGTTCGCAGCCGTTGGCATGGTCGTTGGCCAAGTGCTCATCGCGCCACACGACTTTCGTGATCGCGACCAATACCTGCACGCCCGGGCGACGTTTCACCATCTGCTCGACCTCGGCGTCGTCCCGGTCGTCAACGAAAACGACGCGATCGCCGACGACGCCATCCGCTACGGCGACAACGATCGGATAGCGGCGCTCGTCGCGAATCTGGTGCGCGCTGATGCGCTGATCCTGCTGACCGACATGCCCGGCGTTCTCACCGCCGACCCAAGCATCGATCCCGATGCCTCGCTCATCTCTGAAATCTTGGAGGTGAGCCCGTCGCTGCAGGCGGCGGCCGGCTCCGCGAATGCCGTCGGCAGCGGGGGCATGGCCTCGAAGCTGGCCGCGGCCCGGATGGCTTCGTGGAGCGGAGTGCGCACGGTGATCGCTTCGGCCCGCAGGCCCGACGTTGTCGCCGACGCCGCCGTCGGGCTTCCCGGCGTGGGCACCGTCGTGCCTGCACGAGACGCCCGCGTTTCCGCCCGCAAACTCTGGATCGGCTTCGCCGTGGCCGCCCGAGGATCGGTGACGGTCGATGACGGCGCCCGCCGAGCGGTCTCGAAGGGCGGCAAATCGCTGCTCGCCGCCGGCGTCGTCTCTCACGAAGGTTCGTTTGTCGCCGGCGAAGCTGTCGACGTCGTAGATCTGGCTGGGGAGACCTTCGCCAAGGGCCTCGCTGCTATCGACGCCGAGGGGCTGCGGGTCACCGCAGGTCTGCGCAGCGACCAGTTGCCTACCGGATTGCATCCGCTCGTCGTGCACCGCGACGACCTCGTCGTCCTGGGATGAACGCGGGGGGCGGCCCCGTCTCGCTGCAACGCCTGTCACTCCCGCTCTTGTTCCCCAATTCTCATGCGATTACGCTCACGGGCCGCTCGGGCCACGGCTTCGCCTCTGGGGTGATTCGAGGCGATGCCACTAGTCTGCTCAGGTGCCTGACGTGGCCTCTGACACCGCACGGGAGTCGATCAGCAGCCTCGTCTCTGCTGCAATGATCGCCCTGGGCGAGCGTGCGAAGGCCGCTGCGTCAGTCCTGGCACAAGCGCCCGGTGCGGTGCGAGACGAATCCCTGCTGTCGGCCGCCGACCTGCTCGAAGCAGCAACCGACGGGGTGCTCGCTGCCAACCGTGACGACGTGGCCAACGCCGAGGCCGCCGGCACCTCAGCGACGCTCATCGACCGACTGCGGCTCGACCCCGGGCGCATCTCGGCCATGGCAGCGGGCCTGCGCAAGGTGGCGGCTCTCGCCGACCCGGTCGGCCAAGTGGTTGACGGGTGGGTGAGGCCCAACGGGCTGGCGGTGGAACGGGTACGTGTGCCTCTGGGCGTCGTGGCGATCATCTATGAGAGCAGGCCCAACGTCACCTCAGATGCCTTCGGGCTGTGCCTGAAGTCGGCGAATGCCGCGTTCCTGCGGGGTTCGAGCGCCGCGCTCAACTCCAACATGGCTATCGCGGAGGCATTGCGAGACGGCTTGGTCAAAGCCGGCCTGCCCGCAGACGCACTGGTACTCGTCACCGATACACGTCACAGTGCTGCCACCGAGTTCATGCGCCTGCGCGACCACATCGACTGCCTCATCCCGCGCGGCGGTCCCGCTCTCATTTCGTCTGTGCTCGCCAACGCCACCGTGCCCTACGTGATCGACGGCGACGGCAACTGCCACGTGTACGTAGACACAGCGGCCGACCTAGACATGGCGGCCGACATCGTCGCCAACGCGAAACTCAGCAGGCCCTCGGTGTGCAACGCAGCAGAATCTCTTGTGGTCCACCGAGACGTGGCCGGGGCGTTCCTGCCCCGAGTCATCAACGACCTACAGGGCGTCGATTTGGTCGGGGACGCGACGGCGCAGGCCATCTCGTCGCAGATCGGGCCAGCCAGTCCCGAGGATTTCTCGACAGAGTTCTTGGCGCTCAAGATGAGCGTTGCCGTGGTGGACGACCTCGACGCCGCTATCGACCATGTCAACCGACATGGCACGGGACACAGCGAGGCCATCGTGACCGGTGACCTCGCCGCTGCGCAGGAATTCACCCGCCGAGTGGATGCCGCCGCAGTACTCGTCAACGCTTCGACACGCTTCGTGGACGGAGAGGAATTCGGTTTCGGAGCGGAGATCGGCATCAGCACCCAAAAGCTGCATGCTCGCGGTCCTATGGGCCTTGAGCAGCTCACAACCACCAAGTTCGTGGTGACCGGAACAGGTCACACTCGAGACTGACCGTGCCGAATGGTGGTCGCGGCTGCCACACTGTCTGACCGGCAGCGTCGCCAACGACTCTGGGCCGACGAACCGGCGCCCACCGACCACTGCCCACACTGACAGGGGAGACACCCAGAATGAGCGACACAATGTTCGGAGACCTCTCGGGTGTCCGTGAAGGATTGGCGAAAGTCGAATACCTCGCCGATGACGGCATCGCGAGCGTCGTGTTCCTGGCCGAGAGGCTCGGCAAGCCGGTGCTGGTGGAAGGGCCAGCAGGGACGGGCAAGACCGAGCTCGCGAAGTCGGTCGCTGCGATGACCGGCGCCCGCCTGATCCGGCTGCAGTGCTACGAGGGCCTCGACGAAGCCAAGGCGCTGTACGAGTGGAACTACAAGAAGCAGCTCTTGCGCATCCAGGCCGACAGGGGTGTCGACGCCGAGCACGAGGATTGGGTGGAGTTGCAGGACGACATCTTCCAGGACGAGTTCCTGCTCACCCGGCCGCTGCTCGAGGCGATCAGCGCGAAAGACCAAGTGGTGCTGTTGATCGACGAGGTCGATCGCGTCGAGATCGAGACCGAGGCACTGCTGCTCGAGATCCTGTCTGACTACCAGGTCTCGATCCCGGAGCTGGGCACCATCACGGCAACCCAGATCCCGATTGTCATCCTGACGTCCAACAACACCCGGGAGCTCTCAGAAGCGCTCAAGCGGCGCTGCCTGTTTCTGCACATCGACTATCCCGACCTCGAACGCGAGAAGCAGATCGTCCTGACCAAGGTCGTCGGCATCAGCGAGAACCTGGCCGAGCAGATTGCGCGCGTCGTGCGCTCCATCCGCCAGCTCGAGCTCAAGAAGGCGCCGTCGGTGTCCGAGACCCTGGACTGGGCTCGCACCTTGGTCTTGCTGGGCATCGAGAACATCGACGTCGAGCAGGCCAAGGAGACGCTGCACATCCTGCTCAAGTACCAATCCGACATTGAGAAGGCCGCCAAAGAGCTGACGGTCGAGGCCTAGACAGGGCTCGACGAGGACGGAGATCGGCCATGTTGGATCTGCTGAGCGGTTTCGTCGGTGAGCTGCGCAACGCTGGCTTGCCGGTGTCGCTGACGGAGAATCTCGACGCGATGGAGGCTGTCAAGCACATCCCCATCGAAGACCGTGACGCCTTCAAGTACGCGCTTGCCGCCACGCTGGTGAAGAACGAGCAGCACTGGCGGGCATTCGAGACGGTCTTCGAGGTGTACTTCTCGCTGCGAGGGCCTGAGTACAACGTCGGCGACGAGAACGGCGACGGCGAGTTCGATCCCGACAATCTCGAAGAGTGGATGTCCCAGCAGATGCAGGGCATGGGCGGCCGCGGGGGCGGGCAGGACATGTCCCCCGAGGAGATCGCCGAGATGCTCTTCCGGGCGCTGCTGAACGCCGATGAGGCGATGATGGCGGCCATGGCCCGGGCGGCTGTGACGCAGTTCGCGGGCATGGAGCCGGGTCGACCCGTCGGCGGCACCTACTACCTGTATCGCACGCTGCGCAATCTCGACCTCGACGGCATGCTCGAGCGGCTGATCGAGGAGTCGTCGCAGCGTTACGAGGGCGACATGACGCAGTTGGCTGAGCGGCTCGAACGCGAGGAGTTCGAGAATCGCATCGAGCAGCTGAAGCGCGAGATCGAAGCCGAAATCCGGCGCCGCCTCGTGGCCGACAGAGGCGTCGAGGCGATGGCCAAGACGCTGCGCAAACCCCTGCCCGAAGACGTCGATTTCATGCACGCCAGCCGTGAGGAGATGGCCAACATTCGCAAGGCCATCCAACCGCTGACACGCAAGCTCGCCGCGCGCCTCGCGCGCAAGCGCAAGCACAAGCGTCGCGGCCCGCTCGACTTCCGGGCCACAGTGCGACGTTCGCTCAGCTACGGCGGCGTGCCCGCAGAGCCGCGTTTCCGCCATCCGCGCCCAAACAAGCCAGAGCTCATCGTGGTGGCGGACATCTCGGGCTCAGTCGCGGCGTTTGCCAGGTTCACCTTGCACCTGGTGTACGCGCTGCAAAACCAGTTCTCCAAGGTGCGGTCGTTCGTGTTCATCGACGGCATCGACGAGGTCACTCACATGTTCCAGAACGAAGAGGACATCACCAACGCCGTGCACCGGGTGAACACCGAAGCCGATGTCGTCTGGGTTGACGGCCATTCCGACTACGGCCATGCCTTCGGCGTGTTCTGGGAGAGCTTCGGCAAGGACGTCAACGCCAAGTCAACGATGATGTTCCTGGGCGACGCTCGCAACAACTATCACTCCACGAATGCGTGGGTGCTCAAGGAATGCCAGAAGCGAGCCCGCTCGGTGTTCTGGCTCAACCCTGAACCACGCTCGTACTGGGACACGGGAGACTCGGTAATCACCGAGTATTCGACGTATACCGACGGCGTGTTCGAGTGCCGCAATCTGCGCCAGCTCGAAGGCTTCGTCGACAACCTCGCGTAGCTGACGGGCCGCTCGGGCCCGGGCTTCGCCCGTTGTCTTCCGCTCTAGCTCGCTTCGCTCGCGGGCCGCTCGGGCCCGGGCTTCGCCCGTTGTCTTCCGCTCTAGCTCGCTTCGCTCGCGGGCCGCTCGGGCCCAGGGTTCAGCCTCCGGCAGACGCGAGCAGGTCGGAGGCCAGGAAGGCCAAGTCGAGTGACTGCCGCCCGTTGAGGCGCGGGTCGCACATCGTCTCGTAGCGGTCGCCGAGCTGGTGCTGGGCCAGCTCGTCGCCGCCGCCGACGCATTCGGTGACCGCATCGCCGGTGATCTCGAGGTGAATGCCGCCGGGCCACGTCCCCGCAGCGGCGTGGGCGGCGAAGTACTGACGGATCTCGGCCAGTATCGCGTCGAAGTGGCGAGTCTTGACACCGTCTTCGGTGCTGTAGGTGTTGCCGTGCATCGGGTCGCACTGCCACACCACCGGATGTCCGGCATCGGTGACTGCGTTCAGGATCGGCTCGAATGATTCGACCACGTTGCCCGCTCCGACGCGGCTGATCAGGGTCAACCGGCCCGGGATCCGATTCGGGTTCAGCGCTTCGCACAGCGCCAGCGCTTCGTCGGGCGTGACGGTGGGACCCAGCTTCGCCCCAATCGGATTGTGCACCCCTCGCAGGAACTCCACATGGGCGCCGTCGAGCTCGCGGGTGCGCTCGCCGACCCACAGCATGTGCGCCGAGCAGTCGTACCAGTCGCCGGTGATGCTGTCGGTGCGGGTGAGCGCTTCCTCGTAGCCCAGCAGCAGCGCCTCGTGGCTGGTGTAGAGCTCCACCTGGCGCATGGCACTGTCGTCGGTGTCGAGTCCGCACGCGTTCATGAAGCGAAGCGCCGCATCAATGCCGTTGGCGAGCATCTCGTAGCGGCGGCCGGCGGGGCTGGACGCCACGAACTCCTGATTCCAGTCGTGCACCTGTCGCAGATCGGCGTAGCCGCCCCGTGTGAATGCCCGCAACAGGTTGAGCGTTGCCGCCGATGTGTTGTATGCCTGCAGCAAGCGGCCTGGGTCAGGCGTGCGAGCCTCGGGCTCGAACGCGATGTCATTCACGATGTGGCCGCGGAAGACGGGCAGCGTCTGGCCGTCGCGGGTCTCGTTGGCCGAGCTGCGCGGTTTCGCGAACTGACCGGCGATCCGACCTACCTTCACGATGGGCAGCCCGGCGGAGTACTGCATCACGACGGCCATCTGCAAGATCACCTTGAGACGGTCACGGATCTGGTCTGCGGTGGAGAGCTCGAACGACTCGGCGCAGTCGCCGGCCTGCAGCACAAAAGCCTTGCCGGCGCAGACGTGCCCGAGCAGCTCAGTCAGCCGCCTTGCCTCACCGGCGAACACCAGCGGGGGACGCCGAAGCAACTCTGCCAGCGAGGCTGCGAGTGCGTCTGCGTCGGGCCACTCAGGTTGCTGGCCGGCGGACCGGTCGGCCCACGAGCCGGGATGCCATCCTGGTGCGTGCTGATGAGAGCTGGCGGGACGGGGCGCGCCGGACGTAGGGCTCGAGGCGTCAGACAGCGTCTGCGTCTGCATCGATGTCTACGAACTCGCCGTCCGCGGCGAGGCTCTGCAGCTCATCGACGGCACGCTTGACGAGACGGCGTGCTGCTTCGGCAGTGACGCCGAGTTCTTCGCCGATCTCGCGGTAGCTGCGCTGCTCACCGTCGATTATCCCGTTGCGTCGGGCCACCGCGTAGCGGGCGCGCTTGTCTAGGCGACCGAGCATGGACATGACCATGCCGCGTCGATCGGACTCGATCGCGAAGTGCTCGGGCCCGGGAGCGTCATCGCCGATGAGGTCGATGAGCGCGCTGTCGCCGTCGTCGCCGACGGTCTTGTCGAGCGACGTCGGCGTGCTGATCCGCTGCAGCCAGGCGTTCTCGTCGTCGAGCGAGTCGCTGTCGCCGCCGTTGTGGCGCAGAGCGGCACGCAACGTGGCAGAGCGATCCGAAGGCAGACGGATGAGGCTGCCCTTCTGATCGAGCGCACGCCCGATGGACTGCCGGATCCAGAACGTTGCGTAGGTGGAGAACTTGAAGCCGCGCCGCCAGTCGAACTTCTCGACTGCGTGCTCGAGGCCGAGGTTGCCTTCCTGGATCAGGTCGAGCAGTTCCAGCGTCGGCGGCAGCGGGTAGCGGCGAGCGATGGACACCACGAGCCGGAGATTTGCCCGGATGAAGCGATCGCGTGCGGCTGCGGCCGTCTGCACGGCCTTGCGAAACTCGCGCCGCTCGGCCACGGACAATTCCTCATCGTTGTCGAGGCTCGCCCGCGCATCGCGTCCTGCCTCAATCTGCTGGGAGAGCATGCGCTCGTCCTCTGCTGTAAGCAGCGCAACCGCACCGATCTCGTTCAGGTATTGGCCAACTGAATCCATGACATTCACTCCAACCGGCAGGGGGCAGCCGGTTCTTCGTCTTCGGTTGCATGCCGCCCCGGCATGCCACCCGGTGGGGGGCACCGGGTATGTGTTGCCTTCGGCGAGCTAGCGCAGCCCGGCCTCAGGCGTGGCACCGCTGTTGTGGCGGAGCCGATCTTGGTTGTACGCCCGCATGCGATGCCAAGCCCGAGAACCCGGGCCTGGCGCAGCACTGCTTTGGGCGGACGGTCAAACGTAGCACACAGTGCACAGCGCGCGCAAGAAGTCGACACCGGGGCTTGCCGGAAATTGCAACGGCGCCTGAGTGCGAGCTACAGATGAGATGTGAGGCGTGACTCTACACTGCTGCGGTGCCGCCGCGACAAGCGATCTTCGGGGGCACTTTCGACCCACCTCACGCCGGTCACATTGCTGCGGCAGTCTGCGCGCAGGATCAACTCGGTGCCGGCGTGCTGCACGTCATCGTGGCGAACGACCCGTGGCAGAAGTCAGCCGAGCGTGAGCTGACCCCCGCGCATCACCGGTTGGCCATGGTCCGGCTGGCCTTCGCTGATGTCGATGGCATGGAGGTCAGCGATGTGGAGATCCAGCGGGGTGGGCCGACCTACACCATCGACACGGTGCTTGAGCTCGAGCGACCCGGGATCGAATCGGTGCTGGTGGTGGGTCCCGCCGCGGCGAGCGGCGTGTCGACGTGGCACCGTGCCGCTGAACTCGCCCAGCGCGTGAGGCTCGCGGTCGTGGTGCCCGTGGGCCAGCCACCCGCCAATGTCGAAGGCTGGCGCACCGAGACGGTGTTCATGGATCCGGTTGAGGCTTCGGCCACACTGGTGCGTGAACTGCTGGCCCGGCGCGCCTTGCGCGGCGGCGTCCCGGGAGCCGCCCGACTCGTGCCGCCTGCGGTCATGAGCTACATCGACGAGCACACGCTCTATTCTCCGTGAACGTGGCATCGGTTCAGCAGGCGTCCCCGGCTTCGGGTGGGGTCCACACCGTCGGGCCGGTCGCTCGCGATGCCCCGTCGATCGTCCCGCTGCAGGTCAAGGCCGCAGTCGAAGGAGCGGCGGAGATGACCGCCGAGCGCATCGTGGTGCTCGATGTCGGCGATGTGCTGGCGATCACCGATTGGTTCATCATCGCGAGCGCACCCAACGTGCGTCGCGTTCGACGCATCGCCGAGCTGATGGAATCGCACGTGAAGGCGGCCGGGGGTCCTGGGCCGATCCGCACCGAGGGCCTTGACGAGGCGCAATGGGTGCTGCTCGACTTCGGCGAGTTCGTCGCGCACATCTTCCACGAGCCGACGCGCGAGTACTACGACCTCGAGCGGCTGTGGTCCGACGTGCCTCGTCACGAGTTCGACTGAACCACTGGCACCGCAGTACGTCTGCAGGCCCGCGATGGCAGGGCGCTGATCAGGGAACGATCTCGGCCGTCCCCGCTCGCGCGAGCGCGATCCAAGTGCGGCCCGGTGTCAGCGGCACGACGAGGGTGTTGTCGGAACGGAAGACGGTGACATCGAGTTCGGACAACCTCTCCCACGTGCCTCGCACGACCACGCCGTCGGTGAAGATCCATGCCTCGCCGCCGCCAGTGAGCACCGGTTCGGGAGTTGCAGCATCTGCGGGGCTCTGACGGTACCGCACGAATTGCACGATGACGTTCTCGGGTGCGACGCGTACACCGTCGAAGTCGGTGTGGTCTCTTCCGTTTTGAGTGCGGGCCCAGCCGCCTACGGCTGCATCCCAGCGGTACGACGCCTCGATTTGCCCGAAGTCGATATCGACGCCGCTCGCGGAGGTGCCCCGCGCCAGCGCCTCAGCTTCGGCGCGGAAGCTGAGGTACTTCGGTGGCGTTCGGCCATCAGAGGCGCCTGCGCCATAGATGCGAGCCGTGTCCGTGATGAGGTTGTGCGGAGCGTTCTTTGCCGGCGAACGCTCGAAGACGCCCTTGGCGATGGCCGCCCCGTCGATGATGGCGACCGCGTCGACACTGCGAAGGGCTCGGGCGGTGTACGCATTCGCTCCCGAGTTCACGAAGATCGGCCGGTTGAGATTCGACAGCAGTGCGAAATCGCCGGTGCGAGCCGATCGAACAGGGCCGACCACGTCGGCATCTGTGGAGTGGAAGATCGCAGCGAATCGCGTGAGTCGGGCCTCGACGAGTTCCTCGTAGACGACGTCGGCCTGATTGAGACCCCACTGCGGCAAGGCACGCGGGTGGTTGTCGATCTTGACGACGGCAGCGGGCCGCACGATCTCGACGGGTGTCGGCAAGCCGGTAAATGGTGCGGTGAACTGCGGAGCAGCGGTTGTGGTGGAGGTGGCGGGCTCGGCGCTGGTCACCGACGTGACCGGCGCGCTGGTCGTTGCTGGAGCGGTGCTCGTTGGCGACGCGATGCTGGTCGGCGGCACAGTGGACACCGTCGATGTGGACGGAACTGGCTCGACCTCGATCGTCTCTGGCGGCACCGTGATCGACGAGCACGCCGCCAGCAACATCAGTGCTGCGAGCCACGTCGTCCAGCTCAGGGCCCGACGCGTCGTGCCGATGGAAACTCGGGTGCTGCGGCCCGTCCCGACCGCGAGCGGCCAGCACTCGGCGCACGGTTCGCGGACACGCTCCAAAGGTCTGCTCCTTGGTATGTGCAGCAGGGCCACCGCGGCCATCCGACCGAGCATTCACCATACCGGTCGCCTGTCGCGAGAGGGTGGCACACTGCCCCCATGACAACGCTCGTCGTTGGGGGCGCCGGATACGTCGGGAGCCACACGGTGGTTGCCCTGCGTGCCGCAGGGCGCGAAGTCGTCGTGCTGGATGACTTCTCCAACGCCCGCAGCGACGTGGTTGGCGAGCTTCGAACACTGACGGATCCGAATCTGGCAGTCATCGAAGGCGACGCTACGGATCGTGCCGCGGTTCGACGGCTCTGCGACGAACACGATTTCGATTCGATTGTGCACTTCGCGGCATGCAAGAGCGTTCCGGAGTCGTTTGCCGAGCCGCTGAGGTACTACCGGAACAACGTCCTCTCGACGCTCAACCTGGCGGAAGTCGCCATCGAACGAGGCATAGATCGCTTGGTCTTCAGCTCGTCGGCCGTGGTGTACGGCATGCCCGAGCAGATGCCCGTCACCGAAGAGACGCCCCCTGCGCCCCAGAGCCCCTATGGCACGACCAAGCTGATGTGCGAACGCATCCTCGCCGACGCATCGGCGTGCTCCGCCTTGCAAGCGGTCACCTTGCGCTACTTCAACCCAGTTGGCGCACACGCCTCGGGCCGCATCGGTGAGCAGCCCACCGAAGCCGGCCAGAACCTCGTGCCCGTTGTCATGCGTGTGGCGCTCGGCTCGGCGGATCGGCTGCAGGTGTTCGGCGACGACTACGGCACTCGCGACGGCACTGCCGTGCGCGACTTTGTTCACGTCATGGATCTCGCCGAGGGCCACCTGGTAGCGCTCGAAGCCGATCTCGGCACCCAGTCCAGCTGCGTGTTCAATCTCGGCACCGGTATCGGCACCACGGTTCTCGAGCTGATCGAGGCCGCCGAAGCTGCAACCGGCCGTCGGATTCGGTACGAGGTCGTGGGCCGCCGGCCGGGTGACATCGCCGAGTCGTGGGCCGACTGCTCGCGGGCTGCGGACGAACTGGGATGGCGTGCGCGGCGCGGCCTGCCCCAGATGCTGGCTGACCACTGGCACTTCGTGAACAGGTGCGCAGACGGTTCGGCGTGACGCCTCGCGTCCCGACGCGGGCCGGGCACCGGAGTTTCCATCACTCAGCCAGTGCTGCTGCAGATATGAGCGTGTATTCGGTGCCGGCGGCCAGCGGTGCAGCCATTGCCTCTGGAGGCACAAAGGAGGGCACCCGGTCGTTGCGCACCAAGATCACATCCGTTGCGATGACCTCGCTGACATTGGTCTCGTCAAGCATCCAGACCGGCCGATCCAGGTAATACGAGATCCAGCGCGGGGTCCAGATGCCCGCGGTGAACCACACCAACTCGGCTTGAGCCACCTGCGGTTCGTCGTGCGCCTGTTCCAAGACGGCCCCGGCGTCGGCCGGGCGCGAGAGATAGAAGTCTCGCGTCGAACCAGACACCACGAACGCCAGCGTCACCAACGTGACCGCTGCCGCGGCTGCGCCCAACGGCGCTCGAAGCTTGGCGACTGGGCCCCGCAGCAGTCGACGAGCTGCGTCGGCGAGGGCGGCGATGCCGATGGACGTCGGCGCCACCCATGGGAAATTCCACAGGCGATGGATCCACGCTCCCTGCTGCAGCGCGAATGTGAGCGACATCGCCACAGCGAGCGTCACCACCACCGGGCCACGGGTGCGACGGTCGATGAGACCTGCGATGAGCGCGGGGAAGAACAGCAGCCGCAACCACCACGACGTCAACATCTCGTGGCCTGCGAAGGTCCACTGGCGCTGGAGAAACTCGCCGAAGGTGAACTGGGCCTGCTCGGCTGCGGTCGAGACATCATTGCCAGTTCGAAACGCGACCCGCTCGCTGAGCTCGGAGATGTCGGTTGCATTCAGCAGCCAGCCGGCGGTCAACAAACCTCCTAGTAGCGCCCCCGCTGCGACTGTAGTCATGGCCGGTGACCACTGGCGTCGCAGCCAGCCGGCCACACCCCGCGACGACCCGGTGACTGCCCCAGAGCTGCCGGCCGGCCGCCGCTGCATCGTCCCGATGAACAGCCACGGCAGCAGCAGACCCAACGATGCGATGGCGATCCAGGAGTGCATCGCCGTGAGCGCGGCGAGCGCACCGACGCCCGCGAGCGCCCAGCGTGAGGGCGTTTGGGCTTGCCGCAGCCACGCGATGGCTGCGGTGAGCGCGAGCAGCATCGAGAAGCTGATGCCCATGCGCGCATACACATAGAAGAAACCCGTGCTCACCAAGACCAGAAGTGCGAGCAGCGTCGGCCCCCACCGCATGCCCACGGCGCGCAGCAGAGCGGCCATGAATGCCACAGTGGCGGCTCCGAGCAGGAAATCGGTGATCCGCACCGCGGTCGGGCTGTCGCCCAACGCGCCTACCGAGATGATGGTGAGGAACTGCTTCAGCGGCGGGTGATGTGCGTAGGTGACCGCTTCAGGGGGTGGTTCTGTTCTGGGCGGCACCTCGAACTCGGCCCGGATGAACGGATCGGTCCTGGCGCCCAGGCTGGAATCCAGCGGCCCCAAGTCCCAGAAGTTGCGCGCCTGAATGCCTGCGCGGCCAAAGATCCGGCCATCGTCGCTGTTGCCCAGCGGCAAATCGAGGTCTGGTGCCCACAGTGCCAGCACGCCCACGTAGATGAGGACAACGACGGTCCAACCCGAACGCAGTCGAGCCACAAGTCCTGTGGTGAGCATGAAGGATCCGTCGTTTCCGATCGCCCGATTCTGATCGCTGCGAATCTGATCGTCGCACCCACCGTCTGAGGGGGGGCAGCGTAGTATCAGCCCGATGGTGGTCCAAGAGCGGCATCGACTGCCGGACGCCACGCCGCAAAGCGCCCGTGGACGCGTTCCATCCAACCATGAGCACGTGAATTCAGCCGCAGTGCTGGCGACATCTAGCCGGAGAGGATTCCGGTACCTGTACGTAGTCGACGCGCTGACGCTGTTCGGATTGATGGTGGCCATCACGATCGTGCGATTCGGTCTGGACTGGCCGACCTACCCGTGGAACCACTACCTCATCGGATTCGCCGTCGCCACCTTCTTGCACATGGCCGTCTACTACTTCGGCGGGCTGTACGAATTCGAGCAGCGGCTGGGACATCGGCCATGGCTTCCCCGAGCCATGCTGCTGACCTTCATGGCGGTGGGCGGCGACGCCACCGTCACGCTGCTGACGGGTCGCTATCTGATGCCCCGGGCGAATCTCGTGGTGCTGGCCGTGGCCGGTGCGGTGCTCATCTCCTTCAACCGGTGGGGGGCGAGGCGAATCCGCCTGCTGCGTACAGGCAAGCCCAGGGTGCTGCTGGCCGGTACGCCCGCCGACATCGACTCGGCCGAGGAGCACCTTGCTGACGCCGAACCCGACGCGGAGGTTGCCGGCCGACTCGACGATCCCTCCCAGATCATCCCCGAGGCCGATCGCTTGTGCGCCACCGAACTGCTGCTGCTGTCAGGTCAGCCGCTCGAGACCATCTATCCCGAGCCGCTCGGCGAACTCGAGGTGCGCGACATCGGCGTCTTCCGCCGCATCACGCCCGCAGACACGTTGCTCGGGCTGCAGCGAAGCCGCCAGATCGGGGGAATGCCCTTCGTGGCACTACGAGAGCATGCTCTGCCGGTGTGCCGGCTGCGTTTCAAGCGGTTGCTAGATCTGGCCTATCTGGCGTTGCTTGCCCCGTTCGCCCTGCCGCTCACGGGAGCCGTCGCCGCCTATGTGAGGATCGTGGGCGGGAGCGGTGTGCTGTACCGCCAGGAGCGAGTCGGTCGCGGCGGAGTGCCGTTCGTGCTGCTGAAATTCCGCACGATGACTCGTGATGCAGAGCGCAACGGGCCTGTGCTGGCTGCCTCCAGCGACCCCCGAGTGGTGCGAGGCATGGACTGGCTGCGTCGCTCGAGGCTCGATGAGCTGCCGCAGCTGTGGAACGTGCTGACCGGCACCATGTCGTTGGTCGGGCCGCGGCCGGAGCGGCCGCAATTCGTGTCCCGGCTGGAGCGTGAGATCGCCGGGTACGGGCGGCGCCACGACGTACCGCCCGGCATCACCGGGCTCGCACAGACCCAAGGCCACTACCAGACCGATCCCGGCTACAAGCTGGGTCACGACCTGCAGTACGTCGTCAACTGGTCGCCGGTGCTGGACTGGGAGATCATGGCGAAGAGCCTCGTCGTCATGGCTCGTCGCAACGCCAGGTGAGCGAACCGGCGACTGCCAGCGAGCCGAACGCCTCGGCCGCCGGGCCGCATGTGACCGTGGTGATTCCGGCGCGCAACTGCGCCGCTGAGCTGCCTGGCTGCCTCGATGCCGTGAGCGCGCAGACGTATCGAGGGACGCTGGAGGTGGTCGTGGCCGTGGCGCCGAGCAGCGACGCGACCCACGACGTGGCTCGCGACGCCAGGTGTGAGTGGCCGCTCGAGGTCGTCGACAATCCCGCAGGCACGACGTCGACGGGCCTGAATCTGGCCATTGCCGCCGCAGCGGGCTCGATCATCGTGCGGGTCGACGCGCAGGCCCGACTGCCCGCCGACTACATCGAGCGAGCAGTGGCGACGCTTGCGGAGACCGGGGCGGCCAATGTCGGCGGTGTGCAGCGTGCGGTCGGGCACAGCGGCTTGGGTCGAGTTATTGCGGCCGCCGTGTCGTCGCCGTTCGGCGGGGGCCCTGCCGCCTTCCGGCACGGGAGCCTCTCGGGGCACGTCGACACCGTCTATCTCGGCGTGTTCGACGTCGCTGCGCTGAGGTCCGTGGGCGGGTTCGACGCGTCGTTGGAACGCAACCAGGACTACGAGCTGAATTGGCGCCTGCGAGACGCAGGTCACGTTGTGTGGCTCGATTCGAGCCTGATCGTGGACTACCTGCCTCGTTCGAGCTGGGGGCGATTGGCGCGCCAGTACTTCGACTACGGCGTCTGGAAGCGCGTGGTGATCCGCCGGCACCCGCGCTCTGTGCAGCCCCGGCAGCTGGCAGCGCCGAGTCTCGTCGTGGGCCTCGTGCTGTCTGGGTTCCAACTGATCGCAGGGCGCCTACGGGGCCTGATCGCTCCTGCTGTGTATCTCGGCGCGTGCCTGCTTGCTGCTGCCCGTCTGCGCTCACGCCTTCCTGCCCCCGGGGATCGTCTGCGGGCCGCAGCAGCTTTCGCAGTCATGCACCTCTCGTGGGGGACAGGCTTCCTGTTGGGTCCCCGCGGCGCGCATCGATCCGGGGCAGGCGGCCCGACCACGCGAGGATCTGCTGATCGGACGTAACGAGCGTGTGTCCGCCGACGAGCGCGGTGGCGACAATGAACCGGTCGGCCGGATCCCGATGGAAGCCTTCTTCGCCGAGCCGCACTGCTCTCAGTACTTCTTCGCCGTGCAAGGGCAATTCGACGAGCCCGTCGGCGATGCGTTCGTGGCGCCACGTCTCAGGCGCGGTTGACAGCGTCAGGCGCTGCCGCTCGACGAGCAGGGCGATTTCCCAGAATGTCACCGCCGACACAGCAACGGCTCCGGTCGCCCACGCCTCTTCTATGAGCTCACGAGTGGCGTCGCTGAGCCGAGGATCGTCGCTGAGCGCCCAGAGCAGCGCGTTGGTGTCGAGCAGTAGCATCGGTGCTCAGTTCAGGGGGGTCTGCGGCTCGTCGAGGTTCGATTCCCAGGCGTCCATTTCGGCGACGGTGGAATTCTCGAACGTCTCGTCCTCGCGGTAGGAGATCTGTCCTTTGCAAGCGCCGACAAAAGGCGCCCGAGCACTGGCGGCCTCCACCGGCACGAGCTTCGCGACTGGATGGCCGTGCTTGGTGATGACGACGCAAGCGCCAGTGTCCCGTACATCGTCGAGGATCTTGAGGCACCGTGCCTTGAATTCGGCAGCCGCGACGGATTGCACGGGACTGATGGCCTCCGCAGCACCACCGCGGATCGCTTGAGGTGTCGGTTCTGATGCCATCACGTCGCTCCGATCACCTGTCCGTAGTCGCCGATAGAGATTTCTAACTAGTCAGAGTCTAGTCATATTACGGGCGTGGAAGCGTTCCGATGGCCCGGGAGCCGGCTCGCCGCACTCAGTACGATCACTCGCATGGCTGAGGTCGTGATCCGCAACGGGACTGTGGTGGACGGGAGCGGCGGTCCTTCCCGTACTGCCGATGTGTCCATCACCGACGGCACGATCGCCGAGGTGGGCACAGTGGCCGCCCGGGGCCAGCGCGAAATCGACGCCGAGGGCCACTTGGTGCTGCCGGGCTGGGTGGACATTCACACCCACTACGACGGGCAGGCCACCTGGGATCCCGAGATGACACCCTCGTCGTGGCATGGGGTGACCACGGCGATCTTCGGCAACTGCGGCGTCGGGTTCGCCCCGGTGCAGCCGGGTACCGAGGACTACCTCATCAACCTGATGGAGGGAGTCGAGGACATCCCCGGAACGGTGCTCGCCGAGGGCATCGACTTCCGCTGGACGAGCTACCCCGAATACCTCGATGCACTTGCTGAGGCCCCCCGGGTCATGGACGTCGGTAGCCAGCTGCCCCATGGAGCGCTTCGGTTCTTCGTGATGGGAGAACGTGGCGCCGACCATGCCGAGATGCCGACGGCCGCAGAGCTCGAGCAGATCACCGAGCTGGTCACCGAGGCACTCGAAGCGGGGGCGCTCGGGTTCACCACCAGCCGCGCCACCAAGCACAAGGCGGCCGATGGCCGGCTGACGCCGTCGTTGTCGGCTGGCGATCCGGAGCTGGCAGCGGTAGCCCGCGCAATGCGGCGAGCCGATGCAGGCGTGCTGCAGGTGAACTCCGACTTCGGGCCCGGCGAATTCGAGACGCTGCGCGCAGCAGCAGAGCTCTCGGGCCGCCCGCTGTCGGTGCTGCTGCTGCAGGTGGACAATGCCCCCGAGCTGTGGCGGGAGACCTTGGCGCAGATCCATGATGCGAACGCAGCAGGCATCGCTGCGAATGGGCAGGTCGGCTGCCGGCCCATCAGCGTGATGCTCGGGCTCGACGTGTCGGTGAACCCCTTCGGCAACCACCCGGCGTACCGCGACATCGCCCACCTGCCGGCACCGCAGCGCGCGGCCCGCATGCGCACCGACGAGAGCTTGCGTCGCGCACTGGTGGAGGACCGGCCGGTCGACGGCTTCAGCAAGTGGATGGACTACGCGCTCACCCGTGCCTTCGAACTCGGCGAGGTGCCCGACTATGAGCCCGACCCGCGCGCATCGGTTGCAGCGCGGGCTGCAGACCTCGGCGTCAGCCCGTGGGAACTGGCACTGGATCTGCTGTCCGACGGTGACGGTGACGCGCTGCTGCTGTACCCCTTCGAGAACTACACCGCGGGCAGCCTCGAGGTGATCCGCGAGATGCTGGCCGACCCTCACACGATCTGCGGGATCGGCGACGCGGGAGCACATGTCGGCACCATCTGCGATGCGTCGTACCCGACGTACCTGCTGACGCATTGGGCTCGCGACCGCAGCCGTGGCGACGGCCTGCCGCTGGAATTCCTAGTGCACAAGCAGACTCGGGCCAATGCGGCCGCGTACGGGCTGGCCGATCGCGGCCTGCTCGCTCCCGGCTACCGGGCCGACCTCAATGTGGTCGACTTCGAGGCGCTCGGCGTGGGGCGCCCGCAACTCGTGTACGACCTGCCGAGCGGCGGCAAGCGCCTGATCCAGCGGTCGACGGGCTACCGGCACACGTTCGTCGCGGGAGTCGAGGTGTCAGCCGACGGCGAGTTCACCGGTGCCCGCCCCGGCGCACTCGTGCGTGGCGCCCAGGCAGACCCTGCCAGCAACTGAGCCTGTGAGCCCCTCGCCATCGCCGGGTGCCCACGCGGGCGGTCCGGAGCTGCCGCTCGCCGGCATCACCGTGCTCGATCTGACCATTGCGCGCGCGGGGCCGACGGCCGTACGGCAGCTCGCGGACTGGGGTGCCGACGTGATCCGGGTGGATGCTCCTGTCGACGGTTTCGAGGAAGGCCGTGAGGCATCGCCGGATCACCTCAACATCCATCGCAACAAGCGCTCGTTGGTCATCGATTTGAAGAATCCGTCGGGCCGTGAACTGCTTCACCGGCTCGTCCGGTCGGCCGATGTGCTGATCGAGAACCTTCGGCCGACGGTCAAGTACCGGCTGGGGTTCGACTGGGAGACTCTGCACGCCGTAAATCCAACGCTTGTCATGGGATCGATCTCGGGCTTCGGACAAGACGGTCCGTACGCGACGAGAGGCGGCGTTGACCAGATCGCGCAGGGCCTCGGCGGGATGATGGCCGTGACGGGTCTGCCGGGCCATGGCCCCGTGCGGGCCGGAGTGGCGATCAGCGATGTGACCGCAGGCCTTCAGCTCGCGATCGGCGTTCTGGTAGCGCTCATCGAGCGGTCCCGCACCGGCGAGGGCCGCTGGGTGCACACCTCGCTGCTGGAGTCGATGATCGGCATGCTCGATTTCCAGGCGGCCCGCTGGACGGTGGCGGGGGAGGACCCACCGCAGGCCGGCAACGACCACCCCACGATGATCCCGATGGGGACCTACGAAGCCGCAGACGGGCACATCAACATCGCCGCCCCTGGCGGTCGACTGTGGCGAGCCTTCTGCGCCGAGATCGACCGCCCCGACCTGGTCGACGACGAACGATTCTCATCGACGAAACTGCGCTCAGCCAACCGGTCTGAGCTGAACAAGCTCATCGGCGAGCGGTTGGCCCAGGCGAGCCGCGACGAATGGGTCGAGCGCCTCAACGCCGTCGGCATCCCGTGCGGCCGAGTCAACAGTGTGGCCGAGGCCTTCGCCGATCCTCAGGTAGAGCACTTGGGCATGGACGCGCCGGTGCATCACCCGACGATGGGCGACATCCGCATCGTGCGCAACGCCACCCAGATCGACGGGGTGCCCGGTGACATCCGCCGGCCCAGTCCCGCACGGGGCGAGCACACCGACGAGATCCTCGCTCAGTTCGGTCTGGAGCCCAGCGAGATCACCGCTCTGCGCGAGGCTGGCGCCGTGAGTTGATGCCGGGCGGTTTGATGTAACAGCCCCTCACTACCGTCGATGGCATGCACTTGTTGAAGTTCTCGGACCTTCATCTCGGTCCGTTTCACGGTTCGGAAGACATCGGCGAGGCCTTGGCACGCGGACACGACAACACGGCCACCAGGCGAGGCGACCTCCTGCTTGACTGGCGCGATCGCGTCCGCCGACGCCGCCGACGCCGCCGAATGCGCGTCGAGATGGCGCGGGGGCTGTCATGAGCAAGCCCGGGACATGGCGTATTGAGTTCGATCTCCGCGGCGACGAATCGGCCGGTGCGCGGACTGCCGTGGGCAAGCGCGGGACCTGGCGGGCCGACATCGCAGTCGTGCTGCTGCTGGCATGCCTCGCTTCCAACAACTTCGGGCAGATCAACGCCGGCGTGTTCTTGTTCGCATGCGTCATCGCCGGCGCCATTTCGGGGCACAGGCAGTTACGCACCGAGAGCCAGGAGCGAGACAGCCAATGAGCGAACGCCGGCCCTGCGCCGAGGCCGGGGAGTACATGAGCCGCCCCGAGCGTCTCGACATCATGGTGGGTGCCGCGTCGATCGACGTCGACGTAGCTGCGTTGTGCGGCACCAGTTTGGCCGTGAACCCGGCGAGATCGTCGCCCTGCGCGAGACCGGCGCCGCCAGCTGATGCACGGCGTGTTGTTGCAGCCCCCCATTACCGTTGATGACATGCGGTTCTTGGCTTTCTCCGATCTGCATCTCGATGCGCCGTTCGCACAGGGCGGCAGCGATCTCGCCAACCTACGTCGGGCCGAGTTGGGCCGCACGCTAGAGCGAACCGTTGGCTTGGCGAAGGAGATGGAGGTTGACGCTTTGCTCTGCGCGGGAGACTTATACGAACAAGACCACGTCACACCCGACACGGTCCGCTTGCTTGAACGCGTCTTTCAAGAGATGGCCCCGATACCGGTCCTGATCTCGCCCGGCAACCATGACTGGTACGGCCCGAAGAGCCCGTACCGCACCGCCACCTGGTCCAGCAACGTTCACATATTTTCTTCCGGGGAAATGACCTCGTGGGATGACCCCGACGAACGCTTCCGTGTTTGGGGCTTCGCACACCAGAAACCGTCAGGGACGTCGAATCCCTTGGAGCGCTTTCGGGTCGATGGGAAGGCTGTTCATCTGGGGCTCTTTCACGGCTCGGAGAACTCAGGCTGGTCGCGGGCGCTCCATCTCGAGGAGCACAAGCACCAGCATGCACCGTTCTCTGCGGAACACATCGAAACGGCTGGCTTGACGCACTGCGTTGTCGGCCACTACCACCAGCCCGTCGAGGGCGAGCGGTATACGTACGGTGGCGCGCCAGCGGCGCTGTCCTTCGGCGCGCCGGGAAATCGCGGCGCAGTTGAGCTTGTCTTTGATGAGATCGGCGAACTCGATAAGCGTGAGTGGCACAAGACGTGTGAACTCGAGGTCTACGGCGATCTCGAACTCAACATCACCAAATGTGGGGATATGCGGGAGATCGAGATGAAGTTGGACAGCTTGCTCGCGCTGCGGTCAGGCATAGGGCGCGTGACGATCGTCGGCGAACTCTCGCCGACGGTGCAATTTGACCTGCAGAGGCTCGAAGCGCGAAGAGGTCCGCTTGAGCACCTCAGCGTTCGCGTCGGAAATCTGCAGACGGGTTACGACCTCAAGCAGATTCGGAGTGAGCCATCGGTCCGAGGTGAGTTTGTGAGGGGTGTCGAAGCCGACGAAGAACTCTGCCCGGAGACGAGGCAGCGGGTCATCGTCACTGGCTTGCGAGCTCTGGAGGGCCGCAACGACCTTGAGGTGGCGTGAGCGATGTGGTTTTGCGAAGTCGAGGCACGAGCATTCGGCCCCTTGCATAGCAACAAAGGCGATCACCTCAAGTTCGCTCCGGGACTCAACATCGTTCACGGACCCAACGAGGCGGGCAAGTCGTCATGGCACGCAGCGTTGATGGCTGCGTTGTGCGGACGGAGGCGCGGGCGCGGGCGGACGAAAGATGAAGCGACGTTCGTGGAGCAACACCGCCCTTGGTCGAGCGGCGATGACGGTCCGTGGGCGGTCGCAGTAGAGATGGAGCGGGACACTGGTGCGCGAATGAGGATCGGGCGGGACCTGCGCTTGAATGAGACGACAATCAGCGATCCGGAGCTCGGCGACCGACGTCTGGTTGATATCGAGAGCGAGATCCTCCATGACGGCAGCCCCGATGGTGCGTTGCTCGTCGGACTCAATCGAAACACCTTCGCCATGGCGGCTTCGGTTTGTCAGGCCAGCGTCATCGCCGACCTTGACATGACCCATCTTCCCGTCAAGGACCGCGAAGAGCGACGTGGAGCGCTTCGAGCGCTTCTTGAGCGGGTCGCGAACGAGAATGAGGCCGTTTCTGCAGTTGAAGCAATCAACGGCATCGATCAATACAAGCGAAAGATAGTCGGGGAAGACAAGGAGAACCGCACGGGTCTGCTACGCCGCGCTGCCGAGGACATGCGTGCCGCTAAGCGTCACCTGGTCGCTGTTCGCGGCCGCAGGGGTGCATATGAGAACTCCCTTGAGGCCTTGGAGTCGCTGAGCCAAGTCGTTGACGAAATTCGGGAGTATCAAACGGGCGTTCAGTCAAGGTCGGAGGTGGATCCGGCTCGCCGAGAAACCGAGTCAAGTCGACGTCGAGAATCAACGCGAGTCAGGGTGACCGTCCGTGCCATTTTGCTGACGACAATCGTGATCGGCGTTACGGTCGGATTGTTCGCTGGTGTCGTGGCGGGAATCATCGCCAGCTCCGTGGCGGGAGTCATCGCCAGCTCCGTCGCATGGTTCGCGGCGAAGGGGCGAGCCAAAGATTCGGTGCCGAACGAGCTGAGGTCGAAGGACACGGGCCGTCCCCAGAACGATCTCGAGATGCGAATCCCGGATCGCAGGCGCATTCATCAAAGCGGTGACGGGATGCTGGCACAGGGTCGTGCCGCGCCGCCGGTTCCTCCGGCCGAGCAGAGCTGGCGGGAACGATCCGCGAAGGCACATGCGGTATTCGAAGGGCTACTCGACAGCGACCACAGTCTGAGTGCATGGCAGGAGCTAACGGGTGACGTGCAGGCGATGTTGAGGTCAGCTGAAGCGAATTTCAACCGGGCGAGCGGGGTGCTCGAGGGCGTCAAGAGCACAGAAGTGGATGTAGGCGCTGCGGAGGCAAAGCTGGGGGAAGCCTTGAGAGAACATGAGCGCATGCTCCAATTGAGGGACGTGCTAGCCAAGGCCGAAGAGCACTTGCAAGCGGCTGTTGACAATGCGTACCGAACGCTTGCTCCACAGATCTCAGAGAAGGTAAGCGATCCGGTGTCGCAGGTGACGAACGGTCGGTACCGCAGGGTCTTGGTGGATCCGGCAGACCTGAGTGTCAGGCTTGAGACGGCCTCCGGCGAACGTCGCGATTCTCGGCATGTTTCGCGCGGCACGACTGAGCAGGTGTACTTAGCGCTGCGAGTTGTCCTCGCTGAGGTGCTCTCGACTGGTCGCGAGAAATGTCCGCTCTTGCTCGACGATCCGACGGTGCATGCGGATAGCGATCGCAAGGCGACCATCTTGGAGTTCCTGCTCGAGGTGGCCAATGATCGGCAGGTCATCCTGTTCTCTCAGGAGCAACAAGTCCTTGACTGGGCCCATTCCCGGAAGGACGCCGGAGTCCACCTGATCGAGCTTGGATCTGTGCAGCCTGCCTGAGCGCCGCTGATCGGGTTGGCTGTGCGGGCGGCCTTGTGCGCAAGAACTAGTGCGGTGTCCACTAACGTTTGCGCGGGTTGGTCATGCGGCTTTGGGGGTGGCGGGCCGTCCCCATCGGGTGCCTTTTTCGGCTCGGACCCGTTTTCGTTCTCGGCGTTGTGCGGCGAGCAGTTGTGGGCTGCGTTTGTTGGCGTTGCGCCAGCGGAGGTAGGCGTGCAGCCGGCGTGTGAGCACGGTGTGGTTGGGGTGGTCGGAGTTGTTGAGCACGAACTCGCGCAGCGGCCCGAAGTGGGCTTCGATGGGGTTGGCCCATGAGCTGTAGGTGGGCGTGAAGCACAACTCGACTTTGTTGCGCTGAGCCCAGCGGACGATGTCGGCGCTCTTGTGAGCAGACAGGTTGTCCAAGATCACATAGATCGGTTCGCCGTCGGGGCGGCGCGCTCGGATGCTGCGCAGCGCTGCGAGGGTGTTGGCTGCGGACTTGCGTGCCCGCACGACGCCCCACATCTCGTCGTCGCCGACCGAGTAGCAGCCGTGGAACTGGCGCACCCCGTGGAGCTTGTTGTAGTTCGCCCGCAGCCGCTGGGGGCGGCCCCTGGGCGCCCAGCCGGCGCCGGCGGTGGGGCGGATGGCCAGCGGCCCGAACTCGTCGAACGCGAACGTGCGGTCGGGATGGTTCTCGAGCGCGTCCTCGATGCGGTCCAGCTTCGCTTCGCGGTCGGGGTCGTCGGTGTCCTTCCACGACTTGGTGCGCTGGAACGTGACGTCGTTGGCCGCCAGCAGCTGGCGCAGCCGCTCACGGCCGATCCGCACCACACGGGTCGGGTTGTCGCCCAAATAGGCAGCCAGCTTGCGGACGCTCCACCGCGTGAACGCCAACCCCAGCTTCTCGGGACGCTCGCCGGCCGTCTCGACGATGAACGCCTCATCGTCAGTCGTGATCCGGCGGGGACGGCCACCCGCCCACTTGGGGTCCAACGACGCCATCCCCGACTCGTTGAACCGATGGATCATCTCGCGCACCCGATCAGGAGACGTCGCCACCAGCCGAGCGATCACCGCAACCGAGTTCCCGCCAGCAGACGCATGAATCACCGTCGCACGCCGCCAGCGCACATGGGACTTGTCCGATTTGCCGCCCCCGCGGCGCACGATCCGCTGGAGCCGCTGGCCTTCCTCATGGGTCAAACGCCGGACCCGCAACCGTTCAGTCATACCCCCGATCACAGCACACACCCGCACCACAACCGCGGACGCGACCACCGAACGTTTGCGGACACCGCACTAGCAGGAATAGATCTGCAATAACACACAATAATTGCTTGCAAAATGATACATAATCGCTTCTCGGCAGCTATGCTTGTCGTATCGCTGAGTACATACGTCGCATTGCAGACCGGCTGCTCGCCGACGACCTCGAGTACTGGCCGGCGGTAATCGTCACCGGCCCGCGGGCAGTGGGCAAGACAACGACTGCGATGCGTCACGCAGCAGGTGCCTTGCGGCTGGACCGCCCCCAGCAGCGCGGGCTGTCGATGGAAGACCCCGATGTGGCAATCTCGCTCGGACCGTTTCCGCTGCTGCTCGACGAATGGCAGCACGTCCCCGAAGTGCTCGGTGCGGTCAAGCGCGCCGTCGACGAAGATCGATCAGGGCCGCGTCGCTACATCATCACCGGTTCAGCCCGCAACGATCTCATTGTCGGCTCCTGGCCTGGCACGGGCCGCTTCTTGAGCATCGAGATGTGGCCTTTGACTGGACGCGAGCGCTTTGGCGACGCCGCAGCGCCTTCGTTGTTCGACCGCTGGGACTCCGAGGACCGCTTTGTCGTGCCATCCGATCCGCCCGGCATCCTCGACTACCTGCAGATTGCGTTGACCGGTGGCTTTCCTGACGCCGTTGCTGCTCCGGATCAGCGTCGCCGTTACCGGTGGATGCGCAGCTACGTCGAATCCACCGCAACTCGTGATCTCGGAGAATTGGGCGATGCCGCAGGGCGCCGTAGGAGCCCGGAGGGCCTGACCCGGTACTTGCGGGTACTCGCGTTGCACACTGCTGGCGTGGTACCGGCCGCAGCACTAGCCGAAGCCGCCAAGCTCGATGCGCGTACGGCTGCGAGTTATCACGACGTGCTGAGGACGCTGCGTCTGATCGTCGACGTTCCTGCGTGGCGAACGAACCGGCTCAAGCGCCTCGCCGCTGCGCCGAAGCGGTACCTCACCGATTCCGGACTTGCCGCCTGGCTGGCGCGGGTCGATGACGCTGCAATCCAGTACGACCATGGCATCCGAGGCCGCATTCTGGACAACTACGTCGCCGCACAGCTTCACGCGGAGGCCGAGGCATCCGAGAAGACTGTCTATCTGCACCATCTGCGCGCATATCGCGGTGAGCACGAGATCGATCTCATCGCGGAATTCGGATCTCGTGTTGCCGCATTCGAAGTCAAAGCAACCAGCGCCCCCAACCGCCGGGACGCCCGCCATCTGGCATGGCTGCGCGATCAGCTTCCCGCCGAGCAGTTCGCCGGAGGGGTCGTCTTTCACACAGGTGCACAGCGGCACAGTCTCGGCGACCGCATCGAAGCGGTGCCGATCAGCGGCCTGTGGGGTTGAGGAGTTCCTGGCCCGCCCAATGCTGACGGCATCCGGCTGCGGGCTGACGACTTGGCGCCGTCAGCCCGCGAGCGCGATGTTGTGCGGCGTCAGATGTCGGCGGCGGCCTCGAAGCCGGTGTCGAGGTCGGCGATGATGTCGTCGATGGTCTCGATGCCCACGGAGAGCCGCACCAAGTTCGGCTCGACGCCGGTGTCGGATTGCTCTTCGGGGGTGAGCTGGCTGTGCGTCGTGCTGGCCGGATGGATCGCCAGACTGCGTACATCGCCGATGTTGGCGACATGGCTGTGCAGCTCCAGGCTTTCCACGAACTTCTGGCCGGCCTTGGTGCCGCCGTCGATCCCGAACGCCAGCACTGAGCCGGCGCCCCGAGGCAGGTACTTGCGCGCCCGCTCGTTGTAGGGACTGGACGAAAGCCCGGCGTAGAGCACCCACTCGACCTGCGGGTGGGACTCCAGGTACTGGGCCACCGATTGGGCGTTGGCGACGTGCCGTTCCATGCGCAGCGACAAGGTTTCGATTCCCTGCAGGAACAGGAAGGCGTTCATGGGCGAGACAGCAGCGCCGATGTCGCGCAGCAGCTGCACTCGTGCCTTGAGGATGTACGAACCTGCGCCGAGGGCCGGCCAGTAGGCCAGCCCGTGGTAGCTCGGATCGGGCTCGGTGAACATCGCATGCCGCCCTGAGGCGCCGAAGTCGAACGTGCCGCCGTCCACGATCAGACCGCCGATCGACGTGCCGTGCCCGCCGATGAACTTGGTGGCCGAGTGCACGACGACATCCGCGCCGTGTGCCAGTGGCTGGCACAGGTACGGCGAGGGCACCGTGTTGTCGACGACCAGCGGGACGCCCACCGAATGGGCCACGTCGGACACGCCTTCGAAGTCCAAGATGTCGTTCTTGGGATTGCCGATGGTCTCGCCGTAGAACGCCCGCGTGTTGTCACGGGTCGCATCGCGCCATGCGTCGAGGTCGTCGGGATCTTCCACAAACGTGGTCTCGATGCCCATCTTCGGCAGCGTGTAGTGGAACAGGTTGTACGTGCCTCCATACAGCGACGGGCTGGCCACGATGTGGTCGCCCGACTCCGCAAGGTTGAGGATTGCCAGCGTCTCCGCAGCCTGCCCCGAGGACACCGCCAGCGCGCCGGGCAGGCCGACTGCTGTGCGAATGCCCCCTTCGAGCGCACTGATGCGCTCTTCCAGCACATGCTGGGTGGGGTTCATGATGCGGGTGTAGATGTTCCCGATCTCGGCCAGCCCGAACAGCTTCTGGGCATGCTCGGAGCTCTCGAAGGTGTACGAGGTGGTCTGGTAGATGGGAACCGCGCGGGCGTTGGTGGCGCTGTCAGGCGCTTGGCCCGCATGGATCATTCGGGTTTCGAAACCCCATTGGTCGGTTTGGTCTTCAACTGCGTCGCTCATAGTGAGCTCCATTTCTTACGCCCCATGAGGCGGGCTATGCCTATAACCCGGCGGGATTGCCGAGCGCGCAAGACTGTACCTGCAAAACCCGACCTATCCGGTCGGATTTTCCATGACAGATAGGTGTCGGAATCTTGGGAGGCTCAGAACCCGGTCTGCTTGTCGACTACGCCTTCCAGCGGGCGGCCCTCCCGCAGCGCGACGAGATTGCGGCAGAAGCGCTCCAGGTTGCGCCGTGCGCGGTGCTGGCTGGCGCCGGCGGTATGGGGTGTCATCACGCAGTTGTCGAACGCCCACAGCGGGCTATCGGCGGGCAGCGGTTCGACGGGTGCGACATCGAGAGCGGCGCCGCCGATCCGTCCCTCGGCCAGTGCGCGCTCCAGCGCCGGTCCGTCGATGATCTCGCCGCGGGTCACGTTCAGCAACACCGCGCCGTCGGGCATCAAGGCGAACATCTCGTCATCGAACATGGCCCGGGTGTCGCCGGTGAGCGGCAGACCGACTGCCAGGACATCGCTGGTTGCCACGATGTCGCGCAGCGACTCCGGTCCGCCGACCGTGTCGACGCCCTCGCCGGGTGGAACCGGGTACAGGTCCATCGCCTGCACGTTCATGCCGAACGCGGTGGCGCGGCGGGCGATGTGTCGGCCCGTGCCGCCGAACCCCAGAATGCCCATGGTCAGGCCTTCGAGCTCGAGCTCGCTGTAACGCATCTGTTCCCGGAGGTCGTTGTCCCAACCCTGCGGGCCTAGCTTCACCGCCGTTGCGATGCGCCTGACGAGCGCCAGCAGCAGGCCGAACGCATGATCGGCCAGGTGGCTGCCGACCAGACCCTTCTCGCCGGTCAGCACGACATCGCTGGCGAGGAACTTGGGATACATGAACATGTCGACGCCCGATGCCGTGGCGTGAATCCAGCGCAGATTCGGCGCCGCATCGAACAGCCACTCGGGCACGATCCCGAGGATCACCTGTGCATCGGCAGCCAGCGGCACCCCGTCTCGCGGCCGGTCCACGATGTTCACGACTGCGCCCGGTCCTGCGGCGTCGCGCATGGCGGCCTCGTCATCGGGGCTGACATCGGGCAGCGTGAGTGTCTTGGTGACCAGCACATGGAGCGGCCCTTCGGGCACGTCCAGGATGGTCGGGCCGGGCAGTGCAGAACTCATGAGATCGTCGCCTCCACGTCTCCGATGCCGCTGTAGTGGGTCGTCCAGCGCTGGCCGGGCTCGACCCGGCAGCGGGAGTACGCGCCGGTGATCACGCTCTGGCCCGCTTCGAGAGCCAAGCCGTGGCGGTGCAACGTCGCTGCAAGCCGGGCAATCGACAGGTAGGGGTTGTCGACCTCGTCCGCGGCCGTGCAGTTGAAGCGCTCTTCGCCGTCGCACGAGACCGTCACCACGCAGCGGTCGAGATCTGCTGCGGAAGGCGCGTCGACTCCCGAGCCTCGCACAATGGCCCAGTTCGTCAGGCTGTCGGCGACGAGCATGGCGAGGTTGCCTCCGACGGCGACGCGCGCCTCGTTCACCTCGTAGCCGGCGCACACCTGCGCGATCCGAGCGGGCACCGAAGCTGGATCGACGTCGTCGCCGGCGATGCGCTCGCCGATCACGAAGCACATCTCAGGTTCGATGCTCACCTTGCTGATCTTTGCGGACGGGATGTCGGCGGGCGATGCGAGCACGCGGTTGACGTGCCCGAACGGCCGCTCGTCGATTCCTACTGCAGTCCGAGCCCGATCCGAGGTCAGCCCTACCTTCCAGCCGGCATGCACGGCACCATTGGCGGTGGCTCGCCGCTGCATCTCGCACTGGATAGCGAGTCCGTCTTCGAAGCCCAAGTCGGCAAACGCCCCTATGGGTGCCTCGCCTCCGGCGGCGAGGTAGGCGGTCAGAGCATCTGCTGCCGCGAGCTGTGCGGGGCTGAGCGGTTGTGGCGAAGTCACAGCGGCGCACCTTAGATTGCGAGGGACCAGTGGGCTCAGATGTCCGGGTTCGTCCTACCCACTGCAGGGGGCTCGCCGTAGGGTGAGCCCATGAGGTTGCAGCTGGCACTCAACGTGGACGACATCGACGAAGCGGTCGACTTCTACTCACGCCTATTCGGAGCGGAGCCTGCGAAGCGGCGCGAGGGCTATGCGAACTTCGCCATCGATGAGCCGCCGCTGAAGCTGGTGCTCTTCGAGTCGACTGGCGACGGGGGCACCATCAACCACCTCGGGGTCGAGACCGAGTCCGCCGGCGAGGTAGAGCAGGCACACGCCCGCATGAGCGAGGCCGGCATCACCACCTCGACCATTGACGAGACCATGTGCTGCTACGCCGAGAAGGTCGAGACGTGGACCACCGATCCGCATGGCATCGAGTGGGAGTGGTACGTCAAGCAGGGTGACACCGACGTGATGCAGAACGTCGTGCTGTCACGCCGCGGCGACGGCATCGAGCGGGACGGCCATAGCGAAGAGGCTTGCTGCGCCTGAGGGTGCTGCTGTGCTGATGTCGGCGATTCAGGGTTGAGGCCGCCGCTCCCGTAGCAAGACCTCTTGGGCGATCGTTGCGACGTGGCGGCCGTCAGGAGCGAACAGGTTGCCCACGGTCATGCCCCGAGCGCTCGTGAGGCCGTGGCAGTCGAATTGGTAGAGGTGCCACTCGTCGGCGCGCATCGGGCGGTGGAACCACATGGCGTGATCCAGTGACGCGCCCATGAACTTCTCCTGGTACTGCTCGCGGGTCACCTGCAGAGGATGCAGAGAGCGGGCGGCGTTGAACTGGATGGCGTCCGACGTGAACGCCAGCCCGCAGATGTGCAGGCGGGGATCGTCCTCGATCGGATCGACGATGCGTACCCAGCCCATCGACTGGCCCGCCCCCGGATGACTCGGCAGCGGTCGGCGTTCCATGATCCAGGGCCATCGCTCTTCGTCGATGTTGCGACAGTCCTGCGGGTCGGGTGCGAGCGGGATGCGTGCTGTTTGCACCTGGGCGTCTTGCTCTGCCACGTGGAATGAGCACGACAGGTTCAGGATTGCGCCGCCGCTCTGGCGGGCCACGACCGCTCGGGTGCAGAACGAGCGGCCGTTGCGCAGGCGGTCCACCTCGTAGCGGACCGGTTCGTCAAGCGTGCCGCCTCGGATGAAGTAGGCATGCACCGAGTGCGGCACGAACGCTTCGTCGACCGTTTGGAACGCCGCCCACAGGCCTTGTGCGATGACCTGCCCTCCGTAGATCCGACCCCACATGTACTCGGGGCTGAGCCCGACGTAGGTGTCGGGGCCGTGCTGCTCGAGGAACATCATCTCGCCGTAGGTGGTGGGTGCCGCGATGCCGCTCACAGCATTCCCTTGCGGGAATCGCCCTGCATCACAGCATTCCCTTGCGGGAATCGCCCTGCATCACAGCATTCCCTTGCGGGAATCGCGCCAGGGCACATCACGGTCGAGGCGGGGTTCGCCGGGGAGGCCCAGCACTCGCTCTCCCAGGATGTTGCGCTGGATCTCGTCGGTGCCGCCCCGTATCGACATCGACGGTGCCGTCACCGTCTCGATGTAGCCGTGGCCGTCTTCGAGCATGCCCGCCGCTCCTGCTGCGCGATTCGCCAAGTAGGCACGTCGCTTGTACGACGACACCGTCCTCAGCTTTGCACCGCTGCCCGCTGGTCCTGGACTGCCGCCCGATCGAGCCTCGTCGGACGCCCGCTGCGCGGTCCAGCGCGACGCCATGTCGGCGGCGTAGATCGACATGGCCTCGTCCCGTCGCACCTTGTCGTCGAGCGCTCCGAGTGCGGCCAGATCGGCAATCCACGGCGGAACACGGGCTCCCCGCTTCGCACCGTCGCCCCCGCCCCGGCTGCCGGCTCCGGCGCGCTCGTGCGAGAGGATCGTCATGGCGACGCGCCAGCCTTCGCCCACATCGCCGACCCGCCACTCGTCACCCACGACCGCGCCGTCCACGAACACTTCGCTGAAATGGGCGTCGTTGTTCATCTGCCGCAGGGGCCGCACGTCGACACCAGGAGCGTCCATCGCGATCACGAACATCGTCAGCCCTTTGTGCTTGGGCTGCGCGGGGTCGGTGCGGGCCAAGCAAATGCCCCATTCGGCCCACATCGCCCGGCTGGTCCACGTCTTCTGGCCGCCCAGGCGCCACACGTCGCCGTCCCGCTCGGCGCTGAGGGCCACATTTGCGAGGTCCGAGCCGGCTTCGGGCTCGGAGAACATCTGGCACCAGATCTCGGCACCAGAAGCAATCGGACGCAGCCAGCGCTGCTGCTGTTCGGCGGTGCCGTGGGCCAGCAGCGCCGGGCCCACCATCCCCAGCCCGATCGCGAACGGGTACAGATCGGGCACGACGTACTCGCGCAGCACCGAGCCGACGAGGGCGTTCTCCGCGGGCGACGCGTCCCGGCCGCCATGGTCAGCAGGCCACGTCGGCACGTGCCAGCCGCCCTCGACAGTCGCCGCCAGATACGCCCGACCATTGTCGAGGTCGTCGCTGCCCGCACCCATCGACGTCAGCCGGGTCTCTTCGGTGCGTCGCTCGAGCAGTCCGTCGAGCGCTGCGCGGATGTCGTCAGGGGTGAGCGCGGCTGCGGTCGACGTGGGATCGGCCATCAGTCGCGGGTGAGGTCGGGCACTTCAGGATGACCCGGCATCAGCTGCGGGTGAAGTTTGGCGTGCGGCGCTCGTTCATGGCGTTGACGCCTTCACGCCAGTCGTTGGTTGTGCGCAGGCGATCCTGCTCGGCCTTCTCGTTGTCGGTGGCGACTCTGATTGCGTCGGCGAGGTGGCCTCGCATCGTGTTGCGGATCGACTCGACGGCCAGCGGCGCCGACCCGGCGATCTCGCAGGCGAAGTCGTACGCGGCCTGGCGCAGCTCGTCGAGCGGCACCAGCTTGTCGGCCAGCCCGAGCTCGACGGCCTCGTCGCCCTTCACGCGGCGGCCGGTGTAGAGCAGATCCAGCGCCTGCTGATTGCCGACCAGCATCGGCAGGGTCACGGTGAGCCCGAAGCCGTGGTGGAAGCCCAATCGGGCGAAGTTGGCCGTGAAGCGAGCCTCGGGGGCCGCAATGCGGAAGTCCGGGAAGCAGGCCACGCCCAGCCCGCCGCCCACCGCTGCGCCCTGGATGGCGCCCACCACCGGCGTGCGCTTCGAGAACAGGTCGAAGGCAGCGTCGTACAGATGGCGCGGGCTGCCGTCGGCGTTGGTGGCGGTGATCTCGCCGCCCCGGCGGCCATCAGATCCGAACTGGGCGCCCGCACAGAAGTTCTTGCCTTCCGAGCACAGCACGCTCGCCCGGCAGCCGTCCTCCTCGTCCAGATCGCCGAACGCGGCGACGAGGCCGTCGATGAGTTCCAAGTCGAAGAAGTTGTTGGGCGGCCGCTGAATCTCCACGACGGCCACGTGGTCGTCGCTCAGCTTGACCGAGACATCCCCGTACTGTCCGAATTCGTCGAGAGTGCTGTCGACTGTGCTGTTGCTGCTCATGCGGCGAGCGTAGATGCGCCGCCCGCGAAGCGCTCGACTGGTCGCAACCGCTGCCCGCACCCTGGCGTAACTCAGCGGGGCTGGGTCACTGCCAAGCCAGCACCCGTGGTGGATGCGGCGCTGTCGTTGTGCGAAGCGACGCGAAATCGTGGACATCCGAAGTCAAGATGTCGTGGCCGATTCGCTCCGCCACCACATAGAGATGTGCGTCGACCACGTCGGCGGTGCCCGATCTGCGAAGGGTTACGCCCACCATGGCAACCTCGCCGGGCAGGAAGGGGTGCAGCGTCATTGATTGGAGCGCTCGTGCGAACCGGGCTTGCCGGCTTCCGTTGCGCCACACCTGTGCAGCAACCGGGGAAGTTGTGTGGAGGGCATCTCCGTTGCGCTCAGCAGTCATCAAATACGCGCGGGCCTGTGTGGTGCCGCGATCGATCGCGATGAGGACGCCTGCGTCAAGGATCATCGGTTGTAGTAGCGCTGCTGCATCTCGGCAACCAAGTCTTCATCCACCGGACCGGACTCGGCCTGCCAGTCCCGCAGCAGCGATCTGAGCGCTACACGTTGTGCTTGTTCCTCGGCAAGCCTCCGGATGCCGTGCCTGATGACGCTCGACTGGTCGCCGTACTCGGGCACCAGCTGGGCCAGCAGGCGCCGGTCCTCGTCGCTCAGGCGGATCGTGGTCGTTCCGCTCATACCCGCAACGTAGCACGTCCGTAGCACGTCTACTCCCGATATTCCGGCCGATCGACTGATGTGTCGGCGTCGAGCGCCCTTGGCGATCATGGATCCCCAAGAGCATCCCGATCAAGCCGTTTTCGCGCGCCTAGCGCGTCGCGTATGCGGTGCGGTCGCCTTCGGCAGATCCCTGGAGCGTGCTGAAGTCGTCAGCGTCGGCAGTCTGGGATGTCAGGACCACAGGGCTGAGATCGGCACTGCTGTGATGCGATCGGAGAGGTCGAAGATGTCGCGCCCGGTGTGGAACACGATTCCTGCAACGAAGCGTTCGTCCATCGAGTCACGCAGCCATTGGAGGTGCCGGGCGTCAGAATGGCTCACTGCTGCGGCCGATTTGATCTCGATGCCCATGACTCGGCCGCCTCCGAGCTCCACCAGCACATCGACTTCGCGGCGTCCGTCGCCGCTGCGCAGGTGCATCAGGCGGTAGCGCGTGGTCGAGGCAGCGGCTTCTGCGCGCAGCTGGGCGACTACAAACGTCTCCATGAAGCGACCGATCAGTTCGCCCGACGCGAGCACGTCGTCGGCGCCTAAGCGCAGAATGCCGGCAAGGAGCCCCGAGTCGATCACGTAGCGCTTTGGCGCTCGGCTCAGCCGCTTCAGCCGGTTCGTTGACCACGCCGGCAGATTGTCGGTCACCATCAGTTCGGCCAGCAGCCCGTCGTAAGCAACGGCGGTCTTGCGGCTGATGCCCGCTGCGTCGTACAGCGTCTTGTGGCTCGGCGTTCCCGCCGAATTCTCCGCGTATGCCTGCAGGTAGCGCTGCAGGCGGGCTGCGTCAGGCGATTCGCTGTGGACACGGGCGTCACGCAGCGCAATTTGGTCGGCGTAGCTCTCGAGCCATGCACGGCTGGTACGGGGACCGAGTTCGAGAGCCGGCTCGGGAAAGCCACCGCACACCGCGAGCGCTACATAGTCATGCAGGTCCAGCGGCGTTCGATCGCCTGCTGACAATGGCTCGCCCGTCACCACCCGGTCGATGAAGGCGCTCTGTGTTCGTTGCCGCTGCTCGGCCACGCTCAGCGGGTACATGCGCAGCACGACCACACGGCCGGTTCCCGGCCAGAAACGATCGTCGCGATCGGAGCGAAACGAACCGGTGATGAGGAACCGTCCGCGACGGCGCTCGGTGTCCACGGCCCGTTTCACAGCACCGAGAACGTCAGGCACCATCTGCCACTCGTCGAGCAGCACCGGCTCGTCTCGTGCCCGCAGCGCAGCGTCGGGGTTCGCACGGAATGCGGCGGCTTCGTCAGAATCCAAGCGCACGACAGTGCGGGCGTAGCGACGCGCCGTCGTCGTCTTGCCGCAAGCGCGTGGGCCGATAACCAACACCGCAGGCAGCTCGGCCAGATAGTCGGCGATGAGGGCGTCCGCTGCCCTGAGCACGTACTGGCCCATGAGTCCAGCCTAGGCCGCTGAATTCGATTCCCGCTATTTCGTGCTACTTATTCCCGATATTCCGCGAAACTGGCTCTCTATATTTCACATGTGTGAGCAGGTCGACGACGCCGGCAGCCGGACGACGCTCGGACGGGTTGGCGCGTCGTCGAAGTAGCACCGGACCGTTTCGCGGATGTTGTCGCGCATTTCCTCGATCGTCTCCGCCTGGGTGTGAATGCCGTAACCAAGTGCGCTGGCGGAGTATCCGCCATCTGCTTCGTCGTCGCTGACCTTGAAGGTGATCTCGGAATTCGTCGGCGGCACTGCCACCTCCCTACCGGCGCCTGCCACCATCAGGCGAGGGCGGCGGTGCCGGAGGTGATGAGGGGGTACAGGCCGTCGGCGCCTGCGCCGGTGGCCATGTCACCGAGGACCGCTGACCAGTGAGCGTCGGAGCCGTATTCCTTGCGCCAGCTCCACAGCCGGCGACTGAAGTGATGCAGCGGGTACTCCTGGGTCATGCCCATGGCGCCGTGGGCTTGGTGGCAGGCCTTCGTGGCCCGGGCGGCTGCCTGGTTGGCGATGAGCTTGGCTGCGGCGATCTCGAACGGTGCGTCTCCGCGGGTGGCCTCCCGGGCAGCAACCTCGGCGGACATGCGGACCAGCGCTGCGTCCTGCGCGGCCCAGACCAAGTGCTGTTGCACGGCTTGGAAGCGCGCTACCGGTCGGCCGAATTGGACCCGTTCGTTGGTGTAGCTGACGGTGAGCTGGCACATTTTCTCGATAGCGCCGGCCATCAGGGCGACCCTCGACAGGGCGCCGCGCTGGGCCAGCGCGGCCGCGTCGACACCGTCGGGCGCAGGCGCTGCCCGACCCGTTGCGCCGTCGAAGCGCACCGTGTCGCGGGGCTCGCCGGCCATATTCGGCAGCGGCGTGATCTCGCACTCTGCTGCCGGCACCGCGACGACGGTCGATTGCCCGTCGCATTCGCAGACGCAGACGATCGTCTCTGCGCCGCGTGCCCACGGCACGCGATGGGCTTCGCCCGTCAAGGTGACTGCGCCGTCATCCGCGAAGCTCACCGAGCAGCCGGTGCTGTCGCTTGGATCCGTGCCCGGACTGCTCGCACAGCCGTCGGCGGCCGAGTGATCTGCGCCGCGCCAGTTGCCGTTCGCTGCCCGAGGCGGGACGACCGTCACCAGACCGTCGGGGCGCTCGATGCCGGCTTCGGCCAGGAGCCAGCTGCCGAGGATGCCGTTCTCAGCAGCAGGGATCGGCGCTGAGTGGTAGCCGACCAACCGCAGCACCTCGATGGCTTCAGCCAGCGTGCCGCCCGATCCGCCAGCCTCTTCAGGAACGGCGATCAGGTCGAAGCCGGTCTCGCGGAACGCCCCCCAGATATCTGGTGCACCGCCGCTGTCCTCGGCAGCCTGGACTGCTTCATGGGTGCAGAGCTCGCTGAACAGACGATCCGCCGTCTCGGTGATCAGATCGTCGACCACAACCGGCTCGGGCGCAGTGTTCACCGTCATATCGGCAGTCTGTGTCGATGGGCCTGCCGTCATACCGGCAGCCCCTGGAGGCCCTTGGAGGCCACGGAGCGCAGGATCTCGATGGTGCCGCCCCGGATCGTGTTGCCCGGGAAGGTCACCACGCACTGGGCCAGCAACCGCTCGAACAATGACTCCGACTCGGGCGAGTATTCCTCGTCGATGAGCTGCACCAGCTTCTCGACGACCGCCTGCTCGTAGCGGGTGCCCATCTCCTTGACCAGTGCCGACTCCACCGACGGCGCTTCACCCTCGTCGATCAGCCGCGCCACCGACAGCGACAGGTTCCTGATGCCCCACCAGCGAGCTGCCAGCTCGCCGAACAGGTCCGACACCGTGTCTTGCATCGGGGTGCCGGCGGCCTCGCGCATCAACTGCTCCACCGTCGAAAACGGAGACAGCCAGCGGTCGGGCCCGCCGCGCTCGTAGGCCATCTCGGTGGTGTTCTGGTGCCAGCCCATCCCCGGCTGGCCCACCACGTTGGTGTCGGGTACGAAGACGTCGTGGAACGTCACCTCATTGAAGTGATGGCTGCCGTCGAGGAACGGGATCGGGCTGATTTCGAGTCCCGGAGAGCTCAGGTCGATCAGGAACTGCGACAGCCCGGCGTGTTTGTTGCCGTCCTCCATGGGGGCGGTGCGCAGCAGGCAGATGAACCAGTCGTTCATGTGCGCGTTCGACGTCCAGATCTTGGTGCCGTTGACGATCCAGCCGTCATCGGCCCGCTCGGCTCGAGTTGACACCGAGGCCAGGTCCGAGCCGCTGTCGGGCTCGCTCATGCCGATCGAGAAGCCCAGCTCGCCTCGGCAGATCGGCGCCAGGAACCGTTCGCGCTGCTCATCGGTGCCGAACTTGAGGATCACGTTGCCGGTCTGGCGGTCGGCCACCCAGTGATGCCCGACCGGAGCGCCCCAGCGCAGCATCTCCTCCACCACGATGAAGCGCTGCACGGCGGTGCGATCCGAGCCGCCCCAGCGCGACGGCAGCGCCATGCCCACCCAGCCTCGGGCGGCCATCTTGGAGGAGAACTCCCGATCGTGGTCCGCAGCCATGCCCAAGCACGGCTCGTGGCTGCCGGGGGGCAGCTCGGCGGCCAGGAACTCTCGTACCTCCGCTTGGAGCTCGAGCTCGGGGCCGGTCAGTTCGGTCGGCGTGAATCTCATCAGCGGCCTCTTCGGGATAGGCGACGATCAGGCGAGGGCGAAGCCGCGGTAGTTGTCGGACGCCACGTCCTCGCAGATCTCAACGTAGGGCGGGAAGCCAGGCAGCGGCATGAAGACTCGGGTCTTGCCGGGAATGTTTGCCCCCAGGTACCACGAGTTGCACGTCGGGTACAGCGTCAAGTCGGCCACAGCATTGACGTGGTCCACCCAGTAGGCCTCGGCGTCGGGCTCGGCCTCAATCGTGGTGGTGCTGCGCTCGCGCAGATCCACGAGGCAGCGGGCGATCCAGTCGACATGCTGCTCGATCGACGGGATCATGTTGCTCAGCACCGATGGGCTGCCCGGTCCCGACACGGTGAACATGTTCGGGAAGCCCGCCACGCCAAGTCCCAGGTAGGTGCGTGGACCGGCGTCCCAATGGTCGGCCAGCCGTACACCGCCACGGCCAGTGATGTTCATGCGCAGCAGCGTCCCGGTCATCGCGTCGAATCCCGTCGCGTACACGATCGCGTCGACCGGGTATTCGGTGCCGTTGACAACGACGCCAGCGGGCGAAATGCGCTCGATCGGCGTCGCGGACACATCGACCAGATGGACATGGGGCTGGTTGAACGTCTCGTAGTAGTTCGTGTCGAGGCAGGGGCGCTTACAGGCGATGGTGTTGTGCGGGGTGAGCTTCGCGGCCATCTCGGGGTCATCGACGACTTCGCCGATCTTGTCGCGGACGAATTGGGCAACTCGCTCGTTCGATTCGGCATCGAGCACGACGTCGCCGAAGGCCCGGTAGAAGGTGAAGCCGCCCACCTCCCACCGCTCCTCCATGCGCTCGTTGAATTCCTGCTCGCCCAGATCCTTGGCGGCGTCTTCGATGTCGGGCAGTCGCTGCACCATGGCTGCGCGTTGGGCGAACATCTCGGCCCGCAGCTCGCGGTAGTTCTGCTTCCAGTGGGCCTGCTCGTCGGGATCGAGCGGCTGGTTGCGGGCCGGCACCGTGTAGTTCGGCGTGCGCTGGAACACCGTCAGCTCGCGGCACTCCGCGGCGATGACCGGGATGGCCTGCACGGCTGAAGAGCCGGTGCCGATCACGCCCACCGACAGGCCGCTGAAGTCGACGCCTTCGTGCGGCCAATTGCCCGTGTGAAATGTGGGTCCGGCGAAGGTCTCGGCGCCATCAAATCTGGGGACATTGGTGGTGGACAAGCAGCCGGTGGCCATCACCACGAAGCGCGCCCGGTACGTGCCCCGGTCGGTCTGCAGCACCCATCGGCAAGCATCCTCGTCCCAGTCGACCCGCTGGACCGTTGTCTCGAAGTGGATGTCTCGTCGCAGGTCGTACCGGTCGGCGACGTGGTTGGCGTATCGCAGGATCTCGGGCTGGCCGGAATAGCGCTCGGACCATTCCCATTCCTGTTCGAGTTCGGGGTCGAATGAGTAGGAGTACTGCATCGACTCGACGTCGCAGCGGGCACCGGGGTACCGATTCCAGTACCAGGTGCCGCCGACGTCGTCGGCCCTTTCGACCACCACAGCGTCGAAACCGAGCCCGCGCAGCGTGTAGAGCGTGTACATGCCGGCGAACCCGGCGCCTACGACCACCACGTCGTGGACGCTCGGCTCGTGACCGTTCGAGCTGACCCCATCCCCGGTGCTCATGGCCGGTCAGACTACCGATGCAGCCAGAGCGCAGCCCGGGGCCCGGCGATGTGTCACGCTCCGGGAGATGAGCGAGCCGTGCGATCTGTCTGCGACGCGGGCGCGGGAGCTGTTGGCAGCCCGGGACCTGTCGGCGATCGAGTTGCTGGAGTCCTGCCTGGCACGGGCAGATGCCACCGACGAGGCGGTCAATGCGCTCGTCATTCGTGACGACGAAGCGGCGCGCGCCACGGCCCGAGCGATCGACGACGCCCGTTCACGTGGCGACGAACTGGGGCCGCTGGCGGGTCTGCCGGTGGCGATCAAGGACATTCAGACCACCGCGGGCCTGACCACGACGTATGGGGCTGCGCCCTTCGCGGCAAACGTGCCCGATACCGACGACGGCATCGTGGCGCGGGTTCGGACGGCTGACGCCGTGATCATCGGCAAGACCAACACGCCCGAGCTCAGCATCGGCGCCAACACCGTGAACCGTCTCTTCGGTGCCACCGGCAATCCGTTCGACCCTTCGCTGACTTGCGGGGGCAGCTCGGGCGGCTCCGCAGTCGCACTGTCGTGCGGGATGACGCCGCTTGCCACCGGGTCCGACCATGGCGGCAGCCTGCGTATCCCGGCGTCGTACTGCGGGGTTGCTGCTCACCGCTCCACGCCGGGCACCGTGGCCCACGACGAGCGCACGATCGGGCGCACCAACTACAGCGTGCAGGGCCCGATGGCCCGAACGGTTGCCGACGTCGGGCTGCTGCTTTCGGTGATCGCAGGGCGCGACCGGGCTGCTCGCCGCGATCCCATGGCCTTCCCGCTCAACCCCTCGGGGTTTGCCGAGCTCCCAGAGGCCGACGTCGGGAAGCTACGGGTAGGTGTGAGCGCCGACTTGGGCGGCTTGCTGGTGTCCGACGCTGTGCGCGGCGTGTTCGCCGACCGGGTCGAACGGCTGAGCGGCATCGTGGGATCAGCCGAAGAAGCCGATATCGACCTCAGCGAGGCGCTCGATGTGGACTGGCAGCTTCGCTCGGACATCTTCGCCACCCAGTACCACCGCAGCATTCACAAATTCGACCCTGACGCTGCGGGCCCCGATGCCAACAATCCTGACGGCGGTTTCAACCCGAACATCCGAGCTACCTACGACGAGGCCCTGAGCACCACCGTGCTCGACATCGCCAAGGCCCGGCGACGCCAGGTGGAGCTGTACCGGGCGACCGATGCGCTGTTCGACAGGTTCGACGTGCTGATCTGCCCGGGGGTCAGCGTGCCGCCGTTCGACTGGCATCAGCTGTTCCCTGCCGAAATCGACGGTCATGCGGTGCAGAACTACATGGCCTGGCTCGGACTCTCAGCCGCGCTCACCGTGGTGGGCCACCCCACCACGGCGCTCCCGTGCGGCCTCGACGGCCAGGGCACGCCATTCGGATTGCAAATTGTCGGTCCGAGTTACAGCGATCGACGCCTGCTCGGCATCGCCGCGTCGCTCGAAGCCGTCTTTGCCGACGATCCGGTCACGGCACGCCCCGTTCCCGATGTCGGCTGGCTCGCCACGCTCGAGACCGCCTGTCGCACCGAGGGCCAGCTTGTTCACGCCTCCGCCCCGCCTCAAGCGTGAGCGCTCGGCTACCGCTATGACGGGCGACCGGCGGCTGTGACCCGCAGCGTGGCCTCGACGAAGAGTTCGCGGCCGTTGCTTGGTGCCGTGCGTGTCTGGAAGTCGACGGTGATGGTGGCGTTTCGAGCGCCCGCCGCGGCAGCCTCGGCTCGGGCGGCTTCGGTCGCTTGCGCGGTCGCCCACTCGCGGGCTTCGGCGAGGCTGTGCCACACCGGTGGGTCGTCACCCCAGTGGGCCCGGTAGCTGCCACGGCGCGGCGCAGTCACTGTGATCTGTTTGGTGATACGGACCCGGGCCACGGCTGCACCGACTGCGTTGGCCACCCCGGCATGCGTCGGGACGATTGCGGTGGTGCCCAGCAGTGCTGCGATGAGCGGGGCATACGTGGTCGCCGGCGCCCCGATGGCGACGATGGGGACCGACGCGCCGGCGTCGACCCGTGCCAGCAGAGCGCCATCGGGCGGAGTCGCTGTGGCATCCTCCGCGAGAGGAACGCCTGCAGACTCGCTGGATTCGAGCAAGCCCCACAGCGGCTCGGCCGCTGGCTCCCGGTCGACACCGCCGGACACATCGGCACCATGTTCCAGTTCACGATGCCGGCGGTCCAGGGCTGCCCGTGCGAGCGGCCGCCTGGTCTCGCCCGGGGCGATTCCGTCCGCGCCGAGTGCCACGCCGAGCAGCGCTTCGGCGGCGCTGCGCAGCGCGATGTGCATCACGCGTCGAGAGAGATCTGCGGCGCCGGTGTCGACGTCGACGCCGTAGCGATCGCGCTGGCGGCTGAACAGCTCGGCACCCGCCCTGGCGGCCGCTTCATCCCCCACGGCTGCGGCGTCGATTAACCCGAGCACCACACAGGCGTCGGTCGGCGTCAGAGCCGCACGCCGCACCAGGCCGCTGCGTTCGAGCCGTTCGAGGGCTCCGCGCCAGCGAGCCGATCGCTTCAGGTCCTCGAGCGGCAATGCGCCGCCAGCGTTGTCGAGGAGATGCCTGATCTCGCCGTCGAGGCCGTTCTGGTTCGAGCGATTGGTGAGATGAGCATCGGGCGAGGTGCTTGACGCACGCAACAGCACTTGCCCGAACTCGGAAAGCGGTCGATCCGCCGCCAATTGGCGTCGCAGCATCGGCAGGACTACGTCGGGGTGTCGCTGCGCTGCCACGCACAGCGGCACGACCCTGCGAGGTCCGACGGCAAGTTCGCCGCGGATTCCATCAGGCGGGATCCGGATCTCACTGTCACCGCCGAGGCCCACAGTCACGGTCGGCAGCGCGGTCACCATCGTGGCATGACCGCCGACGGTCGCCGTGTCGGCGTCGCTGGTGCCATCCGCGGCAACGACAGCGCCGTCTCGGATCGCCGCGATGTCGGTGGTCGTGCCACCGATGTCGACGACCAGGACGCCGGCATCGAGCGCTTCTTGCCGCTGCGTCGAAGCGCTAGCGAGGTGGCGGGCACCGATGACGCTGGCGGCAGGGCCCGACAGCACGGTCTCGATCGGGCGCTGGGTCACGAATTCCGCAGACACGAGTGAGCCGTCACCCCGGACCACCATCAGGCGGGCGTCTAGCTCCAAGGACTCCATGGCTGCCTGGATTGCGTCGGTGAAGCGAGCGGTGACCGAGATGAGCTGCGCATTGAGCAGCGTCGTCACCGCTCGCCGAGGGCCGCCCAGCCGCGGCGACAGCTCGTGGCTGCAGGTCACGGGCTTGCCTGTGCGTTCGCGGATGGCATCCCGAGCCTCAAGTTCGTGGGCAGCGTTGCGGACGCTGAACTGCGCTGCAACGGCGTATGCCTCGACCGAATCATCGATGCGGTCGAGGGCGTGTGCGAGCTCGTCGAGGTCGAGCGGGACTCGCTCGTCGCCGTGAGCGCCGTGGCCGCCACCCACCATGACGACCGGAGCTGACGCGAGGCTGCCTGTCAGCCGATCACGACTGTCGCTGGCGAGCGAGGTCCCGGTCGCTGCGTTGGGCATCGCGCCAGCGCCCGCATGCAGCCCAACACGGGCCAGCGCCTCCGGTTCAAAGCCGATGGCCACCAGCCCGGCAGGTCTCCCCGCACCCTCGACCAGCGCGTTGGTCGCGAGAGTCGTCGAGACCGCTACAAGCCCGATGTCGGCCGCGCTGGGGAAGTCGGCCGAGACTCGGTTGCCGCCCGCCAACACACTCGCCATCGCCTCGACCACGCAGCCGTAGAGGTCTTCGTGCCGCGTCGGAGTCTTGGCAGCGGCCATGACCTGATCGGAGTCGTGGTCGTACACGACGGCGTCGGTGAACGTGCCGCCGGTGTCAATGCCTAGACAGAAGCGGCCTCGCGGCGTCCGGAGCGGCGCTGTCACCGCTGCAAGTGTGCCAGCGGACGCGTCGGGGAGCGCTGATTGGCGTGTCGAGTGGACTCGGACGCCCGCGTCGGTGAGACTGCACCACGGCGACCCGCCGCGCTCGAGGTGACGCGGCGGTGGGAGCAGCCATGCCAACACCGATGCAGTGCCACAAGGAGAGACCGATGGGCGTCAAGTCAGTCAACGAGATGGTCGCGGAGGCCAAGACCCGTATCGCCAACATCTCTCCGGCGGAGGCGCACCGTCGTGTCACCGAAGAGGGTGCGCTGATCGTGGACATTCGAGACGTACGCGAGCTCCAACGTGATGGTGCCATCCCAGGTTCGATGCATACGCCACGGGGAATGCTCGAGTTCTGGGTCTCGCCCGACTCGCCCTACACGAAAGAAGTCTTCACCGAAGACCGCGAGTTCATCCTGTGCTGTGCCGGAGGTGCCCGCTCAGCCCTGTCCGCCGACACGATGCAGGACATGGGCGTGCCCAAGGTCAGCCATGTAGAGACCGGATTCGGCGGCTGGCGGGCCGACGGCATGCCCGTCACCGACTACGACGCGTTTCGGTCCCAGCGCTGAGCGCTCCGCACAAACGCATTCACTGACCTGAGGGAGTGCCGCGCCATGACTCAGACCGACGCGTCCGCAATGCCTGCGCCGGCGGCTGTGGATGCCGATCCCAAAAAGCAGGTCACTGGCTATTGCGAGCCTTGGGCACTGCGTGCCGGCGAGACGATCCGGCTGATGGCGTCGTCGCATCAGCCGGGATCGGCGCGCATCGACATCACGCAGATTGTCTGCGGCGACCCGACTCGCTACGGCCCAGGCTTCGAGGAGCGGCCAGCCCCCACTGCCGGCAGCTGGTCAGTGACCCTCGACGAGGAACCGCTTATTCCGGGCTCGTACGGGGTGGCGACGCTGGACCGTGTCTCGGGCGCGAGCCGTCTCGGACTGCGCGTCTGGCTGATGCCGACGTTGCTGGATCGACCTGCGCGCATAGCGACGCTGTGCGCGCGCGTTGCCAACGCGTCGGCGGACGCTGCCATGGTCGAAGCACTGCATCTCGACCTCGCCGACGGGCGCGCCGTCGCGTCGACCTCAGTGGCCGGCAAGGAGACCCAAGTGGTCGTCGACGATCTGCCGCTGACCCGCAATCGGTGGTACCTGCTCGACGCCGAACTGGACCTCGACGTCGGGACGCTGAGCGCAACGGTGACCACGGCAATCTCGGATTCGCCAGGGCGTGACGCCGTCGAAGGAGGCCGCCTCAGCGATCTTTCGATTTCCCGGCTGGAGGCCGAGCTAGACGGCGCCACGGGCGAGGACGGGTCCCGGCACGGCGCAAGTGGCGCAGCGAGTGTGGAGGCACCGATCGGCGCAGGTGTGCTCGCGCCGGCTGAGCTGTGGCTCGGTGCGGGGCCTGGAGGCGAGCGGTTCGACGGGCGGCTCGCGCGGCCGTTGCTGAGGGCTGGTGATTCGACCGTGTCGTGGGATCTTTCCGCCGACATGGCCGGACGAACTGTGCCTGCCGACGATCTTGCAAGCGGGCCCATCGTGCTGCACCAGTTGCCGACGCGAGCCATCACGGGGCCTGCATGGGACGGGTCGGCGCACCGTTGGGCGGACAACCCGGCGCACTTCGACGCGGTCCACTTCCATCACGACGATCTGTACGACGCGGGCTGGGACACCACCGTCACCGCGACGCTGCCGGATGATCTGCCGAGCGGGATCTACGCATTTCGGGTGCGTGGCGAAGCCGGTGAAGATCGGGTGCCGTTCTTCGTGCGCCCTCGCAGTGGCGCACGCACCAACGACGTGGCGCTGCTGATGCCGACCGCCACCTACATGGCCTATGCCAACCACCGGATGCTGTTCGAAGGCGCCGATTTCATCCCGACCAAGACTCGCCTGCGACCCGAGCACGCCTACATCCGCGATCGCCCCGAACTCGGACTCAGCCACTACGAGAAGCACCCGGATCGAAGCGGCGTGATGTTCAGCTCACGCCGCCGGCCCGTGCTGAACCTTCGGCCCGGAGCTGACGGCTGGAACTTCACTCCCGACACCGACATCAACGCCTTCCTTGAGCACCTCGAAATCGGCCACGACATCGTCACCGACGAGGACCTGCACGCAGACGGTGTCGAGGCAATCGCGCCCTACCGGGTGCTGGTGACCGGCACCCATCCCGAGTACTGGTCCACCGCCATGCTGGACGCACTGGCCGACTGGCAGCGCAACGGCGGGCGGCTCATGTACCTGGGCGGCAACGGCTTCTACTGGAGAGTGTCGTTCAGCGATGACTGGCCCGGCGCCATGGAGCTGCGCAGGGCCGAGGATGGCGTGCGGAACTGGCAGACCGGGCCGGGGGAGAGCTATCACGCCTGGGGCGGCGAGTACGGCGGCATGTGGCGGCGCCAAGGGCGGGCGCCCAACGAGATCTGCGGCATCGGTTTCGCTGCGCAGGGATTCGAGAAGGCCACCTACTTCGTCCGTGATCCCGGGGCCGACAGCTCGCGGGCTGCGTGGATACTCGACGGGGTGCCGGGGGAGCGCCTCGGCACTTCCGGGTTGGGCGGCGGAGCTGCCGGCCAGGAGCTGGATCGCTACGACGTACGGCTGGGATCGCCACGCCACGCCGTCATGCTGGCGTCTGCGACCACGTTCGGCCCCGACATGCTGCGGACAAAAGAAGAATTCGAGGGCTCGGTGGACTTCCCGACACCCGACCCCATGGTGCGCGCCGACGTGGTGTTCTACGAGACGCCAAATGGGGGAGCAGTCTTTTCGGTCGGCTCTATCTCGTGGTTCGGCGCGCTGGCCCGCGACGGGTATGACAACGACATCGCGCGTATCACGGCCAACGTGGTGCGACGCTTCGCCGATCCTGAACCGTTCCCGCCACCCGCCGTTTGACGGCGTGAGGTCTGCGAAGCCAATCGGTCAGGCGTTCTTGTGTGCCTCGGAGATGAGCTCGCTCACCCGGTTCGCCGTCGGGGCGTAGTCGGGGTCGACCTCGGGGCCCGGCACGAATTCGGGCACCTCGGCACGTTCGGGCCCTGACGGCGGTGCTGAACGCTTCGGCGAGGCCGCGGGCGCAGCCGGCTCTGCCGCCGACGCGGAACTCGACTCAGCAGCTGGTGCGGAGCTTGGCTCAGGGGCCGAACTCTCTGCCGCGGGGGCCGAAGTGCTCTCCGGCGCAGGCACTCCCGTTGCGTCGCGTGCCGATTTGGAGCGGGCGAGTATCGCGGCCAGCCGGGGATCTGCCGCGCCGTCATCGCCGGCCGGCTCGGCAGGCGCGGGCACCGCCGCTGCGGTGTCTTGTGCCGAGGGCTCGTCAGTGCTTCCTGCCGGCAGCCCGCGCGATTCAGCCGCTGCGGCACGGGCCTCGGCAAGACGTGCCCGTTCCTGGGCCGCTTCGATCTCGGCTCGTGCCCGCTTAGCCAAGAACTGCGGCCATTCATCCTCGGGTACGAGCTTGCTGTGGGCTACCGAGATGACCTCGACGTCGTTGTCGAAGCGCACGCGGTAGCGCTTGATCGCGAAGCCGAGGCCTCGGCCGCACTTGCCTGGCGTGCCTTCGGGGACGCCAGGGAGGTCTTCGTTGACTATGACTCGGGTGCCGCGCTTGTACTCGCTCATGACCCGGTTCCGCCGATGATCGCGCTCATCGTTGCGGGAGCGTACCGGCGAATGCGGTCAGCTTCACTGCAAGGGCGGCGAGTTGTCGATCTTCGGCTGCGAGACACGGTCTACGAGCCGTAATGTCGCCGCGGCACGGGCTCAGCGAGTGCGCGGAACGCGCGCCCGCGCGGCCCCGATGCCGGACGAACAGTGAGTCGAAGGAGCGGTCGTGAGCGAGCAGACTGCGTTGGTGGTGGGCGGCACGGGTCCGACTGGGCCCCACGTGGTGAAGGGCTTGCTCGAGCGCGGCTACCGGGTCACGATTCTGCACACGGGACGCCACGAGGCTGAAGAGATTACCGACCTCGTCACCCACATTCATACCGACCCGTTCGATGCCGACCAGTTCACTGCTGCGATCGGGCGGGCTACCTACGACCTGTCGGTGGTCATGTACGGCCGGCTGCGAGAGATCGCCCGGGTGATGGCCGGTCGCGTCGCCAAGTTTGTGAGCATCGGCGGTTTCCCCGTGTACAGCGGCTGGGGCGACGCAGATGCGCTCTGGCCGGCAGGCATGCGAGTGCCCACGCGCGAGCACGATCGCTTGGTCTCCGACGAGGGGCCTGAGTTCCGTGTGAACACCAAGGTGCGCCAGATCGCGAATACCGAGCTCGTCGTGTTCCGCGAGCACCCAACGGCGTCGCACCTTCGCTACCCGTGGATTTATGGCCCCGGCCAGATCAGCCCGCGCGAGTGGAAGATCGTGCGCCGTGTGCTAGACGGCCGCACGCGCATCGTGCTGCCCGACGGCGGTGTGACGTTGCAGGCTTCGGCAGACGCGCGCAATGCCGCTGCGATGGTGCTGGCGACAGTCGATGCCGGCGCACGCTCGTCGGGGCAGGCCTACAACGTCTCCGACGAGTGGACGCCCACGCTGCTGCAGTGGGTCGAGATCATCGCCGCGGCGCTGGATCACCGTTTCGAGATCGTGTCGATCCCTTGGGAGTATGCGGCCGTGTCTCACCATCTCACCCAGCGCAGCACGCCCCATCACCGGCTGATCAACTGCGACAAGGCGATCTTCCAGCTCGGGTACCGCGATGTCGTGGACCCGGTGGAGGGATTGACCGATACGGCACGTTGGCTTGCCCGCGAGGAGAACCATCCCGAGCCCGGTGGCGCGATGGAGCGCTCGCTCGTTGACCGCTTCGACTACGAGGCCGAAGATCGTCTCATCGACGCGTGGCAAGCAGCGATCTCACGCAACGACATCGAATCAGCGGCTGCCGAAGCCGACCCCGGATTCTTCGATCGATACAGCGCCGACTTCGACGACCGCCCCGGCGCCGGCAAGGGATGGACCTCAGTCAGCCGTCCAGGCTGATCGGCCAGCACAGTCAACCGCTCTGGCTGATCGGCCAGCACAGTCAGCCGTCCCGGCTGATCAGGCAGCACAGTCAGCCGTTCGGGCTGATCAGTCGCCGCTGTCGGGTGCGAGTTCCACCTCGGTGGCCTTGACCGAGACCCACAGGCTGGTGCCGGGGCGGATCAGGAGCTCGTGTGCGGCGCCTGGGGTGACATCGGCCGTCAGCGGCAGGGGTGAGCCGAGCAGCACCCGCGTGATGTCACCGAGCGGCTCCACCGCCTCAGCACTGGTGCGCCACACGTTGCGCGGGCTGCCGCTCGGGCGTTCGCGGTGCAGCGCTATCGCGCGGGGGTGAATGGTGGCCAGGACCGGCCCGTTCACGGTCGTGTCGGCGGCGTGCAGTAGCACGGCCCCACGACGACTGCCTCCCTCGGAAGAAGTGCCGCCGTCGGGCGTCACGGTGATCTCGCCACCTTCAGCCGTGCCGCGCACCAAATTGATCCCGGACAAGTCGGCGGCATAGGTCGTTGCCGGCGCTCGCCGTAGTTCGTCGGGCGTGCCTGATTGGGTGAGGCGACCGTTCTCGATGATGTGCACACGGTCGGCCAGTACGAACGCATCGGTCGGATCGTGGGTGATCAGCAGGCGCGGCACACCTCCCGCTCCTTGGAGCGGGAGCGACACATTGCCCGCTCCTTGGAGCGGGAGCGGCACATTGCCCGCGCCCTGGAGCGGGACTGCGGGCGACACGCTGCCCCCGTTGCGGCCGCTGCTGAGATGCGCGGCCAGGTTGCGTCGCAACCGGTTGCGAGCAGTTACGTCCAATGACCCCAGCGGTTCGTCGGCAACCAGCAGATCCGGCTCGCATGCAAGCGCACGCGCCAGTGCCACCCGCTGACGCTGTCCTCCCGACAGGGCGCGTGGCCGTCGGTGGCCGAGATCGCCGAGGTCCATCGCGTCGAGCCAGGCCTGTGCCCGTTCGCGTGCTTCGGTTCGGCGCATTCCGCGGGACGTCAATCCGAACGCAACGTTGTCGAGTGCGTTGAGATGACCGAAGAGGACTTGGTCTTGGAAAACCACGCCGATGCGGCGCCGTTCGGGCGGCACGAAGATTCCAGCCGCCGGGTCGTCGAGCACCCGTCCCGCGAGCTTGATGACGCCGTGCTCCAACTGAAGCAGTCCAGCGAGCGCAGCCACGATGGTGGACTTGCCTGCGCCGTTAGGACCGAGCAGCGCCGCCGTCTCGCCCGGCTCGACGCGCAACTGCACGTCGAGCTCGAAATCGCCGTGACGCAGCCGCATCTCGGCGTCGAGGGCTCCGGAGCCCCCCGAGGCGTCAGCGCTGGTCATCGGCTCGGCCACCAGCGGTCCCGCAGAGCGATCAGCAGCCCCAGCGACAGGGCCACCAGCACCAGGCTGATGGCCACGGCGGCGTCACGGTCCGCTTCGAGGGCGACGAACACCGCAAGCGGCAGTGTCTGTGTGCGCCCGCCGAGATTGCCCGCAAAGGTCACCGTTGCACCGAACTCGCCGAGGGCCCGAGCCCACGCCACCACGACGGCGACGCCCAATGCAGGCCCGATCATCGGCAGCGTGACCCGCCACAGCACCCGCAGCCGTGACGCTCCAAGCGTGGCCGCAGCGTTCTCATAACGACGGTCGAGGTTTCGCAATGCACCCTCGACGGTCAGGATCACGAGCGGTGTTGCCACAAAGGCATTCGCCAAGATGACACCCCAGATCGAGTACGGCAGCAGCAGCCCGGTGGCGTCGTGCAACGGCCCGCCGACGACGCCCCGACGCCCGAGTGCGAACAGCAGCGCGGCTCCCCCCACCACCGGCGGCAGCACCATGGGCAGCGTCACGAGCGCCCGCACCACCGAGCGGCCGCGGAAGTCCACTCGTGCCAGAACCCACGCCAGAGGAACGCCGACTGCGGCTGCAACGATCGCCGCTGCTACCGAGGACACCACCGAGAGCACCGCCGCATCCACGACAAAGCGACTCGACAGGTGCGTCCACAGCCCCGTCCACGGCGTTCGTGCGGCCAGCCCTACCACTGGCAGGGCAAAGAGCACCACGCCGACAGCTGCGAGGACCGCTACCGGCCATGGCGGCAGGTCTCGTGGAGGCCGGCGTATTGAGCGTCGGTCGGAGAGGTTGCCGTCCTCAGATATCGAAGCGGAGGTCATGGCACCGTGAATCCGAATTCTGCAAACGTGCTGCGGGCCGCGCTGGTGCCTAGGTAGTTGGCGAATGCTGCAGCTGCAGCACCGTTGGGTGCATCGGCCAGCACCGCGGCAGCGTATGACGTCTGGGGCGCGGTGCCCGCAGTCCAGCCCAGGCTCACGACCGCGTCCAGGCTCGTGTCCCCCCGTGCGCTCGGGGCAGCATCGCTCGCGTACACCACGGCGGCATCGAGCTCGCCCGCAGCCAGCTTGGTGACGAGTGCGCGCACGTTGGGCTCATCGGTGTCGGGAGCTGGCTCGATCCCGGCCTGCGCCAACCCGGTTCGTGCCAGCGCACCGCAGGGAACCTCGGCTGCGCACAACCCGATCAGCAGTTCGGGCCGAGCCAGATCGGCCAGCGATGTCACCCCGGCGTCGTTGTCGGCGGGCACGGCGAGCACAACCGAGTTGCGCGCTACGACGACAGCGGCACTCGCCAGCCCGACTTCGTCGCGAACCGCGTCGAGATGGCCCGCGCTGGCGGGGATGAACACATCGGCCGGTGCGCCGGCAAGAACCTGCTCGCGCAGCGCCGCGCTGCCCGCTCCGGCAATCTGCACGTCCACGTCGCGATGGAGCTGCTCGAAATTGTCGGCCAGCACTTGGGCAACCGGCAGCAACGAGGCAGCGACGAGGACGTGCAGATCGCCACTGAGCGCTCCGTCGCCGGATCGGGAGGATGCAGCGTCGGGACCTTTTGCGCATCCAGCAGCGAACGGCATCGCCACTAAGGCCATGCACGCGAGCGCAGCACCGAGGCGGGCCTCAGCCCGACACGTCCCCCTGCGGCGGCCGCCGGCCCGGCGATTCCCCCGCTCCCAGTCAGCCATAGCCGCGCCAGTGTGCCCGGCCCGCACAGCCGCCGAGCCCAGGCGTATGGTTCCGGCCATGGCTACGACCCTCGATTGGTATGGGTGCGCGACCTTCCGGCTGCGCACCGCAGGTCTCACGGTGTTTCTCGATGCATACATCGACCGGGCGTCCAACGCCGCCGGACCGGGGCTCTCGGCCGACGACATCACCGAGGCGGACTGGGTGCTTGTCGGCCATTCCCACTTCGATCATCTCTATGGCGCGGAGCGGATCATCGCGAACACTGACGCCACGTTGATCGCTTCCTACGAGTCCGTGCGGCTCATGGCCGAGGCAGGCATCCCGCTCGACCGGATGATCTGCGTCGCAGGGGGCGAGACGGTGGACTTGGCTCGCGGGGACCGGGGAGCAGGGGTGCGGGTGTCGGTGTTCCCGAGCCAGCATTCGTGCGTCTGGTCGCACACCGAAATGGATCAGCCCGACGAGGTTTGCCTCGGCGACTTGGGCGTCACCTGGCAGCAGCAACAGGAACGCTTCGCACAGCTCATGAAGTACCTGGCAACCGAAGTCGATTCTGCAACAAGCGATCACATTGCGGCATCTGCGGTCGGCCACAGCGATCGGGGCGACGGCGGGGCGCTCGTGTTCCTGATCGAAGCACCTGACGGTTCCATTCTGTTCCAGGACACCTCGGGTCACTGGACGGGGGTGATGCGCGACCTACGGCCCGACGTGGCGATCCTCGCAGCAGCCGGCCGCGGAAACATCGACGGCGAGCCCATCCAAGGTTCGCTCGCCCAGTTCATCGGTCGTCAGGCCGACCTGCTGAGGCCTCGCAAGCTCATCCTCGGTCACCACGACAACTGGCTGCCGGGTTTCTCAATTCCGACAGACACCTCCAGCATCGCTGCCGAACTGGCCCGCGTCACGCCGGGCATCGACTTCCTCGAACCCGGATACCTGGAAGCCACACCGATCCTGCCCTAGCGAGAGCGCTCACTCAGGTCGGGCCGCGGCCAACAGTTCCGAGACCGCTCCCTCGATCTCGCGTCCGATGTCGTCGATTGCCAGACTCGCGCGAATCCGTCGCCGCATGGCACCGTGTGCCTTCATTTCGGGGATGTCGAGATCAGCGACGAACCGCTCCGCGTGGGCGCCGAGGGTCGCGAGTTGGCGATGCAGGTGGTCTTCTTCGTTGTAGGTCGGGATCGGCAGTTTCCACAGGTGAGACCCGATGTGACGGCCGCCGCCTTTTCCGGACACCATGTAGGGCTCCACCGCTGTGGTGACTGTCGCGCTGTTGAGGACAGCGCAGAGGTACGTTCCCTCCTTCGCCGACGTCACCGGTGCCCAATCGAGCTGATGTTCGACCAGAGCATCGTCGGTGAGCACCCGACACGCCGTGACGTGCATGCCTGAGACGGCACATACGACCCGCTGTGATGCGAGCGGATACTGCGATGTGAGCTTGCCGTAGTGGTCGAGCGAGTCCCGCAGGTCGCGAGGCTCGCCGCCGTGCTCGGACCACAGCGCTCTGGCCTGTTGCCACCAGCGCGCCAGACCGTCGAAGGTATCGACTTCGGCGTCGGTCAACATCCTTGCGCCATCGAATGGCAGCAATGCCTCCGCAGGTGAGCGCTGCAGGAAGGGAAGCACTGACTCGCCCATCAACAGTGGGTACACGAACTCGTGCTCGACGACCCCATGCAAGTCCGGCAGTTTCTTCCACTCGCCCTTGGCATAGACACCTCGGTCAGAGCGCACGGCACGCCTGCCCGAACCAGAACCCAAGGGCGGCTCTTCGCCCGACTGAATGGTCGTCAGGAGCCGAGGGTAGACATTTGCGCCATTTCTGAACAGCGGTTTGTACGGGGAAATCGAACTGGATGCCGCATCCGAATCGTGGCTTGCAGGGGTTCGAGTGAGGCTCCGCCGCACGACGCTCCAGGGCTGGCTCGCATCTCTGAGAGTTCCTGACCATCGCTCGACTTGGGTTGGCATCGCGAGATGCTCCGCCGATCGCGTTCCGAATGCGACACATGCTGTGCGGGGAAAGAAGGTGTGACTGATCCGCGAGAGATCCCACGGTGTGTCCCACGTCACCTGGACGTTGTCCCCCCTTCCGAGCGGATACTTGCCAGAGCGCAGACCTTGGGACTGTGACCGCGTGAGGACGCCAGCCGGCATGACGAACGCAAGCCGTCCGCCGGGGGCCAAGTATTGCTCGACGGCCCTGACAACGAACAAGTCAGACAGATCCTGATGCGTTGCGACGTGCCTCCCTGACCAGAGACCGCACCTCGTAGCCATTTCGCGAAAAGTGGCCTTCATCGCCTCTGTCATATGCCGGTACGCCAGCCAAGGCGGGTTGCCCACAAGCACCTGACAGCGATTATCGGGCAGCGCCATCCAGGCTGGTCGCGCAAGATTGCGCACGTAGTAGCCCCATATGTGATCGCGGCGATCATCATGCAAGCGGCACATCGCTTCGAAGGTGGCGCGCACCGTGACAGCATGCTGTTCGCTGAGCTTGTGCTTGGCTGTGATCGACGCGAAGACCGCAGGTCGAGAACTCGGCTCCCGTGTCGCAGCCATTTCCGCAAGGTCGGCGACGAGGGCATCGAACCGTTCAGCGTTGTTTAGCAACGCTTGGGGGAACCGCAATTGATCGGCGAAGAGGTGTGCACCGTCGCCGGTACTGACGTTGAGGGTCTCCGAAGCGAAGATGTCGCCTCGTTGCCCCCATTGAAGGGCATCGCCGAGAAACACGGGAATTCGAAGCGGACCCCGATCAGGCGCGGCGAGACGTTCGGTGCCGATGGCCAGCAGGTATGTGACGCGGGCCAGCGTCACGGCAACTGGATGCACATCGATGCCGTAAATCTTCGTGGCGACTCCTGCAACGGCTGCGCCATTTGCGATTCCGGCGTCGTCGGCGGCAGCAAGATAGCGACGAATAGCGTGGAAGAGGAAAGTGCCAGAACCGCAGCTGGGGTCCAATACAGACATCTCCAATGGTTCGGTGATCACCTCTTCGACAATCGATTCCGCCAAGAAGTCCGGCGTGTAGTACTCGCCGAGACGTCGGCGGGTCTCAACGCCGATGATGGACTCGTAGATGGTTTTCATGGCGTCATGGCTGACGCTTGACCAGTCGAACTGATGTAGACGGCGTGCCAGTGCGGAAGCCCACATCGTGCCGACGGCGCCGCAGTCCAAGGGCCAGTCGAAGAAGTCATGATCAACCACACCGTGAATCTGAGACTGTTGTGCGAACAGCTCTCCTCGCAGCAAGTCAGACGGCGCGAGATGAGTGATTGAGTAGTTGAGAGCCGCATGTGCAACGCACTCGGCGGTAGCAACCAGGAGCGTGTGCTCAACGAAGAGATCATCTTCGTCCGAACCGAACTGCGTTCCCAGCGCTGTGGTCAGGAGCTTTGTCCAGAGCTCGCGCTTCACTTGGACTTCTGGATTCTCGCGGTTTGCGTCGTAGATGGCTCGCAGGGTCGCGCGTTCGAGTCGGTGCCCCGGACTGTCCGCGCCAAGTCGGCTTGAGATCGCCTGACGCGTTGGCGCGACTTGATTCTGTGTGACCAGAACGGCTGCGAGCCACGCTATGAGTGGCTCGGGTTCTGGGGAAGCGGGATCCACGCCGTACGCGGAAACTGGCCTGAGACTGTCTTCGACCGAGTGGAAGAGGTGCCAGTCCCGCCCGTCCGTGACGATTCCGACGTAACGCTGGTCGAGCTGGCGGCCACGTTCGGATACGTAGCCACTGAGCTGCGTGACTGCATCCTCGAGTGATGCCCCGCTGGCCAGCGATCTCTTGACCTCGATAGCGGTATGTCCGATTTCGATATCAATCCTGCGGCGGTCGCCAAGGGGGGCTTCCAAGGTCACATCGAGGATGTCATCTTCGGAGATGTTGAGACCCGAGGCAATCAGCAAGAGACGAATGTCCGATTGGACGGTGGCCTCCGTCCGCCCTGATGCACTGCGATTGCAGAGTCGGCTCACGACGTCCCTCAAGTCGACCGCCGCCTGCGGATCCATTCGTTTGACTGTAACGGCGCGGTCGCGGCGCCCCCGTGCAATTCCTTCGGCTCAAGTCCGCATCGTCGAACAGTGCACCGAGGATGAGCAGGCCCGTCACGTTCGGGCGACGGCTCGGGACCCGCCGGAGGGCTGCAGGGTCAGTCGAAGGTGATGACCGTGCGGTTGGAGCTTCCGGCCTTCATCCAGGAGTAGCCCTCGTTGATCTGGTCGAGGTCGATGCGTGCTGAGATCATCTCGTCGAGCATGAGCCGGTCGTCGAGGTACAGGTCGATCATCATCGGGATGTCGCTGCGGAACTGATTCGAGCCCATCATCGAGCCCTGCAGCTTCTTCTCAGCCAGGAAGTCGATGCCGCGCAGCTCGACCCTGGTCTTTGAGGGGACCATGCCGATCACGGTGGCAGTGCCGCCGATGTCGAGCATCCCGAACGCCTGTTGCACGGTCTGTGCCAGGCCGATGGCTTCGAAGCTGTACTCCACGCCGCCGCCGGTCATGTCCTTGACGGCGGTCACCACGTCGTCCACCTCTGAGGCATTGACGGTGTCGGTGGCGCCGAGCTGGCGGGCCGTCTCGAGCTTCTCGTCAGTCATGTCAACCGCGATGATGCGCCCCGCACCGGCGACGCGGGCGCCCTGCACGGCCGACAATCCGATGCCGCCGCAGCCGATCACGCAGACCACGCTGCCGACGCCCACGCCGGCGGTGTTGACCGCAGCACCGAAGCCCGTGGTGACACCGCAGCCGATGAGGCATGCCCGATCGAGCGGCATGTCGGGGCGGATCTTCACGACGGCGTTCTGATGCACCAGCATCTGCTCGGCGAAGCCGCCGAGCCGAGCCATCTGGTCGACACCCGTGTCGTCGTGACGGGTCAAGCGGGGGGCGGCATCCCTCGGTCGGGAGGTGGCCCGGATATTGGTGCATCGGTGCGGGTTGCCAGACAGACACCGATGGCACTGGCCGCAGAAGATCGACAGGCACGCCACGACATGATCGCCGGGTGCCACATAGCTCACGTCGGACCCGACCGCTTCGACCACGCCCGCCGATTCGTGGCCCATCACCATGGGAAGCGGCGTCCGGAAGAGCCCCTCCATGAAGTGCAGGTCGCTGTGGCACAGTCCGGCGCCCTTGGTCTGGATGAGCACTTCGTTGGGCCCCGGAGCATCGATGCTCAGGTCCTCGATCTCGAGGTCTCCCGGCTGTTCGCAGAGCACAGCTGCCTTCACGTCACGCCCCCTTGCGTTGTGCGGCCATGCCGCTCGACCATGTTCGGCTCCTGCAGAGACTACGCGAGATGACCGGAGCCCTGTTCAGGCGACAGGTTTCGGCGACGCCGCACATCAAGCGGTACATATTCCGCAGACATCGACCGCCCCGCCGTCAGGTCTGACAACAGGCACGAGTCCAAAATGACTGTGGAGTCAGCGCCGAGCGAGGGACCGGACCGTATCCGCCTGGCTGGAGGCCCTGACGACATCGACAGTGACATTCAGAAAATGGTTGCAGCGTGCACTGTGAATTGTGTTTGGATGGCGGTGCCATGTTGGTCTCGCTCACTTCCACGACGCCCGACGCGACTGATCTGGGCTATCTGCTGCACAAGCATCCCGACCGTGTGCGGACGGTGGACGTCGGAATCGGACGTGCGCACGTGTTCTTTCCCGAGGCCACCCCGCAGCGCTGCACGGCGACGCTGTTCGTCGAAGTCGACCCGATTGCGCTGGCACGCGGCACCAAGGGGCGCCCGCCAGCCAGCCTCGAGCACTACGTGAACGACCGGCCGTATGTGGCCTCGTCCATGCTCGCAGTGGCCCTCGGTCGCCTGTTCGGGACAGCGCTGAGCGGTACCTGCGACGCTCGACCGCATCTGGTCGCGCAGCCGCTGGATCTGGAAGTGCATCTGCCGACGCTGCCGGTGCGCGGCGGCGAGCGCATCGTGCGTCGCCTGTTCGAGCCTTTGGGCTACGAGGTCAACACGACTCCGATCGCGCTGGACGCGCAGTTCCCGTCGTGGGGCAACAGCCGCTACCACAGCGTCGGGCTCAAGGGGCGCCAGACGGTACGAGCCGCGCTGGAGCATTTATTTGTGATGCTGCCGGTGCTCGACGACCGCAAGCACTACTGGATCGGCGACAGCGAGGTCGACAAGCTGCTTCGCCGCGGCGGCGACTGGCTCAAGTCGCATCCCGACTCGTATCTCATCTCGCGGCGGTACCTGCGCTTCGGCAGCCTGACGCGCTCGGCCATGGAGCGTCTTGCCGAGTCCGACGACGACCGCGACGACAGCGCCGATGACGATGCTGCCAACGGCGACAGTGGGTCAGGGGCTGAGCCGCAAGGGGGTGACCACGAACTGGCGGAACGTCCGATCAGCCTGGCCGACCAGCGTCGTTCGGCAGTGCTCGAGGTGGTGCGCAGCCTGGGAGGCGGACGGGTCGCCGACCTCGGATGCGGCGAAGGACGGCTGCTCGCGCACTTGATGGACGAGCCGACTGTCACCTACCTGCTCGGTACCGATGCCTCGATCGACGCGCTCGACCGGGCCGAGCGGCGCCTCGGGCTCGACGAGATGTCCGAGCGCCGTCGCGAGCAGGTCTCTCTCGTCCAAGGTGCGTTGACCTACGCCGACGACCGGCTGCGCGGCTTCGACATCGCCACCTTGGTGGAAGTCATCGAGCACGTCGACCCCGAGCGGCTCGACTCGCTCGCCGATGCTGTGTTCGCCCACGCAGCGCCGCAGGCGGTAGTGCTGACCACGCCCAATCGAGAATTCAACGTGAACTACAGCCATGTCGGGCCCGACGGCATGCGTCATCGCGACCACCGCTTCGAATGGAGCCGCGAGGAGTTCGGCGCGTGGGTCGCTGACATAGAGAAACGCTTCGGCTACCGAGCTGACATCAGCGGAATCGGCGTCGAACACTCCGACTACGGTCCGCCGACGCAGATGGCGGTGTTCCGGCGATGAGAGATCAGCTCGCGACGATCGAGGTTCCCGACCTGGGCCTCGTCGTGCTGTGCGGTGCATCGGGGTCGGGCAAGTCGACCTTCGCCAGTCGGCACTTCTCCGATACTGAGATCGTGTCGAGCGACCGGTGCCGCGCGCTCGTCGGCGACGACGAGTCCGACCAGTCGATCACCGCAGCGGCCTTCGATCTGTTGCACACGATCGTGGAACGGCGCCTCGAGGTCGGGCGTCTAACCGTGGTCGACGCCACTAACACCAAGCCTGCCGACCGTGCGTCACTGATCGAGCTGGCCCGCAAGTGGGACGTGCTGGCCACCGCCGTCGTGTTCGACCTGCCATTGGACCTGTGCCTGGAGCGCAGCCGGGAGCGACAGGGCCGTGTCACGCCCGAGCACGCCGTCAAGCGGCAGCATCAAACGATGCGCCGCACGGTCAAGCGGTTGCGCAAGGAGCGCTTCGGCAAGGTGTACTCGCTCGGAACCGCTGCTGAGCTGGACACGGTGCAGGTGATTCGTCAGCGGCTGTGGTGCGATCGGCGGGACGACGCCGGGCCGTTCGACATCATCGGTGACGTCCACGGCTGCGGTGACGAGCTGGTGGCGCTGCTCGGCGAACTCGGCTACGACACCGACTCGTCACCGATCGTCCACCCCGACGGGCGACGGGCGGTCTTCGTCGGCGACTTGGTCGACCGCGGCCCCGGCGTGGCCGAGGTGCTCGACGTCGTGATGTCGATGGTGCACGCCGACGCCGCACTGTGCGTGCAGGGCAACCACGAGAACAAGCTGCGCCGCGCCCTGGGCGGGCGCAACGTGCAGCCGACACATGGCATCACCGAGTCGCTGGCCCAGCTGGACGCCCGCGGCTCGGAGTTCAGCGCCCGGGTGGCAGCCTTCCTCGACGGTCTCATCAGCCATTACGTGCTCGACGGCGGCGCCTTGGTGGTCGCGCACGCAGGACTGCCCGAGCGATACCACGGGCGCACATCGGGCCGCGTGCGCTCGCTCGCGCTCTACGGCGACACCGATGGCGAGTCCGACGAGTACGGGTTGCCCGTGCGCTACCCGTGGGCGAACGACTACCGGGGCGAGGCTGCGGTGGTGTACGGCCATACGCCGGTCTTGGTGCCCCGGTGGGTGAACAACACGATCTGTGTTGACACCGGCGTGGTGTTCGGCGGCGAGCTCACGGCGTTGCGCTGGCCCGAGAAAGAACTGGTCTCGGTGCCCGCCGCACGAGTGCACTACGAGCCGACGAGGCCGCTGCGCGCACACGGCGACGGTGCGGTTGGCGCGCACGGATCGAATGGCGTCTCCTTGGTCGACCTCAGCGATGTCCTGGGCAAGCGATCGATTGAGACAGCTCTGGGCGGCCGCATCACCATCGAGGCCGACCAGACCAGCGCCGCGCTCGAAGTGATGAGCCGTTTCGCCGTCGACCCTCGCTGGCTTCCCTATCTGCCGCCCACCATGGCGCCAGCCGCGACCACTGCGCGCCCTGACTGTCTTGAACATCCCGATGAAGCGTTCTCGTACTTCCGCAAGGCCGGTACCGGCGAGGTGGTGTGCGAGGAGAAGCACATGGGGTCTCGGGCGGTCTTGGTGTTCGCGCGCAACCCCACGGCTGCAGCGGAGCGCTTCGGCATCTCCAATGACGACGCAGGCGTGATCGTGACGCGCACCGGCAGGCCATTCTTTTCGAAGCCGGGCGTGGCCGGCACGCTGCTCGACCGGCTGAGAGCTGCCGCCGATGCCACCGGTATCTGGGACCGCCTCGGCACCGACTGGCTGGTGGTCGACGCCGAGATGCTGCCGTGGACAGCGAAGTCTGCCGAGCTGCTGCGCCGCCAGTACGCAGCGACAGGCGCCGCGGGCACTGTGGCGCTCGGAACAGCCCTGCAGTTGATGGCCTCTGCCACGAAGCGAGGGGTCGACGTGGAGGCATTGACGTCGCGGACCGCGGAGCGGGCGGAACACGTGGCGTCGTTCGTCGGCGCCTACCGGCAGTACTGCTGGGACGTGGACGGTGCCGACGGCATCGAGATCGCCCCGTTCCAGATCCTCGCCGCGCAGGGCGAAGTGCTGGCGCGTCGACCTCACCGCTGGCACCTCGAAGAGATCGATGCGCTGGTCACAGCTGCGGGCGGCTCGCTGCGCCGAACCGACCGCCGGTTCGTGCATCTCGACGACGATGCCTCGGTGGCGGAGGCGACGCAGTGGTGGCAAGCAATGACTGACCGTGGCGGCGAGGGCATGGTGATCAAGCCGGCGCAGACCATCGCACGCTCCGGCAGGGGTCTGGTGCTGCCGGGGGTGAAGTGCCGTGGCCGTGAGTACCTGCGAATCATCTACGGGCCCGAATACCTGGCGCCGACGAATCTGGAACGGCTCCGCAAACGCTCGCTGGGCCGAAAGTCGTCGCTGGCCCGGCGAGAGTTTGCGCTGGGGATCGAGGCGCTCGACCGGTTCGTTGCCAACGAGCATCTGTCCCGTGTGCATGAGTGCGTTTTCGGCGTGCTCGCACTCGAGAGCGAGCCGGTCGATCCGCGGCTCTAGCCGTGCTGCGCCGTCACACGAACGCTCAGTGTGCTGCGGGGCGGTAGCGTCGTTTCGAGCGGGCCACGGCCGCTGAGGGGGAGTCATGGCGAACGAGCACGGCTACTTGCCGAAGGTGACCGAACTGGACGACAAGCAGCAACGCCGCTTGGACACCTGGTACGCCAAGGCCTACACCGATGACAACCTCTTCCGGACACTCGCCGCGGACGAGACCACCATCGATCTGTTCCTCGGCTGGGTCGGGGCCGTGTACGGCGGCCATCCCGACCCCGATCCCGGTGCGCTCGACCGGCACATGATCGAGCTGTGCCGCATCCGCATGGCCAACCGGAACGAGTGCTTCCACTGAAGCCTGGTCAAGAGCGCATCGTTGGTGCGCACCGGACTGACCGACGAAGTCATCGCCCAGCTCACCGACTACGAGGCATCGGATTTGCCCGAGTCGTGGAAGGCGGCACTCGCACTGTGCGACCGTCTCTCTGGCTATGAGCACAAGGGCGTGATCCCGCCCGAGCTGTACGACCGGCTCGCAGACCACTTCAATGAACAGCAGATCTTGCGCCTAGGTGCGCTGCTCGCCTCCGCGAGCGGCTGGCACCGCATGATCGAGGCGTTCGGCATTCGCCCCGACCACTACCGGTCGCAGGAATCCGCTCCCTGGGCGGCCGCAGCAGGCTGAGTCTGCGCCCGCCGACGCGCGCGGCCACGCGGTCGGCCGTGGCATCGTGCGGATGTTCACGCCCGACGGCGAGTTGCCGCCGCTCGCCGCCGGGAACCAGTCGTTCGCCGTGGCGCGGGTTGCTAGCCCCGTGGAGGACTTCAGGCTGTAGTCAGCACTAGCTTTCGGCTGCGTGGGCGCCAAGGCTGCGATGAGCGATGCTGCGCCTCAGGACCCGCACGTCGCCGAGGTCACCGATTTCTTCGGTCTTCAGTCGACGGGCACCGAGCTGCATTGGCTGCTGCCGGTCACCTACGACGTGGCGGGAGCCACCGGCACGTTGCATGGCGGTTGCGCACTCGCGGCCACTGCGGCGGCCCTCGAGAGCGTCACGGGCCGGCCTATGGCTGCTGCATCGGCCCAATACCTGGCACGTCTGCCGGTCGGCGGCAGCGCGGCCATCGCCCTCGACATCGGCGCCAGCGGCAACCGGATGACCCAGGCCTCGGCGGAGATCACCGACGCCGCCGACGGCCGGGTCATTCTGCGTGCGCTCGTGTCCCTCGGCGGTCGACAGCTGGGAATCGACCAGACGTGGACGACGGCCCCGGATGTGCCGCCGCCGGACTCATGCGCTCCCCGCGGCTCGACCTCGATCGAGGGAAGCTCGTTCACGGACCACGCCGACATCCGGCTCGCCGGCCAGCAGCCGGGCGAGCGCCACGTCCGCTACTGGGCGCGCCTCGGCGGCACGCTCGCATCGACGGGTCCGGGTCTGGCGGCGCTGGCCGACCTGCTGCCGAGCGGGATGCGTGTCAGCCTCGATGCTGGTTTCAGGGGATCCAGCCTCGACAACACGGTGCGAATCTCTGGTGAGGCCGAGAGCGAATGGGTGCTGTTGGACATCGAATCCGACGCCGTGCACAACGCCGTCGGCAACGGCATCGTTCGCATCTATGCCGCCGACGGGGGACTGCTGGCAACAGGCACCCAGTCTTTCGCAATCACCCGCATCACCGGTCCCCTGGGCTCACCGCAGCAATGACCGGCGTGCGCACGTGGCTGGCCGGATCTCGGCCCCGCACCTGGCCTGCGTCCTTGGTGCCGCCATTTGTCGGCACAGCGGCTTCGGATGCGGCGGCTGACGGCGCGGTCGTGTGGTGGCGAGCCGCCTTCGCGCTGATCGTGTCGTTGTGCATTCAGATCGCCGTCAACTACGCCAACGACTACAGCGACGGGGTTCGGGGCACCGACGTGGCCCGGGTGGGACCGCAGCGCCTGGTGGCCTCAGGAGCGGCGACCCCGGCTGCGGTGCGAAGAGCTGCATTCGCAGCCTTCGGCGTCGCTGCAGTGTTCGGCATAGTTGTGGCAGCAGCGGTGTCGTGGTGGCTGGTCGTGGCGGGAGGGGCCTCGATGGTGGCCGCCTGGTACTACACAGGCGGACGTCGCCCGTACGGCTACCGGGGTCTGGGCGAGCTGTTCGTGTTCGTCTTCTTCGGGTTGGTGGCAACGGCGGGTTCGGCGTTCGTCCAAGACGCCCGGTTGACCGTGTTGGGCATAGCGGCCTCGGTACCGGTGGGCTTGGGCTCGGTGGCGCTGCTCATCTCGAACAACCTGCGTGACCTGCCCACCGATGAGCAGGCAGGCAAGCGGACCCTGGCGGTGCGGGTGGGGGATCGACCGACGCGGGCGATGTACGTCGTGGTGGTGTTTCTGGTGGTGTTCTCGCCGCTGTACCTCACCTTGCTGCGGCCGTGGGCAATCCTGGGCGTCGCCGCTGCCGTGGTGGCGATAGCACCCGTTCGAGCGGTGCTGCGCGGGGCAACCGGCTCCGCATTGGTGGGCGTGCTGGTTGGCACTGGTCGCCTGCAGATCGTCGTGGGTGCGCTGCTCACGGTCGGCTTGGCACTGGGTACCTGAGCATCGGCCCGCAGCGTCCCGCCAACGAGTCGGCGTGATCCGAGCTCGCCGCAGCCGAGGTCGTGCCCGATCTCGCCAAGATGGCGCCTGTGGCCTGAGCGAACGGCGCCGACCCGATCAGCTCAGCCGGTCCGCGTTGCGGTGATGAGCTGGGCAATGCCGCCGCTCAGCGCCTCCCGGTCCACGTCGCGAAATCCTGCCTCTGCGAGCTGGGCCAACAGCACCGCCACCTCGGGCAGATAGGCCACCGACTCGGGTAGGTAGCGGTAGGCAGACCGGCTGCTGAGCAGGCTGCCGACTGCCGGTACCACCTTGCCGAAGTACATCTGGTGACCGAAGCGCAGCAGCGGGTTGGCAGGTTCGGCGACCTCGAGCAGAGCAACCCGGGCACCGGGCCGGAGCACCCGCGACAGCTCCGCGAAGAATGGCCCGAGGCCGGCGAAGTTCCGCAACGCAAAGCCGCACGTTGCGCCGTCCAGCGAAGCGTCGCGCACGCCGAGGCTGAGCGCATCCGAGCGGAGCAAGGGGGCATCGGTGGTAGCCGCCGCAAGCATGCCTGCGGAGAAGTCCACGCCGATAGGACGCAGTCCCGCCGATTCGAGTTCGTTGCACAGGTCGCCGGTGCCGCAGGCCACGTCGATGACTGTCTCGCCCGGCTGCAAGCCGAGCGCGGTCACGGCTCGGCGACGCCAACGTGTATCGAGGCGAAATGTCAGCATCCGGTTCAGCAGGTCGTAGCGGGGCGCGATCTCGTCGAACATGTCTTCGACGGCTCGAGCCTTCTCCGTGGGGCTGGGCAACGCAGAACGTGCCGGTCGGCGCAGGCGCCGAGTCACTGGAACCAGACGCGGCGGTGACTGCGGCTTATCGGATGGAACAGCAGCACCAGCAACAACGCATCGAACATCAGGCGCAAGATCACGCCCAGCTGGAAGCTCGTGCGCGCACCCCACCACAAGGTTGCCAGGATTGCGTAGATCGCTGCCGCGGTGCACAGCCAGTGGCCCCAACGGCGCTCGTTGGACGTCCCCAAGGCGCCCGCGACGTACGCGCCGCCGAGCAGGACGGTGAGGGCCAGCGGCACGATGCTGTTACCCAGATCGTCTGCAGTGCGGTCGCTGGCAAAGAGCGAGACGATGCCCTCGAAGATGTCGCGTGCGAGCTGCGAATCGATGCGAGTCCCGAACAGCAGCAGCAGCGCTGCGGAGAAATAGCACAGCAGCACTGCACTGAAGAGCGTCTGAGGCTGGCTGCGGTTGAGCCACCGCATCTGATTCACCGGACAAGTGTGGCACCTGCGTCCGCACGCCCCCCGTCGGCGCAGCCTCTGCGGCGGTCACGGCGGCCTGATTGCGGAGCCGGTGCAGCATTAGCCTCCTGTCGGTGAGTGCCGATCCCGTCATCTCGATCGGTACCGATCAGCACGGCGCCGTCGTGGAGGCCAATGCCGCGCAATGGGCGCCGGGCGCGCTGGTTGAGGCATTGCGCCTGCAGCTCACCGATGCCACCGGATCGATGTCGGTCTGGATCGATCATCCCGATCACGGCGAGCCAGCGAGCGGCGACTTAGTGCCAACCGAGACCGAACTCGGGCGCGGGCTTGCCAAGCTCGGCCTGACCTTCGAGCGCGATCTCTATCGCATGGAGCGGTCCTTGCCGATGGATCAGCCCAGCGGCATCGAGACGCGCTCGTTCGTGGTGGGGCAAGACGAGCAGGCATGGGTTGACGTCAACAACCGTGCGTTCTCCTGGCACCGCGAGCAGGGCGGGTGGACTCTTGCCCAAGTTGCCGAGCGCCAGGCCGAGCCGTGGTTCGACGCGGACGGTTTCCGGGTCTACGACATCGACGGCGGCATCGCCGCCTACTGCTGGACCAAGGTGCACGCGGATGAGGACCCGCCGGTCGGCGAGGTGTACGTCATCGCAGTCGACCCCCAGTACCACGGTCGGGGTCTCGGTCGGGCCCTCACGCTGGCCGGCTACGAACACCTCGCTGACGCGGGCCTGACGCGGGCGATGCTCTATGTCGACGCCGACAACACGCCCGCCGTCACGCTGTACCTCGATCTCGGGCTCGAGGTTGCCGTCGTGCGCCGGCTGTTCACAGGCACTGGCCCGCTGAGCTCGTAGGGAATCGGGCGGACGTGGCAGATCTGGGCGCCGACCCCTCGCTCGGAGACCTCAGCCGTGCAGAGCTGGGAGAGCTGTTAGAGGGCGAGCCCGCGTACCGGCTGGACCAGGTGTGGGAGGGCTTGTACCGCCAACGCCGACCGCTGGCCGAGATCACCAATGTCCCCAAGAGCCTGCGCCGCGCCATCAGCGAACTGCTGCCGCCGGCTTTGACACTCGTCCGCACGCAGTCGGCCGATCGGGGAACCACGACGAAACACCTGTGGTCGCTGCGTGACGGTCACCTGGTCGAGTCGGTGCTGATGCGCTACCGAGATCGCACGACGTTGTGCATCAGCAGCCAGGCGGGCTGCGCCATGGCGTGCAGTTTCTGTGCGACTGGTCAGGTGGGTTTCGACCGGAACCTGAGTGTCGGAGAGATCGTCGAGCAGGTTCTGGGCACACTGCAGGAAGCACCTTCCGGCCTGACCGCAGCCGCCCGCGGCGGAGCCATCAACATCGTCTTCATGGGCATGGGCGAACCGCTCGCCAACTACGAATCTGTGTGGGCGGCGGTGGAACGCTTCCATGCAAACATGGGCATCGGCGCGCGGCACATCACGGTGTCGACCGTCGGTGTGATTCCCGGCATTGAGCGCATGGCGAAGGCCCGGCTGCCGGTCAATCTGGCGGTCTCACTCCATGCTGCCAACGACCGGTTGCGGAACCGCATTGCTCCGATCAATCGCACGTACCCGCTGCGTGATCTGGCGCGCGCACTTGCGGACTATCGCCGCGCCAAGAGGCGGCGCATCAGCCTTGAGTGGGCAATGATCGGCGGCGTCAACGACACCGACCGAGACGCTGCGGAATTGGCCGCTTACACCCGGCCGCTGGCGGCTCACGTCAACCTCATCCCCCTGAATCCCACCCCGGGATACAGCCACGAACCGTCGCCGGCTGAGCGGATCGAGCATTTCGCCGCGGAGCTCTCGTCCTTCGGGGTGAATGCCACCGTGCGTCGGAACCGGGGAACGTCGATCGACGCCGCCTGCGGTCAATTGCGTGCCGACAAGCTTGTCTCGATTCGCAAGGGCAGCGCACGCGCTCGGGCGGAGCGCTAGACACTCGCCATGGCCAGGCCCCGATCGCCGAAGGGACGCGCCCAGCGGACGCATGAACGGCTCAAGGACGAGTACGAGGCCGTCTGCGAGCTGGAGCACCGCAACCCGTTCGAGTTGCTGGTCGCAACGATCCTGTCCGCGCAGTGCACCGATGCCCGCGTCAATGCCACTGTTCCCGGCGTGTTCGCGAAGTATCCCGACGCCGAAGCACTCGCATCGGCCGATCTCGCCGATCTCGAGGAACTGGTGCATCCCACCGGCTTCTTTCGGAGCAAGGCCCGCAACCTGCAGGGCATGGCACGCCATTTGCTGGCCGATCACGGCGGCGAGGTGCCAACGAACCTGAAGGACCTGGTGAAGCTGCCCGGCGTCGGCCGCAAGACGGCCAATGTGATCCGTTCGGTGGCGTTCGACCTGCCCGGATTGCCTGTCGACACCCACGTCGGCCGCTTGGTGCGGCGCCTCGGCATTACCGATGAAGAGGACCCGGTCAAGGTAGAGCTGGCACTGAACCCGATGATTCCCCAGTACGAACGGGGCGACTTCAGCCTGCGACTGATCCTGCACGGGCGCCGGGTCTGCTCGTCTCGCAGGCCGGCTTGCGATGATTGCGTGCTGAACGACTTCTGCCCGAGCGCCTTCGCGGCCTGACCCTGCACTGGCTCCGGCCGCAACGACACTGCGAGATCCAGGAGGGTTGAGCGAATGACGCAGTCACCGAACAGCGGCGACACCACCGTGCGGCGGTCGTCGCATTTCGTGCCCGGCGCCAATGAGCGAATGCTTGGCAAGTCGCTTGCCACCGATGCCGACAGTCTTGTGCTCGACCTGGAGGATGCCGTCACGCCCGACAACAAGGACAGTGCCCGAGCGACTGTTTCGGGCTGGCTTGCCGATATCGACTTCGGCGCCAAGGAGCGGGTTGTGCGGATCAATCCGCTCGACAGCCCATGGTGCGTTGACGACATCGCCGAGACGATGGTGTCTCCGCCCGACGCCTACTTGGTACCCAAGGTGAACAATGCGGCCGAGGTGAGCCAGATCGACGGCATGATCGCTCGCTGGGAACTCGAGCACGGTCACCCACCCGGCGGCGTGGTGCTGCTGGTGTTGGGAACCGAGACGCCGCAGGGGCTGTTGAACATCGGCGAACTCGCCCAGCACGACCGGGTGGATGCGCTGAGCTGGGGCGCCGAGGATCTCTCCGCGGCCATGGGCTCCAAGGCCAATCGGGATGCCACAGGCGCCTTCCTGCCGGTGTTCGAATATGCCCGGGTGATGTGCCTAGTCGGGGCCACGGCGTGGAACAAGCAGCCGCTCGACACGGTATTTGTGGACTTCCGCGACGATGAAGGGCTCGCCGCCGAGTGCGCGACCTCCGCGGCGATGGGATTCACCGGCAAGATCACCATCCATCCCGCCCAGATCGACATCGTCAACGCCGCGTTCACGCCGAGTGACGCCGAGTTGGCCGATGCTCAAGAGCTGCTCGAGGCCTTCGCTGAGGCCGAAGCCGCCGGGTTGATGGCATTCGCCCACAGGGGTCAGATGGTGGACGTGCCGCACCTCACCCGAGCACGCAAGATCGTCGCCACGGCTGACGCCATCGCTGCACGTTCCTGATCGCGTCGCAGGCGCGGCCAGCAGCGGCCGCTGGCCGGGTGCTCAGCGCAGTGCGTCGGTGGCCTGAGCCAAGCGGCGGCGAGCCATCCGCAGCGAGCGTTCCACCTCGTAGAGCTCCACACCGACGTCTTCGTGGGGCGTGCCCATCAGCTCATCGGCCGCCTGCGAAACGCGGGTGCTCAGTTCGCCTACGGCAGTCTCGATCGACGACAGTTCCGCAGCGCTGATCACCCGCGGCACGCTAGCGACGCGTCTCGGAAGCTCGCGTCAGAATCGCCCCGTGCCGTTCATTGCGTTCCCGGCGCTGCTACTACGGCACTGCAGCAATATTCGCAACAGCGGGCTGTGTGACGAGAGACTGTCTGACGTTCCCTGTGAAGACGGCTGGCAGCGGGGACGGTGAGCTCGCCGGGGCGCTCAGACGAGTGCGGCGAGGGGGACTGCGGCGATGCGGTCGTCGAGGCGGTAGGCGGTGTCGCCGGGGTAGACGACCAGTCCGGCGCGGAAGCTGGTGCCGAGGCGTTCTTTGAGCGTGTTGAGGTGGCGTGCGTCGGCGGCGGTGATGGTGCGCGACAGCTTGGCTTCGATTGCGAGGACGTCGCCGTTGGGGAGATCGGCGATGAGGTCGACTTCGTGGTCGCCGCCTGCGGTGCGCAGGTGGCTGAAGCGCCATCCGAGCCCGAGCGCGTCGGCGGCGGCGCGGATGTGGCATACGACGGCACTTTCGAAGAGCTGCCCGGCGCGGCCGCGTCTTTGTGACAGCGTGGTGGCGGTGTCGTAGTGGTCGGCGGCTGCGAGGGCAGGGTCGACCAGGTGGCGCTTGGGGCGGCGTGTGAGCCGCTTGAGGCGGTTGTGGGACCAGCCCGGCAGTTCTTCGATCAGCCCGAGCCGACTCAGCAGGTCGTGGTAGCTCTCGCCGGTGGCCTTGGACACGCCGGCCGCGTTGTGGATGGCGGCGTGTTCGGTGGTGGTGGCGACTGTGGCGCTGTAGGCGCGCACATAGTTGCGCAGCTTGGTGACGTCTCGCTGCGCGGACGCGATCTCGGCGAGGTCGCGGGCGACCGCGAGGTCGAGATAGGAGCGCAGTGCTTCGTGATGGTCGACGGGATCCATCCCCAGGTAGCCGGGCAGTCCCGATTCGCTGATGGCGTCAGTCTGCTCGGAGGGTGCCAGCGGGGATCGGGTTCCGCGCACGGCTTCGATGCCGAACTCGGCAAGATCGGCGAGCCCCACCGCCGGCACCTCGCCCCGCCGCTCGCACAGCGTCATGGGCCGAAGGCGGACCGGCAGAATGCGGCCTGCGCCGGCATGCACGTCGGCGGCGAGCGCCGCTCGCGATGATCCGCTCAGCATGAAGCCGCCAGGCGTGCGGTCTTCGTCGATGCAGCGGCGGACTGCGTCCCACACGGTCGGCACGCGCTGCCATTCGTCGATGAGCACGGGCGGCGCCAGCGGACCGAAGGCGGCTTGGGGATCCTCGGCCACCGCTGCTGCGACCGGTGGATCGTCGAGGCGCAGCGTCGAGGTGGCGAGGCGCTGCGCGCTGGAAGTCTTGCCGACCCCTCTGACGCCCTCGATCAGGCACGCCGGATGGACGCCCAGCAGGCGAGCGAGACGCTCGTCGATGTGCCGCCGCAGATAGGTCATGCACAAAAGAATAGTCAATTATCCACAATATGGATAGTCAATTACTTATTTCGTCAGTCACTTAGTAGTTGTGGCACGGTGTTCGCGCTTGGCACGACACCGACTGCCCCAATAATCGCAGCAGTGGGCTGAGAGGTCGCAGGTACCCTCAGCGCGGTGCTGAAGCGGCTGGACCTGCGGGGCCGAAACGGTTGGCTCGCCGATCTGTTGCCGCGCCCGCAAGCCGGTGGATTGGTGCCTCTTGACGCTGTCCGCAAGCTCATCGATGAGGTGCGTGATGGCGGTGATGCTGCCGTTCGAAATCTCACAGCTCGCTTCGACGGTGTCGACTTGGCCGAGCCGCTGGTTCCTGCGAGCGAACTCGAGGCCGCATGGGTCGAGCTGCCTTCCGCTTTGCGTTTGGCAATGGAGACTGCTCACCGGCGGATCTTGGAGTTTCACGAGGGCGAAGCGAGCGCAGGCCACACCTACGAGCGCGACGGCGTCACGATCCGTTCGATCAACCAGCCGGTGGACCGAGCGGGCATCTACGTGCCTGGCGGCTTGGCTGCTTATCCGTCCACAGTGCTGATGACGGTGCTCGTCGCCCGTGCCGCAGGTGTCGACGACATCGTGCTGTGCTCGCCGCCTGGGCCCGACGGCAGCCTCGCCGCGCCGGTGATGGCGGCGGCGCACCTGTGCGGTGTCACCGAGGTTCACCGTGTCGGCGGCGTGCAGGCTGTCGCCGCGCTTGCATACGGAACCGAGACGATCCGGCCGGTTGATGTCGTGGCTGGGCCGGGGAACGCCTGGGTCGCCACCGCCAAGCAGCTCGTGAGCGGTGACGTCGGCGTTGCGTCTGCGTTTGCCGGTCCGTCCGAGATCGTCGTGGTTGCCGATGCCACCTGCCCGCCCGCAGCGGCCGCCACCGATGTGGTGCTGCAGGCCGAGCACGGCCCCGGCGGGCGGGCCTGGCTTGTCGCCTGGGATGAGTACTACGCCGGTGCCGTGTGCGACGCGATCTCGCAGATCGTCGAGCTCTCGCCCCGGCGCGATGAGACGCTGGCCACGCTGGAAGCCGACGGGATTGTGTGTCTCGTGGGCGGACCGGAGCAGGCTGTCGAGGTCGCCAACTTCGTCGCTCCCGAGCACCTCCAGATCATGTGCGACGGTGCTGAAGAGCTGGTGGGCAACGTCCGCCACGCCGGAGCGGTGTTCGTCGGTCCATGGGCGCCGGCATCGGTCGGCGATTACATCGCAGGGCCGTCCCATGTGCTCCCCACTGCCGGCACTGCCCGCTTCGCCGGAGCCCTCACCGCAGACGACTTCACCAAGCGCATGCACGTCGTCGACGTCACCGAAGCCGGCTTCGACGAGCTGGCGCCAGCGGTGGCCGAGTTGGCCGAGGCCGAGGGCTTGTGGGCGCACGCCGCCTCGGTGTCACGCCGCAAGGAGTGGGCTGCCGACGGAGTCCGGCCATGAAGCCCCTGGTGCGCGACGACCTGCGCCTGCTCGACGGCTACCACTCGCCGCAGATCGACGTGGAAGTGCGCCTCAACACCAATGAGGCACCGGTCGGGCCGCCGCCGGAGTTCTCCGAAGCCCTCGCTGCCGAACTCGCGCATGTCGAGTGGCATCGCTATCCCGACCGCACGGCCAGCAAGCTGCGAACCGATCTGGCCAAGCTGCATGGCACCGAACGAGACCGGATCTTTGTGGCCAACGGTTCCAACGAAGTGCTGCAGACGCTGTGCCTGACGTACGGCGGCGCTGGCCGCAGCATCGCCACCTTCGAGCCCACCTATGCGATGTACGGCCAGATTGCACGCAGCACCCAATGCGATGTAGTCGAGGGCGAACGCCATGCCGACGGCAGCGTCAGCGTCTACGAGCTGGAACGACTCATCGAACGGCACCGGCCGTCGATCGTGTTCCTGTGCTCGCCCAACAATCCCACCGGCACTCCCGAGCAGCCCGACGTGCTCGAACGAGCGCTGGAGATCGCGCCCGGCCTCGTGGTGGTCGACGAGGCCTACGGGCAGTTCGCCGACTGGAGCGCCATCGACCTGTGCGACGACGCCGGCGGCCCGGCGAATCTCGTGGTCACCCGGACGTATTCGAAGACGTGGGCGATGGCCGGAGCACGGCTCGGCTACGCCGTCGTGCCCTCCGGCACGGCCGCCGAATTCGAGAAGGTGGTGCTGCCGTACCACGTCGACATGTTCAAGCAGATCGCGGGCCGGGTGGCGCTGCGATTTGCCGACCAGATGGAATCGCGAGTGGCGGCGATCGTCTCGGAACGACAGAGGATCATGGCGTCGTTGACCCAGATGGGACTCGAGGTCTGGCCCTCGCAGTCCAACTTCATCCTGTTCCGCACCACCCCCAGCGGCTGCAGCGGCGATGACGTGTGGCAGGCACTCGTCGACCGCTCGGTGCTGGTGCGAAACTGCTCGGGCTGGCCCCGGCTGGCCGACTGCCTGCGGGTCACCGTGGGAACGCCGGGCGAGAACGACCGATTTCTCGACGCCCTGTCGGAAGTGATCTCGTGACCCGGCCAGTCGGCAAGGTGCGAAACAGCTCCGCAGGCCGCAGGCTGATGCGACCGCCGCTGATCGAGCCAGCCTCCCTCAGCACAGCCTCAAGCGACCCAGTGAGATTCCTATGACTGCCACTCCTGCCGCCTCCCGCGTGGGAACCGTGCAGCGCAACACCGCAGAGACGCAGATTGAAATAGCGCTGGATCTCGACGGCAGCGGCCAGAACGACATCTCGACGGGCCTGCCGTTCTTCGACCACATGGTTGCTCAGCTCGCCAAGCACGCCCGTTTCGACCTGCAGCTGCGCACGGTCGGCGATCTGGAAATCGATGCCCACCACACGGTGGAGGACACCGGCATCGCCCTCGGCGAGGCGATGCGGCAAGCCTGGGGTGACAAAGCCGGCGTGCGCCGTTTCGCCTCCTATGTCGTGCCGCTCGACGAGGCTGCGGTCGAGGTGGTGCTCGACCTGTCAGGCCGACCGTTCCTGCACTACGACATCGAGCCGCCCGGCGAGAAGATCCTGGGCGATCCGCCGTTCGACCCGCAGCTGTGCGAGGAGTTCTGGCGCGGGCTGGTGATGTCGGCAGGCATCACGCTGCACTTGGTGATGCTGCGCGGGCGCAACACCCACCACATCATCGAGGCCAGCTTCAAGGGTGCCGCTCGGGCCTTCTACGACGCGATTCGCATTGCGGACGACGTGCTGCCTTCGACGAAAGGCGTCCTGTGAGGGGCACACAGTGACGGGCTGCCGGTGAGCGGCGTCTCCCCAGGTCCGCTGGTCGCAGTTCTCGATTACGGCATCGGCAACCTGCGCTCGGCCCAGAAGGGTCTTGAACGGGTGGGCGCCGATGCCCGCCTCACTGCCGACGCCGGCCTCATCGCTGACGCGGACGGGGTTGTGCTGCCCGGCGTGGGCCACTTCGGGACCTGCATGGGCCAACTGCGCGCCACCGGCTTGGAGCAGCCGGCGCTTGCGGCCATCGACAGCGGGCGGCCGTTCCTGGGAATCTGCGTCGGCTTACAGATGCTGTTCGAGGCCTCCGAGGAGGCACCGGGCGTGACGGGGCTCGGCGTGATGCCTGGCACGGTGAGACTCCTGCCGGACGGCGTGGTTCGGCCACAGATGCAGTGGAACCGGCTCGACGTGCGGCAGCCCGACTGTCCGTTGCTGGCCGGATTGACCGGGGGCGCCTGGATGTATTTCGTCCACAGCTACGCGCCCGACACCGAAGAACGCTTCGTGGTGGCGACGTGCGATTACCCCACACCCATCACAGCAGTCACCGAGCGCGACCAGGTGTGGGCCACGCAGTTCCATCCAGAGAAATCCGGTGACACCGGCAAACGGCTGGCGCAGAATTTCCTGGCCGCAGTGAGGGCCGACCAATGCCGCCGGTGAGTTTCGATCTGTATCCCGCCATTGACCTGCGCGGCGGGCGATGTGTGCGCCTGCTGCAGGGCGACTACGACCGCGAAGTTCGCTATGACGCCAATCCGGTCGAAGTCGCGCATGAGTTCGCAGAAGCAGGTGCTCGCTGGATACACATGGTCGACCTCGATGCCGCACGCTCCGGCACTGCCGAGCGCAGCAACCGCAGAGTGATCCAGTCAGTTGTCGCCGCCGTCGGCGATGTCGGCGTCCGTGTGCAGTGCGGCGGCGGCGTGCGTTCGCGCGACAGCGCCGAGGCGCTCTTTGACGCAGGCGTCGACCGCGCTGTGTTGGGCACTGCTGCGATCGAGAACCCGGACCTCATCAACGAGCTGACCTCAGCCGGCCATTGCGTTGCGGTCGGTCTCGATGTGCGGGGAACCGAGGTGGCCACCCGCGGCTGGGAGCGCCAGAGCGGGGTCAGCCTGGACGATGCCCTCGCCCGGCTGGCCGGCAGCGGCGCAGAAGCAGTGATCGTGACGCAGATCGCCCGCGACGGGATGGGCGGCGGGAGCGACTTGGCCGGACTGCGCGACGTGCTGGACTCGCTGCAGCGGCCCCCGGCGATGTCGGTCATCGCCAGCGGCGGGGTCGGCTGCCTCGCCGACATTGCCGACCTGCGAGACCTGCGCTCGCCCCACGGGCACACGCTCGCCGGGGCCATTGTGGGCAAAGCGCTCCATGACGGCGTGATCTCGCCCGGCGCCGCTGTGGTGGTGGCCCGCGGCAGCGCCGTGATCGACGAACCGAATCTCCCCGCCGACCGATGACACAGGTGCGCCGATGAAGGCAATCGCATGAAGGCAATCGCATGAAGGCGATCGCATGAAGGCGATCGCATGAAGGCGATCGCATGAAAACCGTGCGTGTCATCCCGTGCCTGGACGTGGACGACGGGCGAGTCGTCAAAGGGGTCAACTTCGTCGGGTTTCGAGATGCGGGCGATCCCGTCGAACTGGCAGCGGCGTATGACCGTCAAGGCGCCGACGAGATCGTTTTTCTGGACATCACGGCATCCGCGCATGGTCGCGACACCATCATCGAGCTCGCTCGGCGTACCGCCGAAGAAGTCTTCATACCCTTCACGATCGGCGGCGGCATCCGCACGGTGGACGATGCCCGGGAACTGCTGCGTGCCGGTGCGGACAAGGTGTCGGTGCTTTCGGCGGCGGTCGCCCGCCCCGAGTTGGTACGCGAGATCGCAGACGAGTTCGGCAGCCAGTGCGCGGTGGTGGCGGTGGACGCCAAAGCCAACGCACCCGACGCAGGCGGCCGCCAGACGTGGAACGTCTACGTCAAAGGAGGTCGCTCCGACACGGGCATCGACGCGCTCGAGTGGGTGCGCCAGGTGGCAGAACTCGGTGCTGGGGAGATCCTGCTGACGTCCATGGATGCCGACGGCACCAAAGCGGGATTCGACCTTGAGCTCACCCGGGCAGTCGTCGACGCCGTGGGGATTCCTGTGGTGGCCAGCGGAGGCGTGGGCACGCTCCAGCACCTGGTCGACGGAGCCGTCATCGCCGGCGCCGATGCTGTGCTCGCGGCCTCGATCTTCCATTTCGGCGAGCACACGATTGCCGACGCCAAGCGAGCGCTGATGGACGCAGGCGTCGCCGTGCGACCGCCCTCGGCCTGACGAACGGCCCTGCCCCCACGGCCGGCCCCGGCTTCAGCCGTACCGGCAGGTGCCCGCTAGCTTCCCCGCCATGAGCTACCCCGGCACGTATTCCACGAACGATCCCGACCGGCCAGCGGTGATCATGGCCCGCGACGGGCAGGTCCGCACCTTCGGCGAGCTCGACGCTCGCAGCTGCCAGTTCTCGCAGCTCATGTGGGCTGCGGGCCTGCGTCCCGGCGACCACGTGGCGATCTTCGCCGACAACAACATCGGCTACTTCGACGCCTATTGGGCTGCGATGCGCAGCGGTCTGTACTTCACGACGGTCAACCGGTACCTCACCGCCGAAGAAGCTGCCTACGTAGTGAACGACTGCGGTGCGCGCGTGCTGGTGGCGTCGCCTGCCGTGGTTGACGCAGCGACCGAGATGCTGCCGCTCATCGGCGACTGCGACGTGCGGCTCATGCTGGACGAGGCGGCCGAAGGGTTCGATGCGTTCGAAGACGCCATCGCAGCCCACGCCGCAGAGCCGCTCGCCGAGCAGCCACGCGGGTCGGCCATGCTCTACAGCTCTGGCACGACGGGCCGCCCGAAGGGCATCAAGCGGCCCCTGGACGGAACGTCGATCACCGACCCCGATCTTGTCGGCGTCGGACTTGTGGGCGGCATCTTCGGCATTGGCGAGGGCAGCATGTATCTCTCGCCGGCCCCGCTGTACCACTCCGCTCCGCTGTCATTCACCACCGGCACCCAGTCGATGGGCGGCACCGCGGTGGTCATGGAGCGATTCGACGCGGCCGAAGCGCTGTCGTACATCGAGCGCTACCGCATCACCCATAGCCAGTGGGTGCCGACGATGTTCAGCCGGATGCTCAAGCTGCCCGAAAGCGAGCGCACCCGTCACGACCTGTCCAGTCACCAGGTCGCCGTGCATGCGGCGGCACCGTGCCCCGTCGAGGTGAAGCAACAGATGATCGAGTGGTGGGGCCCGATCCTGCACGAGTACTACGCCGGCACCGAACTGAACGGCTTCTGCTACGTGAACTCCGACGAGTGGCTCCAGCGCCCCGGAACGGTCGGCAAGCCGCTGATCGGTGTCATCCACATCTGCGACGACGAGGGCAACGAGCTGCCCGTCGGCGAGGCGGGCACGATCTACTTCGAGCGCGAGGTTCCGGCGTTCGAATACCACAACGACCCCGACAAGACCGCCGATTCCCGTCACGACGCCCATGAGCTCTGGTCGACGCTGGGCGATGTCGGGCGCATTGACGAAGACGGCTACCTGTACCTGACCGATCGCAAGGCGTTCATGATCATCTCCGGCGGGGTGAACATCTATCCCCAGGAGATCGAGGACTGCTTGGTGCTGCACCACAAGGTGGCCGATGTGGCGGTCTTCGGAGTGCCCAACGAGGACTTCGGCGAGGAGGTGAAGGCCGTCGTGCAGCCGGTTGCCGGGGTGGAGGCCGGCAATGCGCTGGCAAGCGAGCTGTTGGGGTACTGCCGTGAGCACCTCGCGAACTACAAGGTGCCTCGCTCAGTTGACTTCCGGGACGAGCTGCCCCGCCATCCGACCGGCAAGCTCTACAAGCGCATCCTGAGAGACGAGTATTGGGGCACCCGGTCCTCGCGCATTGTGTAAGAGGCTTGAGCCCCGGGCCAGAGCGGCCCGTGAGCGCAGCGAACAAGAGCGGGCAACAACGGGTGACGCAACGGAAGGCTCCGCCAATCCGCGTAGGTCCTCAGCCGCAGCGTTACTGCAAGCCGCTGACGAACGAAGCGATCTGCTCGCCGACCGCTCGGGCGTGGCCCATCAGGAAATGATCGCCGCCCGAGATCACCTCTCGCTGGGTGTTGGTCCAGCTCCCGGTGATCTCGGCTGCTTCGGCGGGGGAGCGGAACTGGTCGTGCTGAGGCACCAGAAGCAGTTTGGGTCGCGGATCAGCCGCCGCGCCCATCGACGCCGGGTCGACGATCCGCAGGGGAGCGGCAATGCCGATCCACGCTGACAGGCCGTCGTGAGTGGTCGCCAGGGAAACATCGCCGCCGAACGACCAGCCTGCTGAGACCACCGGCGCCGCAGCAGCTGTGCTCGACCGTTCCTCTGCGAGGCCGACGGCGGTGCCGAACGCCGCGGCAGCGTCGAGCTGCTCGGCTTTCCCGTCGTCGTGGCTGCCGCCCGAGCTGCCGGTGCCCCGGAAGTTGTAGCGAAGCGTTGCGATGCCGCTCGCGGGCAGAGCTCTGAAGAGGTGATCGACGAGCGGATTCCACATGTCGCCGCCGTAGAGGGGGTGCGGGTGCGAGAGCACGACTGCCGCCGTGGCCCCCTCGGGCCAGGCAGCTTCGGCTTCGAGCACGACGCCGTCTGAGGCGGTTGGCGCAACAGCGAAGGCCTCGACTGCGAATGGGGGGCCGGGCGTGCTTGCCCTGCCCGAATTCTCTGCGTCATTCACGCCGGTGAACGGTACCGTGCGGGCGGTGAGCGCTCCGGAGACACGCAACGAGCACGGGACTGCTGCAGCGACGAAACCCGCCCGTCCCTCGAAGAGTGCGAAGCCCGGCGGTCGCAAGGCCAAGCCGGCCTCGGCGCCCGATCACGATGACGACGAGCGTCGGCCGATCAAGATGCTGCACGACCGCCTGCTCGTGCGACTTCCCAACGACGGCTCCGAACGGCGCACGAGCGGCGGGATCCTGATTCCGGCAACGGCGCAGCAGAACAAGCGCCTCGTGTGGGGCGAAGTCATCGGCGCAGGACCGAACGTGCGAACTGCCCAAGAAGGCGATCAGGTGCTGTTCAATCCTGAGGATCGCCACGAAGTCGAGGTGCACGGCGACGATTTCCTGATCCTGCGCGAGCGCGACGTGCACGCCATCGCTGCACCTCGCATCGAGCCCGGCAGCACCGGCCTGTACTTGTGATGTACCGGCTTGTGATGTACCGGCTTGTGACGCACCGGTGACTTTGTTCTCGTAATGCAGCGCCGATGACCACCGCTCAGACGCAGCTTCGCACCGGCGGCGGCATCACAGTCGCGCTGGAGGCCGCCACCGTCGACGGCGACGCCGAGGTCGAGCACCTCGTCGACCGGCTCGACGAGGCCCGGGGGGTGCTGCTGTCGTCGAGCTATGAGTATCCGGGTCGCTACACCCGCTGGGACATGGGCTTCACTGACCCGCCGCTGGCCATCACCAGCCGGGCACAGGACGTATCGGTGATCGCACTGAACGAGCGAGGCACCGTGCTGCTGGAACCCGTCCACGAGATGTTGGCGGGCCTTGGCAGCGTCGCGGGCATCGTCGATCTCGGGCTGGGTGACGGCGACGGCTTCGGCGATGTGGCCTGCCGCATCGAGCGGCCCGACAGGCGCTTCGAAGAAGAAGAGCGCAGCCGCCAGCCGTCAACGTTCACGGTGGTGCGCGCGCTAGTCGACCTTTTCTCCTGCGACGATCCCCACCTCGGGCTGTACGGGGCGTTCGGGTACGACCTCGCTTTCCAGTTCGAGCCGATCTCGCTGACATTGCCGCGTCCATCGGACCAGCGCGACCTCGTGCTCTACCTCCCCGACGACCTGCTGATCGTCGATCACGAGGGCGGCATCGCGCAGCGCTTGCGGTATGACTTCGCCGTTAACGGCCGCAGCACCGCCGGGTTGGCGGGCGGCGGCACTCGCGTCCCCTACGAACCGGATTTCGAGATGGAGGCCCGCGGAGATCACGAACCGGGCGGCTATGCGGCTGGTGTCCGAGCGGCCCGCGACTACTTCGCCCGTGGCGACCTGTTCGAAGTCGTCACGAGCCAGATGTTCTGCGAGCCCAGCATCGAGCCTCCCTCCGAGCTCTTCCGCCGGCTCAAGGAGCAGAACCCTGCGCCCTACGGGTTCCTCATCAATCTGGGACAGGTGGGAACGTCAGGCGAATGGCTGGTCGGCGCGTCTCCGGAGATGTATGTCCGCGTCGAGGGCGAACGGGTCGAGACCTGCCCGATCTCGGGCACCATCGCTCGGGGTCAGGACCCCATCGACGACGCATCGCAGATCCTGGCGCTGCTCAACTCGTCGAAAGACGAGTCGGAGCTGACGATGTGCACCGACGTGGACCGCAACGACAAGAGCCGCATCTGCGTGCCGGGCTCGGTGAAGGTCATTGGCCGCCGCCAGATCGAGATGTACTCGCGTCTCATTCACACCGTCGATCACGTCGAAGGCCGACTGCGTCCGGGGTTCGACGCGCTGGATGCATTTCTCTCCCACACGTGGGCGGTGACGGTGACCGGCGCTCCGAAGACCGCAGCAATGATGTTCCTCGAGCAGCATGAGCGCACGGCCCGGGCGTGGTACGGAGGCGCCGTCGGGAAGGTGGGCTTCGACGGCAGCCTCAACACCGGCCTCACGCTGCGCACCATTCGGGTGGCCGACGGTCACGCGGAGGTTCGGGTGGGTGCCACGCTGCTGTGGGACTCCGTCCCCGAGGAAGAGGAATCTGAGACCGAGCTGAAAGCGTCGGCCTTTCTGGACGCGATCCGGCGACCGCGGTCTGCGCCCGACTCGGGCGCGGTCGTTTCGGGACCCAGCCGAAGGCGCATCCTGCTGGTCGATCACTTGGACTCGTTCGTCCACACGCTGGCGAACTACCTGCGCCAGACCGGCGCCACGGTGGTGACGCGCCGAGCCGGGTTCCCGATCGATGAAATCGACCCCGACGAGTTCGAACTCGTGGTGCTGTCGCCTGGCCCTGGCCGCCCCGACGACTTCGGCATTGGTCCGGTGGTCCGCGCAACGATCGATGCCGGCTTGCCGCTCTTCGGCGTCTGCTTGGGCCTGCAGGGCATCGTGGAGTACTTCGGCGGCTCATTGGGCCAGCTGACTACGCCGATGCACGGCAAGCCTTCTGCCATTCGCGCGCTCGGCGGGCAGTTGCTCGACGGGCTGCCGAAGGAATTTCGGGCGGGCCGCTATCACTCGCTGTTCGCCCGTCGCAGCGAGGTGCCCGAGGAATTGGAAGTGACCGCAGTCAGCCTCGACGACGACATCGTCATGGCAGTCGAGCACCGCGAGCTGCCGGTCGCGGCCGTGCAGTTTCACCCGGAGTCGATCATGTCGCTCGACGATGGGGTCGGGCTGGCGCTGGTTCGCAACGCAGTCGAACGGCTGGTGCCCGGGTGGAGAAGCGGATGAGCTCGAGAACTGGTCTGGACCGGCTGGTCGTCGCGACTGTCCCGCGCGATGTCATCATCGTCAGCGGTCCCGAGGCCGAGCTGTACCTCCAGGGCCAGATCTCCGCCGATGTTGCGGCGCTGCAACCGGATGAGAGCGCCCTGTCTTTCCTGCTGGAGCCGCGCGGTCGCATCGAAGCACTCTTTGTCATCAGCCGTACCGGCCCAGACACGTTCGTCGCCGACACCGAACCTGGCTTCGGCGAGGAAATGACCACGTCGCTGGCCCGCTTCAAGCTGCGCACGAAGGTCGAGTTCTCCCCGCAGCAGTGGACGATGCACGCAGTGCGCGGCCCTCAAGCGGCCTCGGAACCGACGACCCGGGCAGCGGCAACCGGTCCCGCCAATGCGCCCGAGCACGTGGTGCGCCCGACGCTGTGGCCCCACGCCAGTGGCTACGACATGCTGGTGAGTCCCAGCGGCGTCGTTTCCCAAACCGGCAGTGCCCAGCAGATTTCGACGGATGAGTTCGAGGCGCTGCGCATGGCGTACGGCCTGCCTGCGATGGGCTCGGAGATCCAACCGGGTGACATTCCGAACGAGACCGGACTTGTCGAGCGGGCGGCGTCGTTCACCAAGGGCTGCTATCGCGGCCAGGAACTGGTGGAACGGATCGACTCACGAACGGGCGGGCGTCGCAGCGTCTGCCGGCTCCGGGCGGGTGTGCCGCTGGCGCCCGGCGACGAACTGCACGATGGCGCCGGCACCGTAGTCGCCACGGTGCTGAGCGCAGCAGCGCTCGACGATGCAGTAGTGGGCTTCGCCCTGGCACGCCGGGATGCAGCTGAAGGGGCGTTCACCTCGGCAACCCAACCTGTCGAACTCGCCGACTTGTTCTGAAGGGCTCGTGCGGCCGGGGTCACCTCACGAGGACTCGTCATTGGCCCCGCTGCGAAGCCCTCACCGGTACGCTCGCAGGCTGTCGTTGACGCAACCGGATTGCAGGGAGCACTGATATGTCCAAGACCGCACTGCTGGCCAAGCTGACCGCACAGCCAGGCAGGCGCGACGAACTGCTCGCTGTGATCGCAGACATCGGCATGAGCAATGTCGCGGGAGAGCCCGGCACCGAGGTCTATGCCGCGCACAAAGACCAGAACGACGACGATGTCGTGTGGTTCTACGAGCTGTACAGCGATCAGGCTTCGCTCGAATCCCACGGCGGCTCCGAGGGAATGAAGGTCTTCGGACGGGCGATTCGCGACTACATGGCCGGACGGCCTGAACTCTTCATGTTGGACCCAGTCGCCGCCAAGGGCGTCGACTTCTGACCTCGACCCGACGTCGGGGTACCCGTTGACCAAGAGCCCGTATCGGCGAGAGGTCCCCTGAGGTGCCAGCAGTGACATGTTCGTAAAGATCTGTGGTGTCACCAACGAAGAGGATGCGCTCGTCGCTGTCGGCATGGGTGCCGATGCGATCGGCTTCAACTTCGTGCCCGGATCGCCACGGCAGATCTCGCCGCGGCTGGCGCGCGACATCATTCGCCGGCTGCCGGGCGGCATCGTCACGGTTGGCGTCTTTCGCAACGAGCTGCCCGAGCGCGTGGTGCAGATCATGGACGGAGCCGGCTTGCGGCTGGCCCAATTGCACGGCAACGAGACGGCGGCCGACAGCCGCTGGGTCGCCGAGCGGGTGCCTGGGCTCATCAAGGCTTTCGTCGCAGGCGATCCCAATGTCGAGCGAGTGCGTGACTACGGCGCTTCGGTGCTGATGCTGGACAGCTCCGAGCCTGGCAGCGGGCGAGTCTTCGACTGGCGACAGCTGGAAGGCCGAGATCGCGGCATGAGATTGCTGCTCGCGGGCGGGCTGCGCGCCTCCAATGTGGCACAGGCGATCGAGATTGTGCGGCCCTGGGGCGTGGACGTGGCATCAGGAGTCGAATCCGAATCCGGCCGCAAGGACGTGCTCGCTATGCGTGAGTTCATTGCGAAGGCGAAGGACGCTGGGGCTCTCTACGAAGCTGCCGAAGAGTCGGAGGCGCCGGGCCCTGAGGCGCCGTACGACTGGCGCGACGACTGAGCGAGGGATGACATGGCTGCAGCAACTGACGAGCCCACGCCGGGTTTGGGGTCGGTCATGGGCGAGCCCACGACGGGTTTGAGGTCGGTCATGGGCGAGCCCACGACGGGTTTGAGGTCGGTCATGGGTGAACCCACGACCGATGGCCGCTTCGGCGAGTTTGGCGGCCGATTTGTGCCCGAGACGTTGGTCGCTGCCTGCGAGGAGCTGGAGGCGGCGTTTCGCGAGGCCTGGGCTGATGCGGCGTTCGTGGCCGAATTCGAGACCACGCTGCGCGATTACGGCGGACGACCCTCGCCATTGACCGAGTGCCGCAACCTGTCGCGCCAGCTCGGTGTGCGCCTGCTGGCCAAGCGGGAAGACCTCAACCACACCGGCTCGCACAAGATCAACAACGTCATCGGGCAGGCGTTGCTCGCTCAGCGCATGGGCAAGACGCGGCTGGTAGCCGAGACGGGTGCCGGTCAGCACGGCGTCGCGACGGCGACGGCGGCGGCATTGCTGGGGATGGAGTGCAAGGTGTACATGGGGGCCGTCGACGTCGACCGTCAGGCCCTGAACGTGTTCCGCATGCAGTTGCTCGGATCCGAGGTGGAGTCGGTTCAATCTGGCAGCCGCACCCTCAAGGACGCCGTCAACGAGGCGTTGCGCGATTGGGTGGCCACCGTCGAGCACACGCATTACTGCCTGGGCTCGGTGATGGGACCCCACCCCTACCCGTGGATGGTGCGCACCTTCCATCACATCCTCGGCGACGAGGCCGCTGCGCAGTGCAAAGACCTGACCGGCGGCGACCCTGACGTGGTGGTCGCGTGCGTGGGCGGGGGCAGCAACGCCGCTGGGATCTTCTCGGGCTTCGCCGACGGCGACGCCCGGCTCGTCGGCGTCGAGCCCGCCGGCGGTGCCGCTGTCGGGCGCGGTGTGCCTGGCGTGGTGCACGGCATGACCAGCTACCTCATGCAGGATGAGGTGGGCCAGGTGATGGAGGCAGAGTCCATCTCGGCAGGCCTGGACTATCCCGGTGTCGGACCTGAGCACGCGTACCTCGCGGCCATCGGCCGGGCCGAGTATCCGAGCGTGACCGACGACGAGGTGGTCGAAGCGTTCACGCTGATGAGCCGGGCTGAAGGCATCATCCCGGCGCTGGAGTGCGCGCACGCCCTCGCTTGGATCGTGCGTGCAGCGCCGCAGATGCAGGGTCAGACCGTGCTCATGAACCTCTCGGGCCGTGGTGACAAGGACGTCGACCAGATGATGGACGTGCTCGGCATGCAGGGAACCGTCTCGTGACCGGGGCAGCCGGCAGCTCGCAGGCCCCATCATTCGGCGCTCTCGAGACATGGCTGCGGGCTCGGCGCGACAGCGGCGCGAAGCTGCTCATTCCCTACGTCACGGGCGGCTACAAAGGCTGGCAGCGTGCCGTCGAAGCGGCCACGGCCGCCGGCGCCGACGCCATCGAGATCGGCATTCCCTTCTCGGACCCGGTGATCGACGGACCGGTCATCCAGCAAGCCTCCACCGCAGCGCTGGACGAAGGCGCAACGCCGGCATCGGTGCTGGAAGAGGCGCGAGAACTCGACACCGGCATACCTCACGCAGTGATGACCTACTACAACATCTGCCACCACCAGGGCCACGAGCGGTTCGCCGCCGCGCTGGTCGAGGCGGGGGTGTCGGGGGCGATCCTGCCCGACCTGCCGTACATCGAGGCTGGGCCGTGGCTCGACGATGCCGCCGAGGCCGGCATCGAGGCGATTCTGCTGGCAGCACCCACCACGCCCGAGCACCGGCTTGGCGAATTGTGCGGCGCGTCCCGGGGGTTCGTCTATGCAGTCGGCCTGCTCGGCGTGACCGGCGAGCGCGCATCGCTCGCCCGCACGGCCACCGAGATCGCCGCACGCTGCCTGGCCGTCACCGATCGGCCGGTGCTCACCGGCGTCGGCATCGGCTCGCCGTCTCAAGCCGTTGAGGCCTGCGAGGTGTCCGATGGCGCGATCATCGGTTCCACCGTCGTCCGGACGCTGATGTCCGACGGCCCCGAGGCGGTGGGCGAGCTCGTGGCCTCGTACCGGACGGCGCTCGATCGCGGCTGAGCGGTGAGGGCGGTCGAACCTGACGCTGTTTCGCCGGCACCTTGCGGTGACGCGCCGACGGATTCGTCCGAGTTCGATCCCGACTGCGAACTGTGCGAGGCGGCACGCTTCACGCACTGGTACTTCGAGGATGAGCTCTGCTGGGTCGCCGACTGCGAGGTGTGCGCAACGCCGATGGTTGTCTGGAAGCGGCACGGAACCGAACCGCCCGCCCCGGAGTTGGATGCGATGCTGGCCCGCTTGATCGATGCAGGCGAGCAGCGTTTCGGACCCAACGGCGGAAGGGTGGACCAGGTGATGCGCCAGATACCCGACCATTTCCACGCCCACTACCGCGACGCCGACTGGATGTCGCGCCGCTGGAACGAGCCGCCGAGCCGCTACACCGGCGTCGGCACCGACCGGGTGACCCGATGAACTTCCCGCATCGCTCCACTCCGACAGATCTTGCGCAGGCCTCACAAATCCCCCGAGACTCTCGTCGCTGCGGGCCACCTGGGAACATTGCCAACCCACGACTCGTGGGCTCGGTGGCGCAGTTCTTCGCCGCAGCGGGCATCGTGCTCGTCCTCGCCGCCGGGCTCGCTGCCTGCGGTTCTGCTGACGCAACAGAGGCCGATCTCGACCGGCTGGAGCTGGCGTTCGCTAGCGCCGATGTTGCGCTCGGAAGCGAAGTCTTCGGCGATAGCTGCTCGGTGTGCCACGGCAGCGACGGCAGTGGCGGCGTCGGCGCAGCGCTCGGCGGCGTCGACGAGCGTCTCAGTGTTCGGAGCCATCTGTCGGTCGTGTGGACGGGCCGAGGCTCGATGCCGCCATTCGGCGGCATCCTCAACGACGCCGAGATCGCCGCCGTAGTCGCCTATCAGCGGAGCACATTCGGAGACGAGTGAGCATCGGTTCGCCCGCCATCTGCCGCGGCCCGATGAGCTCAACCGGCGTCCGGCCCCTCGATGCTGCCGGGCGGTAGCTTCGCCCCCGTGAGCGACCCAGCACCTGAAGCGCCGAGCGACACTGGTTTACCTCGACCCGACGAGCTGCTGCCGCACCGGGCGCCGTTCCTGCTCGTCGATGAGATCGTGGATCTTGAGCCAGGCGAGCACTGCGTCGCGCTGTGGCACCTCAGCGGCGACGAGAATTTCTTTGCTGGTCACTTCCCGGGCCGACCGACGCTGCCCGGAGTCCTCATGGTTGAAGCGATTGCGCAAACAGCCGGTCTCGCGGCGGCTTCGGCATCGTCGCTGGAAGGCAAGCTGGCGCTCTTCGGCGGTATCGACAAGGCCCGTTTCCGACGTCAGGTCGCCCCGGGCGACACGCTGCGCCTCGAGGCCACGATCCACCGGTTGTCGCCTCGGGCAGGGCGGGCATCGGGTACGGCGAGCGTCGACGGCCAGGTGGCCTGCGAAGCCTCGATGATCTTTCTCATGACCGACGCAGACGCCTTGGACTGAGCTGATTCAGAGGCGCAGCTAGCGCTGCCAACAGCCCGCCTCGCGTAGGAATCTGACTCAGCGCTGGGCTTGTCCGGCTTCAACGATGGCGGTCACGGTCTTGCGCCCGAGTCCCGACACTTCCGCAAGCTGACGCAGCGAGACGCCGGACCGGTGCGCTACCCGGATCATGTCGTCCCGTATCTCGGCTTCCTTGTGCGCCCGCTCGGCGCTGAGGCCCACCACCGCCAACGCAGCCGCGATCTCGCCATCGAGCTCTCCGCGGTACTTGTTCATCGCATTCCGCGCGGCCGACACTTCGGCTTCGGTGTAGCTCATTGTTGACCCCGCAACCCCGTGGCGAGCTTGTCCCGAATCGACATCAATCTCTCACCGATGCCGGGTCCGGCCGGTCCTCACGCAGTGTGCCGCGCCGAGCCTGCAGCCAGACGCGCGGGGCGTAGCCGAGCCCGTTGAGCTTCTGCTCCCATAGTGGTATCCGTCTCGCCATTGTCGACACGTGATTGGCGAGGCCAGCCAGTTCGTACGTGAAGATGATGACTTCGACTCCGACCTGCTGGATGGATTGTGTGCGCTGCCTTCGGGATCGGAAGTCGTTGTCGCAGGTAACCAACACGTAGCTGTTCTCCGCGCACCAGACGGCAATGTCGTAGTCATCGGCATTGGAATGGCCGCCGTGCGTCCGGCTGAGGGCATCCACTTCGGAAACGTGAATCACATTGTCGATGCCCGCAGCTGCCCGCGGAGAGATGTTCGCGTCGAGGCAGAAGCGGATGTCACGCGGTGTGTCGAGCGAACTCCGCACAAGCCTTTACTCGGGTCACGCTGAGGTTGAACCCCCGTGCGACCTCTTCGGGGGGATCTTCAGCGAGGCTCGCGACGATGGACCTGACGGGGATCCTGGTGCCCGCCACCACCGGAGCGCCGAAGCAGATGCGTGGGTTGATCTCGATCCATTCAGCGATATCCCACAAGGCAGCGCGTTCGTCGACGAACTGGATCTCCTCGGCGAACGTCTTGATGGCTGAGGTGATGGCCCGCTGTCCCTTGCGGTTTCCGACGATCTCCTCCGCGTGCCCTTGAAATTCAATCCAGACGCTGTGCCCGTCGGTGTAGAAGGACTCGTGAGCTAGCGGGTGCTGAATGTCTGGAAACCGCTCACGCATGCCGTCGAGCACCCGACGGACCCTCTGGAGCGAAGCGCCGCGGTCGCGAAAGCGGCACACCATTTCCAAGCCGATCAGATCGAGAAATCCAATCGTCGCCGAGGTGTTCTTGTCCTGCGTCGGCGGCTTGACGACCGTCATCCAGCGACGAATCTGGGCACGCGAGACATCTCGCTTTCGCTCCACAATCTGTGCCGCCTGGGGAAATGAGTAAATGCCTGCCCCCATAGCAGCGCCAGTCGCTACCTCACCGTCAGCATGCTTCTTCGCTGCCACCTCACCTCCGCGGGGTTCCAGTCATCAGCCTAAGCGTGCCCTGCCACACACCCGTTGATGCACGGTTCAGGGCTTGGAAATTCCTACAGATGAAGGTCGTCTCGCCTCAGATGAGGGCGAGCCAGGTGACGCAGTAGACGTCGCCGGGGGTGATCTCGGGGAGCGGTTCGGGAGGCACGTAGCGATGCAACCCGAGGTCGCGGATGACCCGGACTATCTGCTCGGCCTGCTCGGCAGGCTCGGGTGAGCTAGCGAGCGCGCTCTGGAAGGTTCGGATCGTGCGCTCGGGGTAGGGCGCCCTAATCGTGTCGATCGCCCGGTCGATCTCGTCCTGGGTCATGCCTGCGGGCGGGTGGTCACGCACGACATCGGCTGCCCGGAGGAGGCGCGGCGGAATGCGCGGCTCCAGGTTGGCCTTGTCGGACATGAAGTTCCACTTCTCGACGATGTCGGCCCGAGCCCGTTCCCATGCGTCGAACGCACCACTGGCATCGGCATCCTCCAATACGCGGGGCGTCTGGAACGAGGCATGCGGTCGGGCAAGGTCGAGGCACGCCAACGTCTCGTCGACCACACCGGTGGTCCCCGGTTCGTCCCGACTGACGAATCGGAAGACGGGCGAGGGATGGTCGCCCACGCGCGCGCAGAAGACGTACCCAGGTTCGTCTTCGCCTGCGTCGGCTGCCATGCCGGAGCCTGAGCCCCACGGCAGTGATGTGATTTGCTCTGCCAAGCCCGTGTCTTCCAGCGCTTGGCGCAGCTCTTGACGAAACTCCTCGCCAGACAGAGCGCCCTTCGCAGTTCCGCCTCGCTCGAAGAGCGATGCGTCTTGACTGCGGATTCGCTCGATTTCCTCACGAGTCTCGGTGAAGTTGATATCCACATGAGCGCCTTGATCGGGCAGGATCTCGCCAACGCCGATACTTGCGGCAGCCTGGGCGATCTTGAGGTGCAGCCGTTCCTCGAGACCGAGCAGATCGTCCAGTCGGCTGTCGGGAAAGACGCAACGCAGGAACACTTCAGCGTGTCGCGACCCGATCCGGTCGATGCGACCGTGGCGCTGCACGAGTCGCATCGGATTCCACGGCAGGTCGTAGTTGATGATGTGGCGAGCTTGCTGAAGGTTGACGCCTTCGGCCAGCACATCTGTCGCCACGACGATGTCGTACAAATCCGTGTTCTTGCCATCGGGCGCATCAGTCGTCCGAGGCGCGAATCCCCACAGCACCGATTCCTTGTCGGCAGCACCTGAGCCGCCGGCCACTGAGGCAATGCGCCCCCGGTACGCGGCCAGACGGTCGTCGCTGTGCGAGACGGCTTCGAGGTGCTCAACGATCCAGTCGACGGTGTCGGCGTAGTAGCTGAATATGAGCACCTTGCGTCGATCCCTGACGTCCTCTGTGCCGATGCCGTCGGTTTCTGCGCCGGCAGCAATGTCAGCCAGCTCATCAACGAGAACCACCAGGTTCGGATCGTCGGCTCGGGTCACTGTCCTCGCATCAGCCTCGAATGCTCTCAGCAGATCCCGATCGCGGGCCACGTCGTCTCGCATCCGCTCCACGTCGTACATGGCGGCATCATCGGTGATCCCGACGAGATGGTCCAGAAATGCATCGCGCTGTTTGTCGTCGAGGTCGTCACTGTCGGCGGCGATCCAGTCCGCCAGCGCATCCCCGGCGCCCACACGGCCTTGCGACAGCAGCGACAGGAATGCATCGTGGCTCTTCGCCATCCGATCGCAAGTCTCGGCGAATGCGAACGGCGACGACTCGAAGCGTTTGAGCAGGCCCGAGCGCAGCAGACCGGCGAGCTGAATCTCGTAAGCGTCGACATTGTCATCGAGTCGATAGCGAGACGACACGTAGCGAGCGAGCGTCAGCACCTCGGGGGACTCGAGTTCTGCGTCTGGATCCAATGCCGCAGCAAACCGGTCGAAGAATCCGGGCAGCACGGCGTCCAGCTCGTAGCTGACCTTGCGCACCCGCGGTGTCGGGAAGATGATCTGAGTCTCGACGCCGCCGATCCGCACCGTGTCGTTGGGGTAGAAGCGCTTCACGAATGATCGGGTTCGCCGCACGGCGACGGCATCGAGCACATCGAACAGGTGCTCGGGCGTGAGGTCATCGGGGTTCATCGCGACTGCGTGTGCGAAGTGGTCGCGCAGCGAGCGAATGCCTGCGTCGGCGAATGCTGCGTCGTTGCGCAGGAAGTAGCCGAGCAGGTGGTACAGGTCCCACAGGCTGTTGTTGACCGGCGTCGCTGTCAGCATCACCAACTGCTTGGGCGGTGATCCCGCCAGCAGTTGGCGTAGGGCGTGTGCTCGCTGAGTCGCCGGGTTCCTGAGGTTGTGCGCCTCGTCGATGACCACCATGGCGTAGTCATTGATGCTTGTCGCCTGGAGCTTGGTTGTCAAAGCATGGTCCGGGTTAAGCCGAATGTCGGCCATGACGTCTTCGTAGGACACCAGCTCCATCGGCAGGTTGTGCTCGAACTGGAACGCCCGCCACGGACCGTCACGCAACGTGGCTGGCGTGATGACCAGCACACGCTGCCGTCGGTCCAGAGCAGCTTCCCGGATGAGCTCGCCTGCGAGGAATGTCTTGCCGAGGCCGACCTCATCTGCGATGAGCACTCCATAGCGCTCGTCGAGGATGCGGCGTGCGCGCCACAGCCCGTCCGTCTGGAATGCGGTGAGATGGATCTGGGGAGCGCCTTCTGCCTCGGCTTCGGCCTGCAGTTCGTCGCCGTAGCGCTCCCACAGCATCCGCAGGTAGATGAGCTGCGGCGAATGCGGCTCGAAACGGGCTTCGAACAGCGCAGCGAGATCGTACGGGACTGCCTCATCCCATAGCTCCTCGAACCACTCCTGGACTTGGGATACCACATGCGGCGCGTAGTTGCCGAGATTCAGCTCCAGATTCGTCGCAAGCCCGGCGTAGGTGAAGTTGGACGAGCCCGCGACGACACCGTGGGAGCGGTCTCCGACTACAAAGGCTTTGCCGTGCAGGAACCGACCCTCGAGGCGGCGCACATCGACGCTGGCCGTTCGCAGCCAATCCACCAGACGGCGGGCGGAAGCATCAGTTTCCAAGGTGAAGCCCAGATGGTCGCGTTCGAAGCGAAGATTCTGCTCCTGGTCGTCGAGAGAGCGCCGCATCCGCGCACGTAATGCTCTTTGAGCCTGCACCGGTTCCGCCCGGAGCGCCCGTCGCCGATTCTCGGGCGGCTCGGGTTCAGCCCCCAGCAGCAACCGCACCCCGGTGGCTTGGTCGAGCGCGTCAGCCAGCAGGGAGTACCCGCCGACGTTGAAGTAGGCCGTCGCGATGTCCACCGATGCGCCGTCCACGAAGCCTGTCGCAGCGTGGGTGATGAAGCCGCTCAGCGCTCCTGCAACGGTCTGACCGTCACGATTGACCGCCAGTTCCGGCTTCTCAACGACTGTCACGCAGCCTCCTGAAGTGCGCCAGAACTGCCGCGTGGCGCTCGGTGTAGTCGACCGTCTCACTGAACGTTTCGTAGATGACCGCCAAATCGTCGTCATCAAGCCCGTACAGCAGCGCCACGCACGCGTCGAGTTCGTGAATCAGGTCCTGTTTGATCGCCTCATTGTTCGCCGACCCGACGGGCACTCCGACTTCGGCGGCCCACGAAGCGAAGCGCTCATCCACCGCCGCCAACCGGCCAGAGATCTCGACCACTCGGTCGCGGATGGAGTCGCCTTCACCGGGATCGGGAATGGATAACAAGCCCAATTGTTCGAATGTCAAGTGCAATTCGACGGTGCGGCGCGCCTGCCAGTCGCAGGGCACAGACGACAAGACGCCGAGGAGAAAGGCTTCGTCCGTCGGCGCGCCTGCAACCCTCAGTAGATATGGCGCTTGATGCACTATGACGCGCTCACCGGGGATTAGTGCTGCGATGAGAGACCGAGTATCTGTCGCCCGGGCTACGTCTCGAAACGCGATTCGTGCGTGCAGACAAGGCAGCGTGTCGGGATCGTCAGTGATGGAGTCATCCTGTTTGGCGAAGGCGGAGGTGGATTTCGATCGCTGTGCCAGGCGCTTTTGCTGCAGATGGTCGACCATCGCTGCGGGGTCGGCGCTGTCGTAGTAAACGCCCGTGTCCGGCTGCCACAGGTTGAACGACGAGCCCTTGTATACGGGCCACACTTCGCTCATCTCACTGCTCGTGGCTTCGTGCGGCGGTCGCGCCGTCGTCATTCATGAACTGTCCCCGGTCACGCGTGGCATCAAATTCTCGAACCGGGCGGAAGCGCCATCGTCGTTCACGAACCTGCGTCGATCGTGTGTCGCGTGAAGTTCCGCGACCGGGCGAAAGCTCCATGTCCGTCGTCGTTGAGGAATCGCCAGCGATCGGTCGTGGCGTTGAGATCGCCTTGAATTGGGCGGAATCTCCAACTTCGGGGGGGGGGGGTACAGGCACTTCCGGCGCAGATGCACCGTCGAAACGCGGATAGAGATTCATGCGGCGCCAAACGCGGAAGGCCGCGCGACTCGGCACCTGAGGAAATGCTGCAGCCTCGGACCAGGCACAGAACTCAGATACCGGAATCAATTCCGGCTTGCCGTCAACCAGTTGCCGAAAGTGCGCAAGTGAACTTGCCGGACCGGGGTAGATCGCTACGTGTGGTTCGTCGGGATCGGCCTCAAAGCCACCCCCATGGTTCAGCCCGTGGCGCTGACTTCGCCGCAGATACGAGTGCGACGGTGTATCTGCCGTCGACACCGTCGAACGCCCACTGCCTGGTATTGAGGCAGCTGACAACGGTGATGGCCGGCTGACCGCTGCGAACACCACGGTGTAGGAGTGGTGCACTCCCTCGAAGACCCAGCCCTTCTGGTTGATGACGGTCGCAATCGAGACTCGCCGAGTACCCCCCGTCGGGCTGACGACCTCACGACGCCAATTTGCCATGCCTGCGTCGGAGACCGCAGATCGAGGCAGGACTATCCCGAGCGTGCCTCCTTCACAGCAGAGCGTGAGATTCGCCCACGCGAATGCCTTGTACAGGTCCGTCTGACCAGAGCCCAAATTGGGAAACGTGGCTCGCAGGATGTGCTTGAGCGCCTCGGCTCGCTCTCGCTCCCGCTCGAACTCACCCGCCAAGTCAGGTCGTTCGGCTTCGAACGCGTCGATGCGGTCCCGGCGACGCGCAACTGGCAGAGACCGCACGCCGGGCAAGTGCATTCCCCACCAGACCTCGCGATCGACTACAACTTTTTCCCATGGCGGATTGCCCAAGAGACAGTCGAAGCCTGATCTCTCCTTCCGGGAGAAGACTTCGGGCCACGCTGTCGGGTAGTGCACCGGCGAGAGTCGCTTGACGGTGTCGCGGACGACGGATCCCTGTGCCAATGCAGCGATCTTCTCGGGCGTGAAGTCGAACTCCCTGCCGATCTCGACGGCGCCCGCGCGCACGGCAGTTGCGACGTCTGACACGTCGTCGATGAGCTTGGTGGTGCTGCGAGCAGCGTTGTGTGCATCGCGTGCCGCGTCGATCTCGGCTTTGTTGGCGTCGTTCAGCCTGCCCAGCCGTGCGAGCGGTTCGAGACCGGCTTCGAGAACGGACTCCAACTGGTGAACGAAGAGCGAGGGCTGAGACTTGTCGCCCTTGGGCCGCACGGCGAGCGCCGCTTCGTCGACCGATGCGACACCGGTCAGGCTGTCGCCGTGGATTAGGTTGTGATCGAGGAATGAGAGCGGCAAGCCAGGTACGAAGGTGTGCACCCAGATCGCCAAGCGCGCCAGTTCGACGGCCACTCGGTTCTTGTCGACGCCGTAGATGCAGTGGCGAGCGAGCTGGCGTCGCAGCAGCGAGCCGGTCTCGATCTCGACGCCGTTGCCGAGTTCTCCCAGGGCATCGAATGCGGTATTGCGAAGCCGCGCAAGCTCGGCGGTGATCGCGGGTGCCGGATGCAGCGAGAGCCACGCTGACAGCCGAGCTTCGATCCGGTCAACGGCGGCGACGAGAAAATGGGCGGAGCCCATAGCGATGTCGGCGCATCGAAAATCGAAGAATGCACCTGCGACACCGGCGTCGTCGCCGGTTTCGTACAGTTCTTCCAGCCGGTTGATGTGAACATCGAGGGCGGGTTCGAGAGCGTGGTCCAGCAGGTGTTCCACAGCGAAGGGCTTCGTGAAATACGAACCGGACGCCTTGCGAGCACCTGAACGATTGTGGAAATAGACATCGCCAGCCTGAACGACGACATCGTCTCCGGCGCCGGCTGGAACGTACTGGTCCGCTCCCTTGATTCGCTTCACCGTTAGGTCGTCGGGAGCGACTGACAGCTTCGATTCCAGCAAACCCTCGTAGATCGTGCCGAACTCCCGAACCGACAGCGATCGGAAGTCCACCGGGCCGGCGCCTTCGGGACCTTCGTCGATGAGCGCCGCAGCCAACGCCGGCCCGAATTCGGCATCGGTCAGCTTGATGCCCGCGAGCGCTGCACCTGAGCGGCTCACCGTCGGATCATCGGAGAACAGGCCGCCGTTGTACGCCGGTACTCCCCACCCAGCGTTGCCGCGGTTGACTGCTCTCCAAAGCTGGTTGACGTCGTCCCAGAGGTCAGTGGCTTCGTCGTCGATTACCTCCTGCGCCTGGCGACGGCGTTCTGAGAGCCGTCGCGCCAGCAGTGAGAGGGAGTGGTCGGCGTAGCTTCCGTTGCTCCGATAGGGGAGCAGGTCCTTGTCTTCGGCATAGGCCACAAACAGCAGCCGGAACAAGATGACCATGACCTGTTCGTAGGCGTCGTCGAGGTCTGCTTCGCTCGGACCGCCGGTGCGCTGCTCCTTCGCCAGTCGGCTGGCGATGCCGCTGGCCAAGACCGGCACCGTCTCGTGATAAACGCGGTCGCGCAGCCGTTCGGCCAAGCCAGCGGCGTAGCGAGCGGAGTCATCGAGGATCGCGTGCAGCGAACCGTCGGCGACGAGTGCATTGGCCGAGAACAGCAGAGGCAGATAGCCGGCATCGTCGTGTGACAGCAGCGAGAGATTCAGTTCGACGAAAGTTTCGGCCCGACCTTTGCGTCCCACACCGACATCAGGTCGGGCCGCGTACAGCCGGATTTCTGAGGCCCGCGTGAGCACCACCCAGTCCAAGTGCTCCCGATCCGCGAGCGCCAATGCTCTCGACACTGGCGATGTGTTATCGAACCGGCTCGAAGGTGGGCGGACTCCACCGGTGGTTGCGAGTGATCGGTCATGATGACCGGTTGTTCAACACAGCAACCACCAGTGGAGGTGTCCAGTATGGCAGCGAGGCTGAGCGCGTTCGAGCGCGCCCGGATTGAGGCGATGAGATCGGCGGGAGCGACCGCTGTGGACATCGCGGTGGTGCTGGGCCGGCACCCGGCGACGGTCTATCGCGAGCTGGGCCGCTGCGGCGGCCCCAAGGCCGTGTACGACGCGGCGTCAGCGACCGCTGACGCGAGCCGCCAGGCGCGGCGGCCCCGGGCATGCAAGCTCGAAGCGGACCCGGTGCTGGCCGCCCAGGTGAAGCGCAGGATGAACCAGCGCTGGTCGCCGCAGGCGATCAGCGCCGATCTCGCCGGCGAGGGACAGCGGGTATGCGCGGAGACGATCTACCGGGCCGCGTACAGCGGCTGCGGGCTCGGCGCCGACGCGTGGAAAGACCTGCCGAGGGGCCGCCGGCGTCGCCGTCCGCGCAGCCGCCACCGCGAAAAAGCCAGCCCGCTGGGGGATTATCGGCCTTTGAGCGAGCGGCCCCCAGCCGCCGAAGACCGAGACGAGGCGGGCCACTGGGAAGGCGACCTGATCATCGGGGCAGCCAACCGCAGCGCCGCGGCCACCCTGGTGGAGCGCGTCAGCCGCCACACGCTGGTCGTCGCATTGCCCCACGGCTACACAGCGCCCAACGTCGCCGCCGCGGTCACCGCCGCGTTGGCCCGCCAGCCCGCCCATCTGGTGCGCAGCCTCACCTGGGACCAAGGCCGCGAGATGGCCCGCTGGGCCGACATCGAAACCGCGCTCGGCATCGAGGTGTTCTTCTGCGACCCCCACAGCCCATGGCAGCGCGGCACCAACGAGCAGACCAACGGGCTGCTGCGACGCTGGCTGCCCAAAGGCACACCGCTGAACCTCAGTCCGCTGCGACTGTCAGTCATCGAGGACAACCTCAACTGGATGCCCCGCCGACTCCACAACTGGCAATCAGCCGCCGACATCTACACTCAACTCACTCGCAACCACCGATAGAGCTTGCCGTGCTTCGAATGGCTCGTTGTCGTCGCAGAAAACGGCGACTGCTTCTCGACGACCCGTGACAGTGAGCACCGAGGCGTTGGTTGCCAAGGTTTCGATGTCGAAGCCCAATGCCTCGACGAGCTTCCGGCCCCGACGGTCAAGCAGGCGTTCTGCCATCCTTCGAGCGGCAATCCAGTCCGGCCGCTCGGGCACGCCTGCCTTGAGTTCTTGAGTGGCCAGCAGACCGGAGTTCCGAAGCCCGGGAAACGGCGAGTCGAGTTCGCCCAGAGCAGCCAAGAGCAGGCGAGTCGCCGCATGATGACTGGGCTCGCTGAGGGCTACCGCTGCGATCCGTTCTGCCTGTGAGACCTCCACGTCAGCGTGCACAACTGGGGGATCGCCCACGGGTCCGCACAGCGCCACCCGTTCCCCGTGGGCCGATGGGTAGAAGGAAACGAGCAGCACCGGCGAGACCCGCTTGTCCCTGCGAGCGAGCCACGCCTTGCGCAGATCTGGATTTGAGGGTTTCAGTCTGGCGGATGCCAGCACGATCTCAAGCCCGTTCGCCCCGTCTTGAACGAACATCCCTGCCGGCGACAGCGAATTCGGGAACCCCCCGGGTGCCTTCCAAGTTTGCGGAACCCAATCGACTAGGAACTCGTCCATGAGGAAGAGCAATGTAATTCATGTGGGCCGGCCGCTGGGCAGCGATACCCGCGAGACCTCGATGGCGTGCCGAAGCGTCCGCTCCGACGCCGTGGGCTGAGTTGCAGCAGAGGCGAGCCCTCAGCGGAGGTGGGTGGGGCGAGGGTCGGCGAGGCGGCCTAGGGGCGACTGGGCTCGCAGGCCGCCGTCTACCACGATGGCTTCGCCGGAGACGAATGACGACTCGTCGCTGGCCAGCCAAGTCGCGACGCTGGCGATCTCGTCGGGATGGCCGAGGCGGCGCAGTGCGTGCGCTGCCAGGTTTCGTTCGAGCGCAGCTGGGTCCTGCATCATCCGCTGCACCGGGGGAGTCTCGATGGTGCCTGGGCAGATGGCATTGACGCGAACGCCGTCGGGGGCGTGATCGGTGGACAGCGCTCGCGTCAGGTTGATGACCGCTGCCTTAGACGCCGCGTACACCACTGATCCGCCGTCGCCGTGCAGGCCGCTGATTGACGCCGTATTGATGATCGAGCCGCCGCCGCGGGCCTCCATTGCGGGCACGGCGTACTTGGCGCCCAAATAGACCGACCGGACATTCACGTTCATCACGAGATCCCAGTCACGAGGCTGCAGCTCCACCGCGGTGCCTGGACGGATCGTGCCTGCATTGCTGTACAGCACGTCGAGACCGCCCCAGCGGTCCACGGCCGCGGCAACCATCGCCTCGACGTCGTCAGGCTCCGCGACATTGGCGCCGAAGCCGTGCGCTTCGCCGCCGTCCCCCATGATGGCTTGTGCGACCGTCTCGGCTCGCTCGCGGCGGATATCCACGACGAGCACCGACGCACGGCGGACTCCACCGGTGGTTGCGAGTGATCGGTCATGATGACCGGTTGTTCAACACAGCAACCACCAGTGGAGGTGTCCAGTATGGCAGCGAGGCTGAGCGCGTTCGAGCGCGCCCGGATTGAGGCGATGAGATCGGCGGGAGCGACCGCTGAGGACATCGCGGTGGTGCTGGGCCGGCACCCGGCGACGGTCTATCGCGAGCTGGGCCGCTGCGGCGGCCCCAAGGCCGTGTACGACGCGGCGTCAGCGACCGCTGACGCGAGCCGCCAGGCGCGGCGGCCCCGGGCATGCAAGCTCGAAGCGGACCCGGTGCTGGCCGCCCAGGTGAAGCGCAGGATGAACCAGCGCTGGTCGCCGCAGGCGATCAGCGCCGATCTCGCCGGCGAGGGACAGCGGGTATGCGCGGAGACGATCTACCGGGCCGCGTACAGCGGCTGCGGGCTCGGCGCCGACGCGTGGGCCGACCTGCCGAGGGGCCGCCGGCGTCGCCGTCCGCGCAGCCGCCACCGCGAAAAAGCCAGCCCGCTGGGGGATTATCGGCCTTTGAGCGAGCGGCCCCCAGCCGCCGAAGACCGAGACGAGGCGGGCCACTGGGAAGGCGACCTGATCATCGGGGCAGCCAACCGCAGCGCCGCGGCCACCCTGGTGGAGCGCGTCAGCCGCCACACGCTGGTCGTCGCATTGCCCCACGGCTACACAGCGCCCAACGTCGCCGCCGCGGTCACCGCCGCGTTGGCCCGCCAGCCCGCCCATCTGGTGCGCAGCCTCACCTGGGACCAAGGCCGCGAGATGGCCCGCTGGGCCGACATCGAAACCGCGCTCGGCATCGAGGTGTTCTTCTGCGACCCCCACAGCCCAAGCCAGCGCGGCACCAACGAGCAGACCAACGGGCTGCTGCGACGCTGGCTGCCCAAAGGCACACCGCTGAACCTCAGTCCGCTGCGACTGTCAGTCATCGAGGACAACCTCAACTGGATGCCCCGCCGACTCCACAACTGGCAATCAGCCGCCGACATCTACACTCAACTCACTCGCAACCACCGATAGAGCTTGCCCACCTTCGGCAGCAAAGCGCTTCGCGCTGGCCTCGCCGATGCCTGATGCACCGCCGGTGACGATGGCGATCTTGTTCTCCAGCAGCATGGGATCCCCTTCCGAGAGCCGCGTCGCTCACCGCGGACACTAGGAGGCTGAGCTGGGCCCCGTCTCGCCAACATGGCTACGTTGTGGCGGCCGATCGGGATCAATCCGATGCGGGCCGAAGCAGGGGAGGGCTCGATGGCGAGCGAAGCGTTCTACAGAATCCGCGAGATCATTGCGTCGCAGTCAATGCCTGCCGACATCGATGCGATGCGCAAGGGCATCGAGCTCACTGCCCGACCGCTGCCGGCCGGCGTGAGCGGTGAAATGGTCGACGCCAACGGTGTCTCGTGCGAGCTGCAGACACCCGATGAGACCACCAGTGACGCCATCGTGCAGTACGTGCATGGCGGCGGTTATGTCGCCGGGTCCATCGGCTCGCACCGGAATCTGACCGGCAACCTGGCCCTGAAGCTGGGCTGTCCGGTGCTTTCGGTCGATTACCGCCTCGCGCCCGAGCATCCCCACCCTGCACCGGTGGAGGACTCGGTTGCGGTGTATCGCTGGCTGCTCGACCGTGGACACTCCGCCGACAAGATCGCCATCGCCGGCGACTCCGCGGGCGGCGGTCTCACCATGTCGACGCTCATGAAGCTGCGCGACCTTGGGCTGCCGCTGCCGGCCGCAGCCGTGCCGATCTCGCCGTGGGTCGACATGTCCGGCTCGGGGGAGAGTGCCATCACCCGGTCCGACCGCGACCCCATGGTGAGCGCTGACGATCTCACCCGGATCGCCGGGGTCTTCCTCGGCGCGGACGGCGATCCCGCCGATCCATACGCATCACCGCTCGAAGGCGACCTGTCAGGATTGCCGCCGTTGCTCATCCATTGCGGTGACGATGAGGTGCTGCTGTCAGACAGCGAGCGGCTGGCCCACAAGGCCCGCACCAGCGGCGTCGACGTGACCCTCGAGGTGTGGCCCGAGATGATCCACGTGTGGCACTCGATGGCCGGCCTCTTCCCCGAGGCCGACGACGGCATTGCCCGAGTCGCCGAGTACCTCGGCGAACGCCTCGCCTGATAGAGCGCCGAGCCCCTCGGCTAGGACTGGGCGACGTCGTCGAGAAACCAGTCGACGAGGTCGAAGCAATTGCGCCGATTTGCAGCCTCGTTGCGCGTCACGGCGGCCAGGATCTCCTCGCGAACCACGCCGACCGATTCGAGGTAGTCGTCGCTGGCCGCCCAGAGCCACTCGCTGGCCAACTCTACGTTGATCTCGGGATGGAACTGGGTGCCCACGCTGCGGCCCATCCGGAAGAGCTGCGGGCAGATCTCTGTGCTGGCGAGCAACTCGGCCCCGTCTGGCAGGTGAAAGCGATCGTGGTGCCACTCCATCCAGGGACCGGTCGATATCGGCAGGTCGACGCCATCGGGCGGTGAGATCTGGTACCAGCCGATCTCAGTCTCAGGGGAGCGATCCACCGATCCGCCGAGCGCTGCTGCCAGCGCCTGGCCGCCGAAGCAGATGCCCAGCACCGGCGTGCCGCCCTCATGGGAACGGCGGATCAGGTCCAGCTCCGTGCCGATCCAGGGTTCGATGGCGTCCTCGTAGACCGACCAATACGAACCGGTCACGACGAGCACATCGAAGTCTTCCTGAGGCAGCGGCTGGAAGTCGGCCGGCCGCGTGTTGTCGGGCACCATCACGTGGACGTGCAGATCGACGCCCCGTTCGGTCAGCCGATCACCGACGAAGCCGGGCCGCGACGTCTTCTCGTGGGTGACGACCAGGGCTCTCACGTGCGCTTCCTCATGCGGCGAGCGTCACGCCGCCAGGTCGACGACGCGCACCGGCAGGTGTTTGATGCCGGAGATGAAGTTGGAGCGCAGCCGCTCCACCGGCCCGTCCTGCTCGATCCGCACGACCCGCCGAAGCAGCTCCTCGAACACGACCTTGATCTCCATGCGGGCCAGCCAAGCGCCGAGGCACAAATGGGGTCCATTGCGGCCGAAGGCCATGTGCTCGTTGTCTGCGCGCGCCAGATCGAAGCGGAATGGGTGAGGGAACCGATCCGCGTCGTGATCCGCGCTGATGTAGTACAGGACCACCTTGTCGCCGGACCGCACCTTGGTGCCGTTGATCTCGGTGTCACATGTCGCCGTGCGCCGGAAGTGCGTCGTGACCGAACTGGCACGCAGCACTTCCTCCACCGCTGCCGTCGTCAGCGTCTCATCGCCGGCCAGCACCGCAGTGCGCCACAGGTCAAACAGATGGGGATGAGCCATCAGCACCCACAGCCCGTGGGTCATCGTGTAGCGGGTGGTGTCGTTGCCGGCAGCGATCAGCAGTGTGAAGAAGTTCTTGAACTCCAGATCGGTGAGCGGCGTGCCGTCTGTGGTGGGGGCCAGCAACTGGCTAATCACGTCGGAAGTCGGGCACTCGCGCCGCTGAGCGGCCTGCTGCGCCGCATATTCAAAGACTTCCACCGTCGCTGGGCTGCGAAACGGCATAAAGCGGAAATCGTCGGTGTCGACAAGCCCGACGGGGTAGTCGGTGAAGTCGGGATCGGTGTTGCCGAGCAGTGCATCACCCCACTCGACGAGCTGGTGACCGTCCTCATCGCTGGTCCCCAGCATCCGGCCCAGCATGCGCATCGGCAGCTCCGTCGCCACCTCGGTGACAAAGTCGAAGCGTTCGGAGGTCAGTGCCCGGTCCAGCACCTCGCAGGCGAGCCCCCGGATAGCTGCCTCGTAGGTGTTGACCACCCGAGGCGTGAACCCGCGGCTCACCAGGCGGCGGTACCGCGTGTGCTCAGGAGGGTCCATTTCCATCATCGTCGTGCGCGCTTCGAGCTCGTCGGGCGCCATGTCCTCGAGCCGGATGCCCTGCGCGGAGGTGAATGTCTGGGTGTCGCGGCTGATGCGGAACGCATCGTCGTACTTGGTGACGGCCCAGTAACCCCTCCCATCAACTTCGTCCACCCAGGCGACGGGTTCCTCGCGTCGCATACGGGCGAAGGTGGCGTGGGGGACGCCCTGGGTCCAGACGTCGTGGTCGGAGATGTTGGCGTCGTCAGGACCGAGTTCGTCCAGATACGGCTCGGCCCAAGTGCTCACGGTCTCAGGCTCGCACAGACGCCGGTGGACCGCCGACAGGCACGTCGACCGAGACCTCCACCGAAGCGACGCCGTGGACAAAATTTGACGGAATCCGCACGAGATTCGAGGCGCTCGCCGGCCGGATGCCTCGGTCCAGCATCGCTTCGAGCAGCACCGTCAGCTCCATGCGGGCGAGATAGGCACCCAGGCAGAAGTGCGGCCCGCCGCCTCCGAAAGCAATCTGGGCATTGTCGGCCCGCCCGATGTCGAACTCGTCGGCCTGGTCGAACAGTGCCTCGTCCCGATTGGCCGACGGGTACCACATGACGACCTTGTCGCCTGCGGCGATCTGGGTCCCAGACAGCTCAGTGTCCACTGCGGCGGTTCGTCGCATGTGCAGGATCGGCGACGCCCAGCGGATGACCTCCTCCACGGCGTTGGGCAGCAGTTCGCGGTCTGCAACCAGCCGGTCCCACTGCTCGGGGTGCTCGGCGAACGCGATCGTCCCGTGGGTGATTGCGGTGCGCGTCGTTTCATTGCCGCCGAACACCAGGACCTGGAAGAAGTTGCGGAACTCGGTCGCTGTCAAACGGTCGCCGCCGACCTCGGCGTGCACGAGGTGGCTTACGACGTCGTCAGTGGGGTGGTCCAAGCGCTCGTCGCCGAGCTTCGCGCCGTACTCGTACAGGCCCCACGCGGCAGGACTCCCAAAGGGCAGCAGGCGCAACGGCGTGGTGTTGCCGTAGGCATCAGGCGGCAATGACTGGGTCTCGGTGGTGCCCTCGACCAGGTGATTCGACAGCTCGACCATGTAGTCGGCGTCTTGGTTGGGCACGCCCAAGATGGCGATGATCACCCGGATCGGCAGCGGCGCCGCAACCAGGTCCACCCAGTCACCGCCTCCCTGCCGAACGACAGCGTCGAGCAGCTCGTCGGCGATGGCACGCGTGCGCTCTTCGTAGCGGCGCATCTGGCGGGGAGTGAACGCCTTGCTGACCACCCGGCGCAGTCGGGTATGCGCGGGCGGGTCGTGCTCGAGGATCGATCGGCGCGCTTCCAGCGCATCGGCTTCGAGGTCCCACAAGTTGACGTGCCCGATCGCCGACGAGAACCGCTCCGGGTGGCGCGACACTTCGCACACGTCGGCATGGCGCGTCACCGCCCAGAAGCCGCTGTCTTCGTAGTGATTCCAGTGCAGGCCCGGCTGCTGGCGCAGGGCGCGGAAGTCTTCCCAGGGGATGCCATTCCCGTAGCGGCTCGCGTCGGCAATATCGATCTGTGCGGTCACATCGGCTCCGCGTGTCATGGGCGAATGGTAAGTGTGTGCAGACGTTTTGGTGGACCAAGGAGGCAACCCTGTGACAACCGTCGCGGAAATCGAGAGCATTCTGAGCGGATCCGCGGCGCACACCGTGGAGGTCGCCATCGTCGACACCTACGGCCACCTGCGCGGCAAGCGCTTTCCCGTCGACCATTTCCTGCGCTCGGTCGCCGAGGGCGGCTGCCATCTCGCTGACGCCATCTACATCTTCGATCTGCACAACGATCTCGTCGACAGTCCCTACATCAACATGGGCCTCGGCTTTCTCGACACCCACTTGGTGCCCGATCTGGGCACGCTGAGGATCTTCGGGCACCGTCCCGGCTACGCGCTGGTGTTCGCCGACAGCCTCGATCCGACACACGCACTGCACCCGATCGCGCCGCGCACCGTGCTTCAGCGGCAGATCGACCGGTGCGAAGCGCTCGGCTTCAGCCCCGTGGTGGCAACCGAGATGGAGTTTTACCTGTGCGAGGACGACTGGTCGCATGTTCAGAACCACATCCAGTACTCGTCGTTGACCGATCGAGCAGATCTCGAGGACGTGCTGAGGGAGATGCGCACGGCGATGATCGATGCAGGCATCCCCGTCGAGTCGTCAAACCCCGAGTACGGGCCGGGCCAGATCGAGATCAACGCCGCGCACGCCGACGCCATGACCACCGCAGACAACACGGCGCTCTACAAGAGCATCGTCAAAGAGGTCGCGGAAGCTGCAGGGCTGAAGGCCACCTTTATGCCCAAGCCGTGGACCGAGCCGTCGGGCAGCGGCATGCACGTGCACACGAGTCTGACGGCGGGCGGACAGAACGTCTTCGCCACCTCGACCGATGCGCCGAACGACGTGATGTCTCCGTGGCTGGGCGGTCAGCTCGACAACGCCGCAGCGCTGTCGCTGCTCGGCAGCCCCGTGCCCAACGGCTACAAGCGAGTGCGCCCCTACACGTTCGCCCCGACCCACGTGCATTGGGGGCTCGACAACCGGTCGGTCATGTGCCGCTGCACGGTGGGGGCGGGCAACGCAAGCCGGGTCGAATATCGGGCGCCGGGCGCCGACGCCAATCCGTACCTGATCATCGCCGGCCTGCTGGCAGCGGGTGCCGACGGACTCGAGCGCGGCGCCGACCCGGGCCCGATGAGCGTGGGCGACCAGTACGACGATGCTGGCGACTCGGCTCCACTGCCCAGCAACACCGCTGACGGCATCACAGCCTTCGAGGGGAGCTCTCTCGCGGCAGCATTGGGGGAGGAGTTCTCGACCAACTTCGTGCTGATGGCCAAGGCCGAGCTGGACAAGTTCACCGAAGCGGGCTGCGATCCGTTCGGCGACGACGTGACCGACTGGGAGCGCGACCGCTACATCGAGTTCACCTGACCGGCGCAGCTTGTCCGAATCTGGCCACTGAGCGGCAGCCCGCTCAGTGGTAGTGCAGGTACTCGTTGATCTCCCAATCGCTGATCTCGTCGGCGGGCTCACCGACGGCTGCCACGTAGCGCTCCCACTCGGCATCTTTGATGGCCAGGAAGTTGTCGACCAAGTCGCTGCTCACGGCCTCAGCGAGCGCGCTGTCTGCACGCAGGTCGCCCAGCGCATCAGTCAGATTGAGCGCGGAGGTCACTTCGGTATTCCAGGCCTCCATGCCGTCGTTGGTTTCGGGCGCGGGGCACTCGAGCTCATCGACCACACCGAGACGCGCTGCCTGCAGCACGGCGGCAATGGCCGTGTGGATATTGCAGGTGCCGTCCGCCAGACGCGATTCGATGCGCGTCCGTGTGCCGCGCTCAGCCGGCACGCGGGTGCCGACCACTCGATGGTCATAGCCCCAGTTGGCACGCCGGCCGCTGAACGTGAACGGCCGCAGGCGCCGGTACGCGTTCACCGTTGGGCAACACAGCGGTGTCAGCCCTTGATGGTGGGCGCACAGTCCGGCCAGGCACGACTTCGCCAAGCCAGACAGTCCGTCGTCGGTGCTGGGATCAGCGAGCACGTTGTTGCCGTCGGCATCGACCAGCGAGAAGTTCACGTGGACGCCATTGCCTTCGAGATCCGCGTAGGGCTTGCCCAGGAACGTGAGCCGGCGACCGCGGTCCATGGCGCACTCGCGGGCCAGCACTTTGAACAGAAAGGCGTCATCGGCAGCCCGCAGCGCATCGGCATAGCGAAGGGTCAGCTCGAATTGTCCCGAGTCGAACTCGGCATTGACCGATTCGAGCGTGATGTCGCTGCCGGCTGCGAGATCGACGATGTCGTCGATGAGGCCGATGGGGTCCACGAGGCGGCCGGTGCCATAGACATACGACTCGGGCGTGTCCCAGCGCTGCCAGCCGTGCTCCTCCGTCAGTTCGAGCACGTATGCCTCGAACTCGATGCCCACCATGGGGCGGTAACCCAAGGCTTCCCAGTCGGCAATTGCCTTGCGAAGGGCGTAACGAGCGGAATAGCGGAATGGCTCGCCGCCCTGAGACAGGTCGCAGACGGCTACTTGGGTCCTGTCATCGTCCCAGCCCGGCCGAAGGTCGGACTCTTCGAAGGTGGCATGCACGTCGGGAAAGCCGTCGAGCACGCCCGACCCGGGTGCGGCGATGAATGAACGGTCGTAAGCCAGGCTGTATACGGCCGCCGCGTGCCCGGTGCCTTCGTGCGCCAGGGCCGCAGGAAGGTACTTGCCCCGAGCAAGCCCGAGATGGTCTGGCCACAGCATTCGGACACGTTCATTGGCCATTGCTGTCCCTCGTCGCTCTATGTGCGGAAACGGTCAGCAGAACCTATACGAGCCAAATTCCACGGGGGGCTAGCATCGATTCGATCCACGGGGAGGGCCCATCATGAAACGACGCATCTTGGCTTTGCTGGCCGTAGTTGCGCTGCTCGGTGCCGCATGCGGCAACGGCGACGACACCACGGAGAGCGAGCCGGCTGCCACCGAAGCACCGGCCGCTGCGGTGACGATGACCAGCATCGACATCGACCACATTCTGAGCGCTGACCTGGCGAACTGCGAAGAGGCGCCGACGGGTGACGCGATCCGTGTGGGCATGGCGATGGACTTCAGCGACGTGGTCGGATTCGTGGACATCCCAGGTTCCAAGCTGGTGCCCTACATCGCAGAACTTGCCAACTGCCGTGGCGGGTTCAACGGCCGGCCAGTCGAGGTGCGCGTCGCCGAAGTGGGCGATGACGCCGCGCTTGCGACCGAAGACCTCCTCGACTGGGGCGCGCACTTCCTGATCGGCCCGCCGTTCGCCGACTTCGCGCTGCCGATCCTGCAGACCACCGGCGGCACCGTGCCGCTGTTCGTGGCGGCGTCCACCGAGCCGACGCTCGCAGACGCGTCCATCAACTCGTACCTGGTCACCTTCGACGATCACCAGATGTCGGGTGCGGCAGCCCAGTGGGCGCTGGACCAAGGCATCACCCGGGCGATCGTCTTTACCGAAGGCGAGGGCATCCCCTACACCGGCGTCAACCCTGATGCGTTCATTGCAGCGTTCGAAGCCGGCGGCGGCGAGGTGGTGAGCGTGCAGACCTACGTGTGGTTCGTCGACACCGACTTCTCCTCGCAGGTGAATGAGATCGCCCAGATCTCGGAGAACAACGAGGTCGTCTTCTCGGCTGCGCTCGGCTTCCAGGTGACTGCGCTGCGAGGCCAGCTCGAAGGCCAGGGACTCGACGGGCTCACCTACGTCGGCACCGACGCGTTGGACGCCACCGGCATCCAGTTCGAGGCCAACAATGAGGGCATCGCCCATACGCCGCACACGAGCATCACCGCGGGCGACCGTATCGATTCGATGCTCGCCGGGTTCGAGGCGGCCAACGGCGAGGCGCTCGACAGCCGCGGCTTCATGGCGCTGTATGTTGACTCGATGTTCGTCGGCATCCAGGGCATGCTCGATTGCGGCTGCGACGACACCGCCGCGATCGGCGAAGCAGTCCAGCAGCTCTCCGGATTCGAGGGGCTGTCGGGTGAGATCACCTACGCGGGCACGAACGGCATCCCGCCCAAGGCAGTGCCGATCAACCGCATCACCAATGGCGAGGACGTACTCGTCGACACGATCACCATCAAGTAGGCCCGCAGCGGCAGCCGCCCCAGCAGGCATCAGCGCCCAGCGGACATAGGCGGCAGATCTCGGTCTCCATGCTCGAAATCGAAGGCCTCACCGCTCGGTACGGCTCAATCGCTGCGCTGCGCGGCGCGTCCCTCAGCGTCGGGTCCGGTGAGGTCGTCGGCCTCATCGGGCCTAACGGCGCGGGCAAGACCACCTTGCTCTCGTCCATCTCGGGACTGCTGGCTCCAGCCGAGGGCCGCGTGACCTTCGAAGGCCACGACATCACCGGCCGCTCGCCGGAACAGCTGCTGCGCTCGGGCGTGGCGCTCGTGCCCGAGCACCGCCGCATCTTCGCCGACCTCACGGTGGAGGAGAACCTGCGGATCGGGGGAGTGACGGTGCCCGCCAGAGAGCGCGCCGAGCTGCTGGACGAAATGGCTGAGCGATTCGTCGTGCTGAAGGAGAAGTGGGACGTCCCGGCCGGCTATCTCTCGGGCGGCGAGGCGCAGCAGCTGGCCATCGGGCGAGCGTTGATGTCGGCGCCTCGCCTCCTGATGATGGACGAGCCTTCGCTGGGTCTCGCTCCGGTGCTCGTGGACCTGGTGTTCGAGCTGATCACCACACTGCGCGACCAGGGCCGTACGTTGCTCGTCGTGGAACAGAACGCCGCAAGAATGCTGGCGGTGGCCGACCGTGCGTACGTGCTGCGCAGCGGCGAGGTGGTGGCTTCGGGCACGGGAACCGAGTTGAGTCAGCAGGACGACCTGTTCGATACCTTCGTCGGGTCGGTTGTCGCAACGGACGAAGGTCTGCCGGTCGTGGGCGTACACGCGCCCCGCCATTCCCGAGACGCCGCATCGTGACCGAGCTGGCGCAGAACCTCATCGACGGTCTCGGCCGGGGCAGCATCTATGCGCTGCTGGCATTAGGTGTCGCGGTCGTCTTCGGCGTCATGCACCTGCTGAATTTCGCCCATGGCGAGCTCATCACCGTCGGCGGCTACGTCGCACTGTGGACGCTCGGGCGTGAGTGGTCGTGGTACATCGTCACACCGCTGATCGTGCTGAGCGCCGTGCTGACCTCGTTGGCGATCGAGCGGGTGGCCTTCTCGCGAGTGCGGGGCAGCTCGGACTTCACGCTGCTGCTGACGTCGTTCGGCGTGCACTTCGTCATCTCCGCGATCTTCCTGCTGTACGTGTCGGCCTCGGTCAAGCCGTTCGACAGGCCGTCGTGGGTGACGAATACCTACTCGGTCGGCCCGCTCAACATCGAGGTGTACGACACCGTGGTCATTGTGGTGACGGTCATCACGCTGATCGGCACGACTCTGCTGCTGCAGCGGACCATGTTCGGGTTGTCGCTGCGGGCGGCTGCCGCCGACTTCGACACTGCTCGGCTGATGGGCGTGCGCTCCGACACCGTGATCCGGGGGGCGTTTGCCCTCTCGGGACTGCTGGCGGGCATTGCCGGGGTGTTCTGGCTGATGCGAGCCGGCAGCATCAGCCCCAGTGCTGGAATCACCCCAATGCTCAAGGGCGTGCTGGCTGCGCTCATCGGCGGTTTGGGCAGTCTCCGGGGAGCGGTGATCGGCGGATTGATGCTGGGGCTGGCTGAGGTCCTGCTGCGCTCACGGCTGCCCGACAGCGTCGCCAGCCTCACCGAGGGTGTGGTGTTCGGGCTGATCGCCCTGCTGTTCATCTTCAGGCCGCAGGGCCTCGTCACCGTCAAACACGCTGTGCGGGTCTGATCGGTCGGGTTCGATGTTCCCCCGACTCGGACGTGACGTTGGCTTCCCCCTCGCGGGATGCGCCCTGCTCTTCGCAGTCTTCGTGGCCGGCGGGCTGATCTATCAGAGCTTTCAGGGCCGAGCCGCCGAACGCCTGGTGACGGTCATGCTGATCGACGCCATCATCGTGCTCGGTATCCAGATCTATGTCGGCAACACCGGCGTGCTGTCGTTCGGCCACATCGGCTTCGGCGCGATCGCCGGCTACGCGTTCGCGGTCTTCGCCATCAGCCCGCAAGAGAAGCTCAAGCGCATTCCCGACGCTCCATTCGGCTTGAACGAAGTCGTCCTCAACCCGGTGCTGGCCGGTGCGGTCGCCATCGGCGTGACGATGATCGTCGCGCTCGTCGTGGGCATCGGACTAGCGCGCTCGGGCGCGGAATCCGGTGCTGTCGCGGCCACCGTGATCACCCTCGCGTTGCTGTTCGTCACCCACGAGGTGGCTCGCAACTGGCCCGACTTGACTGGCGGAAACCGTGCGGGCCTCACGTTCAAGATCGGGGCAGCGCTCGACAGCAGGCTCCCGATCTACCTGTGCCTGCTGGGAGCATTGATCCTTGCACGGCTCTTCGCTCAGAGCCGCAGCGGCAAGCTCGCCGTAGCCGCCCGCGAAGACAATCTGGCCGCACGCGCCATGGGCGTCAATCCGCTCGTTCAGCAGACCGCAGCGCTGCTCATCTCGGTCATCGTCGTGAGCGTCGGCTCGTCGCTGAGGGTGTACGAGAACGGCTCGATCCTGCCCGACAACTTCTTCTTCAGCTACACGCTGCTGACACTGGCCATGCTGATCGTGGGCGGGCGCAACAGCGTCACTGGCGCGCTCGTCGGCGTCGCAGTGATGACCGTCGGGCGCGAATTCGCCCGACGCCTGGGCCAGGACGGCTTCGAGGTGTTCGGGCTCGGTCTTGATGCCGGACCGCTCGACTGGGTATTCCGCGAGAACCTGCAGACGGTGTTCTTGGGCCTGGCGATGCTCGGTTTCATGATCTTCCGATCCGACGGCTTGGTTGGGGACTGGGAGCTGGATGGGTGGCTCTGGCGTCGTTGGAATGGCCGCAAGTCCCCCGAACGGCCCGAACCGCTGGCTGAGGTCGCGCCGGTGGGATTGCACGCTGAGGTACCTCATGAAGGCGCAATCCTCGAGGTGGGCGACATCGTTGTCGACTTCGGCGGCTTCAGGGCGCTCGACGGGGCTGGTCTCAGCGTGGCGCCTGACGAGGTCGTCGGGCTGATCGGCCCGAACGGCGCCGGCAAGACGACGCTGGTGAACGTCATCACGGGCATGGTCGAGCCTGCCGAAGGCTGGTTCAGGCTCGGCGAGCGCGACCTGAGAACCGAGTCGAGCCACGAGATCGCCCGTGCCGGGTTGCTGCGGACGTTCCAGAATCTGCGGCTGTTCGGCGCGCTGACGGTGCGCCAGAACGTGGATCTGGCCAGCCGCGTGGCAGCCCGGCACCGGCCAGGGACCCATCCGTCGGTCGATGCACTCGTAGCCGAAGCCGGCCTGTGGGAGGTACGCGACCGCCGCGCCCGAGAGCTCGACTACGGCAGTGCTCGGCGACTGGAATTGGCCCGTGCAGCGGCCATGGCGCCCTCGTACCTGCTGCTGGACGAGCCCACGAGCGGCATGAGCGATGCCGAGTCCGACGAGATGATCCGGCGAATTCGGCACATGGCCGCGGCGGTCGACGCCGGCGTGTTGGTGATCGACCATGACCTCAACTTCATCACCGGCATCAGCGACCGGATCTACGTGCTCGACCAGGGCCAGGTGATCAGCGTGGGCACCCCCGACGAGGTTCAGGCCGACCCGGCCGTGCGGGCGGCGTACCTCGGCACCGAGAGCGACGCGCAAACCTGAGGCTGAGTACTCTCGGGAGATGTCGGCGGAGTACCGCTCTGACTGTGGCGATGTGAGGATGGCATGAGCAGGTCAATGCTGGAACGCCGCGCCCCCGACTGGCAAGTCCGCTAGAGCACGGCCGCAGGATGGCGACGTTTGACGACGTGCGGCGGATCGGGATGGCACTGCCCGAGATGACCGAGTCCACCTCGTACGGGACGCCGGCGCTGAAGGTCCGCAAGAAACTGGCCTGCCGAATGTGGGGCGAGCGCGAGCATCGCCGCGACCAGGTCTTCGACACTGAGGTGCTGGTGTTGTTCTGCGAGCCGGAGATGAAGCCGGTCCTGCTCGACAACCATCCCAGCGTGCTGTTCACCGTGCCCCACTACGACGGGTACGGCGCTGTGCTGGTGCGGATGGCTGACGTGGACCTCGACGACCTCGCAGATTGGCTCGAGGAGAGCTACCGCCTCAAGGCGCCTCCGACCCTCGTTCGCCAGCTCGACGCCGACAACGACGACGCACTCTGACTGCGCAGCGGCAGTGGATAGGAGGGGTATTTTCCCACTAATGGTTAGTGGATGGTATTCTATATCTATGAGTGGTACATATACTGTTCTGATGGGCGATCGGGGACGTATCGTCGTGCCGTCGGAGGTACGGCGCCGTGCTGGTCTCGCCGAGGGCACTCCGATGGTGTTGGTCGATGCTGAGGATGGGTTGGTACTGCTGACCCGGGATCAGCTCACCGAGCGCGTTCGACAGAATCTGGCAGGACTGGATCTGGTCGCCGAACTGCTGTCGGGACGCCGAGACGCCGCAGCACGTGAGGACGCCGCGTGAGTGCTGTGCTGGACGCATCTGCGGTGTTGGCATTCATGCAAGGCGAGGAAGGTGCCGACGCCGTCGAGGCCGCGTTGAGCGATGAACCATGTTGTGGTGCGGCCAACTGGTCCGAGGTCGCACAACGGATCGTCGCGTCAGGCGGTGACTGGGATCTGGCGAGAGGACTTTTGCTCAGCTACGACCTGCGGATTGAGCCCGTGACGGCGGCGGATGCTGAATGGGCAGCGCATCGCTACCGACACGGTGAGGGACTGTCACTGGCAGACCGGCTCTGCATGGCACTCGGCGAGCGTCTCGAACTGCCCGTGCTCACTGCGGACACCGCCTGGGGATCTGCGGGTCGCGTCGTACAAATCCGCTAATCCGTCGTCACGCACCACACTGGTGGCCATGGATGATGCGATGACGCTTGAAGCGAGCGCGAACCAGCCGCCGCCGCTCGAACCGTACGACCTCTTCGCGAGCGACCCGGTGCTCGGTGCGGCCATGGAACGCGAGGGCGGCGACCGTGAGACGATGGCTGCGTTCGGCAAGTCGGTGGGCACCGGCGAAGTGTTTGAGTGGGGCTTCCTGGCCAACCGGCACTCGCCCGAGCTCGCAACCCATGATCGCTTCGGCAACCGCATCGACGAGGTGCGGTACCACCCGGCATATCACTCGTTGCTCGAGATGTCGGTCTCGGCGGGCATTCACTGCATGCGGTATGAGTCCCAGCCCGGCGACGGCGGCGCGGTCACTCGGAACGCTCTGATGTACCTGGTGAGTCAGGTCGAGGTAGGCCACGGCTGCCCGACCTCGATGACCTCGGCAGCGCTCGGGGCGCTTGATCACCAACCGGAGCTTGCCGAGACATGGCGGCCGCGCCTGGTGTCGCGAAATTACGACCCCCGCCTGGTAGAGCCGTCGACCAAATCGGGCTGCCTCGTCGGCATGGGGATGACCGAGCGGCAGGGCGGCTCGGACGTGCGGGCCAACACCTCCGTCGCCCAGCCAGTCGGCGCGTCCGCCGGTTTGGAGGGCGCACATGTGCTGCAGGGCCACAAGTGGTTCACCTCCGCCCCGATGTGCGACGCCTTCTTGGTGCTGGCCCAGGCGCCCAAGGGGCTCTCGTGCTTCCTGGTGCCGCGTGTACTGCCCGATGGGCAGCGCAACGGGCTGCGGTTCATGCGACTCAAGGACAAGCTCGGCAACCGGTCCAACGCGTCGGGCGAGCTGGAATTCGACGACGCGCTGGCGCAGATGGTGGGCCCCGAGGGGCGCGGCGTGCCCACGATCATCGACATGGTCAATGCCACCCGGGTGGACGTCGCCATCTGGGCGGTGTCGCTGATGCGTCAAGCCGTCGCCCAGGCGGGCTGGCACGCGGCGCATCGCAGCGCGTTCGGTTCGAAATTGATCGACAAGCCGCTGATGACCAACGTGCTCGCCGACTTGGAACTCGAAGTCGAGGCGGCGACGCTGATGATGGCGCAGATGTCAGGCGCCTTCGACCGGGCGCCGACCGATCCCGACGAGGCCGCCTTCTCGCGCCTCGCGACCGCGGTGGGCAAGTACTGGCTGACGAAGCGCTCGAGCCCAGTCGTGCGCGAAGCACTGGAGTGCGTGGGCGGCAACGGCTACGTCGAGGAGTCGATCCTGCCTCGCCTGTACCGCGAGGTCCCGCTCAACGCCATCTGGGAGGGCGCCGGCAACGTGATCGCGCTCGACGTGCTGCGAGCCATGGCCCGCTCCCCGCACAGTGTGGAAGCGTTTGCAGACCGGCTGGAACGCGCGAGGGGCACGAACGCCACGCTCGACCGGCACCTCGCCGATCTTCGCGCCGCAATAGGGGGCCACGATGACGGTGCCTCGGGGGCGACGCGTGAAGCAGGCGCGCGCCGTCTCGTTGAGCAGATGGCCCAGTGCTGGGCAGCATCGCTGCTGGTGCAGCACGGCGATTCAGCGCTGGCCGAGGCGTACGTGCAGTCCCGCCTCGGCGGCGACTGGGGAAGCGAGCTTGGCACGCTCAATCCCACGGCCAACTTGGGCCACATCGCCGCACGAGCCGTCCCGTCCCGCTGATCGGCTACTCCTCAACGAGGCGGGCGGGGAAGCCGCCTTTCGAGATCGGACCCCAGTTCTCGATGTGCAGGCGCAGCAGCACCTTGTCTTGGCGGGTCATCGCCTCGCGGTATTCATCCCAGTCGGGATGCTCGCCGCTGATCACCCGGAAGTACTCGACTAGGCCGTCGAGAGCGTCGGGCAGGTCCACCACTTCGCCCCGGCACTCCAGTTGCACCCACTCGCCGTTCCAAGCATCGGACATCACGACCACCCACGTCTGGGAGTTGCGCCGAAGGTTCAGCGACTTGGCCCTGTCGGGGTAGCTGCTCACCAGCACGGCGTCGCCCTGGGGGTCGAGACCCATCGTGACGAGCGAGGCCTGTGGTCGACCGTCCCGCCGGAGCGTGAGCAGCACGCCGTGGTGCCGTTCCCGCACGAACTCCACCAGCTCTGCACGTTCCACCACGCGATCGGTCGCTATCGACACCATCTGGTCCTCCCCATGGGCAGCGCAGACCGGCGCAACCCCTCGCTGTCGCACCCATTGTCTCCCGCTCTTGCTCGCTGCGCTCGCGGGCCGCTCGGGCCACGGCTGCGCCTCGCGGCGCAACCTCGTGGGTCCACCAAACAGCTCGGGCAGTCTCGCCGCTCGGCTGGCCAATCGGCGACTGTTTGCGCAGTTCGGATGCCCGACGGTCCGCGCCACTCGCCCGCACAGGGAAGAATCAGCGTCGAGCGGCGCAACGAGCCGGCATGAACAAGGGGTGACGTTCGAGATGTTGCAGCACTATCGGGTCTTGGATCTCTGCGAGGGAGTCAGCCAGTTCGCGGGCTACTTGCTCGCCAGCCTCGGCGCGGAAGTCATTGCCGTCGAGCCACCCGGCGGTGTACGCAGCCGTCACCTCGGGCCCTTCGTCGACGACGAGCGAGACCCGGAGCGCTCGCTCGCCCACTGGGCCTACAACCAGGGCAAGCAGAGCGTCACTGCGGATCTCACCAGCGCAGAAGGCCGCGAACGGCTGCTGGAATTGGTGAGGGGCGCAGATGCACTCATCGAGGACGCCCCGGTTGGTCACTTGGCATCGCTGGGCCTCGGCTATGACGACCTCGCCGCCGTCAATCCAGCGATCGTCCATGCTTCGGTGACGCCGTTTGGCTCGACCGGGCCTCGCAGTTCCTGGGCAGGCTCGGACCTGACCGCCGTGGCCGGCAGCGGCTTCCTGCACGCCAGCGGGGACTCCGACCGCGCCCCCGTCCGTGTTTCAGGTGTGCCCCAAAGCTTCTTGCAGGCGGCCGGCGACGCCGCGACTGCGACACTCATCGCGCTGCGTGAGGCCCAGCGCAGCGGCCTCGGCCAGCACGTCGACATCTCCGCCATGGAGTCCATGACCCACGGGCAGCCGCAGAATCTGTCGCCACGGGTGAATGCCAACCCCATCGACCGCCTCGCCGGGGGCTTGAGCCTCGGCGGCATCGATATCCCGATGATGTTCCCGTGCGCGGACGGCAACACCATCTGCGTGGCGCTGATGGGTGCCGCATTCGCGCCCTACACCCAACGGCTCGTGGAGTGGGAGGCCGAAGAGGGCTTCGCCGACGAGGAGCTCCAGGCGGTGGACTGGGAGACGATCGCCGTCGAGGTCCTCAGCGGCCAGCGATCGCCCGAGATCATCGCCAAGTCCTTCGCAACCCACGCCCGATTCCTTGCGACCAAGACGACTGAGGAATTGTGGGCGGCGGCATTCGACCGGAACCTGCTGATCACCCCCTCTGCGTTGGTCAGCGACCTCCTGACCAACCCCCACTTCGCAGATCGCGAATTCTGGCGGGACACCGAGATGGATGACGGCCGCACGGTTCGCTACTGCGGTCCGCTTGTCCACTTCAGCGCCGACGCTCCAGAACGAACCCCTGCCGTTCCGTCGTTGGGTGCCGGCAACGACACCGTGGACACCGACCGCCAGCCGCATGCGACAGCAGTGGTTGGTGCCAGCGGCCCCAGTTCCGACGGACACGAGTTGCCGCTTGCCGGCCTCAAGGTCGTGGAATTCTCGTGGGTCATCGCCACGCCCTCCGCAGTGCGGATCCTGGCCGACTACGGGGCAACCGTGGTCAAGGTGGAGACGGAGAGCCGCCCCGACACGATGCGCACGGTCAACCCCTTCGTCGACGAAGAAGCCCATCCGGACAACAGCGTCGGTTACGGCGTGTACAACGCGGGCAAGCGCAGCCTCAGCCTCGATCTCAGCAAGCCCGAGTCGCGAGCGGTGGTGGAAGACCTGATCCGCTGGGCCGACATCGCCACGGAGTCCTGGGCACCAGGAGCAGCAGCGCGCATGGGCTTCGGCTACGACGACTTTTCGGCGATCAACCCCGAGATCATCATGCTGTCGAGCTCATTGCTGGGCCAGAGCGGGCCGTATTCGAGCCTCGCCGGCTACGGGTTCATGGCCGCTGCGATCGCCGGTTTCTACGAGATCACCGGTTGGCCCGACCGCGGCCCCGCTGGCCCGTATGGCCCCTACACCGACTTCTTGGCGCCGCGCGTCATCGTGGCGTCGCTGATGGCAGCCCTGGAGCGACGCGACCGCACCGGGTCCGGCTGCTACATCGACGTGTCACAGACCGAAGCAGCCCTGCACTACCTGGCGCCGGCCATCTTGGATGCGTCGATCAACGGCCGCGATCCGCAGCGGTGCGGCAACGAGGATCCCCACATGAGCCCCCATGGCGTCTATCCGAGCTCGGGCGATGATCAATGGGTAGCGATTGCCTGCACCGATGACCGGTGGACCGCGCTTGCCCGTGCGGTGGGGCTCGACAGCGACGGGGCAACCGGCTGGGGCCAGGGCGCCCGTCGGGAACGTGCTGCTGCGATTGACGAGGCGATTGCGGCCTGGACGTCGGAGCGCACCAACGTCGAGGCCGCCGAATCGCTCCAAGGTCACGGCATCGACGCCTACCCGGTCAACAACGGCCAAGGCTGCTGCGACGACCTGCAGCTGCAGGCTCGGGAGCACCACATCAACGTCGCCCAGAGCTATCGCGGCACGATGTGGACGCAGAATTGCAGGACGCGCATGTCGCGCACCCCGCCCGCCGTGTGGCGAGGCGGCCCATGCCTCGGCGAGGACAACTACGAAGTGCTCACCGAATTCCTGGGCTACGACGCCGACCGCATCGCCGACCTCGCGGCGGCCGAAGTGCTCGGCTGATCAGGTCACCCGTCGCCCGGATCGCTCTCAGCCTCAGGTTCCAGTTCCGGTTCATCTCGGTCGGGCTCTTCGTCCGGCTCGGCTTCAGAGTCGCTTTCTGGCTCTGGCTCTGGCTCTGGCTCTTCGTCCGGCTCGGCTTCAGAGTCGCTTTCTGGCTCTGGCTCGCCCTCGGGCTCCAGTTCGGCTTCCGCTTCCGCTTCAGCCTCTGCCTTCGGTGTCGGCGCAGCGGTGGTCGGGGGCGGCTGGTGGCGGGCGCAGTCACCCGAGACGATGTCGTTGATGCGGTCGACGCGAGCCCCCTCAGCAGCAGGCACCGGCGCGCCGTTGGCGTCGAGCAGATGCGGATGGAATGACCAGTCCACAATCTCGTCGCCGTCGAAGTCGATTTGCAGAACGCCGGTGTCGCCAGTGATGCCTGACCGGTGATGCCACACGAAATTGCCCAGCGAGTAGGCCACCAGCTTCCCGTCGTCGAACACGACCGGCTGCAGCACGTGAGGGTGCTGACCAATAACCGCGTCGGCACCGTTGCGCAGCAGCTCGAACGCAAGGTCGCGCTGGCGGCCGTCGGGACAGGTCATGCGTTCGATGCCCCAGTGGACTACGGCGATCACCACGTCGGCATCCTGAGCCGCCGCGCGGACGTTCGCGAACAGCCGGTCACGCTGGTACGCCGACGCAATCCCCGGTCGCGTCCCGGTGGCGGGAAAGCCGAGCGGCACAACCAGCGAGGCCCCGACGAACGCGACACGCACACCGGGCCGCACCTCGATCACCCGGTGCCGGTACGCATCGGGGCCGCTCGCCCCCGCACCGAGCGCAACCACACCGTTGGCCTCGAGAAGGTCGACAGTGTCGATCAGCGCGTCCGGTCCGTAGTCCATGGCGTGGTTGTTGGCCAGGTTGGCCACATCCACTCCGGCTGCAGCGATGCGCTCGGCTGCCGACGGCGGCGCCCGGAACACGTACTGCTTGTCGGCAGGCTCACCGCGCTCGCTGATGACCATCTCCACGTTGACGACCGCGATGTCCGCCGATCCAAGCGCTGGCTCGATACCTGCGAACGGGTCGATGCCGGCGGCTTCGCTGCGATCCATCAGCACGTCGCCGCCCGCCAGCAGCGTCCACGTCACATCCGGCTCTGTGGTGGTCGGCGGGACGCTGGTGGACGCGGGCGATGTGCTCGCCGTATCCGTAGCCGGTGAAGCGGGCAGCGTGGAACCAGCCGTTCGAGCCGATCCGGCAGCGGTCTCGCTGACGCCTTCGAGCTGACGGGCGGTTGACGTCGTGGACGGAACTGCGGTGTGCTCAGCGACTCGGGCGGGTGGGGGAGGCTCAACCCGGATGGCATTGCTGCACGCCGTCGCCAGCAGGGCTGCGCAGATCGCGGTGAGTGCGCCAGTGCGATGCAACGCCATGGCCCCGAGGGTATGCAGGCGTCTTGAACTCCCGGGCCGCCAACTAGCGTCGCGCCCGCAGGGCCGAACCGATCCCTGCGAAGCGCTGAACCCAGCCGAACAGGAGGCCTGACATGTCGCTCAAAGACGCAGTTCAAGGAATTCTCGACCGAGGCGTCGCCGACGGTGACGTCGTGGGCGCGGTGGCCAAGGTCATCAGTGCCGACGGCGAAGTCTGCTCGGCGGCGGCCGGCACACGGGGCGCCGACAGCGACGTTGCCATGTCGAACGACACCGTGTGCTGGATCGCCTCCATGACCAAGGCCATCACCGGCACGGCGGCCATGCAACTCGTCGAGCAGGGCCAACTCTCGCTCGACAGCCCCGGCGCGGAGGTGCTGCCACTGCTCGGCGAGCTCGACGTGCTGACCGGCTTCGACGACGACGGCAACCCGGTCACCCGGCCCCGCAACGGCGACATCACGCTGCGTCACCTGCTGACTCACACCGCCGGCATGGGCTACGACATCTGGAGCCCCGAGCTCGGCCAGTACCAGGAAGCAACCGGCACGCCAGGCGTCACCGAGTGCCGGAAGGAAACGCTGGGCATCCCGCTGCTGTTCGACCCCGGCGATCGCTGGCTCTACGGCACGGGCATCGACTGTGCGGGCCAGATGGTGGAGGCGGTGTCGGGCATGTCGCTGGGGGAGTACATGGCCGAGAACATCTTCGGGCCACTGGGCATGTCCGACACAGCGTTCAGGATCAGCGACGACATGCGCTCGCGGCTCTCCGCGATGCAGACACGCATGGAGGACGGCTCGCTGGTCGAGATGCCGTTCGAGATCCCTCAAGAGCCCGAGTTCGAGATGGGCGGAGGCGGGCTCTACTCGACGCTCGACGACTACTGCCGCTTCCTGGCCATGATGCTGAACGGCGGCAGCCTCAACGGCAACGAGATCGTGTCACCCGAAACGCATGCGCAGATGGTCGCCAATGCCATGGGCGACGTGCGCGTCACCATGCTCCCGACGGCCATTCCGCCCTACTCATTCGATGCAGAGTTCTTCCCCGGCGTCGAGAAGTCGTGGGGCCTGACGTTCCAGATCAACGAGGAGCCCGCCCCGACGGGGCGCCCGGCCGGCGGCCTCATGTGGGCCGGTCTGGCCAACTCCTACTTCTGGATCGACCTGCAGAACCAGGTGGCCGGCTGCTACATCAGCCAGCAGGTGCCGTTTGCAGATCCCCGGTCATACGGGCTCTACGAAGCAATCGAGACTGCCACCTACAACAGCCTGTAAGGACTCAAGCCGCTCGGCGCAGATGCCATAGTTGGGTGCAGGGGACGCTGCGATGTTGCGATCTGCTGGATCGCTGGAGCACAGGGTCCACCCGCGTCCCTGCGCGCGAACCAACTGGCCCTCGTCCTCGGCTTGTCTGGGCACCAAGCAGGGCCGAGCACGATGCGGCCGTTGTGGTCTCCGAAGACGAACGAGAACAGCATGTTGGGCCGAGCTGTGCCCTCCACAATAGACCTCCAGACCAGTGGTCCAACAGAGGTTTTCTGAGACCTCATGTGGCGGTCGCGGAGTTGACAACAAGCCGATGGGCGAGCCGAGCGACTGCGTTCACGACACGGGTACGGCCGTCGTTCGCTACGACGGCAGATGCTCGTCGCTCTTGCAAATCGAAGACGAACGCCGAGGACCACATCGTGTTCGAGCCGACGATCTCGAAGCGAGTGTTGGATCCATCTAGCGGCTGCATCGCAGTCTTAGCCGCGTGGTTACACGAGACTTCGAGCACTTTCATACACGTCTCGGGTGGGAGCAATCCCACCGCCGGGTCGACGAGGGCCGTGAGCAGTGATAGCACGTCACCGAGGGACATATGCAGTGTGCCTGCTGACGAATAGACGGCTGGGTTGTCGCTGTAGGTGTTCTGCGGATCACGCGGCGAAGAGCGGCCGAATTCAAATGGGCCAAGTCGAAGTCGCGCTCTGTGGCCACGTATTCTCGGGGGTGGGCCAAATCCGGCTGAGGTGATCGACAACTCATCAAGAAGGTACTCTTGAAGCGATAGTTCGAACGGACCGACACCTAATCGATCGATAATCGCGCCCACCAGAATGTACCCGACATTGGAGTATACAGGATACGAAATTGGTCTTGTTGGCAACGAGAGAGCTTCCATAGCTATCGACGTCCGCTGAATTGCAAGTTCTCCCGTATGATGCCAATGTTCGTACATCACACTGCGTGGTAGATCACTTGCGATTGACACGCGATGCTGGAGCAAGTCGCCCACAGTCACAGTTTGCCAATCATCATCAACCGGAAATTCACTCATAAAATAGCTGGCCACAGGACTACTCCAGTCGCACCGTCCCAGCTCAACAAATTTGGCCCACAGGCAGCATGTAAACAGCTTCGTACATGATCCCAAGTGCCACTGATCTTTGGCTTCGACACGCTGACCTGAACCGTCCGCACAAAGGCCACGAACATCCGTCGCGCCGACGATTCCATTTCCGGTTATCGCCGCTCCCACAGCTGTCGCCATTTCTGACAGACCCCAATAATTCCACCATTCGCCCAAGTCGTTATCCCACACCTTTTTGCCCCTCCGTGCTATCCTATTTTCGCGAAAACACGACGTGCCCGACGACCCATGCTACCGTATATTCGTAGTAGCCCGACCCTACAAGCGTCATACTCTGAATCCTTGATCAATACGCATTCTGTAGCAAGCATGAAGCTGGCAAAGGATGTCAAGCCCATGAATAGGGCTATTGATCCGTGAAATGGTATCGCAAAAGCCAAGAAAGCAAATCGCCCGATTCTAGACAGGAGTAATGCAGGCATCGAAATTTGAAAGAAGATCGTCAAATAGGATGCTACAAGCCCGAATGTCAGACTGCTGCGAAGCATATCCGTCAATGGTGGCCAAGAGAACTCCGGCACTTGAAAAATATAGTATAGCGCTGTGCCCTCAAACCAGGTACTCCCTTGGGCCTTGTATAACCCAGATAGCAAATAGAGGATAGAAAGCTGGCTGATGACTGCTGTTACCGCTACATTGTGCAAGAACGTTGCAATTGAGTTCCTTTGAGTCGGGCGTGTCGCATCGGAACGCCTCGGCCGAAGGGCTACTGCACTTGAGTCAGCTAACATGAGCCAAAACAGAACAAGTAGCGCGATATTGTCTCCACCGTCCAGAATGATTGGGTTCCGGTGGTATAGAGAAGTGACGAATATGTATTGTAAGACTACACCGAGCCTCCCAAGAGTTCCAAGCATAAAGAGTAACGTGACTATAATACCTATGTGAAAAATCAGTTCGAAATATAGGGCTTGGTCACTCAGCTGAAATAGGCTGAAATAGGGGAACATCGATCCTTGCTGAAATAGATCGTATGAGTATGCACCTTGTGGTCCCCACAGGTAGGACCTGTCCTGGTGATTCGTTATAGCCAACAGCAACCATGACGTTCCGTAGCCGATACGAACCAGTGCGATTCCATAAGTACAGTAGCGATGACTCCAGATCTTCTGGACATTGTCAGCGATGAGATCAGACACGGCGAGATCGCGGTTTATTGCGGTAGGATTTGAAGCCATGGAGAATCGATTATTGTCGGATGGCTGATATATGAACTGTCGTTTCGTCGAGAGAATGGGACCGCATTGGCATAAACTAGTCTCAATTGAGCTTCTATCCGCGCCGGTCTATTCCGCTGGAAAGATTGAAGCTCGGGCAAATCCGGTGCTATGTACGGCAATTCTGCCTGCGCAAAAGAACGCATCACCTCTCGAACCGGTTCTGGAAAGAGAGCGGCCGCGTCCGTATTGCACTCGTAATCAACCATCGTCCCGGTCTGGTCGACATTCTCAATGCGGGTGTTACAAGAAGAAACATCACCATCCAACGCGTCGAGGCGTAGGAGTATCGGATGCCGGTAATTTACGGTGCCGAGAAGGGACGAAACAATGCGAGTCCGTAAAGGAGGAAAGAATCTCGTCGCGTGAAGGGCCGAGATCTTCGGACTCGTAATGTCGATGAATTCGGTAGTCTTCTCGCTATTGGTTCCGTCTCGCACACGGACTCTGAGCAGAAGGCCCTGCGCGGAATCTAATGGCTCTGGAGCAAAAAGTTGCCAGTTTTGATAAAATAGCGGTTCAACGTAACGTGATATAGGGCCATGCAAGCGCACGCTCACAGGATTGATGGGCAAGGTATAGAGCAATATCATCAGAAAGTGAAGGCACATAGTGGCAAATGCGATGCCGGTGGCGATGATACGGAGTTTAGGGAAGGTGCTGACATTTGTTCCAGGCAGTACGTCCAGGCCTCGACGAGATCTTTCGCGATTTCTCTTTGTCTTGTCAGAGGGCACAAGTCTTCCCGGAAACGACCCGGTTTCTGGCTAAGGGTTCACCTATCGAAGATTCGGTCAATGTCGATGGGATCTAGGCCACCAGGTGAGTTGCTAAACGCATGACTTGGTTGATAACCAAAGTAGTTGTTCGCGAGGTCGAGGGCGAGATTGACGACACCGCGGCTGTTCGCCGCGTATGCTCCCCGTTGTGCTCTGAATACATCGCGCGCAAGATCCCAGTACTTGCGCATGTCGTTCCATATTTGGTACTGTTCCGGTGACGTGTCGCCAACTGGCGAAGACTTAGCCATCTCCATCATGTGTGATTGCGCTGGGTCTCGAGCCGCACCCGTTGCCGTGTCTAGGAGACTGCTGAGCAAGTGGCTTGTCGTGGCGGTGGTTTGGTCGTGGTGGGTGCTGGGTTGTGGGGCGGGGCGCGGCGGTGCCGGTTCGGGGCGGTGTCGGCGGCCCGGCGGGGTTGTCGGGGGTCAGGCGAGTGCCCAGTGGGTGCCGTTGTGGTGGAGTCCGAGGGTGGCGAGGCGTGCGAGGTTGACTGCGGCTGCGCGCAGTCTCAGCCAGTGCCGGTTTTTGTCGGTGCCGATGTAGGGGCATCTTCGTGCTCGGCGCACGGTCCATGCGATGGTTCGTTCGGCCATGGGCCGCTCGGTGCGGTAGGCGTGGCCGAACTCTTCGGTGCGGGCTTGGGCGCGGGCTGCTTTGAGGAGGCCGTGGTGGGGGTGGATCTTGATGGTGCGCCCGTTCTTGGCGGTGGTGCAGCGGTGCCGCTGGGGGCATTTGCGGCAGCGGCGGCCGAAGCGGGCGTCGCCTTTGGGGGTGATCGCGACGATGTGGACTTCGGGGCATCCGGCGGTGCCGGTGAAGCGGCCGGAGTCGGGGTCGATGCTGTAGTCGATGTCGAAGTCGTCGACGCTGTAGCCGCCTTCGACTGCTGTGCGCAGCGGCGGCGGCTTGATCACCGCGTCGATCTCGGCGTGTTGCAAGTCCGCTCTCAGCTCGCCGGTGCCATAAGCGCTGTCGGCGAGCACCACCGTTTCGGGAGGCTCGTCTTGGAGCAGGCCCATCGCCGCGTCCGCGTCGCTGACGTCGCCCGCGGTCAGATCGGCTGCGGTGATCAGCCCGGTGTGGGGCTCGGCTGCGATGTGGGCCTTGTAGCCGTCGCGGTAGCTGTGAGCGGTCTTGTGAGTGTGACGCGACTGCGGATCCACGACCGAGATCACCCGTCCTTTGGCGGTGCCGCGGGCGATCCGCCACCGTCCCGGCTCCCCGGCGGGCTCCACGTCCTGGCCGGCGACCAGCGCCAACAAGCCCACCGCGTCCGCCTGGCTCTCGTCGAGATCGAGGTCCTCGGCTGCGCCGATCAGGTCCAGCGCGTCGTCCACGAGCTCGGACACCAGCCGCTCACGGTCGTCGGGGTCGTCCCAGTCCACCACCGCGCCGGCGGGATCCAGGTTGCGTTCGCGTACCGGCACCTCGCCTAGGGCGGGCACCAGCTTTCGGACTCGCCGCATCTGCACCGTCACCATCGTGACGGTGTCCTGACGGGCCACCGCGTCGTCGAGCACCGTGGAATCCAAAACGCGTCGGTCCCGGCCCGCCACCGCGCCGCTCAATGCGATCAGGTCGCGTACCGCGTCGAAGATCCGATCCGGCCGTTCGCTTGCGCGCAGCTTGTTGCGCCACAACGTCAGCACCGTGGGATGAAACGCCTCATCAGTCAACGCCAGACCCGCAGCGGCCTTCCACCCCACATCAGTCTGCAAGCGGCGGCACGCCTCCCGATCCGACAGGCCCTCCAACGCCTGCAGCACCATCACCACAGCCACCACCTCGCCCGGCACCGACGGACGACCCCGCCCGGACGCGAACAGATCCCCGAACAGCTCATCGGGAAACAGACGCGAACGATGCTCAGCCAACAAGGCATGCACCGACCCCGCCTGCACCAAATGCCCGCACACCGCCGCCGCGTCCAACAACACCCGATCCGACTCAGCCGTGCCCTGCATCCCGACATTGTCCCGCGCGCCCACCCCCCGCACGCGGAAATCGCGGCCAATAAATCAGCAGTCTCCTAGAACGAATAGCGTTGCGCATATCGTGCTGAGTGCGAGGATTATCTTTGCTGTTCTGGCCATCGAATGTTTCCTATCTGTTCAATCGTGATGGGTGAATATCGGATATGATCTCAGTAGTTGGTCCGGTTTCTGTCGATGTTTCGATTGTCACCGTATTGATTGTTATTGCTGTCGCATAGGTTGGGGAGGTTGATCGGGCCAGTGCTTGATCTGGCTAGCTGACCTAATGTTGGTATCAGCCGTATGCGGTTCGCTACTGGCTCGCTGCGGCGGGTTTCTATGATCGGAATCGGGCACGCATGACGAGGGCGATGGAAGATGTCGATAGTTCGAAACATCCCATGCGCGATTGAACAATTGGCACTGGCCGTTCGGCTTGTGCCAATCAGTGTGTCGGCATCTGTGTGGGCTTGAACGGTGGAGCCGACGACCGCGTCTTGCAATTGAGCGGCGACTCGGGTGCGTCGGTACGAAGCCCGGCGAATGCCATTGGAGTAGGGATCCGCTGCAGCTATCCCTAAGTTCTGGGCATGCGCAGGTGGCTTTCGGGCGGGGTGTTGCCCCCCCCGACTGCGAGTGTCGACGCCACTGTCGGTGCCCGAGGTGCGACATTCTGGTGATGGAGATGTGCCGCGGCCACGGCTCGAAGCATAGCAGTACGAAGAATGTTGGTGTTCAGGCGGTCGGGGGGCCGAGCACGATGCAGCCGTTGTGGCCGCCGAAGCCGAACGAGTTGCTGAGCGACGGGCCCGGCTCCCAGTCGGCTGCTTGACCGGTCACCAAGCGGAACTCCGCAAGCTCAGGATCGGGAGTGGACCAGCCCGCCGTCGGCGGGATCTTGCGGTGCCGCATCGACAGCAGCACTGCGATCGCTTCGAGCGCTCCCGCGGCGCCCAGCGCATGGCCGGTGACGCCCTTGGTGGAGGTCACGAGCGGTCCGGCTGGGCCGAACAGCTTGTTGAGTGCCTCAGCTTCGGCAGCGTCGTTCAACGGGGTGGACGTGCCGTGCGCGTTCACGTGGGTGATGTCGTCGGGCGCAAGGCCGGCGTCCTCGATCGCGAGCTGCATGCACCGCAGCGCTCCTGCGCCGCCAGGTGCCGGTGCAGTGATGTGATGTGCATCGGCATTCGACGCCGTGCCGAGGACTTCGCCGTAGATCTCGGCGCCTCGTGCGGCGGCGGAGTCCCATTCTTCGAGCACCAACGTGGCTGCGCCCTCAGTCATCATGAAGCCGTCGCGGTTCTTGTCGAACGGCATGGAGACACCGCTCGTCGACAAGGCAGTCATGTTGACGAAGCCTGCTGTGCCCACGGGGGTCATCACCGATTCGCAGCCACCGGCCACGATGACGTCAGCAACTCCTGTGCGGATCAGCCGAGCTGCGTACCCGACAGCGTGCGTACCTGCTGCGCAGGCCGTGGTCAGCACCTCGCAAGGGCCGGCTAAGCCGAAGCGCATGGAGATGGCAGCCCCGGGGGCGTTGGGCATCATCATCGGCACCATGAACGGCGACACCCGGCGCGCACCCTTGCGGTCGAGCACGAGAACCTGGTCTTCGAAGGTCTGCAGGCCGCCGACACCGGTGCCGTAGATCACCCCGCAGCGATCCGGGTCGGTCGCCAAGTCGCCTGCATCGGCGATCGCGTGTGCGGCCGATGCCATGCCGAGCTGAGTCGACCGGTCAGCTCGCCGTGCCTCCTTGGGATTGTCGTAGAACGGCGCTGGATCGAAGTCGTTGACCCGGCGCTCGCCCTGCGGCGGCTCGGAGTTCAACCCCTGCCAGAAGTCGTCGATGCCGGTCCCGGCGCATGAGATGACGCCGAGGCCGACGACAGCTACTCGCCGGCTGTCGCTCACAGTTTCGATTCGACCAGCTGGATCGCGTGGGCGACGGTGGTGACGCCTTCCAGCTCTTCCTCGTCGACGCTGATGTCGAATTCCTCTTCCAAGGCCATCACCAGTTCGACGAGGTCCAGGCTGTCGGCGTCGAGATCGTCAGCGAAGCTGGCCTCGGGCGTGACTTGCTCGGAATCCACAGCCAGCACCTCGACGGCGCAGTCCCGGAATCGATCCAACGTGTCACTCATGCTGATCCCCTCATGTGTGGGCGGTCGCGCGCACGATTCCCCGACGGCCGTGCGAGTGCGAAGTGTAGGTCCCGTGAGCCTCGCCGTCATCGCACCTTTTGCGTCCCGCTCTTGTTCGCTGTCGATCACGGGCCGCTGGGGCCGCGGCTTCGCGCTGTGCTTCCCGTTCTTGTTCGCTGTCGATCACGGGCCGCTGGGGCCGCGGCTTCGCGCTGTGCTTCCCGTTCTTGTTCGCTGTCGATCACGGGCCGCTGGGGCCCGGGCTCAGCCGCCTGGCTCAATGGCCCATGCCCAAACCGCCGTCGACAGGTATCACGGCCCCGGTGATGTACGCGCCATCGTCAGATGCCAGAAACGCCACCGCGGCGGCAATCTCCATCGGCGCCGCCACGCGGCCCAACGGGACAGCGTCGGTGATGGCGGCCTGCTGCTCGTTGTTGAGGGCACCGAACATCTCGGTGGCGACCGGACCGGGCGCGACGACATTCGCGGTGATGCTGCGTGAACCGAGTTCGCGCGCCAGCGACCTGGCCATGCCCACGAGGCCTGCCTTGGACGCGGCGTAGTTGACCTGCCCGGCCGAACCGAGCAATCCGACCACTGACGACACGAAGATCAGCCGTCCCCAGCGGGCGCGCAGCATCGGCCGAGCCGCCCGCTTGGCCATCCGGTACGCGCCCGTGAGATTCGTGTCGATCACAGCAGCGAAGTCGTCGTCGGCCATGCGCAGCACCAGCTGATCACGGGTGATGCCGGCGTTGGCAACCAGGATTTCCACCGGACCCAGCTCTGCTTCGATCGAACCGTACGCGGCATCGACTGCATCGCTGTCTGCTTGATCGCACGCCGCCCACAGCAGACGCTCGTCGTCGGGAGCCTCGGTGCGGCTGGTGACTGCCACACGGTGGCCGGCATCGGCGAACAATCGGGCCGTGGCCAGACCGATGCCACGGCTGCCGCCCGTCACCAGGACGGTCCGTGCGGTTGGGGGGCGCGCTTCGGGTTGATTCATCGTGAGCCGTGTACGTGACGCTCGTGGACAATTCTGGTTCGGGTGCTGGTCATGCTCGGAATCGGGGCTCAGGAGGCCCGAGCCGGAGCGCCCGACCATCGCAGCAGCGCCGACGCCGAGGTCATGCCTGCCCCGAATCCGACCAGCAGCACGTGGTCGCCCTCGCTGATGCGACCGCCCCGCACGGCGTCATCGAGCGCGAGGGGAATCGACGCCGACGACGTGTTGCCGGTGCGCTCGATGACCATCGCGGCCTTCTCGAAGGGAATGCCCAGCCGCTTGCAGGAGGTCTGCACGATGCGGACGTTTGCCTGGTGCGGCACGACGACGTCGATGTCGTCGTGCGTGAGACCGGCCTGCTTCATGGACTGGCGAGCCGACTCTTCCATCACGAGCACGGCCTTCTTGAAGACTGCTTGGCCGGCCATCCGGATGTAGTCGCCGTGCTCGCAGTAGAGGTGTTCCTCCATGGCGCCGTCGCTGGACACATGCCAGCCGAGCAGGTCCGAACCCTGCTCGCTGCGCTCGAGCACCGCGGCACCTGATCCATCGGCGAACAGGATGCAGGTGGCGCGGTCGGTCCAATCGGTGATCCGTGAGAGCACCTCGGCGCCGATGACCAGCACCCGTTCATGTCCCATGGCGATCATGCCGTGACCTGCCACGAGCGAGTACACGAAACCCGAGCAGGCGGCGTTGACGTCCATCGCTCCGCAATCGAGCCCGAGCGCCTCTTGCACCCGCGACGACGTAGCCGGAACGCTCCGATCAGGAGTGGTCGTTGCCAAGATGAGCATGTCGATGCTCGACGGATCGACGCCGGCCGCCTCCATGGCTGCCTCGCCGGCACGTGCAGCCAGGCCCGACGTGGTGCCGCCGATGTTCCGCTGCTTGATGCCGGTGCGCTCGATGATCCACTCATCGGAAGTGTCGACCGTCTGGGCGAGCTCATCGTTGGTGACGACTCGCTCACCGAGTGCTGTTCCGATGCCGACGATGCGCGCGCTCGAAGCATTTCCCACGCTGAGCGTCATCTGTGGCCTCCCCTTCAGGTACCTGAGGCCGTCCGCAGCCACGCAACGGGCTGCCGAGCGGTGACCCGCTCGCCCTCTACGGCCATGATCCCCATGACAGTACCCGCGAACGCGGAGCGCACTTCGGTTCCGGCCACGAGGCCGATGACATCGCCGACCCGGATTTGCTGCCCGTCGACGACGCCGGCGCCGAGTGTGAAGATGCCTGCGCACGGGCTCACGATCAGGCGTTCGGTGACGTAGAGGTTCTCGCCGCCCAGCACGGTGGGCGCCGCGGGGGCTTCGGTCGCAAGTGCCTCCATCAGTGCGTCGATGTCGGCCGGCGCGCTCACTGACATCGTTGTCGCACCACGGTGGGTGCGCTTGGTCATTCCCGTGAGCACCTTGCCCGGGCCGAGCTCCACGTAGGCCGTGACCCCGGAGTCGCCGAGCGCATGGAGGCCGGCTCGCCACAGCACGGGGCTGGTGAGCTGCTGGGCCAGCAGCGTGCGCCACTCGTCGGCATCTGAGCGCAGGCGTGCGTCCACATTGGCGACGACCGGAACACTCGGGGCTCGGATCTCGACTTCTGCGAGCGCCTTGCGGAGCCGGTCACGTGCGGGCTGCATGAACGGCGTATGGAATGCGCCGCCCACCCGCAGTGCCATGAGCCGTTTCGCGCCGGCCGTCTTGGCTTCGTCGCCGGCGACGGCCACGGCGTCGGGCGCGCCCGCTATGACGACCTGGCCCGGGGCGTTGTAATTCGCTACCCAGACATCGCCCGGGGTGGCCTCGCAAGCCTCTGCCACGAGGTTGTCGTCGAGACCGAGCACGGCTGCCATCGTCCCTTCCTGCTCGTCGGCGGCAACCTGCATGGCCTCGCCGCGCTCGGCGACCAGCCGCACAGCATCGTCATAGGCCAAAGCGCCAGTGGCGGTCAGGGCGCTGTATTCGCCGAGCGAGTGCCCGGCGGCACATGAGAAGGTCGCACCAGTGCGCTCGACGGCATCGAGCACGACCATCGACAGCACGAAGGTGGAGAGCTGCGAGTTCCTGGTGTGACGCAGTTCCTCAGCGTCTGCTTCCAGCAGCAGGGCGGCGACATCGCGCCCGCAGGCATCGGATGCCTCGGTGACCAGCTCCCACGACTCATGCGAGATCCACGGTTCGCCCATGCCGGGCTGCTGAGAGCCCTGACCGGGAAATGTGAATGCGAGCACTCGGCCTCCTCCGCAGCGCCGGTGCGGAAGTTCGGGCGTGTGCCCGGGCCGCGGCGCAGTGAACGCACGATTGGATTCAGCCGAAAGGGTAGGTGCCAACTCGGTGCAAGTGCGACAGCGTCGCTGAGTACGCTGAGATGCCCCACAGCCCGGGTGGTGAAACGGCAGACACGGGGGACTCAAAATCCTCTGCCCTCACGGGCGTGCGGGTTCAACTCCCGCCCCGGGCACCCGCTGAGCACCTGTGCCGCGCAGCGTGCGGGCTTTGCAGCAAGCTGCATTCGAGTCATCCGGATCCGCGACATGACAGATCATGGTTCTTGCGAGCCATCTGCGCCGAGTCATGAGCTAATGCACCACTATGTGTGTTGCTGCACTACATTATGTGCATATGGTGACGCTGCTGGGGAATCCGAACATCCCGCCGCGAAACCTGTTCACTCCGGACTTCGGTCAGGTGCCGCATGTCGTCATCGGACGCGACATGCTGACCGCATCGCTGCACGAGGGGCTGAGCGCGGGGCCAGGCGACAAGCGATTCACCACGCTCCTGCTCGGACCTCGCGGTTCGGGCAAGACAGTGATGCTGAACATCATGCGAGGTATCGCACGCCAATCAGGCTGGATTGTGTTGCCGTTGGACTCCGCCACCGAGGGAATCGGCAACCGTGTCAACGAATACCTCGTGTGGGCACAGGACACGCACGAATCAATCCCTGACGTGACCGTTGGCAGCCGCGAGCAGCGGACTGCTGCCAAGCTCAAGTTGCCGATGCTGCTGGAATGGCAGCACGAGGTCGTACAGCGAGTGGAGCCGCGCTGGAACCTGCGGCGACAGCTGACCACGTTGGCGATTCACGCTGCGGACCATGAGTCCGGCGTACTGCTGATTATTGACGAACTGCACAGCGGCCAGCGCGCAGAACTGCGGCGGCTCGCGGCTGACCTGCAGCACATCACGAAGAACGAAGGGCTTCCATTGGCTTTCTTGGGCGCGGGGCTGTCAGAGATGAAGCACACGCTCTTGGAGGACAAGAGAATGACGTTCTTCCAAAGATGCAATCGCGAGGACATGCGTCCGCTCACGCCCGCGGATGCAGCCGGCTTTCTGTTGAGAACTGTGCGCGATGCTGGTGGCACATTTGAAGGTCACGCTCTGGGGACGCTCGCCGACGCCGCCGGTTCGCTGCCGTTCAAGATGCAATTGATCGGGGACTACGCATGGCGGATCGCCGACGCCCCCCTGAGCCCGATCAGCGACCAGGCAGCCTCGCTCGCACTTCGCGAGGCAAATCGAGACATGCACGACCAGGTTGCGCTGCCGACGTGGCATAGCTTGAACGACAGCGAGAAGGAATACCTCCGGGCGCTTGCCGCCGAGGGGGGTGCGGCCACTCCTCGCCAGATTGCGCAGTATTCGCTCCTGCCTCCCACAACGCTGTCTCGCGCAGAACAGCACCTTGTCAATGCGGGTTGCATTCTCGTGCGATCGCCGGGCGCAGTCGAGATCGGAGACGTCATCACCTCCCGAGACATGACGCTCATCGCCGAGCACGAGGCTCGCTATGCGGACACCTCAGCCGCAGGTTCCGCGCAGGCCGCGGCGCGTGACGGCCATCGGGCACGTTGCAATGTCTTGATGCCGCGGGCGCAGGCCCGTTGTGTGCTGTCAGCGGGGCATGCCGGAGGGCATAGATCACGTTGACAAGCCCCACGACCAGGGGCTTCGCCTGTTCGGCGCTCACGGGTGCGCAGGCTGAGCCGCTGAACACTTCGGCGGGCACCCGAGGCTCGGCGCCGATCCCAAGTCCGGGGAGGGCGCCGAGACGCGCCGGTAGGCTGGCTGACCCGCTGCGGCCCAGCGAGTTCTGCCTGCCGCTGCGATCCAGTCCCGCGAGGGGAGCGCGTGTGTCCAAGCGAGTCGTGATCGCAGAGGACGAGGCCATCATCCGGCTCGATCTGCGCGAGATGCTCGAAGACGAGGGCTACGTCGTGGTGGCAGAGACGGGTCGGGGTGACGAAGCTGTGGACTTGGCGCGCGAGCACCAGCCCGAGGTGTGCATCTTCGACATTCAGATGCCCGGTCGCGACGGCCTCGACGCGGCGCGCGAAGTTGCCGGAGATCGCACTTCGGCGGTGCTCATCCTGACGGCGTTCAGCAAGCGTCATCTCATTTCCGAAGCCCGCGATGCCGGCGTGCTCTCGTACCTGGTGAAGCCGTTTCAGCGCGAGGAGCTGGTCTCGGCCATCGAGGTGGCGTGGGGTCGTTTCACGGAGATACGAGAGCTCGAGGACACGGTGGAGAGCCTCGAGGAGAAGCTGGAGACACGCAAGGCTGTGGAGCGTGCGAAGGGCCTGCTGATGGACGACTTCCAGCTGTCCGAACGGGACGCATTCGAGTTCGTCCGCAGTACGGCGATGGCCAACCGCGCGAAGATGCGGGACATCGCACAGCAGATCGTCGATGGGCTGCTGACGCCCTGAGACTGTCTGCGGGCATCGACTCGTCCGCGTCTGACGTCCTGTGGCAACCATCACCCGACACAACTGGGAGCGTCCTGATGTCGAAGCTTTTGTTGCTCGACGGGAACTCGCTCACATACCGGGCATTCTTTGCGGTACCCGAGGACATGGCCACTCGGTCGGGCCAGCCCACCGGCGCTGTCTTCGGGTTCACGTCCATGCTCATCAACTTGGTGCGGGATCACCGCCCTGACGCGATCGCGGTGTGCTTTGACCGTCCCGAGCCGACGTTCCGTCATGCCGCTGCACCGCAGTACAAGGCACATCGCGACGAGACGCCGGCGACGCTCATCGATCAATTCGGCCTGGTGCGCCAAGTGCTCGAGTCGTTGAGCATCACGGCGTTGGACTGTGCCGGCTTCGAGGCTGACGATCTGTTGGCGACGCTGGCGTTCGAAGCGGAGCAGCGCGGCGACGATGTGCTGATCGTCAGCGGGGATCGCGACGTGTACCAACTCGTACACGACCCCAGGGTCCGGGTGCTCTACAACCGCCGTGGCGTCACCGACTATGCGCTCTACGACGAAGCTGGGATCGCGGAGCGCACCGGCGTGACCCCGGATCTGTACGTGCAGTACGCGGCATTGCGCGGTGACCCGTCCGACAACTTGCCGGGGGTGCCCGGGGTCGGGGAGAAGACCGCCGCAAGACTCCTCAACAAGTACCGCAGCGTCGAAGCGCTGCTGTCCGCAGCCGGCGAGCAGACCCCCAAGCTGGCCGAGAATCTCGCGACCCATAGCGACGTCGTGCGACGCAACGTGGAGCTGATGACCCTGCGGACCGACGCGCCGATCGAGGCGACGTCGGCTGATCTGGAGTGGGACGGCTTCGATGCCGACCTCGTCAATCGAACGTTCGAATTCTTGGAGTTCGGCAGCTTGCATGGCCGGCTTCGCGACGCGTTGGCGGGTACGTCCTTGGACGGGCTGCTGGTGACTGCTGCCGGTTCCCCCCAAGCCGCTCAGATGGCGGATCCTCAGCCGCTGCCGCTCGATTCGAGTGCGGACATCGCCGCAGCGCTGAACGATCTGGCGCTGCGTGACGAGCCCGTTGCGCTCGGATTCACGACAGAACGCGACGGCACACTGAGCGTGCTGGCCGCCGCAGTCGATCCCTCGCAGGGGACCGTGCTCGCGCTCGGCGCCGATCAGCTGGCTGTGAGCGAGGTCGCCCAGCCGTTCGCCCGCCTCGTCGGGATTGACGGGCCGGGGGTCCATGTCCATCAAGCGAAGCCGCTGATGCGCGCACTCGCCCGGTTGTCGGGCGATGTCGAAGCAGGTTCGGCGCTCGCTGGGCTCGCCGTCGATACCTCGATCGCGGCGTACCTCATCCATCCGTCCGAAGGCCGCGACGAGCTGGGCGCCGTGCTCACTCGGCACTGCGGCATCGAACTCGGCGACGGCGAAACGCAGGGCCAGCTCGGGTTCGACGAATCCGAAGACGGCGATTCCCCCCGCAGTGCCGCAGCTGGCCGCGACGCGCTCGCGGTGGCGATGCTCGCGCCGGTGCTCGACCGGGAGCTCGAGACCCTGGCCATGTCCGACCTGTACCAAGACATCGAGCGTCCGCTGATCTCGGTCCTGGCCCGCATGGAGACGGTCGGGATCGGGGTCGACCGCAGCGAGCTGGAGTCGTTGCGTGACCATCTCACCAGCGAAGTGTCTGCACTCGAAGCAGAAGTGCGGCAACTGGCCGGTCGGGACGATCTCAACGTCAACTCGCCCAAGCAGCTCGCCGAGGTGCTCTTCGAGGACTTGGGGCTGACGCCGCAGCGCAAGACCAAGACGGGTTATTCCACAAGTGCCACAGCGCTTGAATCGCTGCGAAGCGAGCACCCGATCGTGGACAAGCTGCTGGCGTTCCGGGAGGTGGAGAAGCTGCGATCTACCTACGGCGTCAGCTTGCTCGAATGCGTCGAACCGGACGGCCGTATCCACGCCACGTTCAACCAGACGGTGGCGCGCACCGGCAGGCTCAGCTCCGAAGAGCCGAACCTGCACAACATCCCGGTGCGGACGGACCAGGGCCGCTTGTTCCGGCGTGCGTTCGTGCCCGCTGAGGGCTACGAGCTGCTGATCGCCGACTACAACCAGATCGAGCTGCGGGTGATTGCGCATCTGTCGGGCGACCCGGGCCTCGTCGGTGCCTTCGAGGCGGGCCACGACATCCACAGCGCAACGGCAGCCTCCCTCTTCGCCATCACCCCCAGCGAGGTCGACCCGCAGCAGCGGTCGGTGGCAAAGATGGTGAGCTACGGCTTGGCATACGGGATGGAGGCGTACGGTCTCGGACAGCGACTCGGGGTGCCCACCGACGAGGCAGCACACATTCTGGACGCCTACTTCGAAGCGTTCCCCGAGGTGCGCGCGTTCATGGACGGCGTGGTCTCGGAGAGTCGCGAGCGTGGGTACACCGAGACGGCCTTCGGGCGGCGTCGCCCGCTTCCCGAGTTGACATCTCGAAATCACCGCGTGCGCCTGGCCGCGGAGCGACAGGCCATGAATGCTCCCATCCAGGGACTCGCAGCGGACATCTTCAAAGTGGCGCTGGTACGCCTCGATGCGGCCTTGCAGGACCGGTCGGCAGCCAGCCGTCTGGTGCTGCAGGTGCACGACGAGGTGATCCTCGAAGTGCCCCCATCGGAGCACGACGAGGTGACCGAGCTGACGGTGGACACGATGCGCCATGCCGCCGACCTGGCGGTCCCGCTCGAAGTCCATGTCTCGGCGGGCGCAACCTGGGCCGACGCCAAGGGCTGAGAGGCTGAGCCGATAGGCGAAGCCGTGGCCCGAGCGGCCCGTGAGCGACAGCGAACAAGAGCGGGAAACGACTGGTGCGACAACGGAAGGGTTCACCTATTGGCGCTTCCTCTGAACGCGCGGGTCTTCACGCCGCGGGCCGGTAGCCTTGCCGTGCGCTTCGTGCGGCTCGCTCGGCCGTCTGCGCCCGTACTCCCGACCTGAGCATTCCCCCCGTGACCGACGCACTTGCCCCCGCACCAGACCTCGAAGACCCCGCTCCCGAAGACCCCGCTTCCGAAGACACGGCATCCGAAGACCCCGCTTCCGAAGACACGGCATCCGAAGACCCCGCCCCCGAAGACACGGCAGAAGCACCGCCGGATATCCAGGACGGTGAGAGCTCGGGCAAGGAAGTGGGCAACGGAGCTTCGCAGGGCGCTTTCGGCACGTTCACCGAAGCGGGCGACTACGTGCCGCGGACTGTCACCGTCGACGATCTTGGCGACACCTCCTTCGAGGATGCCGTAGCGCAGACCATCGTCGAGTTCGACGACGGCGACATCGTGGCCGGCACCATCGTGCGAGTCGATCGCGACGAAGTACTGCTCGATATCGGCTTCAAGTCTGAGGGCGTCATCCCGTCTCGCGAGCTCTCGATCCGCCACGACGTCGATCCTTCCGAAGTCGTGGACATCGGCGATCAGATCGAGGCGCTCGTCCTCCAGAAGGAAGACCCCGACGGCCGCCTGGTGCTGTCCAAGAAGCGAGCGCAGTACGAGCGTGCTTGGGGCCGCATCGAAGAGATCCGCGAATCGAACGGCGTCGTCACCGGTCCCGTCATCGAGGTCGTGAAGGGCGGCTTGATCGTCGACATCGGGCTGCGGGGATTCCTGCCGGCGTCGCTGGTGGAACTCCGGCGCGTCCGCGATCTGGCCCCCTATGTCGGCCGCGAGCTCGAAGCCAAGATCATCGAGCTCGACAAGAACCGCAACAACGTCGTGCTCAGTCGGCGAGCTTGGCTGGAGGAGAGCCTCAAGGAGGAGCGGGAAGGCTTCCTGCGAGACCTCAAGCGGGGCGAGCGGCGCACTGGCAGGGTCTCGTCGGTGGTCAGCTTCGGCGCATTCGTCGACCTCGGCGGCATGGACGGCCTCATCCACGTGTCGGAGCTGTCCTGGAAGCATGTCGATCATCCCAGCTCGGTCGTCACCATCGGCGACGAGGTGACGGTGGAGGTGCTCGAGATCGACCGTGAGCGCGAGCGCATCTCGCTGTCACTCAAGGCGACCCAGCAGGATCCGTGGGAAGCGTTCGCCAACTCCCACCGGGTCGAAGAACTCGTCTACGGCCGAGTCACCAAGCTCGTGCCGTTCGGAGCCTTCGTACAGGTCGGCGATGGCATCGAGGGCTTGGTGCACATCTCGGAGATGTCGGCCCACCACGTCGAGCTGCCCGAGCAGGTAGTGACCCCCGGCGAGGAGCTGTGGGTTAAGATCATCGATCTCGACCTGCAGCGTCGGCGCATCAGCCTGTCGATCAAGCAGGCCGCCGAAGGCGGCGTGGTAGCGGAGGAATACCGCGAGGCGTTCGGCGACCACGCGTACGACGAAGAGGGCAATTTCATCGGCGAATTCAGCTACGAGACGCCTGCCGAGGGCGAGGAATCGGAAGCTGAGCGGGCATGGCGCGAGTACTACGAAGAGCATGGCGAAGAGGCCTACCGCCAGGCCCTCGCGCAATACGAGAACCAAGAAACCGAGGGCGAGCCCGCCACGGCCGCTGCCGAGGGTGACGGCTAGCGCAGCCGCTCTTCGCTGGATCCGCTCCAGTTGAATCCGTCTCTTTCGAAGCCGGTTCGATGATCTCAGTCGGGCTCACCGGCGGCATCGGCAGCGGGAAGAGCACTGTTGCTTCGGGCTTCGTCGATCACGGAGCCGTACTGATCGATGCGGACGCCATCGTTCGCTCCCAGCAGGCACCATCGAGCCCCGTCTTTGTCGAGATGGTGGAGCGCTTCGGAGATCACATCGTGGCGCCGGACGGCACGCTCGACCGTGGTGCCGTCGCGGCCATCGTGTTCAACGATCCCGACGCACTCGCTGACCTGAATGCGATCACCCATCCTCCGGTCGGTCGGGAGATCCGTCGCCGGCTCAGCGAACTGGAACCTACGGATCGCCTGGTTGTGCTCGACATCCCGCTGCTCGGCGAGGGACTGGCCAAGGGTCAGCGGCCCCGCTACCAGACCAGCGGGATCCTGGTCGTGGACACGCCGACCGATATCGCTGTGGAGCGGCTCGTGAACTCGCGGGGCTTTTCCGCCGACGATGCACGCGCTCGTATCGCCGCACAGCTGTCGCGCGAAGAGCGACTGGCTATCGCCGACTGGGTCATCGACAACTCAAGCGGCCTCGGCGAGCTCGAAGCTGCGATTGGCGCCGCATTTCGCTGGGCGAGCGCGCTGCCGCACGTCGATTCAGCTCCGTGACACGCGCCTGACTGTCGCTGAGATTCTCAGTAGGCGAGCGGAGTCCCGCAGTGCGGACAGCTGGGCTCGGGCGCCCGCGTATCGAACTGTGACGGCTTGACCAGAAGGAAGCAGCCTTCGCAGAGGATCTCGTCTTCCTGCTTGGAGGACGAACGCGAGCCGGTGACGATGCCGATCTCGTCGTCATCGTCGTCCTCGTCGTCGTCTTCGGACGCCAGCCGTTCCTTGAGGATCTCGCCGAGATCGGCTTCGAGCTCCTCGTCGTCATCGTCGTCATCTTCGTCGTCGGTCGGGCGTACGCCGACGGGTATCTCGCGGCTCGGTGCTGCGTCCTTGTCGGGGGCCCTCGTCTCGGGGATATCCAACTCGTCGACGCCGTCATCGACGTCGTCGTCGTCGTCGAGACTCGTCGCTCCCAACTCCTCGGCCTCGAGATCGTCGGGCACCGGCTCGAGGTCAGCGCCCAGCACGTCAGGTTCGAGCAAGGCCTCGTCGTGCGGTTCGTCCTGGGCGTCAGGGACGTCTGGTTCGTCGCGGCTCATGGGCAGTCTTCGGTAGTGGTGGAGTCGGGTATTGCCGGGTCAGCAGTCAGCGCGGCAGGATAACCAGACTGGCTGCTCGCAGGGAGACACCTTTGCGCTGATCGGCGCAACAGTTTCCCCGGTCTGGTGATCTGATGCTGGCGGGATGGCGATGCGCTGCGGCCCTAGCCTCGCGAACATGGCATCGGTCTCGACCGCTCTCGCGCATGGGGATTCGGACCGAGACGATTCGGGGCAGGTCCGCCCGTGGCTGCCGACACCCACCGCCGCCCATCCGTTCCGCGTCACCGCAGGCTTCGAACCCGCCGGCGACCAACCGCGCGCGGTGGCCGAGCTGGCTGACGGCATCACCCGCGGCGACCGGTTCCAGACGCTGTTGGGCATCACCGGCTCGGGCAAGAGCGCCACGATTGCGTGGACGATCGAACGCACGCAGCGACCGACGCTGGTGCTCGCACCGAACAAGTCCTTGGCGGCGCAGCTTGCCAATGAGTTCCGTGAGTTCTTCCCCGACAATCGTGTGGAGTATTTCGTCTCCTACTACGACTACTACCAGCCCGAGGCATACATGCCGGCCTCGGACACCTACATCGAGAAGGACTCCAGCGTCAACGATGAGATCGACCGTCTGCGGCACTCGGCCACCGCCGCGCTGCTGACTCGGCGGGACGTCATCGTGGTGGCGTCGGTCTCAGCCATTTACGGGCTCGGTGCACCCTCGGAGTATCTGCGCCAGATGCTGTACCTGCGGGTTGGCGAGACGGTCGACCAGCGCGCGGTGTTGCGCCGACTCGTCGACATGCAGTATGAGCGCAACGACATGAACCTCGTGCGGGGTCGATTCCGGGTACGCGGCGACACGCTCGAAGTGCACCCGGCATACGAGGAGTTCCTGGTGAGGGTGGAATTGTTCGGCGACGAGATCGATCGGATCAGCCGCATCGACCCGGTCACCGGTGAGCGCCTGGGCGATCTCGAGGAGGTCACCGTCTTCCCTGCGTCGCACTATGTCACCGGCGAGGACAAGCTGCGGGTGGCGATCGGAAAGATCGAGGCCGAGCTGGCGGAACGGCTGCAGCAATTCGAGAAGGAGAACAAGCTGCTCGAGGCGCAGCGGCTTCGCATGCGCACCGAGTACGACCTGGAGATGCTGGGCGAGCTGGGCTACTGCAATGGCGTCGAGAACTACTCGATGCACCTCGACGGCAGGGTCTATGACGAGCCGCCGTACACATTGCTGGATTTCTTCCCCGACGACTATCTGCTCGTCATCGACGAGAGCCATGTCGCGGTGCCCCAGCTGCACGGCCAGTTCGCCGGCGACCGGCGCCGCAAGGACACCCTCGTGGAGCACGGCTTCCGGCTGCCGTCGGCTCGGGACAACCGGCCGTTGCGCTTCGACGAGGTGATGGACCGGCTGAATCAGGTTGTCTTCCTGTCAGCGACGCCGGGGGAGTACGAGCTGCGGACGAGTTCTCAAGTGGTGGAGCAGATCGTCCGCCCGACCGGCCTCGTGGACCCCGAAATCGTCGTGCGCCCGACCCAAGGCCAGATCGACGACCTGATGGGTGAGATCGAGCGGGTCACCGAACAGGGCCAACGGGTGCTCGTGACGACGCTCACCAAGAAGATGGCCGAAGATCTCACCGACTACTTGCTGGAATTGGGCGTCAGGGTGCGGTACTTGCACAGCGAGATCGACACCATCGAGCGGATCGAGATCCTCCGCGACCTGCGGCTCGGGCACTTCGACGTGCTGGTGGGCATCAACCTGTTGCGAGAAGGCCTCGACCTGCCCGAAGTGAGCTTTGTCGCCATCCTCGACGCCGACAAAGAGGGATTCCTGCGCAGCGAGACGTCGCTCATCCAGACCATCGGGCGAGCAGCACGCAACGTGGACGGTCAGGTCGTGATGTACGCCGACGCGTTTACGCCCTCGATGCACCGTGCGGTATCGGAGACGAACCGGCGCCGCGGCCTGCAGCAGGCATACAACGCGGAGCACAACATCGACCCCCAGACGATCCGCAAGGCGGTCACTGACATCCTCGAAGTCCTCAGAGGCCCAGCAGAGACGGCCCCGGTCCCCGAGAAGCTGGCCTCAGGCCGAGTGAACGCAGAAAAGGTCCGAGCCGCGTACGGCGACCTGCCACCAGACGACCTCACACGGCTCATCGCCTCGCTGGAAGAGGAGATGGCCGAAGCAGCGGCAGACCTCAGATTCGAATACGCAGCCCGCCTGCGAGACGAACTCAGAGAACTCCGCCGAGACCTCCGCGACGCCAGCGCCTAGCTGCGTCATCCCCCGAGCCAGCGCGTGCTCCCAGCAAGGCACGGCCATAGTTGACGCCCTTGGCGCTTCGCTCAGAGTCCGCGGCCGGGTCGCCTCGGCCGCCGTGACCGTGCCAGCGATCAGGGCTCGATGCGCAACGGAGCGGCCAGCGCTGCTTGGCAGTTGCGCAGCCGCCCATCGAAGCGGCGAATCAGATCGGCGTCGAGTTCAAGGTGCCGGCACTGATCCGCGCTGAACGTAGCGATGCTGATCGCAGCCGAAGCATGTCGCCGCAGATACGTGTCGTCGAATTCGTCGCGCGGCCAGTGGCCGGCGTAATGCTGGGCTTGGTGCCAGTCGGAGAGCTTGACGAGGTCGATGTTGCGGGCGGCGTCGTCGAATGCGTCGCTGACCCATTGCGGCTGGGTGGCCAGCAATTTTGGTATGCGATGCTCGCGCGGCGGCGGGGTGTCGGTGGTGAGGATGAGCGTGATCTTCGCCGAAGACTCGAAAACCATGTGCGCCGCTGAGCACGCCTGCGCGAAGCGGTCTAGCTCCTGTGCGGTGTGCTCGGTCAGGTCGCCGCGTGCTGCCGCGTCGGCTTCCTCCCCACCGGGGCGCAGATGTAAGTTCAGATTGGAAACCGCTCGGGCGAGATCGGCGAATCGTTCTTGCAGTTCTGCGGTGGGGGTTGCGGGCATTCCGATGTCCTTGTCCCAATCGATGTCGCCGTGCCGGTCGGTGTCGGCGAGAGTGATCGCGTCCTTGGCGATGAGCGCCTCCGTCGAGCACGGCACGCCGGTGGTGCGGGTCGCCCACTCGGGGGCGTCGGTCACGATCACATCGACCGCACAGCCTGACACCGCCTGCGCTCGTCGCTGCAGCTCCGCACGGCACTCCGCCCGTCGGCGGTAATCGCCCAAGTCGTCGTAGATCGCGATCAGGTCGATGTCGCCGGGAGTCGCGGTGTCGCCTCGGGCGAGGGACCCGAACAGGAGCACGGTGCCCACTCCTGCGCTGACCAGTTCGTCCGCAGCGCGGCGTGCAGCGGCGAGATCCGGACCAGCCATGTGCCCACGATACCGAAGCTGTCGGCGGCGCTCGAAGCGGAATGGACTTGCCATCACACCGCCACGGCGCCTGCGTGGGTGCGGTCGCAGGGGTGAGCGTCCGCTGCTGGCAGATGCCAACACCCCGCCATGCGCGACCGTGATGGAACGCTGGTGCCCCCACTGCCTCCACCAAGGCGAGGGCGGTCGGGGTGCTTGGCGTGTTGGGTGCGGTGTTGTAACCTGACGTGGACGTGGCTGAGCTGCGGTGCGCTATTGCAGTGCTGCCAGCCGTTGGGCCGGATCGGGATCTCTTCGGGAAGAGGTGGCTATTGTGAGTTGCCAGAGCAGGGCTGAGTTTGCGGGGGGGGGGGGGGGTCTGTGCGTCGCACCCTGATCCTTCGCAGAGGGCTGGCGGCGGTTGTCGCGGCGTCGTTGCTGTTGGTGGTGCCGGCGGTGCCGGCGGGCGCTGAGAACGACAATCCGTGTCAGGTGTATCAGGACGAGGTGGCGTTGCAAGAAGCGCGTCTGGAGGCGTCGCCGTCGTGGCCGAGGCACTATCGGGATCAGGCGCGTAAGGACTTGCAGACCTGCGCTGATCGTCACCCGGACAGTTTCGCGGGTCCCCTCAACCAGCCCAATCAAAACGATCCCGACAAGCTGCTTGTAGGCGGCCAGCGGGTTCCGGTGGTGGCTGCGACGCCGTCGGCGTCGCAGGTGCAGTCCTACACGTACTCGTGGCTGAACAGCCCCTATTGCGGCTGGACTGGGAACGGCGTGCCTAAGGATTGCGGGCGCACTCAGGAGGAATACGACAGACTGGTGGCGCGGGGCGCTGAGTTGTATCGGCCGCCTATCGGCGGGGGTCCCAACGGCACCGTCAGGGTGCCGTGCCACAACGGCCAGCAGATCGTCACCGTGCGCGAAACCCAGACTCATACAATCCCGACGGGTGATCGCAACAACCCCACCAGAACCACAAGGGTTACGGCCAATTTTGCTCAGGTGGACGATGACGGCAATTGGGTCACGACCCGCAACCCGCCCCCGCCGGGCTACTCCTGCTGGTAAACCGCACCCACCGCTGGGCAACGCTGCGGCGGCGCCGAGAGCGGTGTGGGGCCGTGGGCGGCTGTGTCGCTGGGCGTCGCCTTAGCGGTTGGCGCTGAACGGGCATCTCGGCTGTCTTGGTTTCGAGGCACGGCAACGTCTCAGGTCTGCCGTCGGGCGGCTGAGGCTTGGGTAGCTGTTCCCGCTGGGCTGACTGCTCGTGGGTGAATACACTTCGCGCTGTGTTGCGTCGCGAGGACGAGATCGTCGGCGGACTCGGCGGGGCGCGTCTGGTGCCATGTCGAAGCGGAGGTTTGACGGTGCGTAGTCGGTTCGTGAGGTTCGTGTCGGTAGCGGTTGTCGTGGCGGCGGGTGTGCTGGTGCCGGTGGCTGTGTCTGCGCAGTCGGAGCCGTCGATGCAGCACAGCGACGTGACGGTGGTGATCGCGGCTGCGGGCTCGTTGTCGGACGTGGGGACTGCGGCGTCGCTGGTGGCTGGCGGCGCAGGCGATGCGGTGCTGTTGGCGGAGACGGCCGACGCGGTGGGCGATGTGGCGTCGCAGGTGCTGGGCCGGGTGCGGCCAGCGCGCGTTCTGCTTGTCGGCGGGGCGGCGGCGCTCTCTGAGCGGATCGAGGCCGAGATCGGCGACTTGGTGAGCGGCGTGAGCATCGAGCGGCTCGAGGGCCGGGATCGACTGCATACGGCGGTGCTGGCGGCGCGTCGCGTCGCGGACGACGGCTCGGTGGCGTCGGTGGTGATCGCGAACGGGTGGTCGCTGGCCGATGTGGGCACCGCTGCCTCCGCAGTGGCGTCGGGCGCCGCGGATGTCGTGCTGTATGCCGATGCCGGCGCGCTGGGAGATGCGACCGAGGCTGCATTGGGTGGGTTGGCGCCTGCGCGTGTGCTCCTCGTGGGCGGCACAGCGGCACTGAGCGCTGAGACGGAGGCTGAGATCGGAAGCGTTCTGCCCGATGCGCGGGTGGAGCGGCGGGGCGGCGACACGCGTATCGACACTGCCGCGTTGTTCGCGGCACCGGCGCTGGCCGCCGGCGCCGACCACGCGGTGATCGCGAACGGATGGTCGCTGGGCGATGTCGGGGTCGCCGCGGCCTACGCTGCTGCGGATCCCGACGCAGCGGTGCTGTATGGCGAACGCGATGCGCTGAGCGAGCCGACCGCCGCTGCGCTGCGCCGCTACCGGCCCCCGACGGTCACGCTGGTCGGCGATGTCGGTTCGCTGTCGGGCGCGGTCGAACGCGAAGCGGACCGTCGGCTCCCGGACGCGCAGGTCCGCCGGTTTTTCGAGCGCTCGGACGCGGACGCGGCTGCCCGCGCCGCTTTCAGCGTGCTGACCGGCGACAGCCCGGTGGCGCCGGTGCCTGCGCCGAACAGCACCGCCGTGCCCCCCGATGCGGCCGATCTCGAGTTTGCAGCCGTGGAAGCCGGTTCGCTGCACACCTGCGGGCTGCGCACCGACCGCACCGTCGTGTGCTGGGGCCGCAACAGCGACGGCGAGGCGACAGCGCCCTCGGGGAGGTTCACCGCTGTCACCGCGGGCGGGAGCCACTCCTGCGCGATAGCTACCGACGACTCGGTCGTGTGCTGGGGCTTCGACGAGGACGGACAGACCACGGCGCCGCCCGGCGCGTTCAGCGCCCTCGCTGCGGGGAGGACCCACACCTGCGCGATCAGAACCGACGACTCGGTCGTGTGCTGGGGCGGCAGCGACCACGGGCAGACCGATGCACCCGAAGGATCGTTCAGCGAGATCGCTGCCGGCGCGAACCACACCTGTGCGCTGCGAACCGACCGCACGGTCGCCTGCTGGGGACGAGACGAGGCCGACCGCACCGCCGCGCCCCAAGGCGAGTTCACAGCACTCGACGCAGGCCCGTCGCAAAGCTGCGCGCTGCGCATCGACGACGTCACGGTGTGCTGGGGCGCCGGCTTGTTCGGACTGGACGACCTGCCGTCCGATCGCCTTTCCGATGTGGCTGTGGGAGCGTTCCATGCGTGCGGGCTGCGCACAGACGGCGAGTTGACCTGCTGGGGCACCGACACTCACGGCCAGCGCATCGTGCCGACCGGCACATTTTCTGCGGTCACCTCGGGCGCGTGGCACTCATGCGCACTGCAGGACGACCAGCGGGTCACGTGCTGGGGCAGCCACGTCGCCGGGCAGGCCGACGCGCCGCTGAGCGGCATCGCCGCCATCGCCGCCGGCGCACTGCACACGTGCGGATTGCTCACCAACGGCACGCTCACCTGCTGGGGCAACATCGCTGCTGGAAAGACCGAGGCGCCGCCGGGAACGTTCACCGCGGTGGTCGCCGGGCTCAGCCATGCGTGCGCTTTGGGCACCGACGGCTCGCTGGCCTGCTGGGGCGACGACTCCCTCGACCAGACCGAGGCGCCGACGGGAACGTTCGCCTCCGTCGGCGCCGGACGGCTCCACTCGTGTGCTGTGCGCACTGATGGGACTGTCGCGTGCTGGGGCGATGATTCCGACGGGAAACTGGACGCGCCCACAGGGTCCTTCGCCTCGGTCACGGCGGGTGATGCGCACTCGTGTGCTGTGCGCACTGATGGGACTGTCGCGTGCTGGGGCGATGATTCCGACGGGAGACTGGATGCACCTGCGGGCGGCTTCGCCGCTCTCAGTGCTGGCTTGCGACGCACCTGCGGACTGCGCACCGACGGCACCATCGCCTGCTGGGGCAGCGACCTCTACGACAACGACGACATACCCGTCGGGGCATTCGCATCGGTCTCGGTCGGCAGCGAGATCGCCTGCGCGGTCGGCAGCGACGCAGCTGCGACCTGCTGGGGACCCGACGCCGGCACGCAGCCCGACCCCCCGCCCGGGCCGTTCAACGCCATCTCCACAGGCGTCGAGCACGCCTGCGGTGTGCGAGACGACAACACTGCAGTCTGCTGGGGCGTGCTCACCAACGTCATCTGGCGCCCGCACAACACCGCAACGGCGATCTTCGTCACCCCTGCTGCCCCCTCCGAATCCTGACCGCCCCAGGACCCTGGCGGCGCATCGAGCCTCGCCAGCCTGCTAGATGACCACCACGGAGCGCAGCACCTCGCCGCGTTCCATCTTCTCGAAGGCCTCCTCGACGCCCGCAATGCCGATCGTCTCGCTCACGAACTTCTCCAGCGGCAGGCGATTCTGCAAGTGCAGATCGATCAGCATCGGGAAGTCGCGGCTCGGCAGGCAGTCGCCGTACCACGAGCTCTTCAGCGACCCGCCTCGGCCGAACAGTTCGATCATCGGCAGCTCGATCTTCATCGTGGGATTCGGCACCCCGACGAGCACGACAGTGCCTGCCAAGTCACGGGCATAGAAGGCCTGCTCGTAGGTCTGGGGCAGTCCGACAGCCTCGATGGCCACATCCACGCCGTTGCCTCCGGTCAGCTCACGGATTGCCTCGACAACCTCGTCGTTGCTCATGGCCGACGAGTCGATGGTGTGCGTCGCACCGAATTCTTGAGCCCATTCGAGTTTGCGGCTGTCGATGTCGACGCCGATGATCGTGTGCGCTCCCGCAAGACGCGCCCCACAGATCGCAGCGTCGCCCACGCCGCCGCAACCGAACACCGCCACGCTGTCGCCCCGGCCTATTCCGCCGGTGTTCATTGCAGCTCCCAAGCCGGCCATCACTCCGCAGCCAATGAGGCCAGCGACCTCAGGCGGCGCCGCAGGATCCACCTTGGTGGCCTGTCCTGCTGCGACGAGGGTCTTCTCGGCGAATGCGCCGATGCCGAGCGCGGGGGAGAGCTCGACGCCGTCGAGCGTCATCTTCTGTGCGGCGTTGTGCGTCGCGAAGCAGTACCAGGGGCGACCACGGTCGCAGGACCGGCAGTTTCCGCAGACCGCCCGCCAGTTGAGAACCACAAAATCGCCCACGGCGACACTTGTGACACCCTCGCCGACCTCCGACACCACGCCCGCTGCCTCGTGCCCGAGCAGGAACGGGAACTCGTCGTTGATAGCGCCTTCGCGATAGTGGAGATCGGTGTGGCAGACACCGCAGGCCTGCACGTCCACGATCACTTCGCCGGGCCCGGGGTCGGGAATCGTGATGGTCTCGACGCTGACCGGCTCGCCGACAGCCTTCGCCACGACTCCTCGCACTTCGTATGGCATGACGGCCTCCAATTCGCTCTCCGGTGATCTGCCCGGACGGCTCGTGCTGAGTATCGGCACTGTCGCAGCACCGCATGCACGGTCCGCCGCGCGCGATCGCGACCCTAGTTCTGCCGATCGGCGCGACGGTCAAGGCGTGCCCTGAGCGCCGAACGAACTTGTGTTTGTTTCCGGGATGCACGGCGGGGGCACGGGTAGGCTCGCCCTGCATGCATGGGTGCCAAAGGAACAAGCGGCAGCATGGGTGAGCTGCTGATCGTCCGCGGCGCGCGGGAGCACAACCTGCGCAACGTCGATGTCGAGTTGCCCCGCGATCGCATGATCGTGTTTACCGGGCTGTCGGGCAGCGGCAAGTCGTCGCTGGCGTTCGACACCATCTACGCCGAGGGGCAGCGCCGGTATGTCGAGTCGCTGTCGGCCTACGCGCGCCAGTTCCTGGGCCAGATGGACAAGCCCGATGTGGACTTCCTCGAGGGTCTGTCGCCGGCCATCTCTATCGACCAGAAGAGCGCCAGCCGCAACCCGCGTTCGACTGTCGGCACGATCACCGAAGTGTTCGACTACCTCCGGCTGCTCTACGCCCGCATCGGCGTCCAGCACGATCCGCAGACCGGTGAGGTGGTCGAGCGCCAGACGTCCCAGCAGATCGTGGACCGGATCATGGAGATGCCCGAGGGCGCCCGATTCGAGGTGCTCGCCCCGGTGGTGCGCGGCCGCAAGGGCGACTACCACACGCAGCTCGGCGACTTCGCCCGGCAGGGCTACGCGCGCGTGCGCGTCGACGGTGAAGTGCTGGACCTGGGCAGCGTCGATGAGATCGAGCGACTCGATCGCTACGTCAACCATGACATCGAGGTCATTGTCGATCGGCTGGTGATCCGTGGCGACATCGAGCAGCGCCTGACCGAATCGGTCGAGGCGGCGCTGGGCCTGGCCGACGGGCATGTGTGGATCCACCTCGTTCCGCACAGCGCAGTGCCCTCGGGAGACGGCGGCGCCGCTGACGATTCGCCCGAAGTGCTGACGTTCAGCCAGCACCTGTTCTCGCCGGGCACGGGACGCTCTTTTGAGGAGCTGGCGCCCCGCAACTTCTCGTTCAACTCTCCCTACGGCGCATGCCAGACCTGCGACGGCCTCGGCACCCGGTACGAGGTCGACCCAGAGCTTGTCGTGCCGAACTCGGAGCTGTCGGTGGCGGCCGGCGCGCTCGCCCCGTGGGCAGGGTCGACCGGCAAGTGGTTCACCCGGCTGCTCGAGGCCGTCTCCGAACAGCACGGCATCCCGCTCGACGTGCCGTGGGCCGACCTCGAAGCCTCGCAGCGCAAGCTGCTGCTCGACGGCGCACCGGCTGGCGAGCAGATCACCGTGCGCTACCGCAATCGCTACGGCCGCTCGCGCAGCTACACGACCCGCTACGAGGGGGTCATCCCGTTCCTGCGCCGCCGCCACGCCGACACCGAGAGCGACTGGTCACGCAACCGCATCGAGGGCTACATGCGCGAGGTGCCGTGCGGAACCTGTCACGGCGCGCGGCTCAACGAGGTTTCGCTCGCCGTGCGGGTCGCCGGCCGGAACATCTTCGAGCTCTGCTCGGCGTCGATCGGCGAGGCAGCGAAGATCGTCGACGGCCTCGAGCTCACTGAGCGGCAGCGCATCATCGCGGCGCCGATCATCAAGGAGATCGACGCACGGCTGAACTTCCTGCTCGACGTCGGCTTGGATTACCTGACGCTGAACCGCTCGGCGGCGACGCTGGCAGGCGGCGAGGCCCAGCGCATCCGGCTGGCGAGCCAGATCGGCAGCGGGCTCGAAGGGGTGCTGTACGTGCTCGACGAGCCGTCCATCGGGTTGCACCAGCGTGACAACCGCCGCTTGATCGACACGCTGCTGCACCTGCGTGACCTCGGCAACACTGTGCTGGTCGTCGAGCACGATCTCGAGACGATCTCGGTGGCGGACTGGGTGGTCGACATCGGCCCCGGCGCCGGCGAGCACGGCGGCGAGATCGTCTACAGCGGGCCCACCGACGGGCTGGCGGGCGCGCCGGGCTCGGTGACGGGGGAGTACCTCTCGGGCATCCGGGAGATCCCGATCCCGCCGGTGCGCCGGCCCCGTGGCGACGACCGGCTGGTCGTCCGGGGAGCGCGAGAGCACAACCTGCGCAAGATCGACGTGGAGTTCCCGCTGGGCTGCTTCATCTGCGTGACAGGCGTGTCGGGCTCGGGCAAGAGCACGCTGGTCAATGAGATCCTCTACAAGGCACTGATGCAGCGGATCTACTCCTCCAAGGGAGTGCCCGGCCTGCACACGACGATCGAAGGCGCCGAGGCGCTCGACAAGGTCATCGACATCGACCAATCGCCGATCGGCCGCACGCCGCGCTCGAACCCCGCCACCTACACCGGCGTCTTCGACCACATCCGCAAGCTCTACGCAGCCACGAACGAGGCGAAGGTGCGGGGCTACCTGCCCGGCCGGTTCAGCTTCAACGTCAAGGGCGGTCGGTGCGAGGCCTGCTCTGGCGACGGGAACATCAAGATCGAGATGCATTTCCTGCCCGATGTGTACGTGCCTTGCGAGGTGTGCAAGGGCGCTCGCTACAACCGCGAGACGTTGGAGGTCCGCTTCAAGGGCATGACCATCGCCGACGTGCTGGCCATGCCCTGCGAGGACGCACTCGAGTTCTTCGCTGCGCAGCCGCCCATTCGGCGTCACATGCAGACGCTGGTCGACGTGGGCTTGGGCTACATCCGCCTGGGACAGCCCGCCACGACGCTCTCGGGCGGCGAAGCGCAGCGGGTCAAGCTCGCCAGCGAGCTGTCGAAGCGATCCACCGGCCACACGATCTACATCCTCGACGAGCCCACCACCGGCCTGCACTTCGAAGACATCCGTCGGCTCCTCGGTGTGCTCGACCGGTTGGTGTCGGCTGGGAACACCGTGGTGGTCATCGAGCACAACCTCGATGTCATCAAGACCGCCGACTGGATCATCGACTTGGGACCCGAGGGAGGCATCGGCGGCGGCACTGTGGTGGCCGCAGGAACGCCGGAGCAGGTCGCTCGGGCGCCCGAATCGCACACCGGTCGGTATCTGGCGCCGCTGGTCGGCTGAACTGTCCGGTGAGCCAGATCGCCCCGGTCAGGCGGGGCTGATCATGTCGCCGCTGCGGTGCCCTCGGTCTCGACGGTCTCGACGGGCACCGACCGTTCGAGCGGCAACTCCACGGTGAACTCGGTGAACTCGCCTGGCTCGCTCTCCACCGAAATCTGGCCGCCGTGGCCTCGAATGATGTCGTTGGTCATCGCCAAGCCCAGCCCTGTGCCCTCGCCGGTGGGCTTGGTGGTGAAGAACGGCTCGAAGATCCGCTGCACGTCATCGGCCGGGATGCCGGTGCCGTTGTCGCGCACCTTGATCACTGCCGACTCGTCAGTTCGTCGAGTGCTCAGCCGGATGGTAGGGAAGTAGGTCGAGTCGTCGCCGTCACCGTCGGTGACGATCTTGCCGGGCTCGCCGCCGAGTTCCCGCCACCGTCCGTTGGCCGCATAGCCGGCATTGCTCACCAAGTTGAGAAACACGCGGCCCATGTCCTGGGGGATGACCTCCAACTCGCCCATCTCGGGATCGAAGTCGCGCTCGATGGTCACATTGAAGTCCGGATCCTGCGCCCGAGCGCTGTGGTAGGAGAGCATGGCGTGCTCGTCGAGCAGGGCGTTGATCTCGACGGGGCGTGACTCGCCGCCGCCGCGGCCCATCATGAGCATGCTCTCCACGATGCGGTTGGCCCGGTCGCCGTGCCCGCGGATGCGGCTCAGGTTCTGCTTGAGGTCGCCGGTTATCTCGGCGATGTAGCCGCCTTGGTCCTCGGGCGGCTCAGGATCTGCGATTGCTTCGAGCAGCTCCTCGAGCAGCTCGTCGGACGATTCGGCGAAGTTCTTCACGAAGTTCAGCGGATTGCGGATCTCGTGGGCGACGCCGGCGGTGACCTCACCGAGCGCCGCGAGCTTCTCGTTCGCAACAATCTGGTCCTGTGCGCGGTCCAAGTCGGCGAGCGTCTGGGAGAGCTGTTCATTGCGCTCGCTGAGCTGACCGGCGAGCTCTTCGACCAAGTTGAGCCGCTGGACTTCGAGCGCGGCCTTGCGGAAGTGCTCCAGGGCATCGGCCATCTCGGCAACTTCGTCGCGGCCGCTGGCATCTACCGGAGATTCCAAGTCGCCGCCGGCGAGCGCCCGCATACGGTCCGACAGCTGTGCCACGCGGCGCAGAATTCGTTTCCCGACGAACAGCCAGCTGAACGCCAGCACACCCACGACTCCGACGATGCTGATCACGACGAGCAGCAGCCGGCCGGTGTCGACTGCCTGTGCCGATGCATCCGTGGCTGTGTCCACGCTGGCTTGAACGGCGCCGACGAGTGATTCGATCTCGTCCACCAAGCCGACACCGAGATCCTGGTTCTGGGCGAGCAGCTCGCGCTGGTTCTCGGTGATCTGGAGCACTCTGAACATGACGTCGAAGACGCCGCCGTCGCCGAGACCGAGCGTGATCAACTGGTTCACCGTCGGGCGAAGCTCATCTGCGACTGGCTCATCTAGGGCAGCGAGGTTGATCTCGATGCGGTCCCTGGCAGATTCGAGGCTTTCTCGGAGCGGTTCGATCAGCGCAGACTCCGACGCGCTGAACGCTCCGGCCAGCAGCGCATCGGCTTGGGAAACGTCACTGCCCAATGCGGACCAGCGGCGGTACATCAGGACTTCGGACTCGGAGCGATGAATGGACTCCGGCGCCGGCGGTGTCCACAGATGCCGCCGCCCTTGAACCAGGAAGAACAGCTGGTCGTCGAGCGCCGGGACGATCTGGCGGGTCAATTCCCGCACTGCAGCGTCGGATTCCGCGCGAAGACTCTCTGCCCGGCCGAGCAGGGTGAAGAACTCGGGCATCTCGGCTTCTATTGCGGCGATGTTGGAGCTGAGCTGGGCGGCATCGCTGCGCATCTCGCCGAGCCACATGGAGCCCGCTCCGCGGTTCCACAGCAGGTCGAGCTGCGTTTCGAACTCGCTTCGCGCCTCAGCGATCTCCGCGACGACGGTCTCGTAGTTCTCCGGCGTCGAAGCCGTCAGCCGGGGGCCGCCGGCCACCAGCCGGTTGCTCGCCTCGGCGACGCCCAGCGCGGCGTCGAGTTCTGGGATGGCCCCTTCGGTGACCTGACGCTCGGCCTCGCCGACGCGGGTGAATGAGATCCAGGCGACGACGCTCGCCGCCAGCGTCAGCAGCAGCGGCACAGCGATGCCTGCGTACATCTGAGTGGATATGCGCAGGTGCAGCGCAGGCTTGTGGTGTTCGCGCGTTCCGCCCGAACCGGCGGCTGCGTCGTCGGACTCTGCGGGCTTCATGGATCCATGCTGGTGAGCGTCTCGAGCGGCAGGTAGTTGCCATCGGAACCGATCTGCGTGACGAACACTGCATCAGAGCCTTGATTGTCTTCGGTCATGCTCTCGCCGTCGCCGAAATACAGCGTGAAGCCGTCAATGTCGACCTCGCTGGCGCCCAAGATGGCGTTCAGGAAGCACCGGCGCGTTACAGCGTTGCTGCACTGCTCCAATCCTGCGATGGCGAGCCTGCCTGCGATGTAGCCCTCCAGCGACACGAAGCCGGGCACCGGGTCGGGGTCGACGTGGTCCAACGTTGAGTGCAGGGTGCCCACATATTCCAATGCCGCCTGATAGGCGGCCACGACCGGCGTGGAATCGTCGAACGGGAACGGCACCACCTGGGTGACGAGCACGCCCTCGCCGACCGCGCCGAGTTGGTCGGCGAGCGCGTTCGAGCCGACGAACGAAAGCGTGATGAAGACCGGGTCAAAACCCGTGTTGCGCGACCACGAGACCAAGGTGCCGACGGGTTCGTAGGCGCCCACCATGATGACCGCCTCGGGTTCGCCTGCCTTCAGGTCCAGCAGGGCCGTCTTGATGGCGGTGGTGTTGCGTGGATAGAAGCCGATCGCGACGGGCTCCATATCGCGTCGTTCGAGGGCCGCGAGTGCGCCGAAGTACCCCGCTCGGCCGAAGGAGTCGTCCTGGAAGAGCACGGCAATGCGCTCGATGCCCAAGTCTGCGGTCAGGCGTTCCACCATTTCTTCAGTCTCCTGGGCGTAGGAGGCACGAAGGTTGACGATGTTGGACCAGTCGTCGTCGCGCAGAAAGCCGGCCCCAGTGAACGGTGCCACGTAGGGAATGCTCGCCGCGGCAGCCACTGGGGTCGCGGAGCGCGAGGTCGGCGTTCCCACGGCGCCGATCAGCGCGAACACCTCCCCGCTGTCGATGAGGGCGGTCGTGTTCTTGATGGCGTCGTTGGGCTCGTACCTGTCGTCGAGCGATGTCAATTCGAGCCGTCGCCCGTTCACCCCCCCGGCCCGGTTGGCCTCTTCGAAGGCGGCCAAGATTCCCAGGCGCATGCCAACGCCGAGTTCCGCTGCCGGACCGCTCAGCGCAGCCGATTGCCCGAACACCACCCGGTCGGGATAGACGCCGGTCTCGTCGTTGAGCGCATCGGGGACCGTGGGTCGTGCCGGTGCCGCGACAGTGCTCTCCGCTCTGGCTCCGCTAGCTGCTGGGTCGCTCTCAGCGTCGCTGCAGGCACTCAGCCCCGCAGCAGCAGTGACGGCGATGAGGGCGGCGACGGCACGGGCTGCCGTTGAGGCGCTCGGGCGCCCTCTCGATGGCAGACACCGGTGCGGGGGCATCGGCGTGCCGTCAGATGCCAGCCCGTGCGACCAGCGTCAGGTGGTTCTTGCCGTCGGCGTGCTTGTATGCCAGGTCTTCGGCCATGGTGCGCACGAGGTGCAGGCCCAACCCGCCGATGGATCGCTCCGCCAGCGGCAGTTCGGTGCCAGGGTCGGTGTTGTCGGTGAGCGGATCAAACGCGGCCCCGTCGTCGACCAGGGCGATTGCCACCGAGCTCTCGTCGCTCTCCAGTGTGATTTCGATGTTGCTGAGCCCGCTGGTGCGCCCGTGGGTGAGCGTGTTCAAGATGAGTTCTTCGAGGATGAGGTTGGCCCGCAGGACGAGATCTGGCGCCCAGTCGTCCAGCTCGGCGAGTTCCTCCACGAACGCCACGATGCGCGGGAGCGCCTCGGCTGCAGCAGCGCCGGGCACTGGTGTGATGTTCAGCGAACGTCGCATGATCGGTGCTCCGTTGTGGGGGTGTCCCGCAGCGCCGCGGCGGCGCCAGGGAGCAAGTTTGTGCGGTCCTCGGCACTGCCGGGCTGCGGTCTCACGGCGCGGCGCTCCGGTGCAGGGCCAAGCAGGTGATGTCGTCCGACGCGGGTGCTTCGCCTGCGAACGCTGCGACTGCGTCGAAAATGGCGCTCATGGCTTCTTTCGCGTCCTTGGGTGGCTGGCCTTCGAACAATCGCAGGAGGCGCTCGGTGCCGAACTCTTCCTGCTCGACGTTCATCGCCTCGCTGACGCCGTCGGTGTACAGCACCAGGGTCTCGCCGGGCGCAAGCGTCAGCCTGTTCTCGGCCAGATTCGAGGCGAACACTGCCTCGGGGACGATGCCCAGGGCCATGCCGCCGGTGCCGGGCATCTGGGTGGCGGTGCCGTCAGCGTGGACGACCACCGGAGGGTCATGCCCGGCGGTGGCGTAGGTCACTTCGCCGGAACGGGGCTCGTAGACCGACATGATGACGGTCACGAACATGAACGTCGGGTTGTCGGCCTGCAGCACGCGGTTGGCCTCGATCAGCGCCTCCCGCGGCGAGCCCGTGCCGATGGCGGCGCCCTTGAGCGCCGTTCGGCTCGACATCATGAACAGCGCTGCGGGGATGCCCTTGTCGGACACGTCGGCGACCGTTGCGAACATCCGGTCGTCGGGCACCGCGAGGTAGTCATAGAAATCGCCGCCGATATTGCGTGCGGGGACCATGTTGGCGTTGATCTCGTAGGTGGGCGTCACTGGGAAATCGTCGGGAAGGATCGACTGCTGCACGTTCGAGGCGATGTCGAGCTCGTTCTGCAGCGTCACGAGCTTGTCGCGTGACGCCGTGGCCTCTCGCCACTGCCGCAGATGCTCGACCGTGCGTTCGATGGTGATCTGCAGGTCGTCGAAGTCGACCGGCTTGGTGACGAAGTCGAATGCCCCCCGGTTCATGGCGGTGCGGATGTTGCCCATGTCGCCGTATGCGGAGATGATCACTGCCCGCAGGTCCTGGTTGAGCGAGCCGAGCTGAGACAGCAGGGTCAGCCCGTCCATCTGGGGCATGTTGATATCGGAGAGCACCAAGTCGATGGTGTCGTCGGCTCGCAGCTTGTCGAGCGCCTCCAAGCCGTTTCCCGCGAACTCGAATTGGTACTTGCCGCTGCGGATGTGTCTCCGCATCCGCTGCAGGACGAGCGGCTCAAGATCGGGCTCGTCGTCGACGACGAGGATGCGCCAGGGCTGCGACATGGGCGTGGCTAGGCCAGCTGAGCCTTCGCCTCGTCGAGCGTCCCGAACACCGTGATGATCTGATTGAAGCCGCTGATGCGGAACACTTCATCGACCGAGGCTGCGAGGGAGCAGACGGCGAAGGGCGTCGAGTTGCCACCGAGATGCTGTGCGACGAGCAGCAGGACGCGCAGGCCAGCGCTGCTGATGTAGTCCATGCCGCCCATGTCGAGGATGACGCGATTGTCGTCGTCCGACAGAGCGGCCATCAGGACCTCGTGGAAGTCCGCGGAGTTCGATCCGTCCACGCGGCCCGCGGGACTGATCACGTTGGTGCCTGCGTCCCGCTCCTGTGCGATTTCCATATTGTGCAGCCTCCTGCGCAGCTACGAGATGCGGTTCTGCCGCATCATGCCAGTCCTCGGGGATGCCAGTTCGACACCCCGCAGTCCGGGCCTTTCGTCGGCGAAACTTACTACACGCCTTCCCGGTATCCACCCATCGGGCTCAGTCTCATAGCCTGCGAGTGTGGGTCTGCGCCCGGAAGGGGGATCGGTACCGGATACACCGGGGAGCTACCAATTCCTGGATGCGGACGGCCGCATCATCTACGTCGGCAAGGCCAAGAGCCTGCGCTCCCGGCTGAACAGCTACTTCGGCGATCCCGCCGGGCTGCATCCGCGCACCGCCCAGATGGTCGCCACAGCTGCATCCGTCGAGTGGATCGAGGTCTCCACCGAGGTCGAGGCGCTGATGCTGGAGTACAGCCTCATCCAGCGGCATCAGCCGAGGTTCAACGTACGGCTGCGAGACGACAAGTCGTACCCGTTCCTCGCGGTCACCCTCCTCGACGAGTGGCCCAGAGCGATGGTGATTCGGGGGCGGCGCAAGCGCGGGAACCGGTACTTCGGCCCGTTCGGCCACGCATATGCCATCCGGGAGACGCTCGACCTGCTGCTGCGGACGTTCCCGATCCGCACCTGCAGCGACAGCAAGCTGAAGACCCATCAACGGCTCGGCCGGCCGTGCTTGCTGTACCACATCGAACAGTGCGCTGGACCGTGCGTCGACGAGATCGACAGAGATTCCTACGACCGGCTCGTGCGGGATCTTGTCCGATTCCTCGAGGGGGACACCGAGGCCATTGTCAACGATCTCGAACAGCGCATGGCTGACGCATCGGCGGAACTGGAGTTCGAGCTGGCCGCGCGGCTGCGGGACCGCCTGGGCAGCGTGCGGCGTGCCATCGAGAAGCAACAGCTTGCCGGGACCCGCAACGAGGACTTCGATGTCATCGGCATCAGCGACGATGAGCTGGAAGCGGCCGTCCAGCTGTTCTTCGTGCGCAAGGGGCGGGTGATGGGCCAACGCGGCTTCGTGGTGGACAAGGTCGAAGCGCTCGATGGTCCCCAGCTCGTCTCCCGCGTGCTGTCGGGGCTGTATCACGAGGAGAATCCGCTGGGCTGGCCGAAGCTGGTACTCGTCCCCGAATTGCCCGCGGACACCGGCTTGTACGAGCAGTGGCTGAGCTCGGGGCGAGGTTCTCGGGTGACGCTGCGCATCCCGCAGCGGGGCGACAAGCGCGCACTGATGGACACGGCGCGCCACAACGCCCGCGAGTCGCTCGCTAGGCACCGGCTGCGACGCGGTAGCGACCACAACAGCCGCGCCCGCGCGCTGAACGAGTTGGCAGAGCACCTGGAGTTGCCACAGCCGCCCCTGCGCATTGAGTGCTACGACATGAGCCATCTGCAGGGCACGAACTACGTGGGCTCGATGGTGGTGCTCGAAGACGGTCTGCCACGCCGCAGCGAGTACCGCCATTTCCGGCTTCGCAACGTCGACGGCAACGACGACTACGCAGCCATGGACGAGGTGTTGCGCCGGCGTCTGCGGAACTACCTGGCCGAGCGTGATTTGCCTGCGGCTGAGCAGGGACGATTCGCCTACCCGCCGCAGCTGTTGGTGGTGGACGGCGGCAAGGGACAGCTCAGTGTTGCGGCGGCGGTGCTCGACGAGCTGGGCTTGCGAGAGCAGATCCCGGTGTGCTCGCTCGCGAAGCAGTTCGAAGAGGTCTTCGTGCCGGGTCGTTCGGAGGCAGTACGGATCCCGCGGCAGTCAGAGGCGCTGTATCTGCTGCAGCGGGTGCGCGACGAGAGCCATCGATTCGCGGTGTCGTATCACCGCAGGCTGCGCAGCAAGGCCCTCAAGCGGGGGGTGCTCGACGGCATCGCCGGTCTGGGGGACAAGCGGCGTGCACGCCTGGTGCGCGAAGTCGGGGGCGTCGGTGCGGTGAAGTCGGCTTCGCTGGAAGAACTGCAGGAGTTGAGCTGGCTGCCCGATGCCGTCGCCGAGGCCGTCTACGCCGCGACCCACCCCGCCGTCTCACCTCCGGGTTCCTGAGAACCTGCGCGGATTGGCGGAACGTTCCATTGAGTCACCTCTTGCTTCCCGCTCTAGTGCGGTGTCCGCAAACGTTCGGTGGTCGCGTCCGCGGTTGTGGTGCGGGTGTGTGCTGTGATCGGGGGTATGACTGAACGGTTGCGGGTCCGGCGTTTGACCCATGAGGAAGGCCAGCGGCTCCAGCGGATCGTGCGCCGCGGGGGCGGCAAATCGGACAAGTCCCATGTGCGCTGGCGGCGTGCGACGGTGATTCATGCGTCTGCTGGCGGGAACTCGGTTGCGGTGATCGCTCGGCTGGTGGCGACGTCTCCTGATCGGGTGCGCGAGATGATCCATCGGTTCAACGAGTCGGGGATGGCGTCGTTGGACCCCAAGTGGGCGGGTGGCCGTCCCCGCCGGATCACGACCGGCGATGAGGCGTTCATCGTCGAGACGGCCGGCGAGCGTCCCGAGAAGCCGGGGTTGGCGTTCACGCGGTGGAGCGTCCGCAAGCTGGCTGCCTATTTGGGCGACAACCCGACCCGTGTGGTGCGGATCGGCCGTGAGCGGCTGCGCCAGCTGCTGGCGGCCAACGACGTCACGTTCCAGCGCACCAAGTCGTGGAAGGACACCGACGACCCCGACCGCGAAGCGAAGCTGGACCGCATCGAGGACGCGCTCGAGAACCATCCCGACCGCACGTTCGCGTTCGACGAGTTCGGGCCGCTGGCCATCCGCCCCACCGCCGGCGCCGGCTGGGCGCCCAGGGGCCGCCCCCAGCGGCTGCGGGCGAACTACAACAAGCTCCACGGGGTGCGCCAGTTCCACGGCTGCTACTCGGTCGGCGACGACGAGATGTGGGGCGTCGTGCGGGCACGCAAGTCCGCAGCCAACACCCTCGCAGCGCTGCGCAGCATCCGAGCGCGCCGCCCCGACGGCGAACCGATCTATGTGATCTTGGACAACCTGTCTGCTCACAAGAGCGCCGACATCGTCCGCTGGGCTCAGCGCAACAAAGTCGAGTTGTGCTTCACGCCCACCTACAGCTCATGGGCCAACCCCATCGAAGCCCACTTCGGGCCGCTGCGCGAGTTCGTGCTCAACAACTCCGACCACCCCAACCACACCGTGCTCACACGCCGGCTGCACGCCTACCTCCGCTGGCGCAACGCCAACAAACGCAGCCCACAACTGCTCGCCGCACAACGCCGAGAACGAAAACGGGTCCGAGCCGAAAAAGGCACCCGATGGGGACGGCCCGCCACCCCCAAAGCCGCATGACCAACCCGCGCAAACGTTAGTGGACACCGCACTAGTTCCCAAATTCTCGTGTGATTGGGCTCACGGGCCGCTCGGGCCACGGCTTCGCCATTCGGCTCAGCCTCTCAGGTCGGCGGCACACCCTTACCCGTAGCGCAACGCGGTTGGCCCAATACGATCCAACTCGTGGCTGGGGGGCCGGAGTTCGTCATTGTGGCCGGTTCCTCGGGCGCGGGCCGCTCCACCGCGGCGAATGCGCTCGAGGATGTCGGCTGGTTCGTCATCGACAACCTGCCGCCCCACCTCATCGGGGATGTGGCCGACATGGTGGCCCGCCCCGGCTCCCGGCTGCGCCGCGTGGCGCTCGTGGCAGGCACCCGCGAGTACCGGGAGGATCTCGTCACGGCGGTCACGCAGCTACGTGAGCGCAACGCCTCCGTTCGAGTCGTGTACCTGGATGCGCCGACCGATGTGCTGGTGCGGCGCTACGACGACACCCGGCGGCGCCACCCGCTGCATACCGCCGATCTGCCCGCGGTCGCCCCGGTCTCGGGGCCGTCTGGCGCGGAGCCGGTTGCGGAGTCGGTCGTCGATGCGATTGAGATGGAGCGCGAGCTGCTCGCCGATGTGCGCGAGACGGCCGATGTCGTCATCGATACGGGCGATCTGAATGTGCACGAATTGCGCGATCGGGTGCGTGACGAATTCGGTGCGTCTGGCGACGATCCGCAGATGCGCACCGCGGTGATGTCGTTCGGCTACAAGCATGGCGTGCCCACCGAAGCCGATCTGGTGTTCGACTGCCGCTTCCTGCCGAATCCGCATTGGGTACCCGAGCTGAGGCCCTACACCGGGCTGCATCCAGGGGTGCGCGAGTGGGTGCTCGGCCAGCCGGCAACCGGCACGTTTCTATCGCATCTCCTGCCACTTCTCGAAGCGTTGTTGCCGTCCTATCGCACCGAGGGCAAGTCGTACCTCACTATTGCGCTGGGCTGCACCGGCGGCCGGCACCGCAGCGTGGCAATCGCCGAAGAAGTCACCCGCCTACTGGCCTCGGAGGGCCACGAGCTGCACTGCCGCCACCGCGACATCGCCCGCTGAGACGCTCAGGGGCGGGTGGATTTGCCGCCGTGAACGGACGGCTCTTCGCACCACTGCCGCTGCAGCACCGCGAGCGGCTCAAAGATGCTCTCGGGAAGCCCGAGGATCCCTGCCAGCAGCGCCCGGTCCAGTTCCTGGCGTGCGCCGTCGCGGTAGGCCTCGTTGGCAGGCAGCATCGGGCGATCCCCGATCCTGTCCGCGAGCACGGCGCAGGCGTCGATCTGCTCCTGCGACAAGCGGCGCGGATTGAGCACAGGGATCTTTCCCAGCGTGGTGATCGTCAGGCTCGCACGCCCTTGCTGCTGGCGAGTCGAGACTGACCAGCGTGTGACGAGCCCGAGTGTGGTGTTGAGCCAGAGCGCGATCACCGGTTCCCACGCCCGTTCGTCCAGCAGGAACGACGGCCACGCTCGACCGCCGATCACTGGTTCGGAGGTCATGCACCCACCGAGAGGCTGTGAGTTCACTTGGAAATCGCAGTTGACATGCAATCGGGTTGCGGTTGCCCAAGTCTTCAGCGCTTCCACCCGCATCCCAGATCGGAGCAGTCCGGCGAAGTCAGGTGCAACGCACAATGCGGATTCTCGGCCCGATGCAGCTGCGTGGGCCCACAGAATCGGATAGGACGGCGTGTGTTCCGGGTCGATTGGCCCGAGGTCGAACGGCCCGCGTGGTGCGCCCGTACTCGGATGTGCACCGTTGATGTCGCGATGAACCGGGCCGGGCCGTCCGAGCTCAGCGAGCGCGCATATCGACACGTCGACTGTGGCGTGGCGAGGAAGAGCCAGTCGGCCCTCGGCGAGCGCGGTGGCACATATGACGAGATCGGGCTCTGCTACAGCGAGCAGCATTGGCCCGTTCGCGCTGGCGGGCTGGACATGGCCCAAGGTGTCGTCGCCGACGCGCAGATAGCTGGGCGCCGCCTCGGCGGCGTCGCTGATCGACTGGGCAACCCAGACGGCTGCTGTTGCAGAATCCGGCCGACGGGTCAGCGTGACCCATCTGGTCGCGGCGGCGCTGCTGCGACGTCGGGTGGGAGACTTTCGGGCGATCACCAGCGCTTCAGCCATGCCGGTGTCGGCTGAGAAGGCACGTTCCGTCGAGCCATGGGCAGCGAGGCCCACCCAGGTGACCTCGTCGCAATGTTTGTCGAGGAGCCGCCGCGACGCAGCCCAGCTGTTGCCGGTGACCGCAGCGAAGGGAAGCACCAGCGCCATGACGCCACCAGGCTTGGTCTTGGCGAAGGCCAGATCCACGAAATTGGATGCCAGTCCGGCATTTCCGTGACCGGCTCGCAGGCTGCCAACTCGCTGCATCAGGCTCTTGAGACGCTCGCTCATGGCGCGCTGATCGGCAGGATCGGTCTCGAAACCGGCGAACGACGGAACTGGCACGCCCGCCGCAGCTGCGGTCTCGTGGTTCGTGGGTCGGGTGAACGGCGGATTCATGATGCAGAGATCGAGCGAGTGGTCGTCGAGTTGCATTTGCGGCACGGCTTGGCGATCGGTGCCCGAGACGCGTTCGACGGAGCGCACCAGCAGGGAGCTGACCTGTCCTTGCTCGCCCAGCAGATCGAGCGATCCGACGGCCACGGGGCCGTCCGGGCCGTGCGAAGCGTCGGCCTCGGCGGGCGACCTGTCGTCCCCGCTCGCCCGGCCGTAGTCGACCAAGTGGATGCCGCAGTGTCCGAAGCTCAGCTCCGGATGAGCTGAGGCGAGCATGGTGGCGGTCAAGTGTGCCGCGGCCGGCATGACATCGGCGCCGATGAGTGCGTGCTCGACCATGGCAGTGTGCAGATCGGCGTCGTCGAGGCCGGCGCGCCGCACCCGTGCTCGGATGCGCTGGTAGGCGGCTGACAGCAGCACGCCGGTGCCGCAGGCGAAGTCAGCGACACGAAGCCCGGTGACCGACGACGGGTCGCCCCAGTCGAGACGCTGGTCGAGCTGTTGCAGGGCCAGTTCGGCGAGCAGTGCGGCGGCCGACGGGAGCGTGTAGAAGGTTGCGAGGAACTTGCGGTCCACGATCATGCGGCCGAACATCTGACCGGTCATGTCCTGGACTTGGTTCGCCCCGGCTTCGTGCAGCGCGAGCGCGGCCGTCGACATAGCCCCGCACAGGAAGCTGCTGGTGGGGGCGGGGACAGCCCTCAGCAGTCGGGTTGCGATGTCGAAGATGGGCAGGTAATCGATCTCGAGGATCCGATTCCAAGCAGCGAGCGTGCCCACGAGGTCGAGGGTGTGCGTCTCGCTCCGCGTCGAGCGGATGTCGCCGATGGACGGCGTGGAATAGTGCTGTGAAATGGCTTCTTGGAACAGGAAGGCGTTGGCGAGGATCACCGAGGCCATGCGCCAGGTCTGATGCTCCGTGGCTTCATCCGGCGCTTGACGAAGCTCTCGCGCCACTCTGGCGCGGACATGGGGCGTCGCGTCGTTCAGTAGTTGGACGCCGATCGCCACGGCAGTCTCGAGCGTGTCCGCCGCCTCGTCGAGTCGACGTACCGAGACTGCGAGCGTTTCCAGGGTGTCGGCAAGCGCGCGCAGGCTGCCGTTCATCCAGCCGCCGGCTGGCAGACGCCGGGTGGGCGTTCCCGCGCGCAGCACAGCCCATCGAAGATCGTCCGCAGCGGCCAGCCTCAGGTGAAGGTCGGCCGACGCGACGTCGCGCATCCGACGAGGCACGATGAGCGCGACGACCGTTTCCACCAGCAGCGGCGCACCCTCGATCTGCACGTCGAGACGAGCCTGCGCATCGTCCTCGACGGAGTACGCCGGCTCGAATTCGGTCTCGATCACCAGCGGGCCTGCACGCGGTACGTCGATGGTGATGTCCGGCCGGCGGCCCGGCTGTCCAACAATTCGACCGGTCCGCTCAGCCTCGACGGTCCAGCGAGGATGCATTCGCCGCAACGCATTGGCCAGCTCGACGTTGAAAGCGTGCTCCGTCAATGCCACCTGAGACTCCGCCTGTCGTCCGAAGCGCCGGATTTCCTTCCGTGATGGGCCCTTGGTTCACGTATCGACTCGGACTGGATCGGCCGCAGGTCTGAGGCAACCGGCACTGCGGCTGCCTCGTCACATCAGGTCATCTGTTCGTGCATGGTACGACCCGCAGCATCCGTCACGGGGATGGGCGGGCGGAGGGCGCGCGTCCGCTAGACAGCTAGCGACAGAACGGGCCGGGGCGCAGGAAGCCCGCGAGGCTCGGGGAGCAAAGGGACAGCAGCGGATGAGCGTGCGCGTGGGCGTCAACGGCTTCGGCCGGATCGGGCGGAACTTCTATCGGGCGGCCGACCGCCCCGACTGCGACATCGAGATCGTGGCGGTGAACGACCTCGGCGACACCGCCACCATGGCTCACCTGCTCAAGTACGACTCGGTACTCGGCAACCTGCCGCACGACATCGCGGCGACCGACGGCGGCATCTCGATTGACGGCACGGTGCTGCCGGTGCTGTCGGAGCGCAACCCGGCGGATTTGCCATGGGCCGACTACGGCGTCGATGTGGTGGTGGAGTCGACGGGAATCTTCACCTCCCGTGACAAAGCGGCGATGCACCTCGATGCCGGCGCGCCGCTGGTGATCGTGTCGGCTCCGGCATCGGGCGCGGATGCCACGTTTGTCGTGGGCGTGAACGACGCCGACTTCGACCCCGAGGCGCACAAGGTGGTGTCGAACGCGAGCTGCACCACCAACTGCTTCGTGCCGATGGTGCAGGTGCTCGACCAGGCGTTCGGCGTCCAGCAGGGCCTGATGACGACCATCCACGCATACACGGGCGACCAGTCGCTGGTGGACGGGCCGCATTCCGACCTGCGTCGTGCCCGGGCCTCAGCGGTGAACATCATCCCGACATCGACCGGCGCAGCCCGGGCGACGGGGCTGGTGCTGCAGTCGATGGCGGGCAGGCTGGACGGAACCTCGCTGCGGGTGCCGATCCCCGACGGCTCGATCACCGATTTCACGGCGACCCTCGACGCCAGCCCCAGCGTCGAAGAAGTGAACGAGGCCTTCGCAGCCGCTGCGTCCAGCGGGCCGCTGGCAGGAGTGCTCGACTACTCCACCGATCCGCTCGTCAGCAGCGACATCGTGGGCAACCCGGCGAGCTGCGTCTTCGACGCGGGCCTGACCATGGCGATGGGCACCATGGTCAAGGTGCTCGGCTGGTATGACAACGAGTGGGGCTACTCCAACCGGCTGGTGGACTTGGTCCAGATCGCGTGCAATCGGTGAGACCGGCGACCATGGGGCCGGCGAGGTCGATCGCGCTGCCAGCGAAGCGTGTCGCTGCGGTGGAGAATGGGGCGGCGCGTCCGGACGGCAACCCATGAACGAGTCGGTGCCGCTGCCGACGCTGGAAGATTTGGATCGGCGGCTCGGCGGCCTCGACGGCCGGCGCATTCTGATTCGCTGCGACTTCAACGTCCCGCTGCGCGACGTGCCGGGCGGGCAACCTGAGATTGCTGACGACCTGCGCATACGGGCGGCGCTGCCGACACTGAGCTGGCTGACCGAGCGTGGAGCGGCCGTGACCGCGTGCTCGCACCTCGGCCGCCCTTCGGGCAAGCCCGAGGAGCGATACTCGTTGGCGCCTGTCGCTGAGCGCTTGGGCAAGGTTGCTCCCGATATCGCCTTGGTCGAGAACCTTCGCTTCCACGCAGGCGAGACGGCCAACGACCCGGCATTCGTTGACGCCCTCCTCGAGGGCGACGTCGTCGTCGGTTTCGGCGGCGCTGCGACTTCGATGCCGTTCGACGGTTTCGTGAACGACGCCTTCGGTGCCAGCCATCGGGCGCATGCCTCCATCGTCGGACCGCCGCGGCGCCTGCCGAGCGCGGCGGGCCGGTTGCTCCACCGGGAAGCCGAGGTGCTCGGCGGCCTGCGAACCGACGCCAAGCGGCCGTTTGTGGCGGTGCTGGGCGGTGCCAAGGTCAGCGACAAGCTCGGCGTGGTTGAGGCGCTGCTGTCGGTGGTCGACACGCTGGTGATCGGCGGAGGCATGTGCTTCACGTTCCTGGCCGCTCTCGGGCACTCCATAGGCGATTCGCTCTGCGAGCCCGACTTCATCGAGACCTGCGAACGCCTGCTGGAGAGCGGCGCCAACATCGTGCTGCCTACCGACATCACCGCCCTTGACGCTGGCGGCACGGTTCGCCAGATGGGTCGCAGACTGCCCGACGGTTGCCGCGGCCTCGATATCGGGCCTGGCTCCGCAGCCGAGTTCGACGACGTCATCGCTGGTGCTCGCACCGTCTTCTGGAACGGTCCGATGGGCATGTTCGAAGACGAGCGTTTCGCTGCGGGAACCCGCGCAGTCGCCCAATCGATGGCCGACTCCCGTGCGTTCACCGTTGTCGGCGGCGGCGACAGCGCAGCAGCGGTGGCCCAGTTCGGCATTGCCCCGTACATGGATCACATCTCGACTGGGGGAGGGGCAGGCCTCGAACTCATCGAACACGGAGATCTGCCCGGCCTCGCGGCCCTGCGAGACTCGCCGCACCAGTAGGTCAGTCGGGGAGAACGACAATGAGCCGAACGCCTTTGATCTCCGGCACGACCCGCCGTCCCGGCGGGCAATCGAAGAGAGGGGGCAGACGATGAGCCGAACGCCTTTGATCTCGGGCAACTGGAAGATGCACCTCAACCACCTTGAGGCCATCCAGCTCTGCCAGAAACTGAGCTACGAACTGGCTCGCCACCGCTACGACCAGGCTGAGGTCAGCCTGCACCCGCCCTTTGTCGACCTGCGCAGCTGCCAGACCGTCATCGACGCCGACCGGCTCGAATTCAAGCTCGGCGCCCAGAACTGCCACGACCACAACAAGGGCGCCTTCACGGGCGAGATTTCCCCGTCCATGCTCGCCAAACTCGACGTGAGCTACGTCATCGTCGGCCACAGCGAACGCCGAGCCCTCTTCAACGAGACCGACGAGTTCATTGCCGCCAAAGCTGCCGCTGTCGCCAAGGCAGGCATGACCCCGATCGTCTGCGTCGGCGAGACCCTCGAACAGCGCGAATCCGGTCAAGCCGCCGCCGTCGTGACCACCCAGCTCAGAGGCAGCCTCGCCAAGCTCACCAAAGCAAGTTTCGAGACCATGGTCGTTGCCTACGAGCCGGTTTGGGCCATCGGAACGGGCCGTAATGCTTCCCCCGAAGACGCCCAAGACATGTGCGCCACAGCCCGAAACGTGATCGACGACATTCGCCGGGGTGCCGGCGAGCACGTCCGTATCCAATACGGAGGCTCGGTCAAGCCCGCCAACGCCCACGAGCTCCTCCGCCAGCCCGACATCGACGGCGCCCTGGTCGGCGGTGCATCCCTGGACGCAGTCCAGTTCGCCCGGATAGTCCAAGCCGCCGCCTAGCGCAACACTGCAGGCGAAGAACCGCAAGCGCGAGGGGTGGGGGCGGGCTGCGGTGCCCGCGCGCAGTTATGCGGCGCCAAAGCCCATCCAACGCTCAACCATTGCGCCGCATCTGTTTGAAGCACGGGTGCCGCAGCCCGCCCCCACCCCGGTCGTGAACCGGTGAAGTTGCAAGTTGTTCCCGGAGTGGGTACTATTTCTAGCAGCGCCGGTGACCCCCGCCGGTGATTCCCCTTCATCTTCAGGAGCCAGCCCCATGGCCGTACTTGATTCCGTCCGTGAAATGCAGGACCGCACCCTCGAGCAGATGAAGACTGCCCAAGAGCAGTTCGTCTCGATGAACGAGCGCGTGGCCGAGGCCTGGCTGTCCGCCGCCCCGGCGATGTCGAGCCCGTTTGCGGAATACCTGCCCAAGCCCACCGAGATGATCGACACCTACTTCAGCTTCCTGGGCCAAGTGCACGAGGCCAACAAGGACTGCGCTGCGCGCATCGCCGCTGCGTGGGAGCGCGCCAGCGAGGATGCCCAGGCCTGATGGCCGCTTCCGACCCTGACGCCGCAGAAGCGGACGATCAACGGTCGGGACACGCTTTCCCCGGATTCGATCAGCTGGGCGCGTTCATACGGGCCCAACGGGAGATGATGGAGCTGAGCCAGCGCCAGCTCGCCAAGATGGCGCAGCTGTCGAACCCGTACCTCAGCCAGATCGAGCGCGGGCTCCACGAGCCGTCGGTGCGGGTGCTCAAGTCAATTGCTGAAGCGCTTAACGTGCGGGCAGCCACGTTGCTGTCGTACGCCGGCTTGATGGACCGTGAAGATGTGCCGACGGTGATCGAAGCAGTCCAAGCCGATCCGAACCTGACCGATGAGCAAAAGGCAGCCCTGCTGGGCGTCTATCGAAGTTTCGACGCCGGCGGAGACTGAGCTGCGGTGATCGGGCCCGCCGAGAGGCTGAGCCGACCGGCGAAGCCGTGGCCCGAGCGGCCCGTGAGCGGAGCGAACTAGAGCGGGAAGTGACAGGTGCGACAACCGAACGGCTCGTTTCATCGCACGACTTGCGAGGCTGGTGACAGCATGTGGAAGGTTGCCTTGCGCATGGGTGCCGCCGATGCGGCCCTGGCTTCAGCACGCTGGTGGGCATCGGTGCGCTGGGGCCTCGGCACTGCGGCGTCTGTGTCCGCAGCAGCCCTCCGGTTCGGCGGCCGAGCTGCAGTCGTCGACGATGAGGGCTCGATCGACTACCGCACGCTGGACCGTGCAGCGTCCAGCGTGGCCGCCCGCATGCGTGCCGCGGCGACGGGGCCCGATGGAAGCCTGGCTGCCGTCGGCATCCTGTGTCGCAACCACCGGTGGTTCGTGACCGCACTGGTTGCCGCCGAGCGGGCCGGCTGCGACACGGTGCTGCTGTCGACGGCGTTGCCAGCCTCGAACCTTGCTGAGGTCTGCGAGCGCGACGGCATTGCCGTCATCGTGACCGACCAGGAGTTCTCCGAGGTCATTGCCCAGTCAGGCACGACCGCAACCGTGCTCGTGGCCGACGGGAGCGGTTCCGGTGCGATGGCCCGCGTCGCCGCCGAGGGACGGCAGTGCTCACCCCCGACGCGCCGGCCAAAGCTCGTCCTGCTGACGTCTGGCACCACCGGCGCCCCCAAGAGTGCAGTTCGGACGCTGAAGACGACGCGTGTGGGCGGCGTCGGCATGCTGCGGCGCGTGCCGTACCGCCTCGGCGACCGTTATCTCATCGCGTCGCCGCTCTTTCACGCTTGGGGTCTGAGCCAGCTGGTCGTTGGGCTGGCTACCGCCAGCACCATCGAAGTCAGGCAGCGGTTCGAAGCCGCCGAGATCGGCAAGTTGCTGTGCGAGCACCGCTATGACGCACTCGTAGTGGTGCCGCTGATGCTGCGCCGCATTCTGGATTTGCCGATCGACCCCACGTCGGTGCGCAGGCCCCGCATGGTGCTCAGCAGCGGGAACGTCCTCTCCGGCGAACTCGCTCGCAAGTGGATGGATCGCTTCGGCGATGATCTCTACAACGTCTATGGCTCCACCGAGACCGCCATCGGGACCATCGCAGATCCCGCCGACCTGCGCGCCGCGCCCGGCACCGTCGGCCGCCCCCCCGACGGGGTCACGCTCACGATTCTCAATGACGACGGCATGCCGGCGCCCCGAGGAACTGCGGGCTGGGTCCATCTCGCCAGCACGGCGCAATTCCTCGGCTATACCGACGGGAGCGACGGCGACCGGGCCGGCACGCTGATGGCTACGGGCGATATCGGCCGGCTCGATGCCGACGGGCGCCTCCATGTCTCGGGCCGCGCCAATGACATGATCGTGACCGGCGGCGAAAATGTGTTCCCGTCCGGCGTGGAGGAGGTGCTCGGCCGTCACCCCAGTGTCGAGATCGCCGCCGTCGTGGGCGTGGACGATCCCGAGTTCGGTCAGCGTGTGGCAGCGTTCGTGGTGCCGCGCCCGCGCCGGCGCGTCGATGCCGACGTGCTCCGCGCTTGGGTCGCCGAGAGCCTGCCGAGCTTCATGGTGCCGCGCGACGTCCACTTCGTCGATGCCTTGCCCATGACCACGACCGGCAAGGTCGTGCGGCACCGACTGGCGGTGCTGGGACAGTCCGAGCGCGTCTAGCTGAACCTGCTGCGGCCCGAGGGTCAGCGCGGCGGTGCTGCAGGCACGCGGCCGAACGTTTCGGCCGCCGCGCGATCCACGTAGCGGGAGACCTCGCGCTCGAAGGGGTAGGACAGGTGCGAGCCCTGGTACCACGCCATGTCGGGTCGCTCCCAGTGCTCCCACAGCGTCTTGACGTTGCCGGGCCGGACCCAGCGGTCGAGCAAGCCGGCGAAGATGTAACGCCGATCGCGGGGGACCTTGCACGGCAGCGACAGCGGCGACACCACTGAGAGGATCTGCTCGTACGCCTCCCAGGACAGGCCCCACTGCTCGTAGAAGGGGGGCAGCAGCGGTTCGACCTGCCGGCGGGTGCCGCGTGCCAGATCGCTCTCGGGGACACCGGCGATGACTGCGGCAAGGTCGTCTTCCAGGGTGGCAGTCATGGCTGCCATGTAGCCGCCGAGCGAAATGCCTGACACGGCAACGGACGGCGCTTCGTGCTGGTCGCGTACCCAGCCGATCACTCGCCGAATGTCCCACGCGCCTTGCGCGACCGTGAACACCGTGTTCATCGCGCCTGCGTGTATGACCCGGGAACCGCTCACCCCGATTGCGCGGGGCCCGTGCAGCGGCAGAACCACCGCTATCACGTTCAGGCCCCAACGCCGGTGCAAGCGATTCGCGTACAGCATCCACATGTCCAGCTCTGGCTCGCCGGTGCGGTAGCCGTTGACGGCCACCACCCAGGGCCGCGCCCGGTCGGGATGCTGCAGCATCCACGCGTGCGTGGTGCGAACCGGTCGGTAGCTCATCCAACGCTCGCGGCCGGGTTCGCCGGGCCACGGCTCGAATTCGCTGTTGAAGCGAACGTGCCAGAAGTCCGCGTCGCCCGCTGAGGTGGCGCGGATCTGCACGCCGCCGTCGAGTGGCGGGGGAGTGCGGTGGTACGCGGCGGGGTCGTCCAGCCAGCCGCGGTCGGCGTAGTGCTTGTGTGCCTCGGCGAGTTCGGAGCGGAGTCGCTTTCGGAACGGTCCGTCGGGAATTCTCATGCGGGCCGAGGCCAGCTCGAACTGGATGGACCACTCGTCAATCATCCACTTCCACGCTGCGGCGGGCGTCTGACGCACTGCCGGCAGATCGTCCTCGCTGTGGCCCCGGATCCAGTCGGCCACCGAGCCAGCCGCCCGGCAGCCGGCGCGTAGCGGCGACGCAGGCCGACTCGGGGCCTGCCGACGGCTGCCCGATTGAGTGTCAGCGGGGGCGCTGGTCATGCGACGGGAGTTCTCCTCGGTGGTCTGGCGCTAGAGCGCCCGGGCATCAAGCCGTGCGAGCGCGGCGTCGGTCGACACCAGCATGCGTTCGAGCAAGTCTGCGAGAACTTCACGCTCTTGGGTGTTGAAGACGGTGAAGATCTCTTCGTAGATGCGATACGCGCGGTCTACGAAGTACTGGTGGCGGGACGCCCCGAGGTCGGTCAACTCGACCAGCACCTCTCGGTGGTCGCGCTCGGCCCGCTGCTTGTAGACGAGCCCATCGGTCTCAAGCCTGGTGATGGCCCGGGTGACGGTGCTTGGCTCGACGTCCATGATGTCCGCGAGTGCTCGAATCGTCGCAGGCCCGTTTCCGGCCACGGCATCGAGCGCCCGGAATTGGCCCGGTTCGATCGACTTCGATCCGCCGCCGAGGACGTGCCGGCGCAGGCGCTCGACGGTCGGCCCCAGCCGGGCGGCGCGCCACAGGGCGGCGACCTTGTGATCGAGGTCCCAGTCATCCCCCCACTCGGCGGACACCGGAGCACTCGGCTGTTGCGCGTCATGAACACGAGGCAGCCCGAGGGTGCGACGAGTGCCGCTGCCTCCAGACTGCGCTGTGTCTCCCGCGCCCTGCTGGTCCGTTTCAATCACGTTCATTGGCTGAGTTCATATTCTAGCCGATCCGCCAGCCTGCCCAGCAGTTCATTGCAGGGTGTCACACAATTTCCCGAGGCGAAATGCTTTTGTTACACGGCCGTCATCCAGATATGATTGCATAGCGTCATGCAATTGATGGACAACGGCGCTTGTCCCGTCCGTTTATCAATTCGCACCGGCAGGTGTCTCGCACGCCGCCGGAATTCGTGACATCAGACCGGATACCCCCCCTTTTCCCGGAGGAAACAAACATGGCCAAGCAGTGGCGTGAGATCTACAACGAATGGGAGTCCGCCGTAGCGCCGGGACTCCAGCAGTTCGCAGCCTCCGATGGCTTTCGTGACTTCATGGCCGCGAGCGCCAAGGTCTCCAGTGCCTTCACCGCCGAGTTCGAGCGGGCCAGCAGGCGCTGGTTGCACTTCTGGAACCTTCCTGCTGCCACCGACGTGCGCAAGCTGCGCCAGCAGGTTGCCGCGGTGGATCGTGAGCTGAAGGGTCTCAAGAATCTCGTGTTCGACGTGGTCGCCGTCGTCCCCGCTGAGGCTGCGCCGGCAACGAACGGCAAGTCAAGCTCGGTTTCGAAGCCGGCCGCACCCAAGGCGACTGCATCGAAGACCAGCACATCGAGGGCGACTGCATCGAAGGCGACCGCCAACAAGCCCGCTGCGCAGCAGCCCGCCGCAGCGGTCGAGAAGTCCTGAACACCCCCGCATCACCCTGAAGGAGCAAATATGTCTGCAACCACTCTTGTCAAGCCCAAAGCCGCCGGCGCCAACGGCGAATCATCCGAGCGCCCCGCGGAAGTGACCAACCCGCTCGCCCCATTTTCTGAGATGTGGGAGACCGGCATGAGGCGCTGGTGGAACCTCACCCGCCACGTCATGGGCATCGACCGCGCCCCGGTCGGCCAGACGCCTCGCGACGCGGTGTGGAGCAACGGCAAGGCCGTGCTGTACCGCTACCGCAGCGAGAGTCCGACCGTGCGTCCGCCGCTGTTGCTGGTTATGAGTTTGGTGAGCCGTTCGTTCATCTTGGACCTGCAGCCAGGCAACAGCTTCATCGAGCGGCTCGTAGCCGAGGGCTTCGATGTCTTCTTGCTCGACTGGGGTGTTCCCGACGAGGAAGAGGCCAACAACACCCTCGAGACCTACTGCGACGAGCTGCTGCCCCAGGCGGTCGCCAAGGTCAACCAGATGGGCGGCGACAACGGTGTCACCGTGTTCGGCTACTGCTATGGCGGTCTGCTGACGCTGCTGTACGCGGCCGGCCACCCAGACGACCCGATCCGCAACGTCGTCGTGATGGCCACCCCGGTGGACTTCACCAAGATGCCGACGGTCATGACCGGCGTCGGTTCCGATGGCATCGACCCGGCGCACCTGATGGACGCCAGCGGCAACGTGCCGGCCGAGTCGGTGCGGGCGTCGTTCACCCTGCTGACGCCCACCTCCGATCTCAGCACCGTGATGGATTTCTGGGAGCACCTCGACGACGACAAGTTCCTGAGCTCGTACCAGGCCATGACGTCGTGGACCCGCAATCACATCCCGTTCCCGGGCGCCACGATGGTCCAGACCGTCGAGATGTTCAATGAAGGCAACGGTTTCGTGACCGGCGACCTGATGCTGGGCGGGCGCAAGCTGGATCTCGCCGACATCAAGGCGCCGTTCCTGAACGTGATCGCCGAGCGCGACCACATCGTGCCGCCGGAATCCACCTACGGCCTCGACAAGATGGTCGGCTCCGAAGACGCCACCGAGATGCGGCTGCCTGCGGGCCACGTCGGGCTGATCGTGGGCAACGGCGCTCGCAAGCGGTCGATCCCGTCGATGATCGGCTGGATGGTCGAGCACAGCGACATCGCCAAGTAGCCGCGACCGATGACCACCGGCGGCGCTGGCGGGCGCCCACGATCTGATCGCAGCGTGGCGCTCGTCATGGGCTCCGGTGGCATCGTCGGCGGGGCCTTCCATGCCGGCGTGCTCAAAGCGCTCGAGGACACGTGGGGGATTGACGCCCGCGATGTCGACCTGATCGTCGGAACGTCCGCCGGTTCTATCTCCGGCGCGCTGGTTGCCGCCGGCCTCAGCCCCAGCGACCTCTTCCGGCGCGAGACCCGCCAGCCTCTCAGCCCCCACGGCGAGCGGCTGTTGGGCGCAGCACGGGCGCAGCGCGGCCCGAAACGGCAGGCCACCGCTGCATTCGGGGCGCCGATGGCACCCCACATCTGGCTGCTGGCGGCTGCGATGCCCGGTCGGGTGTCGCCCGGAACAGCACTGGCCTCCCTGCTGCCCGAGGGCAAGGTGCCCACGTCGCATGTCACCGACATCGTTCGGGGGCTCTTCGACGACACATGGCCCGAGAGCGTGGAGCTGCGAGTGCCCGTCGTCGATCTCGACGATGGGCAGCGAGTTGTCTTCGGCGCTAAAGGGCCGGCTACGCCGAGCCAAGCAGTCGCCGCGTCGTGCGCAGTGCCGGCGGTGTTCGAGCCGGTCGTGATCGACGGGACCTCCTACATCGATGCGGGCGTCCACTCGTCGGACAACCTCGATGTGCTGCGCGACGAGTCCTACGACTTGGTCGTGGTGAGTTCACCAATGGGCATCGCCGAGTTGCCGTCGGCGGCCCGACCGTGGGAGATGCCGATTGCCGCGGCGATGGACTTCGGCGCGATGACGCTGGGCTGGAGCGCATTGCGCATAGCCAGCCGGATGGCAACCGAATGCGAACGACTGACCTTGACGGGGTGCGAGCGCGTCGAAATTGTCATGCCGGCATCGGCGGATCTCGATGCGATGGGCAACAACCTGCTGGATCCGCGTCGCCGGCCGGCAGTGGCGCTGCAGGCCTACGCCACCGCGAGCGAGCAGTTCGCGGCGCACCCCGTGTAAGTAGAACAACCTGTCGAGGCGCCGTCCACGCCGGCCGGAAGGCCGCACCTAGGTCCTCAGATCTAGAGTCTCAGCGTGCCTGCTGAAGAACAGACCTCTGCCGCTGAGCGACATCGCCTTTCCGACGGTCTTGTTGCGTTCGTGAAGCGTGACTGCCCGACGTGCTGCGATGTCGAACCGGTGCTGGCCGAGCTTGTCGACCATGCAGCGCGCACGGGAACCCGCCTGACGGTGTTCACCCAGGACGACCCCGAGTTCATGGCCGCGCTCGACGGGCCGTCGGCAGAGGTCCTGCACGATCATGACCTGGCCGTGTCGTGGCACCACGAGATCTCCACGGTGCCCACGCTCATGGCGGTGGTGGACGGGCGAGAGATGGCTCGCACTGTGGGGTGGGACCGCCGCAGCTGGGAGGCGTTGAGCGGTGCCGACGATCTCGGCTCGGATCTGCCTGACATGCGACCCGGCTGCGGCTCGATGTCGGTCGACCCATTGCTCGCCGACGAGCTGGCGCTGCGATTCGGAGCGACATCGTTCACGAGCCGCAAGGTGGAGCTGGCTTCGGCTGAGGATCCCGTTGAGGCGGCTTATGACCGCGGCTGGTCCGACGGACTGCCGGTGGTGCCTCCTACCGAGGCGCGCGTGGCTGCGATGCTGGCGGGAACGACGCGGGCACCCGACGAGATCGTGGCCGTGGTGCCGCCGACACTGGCTGAATGCACGGTGGAGAAGGTGGCTGTCAACGCCGTCATGGCCGGCTGCAAGCCCGAGTACCTGCCGGTGGTGCTCGCTGCCGTCGAGGCAGCCTGTACGGACACGTTCAACATGCACGGCCTGCTGTGCACGCTGTGGTTCTCGGGCCCGATCGTGATCGTGAACGGCCCGATACGCCGCCGCATCGGCATGAACACCGACAAGAGCGCGCTCGGCCAGGGCAACCGCGCCAACTCGACCATCGGCCGGGCCCTGCAGCTGGTCATCCGCAACGTGGGCGGCGGCAAGCCGGGCATCGGGGGCATCGATCGCTCGGCACTCGGGTCGCCCTCGAAGGTGGGCTGGTGCTTCGCTGAAGACGAGGAGGGCCTGCCCGACGGCTGGCCGCCGCTGTCGGTGACGCGGGGGTTCGAACCCGGCCAGGACACGGTGACGCTGTTCGCCGGCCACGGCCCGGTCGGCTGCATCGACCAGGTGTCCCGCACGCCGGGCTCTCTCATCCGCACCCTCGCCCAGCAGCTGCTGTGCGTGGGAAATCGCAAGCTGCCGAGCGAGGCCATGGTCGTGATGACACCTGAGCACATGTCGACGTTCGCCGACTCGGGCTGGACCAAGCAACACTTCTACGACGAGCTGGAACCGCTGCTGGCGATGGATCTCGATTTCGCGGCCTGTGGCGCCGGCGGCATCGAAGAGGGGCTGCCCGCCGAATTCGTGCAGCACCTGAGGGACACGGCTGGCGGCGGCGGCGGCGGCTCTGATGGTGGGCACGTGTTCGGGTCGAGCGAAGGCTCGACCGGTGGGAATCTGCGCAAGCTTCCTCCGTGGTCGCCGATGGTGGTGCGCGCCGGCGGGGGAGCGGGCGGCTTCAGCGCCATCATCGAAGGCTGGGTGCCGGGCGCCAAGGGCAGCACCCCCATCACCCACCCGATCCGCCCGTAATCGCCCGCTGTGGAGGCGGCAGGATCCTCTGCTCCAGCGATCCAGCAGGTCGCAACGTCGCAGAGTCTCCTGCCGCCTCCACAGCTATGGCATCTGTGCCTACTGGCGCGAGTTCTCAGAAGATGCGCGGATAGGTGAACCTTCCCGCTGTTGCACCAGTTATTTCCCGCTCTTGTTCGCTGTCGCTCACGGGCCGCTCGGGCCACGGCTTCGCCTATCGGCTCAGCCTCTAAGCGCCGGTAGCCTCATTGCCCGTGATGACGTGGATTGTCGGCGGGATTCACCTGCTGTCCGCCTTCGGGCTGATCGGCCTGGTGCTGCTGCACAGTGGCCGTGGCGGCGGCGTATCCGACATGTTCGGCGGCAGCGTGGGATCTACCGCTGCAGGCTCGACCGTCGCTGAGAAGAACCTCAGTCGCATCACCGTCGTGGTGGCTGTCTCGTTCGGCTTCACCACGTTGATACTGGGCTTGCTCCTCGCTTAGCGGCGACCGGATTCTCACCCGCCTGGCAGCGACGAGACACCTGCACCCCGCCTGATCGCCCGGCCCGGCCGTGCGCCCGTGCTGGCACCGTCCCGCGAAACCACCCGGCCGTTTACCACGACAAGTTCGATGCCGCGGGCCGCCTGCTTGGGCTGCTCGAACGTGGCGGTGTCGATCACCGTTTCAGGGTCGAACAGCACGAGGTCGGCCATGGCACCGGCCTCCAGCACGCCCCGATCCTCCAGGCCAAACCGCCGGGCGGGCAGCCCCGTCATCTTGTGCACCGCGGTCTCCAACGAGAAGAGACCCTGATCGCGCGCATAGTGGCCGAGAACTCGAGGAAACGTGCCCCACAGGCGCGGGTGGGGGAACTCGTCGTGCGGCAGGCCGTCGGAGCCGATCATGGTGCCCGGATAGGCCAGGATCCGGCGCACATCCTGCTCGTCCATCATGAAGAAGATCCCGCCGGCGGGCATCAGTGCGTCGACTGCTGCCTCGGTGTCGAGACCCATCTCGGCTGCAATCTCGGCGAGGTCCCGTCCCGCCGCCTCCGGCAGTGCTTGGGACCACGTCACCAGCACCTTGGTGGCGTCCGCCAATTTGGTGGAGCCCAAGCTCGTCGAGCTGGCGATGTAGGGATAGGCATCGAGGCCGACTTCTTGGTGATGGCGAGCTGCTTCGATCAGCGCCAGAGTCTCGGTCGAGCGGCCGTGGTTGGCCTGCCCGGAGCACTTGTGATGTGAGATCACCACCGGAACACCTGCTTCACGGCCGATGGCGAAGGACTCCTCCAAGGACTCGGTGACGCGGTCGGCTTCATCGCGCATGTGGGTCGTGTGGATGCCGCCGGCTGCCTGGACTGCGGTGACCAACTCAATGATCTCCGAGGTAGGAGCGGCTGCAGCCGGGGCGTAGTAGAGACCCGTCGACAGGCCGATGGCGCCCGCTTCCAGCGACCGCTCCAAGCGGTGCCGCATGGACGCAATCTCGTTGCCGGTCGCCGGACGGTCGAGGGCGTCCATGGCTTCGACCCGCAGTGAGGCATGACCGATCAAGCATGCGGCGTTGACAGCCGCCGGATCGGCGTCGAGGACGGCGAGGTAGTCGTCGAATTCTCCGAAGAAGCCGTCGCCGTCGGGGCAGACGAGATCGAGCGGCGCCGGCGGCCGCCCGCTGGTGCGCAGCGGCGCCAGGCTGATTCCGCAATTGCCTGTGATGACCGTCGTGACACCTTGGCTGACCTTGGGCGCCATCAGCGGATCGATCAGCAGCGCCCGGTCGTCGTGGGTGTGCACGTCGATGAAGCCGGGCGCCACTGCCTTGCCGCCCGCATCGATCTCGACTGCGGCGTGGGCTTGACCGAGATCACCCAAGCCGACGATCCGATCGTCGTCGACTGCGATGTCGCCGTGTGTCGACGGGGCACCGGTTCCGTCGATCAAGCGGGCATTGCGGATGATCAGGTCTGCCGCGTCAACCACAGCCAGAGCCTCTTCCCAACCAAGTCATGACCGCGAGTTCACCACACATCGGGCCCGTATCGTTCGGGTCGCACGAGACAAGGAGCCCCCATGGGACGTCATGCGATCAAGACCCCTCCGCACCACGCCACCTGGCCGGAGTATCTCGCCATCTGGCAGGCGGCTGACGAGATCGAGGTCTTCGAATCGGCGTGGAACTGGGATCACTTCTATCCCTTGGCGCCGCCGTATGACGGTCCGAACCTGGAGGGCTGGACGATGCTGGCGGGTCTGGCACAGGCGACGACCCGCATCCGCCTGGGCGCCATGGTGAACGGCATGCATCACCGTCACCCGGCGGTCACGGCCAATATGGCTGCGACGCTCGATCACATCTCGGGCGGCCGCTTCGAGCTGGGCATGGGTGCCGGCTGGAACTTCATGGAGAGCGATGCATACGGCATCGACCTGGGTCCGCTGCGCGACCGCTCGGACCGGCTCGAAGAGGGCATGGAGGTCGTCGTCAAGCTGCTGACGGAAACGACGACCACCCACAAGGGACGCTTCTTTGAGTTGACCGATGCGTGGTGCGAGCCCAAGCCCATCCAGGAGCGCATCCCGATTGTCATCGGCGGTCAGGGACGGGTGCGGACCCTGCGCACCGCCGCGAAGCACGCCGACCAATGGGACATGACCTTCCCCGCCGACGTCGCCGCATGGCGGGAGCTCGACGACGTCCTGCGAACGCACTGTGAGCGAGTCGGGCGTGACGAAGCCGAGATCGACCGGTCGGTGCACCTCGGATTCGAGGCTGACGGCGACATCGACAAAGCTGTGGCCCGAGCGCAGGATTTCTTCGACGCCGGGGTCGACATCGTCGTGTGGTCGTGGCGTGGCGAACTCAATCCAGTGAGCCTGGACGCCCTGGCAACGGCGATCGGCGAGGCCTGAGCCCGCGGTTCGGCGGACCCTGCAGCGCTATGCTGATGCGCTCCGAAATGGCTGTGTACACAGTGATTTCGGGCCACACGTCGGAGTGGCGGAATTGGCAGACGCGCTAGATTAAGGATCTAGTGCCCGAAAGGGTGTGGGGGTTCAAGTCCCCCCTCCGACACATTCGTTAGTACACGCGTCAGGTCCGGCGGAGACCTGCATGCGCCCAGTCGGCGAGTGGCAGGGTCCTGATTTCCCGGACGTGGAACTGCTGGACTGATCCACCTCACTCGACTCGGACGTTGCGTCCGGTCTAGACCTGTGCTGGGCGACCGAGCAAGGGGGCACGATGGAGTTCGGGATTTGTCTGCATTCGAAGATCGACGACATCGATCTGGTGGTTCGGGCTGAGGATCTGGGGTTCGACGCGGCGTGGTTCGCCGACTCGCAGATGCTGTGGTCTGACTGCTACTCGTGCATGGCGCTGGCGGCGGACCGGACTGAGCGGATCAAGCTCGGTACTGGTGTGTCGGTAGTCGATACGCGGATTGCGCCGGTGACGGCCCACAGCATTGCCACGGTCAATGTGTTGGCTCCCGGTCGAACGTTCTTGGGCGTGGGCAACGGCTTCACCGCGTGGCGGTTGATGGCACGCAATCCGGCTCGACTGGTCGAGTTCGAGGCCTTTCTCGACACCACCCGTCGACTGCTCAGCGGCGAGGAGGCACCGTTCACTCACAAGGGTAAGACCACCGATGTGGCCTTCCAGATGGCCGAGCTTGGGTTCGTCAACGTGACGGATCCGGTCCCGATTCACGTGTCGGCGTTCGGGCCGAAGGGACAGGCCCTTGCCGGTGCCTATGGCGACGGGCTGATCGCTGCGGTGCCGCCCCAGCGCAGCGCAGTTGAGCGTTGCCTGGCGAACGCCGCAGGCGGCGCGGCCGACGCCGGTCGGGAGTTCGACGAAAACGGCTTTCAGCTGACGACTTTGACCGCGATGGCGGTGCTCGAGCCCGGTGAGGACCTCACCTCGGATCGTGTGATTGAGCAATGCGGACCGATGGCGGTGATGGGCCTTCACTATGCCTATGAGCGTTTCCGCCAGTTCGGGGTGGATCCGCCGCAGCACCTCCGCAGGGTGTGGGACGACTATGTCGCGTTGGTGGAGCAGAGTCCCGAGGCCGAACGCCACTACCGGATCCATGCCGGCCACGGGACCTATCTGCACCCGGACGAGGCCCAGTTCGCGACACCTGAGCTCATCGAGGCGGCATGCATCGTGGGTCAGCTCGATGAGTTGGTGGAGAAGGTCGGCGAGCTCGAGGCGGCCGGTCTCGACCAGCTGATGGTGCTGCCGAGCTTCGCGTCCCGTTACCGGGCCGCTGAAGAGATCGGGTCGCTGATCAAGGCCTTGGGCTGAGGTGAAAAGACGTCAGTGACGCTTGCGCTGAGGCGCTCCGCTCGGGTCAATCGCGACGGTGCAGCCGAGACCGACGAGAATCAGGGCGAGAACAGGTGAGGGGGTCATGATGGGCGAGCATCGGAGCGATTTTGACGTTGTGGTGGTTGGGGCCGGCATGGCCGGGCTCTACCTGCTGCACAAGCTGCGGGGCATGGGGCTGTCGGCGCAAGGATTCGAGACCGCTGATGGCGTCGGCGGTACCTGGTACTGGAATCGTTATCCCGGCGCCCGGTGCGATGTGGAGAGCATCGACTACAGCTACAGCTTCGACGCCGAGCTCGACCAGGAGTGGACCTGGAGCGAGCGCTACGCCTGCCAACCGGAGATCCTGAGCTATCTGGAGCACGTCGCAGATCGGTTCGACCTGAAGCGCGACATCCGGTTCTCCACCAAGATCGAACAGGCCGCATGGGTCGACGACACCAAACGGTGGAGCGTGACCACCAGCGACGGTGACACCGTCACCTGCCAGCACTACGTGATGGCGTCTGGGTGCTTGTCGGTGCCCAAGACGCTCGACATCGACGGCCACGAGCGCTTTGGAGGCGAGGTGTACTTCACCAGTCGCTGGCCGCACGAAGGAGTGGACTTGACCGGCAAGCGGGTCGCCGTCGTGGGGACCGGCTCCTCGGCCATCCAGGCAATCCCGGTGATCGCCTCGGAGGCAGCGGAGCTCACCGTGTATCAGCGAACGCCCAACTTCTCGCTCCCTGCCCACAACGGTCCCCATCTCGAAGACAAGGTCGCTGCGCTCAAGGCCGACCGAGCGGGCTACCGAGAATCACAGCGGTGGTCGCGCGGTGGCGTTCCCGGACCTCGTACCGACGTCGGGGCGTTGACCGTCAGCGACGAGGAGCGAAACGCCGCATACGAAGCCGGGTGGGAGCAGGGTGGGCTGTTCTCCACGCTCGGGACCTTCGCCGACCTGCTCACCAACCCTGAGTCCAACGCCACGATCGCCGAGTTCGTGCGCAACAAGATTCGTGACATCGTCGACGACCCCGAGGTCGCCGAGTCGTTGTGCCCCACGAACCATCCGTTGGGTACCAAGCGGCCGTGTCTCGACGACAACTACTACGCCGTCTACAACCAACCCCACGTGTCGTTGGTCGACCTGCTGAAGGACCCGATCGCCACTGTCACCGAGAGCGGCATCGAGACCTCGAACGGCACGCGCCACTTCGACGTCATCGTGTTTGCCACGGGTTTCGATGCGATGACCGGCGCCCTCGTGTCAGTCGACATCCGGGGCAAGGGCGGTGTGTCGCTGGCCGACGCCTGGGCCGAGGGACCCCAGACCTATTTGGGCCTGACCGTTTCGGGGTTTCCGAACTTCTTCGCCATCACCGGGCCGGGAAGCCCGTCGGTGCTGTCGAACATGGTGGTCTCGATCGAACAGCATGTCGAGTGGATCTGCGACGCCGTCGATCACCTGCGCACGCACGATTTCGACACCATCGAAGCCACCGAGCCGGCGCAGATCGCGTGGGGGCAACACGTCAACGACTTCGCCAACTTGACCCTCTACCCGCAAGCGAACTCCTGGTACATGGGCGCCAACGTCCCAGGCAAGCCTCGAGTGTTCCTCCCATACGTGGGCGGGGTCGATGCCTATCGTCAGGCCTGCAACGAGGTCGTCGAGCAGGGGTACCTGGGATTCGAGCTCTCAGGCAATGCGGGGGTGCAGCGCAGCGAGGACCGCGTGCGTCCGCTCAAACCCGACGTGCAGATCCTGCTCGACACCATGGCGGCGATGAATCTCCCGACGCTCGAGTCGATGTCGCCTGCTGAGGCCCGGGCCTTCTCCGAGGCCGGCGCCCAGCAGCGCCCACCCGGTCCGCGGTCGACGTGATCGCCACCGGCGCCTACGTGCGCAGCGAGATGGCTGCTGCGCTGCGGGACTTCTTGGCGTGACCTCGCCGGGCGGGGTGTGGCGGGGCGAGCGCATCGCAACGCACGACCCACCACCCAAGGGAATCCCCAATCCGATCCACGACGACGACGGTGCCCAGGGCGCCGGGTACGAGGGTTCACTCGTCGCTGGCGTCCGAACCTACGGCTGGGCCTGCGAGATCATCATCGAGGCGCTGGGGGAGGGGTGGTTGGCCGAGGGATGGGCCGACTTCACGCTCAAACGGCCGCTGTTCGTCGGCGATCGACTGGTCACCACGGTCGCTCGCTCCGATGGCCTGGACGAGGCATTCGCCCTCGAGTGTGTCGCCCACCGAGCCGGCGGCCAGGAGGATGTCGTGCTCGCCGGGAGCTGCGGCCTCGGCAATGCGGCCTGGCTGGGCGATCTTGCAGACATAGCCCATCGACCGGGCGAGGAGCCGCCGCCGGTGCGGTCGACCTACGACCTCGACACAGTTCCGTTGCGAACGCCGCTGCGCCCGCTGTCGGTTGAGGTGTCGACGAGCGCCGCGGCTCGGCTGGCCACCGAGGATCTCGAGATCGAAACCGCCCGCTACGCGGCTCGATCACCGACGATCCACCCCTACTTTCTGGCGGCGCGTATGTCCCCGCTGACCAGGCACAACTTCACCTACGGGCCCACGATCCACGTGCGTAGCCAGCTTCAGCACCTACAGCGCGCCTTGGCTCCGCAGGAGCTGACCATCACCGCGGAGATCGTCGACGCCTACGAACGCAACGAGCACCTCTATCAGGTGCTCGACGGGGTCATCGCAGGAGATCGACAGGGCGAGATCGCGCGCCTGCGCCACCACACGATCTTCCGTCCGCGCGGCACCACCATGCCGCCGCCGATCGGCGCATGAGGTTCGCCGTCCTCGGACCGTGCCACCAATCGGCTGTCGAAGGTGCGTGGCGAGATCTCGTCCATCGCCGCTCGGTGATGTGAGTCGGCGTCAGCTCACGTCGAACGCATCGAGGTGAAGGTTGCGCATCTCGCGACGGAAGCGGGCCCAGCTGCCGGGGAAGAACGGCAGGATGCGACCGTTGCGGTCGCGGTACCAGCCGGGGCAGTCGCCCGCCCAACTCATCTCCTGCAGCTCCGCTTGGATGGCTTCGGCCCATTCGTGGGTGGCGTCTGGGCGAGCCTCGATGGCGCTCGCGCCGCGGGTGAGCAGGTGTTGGATCCAGCGGCCGATGTAGTTGGTGGCGACCTCGGCGGTCATGAACACCGGAGCATGGCCTGGGGATCCGTTGACTCCGGCGACCGTGAACCAATTCGGGAAGCCCGGGATGGCGACTCCCCGGAATGCTTCGGGCGCCCGAGTGAACGCTGTCCGTAGGTCGAGGCCGTCGCGCCCGTAGATCTCCAGCGCAGGCCCGCCATCGGCGCGGCCACCCAGCTTGTACCCGGTGCAGAAAATGGCGACGTCGACATCGACCTCGGTGCCGTCGGCGCTGACCACGCCGCTCGGGGTCAGCGCGGTCACGCCGTGCGGAATGAGCGTCACGTGATCCAGCGCCAGGGCGGGGTAGTAGTCGTCGGAAACCAGGATGCGTTTGCACCCCGGCTCGAAGGTGGGTGTCAGTGCGGCGATCGTGTCCGGATCGGAGATCGCAGCGCGCATCTGGTCCATGACCTCAGCGCGCAGCTCCTCGATGGCGTCGGTCTTCTTTTCGAACGCCCGTTGCCACAGCATGCTGTCGCGGTACTGCTGGCGACGAGCGCGGTGCCAACCCTCGTCGGTGGCGAGCTCCGCCTTCTCCTCATCGGTGTAGTAGCGGTTGCCGCGAGGGCGAACCCAGTTGGGCGTGCGCGAATACACGAAGACCTCGGCAGCGTCCTTCGCCACCTCGGGAACGACCTGAACCGCGGCCGCTGCGCTGCCCACCACCGCGACCCGACGCCCGGCGAGCTCGACGTCGTGGCGCCACGACCCGGCGTGCCACACCAGGCCTTCGAAGGAGTCGAAGCCGTCGAGGGTGGGGTAGTGGGGTTCGGTGAGGCCACCAGTGGCTGAGACGACGAAGCGGTGGCGGAGTCGTTCGCCCTGTGCCAACTCGAGTTCCCAGCAGGCGTCGTCGGGCTGCCACGATGCCCGGTCGACGGTGGTGTTGAGCCGGATGTGGTCGGCGATGCCGTACTTGTCGGCGCACGACCGGATGTAGGCCTGGATCTCGGGTTGGCCCGAGAACACCATCGAGAAGTCGGGGTTGGGCTCAAAGGTGTAGCAGTAGATGTGCGACGGGATGTCGCAGTGCAGTCCGGGGTAGGTGTTGCGCAGCCACGTCCCGCCGACATCGGACTGCTTCTCGTAGACGACGAAGTCGTCGATGCCCGCACGCTTGAGCTCGATGCCCATCACCACGCCGCTGAGGCCCGCGCCCAAGATCCCGACTAAGGCCATGGCAGTAGTGTCGCAGCGGAGGCTCGCCCCATCGCCGATTTCGACGGACAGGCTCGAACATGACGGTCTACGACGACGCGCACGAGTGGTACTCGACTCACTGGGATGCCGAGATGCCCGTGGGGGACTGGTGGCGGCTTATCTCCGAGTCCGGATGGGGCTATCCGTTCTGGCCGGCCGATCGGTTCGGTCGCGGCCTCAGCCACCTCGAAGCGTTGGAAGCCGATCGCGCCCGAGATGACGTCGGCGCGTTCGGGCCTCCAAACGGGGTGTCGGTGACGCTGGTGGCGCCCACGCTGTTCGAACACGGTCCCAGCCTGCTCCTCGATCGCTACCTGGCGAAGATCGCCACAGGCGAAGAGCTCTGGTGCCAGCTCTTCTCCGAGCCCGGCGCCGGATCGGACCTCGCAGGGCTGCGCACCACCGCCGAGCGCGATGGCGACGAGTGGATTGTCAACGGCCAGAAGGTCTGGACCACCGCCGGTCACACGGCCGATCGAGCCGTCGTGATGGCGCGCACCGACCCCGACGTGACCAAGCACCAGGGCATCTCGTTCTTCTGCGTCGACATGGACCAGCCCGGCGTCGAGGTTCGCCCCTTGCGGGACATGACCGGTGATTGCGAGTTCAACGAGGTCTTCATGGACAACGCCCGCGTGCGTCACGACGATGCGATCGGCGGGCTGAACAACGGCTGGCGGGCGGCCATGACGATGCTGGCCGTCGAGCGCGATCTCGATGCGGTGGGCCACGACGGTGGCGGCGACGTCGTCAACGGTGTCGACCTCTCGGCGCCTGTCGGGGTGGTGCAGCGTAGGCAGGCCACGAGCACCGGCATCTCGGGTTTCAGCTACACCACAGGAGCCGTGAAAGACCAAGTCGTCCGATCATTGCTCGAAGACGAAGATCGAACCGATCCGCTGCTGCGACAGGCGTTGGCCAAGGCGCACATCGATCGAGCTGTCCTGGACTGGAACGGCGCCAGAGAGGTGAATCCGTCGCTCGGCAAGCTCGGCAACTCACTGTTGTGCCGCACCCTGCGCGATCTGGGCTTCTCCGGCAAGGGCATGCCCGCACAGCTCGGCCGCGACGATCAGCCCGACGGTGGCCACTTCCTGAAGACGGCACTGTTCACCCAGGGAATGTCCATTGCCGGCGGTACCGACGAGATCCAGCGCAACCTCATCGGCGAGCGCGAGCTCGGACTTCCCAAAGAGCCCGATCCCACCCGGGGTCTGGCGTTCAACGATCTCCCCGACCAGTAGGAGAAGCCAATGCCCTACACCGCACAACAGCTGTCGGACCACCAGGACATCCGCGACGTCCTCCACTCGTATTGCCGCGCCATCGATGACAACCGTCCCGACGACGTGGTCGAGCTGTTCACCGATGACTGCGAGTACGACTACGGCGGCGAACTCGGGACGTTCAACGACAAGGCGTACGCGTACAAGTTCTTCCGGTCGGGGACCGACAAGATCTACAAGCGGTCTGCGCACTACGTGAGCAACATCGAGATCAGCTTCACCGGCGAGGACTCAGCCGAGACGGTGACCTATGTCGACGCGTGGCACGAGTTCCAGGACGACATCGACAACGCGTGGTTCTTCGGCCGCTACGTCGACTCGTTCGTGCGCACCGACGCGGGTTGGAGGATCGCCAAGCGCCAGGTGCTCACGATGGGTCAGGAAGAGTGGCCCCGCGAGGTCGACTACATGGCGCGCCACGTGTTGCCGCCTCGCCGCTGAGGTTCATTCGCCGCCTCGCCGGTCAGCTGACGCCCGGCGGCACGTTGTCGATCATCACACCGGTGTCGTGCAACTTGTCGATCTGTTCGTCGGACAGCCCCAGCTCAGCCAGGACCTCGCGGTTGTGCTCGCCCTGGAACGGTGCCAAGCCAGCGGGGGGAAGCTCGCCCGCGCTGAACTTCCAGGGAGGCGATGGGACGCGAGCGGTGCCCCCGGCACGGTCGTCGACCTCGCGGATGGCGCCACGCTCGGTGGCCCACTCGGACTCGGCGATCTCGGTCACCGTGCGGATGGTGCCCACCGCCAGCCCAGCCTCACTGACCTGGGCCTCGAGCTCTTCGATGGTGCGAAACGTCAGCACCCAATCGCGGATCTCGGCATGCAGCTCGGCCCAGTTCTCGCGCCGGAAGTCCGGGGTGATGAACCGGATGTCGAGCAGCAGGTCGTTGCGGCGCATCATGGCGCAATAGCGCTGGAACACGAACGTGGCGACGGGGCTGGCCGCGATGGTGATGAGCTGGCCGTCGGGGAGCTCGAACACCGGCGATTCAGGAGCGCTGAGGGCCAGCGGTTCGCCTTCGACGTCGATGTCCGACAACTCGTAGCTCACGCGGTCGTTGACAGCGAGCATCGAGTGCACCATGGCCACGTCGACGTGTTGCCCTTCGCCGGTGCGGTCGCGGTGCGCCAGCGCAGCCAGCGTAGCGATCACGCCCTGGAGACCGGTGTAGACGTCGGCGTGGTTGTACGCGTCGTTCTCGACCGAGGTCAACGTGTCGCCATAGTGGCGCGAGATGATCTCTGTGAACCCCGACTCGGCCTGCACCGTCGGGGCGAACGCCGGCCGGCTGCGCCACGGACCGGTCTGGCCGTATCCGCTGATCGACACCATGATCAGCGTCGGGTTGACGGCGAGAAGATCCTGGTATCCGAGGCCAAAGCCGTCGAGCGTGCCGGGCCGGAAGTTCTCCACCACGATGTCGGCCTCGGCCACCAGCTGGCGCACGATGTCCTGGGCTTCGACGAAGTTGAGGTCGAAGCTGATGGCGCGCTTGCCGCTGTTCTGCTGGGCGAAGTAGAGCGACATCGGTCCGACGTGAGGCTGGCCACTCCGGCCCGTGTCCGGTGCGGGGGGCTCGATCTTGACCACTGATGCGCCCAGGTCGCGCAGTTGCTTGGTGCAATGGGGGCCGGCGAGCACCCGGGTGAAGTCGACGATCTTGACGCCGTCCAGCGGGGCGGTCATCGGCCCTGGAAGATCGCGGTGCCCGGACCGGTCTCGGCGTAGGCGGTCATGCCGGTCTGGAGGTCTTGCGAGGCCCACACGGGCTTCGCAGCCTCGTCCTGGACCACATCAGCGGCTCGTACACCCTCGCTGGTGGTAATGGCAGCCAGGCGTTTGATGGCGGCGTAGGAGACGTTCGGGCCCGTCGCCAACTGGCGGGCCCACGACAGCGACGCATTCCCCAGCTCGCCGTCTTCCACCACGACGTTGACGATGCCCCACTTCTCGAGCAGCACAGGATCGTGGCGGCGAGCGAACATTGCGATCTCTTTGCCGCGGCTCGCGCCTGCTCGATCCACAACGCGTTGCACTCCGCCGAGCAACGGCATCAGGCCCAGGGTGGCTTCCACGAGTCCGAGTCGGGCCGAGGCCCCGCAGATGATGAAATCGCAGGCCAAGGCGACCTCGAATCCGCCGCCGAGCGCGAGGCCGTGGACGGCGGCGATAGTGGGAAGCGGCACGCCCTCGAGTCGTTCAAGGACGGCGGCTGCGTCCTGGGAGCGGCCATCTTCGGATCCGAACCCGTCGACGTCGGCTCCGGCCGAGAAGTGTTTCATCTCGCTGCGAAGCAGGATCGCGCGGCCACCGGCGTCTGCTGCGCCCTCGAAGGCCCCGATCAGCTGATCAATGAAGGCGCCGTTGAGCAGGTTGTGCGGTGGCTTGGCCATCGTGACCACGGCGACGGCGCCGTCTATCTCGAGCCGGACATGGTCGGAGGTGTCGGACATGGGCCAAGTTTGCCGGGCGCGCGGCTGTGTGCCGCCCGGAAAGTCGGTCGTGGGTGCTCAGGCGGCACACCTCGTGCTGTAGTAACGCGTGAGGTCCACGCGCAGTCTCCAGGGAAGATGGGGCCCGCGATCACTGAGGAGGAACGGGATGGAGTTCGCATTCCCGGCCGAGGCAGAGCAATTTCGGAAGGAGTTGCGTGCGTTCATGGACGCAGAGCTGCCTGAGTGGTGGAACGGTCTGTTTCACGACGACGACCGCATCTATCCGTTCACCCGAGAGTTCTGCATGAAGTTGGCTGAGCGAGATTGGCTGACGATGTCGTGGCCCGTCTCCCACGGTGGCGTCGACGCCGACGTGTGGAGCCAGATGGTGGTGCGCGAGGAGATGTGGGCGGCCGGTGAGCCCCGCGGCCCGCAGTACATGAGCCTCAACTACATCGGCCCGATGCTCATGGAGTTCGGAACCGCCGACCAGCAGGAGCGGTTCCTCAAGCCGATGGCTGCGGGTGAGGTCATGTGGTGTCAGGGGTTCTCCGAGCCCGAGGCCGGCTCCGATCTGGCAGCGCTGTCGACGAAGGCGACCGACGCTGACGGGTGTTTCCTGGTGAACGGTCAAAAGATCTGGATCAGCTACGCGACTGCTGCGGACTGGTGCTTGTTGTTGTGCCGGACCGATCCGGGTGAGCGCAAGCATCACGGTCTGTCGATGCTCATGGTCGACATGAACACTCCCGGGATCACGGTTCGACCGATCGACTCGATGGGCGGCCCCCAGGAGTTCAACGAGGTCTTCTTCGACGACGTCGAGGTGCCCTATGACTGCCTGCTGGGCCCGCGTGGTGACGGCTGGCGGGTCACGATTGCGACGCTTGCCTATGAGCGGGTTGGGGCTGCGCTCCACGCCCGGGTGAAGGTGCTGCTCGACGCTTTGATCGAGTACGCGACCGATACGAACGGCCCCGACGGCCGGCCGCTGGCCATGCGCCCGTCGGTGCGGTCCGGGCTGGTACGCCTTCAGGCCCGATACCGAGCGTCAAGGTTGTTGTCCTACCGAGTCGTCTCGGCCATGGAGGCGGGCGACGCAAACGACGTCGACCCCGCAGTCAGCAAGGTCTTCTCATCCGAGCTCAACATCCTGATCGGCAATATCGGTCTCGACATCGTGGGCGCCAGGGGACAGCTCAAGACCGGCGACGGCCACGCCCCGCTCGACGGGCTCATGAACGATCACTGGGTCCACAGCATCCCGCAGCCGATCGCCATGGGCACGAACGAAATCCAGCGAAACATCATCAGCCAGCGCGGCCTCGGCCTGCCCCGATAGGAGCGACGGCCATGGACCTCATGCTCAACGACACGCAAGCGATGATTCGAGACGGTGCCCGACGCTTTCTGGCCGACTCGCTCGATCCCGACACGGTTCGAGAGGTCGAGGCAAGTGCCGACGGCGTCAACTCCGAGATCTGGGCCCCGATGGCCGAGCTCGGCTGGACTGCGCTTGCACTGCCCGCCGACATCGGCGGAGGCGGTGCAGGACTCGTCGACCTCTGCGTGCTGGCCGAGGAACTCGGACGGGCCGCCGCATCGACGCCCCTCGTCGCCACGGCTGGCTTCGCGGCGGCCTTCCTTCAGGCCCTCGAGCCGACGGCGGTGACCCGCGACATGTTGAGCACGCTCGCGACCAGCGACGCCGTTATCACGCCCGCACTGGTCGACGCGGCTGGGCGTGACGAACGATCTGCCTCGTCGAGCATCCTCACCGAGACAGACACCGGAGCCACGATCTCGGGCGCGAAGGCAATGGTCCCGTACGCGTCGGTGGCGCAGGTGCTGGTCGTGTCGCTGACGACACCGGACGGCGAAGCAGTGGTTGTCGCCGTCGACCGCGACGCCGAGGGAGTCAGTTGGGCTCGCCATGGCGCCACGGGCGGGGATCCGCTGTTCCACGTCGAGTTCGACAAGGTGGCCGTGCCCGCTGACCGCGTCCTGGCCCGCGGCGGCGCCGCGGAGCGGGCCATCGACGCCGGATTGGACGCGGCCACCATCGTGGGCCACCGCTGAAGCGGTCGGCTGCTGCGAAGGGATGATTCGGCTCGGGTCGGAGTACGCATCGAGCCGCCAGCAGTTCGGACAGGCAATCGGAAGCTTCCAGGCGGTGGCCCACCCCCTTGCCGACATGCGCATCAACACCGACGCCTGCCGGCTTCTGGTCGCAGAGACCGCCTGGATGCTCGACCAAGGGTTCGACGCGACTCTCGAAGTCGCCGGGACCAAGGTCTTCGCGAACGAAGTGATGGCCGACATGATCCATGCCGCCCACACCGTTCACGGGGCGATCGGCTACACGACCGAGTACGACCTGCAGCTCTACACCAGGCGCGCCAGGGCGTTCTGCCTGAGCCACGGCGACACCGACGCCCAGACCGAGCGCGCGGCCGTCGCGCTCGGCCTCTAGCCGAGCCGAGAGAGTGAACCAGCCTTCATCGGCCGTGCTATATCACCACGAGGGAGGCTCCCATGGTGAGTGCTGAGGAGAACCGGCTCTTGACCGAGAGCGGCCGGGGGACTCCGGGTGGCGACGTTCTGCGTCGGTACTGGCAGCCGGCGGCCCTTACGGAGGAACTCGACAGCGACCGGCCGGTGGTTCCCGTTCGCTTGCTGGGAGAGGACCTCGTGCTGTTTCGCGACGAACGAGGTCGTCTGGGCATGATCGGGCGCCGGTGTCCCCACCGCGGTGCTGATCTGTCCTTCGGCCGGGTGGAGGATGGCGGTCTGCGCTGTTCGTTCCATGGGTGGCTCTTCGACGTGACCGGTGCGTGTGTCGAAACTCCGGCGGAACCGCCGGGGTCCACGTTCCACACCAGGGTGTGCCAAGTTCAGTACCCGGTGGCGGAGCGTAATGGCATCGTGTGGGCCTTCCTGGGCGAGGGCGATCCACCCGAGCTTCCTGGGTTGGATTGCTTCGTGGCGCCGGGCCCGCAGGTGTTCGCGTTCAAGGGCATGTGGGGGTGCAACTGGCTGCAGGCTCACGAGGTCGGCTTGGACCCGGCGCATGCTGCGTTCTTGCATCGCTTCCTCGGCCCCGAGGACGGCACGTATGGGCTGCAGTTCCGCGACGCCATCGCGGACACCGGTGTGACCGTCGCCGAGCTGATGCGGGTGGCCTCTGCGCCGGACATCACGATCGAGCCCACCCCGTTCGGGTTCAGGTTCCGGACGCTGCGCCGGTACCGGGATGAGTTCACCCATGTCCGGGTCTCGAATTGCATCTTCCCGAACGCGGTCACGATCGCGATGAGCCGAGAGATGAGCATCACCCAGTGGCATGTCCCCATTGATGATCAGCACTGCTACTGGTACTCGATGTTCGTCAGCTACGGCGACCCCGTCGACGCAGAGGTCATGCGCGAGCAGCGCATCAGCCACGTCACCCTGCCGGAGTACCGCCCGATCGCCGACAAGTCGAACAACTGGGGGTTCGATCCGGTCGAGCAGCGCGAGCGGACCTACACCGGCATGGGCGCCGACATCAATGTTCACGATCAGTGGGCGGTCGAGTCGCCCGGCCCGGTCTTTGACCGCACCACCGAACACCTGAGCCCGACCGATGTCGGCATCCGTGCCCATCGTCGCATGTATCTGGCTGCCATCCGCCAGCCCGACGCGGACACGCTTATCGGTGCGGCCGACCCCGGTGCGCTCCGCGGCCCCGGCGCCATCGACGGTGTCACGACCGGCGACGACTTCGACGCCGCGTGGCGCAACCTCGAGACGAAACGACGCGAGGCCTCTGGGTGGGCTCCCGCGCTGGCGGACTGAACATTGCACGGCACACCGAAGTTGGAAGACCGCTGGGACGCGGACTGGTCCGACGCCGCGGCCGCAGTCGAAGACCAGGTTCGCGATCTGGGGCTGCGAAGCGTTCGGGTCTCGTTCGCCAACCAGCACGGGTTGCTGCACGGCAAGGTTCTCGACGCGGCGCAGATCCCCCAAGCGCTGCGCAGCGGCGTCTCGTTTCCGGCTTCGTTGCTCACCAAGGACACCGGCCGGCACTACGCGTTCAGCCTCTGGAAGCCTGACGGCGGCCCGACGCTCGCCTCGGTGATGGGGGCGCGCGACATGCTCATGGTCCCCGACGCCGCCACGTTTCGCGTGCTGCCGTGGTTGGACGGGACCGGGTGGATGCTCTGTGACCTGTACAGCGTCGGGGGTGCTCCGGTCGAGCTGTCGACGCGCCGGATTTGTGCCGAAGCCCATCAGCGTCTGGCCGATCGCGGACTGCGGCTCCGCGCTGGTCTCGAGATGGAGTTCCATCTCTACCGCGTGGATGAGTCTTCCGGTGACCACCAACGCATCCACCCGGGGCGGGACCTGCTGGCTGAGGACTACTCCGATCAGATTGAACCGCTGCTCGAGCCGATCCAACGCCACCTCACGGCGCTGGGCCTGCCGCCGAGGACGATCGAGGCCGAGCACGGCCCGAGTCAGGTGGAGCTCACGTTCGCGCCAGCCGACGGCATCGAACTGGCCGATCAAGCGGTCCTGATCCGCGCCGCCGTCAAGCAGATCGCGAGACGACACGGCCTGCATGCGACGTTCATGTCCAGGCCGGCAGGCGACGACACCTTCACGACCGGCTGGCACATCCATCAATCCGTCCTCAGCGCCGGCGACGGCCGCAACCTGTTCGCGCCGACGATCCCCGGTGAAGCGCTTTCGGAGATGGCGATGCACTACCTCGGCGGGCTCCTCGACCACGCCGAGGAATCCTGCGTGCTCACCACGCCGACCATTACCGGCTACAAGCGCTACCGGCCCTACAGCATCGCTCCCGACCGGATCGTGTGGAGCCGCCAACACCGAGGTGCCATGCTGCGCGTCATAGACGAGCCCCCCGGGCCCGCGACCAGAATCGAGAACCGCGCCGGCGACCCCGCTGCGAACCCCTACCTCTACCTCGCGTCCCAAATCCTCTCAGGGATCGACGGCATCGACTCGGGACTTGAGGCGCCACCCCCCAGCGAGACTCCATATGAGGCAGAGGCAGGGCCCCTCCTGCCTCGAACGCTCGGCGATGCCATCGACGCGTTCGACCGCAGCGGCTTCTACCGCAGCGCCCTCGGCGATGAAATCGTCGACTACCTCGTCGCCCTCAAAAGGTCCGAGTGGACACGGTTCGGTGCCGCAGTGACCGACTGGGAACAACGCGAGTACTACGACACCTTCTAGTGGGCCTCGACGCGTTGGCTCGTGAGACTCACGAGATGCTGGCTCGGAACGACGAGAACCCCGCGAGCATGTTGCTGGGGAACGGTGTGGGGTCTTTGACGTCGATCGTGGTGACTTTGCGGGCCATGGCGTCGAGCAGGCATTGCATCTCCAACTCGGCGAGGTGCGCTCCGGCGCAGCGGTGGACGCCGTGTCCGAAGGCCACGTGGTCCTTTGCGTCGCGTTCGATGTCGAACACAGCGGGGAGTGCATAGCGCCGTTCGTCGTGATTGGCGGCTGCGTAGAGAATCACCACCCGGTCCCCGGCCGGTACGAACACGTCGCCAGCCGCATAATCGGCGTTGGCCAAACGGGTGAAGGCTCGTACGGGGGAACCGATGCGCAGTGCCTCGTGTACCGCCGCCGGAATCAGTGACCGGTCGTTCTTGACTTTGTCGAACTGGCCGGGGTTGCGTCCGAGCTGGTACAGCAGGTGACCGGCACCAAGAATGGTGGTGTCGAGACTTGGAATGATGTAGTCGAAGACCAGCTTGCGGGCTTCGCTCAGATCAATCTTGCCTTCGTTGGCGGCCCGGAAGAGGCCCGCAGCCCACCCCTGCGGCGGCAGGTCGGCCGCGTCGAGGTCAAGCACGTATCGGCCGGCCTCCATCACGCCGGGCAGTCCTGCCTGGGCCCGCTCGTTCATCGGCCCCAGCGCGTTGAAGGCGGCGCCTGCCCATTCGAGCATCCGAGCTCGTCCATCGGGGGGCAAGCCGATGAGCACGGAAATGAGACTCACAGGCAGGTAGCGAGAGAAATCGGACATGCCGTCGAAATTGTCCGAGGCGAGCAATCGCTCGACCAGCTCGTCGGAGAGTTGCTGCACTCGCTCTCGAATGTCGCGCACGGCGCTGGGCATCATGGGCCTCATCAGGGCGGAGCGCAGGCGTCGGTGCTCGTCTCCGTCGCTCACCAGCGAGTTGGTGTTGCCGGTGTTGTTGAGGGCGTCGTTCATGGCCACCCCCTTGCCTGACAGCAGAAGCGAATCGGCACGGAGCGCAGCGCGGACATCTTCGAATCGGGAGATTGCCCACATGTCGTAGGGCTCGAGCCAGACGACAGCGCCGGCGTTGCGAACCTGTTCGTACAACGGATACGGGTCGGCGATGGCTTCGTCGCTGAACAGGTCGATATCGATGCTGGGCGATTTCGCAGCCATGTCAGATGTTGCTGATGCAGAAGTTGTGGACGAAATCGCTGAACGTCTCGGTCGCGAAGAGCATGAGCTGGTGGGGCGCATCCGCGACGATCTCGATCTGGACTGGGCCGCCGATGTCTGCCACCATCCGCTCGACCGCTGCTCGTGGGGCAAGGGCGTCGTGCTCGCCTGCGGCGTAGAGGATCGGCTTTTGGTTGTCGGCGAGCGGTTGGGGCGGGTCGTACTGGAAGAACGACGCCCAGGACGCCAGGTCGTAGCTCCACGTGTTGTAGGGGTCGAGTTTCTTTTGTTCGGCTGCGCCGGCGTAGCCGTAGTCGACGTCGAAGTTGAAGAAGGTGGCGATGTCGAGGCGGGCGCCTCGTCCGACTTGTTCGAGGACTTGGGCGACGTCAGGACTTCGCCACGGGGCGGCTCGGTCCTCCAGCAGCGGTGCGCCGGGGACGGCGAGCGAGCCCATGAGAATCGCGCCGGTGATGGCTGGGCTGTCGATGGCGGAGATAGTTGGTGCGACTCCGAGGCTCGACCCGAGTCCGAACACCGCAAGCCCGGTGGTCTCGTGGACATGGGCGGCGTAGTCGCGAGTGGCCTGAGCCCATTCGTCCATGGACCAGGTCCCTCGAGGACGATTGGTGGTGGAACGGCCATGGCCGGGCGCGTCGTAGCTCCAGATGTCCACGGACTTTGCGGCGTGGTGCTCGCAGAACCGGTCGTAGATACCGCCGTGCCCTCCGAGGCCGTGGGAGATCACCAGCGCGTACTGGGCGTTGTCACCCCGATAACGGTGGGCGTGGATCTCGTTCAACACAAAGGTCTCGGTTCGCATGGCGTTCGTTCTCTTTGCTTCGTCGTCGGTGGGTTGAACTGGCTGTCTACTGCCTTCGCTGTACGGTGCGCCGAGGCGTCGGCGCCCTCGGACGTTCTCGAATCGCTGCGCATGCCTGACTGGGGAGGAGGCACCATGAGAATGGACGTGTTCGTGCCCGGAGGGCTTGTCGGTGCCGCACCGTTGGCGGCACGAGCCGAGGCGGCTGGCTTTGGCGCAGTGTGGGCCGGCGAGATGGCGAACGACCCAATGCTCGCCCTGGCCGCTGCCACCGAAGCCACATCGAGGATCGAGCTCGGCTCGGCGATCGTGCTGGCGTTCGCCCGCAGCCCCATGGTGGTCGCTCAGCAGGCGTGGGCCCTGGCCGACGCCACAGGCGGTCGCTTCACGCTCGGTCTCGGCACCCAGGTGAGGCCTCACATCACCCGCCGATTCTCCATGCCCTGGAGCGCGCCGGCGCCTCGGATGCGCGAGTACGTGGCCGCGTTACGCCAGATTTGGGCGGTGTTCGAGCATGGCGGTCCGCTCGACTTCCGAGGTGAGCACTACCAGCTCACCTTGATGCACCCCCTGTTCAATCCCGGACCAATCGCGCATCCCCACATCCCGATTGCTTTGACGGGTGTGGGGCCGCGGATGACGGCACTGGCCGGCGAGATCGCCGACGGATACCAGCTCCACGTATTTTCCAACCCGGCCTACGTCTCATCGATCACGTTGCCGGCGCTCACTGAGGGACTCACCCGTGCCGGGCGGACCCGTGCTGACCTGTGGCTATTCGGCTATGCGTTCCTGGCGATAGGCGACACCGAGGAGCAACGGCGGGAGGTTGCCGAGCGCATACGCGAGCAGATCGCGTTCTACGCATCGACACCGATGTACCGAGAGGTACTCGACGCCGTCGGCTACGCCGATCTCCAACCCGAGCTGGAAACCCTCATCAAGGCGGGCCGCATCGACGACCTGCCCGTGCTGGTTGACGACACCTTGCTCGACCACTTCATGGTGAGTGGCACCCTCGAGCAGATCCCGCAACGCCTCCACGCCAAGTACGGCCACTACCTCGACCGCGTCGTGTCCTACTACCCGATCGTCGAACGCGACCTGGACCGGCTGCGCCAATTCACCGCCGCATTCGACTCCCTACCGACACCATCCCCCTCCAGCACCACAGCTCGCGCCATGTGACCTCGCCGTCACCCGGCCTCGCCGTATTCGGCTTCGACCCAGCCCAGCACGATTCGTCGGAAGAGCAGGCCGGCCTTGTCGCCGCCGATCACCAGTTCCTGGTATTCGAAATTGTCATTGTCCAGCACCTTTTGCATGTGGTCGACGGCCCACGCGTCTTCGTCGAACCCATGCTTGATGGCCGGGGCCATGAACTCGTAGTAGGCGTCGTTGTCCACTCCAAAATCGTTGGAGATCGACCACCAGTAGTGGGTGGTCGTGCTCGACTCTGGAGTGACGTAGTGCATGATGTACTGACTGAAGATCTCGCGGTCTTCCGCGTCGGGATCACCCACCTTGATCGGGGCGTAGCCCTTGAACACGCCCGGTGAGATTGCGAGCCCGCCGTCCCAGCGTTCGGCGGGGCGCCCCGCTATTCGCTCTTGGATGTCGGGCGGCAGGGCCCCAGTGGCGCGAGCGGGGTTGTTGTCGACGCGGTAACAGCTCACGCCCTCGGGTGTCTCCTCGACGGTGGTCGGCAGCTCGAGGAACGAGTCATCGAATCCGAAGGAGTCCCGATGCAGGTAGGAGAAATGCGTCAAGTCGTTCAGATTCTCCTGCATCAGCAGGTAGCTGCCCTCGAGGTGGTGGCTGTTGTGGAACGTCCGGTATCCGGAGTCGCTGAGGAATGGAAGGTCGGGAAGTCGCGAGAAGTCGGGCTCGTCTTGGTCGCCCATCCAGATGAACACGAACGGACCCTGCTCCACGATCGGGTAGGTGCGGAGCTTGCGGTCGGGGCAGCGTTTCTGGCTGGGGATGCGGACGATCGTCCCCTCGGGGTCGTAGCGGATGCCGTGGTAATGGCACACCAGCTCGTCACCCTCTAGGTAGCCCTCGGCGAGGGGGAAGGAGCGGTGCAGGCACCGGTTCTGTGCTGCAACCAAGCGCCCATCGAGCGTTCGGTAGAACACGATCGAACGCTCGAGCAGGGTTCTCGCCTTGGGCGTACGGTCGAATTCTTCGCAGAGCCCCGCGACGTACCAGTGGTCGTAGAGGAGAGGGAGTCGCACGTAGTCGCGTACGTTTCGAATGCTGTCGGCAAACTGACTCATCATTCACCAGCTTTCGGGTCGGATGATGCGATTATTTCGTCATCATGGATAAATCTCGATAATCTACGCTTATGACGCAACAGGAGACCCCGTGAAGCTTCTTGCTATCAGACACTGCGCGCCTCTATCGACCGAGCGTGCGCGTTGCTGCGCGAGCACCTTCAGACCACGGCCGACCTCCTGAGGCAACGAGGTCTCGCCGAGGGGTTCCTCGGGGAGCCGATGAACGAAACTCCGCTCGCCGTCTGAAAGAAGCCCTGCCCGATGTCTTCCCTCACTCCCGAGATCGGGCGCGAACTCGATCGTCTCGTCGTCGGCTTCCAGGCCATCGCCCTGCCCCGGTGGCGCGCCACCATGGCGGAGCTCGGCGACCCGCTCCCCGCGTATCTCGCGCCGGTCACCGGACACCTCGCTGAGGTCTTCTTTGAGGGCCGCTGGCGGCCTGAGCTCACGCGCCTGCGCCACCGATACCTCGACGACTTCGTCATCGACGGATCGAACGACAAGCTCGCGAACGAGCCGTGGCTCGACGATGACTGGAAGCCGGTCGGGGTGTTCCGCGAGGCGCTGCTGGGCAACCTCCAGACTCGAGCCGAGCTCGCGGCCGAGACCTGGGGAACCTCCGGCTTCGGGGTGGCGCGAGACGGCGCCGCCCAGAGCTTCTCGGCTGCGACCTCACCGCTGTGTGCGCTCTACCAACCGGTGCCGCTGCCGTCCGACCCGGCCCAGGAGCTTCATCACCTTCTCACCTACGCGCGCTACGTGCGCACCGATGCACACGCGGCGGCGTGGGAGGAAGCCAGTCTGACCAATTTCGACATGGTCGCGCTCGAGGAGTCCGAGCGGGGCTTGGAGCTCAAGTCGCTGCCGCCGACGCTGGTGGAGCGTGGTTGGCTCGACGACGGCGGCGCGATGACCCCCGAAGGCATCGCCGGGCGAGCTGCGATCGAAGATCGCACCAACGAACTGCACAGTGTTCCGCTCGGTGCCGTCGTGGATCTCGACGCGTTCCTGGACGCCCTGCGGGCGCTCGCAACCCCGGTCGGGACCCCGTAGCCAGGCGACTAGGGGTTGGCTACGGGCCGTCTCAGTTCGCCATCATCGTTTCGATGATCTCGCCGATGTCGGTCGGTCTGAGCGCGTCGGGTGTGGGTGGGCCCCAGATGTAGAGGGCCTTGTCGGGCTCCCAGTCGCGGGCCATCCATTCGGCGTCGTTGACGATCTGGTCGATGTCGGAGAAGTACTCGACGAAGTTGCCGGCAGGGTCCTTGAAATACCAGAACAGGTTGCTGCCGAGGAAGTGGCGGCCGAGACCCCACGCGTGGCGCTCCAGGTTGTCGGTGAGCAGGTTGCGAGCTGCGTGGCCGATGGCGTCCATGTCGTCCATCTGCCAGGCGAGGTGATGGATCACTGCGCCGGGAGCCTGGGCGAGGGCGAAGTTGTGATGGTCGGTTGAGGTACGCCAGAACGCGAGATTGCCCGGCACTCGATCCGAGAGCTTGGCGCCGATGATGTCTCCCAGGAACTTGCCTGTCGCCTCGATGTCGGGCGACGACATGGCGATGTGGCCGAGTTTGCGCGGTCGGGGCGTGGTTTCGACAAACAGTGTGTCGGGGCGAGCGTTGAGGCGGGGGGAGTACCCCGCCTGGTTCATCGGTGCCTGCTCGACGGGGTCGAGTTCGACCCGGGGCATGACCTTCACGCGGATGAGCAGCCCGGTGACCGGTTCGACGATCTCGATCGCGTCGCCGAGGTCGACATAGTCGTGACCGGCGGCGGTCGCGGCGTGACGTATGCGATCGAGGTCGTCGTCATCGTCGCAGCCGAGCGTGGTGTCGACGATCTGCCGCCACTTGCGCTCCACTATCGACAGCTGCGCGCCACCGTGCGTCGAGGAGAACGTCGTTCCCGACTCGTCGGCCTCGAGGCCGAAGTCCTCGTAGAAGGGTGTCATCGCTGCGACGTCGGTGACGCCGAGGGTGATTCCGTGCATTCCGTGCAGAGCCATGAAGATCTCGTTTTCTGCCGGAACCGGTCTCAGCCGGCGATGTTCGCAACAGTAGCAATAATTTCGTAAAAATACAGCAGTAGCGAATATGATACGTTCGCGTCACTCTGGCCTCGAGCTGCCGAAGCAGGACTGAGGCCGATGCAGGCGATGAACACCAGACCGACACCCGGAAGATGATCTGAAAAGCGATCCAAATGAGGGGGAGAAATGCGCGTACCTAAGTGGTTGGCACTCGTCTTGGCGCTGGCACTGTTCGCCGCCGCCTGCGGCGGCGATGACGACGGCTCGAGCGAAGACGGTTCCGGCAGCAGTCCGTCGACGACCGCCGCCGACAGCTCGGACGACGACAGCTCGGACAGCGACTCGGCATCGAGTGGCGACGAAGTCTCCGACGACGCCGACGCCGATGACGACGCCGGCGAGGACGCTGCGCCTGCCGGTCCGAGCGGTGAGCTCCGCTACGGCACACCGTTGGCTGCTGCGACTTTCGATCCCCATCTCGAGAACCGTGATTTCGGCATGCTGTTCTACTCGCCGATCTACGACGGTTTGGTGAACGAGTTGCCCGACAACTCGCTCGTGCCCGGCTTGGCCACTGAGTGGGAGATCTCCCCGACCGAGGCCCGATTCACCCTGCGTGAGGGGGTGACCTTCCACGACGGGACACCGTTCGATGCCGATGCCGTGAAGTGGAATATCGAGAAGGCCAAGGCGACGCCCGGCGCAACGGGAGCGCTGCTGCTCGGCATCGAGAGTGTCGAGGTCGTGTCGCCCACCGAGGTCGTGTTCAACATGACTGGCCCCGACCGCGACCTCCTGCTCAACCTGGCTCGCTTCCCCGGTCTCATGATGAGTCCCAACGTGGATCCCGAAGCCATCGCGGCAGGAAGCGTCAGCGCAGGCACCGGCCCCTACCAGCTCGTCTCGCGGAACGAAAGCGAGATCGTGATGGAGGTCAACCCGAACTCCTGGAGCCCCGAGGATCAGGGTGTCGAGCGGATCACGTTCATCCAGATCACCGATGATGAAGCCCGCTTCAACGCGCTCGTCACCGGCGAAGTCGACGTCGCTCCTGTCCGGGTCTTCCAACTTCAGGACACGTTGGCTGCTGGGTACGAGGTCGCCCATCTCGCAAACAACCACTCGATCCTGCACTTCCATGACATCGGCGGCAATCTCGTCCCCGAATTCGCCGACGTGCGAGTCCGGCAGGCGATCGCCCATCTCATCAACCGAGAGGGCTGGGGTGCGTCGGTGACCCGCGGCATTGGCCAGCCGGCGAATCAAGTGTTCCCCGAGGGTTCGCCATGGCACATCGAGGGCTACGAGGGCTTCCCGTACGATCCGCAGCGGGCTGCCGAGTTGCTCGCAGAGGCCGGGGTCACCGACCTCACGTTCGAGGTGCCGAGCTGGGGCATCTTCAACGTCATGCATCAGGCCGCATCTGCGATGCTCGCCGAGGGCGGCGTCACGATGAATATTCGCGACGTGCCACCCGGAGCGAACATCTCTGAGGTCGCCTCCCAGCAGGTGGGTGCATCGCTGACGTTCGTCTCCACCATCCACGCTGACCAGACGTTCGGCATTTTCCTCTCGCCTCCGACGCTCTGGAACCCATGGAATGTCCCGGTTCCGTCGGTCCTCGGCCCGTACCAGCAGGCCGTGGGCGCCGCCACAGACTCCGAAGCCGACGCGGCCTATCGTGCGATGCTCCAGGAGGCGTACGACCTTGCGTGGATCGTCCCGATCTACCAGAACGAGAACTCGATGGGGTACAACGCCGACAAGTTCGACATCGAGCTGTGGGAGAACGTCACCATCGGCATGGGCATCCGCGGCCTCAGGGTGAAGTCGTAGCCGTCAGATTGGTTCAGATCAGCGCGATCTGGACGGGCTGATCGAGCAGGAGCCGGCCGTAGTCGGCGTAGCGCAGCTCGCGGTCGAAGATGACGTGATTGGAGCCGGCGGTGATGTCACGCAGGGCCCGCTGGATCGGGCTCTCGAGGCGGGCGCCGCTGGCACCGGTCACCGAGCTGATGTCTTGCACCGCTTCGCGGCACATGAACACGGCGTGCGTCAGCCGAGACAACCACCCGCTGCGGGTCTCGATGGTCGCATCATTGCGTTGAGCCATGACCTCGGCGAGAACGTCTCGGAAGATGAGTTCGGCCGCGTCGATAGTGAGGGCCGCACGCGCGACGACCGATGGCTTGCCGAGCGTGCGCTCGCGTCCCCCGACGCTGACCTGACCGGAGGCGATCTTGGCCTTGGTCTGGGTCTGGTACTCCTCGAGCGCCATCTGGGCGGCGCCGAGCATGGGCAGTCCCGCTGCGAATCCGAGCACGGGAATGAGGGGGGTGCGGTAGAGGTCGCCGGGGTGGAGTCGGCGGGACTCGCCAGTCGCGCTGATGAGGTCGACCATCGAGACCACCCGCTCGTCGGGCACGAAGACATCGTCGATTCGGATGTCCCACGACCCTGTGCCGCACAGTCCGACGACGTGCCAGGTGTCGATCGCCTCGACGTCTGCTCGTGGCAGCGCAAAGAACAGAGGGACCGGCGGTCCGTCTTCGCTGCGTTCCATCGCGCCGGCCAGGACCCAGTCTCCGTGGACGATGCCGGTGCCCCATTGCCACTGGCCCGCGAGCAGGTAGCCGCTTTCCACCTTGGTGGCACTGCCGGCCCCGAAGTTCAGCGTGGCCGGTGCGAGGACGTAGTTGCGATCGGCGAAGAGTTCGGTTTGGAAGCTCTCGGGGTAGCCGCAGAGCCAGAAGTTGTGCTCGATGTAGAAGGTGAGGAGCCAACCCATCGAGGCGTCCGCTCGCGAGAGCGTGAGCGACACCTCGAAGTAGGTGTCGAGATCGGCCTCGTGGCCGCCGTAGACCTTCGGCGTCATCAGCGCGAACAAGCCGCTGCGGCGTACGGCGTCGATCACCTCGTCGAGCGGACGGCGAGCCAGCTCAGACTCACGGGCCTTCTCACGCAGGAGCGGCACGAGCCCCTCGGCCGTTGCGATCAGCTCGGCTGAATCCATCACGGCGTACGACAATACGGTGCTCCGATTCTCAGCCGCGAGCAGTCGTTGATGTGGCGATCGATCATGCTGCTCGCGAGCCGATTCGCACCGCCACTGGGTAGGAGAGGAAACCCCTGTGGCGAGCGCGGGGTCGGCGCACGGGCTGGGCTGCTGGACGCAGGTCTCCGAAGCGAACAAGGCGCTGAAGGGCGACGCGGGCTTCCAGTCGAGCCAGCGCTGCCCCCAGGCAGAGGTGCGGCCCGTGTCCGAACGCGAGGTGAGGGTTGGGATTGCGAGTGATGTCGAAGCGATCCGGCTCGTGCCAGGCGGCGGCGTCGCGGTTGGCGGCGCCGTTGGACACCCACACGAACGTGTTCGCCGGCACGGTCGTGTCCCGCAAGGTGACATCTTCGAGGGCCAGGCGTCCGCCGATCTGGTTGGGACTGTCGAAGCGGAGCATCTCCTCGACTGCCGAGGGCACCAGATCTGGGCGCGTGCGCAGCAGCTCGAGCTGATCGGGGTGGCGGAACAGGGCGTCCATGCCGCTCCCGATCAGGTTCGAGGTGGTCTCGTGTCCGGCGTTCAGCAGGAATGCAGCGTTGTGCAACAACTCGACTTCGGTGAGGGCCTGGCCGTCCTCCTCGGCACTGACGAGGATCGACATCAGATCGTCGCCCGGTTCGCGGCGGCGCCGGTCAGCAAGCTCACCGAGGTAGCCCTTGAAGTCCTCGACGGCGGCATTGGCCCGATCGATGACCTCCTGGGAGGGATTCGGCTCCAGCGACGCAGTCACCGACGCCCCCCAAGTCTTGAATCGCTCACGGTCGTCGGTGGGGACGCCGAGCATCTGCCCAATCACAGTGAGGGGCAAGAGATAGGCGAAGTCGCCGATGAGGTCCATCTCGCCGTCGACGAGGGCGTCGGAGAGCAGCTCGTCGACGGCTCGCTCGACCTTCGGCTCCCATGACGCCAGCGCTCGCGTCCGGAATGCGTGGGCCACCAGGCCCCGCACGCGGGGATGGTCGGGCGGGTCGAGGAACACCATCACGTTGGCATGGTGCTCGTAGATCGGAGCGTCGGGTCCGAACACGCCGCTCAGGGGGGCCTTCTTGTCCGAGCTCATCGCCCGTCCGTTGAGCACCGACGCCACCTCGTCGTAGCAGGTCACGAAGAAGCTGCCGTCGCTGTTGCGGTGGATGGGCGACTCGGAGCGCAGGCGCGCGTAGGTCGGGAACGGGTAGTCGAGGAAGCGGGGGTCGAGGTCGTTCAGGTCGAAGCTCGCGGGGTCCGCGGCCCACTGGGAGTACTCACCCAGGTCGTGATGGTTCAGCACGGTCATGGGGTGTCCTGCCGGTTGCGGGCGAGCCAGAGCTGTCGGGGGCCGCGGAAGGAGATGATGGGCGGGTAGTCGAGCTGTTGGTCGGCCAGGCGAAGGTCGGGTGCCCGTCGAGTGAGCTCCTCGAATGCGACGCGGGCCTCGAGACGGGCCAGCGGGGCGCCGAGGCAGTAGTGAATGCCCTTGCCGAACGAGAGATGGCGGCGTGCGCCTGAGCGGTGGATGTCGAAGCGGTCCGGGTCGTCGAACCTCGGCAGCGTCGCGGTTGGACGAACCGAGCAGCACCAGCACTCTGGCCCCCTCGGGGATCACGGCTCCCTCGCCGAGGTCGATGTCGGTGCGTGCCTTCCGCCGCCACACGCGTTGACGGCTGGAGTCGAACCGGAGAGCTTCCTCGACAGCGTTGGGGATCAGCGACGGCTCGGCACAGATCTCGGCCCATTGGTCGGGGTGCTCTGCCAGCAGCCGCATTGCATTGGCCAACAGGTTGGTGGTGGTCTCGTGGCCGGCGATCCCGAGCCCCATGACGACGCTGGTGATCTCGGTCTCGCTGATCGCCTCGTGGTCGGCGTCGCGGATGTCGAGCAGGGCGGAGGTGAAGTCGTCGGCCCGGTCGACCTTGCGGCGCTGCACGTGTTCCGAGCAGTACTGCCACAGCGCCGCCATGTTCTGCGCCACGCGCAGCTGCTCGCTCTCGTCAGGGTGCCCGAACATGATGGTCAGTCGGTCCCCCGCCCCACCCCTTGACCATGTCGGCGTCGGAGCCGGGGAAGCCCACCAGCTCGAAGATCACGTTGATCGGCAGCGGGGTAGGCCAGACCGGCGACCCAGTCGAACCGATCCTTGGCCAGCATGTCGTCGAGCAGGCTCGTGGCGATCTCACGGATGACCGGCTCGAGGTTCGCGACCCTGCGGGTCGAGAACGCGGTCATGTTGTGCCGGCGAATCCGGGCGTGCTCTGGCGGGTCCAGATTCGTCATGACCGGCGTGTAGCCGAACCCCTCGGCCAGGACCTTGCCGGCCTCTGGGCAGAACGGCAGCAGCGGATCCTGGGAGTTCGAGGCCGAGAACTGCTCGGTGTCCGACATCACCATCGACGCGTCCCGGTAGCGCGTGACCACCCACATGTCGAGTTCGTCGCTGTAGAAGGCCGGGGTCTCCTCACGCACCGAAGCGAAGGTCGGGTACGGATCGGCGAGGTATTCCGCCGAGAACGGATGAAACGGACACGTCGACATCACTGGCTCCCCGTCGCGAACGTTAGGGCGCATCTCCTCCTCGCGAGTTGAACGAGCTCTCAAGGCTGGCGAAAACGCGTGGTCCGCCAGCCGCAGGCGCTGGGAGCGCACCTGCCGGGACTCCTCAGGCCATGGACAGGCCGGGGTAGCCGTTCGCAGCGAGCTCGGTGACCTTGGCGGTGTAGCGGGTGGCTCCGCCGAAGTAGGCCCTGGTAGCGGACCTTGCCTTCCTCGTGGCCGGCCGACATTGGAGTTGTAGCCGGTGAACCAGCCCTTGCTGCGCCGGAACAGCAGCCGTTCGTGGAACCGCTTCACCTCGTCCACCCATTCCTGCTCGGCCTCGGGCTGCGCTTCCACCCGGCTGTATCCGTGCTCGCGCACGTATTCGAGCAATCCCGTCACCCACTCGACCCCGCCCTCGATGGCCCGCGGGAAGTTGGTGGAGCCCGGACAACGCTCTGGGGGCCGGCCACCATCAACATGTTGGGGAAGCCGTGCGACAGCAGGCCGCAGTAGGTGCTGGGCCCCGTCACGCCATTTCTCGCCGAGCGTGGTGCCGTCGACACGCCGCGGATGTCCACCCGGTCGAATGCCCCAGTGATGGCGTCGAAGCCGGTGGCATAGACGATCAGGTCCAGGTCGTAGTGGCGGTCGGTCGTCTGGATGCCGCTTGCGGTCAGGCGTTCAATGGGTGTCTGCGACAGGTCCACCAGCTCGACATGGGGGGTTGTTGTAGGCCTCGAAGTAGTCGGTTTTCCAGCGGCAGCCGCTGCAGTCCGAAGCCGTGGTCGGTGGGAATGAGCTTCTCCGCCACGGCAGGGTCGTGGACTCGTTGGCGGATCCGCTCGGCGATGTACTCCGACATCTCCCGGTTCGCGGGCCTCATCCCACGAAGATCTCGCCGAAGTTGCCCGCCAGGATGGCGAAACCCGAGCGGGTGTACAGCTCATCCCACAGCTCGCGGCGCTCGGCAGCGGTCATGTCCCAGAATCCCCAGCGAGGCACGTGCTCGAAGCCTTGGGGCGAGGCAGCGCAGTTGGCGAAGATCCTCGTCGTAGCGATCGCGGATCTCGTCCATTTCTGTCTCGGAGATGGGGGAGTTGTTCAGCGGGCGTGCTCCAATTGGGGCGGCGCTGGAAACACCTTGAGCTCGGCGACCTTGTCTGCGATCTCGCCGATCACCTGGATGCCGGTAGCCCCGGTGCCGATGACGCCGACGCGCTTGCCGGCTAGTTCCACGGGCTCTTTGGGCCAGAAGAAGGTGTGAAACGACGGGCCTTCGAATTCGTCCATGCCGGGATAGGAGGGCAGGGTCGGTGCCGACAGCGGTCCGAGGCTGGTGACCACGAAGCGAGTGGTGTGGGTGTCGCCGTCGGCGAGCGAGAGGTGCCAGCGGCGCTCGCTCTCGTCCCACGCCATGCGTTCGACCCGCTTGCCGAAGCGCATGTGGCGACGCAGGTCGAACTTGTCGGCCACATAGTTCAGGTAGCGCAGGTTCTCGGGCTGTGAGCTGAAGCGCTCCTTCCAGTGCCATTCGTCCAGCAGCTCTTTCGAAAACGAGTAGCCGTAGGTGTAGCTCTCCGAGTCGAACCGGCAGCCCGGGTAGCGGTTGCGGTACCAGGTGCCGCCGAGATCGTCCTCGGCTTCGAGGACCACGGCGTCGATGCCGAGGTCCACCAGGCGCTTGATCTGGTAGATGCCCGACACTCCAGCACCCAGCACCACCACTTCGCTCTGGCGAGATTCGCTCACGGCTACCCCTTCAATCGCCCGCCCCGCAGTATGGCGGCACCGACTCGTATGCATCGTCGACATTGGCGATCTCGCGCTACGCATTGCGTGATCTGTACGTATAATACGTACGTGCCAAACAAGACGATCAGTTTGCCTGATGACGTCGTGCCGATCATTGAGAGCCTGCAGGTGCCGTTCTCGAGGTGGGTGACCGATCAGCTCCGGCGCCACGCAGCCTTGTCGACCATGTCGTTCGCCGATCAGCTCGTGGCGGATGCGGCACTTGCCGCGCCCGAGGGACTGACGGCCGATGACGCCGTGGCGGTTGGTGAGCGGATGGAGCGATCTGCGCCGTGGTAATGCGCGGCGGGGTGTACTGGATCGATCTCGACAAGCGTCGGCCCTGTGTCGTGGTGTCCGCTGACGACGTTCTCGATGTCGACACTTGGCAAACGCATGTTGTGCCGCTGACCTCGAATCTCGATCGCGCTGGCCTCGCCGGCAATGTCCTGCTCAGACGCTGCGGTGACCGGCCCTGCCCACCGACTCCGTTGCAGTGCCGCTCGGATTGGAGCTGGTCGATCGCACATGGCTGGGGGAGCGTGCGGGCAGCCTGCCTCGGGTTCTGGTCGACGCGATCGATGACGGGACTGCGAGCCGTGTTGGATCTGTGACCGTCGGTCAGGAGCCAACCTAAACACTGGCTCCCGAAGTTTAGGAAAACGCCATTTGCCTTACGTCTACGGTGCTTGCCGTGCTCCAGAACTTCGCAAGACCAGTCGTACTCCGTCCGCCACCCTGTCGACGGCGGAGAAATAGGGTCGAGCGATGAGTGAAGACCGGGTGATGCACCTGGGTGTGGGCGCCGCCGATCTGGGTGGGGCCACGCTCGCCATCGTGCCGGGCGACCCGGCCCGGGTGGCGAGGATCGCCGAGACGATGGATGAGCCGGCGCACTTGGCCTCCGTGCGGGAGTTCACGACCTATTGGGCGTCGATCGACGGCCAGCCCGTGGTGGTCTGCTCGACCGGCGTCGGCGGGCCCGTCGACCTCGGTCGCAGTCGAAGAGCTGGCCCAGCTCGGCGTGCGGACGTTCCTGCGGGTCGGCACGACGGGGTCGATCCAGCCGGATTTGCTGATCGGCCACCTGGTCATCACCCAGGCCGCGGTTCGCCTCGACGGGGCGAGTCGGCACTGTCGCGCCGCTGGAGTATCCCGCCGCCTCCTCGTTCGAGTGCACCCGGGCCCTGGTCGATGCCGCAGTCGCCCTCGACGCTCCCCATCAGGTCGGGATCACAGCGTCGAGCGACACACCTTCTACCCCCGGCCAGGAGCGCTACGACACCGTGGCCGGCGATGTCGTCGGGTGGCTGAGAGGCAGCCTCGCCGAGTGGCGCCGCATCGGCGTGCTCAACTATGAAATGGAGTCGGCCACGCTGTTCACGATGTGCGCTGCCAACGGCTGGCGGGCCGGGTGCGTCGCCGGGGTGATCGCACAGCGCACCGAGTCCGAAGCCGTCGTCGACGAAGGCCGCATCGCCAACACTGAAGAGCGGGCCGTCGGAGTGGTCGTCGAGGCCGCCCGCCGCCTGCTCCAACAGCAATCTCACTGAGGTGCATCATGAGCAAGATCAGCCGCATTGTCGTTCAGGCCTACACGTATCAGCTCCCCGACGTCGGTCCGTCGATCTGGGCCTGCTCGCCTGGGGCAGAGATGAGTGTCTCGAAGTTCATGGTGTCGATCGAAACCGACGACGGTCACACGGGTAGCTACGCACCCCACTACGGCGCAACCGAACACGCAATGGCGCAGGTCTGCGATATGGCACCGCTGCTGATCGGCAGGGACCCAGAGCAGCGCGAACGGATTTTCGAACTCCTCAAGCTGCAGTTCCGGCACTTCGACAAGGTCGGCATCGCAGCGCTGGACACAGCCCTGTGGGATCTCGCGGGCAAGAAGTACGGCGCCTCCATCAGCCAGTTGCTGGGCGGGTACCGGGAGCGGCTGCCGGCATATGCGAGCACGACACCGGGCCAGAAGACGCCCGGCGGCCTGGACAGCATCTCGAAGTACGCAGACTTCGCGGAGGAATGCCAGCAACGCGGTTTCCCCGCGTTCAAGATTCACGGCTTCTTCGACGGCGACGTGGACAACGAGATCGGCATCATGACGGCGGTTCGCGATCGCGTCGGGTCCACGATGAAGCTGATGACAGACCCCGCGTCGTCCTTGGGGTCATTCATGGATGCCGTGGAAGTCGGTCGGGCCTGCGATGACTTGGGATACCTGTGGTACGAAGATCCGTACCGCGATGCTTCCTCGAGCGCCGCCGCTCACCAGCGTCTGCGAGATTTCATCCGCACACCGATGCTCATTGCCGAGCACATCCGAGGATTCGAGCAAAAGGCCGACTTCGTGCTCGCTCGTGGCACCGACATCATGCACGTCGATCCCGAGTTGGACGGCGGCATCACCGGCACGATGAAACTGGCCCACTTCTGCGACGCCATCGGCATGGAGGTACAGCTCCACACGGCCGGCCCGATGCACAGACACTGCATGTCGGCCATACCCAACACGCTTTTTTACGAACTCGGCCTGGTCAATCCCGACACCTCGCAGAACTGCCTGCAACCGCCGATCTACGCAGACGGCTATGGCGATGGTCTCGACGATGTGGGTGCTGACGGATGCGTCGCAGTGCCCACCGGCCCGGGGCTGGGAGTGGAGTACGACTGGGACAAGATCAACGCTTGGGAAACGGCCAGGCGCACCTTCGAGTAGCTCGGCTCGCCCTGTCGTGTCAGCGACTCGGCTGTCGAGGGTGGGACGTCGGGGGCTCGGTGCCGAGGTTTCGCCCGCCTGGCTCGGGCGTGCTGCCGGCCGGAATGTGCTGGAACTCGCGATTCGTTCTGCGGACGGCAGGTGTGATGGCCACGGCGTAGCCGATCAGGGCGAGGAGAACTCGGCGAGCCGGTAAGAGCACGAAGCAGATGGCCCACGCCGCAGCGAATCCGATGAGTCGTGGTTTCATCGCGGACACGGGTGCAGAAGGCTTGTCGTCGGATCGGCCAAGCGGGAACCGCTTCGGCTTGATGAACCATCCATGGGCGAACAGCTGAGCGACGAAGTACGGCCAGAAGGCCTCTGGGGCGTCGAGTGGGGGATCGGTATCCCATGCGGCGTCGGCGTCGGTGGCTAGTCCTTCTTGGATGCGAGTCCACACGTGCGACGCGGTGACTCGACCGGAGGCGCCGCCGCGGTTCTGATGAGTCGGGCGACAGTGCCACCGGTACAGCACTCGTCGGTCCTCGGTGAGGGCCAGAATCCCGGCCTGGAAGATGCCGTTCGGGTGCGAGGACCAGTGTCGCTCCAGTACTGCAGTGTCGCCGATGTAGAGGTCGAATCGGTCAGCCTCACGGCAGTCTCCGAGGATCTCGTGGTGCGGATCGCCTACGGCTTGATATTGCAATTCCCATGAGTCCTGTGCTTCGCTCGCGAGACTCTGGGGCTCACTGGTGACGGCGAAGATCTCTCCGCCCGCAGCCCGGATCTCCTCGACTACCCCCGACTTTCCAAAGCCGCGCAACTCGCGGCGGCACGGAGGTCACCACAAGCCGCGGTAGAACACCAAGACGACGAACTTGTGCGTGTCGAGCTGGGCATTGAGCCACCCGGTGCGTACCCCGATCGGTGGGTCGAGCAGCGGCGGGATCAGCGGATCGTCAACGTCGGCGGCCGACACTCGATAGCCATCGGCGGATCGTTCGACCACCACCTGCTCACGGGCACAGACGTCGCCGTCGCACAGCACCAAGCCCAGTTCGAAGGACCGTTCTCGCGCTCGTGCCACGGTGTCTTCGGCATCGATGACTCCGGTGATCTCGTAGTGCGACTCCTGCGTTGCGTTGATCCACTCAAGAGCGGCCTTCGACGCGTCCTCAAGCTCACTGGGGGTTTCTTCGCTCACGTTCATGCTCTAGGCCATATCGCTGATGCGCGGCGGTTCGAACCAGGGTTGGGCGATCTCCATCCATTCGATGGCGAGGCGGCCTCGAGCGTGGACTGCAGAGTCCGACAGCGGTCGACGCCGTGTCAGGACCAGGCAGAATTCATAGGCGTTGGCAGTCACTCGGTCTGCAGCATCTTCGGGTCCCCAGGCCCAGATGTCTCCGCTTGGGCCGGTGAGCTCAACTCGAACTGGATCGACCGGCGGTGTCAATCCTCGATTGACGTAGCTGAAGTCGCGGGTGATGACGCCAATGTGTGCAATGTTGCGCAACCGGTCCGTCTGGGGATACTCGACGCCGAACGTGTCCGCCAGATCGTGGGAATGCGTCCACGTCTCCACCAGTCGACCTGTCGCCATCGACCGCGCTCCGATCTCAGGGCCGACCCAAGCAAGGCGATCCCGAGCATCCCGCCTGCGCAGTGCGTTGATCATGGCGGTACGCATCTCGAGGAACCACTGCCACAGATCAGCTCCCGAAAGCAACTGGATTTCTGGACCGACCAAGGCGTTGACCGATGCCTCGCCGTTCGACAGTCGGCCGTTGGCGACGGCAAATGACGTCGGATCGGTCAGCGTGAGATGCGCGAGCCAATCACCGACGCCGAGATGCAGGATCGTCTCGTGGCTGTCCCAGCCCTCGGCGACAGTAGGTGAGCGCCATTGTTCTTCGTTCAAGTGGCCGACGACGGCGGTCAGAGCCTCGGTTTCAGCTTCGAGATCGTCGCAAATCTGATCCACGACCGAATGCTAGAGCGGCGGTCCCAGCGAAGTTTCGGCCCCTGGCTGGCGCCGAAGGTCACGTAGGCAAGGAATCGCCTGCCCGGCGCGGAGCCTTGATGGGCGGTGAGCCCGCCGTCAGTCGATCGATCTTCTCGGGCCGAGTCGTTGGTATTGGTTAGCTGTCGACAAGAGTTCGAAGGTCCGAGCGTTCGGCGTCGTTGAGATGGGCTCGGTGGTGGCGGAGTTCGAGGCTGGCGTTAATGGCCGCTCGGACATGGTCTTCGGCAGCGTCGTTGAGGAGTGTGTTGAGGTTCTCTCGAAGCCAAGCTGCAACTTCGGCGCTGCGCCAGAGCCGGTAGCGGCTGCGAGGGTCAGTGACGGGGGGTGGGAATCCGCCGGGTCCGCGCTCGCCAGCGATAAGGAGCCGCACGCTCTCGCGAGTTCGGCCGGTGCGGGCTGCGATGTCGGCCATGGACACCAGTCCGGCATCCGCGAGACGAACCACGTTGACGCCCGAGATGGACTCGAGTTCGGCGACTGCAGTCAGCACTGCGTATTGAAAGCTGTCGGCCTCGCGGTCGAAGTCGGCGTACTGAATGCCGTCGGCTCGGCCGATCAAGGCGTCATCGCAGCCGGCCTCGTATACGTCGCCGATCCGTTCGTCTGATTGGAGGTCAGGGCCGTTGACGATCAGGGTGAAGGTGTGGGTGGTCATAGTCACGAGTCGTTGTCCCATTCGGGGGTGTGGATGCATCGGTCCCGTACCCGCCTGAGCTGGCGGGCGTGGTTGTCGGGGCTTCGTGGTGTCGACCAGATGGAGACTTGACAGCCTGATCGGCTGGATTCGGCGCAGCGAGCAACACCCCAACGGTGCCCTGACGCTCTCGGTGCGATGGTCCAGCCTGCGTCTTCGAGTTCGGCCAATGCGGCTTCGACCTCCTTCTTTGGATGCCGCGCCCTCGGCATGTTGACACCATACAACGTGTGTTGGATCCAGTCAACGGTGCCGGCAGAGTGTCAGAAGCCGAGGATCTTGTCGGTGACGACGTAGCGGAGCGGCTCGCCGGTGAGCAGGCGGCGGCAGTTGTCGGCACGGTTCATCGGTGACTGTCGAGGAAGAGCCTGGCCGCATCGATTGCGACGTCGGCAGCCAGGGCCATGGCCTGCGGAGTCGTCGCGGTGGCAGTGTCTGCGGTGGTGTGGAACACCGATGATCCGCCCAGAAAGGACAGCACCGACGCGCCGGCTTCGAACCAGGTGCCGCCTTCGCCCGGCCAAGTGTCCGCCTCGTGCAGGCGCCAATTCGCTCTGGGTACGCGATGGCTGATCTCGTCGCGCAGCTCGCCGCTGGCCGTCGTCAGCACCATGCGCTGGTCACCGAGGCTTGCCGGGCCCTTCGAATCGGGTTCGACCGCTGCGACTGACGCACCGAGATGGATGACCCGGTGGCCGTCCACGTCTCGGCCGTCGAGATAGTGCTTGAGGCCGATGTGATCGATCTCGTGGCCACTGCACGCGGAGAGCGTGACATGGTGATCGGCGGCGAGATCGGCAGCCATCGCCAGAGCGACCGCAAGGCCGGTGCCGCGCTCGCCGCCGGCGGGCGTCCAGCCGGTGAGCGGCGTCGTGATGTTGATCGGTGGCGCGTCGGCAGGACCCAACGTGGCGATGACATTGGCGCTGCGACCCGGTTCGGTCGTCGCCGTGAATGCCAATTCGGCATCGGCGCCGCCGACGCGCTCGGCCCAGTTGCCCGGGATGATGACTGCGGGGCGACCTGGGGTTGCGGGCATCTGCGGCACTCGGTTGCACTGCACCACAAGATCGTCGGGTCCGTCGATGACGACGACGAGCGCCGCTGCTGCCGGGTCGGTGTCGAGGTAAGGGTCGAGCCCGCGCGGGTTGCCGGCGACGGCGGCATCGACCTTGACGATCGAGAGGTTCTTGGTCCGCCAATCGCCCTGCGCGCTGTAGAAGACGGGCAGCGCGGGCACGAGTTGGTCCCCGATCCGTAACTCGGCGGTGCAGATGAAGAGGTCGAACTCGAACCAGTCTTCGTCCACCGAGGCACCGAGGCTCAACAGCACGTCCTTCAGCCACGCAGTGGTCTGGGCATCGACCGGGGTCCCGGTGTGATGGTTGCCGAAGCCCGCATAGGTCGCGACGATCTCATACAGCTCATCGGCGCTGAATCTGGCTGTAGTGATCGGGCTCATGGGGTCCGCGATCAGAAGACGGGGAAGACTGCGGTGTCGCCAGAGCGTTCGGCTCGGGTCAGGGCATAGAGGACGCTCCAGTCGCCGTTGAGGCCTCGGGCGATGTCGATGCAGATCTCGATGATGATGGCTGGGCCGAGCGGGTCGGTGTCCGGGCGGGTCTGGCCGGTGCTGACGGCGAGGTCGTCGAGATGCAGCAGCACCTCGATCAGCCTGGTGCGGCAGAAGTCGTCGAGGGTGAGGAGTCGGCCCCCCAACGCGGCGACGAGGCGGTCGACGGGTTCGTCGGCCAGCCGTGTCTCCAGGTCGGCGACCAGTTGGCGGCACTTGTCCACGGTTGCTTGGTGCCCGATGGCCGATTCGGCTGCGGAGACGTCCTTGATCTGTTCGTGGACGGGGGAGTCGACCGCGGCGTGGAAGTAGGTGACTGCGGTGAGGAGGTCGCCGTCAGGGCGCCGGTCGGGTGAGGTGCGGTCGAGATAGGCGATCGTCGCGCCGGCAGCGCGTACGAGATGGGCGCAGAGTGCTCCCACGGTCATGCCTTCGAGAGCCGAGGGCTGGTCCCATTGCTCGGCGGTCGCCGGGGTGTCGATGAGGTCGGCTGATCGGGCGACGGCTTCGACGACGAGGGCCCGGACGCCGGCTGAGTCGATCGACGGGCTGGCGGCTGACGTCATGGGTTGATCTCGATTCGTTTCATGGATGGAACGTAGTTGCGGGGGTGTCCAGAGAATTGGGGCGAGCCTGTCGGCGAGTTGCAGTTCAACGCCGACGAGGCGGATCAGCAGGGACGGGGGTAGGTGGGGTGCAGGTGGCGTTGGCCGGCGCCGAAGAAATTCTCCCGGAAGGTCGAGCCCTCGTAGCCGGTGCGAAACCGGCCTCGCCGTTGGAGCTCGGGCACCAGCAAGTCGACCACTTGAGTGAACCCCCAGGGGACCGGAGCCGTCGTCACATGCTGAAGCCGTCGACGCCGGTGGTCTCGATGAATGCCTCCATCTGATCGGCGACGCCGGCCGGCGAACCCACGAATCCCAGCCCGCCGGCGGTCTCCGAGAGCCGTCGGGCGACATCGCCGACGGTCCAGATCCGCCCGGGGTCTTCCAATTTCCAGCGCTCGACCTGGGTGCGGATCGCGTTCGCCTCGATGTCATCGATCGGTGTGTCGGGCGGGTGACCGCCCAAGTCGATGCCCGTCCAGCCGCCGTACAGAGCGAGGTAGCCGTCGACGGAGAACAGCCGTGACCACTCGTCGCGCATCTCCCGGGCTTCGGCATCGGTCTCGGCAACCACTACCCGCGCCACCTGCAGGGCCCTGATCTGTTCGGGATCGCGGCCCGCCGCTGCGGCACGTTCGCGCAGCGATGCCACCACGGCGGCACCCCGCTCGTTGCCAGGAACCGACATGAAGACGACCTCGCCCGTGTTCGCCGCGAACTCGACACCGCGTGCCGAGTTGCCCGCCTCATACAGCACGGGAGTGCGCTGGGGGGAGGGCTCGACCATGTGGGGGCCTTCGACCGTGAACCATTCGCCGGCGTGGTTGATCTCGTGCACTTTGGCCGGGTCGGTGAACGTGTCGGCCTCGGCATCGAGAACGACGGCACCGTCTTCCCAGCTCTGCTCCCACAGCTTCAGGCAGACATCGACGTACTCGTCGGCCCGGTCGTAGCGAGCGTCGTGGGGCAGGATCTCGCCGAGCCCTTGACGCTCGGCATCTGACAGGTGACGAGGTCACGATGTTCCAGCCGACACGGCCGTACCGAGTGAGGTAGCCGTCGAGGGTCGAGAACAGCCGAGACCACTCGTGGTACGGAGCGTCCCGTGGCTGGTCGACATCGGTCACGGCGAAACTGAGATGCTCCGTACACGCCGCCAGCGCGGGGATCAGCAACGTGGGATCGATGCCGGGAATGCTGGAGCCGCGTTCGCGCAGGCCATGCCACCGCGGCTCGCCCCGTAGACGTCGTAGGTGCCCAACACGTCGGCGAAGAAGATCCACATCGCCCGTGTTCAGCCACGAACTCGACACCGGGTGCGCACGAGGTGCCTGCCATACAGCGAAGCGTCCGAGTACGCTGGGGGGACGTCTCGTCCATGCGGGGTGCCTTCGACCGTGAACCATTCGCCGGCGTGGTTGATCTCGATGCATTGGCCGGGTCGGTGAACGTGTCGGCCTCGGCATCGAGAACGACGGCCCCGTCTTCCCAGCTCTGCTCCCACAGCTTCAGGCAGACATCGACGTACTCGTCGGCCCGGTCGTAGCGGCGTCGTGGGGCAGGATCTCGCCGAGTCCTTGACGCTCGGCATCTGACAGGTACGAGGTCACGATGTTCCAGCCGACACGGCCGCCGGTGAGCTGGTCGAGATGTCGAGAACAGCCGAGCCGTGTGGTACGGAGCGTGGTGGCTGGTCGACATGGTCACGGCGAAACCGAGATGCTCCGTACACGCCGCCAGCGCGGGGATCAGCAACGTGGGGTCGATGCCGGGAATCTGGACTGCACCGCGCAGGCCAGCCTCGCGGCTCGCCCCATAGACGTCGTAGGTGCCCAACACGTCGGCGAAGAAGATCCCGTCGAAGCAGCCACGCTCCAGGGTGCGCACGAGGTCGTTGCCACCAGTTCAAGGTCCGGTACCCCCACGACGTCTCGTCCGCGGGGTGCTTCCACATGCCCTTGATCTGATGATTCGGAGATGCCTGGGTGTCAGCCAGGCGCTCACCGGATGCGATCTCGAGGCCGTTGCGCGTTCCGGTGGTCGCCGAATTGCTCGACATGGAGCGCCGACTCGCACAGAGCTGCGACATCTGGTGTCAGAGCCAGGCATGCCCGAACGCGGTTCGCCGATATCGAAGCCGGTCGGCATGCCAGCCGATCGTGCGCGCGTAGACAACTCCTTTCGGTGGCGTCAGGCCCAGCCGAGCTGTTGCAGTGCGACGCCCGAGTGCCAGATCTTGGTCATGTGGGCGATCTTGTCGCCCTCGAAGCGCATGTCGTACACGTAGTCCGAGCTGACCGACTTGCCTGTCGGCGGCACTGGTCCGCCCTCGCCGGTGTGGGTGGCGTTGAACACGGCGTAGGCCAGGACGCTGTTGTGCTCGGTGTCGACGGCCCACGACTTCAGGTCGTAGGAGCCGTCTTCGAGAATCGTCAGCGTGGCCTTCATCCACTCGGCGTACGAGCGCAGGTCGGTGATGTCGCCGATCGCTTCGGACTGAGCGGCGAAGGACGCGTCGGGCGTGCAGTACTGGGCACAACCGTCCCAGCCTTGGCCGGTCTCGCACGCGTCGAAAAATGCGGCGGCCGTCTCGTTCATCTGTGACATCTGGTGTCCCCTCAGTTGCAGGCTCTATGGCCCTAGCGAAGCCTGTCAGACAGGGTCGGACATGTCCATGCCGCGCTGCGAGCGCTCGAGCTCAACTGTGTGCGAGCAGGCGGAGTCGGCGCCGGTCACCGTACTGCGGTTCGCCACAGATTCGACTACCCGGCGACGTGGCAGGTTCGGAGTACCGTGGGTTCATGACGCGACGGGTGTGGACCGCAGCGGAGCTTGAGGCGATGGCCCCTTCTGAGGTTGACGCCATTTTCGAAGACAGCATCATCTGGGACGTTGTCGATGCCCCGCAAGACCTGTTGGCCCGGTCCCGTGAGCGGGTGATGCGTCGGATCGACGAAACTGAGTCGACTCAGCAAGATTGACTGATCGTCGCGAGGTTAGGGCCACCTACGGATTCTTTGAGGACCTAGACCGTCAACTGAGCCCAGAGCGAGGTCCGAACGGTGAGCCATCAACCGCGGACTTCCAAACCATCGAATTGCTGCGCATAGTCGATCGGTTCGCCGAACAATTCGACGACCTGCCGGTCATTCCCGATCGCCCGGACTACCGGGTTCTGATATCCAGCGGTGTACTCGTGCGGGCGTTAAGCGTGGTCGGCCAGCTTGCAGCTGACGGTGCGATCGAGTTGGTCTCGATTGACATCGATCTCGATTGGCACTAGCTGTGCGGTCACTCGTGGAAGATGGCGCTCGTCGGTGTGATGCGGATGACCGTGCGCTTCTGCTCATTCAGCATTGGCATGATGCCCGACGGATCGGGCCGTTCGTTGCCTGTCAGCCGGGCGAAGACATCGGCCGTGAGCTCGGCGCGCAGCGGGTCCTCCGAGATGGCCTCGGCTGTGCCATAGACCACCAGATGGACCCGGCCGTCGGGTACGCACAGACTCACTGACGGCTGGCGCACGGAGTTGTGCCACTTGGCCGTGAAGCTCTTGGCCGAGATCACGATGCGGCCTTCGTCGTCGACGACATAGCCGATCATTGATTGTTGCGGCGAACCGTCGGTTCGACCCGTCGCCAAGATGGCCCAAACGCGTTCCGCGAGGAAGCCGGACTGCTGTTCATCAAGCACTGTCATGCGTCGTAGCTCCTTTTTGACTGCTGGACCGCACGTCAGCGCGGCGGGAAATTCGGGGTCGGGTGCCCGTGGTCGGATATCCGCACGCAGCGGTTGGTCATGGTGCCGACGCCCTCGACCGTTGTCGTGATGACGTCACCGTCGGCAAGGAACAACCCCTGAACAGCGCCGATGCCCTCGGGTGTGCCCGAGAAGATCACGTCGCCGGTCTGCAGCGTCGTGATGCGCGACAAGTAAGCGACCAGCGTCGGAATCGAGAACATCAGGCTGGCCGTCGTGTCGTTCTGGCGCTCCTCGCCGTTGATGTGGGTGGAAACGCGCACTGAGTCGAGATCGGCGAACGAGTCTGTCGAGACGAGCACCGGTCCAATCGGACCAAAGGTGTCGAACGACTTGCCGAGATCGAAGTGCGGCGGCTTTGACGCCATCTGCATGCCACGGTCGGAAACATCCTGGCCGGCGGTGAGCCCGGCTACGTGATTCCAGGCATCGGCTTCGTCGATGTCTTTGCCACCAGGGCCGATGACGACGACAATCTCTCCCTCGTAATCGACCCGCTCGCTGCGCAGCTCAACGTCGTCGTTGGGCCCGACGATGCACGAGGGGAACTTGGTGAACACCAGCGGTGCGGTGGGGACCGTCATGTTGGCTTCAGCAGCGTGGGACCGGTAGTTGAGTCCGATCCCGTAGGAGTTGCGTGGCGTCGGCACTGGCGCGTGCAGAACGGCGTCGGCAAGCGAACCGGTCGGTTGATGAGCACTGAGCCCGGTCGTCAGCTCAGCGAGCTAGTCGGCGGATTCGAGCGCTCCCATCGGATCACTTCCCAGCGACCCTTGCGAGACGGCCTCGAGGTCGTAGTACTCGTCGCCTGCCACGAGCGCAGCGCGACCGGAAATGTTGGCGAGCGTGAAGGGCATCTGCCGCTCCCTAGGCGTGTCGGCCGATTTGCCAGCCGAGGCCGCTCAGGTGTTCGCTGCCGAACTCGCTGGGCTCTGATTCGAGCTGCGTGGCCATGGTGTCGTTCCAGCGGTTCAGGTAGCCGAACAGCGCGCACACAGCCACAATTGCGACGATCTGCTCCTCGCTGTAGTGCTTGCGGCACTCCTCAAAGTCTTCGGCGGTGGCGGCATTCGGGCTCGAACCGGAGTGGAAAGCCAGCCGCAGCGCGGCCCGCTCGGCATCGGTGAAGAGGTCCGACGTCTCGAACTCCCACACGGCGGCGACCTTCGCGGGGTCGGACCCCTGGTTGGCGGCGGTTGCGCCAGTGTGCGCTTGGCAATAGCGGCAGCCGTTCGCGGCGCTTGCGGCGTGAGAGACGAGGTTCTTCAGCTCGCCGTCAATGACCGGGTTCTGAAGAACGGCGCCGCCGAGTGCCAAGAATCCGCCCAGGATTTCGGGCACGTGTCCCATCGTGAAGAGCGATGTGGGGAGGAATCCCATGTTCTCGTCGACTCTGCTGAAGATCTCCTCGAACTGGGGGAGGTCTTCGCGAGCAAATGGTTGGACGTTTGGCATGTTCGCTCCTTTGCCGGATACAACTTAGGTCAGAAATTTCGAAATGTCAAGTGTTGTGCGAGATTTCTTGGTAAAGCAGGCTGGCTCTGTCCGTTTCGCCTTTGTGCGGCTACTGTTGTGGTCATGGCGTCGACAACTGCTACCCGCGGCGAAGAGGTGTATCAGCGCATGCGCAGCGACATCGTCGCCGGCGAATTCCGACCGGGATCCAAACTCCGGTTCGCAATGCTGACCGGACGTTACGAATCGAGTGCGAGCGTCATCCGTGAAGGTTTGGCCCGCTTGGTAGAGCAGGGGCTCGTGCTCTCGGAGCCACAACAGGGCTACCGGGTTGCGCCCGTTTCGATCCGCGACCTCAAAGACCTCACGTTGGCAAGATGTGCCGTCGAATCCCAGGCGCTCAGGCTCTCGCTCGAACACGGTGACCTCGCTTGGGAGTCATCGCTCGTCGCGGCGATTCATGCCTTGGAGCGAACGCCGGTGGGTTCGAGACCTTCCTCGGGTGATCCGTGGCCGGTAGTCCATCGGCGCTTTCACGAGATCCTGCTCGAGGGCTGCCCCTCACAGCGCCTGATCAACACGGCCCTCGGGCTGCGTGACGCAGGGGAGCTCTACCGGCGCTGGTCCGTTCCGGCCGACGACAACGGGAATCGCGACCTCAACCAAGAGCATCGAGCAATCGCCGACGCAGCGATCAACCGCGACGCCGAATCGGCATGCAGCCTCTTGGAGGAACACCTCAATCTCACCGCACGCCTGCTCGTCGAACGAGGCTTGCAAGAGGGATTCCTCGAGGATTCGGAGCTGATCGAGAGCGGCTGAGCAATCCAGCCCGTCGACTAGCACGGTCCAAATGTCGTAGTATCACGTAGATATCGAAAATACGTTGCGTTACCGAATTCGCGGAGGGTGACATGCGGTTCCGCAAACTGTTGGCGGACGACGCAGCCGCTGACGAGGCCTACGACATCGGCATTCGCGGCGTCGCGCCGAAGTCATAGGTCGTCACACCGTTGGTCCGAACGTTCGCGTACCGGCTGGCCGCGGCAGTACCTCTCGCTGTACTGGTCTCATTCCTGGCCTTCGGGCTGGTCCATCTGATACCCGGCTCGGCATCTGAGACCATCCTGGGCGACGGCGCCACGCCGGAGGCGGTGGCCGAGCTGGACCGGCAGCTCGGCCTGGACCGCCCATTGCATGAGCAGTACTGGAACTGGGTCACCGACGCTGTCCGGGGAGACCTTGGCAGGTCCGTCATTACGTCCCGGCATGTCAGCGACACGCTGATCGAGCGGTATCCGGTGACGCTGTCCGTAGCAGGCGGCGGGTTGCTGGTGGCGGTCGCCATCGGCGTGGCCGGCGGCACGGTGGCCGCGCTGCGGCAGGGTCGGCTCACCGATCGCCTGATCTCGCTGGGGACAGCGACCGGTTTGGCCGTGCCCAACTTCTGGGTTGCCGTGCTGCTCGCGTTCTATGTCGGTGTGCAGCTGGGGTGGCTTCCTGCAGTCGGCTACGTCGGCCCCACCGAGAGCCTGTTCGAGTGGGTCAAGCACCTGATCATGCCGTCGATTGCGCTCGGTCTCGGTTCCGCGGCGGTCGTGGCGCGGCAGATGCGCGGCGGGTTGCTCGATGTGCTGGATCGCCCCTACATCACGGCGGCACGCGCCAAGGGCTTGCGATACCGGCGAGTCGTGGTGGTCCATGCCATGAAGAACGCGTTCATTCCCGTGGTCACCGTGATCGGGTTCCAAGCATCAGTGATGCTGGGCGGGGCGGTACTGGTCGAGTTGATCTTCGGCATGCCAGGGATCGGCGTGCAAGTCGTCGGTGCCGTGCTTTCTCAGGACCTACCCGTGGTTCAGGGCGTGGTCATGGTGGCTTCGCTGACGGTCATCGTCATGAACGTTCTGATCGACATGTCCTACGCCTATTTCGATCCCCGAGTGCGGCTGGCATGAAGTCCGCCTTGCGACGCCTTGTCACGCGGCCCGGTGGCTACATCCCGCTGATCTGGCTGATGCTGCTGACGTTCTGCGCGGCGTTCCCCGCCGTCGTCGCAACGCACGAGCCGAATGCGGCGGACTTCACAGCCATCCTCGAGGGTCCCAGCGCAGAGCACTGGTTCGGCACGGACGATCTGGGGCGCGACAACTACTCCCGGCTGGTGCATTCATCCCGGACCGCCGTCGTGGCCGGCCTGCAGGCAGTAGGCACGGCGTTGATCCTCGGCGTGCCGATCGGGCTGTTCGTGGGTTACGCCGGCGGATGGTGGGACCGCATCGTCATGCGCATCGTCGACGCTGTCTTCTCGCTGCCGGGCCTGATCCTCGCATTCGCGATCGCCGCCATCCTCGGGCCCGGAATCACCAACGCCATGATCGCGGTCGGGATCCTCTTCGCGCTGCGGTTCATCAGGCTGACCCGAGCCATGGTTCTCTCCGTCCGAGAGGAACCGTTCATCGAGGCGGCGCAGCTGAGCGGAGCGCCGACCCACACCATCCTCGGGCGATACCTCCTGCCCAATATGTACGGGCCGCTGATCGTTCAGACGACGATCAGCCTCGCTGCGGTGCTGCTGATCGAAGCGGCCCTGAGTTTCTTGGGTCTGGGCGTGCAACAGCCTGATGCCACATGGGGGTCGATGCTGCGCGCCGCACGGTCACTGCAGCGGGACAACCCCATAACGCCGTGGCCCCCAGGTCTCGCCATCACGTTCACCGTGCTGGCCTTCAATGCGCTCGGCGATGCACTGCGCGACGTCCTGGCAGAAGGGCGGGGAGGGCGAAAGAAAGCCGCTCGGAGGGGTGTTGCGGTGGGCCTCGCTGAAGACGCAGCCGCACATGATCACGAGCATCCGTCGGAGGAAGCGGCTCGCCCCGGAACCCTGTTGTCAGTGCGGAATCTGAACGTGACGGTCCCGACCGATACGGGGCGGGCACGGGCTGTCCGCGACGTGTCATTCGACGTGCAAGCCGGCGAGATCGTCGGACTCGTCGGCGAGAGCGGGTCCGGCAAGACGGTCACCGCGCTGACAATCGCCGGCTTGCTGCCGCGGGGGCTCGCTGTGGATTCACGGGCGAGCATCACCTTCGACGGTCGCCAACTTGTCGGCATGACTGAATCGCAGCTGGCCGGCGTCCGGGGGACGGGGATCGGCATGATCTTCCAGGACCCGACGGCCTCGCTCAATCCGGCTCTGACGGTCGGCTTCCAGCTTGCAGAGCCGCTCCGCATTCATGCCGGCATGACGCGCTCAGCGGCGGCCGAACGGGCTGCTGAGCTTCTTGATCGGGTTGGCGTGGCCAACCCTCGCCAGCGACTGGGGGATTATCCCCACCAGTTCTCGGGCGGCATGGCACAGCGGGTGATGACGGCGATGGCCTTGGCCAGCGAGCCGTCGCTCATCATTGCCGACGAGCCCACCACTGCTCTCGACGTGACGACACAGCAACAGGTTCTCGAGCTGCTTGTTGAGCTCTGCGAAGACCTGTCGATGGCCATGCTGTTCATCACTCACGATCTCGGCGTGGTGGCCGAAGTGTGCGATCGAGCAGTGGTGATGTACGCGGGCGAGGCGGTGGAGACCGGCGATGTCTACGGCCTCTTTGCGCAGCCGTGCCATCCGTACTCGCAGGCGCTTCTCGCCAGCGTGCCGCTCCTCGACGCTGACGATGATCGACTGGTCACGATCGGCGGTCGGGTGCCCGCTCCGAACGAGGAGTTTCCCGGGTGCCGGTTCGCGAATCGGTGCGAGTTCGCAGCAGAGATGTGCGAGGAAGGTCCGGTGAGCCTCAAGCCGCAGGAAGGCGAGGGTCGGCTAAGCAGGTGTGTGCTGGCCGACTCGGCTCCGGCGGATGGCGGCGAGTCGTGACTGGCACTGCGAACCAGGCGGATTTGCCACTGCTCTGTGTCGACGATCTCGTCGTCGAGTTTCGAGGCGGCGGATTGTTCTCCGTCGGCCGCGAAAAGGTGCACGCCGTCCGAGGCATCTCATTCGTCGTGGGCCAAGGCGAAGCGTACGGATTGGTCGGGGAGTCAGGTTCGGGCAAGACGACGACTGGTCGTTGCGTGCTGGGTCTCCAAGCGCCGACAACTGGGCGCATACTGCTCGGCTCCGACGATGTCGCCGAACTGCGTCGGCGCGATTCCGGTGCGCTGCACCGTCGCATCCAAGCGGTGTTCCAGAATCCAGTTGCCTCGCTGAACCCCGCGATGTCAGTGGAGGAGATCCTCGCCGAGCCACTGCGCCGCCTCTTGGGGATTCGTGATCGGCCGGCCACTCGACGTCGGAGCAAGGATCTGCTCGACGAGGTGCGTCTGCCCTCGGACATGCTCGATCGCAGGCCGACGGAGCTCTCGGGGGGGCAGGCCCAGCGTGTCTCCATCGCCCGGGCATTGGCGCCGGAACCGAGCCTGATAGTTCTCGACGAGGCAGTGAGCGCGCTCGACGTTGCCACGCAGGCTCAGGTCATCAACCTGCTGGCGGACTTGCGCGATGAGACGGGCGTCTCGTACCTGTTCATCGCTCACGACCTCGCGGTGGTGCGTCACTTGTGCGACCGCATTGGGGTGATGTCGACTGGCGAGATCGTCGAAGAGGGAACCGCATCAGCCATCTGCCACGCGCCGACTGACGGGTACACCCAGCGCCTGCTCGCAGCGGTGCCGATACCGGATCCGACGGTGAAGCGGGTGCGACACGACCATGTCAGCAGTTAGCCAAATTCGCTCTGGAAGGGAAAGGAAGCCCCATGCGAAACCATGACGGCGAGATCGAGACGCTGTGGAACGGCGACGTTGTCACGCACCGATTTATCGAAGCTGCAGGGTTGAGTTGGCATGCCATCACCGCCGGTGATCCGGGAAATCCTGAGGTTGTCGTGTTCTTGCACGGTTTCCCGGAGACCTGTTTCGCTTGGCACCATCAAGTTGCCGGGCTCGCTGATGGGTTCCGCACCATTGCGCTCGACCTCAAGGGGCATGGCCAATCCGACACGCGTCTCGACAGCAACTACGACTACGCAGCTCAGGCGGCCGAGCTGCCGGCGGTGTTCGACGCGCTGGGTCTCGATCGCTTCTTCCTCACCGGGCACGATCGAGGAGCCGTGATCGGCGATCACCTCTGCTCGGTTCCCGGCATGGCTCCGCGGATCCGGCGTTACGTCCGCATGCAGCAGTCGGGCAACCGGCCTCACTCCGAGCCGCTCCCACCGCACGAGTTGTTCCGCAGCCCGATGGGCGCGGAGTTGCTTGCACAAGCAGCCATCCAGCGACGCGCGTTCGGTCGGGACCCGATGCCGCACGGGCTGTCCATGGTTGCGAAGCCGATCGCCCCCCAAGACACTGACCGCATCATCGAAGAGAGCACCCAGCCAGGTGTGCCTGAAGGGATGTCTGCCAGCTTCGTGTCAGCCGGATTCGACCGCGAGCTTGAGGATCGCATGAACGGGCTGTTCGCCGGGATGACGATGCCGGTGCTCTTCTTACAAGGCGCCAAGGACCCCGGCCAGCAGCCGCACGAGTACGAGACCGTCACCGACGAGGTGGCGAACGGGCATCTTCAGTTCGTCGAGCTGGGTCACTTTCTCCACTTGGAAGATCCCCCGGTGGTGAACGCTGCCATTCGTGATTTTCTGACGCGAGACGACTTGCCGGGCTGATCTGCTGCGGTGTGACTACCTTCCGTGCGTAGGACGGGAGGGTTCCACGATGCCGGGTCACCTGGATCACTCAGCGAGAATTGCCGCGGCGCGGTCGGCCATCGATTACATCTGCGACCGCAGCGAAGCCGAACTAGTGGCGCCGGTTCCCAACTGCCCGGGCTGGACCGTCTACAACGCCGCGTCGCACATAGGTCGCGTCGGGATCGCCTGGGAAGAGATGATCACCTCTGCGCCGGAGGATCCCGAGTCCCGGGCCAGGGGCTACGAGCGAGCCGGCCTCAAGCCCGTCGGGACCTCGACGGCGGAGCTCGCATCGTGGGCGCATTCGGCCATCGATCAACTCGCCGACGATCTCGGTCGGCGCTGCTACTTCTCGATGACCGGTGGGGAGGGCGACCCGCGGTTGTGGGCATGGCATGCGGCATCCGAGCTCGGCATGCACCGACTCGATGTCGAGATGGCCTTGGGACACGAGCACTCCATGACCCCGGTACAGGCACTCGACGCGGCGGACTACACGTGCCGGTTCTTCCTGCAGGCGATGCGCCGTGTCCTCGAACGAGACCCGGGTGGGCTCACGGCTCGGCTCGTCGATGCCGGCGAGGTGGTCGGCATCGTGAACATCGAGCCACTGCCAGAGACGGCGTCGCCGGCAGCTGCCGTCATCGAGGGCCCGCCGATTCAGGTGCTTCTCGGTCTGTGGGGCCGTCCACACTCGGGGATCGAGGTCACCGACGGCGACCCAGAGGTGTGGCACCAGTGGCGAGCCCTGCCCAGCGAAGCCTTCCAATTCGGCACCTGGGACTAGCCGCAGCAACGGCAACTGCTGGTCGATGTCTTGGGGTCAGCAGGCCTCAAAGCGAGCGTTCAGCCTCGACATGTCGTCTGGGCTTGCGCTGCGGTTGACCGTTTGCGAGACGAGGAACGGTGCGTCGCATGCCGCCCGCGATCTGTTCGCTGACTAGACATACTGTCAACAAAGTAGACATTTCGAGGTTAAGCTCCTGGGTGTGCGGATCACTGTCGACCTCGATGAGTCAGAACTGGCGCACACTCTGGAGGCACTCGGTGCGGTTGTCGAGATCGTGGAACGTCGCAGCGACGAGCTTGTCGCAGCGGTGATCATCCGGGACGTGATCGCGAAGCTGTTGCGCGCCATCGAGGAGGCACGATGAGCAACGTCAAATCGATTTGGGATCTCTCTGGCCTCGACATGGCCACGAGTTCAGAGGGGGCAGCTCTCAACGTCGTTCGCAGACTGACCCGGCAAAAGGAAGATCTTGCATCGCAATGGGCAACTGCTATCCGGCTTGCCCAGGCGAACGGAGCATCGCTGCGGGATATCGCCGCTGTCGCGAACGCCTCGCCTCAAACGATCGCCAAGATCTGCAAGGAATAAAGCTCACACCGCGTTGCCGAGCGCAGCTAGGAGGTGGGCGATGCAGGTGTCGAGGGGCTGGATCGTGTCGATGGTGATCTCGGGTGACGGCGGGGGCTCGTAAGGGGCAGAGATGCCGCTGAAGTCAGGGATTTCGCCGGCTCGGGCCTTCACGTAGAGGCCCTTGGGGTCACGGGCTTCGCAGACCTCGAGCGCAGTGTCGACGAATACCTCGATGAACGTGCCTTCCGGGTGGATGGCTCGTACTTGGTCGCGGTCGGCCACGTAGGGCGAAATGAAGGCCGTCAACACGACGATCCCCGCATCTTGGAACAGGCGGCACACCTCGCCGATGCGGCGGATGTTCTCAGTGCGGTCCTGCGGTGAGAAGCCCAGGTCGCGATTGAGCCCGAAGCGGACGTTGTCGCCGTCGAGGACGTAGGCGGCAACGCCGCGCTCGAGCAGCGCTGCTTCGAGCGCGAACGCAAGAGTTGATTTGCCGCTGCCCGAGAGCCCGGTGAACCACACCGTCACAGCGCGATGGCCGAAGTGCGCTTCGCGGTCGGCGCCTGTGATCTGCCCTTCGGCGCGGACGATGTTGCGAGAGACGGGTTGGTTCCCGGCGCTCTCGTTCATGGCGTGTTCGGTCCTCGAAGGAAGCCACGCTCGGTCAGCACCCGCACGATTGCCGCCACGCACTCATCCACGCCTTGAGCCGATGTGTCGACACGCAGGTCGGCGTCGGCCGGTCGGTCGTAGGGGGCTGAGACGCCGGGGAACCGAGGAATCTCGCCGCTGTCGGCCATCGCGTACAGGCCATGGGGGTCACGTTCGCGGCACACATCGATGGGCGTGTCCACGAAAACCTCCACGTACCGGTCGGTGCCCACAAGGTCACGCGCACGCTGGCGCACCTCGCCGTCGGGCGCCACGAGCGCGGCAATTGCGATCAATCCTTGGCCGTTCACGAGCCGTGCGACCTCCGACACACGGCGCAGGTTCTCCGAGCGTTCATGGGCACTGAATCCCAGATCCCGCGAGATGCCCATGCGGACGTTCTCTCCGTCGAGGCGGATCGACACTTTGCCCCGGTCGAACAGCTCACGCTCGAGAGCCGTAGCCAAGGTGGACTTGCCTGCGGCTGTGAGCCCTGTCAGCAGGATGGTGCACGGCTGCTGACCGAACCGAGTGGCCCGTTCGGCGTCGCTGATCTCGGATCTCTGCCGCACGAGCGCAGCGTCGGGTGCGTGATCCCAGACCGTCGCCGCGCCGATGATCATGCCCGCAGCGACGGTCGCATTGGAGAGACGATCCACCAGCACGAACGACCCGGTCGCACGGCTGCTGGCGTAGGGGTCGAATGCCAGCTCTCGGTCCGAGTCGATGACGCAGCGCCCGATGTCATTGAGCCTCAGCCCCAGCGCCTGTTCGTGCATCCCGGTGTCGACATCGACTCGGTAGCGCAAGCTGCGGACAGTGCAATTCGACACTGCGTTGGTGGTCTGCAGAAGATATGTGCTGCCGGGCTCCATCTCAGCCTCGGTCATCCATACGACCATTGCGTCCAGTTCGTGTGCCCGCTGCGGCTCGTCGCCCGGCGTGACGAACAGGTCGCCGCGGCTGATGTCGATCTCGTCGGTGAGCGTCAACGTCACCGCGCGGCCCGGGCCGGCGGCGTCGAGTTCGCCGTCGAACGTCACGATCCGCTCCACCGTAGAGCTGAGCCCCGACGGCAGCGCCACGATCTCTTCGCCGGGCCGGATGAGCCCCGAAGTCACCGTTCCGGCGTACCCGCGGAAGTCGGCATCGGGTCGGCTGACGAGCTGCACTGGCATGCGGTAGTGCTCCAGGTCGACACTGGATCCGATGTCGGCGGTTTCGAGATACTCCAGCAGCGGCGGCCCGTCAAACCATTCGAGGTTGTCGCTCTCGTTGACCACGTTGTCTCCGAGCAGTGCAGACATCGGCAGGAAATACGGCTCGCCGAAGTCGAGTGCCTTGGCGAAGGAGCGATAGTCCTCGCAGATCTCGCCGAAACGCTCGTGCGACCAGCCCACCAGGTCCATCTTGTTGACCGCCACCACCACGTTGCGAATGCCCAACAGGCTGGCGATGTAGCTGTGGCGCTTGGTCTGGGGAAGCACGCCGTGACGGGAGTCGATCAGGATGATGGCGAGGTCGCACGTCGACGCGCCCGTTGCCATGTTGCGCGTGTACTGGGGGTGCCCCGGAGTGTCGGCGATGATGAATGTGCGGCGTTCCGTGGAGAAGTAGCGGTAGGCCACATCGATGGTGATGCCCTGCTCCCGCTCGGCACGAAGCCCGTCCATGAGCAGCGCCAAGTCGACCTGGCTGCCCGCTGAGCCCTGGGTCGCTGAGTCGGCTTCGAGACTGGCCAGCACGTCCTCGTAGATCAGCTGAGAGTCGTGGAGCAGGCGACCGATCAGCGTCGATTTGCCGTCGTCCACGCTGCCGCACGTCAGGAACCGCAGCAGATCCTTCTGCTGATGGGACTTGACGTACGCATCGACGCCTGACGCCTCAAGCGCCGAATGCACGAGCCCAGGCTGGTCTGGCATCAGAAGTAGCCCTCGCGCTTCTTGCGCTCCATGGAGCCCGACTGGTCGAAGTCGATCACCCGGCCCTCGCGTTCGGACCGGGTGGCGACCAGCATCTCGCCGATGATCTCGGGCAGCGTTGTGGCGGTTGACTCGATCGCCCCCGACAGCGGGTAGCAGCCGAGCGTGCGGAACCGCACTGTGCGCAGCTGCGGCACCTCGCCCTCGTCGAAGACGAACCGGTCGTCGTCCACCATGATCAGCACGCCGTCGCGCTTCACCACAGGCCGCTGCGCTGCGAAGTACAGCGGCACAATCGGGATCTCCTCGAGGTGGATGTACTGCCACACGTCGAGCTCGGTCCAGTTGCTCATCGGGAACACCCGGATCGACTCGCCCTGGTTGACCCGGCCGTTGTAGAGGTTCCACAGCTCAGGCCGCTGGTTCTTCGGATCCCAGCGATGATGCGCATCGCGGAAGCTGAACACCCGCTCCTTGGACCGTGACTTCTCCTCGTCACGCCGGGCGCCGCCGAATGCGGCGTCGAAGCGGCCCGCATCCAGCGCCTGGCGCAGCGCCTGAGTCTTCATGATGTCGGTGTAGTTCTTCGAACCGTGATCGAACGGGTTGATCCGTTGGGCCACGCCGTCAGCGTTGGTGTGGACGATCAGTTCGAACCCGATCTCGGTGGCCATCCGGTCCCGGAACGAGATCATCTCGCGGAATTTCCACGTCGTGTCCACGTGCAGGAGCGGAAACGGGATCGGGCCGGGGAAGAACGCCTTGCGGGCGAGGTGCAGCAGCACCGAGGAGTCCTTGCCGATCGAGTACAGCATCACCGGGCGCTCGCACTGGGCGACGACCTCGCGCATGATCCCGATCGCCTCAGACTCCAGCTGCTGGAGATGGGGCAGCCGCAACTCGGGCGGCATGGTGACGCTCATGTGGGTTCCCGGGACTTGTCGACCAGGGCTTGGCTGGCTTCCCACAGCTTGACCCCGTTCGCAGGGTCCGCCGCACTCTCGGACACCTGCTTGCGATGCATGAGGTGCAAGTACATCCCGGTGGAATTCCCTGCTTCGGGTGCGCAGCACAGGTAGATGACGGGATCGATGGCCTCTTCGGGGGACCGGAAGCACCTGCGCAGCACCGGGTCGAGGATCGGCTTCAGCACGGCGGGAGCGTCACGGGCGATGTCGGTAGCCACCCCTCCCGGGCACAGTGCATGCACCGCCACTTCGGTGCTGTCGCTCGGATTCAGGCGGCGTGACAGCTCAGTCGCGAATGTGCAGAGGGCCAGCTTGCTGGCACCGTAGTAGCGCATGGCGTCCTTCATGCCGTAGTCGGTGTAGGCGCCGAGTCGGTCGAAGTCGATGTGTTCCGATGACCGGTGCGCCGCCGACGAAACGAAAACGATCCTGGGTGTATCGCCGTGAGCCAAAGCGGGACGGATGACGCCGTCAGCTAGCCACCGATCGACCATCACCCGGTTGGCGAGGAAATGAACGCCGAACATCGTGTCGTACCCCTGCGGGGTCTGTTTCGAGGTGGGCGTCATCAGGCCGGCGTTCATGAGCGCAATGTCGATGCGAACGTCGCGCCGCGCCAGTTCATCGCAGCATCGGTGGACAGAGCGAAGATCAGCAAGGTCCACCTCGACTAGCTCCACGGATTCCGAGCCGGATTCCCGCTTGATCTCGGCGCAGATGCTGTCGTGGCCGGGACGGCAGGCGAGGATCATGTTGCCCCCGCGCCGTGCGAGCTCGACGGCAGCGGCTCTGCCCAGCCCGCTGTTGGCTCCGGTCACCAAGCATGTCTTGCCGTCGATCCGGACGTGGTCGGGCACCGGGTCGATGTCGGGAGTCTTGGGGTTGCGAAGGTCGCGGATCGCTGCGATCACAGCGTTGACGATCCCGCCGTCGCCGAGCTGGGATGGTGAGCTCCCATTCGAAGCAGGCGTCTCGTCGGTCGACGGCGGGCTGCGGTCCGACGAACCGACTCCGGCCGCTTCGATCGGGATGGCATACGCCTCCCGGTAGGCCGCGAACGTCTCGTCGACGTCGCGTTCGCTCAACCCGAAGTCTGCGAGCTGGTAGCGGTGCTTGCCGAAGCGGTTCTGCGGGTTGGCCGACAGGTAGCGCTTGGCCTGCCGCTCGGTCTCGGCATCGAAAGCGACTCCTGCCAGTTCGCAGATCCGCCGGACCTCAGCGACGGGGTCGTCCACCAGGTCGTAGTAGGACACGTCCACGAAACGACCGGCTGGAGTCGCGGATCGGGTCTGCATGGCCCGCTCCACCATCCGGTGCGTCTTGGCACACCAATGCCGGCCGATCTCGACGGGGTCGACCCGATCGCTGAACATGCCGCGGCCGTGGGCGACCATGCTGGCGAACGAGGCGAGCGCAATACGCGGATCACGATGTGTCTGCACCACCGTGGCGCCCTGGAGCACTCTCAAGAGCACGTCGAGGTATTCGAGGTGGTGCGGAGTCTTGAGCACCCAGGTGAGGCCCGGCCGCTGCCACGACAGCACCTGCAGGACCCGGCGGAGGTACTCATACGCCGCAGTGTGGTCCTGGGTCTCGAGCCAGCGGGCGTAGCTCGGCACGTTCATCGTCGCTTCGGCCGACTGGCTCATGAAGCTCAGATCCAGCAGCAGGACATCTTCCTCGGGCTCGTCATGGCTGATCGGGTGGATGGCCATGAACTCGGGCGCGAGATACGAGATCGACTTCTGGGCGAGCACTGCCTGACGCTTGCGCGCCCGCTCGGCGCGTTCGCTGTGGAGGTCGCTCGGCACCGGCATCAGGGCCTCGGCTCCTGACATGGCGCGCAGGCCCGGGTGGGAGTTCAGCAGGCGATGCAGCAGGGTGGTTCCGGTGCGCTGCGGGCCGCTGATGACGATGACGGTGCCCAGATCGATGTCCGCTATCTCGGGGTGCCGTTGCAGCAGGTCGGCGATCCGCAGCCGCTGCACCAGCGCCCCAGTGAGTCGCGACCGCTGAATCAGGCGGCCGGTCAGGGTGAGGCGGGCTTCGTCGTTGATCGACTCCACGAGCACTTCGAGAGCACGAAGGTGCCCGTCGTCGCCGAAGTCGTCGAGGCCGGTCTTGCGTCGTGCGGCGGCACGCAGTGCATCGACGTCCAAACGTCCGGAGAGCCCGAAGCGCTGGGATTCACTGCCGATCCGGTTGAGGACTTTGACCGGGACGGGGCGATAGGGGTGCGCGTAGTCGGTCGAGGTCACGATGCCCGCCGAGGTCGCCACAGGTCCGTCATTGGATCATGCCCGCAGGCTTGCGAGCGTGACCACCCGGCAGCTCGGCTGGGGGTGCTCGGCTGCTCGCACCCACCGGAAGCACATGGTGCCGAAGGAATGCCCCGCGGTGCTGAGCCAGTTCGGCCGACCGGGATCGTCGTGCGCCACGATCAGGCGAATTGAGCCGTCTGCCTCGGACTCGGCGAGCGCCATGTTGGTGTGGACTGTGAAGTGGCGATAGTCCAGCGATTCCATCCAGTAGTTGTTCAGCTGGAAGTTCCAGTGCTCGCATTGGGGCGGCGTCACCTCGATGACCAGCGCCTCGTCGGGCTCCAGCGCCCAGTGGCTGTGGTAGTAGGTGATGTTCGGATCCCCGCCGGCGGCCAGTGACACGTCCGGATCGAACATCGGCAGTTCGTTGCTGTGCTTGGAGAAGTCACGAGCCCACTTGGCGAACAGCAGGGGAGCGCCCATCACCAGTGCTCCGGCCTTGCCCAGCCCCTCATCCAGCGCCCGGGCGGTCAGGTGCGATGGCTGGCGTTCATCTTCGGCGCAGTTGATGCGCTCGATCGTCAGCTCCGCCGGTGTCTCCGCGCTGCGATCCCCATGGGTCTGGCGGACGACCAGCGTGCCGGTCTCGGGCGTCATCGGCAGCCAGTTGCCTTCCTGGGCGGTGCAGCTCAGCACCAGCTCGAAGCGCCCGTCGGCGTCGATGTCGATCTCGTCGGATTCGATGTAGCCGGTGGGGGGCAAGCCGCCGCCTTGGCCGTAGTTGCCCGACTGCGTCCCGAAGCTCAGGTAGGCGATGGTGTTACGCCGCCCTGTGATCCGGTACTCGTAGTTCCCGTCGAGCGCAGCCGTCAGGTAGTGGTTGTCGGGATTGTCGGCGCCGATCTTGGTGGTCTCGTCGACGACACGATGGAGCACGGGCGCCTTCGGGTCGGCGTGCTCGACGAACGCGTTCAGACCGGCACGGGCGAGACGGCTGAGGTACCGGTAGCCCTCCGCTTGGCTGAACGGGTCCGGCGGCGCTCCGGGGAAGCTCAGCGCAGCTCCCGCCGCCTTGAGCGAGTCGCAGAACTCGTTCCACGACTGGCCGCTCGTCACGCGCTGATCTGCGACATCGTCGAGAGTCGTGCCACGGATCCTCCGTATGAGCCCCGAAGCCCTTCGAAAGGCTGCAAGGAGACCGATGGCGAGCCGTCGCATGGCCTACGTCTACCGACCGCAACGGCCCGGCGGCAACTGCGGCAGGAGCTCGGGCTGGGCCAGTCCGACACGTCCGAGTCGGCCGCCATCTCGCCACACCGCACCATCCGCTGGTCAGAAGATGCAGAGCTATGCGCGGACGCTGTGTACTTGGAGATCACGGGCCGCGATCCAGAAGAGGTCTTGCCGGGCTTGCGGGCCTTGGCGGATGCCTGAACTGTGCCGGTTCGGCGGCATCGTCACTCGCACTCGTGGCTTGGGGCGCAAGATACCGAGTCGCAGGGGCGCGGCCGGTATCCGTCGAGATCGACAAGCTCACCGTGGCGCAATTGACGTGTTTGCTTCTTTCCCAGACATCCAAACGCAAGCCGACAGGCGCGCACAAACGTACACAAGAATGTCACCCCCACTGCCATCGAGCTCCCGTACAGCAAGACACGCCCGGAGTCGTTTGATTCCGAAGCAAAGCGGTCTGCAAGGACGATGACCAGAAACAGGAGTCCGATCCAAGGTGATACGAGGCTCCAGCGCTTCACGCGATTCCACCTGAGGACATTGTCGAGGCAATGCTTAGAAAGGTCGTAAACGCTCCGCTTGTCATCCGTAGAATCCTCGTCGTTAGGGTTCGCCAGAAGTCAAGTCGCGTGGTTTGTGCTCGGAAATCATGCGTAGCCCTTGGTAATCACACGGATCGTTCGCGCGACTTGACCCGCGGCGGATCCTTAGGCACAGGTACGACAAGCGGCCTCGCAAGTAGATTTAGGAGAACTGAACCGAGCAGCGCTATGACCACGGCGATACCGAGTACGCGAATATCGCCGCTGTGTTTGTAGTCACTTGCGGGTAATTGTGACGCCATGAATCCGAGTATGCCAAGGCCTATGGACGCAGTTGTCAGCTGCCAGTTGTCCAGTTGGCGTGACCGAGCTTGGGCATCTCGCAGTAGTTCTTCGTAACCGCTTGAAGTCACGAGAGCAGTGCTTTCGCGCCGCTGTTCGACCGGTTTGTCTCTTCAGGATGATTGGCGATAGGTAGGTTTGATAGTCTTGCTAATTGAGTCTCCATATTGCTCGGCAAGCTCTATCGGTGGTTGCGAGTGAGTTGAGTGTAGATGTCGGCGGCTGATTGCCAGTTGTGGAGTCGGCGGGGCATCCAGTTGAGGTTGTCCTCGATGACTGACAGTCGCAGCGGACTGAGGTTCAGCGGTGTGCCTTTTGGCAGCCATCGTCGCAGCAGCCCGTTGGTCTGCTCGTTGGTGCCGCGCTGGCTTGGGCTGTGGGGTTCGCAGAAGAACACCTCGATGCCGAGCGCGGTTTCGATGTCGGCCCAGCGGGCCATCTCGCGGCCTTGGTCCCAGGTGAGGCTGCGCACCAGATGGGCGGGCTGGCGGGCCAACGCGGCGGTGACCGCGGCGGCGACGTTGGGCGCTGTGTAGCCGTGGGGCAATGCGACGACCAGCGTGTGGCGGCTGACGCGCTCCACCAGGGTGGCCGCGGCGCTGCGGTTGGCTGCCCCGATGATCAGGTCGCCTTCCCAGTGGCCCGCCTCGTCTCGGTCTTCGGCGGCTGGGGGCCGCTCGCTCAAAGGCCGATAATCCCCCAGCGGGCTGGCTTTTTCGCGGTGGCGGCTGCGCGGACGGCGACGCCGGCGGCCCCTCGGCAGGTCTTTCCACGCGTCGGCGCCGAGCCCGCAGCCGCTGTACGCGGCCCGGTAGATCGTCTCCGCGCATACCCGCTGTCCCTCGCCGGCGAGATCGGCGCTGATCGCCTGCGGCGACCAGCGCTGGTTCATCCTGCGCTTCACCTGGGCGGCCAGCACCGGGTCCGCTTCGAGCTTGCATGCCCGGGGCCGCCGCGCCTGGCGGCTCGCGTCAGCGGTCGCTGACGCCGCGTCGTACACGGCCTTGGGGCCGCCGCAGCGGCCCAGCTCGCGATAGACCGTCGCCGGGTGCCGGCCCAGCACCACCGCGATGTCCACAGCGGTCGCTCCCGCCGATCTCATCGCCTCAATCCGGGCGCGCTCGAACGCGCTCAGCCTCGCTGCCATACTGGACACCTCCACTGGTGGTTGCTGTGTTGAACAACCGGTCATCATGACCGATCACTCGCAACCACCGGTGGAGTCCGCCCTCCTTGCCTTATTCTTGGCGGATGATGACTTGGTATCTGGTCGTGGTGCCGGGTCGCTGGGGGTCCGTGACCGTCAGCCAGACGTGGACGTCTTCCTGTGTGTCAGACGCGGCTGTCGAGATGGACTCGACTGCATCGGTGAGGGGCGGCGCGTCGGTGTCAGGTTGGCTGGCTGGTTCCGTGATGAATTGGCCTGTCGGCGGATCCGTTTCGCCGCGACGATTCGATCCCCAGCAGGCGACGGCGCCGTTGGTTCTGATCCCGCACGAATGGTTGTCGCCGGCGGTGACGGCAGTGAATTGGCCTGCTGGTGGGTCCGATTGGCCATGGTTATTCCGGCCCCAGCATTCGACGGTGCCGTTGGTTCTGATCCCGCACGCATGGAAGCCGCCAGCGGAGACGGCAGCGAATCGGCCTGTCGGCGGATCCGATTGATCATGGTTATTCCAACCCCAGCATTGGACGGTGCCGTCGGTTCTGATCGCGCAGGAGAAACCGCCGCCACCAGCGGTGATGGAGTCGACGGTTCCGAGGGCTGGTTTGCCGTGGAGTTGTCGGCCGGCGGTGTTGTTTGCTTCGGTGACGGCGTTGTCGGCTTGGGCGATGTCGCCGACGGCGAGCAGGGCGAGGGTGACGTTGACCAGTTGTGCTTCTTTGCCGATCTGGGTCATGGCGTCGAGGGTTGCGGGGGGCACGTCGTCGGGGCCGGTGAGCAGCATCACGCCTTGCAGCTCAGCGGTGAGGGGCCCCGCAGCGAGCGCGTCCGCGAAGCCTCGGCCGTTGGCGAGGCCGATCGTCTCGACCGCGTCGTAGCACTTGGACACGATCTGGGTCGCAAGCTGCGCGGCGGTAGCGAAACGGTCCGGGCCGGCCACTCGAGAGACACGGTTGATCGAGCCGAGTGCTTGGATCTGCTGTTGGAGCCGTTCGGGCACCGCTGCGTTGCCGCCGAGAATCACTGCGGTCTCGATGCCGTGCTCACGAATGAAGTCCCGCACGCCGCTGTGCAGGGTTCGCTGCCTGGGGTCGACGAGCAGAACCGGCATCTTGGCGGCGTAGGCAGCGGGCGACGCAGCGAGCGCGTCGGCGGAGTTGCGTCCGGTCGCGATGAACACCGACCGCTGGTTCGTCCCGCACAGATCGCCCACAGCGCCGGCGTCTCGCACGACTCGCTCGGCGATCTCGAGCGCTGTGCGGTATCGGTCCTGGCCCCACAGCCGCGATGACCAGCCGCGGTCGGCGATGATAGCGTCAAGCTCGCGCTTGACCGAATCGGAGATCGCGGCGGTGCCTCCCATGATCACGATCTCGCGCACGTCGTTGTCGCGAACGAACCTGGCGACCGAGGGGTCCAGACGGTCACGAGGCGTCAGCAGGATCGGAGCTCGCAGCGCCCCGGCCAGCGACGCCGCCGTGAGGCCGTCGGGGAAATTCTCGCTCGACGCCACGATCACAGCACCCGACCAGTCGTCGCCGACCACTTCGAGGAACCGCTCGCCCACAGCCGCCGAAGTGCCGGGCTTGTCCGCACGATCCGAAGACGGAACGCCCACCGGCCCCGACAGGCTCACCTGGTAGCCGCCGTTGTCCGGGCGGGCGTCTGGCGGCGAGGACGGCACGGCCAACCGCGAACCGGCCGAGGCCATCGCGTCGACGGTCACATAGGAGAGGCCCTCGGGCACGGTGACCGTGTAGGAAGTGATGTCAGGCGAGAACACCGGCTTCAGCGGAATCGGGGGCGAAATGCCCGGAAGACCCTGTCGATGGACCTCGATGCTTGCCAGCGTCGGCGCGGACTCGTCGGCGCGGACGTTGAGTGTTACGTCGACGTTCGCTGCGCTGTCGTAGCCGCCCGCGGTCGCGGTCTGCGAAACGGGGAGCGGCTGAGATGCGCCGAGGTGTCTTTGGGGGACCGTGACGGTGACGGTCTGTGGCTGCTGCCAGTTCGTCTGGGCGAACGTCAGGTTGGCCGGCGCGACCCTGACACCGGCAGCGGCCGGCACAGCGGCGTCGACAATGACGGTGACGTCGCCGGAGGGCTTCGAGGCCAAAGCGACGGTGTAGCTGGCGCTGGACCCCGCGTCGATGTCGAGCTGTGCCGGGGTGACGAGAATGCGGGGATTCTTAACGGCCGATTCCGCGATGATCTCTCCGAGGCGCTCGATCGCTGCGAGCGGCTGCACGATGCCGTGCCCGTACTCATCGTCTTTGCCCGGATCCCCGCGGTCCTGCGCGGACTCTGCGAGCGCTTGACGTACCTGGCCGGGTGTGGCCTCGGGGTAGCGGTTCAGCATGTGCGCCACCACACCAGCCACGAACGGTGACGCCATCGACGTGCCGCTGGCATAGCCGACTCGGTGCCCGCAACCGGTGGGCTCGTTGAACGGGTTGGAGTCGAGCGTTGTGGCGTCAGGACACTCGGCTGGCGGACTGTCGATGCCGCAGCCGCTGGGATCCCAGTAGGTGCTGCCCGTCACCGCGTGTGTGCGCGCCTTGCATTCCAGGAGGGGCACTGTGGACAAGATTCCGGGCATGTAGTTGCCGCCAGGAGCTGCGATGTCCACGTAGTCGTGAGCGCTGCTGAAGTTCGACCGCTTACCGTCTGTGCCCACAGCTGCGACTGCGACCACAGTGTCGAAGCCGGCGGGGAGCGAGAACGCGCTGACGGCGTTCATATGCCGTGTCCAAGTGACGGGTTTGGTTGTGTTGTCGACGGTCCAAGCCTCACAGTTCGAAAAGCAGTTGCCGGCGCCAGCGACAGCGACCACACTGAGTTCCTCGGCGATGTTGAGTATTTGCCGGAATGCGTCGCAGCTGTTGTTGACTGAAGTCGTGAGTTCGCCGACGGTCAACTCCAGTTTGTCGACGCGGTCAGTGAGATCGCTCAGGCGCCAACGACCGTCGAGCTTTCCACACGGGTCATTCGACGGTTTTTCCTTGAAATCGCGGGCGAAGGACATGTTGATGACTCTGGGCCGGATGTCTTTGTCCCGATTAAGCGCATCGATGACCGCGAGCGGCGCGCTGCCCTTGCAAGTCGTGCCCAAGACCGCACCGCCGATGGGGAGGGCCTGTCAGATTCTTTGTGTATCCGGTCGTGGTGGTGTTCATCGAATGTAGGCGGCGATCCGGTCGCCGTAGTGGACGGTCAAGGCGTTGAGGATGGCTTTCCAGCCGTTGGTCTTGCCGGTGAGGTTGGTTCGGTTCTTGTGTTGGGCGGTGGCGACAAGGTAGAGGACTTTCATGGCGGCTTGTTCGTTGCGGGAAGTGCCCTCGATGGCGCACGGCTCGCCGGAATCGGGCGTTGAGGCTTTCTATGGCGTTGGTGGTGTAGACGACGCGGCGCAGCTCGGGCGGGAACTCCAGGAACGGCACGAACTCGTCCCAGGAGTTGCGCCATGAGCGGATCATGGCGGGGTAGGTGTCCTCCCAGTCGCCGGCGAACTGGGCGAACCGTGTCTCGGCGGCCTCGACGGTGGGCGACGTGTAGATCTCGCGCATGGCCTTGGTGATCGGCCCCCAGTGCTTGCGGGACGCGTACCGCAGGCTGTTGCGCACCATGTGCACCACACAGGTCTGCACGGTCGCTTCGGGCCAGGTGGCCCGGATCGACTCGGGCAGGCCCCGCAGGCCGTCGCAGCACACGATCAGCGCGTCGGCGAGGCCGCGGTTTCTCAGCTCGGCCGGCATGGTCGCCCACTGTTTGGCGCCCTCGCCGCCGGCGGGGCCCAGCCACATGCCCAGCACGTCGCGTTCGCCTTGAAGATCCACGCCTATGGCGACATACACGGGCCTGTTGGCGACCTGGGAGTCAAGGGCCTTGACGACGATCGCGTCGATCAGCAGCACCGCGTAGACCGGGTCGAGCGGTGCGGTTCTGCCACGCCGCCATGTCGGCCACGATCCCCTCGGTGATCTTCGAGATCGTCTCCCGGCTCACCGAGGTGTCATAGATCTCCTCGAGATGCGCCTGGATCTCCCCGGTCGTCAGCCCCTTCGCATAGAGGCTGATCACGTTGCCCGACAGGCCGTCCAGACGGCGCCGATGCTTGCGCCGCCGTCACCGGGCAGAACGTCCCCGCACGATCACGCGGAACCCGCAGCTCGACCTCGCCGATCTCGGTGGTGACCGTCTTGGGAGTCGACCCGTTGCGCGAGTTCGGCGTCCCGCGGCCCGCAACCGCGTGACGCTCATAGCCCAGATGCTCGCTCATCTCGACCTCCAGGCCGATCCGGGGCACCTGACGCACCAGCCCGGTCAAAAGACCGCCGTCGCCGGTCAGCTCCACGCCATCCGCACGCGCCTGAGCCACCAGCCGCTCAGCCCAGTCCTTCATCGCCGCCTCGCCGACAGCCTCGCTCGCCGGCACAGCCGACATATTCTGATCAGCCGCAGACATGATCCTTCCCGGCCCGCAGCCCATCGCTGCGGACCCTCAGACCACGCCGCTTACACAAACTTTCCGACAGGCCCACCCCCGGCCGGCTAGTCGCAACGGCTGCGAGCCGTCGCATGGCCTGCGTTTACCGGCAGCAACTGCCCTGCGCCAACGCGCAGCGTCTCACTGGGTGGGCCTGCGGGCTCAGCGAGCTTGCGAGCGCTTGCGAGAACGGTGAGACAGCACGGCAGCACCCTGCGGCGTGCCGTCGTGGAAGGCGCCGATCATCTCGTCGAGCGGCGACTCGTAGCCGCCGTAGTTGCACTCGATGAACCGGTGGTGAATCTGGTGGTGGAAGTCGCCCAGCTCGAACCTGGCTCGGCGACCGGTGCGCGGACCCAGCAGCAGGGCGTCGTAGCCGGTGTGCGACAAGGGTGCCCCGAGACCGTGGTGCATCAACATGAAGTAGAGGTGCAGCGGGTGCGACGGCACCAAGAACAGCAGCACCACGTCGGAGAAGAGCACGACGTGCTCGACGGGGTGCATCGAGAGCCCTGACCACGGGCCGACGTTGGTGTTGCGGTGGTGCCACGAGTGGATGTGACGGTAGGCCCCGCCGACGTGCAGCAGCCGGTGATGGCTCGAGAAGTACAGGATCGACCACCACGGGATCATCACCAGGAACACCACGAACCAGACGGGGTTGCTGTCAAGCGTGATGAGGCGTGCGTACCCGTTGGCGTAGGCCCACAGCATCAGCGACTCGAACCCGGTCCAGACCACGACAGCAGAGGTGAGCGTGAGAAAGGTGTTCTCCCGTACCTGGCTCCCGAACAGGAACACCCGCTTGTTGCGGCCGAACGGCCGGGCGTCGTAGCGCAGGCTGTCGCCCTGGCGGCGCACGACGTAGAACCACAGGTGGAGCCCGCCCGCAACGACGGCCACCAAGATCAGATTGCGCAGCCACACCTCGAATATCCAGCCGACTTCGAAGCTCTTCGTGCGCTCGGGCGACGGCATGAACCAGGCCCAGATCCCGAACGACACGGCCAGCATGAAGAAGCGGGACCGAAGCGGCAGCCAAGTGCGCCCGAGGTACTTCGCAATGGCGCCTGGCCGCAGCGGCCAGTGCAGGAACGGCGCGGAGCGCAGGGGCAATTCCGGCGTGTAGTTCCACATCGCGCGCTTACCGACGGACGACGACATCGCGATAACTGCCTTTTCAGGGGCCCGGTGCGCTTGGTGGTGCGGGCTGTTGGACGGACATCCGAGGCTGATCGTAGCCCATATTTGGACAGATGTCCAAACCTGTCAGGGATGATGGCTGAAGTGATGTGCTATGTCATACGAAATAGAGTTGACTGTATGACGATGACGATGCTGAGCTTTCGAGCCGATGAGGAAGACGTCGAAGGAATCCGTCGATGGTCCCAGCGACTCGGCGTAGAACGCTCCGAATTGATGCGCGACGCGCTGCGCCGTCAACTTGCCCGGCTGGCCGCCGAGCATGAGGTTGCGCTGTATGAAGCCGATCCCGTGACTGAAGATGAGCTGTCACTTGGCGCGGCAGCAGATTGGGGGCCAGCCGAAGACTGGTCCGATTGGCGAGATGCAACGCGGTGAAGTCTGGTTCGCTGTCGCCCCTGACGGTGACAGGCCGGTCCTCGTACTGACCCGGGACCCCGTGGCCGACCGGATCGGCGCCGTCGTCGTTGCGGTGCTGACCAGGACACGGCGCGGGTTGGTTTCGGAACTGGAGCTGACTGCCGCTTCCGACGGCGTGCCGACCGATTGCGTGGTCAACTTCGACAACCTCCACACCATCGAGCGCACGCGCTTCCGACGGTTCGTCACCAGGCTCAGCGAGGGCCGCATGGAGCAGGCGTGTCGCCGCCTGCGCGACGCAACCGGCTGCTGAGGCGGGTCGTTCCGGCGCCTCGGAGCGCAACCGGTCACCTTCGCTGGTTTGCGGTGTGTCTGGTGGGTTTGAGTCCGCCGCCGCTATGGCATGTGCGTGTATGTGGGCCGACGGCGGGCGGCCGGATGGGTGTCAGTTGCCCAGGGCGAGGGCACTGCAGTGCGCGATGCAGCGGTTCAGCTCATCGCAATCCGGAGAGATGACCCATCGCAGCCACATGCCGTTCTCGGTGATCATGACGTCGGCGGCCCGGCGCTCAGCTTCAGCCCGGGTCATTGACGGTCGAGCATCGGCGATCAGGGAGCTGAGGCGCTCGAGGTAGTGCTGGTGCAGCGCCTCGTTGATCGCCGCGATATCGGGACGTGACGGCGCAGCGGCCCACAACGTCAGGCGCAGCGGCAGGAAATCCGAGTCCATGATCTCGGTGGAGAATGCCGCTCGGACGAACGCGATCACCCGCGCCTCGGGGTCGGTGACATCGCTCACCGCGAACAGCGAAGCCTCGACCATGCGCTCGACCAAGAGTCCGAACGCCTCGTTGACAAGGTCGTCCTTGTCGCCGAAGTGGTACTGGATCGAGCCGAGGGCCGCATTGGCCTCGTCGGCCACCCCACGCATGGTCAAGCCCTCGAGCCCACTGCGGGCCATCACCGCCAGGGCAGCCTCGAGCAGCTGCTGACGGGTCTCCGAGCCGGGCACCCGAGCGAGTGTATGTTCGAGGCGCAGATCGTGACCGGCGAGAACATGCGCCTGACACGGGCGGTCTACGAGACGGGTCGAGCGAGAGTCTGGGAAGCTGGAGTGATGGGCGAGCCAACAGCGCCGCAAGCTCAGCCGGTCGAAGGGCGGAGCCTCCCGACGACGGCGCGCGGCGCGAGACTGACCTTCTTCGATGATGGGGGCGCGACCGATGCGGTCTTGGCGATCGTGACGGCCTTGGGGTCCGAGGTTTGGGCGTTGCGGGAACGGCAGCGCACGCTCGAAGCGGTGCTTGCCGACGTAGTTGACTGATGGGGCCTATGCCCACGACAGGAGGGTGACCCGATGGAGGTCGTCAACGAAGTGATGCCCACGAGCCCTGAGCGCATCGACGAGATGATGCAGCCCGGGCCTGATGGGCCGATCTACATGGTCAACCTGTTGAAGTTCAAGGAAAAGGCCGTGTATGAGGACGGGCGTGAGACCGATCTGAGCGGCTACGAGGCGTACCAGCTGTACGGCCAAGCAGTGTCGAGAATCATCCGCGACTATGGCGGCGAGGTCCAGTTTGCAGCGGACGTGACGTTCCTGTCGCTCGGCCAGGTCGAGGACTTGTGGGACGAGATCGCTATCGCCAAGTACCCGAACCGGAGTGCGCTGCTGGCCATGTCGACGTCGCAGGAGTGGCGAGACGCAGCAGTGCATCGCACAGCGGGGCTGGCCGGTCAACTGAACATCGAGACGGTCGCCCAGTTCGTCCGGCTCACCCCACGCTGAAACGCGAAGAGTCCGGTTGGGTGCGGTAATGTAATGTCATGTGGATTCGGCTGGGCTGTGGGACGGTATTGCGGTACCGTCGACAGTGATGCCGTTCGGACGGATTGTGATCGACGAAAGAAATGGGTGCTGTTGTGAGAGCAGGGCTGAGTTTGCGGGGGGGGGGGGTCTGTGCGTTGGGCGCTGAACCTCCGCAGAGGGCTGGCGGCGGCGGTTGCCGCGTCGGCTGTGTTGGTCGGTGTCGTCGCGGTGCCGGTGGGCGCTGAGAACGACGATCCTTGTCAGGTCTACCGCGACGAGGTGGCCCTTCAGGAGGCGCGTCGGGATGCGTCGGCGTCTTGGCCGGAGCATTATCTGCACCAGGCGCGTGATGACTTGCAGATCTGCGCTGATCGGTATCCGGACCGTTTCGCGGGTCCCGTCGGCGGCAATCCCAATCAGAACGATCCGGGCAAGCTGCTGGACGCGGACGGCAATCGTGTCGCGGCGGTGCCTGCGCAGCCGTCGGCGTCGCAGGTGCAGTCGTACACGTATTCGTGGCTGAACAGCCCCTATTGCGGCTGGACTGGGAACGGCGTGCCTAAGCCTGAATCCACCGGTGGGGCTGGGCTGGCGGGGTCTGGGTCTGGCGGTGGTGTGGTGTGGGCGGCGTTGGGGGTGCCGGTTCGCGGATGGGCGTGGGGTGCCCGGTTCGGCTTTGGGGGGTCGGGTTGTGTGCTGGGCCTGGGGGGTGTGCTGCGCGGCGCGGCGTGACGCTGGGGCTGGTTCAGCAGTGCTGGGGCAGGCTTCGGATCTTGTCGAGAGCGGCGGTGAATGTGTGGGCCCAGGGCCATCGGGCTGGGAGCCGCAGGGTGGGCCGTCCGCTGCGGTTGACGAGCCGGCCGGGCATGGTGAGCAGGCGGCGTGCGAGGGTGGCTGCGACGGTGAGCTTTCGTGGGTCGTGGACGTGTCCGATGCGGGCGGTCCAGCGCGCGATGTTGTGCGCCAAAGCGGCGCAGGCGAGCCATGCGGCGTTCGCCGCGAACCTGCCCGAGGGGCTGTGCGCGAGGCCGCCGGCTTTGAGGTCCTTGATCGCGAGCTCGACGCGTGCGTGGGAACGATAAGAAGCGTCGGCTGTTTTGGTGTCGAGCGTGTCGGCGTCGATGTCGGTGACGACGGCGTGGTGGCGCCAGTCGGGGAACAGGTCGGCTTGCTCGCCGACGATGCGGGTGCGGCGCACCACCAGCCGCACCGTGCGAGCGGGCTTGCCGCGGCGGCGTCGGCTCGAGGTCAACGTCGTCTCGGCGACGTGTGCCTCGCCGTCGTCGGTGTAGCCGATCGGGGTCCATTCGTCGTCTTCGATCGCTGCGATCGCTCGGTCTATGGCGGGGTTGCGGCCCACAGCGATCAGGAACCTCACGTCGAGCCTGTCGAGCCGCTCGGTCAGGTCCCAGGAGAAGAACCCTGCGTCGGCGCGCAGCGTCAGCGCCGCCTGTGGCGCCAACCGCCGCGTCCTGGCGACGGTCTCGGACACGAACCGCAGGTGTCCTTTCTGGGAGGACCCCTTGCGCATCCGCGAATGCAATATCTCGCCGGTGTCGTCGCGCACCGCGACCAAAGGGTGATAGCCCAGCGTGCGCGTATGCCCATAGGCGGCGCCTTGCTTCGCGTCGGAGTGCACCTCGCGGATCGTCGAGTCGACATCGATCGTGATCTGCTCGGCCGCAGGGGCGGCGCCTGCGTCCCACGCGCGGCCCAACGCCAGCTCCTGGGCGCGGTCGAGCTGGCGCACATGACCGAACGTGAACGACCTCGCGAACGTCCCCAACGTCGACGGCGCCACAGGCGCGAACCCCAGCACCGACCTTGTCGACGCGGCCCGCAGCCTGTCCGCGTCCGCGAAGAACGAGCCGCCCACCATCATCGAGCACACCGCCGTGAGCACCTTGGCTCCCGAACCGCGTCCCGACTGCGGCGGCGTCACCACCTCGTCGATCAGCTCTTCGAGACCCAGCCGGTCTGCCAAAGTGCCCGCCAACAACAACCCCGCATCGGCGACCAAGGACTCCTCGTCGAACACTGCCTCAATCCGGTCCAGACCCCCAGCTACGCTGCTCACAGAAAGTGCCTCCCGTCATGGCATCACGCCGACTATTCGTCAACGGCAAAATGCCACGTCAGGAGGCCTTTCTGGTGGACGCGCACCACCCAAACCCGCCACCCCACCGGTGGATCCAGGCTAAGGATTGCAACCGCACTCAGGAGCAGTACGACAGAATGGTGGCCCGCGGCGCCACGCCGTACCGGCCGCCGATCGGCGGAGGCCCTAACGGCACTGTCAGCGTGCCGTGCCGCAACGGCCAAGAGGTCGTCGTCCAGCACGAAACCCGCACATTCACCTACCGCAACCCCAACACAGGGAGGGTCAGGGACGCCAACGGCAATCTTTCCGGCACCAGGAATTTCAACGCTAGCAACGGCCCGCTCACATTTGAGTCCTTCCCCAGGACGGCTACCCATACGGGCAATTTTGCGCAGCGCGACGCTGACGGCAATTTGGTCACGACCCGCCGCCCGCCCCCGCCGGGCTACTCCTGCTCGTAAGCCGCACCCGCCGCTGAGCGCGGCTGGCGTTGTGCCAGCAGGCGTTTGCGAGGTCGCTTCATGCCGTCTCGCCCTTGTCGCTGCGGTTGCCGACAGGTTTGAACACATCAGCCGTTGCTTGAAACGGCGCTAGTCGGAGGCGCCGAGCGCCGCAAGTGGTTGCCAACCGCCCCTCAGCGGTCTCGGAACCTCGTCTGTCGAGGTTCTCCGGCAGGCACTTCTCGACCCATCGATACGACCATTAATATAACGGGGACTTGACCTTCGGCAAGCTCTATCGGTGGTTGCGAGTGAGTTGAGTGTAGATGTCGGCGGCTGATTGCCAGTTGTGGAGTCGGCGGGGCATCCAGTTGAGGTTGTCCTCGATGACTGACAGTCGCAGCGGACTGAGGTTCAGCGGTGTGCCTTTGGGCAGCCAGCGTCGCAGCAGCCCGTTGGTCTGCTCGTTGGTGCCGCGCTGGCTTGGGCTGTGGGGGTCGCAGAAGAACACCTCGATGCCGAGCGCGGTTTCGATGTCGGCCCAGCGGGCCATCTCGCGGCCTTGGTCCCAGGTGAGGCTGCGCACCAGATGGGCGGGCTGGCGGGCCAACGCGGCGGTGACCGCGGCGGCGACGTTGGGCGCTGTGTAGCCGTGGGGCAATGCGACGACCAGCGTGTGGCGGCTGACGCGCTCCACCAGGGTGGCCGCGGCGCTGCGGTTGGCTGCCCCGATGATCAGGTCGCCTTCCCAGTGGCCCGCCTCGTCTCGGTCTTCGGCGGCTGGGGGCCGCTCGCTCAAAGGCCGATAATCCCCCAGCGGGCTGGCTTTTTCGCGGTGGCGGCTGCGCGGACGGCGACGCCGGCGGCCCCTCGGCAGGTCTTTCCACGCGTCGGCGCCGAGCCCGCAGCCGCTGTACGCGGCCCGGTAGATCGTCTCCGCGCATACCCGCTGTCCCTCGCCGGCGAGATCGGCGCTGATCGCCTGCGGCGACCAGCGCTGGTTCATCCTGCGCTTCACCTGGGCGGCCAGCACCGGGTCCGCTTCGAGCTTGCATGCCCGGGGCCGCCGCGCCTGGCGGCTCGCGTCAGCGGTCGCTGACGCCGCGTCGTACACGGCCTTGGGGCCGCCGCAGCGGCCCAGCTCGCGATAGACCGTCGCCGGGTGCCGGCCCAGCACCACCGCGATGTCCTCAGCGGTCGCTCCCGCCGATCTCATCGCCTCAATCCGGGCGCGCTCGAACGCGCTCAGCCTCGCTGCCATACTGGACACCTCCACTGGTGGTTGCTGTGTTGAACAACCGGTCATCATGACCGATCACTCGCAACCACCGGTGGAGTCCGCCTTCCAGTTAGGCGCAATCTTTAGAGTGGTCATGTGATCACGGCCGCTGCCCGATCCGATCCGCAGGCTGAGCCGAACGGCGCAGCCGTGGCCCGAGCGAACCGTGAGCGGAGCGAGCAAGACCGGGAAACAACAAGCGATCCGACGGGACAGTTCGTCGGTGCGCGCCTGCTGGTGCAAATCGACGGTATGACGTGCGCTGCGTGCGCGAGCCGGATCCAGCACCGGCTCGACGAGATGGACGCCGTGGCGGCGGCACAGGTGAACTTCGCTACTGGGCGGGCCACGATCGCCCACGACGGGTCGCTCGACGAATCGTTCCTCGCTGCCGAGATCGCAGCGCTGAGCTACTCGGTCATTGCTGCTGGCGAGGGCGAAGCAGCCGAGCAGCGGCGCCAGACGGATTTGCTCACCCGGCTGGCCGTCGGTGCGGTGCTGACGGTGCCCTCGGTGCTCATCTCCATGATCCCGGCGTTGCAATTCGACGGGTGGGAATGGCTGGCCGCCGTGCTGGCGACCGTCGTGATTGTGGGATCGGGGTGGCCGTTCCATCGAGCCGCGGCGGTGAACTTGCGCCACGGCGCCACCACGATGGACACGCTCGTGTCGATGGGGTCGCTCTCGGCTCTGGGATGGTCGCTCGGTGTGTCAGCCGCCGGCATCGGCGACGGTCATGTGTACTTCGAGACCGGCGCCGTGATCGTCACGCTGATCCTGCTGGGCAAGTGGCTGGAGCTTCGGGCCAAGCGCCGCTCGGGTGACGCGATCCGGTCGCTCGCCGATTTAGGCGTGCGGACAGCCCAACTGGCGGACGGCCGAGAGATTGCGATCGCTGACTTGGCCGTCGGCATGCGCTTCGTGGTCCGGCCGGGGGAGAGGATCGCCACCGACGGCGTGATCGTGGACGGGCGCTCGGCGGTCGATGCGTCGATGGTGACCGGGGAGCCGGTGCCGCTCGAAGTTGGGCCTGGCGACGAGGTGATTGGCGCCACGATCAATGCCAACGGAGCTCTCGTCGTCGAGGCGACGAAGGTGGGCGCCGACACGGCGCTAGCGCAGATCATCCGGCTGGTCAACGAAGCACAGGGCAGCCGGGCAGAGGTGCAGCGGCTCGCCGATCGGGTGTCGTCGGTATTCGTGCCCATCGCCATCGCCACGGGGGTCGTCACGCTGGCGGCCTGGCTGTTGCTCGGCAACGAGGCCAGCGCGGCTTTCAGTGCCGCGGTGGCGGTGCTGATCATCGCCTGCCCGTGCGCTCTGGGGCTGGCGACGCCGCTGGGGATCATGGTGGGAACTGGCCGCGGCGCCCAACTGGGCGTGATCATCAAGGGAGGCGAAGTCCTCGAGGACACCCGCTCGGTGGACGTGGTGCTGGTGGACAAGACCGGCACGCTCACCGAAGGAGCCATGACGCTCGCCGGTGTTCATGCGGTGCAGCTCTCTGCCGCCGAACGCGACGAGGTGCAGCGGCTGGCGGCATCGGCCGAGGCACTGTCGTCCCATCCGATCGCCCAAGCCATCGCCGGCTCGGTCGACGTGCCGGCCGAGGTGGACGAGTTCGAGACCACGCCGGGCTCGGGTGTGACCGCAACGATCGGCGGCGTCGAGGTTCGGGTGGGTCGCCGCAGCCTGTTTGACGCCGTGCCCGGTCCCGTCGAAGCGGCTGCCGCAAGCGCCGAGGCCGCCGGAGCGACCGCCGTTCTCGCTGGCCGCAACGGGACAGCCGAGATCGTCCTGGTCGTCGCCGACCGCGTCAAACCGACCTCACGAGAGGCAGTCGCGGCGCTGCGCGACCAAGGTCTGGGAGTCACCCTGCTCACTGGCGACAACGAGCGAACTGCCCGCACCGTTGCGGCCAAGGTCGGAATCGAGTCGGTGATCTCCGAGGTGTATCCCGCTGACAAAGCCGCCGAGGTGGAGCGGCTCCAGGCGGCCGGCATGCGAGTGGCGATGGTAGGGGACGGCATCAACGATGCCCCAGCACTGGCCCAGGCCGATCTGGGCATCGCCGTCGGCACCGGCACCGATGTGGCGATCGAGGCCTCGGACCTCACCGTCGTGAGCGGCGACCTGCGCGCAGTCTCCGATGCCATCGCGCTGTCGCGTCGCACGCTGTCGACGATCAAGGGGAATCTGTTCTGGGCATTCGCCTATAACGCAGCGGCGATCCCGCTCGCGGCGCTGGGCATCCTGAACCCCATGATCGCTGCCGGTGCGATGGGCGTCTCGTCGCTGTTCGTCGTCACCAACAGCCTCCGGCTGCGACGCTTCACCGGCAGCCGCCAGACTGTCTGACTGCGTGAGCGACGACAAGTGGACAGCTGAGGACATTCCCGATCAGTCGGGCCGGGTTGCGGTGGTGACCGGGGCCAACTCGGGGAACGGATTCGAGACAGCCAAGGCGTTGGCGGGTCGTGGTGCGCGGGTAATGCTCGCCGTCCGGGACCTCGACAAGGGCAGCGCTGCTGTCGAGGCGATTCGCATCGCACATCCACGAGCCGACCTGGTGCTGCAGGAAGTGGACCTCGCATCGCTTGACTCGGTGCGAGAAGCGGCAGCGGCCGTCGGGGATCAATTCGACCGTATCGATCTGCTCGTCAACAATGCAGGCGTCTTTCACACGCCTCGCCGCCAGACCGCCGACGGACTCGAGATTCGGTTCGGTACCAACCACATCGGGCACTTCGTGTGGACCGGGCTGTTGTTGGAGCGGCTGATGCCCGTTGCCGGATCGCGGGTCGTCACGGTGAGCAGCAACGCTCACCGCTACCGCTCACGAATCGACTTCGAGCGTTTCGGAGTCGCACAGGGCCGCAGCCAGTCGGCTGCGTACGGTCGGTCGAAGCTGGCGAATCTGCAGTTCACTTACGAACTGCAGCGGCGATTGGTAGCAGCAGGCGCGCAGACCACGGCGCTGGCCGCTCATCCGGGTTGGTCTGAAACCGAGATCCTGCGCGACTTTCCGTGCATTCGTTTCATCCATCCGCTGATCGGGCCGCTGCGCAACAGCGCTGCCGTGGGTGCCTTGGCGACGCTGCGGGCAGCCGCTGATCCCGCTGCTTCGGGGGGCGAGTTCTACGGACCCGACGGGTTCATGGAGATGCGAGGGCACCCGGTGCTTGTCCCGTCGAATGCTCGCTCCCACGACACAGCGCTTCAACGACGGCTCTGGGAAGCGTCAGAACAGCTCACCGGGGTTGCCTTCGGGGTGTGAGGCCGACGGATTGTGCCAACCTCCAAGGAAGTGCGGCTCCCGCGGGGTGCCGCAGTTCGGACGAGAGGCAGACAGATGAAGGCGGCAGTCCTGCATGAACCGCACCAACCGATGGAGATCACTGACGTCGCGGCACGCAGCCCAGGCCCACGGGAAGTCCTGATCGCGACTGCCTACGCCGGTCTCTGCCATTCCGATCTGCACTTCATCGAAGGGCTCTTCCCCCATCCGCTGCCGGCGGTGCTCGGCCACGAAGCTGCCGGCGTTGTCGAAGCCGTCGGCAGCGCAGTCACCTACGTCAAGCCCGGCGATCACGTCATCACCTGTCTCTCGGTCTTCTGCGGAGAATGCGAGCGCTGCCTGTCGGGCAATCCATCCACCTGCTCGGACACCACGGTCAAGCTGCCGCCGGGCGCCAGTGATCGCCTGGAGTGGGACCGGCCCGAGCCGTTGCACGGCTTCCTGAACCTCTCGGCGTTCGCCGAGTCGATGCTGGTGCACGAGCACGCCCTCGTGAAGATCCGCGACGACATGCCGCTCGAGAAGGCGGCGCTGATCGGCTGCGGGGTCATGACCGGCTTCGGAGCGGTCAACAACACGGCACAGGTCCGCTGGGGCGAGACAGTGGCGGTCATCGGATGCGGCGGCGTCGGCATGGCCGCAGTCGAGGGGGCGCACATTGCGGGAGCCGGTCGAGTCATCGCCATCGACACCAACTCCGACAAGCTGGAGCTGGCGCGCATGCTGGGCGCAACTGACGCGGTGAACCCGCTCGAGTCGGACCCTGTCGAGGCTGTGCTGGAGCTCACCGGCGGGGGAGTGCATCACGCCATCGAATGCCTGGGCATGAACACCACCGCAGAGCAGGCGTTCAACATGCTGGCCTTGGGCGGAACCGCCACGATCGTCGGGATGATCCCGGCAGACCAGAAGATCTCTGTGGACGGGATGCAACTGTTGCGGGGCCGCACGCTGAAGGGTTCGTCCATGGGATCGAACCGCTTCCGCATCGACATGCCGCGCCTCGTCGAGCTGTATCTCCAAGGCCGGCTGCATCTCGACGAGTGGGTCTCAGCGGTGATCACGCTCGATCAGATCAACGAAGGCTTCGCCGACATGAAAGCCGGCAAGGTCGTCCGCTCAGTCATCAAATTCGACTGACAGAACATGACTGATAGCGACCGCTCACGGCTTCGCTGAGGCGCCGTCAAGTGGAGATGAGTTCGGATCCCTCGTCGAGCCAACCCCAGGTGCCGACGATCATCTTCTCGACCGGACGGCCCACGCGCGCGAGCCGGGCGGTATGTCTTCCGGCACCTGTTCGTTTCACCACCACTTCGAACGCAAATTCGTGGGTTGTATGTCGATAGCCTCTCGCTGCTGCCACCCCCGAATAGGAGAGCCCCATGGTTGAGACCACTGCGAGCACCAGCATCGACATTGCCGCAAGCCCCGAGGCGGTGTACGGGATCCTGACAGACCTGTCCCGCATCAGCGAGATCAGCCCTGAGTGCTACAAGTCGGAGTGGGAGGACGGCTCGACCGGTGCTGAGGTCGGAGCGAAGTTCCGTGGTTACAACCAGAACGGCGACATGAAGTGGGACGCGGGCTGCGTCGTCGTTGCCGCCGATCCCGGTCGGGAGTGGGCGTTCGAGGTGCCTGCCCAGGACGGCCGTCGCACGCTGTGGCGCTACGAGATCGAAGCCACGTCGTCAGGCTGCCGGGTCACCGAGAGCTTCGATTCGCCGATTCTCGACATGGAGTTCTTCCAGAAGCACAACCGTCACAGCCTGCTGGTGAAGAACATCGCCCAGTCGTTGGAGAACCTCAAGGCCGTCGCCGAGGGCTAGCCCCCGCGCCGGCGTTCAGCACGCGCCTCTCGTCATCGGCACCGGCCACACAGGCATTGTCTCATCCGTTTCCCCTCAGCTGCGCGCATGAAGCCCTGTGGCCACGGGGGTCGTGCATGCACCTCTGTTAACGTATTTGCATGCAAAGCACCAGCGTTCGCATCGACGTCGTGACGCATCGGGAATTGAAGAAGCTCGCAGCGATGCTCGGTGCAAGCGTGGGCGACACCGTCAAATTGGCGGTGCGACGGCTGCGCCAAGACGGGATCGGTGCGGAGTTGAGCGGTGAACTCGGCGAAACCGAGACCGCCTGGCTTGATGCTGACCTCGGGTGACGTCGGCGGCCTCGTTCTCGGCCTGCCTGAAGGGCGAGAAGCAGGTTTCCGGCATCCGGCAGTCATCGTGACTGCTCAGCGTGTGCTCGACAATGAGCCAAATGTCGTTCACGTGGTGCCGCTGACTTCAGCGCTTCGAGGATTCGCTTCCGAGGTGGAGCTCGAGCCCGATCCTCACAACGGGCTGGACACTGCCTCGGCGGCGCAGTGCCAGCACGTCCGGGCAGTAGCCGCGGCACGGATTCACGAAGCGCGGGGCAACGTCGGATCGGCCGCGCTCTCCCAGATCCGTGAAGCCCTCGGACTCATCCTCGACATCCCCGGGTAACACGGGCCCGGACTCGGGCCAGACCCACCCGGCCCGACCGTCACCGAGGGCACTGCTCAGCGGCAGTATCTTCGTCCCGCCGGCTTGTTTCACGATCCTCCAAGGAGCAGCAATGAGTGACACCACCACAACCGAAGCAACGTCGGGGGCCGGCAGATGCCCGGTGTTGCACGACCCCGCATACATGGGCTCGCTGGCCAATCAGCAGTGGTGGCCCGAGCAGCTGAACCTGCGGCCGTTGGGCAAGAATTCGCCTCTGATCGACCCCACCGACGAGCAGTACGACTACGCCGCCGAGTTCGGGACCCTCGACCTCGCGGCCGTCAAGGCGGACCTCGCCGAGGTGATGACCACCTCTCAGGACTGGTGGCCAGCCGACTTCGGCCACTACGGGCCGCTCATCATCCGCATGGCCTGGCACAGCGCCGGCACCTACCGCATCCATGACGGCCGCGGCGGCGGCGGCTCGGGCTCGCACCGATTCGCACCGCTCAACAGCTGGCCCGACAACGCCAACCTGGACAAGGCTCGCCGGCTGCTGTGGCCGGTCAAGCAGAAGTACGGCCGCAAGATCTCCTGGGCCGACCTGATGATTCTGGCCGGCAACGTGGCGCTGGAGTCGATGGGCTTTGTGACCTTCGGCTTCGGCGGCGGCCGGGAAGACGTGTGGGAGCCCGAGGAGGACATCTACTGGGGCCCCGAGACCGTCTGGCTCGACGACGAGCGCTACAGCGGGGATCGGGACCTGGCCGACCCGCTCGGCGCCGTGCAGATGGGTCTCATCTATGTGAACCCCGAAGGGCCCAACGGCACGCCGGATCCGCTGGCCGCCGCAAGGGACATCCGGGAGACCTTTGCTCGCATGGCCATGGACGACGAGGAGACTGTGGCTCTGATCGCCGGCGGTCACACCTTCGGCAAGACGCATGGCGCCGCTGATGGCGACGCTCACGTCGGCCCCGAACCTGAAGGCGCCGCCCTGGAAGAACAGGGCCTTGGCTGGACGAGCACATTCGGCAGCGGCAAGGCAGGCGACTCGATCACCAGCGGCCTCGAAGGAATCTGGACGCCCACACCGGTGACGTGGGACAACACGTTCTTCGAGGTGCTGTTCGGCTACGAGTGGGAGCTGTCCCAGAGCCCTGCGGGCGCACATCAGTGGGTGCCCACCGATCCAGCTGCGGCCGACACCGTGCCCGACGCGCACCATCCGTCGAAACGGCACGCGCCGGTCATGCTCACGACTGACTTGTCGCTGCGGATGGACCCCATCTACGAGCCGATCTCGCGGCGCTTCCTCGAGAATCCCGACGAGTTCGCTGATGCCTTTGCGCGGGCCTGGTACAAGCTCACCCACCGCGACATGGGTCCGGCCTCGCGCTACCTCGGTGCTGAGGTGCCTGACGAGGTTCTGATCTGGCAGGACCCGGTTCCCGCTGTCGACCACGAGCTGGTCGACGACGCCGATGTCACAGCGCTGAAAGCCACGATTCTCGAATCGGGCCTGTCGGTTTCCGAGCTGGTCAAGGCCGCATGGGCATCTGCGTCGACGTTCCGTGACAGCGACATGCGAGGCGGGGCCAACGGTGCCCGAATCCGGCTCGCACCTCAGAACGGCTGGGAAGCCAACGATCCAGCCGAGCTGGCGGGCGTGCTCACCGCGCTCGAAGGCGTCCAGGCGGCGTTCAACAGCGCCCAGAACGGTTCGAAGCGAGTGTCGCTGGCGGACCTGATCGTGCTGGGCGGGTGTGCCGGCATCGAGCAGGCGGCCCGCAATGCTGGCCGCGACGTGGTGGTGCCGTTCTCGCCCGGTCGCACCGATGCCTCGGCGGATCAAACCGACGCCGAGTCCTTCGCCGTGCTCGAGCCGACCGCTGACGGGTTCCGCAACTACTGGCGGGACGGCGACAAGCGCCGTCCCGAGGTGATGCTGGTGGACCGTTCGAGCCTGCTGTCGCTGACGGCACCGGAGATGACGGTGCTGGTCGGTGGCCTGCGGGCGATCGGCGCCAACACCGGGGGTTCGTCTCTGGGCGTTCTCACCGACCGTGTCGGCTCGCTGACCAACGACTTCTTTGTGAACTTGCTGGACATGGGCACCGAATGGCAGGTGTCCGACACCGAGCACGTCTACGAAGGCCGCGACCGCAATTCTGGCGATCTCAAGTGGACAGCCAGTGCGGTCGACCTCGTATTCGGTTCGAACTCGCAGCTGCGGGCGATCGCCGAGGTGTACGGATGCGACGACGCCGAGGCCAAGTTCGTCGCCGACTTCGTGGCGGCCTGGCACAAGGTGATGGACCTCGACCGGTTCGACCTGGCCTGAGATCCTCGTTCGATGTTGACAACAGTTGTCAACACATGCAGACTGGCGCTATGAGCCGGAACACGATGAGCTTTGCGCTGCCCGAGTCGATGCGGAGTTACATCGACGACCGAGTTCGAGGCGGAGACTACGGCAACACCAGCGAGTATCTGCGCGATCTGATTCGGCGCGATCAGCAATCCGAGGCAGCGCGTCGCTTGCGCCTGCTGATTGCCGACGGGATGGAGTCCGGTGAGGGTCGTCCGCTGACATCGGACGTCGTCGATGAACTCCGCACTCGGGCATTCAGCCGAGCGGTGTGAGCGAAGTCCGACTACGCCCACTCGCCGAGGTCGATTTGGTCGAGCGGACCGAGTACTACCGGTCTGAGGGTGGTGATGACCTCGGCCAACGATTCTTCGACGCGGCGATCGAATCGTTGCAAGAGATTGAGCGCATGCCTGGTGCCGGATCACCGAGGATCGGCGAGATGTGCGGCGTCGATGGCTTGCGGTCCCGCCGGCTGGCAGGGTTTCCATGCGGCTGGTTCTATCTGGAGCGGCGTGATCATGTCGACATCGTCCGCCTACTCGCCTATGCCCAAGACCTCGAGACAATCCTGGGCGATCTGCGTCAAGCCTGACGAGGCCAAAGGGTTCGTGGCAGCGGCCGTGGCAGCGGGTCAGCCGCCGATGGTTCGCCAGGGCAAGTCGGTCAGGCCGCTCGATGACAGCCCCGATGTCCGCGTTCGCTACGAGCCCCGCCTCGGCCTGAGCAGGCTCCGATTGAACTAGTGCCGCCTCAGCAAACGTTTGCGTGGTTGGAGATGCCGCCGCGCCGCATGGTGTCCGGGCATCCGCTCTTCCAGCACACCGAGAAGGTTGCCTGACACGGCACTAGCGTTGCGGCTACACGGAATAGCGTCAGGGGCGGTCACGTGTGAGCACCGAGGCCGACTGGCCGCAGCGGCCAGGGGAGTTTGCTGCCTCGCACTGCCAGGTACGGTGCCGAACTGATGCTTGCAGGGGGGGAGTGCTGATGGCCATGCAGTCTTGGTATGAGGAGAACTGTCCACTGCTCGGGAGATGGGCCCCGGGCTTGGATGTGTTCGCTGCCCGGCACGCGAACCCGAACGAGTACCTGCGGCGAGTCGGTCGATACGTCCTTTGGTGTATCCAAAATGGCCATGATCCGGCCCAACGCAACGACGACCGCGTGGCTGATTACTTGAGCGTTGCTCGGAAACTTGTAGACGGCAGACCCTTGTCTGAAAGCACCAAGAGACACGTTCGAAGCTGCATTAGCAGTTGGCACCAGTGGCTGGATTGCTGATGCCTGACTGGAACCGGCTGACCAAGACTGTTTGGATCAGTGGTAGGCTTGATGTGCAACGCGTCACCGGCTCGGCAGCGTTCAGCTAATTCTACTGGGCGACTTGGGTGCGACTCTGGCGCAGGCACTAGGACTCCGGCTCTGTGTCATCGCCGTTCTCACCATATTCCTCGTGGAACCAGCGAAGCCGGCTCTGTGCTTCCGGCCCGAGAATGGCCGGAACGAGGTAGTCGCCTTCGCCATAGTCAAACTTGTTGCTGTCGAAGTTGCAGGCGAGATGCCCGGTCGCAAATGGGTTGCTCGTTAGCGTGCCGCCAGATTCCCCGCACTCGGCGTAGTAACCGCCGCCGAGGCCATCCTTGTTGAAGCCCCGGATCACGTCCTCAGATGTGTGAATCGCGAGTTCACTCGTAGCGAATTTCTCGACGAGCAGGTCGTAGGCGACCGCCAAGCTGTACCGCTTGTCCCAATGGACTGCCTTTTTCTCGCCCTTGGGGCGAAACACCCATGCGCAAGCCTTCTCGTCGAGCAATCCTCGAGCGGCCCGCATCGAGAACCCGATGCCGTTGCCTTCATCGTCAACTTCCGGAAGTCGGATCTTGCCCGTCTCCGCGTTGAAGATGCGCTTGTTCCACTCGGCACATGGTGGTTTCTCCGTGGCTTCGCCCCACGGTCCGAGCGCAAGCGCCGCACCGCCGAGCGCAATGAGCAGTACGGCGACTGCACTCCCGACGAACAGCTTGCAGCGCCTGGCGGATCCCTTCCAGTTGACCTTGGCGATGCTACTTCCCGAGCAGGGGATCGTGAACGACTCACAAGGGCATGAGTCGTTCACGATCCCGTCCGGCGTTCGTTCGCCCCCGCCCTATTTTCGATGTCCTACGCGACAGCCGCGCCATGCATTGTGCTCGGCGTGTCGTGCGAGGCTGTACAGGACGGCAAGGGGCCCTCGTTTGGCGCGCTCCTACGGCCAGTGCGGTCGACCTCGTGTTCGGCTCGAACTCGCAGCTGCGGGCGATTGCCGAGATGTACGGCTGTGACGACGCCGAAGCCAAGTTCGTCGCCGACTTCGTGGCGGCCTGGCACAAGGTGATGGACCTCGACCGGTTCGACCTGGCCTGAGAGCCCGCGGCACGTGCTCTGAGCGGCTTACAGGCGCCGAGAACCCCGACGGCCTGCCTCCGTCGCCGGAGCCGCTACGCCGCGTCACCTGCCTTGGCGGCGATCTGCGGAGAGGTCCGGATCTCGCCTCGGGTGTAGGCCTCGTGGTTCTCCTCGATTGCGTCGAGGTCGTAGCGGTAGTTGACCATCAGGCCAACCGAGTCGCTGATGCCTGCTGCAGTGAGATTGGCTCGTGGGTGGAGCTGTTCGAGGATGGCGCCGTTGTCGAGATGGAAGCGGGCGACCGGATCGAGCGGGGTGCCGTCGCTGCGTTTCGCCTGCAATAGGTACCGGCTGCCCAGCAGGTTGACCAGCTCGGCGTGGCGGTCGGCAGCATCGGAATCGGTCGACCAGGCTTCGTCTGCAATCAGGCGAACGAGTTCGGCGGCGGAATCGTCGCCCGCAGCGGCCTGCTGTGCGATCCACGATGAGAACTCGGGGACGGGCGACAAGGTCACGAACGTGGTTAGCCCCAGATGATCTCGTGCGAGATCTCTGGCTACCTGCTTCTCGCACGATCGCCTGGGGGTCGGGATCGAACCGGTCCGCCGAGAAACAACGCCTTGTTGGCATCTGCCGGAACGGCGTACCGGTTGAGAATCTCCGTCGCCAGGGTGGCACCTGACGCCTCGCTGCGGGTGGGACGGGCGAAAATTCGTGCACAAAGTGAGAATATTTTGTTACGATTTTTTGTCATGAACGAGTCCATCTCATTCAAGGTCGCTGAGATGGTCAGGACCTTGCCAGAGCGGTCATTCGTGCGGGCGTGCCACATCGATGCCCCGCGGGGTCCAGTGGGCACGGCACTGTCGCGCACATGCGCCTCCGGTGAACTGATGCGGGTGCGCCAAGGCTTGTACTGGAAGGGTGCGCCGACACGATTCGGGATGTCGCGTCCTTCTGTGGTCGAAACGGCCTTGGAGGTCGGTGGTCCGGGGTCAGGCCCGGCGGGTGTGGCTGCCGCGTACTGGTTGGGATTGACTACGCAAGTCCCTGCCACTTTCGTCACAGCAGTCCCAGTTCGTGCACCTGCTGGGTGGAGCACGGTCCGATTTTGTCAGCGAACTTTCGGCCGACGGCTCCGTGTGTTGCGGCCCAGCGAAGTGGCGACAATTGAAGTGTTGCGAGCAGGGCCAACTGTTGTCGAAGGTCCGTGGCTCGCGCTCGCCGCGAGGGCCGAGAGCCTGGCCGACAGCCATGAACTGCGGCTTTCGGTGCTGGCCGAGCAGATTGCTGACGAGCCGCATGTCCTGACCCGGCAGCGATGGCGGGATCTCGTCGACGCTTCGCCGCTGCTGGAAGCTGGCATTGCCACATGAGCTGGAGGCTGAGCGAAGAGCCCGACGCTGTCGGCGTCGCAGCAGCACTGATCGAGGAGAGCAGGGGAATCCCTGCAGCACACGTCGAGAAGGATTTCTGGGTCACCGAGGTACTCCGAGCGATGGCAGAGCAGGCGCAACGCCGGGGCATCACGATTGTGTTCAAAGGCGGGACCAGTCTGTCGAAGGCGCATCGCCTCATACGCCGGTTCTCGGAGGACATTGATGTGCTTGTCGTGGTGCCGGGACACTCGAATGCGGCGGCCGACCGGTGCTTGAGAGAATTCGCCGCTGCGGCCGGCAATGGGCTTTGCTGATTCGCCCGCATTCTCGTCGCGAACCGGCGCTGTGCGTGAGGCATTTGAACGCTATGTGCTCGACCAACTTGTCTGGGGACCTGCTGAGGACAAGCCGTCGTTCGACGATTGCTGTGAACTCGTGCTTGCGCGGGGAGATCGGTTGTAACGCAGTCGAAGCGTGTACACGGCGGCGCCAGCGGGGCTTGTGTCGCCCTCAAGTGCGCCTTCGGGCCCGGCACTACGTTGGGCGGCGGGGGATGAGCCCATGACCGAACGCCCGCGGCCGCTCATGATCGGTGCCACGGCTGCTGATCCGAAGCGAGCGGTCTACATCTGGAACGCCATCCGCAAGTACTTCAACGAGGCTGGCCTCGAGACGGAGTACGCCTTGTATTCCACCTACGACGCGCTGGGCAGCGCCGTGCTGGACGGCCATGTCGACATCGCATGGAACGCCCCGATGGCACATGCGCAGTTGCTGCTGCAGTCCCCGGGCTCGTGCCGGACGCTGGCGATGCGCGACACCGACGAGGACGTCCACTCGCTCATCGTCGCCAGGGCCGACGCTGCCATCGCCGATCTCGATGACTTACGGGGGCGGCGGCTGGCCCTGGGAGTGGACATCTCCAGCGAGCTGTACCTGCTGCCAGCCGCTCAGCTCGCCGAGGACGGGTTTGATGTCCGGTCCGACTGCGAACTCGTCGAACTCGAAGCCACCGAGTACTCCAACTTGCAGCGGTGGGTGGACGACCGGACGATCTTCGGGGCCGTCATGGACGGTCGGGCCGACGCCGGCGTCATCTTCGAACCGTGGCTCGGCTATCTGCTGCGTCGCCACGAGCTGGCCGCGGACGACATCGTCGAGGTGTGGCGCACACGTCCCTACTGTCACTGCGCATTCACCTCCGGTCCGAGTCTGAGCGACGACGCATGCGAGCATTTCGTAGAACTCCTCGTCGCCATGGACCCGGCCGATCCCGAGATCGCCGAGATGATGCGCATGGAGCACCTGTCCAAATGGGTGCGAGCCACCGACGACGGCTGGAGCGACCTCATGGGCGCGGTCGAGCACGCTGATCTCGTCGGCAAGATCTTCTAGAGCCCACCCGGAGGAGAACCAGACATGTCAAAACCCGCGCTTGGCCTCTTGCTTGGCTTCGAGGACTCGATGGCCGACTTCGTCGAGCTGGCCCGCGAAGGCGAGGCCGCCGGTATGGACTCGATGTACACCGTCGAGGCCGGTCGCAGCGCCTTCGTGTCGGCAGCCGCCGTGATCGCTGCGACCGAGCGGGTGACGGTCGGCACCTACATCGCCAACGCCTATGCCCGCGAACCGTGGCTGACGGCGATCGCAGCCCGGGACCTCGACGAGATGAGCGGGGGTCGGTTCACGCTCGGCCTCGGCACCGGCAACCGCCATTTCAACGAGTGGTACATGGGCATCGACGAGTTCCGCCCTCTCGGCAAGCTGCGCGACTACATCGAGATCGTCCGCAGCGCCGTCGCCGGACGGGCGGGGGAGCCGGTGCGCTACGAGGGCGATCACCACAGCATCCGCTGGCGGGCCACCTGGGAGCCGACGAGGCCGTCGATTCCGGTGTACCTGTCCGCGTCGGGACCCAAGATGGTCCGCTTGGCGGGCGAGGTCGCCGATGGGGTCGGCGTCGGCGTGATGTCCTCGGTCGAATTCATGCGCGACATCGTCGGGCCGACAGCGCGCCAGGCCGCCACTGAGGCTGGCCGCGACCCCGACGACGTCGGATTCCTGATGGGATCGTTCCTCAGTGTCAATCAGGACGAAGAACTGGCCCGCAACGCCACCCGAGCCACCATCTGCGGGCTGTTCCACCCCGTGCCGCACCCGTACTACGAATCGCAGCTTCGCCAACTCGGCTTCGACGAGTTCGCCGACGCCGCGACCCGGCTGATGCCCCAAGGGCAGGTACGCGAGGCGATGGACCTGGTGCCCGACGAGGTCGTCGACTCCATGAGCATCACCGGCACCCCGGCCCAATGCGCGGCGCGCATCGCCGACTACAGCGGTCTGACCTCGGAGATCATCCTGTTCCGGGTGCCTCAGCGCACTGATGCGCCTGGGATCGCCGGCTACGAGTCGATGTTCGAGGTGGTCTCGCTCGCCAGCGTCTGAGAGCGCTCGGACGATCTTCATAGGCGAGGCACCCGAACAGCAGCCGCCCAGCTGCCATCCACCGCAGCCTTGGTCAAAGCGCGCATGATGAGCAGGCACCTCCACCATGTCGTCGGATAGGAAAGCAGCCCGCATCACAGCGGGCCCAACCCGACGACTGGTGGATGGTCGCCTGTTGGCGCGGCCCCTTAGCCTGAATCCACCGGTGGGGCGGGTCTGGCGGGGTCTGGGGCTGGCGGTGGTGTGGTGTGGGCGGCGTTGGGGGTGCCGGCTCGCGGATGGGCGTGGGGTGCCCGGTTCGGCTTGTGGGGTCGGGTTGTGTGCTGCGGCTGGGGGGTGTGCTGCGCGGCGCGGCGTGACGCTGTGATGGTTCAGCAGTGTTGGGGCAGGCTTCGGATCTTGTCGAGAGCGGCGGTGAATGTGTGGGCCCAGGGCCATCGGGCTGGGAGCCGCAGGGTGGGCCGTCCGCTGCGGTTGACGAGCCGGCCGGGCATGGTGAGCAGACGCCGCGCGACGGTGGCTGCGACGGTGAGCTTTCGTGGGTCGTGGACGTGTCCGATGCGGGCGGTCCAGCGTGCGATGTTGTGCGCGAGCACGGCGCAGGCGAGCCAGGCGGCGTTCGCCGCGAACCTGCCCGAGGGGCTGTGCGCGAGGCCGCCGGCTTTGAGGTCCTTGATCGCGAGCTCGACGCGTGCGTGGGAACGATAAGAAGCGTCGGCTGTTTTGGTGTCGAGCGTGTCGGCGTCGATGTCGGTGACCACGGCGTGGTGGCGCCAGTGGGGGAACAGGTCGGCTTGCTCGCCGACGATGCGGGTGCGGCGCACCACCAGCCGCACCGTGCGAGCGGGCTTGCCGCGGCGGCGTCGGCTCGAGGTCAACGTCGTCTCGGCGACGTGTGCCTCGCCGTCGTCGGTGTAGCCGATCGGGGTCCATTCGTCGTCGTCGATCGCGGCGATCGCTTTGTCTATGGCGGGGTTGCGGCCCACAGCGATCAGGAACCTCACGTCGAGCTGGTCGAGCCTGTCGGTCAGGTCCCAGGAGAAGAACCCTGCGTCGGCGCGCAGCGTCAGCGCCGCTCCCGCCGCCAGGCGCCGCACCCGGGCGACGGTCTCGGACACGAACCGCAGGTGTCCTTTCTGGGAGGACCCCTTGCGCATCCGCGAATGCAATATCTCGCCGGTGTCGTCGCGTACCGCGACCAAAGGGTGATAGCCCAGCGTGCGCGTATGCCCATAGGCGGCGCCTTGCTTCGCGTCGGAGTGCACCTCGCGGATCGTCGAGTCGACATCGATCGTGATCTGCTCGGCCGCAGGGGCGGCGCCTGCGTCCCACGCGCGGCCCAACGCCAGCTCCTGGGCGCGGTCGAGCTGACGCACATGACCGAACGTGAACGACCTCGCGAACGTCCCCAACGTCGACGGCGCCACAGGCACGAACCCAACCACCGACCCAGCCGAGCCGGCCCGCAGCCGGTCCGCGTCCGAAAAGAACGAACCGCCCACCAGCATCGAGCACACCGCGGTGAGCACCTTGGCTCCCGAACCGCGGCCCGACCGCGGCGTCCTCACCGTCTCATCGATCAAGCTCTCCAAGCCCAGCCGGGCCGCCAAAGTGCCCGCCAACAACAACCCCGCATCGGCGACCAAGGACTCCTCGTCGAACACTGCCTCGACCCGGTCCAAACCCCGACTAACGTCGCTCACAGAAAGTGCCTCCCGTCATGGCATCACGCCGACTCTTCGTCAACGGCAAAATGCCACGTCAGGAGGCCTTTCTGGTGGACGCGCACCCACACCGCCACCAAGCCAACCGGTGGATTCAGGCTTAGCGGGATTAATCGGCCAATGCTGTTCGTGGGCGTGTCGAGCGCCCGTCCGCTGGTTGGGTCAGATGTCGGCCCAATGTTTGGCGTCAACGAACCGTTGAAGATGAGCGACGTTGGTCGTTGCCACAACCACATTGTTTTCGGACGCTGCGGATTGGAGGCTTCGGGCTTGGGCCGCGAGTACGACATCGCCGTCGAGCGCAGCATCGTGGGCGGTTGGGTAACCCTCGTTCCGTGCGAGCGCCCAGAGCTCCGCAGCCGCTCGCAGGACTGGCGTGGACAGCGGCTCGTAGCCGAGTCCGTTGCAGAGTTCGTTCAACCGAATAATGCCCAGGCTCTTGCGGGCGCGGATGAGTTCTCGGCGTATTTCATAGTCAGCAATCTCAGGAACAACGAATCGAGCTCCAGCAGCGATGTGGCGGCGCGCCCATTGCTGGGCGTCTCGTGCCGTACCGTTCGGTGTCGGATTGCTCAGCAGCCCGAGGGGCCCGCTGTCGAGGACGATCAGCACGTCAGAACGGTCGTCCCTCTGAGCGCCGTGTTGCGGCCAACGCCTCGAGAAGTTCGCGGCCGGTTCGTTCACGTTCGTCGATGTCGCCGATGGCAGACACAGCGTCGAGGGCCGCGAGCGCCTGGGATGCTGGGGTGCCAGCAAGGACAGCAGTGGCGGGCACAACGTCGTCGGCGACGTACCGCTCTGCCTTCGTGAAGTGCGCGGAGCCCTTGACGGCGCCCTTTCTGCCGGTGGCACGCCACCCGAGCTTTCCCATCTTGAGCTTCACGGCTACTCCGACGGTCTGACGAGTCCGAAAGCTAGACGAACCGCCGGCGAGCACGGCCATGATTTTCGGATTGGTCTCGATGAACCGCACCACGCCACAGAGTGCCGGCAAGCCATGCATTTCGGCATCGAGCAGGCGTTGTTCATTTGCGCGTTCATTGAGCAGGGCGAAGAGCTGCTGGTAGGCCTCAGGGTGCCGGCCGAGTTCGCCTTGGTACTTGGCTGCGTGAGGATCGCGTGCAAAGTCATCCGCAGAGATATCCCGCGGAGCCGACACTGTCACATCGTCAGTTTAGACATCCCAAATTGAGAGGTCCTAGTAGGATCACTCTTAGCTGCCTTGGTTAGCTCACGGCGGATCAACCGCGGCGGTCGATCAGGCGCTGGAAGTGCTGTGCTCCGTTCATGGCCGGCACACGGCCGACACCGGGCCCCATGTCGCCCAATACCGGGAAGCCCGCCTCCACGCGGAGGCTGAACGGCATCGACTCGGGCAAGAAGCACTCGTTGTCGTCACAGGCCTGCCAGCGAAGCCGGCCGTTGATCGTGACGTAACGACCGTCGTCGTCCTTTTGCATCTGCCGGGCGTTCTGCGCAATCGGAAGCCGTAGCACCACATCCCCTTCGTAGGTCTGCAATGTCTCGCCCGACCCGGCGAGAGTCAGGGGTGCAGTAGGCGGCGCCAGCATCTCGTAGGACAGGATCCCGTCGCTGTCGTCGAGGTCGATTGCTGCTGCCACCAGGCCCTCGGGCACAGGTTCGCCGTAGAGGTGCTGGCCCTCGGGAACCCGGAACGTCGCGACGATGTGGCGAGTGACGCCCATCGGCAGCCGATCGCCGTCGACCGTCACCTCCGCGGCGACCCGCTCGACCGACTGCAGGTCGCTCGCATCCCCAGCCTCAAACTCCTCGCCGAGCGCAGCAGCGAGCATCTGCTCGGGACCAGAGCGCACGGCGAAGTTGTGCTCGAAGAATTTCGCTACGACGGTGCCGTCCGCATCGACGACGTACGACCCGGGGAATGGGAGGCCGTACCACGGGTGGTCATCGGGCGGGATCAGCGTGTTGAGGATCCCGAACGACTCGATGACCTCGCTGTCGGGGTCCGACAGCATGGTGAACGTCGTGTCATGGGCCGCCGCGTAGTCCGCCAGTGCATCGGGCTCGTCATAGCTCAGCGCGTACAGACGGACCCCCGCTGCCCGGTAGGCATCCATGCCTCGTTCCAGCTCGACCAGCTGGGTTCGGCACGGCGGTCACCACACTGCCGAGCGGTAGAACACCACCACAGCCGGCTGGCCCGCACGGTCGGCGTGCACGTCCACGGTGCGGCCGGTCTGATCGATAGCGACGATGTCCGGCAGGCGGGATCCCACCTCGGGTCCAGTCGGGAAGTCGCCCAGCGGAATCCGCCGGCTTCCGTTGCCGGGCGGCTCGGGCATGTTGAAGCCCTCGGCGTCCTCGAAGTACGGACCATTCGACGGGCCGCCCCGGGTGTCAAGTGTGATCTCCATCGTCCGCTCCGATCGTCGGTCGTGAGGCATCCAACTCCAGCGGTGATCATGACACGCCGGGCGTGCGATGTTCCCGGGAGAGGATTGGCGTATGGCGACCCGCTGACGGACTGCAGTTGGGCGAAGTCCGGCTCCAAACCGTTCCAGCGGCACGCGGGCCGCAGGCTCGTGGGGGGCTACGTTGCAGCCGTGGCTGATTCAGAATTCAACGGGCGGCGCGAAGACGAGCCGCTGCTGCGCGGCGAGAGCACTTATATCGACGGGCTCGGCGTGCCCGAGCTGGAGGGAGCCGCGCAAGCCGTGTTCGTGCGTTCGGCGGAAGCCCATGCCCGCCTCGCCTCCGTTGACGTAACAGCGGCCCGGGAGGCTGACGGGGTGACCGCCGTGTACCTCGGACGGGAAGTGGATGGCTGGCCGTTCCCGCCCCGGCTCCCGTCGATGAATCGGGACCTGTGGCGGCCGCTCATGGCTTACGACACGGTCCGTTTCGTCGGCGAGCCCATCGCCTTGGTGGTCGCCGAGACTCGGGCCGCTGCGGTCGACGCCGCGGAAGGTGTGATCGTCGATTACGAACCGCTGCCCCCGGTTGTCGACCTCGATGCCAGCCTCGGCGGCGAGACCCTGCTGCATGAGCATGCCGGGACGAACGTGGCCCTGGCCTGGGAACTTGACCCCGTCCCCGATGACGTATGGGACGACTGCGACGTCACCGTCGAGTTAGACCTGACACACCCACGACTCGGTCCGCACCCGATCGAACCACTCGCCGGCGCATCGAGTTGGGGCGACGACGGGCGCTGCACGGCGTGGGTGTGCTCGCAGCGTCCCGCGGGCGCCAAGCACGTCATCGAGACGCTGCTCGGCCTCGAACCCGGCACAGTGCGAGCGATCTCGCCTGATGTCGGCGGCGGGTTCGGCGCCAAGGGCGGCTGGGGCTGTTACCCCGAAGACGTAGCGGTCGCGTGGGCGGCACGTGAGCTCGGGCGACCGATCCGGTGGGCTCAGACCCGCTCGGAAGCGTCGCTGGCGATGGGTCACGGACGAGCCTCTCGCCATCGGATCCGTATTGGCGGCAACCGTGACGGCACGATCGTGGCGTACTCGGTCGACGCCCTGCAGGACAGCGGTGCGTACCCCGCCATGGGCACCAACGTCACCACGAACCTTCGCAACAGCGGCACCGGTGTCTACGACATCGCCCATGCGACCCTGCGCGGCACCTCGGTGGTCACCAACACCACGCCGACGGTTGCGTTCCGGGGCGCCGGCCGGCCCGAGGCGGCTTGTTCGATCGAGCGGGCCGTCGACCGTTTCGCCCGGGCCATCGGCCGCGACCCGCTCGAGGTTCGCTTTGCCAACCTCGTGCAGGCAGATCGGTTCCCGTACCGCACCGCCGTCGGTGCCACCTATGACAGCGGCAACTACCCCGAAGCGCTTCGAGAGGCCGCCGCGATAGCCGACTACCAAGGCTTGCGGGCCGAGCAAGCCGAACGACGTGCAGCCGCTGGCCGCGACGTGCTGCTTGGCATCGGCGTGAGCTGCACCACCGAAGTCACTGGTGGCGGCGAGGGGGAGCGTGCGACGGCTCAGCTCGCAGCCGACGGCACCGTCGATGTCGTGGTCGGCACATCGCCTCACGGCCAGGGCCACGAGACAACGTTCGCTCCGGTGGTCGCCGCCCAGCTCGGCATCGACGTCGAGCGCATCACTATCTCTCACGACGACACGGATCGTTCGCCCATTGGTGGGGGAACCATCGGATCACGCTCGGCGCAGCTCGGCGGGGCGGCCGCCCATGGGGCAGCTCTCGATTTGGTGGCCGCCGCCCGTGAGCGTGCAGCTGAGCTGCTCGAGGCCGACCCCGACGATGTCACCTTGGACAGCGGTCGCGGCCTGTTCCACGTGGTGGGCACTCCCGCCCGATCGCTCGGCTGGGCCGACCTGGGCGAGCTCAGCGTCGACCACCACTTCAGATCGCAGGGCGGGGCCGGCTCGTTCTCCTTCGGTGCGTGCGTGGCCGCTGTGGAGGTTGACACCGCCACTGGCGAGGTTCAGGTGCGCCGGCTGGTGAGCGTCGACGACGCCGGGGTCATCCTGCAGCCCGTCCTGGCCCACGGGCAGGTGCACGGCGGCCTGGCGCTGGCAGTCGGTGCGGCGCTGTACGAGGAGATGTTCTACGACGACGAGGGCATTCCCATGACGGTCGGCTTGGCCGACTACCTGTTGCCCTCCGCTGCGGAGATGCCGTTTTTCGAGTGCGATGAGACCGTGACGCCGTCACCCCTCAACCCGCTCGGCGTCAAGGGCATTGGCGAGTCGGGGACCGTGGTGGCGACGCCGGCGATCCACAGTGCAGTGTTGGACGCCCTCGAGCCCTATGGCGTCGAGCACCTCGATCTTCCGCTCACGCCCGAGAAGGTCTGGCGCTCACTGCACGCCGGCACCGCTGCCGGCTAGTTCGAGCCGACCGTCTCGTCACGTTCGAACACAAGGCGACACTCCGGGCAGATCGGGCTCGTCGCCATTCCGAATTCTGTGATTGGGCGCGTCGTTCGTCAGACTCTGTCCAGCAGATGGAGAGCTTCTGCGACGGTCCTGGTCACGATGTCGGCGGCGCTCGGCAAGTCGTCGAGCAGGTCGAACGCGGCACCCGCATAGAGGGGCTGCATCTGGTCGTCGTCGGCATCGACGGCGGCACGTTGCAGGTCAGCACGGGCGGCGGCCTGCAGCAGACCGGGCAGCGGCGGCCCGCCGTGGTCCGCCCAATGATCGGTGAACTCCGATTGCAGTACTCGGGCCCATTGACCGGTGAAGCCGTCGGTGAGCACGGTGGTGCCGGTTCCCGAGGTGAGTCGGTTTTTCCACAGCCGGCTCGCTTGGGACTCGGCGGTAGCCACGAATCGCGTTCCCATGAGCACGCCGGCTGCCCCGAGCATCGTGGCTGCCGCGAGGCCGCGCCCGTCCACAATGCCGCCGGCAGCAACCACGGGCACCCGATCGTCGATCGCCTCGATCACCTGAGGAATGAGAGTGAACGTGCCGGTCCCTGCGGCCTCCGCGGCAGTGAGCTTGCGGCCGTGGCTGCGATGCCCGCCCGCTTCGAGTCCCTGTGCGACTACCACGTCGCTTCCCTGGTCCACGGCGTTGACGGCGTCGACAGTCGCCGCCACCATCGTCACGACCTTGGCGCCGACCTTGTGGAACTGATCGACCAGTCCAGGCTCGGGAATTCCGAGCCCTGCGGAGAAGACCGGGATGCGCTCGTCGATCATCACTTCGAGCGCGGCATCGACGAGATCGGGCACGGGCCGGGGCGCCTCAAGCGTCGGGGCGAGATCGAAGCGGGGGCGCAACTCGTTGAACACGCTCTGGACCGAGCGGACCAAGTCCGAGTGTTCGGCGACATCAGGCGGGTAGCGCACATCGTCGTGAAGCCAGATGTTGACGCCGAACGGCCGATCGGTCAGCTCTCGCACTCGCTGGATGCCGGCGCGGACCGCATCAGGCTTCAGGTTCAACGCGGCCAGGGTTCCCAAACCCCCGGCATTGCTCACCGCAGCCACCAGCTCGGGCCCGGCGACACCTCCCATGCCTGACTGCAGGACAGGTGCGGTGACACCGATGGCGGCTTCCAGCCGGACGGGATCTCCAGAACGCGGAATGCCCGCACCCTATGCGAGCCGTCGCCGATCCCAGAAGTGCTGCAGCGGCCGATTAGCCAGCGCGGCCGTCAGCTGCAGCCGTTGTCCCCGGTCAGTTCGGTTGTCGTCGACCGCTGCCGTTGTCAGTCGGTATCGGCGCCGACCCGGGGCGTGAAGCCGCCCTTGGGGGTGCCCGCGCCCTTGAGGGCTTCGGCGGCCCGCTTGTTCTCGAAGATCTTCGCCAGAATCGCCTTGCCTGCCCGGTCGAAGTACTCCCGGTTCTCAATCACGAACTCGTTCGATTCCTGCATCGGCGCGAGCTGGTCCTTTACGGCGGGCATGACGTGGCGTGCCACCAGGTCCCAGCTGCGGAACATGGCCTCGGGCTCGGCCCAGTCGTTGACGAAGCCCATCATCACGCCGAACCCGCCCGTGATCTCTTGCATTTGCAGGATGTTCTCGATGAGGTCGTCGGGTGTGCCGATGACACCCGCAGCAGTCTCGGGGTTGGCGTAGAAGTCGATGGCGTCGGCCGTCGAGCCGAGGTGTTCGAGGCCCGGACGCTGCAGCGTGTCGACGTTGTACTCGTTGTGCCACCGCAGCAGCCCGTGCTCGACGTCGCGCCGCGCCCGGTCGCGGGTGAGCGCCACGTGGAAGTTGAACATCACCCGCCAATTGGCACGGTCCACGACCTGGTCGTGCTTGGCGGCGGCCTCTTCGGCGAAGCTCCACTGCAGCGGCAGCGACGCCAGGCCCTCGGTGGACATGGACCCGATCGACAGCACACCCATGCCGTACTTGCCGGCGAGGGTCATGCCCGACGGGCTGATCATTGATGCCGTCGTCATCGGTATTTCGTGCTGGTACGGCAGGATCTGCAGCTTGGCGTCGTGCAGCGAGAACCAGTCGCACTCATAGGTGAAACGTTCCCCGCCGGCGAGCAGCCGCTTGACGACCGGGATCGCCTCGTCCTGGCGGTCTCGCAACAGCATCGGGTCGATGCCCAGTGTGTGGGCGTCAGACGGCAGCGCGCCTGGCCCGGTGCCGAGCATTGCCCGACCGAGGCTCATCTGGTCGAGCTGGACGATGCGCTGGGCGACGTGGAAAGGGTGGTGATAGGGGATCGAGGTGACCCCGGTGCCCAGCTTGATGCGACCGGTGCGCATGGCTGCGCCGGCCAGGAACATCTCGGGCGAGCCGATGGTCTCCCAGCCAGTCGAATGGTGCTCGCCGCACCAGAACTCGTCATAGCCGAGGCGGTCGAGCTGCGCGACGAGGTCGAGATCCCGCTGCAGCTGCAGCGCCGGGCTCTCGCCGGGGAGATGGTGTGGTGCCAGAAACGCTGCGAACTTCACCGTCGGGACCCTACCGAAGCCCGGCCATCGCCATCAGGGCGGCTTGTTACGCTGACGCGCAGAGGCCAGCCGCCCCGGAGTTGGCAGAGCAACCCCTCATGGGTAGCAAGCGGGGGGCTGGCCCTTTCGCGACCGTAGTGATGGGCCTGCTTCGATCAGGGCTGAATTTCGATGTATGTCAAGGCGCCGTGAGCACGCCTGTGTCGACGAGGCTGTCAATCTCCACGGTGTCGTAGCCGATCTCCGTCAGGATCTCGCGGCCGTGCTCGCCGATGCCTGGTGCAGGTCGCCGGATGCTGGGTGGCGTCTCGGAGAACTGCTCGGGTGGCGGGATGACCCGAAACGGACCGGCCACAGGATGCTCGTCGATTGGGAGCTGGTCGATGAGTTCGTCAAGAGTGGCGGCCTCGGTCGCCGGGATGCCGTGCTCTTTGCAGAAATTCAGCTAGTCGGCGGTGGAGCGCTGGGTGAGCACCGTTGCGACGTCTCGGTACAGGCTGTCGCTGTGGGTGACGCGCTCGATGGGCGTTGCGAAACGTTCGTCAGCCGCGAGATCGGGCCGCCCGCCGGCTTCGAAGAGCGCCACGTAGTGCGAATGGTCGTAGGGCAGGATGTTGATCCAGCCGTCGGCGGTCGGCTGAGGCCGGCGCTCCGGCGTGAGGATGCGGGCGTAACCGGCGTCGGCCACGGGAGGTTCGGAGATTGCGCCAGACCCGTGCTCGGTGAGCACAAACGCTCGCATCACGTCGACCATCGGGATCTCGATGCACTGCCCCTGCCCGGTCTGGGCTCTATGAAAAAGGGCCGCTACCACCGAGTTCGCGATGGTCAGGCCGCAGACCTTGTCGGCCACGAGGCTGGGCAGCAGCATCGGCTCAGCGCCCATGCGGCGGAAGAGATCGCCGACGCCGCTTGCGGATTGGATGATGTCGTCGTACGCGGGCGCGTTTGCCTGCTCGCTGGATGACGGGTAGCCGTGGGCCCGGCAGAACACAATGTCGTTGCGGACTTCCCGGATTGCCTCGTAGTGCAGGCCGAGTCGGCGCAGCGGCCCGGGGCGAAGGTTGGTGATCATCACGTCGCAGGTGGCGGCGATGTCCAGGAAGGCATGGCGGCCACGGGGCTGCTTGAGGTCGACGGCAATGCTGCGCTTGTTGCGCAACAGGTTGAGCGCGATCCCCGAGAACTCCTCGACGGGGCCAGACCCCATGGTGCGGTTGCGGTCGCCCTTAGCCGGCTCTACGAAGATGACATCAGCGCCGAGATCGCCGAGCGTGCGCGTAGCAGCCGGACCCATCAGCACCGACGACAGGTCAAGCACCCGAACACCCGACAGCGGACCCGTCACGTCCTCGATCTCACTCGTCATCTGTGGTGCACGCTTGGATTGGGGGCTCGGTTAGACAGTCTCGAATTGCAGCGCGGACGTACCCAGACTGGGTGAGCGGGACGACAGGTGGTGCACCTCGACGCCGACGACCTCGTTGGACCCATTGAAGTCAAGCACCACACCCGGCGCGACCTCCTGTGACTCCACGACGTCGGAATCGTCGAGTCGAAGGTAGAGAGCGTCTGCTTGCGTATCGACTTGCAGAAAGAACCGCTCCACGGATTCATCGTACGGGTCTCGTGCGCTCAGGTCAGGCGCAGCGATGGCGCGTTCCACCCAGGTCTGAGGGATGCTGCGCTCAGCCATGACCTGCTGCGCATGCACGGTGTGCGACGAAGGAGCCACCGAACCGCAGCCCGACCGACTACGAAAAAGCCAACACCCGCTGAGTCGGACATGTCGCAGGGGCGAAGGATTCTTCAGCGCCAGTCTTGCGCAAGCGGGGCGTCTTCCCCAAGATGAGCAGTGAGGCGCACGAAGTCGTCAAGGTCGGCGGTGATGATCCTGTCGCCGAGATTGATTGCGCATGCGAGCACATGGGCATCGACGACATCGGAGGCGCGGGCGTGCCGCAGCAGCGTGCCGACCTGCTGGAAGTGCTCTGAGGCGAACGGTCGCACATCCACCGCAGGCAGGAACTTGGCCAAGCGGGCCTGCCGGGATCCGTCGCGCCACACTTGCGCGACCACCGGGGCGGTCGTTCGCAGAGGTTCCTCTTCGAGACGTGCGGCCTCGATGAAGTCCTTGGCTTCCGGCTCGTCCAGATCAATGGCGATCAGCAGCCCAGCGTCGATGATCACCGACCTGCGAAGAACCGCTGGCGCATTGCTGCCACACCGTCAGGGTCGGGCGGCCCCGACTCGGCCGACCACGCTTCCATGAATTCCGTCAGAGCGCGACTGCGGTTGCGCTCCTGAGCGAGCATCTGGATGCCCTGCTTGATTGCTCCTGACCGCCCGCCGAACTGAGACGCAAGCTCGTCAAGCAATGCCCGCTCGTCTTCGTTGAGGCGAACAGTGGTCGTTTCGGTCACCTCAACACCATAACACACATGTGCTACATCGAGGCCATCTCGATGCCGACGATCTGCTCGGCAGCATTCAAATCCAACTCCCCTCGGGGCGCGGCATCGGTGTTCACGGCGATGCGCAGGATCCTTCCATCGCGTTATTCGATGCGCAGGTGGTCTGTGGCGCGGCGGCAGGCTGCAAGGTGCGCGGAGCTTTCGGTGATCCCTCCGCCACCGGATTGCACGGTTGCGGATCGGATATAGGTTCGGAGCGTGAGCGATGGTCTGGATGGGCTTCGGCGCGAGGTCGCTGTCGGGTGCCGAGTGATGGCGCACCGTGGCCTGGTCGAGAACATCTTGGGGCACATCAGTCTCCGCGTTGACGGCGGGCTAGCGCTGGTGAGGTGCCGCGGGCCCCGAGAGAGCGGGCTGCGATTCACCACTGCTGACGACGTACGTGTGGTGGATCTGGATTCCGGTGAGATTGTTGACGACCCGGCGGGGGAGTACGCAACGCCGAGCGAGCTGCCGATCCACACCTCGGTGCTCGCGGCGCATTCCGATGTCGACTGCGTGGTGCACGCCCATCCGCCCGACGTCGTGGTCGCCAGCCTCGCGGGCAACCCGCTCGAACCGATCTTCGGTGCGTATGACATCCCCGCTGCCCATCTCGCTGCGGCAGGCATACCTGTCCACCAGCGCTCGGTCCTGATCCGTACCGATGAACTTGCGGCGGAGATGGTGGCATCGCTCGGCGACGCGCCAGCACTGGTGCTGAAGGGACATGGCGTCGTCACCACGGGTGCTTACGTCGCCGAGGCGGTGCTGCGGGCGCTGCAGATCGACACGCTGGCCCGCATGCACCTGCGCGTGCGCGCTGCGGGGGCGATCGCCGAGGCCATACCGGACGCCGACTTGGCCGAACTCCCGGACCTCGGCGGTGCTTTCAACCGCGAGACCCTGTGGCGACACCACCTGGCTGTTCTCGAACACGACGGTTTTGGGCTGAACTAGAGTTCAGGGAGGGCCCATGGAGATCGATGAGGTCACCGCCGCTGTACGTCAGGGCCTCATTCCGGCGTATCTGTACAACGACGCCGAGACCTACGAGCTGGAGCGGACCCGGCTGTTCGGCCGGTCGTGGAATTTTCTCGCTCACGAGTCCGAGATTGCCGAGCCGAACGACTATGTCGTGCGCAACATCTTGGACGACTCCTGCCTGGTGACCCGCGACTCCGACGGGCAGATCCACGTGATGTTCAACATGTGCGTCCACCGCGGCATGCAGGTGTGCCGGGCCGAGCGGGGGAGCGCACGCACCTTTCGCTGTCCGTATCACGCATGGACCTATAAGAACGACGGCCAGCTCGCCGGGCTGCCCTTCCACGCCGACGCCTACGGCGGCGACGCCGGGTTCATCAAGGAGGGCCAGGCGTTGCTCGATGCGCCATCGGTGGCTATCCGCAACGGGATGATCTTCGCCAGCCTCGACCCCGACGCTCCCGACTTTGAGACCTGGCTCGGCGACTTCGCCTTCTACCTCGACTTCTACACCGGCCAGAGCGCAGCCGGGATGGAATTTCGCGGCCCGCAGCGCTGGCGTGTCGAAGCGAACTGGAAGATCGGCGCCGAGAACTTCATGGGCGACAGCTACCACACGCCCCACACGCACGCGAGCGTGGTCGACATCGAGCTGTTCGGCGAACCGAGGCCATACAAGCGCAAAGAAGGCGTGCTGTGGCATGCCGGTCCCGGAGGCGGCACCACCTACAAGCTGCCGGCGGGCAGCGAATTCAGATCAGGACTTGCCTACGTCGGCTACCCCGACGAGATGATCGATGCCATGGAGGCCAAGCTGAGCCCTGCCCAGCGAGCGCTGGCCACTGAGCCGGGATTCATGCCCTCCGCATCGACGCTGTTCCCCAACCTGAGCTTCGTGCACAACTGGCCGCAGACCGACGGCGACGGCCGGATCACACCGTTCATCTCGGTGCGCCTGTGGCAGCCCGTCGGTCCAGGCGAGACCGAGGTGTACTCGTGGTTCTGCGTGGCGGCTGACGCCCCGGACGACTACAAGGCCGCGTCCTACAAGGCGTACCTGATGTGCTTCGGGTCGTCCGGCATGTTCGAGCAGGACGACGTCGAGAATTGGGTGTCGATCACGACCATGGCACGGGGCTCGATGGCCCGGAACCTGCTGCTCAACAACCGCATGGGTCTCACGCTCGGCGGCGATCCGATTGTCGATCAATTCGAAAGCTTCGGAGGTCCGGGAACGGCCTATCAGGGTTTCGGCGAGCACAACCAGCGCCACTGGTTTTCGATGTGGGCTGACCTGGTGTCCCAGCCGGCTCCCAGCCGCGAGCAGCTTGCATTCGGCATGGGGGAGCAGCCGGCGTGAGTTCGAGGCAGGCCGGGGCTCCGCTGCCCTACAGCGATCCGCGGCACCAGTCGGCTGCACAGTTCCTGGTTGAGGAAGCGCACCTGCTGGACATCGCTGCCTTCGAGGCGTGGCTCGGGCTGATGGATCCGCAGATCCGCTACCGGATGCCCGTGCGAGTGACGGCGGTCAAGGCCGCCGAAGAGGCCGACGTGCAGACCATGCACCACTTCGACGAGGACTGGTACTCGCTGCACAAGCGGGTGCAGCGCTTCGGGACCGACTACGCGTGGACCGAGGACCCTCAGAGCCGGATCCGCCATCACGTCTCCAACGTGCGGACCTTCGCAGGCGACAACGGTGAGCTGGTCGTGGAGTCCGCCGTGCTGCTGTATCGCTCACGCGGTGACCGCACGGCACCGAGCCTGCTGTCTGCGGGCCGGACCGACGTGCTGATCCCGACAGAGGACGGGTTGCGCCTGCGTTCACGGGACATCGAGATCGACGAATCGGTGCTGCGCACCCAGAACCTGGCCATTTTTCTGTGAGCGACGTGCTCATCGGCGGTCTCGTGTCTGCGTCCGCGGCCATGGGGGAGGCGGATTCGCCATGAGCAGGCTGGCCGGCAAGCGGGCTCTGGTCATCGGGGCGGGATCGGGCATCGGCCGAGCGGTTCACGATGCCTTCGTGGGCGAGGGGGCCGGCGTCGGTGCGCTTGAGATCGATCCGCACAAGTGCGAAGCGCTGGCGGCAGCCTCGACGGGGCCTGTGATCTGTGGGGACGCGACGAGCACAGACGACAACGAAGCTGCCGTGGCGGCGGTGCTGGAGTCATTCGGCGGCCTCGACACGCTGGTGAGCTGTGTCGGACTCTTCGACTTCTACCTCGGGCTGCGGGAGCTTCCCGCCGATGCCCTCGACGATGCCTTCGCCGAGATCATGGATGTGAACGTTCGTTCCATGCTGTTGGCCGTCCGGGCCGCGATCGAACCGCTCCAACAGAGCAGGGGATCGGTGATCCTGACCGGCTCGACCAGCAGTTTCATGCCGGGTCGCGGGGGAATCCTGTACGTGGCCAGCAAATATGCCGTGCGGGGCTGCGTGGAGTCGCTCGCTCACGAGCTTGCTCCGGAGATCCGGGTGAACGGGGTGGCCCCAGGTGGTACGCACAGCACCGACATGCGTGGCCTGCGATCGCTCGGCTTGCGTGATCGATCGCTCGGACAAGAACCGAATCGTGCCGAGTCGATCCGCCAGCGCAGTCGTCTCGACATCGCCCTCGGACCGGCGGACCACGCGGAGAGCTACGTGTTCCTCGCCTCGGCGGCAGCGCGCGGCATGACCGGTCGCTTCATCCACAGCGACGGCGGCGCCAACCTTCCCTGAGCCGTGCAGCGGGACTCAGCGCTGGTCGGTCATTCCCCATAGCGCGACCCGGACGGCGTCGTGCAGCTGGGTCACCATTTCGTCGTAGGTGATCCTGTCGGTGATCAGGCGCCGCATGAGGACCTGCCAGATCGAATAGACGTTGAAGGCGAGCGTCGACTTGGGCACTTCGGGAGCCAGCTTGCCGCACGTGCTCGCGTCGCCGAGCAGCGACGCCAATCGAGTCGAGAACCAGTCTGCAACGACGTTCGTGCCATCGCGGCCGGAAGGACTGATGAATGGGAGTTCCTTGAAGAACGAGCGAGCCAATCGGCGGTCGGCTTCGTGGTGGTCGGTCACATGCAAGAGCAGGGTCAAGACCTGGTCGACGACATCAGCGCTGGGATCGACGAGGTCGAATGCCTCGGCCCATGCATCGCCCGCCACGTTGACGAAAGCGCTGACGAGCAGATCCTCCTTCGACTCGACGTAGAGGTACAGCGTGCCGGCGCCGATCCCTGCGGCCTTCGCGATCTCTGCCGTCGTGGTGTCCTCGAACCCCTTCTCCTGGAATAGCGCAGTGGCGGCCGCCACGATGCGACGCCGCTTGTCGAGCTTGTTGCGCTCGCGCTTGCCCAGTTCGGCGTCATCGAGCTCCGTGGCCTCGCCGAGCATCGGGATATCGGTGATCGACATTGCCTTAGCACGCTAGCCGGACCGATTCGGGCAACTATCTGGGCTCCTGCATTGCCGCCGAGCCCGAGAGGCTCGAAGTCGCAACGGCAAAGGTTTGACGCGCCAGGGTGACCTCGGTAGACCTTCACACATGGGGATCGACATCGAACCGACCGGCGCAGCACTCGGGGCGTTCGTGTCGGGCCTGGAACTCGGCAAGCTCGACACCGACGCGTCCGACACGCTGATCCAAGCGCTCGGCAAGCATGGCGTGCTGTTCTTCCGCGACCAAGACGTGTCGCCCGAGGCCCATATCGCATTTGCCGAATCGCTCGGGGAGATCGACGTCAACGCGTTCTTCTCGCCCAACGAGACGTATCCCCAGATTGCCGAGGTGCGCACGCGCCCAGAGAACACCTACGTGATCGGCGAGGCGTGGCACACCGATCATTCCTATGAGGAAGCCCCTGCGCTCGGCTCGATACTCGTCGCCCGGCAGCTGCCGTCGCGTGGCGGCGACACGGCGTTCAGCTCGATGTATGCCGCCTATGACGCGCTGTCCGACGGCATGAAGGAAACGCTGCGGGGACTGCGAGCGGTCCATTCGTCCTACGAGGCGTTCGGTGTCGGGTTGTCGAAGATGCCCGAGGCGGAACGTTCCGAGCGATTCAAGGACGAGTATCCGTTCGGTCCCGATGTCGTGCACCCGGTGGTCATATCTCATCCCGTCAGCGGCCGTTCGGTGCTGTACGTCAACAGGTCGTTCACGACCCGCTTTGACGGCTGGACCGCTGCCGAGAGCCGTCCGTTGCTCGAATACCTGTTCGAGCACGGTTCGAAAGTGGAGTTCACCTACCGCTTCTCGTGGGCACCCGGCTCAGTCGCCATCTGGGACAACCGCTGCACCTGGCACAAGGCGCTCAATGACTATCGCGGCGAGACCCGGCTGATGCATCGCATCACGGTCAAGGGCTGTCCGATCGCGGCCTGAGGACGGCACCGCGACCATCGTGCGCCGCAGGCGGTACGACGGTACGAGGTCGCATGAGACATCGACGCCGGAGCACCCCTGCTAGACGAAGGCGATGCGAGACCGCGAACGTCCAGGAACCACCGCCGCCGAGCTGAGCCCCGCGTGGGAGCCCCGCCCGGTCCCGCCTGATGGTGCTCCCAACGTCGTGGTCATCGTGTTCGACGACACGGGATTCGCGCACCTCGGCTGCTACGGGAGCGACATCGACACCCCCAACATCGATCGGTTAGCAGCCGGCGGTCTCCGCTACACAAACTTTCATACGACAGCGCTGTGCTCGCCGACTCGTGCGTGCCTGCTGAGCGGCCGCAACCACCACTCAGTCGGCATGCGGTTCCTGTCCAACGTCGACACGGGTTTCTCGAACTGCCGGGGTGTGATAGCGCCGTCGGCGGCGACCTTCGCCGAAGTGCTCTCCGCCAACGGTTATGCGACCTTCGCTCTCGGCAAGTGGCACCTTGCGAATCTGGCCGATTGCGGACCCGCAGGACCGTTCGACCACTGGCCCCTGGGACGAGGCTTCGACCGCTTCCACGGATTCCTCGGCGGCGCCACGGACCAGTTCTCGCCGGAACTGGTCATCGACAACCACCCCGTGGACCCGCCGAGCGAACCCGGCTACCACCTCTCGGAGGATCTGGTCGATCAGGCGATCTCGATGATCGCCGCCCAGCAGGCCACCGCCTCGTCGCGGAAGTTCTTGGCCTATCTCGCCTTCGGTGCGACGCATTCGCCCCACCAAGCACCACAGGCGTACCTCGACAAATACCGGGGCCGTTACGACGACGGCTGGGATGTCACACGGGAGCGCTGGTTCTCCCGCCAGCGGGAGCTGGGGGTGGTGCCCGCCGGCGCCGAGCTGTCGCCGCGCAACCCCGGTGTGAAGCCGTGGGACGAGCTCGACGGCGACCATCGACGGCTCTATTGCCGCATGCAGGAGACGTTCGCTGCATTCCTCGATCACACCGACGACCAGATCGGCCGGCTGACGGACTACCTGGAGGGCGCCGGCTTGCTGGACGACACGCTGGTCGTGCTGCTCTCAGACAACGGCGCTTCCCAGGAAGGCGGGCGTCACGGGCTGACCAACGAGAACATCTTCTTCAATCGTCAGCGGCTCGAGGTCGCCGACATGATGCCGTTCTTGGACGAGATCGGCGGCCCCAACCTCTACAACAACTACCCGTGGGGCTGGGCACAGGCCGGCAACACGCCGTTGCGCTTCTACAAACAGAACACCTACGAGGGCGGCATCCGTGATCCGCTGATCGTGCACTGGCCGTCGGGCATCGCTGATGCCGGCGGCATCCGCGATCAGTACCACCACGTGATCGACGTGATGCCCACCATCCTCGACGTGGTCGGCGTGGAGGCCCCAGACGTTCACAACGGCGTTTCCCAGCAGCCTGTCGAAGGGATCTCCATGCGGTCCACCTTCGATGCGGCGAACGCCGAGGCACCTTCGGGCCGCACCACTCAGTACTACGAGATGCTCGGCCACCGGGCCGTCTACTGCGACGGATGGAAGGCGGTGACCTTGCATCGCCAGGGTGTTCCGTTCTCCGAGGACGACTGGGCTCTCTACGACACGCGCAGCGACTTCGCCGAGATTCATGACCTGTCCGAGACGCATCCGGACAAGCTGGGCGAGCTGATCGAGCTGTGGTGGTCTGAGGCCGACAACTACAACGTGCTGCCTCTCGACGACCGAGGCGTGGAGCTGTTCGTGATGCGCCAGCCAGGTCCCGACGCTGCTGCGACCCGGCTGCGCTACCCCGCAGGCATGCCGCATCTTGAGCGGTTCAAGTGCCCCGACGTGCGGAATCGGTCGTTTGAGATCGTTGCGTCGGCAGATACCTCGACGGGAACCGACGGGGTGCTCGTGGCCTTCGGCTCGCGGACGGGCGGGCTCGTGCTGTGGGTTGCCGACGGCGTGCTGTGCTTCGAATACAACAACCTCGGGCGTCCCACCAAGCTGGCGGCAAGCGAACCGGTGCCCCGTGGCGATGTCGAGCTGGGCGTCCGCTACACCAAGACCGCCGAGCACGCAGGCACAGCGACGTTGTGGCAACGGCTCAGCGACGGGCCAGCGCGGGACCTCGGGACGGTCGATCTGGCGACGATGCCGTACCGACAGTCGCTGTACGGCATGGACGTGGGGTGCGACCTCGGCCCCACCGTCAGCGCCGAGTACGCCGGGCCGAACACGTTCGGGGGTGTGCTGCGGCACGTGGAGTTCCGGCTGGGCAACGACCGCGACGACCTCCGGGCGGCAGCAGCCGTCGAAGCCGAAAATGCGCTCGTCGACCAGTGAATTCTCCACCCGGCCTCTGTTGGCCCGAGCATTGTGCTCCAGCCACAGCGCAACGGCGCCGCTAGGGCTCGATCAGGGGTGCCGTGGTGAAGACGGTCAACTTCTCGAGGAGTGAGCGCACCAGCTCGCGGCGGCCGGTGATTTCGGCTCGGTCCAGCGCCGTTGCGTCGTTGAGCGCTGCCGCCAAGGTCGTCCGGTCGATATGAATCGTTGCGTCGGCGTCCGGGTCGATCGCATCAGGACGATGGTGCACTGCGGAGCGACCGATGCCCAGCACGTGGTCTTCGTCGAGATCGGTGAGGTGCACGTTGAACGTCACCGGCCCGACATCGAACGCGTCGGGGTCGAATCGGATGCCGATCACGTCGAAGAGGTGCTCGGCGCTCATGGCTTGGGACATGTCTCGGGTGGGGACACGGCCCCAGTCGGGCGTCCCTTCTCGCAGCTCCTTCGCGCCCATCAGGTAGGCGTTTCGCCACGTCGCCGACTCTGACTGATAGCCGAGCTGTTCCAGGGCATCGGCTTGCAGGCTGCGGGCCTCCCGGTTCTGCGGGTCCGCGAACACCACGTGGTTGACGACCTGGGCCACCCAGCGGTACTCGCCGCGCTCGAAGCTCTCGCGGGCCCTGGCCAGCACGGCATCGGCGCCGCCCATGAACTCGAGATAGTTGGCGCCCGCTTCGACCGGTGGCAGCGGATCGAGGTTGGCCGGGTTGCCGTCGTACCAGCCGAGGTAGCGGTTGTAGACCGAACGGCAGTTGTGCGACACGGTGCCGTAGTAGCCCTGCACGTGAGACTCGTTGAACTCGGCCGGCAGGCGCATCTGGGCCGCGATCTCGGTGGGCCGCAGTCCTTGGTTGGCCAAGCGCATCGTCTGGTCGTGCATCCAGCGATACAGGTCGCGCTGCATCGACAGGAACGCCCGCACGTCGGCATTGCCGAAGCGGGGCCAGTGGTGGCTGGCGAACATGACGTCGGTGTCATCGCCCCAGAGTTCCAGAGCTTCGGCGATGTACTTGCTCCACGCCAGCGCGTCGCGCGTCTGCGCACCCCGGATCGGGTACAGGTTGTGCATCGTGTGGGTGCAGTTCTCGGCCATGCACAGCAGGTTCTTGTCGGGAAAGAAGAAGTTCATCTCTGCGGGCGCTTCGGCATCGGGCGTGTTCTGGAACACGATCCGGATTCCGCTGAGCTCACGCTCCTCCCCGGTGCGGGTGATGATGTCGGTGGGAGCGAGCAGATCCGATCGAGCCAGACCCATTGCCGAGCCCAGGCCGCAGTCGACGTGGCCCAACGGCCCAGGCGGCAGCAGCGGCCCGAATTGGTACGCGGCCCGTCGTCCCATAATCGGGCCTGCGATGACGAATTCGCCCACAACCTCTTCGAGAAATCCCTCGGGTGCGACGATCTCGACGTCACCGTTGGCTACGGCGTCAGCATCCGTCACGCCGAGCACGCCGCCGAAATGATCCGCGTGCGAGTGCGTATAGATGATCGCCCGCACCGGGCGGGCACCGAGGGTGCGATTGGCAAGATCCAGGGCCGCCGCGGCCGACGGCCGGGTGGTCAGGGGATCGATGATCAGCCAGCCCTCGGAGCCCTCGAGGAACGTGATGTTGGCGATGTCGTAGCCACGTACCTGCCACACGCCGTCGGTCACCTCGAACAGACCGTGATGGACGTTGAGCTGTGCCTGTCGCCACAGGCTCGGATGCACCGACGGCGGAGCCTCGGCTGACTCGTTGACGAAGGCGTGGCGGGCCACGTCGAACACCACGTGGTCGCCCATCGTGACGCGACCGTCGTCGATCTGGGCGATCAGGCCGCGGGAGGCTCGTTCGAAATCGCCCGGGTCGTCAAAGGAGACTGCCGCTGCGCTATTTGCCGCAGCGGTGAACTCTGTCGGCGTTCGCGGCCCGGATGGACCGTCTCGGTGATCGTGGTCGTTGTCGTCTGGGGCCATGTCGTTGCTGCGCCGGCTCAGGCGGCCGGAAAACGGATAGGCAGCTGCCGAGGGCCGCGGACCTGCCCGCCGGCCCAGGTGACCTCTTGCGGCTCGCTCACTTCGAAGTCCGGAATGCGCTCGAACCAGGTGCGCAGCGCGACGTTCATCTCCAGGCGGGCCAGATTCGAGCCTGCGCAGCGATGAATGCCTGCACCGAATGCGACGTGACGGTTGTGCGGCCGGTCCAGGATCACTTCGTCGGGTCGCTCGAAGACCTCCGGGTCGCGGTTGGCGCCAGGGAAGTTCATCAGCACCTTGCTGCCCTCGGGGATGGTCACGTCGCCGATCTGTACGTCGGCGACAGCTCGACGCGCCATGGTCACCGGCGCGTAGAAGCGCAGCAGTTCTTCGATGGCCGAGGGCCACAGGTCTGGCTCAGCCACCATCCGTTCGCGGTCGGCGGGATGAGTGCCGAAGTGCCACAGGGCTGAGCCGATCGAGCTCCACGTGGTGTCGATGCCGGCGATGAGCTGCAGATTGAGCATGCCCACCACCATGATCGGATCGATGGGGTTGCCCTCGTCGTCGGTTCCCGCCAGCAATGCCGAGACGAACCCATCGTCGGGATTGGCCTGCTTCTCCTTCACGACCTCGAAGAAGAACTCCCGGATCACGAGCCGGTACTTCCTGCGCAGGTCAGGCTTGGTGAGACCCAGCTCCAGAACGCAGCGCACCCAGTAGGTGAAATCGTCCACCCTGCTCTCGTCGATGCCCAGCAGGTGGGCGATAACACGAGGCGGGATCTGCTGGGCGTACTGCTCGGCGCCGTCGACGTGGCCCGCATCGATGAAACCGTCGATGAGGCGGTTCGCGAGATCCTCGGTGTACTGACGGTGCGATTCGGCGGCCTTCGGTGAGAAGTGCGGGAGCAGCAGCCGACGTGTCCAGCCGTGAATCGGAGGATCCTCAGAGATCGGCGCAGCGTTGACGCCGTATTGCTGAAAGATCGGGTCTGCGAGAAGCTCCTCGACCAGCTCCGGTGGGGGAGAGGTCACCAGTACATCGCTGCTCGAGAGCTCGGGGACCATCTTCGCCATGGCTTGGATGTCCTCGTACCGGGTCGGCAGGAAGGAGCCGCCCCAGCGTTCGGTGTGAGCGATCGGGCAGCGGCCGCGCAGCTCCTCCCACACCGGTGCCGGATCGGTCACGTAGCCCGGGTCGAAAATGTCGTAGTCGGTGTCCCAATCGTCAACTGGGGCTGTATCGGTCATCTCGTCGTTCCTTCGTGTTGCTGTCGCTGTTGAGTTGTCTAGTTCTTTGGGAGGTCTCTGCAGGGCGTGCTGCGGTCACAGCGATGGGTGCTCCTCGAAGTCGAGCATGCGAGCGAGCAATGTCGCTGCGAGCGGCTCGAGTTCGTGTGTGCTCCGACGCAACGCGGTGTCGAAGAGCGGCTCAAACAGTGTCCATGCGAGCTGCGCAGCTGCCACCAGCAAGTAGCGGCAGCGTTGGGGCGGACTCGGCTCGCCATACCGACTGCGGTGCCGGTCAAGCAGTGCGCCGACGACCGGGAAGTGGTCACCCTCGAGGGCCAGCTTGGCGTCAAGTGCGACGTGAGTCAGTGCACGCACGTAGCCCGGGTAGTCCCGCATGGAGAAGAAATCCGGCATCGAACCCGAGCCCGACTCGGCTGCGTAGAACTGGTCGCGCATCTGGCTTGACGCCTGGGCCAGCACTTCGCTTGCAGAGCCGAAGTAGTGGTGGATGAGCCCGTAGTTGACGCCTGCTCGCGAGGCCAGCTGGCGTCCCGAGATTGAGGCCGGCGTTCTACTGGCAAGGAGCTCGACTGCGCTTGCGACGAGACGGTTCTCGACGCGCGCACGGCCCGTTGTGCGAATTCGGGCCGATGGACGGTGTCCCCGAACGTGCAGTCGGCGCGGTGGGATCGAACCGCCGGCGAACGGTCCGCGGCCAGCGTGCAGACGTTCAACCGCCAAGACCAGCTCGCTGTCGACGAGTCCGGAATCCTCATCGAGGCCGGCCGACCGCACAAGCGGTGTCCGGTGGATGCTCACGCCGAGCTGCAAGGCACACGACAGGGCGACCGACGTATCGAGCGCATCGGGGGTCAGCTCGGGCCGCAACACCCTCAGCCCCGCGCGGTAGCGGTGGACAATCGGATTCTCGGGCCGCAACGCGAGCGTCGCCTGGTCGAGCTGGATCTGGGTCAGCACCCGGACGAATGCGTCGTGCCGCATCACCGTACCGGCGGTGGGCACCAGGGCACCAGGCGGGAAAGCATCGTCCACGAAGGCATCGCTGCGGCGGTCGAGCACACGTCGGCACAGTTCGCGCTTGGAGCCGAAGTGCCGGTGAATCTGTGCGTAGTTGACGCCGGCCGCCTCCGCGATGCGCCGACCCGAGACTGCCGAGGGTGGCTCGGCCGAGAGCAGTTCGGCAGCGGCTTCCACCAACGCGACTGCGGGATGAGGTCCCGTAGCACCGCTGTCGTCGGCCTTCACCGCAGCCATACGGCTAATCTACGCTCCGAGCACCAAAATTTGCTGCAGGGAGAATCGACGTGCGTATCAACGCCGTGCAACCGAAGGCCTACAACCGATTCAAGGTCGAGCCGCTGACTGGCACGATCGGTGCCGAAATCGCGGGAGTCGACCTGCGTGAACTCGACGACGAGCTGATCTCCGAATTGCAGGATGCATGGATGGATCACAAGGTGTTGTTCTTCCGAGACCAAGATCTGACCCAAGCCCAGCACGTGGCTTACGGCAAGGCTCATGGCGAGCTGGAAATACACCCCTTCACCCGCAATACGACCGAGCATCCCGAGATCATCGTGCTCGAATCCACGCCGGAGAGCTTTGAGGCCGCCGAGACATGGCACTCCGACGTGACGTTTCGTGAGTGTCCACCGCTCGGATCGATCCTGATGGGGCGGATCATCCCTGCATACAGCGGTGACACCTGCTGGGCGAACATGGAGTTGGCCTACGAACAGTTGCCTGACGACATCAAGAGCCAGATCGATGGGCGCTATGCGATCCACTCATTCGTCAAGGCATTCGGGCGAAACATGAGCGAGAGCGAGCGGGAAGAGACTCGTGCGAAGTATCCCGATCAGAAACACCCAATCGTTCGGACCCATCCGGTCACCGGTGCGAAGAGCCTGTACGTGAACCGGACATTCACCCTCACGATTGACGGCATGACGGCCGACGAGAGCCGCACGCTGCGCCGGCGCCTGTACGCCCAAGCGTCCGAACCCGAATTCCAGTGCAGGTTCCGCTGGCGCCCCGGGTCGATTGCCCAGTGGGACAACCGCTGCACTCAGCACTACGCCGTTCCCGATCATGGTGGGCTGCATCGTCGAATGGAGCGCGTGACCCTGCTCGGTGACCGGCCAGTCTGAGCCCGCGATCTGAGGATTGGAACGCTGTCATGAGCTACACAGACGACGCCGCTTCGGCCATCCCTCCAGTAAGCGACTTCGCCACAGATTGGGACTTCAACGATCCTTCCTGGGTGAACGATCCGTTTCCCATCTGGGACGACCTTCGTGAACGCTGTCCGGTTGTGCACTCGACGCGGTTCAACGAGGGTGCGTGGCTCCCGCTGCGCTACGACGATGTGGTCGCGATCGCCAATGACACGGAGTCCTTCTCCAACGTGCACCACGGCATCCGCCGCGGCGGCACTGCTGATCGCGGCTATTTCCCGCCGATCAACAGCGATCCACCCGAGCACCTGGAGATTCGCCGCACCCTGCTGCCGTTCTTCGCACCGCGACGAGTCGAGCAATGGCGTGAGCACATCGCCGCAGATTGCGAGGAACGCGTCCGTGTGATCGTCGAGCGCGGTCATGGCGACGCGGCCGTCGAATACAGCCAGCACATACCCGTCGGAGCCATTGCCGCGATCTTGGGAATCGATGCCGCTGACGGCGAGCAGTTCCGCACTTGGGTCCGACAAATTCTGCAGATCGGGCTGGACGATGCCACAGCGATGCAGCGAGGGGTAGCGGAAATCCGCGACTACATGGCTCAAGCGATGGCCGAGCGACGCAAGACGCCCGGCAATGACTTGATCAGCCATCTCGTCACGACCGAAATGGAGGGAGCACCGCTTCCCGATCACCTCATCGAGCGAATGCTCGTGCTGCAGTTGGTCGCCGGCATCGACACGACCTGGAGTTCCATCGGAGCGGCGTTGTGGCACTTGGCCATTCACGACGACGACCGGCGTCGGCTCGTCGATGAACCCGAAATGCTGCCGACAGCGATCGAGGAGCTGCTACGTGCGTATGCGCCGGTCAACGTGGCGCGACGGGTCACCGTCGATGCGGAAGTGAACGGCGTCGCCGTGCATGAAGGCGATCATGTGATGATGGCGTTTCCGATCGCATGTCGGGATCCGCAGAAGTTCGATCAAGCTGACGAAGTAGTCCTTGACCGCGCCGAGAACCGCCACGTCGCCTTCGGTTCAGGAATCCACCGATGCATCGGCTCCAATCTGGCTCGGCTCGAAATGGAGCTGGCGCTCGAGACCTGGCTGCGACATATCCCGGAGTACTCGATTGCCCCAGGCGCCGATGTCACGTGGTCGACGGGGCAGATCCGCGGGCCCCGCTCGATTCCGATCGTGATCGACTGACGCAGAGCGCGCCTGGCGTTCCTGGCCACATGAGCCACTGAAATCGGCGTCGGAACCGCAGCGCAGCCGCTTCGCTGAACCTCCTCATGCTCGAACGTCACAAAGTCGTAGCACCCTTCCAAGCGCGTGAGGGCGCAACGTCACTATCGTGCAGCCGATTGGCTAGCGCCGCGGACTTCAGGGGGCGGCGCGGAGAATTCTGGGAGGGCAATCTCGTGAGAGGGCCTACACGGCGCGTGATGCGTCTCATGACAGTGCTGCTGGTATTCGCCTTGGCGGCGGGTGCCTGCGGGGGCGGAGATTCGGATTCGGGATCCGGGACTGCCTCAGCGACAAGCGCGGCGCCGGCAACTACGGCGGCGACACCTGCTCCTGCGACGACCCAGGCTCAGACCCAGGTGACGATTGCGGCCGTGGAGCAGACCACCACCACACAAGGTGCAGTGACCACGACCGAGGCGCCGTTGCCTGAACCCGAGGGCACGTTGCGCATGGTCGAGTTCTCCCCGGTGACGAGCTTCAACCCTGCTGCATCGCAGACAGCGCAGAGTGCGTATCACTACCCGGCCTATGACACACTCACCCGTCAGCGCAACGACTTCAGCTTGGCGCCATCGCTCGCCACCTCGTGGACGCAGCCGGCCCCGAATATCTGGCGCTTCACGGTTCGCGATGACGTGGTGTTCCACGACGGGGCGGCCTTCAACGCCCAAGTGGCGGCGGACAACATGCACTACCACGCAAGCTTCCCGGGCAATCCCAACGCAGCGACGTGGGCGGCGTTCGTCGGTGCCCGGGTGATCGACGACACCACCTTCGAGGTCGAGTTCTCGGTGCCCGCACCGCAGTTCCCGCTGGAGATGTCCATGGTGATGGGCATGATGATCAGCCCGAATTCGCTCGACGGTCGCGACCTCACCCGCGACCCGCAGGGTTCGGGGCCGTGGATCTGGTCCGACTCCGATAGCCAGGCCGGCGTGACCGAGGTGTACCACCTCAACCCGAACTACTGGAATCCGGCCGACCAGGGCGTCGAGACCGTGTCGGTGACAGCAGTGCCCGACAACAACGCACGCCTCAATGCGCTGTTGACCGGCGAGGCCGACATCATGTCCACGACGCGAGACGCGCAGATCGACGCAGGTGTGGAAGCCGGGAACGTGCTGATCTCGGTGCCGAACTTCTTTGCGTATCTCATCGTGACCGACCGGGCTGGTGAGTTCGACTCGCCGCTGGCGGATGAGCGGGTGCGGCGAGCGATCTTGCTCTCGCTGGACCGCGACGCGTACGCCAATGCCATCCACTTCGGCAAGGCGGACAGCCTCGGCGGCATCTACCCGCCGGCGTTCAGTCAGTTCAACGTCCCCGAGCTGGACACCAAGTACAGCTACGACCCCGACGAGGCCCGGCGCCTGCTGGCCGAAGCGGGCTACCCCGACGGGGTCACCATCCAGATGCCGATCATGCCGGCCATCAATCCGATCGTGGAATTCGTAGTGCAGATGCTGGGAGCATCGGGCATCAACATCGATCTGATCCAGATCAACAACGGCGAGCTGGGCCCGGGAACCGCAAGCGCCCAGTGGGGCATCTCGTGGTTCCGCGACCTGCTCGTGCACCCCGCCCGTGATCTCGGCAAGTTCATGGGTGAGAGCGGTCGCTTCAACGCATTCGGCCTCGGCGACCTCGACGACCTCGAAGCCACGCTGGTGGAAGCGCTGAACGCCTCAACGCCCGATGAGGGTTACGGGCTGTACGCCGAGGTCATGGAGGGTCTCATCGACCGTGGCGTGGTGATGCCACTGGCCCACGGCGGCCAGAACGCCCTCTACGCCCCGTATGTATCCGGCGTGTCGCTGGGGCTGAACATGCAGGCGCCGATGCCATACGGCGTGCGGATCGACGGCTAGAGCCCGCACGTCAAGAGACCTCAGACCGTCAGGTAACTTTCGCTGACCCGACGGCATATTGCATTCGGCATACCGTCGTGGTGGCCGGGCCTCAGCGGCCCGGCCACCACGATTGCCGTTGCAGAGCGAGGGGGGTGCTAGGTGATTCGTCTGCTGGTCAGCCGAGTTCTCGCGGCAATCCCGCTGATGCTCATGGTGGCCACGCTGGTGTTCTTCTTGGCCCAGCTCAACCCCGTCGACCCGGCGGCCACGATCATGGGCGACGACGCCGACCTGGAATCGCTTGCCGAAAAGCGCGCTGAGCTCGGGATCGATCGCCCGCTCGTGGTGCAGTACTGGGACTGGCTGAACAGTGCGGTGGTCGGTGACCTCGGCACCAACTGGTTCAACGGCGAGGAGATCACCACCGAGCTGCGTGATCGCATTCCGGTGACGCTGTCAATGGTGTTCGGCTCATTGATCGTCGCCTTGCTCATCGGCAGCGCCTTCGGGGTGCTGGCTGCTCTCAAAGCCGGAAGGTGGCCTGACCGCACCATCACGGTCGCCTCGTCGCTGGGGCTCGCTGTGCCCAACTTCTGGATCGGCTTGGTGCTTGCGTACTACGTCGGCGTGAAGCTGCAGTGGCTGCCAGCCATCTGGCCGACGACACGGCCGGACTCGCTCGCCAGGTGGGTCGAAGCCCTGATCTTGCCGTGCGTTGCGCTGGGGATCTCGGCATCGGCCGCCATCGCTCGCCAAGCCCGCTCCTCGATGATCGGGGTGCTCCAGCGCGACTACGTGCGCACGGCGCTGGCCAAGGGATTGCCGGTGCGCCGCGTGGTGTCACGCCACGCCATCCGCAATGCGGCGATTCCGGTGGTGACGCTCGCGGGCTTTCAGACGTCGGCGCTGATCGGCGGTTCGATCTTTGTCGAGTTCGTGTTCAACGTGCCCGGACTCGGCCGCTTCGGGGTCGATGCCATCCTGCGCCAGAACATGCCCGCCCTCCTCGGGTTCGTGTTGGTCACCGCTGCTGTGGTCGTCATCGTCAACATCATCCTGGATCTCAGTTACGCCTGGTTGAACCCGAAGGTGAGGCCGGAGTGAGCGACGCACTGGCTGGGCTTGGCGGCTCTGTCGACGCAAGCGATCTTGCGGGTCCGGCGCCGATGCCCGAAGAATCGGCCGCGGGCGCCACCCGGAGTCGTTTCTGGACGCGGCTGCTGCGCAACAAGGTGGCGATGACGGGAGCGATCTACCTCGTCATTGTGGTGATCGCGGCGATCTTCGCGCCGCTGCTCACCTCCCATGACGAGACGTTCGCCACTCGCTTTCAGGACATCTTGTTCAGCCCGGGGGAGGCCGGCTACCTGCTCGGCACCGATCATGTTGGTCGCGACATCCTGACGCGCATCTTCTTCGGGGCCCGGTACGCCTTGATCGCCGGCGCCGAGGCAGTGCTCGTGGCGCTGGTGATCGGTGTCCCGCTCGGGCTGGCTATCGGCTATTTCCGCGGCTGGGCCGACCGCATCGGGATGCGGTTTGTGGAGGTCGTTGTGGCGGTCCCCGCCGTTGTGATGGCGATGGCCATCATCACCGGGCTGGGCACAGGGCTCACCAACGCCATGCTGGCGATCGGCCTGGTGTTTTCGATGATCATCACCCGACTGGTACGGGCGGAGGTCTTCGCTGCCCGCGAAGAGTTCTATGTGGACGGTGCCCGAGCCGCGGGGGCGTCAGACCGCCGCGTGATGTGGCGGCACATCCTTCCCAACGTGGCTCCACCGCTCATCGTGCAGACCACGCTGCTGTTCGCGCAGGCGGTGCTGGCCGAGGCTGCCCTCAGCTTCTTGGGCATCGGGGCAAATGCCAGCCAGGCGAGCTGGGGCCGAATGTTGCGTGATGCGGAGCTCAGCATCGACCGGACGATCTGGCCGGCCATCCCGCCGGGCATCGCCATCTTCCTCACTGTGGTGGCGTTCAACATCTTCGGCGACGGGCTGCGTGACGCATTCGCCCGTGAGGCTCGCGGCGGGCGAGTTGGCGTCGGCGATGTCATTCCCAAGCAGCGCAGTGCGGCAGCGGCGCCCCTACGGCCGCCCAGCAGCGACGACCCACTGCTGAGACTGCGAGGACTCGACATCGTCTTCCCCAAGCCCGGTGAGGGCACCGACATGACCGTCGTCAGGAATGTCAATCTCGACATCGGTCGTGGCGAGGTCATGGCGCTCGTCGGCGAATCAGGTTCCGGCAAGACCATCACGGGGCTGTCATTGATGGGCTTGGTGCCCGACCCGGGTCAAGCCTCGGCGGAGTCCATCATGCTGGACGGCCGTGAACTCGTCGGGATGGATTTCAACGAGCTCCGACCGATTCGCGGCCGAGAAATCGGCATCATTTTCCAGGAGCCCTCAGCTGCGCTGAATCCGGCCTACACGGTGGGCCGCCAAGTAGCGGAGCCACTGAGGGTTCACCTGGGCATGACCAAGCGCGAGGCCCGCGAGCGCGTCATCGAACTCTTCACCGAAGTCGGCATACCCGAACCCGACAAGCGCATCGACGCATTCCCGCACCAATTCTCAGGCGGCATGGCGCAGCGGGTCATGATCGCCATGGCGCTCTCGTGTGAGCCGAAACTGCTGATCGCTGACGAGCCGACGACGGCGCTGGATGTGACCGTTCAGGGCCAGATGCTCGACCTCGTCGGGGAGTTGGCCCGTTCGCGTGGCCTGTCGGTCTTGCTGATCACACATGATTTGGGCGTCGTGGCCGACCTGGCGGATCGTGTTGCGGTCATGTACGCAGGCGAGATTGTGGAGACGGGCCGCCTGGCCGACGTGTTCGCCCATCCGCGTCACCCCTACACCGAAGGGCTCATCGCGGCAATTCCTCGAAACGAGCCGCGTTCGGGCGACCTGCCCACGATTCCCGGCGTCGTTCCTCCGCCGTGGGAATGGCCGGACCGGTGCCACTTTGCGGACCGCTGTCCATACGAGGCCGTCGAATGTCGGCGCGGCCCCGTGGAGCTGCGGGCAATGGGTGCTTCGCTCGCTCGCTGCGAACGCAGCCACGAACTCGAATTGCAGGGCGTGCAGCACGACGCCGTGGTGGGCGTCGCAGGATGGGAGCAGCCTCCCGGCGGAGGTGAGGCTGTGTGAGCGCGCCGCTCTTGGACATCGACGATCTGACGATCGTGTTCCCGGGTGGGCGTGGAGCCTTGCCGTGGCAGAAGCTGCCTGACGTCCGTGCGGTCCAGCATGTGTCGTTGCAGATTGACGCCGGTGACACGCTCGGGCTCGTGGGGGAGTCCGGGTCGGGCAAGACCACGCTCGGGCGCGCAGTGCTGCGATTCCTGCGGCCCCAGAGCGGATCAATCCGGCTCGGCGATTTCGATGTCACGGGCTTCGGCCGGGGCGCCCCGGTGGAGTACCGCAAGGTCGTTCAGGTCGTATTCCAAGATCCGGTCGGCTCGCTCAATCCGTCCATGGTGGTGGGAAGCATCATCGCGGAGCCACTGCGCATTCACTTTGGCATGGACTCCGCAGCGGCGCGCGAGCGGGCCGGTGAGCTGCTCACCCAGGTCGGGCTCCAGCGCCACCACCTCGCCCGGTATCCCCACGAATTCTCCGGCGGTCAACGCCAGCGCATCGCCGTCGCACGGGCGCTGGCCACCGAACCCGATCTGCTGGTGCTCGACGAACCAGTGTCTGCGCTGGATGTCTCGACCCAGAGCCAGGTCATCAACCTGCTGGAGCGGCTCCAGCGCGAGACCGGCATGGCCTACCTGTTCATCGCCCACGACTTGGCTGTGGTGCGTCACACGTGCCGCCGCATCGCGGTCATGTATCACAGCCGGATAGTCGAACTCGGCGAATCCGATGACATCTGCGAGCGCCCGGCACACCCGTACACCGAGCTGCTGCTGGCGTCGATTCCCGACCCCGACCCCAAAGTGCAGCACGTCAAATCGCAACGCCGGCGCGAGCTTGCCCAAGGAGTGGCCGGAGCCAGCGGGAGGGCACCTCTCGACAGCTGTCCATTCGCTGAACGGTGCCCTCACGCGATGGATGTGTGCCGGGAATCGTTTCCTGAACCCGTCGCCACCTCCACCGGCGGAACGGTCTGGTGCCACCTGCACACCAGCGGACCGATGCTCGGCGGCCGGCCGGTCAGCGAGTTGGCCTCTCAGCCGGAGGCGTCTCGGGCGGCCTCAACGTCTCCGTCAGCAGCTGATGGCTGAGCGATCGGGTTCCGAGCCCAGCCGTCCGAACATCTTGTTCGTGTTCGTCGACAATCTCGGTTACGGCGAGCTGGGGTGCTACGGCGGTGGGGCAGTTCGTGGCGTGCCGACGCCCAACATTGACCGCTTGGCAGCCGAAGGCATGCGTCTCACGAATATGAACATGGAGGCCCAGTGCACGCCGTCGCGCTCTGCGGTGATGACCGGTCGCAACCCCATCCGCTCGGGGACCGTTCGCATTCCGCTGCCGGGACAGCCGAGCGGCCTCACTCGCTGGGAGGCGACACTGCCCGAATTGCTGGCCGTCGAGGGCTACCGGTGTGCGCATTTCGGCAAATGGCATCTCGGGGACGGACCGGGCCGACAGCCGCACGAACGCGGTTTCGACGAGTGGTGGGGCCTGACCGAGACGCACGACTCGTCGTTGTGGTCCACCGAGGCGGGTTACGACACCGATGTCGTGCCTCCCGAGCAGTTGTTCGAAGGTCGTCGTGGAGAGCCCGCCAGATCGCTGGGCGACTACGACGTCACCCAGCGGGCACTATTCGACGCCGAGGCGTTCGGGCGGGGCGAAGACTTCATGCGCGAATGCGTGTCGGACGAGCAGCCGTTCTTCGTGTACTTGCCGTTGGCGTTCCCGCATTTTCCGACCTTGCCGCATCCCGACTACGCCGGGGTCACCGGGCTCGGCGATTTCGCCGACGCCTTCCGTGAGACTGACGACCGAGTGGGCCACCTGGTCGGCGTGCTCGACGAGCTGGATGTCGCCGAGGACACCTTGGTGATCTTCACCAGCGACAACGGCGCAGAGGATGTCCTCCCCTGGCGAGGCTGGACGGGTCCGTGGGGAGGCTCGTACTTCACCGCCATGGAGGGCAGCCTGCGGGTGCCGTTCATCGCGCGCTGGCCGGGCAGGATTCCCGCTGGTCGCATGAGCAACGAGCTCGCGCATGCCACTGACATCTTCACCACTCTGGTGGCTGTTGCCGGGGCCGACGTTCCCGCCGACCGCCCGATCGACGGCATCGACTTGATGCCGCTGCTGGAAGGATCGTCGGAGCGTTCAGGGCGCGAGTCGGTGCTGTGCTTCGTGGCCGACCGGTTGCACGCGGTGAAGTGGCGCAACTGGAAGCTGCACTTCATCTGGCAGGAATTCATGGGGGATCCGCCGGTGGAGCTCTCGATCCCGCGGGCATTCAATCTCTATGACGACCCCCGCGAACGCCATGACATCTTCCTGCCGTCGAACACCTGGGTTCAGCGGCCCGTGATGGCTGCGGTGGCCGAGTTTTGGGACAGCGTTGCCGCGCACCCGCTGATACCGGTGGGCACCCCTGATCCCTACGAGCCGCCGCATGCTCGTTGACTGTGGAGGCCAGCACCGATGAACGCCCCAGTTGATCCTGCATCATCTGGCGGGGATTTCGGAATCCTTGCCGGCATCAAGGTGGTGGAGTTCGCCCAGAATGCAGCCGTCCCCCATTGCGGCCGTTTGCTGGCAGGTATGGGTGCCGATGTCGTGAAGGTCGAGCCGCCCGGCGGGGATGCCATGCGATCGCTGGCATCGCTGGCGCCAATGGAAGCCAAGGCCTACGCGCTGATCAACCCCGGCAAGCGGGCGATGGTGCTGGACCTGGCTCACCCTGGTGCCTCCGAGGTCGTCGACGGTCTCTTCGCTTGGGCGGACGTAGCGCTGATTGCCTTCAAGCAAGGGGACCTCAAGCGCTACTGCATCGACTACGACCACGCTGGGAACGTCAATCCCCGACTCGTGTATCTCGCGCACACCGCGTTCGGTCCTGAGGGCACCGATGCCCATCTCGGCGGCTACGACGTACTGGTGCAGGCTCGCAGCGGTGCGGGCTTCATCATGAACCGGGCCGAGCACGGCGTGCCGTCGGCCACCCGGCCTGCAGTGAACGACTTCGGGACCGGCATGATTTCGGCGCTTGGCGTGGTGGCGGCACTGCGTCATCGTGACCTGACCGGGCGGGGGCAGCGGGTCGACAGCTCGCTGCTTGGCACGGCGATGTCACTCGCCACACCGATGATCGGGGGCTTCGAGACCGACGAGGAGGTGCTGACTGAACTGAAGCAGGACCTGGCGGCTGCTCGCGCTGCCGGTGTGGAATTCGTCGACCAGCGTCGTATCTATGAGGAGCGCATCATCCCCGGTGCCGGCGCATTCCGGATCTATTTCCGCACGTACATGACCGCTGACGGAATGATCAGCGTGGCGGGGTTGAGTCCGGCGCTGCGGGACAAGTTTCATGAGGTCACCGGTCTGCCGACTGCTGATCTGCACCGACCCCACTCTGAGGAATTCTCAGAGGTGGTGGCAGCGGCCGAGGCGCTCTTTCGCACCCGCAGCACCGGCGAGTGGCTGTCGGCGTTCCGGGCGGTCGAGTTCCCGTGCGGGCCGTACCTCATGCCCTATGAGGCGCTGGAGGATGAACAGATCCGGGCCAACGACTACGTGGTGGACATCGAGCATCCGGCGTTCGGCCGCTACACGACATCGGGCATGCCGCTGCGATTCAGCGAGGCTGCCAACCCCACCCTCGACGCTTCACCGCAGTACGGCGAGCACACCCGCGAAATGCTGGCCGAGATCGGTCTCGAACCAGCCGCAGTCGAGCGCCTGGTAGCCGATTCGGTGGTCGAAGACGGTTGACCGCAAATCGTCAGCAGTTGGCGGTGTCCAGTGCTCGCCGATGGCTGCGTCGCGAGCCGTGAATGGCTCACGCAGACAGGGTTAGTCTCCCGCCATGGTTGGCAGGGTCATTCGTTCTGAAGCGCTCATCGAGGCACATCCGGTTCCGGAGCTGATCCGCTCCGGAGCGTTCTCGGCGGCGGTGAGAGCCGGTCCGTCCGTCTACATCTCGGGTTGCATCGCGAACGACCTCAGCAAAAGCATGGGTGGCCAGACCGAGGAGATCTTCGAACACATGAGCCTGGCGCTCAGCGAAGAGGGCTTCTCGATGGCCGACGTCGTCAAGCTGCAGGCGTTCATCACCGACGTCGAGCAGTACGGCGAATACAGCGCGGCCCGCAAGAACTACTTCCCAGGCGAGCCGCCGGCAAGCACGACCGTGATCGCCGGGATCATCATTCCCGGGGCGCTCATCGAGATCGAAGCGATCGCCTACAAGGAGTAGGCCGCGTTCGTCTCGGCGGGCCGCCAGCGTGTGGCTGCCTCGGCGCGGCTCAGTCGCTGGCGCGTCGCAGGATGTGCTCGACGATCTCGGGGCCGTGTGTGAACTGCAGGAAGTGACCGGCGTCGGGAAGTACGTCGATTGGTGCGTTCATCCGACCCGCCCACGTGCGGCCCCACTCCTCGTTGAAACCGTCGTCGAGGGCGCCCCAGACGAAGTGGGCGGCCTTGTCCCAGCCCAGCAGCACCCGGTAGTGCAGTTCCTGACCGGCGCCGTTGCCGCTGTCGTAGTTCCCGACGGGGATGGACAGTGGGAACCAGCGGGCGCCGTTGAAGCCTTCTTCGGGCAGGCCCCGGAACGGCGCGGAGAATCCCGCGTACCTCAGGGCTGCTTCGCCTTCGAGTTCCGGTTCGACGCCGGCCTTGATCGCCGGGACCACGTCGCGTGAGCGGACCATGCGTCCGGCCAGCAGGGGCACGAGACCGATGCTCGGCTGCGGGTGCGCATACCGGCCGCCTGGCTTCCACGCGGCGATCCACTGCAGGAAGCTCTCGTCGTATTCGAACTCCGGGTGGTGGAGCCAGGTGTTCATGATTACGAGCCGGCTGAACCGGTCCGGCATCATTGCCGCCTGGGCGAGGCCGGTCGGGCCGCCCCAGTCCTGGCAGACCACCGAGATGTCCGACAGGTCGAGACCACAGATCAGCGAACTCAGCACTTCGGAGTGACGGGCGATCGAGTACCAGTTCGGGTCGGTCGGCTTGTCGCTGCGGCCGAAACCGAGGTGGTCGGGGGCGATGCAGCGATACCCGGCCTCGACGAGACCCGGGATCATGGTGCGGTACAGGTAGGCCCAGGTCGGCATGCCGTGCAGCAGCAGCATGACGGGCCCGTCAGCGGGGCCCTCGTCGACGTAGTGGACGCGCAGGTCCTTCCATTGGTGGTAGCGAGGCTCGTAGTCCCAGTCTCCGAGGGCGTCGAAGTGCGCGTCATCGGTACGTACGAAGTCAGTCATGGGCGCCTGCCGGATTCGTCGGTGTCGGCAAATGATGCCCGATACGGCCCCAACTCCGCGGGACGGCTCTGGCCGATGCGACATAACGGCTGAGGAGTAGTTTCAGGAGGAACCGCCCGGCCTGCGGGCCTCGACGCTGAGACGTGTTGCCATGAGCATGACCGCCGTTCGTTCCCTGCAAAGGACCCCTGCTGCGGCGGGCCTTGAACCCGTTCTCGCGGCGCTGCAGGAAGACGGCGGCGTCATTGTCGAAGGCATGTTCCCCGTTGAGACCATTGCCAAGATACGTGAGGCCGCCGATGACTTTGCCCAGGGCGAAAAGCCTGGCGGTGCCACGCAGGGCCTCGGCGACGACGGCAAGGGCTTCGTCGGGGCGAACACGATTCGCTTCTCGAGCCTGGCCCGTCTGACACCGGCGTTCTTCGATGTCCTCGACAACGAGCTCTACGCCCAGATCGCCGATGCGGTGCTGTTGCCGATCTGCGGTTCGTACTGGCTGAACACCGCCCAGGTGATGTACATCGGCCCGGGAGAATCCGAGCAGATGCTGCATCGGGACGCCAACAACTGGTGGGCATTTGTGAAGGCCACGTGGCCGGATTCTCCCGAGGTCACGATCAGCGCCATGATCGGGCTCGAGGAGGTCACCGAGGAGTTGGGCGCGACTCGGGTGGTGCCGGGCAGCCATCGGCAGTCCGAGATTGCTCGCTATGAAGAGCGAGAGTCCGTGCCGGCCGAGCTTGGACCGGGTGACGCGCTCGTCTACTCGGGATATGTGCTGCACGGCGGCGGCGCCAACCAGACGGCAGACCGGTGGCGCCGGGCATTCCATTGCAGCTTCGTCGCCGGATGGCTGACCCCCGAAGAAGCCAGCCCACTCGATTTCAGCCTGGGTGAGCTGTCCGGCCACAGCGAACGCGTGCAGCGACTGCTCGGCCACAGCTCCTACGATCCGCGCCCTTACAACGGCGGCGGCCTGTGGCTGCGCCACGCCCGCGAGATGCAGGACGTGATCGCCTCGAACGGCAATACTGCCTGAGCCCACCGGACTGGAGATTCCCATGGACTTTTTGAAGATGAACGAACCTGTAATCAAGGAGTTCCGCGAGAACGAGGGCAATTGCAGCGGCTGGCTCAAGGGCGCGCCGATGATCCTGGTGACCATGACCGGCGCAAAGTCCGGCCGTGAGCTGTGCTCGCCGCTCGTGTATTCCACCGATGGCGACGACATCGTGATCATCGCCTCCAAGGGCGGCGCACCCACGAACCCGAACTGGTACTACAACCTCGTCGCCAACCCGACCGTCACCGTCGAGGTGGGCACCGACACGTGGGCAGCCACGGCGCAACTCACCGAGGGTGACGAGCGCAAGCGGCTCTTCGATGCCCAGGCTGCGCTGATGCCGCAGTTCGCCGAGTACGAAAAGAGCGCCGGCGAGCACGGCCGTGAAATCCCCGTATTCCGCCTCGTCCGCAACTGACTCGCCTATGGCCGCAGTGGTGACAATTGACTACAATGTCACTATGACGGTGCTGTCAATTCGATTCCGGCGCCCGGGCGCCTATGACCGGCTGAAACGCCGAGCACACCAGGGTTCGGAGTCGATTTCTGCGGTAGGCGAGCGACTGATCGACGAGGGCTTGCGGATGGAGGCCCACCCAGGAGTCGTCTTCCGTAACGGGCCAACTGGCCGCCGGGCCGGTCTGGCCACAGGCCCCGACGTGTGGGAGATCGTGGCCCTGCTGAGAGACCTACGAGGCAGTCTCGAGGAACGAGTGGTCAGTGCGGCTGCTCGCATGGGTCTCGCGGCGTCACAGGTCCGAACAGCAAGTCGCTACTACGCCGAATTCGCCGATGAGATCGAGTCTGAGATCGCCCAGAACGACGAGGTGGCGGAACTCGAGTTGGCCGTCTGGGAGAACGAGCGCCGACTGCTCTCAGGGTGAGGCTGCTCCTGGACGAGATGCACGCTCCCGCAGTTGCGGTAGAGCTGCGACGGCTCGGACACGACGTTCTCGCGGTCAAAGAGCGGGGCGAATGGACAGGGCTGCCGGATAGCGAATTGCTACTCACTGCGGCCTCAGACGAGCGTGCGATCGTCACCGAGAACGTCAAGGATTTTGCCTCGCTCCACAAGTCGATCACCGCTGCCGTGCAGCGGCATGCGGGTGTCGTCTTCACTCATTCGCGCCGATTTCCCCGTGGCGCAGGCGACTACGTGCCGGAGCTGGCTGAAGCGCTTGACATGTTCCTGCGCGAGCACGCAGCTGCATTTGGTGAAGCTGAGCCGTTCATCTGGTGGCTAGAACGCCACGAACGATGACATGGAGGGGGCCTGCCGTTGACCGCCTGTTGCGCTGCGAAGTCCGGCCGACAGGGGAGTGAGGAAACGCCGGCCTCAGGCATGCTGTGGCGGTGACGTCGCCGCCCCATCGTTCGATGACAGAGCGGCACCAGGCATTCAACGAGCTCGCCACGGCCTACAGCAGCGCGCAGCTCGGCTAGCCAGAGGTCCTCTGCTGTGACTGGATTTCGCGCCACTTGTCACACCTTGCTTCTACCGTGCACTCATGAGGTTCAGTCCAACGAACGCTGGCACGGACGGCGTGCAGCTGAGCCTGAACTCGCTCTGGGATATGCGCGACCCGGGGGTGTTGAGAGGGCACACTGAGTCGGTGGAGTTCGGATCTGCGATCTCGCTGTTCTCGGGTGCCGGAGGGCTGGATCTCGGTGTCGAGCAGGCGGGGTTTCGCACCACCGTCGCAGTGGAGTGGGATGCGGACGCTGCCGACACGATGGAGAAGAATGCGGCGACATACTTCCCGGGACTGCGGGAGGTCTTGCGTGCGGACTTGTATTCGCTCGTTTCGGGATCGCGCAGTGACTTCACGGTGGCGGAGATTCTGCATGCAGGGGGGTTCGCTCCTGGTGAACGTCCGGACCTGCTTGTCGGCGGGCCGCCTTGCGTTGCTTTCTCGAAGTCGGGTTTCTGGCTCGACTGGAAGCGCGATGGCGTAGACCCGGCGGCAAGCCTTCTGCAAGCCTTCACCGCTGTTCTCGCCCGAGCACAACCGCGGTTCTTCATCCTCGAAAATGTCTACGCCCTGACGTTCAATAACAGAGCCAGTCGTCCTGCGTTCGACCGGCTTCGCGGCGAGATTGGCGACGCGGGTTACCGCTACCGCTGGGGAGTGCTGAACGCCGCTGACTTCGGCGTTCCGCAGGCCCGCCCGCGACTCTTCGTCGTCGGTGCGCGCGAGGGCGAAGTCGCTCCTGAGCTACCTGATCCAACGCATCACGGGGACTGGGAGCGACGCAAGACTGTTGGAGGCCCGTTGCCCCATGTCACGGCAGGCGAGGCGCTGGCGGGTCTTGTCGCCGGGCCCGAGGCCGAGGAAGTGGTTCGGGGGCGCTGGGGACATCTTCTCGACGAGGTGCCGCCGGGCGACAACTATCTGTACTTCACAGCGAAGCGAGGGCACCCCGCTCCGGTCTTTGAGTGGCGCTCCCGATTTTGGTCCTTCCTGCTCAAGTTGGACCCGGCCCGTCCATCGCCGACGATCCAGGCTCAGCCGGGTCCCAATGTGGGTCCGTTTCACTGGGATAACAGGCGCTTGCGCGTGCCCGAACTGAAGCGGCTATTCACGTTCCCAGACGACTTCGAATTCGTGGGCAGGCGTGCTTCGGTCCAGTCCCAGGTGGGCAATGCAGTGCCGCCACGGCTGGCCGCGCATGTCGCCGCAAGGATTGCGGCGGTGGCTTGACCTCGATCCGATCACGTTGCCGCCGGAGCGCAGGCAATCAGGAACCTGCACACTTGTGATGTGGACTCGCCGCTGCTGACTTGGCTCCGTGAATGGACTCGCGAGTGGCGCCCCTCCATTGTCGGGGTGTTCCGTGAGCATGCAAACCACCGAAGTTGGCCGCTCACGGCGCAGTCGCCGGGCGACCTTCGACAGCAGCTGACAAGCCTCGGCCATCTGCTGCCGTTGCCGAGCGAGCCGGCCGCGCTGGCCAACGTCATGGAAATCGAGCTTCGGCGCCACTTGATGCGCCAAGTAGCGGATCTGGCGGGCGGGAGTATCGAAGAGGGCACGGAGCGCTCCTACCCGGACCTCGAGTTCTTTGGTGAGTCATTCGGAGGAGGGCCGCGTGCTGTTGACATCAAGTGCGCCAGACGCAAATTGTCGGTGTCGGGAGCGCCCACTGGCAGTCTCCACAACCGGATTGCGCTCTACACGGGCAACACCTACTTCTTGTGGCCTCGCCTCAAGTTCTCCGGCATCCAGCGTCCGTTCGACGACTACTCCGAACACGTGTCCGTTGTGGTGCTCTACACATTCGACTCGTCACTCCCTGAGCGCATCAAGGACGTAAGCGTCGCTATCCAGGCGACTTGGCGCATTGCCTCTCGTAAGCGGGCGTCGGCGACACGCGAGTACATCGGATCGGTGTCGAGGATTGACGACATCGAGAATGGCAATGGCGAATTCGCCTCGGCTGATGCGTTCTATGCGCATTGGCGGGCGCCCAGCATCGGGTGGAAGAAATCACCCGAAGCAGAACGGCTGATCCGTCAGGCGTTCGATGCCCACGAGAACTCGGAATGAAGAATTGCCTTGGCGCTCTTGTCGACGCAGCGTTCAAGGTGATGCCCAACACCCACGCCCGGTCCACAGCGCCCACAGCGAACCGTCGACCGACCTGATCGGGTAGCGGCTGCGCCGAGGCTGCCGCAGTCGTGATGCACTTGGGGCGAGCGGGCGAGTCCTTGCGATCTGGCTGGCCTTCGGCGGCCGCGTCTGCTCGATAGCAGTTGAGGCCGGAACTCCCGCCGCGGCGCTCGGCGAAGCCCATGTGGAGGGGTCCTGAGAGCCTCGTTGGAGCGACACCATCCGTCAGGCAAGTTCGAAGTTCCCTACATCTCCGATCTGTTCACCGGCCAGCGTTCATAGATGTGCGAGAGATGGGGGGATGTCGGACGTGGCTGAGGATCGGCCGCAGCGCGTACGGTGAGTCCGACCGAGGGATTCACTGGGCGAGGCCAGACATGACCACACTGACACCGAAGATCATGAGCGCGGAGGCGCAGAACATCGTGCGCGATCCACGCGTGGCCATCTCGATCGTCGATATCGACAACCCCTACGAGGAGCTGCAGCTGCGCGGTACGTGCGTGGTCGAGCCCGACACCGATATGGCGGTCCTCGATGCGCTGAGCCACAAGTACACGGGCAAACCGTTCCCGGCCCGTGGAGACACGGGCGTCGCTTTGCGGGTCACGGTCACCCAGTACCTGTACCAAGACCTGCCCTTCGAGCACACTCCGGCGTAGGCGGTCTCGACCTCAGACGCAGCACAGCACTCGCCACGACAGCGCCCAACGAGGCACTGTTACCTCACGGCTGGTTGGCAGCGCTTGGCGTGGGTGCGTCGACCGTCTCGAATCGTCCGGTGACGTCGGGCACTCGGGCGTAGCTCTGACTCGCACCCGCCTGGCCGTCGTCCCAGTTGACGCTGGCGACGAGTGTCCCATCTAGCAGCCAGATGCCCAGCTCTTCGTCGCTCCCGAGCGCGAAGCCGGGCCAGCCGTCCTTGTCGAGGCTGAATTGCATGTATGCACCTGGCTGGATGACTGTGCCGGCTGGGAAGCGCACTCGCTTCCCGACGTCCGTGAGATCGTCAGCCATCTCGAAGCCGTTGAGCGCTATGGGCACCCGCGATGCGTTGTGCAACTCGAACCAGTCCAGCGGATCGCCCTTGGCGGCCACCTCATTGATGACCAACCCGACATCAAGCGGTGAATCTGACGGGTCAGCGCCCTGGGCGTCTGCGCCGCTGATGCCAGACGGCGATGGGGACCACCCGTATGCGCCCGAGAAGGCGCCGGCGATACCGGCGCCGGGGGTCGTCCCGCCGCTCGACAGTTCTAGCGACCCCTCGGTGACCGGAGAGAAGCTGTCCGGCGTCGACGCTCCCGCGGGGATCGACCAGATTCCTCCCGCTATGGCGTCCACGCCGATGACCAGCGTTCGGCCCGCCACCAGCTGGCGCGGGTCGATGACCAACGACATTCCGTTGACCGAGCCGTCGGAATCGAGCCCTGCGACGACGATGGACGCAGGTCTGTCGATCTCCGGGAGCAGGACGCTCTCGTCTGGGTTGGCGTCGTCGGCGAAGACCCCGATGCCTTGGATTGACTCGGGGGAGCCGTCCAGCAACAGGCTGTGGACCGTTCCCTGCCCGAGCGGGTTGGGACTCGAGTTGCTGCCCCAGGTTGTCTCGAAGGTGACCTCCAGGGTTCCCGACCCGGCGCTGGGCGGCGCCGTCAGTTCGGCTTCGGGCCACTCGGGAGGTGTCGGCGACAGGTCAGCGAGGATCTCGGCTTTGCGTTTGGAGATGAACGACCGCAACCGCTTGGTGTCGGCCGCTGCCGCCCGGGCTTCGGCGGGAAGGGCGTGCTGCTGAACGATGGCGGCCATCTCGTCGACCGCGGCCAGCAATTCGGCCTCATCCCAGACGGCGTCCAAGATCTTGGTGAGCCGGGCAACGTAGGAAGCCCGCCAATCCGGGTGGTTGTACAGGCGGTTGGGAATGGCGGTGAGCGCCAGCACCGACGGCGGAGGATTGGAGATGTTGTCGAAAGGATTGGGGTCGTCCTGCAGGTGGAATGTGCCGTCGGTGCCCCACGGCATGAACACGAACCGGCCGTCGGGCACACGGTAGAACCAGTAGTTGTTGCGGTCGCCGGCGTAGCCGTCCCAGTGACCCACCAGTACTTCGGTAGCCCAGAACGACAGGAAACGGTCAAGGTCGACGATCTCGCCTAGCGCCGCCAATCCAGAGTCGGAAGGGTCGCTCAGGGCTGCGACCACGGCGTCGATGTCGGACCAGTCGTCGGCGTCTTCGTTGGTCTTCTTCTCGAGTGTGCCGCGGAACTCCGGCGTGAAGTCGCTGACCGTGCCTTCGTACAGGTTGCCTTCGGCACTCCCGAAATGGTGCAAGAGGAACGGGGCCTTGAACTCCTCGACGTGTACGTACAGCCCGAGATCGGTGCCGTTCACCGACACGGTGGCGAAGTTGCAGCGCGGTGCAGGGTTGCCAGCAGCGGCGAACACCCGGAACGACAGGCAGGTGTTGACCATCGAAGGGTCCTGAACGCTGTTGTTCAGGGTCATCCGGTTCATGCCCTCTGACAGGGACTGATCGTCGACGTACTTGTCGAAGCGGAGCTTGAGGGACGGCTTGGTGGAGCTCTGGGAGCCGACGAAACCCTTCTTGCGCACACCCACCGCTGCGTGCATCTGGCCGTCGACGGTCACCGTGGCGCCGAACCACGTGTAGATGCTGGCGAAGGGCCGCGAGAGGCCGTATTCCTCGATCTCCGCGAACACGTCCGCGAGGGTGCGAGTCTGGTGACGCAGGGTGTCCCAGTCCTCGACGGCGATCTCGATGCTGATGTCGAGCACGTGGCCGAGGTCGAAATAGGCCTCGCGCGGCAGGGCCTCGCCGTCCTCTCGAAGTGCTACTGACGCAGTGGTCGTAGAGGGGACCGCGTCCGGGGCGAGCTCGGTGGTGGACGGGGCTGCATCGGAGGCGAGACTCGGGGCCGCCCGAACACCGTCGTCGGCCGTGCTGGTGCAGCCAGCCGCGATCATCGCGGAAGCCACGAGCACGGCGGCCAAGCGGCGCTGACGTCGAGCCCGTGATCGCATTCGTCCACCTCCCAACGTCAGCGAGACGTGAGCGGACCATATCGGTAGGCCTCATCGGGTATCGCAGTCAGCCCGCTTCGCTGTCCCCAGGTGCCCCTTAGGGTTGCGGCCGTGTCAGTGACGCCCGCCGATCGGCAGCATTACGACGCGATCGTCGTCGGCGGGGGACCAGTCGGCAGCATCGCGAGCCTGCATCTCGCCCGAGCCGGCAAGACGGTGGCGCTGGTCGAGGAATTCGAGCACCCGTATCCCTACCCGCGAGCCGTCATGTTCGACGCCTACTCGTGCGCCATCCTCGCCGAGATCCTGGGCGACGACTTCGACCGCATATCGCTGAAGCGGACCCCGCGAGCGGGTTACTACCTCGACAAGGACAACCTCGACGAACCGTTCGCGCAGACTGCCCTCGAGGTCGGCGACACCCGCAACTGGTTCGTGCAACCCCAAGTCGAGGACATTCTCCGGGACATCATCAGCCAGGACGGCAACATCGACACGTTCTACGGCTGGAGCGCCCGCAAGCTGTATACCGAAGGCGAGTCGCAGCTCACCATCGAAGATCTGTCCAGCCGAACGATGCGCGAGCTGAGTTCGACGTACCTGCTCGGGTGTGACGGCGCCAACAGTTTCGTGCGCAAACAGGCCGGCGGCAGCCTCACCCAGCTCGGCGACAACGTCTTGTTTCTGGTGATCGACGCCGTCTCTGCACCCGAGCATCGAGTGGGTGACGATGGCTGCGCCTACCAGATCGTGGACCAGCAGCGCCCCACGACTTACCTGCCGATGGGTGTGGATAATCACGTGCGATGGGAGTTTCGGATCAACCCCGGCGACGACATCTTGGAGATCCAATCGCCCGAACGGATCCGGGAACTCATCGCGCCGTTCTCGGACCCCGATCACACCGAGCTGCTGCGCCACACCATTTACAAGTTCAATTCGCTAATCGCAGACCGTTGGCGATTCGGCAACGTCTTTCTCTGCGGAGACGCCGCTCACCAGACCTCGCCTTTCCTGGGCCAGGGCCTCAACATGGGCATTCGCAACACTCGGAACCTTTGCCAGAAGATCGAGCTGGTGGCAGCGGGCAAAGCCCCGACTTCGCTGCTGGATCGCTACCAGGCTGAGTGCTTCGAGGACACGAAGGGCACGATCAAAGAGGCGCTCAAGATGGGCAAGCTGCTGTTCAACACCTCGCCGCCGGCCAACGCCCTGCGCGGTGCGATCAGCAGCCTGCGACGGGGCAAACCGATCGACATCACCGCCCAGATAGCGCCGACTGCGCGAGCACTCGACCTAGCCGACGACGTGCCCTCGAGCCTGCGCAAGCTGCTGCCGAGGGTGCGTGTCGAACCCGACGGCGGCGACTCGACATTTCTCACGTTGCTGCATCCCGAACGGGCCAAGATCATCGCGGACGGCCCCATAGCGGCCGGGGTGTTCGACAGCCTCGGCGCCCTGCCCGATTCTGTCCGTCCCGACCTGTACGCCGCCGTTGACGGTCCGCAGGCCCGAACCATCGGTCAAGTCCTTGCGATCCCCGATACACGCCAACGCTCTGCCTTGTTCGGCGATAGGTCCTATGTCGCCATGCTCGAGAACAGCGTCCTGCTCGGACGGTTCGCCTTCGGCGACGAGCGTGAGGTGTGTAATGCCTACCGTGCAGCCTTCCAACTGTCCCAGAGTTGACCGCAACGGACGAAGCGATAGGGGAACCGCATGGACATCGTGCTGACCGGGACGGGCTCGCCGCTGCCCGACGCCAACCGAGCCGGTCCCTCGACGCTGGTCAAGGCTGGCGACACGCACATCCTCATCGACGCCGGCCGTGGCACCGTCATGCGCATGGCCGGCGGCGGCTCGCTGCCGATGTTCCTGAGTGCCGTGCTGATCACACACCTGCACAGCGACCATGTGTGTGCGCTCAACGACGTGATCACAACCCACTGGATCATGAGCCAGGGCAACGCGACCCTGCAGGTGTACGGCCCGCCTGGCACGGCGCAATTCGTCGAACGCCAGATGAGCGCCCTCGAAGCCGACATCGGCTACCGCATCGAGCACCACGACACGCTGGTCAACGGCCCGAGAGTCGAAGTGACCGAGTTGGAAGCGGGAGACACCTTCGACATCAACGACGTTCACGTCAGCACTGCGGCCACCGATCATGCACCGGTGCGGCCCACGCTCGGGTACCGGCTTGCCCATGACGGCGCTGTGGCCGCCGTGGTCGGCGACACCGTGCCGTGCGACGGCGTGGACGAATTGGCAGCGGGTGCCGACGCCTATGTCCAGACCGTCATACGGAAGGACCTGGTCGAGCTGAGCCCCAACGAGATGTTCCAGGACATCCTCGATTACCACTCCGGCGTGGTCGAAGCGGCGCAGACTGCAGCCAGAGCCGGCGCCAAGCGGTTGGTGCTGACGCACATGGTCCCCGCGCCCACCCCCGAGCAATACCCCGAATGGATCGAGCTGGCCGCCGCACACTTCGACGGCGAGATCGTCATCGGTGACGACCTCACGACGATCGCACTCTGAGCCGCCCAACACCGACGCCATACACTCGCCGGCCTGCCAGCGACTGGAATCCCATGACAGCGACCGCCGACTCCATCCCAGTCGCCTACACGCCCACCGGAGGCTGGACGCGATGGCCGCCGCCGGTCCTGGCGGGTTGCACCGAGCCGTTGTGCGACGGTGCGCCGGACATGCGGGGTTTCTGGCGGACCATCGAGGTCGTCGCCGACGGTGCCATCCAGCCTGAACATCCTGCGCTCGGGCACGTGCAGCGGATCGAACAAGCTGCCGATCGGGTGGTGGTGACCGGCGCCGGCATCATTCACGACATGCGCTGCGACGGGACGCTGCGCAACGGCGTCCATGACGTCGCCGAGTTCGACAAGTCGGTCGAGATCCACGTGGTCGCCAGCTTCGAGGACGGTGTCCACGTGCTGCGGCCGCACGGACTTGACCTGGGCACCGGCCCCATCGAGGTACGCCGCAGGCGTGAGGGCGAGCACCTCATGTGGGACTACCTGGGATTCACCGCCCGCCTGCAACGGATCGCCCCGCCCGACGCGGACCCACAATTCGTCTTCGCCGAATGCGACTCACAGGAGCAATCACCATGAAGATCCTTCGTACGCCCGACGAGAGCTTCGCCGATCTGGCGGGCTACGACTTCGAGCCGCACTACGTCGAGATTCCCGACGGCGAGGGCGGAACGCTGCGTGTCCACTACCTCGACGAGGGACCGCCCGACGCCGACCCGGTGCTGCTGTTGCACGGCGAGCCGTCGTGGGCGTATCTGTACCGACACATGATCGGGCCCATCGCCGAGGCTGGGCACCGGGTGATCGTGCCGGACCAAATCGGCTTCGGCCGCAGCGACAAGCCCGCCGAGCAGTCCGACTACAGCTACGCCCGCCACGTGGCGTGGATGTCGAGCCTGATCTTCGACGCGCTGGACCTGCGCGACATCACCTTCTTCGGCCAGGACTGGGGCGGTCTGATCGGCCTGCGGCTTGTGACCGCACAGCCCGACCGGTTCGCCCGAGTGGCCATCGCCAACACGGGCCTGCCCACCGGGGACCGTCAACCCAGCGAAGCCTTCATGAACTGGCAGAAATTCGCCCGGGAGTCGCCGGTCTTCCCGATCGGCGACATCGTGAACGGCGGGTGCCTCACGGAGTTCCCCGCCGGTGTCGTCGCCGCCTACGACGCGCCGTTCCCGGATGACTCGTACAAGGCCGGCGCACGCGCCTGGCCGTCCCATGTGTGCACATCTCCCGACGATCCCGAGGCTCAGCCGAACCGGGAGGCCTGGGGTGTGCTGCAGCAGTTCGACAAGCCCTTCCTGTGCTGCTTCAGCGACTGCGACCCCGTGACCGCTGGAGCCGACAAGCCGTTCCGTCGGATGGTTCCGGGCGCCCAGAACCAAGCGCATGTCACCATCGAAGGCGCCTCGCACTTCCTGCAGGAAGACAAAGGACCCGAGTTGGCCCAGGTGCTGAACGAGTTCATCAGCGCAGGCTGAGCGGACCCTCACCAACGCCGCAACCGAGCTCCCCTCAGCCGACGCATGCACCACCGTCGCACGCCGCCAGCGCACATGGGACTTGTCCGACTTGCCGCCCCTGCGGCGCACGATCCGCTGGAGCTGCTGGCCTTCCACATGGGTCAAACGCCGGACCCGCAACCGTTCAGTCATACCCCCAATCGCAACACACACCCACACCACAACCGCGGACGCGACCACCCCACCAAGCATTCGTGGACACCGCACTGGCGGCGACGACAGCCGCCGCCATCGAATACAGCCGCGAATGCTGCCAGGCGCACACACCGCAAGGGTGCCCCATGTGCGCCGCCGGCGGACACGACGACTCACCCGAACGGATCTACTCCGCTGCTGTGCGCTGCGCCGATGCTCGACTGCCCGAGACCGACGTCGCCGCGGGCGCGTGACACGAGGTAGCTGCCGCGGTCGACGCTGCGCAGGCCACGCCGTGAGTGTCGTTGAGCTCGCGTCCGCCGTTGAACGGCAGCCGCCGTTGCGACCAGAGCTGGCGCTGCCGCTGCCGCGCGGCGCCAGCTGGCACCCGGCGACGCTGCCGGTGATGATCTGCCATGTCCAGGACTGGCTCGACGACACCCGCCAGACTGACACCGCCGACACGCTGCGCGTCGCCGCAGCGGCGTCGCCGCACACCGGCGCTGACACCACTACAGGCGGCGCGCTCGCCGCCGCTGAACGCCGCGCACAGCAGACCTGAGCAAGCCCACTTCCGACCGGCACCTGCGCCGGGCGCCACGCGCGGGCTGTGAACTGGAACCGACACGCGCAATAATCCCGCCAGTCACAACTACGACACGCACGAGGACAACGAATGAGACCAACTCACAGACGATGGCTGCTCGCGTTGCTGCCGCTTGCAGCGTTCGCGGCGACGCTGACACTGCCCGCCGCGGCGTCGGCGCAGACAGCCGCCGCATATGTCGACGGCGCTGAGCCGTGGACCGAGTCCGGCTGCGACGGGCAGATCCCCATCGTCGTCGGCGCCGACGCCAAAGCCCAATCGGACATCTACAGCGCTGTCACGCTCGCCGGAGTCGTCGACACAGACTGCGTGATCCTCGCCGGCCCACGCGACGGCGCTATGCCCGCAAGCCAGCGGGCACGCCTCGAAGCCGCCGACGCGGGCGGCTATGTCGTGGGCGGCACAGCAGCAGTACCGACAGCGAAGCTCGCCGGACGCGACATGAAACGGATCGGCGGCGCCACCCGCTGGGCAACCGCGCAGCAAGTCGGCAGCGAAGCCGCTGCGCTCGCCGCGGGAACAGAACCCGAGACGGCGGCTGCGCCCGACACGACACGCGCCGCGCCCGCTGACGTGGCGGCGCCGGGGCTGTACCTGAGCGGCGCTGAGCCGTGGATCGCGTCGGACTGCGACGGGCAGATCCCGATAGTGGTCGGCGGCGACGCCAAAGCCCAATCGGACATCTACAGCGCTGTCACGCTCGCCGGAGTGCTCGACACCGGCTGCGTGATCCTCGCCGGACCCCGAGACGCGGCGATGCCTGCGAGCCAGCAGGCACGCCTCGAAGCCGCCGACGCGGGCGGCTACGCGCTCGGCGGCACCGCGGCAGTACCTACCGCGAAGATCGCGGGCCGCGACATGACACGGCTCGGCGGCGCCACCCGCTGGGCCACCGCAGAGCTCGTCGGGCGACGCGCCAGCGGAGATACCACCGCAGGCACCCGCACCACAACCGAAACCGACAACACCGACACCGAAACCGCAGGATTCACCGCCGTGTCCGCAGGCGGGTCCTATACGTGCGGGATTCGCACTGGCGGCGCCGTCGAATGCTGGGGCTGGGACGATTTCGGTCAGGCGTCGCCGCCGTCGGGCACGTTCACAGCCATATCGGCAGGCGGGTCGCATTCGTGCGGGGTTCGCCCTAGCGGCGCCGTCGAATGCTGGGGCAGCGACGACGGTCAGTTGTCGCCGCCGTCGGGCACGTTCACAGCCATATCGGCAGGCGAGACGCATTCGTGCGGGGTTCGCCCTAGCGGCGCCGTCGAATGCTGGGGCTGGAACCGCGAAGGCGAGGCGTCGCCGCCGTGGGGCACCACGTTCACAGCCGTGTCCGCAGGCTTTTCGCATTCGTGCGGGATTCGCACCGGCGGCGCCGTCGAATGCTGGGGCAGCGACGACGACGGTGAGGCGTCGCCGCCGTCGGGCACGTTCACAGCCGTATCCGTAGCCGGCACGTTCGCCGGATCCGTCTACTCGTATTCGTGCGGGATTCGCACCGGCGGCGCCGTCGAATGCTGGGGCTGGAACCGCGAAGGCGAGGTGTCGCCGCCGTCGGGCACGTTCACAGCCGTTTCGGCAGGCGGGTCGCATTCGTGCGGGATTCGCACCGGCGGCGCCGTCGAATGCTGGGGCTACAACGCTGGCGGCCAGGCGTCGCCGCCGTCGGGCACGTTCATAGCCGTTTCGGCAGGCGCCGGCCATTCGTGCGGGATTCGCCCTAGTGGCGCCGTCGAATGCTGGGGCCACGACGCCGCCGGTGAGTCGTCGCCGCCGGGTTCGTGAGGTTCTGAGCGGCTGTCTGGGCTGCTGCGCTGTCGTGCTACGGCGCGACGGTGCGGCGGCTGTCGCCGCCCGGCCGGCGGGCTCCCCCCGTTTCTTCCGGGAACCTTCGTGACCTCACGCGTCTTTATCTCGGATTCCCCCGGCACACCGGAAAGTCAGTGACGCCGCGGCGCCGCGCGGCAGACTGGGGCTGTGGCGAAAAGCGGGGCCGAACGTCAGGCCGACATGCAGCGGCGGCGAGACGACGCCGAACGCGAACAGCAGCAGCGCGCCGTCGACGATCTGATTCGCGCGGCTGACGGGATCTGTGTTCGCGCTGTCGCCGCGGCTGCCCGGACGCGGGCGATGCAAGCCGTGCAAGTCGGCACCGAACCGCTGGCAGCGTCGCGGTGGTTGAATGTCGCTGCGCAGGCGGAGGAAGCCGCGTACGGCCGCCAGACGGGCGGCAAGTACGGCGACTCCCGTCGTGAGCCGGTCTGCTCGTGCGCGCTGTGCGCAACGGACAGCAGCGCCGACGTGGCCGCAGCAGCAGCCGCGGCGCTCAAGGATCTCGGCTGATGAACGCGACTGTGTGCGGAGCGAACAGGCCGCGGAACGAGTTCTGCGATCAGCCGTCGTGCGCATGCCAGCGGCGCGGGCTCAAGCGGCACGGCGGCGCTTGCTGCGGGCTGCCGCAGCCGCCGGTGGCTGCTGTGTGCGCCTCCGCGGCTGCTGCGCTCACCGGGCGCGACCGGGCTGCGCACACCGCGCCGTCGAAGCCTGACAGCAGACAGCAGGCACCGCGACGGCTGACAGCGGGCCGACCGGCTGAGCACCTCGTCGACGAGGCGGCGGAACGCTGCGCCGACGCCGCCAGCGGGCCGAGCCGGGTGGCGGCCATGTCTGAGGCACGGGACGCGGGACGCTGCGACGGCGCAGCTTCGACGGGCCGACCGGCTGAACGGGCCGGCGGGCTGACCGGGCTGTCAGCGTCACGGCGGGGCTGCGCTCGGGATCACGGACTCAGGACCGGCGACCTCGGGGCGCTTGCTGCTGTGCCGGGACGCCAGCAGGCCGAGCCGCTGTGTCTGCGGGACACCGGACACCGGACACCGGAAGCGGGACACGCGACGGCTGAGCCGACCGGCTGACCGGCTGAGCTGGCGGGCTGGCTGCTGCTGAGCGGCGCTGTTCGCGTTGCGGCGGGGCTGCGCTCCGGACCGTGGGCTCAGGACCGGCGACCCGCGACCGTGGGGCGCTCGCGGCTGCGCTGGGACGCCAGCAGGCCGAACGGTGCGGCTGCGGAGGCAAGACAGCGGGACGCTGCGAACGTCGGCGGCGCAGCGGCGCGGTGCGTCGGGCGAAACGGCGGCGCTGCCAGCGGGTTCGCCGTCGCGGCCGACACGGCTCGCTGCGCCGCGTGGAACGCTCGGCCGAACCGGCGAGAACCGGCGCATAGGAGCACGCGACATGACCGCCGGTCCCGACATCGAAGCCGACGTGGCCGCAGCGCTCGAAGCCATGCGAGGCGTCTCTGCTGCGGCTGCGCACATGTGGCATCCGGCGCTTGTCGGCGCAGCAGTCAGGCTGCTCATGGACTGGCTGACCGACACCGGGCAGATTGACGCCAGAGACGAGCTGCACGGCATCGAAGCGGTGAACCCGCACACCGGCGCGGACACGGTGCGGCTCGGCGATCTCGGCGAAGGCGACCGGCGCGCTTCTGCCGCGCCAGTCGTGACGGTCAGCCGCGGCCCGTCGTCGTGGGATCTCTCAGCGCACGAACAGCTGTGACCCGCGGGCTGGCGCCGCTGATCCTGCCCGCCGCCGCGTCGGCGCAGCACCGGGCGCGTATGTCGACGGCGCTGAGCCCCGCTAGATAGGCGCGGCGAAAACAGCAGCGCTCGCCGAGATCGCTGACACCGACGACGCCGAGTCGACAGCCGCACAACGGACAGCGCCGGGCTAATTTCGCGTCGTTCACAGCGTGCCGGCGAACGTTCTCGCCATTCCGTCGGCGGCACGCCGTGACACGAACAGCGTCGCAGGGTGAGAGGAGGAATGAAGGACCATGAAACGTTCCGCTCGGATCTGCGCTGTGTTGGCTGCCGCTGCAGTCGCCGTTTCTGTTGTCGCTGCTGTACCGGCTAAGGCTCAGAGCCCGTCCGATGTCGCTGTGGTGATCGCTAACGCGGAGTCGTTGTCGGACATCGGCACGGCAGCTTCGCTCGTGGCCGCCGGAGCCGGCGACGTTGTGCTGCTTGCGGAGTCACCCGCAGCGTTGGGCGAGTGGGCGGCAGCTGTCGTGTCTGAGTATCAGCCGTCTCGGGCGCTGCTGGTCGGCGGTGTCGCTGTGCTGTCGTCGCGCATCGAGGGCGAACTGGGCGGGCTTGTCGCCGGAATCGGGCTGGAACGGTTCGCTGGCAGCGATCGTGCGCACACCGCGGCGCTCGCGGCCGAGCGTGTCTTGGAGGGACGCGACCGCATCGCGGTAGCGGTAGCCAACGGCTGGTCGCTGCCCGACGTGGGCACCGCCGCTTCGGCTGTCGCGTCGGGTGCCGCGGACGCTGTGCTGTACACCGCTCGGGCGGGTCTCGGCGACGCGACCACGGCCGCTCTGCGGGCGCACGCCCCGCGCAGCGTGACAATCGTGGGAGGCCCCGCCGCTGTCAGCCCCGCAGCCGCCCGCGAGATCGCCGCTGCTGTTCCCGCTGCCGAAGTCGAGCGCAGCGGCGGCGCGACACGGGCGCACACAGCAGCGCTGCTCGCCATGCCCGCTGTCGACTCGGGCGCGGTGCGCGCTGTGATAGCGAACGGCTGGTCGCTGCTCGACGTGGGCATCGCCGCCGCGCACGCCGCCGCGGCCCACAACAGCGTCGTGCTGTACGCGGAGCGCTCCGCGCTGGGCGCCGCAGCCGAAGAAGCCCTGACCGCCGGCGCTGTCTCCGAGGCCGTCATGATCGGCTCGCCGACGGCGCTGCCCTACCAGCGACAGCACCGCGTTGCGGAGTTGCTGCCCGGCGCGGCTGTGGGACGCATCACCGGAGCGACACACGCGGAGGCCGCGGCGCGATCGGCCCGCCACGCGCTCGACGGCACCGGGCCGTTCCTCGACCCTGCGCTGACAGCCGCGTCACAGGCAGCGACGGACGCTGTCGACGACATCGGCGACCCGTGGAGCGGGGACCTGGTCGCCGAATGGACAGCCGACACGTTCGCATGGCTCACCGGCGACGGCGCAGCGGCCGTCGAGATCGTCGTGCTCTCCGCGCCGCTGTGGAACGACGACCCCGACTGCGTCGCCATAGCCGCCAGCCTGCGCAGCGCCGCGACACCCGCTGAGGCGCGAACTGCGGCGCTGGGCACGCCCGATGAGCTCACAGCAGAGATCCTCGCCGCCGCCATCGCCACCGTCATACGCGCTCTCACCGCATGCGACCCTGCCGCCGACGAACACGCCCAAGGGGCATGGCACTGGGCGCTCGCTTACCGTCGCCTCGCCGAGATCGGAGTCACGCCATGAGACGCGCCGTTGTCGCCGCCGCGCTGCTGCTGCCGCTGCTCGCGCTACCCGCCGCCGACCCCGCAGCCGCCCAGACCGACGTGCTGACGTGGGCGTCGATCGGCGATTCATATTCGTCGGGCACCGGCACCTCGGGCCACGACGGCCGATGCCGGCAAAGCGACGACGCCTTCGGGCCCGTAGCGGCCCGCGCCGTGAACCAGTCAGGGAAGTTGCCCGGGGCGGTGCGAGTCGGGCATCCCTGGCTGTACGCCTGCCACGGCGCAGTCAGCGAGGACATCTTCAACCAACGAGACGACTGCGACGAGCCATGGGAGGGCCACTGCGGGCCCCAGCTGTATTTCGTGCGCGGGCGCTACGACGTCATCACGCTGTCGATCAGCGGCAACGACATCGGCTTCGCCGACGTCATCACGCGCTGCATCACAGCTCGGTCGAGCGAGGTTTGGATACCCGACTTGGAACGGGTGCCGGGAGCCACACCGGGACGGTACGCCGAATGTGATGGTTTGACCGAGCGGGATCTGCGCGAACGCGTCGACCGGCTGGCCGATCCCGACGACGGCTGTGCCGGCCTGTCGCGCATCGGCAGAAGCGACCGTTACCACTGCGCGCTCGACCTCGGCGGCGGCAAGTCCGGGTCGATCGCGGATCTGTACGTCAAGATCGCGGAGGAGCACCTCACCGGACGCGGCCATCTCTACATCGTCGGCTACCCGGCGCTGCTGGCCCCGAGCGACGAATGGAGCTTCGGGCCAGACGGTGCTTTCAAGCAGCGGTTCGACTGCAACGGGGTCAGCCCACTGAGGGCCGCCATGCTCGGCAGAATGGCCCGCCGCCTCGACGCCACGCTCAAGTCCGCGGTCGCGGAGGCCAACGGGCGCCTCAGGTACGACGCCGAACAGCCCGACGGGCGAATCCACTACCTCAGCCTCTACGACCTCTACCGCGGAGGCGGACACGAAGTCTGCGGCTCAGGCACCGACTGGATGCACGGCATCAAGATCAACGCCCGATGGATCGGGCTCGACGTAAAAGACACGTTCCACCCCCACGACCGCGGCCACAAAGCCACCGGCGAAGCGCTCGCCGAAATGGTCATCCGAGACTTCACACGCACGATCCCCAAAGCAAAATTCACGTCGGTGTCCGCCGGCGCCCACCATTCGTGCGCGGTGCGCTCAGACGCCGCCGTCGTGTGCTGGGGCCGAGGATCAAAGGATCCGTCGTCGCAGGCGTCACCGCCCAGCGGCCAGTTCACGTCGGTATCCGCCGGCAGCAGCCACTCGTGCGCAGTGCGCACCAACGGGAAGGTGACCTGCTGGTACAGCGACACGCGAAGGCGGGCGGAGATACGTCCGATCAGCGGCCCGTTCACGTCGGTATCCGCAGGCGGCGACCGCTCGTGCGCGCTGAACGCCGATGGGAGGGCGGGCTGCTGGGGGGGGACCTCGGGGTCATCGTTCAGCGGCCGGTTCGTGTCCGTGTCCGTCGGCGCAGACCATTGGTGCGCGGTGCGCAGCGACGCCACACTGACCTGCTGGGGCAACGACGACGACGGGCAGGCGGGCGCCCCGTCTGGCTCGTTCACGTCGGTGTCCGCAGGCAGGGACCATTCGTGCGGGGTGCGCAGCGACGCCACACTGACCTGCTGGGGCAACGACGACGACGGGCAGGCGTCGCCGCCCGAGGGCCGGTTCACGTCGGTGTCCGCAGGCAGCGGCCATTCGTGCGGCGTCCGCGACGACGGCCGGGTCCTCTGCTGGGGCGACAGGCCAGCAAGACCGGACGGAACCTTCGCGTCCGTGTCCGCCGGCAGCCGCCATTCGTGCGGAGTGCGCACCGACGGCACCGTTGCGTGCTGGGGCCGCGACGATTACGGGCAGGTGACACCGCCGCAAGGCGACAACATCCCCTCGAACGCACCGAAAGACCCGCCCCCCACCGAAGCACCTGCACCCGCCCGGTTCACATCGGTGTCGGCAGGCGGCATCCATTCGTGCGGGGTACGCACCGACGGCACCGCTGTCTGCTGGGGCTTCAGGGGCTCCGCCAGCCGCGGGCCGGGGGATGCGGCGGATCCGCCTGCGGGCACGTTTACTTCGGTGTCGGCAGGCGACGGCCATTCGTGCGGGGTACGCACCGACGGCACCGTTGCATGCTGGGCCCGCATCGTGCAGGGGAGCGCCGCTAGCAGATGGGGGTTGACGTCGCCGCCACCAGGAGCGTTCACATCAGTGTCGGCAGGCGCCGGCCATTCGTGCGGGGTGCGCACGGATGGCACCGTTGCATGCTGGGGCAAGAACGACGACGGGGTAGGGTCACCGCCGAGTGGCCGATTCGCGTCGGTGTCCGCCGGTTGGAGCCATGCGTGTGGGGTGCGCACCGACGGCACCGCTGTCTGCTGGGGCAACAACAACCACGGGCAGGCGTCACCGCCGAGTGGCCGATTCGCGTCGGTGTCGGCCGGCCACAGGCTCTCGTGTGGGGTGCGCACGGACGGCACCGTTACGTGCTGGGGCGACGACGGTCGCCGCCGCCCGGTGTCGCCGCCGCCGGGCGGGTTCACAGCACTTTCCGTCGGCCATGGCTTCGGCCGAGGCTCTCCGTGTGGGGTGCGCACGGACGGCACCGTTGCGTGCTGGGGCGACGACCATCACGGGGAGGCGTCACCGCCGAGTGGCCGATTCGCGTCGGTGTCCGCCGGTCGGGAACATGCGTGTGGTGTGCGCACCGACGGCACCGCTGTCTGCTGGGGCAACAACAACCACGGGCAGACCGACGCGCCGTAGGTTTCGTGACGTGCTGAGCGCCTGACGGGGCCGCTGCGCTGTCGTGCTGCACGGCGGCGCGGCGGCTCTTGCGCGTCCGGGTTATGGCACCGCCGAAGGGCCGGGTGGGGGACACCGTGACCGTAATGGGGGATGGGGCGCTGGTTGCGCACTCGGCATGGCGGCGGCTGAGCCCACCGCTGAGCCAACCGCAGGCCGAGCCGCTGTGTGCCACGTCGACATGCCCGCGAGACTCTGCCGCTGGTGCCAGCGCTGAGCCCGCTGAGCTCGTCACCGTCGCCGGTGACGCTGTGACGGCCGCCGGCGTGCGCCCGTGAGTGTCCCCGAGACGACAGCACTCGTCAGCATCTCGCCATGTTCGGGCTCGATTAGGGGAACTCACCCCGAAAGTGGTGGGGAACTGTTGCAAGCATGCAGGTCACGGCGTGGTCTGTGCTGCTTCAGCGACAGCGACCCCGTGACCGCTGCAGCTGACAAGCCGTTCCGCCGGATGGTTCCGGGCGCCCAGAACCAAGCGCATGTCACCATCGAAGGCGCCTCGCACTTCCTGCAGGAAGACAAGGGACCCGAGCTGGCCCAGGTGCTGATCGAGTTCATCAGCGCCAACTGAGCGGACCGTCACCAACGCCGCAACCGCGGTTGGACCACTACGGTCGCCGCATGATCGCGGGCTATTGCTGGCCGCACAGCGGCGTGGCGGGCGACAACATCGACCTGATGGTCAGCGCGGACGGCGGCTCATGCCGCGTGGAGGTGCTGCGGATCGGCGCCGACGAGCAACTCGTGAGTTCATGGGTAGTGGCGACCTCAGAGCAGCCGGTCCCCGGCGACTGTGCCACCGAAGGATGCGGCTGGACCCCGACGCTGCAGCTCGAGATCGATCCTGCGTGGCAGCCGGGCTTCCACTTGGTGCGCTTGTGTGGCCCTGACGGCGAGGTCGCCGAAGCGTTCTTTGTCGTTCGGGCGGCCGAGCCGGGCGAGACGCTGCTCGTGCTGTCCACCTCGACGTGGGCGGCCTACAACGACTGGGGCGGGCCGAGCTTCTATACCGGCGGGCATGTGTCCTCCCAGCAACGGCCGCTGCCAAGGGGACTCTTGGACAAGCCGGACCCTCATCGCTACCGCGTCGCCCGCTTTGGGCAGCTGCCGCGTCCAGAGGTCGACGAGTACTTCGACAACTACTCGTACTGGTCTGCCGCCGCAGGGTGGGCGAATTGGGAGCGACTCTTCGTCAGCTGGGCCGAACGCAACGGCATTCAACTCGACTATGCGACCAGCTTGGACCTGCACCACCGCCCCGACCTGCTCGACGGACGCCGGTTGTACATCAGCGTCGGCCACGACGAGTACTGGTCCGAGGCCATGCGTGACCACGTCGAGAGCTGGGTCGAATCCGGTGGCGCTGCTGCGTTCTTCTCGGGCAACACTTCGTTCTGGCAGGTCCGCTTCGGTGACAACGATCGGGTGATCGGCTACAAGCTCGACTTCCACCTAGACCCCGTGATGGGGACTGACGCGCAGCACACGGTGTCGACGATGTGGAGCGACCCGCTCACCGGCAGGCCTGAGTCGGAAATGACTGGGGTCTCCTTTACCCGAGGCGGCTACGCCCACTGCCGGCGGGCTCCCAAGGGTTCCGGCGGCTACACGATCTGGCGGCCGGACCATTGGGCGTTCGACGGCCTGCGTCTGATCGCGGGCGACGTGCTCGGCGGCGAGCCCGTCGTCGTGGGCTACGAGTGCGATGGCTGCGAGTTGGCGCTGGCGGACGGTTTGCCAGTGGCCACTGGGACCGGCGGCACGCCGGCCAACTTCGAGGTGCTCGGCACGGCCCCGGCGCACCTGTGGGAAACCTCCGAAGCCCCGCCGGGGATGCCTGACAGCTACGTCGGCGAGCTCAACTGGGTCACCGAGCGACTCGGCGGCGGCGACACGCCCAAGAACCGGGAGCGGTTTGCGCACGGCGCCGCGGTGATGGGCTGGTTCCAGCGGGGTCTCGGCGAGGTGTTCACTACTGGGTGTACGGATTGGGCCTACGGCCTCGAACACGATGACGTGGCGACGGTTACCCGCAACGTGATCGGCCGCCACCTCGACTGAGCCGGCGAACAACCGAGAGTCGCGCGAGCAACGATTTGGGAACACAGTCGGCGTGGGCGACGGCCCCGACGACGGTGATGCCGGCTAGAAGACGCCGGGGTAGCTGCCGCCGTCGAGTTGGAGGCTCTGGCCGCTGATGAAGCCGGCCTGCGCCGAGCACATGAAGGCAAAGGCGTCGCCGAATTCCTCGGGACGACCGAGCCGCTTGGCATTCATCATCGCCTCCTGCTCTGCCCGTGCCTCCTCGTAGGTGATGCCCCGGCGCTCCATGGCAATGTTCGCCATGTACAGCTGCCGATCTGTGTCGAAGCGCTCGGGCAGCAGCTGGTTGATGGTCACGTTGTCCTTGACGACTTCCTTGGACAGCGCCTTGAGCACCGCCGTCAGACCGAGCCGCGGGCCGGCCGACAGGCTCAATGCAGGATTGGGCGCCTTCACCATCGCCGAGGTGATCGTCACGATGCGGCCGAAGCCCCGTTGCTGCATGCCGGGCACCACCTGGCGGACGAAAATCAGCGGGGAGATCAGGAGGCGTTGCGCGGCGTCTTCCCATTGCTCGGGCTCGATGTCAGCGAAGCCCTTCAGTGGGGGACCGCCGCCGTTGAGCAGGACGATGTCGGGCTCGGGGCATGCGGCCAGCAGCCGATCTTGGGTGTCAGCCTCCGTTGCATCACCGACAACGACCTGAACATCCACGCCATGTGTCGATGCGATGTCGGTCGCGGTCGAATTCACATCAGCCTCGTTGCGGCCGTTGATCACCACATCGACGCCCTCGCGGGCCACGCTGTGAGCACAGGCCCGGCCCAGCCCGCGGCTCGACGCCATCAGGATCGCTGACCGACCGGCAAGTCCGAGGTCCATCCCAAACACGCTCCCGGCGGCTGTAGTACTGGCCCTGTTGCTCGTCGCGCCGCTGGGTTACCGTACTTGCGCCCGTGAGGAGGCGACATGACTGACACCGCAACACTGCCCGAAACGGCGGTACCGATTGTGAAAGCAGCCGATGTCGCGTACATCCGATTGTCGGCACCCGATCTCGACGCGATGGAGACGTTCGTCAACGACTTCGGACTCGTCGTGGCGTACCGCGACGACGATGTGCTGATCTCGCGTGGCCTCGAACCGATGCCGTTTCTGCACGTCGTTCATCGGGGGCCCGCCAAGTTCATCGGCTGGGCGTTCGAAGTCGACTCCCCCGATGATCTGGCTGCGTTGGCCGATGCGGTGCCCGGCTGCTCGCCCGTTCATGACATCGGCGGTGCCGAGGGCCGGCTCGGCGGCGGCAAGCGAGTTCACTTCGTGGAACCGATCACCGGGTTCATGCTCGAAGCAGTGCACGGCCAACAGGCCGAACCGCTCGCACCCCGGCGTGACCGCATCACCTACAACCACGCCGGGGTCGACGAGCGGGTAGGTGTTGAGCAGGACGTGGCCGGGAATCGCTACCCGATCAAGAAGGATCCCGGGCCGCCCGAGGTGTATCGGCTCGGCCACGTGGTGGCGGCCGTTCCTCCGGGAGCTCACCAGGCCTTCATGAAATTCCTGTCGGACACCTTTGGCATGCTCGTGAGCGACGCCGCTCGAATGATCATCCCCCCTGGCGCTGAGGAGCATTTTCCGCCGCCGCTGGTTGAGCTCATCAAAGCGACAGGCTCCGACGTGATGTTTCAGTTCATGCGCATGGACCGGGGCGCTGACCTGACCGACCACCACAGCATCCTCGTGCTGCCGCTCATGGACGGAACTCCGGAGGCGCAGTTCAGCCATGCAGCGTTTGAGGTGTTCAGCATGGACGACGTCTTCCGGGGTCATATGCACTTCCGGGAGCGGGCCGCCGAAGGATCGCCGTACAACCTGGCATGGGGCATCGGGCGCCATGTCTACGGCTCGCAGGTCTACGACTACTGGCACGACCCCTACGGCCACGTCCACGAGCACATGTGCGACGGCGATCGGGTGGATGCCAACTACGGACCGAACACGATCGACATGACCGATCCCGGGCAATTCGGAGACAACGGCGGCAACCAGTGGGGTCCGACGGTCGCGGAATCGGGCGTGCACAATCTCAACGGCCCCCAGTGCGACCCCACGTTCGCAGACCGACCTGATGACGTCCGTGCCTCGCTGCTGACGAGGGACCTCAGCGAGATACAGCACATCGTCGAGGGGATCTGAGCCCGCGGTGGGCCCCCGAGAGAATCGGTTTCCGGCAGATCGAGAAGCCAACCGGGCGCATCTGCTCGCGTCAGTCGAATCGGCTGCCGATGCACTGGCCGCAGGCCGGGACGAATCCGAGCAGGCACGCCGGCTCTCTGCGACATCGGTGGAGGCCCTGCGCGCATCAGGGCTCTTCATGCTCAAGACACCACGCGAGGCCGGCGGGGCCGAAGCACACCCGGTCGTCCAGATGGACGTGATCGAGGCGGTCGTCATGATCGACCCGGCCGCAGCGTGGTGCATGTTCATCACGGCGGCGGTGTCGGGCGCCACCTTGGCTCAGCTGACCGACGACGCCGTCGACGAAGTGCTCGCCGACGGCTTCCCCTTCATGGCCGGAGCGCTGCGGCCAGGCGGAACGGCCCGAAAGGTCGACGGCGGATATCAGGTGTCGGGCCGGTGGGCGTGGGGCAGCGGCGTCGAGCATTCCGACTGGGTGATGGTGCCGGTCTTCTGCGACGACCCGCCACTGATCAGGGCGCTGGTGCCGACCAGCGAAGTCATCCTGCACGACAACTGGCACACGCTTGGCATGCGCGGCACGGGCAGCTGCGACTACGAGCTGGACGACGTGTTCGTGCCCGATCGGTTCGCGACCGATCTGCTGGGGGCCGAGCTGCTGCGGGGAGGGGCGCTGCACCGGCTGGGCCTGCCGGGATATGTCGTGAACGAGCACGGCAGCTTCGCCTACGCCCTCGGCCGGCTGGCGCTGCGAACCATGAGCGATGCCGCCATCGAGAAGAAGCGCGGTTATCTCGGGGGAACCAGCGTCGCCGATCGGCAGGTCTTCCAGCGGGTCGTCGGCCAGGGCACCGTCCGGATGAACGCCTGCGCCGCCGGTATGGCCGAGGTGCTCGAGCGCATGTTCGACTCTGCCGCCACCGGCCCGCCCGATCCGGCGCTCGTCACCGAGGCCCAAGCAGCCGCGGTGTGGTGCACCGACGAGGCAGTCGGCGTGGTGAGCGAGCTATTCCGGTACGCAGGCGGAAGCGCGGTCATGCTGGCGAACGACATGGGTCGCATCCTGCGCGACATCTACACCGTGCAGTCGCACCTCATGGTCTCCGATGTCGGCTATGAAAGCTATGGCCGTGTGGTGCTGGGTCTCGACCCGGGCGGCGGTCTCCCATAGCAGCGAGCATCGGCTGAAATGGGACCCGAGAGCAGGGGTCAGCAGTGATTGTCTTGACGAGTGACAGCACCAGCGACATCGCTCAGCGAAGCGATGACACGCACAAGCTGTGGGTGCGCGTCGATCAGCTCGCCGAGGCGACTGGTTGGCAGCTGAAGCCTGAGGGAGTGTGCCTCGGAGAGATATGCGTACCGCTGTTCGAGCCCGAACGCGAAGCGTGGATTGCGGATGCCGACGACTGGGTGTGGTTCTGCTACTCGGCCTTCGCCGACAAGATCGGCCAGAAGTACGTGCACGACGACGGCGTGTGGAGCCTCGGTTCCGTGCCCGAGGTTCGTCGCATGGGGCTGGAGTCGGGGCTCGCCCCCGATTTCGAGATGACGGACCGAAACGGTGACACGGTGCGATTGTCCGAGTTGCGCGGCCGCAAGGTGGTGATGTTCACATGGGCGTCGTGGTGAGGGTGCCGGGTCAACCTGCCGGTCTGGCAGGAACTGTACGAATCGATCGGCCCTGACCGTTTCGAGTTGATCAGCGTTGCTGAGGACTCCCAAGACGAAGCTGCTGCCGGCAAGTGGTTCGACAAAGCGTCGCCGACGTTTCGATGCATCGTCGACCCGACACACCGGATCAGCTCGTTGTTCGGCTGGGTCAATGTGCCCTCGGGAGCGTGGATCGACGAGGAGGGGCGCATCGTTCGTAGCAACGAGGGGGTATTCCCCGACGAGACCACCATCAAGTTCGGCCTCGGCAAGGTACGGCTGGGCAACGACGCCTTTGCGCGTGCCACGAGAGACTGGATCGAGCGAGGGGCTGACAGCGAGTTCGTCTGGTCCCCCGAAGAGTTGGCCGCTCGTGCAAAACCAGTCGACGACGACACGCTGCTGGCCGAGCCCACGTTCAAGCTGGCGTTGCACTTCGAAGCAACGGGCGACAGCGACAGTGCACTGCGGCACTTCGACGCTGCGCAGCGGCTGGCGCCCGACAACTGGAACTACCACCGGCAGGGCTGGACCCACAAGGGAACCCTGTACGCGTACATGCAAGTGCTCAAGAAGTCGACCTACCTGCGCAAGAACACCGACAAGAGCTACTACGACCCCATGGAACTGCCCGACGAGAACCATCGCCGGTTCACCGAGCCCGACTGGATCTGGACGCCGGCCGTAGACCGCCTCAAGCGCCTGCTGAACCGTCAGCCAAGCGCCGCGTAATCATCGCCGGAGCGCTCGCGCGATTCGCCGAAGCGCGCACCGGAAATATGATGAAGGGCAAGCTCTATCGGTGGTTGCGAGTGAGTTGAGTGTAGATGTCGGCGGCTGATTGCCAGTTGTGGAGTCGGCGGGGCATCCAGTTGAGGTTGTCCTCGATGACTGACAGTCGCAGCGGACTGAGGTTCAGCGGTGTGCCTTTGGGCAGCCAGCGTCGCAGCAGCCCGTTGGTCTGCTCGTTGGTGCCGCGCTGGCTTGGGCTGTGGGGGTCGCAGAAGAACACCTCGATGCCGAGCGCGGTTTCGATGTCGGCCCAGCGGGCCATCTCGCGGCCTTGGTCCCAGGTGAGGCTGCGCACCAGATGGGCGGGCTGGCGGGCCAACGCGGCGGTGACCGCGGCGGCGACGTTGGGCGCTGTGTAGCCGTGGGGCAATGCGACGACCAGCGTGTGGCGGCTGACGCGCTCCACCAGGGTGGCCGCGGCGCTGCGGTTGGCTGCCCCGATGATCAGGTCGCCTTCCCAGTGGCCCGCCTCGTCTCGGTCTTCGGCGGCTGGGGGCCGCTCGCTCAAAGGCCGATAATCCCCCAGCGGGCTGGCTTTTTCGCGGTGGCGGCTGCGCGGACGGCGACGCCGGCGGCCCCTCGGCAGGTCTTTCCACGCGTCGGCGCCGAGCCCGCAGCCGCTGTACGCGGCCCGGTAGATCGTCTCCGCGCATACCCGCTGTCCCTCGCCGGCGAGATCGGCGCTGATCGCCTGCGGCGACCAGCGCTGGTTCATCCTGCGCTTCACCTGGGCGGCCAGCACCGGGTCCGCTTCGAGCTTGCATGCCCGGGGCCGCCGCGCCTGGCGGCTCGCGTCAGCGGTCGCTGACGCCGCGTCGTACACGGCCTTGGGGCCGCCGCAGCGGCCCAGCTCGCGATAGACCGTCGCCGGGTGCCGGCCCAGCACCACCGCGATGTCCTCAGCGGTCGCTCCCGCCGATCTCATCGCCTCAATCCGGGCGCGCTCGAACGCGCTCAGCCTCGCTGCCATACTGGACACCTCCACTGGTGGTTGCTGTGTTGAACAACCGGTCATCATGACCGATCACTCGCAACCACCGGTGGAGTCCGCCAAGGTATGACGAAGCGCCGCGTTACGGTCACTGTCGATGAGGATCTCATCGAGGCAGCGAGCGCTGCAGTGAGCGACGGCGAGGCTTCGTCGGTGAGCGCCTGGGTGAACGAGGCAATGGCAGACAAGAGTGAGCATCGACGTCGCCTCGAGGCTCTCGGCGAGGCGATCGCGGACTACGAAGCCGAGTTCGGGCCGATCACCGACGAGGAGCTCGAAGAACAACGCCGTCTCGACACGATTGCGGCCGAGAAGGTCCGCGCCGACGGAACTCGTCGAAGGGCGCAGCGTGAGCTTGGTGCTTGACGCGGGCGCACTCGTCGCCTTGGAGCGCAACGATCGGACCCTGTGGCGACGGGTGGACGATGCGCACCTCGAGGGCAGCCCCCCGCTGACCCATGGCGGCATCGTGGCGCAGGTGTGGCGTGGCGGATCGGGACGGCAGGCCCGATTGGCGATGGCGTTGCTCGGCACCCTTGTCGTGCCTCTCGACAATGATCTCGGCCGTCGGGCCGGTGTTCTGCTGGCACGGACTGGCTTGGTCGACGCCGTCGACGCTGCGCTTGTCGCGCTGTGCCACCCCGGTGACCAGATCGTGACCTCCGATCCTGCCGATATGGATGCGCTCGTCGACGCTGCCCAACTCGACGTCGACGTCATCCCGGTCTGACCTCTCAGAGCGTGAACGCGGCTGGGCGGCGTGTCCAGGCCTCAACCGATGTGTGTTTCCGCTTCTGATAGCTGCGTCGCTTCGCCTTCGGCTGCCTCGGCGGCCCGGTTGGAGATTGTCGGCTCGCGGGCCAGTCGGTGGCGCCAGTCGGCGATCGTGCTCTCAGGTACAGCGAGTACCCGAGCCGCTGCGTAGTCGATGATGCGCCTGCCTTCGCAGAGCTCCCCGTCTCGCAACGGCAGCAACTCGATGTCGCAGGCCTTTTCGTAGGCCGCCAGCAAGTCACCCCAACCAGGGTTGCCCGGTGACGGCACCAGAACACTTCGCAGCTGACCGAGAGAGAAATCTGGATACGTCAGTTTCTTGCTTCGCAGGTTGAGCAGCATCAAACGAGCCGGTGTTGAGTTCCACCACGCAACGAAGGCCTTCTCGGGAACGGATGAATCAACGGCTACCGGAATCCACCCGGAGCCAACCGAGGGTTCCTCGGACCACAGTGCGGTCAGTCGTCCGCTGATGGTGTCGTACTTCTGAGCCACAAGCACATTGCTGCGGTGTTCCCAATAGCGATTCGCGCGTTCAAGCAGTGCAGGCTTGGGCTGCCGATGGGCTTCGGGTTGCGCGCACATGGTGGTACGGGCCGTTGCGCTGATAGACCAGAACAGCTTCCGAACATCAGAAGTTATGGCATCGCAGGCCTGATAGGTCTCGCGAATGCGCTGGCCTGCGGGTCCAAAGCCGTGGTTGTTTCCTGCCGGTCCGAGGTCTGTGAGCTTCTTGAAGATGTAGTGGAAGACATCGGCGAGACCGCCGTCATACCACTGCACGGGCGACCAATCGCCAGCGCGTACGCGCTCGGCTGGCCACAGCGTGACGTTGGCCCACTCTCCAGAATCGCCGCTCGCAATCGCATCGGCAGCAGCTAGGGCCTCGACGGGAGTCGATGGCATCTTGCGAAGTGACACGAATCGAGTCGGAGGGTCGATTGCAGTCGAATTCGAGGGATCATCGCGACGTCGGGCGACAAGCAAGCACTCGTGAATGGCGGTGCTCTCGGAAAAGTTGATGTTCTTCGGATCGTGTGACGTGACGACGACCTCCAACTTGAACTTGTTGGCAATGAAGTGTCGTTGCAATGCGGCCGATGATGCAGTGAACAGCGTCGTTGGTAGCACCATCGCCAAAGTTCCAGTGGACGTAGCTGCCATTCGTTCAACACAGGGTGTGAAGTACGTTTGGATGCTGTTGGCATCAATGGTCGCCCCGGCCACTGGATCTGACTGCAGCAGTACATCGCGCAGCCCGAGTTCGTGCCGCTGCATGGCCCTCTTCTGAGCGGGCGAGAATTGCGAGTTCTTCTTCACGTTGTTCGTGAATGGGGGATTCATGATGACGAGGTCGATGTCGCTGATCGGGAACTTGGCTCCGGAGTCCGTCAGCTGCGTGCCCACACTTCTGGAGTCAGCGTGCTGTACGAGGTTTCGCAGAGACGCTTCGGAATCGGCGAAGCCGAGGACTTCCAGCGTTCCCGCCATCATCGATCCATCGGGTTGCGGTCCGTGACGGAGCGTGAACAGATTCATCTTGCGGTAGTCGACGGTCGGCGCGCCCAAGGTGAAGTTCGATGCAGCGAACTGGATGGCAGGCGAGTTGATGTCGAGCCCGTGGAGCACGTTCTCGACGACCGCCTTGTGCAGGTCGGAACCGCCGGAATCAGCATCGTCGCTGTCCAAGTGTTGGCCATGCTCATCGACGCGTTGTTTGAGCACCCGCAGCGCCGCCATGAGAAGCGTCCCAGTCCCACAAGCAGGGTCCATGATCCGCAGGCGGGCGATCTGATCGGAATCTGACCAGTCGGCGAAGTCCTCGTCAATGGCCAGTCGCGCCAGCATGAGCGCTGACAGATTCTTGGTGTAGAACGCGCCATACGCGGCTGCGTTGGGCAGAATCCGGTGATACAGGGGGCCAGCGTGGTCGTATCCCATCTCGCTGAGCGAATCGGCGGTGCGGTTCGCGCATTCGGCCAAACCTCGCAGTGCCTCGACTGCGTATGGCCTAGTCGGAAGTTGTCTGAGTACGGAAAGCGCCGATCCGAACACCGGCTCGTAGTCGTGCTCGAGAATCCGTTCCCATCCGTCTGCCAGGACCGCCGCAGGGTCGGGCGCTCCGGTCACTCGGGCCAAGTCGGCGATGTCGCTGAACCGGGGCACCTCACGCAGGCGACGGTGCAGCAGGCAGGCATTGATCAGGACGAGCGCCGCGACCTTGCAGATGTCGGCCTCATTGGTGTCGTCAACGGTGAGATTGCCGAGCGCAGCCGCCAGCGGCGCCGCGAGATTGCCTTCACTGAAGCGAGCTCCGGCGATGGAAACGGCGAGCCCCAGATCGTCTGCCACGAGCTTGCCGGCCGACCCCAGGCCCGAGGCGGCGACGACATGCGCGTAGATGGCAGCGCCCGCTTTGTGCAGATCGAGCTTGAGCTGTGCAGGATCATCGACGCCCGCTGCCAAGGTGTCTCCATCGCCCTGAGTCCCCGCAGGCGGCGAGCGCGTGACCTCGCATGCTGTGACGAATCGGGCTGGCGTCTCAGCGAGGCGAGTGTCGTGGGCCTGCAGCGCCCTCAGCACCTGGCCGACTGATTCGTAGCCGCTGCCGCCCGCTTCGAGTGTCGCTGCGAGATCTTCACCCGGCGGCACCGGGACCGGAATCACGATGTAGCCGAGCTTCTTTCCTTCGACTCGCCGCATGACTCGCCCGACGGCTTGCACGATGTCGACCTGGCTGTCGCGAGGCTCCATGAACACCACCGCATCCAGCGATGGCACGTCCACCCCTTCAGTCAGCAGCTTCGCGTTGCAGATCACGCGCGCGCAGTTGTCGGTACGAGTCCGCGCGAGCTTGCGCAGTTCCTCGCTGCGTTCGAAGGCGGACGCGGTTCCGTCGAGGTGGGTCGCTTCGACCTTGGTGGCTCCTTCCGTTTCGCCATGTGCGCGCCTGCGTCGGGTAATGAGGGCGCGCAGCTGCGAATCAGCAAGTCCCATGGCGTAGAACTTCGACCTCGCGATGGAATTGGCGAAGGCGATGGTGCTGTCGAGGCGCCGAGGCACCTCCAGTTCGCTGCCCTCCGCCATGCCGTTGATGGCAAGCGATCTGCCGAGCAGCCTTTGAAGGTCTTCGATACTGACCACGAGCGGCTTCTCGGGTTTGCGTAGGGGATGTCTCACTCATTGATGCCTCCTGTGGTTCCCGCAGTTGTAACCGAAAGCGACGACTCCGTGTAGCTCGGCGCGCACTGTTGGACTACGGCTTGTCTGCGGTGGGCTTGTTAATCAGCATCGCGATCAGGAGGCCGATGCCGGCAGCGCCCAGGATGAGTGCCGAATAGGCCGTGTCGTCGTGGAGGCCTTGATCGAACCAGTCGTTGAAGTAGGTGGTGGTGAGGGCGTCCAGGCACATCGCGGGTGCGAAGAGTGCTATTGCGGCTGAGCTGCGCCATTGTCTCGGTGTCTGCAGCACCCGGAAGCACACGAACATGGTGATCACGGTGACGATCGTCCCCACGATTAGCCAGACCCACCACACGGTGCGGGACTCCGACGGTTCGTAGTTGTCGGTGAAGATCAGCAGGAACAGCCCCAGGAACACGGCCCAGCCGACGACGGCGATCACCATCATCAGGACCATGTGCTGGATGTAGGTGAGTCGGCTCTGGGTAGGCATTGGCCTCGTGGTCCTCTCATGAAGGGGCGGCGTCGGTGTCGAGCGCCACCGCTGGACGGTAGTACCCGACATCGCGACGTAGTGTCCCGGTGCAATTGCCCACGAAAGGCTCACCATGGCCACGCCAAGCACACTCCCGTCGTTTCAAGGTCGGATCGGTCGGACAGTTGCCGAGTCTGAGCCTTGGTTCGAACAGCATCCCCAGGCACCTACCGGGGCACCGAACGTGGTGTTCGTGCTACTCGACGACACCGGATTCGCCCAGCTCGGCTGCTACGGGTCAGACATCGACACGCCTCACATCGACGCCCTCGCCGCGAACGGCATCCAGTTCACAAATTTCCATGTCGCACCGCTGTGCTCGCCCACTCGGGCATCGCTGCTGACCGGACGGTCTCAGCACGCCGTGGGCATGCGGTCGGTGTCCAACTTCCTGACCGGCTTCCCCAATCAGCTCGGGCACATCACTAACCACGCGGCGACCATTGCAGAGGTGCTCAGCGCCGAGGGCTATGCCACGTTCTGCGCAGGCAAGTGGCATCTCGCGCCGACACAGAGCATCTCGGCGGCGGGCCCGTTCGATCAGTGGCCCCTCGGCCGGGGCTTCGACCGGTTCTACGGCTTTCTCGACGGCGAGACCGACCAGTTTTTCCCTGAACTCGTCGCTGACAATCACCCGATCGACCCGCCCGCGCGACCCGAGGACGGCTATCACCTCAGCGAAGACCTCGTCGATCAGATGCTACGGATGATCAACGACAGCAAGGGCATCCGGCCCGACCGGCCGTTCTTCGCGTACCTGCCGTTCGGTGCCACCCACGCCCCGCACCAGGCACCGCCGGAGTACCTCGCCAAGTACCGTGGCCGCTTCGACGAGGGCTGGGACGTGGTGCGCCAGCGATGGTTCGATCGGCAGATCGAGCTGGGCGTCATCCCGCCGCACACGGTGCTGGCGCCGCGCAATCCTGGCGTGAAGCCGTGGGATGAGCTTTCTGGCAACGAGCAGAAGCTGGCCTGCCGACTGCAGGAAGCCTTCGCTGCGTTCCTGGACCACACCGACGATCAGATCGGTCGCTTCGCCGCGGGGCTCGAGCGCCTGGGTCTGATGGACAACACGATCTTGATCGTCATGGCCGACAACGGCGCTTCCCAGGAGGGCGGGCCATTCGGGGTGATGCACGAGTGGAAGTTCTTCAATGGGCTTGCCGAGTCGGTCGACGAGGTGGTCGAGCGGCTCGACGACATCGGCGGGCCCGACAGCCACACCAACTATCCGTGGGGCTGGGCTCAATGCGGCAACTCGCCGTTCCGCTGGTACAAGCAGAACACTCACGAAGGCGGGGTGCACGTCCCCATGGTGATGCACTGGCCGGCCGGCCTCGCTGCTGCCCAGCGGGGGACTAAGCGGAGCCAGTTTGTCAATGTCTCCGATGTGACCCCCACCGTGTACGAGCTGCTCGGCGTAGCGCCGCCACAGACCTATCGCGGGCTGGCTCAGCTTCCGATCACGGGCAACTCCTTCGCCTCGATGCTCACCGACCCCGAAGCCCCGGCTACCAACACGCTGCAGTACTTCGAAAACGGCGGATCACGTGCGCTGATTGCGTTGCTTGACGACGTCTGGTGGAAGGCCGTGGTGCGGCATCGGCCAGGCGATGACTTCGGCACCGAGCAGTGGGAACTGTTCGATCTCGGCGCCGACCCTTCCGAGTGCAACGACCTCGCCTCCGAGCGGCCCGAACGCTTGGCCGAGTTGGTGGACCTGTGGTGGAGCGAGGCTGAGCGCAACGGTGTGCTGCCGCTCGACGACCGAGGATTCGCGCTGTTCGCGGCCCCGCTGCTCGAGAACTCGCCGCACACCCCGGAGCGGCGCTACGTCTACCGGCCACCCATGTCGAGGATTCCGACGCAGGCGGCGGCTTCGGCCGGTGGGCGTTCATTTGATCTTGCCGCCCGCGTCACCCGGAGCGTGGGCGACGACGGAGTCATCTGGGCGACCGGCAGCGCAGGATCGGGCGTGTCGGTCTTCGTCCAGAACGGCCGCCTCGTCGTGGACTACAACGCGTTCGGAGATCACACGATCGCGGAATCCTCGACCAGCCTGCCCGATGGCGATTGCGTGTTGTCGATGCACCTGCGTCGCACACAGGGCGTCGGCGGGACAGTCGAGCTGCGCGTCGACGGCGAGACGGCGGCAATCGCAGAGCTGCCATTTGTGATGCGGATCGTCTCGTCGATGGGTGCCAGCATCGGTCTCGACTACGGCTCGACAGTGTCGAAGCGCTACGACGGCGCGTTCCCGTTCAACGGGACGCTGCATGAGGTCGAGATCAACCTGGCGCCACGGACCTCGGCCGATGTAGCTGCCACTGCCCGAGCCGAGATGGCCCGCCAGTAGCGAGCCCCGCGTCGGTCCCCGACCGGGGCCTGCGCAGTTGGATGGTTGACCCATGGCCTCGACTGGCGCCTTGGGGGGCGACGGTCGTGGTGGCGCCTCAGCGCTGTGCAGAGTTGTCACGCGGCGTCGGCGGTGGTTACGTATGCAGCAGGCCATCGAGCGTCAGCAAGGTCTCGAGCAGGGACTGCCGGCGCCGGGCAAGGAGTCGCTCTATGGACATGAAGGGCTTCGGCGAGGAATTCCGAGATCCCCGCGACTACATCTTGCGCGTCACCGAGACCATCTGGGAACGGCGCGGCGTGCATGCCCTCAATCGGTTCTATGCCGACGACGTGGTCGTCAGGTCGCCGGCGGGCGTCGTGTTGGGCAACCAATCGGTCATCGCTGCCACGTTGGCCACGCTCGCAGAATTCGGGGACCGGCAACTGCTCGGCGAGGATGTCATCTGGTGCAGCGATGACGACGGCGGTTTTTTGTCGTCGCACCGAATCCTGTCGACTGCCACCCACCTCGGCGACGGGGCCTACGGCCCAGCGACCCGAGCTCGGCTGGCATACCGGACGATTGCAGACTGCGCCGCACGAGACGATCAGATCTACGACGAGTGGCTCATTCGAGACCAAGGGGCCATCGTGCGCATGCTGGGCATCGAGCCCAAGAGTTTTGCCGCCGGCCAAATCGAGGCAGAAGGCGGGCATGAGCGGGCAGCGCGGCCGTTTCGCCCGCAAACCGATGTCGCCGGCGGCTACCGCAGGTCGGGCAACGACCACCCTGATGGTGCGTTCTACGCCGACGTTCTCAAGCGGATCATGGCAGGCGATCTGGCCGCGGTGCGCGCCGAGTACGACCGCGCCGCCCACCTCGAGCTGCCGGGCGGAGTCACGGATCACGGGTGGAGCGGGGCCGACGGCTTCTGGCTGGGCTTGAGGTCGTCGTTCCCGTCGGCGCGCTTCACGATTCATCACCGGATCGGTCGTCGCGACCCGGACCGACCGCCGCGCGCAGCGCTGCGGTGGTCGCTCGACGGCGTTCACGACGGCTGGGGCCGCTTCGGTTCGCCGAGCGGGGCCGACGTTCACGTGATGGGCATCAGCCACTGCGAATTCGGACCAGACGGGTTGTTGCGCGAGTGGGTGCTGATCGACGACACCGCAGTCTGGAAGCAGATTCTTCTGCACAGCGGCTAGAGGTCCCTCCAAGTGCGCCCAAGGCGTCGCACAGCGCTGCGCTTGACAGAATGACTACGTATTCATAGAGTGCGCAGCATGGCGGGAGACAGCGCGGCGCCCCGAACCCGGACGCGTCCCGCGACCTCGACGGATGTGGCGATCGAGGCTGGCGTCTCGCAGGCGACTGTGGCACGCACGTTCTCGGCCCCCAACTTGGTCTCTGAGCGGACGCGAGAACGGGTCCACGAAGCGGCCGCGCTTTTGGGCTATGCGCCCAACGCGTTCGCCCGCGGGCTCAAGTCCCGGCAGAGCAATGTGGTGGGCGCCGTCGTGCCCGCATACGGGGAGTACTGGCAAAACGTACTGGCAGCGGTCACTCGGGAGCTCGCAGCCCGAGGACGCCAGCTCTTGCTGTTCAGCTTCGCCGACTCGGGCGAAGTCGACGATGTGCTCGACGTCGTGCGCCAGTACCGGGTCAGCGGACTGCTGTTGGCCTCCGCGAGCATCCGACCCGATCAGCTCAGCGCCATGCGTCGTCAGTCGAGTCCCACAGTGGCATTCAACCAACCGGCCGCATCCGGACTGGTGTCGTCTGTGTCGGTGGACAACGAGGCAGGATGCCGCTTGCTGGCATCCCATCTGATCGACCAAGGCTGCCGGACGGTCGTCTTCGTCGGCGGCGTGTCGTCGGCCTCCACTGACCAGGCCCGGTATCGAGGTGCGGCGAAAGAGATGGGCGACCACGGGGTGGCCGTGCCCTATATCGAAGCGGGCGCGTTCAGCTACGACGCAGGCTATTCGTGCGCCGAACGCATCGCCAGGCACATGCCGGACGCAGTCATGGTGGGCAGCGACGAGGTCGCGTTCGGTGTCATCGACGGGCTGGAATCGCGGGGCGTCCGGGTCCCCGACGACGTTGCCGTCACCGGATTCGACGGCCTGCCGCAAGCCTCGTGGGCGGGCATTGACCTGACGACGCTCGTGCAGCCGACCGACCTGCTCGCCCGGAGGGCGACCGAGCTGCTTGTCGATGCTGACTCGGCGGCGAGGCCGAGCGATGTCATCGTGGACGGCCACCTGCGCATCGGCCGAACCACGAAGCGCACCGACCGATGACTACGCCCGCACCGCGCCTCGCCGAGGCCGAATTGACCGCACGCATCCTGGAGCCCGGGGACTTCGTGGCCGATACCGGGGCCTTCGTGGACGTCCGCATCGAGCGCTCCAAGGGCAAGGCCAGCTATTCCTTCGTCGGGCCCGGCGTGTCGCAGAATTCCGACCAGCACATCAGCATCGCCGAGCCCCACGGGTTCAATGTGGGCGCTGCCACGATGCCCCACGGGGTGTACAACAACGCTCACCTGCACTACACGCCCGAAGTGTTCATCTGCACGCGGGGGAGCTGGCGGGTCGACATCGGTCGTCAGCGTGAGCAGTCTGTCGAATTGATGCCCGACGCCGTCTTCTCGGCGCCGACTTGGGTGTTCCGCGGCTTCGAGAACACCGGGTCTGACGATGGATTCCTCTTCGTCGTACTGGGAGGGGATGACACCGGCGGGATCATCTGGGAACCGAGCGTGTTGCGCGAGGCAGCCGAGACCGGCATGTACCTCGGACGTGACAATTCGCTGATTGACGGCCGCAACAAGGACATTCCTGGTGACCTCCTTGAGCCGCTGAGCGACGATCAGCTCGCTGGCATCGACAGCTACACCGCGTCCGAGCTCGACGGCCTCCTCGTGATGCCTGACCGGTTGTGCTGGTCATCGGCTGGCCTGCTGTCGTGCGTGCTCGGTCCGCGGCACGCGGTGGAGCTGGCGCCGATCATCGGGTACGGGCTGTCCCAGGACCGGCGTAGCCGGCCTCCGATCTGCACGCCTCACGGCTTTGCCCTGGAGTGGCTGCGGGCAGCGCCGGGGGCCTCGACCGGCCTCCATCGCCACGGCGACAGCCAAGTGCTGCTGCTCATCGACGGCGACTGGGAAATCGCACTCAATGAGCCGGCAGATCAAGTCCACGCGCAGCCCGCCACGGGTTCGCTTGCATCAGTCCCTGCATTGGCATGGCGGGACCTGCGCAACGTCGGCACGGCGTCGGCGCGCGCAGTGATCGTCACCGGCGGCGACGGCCCCAGCAGGGTCGAATGGCCTGCGGAAACGCTGGCACGAGCCGCCGACGCAGGCTTCGGTCTCGACGCGGCCGGTTATGTAGCGCCGCTCGAGTTGTTGGGGACCGGGTCCTGAGCCCCGGTTCCCGTTCGCATGCATCACCCGGGAGGGAACCTCATGATGACCACCACAGGGAAGGCATGGCGACTGATCGCTGTCCTTCTTGCATTCGTGCTGCTGGCTGCGGCTTGTGGCAGCGATGACGACGACGATGACGCAGCGTCGTCGCCAAGCGTCACCTCCGCCGGATCGGATGCCTCATCCGACAGTGACATGGAAGACGACATGGACGACGAATCCATGGACGACGAGCACATGGACGACGGCGACGACATGGGCGACGAGCACATGGACGACGAGCCCGCTGACGACGGCGACATGACCGAGGTCGAGCTCATCTCCGACGAGTGCCCGATTCCCAACCCGTCCGAGGTCGTCGAGATCGACGCGATCGGCTGGGAGTTCCCGATCATCACCCAGTACGCGGAAGAGCTGGAGGACTGCGAGGAGGGCAACTACCGCTTCAACCTGCAATTCCTCGATAGCGTCGAGGCGCGCAGCGCCATGACCCAGGACGCGGCGACCGGATCGCCGACGTTCGAGCTCTATCAAGGCTCGAATGCGTTCATCGGCGAGCTGGCCAACCAAGGCTTCCTGATGCCGCTCAACGACTTGGTCGCCAAGTACAGCGATCAGTTCGATCTCGACGAGATCGACGACGCCTTCTGGGCGATGGCCTCGATCGGTGATCAGATCTACGCCGTGCCCATGGTGTCGAACACCATGCACGTCTTCTACAACAAGCCGGCGCTGGAGGAGCTCGGCCTGTCGGTTCCGACGACGTTCGACGAGGCGTTCCAAACGTGCCAGACGATCATCGAGGGGGGCTACGACGTCGGGTTCTTGTTCATGCTGTCCGCAGGCTGGGCGTGGCAGATCGAGTTCGACTCGGTCCTGGGCTCGATGGGCGTCACGCCGATCGACCCGCAGACGGGCGCGCCCAACTTCAACAGCCCTGAGGGTGTCGCAGCGGCCACGACCCTCAAGCGGATGGTGGACGAGTGCGCGCCGGGCATCGCCAGCTCCTACAGCACCGACGATGTGCAAGCGGCGTTCCAAACCCGTGAGGCGATCTTGGGCCACACTTGGGCGTCGCGCGCTGCAGCCATGGACGATCCCGAGGCATCCACCGTCGTTGGCGAGATCGAGTTCGCGCCGGCGCTGAGCTCGGGCGGAGGCATCCTGGCCGCGCCTGCGTACATCGACGGCTGGGGCATTCCCGTCGGCACGCCCGCAGAGTCGGTCGAAGCGATATTCCTCGCGATGCTCGCGGCGACCGATCTGGAGAGCCAGCAGACTGCGGCGGAGTTCGGCTTGGTCACCCGCAACGGCGTGCGCCATCCCAACGGCCCGCGTGACGCTGCAGCCGCCGAAGCAAGCTTGGTGAACGGCCGGGGTGCTGACCTGACGCATCCCGCGGCGGGCATCGCCCGGGCGAAGCTGGGCGAGGCGCTGATCACGATCCTCGACGGCACGCCAGTCTCCGAGGCGCTTGCCGCCGCTGAGGCTGCGTATCTCGCTGAGGCCGGCGATCAGGGCCTGCTCAACTAGGCGAGCGGATCATCAGGTTCCGTTCGCGCACCTGGGGCGGCACTGTTTCGCGGTGCCGCCCCAGGCGGGTGTAGCGAGAAGCACTGCGGGGAGCGCGGGCCGCCGATGCATGCGACTTCTCGCACAGCCAGGTTCATGGACTGAATCGAAGGGGGGATGAGTGGAGCGCAAGACGTTCTGGTTCTTCACCGTCCCCAGCGTCGCGGTGATGGCGCTGCTTATGGTCGTGCCGCTGGCAACGACGATATGGCTGGGCTTCCATCGCCTGCTGCTGCGCGATCTCAAGAATCCCACCTGGATCGGGCTGCAGAACTACACCGACATCTTGACCGATCCCGAGTTCTGGGCCGCGTTCCGCTGGACCATCACGTTCGTCCTGATCGTGGTGCCAGTTCAGATGGTTCTCGGTCTCGCTGTGGCGCTCATGCTGGACCGGGTGGTGCGGGGGCGCAGCTTCTATCTGGCCGCGCTGCTGACGCCGTTCATCGTGACGCCGGTCGTGGGGTCGCTGGTGTACAAAGACCTGTTCGACCGGGGCGGGCTGATCGCGTGGCTCTGGCAGGTCGTCTTCGACGACCCGTTCCAGATCACCTCAGGCAACGTGCGCTATCTCATCGTGATCCAGGCGGTGTGGGCAGTCATGCCGTTCGCGATGATCACGTTCTTCGCCGGATTGCAGACGCTCCCGGGCGAGCGTCTCGAGGCGGCGGCGATCGACGGCGCAGGATTCTGGCGCAACCTGTGGCACGTGATCCTGCCGCATCTGAGGACGCTGGTGCTCTTCGTCGGATTGATCTCGGTGATGGACATGTACCGCATCTACGACCAGGTGTTCGTGTGGACCGGGAACCGCTTCACAGATGCGCACACGCTGCAGGTGTACAACGTTCGCGTCGCGACGGCGTTCGACATCGGCAGGGTGGGCAAGGGCAACGCGATGGCGGTGCTGACCGTCATCGGCATTCTCGTGGTGCTCATCCCGTTCCTGTACCGGTCCTACAAGGACCAGATCTCGGAGCGCACGTGAGTGCGCTCGCTGCTGACCCGGCGCACGTGAGTGCGCTCGCTGCTGACCCGGCGCACGTGAGTGCGCTCGCTGCTGACCCGGAGAGCTTCTGAGATGCGCGGCACCACCAGCACACCTCGCCGCATCGCACGGCGTGTGCCGCTGCACGTCACGCTCGGTGTGCTGTGCATCTGGTCAGTGCTTCCGTTCTTTTGGACCGTGCAGACATCGGTCAAGTTCACGCGGGACGTGCTCGCTCGCGAGCCTGTGCTGTGGGGATATGAGACCACCGCCAACGCCTACAAGGCATTCTGGCTGGGCGATGACGACATCAACATGTGGGCGGTTCTCGCCTACATCGTCGCAGCGGGGCTCATTGCCGCCTTGCTCGGATTGGCGGGAACGCGGATGCGGCGCGGCTGGCCTTGGTTCTGCGGTGCCGGATTCGTTCTGCTCATAGCGCTGTGGCGATTTCCAAGGATCTGGGAGACCAACGACGAGTACGACTTCCTAGTGAACAGCATCGTGGTGACGATCCTCACGATGCTGATATCGCTGTCGATCGGACTGCTGGCCGGCTATGGGCTTGCCCGATTCACGGGCATCTCAGGCGCCGTCATCCTCATCGTTGCATTGGGCTTCAGGGCACTGCCTCGAAGTGCTTTCGTGCTGCCGTACTTCTTCGGCGCGACGCGAATCGACGACTGGCTGGAGTCCAGCGGAATCGGCACGTTCGACTTCCCGCTGGTGGACGTGCCGTTCATCGACCAGCTGCAGCTGCTCGACACCCGCCTCGTGCTGGTGCTGGCTCTGGTGGCGGTCAACCAGCCCTTCACCATCTGGATGTTCCGCAGCTTCTTCATGGATGTGCCCAAAGAACTCGAGGAGGCCGCGATGATGGACGGTGCCACCCGGCTGCAGGCATTCCGCAAGGTGATAATCCCGGTGATGTGGCCTGCCATCATCGCCACAGGGCTGTTCACGATGCTGCTGGCCTACAACGAGTTCCTCTTCGTACGGGTGCTCGCCCCCACCGAGTGGACACTGCCGGTGGCCATCGTCTCGCTGACGGGTGGCGAGAGCAGCCGCACGATCACCGAAGCGGCGGCGGCGGCGGTGTCGATCACCTTGCCGATCGTGATCGTGATCATCCTGTTCCAAAAGCACCTGGTGAAGGGCCTCGGCGCCGGCGCCGTGAAGGGTTGACCAATGGCTGACTGCATCAATGGCCACATTCAGCGAGCCAAGTCGGTGGTCTTGGGCTACCACCGCGATCTCGACTCCGTGCTGGCGCGTTCGGGCCGGCACGGAGGCGAGGTAGCCGATGACATCGCCGGTGCCCTGGGATCGACCATGCACGAGGGCTTCTTGTGGCGCGGCATGCATCCGTTCTACGAACAGCACGGCCCCAGTGCGGTCGCAGAGGTCTTCTGGGCGCCGCTGCACGCCGCGATGGCACCGTTGCAGCGGCGCATAGACGTGTTCTTGGCCGGCGACAATGATGCAGACGGAGGCGCTACGACGTGGGTGTGCTCAATGGGCCATTTCGTCGGGCTGTTCGATGCGCCCTGGCTCGACATGCCCCCGACACGGCGCACCACAGCCATTCGCTACGCCGAGTTCAGCCGTGTCGAGGATGACCGCATCGTCGAATCAGCATTGTTCCTGGACCTGATCGCCATCATGCGCCAGGCAGGCCAATACCCGCTGCCGCCCGCTACGGGACAGCCCGGCATCTACTTCGGTCCCCGCACCGCCGACGGCGTGCTGGCCGAGCCGCAGGACCCCGACGAGACCGCCGCGACGCTGGAGCTGACATGGCGCATGGCCGGCGACTTGGACGAGGCCAATCGGATAGCGCGCAATCAAGGCGAGGATCGCATGCCCGCTGAGGTGCTTGCTCGCTGCTGGCACTCCGACATGATGTGGATCGGGCCCGATGGCATCGGATCGTCCTACACCATCGATCGATACCAGCAGCAGCACTCCTACCCGTTCCGGTTCGGGCTGGGGGACAAGGCGTTCCACGGCCATGTTGCCCGTATTGCCGAAGGCCGCTACGCGGCCTGGTTCGGCTGGGCGAACGTCACCAACCGCCCGCGGGGCGGGTTCTTGGGTCTGCCGGCCAGCGGTCCGGCGGAGATGCGTGTGGTGGACGTCTACCGGCGCGAGGGCGACAGGCTGGCCGACAACTGGGTGTTCATGGATCTGCTGCACTGGCTCTCCCAGCAAGGGCTGCGGCCGTTGGAGAGGATGCGCCAGCTCTTGGGAATCGAGGAGTTCTGACGATGAGGGGCGACGCATGGCAACCGTCACACTGAGTGAGCTGGCGAAGGTGTACCCGAACGGTTTCGAGGCGGTAACCGATCTCAGCCTGAACCTTGCCGACGGGGAGTTCTTGGTGCTCGTGGGCCCGAGCGGCTGCGGCAAGTCCACGGCACTGCGCATGATCGCAGGCCTCGAGAAGATCACCCGCGGCGATCTGTTCGTGGGCGAGAGGTGGCTGAACGATGTCGCGCCCAAGGACCGCGACATCGCGATGGTTTTCCAGAACTACGCGCTGTACCCGCAGATGACCGTCGCCGAGAACATCGCCTTCCCGCTGAAGCTGCGCAAAGTACGCAAGGACGAGCGCAACGAACAGATGCGCAGTGCGGCACGCGTCCTGGAGCTGACGGACTATCTCGAGCGCAAGCCGGCGCAGCTGTCGGGCGGGCAGCGTCAACGGGTGGCGATGGGGCGCGCCATCGTGCGGCGGCCCGAGCTGTTTTTGATGGACGAGCCGCTGTCGAACCTCGACGCCAAGTTGCGCGTGCAGATGCGCGCGGATATCGCCGGCATTCAGCGGGAATTCGGAGTCACGACCTTCTATGTCACCCATGATCAGGTGGAGGCCATGACCATGGGGGACAGGGTGGCAGTCATCAAGGACGGCGTGCTGCAGCAAGTGGACTCGCCCGAGGATCTCTACGCCCATCCTGCGAATGCGTTCGTAGCGGCATTCATCGGCTCGCCCTCGATGAATCTGTACGAGGCAACGCTGACGCGCAGCCCCGGATCAGGCAGCAGCGGATCGGGTGAGGATTGTGTGCTCGCCATCGGGGATCAGCGTCTCGCCGTTCCGGCCTCGGTTGTCGCCGCGCAACCGGCGCTGGCCGACAATCTCGACCGACCGCTCGTAGTGGGCATCCGGCCCGAGCACCTCGAAGACGCCGCCGTGGCCACGGAGCATCCCCACGACCAGCAGCTGGAGGCGTTCGTGAGCGTCCGCGAAGCGCTGGGTGCGGAAACGCTTGTTCACTTCAATCTCAACGCGCAGGGGGTGGAGAGCGGCGATCCCGACGCACTGGATGAGATGCGGGACACGGGGCGATGCACTGCACGCTTCGCAGCCGCAACACGGGCTCGCGTGGGCGAGCGCATACGAGTCAACGTGGATGTCCAGAACCTGCACTTCTTCGACTGCCAGAGCCACCTGGCCATCGGAGGCTGAGCCGGATGGACGATGTGCACCGCCGCCACCAAGCGCTGATGTCGCCCCTGCGCGCTGCCCTGTACGACTACCACCCGGTCAGCGTGCAGGCGGCATTGCGCAGTGTGTTCGCGCCCGACGCCGCCGTGCGGCTCACCCATCCGTTCGAAGACCTCGACGGGCCGGACGGCATGTACCGCGACGCGCTGGCGCCGCTGGCAGCGGCTTGGCCGGATGTCGAGCGGCGCGACTACATCGTCATCGCCGGTTCAGACCCTGGCGGTCAGCATTGGGTCGGATGCGCCGGCTCGTACATGGGAACCTTCGCCGGGTCGTGGATGGGCATCCCGGCCACCGGTCGGCCCGCAGCTATGCGATATCACGAGTTCTTCCGGTTCGAGGATCAGCGGATCGTGGAGATGCAGGCAGTGTGGGACCTGCCAGAGGTCATGATGCACGCCGGCGTCTGGCCGATGACGCCCAGTCTCGGGCGAGACTGGCTGGTGCCCTCCCCGGCGACCGGAGACGGCCTCAGCGCGGGGCCTCGCGACGATGCGGAATCGCGGGCCAGTGTCGACCATGTAATCGGCATGCTCTCCGACATGGGGCGCCACCCACGTGAGCCCGTCGAGGCGATGCGCCTCGAGCACTGGTGGCATCCCAAGTTCAGCTGGTACGGACCGCACGGCATCGGTACCGGTCGCGGTGTGGACGGGTTCCGCCGGTTTCATCAGATCCCGTTCCTTCGGGCCATGCCGGATCGACGCGGCGGCTATGCAGGCGACGGGCACTTCTTCGGCGACGGTGCCTACGTCGGCGTCACCGGGTGGCCGGGCATGGCCATGACACTGACGGGCGATGGATGGCTCGGCATCGCAGCCTCCGGCCAACAGATCACGATGCGCAGCTTGGACTTCTGGCGTGTGGAGCGCCGGGAGGCCCCCGATGGCTCGGTCGAGCGCAAGATCCGGGAGAACTGGGTGCTCATCGACCTGCTGCACGTCTACGACCAGTTAGGCGTCGACGTGCTGGCCCGCATGTCCGCGCTCGCCGCCAGATAGCCGGCCAGTGCGCTGCCCGGCATCGACCTGACCGCAGGGCAAACTGCAGCTGCCACCGCCACGGCATCTCATCTGTCCGGCAGCGACCGCACAACCCGGCGGGTCCCGCGCACACAGCCCCCTACTGCTCGAAGCCGAGGCGTTGCTGTGCGGCACGGATGAAGCTGATCACTTTCTCGATCTCGAGATCGGAGATGCCTTCGACGGGCGGCATGTCGCCGAACCACCAGTGGTGTTCACGAGTGCCGTCACGAATCGCCACCCGGTATGCGTAGTCACCGTGGTGGTTGGGTTCGTAGATGATGGAGAGCTGCGATGGGCCCTTGTCGGTGCCGCGCAGGTCGACCCCGTGACACTCAGCGCAAAACTGCTGGTACACCTCAGCGCCATCGGGAATGGCCAGCTCGGCAGCAGTGCCCGCGGGAGCCGTCACGTCAGGAGCCTGTGTGGGGATCGGCTCGGCAGCCGAGGAGTCACCGCGCTCGCTGGCATCGGCACCGCACGCAACGGAAAGCGTCGCGAAGAGTGCGACCGCCGCACCGGTAGCTGTCAGCCGGCGGTCCTTCACGATGCCGAACCGACGACGGCTCGGTAGGCGCTGCGGGCCCCGTGACTGAAGCAGACGAATCGGACGAGTTCTACTTGGGTCGGTGTGCTGCGGACGGTGTCGGCGGCGATCTGCGCGGCGGGCCCGATCGGGTAGCCGAACACTCCGGTGGAGACCGCAGGGAAGGCGACGGATCGGGCGCCGACCTCGTCGGCTCGGGCGAGCGATTCCCGATAGCACGACGCCAGCAGCTCGGCTTCGCCACGGTCGCCGCCTCGCCAGATCGGCCCGACGGTATGGATGACCCAGCGGGCGGGCAGCTTGAATCCGGGCGTGACCTTGGCCTGACCGAGCGGGCAGCCGCCGAGCGTGCGGCAGTGCGCGAGCAACTCTGGCCCCGCGGCCCGGTGGATGGCGCCGTCCACGCCGCCCCCGCCCAACAGGGTCTCGTTGGCGGCATTCACGATGGCATCGACCTGCTCGATCGTGATGTCGCCGAGAGCCAGCTCCAGCCGAGGGTGCTGAGTCATTTCACCTACTCGAGAGCCTCCGCGACGGCCAGCTCGGCGATGCGGTCAGCGTCGTAGCCGAGGATGTCGCCGAGAATCTCGAATGCGTGCTCGCCGTAGGTGGGCCCGGCCCAGTCGAACCCGTTGTGCGCTTCGGACAGCGTGTACGGCACGGCGTCGATCACTGCGCGGCGGGCGTACTGATGCGGTGCCCATTGGAAATGTCCACGATGGGCGAGCTGCGGATCGTCGATGCAGGCTCCCGAGTTCTGGACGTAGTGGGCGGGAACGCCGTGCGCTTGGAGGCGATGCATGAGACCCGGACCGTTCTGGCGGGCGGTGAAGGCGGTGACGATCTCGTCGAGCTCGTCCTGGCGGGCCCAGCGTGCGGATTGGTCGAGATTGGCGAGGTCCTCCCGGCGCATCTCGATCGCCAGTGACTGCCACTGTTCATCGTTTTCGATCGCAATGGCGATCCACTGGTCATCCCCGGCAGCCGGGTATACGCCGTGGGGCACCATGTGATCGTCAGCGTTGCCGCGCCGGGTCCGTCTCACAGCGGTGGCCTGCATCTCGGCGATGGCGGGCGCCAGCAGGTGCACCGCTGCTTCCATCTGGGAGAAGTCCAGGTGCTGGCCTTCGCCCGTTCGGCGGCGGTGGTCGAGGGCGGCGAGCAGGGCGCACACCGTGAACCTGGGCGAGCAGTAGTCGGTGTAGGCGAGGTACGGGCCGGCGGGTCCGCGATCTTCCCAGCCGGTGATGTCGAAGAAGCCGGCGACCGATGCCGCCATGTTGCCGAAGCCGGCGAAGTTGCGGTGCGGGCCGCTCTGGCCCATCACGCAGCTCGACACCATGACCAAGTCGGGATTGATCTGGCGGAGATCGTCGTAGCCGAGTCCCCAAGCGGCCATCGTGCCGGGCGTGAATGACTCGATGGCCACGTCGGCCCATGCGACGAGATCACGTACGACCTCGCGAGCCTCTGGCTTGGACAGATCAAGCGAGATCGTCATCTTGTTGGCGTTCGCAGAATGCCAGGCGATGGCGTTCTCCTGGTCGGCCACGTCGTCGCGATGGCCGAGGGCGCCTCGCAGCAGGCATGGCCGGTTCTGGGTCTCGACCCGCACGACGGTGGCGCCCCAATGCGCCAGGATCTTCGTTGCGAGGGGAGCGGCGGCAACCCAGGCCAGATCGGCGACTTTCAGACCTGCCAGCGGCTTATCCAAGCGGGCGTTGGGCGGCAGTGGTTCCGGCGCCGAAGGCAGGCCTGCACCGGGTTCGGCCCGCACTGCTGCGGTGTGAGCGCCCGCGTCGGGTGGTGAACCGAGGGGCTGCAGGGGCGTGCGATCGGCCAGCACGAATCGCCCCGGAAGCCGGATGCCATCGACATCGTCCCAGAAGTCACGTGCGGCGAGCTGTGGGCTGTCGAGCACGTCCTGGAGGGTGTTGACCGGGCAGACGAGCAGCGACTCGCGCAGGCCCCGCTCGATCATCTCGGCCTTCGTCTTCGTGAGGCAGAAGCGGGCGATGTCCGCCATTACGCCTTCGATGACGTCGATGGTCTCTTCGCCGCTCTGCAGCTGCAATGCGAAGTTCACCCAGTCCTTGTTGAGTGTCTCGTCGTCGCAGAAGCCCTCTTCGTTCATCCATGCCAGGAAGCGGCGCACCATCGGGCCGATCATCGGACCGAAGGCGACGGTGACGATCATGTAGCCGTCCTTGCACCGGTAGATCGTGCGGAGCATGAGCGCGCCGAAGCGCACGCCGCCTGCCTCGCGTTGCACCTCTTCCAAGCCGGCGGGCGCGTAGAGGATCGCTGACAGAGCCGTCTCGCAGACTGCCTGCTGGGTGGACAGGTCCACGTGCTGGCCTCGTCCGGAACGGGCCCGGTGCTCGAGCGCTACGAGCGCTGCGACGGCAGCCTGGGCGCTGGCGTGGAGCCACGCTTGGGGGATGCTGATGCGCACCGGGGGTCGGTCGCTGTCGCCAGTCACCGCCAGCTGGCCGCTGGAAGCGAACAGGGTCAGGTCGGTCGCCTTCCAGTCGGCCTTCGGACCGGTCTCGCCCCAAGGAGTGATGTGCACGGTGATGAGCTGCTCGTTCGCCTCACGCAAGGCCCCGAGGTCAAGCGCGAACGGTGTGGCGTCGTTGTGCAGCACGATGTCGGCTCCGGCGGCGAGGTCGGCCACGGCGTCGGCGTCAGCCGCCACGACCGACCGTTTGCCGCGGTTGTAGGTGTCGTGGGCATAGCCACGCGGCCACCCTCCCGGAGGCTCCACGAGCACCACGTCGGCGCCGAGCTGGGCCAGCAGATTGCCGGCGAACCAGCAACGTTCGTCGGTGAGATCCAGCACCCGATATGGACCAAGCATCCCGCCCCCCAGGCGTCGATCCTGCGGCGACAACGCATCGCCGCTACTCCTGCGCCCGGACACTAGTGGTGTGTCGCGGGTTTGTTTGCGCGGTTGAGGGTGGTTCGGGCTCGTTGGATCTTGGCGTTGATCTGTTCGGCGGTTTTGGTCCAGCGCAGCGGTTTGGGGTCGGTGTTCCAGTGGGCTGTCCATTGTTCGATGATGTCGGTGAGGTGGGCGACGCTGGTGAACGCCCGGCCTTTGAGGGCTTTGCGGGCGAGGATCGAGAACCAGCCTTCGACGAGGTTGGCCCAGCTCGCGCTGGTGGGGGTGAAGTGGAGGTGCCAGCGGCGCTGGGCGGGCCGGGCGAGCCATTGGCGGACGGGCTCGGACTTGTGGGCGGACAGGTTGTCCAAGATGACGTGGACGTCGAGATGGCGCGGCGTTCGGCGGTCGATCTCTTTGAAGAAGGCGAGCACGTCGTTGCCGGTGTGGCGCTTGCGGGTCGCGGCGAGCACCTCGCCGGTGGCGACGTCGAGCGCGGCGAACAGGTCGACGGTGCCGTTTCTTTTGTAGTCGTGGGTCATCGTGCGGTTGCGGCCCGGGCGCATCGGCAGCGACGGCTGGGTGCGGTCCAGGGCCTGTATCTGGGTCTTTTCGTCGAAGCTGAACACCACGGCGCGCTCGGGCGGGTCGACATAGAGGCCGATCACGTCGTCGAGCTTCGCCTCGAAATCGGGATCGGCGGAGATCTTGAACACGTCGGTGAGCCACGGCCGCAGCCCCGCCTCCCGCCAGGTGCGCGCCACGGCGTCCTTGCCCACCCCGTGACGGGCCGCCATCTGCCGCGTCGACCAGCACGCAGCCCCGTCAGGCGGCTCGACCGTGAGCGTGTCGGCCACGATCGCCGCCTCGGTCTCGGCGCTGACCGACCGCTCGGGGCCCCGGCCCGCAGCGACGGTGTCCAGCCAGCCCAGCCCGCCCGCCTCGAAGCCGCGCCGCCAAGCACGCACCGTGTTCGGCGCGACGCCCCCGCGGCGGGCGATCTCCTCGTTGGGCAGCCCCTGCGCCGCCCACAAAAGCACACGGGCCTGACGCGCCGCGCGCACCGTCGAGCGCCCCGAGGCCGCCACACGCTCCAGCACCGCACGGTCCGACTCGCCCAGATCCAACGCAACAGCACACATGCTCATGACAAGCACACTAACCAACACCGCAAACAAACACTCGACACACCACTAGTGCTGGCTTGTCGACGCTCGGATTGCAGTTCGTCAGCATCGCCCGGGTGGCGACCCCAACGGTCGCCGCGACTTCGCCGAGCGAGACCGGCGTCACTCCGCAGCAATCTTGACGCTGGGTTTTGGTGCGATTGGTTCTCTGATGCAGCAGCACGACTCAATCGCACGGTCGCGTGATGGCACGGTGCGGACGGTGGTCTCTGACTGCTTGTGGCGGGTTTGGCATTCGCGAATGCGGCTGCGGGTCTGCTCGATGTTTGTCGGGCCGCGTATCGTGATCAGACCGTCCGGTGGGGAGTGTGTCGATGCGTGTTGGTGGCCGACTACGGGTCTGGGTGCCGTTGGCGTTGGTGCTGGCAGTGCCGTTGGTGCCGATAGGTGCCTGGCGCCCAGAGCGGCGGCGCATACATCGACGGTGTGGAGCCGTGGACGGAATCTGATTGTTCTGGCGAGGTGCCGATCGTGGTCGGTTCCGACGCGACGGCGCAGTCGGACATCTACAGCGCCATCACTCTTGCTGGAGTGGTGGGAACGGATTGTGTGGTCCTGGCTGGGTCGCGCGACAGTTCGATGCCTGCGAGCCAGCAGGCGCTGTTCGGTGATGCTGCTGCGACGGGAGGCTACGTGCTACGCAGCGCGGCTGCGGTGCCCGACGCGAAGCTCGCCGGGCGTCACATGACGCGTCTGGGCGGCACGACTCGTTGGGAAACGGCGCAGCTCGCCGGCCAGCGTGCCAGCGGCGATATCACCGCAGGCACCGATACCGCGGCCGAGACGATCCAAGAAGAAGGCCAAGACGGCGGGGGCTCCGAATCGGATGAAGAGGCGCCTGTCAAAGACTCTGAACAGAATAACTCGGAAACATTGCTTCTGAATATCAACGCCAACCCTGTATGGGCAGCAGAATTGCGGATGATAGATGATTTTGCAAAAGATTGCGGCTTCCATGAAACCAATGAAAGTGGGACTGGATATCGAGAATGCCACGACTCGGACCCGAATTTGGCGTGTGTTTTGCGTTTGTGCTGGTCAGCGGGGGCGCGGCTGATCGGTGTTTCCACTACATCGTCTCAGAATGCGCGGTGTGTCAGCCGATGCGGGCTTTGTCCCAGTGGCGGGTGGGGGTTGCGGTGGCGGCGAGGATCGCTGTTTGCAATGCGTTGCGGCGGGTGGTGACGGTGACGGGTTGGTCGTCGGCGCGCAGGCGGACTTCGCGTATGCGGTCGAGCTCTCGCAGGGCGCGGGCGGCGGTGAGGTGCTGGCCGGCCACGTCGGGGTCTGCGATGTCGGCGGTTTGCAGGTCTCGTGTGATGAGGGTCTCGGCGACAGCGGCGTAGACGCACACCGCGATGTGGCCGCGGACGCGTTGTTCTGTCCAGTGCCGGATCGGGCGCAGCCGCAGGAAGTCTTTGAGGGTGCGGAAGCGTTCTTCGACGTCGGCGAGCTGCCGGTACGCGGCCACCACGCGCTCGGCGGTCGCCTGGTCGGGGGTGAGGCTGGTGGTGAGCACGTAGCGGCCCGCGAGCAGCTTTTCGTAGGCGTGGGCGTCGGGGTCGTAGTGATAGACGAAGCGTCCTTCGCTGATCTCGAGGTCGAACAGACGCGACACGCCGCTTGGGCCGACGATGCGCTGAGCGGCGCGTCCGATCTTCGCGGCATCCGTGAGCCGGCCGGCGCGGACTCTGTCTTCGAGGGCGAGCAGCGCGGTTTCGGTGCGGGCGACGAGCTCGGCGGTGCGCTTGGTATCGCGTCTGGCGCGAGCGTCCGACTCCGCGATCACCGCGCGGGTGCCGTCAGCGAGGGTCGCCTCCGCAGCGCGGCAATTCAAGCCGGGCACGTCGATCCATTCGGTGTCCTCGTCGATGGTCTCGAGGGCTTCGCGGCAGGCTTTGTCCCGATGCAAGCGGGTGGCGAGCACATGATCGCAGCCGGCCGCGGCGACCGAAGCGATGTTGTCCGCCGATATCAGGCCCCTGTCGGCGACCACGCAGATCCGTCCGACCGCGAACCGTTCGGTCAGGTCCGCGAGCACGCCGGGCAGGGTGGACGCGTCGGCGGTGTTGCCGGCGAACACGTGATGCGCGATCGGGATCCCGTCGCCGGTGCACAACAGGCCGATCACGACCTGGGGCCGGTCCGGGCGGCGGTCACGCGAATAGCCGAACGCCTTGGACTCGAACCGGTCCGAAGACGCGGTCGCGCCCTCGAGATATGTCGAGGTCAGGTCATAGCAGACGAACCGCAGATCCATGCTGGTCAGGTCGCACAGCCGTGCGAACAAGAACTCCTCAGTGTCCTCTTTGAGACCGGCGACGACGTCCAAAGCCCGGTAGTACTGCCCCAGCGACGGCTCCGTCCAGCTCTCGGGCATCACCACATCGGCTTGGGCCCACTCGGGAAGCCTGCGTTTGGAGCACGGCGCGACCAGACGGTTCGCGGCCATCGCGAACACCGCGTCGGCGAGCCGGGCCGCGTCGCGCTCGGCGCCCGCGGCCGCGAACCAGCCGTCAAGGCCCAGCCGCTGCCACACAGCCGCCGCGCAAGCCACGCCGCCCACCGCGGGTGCCCCTTCGGCCTCCAGCGCGGCCACGCCCACGCGTTCGGTTTCCAGGTGCTTCTCCAGCGCCGCGACGATGCGGTCCAGCCGGCCCGAGCGACGCAAGGCGGTGACCTCGCCCAGGCGCAGCAGCGTCCGATGACGGGTCTTCGCGCCGTCGCGCACCGACTCCACCAGCGACAGGTACTCGTACGTCTTGTCGCCCCTGCGGCGTCGCGTCGTCTTCACGAACATGTCCTGACCCTAGCACCCGAACGACACGAACCGAGACAATATGTCGCCCCTACATTTTCGCCACGAAACACCCCCGCAGAACACAAAACCGCAGGTCACAGACCTGACACCCACCAAAAACCGGCCCAAGGCGCCAAATTCGGGTCGGAAGGCTCCCAAACGCTTGAACAGATGATACAAACTTTCTACGGCGATGGCTGCAATTTCATACTTCTCGAAGGATGTCAAGGTTTATCTGGATCCCAGATGCAAACCTTGCAAGCACGAAGGGCTTGCCCTAAGGGTTGGACTCTCGCTAGTTCGGTAGTCAGAGGTCATTCATGCTTCCATCCTGACCACCGCGGATACGAGGGACGGTACGCATATCATCCTGCCAGTGAAGCGAACCCCCGAGGAGTACCCGATAACTACTGGGATTGAGCACAATCCTGGGCTACCATTGAGATCTTCTGTTCCCTGCCAAGGCCTCTCGGACCTACAGCAGTAATCGGCTGAAATTGATGCGAGTAAGTGTTTGCAATTAACGGCGTACGTGTGTATGCTTCTCTTATGTTCACCGAGCAGCGCATAGAGGTCTCGCCCAGCGGTAACTCGGCTGTCATTGACGGGAACCCGGCTGATGTTTCTGGTGCTTGTGACGCAATCGCCGCTGGTGATCTTTCGGCAGCGCAGGGCGACGACCGGGAGTACTGGGCCGAACGGAACCGGGCCGCAGGCCGCGAGCGGGCTGCGGCGGCAGGCGCCGAGCGGGGTGCGTTCATCGATGCCGATTGCGTGTCGGCGATGGGCTTGGAGTTCTTGGCTCATGACGATCTGGTGGATCGTGTCGTGGAGCTGGCCGCTGAGCGGTCCCGCGCAGAAGCGCGATACCTGGCTGCGGTGGGTGAGTTGGTGTGTCGTGACGGGGCGCGGTCGGCTGCGTGGCAGCTGCGCGAGTACACCCGCATGAACACAGCGCAGGCTCGCAGCGAAGCCCGTCTGGCTGAAGCGCTCGCCGACCATGAGCTGGGCGACACGTTCGACGCGTTGGCAGCGGGCGAGATTCATGTGTCTCACGCTCGGCTGGTCGCCCGTGAGGCGCCCAAGGAGCACAAGCTCGATGAGAGCGATCTGCTGGAGCTGTGCGAGGCGTATCCGTCGGACATGATCGCTCGGCGCACGCTCGACTATCGGCGTCAGTATGAGATCGAGCAGGTGCAGGCCCAGGCCGACAGCGGCGAGATCGACCCCGCCGACGCGGAGCTGGCCTTCCAGCGCGCCGAGCGTCGCTGCTCGCTGGTGCTCGGCGACGACGGCATGTGGCACCTGCGTGCCGACCTGGACTACCTCGCCGGCCGGCAGGTGAGCTTGCAGCTCGCCGCGGCCGAGCGGGCCGTGCGCCAGCGCGACGAATCAGCCGACGACACCTTCGCTCAGCGCAACGCCGACGCGTTGTGCGACCTGATCTCGGGCCGTCAGCGTCCCGGGGCCAGCCTGGTGATCGCCGCCGACTACGACATTGCCTCTGGGCGGCTCGCGAATGCTCGCCTCGACGACGGCAGGCCTTTGTCGGCAGCGCAGCTTGGCGAGCTGGCCGCTGACGCCAAGATCCTGCCTGCCATCTTCAGCAGCGACTGGAGCCAGCTCGCTTTGGGGCGAGTGCGCAGCGCCTCTGAGGCGCAGCGGATCGTGCTGGCCATCCGCGACGGCGGCTGCATAGCGTGTGCCACTCACTCAGAAGGCTGCCACGCCCACCACATCGACTACTACGAGGCCGGCGGCGACACCGACGTTCCGAACCTCGCCAACCTGTGCGAGCCCTGCCACACCGACCACCACCAACGCCACTGGCCCATCGAAACCCCACCCGACGGCAAACCCCGCCGAACACCCCCACCTGACCGGCCCAGCCGAGCAGCCGCTGCAGACCCACCCAGCCGACCACCCCCAGACGACAGCGCCAGTCGAGGCACCCCGGACAACCGGTCCAGCCGAACACCGCCCGCCGACGGCTACTCCGCACCGCCTCGCCGAGACCCAACCGGACTATCCCGATCCTCCCGAACACCTGGATCGTCCGGCACCCTGCACGACGAACCAGCATCCGCAGCCTGACCGACCCACTGCAACCCACTGGGATACAGCGGGTCGAAATGCGGCGGCGCTGCGCGGGCCGGCCGGACCCAGCGGGCTATTGCGAGGCTGGCTTCTTGCGGCGCCAGAATGCCAACGCCTCGGGGATGCCGAGGAGTCCGCGGTTCACTGTGACGCTTGGAAATTCTGACGTCTGAGGCAAGTCCGAGTTTTCGTGTTTGGTACGTGAGTCGTCGGTCTTGGTCACGGCGTCAGCGTACTTCGAGCAGCATGGCCAACAGAAGAGCCCCGCCGCCCAAGGTGCCATACACCTGCAGCGCGACGAAGCGCTTGATCCGATCCGCAGCTGCTACTCCGGCGTGACGTAGGCGGCGGTCAGGCCTCCGTCGACCTGGAGATTCGCGCCGGTCATGTAGGAGGAGTCGTCTGAGGCCAGGAACAGAGCAGCGGACGCCATTTCGTCGGCTTCGCCGAAGCGACCCATCGGCACATGCACTAGGCGGCGCTGTTTTTTCTCGGGGGTGTCGAGGAACGACATCAGCATCTCGGTTCGCAGCGGCCCGGGGGAGAGCGCATTGACGCGGATGTTCTCCCGAGCGTGGACCACCGCCAGTTCCCGGGTGAGAGCCAGCACGGCGCCCTTGGAGGCGGTGTAGGCGATTTGCGGCGTGGCAGCGCCGACCGACGCGACAAACGATGCGGTGTTGATGATCGATCCGCCGCCGCGGCGCCGCATCGCCTCCACGGCGTATTTGCAGCCGAAGAGCACGCCTTTGACGTTGACGTCGAAGGTGCGGTCGATCGTCTCGTCGGTGGTCGCCACGGCGTCGGTGTCGTCATCGAGCATGATGCCTGCGTTGTTGAAGGCCACGTCAAGTCCTCCGTACTCGTCCTCGGCACGGCCGAAGGCGGCTGCAACGTCGGATTCCGCCGAGACATCGGCACGCACTGCTATGGCCTCGCCGCCCGCGGCCCGTACTTCGGCCACGGTGTCGTCGCTGGAGGCAGCGATGTCGACGGCAACGATGCGAGCACCCTCGGCGGCGAAGCGCAGAGCCGTCGCCCGCCCTATGCCACTGCCGGTTCCTGTGATCAGCGCCACCTTGCCCTGCAGCCTCATGGCAGCCCCCTTCAACCGACACCGACTTCACGGGCCATTGTCCCCGATGCCCGGGCCCGATCGAGCCGACTTGGCCGCTGTGCCTACTGGCTCGAGTCCTGAAGCGTTCGAGGCGATGATCATCGTCGTCGAAGACGCGACGCGGCTTGGCTGGCATCATCTTGACATTCGGATCTCGGCCGACCCGCTTGGGGTTCCAAGACTGGCTTGGACCTGGAACCTGCGACAGGACGGAGATCGGTGAACGACAGTTACGACATCGTGATCGTCGGTGGTGCCGTCATTGGCTCGTCGATTGCCTGGGCGCTGTCGGCCAACGACGGCTTCGACGGCAGCGTGCTGGTGGTCGAGCGCGACCCCACCTACGCGCAAGCCTCGACATCGCTGACCAACAGCTGCATGCGCCAGCAGTTCTCTAACCCGCTCAACGTTGAGATCTCCCGATTCGGGGCTGACTTCGTGCGCAACTTTCGGGAGCGTCTCGGCGGCGATCCCGAGGTTCCCGACCTGTTCGTTCACCACTTCGGCTACATGTATCTCGCCGGCGATGACGACTTTGCGGCGACCCTGCGCTCCAATCAGGCAATTCAGTCCGAGCTCGGCGCCGGCACCCGCATCATGAGCCCCGCCGAGATCAAGGCCGCCTACCCCTTCTACAACGTCGATGACATCGTGTGCGGCAGCCACAATCTCGTTGATGAGGGCTATTTCGACTCGGGCACGATGTTCGACTGGTGGAGACGCAAGGCCCGTCGCAACGGCGTCGAATACCTGACCGGCGAGGTCGCTGATCTGGTCGTTGGCGAAGGGCGTGTCGAGGCTGCGGTGCTGGGCTCCGGCGAGGCGGTCCGGTGCGGGACGCTGGTGAACGCAGCAGGCCCTCGTGCGATCGAGCTGGCCCGGATGGTCGGCGCCGGCCTGCCGGTCGAGCCGCGCAAGCGCTACACGTACATCTTTGAAGCCGGTGAGCCCCTCGACCGCGCTCTGCCGCTCACCATCGATCCCACCGGCGTTCACATGCGCAGCGACGGCGACGCTTACATGTGCGGCTGCACACCGGACATCGACCCCGCCGTCGACTACGACGACTTCGCCATGGACCACGACATTTTCGAGGACAAGGTCTGGCCGGTGCTGGTGCACCGAGTGCCGGCATTCGAACGCCTCAAGGTGACCAGCCAGTGGGCGGGTCACTACGCCTACAACACGCTCGATCACAATGTCGTGGTCGGACCCCACCACGAGATAGCGAACTTCATCTTCGCCAACGGATTCTCCGGGCATGGCATGCAGCAATCGCCGGCCATCGGCCGTGCAGTCTCGGAGTGGATCGCCTATGGCGAGTACCGCACGCTGGATCTCACGCCGCTGGGCTACCAGCGCATCGTCGAGAACCGGCCGTTCGTCGAGAGCGCCATCATCTAAAGACGCGAGCCAGTAGGCACAGATGCCATAGCGGTGGAGGCGGCAGAAGACTCTGCGACGTTGCGACCTGCTGGATCGCTGGAGCGGAGGGTTCTGCCGCCGCCACCGCGGGCCCACCTCTCTGCGCGGCTTCTCAGCCCTGCCGCACGTCGGCACGGCCGAGCGAGCGGCACTCCAGTACTCTCGCCCCGTGCGCTTCGGCATCTTCGACCAGCTGGAACAACCTGGTGACGTTCCCTGGCACGAGCTGTACCGGCACCGGCTCGACCTGCTGGTGAGGGCCGAAGAGGCCGGCGTGTGGGGGTGGCACAAGTCCGAGCACCATCTCATCCCGCTCGACGCCGCACCCAGCATCAACGTGTACCTAGCTGCGGCTATCGAGCGCACCAGCCGCATTCGCATCTGCTCGCTGGTGCACCTGCTGCCCTTCTACCACCCGATCCGGCTGGCCGAGGAGCTGTGCATGCTCGACCAGCTCTCCGAGGGCCGGCTGGAGTTCGGCTTCGGCAAGGGAATCAGCGTGCCCGAGCACCTGCTGTGGGGTCTCGACCCCGACAACGCCATTGCCAAGACCGACGAATCGCTCGAGCTGATCCTGGCTGCCATGCAGACGAAAGGGAATTTCAGCTTCGAAGGCGAGTTCTCTTCGTTCAGCGATGTGCCAATCGAGTTCGAGCCGTACCAGAAGCCCTACCCGCCGCTGTGGCGGCCGGGCCAGCTTGAAACAGCCGCAGAGATGGGCGTGCGCACGATGGCCGCCGGGCCGCTGGCTGCGGTGGCCGGGAGCACCGCTCGCTACCACGAGCTGCTCCGCGACGACGGCATCGGCAGGCACCACTCGCCGATGATCGGAGGGCTGCGGCGACTGGTCGTCGCACCCACCGATGCCGAGGCCGACGAGATCGGGCGCCGGACGTGGGTTGCGTTCACCGAGCACCTGACTCGGCTGTTCCGTCGCTACGAGATGATCCCGCCGAACGACCCGACGCTCGGCGGCGACTACGACAAGGCGAAACACTTCGAGGCGGTCGTGGTCGGTTCGCCACAGACCATCCGTTCGGTTTGCGAACGGTTCGCCGAAGAGGCAGGCACCGACTACTTCGTCGGTGTGTTTGCGTGGGGTGATCTCACGAACTACGAGGTGGACCGCTCATTCGATCTGTTCGCTGAGCATGTGATCGCCCCGATGGCTACTTCCTGAGCGCGCTCAGGTTGCTTGCCCTGAATCCCCGAGGCCTATAGTCACGAGAGAACTGAACTTGGGGGCGGCTCGAATGACTGCACTACATCCCAACGGCGTAAACCATCTCGCCTTGTCGACCCGCGACATGAAGGGCCAGCTCGAGTTCTGGTGCGACGTCCTGGGGTTGCCGCTGAAGGCCCTGTACTGGATGCACGGCGTGGAGGGCACCTATCACGGATTCGTGGAGCTGGCACCCGACAGCTACGTGGCATTCGTCCAGCACCCCGACAACGCCAAGGACATTGAGCTGGGCGTCACCCACGCAGGCGGCCCCGGCGAGCCGGTCACCGCTGGCACCATGCAGCACGTCGCCTTCAACGTCGACGCGTTCGAAGACCTGATGGCGCTGCGGGATCGCATCCGTGACCGGGGTGTGCAGGTCTTCGGGCCGATCGACCACGGCTTCATCCAGTCGATCTACTTCGCCGGCCCCGAGGGACTGGCGCTTGAGGTGGCGTGCGGATCGGCAATTCCGGCCGAGCAGTGGTTCGACCCCGAGGTGCAGGATCTGTGCGGCATCTCCGAGTCCGAGCTGCAACGGCTGAAGCACCCGGCGGAATACACCCGTCCCGCTGAGCCTGTTTCGCAGCCGTCATCCGATACGGGCATGCCGCGGCTGATGCCCGAAGACCACTACGACATGGTCATGAGCCTGCCCGACCAAGTGGTGTGGGACAGGATGAGCGAGACCACGCCGCCAGTGGCCGCCGACTGACGGCTTCGCCCAATTCGCTATCTGGCGACACGGGGACCAACGTGCTGTCCGGTTCGCGACACTCCTGACGAGCACGTTCACGGAGCCTGATGCGCCTCTTTTCTCATCGCAAGCGGCCGGCGGCGGCTGGACCGCTGCCCACCGAACTTCTGCCTCGTCTCGCCCCTGGGTCACTTGACGCGACAACGCGATTGCCCGACTCGCCGCCCGCACCGGGCACACCCGGAGAGTGGGGCGTGGCGCACGTCTTCGACGACATCGTCGACGTCTTCACGGCGTGCCGGACGGGGGACGTGCTGGCAGCGCCTGCACCCATGCCCAGCGTCGGGGCCGCAGTTGACAACATGCGCGGTTACTGCTTCTTCCTCGACGCCGACCTCGCCGGCATCTGCGAGCCGTCGCCGGGGTGCTGGACTGCCGAGCCGATCGAGGGCCACCGCAACGCCATCGCAATCATCGTCGGGCACGGGCGACCGATCCGACCCGGCGAGCCGGGATACGACTGGATCAGCGGTTCTGAGCAGGACAACGCCGATCTGCGCGCAACTGAGATCGCCACCGTGCTCACCCGCTACCTCGGCACGCTGGGCTATACCGCGACGGCGCACACAGCAGCGGCCTCCGACATCGACCGCTTCCGGGTCGCCGTCGAGGCGGGTGTGCTCGAAGCCGGCCGCTGCGGTCTGAGCCATCCTTTCCTGCAACGAGGCTTCGCCGTCTCGGTGGTCACCACGAACTTGGAGATGACGCCTGACGGCCCGCTCGCGCGTCGCAACGTGGTGCAGAACGCCAGCATCAAAGCGAAACACTGGCTCGGATGGGGAGGAACTCGGCCCGGTTGGAGCCGCCTGGACGGGCGCCATCGACCGTGGCATCTGGGCCGTTTCCCCATGGAGAAGGTCAAGCGGGTCGACGAGCCGACCACGCTCGTGATCCCCGAAGAGGTCAAGCGGCCCGCGGCGCGGCACAACTTCTTCGTCCGGGCCGGGGCGGGTGACTTGGGCCCGCGGCCCAAGAAGGAAGTGGCCAGGTTCATACGCAAGGCGCCCCATGGCATCGCCTCACAGGAAATGCTGGGACGCCTGGTGCCGCTGCAGCGGGGCGAGGCCAAGAGCGATGCAATTCCCGGCACCGACGATGCCACTGCGAATGCCGATGCCGTCAAGGCGCTCGGGCATTTCATCGGTGCCGACATGACCGGTGTGTGCGAAGCACCCGAATACGCCTGGTACTCGCATAACCCGCGAGGCGAGCCGATCGAGGCGAAACACCGCAATGCCATCGTGTTCGTGCTCGACCAAGGCTTCGAGACTATGGAAGGCGCCTCGGGCGATGACTGGATCAGCGGTGCGCAGTCGATGCGGGCGTATCTGCGAGCGTCGGTCATCGCCAATGCCATCGCCGCACAGATCCGCCGGCTCGGGTACGCCGCGCAGGCCCACACGGCGGCCGACGACGAGATCAACCACATCCCGCTGCTGCTGTCGGCGGGCATCGGCGAGCTGTCACGGATCGGCGAATTGGTGCTCAACCCGTTCGTGGGTCCCCGGTTCAAGTCGGGCGTGGTGACCACCGACATGCCGCTGACCCCCGACAAGCCCATCGACTTCGGACTGCAGGACTTCTGCAACAAGTGCACCAAGTGCGCCCGCGAATGCCCGGTCGGCGCGATCCGCTTCGGCGACAAGGTCATGTTCAACGGCTATGAGATGTGGAAGCCCGACGTGGACCGGTGCGCTCGCTACCGCATCACCAACATGCGCGGCTCGGCGTGTGGGCGCTGCATGAAGACGTGCCCGTACAACGTGGAGGGCGTGCTGGCCGAGCGCCCGTTCCAGTGGGCGGCAATGAAGCTGCCCTTTGCCCGCGCATGGATCGCCCGCCTCGACGACAAGCTGGGTCGGGGAGAGATCAATCAGGCCAAGAAGTGGTGGGTCGACATCGAGGTGCTCGAAAACACTCCAGTCGAGCCGCCGAAAGGGGCAAACGCCCGCGGCCTCAACCTTGAGCGCAAGCCACGAGACGAATCGGGCTTCGCACTGTTCCCGCCCGAGATGGCGCCGCCAGGGCCCGACGGCATGGCCCCCTTCCCGCTCGACCGCGAAGCCGGCATCGCAGCGTCGCAACAAGCCGAGAACCCTAGAGATGCCCGGTTGCGCATCGGACACCATGACTGAGAGCAACGACGAGGCAATGACCCCTGAGGCCCATCTGGCTGATGTCTTGGCGGCGTATGACAACTCGCCAAACCCGCGGTTGGCCGAAATCACCACATCGCTTATCCGGCACCTGCATGAGTTCGTCGTCGAGGTCGGATTGACCCGTGAGGAGTGGTTCGCCGGCATCGAGGCGTTGACCCGCACGGGGCAGATGTGCGACGAGCAGCGGCAGGAGTTCATCTTGCTTTCCGACACGATCGGCGTGTCGATGCTCGTCGAGATGATCAACCACGTGGCAGCGGAAGGATCAACCGAGCCCACCGTCTTTGGGCCCTTCCACGTCGAGGGAGCACCGCATCGCGAGATGGGCGACTCGATCATCACCGATTCCATGGATGGCGACCATGAGGTCACCTACGTCGGTCGGGTGCTCGGACTCGACGGCGAACCCATCGAGGGTGCCACGCTCGACGTGTGGGAAACCGCGTCCAACGGTTTCTACGACGTGCAAGACGGCGGCCAGACGCCGATGAACATGCGCGGTATCTTCACTACCGGCAGCGACGGACGCTACGAGATCAGGGGCATTCGCCCGGTGCCGTACCAGATCCCCGGCGACGGCCCCGCAGGAGATCTGTTGTTCGAGAATGGCCGGCACAACTGGCGCCCCGGGCATATGCACTTCGTAGTTGCCGCTCCCGGCCACAAGACGGTGATCACGCACCTGTTCGACGCCGCCAGCGACTACCTCGACAGCGACGCCGTGTTCGGCGTGCGCGACTCGCTTGTTGTGGACATGAGCGGCGACCGCTGCGAGTACGACTTCGTGCTCGAGGCGCTGCCCGCCGCATAGCGGGACGAGGGTTACCATCGCCCCGATTGAGGGGCACCCGTCTTGAAGCGCCCTCACGGATGGGGCCAGGGAGGTGCGGCGGTGCAGTTCTGCAGGGTCCGCAGCGTCGCCGAGGCAGTCGACGAGCTGAGCCGCTGGGGCAGCGAGGGCCGCATCCTGGCGGGCGGAACTGACGTGATGCCGCAGTACCTGCGAGGCGAGAGGGCCCCGGCAGCGCTGATTGACATCAGCGGCATCGACGGCCTGCAGGGGATCTCCGACGTCGGCGGGATGACCAGCGTCGGCGCTCTGGTCACGCTGCGCAGGCTCGCCACGGCCTCGCTTATCGCACTGCGGCATCCGGCGCTGTCCCAAGCGTCCGCGGCGGTCGGGGCCTGGCAGACCCAGACAGTGGCCACGGTTGGCGGCAACGTGTGCACCGCGGCGTCGTCGGCTGACACCCTTCCGGCCTTGCTGGTCTCCGATGCTCAGCTGACGCTGGTTTCGAAATCGGGCCGGCGGCGAATGGACTTGGGCGAGTTTCTGGCGGGAGCGGGCGCTACGGCATTACGACCGACGGAGCTGCTGCGTGCCATCGAGCTGGAGCCCATCGGCGAGCGCTGCGCCGAGGGATACCTCAAGGTGGGGCGTCGCAGTGCCATGGACCTTGCAGTCGTGGGCCTGGCGCTGCGGCTGTCGGTGACTCCGAGCGGAGTCGTGAGCGGCGCCCGCATCGCGGTGTGCGGCGGGACTCGTGCGCCGCACCGGGTGCCCAGCGCCGAGACTGCTCTGCTGGGGACCCAGATCGACGGTGGCCGCATCGACTGTGCGGAAGCCGGTGCCGAACTCGCGAGTGCCGCAGCGCCCGAACGCAGCGAGGCGGCGCGCTACCGGCGACGGGTGCTTCCCGGTCTGCTGGGCCGGCTCGCGGACCGTTGCGTCGCCGACATCTCCGGGGCGGACGGCTAATGGCTGCCGCTGGGGGCGAGCAGTCCGTGTCTATCCGGCTGGTCGTGAACAAACGGCCCCATGTGCTTGACGTTGGAGCGGGGGAGACCCTGCTGGGCACGCTGCGCGAGCGTCTCGCTCTCACCGGTCCGAAGGAAGCGTGCTGTGAAGGCGAGTGCGGTGCATGCACCGTGCTGGTGGACGGCGCGCCCGTTGCATCGTGCATCGCGGCCGCCGGGTCGATGGATGGCCGCACCATTCGCACGGTCGAAGGGCTCGCTGGTGCGGGTGAGCTCACGGTGCTGCAGCAGGCCTTTGTGAGCCATGCCGCCGTCCAATGCGGCTATTGCACGCCCGGAGTGCTGATGGTGCTGACGGCGTTACTCGACGACGTGCCGAATCCCTCCGAGACCGACATCCGTCAGGCGCTCGCAGGGAACATCTGCCGCTGCACGGGCTACCAGCAGATCGTCGACGCCGCGCTCGACGCCGCCGGGGCGGTGTCACCATGAGAACGCTCGGCGCCAACCCAGCCCGCAGCGATGCTGACGCAAAGCTGCGAGGCGAAGCAGTCTTCGGCGCCGACCTCACCCGGCCGGGAATGTTGTGGGCTGCTGTCTCCCGATCACCTGTCGCTGCCGGACAGATCCGTGCCGTCAACACTCGCCCCGCTCTGGCAATCGACGGTGTTCTGGAGGTGCTGACAGCGGCTGACGTGCCGGATTGGCGCACCGGTGTGATCGTGTCTGACACTCCATTCTTGGCCGCCGACTATGTGGCCTATGAGGGAGAGCCGTTGGCAATCGTGGTCGCTGACAGCCGGGTCGCAGCCGAGGCTGGCGCAAGCGCGGTCGTCGCCGACATCGGGCCGATCGTGCCGATTTCCACGCCGGAGCAGGCCCTCGCACCAGGTGCTCGTTTGGTTCATCCCGAATGGAATCGCTTCGCCGTGGCCGGCGGTGCCGATATCGGGCGCGACGGCAACGTGGTGGCAGAGGTGGTCCATGACCCCGGCGACCTTGATGCGGCATTCGCTGCTGCAGACCTGGTGGTAGAGGGCACCTACCGGACGCCTCGGCAGTATCAAGCGCATCTGGAGCCCAAGATGGCGCTGGCTGTGTTCGAGTCGGGCCGTTACACCATCGAGGTTTCTCACCAGTATCCGTTCCGTCTGCGAGACCGGATCGCTCAGATGCTGGCGGTCAAACCTTCGTCGTTGCGGGTAGTCGGTCACCACATCGGCGGGGGTTTCGGCGCCAAGCTCGATGTCAGCGTCGAAGCGTTCGCTGCGCTCCTGGCCCAGCGATATCGCCGTCCCGTGCGCATGCAGCACAGTGCACTCGAAGAACGGCTCGTGGCGCCATGCCGGGCCAACGCGCTGGTGTCGGTTCGCTCTGCTGTGCGGGGTGACGGCACGATCCTGGCAACCGAGGTCGAGATTGTGTCCGACAGCGGTGCGTACGCCAACAACGGTCCCGCGCTGTCGGCCATACCCATGTTTGTGTTCGGCTCGATCTACCGGGTGGGCACGGCTCGGATCCGGACCCGCAACGTGTACACCAACACGGCGCCTACCGGTGCCTACCGGGGAGTGAACGGACCCTGGCTGGTGTTCGCCAACGAGCGCCACATGGATGCCATTGCGGATGCGCTTGGCCGCGATCGCCGGGAGTATCGGCTGGCGTCGTTGGCTCAAGATGGCGCGCTGATGCGCAACGGGCAGCCGCTCGAAGAGGTGTCGATCCTGCGTGAGGCCTTTGAACGAGTCGACGAGCTTGCACCCTGGCACTCAATTGCGGAGCGCACCGCAGCATTGAAGAGTTCGGGCGATGGTGTGCTGCGCGGTGTCGGCCAGGCTGCGTCGGTCTGGCTGACCAACCCGATGCCGGGTCATGCCACGGTGAAGCTGAACGAGGACGGCACCGCGACGGTGATCACCTCGGCGACCGAGAATGGCTCGGGTGCCGTTGCGACCGGCCTGCGGCAAATCGCAGCCGAGGCACTCGGACTCGCTGCGGATGATGTGATGATCACGATGCCCGACACCGACGCCACCGGCTACGACGCTGGGTCACAGGGCAGCCGCACCACCCATGTGGTGGGCCGGGCCATCGCCGACGCCTCAGCGGAAGTGCGACGCCAGGTGATCGACCAGGCATCACACATGCTCGAAGCGGCCCGCGAGGACCTCGAGATCGCTGAGGGTGTCGTGACGGTCGCGGGTGTGCCCGCTGCCAGCGTGACTCTCGGTCAGGTCGCACAGGCAGCCACATGGTCCGAAGGGCCCATCGCCGCCGGTGCCTCCTACGTCACCCCGACGCCGCAGCACGATCCCATGTGTGCAACCGGCATGCTGATCAAGGGCTGGCCGACGCCCACGTATCACCTTCATCAGGCCGAGGTGAGCATCGACCCGGTCACCGGTCAGGTCACCGTGGATCGCTACGTGGTCTGCCAGGAGGTCGGGCGGGCGATTCATCCTGCCGCCCTTGCCGGTCAGATCCAGGGCGGCGTCGCGCAGGGCTTGGGCTTTGCGCTGAGCGAGCGCGTCGACATCGACGACGGCCGCTATGTCCAGCGCACTTTCAAGGAACACGGCCTGCCGCTGGCCGCCGACGTGCCGAAGGTGGAGATGATTGTGATGGAACACCCCGACTCCGCTGGCCCCTACGGTGCGAAGGGCGCCGCCGAGCCACCCGTCGTCCCGGTAGCGGCTGCTGTTGCCAATGCGGTCTCCGACGCCATCGGCGCACCGATGGACACGCTGCCGATTACCCCCGCAGACGTGCTCGACGCTCTGGAGCGGGCTCAGTGAGCGGTGCAGATTTGCCGCCAGCTGCGCCCTTGCGTATCGGCGTCGACGTTGGGGGCACCAACACCGACGCGGTCGCCATGTCCGCCGAAGATGTCGTCGGCTGGGCGAAGGCAACAACGACGCCGGATGTCACCGACGGGATCGTGACGGCGATGCAGTCGCTGCTCGGCGAACACGATCTGTCTCCCGATGCGATCAGCGCCGTCATGATCGGCACGACGCATTTCACCAATGCGCTGGTGGAGGGACGCCGGCTGGTCCCGACAGCCGTGGTGCGTCTCGGACTTCCGGCCACCAAGGGACTGCCGCCGTTCATCGACTGGCCCGATCGGCTGCGGGAGGTGCTGGGAGATCACGTCTATCTCTGCCACGGCGGTCACGAATTCGACGGTCGACTCATCAGTCCGATCGATCACGACGAGCTGCGTGCCGCGGCGCAGGACATCGCGTCGGCGGGCGTGGGTTCGGTGGCGGTGACATCAGTGTTCTCACCGGTTGACGCCAGCTTCGAAGCCGAGGCTCAAGAAGTCTTGACAGACGAGGCACCCGAACTCGACATCAGCCTGTCGAGCGAGATCGGACGCCTTGGGCTGCTCGAACGTGAGAATGCGGCGATTGTGAATGCATGCCTGCGTCCGCTGGCCGAACACACCGTCGCGGGGCTCGCGAGAGCGCTGGTCGAGCTCGGCCTCGACTGCCCGCTGCACGTCAGCCAGAACGACGGCACGCTGATGAGCGCCGACTTCGCCCGGCGCTATCCCATGGCCACGTTTGCCTCAGGCCCGACGAACTCGATGCGTGGGGCGGCGTTCCTGAGCGGCATCCGTGACGGCGTCGTCGTGGACGTCGGCGGCACAACCTCAGACATCGGCGTGCTGGTGCATGGATTTCCCAGGGAAGCCTCCACGGCAGTCTCGGTCGCAGGAGTGCGCACGAACTTCCGGATGCCCGACGTGATGTCGCTGGGTCTGGGCGGGGGGAGCTTGGTGCGGTCTCGCAACGGTGCTAGCAGCGAGGTGACAGTGGGCCCCGACAGCGTCGGCTACGAGCTGACCGAGCGGGCTCTTGTGTTCGGGGGCGACGAGCTGACAGCGACCGATGTGGCCGCGGCTGCGGGCATGGCTGACATCGGCGAAGCGACCTCAGTGGGCGAGCTCGATCCTGCGCTCGTGAGCGATGCAGTCAAATGCATGCAGGACATGCTCGCCGAGGTCGTCGAGCAGATGAAGACCTCTGCGGACCCGGTACCGGTCGTGATCGTCGGCGGCGGGGGAGTGCTGGTGCGCGATGGCCTCGCGGGTGCATCGGAGACCATCCGCCCGAACCATTTCTCGGTCGCCAGCGCGATCGGTGCCGCGATCGCCCAAGTCGGCGCCGAGACCGACCGGGTGTACTCGATGGCGGAGATGACCCGCGACGAGGCGATGGCCGAAGCCCGCTCGGCCACCGCCCAGCGTGCCGTCGACGCCGGCGCCGACCCGGACACCGTCGAGATCACCGACATCGACGAGATCCCGCTCACCTACCTGCCATCGAACGCCATCCGGATCCGGGTCAAGGCAGTGGGGGACTTGTCATCGGTCAACGGCTCGTCGAACGAGGGGACGCGAACATGAGCGCCGAAGGATCGATCGGGCTCATCTTGGGCAGCGCGATAGCTCCCGAGACCATCGCGGATGCCGCGGCGCAGGCGGAGTCGTGCGGCTTCGACGAGATCTGGCTCGCCGAGGATTACTTCTTCACCGGAGGCATCTCGGGTGCATCTGTGGTGCTCGGGGCGACACAGGAGATCACGGTGGGCCTCGGCGTTGTGTCGGCCGTGGCACGCCACCCCTCGGTGCTGGCGATGGAGTTGGCGACGCTGAGCAGATCGTCGCCGGAACGGCTGGTCGCCGGGGTGGGGCTCGGCGTGCCGGTGTGGGTCCGTCAGATGGGCTTGCATCCACGGTCGCCGATGACGGCGGTGCGGGAATGCGTGACCGCTGTCAAGGCCCTGCTGGCCGGAGAAACGCTCGACCGCCGCGGCGAAGTGTTCGAGTTCAACGACGTCAGGCTCACCTATCCCGAGACGGGCCCGCCGATGCCGGTACGGCTGGGCGTCTCAGGTCCCAACATGCTTCGCCTCGGCGGCGAGATCGCAGACGGCACCGTGCTGTCGGTGTGCTCCAGTCTTCGGTATGTGGAGTGGGCCAAGAAATGCATCGACGAAGGCCGCCAGATCGCGGGCCGTACCGATCCTCATCCCATCACGGTGTTCGCGTTGTATGCCGTGGACGAGGACGGTCAGGCGGCACGAGATTCCGCTCGGGGATCGCTCGCCTTCTACCGCCAGCACGGACCCAACGCATTGACCGACGTGTACGGGATCTCCGAGGAACTGCAGGTATTGATCGACAAGGGCGGCTACAAGGCGGTGCGCGACGGGATGCCCGACCAGTGGGTCGCCGATCTGACGGTGGCGGGAACTCCGGCGGAGTGCGCCGCCAAGATCCGTGCCCTGTGGGCCGGCGGCGCCGACTCCGTGGCGTTGTTCCCGCTAGCCACCGACCGCCTGGCAGAGATCATCGAACTGACCGCAACCGAAGTCCTGCCGTCCCTTGCGAGCGCCAAGGCTCCGCCGGCGCTCACCCGATAAGGGCGCCAAGACTTCGTCGACGCTCGCCCGATAAGGGCGCCGAGACTCGTTGCCGACTGCGCTCAGACTGCAGGGATGTAGTCGGCGTCGATGCCGAATGCGTGGGGTCCGACGACGGCCAGCGCCTCGGGAGTACGCAGCAGATCGGGAGCTGGCAGCACCAGCACGTCAGCGCGCACGCCGAAACGCAGGAGTTCGGTTGTGATCGGTTCGCCGGTGTCGGAGGTGACGAGCGTGATGAGATCGGGCACCATCACCTGGGGTTCGTCGTCCTCATAGATGGCGAGGTTCTCATTCTGGAAGTCGATGCGGATGGTGCGCCCGGCGTCGTCGCCGATGCCCGCCACGGTCATCTGGCCGCGTGCAAACCCCGCCGCGTTGCGCCGGTGCACATCGGTCACCTTGCCGCGGAGGTATCGCATGCCCCCAGCGACGCCCAGGATCGCCTCGCTGGGGTCGTCCTTGACCTCACGGGCGTGATGCACCGCATGGCCGATGTCGCTGGCTAGCCGCAACGTGTTCGGGATGATCGAGCGGCGGCAGTACGCGCCGTCCATCACGGCGGACGCCAGTCCGGTGTGGGCTCCCATCTCGACGGTCGCTGCGCGGGCTATGCGCTCGAGCCACTTGGCGTCGGGCACCTCGGCGATGACGACCTGGCTGCCACGCTCGTCGGCGATGGCGGCGGGGTACGGACTGCCGCCGTAGATCAGGTAGGTGATCATCTGCAGCTCGGGAAATGCTCGCCCCATGCCGTCGCCGTTCACGATGGGAATGTCCATGGCGGCGGCCACGACCATCGGCACCATCGAGTTGCTGCCGCCCATCTCGAACGGTGCGATGGCATCGAACTTGCGGCCCAGGTGGCTCTCCAGCGCCCGGGCGGCCACCGTCTCCTCGTCTCCGCCGGCCAGCTTCTCGTGGCTCACCATCGGCGAGCCCATGCCGCCGACCGCCACGAGCAGATCGTCATCGGCAATCTCGTCGGGCTCGATTACCCGCACCTGGCCACCGGTACGCATCACCTGCAGCACCCGCAGTCGACCGAGGTAGGGATTCCCGCCGCCACCTGTGCCCAGCACCGCCGCTCCCAGCGCAATGGGTGCGAGATCAGGCTCGGTGATCTCCCACACGGCACCCCTCCTGCTCACCGCGACGCAGCAACCGCCGACGCTACCCCGCTCCGTCAGATCGGTCCGTGGCCGGCGGGAATCTCAGGAACGACGGCCGCTGTCGATGACTGCGGTATGTCCTCCGATGAGGTCGGGGTCGGCGAGTTCTTGAGCAGGCGCTCGCAGCCAGCAATGACACCATTGCGGAACATCTCGAGTTGGCCGTCGGGCCACGGAACCTCGGGCCTCTGGGCTCTCCAGCCGAGGATCGCCATGCCGCGGATGAGTTCGAACATCGGCACGAGGACCAGGTCGTCATCGCTGATCGGGCGGACTGCTCGGTAGCTGTGCAGGAACGCTTGCCGCGCAGCACGAAAGTCCGATGTATCCCGCGAATGGAACATCGCCACAGCGATGTCGTACTGGTGCCATCCGAAGCCGGCGTCGTCGAAGTCGATCACGCTGAGCTGTCCGTCGTGAGTGAGCAGGTTGGCCAGGTGCAGATCGGCGTGAATCAGGCTGAATGTCCGGCGCGGCTCGCCATAGAGGCGCAACTGTTCCCGACAGTGGTCGCGGGCGGTGATCAGCAGCTCCCGCTCGCGCTCCTCGAGCACCGGGTTCTCCCAGAACGGACCCCAGAACGGCGCCTCGCCGACCAAACCGTCCAGGTCCAGGCGGTGACGCCGGAACGTTGGCGGCGGCGTCCAACCGGTCGCCTGGTTGTGTATCGCCGCCATCAGGCCGCCGAGCTGGCCGAACGGCCCGGTGATCTCGATCGGTCCTGCTGCATCGGCGCTGCGGTCGTGGGCGGTGAGCAGCTCGCCGACGATCTCGCCTGGTGCCCAGATGTTGAGCCCGGCCTGCCGTGTCTCGTTCCCGGCAACGTCCACGGGCACGAAGTAGCGACCGTCGGGTGCGTCAACAGGCGTCGGCACCGAGATGCCGCTGCTGCGAAGCGCCTCCAGCCACACGCGTTCGGAGTTGAGCTCGTCGAGAGTGTGGTAGCCGGGCCGATGCAGTCGCAGCACGTAGGCCCTTTCGGAGCGATCGTCGTCGGCCCGATACGTGACGTTCTCGCTGATGCCGATCAGTTGCAGGCGCGCAGTCGCGATGCCGAACGCGCGCAGTGCCTCGCGGGCGGCTGGTTCGTAACGGGCAGCAAACCCGTCAGCCATCGATTTCGGTCAGCACTGCGTCGAACGCAGCCAGGAACTCGGTGGCGTGTGACTGTTGCAGGACGAGCGGCGGACGCAGCTTCAGCACGTTGGCGAATTCACCGGCGTTCGAAGCAAGCACGCCTTGGTCTTTCAACCGGTCGGAGAACTCCAGCGCCCGTGGTCGGTCAGGTACCAGCTCGCCCTCCGGCTCCACCATCTCCACTCCGATGTACAGGCCGTGGCCCCGGACATCGCCGATCCATGGGCATCGTTCGGCGCGTTCGATCAGTGCCGCTCGCAACCCGAATCCGAGCTCCGCGACGCTCGCGGCCAGCCCACGCTCCTCGATCTCGTCGATGACGGCGTGCCCGACCGCAGCTTGCAGCGGGCTCGCGCCGTAGGTGTTGAAGTAGCGGGTCTCGCCTCGGAAGCGCTCGACCAGATCCCGGTTGGCGACTGTGGCCGCGAGGGGCAGGCCGTTCCCCATGGGTTTGCCCATCACGGCAATGTCGGGCTCGAAACCGGTCAATTCGTAGCCCCACCAGCGCCCGGTCCTGCAGTAGCCGGCCTGCACCTCGTCGGCGATCACCAAACCGCCGGCGGCTCGCACGAGATCAGCAGCCTTCGCCATGAAGTCGCCCGGTATGTCCGGCAGGCCTTCATTGGCCTGTATCGAGCACAAGATGACGGCGGCGACGCCGGCACCAGACGACTCCAGCCGTTCGATGGCTGTCGCCAGCTCGTCGAGGTAGGCGTCGGCGAGTGCGTGGCTATCCAGCCCTGCCCGGATCGGACGCAATTGCTGGGGATACGGGAAGGTCGTCACGTCGGGGTGCTCGTCGGGCCTCATCGCCGCCCGACGCAACGCGATCACCGCTTCGGTATTGCCGTGGTAGGTGGCATTGGTGGCGATGACACCGCGGCGTCCGGTTGCGATGCGAGCCATAGCCATCGCCACCTCGACGGCTTCGGTGCCGGTGCAGGTGATGACCGCGCTCTCGATCCCGTCGTGATGCAACGCCACCAATCGCTCGGCGAAGCTGACGATGCCCTCGTGCAGGTACCGGCTGTGCACATTCAGCGTGGCCTGCTGGGCAGCCATCGCCTCTGCCACGCGGGCATTGCCGTGACCCACGCAGGGCACGTTGTTGTACATGTCGATGTAGCGGCGACCGTCCGCGTCGAAGAGCTCGACACCGTCGCCTCGCACGATGTGCAGCGGCTCGGTGTAGAAGAGCTGCGCGCCGGCGCCCAGCGCCCGCTCACGCCGTGCTTGAAGCGACTGGCTCACTCCACAGAATTCAGCAGTGCGGAGCTGGAATGCTTCGAGCTCGGCTTGCGGCCCAGCGCTATTTCCGGTGTGAGCAGGTCGACCGGCCCGGGCATGCCGTGGGGGTCGGAGTAGTAGCCCAGCGCATAGTTGCCCATCGAGTACCCCATCAGGTCGGCCAACTCGGGGTCGAGCTCCTTGGCGACCTCAGGCGGGCAGGACAGGAACTGGTTTTCCTCGGTGCGCAGCCAGCCGAGCGTGTAGGTGATGTTGATGCCGGTACGGTCGGCGTCGCTGCGGTTCTCACCGCCGCCGTGAATCACCGAGCCCGAATACAACAGCACGGAGCCGGCGCCCATCGCGGCCTGGGTCTTCTCGTCGTCAGTGGCTCGGCGCTCCTCATCCCACCCGGGACTTCCCGGCACGATCCGAGTGCCGCCGTTGGTGGGCGTGAAGTCGGAAACGGCCCACATGGTGTTGAACTGAGGCTCGATCTCGCCGGGGATGTAGCCGCCCCATGCCAGACGGTCTCGGTGCAGCGGCTGGGTGCCCTGGCCCGGCTTGATGTTGATGACTTGGGTCAGGTGCAGCTGGATCTTGTTGGTGTAAGGACTGAGGAACCGGTTGGCCAAGCTGATGACCTTGTCGTGCATGACCAGCTCACGGCACGCTGGCGAGCGGGCCACCAGCGCCCCGGTACGTGTGGTGTTGTGGCCCGAGAAGTTGTCGAGTCCGCCTGGTGTCTTGTCGATCCATGGCCGCAGCTCGGCCTCGAGCCGCTCCACCATGTCCAGATCGATGGCGTCTTCGATGATGGCGCCGCCGTCAATCCGCACTACCTCGGCGATCTCTTCCTCGGGGCTGTCCAGCTTGAAACGCACGAGTTCGGCCATGTCTCAACAGTACGCGTCGTTGCCGGTGAGCGCCGTCCTTGAGCGGCGCGTCCCAACTGAGGTGCCTACGGGCACGCTCGGCGCAGAACGCGCACTGCCCGACGCGTGCTCGGCATCGAGTTCGTCACACGGATCGGTATGGGCCGCCAAGCAGTCTCGGTTGCTCGGCGTTCCGATGTGCTCCGCCGCTCGGTAGCGCACGCTCGGCGGGCGGGCAGTGCTCGTGCCCCGAGAATGTGGGAAACCGCCACGAGGCCGTGATGGAAGAAGCGATCGTTCGCGTCGCTCCATGCGCCGTAGGCGTCGAGTTCGGCTCGCAGCTGCACGAGCTCGGCATCGACCCTCTCTTCGTATTCGTCTGAGCGCTGTTCGATGCGCCGGAGCTTGGCTTCAGCTTCCCTGACGAACCGGCGGCAGCTCCGAAGGAGAAGCAACTGTTTTCCGACAGCGACCAGAAGAACGATCGCCGTCCATGCGATGAATATGGGTACAGGAACGCCCGCGGCGAGCAGCGGGACGGTTTCGGCGGTCATCGCGCGACCCCCGATATGCGAGCCGATGCTGAGCCAATTCTCCACAGTGTCATGGGCATATATCAGCAAGTCGTGGAAATGAAAGCAATTGAATTTACTGAAACCTACTGAAAAGCTCTCTATGTCGGGCGGTCTGGGCGCGAGCGCGGGCCTACGCTTCGGCGCGTGAGCGAGCCGCGCGACAGCGCCCCTGTCTTCACGCCCGACGACGACGGCTTCCACGCGCATCTGAAGGGTGACGATTGGTGGTTTACCGAGACGGCGTGGTTCTCATTCCACCACGCAGAGCGGGCGCTCGGCGGCTGGCTCTACACGCTGGTGCGCCACAACATCGGCACGATCTCCGGCGGGGCCTGGGTATGGGATAACACGGCCCACCTGCCTTGGGAGGTTCCCTACAGCTCCAATCTGACCGCTCTGCGGCTGCCGCCAGAACTCGACCTGCGAGATGCGACCCTGCCCAACGGGGTCTGCGTCGGGGTCGAGACCCCGACGATGGCGTACCAGCTCGGTTACGACGACCCGGGCCGATTCACCGCCGATCTGCGCTTCGCGGCGGTGCTGCCGCCGCGACCGCTGACGGCGGGGAGCTCGACGTTCGGCCATTCGGCGCATTTCGATCAGATCGGCAGAGTCACCGGCACCATCGAGCTGGCCGGTGAGCCGATCGATATCGACTGCTGGTCGATGCGCGACCGCACCTGGGGTCGTCGACCCGAGGACCGTCCCCGCCAAGCCGCCTACGTCACCGGTGCCTGCGATGACGGGTCGGGCTTCCTGGCAGTCACGAACGCCCGCGACGGGCTGGACCGGGTCTCGTACGGGTTCACCCAGCACGGCGACATCCAGATCAGCCTCGTGGACGGCGAGCGCACGGTGCGTCGCAGCCCCGAAGGCTGGATTGCCGAGATCCGCATCGACGCCGTCGACGCAGCTGGCGGCACCTTCGGGGCGACCGGCAGCCCGCTCAGCCGCATCATCATCAACCGCCACAGCTTCATCGACATCAACAGCCTCATCCGCTGGGAGGTGGACGGCGTGGGGACGTGGTGGGGCGAGGACCAGGACATGTGGCCGGTCCGCCGCTTCGCCGCTGCAAGGCGCAGCGGCGACTGGTCGACTCCCAGTTCGAGACCATGAACCTCGACGATCACGAGATGCTGTCGCGACTCGCAGACACCGTGCGCGCCCAGATAGCCCCCGCGGTCGACGATGAGTACGCCCGCACACAGGCGTTCATGGTCTCGGTGATCCTGCAGCGCCTGGCAAAGCAGGCGCAATTCCAAGACGAACATCGTGCGGCCGAGATTGCCGACGTCACAGCGCTGGCCGATCGGCTCGATGCAGTGTTCACCACGGCCGGCACCTCACACGGCGCCACCGCAGATGTCCCCGCCGATGTCGGTGACGCCGTCGCTCGCATGCGGGCTCAAGGGTCGATTGCGGCTGCGACGGAGGTCATCGACGCCCTCTACGGGTGGGGCCCTTCCCATCCCGTGGCCGCAGCGGCGCTGGCCGCCATTCGGCATGCGCTGCGCCGAGACATCGACCGTCGCATGGACATCGCTCGGTGACCAAGGTGGGGGAGCGCCACACAGTGTCCGACGACGCAGATCTGACCGGCGTTCTCGGCGAGTATCTGCGCGATCGTCTCGGCGCCAGCGGCCCCGTCGACATCGTCACGCCTGAGCGCATTGCGGTGGGCTGGTCGCACGAGACGTGGTTGTTCGACGCCGTCTGGTCCGACGGTGCCGATGAGCACCGTCAGGGTTTCTGCCTGCGACGCGACCCGGGCAACGCCCTGCTGCGGCACGAATCCGACCTCGAAGAGCAATTCCGGGTATTGCGCTGCCTCGAGAGCACCGACGTGCCCGCACCGCGGGCGTTCTGGTACGAGCCCGACCCAGCAATTCTCGGTGCTGCCGCGATCGTGATGGAACGAGTCGTGGGCGAGTGTCCGAGCCCGTGGCGCCGGGCGGGGCGGGAGTACTACGCCGCTGCCTCCGAACGCGGTGTGCTGCCGGCCAGCTTCACCGATGCGCTGGCTGCGGTGCACAACGTTGACTGGCAAGCGACAGGGCTCGGCTTCCTGGGCGTGCCCGGGGACGGCAGCGACTTCGCGCTGCGCGAGATCGCCAAATGGCAGGCGCTCATCGACGACTCCGGGCATCGGGGCCATCCGATCCTCGCCGACCTGATCGGCTGGCTGAAGCACAACGCACCGCCGACGGAACAGCTCACCCTCGTGCACGGTGCGTTTCGGACCGGCAACGTCCTGATCCATGACGACCGGGTGTCTGCGGTTCTCGACTGGGAGCTGCAGGTCATCGGCGACCCCATGTACGACGTGGCCTATGTGCTCACCGAGCTGAACCGGGAGGGCACCGACCTGCTGTCGAATGTCGTGCCGCGGGAGCTGTTCATTGATCGCTACCAGCAGGCCACCGGTATCGAGATCGACGAGGAGCGCTGCGCCTACTTCCAGTTGCTCTACGCCATGCGCTCAGCGGCGTTCTGGATGAGCGCTGCCGGCCTGTATGCCGATGGCTCGAACAACGACCTGCGGCTGGCACGCACGCACTGGTCGGTCACTGTGGCGCTCGAACGCGCTGCGACCGAGTTGGGCTACTGAGGCTGAGCCGATAGGCGAAGCCGTCTCAGACTGCGAAGGCGTCGATCATCGCCTCGACGTCGCCCAGGGGATACAGGATCGGGCAGGTAGCGCCGTTGGCCAGGTAGCCGTCGACGGCCTCACGGGCCTCCGCAGGCGTGCCCGAGGCCGTGAGCATCTGCACGATGTCGTCGGGCACCAGCCGCGATGCCGCCTCGACCTGCTCAGCGGTGGCGGGCCAGGTCAGCACCTTGCCGACCTCTTCGAGCAGCGAGTCGGGCACACCCGAGGCCTTCATGATGTGCGGCTGCTGGCCGAGGTACTGGGTGACCATGTTGCGAGCCATGTCCAGTGCCGTCGCACGGTCCTCGTGTACCGAGCAGACCACCAGTTGGGGCCGGTCCAGATCGTTCACGCTGCGCCCGACCGACGCGGCGCCCCGCTCGAGCGCCTCCATGGCGCGGCTGTTGTAGTCAGGCGAGACGAGGTAGTTGAGCACGACGCCATCGGCGATCTCACCGCACAGCTCCATCATCTTCATGCCCGTGGCGCCGATGTAGATCGGCACGTCCTTGGGCCGGCGCTCCTGGTACACGTAGTCGAGCTCGACGTCGTCGAGGTGGACGTGATCGCCGTGGAAGGTGACGTTCTCGTTGGCGAGCAGCGCTCGCACCACGGTGGTGATCTCCCGCATCGCGCCCAGCGGGCGTGCCCTGCTGATGCCGACCTTCGCGGCCAGCGGATCCCACCATGCGCCGAGACCGCAGATGATGCGGCCCGGTGCGAGGTCGTCGAGCGTCGAGAACATCGATGCCAGGCGCGCCGCGTTTCGTGACCAGATGTCGATGACGCCAGCCCCCACCTTGATGCGAGAGGTGGTGGCAGCGAACGCTGCCATCGGCACGCTGGCCTCGCGCACCAGCCGCGAGTCGGCCTGCCACACGGCCTCGAAGCCTCGTTCCTCCGCGTACTGGGCGAAGCCCATCGCCTCGGTGATGGTGTGCGCATCCTGCAGGTACAGCGCATTGCGGGTCGATGTCATGTCGCTGCTGCCATGTCTGGTCGGCCTCCGGCACCTCTCGCAGGACTGCATCGTGCAGTCAATGGGCGCACCTCGGGGACCATAGCCTCAGGGGCCTGTGAAGAATTTGACGCCCCCCCCTGCTCGGCATCGGTCCTGCTAGGCATCGAGGTCGCCGAGGAGGGCGCCGAACTCGCAGAGGGGTACTGCTGTGGCTTCGCTGCGCTCTTGAAGTTGGTCACCGCCGTAGACGATGGCTGCCGAGGCAATTCCGGGGATGGTGCGCGCGATGCGGCGCAAGCCGGTGAACCAGGCCCCGGCAAGAGTGACGCCGGACTTGATCTCGACCGCGGTGAGACCGTCGGGAGTCGGGTAGAGGAGGTCGCATTCGAGGCCGTCAGCTGTACGGAAGAACGACAATTCGGCGAAGCGGGCGTTGTTGTGGGAGTGCTTGACCGCCTCTGATATGACGGCATTCTCGAACAGATGGCCGCGCAATGGGTGGGCGGCCAGCTGCTCGCTGTTGCGGATGCCGATCAGGTAGCTCGCCAAGCCGACATCGACGAAGTAGAGCTTCGACGCCTTCGTGAGGCGCTTGCGGATGTTGGTGCGGTACGGCGGCAAGCGGAAGACAATGTCGCTCGCCTCGAGAACGCTCAGCCATTTGCTGGCCGTCGGCTGCGACACACCCGCATCAGCGCCGAGGCTGGACAGGTTCACGAGCTGGCCGACTCGCCCGGCGCACAGTCGGATGAACCGGCGGAAGGCAGCCAGATCGCTGATCCCGCCGATCCGCTGAGCATCACGCTCCACATAGGTGACCGAGTAGTCGGCGAGCGCCTGCGTCGGGTTGAGCCCTTGATCGTGAATCCGGGGATAGCACCCTGCGTACAGGATCTCATCGACAGCGTCGGATGCCCCGGCGAGGCGGCATTCCGCAAGCGTGAACGGCAACAGGCGCAGCGGCGCTGTGCGGCCGGCGAGCGACTGGCTGATCGTCGAAGTCAGGTTGAACTGCTCGCTGCCTGTGAGCACGAACTGCCCGTTGCGACGGTCCTCGTCCACCATGACCTGGAGATACGAGAGCAAGCTCGGCACGCGCTGTGTCTCGTCGAGCACCGCACCGGCGGGGAATTGCGCCAAGAAGCGCAGCGGGTCCGACTCGGCGAACTCCTGGGTGTCAGGGCCTTCAAGGTTGGCATAAGCCAAGTGCGCAAATGCGCTACGGCATAGTGTCGTTTTGCCCGACTGGCGAGGGCCGGTGACCGTGACAATCGGGTATTGCTCGAACAGCCGCAGCAGAAGCGGCGTGATCTGGCGATTGATCACGCGCCCACCATATCAGAAGGCCGTAAATTCAATTTTCCAATTTGAAAGAACGGCATAAACGGTCATATGCCGTGTCGGATCTGAGCGCTGCCCCGGCAAGACAGCGTGGGCGAGCATGAGGTCCGTCGCTGCGTGGAGCGAACGGGTCGCTGCATTGTCGCCTGGGATGTCAAGCAGTCGTGTCCTGCGCGGCATCTCCGTGGGCGACTAGCGCTGTCCGCGGAACCTAACCTCGGCCCGGTATGGCAAACCACGCATCACCGAATGGGGCCTCGCGCGGCACTGGAGCATTTCCCGCCAGCTACGCCGCCCAACTCGGAACTGAGGTCACCGACCCCGACGGGCGTTCTCATGTTGTCGAACGCTTTCGGGAACAGGGCATCCGCCTGCCCACCTTCGCCGAGCTCGCCGATCCGACGCTCATTGATCCCGAAGTCGACACTGCTCTCGTCGATGTCGACCCGGACTTCGCCGACCCGCTCAACCTGTTCCGCGTGCACTGGTTCAACGACGGCAGGGGAGGGCGCACTGACGTCCCCGAGCATGTCGTGCTGCCGAGCGAGCTGACGGGAACTCCGGCCAAGGTCGTCGTGCTGTTCGGCAACCGGTTCCCGATGATCGGCGCGCACAAGGTGCTGGCTGCGTACTCGTGCCTCGCGCCACGGGTGGTCTGCGGCCAGTTCGATCCGACCCGCCACCGGGCAGTGTGGCCCTCGACCGGCAACTACGCCCGCGGGGGTGTGGCGATCAGCCGGATCATGGCGTGCCGAGGGGTGGCAGTGCTGCCCGAGAACATGAGCCGCGAGCGTTTCGAGTGGCTCGAGCGCTGGATCGCCGATCCCGCCGATGTCATCCGCACGCCCGGCTCGGAGAGCAACGTCAAGGAGATCTACGACGCCTGCGCGGAGCTGTCGGGGGATCCGACGAACTTCATCCTGAATCAGTTCAGCGAGTTCTCGAACCACATCGGCCACTACGAGGTCACCGGCGCTGCCCTGCTCGCCGTGTTCGAGCACTTGCGGCAAGGCTCGCCGGAACGCAACGAGCTGAGTCTCGCTGCGTTCGTTGCGGCCAGCGGCTCTGCGGGCACGCTGGGCGCCGGCGACCGGCTCAAGGACGAGCACGGCGCGCAGATCGTGGCGGTCGAGGCGCTCGAGTGCCCGACGATGCTTTACAACGGCTATGGCGAGCACAACATCCAGGGCATCGGCGACAAGCACGTCCCGCTCATCCACAACGTGATGAACACCGACGTCATCGTCGGCGTCAGCGACCATGCGACTGACGGGCTGGGGCTCGTGTTCAACACCGAAGCGGGCCGCGATGCGCTGCGCGAGCATCTCGGGGCGGCGTCATGGGTGCTCGACCACCTCGGGCACTTCGGCTACTCGTCGATCTGCAATGTGCTCGCGGCTGCCCGTGCCGCCAACGAGCTAGGCCTCGGGCCCGACGACGTGGTCATGACCGTGGCGACGGACGGGTTCGAGATGTATTTCTCTGAACGGGAACGTCATCTCGCGGAGCGCCACGGAGGCAGTTTCGACGCAGGCGCGGCTCGCAGCATCATCGATCAGCACCTCACGCCCGACGCTCGAAGCGACGACGCCCCCCACATCGAGGTGCTGTCAGACCGGGGCAGAGACCGGATCTTCAACCTCGGCTACTACACCTGGGTCGAGCAGCAAGGCGTCCCCCTGGAAGACTTCGAAGCCCGCCGCGACCAGGCCTTCTGGGACTCGCTGCGAGGTCTGCCCCGCCTGTGGGACGAAATGATCAACGAGCTCAACGACGAGGTGTCGGCCGCCTTCGTGTGATCGCACGGCCGATTGCGTCGTCCGCGACCGAACACCATCAAAGCATGATGCTCTGTAACGGCAACGAATCATGTTGCAACTCAGTTGCGTTAGGCTGGCCCTGTGGACGGCTTGCTCGACGGCGAATTGGATGACGTTGCCAGAGAAGCGGCGCGGGCACTTCCGGATGTCGTCGCAGCCTTGGACTCTCTGATGCCGATGCTCGGCGACTATGCCAGTTCTGCGATTCTGCGGCGGTACCGCTACAACGTCGAATCCGCAGCCTCGGCGCTGGTCGAGTCACCCGCGTACTCTTCAGATGCTTCGCTCTCGCCGGCCGCGGCGTTCTGGCTGCTGCGTCCCGTGTTCGTGCAGCTGCCGTGGATTGCGCCCTCCAATGACGGGATCGGCGCCATCACCGTGCTCGTCGACAGAGTGCGCGGGCTAGCAGGCGGTCTGCCTCACCAGTGTGTGCGAGCGCGCACCGACATCGACGAGCACTACCTGGTGTGGTTCTCCAAGGCCATGGGCGACATCGAGTTCGAACACAGGAGTGCCACGCCTCTGCGCAGAGCGATGACCACACTGGACCTGTCGAGCGGCGCTTTCGCTGACCTCATGGGGGTCACCCGTCAAGCGGTCGACAAGTGGCTCGCCGGCGGGCCACCACCGCAGCGGCTGCCCAAGATCGGCACAATCGTCGAGATCGCTGACATTCTTCGATATCGGCTGCGCGAGGGCATGCCGCCGATCGTCGCCCGCCGAAGCGCCGCCGCCTACGGGGACCGCACGATGCTCGAACTGATCGCTGCCGACGAGCACCAATGGCTGCTCCGCGATATCGAGAAGATGTTCGACTACGCCACGACGCCATGAGCATCGTTACCACGAGCAGCGGCGGCCGTTACCTGCGCGTCGTGGATTGGCACTGGCACGATCCGCTCGACGCGTCACACTCGGCTGGACCGCCAGGTGGAAGATGGAATCCGGCGGGACTGCAGTGCCTGTATCTCAACGCAGACATGGACACCGCGCGGGCAAACGCGCTGAGACGCTTCGACGGCCGACCGGTCAGCATTCACGACATCGACCCGGCGAGCGCACCGCACCTCGTCGAGGTCGAACTCGCCGAAGGCACAGCACTCGACGCGTTCACCGACGAAGGGCTCATCGCCGCAGGCTTGCCGTCGAGCTACCCGACCGGTCCCAGCGGCCGCATCGTGCCGCACTCCCAATGCCAGCCCATCGGGCGGCAAGCGCACGATCGAGGGCTCAACGGAGTCGACAGCCGATCCGCGGCAGCCGGAGGGACGCGTGAACTCGCCTGGTTCCTCGGCCTCGGCACCGCGCGTTTGGTCTCACGCAAACCGAAGAGCGAATGGTGGTAGTCGCACACGAGCGACGCTCAACCAACCCGCGGGGACCCGCGCCCACTTCCGCATCGGTGTGCATGGCGCTGTCGGCGTTGAAGTCAGAGGTGCTGAGTTCTCGGCTGCAAGGCTGCGGCAACTTGAAATCGATGACCACATCCAGATTCTAGACATCCGAAATCAAGACGTCAGAAATCTAGATGTCAAGGTGGGGAGGGCACACAGGTCGCCCGACGGCGTAGCCAAGATGTGACGACATATGCGAACCAAAAAGCGCTACAATGGCCATATGGAAGCAGGCGTGCGTGAACTGCGAGACCATCTCAGCAGGTATCTGGCGGCGGTGCGGGATGGTGCGGAGGTGGTGGTCACCGATCACGGCAAGGCGTTCGCGCGGCTGATTCCGCTTGCAGGTCCTCGTGCAATTGACCGGCTGATCGCCGATGGAGTGGTGACCGCCGCGAGCGTCCCGCGTAGGCCTCTGGCGACGGCCGAGGTCACCGGAACGGCACCAGTTAGCGATCTGCTGGCTGAACAGCGCAGGTGATTGCCTATTTCGACACTTCCGCGTTCATCCCCCTGATCGTCGACGAGCCGTCGTCGGTGCTCTGCATGAGGCTGTGGAACGAGGCAACTCGGGCGGTGAGCGTGCGCCTCTTGTATGCGGAAGCCCGAGCGGCGTTCGCCATGGCACAGCGCCTCGGTCGGCTCAGCAGGTTGCAGCTTGCGACTGCTGTCGGGAAACTCGACGAGCTGAGTCTTGGACTCGACTGGGTCGAGGTCACCGACTCTCTCGTTCGTGTCGCCGGGAGATTGGCCGAGGAGCATCATCTCCGGGGCTACGACGCAGTCCATCTCGCCGCTGGATGCTCACTCGCTGACGGTGACACCGTGTTCGTCAGCGGTGACCGGCAACTGCTCAGCGCCGCTGCCAATGCGGGACTCGCGGTCGCAAGCACCCATTGATCTCGCCCAGCATCGCGGGCGATGCGCTGGCTGCGCGCGGGGCCTCCCCGACGAGAGCGGTATGGTGCGCGGAGGTACCATGACCATGGACTGGGAGACGCCACAGTGGCAGTGACTTCCTCGAATCCTCCCGAGGTGACCGCAGACGGCCTCTCGCTGGACTCTTGGATCTCGGCTGCCCTAGCCTCATCGGCGACCGAGGCGGTATACGGCGATGCTGACCCCGAGCAATTCGAAGGATGGTGGACGGAAATTCCGGGGTGTCAAGGTGCATGGGGGTTCGGCGAGACACCTGATCAATCGCGACGGATGCTTGCAGAAGCGCTTGAGGACTGGGTGCTGATGGAGATCGACGCCGGGCGCGACGTCCCGGTCTATTGCGGGCTGCGTGTCGAAGCGGCCCGTTGAGCCGGCGTCTCGGGCCGGCGTCGCGTCGCCAGCTCATCCGATGGCTGCGTGACCGCGGCTGGGACGGACCGGTGCGCGGTTCCCGACATGTCGTGCTTCCCACACAGCCAGAGATTGGATCAGGCTTGCTGTTGCGGATCCTGCGACAAGCTGGCTACACACGCGACGATTGGCTCGGCGAGTCCTGACATCCTCATGTGCGAAGTCGGGAATCCGCGCAGCACAGTGCGAGAATGAGCCAATGAGTGGATCGGCTGGGGGTGCGCCGCAGATCGACGGCGAGCGGCTGATGGGGCGCCTCGACGAATTGGCGCAGATCGGCGCCATCGAGGGAACGCAGGGCAACTGCCGGCTCGCGCTCACCGATGAGGACCGCGCTGGACGCGACCTGGTCGGAACGTGGATGGCCGACCTGGGACTCGACATCACTGTTGACGGGCTCGGCAACGTCGTGGCGTGCACCGAGGCGGGCCGCGTCGCCGACTCGGTGATGATGGGCAGCCACATCGACACCGTCGCCACCGGAGGGCGCTACGACGGCAACCTCGGCGTGCTGGCCGGCCTGGAGGTGATCGAGTCGGTGCTGTCCAGCGGCCGGATGCCGGCACGCCCATTGTCGGTGGGGTACTTCACCGACGAGGAAGGCAGCCGGTTCGCTCCCGACATGCTCGGCAGCCTCGCGTATGTGGGCGGCATGGCCCTCGAGGAAGCTCTGGAGATCACCGACCGCGATGGCATCGCGGTCGGCGACGAACTGGACCGCATTGGCTATCGCGGAGCGGCGCCTGTGCCCGGCACTGTCCCATTTGCATTCATGGAACTGCACATCGAGCAGGGTCCTGTGCTTGAGTTCCACGAGACCCAGATCGGCGTGGTGGAAGGCGTGCAGGGCATCTCGTGGACGGAAGTCACGCTGCGTGGGCAGTCCAACCATGCGGGCACCACGCCGATGCCGCTGCGACGCGACGCAGGGCTCGCGGCGTGCCGCATTGCGAACGAGGTGCGTGACCTTGCGCACAACATCGGCGACTCGCAGGTCGGCACGGTGGGCGCAATCTCGCTTGTGCCGAACCTGGTGAACGTCATCGCAGGTTCGGCCACGATGACGGTGGACCTGCGCAACACCTCCGAGGCGATGCTGCAACACGCCGAGTCGCGGCTCGACGAGATCGTGTCGCGCAACGCCGAAGACGAACATCTCGATGCGTCGATGCGTCGCACCGCCCGCTTCGAGCCGGTTGAGTTTCACCCTGCAGTGATCGACCTGGTCGAGCGCTGCGCCGCCGAGGCCGGCTTGACGCACCGCCGCATGCCCTCGGGCGCGGGCCACGATGCGCAGATGCTGGCGCGGGTGTGCCCGACCGCCATGATCTTCGTGCCCAGTTTCGACGGCGTCAGCCACAACCCAGCCGAGTACACCGCAGAGCAAGACATCGAAGCGGGAGCGAACCTGCTTGCCGACGTGGTGTGGCGTCTCGCGAACGGCGAAATCGACAGCGAGATCGTCGAGAGCGGGGCGACATGAGACCGCTCACTGTCGGCGCCGCGCAGCTCGGGCCGATCGCCCGCTACGAGACGCGGGCCAGCGTGGTCAAGCGCCTGATCGCCCTGCTTCGTCAAGGTGCCGAGCGAGGCTGCGAGGTGGTGGTGTTCCCCGAATTGGCGCTCACCACCTTCTTTCCCCGGTGGTATTTCCCCGACGATTCACCCGAGTTGCTCGCGTACTTCGAGACCGAGATGCCCTCCCCGCAGACGCAACCCCTCTTCGACGAAGCCAAGCGCCTCGGCATCGGCTTCCACCTGGGGTACGCCGAACTGACCCCGGACGGGCACCGTTACAACACCGCCATCCTCGTCGACTCCGACGGCACCCTCCTCGCCAAATACCGCAAGGTGCACATTCCCGGGCACGAAGAGCACGAGCCACAGCGCCCCTTCCAGCATCTCGAGCGCCGCTACTTCGAAGAGTCCGCCGAGGGCTTCAGCGTGTGGCGGGCATTCGGGGGAGTCATGGGCATTGCGCTGTGCAACGACCGGCGCTGGCCCGAGACCTACCGCGTCATGGGCCTGCAAGGCGTCGAGATGATCTTCATCGGCTACAACACGCCGCTGCACTACGCGCCAGACCCGATCCAGGATCCGCTGCAGGCATTCCACAACCATCTGGTGATGCAGGCAGGCGCCTACCAGAACGGCACCTGGGTGGTCGGCGTCGCCAAGGGCGGTACCGAGGAAGGCGTGGAGTCGCTGGCGCACTCGGCGGTGATTGCGCCGTCGGGCCAGATCGTCGCTCAGGCAGTCACCGACGGCGACGAGCTCATCACCGCCCGATGCGATCTGGACTGGTGCTCGCAGTACAAGGAGACGCTGTTCGACTTCAGCCGCTACCGCAGGCCCGAGGCCTACCAGCTGATCGGCCAGCAGAAGGGCGTCATTCCGCCGCCACAAGAGAGTGACGGGTGATCTGCCTCCAAGGGGTGCATGGATCAGTCGTGCTCGGGACCGGTGCCCGCCGCGGCCGGCTCTGCACCCCCATGTGCCGCCGGTGCGATGCTGTGGGGCTTGCCAGTCACTGGGTCCGCTGCGGCGAGCGCGGCTTTGGCGCTGTGCACATACTCAGCACACGCCGCCAACTGTTCGTCGGCGGAATCGGCGCCTTCGCTCAACACGCGCCCCAGGGTGATTTCGGCCGCGGTGACTGCTGCAGGGGCAAGCAGTCTGGCGAGCTGAGCGGTCTTGTCGAGTGTGGCTTGCGGCAGAGCCGACGGGTAGGTGCCGCCTATCCGCCAGCTCGACACGTCGTCATAGGCTTCCCGGCTCGGACGCATCGTGTTGGCCGCCAACGGGGCGAGCGCGTCTTGCAGAGCGCTCGGCAGGTGTCCCGCCAGAGCGAGCAGCCTGGCGATGCTGTGAGTCCGCTCCGAAGTGACACCGCTTGCTGCGCACCACGCTTTGAGCGCGTTCTCTATCGTCATCGACGCTCCGGCGCACAGGCCGCGCAAGCGATCTGCGCGCCGTAACGAGACGACGTCTTCGATGCCGTCGACGGTGCGAACCTCGCCTTGGTCGGGCCGGCACTCGCGAATCATGTCCCGAAGCGCCAGGCGCATGTCGGTGAGCCGTTCGACGGCTTCGCTCAGGTTGCTGTCTGGCACGCCGATCTCCTTGTCCCACCGCACAGCGCCCGGCTGAGGTTCCCGCTCGAACAGCGTCCGCTGCTGCCCGGCGGCGACGCTTGCCTCGAACGACGAGCTCACGTTGGTGATGCGATGACGCCACTCGGGCCAGTCTGTGACATGAACATCGACAGGCATCCCCGCGGCGGCGGCGCATTTCGTCTCGAGCTGCCATCGACGCGGATACCGCTCGGCGTAGTCGATGTCGTCGAACACGGCCACAAGGTCGATGTCGCTGCGGTCCTGTGCGGTGCCCGCAGCCAGCGACCCGTGCAGCAGCACCATCGCGACGCCTTCCGCGGCGAGCACGTCCGCAGCGGCTTGCGCGCGTTCCACTGTGGGGACGAGCCGCACATCGGCACGCACAGCCATGGGCACAGGCTAATCCGCCATCGATATTGCAGCGGCCCGAAGCGCTGCGCGGACCAGACCTCCCCTCTGGAGGTCGGTTGGGGTGCTTGGCGGGTTGGGTGTGGTGTTGTAGCCTGACGCGGATGCGGCTGCGCTGTGGTGCTGTTGACGGTGATGCCGCTGGACCGGATTGTGATCGACGAAAGAAATGGGTGCTGTTGTGAGAGCAGGGCTGAGTTTGCGGGGGGGGGGGGGTCTGTGCGTTGGGCGCTGATCCTTCGCAGAGGGCTGGCGGCGGTTGTCGCGGCGTCGTTGCTGTTGGTGGTGCCGGCGGTGCCGGCGGGCGCTGAGAACGACAATCCGTGTCAGGTGTATCAGGACGAGGTGGCGTTGCAAGAAGCGCGTCTGGAGGCGTCGCCGTCGTGGCCGAGGCACTATCGGGATCAGGCGCGTCAGGATCTGCAGACCTGTGCTGATCGTAATCCGGATCGTTTCGCGGGTCCCCTCAATGATGCGAATCGCAATGATCCAGGCAAGCTGTTGGACGAGGACGGCAACCGTGTCGCGGTGGTGCCTGCGCAGCCGTCGGCGTCGCAGGTGCAGTCCTACACGTACTCGTGGCTCAACAGCCCCTATTGCGGCTGGACTGGGAACGGCGTGCCTAAGGATTGCGGGCGCACCCAGGAGGAATACGACAGACTGGTGGAGCGGGGCGCTGAGTTGTATCGGCCGCCTATCGGCGGAGGCCCTAACGGCACCGTCAGGGTGCCGTGCATCGGCGGCCAGCAGGTCGTCGTCGAGCCGTCGAGCCGTCGTGCTGTGCTTGACGCTGACGGCGACTTCGTCACGACCGGTCGCCCGCCAGCACCGGGCTACTCCTGCTATTAGGCCGCACCCGCCGCTGAGCGCCGCCACGGTGGTGCTCTGAGCGGACGGTGCCGAACGGGCATCTCAGATGTCTCGGTTTCGAGGCACGACAACGTGCTAGGCCTGCCGCCGAGCGGCTTCGGTGGCTGTTGCCGACGGGCTGATGGTGGTCGTGGGCGGTCATACTTGGCGATGCGCTGCGATGACGGGTTCGTCGGCGGATTCGGCGAGACGCGTCTGGTGCGATGTCGAAGCGGAGGTATGGCGGTGAGCAGTCGGGTCGTGCGGTTCGTGTCGGCCGCAGTTGTAGCGGCGGCGGGTGTGCTGGTGCCGGTGACGGCGTCTGCGCAGTCGCAGCCGTCGACGCTGAACAGCGACGTGACGGTGGTTGTCGCAGCTGCGGGCTCGTTGTCCGATGTTGGCACTGCGGCGTCGCTGGTGGCTGCGGGTGGGGGCGAGGCGGTGCTGTTGGCCGAGTCTGCCGATGATCTGGGCGAGACGCCGGCTCGGGTGCTGGGTCGGGTGCAGCCAGCGCGTGTGCTGATCGTGGGCGGGGCAGCGGCTCTGTCGCAGCGGGTCGAGTCTGAGATCAGCGACTTGGTGAGCGGTGTGCGCATCGAGCGGCTCGCCGGCGACGACCGTGTTCACACGGCGGTGCTGGCGGCACGCCGCGCTCTGGGGGACCGCGCTGCGGTGTCGGTGGTGGTCGCGAACGGCTGGTCGCTGGCCGATGTGGGCACGGCGGCCTCGGCGGTGGCGTCGGGCACTGCCGATGTGGTGCTGTATGCGGATGCCGGCGCGCTGGGGGATGCGGCCGAGACTGCGTTGGGCGAGCTGGGGCCGAGTCGGGTGCTGCTGGTCGGCGGCACTGCGGCGCTGAGTTCTGAGACCGAGGCCGCTATCAGGGACGCTGCGCCCGGTGCCGGCGTGCAACGGCGGGGCGGCGACACGCGCATCGACACTGCCGCCTTGTTCGCGACGCCAGCGCTGGCGGCAGGCGCGCGTCATGCGGTGATCGCGAACGGCTGGTCGCCGGCCGATGTCGGCGTCGCGGCCGCCTACGCCGCTGCCGATCCCGAGGCGGTGGTGCTGTATGCGAAGCGCGGCGAGCTGAGCGAGCCGACCGCGGCTGCGCTGGGCCGTCACCGGCCCCCGACGGTCACCCTCGTGGGCGATGTCGGTTCGCTGTCGGGCGCGGTCGAACGCGAGGCGGGCCGTCGCCTCCCGGGCGCGCAGATCCGCCGGCTTTTCGAGCGGTCGCCCGCTACCGCCGCAGCGCGCTCAGCGTTCAGCTTGGTGACAGGCACGAGCCCGGTGGAGCCTGTGACAGCGCCGAACAGCACGGCGGTGCCCGAGGATGCGGCTGACCTCGACTTCACGGCTGTGGAGGCCGGTTCGCTGCACACCTGCGGGCTGCGAACCGATCGCAGCATCGTGTGCTGGGGCCGCGACGCTGACGGTGAATCGACGGCGCCCTCGGGGAGGTTCACCGCTGTGACCGCGGGCGGGAGCCATTCGTGCGCGATCAGAACGGACGATTCGGTCGTGTGCTGGGGCTTCGACGAGGACGCACAGGCCACGGCGCCAGCCGGCGCGTTCAGCGCCGTCGCTGCGGGGCGCACCCATTCCTGCGCGATCAGAACGGACGATTCGGTCGTGTGCTGGGGCGGCAACGAACACGGGCAGACCGATGCACCCGAGGGATCGTTCGCCAAGATCGCTGCGGGCACGAACCACACCTGCGCTTTGGGAACCGACCGCACCATTGCCTGCTGGGGACGGCGCGACGCCGACCGGATCGCTGCGCCCCGGGGCGAGTTCACAGCACTCGACGCGGGCCCGTCTCAGAGCTGCGCGCTGCGCATCGACGATGTCACCGTGTGCTGGGGCGCCGGCTGGTTCGGCCTCGGCGACCCGCCGTCGGACCGCCTTTCCGATGTCGCCGTCGGCGCCTCCCATGCGTGCGGGCTGCGCACCGATGGCGAGTTGACCTGCTGGGGCACCGACACTCACGGCCAAACCATCGCGCCGACCGGCAGCTTCGCTGCGGTCACTTCGGGAGCGTGGCACTCATGCGCGCTGCAGGACGACCAGCGGGTCACCTGCTGGGGCAGCCACGTCGCCGGGCAGGCCGACGCTCCGCTGAGCGGCATCGCCGACATCGCCGCCGGATCACGGTACGCGTGCGGATTGTTCACCAACGGCACGCTCACCTGCTGGGGCAACATCGCTGCGGGAAAGACCGAGGCACCGCCGGGAACCTTCACCGAGCTGGCCGCCGGATTCGGCCATGCGTGCGCGTTGCGCACCGACGGCTCGCTGGCCTGCTGGGGCGACGACTCCCTCAACCAGACCCAAGCGCCGACGGGAGCCTTCACCTCGGTCGCAGCCGGACGGCTCCACTCGTGTGCGGTGCGCACCGACGGGGCCGCCATGTGCTGGGGCGACGACTCGTTCGGCCAGTCCGACGCGCCGACGGGAGCCTTCACCTCGGTCGTCGCGGGCGACACGCACTCGTGCGCGGTGCACACCGACGAAACCTTCGTGTGCTGGGGCGACAGCGTCGCTGAGCAGTCCGACGCCCCAACGGGAAGCTTCGTTGCCCTCAGCGCAGGCCCGCGACGCACCTGCGGGCTGCGCACCGAGGGAACCATCACATGCTGGGGCAGCAACGTCCACGACAACGACGACATACCCGTCGGAGCATTCGCATCCATCTCCGTCGGCCGCGAGATCGCCTGCGCACTGGGCGCCGACGGCACCGCCACCTGCTGGGGACCCGACACCGGCACACTTCCCGAGCCACCGCCCGGGCCGTTCCGTGCCATCACGACAGGCGACGGGTACGCCTGCGGCGTGCGAGACGACGACACAGCAGTCTGCTGGGGAGTGCTCACCAACGTGATCTGGCGCCCGCACAACACCGCAACGGCGATATTCGTCACACCCGCCGCCCCCACCGAACCCTGACCGCGCCCGATTGCGCTCACGATCGCGCGTTAGCCGGTCCAACCTCGCCGCGGTGCGGACGCTGATGCATCGGTGCGACAATGGACGGCGGGGAAGGGACAATGAGGTCCCGGAGACGAGGTTGGCAATGACGGCTGAGAAGTCGGCGACTGAGTTCGTGCTGAACGGCTCGCCGGTCACGGTCGCCAGCGATCACGAGCATCTGCTGGCGGCACTGCGAGATGAGCTGGGGATCATCTCGCCCAAGGACGGGTGTGCGCCGTCGGGTCAATGCGGCTGCTGCACGGTGTTGGTGGATGGCAAGGCCCGGGTGGCCTGCCAGACGAGCCTCGAGCGCTCGGCAGGCACCGAGATCACCACTGTCGAGGGTTTTGACGAAGCCGAGCTGGATGCCATGGCGAACACCTTCGCGGCGCACGGTGCCTTGCAGTGCGGATTCTGCACGCCGGGCATCGTGGTGCGGCTGAAGGCCCTGCTGGACCGCAAGGGCTCGGCATTGACACGTGAGGAAGCCAGCCGCCATCTCGGCGGGCACCTCTGCCGCTGCACCGGGTACACGAAGATCCTCGATGCGGTGGAATCGCTGGCGGCGGGAGAAGTGCCGGTGGCGCTGCCGCCCAAGGGCGTCGGCAGTTCCGGTGTCCGCTACGAGGCCCGCGAGCTCACGCTGGGCAGCCGCCCTTACATCGACGACATCGTGATCGACTCGTCGATCAGCGGTGTGACAGCCCCGTACGGCATGCTGCACGGCGCTTTGCGGTTCGCCGACCATGCCCGTGCCGACGTGCTGTCGATCGACACCAGCGCAGCTCAGGCCATGCCCGGCGTGCAAGCCGTGTTCACCGCCGCCGACATCCCCGGAGTGCTGCGGGTGGGCCTCATCCACAAGGACTGGCCGGTGATGATCCCCGTCGGCGGGCGAACGTCCTACCTCGGCGACGTGCTGGCGATCGTCGTTGCCGACAACCGGCCCGCTGCTCGGCGTGCCGCCGAAGCGATCGAGGTGTCCTACGACGTCCTCGAACCCATGACCGACCCGGTGCGTGTGAAGGACAGCGACATCGACGCTGTGTGGGAGCTCGACGGCAACATCCTGTCGCGCTCGACCTATTCCCGGGGCGACATCGATGCGGCCCTGGCTGCCTCGGCGCATGTCGTGACGGAAACCTTCCAGACGCAGCGCATCGAGCACGCGTATCTCGAGCCCGAGTCGACGCTCGCGGTACCCACCCCCGCGAACGGGGTCGCCGCCGGGCTGCACGTCTACACCGGCGGGCAGGGCATCTGGGACGACCGCAACGACATCGCCGCGGTACTTGCGCTTGACCCCTCGGTTGTCACGACTGAGCTGGTCTCCAACGGGGGCGCGTTCGGCGGCAAGGAGGACATGTCGAACCAGGCCCACGCAGCGCTGGCGGCGTGGCTGACCGGTCGGCCGGTGCGGATCACGTTGTCGCGTGAAGAGTCCTTGCTCATGCACCCCAAGCGGCACCCCATCCGCATGACCTACGAAGTCGGCTGCGACGTCGAGGGCAAGCTCACCGCTGTGCGGGCGCGCATGTTTGGCGATTCGGGCCCGTATGCGTCAGTGGGCATGAAGGTGCTGGAACGCTCGGCGGGCCACGCCACCGGGCCATACCTGGTGCCTGCAGTGGACGTCGAGTCGGTTGCGGTGCGCACCAACAACCCGGTGTGCGGCGCCTTCCGAGGCTTCGGCGCGAACCAGGCGCAGTTCGCCATGGAAGGCGTCATGGACCGGCTGGCCGAAGCGGTGGGCATCAGCGGTTTCGAAATGCGCCAGCGCAACGTGGTGGTGCCCGGGGGAGTGTGGGGACCGGGCCAGATCATGGACGACGGCTGCCTCGGGGCCCAGGCCTGCCTCGACGCCGTGCGTGAGCCCTACGAGGCAGCCCGCGCCGCCGGCAAGCCCGTCGGGATCGGACTGGGACTGAAGAACTCCGGCCTCGGGAACGGCTTCAAGGAGATCGCCAAGGCGATTGTGCGCTTCTGTGACGACGGCACAGTTGAGATTCGTCACTGCTGGACCGAGATGGGCCAGGGCGTGCACACCGTTGCGCTGCAGGTCGCCGTGGAGGAACTCGGCGTTGATCCTGAGGCGGTGCGAGTGATCGTGGACTCCACACGCGAGCTCGGTGCGGGCCAGACCACCGGCAGCCGGGGCACGCTCATGGGCGCAGGCGCGGTGGCCGATGCGTGCCGCGCTGCTCTGGCCGACGGCTGCAGGCCCGAGGTCGACTACGAAGGCGAGTACCGGGTCGACTGGACCAATTCGCTGTCGGAGGGCTTGGAGAACCCAGTTATCCACTCGACGTTCGGCTACGCCGCCCAGGTCGTCATTCTCGATCCCGACTCAGGCGACGTAGAGAAGGTCATCGCAGCGCACGATGTCGGCCGGGCCGTGAACCCTGTGCTGTGCGAGGGCCAGATCGAAGGCAGCGTGCATATGGGACTCGGCTATGCGCTGAGCGAGGGCTTCCCTGCTGACGCCGATGGTCGGCCGCTCAATTCCACGCTGCGCAGCCTCGCCATAATCCGGCCCAAGGACATGCCCGACGTCGAGGTGATCCTGGTGGAGTCGCCGCAGCCAGGCGCTCCTTATGGCATCAAAGGCGTCGGCGAGATCGGGCTCGTGCCGACGGCGGGAGCGGTCGCAGCGGCCCTGCGGGAGTACGAAGGCGAATGGCACAACGAGCTGCCGATGCGCAACCCCTCGAACCGCGAGCGGGCCGACGCCTGGGTATAGCTCGACACAAGCAAGGCTGAGCCGGTCATCACGCCCGGTGGCGGCGCGGGTGGCAGAGTGCAGGCCATGACATCACCTGGTTCAGTCACGTTCGGCCTGCTGTTGCCGTCCCGGGAGCTTGCGATGTACGCCCCCCATGACGGTGATCCCCGCCGGCTTGTCGACTTAGCGGTGCAGGCCGAGGAACTCGGCTTCGCTGCTGCATGGATCGGCGACTCGCTGCTGGCCAAGCCGCGGGCCGAACCGCTCTCGGTGCTCGCTGCTGTTGCAGTCGCAACCGAGCGCATCGACATCGGCACCGCGGTGCTGCTCGCGTCGATGCGGAATGCGGCGCAGCTCGCCCAGCAGGCCGCCACCGTCGATGCGCTGTGCGGAGGCCGGCTCATTCTGGGTGTCGGCGCAGGCCCGCCCGCACCCGACGTGAACGCCGACTTCGACCTCGTCGGCGGCGACTTCGATCGGCGGGGCACCCAGCTCATGCAGATCGTGCACGATGCCCGCGAACTCTGGCAGGCCGATGGCACGCCAACGGCGCAGCGGCTTCAGCCAGTGTGCGCGACGCAGGGCGGTCCCCGTCTGTGGTTGGGCGGCTCGGGGCCTCGTGGGCTCGAACGGGCCGGCCGTCACTTCGACGGCTGGTTCCCGACAGCTCCCGCGGTGGATGCGTTCGCCGAACAGCTCGTGACGATGCGTGCTCACGCAGCCGACGCAGGACGAGACCCGGCCTCGATCACCGCGGCGGCCTACTTGACGGTCAACATCGGCGATCCCGACACTGCCGCGGCTGAAGTCGACGAGCATTCGAGGCTCTACTACGGCGCCCCAGCAGAGGTGGTGCGCCGACTGCTGGGTACCTATTCGGGCACACAGACGCAGGTGGCGGCCTGGCTGCAGGGATACATCGACGCCGGCTGCGAGCACCTCAGCATTCGCTTGGCGTCACCCGACGTCGACACACAGCTCGACCGTCTCGTCGAGCTGCTCGGGAGACTTCGTACCTGAAGGCGTCGAAACGCTGGGGCGAACCAGCCGGCACAGCTGAACGGATTGCGACGGCAGTCGGCATAGACGGGATGGTCACCAGCGTCTGGGGCGACCCAGACCGCCCGATTGCCCGGATTACGCTCGCAGCCGTGAGTGAGGGCGGTGCGACTACGCCGGGCCTGGTGTGTTCGCACCACCACCTGTACTCGGCGTTGGCGAGAGGCATGCCCCCGCCGCCCCGCACCCCAGGCGGTTTCGCCGAGATCCTCGAACTCGTGTGGTGGCGCCTCGACCGAGCGCTTGACCCCGAGATGCTGGAATGGTCGGCGAAACTCGGCGCGCTCGAAGCGCTGGAGTCCGGCTGCACTGCGATCGTTGACCACCACGAATCGCCCAATGCCATCGAAGGCTCGCTCGATGTCATCGCAGCGGCCTGCGCCGAGGTCGGAGTGCGCATCAGCTGCTGCTACGGCGTCACCGACCGCCACGGCAGTGATGGGGCTCGCCGCGGCCTCGCCGAAAACGAGCGCTATCTCGCCGCCGGCGGACGGGGATACGTCGGCGTCCACGCGTCGTTTACCTGCAGCGACGACACTCTGGCCGCGGCGGCTGACCTCGCCCGCCGCCACGGAGTCGGCGTCCACATCCACGTTGCCGAAGGCCCGCCAGATGCCGACGCTGCCCAACGGCTGGCCGGACTCAGCGACGAGCGTTGGCTGCTCATCCATGGTGTCCACCTGCCGACCGTGCACGGTCTTGAGGGCACGATCGTGCACAACCCTCGGTCCAACATGAATAACGCAGTCGGCTATGCCAACCCCGTCAGGTTCGCCGACGTGAACCCCATTGCCTTGGGCACGGATGGGATCGGTGCCGACATGCTCGACGAGTTCCGTGTCGCGTACGCACGCTTGCGCGAGCACGACGTAACGGCGGGTCCGGATGCGCCGTGGGAGTGGCTCGCGCACGGGTGGGCGCTCATGCCAGAGGCCCGTAACGACACCGTGCGCTGGTCCTACCCGAGCGACGACCCTTGGCATCTCGCTTACACACCCGGCGTCCACGCGCTTGACGTCACGATTGACGGCGATCAGGTGCTGGCAAACGGCGTCGCTGCACGTGTCGATGCTGTCGAAGTGCGGGCCAAGGCCGCAGAGCAAGCTCAACGGCTCTTCGCTGCGCTCGACGAACTCGACTGAGACTTTGGACTGGGGAGACCGACGATGGCTGCACTGGTGACTCGCAACCCGCTGTACGACGGGCGTGACTGGCCTGCTGCCCCGACTGAGGTACGGGCGTTTCATCACCGGCTGCCTGCGTACGCGCCCACGCTGGTCATCGACGCACCCCGGCTCGCAGACAGCCTCGGCGTCGGGCGAGTCCTCGTGAAGGCCGAGACCCAGCGGATGGGGCTGCCCTCGTTCAAGATCCTCGGCGCGTCATGGGCCTCGTACCGCGCCATCTGCGAGCACCTCGGCGGCGAGCCGCCACCGTGGGCAAACATCAACGCCCTGGCGGCCAGCCTGGCCCACTTGCGACCTATGACCTTGGCGGCCGCAACCGACGGGAACCACGGCCGGGCCGTCGCCTTCATGGCTCGGCTCCTGGGCTTCGATGCCCACATCCTCGTGCCCGACAGCACCTCGGAGGCTCGCATCGCGGCCATCCAGGCAGAGAGCGCCACGGTGACCGTCGTGGACGGTACCTACGACGACGCCATCGAGCAGAGCGCCGAGATGGCCAGTGACCGCTGCCTGGTGGTGTCAGACACTTCATGGCCGGGATACGAGACGATCCCCGCGAATGTGGCCGAGGGTTACACCACGATCTTCGCCGAAGTAGACGATGCGCTCGCTGCGAACGGCATCGGCCAGCCAGATCTCGTGGCGGTCCCCGTCGGCGTCGGAGCCTTCATGGCCGCTGCGGTCACCCACTACCGCAGTGGCGAGCACCGGCCTGTGCTGGTTTCGGTCGAGCCCGACGACGCCAACTGCGTTCAGGCGTCGACTTTGGCAGGGGAGATCACCGAGACACCGGGGCCGCACCGCTCGATCATGGTCGGGCTGAACTGTGGGGTGCCCTCGCCGCTGGCTTGGCCGATGATGGCCAGCGGCGTCGACTGGTGCGTCTCGGTCGACAGCGACGCCGCCGGCCGGGCCATGGCCGATCTCGCCGGTGCGCAGGTTGTGGCAGGCGAGACCGGCAGCGCATCGCTGGCGGGCCTGCGGGCGCTGCTTACCGATCCGGAGGGCCATGGCGCGCTCGACGATCCGGCTAGTGCCACCGTGCTCGTCATGGTCACCGAGGGCGCCACCGACCCGCCCAACTACGAACGAATCGTCGGCCGGCCCCACACTCAGGTAGGCCGCGTGCTCACCGCTGTGCGGTGAGCAGGATCGGGCGCAGTCTCACCGCCGTGCGGTGAGCACCATCGGGCACAGTCTCACCGCCGTGCGGTGAGCACCATCGGGCACAGTCTGACCGCAGTACGTTGAGCGACGACTCGGGACTCGCAATCAAGGAGATGCACGCAATGCCGCTGGACCAAGCGAACTACCAGGCGATGCTGATCGACAAGCGTGACAACGGCGTCGCCGTGGTCACGCTGAACCGTCCAGAGCGGCTCAATGCGATCAACGGGCAGATGCATCACGAGATGGCGACGTTCACCCGTGATGCGCAGACCGACGACGACGTGAAGGTCGTCGTGCTCGCCGGCACAGGGCGTGCCTTCTGCGCCGGCGGCGACTTCAGCGACACGGGCGGGCCGGCAGTCAGCTTCGAAGAGGGACGCCAGATCGTCGATCACCTGCTCGAGCTGCGCAAGCCGATCATCGCTGCGGTGCAGGGGTACGCCATGGGCCTCGGTGCCAACATCTCCCTGCTGTGCGACGTCGTCGTAGCGGGCCACAGCTCGGTATTCGCCGACACGCACGTCAACATGGGCATCGGTGCCGGCGACGGGGGCCAAGTCATCTGGCCGTTGCTCATGGGTGTGAACCGGGCGAAGTGGCACCTGATGACCGGCGAACGAGTCACCGGTCAAATGCTCTATGACATGGGGCTCGTCAACTTCCTGGTCGACGACGATGCCATTCTCGATACTGCGCTCGAGAAGGCAGCGCAGCTCGCCGCAGGACCGCAGAAAGCCATCAGCGCCTCCAAGGTGCCGATCAACAACTGGATCCGGCAGATGTCAGCACAGATCCTGCCGCTGTCGCTCAGCCTCGAAGGCGAGACGTTCCACAGCAGCGACGCCCGCGAGGCTCAAAGAGCGTTCGTGGAAAAGCGCGCCCCGAATTTCGACTAACCACTAACGAGGCACGAACTGCAGCGACGCAGAAAGGGGGGGCATGGCGCTGGGATCTCTCACGGGCGACGACGACGGCTCGACTCCGGACGTCCCTGTCGGCCGGCTCGCCCGGCTGCTGCGCCCGTTCGTAGGCGTCGCCGTTCCGGCGTTTGCAGCAATCGCAGCGCTGATCGTGGGCGCAGTGATGCTGCTCACCTTCGGCGCGAACCCGCTTGTCGCCTACGGCGAACTCGTCACGGGCGCGTTCGGCAGTGCCGACAACCTCGCCGACACTGCGGTGCGGGCGATGCCGCTCGCACTGGTGGGCGTCGGCATCTGCATCGCTTTCCGCACCGACGTCATCAACATCGGCGGAGAGGGACAGATCATCCTGGGCGCCATCGCGGCCACCGTGACGTCGATGGCCTTCGACGACGTGCCGCGCGTCCTGCTGGTGCCGATGGTGATCATCGCCGGCGCGATCGGCGGCGGGTTCTGGGGCGCGATCCCCGGTGCGCTCAAGGCCTACGCAGGCGTCAACGAGATCCTCTCGACGATCATGATGAACATCGTCGCGGCGCACCTGCTGAGCTTCCTGCTGCAGGACCTGCTCATCGAACCCGGCGCCATCAAGATCCAGCAGACCCGCCGCCTCAGCGAGAACGCCGACCTGCCGCTGCTGCCCGGCGGAACCCGGCTCCACATCGGCGTGCTGATCGCCATCTTGGTGGCGGTGCTGGGTTACCTGCTGCTGTTCCGCAGCGCACTCGGCATGCGGCTGCGGTCGGTGGGCCATAACCCCGACGCTTCCCAGTACGCAGGCATGGCGGTGAAGAAAAGCATCACCCAGGCGCTCGCATTCAGCGGGGCCTGCTGCGGTATCGCCGGCGCAGTGCTGGTGTTCGGCAGCGAGTCCCATCGCTTGATCGGTGAGGGCGGCGCGGCAGCCTTCACCCAGAACGCCGGCTTCAACGGCATTGTGGCGGCGCTGTTCGGCGCGCTGCATCCGATCTTCACCGTGCCCGCCTCGTTCCTGTTCGGCGGCATGCTCACCGGCGGCAGCGACATGCAACGAGCCACACAGGTTCCTGCGGCACTGGTGGTCTCGCTCAACGGGGTCGTGGTGGTGTTTGTGGTCGGCAGCCTGCGGTTGCGTGACCGGCTGCGCACTTGGGCGGGCGGGATCGCAAGCTACGGGGGCCGGGCGTGAGCGATTTCTTCACCGTCAGCGTGCTGGTCGCCACCCTGGCCTCGGGCATCCGGCTAGCAACGCCGTTCCTGCTGGCGTCGCTGGGCGAGACGATCGGCCAGCGCTCCGGCGTGCTGAACCTGGGCGTCGAAGGCGTGATGCTGATCGGCGCATACGCGGCCTACATCACGGCGCTGCGCACCGGGAGCGTGACAGCGGGCGTCGTTGCAGCCATGGCCGCCGGTGCGGCGATGGGAGTGGTCTACGCGTTCATCACCGTCGTGATGCACGCCACCCAGGGCATCAGCGGCATCGGCATCTTCCTCTTCGGACTGGGCTTCACCGACTTGCTGTTCCGACAGCAGGTCGGCACGCCGGTGCCCATCGACGGTCTGCGAGGCGTCGACCTCGGCTGGCTCTCGGAGCTTCCCGTGGTCGGCGAGCTGCTCTTCGGTCACAGCGTGCTGACCTATGTGGCGTTTGCTCTTGTGCCCGTGGTCTGGTTCGCAATGAACCGGACCACGTTCGGCCTCAACGTCCGCGCCGTCGGCGAGACACCCGAGGCGGCCGACACGCTGGGAGTGCGGGTCAATGTCGTGCGCACCCAAGCGATCATCATCGGCAACGTCATGGCCGGCCTGGCCGGCGGCACGCTGGCCCTCGACGTCGGCATCTTCCAGCAGAACCTGACGTCAGGGCAGGGCTTCATCGCCGTGGCGCTCGTGTACTTCGGCGCGTGGCGGTCCAGCGGCGTGATGGCGGGAGCGCTGCTGTTCGGCGTCGTGTCGTCGACGGTGCTGCAACTCAAGACGCTCGGCATCATCGAGGGCGCCTCGTCGACGATCGCCGCGATGGCACCGGCGATCCTGACCATCGTGGTGCTCGTGCTCGTCAGCCGGCGCATCGGTGCTCCCTCCGCGCTGACCGTGCCATTTGAACGCGACGGTTAGACACTGCGCCAAGCCGCACGCCTGATCGTCGCCCCACCTGGTTTCGTTCCGTTCTGGTTCCGCACCATCGCAACGCCGCCGAAACACTCCCGGCACCCAAAGTTGACAGCGCACGACACAGTGGGTCATGAATATGACCTAGCATCGCTAGCGAGCTGGAGGGCCACACGCTTGTCGCGGATTGCCCGCGCAAACTCCGGCTGCCGCTCAACACCTTCTGGGAGGATCTCATGTCTGCACGTACCGCGCCATCCGGCGCACAGAAGCGGCGAAAGCGTCGCCTCTTGACGCCGCTGCTGGTGGGGCTCGCAGCGCTCGCCCTGCTGGCTGCCGCATGCGGAGATTCCGATGAGGCTGATTCGGACACCGATGTGACCGAATCCGGGACCGCTGCGACTGACGCTGGTGCCGTTGACGATGACATGGACGCTGGCGATGACATGGACGCTGGCGACGACATGGAAGCTGACGACCACGAGGAGCCCGACGGCGAAATGGACTCTGGCGACGACATGGAGTCCGACGGCGACATGGAAGCTGACGACGACATGGCGGCACCGCTGCGCATCGCGATCGTCGCACCGAGCGCGAGCAACGACCTCGCATTCACACAGAGCATGGTCGACGCAGTGAACGCGATCGGCGAGACCCGTGAGATCGAGATTGCGGTGACTGACGGCACCTTCATCGTGGAGGAAGCGGCCGCAGCCATACGCGGCTATGCCGAGGACGGCTTCGACCTTGTGATCGCCCATGGCAGCCAATACGGCGGACCGCTCGGCGAGATCGCTCCGGACTTCCCTGACACTTCCTTTGCCTGGGGCACCGCTGCGGACTTCATGGGCCATGCCAACGTCTTTGCCTACACGGTGCGTTCTGATGAAGGCGGCTACGTGTCGGGCACAGTCGCAGCACAGATCAGCGAGACAGGCGTCATCGGTGTCATCGGTCCGATCCCGGTGGGCGACGCGAAGCTCTATGTCGACGGTTTTGCTGCTGGCGTGGCAGCGACAGACTCGTCCATCACGACCAACATCGTGTACACCGACTCGTTCAGCGATGTCGCATTGGCGGCTGAAGCCGCCGAGGCCCACATCTCCAACAATGCCGACGTGCTGACCGGTTCGGCGCAGATGGTTGTGGGAGCGACCGGTGTCGCCAACGAGCACGACGTGGCGTGGTTCGGCACACAAGCCAATCAGACTGCGCTCGGCGAGAGCATCGTGGTGGCTTCGCAGGTGTACCACTGGGAAGTGCTGCTTGCGGACATGATCGACAGGATCGATGCCGGCACGCTCGGCGGCGACGTCATGATCGCCACGCTCGCAAACGGCGGCCTCGAGATTGAGTTCAACGACGGCTACGGCCTTGACGCCGGGATCCAAGAGGCTGCGGAGGCAATCATCGCGGGCATCGCCGACGGCTCGATCTCGACGGGCATCGAGTAGACCCGCCTCTGCCGGCTGCGGGAGGTTGCGGGGTTGCACCAACGCGTGAAGCACTCGTGGTCATGAACTCCCAGCGCGCCAGATGACTCAGCACTACGGCACGACGGCTGCCGGGGCCTCGACCGACGGTCGGGCCCCGGCTTTGCCGATGCTGGAAATGCGCGGCATCACCAAGCGTTTCCCGGGCGTCATCGCCAACGAGGACGTCGACCTCGTCGTGCAGCCCGGGCATGTGCACACGCTGCTGGGAGAGAACGGCGCCGGCAAGAGCACGCTCGTCAAGATCCTGTACGGGCTGTACCGCCAGGACGAGGGCACGGTCACGATCCAAGGCGAACAGATCGAGGTGACCTCGCCGGCCGATGCCATCAGTCACGGCATCGGCATGATTCACCAGCACTTCATGCTGGTGCCCACCCTGACGGTGGCAGAGAACGTGGCGCTTGGATTGCACGGGCGGCGCGGTCTCGCCGACATGGGCCCGGTGCGCCGTCGGCTCATCGAGGTGTCCGAGCAGCACGGGTTGGCCATTGACCCGGACGCGTACATCTGGCAACTCGCGGTCGGCGAGCGTCAGCGGGCCGAGATCCTCAAGGCGCTCTACCGCGACGCTCGGATCCTGGTGCTCGACGAGCCCACAGCGGTGCTCACACCGCCTGAAGTCGTCGATCTGTTCGCCACGCTGCGGTCGCTGACCGATGAGGAGCGCGGTCTCATCTTCATCTCCCACAAGCTGGCCGAGGTGATGGAGATCTCCGATGAGATCACGGTCCTGCGTGACGGCCGGGTCGTGGGCCGCACCACACCGTCGGAGACGACCCGGGAGGGCCTGGCCTCGATGATGGTCGGCCGTGAAGTACGGCTCGGCCGGGATGTCCCGCCTCAGCCGACCGGTGACGACCTGTTGGTCGTCGACAGCCTGCACGTCGAGGGCGACCGGGGTAACGCAGCACTCGAGAACTTCTCGGTCAGCGTCTCCAGCGGCGAGATCGTGGGCATCGCCGGCGTCTCGGGCAACGGGCAGCGTGAGTTGGCCGAGGCGATCTTCGGTCTGCGGCCGATGAAATCCGGCAGGCTGGAGGTGCGCGGAAAACCGATCCCGACACCGGCGCCAAAGCAGGTGCGTCGGCGCGGCGTTGCGTTCGTCCCCGAAGAACGCATGCGGCATGGCGCGGTCGGTGAGCTCTCGGTGTCAGAGAACCTGATGCTGGTCGAGTACGAGCACCGGCCCTATGTGCGTGCCGGTTTGCTGCAGTTCCGGGCAATTGCGGAACGATGCCGCGATCTGGTGCGTCGGTTCGCGGTCAAGACACCGTCGATCGCGACCCAGACGTCGCACCTGTCGGGCGGCAACATCCAGAAAGTGGTCATCGCCCGGGAGTTCAGTGCCGAAGCTGACGTGCTGATCGTGGCCCAGCCCACTCGCGGCATCGACATCGGCGCCGCCGAATACGTGCACGAGCGGCTGCTCGAGAAGCGGGCCGCCGGTGCGGCGATCCTGCTGATCACCGAGGATCTCGACGAGGCCATGCAGCTCTCGGATCGTGTGGTGGTGCTGTACGAAGGCCGGGCCATGTGCGATCTGCCTCGGGAGCAAGCCACCACCGATCGCGTCGGCTTGCTCATGACCGGTGTCAGTGAGGACGAAGCCGCAGCAGTCTGAGTTCGGGTTCAGCGAGAGGCGATGCGATAGCTGCCGTCGTCGGAGGCACGGATGCACGCTTCGGCCACCTGGCTCAGCACGGTCCGCTCAGCGCCCCGCACGAACGCTGTCTCGCCGACCCCGACGATGCACGACTGGTCCTTCAGGGCGTGCGTCATGGCTCGTTCAGATGATGAACGACATGTTGGGCAGCGCGGAACTGGAGTTCACGAGATCGATCTTCTTGCGGGCGATGCGCAGACCGTCGTCGGTGCGGCGAAGGCGATGGGTGGTGCGACCCACCCAGATGCGCATGTCGTTCGTTGCCTGCACGGCGTGCTCGTACAGCACGAAGTTGCTACCCACGTCGTACTCGTCGCCGCTGTTCCCATCACTGTCGCCACCTGGATGCACGGCGAGGATCTGGATGTTCGAGATGATCCGCCGCATCGGCGACTTCGGCACTTGCGAGTAACGCCGGCCGCTCATCAACTGCGTGATGCGTGTGGCGAGCCTGGTGCGGTTGTCGTTGAGAAAGCTCACACGGGAGCCGGGCTCGTAATCGCCGTCCCCGGAGGGCACCCAGTAGTGAATGTCGTCGGTGACCAGCTCGAGCCATTCGGGGTATCGGGATTCGTCCGCGAGCATCGCCTCGTGGTAGAGGAATTCTTCGATCTCGCGGCGTGTCGCCTCGTCGATGGCGGACATTGCTGCAGTTCAGCCCTGGCTGTTGCCCGACGACCCGTTGGGGGAGGCTGTGACCGCCTCGCCGATCCTCGACATCACGTGTCGATAGTGGTGCCAGAAGCCTCGGCTGGTCGTCTCGTCGGTGATGTCGCTCCAGCGCTGCCCGTCTGACTGCCGTTCGCGTTCGATGCCTCGGCGGAGGTCGACCCATGCGTGTTGATCGGTCGGATTGGTGTCGAAGGCACGGTGCATGCGCTCGGCAATGACGACGTCTTCGGGGAGGAAGAACGAGGCCGGGCCCATCGCCGCCTCGGATTGCAGGATCACGCGCCGGTTGAACCCCGGGTCGGAGCTCTCCACCAGCAGCGGGGTGTGATAGTGCTCGGTGAGCCCGGGTGCGAGCGGGTCGATGCGGGCAATGTTCATCTCGCCCAGGAACAGGTTCGGGAACACGAAGGCGTGCGGCGGCCCGTCCCACATGATCTGTTTCGCCTTGTCGTCGCCGTAGGCGGCTTCGAGGTCGTCGCAGTAGGCGTTGACCTTGCTCCGGGTTGCCCCCAGCCAGGCCAGCTCGGTGGTGTAGCTGGCCCGGAAGTCGAGCTCGACGTGACCGCCGCCGTAGTCACGAGCCACCGAGGAGGTCTCGCCCTCGCCTCCGAGGATGACGTCCTCGTACTGGCTGCCGGCCAGCAGCGACGCCGTCAGCGACTCGTGGGCGAAGATGATGTGGTAGCCGTCATTGTCGCTCTCGGGCCACATCTTCCAGTTCGAATCGGCCCGCTGGCCGAGCCAGCCGCCGTTGAGTTGCAGCCGTCCGGTGGGCGACATGTCCGCGGCACGGTCGATGAGATCGCTGCCTCCAGGGCCGAGGTGCTCGCTGAGCGGCACCGCAGTGCCGCTCTGGTTTGCGAACACGAAACCGCGGTAGACGTCGACTTGGCCGGGCTGGTCGAGCCGCACGTCAGGTTTTCCGTTCTGGAATCCCTTCGGGAAGGGGGCGCCGAGCAGTGTCCCGTCGAGGTCGTAGGTCCAGGCGTGGTAGGGGCAGCGGAAGTTGCGGCTGTTGCCCTCGGTTTGCGGGCACAGCGTGGTGCCCCGGTGAGCGCAGCGGTTCGCAACCACGCTGATCTCGCCGTCGTGGGTGCGGGCCATGAGCACGTTCTCGGCGCCGAGCCGCCGAGCGACCCAGTCGCCGGCGTCGGGAATCTCCGATTCGTGGCCCACGAACACCCAGCCGTCGGTGAAGATGCGCTTCATCTCGTCGGCGAACACGGCCGGGTCCGAGTACAGGCTTCCGTGCACGCGGTAGTCCTGCACCAGATGCGTGTAGTCCCTGCCGGTGCCGACGGTCGAGGATTCGGCGGCCAACTCCATCGCAGTCGAGACTACTCCTCGGCCTCGATTTGCATCAGGGGCCCCGCCGGCTGGGCTTGCTGCGACAGCGTGGCTAGATGATGAAGGGCAGGTTCGGCAGCGGCGAAGTGGAGTTCACGAGTTCCACCTTCTTGGCGGCCATGCGCAGGCCGTCGGGCGTGCGCCGCAAGCGATGTGTCGCCCGTCCCGCCCACAGGCGCAGATGCCCGGTCGCCTGGACTGCGTGCTCGTAGAGCACGAAGTTGCTGCCGACGTCGTACTCGTCGCCGTCGGCGCTCAGGATCTCGATGTTCGACACGACCCGGCGCATGGACGACGGAGGGTCCTGTGCGTGATGGACGCCGGTTGCGAGCTGGCGGATGCGGGTGCCCAGGCGGGCCCGGTTGTCGTTGATGTAGCTGACTCGGGTGCCGGGTTCGTAGTCGCCGGGACCGAACGGCACCCAGTAGTGCATGTCGTCGGTGACCAATGCTTCCCACTCGTCATAGCGGGACTCGTCCGCGAGCCGGGCTTCGAGGTACACGAATGCCTCGATGTCACGGCGCGTCGGCTCGTCGACGGTCGCCACGGCGACTGCTCAGGCTCCGTTGTGCGGACTGTTCACCATGACATCGCGGTAGTGGTGCCAGAAACCGCGATTGGTGGTCTCGTCGGTGATATCGCTCCAGCGCTGCCCGTCTTCGACGTGCTCGCGTTCGAGGCCCCGGCTGAGGTCCACCCATCCGTCGTCGCCAACGGCGGCGCCTTCGAAGGCCCGGTGCATGCGCTCGGCGATGACCGCGTCGTCGGTCAGGAAGAACGATGCGGGGCCCATCGCCGCTTCAGACTGCAGCACGAGTCGCCGGTTGACGCTCTCATCGGTGCCCTCGACCAGCAGGGGAGTGTGGTGGTGCACTGTGACGCCCGGCGAGACCGGCTCGATCCGGGCGATGTTCATCTCAGCCAGGAACAGGTTCGGGAACACCAGTGCGTGCGGCGGCCCGTCCCACATGATCGTCTTGGCCTTCTCGGGTCCGTAGGACCGCTCGAGCGCCTCGCAGTAGTCGGCAACCTTTTCACGGGTGGTGCCGAGCCATGCCAGCTCAGCGGTGTAGCTCCGGCGGAAGTCGAGTTCGAGATGGCCCCCGTCGTAGGCGCGCGTGGCGGACTCCGAGGCCTCCTCGCCGGTCATCACGATCTCGTCGTAGTAGGTGTCAGGGACTGCCCGGGCCATCGACGCATGAGTGAAGTTGAGGTGGTAGCCGTCGTGGTCGCTCTCGGGCCACATCTTCCAGTTCGAGTCGACCCGCTGGCCGATCCAGCCAGCAGACAGGCGGACTGTGCCGGTGGGGGACATGTTCGCCGTGCGGTCGATGAGATCGGTGCCGCCTGCACCGAGATGGCCGCTGAGCGGTCCTGCGGTGCCGCTGCGATTGGCGAACACGAAGCCCCGGTAGTCGTCGACTTGGCCGGGGCGGTCGAGCCCCAGATCGGCGGTGTCCTTGTGAAAGCCCTTCGGCCCGGGAACACCGAGCAGCGTGCCGTCGAGGTCGTAGGTCCACCCGTGGTACGAGCAGCGGAAGTTGCGGTTGTTGCCGTCGTTCTGCGGGCACAGGGTGGTGCCGCGATGCGCGCAGCGGTTTGCGACCACGCTGATAGCGCCGTCACGGTTGCGCACCATGAGCACGGGCTCGTTGCCCAGCCGCCGGGCGACCCAATCGCCGATGTCGGGTACTTCGGACTCGTGTCCGACGAAGACCCAGCCGTCGGTGAAGATCCGCTCCATCTCGTCCGCGAAAACGCCCGGATCGGTGTACAGGCTGCCGTGGACGCGATCGTCCTGCACAAGGTGCCGGTAGTCGTTCACGGCCGATGAGCTCTGCACTGTCAGCGCCATCGATGTTCCCCCTCGATGTCATCGAACGCTAGGCGTTCACGCCCGTTCGCCGCTGATATGCCCTAGATCCCGGGCGTTCGGTAGCCGTCACGCCGCCACAGGATCGGGAAGTGGTTCTCGTCCATTTCGTCGTCGGTGAGCATGACGCCAAGCTAGTTGGGTGCGCTTCGGTCACCAGGAGTGTTCCGTCGAGCTGGAGCACGCTGGGAGCCCCAAAGAGCCACATGACTACCCTCGAGGCGAGCGTCGTCGAGTACGGCCAACGAACGGCCAGCCGGAGGAATGTTGACGTGAGCGATCTTCAGTTGAGCGAGCATCGAAGCTGATGGCCGAGCCGGCCTTCGCACCGGGCACGCCCGACTATCAAGCAATCGTCGATCACGCGTTGATGACGACCCGGGGTGTGCGCCAACGTCTCGACTTCGACCGGGAGGTGGATGATCAGATCATCCTCGACTGCATCGATGTCGCCGAACAGGCACCGACCGGAGGGAACAACGGCAGCCGCCGGTGGATGATCATCAGAGATCAGCAGACCAAGGATCGGCTGGCCGAGCTCTACCTGTCGGCCGGCGTCGACTGGGTCATCGAGACGGCGAAGCGGCTGGAAGGCAGCGGCCACCAGAATGAACGGCTGATGGCCGGTGCCCGCCATTGATTTACCTTGCTGTCGATGGCGCAGGGTGTTCACCCGAAGAAGGAGATCCGGCGGGCGGTAGATGTCCTCAAAGCGGCCGGGTGGACCGTCGTGCTCTCGAAGGGGCGCAGCAGCCATGCTTGGGGTCGCGCTCATTGTCCGTTCAGCCACCGGGAGTGCTCAGTATCCATCTGGAGCACACCGGCAGTCCCGGAACACCACGCCGCTACTCTCGTAGCCAGAGTCGCCAAGTGCCTTCAGCGCATCACCAATGGATCGGAGTGAGATGACCGCAAACGATGTCTCGCTGAGCGAGCCGAGCAAGGCTTTTCGATTTGTGCTGGTCACCGAGGGGGCAGACCTGCTCGACTGGGACACGCTCGATGCCCTATACGAGGCCGGCTGCGGCGACGCGACCATCGGGAGCGATACGTTGGAATTTGCGCGCTCAGCGCAGACACGAGACGAGGCGCTGTGCTCGGCCATGCGAGACGTGGCTTCAGTTCCGGGTGTCTCGGTCCTGCGCGTCGAATTCGGAGATAGCGCTTCCGGCCGCAACTGACTCAACCGAAACAACACCCTCGGGTGGGTGAATTCAGCTCTTGGCGTTAGGAGCCTTCGCGAGTAGAGCGGGGCTGTCGGCATCGCGCTCACGACTGTCGGTGCTGACCGACTGGACAAAGAGGGTCGTCGGAGGCAACTGAATTCATCGTTCGCGTCGACAGAGTGGAAGATGCAGTGGGCAACTCTGTCGCTCATGATGGCCTTGGACGGCAAGAAGTGGCTTGACCCGGGCCATCGGGGTCGGGCCTTCGTCGCCTGATCGTACTGGGAGACGCGTAACCGATGTGGCCTCATCCCCGGGTCTGAGTTCGCCCGGCTACGTGAGGTGTCGATGTTGATCTGGTCGAGTTCCCGTAGCGATCAATTCGCGCCGCCTATAGGTGTCAGAGCAGAGGAGTCCGTCGTTGATCTTGCACAACGGACACTTCGAGGCGGCCGTCTACTCCACGGGCGTAGCGCTGGAGAACGCTGATCGTGACATTGTCGGAGCACTCGATGGCGGCGATGCGGGGTTGCGATACGCCGATTCGCTCAGCGAGGTCGCGCTGGGTCAAGCCGGCGCTCTCACGCAGAGCGGTCAACCCAGCAGCCAATCGCAACTCGTCCTCGATCACGCTGACGCGCTGGTCGGCGCCTGGCGCTTGAAGGACCTTCTTCTCCCATTGTTCAAGACTCATCGTCGCTTCCTCCGGCCGGTCTGCTTTCTCGGTGCCGTCCTGTGTGGTGTCGTCTGCCGCCTATCGGCGAGCTTGGCTTGATGTTCGTCGAATCGATCATCGGCGATCGGAATGTTCGATTCATACCAATGGTCCCAGTCGTCGCGCTTGTCGCCGCCGACCAGCAGAATGGCCCTGCGTTCGAGGTCGAAGGCAAACAAGACGCGCACTTCGCTTCGTCCGGTTGAGCCTGGTCGGAGTTCCTTCATGTTGTTGTGTCGGCTGCTCTTGAGAGTGTCAACCAGGGGACGGCCCATCGTCGGCCCTTGGTCTCGCAGCACGCGGACGGCAGCAAGCAAGGCCTCAGCATCGGCCTGTTCGAGCTCCTCCGCCCACTGCCTACAGGCTGGATGAAACTCGACCGACCACTGTGACACGCTTGATAATACTACTATTATCCAATGCCAACGACCATAAACGGATCGGGGTGACAAGAGCGCAAGCGACGCTCAATTAAACGAGCCGGGCGAGACGTTCCGCATCGTGCTGGTGACCGCACGTGCCGATCTCCTTGAATGGCCTGCGCTTGACGCTCTCTATGAGGTTGGCTGCGGCGATGCGACCATCGGACACGACTTGCTGGAGTTCACAGGGTCGGCCGCGTCACGGGGCCAAACCCTGCGCCCAGCCCTGCGAGACGTCGAATTGGTCGCAGGCGTGTCCGTAGAGCGAATCGAGTTCGGCGAGGGCAGCGCCGGCCGCCGGTAGCTGGGACGCCACGGTCCGCGCACTCTTGATGCCGGGTGATGACGGCGGTCGGATCGCTGGGGCGCTTGCGCTCAGGACTCGAGTGCTTCGAGGTCAACGATTGTCAAGCCGAGGGCAACGGCGATGGCATCGAGGAATTCCACGCTGGTTTCGAACCATTCGGTCCCACCGAATTGTCGTTCAACCGAACTTCTGCGGGGCCCGCCATGCCCGGCAGCGTCAAGCAGTCGGTCGAAGGTGCGCTCGATGTCGTGGACCTCGGGCGCAGTCTCCGTCGGTCGGTAAAGGCGCAGGACGCGTCGTGGCTCCGGTGCCGCAGTCTGGTTGGCGATCTGATCGATGCGTTCGCGCATGTCCCTGGCGGACGATCCGAATACGCCTTGGCCTCAGCCGACAGCGACGTTCCGTATCGCGGCTTGGGAAAATTCCGCAGCTTCCGCTGGACTTGGCTAGCGCGGCTTGGCAGCGTGGGCAAGACGCCCAGCCTCAGCGCTTGGATCATGTACCAGAGCCGGTGCTCCGCACCCGAGGACTTGATACCCAAGGCTTCGCGCAGTTCTGCGACGCTGCCTTCGGATTCGACTAGCACCTCGTATGCAACCGCGAGGGTGTCGCCGCGCAAGCACCCGGCCGCACATGCAGGACCTCGGGCTCGGGGTCACGCTTATGGCAACGGCTTGCGAGGCCGTGGGTAGGGCAATCCGCTATCAGCTGGCTGCGCGCCGGCGCATGGGTGTCACTGGCGCGCCGCCGCCCTCGGCCGCGGCAATGCTCGTTGAAACCAAAGTGACCTGCTCGAGCCGATCGGCCGCCCGGTAGAGGATCGCTGTCTCGTCGGCAGTGATGTGTCTGGTGCGTGGCGCGCTGTGATGATCGGCGAAGGCTCGCAGGGCTTCCGCCAGCGTCAGCCCTTCGTAGTACGCAGCCCTTGGCACGAGAGTCCTCCGGTAACGAGAATGGCTTACGCCATCCGCAGTGTCTGATGTTCCGGATGTCTTACGACATCCGGAAGTCGGGATCGTGGCGGCGGAGTTCGCGGCGGGCGATGGTCATCTTGTGGACCTCGTCGGGGCCGTCCGCGATCCGCAGCGTGCGCATGTGTGCGTACATCTCTGCCAGCGGGAAGAACTGGGTCACGCCGCCGGCGCCATGCACCTGGATGGCCCGGTCGATGACCTTGAGCGCCATGTTGGGCACGGCCACCTTGATGCCTGAGATCTCCTGGGCAGCGGCCTTGTTGCCGATGGTGTCCATCAGGTGCGCCACGTGCAGCACGTACTCGCGGGACTGGTCGATCTCGATGCGGGCCTCGGCGATCCAGTCCTGGATCAGACCCTGCTGGGCGACCGGCTTGCCGAACGTCTCGCGCTCGAGAGCCCGCTTGCACATGTACTCCAGCGCCCGCTCGGCGACGCCGATCGAACGCATGCAGTGGTGGATGCGGCCCGGGCCGAGACGGGCCTGGCTGATGGCGAAGCCTTCGCCCTCGCCGCCCAGGATGTGGTCCTCGGGCACGCGCACGTTCTCGTACACGAGCTCGGGGTGGCCGCCGCGGTCGTGGAAACCGAACACCAACGGGTCGCGATCCACGGTGATGCCCTCGGCATGCCGGGGGACCACGATCATCGACTGCTGGCGGTGGCGCGGACCGTCAGGGTCGTTCTTGCCCATCACGATGAGCACCTGGCACTCTGGCCGCAAGGCGTTCGAAGAGAACCACTTGCGCCCGTTCAGCACGTATTCGTCGCCGTCGCGGTCGATCCGCAGCCGGATATTGGACGCGTCGGAGCTGGCGACTTCGGGCTCGGTCATCGAGAACGTCGAGCGGATCTCGCCTTCGAGCAACGGGGCGAGGTACTGCTGCTTCACCCGCTCGGAGCCGTACAGGTTCAGGATCTCCATGTTGCCGGTGTCGGGAGCCGAGCAGTTCAGGGCCTCGGAGCTGAACGTGACCTTGCCGAGCTGCTCGGAGATCGGCGAGTAGTCCAGGTTGGAAAGCTTGGTGCCGGGCGCCTGTGGGTCGAGGTGGGGGATGAACAGGTTCCACAGGCCTCGTTCACGGGCAGCCGCCTTGAGCTTCTCCATGATCGCCGGAGTGGCGTGCACGTCTCCCGCAGCAGCGAGTTCGGCGTACTGGTCGTGGTACTCCTCCTCGTTGGGGTAGATGTGGTCGTCCATGAACGACTGCACGGCCTCCTGCATCTCGAGGCCTTTGTCGGTGTAAGCGTGCGCCATGTCGGTGCTCCTGTTTCGTCGGTGAGTTCGTTGGCCGGCTTGGCGCCCTGCTAGCGGTGGGCGCCTCTGCGCCCCGAAAGCTAGCCCGCGGCTGCGCGAAGTTTCAGGGCCACGATCTGTGGCGGCGATCGCCGCGCTCTGCGGCTCAGACGTGGGTGCTGACGCCGCCGTCGATGGTCAGGCAGCTGCCGTTGATGTAGTTGGCCGCACCCGAGGCCAGGAACATCACGCCAGCAGCCACCTCTTCTGAGGTGCCATAGCGCCCTTGGGGAACCCCAGTCGAGTTGCGGGCGAAGATCGCCTCGGCATCGATGTCGTTCGCCTCGGCGATCTCGGCGGCCGCCCGCTCCCACATGTCGGTGCGGATGAGCCCTGGGATGACGGTATTGGTGAGCACGTTGTCGGTGCCGTACTTGCCTGCTAGCGCCTTGGCTGTAGCCACCATCGCCGCCTTCGTCGCCGCGTAGTCGATGAGCGCAGCATTCGGCGAAAACGCGGCCCCGCTGGCGATCATGATGATCCGACCCCACTTCTGCTCGCGCATGTGCGGCAGGCAGAAGCGGGTGCAGCGCACCGCCGACATCAGGTTCAGCTCGTGCAAGCTGGTCCAGTCGTCGTCGGTCATGTACAAGAAGTTGCGTGACGGCGACGCGCCGACGTTGTTCACCAAGATGTCGATGGAGCCCATCTGCGATGTGGCCAATTCCAGGATTTCCTGCACGGCATCGGGTTCCGACATGTCGCCGAAATAGCCGTGAACTGACCCCGGCCCCGACGGCGGCTGGTAGGCAGCCAGTTCGAAGACCGATTCCGGACCGCGGGCGCAAAAGCCGACCGTGGCCCCGTGGTCAGCAAGCAGCCGCACCGAGGCATTGCCGATGCCCTTGCTCGCGCCGGTGACGAACGCCACCCGTCCAGACAGGTCTAAGTCGATCATGGCTCTTGTCCCCCTGTGGGTCGTTGCTTGGAATTGCGGAGTTGATAGGGCAATGCCAGCGGTCACCGCCACGATGGCACTGGCAGTTGATTATGACGCACACAGTCGATTGACTCAGTCTTGCTGATGCGTCAGCCACCGCGCTCGGTGAATCGACTCAATACCGGGTTCCGTGAGCGAGGACCAACCCCTACGCATTCGCGGTCGAGCAGCGGTGAGTGCTTCCGGAATCGAGCAGCAGAGGATTGACGATCCAGCGACCTTCACGGATAGTGCCGATTGCGCGCATGATGATGCGGTCACTCTTACGGCGCCTCTTGACTACGAAGACGACTTGGGCTGAGTCAAGTTGGTCTGCGTAGAGCGGATGGTTACCGAGTTTGGCCAAGCCTGCGGCGGCTTGCCGACCCGCCCGTTCGCGCATCGTGAGTTTCATTTCGGAGACAATCCACTGATTGCGGCCGTCGCATTCCCGAAGTGCGATGACGTCAGGGCGGAGCTCGTCGGCCCCGAACGCGTGGCACTCGTCGCAGTCGAACGCTGCGATCAATCCCTCGATCGTGACGGTGCAGTTGTCCTTGCTGATGCGGTTCGGGCTTGCCTCGTCTGGGCCGGCGCCCTCAGGGCCAATGCGACCTGAGGGCAGCGGACTGTCCAGCCTGCACTCGCAGGCGGAGTGAAGGGATGGCAGCTGACTGACATCGGGGCTCACCGCGTCTCGCCGAGAAGCTGTGCGGTTTCGTCGGCCAAGCGCTCTGCCACGGCGACGTACTCGTCTTCGGGAATACCCCAGGCCGGGTCGATCTCAACGGGTGTCACCGTCGAACCCTGCTCGCGTTCGCCTCGCTCGAATCGGTAGACGGCAAGGTCGTCGACGCTGATCGACGGCGCGTCTGCTGAATCCGACGACGGCGCCTGAACCGTCCGCAGCATGCAGTTGGAAACCTGATGAAGGAAATCGGTGCTGTGCGTCGTGCACAGCACCCGCACGCCGGCTTGCGAGAGCGCGACCAGCGTTTGGGCGACTGCGAGCACCGCCTCGGGATGCATGTGCGCCTCTGGCTCGTCGATCAGCAAGAGGTCCCCGGGGCCGAGCACGTCGCTGATCCACCTGATGAGCGGCGCAAGCTCGGCGACCATGGAGGACGCGCGCTGCACCGGAATGTCCCGTTTGCCTTGCCGGTAGCTCAACGAAGGCACACGCTCGCGACCGCGTGTGGTCACCACGCTTCCATCAATCAAGCGTTCGAGATACGTAGCTGCCTCAGAAATGCCCGCGGTGCCCTTGGCGTAGTGCCAACGAGAACTCCGTCGCGCACGATGTCTCGGGCGCAAGCTCATCACTTGCTGCAGTTCGATGAGGAAGTCGAGAGCGATGCCTCCGAGCGCAGCAGGTTCACGACCGGTCAGGGCAAGGCCTTCTCGGTCTTGCTCCAGTCGCATACGTACCACATCTGTCCACGCTTCCAGCAGGCCGGAGCGGCCAGCCGGCAGGTAGTGGGCGTCGCCTCCAAGGCCGGATTCAGGCAGCAGATGGCCATGCCAAAGGAAGTCGGTGAGCACCGACGCGGCCCGACGCTGCGGCAGTTCGCTCCGGGAAGATTCGGCTGTGTCGGGCGGTCTGGCCAAGAAGTCATCGAGCAATTCGACAACCACTGTTTCGCGGAGGCTGCTGAGATCGACGTTGCCCAGCGGAGAACGCTCATGAGCACCAGACAGCGAGATGAGGGCTGTCGAGTCAACTCCGGGTTGGCTCCGATGAACCGCGACTTCGAGTTCGTCCTTGGCACGCCACCGCGTCAGCTCGCTGAGATCGTCGATGTCGAAGTAGACAGCGAGGCGATCTGCGAGGTTGTGGCCCGCCCGCTCGAGCCGTGTTCCAAGCCATGTCTGGAACTTGTCTTCGATTGCATGTGGCAACTCGACGTCCGGTCGTGAGGTCGGGTTGTTGATGCAAGTGATGAGGTCAAACGAATCGTCGCGTGTCAGCGGCGGCGTCGTCGGGCCGTTCGCCCGTCCGAGAGCCTTGTGAGCGGCGTATATCGCCTGCGCTGTGTACGTCTTGCCTGTGTTGTTCTTGCCGATCAGGATCGTCAACGGACGCAGCTGAATCGTGCCCTCCGCAATCGGCCCAAGGTTGCGGAAGCGGAACTCCGGTACAGCCGGGACCGTCGGGCTCACTGGTTCGCTCGACAACCCGCGGCGGCGATTCGGCTCATGCCACGGCAGGTTACCCGTGGCCCTTGAGACACTCAGTCGGCAGCGGCCATGGCGGTGACGCCGGGATCTCCAGCGGTCGTGCTCGGGTCCGATGCCGCGTCGGTCTCGGCCACACCTGCCTTGATGCGGGGGATGAGCTCGCGGCCGAAGTCCACAGCGTCGTTGAAGGGGTCGAAGCCGCGGATCAGTACGTAACCCACGTCGCTCACCCCGCCGCCCGCCGGTATTCCGAGCCGGTAGTAGTGCAGGATCGAGTCGGCCACCTGCTCCGGCGTGCCGACGAGACATGAGGTGTTGCCAGGAGCGCCGGTGGCCGCGGCGATCTTCAGCCAGAGCCGTTCGTCGTGCACGTCCGACGCGGCGGCATAACTCAGCATCCTCTCGCCGCCATGGTCATACGGCTTGCCGCGGTGACTGCCGGCGACCGTCAGCTTGTCCGTCCCCGCAGCCTCAATGCCACCCAAGATGCGATGCGCCCGGTCCCAAGCCTCGCCTTCGGTGTCTCCCAAGATGGGTCGAACGCTGATGGAGAATCGCGGCGTGCGACCGTAGGCAGCGGCCCGACGGCGGAAGTCTGCGAAGCGCTCGTCCACAGCGGCGCGGGGTTCTGCGTAGATGGCGTACACATCGCAGCGCTGTGCTCCCATCTCCAGCGCCTCGTCGCTGGAACCGCCGAAGAAGATCGGCGGCGACGGCTGCTGGAGCGGCTGCACGTCGGCGCGCACATTGCTGAACCGGTAGTAGGGCCCTTCGTGGTTGAACGGTTCCGGCGACGTCCATGTGCGGCGCATCACGTCGATGTATTCGCCGGCCCGGGCATAGCGGTCGGCTTTCGGCAGGTAGTCGCCGTCGCGCTGATTGTCCTTGTCGCTGGCTCCGGCGATGATGTGCAGCGCGAAGCGGCCACCGCTGAGCTGGTCGAACGTCGCCGCCTTGCGGGCAGCCAGCGTGGGCGCCACGAAGCCCGGCCGGTGAGCGATGAGGTAGCCGAGCCGTTCGGTCACCGAGGCGGCGTGGGTCGCCACCGACCAACCGTCTGCCGATGTCGAGGTGTAGCCAACCAGCACCAGGTCGAAGCCGGCTTCATCGTGGGCCCGGCTGAAGTCCTCGAGGAATTGGCGGGACAGCCCGCCTTCGATGACGTGCACCGTCGAATCGTCCTTGGGCGGCGACACGCCGATCATCCCGATCACCGACAACGGCACGTCACCACGGTACGCGCCCCGTCCGGTCCACGCCTCCGGAGATGCCCCAAGGCCTTCCGGCGGGCCGGCCCCGCGACGAACGCGATGTCGAATCGCTCGAAGGCGTCTGTGCGGGCGGCGCAAGCACAACGCAGAGGCAGCAGAGCGTCGCCGGAGTTCGCCTTCCCGGTGGCGGCGGAGATTGGCGAATAGCATTCGCCCGAGATGGACTGTCGGTTTACGACGGACCAGTGTGGTGTCAGGAGTAGCTACCGCGATGACCGAACGACCGCCGGTGACCGACTGGGCAACCGACTTCGACCACCTGAGCGAGGAATGGGCCGCGCACGGACCCGACATCCTGGCTGACTTGCGCGAACGCTGCCCCGTCGCCAAGACCGAGCGGTTCTACGGCGCATACCTGGTGACACGTCACGAGGACATTGTCGACACTGCCCGCGACACGGCCACCTTTTCGAACCGGGTGACGGCGGTCAACACCAACCACCCAGACAAGATCAAGCTCGACCTGTCTCCGATCACGTTGGATCCACCCGAGCACGGCCCGGTGCGGCGTCCCCTGATGCCGTCATTCAGCCCGAGAGCTACCGATGAGCTCGAACCGAAGGTCCTAGCGATGGCAGAGGGCTTGCTCGACGACATCGGTGACCGCAAGCTTGTCGACGGAGCGTTGGACTACGCACAGCTGCTGCCCGTCGCGGTCATGGGGCACCTGTTCGGCGTGTCCACCGAAATGGGCCCGACCTTTCGGCGCTGGGTTGACGGGATGCTCAAAGAAGGACAGATCGACCTCAGCATCGCCCGTACAGCTGCACGCGAAGTCCGGGAGTTCTTCGCGGACCAGCTGCGCGATCGTGAAGAGCTCGGAGACGACGCCCCTGACGATCTCGTCACCAAGGTGCTGAACGCGCAGGCCGAGGCACCTGATGGCGCCACGCGGCCGTTCGGCCGCAAGGAGCGCATCGGAGCGCTGTTCGTGTTGATGCTCGGTGGCATCGACACGACATGGTCGACGCTGGGCTCCATGTTGTTCCACCTGGGATCACATCCCGCAGACCTCGAGCGACTCGTGAATGAGCCCGAGCTCATGCCGACTGCGGTCGAAGAATTCCTCCGGTACTACAGCCCGGTCACTATCGCCCGCTACATCACCGAAGATGCCGAGATAGCAGGCTGCCCGGTCTCGGCAGGGCAAAGGGTGCTGCTGAGCTATCCGTCCGCGAACCGTGACCCGGACTATTTCGAGAAACCCGATGAGCTGCTGCTGGATCGCGAGAATAACCGGCACATGGCATTCGGCGTGGGCGTGCATCGGTGTCTCGGCTCGAACTTGGCCCGGATGGAGCTGCGGGTCGGGCTGAATGCCTGGCTGGACCGGTATCCACGGTTCGAATTGGCCGTCGAACCCGACGACGTCAAGTGGTCAGTCGGGCCGATCCGTGGGCCTCGCAGCGTGCCGCTGCGGATCCTGAACTGAAAGCCGGAGCACCGGGCTGATGCACTTCGGGGCAGTTCTGCCGACCTGCGAGATCGGCACCGACCCGATTGCGCTGCGCGATTGGGCCCAAGCCGCTGAGGCGCTGGGCTATTCCCACATCGTCACCTACGACCACGTGCTCGGCGCTGAGCACGCAGGGCGTGAACCAGCCTTCTGGGGGCCGTACACCGAACGAGACGACTTCCACGAGCCCTTCGTGCTCTTCGGCTACCTGGCGGGCGTCACCAGCACGATCGAGTTCGAGACCGGCATCATCATCCTCCCGCAGCGACAGGCCGCCCTGGTTGCCAAGCAGGCCGCCGAGGTGGACCTGCTGTCGGGCGGGCGATTCCGGCTCGGCGTGGGATCGGGCTGGAACTACGTGGAATACGAATCGCTCGGCGCCGAATGGGAGCGGCGAGGTGCGCTGCTGGACGACCAGATCGCTGTGATCCGTGCGCTGTGGGAGAACGACGTCATCGACTATCGCAGCGAGTTCCATCGCATCGACCGGGCCGGCATCCGGCCACGGCCCGCCCGTCGAATCCCGATCTGGTTCGGCGGTTACACACCCGCTGCCCTGCGACGAGCAGCTCGCCACGGCGATGGTTTCACCTTCGGCGATTCGGGACCCGACACGGTCGCGCTGGCTGACCGGCTGCGGGAGCTGCTCATCGAACAGGGGCGCGATCCAGCTGAGTTCGCGCTTGAGGGCGAGGCCAACTTCGGCATCGGCCCGGACAGATGGACTGCGCTCGTCGATGGCGCCCGGGCCGCAGGCTTCACACACTTCTCGATCAACTGCCAAAGCACGACGTGCGAGTGGGGCGGCAATCCCGCCGCCGACCTGCAGAGCACGGCTGAGCACGTCGCCGCACTGGAGACCTTCATCACCTCGGTGGGCTGATGCGCCAAATGATGTTATGATGTAGCATCATGCGGACACAAATTGCCCTGGAAGCCGAGCAGCATGCACAGGTCAAGCAGAAGGCTGCCGCATTGGGGATCACCATGGCCGAGTACATCCGGCGTCTCGTGGATCGCGATCTCGGGGGAAACGCCACCAGTGCAGACGTCTCGTCCATCATCGGCATCGGACGCTCTGGGGGCAGCGACATCGCTTCGGAGGGCACTGCGGCCGCGGTTTCCGAGGCGGTAGAAGTGCTCAACAGCCGCCGGTGACCGTCTTCGTAGACACATCTGCCTGGTATGCGGCCGCAGATGTCGACGACGCAGGTCATGCGAGGGCATCTCGGCGGCTCGAAGAGTTTGCAGGCGAGTTGCTGACCAGCGACCACGTCATTGTCGAGACATGGTTCCTCGCCGCGAGACGACTCGGGACCACTGTCGCGGAGCGACTCATCAACGGGATCCGCCTGGGCATCGCCCGTATCGAACCGGCCATTGTCGCCGACCTCGAAACGGCAGCCGGCATCGGTGAGTCGTTTGCTGACCAGCGGTTCTCCCTCGTCGACCGCACAAGTTGGGCGGTCATGCACCGTCTAGGCATCCGCGACGCAGTTTCCCTTGACGCCGATTTCTCGATCTACCGCTTCGGGCCCGGTCGCCGGCAGGCGTTCACGGTTCACAGTTAGGCAATTGTCAGCCGGTCAACGAGAACACGGCTGAGCACATCGCCGCACTGGAAATCTTCATTGCGTCCGCGGGCTGAACTAGAACTGCGCGGAGAGCCCACGACATAAGCGGGATGGCGCATGGACCAGATCACGGTGTACCCAGCGGCGCGGATCCACACGATGGATCCCGGCAGGCCGCACGCGGATGCCGTAGCGGTGGCAGACGGCCGGATCGTGTCGGTGGGTTCGATGGAGTCGATGCAGCCGTGGCTGCGGCGCAACCCTTACGACGTCGACGACCGCTACTCGGGCAAGGTGATCCTTCCGGGCTTCATCGACCCCCATACGCACCTGCGGCTGAGCGGCACCTACATGGGGCTGCACTACGTCGGCCCGATCGATTCGGCCTCGCCGACGGGGCTGCGCAAGGGGCTGCCCAACCGCGACGCGGTGCTCCACCAGTTGCGAGCGCTGGCCGCCGAGCATGGCGATCCGAGCGAACCGCTCACCGCGTGGGGCTACGACCCCGCCAGCCAAGACGGCCACCTCGACCGGGACATGCTCGACTCCATCAGCGACTCAGTGCCGCTGTGGGTGTGCGCATACGCGCCGCACATCGTCTATGCGAACTCCCCCATGCTCGAGCTGATCGGCGTCGACGACGATTCGATCGGCCACGGCCTCGGCCGCTACCCCGACGGTCGGCTTAACGGCTGGTTCGTGGAGACCGAAGCGACGGCACGGGCCAACCGGCCGGTAGCAGCCTCGATCTTCGGGCCGGGCACGGGTCGGGCTGCCATCGATCGCATGGGTGCAGTCGCCCGTGCCGCTGGCGTCACCACGACGGCCGACCTGGTGTGGGGAATGGCCGACGGATTCGAGCCCGAGTGGGACGACCATGCGGCTGCCATCGCGGAGGGCACGTTCCCGCTGCGCATGTTCATGATTCCCTTCGAGCCGAAGTTGGTGCGCAGCTACGGCAGCGAGATGCTCGACTTCTTGGCCCAGAAGCGTGCGGAGGGCGACGACCGGCTCAACACGCACGGAGTCAAGTACGTGAACGACGGCTCGTACCCGTCGATGACGTTGGTGATGAACGCGCCCGGTTACCTCGACGAGGACACCGCCCACACCGGGGAGGTCCCGTGGGAGGACATGGTCGAGCGGATGCGGCCGTTCTGGCAGGCAGGCGTGCAGATCCACTCCCATGCGAACGGCGACCGCACCGTCGACATGACGCTGGACACGCTCGCTGCACTGCAGGCCGAGCACCCTCGATTCGATCACCGCTTCACGATCGAGCACTACTGCATCTCGACACCGGCGCAGGCGAAGCGCCTCGCAGCGCTCGGCGGGCTCGCCAGCGTGAACATCTACTTCGTGCACTTCCGGGCGCAGCTGCATGCCGACCATGGCTTCGGCCCCGACCGCAGCGAAGCCACGGCACGGTTGGGCTCACTGGAACGGGCCGGTGCCACGTTCGCGCTTCACAGTGACTTCAACTTGGTAGTGACCCCGTTGTCGCCGTTGCTGGCGGCGTGGTGCGCCGTGAACCGGGTGGGCGCCGACGGAGAGACCGTCTTGGCGCCGGGGGAGCGGATCTCGGTGGACCGGGCGCTGCGGGCCATCACCATCGACGCAGCCCACGTGCTCGCCCGTGACGACCGGCTGGGTTCGATCGAGGCCGGCAAGCTGGCTGACTTCACGGTGCTTGACGACGATCCCTACGAGGTCGATCCGATGGCGCTGCGAGACATTTCCGTGCACGACACGGTGCTGGGAGGCGAGCCCAACTCGTGAGGCGACGTCGCCCTTCCCTGCCGGAAAAATATGGGAAGTGGGCTGTGGTGGCCGGTGCCTCGGAAGGTTTGGGCGCCGCATTCGCCCGCCTGCTGGCTGCACGGGGCATGAACCTGGTGCTCGTGGCACGCCGAGGCCAGCTGCTCGCCGAACTCGCAGATCAAATCACCGACGAGCACGCGGTCGAGGTTCGCTGCGTTGTGGCGGACTTGGCCGACTCGGCATTCGCCGTGACCCTTTCGGACGCCATCGCAGACGTGGACCTGGGGATGCTCATCTACAACGCCGCCTACACACCGATGGGCCCGTTCCTGGACGTTTCCGACGAAGAGATCACCCAAGCAGTGAACGTCAACATGTATGGGCCGATGCGAGCGGTACGGGCGCTGGCGCCGGTCATGTGCGCAAACCGCCGCGGTGCGGTGGTGCTGATGTCGTCACTTTCGGGCCTGCAAGGCACGCCCCACATCTCGGTGTATGCAGCCAGCAAGGCGTTCAACATCAACCTGGCCGAGAGCCTGTGGTGGGAGCTGCGCTCGCACGGCATCGATGTCGTCGCCTGCTGCGCCGGGGCGATGCCGACGCCGGGGTACAAGACGAATTTCGGCAAGAAGGTGCCCGGCATGCTGAGTCCGCCCGAGGCGGCCCGCCAGACGCTCGACGGGCTCAGTCGGGGGCCGCGGCTGGTGCCTGGCGTCGTCAACCGCTTGGGTGCCCAGGTCATGGGGCGCTTGGTGTCGCGGCGGGCAGCGGTCCGACTCATCGGCCGTAATACGAGCGACATGACGTGACCGACCTGCTGGCGGGCTTCTTCGCGCCCTGGGCTGTGTTCGGGATCATCGGGCTGCTGCACCTGGCGCTGCTGGTCCCCAGGGAACGAGACGACGATCGGCGGTGCGCGGAGAAATACGGTGGGCTCTGGGAGGAGTACCGCAAACGGGTGCCGTGGCGCATCGTGCCCAAGGTCTACTGATGAGCGAGTTGGATGCTGCGTGGCAAGCCACCGTCGGCTCGATCGCGGCGGCGCGCCGTCAGCCTGATCTCGCCGGCGGGGAAGCCGTCGGCGTCACGGTGTTGACAGGATTCCTCGGTAGCGGCAAGACCACGGTGCTGCGTCAGTTGCTGGCCGAGCCCGCCGGGCTGCGGATCGCCGCGGTCGTGAACGACATCGGGCCCGTGAACATCGATGCAGCCGCCATTCGCGGATTGCCGGTTGCGTCACGGTCACTGGATCGGGTCGAGCTCACCAACGGCTGTGCATGCTGCGCTCTGGTCGACGACCTCGCCGAGACCCTCGAAGGGCTGGCCGGCTCGCAGACCAGCGACGCCATCGTGGTGGAGGCGAGCGGGGTCGCCGATCCTGCGACGCTGGCGCTGGCCGTCGAGTCCGCTGCGGGCTGCACGCTCGACGGTGTCGTGGCTGTGGTGGACGCGAAGCAGCTCGGCTCCCAGCTGGATGACCCCCGTATCGGACCTGCGGTGCGTCGTCAGATTGACGTGTCTCATGTGGTGGTGCTGTCAAAGGTCGACGAGGTGGATGGCGACGAGGCCGCGGCCTTGATCGGCCGGGTCGGCGATGTTGCACCGGGCCGGATGGTCGTTCCTTCGGTACACGGCCGCATCGACCCCCGGGTGCTGCTTGGCGCCGCCATGCGCGGGGCAACATTCCGTGCAGAGTCGGGCGAGCACCCCTTCCCCGTCGCGAGTGCGGTCGTGACGCCAGCGGGACCGTGGGAGATGTCCGAGGTGGCTCGCTGGCTCGAGGACCCGCCGCCCTCGCTGCTGCGGGGGAAAGGGTGGTTCTCCAGCCCCGACGGAGGATTCCAAGAGGTTCAGGTCGTGGGCCGGAGCTGGCGCATCATGGCCGCAACTGGCGTGCATGAGCCAGCGATCGTGCTGATATGCAGCACTCAGGCAGGTGTCGACCGCGCAGCGGCTTCCCTGCAGGGTCTCGGATAGCCGGTCGCACTTGGGAGTTGGCTACTCGGGCGCTCCGGCCATGTGCTGGCGCATCTCGGGCGACGGCGGGCCGGCTGTGCCCCAGCGATCCGACAGCTCGGGTGTACGCGGCCAGGTTCGTGGCACCCAGGTGGCTTCATCGACCTGCTGCACTTCGGCGGTGACCTCGGGCACCATGCCCGCGGGGTCTACGAAGTAGCCGAATGCGTTGTTTCCCGGGCCGTGGCGTCCGGGGCCCCAGCCGACGGCGTGACCTGCCCGGGCCAGCCGCCCGAGCGAAGTCATGTATGCGTCGAGTGAGGGAACCTCGTAGGCCACGTGGTTGAGCGACGCCCACTCGGAGCGATTGAAGGCGATGGAGTGGTGATCGGCGTTGCAGCGCAGGAACACCATCTGGCGTTCGCTCCAATCACTCACGCGGAAGCCCAGCACGTTGCACCACCAGTCGCACAGCGCCTCGATGTCGGCAGTGTTGAGCACTACGTGGGCGATCTTGGCCGGCGTGGCGCCGTCGGGCAGAGCTGCCACGGCTTGGGTGCGAGCTGCAAGCTCGACGACCCGCCCTTCTGGGTCGGCAATGCGGAACCCGTAACCGGCGCCGGGCCGGTCCAACTCGGCGGGCTCGCTGAGCAGGGTCACGCCGCGGCCAGCCAGCCCTGCCGCTGCTTCGTCGACTGACCGATCATCGGCGAGGCCGAGGCTGATGTGATCGATGCCGTTGCGGTCGGCTCGATGCAGCTCCAGCACATGGTGCTCAGCTCCGGTGCCTCGCAGGACCGCCGTCTGCGAATCGGAATCGCCCAGCGGCCGCAGTCCCCATGGGCCGGCGTAGTAGTCGAGGCATTCGTCGAAAGCACTGCATGCCAGCGCGACGTGTCGCAGATGAGTGATTCCCCAACCAGCCTCGGCGGAGGCGTTCACGGCGTGTCCCGGGCGGCGTCAAGCGTCCCAAGCACCGTCTCGCCGGTGAGGGGCATCGAGGTAACCCTTACCCCGGTCGCGTCGGCAATTGCATTCGCTATCGCGGATGCAACGGGCAGCATCGCTCCCTCGCCGAGGCCCTTTGACCCGAAGGGACCCGGCCCGTGGCCCTGCTCTTGGGTGATCGAGACGAACTCCGCGGGCAGGTCGCTGGATCGGGGCACGCGATAGTCGACGAGCCGTCCGTTGGCGAGCACGCCATCGTCAAATCGCATGGTCTCGAACAGCGCGCCGCCCAACCCCATGACGGCCGCACCCTCGTCTTGGCCGCGGCAGGCTCCCTCGTGCAGCACGGTCCCAGCATCACCGGAGACGACCAACCGGTGCACGGTCACCGCGCCGGTCTCGAGGTCGACGGAGACCTCGGCACCGCCCCAGCCGTATTCCCACGAGACGCACGGCGATTCGAGCGGGGCGTGGCTGTCGCTGGGAGCCTTGAAGAAGCCTTCGCCCGTGAACTCGTAACCGGTCCCGCCGTAGGTGCCCATGACGAGTGGGGCAAGCGGCCGGCCCTCGGGCTCGCCGATGCCGTCCGGAGGCACGACGAAAACGAGACCGTCCCGGAACTCGACACGCTGGAGCGGCACCCCCAGTGCTGTGGCTGAGAAGAGCAGCAGGCGCAGGCGAGCGGCCTCAGCGGCCTTCTGGACGGCTTGGCCCATCACCGAGATCGCCGAGGAGGCGTTCGTACCCTGATCGAACGGTGTGTGATCGGTGTCGAGGTCAGACCAGTGAACCCGTGACCGAGGCACGTCGAGCACGCGTGCCGCGACCTCGCGCAACGCGGTCTGTGCGCCCTGGCCCATCTCGACGGTGCCGCACTGCACCCATGCATCGCCGCTGGTGGCGATCTTGACCCGAGCCTGTGCTGGCTTGTTGACGCCGCCCGAGTCCTTGAAGCCGACTGCTACGCCGCGCCCCCGACCCGGCGGGCGAGGCTCGTCCATGCCGATATGGGCGGCCACCAGGTCGAGCCCTTCCGTCAAGTCGGAGTCCATTCCCGACTCGCCGGGTACGTAGGACTCGCCGAGGCCGATCAGATTGCGGCGGCGCAGCTCGACGGGGTCGAACCCGAGCCGTGCCGCGATCATGTCGATCTGGCTCTCGCAGGCGAAGTTGGCTTGCGTGCCGCCGAAGCCGCGAAATGGGCCCGCCGGGGTGGTGTTGGTGAGCACCGCGTCGGTCACCGTGCGGATGTGCTGCCACCGGTATGGGCCGGCGACTCGGTAGCCCGCTTTCTCCGCCACCAGGGGGCTCGCATCGGCGTAGGCACCCGCATCGAGCAGCACCTCTGCGTCTCGGGCCACCAGGGTGCCGTCGGCCATCACGCCGGTGCGCAGCGTCAGCCGTGCATTGTGCTGGCGCATGGTCAGAAAGCCTTCGTCGAGCGTGAGGCAGTACCGGACGGGCGCCCCGGCTTTGAGCGCGAGCAGCGTCGCGATCGGCTCGGTCTTGCAGCCGTTCTTGGCGCCGAAGCCGCCGCCTAGGTAGCCAACCTGCATCCGCACCCGGTGCTCGCCGATGCCCAGCAGTCGAGCCATTTCCTTGCGGACCGGGAACGGGTTCTGGCAGCTCGACCACAGCTCGAGGCGGTTGCTGGTACTTCTGTCGTTGCCGCCGACGGCTGCGGCCGACCAGCGAGGCCCAGTCCATCGAGCAACCGACACGAACGGTTCGAGATGCAGGTGCTGCTGGCGGCCGTCAAAGCCGAACACGTCGGTGAAAACATGATCGCAGCGGTCGAAGGCAGCGGGATCGCCGGTCTCGTAGCCGAAGCGGTAGCAGACGTTCGGTCGGGGGCGAGTGCCGCCACTGGCGCCCTGGCCGTAGGCAGGGGTCATTCCCAGTGGGGCTTCGGGGAACACTTCGGGCGCCCCGTCGGCCAGCGCAGCGTCGAAGTCGATGACGGCGGGCAGGGGCTCGTAGTCGACCTGCACCAGCTCCAGTGCACGCGTCGCGTCGAGCTCAGTGTCCGCCGCGACCGCCACGACTGCGTCGCCGAAGTAGCGCACCCGGTCGAGCGCGAGGATCGGCTGGTCCTTGATGAAGTAGCCGTAGCTGTGCGACGCCACGAGCGGGAATTCCGATGGGCGATGCTCCGCGTCGCTGGCCGCCCAGCGCTCGCGCAGCTCGCCGTTGAGCAGGTCCCGCCGAGTCAGGACCGCCCGAACGCCGGGTGCCTGGGAGGCAGCGACTGTGTCGATGCGGGTGATGAGGGCGTGCGGGTGAGGCGAGCGCAGCACCTTGGCGTGCAGCATGCCTCCGAGAGCGACATCGACCGCGTAGGGGGCAGTGCCCGAGACTTTCGCGGCGGCGTCCGAGCGAGTCACGGTGTCTCGTCCGGGGCGACGGCTGGCTCCGAGCGCAGCGCTGCCGCGGCGGCTTCGACTGCCTCGATGACCATGAGGTAGCCGGTGCAGCGACACACGTTCGAATCGAGCCAGTCGCAGATCGTCGTGCGATCGGGTTCCCGATGTTGCGCGAGCAAGGCGCTCGCGGTGAGGATCAGGCCGGGTGTGCAGTAGCCGCACTGGAAGGCGCTCAGTTCGGCGAATGCCCGTTGGACAACGGGCAGTGTCGCTGCCGGGCCAGCCGTCGGAGCGCCGGTCTCAGCCATGTGGCTTGCTTCAATCGTGAGCACCTCACGGCCGTCGGTCTGCCAGGCGAACGTGGAGCACGACGCAGTGGGCGTGTCGTCCATCAGCATCGTGCAGGCACCGCACACGGCTTGATCGCAGCCGACCCGGGTACCGCCCAGGCCTGCGCGTGTGCGGATGGTGTCCACCAGCATCTCCGACGGTGGCGCGGAGATGGGGAACGGTTCCCCGTTGAGCCGAATGGCTATGTCGATCGAATCGTCCGCCGCGTCGCCCACCAAGCCGTCCGGCAGCGTCTTGGAGGGTCGTCCGGCCGGTGCAGCGGTGTCGTCGCGGAGCTCTTCGGCGGAGGAACGGGCAGACGCAGGAGCGGCCGGTCTCGCAGATACACCGGGCTTCTCTGCCTCATCGGAGCCAACCGTCTCGATGTGGGATTGCAGGCACCGGTTTACGAGCACGCCGATCATGCGCCGTCGGTAGGCAGCGGAAGCGAACGCGTCGCCAATCGGGTCGGGCAGTTCGGCCAGCGCCACGCCGACCGCGGGAGGGTCTGTGGCGCCGGCCGGGAGCACCTTGACCTCGTGATAGGCACAACCGATCGCCACACAGTCGTCGCCGACGGCAACAGAGACAACCGGCTTCAGCGACCGGTCATAGACGACGTGGCCGGCCAGCGGCACTTCGCAGCCGAGCAGCAGACGGTCTCGCGGGCGATCCGCCACGGTGCAGCGTCGTTGCGACCCATCGGCATCGGCGAAGATCAGCGAGGCTCCGGCGGCGGCCAGGATCGGCGCGGCGTCGTAGCCCGCATCGAACGCCATGAGGTTGCCGCCCATCGTGCCGGTGGACCGGATGCGGACGTTGCCAATGGTCCGCCAGGCATCGGCGAGGTCCGGTCGGTGAGCCCGCACGAGCGGGTCCGTCTCGATCCGGGCATGGGTGACTGCCGCGCCGATGAACAGCACCCCGTCACCGAGTGAGATCTCGTCGAGCACGTCCAGCCCGTCGGGCGACCCCCGACCGGGCTTGCACAGCGGCACGAGGGCCGGTGCCGCCTCGCCGTTGCGGAGCCGCTGGGCGACGTCGATCCCGCCCGCATGCGCCCATACGCCAGAGGCGACCATCGATGCGGCGTCCGCCAGCGAGTCGGCCCGGTACAGCGAGAATGGCTCGATGCCCAGGTGACTGCGAGAGATGAGTCCTGCCGCAGTCTGGGCGTCGGAATCGGTACCGGTGTTACTCACGATCTGATCATCTTGCCGCTTGGCCAACTTGCGCCATCGTGCGGTGCAAAGCGCAGCGTCATCGGTCTGCGCTCGTCGGCATCTCGACGGGCGGTACGAAGGGGACCGGCATCGGCCCCAGTGCGTCGCAGTCCACCCGGATCATCTGCGGGTGCTCAGCAGCCGTGGCCGACTCGAAGGCGTCGGCGAACTCATTGGGCGTCGCCACATCGAAGTAGCCGAAGTCGAACGCCGCCGCAGCCGCGGCCAGATCAGGCGTGCGCAGATCCACGCCTGAGCGCCTTCCGAGGTGCCGGTCCTGCGTGTTGCGCAGCACCCCGTAGCCGTCGTCGTCGAACACGACCACGGTGACCGGCAGCTCTTCTTGAGCCAGTGTGGCCAGCTCGCCGAGCTGGGGCACTAGGCCCCCGTCGCCCACCATCACCATGGTCGGCTCATCGGCACGGGCGATCGATGCGCCGATGGACATGCCCACGGCCTGTCCGATGCCGCCTCCACGGGGAACCACGTTGGTGGAAGCGTCGATCACGGGCAGCAGGCGATTGCCCCAGGAGCTGTTGGGGATCGTGATGTCTCGCACACGGGGCGACCGGTCGCTGAGCACGCCCGCCATGATGTCGCAGATTGATGCGTATGGTCCTATGTCCCGGCGCAGCAGGGCTCGGCAACGTTGGCGTGTGGCAGTGATGGTGTCGCGCCACTCCGGCTGCAAGGCGGTTCGGCCACCTCCGAGACGCTCGACGAGCGAGGCGACCGCTACGCACGCATCGCCGACGATGCCGACCTCGGCCGGGTACGAACGGCCGATGGCCACTGGGTCGATGTCGATCTGGATGTGCCACCGGGGCAGCGCCAGCCGGTAGCTGCGGGTCTCGTTCGATCGGAAATGCGTGCCGATCGAGATGAGCACGTCGGCTTGGGCGAGCAGCTCGGCGCCTGTCGCCGATGCTGCGAAGTTGCCGATGACCCGGTCGTCGGATTCGGGCAGTACGCCTCGGCCCGCGTTCGAGGTGAACAGGCCGGCGCCGGTACACCGCAACAAGTCGTCGAGCACGGCGCTGCAGCCAACGGCACCACCGCCTGCCCACACCAAGGGTCGCTCCGCAGCAGCGATGAGCTCGGCAGCCCGTTCCAGCGCTGCTTCGTCGAGTTCAGGCACTGCTGCAGTGCCGAGCACAGCACCGCTCTCCAACGCGTCATTGTCGGGTTCGGGGGCTCCGACGGTGTGCCGCGAGCTGTCGGTCGTGATTGTGTCGAAGGGTTCGGTTTGGCCGTATTGCAGATCGATCGGCCACTCAAGGCTGACCGGTCCACGAGGGTGGGTGCCCAGCCGTCGGGCTGCCTGGGCGAAATCGGCCAACGGCGCCGCCCCGACCGTTGCCGCCCACACCGAGCACGACCGCAGCATCCCGAGCTGGTCGCGTGTCTCGTGAATGACACCACGTCCCGCACCGAGATGCTCGCTGGGAATCTGTCCGGTGACGTGCAGCACCGGCGAGCCAGCCGTGAGCGCCTCCACCAGGGCCCCGGCCGCATTCGCTGCTCCCGTACCGGTCGACGTCACCGCGCAGCCGGGCGTGCCGCGCACCCGGGCGTAGCCGTCGGCGGCGTTCACCGCGGCTGCTTCGCTGCGGGTGGGCACCCATCGCAAGCGGTGGGCCAGCGCATCGACGAGGGGGAGGTTGTGGACACTCACCACTCCAAAAGCAGCATCGATGCCGAGCGAGGTCAGCACTTCGACAAGCAGGTCGCCGCCGTTTCGCTGCGGGGACGTGTTCATGGCATGACGAAGCCGCCGTCGACGACGATGGTCTGCCCGGTGATGTAGGCGGCCGGGTCACAGAGCAGGAACACCACCGTTCCAGTGACGTCGTCTGGCTGCTGGGGTCGGCTGATCGCTCGGTTCTCGGCGTACAGCGCATGGCGTGCAGCCGGGATCCCTTCGGCGGAGGGTCCCTCGGTGAGTCCCGGCGCCACGGCGTTGACAGTGATGCCGAGCCCGCGCCCGGCGCCGGTGACCACGACACGTCGGCCGTGCAGGCTCATGGCGATGCTGGTCGTGCGAGCGTCTCAGTCCCGCGTGATTCCCGCCATCGGGGAATGCGGGGGATACGTGGGAAGCTGAGGCTTTGACGCCCCGAGCATCACCACGAACAACGCGTCGGTGTCGCCGACATTGCGCAGCGAGCGGGCCGTTCCCGCGGGGATCTTGATGAGGTCGCGGTAACCGAGCAGCCGGGTGGCCGAATCGTCGCCGGCGTGGATCGTGATCTCGAGCTCGCCTTCGAGCACGAAGAAGGCTTCCTCCACGTCGTGGTGCGTGTGCTCGGGTCCTTCAGCTCCCGGCGGCAGCAGCATGTTGGAGAACGTGAAGTGCTCGGCAGCCAGCGCCCGATCGTCACCTTCGTGGTTGCCGGTGCCGCCAGAGCCGATGTAACGGATCTGGGCACGCCGGTACTGCGGGCCGGCCTTGGTCTGGAACGCCAGCGTGTCCCAGTCTTCCCGCCGGGTGTCGCGCATGGCGCACATCGAGTCGATGCGGGCCTCGAGGTCAGCCGTTCCTGCTGCTTCGGCCCGGTCGGCGGTGGTCTGGCTCATCGTTGGTGTCCTGTCGTGTTCGACATGTGGCGGGTGCGACGGTTGCAGGCTACGAGTCAGTCTGCGAGCGCGACCGGGGCGGGTTGGGGCTCAGTGGCGAGCCCGAATCGCGCCCGCTGCGCCTCGAAGTCAGCCTCGAGTGCGCGACGCAAGTGCACCACAGGCCGATCCGCTTGCGCCAGATGCTCGTCACGCCGGGCCTCATCGGTGGTGCGCAGGCTCTCGAGCATCTCCTTGTCCTGGTTGAGCACATGCAGGTGTGTGCCGCGCAGGCGCAGCCGGTACAGCGTTCGCCAGATCCGACGTTCACGTCCGGCGACCTCCCGGAACCGTGGAAAGTGCACGAGCGTCGCGGCATTGTCGCGTGGTGTCAGGAACCCCAGGATTCGCAGCGGGGGACCGGGCCCGGCGCTGGGAGGCAATGGGATGTCGAGTCGCACGTATGCCAGCGAGCCCGTGTGGATGTCGATCCAGTCGAAGTTCGTCCCGGTCTGGTCGCGCCGCCGTACCTCAAAGCCGTCGTCGTGATCGTCAACCACGACGCGGTCATGGGTGATGCCCTCGTTCAGCGTGATCGAGCGTGCATGCAGGAAGGGGGCATGCATGAGGTCCACGAGGTTTTCGAGCGCCAGCATCCAGTTCGCACCCCACTCGACAGTCTCGGGAAACGTCGAAAAGCGATCGTCGGTGAACTCGGCCGGCAGGCGGAGCGCTGCCGGCGACGACTCGCCGATCCAGGCCCACAGGTAGCCGGCTTCCTCGGCGACCGGGTAGGTCACGCTGACCTTGGTGCGCTCAGCCAGCGAGCACGCTCCGCCCTGAGAGGGCACCGAGGTGCACTGGCCGCTGCCGTCGAAGCGCCAGTGGTGATAGCTGCACCGCAGTTCGTCGCCCACGACATCGCCGATCGACAGCCTGGCTCCGCGATGCGGGCACAGGTCGGCCATGAGGTGGGGCGCCCCCGAAGCATCACGCCACAGCACCAAGTCTTCGCCCAGCAAGCGGGTGGCCACTGGCTCGTCGAATACTTGGTCGGCAGTGCCCAGCAAGTACCAGCGGTCTCGCAGCCCGAGCCGCGGGTCGCCCTTGGGCAGTTCAGCCAGCGGTGGCCATGCGGGCGGGCGCTGTGCAATCTGCCGGTTCCCAATGCCCGTGTACTGCGATACACGGCCCCGCACGCGCCCGACCAGCGCCCGAGCGGTGTGCTCCAGCGTCGGTCGGGCAGGCATCGGTGGCTTGGAGGAAGCGCCAATAGGTGAATCTTCCGGTTGTCGCACCTGTTGTTTCCCGCTCTTGTTCGCTGTCGCTCACGGGCCGCTCGGGCCACGGCTTCGCCTATCGGCTCAGCCTCTTAGTCGCCGGTCAGGTGCGCCACGCGGGGCATGACGTCGTTGGCCAGCAGGTCCATCGAACGTCGCCACGCATCGGGGTTGTCGGCATAGTCGAAGCAGAACAGCAACAGGTGACCGAACCCGCCGACGTCCGCGTACACCTTCTCGATGTCGGCGGCGACGGTCTCGGGCGAGCCCACGAACCAGTTGTTGCGGGCGCAGTACTCGACGGTGACTTCGCCGCCCGCGGGTGGATTGCGTTCGTCCACCAGGAACTTGTGGAAGTCGAAGGCGCCGAGCAGGGGGATGAAGTAGTCGGTCATCATCCTGCCCATCATCCCGCCGTAGGACAGCTCCCAGGCCTCCTCGTCGGTGGGGGCGACGAACACCTCGCGGACCATCCGCCAGTCGCTGCGGCTGACCTCTCGCCCGGCTCGGCGAGCTCCAGCCTCGTAGGAATCCCAGTGCCCGCTGACGTACTGCGGGTTGAGATTCAGGCTCAACGGGATCCAGCCCTTCTCGCCCGCCATCTCGAGCGTCGGCGACGGCGAGTTCAGCCCGGCAACGCCGATCGGCGGATGCGGCTGCTGCAGCGGCCGCAGGTGATGCACCAGCTCCATGTCGGGCATGCCGTGGGGGACCGAGCCCTTCCAGTGCTTGCCGTCGTGCGTCCAGCCGGGCTCCTGGCTCCACAGGTTCAGGATGAACTCGACCGACTCCTGGGTCATCTCGCGGTTCTCTCCGGCCATGCCGTCGACGCCGAACATCTCCCAGTCGCTGGGGAGGCCGCTGGCGGCAACACCGAAATTCAGCCGGCCTTCGGAGATGTGGTCCAGCAGCGAGATCCGGTTGGCCAGCTCGGCAGGGTGGTAGTAGGGCAACAGGAATCCGCCGGGACCGATGCGGATGTTCTTGGTGCGACGCAGCGCCTCGATCGTGAGCAGGTCCGGCGCAGGGTGCGGTTCCCACTTCGCCGCATGATGCTCGCCGATCCAGGCTTCGCCGAAGCCGAACTCATCGGCCCACTCGATGACCTGCAGATCCCATTCCCAGCCCTCGCGCAGGTCGCGCTCGGGCGGGTGGCTCGGCATGGTGAACAATCCCAACTCCATAGTGATCCCCTGTGGTACTCGACGGCACGGCAGACCCCGCGCCTAGGGCCGAAACTTAGCCTGAATCCACCGGTGTGATTCAGGGCGGGTCGGGTGGGGACTGGGTCCGGTGGGGGTGTCGTGTCGGCGGTCTTGGGGGTGCTGGGGGGCGTGGGGTGCCCGGTTCGGCTTGGGGGTCGGGTTGTGTGCTGCGCCTTGTGGGGGGTGTGCTGCGCGGCGCGGCGTGACGCTGGGGCCGGTTCAGCAGTGCTGGGGCAGGCTGCGGATCTTGTCGAGCGCGGCGGTGAAGGTGTGGGCCCAGGGCCATCGGGCTGGGAGCCGCGGGGTGGGTCGGCCGCTGCGGTTGACGAGCCGGCCGGGCATGGTGAGCAGGCGCCGTGCGAGGGAGGCTGCGACGGTGAGTTTTTGGGGGTCGTGGGTGTTGCCGATGCGGGCTGTCCAGCGTGCGAGGTTGTGCGCCAAGGCGGCGCAGGCGAGCCAAGCGGCGTTCGCCGCGAAGCTGCCCGAGGGGCTGTGGGCGAGGCCGCCGGCTTTGAGGTCTTTGACGGCGAGCTCGACGCGTGCGTGACAGCGATGGGCGGCGTCGGCTGTTTTGGTGTCGAGCGTGTCGGCGTCGATGTCGGCGGCCGCGGCGTGGTGGCGCCAGTGGGGGAACAGGTCGCCTTGTTCGCCGACGAGTCGGGTGCGGCGCACCGCCAGCCGCACCGTGCGTGCGGGCTTGCCTCGCGGGCGTCGGCCGGAGGTCAGGGTCGTCTCGGCGACGTGGGCTTCGCCGTCGTCGGTGCAGCCGATCGGTTCCCATTCGTCCTCGCCGATTGCTGCGATCGCCTTGTCGTCGCCGCTTTCCCAGAGAGTGTCAGGTCCTCTGTGTAAGGGGGTTGGTCTGAGAGTGTCGTGTCGGTGATGGATGCCGGGGCGACAGGAAGGACCGTAATGACTGAGAACACACGAGAAGATCGGCCGGGGAGGCCGGCGGCGGACACGACGCCGTTGGTGCCTGATGAGGCGCTTGACGCGGTGATGGAACGTGTCCGCGCCGAGGGCGCCGAGCTGCTCGGCGCCGGCGGGCTGTTGACTCAGCTCACCAAGGCAGTGCTCGAGCGGGCGCTGGCGGAGGAGCTGACCGATCATCTGGGATATGAGAAGGGCGACCCGGCGGGTGCGGGGTCGGGCAACTCGCGCAACGGCACTACCCCCAAGCGGGTGCACACGGGTGCGGGCAGCGTCGATGTTGATGTGCCGCGGGACCGCAACGGCGATTTCGAGCCTCGGATCGTGCCCAAGGGCCGCACCCGGTTCGACGAGTTCGACGACAAGATCATCGCCTTGTACGCCAGGGGCATGACGGTGCGCGACGTGGCGGCGCATCTTCGCGAGATCTACGGCGTGGAGGTGTCTCGTGACCTGATCAGCCGTGTCACCGACGGCGTGTGGGACGAGCTCGAGGCGTGGCGCAGCCGCACCGCTCGACGCGGTCTGTCCGATCATCTTTATCGACGCGTTGAACGTCAAGATCCGTGACGGCCACGTCGCCAACCGGCCCGTCTGTCTCGCCGTCGGCGTCGATCTCGACGGCGCCAAGCACGTCTTGGGCATCTGGATCGGCGACGGCGACGGCGAAGGCGCCAAGTACTGGGCCGGGGTGCTCGCCGAGCTCGCAAACCGAGGCGTCCAAGACGTGCTGATCGTGTGCTGCGACGGCCTTCGGGGCCTCCCCGACGCGATCGAGGCGACCTGGCCCCAAGCGACAGTGCAGACCTGCGTGGTGCACCTTCTGCGGGCCTCGCACCGATACGCCGCCTGGTCGGACCGCAAGGCCGTCGCCAAAGCGCTGCGGCCCGTCTACGCCGCCGTCGACGCCCAAGCCGCCGAGGCCGCCCTCGACGCCTTCGAAGCCGGCATCGGCGCCAGATATCCCGCCGTGGTCAACCTGTGGCGACGAAGCTGGGAACAGTTCATCCCGTTCCTGGACTACCCGCCCGACGTGCGAAGAGTGATCTACACCACCAACATGATCGAGAACATCAACCGCCATCTCCGCAAGGCAACCAAGACCAGAGGGCACTTCCCCAACGAACGCTCAGCGCTCAAGCTGCTCTACCTCGCGATCCGCAACATCACCACCACCAGAGCAGGACCACAAGGAACAGGAACCACCGGATGGAAACGCTGCTTGAACCAGCTCGCCATCCGCTACCCCGAGCGACTCCCGCTCACCTAAAATGACCAACCGACCGGCCCGCTTACACAGAGCACCTGACACTTCCGGTTGCGGCCCACAGCCACCAGGAACCTCACGCCGAGCACGTCGAGCTTGTCGACCAGGTCCCAGGAGAAGAACCCCGCGTCGGCGCGCAGCGTCAGGTCCGCTCCCGGCGCCAAGCGGCGCACCCTGGCGACGGTCTCCGCTGCGAACCGGACATGGCCGCGCTGGGAGGAGCCCTTGCGCATCCGGGAGCGCAGGATCTCGCCGGTGTCGTCGCGGACAGCGACCAAAGGGTGATAGCCCAGCGTGCGGGTGTAACCGTAGGCGGCGCCGTGCTTCGCGTCGCTGTGGACCTCGCGGATCGTGGAGTCGACATCGATCGTGATCTGTTCGGTCGCGGGCGCGGCGCCCGCGTCCCACGCGCGGCCCAACGCCAGCTCCTGAGCGCGGTCGAGCTGGCGCACATGACCCCACGCGAACGACCTCGCGAACGTTCCCAAAGCGGACGGCGCCGCCGGCGCGAACCCCAGCACCGACCGCGTCGAGGCGGCCCGCAGCCGATCCGCGTCAGCGAAGAACGAGCCGCCCACCAGCATCGAGAACACCGCCGTGAGCACCTTCGCGCCCGAACCGCGGCCCGCCTGCGGCGGACGCACCGTCTCGCCGATCAGCTCCTCGAGACCCAAACGGGCCGCCAACGAGCCCGCCAGCAGCAACCCCGCATCGCCAACCAAAGACTCCTCGTCGAACACTGCCTCGATCCGGTCCAAACCCCGAGTAACGTCGCTCACAGAAAGTGCCTCCCGTCATGGCATCACGCCGACTCATCGTCAACGGCCAAAATGCCACGTCAGGAGGCCTTTCTGACGGACGCCCACCACCCAAACCCGCCACCCCACCGGTGGATTCAGGCTCAGTGCCACCGCCAGCTGGCGTCCCCGAGACACCGGCTTTGCAACCCTTGTCTCGGAACGATATCTACTGAAATTCACTGGAATAGGTCATACGAGTTCTCTACAGTCAGCGCGGTTCGCTCTGTAATCGCGGGAGGTGCAGGTGTCTGAACAGGATCGCTCTCAGCTATACGCTTGGTTCTGTGAGCAGATCGGCGAGACGTCGGCGGAGTACGTGATGTCATGCTTGGCGCCCGCTCCGCTCGCCGATCTCGCCACCAAGGCCGATCTCGGTCGCCTTGAGCAACGGTTCGAGCAATTCGTTGCGCATAGGGAAGCTGACCGGCGAGAGTCCAGGCATCAGTTCACGTGGCTCTTGGGCACGATGATCACGCTCTCGGGAATCATCGTCGCCGTATTTCTCAGTGTCGCCTGACCTACACCAGCGAACCTCATCATCACGCCCCTGCGCAGGCTGCGAGTTCCCGAAACCGGTGCATGTATAGCTTTCGCGTGGCGATGGTCCCAGGTCTCGATCGCTGGGTGGCGGCAATCGTTGTGTTTTGTGTTCTTGTGACATCGTGCGCAGCCAACCAGCCGGATGCTTCGCCTGCCGCTCCCACTGGATTGGCGGCAAACGTGAGCGAGACGAAGGTCCCGACGCCTGCGACCACGAACGTGGCTGAGTCGGTTGTGGGTATCGCAGTGCCGCCTACGACGACTCTGGCCCCCATGCCGTCTCAGCCGCTTGCACTCACTACCGCAGCTTTCCTTGGCAGTACCACGCTGTTGGATCTTTCGGCTGATCCTGAACGGGACGGGGACGGGCGTGAGGTCGGCGCTTGGGGAGGCGAGCACAGGATCGAGGGGAACGTCCCGGCGGGCTACTGGTCGTGGACCGACACATCTGCCGATGAGTGCATCTATATCGCCGTCATGCCGACGTCGGTTTTGGATTCAAGCGGCCAGCATTCTCCCGTTTCTCGGAACGAGGTTGATCGGTTGATTTGGCTCGATGCACGGCAACCCGTAGTTCTTGTTTACGGTGAGGCAATCGTGGGCCATGCGGCGGTGGATGACACTGCCGAGATCGTGTCCGGTGTAACGCCGCCGCAGTGCTTCTTGGAACTGGTGTCTACTTTCGCAAATCCCGGAGACTTCTACCTGTGCCGTCACTCAGTAAATGGTTCCGTCCGCCGTCCGGACGGTCGCTGGACGGGAGTTGAGTCTTCTGCGGAGCAACCCGTCTGTGCCTACGCGACGAAGGGCGGGTGATGAAGGGCACTGCGTGTCGGCGGCGCGACTATCGGACAGGTTCGTCCGGGTCGGTCGGTTCGCGGCGGCGCTCCTATGCGGTTCAGCTTCGGCCGCGTGTCCCTTTTCGCCGTGACTGACTCTCGTCATCAGACGAAGAGTTGGGAATCTGTCCCCAAGGCGACGAAACTGGCGGCATCGCTACTGGGCGGATGTGCGCGAGCGCATCACCGAGATGGCGGATCGGGCTCGCTGCAGGCGGACTCGATCATTGCGGTGGTAGTCCGGTTGTGATCGTCGGTAATAGACGGGTTCATCCGCTTCTTGGCTAGTCCGTCGCGCAGGAGCCCGCCTTCTGACCACGGCACGTGACGACTCGGCCCCATACATTTGCTGCGACATGCCGGTTCATCTCCCACCTGACGACGATCCCCGAAGGCTTGAGATCCGTGCTTGGTTCGAAACTCACCCTGAGCCGACCAGTCGCCAACTGGCCGAGGCTGGGTATGTGGCCCCCCACTGGCCGGAGCCTTGGGGGCTCGGGGCCGACCCCGAGCTGCTGCTGATCGTCGACGACGAGCTGGCCCAAGCCGGGGTAGTCCGCCCCGACAGCCCGATCGCCATCGGCTGGGCCGGGCCGACAATCGTGGCCGGGGGCACGCCGACTCAGCAGAAGCGATGGTTGCCCGGCATCCTCGACGGCTCGACCGAGTGGTGCCAGCTGTTCTCCGAGCCGGAGGCCGGCAGCGATCTCGCCTCCCTGAGGACCCGAGCGGAGCGCGACGGCGACGAGTACGTGGTCAATGGCCAGAAGGTCTGGTCGACGTGGGCAAACCGCTCGGATTGGGCGATCCTCCTAGCCCGTACAGACCCTGCAGCGCCCAAGCACAAGGGAATCTCTTACTTCGTCCTGGACATGAAGACGCCCGGCATCGAGGTCCGCAAGATCATTGAGATGACCGGCGGCAACCACTTCAACGAGACCTTCCTCACCGACGTTCGCATCCCGGCCGAGAACCGAATCGGGCCTGAGAACGAGGGCTGGAAGCTGGCCAAGGTCACCCTTGGCAACGAGCGGGTCTCGCTGAGCGAGGGCGGCGTCCTGTGGGGGATGGGGCCCGATCCCGATGAGTGCTTCGCCGAGATCCGAGACAGGGGCGCCGGCTCTGATCCGTTGACGCGTCAGCGGTCGGCCCGCCTTCGGAGCGAGACAAAGGTCATCGAGCTGCTCAGCGACAAGATCATCGACGCCATGATGACTGGTGCCGATCCCGGGCCCGTGGCCTCGATCCGCAAAGCGCTCGCCGATGTCCATGGCCAAGATCTCATGGCACTCATCAAGGACCTCTCGGGGCCCGACGGGATGATTGGCCTCCAAGACGAGGCGGCCGAAGAGCTGGATCCCTGGCACTGGGGCTACCTGTTCAGTCGAGCGCTCACCATCGGCGGAGGCACTAGCGAAGTGCAACGCAACATCATCGGCGAGCGGCTGCTCGGTCTGCCCCGTGAGCCCGACCTTCCGTAACCGCTAACGACCGGAGAGACGAGAAATGGAACTGCACGAAGCACTCATGACGACGAGGTCCGCGAAGCCTGCGGCATTCCCGACCGCTACCAGATCGCGGCACTGCTGCCGCTCGGGGTGCCCACCGGGAAGTGGGGCGTTGCCCACCGACGGCCGGCGGAGAGCATGACGAGCTGGAACCAGTTCGGCCAAAAGCGCGAGGCGATTGGATAACTACCGAAGTGATGTCGATTGACGACCTGACCGCTCGCCATGCCGAACAGCGCGGAGCCGCAGGGGAAGCGGCGTGCAGTCGGAGATTGGAGGGCAGAGATGCCTATTGATCCGGATCGGGAGACGTGGAAGCCGGGAATGTCCTGGGAGGACGCGATCGCGGAGATTGCGTATCTCAAGGAGCTGGCCTCGGAGATGGGCGGGTCTGAGCGCATCGAGCGCCAGCATCAGGGCGGCCGCTACACGGTGCGCGAGCGCATCGCCAAGATGGCCGACCCGGGCTCGTTCGTCGAGATGGGCGGACTCATGGGCGGCCCGGAGTACGACGACGACGGCAACATCATCGGGTTCACACCCGGCGGCTACGTGATGGGTCTGGCCGAGCTCGACGGCCGGCCGGTGGTAATCGGCGGTGACGACTTCACCATCTCGGGCGGCAGCCCCCACAACGTCCACAAGATCCCGCACCAATTCGCCCAGCCGCTGGCCATCACCTACGGCATCCCGTATGTGCAACTGCGCGAGGGCGTCGGCCACAGCTCGCGGTCCGACGAGGAGTCGGGCCAGATGGCCCTGCCCTCGGGCGACATGTGGTGGCAAGGCGTGGAGATGCTCACCAAGGTGCCGGTGGCTGCAGGGATCATGGGGTCGGTTGCGGGCTGGCCTGCGGCTGCGGCCCTGATGTCGCACTTCACGGTGATGGTGAAGGGCCAGTCGCAGATCTTCCCATCGGGGCCTCCCGTGGTGCAGCGGGCCACCGGCGAGAACCTGTCCAAGGAGGAACTCGGCGGCTACCGGATGCACGTGTACGAGAGCGGCCAGGTCGACAACGTGGCCGAGAGCGAGGAGGACGCGTTCGACCAGATCCGCACGTTCCTGTCGTACCTGCCCAACACGGTGTCGCAGGTGGCGCCTCGGGTGGACACCGGCGACCCGCCGGATCGCCGGCCCGAAGAGCTGCTGAACATCATCCCCACGAATCGCCGAGCCGGTTACGACGCACGGGCGCTGATCCGCCACGTCGTCGACAACGGTGAGTTCTTCGAGATGCGCCGTCACTATGCCGGGGCGATCATCACCGGTTTCGCCCGGCTCGACGGCTACAGCGTCGGTGTCGTCGGCAGTGACCCGATGCGGCTGGCGGGTGCGATGGACGGCGACGGTGCCGACAAGTACGCGCACTTCGTGGACCTGTGCGACGCGTTCAACCTGCCGATGGTGATCTTCTTGGACATGCCCGGATTCATGCTGGGCTCGGCTGCGGAGCGCAAGGCCACGATGCGCCGGGGCGTGCGTGCCCTGATCGCGTCGGCAGAAGCGAGCGTGCCGAAGGTGGAGTTCAACGTACGCAAGTCCTACGGCGTAGCTGCCGATGCACCGAACAGCATCGGTCTGCCCCATGCGCTCAACCTGCGTTTCGGATGGCCGGCGGGGGAGTGGGGCGGCATTCCCATCGAGGGAGGCGTAGCGGCGGCGTACCGACGCGAGATCGATGCCGCACCCGACCCTGAAGCCCATCGAGAGATGATCGAGGAACGGTTGCTGCGGCTGCGTTCGCCGTTCAAGGCCGCGATGCACGGCGATGTCGTCGACCTCATCGATCCCCGAGAGACCCGCCGTCTGGCCTGCACGTTCGTCAAACTGGCCCAGCCCACGCTGTCCGAGTTGGCCCGCCGGCCCAGCAAACGCGCCGTCCGCCCCTGAGGTAGTCCCCCTCGCTACAGGGTCCTCCCTGCACGACGGCCATGGAACGTTCGTACACGTCGGCCGTGCGGGGGATCATCGGCTAGAGGCGATTGTCAATTCGCGACTTCTGCACTGCGTAGATGAATGGTCCAGGCGACTGGCAGGCTTGGGTGATGGCGCCCAAGTTGTCGAGAAAGCGTCGAGCCATCTCGTTTGCGTTGAGACCCTGACGTGTCAGGCAGAAGCAGCGCACGGAGAACTTCTGGACGACGGCTCGTTCACGCTGGTTGGTTCTGATCGCCTCGTCCTTCATGAATACGACGGAGCCGCTCCTGCCTGCCATCTCGAGCCAGTCGACATCGTGGATGGCTTCGTCTTGGGGCATTCCGTAGTGCTCGGCGAGCGTCACGAGGCGAAGGCCTGCGTCCCGCAGCAGTCGCGGCACCTTGACGCGTCCGAGGCTGCGATCAAGGAAGAGGTCAGGCAGCCCAGCGGGATGCGACACGCAGGAGGTCTTCGAGTTGATCACGCGGCGCGCCGAACTCTTCCTCCAGATCGGCGAGAGATTCGCCGGTCCAGAACCTGTCGAGCACATCAGCCACCCGAGCACCGCCATGCACGAGCGTCGGCCGCCCGAAGGAACGCTGTGGATCCGCAATGACGCGCGCGCACGCATAACTGGGCAAACGAAGCAGCGAGGCGTAGTTGTCCGGCCCGTACTCGATGTTTACGAGGTACTGATCCACGATCTCACTGAAGACACACTGGCCGTTTCGGACCACCACGAGCTGCCGAATGTGTGGGGCCGCATCGTCGTCCGCCCTACGTTCGGCGTAGTTATAGAGCAGTTCTGCACCATCGCTGTACAGCCGACGAGATGCAAGCGCATATGCGACATCGATCTCGTGTTTCAGGACATCGAGCGCAGGCCTGACGCGCTGCATCGAAACACCGCTGCGTCGAACGGCATTGACAACGAACGCCTCGGCGAGCCCGATGAAGGGGATGCAAGGCGCACCCTTGGACGCCGGCCGCTGCCATGTGACGACGGGTCCAGCAAGGACTTCTGGCCGATGCGGTGAGCGCCGGATGTAGCCCTTGGCCCAAGTGGTGAACGTGGTGACCGGGACGTCAATAATCCTGGCAGCCTCTGCCATGGTGTACAGCGGCACCTCGAAACGAGGATCCTCAAGTACGGACCTGTTCCACTTGTCGCCCATCGCTGCCTCCAGCGGCCCCACCAGTCTAGAAGCTGCCGCGTCGGACCTTACGGACACGCCACGATGGCAACTCCGACGGTTGGCGGTCAGAGCACCAGCAGTCCGAGGTGCTCGGCCAGCAGATCGAAGTCGCGATCGTTGTGGAGCAACTGATGTCCGTTCTCGATGCAGAACGTGGCGATCAACATGTCGATGGTCTTGCGCGTGGTGATGCCCTTGGCGCGCAGCGTCCGGTAGTTGTGAACGCTGGCTGCGGCGATGTCGCGCCCGACCATCGGCGCGTACAGCAGGGATTCCATTGCCGTCTTGGCGTCGCGCAGGCCGGTCTCGTCTCGGAATCCTTGCAAGACCTCGACAAGAATCAGGTCTCCGGTGAGGATCGGTCTCGATCCCAGCAGTTCGCCGAGCAGGTCGGCCTGGCGAGTGTCGACACCGTTGAAGAAGTCGATCCAAACCGACGAATCGACCACGATCATCGATCAGTGCGCATCTCGTCGAGTGATCCTTCCCAGCCGAGCTCGCCTCGCATACTGCGGATGCGTCCCTGCATCGTCGTTTGAACCAGCAGGCGAAGCCCTGCCTCCACAGCGGCACGCTTGGTGCGGAAGCCGCCCTCTCCCATGGCCGCAGCCATCAGTTCGTCGTCGATCTCGATGTTGGTGCGCATCGCCATCCTCCTGGGTCCAGCCGACGAAGTCCGAATTGTGGTCGACAGGTGCAGGAACGTGGATGTGTATATAGCGCTCAATCGTACACACTGCACACCAGTCCTCGGAAAATGACGTGGGTCGGCTGGCTGTCGGAGGGCATGATCGAGGCGTGGATGCGCCTGAACGGGACCAGATTCGATTCGGAGACGCTGTGATCGACTATGAGGTCAGGCGCAGCACCCGGCGGCACAAGACGTTGCAGCTCAGCGTGGGACCCGAGGGTGTCCGCGTGGCAGTGCCCGCAGCGACTCCTCCCGACGAGATACACGGATTCGTCCGAAAGAAGGCGCGTTGGATTCTCGATCGATTGGCTGCAACCCGCGCCGTGCCGAGCCCGGGCGAGCTGCCCACTTCGCTCCCCTACCTCGGGCGAAACCTGAACGTGGTCATTGGAAATGGAGCGGTTCTCGACGTCGATGTGCGTTTCCGACCTTGGGAACTGCAGGTGTTCCTGCCGCTGGAGATGACCGAAGACGAAGCCGCGCAGGACATTCGGGGCGCGATCAGGGAGTGGTACTGGCTCCGAGCCCACGAGCATGTCACGGTTGCCATGGATCGCTGGTGGCCCGAGGCTGGGCGCGGCTGCGAGCCCGAAGTGCACATCGGCGATCAGCGAACGCGTTGGGGAAGTTGCGCTGCCGACGGCCAACTGAGGTTCAACTGGAGGCTGGTGATGCTGGAGCCGAGGCTGCTCGACTACGTCGTGGTTCACGAGCTGGCGCATCTCACCGAACGGAACCATGGACCGGCGTTCTGGGCACGCGTGAGCGCAGTCCTGCCTGATGTTGCCGAACGCAGAACAGCGTTGCGCGCGGTCGAGGGCAAGTTGCCGCTGTGATCAGGGCACCGGCAAGGGACACGATTAGCGTGACGCGGTGAACGACACTGCGGACGCATCAAGGGCACTTCGATTCGGATGGTTGTCGCCGTGCATCGGCAACCGCTGGAGCAACCACCGGTCAATCGTGGCCGAGCAGGTGGAGTGGCTCCTGCCCGAGGTGATCGAGCATTTCGACTCGCTGTGGATTGCCGACCACTTCTACGGGTTCGACGCCAAGACCGACCCGTTTCTGGAGGCCTGGACGACGATCACCTGGTGTGCGGCGCGCCTCGACGGGGTGCAGCTGTGTCATCACGTGCTCGGGCACGGCTACCGGCCGCCGGCGCTGACGGCGAAGATGGCGGCGACGCTGCAGTACTTGTCGGGCAACCGCTTCATCTTGGGCATCGGAGCTGGCTGGCGCGGCGACGAGTACGAGGCGTACGGCTACGAATTCCCGTCGCCCAAGGTGCGTTTCGCCCAGCTCGAAGAGGTCATCACGATCTGTCGATTGATGTGGACGCAGGACGACCCGAGCTTCGAAGGCGAGTACTACCGCATCGATGGTGCGGCGGCGCCGCCGCTGCCCGAGGTTGTCCCGCCCATCTGCATCGGCGCCTCAGGAGAGCAGATCGGCCTGCGGGTGGCCGCCCGCCATGCCGATATCTGGAACACGCCATGGCGGCGGGATCTCGAATCGCTGCGCCGCAAGTGCGGGATCGTGGCAGACGAGCTCGAGCGGCTCGAACGCGATCCGGCCGGCCTGGAGATGTCGACCACCGTTGAGCGGGCGCTGCCCACCACTGACAGCGAGTCAGCCGAGTATGTCGAGTTCTTGGCCTCGCTGGTGGAGGTCGGCATCCGCCACTTCGTGCTCGATTTCGGCAATCCAGACTGTGCCGAGCCTGCGCATCGATTCGCAGAGCAGGTCATCGCTCCGCTGCGCGAGGGCTGAGCTGCCCGCAGCGGTCGCGCTTGCGGCCTGATGGCGCCGCTCGATCTTGGGGTCAGATCCTCGACGGCCGGTCAGCCGATCAGTCGGCGAAGAGTTCCAATTCGGCAGGAGTGGGTGAGCCGTCGACTCCCGTGGGGTATCGCAGCTCGGCTCGCTCCAAGGTTGCCTCGAAGTGGCTGTACGCAGACTGGCCACGTGGGGCGAACGCGACGACATCGGCGCCGATGAACTCGACCGCCACGACGTCGCCGCGCCGGACGTTCGGATCGGGCCCGCAGCGCACCCGTAGATGGGTGCCGTCGAGGTTCGCCACCACCATCGAATCGTGCCCGTAGAACTCCACGAGCTCGACCTCCGCCGCGGTTCCCGGTGCCAGACGCAGCTGTTCGGGACGGAGCATCACATCCACCGGGCCGGTCACGGGATCAGTGGCTGCATCGGCTGCGCGTACGTCGGAATGAGCGCCGTTGCTATTTGCAGCGTCTGCTCCGCCGAGCGGCAGGCGGCCCAGCGCTGTGTGCGCGACCCCGCCAGAGGCCGTACAGCGCAGCCAAGATGCCGTGCCCACGAAGTCTGCTACGAACGGATCTGCTGGCCGTCGGTAGAGGCCATCGGGCGTGTCGACCTGTGCGAGGCGGCCCTCGCAGAGCACGCCGACCCGGTCGCCGACGACAAACGCCTCGTCCTGGTCGTGGGTCACAAAGACCGCCGTGATGCCCAATTCGATCAGCAGCCGGCGAACCTCGCTGCGAACGTCCTCGCGCAGCGACGAGTCCAGATTGGAGAAGGGCTCATCCAGCAGGAGCACGCCCGGGCGCGGTGCAAGCGCACGCGCCAACGCGACACGCTGCTGTTGCCCGCCGGAGAGCGTTGCGGGCATGCGTTCGGCAAAGCCGCCGAGACCCACCAGTTCGAGCGCTTCGGCGATGCGGTCGGGGGTTCGCTTGGACCGCTCAAGCCCGTAGCCGACGTTGCGGCCCACGGTGAGATGAGGGAAGAGGGCCCAGTCCTGGAACACCATCCCGACTCGGCGTGACTCAGGTGCCACCCATGTGCCGCCCCGTCCCGACGGTCCCGAGACGAACCTGTCGCCGAGCTGAATGGTGCCGGCGAGGGGGCGTTCCAGCCCCGCGATGAGTCGCAGCAGCGTGGTCTTGCCGCAGCCGCTGGGGCCGAGCAATGCAACGGATTCACCCGGCGCGACATGCAAGGACAGGTCCTGCACCGAGTAGCAGCCCCCCGAGGTGTCGTCGGTGACCTCAGAGCCAGCGGAGTAACTGGCAGCCGGAGACTGGGTGTACGAATGGGAGATGCCGTCGAGGATGATGGAGCGCGCTCCCGGCCAGTGCCGATCTCGACCGTTGCGGCTCAGATCGTCCGGCGCTGCCGGGTCGGCATGTCGCCGGTCTCGCCTCGACCGAAATGCCCGGACCGTGCGCACCAGTCGAAGTATAAGCAAGGGAGTCGGTACGTATCCAGATCGGTGAATGCTCAATGGTGACGATGCCTGCTGCAGGCCGGTAGGCATAGCTAACGCACAGCGGGCCGGAGCCTCGCGATCTGTGCCGAAGTAGGTTGACGAGGATGTCTGAGAGCCGAGCCCCGCAGGACGCATTCGACATCACGGCCAAGATGGTCGAAGGCCTGCCGCAGCCTGCAGGTACGTGGACGCCCATCCCGCGTTTCAGCTTCGTCGGCGGGAACAACGACTCGCCGAGTGTGCCGGTGGGTGGCCTGACCGAAGCGGCCATGGCGGTACTTGCAAAGCACGGCTCCGAGCTCGCCACCTACAACCTCGGCGGCAATCCCCAAGGCTTCGAGGGGTTGCGCGAATTCGTCGCCGCATCGCTGGCGGCGAACGCGCACATGCCGACGAGCACCGAGCAGGTCTTGGTGGTGTCCGGTTCGCTGCAGGCGCTCGACCTCGTCAATAAGGCGTTCCTGCGTCCGGGCGATGTCGTGGTTGCCGAAGAGGCCACCTACGGCGGGATGATCTCGAAGGTCGCCCGGCGCGGTGCCAGGTGCGTCGGAGTCGAGCTCGACGACGATGGGATTGTCCCGCAACGGCTCGAACAGTTGCTCGATGAGCTGACTGCTGCAGGCACACCGCCGCGGTTCATCTACACCATCCCGACCGTTCAGAACCCCACCGGCTCGGTGATGCCCGTCGAGCGCAGGCGGGAGATCCTGGCCATCGCTCGGCACTTCGGCGTGCCGATCTTCGAGGACGAGTGCTATTCGGATCTCCAGTGGACCGGCGAGCGACCGCCAACGCTGCGCGCCATCGACTGCGAGCACTCGGAGGGCCAGAGCGTGGTGATCTACTGCGGCTCGTTCTCGAAGTCGATCGCACCAGCCTTGCGGGTGGGCTACATCGTCGGCGACGTGCCCACCGTGCGCCAGCTGATGGCCCTCAAGGACGACGCTGGTACTGGGGCGCTGGAGCAGCTCGTGCTCGCCGAGTACGCAGCGGCGCACTTCGACGACCACGTGAACCAGCTGCGCGAAACGCTGCAAGAGAAGTGTGCGGTGATGCGCCACGCCGTGAACACCCACCTGGGTGCGTTGTCCCGGGTGGCGATCCAGCTCGGCGGACCAGCGCAGGTGACCGACCCCAAGGGCGGAATCTTCGTCTGGCTGACATTCCCCGCCGGCACGGACACCGCCCGGTATATCGCTCCCGCCGCCGAGCGCGGCATCCAGTTCAACGAAGGCGCAGCCTGGTCAGTTGACCCCCAATGGGGAGCGCGCCGCATGCGGCTGTGCTTCGGCAGCCTGTCGGCGGAGGACATCAGCGAGGGCGTTGCAGCCCTCGCCGAGGTGATTGCCGCGAACTAGCTGCGGCCGTGCTGTGGCGGCCGCTAGCCGCGGCCGTGGCGCAGGAGCTTGCCGGGGGTCGCTCCCGTGCACTCGCCGTCCTGGAAGGTTTCGACGCCGTTCACCAGGATGTGGCGGTAGCCGTGGGCACGTTGGACCCGGCGCCATTCGCCGCCGGGCAGGTCGTAGACCGCCTCGCCGATCCACTCGGGATCGATGGCCAGCTCGTCCATGTCATAGACGAGCACGTCGGCCGGGGCGCCTTCCTTGAGTACGCCGCGGTCTTTGAAGCCCGCGGCATGGGCGGCAAGTGCCGACATCCGGTAGTGCGCTTCCTCGACGGTCACCCGCTGCTCATCGCGCACGATCCACGCCAAGAAGTCGGTCGTCCACGCACCGCCGGTGAAGAACTTGGTGTGTGCTCCGCCGTCGGATACGCCCGGAATCGTGTATGGCGAATCGGTGTACACCGCCGACATGTGGTCCACGTTGAAGTCGGGACCCTCACCCAGGAACTCGGTCTTCAGATCGGTCTTGAGCGACAGGTCCAGCATCACGTCGATGTAGTGCTTGCCTTCCATCTCCGCGATCTCGCCGAGTGACTTGCCCACGTACTTCTGCATGTCTTCCCGGCGAGCCACGCCCTGGACGACCAGCTTGCGGGGCGGCCCGCCAACAGCGCCCTGGGTGTTCGCGAACAGTGTCGCCGCTTCGTCGGTCTCGGCGCGCAGGCGCTCCCGGATGGCCGGATCGGACATCTTGCGGATCTTCTCCTCGACCGTGCCCGTGGTGGCCTCGCGCCACGCCGGGCTCGAGTCGTACAGGTTCCATTCGTCGAGTGAGAAGGCGAATCCGGTGCGGATCGAAGCACCCTGACCGAAGATGCGCAGACCGTCGTTGTGGGCCTGTTCCAGCCACTCGAGCCGTTCCTCGTGCACCCGGGGATTGCGCTGGCTGACCGGCACCACGTTGTCGATGATCGGTCGCCCGCTCACCTCGGCCAGCCGCCGCTTGAAGGTGAGGTCCTCGGGGTTGTTGACGTCGGGGCTGGTGGCCTGCGTGAGCTGGATGAAGCCCTCGTCACGCTCGCGCAGCACCTCGGCCAGCACGAAGATGTCGTCGTCGATCATGGTGTCGGTGACCATCGGGGTGCCGTCGAAGTCGGACTGGGTCGAATTCGGGCCGAGGCGCTGGATGGAGAAGCCGCACAGCCCGGCATCCATGCCTTCGTGCAGCAGTCGCTGCATCTCCTTGCGCTCGGCGTTGTTGGCCGGCCGCGACTTCGCTGCTTCGAGGCCCATCACGTAGATCATCAGCGAGGCGGTCGGCATGTACTGCAGGACGTTCACGCCCTTGGGCGCGGCATCCAGCGAGTCGAGGTACTCGGGGATGGTCTCCCAGTCCCACTTCGGCAGCATGCCCTCTTCCATTGCGGCCAGCGGGATCGCCTCGGTGCGCACCATCGTGAGCATCGAGCGTTCCCGAAAGTCGGGCTTGCATGGGGCGAAACCGAAACCGCAGTTGCCGAGCACAACCGAGGTGACTCCGTGCCAGCTCGATATCGAGCAGTACGGATCCCAGCGGATCTGCGCGTCGTAGTGGGTGTGCAGGTCGATGCTGCCCGGAGCGACGATGCAGCCGCCGGCGTCGATGACTTCGCGGGCCGGCATGTCGGGACGGCCGCCGACCTGGGCGATTCGCCCGTCGGAGATCCACAGGTCGCCGCGGAAGCTCGGCACCCGTGTCCCGTCGACGATCGTGCCATCCTTGATGTGAATGTCGTATTCCTCCACGATGTCCCCCTCGTGATTTGGCGCCCGGCTCGCTATGGCGCCGAATGCCGCATCGCTGTGGGACAGCGCGGTAGTTCGGACGGCGCGAGCCGGATCCCCCGCTCGCCCAAAATCTAACACATCTTCGTAAATCGGCTGTCGCGAGCGTCGGCGCACGGGGAGCAGACGTTGGGTGCCAGGTCGATGCCGGGACCGCACTGCCAGCGGTGAAGGCCGGTCAGAAGATGCTGAATCCGCCGTCGATCTTGATGACGTCGCCGGTGTGCCAACGAGCGGCGTCGCTCATCAGGTACACCGCGATGGCGCCGAAGTCGTCCGGCACGCCCCAGCGGCGCATCGGGATGCGCGGCATCACGTTGTCCACGAACTTGTCCCAGGTGAACAGCCGCTCGGTCATCGCAGTGTCGATCCAGCCGGGGATGACGGCGTTGGCGTTGATCTTGTAACGAGCCATCTCGACCGACAGCCCCATCATCATCGCCAGCATCGCCCCCTTGGTGGCCGCGTACGCCTGGCCTCGTGCAGCGCCCTGGATGGCCGTGCCGCTGGAGGTCAGCACCAGCGACCCGCCTTCGCCCTGGGCAATCATCTGGCGGGTTGCAGCCCGCAGCGTGAAGAACACGCCGTGCAGGTTGACGTCGATGACGCTGAACCAGTCCTCATTGGAATGCTCGTGGAAACCCTTCTGGTTCTGCGTGCCGATGCCGGCGTTGGGGAAGCAGGCGTCGACGCGCCCGTAACGCTCGACGACCGCTGCCATGGCCTCTTCGACCTGTCCCTCGTCGGAGACGTCGCATTGCAGCGCGCTGGCGGAAGGGTTGATCTCCTGCAACTCAGCCTCAGCAGCGGCGTTCTTGTCCGGATTTGTGCCCCAGATGCTGACGTCGGCGCCCGCAGCAGCGATGCCTCGGGCGTACCCGAGGCCGATGCCGCCGTTGCCGCCTGTGATGACTGCGACTTTGCCGCTCAGGTCAAAGCCGTCGTACTGGTAGGCCACGGCGGGCTCAGCCGCCCTTGATCTGGCGCATGAACATGCCGTTGTCGAAGTAGTCGCGCCAGAACGTGATGAGCCCGTCGTTGACCTCGAAGATTCCCATGACGGGCAGCTCGATCTGCCGGCCCGAACCGGTGTGGAAGCGGTCGACCCGTTCGTTCATGACGGTGTTGCCGGTGGCGGTTTGGCGGAGCACTTCGAATTCGACAGGGCCGTCGCCCCTCGTCAGACCCCCCAGAAACTCCTTCATGGCATCGGGGCCGTTCATGTCGCCGATCGGCACGTTGTCGTAATAGACGTCGTCGGAGACATGGGCGACCGCTCCGTCGAGGTCTTTCGCTTCGATGCAGGCGATGAACTTGTCGACGACCTCGGTGGGCGAGTCGGTAGCGGAATCTGACATGGCTGGCCTGTCCTCTCTTGTGCGGCTTCAGCGCGTTCCTTGTCCTAGCACGCGCCACGATCCAATGCCTTGGCGACGCAGTGGCGAATCCCCCGAGACAGGCAACAGCCGCCACAAGTGCTGCGAGCGAGAGGCTGAGCCCACAGGCGAAGCCGTGGCCCGAGCGGCCCGTGAGCGACAGCGAACAAGAGCGGGAAACGACTGGTGCGACAACGGGAAGGATCACCTCTCACGCATCCTCTAAGGTCGCCGGGCTATGGAAGCTGAGCAGCAACCCGAAGCGGCCGCTGCGCCACGCACAGCACAGCGAAGGCCGCTCGATGGGGTCCGGGTCTTCGAGATCAGCATCGCCGTGGCAGCGCCGTGCTGTGGCAAGGCGATGGCGCATCACGGGGCAGAAGTATTCAAGGTGGAGGCCCACAGCTACCCAGACGTCGCGAGGGCGTTCGGCTCGGCATGGGCCCGTGATCCCGAGCTCGCCGATGTCTTCTGCGACACCAGTCCCTACGTGCCCGAGATGTCGGCCGGCAAGCGATCGGTGGGCCTCGAGCTGAAGCTGCCCGAGGCGCTCGCAGCGGCGAAGCGCCTGCTGGCCACTTGCGACGTCTTCCTGACGAACTTTGCCGCGCCGGGCATCGCCGAGCTCGGGCTCGACTACGCCTCAGTAGTCGAGGTGTCCCCGAACATCGTCTATGCAGGCATGACCGGCTTTGGTGTGGACCCCGACACGCCGTACTACCCGTTCCGAGCGTTCGGGCCCAACCAGGCCCCACTGGTGGGGTGGGATGCGCTGACGGGCTTTCCCCATGAGGAACCAGCCGGCATTCCCTCGATCGCGCCACCGGACTACATGGGTGGCCTGCACGCGATGCTGGCGATCGTCAGCGCGCTGCATGAACGCGACCGCACCGGGGAAGGTCGATTCATCGACATCAGCCAGCTCGAAACCACCGTGTCGTTCTTGGGGCCGTACCTGGTGGGCCAGGACCTCGGCGTGCCGGAGCCGTTCCGCAACGGCAACCGGGTGTCGTGGGCAGCGCCCGCCGGCATCTACCCCTGCGCCGGCGACGACCGCTGGGTAGCCGTGGAAGTGCAGAGCGACGAGGCGTGGCGCTCGCTTGCGGCGCTCGCCGAATGGTCGGCCATCGACGCACACGACGGCAGCGGGAGCCACGCGCTGTCGACCTACCCGCACGACACGCTCGCCGACCGCATCGCCAACCATGACGCCATCGACACTGAGCTGTCGTTGTGGACCGCCCGTCGCAGCGCGCAGCAGGCCGCGGCTGAGCTGCAGGCCTTGGGTGTCGCGGCCTACGAGGTGCTCGATCATCGCGGCGTGATGGTCGACCCGCAGGTGCACGACCGCCGCCCGTACTCGGTGGTGCCGAGCCCCAGGCTGGGACGGGATCTGTTCGTGCGCAATCCGCTGCGCATGAGCCGGACGCCGCCCTATGTCACCCGTGCGGGACCGAATATGGGCGGCGACACGATCGACGTGCTCGCCGAGCTCGGTTATTCCGACAGCGAAGCGCAGCAGTTGGTCGACGACGGGTTGGCGTTCACCGACGCCCGGCCCGAGGTCACCTTGGAGCGCCCCTTCGACCGGTGGTACGAATCGCTCGGGATCGCCGACATCTACGACGCCGACGGCAATGTCACCGGCGGTGCGGCGTGAACGCCGGGCAGCGAGGGGACGGCCCATGGGCGGGCGTGCGGGTGCTCGACCTGACCGGCCTGTCGGGCGCGTACGGCACCCGCGTGTGGGCGGCGCTCGGCGCCGATGTGATCTGCGTGGAGCCGCCGGACGGAAATCCGATTCGCAGGATGCCGCCGCTGGCACCGGGCCATGAGGGTCCCGAAGCCAGCCTGTGGTGGGCGTATTTCGGCGCCTCGAAGCGAAGCGTCGTGCTGGATCCGGCCGACGCCGACGACGCCGAGGCGTTGGTCGCACTGATCGGTACGGCCGATGTGGTGCTCGACGACGCCTTGCCTGCGACTCAGGAGAGCTACCCGTGGCTGGCAGACAGCGGCCAGGGGGGATTGGGCATTGCGGGCATCGTCGAGAGGTTCCCGCGCCTGACGTGGGTGTCGGTCACGCCGTTCGGCATGACCGGGCCACGCCGCAGCTGGCTCTCGTCGAACCTCATCGGCTGGGCATCGTGCGGGTTGGCGTCCACCGTGGGCTTCCCGCACGGACCACCGCTGGCACCGGCGGGCGAGATCGGCGTGCTGCTGCACGGGGCGTCGCTGCACGCGGTCATCGGCTCGATGATGTCGGTGCGTGCGCGCAACCGGGCCGCGGCAGCCGGCGAGCCGGCGCTGGGCCAAACCATCGATCTGTCGCTGCAGGAAGTCGGCCTGTGGCTGTCGCCTGAGACCGGCGTGCCGCTCTACCTCGACGACCAGGTGCCGCGGCCGCGGGCCGGCAATCGTCGACCGGTCACGAGTCCGATGGGCTTGTATCCAGCGTCCGATGGTCATGTGGCGATCATCGCCATCCAACCGGCCCACTGGAACGCGATGGCACAGTGGGTGCACGAGCTGACCGGCAACGAGGGCATTCTGGACGAGATTTTCGTCGACATCGTGGTGCGCCGCGAGGCCCTTGAGGCAGTGGATGCTTGGGTCGAGGAACTGACGACTCAGTTCACGAAGCAGGAGCTGTTCGTGGAAGGCCAGCGTCGACGCATTCCGATCACCCCGGTCAACACTGTCGGTGACCTGCGCCACGACCCGCACCTCGAAGCAGTGGGCTGGTGGCGGACTGAATCCCACCCGGTGCTGGGCGACTTCACGGTGCCCGGCTCGCCGTTTACCACAGATGGCGACTGGTGGGCTTGGCAGCGAGCCCCGATGCTGGGCGAGCACACCGACGAGGTTCTCGGCGAGCTGACCTGAGATCGCGGCCCTCGCCGACCGGGGCGTGCTCCGCTCCAGCGGCTGTCCACGAAAGAGTCGGCGGCCTCAGCGGGGCGGTGCGAGCAGCGGCGGACCGGTTGCTGCGACAGTAACCGGTCCGCCCACGGGCAGCACAGCGCCTTCGGGATCAGCGGTGAATCAAGGCGCCAAATGCGATGTTAGACCCGTCGGCGGACAGCGACACGAACTTGCCCGCTGGCGCTATGGCAGACCCCACGCTGTTGTGGCCCCAGCAGGTTGCGGTGCCGTCGCTGCGCAGTCCACACGAATGCTGGCGGGCGGCGGACTCCCATGTGAGTTTGCCTGTCGGAGCATCAGCTCGGCGCGTCAGCCTGCCCGTCGTAGTTCTCGCCCCAGCAGGTTGCGGTGCCGTCGCTGCGCACTCCGCACGAATGGTTGCCGCTGGCGGTTATGGAGGTGAATTTGGCGGGCGCGGTGGTGGTCGGTGCTGGGGTGGTGGTCGGTGCTGCGACGGACTCAGGTGTGCCGGTACAGCCTGCGGCCAGCACGACCACTGCTGCGATGAGCACTGCTCCCCGGGTCCAACTCGTTTGCCTCATGGTTGTTCCCTTTGATTGTGGTTGACGAGCGGGCGAGCGCGATGCTTCGTGCGGCGGCGCGCCATTGGCTGCTCAACCGGCGGCCTCGATGATCCACGTGCCATCCGATTGCTTGGAGGCCGCGAAGTTGTAGCGGACGCCGTTGATGGTCGCGCCGCGTACATCAATGCCGGTTCCGGCGTGGGCGAAGGTGAAGTGGCCCCGTCCGGAACTGTCCACCCAAAAGTCTTCGGTAGAGCCCGGATACGTGCAGCGCTCACCTTCGGCTACCACCCGACCCACGTAGCACTCGCCCGTGCCAGCGACGGTTACCGTCACCGCGGTTGAGCAGTTGTTCTGGGTGTCGGACTCACGGGCCACCGAGTCCGCGCAGGCGCCGTAGTAGTACGTTCCCGGCGTGGACGGCGCGGTCAGGCCGACCGACTCGGCGCCGCTTTGTCGCGCGTCGAGCCTGGACACGATGTTGGTGCCTGCCGGAGTGTCACCGGCGGTGATGTTCGCGTCGGCGGACCGGTAGTAGCGCAGGGTGGTCGACGCGGATGGTCCGTTGCCTTGGTTGCGCACGGTGGCGCTCAGTGTGAAGCGCTCTCCGGCAGTCGGGCTGCTGTCGCTGACCGTAGGGGTGTCCACTACCAGGTCCGACGCGGACGCCTCGGTGGTGGTTGCTGCTGGCGGGGTCGAAGTTGTAGACGGAGGCTGCACGGTCGTCGGAGACTCCACTGTCGACAACTCAGGATCCTCGGAGATAGCCGACCCAGCATCGGCAGAGGCACTCGTCCCCGCCGAAGCATCGTCTCGTGCCGCAGATGCCGCATCGGGCACAGTAGTCTCGATGGCCACTGACACCACCTCGCGGTCGGACACCGTGTCTTCTGCATCGCCACAGGCAGCCGCGAACATTGCGAGTGCCCCGAGCGCTATGAGAGGCTTGCGAAGCCGACGGTGCTGATTCATTGGACTTGTCCTCTACTGGTATCAGTTCATTTTGATGAGTTGGTGAGGCCGAAAACAATTGGAACTACTCCGCGCTCAATTACGAAGAACCCAGTCGGCCATCGCCGGTGTCGGACGGGAGTCTGATGCGCTGCTTACTCGGTGAAGAGCGCCCACGGAAACCACCTTTCCGAGAGTTCGACGCCGCGCTGCCAATTCGCCTCATCAAGATCCTTCAGTCCACACAGTTACGACCGAGCAGGAAGTCCGACGAGTGGGTTCTATCCAAAAAAACGAAAAAGTCTCGGATGCACCCGCAGATATTGAGCCCAGATTTGTTGAGGCTCCACGAGGCCCTATATATCGCCGACCACCGCCGAAAGGTCCGATGCTGTCGCCAAAATAGCCTGATCCATAGCCGATTTGCACATTTTCGATGTCTCGATTCGCATGGATCTCGCCTGAAATCGTATAGTTATAACCGATTAGGGTTTCCCTGCCGCTGCACTCAAGATTACTCACTTCAACAGCTGAGTCCGATGACGCAGAAACAGTTACGGCTACCGCAGAGGAGCAGTTGTTGGACGTGTCGGGCTCATCGGACACTGTGTCGACGCAGGCGCCGTAGTAGTACGTGCCCGGCGTGGTCGGCGCGGTCAGGCGGATCGACTCGCCGCCGCTTTGTCGCGCGTCGAGCCTGGACACGATGTCGGTGCCTGCCGCCGTATCGCCGGCGGTGATGTTCGCGTCGGCGGACCGGTAGTAGCGCAGGGTGGTCGACGCGGATGGTCCGTTGCCCTGGTTGCGCACGGTGGCACTCAATGTGAATGAGTCCCCAGCAGTCGGGCTGTTCGTGCTGACAGTCGGGGTACCCACCACCAGGTCCGCAGCGACGGTTATGGAGGTGAATTTGCCCGTCAGTGCGTCAGTCTGCCCGTGGTCGTTCCAGCCCCAGCAGGTTGCGGTGCCGTCGCTGCGCACTCCGCACGAATGGCTGCCGCCGGCGGTTATGGAGGTGAATTTGCCTGTCGGTGCGTCAGCCCGCCCGTCGTCGTTCCAGCCCCAGCAGGTTGCGGTGCCGTCGCTGCGCACCCCGCACGAATGGTCGCTGCCGGCGGTTATGGAGGTGAATTTGCCTGTCGGTGCGTCAGCCTTCCCGTCGCTGTTGCTGCCCCAGCAGGTTGCGGTGCCGTCGCTGCGCACTCCGCACGAATGGCTGCCGCCGGCGGTTATGGAGGTGAATTTGCCTGTCGGCGCGTCAGCCTCCCCGTCGACGTTGTTGCCCCAGCAGGTTGCGGTGCCGTCGCTGCGCAGCCCGCACGAATGGAAGACGCCGGCGGTTATGGAGGTGAATTTGCCTGTCGGCGCGTCAGCCCGCCCGCCGCTGTTGTTGCCCCAGCAGGTTGCGGTGCCGTCGCTGCGCACTCCGCACGAATGGCGGGTGCCGGCGGTTATGGATGCGAATTTGCCTGTCGGCGCGTCCGTCTGCCCGCCGCTGTTGTCGCCCCAGCAGGTTGCGGTGCCGTCGCTGCGCAGCCCGCACGAATGGAGGGTGCCGGCGGTTATGGAGGTGAATTTGCCTGTCGGCGCGTCAGCCTCCCCGTATTCGTTCCTGCCCCAGCAGGTTGCGGTGCCGTCGCTGCGCAGCCCGCACGAATGGCTGCCGCCGGCGGTTATGGAGGTGTATTGCAGAGTTTCGGCGGAGCCGGTGTTGTTGGTGGTGTGTTGTCCGACGAGTTGTGCTGTTGTCCATCGGTTGGTGCCGGCGAGGCGTGTCATGTTGCGTCCGGCGGTTTTGGCGGCGGGTACTGCGGCGGTGCCTCCGATGATGTAGCCGCCTGCGGCGGCGGTGTTGAGGCGTTGTTGTTGGCTGTTGGGGATGGTGCTGTTGCGCGCTCCGGCGAGGATGACGCAGTCGGTGTCGATGATGCCGGCGAGGGTGACGGCGCTGTAGATGTCTGATTGGGCGGCTGGGTCGGAGCCGACGATGATGGGTGTGTCGCCGGTGCAGTCCGACGCGGTCCACGGTCCGGCGCCGTTGAGGTGCAGTCCTGGCTGGGCGACGTCGCCGGGAGCGCTCAGCGTGTGGTCCAGTGTTGTGGTGGCGGTGGTGTCGTTGTTGAGGGTTCGTGCGAGGTCGCCGACGAGTTGTGCGGTGGCCCATCGGTTGGTTCCGGCGAGGCGTGTCATGTCGCGTCCGGCGGTCTTCGCGGCGGGCACTGCGGCGGTGCCGCCGACGATGTAGCCGCCTGCCGCTGCAACGCTCAGGCGTGCTTGCTGGGCGGCGGGGATGGCGCTGTTGCGCGCTCCGGCGAGGATGACGCAGTCGGTGTCGATGACGCCGGCGAGGGTGACGGCGCTGTAGATGTCTGACTGGGCGGCAGTGTCGGAGCCGACGACGATCGGTGTGTCGCCGGTGCAGTCCGACGCGGTCCATGCCTGCGCGCCGGCCACGAACGCGTCGGCGGTCTGCGCGGCCGCGGGCAGCGCGAGCATCGATGCGAGCAGCGCGGCGCACACCGCGCCGGCAGCGAGCCGTGCCGTCGAGCGGCCCCGCCGGCTGAGGCGCTGCGGGATCGCTGGGCGTCGGTTCGGGTTCGGTGTCATCAGTCGGTCTCCTCGAAATGGATGAAATCGTGCGGCCAAGAGCCGCTGCTGCGGCGGATCGTCCGCGGCGACACTGCCCGCGGCCCCACAGGAGCATTCGATGCGGGGATCACCGCATCGTCGCCGGTCTCAGACACAGACCCGACGCGGGCAACATGCCCGAACCGTCGAGACTGCGGTTGTGCCCGCAGGTCCGCAGGCCCAAGTCAACGCAGCGCGTCGCCCCGCAGTGCGGAAGGGGGGGGGGTCACAGCGAAGCTCGCATGTGCTGGGCACTGCTCACGAAGCGAGGACTATACCTCGTCTGCCGGTCGCTGTCTTCACCGCGACACGAACGAGAAACCGCGCACAGGCCCGCGCTCCATATCACCCACAGGCTGACCAGGACGCGGGCCTAGCAGCGAGCCCCGATGCTGGGCGAGCACACCGACGAGGTTCTCGGTGAGCTCGCCTACGACATCGCCGAGGGTGCCATTCAGTGATTGCCTTGTGTAGGGAATGCCCGCTTGACGGGCGAGCGGCACGCCGTTCAGGGACCGAGCGTGTTGAGCGGCACTGCGGTGACATCGTCGTCGCGATAGGCGCGGCCTCTCTATGTCACGTTTGCCGGACTATTCATGCTTGATTTGCCGCCCTAGACATGCTTGTTTCGCCGGCCGTCCGGCCGCCGCAGCCTCAGGGGAGCGAGCGCCGTGGGGCATGGGCTTGAATCCTGCCGACCTCGCCGACCAGGGCGTGCCCCGCTCCGGTCACTGACCTCGCCGGGCTTCACGGCCGCGAGGTCGCTTTGTCGGCGGGCAAGAGCGTGAACGGGTGCCCTGTCAGCGATCGAACGACGCGGAAATGCCGTTCGTCGAGCGTTGCGATGTCGTTGGTTCCATATCGGTGTGCCAGAACAATGAGCGAAGCGTCGGTCAGGCCGAGGTGAAGGTCTCGGTACCGCTCGACGAGCGCTTGCGCGCGGATGAGGTCGACGCGACCGAATGAAGCTAGTTCGTACGGTCCGGAAGCGAGTTCGGCCAAGATGCCCAGTTCGGCGTCGACACCCGCAATTCGCGCAGCGAGGTAGTCGACTTCGGCGAGCACGAGCGGCGAGATGACCCGCGGGCGATCGGATGCGAGCAGGGCCTGACAAGCGCTGTGCATGCGCTGGCCGCGAATCATGGCCGCCAAGAGAACGTTGGTGTCGACGATCACGGATCGAAGGGCAGATCTTCGCCGGAGCGCAGTGCTTCCAGGATGTCGTCAACCCGCTCTGCCAAGGTGGGGTCGCCCCAGTCGTCCTCGAAGAGCGGCAGGTTAGGTTGTGTCTGACGGAGGCTGAGTGCTACCTCGAGCGCTTCCCGGATGAGCGCTGCCTCCGAGCGGCCATCCTCCTCGGCCGCCGCCTTGAGCCGGGCCTTGAGGTCTCCAGGCAGGTAAATCGTCGTCTGCTTCATGACATACATTGTGCCATACATTGCCCAAGCCCCTGTTGAGGCGGGAACGGTCACGTCGAGGTGTTGCCGAGCCTCTGCCTTGGTCGCTGCATGCTGGCAAGATAGCGCGCCACAGTATTTATTGAAAAGTAATAAAATACTGCTTGAGTCGGGCGCTGCTGCTCAGCGTGGCGGGTCGAGCAGTGGTGAACCGGTTGCTGTGACCGTGACTGGGTCACCCACCGACAGCACAGCGCCTTCGGGATCGATGGTGCAGCCGATACCGAACATGGCATTGCCTTCCAGCATCCCCCGCAAGCCCGGCGAGAATCCTTCGGCGGTATCGCACCAGCGGTGCTTCCGCAGCACCAAGGCGGGCTCGCGGTGCCGCTCGCCGGTGTCCTGGTCGATCTGGGGAACGGAGCAGCGGGGCCACTCGACCCGTGCAACGAGGCTGGCATCTCCGATCGAGAACTCCGTCCAGGTGTCCTCGGACCAGGGCTGATTATTGGACACGATGAGATTCGCCCGGAAACGCTCGATCCCGAATGGTTCTGAGGCCCGCTCAACGAGGTCGTCGAGCGAGGCCATGTTGGCAACCAGCACCGGCGCAGCGTCAGCGAAACCAGTGAGGCGTCCGCGAAAGAGCCGCATCGGCCGGGACGATTCGGGCGTCATCGCGACAAGCCTGGCCTCGAATCCGAGGACCTCGGTGAAGAACTCGGCGGCTTCATCGCCGGTGTCGGCGCAGGCCACCTCGTCTCCGATGAGCGCATGGACGATGACGTCGTTGGCATCGGGCCGCTTCACGTCGATCGTGCCGACCTCGGGTGCGCTGATGGTCAACCCGCCGTCGATAGGAATCGGAACGACGGTGGCAAGCGCTGCGTTCTGGCGCTGCGTGACGGCCTCGCCCGCAGCGCCGCCTTGGTCGGGGACTGTCACCACCTGCCAAGCGCGATCGCCATCGAGACCCGTGTCTGTGACCGCGACCGAGTCGAGCTCGACGCGGCGGCAGCCCTTGATGGGGTGAATGGTGATCCCGGTGAGCGATCCGCCGTCGTGTCTCTCCGCAGTCATGGCCAGACCCTAGGAGCGTGGTCGGAAAGTCGGCGGATTTCCGCGGTCGGCGCTGGGACGCGCGGGACAATGCAGGGGTGCGCGGTTCGGCTGACGATCAGGGTTCGTTTTTTGATGTTGATGTGATGGTGGGCGATCTGTTGGACTGCGAGGGGTTCTTGGCGACGCTGGGGCGGGCTCGCGGGGAGCTGTTCTGCGACGCCGATTTCGATGCGCTGTATGTGTCGGGTCGGGGCCGGCCGTCGCATCCGCCGTCGGTGGTGGCGTCGTTGTTGTTGTGCCAGTTGTTCTATGGGGTGTCGGATCGTGAGGCCGAGCGGCGGTCGCGGTTCGACATGTCGTGGAAAGCGGCGCTGGGGCTGCGGCTGGATCATCGGGGGATTCCGCATGTGGTGCTGGTGGAGTTCCGGGCGCGGCTGGTGCGCGCGGGGATGGAGAGCTTCTTGGGGGATCGGGTCAAGATCGCAGCCAAGCGCGCCGGGGTGATCGGCCATCGCCGCAGCGTGGACTCCACCGGCATCGAGGACAGCGTGCTGACCCAGGACACGGTCACGCTGATTCGTTCTCAGGTCCGTCGCTGTGTCGACGCGGTGTCGGGGATCGACGCGGGCGCGGCGGGCGAGCTGGCGGGGCTGTTGGCCCGCGGCGACTACGGGTCGGACGCCAAGCCGCAGATCAACTGGTCCGATCCTGCAGAGCGGGCGGCTTTGGTGGCCGAGCTGTTCGCCGACGCCGGGACTGTCGTGGGGTTCTGTTCCCGCTTCGAGGACGCCGATGTGGCCGCAGCAGTCGAGCTGCTCAGAGTCGTCGCCGGCCAGGACATCGAGACCGCTGACACTCCCGACGGCGCCGCTGTGCCGCGGATACGCCAAGGCACCGCGACTGAGCGGGTGATCTCGACCGTCGATCCCGACGCCCGGCACGGGCACCGCTCCCGCCGCGACCGCTACGACGGCTACAAGCTGCACATCGCCGCCGACGCGGACTCCGACCTGATCACCGCCGCGGCAGCGACGCGGGCCACCGTCCACGACGCAGCAGTCCTCGAGGACCTCATCGACGCCGACCCGGTCCCGGTCGCGGAGGTCATCGCCGACACCCACTACGGATCGGGGCCCACGCGGCAGGCGATGGCCGGCCGCGGCATCGACCTGGTCGCCCCCGCCCCGCCGATATCGGCCCGCAAAGACCCCGACATGTTCACCAAAGCCGACTTCGGCATCGACACCGAAACAGCGACGATCACCTGCCCCGCCGGCGTCGCCGTCGCGATCCCGCCGCCGCGCGGCCAAAAGCGCCGCCAGGCCCGATTCAGCGCAGCGGACTGCAACGCGTGCGCGCTCAAGACGCGATGCACCGCACGCGACAGCGGCCGCATCGTGCAGATCAACCCCCACGAAGAGCTCCTCGCCCCCGCCAGAGCCCAACGGCGCGAACCCGAATTCCTCGCCAGATACCGACAGCGCTCCCAAGCAGAACGAAAGATCGCCCACATCAAAGCCCGCACCAAACGCCTGCCGTGGCGCGGCCTCGCCAAAGCCGGCCACTGGCTCGAATGGCGAACCGCCGCCATCAACCTCGACCGCATCGGCCGCCTCGGCATCATCGGGTGACACACCCGCGTCCGCACCCCAGCCCGCCACCCCAACCCCACCCGACGCGCCCACCAGCCAAACCCGCCCTCACACAACCCCAATAACCGACCACGCTCCTAGGCTCGCCGCGCACCGGTGTCCCGGTCTCGTTGCGAGGCCTCGCAGACCTCCCGAAGGACGCCCAGCGGCATGCTGATCTTCATTCGGCGCCGCAAACTGGTCGTTCCTCGTTTGAGGTGCATTTGAGCACAGCGCAGGAGGTGGCACGATGGCCAAGACCGAGATGATTCGAGCCCGTGTCGAACCGGATCTCAAGGTGCAGGCCGAGCGCGTTCTTCGCGAACTCGGATTGTCGGCCACCGAGGCGATCACCCTGTTCTACAAGCGAGTAGTCCTGCGCCAAGGCGTCCCGTTCGAGATCAGCATCCTGAACGCCGAGACCGTCGAGGCCCTGCGCGAGGCCCGCGAGCCCGACGAACTGACCGAGCACTCAAGCCTCGACCAACTCAAGGCCGCGCTGTAGGATCGCCAACAGGATGCTCTGGTGCTCGTCCGAACCGGCACGCACAACGATCTCTTTGGCTGAGCACGCAAACGCCTACTGACCCGGCACTAGATGGTTAGTTCCAAGGGATGAGGTGAGGGTGTCCAAGCCCGGGTTGTGATATCACGCTTCGATCTTCGAGGTTCTCCCCATGGGCACGGACTCGGGTCCCCGTGACCGCAGTTCACGTGCTACGTCCAAGAGCACCTGCGGACACCGATGTGAACTTGCCTGTCGGCACATCAGCTCGGCGCGTCAGTCTGCCCGAACCAGTTGTGGCCCCAGCAGGTTGCGGTGCCGTCGCTGCGCAGCCCGCACGAATGCCAGTTGCCGGCGGTTATGGAGGTGAATTTGCCTGTCGGCGCGTCAGCCCGCCCGTGGTCGTTGTAGCCCCAGCAGGTTGCGGTGCCGTCGCTGCGCACTCCGCACGAATGGAGGCTGCCGGCGGTTATGGAGGTGAATTTGCCTGTCGGCGCGTCAGCCTGCCCGTAGTCGTTGTTGCCCCAGCAGGTTGCGGTGCCGTCGCTGCGCAGCCCGCACGAATGCCAGTTGCCGGCGGATATGGAGGTGAATTTGGCGGGCGCGGTGGTGGTCGGTGCTGCGGTGGTGGCCAGTGCTGCGACGGACTCAGGTGTGCCGGTACAGCCTGCCGCCAGCACGACCACTGCTGCGATGAGCACTGCTCCCCGCGTCCAACTCGTTGGACTCAGGTGTGCCGGTACAGCCTGCGGCCAGCACGACCACTGCTGCGATGAGCACTGCTCCCCGCGTCCAACTCGTTTGCCTCATGGTTGTTCCCCTTGATTGTGGTTGACGAGCGGGCGAGCGCGATGTTTCGTGCGGCGGCGCGCCATTGGCTGCTCAACCGGCGGCCTCGATGATCCACGTGCCATCCGATTGCTTGGAGGCCGCGAAGTTGTATGGGACGCCGTTGATGGTCGTGTTGCGTGCGTTAATGCCGGTTCCGGCGGTGGCGAAGATGAAGTGGCCCCGTCCGGAGCTGTCCACCCAGAAGTCATTGGTAGAGCCCGGATATGTGCAGCGCTCACCTGCGGCTACCACCCGACCCACGTAGCACTCGCCCGTGTCAGCCTTCCCGTCGCTGTTGCCCCAGCAGGTTGCGGTGCCGTCGCTGCGCAGCCCGCACGAATGGCTGCTGCCGGCGGTTATGGAGGTGAATTTGCCTGTCGGCGCGTCAGCCCGCCCGTCGCTGTTGTAGCCCCAGCAGGTTGCGGTGCCGTCGCTGCGCAGCCCGCACGAATGGCCGCCGCCGGCGGTTATGGAGGTGAATTTGCCTGTCGGCGCGTCAGCCCGCCCGTCGCTGTTGTAGCCCCAGCAGGTTGCGGTGCCGTCGCTGCGCAGCCCGCACGAATGGCTGCTGCCGGCGGTTATGGAGGTGAATTTGCCTGTCGGCGCGTCAGTCTGCCCGTCGCGGTTCCAGCCCCAGCAGGTTGCGGTGCCGTCGCTGCGCAGCCCGCACGAATGCCAGTTGCCGGCGGTTATGGAGGTGAATTTGCCTGTCGGCGCGTCAGCCCGCCCGTCGCTGTTGTTGCCCCAGCAGGTTGCGGTGCCGTCGCTGCGCAGCCCGCACGAATGGCTGCTGCCGGCGGTTATGGAGGTGAATTTGCCTGTCGGCGCGTCAGTCTGCCCGTCGCTGTTGTAGCCCCAGCAGGTTGCGGTGCCGTCGCTGCGCAGCCCGCACGAATGCCAGTTGCCGGTGGTTATGGAGGTGAATTTGCCTGTCGGCGCGTCAGCCCGCCCGTAGTCGTTGTTGCCCCAGCAGGTTGCGGTGCCGTCGCTGCGCAGCCCGCACGAATGGAAGCTGCCGGCGGTTATGGAGGTGTATTGCAGAGTTTCGGGTGCTGGGGTGGTGGTCGGTGCTGGGGTGGTGGTCGGTGCTGCGACGGACTCAGGTGTGCCGGTACAGCCTGCGGCCAGCACGACCACTGCTGCGATGAGCACTGCTCCCCGGGTCCAACTTGTTTGCCTCATGGTTGTTCCCCTTGATTGTGGTTGACGAGCGGGCGAGCGCGATGCTTCGTGCGGCGGCGCGCCATTGGCTGCTCAACCGGCGGCCTCGATGATCCACGTGCCATCCGATTGCTTGGAGGCCGCGAAGTTGTAGCGGACGCCGTTGATGGTCGTGTTGCGTGCGCTAATGCCGGTTCCGGCGGTGAAGAAGATGAAGTGGCCCCGTCCGGAACTGTCCACCCAGAAGTCATTGGTAGAGCCCGGATACGTGCAGCGCTCACCTACGGCTACCACCAGACCCACGTAGCAATCGCCTGTGGTCTGGGGAATAGTGGCGTCAGCGGCGACGGTTACCGTCACCGCGGTTGAGCAGTTGTTCTGGGTGTCGGACTCACGGGCCACCGAGTCGACGCAGGCGCCGTAGTAGTACGTGCCCGGCGTGGACGGCGCGGTCAGGCGGATCGACTCGGCGCCGCTTTGTCGCGCGTCGAGCCTGGACACGATGTCGGTGCCTGCCGCCGTGTCGCCGGCGGTGATGTTCGCGTCGGCGGACCGGTAGTAGCGCAGGGTGGTCGACGCGGATGGTCCGTTGCCCTGGTTGCGCACGGTGGCACTCAATGTGAATGAGTCCCCAGCAGTCGGGCTGCTCGTGCTGACAGTCGGGGTACCCACCACCAGGTCCGCAGCGGTCTGGTCAGCGGCGACGGTTACCGTCACCGCGGTTGAGCAGTTGTTGGACGTGTCGGGCTCATCGGACACTGTGTCGACGCAGGCGCCGTAGTAGTACGTTCCCGGCGTGGACGGCGCGGTCAGGCGGATCGACTCGGCGCCGCTTTGTCGCGCGTCGAGCCTGGACACGATGTCGGTGCCTGCCGCCGTGTCGCCGGCGGTGATGTTCGCGTCGGCGGACCGGTAGTAGCGCAGGGTGGTCGACGCGGATGGTCCGTTGCCCTGGTTGCGCACGGTGGCACTCAATGTGAATGAGTCCCCAGCAGTCGGGCTGTTCGTGCTGACAGTCGGGGTACCCACCACCAGGTCCGCAGCGGTCTGGTCAGCGGCGACGGCACCGGTCGTGGCTTTGACGGTTCCTTTGGTGACGCGGCCGTTGACGATGGCGCAGCCGCCGGCGGACGCACAGCTGTAGGTGGTGTCGGCGTAGGGGACGGTGCCGTTGTGGTCGAATGTAACGGTGACAGTGCCGCCACCGCCCGTCGGCGACAATCTTGCGTGCACTGATGCGCCGCTGAAGTTGCTGGCGTTCGCTGCAAGAGCAGAGGCCGACGGGAAGCCTCCGATGGTGTCACCGACGTTGTACTCGACGACATCGACCATCGGTGCGTCAGCCCGCCCTTGGTCGTTGCCGGCGGTTATGGAGGTGAATTTGCCTGTCGGCGCGTCAGCCCGCCCGTGGTCGTTGTTGCCCCAGCAGGTTGCGGTGCCGTCGCTGCGCAGTCCGCACGAATGGCTGTCGCCGGCGGTTATGGAGGTGAATTTGCCTGTCGGCGCGTCAGCCCGCCCGTGGTCGTTGTCGCCCCAGCAGGTTGCGGTGCCGTCGCTGCGCAGCCCGCACCCATGGCCGCTGCCGGCGGTTATGGAGGTGAATTTGCCTGTCGGCGCGTCAGCCTGCCCGTCGCTGTTGTTGCCCCAGCAGGTTGCGGTGCCGTCGCTGCGCACTCCGCACGAATGGATGCCGCCGGCGGTTATGGAGGTGAATTTGCCTGTCGGCGCGTCAGCCTGACCGAAGTCGTTGTCGCCCCAGCAGGTTGCGGTGCCGTCGCTGCGCAGCCCGCACGAATGGATGCCGCCGGCGGTTATGGAGGTGAATTTGCCTGTCGGCGCGTCAGCGTGACCGAAGTCGTTGTTGCCCCAGCAGGTTGCGGTGCCGTCGCTGCGCAGCCCGCACGAATGGCGCCAGCCGGCGGTTATGGAGGTGAATTTGCCTGTCGGTGCGTCAGTCCGCCCTTGGCCGTTCGCGCCCCAGCAGGTTGCGGTGCCGTCGCTGCGCAGCCCGCACGAATGGAAGCCGCCGGCGGATATGGAGGTGAATTTGCCTGTCGGCGCGTCAGCCTGCCCGTCGCTGTTGTAGCCCCAGCAGGTTGCGGTGCCGTCGCTGCGCACCCCGCACGAATGGATGCCGCCGGCGGATATGGGGGTGAATTTGGCGGGCGCGGTGGTGGTGGTATCGGTGGTGTTGTTGGTGGTGTGTTGTCCGACGAGTTGTGCTGTTGTCCATCGGTTGGTGCCGGCGAGGCGTGTCATGTTGCGTCCGGCGGTTTTGGCGGCGGGTACTGCGGCGGTGCCTCCGATGATGTAGCCGCCTGCGGCGGCGGTGTTGAGGCGTTGTTGTTGGCTGTTGGGGATGGTGCTGTTGCGCGCTCCGGCGAGGATGACGCAGTCGGTGTCGATGATGCCGGCGAGGGTGACGGCGCTGTAGATGTCTGATTGGGCGGCTGGGTCGGAGCCGACGATGATGGGTGTGTCGCCGGTGCAGTCCGACGCGGTCCACGGTCCGGCGCCGTTGAGGTGCAGTCCTGGCTGGGCGACGTCGCCGGGAGCGCTCAGCGTGTGGTCCAGCGTTGTCGCGGGAGCCTTGCCGGTGTCGTTGTTGAGGGTTCGTGCGAGGTCGCCGACGAGTTGTGCGGTGGCCCATCGGTTGGCGCCGGCGAGACGTGTCATGTCGCGTCCGGCGGTCTTGACGGCGGGTACTGCGGCGGTGCCTCCGACGATGTAGCCGCCTGCGGCTGCGACGTCGAGGCGTTGTTGTTGGGTGGCGGGGATGGCGCTGTTGCGGGGTCCGGCGAGGATGACGCAGTCGGTGTCGATGACGCCGGCGAGGGTGACGGCGCTGTAGATGTCTGACTGGGCGGCAGTGTCGGAGCCGACGACGATCGGTGTGTCGCCGGTGCAGTCCGACGCGGTCCATGCCTGCGCGCCGGCCACGAACGCGTCGGCGGTCTGCGCGGCCGCGGGCAGCGCGAGCATCGATGCGAGCAGCGCGGCGCACACCGCGCCGGCAGCGAGCCGTGCCGTCGAGCGGCCCCGCCGGCTGCCGCGCTGCGGGATCGCTGGGCGTCGGTTCGGGTTCGGTGTCATCAGTCGGTCTCCTCGAAATGGATGAAATCGTGCGGCCAAGAGTCGCTGCTGCGGCGGATCGTCCGCGGCGACACTGCCCGCGGCCCCACAGGGGCATTCGATTCGGGGATCACCGCAGCGTCGCCGGTCTCAGACACAGACCCGACGCGGGCAACATGCCCGAACCGTCGAGACTGCGACCGTGCCCACAGGTCAGCAGGCCCAAGTCAACCCAGCGCGTCGCCCCGCAGTGCGGAAAAGGGGGGGGGGGTCACAGCGAAGCTCGCATGTGCCGGACGCTGCTCACGGGCGAAAACCATACCTCATCTGCTGGTCGCTGTCTTCATGGCGACACGAACGAGAAACCGCGCACAGGCCCGCGCTCCACATCACCCACAGCTGGAACCCGATGGGCGCCCGCGAGCAGAAGCAGGCCCGCGCAGCCTCGCCGGTCGAACTGGAGCTTGTGCATCTAGGCTCGCCGCGCACTGGTGTCCCGGTCTCGTTGCGAGACCTCGCAGACCTCTTGAAGGGCGCCTCGGCATGGCACTGCAGGGTTTTGAACGTCGCCACCGGCCCAAGATCGGCGCCGGACGTGCCGAAGCTCCCCAATGGCTGCTGGATCACACGGAGCTGAACATGCATGCCCTCGGCCCGGGACCGGAGCTGGAGGCCGAGTGGATCGCCGCAGGACTTCAGCTTCCCGACCGGTCGGCGCTGCGCCGCTACCGGCTGGAACGCGTCCGCGAGCAGCTGCGCAGCGCAGACTGCGACGCGGCGCTGCTGTACGACCCGGTCAACATCCGCTATGCCACCGACACGACCAACATGTCGCTGTGGACGATGCACAATGCGGTCCGCTTCGCCGTGGTGAACACCGACGGTCCCGTCGTCGTCTTCGAGTTCTCCGACGGCGAGTTCCTCGACGCGCATTCCGAGGTCGTCGACGAGATCCGCCCGGCGCCGTCGTACACGCACTTCCTCGCCGGACCGCGGGCAGATGAGATCGCCCGCCGCTGGGCCGCCGAGGTTGCTGGTCTCGTCGCAGAGCACGCTCGCACCGCAGGCAGCCTGAGCGGCTGCCGGGTGGCAGTCGACCGGCTGGACTTGGGCGCCGCCCGCGCGCTCGAATCGCATGGCATCGCCATCGTGGCGGGGGCGCCGCTCATGGAGACGGCGCGCACAGTCAAGAGCGTCGACGAGATCCGGGCCATGCGCTGCGCAGTGCACGCATGCGAGGCGGCCATCGACGAGATGGAAGCCATCTTCGAGCCCGGCGTGAGCGAGCTGGACCTGTGGGCGGCATTGTGGGCGGGCAGTCTGCGTCGTTACGGCGAGTGGATCGAGACGAGGCTGCTCTCGTCGGGGCCGAGGACCAATCCCTGGTACCACGAGGCCAGCAGCCGGCGAGTGCAAGCCGGAGAGCTGATGGGTTTCGACACCGACCTGGTCGGGGCATACGGGATATGCGTCGACATGTCGCGCACCTGGCTCTGCGGCGACGGCCGGCCGTCGGCTTCCCAGCACGACACATGGTCGCTGGCAGCCGAGCAGATCCAGCGCAACACCGCGCTGCTGCGCGCCGGAACCACGTTTCGTGAGCTCACCGAGGCGGCTTGGTACCCCGATCCCGTCGACTACCGCCACTACACGCTGCTAGCGCACGGTGTGGGCCTGTGCGACGAGTACCCGGCGGTGACCTTCCGGCACAAGTGGGATCAGGTCGGATACGACGGCGTGCTCGAGCCCGGAATGGTCATATGCGTGGAAGCATTCGTCGGCCCGAGATCAGGGGGCGAGGGCGTCAAGCTGGAAGAGCAAGTGCTGATCACCGAGACCGGCAACGAGTTACTTACCAACCTGCCGCTCAGGCTCGCATGATCCCCGCGATCAGAGCGCGCTGAGGGTGCGGTGGGCGGCGAGGGCTGCGGTGTGGACGTCGACCGCTACGCGCAGGCACTCATCGCGGAATTCGGGCCGACAATCGAGCCGACTGAGCGAGAGGTTCGGACCCTGCGGTTGAGATGGTGCAGCAACACGTCCACGATCGGTCGTTCTCGCAGTTCGTCAGGAAGGCCATCTGCAGCAAGCTCAAAGGCCCCGAAGACCTCTTCGGATAATTGTTCTGCGCGAGCGATCGTGCGGCTGATTGGCAGTCTCAGCGCCGCTGCGAGGCTCTCCCATGCCGATCTGCGGTCGGCTCGCTCAAGCGTGTAGCCGCGCCCGATCTTCTGCGCCAAGTTGATCTTGCGGACTTGGCTGTAGTCGTCACGATAGGGAAGGCCGCTCGCCAAGTCGTACAGCGGCGCCAATCGGACGTTGTCGCCGTCGAGAAAGAGGCTGTAGTTCTTGGCGTGAGCGTCTGAGCCGGCTATCAGCCAGTTGAAGATCAGAGCGTCGAGATAGCGCCTGAGGTCTTCGTCTGCGTCCGACGAGTGCTTTCGGATCAAGCCGGCGACCGTGGCGGTGTTCGGCCCTCCGTGCCTCTCGTACTTCTTGCTTGGAGGCAGTCCGAGCGCTTGGCACACATCTTCTTGGTGGAGGCGCACGAGGCCGGCTTGGGTGTCGAGGCGGTCATAGCGTTCGATGATGACCGTCTGAATTCCCGCGAACTCGGCAATTTCGGTTCGGGCTGCCGGTATCTGGAGATTCCGTGCTGCGGTCTGGCAGAGATGTTCGTTCAGCGGCAAGTCGTCGAGGAGACGAATCTTGAGCTCGGGTTTGAGTATGTGTGTGGAAGGAGCGGATCCAGACGGCTTGAACCACTGCTGGTCCTCGCGTTGCAAGGCAGTCTTGGATTCCCCGCCGCTGAGGCTGAATTGCAATGAGGCCGGATCGCCCAGCCAAGCCAAGGCGTCGTTGTGCAACGCCTCAATCACCGTCTCGACCTCATCGGTACCGAGTGGAACACGGGATCTCGGTTGGCTGCGCACTTCGTCGATGTCCTCATGGGAGCAGAACTGCACCGCGCCGGCGCAGTCGAGCCCGACAGGAGACGACAATATGGAGAAGGGCGTCGAGTCATGCAGTTCGAACTCGCTAGCCCATCGCTGGAGCACACGCGGGTCGTCTGGCAACAGGCCCTGAAGCCACGGTGTGACCCGATCGGCCGAATACAGACGACGTGCAACCGGCAGGGCCAGCGAGATCCGGCGCGCCGAGGTGCCCCGATACCGGAGCCGAGCACCCAGGCGACCAGTGCCGCGCACAAGGTCGGCTACGTGCTCGCCGCGGAGGAGCACCGCAAGCTCTTGGCTAGCCATGCTCAGCACCTTGCGGGCAATTGACAGACTGGGCAATAACCGCCGCGATCACTGGATCCTGTTGCCTCGGAGCAAACCGAACAGCGCACCCGTAGGTTCGGGCGAGATCGAGCAGGACGCGACTGGACAGACCGCCTTGGCCTCTCTCTGCGGAACTGATCGTGGCGCGCGTCACCCCCACCCGCCGTGCCGCCTCGGTTTGGCTCAACTCGACGCTGCGCCGGGCATCGCGCAGCGCTAGCCCAAGCGCCTCCGGAGTCTGGACGTCCTGTTCGCCTCTCATGACCCAAGAATAGCAATGACAAATATATTAGTCAAAACTGTTCTAAGACATCACAAGTGCGAAAGCGAAACAGCGACAGAAACCATCACCAGTCGAGCAACGCGAAATGCGGACGAATCTGTGAGCGTTGCCAGCCGCCGCGGCCCGAGATCGGGGGGCGAGGGCGTCAAGCTGGAAGAGCAAGTGCTGGTCACCGATATGGGCAACGAGGTGCTGACGAATTTGCCCCCCGGCCTCGTCTAGCTATGCGCGGAGTACCTGATTCCCTCGATGCAGCCCGCCTCAGCCGATACGTGGGTTGCGATCAGCTCGGCTCTTCGGGTTCCGGGTCAGCCCCGACGAAGCTGACCAGGACCTGGTTCGCTTCTACGGCGTCGCCGGGGGCGCAGCGCACATCGGCGACGGTGCCGGCGCCGTGTGCCGAGAGCGAGTGGAGCATCTTCATGGCTTCCACCACCACGAGGGTGTCGCCGGTCGCCACAACATCGCCGGGCACGACGCTCACTTCGACTACCACGGCAGGGAACGGTGCCGCAACGGCGCCGACCGAACCCGTGTCATCGGTCGCTGTCGGGGTCCAGGCGTCGGACCGGTCCGGCACGTCGAAGGTGACCGTGTAGCCCCCCAAGTTGACCGCGACGGAGCTGGCATCGGTGCTCCATGCGACCGTCGCCGTCGGGCTGGCGCCGTTGATCGACGCGGCCGGGACTTCGTGAAGATCGCCGCCGGAGTCTCGCAGCAGCACCGCTGCCTGCGACCGGTGATCGGTCAGCCGGAACGACCCGAGTGCTGACCACGGTCCGCTGCCGCGTGAAGCTTGGTCGTGCTGCAACGAGGCGAGCCAGACGCCTGCCGCGATCGGCGCGGCATCCGCCGCTGCCGGAGGCATCGGGAATCTGTCGCCGTGCAGTGCGTCGATCACGTCGGTGGTCATCTCTGCGTTGTGCAGATGCGGCGTGTCGACGAGCCAGCGCAGGAATCCGGCGTTGGTCGGGACCGGGCCGAGCACGAGCCCCTCGAGAGCTTCGCTCATCGCGTCGAGCGCCGTCTCGCGGTCAGGTCGGGCGACTACGAGCTTCGCCACGAGAGGGTCGTAGTAGGGAGTGACCGCGCTGCCGGGTTCGACTGCGGAGTCCCAGCGGACACCGGACGGCACTCGCACATGGCGAACGGGACCCGCTCGGGGGCTGAAGCCGTCGACAGGATCCTCAGCGTTGATTCGGGCTTCGATGCTGTGGCCGCCGAACGTCACATCGGACTGGCTGAGGCCGAGTGCTGCCCCGCCCGCGACCTGAAGCTGCAGTTCCACGAGGTCGAGCCCCGTGATCGCCTCGGTGACCGGATGCTCGACCTGCAGGCGGGTGTTCATCTCGAGGAAGAAGAACTCGCCAGTGTCCGCATCGACGATGAACTCCACGGTCCCGGCGCTGTCGTACCCGATGTGGCGGGCGAGGGCCACGGCTGCTCCGTGCAGTCCGTCGCGAGTGGCATCGAGCAGGTTGGGTGCCGGTGCCTCTTCGAGGAGCTTTTGGTAGCGCCGCTGCGATGAGCAATCACGCGTACCGAGGTGGATGACATTGCCGAGCTGGTCACCGACCACCTGTACCTCGACATGGCGGGGACGCCCGATGTATCGCTCCACGATGATCCGGTCGTCGCCGAATGAACGCAGCGCCTCGGTGCGTGCCGCTGCCAGCGAAGTTTCGAATTCGGCACGGGAGCGCACGATGCGGATGCCCTTGCCGCCTCCGCCCGCAGATGCCTTGACGAGCACCGGGTAGCCGATCCCCGAAGCCGCAGCGCTCAGGTCTCCGGTCGCGGCGCCCGGAATGATCGGGACGCCCGCCGATTCTGCAATTGCTCGCGCCTCCACTTTGGCACCCATCTGAGTGATGGCATCGGCGTGCGGCCCCACCCAGGTCAGCCCGGCGTCGGTGACGGCCTGAGCGAATCCCGCGTTTTCGGACAGGAATCCGTACCCGGGGTGGACGGCATCGGCGCCGGTCTCGGCCGCCGCCGTCAAGATGGCGTTGATGTCGAGGTACGACTGGTCGAGCGCGGCGGGGCCGATGCAGCGTGACTCATCCGCCTCACGAACAAATGGCGCGTCACGGTCGGGCTCTGCGAATGCGGCAACGGTGCGCCAGCCCAAGCGCCGGGCGGTCGCAAAGACCCGGCTCGCGATCTCGCCCCTATTGGCGACCAGCAGCTTCATGGCGTCAGCCTCTTGGCGAACACGACTGCCGGCTACATCCGGTACACGAGGCCGCCGCCTGGTGCGGGAGCGTCCTGGCGGGCTGCCAGCGCGAGGCACAGACCGAGCGCGTCGCGAGTGTCGGCAGGGTCGATGAGACCGTCGTCCCACAAGCGCGCGGTGGCGTAGTACGGGTCGCTCTGGCGCTCGTATTGGTCAGCCACCTCAGCCCGCATCGCAGCGATGTCTTCGTCGGTGGTCTCGGTGCCGCGCATCCCTGCGAGGCGTATGTCGACCAGCACGGTCTGGGCCGTCTCGGCGGACATGGTGGCGATGCGGCTGTTCGGCCAGGCGAACAGGAGCCGGGGGTTGAAGCCGCGCCCGCACATGCCGTAGTTGCCCGCGCCGTAGGAGCCGCCGATGAGCACCGTGTAGCGAGGCACGGTGGCGTTGGCCACCGCGGACACCATCTTCGCCCCGTGCTTGGCGATGCCGGCTGCCTCCGAATCGCTGCCCACGATGTAGCCCGTCGTGTTCTGCAGGAAGAGCAACGGCACCCGGCGCTGCTCGCAGAGCTCAATGAAGTGCGTGGCCTTCAGCGCGTCGGAGGAGAAGATGATCCCGTTGTTGGCGATGATGCCGACCTGGAAACCCCAGATGCGGGCGAATCCGCACGTGATGTCGTTGCCCCATTCGGGCTTGAACTCGCTGTAGCGGGAGCCGTCGACAAGGCGGGCAATGATCTCGCGGGCGTCGAATCCGATGCGGTCGTCGGCTGAGATGACGCCGTAGATCTCGGCCGGGTCGTAGTGGGGCGCTTCAGGCTCAGCCCACGAAAGCCAACCCTCACGATGATCGACGGCTCGCTGGTTGGCCGCTGCGCACAGATCCCGCAGCTTGCCGTACGCCGAGCGCTCATCGGGAGTCATGTAGTCGGACACGCCCGAGACCCGGGTGTGCAGCGCGGCGCCGCCGAGCTCGTCGGGCTCGATGATCTCGCCGAGAGCCGCTTTCACGATCGGGGGCCCGCCGAGATAGATCCGCCCGATGCCCGAGACCATGATCACTTCGTCGCTGAGCGCCGGAACGTACGCCCCTCCCGCCGTACAGCCGCCCAGCACTACCGAGATCTGCGGCAGGCCCTGCGCGGAGAGCCGGGCTTGGCGGTAGAAGCTGCCGCCGAAATGGTCCTTGTCGGGGAAGATGTCGTCCTGCAGGGGCAGGAACGCACCGCCCGAGTCGACGAGGTAGATGACGCCGAGGCCGTTCTCCGCGGCGATGTCCTGGGCACGCACGTGCTTCTTGATGCTGATCGGCAGCAGCGAGCCGCCCTTCACGGTGGCGTCGTTGGCGATGAACATCCACGGGACACCGCAGACAACGCCGATGCCGGTGACGATGCCTGCACCGGGGGCGCTGTTGTCGTACATGTCCCAGCTGGCCAGCGTCGAGAGTTCCAGGAACGGCGTGGCGGCATCGCAGATCAGGTCGATGCGGTCCCGCGGCAGGATCTTGCCTCGAGAGTGGTGGCGCTCGATGGAGCGCTCCCGGCCTGCGCCGCCGGATATGGCGAATTGCTGGCGATCTCGCAGCGTGGCAAGCAGGTCACCGTACGCGGCAGCATTCTTGGCGAACCCGTCGCCGCGGGTGTCGATGCGGCTTGCGAACTGTCTCATCAACTCGTACTGCCGAAGCGAGCCAGTATTTCATCGACGGGGAGCCTGAGCAGCTCGGCGATGCGCTCCGGCGAGCTGCCGGTGCGGCGCGCGTTTGCGACGAGGTCACACACCTGCTGACGGTCGTTCGTGGCAGAGAGCGCGTAGCGCCAGAGTTGCTGTTCCGCTGCGGTCATGGGAGTCGCGTGGCCGGGATCCAACGAGTGGGCATACGCGCAGATCTCGTCCGCGTGTGCTTCGCAGTAGCTGTCGATTTCCTCTTCGGTCATTCCCGTGAAGTCGAGATTCAACGGCATAGCTTCACCTTAGGCGTGTCCCTCTCGCAGGCATCGCGTGAATGATCCGGAGAAGCCCCTTCGCAACGTCATCCACGATGACCAGCTCGACGAACGCGCCATCGCGTTGCGATCCGACGACGAAGATGCGCCCGTCGTCCGTGAGGTCGATCTGACGAGGGTTGCGAACGGCGTGCAAGATGTCGGCGTCGGGGACGCCATGGCGGCGCGCTGACGGCGTGATGATCGCTCGGCTCTCTGTACCGTCCATCTACCCGGCACGGTAGGAACCACGATGTTTCCGCTGCAAGCGATTATCGACGACGGTCGTGAGGTTGCGTGCACGGGCGCAGCGCCTGGCATGGTCGTGCGCACATCTCCGACGGCGAGCACCTCAGACGCGGGCAGTCAGAAATTGCGGTCGCCTGAGTCCTGGCCCAGCAGCACTCGGCCGGCCGTGTCGATCTGGTAGCTGCCGACCATGAAGTGCCCGGCTACTGCCCGCACGTCATTGAGCAGTCCGCCGAGCGGTGATGCGGTGAAGTTGGCCGTGCTGCCGGCTGCGGTGACGAGCGTCCCGACCGCCTCGATGCAGTTCTGGACGCTCCATGAGCATGCCAGCCGTGCGCGAGCGTGCTGGGCTGGCGTCACTTCGCCATGCGCGGCGGCGGTGCTCCAGATCTCATCAAGCTGATCGGCCACGAACGCCTGGCCGGCCCCGAGCAAGGCTTCCGCGCGGGCCATCGCGGCGTGCGCATCGGGTCGCGACGCCAACTCCGAGCGGGCAAACAGCGGGGTCTTCGTGTCGGCCAGCGCGGCGAATTCGTCGATTGCGCGGCGGGCGATTCCCGACGCCACGCCGGTCTTGGGAAATGGGAATCGCAGGCCTGAAGGCAGCCGGTAGAACGGGTGCTCGTTGGGTTTGGGCAACGAGTAATTGGCCACCACCGCCGCGTAGTGAGCCGGTACGAAATGCTCGCTGAGCACCACATCGTTGCTGCCGGTTCCGCGCAGCCCCACGGTATGCCAGGTGTCCTCGATGAGGCCCGGGTCGGCCGGGATCAGGATGTGGCAGAGGTCCTTGGGCTGGGTGCCCTTCACCACGTTGGCCACCACCCACCAGTCGGCTGCCGTGCAGCCGCTGACGAACGTCCAGCGTCCGCTCGCCAACCAGCCGCCTTCGACCGGGCGAACGAGCCCCCGGGGCACGCCTGAACCGGCGATGACGGCGTCGGGATGCTCGGCGTAGAAATCGGACACGGACTCGGCTTCGAGATGGGCGGCGAAGATCTCCGCCTCCTCGTTGCAGGTCATGGCGACCCAGCCCGTCGAGGGATGCGCATAGGACACGCGGTGGGTGAACTCGATGAACTCCGCGGGGTGGCGACCCAGCCCGCCGAGCTCTTCGGGCACGAGGAGACGCATGAGTCCCAGCCGCCCCAGATCGGCCATGATGCCGCGGTCGGGGATGCGCTCAGCGTCGCTGCGCTCACCGCAGGCGCGGACGCGAGCGAGCATCTCGTCGCCGAGCTCGGGCGGCCCGAGCCATCGTCCCCCGGAGTCAGACGAGGCCATCCGGGCAAGCTAACCGCACAGCCACCCCAGTCGCCTGCGTATCGTCGTGGGGCGACGCGCTGCGGCAGCAGGCCGACAACCAGGTCACGGACGGCAGATGGATCCACTCGACAACATCGCTGAGGACCGGGCTGCTGTGCCGATTGCCGGCATGAGAGTGCTGGATCTGACCGATCACCGGGGCGAGCTGGGGCCGTGGATGCTGGCTGAGCTGGGTGCCGACGTGATCAAGATCGAGCCGCCGGGCGGAAGCTCGGCCCGTTCGGCGCTGCCGCTTCGGGTCCCCAGCGGGGCAGTCACTGACACCGCTTCGCCGGACCTGCACAGCTGGCAGTTCTGCGCCTACAACTCCAACAAGCGCGCTGTCGTTCTTGACTTCGACGACCCTGACGACCGCCAAGTCTTCGAGCGTCTCGTGCGCAGCGCTGACTTCGTCTACGAATCCGGCGTGCCCGGCATGCTGGCCGACGCCGGCTACCGCCCCGGCGATCTGCGTTCGCTGAATGGCCGGATCATCCACGTCCAGGTCACGCCGTTCGGACTCGACGGCCCTCGCAGCGCCGATGCTGCCTCGGAGCTGTCGTTGGCGGCGCTGGGCGGCGCCGCCAATATGCAGGGCGTCTACGAGCGGGCGCCGGTAAAGGCTTCCATCGCCCAGGCGTGGCGCCACGCCGGTGCAGAGGCCGCTGCGGCGGGGCTGATGGCTCATGCCCGCATGCGCGTCCTCGGCGAGGGACAGCACGTCGCCGTGTCGGCCCAGGCCGCCATGACGTGGACGCTGCTGAACGCCATGGAGACCCATGCGATCTGCGGTCGGGATTTCCAACGCTCGGGCACCATGGTGAACCTCGCCGCACCGCTGCAGATGCGCTACCGGACTAAGGACGGGTGGGCGATCGGCGTTGCCCGAGGGGTGGCGACCGGTCGGCTGCTGGAGTGGTACATCGAAGAAGGACTGGCCGACGAGAGCTGGCACGACGAAGACTGGGACACCTACGACCTGCGAGCCTCGAGGGGCGAGCCGGTCAGTCGCACGTTCGATGAGCTCTACGAGGCAATGGTGGGGCTGTGCGAGCGGCACACCAATGCTGAGCTCTTGAAGCGATCGGTGGAGCTGGGCGAGACCATCGCCCCGGTTCACACAGTGGCCGACCTGGTCGAATTCGAGCACCTGCGGGCCAGGGACTTCTGGCGCTCTGCAGAGCTCGCCGGCGCGGCGGCGGTGGAACTGCCCGGTGGACCTGCGACGATCAACGGCGTTCGCATCGGCACGCTGCGACGGCCGCCGCTCGTTGACGAGCACGGAGCGGAGATCCGAGCGGAAGCCGCAGGCGCCGGCGAGGCAACCACGCTCGATGGCGTGGCCGAGCCTCCGGCATCGGTGCCCGACTCGACTGCGTGGAGCGTCGGGAACGCCGAGCTGCCGTTCGCCGGGCTGAAGGTCGCGGACTTCAGCTGGATCGGGGTCGGGCCGATCACGGCCAAATCGTTCGCGGATCATGGCGCAACGGTCGTGCGGATCGAATCTGCCGGACGTATCGACGGTCTGCGTGCGAATCCGCCATTCAAGGACGACGTCATCGATGTCGACATGGCGCACTTCTTCGGCACGTTCAACACGTCGAAGCTCAGCATCGACATCGACCTCAAGACGGCTGCGGGCGTCGACATCGCCCGCCGCATGATCGCCTGGGCCGATGTGGTCGTGGAATCTTGGACGCCGGGAACGTTCGCCCGCAACATTGCCGACGACGATCTCATCGCCGAGCTGAACCCGAACGCCATCGTGGTGCACACGTCGCTGCTGGCAAGCGGCGGTCCGCTGTCGCGAATGGGCGGCTTCGGCTATCACGCCGCTGCCATCGCCGGTTTCTATCCCGTCGTGGGGTGGCCCGATCTGCCGCCGGACGGGCCATATCTCGCCTATACCGACACGATCTCGCCCCGCATCATCACCGCCACACTGCTCGCGGCACTGGATCGTCGGCGCCGCACAGGCAAGGGCTGTGTCATCGAGGCAGCACAGCTTGAATGCGGCCTGCAATTCCTGGCACCTGAGCTGGCCGACTATGCAGGCAGCGGGACGGTGGCCACCCGCAACGGCAACCGGAATTCCGATGTGGCACCGCAGGGTGTGTACCCGTGCGAGGGCGACGATCGGTGGTGCGCCATCACGATTGCCGACGATGCCCAATGGAAGACACTGGTGGGGCTGATGGGGGCACCGGAGTGGGCCCAGGCGGCCGAGCTGTCAACCCTGGAAAGCAGGCTCGCGGCCCACGATGGCATCGACGACGAGATTTCCGCGTGGACGGGCACCCAAGACGCCGTGAATCTGGAGCGACTCCTGGCAGGCGCTGGGATCGCGGCGGGCATGGTGCAGCGCAGCAGCGACCTGCTCGCGGATCCGCAGTATGCCCACAGCGGTTTCCACCGGTGGCTGGAGCACCCCCGGATGGGAACCGTGCCCTATTCCGGTCACCAGTACCAGATCGCCGGCTACGACCATGGCCCTCGCCACGCCGCCCCCATGCTCGGCCAGCACACCTACGACGTCCTGAGCTCCGAACTCGGTCTCAGCGACGAACAGATCGCTGACGCCGCCGCCGCTGGGGCGCTGGGCTGAGCACTCACTGCCGCATGGTCGGTTCTGACGCGGCGGTGCAGTCGGATATCTACAGCGCGATCACCCTCGCCGGCGTTGCGGGTACTGACTGCGTGATTCTGGCCGGGCCCCGCGACGGGGCGATGCCTGCCAGCCAGCGGCGACACCACTGCGGGGACCAGCACAGCAATCGAGCCGTCTGCCGAAGACCCTGAGGAAGGCAGCAACGGCGGCACTTCCGAACCCGAGGAAACCGGCGCCGAAACGGAGACCGCAACCGAGGAAGAGGAAGGGCGGCAAGCTCTATCGGTGGTTGCGAGTGAGTTGAGTGTAGATGTCGGCGGCTGATTGCCAGTTGTGGAGTCGGCGGGGCATCCAGTTGAGGTTGTCCTCGATGACTGACAGTCGCAGCGGACTGAGGTTCAGCGGTGTGCCTTTGGGCAGCCAGCGTCGCAGCAGCCCGTTGGTCTGCTCGTTGGTGCCGCGCTGGCTTGGGCTGTGGGGGTCGCAGAAGAACACCTCGATGCCGAGCGCGGTTTCGATGTCGGCCCAGCGGGCCATCTCGCGGCCTTGGTCCCAGGTGAGGCTGCGCACCAGATGGGCGGGCTGGCGGGCCAACGCGGCGGTGACCGCGGCGGCGACGTTGGGCGCTGTGTAGCCGTGGGGCAATGCGACGACCAGCGTGTGGCGGCTGACGCGCTCCACCAGGGTGGCCGCGGCGCTGCGGTTGGCTGCCCCGATGATCAGGTCGCCTTCCCAGTGGCCCGCCTCGTCTCGGTCTTCGGCGGCTGGGGGCCGCTCGCTCAAAGGCCGATAATCCCCCAGCGGGCTGGCTTTTTCGCGGTGGCGGCTGCGCGGACGGCGACGCCGGCGGCCCCTCGGCAGGTCTTTCCACGCGTCGGCGCCGAGCCCGCAGCCGCTGTACGCGGCCCGGTAGATCGTCTCCGCGCATACCCGCTGTCCCTCGCCGGCGAGATCGGCGCTGATCGCCTGCGGCGACCAGCGCTGGTTCATCCTGCGCTTCACCTGGGCGGCCAGCACCGGGTCCGCTTCGAGCTTGCATGCCCGGGGCCGCCGCGCCTGGCGGCTCGCGTCAGCGGTCGCTGACGCCGCGTCGTACACGGCCTTGGGGCCGCCGCAGCGGCCCAGCTCGCGATAGACCGTCGCCGGGTGCCGGCCCAGCACCACCGCGATGTCCTCAGCGGTCGCTCCCGCCGATCTCATCGCCTCAATCCGGGCGCGCTCGAACGCGCTCAGCCTCGCTGCCATACTGGACACCTCCACTGGTGGTTGCTGTGTTGAACAACCGGTCATCATGACCGATCACTCGCAACCACCGGTGGAGTCCGCCGAGCTTTCTCAGCAGCCTGTGGGTTCTATGCTGCTGGCATTCAATGCGATGATTCCGAAGATACGCAAATTCTGGAACAAATGGTTCGCGACTTCGTGGGTAGCGAATGCGTTTTTGTATCCTTGGGTTCGGGATGTCAAGAGAAGTCGCTTACGAGCTGCTCGGGCCACGGCTCCACCTATCGGCGCAGCCTCTTAGGGGGAAGGACGGGCCCATCTGGCCTGTCTCTATGAACTAACTCGTTGACAAACGGCATTGCAGTAGCGCGTCAGTGGTATCGGCCCCTTATTTCTAGAATACGTCCGTTCATCATCTCGTGTATGAAATAGGCAATTCATCAGAAGTCGTTGCCGATATTGCGTGTGATTATCTCGGTACATGTGTATGCTATTGTCATGTTCGCTGACGTGCCGAACCGGCTCGACCCCGACGGCTCCGAGCCCGTCGACACCGGTTTCGGTTCTGGCGGAACGGGGTCGGGGTGGCCTGACCCGGAAGCTGTTTGGCGATTCGAGGGCTCCCATCACGGTGCAGCCGATATTGCCCCGGTGCGGCCCGGCGTTTTGGACGGCGACGAGTTGGGATCGTTGGGTTACGGCGATCTGGAGGAGCTCGTGGTGGAGTTGGCCGCTGAGCGGGCGCGTGTAGAGGGCCGTTACCTGGCCGCGGTTGGCGAGCTTGCGTCGCGCTACGGGGCCCAGGCTGCGGCGTACGTGTTGCGAGACCAGACGCGTTTGAGCTCGTCGCAGGCCCGCAGTGAGGCCCGTTTGGCCGAGAGCCTGGTCGCTGAGGGCATGACAGCGACGCTGGACGCGATGCAGGCCGGCGAGATCGGGATGTCCCACGCGAGGGTGATCGCCCGGGAGGCGCCCAAGAAGCATCGTCGCAGCGAGGAGAGCTTTCTCGAGCTGTGCCGGGTCTATCCCTGTGACACGGTGGCTCGTCACCCGCTGGCCTATGAGAGCTTGGAGGTGTTCGCGGATCTCGACGCTGAGGCCGCCGCGAAGGACTTGAGCCCGATCGATGCCGAGCTTGCTCGCCAGCGCTCGCAGCGGTGGGGGTCGATGAAGCTGGGCGACGACGGCATGTGGCATCTCCACGGCACGTTCGACTTCCTCGCCGGCCGCCAGGTCAACACCGCCCTGCAAGCCATGATTCGGTCGCTGCGACGCCGGGCCGAGAACGCCGCCGACACCTCGAACGGCGACGGCGCGGCTGCAGAGCACGGCGACGTCAATAACGGAACGGATGCGACCGGTCAACGCGTCGCATCCGAACATGCCCACGGCGGCGCTGGGACTGTGCCGACACGTGCACAGCTCACTGCCGACGCGATCGCTGACCTCATCGCCGGTGCCGCCAATGTGCGCCGCGCCAAGACGAGCCTGGTGATCGTGGCCGACTACGACGTGGTGAACGACCGGCTCGTCACCCCCCGCCTCGACGACGGCACCCCTCTGTCGGCCAAGATGCTCGCCGACCACGCCACCGACGCCGCCGTGCTGCCCGCAGTCTTCAAAGCCGACTGGTCCGAGCTGGCGCTGGGCCGTACCCGCAACGCCACCGACGCCCAACGGCTCATCCTCGCCATCCGCGACCAAGGCTGCATCGGCTGCGATCTCACCCCCGAACACACCCAAGCCCATCACATCGACTACCACCAAAACGGCGGCCTCACCGAGGTCCCGAACCTCGCATCACTGTGCTTCGACTGCCACACCGACCTCCACCAACACGGCCGCCAGATCGACACCCCACCCGACGGCAAGCCCCGCCTGCAACCACCCGATCCCAAAGGCACCGGACCGCCCAACGGGGCACCTGCCGCCTCCCGCAGCCCATAACCACACCACACGCCGCACACCCCTCGACCAACTCCGTGGCCGCTGGCACATGCGCGCGAAGGCACCGGACCCTCAGACCACGCCGTTTACACAATCTTTCCGACAGGCCCACGACCCCCCGGTGCCCTATCGGATGCACCGTGATGCGTCGATGACGTCGGCAAGAAATGCGGTGAGGTACGCATCTCTCTGCCTGCCGGATCGCTGGTCGCAGAGGCTCATGTCGCCTCCACAGCGGACGCACCTACCCGCAAGGCTCCATAACCTGACGCTGTGAAATCGGCGGACGACTCTTGGCAGGCACTGCCGCTCTCGGCGCTGGACCTGGCCACCGTCTCAGAGGGCGGCACCAGCGCGCAGGCGCTCGCCGAGACCACCGAGCTTGCCCGGGCAGCCGACCGGCTGGGCTACGAGCGCTTTTGGGTGGCCGAGCATCACAACATCGACACCGTTGCAAGCACGTCGCCCGCGGTGCTGATTGCCCACCTTGCTGCTCACACTGAGCGGATCAAACTGGGTTCGGGCGGCGTCATGCTCCCCAATCACAGCCCGGCAGTCGTCGCTGAGCAGTTCGCAATGCTCGAAGCGCTGCATCCGGGGCGCGTCGACCTCGGCGTCGGGCGAGCACCTGGCAGCGACCGCATCTCCGCCGCCGCTGTGCGAGGGCCTGCCGAAGACGGCGCGGTGCCCGACCCCTGGCAAGTGGACGACTTTCCGAGCCACCTGATCGACTTGATGGCGTACCTCGGCGATGTGCGCACTACCGAGGGGCCGTGGTCTGACTTTCGGGCAACGCCGAAAGCCACCTCGGCGCCTGCGGTGATTCTGCTGGGATCCAGCGGCTACTCAGCGCAATTGGCCGGCTACTTGGGCCTGCCGTTCGCATTCGCCCACCATTTCGACGGCGGCGGCGTGCTGGGCGCGCTCGACCTCTACCGCCAACGCTTCCAGCCATCTGCCGTACTGGACGAGCCGCACGTCATGGTGAGTGTCGGGCTGGTCACGGCCGCTGATACTGAAACGGCGCAGTACCACGCTGCACCGTCGCTGCTGCGGCGATGGGGCATTCGCACGGGTCGGTTCTGGCCATTGTTCTCGCCGGACGAAGCGATGTCGCATCCCGAATGGCAGCGCGCCGCCACCATGCCGACGAACGCCATCGTCGGGGATCCCGGTGAGGCGGTGGCCGCACTCGAGGAACTCGCCGATGCGACGGGAGCCGACGAGCTGATGATCCACACATCCACGTTCGGGCTTGCGGAACGAATCACCAGCCTCGAACTCCTGGCCGACGCGTGGAAGCGGCGCACGGGCGCGCAAGATCGGACCCGACAGTCCGACGCTGCGGCGGCATCGGCATGAACGCGGCAAACGACGCCTCGCCCGCTGGCGTGCGCACGACGGCAATGGGAACGCACTTCGGATCGTTCCTCATCGACTCGCGCGACGGCGAAGTGCTGGCAGTACGCGGGCATCCCACCGATCCGGAGCCGTCGCATCTGGGGGAGTCGCTGCGACACTTCGCCGAGAACCGGGTCATGCGTCCAGCAGTACGGCAATCTTGGCTGCGAGACGGACCTGGTTCGGCCACTCACCTACGGGGCAGCGAGCCGTTCGTGGAGGTCGACTGGGACACGGCGCTCGACCTGGTGGCTGCGGAGCTGACCCGCGTCCGCGACGAACACGGCAACTCCTCGATCTTCGGCGGGTCCTACGGGTGGGGCTCTGCGGGACGCTTCGGGCTGGCGTCCAGCCAGCAGCACCGCTTCATGCGCTTCTTCGGCGGCTGCACCGACCAGAAGGGCACCTACTCGTCTGCCGCGGCTGAGGCAATCTTCCCGTACATGCTGGGCATGGGGTACCACGCCGGCATCGCTCGGCAGACGTCGTGGTCGGTCATCTGCAAGCACACCGAACTGTTCGTGTGCTTCGGGGGCATGCGCGCGTCGAACAACCACGTCACCTACGGCGGCCAGGGTCCGCATCATCACAACGACTGGGTCGCCCGGGCGGCAGCCGCGGGCGTGGATTTCCTGAATGTCGGGCCGCTGCGAGACGACTTCGGCAAAGCGGCCGAAGCGCGCTGGCTGCCGATACGGCCCGGCACCGATGTGGCGCTCATGGCAGGGATCATTCACACGCTCGTCACTGACGGTCTGGCGGACTTGGACTTCCTGGCGACTTACTGCGACGGCTGGGACCGGCTTCGGGCGCACGTGATGGGCGAGGGCCTCGCCGCGGCCTGTGGCGACTGGACCGGCCCCACGCCGTGGGCACAGGCAGTCGACTACGACACGCCGAAGTCGGCGCAGTGGGCGGCGGAGGTGACCGGGATCGATGCCGATGACATCGTCTCGCTCGCGTACGAGATGGCCGCCAAGCGGACACTGGTCAACCTCAGTTTGTCCACCCAGCGGGCTCACCACGGCGAGCAGCCGTACTGGATGGCTCTGGCGCTGGCTTGCGTGCTTGGCCAGGTCGGCCTGCCGGGCGGCGGTTACGTATTCAGCTTTGGCACCCAAGGCAACACAGGAGCGGGGCAGACACGGGCGCGCATTCCCGGTCTGCCGGTGCCGATGCGCCAGCCCGGACCGCCGACGATCGCCGTCTCGCGCATCACCGAGATGCTGGAGGGGCCCCGCGAGCCGTTCGACTTCGACGGGCGCACGGGGCGCTTTCCCGATATCCGGCTCGTGTACTGGTCGGGAGGCAATCCCTTCCATCACCACCAGGACCTGAACCGCCTGATGCGAGCGTGGCAGCGACCCGAGACCATCGTGGTGCAGGAGCCGTTCTGGTCGCCGATCGCCCGCCGGGCCGACATCGTGCTGCCGGCAACGACGCCGCTCGAGCGCAACGACATCGGCGGTGCCGAGACGATGCTGATCGCAATGGCCGCGGTGGCAGAGCCGGTGGGGGAGTCGCGGGACGACTACTGGATCTTCGCTCGCCTGGCTGAGCGCCTGGGCTTCGGCGATCAATTCACCGAGGGCCGCACTGCAGACGAGTGGATCGAGGTCATCTACGAGATTCACCGCGCTGCGGATCCGCAGGCCCCGCCGTACGAGGACTTTCGCCGGGACGGCTATCTGATGGCGCCAGGGATGGCGTTGATGGGTGATCCCGAGCAGATCTTTCTTGAGGCATTCCGCACTGACCCGGTTGGCAAGCCATTACGAACGCCCAGCGGCCGGATCCAACTCTGGAACGACAAGATCGCCGAGTACGGCTACGACGACTGCCCGCCGCATCCGGCGTGGATGGAGCCATACGAGCGGTTGGGGGGTGCCGGCAGCGACCGATGGCCATTGCACTTGGTGTCGAATCAGCCCAAGGCCCGACTTCACAGCCAATTCGACCATGCGGCACCCAGCCAGGCAACGAAGGTGGCCGGTCGCGAACCCGTGCGGCTGCACCCCGACACGGCGGCCGCCCGCGGCATCAGTGACGGCGACCTTGTGCGCATCTTCAACGGCCGCGGGGCAGCGCTGGCCGGCGCGACGATCGACGACGCCGTCATGCCCGAGGCAGTGCAGCTCTCGACCGGCGCCTGGTACGACCCAGCGCCCGACGGCACCTGCCGAGCCGGCAACCCCAACACGCTCACGGCTGACATCGGCACCAGTCGCCTTGCTCAAGGACCGTCAGCGCACACCTGCCTCGTTGAGGTCGAGCGCTACGACGGCGAACCGCCAGCTGTCGAGTCGTACCAGCCGCCCGAGATAGTTCCGCTGAAGTCGAGCTAGGCCGCCGCCTGCCGGCGCCGAAGAAGCAGCTCTCGGTGGACAAGTGGACGTAATAGCCGGGAGCGTGGACGTCGTTGGCGCGCAGATGCCGGAGCTGGATGCCCACGTTGGTCTTGTAGGGCGTCTTGTCCGCGGAGAACCGTGTGTCGCGAAAGACCCGCATCAGCGAGCCACCCACCTTGGTGTCACGAGCCGTCATGTTCGGGGAGATCTCGGCGAGCATCGGCCGCACTGCTCGGATCAGATCGAAGGCAGGTTCGCGCACTTCCTCCTCGTACCGCTCACGGTTCTCGTTGAACCACTCCCGGTTGTTGTTGGCCTCGAGCTCCTCGAGAAACTCGTACAGCTCTGGCCCGAAGATGCCCTCGTAGTCGCTCATCGCTGTCCCCTATGTGATGTGTGACCCTTGGTCGCCCGCACCGTAGCGAGCCGCTGCTCGTCGGACGAGTGCATTCTCGAGGGCGTCGTGGCTCGTCAAACGTACGCTGTAGCCATGAGCGACGGGACCGGTTCAGAGACTCGATCCACGACGGCCCGGGAGTGGCTGGCAGGTTTCTCCGAAGTGATCGGGGCGCCTGCCCCTGATGAAGACATCACTGAAGCGCTGCTGGATCTCGCAGGCGTGGCGGCTCACGACTCTGAGCGGATTGCAGCACCCATTGCCTGCTGGATGGCAGGTGTTGCCGGCGTCGACCCTGCCGAAGCGCTCGAACGCGCCCGGCGACACGCCGCTGAGCGGCCACGCTGAGCTGACCATGCGCAACGGGCGAGCTCACTGGGCAACAGGCCCGTCCTAGGCTGCTCTCGATGAGCGATCACCAGTTCGGATTCCGCACGCGCGCGCTGCATGCGGGCGGTCGACCAGATCCAGCCACAGGAGCTCGTGCGGTCCCCGTCTACCAGTCCACGAGCTTTGTGTTCGAGGACACTGCCGACGCCGCCGACCTCTTTGCCCTCCAGAAATACGGCACGATCTACTCCCGCATCTCCAACCCCACGGTCAACGCGTTTGAGGAGCGGGTCGCGAGCCTCGAAGGCGCCATCGGAGCTGTCGCTACTGCCTCGGGCATGTCGGCGGAGTTCCTCGCAGCGGCCGCGCTGTGCGAGACGGGCGACAACCTCGTCACCTCGTCTGCGCTCTACGGCGGCACGCACACGATGTTCGACGTGACGCTGGGACGCTTCGGCGTGCAAGCTCGCTTCGTCGACGGTGACAGCGTCGACGCGTACGCCGCCGCCATCGACGACCGCACCAAGTTCTGCTACACCGAGATCGTCGGCAACCCCTCGGGCTCCATCCCCGATCTGGCAGCGATCGCCGAGGTCGCTCACGCCCACGGGCTGCCGCTCGTGGTCGATTCCACCTTTGCGACGCCCTACCTGTGCCGTCCCATGGAGCATGGTGCCGACATCGTGCTGCACTCGGCGACGAAGTTCATCGGCGGGCACGGCAACTCGATCGGCGGGGTTGTCAGCGAATCGGGTCGCTTCGACTGGGGCAGCGGCCGTTTCCCGAACATGACCGAGCCCGTGGCGAGCTACAACGACATGCGCTTCTGGGAGAACTTCGGCGAGTACGCCTTCTGCACCAAGCTGCGGGTCGAGCAGCTTCGTGATATCGGCGCTGCCATGTCACCGCTCAACGCATTCCTGCTGCTGCAAGGGCTCGAGACGCTGCCTCAGCGCATGGACGAACATGTCGCAAACGCGCAAGCCGTTGCAGAACACCTCGAAGCCCATCGGGCGGTGAGCTGGATCAGCTACTCGGGTCTCGAATCCTCCCCCTACCGGGATCTCGCACGCAAGTACATGCCGCAGGGACCGGGCGCCATCTTCACCTTCGGTGTGCAGGGGGGGCGCCAAGCGGGAGCAGATTTCATTGAGGCATTGCAGATGATTAGCCACCTGGCGAACGTCGGCGATGCCCGCACGCTGGTCATCCATCCGGCGTCCACAACGCACCAGCAGCTCTCCGAAGAGGCCTTGGCGGCAGGAGGGGTCAGCGCAGACATGATCCGGCTGTCGGTCGGCCTCGAAGACCTCGATGACATCCTCTGGGATCTGGACCAAGCCCTCGCGAAGGCGGTGCCCGCATGACGATTGTCCACGAACCGGTCGAAGGCTGGATTGAGCCCAGTGCGGCCGACCGGTTGGAGCTCATGCAGCGCACCGACACGGTGGCGATGGTGGGCGTTTCCGCGAACCCGGCCCGGCCGTCGAACTTCGTCGCGACGTACCTGCTCAGCTCGAGCACCGATTTCGACATGTACTTCGTGAACCCGGTGGCCGACGAGATCTTGGGCAAACCGTGCTATCCGAGCCTCGCAGACCTGCCGGTGGTGCCCGATCTCGTGGACGTGTTCCGCCGGCCCGCGGATCTGCCGGGCGTTGCCGAAGAGGTCGTCGACATCGGTGCCAAAGCGTTCTGGGTGCAACTCGGCCTGTGGAGCGCTGAGGCCGCCAAGCTGGCTCACGACGCAGGCCTCGATGTGGTGATGGATCGCTGCCTCAAGATAGAGCACGCCAGGTTCCACGGGGGCCTGCACCGCGCCGGCTTCGACACCGGCGTGATCGATTCGCGTCGCACGGCTCAAAGGACGTGAACACGATGCGGGGCCCCGCCGCAGGGGCCGCTCGCAGGCCCCGCAGTCCAGACCGACACGAGCGGTCACACCGCAGGCATATGCGGTTTCACCGCTGGCCGGCTCGGCGCGCCCTGCTCGTCGCGGCCGTCACGCTGCTGCTGGCCGTCTCGTGCGCTTCGCCCGAGACGCCGGAGGCAGCCCCAGACACTGGCGACGCCCCCGCGAGCGCCACTGACGACTCGCAGCCGGCGACCGGCGACGCGCAAGACGAGGTTGCAACTGCTGGCACCGAAGCTGCGAGCACCACCGCGGTCGCCGACACCGTGCCGCTGACGCTGCAGGGCAGCGTTGCAGCCCCGGAGTTTCCGGCCGGATACGACTGGTTCAACGTCAGCAGGCCGCTGTCGATGAGCACCGATTTGCGCGGCAAGATCGTCATCCTCGACTTCTGGACCCAAGGCTGCATCAACTGCATCCACATCATTCCCGATCTCCACCGGCTCGAGCAGGAATATCCCGATGAAGTGGTGGTCGTTGCCGTGCACTGGGCAAAGTTCCCCAGCGAGCGCGAATCCGAGGCGGTTCGCGAAGCGTCGATCCGCTACGGCCGCCAGCACCCGATCGTGAACGACGATCAGGAACTGCTGCGCGATGCCTATGGCGTCAACGCCTGGCCGACTGTCGTTGTCATCGATCCCGAGGGAAAGGTGGTCGGCCAGTACGCCGGTGAGGGCGTATACACCGCTCTCGAACCGGCGATCTCAGTCATGGCAGAGGAGTTCGGCCACAACGGGCTCATCGATCCGACACCGCTCGGCGAGCTGCTCGACATAGCGCCCCCATTGCCGACGGTCCTGAGCTTCCCCGGCAAGGTGCTTGCCGACGAGGCAAACGATCGGCTCTTCATTGCTGATACGGGACGCCATCGGGTGCTGATTGCGACGCTCGACGGCGAACTCATCGACGTGATCGGCAATGGGGCGCAGGGACGGGCGGACGGCGGATTCACCGAGGCGACGTTCCGGCGTCCCCAAGGCATGGCGCTGAGCCCCGACGGCAACACGCTGTACATCGCCGACCGCGAGAATCACCTCATCCGGGCCGCAGACCTGCAGGGCCGGCAGGTTGGCACCATTGCCGGGACCGGTGAGCCGGTCACCGCCTTCTGGCCCGGGCCAGCTGCAGTGACGGCCATCGCCTCGCCTTGGGACCTGCACCTCGAAGGCGACGTGCTGTACATCGCAGGTGCGGGGCGGCACCAGATCTGGCTGATGAACCTGACGAGCAGGGCACTCGGCCTGTTTGCAGGAACCGGGGCCGAAGGACTCGACGACGGCGACAGGCTGCAGGCCACCCTGTCGCAGCCATCGGGCCTCGCAGCAGACGCGGCGGCGCTCTACTTCACCGATCCCGAGGCGAGCGCGGTGCGGCGAATCTCATTCGGCCTCGACGGCCAGCTGAACACGCTGGTGGGCAAGCACCTGTTCGTGTGGGGCGACGAAGTCGGCAGCTTCGATGACACGCTGCTGCAGCACGCCATCGGCATCGAATACGTGGGCAATGCTCCCGGGCAGGGCCGGTTGTACATCGCAGACACCTACAACCACCGGATCAAGGCGCTCGACCTCGAGACGATGACATCGACATTGGTTTCCGGCGACGGGAAGGCGGGCCTGCGCGACGGCAGCGGCACGCAAGCACAACTCGCCGAGCCGAGCGGGCTCAGCGCCACCTCGGACACGCTGTACGTGGCCGACACCAACAACCACCGGATCCGCACGCTCGATCTGGAAACCGGCGAGCTGTCCACGCTGGCACTGTCGAATCTGGAGATCGCCACCGTGACGATGGCTGGTGTGATCGAAGACGAGGTCGTGCTGCTGCCCCAGCGGGTCGCACCGGGTCCCGTCGAGGTCGTGCTCGAACTGGTGGTGCCTGAGGGGTACAAGTTCAACACCGACGGGTTGTTCGAGTTCACCTGGACCTCAGGCGACACCGCCGTGATCAGCCCACAAGGCAGCACTCGTTACGAAGCCCGAGGACCTGAGATGCCCGTGCGCCTCGCGGCGACGGTCGACGCGCAATCCGGCAGCGCGGTGCTCAGCGCCACGGCGGTGGTGTTCTACTGCCCGGCTGTGGACGAGACGTTCTGCCTCATTCGAGATGTGAATTTCACTGCGCCGATCGAGGTAGATCCAGGCGGCGCCAACAGCATTGAGCTGCCGCATCAGTTGCTGTCGGCCGAGGAACTGGATCAACGCCTGGGATCGGGGTGACCAGCGACGCCAGCAGCTCCCCAGCGTCGCTGTCGGCCGTGTCGCACGGGAGCAGACGACTGCGATCCAGACGGCTCGGCGCCGCATCGGCAGTTCTGGTTGCTGCCGCCGCCTGGCTGGCGCTGCTGCCGCGAGCCGCAGCTCAAACCTCGGGTGAGCCCGAGACGCCTCCGCTCATCACGGTTGCACCCGATGACCCCGCTGACGGGTCGCAGGGCGCGCCGGACACACCCCGGATCGTGGCGGTGCTGCGCGGGCCTGGTGGCGTCGGCTATTGGGTCGTCGGCGTGGACGGTTCGATCGAACCTGTCGGCACCTCGATCCTGCCGATCGTCAGCGACCCGCCCGAACTGCACACCCAAGTCGTCGGTGCCCGCTTTGGGGCGCCTGGGGCACTCGGTGTCTGGCTGCAGCTCGCCGACAACTCTGAGGTCGCCATCGGCGATCCGGGACCGACCGTCTTCACCGGGGAGGAGCGGCCGTTGGGCTGGCTCTCGGGGATCGGGGTTCGCCAACTGCTCTCGGGAGCGTGGTGGACCGATGTGGATCGATGGTGCACCAGCGAGTTGTCGCTGCCCGTGCGCATCGGGCAGACGATCATGACGGCGCTGGGCGAGCGCTCTTTGGGTTTTGCTGTCGAGGAGGCGCGTGACCGCCGTATTGCGGGCGTCTTGCTCCAGGGACCCATCACCGAGCATGTCTGGCGCCGCATCGCCGAATTACAGGACTTCGCAGGCCGGGTTCCGCTGATCTTCGCGGTCGACGAGGAAGGCGGTCGGGCGCAGCGACTCGCCGCCGTCGTGGGGACGCTTCCTTCGGCGGCAGCTCAGACTGCCAGGTCGCCCGAGGAGGTTGCCGAACGGGCAGCGGATCACGCTCGCAAGATGTCCCAACTCGGGTTCACCATGAACTTCGCACCGGTCATCGATGTCGGTGCCGGCGAGGGCATCGGGGACCGGTCATTCGGGAACGATCCGGCGACGGTCACCGACTATGGCTTGGCGACGGTGGAAGGTCTCAGCGCAGGGGGGATTGTCCCGGTGGTGAAGCACTTCCCGGGCCATGGCGGGGCCACTGCGGACACACATGACGAACTGGCGTCGACGGCGCCGCTGGACGAACTGCGCGAACGCGACCTGATCCCGTTCGCAGCAATCATCGGGGCCACCGACGCGGCGGTCATGGTGGGTCACCTGCACGTTCCTGGCCTGACCGGGGGGATGCCGGCGTCGTTGTCGCCAGCGGCGATCGGCGGCGTGCTCCGCGACGAGCTAGGCCATGGCGGGCTGATCGTGACCGACTCGCTGATCATGGGCGCTATTCGCAGCCAGTGGTCGGTGAGCGAAGCCGCACTGCTGGCGGTCACCGCTGGCGCGGACCTCGCCCTCGTCGGCGATCTGGAGGATGCCGCCGCCGCATTCGCCGAGATCGAGGCAGCGGTCACCGAGGGGCGACTCAGCCTGGAACGACTCGACGATGCAGCCAACAACGTGCTCCGCTCGAAAGGGGTGTTCGCGTGCACGCTGGTCGGTCGTGACGGACTGGGCCGCCCGATCCTCTACGACCCGACGCTCGTCGGCCGTTAGGCCGAGGAATGTGATTGTGGCCGCTAGGCCGACAAATGAAACAGTGGCCGCTAGGCCGAGCACTGTGACAGTGGCCGTTAGGGCAGGGTCACGGTTATTTCTGGTTCGGGCGGGGGAGGTCCCGTGCGGTAGTTCCGCACCACCTGACTCCAGGTGAGTTGCCATTCTTTCCAGTTCGCGCCCACATAGGCAGGATCGGGCCGGTACGGATGCACTGTCACTCCGAACTCAGTCCACTCGGGCGCGCTCACGATGTCACTGCGAGCAGGTCTCGAGCCGAAGCGATCGCTGATGCCGAACTGGAAGAGCGGCTCACCCATGGCGTCGATCAGCCGCCCGCCGAGGGAAGCGTTCTGCGCGCCCGCCACGACGCCGGCATAGAACCCGATCCGGACGCAGTCATCGGTCACAACAGCGATGTCCAGCGCAGGAGGCAGTCCGGGTTGGTACTTGGCGTACACCGATGGCAATCCCGCCGTGCCCCACGTCATCGGTCTGCGTCCGCGCAGCGACGCCAGCGTCACCGGATCGGGATCGTCCTGACTGATCGGCCGCTCCGGGGGCGGCGCCCCGCCCGCAAACCGCTCGAACGTTGCGAGCTCCCAGCTCGGCGCGAGCTCGACATCCCACCTGAGCATCTGGTCGAGCACCTGGGGCCACGGTGTCGCCTCGTCGTCGCCGCGTTCGGGATACCGCCGCTCCAACGCAACCAGCAGGTAGACGCCCATCCTGGCCGTCGCGGCATCGGGGATCACCGCCGTACCCGCGTGGGCTGGGTCCCACAGCGCATCGAGCCCGCCCGGAACCGGCGGCGGCACAAGTTCGGCATCGGGCAGCTCATCGATGCGCCGTTCGGGCACCACGTAGAAGGACGGCAGGTAATTGAGGCAGGCGTCGATGTAGCTGATGGGCGTCAATGCATGGTCGTCCACGGCCAAGTCGTCCACCAGCGGCCCAGGTGCCAGCGGTACGTAGGGCTGGGTGAGGCTTCTATCGATGATGTGTTGAAGGTCCAAGGTGTCGATGCCGGCGACCACGTCTGCGACCGGATGGGCGCGGCTGCGTTCCAGCAGATCTATGACGTCGTCAGGGGTGTCTTCGCGAAACACGACGACTTCGATACCCGTCTCTTCGGTGAAGGCTTCGAGCGCCTCTGCAGGCAGATGGAAGTCGCGATGTGTCAGGACGCGCACCGCAGCGGATCCGCGGTCGGTCTCGCCGCATCCAGCCGCAATGAGGACCACCGCGCACGCAACTGCGACACGGATACCGGCGCGCCGGGCGCGTCCTCTACCGAAGCGTCGTGCCATGTGTCTGAATCGCGAGGATGGTGCCAGCGCGGACTTCGAGGCGGGCAGAGGTCGCTGCAAGCTCATTGCTGAGCCCGAGCGATGAAGCGCTGCGCAGCGGCATCGGCGCCGTCAGGTTCCAGCGCAGCCCCCGCGTGAGCACGCTGGCGGTCCCGCCGACCGCGAGCAGCGAGAGCAGGTTCCCGTCCTCGAACGGCAGTAGCAACGTCATGCCTGCGGTTGCAGCGCGCACGACACTCGTCCCGATGTAGGCGGTGAGCGGCAGCGCGGCGTACCGCGGCCGGGCCAGCATCGTCACGCCGATCATCATGTGGTCGAGCCTGCCCCCGGCGCCGCTCAGCAGGGCGATCCCGTCAGGATCCAGACCCCACGCAAAGCTCAGCGCCAAGTCCAAGTCGCTGTACGCCTTGTCGGGATGATGCCGTTGAACGACAACGTCGGGCCATTCATCGCGGGCCCGGTTCAGCATGCCGGGATCGACGGAGTCGAAGTCGCCGAGGACCACGTGAGGTCGCAGGCCTAATCGCAGCGCGTGAGCCAGACCGCGGTCCACGGCGATCACACAAGTGGGCTCGCCGGGCGGCACCCGGCGCGGCGCGTTCGGCCCGCCGTCAATGATCCAGACGCACCGCGCATCGAGCCGCGCAACATCGGCGGACAGTTCGCCGGACCCAGCAGACCCCATGACACCAGTGTGACCCCGAGCGGCCCAACACAGATGTCATAGCTGGGCAGGCGGCAGTGAACTCTGCGACGTTGCGACCTGCCGGATCGCGGGAGCAGAGGGTTCTGCCGCCGCCAAAGCGAGCGCACCCTGCTGCGCGGTTCGGCCCGGTACCTTGCAGAACAACGTGGACGTCGCCCGCCGCCTCGCCAGGCTGCCCCTGCTCGCCGTGATGATCGCGGTCTGCGCGGCCGTCGTCACCGTCGGCGCACGAGCCTCGGCGCCGCACGTCGCTCGTACGCTCGACGCCGTCGAACGCGATCGCGACCACATCACGATCGACCTTCGGCCCGGCGCCCAGCGAACCCAAGTCTTTGACTCCGCGGGCAGTCAGATCGGCATCCTGCTCGACGACATCGACCGCGAGATCATCACGCTGGACCAAGTCCCCGCCGACGTGATTGCCACGATCGTCGCTGTGGAGGACAGCAAGTTCTGGCTCCACAACGGCGTGGATCTGAGGGCGACCGCACGAGCCTTGGTGTCGAACGTGTCCGCGGGCGGGATTGCATCGGGCGGCTCCACCATCACCCAGCAGATCGTCAAGCTCCGCGTGGTGGGCAGCGAGCGCAGCTTCAATCGCAAGATCCGCGAAGCGGTGATCGCGGCCCGGCTTGAGGAGGATTTCACCAAGGAGGAGATCCTCGAGTTCTACGTCAACGAGGTGTACCTCGGGAACGGGGCATACGGCTTGCAAGCAGGGGCCGAAACCTACTTCGGCAAGGACGTCTCGGCGCTCGATGTCGGTGATGCGGCGTTCCTCGCCAGCCTGATTCGCAGCCCCGGCTTGTTTGACGGGTTCGATCAGAACATTGACACGATGACGCGCCGCCGCAGCAGATCGCTGCAGCAAGCCGTTGACGCCGGGATCATCTCCGAGACCCAGCGGGACGCATTTGAGCGCCGGCCGTTGCCGAGCCGCAACCTGTCGCCTCGCCGTACCGATGTGGCGCTGCGACGCGACTACTTCTTGGTGGAGGTGCGGCGGGCGCTGCTGTCGAATCCGGCGCTCGGCGACACCTACCAGGCACGTTTCAGCCAAGTATTCGGCGGCGGCCTGAGGGTGTGGACGACGCTGCGTCCCGAGTTGCAGGCGGCCATGCGTACCTCGGTGGCCGAAGTCCTGCCCGAAGGCACCGGCGAGTTCGAAGTGTCCATCGTCAGCGTCGATCCGTCGACGGGAGCAGTGCTCGCCTTCATCGGCGGCCCTGCCTTCAGTGACTCCGAGTTCAATCTCGCCACGCAGGGCCGGCGGCAACCCGGTTCGTCGTACAAGACCTATGTCCTTGCGGCTGCGATCGAGCGCGCCGGCCTCTATCCCTTCGACACGATCAGCGGCCAGGGACCGTGCGTCTTCCCCAACCCGCCGCTCGACGACTACAAAGTGAGCAACTTCGCGAACAGCCCGGGTCGGGTCGCAACCATCGAGGACCAAACGACGGCCAGCTCGAACTGCGCGTTCGTCCGACTCGGCTTGGTCACGGGACTCGACGAGGTCGTGGGGATGGCCAACCGCCTCGTCGGCCGCTCAGGCGACGACGGCTTCTTGCCCTATCCGTCGATCTCGCTCGGTGCGCAGGAGGTCACGCCACTGGAGCAGGCGGTGGGGTACGGCACGTTCGCCAATGGCGGCGTGAGGATGGAGCCGTTCTATGTCACTCGCATCGAGAACAACTTCTCCGAAGTGCTCTACGAGCACGTGCCGCACGGGCGACGGGTGGTGTCGCCATCGACGGCGGACTGGGTGACTTCCGTGCTGGAAGAGAACGTGCAATCGGGAACCGGCACGCGATCTCGGCTGGCGAGCGGACAGATCTCTGCAGGCAAGACCGGGACGACGCAGTCGTTCCATGACGCCTGGTTCGTCGGGTACACCCCGCACATGTCGACTGCGGTGTGGATGGGTCACCCCGACGAGCAAGTACCGATGGGTGAGATCCAGGACCGCCGGGCGACCGGCGGGTGGATCCCTGCTCGCATCTGGGCTGCCTATATGGGGCGGGCATTGGACGGCACCCCATTGCGAGGGTTCTCTCCCGCGCCACCGCCGCCGCGAGCGAGCCAGTACCTCTTCCTGTCCGGGGACACGTGCTCGGTTGCAGTAGCAGTGTCGCCTTCGGAGCCGCCGCTCGAATTCGACCTGCCGTGCAGCATGGTCCGCCCAACCGAAGACAACTCATTCGAGCCACTGCCGGACGCGCTGTGCAAGGTCGCAGTGCCGACAGGTGAAGGCGATTCGAGGTTCGAGTGGATTCGCTGCACGCAGATCGCCACTGAACTCGGGGCGCGGGCCACCGAACCCATCGGCGATACTGACGAATCCATCCCGCCCGAAGACACCGATCCGACTGGCACGGAAACGGGCACCGACGCCACTGAGGACGACCAGGCCTGAGCTCGATGCACGATCACCTGACTGCGCGACAGCGATGAATTCCCAAGCCCCTGGACCTGGCGCTTCCGGGCTCGGCACGGGCTCCGCTGCGGAGGCTTCGGCGCCGAGTCGAATTGAAGTTCTCGCCCAGATAGGCGACCTCGACGTACGACTCGATCAGATCACTCATCATGTCGAGCACCTGCCTGAACGCGCGGTCCGTGCCGGTATCGAATCCGAGATGCGCGCTTTCGCTGCGGAGGCGAAGGTGCTTGACGCTCAGATCGCTGAATTGGAACGCCAGCAGCGGCGGCACGAAGATGAAGTTGCGCGCATCGAAGCCAAGCGTGCCCACAACTCCGAGCGACTGTACGAGAGTCACCTGACGTCGCCCAAGGAGGCTGAAGCACTCACGACTGAAGCGGCCTCGCTCGCTCGGCGCCAGACCGAGATCGAGGATCACATCCTGGAGCTGATGGAGGGTCTTGAGCCCCTCAACGATGCTCGCGCCGCACTGGCAGCGCGCCAGTCGGAAGCTCGTGAACGCATGAATGTCGCCGATGCCTCCATCGCAGCCGCCGAGAGCCAAGCCGCCAGCGAACGCAGCGAGGTGCTCAGCGCACGTGAGTCGCTCGTGGCCTCAGCCGATCCCTCCCTGGTCACGGTGTACGAGAGACGCCGGACAGCAGCCCGTGGGGCACCCGTCCTCGGACGGCTTGTCGGCACCACCTGCAGTGCGTGCCACCTCGAGGTTTCCTCGGTCGACTACGAGCACATCGTGCACCTCGGGCCGGACGAGCTCGCCGAGTGCCCCCAGTGCGGTGCTCTGCTGGTCCGCTGAGCGAGCGGCTGAGCCGAACCAGCGCCGCGGGAGACCAGCCTGATGCTGCTGTGGTTTGTGGCGACGTCGCTGGTCGCCATGCGCTGGACCTTCGGAGATCCTGCGATCGATCATCGCCTCATCGTGGCGGGCGCGCTGCTGCCCGACGTCCTGCACGTTGCGGGCGGGGGAGCGCCCGTCATGCACTCATTGGCGCTGCCTGCGGGCGGGCTCATCGCGGTGATGCTGGTGACGGTTGGGCGGCGCCGGGCGCGTCGGCGCTGGCTGGCGCTGCCGATCGGCGTCTTCTGGCACCAGTTGTTCGATGGCGCGTGGCTGCAGTCCACACTGTTCTGGTGGCCGTTCGGCGGGGATGCCGCCGATGCGACCTTTCCGCTGGCCGCTCGGGGAATCTGGTTGATCGCCATGATGGAACTCGCAGGCCTCGCCGGCTGCTGGTGGATCTGGCGCGCGTCCGCGATGGTGCACAGCCGGACGGCCCGAACCGACTTCTGGCGGACCGGCCGTTTGGCGTACCGTTCTGGACCGCAGTACCGGCGTGGAGCCGGCGGAGGCAATGCCTGATGAACCTCGTGCGTCACGGTCGCCCATGCTGATCCTCGTGCGCCACGGGCGCACGAGTGCCAATGCGGCAGGTTTGCTTCAGGGCCGGGTTGACAACGAACTCGATCAGGTGGGGATTCAGCAAGCGGATCAGGTTGCTGCTGCGCTGTCGTTCGGTGATCAGCAGCCAGACAGGATCGTGACCTCTCCACTGAAACGGGCCCGCCAGACCGCAGAAGCCACGCGTCGTTTGCTGGGAGTGGAGATGACCGTCGACGAACGCTGGGCGGAGCTGGATTACGGCGAATGGGACGGACTGCCGATCTCCGAGGTTCGCCCCGACATGTGGAGGCAATGGCAGTCTGACCCCGGATTCGCGCTGCCAGGCGGCGAGTCTTTGGCGGAGCTCAACAAACGTGTCGGAGCCGCCTGCAACGATTTGGCCGCGGAAGCCTCATCTCAGAACATCGCGGTATTCACCCATGTGTCGCCGATCAAGTCGGCGGTGCGATGGGTGCTCGGCACCGAAGACGAGATTTCCTGGCGGATCCACGTCTCCCAAGCCCAGATCGCGCACATCCACTTCCGGAACGGCGCGCCCAGGCTGAGCACGTTCAACGACACCTCCCACCTCAGCAGTTGAGGCACAACTTCGATAGCAGCGGAGGCAGCAGGAGACTCTGCGACGTTGCGACCTGCTGGATCGCGGGAGCAGAGGGTTCTGCTGCCTCCGCTGCGGGCTCACACGGGGTCACCCTCTAGGGCGGGAAGCGGTGAGCCGGCCTGTAGGCGGGATTCTGTCCGTCGGCTGCTGCCGTCGGGGTGGCCATCCATCTGAGCGGCCTACCCGGGATCATGGGACGGGCCGTCCGATCCCTGCTTGGCCTTGCTCCGGGAGGGGTTTGCCGATCCGCCGGAGTCGCCCCCGGCGATGGTGCGCTCTTACCGCACCGTTTCACCCTTGCCTGTGGCCGGGCACGGGGCCCGACCCATCGGCGGTTTGCTTTCTGTTGCACTTTCCGTCGCCTCGCGACGCCTGGTTGCGAGCCAGCTCCCTGCCCTGTGGAGTCCCGACCTTCCTCGAACTGTGCCCTTCGTACTGCTCCGCGTGTTGCGGAGCGCCGAAGCAGCACAGCCCGCGGCCACCCGGCCGACTCACCGCAGGCAAACAGGCTAGTTCCGCCAGCCGGACCTTCGATCAGTGCCGGCGCCTGCGACGCGGCTCGGGGTGGGGATCCAGCAGCGAGCGCCGACGCTGCCGCGCCATGCCCGCCAGCACGCCACCCAGCGTTGCCAGCGATGCCGCCAGCAGCATCACCAGGGGAAGGCCCAGCGCCGCGACCGCTTCGCCGGAGCCGAATCGGCGAATGATCTGCACCACCACGGCAAGCGCCATGACAGGGCCCGAGCTCAGCACGGACGACAGCAGATGATGTTCGCTCGCCCTCGCGGCGGCCACCGCCCCTCCGGCGATCATTCCCAAAAAGAGCAAGCCGTTCACGGCGTACGCCGCTGTTGTCCGCTCCGCTACCAAGCTCCCGGCCACGACACCGGCCACCAGGGCAGTCCCAGTGGACACCGCAGCGCCTGCGACGACTGCTCGCCGCTCGACGCTTCGGCCGAATATCTGCAACAGGCTGCGCATGTCGCGCCATACTGAACGCTCAATAAGGTCTTGACAAGCGGCAATGCATCGGCAAGATTGCGCGACAGATGCCTACTGTCACTGCAACGGCCCGCACCTCCACGCACACCGCGAGGCCGCGACCTGCAAGCGCGGACCCCATCCGGGTGGTCGTGGACCAACACGGAGGTCTCACTACTGACATGCTCGCCTGGCAACGTCATGCGGCGTGCCGGGGTCTCGAGGCCGAGATCTTCTACCCGCCCGAGAGCGACGCAGCGGGCGATGACGATGCGGCCTTCGAGGCGAAGGCCGTGTGCGGAGCGTGTGCGGTGTCCGGCGAATGCCTGGAATACGCGATTTCGGTCCGGGAGAAAGAAGGCGTCTGGGGTGGGCAGACCGCCGCCGAGCGTGTTCGCATCATTCGGCGACGGCGCCGCGCTGCAGCGCGCGCTCGCAACGCGCAGGCGGCTGCCAGCTCGAACTGATGGGCAGCCCTGAACCCGACGGGGCTCATCCCCTCGAGCATTACGGCGGCTGGAAGGCTGTGCTCACGGACTTGGTGGCGGGCATCGACCTCAGCCCCGAAGTTGCGCGCGCCGCACTGGGCAGCATCTTGGGCGAGCGTGCCACTGATGCCCAGCTTGCCGGTTTCATCATCGCTCTCGGAATGAAGGGCGGCTCTGTTCCTGAGCTCACCGGCCTCGTCGATGCCATGCACGACGCAGCGGTCCCGTTGACCGCGCCCGACGGAGCAATCGACATCGTCGGCAGCGGCGGGGCGCCGGTTCGGCAGCGTCACGCGCTCAGCGTTTCGACCATGGCAGCGTTCGTGGCTGCCGCCGCGGGCGCTGTGATCTGCAAGCACGGATCCGTCGCGGCCACGTCGTCGTCAGGATCGTTCGACACTCTCTCCGCATTGGGTCTGGCGACCGATCTCGACGGGCCGTCGGTCGAGCGATGCATCGCGGAAATCGGCCTGGGATTTGCGTTCGCCAAGAGGTTCCATCCGGCGATGCGATTCGCCGGGCCCGTGCGCACCGAACTGGGCGTGCCCACCACGTTCAACTTCCTCGGCCCGCTGTCGAACCCCGCTCGCGTGAGGCGACAGGTGCTCGGAGTGAGCGACCCAGTTATGGCGCCACGTGTGGCGGGAGTTCTCGCCGCCCGCGGCTCGGAACGGTCGCTGGTGGTCCATGGCGCTGATCGGCTGGACGAGATCACCCTCACCGACCTCACGCGCATCTACGAAGTGCGCGACGGCGAGATTGTGAACGAGTTCCAGTTCGATCCCACTTCCATCGGGCTGGAGCGCGTCAATCGAGCAGAGCTGTGGGGCGGAAGTCCTCAAGAAAATGCAGAGATCTTCCGAGCGATCGTTGCCGGAAACGAGACAGGTCCCAAGGCTGAGATCGTGCAGCTCAATGCTGGCGCAGGACTGGTGGTGGCGGGCCTCGCAGCGGACTTCGCCGAGGGTTTTGAGATGGCGCGTGACGCCGTGACTGACGGACGCGCCGCGGCAAAGCTCGAAGCGGCTGTCAGCCTCACAAACGAACTGGCCACAAGCAGCAGTTGACGTGGTCGTTGGCCTCTCGTTGCCGTTCGGCGTGGGGGACATCGTCCGCTTGGAGAGCACGTCAGACGAGCGTCGCAGCTCGCTCGTGGGCATGGCAGGCACGGTCGTCGGGGTACGGCCGGGGGATCGGCGCGTGATGGCGATCATCGCCTTCGACGATGGCCCCGACGAGACGGTGCTGGTGTACGGGGTCGACGAAGCCGAAGTCGTCGAGCGCTACCGCCACGGCGTCAGCTGAGGCTCATGTCGCCTCCCCGGCGGGCGCACCTACCCGCGCGGCTCCTTATGTCCGGCTTGTCAGCCGGCGCTGTGTTCTATGCCCGGCTTGTCAGCCGGCGCAAAAGCCCCCGGCGGCGTTCGCTTTCTTGGGCGGGTATTTCCACCGCGGCCAGCGCGGCCGCAAGGTCGGCACCGCTGGAGAAGCGGTCATCGGGCGACTTTGCCATAGCCGTCAGGATGATCTCGGAGAGTTCGGCAGATACGCCCCGCTCGACAGGGTCTGGCGGCGGTGTGCGCACATGCGCGTGCAACAGGTCGTTCCGTTCCCCGTAGAACGGCGCTGAGCCCACGGCGAGCACATACAGCGTCGACCCCAGCCCGTAGATGTCCGTGCGAGCATCTACCGGCTGTGCCAGTGCCTGCTCGGGGGAGAGGTACATGGGCGATCCGTAGACCCGGCCCGGTGGCGACGGGGGTCCGTCGACGTCGTGCGCCAGACCGAAGTCGAACAGCACTGCCCGGTCGCTGCTGTCCGGTTGGGCGTCGAGCATGATGTTCGACGGCTTGACGTCGCGATGAACAATCCGATGCTCGTGGACGTGGTCGAGCGCTGCGCACATCTGCTGGACAACGGCAATGCTCTCGGCGAGGGTCGGGGGGTGGCGGCTGCCGCACCGGTCGGCGAGGGTCTCGCCTTCCACAATCTCCATCTCCATGAAGTGAGCACCGCCGATGACACCGGCGCCGTGGACGGCGAGGACATTCGGATGGTCCAGGCGGGCCATCAGCTCGTACTCTTGCTCGAAGAGCGAGCGGATCTCCGCCCGGGCCTCCGCGAAGGGCGTCAACACCTTGAGCCCGATCTCGTCGCCTCTCAACGTCGTCGCCCGGTAGCAGTGCGCCACGGTGCCTCGCCCAAGCAAACCGGTGATCTTGTACGGGCCGTATTGGCGGCCTACCCAGACGTCAATTTGGTCTTCGTACATCGCACCGACCGCGGCTTTATCGCCGCTTCCAGCATAAATCGAAGCACGTACGAGTGAGTCTCACCGTCACGGCACACTTGGGCGATGGCGCCAGGCGCAGATCGTTCGCTGCTCGAACAGGTTCGGCACGTTGCAGCCGTTGCTGGCCTGGATGCCGTGGGTGTGACCGACACAGCGCCGTTCATCGAAGCGCGCCAAGTGATCGACGCGCGCAAAGGGGCCGGCTTGCACGCAGGCATGTGGTTCACCTATGGGCGGCCCGAGCGTTCCACTACTCCCGGGAACATCCTCGAGGGGGCTCGCAGCATCGTGGTGTGTGCCCGCACCTACGATCCGCCGGACTCGCTCACCCCCGCCATTAATCCGGCCGGCCGGAGCGACCGGGGCGGGGCAGTAGCGGCGTATGTGGCAACCGATGCCTACGGGGCATTGCGAGAGGGCCTCGATCGAATCTGCGAGGTCTTGCAGCGCAGTGGCTTCGCCGCAGTCGCGGTCTGTGATGACAATCGCTTGGTCGATCGCGCCGCTGCGGCCCGCGCCGGGCTGGGATGGCTGGGTCACAACACGATGCTGCTGTCGCGAGAGCTCGGGTCGTGGACCGTGCTGGGTTCGGTGGTCACGACCGCAGAGCTGCCGGCGACGAGCGAGGTGCAATCCGACGGCTGTGGCACCTGCCGCCGCTGCCAGACGGCCTGCCCAACCGGGGCCCTCGACACAGCGGGCGTGCTCGACGCCAACCGGTGCTTGGCCTGGCTTGTCCAGGCGGCGGGCGCCTTCCCGCCCGAGCACCGTGTCGCCCTCGGCAATCGCCTCTACGGCTGTGACGACTGCCAGACCGTGTGCCCCTTCAACGATGATGCGGCGGCCGCACCACCTTCCACCCCAGCGGTTCAGCCCACCCCAGCGGTTCAGCGCGGCCAACCGGTCCAGCTCGGCCGCAGTGGCGAGAGCGCAACGCGCAGCGACGCTGTCGACGTCGTGGAACTGCTGCAGATGACCGACGACGAGCTCATGACGGCATTCGGGCACTGGTATGTGCCGCGCCGGCAACCGTCGTATCTGCGACGCAACGCCCTCGTCGTGCTCGGCAATGTCGGCGATCCCGGAGTTGCCGCCGTCGATGAGGTGTTACGGCGATCGCTCGCATCGGCGTCCGACGTCGTTGCCGGGCACGCAGTGTGGGCGGCGCGCCGGCTGGGTCGAGGCGAACTTGTCGCCGAGGCACGATGCAACGGCCTCGGCGACCACGATCCGGATGGTCTTGTGGCGGCTGAGCTGGCCATGTCGGTGCCACCGCGGTACGCAGCGGGCTGATGCGTCCGCATCTGCTGGTCACGAACGACTTCCCGCCCAAGATCGGGGGCATCCAGAACTATCTCTGGGAGCTGTGGCGCCGCCTGCCGCCCGAGTCCACCACGATCCTCACGACGCCGCACCGGGGTGCAGCACACTTCGACGCCGAGGGGCCCGTGCGGATCGTGCGAACCCGCGATCGGGTGCTGTTGCCGCATCCGGGTCTGGCGAGACGAATTCGCGCCCTGGCGGAGGAGGTTGGCGCTGAGATCGTGCTGCTCGACCCGGCTTTGCCGCTCGGCGCGCTGGGTCCGCGACTGGGCATGCCCTACGGCGTCGTGCTGCATGGCGCCGAAGTGACGGTCCCTGCCCGCTTAGGGGGCCTCAGTGCCGTGCTGGCTGGGGTGCTTCGAGATGCCTCGTTGGTGATCTCAGCAGGGGGGTACGCGGCTGGCGAAGCAGAGCGATGCGCGTCGCGTGCGCTGCCCGTCACCGTGGTGCCGCCCGGAGTCGACACGAACCGGTTCGTGCCGCTCGGAGCCGACGAGCGCTTGGGGGCCCGCCGCAGGTTCGGCGTGGAGGGGGGGCCGCTGGTGGTCTGCCTGAGCAGACTCGTTCCGCGCAAGGGCTTCGACACCGTCATCGACGCTGTGGCCCGGCTGTCAACGAAGCATTCGGGGCTGACATTGGCGATAGGGGGCGCGGGACGTGATCGGCAGCGACTGGAGCGGATTGCCCGACGCCTCGACGCTCCGGTCGTCTTCATGGGCCGCATCAGCGACGATGACGTGCCGCTGTTCATGGCAATGGGTGATGTCTTCGCAGCGCCGTGTCGCAGCCGGTGGGCGGGACTGGAGCAAGAGGGGTTCGGCATCGTGTTCGTCGAGGCCGCTGCATGCGGGGTACCTTCGATCGCTGGCCGATCGGGTGGCAGCCACGAAGCGGTGGATCATGGTCGGACGGGCCTCGTCGTGGAACGGCCGGCGGACGTAGACGATGTGGCCGCCGCCATCGACGACCTGTTGTCCTCACAAGAACGGAGGGCAACGATGGGACTTGCGGCACGTAACCAGACCGAACAGCACTTCTCCTACGACGGGCTCGCAGCCAAGCTCGAAACGGCCCTGTCCCGCTAGCGCGTTTCCACGGCAGAAAGCAGGGGGTTCGACTGCCGCGGGTTTACCCTGTGGATCATGCATACGGCCGCTGAGACAATGGGGGCCGGCCAGCACACAGGATGTGGGACGCAACGATGATCGATGAGATGACAATGACCACGGTCGTGACCGCGTCTCCCGAAGATTGCTATGCGCTGATCTCTGACATCGAGCAGTACCCGCAGTGGGCTACCGACGTTTCTACGGCGACGGTGACGGAGAGCGATCCCGAAGGTCGAGCAACACAGGCCTCGTTCCGCGTCGAGGCGCTGGGGCGCTCAGCGAGGTACTCGCTTGCATACGACCACAGCGGGGCGCCGCACCGCATCTCGTGGAAACTGGTCGACGGCGACGTCGTGAAGCAGCTCGACGGCAGATACGAGTTCAACCCGACAGCCGAGCCGGGGCGCACCGAAGTGCTGTATCAGCTCGCGTTGGTGCTGGCGGTACCGCTGCCTGGTTTCGTCAAGCGCCGCGCAGAGCGGCGCATCGCCCATACCGCGCTGGCCGACTTCGCAGCGCGGCTCGAGTCCGGTCCCGCGAGCTAGGGCGCCGAGGATCGCCGCCAGCGCCATGGAGTTCCGCCGCATCAGTGGCCTGCCGCCGTACGTCTTCACCATCATCGACACGCTGAAGATCGAGCGTCGGCGCGCCGGCGCCGACGTCATCGACCTGGGCTTCGGCAATCCTGACCTGCCGTCGCCCGAACGTGCCGTGAAGAAGCTGGCTGAGGCTGCTCTCAACGCTCGCAACCACCGGTACTCGGCCAGTCGCGGCATCCCCAAGCTGCGCGCTGCCGTTGGCGACCTGTATCGCCGCAAGTGGAACGTCGAACTCGATCCCGACAGCGAGATCATCAACACCATCGGGGCGAAGGAAGGCTTCTCGCATCTGATGTGGACCTTGCTCGCACCCGGCGACGCCTGCTTGGTGCCAGCTCCCTCCTATCCGATTCACATTTTCGGCCCGCTGTTCACCGGTGCGAGCGTGCGCGAGGTACCGCTGGATGTCGGCGAGACCTTCTTCGAGCGTCTGGTGGAGCGATTCGAGTACTCGTGGCCGCGCCCGCGGGTGATCGTGCTGTCGTTTCCGCACAATCCCACGACGGCCTGCGTCGACCTTGAATTCATGCAGCGGATTGTGGACTTCGCGCGTGAACGCGAGGTCGTGCTGGTTCACGACTTCGCGTACGCGGACTTGGGATTCGACGGCTATGAGCCGCCCTCGATCCTCCAAGCCGAAGGCGCCAAGGACGTCGCGGTCGAGTTCTACAGCCTGACGAAATCATTCTCGATGGCGGGCTGGCGAGTCGCGTTCTGCGTGGGGAACGCAGAGGTGATCGCGGCGCTCGCCAAGCTCAAGAGCTATCTCGACTACGGCACGTTCCAGCCGATTCAGATCGCAGCCACGGTGGTGATGAACGAGGAGCAGGACTACCCCTCCGAAGTGCGTGAGACCTACCGCGACCGGCGCGATGTTCTCGTGCGGGGTCTCGGCCGCATCGGCTGGGAGCTTCCGCCGCCCAAGGGCACGATGTTCGCCTGGGCGAAGATCCCTGAGCCCTACCGCCACCTGGGTTCGGTTGATTTCTGCAAGCTGGTGGTCTCTGAGGCAAATGTCGCTCTGTCCCCGGGCGTCGGCTTCGGTCCTGGAGGCGAAGGCCACGTGCGATTCGCACTCGTGGAGAACGAGCACCGTATCCGTCAGGCGGTCAGCCAGCTTCGCGGTGCCTTGGACCTGCTCACGCCCCCTGACTGAGTCAGTCCGGCTCGGGCGTTTACCCCGCAGCGATGGAGCGAGATGGCTCGCCCGCCGGCCAGCGCAGCGTCCGTTCGAGCGCTTGTCGCCACAGCGAGTGAAGCGCCGCAGCGCAAGCCTGGTCACCCGAAGGCTCGAAGCGCCGGTCGAGCTGCCACACCGACGCTGCCTCGGCAGGCGACGACCAGACGCCCTCTGCCAGCCCAGCGAGCATCGCTGCACCCATGGCGGTGGTCTCGGTCACGACCGGTCGGCTGACGGGTACACCGAGCTGGTCGGCTTGGATGCTGCACAACAGGTTGTTGATCGCTGCACCGCCGTCGATGCGCAGCTCTGCGATGCCACGGCCTGCGCCAGTGCTCATCGCCTCGACGACATCGCGAGTCTGCAACGCCATGGACTCGATCGTGGCCCGTGCAATGTGCGCCGAAGTGGACGCAAACGTGAGACCCATGATCGCTCCGCGGGCGTTCGGATCCCACCAAGGGCTGCCGAGGCCGGCGAATGCGGGCACCACGACCACGCCGGCGCTGTCGGGCACGCTGCGGGCCAGCACTTCGGCATCCGCTGCGTCGGCTGGACCGTCGAGGATGCCGGTGACCCAGCCCACGGCTGCACCTGTGGCGAAGATTGAGCCTTCCAGTGCGAAGGTCGGTCCGGCGCCGAGATCCCAAGCCACTGTCGTGAGCAGCCCGTCGATCGGTTCCGGGCATACATCGCCCACATTCATCAGCACGAACGATCCTGTGCCGTAGGTGTTCTTTGCCATGCCGACGTCGTGACAGCACTGGCCGAAGAGCGCCGCCTGCTGGTCGCCGGCGACGCCGCTGACCGCGATGCCGGGCCCGAGGGCCGTGGTGTCTGCGGTCTCGCAGAACCGTCCCACGGAGGGGCGAATCTCCGCCAAAGCCTCGGGGGGCACCGACAGGAGGTCGCACATCTCGGTCGACCAACTGCCGGCGGTGATGTCGTACAGGAGCGTGCGGGAGGCATTCGTTGCGTCGGTGGTGAACGCAGCGCCGCCGCTCAGCTTCCACATCAGCCAACTGTCCACGGTGCCGATCGCGAGGTTCGCGCTGACTCCTACGCCGCCGTCACTCAACAGCCACTCGGCCTTGGTGCCGCTGAAGTACGGGCTGAGGACCAGGCCGGTGAGACGGCGGACGTGCGGCAGGTGACCGGCGGCTTCGAGCGCCTCGCATCGGTCCGCAGTGCGGACGTCCTGCCACACGAGGGCGCGCGCAAGGGGCTCACCCGAGCGTCGGTCCCACGCCACGACGGTCTCGCGCTGATTGGTGATGCCGATCGCGGCAATTGCCGGCATCTGCCCGTCGTTGAGTGCCTGCAGGTTGGCGCAGAGCTCGCCGAGGGTGGTGACCGCGGCAACCCAGATGTCGTTCGGGTCGTGCTCGACCAAGCCCGGACCGGGGTAGTGCTGGGGGAATGGCCGGTAGGCGTAGGCCACCTCGGTGCCGGTCTCGTTCACCGCCATCGAGCGCACGCCGGTAGTGCCTGCATCGATCGCTACTACGAGTGCCATGAGGTCTCCCGGTTCATGATGACTTCGCTTTCCTGTGAGGATGCGCGGATTGACAAGCATTGTTGCTTTGCAGCCCATTGTTTCCCGCTCTTGTTCCCCATCTTCATGCGATTGGGCTCACGGGCCGCTCGGGCCACGGCTGCGCCATGCGGCGCAGCCTCTGTGGCCCGATGTAGGGTCGCCGATTGTGAGGATTCTCGTGGTGGGAGCCGGCGAGGTCGGAAGTTATATCGCCGAGCGTCTCAGCCGTGAGGGCAATGACGTCATCGTCATCGACCAGCATTCAGGGCGCCTCGATGCGCTCGCCTCCGAGGTCGACCTGCTCACTGTGAACGGCAGCGGCACCAACCCCAGCGTGCTTTCCGAATCCGGTCTAGATCGCGCCGAGGTCGTCGTGGCTGTCACCGATTCCGACGAGGTCAACCTGCTTGCATGCATGCAGGCAAAGCAGGCAGGCGTGCCGGCGACCGTCGCACGGCTGCAGGACGGCGACTTGCGTGGCACACCGGGCCGCAGATTGCGAGATGCGATCGGCGTCGATTTGGTGCTCGACCCCGACGAGCAGACTGCTGACGCAATCATGGACTTGCTCGTGTACCACGGCGTCTCGGACATCAACGAGCTCGCGAACGGCGAAGTGCTCGTCGTAGGCGCCCGGCTTGCCGAAGATGCCCCGCTCGTCGGCAAGACCATGGCCGAGGTCGGCGCCTACTACGAGCCGGAGTGGGACTTCATCTTCGGCGCCCTGTCTCGCGACGGCGATATCACCGTGATGCGGCGCGACACGACGCTGCTGCCACACGACCTGTTGAGAGTTGTCTGCCGCCGTCAGGGCCGGCGCGAACTCATGGAGATCATGGGGCTCAGCCGCTCCGACTTGCGCCGGGTCATGATCCTGGGCGGCGGTCGCACTGCCGGGCTACTGGCAGGCCGCCTGCTCGAGCGGCACATCGAGGTCGTCATCATCGAGTTACAGCACCAGCGGTGTCTCGAATTGAGCGAGCGCCACGCAGGCGCTCTGGTGCTGCATGGCGACATCACCGATATCGATGTCCTCGCTCGCGAGGACATCGGCAGCTTCGACGCCGTCGTCGCGGCCACGGGCGAGGACGACGCCAATGTGCTGGCCTGCCTGTACGCCAAGTCGGAGGGCGCCGGCGAGACGATCGCGGTGGTGCATCGCCTGTCGCTGTTGCCGCTGCTGGAACAGGTCGGCATCGACGCGGCGCTCTCACCCCGCACCGCGAGCGCCAACATGGTGCTGCGGATGGTCCGTGGCGACGTCACAGCGGTCGCCACCTTCCTCGAAGGTGATGTCGAAGTGCTCGAATTCGCGGTGGGCGCTGGCTCGAAGGCTGACGGGTCGAGCGTGCACGATCTCCACCTGCCCGGCCAGATGCTGCTGGCCGCCGTCGTGCGCGACGGCAAAGCCCGCATTGCGCGGGGCCGCAGTGAGCTGAGGGCGCGGGACCACGTGGTCGCCTTTGTGACGCCGGACTGCGTGGACGAGGTCAAGCAGGCCTTTCGGTGACACCCCGTCCGGCTCGCCGGGCTACCGAGCGCGAGAGGCTGCGCCGTTTGGTGGTGCGCGTGGTGCGAGCCGTCGATGGCTCGCTGCACAAGTGGGCGCGCGGGCCGTACGAATCGACCCTTGCCATCACGGCCTTGGTGGTGCTGGCCGCCGCTTCGCCAGTGTTAGCAGCGTGCGCAGTGTTCGACTGGTTGTTCGGAGCACAGGTTGCCGCAGGAGGCGAGTCCGGGACTGATGCCGTCCCGCTGCTGATCGCAGGCGCTGCCATTGCGCTTTTCGCCCTGGCCCTCTTGCGGCTGTGCCGGTTCGAGCGGCGCATCACCGAACGCCAGACCCTCACAGCGTTGGTGCTCGGGTCGTTCGCTGCGGTGGCCGCCGTGGCGATTGCTCACCTCGCGACCGGGGCGGTAGCACCCACAGCGATGGCGACGGCCTTCGCCGAGGCAGCTGCAACAGTGACCGGGACCAACAGCACGACGATCCTGCCAGCCGATCCCGGCGGCGGGAAGCTGGATCTCGGGGGCGGGATGCTGGCGCTTCGAGCGGTGGGACAGTGGCTTGGCGGGGCTGCGTTCATCGTCGTGCTGGTGCGTGTGCTGCCCCATCTCGGCGTCGGCGGTCTGGATTCCGATGGGGGAGTGGCGACCCGTTCGGCTCGCAGGCTGGCGCCGCGCAGCGCTGGCACGATGGGCCGCCTGCTGCTGCTGTACGGCGTGCTCACCGTGCTTGTGGCCATCGGCTACGCGCTGGCGGGCATGCCGCTGATCCAAAGCGGGCTGCATGCGCTGACTACGGCATCGACCGGGGGATTCTCCAGCTACGCAGGCTCGCTGGGTCATTTCGACTCGGCGGCTATCGAATGCGTGGCGATCTTCGGCATGGCAGCCGGCGGCGTGAGCCTGCCGCTCATGTTCCTAGCGATCCGACGCCGTGATCCAGCTCGCTTCATTCGGAGCTTTGAGTTCCGGCTGTATGTCACGTTGATCGTCTTCGCCACCGCGACCGTGGCGTTGTGGACCCGTGACGACTTCGGTTTCGGTCACCTTTTCGGGTTTGAGCATCTCCGCAAGTCGCTGTTCGCGGTGGTGTCGATGATCTCGACGACTGGTTTCGAGGCAGAGCCCTTCATCGAGCTGTCGACCGGCAGCCAAGCGATCTTGATGGTGCTCATGGTGATCGGCGGCATGAGCGCGTCCATGGCCGGCGGCTTCAAAGTGGTGCGCCTGGTGACGCTCGCTTCCTACATCGGGCGCGAGCTGCGCCGCGCAATCTACCCATCGCTGGCGCAGCGGCTGCGCCTGGGCCGCTCGACCATCTCGGAGACCACGATCAGCCGCATCGTGGGAGAACTGCTGCTCGCAGCGCTGCTGCTGATTCCCGCGGCGATTCTGCTCGGCGCCAGCGGGCTCGACATCGTCGGCGCGCTCAGCTACGCCGTGTCCGCGCTCTCCAATGTCGGGCCCGCTGTGTCGTATATCGATCCGGAGCTGTCGAGCGTGGGGCCCGCGGTGGGCTCGACCGGGCACCTGGCAGCGGTCGGCTGGCTGGGGCGCCTGACCGCAGGGCTGCTCATGCTGGCTGGGCGCATGTCGGTGACCGCGACGGCGGTGGCGCTGAGCGTCGCGGTCTATCCGGCAGTGGCTGCGGTCCGTCACGGGCGATGGCGCCGCCGCAGGGCCTACGGGGTGAGGGTGCGATGAGCGACCCTGCAACGGCACCTCTGGGGCGCCCGCAGCGAAGGTCGCGTTGTCGATGAACGTCTCGACCCTGCTGGCGGGGCGACGCTTCGAATCCACCCCGGTGCATGTGAGCGGTGTAGCGCTGCTGCTGGTGGCTGCGGGCATGGCAGTCTCCGCAGGCGTCGCGCTCATCGACGGCGGCGGGGGAGCGCTCGCCTTGGCGGCCTCCGCCGCGATCACCGCAAGCGTCGGCAGCGCCTTGATGGGCTCGACCACGGCCTCGGACCGGTCCGATTCGCCGCTGGCATTCGCCTCGGTGGCCTGGGCTTGGCTGGCGGTCTCGATAGCGGGAACGATGCCGTACCTGTTCAGCGGCGTGATCGGCTGGAGCGAAGCCGACAACGCGTTGTTCGAGTCCGTGTCGGGTTTCACCTGCACGGGCGCCACGATCCTGGCCGACATCGACGGGGTTGCCCACGGGATCCTCTTTTTCCGCAGCATGACCCAGTGGTTCGGCGGCATGGGCCTGATCGTGCTCGCCGTGAGCGTGCTGCCCGCACTGAAGGTCGGCGGGCTGGAGCTCATCGCCAACGAGGCGCCCGGCCCGACGGCCGATCGCTTCACCCCGCGCATAGCGGCCACGGCTCGGCGGCTGTGGATGCTGTACAGCGGATTCACGGTGGCGGTCGCACTGGCTCTGCTGGCAGCGGGTACGAGCCTGTTCGACGCGGTGGCACACGCCTTCACCACCGTGGCGACGGGGGGCTTCTCGACGCATTCGGCATCGATTGACTTCTTCGACTCGCTGGCCGTGGAGCTGGTGGTGATTGTGGGCATGATCGCGTGCGGCGCGAGCTTCTCGATCCATTGGCACACGATCATGCGTACGCGTTCGAGACTGCGTGGCTACTCGGAGCTGCGCTGGTACCTGGGTCTCATCGGCGGTGCCGCGATTGCGCTGCTGGTGCTCAACTCCGGCAAGCTCGACCTAGGCCAGAACATCCGCGAGGCTGCCTTCTACGCAGCGTCGCTGGGGTCCAACACCGGCTACGGCCTCACCGATTACACCCATTCACCATTCTGGACGCCTTCCGCGCAGCTCGTCCTGCTGGCGCTGTTCCTAGTGGGCGGCATGACGGGTTCGACCGCGGGCGGAATGAAGGTGCTGCGCTTGCAGATCGTGGCCCGTTACGCGGTCCGCGAGGTCATCCGCGCCCGCCATCGCCGGGCTGTGCTGCCGATGCGCATCGGCGACACCACCGTGGCTGAGGACGTGGCAGCGCGGGCGCTGGGATTCGTGTTGCTCTACTTGGGTCTTGCACTGGCGGGCGGGGTGCTGATGACCGCATTGGGCAACGATCTCGAGACCGGATTCTCTGGGGCGGTCTCGGCTATCGGCACCGTCGGCCCGGCGCTGGGCGAGGCCGGGCCGACCTCATCGGCGCTGGCGTTCGAGCGTGCGTCCCGGCCGGTGATGATGGTGCTCATGCTGTTCGGCCGCCTCGAAGTGTTTCCCACGATGCTGATGTTCGTTGCTGCGATGCGGGCTGGCACTCGCTCGCGCTACGGGCACCAGGCTGCACAGCGCGGACCACGCCGGCTGACTCGCCGGGAGACTCACGCATCCACACGAGCGCTCAAGAGACAGCGCGCAGGGGAGTGAGCGGCATCAACTCGCTGAAGTCGTCTACCCGCAGCGCGCGAGGAAGCTCGCCGGGCTGGACCTGAGCAATTGTCCCGGCCCCGTCCGGAAGCAACTGCGCGACGCCGTCGAGAAAGAACAGCACGCCCTGGCTGTCTCTTGCGAGCGCTGAGGCGGTGAGGACGAGCTGTGCCACCGCGCGCACCCTCTGGGCGCCTTCGACTTCGAAGAACACCTCATTGAGGTGGATGGACACAACGTTGTTCCGCAAGAGCTGCACGTCCACGACCTCGGTGCCGGCCGGGATCGCGGATTCGAGTCCGTTCTCGGCTTCGGCCGGTGTCGTGCCCGCCAGCAGGTTGTTGAGAGGGGCATCGAGGAAGACCGGTGCTGCGAGGGGACGCTGCAATTCGACGAGAAGGCCGTCGCGCAGGAAGTAGACCGCATGCAGCGAGGTTGTCGGCGTATCGGGAGCTGCACCCACGACGGGCTGGTTGTTGCGTTCGGGAAAGACGCCTGCCGGCACCTCGACACGGGAAGGAGCGTCGTCGGTGGGCAATCCGCACCCGGTGATCGCAATCACGCAACCGATGGCTGCGCCGAGGCATTTCATTGCGCAGCGGGAGAGCTTCATCGGTGACCTGCAATGGGAAGTCTGACGACGAAACGCGCTCCGCGCTGGCCGTCGGGGCGTGCCTCCACGTGCACAGTTCCCCCATGTCGGCGCGTGTGCTCGTACACCAGCGCCAGTCCGAGACCAGCGCCACTGCCTGCTCCTCGTTTACGTGCCGCAGCACCGCGTGTGAAACGCTCAAAGACGAGCTCGCGTTCAGACGGCGCGACTCCCGGGCCGCCGTCCTCGACGGCGACTCGAACCGAATTGCCCGGCCGGGAGATCTCCACCCGGGCAACGCCGCCGCCGTGCTTGTCGGCATTTCGCAGCAAGTTGTCGAAGACCTGCGCAAGTCCTCGCTTGTCGCCGATCACGACTGCATCGGTCGCAGTCGCGCTGATGTCCAGTGTGACGTCGGGCCCGTGCGCGGCGACGCGATGCTGGACCAACTCGGTGATGTTGACGAGGCCGCGTTCGAAGACCGAACCGTCTGCATCGGGGCGGGAGATCTCCAGCAGGTCCTGTACGAGCTGCTGGAACCTGTCGACCTCCGAAGCGAGCAGATCCAGCGCAGTTGCACCTTGAGCCGACAGTTCGTCGCGATGGCCGCTGAGGTAGTCGATCGAGCTCCGCAGAGTCTGCAGCGGTGAACGCAACTCGTGGCTCACGTCGGACGCGAACCTGGCATCACGCGCAATCCGGCGTTCCATGGCATCGGCCATGTCGTTGAACGACTCCACGATCACGGCGAGATCGGGGTCGTCGCTGCGTTCGACGCGTGTGTCGAACCGGCCGTGAGCGATCGAGTTCGCAGCATCGGACACCGTTGCCAGCGGTCGCAACAGCCGTCCGCCGGCCCAGGCGCCGACGGCGACGCCGATCAGCACCGTCAGCGCGGCTCCCACGCCGAGGATCAGGCGCAGGCTGGCGAGCGTGGCCTCGATCTCAGAGAGGGGGACCACCTCGAAGTACAGCGTTTCGCTGAGCTGGGACACCGCAGACGGACGCAGGCGCAGACCCAGCGCGAGCTGGGGAACTCCGTCGAGCCGGTATCGCATTGCGTGGGCTTCGTCGGACCGCTCCACCGCGTCTACGAACTCGTCGGGCAGGTCGCTGGGCACGAGCGACGGAGATCGCCAGATGTCGGGTCCGGTGCGGACGATGGAGCGGCTGCCGCTGAGGCTGGGAAGCGATTCCAGGAGGACGGCGAAGTCGGGGCTCTCCGCACGCAGCGAGCCCTGCACCTGGGTCGCGTTCGCGAAGAACTGGGCCTCGGAGGAATCTTGGCGCAGGCCCAGCATCGAACCGCGGGAGAGGCTGTAGGTCATGACGACCAGCAGGAACGCCGCCAGCATCGCGCCGAGCGTGAACGCCCCGACGACTCGAGCGCGTAGCGGCAGCCGCCGCAGTGGGCGCGGCCACCGCAGCATCATGTGACCATCCTGCAAGCGGGTGCCGCCATCGGGCACAGCAGCCGCCGCAGTGGGCGCGGCCACCGCAGCCTCATGTCACCACTCTGCGAGCGGGTGCCGCCATCGGGCACAGCAGCCGCCGCAGCGGGCGCGGCCACCGCAGCCTCATGTCAGGATCGCAGCTTGTAGCCCAAGCCGCGGGCCGTCGCCACGTAGCGCGGGCTGGCCGGGTCGTCCTCGATCTTGAGGCGCAGCCGGCGCACGTGAACGTCGACAAGCCGGCCGTCGCCGAAGTAGTCGTAGCCCCAGACTCGCTCGAGCAGTTGCTCGCGGCTCATCACTTTGCCGGGATTGTCGGACAGCTCGCAGAGCAGCCGGAATTCCGTCTTGGTCAGGTGCAGTTCGTCGCCGCCTTTGGTCACGACGCCTTCGTCGGGGTAGATCTCGAGATCGCCGACTGTGCGCGGCAGGCCGCTGCCGTCCACCGTTCGGCTCCGACGCAGCAGTGCCCTGATGCGGGCGGACAGTTCCTTCGGCGCGAAGGGCTTGGTGAGGTAGTCGTCGGCGCCGGCCTCGAGTCCGGCTACGACGTCATGGGTGTCGTCGCGCGCAGTCACCATGATGATCGGCACATGGCTGATGCGGCGAATCGAGCGGCACAGTTCGAACCCGTCGAGACCCGGGAGCATGATGTCGACCAGCACGACGTCGGTGCTCTCAGGTGTGAACTGCTCGAGAGCCTCCTCGTACGACTCTGCCTCGCTGACCTGCCAGCCTTCGTCTTCCAGCGCGAGGCGCAGCGCCGTGCGGATTCGCTCGTCATCTTCGACTGCGAGAACGTTGGTGGTCACCGTCATACTGCCTATTCGCCGCCTGCGCCGTCGCCGAACCCAGCATCGGAGAACGGCTCCCAGTGCCCGAGGCCGACCGTGTCGTCGTAGGCAGGCGATGCTGTGCCGGCTGCACCTTGGCCCGGACGCTGCTCTCCCCGGCGCTCCCGCACTGAGGCTTGGTCGGCCCACTCGCTCATGGAGCGCAGCACGAGCGCTGCGAGCGCAGCGACGCCTGCTGCGGCTGCCAGCGCTCCGATGACGGTCCCGCCCAGCGCGGGACCGACGCAATCCAGGCTGCATTGCAGGGCGCCAGTCGCCCAGCCCGCAAGCCCGCCACAGACTGCGGCGACGACGATCGCGGCGAAGGCCACGGCGCGGGCGAGCACGGAGGGCAAAGCGGTGGGCGCAGCAGTGAGCTCGATGCCGCCGTCCATCGGATCGTCGGCGCTGGCGGGGGGCCCTGGTGTCTGCGGACTGCTGTGCGGCCAGTCGTCGCCCTGCACGCTCATCCGTGCCATGGTACGGCCAGACGGGACCCAGACCGTCAATCGCCGAAGAGGCTGAGCCGATAGGCGAAACCGTGGCCCGAGCGGCCCGTGAGCGCCGAGTCAATGGAAATTGGGAACAAGAGCGGGAAACAACTGGTGCGACAGCGGGAAGGTTCACCCATCCACGCATCCTTTAGGTGTGCGGCTCGCTGGGTTGTGTGTCGGCTCAGGCACCCGGCTTGCGTGGCAGACTGCCGGAGTGCCCTCTGACATGCACCGATGGGCTGTTGCCGGCGGCATTCTCGCGGACGACGGCGCTGTGCTCATGGTCAACAACCGTCGACGCAATGGCAGCACCGACTGGAGTACGCCGGGCGGAGTCGTCGATCCGGGCGAGACGGTGCTCGGGGCATTGACCCGTGAGGTTGCCGAGGAGACCGGCTTGCAGGTCGCAACTTGGGACGGGCCGCTCTACACCGTCGAGGCCGATGGCACCGCCGGGCCCGGTTGGTTCTTGAAGGTCGAGGTTCACGAGGCCCAGCAGTGGAGCGGCGACCTCGATATCGACGACCCCGATGGCATCGTATTCGACGCTCGATGGGTGCGCATCGGCGAACTCGAAGATCTGCTGAGGGGCCAGTACGCATGGATGGCTGAACCGCTGCTCGCGTACCTGGACGGCGGTGCTCCGCGTGGCCACGTGTTCCGTTACACCGTGACCGGCGATCACCGCAGCGGCCTGGTGGTGACGCCCGAGGGGCGCTGACCGCAGCCACCCACCGCAGTCCCGTGAGCCGATCACCGCATCGATTGCCCGACCCAACCGATCCCAGCGAGCTCCCGATCCTGCACGTCGACATGGACGCGTTCTACGTGGAGGTGGAGCGCAAGCGCGATCCGTCGCTGGTCGGGCGCCCGGTGATCGTCGGGGGATCAGGCAGGCGCGGTGTCGTCGCATCGGCCAGCTACGAAGCGCGAGCGTCGGGCGTACACGCGGCGATGCCGACCGCACAGGCGCGCCGGCTGTGTCCGGGGGCTGCGGTCGTCACGTCGGATTTCTCCGGCTACGTCGAGGCCTCGTCGGCAATCGCGGAGGTCTTTGAGTCGGTCACACCTCATGTGGAGCCGATTGCGCTGGATGAGGCCTTTCTGGATGTCTCCGGCGCCCACCGGCTCTTCGGCCCGACGCCTGAGATCGCGTGGCACCTGCGCGATGCCATCCGCGAAGCGGTGGCACTCGAATGTTCCGTCGGCGTCGCCTCCAACAAGACCTTGGCAAAGCTCGCCTCCGAAGCGGCGAAGCCGGCCGTGCGCGCGACCGGCCCCGAGCCAGGGCTCGGCGTTCGGGTGGTCTGTGTCGCGGACGAGCTGGAATTCCTGCGGGCCCACCGCGCGGAGGCGCTGTGGGGCGTGGGACCGGTGACGCTGCGTCGGCTCCACGAGATCGATGTGCACACCGTGGGCGACTTGGCGGCGGTGCCGCTGGAACGGCTGATCTCCGCCGTCGGCACTGCGCACGGCGCGCACCTGGCGGCGCTCGCACAGGGACGTGATGACCGGCCGGTTCATCGAGGCGGGATCCCGCGTTCGATCAGCCACGAACAGACATTCGAATTCGATCTGAATGATGCAGATCTCATTCGAGGCGAAGCGATTCGGCTCGCCGATGCCGTCGCGTCCCGTCTGCGCGCCCACGGGCTGTCGGGGCGGACCGTCACGGTCAAGGTGAAGCATCCTGACTTCTCGCTGCGGACGCGAGCGCACACGCTCGACGAGCCGGTCCAAACCGGCACGACAGTCGCGCAGGTGGCCCAGCGGCTCATCGGTACCCTCGATCTCGGCGGGGGAATCCGTTTGCTGGGAGTGGCGGTGTCGAACCTGGCGGTGTCGATTCTGGAGGGGACGGCGTCGGGCGGGACCGAGGCCGACACAGCCGCCGTCGACGAAGACTCCGCGCAGCCCTCGGCCCCACTCCAGCTCGCATTCGACTTGGGCCTGCGGTCCGGTACTGAGCCAGCGCGCAGCGGTGACACGGACTGCGGCCCGACCGGCGACTCTGAGCTCGACCTCCAGCTTGCTGACGCCTTGGATGCCATTCGAGACCGTTTTGGCCGTGCCGTGATTGCGCACGGCTCGGCTGCCTTGCGAGGCGGTCAGCCCGGCGAACGCCGCTGGGGCCGCTGAAACCACTGCGCCGTCGGCGCGAAGCACGCGGGGTGCGTGGAAGTAGTGCTGGGCGCGGTCCTACACTGGACCCAACATCGGTGAGACAGCATTTGGAGTCTGTGCGTGCCGCTTTCCGAAGACGAACAACGGATCCTGCTCGAGATCGAGAAGGACTTCTACGACACTGACCCGGAGTTCGCGCGGGAAGTGTCTGAGACCACGCTGACTCGCCATGCCCTGCGCAACATCCGCTGGGCTGTGCTCGGCGGGATCCTGGGTCTGGTCGGCATCGGCTTGGGCCTGCAGGTGCACTTCGCGCTGTCTTTCGTCGCATTCCTGGTGGTGTTCGCAAGTGCAGTCGTGATCGAGCGCAATGTCCGCAAGATGGGCAGGCTGGGTCTCGAGAAAGTCTCCGATTCGATCGCGAAGCGCACCAAGCCCGACAGTTCGGACTCCTTCGGCGACCGTATGAGGCGCCGCTTCCGCGACGACCCCAGCTAGCCGGCTTTCGTCATCTCGCCGTCGAACGTGCTGCGTCGGCGACGCCGCGAACGAGGCCCGGCAACCATCGCCGCCGGGCGGCAGGCAGTCCCGAGGCGATCCCATCGGCTGCGAGCAGACTGGATGCGCGACTCGAGGTGCTGCGCATGCTCCTTGGCGCCTGCAACCGTCTGCGGCGCCGGAGGCTCAGAGGCAAAAGCCGCTTCCTGGGCGGCAGTGGCCAGAGCATGCATCTCGCCGGAATCGATGCGCAGCCGGCGGTCGACACGATCGGCGAATTCGGTATGCGTCTCCGCGGCCCGCTGGTCGATACCGAGACTGAACAGCGTCTCCGCAACGTCGTCCCACGCAGCGGCGATGGCGGCGCGCTCATCGTGACGGGCGCGGCGATGGTGCAGCGCTCGGCGGACGCGCACGACCGACGGCACGGTGATGAGCCATCCGATGCCGACTGCCAGTACGGCGTAGAACGGCACGACGAGCCACTCCGACCAGCTGCCGGTGGGCGACTGTGAACCCTCGAAATCGAGGACGTCCACGAATCCTTCGAGATCGCCTGACAGTCCTTCCAGATCTTCGAGGCCCTGCGCCCCGATGAACCCGGAGCCCGCCTCGCCAGCCGCGTCTGGGTCGCCGGGCACCACCTGCTGGGGTGCCACGCCGGTGTACACCACAGCCCCAGGCGCCCCGCGCCCCGGTGTGGGCTCGAAGTACACCCAGCGCCCCCCAATCCAGATCTCTGGCCACGCGTGATAGTGCTCGCCCCTGACCACGAAGGTGCCGTCGACGAGCTCGCCCGGCGTGAAACCCACAGCAACGCGCGAAGGCAATCCGATCGCTCGGGCCATCGCCGCGTAGGTGCCCGCGAATTGCTCGCAATAGCCGCGCCGTTCGGAGAACAAGAACTGTTCCATGCGTTCGGTGTCGTGCCCGCTGGGCACCCGCAGCGCGTACACGAAGTTCTCGAGGAAGAAATTTTGCAGCGCCAGCGCCTTGGCATAGGGGCCCGTCGCGTCGGCTGTGACGTCAGCAGCGAGACCGGCGACGCGCTCGTTGAAGCCCTCCGGCAGCGCTAGGTACGTCTCGGCGATGTCGGGCGGAACGTCGTTGCCGGCCGCCACGAGCCCGGCGACGGAGGGAACATCGGGATCCGAGTGGACGGTGTAGGTCATCCCGGGCTCGAGCTCATTGCTGTGCTGAGTAACCAGCGTGCCGGTTTCGGGGTCGTACAGCACATCAGGGCCGTGGTAGCCGACCGGCTCGTACGCGGCCGGCAGCCAGATGCTGTCGAGCGCCCCGACGGTGAACCGTTGGGTGAGCAGGTCGTCATCGGCGCGCGCTCCCAAGTGTCGGGTCGCATTTCCGTAGACCTGTTCGGATCCCCAGAAGGTCCCGTCGAAGCGGCTGAGGCCCGAGACCCTCCAATACGCGGGCGCGTCTGCTTGGACGCGGAACAGCTCTGCACCCGAGGTGCCCACCAAGCGACCTTGGGCGTTGACGAGGGGACTGATCGTCACGCGCGACGCGGGGGCGCTGCCATCGAGGTCTTTCCATGAGACGATCGCCGGAGCGTCGCTGCCTGGCAGCAGTGGCACCAGCAGCGCTGCGCCCACCGCCGCGGCGGTGCCCAAGCGCAGCGCTGTACGCATCGGCACCGACGCACGCCGCTGCTCCGATGATCCGACCGGCGTGCGGTCGCCGGTGTGGTGGATGCCGTATGCGGCTGCGAAGGCGACGGCGCACACGATGACGGCGGCAGCGCTGCGAATGCGCCACGCATCGGTGCCCAATGCCCCCACGAATGCGAGCACGCCGAATGCTGGCAGCAATGCGGGACCCATCGACTTCGCACGCAGCGCCAGCGTGTCAGCGACGAATGCTGCGAGCCAGACGGCGACGCCGCCGACTGCCAAGAACCCCGCAGTCGCAGGTGTCGGCGCCTCGACGATGCCGAATGCCCTCCATGCTGCGGCGATGTCAGCCGCGGCGTGACGGAGCGTCTCGGCGCTGGGCGCCACGCGCAGCCACAAAGTGTCGGAGTAGAGCGCCAGCCCTTCGACAATGATCAGCATCACCACTGACGCCGTCGCAGCCGCCGCGAGCGGCCAGCGCTGCCGCCTCGTCACTGCGGCCGACGCATGCCCGCCGATCGCCAGGATCAGCCACAAGGGTGCGTAGTCCCACGTGTCGAAGAGCCGCCGAGCGATGAGTACGGACACCAGCGTCGCCAGCCACAGGGAGATCTCCACCTGCCAAAGACTTCGTCCCCTCATGAGCGAACTGCTGCGGTCTGTTCAGACGCCTGGGCTGCTGCCCATTTGGGTCCGAGCTCGGTGGCGGAGGAGATGTCGAGGAATCTCGGACCGGCCGACGGCAGGGAATCGCCGGACCTGCAGATGCGGATGACCGTCATCGACGAGCTGCGCGTGCTTGCAGCTGCGATCGCCTCAGCATCCCGAGCCGCATCAAGGGCCGTCCCTCCGAGCACGACGACCACGGCGCCCACCGCAGTGGCCGCTGCGGCTGCGAGTGCGCTGCGCAACGATCCCGATGCCGAAGGGGAGACGTCGGCGAGGTGGTCGAACAGCTGTGCCAAGCCTTCCCCCGAGGTCACGAAGCCCGTATCCGCCCCAGCGACCGTGAGCAACCGGAGCGGATCGTGCCGAGCGGCGCAGGCGAGCACCACGCTGGCCGCGGCCGACACGGCCAGCTCGAAACGAGCTTCGTCGAAGGCGGTACTGCGGGTGTCGAGCATCACCGTGACCCGGCTGCGGCGGGGGACCTCGTCTTCGCGCACCATGGGACGGCCGAGACGGGCAGTCGACGGCCAGTGAATGCGGCGGATATCGTCGCCAGCCGTGTAGTCGCGCAGTGCGTAGAAATCTTCCCCGATGCGTTGCAGCGTGTGAGCGGCGGCTGCGAGTCCCAGCGGCTCAGGGCCCCGAGCAAGGCGTGGCGGCACCAGTGTCTGCGTCGCGGGATACACGACGAGCGTCGTCCGCGGGCCGGACCCGATCGGGGTGCGCGACAAGCCCAACGGATCGACGACATCGACCACCGCCGGACCGATCTCCAGTCGACCCCGGCGCTGCGTCGGCAGCAGGTACGACGTGTTCAGGCGCTCTGCGGCGAGCAACGGGCCGACGCGCAGTCGTGCCCCGAGCGTGCCGCTGACCGGGTCGGTCACATGCAGCACCGGGGATGGCCCGCCCAGGTTGGTGAGGGCGAGTTGCACCCGTGCTTTGCCGCCTGCGTGGACCCGCACAGGCTGCACCGAGCGCTGGATCCGCAGACGGATCCTGCGCGTGCGAGTCCATACCGCAGCGCTGCAGACCAGCGCGATGCCCGCGACGGCAAGAACGAGCAGCTCGCCCATGCCGAAGAGGCGCCCAGCTCCAGCGGCCACGACAGAGCCCATCCCCACCGAGAGGCCCCGCCGTGTCAGCATGCGACCCCCCGGGGCATCGAAACGAGCGTCAGCCGGCGGCGGTGGGCACGGCGACGGCTTCGAAGACGTCGCGCAGCGCTGTCTGGGGCGTCAAGCCCTGCAGTTGTGCGTCAGGGCTCAGTCTGATCCTGTGCGCGAGCACCGGTTCGGCGACAGCTTTCACGTCGTCGGGCACCACGTAGTTCCGGCCCGCAGCGAGTGCGCGTGCCTGGGAAACTCGCTGGAGATCGAGTGTCGCACGCGGGCTGATGCCCAGCGTGATCGTGCCGCGCTGTCGTGAGGCGTCGGCCACGGCGACGATGTAGCGGCGCAGCACCGGCGCGACATGGACCTCGGTGACGGTGCGCGCCATGGCGAGCACCTCGCCTGCGGTCGCAACCGGTTCGAGCGAGATCTCCGTCGTGCCGTCGTGGAGATTGAGCACCTCGATGGCCGAGTCAGCGTCGGGGTAGCCGATGCTGATCCGCATGAGAAACCGATCGAGCTGTGATTCGGGCAGCGGGTAAGTGCCCTCATGCTCAATCGGGTTCTGGGTGGCGATCACCATGAACGGCTGGCCGAGCGGGCGGGTCGTGCGGTCGGTGGTGACCTGGCGTTCCTGCATCGCCTCGAGCAGCGCCGCCTGCGTCTTCGGTGAGGCCCGGTTGATCTCGTCGACGAGCACGATGCTGGAGAACAGCGCGCCGGAACGGAACTCGAAGGTGCGCTCGCGCTCGTCCCACACGTTCACGCCGATGACATCGGACGGCAGAACGTCGGGCGTGAACTGAATCCGCCCGAACGGTGCGTCGATCGAGGCTGCCAGCGACTTGGCGAGACTGGTCTTGCCGACGCCAGGCACGTCTTCGATCAGCAGATGCCCATCGCACAACAGGCACAGCAGCGAGAGTCCGACGGCGTCGGTCTTGCCGCGGATCACCTGCTCCACATTCGCCGTGATCCGCTCGAACGTCTGCCGGAACGTCTCGGCATCGGCCACGTGCGTTTGCGGGGCGGTGTGATTGCGCACGGCAGCTGACTTTCGGGGATGAGACGGGGAACGATCTGGCACGCTGGTGTCGGCAGGCTCAGAACGCTCTGAGGCTACTCAGCGTGGCCGCTTGGGCTCTGTGCTTCCCGCTTTTGTTCGCTGCGCTCACGGGCCGCTTGGGCCTGTGCTTCCCGCTTTTGTTCGCTGCGCTCACGGGCCGCTTGGGCCCCGGGCTCAGCATCTAAGGTGGCCCGGTGCGCCGACCACGTACTCTGCACAGCCTTCGCTTGGGGGCGACGCTGGTTGCGGTGGCAACGCGCCCGTATCTGTGGATCACTGCGGCGAGCGCCATGAGGCGACTGGTTCCGCATCGCTGGTGGACCCGAGCGCCGTTTTTGCCGCTGCCTCACCGTGACTATGTGCGATTCCGCCTGCTGACTGCGGTCGGCAGCGACGCGGATGCGGCCGCGGAACCCTCCGATCTGATCCAATGGCTGGAATGGTGCCGACGTTGGCCGGCCGCCGTTGCGGTTCGCACATGACATGAGGTCCGTGACATGACTTCACCGGGAGCCGTCGCGTATGCGTCGCAATCGGTTGGCGATGCGGCCAAGGCATACGGCACACGCAATGGCCATCGGGTCCTGCGGGACCCGAAGGTCGCACGGGCTCGTTCCGTGCTGTCGGATCGGACGCTGGTGCTCAACGTCACCTACCAGCCCTTGTCGATCACGACCGTGCGACGCGCCCTGCTGCTCGTGCTGGCGGGCAAAGCCGACGTCATCCACGCCCGGCCGGGCAGCATTCGTTCGCCGCGCCTGACGATGTCTGCGCCTTCGATCGTGCGGCTGAGGCACCACGCACGGGCGCCGTACCGCCGACGGGCGCCGCTGCACCGGCGGGCGGTGTTCGCCCGCGACGCCTACCGCTGCCAGTACTGCGGGAATCGGGCGGAGTGCATCGACCATGTTCACCCCCGCAGCCGCGGCGGTGAACACACGTGGGAAAACGTGGTGGCCTGCTGCCGGGCTTGCAACGTGGGCAAGGGCGACTCGTTGCTGTCGGATGGCCGCTACCGGCTGCGCCAGACTCCCTACGCTCCCGAACCGCTTGCTGTCGTGGCCGCAATGCGAGGCGACGCCCCCGCAGAGTGGACCGACTATCTCGCAGACCTGCGTCCTCAGCTCGTCTGAGTGGACTCGCAGCATGCCTGAGCGGCTGAGCCCACAGGCGCAGCCATGGCCCGGGCGGTCTGCCATCGTGGGCCTGTGAGTGCGTGGGTACGCGACGAATGGCAGGCGTCCGCCGGGCTGCTGCATGCGCGCCCGATGCCGCGGGACGGCCGACGTCGCATCTCAAGGTTGCTCCCGACCGCGCCCGCCGTGGTCTTGGGCTCTGCGAGCCCTGATCCCTATGGCGGCATGCGCAACGACCTGGTTCGCCGGCGCAGTGGCGGGGGACTGGTGTGGCTCGACCCCGCAGCGATCGTGTGGGTGGACGTCTTCGTGCCAGCGGAGGATCCGCTGTGGCGATCAGACGTCAGCCAGGCATTCCATTGGCTGGGGCGCCGGTTGGCCATGGCGTTCTCGCACGTGGGCGTGCCTGCGAGCACGCATCGGGGTCCCTACGAGGCGGGCCCATCGCAGGGCCTGGTGTGCTTCGCGTCGCTGGGTCCGGGCGAAGTCACCGCAGGCGGCCGGAAGCTGGTCGGCGTGTCTCAGCGTCGTACCCGCGAGGGAAGCCGCTTCCAATGCCTCGCCTATGAGCGATTCGAGCTCGGGCCCCTGGCGTCGGCCGTGGATTCCGGCACGTCAGATCTGATCCGCGATCGCGCGGCGGGCTGGGCGGACTTCGGCGTCAGCAACTCGCCTTCGGAGGTCGCCCGGCTGCTCATGGGGTTCATCACCGAGCACGGCGCCTGAAGCTCTCCGGCGCGCCCGTGGCGGGGCGCCATGTCCCGCGGCGTTGGCGAGCACGGCCGGCGACGGCGGCGAGCAGAGCCGGCGACGGCGGCGAGCAGAGCCGGCGACGGGCGACTTGGCACATTCGGGGTGGACACAGTGGGTGTTTGACCCATAAAGTGGTGCCAAGTGGTTTACGGGGGTACAGATGCCCATGTGATCCCGGTTCCGATCCGAGCGCTGCGGAGGCCCTGCGTTGGAGAGTCTGTTCGTCGGTCAGCATGAGCACGCGCTCGACACGAAGGGCCGCATCGTGCTCCCAGTGGGCTTTCGCGGTTCCTTTGAGCCGTCCGGCTTTCTGATCAAGCACAGCGAGGGCTGTCTCGCGCTCATGACACCGGATCGGTTCGGCGAGATCGCGGGCCAGATGTCGGAGCGATCCCACTCCGGCGGACCGCACGGACGCGCAGCGAAGCGCTCATTTGGTGCCGGAGCTGCGCGGGTCCTGCCCGACAAGCAGGGCCGCATCGCGATTCCCGAGGAATTGCGCCGATTCGCCGGACTGCAGCGCGACTGCGTCGTGATCGGCGCCATCGACGAAGTCGAGATCTGGGATGCGGGTCGCTGGCAAGAGATGAACGCCCAGGGCGAATCGCTGCTGGCGTCGCCCGAGAGCGGCGACGAACCATCGGAGCTGGCGTGAGCGCCGCCGTCGCCGCCCGGTCCTTCCACGAACCCGTCATGATCGATGAGATCACCGAGCTGTTCGCTCCCGTCGAGGACGGCCTGTTCGTCGATGCGACGCTCGGGGGTGGCGGCCATGCAGTGGCGCTCCTGGATCAGCATCCTGGGCGGAGGCTGCTCGGGATCGATCGCGATCCCGAGGCAATAGCGGCCGCACAGGAGCGTCTCGCGGCGTTCGGAGACCGCGTCACGTTCTGCTGCGAACGGTTTGACCGCCTCGGCGAGCTGGTTGATGCGGCCCCGACGGGTCCGCTCATGGGCGTGCTGTTCGACTTCGGCGTCAGCAGCCACCAGCTGGATTCGCGCGAGCGCGGTTTCTCGCATCGATACGACGCTCCGCTGGACATGCGCATGGACGCACGCTCCGGACGCGACGCGCAACTCGTCGTCAATACCTACGAGCTCGCTGAACTGCGCGAGCTGTTGAGGCACCACGCCGGCGAGCGGTACGCCCACCGCATCGCTGCCGCAATCGTGGCCGCCAGGCCATTGCACACGACCGCACAGCTCGCCGACGTCGTCAAGTCGGCGGTGCCTGCTGCGGCCCGGCGCGGCCGGCGCCATCCGGCCATGCGCACGTTCGCGGCGATCCGCATCGAAGTGAACGACGAACTCAACCTCATCGAACCCGCAATGCGAGCCGCGCTCGCGCGCCTGCAGCCACGCGGGCGCCTCGCAACGCTCACCTATCACTCAGGAGAAGACAGCACCGTGAAGATCATTCTGCGAGAAGCAGCCGACGGCGTCTGCGAATGCCCGTCGACATTGCCGTGCATCTGTGGCGCGGCGCCCACTGTTCGCCTGCTGCGTCGCAAGGTCACCCGGCCCAGCGCGGCCGAGGTGGAGCGGAACCCGCGCGCCGCCAGCGCCCTGCTGCGTGCCGCTGAGCGGCTCGAACCAGCCCGTCACTGATCACCCCGCCCTCCCGGATCCGAGCATCGTTCGATGGCCCTCGCCACCGCCCATCTCACCGTCGCGGATGCCCCGCCGCCGCTGGTGCGGGTGCCTGCGCGACGCGCGGCGGGGCTGCGCCTCGTGGGCGTCACTGCGTTGCTGGCGGCTGCAGCGATCACGGTGCTTGCGGGACTCGCGGTGTTTCACTCGGTGCTCGCCGCGGGTCAATATCGCCTGTCGGAATTGGAATCGGGGATCGCCACCGAGCGGGAACGCCTGATCGATCTCCGCTATGAGCTCCAGATGCTGCATGGCCCTGCGGAGATCGAATTGATGGGGATCGGCGCGCTCGGCCTCGTCAATGCTCCCGATCCGATCGACGTGCGGATCGAGCCGCGTCACATCGCGGCGGTAGATCCGCCGCAAATCAGCACGCGTCAAGGCGGGGACTGGCTCTCGATCAAGACGCTGCTGACCGACGCGTCTACAGCGCATGACCGACGTTCTTGACCGGACGCAGCGCCGTGGCACGCCGGCGTCATGGCACCCGTCGATGGGTGCACCGCCGGGATTGCGTCAGCCTGCTGCGCGATCGCGCACCACCTCAGCGAAACGACCAGAACCGCCGAAGTCACCCACATGGCACCCCTCAGCGGGAGCGAACCGATCACCGGCGAAACCTGAACGGCGCCCCGAGTCCGGTCGAGCGCAGCCACCGCCGCGCCGGCGCAAAGTTCGCACCGGCCCGCCGCGTCGGCGCGCACTGCTGCTGATCATCGCCAGCGCGGTTGCGCTAGCCGCCTTGGGCGCCCGCCTGGTTCAAGTGCAGCTGCTCGACCGGGAGACCTACGCCGCCCTCGGAGATCAGCAGGGAACGGCGCAATGGGAGCTGGAATCGGTCCGCGGGGCAATCCTCGATCGGAATCTCAACCTGCTCGCAGTCTCTGACCATCTCCCCACCATTTGGGCCGACCCGCGTCTGGTGACCGCTCCGTACCAGACAGCGACTGTGCTGGCGACGGTTCTCGACATCGACGCCGACGTGATCGCCGAGCGGCTCGCGAGCGATCGGCACTTCGTCTATGTGGCGCGCCAGGTGAGTCCGTCGGAGGGGCTTGCGGTGCAGGAATTGCAACTCGCCGGTGTGGGTGTGCGGGGCGAGTCGTCTCGGCTCCGGCCCAACGGCGACGGCTTCGCTCGCGGGCTGCTCGGCGTCACCGACATCGACCAGAACCCGTTGGGGGGCGCCGAGCAGCAGTTCGCCGAGGTGCTCGGCGGAACCGACGGCCGTGAAGTGGCCCGGATCGCCCAGAGCGGCATGCCGCTGCCGACCGGCACCGAGCACTTCGAACCGGTCAGCCACGGTGATGACGTGGTCCTCACCCTGCACACCCAGATGCAGTGGGTTGCCGAGCGATCTCTCCACGAAGCAGTCGAGGCGACGGGTGCACAGGGCGGCATGGTGGTAGTGATGCAGGTGGACTCCGGAGATGTCCTGGCATTGGCCGCGGTTGACCGTGATCACGACACAGGAGAGGTCGGACCGGTGGCCTACAACCCTGCATACGCCGACGCATTTGAACCGGGATCGGTGGCGAAGAGCTTCACCATCGCGACGGCACTGGAAGCAGGACTCACCACGCCCGACGAGGTGCATGCCACGCCGGCTACCTACACCTTCGCCGACAAGGCGTTCGTCGAGCCGTATTCCACTGTCGACCGCGAGATGACGACCAGGGAAATCCTCGTTCACTCATCGAACATCGGCACGATCAAGCTCGCCGAACGACTCGGCGCGACGGAATTGCAGCGGTCGCTGCGCTCATTCGGGTTCGGCCGCTTGACCGGGGCCGACGACGATGGGGCGCTGCCTGGTGAGAGCCGTGGCATCTTGCGTGCAGCGAACCAATGGCGAGGCACCGACCTCGCCACGATCGCGTTCGGCCAGGGCATCGCAGTCACCGCGATACAGCTTGCCGCTGCCTATAACGCCATCGCCAACGATGGCGTCCATGTCACTCCTCGGCTCGTGCTGGGCAGCGTGGGCGCCAACGGAACGCTTCGACCGGCCGACTCCGCGGCGACGCGCCGGATCCTGTCGCCGAGCACCGCAGCGCAGATGCAGTCGATCCTCGCCGACGTGGTCCGCTCCGGTACTGGCAAGCGGGCCGCCATTGAAGGCTTCGGGGTCGCCGGCAAGACCGGTACAGCGCAAAAGCCCAGCCCCGACGGCGGGTACAGCGCCGATAAGTACACGAGCTCGTTCGCAGGCTTCCTTCCGGTTGATCGTCCCGAGCTCACCGTCGTCGTCGTGCTCGACGAACCCCGTGAGTACCGGGCAGGGATCGTGGCTGCGCCGGTCTTCGCGGACATCGCCGAATACGCGTTGCGGATGCTGCAGGTGTCGCCCGATGCGTGAGCTGCGCCGATGAGCACGCCGCCGGGGACGCACCCGATGTCGGTCCCCGAAGTGGCCACGGCGATCGGCGGCAACTATGTGCCGCCGGTGGGCGACCAGCGCCGCCCACCTGACGGCGAGCCGGTATTCGTGCGCGGCATCACCCACGACAGCCGCTCGGTCACGCCCGGGGCGATGTTCGGCTGCGTGGTCGGCCAGCACCACGACGGTCACCGCTTCGCAGCAGAGGCGATCGCCGCAGGCGCCTCAGCCCTGCTGGTCTCGGAGATCCTCGAGGTCGATGTGCCGCAGATCGCGGTGCCGGACGTGCGAGCAGCGCTGGGGCCGGCCTCAGCCGCCGTGTGGGGCCAGCCGTGGAAGCGCTGCGCGGTCATCGGTGTCACCGGGACATCGGGCAAGACCACGGTGACGCACGCCATTGCGGCCGTTGCGGGCGCCTGCGGCACGGCGTGCGAGGTCATGGGCACACTCGATGGGACCCACACGACTCCCGAGGCACCCGAGCTGTGCCGGCGCCTCAGCGAGGCCGCGGATGGCGGCACAGAGATGGTCGTCATGGAGGTGTCGTCTCACGCGCTCGCCCAGCGCAGGGTGGACGGTGCCAGCTTCGTAGCCGGCGTATTCACCAACCTCAGTCATGAGCATCTCGACTTCCATGAGACCATGGAGGACTACTTCGACGCCAAGTCGCGCCTGTTCGACGGCCGCAGCGAGATCGCCGTGCTGAACGTGGCCGACGCGTGGGGTCGCCGCTTGGCATCGACTGTCGCTGGTACAACGGCCAGTGTGATCGAGTGGCAGCCGTCCGACGTGGACGAGGTGGTTGTCGGCGCTCACGGACTCAGCGGCCGATGGCGCGGCCGGCGCGTCAAATGCGGGCTGCTAGGGCGCCTCAATGCAGCGAACGTCGCGGCTGCCGCTGCGACGGCGAGCGCACTCGGATTCGACGACGACGATGTCGCAACCGCCATTGCAGCCATTGCCCCGGTACGCGGTCGCCTGTGGCCCGTGAGCGGCCCCGGCGACGACATCACGGTGCTGGTGGACTATGCCCACAAGCCCGACGCGCTCGCCGCTGCGCTGGCCAGCGCCCGTGAGCTGGGCGCTCCCGACGGACGAGTGTGGGCGGTCTTTGGCGCCGGAGGCGATCGCGACCGATCGAAACGGCCGCTCATGGGCGCAGCGGCAGATCGTCATGCCGATGTCATCGTCTTGACCTCTGACAATCCTCGCAGCGAGGATCCCGCCCGCATTGCGGCCGAGATCGCGGAGGGCGCCCGAAACAGGCATGACGCCGACGATGGCCTCCATGTCGAGCTCGATCGATCCAGCGCCATTTCACTGGCCGTCACCAGCGCTCGGGCAGGTGACGTCGTCGTGGTGGCAGGAAAGGGCCACGAGACCTCCCAGGCAACGGCGGATCGCTCCGTGCCGTTCGACGACGCAGCAGTCGCGGCCGGCTGGCTGCGGCGCAGGAATGCACAGCCATGATCGCCCTGCTCATTGCCGCCAGCTCGGCGATGTTCGTGTCGCTGGTGGGAACTCGCTACCTCATTCCGTGGCTGCAAGCGCGAGGCGTCGGCCAGCCGATCCGGCTCGACGGCCCCCGGGGGCACATCACCAAGGCCGGCACCCCCACGATGGGCGGGGTCGCGATTGTCGCGGCTGCGGTCATGGGCTACGTGGCCAGCCATCTGCGCGCTGAGACGGTGATGACACGCTCGGGCATTGTGCTGCTGTCGGCGGTCAGCGCCGCAGGCCTCGTCGGCCTGGCCGATGACTGGATCAAGGTCAGCCGCGAGCGCAACCTGGGACTGAACAAGCGGGCCAAGCTGATCGGGCTCATTGCGGTGGGCATCGGCTTTGCGGTGGCGTCGGTGTGGTGGGTCAATCTCGACACAGCAGTCGGATTCACCCGGCTTGACGCGAACTCGCTGCAGGTCCCTGCCGCGGTGTGGGTTCTGTGGGCTGTGGTCATCGTCTTGGGAGCGTCGAACGCGGTGAACCTCACAGACGGCTTGGACGGCCTTGCCGCCGGAGCAGCCGCGGTGGCATTCGCCGCATTCGTCGTGATCGGCTACTGGGCATTCCGCCATCCCATCTCCTACGACGTCAAGCATCCGCTCGACCTGGCCATCGTGGCTGCTGCGATGGCTGGCGCCTGTGCGGGGTTCTTGTGGTGGAACGCACCGCCCGCACGGATCTTCATGGGTGACACGGGCTCGCTCGCAATCGGTACGGCCATGGCCGGGCTCGCGATGCTCCTGCATGTTGACTTGCTGCTTCCGGTAATCGGCGGCCTGTACGTCATCGAGACGGCGTCGGTCATCATCCAAGTCGGCTCGTTCCGGTTGTTTGGGCGCCGCCTGTTCCGGATGGCCCCCATGCACCACCACCTCGAGCTCGGCGGGTGGCCCGAGACCACCGTGCTGATCCGCCTCTGGGTCGTGAACAGCCTGCTCGTGGCGATTGCGCTGGGCCTGTACTACGCCGATTTCCTGAGCCTGGACCTCGTCGAAATTCCGGCAGGCTCGTTGTGAGCGGTTCACCCACCCCCCAGATGGCGCCCGTCGACGTCGAGCCGGCCCACGGCCCGGTGGTCGTCGTCGGCATGGGCGTGACGGGCTGCGCGGTGGCATCGGCCCTGGCGGCACGCGGTCACCAAGTGGTGATGGCCGACGACAGGCCCCACGACGCAGCGTCGAGGGTTTCCGGGGCCGGAATCGCCGCCGCAAAGATTCACGATTCCACCGATGTCGATCTGCTCGAGCCATTGGTTCGGGGGGCTGGCGCCGTCGTGCCCTCGCCGGGAGTGCCGCCCCGCCACCCCAGCTACACGCTGGCTGACGTTGCGGGAGTTCCGATCGTGAGCGAGCTGGACCTCGCAGCACAGTGGGACACCCGGCCGATCGCTGCGATCACCGGCACGAACGGCAAGACCACGGTCACTGTGCTGGTGGAGCGAATCTTGAACCGCAGCGGGATCAGCGCCGTGGGTGCGGGCAACACCGAAATCGCCCTGGTAGACGCCATCGACTCCGATGTCTCGACCTTCGTGGTGGAGGCATCGTCGTTCCGGCTTCACCGTGTGCGACGGTTCGCTCCCGCCGTGGCTGCGTGGCTGAACCTGGCGCCCGATCATCTCGACTGGCACGCCGGCTTGGGCGACTATGCCGCATCGAAGGCCCGGATCTGGGCTGCGCAGGGCCCCGACGACATCGCGGTGATCCCCTTCGGTGACGCCGACATCGAACCGTGGTCGATCGGCATCCGCTCGCGCCAGGTGACCTTTGCGACCCCGCAACATCTCGATGCACCCAGTGACGTGCGCTTCGAGCGCGGTTTCCTGGTGGCTCACGACGAGGACATCGTGGCGACCGCAGAGCTGCCGCGGCAACGCCCGCACGACTTGTCGAATGCTGCTGCGGCGACGGCGATCGCTCTGGAGATGGGTGCTCACGCGGATGCGGTGGCGACAGAACTGCGAGCGTTCGACGGTCTGCCGCATCGACTGGCGCACGCAGGGCGCATCGGCGATGTGAGTTTCCACGACGACAGCAAGGCGACAGCACCCCACGCCACCGCTGCAGCGATGCGGGGGTTCTCCGATGCGATTCTGATTGCCGGCGGGCGGAACAAGGGTTTAGACCTCCACGAGCTGGCTGCGGTTGCCCCGCACCTGCGCGGTGTCGTGGCGATCGGCGAGTCCGCCTCAGAGGTCCTCGCGTGCTTCAGCCAGCCGGGGTGCGAGGGCATCGAATTGGCGCGCGCCGACTCGATGTCCGCAGCAGTCGAGATCGCCTACGCCATGGCCCAACCGTGCGGCGACGTCGTGCTGTCGCCTGGATGCGCATCGTTCGACTGGTACTCCAGCTACCACGAGCGCGGTGAGCGCTTCATCTCGGCGGTGTCCGACCTCGCTGAGGGCCTCGGCCTGGCGGTCTCACCACGGGAGGGTCGATGACCTCCCAGGACGTTCGGGGCGTTCAATCGGGCCCGTCGGTGCGGTACGCGGCGCTCCTGTCCGCAGTGTTTCTGCTCCTGCTCACCGGCGTCGTGTTGGTGCTGTCGGCGACATCGGCCACCGGGATCGGCGCGCCCGACCGACCCCTGCAGTACTTCACCCGCCATCTGTGGTCGGTGGCGATCGCTGTCGCCGTCCTGCTGGTGACCCTCGGCGTCGACTATCGCCACTGGCGGCGCATGGCGTTGCCGTTCGCGGCCGTCAGCGTGAGCTTGCTGGTCGCGGTGCTGGTGGTCGGCAAGCGTTCGGGCGGTGCTCGCCGCTGGATCGAGATCGGGCAGTTCAGCGTGCAGCCCTCAGAGTTGGCCAAGCTGGCACTCATCGTTGCGCTGGCTGCATTTCTGGACGCCCGCAAGGAGCAGATCTCCCGGCCCGACCGGATCCTGCGTCCCGCGATGTTGCTGCTCACGGTCGGATGCTCGCTGGTCCTGCTGCAGCCCGACTTGGGAACCACGCTCATCTTGGCCGGCATCGGGGTGGGGATGCTGTTCGTGGCCGGACTGCCGGGCCGCGATCTCGCCAAGATTGCCGTGATCGTCGGCGTGGCGGCGCCGTTGCTGGCGATCGCAGCGCCGTACCGTCGAGCGCGCCTGGCCGGGTTCCTGGATCCGATCTCGGAACGGGCTGACAGCGGCTACCAGACTTTCCAGAGTCTCGTCGGCCTGGCACAGGGGGGTCTGCGCGGTACCGGCCTGGGAGCAGGCCAGGCCAAGTGGGGCTGGGTGCCCAATGCCCCCACAGACTTCATCTTCGTCATCGTCGGCGAGGAGATGGGCCTTCTCGGCGCCCTCGGGCTCCTCACGCTGCTGGGAGTCGTCGGTATCGGAGGACTGCGCACGAGCCAGAAGGCACCAGATCTGTTCGGAACGCTGCTCGCCGCAGGAATCTCGATCTGGTTCGTGCTGCAGACGCTGGTGAACGTCGGCGGTGTGGTTGGATTGCTCCCGGTGACCGGTGTGACCCTGCCATTCCTGTCCTTCGGCGGTTCGTCGCTTGTCGTGACCGCAGCGGCTGCCGGTCTGCTGTTGAACGTGACCCGGCGATCCGGCTGAACCGTGCCGCTGCGCGACCGAGGCCCGAACGCCCCCCGCATCTTGATCGCCGGGGGCGGCACTGCCGGGCACCTCATGCCCGCATTGGCGGTCGCCTCGGCATTGACTGACCGCGGCTGGCCCTCCGAAGCGATCCAATTCGTCGGCAGTGCCAAGGGAATCGACGCACAGATTGTGCCCGCAGCGGGCTTTCATTCGACCCTGCTCGGCGGGCGGGGTCTCACGGCACGGCGGCTGAATCTGGCGAATGCACGTGCCGCGGTCAGCCTTGCCTGGGCCACAATGCGCGGTGTAGCGCTCGTTGGGCGCCGGCGCCCCGCCGCTGTGTTGTCGCTGGGCGGCTACGCGGCACTCCCCGCGAGCGTCGGAGCGGTGGTCTGGCGCGTGCCGCTCGTGATCGCGGAGCAGAACGCCGTCGCATCGGCAACGAACCGCCTTCTGGGTCGTTTCGCTCGTGCCGCGGCTGTTCCGGTGCGCGGAACTGGGCTGCGCCGCGAGATCGTGACCGGCAATCCCGTGCGGCCCGAAGTCATCGAGGCTGCGCTCGAATCAGGTGACGCTCGCGCCCGGCTCGGCTGGCCCGCCGACGCGACTGCCATCGTAGTGTTCGGCGGCTCGCTGGGTTCGCTGCGGATCAACTCAGCGGTCTGGTCGGCGTTGCCGTCACTGCGTGAGCGCGACGGCATCTTCATCTACCACGTCGTGGGAAAGCGCGACTGGGACAGCCGCCCTCCATCCCCGTCGCGGCGGCCCGACGGCGCACAGGTCAGCGAGTGGTACCGAGCGGTGCCCTTCGACGAGCAGTTGCCGGTCGCGATGGCCGCGGCCGACCTCGCAATCTGCCGCGCCGGTGCTTCCACGGTCGCAGAGCTGTCCGTGATCGGCACACCGGCTGTCCTCGTTCCCTTGCCCATCGCGACCAACGACCACCAGCGCCGAAACGCGGAGGAATTGGCTGCAGCCGGCCTGGGCCGGGTAGTTCCCGACGCGGAGTTCGATTCCGAGCGGATGCTCGCAGAAATCGACCGGGTGTCGGACAGCCAAAGCCGTGCTGCACCGCAGAGCCACGCTGCATCGCCGTGCCCCCCAGATGTCGCCTTCGGCCGTCGTGACTCTGCCGAACGCGTGGCGCAGCTTGTGATTGAGCACAGTTCGGCGGTTCCGCACTCGGTTGCACCCGCTGCTCACCCGCCCCAAGAGCACCGACGATGACCAATCCACCGGTTGATCTCGCCGAGGTGCGCAGCATCCATCTGGTGGGGGCTGGGGGCGCGGGCATGAACGCAATCGGGCTCGTGCTTGCGGAAATGGGCCATGCGATCAGCGGGAGCGATCTCAGGGCAAGCCCGGGCATGACACGGCTGGCCGCTCACGGTGCCCGAGTCGCCATCGGTCACTCCGCAGCCAACGTCGGCTCGGCGGACATCGTGGCTCATTCGAGCGCTGTGTCCTACGACAACGCGGAGCTCGATGAGGCGCGGCGACGGGACATCCCGGTGCTCAGCCGAGCTGAGCTGCTCTCGGGGATCTGCCGGCAGAAGCGAACGCTGGCGGTCGGCGGAACGCACGGCAAGACGACGACCTCATCGATGCTGGCACTCTGCCTGGTCGCCGCGGGCGAGCACCCGTCGTTCCTGGTGGGCGGCGAGCTCAACGAGATCGGCTCAGGTGCTGTGTGGGACACAGCGGGGGAGTGGTTCGTCGTCGAAGCCGACGAGTCCGACGGCACCTTCACCGAGCTCGGCGCCGATGCGGTGCTCGTGACGAACATCGAACCCGATCACCTTGACCGCTACGGCAGCTTCACCGAGCTTGCCGCCGCATTCGAGAACTTCGCCAGCAGTGCGGCAGGACCGCGCGTCGTGTGCGCCGATGACCGGCACGCGAGTGTCTTGGCTGAGCGCATCGGCGGCTGTGTCACCTATGGCACCGCTCCCACCGCCGACTACCGCATCGCAGACGCGCGCACGTCGCGGACCGGCGCAACATTCGAACTGTTCGCAGGCGCCACCTCGATCGGCAGCTGCGAATTGCCGCTGCCCGGGCTGCACAACGTCGCGAACGCCGCCGGCGCCCTCGCAGCAGCCCTCGAACTCGGTGCGGCTGCATCGCCGATGGTTGAGGCACTGGGACGATTCGCTGGCGTTGCGAGGCGATTCGAGCGGCGCGGCGAGCGCGACGGAGTCTCGTTCATCGACGACTATGCGCACCTGCCCACTGAGGTGACGGCCGCGATAGCCGCCGCTCGCGGTGGTGGCTGGAACCGGATCGTTGCCGTTTTCCAGCCTCACCGCTACTCGCGAACCGCAGCGCTGTGGCAGGACTTCGCCGACTCATTCACCGGCGTCGACCAATTGGTGCTGACCGACATCTATGCCGCCGGCGAGCTGCCCCGCCCTGGCGTCTCCACCGAGCTGGTGCTCGGTGCGGTGCTGGATTCGCATCCGTTCGCGTCGGTGGCCTACCTCCCGGGACGTGCGGAGCTGCGTTCGTATCTCAGCGCCACCTTGCGGACCGGCGACCTGTGCCTCACCTTGGGGGCAGGTGACCTCACGACGCTCCCCGATGAGCTTTTGCATGCCTCCTGAGCGATGGTCTGACCCCGCAGCGGTGCAACGTGCCGCAGCGGTGCTGGGCGACGGTGCGCGCACCGACGCACCGCTGGGTGCACTGACGACCTCGCGAGTCGGGGGTCCGGCCGCCGTTGCGTTCATCGCCAATGGCCCCGATGACCTGCAGCGTGTGCAAGAAGCCCGTGCGGCCTCCTGCCTGGAGGTTCTGATCGTCGGGCGTGGATCCAACCTGCTGATCGCGGATCGAGGATTCGAGGGCATCGCACTGCATCTCGGCGACGCCTACGCCAGGATCGAGTTGGATCGTGCCGATGCCACGGTCACTGCCGGTGCATCGGTGGCACTGCCGGTACTGGCCCGCCAGTGCGCCGCGGCCGGCATCGGCGGGCTGGAATGGGCAGTCGGCGTGCCGGGCTCGATCGGCGGGGCCGTGCGCATGAATGCCGGTGGGCACGGCAGCGACATGGCGTCCTGCCTGATCGACGTCAACATCGTCGATCTCGGCGAGCTCGGCGCACCCCCCGAATCAGAACAAATGCCTCTCGGGGCCTTGGGGCTGGGCTACCGACGTAGCAATCTGGGGGATCGGGACCTCGTGGTGAGCGCGCGTTTGAGCGGGCACCGGGCGCCGCCCGCGACCGTGACGGATCGGATCACCGACATCGTGCGGTGGCGCAGGGAGCACCAGCCCGGCGGTCAGAACGCCGGCTCCGTCTTCATGAACCCGCCCGCCGATTCAGCCGGCGGTCAGATCGATCGAGCGGGTCTGCGGGGCTTGCGCATCGGCACGGCCGAGGTCTCACGTCTGCACGCGAACTTCATCGTCTCCGATCCCGGCGGCGCCGCAGCCGATGTCGCAGCGCTGATGGCCGAGGTCCGGCGCCGCGTCGCTGAGTCGACCGGGATTGTGCTGCAGCCAGAAGTCCGCATGGTGGGCTTCGGCCCCGCACCGATGCTGACTTGAATAGTGCCTGCATCATCTCCGGAATCCGCCCGATCGCGCAGACCTCGTCGACGCCGGTGGCTGACTGCGATCGTTCTCGTTGCCGTGGCGGGATCCGCCGCCGCGATACTGTTCGCGGCGGGAGCCTTCGAAGTCGACCGGGTCGATTTCGGTGGCCTGCATCGCGTCAGCTACGACGAGGCGAACGAAGCCGCGGGCATCGACCCGGGAGACTTCATGGGAACGCTGGATGTGGGCGGGGCGCAGCGCTCGCTGGAGGATCTGCCGTGGATCGCGGATGCTCGCATCCGGCGGCACTGGCCGGCGTCGGTGAGCGTGGACATCGTCGAACGCACCGCAGCCGCCATCGCGCTGACGGCCCCCGACAGTTGGGTGCTCATCGACATCGAAGGTCGAGTCCTCACCTCGGCGCTCTCGGTTCTGCCTGAGCTCCCGCGGCTGTCTGGCATCGCCGCCGCACCGAGGCCCGGCAGGTTCCTTGCGACCGATGCACAGGCATTGCTCGCCGTGGTGGATGCGGCGCGCGGCCAGCCCGAATTCGAGGTTGCCGCTCTCTGGCGTGACCAGCGCGGTGACATACGCGCCCGCGTGCGACAACTGCCAGGGGATCTGCAGATTGAGGTGGCGTTGGGGGATGAGTCCGCGATCGGGGCCAAGACCGCGGCAATAGCGGCCGTCATCGGGGGGCTCGAGCGCTCTGAGCCCGTCTTGGACGTGTCGGTTCCGCACCTCCCGGTTCTTCGCTCGACTGGCTAGATTCACCTACCGATCGGCCGGGCATTCGCCGGACGTGGACCTTGCCCATCATCAGAGGCATCAGTACTGTCGTAGATTGCGCTATTTTCCCTAGGAGATGCCCGCCAGCGGCACATCTGGTGTCGCGGCTGGCCAGCGAACGCGAGGAGCCCTGTGGCCTCACCACAGAACTACGTGGCAGTCATCAAGGTGGTGGGTGTCGGGGGCGGCGGCTCGAATGCCGTCAACCGGATGATCGATGTCGGTTTGGGCGGTGTCGAGTTCATCGCCGTCAACACCGACGCACAAGCGCTGCTGCTGAGCGATGCCGACGTCAAGCTCGACATCGGCCGCCAGCTGACGCGCGGGCTGGGTGCAGGCAGCGACCCCGAGATCGGCACCCGGGCGGCTGAAGAGCACCGCGACGAGATTGCCGAAGCACTGCAAGGCGCCGACATGGTGTTCATCACCGCCGGGGAAGGCGGCGGCACCGGAACCGGCGGCGCTCCAGTGGTGGCCGAGATCTCCAGGGAAGTAGGGGCGTTGACCATCGGCGTCGTCACGCGCCCATTCGCCTTCGAGGGCAAGCGCCGCCAGATCCAGGCCGAGCAGGGCATCGAACGGCTCAAAGAACGGGTCGACACCCTCATCGTGATCCCGAACGACCGGCTGCTGACCGTGGCCAGCGAGCACACTTCGATTATCGATGCGTTCCAGATGGCCGACGATGTCCTGCGGGAAGGCGTGTCGGGCATCTCGGGCCTCATCACCACCCCAGGCCTCATCAACACCGATTTCGCCGACGTCAAGGCGATCATGTCGAGCGCCGGCACCGCGCTGATGGGAATCGGCCGTGCGCATGGCGAGAATCGAGCCAAGAACGCGTCCCGACAGGCGGTGTCATCCTCACTGCTCGAGGAATCCATCGAAGGCGCCCGTGGCATCCTGCTGAACATTGCCGCCGGACCCGATCTCGGGTTGTTCGAGGTCAACGAAGCAGCCGAAGTCATCCGTGAAGTGGCCCACGCGGAGGCCAACATCATCTTCGGCACCGTGATCGACGACTCCCTCGGGGAAGAGATCCGTGTGACGGTCATCGCTGCGGGCTTCGACCGGTACGCGCCGGGCCGCTCCGGGGGCGGCACGCTGGGCGACTACGCCGCCTCGGAGGAGACCGACGATCTCACCGACCCCTTCGGCGACCTCGACGACGACGACGATGAGTCGTTCGACGTCCCCAGCTTCCTGCGGTGACGCCGGGGCCTCATCGCGACCGTTCCCAACAGCAACACCTCGACGCTGGCCGCCGGCGTCTCCGCGTTTCCGCACGACGCTGCGGACCGGATCAGCAGGGCCCCGAGTGCTGACGCTGCGTCGGCGCTGCGGGAACAGCGTGGTGCGCATCATGATCACCGAACGCTGCGACGGTGACCGCGCTCCTCTCGATGGTTCCGCTCCTCGGGCGATGACCGTGTTGCGTCAGGTGCATGGCACGCGAGTGGTCGAGGTCACACGACCCGGGGGCCACCAGGGCACCTGTGCAGACGCAGCGTGGACATCGGCACCGCAGGCCACGCTCGCAGTGCGCACCGCCGACTGTGTGCCGGTAGCGCTGTACGGGGCGGACGCCAACGGTGACGGGGCTGTTGCGGTGATCCACGCAGGCTGGCGCGGCCTGCTCGACGGCGTCGTGCCCGCAACCCTCGCTGAGCTCCGCCGTCACGGGATTCGAGACGGGCGCGCCGTGGTCGGGCCCCACATCTGTGCACTGCACTACGAGTTCGGCGCCTGCGAGCTTTCCGCAGCAACCACCGCATTCGGGCAGTCGGTGGCCGCGAGGACATCGTGGGGCACGCCGGCACTCGATCTCGGCGAGGCTGCCCGGCTGGCCTTGCGAAACCATGGGGCCGTCATCGACCGCGAGATCGGGCGCTGCACGGCATCGGACGAGCGCTACTTCTCGCATCGTGCCCGTGGCGAGCGCGGCCGCACGGCGGTGTTGATCCGCCTGGAGGCGAACCCGGGGCCCGAGCGGCCCGTGAGCGACAGCGAACAAGAGCGGGAAGCAACTGGTGCGACAACGGGAAGGTTCGCCTCTGCGCTCGGCCGCCTGGAGGCGAAGCCGTGGGGTGAGGTCACAGGGTGAGTGACGCCGCGGCCGTCCGCCAGCGAGTCGAGCGGGTCCGCAACCGCATCGCCGATGCCGGAGGCGATACGAACAAGGTCGGCATCGTCGCGGTGACCAAGGGCTTCGACCACTCGGCTATCGAAGCTGCAGCGGGCGCCGGCTTGACGATGGTCGGTGAGAACTATGCACAGGAGCTGCGGGGAAAGTGGGATGAACTGGATTCGGTGACCAAGAACGCGGTCGATGTCCATTTCATCGGGCGGCTGCAGTCGAACAAGGTCCGCCAGCTAGCGGGCGTGGTGGACGTGTGGCAGAGCGTCGACCGGCTGCGGCTCGTCTCCCAGATCGCGCAGCATGCACCGGGCGCAGCGGTCTTCGTGCAGCTCGACGTGAGCGGCACCGCCAGCCAGGGCGGTTGTGAGCCCGCCGAGGCCTCGGCGTTGGTGACAGCCGCGCGTTGCGAAGGGCTCGAGGTGGCAGGTTGCATGGCGATCGGCCCGCAAGGCTCGCCAGTGCAGATCGAAACCGCATTCAACGAGGTCGCCCGATTTGCTGACCTTCACCAACTCGAGCAGCGCTGCATGGGCATGAGCGCCGATCTGGAAGCAGCCGTCAGGGCGGGCTCGACGATGGTGCGCATCGGGACTGCCCTGTTCGGCAATCGACCGCCGCGAGATGCCCCCACGCAGGGTGCCTGACCGCAACTTGACAAGTCGGTACCCTTTGCAGTCGAGATAGTTTCCGCATCGAGGCCGTTCCCACTGAGGTTCTGCATGGCATCGTTCATGAAGCAGGCAATGAGCTATCTGGGCTTGGGCCCTGATGACAGCTATGCGCCGCCGGTCGAACGCGCCCTTCCGGGAGACCTGCCAGCGGCGGGTGCGTTTGCCGACCAGACCAGCCAGAGCGGTGTCACCGTGGTCGAGCGAGCGCCTGCGGCAGGGCCGCAATCGTCGTCAGACCTGCCGACCTCCGCAGTGCGCCGGGTGGCGACGTCGACCGCACAGCCTTTTGTGCTGATGCCCCGGATGTTCGATGACGCACAGCAGATCGGAGACCGCTTCAAGCGTGACCAGCCGATCATCTTGAACCTGCAAGGCCTCGACCGCGACACGGCTCGCCGGCTGCTCGATTTCGCCAGCGGGCTGTGCTACGCCCGCGACGGCGAGATGCGCAAGGTCGCCAACGCCGTGTACATGCTCGTGCCTATCAATGTCGTGGTCAGCGACGACGAACATCATTCGGTTTCCGCACAGGACGTCGATCGCTGAGACGCTCCAGCGCGGAACCCCGGGCCACTCCGTGATAGGCCTGCTGTGCAGTCTGTTGCTGCTGTACATCGTCGCGGTCTTCGCGCGCGTCATGTTCAGCTGGATCCCATTGTCGCCGGAGAGCCCGGTCACGGTGGTGCGAACGTGGCTGGTGCGCATCACCGAGCCGATCATGGGACCTCTCCGGCGAGCCTTGCCGGCGGTTCGGCTCGGGCGCATGGCGCTGGATCTGTCGCCGATTGTGCTGCTCATCGGGTTGCAGGTGTTCCGGGCGGTCATCTGCGGGAGCTCTGGCGGTTAGGGATCATCGCCTGAAGACTGGTACATTCCGCGCCATGGCGAGCCCAACTTCTCCTGCTGAGCCCCCCGACAAGGAAGGCGAGGGCTTGCTCGAGACGATCGGCGCACAGCTCGCGACCTTGGCGACGCAGATCTCCGAGATCGATCAACGCATGACCAGCGTGGAATCGGGGTCTCCATCGCAGCCCGTCGAGGTACAGCTCTCGCCCGAGACCGTCGCGCAGATCGCGGACGCTCTCGCAGAATTGCAAGCAGCGGGCAGTCAGGCACTCGACGAAGCGTTCAAGACAGCGAGCGACGACCTGACCGAGGCGCTGTCGGGCCTGGTGCGCACCGAGATCTCCAGGACCCTCACCGAAGCCGGCTACACCGTCGAGGTCAGCGAGGCCTCCGAAGCCCCTGAGGTCGGTGACATCGGAGAAGTCACCGACTTCGACGAGCTCGACGAGCCAACCGTCGACGACGCAGCGCTGGCCATGCCCGTGGCCGTCGCACCAGTCGTGACGAGCCCCGCTGACACCGCGGAACAGCCGGAGACCGTCCCCGACGTTGAAGATGACAATGAGGGTGCCGAAGCCAGCTCAGACGGGCCGCCGCTCGCACTCTCCGAGCTCGACGACCCGTTCCTGGATGCCCTGATCCGCAAGGAACCGCTGTCGGCCTAGAGCGCACCGCTGGCTTCGTGGGCCGGCTCGCTCTCACATTCGCGCGACTTCGACCTCCGGCTCACCAGTGCCTGGGAGCCACTCGACTTGCTGGGCGAGCACCGCTGCGGACACCAGCGATTCATGATCTTGGATTGCCTCAAGATGCGGGGGGCTCCAGCGGATCCTCAGATGGATCCGATCGGTGATGTCGAGCCCGGCTTCCTTGCGTGTTTGCTGGACCGTGCGGATCAAGTCTCGCGCCGCACCCTCGGCTTCGAGTTCGGGCGTGACGGCTATATCGAGCACGACGACGAGCTGCTGGTCTTCCAGGACTGAGGTGGTGGCCCTCTCGGCAGGTTGCAGGCTCAACTGGTACTCGCCGGGGTGCAGCTCGTGTCCGCCTGCGACGACGCTGCCGTCGGCCGATGACTGCCAATCGCCGCTGCGAGCCGCCGCGAAGACCTCTTGGGCCGCAGCGCCCAGGCGCGGTCCCAACGCGGAGCCATTCGGCCGCAGGACATGCGTCGCGGCCGTGCCCAAGTCGTCGCTCAGGACCACCTCGGCAACATTGATCTCGTCTGCGAGAAGGAATACGTAGGGCTCGAGCAACTCGGCACCCTCACCGGCCACGGTGACGCGTTGCAGCGGCAGGCGTACCCGCAAACCGGCGTCTTCGCGCACCCGCAGCGCAGCCGAAGCGGCGGCCCGCACCGCATCCATGCGCTCGACCAGTTCAGGGTCGGATGGCAGCATCGCCGCGTCCGGCCAGTCGCTCAAGTGCACGCTGTCGCCGCCGGTCAGCCCGCCGTAGATCTCCTCGGTGATCATCGGCAGCAGCGGCGCCGCCATGGCGGCGAAGATTCTCAGCACCGTGTAGAGGGTGTCGAACGCGTCCCGGTCGCCGCTCGACGGGCCGTCGCCGGCGGGCCCCTCGGTGGATGTCTCGCCCCAGAACCGTCCCCTGCTGCGGCGGATGTACCAGTTGTTCAGCGCATCGATGAATGCCTGCATCTCGGCGGCGGCCCCAGGCAGGTCATACGCGTCGAAGCTGGCCGTGACCGATTCCAGCGTGGCCCGGGTCTTCGCCAGCAGGTAGCGGTCGAGCACATCTGCGGAGTCGACGCGGAATGTGGCCTTGTAGCCATCGGCGTTCGCGTACAGCGTGAAGAACGCGTAGGAGTTCCAGATGGGGATCAGCACCTGGCGGGCGACCTCGTCGATGCCCGCATCGGTGATCCGTGTGTCGCCGCCGCGGACGATGTTGGTGGCCATCAGGTACCACCGAAGAGCGTCAGAGCCCTGATTGGCGAAGATGTCGGTGGGTTCGGTGTAATTCCGCAGCCGTTTGGACAGCTTGTTGCCGTCGGCAGCGAGCAGGATGCCGTGGCAGATCACGTTCTGGAATGCGGGCTGATCGAACAGCGCCCCTGCCAGCACGTGCAGCGTGTAGAACCAGCCCCTCGTCTGGTTGATGTACTCCACGATGAAATCGGCCGGGAAGTTCTTCTCGAACCACTCTTTGTTCTCGAAGGGGTAATGCACCTGCGCGAAGGGCATCGAACCCGATTCGAACCAGCAGTCGAGCACCTCGGGCACACGCCGCATCGTCGAGCGGCCGCTCGGGTCGTCGGGATTCGGGCGCGTCAGCTCATCGATGAACGGCCGGTGCAGGTCAGCGGGCCGCACCCCGAAGTCCGCCTCCAGCTCGTCGAGGCTGCCGTAGACATCGATGCGTGGGTAGTCAGGGTCGTCGCTCATCCAGATCGGGATGGGCGAGCCCCAAAAGCGGTTGCGGCTGATGGACCAGTCACGTGCCCCCGCCAGCCATTGGCCGAACCGGCCGTCGCGCACGTGACCGGGCACCCAGTTGATCTGCTGGTTGGTCTCGGCCAGCAGATCGGAGATCTCGGTGACCTTGACGTACCACGAGCTGATGGCCTTGTAGATGATCGGCGTGTCGGTGCGCCAGCAGTGCGGGTAGTTGTGCTCGTAGCTGTCGTGGCGCAGCACCCGGTCGCGCTGCTTGAGCTCGGCGATGATCTGGGAGTTTGCCTCGAACACGTTGAGGCCGGCCCATGGCGTCACCGGCTCGGTGAAGCAGCCCCGGTCGTCCACCGGCACGGCATCGCCGATCTCGATGCCGTTGGACTCGCAGAGCGACTGATCCTCCTCGCCGAAGCCAGGCGCGAGGTGAACCACGCCAGTGCCCTCTGAGGTGTCCACGAAGTCTCCGGCGAGCACCCGGAACGCCTCGCTGCGATGGCCGAAGAAATCGAACATCGGCTCGTAGCTGCGCCCTGCCAGATCACCGCCGCTCAGCGTGCCGATCACCGTGTACGGCTCGAGGTCGGCGGCGCAGTGCTCGAGACAGTCTGCTGCAACCACGAAACGACCGCCGCCGAGCGCACCCGATTCGACGACCGCATAGGAGATGTCTGCCCCGACGGCGACGGCCAGGTTCGAGGGCAGCGTCCAAGGCGTCGTCGTCCAGACGAGCAGGCGAAGCGGCCCGGCGGTGCTGTCTGGCCCGGTTGTGATGTCTGGGCCGACTGTGTCGTCTGCATCGTGAAGCTCGAACCAGACGGTGATGGCAGGATCCTGCCGGGGCCTCGTGGCGTCATCGAGCCGGATCTCAAAGTTCGACAGCGGCGTCTCCGCGCCCCAGGAGTAGGGCATGACGCGAAACGCCTGGTACACGAGACCGCGATCCCAGAGCTGCTTGAACGCCCACATGACCGATTCCATGTAGGGCAGGTCCATCGTCTTGTAGTCGTCGTCGAAGTCCACCCAGCGTGCTTGGCGGGTGACGGTCTTGCGCCACTCGGTCGTATAGCGCAGCACCGAATCGCGGCAGTGGGCGTTGAAGCGCTCGATGCCGAAGTCGGTGATCGCAGCCCGCCCGCTCACGCCGAGCTCGCGCTCGGTCTCCATCTCGGCGGGCAGGCCATGGCAATCCCACCCGAAGCGTCGATTGACCCGATGACCGCGCATCGCCTGGTAGCGGGGGACGACGTCCTTCACGTACCCCGTCAGCAAGTGGCCGTGGTGGGGCAGCCCGTTTGCGAAGGGGGGGCCGTCGTAAAAGACAAATTCGTCGTCCGCAGGCCGGTTGGCGATGGACGTCTCGAAGGTTTCCTCATCGTGCCAGCGCGCGAGGATCCGCTCCTCGATCTGCGGGAAGTCCGCTTGGGCAGGCACGCGTGGGTACACGGTGTCGACCGGCTCTCGCTTCACCAGCGCCTCCTGCAGGCTCTGTTTTCGTCCCGCCGAGAGTACGGGCTGGCCCACGAGCCGACCCACGAGACAGCGAGGGTACCTCTGAGGCATCGGAATCGACGGAGCCTCGATGCTCCGACCACATACCGAAGTGACGACCTAGAATGCCGCTTCGCCGCGGAGGGGAGGGGCCATGGCTACTGCGAAGAAGGCTTCCGCCCGCAAGGCCGCCGCGAAGAAGGCGCCAGCGCGCAAGAAGTCTGCGAAGAAGGCTTCCGCCCGCAAGGCCGCCGCGAAGAAGGCGTCTGCGCGCAAGAAGTCTGCCAACGCCTCCGGGGCTCAGACCTCTGCGAAGAAGGCCAGCGCCGCCGCCACGGCACCCAAGAAGAAGGCAGCGCCGCGCCGCAAGGCCACGAAGTCGCGATTCGGCGAGGTGTTTCTCGAAAAGCAGCGCCAGGCCCTGCTGGCCGAGCGCCGCCGCTATACCGAGCACGCAGAGCGGTACGAAGCCGAAGCCGAGCAGCTCGTCAACGAGCGCGAACCTGGTGATGTCCAGTTCGACGAGGAATCCGGCGAAGGGGATTCCATCGCCGTGGAGCGCGATCGGGCGCTGCAGATCTCAGCTCGCGAGCGTGAGGAGATCGCCGAAATCGACGCTGCATTGGCGCGCATCGAAGATGGCACGTACGGCATCTGTGTCGTCTCGGGAAAGCCGATCCCCAAGGAGCGCCTCGAGGCCATCCCGCACGCTTCGATGCGGGTGGAGGTCAAGAGCAGTGGTCCGGCATGGCGCCGGCTCTGACGGGCACCAGGGGCTCGCACCCCGCCCGTCCGCTGCACGCAGCCGCGTGACCCGCAATCTCAGGGTCGTCCTCACCTCAGGGGTCATTCTCTGCGGGGACCAGATCACGAAAACGTGGGCCACTGCCGCGCTCGACGATCAGATCATCGACCTGGTGTGGACGCTGCGCCTGCGGCTCGTTCACAACACGGGCTTCGCTTTTTCCGCAGGCAGCGGTCTGGGCCCGCTTCTGGCGATCGCGGCCATCGTCATCGTGGGCATGCTGTGGTACTTCCGGCGCCGCGTGCAAGGAGCGTGGGCCGGAATCGGTCTCGGTGCGATCATCGGAGGAGCGCTCGGCAATCTGGCTGACCGGCTGTTCCGCGGAGCAGCCTGGGGGCGCGGTGCTGTCGTGGACTTCATCGATCTGCAGTGGTGGCCGATCTTCAACGTGGCCGACGCTGCGATCACCGTCGGGCTCGTCGTCGTGCTGTTTCACCTCTATCGCAGCGAGCGGCGCAGTGCCACCGCCGCCCGAGAGGCGCCTGGGTGAGCGATCGACTGCTGAGTCTCGAGACTCCCGAATCACTGTCCGGTGAGCGGATCGACCGGGCGCTGTCGTTGCTGACCGGACGATCCCGCTCCGACACGTCGAAGATGGTTGCCGGGGGTTACGTGATGATCGACGGCGAGGTAGCTCGAGCTGGCTCGGTGCGGGTCGCGCCGGGTTCGAGGGTCGAGGTGACCGAGGTGCAGGCTGCAGCGCCGGTCCGTGAGCAGCACCGCGAGATCGCCTCGTTCGATGTCCTGCACGCCGACCGTGACCTCGTCGTGGTCGACAAGCCGTCTGGAGTGGTCACCCATCCGGGCACCGGACACCCCCAAGGCACGCTCGCGGATGCCCTCGTCCAGCGGTATCCCGAGATGGCCGAGGTGGGCGAACCTGACCGGCCCGGCATCGTGCACCGGCTCGACCGCGGGACGAGCGGCCTCGTGGTGTGCGCACGCAGTCCGGCGGCCTACGAAGGCCTGGTCGACCAGCTGGCGCGGCGGCAGGTCCGCAGGATCTATGCAGCGCTGGTGCGCGGACATCCGCCGTCGCCGACGGGCACGATTGACGCCCCGATCGGACGGGATCGGGAACATCGCACGCTCATGGCCGTATCGGCCGAGGGCCGTGAGGCCCGTACGCACTACAGCGTCGTGGAGACCTATGTCCATCCCTGTGATGCTGCGCTGCTTCGCTGCGGGCTCGAGACGGGACGGACGCATCAGATCCGGGTGCATCTGGCCAGCATCGGGCTCCCGCTGCTCGGAGACCTGACCTACGGCGTCCCTGATCCATTCGGCATCGGCCGTCCGCTGCTGCATGCGGCCCGGCTGACATTCCGGCATCCCGCTTCTGGTGCCGCCATGGGTTTCAGCGCACCGATGCCGAAGGATTTTGCCGAGGCGCTGGCACGATTCGGCTCAGAACCGTCGGCATTCCCGACGGACTGAGTCGCTCAGCGGCTGGGCGGCTCGAGCGTCTCGACGGCGGCCGCTGGCCACGGCGCGAGTCCCCGGGCCACCTCTGCAACGGCGGCAAGGCTGTAGGAATCGAGCTCGGCGCGCATGCGATGGCCGACCGAGTCCCAGATTGCGAGCAGCACACATTGCCCTTCGTGATCGCAGGCGCCGTCTTGATGAGGCTGGCCGAAGTCGCCGAGGGCTATCGGTCCGTCGACAGCCCGCACGATCATCCCGATCGTGACGTCGGCTGGGTCGCGGGCCATCACGTAGCCGCCGCCGACTCCGCGCTTCGATCGAACCAGGCCGGCCCCCTTGAGCGCGAGCAAGATCTGCTCGAGGTACGGCTGGGGCAGGCCGGTGCGCTCCGCAATGTCGCGCACCGATGTCGGTCGGCCGTTGTCGTTGAGGACCAGGGACAGCAACGCGCGGCTTGCGTAGTCTCCCCGCGTCGAGACCGCCACGATGGCAGCGTAGCCCCGGCCGCGGCCCAGCCTCCTTAGAGTCAGCAACGTGGAAGCCGTCGCCAGCGACCTCGGACCGGACAGCGAGCCATTGGTCCTTGATCGCATCCTGCCGGCATACGACGGTCGCTGCATCACCGCCGTGGCCCCTGGGCTCCTCGCGGGCGTCGCGACCGAACTCATCGACGATGCGGTCGCTGCGGCGCGCACTGTCGTCCTGTTCGTCGTGGACGGGCTCGGATGGCACCAGTTGCGCCGCCATCGCTCATTGGCGCCGTCCCTTGCCGCAGCCAGTGATGCGGCTGCACCGGTCACCACGGTTGCGCCGAGCACGACCGCGACGGCCCTGACGTCGCTGGCCACGGGGGCGGCACCCGGCGAGCATGGGCTGGTCGGATATCGCGTCCGCACCCCGCTAGGTCTGCTCAATGCGCTTCGCTGGCGTGCTGGCGGGCGCGATGTTCGCATGGAGCTGCCGCCCGAGGAATTGCAGCCCGTCGACCCCTTCTGCGGTCAGCCGGTGGCGGTGGTGACACGTGCGGAGTTCCGCGACAGCGGGTTCAGCGCTGCACACCTGCGCGGCGGTTCCATGCGGGGATGGCGCGAAGTATCCGACATCGTGCAGCGTGTGCGGGGTGCGGTCGACGAGGGCTTTCAGCTCGTCTTTGCCTACTACGACACGCTGGACAAGGTTGCCCACGAGTTTGGCCTCGGCAACCGCTACCGGTCGACCCTCGCCACCGTTGAACGCCTCGCCGTCGCGCTGCGCAGCGAGGTCGGGGACGAGATCCCGCTGATCGTCACGGCCGATCACGGCGTCGTCGAAGTCGTCGAACCGCCGGTCATGATCGACGCGGAAGTCGCCGAATTCACCGGCGGCTGGTCCGGCGAAGCCAGAATGCTGTGGCTGCATGCCCGAACAGGTGCGGCCGCCGAACTCGTGGCTTGCTGCGAGCGCTACGCCGGCTTCGCCGAGATTGCCCCCGTGGAGCAGGTGCTGGACGAACACTGGCTGGGCCGCCATGTCACCGAGTCGGCCCGGCGTCGGCTCGGCGATGTCGCGCTCGTGCCCCGGGGCCTGCAGGCGTTCACGATGCCCGACGAGGACCAGCCACATCACCCGCTCATCGGTCGTCACGGAGGCTTGACGTCGGAGGAGATGCTGGTTCCCTTCGCGCTGATGTAGCCGGCCCCCAGCGGCCCGAGCGGCACGGCCTCGCCACGTTTGCGCCAGTGTCTATGCGGGCGGGAGCGCTCTGGGCCGGGGGCGATGGATTTCTCGCCGATAGCATTTTGGTGGTGGTCGGCGATTCGGTTCAAGACCCAGAACAGGGTGAGCTGCTGGATGGCGGACCATTCACAGAAGACGATGTCGACGAGCCTTTCGTTCCTGAACCGGCGAAGCTCATGCGCATCGGCGGCATGATCCGCAAGCTGCTGGAAGAAGTCCGTCACGCGGAACTCGACGAAGCAGGTCGCGACCGCATGCGAGACGTGTATCACCTGTCGGTCGACGAGCTGGCGACTGCCTTGTCCGAACCGCTCGCAGATGAGCTGAACCGCCTTGTGCTGCCATTGGACGATGACATCCCGTCAGGCCCTGAGCTGCGCATCGCGCAGGCTCAGCTCGTGGGATGGCTCGAGGGGCTGTTTCACGGCATCCAGGCGGCGGTCTCGGCGCAGCAGATGATGGCCGAGCGGCAGTTGCGCAGCATGCGAGGCAACGCCCTCGAGGCGGGCAGCCAGCCGCAACAGCCTCGTGGGGCGGAGCGCGGCGGTGTCTATCTGTGACCGGGACGAGGTCGGCCGGCGGCAACCGCCGCACGCTTGGCATCGTCAGGCCTCCGGGTGCGCACGCGCATTGAACAAGCACTGAAGGATTGGATTGGCCGGCCACCGGAGGATCGGCCAGCAAGCATCGCAAGGGGCGAGAACCACATGGCGCTCGAGGTTGAGACAAAGGACTGCACGGCACTCAGCGATGCTGAGATCTCCGAGATGGCCGAACTGGTCAGCGGCGAGAACGTTCACTTCGACGTTGGGCATCTGTCCAAGCAGCGAGACGCCTGGGTGCTCGTCACCCACGTGCGAGACGGCACCAAGCTGGCCGCCTACGGCTTCTGCACGCTCGAGCGGGTCGGCGGCGATCCGACGGTGCTGATGGGTGCCGGCGCCACGCGGCGTTCCGCCCGCCGCGACAGCGCGTTGCGGTCGATGATGACCGATCAGCTTCGGCGAGCCGTTCTGGCATTCCCCGACGAGGACGTGCTGGTGGCGTGCCAGATGGCCGACGCTGCAGCCTTCACCGCGTTCAGGCCGCTCGATCGGGTGGTGCCGCGTCCGGGCTATGAGCCCAACGGCGAGGACCGCGCATGGGGACGTCGGCTGGCGAAGCGCTTCGACGTGCAAGGCGAGTACAAGGCTCGCGAGTTCAAGGTGTACGGAGACGGCGGGCCGTCGTTCGTGCTGAACCACACCGCTCCCCGGCCCGAGAAGCTCGATCCGACACTGATCGACATCTTCGACGGATTCGACACCGCGAACGGCGACGCACTCATCGCGTTCGGATGGGCCAGCCGCGAAGACCTCGCGAAGCTGCTGTAGCGCTCTGGACCCTGCGGGTCTGGGGCTGAGCTGAGCACGTGCGCTGGTGACCGGAGCCTTCAGCGAACTCGCCCGCAGGCGACGGATGACCCGGCATTTCCTGGCCGATCCCGTCGACGAGCCGCTGCTCGCACATGTGCTCGAGGCCGCTCGGCGGGTCCCCTCGGCCGGCAATGCCCAGGGTTTCGACTTCGTCGTGCTTCAAGGCCCCGACGAGACAGCGCGCTACTGGGATGCCACGATGCCCCCAGACCGGCGGGAGGGCTTTCGGTGGGCAAGCCTGCTCACCTGCCCGGTGCTCGTCACCGTCTGGGCGGATCCCAGCGCGTACGTCGAGCGATATGGCGAACCCGACAAGGCACCAACCGGCCTCGGCAGCGACGCTGGGGCGTGGGCGACGCCGTACTGGACGGTGGACGCAGCATTTGCTGCGATGGCATTGCAGTACGCCGCGATCGACGAGGGCCTCGGCGTGCTCTTCTTCGGGATGTTCGAACACGCCGATGCGGTCGCGGGCGCCCTCGGGGTTCCCGCGTCGCACCAACCGATCGGCGTGATTGCCATGGGATGGCCAGATCGATCCGCGGAAGCTGCGGGCGGGCATGCGGCCAGTGAGAAGCGCCCGCGGCGCCCGCTGTTCGGCGCCGAACCGGACCCCGACGCCGCCGAAGGCACCGTTGCCGACCGGCCCGTGGTGCACCGGGGCCGCTGGCTAGGTCACTGATAAGTTTCTGCGCGACGGCGGTGCTGAGACGGTGCAGGCCGGAGCATGTGGCTCGACGCGGGAGGATCGCTGAAGTGGCCGACGAGAACGCGCCGAACAATGATCCACCGAGCCAGATCTCGATGGTGGAATACCTGCACCTCGGCAACGACCCTCACCTGGTGGCAAACGTCTGCGATGCGTGCGGGGTCACCTACTTCGATCGACGCAATGCCTGCGCGGCGTGCGGGGCGCGGGAATTCACGGCGTCACGGCTCGCCAACACCGGTTCGGTACGGACCTTCACCATCGTGCACCGTGCAGCTCGAGGAGTACCTGCGCCGTACGTATCCGCTGTCGTGGATCTCGACGGGGGCGGGCGTGTCAAGAGCAACATCATCAACGTCGAGCCCGAGCCCTCCAAAGTGACACTCGGGATGCGTGTTCGTCTCGCCACCTACGTGACCGCGACCGACGACGACGGCGTCGAAGCTGTCGCCTTCGGCTACGAGCCTGAGGCCGCGTGAACCTCCGTCCCGGCAACCACCACAGCATCTGACCTGAGCACCGTTCACCAAGAACCAGATCACCGAAAGAGAGCAGCCATGAGCAACCAAGATCCCGTCTGGATTCTCGGCACATCCATGACCAAGTTCGGTCGCTACGCCGACAAAGACCTGATCGACCTCGCCGCACAGGCTTCGCTCGGGGCGCTCGATGACGGCGGGGTGACCATGGCGGACATGGACGTGCTGGCCGCAGGCTGTCTGTACGAAGCGAATGGCGGCGTCGGCCAGCGCCTTCAGAAGCAGATCGGGCAGACCGGCATCCCCGTTTTCAACGTGGCCAACGCCTGCGCCACCGGCGCTACCGCAGTGCGCACCGTGATGATGGCGATCAAGGCGGGCGAGGCGCAGATGGGCCTCGCAGTGGGTGTCGAGCAGATGGGCAAGATGGGCATGCTCGGTGGCGACCGGGCCGCCCGCTCCGACAAGCAGGTGTTCGAGCGCAAGGGTCGCTTCGGCTCCGTGGTGGGCGTCGAAGGCCGCCTCGGCACCAACATGATGCCCGGCGTCTTTGCGCAGGCCGGCATGGAGTACGCCTACGAGAACGACGGCGTCGGTTTCGAGCAGTTCGCCAAGGTGGCGCAGAAGAACCACGAGCATTCGACGCTGAACCCGCTGGCGCAATACCGCAAGGCATTCTCGCTGGACGAGGTGATGGGCTCCGAGGTCATCGCCTACCCGAACACCCTGCTGATGTGCTGCCCGACCGGCGACGGCTCGGCGGCGGTCGTGCTGGTCTCCGATGAGAAGCTGAAGACGCTGTCTCGCGAGCAGCAGCGGCGCGCAGTCAAGGTCTCGGCCTCGGTGCTGACGTCAGATCCGTGGACCGAGGGCTGCCAGGTGCAACCCGATGTCAACACGCTGACGCGCAACGCTGCCGACGAGGCGTACGAGGCCTCCGGCGTCGATCCGGCAGATCTCGACCTCGTGGAGCTGCACGACTGTTTCGCGACCGCCGAGCTGCGGCACTACGACAACCTGCGGCTGTGCGAGCCCGGCGGCGCCGGCGAGTGGATCGACAAGGGCGGTCCGTGGCGCGACGGGGAGATCCCGGTCAACGTGTCCGGCGGGCTGCTGTCGAAGGGGCACCCGATCGGTGCGACAGGGGTGGCCAATCTGTTCGAGGTTGCCACCCACGTACGAGGCGAAGCCGGCGACCGTCAGGTGCCCGACGCCAAGGTCGGCCTGGCCCACGTGATCGGCCTCGGTTCGAGCTGCGGCGTGCACATCCTGGAGCGCTCCGGCCTCTAGTCGCATCCTGAGCTGCCTGCAACTCTGTGTGAAATGCGGCGAAGTTCGTTAGGCACAAGAGCGAGGCTGTCACTACGTTCGCGAGAGGGCCAGCCTCTCCGGGTGAAGCGCCTTCTCAGACTCGGCCACCCGGCTGAGGCTGGCCTCTCCGGTCACTCTACTTCGTCGAAGGCCGCAGCGAGACTTAGTTTTCGAACGCTTCGAGCGTGGGTGTCAGGTCGTCGAGGTACCGCAGCGTTTCGTCTCCTGAAGGCAGGTCGAAGTTGACGGGCGTGAACACGAACTGGCTCACGCCTGCGTCGGCGTAGGCCTCCAGCCGGTCCAGCCTGGGCCTGCCCCAGATGTAGAGCGTGATCGGGATGTCGTTGGCATCGTCGCGACCTGCCTCGGCTGCCAAGCGCCGGAATCGCTCGATGCCGCCCGTGACGTCGGGCTTGCCGGTGACGTTCATGACCCCGACGTCGATGGGGCACCATTCATCTGCGTACTCCGCTGCGTGCTGGATGCCGAGTGGCCCGGCATTGCCGAGCGCTACCGGGACAGCGCCGTTTGCCGGCTTGGGATAGATCCACGACTCGCTGTGAGCGTCCCAGCGGCCGTCGTGGGCCGGCACCGGGTCGTTCTCCCAGATCGATCGCATGGCTGCGACACGCTCTCGCATGGCGCCATAGCGCTGGCGGAACGGCATGTCGGGCCGATGATCGGCCAGTTCCTCGCGGTTCCAGCCGACGCCGATGCCGAGCACGACGCGACCGTCCGACAACACGTCGGCTGAGGCCACGGTGCGGGCGAGGTCGATGAGATCGTGCTGCAGGATGAGGCAGACACCGGTGCCGAGCTTGATCGTCGACGTGCGTGCGGCTGCGACGCCGATGGAGACGAACGGGTCCATCATGTGGAGGTAGGTGCCTGGCAGTTGGCCGCCGTTGGGGTACGGGCTCTCGCGAGACGTCGGGATGTGTGTGTGCTCGGGGTACCAAACTGAGTAGTAGCCACGCTCTTCGAGTTCTTGGGCCAGATCGCCTGGATCGATGCCGCCGTAATGATTTCCTGTTAGATACCCGAATTTCATGGCGCGCAGCTTAAGGAGCCGCAGCGGGTGCGTGCGCCCGCTGTGGGAGCGGCATGACCCTCTGCTCCCGCGATCCAGCAGGTCGCAACGTCGCAGAGTCTCCTGCCGCTCCCACAGCTATGGCATCTGGGCAATATCCGTTGAGGCACTCAGCCGCGACCGACCAGGGGCATGCCGTTGGCCATGACGGTCATGGTGAGCACGTTGGTGTCGCCAGGCAGCTCTGCCATATAGAGCACTGCACGGGCTACGTCGTCGACGTCCATCAGCGGCTCGGCACGGACGCTTCCGTCGGCTTGGGGGACGCCCGTGGTCATCGGTGCAGTCAAGGGCGACTCCGCGTTGCCGATGTCGATCTGCCCCACGGTGATGCCGTGATCGCGGCCCTCCAACGACAGGGCCTTGGTCAGCCCGGTAATCGCATGCTTGGTGGCGGTGTACGGGGACGAGTGCGGGCGCGGCGTCTGTGCCGACACCGAGCCGTTGTTGATGATCCGCCCGCCCGAGGGCCGCTGACGCTTCATCTGGGCGAAGGCTGCACGAGCGCAGAGCCACGAACCGGTCAGGTTCACCCCGACCGTGGCCAGCCAGTCGGCAATCGGCAGCTCATCCACCGGCACGGGTCGGGTGCCCATGCCGGCGTTGTTGAACAGCAGGTCGACTCTGCCGAAGCGGTCGATGGCGGCGGCGAAGAGTGCGTCCACCTGCTCGGGGGCTGAGATATCGGCGGTGACGGCTGCGGCCTCGCCCGTGCATTCGTCCACCACCTCGTCGAGCAGTTCACGGCGGCGACCGCACACGACCATCTGCCAACCGGCCTCCGAGAGTGCGAGCGCACACGCTCGACCAATGCCGGATCCGCCGCCGGTGATGATTGCCACCCGATCAACTGGGCGTGGCTCGGTCATCTGCCGCCTCCCTTGTTTGCTGGGCGGGCGGAGCCGCCAGATTTCTGTTGCCGCTTCTGAATATTCGCCCATTCGTCACGCAGGCCGACGGTGCGATGGAACAGCGGAGGAGCGTCATCGGTTGGGCGTGCAGTGTTGTTGGGATCGCCGGCTTCGCCGGAGCCCGGTTCGCCGGTGGCAGCCGGGCTGTCGTCGTCGGCGCAGAAGTAGCCGAGGCGCTCGAACTGCACCACCTGGCCGGGGGAGACATCTGCGATGGCGGGTTCGGCGACGCCGGCGCACAGTTCGCGTGAGTTCGGATGCAGATCATCGAGGGGATCGCCGGTGCGTTCGCCCGGAAGCTCGGCATCGAAGAGCCGCTCGTACAGGGCAGCTTTGATGGGCACGGCGTGGTCGGCGCTGACCCAGTGGATGGTGGCCTTGACCTTGCGGCCGTCTGGGGCCTGGCCGCCCGAGGTCTCAGGGTCATAGGTGCAGTGCACCTCGGTGACTTGCCCGTCGGCGTCGGTCACCGCGTCAACGCAGCGAACGAAGTAGCCAGCACGCAGCCGCACCTCGCGGCCTGGCGTCAGCCGGAAATACTTTGGTGGTGCTTCCAGCCGAAAGTCGTCGTGCTCGATCCACAGCGTCCCGCTGAAGGGCACTTGGCGGGTGCCCGCCGATGGATCTTCGGGGTTGTTGACAGCCTCGCGATATTCGGTCACCGGCGTCCCGTCGTCGCCGGTGGGCCAATTGGTGATCACCAGCTTCAGGGGCCTCAATACAGCCATGCGCCGTGGGGCTGTCGCGTTGAGTTCGGTGCGCACGAACGACTCCAGCAGCTCCGGGGCGTGGCGGCTGTTGGTGCGTGCCACCCCGATGAACGCGCAAAACTCCCGGATCGCTGAGGGGGGATAGCCACGTCGGCGCAGCGCCCGCAGCGTCGGCAGCCGGGGGTCGTCCCAGCCGTCGACATAGCCGCCCTCCACGAGACGGCGCAGGATCCGCTTGGAGGTGATCGTGCGGGTCAGCTCCAGGCGGGCGAACTCGGTCTGATGCGGGCGGTCGCCGTCGTAACCCAGATCGGCCAGCGGCAGGTGCTCCAGGTACCAGTCGTACAGCGCACGGTTGTCGCGGAACTCCAGCGTGCACAGCGAATGGGTGACGCCCTCGATGGCATCGCTCTGGCCGTGTGCCCAGTCGTAGGTGGGGTAGATGCACCAGCGATCGCCGCTGCGGTAGTGGTGAGCATGGCGGATGCGGTACATCACTGGGTCGCGCATCTGCATGTTCTCGTGCTGCATGTCGATGCGGGCACGCAGCACGCGGCTGCCTTCGGGATGCTGGCCGGCTGCCATCTCGCGGAAGAGGCGCAGGTTCTCCGGGGCCGGCCGGGCGCGGTGCGGACTCTCGGTGCCTGGGCGGCCGAAGCCTCCCCGCCCCGCTGAGATGGTCGCTGCGTCCTGGTCGTCGACGTAGGCCAAACCCTGCTCGATCAGATGCTCAGCCCACTCGTAGAGCTGTGCGAAGTAGTCCGATGCGTAGCGGATCTCGTCGGGCTCGAAGCCGAGCCACCGCACGTCGTCGACGATGGCGTCGACGTACTCGGGACTCTCGGTTGCAGGATTGGTGTCGTCGAAGCGCAGAAAGCAGCGGCCGCCGAATTCGGAGGCCACGGTGAAGTCCAAGCAGATCGCCTTGGCGTGCCCGATGTGGAGATACCCGTTGGGTTCCGGCGGGAAGCGGGTCTGGATCCTGCCGTCGAAACGGTGCGACTCCACGTCGTCAGCGACCTGATCGCGAATGAAATCGCGCCCGCCGCCATCGGGCGACTCGCTCGGGGAGGCGGCAGCGCTGGCGGGCCCGGTTCGCTCAGGCACGGGACCTCAGGCTGCGACGGTGACGTGGGGAGGCGGCCAGACACCCGCCACGATGCCGGTCTCCACCAGGTAGCCCGTGATGCGCTCGAGCCGTTCCAGAAGTGCGTCGAGATCGCCTGGCGGCAACGCATCGGCCGCAGCTGACGACAGCCGGTCGGTGTCGTGTTCGACGGCTCGGCGCGCAGCGTTGCCTTCGGGCGTCTGCTCGCCCTCAGCAGTGATCCATCCCCGATCAATGAGCCGTCGGCACGCCGCGTCCCACTCTTCGGCGCTCCAGCCGCGGATCTTCTGGATGGTTGCACCGTTGCCATGGCCACCGGTGGTCATCATCACGTGGCACTCGACGGGGTCGAGGTCGCCGGCGGCGAGGGCGATGTTGTGGGCGTCGAAGCGGAACTCGCGCAGCAGCGTGCAGCCGTGCCAGAGGTCCATGACGTCACCGCCGCCGGTGCTGTCGCTCGGCCACGGTTCCGATGCCCAGCCCGCGTACAGGGGGCGTGCACCGATGGGCAGATCGCCTGCGAAGCTGCGCAGCGCAGCCGCCGCCGCCCCGATGTCGTCGGGGTCTGGGTACTCGCCCAAGGCCCGCTGCATCGACGCTGTCGTGAACTCGAGTTGGCGGGCACGAACGGCGTCGGGTTCCATGATGTCCCAGCAGCCCGGCACTGCTCGTTCCACCATGCGCGGAGCGAAGTTGTAGAACACCGCGGTCACCGTCGCAGCGCTGACCCTGCCCATGGGTGCCGAGCGGTACGCGAAGTAGGCATGCCACCAGCCTTTGAAGCCGTCGTCGTTGAATCCGTAGATCTCCGGTGAGTAGTACGCGACGGTATGGATGGGCTCGACCGTGCGGCCCATCCGCCGGATGGGGCTGCGGCGGTCTTCGGTACGTGGAATCTCGCCCATGGGGAACTCCTCGGCTGCACGACGCGGTGCGATCTGGGCGGGCGTCCGCTGCCCGGGCCCGGGCAGTGTTGGTTGGGCCGCTCGCGGTCGGCGCAATGGTATGGCGCGCTCAGCCCTGCCGCCCACGCTGCAATCGCTGAGCCCTGAGCAGTTGGCAGCCCGGGCCGACGTCGTGCGTGCCGGGATGGCCGCAACCCTCCGAGCCATCAAGACAACCGCAGCGTCCTAGCGCAACGGCGCTATGCGGGCACCTCGTCGTACCAGTCGTTGGCGTGGTGCAGCAGGTAGTCGCAGATCTTGGTGCACAGGTCGAAGGGCTGGCACATGTCGTCTTCGCCCTGCAGCAGCGCCTGGAGCGACAGTTCCCGGCGGGCCACGATCATCAGCGTCCGCCTGGCCGGGTCGGTCACCGAGGTGAGCGAGTCGATGGCGGACACCTCCACCGGCAGGGCTGTGCCGCCCAGACCCGCCAGGTCGGTGGCCAGCACCAACATGTCGGGGCTGTGGTCCAGCGGCGGCAGGGCCCACGTGAAGATCAGGGGCAGCCAGAATTCGTCGGGAGGCAGATCGTTCTCAGGCGTTGCCCACAGCACGTCCTCAAATGACAGCATCGTGCGCGGATCGGCCTCCAAGGTGAGATGCAGGTCGAGCGGCCCGCCGCAGGCTTCTGCGGGGTGCAGATCGACCTCCCACGTCTGACGGAGGCTGTAGGTCTCGATGAATTGGCGCTCATCGTGGATGTGGAACCCGTGCGCGTGCGCATGGTCCTTCAGGCTTGCCACATAACCGGTGATGTCGATCGCTGCCATCGGGGTGCTCCTAGCGGACCACGGAACGATGCGCGGAGGCTATAGCCCGGAGCGGCCCGGTTCGACCGAATTGCGGTCAGCGACTGGGGCCGGCGCAAGCAGCCAACTACTGTGCGCCCGATGCGGTCCGATGCTCTGGCCAACTCGGTTCGACAGGACGCGACCCCAAGACTGCCCCGAAGACTGCATTGCCGGGGCTGGAACGTGCAATGACCGCTGTCGGCGATGACTGGCTCGACCTGCTGCAGCGCACAGCGGACGCGGTGCGGTCAGCGCTCAACACATTCGACCGCTGGCACGACGGAGGTGACCGTCCCGATCAATATGCGCTGGACCAGGTCGCCGACGCAGCAGCGCTCGATGTGCTCGACGCGGCAGGTGTGAGTGTGCTGAGCGAGGAGTCCGGCCTGCGCTCTGGCTCGGGCAGCGAAACGGTCATCGTCGATCCGGTCGACGGTTCCACCAACGCCTCACGGGGCATCCCGCACTACTGCATCAGCCTCTGTGTCGTCAACGGGCTCACACCGGTGGCGGGTCTCGTACGCCATCTCGTGTCGGGCGAGGAATTCACCGCCACAGCCAGCGGCGGCGCCCACCGCAACGGTCAACCGATCAGCCCCAGTGGCCACACGAGCGGCGAGCGGGCCATCATCGGCGTCTCAGGACGTCCCAGCCCCGACATGGCGGTGTGGCAGGTACGGGTGCTCGGCTCGGCGGCGCTGGATCTGTGTGCGGTCGCCTGCGGCCGCCTCGACGGCTACATCGATCTCAACTCCAACCACGGCGTCTGGGATTACGCCGCAGGCATCCTGATCTGCGACGAGGCAGGAGCATGGACCGGCGAGGCCGGCGACAAGGAACTGTTCCACCTCAGCCACAGCGAGCGTCGAGGGCCCATCGCTGCCGGCACAGCACAGCTTGCGAGCTTGCTCGACGGCTCCGGCCAGCACGGCCGCGGGTAGCCTGCGAGACCCGGCCGACGGGGGCGCTTAGCTCAGCTGGCGAGAGCACCTCCCTTACAAGGAGGGGGTCGCAGGTTCGAGTCCTGCAGCGCCCACCCCAGCGCCCCGGCGGGTTCGCTCAGTAGATGCGCGGGATGATCCGGTAGGGCACTCGCCGCCGGTATTCCGCCCATTTGTCGGGGCCGTATTTCTCTGCGCAGCGCTTGTCGTCGTCCATCTGGCGATAGCTGAACAAAGCGAGGACGTAGCCGAAATAGACCCACGCCCACAGGTTGCCGAGGTGGCCCCAGCTCAAGGCGAGGGCCAGTCCGTAGAAGCCCTCGCCCAGGTAGTTGGGATGCCGGGATGCGCCCCAAAAGCCGCTGCACAGGATCTTGCGCTCGCCGGCCTCGATGATCTCTGGCTTGATGCCCAGGAAAGTGCGTTCGGGCCATCGCTTGAACGTGTACTTCTGCATGTTGGCGCCACGGCTGATGCACCAGCCCGCGACGAACAGCGCCGGCGTCACGATCAGCCAGAGATACCGCCAGGCGCCTGCGTGCCCGGGGTCGGCATGCGCGGCCATGCCCCACATCGGGATGATGAACATCCAGCCGTAGACGATGAGCGCCCCCCAGAACATCTTGAAGCCGAGGCGCTCGTAGATGATGTCGTAGGTATAGAGCTGCACTCGTTCGAACACGAAGTAGTCGAACACGTAGAACGTGAAGAACGCAGCGAAGAGATAGGCGCCCGGATTCGGGTCGTCGAAGTTGTCGTAGTGCCAGACCGCGCCCGAGAAGGCGTTCAGCGACAGCATTGTGCCGCCGACGATGTAGAAGTACATCTTCAAGTCGATGCGGTCGTTGAAGAATTGCATCTCTTGGGCGCGCCCGAACCAGCACGCCAGAAACTTGCTCTTGACGTCTCCCTCTGTCTGGCTGAACACGGCAATCAGCGTCATGGCGACCGCCAGCACTGTGCCGCCGGCCACGGCGTACAGCGATGAGCGGTAGAACCAGTCGCGCGGCATGCCCGTGAGCTCGAACCACCACAGCACCTGGGCCACGACGAACACCAGCAAGCCGTTGAGCCGGTAGCTGCGCGGTTGGCCGGTCTTGCTATCGACGACGTAGCCGGGGACGCGCTTTCCGGGCAGCACCATCTGCAGCACGAAGAAGGCGACGAACACGAACAGCGGTGTGAGGAACCCCAGCACCGCCTCGCCCGCAGTCAGCTCGACCAAGTGCTCGATGCCAAGCCATTCGAACATCGGCGGCCTCCTTTCCGCTGACGGGGCAGCCGACCGCCGCTAGAAGATGCCCGGGATGATCCGGTAGGGAACTCGGGCCTGGTATTCAGCCCACTTCTCTTCGCCGTACTTCTCGGCGCATTGCCTGTCGTCCTCGAACTGGCGCGGAACGAAGAAGGTCACGATCATCACCACGTAGGTCCAGGACCACAGGTTGGTGAAGTGCCCGAATACCAGCGCCATGGAGATTCCGTACAGGCCTTCGCCGAAGTAGCCGAAATGCCTCGCCTTGCCCCAGAACCCGCTGCACAAGATCTTGCGGTCGCCGGCTTCGATCACCTCCGGCTCGAAGATGCCGAGGAACTTCCGCTCGGGCCAGCGCTTGAACGTGTACTTCTGCATGTTCGAGCCGCGAGAGATCGTCCAGCCCACCAGGAACAGTGCGGCGCAGCCGATCAGCCAGAAGTACATCGGTCCGCCGGAGAATCCCGGATCGGCAACGGGCGCCAAGCCCCACAGCGGCAGCACGAACATCCAGCCCCATACGAAGGGCCCGCCCCACACGAGCTTGAATCCGACGTTCTCGTGGATGAGGTCGTAGGTGTAGAGCTGCACCCGTTCCCACACGAAGTAGTCGAAGACGTAGAAGGAGTTGATGGCGACGTAGAGGATCAAGCCGGGGTTGACATCGTCGACTGCGTCGATGTGCCACGCCGCCCCGGACCACGCGTTGAGCGACAGCATCGTGCCGCCGACGATGTAGAAGTACATCTTGAGGTCGAAGCGGTTGTTGAAGAACTGCATCTCTTGCGCACGACCGAACCACCACGCCAAGAAGGGGTTCTTCTGGGAGCCCTCAGGCTGGCTGAACACCACGATGGTCGTCGCGATGACGGCGGTGATCAGCCCGCCCAATATGGCGTACATGGTCGACCGGTAGAACCAGTCGCGCGGCATGCCGGTGAGCTCGAATGCCCATACGACGTGCGCCAGCGCGAACACCAGCACGCCGTTGAGCCGGTAGCTGCGGGGCTCGCCGGTCTCACGGTTGGTGGCGTAGCCGGTCACCCGCCGGGCGGGCAGGATCATGTGCGCAACGAACACCGCAGCGCAGACGATCAGCGGCGTCAGGAAGCCCAGCACCGCCTCGCCAGCCGACAACTTGAACAGGTGGTCGATGCCGAGCCAATCGATCATGATCTACGCCCCTTCTCGCGCACACCCGCGCTGCCCGCCAGTATTGCCGCACCGCAGGTGCGGCAAATGGACTCATCGAACAGCGCAGCGATGCCGGCTGTATCGGGTGCTTGCCGGGCCGCGACAGGAGTGCTGCACTACCGTTCGGGTCGGCCCACCGACCAGGAGAAGCACCGCAAGATGAGGCTTGACACCGGCGACACGTTCCCTGCCCTCACGCTGGCAGATCTCGATGGCAACGACGTCACCATCCCCGACGTCTTCGATGACGGCTGGGGCGTCGTGCTCATGTACCGGGGAGATTGGTGACCGTACTGCCGTCAACAGTTGGTTGACTTCAACGGCGCTGCGTCACTGCTGAAGATGCTGGGCGCGAGCGTGGTGGCGTTGTCCGTGGATGACAAGGACACCACCCAGGGCCTTGCCGACAGACTGCAGCTCGGTCCCGTGCGAATGCTTCACAGCGCCGATCCGCAAGAGGTGTCGGGGTTGACGGGAGCGTTTACCGAGGCCAAGCGGGGCATCCTGCATGCCACCGGGTTCATCTTGGCGCCGGGAGGCAAGATCGCGCAGGCCTGCTACTCGACTGGCCCCATCGGCCGGATCACGGCCCTCGACACGATGCGCATCCTTCGCTTCGTCCAGCGCCAGCAACAGCGATAAGAACTCGGCGCTTACCCGCCCGGTGCCTATTGCTCGGCGGTTACCCGCCCGGTGCCTATTGCTCGGCGGTTACCCGCCCGGTGCCTATTGCTCGGCGGTTACCCGCCCGGTGCCTATTGCTCGGCGGTTACCCGCCCGGTGCCTATTGCTCGGCGGTTACCCGCCCGGTGCCTATTGCTCGGCGGTTACCCGCCCGGTGCCTATTGCTCGGCGGTTACCCGCCGACGATGAACCGCTGGTGCGTGCCTTCAGAGATGAGGGTGTCGCCGTGGGTCACCTTGATGTCGAAGACCAGGCGGCGGCGGTCGACTTCGCTGATCTCGCCCGTCACCACGACGTCCTCGCCGGAGGACACTGCGGCTTGGTGGCTTACGCAGATGTGAATGCCGACGGTGGTCTGATTCTCCTCCAGCAGAGGCTGCACCCCGAACAGGCACGTGCCTTCGATGAGGCGGACCATGTCGGGCGTGGACAGCACCTTGTTGGGCAGGTGCGGCGGTGACATCTCATCGGTGACCCGGTGGGTCTCGCTGGTGGTGAATCCGACTTCGACAGCTCCGCTCATGGCGGCAGACCTTAGGGGGCGTTCGGCCGGGTGCGCCCCCGCAGGCGGGACGGGCGTGCTTTTCTGCTCACGCCCGCACGGGCGGGACTGCTCGGCGGCCAACCCGGGGAACCGCCCCCACTAGGTTGCGGGAATGCCTGAGTTGCATCCGCAGTGCCAACCGCTTGCCCCGCTGCTGGGGACCTGGCAAGGCGGCGGCACCGGCCACTACCCGACAATCGACGACTTCTCCTACACCGAGGAGTTGACCTTCGCCCATGTCGGCAAGCCGTTCGTGTCGATGATCCAGCGCACACGCCACCGAGACACGGGTGAACCGCTGCATTCCGAGGCCGGCTATATCCGAGCTCTGCCGGGCGGTGAGCTCGAGCTCACCCTGGCGCAGCCGTCAGGCGTCACCGAGATTCACCTGGGCACCGTGCGGTCCTCCGACGACGGTCTCGTGATCGAGCTGCGAAGCGAAGCAGTGGCCATGACCCCGACGGCCAAAGAGGTGACCTCGGTTCGGCGAGAGCTGAGCGTTGTCGGACTGGGAACCGATGGCGGGCCCACGCTGGTCTCGGAGCTGTGGATGGCCGCCGTCGGCCACGGCGACCTGCTGCATCACCTGCGAGGCGAACTCGCCAAACAGGATTGACCGGCTTCGCCATCGTCAAAAACCAAGGCGTCCAAAGCGCTGGTCAGCCCTACTGTGATCCGTGAGGCGGGGGCTGTCACCACATCCACAGCAGGGAAGCGCAGCCCCCGTCCCACCTGTCGGATCCGAGCCACCATCGTACCGCGCGGCGATACTGAGCTGTCCACTGCTTTGGACGCCCAGGGCAGCACCGAATCGGAATCGGTACCGCATCACGCCCTACGCTGGCTCTCGGGCAGAGGGGGAGCGATGTCACAGGTGTCTCAGGCGAATGCAGCAAATGGTGCGAGTGGGGTTGCCTACGGCGCGCCGACGGCTGCGGGCCGGCCCGACGTGGACGACGAGACGCTCACCGCAGCAGTCGCGGTGGCGAACATCCCAACGCTGCTGATGGTGCTGGTCCAGATGACCGGCGAGCTGCATTGGCTGGACGAGCCGTACCGGCCCAAGCGCCAGCCCGGCCTGGGTGACAACGACACCGGCGGCCTCGCCCCCCAGCACCAGCGAGAGGTACGCGAGGCGGCGCTGGAAGCGATTGCGGCATGGCGTGACGGCCGCCCGATGGCAATTCCCGAGCCCGACGACGCGCTCATCACCCGGATGCTCAGCACCGCCATGGGCGAGCACGTGCCCGACGAGTACGGCGCCTTCACGGCTGCCCAGCTCGGGCTCGCCAAGTTCTTGGACCACGACCCCATCGAGGTCCCGTCCGGCTTCAAGGTGCTGGTGATCGGTGCAGGTGCTTCGGGGCTGTGCGCCGCCATCAATCTCTCCCAGGCCGGTGTGCCCTACGAGGTCATCGAGCGCAACGGCACGGTCGGTGGGGTCTGGTGGGAGAACCGCTATCCGGGTGCTGGCGTGGACACCCCGAACCACCTGTACTCCTACTCGTTCGCCCCGCATGACTGGAAGATGTACTTCTGCCTGCGCGATGAGCTGCACGGCTATCTCGAGAAGGTCGCCGACGACTTCGACGTGCGGCGCAGCATCCGGTTCAACACGTCAGTCGAGCACATCAGCTACGACGCCGAGCGGCAGGTCTGGCGTGCCGAGGTGCGCCATGTCGCCGACAACGAGGGCCGCTGGGAGACGGGCCGGCTCGGACTCAGCGCCACCCCCGACGCGACGGGTCTGCGCCGCCGAGACGACGGCGCGGCCACGGCACCGGGCGCCAACGGGCACGCCCAGGGCGTCGACGGTTCCACGCAGATCATCGAAGCCAACGTCGTCATCAGCGCTGCGGGCATCTTCAACCCGCCGATCCGGCCCAATATCGACGGTCTGGAGACGTGGAGCGGCGAGACCTGGCACACGGCGCGCTGGCCTGCCGATGCCGATCTCACAGGCAAGAGCGTGGCGATCGTGGGCAACGGTGCGAGCTGCATGCAGACCGCTCCAGAGATCCAGGATGACGTGGAGTCCTTGACGATCTACCAGCGCTCCAACCACTGGGCTGCGCCGTTCGACCAGTTCCGAGAGCCCGTTCCCGACGCAATGCGCACGCTGTTCGAGGCGGTGCCGCTGTACCGGGCGTGGTACCGGGTGCGGCTGGGGTGGACGTTCAACGACCGTATTCACACTGCCCTGCAGAAGGATCCCGACTGGGAGCACCCCGAACGTTCGCTCAACGCTCAGAACGACGCCCATCGCAAGTACTTCACGCGCTACGTCACCGACGAGCTCGGCGACCGGGCCGATGAGCTGCTGGACAAGGTGCTGCCCACCTACCCGCCGTTCGGCAAGCGGATGCTGATGGACAACGGCTGGTACCGGATGCTGCGCAATCCCAGCGTCGAGCTGGTCGACGATCCCATCGCCGAGATCTCGGGCCGCACCATCCGCACGGCCGACGGCGCCGAGCGCGACGCCGACGTGCTGGTGCTCGCCACGGGCTTTGACGTGCTGCGCTTCATCACCACCTATGAGGCGGCGGGTCGTTCGGGCAGGACGCTGCGCGAATCGTGGGGCGATGACGACGCGAGCGCCTACCTGGGCACGGTCACGCCCGACTTCCCGAACTTCTTCACCCTCTACGGCCCGAACCTGCAGCCTGGCCACGGCGGCAGCCTCATCTTCGTCGTGGAGATGCAGGTTCGCTACATCATGGACATGATCGGCAAGATGTGTGCTGGCGGCCTCGGAGCAGTCGAAGTGCGCCCCGAGGTGCACGCCGACTACCGCAGCCGCGTCGACGAGGCACACGAGAACATGGTCTGGATGCACCCCGGCATGACCAGCTACTACCGCAACGAGTCAGGCCGCATCGTGGTCAACTCGCCGTGGCGCAACGTCGACTACTTCGACATGACCTCCGAAGCCGATCTCGACGACTACGTGTGTGAGCCCCGGGCGGCGGATCGGGAGCTTGTCGCAGACTGAAATTGCTCGCCGAGGGGTGTCTGGCGGGTGCGTATACTCGCCAGCGAGGCCAGCCTCAGCCGAGTGTGGTCAGAGCAGGCTTGTGTAGCTCGCACTCCGAGAGGCTGGTTCTGTCGCGCAGACTAGCGAACTCGTGCGCAACGAAACATACTGAAATTCTATGAAGTTACGCTTGGGCACATGACTATGTTTGGCAGATGGGCGGGGCCGTCGAAAACCCAAAGTTCGTCCGCTCTGGCGACGGCCCTGCCCTCTGTCTGCAAATCGTAGCAACCGGGTGCGCCGCGCGTGCCGGGTTTATGCCACCAACTCGGCCGCAATCGCTTCCAGCGCAGTGTCGACGTCGGCCTCGCTGACGTCGAGGTGCAGCACCATCCGGGAGCGGCCGAAGCGCCAGTCGGCCAGCACCCCCCGGCCCTCGACTCGCTTGGCGAGTGTGGAGTCGTCCCGGTCGAGCTGTGAGAACACCATGTTGGAGTTGCAGCCGGTGACCGTGATGCCCTCGATGGCCGCGAGCCCTGCTGCGAGCCGCTGCGCGTTTGCGTGATCGTCGGCCAACCGGTCGATGTGGTGCTGCAGGGCGTACAGCCCGCCTGCAGCGATGATGCCGGCCTGACGCATCCCGCCGCCCAACACTTTGCGCCAGCGGCGCGCTCTGCCCACCAGATCGTCACTGCCGCACAGCACCGAGCCGACAGGTGCGCCCAAACCCTTGGACAAGCACACCGACACGGTGTCGAACGGAGCGGCGACCTCGGCGGGGGACTGGCCCAGCGACACCGCTGCGTTCCACAGCCGGGCGCCGTCGAGGTGCAGCCCGAGGCCGTGGCGGTCGGCGAAGTCGCGGGCTTCCTGGTGCTGGCGGGGCGTCAGCACCTTGCCGTCGATGGTGTTCTCGAGGCACAGCAGGCGAGTGCGGGCGAAGTGGTTGTTGTCGGGCTTCACTGCCTCCTCGGCGGCCGCGAGATCAACCATTCCGGTGTCGTCGGTGGGCACCGGCTGAGGCTGGATGCTGCCCAGCACGGCCGCACCGCCGCCTTCGTACATGTAGGTGTGGGCGTGGTGGCCGACGATGTACTCGTCGCCGCGCTCGCAATGCGCCAACAGCCCGCACAGGTTCGACTGCGTGCCGCTGGGCACATACAGCGCTGCGGCTTTGCCCAGCAGCTCGGCCGTGTAGTGCTCGAGCTCGTTGACGGTGGGGTCGTCTCCCCAGACGTCGTCGCCGACCTCAGCCTTGGCCATGGCGGCCCGCATAGCCGGTGTGGGGCGGGAAACGGTGTCTGAGCGAAGATCGATCACGGCCGCAAGCCTGCCATGAGGCGGGCGTTGAACGGCAGGGGAGGGCTCAGGCCTTGCCGTTGCGCAGCAGCTTGCCGGGCAGCGGGCCGTGCGGGTCGACTGCATCGGCGCCATCGCGCCGGATGATGGTGCCGTTCACGACCACCGCGTCGATGCCCTTCGCATCGGAGATCAGCCGATCGGCGCCGGCGGGCAGGTCGTGCACCCGCCGCTTGCCCAAGTGGCCCACCTCGTCGGCATCGAACACCACCACATCGGCGGGCTTGCCTTCGGCCAGCGTGCCCCGGTCGGTGATGCCGAACACCTCGGCGGGACGCTGGGTGAGCATGTGGATGCCGGTTTCGAGATCGAAACTGCCCCGACTCCGCACGAACGTCTGCAGGAACTCCGTGGAGTACTTGGCATCGCAGAGCTGGCTTGCGTGCGCCCCGGCATCGGACAGCCCGATCACCGTTGTCGGGTCATGGAGCAGCTCGTCGATGTCGTCGGGGTCGTGGTTGATCACGTCCTGGACGATGCGCATCTCGAGGTCGGCGTCGAGCGCCACGTCGAGCACCCAGTCCACCGGGTCCTGACCCGCCTCGTCGGCCATCTGCTGCACGTTGCAGCCCTCGAGCTCGGGATTGTGGGGCAGGTAGCTGACTTCGGTTCGAGCCCAGCGGTCGCCGATCTTGCCGCCATTGCCGGCCTTCTCCTTGAACTCGGCCCGCCAGTCGGCGTCGGCGTAGTAGCGCTTGCGGCCTTCGAGGTCGCTTTGGGACACCGGGGTGAAGCAGCGCAGGGCCTCATAGATGAACGGCGCCCTCCAGCTCATCTCGAACTGGATGGGCTGCACCGCAACCTGGGGGAACACCGGCAGGCCCCGCTCGGCGATCTCATGCGCTCGCTCCAGCTCGGCGCGGTGGCTGCCTGGCCCGCGTGCCGAGCCAAGCAGCGCTGTCCAGCTCACGTGTGCGCCGGTGGTCTCGGCGATGCGGGCGAACTCGTCGTGGCTGAGGCCCCGGCCGACCGTTGCCTGCATCACGCCGCCGGCGTCGCCGAGCGCCTGGGCAATCTCGACAATCTCATCGGTAGTGGCCGCCCGGCTGGGAACCGGACGCCCCTCGTAGCCGACATGAGTGGCCGCTTTGGAGGTGGCGAAGCCGAGCGCGCCGGCCCGCAGCGCCTCGGCCACCAGGTCGCGCTGCGCGGCGATCTCTTCGGGCGTGCCTTCCCGCTCGGTGGCCTCTTCGCCCATCACGTACATGCGCACCGCGGTATGGCCGACGAGCGCCGCCATGTTCACCGCGGCGCCGTTCGACTCAAGCGCATCGAGATACTGCGGGAAGGTCTCGAAGCCCCAGTCGCCCAGGCCGGCCCGCAGAGCGTCCACGCTCATTCCCTCCACGTTCTCGAGCGTGCGCATGATGAGGTCGCGGTGGTCGGGCAGGGTGGGCGCCACCGAGAAGCCGCAGTTGCCCATCACGATCGTGGTGACGCCGTGCCACGGCGAGCAGCTCACCAGGCGGTCCCACATGACCTGGGCGTCGTAATGGGTGTGGATGTCCACGAAGCCAGGGCACACGATGCGCCCGGAGGCGTCGATCGTCTGGATCCCCTCGGCAGGAGCGCTTCCGAGCGCCACCACCTTGCCGTCGGAGATGCCCACGTCGCCCGCATAGCGAGGGGCACCCGTCCCGTCGATGATCGTCCCGCCCGTGATCTTCAGGTCGTAAGCCATGTCGCTGCCTCGTTGCTTGCCGTCAGATGTGCAAAATACCCCACAGCGCTAGTGAAGACGTGGCGGAGAACGAATGGGACGGCAGTCCACCGGTCGACGGGCCAGTTGCGGTGACCATCAACTACATCTACGCACAGACGTCCCTTGACGTCGATAATGTCCCGAAGCCGATCTTGGACGCCCTCAAGGAACTGGTGTATCCAGACGACGACCAAGTGTTCGATCTTGTGTGCCACAAGAGGAGTTCTCGTGGCAGGATGCTGGCACTGCCGAGCGCGACATCGCTGCTACGGCGCTACGCAGATTCACGTGGCGAATTCGTGCATGTGCTCGTTGACCGGGCCGATGTCTTCAGGGGTGTTATCTGATGCAGCGGGAACGAGACAGCGTAGAAGTCCCGGCTCTGCTCAGTACCGCCGCGGAGTACCGGCGCAAGGGGTATGACGTGGTGACCGACGCACCCGTCGGCTTCGTGCCTGGAGCTCGAGCTGACCTGATCGCAACAAAGCAAGGCGACAATCGCGTCATCGAGGTCAAGACGCGTTCCGCTCTGAGCGCCAATCCTTCGACCGAGATGCTCGCCTGTGCAGTCGAGGCGGAGCCTGGGTGGAGCTTCGATCTGGTGCTGGTCCCTGAACCGGAGATCTTGGATGCGCCGAGCGATGCTGCACCGCTCGACGAAGTCGGGATCCGTCAGCGCCTAGGTGAGGCGGCACTGCTGCTGGACGCTTCGCAAGACGAGGCAGCGTTCCTGCTCGCTTGGTCCGCGTGCGAGGCGGCAATCGTTCATTTGCTGATCGAGGAGGACGACACCTACGAAGCGTCTGTGGCGCCCGCGAGCCGTCTGCTGACCGAAGCAACCATGCACGGAGCGATCTCTCGCGAGGAATACTCGACGCTGAGGTCTTTGGGCAAGCTGCGCAATGCCATCGTCCACGGATTCCGGCACGGGCAGGGCGACCTGTCGAGCGGTGCGCGAACGCTGATCGGTCTCGGCACAGCATTCGTCTCGGCCGAACGTCAAGCCGGCGAGTGACGAGGTGCGGTGATCGCTCTACGCTCGGCGGGCGAGCTTGACAGCGCTGGCGAGGGGAACGACATGAGCACGACGACGCAGCCGACCAATGGAACCGTGATCTACAGCGTGGAGCGGGATCCCGCGGGGGACGTGGCAACCGTCACACTGAACCGCCCTGAGACGCTGAATTCCATGAACGACGACTTCATGAACGACATCACCGAGGCGTTCGGCATGGTGGCCGCAGATGAGTCGGTGCGGGCGGTGGTGCTCACAGGTGCAGGTCGCGGCTTCTGTTCGGGCGCAGACCTGCGCAACGCAGCCGCCGACGGAGCCGAGGGCGTCGATGCCCAAGCAGCGGGCGAGGCCACCACCGACTCCATGGACAACGCCTTCCATCCGGCGATCCGTGCGGTGGCCGAGTGTCCGGTGCCGACCGTGGCTCGTATCAACGGGGTCGCCGCCGGGGGCGGCATCGGCCTGTCGATGTCGTGCGATATCGCCATCGCTGCTAGGTCTGCCTTCTTCGTGGCCACGTTCGGGCCCCGGTTGGGGATCGTGCCCGACCTCGGCACCACCTGGCAGCTGCCCATGCGTGTGGGCCGGGCACGGGCCTTGGGCATGTCGCTGCTCGGCGAACGTGTCAGTGCCGATCTGGCCGCCGAGTGGGGCCTCGTGTGGAGGACCGTCGACGACGACGAGCTCGATGCTGCCGTCGCCGACGTGGTCGACGTGCTGCGACGCAGCTCGCCGGCAGCCATGGCGCGGATCCGCTCCGCCATTGACGGTGCGATGCAGCATGATCTTGCAGATCAACTCGATGTGGAGATGGGCCATCAGGCAGTGCTCATTCCCCGCAACATGTCCCACGGCGCAGAGGCGTTCTTGGCCAAGACGTCCCCTGCGTTCCCGGGCGAGCGGTACTGAGACCACCAGCAGTCTGGGGCCCGCGTAGGGTGCAGCTATGAGCAGTGCCAACCTGCCCGACGAACTGGTGAATCGGGTGACTTGGAAGATTCCCAATGCGCTCGCGCTGGTGGGATCGAGAGCCGGCGACGAGCGCAACGCCATGACCACCAGCTGGATCACCCAGCTATCGATGGAGCCCGTGATCATCGGCATCGGCGTCGAGAACACTGCCGTCACCCACCGGCTGATCTCGGCGGGCGGTTCGTTCACTGTCAACCTGTGGGACGCCGAGAACACCCGGCCATTCGTCAAGTTCTCCAAGCCGGCTGCCTACGAGGCCCCAGGCGACGGTGGGGGACCGGCGACAGGGACGCTGAACGGCTGGTCGGTGTACGAAGCCGCCACCGGGGCACCGGTCTTCGTCGACGCCGCAGCCTGGATGGACTGCGAGGTACGCCACAGCGTGGACTTGGGCACTCACACGCTGTTCATGGGCGAGCTCGTGGCGGCAGGCATCAACAACGACGAGGTGCGGCTCGCCTCGATGGCCGACACGCGGATGAAGTACGGCGGCGTCAAGCGGCACTAGCCGAGCTCGCACCGCGCGAGCCAGATTTGCAGTCTCGCCAGCATCCGACCTGCTCGTTTGCGTGCGGGGTGCAACCGGGTCGGCGGGCATCACGGGGCCTTCAGGCGGCTTCGAGCCCGCCCGGCTAGCATGGGGTCGCCTGCGAGTTCCGCTGCGGCGGAGATGCAGAACATGCCGCCAACTGGGGAATTTACGTGCCGAAAGTCAAAGACGACGCCATCTTGCTCGAAGGAAAAACCGTCGAGGCGCTCAAGGGCGGTCATTTCCGCATCGAGCTCGACAACGGGCACGAGGTGTTGGGGCACCTGAGCGGCAAGATGCGCAAGCACCACATCCGGATCCTTCCCGGCGACCGGGTACAGGTAGAGGTGTCGGCCTACGACCTCAGCCGAGGCCGGATCACCTACCGCTACAAGTAACCGCAGCCCTCCTGAAGCTGCGCCCGCCACCGATCGAGCCGGCGGGCGGCTGCGCTGCGCCGGCGTCCGCGCCCGCTGGACGAGCGGATGAAGCCCCTGCTCCAGCGATCCAGCAGGTTGCAACGTCGCAGAGTCTTCATCCGCTCGCCCAGCTAGTTCTTCTGCTGCGCCCGCGTACCGACGACGGCTGCGCAGTGCTGGCAGACTGACCGCATGACCGACACGCTTGACGCCCCGACTGCCGCAGAGGCCGCTGCTGCGCGGGTTGAGGCAGCCATTGACGAGCTGCTCGCTTCGCACGATCCCAAGCAGTTGAGCTACGCGGAGTTCCGCGGAGCGCAGTTCGATGCCGGGCTGGCGTGGGTGCACTTCGACGAGGGCCACGGCGGCCTGGGCGTGAGCCCCAAGCTGCAGCGCCGGGTGGAGGAGCGGCTGCGATCGGCAGGTGCGCGGCCCCAGAAGCCCGTCACGTTCTTCATGCACCTGGCCGGGCCGACCATCCACACTCACGGAAGCGAAGACGTCAAGCAGCGTTTCCTGCGGCCGATGTTCACCGGCGAGGAACTGTGGTGCCAGCTGTTCAGCGAGCCCGGAGCGGGCAGCGACTTCGCCGGGCTGGCAACCAAGGCGGTGGCCGACGGCGAGGAGTGGGTGGTCAACGGTCAGAAGGTCTGGAACACGCTGGCTCACCTTGGCGACTTCGGGATGCTGGTGACCCGCACCAATCCCGAGGTGCCCAAGCACCGCGGGCTCACCTATTTCGCACTCGACATGAAGGCGCCCGGCGTGGAAGTGCGCCCGCTGCGCCAGATCACCGGCGAAGCCGAGTTCAACGAGGTCTACATGACCGATGTCCGTGTGCCCGATGCCAGCCGCATCGGCGACGTGGGCGACGGTTGGCGGGTGTCGCTGACCACCCTGATGAACGAGCGCAACGCCATCGGCGCCGGCGGTGCCGGACCGCCCAAGCGTGGCACGGGGCCGATCTCGGTGCTCGTGAAGCTGTGGGAACAGCGCGACGCGGCCGATCGAGACGCCGTCACCAAGGATCGCCTGACGCAGCTGTGGACTCGCGCCGAAGTGCTGCGGCTTACCAACATGCGAGCTGGTGCTAACCGGCGCATGGGCAACCCTGGGCCCGAGATGTCGATCGCCAAGCTGGCCTTCGCCGAGCTCAATCAGGCCCTCATGACGTTCGCCATCGACATGATGGGCTCGGACGGGCTGGTCGGATATGACTACACGTTCCGTCGCCCTGGGGATCTGTCGGTGGACGGTTCCGACGGCGGAGTCCAGCACGGGTTCCTGCGGGTACGCGCCAACTCCATCGAAGGCGGCACGTCGGAGATCATGCGCAACATCCTGGGCGAGCAGGTTCTCGGCCTTCCGGGCGAGCCCCGCCTCGACAAGGACGTTCCCTGGGCGGACGTGCCCCGCAACTGAGCAACGACGCTGCGGGCAGACCGTCTGCTGGCGTGCCTCGCAACTGAGCAACCCTCACCGCTGCGCCTTTCGGGGCGCGACAGTGCCGGGCCGGGTCGGAACCCGGCCCGGCGTCTGCCGGCTCAGTTGAGGTCAGGCCGGTCTCAGCTCTTGGCCTCGGTGAGCATGTCCTGCACGATCAGGCCCAGGTCGCCCATCTGGGGGATCAGCTCGAGCCGTGCATACACATCGGGCGGCGGGTAGATGCCCGGATCCTCCAGGATCTCGTCGAGGATGTACGGCGTTGCGGCCTCGTTCGGGCTGCCGTAGTAGGTGTAGTTGGTCAGCGCCGCGCCGTTCTGCGCGTCGAGCAGGAAGTTGATCATGGCGTGGGCTGAGCACACGTTGTCGGCGTTGTGCGGGATGGCCATGGTGTCCACCCAGCGCACGCCGCCCTCCACGGGGATCGTGTACACGTGGGTCTCGTACGCATCGGTCTCGAAGAACGCCTGTGCGAAGCCGCCGCTCCAGCCGTGCGCCACGTCCACCTCGCCGTTGACCAGGTCGTCGCCGAAGGTCACCGAGTCGTACTTGAGCAGCCGATCGTTGGTGTCCCGCAGCAGGGCGCCGGCTTCGCGGATCGCCTCCTCGTTGCCCGACTCGATGGTCTCGGTGATGCTGTAGCCGAGATACTTCAGGGCAGCCGACACGGTCTCGGGCGCGTCATCGAGCAGCGAGATGCTGCCCGGCACCAGCGCCGCCGTGTCGGCGTCGAAGATGACCGCCCACGACGACTCGCCGCCGAGAGCATCGAGCACGTCGTAGGTCATGCCGATGCCGGTCGTGCCCCACTGGTAGGCCACGTGAAAGCGGTGCTCAGGGTCGAAGGGCGGGTTGGCCCACGCGTCGTCGATGTTCGCTGCGTTGGGCAAGGCGTCGAAGTCCAGCGGCGCCAGCAGGTCCTCAGAGATCATCAGCGCCACCATGTAGTCGGACGGCACGACCAGGTCGTAGATGGCCGCTCCGGACTCGACCTGGGTGAGCATCTGCTCGTTCGATTCGTACACCGAGTAGTCGACGCTGATGCCGGTCTCCTCCTCGAAGGCGGCCAGCAGTTCCTCGTCGATGTAATCGGCCCAGTTGTAGAACGCCAGATCGCCGTCGGTCTCGCCGGGCTCGCAGCCGTCATCGGCGGAATCTGCGTCGCTCGCGGCGTCGCTGTCTCCCGCATCGGCGGTGTCGCTCGCTGCAGCAGTGGTGGCCGGGGCGGCATCGCTGCTGTCGTCGGAGTCGTCGTCGCTGTCGCCGCACGCCCCGATCAGCAGCACGGCTGTGAGTGCGAGCGCCAGCCACCGGCTGCGTCGCAGCCGGGGCGGGGTTCGGTATGGACTGGGCATTATTCCTCCCTTGTCGACGCTTCCGAAGAGCGCCGTGGTGTCATTTGGGTCTGCAGGGCTGTGTCGAGAATGCTTGAGGCGCAGTCGGGCGTGTGCCGACTCGTGATACGGGCGGGGCTCATGGCGCGGCGCCTTTCGGGCGCTGGAGGGCCAGCGAGGCCACCACCAGCGTGATCGAGGCCGCGAGCATGAGCGTGGAGATGGCGTTGAGCTCCGGCGTCACACCTTGGCGGATGGAACTGAAGACGTACACCGGCAGCGTCGTGGCCCCCGGTCCCGCCGTGAAGGCCGAGATGACGACATCGTCGAGCGACAGCGTCAGTGCCAGCAAGGCGCCCGCGGCGATGCCTGGCGCTATCAGCGGCAGTGTCACCCTCCTGAACGTACGCCACGGCGTGGCATACAGATCGCGTGCCGCCTCTTCGAGCGTGCGGTCGAACTGGTCCAGCCGTGCGCGCACGACCACGGCTACGAACGAGATGTTGAACGCGATGTGGCTGAGGGCGACCGTTGTGACGCCCAGGGTGAGCCGCGGGCCGATGATGTCGATGAGCTTGAATGCCTCGGCGAAGAACACCAGCAGCATGACCGCCATCGTGATGTCGGGAATGACGATGGGCAGATACACGGTGCCGTCCAGCGCACGACGGCCCTTGAAGCGATAGCGGTCGAGTGCCAGCGCCACGGCGGTGCCCAGCACCACCGAGACGATGGTGGAGCTGATCGCGACAACGAGCGACACCCGCAGCGCGCTGACGATCTGCGTGTTGCCCAGCGCCTCGCCATACCAGCGGGCCGAGAGGCCCTGCCAGACGTTGACCCGCTCGGAGTCGTTGAACGAGAAGATCACCAACACGATGATCGGCACGTACAAGAACGCGAACACGAACCACGCGTTCGCCTGCAGGAGGTGCCGCGTGGAGCGCTTGGCGCCGGCCGTGCCCGTGGTGCTCACGACTCAGCACTCCTCATCACGCACGGGCCTGTACGCGCCCGGCACCGCCGGAGTTGCGCTGCGAGTTGCGCTGGTTGACGGCGACCGCCACGAGCATGGCCACGATCACCAGCACGCTGAGCGCGGCGCCCAGCGGCCAGTTGCGGGCAGCCTGGAACTGGCGTGCCACATAGGAGCCGATGAGCAGCGTCTTGGCCCCGCCGAGAATCTCGGGCACCACGTAGGAGCCGAAGCTGGGCACGAACACGAGCACGCAGCCCGCCACGATGCCCGAGCGGGTGAGCGGCACCGTCACCCGCCAGAACGCCTTCGCTCCGCTCGCGTAGAGGTCCCGTGCGGCCTCCACCAGGCGCCAGTCCATGCGTTCGAGCGCCACGTACAGCGGCAGCACCATGAAGGTCAAGAACCCGTACACCATGCCCAGCACCACCGCAGTCGGCGTGAACAGGATCCGGAACGTGCCAAAGCCCATGGCCTCGCTGAGCGCGGAGGCAGGGCCGTTCGAGCCGAGCAGGAAGCGGATGGCGAAGATGCGCACGAGCCCGTTGGTCCAGAACGGGATCATCACCAGCACCAGCAGCCGGGCGCGCAGCCGGGGCGGGCGGGTGGCCAGGTAGTAGGCGAACGGGTAGGCCACCACCAGGCACAGCACGGTGGTGAGCAACGCCAGCCACGCCGACCGGGCGATGATGCCCAGGATCACGTCGTCGGCGATGCGCTCGTAGGAGTTGAGGTTCCAGCCGCTCAGCGACGTGCGGCCCGTGGAGGTACGCGTGGCGAACGAATACACCGTGATGAGGCCCAGCGGCACCATGAAGAAGATCAGCAGGTACAGCGCCCCCGGCGTGGCGATGAGCGCGCCGGTGCGCCGTCGCCGGCGCTGCGCGGCGATCTCGGCCGGCGTCGGTGTCATCGTCGCCGGCGCATCGGACTCAGTGGTGGTCGGCTGCGCCGCAGGCTTGGCACGGCGCAGCGCGCACATCAGTCCGCTACCACTGTCGTCGTCGACGCAGACCAGCTCGCCGACACCGGTTCGCCGGCGGCCAGGGCAGCTGAGCCGGTCTCGGCGCGCGCAGCGATGGTCGTGGCTCGCCCGCCCGCGCCCGGCTCGCTGGCGCCCGCATCGAGGCCGATGGCGACCGTGTAGACGAAGGTGTGACCGAGGTAGGTGGCGTCCGCGATGACGCCGTCGAGGCTTGGGGCGCCCGGCGGCGCCTCTCCCCGGCGATGCAGCCGCACCTGCTCGGGGCGCACGCTCAACGCGACGCGAGAGCCAAGTGGCAGCTCGTTCGCGGCCGCCACCACGGTGCCGGCGTGCAGGCGCACTTGCGAGCGGCTCTCGGTGACGCCCTCGAGCAAGTTCGTCCGTCCGATGAAGTCGGCCACGAAGCGGCTGGCGGGATGCTCGTACACCTCCGCCGGCGTGCCCACCTGCAGCAGCCGGCCCTGCGACATGACGCCCACCCGGTCGCTCATGGCCAGGGCTTCCTCCTGGTCGTGGGTCACGAACACGAATGTGATGCCCACCTCGCGCTGCAGCGCCTTCAGCTCCACCTGCATCTCCTGGCGCAGCTTGAGGTCGAGCGCGCCCAAGGGCTCGTCGAGCAGCAGCACTTTGGGGTGGTTCACCAGTGCGCGTGCGAGCGCCACGCGCTGCTGCTGGCCGCCCGAGAGCTGCGATGGTCTTCGGTGCTCCATACCTTCGAGCTGTACCAGCGCCGTCGCCTCAGCCACCTGCCGGTCGGCGTCAGGGCCGCGGATGCCGCGCATCTGGAGGCCGAACGCGATGTTCTGCGCCACGGTCATGTGCGGGAACAGGGCATAGGCCTGGAACACGGTGTTCACCGGGCGGCGGTCTGGGGGCCACGAGGCGACTTCCTCGCCGAAAATCGCCAGGCGCCCTTCGCTGGGGATGTCGAGGCCGGCGATCATCCGCAGCGTGGTGGTCTTGCCACAGCCCGACGGGCCCAGCAGCGCGAAGAATTCGCCGTCGCCGATCTGCAGGTCGACGCCGTCGACGGCCGCCACGTCGCCGAACCGCTTGGAGATGCCGTGCATCTCCACAGCGGGCACGCCAGCGCTCATGTCGGTCTGGCCGTTCATGCAAGCCCCGTCGAGCCGGAAACGCCGTTCATGTGAGCCCCACCGGGTCCGATGGCGCCCCGGCGCGCACTGCCTGGGTGCAGATGAAGTCGTGGGCGATGGTGGCCGCGGCGAGCGCCGTGATCTCAGACACGTCGTAGGCGGGCGCAACCTCCACCACGTCCATCCCGACGATGTCGAACGGCGCGAGCCCGCGCACGATCTCGAGCGCCTGTGCCGTGCTCAGCCCGCCCGCCACGGGGGTGCCGGTGCCCGGGGCGAACGCAGGATCGATGCAGTCGATGTCGAAGGTGACATACGCCCGGTGGTCGCCCACCTGTTCGCGCACCACTTCCAGCACGGCAGCGGGGCCGTTGCGATGCACCCACGGCGCACCCAGCACCGTGAAGCCGCAGTCGTCGTTGTGGGTGCGGATGCCGATCTGCACCGAGACCGAAGGGTCGATGATGCCCTCGCGCAGTGCCCGCAGGAACATCGAGCCGTGATCGAGCCGCCCTTCGTCGTCGGGCCACGTGTCGGGGTGCGCGTCGAAGTGGATGAGCGCGAGCGGGCCGTGCTTGGCGGCGTGGGCTCGCAGCAGCGGGTAGGTCACGAAGTGATCGCCGCCGAAGGTCACCATCTGCGCGTCATGGGCGAGGATCTGTGCTGCGTGGCTCTCGATGCGCTCGACGGCTTCGGCGGGATGGCCGTAGTCGATGAAGCAGTCGCCGTAGTCGGCAACGGCGAGATGGTCGAAGGGGTCGAATCCGAACGGGTAGGCGTCGAGCTCGGCGAGCCCCGTTGATGCCGCCCGGATGGCGCGTGGGCCGAGCCGGGCGCCGGGCCGGTTGGAGGTGGCCATGTCGAAGGGAATGCCCGACACCACGATGTCGGCATCGGCGATGTCGCGGGTGTAGCGGCGCCGCAGGAACGACAGCGCCCCGCCGTAGGTCATCTCCGGGCGCCGACCGTGCCACTGGTCCGAGCGGAAAGCCTGGTCGCCCAGTGTCTCGGCGCCGGCGCCGGTACCGGCGATCAGGCCCCCGCCGCCCGCCGCTGGATCGATGCTCTCGCTCACGCGCCGTTTTGCAGATCAGGGTTGCGCCACACGATCAGCGCCGCCCAGCTGTCCGTCGCCGGATCGGTGATGTAGTTCGGCAGGCCGCACACCGCTTCGAACCCGTTCTCGATCTGGAAACTGAGCGTCCGGTCGTACAGCCGGCCTTCCCGTACCTGCGCGATGTACTCATCGGCTGTCATGTCGGCCTTGTGGTCGGCATAGCCGGGAATGACGCCGCCCGCCACGATGCCGACGAGCCCGAGATCGACGCAGACCTGCTTGCGCAGCTCGTACAGCTCAGCGCCGATGCCGCGGCGACGGTGGGAGAGCCGAGTGGCGATGCTGGTGCCGTAGTACCAGCGCCCGTCAGGGACATGACCGCTGCTGCTGTGATCTTCAGGGACGTAGTCGGCGATCGTGTGAATCGGGTTGGCCATGTCGAAGTCGCAGCGGATGCCAACCCCCATCGCCACCAGCTCGTCGCCGTCGAACCCTGCGAAGCAGCCCTCGGGGAAATCGTGTGCGAGCTGCTCGAACTCCGCGGCGTCGTACAGGTCGCGCGGGTCGGCCGTCGGGTGGGAGGCGAGCTCGAGCGACTCGAGCTCGGCTGCCCATTCCGGCACGATCCGGGCGTAGGCCAGGCCTGAGCGTTCACCGACGCAGACTGCTTCGATCTCACGCATCGCAGACCCCCAAGGCGCGTGCGGCACCCAACTGCCGCGCGAGACATTAGTGCTGTGCCTGCGCCCCTCGGCCCGCCGACGCGACGGGCACGAGCTGCGACCACCCGAACCCGCCGACGGCTCAGGACCCGCGCCCGGCGTCGCGCACGGGCAGGCCGCGGGGCTAGTTTCCGCCTCATGGGGGCGAGCGCCGACGCTGACCCGTGGTCGCTCGAGACTGCGTCGACGGTGCCGCTGTGGATCGACCGGCTGGACCCGCCGGTCGCGCACAGGCCCAGCCTCGACGGCGATCTGGACGTCGATGTTGCGATCGTCGGAGGCGGCTTCAGCGGGCTGTGGACTGCGTACTACCTGAAGCGCCTCGAGCCTGCGTTGCGAGTGGCAGTGCTGGAACGGCACCACTGCGGTTTCGGGGCCTCAGGACGCAACGGCGGCTGGGCGGTGGGAGAGCTGGCGGGCTCGGTTGCCGATTACGCCCGGCGCTCGGACCGCAGCGAGTCGCTACGCCTGCTGCGAGCAGTGTTCGACGCCGTCGACGAGATCGGCCGGGTGGCCGCAGCCGAGCAGATCGACTGCGACTATGCCAAGGGCGGCACCATCCGGCTGGCCCGCACGCGTCCCCAAGCCGAACGCCAGGCGGCCGAGGTTGGCGAAGCCCGCAGCTTCGGGCTCACCGAAGACGAGATCCGCCTGCTCGACGCCGACGAAGCCCTTGAGCATCTCAACGCCACCGAGGTCCGCAGCGGCATCCTGCTCGGCCCCTCCGCCGTCGTGGACCCGGCCAAGCTGGCGCTGGGGCTGGCGTGTGCCGCCGAGGCGTCGGGGGTGGAGATCTACGAACAGACCCGGGCGACGGGCATCGGCGATGGCGCAGTGCAGATTGCCGCCGAAGGTGCACGCGGTTCGCCGGCCGGGCGGCGCCGCTGCGAAGTCCGGGCACCGGTGATCGTCCGCGCCACGGAGGCCTACACCCGCGATTTCCGCGGGCAGCGACGCGACATCCTGCCGGTGTACTCGCGCATGATCGCCACCGAGCCGCTTCCAGACGAGATCTTCGAAGACATCGGCCTGGCCGCACGACCCAGCTTCGCCGACGACCGCCGCATGGTCACCTACGGCCAGCGCACCGCCGACAACCGGATCGCCTTCGGCGCGACCGGGGTGCCGTACAGCTTCGGCTCGCGGATCGTCCCCGCAGCCGAGACCCATTCGGGCATGCATCATCGGATATGGCGGGTGCTTGCCGAGATGCTGCCGCAGGTGGCCGAAGCTCGCATCACCCACCGCTGGGGCGGGGTACTGGGCATCCCGCGCAACTGGCTGCCCGGCGTGCGCTTCGACCCCGGCACCGGCGAAGGCGTGCTGGGCGGCTACGTCGGCGAGGGCGTGGCGGCGTCCAACCTCGCGGGCCGCACGATGGCCGAGCTGGTCGCGGAGCGCGACACCGAACGCACCAGCCTGCCGTGGGTGGGGGTGAGCTCCCGGCGCTGGGAACCCGAGCCGCTGCGCTGGCTCGGAGTTCGCGCCAGCCGGGCGCTGCTCGGTGTGGCCGACCGCCGCGAGCAGCGCTCAGACCGCCCCGACCGGCTGGCATCAGGAATCGCCAAGCTGCTGCGCGGCGGGCACTAGCCAATCCCGCGCTCAGAGTTGGCCGGCTATGCGTCGCAACCAAGCGGCGACGATACGGTTTCTTGCTGCGGTGCAGAAAACCGTAGATGCCTCAGCCCATCCGCGTCCTACGATGATGGTGTGACTGCAATCTTGGGCGATGACCCGGCGGCGCAAGCGCTCAGGGCGCTGAGCGAATCGTGCCAATCGCGCACCTCGCGAGGCCTTTGGCCCGAAGAGCACATCCGCAGCGCATTGGCAGCTGGTGCTTCGCTCGAACAAGTTGCCGCCACCCTCGGCGCAGATGCGGATGAAATATGGGAACACCTCACCCGCAGTCTCAGAAATGCGCTGCGCAAGAACGCGATCGCCAATGCCGACCTGTCCGAGACTGAAGCGCTCGATCTTGCGGTAGCCGAGACGAAAGCCACGCGGAGCGAACGCGCACGGTGCCGAATCAGCGCTCATCTGACCTGACTAGCTGACAGTGCGCGCGGTCGTCGACACGAATGTCCATATATCCGCGCTCATCGGCGCTGGACCGCCGTATCGGATCATGCGCGATTGGCTGACTCGTCGAGGATTCGAACTGGTTGTGTGTCCTCGCCGCCACCGCCACCGCTTCTCGGCCGCCGAGGCATCCTGCCACTCCGGGTTCGCTGGCGCCGGGGAGCCAGACCCGCACGTACACCGTGGGCGGCTTCAGCGGGGCTTCAGACTTCGTCATCGACCTGGCGCTGGCGCACTCGCTGGGGCAGGACCGCAAGCCGGGCTTGGAACTCAGGTTCGCTTCGATGTGCAGCCCGAGGCTGATGTTCGAGGCGGACCCACAAGTGCGGGCGGCGGTGTGGTGCTGCGGGCGTGCGGCCGGCTCGGCGCTGTGGTGCATGTGCGGCGATGTATCCTGCGGTTTGTCGTTCGGCCTGCGGGTCGGCGGCGGGCAGGGCATCTGGTTCGCTGGTGTGCCCACCGGGGTTCGATTCTTGTCTTGTGGAAGGGCGGCGTGTGAAATGAGTGCTGTTTTGGTGTCCGATTTGCCCCCCCCCCCCACTTCTTGGCGGCGTGATGCGGCGTGGGCCGGTGAGGCGTGTTCGCCGCGGGTTCGCGGCGTCGTTGGCGTTGTTGTTGGCTGCGTCGGTTTTGGCGGTGGTGGCTGGGCCGGTTGATCGTGCTGGGGCGCAGACGCCTGCGGCGGTGGTCGTTGATGTGCCTCATGACTGGGCGTTGATCCCTGATGGCGTCGAGGTCGGTGATGAGTTCCGTTTGGTGTTCGTGACTCAGGAGAGGCGCAACGCGAGTTCGTCGAACATTGCTGATTACGACAGTTTTGTGCGGACGTCGGCTGGGAGCAGCAGCGCGCATGCGGCGCTGCGCGCGTATTCGCAGCATTTCAAGGCGCTGGGCTCGACGAGCTCGGTGCACGCGCGTGATCACTTGGGCATGCACCCCGATAATGCGGATCATCAGGATGTGCCGGTGTATTGGGTGGGCGGCCCGAGGGCTGCTGCGGGCAATTTTGCGGTGTTCAGCTCGACGAGATTTGGTGAAAACGGTATCGGGTGGGAGGCGGACGGTCGCTACGCGTCGGGTGCCGTCGTTCCCAGCAGCGGTACATCCAGACGGGTCTGGACCGGCAGCCGCGAGAACGGCGCCGGTCGTGGTGCGACTGCTGTTTTCGGACAGATTGGGGTCGGCTGGGGTCTAGCCGGCCGGACTCCTGACCATATACATTCCGGAACAGGCGTAGTAGCCGCGGGCACGAATTATTCGTTGTATGGGGTGTCGGCGGTGTTCCGGGTGGTGGCGGGGCGGTTGGTGTCCAATTTGGGTCAGGCTGACGGCAGCTCCTCCCTTCTTGAGCATTTTGATTATGCGCAGGCGTTCACGTCGGGCGGTGCCGCTCACGGGTACACGCTGGACGGTGTCGACATCGAGTTCGCGCGCCTTTCGAACAGTTCGGTGTTTTCCTCTTCGAAGCTGACGGTGACGGTGCGCGCCGATTCGGGCGGTTCGCCGGGCGCGGTGGTCGCGACGTTGACGAACCCGGCCTATCAGGCGACGAGCACGGATCGTGTGTTCGGTTTCGACGCGCCGGCGGGGGGTGTGGCGTTGGAGGCGGACTCGACGTATTGGGTGGTGTTGGACCGCAGCGGCGCCGTCTCGGGCCTCAACACTCTCCGGCGCACGAATTCGGCCAGCGAGGACGGTGGTGCCGCGAGCGGGTTCAGCATCGCCGACACCAGGCGCTTCAAGGGTCGCAGCGAGAGCGGATGGCGCGTCCCGGCCAGTGGCTCGTACAAGATCGCGGTGCGCGGCGCCGTGAATCCGCCTCCGCCGCCGATGCCTGAGGCGGACGGGGTGTTCGTGGTGCCCCATGACTGGGAGCTGGTCCCGTCGGGGCTGGACTCCGGTGATGAGTTCCGCTTGCTGTTCGTGACGATGACCAGGCGCAACGCGACGTCGTCCGATATCGCCGATTACGACAGTTTTGTGCAGTCGTCGGCTGCGGGGTCGTTGGCGGGCGGGTCGCTTCCGGCGATCCAGCCGTATGCGTCGTTGTTCAAGGCGCTGGGGTCCACGTCGACGGTGGACGCCCGCGACCACCTCGGCATGAACCCGGACAACTCGGCTCACAACAATGCGCATGTGTATTGGCTCAACGGCGGCAGGATCGCGTACGGCAATGCTGATGTGTGGGACGGCGCTTGGACGAACGTCGGCTTGGCGAATACGCGTACCCAGCTGGGCACTGCCAACAGTGTTGGCACGGTGTTCACGGGCTCGAACACCGACGGCACGAAACACGCGACGCGTTTCTTGGGTGCTGGCCATCCAACGCCTGTCAGTACTGGCGGCACCCGCGTGGGCGACAACCCTATTGCACGGTCCGCGGCCCTGCCTGGGAACTACTTCCTGTTTTATGGGGTGTCGCCGGTGTTTCGGGTGGGTTTGGTGCCGGTGCCGGTGTCGGTGGATTTGTCGGGTGTGGGTTCGTCGGTTGTGGAGCGCATTGAGGGGCGGTCGGTTCCGTTTCGGGTGGGGCTGTCTCGTCCGTTGTCGGCTGGTGAGAGCGTTTCGGTGCCGTTGGTGGTGTCGGGTGCGTCTGATGTGGTGAACGATTTCGGTGTGGAGCTGACGGCGGGGGCGACCAATACGGGTGTGTCGTTGGATTTGTCGGTTGCGGGCGGCCCGTTTGTGGTGTTCGAGGGTGCCGGGGCGCATGCGGCATCTGTCGATTTGACGCTGACTGAGGATGGTGTGGCCGAGTCGGGTTCGGAGCGGTTGACGGTGAGTCTGGGGTCGGCGTCGGATTTCGCGTCGCAGGTGAGTGTGGGGCACACGAATGTGGCCGGGGGTGCGGTGCGGGGCCGTTCGACGCGGTTTCGGGTGGATGTGTTCGATGCGGGGGTGCGGCCGTGGGTGCAGTTCCGGACGTGCCCGCAGGGCGTGTCGTGTTCGGCGGGCAGCAGCACAGGCTGGGTGGCGACTTCGGAGGGTGATGCTTTGCCGGTGGTGTCGCTGTTTGAGGGCGGTTCGGATGTGTCGTATCAGTTTCGTTTGAGGGCGCCGCAGGTCGCGGAGTTCGGCGAGGCGTGGGTGCAGGTGGCTCGTGCTCATGGCGGTCATATGGGTGTGGGGACCCAGGACTCGGATCGGTTGATCTGCCGCAGCCCGAGCAATCGTCATGTTTCGATCGGGGGCCAGTTGTTGGGCCAGACCGGTGTCGGCGGCAATCCTGCGGTGCCGCTCAATTTTCGGCCGCATGACGCGTCGAGCGGCTGTCCGCATCCGATCGTTTTCTTCGGCGGCGGCGACAAGGACGACTGGCAGACGGTGACGGTCGGGTCGGGCGATGATCCTGATGCGTTCGATCATTCGACGCATTTGGTGCATCGTGCGGGGATGTCGGGCCCCAGCGGGCGCATCGACGCCGGTTTCGGCGATGTGCGGCTGCCGGTCCATATCGCCGATGACGACGCGTGGGAGCAGGATCTCGAGATCTCCGTCGACGGCGGCACGACGTGGACTGCTGCGGCGGACGGCGGTTTCGGGGCGGCGTTGAACGTCGCGCTCACTGCGGGGGAGGTGCATTCGTTTCGGGTGCGGCTGGCGAATGATCCGGCGTCGATTCCTCGGGGCGCGACGCAGGTGTTTTTCACGGTGTCGGCGTGCACGGGCGATCTGCGCGCTCCTGACAGCAGTCAGGAGTTCCGCGGTTTGAACCGGTTCAGGTGTCTGGGTCCGTCTTATGAGGTGAGGATCTCTTCTTCGGGGGATCCTTCGCCGACGGCGAGCGAGCGCATCGGTGTGACTTATGGCAGCCCGGTGACGGTGAATGTGCATGTGGATGAGGGCTATTTGGGGCCGGTGCATTTCACGGTGCATGCGGTGAATCTGTGGCGCCGCACCGATACCGACATGCCTGCCCATGCCGCTGCGCCGGCGTCGTACCGGACGCAGCCGTTCACGTATCTGAAGCGGTTCACCGCGTGCGCGGGCTGCGTGTCGGGGTTCGAGCGGTCGATCTATTTCGCCCGATCCGACAGCACCGGCATCGGCGGCACCGGCGGCACGCAGGGGGCGGTGGGGGAGCTGACTGCGTTCGATCTGTCCGACACCGGCATCGGGCTGCGGTGGCCTGCTGTGACCGGAGCGGACGCCTATCAGGTGCGCTGGTGGCCGACCGTGTCGGCGACGCCGGGGACGCCTGCGTCGGCGTCTTATGTGTCGGCGCTGGTGCAGCATCCCGGTCATGTGCTGGACGGCCTGGAGCCCGCGACGCAGTATCGGGCGCGGGTGTATTACTTCGCGGACGGCGGGGTGCTGTTGGGCTCGGCGAGTCCCACGATCCGGTTCACGACGCTGCCCGCGGGATCGCCGACGCAGGCGGCTCCGACGTCGCCGGTGCTCGAGCCGGTGCCTGTCGCGTCGATCGCGGCCGACGGCGGCAACGTCGTCGAGGGCGGCACCGCCGCGTTCACGGTCACGTTGACGCCGCCGCCGACCGAGCCTGTGACGGTGAATGTGGAGGTCGGCCATTACGGCGACGGGTCGCTCATCGCCGACGCCGACGCGGGAGCCCGCACCGTCACGGTGCCGACATCGGGCACGGCACGGTTCACCGTGACGACGCTGGACAACACCAGCCCGGACGCGAACGGGCCGATCCACGCCGACGTGACAGCCGGGGACGGCTATCGGCTGCACCAGTTCGACAGCCGGGCGGTGGTGTTCGTCGACAACGACGACGACCCCAAGGCCGAGGTGACGACCATCGGCGTCTCCGAGGTGACCGACACCACCGCGACGATCGTGTGGGCGGCCCGCGGCGACGGCGCGAAATATCAGGTCGGCTGGTACCAGAGCCCCGGCATCCCCCGACTCAAATACGCCACCACCGACGGCACATCGCATCAGATCAGCGGCCTCGAACCGGAGTCGGGCTATCAGGTGTTCGTGATCGCGTCGCGCGGCGCCGCGATCATCGGCACCTACACCATCTCGGTCGCGACCCTCGCCGGCGGCGAGACCAAAACTGCCGAAGTGGACGTCACCTTGCCGCCGCCCACCCCCGAGGTGTCCATAACCGCCGACACAGCCGCCGTCACCGAGGGCGGCACAGCCGCGTTCACGATCACCGCCGAGCCTGCGCCCGAGAGCGACCTGCAAGTCGCGGTGACTGTCGCGCAGAGCGGCGACTGGGGCGCCGCTGCGGGCCGCAAGATCGTCACCATCGGCACATCGGGCACCGCGACGCTCACCGTCGCCACCGCCGACGACAGCGCAGACGAACCCGACGGCTCGGTCACCGCTGTCGTCGACGACGACTACGGCTACACCGTCGACCCCGACAAAGCCACCGCGACCGTCGCTGTCGCCGACGACGACGTCCCGCGGGTCTCCGTCACCGCCGCCGGCGGGATCACCGAGGGCGGCGACGCGGTGTTCACGGTCACCGCCAGCCCCGTGCCCCACAGCAGCCTGCAAATCGCCGTCGCCGTCACACAACACGGCGACTGGGGCGCCGCCGTGGGCCAGCGGACTGTCGTCGTCGGCAGCGCAGGCACCGCGACGCTTACCGTCGCGACCGCGAACGACGACGCGGATGAGCCCGATGGGACCGTCACCGCCGCGATCGGGACCGGCAGCGGCTACACGGTGTCGCCCACAGCGCACACCGCGACGGTCGCTGTCGCCGACGACGACCTGCCGCCCGTCCCCGAAGTGTCGATCGCAGCCGACAGCGCCGCCATCGCCGAAGGCGGCGACGCGACGTTCACCGTCACCGCCGACCCCGCACCCGCAGCCGACCTGGCCGTCACCGTCACCGTCACCCAGACCGGCGACTACACCGCCGCCGCGGGCCAGCAGACCGTCACCATCGGCGCATCGGGCACCGCGACGCTCACCGTCGCCACCACCGACGACGGCGCGGACGAGGCCGACGGGTCGGTCACCGCCACGCTGGACACGCCGGCCGCCGACGGCGGCTACACCGTGTCGGCCTCGCAGAGCACAGCCGCCGTCGCCGTCGCAGACGACGACGTCCCGCAGGTCACCATCACCGCCGCCGGCGACATCACCGAGGGCGCAAACGCCGGCTTCACCGTCACCGCCAGCCCGACGCCCCACAGCGACCTGCGAGTCGCCGTCACCGTCGCGCAGACCGGCGACTACGGCGCCACCGTCGGCCAGAAGACCGTCACCATCGGCACTTCGGGCGCCGCCACGCTCACCGTCGCCACCGCCGACGACAGCACCGACGAACCCGACGGGGCCATCACCGCCACCCTCGCCGCCGGCACCGACTACGACCTCGGCACCCCCAGCGCGGCCACCGTGACCGTCGCAGACGACGACGACGCGCCGGTGGAGCCCGACAAGGACAAAGAGCCCGACGCCGAGCTCACCGTCACTGTCGAGGACGCCACAGGAACCGAGGGCGACGTGGTCGAGTTCCGCATCATCCTGTCCAGAGCCCTCACCGAGGAACTCGAAGTGAGCTGGAACGCCGGGACCGCCTGGCACCTGCGCGACAACCAAGCCCACTCATCCGATTACTGGGCCATGTCGGGGACCATGGTGTTCGCACCCGGGACAACCGAGATGACCGAAGAAATCTGGCTCAAACAAGACAGCCACAAAGAACCAGACGAACACTTCTCCGTAGAGGCATACCTCCCCGGCAGCTGGCGCCGACCCGACGCCACCGGAACCATGACCATCACCGACGACGACTAACCCTCGCCGCCGCTGCGCGGCCTGTCGAGGTAACCAGTCTTGCGAAGCCTGCTGAGGGATTCGTGAGCGTGATCGCCGATGACTTGCAGCCTTTACGGAGATGCTCCGACAGCCTTGGCGGCCAACTCCAATGCCTCGTCGGTGATCGTGCCTCCCGTGTCTCTGATCGGGCTCACAAGGCCGATCATGGCGTCGGATGCATCGAGCGGTGGCATCTCATAATGCTCGCACCTATGGAAGAACGTCATCTTGCGATCCTGCAACAAGGTGGTCTTCATCTCCGGCAGTCCTGCCCCCACGAACGCCAGCGGCATGTTCGCCCGTTTGGTGATGTGCTGGATGTCGTTGGACAGCCTGCGGCCTTCAGTCCTGTCGATGCCGTGCATTTCGTCGACCGTCAGCAGTACTGAGGTGTCGTTGCGCCGCGCCGCCTGGGCGAGGAATGTGAGGTGCTCCCGCAGGCCCATGTGAGTCAGCCGGTCTTCGTGCTCGGTGACGGAGATCTGCCCCGCCAGCGGGCCGAGCCTGATGCCGACGCTCCGTTCCGCCGAACGAGTTCTGGCGGGATTCGCCATCCCGAGGGCTTCATAGGCGCGGTCTGCGTTGCGAACTGTCTGCACGATGCGGTCGAGCAGGCCAGGAGTTCCCGCGTCGAGGGAGAGCACTACCCACCCGTCAGCGGCGGCTCTGTCCTCGATCTCGCTCAACAGCACCGTCTTGCCCGATCCGCGCACACCCATGAGGACACTGGTGTAGCGGGCGTCGTGTGGTCCAGTTACGAGACCGCCGCCGAGATCGGCGAGCAGGTCGTCTCGTCCCACCAGCGACTGTGGCGCTCGCCCGAAGTTGGGCGAGAACGGACTAGTGCTCGGAAGTCCCAGTGCGGATCGTCCCGCCATGCCGCAACAGTATCTGCATGATGTCTCGGAGTCGCGCAGAAGTCCTCGGAGTTGCACATAGATTCTCGGAGTCACACATAGATTCTCGGAGTCGCGCACAATGTCTCGGCCGGGCAGGCCTATGGCGACGCCGGAGCGGACGCGACAGCATCGAACCTCGCAGGCCGTGCCTCAGTCGCAGTCGAGGCGGTAGGCGCCTTGGTGGGGCACCATGATGCCTGCCGTGGGCCCGCCGAAGTGGGTGCCGATCACGAGCGTCTCGCCGTCGGCCCAGTCGCCGAACGCCTCGTGACGAGTTCGCCGGGCCTCGTCGGGGTCGGTGTCGAACATCGAGCTGAGATCGGGGTCGGCGAGCTGCATCGGGACATGCGCCATGTCGCCGGTGATGATTCCCCGCTTGCCGCCGCTGGAGATCACCACCGACAGATGTCCCGGCGTATGGCCAGGCGTCGACTGGAACGACACCTGCGAGCAGATGCTGTCGGTGGCTTCCACCATGTTGGCCCGGTCGGCTGCGGCGATCGGCGCGACCGAGTCGTCGAACACGGCGTCGCTGAACAGGTCGTCATGATTGGCCCAGTAGTCGTACTCGGGGGCGCAGAACAGATACTGCGCGTTCGGGAACGTCGGCACCCAGTCGCCGTCGGGACCCAAGCAGGTGTTCCAGCCGACGTGGTCCACATGGAGGTGTGTGCACACGACGTGGGTGATGCTCTCGGGCGGGAACCTCGCAGCGGTCATGTCATCAAGGAATGGGCCCTGCTGGCGGTGCCACAGCGGGTTCGAGCGCTGCTTGTCGTTGCCGACGCAAGTATCGACGGCAATGCGGTGCTCGCCGGCGGAGATCACGCAGGTATGGATGCGCTGGAGCAGGTAGCCGTCATCGCTGACGAAATGCGGGCGAAGCCACGGCGCCGCCTCGGCCCGGGCCAGCACGCCGCCCTTGCTCACCCCGTCGAAGAGGAACCGTGGCGACGTGGGCGTGGCCGACTCCGAGATCGACGTGATGGCGACGTCGCCGATCTGCCAGCGCTGCGGCTCGGGTCGCTCGGCATCACCGGCGTGCTGATCACCGGCGTTCTGCTCGGTGCTCAGGCCCATGTTCGATGCGTCTGCGGTGCTCGGGCCCGCGTTCGATGCATGGGCGGCGCTCAGGTCCGTGTTCGATGCATGGGCGGCGCTCAGGTCCGTGTTCGATGCGTCGGCGGCGCTCATGGCTGGCGTCCGACGTAGGCCAGGTAGCGCTGTGCCGCAGTTGCGCCCTCGGGCACCGGTACCTCGTCGGAGATCAGCTTCCACTTGCGAGGAATGTCGCCGAGCGACTTGACCCGGGCGAGGCTGCTCACGCACAGGTCCTCCGGCAGCTCGACTGCAATGCCCGCAGACTGGCTGAGATCCCACGAGTGGGTGAGCGGGTCCCACTGCACCATGCCGACGAAGTCTTCGAAGCTCATGGGGCCGAACCAGTACTGGCCTTCGACGGCCAGGTCGGCGCCGGCGAGCGCTTCTGTGAGCCCGTCTCGGGTCTCGATCCACCGGGCGGCGGGATCGTCGGTCTCGTCGGCCATCTGGGGCATGTTGATCTCGCCGGTACGGGCGATGTCGGCAAGGGCGTCGAGCACGCCGCACTGGTGGCGCACCAGCTCGGTCGCATTCCACGCTTCGCAAGGTGTCGTATTGGCCCAGGCATCGGCGGGCACATCGGCCACGACCGAGTCGAACAAGGCGACCGCTCGCTTGAAGTCTTCGATGGTGCTGCTCATGGTGAATGAATCCTCTCTCTGGTTCGACCGTGTGTTACGCAGATAGTGCAGATAGTGCAGCCGACTGTTGAACGGCTCTGCGGCACGGCATCGCCGCAGATCGCCGTGGCGATGCTACGCCGTGCTAGGTGTTCAGTGCTGCGGGCGCAACCTGCGTCCGCAGGCACGCGCAACCTCCGTCCGCAGGCAGGCGCAACCTCCGTCAGTCATGTGCAGCCTGAGTCCCCAGCGGTACGCAACCGCTGTCCACTGGGGTGTCCCCAAACGCTTGCGGACACCGCACTGCAGAGCCGGCGGCGACAGTGCCCCGGACGCTTCTCGCCTTGTCCGCGTTGGCCTCTATTCCAGTCGGCGTGTGTAGTCGAGCCACCAGCAGTTGGGGGGACTGCGGCGGAGCTGTGCCCCGGAGTCGTGGGCCTGCTCGTGGCAGCGCCCGCACAGCAGCACGAGATTGTCGATGTCAGTGCGGCCACGCGCCGGCGGTTGCCACGGGATGACGTGGTGGGCCTCGCACCACTGTGGGCCGGCGTCGCACAGCACGCATCTCCGGTCGCGGGCAACCAGTGCGCGCCATTGGGCGTCGGTGACCGTGCGCACCCGGCGACCGTGCCACAGGGGTTGCCCTGGGCCATCGAAGACGACCCCGTAGATGTCGGCGTGGCAGGCCAGCCGTTCGAACACTCGGCGGGGAAGCGGGCCGCTGTCGCAAATCTCGATGGCAGCGTTGTCGTCTCCCATCGCAGCGCGCAGATCGGCCACGACAACGACCTGGTTGCGCCGTCGCAGTCCTTCCCGTGGGACGCCTGGCGATTGGCCCGCCGGCTGATCGGCACCGGGAAAATTGGCACCGGGGTGATCGGCACCGGAGTGATCGATGGGGCACAGCGGATATGCCTCTGGCAGAGTCAGGGCTGCGTTGGCTGCACCGTTCGGCAGGTTGCATTGATGGTCGGGCGCCAGAGCGGGCAGGTCGCCGGGCCGGGGACCCTTCCAGTCGGCATCGAGCCGATCCCACAGCCGGTGCGGGTCTTCGTCGTACCAGCGTTGGGCAGCGCGGTGCGCATCGGTGCTCAGCAGCGCTTCGAGCGCGTCCACCCGGCACTGACCGAAGCTGCGCGGCTCGGGTGCGTCGGGGCGTCGATCAGCGCGGTCTGCCTCGAAGAAGCGCTGCGCGGCATCGTCGACTACCGAGCGCAGTGCTGCACCGCCGACATCGTCCAACAGGACAGTGGCTCGCAGCAGCCCTTCGTCGGTACGTCCGAAACTCATGGTGCGCAGGCGGCGCTGGCGCTCATAGCGCTCGTTGGGCGTGAGACCCTCGCCTTGCTCCCGTGCCCATTCGCCGACGACTCGTCGGGTGCGTTCGGGGCTGGACGATGAGGCCACAGCCAGGAGCCGCTCGGCGCAGTCCGCCGAGGCAGGATCGGCCAGTTCGGCGGCTGTGACCAGTGCGTCGGCATGCTCAGCAGTAATCTCGCCCGCCGCCAGCGCAGCGCTGGTGCGCGGCATCTGACCCAGCATCTTGCCGCGTCGCATCGTCCGCTTCACGACGGGAACCGAGCGGCCCAGGCTGTGCAGCAGGCGCTCGGCGTTGATGCAGTGGCTGCCGAGACGATCCGCTTCGTGGATCAGCTGCGCCTCGACAGCATCGACCGCTGAGCGCAGCTTGGTGACGGCGGCCAAGCCTGCCGTGATTTCGTCCACGGAAGCACCTTCGACCGGCGATGCGCCGACCATCGATGACGCCGCGCTGAGCGCCGAGAGCAGATCTGCCGACGGTGCCGGCATCGGCGCATCAGCCAGCGGGAAGGTTCCCTGACCTGCTCCACGAGGCGCTGCCTGCAACATGATCGAAGTATACAAACAATTGTATGTGGAAACAAACATTCGTCCGCAAGAATTCGCACGAATTGCGTCGGGTGTGCTGTGGTCGCGACGGTCGGTGCGTCGGCTCGGATTGTGCTCACGAGGCACGACCTCGGGTGGTAGCCACCAGGGAAGTCGCGACGGTTCGTGTGTCGGCTCGGATTGTGCTCGCCTGCTGTTCGGGGCGCAGATTCGAGGACCCGCGGATTGGCGAATCCGTGCGTCGTCGCGACTCGTGGTTCCCGTTCTGCACCCCTGCACTCACGAGCCGTTCGGGCCACGGCTGCGCCATTCGGGGCGCAGCCTCGTGGCAGTTCGGGTTCGTTGTTCAGTCGGCGTCGACGAGATTGACGCGCAGGCCGGCGAGCGCCACCTGGCTGTCGTTCACGTAGCAGTCCTGCGTTCGCGCTGCATCGAGCACTGCGTCGCGGTCGACGGTTGTCACGTCGATGCCGCCGAGGCCCTCGCCACGCCCGTCAGCCTCGGGCACGAACCGCAGCGTGGCATTGTCGAGCTGGACGGTGGGATGGCCGTCGGCATCGGCGCCGAGATCGATCTGCGCTATCTGGCTCCAGCGTTCGGCCAGCCGGTCAGGATCAGGGCTTTGCAGCTCGGCGGCGGCAATGCCGGTCACCCTGGCCGTGTTGACATAGGGCTCCCAGAACTTGCCAGCGGGCGTCCAGGGGCCGCCTACGGCATCGCCGTTTGGTCCGGTCATCTCGTCCATCTCGAAGAACGCACCGCCGGTGTCGGCGGGGTGCAGCTGCATCCCCACATGGCCCTGGTCGGGATGATTCATATCGAAGGCGATTCGGATGCCCATCTCGTCGACATGGGCGCGGCGGGCTGCGACGTCGCTGACCTGCGTGATGACCATGTAGCCGGTGTCGCCGCCCCGCCGCTGCTGATATCGGCCGGCGGCAGTGTCCGCTTCGATCGGCGTGACGCATTCGAGGAATTGGGTGCCCACCGGCCAGAGCAGGTTCTTCAGGCCGAAGATGCCGACACCGGGATCGGTGAAGCACGGCTCAACACCCAGAACGCTCTGCACATCGGAAGCGGTGCCAGCCAGATCGCCCGTGGTGACAGCAATTTGACGAAGTCGAATCCACATGCGCGCCACCATAGAAGCCAGCGAGCGGCGATGCGTGCAGCCGGTCGCGGCACACCCTCGCCGCGTGGTCGACGTGCTCGACTCGGGCGACTTCTACCTCTACGAAGCGCTGCGGGGACGCTTGCGGCCTGTAGCGGCACGCCCTCGCTGCGTGGTCGACGTGCTCGACTACGGCAGTTACAGGAGCCCGGTCGTGAAGGGAACCAAGCCGGCAAGGACAGGGAACGATTGACCTACAAAATGTGGGAGAAAAGCATCTGGCAAATGTGCATTAGATGAGAATCTAAATTGACATTAGTTTGCTGTTGAAATGCACATCAGCAGGCTGCGGAACAGCGTCTGTGGCTAGGCTGCGCGCATGGAGCACGTTGAGCGTCGGGCACAGCAGCAGGTTCGCGCCGCGCTCGACGCGTTCCGGGTCGTGGTGCTGCACGGCGCTCGCCAGTGCGGCAAGACCACACTGGCGCGGGCTGTGGCAGCCGAGCGGGGCGGCACCTACACCACGCTCGACGATCCGGTGGTCCTCGCTGCAGCGCTCGACGATCCCCAGACGTTCTTGCTGAACCAGCCGCACCCGCTGGTGGTCGACGAGGTCCAGCTGGGCGGCGACCCGCTGGTGCGGGCAGTGAAGATGGCGGTGGACGACAGCGGCGAGCCGGGACGGTTCCTGCTGACCGGCTCCACCAACTTCTTGTCGGTGCCGACCATCAGCGAATCGCTGGCCGGCCGAGCTGCCATCGTGCAACTCTGGCCGCTGTCGCAGTCGGAGTTGACGGCGCAGGCAGCGCCGGTAGGGATGGGCAGCGATCCGGCAGCGGCCGACCGCGGCGGACCCGATGCGCTTGCGAGTGGTTCCGCGGTCGCAGCTTGGTTTGACGGCGACTTCCGACTCGGACTCGGCGGTTCGAGCGGCACGACTCGAGATGACTACCTGCACCGGCTGTGCCGCGGCGGCTACCCCGAGCCGTTCGAACTCGACGGGCGGCCCAGGCTGCGCTGGTTCGACAGTTACGTGACGACTGTGCTGAACCGCGACGTGGTCGAGTTGGGCGCGCTTCGGGCGGTGCCCGCCTTGCGCCGCTTGATCCGTCTCGCCGCCGCGAGCACGGCCGCCGAGGTGAACCTCGCCGACTGGTCCCGGCGCCTCGGTCTCGATCGGCGCACCGTCGAGGGCTATCTCGGCTGGATGCGCACAGTCTTCCTCGTTCATGAACTGCCCGCCTGGGCCCGCAACCGCACACGTCGGGCCGTCAAGCGGCCCAAGCTGCACATGGCAGATGCAGGTTTGACCGCTGCACTCCTGCGGCTCGATGCCGCCACGTTGCGCCACCCGAACGCGACCGTGACCGGCTCGCTCATCGAGACCTTCGTGGTCAACGAGATCGCCCAGCAGATATCCGCCTCCGACGAAGCGATCGACCTGCTTCATTTTCGTGACAGCACAGGCCGGGAAGTCGACCTTGTGCTCGAACACATCGACGGGCGGATCGTCGCTGTCGAGATCAAGGCCTCTGCGTCGCCTGCACCGTCGCAGATGACCAGCATGGCGTGGCTGCGCGACCTCATGGACAGAGCCGAGCCGGGATCGTTCGCGGTGGGCGTGCTGCTGCACACCGGCCGCCACGCACTCAAGCTGGGCGACCGCTTGTACCTGCTGCCTATCGACCAGCTCTGGACCACGCAAGGGGCAGTGACGAACGGCGCAGGCATGTAGCAGCCCCGCAGTAGGTTCGCCTTCATGGACGACAAGCAGTATTGGGAGGAGTTGCTCGACGATTTCTTGCAGTTCCGGCGCGAAGACGGTAAGGCCGCTGGAACTGTCGAAGATGACAAGGCCATCGTCTGGCAATGGATCCGCTACGCGCTTGGTCAGCCCGTCGAGCCCGACGAACGCAACGATGAGCTGCTGCACCACTGGGTCTCGGCGGAAATGGAATTGGCAGCCCGGACGCAGGACAGCTACCAGGCCCATGTGCGTCAATGGTGGGCATGGAACCGGCAGCAGCCGGCACCGGCAACCACCGGAGCGACTGGTCGGCTCGCACAACACATAGCGCAATTCCGGGCAGACGGATACAGCCGTGCCCGTGAGAGCGAGCATCTGAACGCTCGTGAACGATTCGAGAAAATTCTGCGTGAATTGCCGGCCATGTCGTACGCGGACCGTGAGCAGGTCAATGAGGTGTGGCGCAAGCAACCCGGTACCGATGCCGACTATGGCGGCCCGGGAAACATCGTTCAACTCAGATCGTTCATCAAACAGGCGAATGAACCCCAGTGGGACACGCTCCGCCTCAAGCTCGCGGACTTGTGCTTCGGAACTGAGGATCTCGCCGACCGCCTGCAGTCAGCCGTCGGTGGGATCCAAGGTCTCGGGTGGACTGCTGCGACTCGCGCCGCGGCAATCTGCGACCCGCAACGCGTCATCCCGAACTACTCGCTGTACAACAAGGGAACTTGGGCAGGCAAGCTCGACAATCTTCAGATGCTCATGGACGAGAGCCTCCTCGAAGTTGATACGCGGCGCCGTGCCGAGAAGGTGCTGCAGGATCATCCTCCTTCGAAGCTGTCGGGCCGTGCAGTCGTCGAGTCCAACGACCTGCTGCTGGAGATCCTTCGACCGCACTTCACCGACGGCGATGTGGTCGACACATGGGGAATGCGAACCTTCCTGTACTGGCTCAGCGAACGCTGCGCCGATCACGACGATCCGGCTACGACGACTGCTGATGATGAAAATGCCGATGCGTGGGTCGACGAGGCCGACTTGGCTGTATTGGCCGACGATCTGCTGTGTGAGGTTGGGTTCCTGAAGGAGATCGTGGCCCTGCTGGAGGACAAGGGGCAGGTGATCTTGTACGGGCCTCCAGGGACAGGTAAGACCTATTTCGCTCGTCACCTGGCATGGACGCTGACGGGGATTCAAGGCGATGAGGAATATGAGGACGATGGTCCGTTCTCACTGGTCCAGTTCCATCCGGCGTATTCGTATGAGGATTTCTTCGAGGGGTACCGGCCGGCCGTCGACGATGACGGCAACATGACGTACCGGCTGACATCGGGGCCTCTTGTGAGGCTTGCCGAGCGCGCCGCGGAGAACCCGGACGAGCGGCACGTGATGGTGATCGACGAGATCAACCGTGCGAACTTGCCGCGGGTGTTGGGTGAGTTGCTCTACCTGCTGGAGTATCGCGACGAGTGGACTCAGACGCAGTACCGGCCGGTAGAGGGATTTGTATTGCCGTCCAACTTGTGGTTCATCGCGACGATGAACACGGCTGATCGGTCGATCGCGCTGATCGACGCCGCGATGCGGCGACGGTTCCATTTCGTGCCGTTCTTTCCGAACCGTGCGCCGACGGAGGGTCTGCTGCGACGGTGGACACAGCGCAATGCACCAGAGCAGGTGTGGGTGGCGGAGTTGCTGGACAGGGTCAATGGCGAGCTCGAACAGGTGCTCGGCGGCGACCATCTGCTGATCGGCCCGAGCCACTTCATGAAACCCGGCCTCGACAAGGACAGCTTGCGGCGTATCTGGAACTACAACATCGAGCCGCTGATCGAGGACCAACTCTTCGGCCGCCAAGATGCCATCGACACCTTCCGCTTCGACGCCGTCTGGAAACGGCACGGCCCTGGCGCCGCTGCCCAAGAAGAGCCTGCGGAGCCCTCTGAGACCCTTGTTGATGACGATGTCGGAGACACCGAGAGCGGTGAGGACGAATCGGGTGGGAGCGCGAGCGAGTAGCGGACACCTGGGATCTGCGTCCTCTACGGACGGGAGCATTGTTGACGAAGGAGTGAGCTTTCTCGAAAATAGGGAGTAATACACCTACAAATACAGGGAGTAATAGAGCACGATCTGCGGGTGAATGAAGTCGCAGGCGCGTTGCCAGCGCACGATGGCTACATCATCCGTATCGCGGATCGGACGCTCGACACCTCATCCGATTGCGAGACAATCTGCCTGCCGAGCAATTCGCGGGCGGCGTCGTGCTGCACAAGGGTCGTCACCGTCGCTGGATTGACCAAGGCACCGAATTCATGCCCATCGCCGCTCTGTGGGGCCGACGCCGAGCACCAGACGGCGACTGAACGACGATCGTCGTTCAGCGAGGCGTTCCAGCAGATGGTATGCGCACGGTATTCCTCGTTCATGAACTGCCGGCCTGGGCCCGCAACCGCGCACGTCGGGCCGTCAAGCGCCCCAAGCTGCACATGGCAGACACAGGCCTGACCGCTGCACTCCTGCGGCTCGACGCCGCCGCGTTGCGCCACCCGAACGCCACCATGACCGGCTCGCTCATCGAGACCTACGTGGTCAACGAGATCACCCAGCAGGTGTCCGCCTTCGACGTAGCGATTGACCTGCATCATTTTCGTGACAGCACAGGCCGGGAAGTCGACCTTGCGCTCGAGCACATCGATGGGCGGATCGTCGCGGTCGACATCAAGGCCTCCGCGTCGCCTGCACCGTCTCATGTGTCCAACTTGGCGTGGCTGCGCGACCTCATGGACAGCGCCGAGCCGGAATCGTTCGCGGCGGGGGTGCTGCTGCACACCGGCCGCCACGCGCTCAAGCTCGGCGACCGTTTGTACCTGCTGCCCATCGACCACTTCTGGAACACACAAGGGGCAGAGCCGTCTGGGGCATCGTGTAGCAGCCTGATCTCACAGTGCCCCGGACAGCCATCGCCCAGAGTGCGACGCGGCGTCCGCGAAGCATCGGCGGTGGCGTCCTGCGAAGGCGCGCCAGCCAGACGAAAGCACGCTGCGCTGGCATCTACGCCAACATGCAAAGACGAGTCCGTATGTGAGGCCGCGGAGGGAGACGTGTCGCGCCCCTCCTGTAGGTTCGCCGACATGGACGACGTGCAGTATCGGGAGCAGCGACCCAGCGTGCCCGGTCACCCGCCAGAGAAGCCCGCTGCCCATTGCGGCACGCTCCACTCCACGAGCAAGTGGGGTCCCCACTACTGCGCGTGCGGTTCGGTCGCCAAGTGCCATATCGAGCCGGACGCAGCGACCTACAAGGTGTGCCCCAAGACAAGCGAGGTTGTGTGGGTGGGACCGCCGATCAAGCGCAGGGCTGGGAACAAGGTGGTCGAGGCCACAAAGTCACCCCGTTTCAAGGTCGGCGACGAGTTTCGTATAGCGGACATCAGGAACCAGGACCAACATCTCGCGGAGCATGGCGTCGATCTTGCTCCCAGAGATGCCGAGCCGCCGCCCGACGATCCGGACCTACTCGGAGATCGCCTCGATCGAGCGGCGCGTGAGCTGCTGTGTGGGGTGGCGTTTCTCCGCGAGATCGTGGATCTTCTGGAAGATAAGGGGCAGGTGATCCTGTACGGGCCACCTGGCACTGGCAAGACGTATTTCGCACGCCGATTGGCGTGGGCGCTCACGGATATCGCGGACGATGAGGAATACGAGGAAAACGGTCCGTATTCGTTGGTGCAGTTTCATCCGGCGTATTCGTATGAGGATTTCTTCGAGGGGTTCCGGCCGGCCGTCGACGATGACGGCAACATGACGTACCGGCTGACATCGGGGCCTCTTGTGAGGCTTGCCGAGCGCGCCGCGGAGAACCCGGGCGAGCGGCATGTGATGGTGATCGACGAGATCAACCGTGCGAACTTGCCGCGGGTGCTGGGTGAGTTGCTGTACCTGCTGGAGTATCGCGACGAGTGGACTCAGACGCAGTACCGGCCGGTAGAGGGATTTGTATTGCCGTCCAACTTGTGGTTCATCGCAACGATGAACACGGCGGATCGGTCGATCGCGCTGATCGACGCCGCTATGCGACGACGGTTCCACTTCGTGCCGTTCTTCCCGAACCGTGCGCCGACGCAGGGTCTGCTGCGACGGTGGACACAGCGCAACGCTCCCGAGCAGGCGTGGGTGGCCGAGATGCTGGACGGGGTAAACGGTGAGTTCGAACAGGCGCTCGGCGGGGACCATCTGCTGATTGGGCCGAGCCATTTCATGAAGCTCGGCATGGACGTCGAGGGGCTGCGGCGGATCTGGAAGTACAACATCGAACCGCTGATCGAGGACCAACTCTTCGGCCGTCAAGATGCCATCGACACCTTCCGCTTCGACACCGTCTGGAAACGGCACGGCCCCGGGGCGACTTCTTCAGGCGCTGAACCTGACATGACGGATGGGCCTCTTGGTCATGTAGTGCGACCGTCCAACGAGGATGCCCGCGTTGAGGGTCAGGGCGGCGAGTAGGTGTCGCCCGGCACAACGGCTCCTGGCTCATCGGTCGCTGATACGGCTGTTGAGGTCGGCGAGGGGCAGAGCATCGTGCTGCACGAGTGAAGCACTAAACGGGCGCTTCGCGTTTCCGCGTGGGGTAGCTCGGTGAGGGTCCTGGCTGGATAGGGAGGGATCCCCCAGAATCGGAGGTGTCTTGTCGCCCCGATTCGGGAGGATCCCTGTGGCTGTTGACTGTACGCGTGCGTTGTCGTTGATCGTGGGTCTGGGTCCGCATGTCGCGGTGCTCGATGTGCGGGGCCGACGCGGCGGCCCGCTCGAGGTCGAGATCGAGTTGAGCGGGCGGCCGTGCTGCGCTGGTTGCGGCGGGCGGGTGTGGGCTCACGGGTCGAGCGGGGTGAGGCTGGCTGATCTGGCGGCGTTCGGGCGTCCGGTGCGGCTGGTGTGGCGCAAGCGCCGCTGGCTGTGCCCCCATCAGGGCTGTGCGGTGCGCACGTTCACCGATCAGGAACCGGACATCGCGCCGCCGAGGGGGCGTATCACAAGCCGGGCTGCTCGCTGGGCGACTCGCCGGGCGGGCATGGGACGGGCGATCAAAGAGATCGCAGCCGAGCTGGGATGCAACTGGCACACCGCTATGGCTGCGGTGCAGCGGTGGGGCCAAGCCTTGCTCGAAGCCGACGTCTCACGCACCGAGGGGGTGACGGCGTTGGGCCTCGATGAGATCTTGATGTTCCGCCGCGGCCCCTATCGCGACAAGCAGTGGGGCACCACCATCGTGGACGCCCGCCGAGGCGTCTTGTTGGACATAGTCGCTGGTAAAAGCGCCAAAGGGGCCACACGCTGGATCCGCGGGCGCACCTCGAGATGGCGAGCTCGGGTGCGGTGGGCGGTCATGGACCTGTCGGGGCCGTACCGCAAGGCGTTCACCGACGCCTTGCCCAAAGCGGTCCAGGTCGCCGATCCGTTCCATGTCGTCAAGCTCGCCAACAGCACCATCGACGACGTGCGCCGACGCGTCCAGAACGAGACCACCGGCGGGCGCGGCACCAAGGGCGACCCGCTGTACCGGATACGGCGGCTGCTGCTCAAAGCACACGAACGCGTCACCGAACGCGACGAGACGAAACTGCGCGGACTGCTCGCCGCCGGCGACCCCCACGGCGAGGTCCGCGACGCCTGGCACGCCAAAGAGACGCTGCGCATGACCTACCGGATCGGCGACCACGAACTCGCCGTCGAAGCCATCGACGAGCTGTCCCGCGACCTGCGCGACGACACGTACTCCCCGGAGCTGAACCGCCTCGGCCGCACCCTTCGCTCCTGGCGCACCCAGATCACCAACTGGCACCGCTCGCGGGTCACCAACGGGCCGACCGAGGCAGCCAACAATTTGGCCAAGCTGATCAAGCGAGTGTCGTTCGGGATCACCAACTTCGACCACTACCGAACCAGAGTCCTGCTGTATGCAGGCAAACCCGACTGGACCCTGCTCGACACCCTCACCCCACGCTAAAGCGCGAAGAGCCACTAAACGGTTGCGGCTCGACGATGAGGTGGCCCGTCGTCTTGGGGAGACGCCGTGGGTGTCGGTGGCGACTGACCGGGAGCCTGACTGGTGGAAGGTGTCGACGAGGCAGTGGGTGGGTGCCTTCACGCTGGGTGATCTGCGCATCATCGTGCGGCCGAAGATCAAGCCCGAGAACCTGTTCTTCCTGCTGGAGGTGGGACTGCCGGCCGAGGCGTGGCAGGCGGAAGCCATCGACTACGCCACCACAGACGAATTGCTGCCGGCTTTGGTGTCGTTCTTCGCACGCACCGCTGAGACCACATTGGCGCGAGGGCTGTTTCATCACTACCGGCACGAGGAAGATGATCTTCTTGCGCTGCGGGGTCGCATCGATTTCGTGCGTCAGTTCCGGCGGGGCGGGGTGCTGGTGCCGATGGCGTGCTCGTGGGACGATTTCACCGCCGACGTCGACGAGAACCGCTGCCTGACCGCAGCAATCCGGCTGGCGCTGCGAGTGCCCGACGTGCTCCACGATGATCGGCGACGGCTGCGGCGGCTGCTTGCCGCACTGGACGGCGTGGCCGAACCGACGGCGTCGGCGGCGCTGGAGCGCCTCGACCGCATCCAGTACACCCGGCTCAATGAGCACTACCGGCCCGCATTGGCGCTAGCGCGGCTGATCTTGGCCAACTGCACGTTGCAGGACCAGCACGGCGACACCGCCGCGTCGGCATTCATGGTGGACATGAATCAGCTTTTCGAGCAGTTCGTCACGTTCCGACTGCAGCGTGAACTGCGCGGCCGGCTCGAGGTAGCGGCCCAATTGCGGCCGCATCTCGACATCGAGGAACGAGTACAGATCAGACCAGACCTCACTTTGCGCAGCCATGGCGAGACCGTCGGCGTCGCCGACCTCAAGTACAAGCTCACCGACAGCGACGCAAGCGCAGCGGGCGCTGCCGCACCCCTCGCACGGCACAGCGACTACTACCAACTCCTGGCATACACCACGGCACTGGGCCTGAGCGAAGGCACCCTCATCTACTGCGCTGACGTCAACCGAAGCGAATCCGCCGGCCGGCTCGACGGTCCGGCCGTCTCGAACCGATTCGTCAGTAGTGCAGCCAAAACGGTTGAGCGACGCGGTTCAATCGCGGCGCTGGATCTCTCCACCATCACCGTGCAGCACCTCTGCACGAAGCTCCACACGGTTGCCATCAGCCTGTCCGGCAGCCCCAGCGACATCGATGCCCAGATCACTGCCCTCGCGTGCCACCTCGCGAGATCGGCGACACGCTCAGCCGTTCCTGAGTATCCGGCGAAGTAGGGCGCCGGCCCGACCGGTCAGTGCGCGCCTGCTGCTTGGGCACGAGGTTGGCAGATCAACTTGCGGGCACCAATCCTGAACGCCTCGCGTCAGTCCCAAGCCGAAGCTCACGGGTCCAACAACTTTGATGTGACACCCCTGTCATACGGTTGTTCTATGGCAAGTGGCGACGCATCGGCTGCGGGCGGCAGTGTGACAGGCCCATATGGATCGGGTGGGGTGCGTGTGGACGCGGTGGACGTCGCTGGGCTGTGCGGAAAGGCCTTGCAGGCACGGCTGGGTGAGATCGCTCGGGCCGAGTCGGGGCTGGCTGCGATGAAAGCGGACACGTTGGGTGAGATCGCTCGCCGTAATGGCGACGGGGCGGCTGCGCATGCTGCTGCTGACGCGATGGCGGTCTCAGGCCGCAAGGCGCGCAGCGATGTCAGGGACGCAGTGAGGCTCGGCGAGCTGGACGCAACCCGTGAGGGGCTTTCAGCGGGCTCGGTTCCGGTGGGCCATGCGCACTTAATCGCCCGTGCCGCTGGCGACGCCCCCATCGACGACCGATACCTGGCCGAACGGGCCCAGCACGAGGGCTATGACGAGTTTCGTCGCACCGTTGACCGCCATGTGGCCGATGTCAACCGCGACGACGGCGCATCGGTGCTGGAGCGGCAACGCAAGGCGCGCACCGCCAAGATCTTCACCCGTTCCAGCGACGGCATGACGGTGCTCAACGTCGCCGTCGACCCGCTCACCGGCGCCCAGCTGGGCACCGTGATCGCCGCAACCGAGCGACGCCTGTTCCAAGACGAAGACCCCGCTGCGCGGCGCACGCCCCAACAGCGGATGGCCGATGCGATCACCCAGCTCATCTGCGATCCCGACGCCAAACGCCCCGCCGGCGCGTCGCTGATCGTCGTGGCTGACTACGACATGGTGAACCACCAGCTCACCGGCGGCCGCCTTGCCGATGGCACACCCATCCCGATCGGCGAGATTGCCCGCATCGCCGTCGATGCCGAGGTGCTGCCGGCGATCTTCGACGCCGCCACCGGCGACCTGCGCATGGGACGCACCCGCCGCACCGCCACCGACCTTCAGCGCGCCGCGCTGGCATTGCGCGACAGGGGCTGCGTGGGCTGTGGCATCGCCCCTGAGCGCTGCCAGCACCACCACATCGACCACTGGCAGCACGGCGGCCACACCGACTATCAAAATCTCGTCACCGTCTGCCCCAACTGTCACAACGACAAGATTCACCAACAGGGCTTCACCGTCGAATGGGACACCGCAGCCAGCCGCTACGGGCTCCAACCGCCGGGCACGTCCCCGAAAAACACCGACGGTCCACCCGCATCACGAGCGCCCCCGCCGTGAGGGCTCCGGGGGGCGCGCCGCTGTGCCAAGACTGGACAGGCCGAGGTCTAGCCCCACCCTGATCGCTTCGGGAACCCCCCCTTTGCGAGTTCGCGACGGCTCTGTAGATTCGCGAGGGCTCTGTAGATCAGCTTGACGAACGCCGGTCCTGCGAGCCGCTGAGAGGCGGGCTGTGACGGTCGAGGAGGCTGTTGAGCTCGGCGCCGGCGAGGAGGCCCATTGCCAGCAGGTAGAGCCACAGCAGCAGGCTGAGCGCGCCGCCGAGCAGGCCGAAGACTGCGTTGACGCCGCTGGAGGCGAGCTGCAGGTACGCACCGAACCCGCCGGAGACGGCCAGCCACCACACCGTTGCCAGCAGTGCGCCGGGCACCTCGCGCCGCCACCTGAGCTTGTGGAGCGGGGCGATTCGGTACACCGTCGCCGCCCAGGCGACCACTGCCACGAAGACGACTGGCCAGCGCAGCCAGTCCCACGCCGTGCTGAATGAGCTGCCCGCGCCCAGACGGTCTGCCAGCTCGGAGCCGCCGCCGAAAAGCGGGCCGACCACAAGCATTGTCGCTACCACGACGGCAACCACAAGCGTCAGGAACGTCAGGGCAACGCCGACAACTCGGGTCGACAGCCAGCTGCGGGCGCCCTGGTGGCCACGGGTCACGTTCAGCGCACGCACCACGGCGATGAAGCCTCGGGACGACGCATAGGCGGCCACCGCCACGCCGACGGTGATGACCCGTGCGTCGGAACGGTCGAACAGATCGGCCACAGTGGCGTCGAGCGTGTTCTGGTCACCGAACGTGTTGCTGATCTGTTGCAGCAGCCAAGCCTCGATATCGGCGGCTGCGCCCCGGCCGATGAGGACATCCAGCGAGCCCAGCGCCGCCGCGAACACGATGACCGCCGGGAAGAGCCCCAGCAGGGCGAAGAAGGCGATCTCGGCTGACAGTCCGCCGATTCGCTTGGCCGCCCAATCTTGGCGTGTCTCGTTGATGATGTTCAGCGCACTGCGAGCCAGCGAGCGGGGCGGTGCGGCGTCTGCTGGCGCGTTGGAAAGCGCGGTGTCTTCGGCCGCGTCTGCTGCCGTGTTGCACGGCGCGGCGCTTTCGGTTGCGTCTGTTGCCGTGTAGCACGGCGCGGTGTCTCCAGCTGCGTCCGCTGTCGGTTGGGACGGCGCGGTGTCTTCGGCTGCGTCTGCTGTCGCGTTGGACGGCGCGGTGCTCTCGGTTGCGTTTGCTGTCGTGTGGGGCTGTGCGGTGTCTTCGACTGCCCCCTCAGTCGTGCGGTGCCGCGCTTCGTCGCGGGCCGCGGCTTCGGTCGCGTCGGCCGCAGCGCCGTGCCCGTCGTTCAGGGGGAATCGGCTTTCACTAACTCTGCGGCCCGGGCAACCAGACCGTTGCGGTCGATCTTCGCGGTTGATGCCAGCGGGATCTCGTCGACGATCCAGACATGGCGGGGATGCGCATAAGCAGGACCGTTGGCCAGCGCGTACTGCTTGACCTCGTCGACCGTCAGCGTGCGGCCGGGTTCGACGCGCACAAAAGCCGCGGGCAGCTGTCCCTTCAGCTCGTCGGGCACCGGGACGACCACCGCTTGGTGCACCGCGGGGTGCTTCTCGAGCATCTGCTCAACAGCGTCGGCGTAGATGTTCTCGCCGGCGCACACGAACATGTCGTCGACGCGGCTCACGAAGTAATAGAAGCCGTCGGAGTCACGGGTCATCAGGTCGCCCGTGTGGTACCAGCCGTCGGTCAGTCGTTCCGACGTGACCTCGGGCAGGTTGTGGTAGCCGGTCATGACACCGGGGGAGCGCACCCACAGCTCGCCGGCGTCGCCGTCCTCACCGGTGTCGGGGTCGACCAGCCGCAGCTCGACCTTGGGGTGCTGGTGGCCGACGGAAATCTTGGGCCGCGGCTTGCCCTCGGGATGGGGGCCGAACTCGAGCACGGCCTCGGTGGTGCCGTAGCCGTTGGAGACGACTGCCCCCGGGAGCAACCGCTGCACATCGTCGAACAGGGCCTCGGTCAGCGGGGCCGAGCCGATGAAGGCCCGCTGCACCGAGGACAAGTCGGGCACCTCCTCGCCGGCGGCAACCCGGGAGGCGATCTCGGCGGTGACAAGGGCGAACATCGTCGGCACGCCTGAGCACATCGTGACGTTGTGATCTGCGATGGCATCGATGTAGCCCGAGGCAGTGAAGCCCGGTAAGAGAACTACAGTGCCGCCGTTTGCGAACGCCAGCTTGGACGACATGGAAGCGTTCTTGTGGTACAGCGGGGCGGAGACGAGCATCACTTCGCCCGGCATCGCAGCGCCGTACTCGAGCACCGTGAAGGTGATGTTGCGATGGGTCAGCAGGACGCCCTTGGGCCGGCCCGTCGAGCCCGAGGTGTAGATCTGCACGGCGATGTCGTCGTCGTGGACATCGGCTGCGGTGCTCAACGGCTGATGGGCTGTCACGGCGTCCCATTCGGGGGTGCCGATGACGATGTGCGCCATGCCTGGCGGCACCAGCGAAGCGTGCTCCGCATCGGAGATGACCAGTTGAACATCGGCGTCGTCGAGGATGTACGCCTGGGTCTCGGCGGGAAGCCGAGTGTTGAGCGGCACGAACACCAACCCGGCTGCCGGGGTGCCGAACATCACGTCGTAGTACTGGCCGCAGTTGGCAGCGAGCAGTCCGACCCTCGTGAACTGTGCCAGCCCCCGGGCGGCCAGGCCTGCCCCGCAGCGCAGCGCCCGGTCCCGAAGCTGGCCGGCGGTGACATGCGCCGGCGGCGACGCCGACCGGTCGATGAGCACGACGGCATCGTCGTGGGGCGCACGTTCAAGCAACTCGGCGACGTTCATCGCCATCGCAGGCTACGACGGCGAGCCGCTGGCTGTTGGTGGTGGCGAGCTGCTGGTTGTTGGTGACAGCGAGCCGTTGGTTGTTTGCGACGGCGAGCTGCAGGTTGTTTGCGACGGCGAGCCGCTGGCTGTCTACGACGGCTCGGATGCGGCTTCGGCGTGTGTGTCGGCAGCGATTGTGCTGTTGGGTGCGGGCTCGACTTCGACGAGCGTGTCGAAGAAGGCGGCCGTTCCGAAGTTGGGGTCGGGGCCGCCGCGTGCGGCGTTGGTGAGCACGTTGACGGTTCGCCCGGCTGCATCACCGGCCCACCATCCGAACGGCACCGCGACGAGGCCCGGCTGCAAGCGGTCGGTGATGGTGGCCTCAACGAACAGCTCGCCACGGTCGTTGAAGACACGGACATCGTCTCCTTCAGCGATGCCCCGAGCTGCCGCGTCGCCGGGGCTGATTTCCAAGCGTGGTCGCGGCGGATTCGGCAAGTGATGGGCGAATCCGCCGTAGAAGCTGTTGAGGAACCGCTGGTGCTGCTTCGGGCTCATGAGCGCCAGAGGGAAGCGCCCGGCCAACGCAGCGTCACCGCTCGGCGACTCCGCTGCCGGCTGGTAGCGGAGCGTGCCGAGCTGCAGAGGACCCAGATGACGCAAAGGTGCTGCAGCGTCGAGCGATGTGCGGGGCGCAGCGTCACCGTCGTCGCCGGACGCGCCGGTGCTGTCGGGCGCGCTGGCCGCATCGGTGCTGCCGATGTCGCCGGTGCCGTCGAGCGTGCCAGTCGCATCGGTGCTGTCGATGTCTTCGGTGCTGCTGGGTGCGCCAGTCCCGTGTGTGCTGCCGGACTCGCCGTTCTCGTCGGCAGTCACACCAAGGTTCGGCCGGGGTGCGAGCGGCACCTCCCGCGAGGTCAGCGCCGACCAGCCTTCTGGCACTGCCAGACGTGCCCAGCCCTCGCGCTCGAGCCGTTCGTAACTGATGCCGTCGAGCCAGGGGTGGCCGCTCGCCAGCAGGTCCCGCGCCACCTGTTCATCGCTGTCGGCGAGGCCGGGGTCATCAAGCGCCAGCGCGCCAGCGAGCCGGCGGAAGATCTCGTTGTTCGGCAGGCACTCGCCGACGGGGTCGATGGCGGGCAAATTCAGCGACACATACAGGTGACCCCACGCATTCATCAGGTCGAGATGCTCGATCGCTGTGGTGGTCGGCAGCACAATGTCGGCGTAGCGGGCAGTGGCGGTCATGAACTGCTCAATCACCACGGTGAACAGGTCGTCACGTTCGAGCCCGGCGATCACCCGGTTCTGGTCGGGCGCCACGACCGCCGGATTGCAGCCGTAATTCACCAGCACGGTCACCGGCGGGTCCAAGCTGACGTCGGCAAGCACCTCGCCGAGCGCCGACGCGTTCACGACACGCTGCGGGCCCGCCGGCGGGGCGAGATCGGCGAGCGCCGTATCGAAGAACACCTGCGTCGACCGCATGTAGCCAACACCCGCCACCGCAGCCAACCCAGCCACAGCCCGGTGAATGTCACGGCCGTGCTCGCGGTGTTCCATGCCGATGAGCGTTCGCAGCACAGCCGGCTGCTCGTGGGCGATGCGGTGCGCCAGGCGAACGATGTCTGCCTCATCGAGGCCGGTGACGGCGGCCGCATCGCCGAGGCCAAGCGCACGAGCCTCCCTGCGCAACTCCGGCCAGCCATCGGCGCTGGCGGCCAGGCGCTCCTCGTCGATGAATCCGTCACGGTCGAGCACCCCGATCAGCCCGAGCACCAGGGCCACATCGGTGCCCGGGCGCGGCTGAACATGCCAATCGGCCCGCTGGGCGGTCATCGTGCCCACGGGATCGACCACGATCACCGTCGCCCCGCCGCTGCGAGCGGTCTCGATATAGGGCCACATGTGGCGGTTCGTGAGCAGCGTGTTGGTGCCCCACAGCACGATGGTGCGGGCGCCGGCAATCTCCTCGGGATCGGCACCGAGAGGCAGCCCCAGCACATCGGCAGCGCCGTGCCAAGCGGTGACGCCACAGAAGTGCCGGTTGAGCCTCGTGGCTCCCAGCGCTGCAAAGAAGCGGTCGGCGAGCACGCCCCGCTGCACGAGCCCTTGGGTGCCGTCGGACGAATAGGGCAGCACAGTCTCGCCGCCATGGCGGGCGACGGCGGCGCTGATCCGCTCAGCGATCTCGGCGATCGCAGCGTCCCAGCCGATCGGCTCGAAATGGCTGCCACCCTTGGGCCCCGTGCGTCGCAGCGGCTGCAGCAGCCGGTCGGGGTGATACACCCGGTCGAGGAACGGGTTCACCTTCGGACAGAGCTGCCCGTCGGTGAACGGATGGGCGGGATCGCCCCGCAGGTTCACGGCCACGCCGCCACGGACAGTGACCTCCCAGGCGCACGTATCGGGGCAATCGTGGTGGCACGCCCCCCGCACGACGGTCTCGGCGACGCTCATCCGAGGACGTCCCCGAGTCGCGAAATTCGGCGTGGCGCTCTGCCGTGGGCACAGAGATCGGCGGTGCTCATCCGAGGACGTCCCCGAGTCGCGAAATTCGGCGTGGCGCTCCGCGGAGGCCGCAGAAGTCGGCGGCGCTCATCCGAGGACGTCCCTGGGCAGCAGCAAGTGCATCACCCCTAGCATGGCGTATTGAAGCCGGGGCGCCCTCATCGGATTCCGGGCGCAGCCGGCACGAGGCGAACTGCCCATGTCACAGACGACATTCTCGGCGACGCCGGTCGCCGCGTCACCCCTTGGCGAGCCGGCGAGCCTGTTCAGCGGGCCGTTCCTCGTCCTCAACATCAGCGCCCTGTTCTCGGCAATCTCGTTCTCCTCAATGCTGCCGCTCACGGCCCTGCTGGTGACCAACCAGACTGGTGGCGGCGATGTGGCAGTCGGCTTCGCCATCGGCGTGTTCGCCATCACGGCGATCGCAGCCCGGCCACTCATCGGCCGCCTCGGCGATGAACGCGGCCGCCGCTTGCTGATCGTCGTCGGCGGCTTCACGACCGCAATCACGTTCTTCGGGCACATCTGGGCCGACACCTATGTCGTGATCCTGATCATGCGCATGCTGACAGGGGCGTTCCAGGGAATGTTCTTCGTCGGCAGCGCGGCGATGATCAGCGACCTCGCCCCTGAGGACCGCCGGGGCGAGGCCATCAGCTGGTTCTCAGTGTTCCTCTACTTCGGCATGGGAATCGGCCCCGGGCTGGGCACCATCATCGAGGAGTGGGCCGAATCGTCCTTCTTTCTCGGGGGCTACGACACGGCATTCGCAGTTGCCGGCGTGCTCATGGCGATGTCGGCAGTGATCGGCTGGTTTCTCCCGAAGGACTCGCCGAGCGAACTAGTCCAACCCTTCGCCAGGCCCACCAGCGGCCAGCGAACCGAAGCCGCCTGTGGTCAACAGAGCGAGGCCGCCAGCGGTCAGCAGAACTGGGCGACCAGCAGCCAGCAGCATGAGGCCGGGAGCGGTCAGCAGAACTGGGCGGCCAGCAGCCAGCCGCATGAGGCCGGGAGCGGTCAGCAGAACTGGGCGGCCAGCAGCCAGCCGCACGAGGCGACCGAGCCGGGCCGTTCGCAGCCGCAGATGCGGCTCGCGCACGCCGCACGCCCACTGGTGTTCCAACTTGTCGGGAAGGAGGACGCCACGTATCCACTGGCCACGACGTTGCGCTAACAGGCGTCGGAGAACACTGAGCCGTCGCGGAGTGCCGGGCCGCCGGGGAGTGCCGGGCCGCCGGGGAACACTGGGCCGCCGGAGGGCACCGAACCTCCGGGGAGCACTGGGCCGGCGGCGGCCACCTCCAACGCCAGCGGGGTCTTCTACAAGCCCGCCCTGTGGCCCGGGACCATCCTGGCGATGGGCATCATCATCATCCCCGCGCTGTACGGCTACCTGCCCAAGCTCGCCGAGGAGCACGGCCTCGGTTGGCTCGGCCCAGTGTTCTTCGTCTACAGCATGCTGGTGCTGGTGCTCCGCATCATCGGGCGCAAGCTGCCCGACACCTTGGGCACGAAACGCACGGCCACGCTGGCGCTCATCGGCGCCGCAGCCGGCATGGTCGTGATGGGCACCTTCGTGTCGGTATTGGGGCTCTACATCGCAGTGGTCATCCTGGCCCTCGGCGGCTCACTGCTGTACCCGGCGCTCATGGTTGCAGCGGTCGAAGGCGTGCCGCCCAACGAGCGAGCCCGCGCGCTCAGCACCTTCACGATGTTCTTCGAGCTCTCAGCAGGCATCGGCGGGCCGATCCTGGGCCTGTCGGCATGGCTCCTCGGCGCCACAGTCGGTGCCTTCTACGCAGCGGCCACCTGCTCGCTGCTCGGCATAGTGCTGCTCGGCATCTGGCAGCGCGGCCTAGCCGCCAACCCCTAGCAAGCGCAGCGAGAGCGGGCGGCCTGACGCCTGAGCATCCCCAAGATGACGCCCTGAGTTGGTTCTCGCATACGTGCAGGGCCTGCCGAAAATCGATGGCTACTACTGCAAGATGCTCAGTAGTGTGAATGGCATGGCGCAACGCCGTTATCCGAAGGGTTCAAGCCGCGGCGGCCAGTTCTCGCCCGGGACGCGCCACCAGGCAAACCCAGCGACGGAAGCAGCTGCGAAGCAGGCATCGGCGAGCGCCGCTGTCGCCGATCTCGACGACAGAAGCCCCAGCCCCACAGATACCGAAGAGGAGCACTGGCTCGCTATCCCAGACGAGGAGCGCCAAGCACTGCTCGCGGAAGCCGAGAAGTACTTAGCTCACCTACGTACAGAATTCGGTGAACCCTCGGAAAAGCACCGGCGGCGCTCCGCGGCACTTGTGGAGAGCATCAAGCGAGCCCGAAACACGCACTCTCGTCCATGAGTGTGCTGGTGCTCGATTCCGGCGCTGTGTCGCACCTTGCCCACGGCGGTGAGCAGGCGCGGTCGGACTTCAAGGCACTCGTGCAGGAAGACCTGTGGCCACCAGTTATTCCGACCGTCGTTCTTGCGGAATGCCTCTCAGGAAGACCGCAAGATGACGTCGTCGTTGAGATCCTGTTGAAGAGCTGTTCGGTCTCAGAAACTTTGACTCGTCAGACAGCCAAGCGAGCCGGCGAGTTGAGAAGACTGGCAGGACGCGGATCAGCAGTCGACGCCGTAGTCGTGGCCTTGGCCGAACCCGCCGGCACGGTTCTCACTGACGACTTGAAGGATTTGGCGTCATTGGCGCAGCAGTCGGATCGAGTGTCGGCATTGCCAATCAAGCCGGGCAAAGGCCACAGGGCGACGCGCTAGCAAGCTCAGCTCGTGCCGAGCAAGATCATTGATGCGATGTAGATGGCGAGCAGGGCGATGCCGTCGACGCGCCCGGCGCGCTTGCCCACGAGGGCGCCGAGGTAGGCGAGCAGGACCACGGCCATCATCGCCCCGATGCCGAGGCCGGTCAGCGACGGCGAATCGATGGCGCCGGCGCCCACCAAGCCCATCGCCCCGCCCACCGCGAGGCTGTTGAACACGTTGGAGCCGAACAGGTTGCCCACGATCAGCTCGGTATGGCCCTTGCGAGCGGCGGCTACGACGGTCGCCAGCTCGGGGAGCGAAGTGCCCAACGCCACCACCGAGAACCCGATGAACCCGCCGCTGAGGCCCCAGGCTTCCGCGAGGTTGGTGGCGCCTTCGACCGCGAGCTGCGCTCCGACGAGGACGCCAAGGAGGCCCACCACCGCTCTGACGAGATTGCCCAGCGGGCGGCCGGCGTCTTGAGCGAGGCCGGCCGGCCCCGCGTCGGCAACGGGGTCGTCGCGCGACGAGCGAATGAGCCAGACCAGCGTGAGGGCCATCAGCACCGCCAGCAGCCCGCCTTCGAGCCGGCTGAGGTCGCCGTCGATCACCAGCAAGGCGAAGATGGCAGCGGTCGCCACCGACCACGGAACGTCGCGCCGCAGCGCGGTGCGCGAAAACGGGATCGGCATCAACAGCGCGGCCACGCCGAGGCCCAGGCTGAGATTGGCCACGTTCGAGCCGACGATGTTGCCCACGCCGATATCGGGATTGCCGTCGATGGCCGCCAGCGACGACACGACCATCTCGGGGGCCGAGGTCCCAAAGCCCAGGACCACTGCGCCGATCACGGCGGGCCGCATGCGCAGGGCCGTCGCGAGCCGCGACGCACCGGCCACGAAGTGATCCCCGGCCAGCACCAGCAGGACCAGCCCCGCCAGCAGCGCCAGCAACGCCCAGATCATCGCCGAGAGGCTGAGCCGGCAGGCGAAGCCGTGGCCCGAGCGGCCCGTGGGCCCAATCGCATGAGAATTGGGGAACGAGAGCGGGACGCGATGGGCCGCTCTGCGGGGAGGCTCAACCTGCGATGCATCTTGCGAGACGTTCCTGGCGCGCCGGGTGTCGTCAGCGGGCGGCTAGTGGTTGTGCCGCGGGGTGCCATGGGTGCGAGCGGTGTCTCGGTACTTGACTGCCGGGCGCAGCACCATGCCTTCGTCGAACTGGCTGACGATCGAGCGCTGGATCTCCTGCCAGGGAGTGTGCGATGCAGGCACCGGGTACCCGCCGGCGTCGTCCAGCTCGGCGCGACGTCGCGCCAGCTCGTCGTCACCCACCAGCATGTCGGCGCTGCCGCGTCGCAGGTCGATCCGCACACGGTCACCGGTGCGCAGCAGCGCCAGCCCGCCGCCGACAGCGGCCTCAGGGGCAGCGTTCAGGATCGACGGCGAACCCGAAGTACCCGACTGGCGACCGTCGCCGATACAGGGCAGCGAATGCACGCCGCGCACCAGCAGAGCGGCCGGGGGTTGCATATTGACGACCTCAGCGCCGCCGGGATAACCGACGGGACCCGTGCCCCGCACGAACAGCATGCAGTACTCGTCGATGTCGAGATCGGGGTTGTCGATGTTCGCCCGGTAGTCCTCCGGCCCGTCGAACACGATGGCTCGTCCCTCGAATGCATCGGGACTGTCGGGGTCTGACAGGTAGCGCTCGCGGAACTCGTCGGAGATGACGCTCGTCTTCATGATGGCGCTGTCGAACAGATTGCCCGACAGGTTGATGAAGCCGGCATCGGCCAGCAGCGGCTCGTCAGCCGCCCGGATCACATCGGCGTCCTTGATCTGCGCGTCGGCGCAGTTTTCGCCGATGCTGCGGCCGTTGGCGGTCAGCGCATCGGGGTGCGGCAGCAGCCCCGCACGCATCAGCTCGCCGACCACCGCGGGCACGCCACCGGCATGGTGGTAGTCCTCACCGAGGTACTCACCGGCCGGCATCAGGTTCACCAGCAGCGGCACGGCGAAGCCATGCTTTTGCCAGTCGTCGTTGTCGAGCGGCACACCGAGATGTGCCGCAATCGCGTTCAGATGGATCGGGGCGTTGGTAGAGCCGCCGATCGCAGAATTGACCACGATCGCATTCTCGAACGCCTCTCGCGTCATGACATCGGACGGCCGAAGGTCTTCGCGCACCATCTCGACAATGCGCAGGCCCGTGCGATACGCCATCTGTGCCCGCTCCCGGTACGGCGCAGGAATGGCGGCAGAGCCGGGAAGCTGCATGCCCAAGGTCTCGGCCAGCGAGTTCATCGTGGTGGCCGTGCCCATGGTGGAGCAGTAGCCCACCGACGGGGCCGAGGATGCCACCAAGTCGATGAAGCCGGTGTCGTCGATCTCGCCGGCCGCATACAGCTCGCGGGCCTTCCACACCACCGTGCCCGATCCCGTCCGGCGCCCCTCGTGCCAGCCGTTCAGCATCGGCCCCACCGAGAGCGCAATCGCCGGCAGGTTCACCGTTGCAGCGGCCATCAGGCACGCCGGGGTGGTCTTGTCGCAGCCGATCGTGAGCACCACCCCGTCGAGCGGATACCCCTGCAGCACCTCGACCAGGCCCAAGTAGGCCAGGTTGCGGTCGAGCGAAGCCGTCGGCCGCTTGCCGGTCTCCTGGATCGGGTGCACGCCGAACTCGAACGCGATGCCGCCCGCCTCACGGATGCCCTCGCGCACCCGCTTGGCTAGCTCGAGATGGTGCCGATTGCACGGCGACAGGTCGGAACCGGTCTGGGCGATGCCGATGATCGGCTTGCCCGACTGCAGCTCCTCACGCGTCAAGCCGAAGTTGGCGTATCGCTCCAGGTAGAGCGCCGACATGAGCGGGTCGCCCTCGATGTCGAACCACGCCGCCGAGCGCAGGCCGCCCCGGCCGACGCCGGGATCGGGCCCGTCTGTGGGATGGATCGAACGGGGGTCAGTTGCATCTGAATCTGGTTCGGAAGCCACCGGGCCACACTACGCCGGAGCACGCAGCAGCGGCATTCCTGCGCCGGCCCCATGCCTTGTCGGTTCTCTGCACAGTCGCGCCGGCCATGACGGCGTTCCGGCGCAGGCTTCGGGCCACGACGGCCGCACAGGCCCAGAACTAGTGTGAGGTGCCTGTGCGACGAGGGGGTTTGCATGGATCCGAGTCCGGAAGTTCTGCTGGATCTGCACCGGCGAATGGTGCGCATCCGTCACTTCGAGGAGGCCGCCGGCAAGCTCGCCGAGCAGAATCGGCTGCCCGGGTTCCTGCACCTATACGTGGGGGAGGAGGCCGTGGCCGCGGGGGTCTGCGCCAATCTCGACGATGACGACCAGATCAGCTCCACCCATCGGGGCCACGGGCACCTCGTGGCCAAAGGCGGCGACTACAGCGGGATGATGGCCGAGCTGATGGGCAAGGCCACCGGCTACTGCGGGGGCAAGGGCGGCTCCATGCACATCTGCGACCTCGATCTCGGCATGCTCGGCGCCAACGGCATCGTGGGCGGCGGCGTGCCGATCGCGGTGGGTGCGGGGTTCGCGAACAAGTACCGGGGAAGCGACCGGGTCTCGGTGGTGTTCTTCGGCGACGGCGCCTCGAACATCGGCGCATTTCACGAAGCGGCCAACATGGCAGCCGCTCTGACGCTGCCAGTGCTGTTCGTCTGCGAGAACAACGAGTACGGCGAGTTCACGCCGCGTGATCGCACCATGGCCATCACCGACGTGGTCGACCGTGCCGCCGGTTACGGCATGCCCGGCGCAATCGTCGACGGCATGGATGCGGTTGCCGTGTGGGAAGCAGCCAACGAGGCCGTGGGCCGGGCCCGCCGGGGCGAAGGCCCCTCGTTCATCGAGGCCAAGACCTACCGCTTCTACAACCACCACGGCGTGCAGACGCTCGGCATGAAGTACCGCAGCGACGACGAGCTCGAACAGTGGAAACAGCGAGACCCGATCGAGCTGTTCGAGGATCGGCTCGCCGCAGCCGGCGTGCTCGACGCCAGCGGCGCCCAGGCAGTACACGCCGCAGCCGAGGCCGACATCGAGGCGGCCATCGCGTTCGCCGAAGAGAGCCCGCTGCCCGACCCCGACAGCCTGCTCGTCGACGTCTACACCCAGCCCGCGTTTTCAGGAGTTTCGTCATGACTCAGGCACTCGACAACGAGCGCAGCATCGCCTACGGCGCGGCCTTCGCCGAGGGGCTCTCGCAGATGATGGACGATGATCCCGACGTCTTCGTGGCCGGCGAGGATGTCGGCCGGGCCGGGGGAGTGTTCGGCTCGTTCCGGGGGCTGAACGACCGCTTCGGCGACCTGCGGGTGGTCGACACGCCCATCAGCGAGCAAGCCATCGTGGGCCTCGGAACAGGGGCCGCGGTGAGCGGTCTGCGCCCGGTCGTCGACCTCATGTTCATGGACTTCATCCTCGTGGCCATGGATCAGATCGTGAACCAGGCGGCGAAGCTGAAGTACATGTTCGGCGGCAAGGCCACGCTGCCCATGACGATCACCACCAGCGCCGGTGCCGGGCTGTCCGCGGCGGCCCAGCACAGCCAGAGCCTCGAGGCGATGCTGTGCCACATTCCCGGCCTCAAGGTGGTGATGCCGTCGAACCCCTATGACGCCAAGGGCCTGCTCATCTCGTGCATCCGCGACGACAACCCCACCGTGTTCATCAAGCACAAGCGGCTGCTGGGCCTCAAAGGCGGCGTGCCCGAAGACATGTACGAGGTGCCGTTGGGATCGGCGAACACCGTGCGATCCGGCGACGACATCACCGTGGTGACCTATGGCCGGATGGTGCACGAGGCGACGTCGGCTGCGACCGCGTTGTCCGCCGAAGGCGTCGAGTGCGACGTGATCGATCTGCGCACCTTGCAGCCCCTCGACATCGACACGGTGATCGCCTCGGCCCGCCGGACGAGCCGCGTCGCAGTGGTGCACGAAGCCGTCCGGTTCGGCGGCCTCGGCGGCGAGATTGCATCGCAGATCGCTGAGGAAGCCTTCGACTACCTCGATGCACCGATCGAACGTGTCGGCGCACCGTTCAGCCCGGTGCCGTTCAGCCCGGTACTCGAGAAGGAATGGGTGCCCAACGCCGACATGATCGGCGAGAGAATCCGAGCCCTCGCCGCCGCGTGAGGCGGGCACCCGTCGGCCGGGTAGTCACGCTGGCCGAGTGGCTGGCCGAGTGGCTGGCTGAGTGGCTACCGTCTCGATGACAACTATGGAACGACCGCCCGGCAACGCAGTGGGCATCGTGGCCAACCCGCTCGCCGGCAAAGACCTCAGACGCCTGACCTCGGGCGCCACACCGGTCTCGGACGCAGTCAAGATCGGCGCGATCCGCCGCGCTGTCGTGGGCGCAGTGGAGGGCGGGGCAAGCCGTGTGCTGATCAGTGGCGACCGGGCGCGGCTGGGGGAGCGAGCGCTGGCAGGGCTGAGGCTGCCGCCGACCGGGGAGGGCTCCGGTACCGCTGCGCCGCACGCCGAGGTGCTCGCGGCGCATGGCTGGCATACCGGCCGTGACTCGCAACTGACCGCCGCACAGTTCCGTGATCAGGGTGTGGGGGCGGTGATTGCGCTCGGCGGCGACGGCACCCAGCGCGATGTCGCCAAGGGCTGGCGAGATGTGCCGCTGGTGCCGCTGGCGGTCGGCACCAACAACGTGTTCCCGCTCCAACTTGAGGCCACGGTCGCCGGCTTCGCCGCGGGAGCAGTGGCGAGCGGCTGGGCCGACGCAGCCGAAGTCACATCGCAGGCGAAGATCATCGACGTCACGGTGGAGGCTGAGCCCGATGGCGAAGCCGCGGCCCGAGCGGCCCGTGAGCCCAATCGCATGAGAATTGGGGAACCAGAGCGGGAAGCAAAAGGTGCGGCAGCGAGAAGCCTCGACAGTTCACGCACGCCCGTGGAGGCTGAGCGACACGATGTTGCGCTCGTGGACGTATGCCTAGTGCGGGGATCGTTCGTGGGCGCGCGCGCCGTGTGGGAGTCGGCATCGGTGAGCGAGATCGTCGCCGCGATCGCCGAGCCGGACTCGGTGGGGCTGTCCGCCATCGCTGCGGCTGTGGCCCCAGTTCGACGACACGAGGCCGGCGCGGCCCATGTGCGCCTGGGATGCACGCCGGGCTCGGAGTCAGCACCGGGCGGCAGGCGAATCCGGGCCGCCGTGATGCCCGGCAGCTATTCCGACATCGACATTGCCCGGTGCGAGCGGCTGGCGTTCGGCCAGCCCGTCACGCTGCGCGGCCCCGGCGTGCTGGCCCTGGACGGGGAGCGAGAGATCGTGCTGGGTGCCGGCGAACGGGCAACGATCACCGTCAATCCCGACGGGCCGCATGTGATCGACGTGGGCGCAGCGGTTGCCGCGGCGCAGCGACGGCGCTACCCCTTCAGCCCTGCGCCCCCAGGACGAGGAGGCTTCGATGGCCGTTGAGTTTGCGATGCCGAAGCTCGGCCTGACGATGGAGTCGGGCACGATCCTGCGTTGGCTCGTGCCCGACCGCGCCGAGGTCACCGCAGGGCAGTCGGTGCTGCTGGTGGAAACCGACAAGGTCGAGACCGAGATCGAGTCCTCGGGCAGCGGCGTGCTGGCCCAGACCGGCGAGGTAGGCGAGGAGTACCTCTGCGGCGTGAGGATCGGCTGGTTGCTGGAGGCCGGCGAGGAACCGCCGGCTAGTGACGCTGCGCCGGCCGGCCCGCCGGCTGCAGTTCCAGGGCAGACCGGCGGAGTTCCGGCGCTCCCAGGCTCCTCCCCATCTGCTGTCACGCCGGTGTTGGCTGCTGCCACCCCGGCCGGGCAAGGCTCCCCCCGACCTGTTGCCGCACCGGTGCGAGCACCGGGCGAACGCATCCTGGCGTCACCGGCGGCCAAGCGAATCGCCCGCGAGCTCGGCGTGGAGTTGGCGGCGGTTGCCGGGACTGGACCCAAGGGCCGCATCACCGAGCGCGATGTGCGAGCGGCAAACGCGGCACCGGCGTCATCGCAAGCGGCCGGTCCGTCAACGGGCCGGGGATCCACAACCTCGGGGCAGGCAGCCGCCGACTCGGGGGCAACGGCGCCCGGGCCAGGAGTAACGACACCGTCGCCGGCAACGGTTGTGGGCTCCGCGACTCCCGGGCTAGGAGTGCCAGCACAATCGCCGGCAATGGCCGCAGGCGCTGCAATAGCTGGATCGGATACGTCGGTGCAACCGCCGGCAACGCTCGCAGCCCGCCAACTTGCCGACCTGCTCGGCGCCGACCTGCGTGCGGTGCAAGCCAGCGCAGCCGATGGACGCATCTCACGAGCCGACGTGGCCGCCTATGTCAGAACGCTCCTGTCCGGACTGAGTGCCGGATCTCCCGAGCCTCCCCGGCAGGCGGCGACAACAGAGTCTCCGAGCGAAGCCTCCCAGCAAGGCAAGCCTGCAACCGAGGCCGCGGCGCGCGATGCAGCACCGCCGCTGACGCAGACGCCCTCCGAACAGATTCCGCTGCGCGGCATGCGAGGCGTGATCGCGGAGCGCATGAGTGCCTCTCTGCGCTCGATGGCCCAGCTCACCCTCACGATGGATGTCGACATGAGTGCCGTCGTAGCGGAAAGGAAGTCGCTCGTCGAAGCGGCCCGCGTTGGCGCCACCGGCGACCGTGCCGATGCCGATGGTCATGGCGACGCCGGCGACCGTGGCAATGCCGATGGTCATGGCGATGCCGGCGACCGTGGCAATGCCGATGGTCATGGCGATGCCGGCGACCGTGGCAATGCCGATGGTCATGGCGACGCCGGCGACCGTGGAGATGCCGGCGACCGTGCCGATGCTGATGGCCGTGGCGATGCCGGCGGGCGCGGCGCAGCGTCAACAAGTGCAGTGGTGCCGGGGTACACCGACTTCGTGGTCGCTGCTGTCGCGGCAGTGTTGGGGGAGCACCCGCGGGTGAATTCACAAGTCACCGATGATGCGGTAGCGCTCTTGCCACACATACATGTCGGGCTCGCCGTTGCACTCGGTGACGGCCTGCTCGTGCCAGTCGTCCGCCATGCCGATCGCCTCAGCCTCGACGAGATTGCTGTGGAGACCACGCGACTCGCCACCGGGGCCCGCGACGGCACGCTGGGCTACGACGACTACCAGGGCGCCACATTCACAGTGACCGCCTTGGGCATGTTCGGCGTAGACGCCTTCACGCCGATCATCAATTCGCCGAACACAGCGATCCTCGGCGTGGGTCGCATCCGCGACGACACCGTCTGGTCAGATGGCAAGCCGGCAGCCCGCCCAACGCTCACGCTCTCGCTGACCTGGGACCACCGGGCCTTCGACGGCGCTCCCGCAGCCCGCTTCGCCGGAGCAATCCGCGCCTGGCTCGAATCGCGCTAGCCAGCGCCCCCGCAGCCCGCTTCGCCGGAGCGGTTCGGCACTGGCTCGAATCCCGATAGTCAGCGCCGATAGGCGAAGTGGTGGTCCGAGCGGTGTCGGGTCGTGCGTTGCTGTTCTCGGCCTTTCATCAGAACTTTCTCTCAGCACAACCGCCAACTGTCAACAGCATCCGTCAGTGTTGAAACTCGCTGTTCGTAAGTGCGCTGAGGACTTGCGATGCGACTGTTGCTATGGAATGGGCTCCAGCAGCTATGAGACGATCTGGCAAGGCAGCCGAGCAATGCCCGCCGGCAACGAAGCCGATGCATTTCATTCCCGCCGCCACGGCTGCTGCGACGCCATGGGGGCTGTCCTCGACGACGATGCACTGACTCGGATCCGTGCCGAGTTGCTTGGCGGCGTGAAGAAACAGGTCCGGTGCTGGTTTTCCATTCGGGACCATCTCGGCCGAGAAGACGTGTTCCGGTTCAAAATGGTGCGAGAGCCCCGTCACGCTGAGCGAGAAACGCACGCGCGACAGGGCACTGCTCGAGGCGACGCAGCGTGGGCCGCTGAACTCATCGAGGAGTTCAGGAATTCCCTGCACTGGCTTGAGGCGGTCGGAAAAGTGCGCCAGTGTCCTCTGTTGGACGTCATCGAAGAACCCGGGAGGCAAGGTCGCGCCGTACTCGGCTTCGACCTTTTGGGCGACATCGGTGTAGCTCAGCCCGACGTAGTTGTCGACGATGTATCCGAAAGACACGGGGAACCCGGCGCGATTGAGTGCTTCTTCTTCGCATTCGACCGCCAGAACCTCGCTGTCCACGAGTACTCCGTCACAGTCGAAAATGGCAAGCATCAGTGCACCTCCCGATCGGCCGCCGCAGCTCACCGACCTCGCCTTCGAGCTCTTTGATCCGGGCACACCCGGCCGTGGTCACCCCCGCACGGGTCCCGCCGTCGACCTCCGCGCAGCGCACCCATTTGCGGACCGTCGCCGGCGCCGACGCCGGGCACAGCTTGCCGGCGGCCGAGCAGATCGCCTCCCACCCAGACCCACGCAAGCGCTCGTTCTGCAGCACCATGCGCACCGCCCACTCACGCAGCTCGGCGGGATATCTCCCATTTCCTGGCATCGCTCCATCCTCGCAAGGAACAGAGTTTCCACGAGACTCGGGGCGATTAAACTAGCGTGAGACATCGAGCCTGCGGAGAGCCCGTGGTTGTAGTCGCCAACACCACGCACGCACAGCGGGCTCAATCCAACACCCTGCTACCAACCTCTATGTCCACAGCAGCTCGTCCTAAGGGTCCGCCAGAAGTCAAGTCGCGTGGTCTGCGCTCGGGAACCATGCATAACTCTTGGTAATCACACGGATCGTTCACGCGATTTGACCCGCGGCAGACCCTAAGTGGATGTCAGAACTCCGAGCGATTGGTAGTTTTACAGAGGATTGCGGATTCTGGGAAGCCAATGAAGACGGAACTGGCGCAAAGAATTTCATAATCCCGAAGACACCCAGATCTTGGTGCAAATGGTGGACTCTTTCTACGGTGATGGTTGTGCCTACGATATAAGTGTGGGTTGCGTAGGTCTGTCGGGAGTAGAAATGACTGCCTTCCAGGCTCGAAGAACTCGCCCCACAGGTTGGTCTCCGTAGGACACTAAGAGAGTCGGGACGAAGAGATTTCATCACCCTGAACACAGACTATATGACTGGTGATGTGCATATCACCCGCCCAGCACAGCAGACCCACAAGGAATACCTGCCGACTACTGGGATTGAGCACAGTTCTGGGCTGCCATTAAATTCTTCTGATCCATGCCAAATCCCCTAATGTTCTCTCCATTCCACAGCAGTAATCGCCCGAAATTGATGCGAGCAAATGTTTGCAATTGGCGGCGTACGCGTGTATGCTTCTCTCATGTTCACCGACCGTCGGCTTGAAGCCTCGCCCGACGGAAATTCGGCCGTCGTTGACGGGAACCCGGCTGGCGTTTCTGGTGCTTGTGACGCAATCGATTTGAGTCCGGCTGACGCTCTTGGCGCATCTGGCTCTTCGGAAGTGCCGGGCGACGAGATCGCGTACTGGGCCGAACAGAATCGGGCGGCGGGCCGCGAGCAGGCTGCTGCGGCGGGCGCTGAGCGAGGAGCGTTCATGGATGCGGGCTGCTTGTCAGAGATGGGCTTGGAGTTCTTGGCTCATGACGATCTGGTGGACCGCGTCGTGGAGCTGGCCGCTGAGCGGTCCCGCGCAGAAGCGCGATACCTGGCTGCGGTGGGCGAGTTGGTGTGCCGTGACGGGGCGCGGTCGGCTGCGTGGCAGCTGCGCGAGTACACCCGCATGAACACAGCGCAGGCTCGCAACGAGACCCGTCTGGCCGAAGCGCTCGCCGACCACGATCTGGGCGACACGTTCGACGCGTTGGCGGCCGGCGAGATTCATGTGTCTCACGCTCGGCTGGTCGCCCGTGAGGCGCCCAAGGAGCACAAGCTCGATGAGAGCGATCTGCTGGAGCTGTGCGAGGCGTACCCGTCGGACATGATCGCCCGACGCACGCTCGACTATCGGCGTCAGTACGAGATCGAGCAGGTGCAGGCCCAAGTCGACAACGGCGAGATCGACCCCGCCGACGCGGAGCTGGCCTTCCAGCGCGCCGAGCGTCGCTGCTCGCTGGTGCTCGGCGACGACGGCATGTGGCACCTGCGTGCCGACCTGGACTACCTCGCCGGACGGCAGGTGAGCTTGCATCTCGCCGCGGCCGAGCGGGCCGTGCGCCAGCGCGACGAATCAGCCGACGACACCTTCGCTCAGCGCAACGCCGACGCGTTGTGCGACCTGATCTCGGGCCGCCAGCGACCCGGGGCCAGCCTGGTGATCGCCGCCGACTACGACATTGCCTCTGGGCGGCTCGCGAACGCTCGCCTCGACGACGGCACGCCTTTGTCGGCAGCGCAGCTTGGCGAGCTGGCCGCTGACGCCAAGATCCTGCCTGCCATCTTCAGCAGCGACTGGAGCCAGCTCGCTTTGGGGCGAGTGCGCAGCGCCTCTGAGGCGCAGCGGATCGTGCTGGCCATCCGCGACGGCGGCTGCATAGCGTGTGCCACTCACTCAGAAGGCTGCCACGCCCACCACATCGACTACTACGAGGCCGGCGGCGACACCGACGTTGCGAACCTCGCCAACCTGTGCGAGCCCTGCCACACCGACCACCACCAACGCCACTGGCCCATCGAAACCCCACCCGACGGCCGACCCCGCCGAACACCCCCGGACGACCGTGCCAGCCGCGGCTCCCCGCAACAACCGGCTGGCCGAACACCCCCAGACAACGGCGCAGTCCGAGGCTCCCCGCAAGAACTGCCCGGCCACACACCGCCCGCCGACCGCAACACCGATCTGACCGGCCGCGGCTCCCCAGACGACCGTGCCGATCAAGCCTCCCGCGAAGAATGGCCCAGCAGAACACGTCCAGACGACCAGGCCGTCCGAGGCTCCCCGGAAGACCGGGCCAGCGCAACATCACTCGCCGACCGCAACTCCGAACTGAACGACCGAGATTCGACCGGATCATCAGGGCCGTTCAGCACCCCGCACGACGAACCAGCGACCGCAGCCTGACTGACTCGCCGTGTCTCGTGTGGTGTCGCTGGCCGAGAGGTCGCAGTGCGTCGTTGCAAGGGCAGGCGGGGCGGACCCAGCGGACCATGCCGCTATCGAGGCCGCTATCGAGACTGCCGAGCCTCTACCTGCCGCTCCTTCACCGTCCCCACAGCCTGCCTCCATCGTCGAGGTGTTGCGATGGCCGATCGAGTGCGGAAACTGCAGCGCCGCTGCAGCCAGAGTCCTTAGGACTCAGCGGGCGAGCCGGCTCAGATATCGACGTAGCTGCGCTTGGCGACCTCTTCAAGCATCACCTCGGTGGCGCCGCCGCCGATCGGCAAGATGCGGGCATCGCGGCACATCCGCTCGATCGTCGACTCGCGCATGTAGCCCATGCCGCCGTGGAACTGCATGCAGTCGTACATGACGCGATTGACGACCTCGGCCCCAAATGCCTTCACACCCGACATCTCCTTGGTGGCGTCGATGCCCTTTTCCGACATCCATGCAGCGTGGTACATCGAGGCCCGCACGGCATCCACCTGTGCCTGATTCATCGCCATGCGTTGGCGGATCGCTCCGAGGTCATAGAGCGAACCGCCGAACGCCTTGCGCTGCTGGGTGTAGGCGTTGGTCAGGTCGATCGCGACCTGAGCCGCACCGATGCCCATGCCCACGATCACCATCCGCTCGTTCTGGAAGTTCGCCATGGCGGCGTAGAAACCCCGATGCACCTCGCCGAGCAGATGATCCCCGGGAAGCCACACGTCGTTCAGCACCAGCTCAGCAGTATCCGAGCAGCGCCAGCCGTGCTTGTCGAGCTTGCGGGCCACTTCGAAGCCTTCGGCCGCGGTCGGCACCAGGAACATGGAGATCCCGTAGCGATCGTCGGGATTGGTGCGCGCTGCCAGTGCGATCACATCGCCGTACACGGCACCGGTGATGAACGTCTTGGTGCCATTGAGACGCCAGCCGTCGCCGTCGGGCACCGCGCTGGTACGCAGCCCGGCCACGTCGGAACCTGCGTCGGGCTCGGTCACCCCGATGCACATCATGGTGTCGCCCGACTGGATCGCCGGCAGCCAGTGCTCGAGCTGGGCTTCGGAGCCTGCATTGAGCAGGTGCGGCAGTGCCATGTCGGTGTGCACCAAGATGTTCGCCTCGAAGCCAGCGAACGTCGAGGTGCCGAGCGCCTCGGCAAAGGTCGCCGAAGCGAGCGGGCCGAGCCCGAGACCGCCCCACCGCTCGGGAACGCGCAGCGAGAACATCCCCAGCTCGCCCATGCGCTTGTAGATCTCACGCGGGACCTGTCCGGTTTCCTCCCACGCATCGCCGACTGGCGTGACCTCATTGGCCACGAACGCGACCGTCTGTTCGTAGATCGCTTCCAGCTCATCGCTCATGTAGATATTGCGATTGACGGTCATGCTCACTCACTGCCTCCGAGATGTGCCGTCCGCAGTGCGTCCACCTGCGGCGATCTCACGATACGAGGCAAAGCAGCGATCTCGCCGGGAAGCCGAGCAGCGTCCGCGAAGGGACCGTTCAGTTGGCGGCGACTGGAGCGGAGCCCTGCTGCACCAGCTCAGCCAGCGGGTCGCCGCGGCGAAAACGCTCGAGCAGCACATCGGCGTCGAAGAGCACCCCGATCGGGTTCTCGGCGAAGACCGGCCCGTTCATGAACTCGATGCACTCTTCCATCGTGGCGAAATTCTCGACCTGGAACTCCACACCGTTGCCGTCGGGATCGGCGTAGTACATCGAGGTGGTCGGCCCGTGGTTGATTGTGCGCACCGGCATGATGCCGGCGGTGCGCAACCGCTCGTAGTGGTCCATCAGGTCACTGAAGCTGCCCATCGAGTACGCAATGTGCTCGAGCGTGCCCTTGCGCGACTCGTAGCGACCCGGCTGGCCCCGGTTGACGAATGCCATCCGGTGATGTTCGTCGTCGTATGAGATGAAGCAGATGAACTCGTTCTCATGGACGACCTGTGCCGCCAGCACGGCGCACCACCAGTCGCGCACCGCCGGAATGTCGTCGGTGCGAAACACGCAGTGAGCCATCTTGGTCGGCAGGCGAACGTGCGGAATGGTGGCTTGCGACGCCATGACAACTCCCCTCGGCCAACCCCTGCGGGCCCATCTCTCGGGCTCAGTCGCCATTGGCGACGGCGGCCGCTGAGCGTCAACAGTATCGGGCGTGCCGCGACGTGCTCCGGGTTGGCCTTCGACCCGAAAGTTCAGCTGAGGTCGATGCCCTCGAGCCGGCCGGTGGAGCGCCATTCGTCCAGCAGGCGGAAGAACTTGATCGGTCCGGCGCCATACATCGCCGAGAAGAAGCCGTTGGGGTTCCCGAGCTTGCCCTCGTTGTTGTAGTAGCCGGGCGTGCACGCCTCGAAGAACTTCACGCCGAGGCGGGCCTTGTCGGCCATCTCGTCCTGCCACCACTGCTCGGCCTCGATCGTGGGCTCGATTCGCACGCAGCCGCGGTTAGCCGCTTCGTTGAGCATGTAGACGACATGTGATGCCTGCTCGCCAAGCGCGTGCGGCACGTTGACCGTCACTGCGCTCTGGGTGAAGCCCAGGAAGAAGCAGTTCGGGAAGCCGTGACTGGTCAGGCCGTGGAAGGTCTTGACACCGTCGGACCACTTCTGTGACAGCGTCTGGCCGCCTCGGCCGATGATGTCGTAACCGGCACGGCGGGTGTAGGTGGTGCCCACCTCGAAGCCGGTGGCAAAGACGATGCAGTCGAGGGCGTACTCCTTACCGCCGACCACGACACCGTTGGGCGTGATGCGCTCCACGCCGAGGCCGTCGGTGTCGACGAGATGCACGTTGGGACGGTTGAACGTGGGCAGATACTCGTCGTGAAAGCAGGGCCGCTTGCAGAACTGCCGGTACCACGGCTGGAGCGCTTCGGCCGTCGTGGATTCCTCCACCACGTCTGCAGCCCGCGAGCGCACGGTGTTCATCTTCTGATAATCGGCCAGCTCCATCAGGCGGCCCTTCTCCGCTCCGGTAAGACGGCGCCCGAGCCGCCGAGCCGCCGTCTTGGCCGCGATGCCGGTGAGGTTGCGGAAGATGTCCGTCCAGCCATCGGAGACCAAATCGACGTCCTGATCGCCGCCGCTGACCAGAATGTTGAAGTTCTCCATGCGGCGGCGCTGCCAGCCGGGCTCCAGCGAAGCAGCCCACTGGGGGTCGGTCTCGCAGTTGTTGCGGACATCGATCGATGACGGCGTCCGCTGGAACACGAACAGTTCCTTGGCCCACTCGCCGAGGTGGGGGATGCACTGCACCGCCGTGGCGCCGGTGCCGATGATGCCGACCCGCTTGTCGGTCAGCTTGGTGAGTTCGCCTTCGGAGTTGCCTCCGGTGTAGTCGTAGTCCCACCGGCTGGTGTGAAAGGTGTGCCCCTCATAGGAGTCGATGCCGGAGATTCCAGGCAGCTTGGGCCGGTTGAGGGGGCCGTTGGCCATCGCCACGTAGCGGGCGCGCATGCGGTCGCCCCGATCGGTGGAGATGATCCACTGGGCCTGATCGTCGTCCCAGCGCATCTCGGCCACCGAGGTCTGCAGGCACGCGTTGTCGTACAGCCCAAAGTGACGGGCGATGGCCTTGGAGTGCTCGAAGATCTCGGGAGCGAACGAGTACTTGTGCTTGGGCATGTAGGCCAGCTCTTCGAGCAGCGGCAGGTAGCAGTACGACTCGACGTCGCACATTGCCCCGGGGTAGCGATTCCAGTACCACGTGCCTCCGAAGTCACCTGCCTTCTCGATGACCCGAATGCTCTCGTAGCCGGCCTTGCGAAGCTCGGCGCCCATCAGCAGCCCCCCGAATCCGCCGCCGATGACGGCGACGTCCACTTCGTCGAAGAGCGGTTCCCGCTCGACGCGCTCGGTGTAGGGGTCATCGACGTAGTTGGAGAAATCGCCGACGACTTCGACGTATTGCTCGTTGGCATCGTCACGCAGCCGCTTGTCGCGTTCGATTCGATACCGGTCGCGCAGTGCGTCGGGATCGAAGTCCATACCGGGCAGGAAGACCTGTTCCAGCGACAGCGGCTCGCTCGCTGGGGCGTCAGCTGCGGAGGGGGTCGGGCTCGTGGTGCTGAGGCTCATGCGGTTCGTTTCCTGTTTCGTGCGCCGGGGGAGTCGGCAGCAATATCTAATCAATCTTAGAAAGGCTCAGGCCCCACGGTGTGCACAGCGACACGCACTTGGCCCGCTCGGCCGGTCCCGCGAACCGCGGTCGGGCGGCGGGCATGCCGTCAGGCGCTGCATGCATGACAGAATCGGCGCTCGTGCAGAGGGTCATCGCGTTGGACATGGAGGGCGTGCTGACGCCCGAGATCTGGATAGCGGTCGCTCAGCGCACCGGGATCGACGAACTCAGGCGCACGACCCGTGACGAGCCGGACTACGACGCGCTGATGCGGTACCGGATCGACGTGCTGAACACCCACGACGTGTCGCTCGATCAGATCCGCGAGGTCATCGCAGAGCTGCCCCTGCTGGAGGGAGCGCGAGAATTCCTCGATGAGCTCCGGCGCCGTTGGGTCGTGGTGCTGCTCTCGGACACCTTCGAGCAATTCGACGACCACTTCTTGGAGCTGATGGGTTACCCGCACCTGCTGTGCCACCGGCTCGACGTGGTCGACGGGCATTTGACGGGCTGGCGACGCCGGGTGGACGACGCCAAGCGCCGCGCCGTCGAGGCATACCGCGCGCTGAACTATCACGTGACCGCCGTCGGCGACTCCTACAACGACCTCACCATGCTGCGGGCAGCCGACATCGCGAGCCTGTTCCGATGCCCCGAGGCGGTGGCCGAGGCGAACCCGGACCTGCCTGCGGCATTCACCTACGACGAGTTGATGCGTTGGATCGAGAACGTGCAGGTGCCTGCTGCAGAAAGCGGCTGCGGCACTTGACGCCCCCGACGTTGATCCGCCGCTGGTCCGCCGGTGGTCCGCGGGTGCGACCTCGCAAGGCAAACGGGCGGCGCGGATACGCTGCGATCCACATGTTCTGACGACTACTAAGGACGGAGCAAAGCCATGGCGATTGAGGTCGGCGACCAGGTGCCCGATGTGACACTGCGAGTACTGGACGATGGCGGCATGCCAGCGCCGGTGCAATCCAGCGAGATGCTGGGCAGCGGCAAGGTGGTGCTGTTCGCAGTGCCGGGCGCATTCACCCCTGGCTGCAGCAACGTCCACCTGCCGGGTTACGTCGAGGGCGCTTCCGAGCTTGCCGGCAAGGGCGTCGACAAGATCGTCTGCGTTTCGGTGAACGACGCTTGGACGATGGGTGCCTGGGCGCAGGCCCGGGGTGCCGAGGGCATCGAGATGGCTGCTGACGGCAACGGCGAATTTGCCGAGGCCATGGGCCTGGTCATGGATGGCTCCGGCTTCGGCCTGGGTTCTCGCTCGCGCCGGTACGCAGCGGTCATCGAGGACGGCACGGTCACGGCGCTCGAGGTGGAGCCCGGAGGCGACATCGAGGTATCGAGTTGCTCTTCGATCTTGGGGAAGCTCTGATCCGCAGCAGACCACTGCGGGAGTGCGGCGCCTGGGAACGGGTGCCGCAACACGCATGACAACCGACACGGCGAGCGCTGACGATGCGGTTACATCGGCAGTGCACTTCGGCTTCGATGTCGGCGGCACGAAAATCTTCGGCGTGGCGACCGATGGCAGCGGCGAGCTGCAGCGGACCCTGCGCGAGCCGACGCCTCACGGCGCCGAACCGTTGCTGAGGACGCTTGCGGCCATGGTGGCCCAGCTCGGGGCCGGATCCGGACCGGTGTCGGTCGGCGTCGGGATGGCCGGCCTGATCACGATCGACGGTCGCGTGACGGTCTCGCCGAACCTCGTCGGTGTCGACGGCGCCGACATCGGCTCGGGGCTCAGCGAGATGCTGGGCCTGGACGTGTTTCTTGACAATGAGGTGAACTGCGCCGCCCGTTGGGAACTGGCCTCTGGTGCCGCGCGGGGTGTCCGCAATGGCGTCATGGTGGCGCTCGGTACCGGGATCGGCGGCGCATTCATGCTCGACGGCCGCGTGTTGCGAGGCTCGGGTGGGCTGGCCGGGGAGCCCGGCCACATGATCGTCGAGGCGGATGGTCGACACTGCGCGTGCGGGCGGCGGGGATGCTGGGAGATGTATGCATCCGGCTCCGCGCTGGCACGGATTGCTGCCGAGCGGTTGGGCACCGAGGTCACCGGTCCGGCGGTCAATGCTGCGGCACGTCGCGGGGATGCTGCGGCACTCGACGTGCTGGAAGAGTTCAGCTACTGGCTGGCGCTGGGCATCTCGAATCTGTGCATCTTGACCGACCCCGAAATGGTCGTGATCGGCGGCGGCCTCAGCGAGGACTGGGATCTGCTGGCGCAATCCGCCGAAGCGCAGGTGAACGCGCTGCTCATCGGTCGGTCCGCTGAATCACGTCCAAGAATCGTGCCCTCCCAAGCAGGCGAGCTCTCTGCGGCGCTCGGCGCCGCAATGGGCGGAGCGCAAGATCACAGTGCCGCAATGGGCGGAGCGCAAGATCACAGTGCCGCCATGGGCGGAGCGCAAGACCACAGTGCCGCCATGGGCGGAGCGCAAGACCGCAGTGCCGCCATGGGCGGAGCGCAAGACCACAGTGCTGCCACTGGCGGCAGCCTTCCTGGCGTGACGTGAGACTCCTGCGCACGGCCGTGCTGGTGCTGTTGACAGCAGCGGCTGGCCTGCTGCCCACGGTGGCGGCCCTGCGCATGAACGCATCGGCTGACGATGCCGCCACCTACGCAGCATCGCTGCGTACTCCCGTTCTTGCGCCCGCGCCCGACGATGGTGCCGAGCCCGGGCCGTCAGCGCCGCCGCTGCTGCGAGCCGAGCGCGCACCCGATGCACTGTGGCGAGCAGCGCAGGAGCATCACATCGGCACCGAGATGACCGCATTCAGCTCGGACTGGCCCGAGCCGCACTGCCTCGCGATCTCGATTGAGGGCACCGAGGTGTTCTCGAGCAATCCCGATCCGGTGATCCCCGCATCAGTACAGAAGCTCATCACCGCCGCAGCAGCGCTGGCCGTCGTCGACCCCGATGAACGGCTCGTCACCCAGGTGCTGACCGATGCCGAGATCGTCGACGGCACCCTCGACGGCACTGTCTGGGTCGTCGGCGGCGGCGATCCGCTGATCATGACCCAGTCGTACGCAGATTCTCACCGCCGCCAGCCGCAACTCCGCACGCCGGTGGAAGACCTTGCCGACGAACTCCTCGGGCTCGGCATCGAGACGCTGCGGGGCAATCTCATCGCGGATGAGTCTCGTTACGACACGACACGGTTTCCCGAGACGTGGCCGCAGCGTTACATCACCCAGCTCAACAGCGGCCCGCTGTCTGCGCTGAATCTGAACGACGGCATCACGGGCTTCACGACGACGCTGTCTGCTGCGGAACACCCGGCACGCTGGTTTGTCTCCACCCTGGCCGACCTGCTGCGGGTTCGGGGCGTCTCGGTGGACGTCGAGATCGGCGTGTCGGCGGCGCCGAGCGGCATGAACGAAATTGCTCGGCTCACGTCGCCGCCGCTGGTGGAGATCATCCAGCAGATGCTGCGCGAGAGCGACAACACCACCGCCGAGCTGATGTTGCGCGAGATCGGCCTGCGAAGTGCAGGAGAGGGCACCACCCCAGCGGGCGCTGCTGCCGCAGAGCGGATCGTGTCAGACCTGCTGCCGGACCGGTCACGTCCCGCGGTGGTGGACGGTTCGGGATTGGATCGTCAGAACATGGTCACCTGCGGCTTCCTCGTCGCGCTTCTCGATCATTTCGGCACCGAGAGCGAATTCGCAGCGGGGCTGCCGGTTGCGGCGCGCACTGGGACGCTCTCGCACCGCTTCGCCGAACATCCTGCAGCCGGGCGGCTGCATGCGAAGACCGGTCTGCTGCGGGGTGTCAACGCCCTGGCCGGGTTCATCGAGACCGACAGCGGCACGGTGACCTTCGCCCAGATGCTCAATGGCGTGCCGCCCGAAGGTCGTGTCGGCTTGGACCTGCAGGAGTCATTGGTCGGCCAGCTCCTGCGCTACCCGGTGGGCGACGTCACCGCCCTGCGAGGATTGGCCCGTGGCTCTGCCTGATGACGCACGCGAACGTGCTCTTTCTGATGACGCACGCGAGTGTGCTGTACTCAATGACGCACGCGAGCGTGCGATGTTCCCGCTCGGGTCGCCGCTGCTGCCAGGGGCCGTGCTGCCGCTGCACATCTTCGAGCCCCGGTACCGGGCGCTCGCGCGGCGGTGTACCGACAATTCCGAACCCTTCGGCGTCGTGATGATCGAACGCGGCAGCGAGGTCGGCGGCGGCGACGTGCGTGCCGATGTGGGATGCCTGGCCGCCATCGTCGAGCACCAGGAGCTGCCCGACGGGCGCTGGATGATGATCGCCGCCGGTGATCGGCGGATCCGGGTGGTCCAGTGGCTGGCGGACGATCCCTACCCCAGGGCGCTGGCCGCCGAGTGGCCCGACGAACCTGCCGAAGTGGCCGCAACCGAGCGGCAGACCGCCGTCGCTCGCCTGCGCCGCCTGCGGGCGCGTGCGTCAGAGATCGGTGCCATCGGGGTCACCGCGGCCGAATCGGCTGCCGTCGACGATCAGCTTGCGAGCCTGGCCATGACGCCTGGCGACGCTTCGGCCTGGTCGTTCCAGCTTGCGTCGCTCGTGCCTGCCGGCCCGTTCGACCGCCATCAGATGCTGTGCGCGCCGGATCCTGCCCGCCGGCTGGCGGTGATCGGGGAGGTCCTCGACGGCGTAGAAGAACTGCTGGGCGAACGGTAGCGTCGCCCAACGGGCGGGGCGGCCCGCTCATGTCGAGTGGCGACTTGTGCGGGAGCCGGCTGCACCCTCGCAGCGTGTGCCCCAGCGGACGGGACCTGAGCGAACTGTGCCTCGACGAGACTCCGGCTTGCGAGCCGAGATTTCCGAACTCCTCGAGATGCTCCGGGCCTATGCCGTCCAAGAGACGGTGGGCCCGCTGCGCGGGCTCGGCCGGTACTTGCTGTTCGGGCTTGCCGGCGCATTGGGGGTCAGCTTGGGCGTCGTGCTTGCGACGCTGGCACTGGTGCGCGTGCTGCAGGCAGAGGCCGGGATCTTCAATGCGAACTGGTCGTTCGTCCCGTATCTGGCGGGTGTCGCCTTTCTCGTGCTGGCGATCTTGGCGCTGATGCGGGCGGTGCGGCCGGGGCGCAACAGTGCCGCGGCAGACGTCGCCGCACCGAAGGCCGATGAGCACGCCACAGGCGATGACGATGACTGAGGGCAACGGGGGACTCATGACCGGTTCGGGCACAAATGGCCAGCGCATCGCGCCGTCGGACATCTCCGGGCGCGTGCGAGAGATCATGGGCGGGGCGGGCGATACGGTCGAGCAGGTGTCCAGCGCCGCCGTCGCCGTGGCCGCAGCGCTCGGCACGGGCCTGGTGCTGGCTGCGTTCTTGTTCGGCCGCCGCCGAGGGCGCCGTCGCAGCACGCTCGTTGAAGTCGTACGGGTATAGGCCCACCAGCGTGAAGGTCAACGTGATGCCTCGGCGCATGGGCGCCCGTGCTGCGGACGCACTGTGGCGACGGGCGCGCAGCGGCAGCGGGGTGTGGCTGGCGGCGGCGATCGTCGCCAGCGGGCTGCGGCTGTTGCGTCGCATCGCCAAGCGCGAGCGAGAAGTGGTGTTTCAGAGCGAGCTTGCGGCTGGCGAGCAGCTCGTGATCCGTCTGGTGCAGCGCGGCGAAGGCGACGACCTGCCCCCAGCGGAGGGCACGTGAGCCAGGCGTCGGCTGCATCGCAGCCGGCCGAACTGCAAGCCGGCGAGACCGTGCTGATGATCGACAGCCGCCAGCGCCGCTACCTCGTGACGCTGCGCGAAAGCGGCGAGTTCCATACCCACGCAGGAGTCGTGCAGCACGACGCGATCATCAACTCGCTCGAAGGCTCGAAGTTCCGCACCGGTTCGGGGGCACGGTTCGTGGCGGTCCGTCCCACGCTCGCCGATCACGTGCTGAAGATGCCGCGCGGGGCGCAGGTGATCTATCCCAAGGACCTCGGCGCGATCTTGATGCTGGCCGATGTCCGGGCGGGCATGGAAGTCTTCGAAACCGGCGTGGGCTCGGGCGCACTGTCGGCAACGCTGCTGCGCACGGGTGCGTCGGTCACCGGGTACGAGCTGCGGGAGGACTTTGCCAATCGGGCGCTGAGCAACGTCGAGGCCATCGCCGGACCTGGCGCACTCGAGCGCTACGACGTCCAGCTTCGCGATGCCTACGACGCCGTGGAGGGGCCACAGAATTTGGCCCAGCCGGGTGCCGCAGTCGGGTCCGCGCGCCTCTATGACCGGGCCGTGCTCGACATTCCCGAGCCGTGGCGCGTCGCGAAACACCTGCCGGGCCGGTTGCGGCGCGGCGGGATTGTCGTGGCCTACAACCCGTCGGTGACCCAAGTGCAGCAGTTGCGCCGCACGCTCTCAGACGGACCTTGGGGACTGATCGAGACCATCGAAGTGCTGCACCGCAGCTGGCATGTCGAAGGAGCGTCCGTGCGACCTGATCACCGCATGATCGCCCACACCGGCTTCTTGACGCACGCTCGATTGATCGAGGCGTGACGGGCCTCGCGGCAACTCCACACATCAGGACCCGCACCCGTGCGCGCAGTGCGTCGGCCGTGGCGCTGTGCGCGGGGCTGTACGCGCTGATGCTGGCGTCGACATTGGCCGGCTGCGCGCCCGATCCCGATGATGCCGGCCGGGCAGGCGAGCCCCCAGAACCCGTTGCACACATCGAAGGCGCGGACGGCCCGGTGTGGGTGGGGGCGTCGCCCGCAGCACTCACGATCAGCGAGCAGACGCTCGCTGAGGTCGCCCGTGCGGTGGTGCCGCTGCGAGCCAAGGGCTGCGCACCCGTCTCCAACGGAACGGCGTTCGCCATCGCCCCAGGTCTGCTGATCGGGGCTGCCCACGTCATCGCAGGGGCATCAGCAGTAGAGATCGATGTCGTCGCGGGCGAGTCCGCAACGGCAGTGTCGTTCCCAGTGGAGGTGGTGGGATTCTCCGAAGCACGGGATCTCGCCCTGCTGCGAACCGACGCGCCCCTGCCTGCGCTGGGCGTCGATCGTGGCCGAATCGGAGCAACCGCAGCCGTGCTCGGCTACCCCGAAGGCTCCCGGCTGGAAGCGTCGCCTGCCCGTATCGAGCACTACGTGAGTGCGAGCGGATTGTGGGGCGACGGGACCAGGCGACGTGTCTACGTCTTAGCGGTCAACGTGCGTGCGGGGCAGTCGGGCGGGCCGCTCGTCGATCATCAGGGCAACGTTGTCGGCATCGCGTTCGCTACGGTGCGCGGGCCCGCAGACGTCGGCTTCGCGCTCAACCGCGACGAATTGATGGGCTTCCTCGTTTCGTCGGGAGTCGAGGCCCGGATCGACTACCTGGGCCGCACCGTGGTCAGGGCCAAGCCTGAGGAGCTGCGCGAGGTACCGAACGGAAGGTGTGCGCTGCGTTGAGGCTTACGCCTCAATCCGCGTTTGATGCTTCAGCGAGGCTCACGCCTCGATCTGTGCTTGTCGCTTTATTGAGGCTTACGCCTCAATCCGCGTTTGATGCTTCACCGAGGCTTACGCCTCAATGAAGATGCACTCCCCGGGGCACTCTTCGGCGGATTCGATCACGGCGTCGAGCTGGGAGTCGGCGAACTCTGCGAGACCTTCGACGCCACCCGGTTCGGCGAATACCTTGTCGCCTTCCTTCACGTAGGCAAGACCATCGTCGAGAAGCGTGAAGACATCTGGTGCGATCTCTTCACAGAGCCCGTCACCGGTGCACAGATCCTGATCGATCCAGACCTTCATGGTGTAGCGACCTTCCTATGGAGCGGCTCGACCGGGGGAACCGAGCCAACTATGAAATCTACCGAATCGGCGCGCGTACTGCACGGCACTGCAGTGCAACGCACCGGCGGCCGGGCTGCGAACGCGACCGCGCGTCGCGTCGCGACAACGGTGTCAGGGTAGTGTCAGCCGCGCATGGACCAGAGCGACGACGAGCCACAGCGCAGCAATGCGGGCGATGCGGGCGGGTTCCGCAGCCGCATGCGCGCGCTCGAAGAAGAGGTCACCTTGCTGCGGCGCAAACTGGCCGACACACCCGCCCGGGTCAGCACGCTCGAAGAGCGCCTGCTTGAGGCCAAGGGGCAGCTGTCCGCTGCAGTGTCGCAGAACGAGAAGCTGACCTACACGCTGCGTGAGGCGCGCGAGCACATCGCTGCGCTGCGAGAAGAAGTGGACAAGCTGACCCAGCCGCCTTCGGCCTACGGAACGTTCCTGTCCCGCAACGACGACGGCACCGCAGATGTGCATGCCAGCGGCCGCAAGATGCGCGTCGCCCTGCATCCCGATCTCGCCGACACCGAGCTCGTCGAGGGCAGCGAGGTGGTGCTCAACGAGTCCTACAACATCGTGCTGGCACGCGGTCCCGAGACCTCAGGCGAGGTGGTCACCCTCAATGAGGTGCTCGAAGACGGATTCCGGGCGCTGGTCACCGGTCGCGCCGACGAGGAACGCATCGTGGAACTCGCCGGCGATCTGCGGGACCAGCCGCTCCGATCGGGTGACAACCTGCTGCTCGACGTGCGCTCCAACATCGTGCTCGAGCGCCTGCCGCGACCCGAGGTCGACGATCTGCTGCTCGAAGAAGTTCCCGACGTCACCTACGAGGACATCGGCGGGCTGGACACCCAGATCGAGCTCATCACCGATGCGGTGGAGCTGCCCTACCTGCACCAGGATCTGTTCCGCACCTACGACCTGCCGGCGCCGAAGGGCATCTTGCTGTACGGCCCGCCCGGGTGCGGCAAGACGCTGATCGCCAAGGCGGTCGCCAACTCGCTGGCGGCCAAGGTCGGCGAGGTGTCGGGCCAGCAGGGCGCCCGCAGCTTCTTCATCAACATCAAGGGCCCCGAACTGCTCAACAAGTATGTGGGCGAGACCGAGCGCCAGATCCGGCGCATCTTCGAGCGGGCGCGCGAGAAGGCCTCCGAAGGCTGGCCGGTGATCGTGTTCTTCGACGAGATGGAGTCACTGTTCCGCACCCGCGGCAGCGGCATCAGCTCCGACATGGAATCCACCGTGGTGCCGCAGCTACTGGCCGAAATCGACGGAGTCGAGGGCCTGCGCAACGTCATCGTGATCGGTGCCTCCAACCGCGAAGACCTCATCGACCCGGCGATCCTGCGGCCTGGACGCCTCGACGTGAAAATCAAGATCAACCGGCCTGACGAGCAGGCGGCACTGTCGATCTTCAGCACCTACCTGACGCCGAAGCTCCCGATCGACCAGATGGAAGTGGCCGATCTGGGTGGGGGAGACCCCCACAAGGCCGTGCGAGTGATGATCGAGCGCACCGTCGACGAGATGTACCGCCCCGACGACCTCAATCGCTTCTTGGAAGTCACCTACCAGAACGGTGACAAGGAAGTGATGTACTTCAAGGACTTCGCGTCGGGAGCGATGATCGAGAACATCGTGCGGCGGGCCAAGAAGAACGCCATCAAGCGTTCGCTGGCCACCGGCAGCAGCGGCATCCGGTACGACGACCTCATGGGCTCCATCCGCCAGGAGTTCCGCGAGCACGAAGACCTGCCCAACACGACCAATCCCGACGACTGGGCCAAGATCTCCGGCAAGAAGGGCGAGCGGATCGTGTTCATCCGCACCCTCGTCGACCCCGACGACAGCGAGGCGCTCGGCGGCCGAGCCATCGAACGGGTACAGACCAGCCAGTACCTCTAGTGCGGTGTCCACTAACGTTTGCGCGGGTTGGTCATGCGGCTTTGGGGGTGGCGGGCCGTCCCCATCGGGTGCCTTTTTCGGCTCGGACCCGTTTTCGTTCTCGGCGTTGTGCGGCGAGCAGTTGTGGGCTGCGTTTGTTGGCGTTGCGCCAGCGGAGGTAGGCGTGCAGCCGGCGTGTGAGCACGGTGTGGTTGGGGTGGTCGGAGTTGTTGAGCACGAACTCGCGCAGCGGCCCGAAGTGGGCTTCGATGGGGTTGGCCCATGAGCTGTAGGTGGGCGTGAAGCACAACTCGACTTTGTTGCGCTGAGCCCAGCGGACGATGTCGGCGCTCTTGTGAGCAGACAGGTTGTCCAAGATCACATAGATCGGTTCGCCGTCGGGGCGGCGCGCTCGGATGCTGCGCAGCGCTGCGAGGGTGTTGGCTGCGGACTTGCGTGCCCGCACGACGCCCCACATCTCGTCGTCGCCGACCGAGTAGCAGCCGTGGAACTGGCGCACCCCGTGGAGCTTGTTGTAGTTCGCCCGCAGCCGCTGGGGGCGGCCCCTGGGCGCCCAGCCGGCGCCGGCGGTGGGGCGGATGGCCAGCGGCCCGAACTCGTCGAACGCGAACGTGCGGTCGGGATGGTTCTCGAGCGCGTCCTCGATGCGGTCCAGCTTCGCTTCGCGGTCGGGGTCGTCGGTGTCCTTCCACGACTTGGTGCGCTGGAACGTGACGTCGTTGGCCGCCAGCAGCTGGCGCAGCCGCTCACGGCCGATCCGCACCACACGGGTCGGGTTGTCGCCCAAATAGGCAGCCAGCTTGCGGACGCTCCACCGCGTGAACGCCAACCCCAGCTTCTCGGGACGCTCGCCGGCCGTCTCGACGATGAACGCCTCATCGCCGGTCGTGATCCGGCGGGGACGGCCACCCGCCCACTTGGGGTCCAACGACGCCATCCCCGACTCGTTGAACCGATGGATCATCTCGCGCACCCGATCAGGAGACGTCGCCACCAGCCGAGCGATCACCGCAACCGAGTTCCCGCCAGCAGACGCATGAATCACCGTCGCACGCCGCCAGCGCACATGGGACTTGTCCGATTTGCCGCCCCCGCGGCGCACGATCCGCTGGAGCCGCTGGCCTTCCTCATGGGTCAAACGCCGGACCCGCAACCGTTCAGTCATACCCCCGATCACAGCACACACCCGCACCACAACCGCGGACGCGACCACCGAACGTTTGCGGACACCGCACTAGAGTCCGGGGCGGTGGCGGTTCACAAGGTCGTTGGCATCGAGACGGAGTTCGGAATTCTCCATCGCTGCAACGGCGACTCCAATCCCGTTGCGGCGTCGTCGATGATCATCAACGCCTACGTCAACGGGTTCTTGTGCCAGCGCGTCAGCTGGGACTTCGAGGACGAGCAGCCGGGCATCGACGCGAGAGGCTTCAACGAGTTCGACGCGCTCGCCCCCGAGATCGAAACGCACCTGGTGAACGCCGTGCTCACCAACGGCGCTCGCTACTACGTCGACCACGCGCATCCGGAGCTGTCGACGCCGGAGTGCTCCGACGCACGCCAATGCGTCGTCTATGACCGGGCAGCGGAAGAAATCCTGATCCGCTCCATGCAGGCTGCGAACAATCTCTTGCCCGACGACGAAGAGCTGGTGATCCACAAGAACAACAGCGACGGCAAGGGCAACAGCTACGGCTGCCACGAGAACTATCTGTTGGACCGTGACGTTCCCTTCGGCAGGATCGTGACGCACATCTTGCCGTTCTTCGTGACCCGCCAGATCTTCTGCGGGGCCGGCAAGCTGGGCAACGAGGTGCCGATGGGCGACCGCTCGCCGGCGCCGTTCGGAGACCGGCCGTTCCAGATCAGCCAACGCGCCGATTTCTTCGAGGAGGAAGTCGGTCTCGAGACGACGCTCAAGCGGCCCATCGTCAACACTCGCGACGAGCCGCACGCAGACACACGCAAGTACCGGCGCCTGCACGTGATCGTCGGCGACGCCAACATGAGCGAGGTCCAGACGTACCTGAAGCTCGGCACAACCTCGCTCGTGCTGGCCATGATCGACGACGACTTTGTGTCCGAGCCGCTCACCCCGCTCGTTCCCGTCGCGGCGCTGCGTCAAGTGAGTTTCGACACCGCCTTGTCGGGACTCATCGAGCTGGTCGACGGCCGCCACATGCGTGCCATCGAGATCCAGTGGGAATACCTGGAGCTTGCCCGCAAGTACGCACAGAGCCACGGTCTCGATCCGGTCGGCGGCGACGACATCGGCAACGACATCTTGGACCGCTGGGAAGGCATGCTCACCGGGTTGGAATCGGATCCGATGAGCCTCGCGACGCAACTGGACTGGGTCGCCAAGCTGCGTTTGTATGAGGGGTTCGCCGGGCGCCACGACCTCGACTGGGACGATCCGAAGCTGGCCGCCCTCGACCTGCAGTACCACGACCTCCGCCCGTCCAAGTCGCTGGCGCGGCGCGTGGGCCTCGAGCGCATCACCACCGACGACGAGGTGAACGAGGCCGTGTCGGTGCCGCCGCCGACGACGCGCGCCTATTTCCGGGGCCGCTGCCTCGAGAAGTTCGGCGAGGAGATCGTGGCCGCCAACTGGGACTCGATGGTGTTCGACATCGGGACGGATCCGTTGCGCCGGGTGCCGATGCTCGAACCGCTGCGAGGAACCCGGACGCACGTGGGTAACTTGTTGGACGAATGCCGCGACGCAGCCGAGTTGCTGCGACGGCTGGGCAACTAGCGGGTCCCCTTCAGGCGGCAATCGGAACGCTCACGCATTCGAGACCAGGCAATCGAAACCGGAGGAGGCCCGAGATGGCAGAACGCGAGCAGGTGCGACGGTCGGCTCCGAGGGAGACCACCGACACCACACATACCGACACGGCGTCGGAAGGGGCAACCGAACTGAAAGCCGAACTCGACGATCTTCTCGACGAGATTGACGATGTGCTCGAGACCAACGCCGAAGAGTTCGTGAAGAATTACGTGCAGAAAGGCGGCGAGTGAACCCCATGCCGTTCTTCGCCCCAGGCGATGATCCCGGGGCGAGTTTTCTCGAACTGCTGCGACGTACAGGCAACGAGCCGTTCGGCGACCTCGCGCAGGTCGCTGCTGCCGAGGGCGGCCTCGGCTCCCTTGAGGGCTCCCACGCCACCACCGTGCTCGCCGTGCGCAGTTCCGGCGGCGTGGTCGTAGCGGGGGATCGGCGGGCCACGAGCGGGCATCTCATCAGTCATCGCGATATGCGCAAGGTGTTTCCCGCGGATTCCTACTCGGCCGTCGCCATAGCCGGTGCGGCGGGCCCAGCGGTGCAGATGGTCCGCCTCTTCCAGCTGCAGCTCGAGTATTACGAGAAGATCGAAGGCAAGCCGCTGAGCTTGGAGGGCAAGGCGAATCAGCTTGCCGAGATGCTCCGGGCGCACCTGCCCCAGGCAATGCTCGGCCTGCCAGTGGTGCCGATCTTCGCCGGCTTCGACCCAGCTGACGGGCGAGGCAGGCTGTTCCAGTACGACGTGACCGGGGGCCGCTACGAGGAGCAGGACTACGCCACCGCAGGTTCGGGCAGCCTGCACGCGGGAACGGTCCTCAAGCTCGGGTTCCGCGACGACCTGAGCGAGCCGGACGCTCTGGCCCTCAGCGTGCAGGCGCTGTGGCACGCCGCTGACGAGGACAGCGCCACCGGCGGGCCTGACCCGGTGAGGGGTATCTATCCGGTGCTCGCCGCAATCGGCCCCGACGGCTTCCGCCAGATCGACGACGCGGAATCAGGCGCGGTCTTTGCGGCGCTGCAAGCTGATCTCGCCAGCGGCGGGAGCGGCGGAGGGTCGTCTGCCCGTACAGGCGAGGTGCCGCGATGAGCATGCCCGGGCTGTATGTCAGCCCTGAGCAGCTCATGCAGGACCGTGCGGACTACGCCCGCAAGGGAATCGCCCGAGGTCGCTCGCTGGTGACGCTCGAGTACGACGGCGGCATTGCCCTGGTGGCAGAGAACAACAGCGCGACCCTGCGCAAGGTGTCGGAGATCTACGACCGGATCGCGTTCGGCGGCGTCGGCCGCTACATCGAGTTCGACCAGCTGCGCGTTGCCGGCGTCCGTCATGCCGAGTTGAAGGGGTACCAGTACTCACGTTCAGACGTCGAAGCCCGCAGCCTCGCCAACCAGTACGCGCAGATGCTCGGGCAGTTCTTCACCCACGAGCTCAAGCCGCTCGAGGTCGAGATCGTGGTCGTCGAGGTCGGCAGCGGCGACGAGGCCAACCAGCTCTACCGGATCCAGTACGACGGGACCGTGATGGACGAGGAGACGTACTGCTGCATCGGCGGCGATGCCGATGCAGTGCGCGAGCGAGTCGCTGAGGGATACGACCCCGAATTCGATGCCGACGCGGCCATCGGGCTGGCCCGCGCCGCGCTCGCGGGGCCCGAACGCGAGATCACGGCGCCGGATCTCGAGGTGGCCCTGCTCGAGTCGATTGTTCCCGACACCTCGCACCGCCGCCGGTGCTTCCGCCGCCTCGACGATGCCGAGGTGGAAGCCGCACTCGGCGACGACCCTGAAGAACCCGACGACAGCGCTGTTCAGGAAGATTCTTAGAGGCCAAGTACGGTGAGCGCCGTGCAGCGGCGCATCATGGGTCTCGAGAATGAGTACGGGGTCACCTGCACGCTGCGAGGGCAACGACGGCTGAGCCCCGACGAGGTGGCGCGCTACCTGTTCCGCCGGGTGGTCTCGTGGGGACGGTCGAGCAACGTATTCCTGGCCAATGGCGCCCGCTTGTATCTCGATGTCGGCAGCCATCCCGAGTACGCCACTCCTGAGTGCGATTCGGTCTATGACGTGGTGTGCCACGACCGTGCAGGCGAGCGGATCCTCGAGCAGCTCGTCGCCAGCGCGACCGAGCGGCTGGCCGAAGAAGCCTTCAACGGCACGATCTTCCTGTTCAAGAACAACACCGACTCAGCCGGCAACAGCTATGGCTGCCACGAGAACTACCTGACCAGCCGCGCCGACGATTTCTCGAACTACGCCGAAGTGCTGATCCCGTTCTTGGTCACGCGCCAGATTTACGCCGGGGCAGGCAAGGTGCTCAACACCGCCAAAGGCGCCCGCTACTGCATCACCCAGCGGGCCGAGCACATCTGGGAAAGCGTGTCGAGCGCAACCACCCGCAGCCGCCCGATCATCAACACCCGTGACGAGCCCCATGCCGATGCCGAGCGATTCCGCCGCCTGCACGTCATCGTCGGCGACTCGAATATGAGCGAGTACACGTCTTTTCTCAAGATCGGCGCGGCCGCACTGATGCTGCGCATGCTCGAAGACCCTGAAGTGGTGCTGCGCGACATGACGCTGGAGAACCCGATCCGTGCGATCCGCGAGATCAGCCACGACATCACCTGCCGTCGCAAGGTGCGGCTCGCGAACGGACGCGAGGTCAGCGCTGCGGACATCCAGTCTGAGTACCTCGAACGGGCTCTGCGCTTCGCCGAGACCAATGACCTCACCCCCGAGGAGTCGCGTGCGCTGGGCATGTGGGAGCACGCCATGACAGCGATCAACGACGACCCGCTGAAGCTGGACCGGGAGGTGGACTGGGTCATCAAGCACAAGCTGCTCACGGGCTACGCCGACCGCAATGAGACCGGCTTCGATGACCCCCACATCGCGTTGCTGGACCTGCAGTACCACCACGTTCACTCGACGCGAGGCGTCTTCTACCTGATGCAGCGGGCCGGTCACGTGGAGCGGATGCTGGATGAGGCTGACGTGAGCCGGGCGATCGAGGAAGCGCCGCAGACGACGAGGGCTCGACTGCGCGGGGCATTCGTTCGTGAAGCCAAGGCGCGGCGCCGCGACTACACCGTCGACTGGGTACACCTGAAACTCAACGACCAGGCGCAGCGAACCGTGCTGTGCAAGGACCCATTCCGCTCCCACGACGAGCGGGTCGACAAGCTGATCGAATCGCTGTGATGGGTGCGGTGACACGCAATGTGACTCTCCGGATTCCGCTGCAGAGCGAATCGCCGCTCAGCCAGCCGCCGCTGGCTGAGGTGACACGCAATGTGATCCGCCGGATTCCGCTGCGGAGCGCCGTCCAGCGCCGACACCCAGCCGGCTGAAGGCGCCAGATGCCGCGCTTCGCGCGCCTGGGGGCCGCTGAAGTGCGCGACGTCAGGCCTGGACTGCAGCGGATGAAGCTCTCCGACGGGAGTGAGGCGTACGCGCTGACGGATCTCTGCGGCCCGGTTGCGGTCGGTGATGAGCTGCTCGTGAACACCTCAGCAATCGACCTGGGCCTCGGCACCGGCGGCGCCCATGTCGTACATACGAATCTCAGCGCGCCGTATCAGGGCGCCGGCGGCGTGGGCCGAGTGATGAAGGCCCGATACCTTGCCGAGCAGCTGCCCGTTGATGCGTACGAGGAAGCTGCACCTGAGGGAGCTGCAACTGGGGAAGCTGCATTTGACGAGGCCGCGGCGTTGGAGCTGCCCTCGCTGGCGGGCACGAGGGTCGTGCTGTGCGTGCTGCACAGCCACGCGCTGGCGCTGGCTGCCACGGTGAGCGATGCCACAGCCAGCGCGCCGGGCTACGTCATGACCGACGGCGGAGCACTGCCGTTCGTGCTGAGCGATCTGGCCGCGGCGTGCCTCGAACGGGGCGTGATCGCGGCGGCCGTGAGTGCTGGGCAGGCCTTCGGCGCGCCCATCGAGGCGGTCACGGTTGCCTCGGGAGTTGCAGCGCTGGCGCAGCGGCAGATCGAACGTGTGGTGGTCGCACCCGGGCCTGGGCACCTCGGCACGGCTAGCCCGCTGGGCTTCTCGGCGCTGGACCTGGCCGGCCACGCGGCAGTGCTGGACCGGCTCGGTGCGGCGACGGCGCTGGCGGTGCGGGCGTCATCGGCCGACGAGCGGGAACGTCACCGGGGCGTCAGTCACCACACCCGAACCGTTGCGGCACTGTCCCCGCAGCGCACGGTGGTGCCGGTGCCGGCCAACGCGGCCAGCACGTCTGACGACGCCGGGTGGATCACCTCCCTGGGCGAGCGGGCGGTGTGGTCCGAGCCGTTGGCGGTGGACGATGCGCTCGCTCGGATGGACCTGCAGGTCACATCGATGGGACGCCCGCTGGCGGGCGACCGCGACGCCTGCGACTGGCTCGGTGCGGCGGCGGCGTGGCTGTCGGAGACACCATGAACTCTCCCGACGAGGCTGGCGGCGAATCTGACGCCGAAGATCGGGATGCACCCGCGGTCCAACCGGATGAACCCAGCGGTGCCGACTTCGATGGCGGGGTGAGGGGCGCACCCGGAATGCGGGGCAGACATCCGCGACCGCACCGGCCACCGCGCATCCGGCGGGTCATGAGCCAGCGATCGCGCAATCTGCTCTCGTGGGGGTGGGTGCTGGCGACGGCGGTCGTGCTGGCGCTGCTGATGCGGACGTTTCTCATCGCCGCGTTCTTCATTCCGTCTGAATCGATGGAGCCGGTGCTCGCGGTCGGCGACCGGCTGCTGGTCTCCAAGCTCAGTTACCGCATCGGCGACCCCGATCCCGGCGACGTCGTCGTGTTCCGGACCCCGGAATCGATGCGACCCTCCGAGACCGCCGAGCTCATCAAGCGGGTTGTGGCAGTCGGCGGGCAGACGGTCGGGGCAGTAAACGGGCGACTCGTCGTCGACGGGCTGCCGGTGACCGAGGAGTACCTGCCACCCAACGTCTTCACCCGCGACTTCGGTCCGCTCGGGGTGCCTGCGGGCTACGTGTTCGTCATGGGAGACAACCGCGGCTCGAGCCAGGACAGCCGCGTCTTCGGGCCGGTCGCCGAGGGCGAGATTGTCGGTCGAGCGTTCGCGCGTTTCTGGCCGCCCAACAGGCTTGGCGGCTTGTAGTTCTCCAAAGGCACTGGCTCAGCTCGATTGGGCCCGGGCATCTGATGGGGCGATGCCGGCGAGCAGGCGGTCGACGTGATCGCCATAGAGGCCGTCGAGTCCCATGTTGCGCAGCCCCGACGCCAACCGTGTGTGCTGAACGTCCCACCCGAAACACAAGCGCTCGAACCGGTGGAAGAGAGCTGCGAGGCCGCCCGTCCAGTCCTTGGCATGCAGGTTGATCGCGTCGATGCCGCTGTCGGCCATCACAGCGGCCAGGCGCTCGGGGCCTTCCTTCATGCGGCGGACCCGGGTCGAATCGACGATGTGGGCAGTGGTGCGGCCGCGCACGTCAACGAGCAGGTCCCAGTCTCCGTGGCACAGCCAGAGGCGGTCTTCTGCGCCGGCGGTGCGGGCGACCTCGATGACGGTGTCGGCAGCCGCGGGGTCCTTCAGGTCGACCGACAGCTCGAAGTCGGTGCCACACGCTTCGTACAACTCCGCCAGCGTGGGGATTGCTGTGCCGATGCGCTCGCGCGCGAACGAGCTGAACGGGCGGCGAACGCCGCGGTGCCACACGACGCCGTCGTGGTCGAGCATGGGATGACCGTCGCTGCTGAGCCAGACGTCGGTCTCGAGGCCGGTCGCCCCCATGTCCAGAGCCGCGGCGAACGTTGCGAGGGCGTTCTCTGGGCCATGGGCCCGCCCGCCGCGGTGTGCGAATGCAATCGGGGGCGTGCGCAGTGACGGCAATGGCTGGGCGGGCACACCTCTATCGTGCCATTCATGTCGACGTTGTGGCTGCTGCCGATCATTGCCTTCGGCCTGCTCGCCGCCGTCAGCGTGGTCATGATCCAGCGGCTGGCACGCGAGCTGCGAGCGACGGCGCAGAGCTTGGCGTCGATCGCCGACGCAGCCGCGGAGGTACGCGCCGATGTCGTTCGTGCACGCACCGCAATCGACAGCCTCGATGTGCCGTCGCTGCGCCGCGCCACCACCGAGCGGGCACTGGGGCTGGCTCTGCGGTGGGCCGCTCGCCGAGTGCTGCCGCTGTGATGCGACGACCGATGCCGCCGTCACGATCAGCCATGCCGGGAGACGGCAGAACCGCCGCGCAAGGCCGGGGTTCTACCATCGAGTCGTGAGCCTGCAGCCCAATGAGGTGCTGATCATCGCGCTCGTGGCGCTGATCGTGCTGGGCCCCAAGCGGCTCCCGGGGGCCATCCGCAGCATCGGTCGGGCATTCCGGCAGGTGCGTGAGTTCTCCACGAACGTGCGCCAGGAGATGGACGCCACGCTGTCGCCGCCGATCGTCGAGACCACCACACCGACTGAGTCGGACAGCGACGCCGAAGCGTCCGCCACGCAGGCTCGGCCCGTCAACGATGCCGAGGCGCCGGGCGAGACTGCTGTCGAGGTGACGGATCGACCAACCAGCGACGGCGCTGCGTGAGGCTCTGGTTGCGGCGCCGGCCGCGGCCGGCGGTGATGGGCTTTTGGGATCACATCGCCGAGCTGCGCAACCGGCTCATCTGGAGCATCGTGGCCATCGGGCTCGGCATGGTCGTCGGGCTCATCGTCTACGACTGGCTCTTGGAGTCGATCTTGCTGCCGCCCTATTGCCGGGTGCTGGAAGCTCGTGACGCTCCCGCAAGCGTGCTGGGTGACTCATGCAGCCTGGTCATCACCTCGCCGCTCGAAGGATTCCGCACGCGCATCAAGGTCTCCGCCTACCTGGGCGTCGTGCTGGCAATGCCGGTACTGCTGTGGCACCTGTGGCGATTCATCACGCCGGCGCTGGACCGGCGCGAGAAGCGTTGGGCGGTCCCGTTCGTCTTCGCGGGGTGCGTGCTGTTTGTGTCCGGTGCGGTGCTCGCGTACTTCACCTTCGAGCGGGCGCTCGAGTTCCTGATCTCGGTCAGCGGCGACGTGGTCGACCCGCTGCTGGGGCCGGGGGCCTACTTGGGACTGGTGACGTTCATGATGCTGGCGTTCGGCATCGGGTTCGAGTTCCCGATCGTGCTGATCTTCGCCCAGCTTGCGGGAATCGTCACGCCCTCCCAGCTCAATCGGGCCCGCCGCTACGCCATTGTCGGCATCGTGGCCGGCGCTGCGATCATCACACCGTCAGGTGATCCGGTCACGCTCGCGGCGCTATCGGTGCCGCTGTACGTCTTCTATGAGTTGTCGATTCTCGTGGGGTACCTGATCCTGCGGCGTCGCAGCGGGGAGCCGCCGCTGCGCCGACGGTTCCGCCGGTCGCCCCCGGCGGGCGACGAGCGCCAGGCGGGAGAGCCGGCGCCGTGAACCGAGCCGCCGGGCCGGCCGCCGCCGTCGAAGGGCCCCGCACGCCGCCGATGTTCGAGGACCTGCTGGCGGCCCGGCGCATCTCGCCCGACGGCTTTCAGGCCGAGGCGTTCGCAGCAATCGATGACGGCGGCTCGGTGCTGGTAGCTGCGCCCACGTCATCGGGCAAGACGCTGGTTGCCGAGTACGCCATCGCAGCGACCCTCGAAGCCGGAAAGCGAACGGCCTACACCACGCCCACCAAGGCGTTGTCGAACCAGAAGCTGCGCGAGCTGCGTGCCTGGCTGGGGGCTGAACGGGTGGGCCTGCTCACCGGCGACAACGTGATCTTCCCTGATGCCGATGTGGTGGTCATGACCACCGAAGTGCTGCGCAACATGATGTACGCCGGCTCGAGCCACGTCGCCCAATTCGGGACGGCTGTGCTGGATGAGGTCCACTTCCTGCAGGACCCGTACCGGGGCGCCGTCTGGGAAGAGGTCATCATCAGCACGCCGCCGCACATGCGCCTGGTGTGCCTGTCAGCCACGGTCAGTAATGCCGACGAGCTTGCAGCGTGGATCGAAGCCACCGCCGGCGACTGCACCGCCGTGGTGTCCGCCGAGCGGCCGGTGCCCCTCGAAGATCGCTACCTGATCTTTGAGCGGCACAGCCGCCGCCTCGTCGACTTGCCGACCTTGCGGGACGGGCGCCCGAACCCCGAGATCGAGCGCTTGGTGGAACAGGCGCGTTCGGGTTCGGGTGGCCAGCGCCGCCAGCGCCGGGGAGGCGTGCGACCGGCTCGGCCCCGGCGCGCTGAAATCGTCGAGCATCTGGCTGCGACCGCCAGGCTGCCGGTGATCGTCTTCGTGTTCTCCCGCCAGGGCTGCGACGATGCGGCGCAGACGCTCGCCGCCGAGGGAGCAGCGTTCCTCGACGCTGCACAACAGCATCAGGTGCGCCAGATTGCGGCGGCCCACACTGCGGATCTCGACCCCGGCGACCTCGACGCGCTGGGTTACGAGGGATGGCTGGACCGGCTCACCGCCGGCGTCGCCGCGCACCACGCAGGGTTGATTCCCGCGTTCAAGGAAGCCATCGAAGAGTGCTTCTCGGCAGGACTGCTGGCCGTCGTGTTCGCAACCGAGACACTCGCAGTGGGCGTGAACATGCCTGCCCGATCAGTGGTGATCGAACAGCTCAGCCGGTTTCGGGGAGAAGGTTTCTCACTCCTGACGCCGGGCGAGTACACCCAGCTCACGGGCCGCGCCGGCCGTCGCGGGATCGACGAAGTGGGCTACGCGTACACGCTGTGGCACCCCCAGACGGCCTTCGGTGAGGCGGCACGGCTGGCGGCGAGCAACGACTTCGAGCTGGAGTCCTCCTTCCGGCCGACGTACAACATGGTCGCCAACCTCATCGCCAGCCGGACGCGAGATTCCGCGGTTGAACTGTTGCAGCGGTCGTTCGCCCAGTGGCAGGCCGATCGCCGCATCGGCGAGTGGACCACAGCGCTGGAAGTCGAGCGCAAAGCGCTGCGCGACGCCCGGGCGCGGCTGAAGTCGATGGGCGGCGGCCGCGGCCGCTCCTCGGGGCACGGGCGAGGTCGCGGGCCGCGCTCGGGCCGGCATCATCGCCCCAGGCCCGCAGACCGGCGCACCGACCGGGCGCTCATCGACGCAGAGCGGAACGCCGAGCGTGTCGGGGCCCGAGTGAGCCGTCTGAAGGACCGGATCAAGCTTGCCAAGGGAGGCCTGGCCCGCCAGCTCGACGCCACCAACGAGGTGCTGAACATTTTCGGCTGCGCAGACGGCTGGGCGCTCACCGAGACGGGCGACTGCTTGCGGGCTGTCTTTCATGAGTGCGATCTGCTGACGGTGCTGTGCCTGCGTGAGGGCGTGTTCGACGGCGTGGGGCCGGCTCGACTGGCGGGGTTGGTGTCGGTGCTGACCTACGAGCACCGCAGCAGCCAGCCGCCGCCGTCGCCTCGCTTTCCCGACGGCGACACACGCGAGCGGGCGGCGCGCATCGCCGAGCTGGCGGCACAGATCAATCGCGCCGAGCGCCAGCACAGCGTGGTCGTGTCGCGCGCTCCAGATGCGTCGTTCTTCGCTGTTGCTCACGCCTGGGCCCAGGGGCGGGCCTACGCCGACCTGTGGCCCGGCGATCCCCGGGGCGACCACGTACCGGCTGCTGGTGATTTCGTGCGCCAGATGCGCCAGATCATCGACTTGGTTGACCGCATCGCGGAAGTCGCCTCTGAGCGCGACACAAGGCGCGCCGCCGCGGGCGCCCACACCGCACTCGATCGCGGGGTGGTCGCCGCGGCGACCCGAGTTTCCGATGGGCGTGTCGGCGGGCCGGTGGCGGCCGCGCCGGGAGACGGTTTCGTCTCGCTGCCCGTGGTGACCCGTACCCGCAGGCTCTCGTGACGGTCCGGCGCAACCAGCCGTGGGGAACCGCAGGCGCCCTGGTTGAGGGAGCGCCGATTGCCTCGAGCAATGCCGAATTGCGCGTCGCGGTTGCGCGCCAGCGATCCGGTGATGCGCCGGCGATGCCGATCGGGCTGACCGGCGGCGACCTGTGGCGGGTGGTGGGCGCCCCGGCGGGCGGGACGGATCGCTTGCGTAGTGAACGTGCTCGAACAGCGCCGATCGATCTCATCGAGGTGAACGCCGATGGCGAGACGCACTGGGCGTGCGTCGGGGCTGTCGCGCGCAACTCGTGGTGGCGCGGTCGCGTTGTGGCCGCCATGAGCGCCGAGATCCTCGGGCGGTGGCGCTTGGCACCGGCCGCCCACCCCAACGACGGGCGACTGCACGTGCTCAGCACCGGTGTGGATCAGCCCGCGCTCGGCCCCGCGCAGCGGGTACTCGCCCGCCGCCGGCTGCGCTCGGGCACCCACGTGCCCCATCCGGCGATCGCCGTGCGGCGGGTGCAGTACGCGCAGTACCGGTTCGACCGGCCGCTGGGGCTGTGGCTCGACAGCGAGCGCGTCGGCCGATGCCGCGAGCTGACCCTGACCATCGCGCCCGACGCCGCAGTGATCGTGTTCTGATCCGGCGGGAAATGCTGCGTATCCGCGCTTCGGCGAACGGTGCATACCATCATGCAGAAGTGCCGTGTATCGACCTGAACCGACGGTGAACCGGTGACCCACTACACCGCCGAGACGTTCACGCCCGCCGAGCAGGACATCTTGCGGCGGTACGTCACGAACCTGCGCCAGCCGGTGTTCGCGCTCGTGAACCTGCCCGAAGTCGTGAAGGGAGCGCTGTTCGCCCGCTATTCCCGGACCCACAAGAGCCTGCGGCGGCTGCTGATTGACGAGTTCGTGGACGACCTTGACATCTCCGGCGACGAGACCATCGACGCCACGGTCGGTGTGGCTCGCGCCGAGCAGCTCTACCAGCGGGTGTTCGTGGAGTACGGCGACGATTCGGTGGCCCAGCTCGGGGCGGTGCATCTCGCGTGCGAGCAGGCTTCCAACCTGCTCACCAAGGTGCTGGAGCGGGGACGGCTGATGTCGTACCTCGAGCAGTCCACCCGCTACCTCGCCTACGACGAGCGCCTCCACGGGCGTTACCGCTATCACCGCCCGCCCGCAGTCACGAACTCCGCTGCGGGCACGCGCTACGTCGGCGATGTCGACGCCATGTTCGATTCCTACGCCGACATGGTTCAGCGCATGACGGCATGGCTCACCGAGCACCACGATGCGGCGCCCAGCGTCGCCGGGGCGGGTGGAGACCTGGCGCGCCGGCGAGCCATCCGGGCGCAGGCCTTCGACGCCGCGCGCGGGCTGCTGCCCGCAGCGAGCCTGTCCAACGTCGGCATCTTCGGCAGCGGGCAGGCCTATGAGGCGCTGCTGCTGCGGATGCGTTCGCATCCGCTGCCTGAAGCACGCAGCTATGGCGACCTGATGCTCACTGAGCTGCGCAAGGTCATCCCGTCGTTCCTGCGTCGCGTCGACCAGCCCGACCGGGGGATCGTGTGGTCGGACTACCTCGAGGCCAAACGCATCGCGATGGAAGACTTCGCGGCCGAGCTCTTCGCCGAAGAGGCGCCCGAACCGGTACCCGAGGTGGTCCTCACCGACTGGGATCCCGCCGGCGAGGACAAGATGCTCGCGTCGATGCTGTTCCCCTACACCGATCTACCGGAGTCGCAGATCGCGGCTCGAGTCGCCGACATGACCGAGGCTCAGCGCGTCGATCTCGTGCAGCGCTACGCCGGCGAACGCACGAACCGGCGTCACCGCCCCGGCAGGGCGCTGGAGCGGCTCGACTACCGGTTCGATGTGCTCGCCGACTACGGCAGCTTCCGTGATCTGCAGCGACATCGCCTGCTGACGATCGAGTGGCAGCCGCTGACGCCGCGTCACGGGTACACCGTGCCGCGCATCGTCGATGCCGCCGGCGGGGGCGAGGCCTACGACGAGGTCATGGAGCGGTCGGCAAATCTCCACGGCGCCGTTGTCGACGCCGCAGGACCGCTGGAGGCTTCCTACGCCGTCTCGATGGCGTACCGGGTGCGCTACACCATGCAATTCAACGCCCGCGAAGCGATGCACCTGATCGAGCTGCGGTCCCAGCCACAGGGCCATGAGGACTACCGACGCATCGTCACCGCGATGTACCACCAGATAGCCGAGGTCGCAGGCCACAGCGCTGTGGCAGCGATGATGTCCCACATTGACCTGTCCGAAGGCGTGCTCGGGCGGCTCGGCGCCGAGAAGGCCACCATGGCGCGGCGTTCTGCCGAACCCGCCTGATGGGCCGTGGCCCATGGAGGCTGTGCCCATGGAGATAGGGACGGTACCGGCTAGCGGCCAACACCTTGACGCTCTGGCGGCCATGGCCCAAGAGGCAGTGGCCGAACAGGCTGACGCCCGCGGCGGGTGGGTCTGGTCGCGGCGGGAGGTGCGCGAGAGGCCCTTCAGCGAGAGTCTGCGAGCGGCGCTCGACGATCCCGATCAGGCCGTGTGGGTTGGACTGATCGACGGCACGCCGGTGGGCTATGCGGCTGCCGCGGTCGAGTCGTTGCAGTCGGGAGACTGGCTGGGGCGCGTCACCGACCTGTACGTGACCACCGGTGCCCGCGACGTCGGCGTGGGGGAGGAGCTGATCGGCGAGGTGCTGCGATGGTGTGAGCAGCGCAATTGCGTCGGCGTCGACTCGCTGGCGCTGCCGGGGAACCGCACCACCAAGAACTTCTTCGAGACATTCGGATTCACCGCACGGTTGCTGGTGCTGCATCGCAGACTGGCACCGGCCCCCGAGCCATCGAGCGGGCCCGTCACCTCGCCGCAGTGAGCGCTCCGGTGCCCCAGGTGTGTGTCGGCGGGATCGCCGTTCGGGGCGAATCGGTGCTGCTGGTGCGGCGAGGTCGCCCGCCCGCCGTGGGTTTGTGGGCATTTCCCGGAGGCCGTGTCGAACCGGGGGAGAGTCTGAGTGCCGCGGTCGAGCGCGAGCTGGCCGAAGAGACGGGTCTCGTCGTGCGGTGCGGCGAGCTCGTCGGCGTCACCGAGCACATCAGCGACCAGTTGCACTTCGTGATCTTGGACTATGCCGTGGAATGCCTGTCCGACGCAGTGCCGCTCGCCGGCGATGATGCCGCCGAGGCCCGCTTCGTGAGCTTTTGCGCGATCGAGGCGGGGGAGTTCGCTCTCTCAGCCGGGATGCGCGAGTTCCTCGACCGCCACGTCCTCAGCATCTGAGTGGGCTGTCGCATCTTCGGCCTCTGATTCGGCTGTTGCGACTTCGGCATCAGACTCGGCTGTCGCATCCTCGGCCTCTGATTCGGCTGTTGCGACTTCGGCATCAGACTCGGCTGTCGCATCTTCGGCATCAGACTCGGCTGTCGCATCTTCGGCGTCGGCCTTCGGCTCCGGCTTCGGTCGGCGGCGGGAGCCGCGCCGCGACTGGCCGCGAGGGCTTGCGGCCGACGGCTCCACGCCGAACGCTGCTGCGACTTCAGGCAGCCGGCTCGCAATCTTGCGTACCACCTCCATCAGTTCTTCGGATGGCTCAGCGGGAACGCTCGGCACCACGACATAGGGCCGGACCGGTGAGAAGGCAACCGCTTCGAGCACGACTGCGATGCGGTGCTGGGAGTTGCCGGTTCCCAGCGCAGCATTCGCCTGTGTCGTCAGCTCCTGGGCAACTTCGGGAGGCAGCGGGGCACCGGCCTTGGGAGGTCGGGAGCTGAGCCGCAACGCTCGCACCACGCGCCCTTCCGCCAACGTCGTGCGCAGCTCGTCATGCCACTCGCGCTGGCTGGCTTCGACGCGTTCGTTGAGCCCTTCGCGGATCTTGTCGGCCAGTTCCCGAGCCTCGGCGTCGCGGGCGAAGTCTTCGGCAGCCACCAGCACGGAGCGGAGATCGCGCAGATCCACCCGTTCGATGCCAGCCAGGGCCGCGTCGGCACGATCGTGCCACTCGGCGATCTGCACCGGTCCCACGAGCGATTCCGCGAGCCGCAGCACGCCGTCGGCTGGCACCTCGGGCGCGCCCTGCGCCGCCGCCTTGCGATTCTGCTCGTCGATGCCCGTGCGAACCGCAGCGAGGCCACCGCGTGCGACCTGTTCGGCGATCACCTGCTGCTCGGCCGGCAACGAGGCAATGAGTTCGTCGCGGTGCTTGCGACCCGGGCGGAGCTTGCGCGCCTTGGGGCGAGAGGGGCGATCGGCGGTCTCGGGCTGTGCCTTGGCGGCGGCATCTGATGACTGTCGCTTGGCACCGCCCTCACGCCGGCGGCGGCCGTCGCCCTCGCCCCGCTTGGGTCGCTGGGGCTCGCCAGTCTTCGAGTCCGCGGACCGCTCACGTTTGCGGCGGTCGCCCTCTCGCTTGCGCTTGGGACTGCGCGAATCTCGCTCTGCGTCGCCACCACGCTCGCCGTCCCCACCGCGTTTGCGGCTGCCACGGCCGCTCTTCATCCGGGCGGTGGTCGTTCCTGCGCCACGGTCGGGCGGGCCGATCATCTCGATGCGCTCGGCAGGGGGCTTGCCGCTGCGGGCCTTGGGCGGGAGCACCCCAGTCACGAAGATGCCGTCGACCTCGAAGTCGGCGTCGACTCGCAGAACATCGCCTTCGCCGACGTCGGGCGGAAGCAGGTCGCCGTCGAGCACGCCCTTGGGCTGCTTCGCGCCTGCGGCACGCCACGTCCACGAACCGTCGTCGCGCTGACTGGTCAGCTCGACTTCGAGGCGCCGGCTCACGAGGTCCTCACCAACACTCGCCGCAGGGTAGTCCTTGAGGCGAGAATCGACCCAACCCAGAATCGACCCAGCCCAAAATTGACGTGGCCTGCAAAGGCGAGCGTCGTACTCTCAACAGCAACCGCTGGAATGCGCCAAAGCGAACGGTGCCCTCCGGCGTTGACGGCGCGCATACACACGCTCCCGCTCTGCAACACCTTCCGTCCCTGAGAGGGCCCCAGACGATGGCCGGACCGACCGCACCGACAAGGATCGCCAGAGAAATCCACGACATCGACGTCGCGGACGAGATGCGCGATTCGTTCATGCCCTACGCGCTGTCGGTGACCACGGCGCGGGCAATTCCCGACGTTCGTGACGGCCTCAAGCCGGTGCAGCGCCGGATCCTCTATGTCATGGATGACCTCGGCCTGCGACCAGGCACCCCGTTCCGAAAGTCGGCCGGTGTCGTCGGCGAGGTCATGGGCAAGTACCACCCTCACGGCGACAGCGCAATCTACGAGGCCATGGTCCGCATGGGCCAAGACTTCGCCATGTCGGTGCCCCTGGTGGAGCCCAAAGGGAACTTCGGCAGCCTCGACGACCCGCCGGCTGCCTACCGCTACACCGAAGCGCGACTCACCGCGGCGGCTCTGACGATGACCGCAGGCATCGACGAGGACACGGTCGATTTCACGGCGAACTTCGACGGCGAGCGGACCGAGCCGACGTGCCTGCCCGCGTTGCTGCCGAACCTGCTGGTGAACGGGGCCAGCGGCATTGCGGTGGGCATGGCCACCAACATGGCGCCGCACAACCTCGCCGAGGTCGCCGAGGCCATCAAACTGGTACTGCGCCAGCGACGTCCCAAGCCGACCACGGCTGAGCTCATGAATCTGATGCCCGGCCCCGACTTCCCTTCGGGCGGCGTGGTCATCGTCGACGATTCACTGGCCGATGCATACGAGTCGGGGCGTGGCACCGTTCGTGTCAGGGCCAAGACGCACATCGAGCCGTTGACGGCCCGTCGAGACTGCATCGTCGTCACCGAACTGCCCTACATGGTCGGCCCCGAACGGGTACAGGCGAAGGTCCGTGAACTCGCAGCAAGCGGCCGGCTCGACGGCGTTGCCGCCGTAAATGACCTGTCGGATCGCAACTGGGGCCTGCGGCTGGTGATCGAGTGCAAGCCGGGCGTGAACGCGCATGGCGTGCTTGCCCAACTGTGGAACCTGACACCGCTCGAAGACACCTTCGGCATCAACAACGTGGCACTGGTCGATGGCGTTCCCCGGCAGCTCGGCCTGTACGCACTGTGCGAGCACTACATCAATCACCGCCTCGATGTCGTCGTCCGCCGCACGCAGTTCCGCCTCAACCGTGCGACAGAGCGCGAGCACATCGTGGCGGGCTTGCTCATCGCGCTCGACAACATCGACACCGTGATCGCGATCATCCGCGGCGCGCCCGATGTCGCCAGCGCCCGGGCACAGCTCATGGCCCGCCTGGAGCTCACCGAGATCCAGGCCAATCACATTCTCGACATGCAGTTGCGGCGGCTCACCGCGCTCGAGACACAGCGCCTGCGAGACGAGCTGGCCGAGCTTCGCGACGCGATCGAGGGCTACCGCAAGATCCTCGGCTCGGAGGCTCGGCGCCGGACCATCGTCGAGCGTGAGCTGGACGAGGTGGTGAGCGATCTTGGCGTTCCTCGCCGGACCGAGATCTGCCATCGCGATGATGTCGTGGCAGCCGCGCGTGGGTTGGGGGAGGGGTCCCGAGACGACACGCTCGACCTCGTACGTGACATCGAGGGCGGCGAGCGGACCAGCTTGGTGACGCTTTCCGTTTCAGGTCTGCTGGGTCGACGCCATGAAGAAGACCCACTGAGCGCCAAGCCCGGCCGGCACGACGTGCTGGTCGCCGCAGCGACAGCAGCGGACTTTGATGTCGTGCACTTGGTGACCGACCGGGGTCGGGTCCTTCGTACCGAGGTGCGAGCGATACCCGAGATGCTGCGAGGGAGCCGGGGGGCGCCAGTCCGCGAAATGTTCTCGCTCGCCCGTGGCGAGCAGCCCGTTGCGCTGTTCGGGCATGCCGGTGCGCCGGTTGCGCTGGTGACGCGCAGTGGCGTGGCAAAGCGTCTCGACCCCGCGGCGCTGGAATCGGTGCGCAGCGGGAACACGGTGATCTCGCTCACCGACGGCGACCGGGTGGTTGCGGCGTTCGATGCTCCCGATGGATCTGAAGTGGCGCTCATTGCCTCCACCGGCCATGTGCTGCGGTTCGGCGCCGACGCGCTGACCGTGCGTGGCCACGGGGCAGCGGGCGTCACCGGCATGAAACTGCGCGCCGGCTCCACCGTGGTGGCCGCAGGCGCGGTCTCGTTCGGCGCGCTGGTGGTGCTGGTGACCGACGAGGGGACGGTGAAGGTCACCGAGATCTCCGATGTCCCGTCCCGTGGGCGCGGCACTGCCGGCTCACCCACAGTGCGACTGGCCGGCTTCGAGACGCAGGTCACCTACGGCTGGGTGGGACTTCATCGCCAGCTCGCGGCGGTCGTGGCACCGCACGACGACATCGGGTCGCCCGATCCGGCTCCAGCGCGGCCGGAGCTGTCTGCGACGAAGCGCAACGGGCCCGCCCGTACGACCGACCAGCGCATCCTTGCGTTGGGGGAGTACCGGTTCTGATGGCGGCACCGGTAGCACCGACAGCGCGCGACGTCCCCGAGGAGCAGATTTCCAGCATGGCCGACGGCGGCGATTCCCACCCACACAGCAGCGCTGCTGCGAGCGGAGCCGATGGACCGGCGGGCGCCTATGACGCGAGCGCCATCGAAGTGCTCGAAGGTCTCGACGCGGTGCGCAAGCGCCCCGGCATGTACATCGGCGGTACCGGCTCCGGTGGGCTGACGCACCTGCTGTGGGAGATCATCGACAACGCCGTCGACGAGGCAGCTGCCGGACACGGCCGGCAGATCGAGATCACCCTCTACAACGACTCCTACGAGGTCGTGGACCGGGGCCGCGGCATCCCGATCGACCTCAAGCACGACGACATCACAGCGGTCGAAGTCGTGTTCACCGAACTGCATGCCGGCGGGAAGTTCGGCAACGGGGCCTATGGCGCTTCGGGTGGCCTCCACGGGGTCGGCGCATCGGTAGTGAACGCGCTCTCGAGCCGCCTCGTCGTGGACGTGAATCGCAAGGGCGCTACCCATCGCCTGGAGTTCTGCGACCGAATCGCTGGGCACACCGATGCTGCTGGCCGTTTCCGACCCGGGCACAAGCTCAAGCGAGTCGGCCGGGTATCAGCGGGACGCACCGGCACCCGCGTTCAGTTCTGGCCCGACCGGGAGATCTTCGACCCTTCAGCCACTGTCGACTTCGACGAAGTCCGCCAGCGAATCGAGCAGGTCTGCTTCCTGGTGCCCAAGGTCAAGATCACCCTCGCCGACCGCCGGACCGATCCGCCTGTCATCGAGGAGATCGTCTCAAGCGGCGGGCTGGCCGACTTCGTCCAGAAGCTCTGCGGCGACGTCGAGCCGGTTACCGGGCTGATCGGGCTGACTGGATCGGAGGAGTTCACCGAGCGCGTCCCGGTGGACGGCAAGCTCACCGATGTCGTACGCCGGTGCGACGTCGAGGTCGCGATGCGCTGGACGCGCGCATATGACACGAACATCGTCGGCTTCGTGAACACCATTCCCACCCCCGAGGGAGGCACCCATATCGCCGGTTTCGAGCGGGCGCTCACGACAGCGGTGAACACCGCTTTGGCCGAGGCCGATCCACGCAAGCTGCGACGCCTCAAGGACGATGCGCGAGCACAACGCGAGGACGCTCAGGAGGGCCTCGTCGCGGTGGTGCGTGCCACCTTTGCCGAACCGCAGTTCCGGGGTCAGACCAAGCGGGAACTCGGCACGCCGCAGGTACAGCGCATTGTCGCCAGCGTGGTGAGAGAGGGCTTGCGCGCGTGGTTCGACGGCAGCGCGCCGGGGTCACGCAAGACCCATGTCCGGGCGTTGATCGACAAACTGGCCGACGCGGTGGTGAACCGCGTGGAGTCGCGGCGGGCGCTCGATCAGCGGCGCAAGGCGGCCGCGCTCGGCAGCAATGGCATGCCCGACAAGCTGTCCGACTGCCGGCTGCAGCGCGAGGGCGAACTGCTCATCGTGGAGGGCGATTCCGCGGCCGGTCCCGCAAAACGAGCTCGCGACAGCGCCTGGCAAGCGGTGCTGCCGCTGCGGGGCAAGGTGGTGAACGCCGGCAAGGGGACTGCCAAGGCGGTGCTCGACAACGCAGAGGCCACGGCGCTGTTCACGGCGCTCGGGGCCGGCTCGGGCACCGACTTCGACCTCGACGCGTGCCGTTACGAGCGTGTTGTCCTGCTGGCCGATGCCGACGTGGACGGCAGCCACATCCGCTGCCTCGTGCTGACGCTGATCTACCACTACATGCGCCCGCTGCTGGCCGGTGGCCGGGTGTTCGCGGCACAGCCGCCCACGCATGCGTTCACCATCGGCTCAACCAAGAAATTCGTGTACTCAGAGGCCGAGCGTGAGGCATTGACCGCAGAGCTGGAAGCCGCGAATCGGCGCTACCGGCTCACCCGCTTCAAGGGTCTCGGCGAGATGGACGACGACGAGCTGTTCGAGACAACCCTGAACCCCGAAACACGAGTGCTCCGCAAGATCGGCCTCGGCGAGACGCGGGCTTCCGAAGAACAGGCCAAGAAGGCCTTTTCGGTGATGATGGGCGCCGCCGTCGAACCCCGCCGGGAGTTCATCGTGAGACACAGCCGCGACTACGGCCAGGCGCTCGACATCTGAGCCCTCGACATCTGAGCCCCTGTGCCGAAATCCTCTACAGAACGCCGATAATAGACATTATGTCAAGTTAACTATGTGACGGATCTGGGAAGACGACGCTTTTGAGGGTGTGCGCGACCACCTAGCTATCCCATTGGTGAACGCAGACTGCATTGCTGCTGAACGGTGGCCCGGCGATGCGCAATCGCGTGCCTATGAGGCGGCACAAGCCGCTCAAGATCATCGCGACTCGCTGATCGGGTCCTCGATGGCGGGCATAACGTGCCTGAGAACAAGATTCGAGAGCGCCACAGGCGCCTCTGGGGACACATCGCAGCGGCTGTCACGCTCGCCACCGAGACCTGCGTCTACGACAACTCCTCTGATGAGCCATTCCGTCGTGTCGCACTATTCCGAAACGGTAAGCCAGTCGGTAAGCCCAAAAGGCCGATGTGGGCGCCCGCCGACCTGGCGAACCTGTAGCCCCGACTCGGCCGCCTGGCACTTTTGGGCATATGGCTTCTTCGCACTGTTCCGCTGTCGGCGACTCGGTAGCGTCCGGAGGGACGTTGCGCACCAAGATTCTGTGGAACCTGGTTTGCGAGCACGGTCGCTTCGACGTCGTGACCGGTCACTCCCCCGACATGACATACGCCGCCCGCGGTTGCGCCGCCACGGTGCTACAGACCGATCCCCCGGTCCCGGCTCGGCCGTGTTCGGCTGCGTGCTTGCAGGGCTCGGTGTGCTGATCGCACCGTGTCGCGAAGCCCGCTGTAGTCGTCGGTGTAGTCGGCGAATTCGGTGGCCGGTACACGGTCGAAGTACCCCAGAGCATCGGCGAGCTGGCCAGGAGCGAATCCGCCGTCCTTGTCGCCGGCGAGCTCGCACAGCCGGTCGACGTCGAAGCGGTCGAGCAGCCCTTGGAAGTCGATGTAGTCACGGGATTCGCGTCGGCCGGCGAGTGCGAGCACTTTGTCCGCTGCCAGTTCGGCCTCGGCGAGCACGAACCCTTCCTCGGTCTCCCGCGCCGGCAGCATTCGAGCGTCCGACGCGAGATCGACGTGGGTCGTGTCCTCGGTGCTGCTGACGCTCAGCCGGGCGAACGTGGTCCCCTCGGCCAGACGTGTCACCGCGAGGCCTTCGTTCTCGAGGGCGGCCTGAGCGGCGTGGAGCAACGCCTCGACGGTCTTTGGGTACGACGTGAAGAAGTCCAAGTCATTGGTCGGCCGGTCAGCGATTCCGCTGACGATGATGGCTGCGCCGCCCGCGAGCGCGAACTCGTCGCACTCCGCAAGCCCTGCAAGGATTCGGCGCACCTCGCGCTGCAGATCGGTGAGCACTGAGGGGCTAGCTCAGCAAGCCTCGGTCGATGAGCCAGCCGCGCCATCGCTCGCGCACGTGCGGCGCAAGGTGGATCTCGTCCCACATTTCCACGAGAGCGTCGATGTCGATGTACCCGAGAATGTCCGCGTCGAGGCCTTCGCTCATCACTCTGGCGTACGCCCGGCAGCGCTGCGGGCGATCATCCAGGTCGTAGACGTACGGCGGGCTCCAGGCGATGTGACCCGGGAGCCGCACCAGCCCGCGCGCTTTTGGCACTGTCTTATCTGCGGCGTTGTCGGGGATCGCCACTGGCATCCGCCCGAGCGGTCGCAGCGTCGCTGCGCGTGCGTCTGTCGCGAGATCGCCAGCCATGAGCCCATTGTATTGGCCGCCCCGAACCTGCCGATCGGCGCCGATTCCCGCGTGTGCACGGTGCTTTCGGGCGTCCCGGAGAGCAGCGGCGAGGTCGCCCGGATGCTGTTCGCGACCGATCACCTAGTGTCCCGAGTGGGGAGTTAGTCGCGTTTTTGTGTTGGGTGCGCCATCATGTGGTCTTCGGAGATGATCGGAGGCTGCGATGGGGACTCGGCGAGGACGGCCGGCTGTGGAGGTGGTGCTCGACTGCGAGGAGCGAGAGACCTTGGAGCGGTGGGCGCGGCGGCCCAAGTCGTCACAGGCTTTGGCGCTGCGGTGCCGGATCGTGCTGGGCGCCGCAGACGGTCGGACGAACAAGGACATCGCCGCGGAGGCGGGCTGCCATCCCGCGACGGTGTCGAAGTGGCGCAAGCGGTTCGCGCAGCGGCGCCTGGACGGGCTGAGCGACGACCCGCGGCCGGGGCCGCCGCGCAAGATCACCGACGCGGTGATCGAGGACGTGCTGGTGCGCACCCTGGAGACCGTCCCGGCGGACGCGACGCACTGGTCGACGCGGTCGATGGCCAAAGCAGCAGGCGTCTCGCAGACCGCGGTGAGCCAGATATGGCGCGCGTTCGGGCTCAAGCCCCATCTCGTCGAGGAGTACAAGGTGTCCCCCGACCCGCAGTTCGTCGACAAGGTCCGCGACGTGGTGGGCCTGTACCTGAACCCGCCCGACGCGGCGGCGGTGCTGTGCGTGGACGAGAAGACCGGCATCCAGGCGCTCGACCGCACCGCCCCGATCCTTCCGCTGATGCCCGGCACCCCCCAAAGGCAGACCCACGACTACCGCCGCCACGGCACCACCGACCTGTTCGCAGCCCTCGACACCGCCTCGGGCAAGGTCATCGCGTCCATGACGGCCCGCCACCGCAGCGAGGAGTTCCGCAACTTCCTGAACCAGATCGACAAAGAGATCCCCGACGGACTCGACGTCCACATCGTGCTCGACAACGTCTCCACCCACAAGACCCCCGCGATCAAGCGCTGGCTGGTGCGCCACCCCCGCTTCAAGCTCCACTTCACGCCCACCTACAGCTCGTGGATGAACCTCGTCGAGCGCTGGTTCTCCGAGCTCACCACCAAATGGCTGCGCCGCGGCACCCACCGCAGCGTCGCCGAGCTCAAGGAATCCATCAACGCCTGGATCGACAACTGGAACGACAACCCCAGACCATTCACATGGCACAAGACCGCCGACGAGATCCTCGACACCATGGCCGCATATATGCAACAAATTCCCCACTCGGGACACTAGCGATTTGGATTCCAACGGCGGGTCCACCTCACCAATATCCCCCCATGACTCAACAACCAGATCACCCACCGAGCTACGCCGTCGACCGGGTCAGCTTCGCGGACGGTACATCGCTCCTGCTGGGATTCCCGTTGCAACGTCTCGGCGCACGCATCCTCGACTGGATCTTGGCGGCCGTCGCCGCAGCGGTCTTGACCCGTCTCGTCCTGAGCGGCGTCGATGCACTGTGGGGCTGCCCCGGGTGCCCGTTCCTGGACCCGCCTCCCACGGCGGCTGCTGCGGCTGCTGAGATCCCGGCCGACGCAGCCGACGGATGTCCTGACGTGGTCCCCTCCCGCGAGCCCGATTCGTGCGGACCCGACAGAGACCCGCCCGACGACACACCTCAGCGGACCATCACCGAAACCGTCGAGACAGCGATCGTGCTGATTGGGTTGGCACTGTACGACTTGTTGTCGATGATGGTGGGCGACACCGGATCGTCCCTAGGGCGCAAGGCTCTCGGTATCCGTGTCGTTTCTGCGTTCAGCGGCGGCCGCCTGTCGCGTCAGGCCATCATGAACCGCGCCGCCATCCAAGGGCTTGGGCTGGCGGTGATCGTCGCTCTCAACACACTTCACACCGCCTAGTGCGGTGTCCACTAACGTTTGCGCGGGTTGGTCATGCGGCTTTGGGGGTGGCGGGCCGTCCCCATCGGGTGCCTTTTTCGGCTCGGACCCGTTTTCGTTCTCGGCGTTGTGCGGCGAGCAGTTGTGGGCTGCGTTTGTTGGCGTTGCGCCAGCGGAGGTAGGCGTGCAGCCGGCGTGTGAGCACGGTGTGGTTGGGGTGGTCGGAGTTGTTGAGCACGAACTCGCGCAGCGGCCCGAAGTGGGCTTCGATGGGGTTGGCCCATGAGCTGTAGGTGGGCGTGAAGCACAACTCGACTTTGTTGCGCTGAGCCCAGCGGACGATGTCGGCGCTCTTGTGAGCAGACAGGTTGTCCAAGATCACATAGATCGGTTCGCCGTCGGGGCGGCGCGCTCGGATGCTGCGCAGCGCTGCGAGGGTGTTGGCTGCGGACTTGCGTGCCCGCACGACGCCCCACATCTCGTCGTCGCCGACCGAGTAGCAGCCGTGGAACTGGCGCACCCCGTGGAGCTTGTTGTAGTTCGCCCGCAGCCGCTGGGGGCGGCCCCTGGGCGCCCAGCCGGCGCCGGCGGTGGGGCGGATGGCCAGCGGCCCGAACTCGTCGAACGCGAACGTGCGGTCGGGATGGTTCTCGAGCGCGTCCTCGATGCGGTCCAGCTTCGCTTCGCGGTCGGGGTCGTCGGTGTCCTTCCACGACTTGGTGCGCTGGAACGTGACGTCGTTGGCCGCCAGCAGCTGGCGCAGCCGCTCACGGCCGATCCGCACCACACGGGTCGGGTTGTCGCCCAAATAGGCAGCCAGCTTGCGGACGCTCCACCGCGTGAACGCCAACCCCAGCTTCTCGGGACGCTCGCCGGCCGTCTCGACGATGAACGCCTCATCGCCGGTCGTGATCCGGCGGGGACGGCCACCCGCCCACTTGGGGTCCAACGACGCCATCCCCGACTCGTTGAACCGATGGATCATCTCGCGCACCCGATCAGGAGACGTCGCCACCAGCCGAGCGATCACCGCAACCGAGTTCCCGCCAGCAGACGCATGAATCACCGTCGCACGCCGCCAGCGCACATGGGACTTGTCCGATTTGCCGCCCCCGCGGCGCACGATCCGCTGGAGCCGCTGGCCTTCCTCATGGGTCAAACGCCGGACCCGCAACCGTTCAGTCATACCCCCGATCACAGCACACACCCGCACCACAACCGCGGACGCGACCACCGAACGTTTGCGGACACCGCACTAGTATGTGTACGCCCTCGCTGCGGGAAGCGGCGCGACCCTGTTCCTCAACCCGTCGCGCCAGGCGTGGCACGACCTTGCCGCAGCGACGATCGTGGTCCGCACACGTGTATCACCCGCAGCCGACGCCAACTCGAACGACGAGCTGTGGACTCCCGAACACGGACTCCCTCGACTCCCCTGACCCGGCCGATTCGTCACACCACCGGCGGGTCGGTCCGCGGCTCCCATCTTCGGTCGCGTGCCGGCTCGGCGTCGTCGGCGCAGCCAGTCGATGTACTGCTGCTCGCTCAGTGTGGGCCAGTCCGCAACGATCATCGCCTGGGCGATCGAGCCCTGCCCGTCGCAGTCGAATCCCCCGCGACTGTCGAGCGCGCACGGCACAAAACGGGCGCCTTCCCACACCGCGAACGGTGCGCTGACGGCGACCCTGCGGTTGAGCCACAGTTCGCCGCCCCATCCGAGTGGCCCCACGGCACACTCCAAGCCGACGCCCCGCCCGAAGCACACCTCGCTCAATCAGTCGCCCACCGGCTCAGCGACACACTCGCCCGCCAAGAACTCAGCCTGCGCGCAGCCTCCACAGCAACCGGTGCGTCAGTCAGAGCACTGTTCAACATCCTCCACGGCAAGACATGGAGCGACCTGCCCACCCTCGCCCGCATCGAACGAGGGCTCGGCATCGACCTATGGGGCAACGAACACCGCCGATAAGACTGCCAGAAGCCATCGAGTGTTGCCCTCGACGGCGTGTCGTCCTTTTCTGCCACGGCATAGTGTCGGGGCACTGGCACCAGCCGTCGTTGTCTGCCGGGTGTCGCGTGTCGGTTCGCCGTCGCGCGTACAATAGGGGCAGCGAGGAACGCGGGATCAACCTGAATCCACCGGTGGGGCTGGGCTGGCGGGGTCTGGGTCTGGCGGTGGTGTGGTGTGGGCGGCGTTGGGGGTGCCGGTTCGCGGATGGGCGTGGGGTGCCCGGTTCGGCTTTGGGGGGTCGGGTTGTGTGCTGGGCCTGGGGGGTGTGCTGCGCGGCGCGGCGTGACGCTGGGGCTGGTTCAGCAGTGCTGGGGCAGGCTTCGGATCTTGTCGAGAGCGGCGGTGAATGTGTGGGCCCAGGGCCATCGGGCTGGGAGCCGCAGGGTGGGCCGTCCGCTGCGGTTGACGAGCCGGCCGGGCATGGTGAGCAGGCGGCGTGCGAGGGTGGCGGCGACGGTGAGCTTTCGGGGGTCGTGGACGTGTCCGATGCGGGCGGTCCAGCGCGCGATGTTGTGCGCCAAAGCGGCGCAGGCGAGCCATGCGGCGTTCGCCGCGAACCTGCCCGAGGGGCTGTGCGCGAGGCCGCCGGCTTTGAGGTCCTTGATCGCGAGCTCGACGCGTGCGTGGGAACGATAAGAAGCGTCGGCTGTTTTGGTGTCGAGCGTGTCGGCGTCGATGTCGGTGACGACGGCGTGGTGGCGCCAGTCGGGGAACAGGTCGGCTTGCTCGCCGACGATGCGGGTGCGGCGCACCACCAGCCGCACCGTGCGAGCGGGCTTGCCGCGGCGGCGTCGGCTCGAGGTCAACGTCGTCTCGGCGACGTGTGCCTCGCCGTCGTCGGTGTAGCCGATCGGGGTCCATTCGTCGTCTTCGATCGCTGCGATCGCTCGGTCTATGGCGGGGTTGCGGCCCACAGCGATCAGGAACCTCACGTCGAGCCTGTCGAGCCGCTCGGTCAGGTCCCAGGAGAAGAACCCTGCGTCGGCGCGCAGCGTCAGCGCCGCCTGTGGCGCCAACCGCCGCGTCCTGGCGACGGTCTCGGACACGAACCGCAGGTGTCCTTTCTGGGAGGACCCCTTGCGCATCCGCGAATGCAATATCTCGCCGGTGTCGTCGCGCACCGCGACCAAAGGGTGATAGCCCAGCGTGCGCGTATGCCCATAGGCGGCGCCTTGCTTCGCGTCGGAGTGCACCTCGCGGATCGTCGAGTCGACATCGATCGTGATCTGCTCGGCCGCAGGGGCGGCGCCTGCGTCCCACGCGCGGCCCAACGCCAGCTCCTGGGCGCGGTCGAGCTGGCGCACATGACCGAACGTGAACGACCTCGCGAACGTCCCCAACGTCGACGGCGCCACAGGCGCGAACCCCAGCACCGACCTTGTCGACGCGGCCCGCAGCCTGTCCGCGTCCGCGAAGAACGAGCCGCCCACCATCATCGAGCACACCGCCGTGAGCACCTTGGCTCCCGAACCGCGTCCCGACTGCGGCGGCGTCACCACCTCGTCGATCAGCTCTTCGAGACCCAGCCGGTCTGCCAAAGTGCCCGCCAACAACAACCCCGCATCGGCGACCAAGGACTCCTCGTCGAACACTGCCTCAATCCGGTCCAGACCCCCAGCTACGCTGCTCACAGAAAGTGCCTCCCGTCATGGCATCACGCCGACTATTCGTCAACGGCAAAATGCCACGTCAGGAGGCCTTTCTGGTGGACGCGCACCACCCAAACCCGCCACCCCACCGGTGGATCCAGGATCAACCGACGGCGCGGGCAACCGTGTCACTTGGCAAATGTCACTAAGTCGGCCCGGTTCCTCGTTATCCGTCACTGCACTGGCACCTGAGCGGCGAATGGCGGCCACCATGGTTCCCCTTGGTGCCATCCGTCGACCATCGACTTGACGGCATGGGACTCGAGATCGCGTTTGCCCCACACAGCGGGGGCCGCAGCGTTCATGTAAGCAGGCTCGACCCGATACGGCGGGTGCGTCTTGGGGACGACCGCTTGGTGCAGCGCCATCGCTGCGATGTCGGCCCATTGGAGGCCAACTCGCTGCCGAGCTGGGACGAAGTGCAGCGGCGGCGTGAGCCAAGGCCATTCAACGCTGGAAAGAGACGGCTGACGGTAGAGCCGATTCACGTAACGGCGAATCTCTATGGGAGGCAGACCGCGGACGGCCGCGAGCGTGACACGCGCTGGGCATTGGACTTCGCGAGCGAGCCAACTCACTCGTTCCAGCAAGAACTTGACGGGATAGTTGTAGGCACCGATCGGGTCACGCAGGTACGAGTCGTGGCTCACGAGTTTCTTGGGCAGCACGACGTAGAGCAGCCGCACAGTTCCTCGGAGCGCACCGAGACGCTCACATGCCTCCATTTTGCGATCGTGCTTGCGAAGGTGCTCTCTTGCATGCATGGCGACATTCGGTCAGCCGAGAGACGCGTTCAGATTTTGCATCGCCTCGATGACAAACTGGACCTTGGAATGTCGGAACACACTCGCAGCCAAGCAGAACACGGGTGACGCTCGTGGGCCGAAACCGCGGTCGCCGGTCTCGTCAACGTGTACTTCGAGGTAATCGTCGCCCGACACGTCGCCAGTGTCTCATGCGGCGCGCTGGTCGGCGACGTAGCTCGCGAAACGGTTCGGCGGCGGCAGGCCGCGTTCCGGATTCGGCCGAACCGCGTTCCAAACTCGACGTTTCCGCGTTCCGCGCCACACCATGGCAGGCCTGTGACCTGCAGCTTCACCGAATCGCGCCAACCCCGAATCTGGCTCCGGCGGGTCCACGGAAGACGCCCACTACTCCTGCGGTGTGGCGGGGGCTTCAAGTGCAGCGTGGCAGGCGGGCGTGGACCGGCTGAGATCGTCGAAGCACCAGGGCTGCCAGCCGCGAACGAGCCAGATCTCATAGCCGGCACGGAGGTTGGTGTTCGGGTCCAGCCATGCATCACAGGGTGACGCCGGTCGTTGGCCCGTTCGACGGGCTTCTTCTTTGGCGTGATAGCACCACCGCGCAGCAGGGGTGGCTGAGGTAATGCCGTCGCATTGGAGCTCGATGGCACTGACCTCGTCTGGCACATTTCGTACCGGCGGAAGACCGTCTATCCCCGTGCCCGCCCAGCAAGTTGCGTTGAGCTGGAGCAAGCCCCAGTCGTTGGTCGGGGAGAGTGCCTGGGAGTTGCAGAGTGATTCTCGCCAGATCAGCGCGAGAACAACGTCTGGGTCCCAGTCGCCGACGGCCCGGATCTGAGATCGGTAGCGATCGCATGCCAGCGGCACGCCCGGTGCGACCGTGCGCCGGAACTGCTGTTCGGGCTCGATGAGCGAGTCTGCGGTGACCAGCGGCGAAGCGGGCAGGTTCGGATGCTCGACCACCGCAGCGGTCTCCACTCCCCCGGGGCGAGGCGGCACGGCCGATGGAGCGTCCGCCACGACCAGCGGCGCTGCGCTCAGCGGATTCTGCGATCCCCTGGAGCCAACCGTTCCCGCAGCTTCGAGGGGACCTTGGGTGTATGGGTGGACCGATGGACGCGTCCCGGTGCCCTCCAGAGACCGGGCAGCACCCAGGGTCAAGGGCAAGAACACGCCCAGGAAGGCACAGGCCGCTGTGACGGTGATCACACGTTTGAGATGGTTGGGCAAAGCAGGCAATGCCTTGAAGGGTCGGCAAACGAGGTCGGAGCCTATGGTGCTCTGCCCGCGCCGGCGCGTCTCCGTCCCGGCAGGCGCCGAAGCAGACGGGTAGCGTGAAAGGGCCGGTTGCCGGTGCGCCTGTCGTGCCGTAGCGGCCGTTGCAGTCAGATCGCTGAGCGCTGCGGGGGCATTCCATGAGCACCGAATCCACGAACACGGATTTCGACATCCACATCCAGAACGGCACGGTGGTGGACGGCACACGGGTGCCGCGCTACAAGGGCGACGTCTGGATCAAGGACGGCAAGGTGGCCCAGCTCGGGGGGCGTCCCCGTGGCACCGCGCAACGCGTCATCGACGCTGCCGGCAAGATCGTGGCCCCTGGCTTTGTCGACCTGCACACCCACTACGACGCCCAGATTCGCTGGGATCCGTGGTGCACCATCTCGGGATACCACGGGGTGACGTCGGCGGTGCTCGGCAATTGCGGTTTCGGCTTCGCGCCGGTCAAGCCGGAATTCCGTGACCGCTCGATGCTCACGATGACCCGTACCGAGGCAATCCCCTATGAGTCGATGCGGCTGGGCATGGACTGGGACTGGGAGACCATCCCGGAGTACCTCGACTCCCTTGATCGGGCCCCCAAGGGCGTGAACGTCATCCAGTACATGCCCACGGCGTCGCTGATGACCTACGTCATGGGCCTCGACAAGGCCAAGGCCGGCGTGCCCGCCTCCGAGGCCGAACGCAAGGAAATGGCCCGGCTGTTGCACGAGGGGATGGACGCCGGCCTGTGCGGCTTCTCCATCCAGCGTCTCGGCCCCGACAGCGTGCAGGCCGACTACGACGGCTCCCCCATGGTCACTGACATCATGTGTGATGAGGACATCTTGAACCTCGCAAGCGTGCTGGCCGAACGCGACGAGGGCTTCATCCAGATCACCCAGGGCACCGGCGACATCCGGGCCGACATCAAGTTTCTCGAGGTACTCGCAGCGGCGGCCCAGCGGCCGATCCTGCACAACGTGGTGGCGCCCGCTCGCAAGGACCCCGAGGTACACCGCCGGCCCCTTCGCTGGATCGACAAGTGCTGGAACCAGGAACTGCCGATCTATGCACAATGCGGGACCGGGCGGGCGGGCTTCGCCTTCACGCTGGAGCACTGGAACCTCTACGACGCCTCCCCCGCTTGGCGTGCGGTCACCACGGGCACCAAGGACGAGAAGATCGCCAAGATGTCCGATCCCGAACTCCGCAATGCGCTCGTGGCCGAGGCTGCCGAGGCCGATCGGCGGCTGCAGGTCATCCAAGCCGGCGTCGGCGGCAATCCCAAGAGTCTCGTTGTCCAAGGGGTCAACCGGCAGGCCGACATGCAGCAATTCGTCGGGCGCTCCGTCGGCGACCTGGCAACCGAACAGGGCAAGCATCCCATCGAGGTGATGCTGGACCTGTCACTGCAAGGCGATCTCAACGTGGAGTTCCTCGGCCCCGACAAGGGATCCAACGCAGAGTTCATGGGCGAGATGATGCAGTCGCCGTACGCCATTCCCGGTGTGTCCGATGGCGGTGCACACACCAAGTTCTTCAGCGGCGGCTCCTACACCACCGATTTCTTGACGTGGCTTGTGCGCGACGAGGGCGTGGTGACACTGGAAGAAGCCCACTACCGCCTCTCCGCGCTGGCGGCCCATGCGGCAGGGTTCAAGGACCGGGGCACGCTGCGCGAGGGGGCCGCCGCCGACGTCGTGGTCTACGACATGGAAGAGCTCGAGATCGATCCGCCCTGGATCGGCAACGTGGAGCACGACCTGCCGGGCGGCGAGTGGCGCCGGGTGCAGCGGGCCAAGGGCTACGACCAGATCATCGTCAACGGCGAGGTCACATTCGAATCCGGCGAGTGCACGGGGGCGACCCCCGGTCGCCTGCTGCGACACGGCCGCGGCTGAGCGGCCCATTGGACACGGCGCGGCTGAGCGGCCCATTGGACACGGCGCGGCTGAGCGGCCCATCAAACACAGCGCGGCTGAGCGGCCCGCAACCAGAGGAGAGATACAAGAGATGAGCGCAAGCAACGGCACCAAGTACACCGGCCCGACCGAGGTCGACTTCCACTTCGACGTGATGTGCCCGTGGGCATACCAGACCTCCCTGTGGATGCGGGACGTGCGCGATCAACTGGATTTGCAGGTCAACTGGAAGTTCTTCAGTCTCGAAGAGGTGAACCTGCGCGAGGGCAAGAAGCATCCGTGGGAGCGTGACTGGAGCTACGGCTGGTCGATGATGCGCATCGGAGCGATCCTGCGGCGCGAGTCGATGGACCTGCTCGACAAGTGGTACGCGGCGTCGGGCAGGGCTCTGCATGTCGACGGCAACCGCCCCCACAATCCCGATGTAGCTCGGCACCTGTTGACCGAGATCGGCGCTGATCCGGCGATTGTCGATGTCTCCATCGAGGACGAGACCACCCACGACGAGATCAAGGCCGAGCACCAGCGGGTCATCGACTCGGGCGGCTTCGGGGTGCCGACCCTGTACTTCGGCGACACTGCGATCTTCGGACCGGTCCTGCTCGATCCGCCGACCGGTGAAGCTGCGCTGCGCATGTGGGATCTGGTCCTCGGCTGGCTGGAATTCCCGCACCTGTACGAGATCCAGCACATGCCTCGCGATGAGAAGAAGATCTTCGACACCTTCCGGCCGTATCTCGAGGCACGCGACTGGGTCAGCATCAACCGCGGCAAAGAAGTCGGCATGGAACCGCAGGCAGCCGATTGACCTGAGCCCCTCATCGCTGGGCAGGTACTGCGTGCCTGGCTTGGGCGGTCAGGTCTGTGCGGGCTCGTCGCCGTCGGTCCCGAGCAGGCCCCCTGCTGCAGCAAGCGCCCCGGCCATGGCCACGGCGCGCTGGTACACAGCTTCGAAATAGTGCTCCGCGACCGTCTCGCGACCCGCGAGCGGCGGCTTGCCCAGCGACCGCACGGTCGACGTCGGATCCGTCGTGACCGAGATCGGACGGGTCTCGGTGAGGATGACCGGCGGCGTCGCCGGTACGACATTGGCGTTGGTCGCCGCCGATGCGGCTGAACCCCCAACGGCATCGGCCTGTTCCGACGGTGCCGCCGAGACGGCCGCGCCATGCCAGAACGCTCCGCTCGCCTCAGCAGCCTGGCGCTGTTGGACCTCGGCGCCGTCGATGCGGCGAGTGCGCGAGGTCTTGCGCCGGCGCCGATTGCTCATGATCCGCCCCCTCCGACGAGTGCCAGGCTCGCCGGCTCCGGTGCGCCGGAGTCGATTCCTTCGGAGTCGTCGGCGAGGAGTGCATCGGAATCGATGCCCAAGGCGTGCCGCAGTTCCTCGGCGTTGAGGTCGCCGATGGAGCTCGACTTCGGCAGCACCATGTCCGCGATGCGCCGCTTGCCTGCGACGACTTCTTCCACCCGTTCGTCGACGGTGCCCGGACAGACGAGGCGGTGGCAGATGACGGTGCGTGTCTGGCCGATGCGCCAAGCCCGGTCACGGGCCTGGTCTTCGACTGCAGGGTTCCACCAACGGTCGTAGAGCACTACATGGCTCGCGGCAGTCAGGTTCAGACCCGTGCCTCCCGCCTTGAGCGACAGCACCATCGCCCCAGGCCCATCCCCGGTCTGGAAACGGTGCACCATCCGATCACGCGCAGAACGGCCCAGTCCGCCGTGATAGCAGTCGATCTGGTATCCGGTCTCTCGGGTGAGATGGGTGGCCAGGCGCTCACCCCAGGTGGCAAAGTGCGTGAACACCAGCGCCCGCTCCCCCGCCGCGAACACCGCCTCGAGGATCTCGTGCAGCCGCTCGAGCTTGCCGCTCCGCCCCTCGATCTCGTCGTCGATGTCGTCGGGGCGATAGTTGAGCGGGTGATTGCAGATCTGCTTGAGGGCAGTGATCGCTGCGAGGACAGCACCCTTGCGCCTCTCTCCGGCTTGCTCGCTGCGTGCGGTGTCCACGATGAGCTGGTCGAGCACGGCCTGGTACAGGCCGATCTGCTCGGGCGTCATGGCGCAGTGCGCGATCTCGTCGATGCGGTCGGGCAGCTCGGCGGCAATCTGCGGCTCAGCCTTGGTGCGGCGGAACACCAGCACGCCGTTGAGCGCATGCAGGGCCGATTCGGCGGCGCCGCGTGCATCGCCGGGACGCTGCAGCTGCGCGATGAACGGTGCGCGCGCGCCGACCAGGTCGGGATTGCAGAAGTCCATGATCGCCCACAGGTCGCCGAGCCCGTTCTCGATCGGGGTGCCGGTCAGGGCGACCCGGATCCGGGCAGACAGCCGGCGAAGCTGCTTGGCGGTCTCACTGGTGTGGTTCTTGATGACCTGCGCCTCGTCGACCACGATCCGGTCCCAGGTCACCTCCGACAGCGCTTCGATGTCGCGCACGGCAGTGCCGTAGGTGGTGATCACCACGTCGATCTGCCCGTCGGCGTGCGCACCAGTGCCCTCACGCAGTGCTCGCACGAGCTCTGCGGGTTCGCGCCGGGAAGGACCGTGATGGATGATGGCCGACAGCCCAGGTGTGAAGCGCGCCGTCTCGGACGCCCAGTTGCCCACCACGGCCGGCGGCGCGATCACCAGGGCGGGGGCTTGCCGCCGATCTGCGGCGATGCGAGCGAGCACCGTGGGGGTCTTCCCCAGGCCCATGTCCAAGGCGAGGCAGCCGCCGAGCCCGGCTCCGTCGAGGAACTCCAGCCACGCCACGGCTTCGGCCTGGTAGTTGCGCAGCTCGCCGACGAAGCCAGCTGGCGCCGAACGCGGCGCAGAGGAGATGTCCGACGCAGAGCGCAGCAGGTCGGCTGCCCAACCACTGCCCGAGATGGTGATGCCGCCGCGCACCGATGGGCCCTCGAGCCCCAGCACCTGGCGCAGCATCTGCGAACCAGTGAGCTTGGTGACCTCTGCACGCTCGGCAAGTGCTGCGGCCGCTTCGGCGAGGTCTGCGTGATCCAGTGCGATCCACTGGCCCCGGTCGCGCACGAGCGGCCGCGCTTGTGAGGCCAGTTCCTGGATCTCCTCCGCAGTGAGCTCCACATCGCCGAAGACCGCTGTCCAGCTCACCGCGGTGAGCTGCTGCGCGCCAAGTGCACTGTCGGCATCCTCGGTCGCGGTGAGCCGCAGCGAGGGGGCCGGGCGATCCCGGGAGAGGTTCGGCACCTCAACCTTGAAGCCCGCCGATTGCAGCGCCGGGCCGATGACCGACATCAGCTCCCATGCCTCGTCCTGGCTCAGCACCACCTCGCCGCGCCGCTTGCCGCCGGGGCGCATCAGCACCGGCAGCAGCCGCTCGAGGCGAGTGAGCTGATCACGCACCTCGGTGCGGTGCGAGCTGACGCCGCTCACCATCGCCACCTCGACGGGCTCGGTCACGCCTTCGGGGTTGAGGGCGAGCACCTCCATGTGCCAGGCCCCGGCGTCGTCGGGCTCGTCGAGCCGCACCACCAGCGACTGGCGGGCGGCGGTAGTCACCGGCCGCGCCCACAGCTCGATGCGACGGGCCAGATCCGAGCCCTGGGTCGCCGACCCGACGAAACGGGTGCCGTCGAGGTACGCGAGGAAGGCCTCTGCCATTTCCGCCCGGCTCCGGGGCTCGGGCGAGGCGGCAGGCACGTCGAGCCGTTTCGCGGCGCTGGTCACGATGGCGTCGACCATTCCCGACAGGGCCGACTGCACCGTCGTGCGAGATTCTGCTTTGGGTTCGGGCGCGGCGACCGCACCGGGCAGGCACTCAATGAGGCCAGCCAGCCGGTCGGCGGGAGGTGAGGCCGGTTGCCACTGGACCGAGAATTCCGCCGTGTCGGGCCGCTTGCGATTGCGACGCTTGCGAACTCGGTGCAGGCGCGGCACGGTGCGGCCCCCTGCTACGAGCTCCACCGCCGTACGCGCTGCAGTTCGCAGCCACAGCGCGCTGGCGCCGAGCAGACGCTCGTCGTTTGCGCCTCCCGCGGCGCTGTCGAGCTGCTCGTTGCCGTGCAGCGACTCGTCGTCGATCCGCGCACCGTTGCTGGCAGCAATGTCCGCAGACGTCGGGACTGCATCGGCTGTGTCGGCTGAGGCGGCCGATTCGGACGGGCGGCCTGCGACGGGCCCATCGAGGCCGACCAGCCATCCCAAGACGTCGCCGACGTCAGCCACAAGCGCTTCCGCGCTCATGGCGCCGGGCAGCTTGATGTTCGGGTGAGGGCGCCAGACGCTGTCGGGTGCGCCGGTGGCCACGAGACGGTCCATGACTCGCTCAGTGGGGTCGGGTTCGGTACCGGCCCCTGCGGCCCAAGCGATGATCCGTCCTGGCTGCCAGGACAGCTGCAGTGCAGCGGGTTCCCGAACCGGCCCAGCGGCGGAAGCATCGACGGGCGCGGGACCCGATGCTGGATCCTGCGGCGACTCGCTTGCATCGACGCCGGTCAGGCGTTCATAGGCCGCGGCGAGTTCGGAGAAATCGGTCTCAAAATCTCGCACCACCTGTCGCCGGACCGGCCGCGGCAGCCGGCGAGCTTCCGACACGGAGGCCTCGGTCTGGTCGAGCAAGTCCAGCAGGACTCGTTCCCATCGCAGCGAATCCGAGGAGAGGGTGGCGATCTCGGCCTGGGCCGCTGTGCCTTGCGCCTCCGCCCAGACGAGACGGGCGATCTGGGACCAGCGCATCGACGCAAGCGCAGATCGCGCGTCGCCGTTGGACTGCTCTGCAGATCCGTTGACGTCACCGTTGGAGGCGACACCGGGTGCAGGCGCGAAGTCCTCAAGCGCTGGCGCGCCGTGGTGCGGAACCGGAGAAAGTGAGTCGTCGTCGCTCATCAAGTCATGAGGGGGCCGGCAGGTGCACTGCGGCGCCCGTTCGGGCTGCGCGAGGGGCATGACCCGAACCGTCGATGCAGGACCTGCTGCGGACACAGTCACCAAGTTCGGCGCTGTGACCCCGGTCCGCCGCCGAGCCTGCACGTCCGCGACACGGTCGCCGGTGTGCAGTCATCGGTTACGCCGGCTGAGGGTACTGGAGCCGCAGCACATCGCAACGCATGTGCCGGCACCGCACCGGAGCGGCCTCGGGGGGAGGTCGCACCATGTGAAGGGCTGCCCGCTTACCCTGCGTCGAATGCGATGGTCTGATTCGTTCATCCCGACGTTGCGCGACGCACCTGCGGACGCCACCGCAGCGAGCCACCAACTGCTCGTGCGTGCCGGATTCATCCGCCAGCTGCACTCGGGTCACTACAGCTTGTTGCCGCTCGGTCTGCGGGTGCACAACAAGGTGGCCGACATCGTGCGCGCAGAGATGGACGCCATCGGTGCGCAGGAATTCCTGCTGCCTGCCATGCACCCCGGCGATCTGTGGCGCCGCAGCGGGCGCTTGGGCGTCATGGGATCGGAGATGTTCCGCTTGCGTGATCGCAACGATGCCGATGTTGTGCTGGGCATGACGCACGAGGAGGTCTTTGCGACGCTTGCGGCGGAGATGAGCTCGTATCGAGAACTGCCGCAGGCCTGGTACCAGATCCAGACGAAGTTCCGTGACGAGCCGCGCCCGCGCAGCGGCCTGCTGCGCGTACGCGAGTTCATGATGAAGGACTCCTACAGCTTCGACATGGATGAAGCCGGTCTCGACGATTCATTCGAGGCGCATCGTGAGGCGTACCACAAGATCTTCGAACGACTCGACCTCAAGGTCATGGCCGTGCAGGCCTCCTCGGGCGCCATGGGCGGCGATGCCAGCGTCGAGTTCATGGTGGCGTCGCCTGCCGGCGAGGACGATGTGGCTCGATGCAGCCGCTGCGGGTACCGAGCGAACATCGAGCGCGCCTGCGCAGCAGTGCCGTCCTTCGACGACCCGCCCGCCGGCGACGCGCCTGAGCGTTTCGCGACGCCGGGCATCCGCACCATCGAGGCGCTGGTCTCCTTCGAGGGAGGTGCGCCGGCCGACCGGCAGATCAAGACGATGGTGATGGTCCTCGACGATCAACTCACGCTCGTGGTCCTGCGGGGCGATCACCAACTCAATCTGCAGAAGCTGGCCGACTGCAGCGGCGCGATCGACGTGCGACCCGCCACTGCCGCCGAGACAGTCGCAGAGCTCGGCGCCAACCCCGGCAGTCTCGGCGCGGTCGGCATCGACCACCTGCCGATCTACGCGGATGAGGCCTTGCGAGGCCGCAGATCCATGACAACCGGCGCCAATGCCGACGACTGGCACGTGCGCGGTGTGGATGTGGAGCGCGACATCATCGACCCTCGCTGGGCCGACCTGCGCGAGGTCGCTGCGGGCGAAGCCTGCGTCGATTGCGGCAACCCGCTGGAGATCGTGCGGTGCATCGAAGCGGGCCACATCTTCAAGCTGGGCCGCACCTACTGCGAAGCGATGGGGGTGTCAGTGCTCGATGACAACGGTGTCGCTCAGATCCCGATCATGGGAAGCTACGGCATCGGCATCGGACGAGCCATGGCAGCCGTGGCCGAGACCCATCACGACGAGCGAGGCTTGTGCTGGCCCGTCGCTGTCGCTCCGTTCGAGGTGGTGATCACCGTTCTGGATGCTTCAGATGAGGCGCAGTCGGCGGCCGGCGAAGAAGCCCGGAGCGGGCTGGCCGCTCTCGGCGTCGACTGCCTGTACGACGATCGGCCGCTGCGGCCGGGGGTGAAGCTCGCCGACGCGGAGCTCGTGGGCGTCCCCTACCGGGTCACGGTCGGTGCTCGCAGCCTGGCGCAGGGCAACGTGGAACTCATGCAGCGCTCGACCCGCGAGACACGCCTGGTCTCCGTGGACGAGGCGGCGGCCGTGACAGCCGCAGAGGTCGGCGCCAGTCGCCGCTGAAATCCGCCGGTGAACATCATCATGTGGCCTCGAATCGATGCCGAATTCATGCCTTCGCATGTCCACGTTCTGGCATGGTTCGTGGTACCGTACTGCTGTACCGTTCTGCGGCACAGTTCCACTATGCGGAACAGCAACTAGGCAATTTGACTCAGTAAAGCAACTGAGTGGAACGGCCCAGCCGCAGGACGCCACGCTGAATCTTGGACAGCCGACCGGGACGGGGGTGCCCGGCAAGCGTCATGACAATGGCGAGGGGGCAACCCATGGCCGATGCGGCAACCGTCGACAGCGCCGATGCTGAAGAGGAGATCGACCTCTCAGCCCTCGACGATGACGACCTCATCGCCCAGATGCACGACGATCTCTACGACGGGCTCGGACCCGAGATCGTGGAAGGCACTGAGCTGTTGCTCGGACGCGGTTGGGGGGCCGACAAGGTCCTCAATGAGGCGTTAGTCGAAGCCATGCGCATTGTCGGCATCGATTTTCGCGACGGGATCCTGTTCGTTCCCGAAGTGCTGCTGGCGGCCAACGCCATGAAAGCCGGCATGGCGATTCTGCGTCCCCTGCTGGCGGAAACCGGGGCCGAACCGATCGGCAAGATCGTGATCGGCACCGTGAAAGGCGACATCCACGACATCGGCAAGAACCTGGTGGGGATGATGCTCGAAGGAGCCGGCTTCGAGGTCGTGGATCTGGGGATCAACACCGACGTCGACGAGTTCCTCGGTGCGCTGGCCGAGCATCGGCCCGACATCTTGGGCATGTCGGCGTTGCTGACCACCACCATGCCCTACATGAAGGTTGTCGTGGACACGCTCATCGAGCAGGGCCTGCGAGAGGACTATCTGGTCATCGTCGGTGGGGCACCGCTGAACCAGGAATTCGGCGAGGCCGTCGGTGCCGACGCGTACTGCCGCGATGCTGCGGTCGCAGCCGAGACAGCAACCGACCTCATCAAGGCCCGGCGTGCCGCCGCAGCGTGAGATGAGCGTGAGATGACATCCACCTCCGATACGGCGTCGAGCGTTGACTCGAGCACTCCCCGGCGCCGACGCTCACGTGCCCGCCGGGTTGCCGAGGCCGCTCGCGCCCAAGCCTCCGCGCGGCCCGTGGGCCGCCCGGATGCGAGCCCCGGCGCGGCTGTCCCGTCGCGCGGTGTGCTGGTGCTGGGCTGCGGCGCCTTGGCCAATGAGCTGAAGGCACTGGTGAAGGGCGCCAGCGACGGCGAAGGCCGCGGCATCGACGTCGAGTGCCTTCCCGCCAAGCTCCACAATCGGCCGGCGTACATCGCGGGCGAGGTCCGCGCCCGGCTGGACCGGCTGTCCCAGCAAGGTCGCACCTACGAGCGGATCCTGCTCGGCTACGGCGATTGCGGCAGCGCCGGCGCAATCGACGTCCTGTGCGCTGAATTCGAACGGGCCCACGCAGCAGGCAACGGTCCGGCCATGACCCGCGTACCCGGCGCGCACTGTTATGAGTTCTTCGCCGGGGCGGCCGACTTCGCCCGGCTCAGCGACGACGAGCCGGCCACGTTCTACCTGACCGACTACCTCGCCCGTCACTTCGACCTGCTGGTGTGGAACGGCCTCGGCATCGCCGACCATCCCGAGCTGGCCGAGATGTACTTCGGCAACTACCGGCGTGTCGTGCTGTTGACCCAGACCGGCGACGACACCGAACGCGCCCGGGTGGAAGCCTGTGCCCGAGCCGGCGCCGAACGGCTGGGCCTGCCGCTGGAGGTCGTGCGCACTGGCTACGGCGAGCTGGCTGATGCAGTCACCTCGGTGAGCCTCGAACCGCCGGCGCGTCAGTCGACTGTGCCCGCCGGCGGCAGCGCTATGCAGCGGACCGCGTCGTGACCGACACCGTCATCAGCTCCGCAACGCGCGAGGCCGTCATCGGCTTCGACCGTCCGTTCGTCATGATCGGCGAGCGCATCAATCCGACGGGCCGCAAGATGCTCGCAGAGGAGATGCGTTCGGGCGACTTCAGCCGGGTGGAGGCCGATGCGCTCGCCCAGGTCGCCGCCGGTGCGCACATGCTCGATGTGAATGCCGGCGTACCGCTCGCTGACGAGCCGGCCATGCTCGCGACCGCAATCAAGCTCGTCCAGTCGGTCACCGACGTCCCGCTCAGCATCGACTCCTCGGTGATCGAGGCGCTGGAGGCCGGCGTCGACGCATACGTCGGCAAGCCGCTCATCAACTCGGTGACCGGCGAGCTCGAAGTCATGGAACGCGTCCTGCCGCTGGTTGCCCGTGCCGGGGCAGCCGTTGTCGCGATCTCCAACGACGAGACGGGCATCAGCGAAGACCCCGACGTGCGCTTCGAGGTGGCACGACGCATCGTCAACACGGCGGCCGACTACGGGATCCCCCGTCACGACGTGGTGGTGGATCCCCTCGTGATGCCGATCGGAGCCATGGCGACCGCCGGGCGACAGGTGTTCCAGCTTGTGCGGCGCCTGCGTGACGAGCTCGACGTGAACACCACCTGCGGCGCCTCGAACGTGAGTTTTGGCCTTCCCAACCGCAACGTGATCACCGGCACCTTCCTGGCGATGGCGATCGGCGCAGGCTTGACCTCGGCCATCATGAACCCACTCCACGCCGACGTGAAGGCAGCCGTCATGGCCGGCGACGTCCTGGCTGGCAACGACCAGAACTGCGCCGCGTGGATCTCTGAACACCGCGACCGCGCCAGCGTGGGCGAGAACGGTGCCGCCGGCGGAGCGGCGGGCGATCGGCCTCGGCGGCGGGGCGGACGTCGCGCTCGCACCGGCTGACGGAGCCCCGATGCCGCCGGGCCCGCCCCCGCCCGCCGATGCCGCTTCGGCCTCAGTGACCGATATCGAGGGAACCGGCGCGCCCAGCGCGGAAGACGGCGACGAGCCTCCATCCAGCCCGCCTGCGTGCACGGTGGTGTTCACCCCGACGGGGCGCACGGGCACCGTGAGCGGGGGCATCACGGTGCTCGACGCTGCTCGTGAACTCGGCGTCGATCTCGACAGCGTCTGCGGCGGGCGCGGCATCTGCGGCCGCTGCCAGGTCGTCCCCTCGGTGGGTTCGTTTCCCAAATGGGCCATCACCGCGGGTCCCGAGGCACTCAGCCCCCCAAGCGCCACCGAAGCTGCGTACGGCGGCCGCCGGCCGCTCGGTCCGCAGTCACGGCTGGGCTGTCAGGCGCTCGTGCAGGCAGACGTCGTCGTCGACGTGCCGCCCGACAGCCAGCTGCACGGCCCGGTCGTGCGCAAGACCGTCGACGTCGGCGACATCGCATTGGACCCGCTGTCAACCCTGCACGTGGTCACCGTGCCGCCACCGACACTGGATGAGCGCCGCGGCCTGGCGCAAACGGTGATCGACTGCGTCGCCGACGAATGGGACGTCCGCCTGGCCGGGATACTGCCCGGCGCGCTGGAAGCACTCCACGCATCGGTTGCCGCGGGCACACCGGCTGATGCCGGCGGCCGGTTGGTGACCGTGGCCGTTCGCTGGAGCGTGCCAGCCGAGACCAGCCCAGACGGGCCCGGGCCACAACATCGGGGGCCATATGGGGGCGAGCTTGCACGGCCCGAGCGCACCGGCATGATCTCGGCGGTGTGGCCCGATGTGGTGACGGCCGCGCTCGGCATCGCCATCGACATCGGCTCGACCACGCTCGCTGGTCACCTGACCGATCTGCACAGCGGCGAGATTCTTGCCTCGGCAGGCCGGATGAACCCCCAGATACGCCTCGGCGAAGACCTGATGAGCCGGGTCTCGTACGTGATGATGAATCCGGGCGGGGCGGCCGAGCTCACCTCGCTGGTCCGCGACGCGCTGGCGTCGCTGACCGGCGAGCTCTGTGACGCGGCCGGTACAGATCCGTCCGACGTGCTCGAGGTGGTGCTCGTCGGCAACCCGATCATGATCCACATCGCCCTCGGCATCGATCCGACTCCGCTCGGACAGGCGCCGTTCACCTTGGCCACCGACGCTGCCGTCGAGCTCGAAGGACCCCAGATGGGCCTGCCGTGCCCGGCGGCTCGGGTGTATGTGGGTCCCGCCATCGCCGGCCATGTCGGCGCGGACACCTCGGCTGCTGTGCTTGCTGGGGGCCCGCACCGCGACGAGGCCATCACCCTGCTGGTGGACGTGGGCACGAACGCCGAGATCTTGCTGGGCAGCTCGGAGGGTCTGTGGGCAGCGTCCAGCCCGACCGGCCCGGCGTTCGAGGGCGCGCAGATCAGCCATGGGCAGCGTGCGACGCCGGGCGCTATCGAGCGGGTGCGCATCGATCCGGCGACGTGGGCGCCCCGCATACGTGTCATCGGCTGCGATCAGTGGTCCGACGAGCCCGGCTTCGCTGAGGCGATCGAGCAGCGGGTCGCCGCCGGTTCTCGAAGTGCAGCCGCAGGCGTCACGGGAATCTGCGGATCCGGAATCATCGAAGTCATCGCCGAGATGTACCTCGCCGGCGTGGTGTCATCCGATGGCGTCATCGCTGAGCCGCCGAGAGAGGGCGAGCGGGCATCACGCGTGGTCTCCGATGGCCGTACCTCGTCATTCGTGCTCTACGAACCGCCCGAGGGAACCGGTGGCCCGACCATCACCATCACCCAGAATGACGTCCGGGCGATCCAGCTGGCAAAGGCAGCGCTGCGCGCCGGCATCGATCTGCTCTGCGAACGCGCCGGCATCGCCGCGCCAGATCGAGTGCAGCTCGCCGGAGCCTTCGGAGCCCATATCGACCCCACCAGAGCGATGGTGCTCGGTCTCATCGGCGACTGCGACCCCGATGCTGTTCGATCGGTGGGCAACGCCGCGGGCACGGGTGCGTTGCGCGCACTGCTGTCGGGCACCCAGCGTGCCGAGATGGAACGAGTCGTCCGCAGCATCCGCAAGATCGAGACCGCCACCGAGCCCCGATTTCAGGAACTCTTCGTGGCAGCCATGGCACTCCCCCACGCGACGGCACCCTCGCCGAAGCTCTCGACGGTGATTGCGCTGCCGCCACGAGCGAGTCCCGATGCCCCCGACGGAGTGCCCGGTGACCGGTCCTCACGCCGCTCACGGCAGCGACGGCGACGATGACGCACGCTCTTGGTATGCAGGAGATCGATCTGCACCGGAAGGCAGCAAGCAACGATGACAGGCAACCATGACTGAGCGAACACGACGTCGAGGAGGCGGCCGCGCCGCCCGCCAGGCCCAGCGCTCTGCGGCAGATGTGGCCGTCAACACCCACCTGCGGCGGTCGCTGTCCCCAGTGAGCGTGCTGGATGAGGCTGGCTTGGCGCAGATCGAGGAGAACGCCGAGACGATCCTGTCCGAGGTCGGCGTGGCCTTCCAGGACTTCCCCCGGGCGCTGGAGCTGTGGCGAGACGCCGGTGCAGACGTCGAGGGCGAGATGGTGCGCTTTCCCCGCGGGATGTGCCGCGAGATCGTCCAGTCCAACGCGCCGGCCGTCTACACCCAGCACGCTCGCAATCCTGCGCGCTCAGTGCCGATCGGGGGCGATGCCACGGTGTTCGTCCCGAACTACGGGTCGCCCTTCGTCGCCGATCTCGACGAAGGCCGCCGGTACGCCACCCTGGCCGACTTCGAGCGCGTCGTGAAGCTGGTGTGGATGCTCCCTCACCTGCATCACAGCGGCGGCACGGTGTGCGAACCGGTGGATGTCCCGGTGAACAAACGACACCTCGACATGGTGTACGCGCACCTGCGCTACAGCGACAAGCCGCTGATGGGCTCGGTCACGGCCGCCCAGCGCGCCGCGGACTCCGTCGAGCTGTGCCGCATCGCGTTCGGGGGTGACCTGGCTGACCGCACCGTGCTGACGAGCCTGATCAACGCGTCGTCGCCGTTGCGCTGGGACGCCACCATGCTCGGTGCGGCGGAGGTCTACGCGCAGCACAACCAGGCGTGCGTGATCTCGCCGTTCATCCTGGCGGGCGCCATGTCTCCGGTCACCGTGGCTGCGCTGTCGGCCCAGGCGCTGGCGGAGGCACTGTCCGGAATGGCCTTCTGCCAGCTGGTGCGCCCAGGTGCCCCGGTGATCTTCGGCACCTTCGCGTCGTCGATGTCGATGGCCACGGGCGCGCCGACGTTCGGCACGCCCGAGGCAGGTCTGGCGATCTATGTGATGGCCGAACTGGCGCGGCGCGTCGGCGTGCCGTTCCGTTCCGGAGGGCAGTTCACGTCCTCCAAGGCACCCGATGCGCAAGCGGCCTATGAATCGGCGTCGACGCTGCTGCCGACCATGGCAGCCGGGGTGAACTTCGTGCTCCACGCAGCGGGCTGGCTCGAGGGCGGGCTGACGCTGAGCTACGAGAAGCTCATCATGGATGCCGATCAGCTCGGGATGATGGAGGTCTATGCCAAAGGTGTCGACATGACACCCAATGGCCAGGCCGTCGAAGCGTTCATCACCAACCCTCATGGCGATCACTTCCTCGGCCACCCGCACACGTTGGCCAACTTCGAGACGGCGTTCTACCAATCGGCGATCGCCGACAACAACAGCTTCGAGCAGTGGTCCGACGAGGGATCCCCCGATGCTGCGCAGCGAGCAAACCGCCTGATGCGCCAGATGCTGGCCGACTACGAATCACCGCCGATCGACGATGCCATCGACGCCGAGCTACGCGACTACATCGTCCGGCGCAAAGCCGAAGAGCCAGACGCGATCGTCTAGCCGCCCGATGGCCGCAGCGAAGGTGTCAATATGACTATGGATCCGATGAACACCACCACGGCCGGTTACACAGAGAGCGTCCGACAGGCCCGGGCTGGATTGTCCTGAATCCTATGCCTGCGGCTGCAGGTGTTGGCAGGCACAGGTGCTCGTCATCGTGTCGTGACGCCAAATGTGGAGCCTGCCAACAACTTGCCTGATGCGCTGCTTCGGGTAGCTTCGCTCTGAATTCAGACGTGGGTACCGTCGACGGTTGAGGCAATTTCGGCGGCGTGGACGAGGACGCACATGATGTGGAACGGCACGATGTACTGGTCTGCTGTGGGCTGTGCGTTCAGCCCGTGTGCTTCGTGGTGGCGCAGGTTCAAAGACCATGGGTCGATGAGTGCTGCCTGGAGGTAGCGGTGTCTCGCGGGTCCGAGGATTTCTTCGAGTTTGTCGAGCAGCGGCCCGAGAGTTCGGGTCTCTGAGGAGGGCGTCTTCGTGGATCGTGGTCGGGTCACGTTGATTCCGAGGCAGCGGCAGATGTTGCGCACTACTTCTTCGATTGCAGGCGTCAAGACGGCGACAGCGCTGGTGTGGTCGTCGTCCAGCCAGCGCTCGTATGACCGCGCGATGCGTTCAGCGAGTGGCGGAGTGATGATCTCGTTCTGGATGAACTCGGCGATGTCGTCTGCTTGTGGTTCATAGCGACGCTGAATTTCGTCCATCGTGACCCGGCCCGAGAGGGATGCGAACAGACCGATGCTCATCGCGTCTCGTTGCCCCAGATCGGCGTCGTCGCGCATCTCGTGGCCGCTGGGCAGGACTGAGACGGAGCCGTGCGGTCCCAAGTACAAGCGGGTGACCAGCGACTGCAACGGAAACTCGTTGCGCTCCGCGGAGATTGCTTGGCGGGTCTGCTCGGGGTCGTCAACCGGCACGAACGTCCCGTAGCGCAGCAACGCGTCGCGGAGGTCGCCGTCGCCGAGAATCTCGTCAACCTGCCGTTTGATCTCATCGGGATCGATCTCCTGGGTGACCTCGATGGTTTGCCCATTGGTGAGCGGGTCGGCGTTCTCCAGCTTGTTGCGCACTCGTCGTGCGTCGGCTGTCAGCCCTGTGGACTCAGCGATCTCCAGAGCCGTAGTCAGGTGCGCGAATCGCAGCAGCTCATCGGCAGCGTCAGCGGCGGATTCGAACGCTCCGACCCGCTCGGACTGCAACGCCGACCGCTCCGAATCGCTTGAGGCGTTCTTGATCGCGACTTCCCGCAGGTTCGAGACGTGCCAAGGGCTATCGCCGTACACAGCGGATGCTGCCGCAACAAGCTCGGCACAGTCGTATTCGTTGTCGGCCAGCACATGAAGGCCCGGAATCACGATGCCCGGCTCGTCTCTCGCCCGATCAAGCGATTCCTGCACGAGACGAACCACCGCGTCAAGCACCCGGTCGAGCAATTCGGGTTGGTTCGCTTCCTTGCAAACGTCGGCGGCGCGCACCAACCCAGCACTGCGCTCAACGATGTGCACGTCCGTGGCTGCGAGGTCCAGATACGCAACCACAGCCGGACCGAACCACGGCTCTGGCCCAGGATGCCGCCGGGTCCACAGCAAGTCAGCCAGCCGCGCGCGAACAATCGGATGCATCCCATCCTCGCTGGCCAAGACGCTCCACATATCAAGCACATCGGCCTCCACGTCATCCAGTGGCACAGGAAAGACCGAGACACCGTTCTCCTGCGGCATCACAAACATCGGCGCGAACGCGCCGCAGGCGAACGGGTTGTCTTGGCTCTTTGGCTCCATGTGGTACCCGCAGGCGTGCGCCAGCGCCCGCAACGCCGCGGCGTCAGGCTGATCCTTCGACAATGCATGCAGGCGGTCATGCACTGAATGGATCGTGAAGTACCGATCCTGCTCAGCGTCGATCTGTGCGCACTCCCTCGCCACGATCTCGACGTACCGAGTGATGTCAGCTACTTCCAAAGTCATCTCAACCATCCTCCTGACAATGAGTGACGCCTAGGGCAGTTGCAGCACTGCGTCCGGTGCGTCGGGGCGAAGTCCGAGCTTGTGTTTGAGCTGCTCGCCGGTGGCGTCGCGGGTTGTTGTCCGGGTGATGATGCTGTTTCCGAGGATGCAGATGCCTTCCCATTCGGGGTTGTCCTTGCGCCAGTTCACCTCGGCGAGGGCTTCGAGGGCGTCAAGGCTGATGCCTCGCTCACGCAGCACAGCGCCGACACCTCCGAGTGCCCACAGCACCAGCGTGTAGGAGGACAGATACTCCTGGCGCGCCTCCACGGAGGTCATCGTCCCCACGGCTGCACGAACTGCGTCGCCCGAATCCAGAAGTCGATCGCGAAGTCGCGCGCCTCTGCGACGGTTGCCTCGTCGGCGTCCTCGGGGATGTCACCGAGCAACTGGGTGATGGCTCGCTGCAGCCCTGAGAGCGTCGCGAAGTTCCGGTTCCGCACTGGCAGCGAGACGCGTTCTTTGTCGGTGCGCCCCCGAAACAGCGGAACAGAGTCAACGCACTGCATCGTGATCTGGTTGATCGGCAGGCGATGGTCATAGAGGATGTCAAGCGACTTCGAGGTCTTGTGGACCGTCCGGTTCAGATCGCTGAAAATCTGCTGGCTGCGCTGAGTCCCGCCGTCGGGCAAAGCCACCACCGAGATCGAGTCCGTCGCGAGCGTGGGGTCTTCGAGCAGCGCCTGGGCGATTCCTGCGATCCGGTGCTGACCGTCGTTGACGATGTAGTCGGCATCAGGCGGCAAGTGAAGCACCCCGAACGAGATCGTTAACAGGGTTGACCGTGCACTTGACATGACTGGCAACGGCCGCTTACGCGCCGTCTTGAGGTGGCAGCATCAGTACCCGGTCGTCTTTGGCTTTGGCGACGACGAGTCGAGGCATGCTCGGGTGCCGCCACCTGCGGATATCAGGTGTGTTGCCCTTATACCTGTTGCAGCGGGGGTGGGCTGCTTGGAGATTCCCCATGCCGTGCAGCACGCTTGTGTAGTACGTACCTTGCCGTGCTTCGCCTTCGGTACTGAGTTCGAACACGGCAAACCGTTTCGGCACCACATGCTCGACCTGCGCCCCCTTCAGCTTCATCTTGCCGCCGCACAGCCCGCAGCGTTCCCCGTCGCGAAGGTGCAGATAGTCGAGTACCTGCTTCCGGTGCTTGGGCTTCCAGCGGTCCGTCGCGTCGGGCTCGTCCGCCTCAAGGCGCCAGCGCCAGATGCAGTCCATCGCGGAGACCGCCTTCTTCAGCAGTCCCTTGGGCGCTTCGAGAGGCGGACTGCTGAACGGGCACGCCGCATCGTTCACCGCAGATGCCGAAGGCTCTCCTGGCCCAGGTTCCTCGATCTGCACGATCGAGCGGCACTTCGGAAACGTAGAACAGCCCCAGAACTGGTTCCCCGCGTTCTCGCCCCGTTTTGCGACCCGGCGCACCATCGCAGAACCGCACTTCGGGCACGGAATCCCCGCAGCGGCTTCGGTGGCCACGGGATCGATGCGTTTCGATGTCATGCACAGCCTCCCGGGCGACCGCGGATCTTGATTCACGACCAACTCATCTACCGGGGCCGTCGGCGTGACCTGCCGCAATAGTGGGCGCACGACCCGGCTCATCGGCTCAGTACCGTGACCGACTGTGGCCGCGAAGGAGATTCTGATCATCGCCGGGCCGAACGGTGCTGGCAAGACGACGTTCGCATTTCGCTACCTCGGACTCGAACAACGCGGCATCCCGTTCGTGAACGCCGACCTCATTGCCTCCGGGCTCGATCCGACAGAGCCTGGCCGCGCTGACATTCAGGCGGGGCGCTTGATGCTCACCGAGCTCGACCGACACGCACAAGAAGGCCACAGTTTCGCCTTCGAGACCACGCTGTCAGGGCGGGGCTATCTGCGCAAGATCCGTGGCTGGCGGGCGGATGGCTATCGCGTCTCGCTGATCTTCCTGTCGCTGCCATCGGCGGAGGACGCGGTCCGGCGAGTCGCCCAGCGGGTCTCGCGCGGAGGGCACGACGTGCCACCGGATGTGGTCCGGAGGAGATTCGCTGCTGGCCTGCGCAATCTTCGCGAGCAGTACTCGCACGAGGTCGACAGCTGGGTACTGTATGACAACAGGCACGACAGGCCGACCGTGATCGAGCGAGGCGGGATGGATGACTGAGATGCCGAACAACGATCGCCCGGAGGATGCATCGGCGGACGACTGGATCGACCGCGTGGCTGAAGCGCTGCGCTTGGCAGCGAAAGATGCCCACTATCTCGCCTATCGGGCCGGTACGGGAGTGGCCTACGAGCGCGACGGCAAGTTCGGCATCTACCCGCCCGACCCGGCCATGTACGAAGACCTCATTCCCCCGCCGTTCCAAGAAGGCCAAGAACTGCCCGAGCCTTCATTCCCCCACTGACTCCGTCACTGCCGCTGCCGCCTCGGTAAAGAGACTCACGGCGTCCCCTCGGCTGAGACTCTCCGTCTGGTCGACGACATCAAGCGCCCCCCAGCGGTGCTGCATGCTGCACGATTGCGGGCTCAAGCGGCTGGTGATTCCCAAGGGTTGGCGGACTCCACCGGTGGTTGCGAGTGATCGGTCATGATGACCGGTTGTTCAACACAGCAACCACCAGTGGAGGTGTCCAGTATGGCAGCGAGGCTGAGCGCGTTCGAGCGCGCCCGGATTGAGGCGATGAGATCGGCGGGAGCGACCGCTGAGGACATCGCGGTGGTGCTGGGCCGGCACCCGGCGACGGTCTATCGCGAGCTGGGCCGCTGCGGCGGCCCCAAGGCCGTGTACGACGCGGCGTCAGCGACCGCTGACGCGAGCCGCCAGGCGCGGCGGCCCCGGGCATGCAAGCTCGAAGCGGACCCGGTGCTGGCCGCCCAGGTGAAGCGCAGGATGAACCAGCGCTGGTCGCCGCAGGCGATCAGCGCCGATCTCGCCGGCGAGGGACAGCGGGTATGCGCGGAGACGATCTACCGGGCCGCGTACAGCGGCTGCGGGCTCGGCGCCGACGCGTGGAAAGACCTGCCGAGGGGCCGCCGGCGTCGCCGTCCGCGCAGCCGCCACCGCGAAAAAGCCAGCCCGCTGGGGGATTATCGGCCTTTGAGCGAGCGGCCCCCAGCCGCCGAAGACCGAGACGAGGCGGGCCACTGGGAAGGCGACCTGATCATCGGGGCAGCCAACCGCAGCGCCGCGGCCACCCTGGTGGAGCGCGTCAGCCGCCACACGCTGGTCGTCGCATTGCCCCACGGCTACACAGCGCCCAACGTCGCCGCCGCGGTCACCGCCGCGTTGGCCCGCCAGCCCGCCCATCTGGTGCGCAGCCTCACCTGGGACCAAGGCCGCGAGATGGCCCGCTGGGCCGACATCGAAACCGCGCTCGGCATCGAGGTGTTCTTCTGCGACCCCCACAGCCCATGGCAGCGCGGCACCAACGAGCAGACCAACGGGCTGCTGCGACGCTGGCTGCCCAAAGGCACACCGCTGAACCTCAGTCCGCTGCGACTGTCAGTCATCGAGGACAACCTCAACTGGATGCCCCGCCGACTCCACAACTGGCAATCAGCCGCCGACATCTACACTCAACTCACTCGCAACCACCGATAGAGCTTGCCGTTGATCAGGTGGAGACCGAGCCCCTCAAAGTCACGAATGTTGCGCGTGGCCAGTGGGAGGCGCCGCAGTCCGGCGGTTGCTGCGATGAGCGCGTCAGCCAGATGCAGGGTGCGGCCGCTGCGGCGAGCGCGCGCCCGAAGCTCGGATGCATGCTCGGCTTCTGCCAAACCGACGGGAACGATTCTCCGAGAGGTGGATACGAGCGCCTCGATGAGATCCGAGGCCTGATCGCGGCGACGCCCGGCGGGCCGAAGATGGATTCCGAGTTGCAGTTCATGGATCACCACCGTGGAGAGCCAGAGATCGGGTTCGCTCCCCAAGTACGCCACGACGGCCGGATCCGGTGCAACCCGTGTCATCTCGGAGATAACGTTGGTGTCGAGCAGCACTCCGGTCATTGCATATCGCCGTCATCAATGGCGTAGTCGATGAAGGGGATCGGACGGTCGTCGCTGCGGTCGGGCAACTCGATGTCGAGACCTCGCGGCATGTTGTCGACGAGCCACTGGCCGAGATGCACTTCAGGCTCGGCTCGCTGCTGCCATTCATGTTCGGGGACGACGACGAACGTCTTGCGGATGCCGATGCGCTGGGGACCCTGCTCTGCTGCGCAGCGGAGAATGTGCGAGAGGCGCGACTTGGCCTCAGCCACCGTCCAGATGTGAGTTGCATCGGCCGCGTCCGCAACCACATGGCCTCCCGCTCGAATCGAGGCTAATCCAGCAACTAGTCCATGTTAGACCATATACGCAAGGTTCCGGTTTGGCCCTTGCGGCGCTGCTCCCTGAGCCGCTCGACGCCGTCGGCCGCCGCGAGCAGGCGGACAGCCTCCTCAGGAGGCCACGACGGCGGTGACGCCTGCGACTGCCGCAGCGATGCCGATGTACTGGCGGACGTTGATGGGGTCGTTGAATGCGGCCCGGCCGACGAGGACGCTCATCACTGGGAACATCGAAGCCCCGACGACGGTTGCCGGTGCGTCGAACCAGATGCCGACGATGTAGAAGATGGTCGCCGCAGCGCTGGCCACGCCTGTCAGGAATGCGAAACCCAGCGCGTCGGGCGGGGGCAGCGCAGGCAGTCGGCGGATCGCGACCAGTGCAGCCATGGCGGTCACCGATGTGAGCCGCTGACCGAATCCCGGCCACGCGCCGGAGCTCTCGGACAGGTCGACCAGAACGCTGAGTCCGACTCCGTAGGCGATGCCCGACAACGCTGCCCACGCAGTTCCTTCCCATACGTGAGTGCCGCGGGTCCCGCCGGCGGTCACCAGCCCGAGACCGCCGAAGGCTGCCATGGCGCCGACGATCGCAAGCAAGGGCGGATCGTGGCCGCGCAGCGTCGTGTAGGCGAACGGGATGACCGCCGACAGCGTGGCCACGATGGGTGCGGCAATCGCCGAGCCGGCGCGATCCAGAGACGTGTAGTAGCAAGCGAGCCCGGCGCCGAGGCCAAGTCCCGACAGCAGTCCGCGACCGAAGTCGTCGACCGCGAATGATCCCGGCACAAAGGGCACGATGGCCAGCGAGACCAACGCCGCGCTGCCCTGGAACACGATCATGGCCGACAGCACGTGGCAGCGCATCACCACACGGCGTCCGAAGAGATCGCTGGTGCCGATGCTCATCGAGGTGAGCAGGCCGAACAGCGCCCCCATCAGAGCGCCCTGGTCCGCGGGGCGAAGCGCTGTGACGACGTCACGGCCCTCGTGGTGCGTCGCGGATTACCTCTGGGCGCTTCGCAGGCCTGTGACCTGCGCAAACGGGTGCCCACATGCCGTGTGCAAATCGCCGACGTACCGCTAGAGGATGCGGGCATGGGTCACCGGCGTCGCCTCAGCAACGCAGCCACCGCGGCGGAGGCACGGGCAGGGATCGGGTGGAAACTGCCCTGCTGAGACACGGACGGCCCCGCGACGAACAGCATGCGGGCAGCGACGAAGACAGCGACCGCAACGTGGGCAGCGGCCATGACGAAGTAGAACGCGTTGAGCGTGACCGACATCCCGATGGCGGCACAGATCGGACCCACCGTGGCACCGACCCCGTTCATGCGTACCAGCACGGCGCTGGCGCCCGTGCGTTGTGAGTCTCGCAGCCAGTCATTCGTCTGCGCCACGGCCAGGGAGTAGATCGGGTAGGCGAATGCGCCCATCACGCCCATCACAGCGATGCCAGCGATGCCGCTCTCGTCGAGTGCCAGCATGGCGATGCACGCTGCCGCGGCGACGGATGCGGCCAAGACCATGACGAGGCGTCGAGGCACGCGGTCTGACAGACGGCCGAGCGGGATCTGCCCGAACAGACTGCCAATCATGGGGGCTGCCACGAAGGCCGCTACCTGGATCGGCGACAAGCCTCGCGCTGCTGCGTACACCGCTCCGATGCCCGATATCGAGCCCAGCGCCGCGCCCACAAGGAAGGTGACCACCACACCGGTCGGCGCCGTCGCCAGCAGCGTGCGAAACCCGACGCGTTCGGGCACCACCACGGGAGGATTGGCCGACGCAGAAAGCGACATCGGCACAAGTGCCAGCGATACCAGCACCGACACCACGGCGAACAGCGTGAAATCGTCGGTGTCGGCAATGGCCACCATGAACTGGCCCGTGGCAATGGCACCCATCGTGATGACCATGTAGCGGGCCAGCATCCGGCCGCGGTTCTCGTTGGTCGCCAGCTCGTTCAACCACGTCTCGGCCACCACCAGCAGCCCGGCGAAGCACACACCCCACAGGAAACGTCCGGCCCCCCACGTCAACGGGTGGATCCACACAGCCTGCACCAACACCACGCTGCTGCCGGCCGACGCCAGCGCGGCAAAGACACGCACATGGCCGACTTGGCGCAGGAAACGAGGCGCCACAGCAGACCCGGCCAAAAAGCCCACGAAGTTCATCGCCATGACGAGGCCCGCAACTGTCGAGCCGAAGCCCTCGGACTCGGCGCGGACACCGAGCAGGGTGTTCTGCAGGCCGTTGCCCGCCATGAGCAGAGCAATGCCGACGAACAGGGCGGTGCTGCGGGCCGCAGGTGACGCGAGCGCCGGCCCGCCTATGTGCGGCTCCGCGGTGGTGGAACGCGCAATCTGAGGCACCAGCTCTGCTGCCATCGCGCGTGCGCGCTCGAGCGCCCGTTCGCGACGGGTCCTGCGCACCGAGTCGTATGCACCGCCTTCGGCGACTGTGTTGGTCGCTCCGCCTTCGGCGGAGGTGTTGGTTGCTCCGCCTTCGGCGGAGGGGCCGGAAGTCTCGCCTTCGGTGGTGGGCTTCGGTTCAGGGATTGGCGGCTCCGCCGGCACCAGTGGTTAGCGCTCCGCTGTGTCAGTCGCAGGCGGTTCGAACGCCGGCGCGTGCACGTATTCCCAGCCGAATCGGCCCTTGATGCACAGGTGGCCGTTCGTCACCGAATGGTCGGCAGGCGACGTGACTTTGACGATCCGCTCGTCCTGGACGTGCAGCTCAAGATTGCAGCCCACGCCGCAGTATGAGCACACGGTGCGCGTGACGGTCTGGTCGTCTGGGCGCCACTCCCCCACCGCGCGCAAGTCGAACTCCGTGCGGAACTGCAATGCCCCGGTGGGGCACACAGCAACGCAGTTTCCGCAGTACACACACGCGCTCTCGGGGAGTTCGGTGTCGTACTCGGTGCGAATTCGGGCGTCAAAGCCGCGCCCTGCCACGGCGATGGCAAAGGTGTGCTGAGCATCGTCGCCGCAGGCTTCGACGCACTTGTAACAAAGCACACACCGGTCATAGGCACGGATGTACAGATCGTCCTGGATGCGCACCGGCTCGTCGACACGCTCGGGTTCAAGCCCGGCCTCGCCGCCCGCTGTGGCGCCCGATGAGCCGTCGTCGCTGCAGGGCGCGTCGTACCGGGCAGGGTCGGCGCCGTAGTGCCGTGACCAATCGGCGATCTCGGATGCCTGCGAGAGATCGTTCGCCGACCCGAGGAACTCCAGCACCATTCGGCGGCTGTGGCGGACACGCTCGGAATCGGTGCTGATCTGCATGCCGGCTTCAACTGGTCGTGAGCAGGCGGGCACGAGCGTGCGAGACCCGTCGAGCTCCACGACGCAGACACGGCAGACGTTGACCGGGGTGAGATTGGGAGCCCAGCAAATGGTCGGCGTCTCGACGCCCGCAGCGGTACAGGCAGCGAGGATCGTCTGCCCTTCAGGTACCGTCACCTCGCGCCCGTCGATGCTCAGTGTCACCTCGGTGGCAGCGCCCGGATCGGGTGAGTTCATGGTGCAGAGTCTCCCAGGAGACCGAGCCGCATGGCAGACATCACTGCTGAGGCCGCGGTGTGTCCGAGTCCGCAGATGGACGCGTCTCCCATGGCATCTGCGATATCGCCGAGCAGCTCACGTTGTGGCTCCGTGGGCCCGCCCGCCCGACGGATGCTGGTGACCAGCTCGTGCTGGCGGACGGTGCCGACGCGGCACGGAACGCACTGGCCGCACGATTCGTCACGGAAGAACTTGGCCAGCCGCTCGATCACGCCACTCATGTCGGCGGAGTCATTGAAGACCATCACCGGACCGGACCCGAGCGTCGTCCCCGCGGCACGCGTGTCTTCCAAAGAGAGCGGCAGCGCAAGCGCATCTGGCCCGACGAAGCTGCCTGCCGCACCGCCCAGCAGTACTGCGGTCAGCGTGCCCTGCACACCTCCGGCCAACTCCAGCAGCTCGCCCAGCGGCGTGCCGAAGGGAGCTTCGTACAGCCCTGGTCTCCCGACGTGGCCGGACAGGCAGAACAGCTTGGTCCCCGGCGAGCCCTCGGTTCCCACGCTGCGGTACGCCTCGGGCCCGATGCGCAGGATCTCGTTGACGTTGAGCAGCGTTTCGGGGTTGTTCACCACGGTGGGCTGCCCGAACAGCCCGTGGGTGGTGGGGAACGGCGGCTTGTTGCAGGGTTCTCCGCGGAAACCCTCGAGCGAGTTGAACAGCGCAGTTTCCTCGCCGCAGATGTATGCGCCTGCACCCCGACGCAGTTCGATGTCGAACTGCTGGCCCGATCCTGCCGCGTCGTCGCCGAGCCAACCCGCACTGCGCGCTTGCGCAATGGCCCCGCGCAGGCGCTGGGTGGCCAGCGGATATTCACCGCGGATGTAAATCCAGCCCTGCTGCGCGCCGACCACCAGGCCGGCAACGGCCATGAACTCGATGATCGCCAAGGGCTCGAGTTCGCAGAGCAGACGGTCCTTGAAGGTTCCGGGCTCGGACTCGTCGATGTTGGCGACGACGTGCTTCGGACCGTCCCCGTCGGCTACTGCCCGCCACTTGATACCGGTGGGGAACGCCGCTCCGCCCCGCCCGGACAGTCCCGCAGCGCTCACCTGGGCGATGACATCGTCAGGCCCGAGGCGCAGTGCTGCATCAAGCGCTGCTCCCCCACCCCGCTGGCGGTAGGCCTCCATCGAGGTGCTCTCGCCGACCTCGAAGCCGCGCCCGATCATCTGCCGCAGCAAGCTGGGCGATTCGGGGGTCGATGCCGTGACGCTCACGAGCAGCGAATCGGGTCCGCTGTCGTCGGCGGGCACCCGGTCAGGCTCGCGGCGTCCCTGGATGAAGACCGCCGGCGCCCGTTCGCACTGTCCGAGGCATGGACCTTCGTGCACGGCGTGACCCTGTGAGCGGAGGTGTTCCGCCAGCGGAGCGGCTCCCGCGAGCGCGCAAATGGGATCGACGCAGACGTGGCGAACGCTGAGCTCATGGGATGGGGAATCCGTGCGGAACATCTCATAGAAGGTGGCCACGCCATAGGCCTCGGCCGGCGGCACACCCAGCGTGCGACCGACGAAGTTGAGACCCCCCGGCGAGATCCACCCTGCTTCGCGCTGAAGAGCGTGCAAGGCGGGCAACAGCAGGTGTCGCAACTGCTTGCGACGCCGCGTCCCTCCCCGAACGACGCGCGGATGATCGACAACGACCGCGCCGTCGCCCGCGCCGTTGACGCTGAGCGCAGCCAGAACCGCTTGCCGTTCCGATGCGGTGGGTTCCGCATCGGAGAAGTGCAGGTCAGCCACCGGCGCCACCTGCCGCCACTGCCTGGCGTGAGGCACCGTCCCGCAACGGGTCGATGCGGACGGCGGCGGCCTTGAATTCGGCCGTGCCGCTGCGCGGGTCCCAGGCATCGTTCGTGAGCAGGTTCGCGTCGACCAGGTCCGGGAAATGGAACGTCGTGAAGACCAAGCCTGTGGGCAGGCGATCAGTGACGTGCACCTCCATGTTCACCGAGCCGCGCACCGAGCTCACGCGCACAGTGTCGCCTTCGACGATTCCGAGGTGCGCCGCGTCGGCAGGGCTCACCTCAATAGCGTCACCCGACCGGATGGGCGAGGAATAACCAGCCGACTGCGCACCGGTGTTGTACGAGTCGAGAACCCGGCCCGTGGTCAGGCGAAGCGGGAACTGCTCGCTGAGTGCCTCAGCCGGAGGACGGTGGACGACCGTCGAGAAGGGGGCCGGCGTGTGGCCGTCCAAGCCAGGCTCCCACAGCCAGCCGTGCAAGAACTCCGTGCCTGGATGGTCTTCGTCGGGGCAGGGCCACTGCAGCCCGCCGCTGGCCTCGAGTCGCTCCCAGCTCATGCCGCCGTGCAAGGGTGACAGCGTCCGCATCTCGTCCCACAGCTCGTGCGCCGAGGTAGCTGTCCACTGCGTCCCCATATGCGATGCCAACTCGCTGATGATGCGCACATCGTCTCGAGCATCGCCTTGAGGAGGCACTGCTGCTCGCACCCGCTGGACCCGCCGTTCTGAAGACGTCACCGTGCCCTCGCTGGAAGCCCAGCCGGCTGCCGCAGGCAGGACAACGTCGGCCATTCGTGCGGTGCGCGTCAGCGAGATGTCTTGAACCACGAGCAGATCCAAGCCTTCGAGCAGCTTGCGAGCGTGTGCCACATTGGCCTCGGAGTCGGCAGGGTTCTCCCCGATGACGTACAGGGCGCGCAGTTCGCCCTCTTCCATCGCTTCGAACATCGCAGTGAGGTGCTTTCCCGGAACGGGATTCAGCTCGCAGCCCCAGGTGCTCTCGTAGCGAGCTCGGGCCTGCGGGTCGGTGAGCAGTTGGAAGCCCGGCAGCCGGTCGGGCAGCGCGCCCATGTCGCCGCCGCCCTGCACGTTGTTCTGGCCTCGCAGGGGCACCAGACCCGAGCCGCGGCGCCCGACATGGCCGGTCAGCAGCGCGAGGTTGCACAGCGAGAGCACGTTCTCGACTGCAGTGTGGTGCTCGGTGATGCCCAGCGTCCACAGGATCTGTGCTCGAGCGGCCGTGGCGTACGCGTGCGCCATCTCGGCAATGGCCTCAGCCGGAACTCCAGTCAGCCGCTCGCCTTCGTTGAGTGTGAACGGCTCAACCGAAGCTGCGTAGTCATCGAAGCCCGTGGTGGCATGCTCGATGAAGGAGCGGTTGTGCATTCCCTGGGCGATGATCTCGCGGGCCACCGTGTTGGCAAGCGCGATATCTGTGCCGACGTCGAGGCCCAGCCACACGTCCGCGAACTCGGCCGAGGAGGTGCGGCGGGGATCCACCGCGTACATGGCTGCACCGTTGTCGATGCCTCGCAGCAGGTGGTGGAAGAAGATGGGGTGCGCCTCGCGTGCGTTCGATCCCCACAGCAGGACCACATCGGTTTCGGTGATTTCCTCATAGGAACTCGTTCCGCCCCCAAATCCGAACACTGTCGCCAGACCGACGACCGACGGAGCGTGTCAGGTGCGATTACAGGAGTCGATGTTGTTCGACTTGAGCACCGTTCGCATGAACTTCTGGGCTGCGTAGTTCATCTCGTTCGTGCTCTTCGAGCACGAGAACATGCCGACCCCACCGGCACCGTGCTGCTGGGTCGCAGCCCGCAGCCCGGATGCAGCACGATCGAGTGCATCGTTCCAGCTAGCAGGTCGAAGCACGCCGCCGTCTCGTACGAGCGGCGTGTCGAGACGCGCAAGGGGACCCTGACGCTTCCCCCGTCGTGCACCATTCCCCCGCGGCATTGTCCCTCCCCGATTGGTTTGAATGCCGTAATCCTGAATTCTACGCCACCCCAGATGTCTTTACCGTGGCGATAACTATTTCACTCTGACTATAGATTGCCACTGTCTCTTCATCAGGCAGCGTTCCGTACAGCAGAACAGTTCCACAATACGGCACAAAGCTCTGCTCACCCGACAGGTCTGCGCCGCCAGCGGGCTACCGTGGAGCCGGTGCAGTCGATCTCTCGTGCGTTCGCCGTCTTGCGGGCACTCGCCGTCGGTCCTCAGGGCGTCACCGATGTCGCCGACAACGTCGGGCTGCCCAAGAGCACGGTGGCTCGCCTGCTCACATCACTCGAAGCGGTCGATGCCGTGGTGCAGGACGACATCGGCGGCGACTACCGGCTTGGGCAGGGACTCATCGACATCATCGGTGCGGCTGGCGCCGATCGGAGCCTGCTGGCGGCGGCGCGCCCGCACCTGCACAGCCTCGTCAACCAGGTCGGCGAGACAGCCGGTGTGAGCGTTCGCGCCGACCGGACGGTCTATTACCTCGATCAGGTCGAACCCGAGTCCGAGGTGCAGGTGCGCTCGTGGACCGGCGAGTACTGCCCCATGCACCTGGTGCCCTCAGGACTGGCGTTTCTGGCCCACTTCAACCCCGACGCGCTTGATGAGTACGTACGCGGGGGGCTCGAAGCGACGACTCCGCACAGCATGGTTGACGTCGAAGCGCTGGAAACACGGCTCGCACAAGTCGCCAGCGCCGGATACGTCTGGGTCTACGAGGAATTCGCCGTCGGTATCAACTCCGTGGCTGCGCCAGTCCTGAGCGAGGACGGAACCGTGGTGGCTGCGCTGCACGTGCACGGTCCGGCATACCGCTTCCCCGATCCGAATCGCACCCACGACATCGGTCTTCTGCTGATCGAAGCTGCCTCGAATCTGGCCGATCACCTGGCGGGCCGAGCCCCACTGCCGGTGTAGCTCTGATTAGCTCGGGCTGTCGCGGCGGCGGCGGATCTCATCGGAGATAGCGGGCACGACCTCGTGCAGGTCGGCAATCACGGCGTATCCCGCTTTGGTGACCATGTTGGCCTCGGGATCGATGTTGATCGCCAGGATGTTCTTCGAACCCATGGCGCCGACCCAATGCTGGATCGCGCCGGAGATGCCGCAGGCGATGTAGATCTCCGGGGCGATGCGGGTGCCCGTCTGGCCCACTTGATCCGAATGCGAGCGCCAGCCGTTGTTGGTGACCGCACGCGAGCAACCGACGCGACCGCCGAGCAACTCGGCGAGTTCCTCGAGCTGGGCGAAGCCTTCCGCTGAGCCGACGCCCCGGCCGCCCGACACCACGACCGGCGAGGTGGACAGCGTGATGCCCTCGGTGAGCGTCACCCGGTCACGCACCAGTGTCCGGCTCGCTTCAGGCCCCAAGTCGGGCTCAAAGACCACCACATCGGCCTCGGCAGCAGTCCCAGCCGCCGATCCGTCGGTCGCGGATTCAGCCTGATCCCCGCCGACCGGCACAGCCTCGGCCGAATGCGGGGCGATGGTCAGCAACGGCAGCACAGAGCTGAGCGTCACGTCCTCAAGCAGCGACCCGCCCCACTGGATGCGGGTGATCTGCCACAGGTCACCGCCGGAAGGCGTTCCCGCCCCACTGTCACCTGCGGACCCATTCGCTGACACGCTCACACAATTCGCCACCAGCGGCAGGTCGAGGCGGGCCGCAAGCTGAGCCATCGCCTCCGCACCGCGGTCGGTGCCTGATGCCACCACTGCGCACGGTTCCGTTGCGTCGATGAACGACACCAGTGCCGCACCCCAGGCATCGGGGCCGTAGTCGGCCAGCAGTTCGTGGCGCCCGCAGTGCACGACGGCTGCGCCGTACCCAGCGCAGATCGCGCTCAGATCCGGCCCGTGCGTCTCGAACAGCGCCTCGTCGCCCAGCACGACCGCCTCGGTTTGCACACCGAGTTCGCCGGCTAGTCCACGGGCGGCGGTCAGCGCCTCCAGGGCGCCGCCCGAGGGGACGCCACGGTCGTGGTCGACGAGGACGGCGACGCCGCTCACAGCACACCCAGCTCGTCGAGCAGGTCCACCACTGCGGGCGCTGCCGCGGCGCTGTCGCCCAGCGTCACCGTGGTGCTGGCACGCTCAGGCGGCCGGTGCAGCCGAACCCTGGACTGACCGCCCGCTTCAGCATCGCGTGCACACTCGAGCATCTGGATCTGGGCCTTGCGCGAGGCGAGCCGCCCTTTCATGGTGGGATAGCGCGGCAGGTTGATGCCCTCCTTGACGCCGAGCGCGCAAGGGGCTTCGAGCTCATATACCTCGTAGCCGGCATCGGTCTCGCGGCGCGCCGTGAAGCCTCGCTCGCCTACGTCGATGCCCTTGATGCCGTTCACGATCGGGCGCCCGAGCGCGTGCGCCACCCGGATGCCGACCTGGAAGTTGCCCCCGTCAGCAGACTCGTTGCCGAACAGGATCAGGTCGAATTGTCCGTCAACGGCTTCGAGCTCTCGCACGGCGGAGGTAATGGCCACAGCAGTTCGCTGGGGATCCCAGTCGAGGCCGCCCTCAGCGATGACGAGCGCAAACTCGGTGCCGCCGACACTGGCCGCATAGCGCAGCTGCTCGGTCGATTCGTCGGGACCCAGAGTGAGGACCACCACAGCGTGATCGTCGCCGTCGAGCTGTTCGACGATCTGGGCAGCTTCTTCGGTAGCACATTCCTCGTGGGGGCTGGTGGTGAAGCCCAGGTGCGCCGTGTCGACCTGCTGAGCGTCGGCAGTCACGTTGATGCGCGATCCCACGGCGGGCACCCGCTTCACGCAGACCAAGATGCGCACGGGGATGCCCTCAGGCCTTCATGCGGCTGTCGTCAGGATCGAACAGCGCAAGGTTCGAACCGGCAGCCGCCACCGTGACCGGATACCGCTCGTTCTGGTACATCACCGACAATTCGGTGCCCACGGCGGCCAGCTCGGTCGGTAGGTACGCCATTGCCAAGTAGGCGCCGAGCGACGGAGCATTCCCCGCGGTGGTCACGCGGCTGACCCTGCCGTGGGAGTCAGTGATTCGCTCCCCCGCAGCAGTCAGCACCGGCTCGTTGCCGGCGCCCATGGGGAAGCGGTCGTAGCCCTCGGCACAGCGCAGGCTCTCGAAGCACAGCATCACCAGCTGCGCGGCCAACTCAGCCTCGCGGGCCGCGACGTAGGCCTCTTTGCCGATGAAATCGGCAGCTTTCACTCGCGGTCGCGCCAGCCCGGCCTCGGTCGGGTTGTACTCGTTCTCGAGCTCAGCGCCCATGAGGCGGTAACCCTTCTCGAGACGTCCCGTGGTGCCGTACACGCCGGCCCCGACAGGCCGCAGATTGAAGTCCTGCCCGGCCTGCGAAATTGCGTCCCACAGGGCCAAGCCGGCACTGGTGGCGCAATAGATCTCGAAGCCGGCGTCGCCCACGTAGGAGATGCGGAACATCTGCGTCGGGATCCCGGCGAGGAGCGCGTCACGCACCTGCCCGTATCCGAACGACTCCTGGGCCAGATCTGTCTCGGTCAGCGTCGCCAACAGGTCGACAGCGTCGGGACCCCACACGCCGAAAGTGGCAAGCGCTTCAGTGCGGTTCTCGAACGTCACGCCGCCGGGGGGCAGGTTGTGACGGAACCAGTACTCGTCGCGGCCGCCGTCGAATGCACCGGTCGCGATGCGGAAACGATCCTCGGTCAGGCGCACGATGGTCAGGTCCGAGCGGAACCCGCCGTCATGTGTGAGCACCGGCGTGTAGATCGAGCGCCCAACTGGCAGATCGCACTTGTTCACCACCATCTTCTCGATGTAGGGCACGACCTCGGGGCCGGACACCTCGAACACCTGGAACGGCGAGACGTCCACGAGACCGCAGTGCTCGCGCAGGTGGAGATGCTCTGCATCGGTGATGGGGCTCCACCAGCGGGCATCCCATTCGTGAGTGCGGTCTTCGATGCCGTATTTCTCCACGAGATCGGCGTTCGACTCGTACCAGTGCGGCCGCTCCCAGCCGCCCGCCTCGAAATAGAAGGCACCCAGCTCGTCGGTTCGGGCCTTCGCAGGGCCGCAGGTCACATTGCGACGCGTTGCCCACTGTTCTCGTGGGTGCACGATCCCGTAGGTCTTGTTGAAGTGCTCGTCGGCCCGCGTCTCGATGTGGATGACATTGCGGTCCCCGGGGTAGAAGCGCGTGACGTCGGAGCCATGTGGATCGGTGAGGCGGGGGTAGCCATGGGTCATCCATTCGGCCATGAGCCGGCCGACACCGGGGCCCTCCTTGACCCACACCGCTGCGACCGACCACAGGTTCTCTACTTCGACGGTGGGGCCCAGAACCGGTGCGGCGTCGGGGGTCAGCGAGAGCAGCCCGTTGATGGCGTACTTAATCTCGCCGTCGCCCAGGAACTCCATCAGCTCGATGGCTTCCTCGAGCTGCTGGTCGAAGTCGTCGGGCGTGAAGGGCATCTCAGTCGGGCTGAGCGCCGCCTCGTCGTTGGAGGGGATGTCCTCGACGCGGTGCAGGATCGGCCGGTGGGCATAGCTGCCCACCTCCATGGAGCCCGCCGATTGGCGCTCGTAGCAAAAGGTGTCCATGTCGCGGACGATCGGGTAGGCCAGCTCCTGGTTCGTCTCGACGAGCACGTCGAACGGCCCGACGTCGACCATCTGGTGGACGGCCGGCGTGAGCGGGATGGTGGCCCCCGCCATCTGGGCCAGCTTGGGACTCCACACGCCGCAGGCGATCGCGACCGTGTCGCATTCGATGCGTCCCCGGTCGGTCACCACAGCGCAGATGCGGGGACGGTTCGGGCCCGCCACAGTCTCGATGTCGAGGACTTCAGTGTTGGCAAAGGTCTGCAAATGGCCGGCGTCGGTGGCCCGGCGGCGCATCTGCGTGCCCGTCTCCAGCGAATCGACCGCTGAGACGCTCGGTGTGTAGAAGCCGCCCAGGATGACGTCGGGATCGATGAAGGGCACCAGTTCGATGACTTCGTCGACCGTGAGGAGCTGGGCCTCGATGCCCCAGCACTTGGCCGACGTCATACGGCGACGGAACTCCTCGAGGCGCTCTTCGCTGCGCGCCACCTCGATGCCGCCGCAAGTGTTCTGCAAGCCGAGCGCCTCGTACTGAAGTTGGCTGTCGACGGTGAGATCGACGATCTCCTTGGAGTGGTCGACGGGGAAGATGAAGTTCGAAGCGTGCCCGGTGGATCCGCCTGGGTTCGGCAGCGGCCCTTTGTCGAGCAGGACGATGTCGGTCCAGCCGAGATCGCTGAGATGGCCCACCAGGCAATTGCCCACGATCCCAGCACCGATGACGACACAACTTGCCCGCGCCGGAAAGTCGCTCATTCCTCACATCCCCCGCCGTTGCCGGTCAACAGCATGCCGCAGCCCTGCTGCTTTGTGTTGTTGCTGTTCTGTATGATGGAACAGTTCCGCTCAGCGGAACAGCAATTAGGGGAACAGTAGCCGAACGACCCGGCAATTGACGACATCGAACTGGTGGCACAGACGCGTCACGAGGTTCTGGCAGGGTGTAGAGGGCTGAATTCGTGGGGGTGCACGGCATGACGACAACGGGCGGATTTCCCAGCGATCTCGAGATTGCATCGGCTGCACAGATCCGGCCGCTGACCGAGATAGCGAACGAGGCGGGCATCCCGCCGGAGTATCTGGAGCTGTACGGCACCGGCGTGGCCAAGGTCAAGCTCGAAGCTGTCGAGGCAATGGCCGACCGGCCCCGCGGGCGCTACGTGGTGGTGACTGCGATCACGCCGACACCGCTTGGCGAGGGCAAGACCACCACGACGGTCGGTCTCGGGCAGGCATTCGGACACATCGGCCGCACGGCCACCATTGCCATCCGGCAGCCGTCTATGGGCCCCACCTTCGGAATCAAAGGCGGCGCGGCCGGCGGCGGCTACAGCCAGGTCGTTCCGATGGACCTGTTCAACCTGCACCTCACGGGCGACATGCATGCCGTGACGGCTGCCCACAATCTCTGCGCCGCCATGCTTGATGCGCACCTGTATCACGGCAACGAGGCCGGGTTCGACATCCACAACATCACGTGGCGGCGAGTGCTCGACGTGAACGACCGGGCCTTGCGCAACATCACGATCGGACTCGGCGGTCGCCTCGACGGCATCCCCCGCGAGTCGGGCTTTGACATCACGGCTGCCTCCGAGGTGATGGCGACGCTCGCGCTGTGCACGTCCATGTCGGACCTGCGAGCCCGGCTTGGCCGCATCGTGCTGGGCTACACCTCCGGCGGCGAGCCGGTGACCGCAGAAGACATCGGTGCTGCGGGCTCGATGGCCGTGCTGCTGCGCGAGGCCATCAAGCCGAACCTGATGCAGACCCTGGAGGGCTCCCCTGCGCTCGTGCACACGGGCCCCTTCGGGAACATCGCGACCGGCAATTCCTCGATTGTTGCCGACCAGATCGGCATCGGAACCTCAGAATTCCTGCTGACCGAGGCCGGATTCGGCGCCGACATGGGCGCTGAGCGCTTCTTCAACATCAAGTGCCGGTACTCGGGCGTGTCGCCGGACGCGGCGGTGATCGTTGCGACCGTGCGAGGCCTCAAGGCCCACTCGGGCAAGCACCGGATCGTCGCCGGCCGCCCGCTGCCGCCGGCACTTCTCGAAGCGAACCCCGACGAGGTGCACGCCGGCGGCGACAACCTGCGCAAACAGCTCGAGAACGTGCGGATGCACGGTGTCTCCCCGGTGGTGGCGATCAATCAGTTCCCCGGCGATCACGATGTCGATCTCGCAGCGATTGCCGAGATCGCCGCCGAGTACGGCGCCCGCTCCGCTCGATGCACGCACTTCGCCGACGGCGGCGCCGGCGCAGCCGAGCTTGCAGAAGCCGTGGCAGAGGCCGCCGAAGAGCCGACGGACTTCTCGGTGCTGTATCCCGATGACATCTCGCTGCGCGACAAGATCCTCGCGGTCGCGACCAATGTGTACGGCGCGGCCGATGTGAGCTATACCGCTCGGGCGAATCGGGAGATCGACGGCTACGAGCGCAATGGCTTTGGGAACCTGCCGGTGTGCATCGCCAAGACGCACCTGTCCATCTCGTCTGACGCCTCGCTCAAGGGTGCTCCGACGGGCTGGACTCTGCCGGTGCGCGAGGTCCGGGCGTCGGTCGGTGCCGGGTTCGTGTACCCCATCTGCGGCGACATGCGCACCATGCCAGGGCTCGGGCGCGACCCGGCCGCCCGCCATATCGACCTCGATGCCGACGGCGACATCGTCGGCCTGAGCTGAACGGAGCCGTACTTGTTCGCATTCTTGAATTCGAACCGGACGCCGTGTTGGTGGAACGCGTGGCGCTGCGCACCGGCGGGATCACCTGCGGGGCGGCGCACACCGAGTCGTCGTCGCCCGCTCGCCAAAACCGATGCCGCCGAGCGCCGTCGCTTGCTGCAGCACGCCCAGTGGGAGCTCATCCCACTGCGCAATCTGGCCGATCAGCTGCCGCACCTGCCTGCGGGGTCGCCGGTCTCGGTGACGGCATCGGCCTCCAAGACGCTTGAGGACACACTGGATCTGACCGCCGAGCTGTGTGCGTTGGGTCACCGCCCCGTGCCCCACATAGCGGCTCGCATGGTCGCCAGCCGTGATCACCTCGAAGAGCTGCTGGGCCGCATCGAATCGATGGGCCTCAACGAGATCTTTCTCGTCGGCGGCGACGTCACGTCACCAGCCGGCCCATTCGACAGCGCCGTCGGGCTGCTGGAGGCGCTGCGCGAGGTCAGCCACTCACTCCTTCACATCGGCGTCACTTCCTATCCCGAGGGTCATGCGCTGATCACCGATGCCGTGCTGCATGAGGCATTGCATGTCAAGCAGGTGCTGTTGGCCGAGGCGGGCATCGAGGGCCATGCAGCCACCCAGATGTGTTTTCACCCCAAGGCCATCGTTCAGTGGCTGGCAGCCGAGCGTGACAGCGGGCTCACCCTTCCGGTCCACCTCGGCATTCCCGGGGCGGTTGACCCGGCACGACTGCTGCGGATCGGCAGCCGTCTGGGAGTCGGAGCATCCCTGCGCTACCTGCGCAAGAACACCGGGGCCGTGGCCCGCATGCTGCGCCCTGGGGGCTACGACCCGAGCGAGTTGGTCGATCAGGTCGCCCCTCACGCAGAACAGCTCGACATAGCCGGTCTGCACGTCTTCACCTTCAACGCGATCGCCGACACGGTCGCATGGCGCGATACAGCCCTAGCCGAGACATCCTCACGGCGCAGGTGAAGCGAAGGTCGCTGACGTTGCCAGCAGGATTGTTGGCGGCGCTGAAGATTGTGCTGCTCGCAGCCGCGGGCATTGCACATCGGCAGTACTGGCACCCCGACATCGGGATCACGTACGTGGTCCTGGTCGTGTTCCTGTCGACCAACCTCGTGATCTGCTACTGGGAGATCTGCCTGTTCTTTCGGCGGGATTACATCGAGTCTCGTACCGACTACTGGCGTGAGAGACGGCAAGAAACCGGCCGCAGCCCTGCGACCGAATTCCTCACCTCTCAGGTTCCGCTGAAGTCGGCGCTCTCGCCGACGGTGTGGGCCGACGTGTGGGCGACGTACGCCACCTACGACGGCTCATTCGCTGATCGCCGCACGTACGGGTTCAACGTGGATGTCGCCAATGGCTTCGTGACGGCTGTGCCTTCAGTGATCTTGTACGCAGCATTCGCGACGGAATTCCTGCCACCGATCGCAGCAGGAATCGTCGGCATCGCGCTGTGCTGGCAATGGACATATGCGACGTCGGCCTACCTGATGAGCTTCTTCGTCGCGAAGCGGCACCGCAGCATCAGCAGGGGCGAGCTCGCTGGCATGATCCTGGGGTTCAATGCCCCCTGGATCGTGCTCCCGCTGGTAGGCCTGTACGCCTCCATCCGCTTAGTCGTCGAAGACAGCTACCACGTCTTTGGCGGCTGAGGCCAGGGGCGCACGTTCCTCAGAGATCCTGAAGTGGATGGCGGCAGCGCCAATGGAGAGGATCGCCGCCAGCCACCACCACAGGTCGTAGCTGCCGGTGGCTTCACGCACCCATCCGCCGCCGTAAGCACCGGCGAATGCCCCGACCTGGTGGCTGAGGAAGACGAATCCGAACAAAGTGCCGGCATTGCGCAGGCCGAACTGACCCAGCACGATGCCCGAGGTCAGCGGCACGCTGGCGAGCCACACCACGCCCAGCAGCGCCCCGAACCCCAGCGCAACTGCGGGCGTGACCGGCAGCACCACCAAGCCCACAAAGGCGACGGCTCGAGTGGTGTAGATGATGCTGAGCAAGCGGCTCTTGTTGAACCGCACGCCGAGCACCCCTGCGCAAGACGTGCGCCGGTGCCGAGTGCTCAGCCGGTGTTGATGAGCCGGATGCCGTGAACGGCTTCCATTTCGGCGAGCTCGTCGAGCACCTTGCGCGAGGGCCGGCGAGACACCCGGATCGTCGCCACTGCTGCGTGGTGCTTCGGTCCGGCCAGGATCTCGTTGCGCATCTGCTGCACGTTGATGCCGCTGGCCCGAAGCGCCATGAGGATGCCCGCCAGCACGCCCACCTGATCACGGTGCCGTACGACGATCGTGCTGCGGCCCAGCGGCCGCTCGGCCCGGTTGACGCAATTGAGCACGTCGCCCGCCGTGAATGCTTCGAGCACTTCGACAACCCCGTCGGCGATGTCCTCCGACGCTTGCACGGTGGACGCGCCGATGTGATGTGTACCGGTGACGCGTGGATGCGATGCCAGCGGCGAGTGCCACTCCGGATCGGCACCGGACGGCTCGCCGCAGAACACATCGAGCCCTGCGCGCATGTCACGCTCGTCGAGCGCGCGCTGCAACGCCCCTTCGTCCACGATCTCGCCGCGGGAGGTGTTGAGCAGGATCGCGCCGTCAGGCATCTTCGCCAGGAACTCTGCATCGACGAGGCGGCACGTCTCGGGCGTGGCAGGCAGGTGCACCGAAACAATGTCGGCACCGGCGAGCAGGCTGTCCCAGTCGGGATGGATCTGGATCTCGAGCTGCTTCATCTCGGCCAGCAGGGTCCTCGAGCGATCCGAGCGGTACAGCGCCGAGAGCCTGATGCCGAAGGCCGCTGCGCGGCGAGCCACCTCGATGCCGATGGCGCCCATGCCCACGATCGCCATATGGCGCCCCTTCAGACCCGTCGCGCCCATATAGGAGGCCTTGTTCCAGCGGCCTTCGTGCAGATCTGATGTGGCATCGGGAATCTGCCGATCGACCGCCAGCAGCAAGCCCATGGTCAACTCGGCAACCGCCACAGCATTTCGGCCAGGCACATTGCAGACATAAATGCCGAACTTGGCAGCCCCGTCGCAGTCGATCGTGTCGGTGCCGGCACCGGCACGCAGCACCATGGCGAGCCGGTTCGCGGCCTTGAACACCTTGCGCTTCACCTCGGTGCTGCGCACAACGAGGACCTCAACGTCTTCGATGTGGGAAGCGAGATCGTCAGCGGTCAACTCGGGCTTCACGATGCACATGTGCCCCGCAGCCTCGAGCCGCCCCAGACGACCGGGATCGATCTTGTCGGCAAACAGAATGCGCATCGGCGTCACCGCTAGGACAGGGTTGGCGGTCACAGCGCCGCCGCAGCAGCCGCCGGGACATGTACCCGCATGTCTAGCCAGTGTGCCAAACGCGCTGCCCTGCGCGGTGACACTCGCGTTCAACGGGAGGCGAGATCGTCTTCGATGTAGGCGCGAATGATGTCGTCGTAGCTCTGGTCGGGCCGAAAACCCGCATCGAGGGCCCGCTGAGTGTCGAATCGTTGCGGCCATCCGGCGACGATCCCGGCAATCGTCGGGTCGGGTGATTCGACGATCAATGCCTCCGCATCGGGTCCAGCGATGCGAGAAAGAGCTTCGATCTGTTCACCGACGGTGACCGACACCCCGGGCATGGTGAGGTTGCGGCGCGACCCCAGAACTGCGCTGTCGAGTTCTGCGGCGTGGACCATGTACCCGATCGCCGTTCGAGGGCTGGCGTGGCTGTGGCGTACGGTCCTGGAAACGGGCAGCACGGCCGGCATTCCGGCCAGCGGTTCGCGGATGATGCCGCTGAAGAAGCCAGACGCAGCGGCATTGGGGAGACCCGGGCGAACGCTGATGGTGGGCAGCCGTATACCGACGCCGTCGAAGAAGCCGCGGCGGCTGTAATCGGCGAGCAGCGCTTCGGCCACCATCTTCTGGGTGCCATAGGAGGTGAGCGGCGCCAGGTGAAACTCGTCGGGGATCGGATCGGGAAAGGGCGCACCGAACACCGCGATGGACGAGGTGAACACGACCCGTGGGGTCCCCTCGGCGAGACGCAGCGCATCGAACAACGCCCGGGTGCCGTCGATGTTGACAGCCATCCCCTTGTCGAAGTTGGTCTCGGCTTCGCCCGACACCACGCCGGCAAGGTGGAAGATCACCTCAGGCATCGGCTCGAGCAGCGCCTCGGCGGCCTCAAGCTCGCACAGGTCGGCGACACGGACGGTGCAGATGTCGCCCGCAGTCGGCCCCTCGACAATGTCGACGAGGTCGATCCGGTCAATCGGCCTCGCACGCAGCGTGCCAATTTCCACCAATCGCTCGGTCAGCTTGCGGCCGAGCATGCCCGCAGCCCCGGTGATCAGCACGTGCATCCGGCGAACCTAACGTGAGTTCTCGCCCGGACGCCTGCCGCCACAGAGCCGCGGCGTGCTACAGCAGCTCTCCGAAGTCGAGAACCAGCAGGATCACCAACAGCACGATGATCCCCACGTTGAGCACGCTCACCGGCCACTTCCAACGGTGATCGGAGTGCCAGTGCCGCTTGATGCTGGCGACGTTGGCCCAGAGCGCGACCAGCGCAATGGGTATGCCGACTGCGGGCCCGACCCCGGGCGCCAGCCCGACGAACGGGGCCACGAACGGCAACAGCACATAGGTCAGCGTGCAGCGGATGGCAGAGATGAGAATCGAGAACCGCAGCGTGCGCGCAGATGCTTCGTCTAGCTCCGAAGCTGTTGCGGCTGCAGTCCCGGTCACGGCGTTCCATTCTCGCAGCCGCAGCCGGTATTGGCGCACTGCAAACGGGCCGTTGACTATGTCGAACGGATGGCTGACGGGCGGGCGGCTGACGGGCGGGTGGGTCGCCGGCTGCTCAGTACCATCTTCACCAGTTGCCAACAATCCACCGCGACAAAGGGGAAACCATGGCCGGCGCACTCGATGGCATACGAATTCTGGATCTGTCCACGCTGGTGCAAGGGCCGCAAGCCGGCGCCATGCTGCACGGACTGGGCGCCGAGGTCATCAAGATCGAGTTGCCCCAGATCGGCGACGTCGGTCGCCACGTCGACATCCTGGAGGACTACGGCCACTCCTCGGTGTACATCGCGTGCAATCGAGGCAAGCGTTCGGTCACGCTCGACCTGCGTGTCGACGCGGGTCGCGAGGCGTTCCTGAAGCTCGTGGAGAACGCCGATGTGGTCCTGTCGAACTTCAAGCCGGGCACGCTCGACGAATGGGGCTTGGGATACGACGACCTCGCCTCAGTGAACCCGGGCATCATCTGGGCTGCCGGCAGCTTCTTGGGTCCGTACGGCCCCGAGGCGGACCGTGAGGGTGCTGACATCGCAGGGCAGGCTTCCGGCGGCGTGATCGCCTCCAGCGGCTTCGACGGCGGGCCGCTGTCGACCTATGGGGCACTCGTGGCCGACCATTGCGGCGCGCAGAACCTGCAAACCGGAATTCTCGCGGCGTTGTACGCCCGCGAACGCACGGGTCGGGGGCAGCGGGTCGATGTCAGCCTGCTCGGCGGGCAGATCTGGCTGCAAGCAGTGGAGTACACGCATTTGCTGCTGACCGGAGAAGAGGCGGGCCGGTCCAACGGCGGGCACCCCTTGGTGCACGCGTTGTACGGCGTGTTTCCCACCTCCGACGGTGCCATTGCCATGGCGGGCTGCCCTGAGCATCTGTGGCCAGGCATGTGCCGAGCCATCGAACGCCCCGACCTTGAAGACCATCCCGCGTGGAATGCCTATTTCGTGCCGCGGGAGGTGGCACTTGAGCTACGAGCGTTCTTCGCAGAGGTATTCGCCACACGTTCCACCGAGGAATGGTCGAAGCGACTCGAAGCCGAAGCACAGCGGTTCTGCGCCGTCCGCAGCCATTCGGAGGTGGTGGCAAACGAGCAGCCGTACGCCAACGATTACCTGGTGAAGGCTGACCATGACGAATGGGGCACCCAGACTTGGGTGGGCTGCCCCATCGCTATGTCGGACACACCCACGCGACTCGGCATCGATGTGGCCGAACTCGGCCAGCACACCGAGGAAGTGCTGCTCGAAGCGGGCGTCGAATGGGAAGATCTCGAACGCTGGCGCGAAGCGGGCGCCTGGTAAGAGCCGCCCGAGCACCGAGCGTTTGCTCGGCGCAAGACTCGCTGCTCGGTCGCCCAGTTCGGACCCACGACCCGATCGCCCCGTTCCGACGCCGCGATTCAGCCGCTGAACTCACACTCCGCCACGACTGGGCGGCCCGCCAGCACGGTGTGACGCACACGGCCGGTCAGCGTGCGGCCCGCCCAGGGCGAGTTGAGACTTCGCGACTGCAGCGTCTCGGCCCAGACGGTCCATCTCTCGGCCGCATCGAACACGGTCACATTGGCCGGCGAACCGGCCGCTATGGGCTGGCCATGGTCGGCGATGCCAGCGATCTTGGCTGGTGCCGTCGAGACGACCTCGACGAACCGGGCCGGTGACATCTGACCGGCGGCAACAAGTTCGGTCCACACCACCGATGCCATCGTCTCCACACCGATCATCCCCGGCGGCGCGTCGGCGAGCGACCGGGCCTTCAGCGCCGGATGATGCGGTGCGTGATCGGTCGCAACGGCGTCCAGGGAACCGTCGACTATGGCTCGACGCAGTGCGGTGACGTCGCTTGCCAGCCGCAAGGGCGGATTCATCTTGGCGGTCGTGCCGAGCCGCTCGACATCGTCTTCGGTGAGCACCAAGTGTTGCGGCGTCACCTCAGCGGTCACCGCGACCCCGTCTCTCTTTGCCTGCGCGACCAACTCCATGGCTGCGGCCGTGGAGAGGTGCAGGACGTGGTAGCGACCGCCCGTTCGCCGGGCAAGCTCGATGTCACGGTGGACCACGGACACCTCTGCGTTTGCGGGCCGCCCTTGCACACCCAGTCGCTCGGCGACAGCACCGGCGTTGATGACTCCCCCAGCAACCATTGCGGGATCTTCCGCGTGCTGGCTGATCACGGCTCCCGGCAGTTCGGTGGTCGCCGCCAGTGCGGCCTCCATCAGCGCGTCATCGGCCACGCAGTCACCGTCGTCGGTGAATACCCGCACCCCTGCGTCGTAGAGCGCCCACAGATCAGCGAGCCGCTCCCCCGCCCGTCCCGCGCTAATGGCGGCCGACGTGCGGACATCGCACGGCGCACCGGCGGCAAGAGCGAGCACGTCGCGAACCATGTCGGGGGTGTCGATGGGTGGGCTCGTGTTGGGCATCATCACGCAGGCCGTCACACCGCCCATCGCTGCGCCGGCAGCGCCCGAGGTGATGTCCTCGCTGTCGGTGCCGCCCGGCGTGCGGAAGTGCACCTGGATGTCGACAAACCCGGGCATGACCCAAGCGTCTGACGCGTCCAGCATTCGCTGCGCCTGCGGGGCCTCGCCGAACGGTACGACCGCAGTGATGCGGCCACCCGAGACCACCACATCGACCGGTTCAGCGGCGTCGGCCGGAACAACGAGCCGACCACCGGAAATCACCAGATCCGCAGCCATCGACTCACCCTAAGCACTCGAGCCAGTAGGCACAGATGCCATAGCTGTGGAGGCGGCAGGAGACTCTGCGACGTTGCGACCTGCTGGATCGCTGGAGCAGAGGGTTCTGCCGCCTCCGCAGCGGGCGCACCTACCTGCGCGGCTCCAAAGCACCAAGCCACCGCGGCGAGCGTTCCATCGCAGCGGCGTTTGCCCCTGCACCCAGATTCGGGAGTGCGTCGCCCGGTACGGTTTCAGCTATGACCCTCGCCGATGTTGCCCCGCCCACCAGCGATCCCATCTCGGACAGCCAGCGTGCCGACTACGAGGCGAACGGCTACCTGTGCCTGCCGAACTTCGTCGGACCGGACTGGCTCGACGAGCTTCGCAGCGTGACCGCAGAGTTCATCGAGGCCAGCCGCTCGCAGACCGCCTCGGGAAAGGTGTTCGACCTTGAGCCCACCCACACGCCAGAGGTGCCCCGGCTCAGGCGACTCATCTCACCGGTCGACCAGCACCCGAGCTATGCACGGTTCACGTTCGAAGGTCCGCCGGCGCAGCTCGCCTCGGCCTTGCTCGGCGGGCCGGTGCGCTACCACCACTCCAAGCTCAACTTCAAGTGGTCCGGCGGCGGCGAGGAAGTGAAATGGCACCAGGACATCCAGTTCTGGCCCCACACCGACTTCACCCCGCTCACCATCGGCGTCTACCTCGAAGACGTCGACGCTGAGATGTCCCCGATGGGCGTGCTGCCCGGCAGCCATCGCGGACCGCTGTTCGACCAGTACGCACCGGACGGGAACTGGACGGGTTCCATGGCTGACGCCGATGTCGCGACGCTTGACCTCGACCAGATGGTGTATCTGGGTGGACCGGCGGGCTCGGTCACCGTCCACAACTGCTGCATGATCCACGGATCGCTGCCGAACAACTCGCCGCGGCCCCGGCCGCTGCTGCTGCAAACCTATTCGGCCATCGACTCCTACCCGATCAGCCACATCGGCGCGAACGGCGTCCTCGGCTCGAGCGGCGGCCGCCTCTGTGGCGGCGAGGCCTCCCAGATGCTCACCATCGACGGCCGCCAGATGCACGGCGCGCCTGACTGGTCGCGCAAGGGACCGCCCACGATCTTCGGCTCCCAGCAGCAGGACGGCTGAAGCGCTGTATTCCCTCGGGGCCGGTCGCCGAACAGCAAGCACGTCGTGAGCAGCGAGCTTTCGCACCCCGCGCCGCAGTTCTTCGACGCGCTCGATGCTGCAGTGCGCCGCGAGATCGCTGATTGCGCCGGCTTGGTGGACGCTGAGCGACTCAGCGGTGGGGCGAGCATGGAGACGTACCGGCTGCGCTGCCGAAGCGCTGCTGAGCCCGCAGCGACATTCGACATCTGCCTGCGTCGGGGACCTGACGGAGAGGACCGCGAAGGAGACAACGTCACCGGCGTGGCCGCCGAGGCGCTCTGCATGAGCACGGCCCGCTCTGGCGGGGTTCCCGAGCCCGAAGTCCTCTACGTGCTCCAGCCGTCCGACGGCGTCGGAGCGGGCTTTTTGATGGAGTGGATGGACGGCGTCACGCTCGGGGCTCGCATCGCCCGGCTGCCCGAACTGGCGCAGGCGCGCAAGAAGCTCGCATTCCAGTGCGGGCAGGAGATGGCCCGTATCCACAGCGTCGACGTCAACGCAACGGGGTTGGCCTCGGTGCTGCGCCGATTCGAACCGGCCGACTACCTCGCTGAGACCTGGGATCGATGCAAGGAGATGCCCACCCCGCAGCCGATGATCGATTACGCCGCCCGCTGGCTAGCCGAGCAGCTCTCAGGACGCGGATCGGTGGAGCTGACGCTGGTGCACAACGACTTTCGCAACGGCAACATCATGGTGGACCCCGTCGCAGGCCTCGTCGCCGTGCTCGACTGGGAAACTGCACATATCGGTGACCCGATGCGTGACTTGGGCTGGATGTGCACCAACTCGTGGCGTTTCGGCCAGCGTCACCTGCCCGTCGGCGGCTTCGGTCACTACGAGGACCTGTTCGCCGGCTACCAAGACGTTGCGGGCACACCCGTCGACCGAGATCGCGTGCAGTACTGGGAGGTGTTCGGCTCGTTCTGGTGGGCGGTCGGGTGCCTGGGCATGGCCGATCGCTACCGGACGGGTTCCGACGCCACCGTGGAACGGCCGGGAATCGGCCGCCGCAGCTCGGAGTGCCAGCTCGACTGTGTGAACCTGATCATTCCCGGGCCGGTCGAATTCCAGCCGGCGGTCGCAGAACTCGGCCTGCTCGAACCCGATTTCGGCCGTCGACGCAGCGAGCTGTCACCGCTCGGCGGCAGCTTCACCAGCGCTGCGGCCCATGCCGCAGCCGGCGACATGCCCCGCGTCGACGAGCTGCTCGAGAGCGTGCGCGACTTCTTGCACGGCGAGGTCCGCCAGGCCACCGAAGGTCGCACGAACTTCCTGGCGCTGGTAGCCGGCAATTCCATCGACATCGCCCTGCGGGAACGCCTCATCGGCCCCCAACTGCATCGATACGAGCTGCAGCGACTGTCTGCGCTGGTCGGCGACAGCGCTGCGAACAGTAGCGACCGCCCCGCTGGGGACGCCGCGGTCGCCGAGCACGTCACCACCCTGCGCTGGCGCCTCGTCCATGCCCTGCGAGACGGCTCGATGCCACTCGACACGCCGGGTCTTGCGGACTACCTGCGCACCTCAGTCGCTCACCAGGTGGCGATCGACCAGCCCAAATACTCAGCATTCCGCCACATCGCGACCCAGCATCTGAGCTAGACGAAATCGCTTGAGGCCGACATCGGGCTAGCGCCACAGGGCCAGCAGCACGCCGATGACGCTGTAAGAGATCAGTGGGTAGCCGGAGTTGATCGCGAGAAGCCTGAAGCTGCGACCCTCGAAGGCGTAGTTGATCCCGTTGGACGTGACGACAAAGCCCACAGCGGCCAGCACGCCCAGCCCGAGCCCCTCGCCGAAGGTGTCGACATCGAGACCTTGGCCCAGCAGCGCCAGCGCCAGCGTGAAGACGAACGCGAGCACGATCGCCAGCACGTAGGGGTACCACTGCCGCGGGGTGCCGGCCATCGCTTCCATGTCCTCGTCGGTCAGCCCGACTTCGGCCATCCACGGCTTGGCGAGCGTGCTGTACCACGCCGCGCCGAGCACCTGGTTGAAGACGATCGCCACGATGATCGCCCACCAATTCAGACTTCCCAAGTCCATTGCGTCCATGTAGTTTCCCCCAAGTTCTGATCGTCTGCACTCGGCTCCCGTTTGCAGCGTAGGTCTGCGCACCTGCGCACCAGTCGGCCGCGTGGGCAGCGCTGATGCTTCGCTCTCCCCCGTCTCTCAGCCGGCTCCGTCGTTCTGATACCAGCCGCCGCCGATGAGGGTGGGCAAGCTCTATCGGTGGTTGCGAGTGAGTTGAGTGTAGATGTCGGCGGCTGATTGCCAGTTGTGGAGTCGGCGGGGCATCCAGTTGAGGTTGTCCTCGATGACTGACAGTCGCAGCGGACTGAGGTTCAGCGGTGTGCCTTTGGGCAGCCAGCGTCGCAGCAGCCCGTTGGTCTGCTCGTTGGTGCCGCGCTGCCATGGGCTGTGGGGGTCGCAGAAGAACACCTCGATGCCGAGCGCGGTTTCGATGTCGGCCCAGCGGGCCATCTCGCGGCCTTGGTCCCAGGTGAGGCTGCGCACCAGATGGGCGGGCTGGCGGGCCAACGCGGCGGTGACCGCGGCGGCGACGTTGGGCGCTGTGTAGCCGTGGGGCAATGCGACGACCAGCGTGTGGCGGCTGACGCGCTCCACCAGGGTGGCCGCGGCGCTGCGGTTGGCTGCCCCGATGATCAGGTCGCCTTCCCAGTGGCCCGCCTCGTCTCGGTCTTCGGCGGCTGGGGGCCGCTCGCTCAAAGGCCGATAATCCCCCAGCGGGCTGGCTTTTTCGCGGTGGCGGCTGCGCGGACGGCGACGCCGGCGGCCCCTCGGCAGGTCTTTCCACGCGTCGGCGCCGAGCCCGCAGCCGCTGTACGCGGCCCGGTAGATCGTCTCCGCGCATACCCGCTGTCCCTCGCCGGCGAGATCGGCGCTGATCGCCTGCGGCGACCAGCGCTGGTTCATCCTGCGCTTCACCTGGGCGGCCAGCACCGGGTCCGCTTCGAGCTTGCATGCCCGGGGCCGCCGCGCCTGGCGGCTCGCGTCAGCGGTCGCTGACGCCGCGTCGTACACGGCCTTGGGGCCGCCGCAGCGGCCCAGCTCGCGATAGACCGTCGCCGGGTGCCGGCCCAGCACCACCGCGATGTCCTCAGCGGTCGCTCCCGCCGATCTCATCGCCTCAATCCGGGCGCGCTCGAACGCGCTCAGCCTCGCTGCCATACTGGACACCTCCACTGGTGGTTGCTGTGTTGAACAACCGGTCATCATGACCGATCACTCGCAACCACCGGTGGAGTCCGCCGTGCCATCCACGTCGATCAGCCACATGCGCATCTTGCGGGGAACGCCGGCCTCGGCAGGGTTGTCCTTGGCGGTGATCCATCCGCCTTCTGCGGTGGCGTTGCGCACTGCGGGGCCCAGCAGATCGGCGATGTCGGTTCCGATGAGCGCCGGGTCTATGTGGGCCAGGATCTTGCCGTCGGGGGCGGCGATGATCCCTGAGAAGTAGCCGCCCAGCGTGCCCGTCCTGTTGTAGTACTCCGCAATCGGGATGAGACCTGCAGAGATGCCTCGGCGTATGTCTTCCAGTCCATGGCGCGGGACTTGGCCCACCGATCATCGGCGATGCTCCAGCCGCTCGCCGCACCGTCGTCTTCGTCGTCGGAGTTTGTGACGTCGAACAAAATCTGCACTGAAGACCCAAGAACCACCGCGTAGGTAGTCGAAGCGTCCAACGTCGCGTCAGCGGGAGCGGTGAACGTGTTGACCGTGTTGTCGGCAAACGAGCCAGGATTGGCAAGGGTGTACACCAAAGCATCAGGAACGCCGTCGCTGGTGGTCGAGTAGACCGCGGCCGTCACACCAGCGGTCGTAGCGCTGCCCTGAGCGTGTACTGAAACGCCGACCTCGGTGAGCGTGTAGCCGAACGTGTGGTCGCCGGTGGTGAACGTCGGCGACCACCTGCGAGTCGGGCTGGCCGTCGGGCTGCGCCGCGGCGGGTGCCGGGTCGAGCGGGCCGCCGGGCGGCACCACAACCAGCACGGCCGCCGACACCAATACCGCGATCAGCGCAGACCCCACCCTGCGCAACTGCGGGGACTGTCTCATCGCCGCCAACCGACCCGCAGGGGCTGTCTCACTACCGGTAGCCAATCGGCGGGGGGGGGTCAGCGACATACCGCGTACCTCATGTGGAGACCTTCGGCACCGCCGCGCCAAGGCGCAAACGGATGCACATTCGAGACAGCTGCAGCAGCAGTTTGCCAGATGAAACCCCCTGGCAACTGCTCACATACACATTCCCTAGCCCAGCAATATATAGATCTGCATATTGAGTGCCAGTGAGCTCCCGCGCCAGACCTGCGGTATTGCAAACACATCCCGTCTGGGGCGAGGCCTCAATAAAGAGCTTGGAGCGGATGCCGAGATCGCCGTATGTTGCGGGCAGCCTCGTCGCCCGGCTCGTGTGGCGTACCGATATCCCCGGCCTTGCGTGCACCCGACACCACGGTGCGTCCATCGACTCCGGGGCTTTGCCGTGACCGTCTGGGTCGCGGGCCTAAGCCTGAATCCACCGGTGGGGCGGGTCTGGCGGGGTCTGGGGCTGGCGGTGGTGTGGTGTGGGCGGCGTTGGGGGTGCCGGCTCGCGGATGGGCGTGGGGTGCCCGGTTCGGCTTGTGGGGTCGGGTTGTGTGCTGCGGCTGGGGGGTGTGCTGCGCGGCGCGGCGTGACGCTGTGATGGTTCAGCAGTGTTGGGGCAGGCTTCGGATCTTGTCGAGAGCGGCGGTGAATGTGTGGGCCCAGGGCCATCGGGCTGGGAGCCGCAGGGTGGGCCGTCCGCTGCGGTTGACGAGCCGGCCGGGCATGGTGAGCAGACGCCGCGCGACGGTGGCTGCGACGGTGAGCTTTCGTGGGTCGTGGACGTGTCCGATGCGGGCGGTCCAGCGTGCGATGTTGTGCGCGAGCACGGCGCAGGCGAGCCAGGCGGCGTTCGCCGCGAACCTGCCCGAGGGGCTGTGCGCGAGGCCGCCGGCTTTGAGGTCCTTGATCGCGAGCTCGACGCGTGCGTGGGAACGATAAGAAGCGTCGGCTGTTTTGGTGTCGAGCGTGTCGGCGTCGATGTCGGTGACCACGGCGTGGTGGCGCCAGTGGGGGAACAGGTCGGCTTGCTCGCCGACGATGCGGGTGCGGCGCACCACCAGCCGCACCGTGCGAGCGGGCTTGCCGCGGCGGCGTCGGCTCGAGGTCAACGTCGTCTCGGCGACGTGTGCCTCGCCGTCGTCGGTGTAGCCGATCGGGGTCCATTCGTCGTCGTCGATCGCGGCGATCGCTTTGTCTATGGCGGGGTTGCGGCCCACAGCGATCAGGAACCTCACGTCGAGCTGGTCGAGCCTGTCGGTCAGGTCCCAGGAGAAGAACCCTGCGTCGGCGCGCAGCGTCAGCGCCGCTCCCGCCGCCAGGCGCCGCACCCGGGCGACGGTCTCGGACACGAACCGCAGGTGTCCTTTCTGGGAGGACCCCTTGCGCATCCGCGAATGCAATATCTCGCCGGTGTCGTCGCGTACCGCGACCAAAGGGTGATAGCCCAGCGTGCGCGTATGCCCATAGGCGGCGCCTTGCTTCGCGTCGGAGTGCACCTCGCGGATCGTCGAGTCGACATCGATCGTGATCTGCTCGGCCGCAGGGGCGGCGCCTGCGTCCCACGCGCGGCCCAACGCCAGCTCCTGGGCGCGGTCGAGCTGACGCACATGACCGAACGTGAACGACCTCGCGAACGTCCCCAACGTCGACGGCGCCACAGGCACGAACCCAACCACCGACCCAGCCGAGCCGGCCCGCAGCCGGTCCGCGTCCGAAAAGAACGAACCGCCCACCAGCATCGAGCACACCGCGGTGAGCACCTTGGCTCCCGAACCGCGGCCCGACCGCGGCGTCCTCACCGTCTCATCGATCAAGCTCTCCAAGCCCAGCCGGGCCGCCAAAGTGCCCGCCAACAACAACCCCGCATCGGCGACCAAGGACTCCTCGTCGAACACTGCCTCGACCCGATCCAAACCCCGACTAACGTCGCTCACAGAAAGTGCCTCCCGTCATGGCATCACGCCGACTCTTCGTCAACGGCAAAATGCCACGTCAGGAGGCCTTTCTGGTGGACGCGCACCCACACCGCCACCAAGCCAACCGGTGGATTCAGGCTAAGGCGCCGCGCTGCAGCCGGCGGGGCTTCTATTGTTGAGGAGGACTCTGATGGCTATCGACGAGATAGAGCGGACCGCCATGGTGCAACAACTCATCAGCACACTCGGCGAGGAGCCGGCTGCGACCCTGATGAAATGTGTCTGGCCCGACGGCGTAGGCCAGCTCGCCACCAAAGACGACATCGCCCAGCTCCCCACGAAGGACGACGTGGCCCGCATCGTGGACGAGCGCATCGCCCACCTGCCCACCAAGGACGACGTGATCCGGATTGTGGATGAGCGCATCTCTGCGTCCGAGGAACGGATGAAGGAGCACGTGATCTCCGCGGTGTCTCAGGCAGTCGCCAAGCAGACTCGCTGGATCGCAGCCATGATGACTGCCTTCACCGCAACGGTCGTCTCAGCAGTCATCGCCGTCGGACTGAGCTGAACGACTCCCCGCGAAGACAGCCCGTCCGCGGCTCGACCCCAATAAAGAGCTTGGCGCGGACTCCGGGTTCGCCGTATGTTGCGGGCAGCCTCATCGCCCGGCTCTCGTACGCAGCGTATTTCTCCGCCTACACGCACCTGCCGTTCGGCAAATCAGGTGGCGCGGATCACGACGCCAGCCTCGCTGACTCTGCCAGACGCGACGTTGCGCTCGAATGCCTCAGCGGCCTCGGGCGTGCCGACCGGGTAGAAGCAGCGATAGAGGTGGGCGCCCACTGGCGCGCCGCCGTCGTTGTCGTCGTCGTCCAGGTCGTCGTCCCGCCACGTCTCTCGTCGCCTGGCGCCCCCGCCGTTGTTGTCGGCCGCTGCCGGCACCTCAATCAAGGCCGGCTCCTCGGCGACGCACAGTTCCTGCGCGTACTTGCAGCGAGGGGCGAACTTGCAGCCCGTCGGCAGGTCGGTCATCCGTGGCGGTTGGCCGCCGATGATCTCCAAGCGGGCATGACTGTCGTCGGTGACCTTGGGGATCGACCGGAACAATGCCTCGGTGTAGGGCATCCTCATGTTGCCGAAGAGTGTCGCCGTGGGGGCGCGCTCGACGATGCGACCCGCATACATCACGATGATCTCGTCGGTGCGGCCTGCCACGATCCCCAGATCGTGAGTGATGAGCACCAGCGACATGTCCCGTTCGGCCCGCTGGGCCTCGAGCAAGTCGAGAATCTGTGCCTGCACGGTGACATCCAGCGCGGTAGTCGGCTCGTCTGCGATGAGCAGGCGGGGGCTGCACGCGAGCGCAATGGCGATCACGATGCGCTGGCGCATGCCGCCCGAAAGCTGGTGCGGGTACTCGTCGATTCGCCGGTGCGGTTCAGGGATGCCGACCTCCTCGAGCAGGTCGAGCGCAGCGGCACGAGCGGCCCTGGCTGACAGATCCCGGTGCACGCGCAGGCCTTCACCCACCTGCTTGCCGATCTTCATGACCGGGTTCAGCGAGCCCAGCGGATCCTGGAAGACCATGGCGAGCTGCGGACCCCACATGTCGAACAGCTCGCGGCGGCCCAGCGACATCATGTCGATCCCGTCGAAGAGGACCGATCCCGTCGAAGTCACCCTCGACTTGGGCAGCAGCCGCATGATGGACCGCGACATCACCGACTTGCCCGAGCCGGACTCTCCCACCACGCCCAGCCGAGCGCCCGGCCGCAGGGACCAATCGACCCCGTCCACGGCAACCAGCGGCCCGACCGCGGTATGGAAGGTGGTCCGCAGGTCGGCGACGTCGAGCAACGGCTGCTCGTCAGCCCCCGCAAAGCCCGTCATCGAGGTGTCGGTCATGACGCACCTCTCCCAGCGGACGCGATCTCGACGCGTTCGGGTGCGGTTTCGCCGATCAGCGGTGTGTGACAGGCCACGAACCGCCCGGGTGCGATCTCTCGCATCTCGGGCTCCTCGTCTGCACAGCGCTGTGCAGCATGCGGGCAACGCGTGCGGAACCGGCAGCCCGAGGGCGGATCCATCGGCGAGGGCAGCTCGCCGTCGATGCGTCCCGACCCCAGCTCCGCCTCTGGATCGGGTTGCGGGATCGCCGCCAGCAGCATCTCCGTGTACGGATGAGCAGGCTCGTCGAACATCGCATCGGGCTCGCTGACCTCGCAGAGCTTGCCCAGATACATGACCGCCACGCGGTCGCTCACGTTCTTGACGACCGCCAGGTCGTGCGCGATGAACACCAGCGTCAGGCCCATGAGCTTCTTGAGGTCTTCAAGCAGATTCAATATCTGCGCCTGCACCGAGACGTCCAGCGACGACACCGGCTCGTCACAGATGATCACCTGCGGCACGCTGACCAACGCCCGAGCGATGGAGAGCCGCTGCGCCTGACCGCCGGAGAACTCCCACGGCCGGCGGTCCATGGCGTCGTCGGGGTTGATACCGACGTATTCGAGCACCTCACGGACACGCGGCTCAGCCCTTTCACGCGCCGCTTTGCGGTTCACCCGGTAGCGCCGCAGCACCCAACGCAGCAGCAGCGTGTCGACCACGATCGAGGCCACCAGCACGATTAGCTTCACACCCGCGTCGAGACCCGCGACGTAGAAGACTTGCAGCACCACGAGGGCACTGAGGGTGGTCGCGACCCCGCTGGCGCCCGCCCGTTCGGGCTTCGCGATCGACGCTGCGAGCCACACGATGAGCACCGCGGTGAGCAGGCCTAGCCCGCCGGAGTTCACCCATTTAGCCCAGCCTCCGAAGCTCGACCAGGTTCGCCACAGCATGAAGCCACTGGCGCCGGTGGTGACCACGACGCCTGCGATGCCGACAGGCGCGGACACCTCGCCGAACTGTCGCGACATCAAGCTGAAGGGCAACATCAGCGCGAGCAGCACCCAGGTCAAGCCCAGAACGAGGCCGACGGCCGCGACTGCCAGTGCGATCGCGAGCGCCGGGAATCCGATGATGGCCGCGGGAACCTCCGTCCAGCCCAGCCACGGCTCCGCGGCACGTTCCTCGACGGCCTCAGAGAGGATCCAGAGCACGAAGGCAACCGAGGCCGCCAAGCCCACGATCCGCATCGGTTTCGCCAATCGCTCCAACAGTGTTTGCAGCAACCCGCCGATGCGCTCCTGCCAGGTCGACATCGCTGTTCGTCCCGTCACATTCTCCAGAGCGATGAACAGCGGTTCGGCAACGATGTCACGTACCCGGCGCCGTGGATTCAGCGACGAGATCGGATCCTGGTAGATCATCTGCAGTCGCGGCCGTACCTCGCGCATGGCGTCGGGGTCGAGCTCGGTCAGCTCCTGGCCGGCGACCTGCACCGAGCCCGACGTCGGCGATGGGAGCTGCAGGATTGCCCGCCCCGTCGTGCTCTTGCCGCAGCCTGACTCGCCGACGAGACCGAGCGTCTCGCCCTCCATCAGATCGAGCGACACCCCTGACACGGCGTACACCTTCCGGCCGCCCGCCGCCGGGAACTCCACGACCAAGTCGCGCGCCGTCAGCAGAGCGTCCGACCGCAGATGGGCGTTGCCGCTGCCCGCCATTACAGACGGCCTCTCACGACGCAGCCCTCACAGCACAGCCCTCGCAACCCAGCCGTCACAGCACAGCCTCCCGCGGCTCGAAGTACTGCTGCAGCTTGTCGCCCACGAAGTTGAGCGCCAGCACCGTGACGAACATGACGATGGCCGGCATCAGGCTGATGTGCGCGGCGACATCGAGGTTGGTTCGCCCCTTGTTGATCATGTCGCCCCATGTGGGCGTAGGCGGAGGCACGCTGAGACCCAGGAACGCGACCGCGCCCTCCACGACAATGAGTCCCGCCATGATGATGAGCGAATAGCTCACCAGCGACGGGGCAACGTTGGGCAGCACCTCGCGAAAGAGCACCCGGCCGTCACGCGCCCCCAGCGTTCGCGCAGCGAGCACGTAGTCCTGGTTGGCGCACGACAGCGTGGCGGCGCGCACCACACGGGCGATGGGCGCGATCGACAGCAGCACGAAGGTGAACACCAGGATGAAGATGCGCCGCTTGGCCTCGGAGTCCAAGAACAGCACCAGCGCCAGGAACAGGATCAGCGGCGGGATCACCAGCGATGCATTCAGTGTGGCCGTGAGCCACCGATCCACACGGCCGCTGTAGTAGCCCGAGACCATGCCCAACAAACCGCCGATCACGAGCGCCAGCACGGTGCCCACGGTCGAGATCACCAGGCTCACCTGCGCGCCGTAAATCACTCGGCTGAACACGTCCCGGCCCACACCGTCGTTGCCGAACCAGTGCGACAAGCTGGGTCCCTGCTTGGACGTGCCGGCGAAAGTATCCGCGGGGTCCTTGATGGGCAGCACGTCGGCGAACACCGCGGCGACGGCGAGCACGGCGAGGTACGCCACCGCCAGCCAGAAGAAGAACCCCAGGCGCCTACCCACGGGCGCCGACCTCCCTGCCGCGCAGTCGCGGATCCAGTGCCAGATACAGGAAGTCCGACATCGTGAGCACCACGATGTACAGCGTCGAGATGACCAGCACACCGCCCTGAACAGCGATGAAATCGCGCTGTGTCACGCCGAGGAAGATGTACGCGCCCACGCCCGGGATCGTGAAGATGAACTCGATGATCAGCGCGCCGCCGATGAGCAGGCCCGCGGTCAGCCCCACCACGGTCAGCAGCGTGAAACTCGACGGCCGCAGTGCGTGCCGCCACAGGATCCGCCGAGTCGGCAGTCCTTTGCTGCGAGCCAGATCGATGAACGGCAGACGCAAGGTGGCGATCATGTCCGATCGCAACAAGCGCATGAACACGGCCGCTTGACCCATCGCCAACGCCAGCGACGGCAGCAGCATGTGCTTGAAGTGCAGCACCACGTCCTCGCCCAAGGGCACATAGCGCGCGGCTGGAAGCACGCGGAATCCGATCTCATTGCCCGCCACGCTGAGCCCGCCGATCGACAAGAAGAACACGAGCATCACGGCAAGCACGAAATTGGGGGTGGCCAGGAATCCCAGCATCACGTTGTTGATGGTGCCGTCCGTCTTGGTTCCCTGCCGGTAGCCGGCCCAGATGCCGAGCGGGATCGCAAAGGCCAACGCCAGCACCACCGAGTACGCCATGATCTGCAGCGTCGGGGTCATCGAGCGCGAAATGCCGTCGGCTATGTCCTCGCGCAGCACGATCGAGCTTCCGAGATCGCCCGTCAGCACGCCGCCCAGCCAGTTGCCGTAGCGGTTGAAGAACGGCTCGTCGAGTCCGAGTTCGGTCCGGACGATCGCAATCTGGTCCGCGGTGGCGGCGGGTCCGAGGATGTTGATGGCGGGATCGCCAGGCAGGCTGGCCATCAACGCGAACACGACGAACGACACGCCGACCAGCACGGGGATCACGCTCGCGATGCGGCGCAGCGCGTAGCGCCCGTCGGCGATGGCCGCCCCCGCGGTGCCGATGACCACCAGCACGCCGAAGGTCCAGCTGAACGGGGGCCGCCAGAACCACGCCCACGCGACCGTGGCGGCGAGCGCTACCCCGACAATGCGCCCGAGCTGATCGCGGACCGCCTGTTTCATGGCAGCGGCCCGCCGGTGGTTGCCTGACGGCGGCGGACGTTCGTTGCCCTCATCGTCTCAGCCTTGACAATCGCCGTCAGTGCACCAGATCTGCGCGACATGGTGCGCTCCCGCGTTCACGGCGAAAGCGCCGACGTCGCTGCCCGGGATCGGCAGGTCGGTGATGTTGTGCACCCACGGGTTGGCGATGACGCCCCACAGCGTCCAGTGCGTCCACAGGTTCCAGACATTACGGCCGAAGGCCCGGTTTACCTCTTCCGCCGCTTCACGGCGAGCCACCGGGTCGGGATTGTGGCGAATGACGTCGTATGCGGCATCGATGGCAGGGTCGGTGAAACGGCCGACGTTGAAGGCCAGTTCCGGCACCCTGGGATCGATGGGCAACGCCGTTGCCGAGTTCCACCACAGCCACAGCTCGATCGGATCCACCCCGCCATAAGCCCGTAAGGCCATCATCTCGAAGATGCCGGCCAGCGCCAGGCCGAAGTACTGGCCCTGCTCGATGGGTTGGATCGTCACCGCCAGCTCGTCACCGAAGACGGCGGTCCACATGGCCAAGACGATTTCGTTGGACTCGACATTGAAGGGATCATTGGTGGTGTTGAAACCGAACGTCACCGGATTCTGGCCGCTGTCGATCTTGCACTGCTCGAAGGCCGCCGCAGCGGCCTCGGGGTCGTAGGTCGGGTAGCCCGAGTCCTCCAAGTAGCCCATGCTGCCGGGCGGGAACGGCCCGTTCGCCGGCCTCACCAGACCCCCGAGGCGCTCGTCGACGAATCGCTCGCCGTCGAAGGCATGCGCCAGTGCTCTACGGCAGCTCAGATGCACGAGCGGGTTGGCCGCATTGAGCCCCAGCGGGTCCATCTCGATCGGCTCGTCGAGGCCTCGAACCTTACTCAGGACCGGATTCACCCCGGCCGCCACGTTCATGACGTTGAAGTTGGTCTCGCCGAAGTCGTTGGCCTGCAGCGTGACGAAGTCGGGGTCGCGCTCGTACTTGGCGATCTCATCGGCGTTCGACGTGTGCATGAGGTCGAATTGGCCCCCCCGCAGCCCGTTTGAGCGGCCCGTGATGTCGACTGCCACGACGAACTCGATCTCGTCCAGGTACGGCAAATTCTCGCCGGTGATGCCGTTGGGGCCACGCCAGTAATCGGGGTTGCGCTCGGCGATGAAGCTGTTGCCGTTGCCGGGCGTGTACTCCACGAACCTGAATGGCCCCAATCCGACCGGTGCGGACGGATCGCCCGTGGCCGAGGCGAGACCCGCAGCCCGCTCGTCGGCCGTCAGAGGCGAGAACGGCGAGGAGTACAGCGGGTTGTTGGGCAGTGTCTCCAGCCACGCCGGTGAGAACATGAAGCCGCAGCCGTTCTCCCTCGACGCGGGACCCGGCCCCGTCGCGAACGGGATGGAGGTCTCGTAGTAGAGGTACTGGCCTTCGCCCCAGACGTCTTCGATGCCCAGGTAGCCGGGTCCGGTCTGCTGGCTGAAGCGGCACAGGTTGATGTTGTACGCCATCGCCTCGCCGGTCAGCGGCGTTCCGTCGTGAAACCTGATCCCGTCACGGACCTTCAGCGTCCACATCAAGAAGTCTTCGCTGGGAGTCTCGGACTCCACGAGGTACGGCACGATGTCGCCGTTGGCATCGGTGACATACATCGATTCGGTAATCGCCCGCATGATCATGCGGCAACTGATGGCGCAGAGCACGGCGTAGGGCGCGAACGGGTTCGCCGTGTCGGCCTCGATGCCGTACACCAGCCGGCCGCCGTGGACAGGACCGGCCGAATCCTCACGGACGTCCTCGCCCGTCGCCTCGCCGGCATCGCGCGCGGCGACGACCTCCTCTGTCGCAGGGTCGTCAGGCACCGCTGCGGTCCCAGCGGCCGGCTCGGCCCCGGCGTCGGCGTCACGATCGCCCTCGACAGGGCTGTCGCTGCCAGCGCAAGCGACAGCAATCAGCGCGAACGCCGCGGCAACTGCTGCCAGCGGCGCCCGTGCCAATTGCCGTCTCCCGTGCGTTCAGTTGGCGTGCTCAGCCCTGGCAATTGCCGTCGGTGCACCAGATCTGTCCCAGGTGGTGCTTGCCCGAGATCACCGGGAACGTGTTCTCGGCGTTGCCCGGAATTGGCAGGTCGGTGATGTTCTGCACCCGTGGGTTGGCGATGATGCCCCACAGCGTCCAGTACGTCCACAGATTCCAGACGTTCGCGGCGAACGCCCGGTTGACCGCCTCGGCTGCGGCTTGCCGCGCCGCCGGATCGGGGACGTGCCGGATGACGTTGAGCGCATCGAAGATGGCGGGATCCAGGAATCGTCCGAAGTTCAGCGCCAGCTCGGGCACCGACGGGTCGACTGGGCTCGCGGTGAACGGACTCCACCAGTACCACTGCTCGGAGGGGTCCACGCCGCCGTGGTTGCGCCAACCCTGCATCTGGAAGACGCCGACCAGCGCCAGGTTGATGTATTGGCCCTGCTCGATGGGAGCGATCGACACCGCCAGCTCGTCACCGAAGGCGTCGCTCCACATGGACACGATCAGCTCGTTGGACTCCACATTGAACGCGTCGTTGGTGGTGTTGAATGCAAACGCCACCGGATTCTGTCCGCTGTCGGCTTTGCACTGCTCGAACTCTGCCTGTGCTGCGTCGAGGTCATAGGACGGGTAGCCCGTGTCCTCCAGGTAGCCGATGCTGCCCGGCGGGAACGGGCCGTTGGCCACCTTGACCAAGCCCTGGTGCCGCTCATTGGCGAAGCGCTCGCCGTCGAACGCGTGCGCGAGCGCCTTGCGGCAGCTCAGGTGCACCAGCGGATTGGTGGCGTTGAGCTCCAGCGGATCCATGGGGATCGGCTCCTCTGCGCCGCGCACGGCCTGCAGCCAGGGGTTGACGCCAGAGGCGACGTTGATGAGGTTGTGGCTGGTCTCGCCGAAGTTGTTCGCCTGCAGCGTGACGAAGTCGGCATCGCCCTCGTACTTGGAGATCTCGTCCGCGTTCGCCGTGTGGATGATGTCGAACTGGCCGGCCTTCAGACCGTTCGAGCGGCCCTGGATGTCGACGGCCACCACGAACTCGATCTCGTCCAGGTACGGCAGCTCCTCGCCGGTGATGCCGTTGGGGCCCCGCCAGTAGTCAGGGTTGCGCTCCGCGATGAAGCTGTTGCCGTTGCCGGGCGTGTAGCTCACGTACCTGAAGGCGCCCAGCCCGACGGGAGCGGAAGGATCACCACTGGCGCTGGCCCGGGCGGCCTCCCTGGCTTCAGCAGGCAGGGGCGATGCAGGCGACACGTACAGCGGGTTGTTCGGCAGCGTCTCCAGCCAGGCCGGTGAGAACATCTGCCCGCACACCTCCGCACGACCGCCTGGGCCGAGCCCGGTGGCGAGGGGCTGGCCTGGACTCGAGGTGATCGTGACGGTCTGGCCCTCACCGGTGACATCGGCAATGCCCAGGAATGCGGGACCGGTGAGCTGGCTCAGGCGGCACAGATTGATGTTGTAGGCCACCGCCTCGCCCGTCAGCGGCGTTCCATCGTGGAACGTGATGCCCTCGCGGATGGTGACCGTCCACACCGAGTAGTCCTCGTTCGGAGCCTCGGACTCCACCAGGTAGGGCACGATCTCACCGTCGGAGTCGGTGATATAGAGCGAATCGGTGATTGCCCGGAAGATCATCCGGCAGCTGATGGCGCACGACGAGGCGTAGTGCACGAACGGGTTGGCGGTGTCGGCCTCGATGCCGTACACGAGCCTGCCGCCGTGGACGGGACCAGTCTCGGTCTCACGCACGTCTTCGCCTGTGGCTTCACCGGCTTCGCGAGCTTCGACGACCTCCTCCTGCTCTTCGGATACGGTGGTCGCAGGCGCCGACTCGTCTGCCTCGGTCGTGTCGGGCTCGGGAGCGGGTGCGTCTCCGGTTTCGCCATCGTCCCCGCCTCCGCACGCAACTGCGATCAGCGCGAACACTGCAACGACAACGCCCAGACGCCAGCGGAGCGGTCGTCGAGGGGGAGCCTGCCGACGCCCGTTCGTGAATCTTTCCGCGTCGCGCCGCGATGTGCCTGTGTGCATGGTCGATGACCCTCCCCAACTGCGCCATCGTGGCGCCCTTCGCGCAAGCTACTAGCCCTCGGCCGCGCCGCTGACCCATCCCCTCGCCGGCACTCGGGCCCGGTACGGTGCAGCTGGGCCGGTAGCTCAGTGGTCAGAGCAGGCGACTCATAATCGCTGGGTCGTGGGTTCGATCCCCACCCGGCCCACACGGCGTCGGCGCACACTTTGCGCACCCTCAGCAACGCAACTCGGCGCGGCCGACTCAGTATCGTTGCTCCGCACGTTCGGGTCCTCCTAGGGCCCGTTCGGTCCGGGGTAGCTCAGTTGGCAGAGCAGCGGACTGTTAATCCGTTTGTCGTGGGTTCGAGCCCCACCCCCGGAGCACCCTCACTCCACCGCAGCCGCCTCTTCGTCGCCGGCCGTAACTGCGTCGGCGGTCTCCGACCCTGTCAGCTCTGATCCGGCAGGCGGCTGCGCGCTACGGACTGAATGCACCCAGCTCACGACGGATTGTGCGGCGCCGACACGCACCGAGGCATCGAGCAGTTCGGACTCCCGGTCGAGCAGCCATCTCAGCAATTGCTCGATGTTCGCATTGTTGCGATCGAGCTCGATATGCGGCCCGTCCACACTCGCGCCCACGCTGCGACGCGTTGCCCGCACGAAGTGACGCAACGCCATCGTCGCCCGGTCGATGGCCTCCGCTGTGCTCGCCGTCGCACCTTGTTCCTCGCCGGCAGCAAGCAACTCGGCGACAGAGTCGTCGGGGTCGTCGTCGACATGGGCACCGGCATAGACACGGTCGAATGCCTCCGCTCCTGCTGGTGTGGCGAAGAGCTCACGCACCAGCAGGTCCGCCGCATTCCCCTTGGGGGCAAGCGCTGCCGCCAGCAGGCTGACGTCGTCGGCCGTCCGCTGCTGCGGGCTCTTGGCGCGCGCCGCGCCGGCACTCCGCCCGCGCCGGTGAGGCTGCGACTCGGCGGAGCTCGCCACTGCGGCTTCGCCTGGGTAGCCGCTGTCGTAGGCACCGACGTCGTAAGACTCGTGGTAGTCCTCCCCCGGATCGGGCGGGGGCGGGGCGTCTGCGTACGGGTCGGACGCCGCGGATGGCGGGCGATCTTCCAGACCTCGCCGAGCCGCGTCGACGCGTTCGCGGAAGCTGCCGACGTCCATCGGAATACCGCCCGCGATCGGCTCGAGATCGCTGTCCAGCAAGACTTCCGCCGGATACACGGCGAAGACCTGGGCCGCTTCGTCGGCTGCGCGGTCGCGCCCGGCAGGGCTGTCGAGATCGGCCCGCTCCAGGATCCGTTCGGCCCGGAACGTGTGCAGCGGCTGGGCCTCGTCCAGAGCTGCGCGCAGAGCCGGCGGGTTGGACGCTGCCAAGTCGCCGGGGTCGGCACCAGCAGGCAGCTTCGCCACGAATGCGTCGAGCCCGTACGCGCGCTCCCATTGATGCACGCGCTCGGCGGCAGTCTGGCCTGCGGCGTCAGCGTCAAAGGCCAGCACGATCCGCTTGGCGGAACGTGAGAGCAATTCAGCGTGCTGCTGGGTCAGCGCCGTGCCGCAGGTGGCCACTGCTTCCGAGATGCCCGCCAGATCGCAGCCGATGACATCGGTATGGCCCTCGCACACCACAATGCGCTCTGCGGTGCGCGCCGCCTGCTTAGCCAGATGCAGCCCGTACAACACCTTGCTCTTGTCATAGACCGCTGTACCGGCGGTGTTCTTGTACTTGGGGCCCTTGGGCGGCGGCTCATCGGGACGAGGCAGGACCCGCCCGGCGAAGCTGACCACCCGGCCGCTGGCATCACAGATGGGGAACATGACGCGGTCCCGGAAAAAATCCGACGCCTGGTCCCCGTCGGGGTCACTGTCCTCGCCGTCCGTGGCTTGGCTGGCTCGCCGCGACTCGGTGTAGGCCAGACCGGCTGCTGCCAGCAGAGGCGCTGCAGCATCGAGGTGCCGGCACAGTTCGTCCCACCGTGACGGCGCGTATCCCAGGCGCCACTTCACAACGGTCTCGCGGTCGTAGCCCCTCCGGCGCAGGTACGCACGTGCTTCGCCGGCATCGGCGCCGCTCATCAGGCGCTCGTGGTAGAAGCGAGCCGCCCGTTCGAGCAGCTCGAGCAGCTCCTTGCGGCGCTGGTTGGCGCGCTGCGCGCCCGGTGCGTCGTAGGTGAGCGTGATGTTTGCGGCCGCCGCCAGCTGTTCCACTGCGTCGGCAAAGTCAAGATGCTCGGTCTCGCGCAGGAATGTGATGGCATCGCCGGAGGCCTTGCAGCCGAAGCAGTGATAGAAGCCGTCGGAGCCGCTGACGCTGAACGATGGCGTCTTCTCGGTGTGGAACGGGCACAGCCCCACATGGCGGCTGCCGACACGTTTCAAGCTGACCCGGCGTCCGATGAGCGCGACGAGATCGGTGGCCTCGCGCACGCGCTGCACGTCGGAATCCCGGATACTCATGTTCACTGCGACGCTAACGATTTGCCGACGCCTGGGTTGGCCGGGCCCATTGCCCCACCTCGTGCTCGCTGCGATCCCGGTTTGGCTGTCTAGCCCGCCGCCGCGAGCAGGGCTTGGGCAGCGGCGAGGCGTGCTACCGGCACCCGGTAGGGCGAGCACGACACGTAGTCGACGCCGGCCTGCACGGCAAAGGCGACGCTGGCGCCCTCGCCGCCGTGCTCGCCGCAGATCCCGGCGCGCAGATCCCGATTGGCTGATCGCCCTCGCACCATTGCCGTGCTGACGAGTTCCCCGACGCCCGCACGGTCCAGCGAGGCGAACGGGTCAGCGCCGAGCAGTCCGTCGGCGATGTACGGCGCGATGACACGGGTGGCGGTGTCATCACGACTGAAGCCGAACACCATCTGGGTGAGATCGTTGGTGCCGAAGCTCACAAAGTCGACCGTGGGGGCAAGCTGGCCCGCGATCAGGCAGGCCCGAGGCGTTTCGATCATGGTGCCGATCGGCGGCACCGGACCCGCCTGCGCTGCCTCCCACGTTGTGCGCACGGCGCGGACGGCGGCGGCGAGCTCGGGGGCCGTCGACACGAGCGGAATCATGATCTCGGGATGCGGATCACCGCCGGACGAGCGTCGGTCGACGACCGCGCCGGCGAGGGCGCGAACCTGAGCTGCGTACAGCTCGGGACGCAGCAGCCCCAGCCGCACGCCGCGTACACCCAGCATCGGGTTGTGCTCGTGCCATGGGGCGGCAGCCTCGGGATCTGCGCCGACCAGGAACTCGTGCATCGGCGCATCGAGCAGCCTCACAGTGACCGGCAGGCCGTCCATGGCAGCGAGCAGCTCGCCGAAGTCGGCCTGCTGGGCTGCCACCAGGTCGTCGAGATGATCGTCGTGGCCGCTCAAGATGACGTGCTGGACGATCTCCAGTCGGCTGGGCTCCAAGAACATGTGCTCAGTGCGGCACAGCCCGATGCCCTGCGCTCCGAGCGCCCGCGCCATCGTGGCATCTGGCGCGGCGTCTGCATTCGCGAGCACAGCGAACCGGCCGGCCACGAGGCGGTCTGCCCAGCCGAGCACTTCGGTGATCTCCGCTGGCAGGCCCGAAACCGGCCCAGCGCCTGCGACCGCCGATCCGGCCAGCTCACGTCCTCCCAGGGTCACCTCGCCGGTTGATCCGTCAATCGAGATTGGCGTGCCGTTGCCGATGCGGAGATCGCCCACAGTGAAGCTGTCGGATTCCACCGTGATCTCGCGTGCATCGCACACCGCAGGAATGCCCCACCCACGCGCGACGACCGCAGCGTGGCTGGCCATCCCGCCGCGGGCGGTCAGGATGCCCGCGGACAGGCCCATGGCGGCGACATCGGCAGGCGTTGTCTCGGTGGCAACCAGGATGACCGTCTGATCTCGAGCGGCGAGGTCGAGCGCCGCCTGCGAGCCGACGGCCACGAGCCCGGAGGCGGCGCCGGGCGATGCCCCCAATCCGATGGTCAGCGCGGTGAACTCGCCGGCGCCCGACGCGCTGGCGGACTCGAAGGAGGGATGGAGGGCGTCGAGCACTGCGTCAACGCTGAGTTCGGCAATAGCCTGCCGCTGGCGAGTGCTCAGCCCCGCATCGACGTCTGCCATCCCAACCCCCGCGCGCGCCAGCTCGTTTCCGTCTCGTGCCGCTAGAGATCCAAGCGGCTTGCGAGATGGTCTACTAGCGACGGGATCGGTACCCGGTCCTGGTCCATCGTGTCGCGGTCACGCACGGTCACGCAGCGATCGTCGATGGACTCGAAGTCGACCGTGACGCACAGCGGCGTGCCGATCTCATCCTGGCGGCGGTAGCGGCGCCCGATGGCCTGGGTCTCGTCGTAGTCGCACATCCAGTGCGGCTGGCACATCGCCAGCACCTCGCCGGCCAGCGCCCCCAACGGCTCCTTGCGCGACAGCGGCAGCACTGCCGCCTTGTAGGGCGCAAGCCGCGGGTGGAGCCCCAGCACCGTGCGCAGGTCGTCATTGACGGTTTCTTCGCGGTATGCGGCGAGCAGAAACGCCATGAGCGCCCTGGTCGCTCCGGCCGCGGGCTCGATCACGTGCGGCACGTATCGCTCGCCGCTGGCCTGGTCGAAGTACTCCAGCTTCTGGCCCGAATGGGAGGCGTGCTGGCGCAGGTCGTAATCGCCGCGGTTGGCCACGCCCTCGAGCTCGCCCCAGCCCCACGGGAACAAGAACTCCACATCGCTCGTACCGCTGGAGTAGTGGCTGAGCTCGTCGGCATCGTGAGGCCGCAGCCGCAGGTGAGTCGCAGGGATGCCCAGGTCGACGTACCACTGGTACCGATCGGCCAGCCAGAACTCGTACCACTGCTGCGCCTCAGCAGGCGGGACAAAGAACTCCAGCTCCATCTGCTCGAACTCGCGAGTCCGGAACACGAAGTTGCCCGGCGTGATCTCGTTGCGGAACGACTTGCCTACCTGCGCGATGCCGAAGGGCGGTCGCTTGCGGCTGGTTTCCAGGATGTTCTTGAAGTTCACGAACATGCCCTGGGCGGTCTCGGGCCGCAGGTACACCTCCGCGCCGGCGCCCTCGACCGGGCCGGCCTGGGTGCGGAACATGAGATTGAAGGCACGGGCCTCAGTGAAGGTGCCGCGCTCGCCGCAGTTGGGGCACTGGTCGGAGTCGTCGAGCTGATCTTCGCGGTGGCGCGTCTTGCAGCTTGTGCAGTCCACCAGAGGGTCGCTGAAGTTCGTCAGGTGGCCCGAGGCCTCCCACACCTGGGGCGGGCCCAAAATGGACGCATCGAGGCCCACCACGTCGCTGCGCATCTGAACCATCGAGCGCCACCAGGCGTCTTTCACATTGCGCAGCAGCTGCGCACCGATCGGGCCGTAGTCGTACGCGCTGCGAAAGCCGCCGTAAATCTCCGCTGAGCCGAAGACGATTCCCCGGCGCTTGCAGAGGTTCACGATCTTGTCGAACAGCGCGGAATCGGCCGCGGGCTCGCAATCGGCGTCAGGCGCTGGCTCAGCGCTAGTGGGCGAAGTCACGGGCGGCAAGGGTACTGAGGGTCGTGCGGGCCGCCGGGATGAATTTCGCCCCGAAGGGCCGGCGCGACGTCGTGCCCCGGCGAAAGACCCGCTCTCATTAGCATTGACGGCATGCGGCTGCGTGACACCACGGTGGTCTTCCTGTGCGCCTTCTTGGGCATCGCGATCTTGCTCATGCCGATGCCCGTCTTCGGCGGTCCCTACGAGGACATCCGGGAGGGCGAAGTGGACTGGTCCTGCGCGATACCGCCGTTGAGCCTGGCCCCGCCCGACGTGGATCTCGACGAACTGCGTGATGCCATATCAGCCGCTCATGTCACGGCTCGCACCACCGGCACCATCTACGAGCCGCCACAGAGCCGCCACCCGCTGTGCCGCGGGCTGGCTCGCACCCAGGTGGTGCTGGGGCTGCTGGCGCTGGCCGGGGCGTTGTGGCGCGGCCGGAGGTGGTGGCGCTCGACGGCCGATACGCGTGCGGAGAAGCGGTTCAAGCGACTCCATGAGGGTGCCGAGAACCCCCAAGGACGCTCCAGGATGTTCGGCTAGACAAGTGCCCCGCGGCGGAGGCGGCGGCTCAGCTCCAAGCGGCCGTCGGGCGAAGTCATGGATTGGCAAGGCAGCGCCTGAGACCGAGCGGCGAATCTCACCGCAGGATCATGGCTGCATGAGACTTGCGACCCAGCGGGGATCGCATCCCACGCCCCGGGATTGGGCGCGACGCGAGTTCACGGCAGTATCACGTCCGCTACTGCGGGAAGCGACCGGAAACCCCAGCAGGTCACCCTGCCGTCACGGCGCAAACCGCACGACACCTTGCCGCCGACTTCGACATCGACGAACGATCCACGCGGAGCGTCGCCTTCACCGTCCCGGTTAGCGCCCCAGCACTCAATGCTGCCTCCGCGGTCCAGCGCACACCCGAAGTTCTGACCGAGCGAGAGGTCGACGAACTGACCCGACGGGGCGTCCTTCTGACCGTCCACGTCGGCGCCCCAGCACTCGATCTGCCCATCGGCACGTATACCGCACGAATGGGCGTATCCCACCTGCACGGCTATGAATCGGCCGCTTGGAGGGGACGACTCTCCGTCACCGTCGGCGCCCCAGCACGCGACGCGGCCGTCGGTCCGCAATGCGCACGTGTGGCCGCCGCCCGCCGACAGGCTGGTGAACTGGCCTGACGGCGGGCGCGTCGCACCGTCGGACGTGCGCCCCCAGCACCGCAGGCTCTTGGCTTCGGTGATGCCGCAGCTGTGCTGCCAACCAGCGGCAACCGCCGAGAATCTGCCGCTCGGCGGAGACGCACGGTCGTAAGTGGCGCGACCCCAGCAGACGACTTGGCTGCTCATGTCGAGCGCACAGGTGTGGCGGAAGCCCGCGGCCACCGCCTGGTAGCGCCCGTCGGGCACCTCGGTGCGATCGTCGCGGTGGTCGCCCCAGCACTCGATCTGCCCCGACTCCAAGAGCCCGCAGATGTGCGCATTGCCCGCCTCCACTGACTCATAGACGGTTAGCGAGGTGCTCACTCCCGGGTCGTCGTCTCGCCGGGCAGAACCGACGCCTTCTACGAGCCACGACGCCGATCCGATGAGCGTCAGGCTCTCGGGATACCAGTCCACCAGGGTCAGCGCGCTCACTTCGGAGACACGATCCCGATGCGCATACAGCACCAGCGTCCCGGGGTCCCCAGCCGCGGCAGCAGCGCCGACAGCCAATTCGCGCAGGTCAGCTGCTTCGACAATCACGCCGCGGTGCAATCCTGCCGGCAGCCGGCCGCCGTTCGCCGCGGCCACGATCTCCACTGGCTCGGAGTCCTGATGACGCTCCACTGCCGCAGCCTCCACGGCATCCTCGATTTGCGCGCCGCTCGGACACCCTGGTGTTGCGAGCTTGCCGGCGAGCACGATGCGCTCGAAGCGAACGCCCGCGACTGCGGCCGAGGCATCGTCCTCCAGCCTCCCGCAACTGACGAGCAGCAGCCCGTCGGCGCCTCCCGACGCGACGACCGCCGCCCCGTGCGCCACATCAGCCGGCGTCCAGCCATGAACAACGACAATCGACTCCGGCGAAGACGCACCAGTGATGCGGTGCAGCGCCATCAGCGATGTGCTGACCCGATTGCTGCCCGCAATTCGCTCGATCTCAGCCCCCGCCGCCAGCCCGGCTACTTCCCGCCGCACTGCTGAGGACAGCACCGATTCGCCGCCGACCAGCGTGACATGCTGCGGAACCCGTGCTGCCAAGCTCGCGGCGGCACGCGCCCCCAGAGAATCGGCGCCCTCGGCCAAAACCACCGAAGTGCCCACCTGCGACGCGGCGATGCTCACCGCCACCGCAGTGTCAGCGAGCGACGTCTCGTTGGCGATCACAACGGCGGGACCGCCGGGTCCGGTGGATTCCCCGTCGGAGTGCGCCGACGCAGCCGGCACCGCCAAGGCGGCCACGAGCGCCACAGGAGCCAGTGTCGCCACTGCCAAGGCAACTGCAATCACCCCACGAGGCACGACGCGACACTAGCGATGCAGCGCCGAGATCACTGCCAAGGTCACCAGCTCCGCGTCCCACAGCTTCAGGGGGGAACGCCACCGCAGGCCGCCGCGGATCTCACCGCCTGGAACTCACCGTCTAGTGCAATAGATCGGCGCTGCGAAGTTGCCGGTCCATGTGGTACTCCCACATGCGTGTGACGACCGCCGCGGCCTCATGCGTGTCGGCGGACCGCTGAAGCTCAAGCACGGCGTTCACGCGGCCCGCCATGATCGAGCGCAGCATCTCGAGCACCCTTCCCGAGAGCTGGCGTCCCCGCCGGTGGACTTCGCAGGTCACGCCGCCCTGAGCAGGGTCGAACGCCGCGATGGGAGCGTCCTCGCAACCAGTGCCCACAACGCACCCGTCCAGCATCGGCGCGGTCCCCTCGTGGGCCAGCAGTCGCAGCAGGAACGCAGGCAGCAGCATCTCGGAGTGGGACTGGTCCAATCTGCGCAGCGCTCCGGTGAGCATCTGGTAGGGCACGGGGTCGTCCCCACGATCGTGCACCGACTGGTCTACGGCCTCCAACAGCGTCATGGCGGTACCGAGCCGATCAAGGTCGCAACGCAATGTCGGCCAGCGGTCGAGCGTCACCGCACCCGTGACGATGTCGAGCTCGCCCCGTCCTCGGTAGAGCTGCAGATCGACGTGGCGCAGCGGTTCGATGTGGCCGGCCAGCTTGCTGCGCGTCCGCCGGGATCCCTTCGCCACCGCACGCACCTTGCCGTGCTCGGAGGTGACGATCGTGATGATCCGATCGGCCTCGCCGAGCTTGAAGGTGCGCAGCACCACTCCCCGGTCCCGGTATTGCATCTGTGGGGGCATCCCCTTCGCTGTTTCGAGTGATGGCTGCGGCAAGGTGGTACCGCAATGCGAGACGTGCGGGTCAGCGATTCAGGCCGCCGAATCGGCGGTCGCGGGCCTGGTAGGTGCAGATGGCGTCACACAGGTCGCCACGTCGAAAATCGGGCCAGAGCGTGTCGGTGAACACCAACTCGCTGTATGCCACCTGCCACAGCAGGAAGTTCGACAAGCGGTTCTCGCCCGATGTCCGGATCATGAGGTCGACCTCGGGCATCTCAGGGTCGTAGAGGTGCTTCACAAGCGCGGCCTCGTCGACCTCGTCCGCTGGGACGCCCGAGCGCACGAGCCCGGCCGCCGCATCGACGATCTCGGCTCGGCCGCCGTAGTTGAACGCCACCGTGAAGGTGAGACCCGAATTTGCCGCGGTGAGCTCTTCGGCCTCGTCGATGCGTGCCCGCACTCGCCGCGGGATTCGGGAGTCCGGCCGCCCGACAAAGCGGATCCGGACGTTCTGCTCGTGCAGCTCATGGCTGCGCCGGACCAGCAACGATTCGTTGAAGCCCATCAAGAAGCGGACCTCTGACGGCGGGCGCCGCCAATTCTCCGTGCTGAACGCGTACACGGTGAGCCATTGCAGGCCGATGTCGGCCGCGCCCTCCACGGTGTCGATGAGGGCCTCCTCGCCCGCAGCGTGGCCTTCGGTGCGCGGCAGCCCGCGCGCTTGGGCCCAGCGTCCGTTGCCGTCCATCACACAGGCCACGTGGGTCGGCAGGCGCGACAGGTCGATTCCCGCACCCGAGTTCACACTGCGCAGGGTAGAACCCCTGCCGCTGCGGGTCAGTGCGCCCGGTTTCACAAACCCACACGATTGCCGGCGGTTCGTCTCCTACGGTTGGGTCAGCCGGCAACCCTCGACCGTCAGGAGGCAGATGTCCGACGACCCCACTGCCGAGCCGTGGGACCTTTCCCCAGTTCCCGATCCGCCTGGGGCGCAGATCGCCGATGCCGCCGCAGCGCTCGACGAGGTCATCGCGGAGCTCCCTGGCGGCGGCGAGCAGCGAGCCGGTCAGGCCGAGATGGCAGCCGCCGTGCACCAAGCAATCTGCGACGGGGGCACGCTGCTGTGCCAGGCGGGCACCGGCGTCGGCAAATCGCTCGCGTACTTGGTGCCCGCCGCGCTCGCTGCGGCCGCGGGCCGGCGCGTCGTCATCGCCACCGCGACCTTGGCATTGCAGGATCAGCTCGTCAGCAAGGATCTCCCGCTGGTGGCCGCTGGCATGGCCGAGCGGTTCGGGCGCCCGGTGCGGTGGGAAGTCCTCAAGGGCCGCAACAACTACCTGTGCCGGCACCGCTTCGGCGAGCGCGCGCAGCAGCACTTCGACCTCGCGGGCGGCCCCGCATCCCCCGCAGAGCTGGCACGCCAGCGTCAGCTCGCCGACATCGAGCAGTGGGCGCCCCGAACGCGTACCGGCGACCGTTCCGAGCTGACGGTCGCGCCCGACGCGCGGGTGTGGTCGTCGGTGTCGGTGAGCAGTACCGAGTGCATCGGCGCCGAGCGTTGCCCCCAGGGCCACCACTGCTTCGCCGAGGAGGCTCGTGCCCGCTCGGCGCGGGCCGAAATCGTCGTCACCAACCAGCACCTGTACTGCATCGACCTGTTCGGCGACGGCTACCTGTTCGGACCGCACGACGCCGTGGTGTTCGATGAAGCGCACCAGCTCGAGCCCGTGGTGACCCAGGTGGCGGGTATAGAACTCACCCCCGCAGGCTTCGTGCGGCTCGCCGCCGAGGCTCGGGCCGTCGGCGCTGGCGGCACCGCGGCCGATGCCGTCGCCGACGTGGCAGCACGCCTTGCCAGCGAACTCGAGCCGCTGCGTGACACCCGGCTGGGCGCGATCACCGGCGACTTGGCCAGCCTACTCGAAGCAGCCGACGGACGTGTCGAGCAGCTTGCGTCGGAACTGCGCCGCGCCGACGGCGACGATTCGCCAGACCTAGAACGTCTGCGCGTCAGCCGGCTGGCGGCCGAGTCGCTCACTGCGCTGCGGATGGCTGCAAGCCCACCCCCCGGGACCGTCATCTTGGTGGAAGGGCGGGGACAGCTCCGCCTCGCACCGCTTGACGTGGGTGATCTGCTGGCCAGCCGTCTGTGGGGCCGCCAGGCATGCGTGCTCACCAGCGCGACGCTCGGCCCGCACTTTGTCCAGCGACTCGGTGTGCCCGCCGCTGACCACACCTATCTCTCGGTGGACAGCCCGTTCGACTACCTCTCTCATGCGCTGCTGTACTGCGCCCGCCACCTGCCGGCGCCGACTCAAGAGGCGTACCGCGCCGCGGCGACCGGGGAGTTGGCGGCACTGGTCTCCGCAGTGGGAGGCCGCACGCTCGCGCTCTTCACGAGCTGGCGCGCTCTGCATGACACCGCAGACGCGCTCGGCGAACAGCTCGAGGGCATCCGGGTGCTCCGTCAAGGGCGCGACCTGTCCAACACTGCACTCCTCGAGGCGCTGGGCGACGACCCGGCGACCGTCGTCTGCGGAACGATGAGCTTCTGGCAGGGCGTGGATGTTGCCGGCCCGGCACTGTCCCTGCTGGCCATCGATCGACTGCCGTTCGCCCGTCCGAATGAACCGCTGGCCGCGGCGCGGCGCGAGGCGGCCGGCGACGACGCCTTCATGACCGTCGATGTGCCCAAGGCCGCGGACCTGCTGGCCCAGGGCGTGGGCCGGCTGATACGCACCACCACCGATCGGGGGGTGGTGGCGGTGCTCGACTCACGACTCGCTACTGCCGGATACCGGTCTCGCCTGCTCGACCCGCTCCCGCCCATGCGTCGCAGCGTGGACCAGGCCGAGGCGATCGAGTTTCTCGTTTCCATCCGAGAGCGGAACGTTCGCTGAGCCTGCAGATCTCAGCCGTGGGGACCCGAGGGTGCTTCGGGCGCGAGCATCCGGGCGACGGCATCAGGGGTGCGCTGCCAGTCCGGCTCGACGCGAACTCGCAGCTCGAGGTACACGCCGTCGAGACCGAGCTCGCGGCGTGCCGCTGTGCCGACATCGCGGAGCATCCGTCCTCCCCGACCGATGACGATCCCTTTCTGGGAGGGCCGTTCCACGGCGATGTCGCAGCGGATGCGATCCGGCTCCCATTCGGTGACTCGCACCGCAATGCTGTAGGGCAGCTCGTCGTCCAGCCGTGCCAGCAACTGCTCGCGCACTGCCTCAGATATCCGCCACGCGTCGGGCAAGTCGGTGATGCTCTCAGGGGGGAAATAGGCCGGGCCTTCAGCCAGGCCAGCCGCGAGGTGGGTGATCAGCGCATCAGTGCCGTCGCCGGTGATCCCCGAGACGGGAAAGTACGCGCCGGCATCGAATTCCGCTGCGGCGGCGAGCTGGGCCAACACCTGAGCTCTCGACGCCCGATCGCACTTCGTGACTGCAACGACGGTGGACGCACCCGCTGGCAGCGACTCCCAGATCAGTCGGTCTCCACGGCCCAGCGGGGCGGTTGCGTCGAGGACCATGCAGATCACGTCCACCGGCTCGAGGTCGGCGATGGCCGTGCGCGCGGTTTCGTTGAGCTGCTCGCCCAAGGAGGTGACCGGTTTGGCGATGCCAGGCGTGTCGACGAAGACGATCTGCGCGTCCCGCAAATGTCGCACACCCATGACGCGCAGACGTGTGGTCTGCGGCTTGGCGGAGGCGATGCTGACCTTGGCCCCGACGAGGCAATTCAACAGCGTGGACTTGCCCGCGTTGGGGCGCCCGACGACGGTCACAAAGCCTGAGCGCATCGCTCCCCCGGAGCTACCCGGCGCCCGGCGGGCCCGAACCGCCGGCCCCCGCACTGCGTGAGCCGGCACTGTCTGAGCCGGCACCGTGTGAGCCGGCACCGTGTGAGCCGGCACTGTGTGAGCCGGCACTGTGTGAGCCGGCACTGTGTGAGCCGGCACTGTGTGAGCCGGCACTGGGCCGGGCGCCGACGAGGTTGATGCGCCGGCCGGCCACCTCGAGCGCAGACAGGCACCAGCCGTCGAGTTCGGTGGTCTCTCCTGTTTCGGGCACGTGACCCATACGGTCGAGCACCAAGCCGCCGACCGTGTCCCAGTCGCCGGCCGGCAACCGCAGCTCGAGCACCTCAGCCAATCGTGACGCCGGCAGCCGTCCAGAAAACAGGAACGCGTTGTCACCGACGACCTGCACGAGTGCCTCGTCGGCGTCGTACTCGTCAGCGATCTCCCCGACGAGCTCTTCGATGATGTCCTCAAGCGTGACCAGTCCGGCCACGCCGCCGTATTCGTCAACCGCGATTGCGAGGTGGGACTTGGACTCCTGCATCTCACGCATCAGGTCGCTGACTCGTTTCGTCTCGGGCACGAAGGTGGCCGGTCGGAGCACCTGCGCGCACGTGACCGATCCATCTGAAGGAGTGCCGTGCAGGTAGGCAGCGACGAGATCTTTCGCCAGCACGATTCCCCGGATGTCGTCGACACTGGCGCCGGTCACCGGCAAGCGTGTGAAGCCAGACGCGATGACCTGCTCCAGCGCATCGGCGACGCTGTCATCGAGGCCGACCGTGATCATGTCAGGGCGAGGCACCATCACCTCGCGCACGATCGTGTCCCCAAGCTCCATGATCTGGCCGATCAGCTCGGCCTCACTGTCCTCGATCAGGCTCGCTTGCGCCGCTGCGGAGGCAAGCGCCACCAACTCGTCTTCGGTGACCTCGCCGCTGTCGTCATGGGTCGCAGCCGGCCCGACTGCCCTTGCTGGGACTGCGAGCAGTCGCGCGACCCAAGCAAGCGGCCCCGTGCGGGCAAGCACGCGGGCGACCGGCGCGAGAACCCGAGCCATTCGGTCGTTGGCCTCAACGCCCCAGCGGCGGGGCATCGCCTCGGTCACGCCGAACAGCACGATCGCCGTCACGGCCATGGCGGCGATGATGCCTGCCGCTGTAGTGCGACTTGCGGCGATCCAGGTGACGGCGCCCACCAGCGTCACTTGGGCCAAGACCCGCAGCAATGAGACCGGGCCCAGCACGACCTCCCGGTCGGCAACGAGCTGTTCCAGCGAGGCTTTCGGCGTCGCGCCCGAGTGCCCGTTGTCGCGGTCGCCGTTGTGCCGTTCGCTGTTCCCGTTGGACTCGTCGAGGCCCGATGCGCGCGCTCGCCCGAGGCGGACGAACGTCGCTTCGATCAGTCGCAGGAACATGGCCGCCGCGAGCAGGATTGCTGCTGCGACGGCACCCAGCACCCAGTTCATGGACGGCTCCACAACCTGTGCAGGTGCTCAGTCTCGCGGGCGCGCATGGCCGCGGCCTCGGCAGGCGCCGCGTGGTCCATGCCGAGCAAGTGCAGCACGCCGTGCACGACCAGAAGATCGATTTCCGCAAAGATGCTGCCGTCGTGCCCCGGACGCAATCCGGTTGCTGCAGCAGCGTTCGACGCCGCGACGGCTGGACACACGACGATGTCGCCGACCAAGACGGGGCCGGCCAGGACTGGGTCGGCCCCTGGGTCGCTCGTCGCCTGCTCGCCGCTGGCGAGATCCAGCGGGAATGCGAGCACATCAGTCGGCCCGGTCTGACCCATGTGAGCTTCGTTCAGCCGGCCCATCTCGTCCGAACCGATGAACGTGACAGCGGTTTGCGAGCCTGTCGGCACTCCTTCGGCTTCGAGCACTTGCCGCACGAACACGCTGTAGCGCTCCGGATCGAGCTGCACATCGGTCTGGTGATCTTCGATCAGCACGCTGTGCACGCCGATACCGGGGACCTCGTCGCTGCCGTGGTTACAGGGATCGGCCGAGGAGGAACGGCTCGCTTGCGAGCTTCGCTCCCCCGTCTGTTCACTCGCTGCCGTTGCGTTGTGCGTCACGTCGGTCATATGCCGCCACGATGTCGCCGACGATGCGATGCCGGGTGATGTCCCTCCTGCCGAGGCGCGCGAACGCAAGGCCGCCAATCCCGTCCAAGGCCTGTTCGACGTCCAGCAGGCCGCTCTTGCCGCCGGGCACATCGATCTGTGTCCGGTCGCCGGTGACGACCACTTTGGAGCCGAAGCCGATGCGGGTCAGGAACATCTTCATCTGCTCTGGCGTGGTGTTCTGCGCTTCGTCCAAGATGATGAAGCTGTCGTTCAGGGTGCGGCCGCGCATGAATGCCAGCGGCGCCACATCGATGGTCTTTCGTTCGAGCAGCTTGCCGGCAGTCTCCACATCGAGCATGTCGTACAGCGAGTCATACAGCGGAGCGAGGTACGGGTCGATCTTGGCCATCAGGTCCCCCGGCAGGAACCCGAGCCGCTCGCCCGCTTCCACTGCCGGGCGGGTGAGCACGATGCGCCGCACTGCCTTCGACATCAAAGCGTCGACCGCAAGCGCCACTGCGAGCCATGTCTTGCCGGTGCCCGCAGGCCCGACGGCGAATGTCACGATGTTCGAGCGCACAAGCTCCACGTAGCGCTTCTGGCCGGCGCTCTTGGCACGCACGACCCTGCCATTGGGGGCGCGCACAATCGGGGCTGACAGCACGTCGCTCGGGCTCTCGTCGGCCTCGACCATGTCGATGACGCGGTCGAGCACCGCCGGTTCGATGCGCTGGCCGGCCTCGAGGACCTGCACCATCTCCTCGAAGACCTGACCGACGAGCGCCGCGCTGGGGCCGGCGACGGTGATCTCGTTGCCTCGCACATGGATGTCGGCGTCTTCGAAGTGGTCCGCCACGAGCCGCAAGTGCTCGTCGCGCTGGCCGAGCACGCCGACCATGAGGTGATTGCCCGGAACATGTATCCGAACCTGGGTGTCGGTCACCCTGTGGTGCCGCCTGCGCTCGACGGCCCAGCGCTCGTTGCGGCGCTCATTGACCTGTCCTCATCGGCCGGCGCTCATGGACAGGGCGCGCCAACACGGCAATCGGGGGTGCCGACGGTTGGTTCGGTCACGATGCGGCCAAGGCTAGTCGCGTGCCGCGATCACCCATCAGACACATGGAACTCACGACCGCAAGCGGGCATAGATCTCCTTGCAGGCTGGGCATACCGGGTAGCGCTCGCCGTCGTGGGTGGGCACCCACTTCTTTCCGCACAGCGCCACGACCGTTTCGCCGCTGACCGCTGAGCGGGTCAGTGCAGTCTTGTCGACATAGTGCGAGAACCGATCGTGGTCGCCATCGGTCGTGCGGGTGTCGGGGCGGTCGATGACCTCAGTCTCCATACGGCCTTCACCGTACGGCAGTAATGTGCCTGCTCGCGTCGCTACCGCGTCTCGGGGCAGACGCGCGTCGAAGGGGCAGCCCGCGCACAGCATGGCCATCACGACCTCCCAGCCGTCACAGGCCGGCTCAGGCTGCGCAGCCGCACCCCAGGCGCCCTGCTCGTGACACGCCGATGAACATGCCAGCCTCGGCAGCCCGATTGGACTCCGCCGCCGCCTGGGTGGTCGCCCTGTCGGCAGCGCTCGCCACATTCGCGGTCTTCGGGGTGGCCTACAGCTTCGGCGCGTTCTTCTCGGCCATCGGCAACGAGTTCGGCGTCGGCGCAAGCCAGACATCGCTGTTCTTCTCTCTCACCACATTCGCCTACTTCACGCTGGGCATCCTCACCGGCCGGGTCGCTGACCGGATCGGGCCTCGGCCCGTGCTTGTCGCCGGTGCCGCCGCCATGTTCGTCGGCATGTGGCTGACCTCGCTGGTCGACAACCTCTGGCTCGCGTACGCCACGTACACGCTGGGCGTGGGCGTCGGCGTGGCGTGCGCATATGTGCCGATGGTGGCCGTGGTCGGCGGCTGGTTCGAACGTCGCAGGGTTGCGGCGATGGGCGTCGCCGTCGCAGGCATCGGCCTGGGCACTTTGGTGGGCTCTCCCGTCGCGGACGAGCTGATCGAAGCATTCGGCTGGCGTTCCAGCTACCGCATCTTGGCGACGGCGGCGGCGGCACTGATGCTGGTGGCGGCGATCGGCGCCCGACGTGCCCCAGGCCATGTCGAGGTAGGCCAACTGCCGCCGTTGCGGGCACTGCTGCACGGCAAAGCCGCAACGTTCACCTTGCTGTACCTGTCCATGCTGCTGCTCAGCGCATGCTTGTTCATCCCCTTCGTCTACATACCTGACTACGTGTCGGATCTGGGCCGGTCGGGCGGCGCCTTGCTGGTCGGCATCATCGGCGGAGCGTCCGTCGTGGGGCGGCTCGGACTCGGTGCGCTGGGCAGCTTCGTGCCGCTGATGCGGCTGTACCAGATCTCGTTCCTCGCAATGGCGCTCAGCTTCCTGCTGTGGCTCGGGGCGGAGCTCAACGTGTGGCTGCTGCTGGTGTTCGCCGTCGTCATGGGCCTCAGCTACGGCGGCTTCATCGCGCTGTCGCCGGCAGTCGCAGCAGCATTGTTCGGGCCCGTCGGGCTCGGCGGCGTGCTCGGTGCGCTGTACACCGCGGCCGGCATGGGGGCCATGATCGGTCCACCGGTCATGGGGCTGCTGGTGGACAGCGGCGGCTACAACCTCACCATCGTCGTGGCGATGGCAGTGGGCTTGGGTGCCGTCCCGTTGCTGATGGCTGCGACGCGCAGCGCCGCCGGCCAGACCTCGACTGACGCAACGCCGCGAGTTGCCATGAACCCTCCGCCGCCAGGCGGCACCGCTGCCATTGCCGCTGCCGGCCGAGCCGACAAGGGCGGCGGCCCCGCGCTCACAGCACCCGCCGAACACGTCTCGACTGCGCCCGTCCGGCTGAGCAATGCTGCCCCCGCTACCCGGCTGAGGGACGTGGCACCCGTTGGCGGAGTCGGCCGCAGCACACCTGTAACGATGCAGCAGTTCCGGGCTGCGCCCATCGAACGGTCACTGGGGCCTGCTGCGATCGATTCCGTACTGCTGCTGTCGTTCGGGGGGCCTGAGGCCCCCGATGATGTGATGCCTTTCCTGGCCAACGTGACACGGGGGCGCGACGTCCCGCCTGAGCGGCTCGCCCGGGTTGAAGCGCAGTACCTGCGTCACGGTGGCGTGAGCCCGATCAACGAGCAGAATCGCGCCGTGCTGGCAGCTATCTCGAAGGAATTCGCTCGCCGAGGAATGCCACTGGCGTGCTACTGGGGAAACCGCAATTGGCATCCGTACCTGCGAGACACGGTCGACCAGATGGTCGTCGAGGCCCGCCGGCACGCCGCCGTGATCGTGACCTCCGCGTTCAGCTCGTACTCGGGCTGCCGTCAGTACATCGAGGATCTCGCGCGGGCGTCGAACGACGTGCCTGGGGCACCGCAGATGTCGCGGGTGCGCGTCTACGGCAATCATCCCGGTTTCGCCGGCGCCGTCGCCGAGCGCATCGGCGAGGCGCTCGAGGGAGCACGCCTGCGCAACGACGTGCACACCCTGTTCACCGCGCACAGCCTGCCGAGCGCGATGGCTGCATCGTGCGACTACGAGGCGCAGCTCGCGGACGCGGCAGCGACCGTCGCCGACCTTGCAGGCCTCTGCGGCGAGACCGAGGTCGTCTACCAGTCCCGCAGCGGCCCGCCACCGGTGCCGTGGCTGGAACCGGACATCAACGATCGCCTCACCCAGCTCGGCTCGAAGGGCTGCCGGGCCGTTCTTGTCGTTCCGCTGGGTTTCGTCTCGGACCACATGGAAGTGCTGGTCGACCTCGACATCACCGCCCGAGCGACCGCGGCCCGTGCAGGCATCACCATGGTGCGTGCCCGCTCGGTCGGCACGCACCCGCTGTTCGTCGAAGCGCTGGTCGATCTCGTGTGCGAGACAGCCGGTCTGCGAACGAAGCGGCCATCGGTCGGGGCTCTCGGTCCGCGACCGGACGCTTGCACACCAGCCTGCTGCCCGGCGCGCTAGTCCTGAGCCAGCAGCTTCCGGTTGATGTTCGCGACCTCGTCGATCAGCGCCGAGGTCTCGACTTTCGTGGTTCCCACGATTCGTTTGACGTCTCGAAGCTCGGCATCCACTTGGTCGAAACGCCGGCCTATGTGATCTCGAAGCTCGGCATCCACTTGGTCGAAACGCCGGCCTATGTGATCTCGAAGCTCGGCATCCACTTGGTCGAAACGCCGGTCGATGTGATCTCGAAGCTCGCTGATCGGGTCCGCGGCGTCGGCCATGTCCCTGAGTATATGGACCGCACCACGGCGCCTCAGCTCAGTTGATGACCGAGCCCTAGCCGCAGCCGCTGGTTGCGCCGCACGAGCGGCACGCAAAGCACGAACCCGCTCGCACCATGCGGTCGCCGCAGGTCATGCACAACGGCGCATCGGCGTACCCGTGCGTCTGCGTCCGGAACGACGGGGGGTCAGAAGCCGGCTCGGCCCCGATTGCAGTCTCGACCGATGCGCCCTCGAGCCCTGGCAGCGGCGGATCGGTGCGCTCCTCGACGCTGAGCACTCCGAGCTCGCTGCGCTCATCGAACGACAGGTACTGCAGCGCCAGCCGGCGGAAGATGTAGTCGACGATGCTGGTGGCAATGCGCAGCTCGGGGTCGTCGGTGAGCCCCGCCGGCTCGAAACGCATGTTGGTGAAGGCTTCGACGTAGGACCGCAGCGGAACCCCATACTGCAAGCCGTGGCTGACGGAGATGGCGAAGGCGTCCATGATCCCCGCCAGCGTGGAACCCTGTTTTGCCACGGTGAGGAAGATCTCTCCGGGCCGCCCGTCGTCGTACTCGCCCACGGTCATGTAGCCGTGGCAGTCGGTGACGCGGAAGGAGAACGTGCGCGATTGGCGGCTGCGCGGCAGCCGGCTGCGCGGCGGCATAGGCGCTCCCCGCAGTGCAGCGGTCGCAGACGCAGTGGCCCCCTCGGTCGATGCGAGAGTGTCTGATGCTGCGGGCCCAACCGACAGCGGCTGGCTCACTTTGCAGTTGTCGCGATAGATCGCCACCGCTTTGAGACCGAGCCGCCACGACTCGACAATGAGGTCTTCGATGTCGACGGCTGTTGCGGACTCGGGAAGGTTGACGGTCTTGGAGATGGCACCCGAGACAAAAGGCTGGCAGGCCGCCATCATCGCGATGTGACCCTGCGGCGAGATGGCATCGTCGCCGATCGAGCAGGCGAACACCGCCCGGTGGGCATCCAACAGGTGCGGGGCACCGGCAATCTGGCCCGTCTGCACAATGTGCCCTTCGATGTCGGCGATCTCCCCGACGGAGTAGCCGAGCCGGCCGAGGGCCATCGGCACCGTTGAATTCACGATGCGCAGGTCGCCGCCGCCGACCAGCTTCTTGTGCTTCACGAGGCCCAGATCGGGCTCGATCCCGGTGGTGTCGCAGTCCATCATGAACGAGATCGTCCCGGTGGGAGCGATCACGGTGGCTTGCGAGTTCCGGACGCCGCCGGCCTCGCAGCCGCTCACGGCGCGGTCCCATCGTGCGCGCGCAGCGACGCGCAGATCCTCTGCCATCACAGCCAGACCCATCGCCCCAGACTCCCCCGGTGCGGCGCTGTCGGAGCTCACGACGTGGCCAGGCGACTCGATGCCGCCGAGCGCGTCGCGATGCCTGCGCAGCACGCCGCACATTGCCTCGGCGTTCGCCTCGAAACCGTCGAAGGACTCGAGCCGCTCAGCCATGTCTGCTGAGGTGGCATACGCCTCGCCGCACATGAGCGCAGTCAGCGATGCCGCGAGTGCCCGTGCGTGGGGCGAGTCGTAGGGCACGCCGGCTGCCATCAGCAGCGCTCCCAAATTCGTGAAGCCAAGGCCGAGCTGACGAAAGCTCCGGGACGTCTCGCCGATCAGCTCGGTTGGGTAGTCGGCATGGCTCACCAGCACGTCTTGCGCGATGAACGTGATCCGCACCGCTTGTCGGAAGCCCTCGATGTCGAAGTCGCCGCCGCCCGCATCTGCACGGTCTGAGAAGAAAGGCAGCAGATTGAGACTGGCCAGGTTGCAGGCGGAGTTGTCGAGGTGGACGTATTCGCTGCACGGGTTGCTGGCGCTGATGGGTCCGTGGGCCGGCGCGGTGTGCCAGTCGTTGATGGTGGTCGAGAAGTGCACGCCGGGATCGGCGCATTCCCAAGCCGCCTGAGCGATCTGGCCGAGCAGATCCCTCGCGCGCATGGCCGAGGTGACCTCGCCACTCGTGCGTGCACGCAGCTCCCACGGACCGTCTGCGTCGACCGCCTCCATGAACTCGTCGGACAGGCGGACTGAGTTGTTGGCGTTCTGGTACTGCACCGAGAACGAGTCGACACCGTCGAGATCCATATCGAAACCTGCGGCGGCAAGTGCGCGCGCCTTGCGCTCCTCGCGCGCCTTGCACCACACGAATGCCTCGATGTCGGGGTGATCGGCATCGAGCAGCACCATCTTCGCGGCGCGCCGGGTCTTGCCGCCGCTGCGGATCGTGCCCGCCGAGGCGTCGGCACCGCGCATGAAGCTGACCGGGCCGCTCGCCGTCCCGCCGCCCGACAGCGGCTCGCACGAGGCCCGCAACGCCGACAGGTTCACTCCGGCCCCCGAGCCGCCCTTGAAGATGCGACCCTCGGTGACGTACCAGTCCAGGATGGATTCCATCTCGTCATCGACGGCGAGAATGAAGCACGCCGATGCCTGCTGGGGCACACCGTGCACGCCGATGTTGAACCACACCGGGCTGTTGAAGGCCACCCGCTGATGTGCCAGCAGCCATGACAGCTCTGCTTCGAATGTCGCGGCCTCCTGCGGCGAATCGAAGTAGCCGTCGCTGTGCGCCCAACGGGTGATCGTGCCCGCGACGCGATCGATGACCTGGCGCAGCGAGTGCTCGCGTTCTGGCGTGCCGAGGGTGCCGCGGAAATACTTCTGGGCAACGATGTTGACCGCCGTGGGGCTCCAGTCGGCGGGAAACTCGACGTCTGGTTGCGAGAACGCGACCGATCCGTCGACCGCGTTCGTAATAGAGGCGTCGAAGCGTTCCCAACGCACGGTGTCGTACGGATGAGCGCCCTCGGCGGTGAAGTGCCGGCGCAGACCGAGCGGCGCGCCGCCAGATCGGCGCTCGGGGCTCTCGCCCTGTACCCGCTGCGACTCGGTCATCGTCACCTGCCGCCTACCTCCTGCACCAGTGTCGCGGACCGAACTCGACTTGCGCGAACGCGCATGCCGAGTCGTGTGGCCGCCAATGACAGACGCACGCTACGACGGCCCGCCTGTGGACGGGAAGTGGTGAACATCGGGGCTTTCATGGGGAAATTCCTGTGCACAACTGCCCAGTGTTGTGGACAGGTTCTCCACAGCCTGTGGATGACTGCCGTCACCCCGAACGCCCGCTCGGCCCAACGGTGGCAGACTCGCCGCGTGGAGCGGCTGTACCCCTTGCCTGCGGGGACGATCGACGCAGCACAGGCCGCCGGCTCGACACGTGCGTCGCACGCTGAGCGTCCCTGGGTGATGCTCAACATGGTGGCGAGCATCGATGGCGCCGCTGCCATCGACGGACTGTCGGGCGGGCTGTCGAGCGAGCCAGACAAGGCGATGTTCGGGGCACTGCGCGCGCAGGCCGACATCATCTTGGTTGGCGCGGGCACCGCAAATGCCGAGCGGTACCGCCCAGCGCGGCGGTCTGGGGCCCGCATCGCGGTGGTCAGCGGTTCACTGAGCGTCGACCCAGAGCTGCCGCTGTTCAGCCCGCCACCGGATCCGACGGCGACGCCGCTGCCCCTGGTGGTGACCACTGCGGAAGCGGATCCCGCAGCCGCGGCGCGGCTGGCGGGGCGCGCCGAACTCGTACGCACCGGCGGGGAGTCTGTGGACCTCGCGGAGTCGCTGCGGCACTTGGGCTCGCTCGGGGCGCGCGTCGTGCTGTGCGAGGGCGGTCCGTCGCTGAACGCCCGCTTGCTGGCGGCTGACCTGGTGGACGAGGTGAATCTCACCCACGCACCCATGGCAGTGGGAGCCGACGCTCCGCGCATCACCGCCGGGCCTGGGGGCCGTGTGCCGTCGGCAGCGCCGCTCGCGTACTCGTTGGCGCAGGTTGTCACCCACGACGGTGTGCTCTTCGTGCGCTGGACGCGCTCCAGGCACTGAGCTGCCGAACAAATGCGCGCTATATCGAACACTTGTTGCTAGTGTAATGGCCGGAACGACAGTTCCGTCTCACCACCGGCATCGTGACCGCAGGTCGGGCACCCAAGTCTCGACGAAGGTCCGGTACCACTGAGCCCGAAACGAAAGGTCGGCAATGAAGAACATCAGCGCAGCGGATCAGCGGGTCGCGCATCTCGGCGAGCGTCAACGCGCCATGCTCGAGTTCATCGACGAAATGCAGCGCGAGCGCGGCTACCCGCCATCGGTCCGCGAGATCGGCGAGCAAGTCAATCTCAGTTCTCCTGCAACGGTGCACCGTCACCTGCGATCGCTCGAGGCCGACGGATGGATCCGGCGGGATCCATCACGGCCCAGGGCGCTCATCGTCAACTTCGACTGGCAGACCGGCGTGAAGGGAGAGAGGCGGCCCACCCGTCACGTGCCGCTCATCGGCGATGTCGCGGCGGGCACCGACGTGCTGGCCCAGCAGAACGTCGAAGAGCTGCTGCCGCTCCCCGCAGACTTCACCGGCAGCGGCGAGCTCTTCATGCTGCGGGTGCGAGGCGATTCGATGATCGATGCCGGCATCTGGGATCGCGACTACGTCGTGGCACGTCACCAGCCCTCAGCAGAACCGGGCGACATCGTCGTTGCCGGAATCGACGGCGAGGAAGGCACCGTCAAGCGCTACCGGCGCTCCGACGGCCAGGTCATTCTCGAACCGGCCAACGCCGACCATCGCCCGATCATCCGCCCCGCCAACGAAGTCACCATCTTCGGCAAGGTGGTGACGGTGATCCGCCGGCTGTAGCCGCCGGCACTTTTGAAACTGCGCTCGCGTGCGCGGTGTGCTCAACTTGGCTCGTGTTCACGGTCCTGAACCAGCCGCCTGAAAACCTCGACGAGAGCTCCCGGGTGTGGGTGCCGATCCGCTCGGGCACGGTGTTCACCGAGCCAGGCGGCGGATTGTGCGCCAGCCCCGCGGCACCGGTCGGCAACGGCTCGCCCCCTGCCGCATTCCTGGGCGTGCTCGACGGCAAAGGTGTCTGGGCGGTCGACATGGATCCCGCAGAAGAACCACCGCTGGACGAAGGCGACCTCGAGCCGGTGCCGCTGCGCAAGCTCTACGGGCGCATCCCCGACGAGCACTGGCAGATCGCCGGGCGTGCCGCACAGATCGTCGAATTCGAACGGACCCATCGCTACTGCGGGCGCTGCGCGAGCCCGACCCGCACCAATGCCTCCGACCGGGCAAAGGTCTGCGGCGAGTGCGGGCACATGGCGTTCCCGAGGCTCAGCCCCGCCATGATCGTGCTGGTCGAACGCGGGCCCGAGGTGCTGCTCGCATGGGGTCGGCAGTTTCCCGGCCGCTTCTACAGTGCGCTCGCAGGGTTCGTCGAGCCCGGCGAGAGTCTCGAGGACGCCGTGGTGCGTGAGGTCTACGAGGAAGTCCAGCTCACCGTCAGCAATGTCCGCTACTTCGGAAGCCAGCCGTGGCCGTTCCCGCACTCGCTGATGTGCGGCTTCGTCTGCGACTGGGCCGACGGCGAGATCGAGATCGATCCCGAAGAGATCGTCGAAGCCGGTTGGTACACCGCCGACAACCTGCCCCCATGCCCGCGAGGCGGCATGTCGATCGCCGGCTGGCTCATCGACGACTGGCTGCAGCGAACCGCCGCCGTCTAGTCGCGCTGACACGCGCTTCCGCAGAGGAGACGGCAGGACCCCCTGTGTGCCTCGTGGCTCGGTGTCAGGCGCGGTGCCAGGTGGCTCCGGCGGTGCCGTCGGAGACGACGATGCCTGCTGCCGCTAGATCGTCGCGGATGCGGTCGGCGGTGTCGAAGTCGCGGGCTGATCGCGCCGCTGACCGTTGTGCCAGGAGTGCCTCCACCTCGGCATCGGACAGCCCGCCGTCAACGTGGTTTTCGCTTCCGTCATCACCGCACGTGAGGCCAAGGACGCTGAGCAGGTGCAGCGCTGTGCGTGCCGAGCGGGATGCTTCAGCGGGCGAAGCGGCATCGAGAGAGGCGTTGGCGCGGCGCACGAGCCGGAAGATCACATCGAGTGCTGTGGGCGTGGAGAAATCGTCGTCCATGGCCGCTGCGAACGCCGCCACGGCTTCGGTATCCAGATCGGAAACGGTCCCGCCTTCGATGTCTGGCCCTCGCACTGCGGCTGCCGCGGCGGTCGAGATGCCAGCACCAGCGGCCCGGCGAGCGAATGCATCAAGCCGGCCTACGGCGCTGCGGGCGGCTTCGAGCGCATCGGGACCCATCTCCATCGCCCGCCGGTAGTGAGTCTGCAGCACCAGCAACCGCACAGCGCGGGCACCCGCGGCGTCGATCGCGTCGGCGAGCTGGGTGTAGTTCCCCAGCGACTTGGCCATCTTCTGGCTGCCGACGTTCACCATGGCGCTGTGCACCCAGTAGCGGGCGAACGGCTTCCCGGCGGCGGTCACCTGGGCCCATTCGTTCTGATGATGGGGGAAGACCAGGTCATCTCCCCCGCCGTGAATGTCGAAGCCGGGCCCGAGCGCGCTGAGCGACATCGCCACGCACTCGGTGTGCCATCCGGGCCGGCCCTCCCCCCACGGCGTGGGCCAACGCGGCTCGCCGGGTTGCGCGGCCTTCCATAGGGCAAAATCGATCGGCGACCGCTTGTCGGGGTCGACGTCGACGCGCGCTCCGGCATCAGAGTTGAGCTGTTCGAGTGTTCGGCCCGCCAACTGGCCGTACCCGGGCACAGAATCGACGGCGAAGTACACGCCCTTGTCGGGCACGTCGTATGCCGCCCCGATCGAGCGCAGCTCGGAGATCACGTCAATCATCTGGGAGATGAAGTGCGTCGCGTGCGGCCGGGTATGGGGCCTCAACACGCCGAGCCGATCCATCTGCTCGTCGTATGCGGCAGTGAATTCTTCCGCCACATCAGACTCGGCGCGACCCTCCCGCAGGGCTCGCTCCACGATCTTGTCATCGATGTCGGTGACATTGGACGCCACCGTCACCTCATAGCCCGACCACTCCAAGTACCGCCGGATCATGTCGTAGGTCAACGCCGTGCGGCCATGGCCGAGGTGTGGCACGTCATAAACCGTCGGTCCGCAGACGTACATCGAGATCTCGTCCGGCGATCGCGGGACGAAGGCGGTCTTGCGCCGCGTCATCGTGTCAAAGATCTGCAAGCTCACTGGTACCGGAATCCCGATCGGGCGCCAAGGGTACCGACGAGCCCGATCTAGCTGAGGGCGCTGCTCACGCTCCAGACCGCGAAGTTGTGCAAGGCATGCAGCGCCAGTCCTGCCCACCACCCGTAGCGCACCCGGGCGATGGTGAACGTGAGCCCGACCCACAATTGCGGGCCGACGACGAGCGGTGCCACCACGACCGATGCCAGATGCAGGCGCACGTCGAAGTTGTTGATGTGCACAATGCCGAACACCCCGATCGAGCACCAGATGATCCATCTGGGGTGAGCCGACCACCACCGCCCGACGCGCTCAGACCAAAGTTGGCGCGTGGGCTCGCGAGCGTCGATCGCATCGCCCCGCCCGATGCCCGCAATCATCGACTGGGCCCACAGCACGAGCGCTGCGACAGCGATCACGGCGAACAGTGCCGCCACGATCTGAGAGAGCACGCCGCTGAACGCGAAGTACACGAACCCTGTCGCACCCGACAGCGCGAGCGTGCCCAATCTCGGCCGGGCGGTGAGAGCCAGGCGGAACGCAGTCTCCTCGAACAAGGGCGCAACCACAGCAACGAGGATCAACTGGGCAAGCAGCGGCTCGGCGAGCAGCTCGTCTTCCAGGGTCGACTCGTAACCGGTCTGCGCTGCTGCCAGCGAGACGAAGAGCAAGGCGATCGAGCCGCCAAGGCCGATGACGAACAACAGGGCGAGGCCCCCCGGCCAGGACTTCCGATTCGCGGCGACCCGCCAATCGGGGCGGGCGCAAAAAAGCGGGCTGATCGTGCCCCACACGCCCCCTGGCGCACCAGCGTCAGCGGGTGGCAGCTCCTCGCCGCTCAAACCTCGTCGACCGTCTCAGGTTCGTCATCGAGGTCGGCCAGCCGCGCCTCGGGATAGAGATGCTCGAGACTTCCGGGCTCGACCTTGCACTGCTCCACGAACCTGTCCACGTCGCTGAGCCGCAGCCGGATGACACGCCCGAACCGGTACGCAGGCAGGTCGCCCCGGTCGATGAAGCGGTACAGCGTCCGTGTGGTGATGCCCATGCGGTTCGCCGCTTTCAGCGTGGACAACCAGATGACTTCCTCGTAGGCGGCCTGGGGTTCGTCCTCGCTCGTCGCGCCCTCGTCGCCCGCCTCAGTCGGCACCTCGGCCATCATCGCTCCTCGCAGTCGCTCGGCCATTGACGTTCTAGGGAGTCTGCTGATCCCTTTCGAGTAACGCTAGTGCACCGGTCCCCCGCAGCAGCGCATTTCAACATCGATCTTCAATATTACGCGCTATATCGCCGTATTTGTGAAACACATTGAATCTTATTTCTGAAGTTTCAATAACTATTTTGTAATTTCGCACAAACATGGTTAAGTCCCTGGCGTGCCCCCCGACCCGCCGTTGCCTCCTGATGGCCGGCCCATGCCGCCAGTGTCAACCACAGCCCGTCAACCCGGCGGTGCACGTACATCACTCCGCCCGCGAGTCATCGCCGGCACCCTCTTGTGCAGCATCGCAGCGCTCGGGCTGTGGTGGGCATTCGAGCAGGCAGCGGCCGAGCCCGAGACCCGCTACGCGGTCGCGCGGTCACGGCTCGCACCGGGCAGAGTGATCGAGGCGGCCGACGTCGCCATGGTCTCGATTCGCCTGCCCACCGAGGTGGAAGCCACCGTCTTCGGCGCTGGCACCGATGTTGTCGGCGGTCTCGTGGTCGAGGCCGTACATGCCGGAGAACTGCTGACTCGTGGCGACATCGGCTCGCCGCAGTCGATCTCCGGTCGCCATGCGGGCTATGCCATCTCCGTCGAGCTCGATCGTCCTCGCGCCCTCAACGGCCTGGTGGCCGTCGGCGAGCGAGTCGACCTCGTCGTGTCGGGGCACCCGTCCCCGCACAGCGCAACGGTCGTGGCCACCGACGCCGTCGTGCTCGATGTCGACGACCCCTCAAGCGTCGACCATGTCACAGACACGGTGATCGTCACCCTGCAGGTGCCCGACCGAGCCGGCGCCGTCTCCGTGGCCGCAGCGGCGAATGCCGGTGCCATCACCTTGATCCGGGCGTGGGGAGCATCGCCACAGGTCACGTCATGACCGACCCGGCACCGCTCGCGGAGATCGAACGCTCGGTTTCTGAGCGCGCCCGTCACAGCGGATTGGACCCGCGCGCGCCCGGCGCAGACCGTGCGATCACCGCACTCGCCCACGAGGAGATCCGGCGTTGGAACCTCGGCTTCAAGAGCGGCACTCACCACCACGCGGTGAGCGACGCTGACGCCGTTGCCGACCGGATCCGGCGCGACCTGCTCGGCTACGGACCTCTCGAAGCGCTGCTGGCCGACGCCGACGTGTGGGAGATCATGGTCAACGCCCCTGACGAGATCTTCGTCAAGCGGCACCATGGCCAGTGCGCAGACCATGACGAGTCGTTCCACGACGACGAGCACGTCCGGCGCACGCTGACAAGAATCATCGACGACGCGACGGCCTCTCATCGCAAGCTGGATCCCAGCGAAGGGCTCCAAGACGCCCAGCTCGACAACGGCGCCCGCCTGCACATCGTCCATCCCGACATCGGCCGCGGCGGACACCTGATCTTCAACATCCGCAAGTTCACGGGCATCGCATTCTCGAGCCTGAGCGACCTTGCAGCAGTCGGGACGCTGACCCGCGAAATCAGCGATTTTCTGCGCGCCGCAGTGCGCGCCCGGCTGTCGATCCTGTTCGCCGGCGCCCCAGGCAGCGGCAAGACCACGCTGCTGGGATGCTGCGCCGCGGAGCTCGAACCGCACCTGCGAGTCGTGACCGCCGAGGAAGTGTTCGAACTCGACATCCCGCTGCCCAACGTGGCCGCCATGCAGACCCGGCCGGGTCGCACCGAGCGAGCGCCTGTCGACTTGAGGCGCCTGGTGGCCGGCTTCTTGCGGATGGCGCCCGACGTGGCCATCGTCGGCGAAGTGCGAGACCGCGAGGCGGTCCCCTTGCTGCTGACGCTGTCGAGCGGCGTCACCGGCTACGCGACGATTCACGCGGGTTCCGCCCGCCAAGCGCTCGGGCGGTTGCGGCTCATCTGCCAGCTCGCACCTGAAATTCGCGAGATGCCTATCGCGGCGATCACCCAGCTTGTGGCCGAATCGATCGACATCGTCGTGCACCTGCGACGAGGTCCCGACGGGGTGCGCGTCACCGAGGTGGTGGCCGTCGAGGAGCCCGCCGGCAGTGACCACCACGCTGCGTTCGAAACGACGACGCTATTCGCACCCGCCGCTGGGGACGGGTCGCCGGTGCGGACTCCGAACGTCTCGGGGCGCGTTGCCTCACAGATGCCTTCCGTCGGCGTCACGACACCGGACCTCGCCGCCCGACCGGTCACGCCGACATGACCGGTGTGCTGTTCATCGGCGCGGGCGCGCTGGGCGTCTGGCTGCTCGCGACGCCCGACGGCGATGCCTCGGCAGCACTGAGGCGGCTGGTGCCGTCGAAGCCCCCCGCACCGCTGACAGCGCCCCGGCCAACCTCACGCATAGTCGCCAGCACGTTGGCTGGCGCTGTCGCGGCGGTTGCGGGGTGGGCAGGTGCCTGGACGCTCTTCGGGGGCGTCGCCGCGCCGGTCTTGGTTGCACTGCTCAGCGCGGCGATCCCGCCCTGTGCTGCATCACAGCGGCGCCGCCAGCGCACCGCGAACTCCTGGCAGGCGTGGCCCCGACTGCTCGCCGAGATCCGTGTCGGGGTTGCTCACCGGGGCCAGTCGATCCCCGCTGCGCTGTTTGCTACCGGCGTCCACGCACCGCCGCAGATGCGCCCAGCGTTTTCCGAAGCGGCCCGCACTTGGTCGTTGAGCACCGATTTCGAAGCGTCGCTGCGTGTGCTCAAGACATCGCTCGCGGACCCGACCGCCGACGCGGTGTGCGAGACGCTGCTGGCCGCGCACCAGATCGGCGGGGTGCGCGTCGACGTTCGCCTGCGCGCCCTGGCCGAAGCGGCTCAGGCCGAGGCCGCAGCGCGTTCGGACGCTCGGGCCAAGCAGGCCGGAGCCCGATTCGCGCGCGCCTTCGTCGCGCTGGTGCCGGCATTCATGGGCGTCATCGGCCTGAGCATCGGAAGCGGCCGGCAGGCCTACGCGTCACCCGACGGTCAGCTGCTCGTCGTGCTCAGCGTGCTCGCTGTGGCCGGCTGCTGGTTGTGGGCGGGTCGGATCATGGCGGTCCCGCTGCGGAAGCGGGTGTTCGTGCAGTGACCGCCTCCGGAGCATTCGCGCAGCGCATCGCCGGGCTCGCCAACGCCGATGCCGAGCTTGCAGCGAGGCTGAGGCGAGCCGGCAGCTCGCGATCGCCGTCCGAATTCCGTGCACGGCAGGTGGGAGGCGCAGCAGCAGGGCTCGTCGCCGCGGGCGGGGTGCTGAGTGCCGCGGGCATAGGCCTGCCGCTCGCGTTCGCCGGCGCGCTTGCCGCGGCCGCCGCCTTGTACGGCGCAACCGAGCACAGCCTCGCGAGACAGATTGCCGTGCGGCGCACGCAGATCACCGAGGAGCTCCCGATCGTTGCCGAGCAGATCGGCATGCTGCTCGCGAGCGGCATGTCGCTGAGGAGCGCGCTGGATGCCGCTTCGCGTCGCGGCCAGGGGATCTGCGCCGAGGGATTGGCGCGTGTCGGTGCCCGGGTCGCCGGCGGCACCGCCGTCGAGGTGGCGCTGGCCGAGTGGGCCGATGATGCCGGATCGGCGGAAATCCGCAGATTCGTCGGCGTGCTGACCTTGCACGAGGACACGTCAGACATCGCCGCATTGGTCTCCGACGAGGCCCGCTCCTCCCGCATGGAAGCCCACAGGCGCCTCATCGCCCACATCGAGCGCCGCAACGAGCAGGTGTGGATACCTGTCACCGTCGCTGCGCTCGTGCCCGGGAGCGTCCTGCTGGCAATCCCGTTCAGCGACGCGCTCAGCGGATACGTGGCGCTGTGAGCCGCCCATCCGCCGGCACCGGGGCTCACCGACACCTCCCTCTCCCACGACCTGCATTTACCGAAAGGACAACCCCATGTACATCGCCTCCCTCTCCACAGTTCTTGCCATATTCGGCACCGCCGCGGCCGTCGCGTTCGAGGTCTCCGTCGCCGCGCTCAGCGCGGTCACAGCCAGCGACGGCATGGCGACGCTGACCCGATGGCAGTCCCCCGCCATCGGGCGAGCGCTGCGGCTCGGCGCGGGGCGCAACGAGCGCGGCGAAGGAGTCATCTCCGCGGCCATTGCCGTGCTGATCATTGCGTCGCTCGGTGCCCTCATGTGGGTCGGCTTCAAGGCGCTCTGGGAGAACGCCGAGGAGACCACCAATTCCGAGATCGCGAAGATCGGCAAGTGAGGTTGCGCCGCGATGAGAGCGGCGCCGGTCTCATCGCCCTGCCGTGGGGAATCCTGGCGTTCCTGACGTTCCTGACGCTCGCAGTCCAGGTCGCCATGCACTTCTACAGCGCCTCGGTCGTGACTGCGGTGGGTCATGACGCCACCCGGCGCGCAGCGTTCGGGGCCGGCGACTCTGCAGCGATCGTCGATGCCGAACGCTGGCTGCGGTCGGCCATCGGGCCCGCAATCAGCATCGAACGGCTCGACTGGAGCTCGAATCGCGAGATCGTGGCCTTGGAGCTCTCGGCGCGGCCGCCGACGCTGCTCATTGATGCCTCATCGCTCATCGGGCGGCGCAGCATCGAGCGCCGCTTCGAGGTGCGGCGCGAGCTGGCGCGCTTCGCCAGTCGCCCGTGAAGCGAGGACGACGTGAGATGCCCTCAGCGTGACTCCGCCGGCGTGGTCGGGGCCGAGGTTCTGCCCTTCATCGTGCTCGTCTTTGTCGGAGGGACGCTGTTGTTCACTCAGGCATGGGCAGCGCTGGACGCGAAAATCGCCGCGGTCGCCGGTGCCCGGGAGGCCGCACGGTCCTTTGTCGAACACGGCGGGCAGCGCTCCGCGGATGCCGCCGATGCTGCGATCGCCGCAGGCACGCAGGCCATGTCCGGATACCGGCTCGGGGGCGAGGCGCTTGTGCAACCGGTCGGTTCGACCCGGCTGCGGCGCTGTGAACGGGTGACCTTCGAGGCGACTCAGGAGGTTCCACGCCTGGCGTTGCTGCGAGGCGGCTGGTCGCCGCTGTCGGTCCGTGCACGCGCCAGCGAGATCGTCGATCCATTCCGGCACGGACTCAGCGGGCGTGCTCCCTGTGCGCACTAGGCCGGAGCCACCCGCAATCGCTGCGCCCCCCGGGTCGCCGGCGACCCGAGCCGGTGACGTCGAGCGAGGCTCAGCGCTGCTGCTGGTGCCAGTCGGTGTGCTGATCGTGGTGCTGCTGGCTGGCATCACCGTCGACAGCGCGGCCGTGTTCCTGGCACAGCGCGAAGCATCTGCAGCAGCGTCCTCGCTCGCCAACGACCTGGTCTCGCTCGCGCTCGACGAAGCCGCTCTACGTCACCATGGGATCTACCGTGTGGATGCCTCCCGACTCCGCCGGCTCACTGCGGGGAGCCAGCGAATGACCGAGGAGCGGCTGTCTGCGATATTCGAGCCCGGATCGGTCTCGGTGGCGATCACCGCAGCGGGTCCGTCGGCTGTGCGGGTCTCGGTCTCAGGTTCGGCCCGACGGGTCATCGGCTTGATCGGGAACGTCAACGGACGCTCAAGCCGTCCAGTTTCCGCTGAGGCCGTCGGGCGCGCCCGGCTCTCTGGTTGAAGGCGCGAGGGCACAGCAGCGCTATATTTCATATTGTGTTGCTATTTTTCATTATTTTTTATATCTTTTGATAATGCCTAGAAGTCCGACTGTCCGCGAAGACCTCTCCGGCAGTGCAGTGCTGATCAAGCACGCCGACGGCGCCGAGCGGCCGCGCTTGCGTCATGAGGCTCAGGTGACCGCCGCAGCGCGCATGGCGGGGGTCGTCGACTTCATCAGTCTCGACGAGTTCGACGATCGCTGCGAATTGCGACTGCGCTACCTCGAAGCCCCGACGCTCGCCGAATTGCCGCCGCTCGGCCCCCGGGACACGCTCGAATTGTTCATCGAGCTCGGCACGACGCTGGAAGAGCTGCATGCTCGCGGCATCTGCCATGGCGCACTGCGCAGCGACCATGTGCTGGTGGCCCCGCCGCACCGGCCAGTACTCTGCGGCTTCGGAGAGGCAACGGGCCCAGCCGACGAGCTGCAGCACCTGCCTGGCTCGGATCTCGCGGCCCTCGCGGCCCTCGCCGCATCGGAGCTCACACGGGCAGATCGCACGGCATCCGAGGCCGGCGAGCGTCACTGGATCGCAGATGCGCTGCGCGCCTGCGAGAGCCTCACCTCCGCAGCGACGATCGCTCCGCGAGACGGCAAGCCGCTGACGACGTGGCTCGCCCACCTGCGACACCTGCGCGACACCGCGGGAAGCACCCACCCCGAGGCGATCGGCGGGGTCGGGACCGCTCGAGGGTTCGGCGTGATGGCTGCGCATGACACCGACGGCCTTCGCGAGCGGCTGCGTGCACAAGCACCCGGTCCCGAGCCGTCAGACGGCATCGGTCCCGGATCGCTGCAAAGGTCACGCGCGCGCTCATCGACGCCAGACCGGCACCGGATTGCCTCGGGCGCAGTGCTGGCGGTGACCGTGGCCGTCGCTGCGATCATCGGTTGGCGCGCCCTCGCAGGCAACGGCCCGGTGGCCGAATCGGCCAACCGGCTGCCGTACGTCGACGCAGCGACCAGCGCCGCTACTGGCACATCGTCGCCCAGCGTCCCTCCCGTCGGGCCTGATGACTCGGCAGTCGATGGCGCTGATCCCGGTGACCCCTCAGCACCTCTCGATGCCTCCGACGCACTGCGTGAGCCAGTTGCCGAGGGCGCAACGCTGCTCTACAGCACCCCAGCAGCGCCTCTTGCTGACGTTGAGGCAGCGATTGGATCTTCCGGTGACTTGGTGGCCACGGGCGATTGGGACTGCGACGGTCATTCGACACTGGCGGTCGTGAGCTCAACCACGGGAGAGGTCGGCTTCTACGGCACAGAGTCCGGCACCGATGGCCCGGTCGTGCCTGTGCGAGTCGCCCACGTGCCCCTCGCAGCCAGTGCGCTGTCTACGGCCAGAGCCGAACCAGACGCCGTCGGGGGCGAGGCGCTGCAGCTCCCCTGCGACGCGCTGGTCGTCCACTACGGCGACCTGAACGTGACACTGGCGCCGCATCGGCCGGCGCCTGCGGGTGAGCAGCCGCCCGAGACCACCCAGCGCTAGCGCGCTGACGGCAGCCCCAGCCGGACGGCCACCTCGTTGGCGAGCAGACGCCCACGAACAGTCAGCTTGAGCCGTCCTTCCCCAGCGGGCTCAAGCAGGTGCCCCACGTCGTGGGGCAGCGCGCCGGCCGGGACACCGTCGGAGGTGCGCAGCGCGAGCTGCAACGCTTCGAGGCGACGCTCGTCGGGGCACAGCACCTCGCTGCCGGCAACGGGAGACGTCCCGCTCGAGATTGCCGCTATGAACCGCTCGGGGGTGCGAACGCTCCAGTAACGGCGACCGTCACGGTGACTGTGCGCGGCACACCCGACGCCTGCGTAGGAACCCTGCCGCCAATACAGCTGGTTGTGTCGGCATCGCGCGCCCGGGCGAGCCCAGTTGGAAATCTCGTAGGCCTCGTAGCCCGCGCGTCCCAGCAGCTCATCGGTGAGCAGGTACTTGTCGGCCATGTCGTCGTCGTCGGGATGGCGGGACCGATCATCTCCGAGCGCGGTGCCAGCCTCCGGGGTCAACCCGTACACGCTCAGATGATCGGGTTCGAAGTCGATGGCGCGGACCAGCGTGTGCTCCCAATCGGGCACTGATTCGGCGAGCGAGCCATAGATCAGGTCCAAGTTGAGCTGACCGATGCCTGCCCGCCGGACCGCATCAACCGATGCAGCCACCATCTCAGGGTCGTGGCGACGACCCAGCGCGTCCAGCACGCCAGAGTTCATCGATTGCACGCCGAGGCTGATGCGATTCACATCCAGCGCCTCATAGGACTGCATCTGTTCGGCGGTGACGAGGTCGGGATTGCACTCCACTGTGATCTCGGCTCCGCCCGCTAGCGGCAGCTCCGCCAGCACTTCCCCCAGCAGCTCGGGCGCCACCAGATTCGGCGTGCCGCCGCCGAAGAACACCGACGTCACCGCCGGAAGCTCCGCCGCCAGCTCGCGGGCCTGGCGGCGGCAGCTCGCCATGTAGTCGTCGATGAGGTGCTCGCGATCCGTCCAGGTCGCAAACGCGCAGTAATCGCACCGATGCGTGCAGAACGGGATATGGCAATAGACGCCGAAGCACGGCGAGGCGCTGCCGGTGTCGGTCACAGCACTGAATCGGGCGGGTAGCGCTGCGATGCCGGTTGGCTGTGGCTGGCGTCCCGGCCGCCGTTCGGCAGCAATTCGGCGGGCGCCACGCCGTACAGCTCCGCCAAGCGCAGCAGACGGTTCACGGCCACGCCCCGCTCGCCGCGCTCATACGCCCCCAGCACTGACGTGCGGAACTCGCCGCCTGATACCGCCTCGACCTCGCCGAGCGTCATGCGCCGCTGTTTTCGCACCGCCCGCAGTCGCTCGCCCACAAGCGCATCGACTGTCCGCCGGTCGTCGGGCATCTCACTGCCTCTGGCGCCGCTTCCGACGACGCTGCGGCGACTCCTCGCCGTCGAGGTCATCGCGAACCCCCGCAGCGCGGTTGGGGGCGGTGCCGCCTTCCACCTGCTCGCCACGTTCGCTGGCGACTTCGCGAAGCTTCGCCGCCTCGGACTTCGAGAGCTTCTTGGGTATGTCCACACGCACCACAACGTGCAAGTCGCCGCGACCGCGACCGTTGGCTCGCGGCACGCCGAGCCCGCTCAAGCGGATCGTGTCGTTCGGTTGGGTGCCCGCCTTCACCACGAGTTCCTGCAGTCCGTCCAACGTGTCAAACGGCACGCTCGCGCCGAGGGCCGCTTGCAGCATCGTCACGGGCAGTTCCGCCACCAGGCTGTCGCCCTGGCGGACGAAGACGTCGGATTCGGCGACTCGCAAGTGGACGTACAAGTCGCCTGCAGGCCCGCCGCGCGGCCCCGCCGATCCGCGGCCGCTCAGCCGGAGCGTGGCGCCCGAATCGACGCCGGGCGGCACCCGCACAACCAGCGACACCTGCTCGGGCTGGCGACCTTCGCCCCGGCACGACCGGCACGGGTCGGCGATCTCCTCGCCGATCCCGCGGCAGCGGGCGCATGGCGCAGCGGTGACCATCTGGCCCAGGAGGCTCTGACGCACTTGGCGGACTTGCCCCATGCCCTCGCAAGCGCTGCACATCGTCGGCGATGTGCCCTCGGCTGCGCCCGAGCCGTCGCAATCGGCGCACGACACCAGCACTCGCATCTCGATCGGCCGGTCGGCCCCGAAGACCGCCTCGGCAAAATCGAGGTCGACGACGGTCTCATGGTCGTCGCCCCGCGGCGGTCCCGACCGGCGACGGGACCGGCCGCCGCCGAACGGATTGCCGCCGAAGAACGACTCGAAGATGTCGCTGAGGTCGAAGTCGAACGCCGGGCCGCCCATCCCGCCGCGCAGACCCTCATGGCCGAAGCGGTCGTACCTGGCTCGTGCCTCAGGGTCGGAGAGCACGGCATAGGCCTCGCTGATCTCCTTGAAACGGGCCTCAGCGCCGGCGTCACCGGGGTTCGCATCCGGGTGGTGCTCACGGGCCTTGCGCCGGTACGCGCGCTTGAGATCGTCTTCGGTGACGTCGCTGCTCACGCCGAGCAGCTCGTAATAGTCGGCGGGCATCGGTGTCGGGTCTACTGCGGGGTCGATCGCGACACGCCGGCCAGCGCGTGCGCACCGTCACCGTCGCCGAGCGAGGCCGACAGTCGCCGACTCACCGTGTGCACGGCCGCGAGCGCCTTGGAGTAGTCCATCCGCGTCGGGCCCAGCAATCCGACGCTGCCGACCGTGCGGCCGTCGACTTCGTAGGGCGCAACGACCACCGAGCATTCCGCCAGCGGTTTCATCCCGGTCTCGGACCCGATGGCCACGCTCAGCCCACGATCCACGAGGCTGCGCAGGAGCGTCACGACCATCAGCTGTTCTTCGAGAACCGACAGGACCGAATGGAGCGATGACACCGCTTCGAACTGCTCGGTGATCTTGGCCGTCCCGCCCACGTAGAGCTCGCTGGGGTGCGGTTGGTCGTCGGCCAGCGCCACGAGTGCCGCGGCCACCAGTGCGTCGGTCGCCGTGTCGCCGATCTGGGGAGCTGCCAGCAGCTCCGCGCGGGTTCGTCCGACCAGCGCTTCCGTCAGCACAGCGGAGGCCGCACCCGTGCCTTTCCCCTGGGCTGCTTCCGCCAGTTCGCGGTTGTTGTACACGTCGACGTAGGTGCGCTCCACGGCGCCCGACGACATCACCAGCACGACGAGCAGCCGACCGCCGCCGAGATCCACGAGCTGGGCCGACCGGATGGTGTCTCGATCGTGCAGGGGCGCCACGACCATCGCGGCGTACTCGGTCAAGTCGGACAGCAGCCGGCTGGTGTCGGAGAGCAGTTCTTCGATCTGTCGTTGGGTGTGAGCGAAGAACGCCCGCACCTGCCGGACCTCGGTGTTGTCGAGGGAGCCGGGCCCCAGGCCGTCTACGAAGTACCGGTAGCCCGCTTCGGTGGGGATGCGACCGGCGCTGGTGTGCGGCTGCATCAGGTAGCCGTCCGCTTCGAGCGCGGCGAGGTCGTTGCGCACGGTCGCCGGCGAGACGTCGAGGCGTGTCATCTCGAGCACAGCCGCTGAGCCGACGGGCTGCGCGCTCTCGATGAAGTTCTCGACCACCGCTCGCAGCACTGTGGCTCTGCGCTCGTCCATCACTCCCCTGCCGCTCCTGCGGAGGCCGTGCCCGCAATAGCCCGATGCTACCGACGACCCCATCGTCGAACAGGGGGAAGAGCTTCCAAGCGGCAGCGGATTCTGCGACGTTGCGACCTGCCTGATCGCAGAGGGTCCTGAGGTCTCCGCAGCGGGCGGGACCTACGAGTCGAGGCGCAGCGCCGAGACGAAGGCCTCGTTGGGCACCTCGACGCGCCCGATGGCCTTCATCCGCTTCTTGCCTTCCTTTTGACGCTCGAGCAGCTTGCGCTTGCGGGTGATGTCGCCGCCGTAGCACTTGGACAACACGTCCTTGCGCTTGGCCTTGACCGTCTCACGGGCGATGATGCGCCCGCCGATGGCGGCCTGGATCGGCACGTCGAAGAGCTGGCGCGGGATGAGTTCGGCCAGTTTGGCCGTGATGGCCTTGCCGTAGGGGTATGCGCCGTCGCGGTGGCGGATTGCCGAGAACGCATCGACGGATTCGCCATTGAGCAATATGTCTACGCGCACCAGGCGCTCGGCGCGATAGCCCGCGTGGTCGTAGTCGAGACTCGCGTATCCCTGCGTGCGGCTCTTGAGCTGGTCGAAGAAGTCGGTCACCACCTCGGCCAGCGGCACCTCATAGCGCAGCTCGACGCGTTCGGGCGACAGGTAGTCCATGGAGGTCATCGAGCCCCGGCGCGACTGGCACAGGTCCATGACGGCGCCGGTGTAGGCGCTCGGCGTCAGCACCGACACATTCAGCATCGGCTCCGCGATCTCGCCGATCTGGCCGGCAGGCGGCAGGTCTGATGGGTTGTCGACCTCGACCTCCTGATCGTCGTCGGTCCGTACCCGGTAGGCCACCGACGGCGCCGTCGCGATGAGCGAGAGTCCGAACTCGCGCTCGAGCCGTTCACGCACGATCTCCATGTGCAGCAGGCCCAAGAAACCGCACCGGAACCCGAAGCCCAACGCACCGGAGGTCTCGGGCTCGAAGGTCACCGACGCGTCGTTGAGCCTCAGTTTCGCCAGCGCGTCGCGCAGATCGGGGTACTCGTCGCCGTCGACGGGGTACAGCCCGCAAAAGACCATCGGCTTGGGGTCGTCGTAGCCGGCCAGCGGTACATCCGCCGGTGCCGCCGCAGAGGTCACCGTCTCGCCTGAACGCGCCTGTGCCACGTCCTTGATGCCCGCGATGAGGTAGCCGACCTCGCCGGGACCCAGCTCGTCGGTCGGCGTCACAGCTGGCAGGCGCAGCCCGACCTCCTCGGACAGGTGCTGGCCGCCGGCATGCATGAAGCGCAGCCGGTCTCCTGCACGCAACCGGCCGTTCATGACGCGGACCGACGACACGACGCCCCGGTACTGGTCGAAGTGGGAGTCGAAGATCAGCGCCTGCAGCGGGGCATCAGGGTCGCCGCCCGGCGGGGGGATCCGTTCGGTGATTGCGTCGAGCAGCGCTTCCACGCCCTCGCCGGTCTTGGCGGAGATCGCCAGGACCTCGTCCGCGTCGATGCCAAGCACGCGTTCGATCTCCGAGGCATACAGATCCGGATCGGCTGCGGGGAGATCGATCTTATTGAGCACTGGCACGATGGTGAGATCCGATTCCAGGGCCAGATAGCAGTTGGCCAGCGTCTGCGCCTCGATTCCCTGCGCTGCATCGACGAGCAGCACCACGCCTTCGCAGGCGGCAAGCGACCGGCTGACTTCGTAGCCGAAATCAACGTGCCCAGGTGTGTCGATGAGGTGGAGGGTGTGGCCCCGCCAGCTCACGCGGACGTTCTGGGCCTTGATGGTGATGCCTCGCTCGCGCTCGAGTTCCATCGAATCGAGGTACTGGGCGCGCATCGAACGCTCCTCGACGGCGCCCGTCAACTCCAGGATCCGATCCGACAGCGTCGACTTTCCGTGATCAATGTGGGCGATGATCGAGAAGTTCCGGATAGCGCCAGCGCTGGTCGATCCGGATCTGGCACCGCCGTCGGGGATGTCAGCCGCAGGGGGCACGTGGGGCATCGCAGGTCGCACGGTACCCTCCGCAGCCGGTTTCGAGACGGAGAACACGCTTTCGTGGCAAACATCAAGAGCCAGATCAAGCGCAATCGCCAGAACGAGGTGCGCCGCGTCCGCAACCGCGCGATTCGCTCTGAGCTGCGAACCCGCGAGAAGGCAGTTCAGGCTGCTGCGCTGGCGGGCGAGCCCACCGATGAGCTGATCCGCGCCGTGCAAAAGCGCCTCGACAAGGCCGCCGCCAAGGGCGTCATCCACCGCAACGAGGCAGGCCGGCGCAAGTCCCGGCTCATCTCCCGCTCGATGCAGGCCAGCGGCGCCTAACGCCTGAACGGTCGGGTCTGGGCTGCTGGGCCTGGACTGTGCCGGGTCTGGACTGCCGGGTCTGGGCCAGTAATCAGCGGGCGTTGGCGGCGAGCCGAGCGCACAGGATCTCAGCGACACACCGGGCGTCGAGTCCGGATCTGCCGCGCATGTCCGTGTCTGCCGCGGCGAGCTGCTCGACGGCTCGCGCAATGCCGTCGCTGCCGCGCCGTCGGCAGGCGTCGAGCGCCTTGCGCGCCGGAAACGTGGAGCCTCGCAGACCGAGTACCGCAGCGGCTTCCTTCTCGTTCGCCGCATCAGCGCCGTCAAGGCGAGCCATGCGGATGATGTGGTTCGAGACCGTCGCCGTGACCGCCAGGGGATGCCGGCCTGCACCCCACATGCGTTGCAGCACGGCGAGGGTCGCACCGACGTTGCCACGGTCGATCGCGTCGGTCAGCTCCCACGGCGGGACATCGCCCTCGGCGCCGAGATATGGCAGCGCGTCGTCCGCATCAAGCCGGGCGCCTTCGCCGAAGACGGCCTCCAGCGTCTCGAGCACTGCCCCGAGCCGGCTCAGTTCGTTGCCGAGATGCTCCGAGATGGCCGCGCGGGCTCGAGCGTCGAGCTGCACTGGTGCCTCCGCTAAGCGCTCTTCGAGCCATGTCCGGCGATTGCGTGCCCCGCCGGGCACGTCTGAGGCAACCCGCTGGCCCCCCGTGGCCTCGACGGCTTCTGCGAGCGGGCGCGGCACGCGGCCTGAGTCCCATTCGAGCACGAGGTCGGTTGTGGGGCAGGGATCATCCAACCATGCGATCAGCGGGGCGAGCTCGGCTGCGCCAAAGCGGCTGAGCCCTCGGGCCACGACCACCCGGTGGGTGGCCAGCATCGGCGGCGTCGACGCAGCGATGGCGACATCGTTGAGGGTGTACTCATCGCCTGAGTACTCGTCGAGCACGTCGGTCCGCTCGGCATCGCCGACGAGGTCAGCGACGGCAGTTCTCACGGCTTCGGCCGTGAGAATCTCGTCGCTGCCGCTGATGAGTCTCACGTTTCCGCCGGCCATCAGCGCCGCACTCCCGCAGCGGCGGCCGGCCCGTGCTCCACCGGGCTCACGGTTCTTGCCGCCACCCGTCCGACGCTAGTTCCACTGAGACAGCCAGGCGCTTCGCTGCGGGCTCGACGGTGAGCCCCGCGACGGTGACGGGCTCGGTCACGGTCTCATAGGCGATGTTGCCGCCGAGGCCCGCCGGTGCGAGGACATGCGCTATGTCGAGGCGGGCATCGAGAGCCCGCACAGCCTCGCGCCCGGCGCGACTGGCTGAGCGCGCCACGAGCACGTCGATGCGATCGATTCCCGCCGTGGCGAGCTGGCCCAGAGCACGGGCCGGATCCGGACGATCCACGACCACGACGACGGGATCGCTGCTGCGCACCGAGATCTGGGATCCTCCCGGCAGCGGCGGGCGGTGCGTGCCGGCCGCCAGCCAGATCCAGAGGGCGGCCGCGGCGACGGCCAAGCCACGAGACGCGACCGAAGAGTTACGCAGCACAAATGCCCCAGCCGCGCACAATACGACAACTGCCAACGCTGAGCCGACTTCAGCCGACTCGATGTAAGGCCAACCCGCCGACGCCCCCCATCGCGCCACGCCCGCGACCCAGCCCATCATCAGCTTGGTGGGCAGGTGCAGCATCGAGGCCACGGCGTCGCCGCAGACACCGCCCGCCAATCCGGCGATGAGGCCCCAGACCATGGCCGGGCCTGCGACCGGTCCCGCAAGGACGTTGGCGGGGATGCTCACGAGCGGCAGCGAGCCGAACACCGCAAGCTGCACCGGCAGCACTCCCACCTGAGCGCTCAGCGTCGCCGCGAGCGCGAGGCGCAGCCAGGGCGGACCCCACAGCAGCCTGGCGAGGGGGCGGGCGCCGATCACGATGGCGGTAGTCGCGGCGACAGACAGCTGGAAGCCGACGGATCGGACCAGCAGAGGATCGACGAGCAGCAGCACGATGACCGCCAGCGCGAGCAGCCGCGGCGCGGAGGCACGCCGGCCCACGGCGTGCGCGCCGACGGCGAGCGTGGCGAGCACGCAGGCCCGCAGCACGGAGGGTTCGCCCCTGGTCAGGACGGCGAACTGGGCGAGCAGTACGGCGACGGCGCCAAGCCGGGCGCCGAGGCGCAGCCGGGCCAGCAGCGGCGCGAACAACAGCAGCACGAACGCCACGTTCGAGCCGGATACAGCGAGCAGGTGGGTGAGCGACGTCGCCCGGAAGTCGTGCACCACCTCGGGCAGCTGCCCCCGATCGTCGCCGTACACGAAACCAGCGAGCAAGGCTGCATCCCGCGTCGACAGCGATGTGCCGGACGCCTCCACGAGCCCGCGCAGCGAATTTGCGATCCGGAACGGCGCGCTCCCGCCGTCGAGACGGTGCGCTGTGCGGATCTCCGCAGTCCCTGCGAAGTGCCGAGGCCACAGGAATGGGCGGTCGGCAGGCTCGGCCGGTTCTGCGGTTATGCCCAGGCGCCAGCGCTCCCCCATCGCGGCGTCTTCCAACCGCCACGCAGCCGGACCTCGTGCCACGCCTTCCCACCGGTACTCGGCACCGTTGATTGTCGCGCTGAGCGGCACCACCAAGGCGCCGGAGCGCCAGCGGGGATCGCCGACCACCAGCGCGTCGCCTTCGAATTCGCCGCCGCTCGCCGAACCGAGCTCAACGAGCTGGGCGCTCATGGCTGCCGCCGCCAGCACCAGACAGCCAGCGGGTATGAGGAACCGTGCGCGGCTCGACATACCCGCAGCGGTGAGTCCCATGCCCAGCACCGCTCCCGACCACCCCTGCCCCCACGGCGCTGCAGGCACCCACCACGCTCCGGCCGCGGCGGCGACGGCACCCGCAACGAGCCATCGGTCGGCCACAGCGCTCAGGCCTCTGAATCGGCGAGGTCCCGCTCGTGGCAGGCTCGGCGAGATTCGCGGGATCGTCCGGCTCGGTGGCTCAGACGGTTGCATGGGACCGCAGCTGGGACAGTTTGGATGGCCCGATCCCGGGCACCTGCTCGAGTGCGTCGAGCGTCGCAAACGGCCCGTGCTCGGACCTGAAGGCGACGATCGCTGCCGCCAAGGACGGGCCGATGCCCGGAAGCTCGGTGAGTTGCGCCGCCGTCGCCGTGTTGACGTCGATCTGGCCGCCCCCAAGCGCGCCCAGGGTCGGGGCGGCGGGTTGCTCGCCCACCACCGGCACATAGATCTGCTGCCCGTCACGCAGCCGTTCAGCGAGGTTGACTGCGGCACCGTCGGCATCGGCCTGCAGTCCGCCGGCCGCATCGATGAGGTCACCGACGCGATAGCTGGCGGCGACTTGGTACAGCCCTGGCTGGCGCACGGCGCCGGCGAGGTGCACCTGCAAGAACGACGGCTCGGTGGTTGCGACCGGCGGCGGCGCCTCGCCCGCCGCGAGCGGCAGGTCGATGGGCGCAGGCGTGCCGTGGCGGACCCCCGCCAGGAATCCTGCGGCGATGAGCGCGCCGACGATGCCGAGCAGCACCAACACGGGTACTGCTCCGACCCGCCGTGCGAAACCGGCTGCCTCCGTGGCTACCGAACGCCAGTCTGTTGAGCGCTCAGCGTCCGGCGCCCGCATGGACGCGACCTTAGTGAAGGACTGTCATGCCTTTAAGCCTATTTCCATATTTTTCGTTCTGGCAATCATCATTCGATCCGTCCAAGCGAACCAGCCGCTGCAATGATTGGACAAGACGAGCGTCGACCCTGGGAGGAAAGCGCCGGTGTCACATACTGTCAAGAGTGCACGTGGAGCGATCTCAGGCATCGATCCTGGGCCAATCACCGCGTGGATGGCCGAGCGCGCCGAGCTCAGCCCCCCGCTGCAGTTCGAGATCATCGCTGGCGGGCACTCGAACCTCACCTACCGCGTCACGGATGCCGCGGGCCGCCGTTGGGTGCTGCGCCGCCCGCCGCTGGCCCACCTGCTCGCCGGGGCGCACGACATGGTTCGCGAGCACCGAATCCTGGCGGCGCTGGAACCCACCCCGGTCCCCACTCCCCCAGTGGTGGGCCTGTGCACCGATGCCGAAGTGAACGGCGCCGATTTCTATGTGACCGGGTTCGTGGAAGGCACCGTGCTGCGGTCACTGGCCGATGCCGAGGCGCTGACGCCCGACGCTCGGGGAGAGCTCAGCCGGCAACTGGTGGAGGTGCAGGCCACCATCCACAGCACCGACTTGGAGGCCACCGGACTGGACACGCTGGGCCGCCTCGACGACTACGTCGCCAGGCAACTGCATGTGTGGCGGCGCCAGTTCAACGCCATGACGTCGCGGGAGCTGCCGATCATCGAACGGGTCCACGACGTGCTCGTGGCGTCGATCCCGCCTCAGACCGAGGCCACGCTGGTGCACGGCGATTACCGCCTGGACAACTGCCTGTCGCGGGCGAATGGCGAACTGGCGGCCGTATTGGATTGGGAGATCTCCACCTTGGGCGACCCGCTGGCCGACTTCGGGTTCTCGCTCGGCTATTGGGTGGAGGCCAGCGACGGGTTCAATCCGCTGGGCCACAACGCCACCGCTGCGCCGGGATTCTGGACACGCGAGCAGCTGGCCAGCGCCTACGGCGAGCTCACCGGCCGAGATGTCAGCGCGATGGGTTGGTTCTTCGCCTTCGCGAGCTGGCGCCTGGCCTGCATCCTCGAAGGAGTCCATGCCCGCTACGTGGGCGGCGCCATCCCCGACATCCCCCCAGAGGTGCACGAGTTTCCCCGCAGCATCGTGGCGCTGGCCGAGCGAGCCGAGTCAGTCCTGGCGAGCCTGTAGCCACTAACGTCGGGGCCATGAAGGTAGACGGCGGCCTCGGAGTCACTAGCGGATTCGATGGGATCATCGAGTCGAGTCAAGAACAAGAAGCGTTGGGCTACGACGGATTGTGGGTGCCAGAGACCAGCCACGACCCGTTCACCATGCTTCCCCTCATGGCGCATGCCACCTCGACGGTGGAGCTGGGCACCAGCATCGTGGTGGGTTTCGCCCGCAACCCGATGTCGCTGGCCTACAGCGCCAACGACATCCAGCTGCTGTCGGAAGGCAGGTTCATCTTGGGCCTCGGCAGCCAGATCCGCCCGCACATCACCCGGCGTTTCTCGATGGAGTGGTCCAAGCCCGCCGCTCGCATGCGCGAGATGATCTTGGCGATCAAGGCCATCTGGGCCTGCTGGAACGACGGCGAGAAGCTGAACTTCCGTGGCGACTTCTACGAGCACACCCTGATGACACCGTTCTTCGACCCCGGCGCGAACCCCTACGGTGCTCCCCGACTGGCCCTGGCCGGCGTCGGCCCGCTGATGACCGAGGTGGCCGGCGAGACCTGCGATGTCTTCCTCTGCCACGGCTTCACGACCGAGAAGTACCTGCGTGAGGAGACCATCCCGGCGATCGAGCGAGGTGCAGCACGTGCCGGACGCGATCCCAGCGAAATCACGATCTCGGGCCCGTCGTTCATCGTGACCGGCAACACCGAAGAGGACATGGCCAAGGCCAAGGAGGCCACCAAGCAGCAGGTGGCGTTTTATGGCTCCACGCCGGCCTACCGGCCCGTGCTCGACTGCCACGGCTGGGGCGACATGCAGACCGAGCTGAACGCCATGTCCAAGGAAGGCCGCTGGGTCGAGATGGCCAACCTGGTCGACGACGACATTCTCGACGCGTTCGCCGTGGTGGCCGAGCCCGAGCAAGTCGCAACCGAGCTGAAGCGCCGCTTCTCCGACGTGGTGGACCGGGTCAGCTTCTACGCCCCCTACAAGGGCGACCGCTCCCGCTGGCAGACCATCTTCAACGACCTGAAGAGCTAGCACCAGCCAGCTCGCAGCACCGATCTCCGCAACGAGCTGCAAGTCTGGCGCTGCACCCACGTTTGCTCAGCGTCCCAAGGCCACGAATCCGATTACAAGGCCACGAATCCGATTACACGGAGTGTCGCAGTGCCCACGCCCGCCTACCAGCTACACCACCTGTGCATTTACGAACGCCAGCCGCGCGAGGCGATGTGGAACTGGCTGAGGTGGTATCACGCCATCCCCGCCTATTACTGGGAGGGATATGCCGACATGCACCACACTGGCGAAGGCGGCGTCGACTACACCTTCCTGGCTTGCGGCGGCCCATTCCAGATGCAGCTCGAAGCCCCGCCTTACCAGTTCCAATATGAGCGAGAGTGGTTCGACGAACACGGTTCGGGCATCAACCACATTTGCTGGATCGTCTCGAATGCGCGAGAAACCGTAGAGCACTTGCAGTCCGCCGGGGCCACCGTCGCCATGCCTTACGAAGAGTTCGGCGGCACCTACAACGGATTCGTAGCTATCGACACCGAAGGGCGTTGGGTCGAGATCATGGAATATGTCGGCGGGTTCAAGACCCCCGATGTGGAATTCCGGCCGGTCGGTCATGTGGGTCTGCAGACCCTCGGCGTGGTGCAGCTCTGCGGTGACCTCAACGCACAAGTCGACTGGTACTGCGACGTGCTCGGCCAACGCATCGCGCACGATGCGCGCAGCGACAACGACGGTGTCGCCTACCTCGCCGACTACAGCTACGAGAGCCGCCAGTGCGTCAACGTCCTTGCCACGCCGTCGCTCGAGGCCGAGCATGAGTTGATGGATCGTCACGGCCCAGTGATCTCAACAGTTCTGTACCAAGCAGTCGATGTCGATCAGGCCTTTGCTGATGCCGTCGCAGCCGGCTTCGAAGAGGTCTCAGCGCCGACCCATGACGCCCGGATTGGCTGTGCCACGGGCTACCTGCGAGAGCCATCGGGGAACCTCGTGCAGGTACGCGAGCGGTTTGAATTCGCCGCGTGAACATACGCGGCATTCACCACGTCGGCCTGGTCGTCGACGATCTCGACGCGTCCGTGACCTTCTACTCGGAACTGCTGGGGATGCAAGTTATCGAGCGCGATCGCTGGCGTTCGCCGGCCCCGCTCGAAGACCAAGCCGTCGGGCTCCGAGAATCGTCTGCCGATGGCGTCATGTTGTGCGGATCAAGCTCGTACCTCGAGCTGTGGCAATTCTCGGCACCTGCTCAGACTGCTCCCGCACCGATTGATCTGGGTGCGAATGAACCAGGCTTGCGCCATCTCGCGCTCGAGGTCGACGACGTCGCCGAAGCGCTCGATCTGGTGGTCGAGTTGGGCGGCAGGCGCATGGGCGATCCAGTCCGCTTGGATGCCGCCGGCGCCTCGGTCGTCTATTGCCGCGATCCCTTCGGGACAATTCTCGAACTGATGTCGACGGGCTCGACACTGGCTTCGCTCGACAACCTGTGATCCGCCGACACATGACCCGGCGGCAAACGGCACGCCATGCTGTGACACACCAGTGAGGCGCCCGACGGGATCCTTGCTCCCCTTCCAGATCGTGATGGGAGTCACCAGCGGCTCGATCGGCGCGATCATTACGGTCATCGGCGAGCTCCGAGACGAACTGGGGTTTCGCGACAGCAGCGTCGGGATCATCGTCGCTGCTGGCTTCTTGGCATCATTCGTAGCGCAGATTCTCTTGGCGCCATTCGCCGACCGAGGACACGGCCGGCGTATGGCGGTGACCGGCATCGCACTCAGCGCAATTGCGCTGTTTGCGATGACAACGGCTGACGCCGTGGGGATCTGGATCGCCTCGCGCGCGCTGCTCGGATTCGCGGGAGGACTGCTGCTGCCAGGGTTGCGCCGCGCAGCCACGGTGCTCGACCCCGAGCGGGCCGGGGAGAACCTTGGGCGGCTCATCGTCGGCGAGATCATCGGATTCGTCATGGGCCCTATCGCGGCAGCATTTCTCGCAGCGATCGGCGGCGTGCGCCTGCCGTTCATGGTCTTCGCCATCGGCATGGCCGCGTTCCTGCCGTTCGTAGCTCGAATGCCTGCCGATCAGGGTCAGCTCACGCGCAGAACCCGCCAATCGGCTGACCTGCTGAGACACCGGCGGTTGCAAGGCGCTTTGCTGCTGATCTTCGGCTACTTCTTCCTGATCGGCGCGTTCGAAGCAGTGCTCCCGCTGATGTTCGTCGACCGCGGGGGCGGAGCACTCGAAACCGGCGTCGGGTTCACCATCTTCGCGATACCCATCGCCATCGTCAGCACCCGAGCCGGACGCACCGCCGACCGCCTCGGCCCAGCTCGCGTGGCCACCTGGGGCATGGCCATATCGGCCGCGGTGTCATTCAGCTATGGACTCATCCCGGGTATCTGGCCGGTCGTAGCAGTCATGACCGTTGCCGGAGTCGCAGACGGCTATGGATTTACTGCAGGCCAGGTGGCGGTCTCCCGGGCCGTCCCCGAAGCACGACAAGCCGGCGCCCTCGGATTGATGGGTGCTGCGGAAGTACTCGGCGCAGGCATCGCCGCCCTGCCTGCTGCGGTGATGTACGAAGCGTGGGGTGCGGGACCGACCTGGATTGCCGCGTCGGCAGCCAGCCTCGTGTGCCTGTTCGTCGGGCACCTGCGGCTGCGCGGCACGGACCCTGTCAGCCCTCCACAGCCGCCCTTGGGCTGGACACCGGCTGAGTTGAACCTGGCACCCCCGGAGTGACGCAGGCTTCACAGCTGCGCCCGGTCAATCGAACAGGCGCATCGGATCGCCCATGTCGTGGTAGCCCAGATATCCGCCGCCTGCCGATGAGGCGTCATACAGCGCGTAGCCCAAGAGTTCCTGCGCGCACCGGGGCAGATCGCGGGCGACCTCGGGCGGGACGTTGATGTAGCTGTTCTCGACCGGCCGGAGCCACCCGGCGCAGATCCCCGTCGACAACGCTCGGCGGCGGCGATCAGTCGTGATATTGGCACCGCCCCCATGGAGCAGATCGCCCCGGAAGAAGAGTGCCGAGCCGGCTCGCATGGTCGCAGCGTCGATCTCTGCGGAGGCGGGAACTCGGTCACGATCCCAGCGATGGCTGCCGGGCACGACGAGTGTGCCGCCGATCTCCGGCGTGATGTCAGCGAGCGCGAGGATGCTGTTGACGATCATCGGTACGCCGGGCCGAGCGAAGTTCCAAGCGTCATCGTCGCGGTGGAAGGGCTGAGCCGTTTCGCCGGGCCCTATGTCGATGACCTCACCGTTGTTCAGAATGACAACGGGGCTGATCGGGCCGATGACTTCGGTGGCGTATCCGACCAGGCGTTCGTCGGTCATGATTCGCACAAATGTGGGCGCCTTGGTGACCAGTCCCTGCAATCGTCGAGTCCGCAAGCCCAAGAACTCGTCAGACGCCTCCGTGCCCGAGTCGGTGCCTGCGTGGGCCGCCAGCCATGGTTCGATCTCGGCGTTGAACGCCCCGACGACCTCAGGCAGCATCCAATCCTCAATAATGACGCCGCCGTCGCGGTCGCTGCATTCACAGATGTCGTCCAGCGTGCAGTTGCCGGGAAGACGAGCCAGCTCAACGGGCATGGTGACAACGTAGAGGCTGCACAAAAGCGAGTTGCGAGGAGCACACATGGACGAACAAAGCACTGCCGCCGGGACTCGATTGAGCGAGGATCCGGATTTCTTGGAGCACTGCTATCGACGCGTTCTGGGCGAGTTGGGCTTTTCTGCGGGGCACGCCGAGATCGTGGCCCGCTGCGTGTCGGATGGCGACCGCAACGGCAAGCTCACCCAGGGCATGGGCGTATTCGAAATCCCGGTCTTGCTGGCGCGCACCGGGACGATGGACGTCAGCGCGACGCCTGAGATCGTCGACGAGGGGCCGACCTGGGTGGTGATCGACGCGAACCGGTCATCGGGCCAGTGGGCGCTGACGATGGCCATGGAGTCGACGATCGCCAAGGCCCGTGAGCACGCCGTCGCCATCGGCTTTGTGCGTGACTTCAACGACGCCGGGGCGTTCGGCACCTATGTCCGCATGGCCGCCCGCGAGCAGATGATGGCAATCGCCACCAACAACAGCCTCCCGCTGGTGTCTCCGTGGGGCGGGATGCAGAACGTGCTGTCGGGAGCTCCCTTTGCCGCTGCGGCTCCCGGCGGGGCTCAGCCGCCGATCGTCAGCGACATCCAAGCCATCGAGGTTCATGACGGCGATCTGAGCGAGGCGTACTTCGAAGGCCGGCGGATCGGCGGCGCGTACCTCGTCGACCCTGACACCGGTGAGCTCACCGACGACCCTTCGCCGTACTTCGAACGCATGGAGGACTATGGCCGCATCTCCGATTGCCGAGCACCGACGGTCTTCGGCTCGCCACGCATGTACGCCTTCAATCTGTTCACCGAGATGCTCGCCGGCATCATCAACCCCGGCGCCCGCATGAGTCCCGAGATTGCTGGGCCGCCTTCGTACTGGCTGGAGCCTCGCGACGAGGCTCTCACCGGCGGAGCCTGCGTGATCGTCATCGACCCGTCGCATTGGATGCCGCCTGGCGAAGCCGGTCGGCGGTCCGACGCGCTCGTGGAGCATGTCAAGGGAGCAAAGCGGCTTCCTGATGTCAACGAGATCTTCCTGCCGGGAGAGCGCGGCTGGCGGGCCATGGCTGAGCAGCGGCCGGTCGAGATCTTGTCGGCTCACTGGGAGTCCTTCGTCCACATCGTCGACAGCGTCGGGCTGGACATTGGCGTGCTGCGCGACGAATACCGCTCTGCGTGACAGCAGCGATTCTGTGATTCAGCGACGCAAGAACTCGCCTGCGGGCACCCAGTCTCAGCAGCGGTACGCCACTCCAGGCAGAACGCAAATCATCTCGTAGAGCAGGTTCGCCGCCGTGAGGGCTGTCAGGCCGCTGGTGTCGTAGATCGGCGCCACCTCGACGAGGTCGCAACCCACGATGTCGAGTCCGCGGCAGCCGCGGATGATCTCGAGCGCTTGGGCCGTCGTGAGGCCGCCGATCTCGGGTGTGCCGGTACCGGGGGCGAAGGCCGGATCGAGCCCGTCGATGTCGAAACTGATGTAAACCGGCCCGGCGCCGACCTGTTCACAGACCTCGTCCATCAACGGCACCAGACTGGCACCCCAGCACTCCTCCACCTGCACCACCCGGAAGCCCTGTTCACGCGACCATTCGAAGTCGTCGGCGGCGTAGCCGGTGCCGCGCATGCCGATCTGGCACACCCGATTGCAGTCCAGCAGACCTTCCTCCACCGCCCGCCGGAACGGAGTCCCGTGGGCGATCCGTTCCCCGAACATGTCGTCGTTGGTGTCGGTATGAGCGTCAATGTGCACGAGCCCCACCGGCCCGTGCTTGGCGGCCATGGCACGCAGAATCGGCAAAACGACCGTGTGGTCGCCACCCATCGTCACCGTGACCACGTCGTGGCTGAGCAGCGAGCGGTAGTGCGCCGTGATCCGGTCGACCGAGTCGGCGAGGTTGTAGGGGTTCGTGGCCACATCGCCGGTGTCGTCGATGCGGAGGCTGTCGAATGGTGCCGCGCGTGTCGCCATGTTGTACGGCCGCAGCAGCACCGACTCTTCCCGGATGCCGCGGGGTCCAAAACGCGCTCCGGGCCGATTCGACGTACCGATGTCGAACGGCACGCCTACGACAACCACGTCCAGATCGGCGGGCTCGTGGGTTGCAGGCAGGCGCATGAACGTGGCGATGCCAGCAAAGCGGGGCATCTCACTGCCGCCCAGTGGTTGCGGATTGGCTGTCTCCCGTTGATCCGTCATGCAAGCCCCTCCTGGTCTCCGGATACGGCAATTCACCCGAAGAGCACCCGCTAGCCCCCTGGCCGCAGGTAAATCTTGCCGCAGTTCTTGGACAAGCTGATCTCAAAGGCTTCCGCGGCATGCGACATGGGCAGGTCGTGTGTGACGATCCTGTCGACATTGCGCTGCACGGCAGGTTTGGCCAGCATGCGCAGCAGCCCGTCGCGATCCCGGAAACGAACGTCGTGACCGCCAGTCCATGCGATGTGGCGATCCATGAGGTCGTTCAGGATGCTGAGCGAATACTTCTGTGAACCGCTATGGCCGAGCGAGTACAGGTTGCCGTAGCGACGCAGCCCAGCAAAGCAGCGGTCCAAGTAGTAGGGCGCGCCGGAGCCTTCGAATGCCACGTCGGCTCCCTTGCGGTCTCCTGTGAATGCGTGCACCTGTGCCAGCCAATCGGGGTCGTCGGGATCGATCACCGCGTGTGCTCCCAGCTTGCGGCACAAATCCATGCGATAGGGGTGACGTCCCAGCACGATGACCGTCGCTCCCCGGTACAGCGCATTGGCGACCGCGCCGAGTCCGATGAAGCCGACGCCGCCCACCAGCACCACGTCTCCGGCGCCGACGCCGAGCTCCTCGCATGCGGAGAATGATGGCCCCAAGGTGCAGTTGCCGGCCGCGGCGTGCTCGAAGCGCAGGTCATCAGCCAGGCGCACGATCATGTGCTCAGGCGCGATGCGGTACTGCGCCATCCCGAAGCCGCCCGATTCGCTGCCGTTGACGCGCTCGATGCCCAACAACCCCGCCGTCACGTCTTGAGGCGCCATGCCGCCTTCGAATCCCTCGTACGGAATGCCCAGACAATGGGTAGGTGACAGACCCTGGGTGCACACGAAGCACGTCTGACAGCTATTTCCCTGAAACACGATTACCCGGTCGCCCACCCCGAAGCGAGAACCAGGTGCGGTCTCGACAACGGTGCCCACGCCTTCGTGGCCCAAGTGGGTGGGGCTGTCGTGCCACTCGAATTGGTGGTCGCGATAGATGCGGGCCTCGTTGCACACCGGAGCGATGGCCACCTCGATGACCACGAATCCAGACGTGATCACCGGGTACGGCTTGTCTGCCAATGCAGCGACACGCGGCTCAGGAATGGACAGCACCGTGTTGCGGGGGCTACGTGCGGCTCGGCCAGCAGGGCCGGCGGGTTGGGTCACGAACTGCTCTCCCCCGGCGTCTTCACTCGGAGTTGCGCTCTACGCGGCGATCTAACATGACCGGCGATCCATATTAGGAGTGAGGCCACCCCGGTGGCGGGCCAGGGAGGCCGCATGCGAGCCGCAGTCTTCGACGGGGCGGGGATGCCGCTGCGGATCGCGGAGGTGCCCGATCCCGCCCCTGGCACCGGTGAGGCAATCTTGCGGGTGCACGCCTGCGGCATCTGCGGCTCGGACCTGCATGCCACGGCGCCCGGCGGCATCGCGCGACCAGGGGGCATTCTGGGTCACGAGGTGGCCGGCACCGTCGAGGCGCTCGGCCCCGATCCGCTCGGCTCATGGGCGCTGGGCGATCGGGTCTTCGTGGTGTCGCGGCTGACCTGCGGAGGCTGCGGCTGGTGCCTGATTGGTCAAGGGCATCGCTGCGAGCACATCAAGTTCTTCGGCGCGCTTGGCCCTGACGAACCCGACGGCGCCTATGCCGAACTGCTGAAGGTGCACACCAACGACCTGCTGCGCGTGCCCGACTCGGTGAGCCTCGACGTCGCAGCGACCGTTGAACCGCTCGCCACAGGCCTGATGCTGGTGCGAGATGCCGAAATGTCGATCGGGGACCGAGTCTTAGTCATCGGCGGCGGCCCCATCGGGCTGGCAACCGTGGCATGGGCCAAGTTTTTCGGCGCCCGGCGCGTGGTGATGAGCGAGATGGTTCCCGATCGGCTGGCGCTCGGCGAGGTCATGGGTGCCACTGACCTCATCGACGCATCCGCAGTCGGCGATGTGGGCGCCGCGGTGACCGTGCTGCTGGGCCAGCCCCCCGACATCGTGATCGAATGCGTCGGCCTGCCCGGCGTCCTGTCTCAGGCCATCGACATCGTGCGTCACGGCGGCACCGTCATTGCCGGCGGGGTGTGCATGCAGCCCGACACCATCGACCACGTCGCCGCCTACTTCACGGAACCCACCGTGCGGTTTCCGGCCACCTACACAACGGAAGAGAACAAATTCATCATCGAGATGATCGCCGCCGGCCGGATCAATCCGACACCCTTGGTGAGCCACCGCGTGACCCTCGATGAGCTGCCCGAGGCGTTCGAGGCGCTCCGCAGGCCGACCGATCAATGCAAGGTGATCCTCACGCCATGACACAAGCGTGGCGCATCACCGGGTGCTGGACCGATTCGGGGCTTGAGCCGAACTCACGACAGCGAGCTCGGCCGCCCGGCCTCGAATCGTTGATCCCAAGCGTCTCATGGATGCGAGCCGGCCCAGCCGGTTGAGTACGGTCACAGGCGTGACGACTGTCCGAGACACTGCAGACCGGGTGGCCATCATTACCGGCGCCGCCGGCGGCATCGGCGAGGGCATGGCGCGGGCGTGTGCTGAGGACGGGATGCGGGTCGTCGTGGCCGACGTCGACGCCGCCCGCGCTGCCGAAGCGGCCGGTGAGCTGCGAAGACGGGGAGCTACTGCGCTCGACTGCGTTTGCGACGTCCGTTCCTTCGCCGAGACCAATGGACTGCGCGAGTTCGCGCTCGAGCGGTTCGGCCGTATCGATCTTGTCTGTCTCAACGCTGGCCTCGGCCTGGTCAAGGCCGTCGCCGACTGCAGCGACGTCGACTGGACACTGATGTTCGACGTGAATGTGACCGGGGTCATTAATGGCATCAGGGTGTTTCTGCCCACGATGATCAATCAGGGCTTCGGCCACCTCAGCGCCACCGCCTCGTTGTCGGGCCTCGTGGCCGACCCTGATTTGGCGATCTACAACGGCACCAAGTTCGCCGTGGTCGGCATTATGGAATCACTTGCTATGGAATTGCGTCGAGACCATCCGCGCATCGGTGCATCGGTGCTGTGTCCAGGACCTGTGGCGACCGACATAGTGGCCAACTCGGCCAAGGTCCTGTCCGACGCCGGAACAGACATGGATCACCCTGACAAAGTGGCCGGGTACCTGGCTCGAGGACGCTCACCCACCGAGGTGGGGCGGCTCGCCATCGATGGCATCGAGGCCGGTCACTTCTGGCTGCTCCCGCATCCCGACCTCACGTTCGAGCTCTTGAAGGAGCGCACCTCCTCCATGCGAGACCGTCGTCTGTATGCGCCCGAGGAACAATGGACCGATCAGGGCGCATCCGAACCGTCGGAGATCCAGTCCCCGAGTTCGCCGATCAGCCACCCGACCAGCGAATCGTGAGTGTCCCGAGGTCCCGGCTGACAAAGTCCGATTGGACTGATGCGGCACTGCAAGCCATGGCCGAGGGTGGCACCGTCGCCGTGAACGTGGAGCACATCGCGGAACGGCTGGGCACCACCAAGGGAAGCTTCTACCACCACTTCGAGAGCCGGCAAAAACTGCTGCAGGCCGCCCTCGACCGCTGGGAGGAGATCGTGACCGCAGATCTTGTGGAGGTTGCTGGCGGGAGCGTGTCGGAAGTCCGCAAGCAGCTCCGTGATGCGGCGACGGCGGGGCTCGGCACCGGCCTTGACGGATTCGTCGACATTGCGCTCGCCACCAGCGGTGGTGATCCTAGCGTGGCGGCGTCGCTGCGTCGCGTCAACGAGCAGCGAGTCGCGTGGCTCACCGCAGCGCTTGAACAGCTGGGCGTCTCGCCGGAGTCCAGCCGCGAACGCGCGGTCGGCGGTCTCGCCAGCTACATGGGGCTGTACTTGTGGCAACAGGTGAGCGGCGAGCGGCTCAGCGACGAGGACATGCACGCTCAGCTCGACCGGGTCATCACCGTCATGGTTGATCGCTGAGCTCACCCGCGCACCGGCTGCCCGATCGGCTGGGTCCGGACTACTCGAAGATGCCGCTCTTGTCGCCGATAGCGGTGCCGAGCGCGGCTTCGATGGGCTGCACGCTCGGTCCCGCCGCTAGCCCGCCGTCGACAGCCAACGAGTGGCCGTTCACCATCATCGCTTCGTCGGTCGCGAGGTAGTGGATGGCTGCCGCGACTTCATCGGCGGTGGCCAAGCGCTCGACGTGCTGGTTCATCAGCGACTGGCTTCGAACCGCCCAATGGTCATCGGCTCCCGCATCGGCCATTGGCGTATCCACACCAGTCGGGCAGACGCAATTGACGCGAATCCCTCGGGGGCCGAGCTCAACGGCAGCGTGCTTGGTGAGCCCGACGACGCCCCACTTGGCCATGCCGTACCAGCCGATGCCGGGGAAGCCCACCACGCCGGCCATCGAGGCAGTGTTCACGATCACCGAACCGGGCTCCATCACTGCCCCCGCAGCACGGAGCCCGTTGACGACGCCGACGAGGTTGACCTCAATGACAGCACGGCCTTCGCCAGGGTCATCAGCCAGCACTCCGCGGCCCGGCCCGAGCACCCCGGCGTTGTTGACCATGATGTCGAGGCGCCCGTAACGCTCCACGGTGTCAGCGACGAGCTCATTCACGACGTCTGCATCGGTGACGTCACAGCGCCGCGAATCGCCGCCGATCTCGATCGCCAACTCGCTGGCATCGTCGATGTCCGCGATGACGCACCGCGCTGCTGCGGCCGCGAAACGGCGAATCGTGGCCTCGCCGATGCCTGACGCGCCACCTGTGACAATGGCGACTTTGTCCTTCAACGAGAACATGGTCATTGCAACCTGCCGCGATTGACCCACGTCATGAGCGGGCTGATTCGGTTGCCGCGCTGCTCAAGCAGAGGCGACAGTAGGTCGCACATCCCACCACGGCTGAGCCTCCTCGAGCTGTGCGGCCAACGAGAACAACGTCGACTCATCTCCGTAGCGCGCCACCAACATCATGCCAATCGGCAGACCGGCCTTGGAGTGCCACAGCGGCACGCTCATGGCCGGCTGACCTGTGACGTTTTGCACCATGGTCAAGTTGAGGTACTCGGTGAGATCGTGACGGTACGCCTCCAAGTTCTCTGTGTGGCGATGTACTTCACCGACCAACGGAGGAGGCTTGGTCAGCGTCGGCGAGAGCACCAAGTCGTAGCTGCCCATGTACTGGTCCCACGCATAGGCCGTCTCCATGCTCAGGTCGTTCGTACGCGCGTATTGCACACCGGTAACCGAGCGGCCGAACGCCCGGAATGCGGCCGGCACGGCTTCCACCTCGTCGTCGTCGACCGGTCGGCCCCGTTCCTCGCCGATCGCGTCGAGAAAACGAAGAGTGTCCACGGCCACCGTCACAAAGATCTGCCGAGAGAGCTCATCGATGTCGAACTCAGGAGAGTGTGCGGCATCCACTTCATGGCCGAGCGAAGTCAGCAGCTCTGCCGTTCGATGCATCGCGGAGAGATACTCGGGATCAAAATCTGCGCCGTAGTGGTCTCTCTCGAGCATGGCGATTCGCAGCGAGGCGGCAGGCTGCTGAGTCTCCGACAGATAGGAGCGGCGAGGCGGCGGGGCGACGTACCTGCCGCCGGTCTCGGGTCCGGCGATGACGTCGAGCATCGCGGCGCAATCCCGGACGCTGCGCGTGATGACACCCTCGGTCGCGAAGCCCAGCCAGTCCTCGGTGTAGACGGGACCGTTGGGGACGCGGCCGCGCGAGGGCTTCACGGTGAACGCACCGCACCACGCCGCAGGAATCCGCAGCGATCCGCCCCCATCGTTGCCGTGGGCCATGGGCAGCGCGCCGGTGCCGACGAGCACCGCGGCTCCCGCCGAGGACCCACCTGATGTCCGGCTGGGGTCCCAAGGATTGCGACACGGCCCGGTGCGTGACGATTCTGCGTCGAACGAGCTCGACAACGGCGGCACCGCGGTCGCACCGATCATGACCACCCCTGCTTCGAGGAATCTCTGAGCGACCACCGAGGTGGTGTCGGCGACACGATCCGTCAGCAGGCGCGTTCCTTCAGTTGCCGACAATCCGGCAATCTCGCACTTGCAATCCTTACGCAGGTACGGAACGCCAGTGAACGTTCCGGTAGGCAGCCCGTCGCGCAGCTGGCCACGGGCATAGGCCTCGTAACGATCTGCGAGCACGCCGAACTGGCGATCGACGGCGTCGACCCTCGCAAACGCCTCATCTAGCAATTCGGTGGGCGTGACCTCGCCCGCGCGCACGAGTTCGGCGAGACCCAGCGCATCGTGGTCTTCGAAGACGCTCGCGGTCATCGCATACCTGCAGTTCCCCAATTCTGATGCAGAACGTCGGCAATCGAGCCTCGTCGCGAACATACGCTAGCGTATGTTCTGTGCCAGCGAGGAGCGCAACAATCGAGGACCGGGGCGATCGCTGGCTGGTAATCGGCGCTGGTCCCTCCGGGCTGTCGGTGTCGCTCGCGCTGCGTCGCGCCGGTGTGGCTTTCGACGCCGTCGAAGCTGACTCGGGGCCCGGCGGACTGTGGAATTTCGACAATCCCGGCTCTGCCATCTACGAGACCGCACATTTCATCTCATCCTCGGCGCGCTCGGGCTGGGCTGACCTGCCGATGCCCGACCACTACCCCGACTACCCGCGCTGGTGGGAGATCCGCGACTACATCTGGGCGTACGCCGCCTACCACGGCCTGGGCCGACACTACGAGTTCGACACCAAGGTCGAGTCTGCGGCCCCGATCGACGATGCACCCGACGAACGCTGGCATGTCGCGTTCGCCGATGGCCGTCGCCGTCGCTACCGGGGCGTTGTCGCCTGCCCCGGGTTCCAGCGGGTTCCGAGGATTCCTTCCTTTCGGGGCACATTCACCGGCGAATCCCGTCACAGCCAGACCTACAAGCGTGTCGATGAGCTACGCGGCAAGCGGGTATTGGTGGTGGGCGCCGGCAACTCGGGCGTCGACATTGCAGTGGACGCCGCCAACGCTGCGGATCGGGCGCTCATTTCGGTGCGCCGCGGCTACTGGTTCTTCCCGAAACTCATCGGGAGTGTGCCGCTGGATCACTTCGGCATCAACACCGTCTCCAGCCAGGAACGCCTGGCAGAATTCTTGGCGCTGCATGTCGGGGATGTGGCCCGTACCGGCTTCGGCGAGCCCGACCATCCCCCGCTGACCCGCCATCCGATCCTGAACGACCAAGTCCTGCACCATCTCTCCCACGGGGATCTCGCCTGGCGACCTGAGGTCGCTCGTCTTGACGGCAACCGGGTGCACTTCGTCGACGGCCGCTGCGACGACGTGGATCTGATCTTGTGGGCCACGGGCTACCTCGACGAAATGCCGTTCATCGACTCCGAGCACTGCCGAATCTCCCCTGTCGATGCCGACAACGATCTGTTCTTGTGGATGTTCCACCGCCGTTACCCGCACTTGTGCGTGCTCGGCCCGGCCAACCTCGCTGCTGGCGGTTTCTGGGGACTAAGTGCAGCCGCAGATCTGATCGCCAACCACGTCCGCGACGAGCTGACCCGCCCGGCGCACTGGGAGCGATTCCGCACCCTGATCGAAGGTCCCGAACCCGACCTGTCGGGGGGCTACTCGTACTTCGAGCGCGAGGGGCATCTGAACTACGTCAACGCTTCGGCATTGGATGCCTACAGCTTCGAGCTGGCCTCCGAATTCGGGTTCGACGCCCTGGGATTTCCGGCCGACTACGTGCCGCCTGAAGTCATCGACATCGACGAGTGGCTGGACCACCCGCGGCCGGTGGAGCGTCCGCCGCACGGGTCGCTCACGCCGCTGGCCTACGACCCGCTCGATCTGATCGCAAACACTCGGCACCAACAGCGCACGTCGCTTCGAGGTCAGAGTGCCCCCTGAAGAGTTCGTGAGCGCAGCACCGGTACCGGTCTCTGATCTGGCCGGCCCGGCTGGCGACCAGTTCGAGCGGTACGCGGCGGCACCATATGAATATCTGCGCAGCCTGCGCACCTACGGCAACATCGTGCCGGTCGACCTGAGCGGGGTGCGCACCGCTGTTCTCTACGATCTCAGGGCCATAAACACGGTGTTCGTTGACCGACTCGAACATGTCGGGCGACCGCTGGTCTTCGAACGACTCACCCACGTCATGGGTTCGGGTCTGATCACCAACTACGACTGGGATCTGTGGTTGTCGCGGCGCCGACGTATCGCCCGCCCGCTCGGCGCGCGCACTGTAGGCAGGCTGCACGAGCGGATGTGCGAGATCATCGACGACGAACTCGGCCGTTGGCCCACCGGTGAGGTCTTCGAACTGCAGGACGCCGTCAAGCAACTCACGCTGCGCGTCGTTGCCGATCTGCTGTTCAGCAACGACCTCACCTCCGAGGCGGTCGAGGTGATCGCCGCTGCAGTCGCCGAAATACACGCATGGGCTGAGGCCGACCCGGCCAATGCTGACGTCGACGCCGAGCCCGCCTCGCTGGTTGCCGCGATGACCGCGCTCGACAACTACATCGCCCGGGTTCTAGACGCTCGCTCGCCGCTCAACCCTGGAGACGACATGATCGGACTCCTGCTGGCTGCGGTCGGTGAGCCCGCGGCCCGGCTGAACCGCCGCGGGGTGCGGGACGAAGCCGTCACGCTGATCCTCGCCGGCCACGAGACGGTCACCAACACGATCTGCTTCGCCATCGACCTATTGGGCCGTCACCGCGAGCACGCCGACGAACCCGCCCGCTTCGTGGTCGACGAGACGCTGCGGCTTTACCCGCCGGTGCACATCACCAACCGAGCGATCACCAAGAATCTGACGGTCAACGGTGATTCCGGCAGCGGGGAACCGCTACACGTTCTGCTGCCTGCCGGATGGGAGGTGCTGGTGCCGGAGTACGTGATCTACCGAGACCCCCAGCACTTCGAGCGACCTGCGGAATTTCTGCCGCAGCGCTGGGCCGACGGCAGTCCGCTGCACCTCGACCGGCGTGCCTACTTCCCGTTCCTGACCGGACCGAAGTTCTGCGTCGGACGCCATTTCGCGCTGCTGGAAGCAGCCGAGACTGTCGAGCGGTTTCGTGTCAGGTTCGACCACGAAATGATGGATCCGGTCCCGCCGTGGGGCCGGGAATTCGCGGTCTCGTTCGCCCCGGATCGTCCCATGAGCATCCGGCTCAATCGGCGGCCATGACCGCTGGTAGTCCTGACTCGCCTGCGAGCGGTCATCCCAGTGATTCCGTACCTAGATAGCTGGCGTCCAGAAGCGCACGGTTGGCCAGCAACTCGGTCGCCCGCCCAGACATCACGAGATCGCCATGGCTCAGCACGTAGCCGCGGTCAGCGACCTCCAGCGCCAGGTCGACGTGCTGCTCGACCAACAGGACCCCGGCACCGGTCTCGTCCGCGATTCGCCGCACGACCGGCATGAGCTCCTCGTAAATCACCGGTGCCAGTCCCAGGCTCATCTCATCGACCATCAGCAGCTGCGGCTCGGCCACGATCGCCCGGCCGAGCGCCAGCATCTGCTGTTCGCCGCCGCTGAGCAACCCGCCTCGCCGGCCCATGAGCGGCCCGAGAGCAGGGAAAAAGTCAACCGCTCGGTCGATGTCCACCCGGCCCTTGGTCTTGGCCAGCATCAGGTTCTCGCGCACCGTCAGCTGGAACAGGACCCCTCGGTTCTCTGGAACGTGGACCACGCCCCAGCGCGCCACCTTCTGCGCCTGACGCAGCTTCGGCACCGGACGCCCCGCCACGGTCACCGTCCCCCCGAGGATCTGCCCCATGCCTGAAATCGTCATGAGCGTGGTCGTCTTGCCGGCGCCGTTCGGGCCCAGGAGAGCAACTACCTCGCCGGCTTCGACATGCAGGCTCAGGTCGCGCACCACAGCTACGCCGTCGTAGCCGGTGTGCAGGCCATTGATGTCGAGCAGTCGTTTGCGGGCCAGGGCGTCGCCGGGCATCGGGCCGTTCATGTCTCACCGCCGCTATGGCCGAGATACGCAGCGATGACAGTCGGATCCCGGCGCATCTGCGCAGGCGTGCCGGACGCGATCAGCTCGCCGAAGACGAGCATGTGGATGTGGTCGCAGACATTGAGCACCAGCCCCATGTCATGGTCAACCAGCAGCAGCGTGTGCCCCTCGTCGACCAGCCGTCGCAGTTGCTCGCCGAACCACGCTGTTTCGGCCTTGTCGAGCCCAGCGGCCGGTTCGTCGAGCAACAGGATCTTGCTGGACGAAGACGCCAGCGCCCGCCCCACGCCCACCAACTTGCGTTGTCCCTGCGACAGCTCTCGTGGCTGGTGGTCGGCATACGACGCCAACCCCAGCATTTCGAGAATCTCGTCGACGCGGGCATCGTGGTGACGTGGCCGGAAGAAGTCTGCAAACGCACCTGCAACCGTGAGCCGACCGCGGGCAATCTCTAGATTGGATCGCACCGAAATGTCGTCGAACAGCTCCAGCGTCTGCCAAGTACGGGTGAGACCGTCGTGAGAGAGCCGGTGCGGGGACCGCCCGAAGACCTCGTTGCCTTCGAGAGTGACCGAACCGCTGGCGTTGTCGGGCAGGAAGCCCGTGACAGCGTCGATGAATGTGGTCTTGCCAGCCCCGTTCGGCCCGATGAGCCCAGTCAGCACGCCGCGCCCGCATTCAAGCGAGACGCGGTTCACAGCCAGCAAGCCACCGAAACGCACCGTGAGTTGCTGAGTCCGCAACACGACATCGGTCGCCTCAGAGGCATTCGCCGGTGCTTCAACCATGGCCAGGTCCCCCTTCGAGCGCTGGCTCACCAGGAGGATCGCCGGAATGCACGCCGGGGCTGCGATGACGGCTCAGCCATCGAGCGATGGCATGGAATTGCCGCCGCTGGAATCCGTCGATGCCCTCGTTGTTATAGACAGCCGTCGCGATCAGGAAAAATCCGGCGACGTACGCTGTGTAAGGCCCTACGTCGATGAACCACTCGTTGGTGACGACGATGCCGATGCCCTCGGCAAAGAGCGTGCCGGCCGTGATGGCGCCACCCACGGTGGAGATGCCACCGAGGTATGCGAACGCCAGCACCGACAGCGAGACGAAGATCCCGAACGAGCCTTGACCGTAGGTACCGAGTTTGTACGCGGTGAGAGCGCCGCCCAGCGCCGCGAGCACACTGGCGATGCCGAACGCCGAGAGCTTGATCGCAGCCACGTCGACACCGGCTGCCGCAGCGGCCCGTTCGTTGGCGCGCACAGCCAGCATCTGCTCGCCCAGCCGCGACCTGCGCAGCCGCATGACCGCGACACAGCACGCGATCGTCAGCACCAGCAAGAACAGGCCGAATCCGCCGGTGGGAATCTTCCCATCGCCGAGCAAGAACTCACTCGTGGGCCCGAATTCGATGCCGAACAGCTCGGGGGCGGGTGCCACCTTGTTGGTGCGAGCCAGCCCAAACCATCCCGGTCGCTGAAAGAAGATCTCCTCGATCGCCAGCCCGCTGGCGAGCGTGATGACGGCCAGGCTGGCGCCCCTCGTCCGCAGTGACGGCAGCGCAGCGATCAAGCCGAAGCCCAAGCCGGACGCGACAGCCAGCGGGAGCGTGATCAGCAACGGCATGCCCGCTGATATGCCGAAGGAACCGATCGCAAACGCCGATACGCCTGCCAGCGCCATCTGCATGAGTGAGATCTGGCCGAGGAAACCCGTCACGACCACCAGCGACAGCGCCAGAATCACGCCGATCATCGTGTTCTGCATCCCGGCGCGGTACTGGAAAGGGGCGAAGACCGTTACAGCGAGCGCGAACCCGACCAGCACGCCGTAGCCCACCATCCGCCCCTTGGTGATGAGCGGCGCGTACGCCTCGGGCAGCCGTTCCGCCTGGACTGCGCCACGAGTCGGCAACGTTTGGCCGCGAATGACCATGGCCAGTGCGATGACGACAAACGGCAGTGCGCGGCGGATGCCGATGTCGGGAATCCAGTCGAATTCGAATTCCAGCCGGAACAGCTCCTGGTCCAGTACTCCCAGCATGAGCCCGGCCGCTGCGGCAATCACGAACGACGACATGCGACCCAGCAGTGCCGCCCCCAACGACGAGATCAGCAACACCGTGAAGAGGTTCGGTGTCACGCCGGTGATCGGCGCAACCAAGATGCCGACCAGCCCGGCCAGCACCGATGCCAGCACCCAGCTGACCCCTGCCTGGAAGTCGGCGTTGAAACCGAGCAGCGTCGAAAAGCGCTCATTCTCTGCTGATGCGCGCGTGGCGATGCCGAAGCGGGTGTAGCGGAACAGCAGCCATAAGCCGATGGTGCCGACGGCGACAGTGCCCAGCAGCCAGAACCTGTCCTGGCCGACCCGCACACCCAAGAAATCCACTGGGTCGTTCGGAAAGATCGGATCGGCACTCTTGGCCCGCGATCCGAACCTCAGTACGACTGCAGCTTGCAGGAACAGCATGATGCCCACCGAGGCCACCACCTTGGCCAGCACCGGCGCGTAACGCAGCGGTCGGAAGATCGCGTAGTGCGCGACCAGCCCAAGCATCGCAGCAGTCGCCAGTGCCACCAGCATCGCCGGCGCCGGGTGCATCGGCCCGCCCGTGCCGACCAGTGTCGGGAAGTCGACGATCTCGATGCCGACGATGCCCTCAATCGGAGCGAACGGATTCGGCAGCGGCGGAATCGGGTAGTCACCGGTATCGGTAAGCGACACGTAGACGTAGGTGACGTAGGTCGCTATTGCACCGTGACCGAAGTTGATGACGCCCGAAGCCCGGTAGGCCACCACTAGGCCCAGAGCCAGCGCTGCGATAATCGCTCCCGTGCCGAGACCGAACAGCACCGGCTGGAAGAAGATTGGCGTATCAACGAATACCCCGATCGCCCACGCCGCGCCGACTAGAGCGAGCACGACGAGCGCAATTTGCTCGGTGAGCGTTCGATTACGCACTCGTTACTTCCCCAGTGCCGCGAGAGTTGCCTGCTCGGTAGGCGGCCGCCACCCGGTCGACTGTCTGCTGAGCAGGCAACCCGTCGGGAAAGTTATGCGATGTGGCCCGGTACAGGCTGCGATCAGCCGCCCAGCAGGAAGTCGAGTTCGCTGAAGTCGAGTTGGACGAAGCCATCGGGGCTGGTGAGCTGGCCATCGTCGACCACCACCATCAGCGGGGACTGGTTGCAGGCACCGGCCCATACCGACGGTCCGGGGCATGAGACATCGGGAAAGCCCGGAATCTCCGTGCTCGAGTAGGTCGACAGCGCTGCCATCACCGACTCGCGGGTGGCCTCCGCAAGACCCGCCGCCGTCAGCACGTCTCGGGCCGCGTAGATGTTGGCCAATGACCAGCCCGCGAGACCGGCAGTCTGCGAGTCGTCGTCGCCATAGGTCTCGAGCACATGAACAATCAGGTCGACTTCGTCACCTCCGTCGACGGTCGGCGCCGCGGAGACGACGGGACCTGCCCAGCCATTGAGCGCACCCGATTCGATGACGTCCTGGGCCATGCATAGATCGTTCGCATACGTGCTGCCCTCGTAGCCGACCGTGGCAACGGCCGAGGCTGATGCTCCGCACTGCGCGCCGTCGGCAAGCACGAAGAGCCACGCGTCGTTGTCGAGATTGGCCGCGCTCACCGGACCCGTCAAATCCGGCTCGAATCCCAGCGGAACGACTTCGTTGATGAGCATGCCATTGGACTCAGCGATGGCTTGCAACGCCGGAATGAAGGGCTCAAAACCTGGATCGTCGGCGATGAACAACGTGGCGGTGACATCACCCCGGACTTCAGTCGCATACACGAAGAACACCTGCGCCAGGCCCGGCAGTCCCGGATCCAGCGTGAACACACCCGGAATCAGGTAGTCCAAGAAGTCGTTGCCCAGCGTCAGCGTGGGCACTCCGGCCTCGGCGAAGAGGGATGCTGCCGCCGCTGAGTTGGCGAGGAACCCCGCCGTGATCACAAGGTGGATGTCGTCGGCGTTGATGAACTCCTGCGCGCAGGCCACGTGAGACTCCGGGGCGTCACCTGCGCCGCAAACGACTAGTTCGATCGGATGACCCCCAGCACCGGCGAGTTCGGCATTGAAGTAGTCGACGAAGGCTTGGCTGACCGACCGGACTTCGGGAAAGGCCAGCAGTTCCTCATCTTGGGCGATGAGACCGATCTTGACCGCGGGCAGCGAGTCATCGGCAGCATGGCCCATGTCGTCCATGTCGTCAGCCATGTCGTCGTCAGCCATGTCGTCGTCGCTGGCCATGTCGTCATCGACCATGTCGTCATCGCTGGCCATGTCATCGGCCGCATCGTCGGGAGCTGCGGTGGGCTCCTCGGTGGCTGGCTCACCAGCATCACCAGTCGAGCCTGCGTCGTCGCCATCGTCGCTGCACGCCGCAGCGATCAAGGCAAATGCGAATGTCAGCGTCAGCAAGCGCAGCCAGCGCGTTGAACGAGTAGTCATGTGATCGGCCCCCTCCACGATGCCCGGGCACCAGCCGAGGCTGCCGCGACACTAATGGCGATGTGACTAACCGACAAGTGAATCGCTTGCCAACCCGCTCATTTGCCACTGAATCCCCGGCAGATTGCCCGGTTTGCAGGATCAGGTCATGGGTCTGGGGCCGAACTGTTCCTTGGCAATCCGCAGGTAGGGCATGGTGTCGACAGACCCAATGCCCGGTACCGAACGCAACCGGTCCAAGACGTCTGCGAGGTGATCACGGTCGTCATACCAGACCTCAGCGAGCACATCGAATCGCCCCAGTGTGCGCGCGACGACGGTCGATTCGGCCAAGCCCGCCATGGCCTCGGCCGCCCGGCCGACCGGCCCTGCGGCCTTCACCGCGATGCCAGAAAACCCGCCGATACCCATCGCCTCGGGCACCGGGTGTGCTTCGATCCGGATGACGTTGCCCTCGATGAGATCGATCACCCGGTCGCGCACGGCCGCCTGGGAGAGCCCGACTATCGGCGCCAACGCCGCGTACGTCGCCCTGCCGTCAGCGATGAGTTCACCGAGCAAGGCACGATCCACGTCGTCGAGATCGTCGGCTGAACGTACGGGAGCGCCTGTGCGCCGAACCGCGGCCCGGTCGCCGATGCCCGTCCAGTCCTGCTTCTCGTAGTGCAGCACGGTGGACGACTGCAGGCGACGAACCCCGTCGATGCCACGCACGCGGTCCAGCGTCTCCACCAGGCGGCGTTCATCGGTACACCGCAGTTCCACGAGCAGGTCGAACCGACCCGAGCTGACGACAGCGAAGACCGCCTCGTCGATCTCGGCGATACACGCTGCCACCTTGTCAACCTCGCCCGACACCTCCAAGAAGGCGAAGGCGAACACCCCGAGACCGAACGTGGCGGGGTCGACCCGCCCGGTAACGATCACCAGCCGTTCTTCCAGCAGCCGTTGGACTCGAGCCCTCACGGCCGCCTGGGACAGCCCCACGATCGGCGCGAGCGTGGCGTAGGTGGCGCGACCGTCGGCGACCAGCGCGCTGATGAGATCGCGATCGATGCCGTCGAGTGCGGCTGGGCAGGGCTGGGCTGGTTTGTTCATGCCGCCCCAGGTCTGGATTCGTCGGCTGGCCCCGTGGCGCCGGAGGTCTGCTCGGGTCTTTCCGCCGACAGGTGCTGCATCACCTCAGCGCTGTAGCCGACGGAGATCCCGTCGTGAGCGCCGACCAGCGATCCGGTCATCGGTGCGCTAGCTCGGCTCGCCAGAAATTGGAACACAGGTCCCATCTCGGTCGCCGTGCGGAAGACGCCGTTGGCTGTCATCCGGCGGATGATCTCCACAGCACCGGTCGAAGCGGCGTCCATCTCGCTCTCGACAATGCCGGGCAGCACCGCGTTCACCCTGATCTGGCGAGGGCCGAGCTCGAGTGCCCACGTTCGCACCAGCATGTCTAGTGCCGCTTTCGATGCCGAGTAGGCAGCCATGCCGGGGGTCGTGATCGAGCCCGCCGGAGAACTGGTCACGATCACCGACCCACCGGCAGACATCGCGCCGACGCCGCAGGACATCGCACGCACCAGCCCCAATGTGTTGATATCGAAAACCCGTTCGAACGTCGCCAGGTCGAGGTCGCCGATCTCGCCGTGGTCGAGGTCGATGCCGGCGTTCAGCACCAGACAGTCGATACGTGGTGTATGTGCGGTGACGACCTCGAAGCCGTGAGCCACCGATGCCGCATCGCCCACATCCATCTGCACGAACGTCATGCCAGCTCCGGCTGCTTCCTGGGAGGAATCACGCCGGCCGGCAATGGTCACCGACGCGCCGGCCTCGGCCAAGTGCACCGCCACCGCCCAACCGATGCCCGTCGTTCCGCCGACGATCACGATGCGGTGATCAGCGACCGAGAACACGTCCGCCGCTGTCATGCCGGGTGACCGTAGCAGTCGCGCGCCAGATGCCAGTTGGGATTTTGGATTCTGGACCAGGTTGCGCGGTAGCAGTTGATTTCTGAGCACCAAAGGGCAATGATCAATGATTCACTCGTTGAATTGCAGAATTGCCTGTGAATCACGTTGTGCGCTGTACGCCCCCCCCAGGCATGCGCCGCGTGCACCGGCGACCAGTCGAAACACAGGAGCGGTAGTGCGTCAGATTCTCGATCCCGACGGCGAACTTGTCGATGTTGCCCCCGACCTCGACGACGACCAGATGGTCGACTTGTTCCACAAGGTGCTCACGGCACGGATCGTCGACGAGAAGCTTCTCAACCTGCAACGGCAAGGCCGCATGGCCGCCTACTACCAGTCGAGCGGGCAGGAAGCCGCTGCGGGCGCCGCGCTGGCGCTGCGACCCACCGATTGGATCTTCACCGCCTACCGCGAGCTGCCGCTGTGGATCGGCCGGGGCATGGACCTCACCAGTGTGGTCGGCTTCTGGCTGGGCATCCCTGACGACGACGACCTGTGGGATGTGCACGGCGATCGGATCACCCGTCTGAACGCCACGATCGGTACCCACCTGCCTCACGCAGTGGGCTTCAGCTACGCGAGTGCGCTGCGGGGCGCCGACATGGTGACCATGGCGGTCTTCGGCGACGGCGCCACGTCGGAGTCCGACTTCAACGCTGCGATGAACTTCGCCGGGGTGTGGAGGACACCGACGATCTTCCTATGCCAGAACAACCAGGTCGCCCAGTCCACAACGCTCGACAAGCAGACCGCCGCAGAAACCCTCGCCCAGAAGGCGCATGCCTACGGTTTCGAGGGCGTGCGGGTCGACGGCATGGATCCCTTGGCGATGCACCAAGCAGTGCTCGAGGCTCGCAAGCTGGCCGTCAGCGGGGGCGGGCCGACGTTCATCGAGATGTTCACCTACCGGTACGCACCACACTCCACCTATGACGGCACGCCGGTGTACCGGACACCCGAAGAAGAGGCAGTGTGGCGCGGACGTGACCCGATTGTGCGAATGCGCAGCTTTCTCGAACGCAAGGGATTGTGGGACAGCGCCCACGAGGAGCACATGCGCACCGGCCTAGGCACCGAGCTTGAGTCGATCGTCGACCGGCTCGAGGGCCGTCAAGGTGTCGGCCGGGACTACTCGCCACGGCACTTGTTCGCTCAGATGCCTGAAGCACTGGTGGCACAACTGCACCGCGAGCAGGATGACCTCGGCGAACCGCGCACCGTCTTCGGGGATGGCGAGATCTGGGACGTCGGACCCGAGCCGACACCTGCGGGGCCGACGCAGCGAGTGGACCTCACCGAAGCCCTGAACATGACCCTCAACGACGCGTTTGCGCGCGACGACACGCTCATTGCACTGGGCGAGGACGTCGGGCTCGAGGGCGGCATTTTCCGAGTGACCGAGCACATGGCGGAGCGTTTCGGCGACCGTCGGGTGATCGACACGCCGCTGTGCGAGACCGGAATCGTCGGCACCTCGGTCGGTATGGCGATGGGTGGCTTTCGGCCGGTGGCGGAGATGGAATTCGCTGGCTTTGTGTACCCCGCATTCGACCAGGTCATCGGCCATGTCGGTCGCATCCGGTGGCGCTACCGGGGCCACATGACTGCTCCGATCGTGATCCGGATGCCGGTGGGTACCAACACGGGCGCCTATGAGTTCCACACCGATTCGCCGGAGAGCTACTTCACCCACGCACCCGGCTTGGTGGTGGTCTATCCCTCCACCCCCTACGACGCGAAGGGATTGCTTGAGACTGCACTGGCAAGCCCCGACCCGGTCATGTTCTTCGAACCGATCGCCCTCTACCGCGGGCTTCACGAAGAGGTTCCGGTGGAGCCCTACTCAATTCCGTTCGGCCGTGCAGCAGTGCGCCGCGAGGGCACCGATGTGACTGTCGTATCGTTCGGGCCGCCGCAGCACGAAGCCTGCAAGGCCGCTGCGATGCTCGATGCCGAGGGCGTCTCGGCCGAGGTCATCGACCTGCGGACGCTCTACCCGTGGGATACCGGGACCGTGCTCGACAGCATCGCCAAGACGGGACGCGTCGTAGTCGCGCACGAGGATCACACGAGCGGTGGTGTCGGCGCCGAGATTCTGGCCACTATTGCCGAACAGGCCGCCTATTCGCTCGAGACCCCACCGGTGCGGGTGGCCCACATGGACGTCTTCTGGGGTCCGACGCAGTTAGAGAAGTTCTCGTCGATTACTGCTGAGCGCATAGCTGCGGGCATTCGCCGCGCGATGGCGGGATGAGCGTGGGCGCAGGGTGACAGGAGCGCCGCGTGGCTGAAATCTTCCATCTGCCCAAGATCGGCGACGCCATGGCAGAAGCCGAGATCGTCGAATGGTACGTGGCGGTCGGCGATGATGTCGAGCTGGATCAAGTGATCTGCTCGGTCGAGACCGACAAGTCGGTGGTCGAGCTGTCAAGCCCCTACCGCGGCACGATGCTTGCAGTGGGCGGAGAGCCCGGCGACATCATTGCGGTAGGCGAACCGCTGTTTGCGGTGGGCTCTGCGGGTGAGGCCGTACCGGGTGACGTGATGGCAGAGGGTTCAACGGCTGTGGCTGTTGCCCGAGTCGCAGGGGCGGCGGGGTCAGCGGTGGTTGGGAGCACCGCTACTGCGGCGGGACCGACGACCGGCACCATCAAGGTGGCAGGAGTCGTGGTATCTCCGCTGGTGCGACGACTGGCTGCGGATAACGGCGTGGACGTGACGAACGTGGCCGGCTCGGGTGTCGGCGGCCGGGTGACTCGCGCCGATGTGCTGCGTGCTATCGAAGCCGCGCGCGTCCACGGGGATTCTCGCGGCACGCTGGGCACAAACACCCGCTGCACCGCGGAGGCCGTACGGGCAATGCCGAAGGTGCGCAAAGCGGCGCGCGAAGCAGGCATCGACCTCGCTGAGGTTGCGGGCACGGGGCCTCGGGATTCGGTCACGCTCACGGACCTCGAGAGGGCGAGCCACCGGCCGAGAGAGCGTCGCGAGCGCTTGAGCGCGGTACGACGGTCGATCGCTGCCCACCTCAGTGTGTCGGCTCGAACGATTCCGCAGTTCACGGCGATGGTGAATGTGGATGCCGGCGCGCTCTTGGCGACCCGGGCGGCGCTGCGTGAGCGCTTGGCAGCACCGGTGCCTGTCGACGCCGTGTTGATGGCTTTGATGATCCCGGTGCTGCGTGATCACCCGATCGTCAACGCTCGTCTCGATTCAGGCGAACTGGGTGCGCCAAACTTGACAAGCGCGGAAGTCGTCTACTTCGACAGCTACGACATCGGTGTCGCCACCGACACCCCCGATGGTCTCATGGTGCCGGTGGTGCACGACGCGGATCAGCTCAGCGTGGCCGAGCTCGCCGGCGAGATCACTCGTTTGGTCCAAGCAGCCAGAGATCGGACGATCCGGCCTGATGAATTCAGCGGTGCGACGTGCACCATCAACAACGTCGGCGCGGTGGGCATCGAAGCCGGCACGCCGATGCTGCCGCTGGGAACGAGCACGATTGTGGCGTTCGGAGCGGTCCGACAGGCGGTGCAGCTCCGCAACGGCAACCCCGTTGAGATTCCCACGATGACGATCTCAGCGACGTTCGACCATCGCCTCATCGACGGCGGCACCAGCGGTCGCTTCCTCTCGCAACTGAAACAGCATCTCGAGGTGCCCGTACTCGGCTTCCTGTAGGCGAGCAGCCAGCTCACGAGACGAATGGGTTCCTCGTCACGAGCTGAGGGAACGCAGCGAAATCGCGATCGTTGGTCAGCAGGACATCGACACCATGGGCCAAGCAGATTGCGGCGATCTTGGCGTCGTGGATCTTTGAGCCGCGAATGTTCAGACCGAGCACGATCTCCGACAGCGTGTCCATGAAGCCGGCCGTTTCGCCGATCTGGTGGCATGACGGCGATGCGGTCCAGGCTTCGAGCTGCCGCCATGCCTGCTCAGTCGTGCTCACCGTGTCGCCCCAAGCCCGCCGATTCGTGGCGACACCCAGAAACTCATAGCAGCAGGGCCAAGGGATTGCCCACGGCTCGGTGCCCTCGGCGAGTTCTTGCAAGAGAGCGAGCGCCCGTGGCCACTGCGGCGAGCTACGACGGTGGGCGTACACGAGGATGTTCGTGTCGACAGCGATCATTCCGGCTTGGGCCATGGACGCTCGCTCATCTCGAGCATCTCGGCGAAGGTAAATTTCTCGAACGGGTTCGGCCCGTTCGGGTCCCCCACACTCATGTTCGGCAACTTGTAGCCAGTTGGCGGGGGTTTCTCCATCACCATGCGCAGGCCCTCTTCAATGACGGCTCGCAGCGTCTGACCCGTTTCCTTGGCGTGCCGCTTGGCCCGCTTCAGGAGCTCGTCGTGCACCTCGATCGTGGTCTTCACGTCACCCAGAGTACCCATACCTAAGAATATGGGCGATATGGGTGTCGTGCTTCAAGTCAATTTCGGCAATGACAGAATCACGCCGCCGCCTGGCTCCGCTCCGAGTCGATCAGGAGTCCGACGCGGCGAGCGGGGCGCAATCGGAACTGCAGTTGGGATTGGTCGCCGGGGTGGCCGGCGTTGCGGGCCGATGCAGGACGCCTGAGGTCGGGCGCAGCTCCAGCTCGAGACCCTCGGCACCGTCGACGGTACGGGCCGCGGCGTCCATGATCATCGAGTAGCCGTCCGGTTCGTACGGCGGCCACAGCACCGAGATGTTCGGGCGCTGCGCAACGTTGGCCGCGGCCGACCGGCTGGCGCCGCAGCGCAGCACGTCGCCGTCGAGCCGCATGTCCAGGTGGGCGATATGCGGCGTGGCGTCGTCGCGCACCGTCAGCACGTACGCCGCGGTGCCAAACCGCTCCATCTGGTTGCCGATATCAGCGGGCTCCACGGGGATGCTCATAGGGCCGACGTTACGCCCGTGATGGCATCCCGCGCACCCAGCCGCCACTCTCAATTCCCAGCAGCGCGCTGGTATCGTCGTGGGGCCTCGGGGCTATAGCTCAGTTGGTAGAGCGCTTCCATGGCATGGAAGAGGTCAGGGGTTCAATTCCCCTTAGCTCCACAACATCACAGTGTCACGGGGTGTCTGGAAGTGTCAGCAGGCTTCTAAAGCCTCAGGCCAAAAGCCCTTGAGAGCGTCCACGGCCGGGACGGTGTTGCTGAACGGTTGAGCGTCTGCGTTGCGCATCATCGCGGTGCCCCACCCAGCAGGACTCATGTAGCGCGGACCGGTCCGGCAGTCCTGGATCCGGATCGCGTTGCCGACGAAGCGATGGCGGTGGTGGTCATCCAGGTAGACGAGTGGGACGATGGGTGACGGTTTGCCGTCGGGCCGCTTGGCAATGGACATACTGAGAAACTTGCTTATATTGCAAGGTTTTCAGTATCTCCATATGTGATGTCTGTGTAGAAGATGACGACGGAGTGCAAGAGAGGAGGGTTCGACATGGCCGGGAGTGTCATCAGGCGACTGGGGGATGTCCCAGCAGCTCAACATGGCTATTTCACGCGCGCGCAAGCCTCGGTGGCTGGGATTCCGGACTTTGATCTGACGAGGTCTGTAGGGCGCGGCCTGATTGAACGCGTCGGGCACGGTGTGTACAGGGTCGTCGGCGCCGGCGACGATCCCCTCGCGGAACTGCGCATCGCGTCGCTTCGGCTCGACCCGGAGCGAACACCGCGCCAGCGGGCCGCCGACCCCAGAGTCTGGGTTGTACTTCAGTCAGCTGCGAGAGTCCACGGTTTCGGGGTATTCGCCGGCGGGCCGCACACATTCGTGTCGCGCAGCCGCATCCAGCCCGGACACGGCACGAGGGTCCGCCGCCGATCGCGGGGCATTGAGCGCAGTGAGTGGGAACTCAAGGATCGATTCGCGGTGACGACAGTGAGCCGGACCACGGCCGACCTCATGAGTGACCATGTCGACGGCGGGCACATCGGCCGGTTCGTCAGCGACGCGCTCGGCGCAGGCGCAATCAGCATGGGCCAACTGTGCGAGCGGCTCAGCGTGGACCCCGACGAGATCAAGTCCCTGCTGATGCAGGGCGGCGACCATGCGAGCGTCGGTATCGATGACTGACGCCGAAGGCGACGGCGACGAGCGTTCGGTTCCCTATCTCACACCCGACGCGTTCCGCCAAGCGCTCAAGGAGCGGATCACGAAGACTGGGAGTTCCGACTCGGTGGACATCTCAGGGATTCGTCGCCAATTCGCCTACAGCCGATTCCTCTATCGGGTGTTCGCCTCAGGCGATTCCCGATGGGTGCTCAAGGGCGCCACAGGGCTGCTGGCACGCATACCCAGCCGCGCCCGCCACAGCCTCGACATCGACCTGATGCGCCGCGACGACATGAGCGAAGCCATCAAGCTGCTTCAGAACCTCGGGCACCAGCACGCTGACGCAGACTTCTTCACATTCGATGTGCAATTGGAACGAGAGCCAACGCTCGGCGCGTCCAACGCGGCGTTGACGGCGACGGCATACCTCGGAGAACGCGAGTTTGTGAGGTTCAAGATCGATCTCGTTGTCGAATCGAACATGACGGCAGAACCTGAATATGTCAGCCCACTGGAGCCGGTCGAGATCGCAGGCCTGCGTTCAGTGCCATATCTGGTGTATCCGCTCGTCGACCACATCGCCGACAAGCACGCCGCCATGCTCGACGACTACCGCGGGCGGCCCAGCACCCGGTACCGCGACCTCGTAGACCTCGCCATCATCGCCGGTACGGAGCCGGTAAATGCAGCAGCACTCAGCACAGCGCTGCTCAGCGAGTACGCCCATCGTCGAATTCAGCCACCCACCGTCGTCACGCTGCCGTCAGGCACGTGGATTCCGGGGTACGAGCAAGCAGCCAAAGATGTCGCGAACCTGCCCCAACGCACCGCGGATGAAGCCTTGGAACTAGTGGGCAAGCTGCTCAATCCCATTCTCGCGGGCCGCAAGACCGGAAACTGGAATCCGAGCGAAGCCGACTGGGCGGACTAGCGGCGGTGCCGAATTCGCATTGACAGCCCGGTCTACCTGTCGGCCGATATCGATCTGGCTCGCTCTTCGCCAGCCCCGCAGGGCCGAACGATCCACACAGGACCACAACACCCCCACGACGTGTCGGACCGGACTTCGCCGAGACGCTGAAGATCTACCACGACTACCAAATCCTGGTACTCGAAGAGGACCGGGTGATGATCGAGTCGATGCAAAAGGCGATGAGCTCGCCCGCCTACCGGCCCGGGCGCATGAGCACCCTGGAGAAAGGCGTTCACAACTTCCTCAACGGCTATCTGGACCGCGTCATCGTCGGAGCCACCCCATGACCGCTGCACTCGCCCGCGCAGCGGACATGCTGATGCGCGACTACATGGCATTGGCGCCCGACGAGACCGTCCTGATCACCGCCGACACCGACAGCGACGAGGCGGTGTGGCAGGCGGTGCTTCAAGCATCATTGCTCGCAGGTGCCAACGCATCGGTCCTGCTGATGCCGCCGCTTCCGTATCAGGGTCGCCTTGCCGACACGTACCTCACTCCGGCGGTATCGGCCGCGGCGCTGGCTGCAGACGTGTGGATCGATCTCACCTTCCCCTACCTCGTGGGCTCGGAGCTTCACGATCAGGCGATGGAGGGCAACCACATCCGCTACCTGCTGGGCGCCGACCTGAACGCCGGTGGCCTGTTGAGGCTGTTCGGGCGCGTCGATCTCGACCGCTACCTCGCCGTGCACCATGGGTTTGACGCGCTGGTGAATGAAGCAGTCGGCAAGACCGTGCGCATCACCGACAACGCCGGCACCGACGTGAGCTTCGTCCTCGGGCAGCGTGGGTTCTCCAAGCCGCGACGAGCCGACAAGCCAGGAACGGTCTTGATACCGGGGCAATGCACGCTGTTCCCCGATGTCGAAACGGTGAAAGGCCGCATCGAGGTCGGCGCCATCTTTCACGAGTACTACACGCCGCTCGCAGCACCCATGACCCTCGAGATCGATGGCCGCATCCGTGCCATCGGGGGCGGAGGCAATGAACGATTCGTCGCCGACCGAGCGCTGCGCCGTGCAGGCGCCGACGGCGACTACGGGTATGCCATTCACTTCACCCACGGCATCCATCCCACGGCCCGAGTCACCGGCAACTCGTTCGTCGAGGACACCCGTGCCCAGGGCAACCGGGCGAAGCCGAGCGTCCCGAGTGGAGGCTCGGCGGCTGCTCGCCGACTTCCTGTGACACGATCTCGGCGTGACAGGCACCCATATCGGCTGTGAGCAGGGGGTGTGCGGTGCGTGCACGGTGCTGCTCGACGGCCGTACCGCCCGCAGCTGCCTGCACTTCGCTGTTGCGGTCGACGGATCCGACATCCGCACCGTGGAGGACCTCGCCGACCTCGATGAGCTCCATCCGATCCAAGAGATGTTCCACCAAAAGCATGCTCTCCAGTGCGGTTTCTGCACGCCGGGATTCCTCCTCACGGCGGTCGAGCTGCTCGAGAGCACGCCCGACCCCGACGAGGCCACTATCCGGGAGGCACTGATGAACAATGTCTGCCGCTGCACCGGCTACGCCAACATCGTGGACGCGGTGGCCGAGGCCGCTGTGCAGCTGCGACAAGGGCGCCAGCCATGAGCGGCGACCCGCAAGGCGCTGTCGGGCAGGGTGCTGTCGCACAAGGCACGGTCGGGCAAGGCGCCGTCGGGCGCGGTGCTGTCGGGCAGAGCGTCCTGCGTCGAGAGGACGACTACCTCCTGCGAGGCCAGGGCCGCTTCGTCGACGACCTGCCCGCGCCGCTCAACACCTTGCACCTCGCCTTCGTGCTCAGCCCCTACGCCCACGCACGGATCCTGTCGATCGACGTGAGCGAGGCGCGTGCGCTCGACGGGGTGGTCGACGTTCTCACCGGCACCGATCTCGCAGCAATGGTGAAGCCGATCGCTGCTCAGATCGAGCTTCCCGGCTACAGCTTCAACACCCGCGACGTGCTGGCAATCGACGAGGTCCGCTTTGCTGGCGAGGCAGTGGCCGTGGTCGTGGCCGAGAGCGCGTACCTCGCCGAAGACGGCGTCGAGCTCGTCGACGTCGACTACGAGCCGCTTCCCGCGTTGACCGAGATCGGCAAGGCGACCGATCCCGACGCCCCGCAGGTCAATCCGACCGTGCCGGGAAACGTCTACTACGAGGGTCGATTCGCCACCGAGGGCGTGGACGCCGGCTTCGAGGCAGCGGCACATGTCATCTCCGAGGACTTCCACTCGAGCCGTGTGACCGCTGTCCCGATCGAACCCCGAGGGTGTCTTGCCGTGCCCGAGCATGCGGGCAATCTCGTCTTCTATTCCTCGACCCAGATACACCATCTGCTGCGGACTGCCCTGGCCGAGTTCCTCGACGTCGCCGAGTCGACCCTGCGGGTCGTGGTGCCCGACGTCGGCGGCGGATTCGGCATCAAGGCGGCCCTCTACCCCGAAGAGTTCGTCTGCGCCGCGCTCGCCCTGCGTCTTCGCCGGCCCGTCAAGTGGATCCAGGACCGCTACGAAGCCCTGCTCACCGATGTGCACGCCCGTGACAACCACTACCGGGTGCAGGCCGCGGTCGATGACGACGGCATCGTCCTCGCGCTGATGGCCGAGATTCGAACCAACGGCGGCGCCTACTCAGCGCTGCCATTCGGCTGCACGCTCGAGACCACTGGCGGCGCCCGCATGATCGTCGGGCCGTACCGGATCACCGAATACACCTACACGGCCACCGCCGTCGCCACCCACACCGCGCCGGTGCTGGCCTATCGGGGCGTGGCCCAGCCGGTTTGCTTCATGGCGATCGAGGGCATCATGGACCGGATTGCCCGCCGGCTCGAGCTTGATCCAGCCGAGGTTCGGCTGAGAAACATGGTGCCCACCGCAGAGCTTCCGTGGACCAACATCGTCGGCGTCCGCTACGACACCGGCAGCTTCGTCGAGTCGCTCGAACAAGCGATGGAGATGGCGAACCACGACGAGTTCCGCGCCCGCCAGGAGGCCCAGGGCCGGCTCGTCGACGGCAAGTACCGGGGCATCGGCATCTGCACGTTCACCGAGGTGAGCGGGACGGGAGCCCCAGGGTGGCGTGCCCGCGGGCTGACCCGTCTGCCCGGATTCGATAGCGGGACGATCAAGGTGGAGCCCACCGGCAAGGTGACAGCCTTCGTGAGCCACGCTCATTCAGGGCAGGGCCACTTCACGACATTCGCGCAGGTCGTCGCCGACGAGCTCGGGGCCCGATTGGAAGATGTGACCGTCGTAGAGGGCGACACCGCGGCGGGGCCGTATGGCACGAACACCTTCGCCAGCCGCAGCGCAGTCACGGGCGGCGGCGCGCTGATACGGGCGTCGGAGAAGGCCAGGCTGAAGCTGGCGCGGCTCGCCGCGGCGATGCTCGAGTCGACTCCGGAAGACATCGTGGTCGCCGGCGGCCAGTTGCACGTCGCCGGCGTGCCGAGCCGGGCCCTTTCGTTCGGGGAAGTCGCCGAGACGGCGTACGCGATGAACACCTTCGATCTTCCCGAAGGCGAGAGCTTCGGCATCGAGGAGACCGACTTCTACGACCCGCCCCTGGTGACCATGGCCAATGCCACTCACATTGCACAGGTGGCGGTCGACGCCGGAGACGGGACCGTCGACATCGAGGGATACACCGTCGTGCACGACTGCGGTCGCGTCATCAATCCGATGATCGTCGACGGGCAGGTGATGGGCGGTGTGGCACAGGGCATCGGCGAGGCGCTGATGGAGGAATTCGTCTACGACGCCGACGGACAGGTCAAAACGGCGACGCTGGCCGACTATCTCCTGCCCAGCTCGGTCGACGTTCCCAACTTCCAGATCGCTCACATCGAGTCCCCGTCGATCGATGCCGTCGGCGGATTCAAGGGCGTCGGGGAAGGCGGTCTGATCGGGGCGGTGCCCTCTATCGTCAACGCAGTCGCCGACGCTCTGTCCGATCTCGACGTCAACGTCAACACCAAGCCGCTTCGGCCTGCGCTGCTGTCACGCCTCATCCGAGAGGCCTGAGGCTGACCGCGGCTTCGGCCAGCCACGGGGTTACGGTCGGGGGCGACCCCCGGGTGTTCATGTGGGTGGGGCCCGGGGCGCTGTGTCGGGATGGCCCGGTGTGGGGTCCGGTGAAGAGTCCGGCGGCCCCTCCGGTGGTGGAACCGGTGATCGGTCCTTTGATGAGCCCGGTGTCGCGTCCGGTGCCGGGTCCGGCGGCCCCTCCGGTGGTCGAACCGGTGATCGGTCCCTTGATGAGCCCGGTGTCGCGTCCGGTGCCGGGTCCGGCGGCCCCTCCGGTGGTGGAACCGGTGATCGGTCCTTTGATGAGCCCGGTGTCGCGTCCGGTGCTGGATAGGCCGGCGATGGGTTTGGCTGTGGGCCCGGTGTTGCGTCCGGTGATCGGTCCGGCGTCGGTGTTGGTGCCGGGGGTTGGAGTGCGAAGCGGCCGGGGCGGGTGGGGTGGGGTTCGACGGTGAAGCCTTGTTGGTGGATTTTGTTGTGGTGGCAGTCGTGGCAGACCGAGACGAGGTTGGGATAGTCGGTGGGGCCGTCGTGTTGCCAGTGGTCGATGTGGTGTGATCGGCAGTGGTCAGGGTGGGTGCCGCAGCCGATGCAGCCCTGGTCGCGCAGTGCCAGCGCGGTGCGCTGCAGCTCGGTGGCGGTGCGGCGGCTGCGTCCCATGCGCAGGTCTCCTGTGGCGTCCTGGAAGATCGCTGGCAGCACACCTGCATCGACCGCGATGTGGGCGATCTCGCCGATGGGGATCGGGGTGCCGTCAGCGAAGCGGGTGTTGGCGAGCTGGTGGTTGACCATGTCGTAGTCGGCGACCACCACCAGCGCAGTGCCTGCGGGCCGTGCGGTGTCGGGCTCGCAGATGAGCTTGGCGATGGCGTCGGCGGTGCGCTGGGCCGGCGTGGGCCGACACGTCGAGTCTTCGTCGCCATAGAGGCGCCGTTCGGCCGCCGCGATCACCGAGGCCAGCCGAGCGCCGGTGACGGGGTCGAATTGGCCGTTGATGACCACCATGTTGTTGTCCCGGCTGGTGAACACCCGCGCACAGCGCTGCCGGCGTTGCTGTTCGAGCAGCGACGAGCCGTCGTCACCGCTCACATCGGCCACATGGCGTGCGACCGTGCGACGGAACTCGTCATAGCCCTCGTGTCGGGCGCGTGCGGCCAGGAACGCCTCGTCGATCGGGGCGTCCCCAGCAGCACGCGCGATCAGCCGCGCGTGGCCCGCAGGAAGCGACCCCGACACAAGGCCGTCGCGGGTCAGTTCCAGCTCGCCCAGCGCGACCGCGTCCTTCACGTCGCTGCGCGCCGCGCGCCCAGACACCGACAGGGCTTCTTTGGCGGCGTGCTCGGCATCGGCGTTGCCGCGCCGGCGCGCAAGTTCGCCCAGCACATCAGCCTTCAACGCCGCCAAACAAGACTCAGCACGACCCAACACACCCAGCCGCGCACGCAGCCCGTCATCGCACAGCGCTGCCACATCGACCGCATCCACACGCACCCCCACCGCTGATGCAGTGCGCTCCGAGCCGAAGTCATCGCCGCTCGCCATAGGAACAAACGTACGAGAGGGGTGTGACAACGCCGACGCATCGGCCGCATCCACACGCAGCCCCACGGCAGGTGCAGTGCGCTCGGAGCCGGAATCATCGCCGCTCGCCATAGGAACAAACGTACGAGAGGGATGTGACAACCCCGACACCGCCACCGCATCCACCACCACGGCGTCCACCCGCACCAGCCGCCGCAGCAGTCCGCTCCCCTAGGGCTGCTGGCGCTGCCTTGGGCCGCACAAGCGCTCATGACGCTGCGGCGTCTCAGTCGATGGATCCTCGCGGGACGATCCACTCGCATCGCTGGCCGGTCACCGACGCGATGAGGTCGAAATCGGCGTCGTAGTGAAGCACCGTGAGGTCCTCAGTCTCGGCGGCGGCTGCAATGAGCAGGTCGGGGACCGGCCGCCCTCGCAGCCCGCGTTCTGCGAGCAGACGTTGCGTCTGGCGGGCGCGGCGCACGTGATCGGCCGTGGTCTCCACCAAGTTCAGCTCGCTGATGCTGCCCGCCAGGGTCTCCCATTCGTCGACGTTGCGGGCCGAGAAGCCGATCTCGAGGTCGCTGATGCCAGCACGCGCTGCGCGACCGGCGACCACCAGCGGCTCAGCAGCCGCGCGCACGGTGTTATGGGACAGCCGTGTCAGCGTGCTGGTGTCGAAGAGGTGTGTCAGCGCCATGCGCGCTCGCGGTCGTCGAACTCGAAACTCGCGAGGTCGTCGAGCGCTGAGGCGACACGCTCGCCCCGCTGAGCGCAGGCGGCGCGCAACGCCGAATTGACCGTGGCCTTGATGGTGTCGGTCCTCAACTCGGCCCGTGCCGCCGACAGCATCTCCTCGTCAAGATCGATCAGGTGTTTTCCCACGATCACCAATATATATGTCTCTAGTCAGATATATACCCGAGCGGCCCGGCCCGGAGCGGTCCGGCGAGCGGTCCGGCCCGGAGACTGCCCGACACACCCAGACGAAGCCACAACAGCGGAAGGCGGCCACGAAAGGCAGGGACCCCCAAAGCCTGCGCAAGAAAGTGACGATGTTTGCGGGGCGGGCCGTCGGCGAACGGCACGCCGAGTTGCCAATGCGCAACCCCTCGAACGGCGAGCGCGCCGACGCCTGGGTCTGAGCGGGATTCAGCAGGCAACAGCGATGCGCAACGCATCGCAGGCGGCGGCCAAGCGTTCGGGGCTGAGGCTGCAGACGCGTTCGGTGAGGAGCGCCTTGGGAACCACCCGCAGATTGTCGAAACTGGCAGCGCATTCAACCGCCAAGCCGTCGTCGGGGCCGAGCGGCAGTTCGGTGGGGATGTTGCGCACTGTCCGCGTGAGCGGTGCGGCAACGACGGAGTGGAGCACGGGTATCGCAGCGGAGCGGGTCATGACGAGGAACGGGCGGCGACCGGCCTCTGCGATCTCGCCCCACCAGATGTCGCCGCGTTGCGGTGACGTCACCACGGCTCGTCCTCTATGGCGGCACGCAGTTCGGCCACTGCGGCCCGATCCTCGGCCGGACTCGGTGGGCAGCGGCGGTAGCCGGCCACGATGGCCGCGTCGATCTCGCGTTCTCGTTCGGCGGCGATGATCATCTCGATGCCCGCACGAATGGCAGCGGTGCGCGAGCGGAATGCACCGCACGTCACCAGCGCATCAAGGTCGACAAGCACGGAAGCGGGTAGCCGCACAGGCACTTGACGCGAAGTCATCAGCCTGAGGCTATCCGAACCGGGATACACAATGGGATACACATGTGACTGTCACCTCCGAGCATCAAACGTGGACTGACGGGGTGTTCTGGGGCTCGGCGCAGTGGCGGCGCGGGCGGCATCGCCCGACGCCGAGGTGGACCGGTTCGCAGGCACCACCCGCCTCGACACCGCCATCAAAGCCGCCCTCCACACACCCAGCTCCTGAACAGGAAACCGAGACCCAGACCCTGCGGCTCGCGGGCGTCCGCACGCCCGCTGGACGCGCTGTGCGTATCGTTCGACACCGGTCGCGTACGGTTTGTGCAGACATGAACAGACACACACAGGCGATGGTCAGCGGGTCCCGGATTGACTGAGATCGAACGTTTGAATGCCGAGATCGAGATGCTTCGCTCGCGCCTGTCGGGGCTGACTGAGGCCACCCTGCGCATCAGCGAGGATCTCGACCTCGACGCGGTGCTGCAGGAGGTGGTGGACGGCGCGCGGATCCTCACCGGCACCCGCTACGGCGCCATCACCACCCTCAACGAAGCCGGGGAGCTGCAGGACGTGCTGTTCTCGGGCCTGTCCCCCGCCGATGAGAAGGTCGTGGTGGGCTACGAGCGCGGCATGGAACTGTTCGGGTACCTCAGCGGGATGGACGAACCGCTCCGGACCAGCAACTTTGTCGCTCATGTGGAGTCGGTGGGCTTCGATGGGTTCCAGCCGCACATCGGCTCGTTCCTCGGAGCCCAAATCAAGGTGCGCGACCGCCAGGTCGGCACGATCTTCGTCGGCGAGAAGCACGACGGCTCCGAGTTCACCGATGACGACGAGGAAACCGTAGAGATGTTCGCCAGCCAGGCGGCGATGGCACTCACCAACGCCCGCCGCTACGGCGACGAGCAGCGGGCCAAGGCCGATCTCCACGCGCTGGTCAACACGTCCCCGGTAGGGGTGCTGGTGGTGGACGCAGCCTCGGAAAACGTCGTCATGGCAAACCGGGAAGCGCGCCGCCTGATCGGCATCGGGCCCGAACAGGGGCCCATCTCGGTGGCCGACTTGGCGCAGCTCAGATACAAGCGGATGGACGGCTCGAACACTGTCCTGGAGGATCTGCCATTCGAGCGGGCACTGCACGCCGACCAGGCCGTGCAGGCCGAGGAGCTGGTGATCGTGCAGGCCGATGGCAGCGAGGTGGCGACGCTGGTCAACGCCTCGTCGATCCGGTCCGACGACGGCCGGCTGATGACGGTCATCGCCACCATTCAGGACATGTCATCGCTGGAAGATCTGGAACGGCTGCGGGCCGAGTTCCTGGCGGTGGTCAGCCATGAGCTCCGGGCGCCGCTGACCGCGATCAAGGGCTCTGCGGCCACCGTGCTCAGCTCGCTGACGCCTCCCGATCCCTCCGAGGTGCGCCAGTTCTTCCAGATCGTCGATGAACGCGCCGACCATATGCGAGATCTGATCAACGATCTGCTGGACATGACCCGGATCGAGGCGGGCACGCTGTCGGTGACGCCCGAGCCGGCCGATCTGACCTCGATCATCGACGGCGCGAAGAGCGCGTTCCTCGGCGCCGGGCATCATCACCAGATCACGATCGACTCGACGCCGAACCTGCCGCGGGTCCGCGCAGACCGCCAGCGGATCGCGCAAGTGCTCCACAATCTGTTCTCCAACGCCGCTGCCAACTCCCAAGAATGGTCCACGATCACCGTGACAACGACTTTGGACGGCACGCATGTGACGGTCGTGGTCACCGACGAGGGTGCCGGCATCGCACCAGAGCGCCTGCCGCTGCTGTTCACCAAGTTCTCGCGTGCCGACCGCGACCACGATCACCGGCCGGGCTCGGGCTACGGCCTGGGCCTGTTGATCTGCAAGGGCATCGTGGAGGCCCACGGCGGTCGCATCTGGGCACACAGCTCCGGGCAGAACCAAGGCGCCCGGTTCACATTCACGATCCCCACCCTGGATGAGTCGGCTGTTGCGGTCGGCCCCTCTGGTTCCGAATTCGGCGCCGCGACCAGCGCTCCCGCGAAGGTGGAGCGCATCCTCGTGGTCGAGGACGAACCCCGAACGCTGCGCTACGTCCGCAACACGCTCGCACGGGCCGGCTACACCCCTGTCGTCACCGACGATCCGAGCGGCCTCGACGACCTCATGACAGCCGAGATGCCCCATCTCGCGCTTTTGGACCTGATGCTGCCGGGCACCGACGCCTTCGAGCTGCTCAGGCGCAACCCCAGACTGCTGGAGATGCCGGTCATCATCGTGTCGGGACGGGGCGACGACCAGCTCATCGCCAAGGCTTTCGAGCTGGGCGCGGCCGATTACATCGTCAAGCCGTTCTCGCCCACCGAGCTGCTCGCCCGAGTCGCAGCGGCACTGCGCAGGCGAGCGCAGTCCCAGCACATGGAGCCCTACCGCATGGGCGACCTCGTCGTCGACTACATGACCCACATGGTCACCGTCGCAGGCCAGGCCGTGAACCTGACCCCCACCGAGTACAAGCTGCTCTCGGAGCTGTGCATCAACGCCGGTCGCGCACTCAGCTACGAGCAGCTGCTCGAACGCATCTGGGGAGACGGCGCCGGCGGCGACGCCCAGCGCGTGCGCACCTTCGTCAAGGACCTGCGGGCCAAGCTGGGCGACAACGCCCGCAAGCCCACCTACATTCTCGCGGTCCCCAGCGTCGGCTATCGCGCCGCCGCCGCCTGACGCACAGCCCGCCTGCTGGCAGTGCAGGGCGCCTCCGGCACCTTCAGCGGCACCGACAACACCGCGCTGACGATCCTGCCCCCGATCTCGATGGCAGCGAACGTGACCACCGCCACAACAGGACCCGACTGATCCCTGCGCCCCCAGCGAATAGCTTCGGCGGGCGTATGACGCTGCTGTCGCCGTATCGAGTGCTCGACCTGACCGACGACCGGGGGCACCTGGCGGGATTCATCCTGGCGAGGCTGGGAGCCGAAGTGATCGCCGTCGAGCCGCCCGGCGGCACGCCGGTGCGGCGGCTGGTGCCGTTCGATGCCGGAGGCAACTCGCTCGTGCACTCCCCCTATGCACGCGGCAAGAAATCTGTCGAGCTCGACATCGCCACACCCGACGGCGCCGATGCCCTGCAGCGGCTCGTGGCCGGTGCCGACGTGCTGATCGAATCAGGCGATCCGGGCGAGATGGCGTCGCTCGGCCTCGGGCCCGAAGCACTTGCCGAGATCAACCCCGCACTCGTCATCGCCTCGATTTCGCCGTTCGGCCAGACCGGTCCCAAGGCCGGCTGGGCAGCCACCGATCTGACCGTGTGGGCAGCGGGCGGACCGATGCACATGTGCGGTGACGAAGACCGGGCCCCGCTGGGCGTTGGCGTGCCCCAAGCGTTCCTCCATGCCGCCGGCCAGGCCGCTGCAGCGGTGACGCTGGCATTGGTGGAACGCAACCAGTCAGGGCTGGGCCAGCACATCGACGTGTCGGCGCAGGCCGTCGCGATGAACTCGACCATGTCGTCGGTGCTGTGCTCGCTGGTCGGTGCGCCGCTGACCCTGCGAGGGGGCGGCGGCATCCGCAGCGGACCCATCCGGCTGCGTGTCGTGTACCCGGCCAGCGACGGCTACGTGTCGTTCACCCATGTGTTCGGTGCAGCCATCGGGCCCGCGACGGCTCGGATGATGCAACTGGTTCACGAGGCTGGATTCTGCGATGCCGCGACCGCCTCCAAGGACTGGGTGCAGTACGGCATGGCGCTCGGCGACGGCAGCGAGACGCTCGAAGAATTCGAGCGGATCAAGGAATGCGTGGCGGCGTTCACCGCAGCGCACACCAAGGACGAGCTGTTCGCACTGGCGCTCGAGCACCGCCTGCTGCTCGCACCCGTCGCCACCACGGCCGACGTCGCCGCCTCCGAGCAGCTCGCCTCCCGTGACTACTGGGACGTCGTCGACGGCGAGCGATACCCGGGCCACTGGATGAAGCCCGAGCCGACCGACGGGTCCGCAGATCGAGTCGCCGAGGTAGGCGAGCACACCGGCGAGGTGCTCACCAGCCAGCGGACACCCGCCGTGTTCGCCCCAGCGGCCCCAGTCGTCACCGAAGTGCCCGCCGGCCAACGCACGCCCGCCGTGTTCGCCCCAGCGGCCCCGGCAGCCACCGAGCGCCCGCTGGCCGGGCTCAAGGTGCTCGACTTCATGTGGGCTGTGGCCGGGCCGACTGTCTCGCGCCTGCTCGCGGACGCCGGCGCGACGGTGATCCGGGTCGAATCGTCAGTAAGGCTCGACGCCGTCCGCACCTTCCTGCCCTTCATCAACAACGAGCCCGGGCCCGAGAACGGCGCGACGTTCAACAACATGAACGCCGGCAAGCTCGGCATCACGCTGAATCCGGGCACTGCGGCAGGCCGCGAAGTGGCCGCAGATCTGGTGCGCTGGGCCGACGTGGTGTGCGAGTCCTACACGCCGCGCATCATGGCTTCGTGGGGGCTCGACTACGAGAGCGTCCGCGACATCAACCCGTCGGTGGTGATGCTGTCGAGCTGCCTGTTCGGCCAGACCGGCCCGCTCGCCGACTATGCGGGGTACGGCAACCTGTCGGGCGCGCTGGCCGGCTTCTACAACATCACCGGCTGGAGTGATCGAGCCCCGGTCGGCCCCTACGGCGCCATCACCGACTACACCTCGCCCCACCCCGCAACGGCCAGCCTGCTTGCCGCCATCGACCACCAACGCCGCACCGGCGAAGGCCGCTACCTCGACTTCTCCCAGGCTGAGGCATCCATTCACTTCATCGCGCCCGCCGTGCTGGAGTACCTGCGCAACGGCAACGTCGTGGGCGGCCAGGGCAACGCCAGCAATCACTTCTGTCCCCATGGAGTGTTCCCCGCAGCCGGCGACGACCGCTGGGTCGCGGTGGTCGCACAAGACGATGCAGCCTGGCAGTCGCTGGCCAGACTTATCGGCTGCCCAGAGCTTGCCGACCTGCCGCTCGCCGAGCGTCTGGCCCGCCGGCCCGAACTCGAAGCTGCCGTGGCCACCTGGACCAGCGGCCTCGACGAATCAACCGCAGAACGACAGTGCCAAGCAGCCGGCATCGCCGCGCACCGGGTACAGAACAGCCCCGAACTGGCGATCGACCCCCAGCTCGAGCACCGCAGCCATTGGGTGGAGGTCCCGCACGCGACGCACGGCACGACGATCATCGAAGCGCCCCGATTCGCCATGTCACGCAGCCGTGTCTGGCCCGAAGCTGCCGGACCGGCTCTCGGTGAGCACCTGTACGAGGTCCTCACCGACCATCTCGGCTACGACGCCGACCGGATCGCCGAGCTAGCAGCCGCCGAGGCCTTCGACTAGCGGGGCAGGCGCAGACGGGTCTGTCGCCCGTGGCTAACGTGCCCGCATGGCAGCCATCGATCACATCGTGTACGCAGCACCCAACCTTGCAGCCGGGACTGCAGCCGTCGAGGCCCTGGTCGGCATGTCGGCCGCACCTGGCGGGCCTCATCCGGGGATGGGCACCCGCAACACCCTGATGTCCCTCGGCGACGACGTCTACCTCGAGATCATCGCCCCCGATCCCGAGCAGCCCGATCCGCCGAACGGCCGCCCATTCGCCATCGACGCCATGAGCGAGGGCCGGCTCATCACCTTCGCCGTACACGCATCTGAGGGCGAGACCATCGAAGACGTGACCGCCGCAATGGCCGCCTGCGGCGAGGACCCAGGCCCGATCTCGGCGATGAGCCGGGTGAAGCCCGACGGCGAGGAGATCCACTGGTCGCTGACCATGTCAGCCGGACCCGGGCTGGTCCCCTTTGTCATCGAGTGGGGCAACACCACCCACCCGGCGACAGTCACACCGACCGGCTGCACGCTCGTCTCGCTCGCGGGCACACACCCCGATCCGGACCACATCAAGGCGCTGCACAGCGCCATCGGCATCGACGTGGACGTGACCGCAGGCGACACCGTCACCTTCGAGGCAACGCTCGACACCCCCAACGGCCGCGTCACCCTGCGCTAGCCCAACGGCTGGGCGGCCCCGCCAGTTCCCGGCTTCGGCAACGACTCCACGTATCCGCTGCCAGATACTCCACCTCGTCAGCGGACTAACTGCCACTTTATCGGCGGATTAACTGCCACTTTGTTGGCGTATAGCTGATGTTTCAATATATGATGGTGCTCGCCGAACTCGGAGAGCACCATGGATTCCGTCAAGATCGACCCTGGCGGCGCCGGCCCGAGCGACATCGCACCGGCCAGCTACCGGCCGCGGCTGGTGGACGAGCGGATGCGCGCAGCGCTTCGGACGATGCCCGCAACTGTCGTCGAAGGCCCCCGAGCGTGCGGCAAGACATGGACCGGACGACAGTTTGCGGCCAGCGCCGTCTATCTCGACGAGCGCGCCAATGCGGCGCTGGCCGCGGGAATGGACCCGGCATCGATCCTCGACGGGGCGACGCCCCGACTGCTGGACGAGTGGCAGCTCGCTCCCACCGTGTGGAACGCCATGCGCCGCGCCTGCGACGCCCGCGGCCTGCGGGGGCAGTTCATCCTCACCGGCTCTGCCGACCCGCCTGACGACATCACCCGTCATTCGGGAGCCGGGCGGATCATGCGCGTGCCGATGCGCACGATGAGTCTGTTCGAGAGCGGGGAATCCAGCGGTGACGTGTCGCTGCAGGGCCTGATCGACGGCGAGGCATGCACCGCCGCCGACGCAGGTCTCTCGCTGGGCGATGTGCTCGCGCTCGCGTGCCGCGGCGGCTGGCCCCAGCAACTCGACGCCGATCTGCCGACCGCGGCGGCCGCCGCGAGCGCCTACCTCGACGAGATCAGCCGCACCGATGTGTCGCGGGTCGACGGTGTCGAACGCGATCCGATGCGGGTGCGCCGATTGCTGGCATCGATTGCGCGAAACGTGGCCACCGAAGTGCGGCACACCGTGCTCGCCGCAGACTCCGCAGCCGCGGGAGAGCCGCCGCTGGAGCGACGAACCGTTGCGTGCTATCTCGCGGCATTGCGGCGCTTGTTCGTCGTCGAGGAGATTCCCGCATGGCGACCGCATATCGCCTCACGGGCGCAGGCCCGCAACGCTGCCAAGATCCATTTCGTCGATCCTTCGCTCACCGCAGCAGCGCTGCGGACGACCGTCGACACGCTGTTGCGCGACCTCAGCTTCGTCGGGAGGTTGTTCGAGTCGATGGCGCTGCGCGACCTGCAGGTCTACGCCGAGGCGAATCGATGCTCGTTGTCGCACTATCGCGACAGCCACCACCTCGAGGTCGACGCCATCGTCGAGCACGCCGACGGCCGCTGGGCTGCGGCCGAGATCAAGCTCGGGGGCCCCGACGCGATCGACAAGGGCGCCGAATCGCTCTTGCGGTTGCGGGCCAAGCTGGAGGGCGGCCGGACCAGTCCCCCCGCACGGCTGGCTGTGATCACCGCCACCGGCTACGCCTACGAGCGACCCGACGGCGTCTGCGTGGTCCCGCTCACCTCACTGCGGCCATAGCGCCGCTCAGTCGCTCAGGCTCCAGTCGATGGGCTGGCGGTCGGCGGCTGCTAGAGCGGCGTTTGCCCGGCTGAACGGCTTGCTGCCGAAGAACCCGTTGTGCGCGCTGAGCGGCGAGGGATGGGGCGACTCGATGACGACGTGGCGGGTCAAGTCGACCAGCGATTTCTTGCGGCGAGCGAACGCGCCCCACAGGATGAACACGACCCGCTCAGGTTTCGCGCTGACGGCGCGGATCACCTCGTCGGTAAACGTCTCCCAGCCGGCCGAACGATGCGAAGCCGCCTGGCGGGCACGCACCGTCAGGAACGCGTTCAGCAGCAGCACTCCCTGACGCGCCCAGCCTTCGAGGTTGCCGTGCGACGGCGGCTCGATCCCGAGGTCGTCACGCAGCTCGGCGAAGATGTTCTGCAGCGACGGCGGCTGGGGAACGCCGTGGGGCACCGAGAAGCACAGCCCGTGCGCCTGGCGCCGGCCGTGGTACGGGTCCTGACCCAAGATCAGCACCTTGACCTCGGCATAGGGCGTCAGGTGCAGCGCCGCGAAGACCTGATCATGAGGCGGGAACACCGGCCCTTGGGCGCGCTCGTCTGCGACGAACTGCTGCAGGATCGGCCAGTAAGGCTTGGAGAACTCGTCCCGCAGGATCGGATTCCAGTCGGTGCGCGGCATCGCCGGTCTGCCGGGCCCCGCAGCGCTAGGAGATCGCCGCAGCAGCGGCGGCGGACTGCTCGATGCCGCGGCCGATGCGAGCCCGGTACAGGTCCAAGTCGACATCGTCGGCGGGCTTCTGGCCGCGCATGTAGCGGGCGTAGACGCCGTGGATGATGCACGCCGATTTCCAGTGGTTGAAGCTGACGTAGTACGACAGGTCCGACAAGTCGGCCCCGGTGCGCTGCTCGTAGCGCTCGATGAGGTCGGCGCGGCCGACGAAGCCGTCCACCAGCGTCGGCGGATCGGAGCCCTCGAGGATGTCGTCGCTCGGCTCCGTCCAGCTGTTCAGCGCATACGCAAAGTCGGCCAGCGGGTCGCCGAGCGTCGAGATTTCCCAGTCCAGCACGGCCTGCAGCTCGCCTCCGGGGTTGAACAGGCAGTTGTGCAGCCCGTAATCGCCGTGCACGACCCGTGCGGGACCCTGCTCGGGTTTGCGCTCCAGCAGGAAGTCGTGCAGCTCGTGCACGACGGGAGTGTCGTACTGGGCCGATTCCGCCGAGGCCGTCCACGAGCGATACCAGGTGCGGATCTGACGCCCGACGTAATCCTCCTTCTTGCCCAGCTCGCCCAGCCCGACATCGTCGGGATCGACGGAGTGCAACGCCGCGAGCACATCCATGAATGACATGCCCACATGTGCCCGGCCGTCGGGGGTGAGGTGCTCACGGGCATCCGCGGATTCGAACATGGGCTTGCCCTCGACGTAGCTCATCACGTAGAAGTGCGCGCCGGTCACGTCGGGGCTCTCGCAGTAGCCGTATGCGATGGCCACCGGCACATCGGTGGGCCCCAGGCCGCTGATGATGGTGAACTCGCGCCCCATGTCGTGGGCCTTGGGCAACAGCTCCCCCATCGGCGGTCGCCGCACCACCGCCGTGGTGCCGTCGGCGGCGGTCAGCTTGTAGGTGAGGTTGCTGTGGCCGCCTTCGAGCTGAGACCACTCGAACGGCGGCTCGAGGCCCTCGACGTTCTCGTTGATCCACGCCTCCACGGCCGGCACGTCGTACCCGACGACCGGCTGTGTCGATTCTGGCCCCGTTGATTCTGGGCCTCCCGCCCCGTCCGCCATCTCGTCTCCCCTCGCAACCGGTGGCGCCTCCGATGTCCCAGCAGGCGCAGTTCGCACACACTAGGCAACGTGTGCCGCCGGTGGCTGCGGGTGTGCAGCCCAGCGACAACCGTCTCGCGCGCTGAGCGAATTCGCCTCTGGTCGCCGCAACGTCGGCCAGTAGCGTCGCCGCCATGGACCAGACCGATCCAGACGTGCCAGCGGCAATGACGTCGCCTCCCTCGCACATGACGCCCGATGAGTTCCGCGAGCACGGCCGGGCAGTCATCGACTGGATCGCCGACTACTGGGAGCGCATCGAGTCGCTGCCGGTGGCCTCCACCGTGCAGCCCGGCGACATCAGGGCACTGCTGCCCGACGCTGCTCCTGAGCAGCCCGAGCCATTCGAGAACCTGCTAACCGATCTCGACCGGGTGGTGATGCCGGGCGTCACCCACTGGCAGCATCCGGGCTGGTTCGCCTACTTCCCCGCAAACAATTCGCCGCCGTCGGTGCTGGCCGACACGGTGTCCGCTGGACTCGGGCTGATCGGCCTGCTGTGGTCGGCCTCCCCGGCGTTGACCGAGGTTGAGAGCCACGTGCTCGACTGGCTGGTGGATCTGTGCGCTCTGCCCGAGCACTGGAAGACGACTTCGGTGGGTGGCGGAGTGCTGCAGGGCAGTGCGTCCGACGCGACCCATGTCGCCTTGGTCGCCGCCCGCCACCGTGCGAGCGCTCGCAGCGGTCAGCCCGCAGAGAAGATGGTCGCCTACACCTCCGCGCAGGCGCACAGCTCGGTGGAGAAGGGCGCCAACGTCGCTGGGTTCGGCAATGTCCGGCTCATCGAGGTCGATGAGCACCAGGCCATGCGGCCCGACGCTTTGGATGCGGCCGTCGAGACCGATCTGGCGGCGGGCCTCGTGCCGGCGTTCGTCGGTTCAACTGTCGGGACTACCGGCACGACGGCCGTCGACCCGGTTCGGGCCATTGCTGAAGTCGCCATCAAGCACAACCTGTGGCACCACGTGGACGCCGCGTATGCGGGCACTGCGATGATCTGCCCGGAGTTCCGTCACCACAACGACGGCATCGAGCTGGTCGACAGCTACGTCCTCAACCCGCACAAGTGGATGATGGTGAACTTCGACTGCTCGGCGTTCTACGTCGCCGAGCGAGAGGCGCTCACTAAAGCGTTGTCGATCGACCCGCCGTATCTGCGAAACACCCAGAGCGATGCCGGCAACGTGATCGACTACCGCAATTGGCAGGTGCCGCTGGGACGCCGCTTCCGGGCTCTCAAGCTGTGGTGGGTGCTGCGCAGCTACGGGGCCACAGGAATCCGGCAGATGGTGCGCCATCACGTGGCCATGGCCCAGGAGCTGGCGCAGCAACTCAACGACGACGACCGATTCGAGATCGTCGCCCCGCACCCGTTCTCGCTGGTGTGCTTCCGCTGCCGGGCCGCGAATGGCACCGACGCAGCCGCCGAAGCCGCAGACCGCTCCACCGACGCGATCGCCGCAGCGGTGAACGACAGCGGTGCGGCCTACCTGACCCCGTCCAAGCTGGACGGTCGCAGCATCATTCGGGTGGCCGTCGGCCAGTCCCGCACCGATCGCGTCCAGTTGGACCTGCTGTGGAAGGCGATCAGCGAGGCCGCTGTCTAGCCCCCGCCTGAGCCAGCCAGTCCGGTTCAGCCGGTCCCGTCGCAGGTCCCCAGCGCAGCCAGCAGCCGGTCGTTCTGGGCGGGAGTGCCCAGGCTGATACGCACGCCTTCGCCCTCGAATGGGCGAGTCACGAGCCCCTGCTTCTCCAGTCGGACGAACAGGTCCATCGCCCCATCGCCGACCGGCAAGTAGACGAAGTTGGCCTGGCTCGGCACGACAGGCCAACCTTGCGCTGCCATCGCAGCGTTCACCCGGTCGCGCTCAGCCAGGATGCCGGCGACCCGTTCGGCCAGCTCGGCCGCCGCCTGCGGCTCCAGCGACGCCAGCGCTGCGATCTGAGCGATGCCGCTCACGATGAATGGCAGGGCCACCTTGTCGAGTGCTCCGATGATGCCCGGGTGCCCCACCCCATAGCCCACCCGCAGGTTCGCGAGCCCGTACGCCTTGGAGAAGGTCCGCAGCACCAGCGCATTGGGGTGCCTCGGCAGGATCGCCTCGATCGGGTCGGCCACTGCAGGGTCGGTGACGAACTCCCGGTAGGCCTCGTCGATCACCACGATGACGTCGTCGGGTACCGCGGCCAGCAGCCCCAACAGCTGTGCCGTCGTGCAGACGGTGCCGGTCGGGTTGTTGGGCGTGGACAGCACGACGATCTTGGTGCGATCCGTCACGGCTGCTACCACGCTGTCGAGGTCGAAGGCATGGTCTGTGAGCGGCACGGTGACCGCGCGGGCGGCCGAGGTGGCACAGAACACCGGGTGTACTTCGAACGAGCGCCAGGGGTACACCACCTCGTCGCCGGGGTCGACATAGGCAGCGAAGAGCTGCTGCAGCACGCCCACCGAGCCTGAGCCCACCGTGACCTGGTCGAGCCCCACACCGTGCCGGTCGGCCAGCGCTTCGCGCACCTCCATGCAGCGGTGGTCGGGATAGCGATTCATGCCCAAGGCCGCTTCGGCGACCGCCTTCGCCACCGACGGCAGCGGGTCGTTGGCGTTCTCGTTGGAGGCCAGCTTGATCGCCTCGGCCAGATCGTGCTCGGCGGCGGCCTGCGCAGCCGACCGGCCGGGCTTGTACTCCGGCAGGCCCTCCACAGCCGCCCTGGGTCGTCCGATCATGCGCAGGCTCTCCCGGTCTGGTGATGCAGCCGCATCAGCGTCGCGACGCTCGGCGGCAAGCTATCGCTTGTTGATCGGCGGCGGTTCGCCGCTCGCCGGCTAGAGGCGACGATTGGCACAGTCGCCGGGCGCGGCGGCAGCCCGGAAATCGTCGGCAACCTGGGCCATCGTGGCGAACGTCACCCCGGGCTGGGACGCCATGTGGTCGATGAGCCGCTCGAGCATCAGCATGCGGCTGCCCCGGCCGATGCACTGGGGATGCATGGTGAGCACGAACACCCCGCTGCCGACACGTACGTTCAGATAATCGAACTCGGCCGACCACACGTCATAGACGTGATCGGGTGTGCGCAACCCCTGGACCGTCGGCCCGTCGTAGCTGAAATAGGGCCAGTCGTCGAGGATCCAGTCGAACGGCAGCTGCACCAGGTCCACCTCGTCGCCGAAGCGGTGGGGCCCGTCGGTGGTGGGCACGTCGCCCAAGCGGCACCAGGTGGGCGCGTAGTCGTTGCGGGCCATCGAGGAGTCGTAGGAGAAGCCGTGCTCCATGAGCAGGCTGATCCAGCGGTCCCCGCAGTTGCCGCCCGGCACCCGGTGCCCGACCGGCGGGCTGCCCGAGAGCCGTTCCAGGCAGTCCATGGATCGGGTCAGGATGGCCCGCTCGTCGGCTTCGTCGCGCTTCGACGACGGGGCCTCGTGGCAGTAGCCGTGGTAACCCACCTCGTGACCGTCAGAGACCACCCGGGCACAGACGTCGCCGAAAGTGTCGATGGTGTGGCCCGGGATAAACCAAGTGGTCGGGATGCTGCGCTCGCCCATCAGGTCGAGCAGCCGGTGCGCGCCGATGGATGCGAACTCGCCACGGGCGGTCAGGTTGGGCGACCGTGACCCACGGGGACCCGTCCAGATCGAGACTGCGTCGAAGTCAAAACTCAGGCAGACCGTGACGCCGGTGTGCTGGCCGTTGTGCGGATGTTCGGAACTCATCCGCGGACCCTACCGAACCCCTCTCTGCACCTGCCATGACAGGGGCCTTGCACCCACGCCCACAGCCAGCAATGCCGTGAGCGCAACCGATACCGTGATCCGGTGCCCGATTCGATCGACGCCGAAGCGGCGGAGCGACCGCCGCTGGCGGGGATGCGGGTGCTCGAGCTGGCCACCGGCATTGCCGGGCCGTTCGCCGGTCGGCTGCTGGCAGGCGCTGGTGCCACGGTGGTCAAGGTCGAGCCGCCGGGTGGCGACCCTGCTCGGCGCCAGCCGGTCGACGATGTTCCGCTGCAGTCCGGCGAGCTGAGCCCGCTGTATGTGCATCTGAACGCTGGAAAGCTGAACTGCGCTGCTGACGGCTTGGACCCGTTGTGGCCGGACGTGGTGATTGCCAGCGACACCCTGGCCGGGCTTGCCGACGGGCCGTGGGATCCTCAGCGATTCACCGCCCGCGCTGCCGAGGGCGCACGTGTGCCCAAGCTCGTAACGGTGACCGCCTGGGGTGCGGGCGCCGACGATCCGGGCGTGATCGCCGACGAGCTGCTGGTGCAGACCGCCACCGGATTCTTGGGCTTCAACGGCGACGAGGGTGCCGAGCCGCTGCGACTGCCGGGCTGGCAGGCCCAATATTGCGCTGGCGGCCTAGCAGCGTGGGCTGCCCACCTGATCCTGCGACGGGCCGAAACCCACATGGATGTGTCGTGGCTGGGGGCGCTGCTGACCGCCGTCGAGCTGTGCTACTGCGACTCGCTGCACTGCGAGCGACGGAGGCCGCTGGTGGGGCCGCACCCGCCCACGGCGTACCCATCGGGCGCCATCGGATGCGCCGACGGCTACGTGTGCCCGGGATCCCTCCGGCGGGACGACTGGGAGATGCAGTGCTTGCACATCGGCGTGCCCGAGTGGATCGATGATCCCGAGCTGAGCCACCGCCACCGCAGGGTCCGCCACATCGACAAGATTCGCGAGGTCATTGAGCCGTGGTACGCAGCCCGGACCAAGCGGGAGCTGTTCCAGTTTGCGCTGGAAACGCCGTGGGCCGTAGGCATGGTGATGACCCCGCTCGATGCGTTGGCAGACGAGCACCTCGCCGAACGCGGCTTCCTCGGCACCGTCGAGACGCCGTCGGGCCCCGTGTCCGCCCCGATCCAGCCGTTCGCCGCTCCCGGCTTGCCAGTGCCGAGCCAACGAATCAGCGATCGCGGCGCCGACCAACTCCCCGCAGTCGCGGCCAGGGCGGCCAGCAGTTCGACGCTCGAGCCTTCGACGGCCGCTGACGCAACCCCGACGGATCGCTCAATGCCAGCCGCCATCCCCGCCGCCAAACTACGCCCCACCGATCGTCTGCGGGTCATCGAGATGACCATCGCCTGGGCGGGCCCATACATCGGCAACCTCCTGACCCCCCTCGATATCGACGTCATCAAGATCGAGGCCCAGAATCCCTTCGACGGCTTCCGGACGCAACGGCCCTACGACCATGGCATGGCGCCCGGCCTCGAGCACCTGGTTAATGACAACCGCTTCTATGAGGCAGGCGGCCATTTCAACACCGTCAACAAGGGCAAGCGCGACTGCGTGGTCAGCCTGGCAACGCCCGAAGGCAAGGCCGCGTTCTTGGAACTCGTGCGCAACTGCGACGCCCTGGTTGCCAATTTCTCGGCCCATGTGCTGCCCCAGCTCGGGCTGGACTTCGCCACGCTGGTCGAGGTCAACCCCAGCATCGTGCTGGTGCGCATGCCCGCATTCGGTGTCGACGGTCCCTACTCCGGCGCGGTCGGCTTCGGCTCGATTATCGAGGCAATGGGCGGGCTCGGGCAGCGGCAGGGCTACGAGCATGAGGGCGCCCGCATCTCCAACATTTACTTCCCCGACCCCATCGCCGGCATCGCTGCAGGATTCGCCCTGCTCAGCGGCCTGCACCACGCCGAGAGCACCGGCAGAGGCATTGAGATCGACGTCTCCCAGCAGGAAGGAACCTGGCAGCACAACGGCGAAGCCCTCGTGCTGGCCTCGACGGAGGGTCGAGACATCGGCCGGATGGGCAATCGGGAGCCAGGAACAGCCTGGAGCGGCTTCATAGAAGGTACAGACGGCTGGCTCGCCGTCGTCGCCGACGCAACCGAGACTGCGCAGGTCATCACAGACCTGCTCGAAGAGAGCGAACCCAACGGCGGTGCCCCCACCCGAACCCGAGCCGAGCTGCAGTCCGTGCTGCACGACGCAGGCGTGCGCACCGAGCCTTGCCACGACCCATGGACCGCACCCGCACATCAACCCCTAGCCAGCCACATCGAGATCGTCGAGCACCCCATCACGGGTGCGATGCGACACATAGCCAGCCCCTTCACTCTCGACGGAGCCCGCCCCACCCAAGCAGGCCCTTCCCCCCTCTTCGACCAGCACACCGACGAGGTAATGGCCGAAGTAGCCGGTCTCAACCAAGACCAAGTCGCAAGCCTCCGAGCCAACGGCCACATAGGAGGCGAACTCCCCCCACCAGCGGAACTCGGCTTCGTCTACGACTGAGCAAGCCGCCGAACGTGCCACGAAACAAGGGGTGTGCGTGGGCAGGGGCGGCCGCGCGCAGTTATGCGGCGCCCCTGCGACCCCGCGAGCCAACAAAGAGCGCCGCATCTGTTTGAAGCACGGGCGCCCCTGCCCTCGTACACCCCGGGGGCGACGTCACACCTGCGGACTACCGTGCTCGAATGCAGATCGAACCGTTCCAGATCAACGTCGCTGACGAGCAGCTAGCAGACCTCAAGGACCGCCTGGCGAGAACTCGCTGGCCAGAGGAAGAACCAGTAGACGACTGGTCCCAGGGGATCCCGCTCGCCTACGTCCAGGAAGTTTGCGACTACTGGGCCAACACCTACGACTGGCGGGCCCGCGAAGCATCCCTCAACCGGTTCGACCAGTACATGGCCGACGTCAACGGCATGGACGTGCACTTCATCCACGTGCGCTCCCCCGAGCCCGATGCGATGCCGATCGTCATCACCCACGGCTGGCCAGGCTCGGTCGTCGAGTTTCACAAGGTCATCGAGCCCCTGGCCGACCCGGTCGCCCATGGCGGGAGTGCGGCCGACGCCTTCCACGTGATCTGCCCGTCACTGCCGGGCTACGGCTTCAGCGGCAAGCCGACCGAGGCGGGCTGGGGCGTCGAGAAGATCGCCGACTGCTGGGCCGAGCTGATGGCCGGCTTGGGCTACGACCGCTTCGGCGCACAGGGCGGCGACTGGGGCTCCGCAGTCACCAGCGCGCTGGGCAGCCGTCACCCTGACGTGTGTCTCGGCATCCACTTGAACATGGTGATGCGCGGCAGCCGCCCGAAGGACCGTGAGCCGAACGAGGAGGAACTCGGAGCGCTCGCTGCTGCGAAGCACTACAACGACTGGGACTCGGGCTACTCCAAGCAGCAGTCCACCCGGCCGCAAACGCTGGGCTACGGCCTCACCGATTCGCCTGCCGGTCAGGCTGCGTGGATCCTGGAGAAGTTCTGGGCATGGACGGACTGCGACGGCCACCCGGAGAACACGCTGGGCCGCGACGAGATGCTCGACAACGTCATGCTGTACTGGCTGAACGCAAACGCAGCCTCGTCGGGCCGTCTGTATTGGGAGAGCTTCCGGCAGATGCCCCGCATGACGGTGGACGTGCCGACGGGTGTGGCGAAGTTCCCCAAAGAGATCATTCCGCCCGTGCGCGCTTGGTCCGAGCCGATCTATTCCGACATCCGCCACTGGTCCGAGATGCCCGCAGGCGGGCACTTCGCAGCGTTCGAACAACCCGAGCTGTTCGCCGACGACGTACGTGCCTTCTTCAGCCTGCTTCGATGAGCTGCGGGACGCCGAGGTCGGCGAAGAGTCGCGCCTGATGACAGCGGAGTGCGCCAAGCCGGTCCTGCTCGGCAACACGATGGACCGGCCGCTGCTGGTCTCGACCCTCATCTCCTATGCGGCGCGCAGCCATGCTGACACCGATGTCGTGGCTGTCGACTCAGCCGGCGTCACGACGCGCAGCAGTTGGGCCCAGATCGGCAAGCGGGCGCACCTGCTGTCAGCCGCCCTGACCGCCGACGGCATCGCATCTGGCGAGCGGGTGGCCACGATTGCCTGCAACGACCACCGCCATCTCGAGGCCTACTACGGCATCACCGGGATCGGCGCAGTGCTGCACACCGTCAACCCGCGGCTTCACGACGACCAACTGGCATACATCCTCAACGACGCCGCCGACAGCATCGTGCTGGTCGACCAGTCCTTTGTCGACATCGCTGCGCGACTCGCTGCGCGCACGCCCTCGGTCCGCCGATGGGTGGTGCTCGGCCGTCCGGACACACCCGCGGGCCTGCCCGGCGAGATCGCGTATGAGGACTGGATTAGCGGCACCGCGGGACCCGCCGCGTGGCCTGAGTTCGACGAGCGCTCAGCTGCCACGCTCTGCTACACGTCGGGCACGACGGGCAACCCCAAGGGCGTCCTGCAAAGCCACCGCTCGATCGTGCTGCAGACGTGGGCGTGCTGCACCGGGGACGGACACGACATCCACTCAGGCCACGCCGTGCTCGGCGCCGTTCCGATGTTCCATGTGAACGGCTGGGCGCTGCCGTTCGCCACAGCGATGAGCGGCGCGAAGCTCGTGCTGCCAGGACCCGACCTGAGCCCTCAAGCGCTCGTCGACCTGATCGAAGCCGAAGACGTCACGTTCTCGGCCGGTGTTCCCACGATCTGGCTGGGCGTCGTGCAGTACCTCCAGGACACTGGTCGCACCGTGCCGTCATTGGAGAAGGTCGCGGTCGGCGGCTCGGCCGCGCCCCGGGTGCTCACCGACACGCTCGAAGACGACTACGGCGTCACGGTCAGCCATGTCTGGGGCATGACCGAGATGACCCAGGGCACCTCGGGGCGCTTCACCCATCGAGTCCAGCGCGCCAGCCGTGACGATCAGCGAGCCCGCCAGGCGAAGGCCGGCCGCGAGCTGTACGGCATCGAACTGCGGGTGGTCGACGAGCAGGGCAAAGCCTTGCCTCATGACGGTCGCAGTGTCGGCGAGATCCAGGCACGCGGTCCATGGATGTGCGGCGCGTACTACCTCGGCGAGCTTGCAGAGCCCGGCGCATTCGCCGAGGGGCACCTGCCTTCCTCCGACGGTGGCTGGCTGCGAACTGGCGACGTCGGCGCATTGGACCCAGAGGGCTACCTGACACTGACCGACCGCTCCAAAGATGTGATCAAGAGCGGCGGCGAGTGGATCAGCTCGATCGAGCTGGAGAACGCCGCCCTCGCTGCGCCCGGCGTCGCGGCCGCCGCGGTCATCGGCCTGCCGCACGAACGCTGGGGCGAGCGCCCGTTGCTCGTCGTCGAGCTGGCCGACGGCGCGGTGCTCGACGCCGACGCCGTCGTGGATGCGATCCGACCGCGTGTGGCGTCGTGGTGGCTGCCCGACGACATCGTTGTCACAGACGAGATCCCGTTGACCGGCACCGGCAAGATCGACAAAAGGGCTCTGCGTACGAGCCACGCAGGACACGCGTGGCCCCAGCGGTAGCACGATCCTGCCGACTGGCCCTGCGAACCCGCGGGTAGCATGACAGCCGGATTGCGCTGACCGGTCTGCCGTGTCGGCGCGCACGCCGCTCCGGCGGACTGAGGCACAGCGGCGCCAAGCGAGATCACGAACCGCTCGGCGCCGGGGCATGCCCCATGTGCCGGTTCCCGATCCCCCGTATCCCCACAGTGAGGTGATGTCATGGCTGCTGGTCGCACGACGTTCGAGAAACTGCAGAGGGACCGGGCCAAGAAGGCAAAGGCCGAGGCCAAGCGCGCCAAGCGCATGGGCAAGATCCCCCAGAGCGGACCACTTGTCGCCGAGACGGACGAGCCCGATGGCACTGGCGCCGTGCTCGACGGCAACCTCGACGAGGAACTGTCGGCCGCGGACCTGATTCGTCTCGTCGAAGAGGTGCAGAACCAGTTCGACAACGACGAGATCAGCTTCGACGAGTACGAGGAACGCAAGATCGAGCTCCTCGCGCGCCTTCCCACCGACTGATCACGTCGCCATTGCGGCCACGAGCCGTCGGGCTCGTTCTCTGCTAGAGTGACTATCGTGAAACAAGTCACTCCCCCGACCGCTGCCCGCGTCTCGCGGCAAGCATGGAAGGTGCTCGGCGCGACAGCGCTCACCAACTTCGTGGTGGGGCTCGACCTGTCGATCACCAATGTCGCCGTTCCTGACATCGGTCGGGAGTTCATCAGCGCCAGCACCGCTGACACCTCATGGGTGCTGACCTTCTACATGGTCACCTTCGCGGGCTTCCTGGTCGTGGCCGGACGCTGGGCCGATCGGTTCGGCCGTCTGCGAATGCTCAACATCGGCATCACCTGCTTCGTGGTCGGCGCCGGACTGGCCGCTGCGGCACCCTCGCTGCCGATACTCATCGTGATGCGCGGGCTGCAAGGGGTCGGCGCGGCGATGATGGCCCCGGCATCGCTCGGGCTTGCGGTCGCCGCGTGGCCGATCGAACGGCGCGGCACTGCGGTTGCTGTCTGGAGCTCGACGCTCGCGCTGTCGACCGCGGTCGGTCCCGTCGTCGGTGGCCTTCTCATCGAATACGGCTCTTGGCGTTGGGCCTACGCCCTGAATGTCCCTGTGGCCATCGTTGCGCTGGTTTGGGGCATCGCAGTGCTGACCGAGAGCGTGCGTCAACCCGAATCCGGCACCCCTGACCTCGTCGGAGCGGCGCTGCTCGGCGGCGCGACAGGCGGCCTTGCGCTGGCAATCGTTCAGGGACAGGAATGGGGATGGGCCTCACCGGCGGTGCTCGGCTTGCTGGTGATGTGCGCGGCGTCGATCGTCGCCGTTGCCCGGCGCTCCGCTCGGCATCCGGCGCCCATCGTGCCGCGAGCCCTGCTGGCCGTCTCATCGTTCCGCATCGCGTTCACGTCGCTCTTCCTGTTCGGTCTCGGCTTCTTCGCGTCGCTGCTGGCCATGGTGCTCTACTTCACCGAGATTGCCGGATACTCCACCGTTACCGTGGGCATCGCGATCGTCACGCTGCCCGTCACGGCCTTGGTGTCGGCAAATGTGAGCGGGCCGCTTGCGGATCGTTTCGGATTTCGAGCCGTCGTGATCCCCGGATTGCTGCTGTTCACCCTGGGTGCGCTGTGGCTGTGCGTGCGAGCGGGACCCGATCCGCACTACCTGGTCGATGTGCTTCCAGCTCTGCTGCTGCTGGGGGCCGGCATCGGCGCCGGGCCAGCCATCCTGAACGGGGCGGCGGTCTCCGAGGTCAACCCTGCGCACTTCAGCGTCGCCGGTGCCGTCGCCCAGACAGCGCGTCAGCTCGCTGGGGCAATCGGCGTCGCCATCCTGGTAGCGATCCTCAGTACCGGCGCATCTGGCGAGCCCACGATCAGCACCTTCCGCTGGGCGTTCGCCTACCTCGGATCCGCCGCACTCTTGGCGAGCCTGGTGGCCACGCGGCTGCCTGCCAGGCCTTCTGCTGGCTGAACCCCGACATTTGGTACCTTGAATCTATGAAACGCAAGAGTTTCGGGCACATGGCGTGTCCGATCGCGCAGTCGCTTGAGCTCGTGGGCGAGTGGTGGACCCCGCTGATCCTGCGCGACACAGTGCTCCTGGGACTCTCCCGTTTCGATGACATCCAGAACAATCTCGGCATCGCTCCCACGGTGCTGACGAGTCGACTCAGCCACCTCGTCGAGAGCGGTCTGCTCGAACGGCGCCAGTATTCAGAACGCCCGCCTCGCTTCGAGTACATCCCCACCGAGGCCGCTCTGGACTTCAAGCCGGTTCTGGGAGCGCTGGAGAACTGGGGACAGAAGTGGGCCCCTCGCCGCTCGGCCCAGGCACACACCTGACCGTCGCTGCATGACAGCCAGTGCGTGTCGCTTCCTCTTATGCGGCTCGCACCAGCGCCTGGTGTTCGGGCGTCTCGTGTTCAGATGTTGCGGCGGTGAACCGAGACGGCGTAGTCGCCGCCGTCGAACGGGGCGCCTTCCCACGTCGAGAAGCGGGCTTCGAGTTCCAGACCGTTGCGTTCGGCGAGTGCGTCGTATACGTGCAACTGCATGTACCCGTCGCTGAGCTGGAAGCCCGCCACGAGCACGCCGCCCGGGTGCAGGTGTGCTGCGATGTTGGCAACGACTGCGGCTTCAGTGCCGCGTTCGAGGAAGATCATCACGTTGCCCGCGGCAACGACAGCATCAAAACTGCGCCGCTCTCCGGCTTCGTCTGCGACGACCGTGCCAGCAAGATCGCCCTCGATCCATGGCAAGCCGGGCGCCTTGTCCCTCGACAGGTCGAGCATCGCGGGGTCGAGATCGACGCCGACCACGTCGAAGCCGCGCTGGGCCAGCTCAATGGCCACGCGGCCGGTCCCGCAGCCGGCATCGAGCACGCTGCCGCCTCGTGGCGTCAGCGAGTCGACCAGGTCAGCCTCGCCATGGACGGATTCGCCGCGCGCTGCCTTGCGTGCCCAGCGGTCGTCGTACGCGGCACCGCGGGGAATGTCGCCGCGTTCGGCCCAGCGGCTCAGCGGTCCTCCCAATTCGGATCGCGCCGCTCAGCGAATGCAGTAGCTCCTTCGATGGCGTCCGCCGATGCAAAGACGTCCTCGAGCGCCGGCTGTTGGAACGCCCAGAAGTCGTCCTCGGCCACGCCCAGCACGTTGCGGATCAGCGCCTTGGAGGCACGGACACCTTTCGGCGCGTTACGGGCGATGCGCTCGCCGAGTTCGACGGCCACGTTGACCGCCTCGCCCTTGGGACAGACCCGGTTGACCATGCCGTGTTCGTGGGCAACTTCGGCGGTGATCGGCTCAGCGGTCAACGCCATCTCCATGGCGAGGCTGTAAGGAAGCTGGCGCGGCAGGCGCAGCAGCGCGCCGGCACCCGCGAACAGACCCACGCCCACCTCGGGAATGCCGAGCATCGTGCCCTCCGACGCCACGATGAGATCGCACGACAGCGCCACCTCGAGGCCTCCGGCCAAGGCGAAACGCTCCACGGCGGCGATGAGCGGCTTGGCCGCGCTGCGCTCGGCGATGCCGCCAAAGCCACGCCCGGCCGGGTTCGGCATCGCGTCGATTCCGCCGCCGCTGACGAACGCCTTGAGGTCCATGCCGGCGCTGAATCCCCGCCCAGCGCCGGTGATCACACCGACACGAGCGTCGGGATTGGCATCAAGGGCGTCCAGCGCTTCTCCGAGCGCCTCCGACAGCGCCATGTTGAATGCATTCATCGCATCCGGCCGGTTCAACGTGAGGATCTGCACGTAACCGCGCTGTTCGACCAGGACCAGGGGTTCTTCGCTCACCGAAACTCCTTTATCGAAGCGGGCGCATCGGTATGCGCCCGAAGGTCACACCGCCGCAGTGGCGCCAGGGCCCCGGCAGCGGTTCCGGCGCCGACAGTAGCCTCGCAGCGCGGCCAGGGGCCAAACGGATCCCCGACGCATGGGCTCGGTCGGAGGGCGGCATGGACGGCGAGGGCACGGAGAACCCGGGTACGGCCGGGGGCGACTCGGCGGCGGACGGTGTCGGCGACCTGCTGGCCCGGATCGAGATGGCGGAGCCTGCCGAAATTCCGATGCTGGTCCAGTTGCTGGCGCGCACGCCCGAACTGCAACAGGCCCAGGGAGCGAATGCACTGCGAGCGGCTCGAGCGCTCAGCGTTCACGGCGGCCCGCAGATGTTCTCCATTGCTGGCGAGCTGGCTGCGCGCGCTCACCGCGAGGGCGTGCCGGGCGCCGGTGCCGTCTTCGCCGAATGCGCCGACAAGATGAGCCTGCTGAGTGGCAGGCCCCAGCAATTCGGGACCGTCGTCACCACGCACCTGGGCGACTTGGCGCTGGCACCCGTCGACGGCAGCGTCGACGACGAGGCCCGCGCCCGCATTGGCCTGCCGACATTGGCGCAGCGCCGCACCGAGATCGACCGTCGCAACCGTGAGCTGGCTCGCGAGCGCGCCGAAGAAGGCGGACTTCCGCCGGGTCAACGCCTCTGCCGCGTCTGGCGTGATCCGAGCCCTGCATTCCTCGAAGAGCGGCTCGAGGCGGACCCTGCCGGCTGCTGGGATGACGGCGACGAGCTCACCTTCGCCTGCCGCAGCGATGCCGCCGGCGTGCTGCCCGGACCGGTCATCGAGCTGCCGATGTGGCGGGTCGGCGGCGACAGCAGTGACGGGGCCAGGGACGGGGCTCGCAGCGACCTGTGGGCGCTCAGCGTGCGCATCGAACGCCTCGGAGAAGCGGTGATCGGCTATGGCTTCTGGCCGCTTGACGACGCCGGGAGCCTGCTGGGCGGCCAGCGCGGCCCGGTGCCGCACCGGTTCCGCGGGCCCGAGGCACCCGCCGAATTGCCCTCGCACCCCGACGACGAGCTGCGCGGGGAAATCCAGGAGCACACCGTCGACAGCACGTCACTTCGCTCGAAGCGCAAGGTGACGGTGTACCTGCCGCCTCAGCACTCCCCCGCAGAGCCCTTGCCCGTGCTGTATGCCACTGACGGCGGCATGATCGGCCCGTACATTCGCCGGCTCGACGCCGGCATCACCAACGAAACGGTGCCCCGCTTCGTTCTGGTCGCCGCACACTCCGCGCCGATGGGCGGTTATGGGAATGAACGGGCCATGGAGTACCTGCCGGGCTTCGACAACGACCGTTTCGACCGCCACCAGCGCTTCTTCGTCGAAGAGCTGACCGCCTGGGCTGAGCAGTCCTTCGGCGTCTCGGGCGACCGCAGCCAGCGCGGCGTGTTCGGCGCATCCGACGGCGGAGGTCACGCTCTCGCCGTCGGTCACATGCACCGCGACAAGTTCGGTCACGCCATGGCGTATTCCACCGGCATGCCACCGAACGAGCAGATGAACTGGAACGCCGCCGAAGCTCCGTTCGTGCACCTGTGTGCCGGCACTCTCGAGGGCGGTTTCCACCAGGCCACCGAGGCGTGGGCAGCGTGGCTGCACTTCGCAAAATCGCCGCACGACTGGACCGAGCGCGTCTGCGGCCACGACCTCATCCAATGGATCGAAGAGCTGCCCCGCGCTGTTGCACGCGCCTGGGGCTGAGCGGCTGGCCGCGGGGCACTGTGCGCATGACGAACTGGTGCTCTAGGAACCATTGGTCATCTCCCCCACACCGGATGGCAACGTGATCGACGAGCTGGTCACCGTGGACGGTCACGTGCAGCTCGACGCCGTCGGCATCGCATACCGCAAGATCTCTCCTGGAGGCACCGGCACCGGGCACCAACACGGCAGCGCAAGCCCCGTGATCGTGATGTTGCACGAGGGCCTCGGCAGCATCACCCAATGGCGGGAACTGCCCGAAGTGCTGGCGCGCCGATGTGGGCTCGACGTCATCGCCTACGACCGCAGCGGCTACGGACGCTCAGACCCGGTGCCCGAGACCTACAGCGACGGGTTCATGGAGCGCGAGGCCACCGAAGTGCTGCCCGCAGTGCTCCACGAACTCGGTGTCCGCTCGCCCGTGCTCATCGGGCACAGCGACGGAGCATCCATCTCGCTGATAGCAGCGGGACTGGAATCAGTCGTGCCGCTCGGCGTGGCCGTGATCGCGCCGCACTCGTTCATCGAGGACGTCTGCATCGATGGCATTCGTGCCATCGACAGCCAGCGCGAGCCGGTCATCTCCGGGCTCGCCCGTCACCACGACCACCCGCGCCTCGCATTCGAACGTTGGCGAGACGTCTGGCTGACCCCGCAGTTTCGCGACTGGGACATCAGGCCGCTGATCGAGCGCATCGCCTGCCCGGTCCTGGTGCTTCAGGGCGAGGGCGACCAGTACGGCACCGAGGCGCAGGTGTCCACAATCGTCCGCTCAGCGCCTGATGCCAGGGGCCACCTGCTGGCCGACTGCGGCCATGTCGCTCATCGCGACCAGCCCGAGCGGATCGCCGACTACTTGGTGGGGTTCGTCTCGGAGTGCGTGCCTGCGGGTTCGTGACCGAGCACGGTCGCCAGCGCGTCAGAGGCGATCACGTCAGGCGCCTCGAAGGGCCCGAAGTGCCCCAGCCCGTGATACGTGATCAGCTTCGAGTTGGGCAGAGCCTCGTGCGCCGGCACGCCGATGTCCTCAAAGGTCATCTCCAGGCCCTTGCCGATGACCACCGGAGTAGCGCTGCCTTCCAGGCGAGCAGTGGTCGAGACCCATTCGCCGTCGTAGGTCGCTGCCTCGTCCGCGGCGCGGCAGCGCAGCCGCACAGAGCCATCGGGCAGGTCTTCGAATCCGTTTGCGAGATAGCTCGCCAGCGCATCGGCTCGCACGCCGCCGAATGGCGGGCGGGAGGCGAATCGCTCGAAGGCTTCGCCCCGTGAGGCGAACTCCTCCCGGCGCTTCGTGGTGAGAGCGATCAACGGGTTCTCACCCGGGCCGAATTGATCTTCGAGACGCCACACGACCGGCTCGTAGCCGTACATGCGCCCGATGGTGCCGGGCCGCAGCGTGTCGGCCAGCAGCAGAGTGGCCGCGCCGATCGAATGGCCGACACAGTCCAACTCCCCCTGGGCGATCCCCAAGTGGTCGACGATCCCCAGCAAGTCGGCTGCCAGCGTCGTCCACAAGAAGTCCCGATCAACGGGCGGCGGACTCCAGCCGTGGGCGCGAAGATCAGGCGCCCAGACGGTGAAGTGCTCGGTCAGGCGGCTCGTCAGCGGTCCGTAGGTTCGGCCGTTGAAACCCGTGGCATGCACGAACAGCAGCGGCGGCCCATCGCCGCCCAGGCAGTGCAGTGCGAGCTCGACGCCGTCGGCCACTTCGACCATCTCGGGCGCCGGCACGCCACCGGCAGGACCACTCATGGCTGTGGGACCCATGTGCTAGCCATGCGCGCATGAGTACTACAGACACCGGAACGGATGCTGACACACCACCCGATCTCGAGTTCTTCTGGGACCCGGTGTGCCCGTTTGCATGGATCACGTCGCGCTGGGTCGAAAAGGTGGTTGCCCAGACCGGCTACACGGTGGACTGGCGCTTCATCTCGCTGCGCGTCCTGAACAAGGACCGGGACTATGCCAAAGACTTCCCGGCCGGGTATGAGCAGGGGCACACCGCCGGGCTGCGGATGCTGCGGGTCGCCGCCAAAGTACGAGCGGATCTCGGCCGCAACGTCATGGGGCCGCTGTACGACGCGATGGGTCAGCACTACTGGGAGATGCCGAAGGGATCAGGCTTGCGAGACCGCATCGGCACCGCGGAGCACACCGCTGGAGCGCTGGCCACCGCCGGACTGCCGACCGAGTATGCGCTCGCAGTCGACGACGACTCCTGGGATGCCGAAATCGAGGCGGAAACCGAGCTCGCCCTGAGCCGCACCGGGCGTGACGTGGGCACACCGATCATCACGTTCGAGCCGCCCGACGGATTGTCCTTCTTCGGACCGGTGATCTCGCGAGTCCCATCGGACGAGCAAGCGGTGCCGTTGTGGAACGCGGTCATCGAGCTGGCCCGCTTCCCCGGTTTCGCCGAACTGAAGCGATCACTGCGCGAGGCACCGCAGCTCAACGTGCTGGGCACCGTCACCGATGCGCCCGAGATGGAGGATTGGGAAGCCGGCTCCCGCAAGGCACACAAACCCAGCTGAGCGATGTGGACCCGCTGCGGCGGCGGCAGGGCCCTCTGCTCCCGGATCCGGCAGGTCCAACGTCGCAGAGTTCCCTGCCGCCGCCGCAGCTTGTGCTGTTGTGCCTTTAGCTGGGCGTGCGCAGCTTGGGGCCTCAGGGGCACAGGGCTCAGGAATCGAGGCGGTAGGCGTCTGCGTGAGGCTTCATCGGGCGCGCCAGCCACGTCGGGCGGCGGAGCCCGCCGGGACCGGGCGCCGGTCGTGTCATCGCGAGCCACTCCTCGTACGCGGCCCGGGCGCGCTGGGTATCGACCACGACGTCCCCATAGCGATCACCGGGTTCGGCGGGTCCCACACGCACCCGCTGATGCCAGCACTGCATGCCCGAAATCGGGTCAGGCTGCACCGAGAACGTCAGGTTCTGGTGCACGCCCGTGTCGTTCCACCACACCCGCTCAGAATCGGGATCGTCAGAATCGAATGGCGACATCGACCCGGTGCGCCGGAGCTTCCACACTGTGCCGTCCCGCTGTATTTCTGCGGGACCACCGGCCCACGACCTGGGTCGGGCGGCATCAGCAGGGTCTCTCGCTTGCGGCTCAGCCTCTCGCTCGGTTGCGGGGTCGAGCCGCCAACGGCCCATGTGGTGCGAGGCCGCCACAACACCTGGGCGAATGCCCTCGGTCCGCCATGCCGAGATGACGAAATGGCCGATGCGGGTGCTGATCCGCACGAGGCCTCCCATCTCGATGCCGAGCGCTTCGGCATCTGAGGGGTGGATCCACAAAGGATGTCGGTGGCTGATCTCTGCCAGCCACTTGGCGTTCGCCGACCTGGTGTGGATGAGTGTCGGAATGCGGAACGTCGGCACCAGAATCCGCTCGTCGCCGGCAAGATCCAACCGCTGCCAGTGCACGTGGCTGGGAATCCAGCCAGGTGTCGCGTGCTCGGGCCAGCCCCACTCGGCCAACGTCGTGGAGTACAGCTCGAGCTTGCGCGACGGCGTCGGGAACCCTTGACGGGCCGCTCCCGCGACCTGCACCGCCACTGAACCGTCCCCGAGCGGGGGCAACGACATGCCAGCGCCACGGACCGAGTCGCGCACCGGCCGGTAGACTGCGTCATCGCCGAGCGCGGTGCCGGTCAGCTGCGGTGGCTGCACGACGCGCTCGTGGTGACCGTAGGGATCGCCTCGCACGGCGTAGGCCCCGCGATCGCGCATGAACTCGAGCGGTGACTGGCCCGCAGCCGCAGCGTCGTCGGCCAAGCCCGGTACCTCGTCGGTGAAGATCGCTTCGTAGTACTCGTCGATGCTGATGGGCTCGCCGGGCCGCGACGGGCTCTCGAACCACTGGCGGATGCCGAGCGAGCCATCGGGATCGATCCGCCACGACAGGTCGATCCAGAACTCGTTCTCCTCCCAGACCTCGCCCGGATTGAACTCGTGAGTGCGCGTGTCGGGGCCGAGTTCGCGGCCGCGCAGTTCCGCATACCGGCGCATGACCGGTTGACGGAAGCCCAGCCATTGGCCTGCGTGGGTCTCAAACGACGCCAGGTCGTGGCGTTCGGAGCCGACGCCCATCGGCAGCACGAAGTCGGCGAACCATGCTGTCTCCGACCACGTCGGCGTCAGTGCAACGTGGCAGCCGACCCGCTCGGGGTCGCTCAGCGCTTCCAGCCAGCTGAACCCGTCAGGGTTCGTCCACACCGGGTTGTAGACGCGCGTGAAGTACGTGTCGAGTTTGCCCCTGCCTTCTCGCAGGAAGTGCGGCAGCAGGATCGACATCTCGTGGTGGCTGAGCGGGTATTCACGCGGCCACGACATCTCGTTCCAGTGCTCGACCGGCGGCGGACGCAGCGGCGGCGCCGGCTTCATCTTGTGCCAGCCCGCGCCTGTCGTGCCCCCCACCGTGCCAACCGACCCGGTGAGCACATTGAGCAGGAAGAGGCAGCGGGCGGTCTGCCAGCCGCCCAGATTGCCGGCCCCCGCGGCACGCCAGTTATGGGATGCGAAACGGCCGTGCGCCCCGCCGATGGCGTGCGCGATCTCGCGCAGTTCGTCCGCGTCCACCCCGCACAGTTCTGCTGCCCGCTCGGGGGTGTACTGCGCATACGCGTCGCGCAGGGCCACTTCGACCGACTCGAACGTCGGCGGCAGGTCAGGTCGGGTCTGGGCCAGGTAGGTCTGCCAATTCGTCCAGCGATGAACGAAGGCGCGGTCCCACGTACCGGCTTCGAGCAAGAGGTGGGTCAGGCTCAGCAGAAGGACCGGCTCGGTGCCGGGCCACGCCGGCAGCCAGTGGTCGGCCTTGGCGCCGGTATTGGACAGCCTCGGGTCGACACAGATGACCTTCGCCCCCCGTTGCTGGGCCTCGATGATGCGCTGAGCGTGCGGGTTGAAGTAGTGCCCCGCCTCGAGGTGGCTCGAGATCAGGAAGATGACCTCGGCATTGGCGAAGTCTGAGGAGGGCCGGTCATGCCCCATCCAGGTCGCGTAGCCCACCCGGGCGCTGGAGGAGCAGACGTTGGTGTGGCTGTTGTGCCCATCGATGCCCCACGCAACCAGCACACGCTCGGTGTACCCGTCCTCGCCCGGTCGGCCGACGTGGTACATGATCTCGTCGTGGCGGTCCTCGACGATGGCCGCTCGGATGCGGGCAGCGATCTCGGCCAGCGCCTCGTCCCAGCTCACCCGTTCCCATCCGCCCCCGCCGCGCTCGCCTGTCCGGCGCAGCGGGTACAGGATGCGCTCGGTGTCATGAACCTGGTTGATGGTGGCGGGACCCTTCGCGCAATTGCGTCCCCGGGATGCAGGGTGTTCGGGGTTCCCTTCGAAACGAGCGACTTCATCGGTGTCGCGGTCGATGTAGGCGACCAGGCCGCACGCCGCTTCGCAGTTGAAACAGGTCGTGGGCACCAGCGTGTAGTTGCGTTCCTTGCGCTGCGGCCACGAGGCGGCGTCGAGTTCGGTCCAGTGATGCCACTGCGCGTGCGGCGGCGCAGCCGACAATCCCGATGCTTGAGGCGGCACGCCCGCTCCCGTCTGCTCCGGTGCCGTCACGACAGCGGTACCGCCTGGGCCGCACGCAGGTACTCCCGGTCGTGCCGCCACAGCCATGCCAGGACTCCCGCAGCGACCACCGGGACCCAGGCGAAGATCGCCGCGTTTGCCCTCACGGCCAGGAAGGCTCCCCACACCGCGCCGCCTCCCAGCACGGCTTCGCCGACCAGCCGGCCGATGAGCGCGAGAACGGGGCGGTCCGCCCACATCACGCGTCCCCGGCACTGGCGCAGCAACAACGCGGTATAGGCAGCGGTCATCAGCGAGAACAACACCGTCGGGCCGATCAGCACCACAAACCAGGCGGAACCCCCCCAGAGGCCGGCGATGCCCCACAGCGTGACCAACATCGCGTCGGCCATGATCACCCACGCACCTGCGGTGATCCAGCTGCGAAGCCGTCCCTTGGCGAACAGGTACCAGAAGCGCTCGGGCCGCTTCAGATCTGCGATGAGCAAGACGCCCGTCACCGCCAGCGCGACCAGGGCGATCACGGCTGGACCAGTGGCGACTGCAGCACGGTCGTCCCAGCCCAGCAGCGCGGCGGCAGCAGCCCACAGCATCACACCTGCGGCCACACCCTTGGTGACCATGTAGCCGGCCACCTTGGCGCCCCAAGGCTCGTCATGGGCCACCGTGTAGGCGGTGCGTGCGGCCGGCGCAGGGCTCGACGTGGCCGGCCAGGCTGCGCTGCCGGTCCAATCGGCCCAGATCAGCCCGTCGTCGGCCACGGGGCGGGCCAGCGGATCCAAGGCCTCGGGCACCGTGCCCGCGTAGTGCACCTTCGGGAGGGTGCGGCGCTCGGGCGCCCGCACCGGCAGCTCCTCGCGCTGGATTCGAACGGCGGCTGCATCATCGGGGTCGTCGTGATCGACCACCGTGATGGCTCGCGTCGGGCACACGCTCACGCATGACGGCTCCAAACCGACCTCCAGCCGGTGCTGGCAAAAGTTGCATTTGTGCGCAGTTCCGGTCGCCGGCGAGATGTACAGCGCGTCGTACGGGCATGCGTTCATGCAGCCCTTGCAGCCGATGCAGCGGGAATCGTCGAAGTCCACGACGCCGTTGGAGGCCCGCAACAGCGCACCGGTCGGGCAGATCTCGATGCAGGGGGCATCGTCGCAGTGGTTGCAGCGCATCACGGCGAAGTGCCGCTGCGTCTGGGGAAACTCGCCGGTCTCGACGTAGTTCACCCACGTCCGGTTGACGCCGAGCGGCACGTCATGCTCGCTCTTGCATGCCACCGTGCACGCGTGGCAGCCAATGCACGCGCCGCTGTCCAGCAGGAACCCCAAGCGCGTCACAGCCATACATTCTCACAGCTGATCACCAGTTCGAAGCACTCCATTGCGCAGCCGCACCCGGCACCGGCGCTTTCCAGCCGTGCGCGCGCGGATTACCGACCGGCACTCGCGGCGCGCCTAACGTGGCACGGGACAGATCAGGGGGACACATGAGCGATGACGCGGCCAACGGCACCGCCGACGGCGATGAGATCATCCGCCTGAGCGAGGTGTACAAGATCTTCGGGCCGCAGCCGAGAGGCCGCGCCTTCGAGTTGGCCCGTTCAGGCGTTCCCAAGAATGATGTGCAGCGGCTCTCGGGTCACGTGGTCGGGCTCACCGACGTGAGCTTCTCGGTCAATCGGGGCGAGATCTTCGTCGTGATGGGCCTGTCCGGCTCTGGAAAGTCGACCGCCATCCGGACGGTGAACAAGCTGCACGACGTGACCCACGGCGAGGTGATCGTGGACGGTGTCGATGTCCAAAAGCTCGACGGCACCGACCTGCAGGTGTTTCGGCGGGAGAAGATGGGTATGGTCTTCCAGCACTTCGCCCTGTTCCCGCACCGAAGCGTCATCGACAACGTCGGCTACGGCCTCAAGGTGCAAAAGGTCGACCGTTCGGACCGGAACGAAGCAGCGATGCGGGCACTCTCGCTGGTGGGCCTCGCCGCATTCGCCGAGCATCGGCCGGCTCAGCTCTCAGGGGGCATGCAGCAGCGCGTCGGATTGGCGCGGGCGCTCGCCTCAGACCCCGACATCCTGCTCATGGACGAGGCGTTCAGCGCGCTCGATCCCCTCATCAGGCGTCAGATGCAGGACGAGATGATGGAGATCCAAGACGAGGTTCATAAGACGATCCTGTTCATCACGCACGACCTCAACGAAGCGCTGCGCATCGGCGACCGGGTCTGCATCATGAAAGACGGTGCCGTTGTGCAGATCGGCACCCCTGAGGAGATCCTCACCGAACCGGCGACCGGCTACGTGGCCGAATTCGTTCAGGACGTCGACCAAGGGCGTGTGATCAAGGCACACGAGGTCATGTCCCAGCCGAGGCCGATCCCGTCCGACATCTCGCTCAGCGATGCACTCACCCTCTGTCAGGACATCGCCGGCCGCTTCTGTTGCGATTCGTCAGGCAAGCCGGTCTCACTGCTGACGGCAGCCGACGGCCTGCGCGCACGCGGCATGGGCAGCAACGACCTCAAGAAGGCACTGCGCTCCGATTTCGACAAGTGCAGCCCGGATGCCACGTTGAATGAGCTCTACGCAGCAGCCGGACGTGGCCTCTCGATTGCGGTCGTCGACGATGACGGCACGCTCGTCGGCAATCTGGATCCCCGTCTCATCATGGAGGAAATGGGCAGGGTTGAGCAGCTCATAGACGGCTTCGAGCGGGAGGTGTTCATGTGAGCGCCGCCATGCTTCTCGCGCAGGCCAACGGCGAAGAAGCGGACGAGTCTGGCCATTTTCTCGACGGCTTCCTCGACACCGTCACAAGTCCCGAAGCCGGCGACCGCCTCGCCGATTGGCTCACGACCGGCATCGAGTGGGCCTTCCTGCTGGCGATCTTCATCATTCCGGCGCTGCTGCTGTTCGGCGGCGCCATCGGGCGCCGGTACGGGCTCGCAGCGGGCGGTCTCGTCGGCCTCGTTGCCGTCGGCTGGTACCGCTTGCGCTCTGAGACGCTCATTGCCTCAGGCACCCACCCGTACACGGTCGACGGGGAGCGGGTCGAATGCCGTGACGCCATCGTCGACAGCGAAGGGGGACTCATCGACTGTACGTCGGGGGTCGTCGCACAAGTCCGGCAGAACACAGTGCTGGACAACTGGGGCATCCCCGTCGGCGAATGGGTCGAGCAAGTCGTCTTCTGGGTGGACAACAACATGAAGTCCACACTTGAACTCATCGAGTGGCCTTTCGCCAAGCTCCTGAACATCATCGTCGATCAGTGGCTGCTGCAGATGTCGTGGCTGACGGTGTGCATCGCTGTATTCCTGCTCGGCTGGCTGGTGAGGAACTTCCAGGTCGGACTCCTGTCGTTCCTCGGCTTGATGATCTGCGGCCTGCTCGGCGAGGAGCTGTGGCGAGAAACCGCACTGACGATCGGCTTCATCGGCGTAGCCGTATTGCTCTGCGTGATCATCGGGATACCGATCGGCGTGCTCTGCGGGCGGGTCGATGGCGCTTGGAAGGTGGTGCGGCCCGTTCTCGACGCGATGCAAGTCGTCCACTCGTTCGTGTACATGCTGCCGTTCATCTTCTTCTTCGGCGTCGGCTTTGTCTCGGCGACGATGGTCACGATGACGTTCGCTCTGCCGCCCTTGATCCGGCTGACGAACCTCGGCATCAGGCAGGTGCCCGAGGACGTGGTGGAAGCGTCCCGTGCCTACGGCGCGCCGGAGTGGCGTGTCCTGACAGATGTACAGCTGCCGCTGGCGCGTCCCGCGATCATGACGGGCCTGAACCAAACGCTGCTGCTGGCGATCTCGATGCTCGGCATCGCAGCCATCATGGGCGCAGGCGGCCTCGGACGCTGCCTCTTCCAGGCCATCTCGAACCTCGACCTCGCCCAGGCCGGCTCGTGCGGCCTCGCATTCTTCCTGGTTGCGGTTGTGCTCGACCGGCTGAGCCAGCCCGAGGCAGGCGAGTCCGGGAACCTGCTGAGCCGCATTACTCACGCATGGAGGAATCGTAGGACTCCGGAGAAACTGCTGATCGAAGCCGAAGCTGCGGGTTCGGCAGGAGCAACTCCCGAACCTGAATCCGAGGAGCCAGACGAGGCTTACGTGGCGGCGGGAAGCGGCGAGCGGACTGCAGTGATGGTCACTGCGCTGGGCTCGCTCCTCGCTCTGGTTGCGCTTCTGCTGCCGTGGAACGCCGATGCCGGCTTGGTTTCGGCATACGCCCGCAGCGTCGATGTCGACTTGCGGACCCAAGAGTGCTCCGGCGACTGGATCGAGCTGCGATCGCTCGACCCGCTGGCCCCCGGCGGGACCGACGTGATCTGCGACGGCACCACGACGTACAACTCCCACAGCTTCAACGGCATCTCGGCGTCGGGCGGTTCGTGGTTCGGCATCTTCATCGCGTTGATGATGGCCGCAGCGTTGCTTGCCGCCCTCAACACACTGTCTCGGCCGGGGCAGGGATCTCGCTGGATGTCTGCGCATGGCGCCGTGGTGTTCTCGCTCGCCTCACTCGTCACGTCTGCCGCGTACCTAGGGGCCAGACCTCCCGACAGAGTCCAGGAACTGGGGATCTTCAGCGTCGGCGTCGGCATCTATCTTTGCGTCATCGGCGCGCTCGTCGCGACCGCCAGCGCATGCGTCTGGGTGTGGCGCGCGCCGATGAGCGCACGTCGGCCCTTGCCCGCCAACGTCGGCTGGGGGCGCTTGCTCGGCGGTCTGTTCTCAGTGTTGCTGCTGGTGATGGGCGGCTACTCAGGGTGGAGCTTCGACACCCGCACCGAGTCCGTCATCGACGACGAGCTCCAGGCAGAGATCGACGCGATCCGGAGCTTTGGCGAGGACGCGGCGAAACGAGTGACGCTTGCCAGGGCGGCCGCCGAGGAAGCGGCCGCCGCAGGCGATGTCGAACTCGAACGGGAGTGGCGCAAGAAGGAAAGCGACGCCCAAAAGGACGAGACTGCGGCCTCCGCGAACATCGCCAGCACCATCGCGACGGCGAAACGCACCGGCGACGTCATCCACGACGGCTTCGAATCCGAAGGTGCCGGCCTTGGAATCTGGACGCTGATCGCCGGCGCGGCTGCGCTCGCGCTGTCTATCCCGGCCATCGGATTGCTCGGCATCGACGAGTCATTCCGTTATCGCTGGAGCACGCTCGTGGCTGGCGTAGGGCTCGGCATCGCAGTCGTGTCGATTGCGTGGATCGTGACCATCGTGCGCGTTGCCGACACCAACTTTGTTTCCGGTGTCGGCTCGGTGTTCGTCCTCACCGCCGGCGTGACCATATTTGCCACGTCCCGCGGAACCCTGTCCGAGTTTGAGCGGAACAAGGTCTACGGGGACATACCTGCCAACTCGGGCTGAACATTGGACCGGGACGTGCACAGTTCTCCGAACATGTACGCGCGGTCTAGGGTTTTGGGGCGCGCATGGACCGCGACTACGCTGCCACCCAAGGAGCCCTCGTCGAGCCGGGCGAACGGCGCCGCACATGCGTGGCCGCGAAACGGCGCGCCGCGTGACGCAATCAGTCGCAGATCAGGGAGGATCTCCGAAATGAAAACGAAACGATTGACAAAGCTGCTGCTGCTACTAGCGGCCTTCGCTCTGTTCGCCGCAGCGTGCGGCGATGACAGCGACGCCACTGCAGAAACCGAGGCGCCCGCCGCCACCACCGAAGCCATGGTCGAAGAGATGTCGATGACCCCTGGTGAAGGTGTCAGCGTCACGATGGGCCGTGCCGACTGGAGCACCGGCTACTTCCAGGCGGAGCTCTACCGGCAGCTGCTGCAGGAGCTCGGCTACACGGTGAGCGACCCAGCCGAACTCGAGCTCGGGCCGAACAATGGCTACATCGCCATGGCTGAGGGTCAGATGGACTTCTGGGCCAACAGCTGGTACCCGGGCCACCTCGCGTGGCTGGCAGGCGAATTGCCTGACGGCTCGCTCGTCGGTGACCACCTCAGCATCGTCGGCGAGGAGATGGTCGCAGGCGGCCTGCAGGGCTTCCTCGTGACCAAGTCGTTCGCGGATGAGTTCGGCGTCTACACCATGGACCAGCTGAACGAGAATGCCGACGCTCTCGCAGCGTTCGATGCAACCGACCCGGTTCCGGGCAACGGCATCGCGGACATCTTCGGTTGCCCCGAGTCGTGGACATGCGACAACATCATCACCAACCAGATCGCATTCAGCGGCTGGGACAACATCCAGCAGACCATCGCCGGGTACGACGCAATGTTCGCTCAGGCCGTTGACGCCGCCAATGAGGGCGTGCCGATGGTGGCCTACACTTGGACCCCGTCGGCGTACATCACCGAGTTGCGGCCGGGCGACAACGTCTACTGGATGGGTGTCAACGACATTCTCGACGACTCCAACCCGGCTGATCAGGAAGGCGGCGCCGAGCACGACCAGCGCGGTGAAGACGGCACTGGCGGCTTCGCGGCCATCGGCCCCGATCAGTGCCCGTCAGCGGCCGACCAGGAGAGCGGCCAGTGCAAGATCGGCTGGATCGCTGCTGACATCCTCGTCACAGCCAACAACGACTTCCTCGCTGCCAACCCGGCGGCGGCTGCCCTGCTCGAAGCAGTGAAGCTGTCGGTGATCGAGGTGTCGCTGGCCAATGTGGAGCAGGGTGAAGGCGCTGCTCCGGCCGACCTGGCTACTGACTGGATTGCCAACAACCGGGCCACGGTCGACGCCTGGCTCGACGCGGCACGCGCCGCTGCGTAAGCACTTGCACGTACCCGCTGGCCCTACGGGCTAGCGGCTGAAGCAGCACTCAACTGAGGGTGCCGGGCCTCGGTCCGGCGCCCTCAGCGCGTCAGCGCAAACCTCAGTCCTGGAGCTCGGGAAGCGCGGGAGGGGCGTTGGAAGCCGACACGCGTGCCATGCCGCCGTCCACCACGAGCGTCTCGCCAGTGACATAGCGGGATGCATCTGATGCGAAGAACAGCACCACGTCTGCGATGTCGTCGCCGAAGCCCCAGCGCTTGAGGGCCATCTGGCCAGCAAGATCGTCGATGAGCCCGGGCACGTTGTTGCGTGCCTCCTCCCAGATGGCCGTCGCGATCAACCCCGGTGCGATCGAGTTCACCCGGATGCCGTCGGGTCCCCAATCCGCAGCGAGCGAACGCGTCATGGCATCGACGGCGCCTTTCGTGCCGGCGTAAGCCACCCGGCCGAGCGGGCCGTGCACACCGGCCACCGAACTGATGTTGATGACCGAGCCGCCGCCGCGAGCGATCATCGACGGGGCCAGGCCGATGCTGAGCATCACCAGCGACCTCACGTTGATCGAGAACACCAGATCGAAGTCGGCTTCGGTGAGCTGAGCGGGCGTGCGCCGCATCGGAATGCCCGCATTGTTGACGAGCACGTCCACGCCGTCCACCTCGGCCAGGATGCGCCGAGCCAAGTCGGTGCCTGCTCCTGCGGGAGCCAGATCGGCCGTCAGTACGACCGGATCGTGCGCTAACTCGGCAGCGACGCGTTCAAGGTCAGAGGTCGTCCGACCCGTCAGCACCACCTGGGCACCCGCGGCGTCCAGCACCCGGGCGCTGGCTTCACCAATCCCTCGGCTCGCTCCGGTAACCAAGGCCACCTTGCCGTCCAAGCGGGTGGTCATGTCCTCAGCATTCTCTGAGTGCGCCATGCGCGCACAGTACTGACTGAGTCGATCTCACGCCCACAACGTGCTGATCGGCGCGGCCGTGATTCCTTGGCCGAGTTCGTAAGTCCGGGGACCGGTGTGCAGAACAACTCCGCCCGCAAAGCGGTCGCCGGCGCTCTCCTTGAGCCAGAGCAGATGTCGAGCGTCAGACCGGGACACCGCCGCAGCAGACTTGATCTCGATAGCGACGATGCGCCTGTCGGCAAGCTCCGCTATGACATCGATCTCGCGCCGACCCTGAGCCTCACGTAGATGGTGCAGACGCGGGAACAGGTCGCTGACGGCCGACTCGGCTCGAAGCTGCGCCACCGCAAAGGTCTCGATGAGACGTCCGAGCAGATTTCCATCCGACATGACCGCTGGAGCGGAGACTCCGGCCGATGCAGCCACGAGAGCAGAGTCCACGAAGAACCGCTTCGGCGCCTTCACCAGCCGTGAGAACCGATTCGATGCCCATGCGGGCAGATCAGCCACAATCCGCAGGTCGGACAGAAGCCGATGGTATGCGACACCAGTATCGCGGCTGATGTCGGCGGCCCCGAAGAGTGTGGAGTCGGTCGCCATCCCCGCAGAGTTGAGCGCATACGCCTCGATGAAACGCGTCAGCTTCACCGGGTCGCGGCCGGCTTCCAACGCAGGCGCATCGCGCTCGGAGACATACCGGAGATAGGAACGCAACCAACGCTGCCGCGTGCTGTCGGATGCGGCCAGCGCAGCTTCGGGAAAGCCGCCTCTCAGTGCCAAGGCAACGTAGCCCCGCAGGTCCGGGGCAGGATCGGCCGGTATCAGCGGCGCACCGGCGACCACGCGATCGACCAGAGGCATCGTCAAAGTGCCCAGCTGCTCCGACACGGTCAACGGGTGCATGTCGACTGTCACGAGCCGCCCAGTGCCTGGCCACATGCCGCCGTCCGAATGCGAACGCACCGAACCGGTGACAATGAAGCGTCCCGGCCGAGGGTTGGAATCCACGGCTCGCTTGACTGCGCCCAGCACAGCGGGCACGGCCTGCCACTCGTCGAGCAGGACGGGTTCGGCCAGACCCGCCAGTGCGGCATCAGGGTCAGCGCGAAACGCGGCTGCTTGAGCATCGTGATCCAAACGAACAGACGAAGCGGCATGCTGAAGCGCCGTAGTGGTCTTGCCGGTGGCGCGTGCGCCCACGACCAATACTGCGGACAGGTCGGCGAGCAGTTGTTGGATCAGTGGATCTGTCAAGCGGTGCACATAGCTGCGCATCGTGCTGAGCCTATTGCGTCACGGCCGTCGAGTTCGTGCTTTAGCGCGGCCCTGGCTAGTGATTTCACGCGTCTAGTACTAGTGATTCCACGCAGCATCGCCTGGCAAGATGACACAGCACCAGACAGCTGTTCACCACCCTGCGCGGCAGCGTCAAGATGCACCCATCGGCTCAGCCGCGATGCGAACCCTCGTCCAGCTTGTAGCCGTCGGCCGCGATTTGCTCGATACCCCGATCGACGGGACTCGAACGATGCGCGGGGCCCGTCCCTGTCCCTCGAGTTACGTGGGAGGCCTCCTTGATAGTCCGGGCGGCCTTCTCGAAGGGATGTGGTTGGTGCCGCGAATTCTTGCGAGAGACTCCCAAAGAGAACGCGCCGATTTCGGCCCTGAAACGACCGATTCGAGATTGCCGACGACGGCTCACAGCGCCCCCTTTTTGAAATTCAACGCCTCCATTGGCGAGCCTGTATCCCCGGTACCGCCTAGTTGTTGCGCAGCTCGGTCAGGGAGTGCGTGCGGCGAGGAAGGCAGCGAACTGGTCCATCGCTGCGATGCGGGCGTCGCCGTCCATCCAGTCTTCGATCAGCGTCGAGTTCGGCGCCGCCTCGTGGACGATCCGCGACGACGACTCCGGGTGATACAGATCGCCGCCGAGCAGCACCAAGAGCGGCGTCTGGACCGTTGCGACGAAGTCGCGATCCACGTTGAACAGGAAATTGTCGCCGTCGTACATGTTCGAGCGGAACTGATTCCAGGCGGCGTCGTCGACCTCGGGATGAGCGTCGCGAATGGCATTTGCCCAGTCGTCGAACATGTCGTAGAAGGCGTGACGGTTCTCGTCGAGCCCGATGGTCTGGAACAGCGTCGCGCTCACCACCCGTTCGGGCGCTGCCTGTATCAGCCCCATGATGTAGGGGCCGCCGATGCACATGCCTGCCACGTGGAACTGCTCGCAGCCGAGATGATCCATGAGCGCAAGCTGGTCTGCTGTGTAGGTCGCCCAGCCATCCGTGCCCGAGATCGGGCCGGTTGAGCGGCCGGCATTGCGCTGGTCCATTGCGATGACCCGGTAGCGGTCAGCCAGCTGGGTGGCGGGATTCCACGGCGTCTGTTCCCAGAACGATGCCGCGGACCGCATGCCGCCGGGAGCGATGAGCAGGAGGGGAAATCCCGAGCCGTGCTCGTCGTAGTGGATGTCTGCAGAGCCGTGTGTGAAGTTCGCCATGGCGCCAGTCTGCCCGCGTTGTCTCGGTGAGAGCAGAGGAACCGGTGAGCGCGCCATCACGCCGACGGCTGAACCGGCCACTAACGTGCTGCGGCGATGATGCGCCTGACCACCTCCGACGGCGAGCACGCCGTACTCCACGACCTCGGCGGGCACGGCGTGCCGCTGCTCATGACGCACGGCAACGGCCTCAACGCCGGCATGTGGACAACCGTGGTTCCTCACCTGAGCGACACGTTCCAGTGCTGGGGCCTCGACTTTCGGGGCCACGGCGCCTCGCGCCCCCAGCATGACGACATGTCGGTCGAGCGATGCCGGTTCACCGACGAAGTGCTGGCCGCCGTGAACGCCCTGGGCGGCGAGCCGATGCTGGCAGTCGGCCATTCACTGGGAGCAGCCAGCTTGCTGCATGCCGAGCTCCGGCAGCCGGGCACCTACCGGGGCATGTACCTCTACGAGCCGGTTCTGGTGCCCGATGGCTTCCCGATGCCCGACTCCGATCACGAACTCGTGGTGGCATCGAGGCGACGCCGGATCCGCTTCGCAACCGTTGACGAGGCGTACGAGCGCTTCATGTCCAAGCCGCCGTTCTCGCATTGCGAGCCAGAGGCGGTTCGGGCGTACGTCGAGATCGGCACGTATCCCTCGGGTGACGACGCAGTGCGGCTGTCGTGCTCAGGCGACACCGAGGCGCGCATCTACGAGTCCGGCGTGCCCATGGATTTCGACGACTTCGGCGCCGTGACCTGCCCCGTCGTGATTGCTCGCGGCGATGCCTACGCCCAGTGGAACGAGATCCCGCCCCGCGTCGCGCAGCCCATCGCGGAGGCGCTCGGCAACGGACGCCTCGAGGCGTTTTCCGAGCTCAGTCACTTCGGCCCGATGGAGAACGGCGAGCTGGTCGCCCAGTCCATCCGCGCCCACCTGGAGCCGCTCGCCGCGGCCTAGCCGCGGGCTCCTTGGCAACTGCGCCTCAGGCGGCTGCGGGGAGGCTGTCGGGGTCGAGGTCGTAGAGCTCAAGGACGTTGTTCCAGACCATCTGTTCCCGCTCGTCGTCGGGAACGCCCGAGAGAATGTCATCGAGGGTCGGCCGCGAGTTCGGCCAGATCGAGTCGTGGTGCGGGTAGTCGTTGCCCCACAGCAGGTTGCTGACGCCAATCGAGTGCCGCGTCGCAACGCCTTCGACATCGTCCTCGAAGGTGACCCAGAAGTTCCGGTCGAAGTACTCCGACGGCTTCATGGTGAGCTCGTCGGACAACTCCCACGGCGTGCGGTACGCCGCGTGGTCGAAGCGCTGCTTGAAGTGGCCTACCCATCCGGTCTCGTACTCGGCACACACGAAGCGCAAGTTGGGGAAACGCTCGACGACGCCACCGCAGATGAGATCGATGATCGTGTTGGCAATCGTGGTATGGGCCAGTGTGTAGCCCTTGAGGTGGCCGCCCGGAGTGCCCCAGTGCTCGGGCATCCCGCCCTCGAGGCTGGATCCCGTGAAGATGTGCATGGTGAGGGGCACGCCAAAGTCCTGAGCCCGGGCCCAGAACGGGTCGAAGTCGGGATGGCAGTACGGCTTGGCGGGGTCGACATGGGCGGGAATGGCAAAGCCGCGCACACCGAGTTCCGCCGAGCGGTCAATCTCGGCAATGGCTCGCTCGACGTCGGGCAGCGGCAGGCAGCCGACGCCGATGAGCCGGTTGCGATCCACCGAGCAGTAGTTGAGCACCCAGTCGTTGTGGTTCCGGAACGCCGCGTCACGCACCTCGTCGTCGGGAATTGCAAAGGTGAACATCGACAGGCTGGGATACATGACCTCGCCCACGATCCCGTCCTGGGTCTGCTCGTCGAGCCGCGCCGTCGGATCCATCACGCCGGGATTGAAGCCGTCGTAGCCCTTCTCGATGCGGGCGTGCGTCGCCGGGTCGGACAGGCTGGCGCCTGCGATGCCCAGCCGACCCACCGGCACCGGGCGGATGCCGCCCGGGAGAACGAGCCAGGTACCCGGCTTGTCGTTGTAGTCCTTGCTGATGAACGGCGCCCGTTCGCCGAACCGGTCGGTCAGCCCTGCATAGATCTCGGCTGCTTCGACCACATGCGAGTCACACGAGTAGTACCGCATCGCTCTCCCCTGCGTCCCTTGGTGCGCTGGCGCGCCTCGTCAGCGTCTCGCGGCCAACAGTACCAGCGGCCCGGCTCAGCCTCCTGAGCGTGCGCGGATGGGCGGAACCTCCCGTCGCGACACCCACTATTTCCCGCTCATGTTCGCTGCGCCCACGGGCCGCTCGGGCATCGGCTTCGCCGTCCGGCTCAGCTTCCTGTGGCACAGTGTCGCCATGCGTGCATTGGAAGTGCAGTCCCTGACAGGCCCCGCCGGCGTTGCTGTTGTCGACGCTCCCGAACCGGTCGCCGAGCCCGACGGTGCATCGGTCATTGTCGACATCGTGTGCGGCGGGGTGTCGTTCCCCGACCTGCTGCAGAGCCAAGGGCTCTACCAGTTCCGCCCCGATCCGCCGTTCCGGCCTGGAATCGAGGCCGCGGGCGTGGTGCGCACTGCACCCGGCGACTCCGGCTTCGCAGCCGGTGACCGCGTCTGCGTCTGGTCGAACGGCTGCCTCGCAGAGGTGGTGGCGTCGGCGCCCCGTGACCTGTTCGCACTGCCCGACGAGCTGTCGTTCGAAGAGGGCGCTGCCCTGGTCATGAACTACCAGACGGCCGTGTTCTGCATGATCGACCGGGCTGGCTTGCGCGAGGGCGAATCGGTGCTGGTGCTGGGAGCGTCAGGCGGCGTGGGCACATCGGGTATCCAGGTGGCCAAGGGAGTCGGCGCTGGTCCGATCATCGGATTGGTGTCCACCGAGGCGAAGGGTGAGATCGCTCGCGCAGCCGGCGCCGATCACATCGTGCTCATCAGCGACACTTGGAAAGACGAAGTGCTCGAGCTCACCGGCGGCCGAGGCGTCGACATGACCTACGACCCGGTGGGCGGGGATCGTTTTCTCGACGGCATCCGCGCGCTGGCACGCTTCGGTCGGCTCGTCGTGGTGGGCTTCGCTGCGGGCGAGATACCGACGGTCAAGGTCAACCGGTTGCTGTTGCGCAACGTCAGCCTGGTTGGCGCCGCCTGGGGCGAGGCCGTTTACGCTGATCCGACGATCCCGGCCCGCATCCATGAACGGCTGCTCGACATGATCGCCACGGGGGCTGTGCGGCCGCCGATCGGCCAAGTGCTTCCCTTCGAAGAGGCCGCCGAGGCATACCGGCTGCTGGATGAGCGTGAGGCCGTCGGCAAGGTGCTTGTGCGTATGCGTCCTGACCCTGCTTAGGAGGCGCGCTGATAGGTGCGCCCGCGGCGGAGGCGGCAGAACCCTCTGCTCCCGCGATCCGGCAGGTCGCAACGTCGCAGAGTCTCCTGCCGCCTCCGCCGCTATGGCATCTGTTTCTTGCCTTTGGGTGCTGGGAAATCGCGGGCGAGTAGGGCCATCGTGACGGCGACGTGGGCCGCATCTTCGCCGACGTTGTGGCCTCCTGGGCCTTCGCTGCGGGCTAGGGCCTGCGCTTCGTTCTCGACCGTGACCAGCCCGAATCCGATCGGAATGGTTGTCTCAAGCTGAACCGCCATCACGCCCTGCGCGGCGCCTTCGCTTACCAGTTCGTAGTGCGTGGTCTCGCCGCGGATGACTGCGCCGATGGTGACGATCGCGTCCACTTGTCCACTGCGAGCCAGCACCTGTGCGGCCATGGGGATCTCGAAGCAGCCAGGCACCGTCACCTCGGTCGTGTCGGTGACGCCGAGCTCTTCCAGACCACGCTGCACGCCAGCCGCGAGTCGGTCCACGATGTCGGGATTCCAGGTCGCTCGCACAATGCCGACGCGCAGGCTGCTGCCCGAGCCTGAAGGCGGCCTGCCGGCCCGCTGATCGCCGCTTGCCACGCCTGCACGGTACCCCCGCAGTTGGCGACGGCGACGCGCCTACGCTGGGCCGATGACAGGTGCGCGCGCCCGGCTTGCGGCCGACATCGGCGGCACATTTACCGACATCGCACTCGAGGTGGTCGGCGGCGGCGCTCCGGTCCTTCACACCACCAAGGTGCTCACTACCGCTGACGCGCCCGCCGATGCAGTGCTCGACGGCGTCCGCAGCGTTCTTCACGAGGCAAGCGTTGTTCCTGGCGATGTCGAGGTGTTCATCCACGGCACAACGCTCGCCACGAACGCCCTCATCGAGCGTCGCGGCGCACGCACCGCACTGCTGACCACCCAAGGCATCCGCGACTCGGTCGAGATGGCGCACGAGAATCGGTTCGAGCAATACGACCTGTACATGCGCCGACCAGAACCGCTCGTGCCGCGCAACCGGCGCGTCGGCATCCCAGAGCGGCTCGCCGCCGATGGCACGGTGTTGATGCCGTTGGACGAAGGCGCCGTGCGGGACGCTGCGGCTTCGCTGGCGGCCGATGGCGTGAGCAGCGTTGCCGTCGGCTACCTGCACTCGTACCTCGACGCCCGACACGAGCAGCGCACGGCCGAGATCCTGGCCGATTGCTGGCCTGAGGCGACCGTGACGCTCTCCAGCGAGGTTTGTCCGGAGATCCGCGAGTACGAGCGATTCTCCACCGCGTGTGCGAATGCCTACATCGCACCGCTCATGCGGCGCTATCTGACCGATCTGGACGCGCGGCTGGCGGCCCTGGGCTTGGGCTGCGAAGTGTTTCTCATGACCTCCGGCGGCGGGCTCGGCACGCTTGGCGAGGCGTTGCGCTTCCCTGTCCGGCTGATCGAGAGCGGCCCTGCGGGCGGCGCATTGCTGGCGTCGCAGATCGCGCGCGGCCTCGACTGCGAACGGGCCCTCAGCTTCGACATGGGCGGCACGACCGCCAAGCTGTGCATCGTCGAGGGCGGTCACCCCCGTACGAACCGGGAATTCGAGGTGGGCCGCGAGTACCGCTTCCTGGCGGGCAGCGGGCTCCCGTTGCGCCTGCCGGTGATCGAAATGGTCGAGATCGGTGCCGGGGGCGGCTCGATTGCCAGCCTGGACGCGCTCGGGCGCATCAGCGTCGGGCCGGCCAGCGCCGGTTCCGAGCCAGGGCCCGCGGCCTATGGGCGCGGCGGCGTCGAGCCCACGGTGACCGACGCCGACGCGGTGCTGGGCAGACTGCTGCCGGAGCGATTCGCCGGCGGGACGATGACGTTCGATATCGATGCCGCCGCCAAGGCTGTCACCACCTCGTTGGCCGAACCGTCAGGCCTGCAGACGACCGTTTCTGCCATCGGCATTTCCGAGGTGGTCGACGAGAACATGTCGAATGCCGGACGCGTCCACGCGGCCGACCAGGGCAGCGATATCAGCCGCGGCACGCTGATCGCGTTCGGCGGCGCGGCACCGCTGCACGCCGCCCGGGTGGCGGCCAAGCTCGGCATCGACGACATCGTGGTGCCTGCGGGGGCCGGCGTGGGATCGGCCATCGGTTTCTTGAGAGCGCCGGTATCCCATGAGTCGGTGCGGACTCGCCACGCCCGCGTGAGCGAGCTGACAGCGGCGAGCTTGGCCGAACTCCTCGGCGAGATGTCTGGGGAAGCCAACGCAATCGTCCACGCTGCGGCTCCCGACGCACAGACCGCCACACACGCACGCGCCCTCATGCGCTACCGCGGTCAGGGTCACGAGATCACCGTCGAGATTGACGCCGCAGCGCTGCTGCACGACGACCTCGACAGCCCGAGCGATGGCGAGGTGCGCAGCCAGCTTCGCACTGCGTTCACGAAGGCCTACCAGCAGCTCTATACGCGACACATAGGCAATCTCGAGATCGAGGTGCTCAGCTGGCTGCTCGAGGTCCGCACTCCGGGGCCCGAAGTCGCCCCGCTGCACCCCCATGTCGCCGACGAGCCGGTCCACTCCCCCACGACCACGCTCGTGACCGACACCGCCACTGGGCGAGCAGTCGCCCACGCAGTGTTCGAGCGCGATTCCCTGAGCGAGGGCGCGTGGCTCGTCGGCCCCGCGCTGATCACCGAGGACCAAACGACGACGGTGGTGCCTCCCGGAGGTGTGGCCACGGTCATGGCGGGCGGGCATCTGCGGCTCACCGGCGGCGCGGCACCCAGCGGTGCCCGCCAGATCGCCGACATCGAAACCGCATCGATGGGTGCGGGCCATGCCGAGGCCGCGCTCGATGCGGTTCGACTCGGCGTGCAGTGGAACCGCCTCATCTCGGTGACTGAAGAGCAGGCGCGGGCGCTGGTGCGAGCAGCCTTCAGCACGTCGACCCGCGAGGCCGGCGACCTGTCCGCTGGCATCTTCGATCCGCAGGGGCGGATGCTCGCCCAGTCGGTGACCGGCACACCGGGCCATGTGAACTCCATGGCGTACTCGGTGCTGCACTTTCTGGACCGGTTCCCCGCTTCGCAGATGCGCCCCGGCGACATCTTCCTCACCAACGATCCGTGGAAGGGCACCGGCCACCTGTTCGACATCGTGGTGGTCACGCCGGCGTTCCTGCGGGGCGAGCTGGTTGCGCTGTTCGCCTGCACCAGCCATGTCGTCGACATCGGCGGAGCCGGTTTCACCACCGACTCCAAAGAGGTGTACCACGAGGGCCTGTACCTGCCGATCCTGAAGTTCGCCACCGACGGCGTGTTCGATCCGAACGTGGTGGCGATCATCGAGGCCAACGTGCGAGACCCGGTCCAGGTCATCGGTGATATCCACTCACTGGCTGCTTGCAATGAGACCGGCGCTGCGCGTCTGGTCACGATGATGGACGAGTACGCCATGGCTGATCTGGATGAACTGGCCAGTCACATCATCTCGTCGTCGCACCGGGCCATGCTCGACGCCATCGGCGAGCTGCCGACCGGGACCTGGAGCTCGACGATGCGGGTCGACGGCATCGAGGAGCCGATCGACATCGTGTGCGCCCTGACGGTCACCAAGGACGGCATTGAGGTCGACTTCGCAGGAACTGGACCCCAGTCGAGCTGGGGCATCAACGTGCCGATGGCCTACACAGATGCCTATACGTCGTTCGGGGTGCGTTGCATCATCGGTCCCGACATCCCGAACAACACGGGCTCACTCGATGCGGTCCGGGTGCTTGCGCCCGAGGGCTGCATTCTCAATGCCCCTCATCCGGCGGCCGTGAACGTGCGGCACGTGATGGGCCAGCTGCTCCCCGATGCCGTGTTCGGCTGCTTGAGCCAGGTGGTGCCCGAACGTGTGCCCGCCGAGGGCACGTCGTCGCTGTGGAACCTGCTCGGAACGGGCATGTGGCAGCCGGACACTGGAGTCGCCACGACCAATCACTCCAAGACATCCGTCGGGAGTTCGGGCGACGAGTCCGTTCAAGCCAAGCTCGAGCGCTTCATCCTGATGAGCTTCCATTCCGGCGGCGCGGGCGCCCGCCCGCAGGCGGACGGGCTGTCGGCGACGGCCTTTCCGAGCGGTGTGCGCAACATGCCCGTCGAGGTGAACGAGATTGGCTCGCCGCTGGTGTTCTGGCGCAAGGAGTTCCGCACCGATTCGGGCGGCGCCGGCCGGTACCGGGGCGGGCTCGGCCAAGTCATCGAGCTGGAGAACCGCCAAGGACGAGATTTTTCGATCAGTGCGACGTATGAGCGGACGGTGTTCGCGGCCCGCGGCCGACATGGCGGAGGCCCGGGCGCGTTGGGACGGCTGTCGCTTGACGACGGCACCGAGGTGCGCTCCAAGGGCCGCTCAGTCATTCCCGGTAATCGCCGCTTGATTGTGGAATTCCCGGGTGGGGGCGGCTTCGGCAACCCGGCCGACCGCAGCCCGGAGGCGGCGTCGCGGGACCGGCAGCTCGAATTCGTATCGTCCCAAGCTGATCCGGCGCAATAATCCCCATTGGCAACGGGAATCACCGCCGTTGCGGATGACCTGAGAAAGCACGCGACATGAACGCTTCAACCGAGACCGGCACCGCCACGAAACGCAACGAAGCCGATGAGGCGCGCCATCGCAGCGCTGCCGAGTTGGAGGCGGCGTTGCCGCGCATTCGCGAAGCGCCTGTCGGCGACGGCATCATCCAGCTCATCGTCCGGCGCCCTGCCGAAGACCAGCGAGAGGTGCTGAACGAGGCCCGCATTAACGGTGCCGAAGGCATCGAAGGCGACACGTGGAACCAGCGCGGGACGTCGCTGTCGGCCGATGGGGGCCCGCATCCCAACAAGCAGATCACGATCATGAACTCGCGCGCAGCCGAAGCGGTCATCGGCCCGATTGAGCGCTGGCCGCTGGCGGGCGACCAGATCTACGCCGACCTCGATATCGGCCACGACGCGTTGCCCGCAGGCACTCAGTTGTCGGTCGGCGATGCCGTGGTGGAGGTCGCCGTCGAACCCCATACCGGCTGCGCGAAGTTCGCAGCCCGCTTCGGCCGCGAAGCCCTCCGTTTCGTGAACACCGGCGAAGGAAGCAACCTTCGCCTGCGCGGCGTCAACTGCCGAGTCATCCAGCCCGGCACCGTCCGAGTCGGCGACTCGGTCAGCCGCATCTGAACTCCCGAACCGACGACATCAGGCACCGCCCAAGGCTGCTCGCTTACCGCAGCCTTGATTCCGCCGAGGACAATCCCGATCGGGCCACAAGACGCACTTGAATTCAACCCGCCAGAAAACCAGCAAGAGCCTGTGACATCCCCTCGCTACCGTCTCGCGCCATGAAGTTCATTCACACAGCCGACTGGCAACTCGGGATGACCCGCCACTTTCTCGACGAAGATGCCCAGCCGCGCTTCAGCCAGGCGCGGCTCGACGCCGTTGGCAACATCGGCCAGCTGGCAGTCGACGAGGAATGTGATTTCGTCGTCGTATCCGGCGACGTCTTCGAGTCGAACCAGATCAACCGCCAAGTGCTCGCCCGCGCCCTCGATGCGATGGCCGCCACACCGGAGGTGACTTTCTACCTCTTGCCTGGCAATCACGACCCGTTGGATGCCGCCTCGATCTTCCGCTCGAATACGTTTCGCGAACGCAGACTGCCGAATGTTGTCGTTTTGGAGGATTCCGAGCCGCTGCAGGCAGCTGACGGTATCGAGTTGGTTGGTGCGCCATGGACTTCCAAGCGCCCACTCCAAGACTTGATAGATCAGGCGTGCGCCGCCGCTGGGCCCCCTGCCGCGCTTCGCATCATCGTCGGCCACGGCACCCTCGACAGTCGCTCACCCGACGCAACTGATCCTGCCCTCATATCGCTGAAGCGATTGGAGGCGCGTATTGAGGCAGACGAAGTCCACTATGTCGCGCTCGGCGACCGCCACTCCACGACCAACGAGGGCACGACTGGTCGTGTCTGGTACTCAGGTGCGCCCGAGCCAACCGACTACCGCGAGGAAGATCCAGGAAATGTCCTCGTGGTTGAACTCGAGCCGGGACAAATCGAGGTCGCGCCACGCAGCGTAGGCAAGTGGCGTTTCCGACAGCACCAGTGTCACCTCTCGTCGGATGCAGATATCGACTCATTGCAACAGTGGCTCGACACCCTCGAAGACAAGCAGCGGACTGTCGTCAAGCTGTCACTCGTCGGCTCGGTTTCGCTCGGTCAGAAGGAGCGCCTCGACCGCTTGCTCGATCACTTCGCCGACTTGCTTGCGGCTCTCGAGACGTGGGAGCGGAGATCGGATCTCGTTGTCGTCCCCGACGACGGCGAAATTTCCACACTTGGGCTTTCGGGCTTTGCGAATGACGCACTGGGCGACTTGCGTGAACTGGCCCAGTCGTCCGATCCCGCCGAAGCAGTCCGGGCCCAGAACGCGACTGCGCTGCTGCATCGCCTGACGAGGTCCGCACAATGAGGATTCACCGCATCACGCTCACGAACTACAGAGGCGTCGATTTTGCCGAGGTGACGTTCGACGAGTGCGGAGTCACCGTCATCGAGGGTGACAACGAGGCTGGCAAGACCAGCCTCGTCGAGGCGCTCGACTTGCTCCTCGACGAACGCTTCAAGGACCGTTCCGGTGATCGACGCGTCAAGGCGGTCAGACCCGTACATCGTGACGCCGATCCCGAAGTCGGGGCCGAAATCGCAACTGGGCCGTACCGATTCGTCTTCGCCAAGCGGTGGGGGCGCAGAGGCATGACCACACTCGACATCTCCGCACCACAACGTGAACAGCTCACCGGCGATGAAGCCCACGAACGCGTGCAAGCGATTCTCACGGAAACACTCGACACCGGCTTGCTGCGGGCACTCCAAGTGCGTCAAGGAACCGAGTTGGCGTTGCCTTCATTCGTCGACACCGATCTCGGCGCTGCGCTCGACACCGCCGCAGGCGCCGTCGGCGACAACGACAGTCACGATGGGATCTGGCACGCGATCACTGCTGAACGTGACATGTACTGGACGTCGACCGGACGTCGCAAAGCCATTCTTGCCGACTCGCAAGAGCGTGTCGAGAATGCCGAGTCAGAGGTGGCGTCGGTGGCACGCCTGCTCGCTGAAATCGAAGCGGACGCCGAGCAAGCATCGCGCTTGGCTGCAGGCGAGGGACGCCTGGAAGAAGTCGCGGCCGAAGCGGAGAGCGTCCGAGACGAACACCAGCATCAGGTCCAAGCCGCCGAGGTCGTCGAGGGTGAACTCAGCGAGCGCCAGGCCGAACTGGACCAAGCCAAGGTCGAAGTCAACCGGGCACTCGGCGACCTCCAGATACGGGCAGATCTCATCGACGAGGAGGCACAACTCAGCGGACGAGCAACCGCGCTAACGGCAGAGGCTGAACAAGCTGCACCCGCGTTGGCGGCGGCCCTACGACACCACCAGGATGCCGAAGCCGCGCACAGGACGGCGAGGGAGCGCTTCGAGCAGACCCGACGGGCGAGTGCACAGGCGGACCGCGATCGCGAGCACCTGAGACAGATCATCGAAGCCAGGCAGTTGGGAGCACGCCACGAACGGGTCATGACAGCGCAAGAGCAGCTAGAAAACGCGAACGCCATCATCGAAGCCATACGGATTGATGATGACGACATCCCCCGGATCGAGGCTGCTCAGCAAGCCGTCATCGAGGCACAGGCTGCAGCGCAGGCGGGATCGGCGACGGTTACGACCACCGGATTGAGTGATCTTGAAGTCGTCATCGACGGTCTTGCAGAACGGCTCGAGGCAGGCGATAGTCAGGTCACCCACATCGTCAACTCCACAGAGATCGTCATCCCGGACTCACTGAAGATCGAGGTGACAGCCGGAAACGACTCGCAGCAGCTCGGCAGTGAGCTTGTCGCATCCGAAGCAGCATTGCGTGTGCTCTGTGACGAGGCCGGTGTAGCCGACCTCGTCGAGGCGCGTGAAGCACGGGATCGCCATCAGGCCGCCGAACGCACACATCGCCAAGCGCGGGAGGACATCAATCGCGACCTCGACGATCTGACGGTCGATGAATTGGCCAAGAAGGCTGAGCGGCTGACGGCACGGGTAACTGCTTACGAGAACGAGCGGTCGGCAGACGTCCCGCTGCCGCCCGACCTCGACACTGCTACCCGAACCGCGCTCGATCTGCATGACGAACTGGACGAGAGGAGGTCAAGCTTCGAGTCCGCAGAAGCAGTTCTCGACAGCGCACGGACCACACGACATGACGAGGATCTCGCCCACGCTGCTCTCGGAGCAACTGTCGACGCGGCCAACAGCGCTGCCAAAGCTGCCCGGCAAAAGCTGGACGCAGCGAGAGCTCAACTGCCCGACTCAGTGCTCGAGGAGAGCGTTGCTGCAGCACGGAAGGCGGAGAACACGGCTCGGTCTGGGCGAAACGCGGCCCGCACGAGACTGCAAGATGCCGACATTGGCTCGCTTCGCAGCCGACTGTCTAATGCTGAGCAAGCATTGGAACGGGCAAGGGCCGCGTTGTTAAAGAACCGTGACCGCCTGAGAGAGCTGCAGATCAGTCTCGACCTTCGAGGCGAGAGAGGGCTCGGGGCGCGACTCGATGCAGCGTGCAGCGATCGGAATCGTTGTGTGGCGCAGGACCGCAGCCTCAGCGACAGGGCGGAGGCCGCGAAGCTGCTTCACCAGGTTGTTGAGCAGCGGCGCACCGAAGCACGTCAGCGATACATCGCGCCATTCAAGCAACGCATCGAGCAGTACGGTCGCATCGTCTACGACACCTCATTCGAGGTCGACGTGGATGACGCGCTGGCAGTCTCCCGCCGCACGCTCAACGGCATCACACTCGCCATGAACCAGCTCAGCACGGGTGCGCAAGAGCAGATGGGAATCATCGCACGGCTGGCCTGTGCGTCAATCGTCAGCCCCGACGGCGGCGGAGCGCCGGTGGTTCTCGACGACGCACTCGGCTGGAGCGACCCATCCCGATTGCAAGGCATGGGTGCTGCGATCAACATTGCTAGCGGGCACTGTCAAGTGATCATCCTCACCTGCACCCCGGGCCGCTATGCCCACGTTGGGAATGCCACGGTGGTCAACCTGCCGATGTCGCCGCGCCTGGCGTAAGACTGAGAGTCGTGCTCGCCTGCACAGGCAAACCTTGCACTCGGCTCGTGCCGTGCGAGCAGAGCATGCCGAAGCACCGCGCCGGCCTGCTGCGAGGATTGGAGATCCCACCCGAGTTCTTCGAAGCCCTTCCAGGTGACGAACTCGATGCATAGAAGGGCGAGTGAACGATCCGTGCTCAGCCCCCGCCGGGGCACTACGGACCGAGCTGAGTGATTGGGACGACATGCACACCGTCGGACCGGCGGTAGGCAGCACCGACCGATGTCACCACCAACAGGCCGGCCATGTCCTGAGCGCGGCGTGCCGCGATCTTGTCCCGCAGCCGCAGCAGCGAGACCGCAGCGCGGTCCACGACCTCTGCCGCGGGACTCAGCTTCACCTCCACACCGATCCAGACGCCGTCATGGCGCTCGACAACCGCATCGATCTCCAAACCGGTGTCATCGCGATAGTGAAAGACCTCGCCGCCCAGCGGCGCGCTGTACACGCGCAGGTCCCTGACAACCAGCGATTCGAAGAGCAGACCGAGCGTTCGAGGATCGGCCAGCAACCGCTCCGGCGACGCACGCAGCAGGAACGCTGCGATCGACGGATCGACGAAATGGCGTTGGGGCTGCTTGCGCAACGACGCCCGCGACCGAAGCGTCACTGACCAAGCCAGCTGATCCTCCAAGACGAAAATACGCCTGAGTGCGTCCAGATACGCCCCAACTGTGCTCCGGCCGGGCGTCTCTCCGTCCATGTCCGCCGCGAGTTTCGTTTCGCGGGCCTCAGTCGCCACGCTTCGCGCCAGTGAGCGCAGCAGTCGTCGTACCGCTACCGGGTCGTGCCGGACTCCGCTCGCTTGAGGGACATCCACTCGCGTGATCTCGTCGATGTAGTCCCCCACTGACAAACGGGCGTTCTCAGCGTCCAACGAGAGGCTGCCGGGCCAGCCGCCCGAGACGAGGTGTCGCACAACGTCGCTCAGCGCGACACAGGACGCCGGCAACGACGACTGCTCCTCTCCTTCAAAGAGTCGGCGCAACGAGACCGCGCCCCCCGAAACCCCTGACTCATACAGCGACATGGTTCTCATCAGGACCCGACCCACGCGACCGGTTCCGGTATGACGGGTCACGTCGTCGACGGGAGTGGCCGATCCGGTCAAGATGAACTGCCCAGGTTGCGCCCGGTCATCACATGCACGCCGCACCGGATTCCAGATGTCCGGAGCGTTCTGCCACTCATCCAACAGGCGTGGCACCTCACCGGCCAGTGCTGAGGCCGGGTCGGCTGCGGCGAGCAGACGCATGGCCTCGACATCGAATCTGGCTTCGCTCCGGGCGTGGTTGCGACCCGTCCACGTCTTGCCACAACCTCTAGCGCCTTCGATCAGCACCGCGCCACGCCGCCGAAGAGTTGCCTCGATCTGGAAGTCGGCGACGCGCGGCAGGTAGCCAGGCATGGTGAGCCTCGCGTGTAGTTCCGGCATTTCGCTGAGATTCTCACCCGGCACGTTGCGAGTCAACAATAGCGCGCTTCGGGAATCATTTATGGCGCGTTTTGGGAACGGCATATAGCGCGTTCTGGGAATGCACTGCCGCGCGTCTTGGATCGTTCCCGACGAGAGCAGGAGGCGATTGTGCGCGACCAGCCACGGTCCGACTACGAAGGTCTACTTAGTAGAAGTTCGTAGTCAGTGCTTGAGCGGAGGTGCGGCGAGTGTCCCCGCTGCACCTGTGCCGAGACTGCTACGTGAACGTCCCCACCTGAACCTTGGGCCGCGGTATTAGTCTAGTCACTAGACTAAGTTCATTCTCGCCGTCGCGGCGAAAATGACTTGCAAAGGCTGAAATATGTTGGAATCTTCATCTTTCGTGAATGTGCATGAAGCAAAGACTCACCTGTCGAAGCTGCTCAGCCAGGTTGAGGCGGGTGAGGAGATTGTGATCGCGCGGGCAGGCAAGCCCTGCGCCCGCCTCGTCCCGTACGAGCCGCGCAAACCTCGCACACCCGGTCGGATCCGTGGCATCACCGTCCCGCCCGAGTTTTTTGACCCGCTCCCGGACGACGAGTTGGCAGCCTGGGAAGGCGAATGAGCGGTTTGCTTCTGGACACCCATGCTCTGCTGTGGTGGTGGAGCAACGACCGTCGCTTGTCGTCAGCAGCTCTGGGGGCAATTGCCGATCCTGCCGAAACGGTTCATGTCAGCGCCGCCAGCGCCTGGGAAATTGTGACCAAGCACCGACGCGGTCGCCTCGTCGTGCCACCGCGCGTCATCTCACGCTTTCACGAGGAGGCCCTCGCTGAGTCGTTTCGCCACCTGTCCATCAGTTACGCACACGCGCGCCAAGCGGGTCTGTACGAAGTCGCGCACAAGGATCCGTTCGACCGGATACTGGCGGCCCAGGCCGAGATCGAATCGCTGACGCTGGTCAGTCTCGACCAGGCGTTCGAGGAATTCCCCGTCGCCACTCTCTGGTGAAGCGGCCCCGCTTGCGATGGCCGGGCCGGGCTCAGGTCAGCGGGGCGGTAGCGGGGACCTGTGAGGGGCGGCTGAAGACCTCGTCGAGCAAGGGGCGGAACTCTTCAGCCGCCAGGTTGGGGTAGTTCGGGTCGAAGCAGTTCTGGTCGTAGTTCTCGCAGAAGTCCACGCAGGCGTCGTAGTGCGGGGATTCCCGGTATCGCTCGCGGGCGTTGCAGTCGCCGCCGAGGTGACCGAAGTAGTAGTAGCCCTGAAAGAGTCCGTGATGGGCCACTACCCAGTGGGTGCGCTCATCGACGTAAGGCTGCAGAACGGCAGCACCGGCAGCGCTGTGATTCTCCGGCGCGAACGCATCACCGATGTCGTGCAACAGAGCGGCCACCACCAAATCAGTCGACTCTCCATTGCGCAGCGCACGGGTGGCGCACTGCAGGGAGTGGTCGTAGCGGTCGATTTGGTAGCCGAGTGTGGGACCGCGCAAGCACTTCAGGATGTCGAGCAGGTTGTCGACCAACCCGGTTCGGGCGTGCGCGTAGTGCTGGCGGTCCAAGAATTCGTAGTCCTCGGCCGTCCCGTGCTCCATTGCAGTCCAGGAGACGATGCGGCTGCTGTGTTCGCTGTCCACGGCTCCTCCGCTGCTGAGACATGCGCCGTTGCACGCGGTGGCCTGTGCCGCCGTCATATTCTCGCGCAATCACACGCAGCCGTCGGCAATTCCGGTCGTCACTGGAGCCTCCGGCAATCATGCAGTCCCTGACCGAGGCAGTGCCAGCTAAAGGGACCGCGAGCGCACCGTCGATCCGCGAGCAGGCACACGCCGGTATCGGCTCGCCCAACGGTCCATCGAATGGGCCGGATCCGTGCGAACCCGAGCGGGCTACTCCGCTGCTGAGACTTGCCCTGCCGCCGCTTTGGCGACGATACCGACGCGGTGCGCGGTGTGCCAGCGGGTGGGGCCCGCAACACGAGTCATGTCGCGGCCGGCGACCTTCGCGTCCGGCACCGCAGCCATACCGCCGACCACATAACCGCCTGCTGCGGCAGCTTCCAGCCGTTGACGCTGGCTGGGTGCCATGTGGCCGTCGCGTGGTCCGGCCAGGACCACGCAGTCGGTGCCCAGCGCTCCCGCGAGCGTCACTGCGCTGTAGATGTCCGACTGCGCCTTCGCGTCCGAACCCACCACGATCGCCACATCGCCTGCACAATCCGAAGCGATCCACGGCTCAGCACCAGCAAGATACGCCCCCGACGCTGCCACGTCGTCAGGCACATGCCCGGCCGGGCCCGGCGTCGCGGACGTGCCTGCGTCGGCGCCCAATGCCAGCCTGCGAGCCTCGCTGCCGACAGATTGCGCGGTGTCCCAGCGGGTGGCACCCGCAACACGCGCCACGTCGCGGCCGGCGACCTTCGCGTCTGGCACCGCAGCGATACCTCCGACCACATAACCGCCCGCATCGGACGCATCGAGGCGCGACTGCTGATCGGGCGTCATGTCGCCTTCACGAAGTCCCGCGAGCACCACGCAATCGGTGCCCAGCACACCCGCGAGCGTCACTGCACTGTAGATATCCGACTGCGCCCTCAGGTCTGAACCGACCACGACCGCCGCGTCACCCGAACAATCCGAAGCGATCCACTGCTCAGCGAACTGCAGATTCGCCGGCAGGAACGACGAGAAACTGACGGGATAGCTCCCGCCGAGATCGAAAGTGTGATCGAAAGTGTCGTAACGGTCGTAGAATTCTTCGAAATCGTAAGTGTCGCCGATGTCACCGCTCCACACCACGACTGTGGGCCAACGAGCGCGATATGCACTCGCATCGATTTGCACATTCCCATTGCTGTCAGTGACCGGATCAGCGTCGTCGATCTCGCAAGCGATGTCCCCCGCGAGGGACTCGGCGACGAAGTCGCACAGTCCTACGAAAGAGTCGACGGGCACACCGACTACAGGCCCATGCGAGCCGTCGCGGACCGACACTGTCACAACGCCACCAGCCCATTGAGCGCTCCATCCGGCCGGGCGCGCATTGGTATGAGCCATCGCGCGTGTCATCATCACGGCCAGCTCCTCGCGGGTCACAGGGGCGGTCGGCCGGAATGCACCGGCGGCCTCGCCCGAGGCGATGCCCAGTTCGTAGGCGTAGCTGACTGCTGCGTTATCAGCGGCTGTCAACGCGGCCCGTGCATCCGCGAAATGATCCAGTTCGCCGCTTTCCAGCTTCAGCACACCTGAGCTGTCGAACAGGTCTGGGCTAGCACGGCGAAGCAATTTGACAAGCGCGATGGCGAGCTCGGCTCTGGTCAATGCCTCCCAAGGCTCGAACGCCACGGGACCGCGGCTCGGCAAGAATTCCGCGCCAACTGCGATCGCGCTCTGACTCGCGTCCGACAAGTCGCCGACGTCGATAAAGCCCTTATCCTCCGGGTCGGGAAGCTCCACGTCAAATAGCTCTGCGAGTCGCACCAAGAAAATGGCACCATGCACGCGGGCCACACTTGAAGATGGGGAGAAGACACCTTCCGAGGTACCCACAGAGATGCCGAAATGGGCAAGGCAGTTTATGGCGGATTGGTCAACATCACTACTGATGTCAGTGAATCCTGCATCCTCAGTGGCCGCACCGACGCAGGCTGAGAACTCCGGCAGGGCGCTCGGCGAGGCCGCCGAATCTCGGGAACCAACTGGCGCTGCGCCGCTCGGCGCTGCGCCGAAGACCATGACCGCCGACCCGAGCACACAGGCAGCGACAACTGCAACGGCATGACGGCGAGCACGCCTCGCTATGCCACGAGTTGGCTTGTTACCCCCCCCCCCCCCAGGTCAATGACAGGGGCCGAGCGGGGATCACCGCGGGATCGTGTGCCGAAATGCCTGCCAAGGACAGTGTCCTCAGTCGCCTTGGCAGGTCGCGCGCTCGCCACCGAGAGCGCTCCTGCCGCTCGTTCGACGGGCGACGCGCAACTTCACTAAAGATCATCGCAGCATCATACGCTCTGCTCGGCATCTACCGCCAATGGCCGAGGCTGGCGCCACGCGCAGGGTGAGATGCACCTCACACCTGAATACACGCGCCTCGTCGAGTCGCTTGAACATCTCGAAGCGCTCATGTCTCAGCCTCTCACGGGAGTGCGCCAGCCGAACGGATCCGGTGCGGCGCCGATCTGGATGTCGACGAGCGCCTGGCGTAGCCGCATCGTGTTGGACCCTGGCTGCCCGTCGCCCACGGTGAGCGTCTTGCCCTTGTAGAGAATGGTGCCGACGGGCGCCAGCACGGCGGCCGTGCCCGACAGGAACGCCTCTCCTCGCTCGGCCCAGTCGACCAACTCCTCGGGGTCGATAGATCGCTCCTCCACCTCGTAGCCCAAGGATGCGGCGAGCTCGATCACCGACGCTCGGGTGACACCGTGGAGGAACGACTCGTCGAGATGACGGGTCACGACCCGCTCGTCATCGACGAGGAAGAAGTTCGATGCCCCGGTCTCGGTGATGTCCCCGCCGGTGGCAAACAGCATCTGGTCGATGGCCTCGTTGCCAGCCATGGCATCCAACGTGGGCGCTAGCGCCATCGCGTAGTTGCCGCCGCACTTCACCATGCCGAACTGCGGGACAGTTCGGGGAATCTCGGTCTCCACCAGCAAGGTCAGGGGACGGACGCCGCCCTTGAAGTAGTCGCCGACCGGGCAATTGACGACATACAGCAACGCGCTGCGAGTCGGGCGGGCTGCTGCGCCGATGTCGGGCTCGGTGCCGATCAGCGTCGGGCGGATGTAGAGCGATCCAGGTGGGTCGGGCACCTCGCCTGCATTGGCCTCGACTGCGTCGATGGCCATCTGATGCAAGACATCGCCCTCGATAGCCGGCAGCCGGAGTCGCTCTGCGCTGGCAACCATGCGGTCCACATGGCGGTCCAACCGAAAGATCGCCAGCGAGCCGTCGACCTGACGGTGCGCCTTCAGCCCTTCGAAGATGGCACTGCCATAGTGCAGTACGTGGGCCGCGGGGCTGATCGAAAAGTTGCCGAAGGGCTCTGCTACGCCGCCATAGACGTACGGTCCGTCATCGGCGCGCGCCGTCGTCATCCAGTCGCAGAAGATGGTCCCGAACGGGACCGTGAACGGGTCGGGCTTCTCGCTCACTTTCGCTCCATTCGATGCTGCTCAGGGCCCGTGTGCGCCCAAGACACTGGCAGCGTATCGCCCGACCCCGGCCGCATCGGGGAGAATTTGGCGCCGAGTCTCCCCGAGGCAGAGCCGTTCGGCGATGCCGCGGCCCGAGCAGCCGGCGTCGGAGCGGGAAGCAAGAGGTTGATCAGTGGGACGATTTGCCCACAGGCACACGCTCGGCCCGGCCCGCCGGGGCCGCCGTTGCGTACGCTGCGGCCCATGACAACCCAGGACCAGAGCCAGATCACCGAGTCTGTCCGACTCGAGCGCCGCGATGACGTGGCGCTGCTCATTGTGAACAACCCGCCCGTGAACGCGTTGAGCTACCACGTGCGTCAAGGCATCATCGACGGCATGGCTGCCGCCGAGGCCAGTGACGCCACGGCCATCGTGGTCATCTGCGACGGGCGCACGTTCATCGCCGGCGCAGACATCACCGAGTTCTCCCAGCCCCCAAAACCGCCGGGACTCGTACCCGGTCAGGAGGCCATGGAGAACTGCAGCAAGCCAGTGGTGGCCGCCATCCACGGCACCGCTCTCGGCGGCGGGCTCGAGGTTGCACTGTGTGCGCATTTCCGCGTCGCCATCAGCTCGGCGCAGTTCGGTCTGCCCGAGGTGAAGCTGGGCCTGCTGCCCGGCGGCGGCGGTACGCAGCGCCTGCCGCGCATCACCGGTCCGCAGCGGGCACTCGAGATCATGGTCAGCGGCAATCCCATCGGTGCCGACGAAGCGCTTGAGTGCGGCCTGATCAACGAGGTCGTGGGCGATTCGCCGACGGATCTCGAGGCGGGCGCGGTGGCGTTCGCCCGGCGAGCGGTGGCCCAAGGCATGCCCCGACCGCGCATCCGCGACCGCAACGACCACCTCGAGGGCTTCGGCACCGAGCAGTTTGCCTCCTATCGGGCCTCCATCGCCCGCAGAACGCGAGGCTTCGAAGCACCCGACTGCATCGTCCGCTGCGTCGAAGCCGCCGTCGAGTCCGGCGCCAGCGGAGACTTCGAGGCGGGCCTCGCTGCCGAGCAGCGAATATTCGGCGAGCTGATGGGCAGCTCGCAGGCCAACGCGCAGCAGTACTACTTCTTCGCCGAGCGAGCTGCTCAGAAGGTGCCCGACGTGCCGCGGGACACCCCCCAAGTCGACATCGCGCGTGTCGGCATCCTGGGCGCAGGCACGATGGGCGGCGGCATCGCCATGAACTTCGCCAACATCGGCATCCCCGTCACCCTCGTGGAGCGCGATGAGGCGAGCCTGGAGCGGGGTCTCGGCGTGGTGCGGCGCAACTACGAGCGCACGGCTGCGCGGGGCGGCATCTCCTCCGATGACGTGCAGACCCGGATGGACCTGCTGCAGGGCTCGACCGACATGGGCGATTTCGCCGACTGCGACCTGATGATCGAGGCCGTCTTCGAGAACATGGCGCTGAAGAAGAGCGTGTTCGAACAGCTCGACGCCATCTGCAAGCCAGGTGCGGTGCTCGCCAGCAACACCTCGGCGCTGGATGTCAACGAGATCGCGTCGGCCACGTCGCGCCCCGAAGACGTCATCGGCATGCACTTCTTCTCCCCCGCCAATGTCATGCGGATGCTGGAAGTCGTGCGGGGCGACGTCACCTCGCACACCGCGATCGCAACTGCCATGTCGATCGGCAAGCGCATCGGCAAGACGCCGGTGCTATGCGGTGTCTGTCACGGCTTCATCGGCAACCGGATGCTGTTCATGCGAGGCATCGAGGCCGAGAAGATGCTGCTGGAAGGCGCCACGCCGGCCCAGATCGACAAGGTCGTGTACGACTTCGGCTTCCCGATGGGCCCGTTCGCCATGAGCGATCTGGCGGGGCTCGATGTCGGCTGGAATGAAGACACCTCGTCGAGTTCGACCGTGCGCGAAGTGCTGTGCGAGTCGGGCCGGCGAGGCCAGAAGAACGGCCGGGGCTACTACATCTACGACCCCGACACCAGAGCGTCGACCCCCGACGCTGAGGTCGAGCAGATGATCCGCGACTTCGCCTCCGAGCGGGGGGCGGTGCTGCGAGAGGTCACCGACCAGGAGATCCTCGAACGCTGCCTGTACCCGATGGTCAACGAGGGCGCGAAGATCCTCGACGAAGGCATCGCACTGCGAGGCAGCGACGTCGATGTCACGTGGATCAACGGCTACGGCTGGCCCATCTACACCGGCGGCCCGATGCACTGGGCTGACGAGATCGGGCTGGCCGAGGTGCTGGGCCGCATTCGCCACTACGACGAGACCTTGGGCGGCGACCACTGGACGCCGAGCCCGCTGCTGGAACGGCTGGCAGCCGAAGGCGGCTCGCTGGCCCGCCACGAGAACTGAGCAGCGAGGACTGAGGACGGGAGCTGAACCGATGCTGACCATCGACCCGCTGCATGCTGCACCGAGGCGCCGGCTACGACGCTGATCGCTGGCGCCGCTACATGCGCCAGACCCGAGTGCAGGGCCAAGGCCCGACACTCAACGAATTGGGTGCCAGCGTCACGCCGTGACGCTCTCAGCCAGCCGCGGCGGTGCAACAGCGACATCTCGCACAATCAGACGCGCTCGACTCGAACCGCCGTGGCGTACACGGCCAGCGCACTGATGTCATCGGAGTCGCCGGTGAGCACCGAGCCCCCCGGCTCTGCGCATGCGACTACGAGCGCATCGATCGCCGAACCGCGGCGGGCACGAGATCTCAACCACGCGGCCCTGCGCGCCACCGCCTCATCGATGTCCGTCACGATGTTGCAGGTCTTCAGCAAGCGGTTCGCGTTCGCATCTCTTCCGGAGTCACCGCGCAGGCACTCCACGAGCACGGGTGAAGGTACGAGCGGTGGCCAGGCACCATTGGCGATAACCGCCAAACGCAAGACTACTGCACCCTGACGGCGGCTGGCGAGGAACGACACGCCACCTGAGTCGAGCACCAAGGCCACGTTGGGCGGGAATCAGCTCGCGGCGGGTTCGGCTCGACCAGCGAGCCGCCGGGCTAGCTCTTCCGCCCAGGCGATGGTCTCGGGATCAGGCTCGCCCACTTCGGCGAGAAGCTCCGCCGCATCCGCCTCCGCGGCGGCAATCAGGTCGCGGCGCCGGATCTCGGCGCGGATGGCCTCCTGCAGCAGTTCCGCGACCGGCAGCTTGTGCTCCTTGACCTCCGCGTACAGCGCCTTCGGCAGCGACACACGCACCTTCGGCATACCCATAGTCTCGCACCTCCCCATCGGCGTCCGATCTTCGCACTCTCACCGACGGAACCGGAAACGATTTTCCTGCGCGTCACGGCGCGAGGCGTCAGCCGGCTGCCGCAGCGATCGTTGATTCGGGCACGCCGGCGGCCTTGGCGCCACTGCAGATGCTCTCCCACGTCTCGGCGGGCAGCGTGATGCCGTTGGCCATGCGGTGCTGGCGACGCTCGTGCTCGACATCGCCAGGCAGCTTCACCGCCTGGTCGGGATCGATTGCCGCCGCCTCGTAGAACCAGTCGAGATAATCCGCCGCGATCCCGTTGTAGCCATCGTCGGTCTCACCGACTGCAGCATCGATCTGGGCCGGGTCGACGTACACCGAGAGCATGCCGTTCGCAAAACGAATCCGGCGCGGGCCCGCTGTGCCCGTGCCGGTGAGCGCACCGGCCAGCAGCTCGCACATCACCGAGATGCCCGAGCCCTTGTGCTCCCCCATGGCCCGCAATGCCCCGGGGCCGTCCATCGAATTGGGCCGCTGGCCTTCTGCGAACGTGTACAGCACCCGCGGGTCGCCGGTGATCTCGCCGTCGCCTGACACCAGCGCGTTCTCCGGCACGGCCGGACCGCCGTGCAACGCAACCATCGCCTTGCCCTCGGCCACGACGGAGGTCGCAAAGTCGTGGATAACGGGCCGGCGGCCGACGACCGGCGCGCCGTATGCACACGGGTTCGTGCCCATACGACGTGCCTTAGCGCCGAAGGGCGCGACCAGCCGGCTATTGGCGACGTTCACGAAGTGCACCGAGACGAGCCCCTCAGCGGCAGCCATCTCGGCGTACTCGCCGATCCGACCGAGGTGCCCGGCATTGCGCAGCCCCATGACCGCTACGCCCAGCTCCTTGCAGCGCTCGATGCCCAGGGTCACCGCAGCAGGACCGACGGTCTGGCCCATGCCGTATTGACCGTCCACGAGCATCAGCGCACCAGAGTCGATCAGCACCTTGAGCGCCTGGTCGGCGAGCTGAACGCCATTGGCCAGCAGATCGACATACAACGCTGAGCGGATCACGCCGTGGCTGTCGTGTCCGGCCAGGTTGGCGCCCACAAGGCTGCGGCCGATTCGCTCGGATTCGGCATCCGAGCACGCAGTGTGACGGAAGATCTCGGCAATGAAGCCGGCCAGGCGTTCATGGTCGATGACCACGGGCTCGCCGGTGTCGGTCGTCGTCTGCTCTTCGCTCATCGCGGCAGCGTACGTCGCGCACCGACCGGGTTCCCGCCTGGGCGCCGTGCGGCACCACAGCGAGGGTGCACATAGAGGAGGCGCCAATAGGTGAACCTTCCGGTTGTCGCACCTGTTGTTTCCCGCTCTTGTTCGCTGTCGCTCACGGGCCGCTCGGGCCACGGCTTCGCCTATCGGCTCAGCCTCATAGGCTCGCCCGGCGTGAATCAGCCTCCGAGCGCGCCGCCGCCTCAGCACTCGCAGCATTACGACGTGGTGGTCATCGGAGCGGGCAACGCGGCCATGTGCGCTGCGCTGGCCGCACACGAGGGCGGCGCACGGGTGCTTGTTCTCGAGCGGGCGCCCGAGGCCGAAACCGGCGGGAACAGCCGCTTCACCGCTGGTGCGATCCGTTTTGCCTACGACGGCGTCGAGGACTTGCGGGCGTTGATGCCCGACCTCACCGACACCGAGGTCGAGATGACCGACTTTGGCACCTACACCGAAGAGGAGTTCTACGCCGATCTCGGCCGGATCACCGACTACCGGTGCGATCCCGAGCTGGCAGACACGCTCGTCACACGCAGCAAGGACACCTTGCTGTGGATGGCAAGCCACGGCGTGCGATTCGCACCGATCTGGGGCCGCCAGGCCTTCAAGGTGGACGGTCGCTTCACATTCTGGGGTGGCCTCACCGTGGAATCCGTCGGCGGCGGCGAGGGTCTCGTGGAGTCCCTGCGGGCAGCGCTGGCTCGGAACGGCATCGACTTGTGGCACGAAGCAGCGGGGCGCTCGCTGCTGACCGACGACCGTGGCGCAATCCGGGGTGTGCGCGTGCGTCGCGAGGGCCGCCTCGCCGACGTTGCCTGCGATGCGGTGGTGCTGGCGGCCGGCGGCTTCCAGGCCAACGCCGAGTGGAGAACCCGTTACCTCGGTCCCGGCTGGGATCTGGCCAAGGTGCGCGGCACCCGCTTCAACACCGGCGACGGCATCGCCATGGCGCTCGACATCGGCGCCATGCCGTACGGCAACTGGAGCGGCGCCCACGCGGTCGCCTGGGACTACAACGCCCCGGAGTTCGGCGACCTCGCTGTCGGCGACGGCTTCCAGAAGCACAGCTACCCGTTCGCAATCGTGCTGAACCAGGATGGCAAGCGTTTCCTGGACGAAGGCGCCGACTTCCGCAACTACACCTACGCCCGCTACGGCCGCGAGATCCTGGCCCAGCCCGGTCACTCGGCTTGGCAGGTCTTCGATGCCAACACTGATCACCTGCTGCGCGACGAATACCGCATCCGGCAGGTCACCAAGGTCACCGCCGACAGCATCGAAGAGCTCTGCGCTCGCATGGACGACGTGCACACCGAGGGCGCGCTGGCGACCATCGCCGAATTCAACGCTGCGGTCGACCGCAGCGTCGCGTTCGACCCCAACGTGCTCGACGGCCGCCGCACCTGTGGCCTCAGCCCCGACAAGACCAACTGGGCGATGCCGATCGAGACGCCACCGTTTGCTGCCTACCGGGTCACGTGCGGGCTGACATTCACCTTCGGCGGTCTTCGCATCGACGAGACCGGACGCGTGATGGACACCGATCTGCGACCGATCGAGGGCCTGTATGCGGCAGGCGAGCTGGTCGGCGGCCTGTTCTATGGCAACTACCCCGGCGGCTCGGGCCTCTCCGCAGGCGCAGTGTTCGGCCGTCTGGCGGGAAGCTCGGCTGCTGCGCACGCGGCCAGTTGACCCGGCGGGCGGTAGCGTCGAATCGCTATGTCGATGACCTCCTCGCCCCCCAACACGAGCTCTGACAGCACCGGCTCGAAGATCGTCTACACCTACACCGACGAGGCGCCGGCGCTGGCGACCTACTCGCTGTTGCCGATCATCACGGCGTTCACCGATGCGGCCGGCGTTGAGGTCGAGACGCACGACATCTCGCTCGCCGGCCGGATCATCGCGGTCTTTGCCGACACGCTCGAGCCTCACCAACGCGGGGGCGATGCACTGGCCGAGCTCGGCGAGTGGACCCAGGATCGTGATGCCAACATCATCAAGCTGCCGAACATCTCCGCTTCGGTGCCGCAGATCAAGGGCGCCATCGCCGAGCTGCAATCAGCGGGTTATGCGGTGCCGGACTATCCCGACGACCCCGCCGATGCTTCCGAGCAGGAGATCCGCGAACGCTACGACCGCGTGAAGGGCTCGGCCGTGAACCCGGTGCTGCGCGAAGGCAACTCTGACCGTCGCGCTCCCCGCGCGGTCAAGGAATACGCCCGGCAGTACCCCCACTCGATGGGAGCTTGGTCGCCGCAGAGTCGCACCCATGTGGCGACGATGTCCGACGGCGACTTCCGCTCCAACGAGCAGTCGGTCACCGTGGGGGAAGCCGGCTCGCTGAGCATCGAGCACGTCGACAGCGAGGGCAACGTGCGGCTGATGCGCAAAGTGCCGGTGGACGCAGGCGAGGTGGCCGACTCCACCTTCATGTCGGCTGTCGCGCTGCGCGAGTTCCTCGACGCTCAGATCGAGGATGCCCGTTCGAGCGGGGTGCTGTTCTCGCTGCACCTCAAGGCCACGATGATGAAGGTCTCGGACCCGATCGTGTTCGGTCACGCTGTGCGGGCGTTCTTTGCGCCGGTGTTCGATCGGTACGGCGAGGTGCTGGACGCGGCAGGCGCCGATCCCAACGATGGCTGGGCCAACGTGCTGGCCGCCGTCGAATCGCTGCCCGCCGAGGTGCGCGACGCCGTCAAGGCCGACATCGCTGCGACGCTCGACGAGCGGCCAGCTCTGGCCATGGTCGACTCCGATCGCGGCATCACCAACTTGCACGTGCCCAGCGACGTCATCGTGGACGCGTCCATGCCGGCCATGATCCGAGCCTCCGGCCAGATGTGGAATGCCCAGGGCGACCAGCAGGACACCAAGGCGGTCATCCCAGACTCGAGCTACGCCAGCGTGTTCCAAGCCGTGATCGACGACTGCCGTACCAACGGTGCCTACGACCCCACGACGATGGGCTCGGTGCCCAATGTCGGCCTCATGGCCCAGAAGGCCGAGGAGTACGGCAGCCACGACAAGACCTACGAGGTCGATGTCGCAGGAACCATGCGGGTCGTGTCCGAATCCGGCGAAGTGCTCATGAGCCACGAGGTCGAAGCCGGCGACATCTGGCGCATGTGCACCACCAAGAACGCAGCGATCTCCAATTGGGTGGATCTGGCCATCGAGCGCGGGCAGCTCACCGGGGCGGCTGTGGTCTTCTGGCTCGACGCAGACCGGCCCCACGACGCGCAGCTCATCGGCAAGGTCGGTGCCCGACTGGCCGAGCGGCAGGGCACCGACGCCTCGATCGGCGAGCTCGACCTACGCACGCTGGCACCGGCGGATGCCTGCCGTTTCTCGCTGGAGCGCATCCGCCGCGGACTCGACACCATCTCGGTCACCGGCAACGTCCTGCGCGACTACAACACCGACCTGTTCCCGATCCTCGAGCTGGGCACGTCGGCCAAGATGCTCTCGGTTGTGCCGCTCATGGCCGGCGGCGGGCTCTTCGAGACGGGGGCCGGTGGCTCGGCACCCAAGCACGTCCAGCAGATGGTGGCCGAAAACCACTTGCGCTGGGACAGCCTGGGAGAGTTTCTTGCACTCGCTGTGTCGCTCGAGCACCTCGCCCGGATTGCCGAAAACCCCGCCGCGCAACTGCTGGCTGACACGCTCGATGCCGCCATCGGCACGTGGCTCGCGGAAGGCCGTGCGCCCAGCCGCCGGGTGAACGAGCCCGACAACCGCGCCAGCCACTTCCACCTCGCGAAGCACTGGGCCGACGAGATGGCCAAGCAAGGCACCGACGCCGAGCTGGCCGAGCAGTTCGCACCGCTGGCCGCGGCGCTCGCCGGCAACGAGGAGCAGATCGTCGCCGAGCTCGTCGACTGCCAAGGTGATCCGGTTGAGCTCGGCGGCTACTACCTGCCCGACCCCGCACTCGCCGAGGCTGCCATGCGGCCAAGCCCCACGTTCAACGACATCCTCGACAGTTTTCGCACCGGCTCGGCGGGCTGAAGCCCGATATAGCCGCCACGGCGCGGCAGCTCAGCTGTCGAGCTCGGCCACACCGCCGGGACCGAGCCGGCCCGACTCCCGGTAGGCAGCGAGTTTCGCTCGGCTGTCGGCGATGTCCAAGTTGGCCATGGTGAGCTGCCCGATCCGGTCCGTCGGGCCGAATGCCGCGTCCTCGACGCGCTCCATCGAGAGCCGATCGGGCTCGTAGGTCAGCCCCTCGCCGATGGTGTCAAGCACCGAGTAGTCGTCGCCGCGGCGGAGCCGCAACGTGACCTCGCCGGTGACGCCCGAGCCGACCCAGCGCAGCAGCGAGTCGCGCAGCATGAGCGCTTGGGGGTCGAACCAGCGCCCCTCATAGAGCAGCCGGCCCAGCCGGCGCCCCATCGTGCGGTAGTTCTCGAGCGTGGCCTCGTTGTGGATCCCGGACAGCAGCCGCTCATAGGCAATGTGCAGCAGCGCCATGCCCGGGGCCTCGTAGATGCCTCGCGACTTGGCCTCGATCACCCGGTTCTCGATCTGGTCGCTCATGCCGAGACCGTGTCTCCCGCCAACTGCGTTGGCTTCGAGCACGAGCGCCACGTGGTCGCTGCCCTGTGCACCCGCCGCGGCAAACTCACGATCGCCGATCGCGACCGGCCAGCCGGCCTCGAACCGGACGGTCACGTCCTCGGGCTCGATGTCGGTCGCTGGGTCCCAATGGGCGACGCCCATGATCGGCTCGACGATCTCCATTGAGGTCGCCAAGTCCTCCAGGCTCTTCGCCTCGTGGGTCGCGCCCCAGATGTTCGCGTCAGTTGAGTAGGCCTTCTCTGTGGGATCCCGGTACGGCAGGCCACGCGACACTAAGAACTCGCTCATGCCCGCGCGACCGCCGAGCTCGTCGACGAACGCAGCGTCCAGCCACGGCTTGTAGACGCGCAGCTCAGCGTTGACGAGCAGCCCGTAGCGGTAGAAGCGCTCGATGTCATTGCCCTTGTACGTCGAGCCGTCGCCCCAGATGTCCACGCCGTCTTCGGCCATGGCGGCCACCAGCATCGTGCCGGTCACTGCCCGTCCGAGCGGCGTGGTGTTGAAGTACGTGCGTCCCGCCGTCGAGATGTGAAACGCACCGCACTGCAGTGCCATCAGGCCCTCTCGCACGAGCGCAGCCCGGCAGTCCACCAAGCGCGCCGCATGAGCGCCGTAGTCCAGCGCCCGCTGCGGCACGCTCGACAGGTCCGGTTCGTCGTACTGGCCGAGGTCGGCCGTGTAAGCGCATACCAGCGCGCCACGCTCGTTCATCCACGCCACCGCCGCCGAGGTGTCGAGCCCGCCCGAAAAGGCGATGCCCACCCGCTCACCCACCGGCAGCTCCGCCAGCACCCGCGCGCCGCTCGCGGCCGCGGCCGGCGGCGAGGTCGTGTCCGGTGGGCCAGTTGAGGCAGGACTACTCGACATGGGGCATAACGGTACGGCCTCAGTCGTCAAGGCCTGCATCGTGGCGAACCCACTTCGATGAACCCAGTCTCGCCATTGGGATCACGCAATGTCGGCGATCTGCGCCGTTCACTGGGTTCGCCAGATGGCAAACCCTCATTCGCGGCACCGCCACTGTGCTGCGCGTACGCTCCGCCACGAAGAGGTGACTCATGAGCGACGGCACAGCGACAGGCACCACTGGCGGCACAGCAACCGGCCAGTCCATCGCGGAGCTGCTGAGCGAGATGGTGCGCATCCCCAGTGTCAACCCAATGCACCATGGCCCACGATCGGGCACCGTCGCCGAGGCCGACATGGCCAACTGGGTCGCGGAGCGAGCAGCGGCGCTGGGCGCCGAGGTCGAGCTAGACGAGATCGAGCCGGGTCGCCCGAACGTCTACGCCCGGTTCGCCGGCCAGACCGAACGCATGCTTGCGGTGGATGTGCACCTCGACACGGTCGGCGTCGAGCACATGGAGGGCGACCCTTTCGAGGGCCGCATCAGCGAAGAGCGCGTCTGGGGGCGGGGATCGGTCGATACCAAGGCGACTCTGGCCGTAGTGCTTGCCGTGCTCGGCGAGATGGCTGCTGCGGGTCGCCGGCCGATGTGCACCGTCGAGCTGGTCGGCACCATCTCCGAGGAAGGCGGCGGGCTGGCGGGCGCCTCGGCGTACCGCGACCGGCTGCTCGAACGCAACGAGCGTCGCGAGCAGATCGTCGTCGCCGAACCCACCATGTGCGCACCGGTGTACGGCCACAAGGGCGGCCTCGGCCTCGAAGTCGAGGTCGAAGGGCGTGCGGCGCACTCCTCCAAACCCCACCTCGGCATCAACGCACTGTCAGCGGGCGCGCGCATCGTGGCAGCCATCGATGCCGAGCAGGAACGGCTCGCGAGCCAGCACGAGGTCGGCGCGCTCGGCGCCGGCACCGTGTCGGTCAACGAGATGAGCGGCGGACGGGCACGCAACATCGTGCCGGACCATTGCGAGCTGTACGTCGGGCGGCGCATCGCCGACAGGGAGGACTACGAACAAGAGTCCACCCGCCTCACTGAGTTGATTCGCGCCGCAGCCCTGCCGGCCCGCGTCAAGGTCCAACTGGCGAACGGGTTCGGCAGCAACGCGTTCTTCCAAGCGCCCGGCAGCGATCTCGTCACCGCCCTGGCCGAAATGTCAGGCCACAGCCCCGCCGTTGCCGACTTCGGCACGAATGCCCTGCGCTACGGCGAGGTAGCCGACCAGATAGTGGTGTTCGGCCCGGGTTCCATCGATCAAGCTCACCAAGCCATCGAATGGGTCGACATCTCCGAGCTGGAACGAGCGGCAGCCGTTTACCGCCGCCTGCTCGCCCGCTGACCAGCCGAGCCGTTGCCGTAGCCCACCTCGGCAGCCCGGATCACGCAGCCGGATCAGTTGCCGGGGTCAGCTGGGGCGGGCAGTGATGAAGACCGGGATCTCGCGATCGGTCTTGGCCTGATATTCCGCGTAGGGCGAGAAGGCCTCAACGCACCGCTCCCACCACTCGTCGCGCTCGGCGCCAGTGATCAGGCGCACTGTCGTCTCGAATGGCTCGGGCCCGTCCTGGATCAGCACCGTCGGATCGGCCATCAGGTTGTGGTACCAGCCTGGATGCGCCGGCGCGCCGCCCTTGGATCCGACGATCGCGTACTCGCCCTCGTGCTCGACACGCATCAGCGGGACCTTACGCACCAAGCCAGTCTTGTGTCCCACGGTGGTCATCACGATGACCGGCAGCCCCGTATCGCGCAGCGTGTTCGCTTCGCTGCCGGCTGACGCCTCGTACGCGTCGGCCTGCTCCTTCACCCAGTCCCATGTGCTGGGTCCGTATTTGCCGTCGAACTTCTCGCTGTGTGCCATGGCCTGCAATCTACGGCCGCACGCCGACGTGCGTTCGCCTGTCGACCGTCTGGCACGCCTACGATCCAAAGCGTGCAGATCATGTCCGCTCTGTTCATCGAGCACTTCGACATGCGGCAAGCCGCGGGCGGCGCCGCACGCATCGACCTCGGTGGAGTCCATTTCTCGATGGCCGCGCCGGGTCCGTTCCCGGTGACCATCACACCGCACATGCTCGTGCTCGTCCGATGCCCCGAGACGCACACCGGCCTCGCGGCACTGGAGGTGCAGTTCATGCGGGGCGACGAGCTGGTCGCGCGCAACGTGCAGCCGCTCAGCGTCGAGCCCGGCAAGTTCGGCTACAACCTCGTGCAGGCCGAGCTGACCTTCGACGAGCCAACCACGATCGAGGCCCACTGCCGAGTCGATCAAGGCGGCCCCGTGGTGATCCCGCTGACGATGAACCCACCAGCAGACGACCCCGAGACGTCGGAGGAGCCTGCTGGCGCGGGCGGCTGGACCGGGACTCCGGCGGCCCAGAGCGGCTAGGCGCCGATCAGCGATGCCTTTCACCGTCGGTCTGTCCCAGCACGCCGATCCCGGTATGGCGACCGGCGAGATCGTCGGCCGCGTGCTGGAGTCGTTGGGGGCTCAGCCCGACGTAGCACTCCTGTTCACCTCGGGAGACCACCTCGCTCACACCGACGAGATTGCCGGCGCCGTCGTCGACCTGCTCAACCCTGGCGCATTCATCGGCACGACCGCAAGCTCGGTCGCCGCAGGTGAGCGCGAGATCGAGGAAGAGACCGCGGCGGTGCTGTGGGCCGGCAGCCTGGGCTCGATCGAGGGCCCACGCGCGCGCGCTGTCCGGCTCGACGGCGTGCCGGGACCGGCCGCCGACGACAATGCACTCGCCTCGGCGTTCGAGGAGGTGCAGGCCACCGGCGAACTCTCGATAATCCTGCTGGCCGACCCGTACTCGTACCCAGCCGATGCGGCGCTCGCGCACTGGGCAGAACGCTGGCCCCAGGTCGGCGTGCTCGGCGGACTGTCCTCAGGTGCTCCCATGCCCGGCGGCAACCGCATCGTCGTCGACGGCGGTGTGCATCGCTCCGGCGCTGCTGCGCTGGTCCTCGGCGGCAGCGCGAGCGTCACACACTTGGTTTCTCAAGGCTGCCGACCCATCGGGCAGCCCTACATCATCACCGAGGCCGAGGGGAACGTCGTGCGGTCGCTCGGCGGCATGCCCCCGTTCGAACGGCTCGAGCAGATGTTCTCCCAGCTCGACCCAGCAGACCAGCAGCTCGTCCAGCGGGGCCTGCATGTCGGCCGGGTCACCGACGAACGCAAGATCGAATTCGAGCGAGGCGATTTCCTGATCCGCGGCGTGCTCGGTGCAGACCGCGAGAGCGGCGCCATCGCCATCGGTGACGAAGCACCGGTAGGCGCGACGGTGCAATTCCACGTACGCGATGCGCTCACGGCTCACGAAGACTTGACCGCCGCACTCCGAAACCGGGCGCCCGAAGCCATGTCGGCCTCAGGCGCCCTGCTGTTCACCTGCAACGGCCGCGGCACCCATCTGTTCGAGACGCCCCACCACGATGCGCACACGATCGTCGAGCGGACCAGCACCGAACTCGCCGGCATGTTCTGCGCTGGCGAGATAGGACCCGTCGGCAACCGTTCCTACCTGCACGGCTTCACGGCTTCGATGGCGCTCTTCACCGACAACGAAGAGCCTGACAGCGACGTCTGAGGCGCATCGCTGACACCGCCACGATCAGATGACCAGATTTCCGACCACTTCCATCAGGGTGAACAACGAAACGTGAGCGCATCGACATGAATGCATCAGCCGGGAACATCGAATTGGAAGCTCGGCAGATCAACACCATCCGGGCACTGGCGATGGATGCGGTGATGCGCGCCAACAGCGGCCACACGGGCACGGCCATGGCGTTGGCGCCGCTGGCGCACGTGCTGTTCAGCCGGATCCTGCGATACGACGCCGCCGCTCCCGATTGGCCCGATCGCGACCGGTTCATCCTGTCCGCAGGCCACGCATCGATGCTCACCTATGCCATCGCTCACCTCGTGGGCTACGGCGTCACGCTGTCGGACATCCGTGACTTCCGCCAGCTCGGCTCGATCACGCCGGGCCATCCTGAACGCGGCCTCACCCCGGGCGTGGAGGTCACCACCGGACCCTTGGGTCAGGGCTTCGCCAACGCCGTCGGCATGGCACTGGCCGAACGAGGCCTGCGCGCCCGGCTGGGCGCTGACCTTGTGGACCACCGCACGTTCGTGATCATCAGCGACGGCGACTTGATGGAAGGCATCAGCCACGAGGCGGCATCGCTCGCCGGGCACCAGCAACTCGGTCGCCTCATTGCGGTATACGACGACAATCGCATCACGATCGACGGCAGCACCGACCTGGCGCTGAGTGACGACGCGGCTCGGCGATTCGAGGCATACGGCTGGCACGTCTCGGACCTCGGAGACAGGGCCGAGGATGTCGAAGCCCTCGAGCGGGCCCTGCGCGAGGCCATGCTGGTCAGCGACCGGCCCTCTGTGGTCATCGTCCGCAGCCACATCGGCTACCCGATGCCCACGGCATCGGACACCTCGGCGGCGCACGGCGCGATCACCGACGCCGACGAGATCGCCGCCGCCAAGCGGGCGATGGGCATGGATCCCGACGCCTCATTCTTGGTAGAGGACGACGTGGCGCAGGCCTATCTGGCAGCCGGTGCCCGCGGCGCGGCTGAGCGGCTCGAGTGGGAAACCCGGTTCGCGGCAAGCGGGCACGACCGAGACTGGCTCGACGCGCTGTGGTCGGCGGGCGCCGTGGGCGGCCGGCTGTCCGATCTGCCGACATTCGAGGCCGGCACCCAGATGGCGACGCGGGTTGCTGCCAACCGGGTCTTCGACGCGTCGTTGGACACCGTGCCCGCCCTCATCTGCGGCGGTGCCGACCTGACCGGCAACACCGGCACGAACGTCACGGCCGAAGTGCTCTCGGCGGAGAATCCAGGGGGCCGCAAGCTGTACTTCGGTGTCCGCGAGCACGCCATGGGCGCAATCGCCAACGGCATGGCGTTGCATGGCGGGGTGCTGCCCGCCGTCGGCACGTTCCTGGTCTTCAGCGACTACATGCGTCCCGCGGTACGGCTGGCTGCGCTCAGCGGCGCGAAGACCGTCTTCGTCTGGACGCACGACTCCATTGGCGTCGGCGAAGACGGGCCGACACACCAACCGGTCGAGCACGTCGCATCGCTGCGCGCCATTCCAGGCCTCTGCGTGATCAGGCCCGCCGACGCCAATGAGACCTCTCAGGCCTGGCAGATAGCGGTCGAGCGAGATGGACCGACTGCTCTGGTGCTGACGCGCCAAAACGTCCCCGTGCTCGACGGCACCGACCGCGCCGCGCAAGTCGCGCGCGGTGCCTACGTTCTGATCGACACCCCGGCTCCTGCGGTCATCTTGGCGGGCACTGGCAGCGAGGTGCAGTGCTGCACCGCAGCGGCCGCGCTGCTCGCCGAGGACGGCATCGCCAGCTCGGTGGTGTCGATGCCGAGCTGGGATCTCTTCGAAGCCCAAGACCTCGCCTATCGAGCGGCCGTATTCCCCCAAGACGTCCCCGTACTCGGTGTGGAGGCTGCGTCGCCGATGGGCTGGGACCGCTATGCCGACGCCACCATCACCATGCATCGCTTCGGTGCGAGCGCACCCGGAGGGGTGCTCATGGACCACTTCGGCTTCACGGCCCCAGCCATCGCCGATGCGGCGCGCGAGCTGCTGTAGACCCTTAGACAGCAACGTTCAAGGAAGGATCCCCATGACCGACGGCGGCGATGGCGGCACCACGAACGGGCGCCTGGAAGGGCTGTATTCCGAATGCGGGCAGAGCCCGTGGCTCGACAACCTGCGCCGTGGCTGGATCACCGGCGGCGAGCTCGAGAATTGGGTGGAGCGCGGCATCCGGGGTCTGACATCGAACCCGTCGATCTTCCAGAAGGCCATCGAGTCGTCTCCTGATTACGACGAGCAGTTCGGCGATCTGGTCTGCGGTGGTGTCTCGGTCGACGATGCCTACTGGCAGCTGGTCACCAGCGACATCCGGGGGGCGCTGCAGGCACTCCAAGGGGTGCATGCGGATTCGGGCGGCTCGGACGGCTTCGTGTCTGTCGAAGTCGATCCCTCGCTCGCGCACGACACCGAGGCCACTACGCAGGCCGCGCGGGAGCTGCACCAGGGCATTGCGCGGCCCAACCTGATGGTCAAGATTCCCGGAACGGTGGAGGGTCTCGGGGCCACGCGTCAGATGATTGCCGAGGGCAACAGCATCAACGTGACGCTGATTTTCTCCGTTGCCCGATACGAGCAGGTGGCCGAGGCGTATCTCAGCGGGCTCGAAGACCGTGTCGCTGCGGGCGTCACCGACTTGTCGGACGTGGCCAGCGTTGCCTCGTTTTTCGTGAGCCGCACCGACACCGAGGTCGACCGTCAACTTGACGCCGTCGGCTCCGCCAGTGCGCTGGGCCTGCGCGGCCGTACGGCGGTCGCACAGGCGCAAGCCGCATACGGCCGCTTCGGCGAGATCTTCAGCGGTCCCCGATGGGAACGTCTCGCAGCGCTGGGCGCGCAGGTTCAGCGCCCGCTGTGGGCGTCGACCAGCACGAAGAATCCGGCGTACCCCGACACGCTCTATGTCGACGAGCTGATCGGTCCTCACACCGTGAACACCATGCCCGATGCCACCTTGGTGGCCTTCTGCGATCACGGAAAGCTCCGCCGCACCGTCGACGCCGACCAATCCGCAGCCCGCTACGTGCTCGACGCGGTGACGTCCCATGGCATCGACCTCGACGCCGTCGCCAACACGCTCGAGGCGCAAGGCGTCGCAGCGTTCACCAAGAGCTTCGACGAATTGCTGGTGTCGCTCCAGACGAAGGCTGACTCACTCGCCTGACACCTCGCCGGGCTGACTCGCTCGCCTGAAGCAAGTGAGTTAGTTGCAAACCGAAACCTACTGCCGTAGTGTGCGCGGCCGTGAAGACCGCCACGACGGGCCAGCCCAGCTGTTCCATCCAGGCAACCCTCGACATCGTCGGTGATCGCTGGACGCTGCTCATCCTGCGCGACCTGTTCCGCGGCGTGCGCCGGTTCAGCGCCATGCAGCACGACCTCGGCATCGCCCGCAACATGCTGGCCGACCGGCTCGGCCGACTGGTTGACGCCGGAGTCGTCGCCAAGGTGCCGTACCAGCACCGGCCGGTCCGCTTCGACTACATCTTGACCCACAAGGGACTCGACCTGTCGAACAGCTTGCTGGCACTCATGGCCTGGGGAGATCGGTGGTGCCAGGACGGCGATGCTCCCACGGTGCTGGTGCATGCCGACTGCGGCACCCCGCTGGAGCTGGCGACCCGATGCCCCACCTGCGACGAGCCGGTGAGTCCGGCTCGCATCCGCAGCCGCGCCAGCCACGGTGACACCGTGCCCGCTCAAGCCATTCGACCACACCCCACGAACGGAGGGGCCCTGTGACCATCATCGAACCGTCGCATACCACCGAGGACCCAGCGGCCAACGGCGCGTCCCCAAACGGCGCAGCGGTGGCGCCACCGCCGTCCTCTGAATCGCTGGAGCTCGCAGCCGTGCCGCTCGGCCAACTCGCTGAGCGTGCGGCCGAGGTGCGTGACCGTGCTTTCGGCACCCGGGTGACCTACAGCCCGAAGGTGTTCATCCCGCTCACCATGCTGTGCCGCGACAAGTGCGGCTACTGCACGTTTGCACAGCCTCCAGCGCGGCTCGACTCGCCGTATCTCACTCCAGAAGAGGTGCTCGAGATCGCGGCCAGCGGCGCTCGGGCCGGCTGCCACGAGGCGCTGTTCACCCTCGGCGAGCGTCCCGAGCTCCGTTACCCCGCGGCGGCGGAGTGGCTCGCAGAGCACGGCTGGGACTCCACAGTCCACTACCTCGTCGAAATGTGCCGGCTCGTACGCGACGAGACCGGGCTGCTCCCCCACGCCAACCCCGGGGCCATGACCTCGGGCGAACTGGCGGCGCTGCGCGAGGTCTCGCCGAGCCAGGGGATGATGATCGAGTCGCTGAACCCCCACCTTGACTGCCACCGGGGGTCGCCCGACAAAGAGCCGGCTCGCCGTCTGGCCACGCTCGAAGCAGCCGGCGAGCTCGCCATCCCTTACACCACCGGGATCCTCGTCGGCATCGGCGAGTCGCTCGCCGACCGGCTGGCCGCACTCGAGGCCATTGCCGCGAGCCACGCCCGCTGGGGTCACGTCCAGGAAGTGATCGTGCAGAACTTCCTGCCCAAGGCGGGCACGTCCATGCACAACATGCCCCCGTGCCCGCCCGACGAGTACGCGCAGGCCATTGCACTGGCGCGGCTGATCCTGCCCGCCGACATTCACTTGCAAGCCCCGCCGAATCTCACCGAGGAATTCGGCGGGCTGCTCGATGTCGGCATCGACGACTGGGGCGGCGTCTCGCCGATCACCGCGGACCATGTCAACCCCGAGCGCCCGTGGCCGGCACTCGATCGCTTGCGCGAGGTCACTGAGGCCCGCGGGTTCACGCTTGCTCCGCGGCTGACGATCTATCCCGAGTTTGTGTACCCCGGTGGTGCCCGTCCCGAGTTCGCAGCCGAACCGCACCCCTGGATCGCCGACGACAACCGATTCAGCGTGCTCGACCGGGCTGACGCTGAGGGCCTGGGCCGCGACGATCCCGGCAGCCAGATGCCCGAGCGCACAATGGAGAACCTCGACGCCGGCTCCGGTGCTGACGTGCTGGTCGCAGACGAGAATTCCACCCAGTGGTACTCAGGCGGTGCCGGCCACCTGCCCACGAACATCATGAGCGGGCCCTCGCTTGCCCGCGGCGCCGTGCGAGAGGTGCTCGACGGTGTGATGGCGGGCCAGCAGGTCGGCCACGACGAAATCGTCACGCTGTTTGGTGCCCGTGGCCCCGAGGTGGTCGCCGTGGGCGAGGTCGCCGACGATCTGCGCCGCCAAACCGTGGGCGACATCGTGACCTGGGTGCACAACCGCAACATCAACTACACGAACGTGTGCACGTTCAAGTGCAAATTCTGCGGTTTCTCCAAGGGTCCCTTGTCGCTGAACCTGCGGGGCACGCCCTACATGCTGACGCTGGCCGACATCCAAGAGCGGGTGATCGAGGCCGCCGAGCTGGGCGCCACCGAGGTGACCTTGCAGGGCGGCATTCACCCCAGCTTCGACGGCGACTACTACATCGACGTCTGCCGGGCCATCGGTGATGTCGTTCCCGACATGCACCTGCACGGCTTCACCGCTCTCGAGGTCATCGAGGGTGCCAAGCGGCTCGGGGAGTCGCTGGTGGACTACTTGATGCGGCTGTCCGAGGCCGGGCTGAAGTCGCTTCCGGGCACCGCTGCGGAGATCCTCGACGACTCGGTGCGGGCTGTGCTGTGCCCCGACAAGATCAACACCGCCGAGTGGCTGGAATGCCATGAGGCGGCGCATGCCGTGGGCCTGCACTCGAACATCACGATCATGTTCGGATCGATCGAACAGCCCGAGCACTGGGCGAACCACATCGTGGCGACGCGTGAGTTGCAGAAGCGCACCGGCGGGTTCACCGAATGGGTCCCGCTCCCGTTCGTGCACATGGCGAGCCCGATCTACCTGCGCAAGGGTGCGCGCCGCGGCCCGACGTTCCGCGAGACACTGCTGATGCATGCCGTGCCGCGGATCGCCTACCACGGACTCATCGACAACATCCAGGTGTCGTGGGTGAAGATCGGCCCGCCGGGAGCTCAGCAGATCCTGCGGGCCGGCGCCAACGACATGGGCGGCACCCTCATGGACGAGAACATCTCCCGCGCTGCAGGGGCGCAGCATGGCCAGGGACTCACCGAGCAGGACTTCCGCGACATCGCAGAGCCCCTCGGGCGTCGCACCCGCCAGCGTCTCACCGGCTACCAGAACGCCGACGGTGCACCTGAGGTGCACAGCCGCATCCTGCGACCCACCGACAACGCCACCGACCGCAAGCTCATCCCGCTCGAATCGCTCGGCAGTCGCGTCTAGCGACTGCGCATCACACACGGCAGTCGCGTCTAGCGACTGCGCATCACACACGGCAGTCGCGTCTAGCGACTGCTGCTCAGGCCGTCGGCGGCGGTTCTGGAGCGGGCAGACCGGAGCTGCCTTCAAGACGCGCGACGCGTTCACGCACCAATCCAACCTCGGTCGTCAGGCCGTCGATTCGGCCGCCGAGATAGAAGACGATGCTCATGCCGGTGCCGAACATGCCGACGACGATTGCTCCGGCGGCCACCAGCAGCGCCCACGCCTCGACGACAAGTTGCGTCGCTGCGACTATGCCGAACGCCATGACCTCACCCTAGGAGCGTGGTCGGAAAGTCGCATTTCGGGTGATTGGCGCAGGCGAAACCGCAGGTCAGGGGCTTGCAGATTGGGTCCGGCACCCATTTCCGACCAGCCTCCTAGAACACGGGCTGTCCGTTCAGCCTCCATATTTCCTCCGACACTCGAATGGGCACCAAGGCGGGGCGTACGCTGCGCTTGAGATGAAGACTTCTCTGTCTCGCTTCGTCGCGGTCGGCGTCCTGCTCGTGGGCATTTCGCTCATTGTTTGGACCGCCGTCAGCGACCCTGACGACGAACCGGTGGCCACTGCAGGTGCGCTGACGGCAGCAACGCAGGCCGAACTGGGCCAAGCATCGCCTGCGACAGCAGCAACCGGGTCGGCATTGCCGGCAACAGGTGCCGCAACCACATCTGCTCCGGCGGCTGTGACCACGACAACCGAGGCATTCGAGCCGATCCCAGTGCTGGGGACCGCGTTCACTCTCAGCAGGCTCGATGGTTGGTTGAACACCGAGGCCACCTCGTTGGAAGAGATTCGCGCGAACAACGAGATCACCGTGGTGCAGTTTTGGACGTTCGGCTGCCGGAACTGCAAGAACACCTTGGATGCGCTCGGTGAGCTGTACGCGGACTTCGGCGACCAAGGTGTCGAGATCGTCGGCGTCCACGCTCCAGAGTTCGCCTACGAGGCCGACGTGGACAACATCATTGATGCCGCCGCCGAACTCGGCGTCACGTGGCCGATCGCGCTCGACACCCAGAAGTACAACTTCCACGTCTGGCAGGAAGGCCCCACCGGTTACTGGCCCCGCGTCTACGTGATCGACAGCGACAACCAGATCCGCTTCGACCGCCGGGGCGACAGTCCGCGCAAGTATGAGGAGCTGTACCAGATTGTCGAGCGGCTCCTCGCGGAGACGTGATCGGCGAGCGGGCCGCCGTGAGCACTCTTGTCGACACCCTCACAGAGGGCATCAGCGTGATCACGTGGGCGTGCACGCTGACTGCGCTCGCACCGGGGCTGGCGCTCGTGCTGGTAGCCCGCAAGGCGCGGCTCACCGTGGCGCTGTACTACATCGCTGGCGCTGCATTCCTGGCATGGGCGCAGGCCGCCGGCCACTGGTGGGTTGCGTCACGAGGCATCGCAGTGGTGATCGGCGGGCTGCTCGCTGCAGGCACCTATCTGGCGGCGTGGCGGGCGCCGGGTCATTCCTCGCCGCTCGCCACCGGCGCGGGCCTCGTGGGCGGAGCGCTGGCGGGCTGGCTGTGGCGACCCTGCGTCGGTGAGCACCTCGGCGACATCCTCAACGATGCCGCGACCGACGGCCCTCGGACGCTCGCGCTCATGGGCCTGTACATGGCAGGCGTCCTGCTCCCCTTGCTGCTCATTGCAGTCGCGCCGTACGCAGTGCCCGCCGTCGGCAGGCTGCTGGACCGGCTGCCGTTCGCCATTGCTGGCGCGGCCGTCGGAGCGGCATACGCCGCGGCCCTGGCGATCGGCCAGTACGACGACCTCATCGGCGAGCTCTACCGCATCTCGGCTGGCTATTGAGCAGCCGACTGCGCCCGCCCACCGCTAGTGCGGTGTCCACTAACGTTTGCGCGGGTTGGTCATGCGGCTTTGGGGGTGGCGGGCCGTCCCCATCGGGTGCCTTTTTCGGCTCGGACCCGTTTTCGTTCTCGGCGTTGTGCGGCGAGCAGTTGTGGGCTGCGTTTGTTGGCGTTGCGCCAGCGGAGGTAGGCGTGCAGCCGGCGTGTGAGCACGGTGTGGTTGGGGTGGTCGGAGTTGTTGAGCACGAACTCGCGCAGCGGCCCGAAGTGGGCTTCGATGGGGTTGGCCCATGAGCTGTAGGTGGGCGTGAAGCACAACTCGACTTTGTTGCGCTGAGCCCAGCGGACGATGTCGGCGCTCTTGTGAGCAGACAGGTTGTCCAAGATCACATAGATCGGTTCGCCGTCGGGGCGGCGCGCTCGGATGCTGCGCAGCGCTGCGAGGGTGTTGGCTGCGGACTTGCGTGCCCGCACGACGCCCCACATCTCGTCGTCGCCGACCGAGTAGCAGCCGTGGAACTGGCGCACCCCGTGGAGCTTGTTGTAGTTCGCCCGCAGCCGCTGGGGGCGGCCCCTGGGCGCCCAGCCGGCGCCGGCGGTGGGGCGGATGGCCAGCGGCCCGAACTCGTCGAACGCGAACGTGCGGTCGGGATGGTTCTCGAGCGCGTCCTCGATGCGGTCCAGCTTCGCTTCGCGGTCGGGGTCGTCGGTGTCCTTCCACGACTTGGTGCGCTGGAACGTGACGTCGTTGGCCGCCAGCAGCTGGCGCAGCCGCTCACGGCCGATCCGCACCACACGGGCCGGGTTGTCGCCCAAATAGGCAGCCAGCTTGCGGACGCTCCACCGCGTGAACGCCAACCCCAGCTTCTCGGGACGCTCGCCGGCCGTCTCGACGATGAACGCCTCATCGCCGGTCGTGATCCGGCGGGGACGGCCACCCGCCCACTTGGGGTCCAACGACGCCATCCCCGACTCGTTGAACCGATGGATCATCTCGCGCACCCGATCAGGAGACGTCGCCACCAGCCGAGCGATCACCGCAACCGAGTTCCCGCCAGCAGACGCATGAATCACCGTCGCACGCCGCCAGCGCACATGGGACTTGTCCGATTTGCCGCCCCCGCGGCGCACGATCCGCTGGAGCCGCTGGCCTTCCTCATGGGTCAAACGCCGGACCCGCAACCGTTCAGTCATACCCCCGATCACAGCACACACCCGCACCACAACCGCGGACGCGACCACCGAACGTTTGCGGACACCGCACTAGTCGTCGTACGGATCCGACGCGCCCGTTGACTCGCGCAAGATGGCCGCTGCTTTGATCGTGGCACGGCGGGCGCGGGTAACGCTGCGCTCAAGCCTGGAGCGCGCGTCGGACGTGTCGGCATCTGCGAGTGCGCCCTGCAGCAGCTCGATGGACAGCTCAGCGAGCTGTTCGGCGGTGTCGTCGAGACGGTCCGCTATCTGGTTGATTTCGTCGTTCACGCGCACCGGCTCCGCTCGACGCGAACGCGGCCCATCAGTTCGTCGTTCACACGCCTGCGCCTCCGCCGCCGGACAGGTGTTCTGCCACGATCTCAAGCGGATGGCGCGCGTCGAGCCCAGCAGCACGCAAGTGCAGCGAACAGCCCGGGTTGGCGCTGGCCACGACGCCCGCGCCGGAGCGCTCGATGGCGGCAACCTTGCGCTCGCGGACGGCGTTGGCAATGTCGGGGTGCTGCTGCGAGTACGCGCCGCCTGCGCCACAGCACAATCCGTCGTCGTCGAGCTCGACCACGTCCACGTAGCGGTCAAGCACGGCGCGCACCGGCAGGTGCGCCTGTTGCACATGGCGGAGATGGCAGGGGTCTTGCACTGCGACGCGTGGTCGCTGCGCCGCATCGCCGGTGACTGGGCCGCCGGTGACTGGGCCCCCAGTGATTGGGCTGCCGATATCCGGCGCGATCGGGGCACCGGCGGGCAATAGGTCGACCCGCGCAGCCAGCCACTCATGAACGTCGTGCACTCGCTCGGCGAATCGGTGCGCTTCGGGGGTGCCGAGCAGGTGGCCGTATTCCTTCATGGCTGCTCCGCAGCCGGCTGAGTCGACGAGAATCGGGGCATCGCCTGGCAGCGCGGCGATCACCCTGCGGGCCAGGCGGCGAGCGTCGGTACCGAGACCGGCATGGGTGTGCAACGAGCCGCAGCATGCAGCTCGTGGCGGCGGCAGCGCCACACCGGCGCCGGTCGCCTCGATGACCGATTGCACCGCCCGGTGGGTATCGCGCATCCATGCGTCCATGACACAGCCCGTGAACAGCCACACATCGTTGCCGCTGGGGACCAAACGGCGCTGTCGCAGCGGCACCCGGGGCAGTGCGCCGACTGCGGTGCCCAGCGAGCGGAACCGCCCGATCCGGCTGAGCAAGCGCGCTGCACCCAGTACGCCGAGTCGCTGAGCGAGCGCCAGCAGGCGTGAACCCGCCCCGAGCAGGCGGGGCATGCCCAGCGCCCGGTAAGCCAGCCGCCGCAGCCGCGGCTGGTAGTGGGTCTGTGATGCAAGCGCCTCGCGGGTGACCTCCATCATGTGCCCGTACTGCACGCCCGCAGGACAGGCCGTCTCGCAGCCGCGGCACTGGATGCAGGCGTCCATGAACTCCACGAACGCTGCGTCGGCCTCGCCCCGCTCGGCGACGTCTCGCATCAGGGCAATGCGCCCCCGCGGCGACGCCGACTCCTCCCCTGTGACCCGGTAGGTGGGGCAGTGCGGCAGGCACATCCCACAAGCGACGCACGAAGCCAGCGTGTCGCTGTCGATGTTGAGCTCGAGCGCAAAGGTGCCAGCTGAATTCGGCGTCTGGGCCACGGGACTCACCATGCACTCCTGCCCGGATTCAGCCGGCCGGCAGGATCCAGTCTCTGTTTCAGCTCGGTCATCAACGCTGCGTTGGCCGGCGCGACCGGTCCCGCATCGACCGGTTCGACTCGATGCACCAGACCAACGCCCACTTCTGCCAGCCACCCGCCCCCGCTGCCGACGAGCGTTCGCAGGTCCGAGGGTCGCATCGATTCACGCCCTGTCGCGGGCACATGCGGCGCGTCCGTTGTGGGGCCAAAGCCCAGAGGTTCGACCCTCGCAGCCTCGGCGGCGACGTCGGACGGATCGCCCTCCAACAGGATCCAGGCTTGCGTGCCATCCCACAGGACGCTGCTCGGCCGGTACAGCAGGTCGAACGCTGCGAACGGATCGCCGTCGCCGTGAAGCCACTGCGCCGCTGGCGGCACGGGCAGGGTTCGCAGAATCACCTCAGCCAGCAGGCCGAGTGTGCCCAGCGATCCCACCAACAGGCGGGGCAGGTCGTAGCCCGAGACGTTCTTCACCGTCGGGCCGCCGGCCGTGACGACTTTGCCGGTGGCGTCGACGTGGCGGGTCTGCAGCACGAGATCGCGCACATGCCCGTAGCGGAGCCTGCGGTGTCCGCTGAACCCGCACGCCAGCACTCCACCGACCGTCGCCGCATCGTCGGCAGGGTCGAGAGGGATCATCTGGCCGGTTTGCGCCAGGTGCGCGCTCAGCTCGCCGACGGACGTGGCCGCGCCGCACCGCACCGTCATCTCCGACGGTTCGTGTTCCCACACACCGGCAGGCGCCCGGATCTCACGCGTGCCCGCGGCCGGTTCACCGCCGACGTGCCAATGGGTGCGCGTGCCCACCACCGTGATCGGATCGCTGGCACCGACCTCGCGGGCGAATTCGGTGACGGCGGGATCTATCCGCGCGGCGAGACTGGCGCTGACTTCAGCGGGGCCAGTGCCCGAACTCATCGCCGGCGGCGCTCCGGCACTGCTGGACTGCGAACTCACACCCAAGCACCTTCAGGCACGTGCTGGTGGAATGAATCGCTGCAGCGCGAACCCGACGGGATCACCTTCAGCGGATTGGCGAACCCGTCAGGATCGAAGGTCTCGCGCACCAGGTCCTGTGTGTACATGTCGTGGGCGCTGAACAGCATCCCCATGTAGTCCCGCTTCTCCAAGCCGATCCCGTGCTCGCCGCTGAGCACGCCGCCCGCTGCGATGGATGCAGCGACGATGTCACGCCCGGCGGCCTTCACTCGCTCGTCGACACCGGGTTCGCGCCGGTCGAACGCCAGGATCGGGTGCAGGTTCCCGTCGCCTGCGTGGAACACATTGACCGCGATCAGGTCGTAGGCGTCTGCGATCCGGTACACCTGATCAAGCACTTCGGTCAGCCGCGAGCGGGGCACCACCGTGTCATGCAGGTAGTAGTCGGGCTTGATCCGTGCCACCGCGCCGAAGGCGTTCTTTCGACCCTTCCACAGCAGGGCTCGCTCCGCGTCGTCGGCTGCGACTCGCACGTGGCCGGCGTGGTACTGCTCTGCGACCTCGCGAATGATCTCCACGCCTGCGGAGACACCGCCGGGCAGACCGTCGAGTTCGACCAGCAGCACCGCTGCGGCATCGGTCGGGTAGCCGGCGTGGGCAAACGCCTCCACGATCTCGATGGCGCGCTGGTCCATCATCTCCAGCGCGGACGGCACCAGCCCCGCGGCGATGATGGCGCTGACGGCGGCCGAGCCTTCGCTGACATCGTCGAAGTCGAGCAGCAGCGTCCGGACTGATGGCGCATTCGGCGTGAGACGCACCGCGGCCTTCGTGGCGATGCCCATCGTGCCCTCGGAGCCCACGAAGAGCCCGCGCAAGTCGAGTCCAGGCGGCTCTGCGTCCACGCCGCCCAACATGGTGGTCTCGCCGGAGGGAAGCACCACCTCAAGTGCGGCGATGTGCGCCGTCGTGACGCCGTAGGCGAGGCAGTGCGGCCCCCCGGAGTTGTTGGCGATGTTCCCGCCGAGCGAGCACACCTGCTGGCTCGAGGGATCAGGGGCGAAATGGAACCCCAGCGGCGTCAAGGCACGGGACAGGTCGAGGTTCAGCACCCCGGGCTCGACCCAGGCGACGCGATTGTCGACGTCGACCTCGACGATGCGATCCATCTTCGCCGTGGCGACCACGACCGGCCTGCCGACCGGCACTGCTCCCCCGGCCAAGCCGGTTCCCGAGCCACGGGCCAGGAACGGCCGGCTGTGACGCCGGCACACGCCCACGATCTCCGCGACTTCGGCGGCAGTCTCGGGCAGGCACACGATGGCGGGCAAACTGCCCTCGATCGAGCCGTCACGGCTGTACAAGCCCCGCTCGAAGTCGTTGTCGCGTGCCCGGTCGCCGACAACACCGCGCAGGTCGCCAAGCAGGGCCGCGTCTGCAGCGGTATCAGCCTCAGGAACCACAGCGCGACCGTACCGTAGGCTCGCCGCGGATGGCTTCTGATATCGGTGTGAGCGTCGATGACTGGAGCCCCGGTGATGACGCACGGGAATGGCTCTCGCTGGAGGACCCGCACGAGCATCGCACGTGGCTGTTCGATGTGACATTTCTCACCAGCGCCTGGACGTGCATCTATGGCGCTGGCTGCCCGGGAATCGACACCGAACCGGCCCCCGAGCTGGAATTGGGCTGCTGCAGCCACGGCGCATACCTCAATGGCGACGACGACCTCGCGCACATCCGTTCGATGATCGCCGAGTTGGACTCCGAGATCTGGCAGCACTACCGCGATTCTGCAGAGGCGCTGTGGCAAGACGGCGAGGGCTGGTGGCGAACTCGGGTCGTGGACGGAGCTTGCGTGTTCGCGAACCGGGCCGACTACCCCGCCGGCGCGGGTTGTGCCTTTCACGTGCTGGCCAAGCGCACCGGTCGGCGGCCGATGGACACCAAGCCCGAGATCTGCTGGCAGGCGCCGATCCGCCGCGAGGACCACGAGACCGTCACTGGCCACGTCTACACGATGGTGCGGGAATGGGAGCTGCGCGACTGGGGAGGACCCGACACCGACGTCTCCTGGTGGTGCACGTCGTCGGCGAACGCGCACGTCGGCAGCCAGCGCGTTTTCACAGCGCTACGCGACGAACTGACAGCCATCTGCGGACCCGAGATCTATGCCGAGTTGTGCTGCGAGCTCGATGAGCGCGCCGCCTCTGCGCGATTGCTGCCGCATCCCGCTGTTCGACGACGCGATTGAACCGTCTCAGCCTCGCAGCTGAGCCGTCTGGGACTCTCAGGCGCTCTCGCGCTGGGACGCGTCGGCGTTCGCGTCCGAGTCAGCGTCGGCGTCACCGTCGAAATCGGCGTACTTGGCCTCGAGATCGGAGTAGTCGTCGTCGTACTTGTCGGCCAGGTGCCCGTACTGATCATCGGGATCCGAATCCTCGTCGTCGAACTCGACGCCGAATCGATCCGAGTTATCGAAGTCGTAGTCCTCGATGGTGAAACGCTCCGCTGTGGCCCGCTGAAACTTGCGAGCCTCCTCGTAGCGGCGATGTCGACCCTTCTTCACCGGCTGGCTCCTCGTGCTCGACTGCGAGGCTTCGCTTGCCTGCATCCGGACGTGCCTGTATCCGCGCAGGATAAGGCACCTGTGCTCTACGAAGTGCCCTGTCACCCTACCGCCCGGGGCGCAACGCTGCGTGTCATTCGCAGCGCTCAGGCCCGCCGCCGGGCCGCGGTTCGAGCTGCAAGCCCTCCGCCGGATCGAAGGCCAGAGCGGCCTCCCCCGCCAGCAGCGACCTGATGCCGTCTCCTACCACTTCGGCCCGCCAGCCAGTGCTCAGCCGGGATGCGGGATCGCCGGCGAGCAATGCCGCTATGTCGGAACGGGTCGCCAACAAGCTGCGATCGATGCCCTCACCACGAGCCACCTCGTCCACCCAGGCGCCGACGAGAGGCACTGCCGGCTGCAGTGCCGCGTCCACGTTGGGTCCCGCCGACAGCGCGCTCGACGGGATGTCGCCCGATGCCATGTCGAGACCTTTCGCAACCTCGGCGATGACCCGATCGCCTGCCCTTCCGCGGAGCTGGTTGCCGTCCACCCCCCGCAATCCCTGCAGCTCGCCGAGGCTGCGCGGCCGCCGCTGCGCGATCGACAGCAACGCCATGTCTGACAGCACGAAGCGCACAGGGATGTCCCGCTCGCTGGCAGTTCGCTCCCGCCAGGCAGCAAGCTGGTACGCCACCGCCCGCTGAGGCCCGCGCAGCTGGCGCGCTCCCTTGATGCGAGTCCAGGCTTGGGCCGGATCCGGGGGCGGACCGGGCGGCCGGCGCCACTGCTCGCACTCGTCTAGCGCCCATTGCCACCGATTCAGTGCGCTCAGGCGGGAGCGAAGCTCGTCGTGCAGCTGGATCAGGTACGCCGCATCGTCTGCCGCGTAGCGCTGCTGGGCCGTTCGCAGCGGCCGCTCGAACCAGTCCGTCAGGCGATCCCCCTTGGTCAAACGCACGCCGAGGAGGCGGTCGACCAGAGTCGCCAGCGACGGCGTGCTCATCCCCAGAAAGCCAGCGGCCACCTGGGTGTCGAAGAGCCTCGACGGGATGGCGCCGCACTCTTGGGACAGCACTTCGATGTCCTGAGCGCATGCATGCATCACGACCAGGACGTCCGCTTCCAGGGCGGCACCCAAGACGGCGATGTCGGTCGTCGTGGGATCAACGAGCGCGACCCGATCACGGAATGCGACCTGGACCAGCGCCAGCTGCGGGCGGTAGCTGCGTTCCCTGTGGAACTCGGTGTCCACGGCAATGCAGTCGGCGGCCACCAGATCGGCAACGAGAGCGTCCAGAGCAGCCTGGGAGTCGATCCATTCGTGCTGCGGCCGTTCGCGCTGTGCCCCTTCGCGCTGGGGCCGCTCGCGCCGACGTGCCATGGCCGTCAACCCACTCCCGGTCGCGCAATGTCACGAGTCGCCACGATCGCCTCGGCTGCAGCGAGGTCGGCGGCGGTGTTCACATTCAGAACATCAGCCACATCCACCGACACCGTCGGGATGACGTCGAGGTCGAGGACGGCTTTGGGTCCACGTGCGCCGTCGCGCAGGCCCGCCCGCAGCATCGAGAGCGATGCGCGGGCGTAGTGGCCGATCAGCGGCTCGACACGGTCGCTGCGGGCCAGCACAACCGGCTCGCCCGTGCTGTGTGCCGTGCGAATCAGAGCGGCGAGCAGGTGGACAGGCACCGTCGGCACGTCGGTCGGGCACACGAGAACATCGCCGTGGCGCTCGAGCGCATCGACCAGACCAGCGAGCGGTCCGGAAAGTGGCGTGCTGTCGGGTTCAGCCACGAGCGGTGCGGGCGGATTGCCTCCCTGCGCGACCACCGGGTGCGCCCCCGCCGCCGTCAAGGCGTCGGCAACCCACAGCGCCAGTGGTCGTCCCACCAGCTCCAGGTTGGCCTTGTCGGTGCCCATGCGCGTCGAAGCGCCGCCGCATAGCACGACGCCGGCAGGCCTCACGCCTGAGGCCACTCACCGGTTGGGGGCTCGCCGCCGGGGTCCATCTGGACCAGGAACCCGGCGCACCTGTCGGCCTCGTCGTCCTCGCCGATGGCGGCGGCTGAGCGACCTAGGCCCAGCAGCGACCACAAGAAGCCGTGGTTGGTGGGCTCCGTCCAGCGGACGTAACCGCTGCCGCGCCAGCCCGCCGCTCGCAACGCGTCCAGGCCGCGGTGGTATCCCACCCGGCAATAGGCGTATGCCTCGACGTGCCGGCCACTGCCCGCCGCGCAGCGGCCCAGTTCCGCCCACGCTTCGAGCATCCGCGGCCAACGGGCCGCAACAGCCGCCAGTGCGGGGGCGCGTTCGACCAGCGGTTGTGCCATGGCCGCCTCGAATGCCGCCGCGGCCGGCGACGGGGCCGGATCCAAGACGGTCTCGGGCAGACCGCCCGGCCGCAGGTCGATCGGAGTGGCAGCCATTGGGGAACCTCGTCAAAGTCAGCAAGTTCGCCTCGACTCTAGTGAGCACCCCTGCTCAGACTCGAAATCGATCCCTGTGCCCCGCAGTGACGGTGCGTACCCTCAGGTGAGTGCTGCCCGAGTGGTTGGATGCTGACCGTCTCAGCGCAGCACTCGTCGGTGGCATCGCCTGCCTCGTGATCGCGGCCGTCGTTGTGCTGCGGATGATCCGCAAGCTGGCGCTGGCCGTGCTCCTCTCGGTGGTGCTCGTCGGTGCCGCGGCAGCGCTGGCAGTCCAGTGGTCGGGACTGCGGGACTGTCAACAGACGTGTTCGTGCGATGTCCTTGGCCGCACGGTTCAGGTGCCCGATAATCCGCTGTGCGGGCCCGACCGCATCGACCCCAGCCGTATCGACGTGGACATCGACATCGACACGGGCTGATCCAGGGCTGGCAGCCGTGTTTGGTGATCGGGTTCAGAGCAACTCCGCGACGCTCTGACAGGTGCCTGCGGCCACAGCTTCACCGAGCGGTTCAGTCTCAGGGAACGCGCATCGCGCGCAAATTGTCGGTGGCGTGAGACTCCGGGCTCGAGCCAGAGACCACCACGACCATGTCGCCGCTTCGCACCATCCCGCTGCGCGCCGCGGCGTGCACAGCTTCGAGCGCTGATTCGGCCGGGGTCAGGCGCTCGCCGAAAACCAGCGGGCGGGTCCCCCACGACAGCGAGAGCTGCATCGCAGTGCGGGGCTCGGGCGTGAGGCCCAGCAACGGCATCGATGGGCGGAATCTGGCCATGCTTCGTGCGGTGAATCCCGACCGGCTCAGGCAGATGATGGCCTGGGCGCCGAGTTCGGTCGCGAGTCTCGACGCCGCCTGGGTGATGCCGTCGGTCACGCGCATGTAGTCGGCTGAGCGGTCGTCGCTGCGGCGCACCGACAGCAGCCGGTTCCACCACGCCTCGTAGTCGAAGCGCTCGTCGGCTCGCTCGGTAATGCGCGCCATGGTCCGCACGGCGTTCACCGGATCGTGGCCGATGGCGGTCTCGCCGCTCAGCATCACCGCAGATGTGCCGTCGAACACGGCGTTGGCGATGTCGGACGCCTCGGCCCGGGTCGGCACCGGCGAGTGCAGCAGCGACTCCAGCATCTGCGTCGCGGTGATTGCCGGTCGGCCGTGCGCGACACAGGCTTCGATGATCCGCTTCTGCAGATGGGGCAATTCCTCGATGTCGCACTCGGCGCCCAGGTCGCCGCGGGCCACCATGACCGCCGAGGACGCCTCGATGATCCCGTCGAGATTCTCCACCGCAGCGTTGGTCTCGATCTTGGCCACCAGCAGCGGACCGCGCGGGTGGGGCTCAACGCCCAGGCGTCGCATGTCGTGTGCTGAGCGGACGAACGACAGCGCCACCATGTCGGTACCCAGGTCGATGAAAGTGTCAGCGAGCTTTAGGTCCTGTGGGGTCGGCGTGCTGATGCGCAGCTTGGACGAGTCGACATGGAGGCCGGGCCGTCCTTCGAGGTGACCGCCGTGCAGGACGCGGGCCTTGAGCGCGTTCGAAGCCCGGTCCTCGACCGCCAGCACGACGTTGCCGTCGCCGAACGACAGTTGGTCTCCGGGCCCCACATCGGTGAGCAGGCCCTCGTAGTCGACGACGATCCGGTCCGCTGTGCTGGCATCGCCGTCGATGCCGAGCGAGAGCACAGCATCCTGTGCGACATCGCAGCCGCCCTCGGGGAACGGCTTGCAGCGCACCTTGGGACCTGGCAAGTCCACCAGGATCCCGATGTGGCGCCCGGATGCTTCCGAGACGGCTCGCAGCCGCCGGTACGTCTCGACCTGCTCGTCGAGCACGCCATGAGCCAAGCTGAGGCGCCATACGTCGACACCTGCCTCGATCATGGCCGTCATGGTCGCCTCGTCGTCGCAGGCAGGTCCGACGCTGGCGATGATCTTGGTCCGTCTTGCCATGTGGCACCACGGTACCGCTCCGGTCAAGGCGCCCTGCCATGGAGTTCGACAGCGCCGGCTCGTTCTCCCAATAGGGTCAGCCGCCGTGGAGCTCGTCTTCGTCCGTCACGGCCAGCCCGAACGAGTCGTGCGACACGATGGGCAGCCCGCAGACCCGCCGTTGTCGGCGATCGGTCTCCAGCAAGCTGCAGCTGTGGCCGGATGGCTGTCCGAGATGGGCGTCGACGCCCTCTACAGCAGCCCGATGCGGCGGGCGCTGCAGACCGCAGAGGCCATCGGCGGCGCGACCGGTCTGGTGCCGGCCGTGCGAGACGGCCTCAGCGAGTTCGACCGAGACTCCCCCGCGTACGTGCCCATGGAGGTGCTCAAGGAGACCGACCGCGAGCGCTGGAACGAGCTGGCGACGGGCTCGTTCGGCGATGCGGAGCGCACGGCGCAATTCATCGCCACGGTCAACCATGCCATCGACGAAGTAGTCGCCGATCACCGCAGCCAGCGCGTCGCTCTGGCATGCCACGGTGGGGTTGTGAACGCCTATCTGGCTCGCTGCTTGGGCTTCGACGCCGACGCATTCCTGCGATTCGACGTCGACTACACCTCGGTCACCCGCGTCTTCGCGTCAAGCCATGGTCACCGCAGCGTGCTGTCGGTCAACGAGCGCACCCACCTGCGAGGCCGGTCCGACCTCGCCATCGGTCTGTAGACATCGCTCGCAGCGGCGTGTCGCTGCCGCCGAACCGGCCCGCGGTTCCTGCCAGCGTTCGCGCTCCCTCGTCAGGCCGTCAGGATGCGCATCATTCGGTGGGATCGGTAGTGCCGTCGTATTCGGCGGCCAGGGCTGCGACAGCGGCTGCGATGTCCTCGCCGGATCGTCGGCTGCTCAGCAGTCGGCCGATGTCCGAGCAGACCGCTTCGACCCAGTCCCGCTCGAACTGGTACGACTCGGTATCTGTGAAGACCTCGTCGCACAGGCTGACCAGAGCGTCCGTGCTGCGGCTGCCGGTTGCGTCAGCGAGTTCGACGATGTCGGCTATGTCGCGGCCACGACCGGACATGAGCTTGAGGGCCAGCAGAATCCGAGGGCTCGCCCCGCGCACCAGCAGACACCTGCCTTCGTAGATCGGATCGAATGCCGACGGCGGCAATTCCGCTTCGACGAAACCGGCTGCTTGATTGTTGATCCAATTGGCAGCGATGTTGCGGCGCCGCGCCACCGCCGAGGCTGCCTCCAGCACTTGAGGCGGAATCTCGGCCGTGGCGACATCGACATCCTGAGTCATCCGTTCGTCGAACAGCGCCCCCATCGCGACACCGCCGATCACATACAGCACGTACATCACGCCCGGCGAGGCTTCCTCAGACAGCACATCGTCGACCTCTTCGAAGAGATCGAGCATCTCCGCGAATGTGCGCTGAGGGAGATCGCTCACGGGCTCGTGGGCGCAGTTCGGCGACGGCGCTGCGATGCGATGCCGACGAACTCCCGGTCGAACCAGACGCGGTGGTAGGCACAGGCAGCGGGGGCGTCAGCGATCGTCTGTTCCCAGATGAAACCCTCCATGACGCAATGCCTGCCCCAGGCAATGTCGGCCTCCGATCGGTGGTCGAACACCCAAGCCGGCACCGGGACGCCGTCACGGTCACAGAGCGCATGAACTACCGCCGCGATGCGGCACAAGTCGTCGGCGTCGTCGCCCGTCGGGGTATCGGCGATCATGGCACTGCGCTCATCGGGCCAGGCATCCCACTCGCGGACGAAGAACGTCAGCGGCACATGCTCCCGATTGCCCCGCTCAGCCATCGCTGCGGGCAGGTCAGCGACTCGCACGCGCCCATAGACAGGCACCGGTGCTCGGGCATGTCGTTGAGGCCGAATCCGAACCGGCATCGCGCACCTCCGCCGCCGCAATCGTACCGTCGCTCCCCGCCACGCCTTGTGGTGAGTGCAGCCGTTGTCGATGACCTGCCGCAGTGGTCAGTTCAGCTAGTCGAGCCGACTGCCGTGTCGAGATGGCGGGCGTCGAAAGCATCCCAGGAGAGCGGCGGCGGCAGCGTCTCGCCATTGCCTTGCAGGTCCGCCACGATGTCGTCCACCAGCGCACGAATGCCGCGGAGGCATTCCGCCTCAGTCGGAGCGATGTGGCTCACCAGCAAAAAGCCGTTGCACACGCCAATCCAGGCATCATCTTCGTCCGACCAGCTCGCTCGATACCGGTACCGAGGATCATTCACTGTCGGCCTCCATCAAGTCGATCGCACGCAGAACTTGCCGCACCTAGTACGGCTTCGCGTCTCCGCTTCGGGACCAAGAGCTACCACTCGTCGCAGCCAAACAGGTACCCGGGACTGGTCACCGCGCTCACGACCGTCGCCCTGCACTGCTCAGTCAATCGGGCAGTCTCGCCTCATCCTCTGAAGCTTGGCGCAGTCCGTTAGGTTGCCGTGGTGCTCTCGTGGAACGAGATCAGGGTGCGTGCTGCCCAGTTCGCTGGGGAGTGGGCGGACGCTTCCCACGAGAAGGGCGAGACGCAGAGCTTCTATGACGCGTTCTTCGATGTGTTCGGTAAGCGGCGGCGAGATGTGGCGCGTTACGAGGAGCATGTCAAGAAGCTGGACAACAAACACGGGTTCATCGATCTGTTCTGGCCCGGCGTGCTGCTGGTGGAGCAGAAGAGTGCTGGGCGCAGCCTGAGGGCTGCCGCTGAGCAGGCAGGCGCCTATTTCGACGCCATCGCGGAGCGTGAGCGGCCTCGCTATCAGCTGCTGTGCGACTTCAAGACGTTCGAACTGCTCGACCGCGACACACGCGAGGAGATCCGGTTCTCGCTGGCCGACCTGCCGGATCAGGTCGAGAACTTCGCGTTCATCGTCGGTCAGCGGCGTCGGGCGCTACGGGAGGAAGACCCGGTCAATATCGAGGCATCGGAACTCATGGGCCGCCTGCACGACGCGCTCGACGAGTCGGGCTACCGGGGCGACGATCTCGAGCGGTTCTTGGTGCGAATGGTTTTCTGCATGTTCGCCGACGACTCGGGGATCTTCCCCCGCCAGGACGTGTTCCTGCATCTCGTGGAGGAACGCACCTCGGTCGACGGTGCTGACTTGGGCCCGTGGCTAACGCGGCTGTTCGAGGTGCTGAACACGCCGACTGAGCAACGGCAGCTCAAGCTGGATGAGGACCTGGCCAAGTTCCCCTACGTGAACGGCGAGCTGTTCGCCGAGCGGCTGTCGATCCCCGACTTCGACAGCGGCATGCGTACAGCGCTGCTGGACGCATGCCGGTTCAACTGGTCCAAGACATCGCCGGCGATCTTCGGCGCACTGTTCCAGTCGGTGATGGAGCCGATTGAACGCCGCTCCCAAGGCGCCCACTACACCACCGAGCAGAACATCTTGCGGGTGATCGAGCCGCTGTTCCTTGACGACCTGCGAGCAGAGTTCGACGCCCTCGCAGCCAAGCACAGCGGCGAAGTCGTGGCCGAGCTCTACCGGTTCAGGGACCGGCTCGGCGAGCTGCGCTTCTTTGACCCGGCGTGCGGTTGCGGCAACTTCTTGATCATCGCCTACCGCGAACTTCGACTTCTCGAGATCGACGTTCTCGACGAGATCGCGGCTCGCACCCGGCTGTCGGCTCAGCAAGTGATGCCATTCGAGGTCAAATCAGTCATCGACGTGGACCAGTTCTACGGCATCGAGATCAGCGAGTTCCCCGCACGCATCGCCGCCACCTCGCTGTGGATGATGGACCACCTCATGAACCGGGAGCTCGCCGACACCTTCGGCGAGCCATACGTGCGCATCCCGCTCGAGAAATCGCCCCATATCGAAGTCGGCGACGCGCTGGAGCTCGACTGGGCGGAGTTTCTGTCACCCGACGAGTGCTCCTATGTGTTCGGCAACCCACCATTCATCGGCGCCAAGTTCCAAAGCACCGAGCAGCGGGCGCAAGTACACCGCATCGCCCAGCTCGGCGGCAGCGGAGGAACGCTCGACTACGTCACCGCATGGTTCATCCGCGCCGCCGAGTACGTCCGCGAAGCCAGGGTAGACATCGGCCAGCGGCCTCCGCGGATCGGGTTCGTCGCGACCAACTCGATCACCCAAGGCGAACAGGTCGCACAATTCTGGCCAATCATCTTCGACCGGCACGACCTAGGAATCTCATACGCCCACCGAACATTCGCCTGGGGCTCCGACGCGCGCGGCAAGGCCCATGTCCACGTCATCATCCTCGGCCTTGACCGAGCCGAGCACGCCCCAACGGACCGGCCGCTATACACCTACCCTGACATCAACGGCGAACCCCTCGTCAGCAACAGCAGAGCCATCACGCCCTACTTGCTCGACGGCACAAGGCTCAAGAACCCCCATCAAGTCGCCAGGGAAGAAAGTCGCCCGATCAACGGGCTACGGCGACTGCTGACGGGGTCCCAGCCGATCGACGACGGCCAGTACATCTTCAATAGCGAGCAACGAGCCGATTTCCTAAGTGAGGAACCTGCAGCCGAGCCATTCATGCGACCCTATGTCGGTGCACGCGAATACCTCCAGGGCGGCGACCGCTGGATCCTGGCGCTCCACGAGGCACCTCCTCACGTGTTATCGAGCCTGACGCTGGTTCAGGAGCGAATCAAGGCAGTACGCGAATACCGGCGAACCAGCCAACGACGATCCACTCGACAATTGGCGCAGACACCGAGAGAGTGGCAGATCAACCTGCTACCGGAGCATGCCTTCATGGTGCTCCCAGAAGTGAGCTCGGAACGACGGGAGTACGTTCCCATCGGCTGGCTCAAGCCGCCGACGATTCCCAGCAACCTCCTCAAGGTGCTACTGGACGCCTCCGTCGCCGAGTTCGGCCTCTTGATCTCAGCGATGCATATGGCATGGATGCGCGCTGTTACTGGCCGATTGAAGAGCGACTACCGCTACTCCGTCGGTGTCGTCTACAACACCTTTCCCGTGCCCCAAGGCTTCAGCGACGGCAGCGCGTCAGTGAAACTCGACGCCCCGGCTCAGGCAGTGCTCGACGCGCGTGCAGCGCACCCCAATGCCACGCTTGCCGAACTCTACGACCCGGACCTCATGCCGACCGATTTGCGCAAGGCACACCGCGACCTCGACCGAGCCGTCGACCGCCTTTACCGCGCCCGACCCACCTTCAAGTCAGAATCCGAGCGCCTCCAACACCTCTTCGGCCTCTACGAACAAATGATCGGCACCCTCCGCCCCTGATTAGGCGGACGAGTACGGCGTTTCATCCACCATGTGCAAAGGCTCCGGCCCTATCGATCGGTGCGACTCCGGGGCGACAGCGGAATCGATGACGAGGCTCAACACGCGTTAGTTCGCTCAGGTGCATCGCCTCAGTCGTTCCCGGACCTCTACCGCCTTCATGAGGTGGACGAGTCCAGCCACGGTCGATACCGCGAAGCGTCGTAGCGAGCCGCGGTCAAGAGCCCTTCCATTTCAACTACAAGCGCATCATGCACGTCCGAGTTGGCTTCGAGTATGGAGTCCACATCCTTGCGATTCGCTGCGCGCCTAACGATTCGCTTCGCCGTCTTGCATTCGTCGAATGGTTGCGGCGGGGTCGGAGTCAGAGCGTTCTTGGGACGTTGGAAGATCGGTTCGCATCGCAGCGCGATCGAGACGAGATCCTCGCACGGAGCGCTCTCGACGACCCGATAGCCGAGAGTGCTCGCGAGCACGACCTCACTGCTTCGTGAAGCCTGGACGAGCTTTGCGAGCCACTTGCCCATTGCGACGATCATGAGCTTGAGGTAGTCCTCGTCACTGCACGCAACGGAATCGATCGCAGTCGCATCGAGTCCCAAGTGCTGTTGGCACTCCTCGGCGAAGCCATCGCAGGTGCATACGTTGTCGTGGAATCGCTGGAGAATTGCGGCTTCGGCGTCGGGGTCGAACATGTGCGGGCCGATTCGAGTGGTAATGAGCAGCAACCAAGGCGTCAGGCTGTGGCCCTGCAATGCCGTCACTTGGCCTATGGCGTCATAGATCGACTGCTGCACCGTAGGCGCATCGGACGCCAATCCGTCGCACAGGTCGATGTTGACGACATCGAATGGTCCAAGCGTTCTTGCGCGATCCCATGCAATCGAGGAATCGTCGCTGATGCGTCGAAAATCGTCATGTATCACATCTGACTGCTGCTGGACGTTCGGCAGACGGCGCACCTCGTAGAGTGAGATGTCGAGTTCGCGTCGGGCCGAGCTGTCCGGCTCCAGCTGTGCATTGAACCCGAGAAATACCAGCGGCCGGCTGGTCGGTCGGCATATCTGCTCGTACAGGTATCTCAGGTCGATCAGGTCCGTACCGGGCAGACCCAAATAGCGAAGCGGCTCCTCAGTCGGCCGATCGGCATAAAGGCGCCTGACCTGCTCGGCCCATTGTTCGCGTCGAACGAATTGTTTGCGGGGCCGGTGCCATGGCTTGAATTCTCTTTGCTCCAGTTCAGCCGTCTCATAACCGAGATCGCCGAAGATTCTCGCGACAATTTCATCGTTGTCATCTGAAACATCGCTCACTACGCGGCTGCCTCAAGAATCTCGCGAATCCCGGCCAGTAGCCGTTCTTGCCGTTGTTCTGACAGGTGTTCGAGCACACCGAATGCCGCGAGCAACTGTACGAGCGCCTCCATCTGCGTCTCGGTCGTCGCCGCTGCGGCCGTGGGCCGAGCAGTCTGGTCGCCGAGAATCGGTGACCGCCGGAATCGGTACGTGCCAGGTTCATCGAACAGCGAAGTGTCGGGACCCTCGTCAAATACGACGCGAGGAGGCTCTGCGCCGGGGTCGTCCGACTCTTCACGCCAGGCTTGCCGAGCGATCTTCGAAATCGCAGCCTCTGTTTCTACTACGGCAGTCGCGCGGCGCTCGGCCCGAATTTCGCCGGCAATTCGCTTCTGCTCGGTTGCGACGCGGCGTAGCGTGGCATGAAGCCACTTAGTGATGTACACGACATGCGGGTGTGCGAAGTTGAACGACTCTCGGTCGATGTTCAGTGCTGCTTCGAGACCTTGGGATACGAAGACCTCGCAGGTGATCTGCCTGAGTCGGGTTTGCTCAGACACCTGATAGCGCATGAAGGTCGGATCGAACAACGTCCCGCTCGAGCCGTGCACTCGGGCCAGGACGCCTTGGTGTTCGGTAGGCGCGACCTTCGGTGTCCAGATCAGGTACGCCTCGAACTCGAGCGGACCTCCAGACAGCTCATGGCGAATGCCCTTGAATTCCTCACGGCAACGGCCCACGAACAAGATCGGCTTGCGGACGGCATGGGTCGTCACCGGCAAATCCGTGAACTTGAGAGGACGAGCGAGGCGCAAGTCATCGAAGTAGACAGCGAAATCATCGCCGACGCTGGCACCGAATCCGATCGAACTCTTCCCTATAACCGTCTCTCCATCTACAAGCTCGAAACGCTGGGCTGGGGCCTTAGTTGCCTTTGGGATTTCATAGAGGTACATACCGTCGCCGATGGCCAGCTCGAATGGATTCCCGAGCACGTAGGGCGCTGGTATCGACAGGCTGAGCTGCCAGACCATGCGCAGGTAGGAGTCGAAGATGTCTCCGAGTCGCGGGTTCTTCGATTTCCCCTCGACTTGCTCCCAAACGGCATCGACCAGCTTCACGAATGCGACATCAGGATCATCACCCGGAGACCAAGGAAGGTTGTCGTAGGGATCTGCGTCGCCTTCAAGGCTCGATGGGTCGTCATGTTTGACTCGTCCGATGTGGAACGTCGGCGGCTCGACGGGCCGTGATTCTTCCGGGTCCAGTGACGGTTCTGCGTCGATGACCGCCCACACTTCACTGCTGCGAAGCGTGTCGCGAGTCTGAGGCCGAATGTCGGTCAAGGTGATAGTCGTGCCGTGAGCATTTGGATCCGATGCCGGCTCGCGCCAGATCTTCACGAGGCCTGCTTCGTACTTGCCTTCGTCGTCGGTTTCCGGCGGTCCGGCGTCGGAGTACTGCCGAAGCACAACGGACGCGACGGTGAGCGAATCATCACCTTGGGTCTTGGTGACGAGGTGAAACCGGTTGGTGAGCTGACTCACCGAGAACAGGCCGATCCCAATCTTGCCGATCAGCCGTCGACCGTTCGGGCTGCACATGGGATCGTCCCGTTTCGTGATGCCCAAGCCGCTGCCGCCTGGCGATCTCTTCGCACTACCCCCAATGTGATGAAGCAGGTAGGCCAGCGCGTCTGGCGTCATGCCGTTGCCGTCGTCCTCGATCGTCACCGTCTCGAATCGGGGCCTATCGGTCTTGATGACCACTCGGGTGGCGTCAGCGTCATAGGCGTTCGACACCAGTTCTCGAATAGCTGAGCCTGGTTGCCGGTAGATCCCGTCGGTGACACGGGCCAATACACGCTCGTCCGTTGACAGGCGGGCGCTGACCGGCTCGTCTCGCGTGCTGGCCCTGATATCTGCTGTCAGCTTGGCGTCGATGGCCACCTGAGTCCGCGACGCGACGCTCACGCCTCCTCCAACGACTTCAGCAGCTGCCGAGCTACCGCTTCTGAGAGCGCGGGGGGCACTGCATTCGCAACTTGTAGCGGCTGCGTAGAACGCGGACCGCAGAAGAAGTAATCGTCAGGGAAGCCCTGGATGCGTGCCGCCTCACGAACCGTGATCGTCCGGCCCTGATCCGGATGCACCGGTAGCGCGCGATGGCCTGCCACCAGCGTGCGGGCTACGTCAGTCTCAAGCCTTCGATACGAGATCGGGCCACCGCCCGCCGGAATCGCTTTGATTTTCTCGACCACGCTCGGCGAATGCGCCATCGCCCGAGAATTCAGCACGACCCGGCCGTCGGGGAGCCGGAATCGTTCGGCTCCCTCGCCGGGCGCGAGATGAGGCAGGTCCTCCAGACGCTCTGCCAATGAAGGCGTTCGCGGCAACAGCGAGTCGATGGAGTCGTTCTCATAAGGCACGTGCGTGGGCACCGGAAGTTCCGGCAGTTCGATCTCGCGTTTGACACCCACAAAGAAGAGTCGCTGACGATTCTGCGGCACGCCAAAGCTGGACGCTCGGAGGGCGACCGGTCGCTTCCAAGTCCTGTACCCAGATCGCCGCAATGACGCTGTGATCTTGTCGGTGTAGGTGACGCCGTTGACGCGACGCAAGCCGGGCACGTTCTCGATTACAACCGATCGCGCAGCAAGCCGGCGAGCGAGGCGCCCCACATGCCGAAAGAGCAGGTTGCGCCGATCGCCGACGTCGCGTGAGCCGGCCGCCGAATAGCCCTGGCACGGCGGCCCAGCAATGACCGTTGACGGAGCTGCCATGGTCGGCAACCACGCTTGCAAGCCATCCGCCGTGACATCCTCGACAGAAGCCTCGAGCACAGGCACACCGGGATGGTTCAGGCGATAGGTCTGCGCAGCATCCCGATCGATCTCAACAGCCGCCACAATGCTGAAGCCGGCCCATCTGAATCCCAAGCCGAGTGCACCGGCACCACCGAAGAGATCGACCGCCGTCGCATTCCCATGTTGAGACATGACCCGGCTGCGACCAGTCTCACAGAACGAGACAAGCGGACAACTCACGCAGCGCGGTTCGGGGTCGGAGCAGACCACGCGGCTGTGGATCACCAGATGCCGCGCGAGCTCAGAGCGGTCCTTCTTGGCGACCGAGCAGACGAAGGCGTTGACCTCGCCGAGAGTCGAGTGATGGCTGATCGTGCCGACGCGGCCGAGCATTCGGCTCACGTGCATGTCGTCGGCGATGTCACACTCGCAGGACGGCGCGCTGGACGTCAGGCCGTCTCCTGACTGGTCTGTATCGAATGACGCCGAGAGTGTGCCTTGCACCCTGTTGCCTGGAAGCGCCGTACTTCCTCCATAGCGACTGCAGCAGCCACGACCGCGCTCGTTCTCACAGTCGGCATAAACCGCCTTCAGGAGCTCCGCCACCCGCTCGGCGACGGCCCGCAGGGACATCGCACCGAGCTCGGTCGGCTCAGCACGCGCGGTCATCGGCAGTACATCCCGCCGGATGAGATGTCGATCTGATCGAACATCACGATCTCCACAAAAGCACCGCTCGGCACACTATTGGCGCTCTTCGCTGGTGGCGTTCTCGTTTGTCAATGGTCGCTCATGTTCACAGAGGGGTGTGACTCGAAGCACGTCTCTTCGCCCCTCTTGGCCCAGAGTGGGGAATCAAACTGACACAAGTCAAGCATTCCGTCGCAGAGCGGGACCCCACAGCCTCCACAACTCTCGGTGCAATTCGCATGGCGTGGCGCTCAGGCGACCTTGGTTAGTTCAGTTGGGCCCACAGGCGGGTTGCTGCTTGGTTGAGGTGTTCGGCGTCGCTGCCTCCGAATTGGTCGGCGGCGGCTTCGAGCGCTCGTGCGCCTTTGTCGGGCCGTCCCAGCGTCGCGAGCGCTTGGCCGAGACGCATGAACTCGTCGAGCGGGCAACCGGGCAGCCGCGTGAGCAGCTCCAGCACCGCCACCAGCGACGGTGCATCGGGTTGGCGCACGTGCAGCGTGCGCAGGTTGTTCAGCATTCGCAGCAGGATCGCCTCGGAGGGGGTCGGCTGCAGGAACGCATCGTCGAACGCCTGGCGCGACTCGAAGCGGGCGAAGATCGCTGCGGCACCGGCCCGGTCGATGATGTGGCCGTCGAATGCGTCGATGAAGGTGTCGGGATCGGGTGTGCCGACCAGGAAGTGGCCTGGCATGCCGACGCCGTGCAGATCGAGGTTTGCGCGGCGGGCCACTTCGATCGTGACCACAGCAAGCGTGATCGGTATGCCCATCCGCCGCGAAATCACCAGATCGAGGTAGCTGTTCGCCGGGTCGGCAAAGCGGCCCCGATTCGGGCCGAAGCCTTCTGAGTTGAAGAGCAGCTCGACGACTGCGCGTGGCGTTGGCTCGCGCACCGCGTTGCCGAGACGGTCCAGTTCAGCCAGCGCCGCTGCCTCGTCCACCTGATCCGCCCGGCAGTGAGCAGCTATGGCCAGCGCGGCCCGGTCCAGCGGCACCGGTTCGCTGGCGGCCCACGTGGCGAAGGCATCGACCGGCGACACATGATCGCCCCCGGGGTCCCGTTCCTCCGCATTGCCGTCGGACATCGACGTGACGGTACCGGCGACAGCACTGGACGCCGTGTAGCCGGCTGCATGCACCGGGAATCGTGTTCGGGGTCCGACGCATCGCCCCCTGTGTATCTCCGAGCCGAGCCGCGATACTGGCGCTGTGACGTCGGTGCACCCTTTCCTTGACGAACCCGGGCCGGTGCCGATAGCCCACCGCGGCGGCAGTGCCATGTGGCCGCAGAACACCATGGCGGCCTTCGAAGGCGCCGTCGGCCTCGGCTACCGCTACCTCGAGACCGATGTGCAGGCAACCTCTGACGGCGTCCTCGCGGTCTTTCACGACGACGAGCTCGCACCGACGTCGGACAGCGTCGGTTGCATCTCGGAAATGACCTGGAGCGACGTGTCGGCAGCTCGCATCGGCGGTGAGCCGGTCCCCCGCCTCGAGGAGCTGCTCGACGCGTTCGATGATGTGCGCATCAGCATCGACCCCAAGACCGATGCGGCCGTCGAACCGCTCATCGAGGCACTCAGGCGGCCGGGCGTGCTCGACCGTGTGTGCATCGGATCGTTCTCCGACGAACGCCTCGAGCGCGTCGACGAGGCGTTCGGCGATGCGGCCTGCCTCAGCTTCAGCCCACGGGAGATCGCTCGGCTCCGGATGATGAGCCTGACCGGGCGCCCGGCGCGGCCGCGCCGCCCGTCGCGGTCCGGTTCCGGCAGCCGCCGACGGACAGACCACACACCCCAAGACCGTCAGCACGCAGGTGAGACTCGCCGCGACCGGCCCTTCCGCGGGCGCATCGCCTCGATCCCGCCGAGGCAGGGACCGATCCCGCTCGCGACCCGACGGCTCGTCGACTACGCGCACCGCAGCGGCGTGAGCGTCTACGTCTGGACTATCGACAATCCCGTCGAGATGGACCGGCTGCTCGATATCGGCGTGGACGGCGTGATGACCGACGAGCCCGGAGTCCTGCTCGAAGTGCTGGCCGGGCGAGGCCAGTGGCCGGCGCCAGGCGACCGCACCATCACCAGGCCAGAGCCGCCCACCGGCTCGTCGGCGGGAGAATGAGCACATGAAGCCAGCACTCAACCTCGCAAGCGGGATGCACGAGGCGGAGGCATGAGCTTCGGAGCCATCGACGCGATGTTGGTCGGCGAGCTGTCGCGGATTGTCGGGGAGGCACACGTCCTGACCGATCCCGAGATCACTGCGGGCTACGCAGTGGACTGGACCCGTCGCTTCGCCGGCTCGACGCCGCTGGTGGTACGCCCTGGCGACACTGCCGCGACCGCCGCAGTGATGGAAGTGCTGGCAGCCGCCCGCATCGCCGTCGTGCCGCAGGGGGGAAACACGGGCCTCGTCGGCGGCAGCGTGCCGCTTGCAGGCGAGGCGGTGCTGTCGATGCGTCGTCTCAATGTCTGCGAACCGGTGGACGAGCTCGCGACCCAGGTGACCTTGGGCGCCGGCGTCACGCTGGCCGATGCCCAAGCGCACGTCGCCGCGTCAGGTCTCAGCGTGGGCGTAGACCTTGCGGCGCGCGACTCGGCGACGATCGGCGGGATGGTCGCCACCAACGCAGGCGGCATCAACGTGCTGCGCTACGGCGCCATGCGGGCTCAAGTCGTCGGCATCGAAGCGGTGCTCGCCGACGGCACGGTCGTGAGCCACCTGGCGGGCCTCGAGAAGGACAACACCGGTTACGACCTGGGGAGCCTGCTTGCCGGCAGCGAGGGCACACTCGGTGTCATCACGCGCATACGGCTGCGGCTTCACCCCGTCCAGCCCGAGCGTGCGACCGCTTTATTGGCATTCGAATCCGCCGCCGATGCTGTCTGCGCCGCTGCGGCGCTGCGGCGCAACGTCGGCTCGCTGCATGCGCTGGAAGCGGTCTTCGGCGGCGCAATGGCGCTCGTCTCACGTCACCTGGGCATCACACCTCCGGTCGGCAGCCTCGATGCCGGCCGGGGCGGCGCGGCATGGCTGATTGCCGAGGCCGCGGCCCGCACCGATCCCAGCGACGAACTCGGCACAGCCGTCGCCGATCTGGATGATCTTGTCGTCGACGCGGCTGTGGCGCTCGAGCCTGCTGCGCGACAGCGACTGTGGGCATTCCGTGAGAACGTGACCGAGGCCATCTCTGCCGCAGGCATCCCTCACAAGCTGGATGTGACACTGCCGGCCGCTCGCCTCGCCGAATTCACTGACGGCGTCGAGGCCGTGATCACCGCAGTCGATCCTGACGCGCAGCCGCTGCTGTTCGGTCATCTCGGCGACGGCAACGTGCATGTCAACGTGCTGGGCCCCGGTGGGGCTGAGCCCGCCGATGAGGTGGACGGAGCCGTGCTGCGCTACGTCGCCCAAATGGGCGGCAGCATCTCGGCCGAGCACGGCATCGGCACCGCCAAACTCGCCGAGCTGCACCTCAATCGCACCGAGGCCGAGCTGGCGGCGTTCGGCGCCATCAAACGAGCGCTGGACCCCGCTGGCTTGCTCAATCCAAACGTTCTGCTGCCCTGAGAGGCTGAGCCCCGGGCCCGAGCGGCCCGCGAGCGCAGCGAGCCAGAGCGGATAGCACAGTGCGGCGCCGTGGTCCGAGCGGCCGTGAGCGAAAGCGAATTAGAGCGGGAGGGATTGGTGCGCCGCCTGGAAGGTTCGCCTGCCTGCGCGGCTCTCAGGCGGCGGCAGACCTGCGGGTCTACCGTTCGATCCATGAGCCGTACGCAGGTCCCGTTTGCCACCCGCTACGCCCGCAGCGGCATGGTGTGCAGTGTCGACCACCTTGCGAGCGAGGCCGGCGTGTCGCTGCTACGCGCGGGCGGCTCAGCGGCAGACGCAGCAGTGGCCGCCTCGGCCGTGCTCGCGGTGACCACCCAGCACATGTGCGGCATGGGCGGAGACCTGTGGGCGCTCGTCCACGACGCCGACGGCGCGGCCCCCGCCGCGCTCAATGCGAGCGGTCGAGCCGGCAGCGGCGCCGACCCCGATGCGCTGCGCGCCGAGGGACGCACACGGATGCGGTTCCGATCCGACATCCGCAGTGTGCCGGTGCCCGGGTGTGTCGACGGGTGGATGAGCTTGCACGAACGATTCGGGCGGGCGCCGCTGTCGGAGGTGTTTGCGACGGCCATCGACCTCGCAAGCGGCGGCTTTCCGCTCTCGCCTCATGGCTCCGCCGCCGCGGCATTGCTCGACGGCATCGCAAACGCTGACGACTACTCGCCCCGGAGCCAGCCGGGAGATCTCATCACCCGGCCCGGTGTCGCCGCGGCGCTGTGCGAGATTGTCGACGGTGGCCGCGAAGCCTTCTACGAAGGCGTCTTCGCGCAAGATCTCATCGAGCTGGGCGGCGGCGAGTTCACCACGGCCGACGTGTCCGGCCCCCACGCCGACTGGGTGATGCCGCTGCGTGCCGATGCGTGGGGACACACGCTGTGGACCGTCCCGCCCAATTCGCAGGGCTACCTCACGCTGGCGGGCGCATGGATTGCCTCAGGGCTCGACCTGCCCGCAGACCCCGAAGACCCGCTGTTCGCACACCTGCTGGCCGAGGCCGCAAAGCAGGCGGGCTGGGATCGTCCCGCTGTGCTGTCGCAGGACGCTGACGGCGCTGCGCTGATCGCACCGCAGCGGCTTACACCCCGTCGCGCCGCAATCTCGCCCGACACAGCCGCAGCACTCGGCTCGGGCACCAGTACCGGCGACACGATGTACCTCGCGGCGGTGGATGCCGATCGCATGGGCGTTTCGCTGATCCAGTCGAATGCCGGGGGCTGGGGCGTGGGGCTGTGGACGCCGACGCACCGGATCAGCCTGCACAACCGGGGCATCGGCTTCAATCTCGTCGCGGGCCACCCGGCCGAGTACGGACCGGGGCGGCGCCCTCCTCACACGCTCGCCCCGGCGATAGTCCAGCGCGCCGACGGTTCGCTGCGCTCGGTCGCGGGAACAATGGGAGGCGACGCCCAGCCACAGGTGCTGCTGCAAGTGCTGGCCCGGACGCTGTGCGCCGGCGAAGAACCGGCGACGGCAATCGGCTCGGGCCGCTGGCGCTGGGGAGCCGCCGAGGGAACCGGCTTCGACACCTGGGCCGATCCCGGCAATCTCCAGCTGTACATCGAGGGCCACGCGCCGTGGTCAACCAGCGACGGCATTGCCGACCTCACCCGGCGAGGCCACCGGGTCGGCACCGACGCCCCGCACGACAACTCCTACGGCCATGCGCATCTCATCGAGGTGCACGACGGTGTGCTCGCCGGAGCGGCGGATCCACGCGCGCTCACCGGCGCGACAGCGGGCTACTGAGCGGGTACACCCACAGGACTACCCTCCGCTTCTCGCGTCGGCTGTTGCCCGCTCCTCACCGCTGTCGAACACGGGACGCACCGTGCAACGGCGACGCTCAGCGACACAGCCAATGGGGCGGGCCCCTGAGCCCGCTGTCCGCGGTGCAGGCACGCCGCATCATCACGGCAATATCAGGTCGGCGATGGCAGGCTGCGATCTGAATCCCCAGCAGGTCACCGTGCCGTCGCCGCGGTGCCCGCACGAGAACTTGCCGCCGAGCTCAATGTCGTCGAACGTGCCGGGCGGCACCTCGCCCTCGCCGTCCTGATCGGCGCCCCAGCAGCGCGCGTCTCCCTCCCGATCCAGCGCGCACCCTGAGTTCTGGCCGAGCGAGACATCGGCGAACGCGCCCGCAGGAGCGTCGAGCTGACCATCGACATCGGCGCCCCAGCATTCGATGCGCCCGTTCGTGCGAATCCCGCACGAATGCGAGAAGCCCACCTCCACGGCTTCGAAACGACCGCCTGGCGCGTTGGATTCTCCGTCGCCGTTCGCACCCCAGCACGCGACCCGGCCATCGACGCGCAACGCGCACGAATGGCCGCCGCCCGCTGCGACGCTGACAAACCGGCCCGACGGGGCGTCGGTCTCCCCGTCGCTGCTACGACCCCAGCACCGCAGTCTCTGGTCTGCATTGATGCCGCAGCTGTGCTGCCAGCCGGCCGCCACCGTCGCGAACCGGCCAGCGGGCGGATCCGCCCGGCCATAAGTGTCACGGCCCCAGCAGGCGACGCGATGGCCCGCGCTCAGCGCACAAGTGTGGCGGAATCCTGCGGACACTTCGAGGTATTCACCGTCCGGCGGATCGGTGCGGCCGTCCCGACCGTCTCCCCAGCATTCGATCTGCCCAGAAGGCAGCAGGCCGCAGGTGTGCGCGTTGCCCGCCGATACCGAGGTGTATGCCGTCCTCGAAGTGCTGACTCCCGGGGCATCCCCCTGACGCGCCCGTCCGACGCCTTCGACGAGGTTCGTCGCTGCACCGATGAGCGTCAGACTCTGCGGAATCCAGTCCACCAGCGTCGCTGCGCTCGCCTCAGTGATGCGATCCCGATGCGCGTAGAGCACCAAGGTCCCCCGGTTCGCGACGGCTGCTGCCACGGCGGCCATCAGTTCGCGCGGATTGCCCACATCGACCAGTACGCCATGACGCAGATCATCCGGGATCCGCCCATCGTTGCCCGCCGCCACCACGTGCACGGGCTCGAATTCCTCGTAGTGCTCGGGCGCCGTCGGCGCCGAGGCCCTCCCAATCTGCGCCCTGCTGGCGCACCGCGAGGTGGCGAGCTTGCCGATCAGCACAATGCGAGCGAAGCGCCCGCCCGCGACCGCGTCCGAGACAGCGGCTTCGAGCTTGCCGCAGCTTGCGAGCAGCAAAGCGTCTGCGCCGCCCGACGCGACGACCGCAGCCCCATGTGCGATGTCGTCGGACGTCCAAGCGTGCATGATCGCGACCGTGTCGGGCGCCGATGCGCCGACGATGCGCTCGAACGCCGCCAAGGACGTAGCTATCCGTCCGCTTCCGGCGACGCGCTCAATCTCGGCCTCCGGCACCAGCGCGGCGATCTCGGGCCGCAATTCTTCAGACAGCGCAGACGGGCCGCCGACGAGTACCACGACATCAGGCTGCTCCGATTGCAGCGATGATCGCGACCGAGCACCCAGAGCCGTCGAGCTGCGCGTGAAAGCCAACGTCGAGCGTTCAGTGGCCGCAGCGATCCCCGCGGCCACAGCCGCGTCCGCCGGCGCCTGCTCGCTGGCGAGCACCATGGTCGAGGGGATCTCCGCCTGCGCCCCCGCCGGCGGGGCCCCGACGCTGATCGCGCTCACGACTGCTGCCACGGCCAGCACACACGCAACGCAAGAGCGCCCTCGTCTGCCGCCGAGATTCCTCTTGCCAGGACCGTCGTCTCCTGCTGACCTCATGATTGTCTCCCTGTGTCGATGGCCGGGAGGCGTCAAAGCAAAGCCAGCCGATTCGACGGCCCGACAGACTCACAGAGGCTACGCACAATGTCACAGCCAAGGCCCGAATGACGCGTGAACGCAGCAGACCGGGACGGGGCGGCGGGTGCCTTCCTCGCAGCAAGACGCTTGGTTCCGGCGCTCAGCCAGCTCGATGATCAGTGCGGCAGGGGCTCGGCCACCTCGAGCCGGGAGGGGCCGAGCGAGCGGGCGATGAACAGAGCTGCGTAGGCACGGTCGCGCAAGTCGGCTGCTTCGAGGGCATGGGTGGGATAGCTGGCCACGCCCATCGAGAGCGTGACGCCGGTGTGATACGAGCGTGCGGCGACCTCACGGCGAACCCGATCGGCGGCCCACACCGCACCGCCGTGAGGCGTGTCGTCGAGGATTGCGGCCAGAAGCCCGCCGGTGCAATGGCACACGCTGTCGGACTCGCGCAGCGTGCCACGCACCAAGCGTGCCGCGAGCCGTTGAGCGACCCGGGCCTGTGTGCCGCTGAGCTCCTCGAATCCGTCGACTTCGAAGAACACCACCGAAAGCGGCTGCAGGGCGCGCCGAGCCAACGCCAGCTTGCGGTCGAGCAGGAGCGCGAAGACACGCACGTCGGGGAGTCCCGTGACGGGATCCAGCACAGAGTCGAATACGCCGGGGGTAGAGCCCCCGGCGCCATGGCGAGCCATGGAGCGCCAGAGTGCCACCTTCAAGCGATCCGCACAATGCCGAACACGGATACTCGGCCCAAACAGTGATCCGCCGGGTCTCGTGTGCGCCTCCACACGAGCGCCGGCACCGTATCCACGTATCGCCTCCGCTGTAGCGTCGGCGCATGCGCATCGCACGACATCTCCTTGACGGCCAGCCGGCGCTGGCCATCGTGACCGACGACGGCCTGGCGACGCTGCAGACCGCCCACACTGACCTGACGTCGCTGCTCGACGCCTGCGACGGCAACGTGGTGGCTGCGGTCGAAGCCATGGCGACGGGCGCAGTGACGCCGCTCGACGAGGCCTATCTGCTCTCACCTGTGGGGCGCCCGCCAGCCGTCCTCGCCGTCGGGCTCAACTATCGGGCTCATGCAGCCGAGGGCGGTCGGGAGCCCCCATCGGTGCCGATCATCTTCAACAAGCACCACAACTGCATCGTCGGACCCGGCGACCCGATCCACATCCCCGCAGCCGCGCCCGACGTGGTCGACTACGAGGGAGAACTGGCGGTCGTCATCGGGCGCGCTGCCCGGGCCGTGTCGGCGGCCGATGCGCCCGACTACATCGCCGGCTACACGATCATGAACGATGTCAGCGTGCGGGATTGGCAGCGTGCGAGCCCGACGATGATGATGGGCAAGTCGTGGGACACTCATGGGCCGTGCGGTCCGTGGATGGTGACCAGCGATTCGATTGACCCACACGGGTGCCGCCTCGTCACCGAGGTCAGCGGCGAGGTCCGCCAAGACGCCAAGACCGACGATCTCATCTTCAACTGCTACGAGATCGTCGAGCACCTCTCGACGGCGTTCACGCTGGATCCGGGCACGATCATCGCCACGGGAACGCCGGCGGGTGTGGGTCTGTACTTCGACCCGCCGCGCCTGCTCAGCCCGGGCGACGAAGTGTCCATCACGATCGAAGGCATCGGCACGCTGACAAATCCCGTCATCGCGGAGCCCAACGCCTAGACGGCACTTGTGATGCCGTCGGGCCCCAGCACAGCGGCCGCATCGGGAACGGCGCAGCCCGACGTGCGGGAGCGCTTCGAGTTCAGCTTCTCCATGGATGCAGGAAAGGCACTCGGACGCGTCGGCGGCAAGGGCGCCTTGGGGCCGGTGCTCTACGACGGCCCGGTGATCTGGCGGGCCACCGACACGCCCGCAGGTGAGGCCACGCTGCACATCACTCGTGCTGGACACGCTGTCGAGGTCGCCGGGTGGGGACCGGGCGCGGCGGATGCCGTCGCCGGAGTGCCGGCACTGCTGGGTGCTCACGATGAGCCCGCGGCCCTCGTCCCCCACGACAGCATCGTTGCGGGCTGGGTCCGTCGCTGGCCGCAGCGCCGCCTCACCGCTACCGGCACGGTCTGGGAGCATGTCGTTCCAACGGTGTGCGGCCAGAAGGTTCCCGGGCTCAACGCCCGGAACTCATGGCAGGGCATCCTGCGGCGATGGGGTCGCCGCCCGCCAGGACCGGCACCGGACATGCTCCGTTTGCCGCCTGCCCCCGAGTTCATGGCGTCGCTCGCCTACCACGAATTTCACCGCTTCGACATCGAACGCCGGCGCGCCGAGGCGATCATCGCCTTCGCCCGGCGGGCCAGCACGCTCGAGAGCGTGGCACGGCTGTCGCCCACCGAGGCCCGCGACCACCTTCAGACCGTCAGGGGCATCGGACCGTGGACGGCGTCAATCGTCGTGCTGCTCTGCCACGGCGATCCCGATTCGGTGATCGTCGGCGACTACCAGATTCCCAACTACGTCACCTGGCACCTGGCCGGGGAACGGCGCGGCGACGACGCCCGGATGCTGGAACTGCTCGAGCCCTACCGCGGCCAGCGTGCCCGTGTACAAGGACTGGCCAAGTCTGCCGGGGCACCCCCGCGCCACGGCCCACGAATGTCCCTGCAAGACCTGCACGGGCGATAGCCGGCTAGCCCAGCAGCGCCTCAGGAATCTCGACCAGCTTGGCGCGCAGGTATTCCCCCAACGCCTTCGCCTGCGGGTCTTGCCGGGTCGACGCAGCCACGCCTTCTTCCAGCAGCCCATGGAAAATGAAGTTGAGGCTCCAGATATTCGGCAGGTCGTAGCGATCTACTCGGTGCTCGGCCGCTTCGGGCATGAGCTGCGCGAGCCGTTCGACGGTCAGGAAGTCGGACAGCCACCAGAAGGCCTCAGCCGAACGGGCGAAGATCCCCAGATTCGCATTCGGGCCCTTGTCGCCCGAGCGTGTGCCGTACAGCGTGCCGAGCGGCACTGTGCGTGTCGGCCCGCCCGCTGGCTCTACCCGCTCGGGGGGCGCCACTGCCACTCCGGAGAAACTGGCGTCGGGAGGGGTGCTGTCGACCGCGGTCCGGCGACCGTCCACCACGACCTGCATGGGAACCAGCTCCGCGTCGGCCAGCGCTGGCCAGTACACCCCGAAGGGCTGGCCCGGACCCGGGCCTCCCCCGGTGCCGAACATCCCAGGAATCGAGCACAGGCCGATCTCGGTGCCTGCATTCGAGAACGCACGGCCGACCTTGCGCTCGTCGGGGTCCTTCACGACGATCTTGTAGACGGCGACGGCTTCCTCGTTGGTGCCTGGGTCGGCCTTGTGCGTCGGCAGTAATTTGCGCACCACGGTCTCGTAGTCGTCAGGGCTGTAGGGGCACGCATGCCAGAACTGGCGCTCGATGAGCTCTGCTTTTGCCTCAATGTCGAGGCCAGTCAGCCCGATGGAGATCTGGTTGCGGAATCCGCCCTGGTAGTTCATGGCCACCTTGAGCGTGGGCGGTGCCGGCTCGCCGCGGACGCCGCTGATGCGGACCCGATCGCGCCCGATCTGGGTCAGCTCGATGGTGTCGAAACGGCTCACCACATCAGGGTTGAGGTAGCGCTCGCTCTGGATCTCGTACAGCAATTGCGAGGTGATCGTGCCGACCGACACCTCGCCGCCGGTGCTCGAGTGCTTGCCGATCACGCTGGAGCCGTCCGCTGCCACCTCGGCCCACGGGAATCCCGGATAGGTCATGTCGGCGATCTCGGTGAAGAAGCTGTAGTTGCCACCCGTGGCCTGACCGCCGCACTCGATCACATGCCCCGCAACGATTGCGCCGGCCAGCCCGTCCCAGTCGTCACGGGTCCAGCCGTGATGCCACGCCGCGGGCCCGGCCACGACGGCTGCATCGGTGGCGCGCCCGGTGATGACGATGTCAGCGCCCTGATGCAGGGCCTCCACGATTCCCCAACAGCCGATGTACGCGTTGGCGGTCACGATCCGATCGGCCAGCTCGCCCAAAGGCTGACCGGTGTCGAGATGGGCGAAGTCGTTTCCGGCAGCAATCAAGTCGCCCAAGCGGTCCGTCAGGTCGTCGCCGTCGACGTAGGCGATGGACGGGTTGAGGCCCAGCCGGTCCGCGACCTCGGCCACGGCGTCGGCACACCCCGAAGGATTCAGGCCCCCGGCGTTGGTCACCACCTTGATGCCCCGGTCCAGGCAGGTGCCCATGACCTCCTCCATCTGGGTAACGAACGTCCGGGCGTAGCCGGCGCCGGGCCGCTTGGCCGCGATGCGCGACAGGATCAGCATGGTCAGCTCGGCGAGCCAGTCGCCCGTGAGGGCATCGATAGGGCCACCGGTGACCATCTCGCGGGCGGCAGCGAGGCGATCCCCGAAGAAACCGCTGCAGTTGGCAATGCGAATGGGCGGCGCAGTCGTCGTGCTCATGTGGGGTGCTCGCCTTCTTCTGTCGGGAGACTCAGGTTCTGTTCGGGGCTCGGGCGGGTGGCGCCCCGCTGTGGGGTGCTGGGAGCCCAATGCTCGGATGCAGGGTAGGTCACCGCTCTGCCAGACTTCCCGCCATGGCGAACCCCGTGCTCCTGCTCCACGGCTTCACTGGCTCGGTGGCGAGCACCTGGCAGCCGACCGGGATCATCGATCTGCTGACCGACGGCGGACGCGAGGTCATCGCGTGGGATCTTCCCGGACACGGCTCAGCGCCGAAGCACCACGACCCCGCCGGGTATGCCGATATGGAGTCCAAGCTGGTCGAGCGGCTCGCCTCGGAGTTCGGTGATCAAACGGTCGACGGTGTGGGCTTCTCGATGGGATCGCGCACGCTGCTGGTGATGGCGGCAATGGCACCCGAACGTTTCGGTCGCCTGGTCGTCTCAGGCGTCGGCCGGAACCTGTTCGAACGCGACGACGAACAGGCCGAACGGATCGCACGCGGCGTCGCAGGCGAAGCCGAGGCCGATGATGTCCACGCCCAGACCTTCGCCCGCTATGCCGCCGAGCCGGACCAGGACGGCCAAGCGCTGGCGGCGTTCATGCGCCGCAAGCACGCACCGCTCGGAGCCGCCGAGTTCGCACGCATCACCCATCCGGTGCGAGTGGTCCTCGGCACCGAAGACTTCGCAGGCCCCGCGGATCTGCTCCTCGATGCCTTGGGGGATACTTCATTCACCGGTCTGCGTGGCTGCGATCACTTCGCCACGCCCAAGAACTTCGGCTTTATCGACGCGGTGATGGAACACCTCGAGGTTTTCTGAGCCCCGCGGCCCGCAGCCGCGACACCAGCTCACGGCTGTTCACCCCGACGGCGCCCGCTTGCAGCGCCAGCTCTCGCTCAGTCTCATCGACGTCGTAGTGATCGCCCTGGAAGGCAGCGCGCCGCTTGCCGATGAGAGCTGCGAACCGGTGCAGCTCGTCATAGCTCTCGTCCGAGACGAGGTGGGCCCAGCGGCGGCCGCGCCACGGCCACAGAGCGTCGTCGACGAGTATGGTCACCGGTCCAGCTTGGCGCGTGGCATCGGGTCTCAGCTCGCCGGCGGCTTGTCTGATTCGGATGCGCCGCCGGCGGTCGAGGGGTCCGGTGCGCCAGAGTCATCCGGCTCGCCACTCTCATCCGGCGCTGTCTGAGGCGTGTCGAACATCTCCGATTCGATGAGTTCGTGGCGCGAGATGTACGTCGACACGAACGCCTGAATGGTCGCCGCCGCAGGCACAGCCAGCAGCGCACCAACAGAACCCAGCAGCGCAGCGCCCACGAGCACCGAGCCGAATGCCACCGCCGGATGAATGTTCATGGTGTGAGCAGTGACGCGAGGCGACAGCACGTAGTTCTCGAGCTGCTGGTACGCCAGCACCACGATGACCACCCAGATCGCCGAGATCGGATTGTCGAGCAGTGCTATGAGCACCGGCAGCAAGCCTGCCAGATATGTGCCCACCACCGGCACGAACTGCGAGAGCACGCCCACCCACATCGCAAGCGGCAGCGGTGACGGCACACCGATGATCGCGAACGCTGCCCAGTGGACCAAGAACGCCGCTATCGCGAGCAGTGTCCGCGAGTAGATGTACCCGCCGGTCTTGTCGATAGCCAGCTCCCAGCCCCGCAGCACGACTGCCTGCCGGTCAGCGCTCAGTGCTGAGCACACCAGGCGCCGCAGCCGAGGACCCTCGGCGACGAGATAGAACGTGAACAGGGCGACGGTGAACAGCTGCAGCCCAACGTTGACTGCCGCCGAACCAACGGACACCAAGTTGCCCGCCACGTTGCCCAGCAGCGACGCAGCAGTTCCGCCCTCGGTGAACTGCGCTGCCACGTTGTCGGTGCTGAGCTCGAAGCCGAACTGCTCGTCGGCCCACTGCTCGATGTCGGCCAGATAGCCGGGCGCGGCTTCGATGAGCTTGGTGATCTGCTCAGCCAGCACCGATGCGATGGCCGCTCCGAAAGCCCCTGCGGCCAATGCAGACGCCAAGAAGACACACGCCGTGCCGAGGCCCCGCTTGAGGCCCTTGTTCGCCAGCCAGTTGACCGCCGGTTCCATCGCGAATGAGAGGAACAACGACACCAGCAGCACCACCAGCAGATCGCGCAGCCGGTCGAGCAGCCACGCCGCCGTGGCCAGGCCCACGATCGCGAGCATCGCCAAGCCAATGGCGCGGGGCACCCAGCGCGGCATGCGATCGCGCTCGGGCAGCCGAAGCTCCGCCCGGCGTCGTGCTTCACCCGCCATCGGGATCTCCCGGGAGCGATTGCATCGCAGCGACGAGGGCAGCGTGCAGCGAGCCGTTGGAAGCAATGCCAGCGCGGTTGCGGAAGTCGGGCTGTCCGGCAACGTCAGTGAAGACGCCGCCGGCTTCAGACATGATCACCGGCATCGGCGCCAAGTCCCACGTTTCGCAGACCGGGTCGATCATGGCCTCCGCCTGGCCGGTTGCGACGAGGAAGTAGCCGTAGGCGTCGCCCCATGTGCGCATCATCGCGCCTGCGGCGCGCAGTGCGGTGAATTGGGAGGGCTCAAAGGTGTTGTAGTCGGAGGTGTTGACGAGCGCGCCGCGGAGATCGGGGTGATCGCTCACCGTGCAGCGGTGGTCGCCGAGCCAGCAGCCGGTGCCCCGTCCAGCGACGAGCGTCTTGTTGAGCACCGGCAGATCGATGACGCCCACCAGCGGACCGTAGGGGTCCACCAGCGCCACGAGGGTCGCGTAGAGGGGGACGCCGCGCACGAAACCCCGGGTGCCGTCGATGGGATCGACAATCCATGTCCGGCCGTCAGGACGGATCGAACCACCCTCTTCCTCGCCGAAGATCGCGTCATCGGGAAACTGCTCGCCGATTCGTTCTCGGACGAGACGTTCGGCTGCCCGGTCTGCTTCGGTCACCTCGGTGCCGTCCCGCTTCCAGGTGACGCCGAGGTCGCGCCGACCGAACCATCGCAGCGTGAGCGATCCCGCGGCAGTCGCAATGTCGCGAGCCGCGGCGACGAGGTCTTCCCCCGCTGCTGGCAAGCCGTTGCGCAGCGAGTCGGGGCGCGGCGCGCTCACTCGGTCCGTCCGGGGCTCTGCCAGGGCAGGCGGCGGGGCCGCTGCGCACGCCCAGCATCAGGATCTGAAGACTCAGCATCGGATTCGGGTTGATTCAGCGGGAAAGTCAATACTGGCACCGGCAGCTGACGCGCGATCCGCTCCGAGGGCAGCAGCACGAGGCGCGACGCGCCGGTCGGCGGCCGCGGCGCAAACAGCACCACGAGATCCGCGTGATGCTGGCTGCGCGAGCGCACAACCGCGCCGGTGAAGCTCTCGTTGCGCAGCGAGCGGAATTCGAAATCTACGTCTCGGCTGCCGCAGAGCTCACCGATCTTGGCGGCATGCGGCTCGTCGCGCTCCCCCGGCATCAGCACAACCAGCGACGACCGCCATCGTGCCGCTTGATCGATCAGCCACTCGGGCAACTCCACCGGGACGGGTGCCGCGACGAGCACCCGATGGGGCAGCTCGAACTCCTCTGGGACATCACCGTTCTCGTCTTCGGCAGACGACCAGCCGCGCAAGTCCCGGGCAACGAGCAGCGGCCCGACCAGTTCGAACAGCACCACAGCGCCAAGCACCACCGTGGCGGCCTCTGCACCGGCGTCGCCGAGCCGCTCCGATGCGATGACCGCCAGGCCCACGGCAACCCCGGCCTGCGGCGTCAGGTTGACGCCCAGTCGCAGCGACCTCCGCCAGCCCAGACCCCCCACCAGGCCGCCGCCGAGTCCTCCGACAATCTTGGCGGCAACCCGCACGACGATGTACGCGACCCCCACGAGGCCCACCTTGGGCACGTCGGAGAGGTGGATCGAGGCTCCGGCCAGCGCGAAGAACAGCAGGTACAACGGCTGCTCGATGGTCTTGATCGTCCGGAACAGCCTCACCGAGAACGCCTGCGGGGACACCGTCGCCGCCGTAGCGCCGGCCACCAACGCAGCCAGCGGCAGCGAGATGTCCAGCCAGCCCGAGATGGTCCACCCGATCACGATGTGCACCAGCACGAACAGCAGCAGCTCGCCGGAGGTCTCGATCTGAAAGCCGAGGCGCGAGATAAACCAGCCCCCGAGCAGTCCCAGCACAGCGCCGCCGATGCCGAGCTGAACGAAGTCGAGCATGGCACTGCCGATGTCGGCGGCCTCGTCGGACAGCAGCAACGCAATGGGGAGGACTGCGGCAAACGTGGTTGTGGCCAGCGCGTCGGACACCGCGTGGGTGCCCACGATGCCAGTGGGGTAGCTGCCACGGGCGCGCACCGAGCTCACGATGTGCGCGATCGTCATGGGTGCACCAGCGCCCGCCAGCGCCCCGAGGACCAGCGCCACCGGCCGATCTGCGCCGAGCCTGCTCGTCACCCAGAAGACCGCGACCGCGCTCAAGGCGAATTGGACGACACCGGTGGTCAACGTCCACCGCGCCGCCCGCAGCGCCCGAACCGAGACGCGCTCGCCGATCACGAACATGAGAACCGCCAGCGCCACCTCAGTGACCGGGCGTAACGCGACCAGCGACGGCCCGTCGATCAAATTGATCGCCGGCGGCCCCGAGGGGCCGAGCAAAGCACCGACGATGAGAAACGCGACGAGCTCGGGCAGGTGGTGGCGTGCCAGCAGTCGGCTGGCCAGATACGCCAGCCAAGCCAAGACCGCGAACGCGACGAGCGTGTCGTTCATAGCCGGCTCTCGCCGGGCGGTTGCCTAACCGTCGGTGACGACCGGCTCAAAATTGGGATCGCGCTGTTCGACGAAGCTCTGCACACCTTCTTTGAAGTCGGTGCGCCGCAGCGACTCGCGCATGAGGGCGTTCGACTCTTCAAGGGCATCGCTGCGGGCTTGATCGAGCTGGCCCCATACCTGCCGCTTGATCTGCGCCATCGACCACGGCGCGCTGTAGCGGCCGAGATCGCGGGCGTAGCTGACCGCAGCGCCGAGCAACTCGTCGCGCGGCACCACCTTGCTGACAACGCCCATCTCCTTGGCTTCGGAGGCAAGGAAGACCCGGCCGGACATGAGGATGTCCAACGCATGGGACGGACCGACGACACGGGGCAGCATCCACGCCACGCCGTGCTCGGCAATGAGGCCTCGACGGGCGAACGCACTGGTGAACTTGGCCCCCTCGGCGGCGAACCGGACATCGCACATCATGGCGTGGACGAAGCCCAGCCCGGCGCATGCCCCATTGATCGCTGCCACAACCGGCTTGGGAATGGTCAGGGCGTAGTCATGACGCTCGTTGCGCAGCCGTGGCGCATCTCCGCCACTCTCTCCACCGCCGCTGGAAATGCCCTGCAAGTTGTCCATGTCGGCACCGGCGCAGAAGCCCCGGCCAGCGCCTGTCACCACGACGGCTCGGACGTCGGGGTCGGCGCCAGCCCGGTCGAGAGCGTCGAAGTAGCCGGTGCCCAGCTCACCGGTCCAGGCGTTCAGCCGCTCGGGACGGTTCAGCGTGACGACCGCCACGCCGTCGTCAACCTCGTACAGCACTGTGTCATTGGAATCAGGGTCATTTGTCTCGCTGCCGCTCATCTGGCTCCTCCTCGTTAATGGCGATGCATCGCGCTCGCCCATGCGCCCAGCCTCATCGCTGCGGACGCCGCTGCGGTCACGCTAGTCAGGACCGGGCCAGCTCTTCCACGGTCACCGTGTCCATGGTGTCGCCGACCGCGATGGCCAGCACCACGTCCATCCCCTCGGTCACGTAGCCGAACAGGTTGTAGGCAGGCTGCAGCTTGGCACGGCAGTCGTCGATGCAGATGAAGAACTGGCTGCCGTTGGTGTCCGGCCCCGCATTTGCCATGGCCACCGCTCCCAGCGTGTAGTCGCCCTTGACGGGCTCGTCGGCGAACCGGTATCCCGGGCCTCCGCGCCCTGATCCTTCGGGGCAGCCGCCCTGAATCACGAAGTCGGGCACGACCCGATGGAAGATCAGCCCCGTGTAGTAGCCATCCTGCGCGAGGTTGACAAAATTGTTCACCGTCACCGGCGCAAGTTGGGGGTCGAGGTCCATGACGATGCGGCCTTTTGACGTGTCGAGGGTGACACGCCAGATCGCATCGGTATTGATGTTCATTGCGGGTGCAGAAGCCATAAGGCAGCGACGCTACCCGTGAGTTCTAGGGCTCAGTCGGTGGAGCGGAGCGTCCGTCCAGCCAGCGAACCCGTGTGCTCGCCGTCACGCATGAACACCTGTCCGTTCACCAGCGTGGTCTCATACCCGGCGCCCCGCTGGATGTAGCGGCCCGCGCCGCCCGGGAAGTCGTACACGTACTCAGGACCCGACAGCGAGAGGCGATCGACGTCGATGATGTTGACATCGGCGAACCGGCCGGCTTCAAGACGCCCCCGGTCGACCAGCCCGAACAGGTCGGCAGTGTCCGAGGTGATCCGGCGAACGCCTTCGGGCAATGAGAAGAACCCGTTGTCGCGCACCCAGTGGCTCAGGAAGAACGTGGGCTGGCTGGAGTCCATGATCTGCCCGACGTGGGCCCCCGCGTCGGCGAGTCCCATGACGATGGACTCATGGCTCAGCATCCGCTCGATCGCATCAAAGTCCTGATTCAGCACCGGCAGGCTGAGCATCACCGTTCCGTCGGAGCGGTCGGTCGCGTCCAAGAACAGCTCCACCGGGGACACACCGGCGGCCGCGGCCTGCGCTTCGAGGGTGCCCTCGGGTCCGATCCGGTAGTTCGGGTTGACAGCGTCAAGCAGGTACAGCCGGCTCAGATCGACGAGTGAGTTCGCCATGCCCGTCGAATTGGACTCCGACGAGTTCGCCTCGGCCACGAGTGCCGTACGAGTTGCCGGGTCGCGGATCGCGTCGAGGCGTCCGGCGACGTCGAGACTGCGCAGCGAGCGCCACGTCTCGCCCGCTCGATCCCACGGCGTTCGGTGCTGGATGCCCAACACGACACCGATGGCCCGGCAGGTGGTCTGGGGCCGCAGTTGCGCGCCGGCTGCGTTCTGCTCGGAGACGTACCCGAGCACGAGGTCGCTCATCTCCGGCTTACGGGCCGAGTACACTAGGCCGAACGTGCTGGGCTGGCCACTGCGCCGCGTGATCTCGCCGAGCACTTCGATCTCGTGGCGGCCTCCCGCAAAATCGGGTCCGGCTGCTTCGAAGCGCGGTGCCGATTCGAACACGCCCCGGCCGTGGCGGCCCAAGACGTCGCCGAACGCGTACAGCTCGTTGTCGTCAGCAAAGGTGCCGGGGATCGGTCGCCCGTCGGGTGTGCGGTGCAGCAGCGTGCGCGACGTCGAGAATCCCAGCGCACCGGCCCCCATCGCCTCGTCCACCAGCTCGCACATTGCTGCGACCTGTGACTCCGACGCGGGGCGCTCGTCGAGGCTGTCGGGGCCCATCGTGTGCCAGCGGACGGCGACATGGCCGACCATGCCGCCGACGTTGATGCCCTTGGGCATGCCGTCCAGGAAGGCCAGATACTCGCCGTATGAGCGCCAGTCCCATGGCAGGCCCTGCATCATCGATTGCTTCGGGATGTCCTCGACAGACTCCATGACCTCGGCGATGTACTCGATGTCCTCGGTCTTGACGGGAGCGAACGTGACCCCGCAGTTGCCCATGACCACCGAGGTCACGCCGTGCCAGCACGAGCTCGAACCGATGGGGTCCCACGCAAGCTGGGCGTCGAGGTGAGTGTGGATGTCTACGAAACCGGGCGTGACGACCTTGCCGGCTGCATCGATCTCAGTGCGCCCGGACGCCTCGACCTCACCAACGGCGGTGATCCGTTCGCCGTCGATGGCGACATCGGCGGCGCGGGTGTCGCCGCCGGTCCCGTCGACGACCAAGCCGCCTCGAATGACTGTGTCGTGGGACATCGCGCGCTCCCCTGCTCGTACCCGTCTCGACCGCCGAGCTTACGCCCGCAGCAGGGCTACCTGCCGGTGTCGCCGCGCCCCGGTGCTGGCTTCGGTACTCTCGACTGGATGCCGACTCCCCTGAGGGGTGTTACTGGAAGGGTGACTGCCGTGCACCAACTCGACTCCCCACGCAGCCTGACGCGAGGCAACTCCGCACGATGGCGTGCTCTTGCCGCGGTGCTGGCCGCCGCGATGCTGGTCAGCGCTTGCGGTCTGCTGAGCGACGACGAGACCGACGCGACCACGACGACGGCCGCCGACGGCGAGATGATGTCGGACACGACATCGGAGACCGACACAGGCACGGTCGTCACGGCTGCACCGCCGACCACCGCCGCCGACGCCATGGCCGAGGGCGATCCGTCTGGTCCCAACGTGACGCTCGAATCGAAGCTGTCGACTTCGGGTCTGGGGCCGGTGCAGATCGGGCACGCACTCGAAGACGCCCGCACGGCCGCTGGTTCGCTGATGATCGCCGTCCCGGGCGGCACCGACGCCTGCCGCTACTTCACGGTCCAGAACGGCCCTGAAGGCGTTCGGTTCCTGGCCGTCAACTCCGAGATCGTGCGAGTCGACGTCGACTCCGGCCCGATTACGACGATCTCGGGCTACGGCATCGGCTCCACGCGAAGCGAGATCATCGAGGCCTTCGGCGACAGAATCGAAGACGGGCCTGGCCTCTCAGCGATCCAGTATGTGCCGGTGGACGCCCCCGATGTCGACAAGCGCGTCGTGTGGGAAGTCGACGAAGCAGGTGCGGTGATCTCGCTGCGCGCCGGCCGCCTCCCGCACATCGAGCCGCGGGTGGCCTGCACCGGCTGAGCACTCACCGAGCACTCTGAGCCGCCGGGACGTGCGCAGCCCGGCGGGGCCTCACATCAGCTGGCGGCGATATCGCCCAGGTTCTCGATGACGTCAATCCACAGCTGCGTCGTGAGCGCCAGCGATTCGGTGTCGACGCGCTCGTCGTTTCCGTGGAATCGCAGCATGAAGTCGTTGGAGTTGACCCGGTCGCTGAACAGACCGGCCCCGTAGGCCACGGAGCCCTTCAGCCGGAAGAACCGAGCATCGGTCGCGCCCACGATGAGCTGCGGGATCACAGGTGCGCCTGGATGCGCCTTGGCCACGAGGTCGCTCAGCAACTGCCACATCGGCGTGTTCGTCGGCGAGAAGCTGGCCGGGTCGTCGTGAAGATGCTCGATCTCGACCTCGTCGAAGAGTTCGCCAAGTGCAGCTCGCAGGTGCTCGTTGACTTCGGTGGGGTCACCAGGTGCCGTGCGAATGTCGACTTCGATCTCCACCTTGTCGGGGATGATGTTCGTCTTGTTGCCCCCGCCGACGACGTTGGGGCTGAATGTGGTGTGGCTGCACGCATGCATGTGACGCGCCAAGCCCGGTGAATCGATGCCGGCGACGGCGTCGTAGACCTGGGCCGGGTCGAGCAGCGCTTCGCGGGTCTCGTCGTCGACGCGCAGCGTCGAGACGTGGTGCTGCCACATCTCGGTGAGCTGGGGCGCCGGCCGGTATTCAGCGATCCGCCGGACGATCTCGGCCGCCTTGATCAGGGCATTGTCGGTGCCGAATGGCATGGAGCCATGACCGGGTGTCCCGCGGACGGTGAGTCTGCGCCAGCCGATGCCCTTCTCGCCCGCTGCGAGCGTGATCTTGGTGCCCTGTGGCGTGTGGTTCGGCATCCCGCCGAACTCGGTGAGGACGTAGTCGCACTCGATGGCATCCCAATGGTGCTCCGCCATCCATTTGGCGCCATGGGTGCCGCCCGCTTCCTCGTCGGCCACGCCGAAATAGATGACGTCACCTCGGGGCCGGTAGCCGCTGCGGGCGACGTAGCGGAATGCCACCGTCATGGATGACGTGAGGTTGAGCATGTCGACCGCGCCGCGTCCCCACACCTCGCCGTCCACCAGCTCGCCGCCGAAAGGATCGCGGCTCCAGCCGTCTGCGTTGACTGGCACCACGTCGGTGTGGCCCATCAGGCACAGCTTCGGTGCGGCCGGGTCGGTGCCGGTGATGCGCGCCACGAGGGATCGGCGGCCCGGTTCAGACTCGAAGCTCTGCAGGTCCACGTCGGGGCCTTCGAGATAGGTCTCGAGCAGGTCGCTGTTGCGCACCTCTTCACCCGAATCGACCGTGCCGTCATTGACGCAGGCATTGCGGATCATCTGCTGCAAGAGCTCGATGGTCTCGTTGGTCAGCGCTGGATTGGTGTGGTCAAGGTCGGCCATGGCAGCGATGCTAGGGCTGGCGCGTCACCCCACGGCTACCGTGAGGGCAGCGAACACAGCAAGGGACGCTGCGAAGCCGATGAGCACGACACTTGAGGCCCAAGCCACCGGTAACGAACTCGACACATTCCGTGCTGAGGCCGTGCAGTTCCTGGGCGAGGCCGTCGAAGCCGGCGAAGCCTGCCCCGCCTACGGAGCCATCTTGGTGCCGGCGCTGCACGACCAGGCACGGCGATGGCAGCGGTACTGCTACGACCACGGCTGGGCCGGGCTGCATTGGCCCACCTCCTCCGGCGGCCAGGGGCTGAGCCGAGCGCACACCGGCGTGTGGATGGAGGAGTGCGAGCGGGCGGGCGTCGCGCCCTACCTGAACCTGCAGGGAATCGTGCTGGCCGGCGAAGTCATCCTGCGCACCGGCACCCAGCGCCAACGCGAGCAATTCCTGCGCCCGATCCTGACCGGGGAGATGCTGTGGTGCCAGCTGTTCAGCGAGCCCGGTGCGGGGTCTGACCTCGGCGGACTCGGGACGGCCGCTGTTGCCGACGGCAGCCGCTTTGTGCTGAACGGCCAGAAGGTGTGGTCGTCGAACGCGCAATTCGCCGAGTACGGCATCTTGATGGCTCGCACGGAGCCCGATGCGCCCAAGCACCGCGGCATCAGCTTCTTCTTGCTCGACATGACGCTGCCCGGCATCGAGGTGCGGCCGATCACCCAGATGACCGGTGATCGCGAGTTCTGCGAGGTCTTCTTCGAAGATGTCTCGATGCCGGCCGACGCCCTGCTGGGCGAGCGCGGCGGCGGCTGGGGCGTCGCGATGGCGGTGCTCGAAGACGAACGGGGCGGAGCGGGCGCCTCGGGAGTCATCAGCCTGCGTAAGCGTCTGACCAAGATGATCGAGGCGGCAGGCGACACGGGGCCGCTCGGGAGGCAGTCGCTTGCCGATCTGCTCGCCCGTGGCAGCGCCCTCGCTGCGCTCATGGAGCTGCACGGCGCCGATCCACGCATGGCGCCGGTGTCCAAGCTCGCGAACAGCGAGCTCGGCTACGACGAAGTCGCGATCGGTGCCAGCCTGCGCGGCGCTGAGGCCATGCTCGATTCGCCCGAGACCGAGGCGTTCCTGTACGCACCGGGGATGCGCATCGCGGGCGGCACCAGCGAGATCCAGCGCAACATCATCGGTGAGCGAGTGCTGGGACTGCCGCGCGAGCCGCCCGCCTAGGGTTGACGGAATTGCCATGTCGCTGCGCCACATCGCAGCACTGACCGTCGAGCACAGAGGCAGCCCAACATGACCGTGAAATTCTGCTGGTTCAACTTGATGCCGTGGCCGGACCTGCCCGACGACTTCAAGACTGAGCACCGTTCGGTGTGGGTCGACATCGACGGGTCGTTATTCGATCCCGAACGCGCCAACGGCGTCTACCACGAGTACATGGACCAGCTCGAGTTTGCCGATGAGCTCGGCTTCGACGGCATCGGCGTCAACGAGCATCACCAGAACGCCTACGGCATCATGCCGAGCCCCAACATCATCGCGGCAGGGCTTGTGCGGCGGACCTCACAGGCGGCGATCTGCGTCATCGGCAACTCGATCGCGCTGTACAACCCGCCGCACCGGGTAGCTGAGGAATTCGCCATGCTCGACTGCCTCAGCGGCGGTCGCCTCGTGGCGGGTTTCCCGGTGGGCACCCCGATGGACACCAACTTCACCTACGGGCAGATCCCTGCGCTGACCCGCGAGAAGTACTACGAGGCGCACGACCTGATCATGGAGGCGTGGACCAACCCCGACGTGTTCGCCTTCGACGGCAAGTACACCCAGCTTCGGTATGTGAACTGCTGGCCCAAGCCGATCCAGCAGCCGCACCCGCCGATCTACATCCCCGGCGGAGGGTCGATCGAGACGTGGGACTTCTGCCTCGAGCACGAATACAACTACTCCTACCTCAGCTTCAACGGCTACCTGGCTGGCCAGACGCTCATGGACGGCTACTGGAACCGGGTGGCCGAGATGGACAAGTCGATGACGCCGGGCCGCGCCGGGTTCGCGCAGATCATCTGCACGGCGGCCACCGACGCTGAGGCCGAAGAGCTGTACAGCGAGCACATGCTGTATTTCTTCAACCGCTGCCTGCATGTATTCCCCGGCTTTGCCGACCCGCCGGGCTACCGCACGGTCAAGACCATCCAGGCAGGCAAGCTCGACCAGTTCCGCAAGGAGAACCAGGCGCTGTTCAAGCGGCTGACCTGGAAAGACCTGGTCGAGGGCGGCTACGTGATTGCGGGCTCGCCGGACACGGTGCGCGAGCGCATGGAGGACATGATCAAGCGGCTTCGCGTCGGCACCGTGTTCTGCTTGCTGCACATGGGCAACATGCCCGACTGGAAGACCCGCTATTCGAGCCAGCTGTTCGCCGAGAAGGTCATGCCAGGCCTGCGTGGCATCTGGGGCGACGAATTCGCCGACGCGGATGACTGGTGGTGCAAGCCCATGGATGAGCGGGTGCGTCCCGAGGACACCATGGCCGACGCCCGCCGCTACCCCGAGGCTCCGGCCTAGCCGGTTCGGGCCCCGAAGACGGGGCGCCACACGCGAGCAGCGCGCCCGGCGACCGGTCCCGTGCGGTGCGGCTGGCGAATTGCCGCTTCCTTTCTGCCCTCACCTCACGCAATGGAGACACAGGTCCGACATGAACAACGATGCGTTCAGCACCCACATCATCACGACGCGGCGGGGCGTGACCACCCCGGTGCGGGTCTACGAGCTAGCCGATGACGCGGCCGGCGACGTGCGCTCTGGCACTGATCCGGCGGCGACGGTGCTGGCGCTGCACGGTGCAGGCGGCTGGTTGCCGGGCGAGCCCGTGCTCGACGGTCTGGTCGCGGCCGGGCTGCGGGTGGTGGCACCGGTGTGGCCGGCTTGGAGCGAGCACCAAGACGAGGACCGCCTCTCAGACATGGCTGATTTTGCGTTGCACGGCTGGGACGTGGCCACCGAGATGGGCCTGCTGGAGGGCGACGGCAACAACGAGCTGCACCTGATGGGTCACTCAATGGGCGGCATGATCGCGGCGGAGATGGCGGCGCTGGCACCCCAGTCTGTGGCTCGCATGGCCTTGCTGTGCCCTGCGGGGATGTGGCTGGGCGATCACCCGATCCCCGACATCTTCGCGATGCTCCCCTACCAGCTCGCCGAGGTGCTCTTCGCCGATCCCAACGTGGGCGAGGAAGTGCTGACTGGCGGCGCCGATTTCTCCGACAATGAGACGCTGACGCGGTTCATGGTGGCCCGGGCCCGCCAGCAGGGCATGGCCGGCAAGATCCTGTTCCCCATTCCCAACCGCAGGTTCTCCGAGCGGGCGTACCGGGTGACGGTGCCCACGCTGCTGGTGTGGGGACGCCAGGATCGGCTGATCCCGCCGGCCTACGCCGACGCCTGGCAAGCGGCGTTGCCCGACGCCAGCGTCGAGTTGGTGGAAGGCGCCGGGCATATGCTGCCCTACGAGCAGCCCGCCGCCGTCGTAGCGGCCGTCACAAAGCACCTCGCCGGGCCAAACAAGCGCTTCTCACTGACGTAGCACATACCAGTCTAGCCAGTCAGGCTAGACTGGTATGTGTCGTTTCAGAACCTGGAGAACCTCGTGGTCAACGTGGATCCAATGTGGCAGTTGCAGGATGCCAAGAACCGGTTCAGCGCCGTTGTCGATGCCGCGATGGAAGGCGAACCTCAGCGGGTGACACGCCGCGGCCGACCCGTTGTCGTCGTGGTGGCGATCGATGAATTCGAGCGACTGTGCCGGCTGGACAGCGCAGCTGCGCCGACGTTCGGCCGCCTGCTTGCTGCAATACCGACCGATGACGGCGAATTCGAGCGCCTCAATGTGTCTCCTAGGGACTTTGAGGGGTGAGCTTCCTTCTCGACACCGATGTCCTCTCAGCGCTCCGCCGCCACGATCGACACCCTTCGGTCGTCGCCTGGCTGGAGAACCAGCGAACCGCCGACCTGCATCTCAGCGTCGTGACCATCGGCGAAGTCGAACGCGGCATTGCCCGTCAACAAGATCGCAACCCGGCATTCGCCCGAGAACTCGCTGACTGGCTCGACAAGATCCTCACCTGGTACGGCGACCGCGTGCTCCCGCTCGACATCGGGACTGCCCGGCGCTGGGGCCGGCTCTCGGCAGCTCTTGGGCACGCAAACGCCGATCTGCTGATTGCCTCCACTGCACTTGAACACGGCCTTGTTGTCGTCTCTCGCAACACTCGCCACTTCGAACCAACCGGAGTGGAGGTCATCAACCCTTTCGCGGCGTCTTAGCCTGAATCCACCGGTTGGCTTGGTGGCGGTGTGGGTGCGCGTCCACCAGAAAGGCCTCCTGACGTGGCATTTTGCCGTTGACGAAGAGTCGGCGTGATGCCATGACGGGAGGCACTTTCTGTGAGCGACGTTAGTCGGGGTTTGGATCGGGTCGAGGCTGTGTTCGACGAGGAGTCTTTGGTCGCCGATGCGGGGTTGTTGTTGGCGGGGACTTTGGCGGCCCGGCTGGGCTTGGAGAGCTTGATCGATGAGACGGTGAGGACGCCGCGGTCGGGCCGCGGTTCGGGAGCCAAGGTGCTCACCGCGGTGTGCTCGATGCTGGTGGGCGGTTCGTTCTTTTCGGACGCGGACCGGCTGCGGGCCGGCTCGGCTGGGTCGGTGGTTGGGTTCGTGCCTGTGGCGCCGTCGACGTTGGGGACGTTCGCGAGGTCGTTCACGTTCGGTCATGTGCGTCAGCTCGACCGCGCCCAGGAGCTGGCGTTGGGCCGCGCGTGGGACGCAGGCGCCGCCCCTGCGGCCGAGCAGATCACGATCGATGTCGACTCGACGATCCGCGAGGTGCACTCCGACGCGAAGCAAGGCGCCGCCTATGGGCATACGCGCACGCTGGGCTATCACCCTTTGGTCGCGGTGCGCGACGACACCGGCGAGATATTGCATTCGCGGATGCGCAAGGGGTCCTCCCAGAAAGGACACCTGCGGTTCGTGTCCGAGACCGTCGCCAGGACGCGGCGGTTGGCGCCACAGGCGGCGCTGACGCTGCGCGCCGACGCAGGGTTCTTCTCCTGGGACCTGACCGACAGGCTCGACAGGCTCGACGTGAGGTTCCTGATCGCTGTGGGCCGCAACCCCGCCATAGACAAAGCGATCGCAGCGATCGAAGACGACGAATGGACCCCGATCGGCTACACCGACGACGGCGAGGCACACGTCGCCGAGACGACGTTGACCTCGAGCCGACGCCGCCGCGGCAAGCCCGCTCGCACGGTGCGGCTGGTGGTGCGCCGCACCCGCATCGTCGGCGAGCAAGCCGACCTGTTCCCCCACTGGCGCCACCACGCCGTGGTCACCGACATCGACGCCGACACGCTCGACACCAAAACAGCCGACGCTTCTTATCGTTCCCACGCACGCGTCGAGCTCGCGATCAAGGACCTCAAAGCCGGCGGCCTCGCGCACAGCCCCTCGGGCAGGTTCGCGGCGAACGCCGCATGGCTCGCCTGCGCCGCTTTGGCGCACAACATCGCGCGCTGGACCGCCCGCATCGGACACGTCCACGACCCACGAAAGCTCACCGTCGCAGCCACCCTCGCGCGCCGCCTGCTCACCATGCCCGGCCGGCTCGTCAACCGCAGCGGACGGCCCACCCTGCGGCTCCCAGCCCGATGGCCCTGGGCCCACACATTCACCGCCGCTCTCGACAAGATCCGAAGCCTGCCCCAACACTGCTGAACCATCACAGCGTCACGCCGCGCCGCGCAGCACACCCCCCAGCCGCAGCACACAACCCGACCCCACAAGCCGAACCGGGCACCCCACGCCCATCCGCGAGCCGGCACCCCCAACGCCGCCCACACCACACCACCGCCAGCCCCAGACCCCGCCAGACCCGCCCCACCGGTGGATTCAGGCTTAGACACCAGGATCGCCCGCCCCAATCCAGGGAAGACCGGACGCTGAACAGCTCAGGGAAGAGCCAATACGGTTACTTGCTGGGGCAGAAACGAGTACGGCGAGGCTGACGCGCCGTCGGGCAAGTTTGTTGCGATTTCTGCCTCCGCGAGCCGCGAGCACTCGTGCGGAGTTAGAACGGACCGCTCCGTATTCTGCTGGGCGAGGTGTCTGTGCTAGAACCGCATTTGTTCCCGTGCATACACGCCATTGCATGTAGAGTTCGCTAGAATTTCCCAATGACCTCCGAGTACCTGCCTCGGCATGTCGATGCCTTGCTCGCTGAGTGCTTGACCGAGTTTCCGGCGATCATGCTCGTCGGACCGCGTGCCTGCGGGAAGACCACCACCGCCGCTCGGCACGCCGCCACGGTGCTGAGGCTCGACACCGAAGCGGGATCCAACGCACTGCGGTCGGATCCCGACGCCGCCCTGCGAAACCGGGCCGAACCGATACTGCTCGACGAGTGGCAGGAGTTTCCGGCCGTCATGGGCGCCGTGAAACGCGCAGTGGACACCGAGCGGCGACCGGGTCGCTTCATCATCACCGGTTCAGCGCGTTCCAACACCGACGAGCGACTCTGGCCCGGCACTGGGCGCGTCGTGATGCTGCCCATGCACCCCTTGACTGTTACGGAGGCCTCGGGAACAACCATTCGTCCCTTCATCGACCGGGTCGCAGCCGGCGAGGAGTTGGCCGGCGGCACGCCGCCGTGCGACATTTCTGACTACCTGAAGCTCGCACTTCGAGGCGGCTTCCCTGAGCCCGTCCTCGAACTTGGCGAATCCGGCACACAGCGCTGGCTGGCAAGCTACGCCGACCAGGTGGCACTTCGTGATGCACGCTCCCACGCCGTCGCGCCCGATTCGAGTCGCGTGCGTCGATACCTGGAGGCGCTCGCCATCAATTCGGCCGGCACACCCCAAGACAAGACTCTGTACGAGGCGGCCGGCATCGACCGTCGCACGGCCCAGTCCTACGAACAGCTGCTGAGCGACCTCGTGGTGACCGACCACCTCGACGCTTGGTCGACGAATCGGCTCAAGCGCTTGAGCCGGACCGCCAAGCGCTACTTGGTCGACTCCGGGCTGATGGCCGCGATCCTCGACGTGGACCGTGAGGATGCCTGGGGCGACGACGTGTTGCTGGGCGCGCTGGTCGACACTTTCGTTGTCGCTCAGCTTCGGGCCGAGTCTGCTGTCTCCAACATGCGCTACCGGCTCTCGCACCTGCGAGACCAGAACGGTCGGCGGGAAGTCGACGTCATCGCCGAACTGCCAAGAGGGCGTCTGGTCGGCATCGAGATCAAGGCGGCGGCCAAGGTGCGCCGAAGCGACGCTCGCCACCTGATCTGGCTCCGGGACTCGGTGGGCGACACGTTCGTCGCCGGTGTGGTGCTCTACGCCGGCCACGACACCTTTGAACTCGACGACCGCATTGTCGCGACACCGATATCGGCACTCTGGACTGCAACCAACGGCTTACCGCCTGGATGAATTTGGCGACGACGACATCCCCAATCCGCACCGGGGTGACCTCAGCCCTCAGGAGTTCGCAGTGAATCTCGTTCAAGCCGAGATGTCGCGCGATCAGCGGAGTGAGGCGGCGAAATGAACATCACACATCCAGTCCGAGCACAGCCACATCTGCTCACGGGGTCGCCGAATGGGGAGCATGCGGATGCACGCTGCACAGCAACGACAGCTCCATAATCTGCTGGGGTATCAACCGGTCCGAATCTGCTAAGGGTCCGCCAGAAATCAAGTCGCGTGGTCTGCGCTCGGGAACCATGCGTAACTCCTGGCAATCACACGGATCGTTCGCGCGACTTGACCCGCGGCGGGCCCTAACGCGCCGTTGAGGAATCCGAGAGCACCGAGCCACTTGGCAGTCGGTACGCCAGATTTACACGCACATGTTCTGCTAGCGGCGCTGTTTGCCGTCTTTGTCGCCGCCGTCACCGCGAATCCGCCGGGCTGAGGGACGCCGCCAGGAATTCAGCAGCCTCTGCGAGCGCCTCGTCGGCCTCCCGCAGCGAGTGATAGTGCCAGGTGTGCCACATGCCTTCCCACAGATCGAGCGTGACGTTGACGCCTGCGGCCGCGGCTCGGCGCTGGAAATCTCGGGCCTGGGCTGCGAGCGGTTCATCGGTCGCCGCTTGGACGAGCACAGGCGGCAACCCGCCGAGCTCGGCGCGCAGCGGCGACAGGCGAGGGTCGGCAGGGTCGGCGTCGCCGGTGTAGCAATCGATGAGGTGTCGTTCGGCGTCGCCGGGGGACGGGCGACCGGGCACGGCGGCATGATCCAGCAGGGGGCTGAAGAGGGCGATCGCAACGGGCGGAGTGCCTTCGGCGGTGGCGATGACTGCGGCGCTGAGCGCAAGCGTCGCGCCTGCAGAGTCTCCCGCGAGCGCCAACGAAGTCCCGCTGCTCGCCAACGTCCGGTACACGGCCAGCACATCGTCGAGCGCTGCGGGAAACGGGTGGGACGGCGGTTGGCGGAATTCCACCGAGACGACGGGCATAGTGCGGGCGAGGCGTGCCGTGATCGGTATGGCCACAGCGGCGCTGCCCAGGACGTAGCCGCCGCCGTGTGCGTACACCACCGTCGCAACGCTGGCATCGGACGGAGAGCCGGCGACCCGGCACGGCACGCCGCCGATCACCTCGCGCCGGTGCGGCACCGCTGGGTCGTCGTCTTCGCCCCAGAGCGCGTTCGTTTGTGCGCGCCAGCGCTCCACCGCCGCCACATCGGTCAGATCGGGCATCCCGATCGGCACGGGCGGCTTGCGCCGTGCCTTGTACGCGATGGCTTCGGGAGACAATCGGCGTCGGCGAACGAACGACGCAGCGTCCCGGTCGGTACTCACGATGGCCGCCTCGCGGCGCATGCGCAGCGACAGCGCTCCGAGGCGGTACTAGATCCGGTGTTCATGCACCGTGACCGAGGCCACCGCTTGCGGGCTGTAGGCCATCGGAATCAGCTCGCAGTCGAGCCACGCTTGTCGCTGGTCGAGGTCGTGGCCGCTGCCGCGCACGCCCGACACGCCGTGGGGGACCACCCAACCGGACTGGTCCCAGTCGTCGAGATCGAACGCGTAGCGGGCGACCGAACCGTGAATGGCCCGCTCCCCTGTCTCAGGTGCCGTACCGCCCTGGCGCACGGTGTCGCCGTCGCCAGCGCAGCCGTCGACCGGCGGGTGAAGGTCCCGCGCCGCGGCGAGCGCTGAGGCCAGAGGATGAGGCGACGCCATTCGGTGCACCCGTCCCCACTCCCACAATTGGGGGTCTCCGCCGAGCCGCTGTTGCAGTTCAGCCGCGGCCTCGTCGACGCAAGCGCTGGCAGCCATGCGCCGTGCGATGGGGTTGTCGAGGCCGGGCACCACATCGAGGTTTCGCTCGCAGAGCATGCGAGTGGCGGCGCCTGCGGCCATACGGCTCGCTTCGGCGGCGGGTGGCCACCCTGCTGCTCCCAGATCGGCGCCGGAGATGCCGAGCCGCTCGACGATGCCTTCGATGAGACGGCGCTTGATGACTGCGTAGACGGTCGCCGGCGCCGAGTCAGCGGTCATGGCGTGGTCCCAGTCGGCCAGCATGTCGAGCAGCGTGTGCGACAGCTCGTGGCCGCACTCGACTGCGTACTCCATAATCAGGCCGAGCACTCTTGGGGCCACGAGCGAGGTCACGTCGGCGTGGATGGCGCTCATGTCTGCGACGGTTGCGTGGCTCATGGGCGCCAACAATTCGCAGATGCGGTCGTGGCGGCTCGGGCCGGCGAAGTCCAGCGAGATGAACGGGCCGCCATCAGCCGTGCGGTTGTTTGCGGTCACCAGGTAGCCCCTCGCAGGATCGGTCCACTGGGGCAGATCCTCGAAGGGCACTGGCGCCAAGCCGTCCCAGGCGAACTCGTCGGTGCCGGGTACGGGGGTCCATCGGCTCGCCGGAGAGCGCTCGATGACGCGGCCTCGGATCTTGAAGGCGATGGCGCCGGCGCGATCGGCCGCCAGCAGGTTGTTGACGGGCAACACCCACGGCCGAACGGCCTCGATCAGCTCAGGCGTCGAACGGGACACCAGCATCGGCCAGATCGCGTCGAGCGTCGTGTCGGCACCGAACATGCCGGTCCATTGCATCGACAGCGCTAACCCGTCGGCGGGATCGCCAAGCACCACCGGACCTCGGGGCGTCGCCCCGCACAGCACCTCGACCGTGCCCTCACCACGGATCTCGAGTGTCTCGGTCCGCCACGGTTCCCACAGCGCGGAACCCTCTTCGAATCGCTCCACGAACACGTCGGTGTCGTCGCACATGCCATGGGTGATGCCCCAGGCAACCTCCGCGTTGTGGCCGAAATGCGGGAAACCCGGCACGCCAGGAAAGCCCATGCCGATTGCATCGAATTCGTCGCAGCGCAGGTGGCACTGGTGATACACGTTCGGGAATTCGATGCCTCGGTGCGGATCGCCGGCGAGCAGCGGCTTGCCGCTCGCAGTGCGCCCGCCGCTGAGCGCCCACGAGTTGGAAGCACCGTCGGAGTCCATAGCCGCCGCCAAGGCCGCCATGTCCGCTGCGCTTGCGTCGAGCACGCCCGCGGCGTCGGCGAGCAGATCGGGGCGGGGAGCATCGCCCGGAACCATCGCAGCATCGGCTTCGATGTCGCCGACGGTGGCCATCACAGCATCAGAGCCGGCCTGGGCCAGGATGCACCCTCGCCACAGCTTGCGCGTGAGCGTGCCCATGAAGATGTGGCGCAGCTTGTACACGGCGACGCAGTGCCACGGCTCCCACGGTGCGGGCGGCGCACGATGGTGCTCGAACTCGGGCGGCAGCGCTTCGGCGTGGTCGGCCAGCCAACGGTTCACGCCCCTGGCGTAGGCCTCGCACATCGCACGGGTGCGGGTCTCGAGCGCTTCGTAGTCGGTTTGGGAGACTGCGGCAAGTCCGAGCCGGCGGAAGAAGGCATCCTCGCGAGCTCCGGCCATGCCGACGATTTCGGACCAGCGTCCCATCGCCCGCCGCCGATCCCACTCCATCTGCCAGATCCGGTCGTCGGCCGCCACCCAGCCCTGCGCTGCGAATGCCGCCTCGGCCGTCTGGGCCTCGACGTGAGCGATGCCCCAGCGGTCACGCTGGACCATCGAGCCGATGTCGCTCATCTCAGCATCTCCACCCGAACTGCCGCGGTTCGCCTTGGCAACCGAGCCGGCGTTGACCGCGCCCGCGACTGCCGACGAAGCGGCTCGACGGAAGCGCGCTCGCGCAGCACCGCATCACTACAGCAACCGGCACTTCGCGGGTGCCTTGCGCATCAGCAGCACCCAGTGCGCTATGCGAGCCATCAGGAGGAGTCGGCAGATTCATCCGTTGCGCTGGTGCCGACGCTGCTGTCGCCAGCCGCGAATCGTCCGACTAGATGTGCTGTAGTCCAACGGTCGGGGCCTCCGAGGCGTGTCAGTTCGTGGCCTGCGACCTTCGACGGAGACACCGCCGCAGTCCCGCCCACGACGACCACGAAGCCGCCGTTCGCCGATGCAGCGCGCAGACGCGTCATCTGGAACGCCGGCATGTTGCCGGTACGCGGCCCGGCGAGGACTACACAGTCGGAGCCGACGACCCCGGCGAGAGTGAACGCGTTGTAAATGTCCGACTGCGCCGCAGCATCGGATGCCACCACAATCGGCCTGTCGCCGGTGCAGTCCGACGCGATCCACGGCTCGGCCCCGACGAGGTACGCGCCGTGTGCCGCGGCAGTGAACGAATTGTCCGGTACGGAGGTGCCCGGCGGGGCAGGCGAGTCGATGCCGGAAGCGGCAGCTGCGCCCACCCATTGGGCAGTGAACCAGCGATCGGCCCCTCCGATCCGCGTCATGTCACGCCCTGCGACCTTCGCCGCCGGAACTGCCGCGGTCCCGCCGATGACGACACCGCCTGCCGCTGCGGCGAGCAGCCGAGCAGCCTGAGACGAGTGCATGATGCCTTCCCGAGGCCCCGCGAGGACTACGCAGTCTGTGTCGATGGCACCGGCAAGCGTGACAGCGCTGTAGATGTCCGACTGCGCTGCAGCGTCGGAAGCCACCACAATCGGCTTGTCGCCGGTGCAGTCTGACTCGGTCCATCGCTCCGCGCCGACGAGGTGCGCCTCTTCGCTCTGCGTTCCGCCCCCGTCGTCGCGTCCGGCGACCACGATCTCGGTACCGCCTGCGGGCTCGATGTCGGCTGCCGAACCCGCGGCGAACGAGCGCTCTCCGACCTCGATCGCTATCGCGGTGTCGTCGCCGATCAGAGCGGCGACCGCGGTGATGCGCACGGTGGCTTCGGTGGTGCCAGCGGGGAAGGCTATGACTTGGCGCTGGACAGTTTGGCCCATCGGCGCCCACGCACCGTCATCGCCGAGACGCGCTTCGGCCGAATAATCGCTGCCGAGGCCGAACTCGCTGTCGAACTCCAAGTACACATGCACTCGTTGTCCCACGCGGTGTTCGAGCGTCACCGTGAACACGGCGGATTCCCCCTCCGCAATTCGAGACGGCGTGGCGGCACCCACGGTGACTATCACTGTGCCTTCGTGAACTGTGCTGGGGCCGGTGTTTTGGCTGGTGCCCGGGTTTATGTTGCGAACCGGATCGATAATCATCGTGGGACCGTCGTCGTCATTCACCGTGACGGTGGCGACGGCCACCGAGCCGACCGTGTAGCCGCTGCTGTCAGCGATGGTCAAGGCCACCGTGCCATCCGGTTCGTCGATCATGTCGCCCGTCGTCGGAACCGTGAACGTGGCCATCGTCTGCGAAGCCTCGATCGGCACCGAGACCATGCCACGACTCGTGCTGCCGACAAATTGCTCAACGTTGACGCCGCTCACAGTCGCCTCCACGCTGATGCGTTGCGTCGGTGCCGGAATGGCAGTGAGCGTGAACGTGATGGCGTCGCCCTCGGTAACCGACGTCGCGCCCGCAGCTACGGTGACCACCGGCTTCGAGACCGTGGTCCCGTCGTCGTCGTTCACGGGCACCGATGCCGATCTGGGAACGCCCACGGTGTAGCCGTCGCCTGCCTCGACGGTGGCGGTGACCGAACCGTGGGACTCGTCGATGCTGTCATCGTCGGTCCCGACGACGAACGTCGCCGTCGCTGTGCCCGCGGACAGCAGGACGGTCCGAGTCCCCTTGCTGCCGCTGATGAACGTGCCCGTCTCGGTGACGTCCACATCGACCGACACGTTCGCCGCGGGTATCGGCGCAGCAGTCAGCGTGAACATGGCATCGCCGCCCTCGGCCACTGCCGATCCCGCCGCAATCGAGATTGACGGTTGGACGTCGTTGTCGTTCACCGTCACGGTCGCCGTGCTGGGCGAGCCGAGGGTGTACCCGGACCCGCTGCGCACCGCGGCGGTGATGCTGCCGTTCGCTTCGTCGACGGCGTCGTCGGAGGTGTCGACGTCGAAGAGTGTGGCAGCGGTGTTGGCCGGGATCGTCACCGTGCGGTCGCCCTTGGCACCGCTGATGAACGTGCCGACCTCCGTGACTCTCACATTCACGTCCAGCGCGGTGATCGGCACCGGGCTCACCGTCAGGGTGAACTGCGCGGGGCCGCCTTCAGTGACCGATGCAGCGCTGCCAGCAATGGTGATCGACGGTTCAGCAACATCGTCGTCCCTGATGTCTACGACAAAAGTGCTCCGCTCCTGCTTCACCGTGTAGCTCGAATGAGTCGACAAGGTGTACACCCGCAATCGATCGCCCTGCGCTCTGTTGTCGTCAGGCACGCTGTACCGGAACTTGTAACGCCCCTCCCATGCAGGAATCGTCACAGTGGCAGCAGTCGCGCCCGGATCGCCTTCACTCGAGCCGACCGTGTAGCGCAGTACCGTGCTGGTCGGCGAGACCGGGTCGACGATCACATTGACCGCCCTGTTGATCGTCGTGCCTTCGGTGGCCGTGTGCTTGTCGTCCTGATACGAAACCACTGGCTTGTCCGGCGCCGAACTGTTGTTGTTGATGTTGATCGTGATGCTCTCACCGCCCTGAGCAGTCGGCAGCGTCAAGACGATCGTCTCGGTGGATTCCGAAGTCACGGAGTCGTTGAGTGCGGCAACAGTGATTCCCACGGAATCGCGTGCGCCTACCGGGAAACTGACACTGCCCGTTCCCGTACTCATGGTAAAGCCGGTGATGGTGGCATCAAGGCTCCCGCTGGCCACGGAGGCCGTGCCGCTCACCGCGAATCTGATGCCAGAGGGGGGTGGCTCGTACCCCGGTGCCGCTCGGACGACCAATACGGCCGTCTCCGACGTACTCTCATTCAGATCCGTGTCTGTGCCTTCGATGGTATGCCATGACAGGTCATTCACGGGAGCCTGTGCTGATGCATGCGGGAGCGGCAACGCAACCAGCCCTGCGCATGCCAGCATCCAAGCAGCAGCCGACCGGGCCAGCCTATTCATCTAGGAGGGGGGCTGGTGCCACGGTGCCCGGCGGACAGCCAAGAGACTGCTCGGGAATGGGCGCAGGACCCAACCTGCAAGCCCTGACCTGTGGTTGTGCATGCGCCGAGCATCCGAAATGCGATGTTCCGACCACCCTCCTGGTCTCTGCGGCCGTCAGGACGGCCCGCGGCTGCCGCCCAGCCTGGCGAAGCGCCCAGCGATTTCGAGCCGAGCACGCCTGAGACTTGTTCGTGCATGTAATGCCAGACGATTCGGAGTCTTGACAGCAATTTTCCTCCCCTTGTGGGGCATCACGCACTGAGCACGTCATGTGAACCTGTCACGCGGGGCAAGGATATGGGACACAGGCTTGAGAACAGCGCAGGAGGGTACAACCTTGAGAGCCATACAGGAGGGCACAACTTAGTTCCGTGGCAGTTTCTGGCCATGCAGAGAAATACAGATCGTTCAACCGAGACGCTGCCAGCCCGACAGGCCTCGGCTAGAGCGCTTGCGCGAGCGCATCTGCCAGACCGGGATGCTCGAAGCCGAAGCCGTCCTCGGTGAGCGCGTCGGGAAGCACTCGGGTCGAGTCGAGCAGCAGCGCCTGGCCCATCTCGCCCAATGCGGCACGGATGGCGAATTGCGGCGCCGGCATGAACGACGGTCGGCCCAGCGCGGCACTCAGTGCCCGTTGGAAATCCCGCTGGCGGGCGGGGTTCGGCGCCGTCAGGTTGAAGGCCCCGCTGGCATCGCTGTCGATGAGATGACGGATGGCCCGCACTTCGTCGTCGAGGCTGATCCAGCTCCACCACTGCCGGCCGCCGCCGAGCGGACCGCCAGCACCCAGGCGGGTGATCCTCGCCATCCGCTCGATGGCCTCGGCAGCAGGCCCGACAACCAGGCCGGTACGAATGCGCACGAGACGCACACCAGCGTCGAGAATCGGCACCGCAGCCCGTTCCCATTGCTTGCAGACCTCAGCCAGGAAGCCATCGCCGGGCAACGACCGTTCGGTCAACTCCTCGTTGCCGCGGTCGCCGTAGAAACCGATGGCCGAGCCGCAGATGAACACCGACGGCTTGGCATCCAGCGTGCGAACGGTGTCGGCAAGCAGCTCGGTGGACTCGACACGGCTCGACATGATCGCCGCCTTGCGCTTGTCGGTCCACCGGCCCCCGATGCTTTCCCCCGCCAAATGGACTATGGCGTCGAGGCCCTCAAGCGCGACAGCGTCGATGCTCCCGGCGGCCACATCCCAGGTGACCGTCCGCTCGCCCGTCCCACCTGCAGTGCCCGGCGCACCAACCGGATCGGACCGACGGGAGACACCGACGACCTCGTGGCCATCAGCGCGCAGACTCGCAGCGAGCGCTCCGCCGATTAGCCCTCGAATTCCCGTGATCGCGACTCGCATGTCATTCATGATGTCGCACAGAAGCGGCCGCGCATGCACGCGAGGCCCAGCCGATTGGCTGAGGAGCCGCGCGGTTAGGTGAGCCTTCTCGTGGTACCGCCCGTTGCTTCCCGCTCTTGTTCGCTTCGCTCACGGGCCGGTGGGGCCACGGCTTCGCCTACCGAATCGCCTCCCTAGCGGCCGACGAAGTTGCCGGGGCGGCGTTCGCTGACGGCCTTCATGCCTTCGCGGGCGTCCTCGGTGCCCGACAGGCGCAGCTGTTCTGCGGCCTCTCGCTGGGTGACCTCTCGCACTTTGTCGCCGAGACCCAACCGGAGCGTGGCCTTGATGGCGCGCACGGCCAGCGGTGCGTTGGCGGCGATCTCTCGGGCGACCTCGACGGCGCGGTCTCGTACCTGATCGGCCGGCACACACTCATCGGCGAGGCCGAGCTCGACCGCCTCGTCGCCCTTGTAGCGCTTGGCGCCCAGCAGCACCTTCGCGGCGCGCTCGGGCCCCAGCAGCAGCGGCATCGTGACACTCATGCCGAAGCCCTGATGAATCCCCAGCGAGGCGAAGTTCGCACAGAACCGAGCCTCGGGGCAGGTGATGCGGATGTCGGGCACCATCGCGAGGCCCAGCCCGCCGCCGATGGCCGGGCCGTGAATCGCACCCACGATCGGCAGCGTCACGTCGAACAGCCGCCCCGAGCCCTGGTACAGCTGCAGTGTTGCGCTGCCGCCGACCTTCTCCCCGGCGCCGCCGCCGACCCCCTCGCCGCCCAGGTCGGCTCCCGCACAGAACGAGCGGCCATCGGCAGCCAGCACGGCGCAGCCAATGCTCATGTCCTGCTCCAGCTCCACCATGGCGTCGGCGATGTCGTGCACCTGGCGGTAGCTCAGGAAGTTGTGCGGCGGGCGATCCATGATCACCAGCCCGACACGCCCGTCCCGCTCGATTCTGAGTCCATCTGCCATTGCCCCGTCTCCCATCGCTCGGTCTGCGCTCGCTCGGCGGCTCACGCTAGTGGTCGCCGAACTAGCGTGACCTCCCGAACACGGCAGCGGGGAATTCGGTGAATTTCCTCGCAGCCGTGCACAAGGGGGCAGCCGTGACACAGACCGACACAGCCGAAGCAACGACCGAGACCGCGGCGCACGTGCGCACCGCCGCGATCGACTGGGATGAGCTGCTCGCGCGACTGCAGGCCGTCCTTCGGCTGCGCACCACGCCAATCGGCATGAAGCTTTTCGAGACCGTCGAGGACATGGAAGCGGTGCCACGTGTGCGCCGTCCCAACGCCATCCACACCACCGACCAGATCGTGGGCATGGCCTGCCGCCTCAACTGGACGGTCGGCTTCACGATGGACGACCTCGTCGGCGCCCAATGCGGCGCGGTCATCGGGCTGCATCCCCAGGACGACAAGTGGCTGTCTGGCGACCGCATGGCGGGGGTGTGGTACGAGACGCTGGAAGACGCCTCCGCGCACCAGCACGCCATGGATTTCGTGCCCTACGGCACCTACGAGGCGATGGTTGTCTCGCCGCTGTCGTCGAAGCGACTCGACCCGCCCGATGTCTGCATGATCTACGCCACGCCGGCTCAGATGATCATCTTCATCAACGGCCTGCAGTGGCGGGAGTACAAGAAGCTGGAATGGGGCTGCGTGGGCGAGTCGGCCTGCGCCGACTCGTGGGGCCGTGCGCTGCGAACCGGTGAGCCGAGCGTGTCGATCCCGTGCTTCGCAGAACGGCGCTACGGCGGCGTGATGGAAGACGAGATGCTGGTTGCGCTCACGCCTGAGGATCTGGTTGTCGCCGTGGAGGGCATGGAGGCGCTGGCACGCAACGGCCTGCGCTACCCGATCCCGACATACGGCATCCAGACCGACGCCCGAGCCGGCCTGGGCGTCAGCTACGACTGAACACACGGATCAACCGGCCAGACCACGCGCGAAATAAGCATAGACAGGGGACATCGTGGCACTGCAACCGACCAAAGAGGGCTTTGACCTCGGCATCGTCACCAGCAACGGCGATGAGATGCTCGCGTTCTACCGTGACATTCTCGGGCTCGAATTCGAGGCGACACTGAACATGGAGCAGGTGGGCATCGCCCAGATGCATCGGCTGTGGGCGAACAAGAGCCTGCTCAAGCTGGTGGTGCCCGTCGCGGACGTGCCCGCTGGCGTTGCCGGCGGCATCACCGGCGGCACCGGGTTGCGCTACTTCACGTTCACCGTCGGCAACTTTGAAGAAGTGATGACCGCGTGCGAGGACGCCGGGGCCAACATCATCTGGCGCCGGCTCGAAGCACGGCCCGGCGTGGTGGTCGGGATGGTCGAGGATCCCGACGGCAACTGGGTTGAATTCATCGACAACCCCTGAGCGTGAGAAGCTCGCGCGTCAGGGCGGCGTTTGGAGCGATGAGCAGTGCCTGAACGGCAGCGCAAGACAGTCCACGACTTGCTGGCCGAAGCGCGCTCGGGGTTGGAGCGGGTCGTTCCGGCCGAGCTGGCCGATCTGATGAAGGCTGCGGACCGCGCCGAAGGCGAGCGACTACGCGTCATCGACGTACGGCCACGCGAAGATCGAGAACGGACGGGCATCATCGAAGGCTCGGAGCACATCGGGCTGCTGGTGCTGCAGTGGCGCCTCGACCCGGAGTCAGGCGCCTCGGAAGGAACCGCTGCGGGCTTGGACGACCATGTGGTCGTCGTCTGCAATCAGGGCTACAGCTCCAGCCTTGCCGCAGGCCAGCTGCAGCAGATGGGCTTTGCCCGCGCTACCGACCTCGACGGCGGCGTCGAAGGCTGGATCGAAGCCGGTTTGCCCGTGGTGCCGCCGCCCCGCGCTTAGCCTGCGTCGGGCGCGGGTCGCTCACGCAGGCGCCTGATGACGTCGGCCATGAAGTCGTCGTCCTGCGCTCCCTGGATGACGAGCCGGCCGTCCAACAGCCAGCTGGGTGTCGCGCTGATGCCCCACTCATTGGCCCGGGCCATCGACGCCCGCAGCGCCGGCAGCAGCTCGTCGTTGGCCACGACGCGCCGCAGCACGTCTGGGTCGATGGCGACGTCGGATGCCAGCTCGACCAGAACGTCGGGGTCAGCGACGTCCAGCTCCTCTTCCCAATAGGCCGCATACAGCCGATCGTGGTAGCGCTCAGAGGCGTCCGCGTCGGCGTGCTCGACTGCCAGCGCGGCCTGATGTGCCCTGGCACTGTTGCGCAGGCGCTTGGGCGTCACGAACCGGATCCCTTCGGCCTCCGCCAGCGCGGCCACTCGGTCGAAACTCATGCGGACTTCGACTCCCTCGACGGGCACTTCGGGGTGGATCTCATAGGCCAGCCAGGTGATGTCGAGATTGTGACGCTCTGCGAGAGGGGCCGCCCGGGCCCGGGCCAGATGGCACCACGGTCACAGGTAGTCCGACCACACCAGCACGGACATTGCCGGAGTCGTTGTCATCGTCTTGACCATTTCGTCGCCTCAGCAGGTTCTGCCAGTGCGCTTGCGTCGAACCGAGCCGCTCCTCAATGATCTCACGTTGCTCGCCCTGCAGCGACGCTGCGCTCGGTTGGACAGCGTGAGCGGGGCTGGGCAGCGATGTGTCAGTCGGTGATGGTGGATGTGGCTGTGGCTGTGTTGTTGGCGGCGCCGATGGTGTAGAGGATGTGGAGCCCGATGGTGCCGTGGGTGCCCGCTGTGGGGACGCTCGCGGTGGTGTGCGTGCCGCCGCTGGCGATGGTGGCCCTCGAGCCTGCGCTGTAGGCGCCGCCGCGGACGACGAAGTAGTAGGCGGTGACGTCGTGTGCTGAACGGCAGCTCAGGCTGATGACGAACTCGAGATCGTCGCCTCGTGTGGCCTCGGCGTCGGCGATGCTCACGACCGGGCGGCCCGTGCAGGCTTCCACGACAGGCTCGGGCGGCGGTTCGTCGTCGTCGAGAATCTGCGCGGTGCGTGTCGCCTGGGGTCCCACGGTGTAGCCGCTGCCCGCCGCGATGGTGACAGTGATCGACCCGTCAGCCTCGTCGACGCTGTCATCGACCGTCGCAACAGCAAGGGTCGCCTGTGTGGCGCCCTGGGGGATCGTCACCGTCACCGCACCCACAGCCGCGCCCCACTCGCCCGACGCCGTAACGTCCACGGCGACGTCGAGGTCTGCTGCCGCGGGCGTCGACGAGGTGATCGTGAACGTCGCAGCCGTGCCCTCGGTGCCGCCCGCGGCCGCAGTGATGCCGACCTGCGGCGGCGGGTCGTCGCCGTCGACGATCACCACAGTGGTCGACCCGTCCGCGCGTTCGACGCCGTCAGGACCCCACGAGATGCCCAACACCACGCCCTCGGTGCTGCCGTTCAGCGTCGGCGCCCTGCCCGCAGCCCCATACGACGCAGTGATCTCCTCATCGGCCCAGTCGCTGTCATCCACAGCCGTCAACACCAACTCCACAAGCTGATCGCCAGGACCGAACACCACCTCGAAATCATTGGCGAACACCGCGTCGGCATCGCCCAGGTCGCGCAGCGTCCAATGCGTGCCCTCATCGCCGCCGGTCATGCTCAACGGCACCGTGAGCGTCTCCCACGCCCGCAGCGTCCGCGTCAGGCCGATGTTGAGCGCTGCCTGGTTGTCGTAGCCCGCGCCGTGCTCCTCGATCGAACGCGCAAAGAACATCATGTACACCGTCAACGGATCCACATCATCATCAGCCACACCGGCCGCCGCCGACCCCGCACCGCTCGACACCGTGTACCCCGCATCGGAGCCCGCCGCGTCCAACGACACCGACACGCTGCCATCAGCCTCGTCCACGCCGTCATCGACCGTGGCAACCATCAGCGTCGCCGTCGCCGCGCCCGCCGCGAACTGCACCGTGCGCGAACCCCCAGCCACGCCCCACTCGCCCGCCGACGACACCGTCAGGTCCACATACACGTCCACAGACGGCGGCGGCGACGCAGACAGCGTGAACACCGCGTCGCCGCCCTCGCTCACATCGCTGCCCGCCGCAATACTCACCAAAGGCGGCGGCGGATCGTCATCATCAGCCACCGTCACCGTCCGCGACGCCGGCACGCCGACCTCATAGTCGCCGCCCGCCTTCAGCGTCGCAGTGACACTGCCGTCAGGCTCATCGAAACTGTCATCGGCCGTGGCCACCGCCAGCGTCGCCGAGGCGGCGCCCTTGGGGATCGTCACCGTGCGCGTTCCCGCCGCCACACCGAAATCGCCCGACGCCGCGACAGTCACCCCCACCGCCAGATCAGCCGACGGCGGCGACGACGCAGACACCGTGAACGACGCAGCAGAACCCTCAGCCGCCCCCGAACCGGCCGTGACACTCACCTCCGGCAACGGATCGTCGTCATCGGCGACCCCGACCGAGGCAGCCTTCGCCGCGCCCAACCCGTAACCTTCGCCGGCCGCCAACGTCACCGTCACCGAACCGTCGGCCTCGTCCACCGAATCATCAGCCGTCGCCACCGACAACGACACCGACCCCGACGTCGGCACCGTCACCGACCGCACACCAGTCGCGGCCCCGAAATCGCCCACCGCAGACACCGACACCGACACCTCCAACGGAACCGACGGCAACGGCACCGCAGACACAGTGAACGTCGCAGCAGCACCCTCCACCACATCGGCGCCCGCAGCGACCGACACCACCGACGGCGTCGCCGTCACAACCGTGCCCGTCGCAGTCCCCGCCTTCGAATTCGCCGCGCCCAGCACAATCGGCACACCGAGCGACACCGTCTCCGAGTCCGCGGTCGGCACCATCACCGACCGCGCCCACTCGCCCGCGCCGATCGTCAGTATCTGGCCCGACCCATCAATCGCGCCGTCACGGACAACATAGAAATACGCCCTCACCGAACCCGACGAACGACAGCTCAAACCGAAAACGAACTCCAAATCCTCGCCCCGCACCGCACTCGCATCAGCCACAGACAACGTCGGCCTGCCCGAACACACAGGCACCACCGGGACCGGATCGGGGTCCGGGTCGGGCACCACCACCGGCGGCGGATCGTCATCATCAGCCACCGTCACAGAAGCCAACCTCGCGGCGGTCGACAACTTGTAGCCCGTGCCCGACATCAACGTCGCCGACACCGAACCGTTCGGCTCGTCTTCTTGGTCGCCAGTGGTGGGCACCGACAACGTCACACTCCCCGACGTCGGAACCGTCACCGAACGAAAACCAGAACTCACACCGAAATCGCCGGTCTTGCCGACCAGCACCGTCACCGGCAACGCCGCAGCAGGCGCAGGCGAAGCCGACACCGTGAACTTCACAGCCGAACCCTCGACCACGCCACCCCCAGCGCTGATGCTCACCACCGGAACCGCCGGCGGCGGATCGTCGTCGTCGGACACAGCCACGCTCGCGGACCCTGCGGTGGCCGATACCGTGTAGCCCGCATCCGACGCCGGAGCGTCCAACGACACAGACACCGAACCGTCAGTCTCATCGACTGAGTCATCAGACGTCGCGACTGTCACCTTCACGCTGCCCGACGCCGGCACCGTCACCGTCTGCGCACCCGTCGCCGCCCCGAAATTGCCCACCGCGGCCACCGTCACCTCCACGTCGAGATCCGCAGCTGGCTTCGGCACAGCAGACACCGCGAACACCGCGTCGCCGCCCTCAACCACATCGCCGTCGGAAACGATGCTGACCTCCGGCACCGGCGCCGGATCGTCGTCATCAGACACCGCCACCGACGCCACCGACGCAGTGGACGACACCGTATAACCCGCATCCGCAGCCGGAGCATCCAAAGACGCAGTGACCGACCCGTCGGGCTCATCGACAGAGTCCCCCGACGTGGCAACCGTCAGCTTCACACTGCCCGACGCCGGGACTGTCACAGTCCGTGCCCCGGCAGTCGCGCCGAAATCACCGACAGCGCCGACCGTCACCCCCACAGAAAGATCCGCCGACGGCTTCGGCACAGCAGACACCGTGAACACCACGTCGCCGCCCTCAGTCACACCGCCGCCACCAGAGACACTCACCACCGGAACAACCGGCGGCGGCTGAGCCACCGTCGGCACACCCGCGACGTTCAAGACGAACGGGCCCGTTGTGCTGCTGGTGTTCCAGTTGATGTAGTAGCTGGTGCGGTATTGAGTGGTGGCCTCGATCGTGTAATCGCCCGCAGCCAGGCTCCTGCGGATCTGGGCTGTCTTGATCCATGGACAGAAGAAGCAGTCTGGGGATGTGGCCTCCGTCAGCCAAGCTCCGTCCTTCTGGCCTGATCCGCTCCGCAAATAGAGGTACGGACGCACGAGGGCCGCCGTCGAGAGATCGATCGTCACCGTGGACCGCTTGTCCAAGGTGAAGCTGTAGAAGCGGGCGCGGTGGCCGTCGCCGCGCTGCGCCGAGTTGCAGGTCTCAGTGAACTCTGCCTCGAATTCGCCGCTGCCGGTCAGCGCAGTCACGCATGCGTCCCCAGGCACCGGCGCCGGCAGCGAATCCTCGTCATCGGACACGACCACCGAAGCCGATCCAGCCGACGATGACACGGCATAGCGCGGGCTCGCATCCACCCTCGCGGTCACTGAGCCGTCCGCTTCGTCGGCGCTGTCGCCGACTGTGGACACCGTCAGCGAACCGCTGCCCGACGTCGACACCGTCACCGGCCGCAGACCCGCCGTCACACCGAAGCGGCCCTCTCTGGACACGTCCACCCAGACCGTAAACGGCGCCGACGGCGGCGGACTCGCCGTCACCGTGAACACCGCGTCGCCGCCCTCGGTCACATCGGCGCCGGCCGCGATGGCGACCTCCGAGCCCGACCGGACCAGCGCCGGAATGCCCTGAACTTCCAAGGCAAACGAGCCGCGGTCACCCCCGTGGAACGGTCGAGCCTCGATCGTGTAATCGCCGGCGGCAAGCTTCATCGCCAAGCTCGCAGGCTTGCCCTCTTTGCCAGTGACCTGGCCCGGCTCCAAGCTGCTTCCGCGTCGCGTGTCGCCGCCTCGCCTCAGCACGAGACGGGTGGTGAACGCTGAAGCAGTGGACAGATTTATCGTTACGGTGCTCTCTTGATCCAAGGCGAAGCTGTAGTAGCGCGCGGATGCGTCGCTGCCGTCCTGAAGGCAGTACTGGTCCCAGGTTCCTTGGACGGTCCCGCTGCCTGTCAGCGCCGTCGTCGCGCAAGCCTCAGCAAGCGTGGCGAGGCCGTCAGAGGGCAGAAATGCCACGCCGTGACCCCAAGTGCTGTCTGCGCCCGGGGCGCCTTGATCGGCTGCGTTGGTCCTGAGATAGGCAGCCACCTGCTGCGCGGTCGAGGCGGGGCTGCGCTCGAGCACCAACGCGGCGAGGCCCGCGACGATCGGCGCCGACTGGCTCGTGCCGCAGAAGTTCCTGACACCGCCGCCTTTCCATGAGGGCAGGCAATCGAGAGCGACTATGTCGGGCTTGGTGCGGTCGTCGGGCGTGGGCCCGCGGCTGCTGTACCACCTGATGGCGAAGGTGCCGTCGGTCTTCTCGTCTGCTGCGCCGACCGCCAGCACCCCCGGACTCGAGCTGTCCGCGGGACTCATGACGCTGCCGCCCGCCGTGTAGTGCTGGATCGCGTTGCCGAAGGCATGGAACTGCACCCACGACGGGGCGGCGCTGGCAGCCTTCTTCTTCGCGCTGACCCAGTAGTACCCCCTGCTCGATGTCGGCAGTGACACGCCTTCCCACGGGACATCGGACGAGCCGCCGCTCTGAAGGTCGGCGCTGGTGGCGACCACGGTCCGCGGCCCGCCATAGGTGGCCGAATAGCGGACCTCGAGATCGAGGTCCTTGACCGCGCCGCCCCAAGCATCATCCCAGCGCATGTGGACGAAAACGCTCTCGGATGCCGACAGCTCGAACCCCTGCGCCTCGCCCGCAGCACCGCCGGTGCCGGACCACTCGTGGTAGCCGTCGTTGTCGGCATCGGCGAAGGCACCGAGCCAAGCCTGCCGCGCGTAGTTCCCGGCCGAGTTGACCCACAAGATGCCGTTGTCGGCGGCCCACTTGGCCGTGCTCAGCGGACTCGGCGCGATTACCCGCGTCCCATCGGCAGAACCGTGGTAACTCCAAGCGATCGAGTGGGCGATGACCTTCACCCCTTGGCCGTGCATCCACTCGACGCTGGACTGGAGATCAGCCCAAGACCGCGGATTGGCGACATACAGCGCAGCGTCGGGCGCGACGTCGATGACCGACTGCGCCACTCGCGTGCCGTGGTCGTCGCCGCCCGCGGTGTCGCAGTTCGCCAGCGCTGTGGTGGGCTTGCCGACATCGGTGTAGCAGCGGCCGACCACCGACGAAGGCAGCTCCGTGCCAAGAAGGGCACGCAAGCCGGTGAAGCCGTCCTTGGAGGTGATGCTGGTAGGCGTATCGATGACGCCGACCTTCACCCCGTCGCCGGTGAAACCGTTGAAATGCCACACCGCGGTGCCATGGGCACGGAGAGACCGGTCGATGGCTGCCCCTACCTCTTGCTGGTTCTTGAACGGCTGCGGCATCACGCGCACACGAGACACCCCGGTCTGCTGCGCGAGCGAACCCAGCAGCGCAGGCGGCACATACACCTCGAGGTAATCGCCCACCACGTTCGCCGGCGTCACCCCGTTGTCCGCGAAGAAGTCCAAGACGTCGGTGCGGTTGCCATCCAACTGCACCGCCAGCAACAGTGGCTCGCCGCCCTGCACGGCGCCGCCCTGCTGGGCATCGGTGCCGTCGAGAGCAGCCTCGCCGCCAGAACCCGCCGCGGTCGCCACAGCCAGCTCACTGAGCTGCGAGCCCAGATTGGGATACACCACCTCTGACGCCGACACCCCATCATCTGGAACCGGACCCAACGAACCCTCCGGCCCCAGCCCGCCGGGTGCCAAGCCCTCACCGACATCGTCGACGCTGTCAGTCCCTTGCTGGCCGACAGACGGCACAAGACCGCCATCTCCATCGGCGGTCCCCGCAGCCGCCGGCGACGCTACGGCTGCCAGCAGGACGAGCGACACCGCAACCGCAGCCAAGCACCGAAATGCGGCGGCTCGCCTGCACCGGATCACAGAGACGGGTACGGGGGTTGGAACCTGCATCTCGACTTCAAATAATAGCCAGCAAGCCGCTCTGCGTGAGTCACTTTGGATGCTCGCCAGAGGGGCCGCCAAGGCTCGTGCCAGAAGACACCACGGTCACAGCTCATCCAATGCCCACAGATCGAAACTGCCCGGCCGGGCGGGGGCCGCGAACGGGCCGATAGTTTGCCGCGCATGGACTTCACCATTCCCGCCGACATTGCGCAGCTCCTCGGCGACCTCGACGCGTTCATCGACGACGTCATCAAGCCCATCGAGAACGAAGACGACAACATCCGCTTCTTCGATCACCGACGGGAGGACTCGCGCACCGACTGGGAGCGCGACGGCCTGCCCAACGCGGAATGGGAAGCCTTGCTGGTTCGCATGCGCAAGGAGGCCGACAAGGCAGGGTTCCTGCGCTGGCAGCTGCCCGAGCGCTTCGGCGGCAGCGACGGCACCAACCTGGGCATGGCCATCATCCGTGAGCACCTGGCGCGCCGCGGGCTCGGCCTGCACAACGACCTGCAGAACGAGAGCTCGATCATCGGCAACTTCCCGACCGTGCTGATGATGGAGCGCTACGGCTCACCCGCCCAGCAGGAGTACTGGATCCCCAAGATGCTGGAAGGCCAAGCTCGCATCGGCTTCGGCCTGACCGAGCCGCTGCACGGTTCGGACGCCACCTGGATGGAGACCAACGCCGTGCGCGACGGCGACGAGTGGGTCATCAACGGCGAGAAGTACTGGAACACCGGACTGCACCACGCCACCCACGACTACATCTTCGCCCGCACCTCGGGGAACCCGGGCGAGGGGCACGGCATCACTTGCTTCATCGTCCCGGTGGACTCGCCGGGCTTCAAGGTCGAAGAGTTCATGTGGACCTTCAACATGCCCACCGACCACGCCCATGTGCGTCTCACTGACGTGCGGGTCCACAACGACGACATCTTGGGCACCGAGGGCCGGGGACTGCAGACTGCGCAGCTCTTCGTGCACGAGAACCGGATCCGCCAGGCGGCATCGTCGGTGGGCGCCGGCTTGCACTGCATCGATGTGGCCGTCGGCTACGTGAAGAACCGCACCACCTTCGGCAAGCCGCTGGCGCAGAACCAGGCCATTCAATTCCCGCTGGCCGAGCTGTACACCGAGGCAGAGATGATCCGGGCGCTGATCTGGAAGACCGCGTGGGAGATGGACGAGGGCGTCGACCACATGGAGATCACCGACAAGGTGGCCATGTGCAACTACCGCGGCAACCGATTCTGCTGCGATGCGGCGGATCGGGCCATGCAGAGCTGCGGCGGCAACGGCTACGGACGCCGCATGCCCTTCGAGCACATCTACCGGCACCACCGCCGGTACCGGATCACCGAAGGCTCAGAGGAGATCCAGATCCGCAAGGTGGCCGGCAAGCTGTTCGGCTTCGCCGGAAGGGCGAAGGGCTAGGGAGTCAGGCGTCGAGGCGGGCGGTGGCCTGGCTGGTGAACCGCACGCCGTAGTAGGTGAGGCGCCCGTCGCCGACGAAGTTGGTGACCATGCGGCCGGTCATGCCCATCGTGAGCATGCTGTGTGCGAACACCGTCGGGTAGCCCGCCACTTCGGTGACGCTGGGACTCCGGCAAGTTTCCCCTCAACGCCGTAGCACTTCCTCAACGGCCATAACCGCGGAATCCAACAACACGCATGCGCGGAATGCAAGGAGCACCACTTGCTCGAACCGATAGTTGGTCGATTCGTCAGATTCTGAGGCGCGAAACGTACAAGACCGACTGGTGTCGACCAACCCACAACGGGGAAATGCTCGAATCCCCGACGAAAGCGAGCCATTGGACTGGTGCTTCCTCAGATCTCTTCTCGTCAGCTTGGCGAATGGCCGGGTTCGACACAGATCTCATCGACATTCTGAACTCGGTCCAAACCGAGGTCACGGTCGAATTCCCCGTACGCATGGACACGGGCGGCATTCGGATGTTTCGCGGCTATCGCGTTCAGCACAACGATGCGCTGGGTCCCTACAAGGGCGGCGTGAGATTCCATCCCGATCTCACGATTGCTGAACTGCGGGAGCTTGCGAGGCTGATGACACTCAAGTCCGCCTTGCACGGCTTGCCATTCGGCGGAGCGAAGGGAGGCGTCGTCGTTGATCCCAATGTGCTGTCCGACACCGAGCTGGAGCGCGTGGTACGTCGCTTCACTCATGCATTGGGCCCCAATATCGGGCCGGACCACGACATCCCGGCGCCAGACGTAGGCACAAACGACCGCTGTATGGCGTGGATCATGGATACGTTCGTCCAGAGTTCGGCGTCGGGCGCGAAGCACAGTGGCGCCGGCGTCGTCACGGGCAAGCCAGTTGCAGTAGGCGGCAGCTTCGGTCGTGCGTCAGCGACCGGGCAGGGACTGGTCGTGTCACTCGGGTACTTCGTCCGCCAGCTGAACCTCGAACTCGAAGGACTGAAGTGCGCAATCCAGGGCTATGGGAATGTGGGTCGCCATGTCGCCCAGGGCCTTGCCGAACAAGGAGGGCGGACTCCACCGGTGGTTGCGAGTGATCGGTCATGATGACCGGTTGTTCAACACAGCAACCACCAGTGGAGGTGTCCAGTATGGCAGCGAGGCTGAGCGCGTTCGAGCGCGCCCGGATTGAGGCGATGAGATCGGCGGGAGCGACCGCTGAGGACATCGCGGTGGTGCTGGGCCGGCACCCGGCGACGGTCTATCGCGAGCTGGGCCGCTGCGGCGGCCCCAAGGCCGTGTACGACGCGGCGTCAGCGACCGCTGACGCGAGCCGCCAGGCGCGGCGGCCCCGGGCATGCAAGCTCGAAGCGGACCCGGTGCTGGCCGCCCAGGTGAAGCGCAGGATGAACCAGCGCTGGTCGCCGCAGGCGATCAGCGCCGATCTCGCCGGCGAGGGACAGCGGGTATGCGCGGAGACGATCTACCGGGCCGCGTACAGCGGCTGCGGGCTCGGCGCCGACGCGTGGAAAGACCTGCCGAGGGGCCGCCGGCGTCGCCGTCCGCGCAGCCGCCACCGCGAAAAAGCCAGCCCGCTGGGGGATTATCGGCCTTTGAGCGAGCGGCCCCCAGCCGCCGAAGACCGAGACGAGGCGGGCCACTGGGAAGGCGACCTGATCATCGGGGCAGCCAACCGCAGCGCCGCGGCCACCCTGGTGGAGCGCGTCAGCCGCCACACGCTGGTCGTCGCATTGCCCCACGGCTACACAGCGCCCAACGTCGCCGCCGCGGTCACCGCCGCGTTGGCCCGCCAGCCCGCCCATCTGGTGCGCAGCCTCACCTGGGACCAAGGCCGCGAGATGGCCCGCTGGGCCGACATCGAAACCGCGCTCGGCATCGAGGTGTTCTTCTGCGACCCCCACAGCCCAAGCCAGCGCGGCACCAACGAGCAGACCAACGGGCTGCTGCGACGCTGGCTGCCCAAAGGCACACCGCTGAACCTCAGTCCGCTGCGACTGTCAGTCATCGAGGACAACCTCAACTGGATGCCCCGCCGACTCCACAACTGGCAATCAGCCGCCGACATCTACACTCAACTCACTCGCAACCACCGATAGAGCTTGCCGAGCTTCGGTTGTCGCGGTGTCTGATGCACATGGGGCGATCCAAAGCGGCCGCGGACTCGACATCGGAGCATTGAACGAGCACACCGCCCTAGGAGCGTGGTCGGAAAGTCGGCGGATTTCCGCGGTCGGCGCTGGGACGCGCGGGACAATGCAGGGGTGCGCGGTTCGGCTGACGATCAGGGTTCGTTTTTTGATGTTGATGTGATGGTGGGCGATCTGTTGGACTGCGAGGGGTTCTTGGCGACGCTGGGGCGGGCTCGCGGGGAGCTGTTCTGCGACGCCGATTTCGATGCGCTGTATGTGTCGGGTCGGGGCCGGCCGTCGCATCCGCCGTCGGTGGTGGCGTCGTTGTTGTTGTGCCAGTTGTTCTATGGGGTGTCGGATCGTGAGGCCGAGCGGCGGTCGCGGTTCGACATGTCGTGGAAAGCGGCGCTGGGGCTGCGGCTGGATCATCGGGGGATTCCGCATGTGGTGCTGGTGGAGTTCCGGGCGCGGCTGGTGCGCGCGGGGATGGAGAGCTTCTTGGGGGATCGGGTCAAGATCGCAGCCAAGCGCGCCGGGGTGATCGGCCATCGCCGCAGCGTGGACTCCACCGGCATCGAGGACAGCGTGCTGACCCAGGACACGGTCACGCTGATTCGTTCTCAGGTCCGTCGCTGTGTCGACGCGGTGTCGGGGATCGACGCGGGCGCGGCGGGCGAGCTGGCGGGGCTGTTGGCCCGCGGCGACTACGGGTCGGACGCCAAGCCGCAGATCAACTGGTCCGATCCTGCAGAGCGGGCGGCTTTGGTGGCCGAGCTGTTCGCCGACGCCGGGACTGTCGTGGGGTTCTGTTCCCGCTTCGAGGACGCCGATGTGGCCGCAGCAGTCGAGCTGCTCAGAGTCGTCGCCGGCCAGGACATCGAGACCGCTGACACTCCCGACGGCGCCGCTGTGCCGCGGATACGCCAAGGCACCGCGACTGAGCGGGTGATCTCGACCGTCGATCCCGACGCCCGGCACGGGCACCGCTCCCGCCGCGACCGCTACGACGGCTACAAGCTGCACATCGCCGCCGACGCGGACTCCGACCTGATCACCGCCGCGGCAGCGACGCGGGCCACCGTCCACGACGCAGCAGTCCTCGAGGACCTCATCGACGCCGACCCGGTCCCGGTCGCGGAGGTCATCGCCGACACCCACTACGGATCGGGGCCCACGCGGCAGGCGATGGCCGGCCGCGGCATCGACCTGGTCGCCCCCGCCCCGCCGATATCGGCCCGCAAAGACCCCGACATGTTCACCAAAGCCGACTTCGGCATCGACACCGAAACAGCGACGATCACCTGCCCCGCCGGCGTCGCCGTCGCGATCCCGCCGCCGCGCGGCCAAAAGCGCCGCCAGGCCCGATTCAGCGCAGCGGACTGCAACGCGTGCGCGCTCAAGACGCGATGCACCGCACGCGACAGCGGCCGCATCGTGCAGATCAACCCCCACGAAGAGCTCCTCGCCCCCGCCAGAGCCCAACGGCGCGAACCCGAATTCCTCGCCAGATACCGACAGCGCTCCCAAGCAGAACGAAAGATCGCCCACATCAAAGCCCGCACCAAACGCCTGCCGTGGCGCGGCCTCGCCAAAGCCGGCCACTGGCTCGAATGGCGAACCGCCGCCATCAACCTCGACCGCATCGGCCGCCTCGGCATCATCGGGTGACACACCCGCGTCCGTGCCCAGCCCGCCACCCCAACCCCACCCGACGCGCCCACCAGCCAAACCCGCCCTCACACAACCCCAATAACCGACCACGCTCCTAGAAGGCACCGTGCACGGTTTCCGCGGTGCCGAAGCGATCCCGCAGGACAAGATCTTCGGACTCGAAGTCGACGTCCTTGTCCCCGCAGCACTCGGCGGGCAGATCACACAACGAAATGCACTCGACGTCAGGGCGAATTTCATCGCAGAGGGCTCCAACGGGCCGATCGACATGCAGGCTGGAGCTGCGCTTGAGTCCGCGGGCGTGATGGTGATCCCGGACATCCTCGCCAATGCCGGCGGCATCATCGTGTCGCACGCCGAGTGGATCCAGAACCGAACCGCCGAACGGTGGCCGCTTGAACGAGTAGAGGAAGCGTTGCACGGCAAGATGCTGGAGGCATCCGCACGCGTGTTCAAGACCGCATCCGAATTTCGATGCAGCTGGCGTTTGGCGGCTTATGTAGAAGCAGCACGCGCACTTAACTCCGGCTACGAATACCTCGGCATCTTTCCCTAGCCTCGCAGCCAGATCGACGACTACCGCTGCTGAGGGCCGACCTGTTCCGCTCTAGCAGGATGCTGAAAAAGTCGATTTTCGGGTGGTTGCCGAACGCGAACCCGCAGGTCAGGGGAGTGCACTTCCGGCCAAACCTGCATATTTCAGCATCCTGCTAGAGAATGTTCCCGTACCGGTGGGTGGTGTGGCTGACGGTTTGCTCACGCAGGAAATGCAGCAGTTCGACTCGGCCCTCGGCGGTGACAGGTTCGTCGGCGATGTGCACGCCCGCCTCGTGGGCTGCCGCGCGCACGTTTTTCGGGCACGTCCCCACGACTCGGACCCGTTCGACATCCAATCCAGCTAGCCGTGCGGAGAATTGGCTGCTGCATTCGAGCAGAGCGTGCGAGGTGATCAATTCGACTCCGCATCGTTTCGCTGCGGCTCGGATTCGGGCGATGTCTCGATACGTGGCGTCGGCCTCCGCGCGCATGACAATGCGTGGCAGTGGCCGGTATCGAAAGACGTTGGATTCGCAATAGAGCCCGGTCGGATCATGCGACTTGGCGAACTCCGTCATCCAGGCTTCGTCGTCGCTGGCTTGAACCGCGCTGAGCCATTCGTCGTCGCTGAGACCCGTCTCGACGGGATGCCAGATGCCGAGTTGTGCCACGTAGTTGGGGCCGCCGGCTTTGGCACCGGGTCCGATCGTGGATCGCTTCCAGCCGCCGAACGGCTGCCGCCGGACGATGGCGCCGGTGGTGGGGCGGTTGATGTACGCATTGCCGACCGCGACCGCGTCGCTCCATTGGCGGATCTCTGCGGGATCGAGCGTGTGAATGCCCCCAGTCAGCCCGTAGCTGGTCGAGTTCTGCAGTGCGATCGCGTCTTGGAGCGTCGGGGCATGCATCACTCCCAGAACTGGGCCGAAGCACTCGGTCTGGTGGAACCATGAGTCGGGCCGCACTCCCAGCCGAATGCCTGGCGTCCAGGTGTGGGAGTCGATCCGGCGTGGCTCGACCAGCCATTCTTCACCCTCGTCGAGCTCGGTGAGGGCACGCAGCAGCTTGCCCTCGGGCGGGCAGATTGTGGGACCCATCTTGGTGGCCAGGTCTGTCGTGGGTCCAATCTGCAGGCTCGACACCGCATCCGTAAGTTGGCGGCGCAACCGAGTCGATGTGTAGGTGTCGCCGACGCAGATCGCGAGGCTGGCCGCTGAGCATTTCTGGCCTGAATGCCCGAATGCTGACGCCACTAGGTCCGCGACGGCCAGGTCGATGTCCGCGCTGGGTGTGATCACCATGGCGTTCTTGCCGGAGGTCTCGGCGAATAGGCGCATGTCCGGCTTCCATGCGCGGAATGTCTGGGCGGTGTCGTAGGCCCCGGTCAGGATCACCGCTGCTACGCCGCGATGGGTCACTAGGTGATGTCCGACGTCATCGTCGGGCGTGCGGACGAACGCCGCGAGTTTCGGGGACAGACCCGCGCTCCAACAGCACTCGGCCACGATCTCCGCACAGCCAGGTGTCTCGGGTGCGGGCTTGAGGATGACAGCATTGCCCGCGGCAAGCGCGCCGAGCATCCCGCCGGACGGAATGGCGACCGGGAAGTTCCACGGCGACGCCACCAGCACCGTGCCGAAGGGTTCGAACCGCACAAGATCCGAACCGGTCAGATCAAGCGCCCGATCGCCGTACCAGCGGGCGAAGTCGATGGCCTCGGACACCTCTGGGTCCGCCTCGGCGACGGTCTTGCGACCTTCGTGAACCATGGCCGACACCAGATCGCCGCGCCTGCGGCTCAGCTCGTCAGCCACTCCCCACAGAGTCTCGCGCCGCTCCGCGGGCGATCGGGCAGTCCAATCGCGTTGCGCCGCGGCAGCGTCGCGGACCAGCCGATCAATCTCGTCGATTTCACGGGTGATGCCGGTACCCGGCCCGTTCCAGCCACGCGAGACGATCTCGAGGATCCACCGACGATTGGTCGCCAATGCGGGGTCGGTATCAGGTTCGTTGTAGAAGCACTGACTGGGGTCGGCGGATTCTGCCGCACGTGTGCGGTCCTGGAGACGGCGAGGCTCATGGCTCACCGTCCATCGGTTGCCGACAGCTTCGCAGAACTTCGCCGCCTCGATGTCAAAGCTGGGACTGCCGGGCCGCAGTCCGAAGAGGTGGTGGATGAAGTTCTCATCGGATGCGTTCTCTTCCAAGCGTCGGAATAGGTAGCTGATGGCCACATCGAAGTCCCGTTCGGCCACAGCCGGCGTGTACAGCAGCACACCCCGGCCGTCATCGCGCAAGCGAGCGGCCTGCGCGGGAGCCATGCCTTCCAGCATTTCGAACTCCATGCGGTGCCGTACCGCGCGCTCGGTGGCGAGCAGGTCGGCCCATGCCATATCGAACAAGTTGTGACTGGCGACGCCGATGCGCACCGATGCGGTACGCATCGGTGTCAACACCCAGTCCAGGCAGCGCTTGTAATTTGCGTCAGTGTCAGCCTTTCGGGCATAGGGGGCCTGTAGCCATCCGTGCGTGGCGGCTTCGACCCGCTCCATCGCCAGATTCGCACCCTTCACCAGCCGGATCTTGATGAAGCCAGTGCGTTGGCCCGTCTCGACCCGTGAGTTGTGCCAGTCGACCAGCGAGCGAAGCGCATCGAATGAGTCGGGCAGGTATGCCTGCAGCACGATCCCGGCGTTAGCAGCCGCGAACTCGGGCTCATCGAGCACCCTCCGAAACGCCTCGACGGTGAGCTCAAGGTCGTTGTACTCCTCCATGTCCAAGTTGAGGAATGTCGCGGGCGTCGTTACGGCGGCCGCCCGTAACAGGGGACGAAGCGCCTCAGTCACCCGCCGAAGAGAACCGTCGAAATCCCACGGGTTGAGCTGGGACACCACCGATGAGAGCTTCACCGAGACGTAGTCCACGTCCGCCAGCATGAGTGTCTCGAGAACCTCCTGGTGCCGGCGAACCGCCTCCAGATCACCGAGAACCGCCTCGCCGAGCACATTCACATTGAGCGAGAAGCCGGCAGCGACGCGCGCCCGCAGATGAGCGCTCAACCGGTCGGGTTCGGAGCCCACGACGAGATGACCGACCAGTGATCGCATCCGTTTCCTCGCTAGGGGCATTACGAGCCGCGGGAATCTCGGCCCGACCCGAGCACCGATGCGGAGAAGCAGCTTGTCCAGCGGAGACAGGAACGACGGCAGCTTCGCCTCGCCGACCAGCGACGCCATCTGACGGATGGACACCGAGGGATCCTCAGGACGGATCGCTCGGTCCACGAAGTTCATCGCGAACGCCGTGCCTGCTCGGTCGCTCACCACACCTGCTAGTCGTTTGCTCGCGGCGCGGTCCGGTCTCGAGCCCGACGCGAGAGGAGCCTCGAGCCACCGTTCCACCTGTTCGATAGCCCCCTCAGCCAGAAGTTCAGGATCAGTGTTGTGCTCGTCCACAGTTCACCCGCTCGCTTCTATTTCGGACCGCAGAACGCATCTGATGGCACGATGCCGTTCCATTGCCCTCTGGGTATTGGTCGAACGCGAGTGTCCAAGAGGTCGATTCGTACAATCTCGGCCGAGGGGTACTGTCAGCCGCGTGGCCTCCGACATCCACAGTCTGTTGAACCGCGGCGAGTTCCCGATTGCGCAGCCCGAGATCTTGGAACTCATCGATCTCCTCGTGGACGTCATGTTCTGCATGAAGGACACCGACAGCCGCTACCGAGCCGTCAATCACGCCTTCGTGCGACGGGCCGGTTGTCGCTCCAAGCGGGACGTGATCGGCCGGCGCGCCCCTGATCTGTTCAGCGAGCCACTAGCAAGGCGCTACGAGGAGCAAGACCGCCGAGTGTTCGCCACAGGCCGTCCCTTGCGCGACGAACTTGAATTGATCCAACGAGAGGATGCGAGCCTTGGCTGGTATGTGACAACCAAGCTTCCGGTCGCTGCCCGGGAAGATCCGGAGCAAGTCGGCGGCCTCGTCAGCATCAGCCGAGACCTGCGCACCTCCAGCTCGGATGAAGATTCCGTTCGGGCGCTTCGGAACGTGGTGGAGCACGTGCGGGAGCGCCTTGCCGAGACCATCCGTGTGATCGACATCGCTACAGCCGCCGAGCTGTCACCGTCCCAGTTGGAGCGTCGAATGCGCAACGCATTCGGGTTGTCGGCCATGCAGTACGTCCTGAGGGCGAGAGTCGAACGGGCCGCCGAGTTGCTGTCCAACACTGAACTGCCGCTCGCAGAAGTAGCCGTGGTCGCCGGCTTCTATGACCAAGCCGACTTCACCAAGCGCTTTGTGCGCCTCACCAACGAGACCCCAGCCCAGTTCCGGGTTCACCAGCGCAGGATCTCAGGCTGACCCCGAGGGAGCGGTCTTGCCACGTCGAGCTCGACGAGTCAGGCGCTTCGTTGGCTGCCGGTGCGTCCCCTATCAGGCGCTAGAAACGCTAGAAGATCGCGGGGCTGACGATCCACAGCACCACGGCGTCCGAATTGCTCGTCACCTCGAATGTGTGCTCTTCGTGCGAGCCGTAGTGGATGCACTCCCCCTCGCCAAGGTCATGCGTTTCTCCGCCCAGCGTCAAACGCACTGAGCCTGCCAGCACCAGGGCGAAGCGCTCGCCGAAGTGCCGGTATCGCAGCGGCGGCTCTAAGGGAGGCAGCTCATGGATGAGCGCCGTGTACGCGCCTTCATTCCCGTGCGCGCCCAGCACTGTGTAGCGATGCGCGGGATCCCCGCTGTCGGAGAGGCCGGTCCTGAGCGCGAGCGGCTCCGAGGCGCGCGAGACGTGCAGCCGCGGTCCGGAAGCTTCCTTGAACAACGCCCGCATCTCCACGCCGAGCGCGGCAGCCACGCTGGCGAGGCCGGACAGCGACGGCACCGACTCTGCGCGTTCGATCTGGGAGAGGTACGAGACGGTGTAGCCGGTGAGGTCGGCAAGATCCTGCAGTGTCAGCTCTCGCGCTGACCGCAATTCGGCCAGATTGCGGCCGACGGCTTGTAGCTCGACCTCTACCACGGAGCGTCTCCGTTGGCGACCGTCTGAGCGCTCTTCGGTGCGGTTGCGCGCATCACGCGAGCCGACGCCGTCCGGTATTGGTACACGACTTGCAACTTATCCGGACAACAACTATAAAGATATGTACTTATACCGGATGGACAGTCGGGAGAGGATGATGATCCGAACGGTCTTGGCGCTCAAGCCCAAGACGGACCAAGCCGACGCGGTGGTCGATCTGTTCGAGGCTGAGGGGATCGTCGAGCGGGCGCTGACTGTGGAGGGCTGCCTCGGAGTCGAGGTCTGGACCAGTCCCGATGAAGTGCTGGTCGTGGGAACCTGGACCGACGCGAGGGCGTACCAAGACTGGATCGAGCATCCGAGGCGGAACTCGAACAACGGGGCGCTCAACGCACTGCTCGAAGTGCCGATCACAGCGGACAGCCGAGGCGATCGCTACGCGCTGGCTCTGTTCGGGGGCAAGGTCACCGAGGGCTGGTCATGAGCCGATACCGGGTCGCCATGGACATCGGGGGCACGTTCACCGACGCCGTCGCCTACGACGAGGCCACCGGCCAGTACAGCGCCGGGAAGGCATCGACCACGCCCGGCGAACTGTCGGTCGGGGTGCACCGCGCCATGCGCACTGTGGTGGACGACCTCTCAGCGGTGTCGTTCGCAGTGCACGGCACCACCCAAGGGCTCAATGCCTTCCTGCAGCGGCGCGGCGAGAAAGTGCTGCTGATCGCCAGCGCGGGCGCCGGGGACGTCTACCAGATAGCACGCGGCAACCGGACCGAGATGTACGAGGTGCAGTACCGCAAGCCACGGCCGCTGGCGTCACGATCGGACACAGCTGAGGTCCGCGGCAGGCTCGACGCGCGCGGCCGCGAAGTCGAGCCCCTGAACCGCGACGACGTCGTCGAAGCGGCCCGCCGCTACCGCAAGGGCGGCTACACGTCGATCGCTGTCGCGCTGCTGTTCAGCTACGAGTGCCCTGACCACGAATTGCAGACCCAACAGGTGCTGCGTCACGAGCTCGGCGCCGAAGCGCCGATCAGCCTCTCGCATCGCCTGGCCCGGGAGTGGCGGGAGTACGAGCGCACTTCGACCACCGTCCTCGATGCATATACGGCCCCGATAGTGCGTACGTACCTGGCAGAGCTCTCCGAGGGACTGCGCGCCGACGGCATGGACGTGCCGCTGCACATCATGCAGTCCTCCGGCGGGATCATCACTGCGCGTTCGGCCCGGGACCACACCGTTCAGACCTTGCTGTCGGGACCGGTCGGCGGCGCCATGGGAGGCGTGTCCCTCGCCCGGCTCACGGGTCACCGCAACCTCATATGCGTCGACATGGGCGGCACGTCATTCGACGTCAGCCTGATCGTGGACGGGGAGGCGGACATCTCCACCGAGGCGTCGCTGGAGGGCTTTCCGCTGCTGATGCCGGTCGTCAACATCCACACGATCGGCGCGGGAGGCGGCTCCGTCGCCTACCGGGAAGCCGGAGGTCTGCGGGTCGGTCCTCGAAGCGCCGGGGCGTCGCCTGGACCGGCCTGCTATGGCCGAGGCGGCGCTGAGCCCACCGTGACAGACGCAAACGTGGCTTTGGGACGGGTGGACCCGGGGGCATTCGCCGGCGGCGAGTTCACGCTCGACACTGAGGCTTCGCATCGCGCTCTGGCAACTCTCGGCTCCGAGCTGGGGCTCGAAACCGCAGAGATGGCTCAAGGGATCGTCGATGTGGTGAACGCCAAGATGGCCCAGGCAATCCGGACGCTCACCGTCGAGAAGGGCATCGAACCACGCAACTACGCCCTCGTCGCTTTCGGCGGAGCCGGCCCCATGCACGGAGTCTTCCTCGCCGAAGAACTCGGCATCGAGCGGATGATCGTTCCCCGATTCCCGGGAGCATTCTCCGCGTGGGGGATGCTCGAGACTCGGCTTCGCCGCGACACGGCCCGCGGGTTCCCGTACTCGCATGCCGCTGCGGATCTCGAGACCCTGCAGAAGATCTTCGGCGAAATGGGCGCCGAGATGCGCGCTCAGATCGAGTCTGAGGGTGTCAGCCACGACTCAGTCGTACTGCACCATGCGATCGACGCCCGCTACATAGGCCAGGAGTACACGCTCACGATCCCGGCAGGAAGCCACAGCATCGGAGACGCCGACGGTTGGCGCGAGCAGATCAAGGCCGCATTCGACGCCGCTCATCACAGTCGGTTCGGGCACAGCAACGCAGAGGCGCCCATCGAGTTCACCATTGTGCGCACCACCGGGTTCGGCGACCTTGGCCGGGCCACGCCGAGGCCGATGGGTTCGCGGCCGCCTTCCGACCCAGTCGACATCCGCCCGGTCCGCTTTGGGGATTCGGTCTTCGATACCCCGTTGCTGCGGCGCGATGGCCTGGCTCCCCGCTCGGACCTGAGCGGCCCGCTCGTCATTTCCGAGCCGACGGCCACCACAGTCATCCCGCCGGGCTGGCGACTCGAAGTCGACGACTACGGGAACCTCTCCGCCTTGGCTCACGACCAATCCGAGAAAGGCGGCCCTCTATGAGTGGCCCCGTCAGCCCCGTCACTGTCGAGATCATCCGCAACGCCCTGATAGCGGTCGCTGACGAGATGAACGCAACCCTTATCCGCTCGGCCTACACCCCGATCATCTACGAGATGAAGGACTGCTCAGTGGCCCTGCTCGACGCCGAGCACCGGGTGCTGGGCCAATCGGCCGGCCTTCCGATCTTCTTGGGGAACCTCGAAGCGTGCACGATCGCCATCGAAGAGCAGTACGGCCGCGACGTATGGGCGCCGGGTGACGTATGGATCATGAACGACCCGTACGTCACCGGAACCCACCTTCACGACATGACCGTGATGGAACCAATCTTCGACCAGTCAGTGCTCATCGGGTTCGCGGCCTCCCGCGCCCACTGGCTCGACGTCGGATCCAAGGACCCTGGCGGCACCATCGACTCGACCGACGTATTTCAAGAGGGATTGCGGCTCGCTCCTATCAAGGTCGTCGAAGCAGGCACCCAGAGCCCGACCCTCACTCAGATGATCGGCAAGAACAGTCGCTTCTACCACGGAGCCATGGGCGATCTCGGAGCCCAGATCGCGTGCTGCCACACCGGCGCCAGGCGGATGCCCGAGATCTATCGCCGATTCGGCACCGACGCTGTGCTCGACGCCCGCGACGAGATTTTCGCCCAAGCCGAACGGCTCGAACGCGATTTCATCGCCTCGATTCCCGACGGCACCTATCGGGCCGAAGGAAGCATCGACAGCGACGGGATCAGCGACCGCGAAGTGTTCATCCGGGTCGAAGTGGCCATCGACGGCGACGAGATGTCGATTGACCTCAGCGACAGCGACGACGCCTGTCGAGGCCCGGTCAACTGTGGCGCGACGCAGGCCGTCGCTGCCGCCCGCGTCGCATACAAGCTGCTCGTCGACCCGAACCGGCCGGCCAACGGCGGTTCTTTCAGACCGCTGAGCGTCGGCGTTCGGGACGGCTCAGTTGTGGGCGCAAACGAGCCGTTTCCCGTCGAGTGGTACTTCACGCCCCTGGGGCTGCTCATCGACCTAGTGGTCAAGGCCCTCTCCGAAGCCGTGCCTGAACGAGCCGCGGCGGCTAGCTACGGCGACTCGATGGTCATCTACCTCAGCGGCACCCATCCCGACACCAAGCAGCCGTGGCTGCATGTGGAGCCCACGGTGGGCGGCTGGGGTGCCTGGGACGGCTCCGACGGTGAAGACGGACTGATCAACAACGTGAACGGCTCGTTGAAAGACATGCCGATCGAGGTACTTGAGACCAAGTATCCCGTACGGCTTCGTCACTACGGATACCGAACGGACTCCTGCGGCCATGGCCAGTTCCGGGGCGGCGTCGGCGTCGAGCGAGAGTTCGAGATCCTGGCTGACTCCTCAATGTCTGCATGGTTCGAGCGCAGCCGGACCCCGGCGTGGGGGCTGGCTGGCGGCTGGACCGCCGAGCCTCCCGACATCGTCCTCAACCCCGGCCGTCCCGACGAACGTCACTTCCTCAAGTGCGCAAATGTGCGCCTTTCTGCAGGGGACATCATCCGCACGAAGACTGGCGGCGGCGGAGGCTTCGGAGATCCAGCTGACCGTGACGGCGGTGCCGTGAGGGCCGACGTCGCCAACGGCGTGATCACTCCAGAGATCGCCCGCGACGTCTATGGCCTGGCTGATCCCCCACCGGACGGAAACGGCAACTCGTGACCGAGCCGACGACGGAGCCGACTCAGTCGACAAGTCCGAATTGGGATCACCAGAAGCTCCCGACCCAACCAAGGAGACAACAATGACCAGACCAATACTTCGCATAGCGGCCTTCCTGTTGACGTTCACCGTCTTGGCTAGTGCCTGCGGAGATGCAAACGGCGACGCCGCCGAGAGTCCGGACACGGAACAACCGGCTCAAGCGGAACCGGCGACTACCGCCGAACCCGATCCGACGGACGCGCCGGAGCCCGCGGACGAACCCGAGCCGGCCGCGGCGACAGAGCCGCCGTCGGACGAGCCGCTTCGAATCGCATTCTTCGGCTTCGCGGCTGCCAACGGTTTCGCCCAGGCGACTTGGGCCGGAATCCAAGAGGGCGCAGACGCAATCGGCGCAGAGGTGCAGTTCTTCGACCCGGTCTTCGATGCCAACACTCAGATCTCCCAGATACAGGATGCGATCACTGCCGGTGACTGGGATGCCTTCATCATTCAGGCGAATGACGGCAACGCAGTTATTCCTGTCATCGAGGAGGCTCTCGCTGCCGGGATCCCTGTCGTGGGAGAATTCACGCCGATTGGCCCGGACTTCAGCACGGTCGAACCTCAAGTCGAGGGCCTGATCTTCGTCGGGGCAGCTCCAGTGGACAACGGCGTGATCCTTGCCGAGATGGCGATCGAAGCGTGCGAAGGCACGAGCCCGTGCAATGTCGCCTTTCTCGAGGGCTTCCGCGCGCTGCCGCTCGACGTGGCCCGAACGGAGGCCTTTCACGCGACCATCGAAGCAGCGGTCGGTGTCGAGCTGATCACCAGCGTCGAGGGCGGGTACCTGCCCGACACCGGCCTGAGCGCCGCTCAAGACGTCTTCGTCGCCCATGGTGACGTTCATGTGATGGTCGGCTCATCGCAAGCGATCCTCGGCGCTGAGCAGGCTGCCAACGACGCAGAAGTCAGCGTCAAGCTGATCGGCAACGGTGGCGCTCGCCAAGCCGTTGACGCGGTTCGCGAGGGCCGCTGGCACGCTGTATTCCTTGACGCCGAGCGCGACGCAGGACGCACCGCGTTCGAGCTCGCTGTGCTGGCCGTCACCGGAGGCAATCCGCCCAGCTCCTTCGACACCACGACGCTGGTCCCGAACGTGAAGGGAACAGCGGACGTGATCGGCGATTTCGAAGGACAGTGGGACAGCTAACCGCCCCGACGGTGGAAGCGTCAGCCCCCGAGGGCCCAGGCAGCGTCGCCTCCCAGGCGTTGCTCAAGACCGTCGGCCTGACCAAGACGTTCGGCGGAGTCCGCTGCGTGGACTCCGCCGACGTCTCCTTCCATGCAGGACAGATTCACGGCATCGTCGGCCAGAACGGCGCCGGCAAGACCACGCTCGCGAAAATGCTCTGCGGGGCGCTCAGCCCCGACAGCGGGCACGTCGAAGCAGAGGGAGTCCCGACGACATTCGGTTCGCCACGAGCTGCGCTCGACGCCGGGGTCACGATGGTCTCTCAAGAGCTGTCACTTGTACCGGAGCTCACGGTCGCCGAGAACCTTCTGCTCGGACAGCTGCCCAGCCGGCTCGGCGTCTGCAGCAACGCTGAACTGATGGGGTGCGCTCAAGGACTGATCGACGAGTCCAGGTTCGATCTCAACCCTTCGGACCTAGTCTCCGACCTCTCGCAGTCTCAAAGGCAGAAGACCGAGATCCTCCGTGCGGTTGCCAGAAACGCTCGCATGGTGATCTTCGACGAGCCTCGATCGAGCTTGTCCGTGGACGAGGCGATGCACGTCTATGAGGTGATGCGTAACCTCGCGCAGGACGGCGTGGCGGTTGTGCTCGTCTCACACTTCCTGAGCGAGGTGCTCGGGGTGTGCGATGTCGTGACCGTCATGCGAGACGGCCGAGTCGTACTGCACGCTCCGACATCCGAGCTAACCGCAGACGACCTCGTGGAGCAGATGATCGGCGCCCCGCAGGACGCGTACCGGAGCTGCCGCCCCACCGTTGCGTCGCCGCAGGCCGCTCCGCGGCTGGAGGCCCGTCGCCTGACGGGCCGAGGGTTCGCGGACGTCGACCTCACCGTCTCGGTGGGCCAGATCGTGGCCATAGTTGGTCTCGTGGGATCAGGGCGCACCGAGTTCCTTACCTCCGTCTACGGGATCCACAGTCCGCATTCAGGCTCGATCTTGATAGACGGTGTCGCCCGCCGCATCAGAAACCCACGTGCCGCCAAGCGCGCCGGTATTGCGTACATCTCAGAATCTCGACAGCTCGACGGGGTCTTCCCCCGACTTGGCGTCGATGCCAACATCACCGTCGCCCACATGAGAACCATCAGCCGTTGGGGCGTGCTTCGTGGGAGCCAGCAGCGCGAACGCAGCTCCGAAGCGGCTCGCCGCGTGGACGTCCGGGCCGAAACGTTGAGCCAGCCGATTTCGTCGCTGTCCGGCGGAAATCAGCAGAAGTCCCTGCTGGCCAGATGGCTGGTCGAGCCGCCGCGCCTGCTGCTGATCGACGAGCCCACACGGGGCGTGGACGTGGTATCGACCGCTCAGATTCACGGTGTTCTTGCCAGCTTGACCGAGACAGGAATGAGCGTGCTCATGGTCACATCGGACTTTGACGAAGCTTTGGCGGTCGCGAACCGCATCTACGTCTTTCGCGATGGGCGCGTAGTCGGAGAATTCGACGGCGATTCCGCTGACGAGTCAACGCTCCTGCGAGCGGCATTTGCTGCCGACACGTCGCCTGCAGCAGGACTCGCGTGATCCTGTCGAGGCTGACCGGCTACCTGAGCCGCTACGGGATACTCGTCGCATACGTGCTCTTAGTGCTGGCGATCGCCGTCCAGAGCGATCGCTTCTTGACGAAGCGCAATCTGCTGAATCTCCTTGACCAGGCCGCGCCCCTCGGCCTTATCGCTGTTGGAGTCACACTCTGCATCATCGCTGGGATCTTCGACCTCTCGACGGGCTCGGTGTTCGCGGTAGCGGCAGTCGTGGCGGCCAAGGTGGCCTCGATCAACCCGTGGGCCGGCCTTGTCGCCGGAGTAGGGGTCGGCGCGCTGCTCGGTGCATTCAACGCGCTCGTGATGAGCTCCACCGGGGTCAATTCGTTCATCGGAACGTTGTCGACGAGCATCATCTTTCGCGGCATTGCCTTGCTGACTACCAGCGGTCTCATCGTCTCCGTGGCCGACAGCGGATACAAGACGCTCGGAACCGAGACGTTCCTCGACGCCAAGCTGTCCGTGTGGATTTTCGTCGTCGTCGCGGTGATACTTGGCCTGACACTGGCTCGCACCACCTTGGGCCGGTCTCTGTACGCCATCGGCGGAAACGCTGATGCTGCCCGGCTTGTGGGCATCCGGGTCGGCTCCGTGCGGACATTTGCCTATGTGATGTCCGGCACATGCGCTGCGCTCGCTGGAGTCTTGACCTCGAGCCGCACTGGCTCTGCTCAGGCGGACATCGGCATCGGCCTAGAACTCTCAGCAATAACCGCTGTCGTTGTCGGGGGGACGAGCATATTCGGAGGTGAAGGCGCGATCTGGCGGACCGTCGTCGGCGTGGTTCTACTGCAGACCATCGGCAATGCGTTCAACCTGCTCGGCGTCGACCCCACATACAAGCAAGTTGTTCAGGGTGGGCTGATTCTCGCAGCAGTCTCGATCGACCACTTGGTCAGGCGAAGAAATCGATGACCGCGAACCGCGGCGAGGCGGTAGAGCCGAGACCTCCATACGCAGCCTCGCCAATCGGCCCACCGGAAGGAAGCCATCGATGCAATACGAAGTAGCCGACGAGGAGTTGATTCGACGCTGGCATCAAGTTAGGCAGCGAACCGAGAAAGCCGACGCCGACGGGATTCTGCTCGGAGGCGGAGCGGACCTCAAGTACTTGACGGGCTATGACGCGATGCCCTTGGAGCGCATCACAGCGCTCGTCGGGCGATTCTCGTCAGGAGACGCGCTTCCCACCCTGATTGTGCCCGAACTGGAAGAAGCGAGGGTCCGCCGTCGGCCGTCGGTGTATTCGGTACATACCTGGGACGACACGGCCGACTCGGCCAGCGTGATCGCCGCGGCCCTGCCTCAACGAGGCGCAGTCCTGGTATCGGACGACCTATGGGCAATGCACCTGCTGGGATTGCAGCGCAGCTCGCCGGGCTTGGAACTTCGGTCGCTCAGCGACTCAGTCGGCGGATTGAGATTGATCAAGAGCCCTGAGGAACGAGCTGCCCTGGCCGCAGCCGGCTCGCTCGCAGACCAAGTTGCATCCCAGCTCCAGCACGGCCAGATTCCCCTTATGGGGCGAACCGAGGCGGAGATTGCCGAGGACATCGCTGAGCGTCTCATCGCGGTCGGCCACGAGACGGTCGAGTTCGTCATTGTCGCGTCAGGCCCCAATGCCGCAAGCCCGCACCACCATCCCGGCTCCCGGACCGTTCGCACAGGGGAAATCGTGCTGTGTGACTTCGGCGGCCGGCTCAACGGCTACTGCAGCGACACGACTCGCTGCGTGCATACCGGCCCGGCGCCCGCGGATGTGCGCGAGGCCTACGAGGTGCTCGCCGCAGCCCAAGAGGCAGCTGTGCAGGCTGCACAGCCGGGGCGTTTGCTCGCCGACGTCGATCTCGCAGCGCGTCGGGTGATCAGCGCAGCCGGGTACGGCGACAACTTCATCCACCGAACAGGTCACGGCATCGGCGCCGAGGTCCATGAACATCCATACGTCACCCAGCTGAACACAGATCCGGTGCAGGTCGGCCACGCATTTAGCGTCGAACCCGGGATCTACATACCCGGCAGGTGGGGCATGCGGTTGGAGGACATTGTCGTCATCGAGAACGGCGGGGCGCGCCGCTGCAACAACAGCGCTCGCGAACTCGTGGAGGTCTGAGTCCGGGAGCCGTGGCGCTCTTCGTCGGGGCCTAACGATTCGGTTCGCTGAATGCGACGAGTACCCGGGCGTCCACCAAAGCGCTGAGCCGGTGGCGGACAACCTGTTCTGTGTCGAGGGTGTCGCCCTCCTCGAGCTGGACCACTGTCCCGTCGGCGTCGCACGCGACGGAGCCACTGAGCACGTAGATCAATGTGTCGGCCCGCTCCGGATTGTCGATTTGGTGAGACCCACCGTCGTTGAGGCGTATCAAGGCGATACTCAGATCCAGGTCGTGGTGAGAGAGCACTCTGGCCGCGTCGCCGGGTGCGTCATCGAGGCTCGTCCGAAACACCCGATGGCCGCCGATCTGGGGCAGGAGCTCGGTTATGGTCAGATTCAGCGCTCGGACGATGCGCAACAGGACCGGAAGAGACACGCGGCAAGCGCCGCTCTCGATGTCACTCAGATGGCTGGTGGACACCTCAGCGTCATTTGCTACTTGACGCATGGAGCGGGCGAGTTCGCTACGTCGCTCGGCAAGCCTCGCGCCGACTTCCTGATTGATCGCGTCGAAGGAATCTCGTCCCGTTACCGCAGCAGCCATGTCGGGATTCTATTTGGGCGACCGCAGGCTCAGCCGGTTCTGAGGGCCCAGGGGATGAGCTCGGCGCCTCGCGGCTGGCAGCGCAGGTAGCAAGCATCCCAGCGTCAACCTGACCACGTTCGCGATCCTGCGCAGGTCGATCCGACGAGACAGCGCTTTGGCCCGCAATATCCGGCTCAAGGCGAGGGGCGCCCTAGAGCACGACGATCAACTGATATGAGCAATTACGACGTTCGCGCTGTCGTAGATGTCGGCGTGCATCACCTTGCAGGCGCGACGTCACCCGCGCTCGTCGTACGAACGGCTCACGGTTTCGGCCGGCATCGCACAGGAATCAGCTTGGCGCGAGTGTCGGGATGCCGCTTTCGCGCGCTGCGCGTGCCAGCCGCTCGTCGTAGGTGACGAGGCTTTCAAGTTCGCCTCCGAGGCTCAGCGCAGTCGCGAGATGGATTGCGTCCAAGCTGCGAAGTTCGGGGGGATCGAGCAAGGCAGCCCGCTCGAGCAGCGGAGGCGTCAATTGCACAAGCGCCACAGTGCCCAAGAGTGAGCGTGCCCGGGCCCCGAAGGCGGGCGCATGGCGACGAACTGCTCGCATGAGCTCGGTACGTGTCAGATCGGATGAATACAGCGATCGCGGCGCATGGGTCAACCACGCTGCGAATGCCACCGAATCCGCTTCTTCGACAACCACTTTCACGAGTGCCGACGTGTCGCAGTAGAAGCTCACCGTTCGACGGCTGTGTCAGTACCGTTCCTCGGCCCGCATCTCCAGCAGCACCTCTGACAAACTACGTCCGGGCGGTGCCGGAGGGGGCGGCAGGAACTCTGCGATGTCGCGAGTCGCTGGCGTGGCCTCCCCGCGAGCGATCAACTCTTCAAGACGTGACCGACGCGGATTGCGAACGTGCGGAACCAGCCTCGCCACGGGCCGACCCCGGTTCGTAACTGTGATCTCCTCGCCGGCCTCAACCCGCGCAACAACCTCCGACGCATTCTGCTTCAGCGCCCGGATCCCGACCTCCGCCATGTTCTACATTGTAGCACATTGGCGGTGATGCCAAAGCGTCCCTCAGTCGTCGAGGCGGGCTGTGGCCTGGCCTGTGAGGACCGGGCGGTCGTCCTGGTTGGTGGTGGTGATGGTGAGGTCGACGAGCTTCTGGCCGTCCTCGTCACGGATCTCGGCGACCTCGGCCTTTGCGGTGAGCGTGTCGCCGGGCCACACTTGGCTGGTGAACCGCACGCCGTAGTAGGTGAGGCGGCCGTCGCCGACGAAGTTGGTGACCATGCGGCCGGTCATGCCCATGGTGAGCATCCCGTGTGCGAACACCGTCGGGTAGCCCGCCACCTCGGTAACGAACTTCTCATCGGTGTGGACCGGGTTGTAGTCACCCGATGCCCCGGCGTACTGGACGATCTGGGTACGGGTGAGGTCGTCGACGATCTCTTCGGAGTAGCTGTCGCCGACATTGAGCTGCGATGCGCTGAGTGCCATGTCTGTGTTCCTTTCTGGATCCTGGTCTGATTGGCGGGTTCCAGCGAACCGCTAGTTGTCAATGACCTTTTCGGTGACGACGCCGACGCCCTTGGCCGTGATGACCAGCTCGTCGTCCTCGTCGCGGTACTCGGTGACGGCCTCGGAGAATTTCAAGATGCCTGCCCGCTTGGACTGCTTCTCCCACCGCTCTCCGTCGTAGGTGACCGTGTGCAGCACGTCACCGGGCTTCAGGTGCCGGTGATAGGTGAAGTGCTGCTCGGCGTGCAGACCGCCCGCAGCAGAGCCCGACTGCTTATCGTCCTCGCGCTCGTCGGCGACGTCGTCGCCGTCGGCCTCGGAGAGGTCGCGCACCAAGGTGCCGGAGGCGGTGCGGCCGCTGCCGAACCACTTCTTGTCGGGCTTGGGGCGCAGAAAATAGTCGGGGTCGAATTGCGCGCTCGACTGCGCGAACGTCGGCGGCGCGATGATCGAACCGACCTCAGTGCCCGCGGCGTAGGCGGCATCGCTGTAGATGGGGTTCGTGTCGCCGATGGATCTCGCAAACATCAGGATGTGCGAGGCCTCCACGGGAAATCGCTCGACTGCCATGTCCGGCTCCTTCTTGCGGCAGGTTTCGTCAAATTGCCGCCGGCACATGATGGCAGCCGCGCGCGACACGCGCACGGCTGAGTAGCCATGCGGGTAGGTGCGCCCGCCGGGGAGGCGGCATCTGTGCCTACTGGCTCGAGTCCTATGCGAGTGCTTTGGCGAGCGCTGCCCGCACGGCGGCGGGATCCTCGTTCATCATCATGTGGCCAGCACCGGCGAGGTGGACGACATCGCAGTTGGCGAAGTCCGCTATCAGCGGTGCCGCCGCACGGGGCGGGGTCATCTTGTCTTCGCTGCCCACGATGACCGTCACCGGGCATCCCACTCGTGCGGCAACGTCTCCGGCCTCATATGCGGCACACGCTGACAGGTCGGAATGGATCACACCGTCGTCGGCGCGCTCCAGCAAGGCAACCCCGCCGCCGACCATCCACAGCCCCGGCGTGGGGTTGGTGGCGACATGCGCCCGGCTGCCGTGACCCCATGCGGTCATGAGCTCGGGCGCCAAGAGCTCGTTGCGCTCGGCGGCACCCAGCAGCGCCGGATGCACCGGCATTGCCGCTGCGGTGCCCATCAGGACCAGCCGGGCAATCCTGCCCTGATCGGCCGCGGCGGCTTCGGTGCAGATGAGCGACCCCATCGAATGGCCTACCAGCCGAACGTCGTCGCAACTGAATCGCTCGCACACAGCGGTGACGGCGTCGCCGAGCCAGCCGGACATCTCGGCGACCGAGCCCAGCGGCTCGCCGTCGCTGTTGCCGTGGCCTGGCAAGTCCAGCGCCAGCGGTGTGTACCCGTGATGGGCGAGCCAGCGAGTCTGCAGCTGCCACACCGTGCGATTCATGCCGGCGCCGTGCACGAGCAGCACCACCGGCGCGTCGGCCGCCGACGTCGCATCGGGGACCACTCCCCCAGTGGCCACGCCGACGGCTTGGCCGCGGACCTCGAGTGAGAATGCCTCGGTTGGGGTCATGGCTCAGCCCTTCTGGGATGCCCGCAGGGCGCGGGACAGGTCCGAGATGATGTCGCCCGGGTGCTCGAGGCCGACCGACAGCCGCACCAGGTCCTCACCGACGCCGGCTGCGGCGAGGTCTTCAGCGCTCATCTGCTGGTGGGTCGTGCTGGCGGGATGGATCACCAGCGTCTTGGCGTCGCCCACGTTGGCGAGGTGCGACGCCAGACGCACTCCCTCGATGAACCGCCGCCCGGCTTCGCGGCCGCCTTCGACGCCGAAGCTCAGGATCGCCCCGGCGCCCCTGGGCAGCAGGCGCTTGGCCAGATCGTGGTCGGGGTGCGTGGGCACGGAGGGGTGACTGACCCAGCTCACCGCGTCGTGCGAGGTGAGAAACTCGATCACCGCTTCGGTGTTGGCGACGTGGCGGTCCATCCGCAGGGGCAGGGTTTCCAGCCCTTGCAAGAGGTAGAAGGCGGTGGAGGGGCTCATTGCAGCGCCGAAATCGCGCAAGCCCTCTGCTCGGGCTCGCATCGACAGCGCCTGGGGCCCGTACTCGTCGGTGAAGGCGATCCCGTGGTACCCCGCGTAGGGCTCGCTGAGCGTCGGGAACTTGCCCGAGGCGGCCCAGTCGAAGCGTCCGCCGTCAACCACGACGCCGCCGATAGCGACGCCGTGACCGCCCATGAACTTCGTGGCGCTGTGCATCACGATGTCAGCGCCCAACTCGATCGGTCGCATCAGGTGCGGCGTGGTGAACGTGGCGTCGAGCATCAGCGGCAGATCGGCCTCGTGTGCCACGGCTGCCACAGCCGGGACGTCCAGCACCTCGATGTTGGGATTTCCCAGCGTTTCGCCGAACAGCACCTTGGTGTTGGGCCCGATGGCGTTGCGCCACGCGTCGAGGTCACGGGGATCCACGAATGTCGTGGTGATGCCAAAACGGGGCAGCGTGAGGCTCAAGATGTTGTGAGTGCCGCCGTAGATGTTGCGGCTGGCGACGATGTGGTCACCCGCTGAGGCAATCGTTGCGCACGCCAGGTGGAACGCCGCCATGCCGCTGGCCGTGCACACGGCGCCGACGCCGCCTTCGAGCGCAGCGATGCGCTCTTCCAGCACCGAGACCGTGGGGTTGGAGATGCGGCTGTAGATGTGGCCGGGGATCTCGAGGTTGAACAGGCTGGCTGCCTGTTCGGTGTCGGTGAAGCTGAACGACGTCGTCTGGTAGATCGGCACGGCCCGGGCGCCGGTGGTGGGGTCGGGCCGCTGGCCGGCGTGCAGCGCCAGCGTGTCGAAGTGCAGGAAATCTGGCTCGACCATGGGTGCCTCCAAGGGCGTGTGCGAGAACTCAAGTATTCAGCACGCGGGCGGCGCTGCCACCCGGCGCAGCGCGGCGGCGTGCCCGAGCCGTCCAGCCGTCAGGTCAGCTCGCGGCGGCGTTGACTGCTTCCCACACACGCTGAGGCGAGACCGGGATGTCGATGTGGGTCACGCCGAGGTGCGCAACAGCATCGATGACGGCGTTCTGCACCGCGGGCGGGGCCGCAATGGCACCGTTCTCACCGATGCCGCGGGCGCCCAGCTCGTTGCGGTCGGTGGGGGTGCCGAGCCGAGCCGTCTCGATTGCAGGCACGTCTGGGGCTGCGGGGATCAGGTAGTCGACCAACGTCGTCGTGCGAGGCGTGCCGTCGGCGTCCCATTGGGCGAGCTCCATGAGCGCCTGGGAGATGCCCGCAACGGCTCCCCCGTGCTGCTGGCCCTCGACCGAGGTCTCATGGAGCATCCGCCCGCAGTCGTCGACCGCTGCGAATGCGAGCAGACGGACACGGCCGGTCTCCGCGTCGACTTCCACGGCAGCGGCGTGCGTGCCGTAGGGGTGAGTCGGTCCGCTTCGCCGCTCGTTGGCGGTCACGCTGATGCCATCGGGTGCGGCCGTCGCGATGTCGGTCCAGTTGGCCAACCGGGACGGCACCCCGGCCACATGCGCTCCGTCGGGTGTGACCTCGATGTCGTCTGGGCTGGCTTCGAGCAATTCGGCCGCGACCTCGCAGATGCGGGCGCGCAATTCGGTCGCAGCCTCGGCGATCTGGCTGCCCAGAACGAACGATGTGCGTGAGCCGCCAGTGACGCCGCCCGAGGTGGACGTGGCCGAATCCGCATCGTTGACCCGCACCGCATCGGCGGCGACCCCAACCCTCGCGCTCGTGATCTGCGCCCACAGGCTGTGGTGGCCCTGGCCATGGCCGTGGCTGCCGCAGGTCACCAGCACGCTGCCATCAGCGCCCAGTTCCAGCGAGGCGTAGTCGGGATCATCTCCGCTGCCCGATGTCTGGCTGTAACAGCCGTATCCGACGCCGATCAGCCTGGTCCGGTCGCCGCCGGCGCGGCGTTCCGCAGCGAGCGTCCGCCAGCGCTTCGCGTCGATGAGGTCGTGGGCAGCCTGTAATGCCCCCTGCGGATCGCCGCTGTCGAGCGTGATGCCGGTGCCGGTGTCATACGGCAGCTCGCTAGCACCCAGCAGGTTGCGCTGACGCACATCGGCCGGGTCGAGGCCGAGTTCGCGGGCGCCGGCGTCGATGGCCCGTTCGAGCGCGGCGTTCACCTCGGGTTGGCCGGCGCCACGGTAGGCGCCTGTCGGCGGCGCATTGGTGACCGCTGACCCGATGCGGTAGCGCAGCCGCGGCACCCGGTACAGGCCGGTGCTCTGGCGGTAGCTGGCCGCGGTCAGCATCGGCGCCATGTGGGGGTAGGCGCCTGCGTCGCACCACATCACGACATCGATCCCGACGATGCGGCCGTCGGTGTCGAAGCCCATGCGGATGCGGTGTCGCTGACCGCGCCCGTAGGGCATCGAGATGAACTGCTCCTGGCGGCTTTCCACCCAGCGCACGGGGCGGTCCAGCAGCTGGGCGGCCCGTGCCACCACGAAGAACTCCGGCATGGGGTCGCCGCGGCCGCCGAAGCCGCCGCCCACATGGGGCTCTCGGACCCGTACGGCGGTCACCGGGATGCCCAGCATGCGGCGGTACAGGTACGGCGCACTGTGCACGCCCTGGCCGGTGCTCCAGATGTCGAGTTCGCAATCGGGTGATGCTCCGTCGGCCAGCGATGTCCCACGGATTACTTCGAACGGCGTCGCCACGATGGCGCACGGCTCGATCGGCACCGAGCTGATGCGGCCGTTCTCGCACACCAGCTCGACCACGCAGTGCGCTCCCGCACAGGGATCCTCGCCGGTCTCGGCCGGCGGCGCTGCGGAATCGTCAAGCTCGGTGGGCGCTGACAGGAACCCCCCGCTGTCAGGCGGGTCCAGCGGGTGCACCACATTGGTGCCGGCATCGGGGTAGAGCAGCACGTCGTCGGCCGCAGCCAGCTCGACGTCGATGACCGCCGGCAGCTCATCGATGTCGACAACGACGAGCTCTGCAGCGTCGAGGGCACTGGCCGGCGACTCGGCCAGGACCACCGCGACCGGTTCGCCGACAAACCGGACCCGTCCCTGCGCCAGCAGCGGTCGCGCCATCTGCCCGCCCATGGTGGTGGCGCGGTAGTACTCGAGCGGCGCCAGCCCGAGTCCCGCCGCTTCGAAGACGGCAACCACGCCAGCAGCCTGTTCGGCCTCGCGCATATCGACGTTGCGCAACTCGCCGTGGGCCGCCGTCGAGCGCACGAACGCAGCGTGCAGGCAGCCGTCTGGCAGCGGCAAGTCGGCGGTGAAGCGAGCCGTTCCGCGCAGCATCGGAACATCCTCAGACGCGAGTCGAGCAGTCGCCATGGGGTCACCGTACCGGCGCGAGTCATATCGACCAGCGAAGGAGAGAGCCGACCGCGCAGCGTGCTGGCGAGCAGGGCCGCTTCTGCGTCGTCACCAGGCGGTTCGGAGGCGAGCAGACCCTCGCCATGGGATCACCGCAGTGGCGTTCGGGGGTTCCTCCTCTTCCTCTCTCTAGATGATCAGTCCCACTCATCTAGGGTCCCAGGGCGCAGATCGGCACGACTGTGACGCCGTCGGGGCGATCGTGAGCGACAGTGCCGAACGCAGTCACGATGATGTGGCGGGCGGGCAGGCCGGCGTGTGCGGGGTCGACGCGGCTCGCGGTGCTCAGGAGCACTGCTGCGGCGCGATCCATGCGAGCCTGGTCGCCGCCGAGCTTGATCTCGACGGCCATCCAGCGACCGTCAGGGGCCACGACCACGGCATCCAGCTCTCCCCCGCCAGCGTCTCGATGATGCAGCACTGCGTACTCGTGCGCATCGGCGTAGACGCGTATGTCGCGGACAGCGAGCGACTCGAACAGCGGACCCATCGTGCGCAGGTCGGCTGCCAGCCGCGCAGGCGCGATGCCGAGCGCTGCCGCAGCAAGCGAGGGATCGACCAGATGTCGCTTCGGCGCCTGCCTGGAAGGCGCCTTCGAGAGCAGATGAGGCGACCACGACCGCAGGTCGTCGAGAACGAACAGCCGGTTCAGCGAATCCAGGTAGCGGCTCACCGTCATGTGGTTCAGCCTGACGCCGTCGCCGCCGGTCTCCCTGCCGAGCGCCGCCTGCGACACCGTGGTCGACACATTGCGGGCAACAGCCCGCAGCAAGCGACCGACGCGCACGGGGTCGTGAGCCGACTCGGTCTCCAGCGGCAGGTCCACTCGCATCGTCTCATTGAGATAGGCCCGCAGCAGGCGTTGAGCGGCTGCCGTTCCCAGATGCAGGTGGCGGGGCCAGCCTCCGCGGCAGATCAACTCGGCGGCGTCAGCTGAGCTGAGCGCCGGCGCGAGCGCAGACACCGGTTCACCGTCCATCAGCGCCGCCAGCGACACTTCCCCGGAGGAAACGCCGGTCTCCGTCAACGACATCGGGCGCAGCCGCACCCGGATCAGACGACCGGCGCCCGAGTGGCGAGTGATCGCGTCGGCGCGGAGGTAGGAGCCGGTGAAGATGAACTTCCCGGCTCCGCCGTCGGCATCGGACAGCCCACGTGCCGCGTCCCACACTGCGGGTGCACGCTGCCACTCGTCGATCAGCCTCGGATGCGGCCCCGCTGCCAAAATCTCGCGCGGCAGCAGTTGTGCCGCTTCAAGCGCGTTCGGATCCTCCGCGAGCATCGAAGAGCTGCGGGCGCGGCTCAGCCCGAGCCACGTCTTGCCGCATCCCTTGGCGCCTTCGATGAGCACCATCGGCGCTGCCGCGAGCGCTGTGTCGAGCGTGCGGCCCGCCAGCCGCGCACGGTGCCCGCTGCGGGTGAGCATTGAGGAATCGGCTGCCTCGACCATGGCCGCAGTGTAGTTTTCGAGCAGTCATAAACATTGCATTTAGATACGTTTGAACGTAGTGTTTATTCAACTAGAAACGTAGCGTTTGTCAGCTACATGCGTTTGTCAGCGATATGGAGGAATGTGGGCCAGGAGCAACGAGCAACAACGCGGGAAACCGTGGACAGGGGCCGTGCGAGGCCTATTGCCTGACCCGCAGACTGGCTTCAATCTCGGAACGGTGCTCGTCGAGGTAGGGGGCACGGCGCATCGTCACGCCGACGCCGCCGATGAGGGAGCCGAGCTGGGTCATCGGGCCCCATTCGGTTTCGCCGAACTCGACGGCGTGGCCATTGGCGGTTGCGACCTCGGAGCCGACGAAGCCCCGCCGCTCGACCGGCAGGTCGCTGGTGCCCTCGGGCGTCGTCTGATGCCAGACCCACTCGGGGCCGTCGGCACCCGGTATCTCGACGTAGGTGCGGTCGGCTCCGGCGCCCCGGTAGTCCATGCCGCCCGTCTCAGCTTCCGGCCGCCCGGGGTACTGCACGAACTCGGCTGCTTGGGCCGCCATGACGGTCTGGGTGAGCGAGGTGCGCACGGTGCGGCCCTCACCGTCGCCGAGCCGCCGGTATAGCGAGCACAGCACGCCGAACGCAGCGATCATCGGGGTCGCGGCGTCATGTACCGGCACGGTCAGGAACACCGGTTCGTCCTCGCCCCCCTGTGCAGCCATGATCCCGCCCAGCGCCTGCAGCAGTGGATCGAAGGCCGGCACATCTGCCATCGAGGGGTCGCGTCCATAGCCGGGACTCTTCACCAGCACCGCATCAGGACGGATGCGGCGCAAGTCGTCATCGGAGACGCCGAGACGCGCGGCCACCCCAGGTCGGAAGTTCTCCACGATGAGGTCGGCGTCGGCGACGAGCTGAGCCATGACCGCGTGTTCGGCGGTGTCCTTGAGGTTGAGACAGATCGAGCGCTTGGATTGGTTCCAGCCGTTGAAGTACGGGCCGAGCACACGGAATGGGTCCCCGCCCGGCTGCTCGATCTTGGTGACCTCGGCACCGAGCATCGCCAGATGGCGAGTGATGACCGGGCCGGCGATGAACGAACTGAGGTCAACTGCATTCACTCCTCGCAGCGGCGCCTCGCCGCCTGCGGCCGAGGCAGGTGCCGTCTGTGGGGGCCACGCGCCCTCGTCAATCTCAGCTTGGACGTCTCGGGTGTGCTCCCCCAGCCGTGGCGCCGGGCGCAGCTCGACCTCCTCGCATCCGTCGATCCACATCGGTTGCGCCGGTGTGCGCACGGCCCCGAGCTCGGGGTGCTCCACGGTGGTCACGAGCCCGTTTGCGGCGGCGAGCGGTGAGGCGATGAACTCCTCGCGGGTCTGGGTGGGCTGGCACGGCACGTCGTGGGCGCTGAAGATCTGCAGCCAGTCATCGAGCGGGCGGGCAGCGAAGGCACCTTCCAGGATCGGCGTGATCTCGGCCAGCGGCTCAAGGTCGAGCAGTCCCCACGGCGGGTTGGGGAAGCGCTCGTCTTCGAGCAGGTCCTCCCGGCCGATGGCGTGCAGCATCGCCACATAGAAGGGATACGTGCCGCAGGCGACGAACATCCAGCGGTCGTCGGCGGCCCGGAACAGCCGGTACACCGGAAGCCGGCCGGCCGAGCCGAGCGGGCACGAGCCGTCACGATCCAGCCCGGCCATCTCGGGCACTTCGAAGTCGCCGATCTGCATGGCGCCCGAGCCGGACACTTCCGAGACGGTGTAGATGGGAGCTGCGCCGTGCGCTCGGCGGGCGTACAGGCCGGCTGCAGCAGCCATCGCCCCGAGCATCCCGGCGCCATAGGAGGCGAGCGGCACCACCAGCTCGACTGGACCCTCCGCGTAGCTGATCTGGTTCCAGCCGATGCCGGTGACCGCCGCAACCTGCGATGGCGTGCCCGCACGGGTTGCGTAGGGCCCTTCGTTTCCCCACGTCGGGCATGAGATGACGACAGCGCCTGGGGCAATGGCCCGCACCGCCGACGCCGTCGACCGGTCGGGGACCAGCACGACGCCGGCGCCGATCAGCAGCTGGCTGAGCGTCGGTGTGTCGAGCGTGGCTGCGGTCGGGCGCAGGATGCCGGGCAGTGACGCCTGCGGGCCGGTGATGCCGACCGGCAGTGGTGCCCGCTCCCACTCGACGCCGTCGAGCACCACAGAGCGCTTGTTGCGGCTCACGGCCTGGAAGCCTGGGTCGCTGCGGTAAGGATCGCCACCGGGAGGCTCGACCTTCACCACAGCAGCGCCTTGGTCTGCAAGGAACCGTGCCGCGTACGGTCCGGCGATGCCGGTGGTCAGCTCGACCACCCGCACCCCGTCGAGACATCTCACCGGTGCGTCACTGCCGGGAGGGGCACCGTCAGCGCTGCTCACCTCGATGACTGTAGAGGGACGATTCCTCAGCGTCCCGGCTCTGCGTTCTCGGTCGCCGTGACTCCTGCGTCGTACGATGTCGTCCGTGACGACGACCACCGACACCACCGCAGACCCGTTCACCGAGATCCCGATCCCGGAGGCGCCGACGTTCGACACGATCGAGGCCGAGCGCCAGCACCGCAAGGAGCGCCTCGCGTCGGTGTACCGGGCGTTCTCGCTGTTCGGCTTCGAAGAGGGCGTTGCCGGCCATGTGACCGCACGCGACCCCGAGCTGACCGATCACTTCTGGGTCAACCCGTTCGGCGTCGGGTTCGGCCAGATCAAGGTGTCGGACCTGCTGCTGGTCGACCACGACGGCAACATCGTGGAGGGTCGCTACCCGCTGAACCAGGCGGCATTCGCCATTCACAGTGAGGTGCACAAGGCCCGGCCCGACGTGATCGCAGCCGCGCATACCCATTCGCTGTACGGCAAGACGTGGTCGAGCCTCGGACGCCTGCTCGACCCGCTCACCCAGGACGCGTGCGCGTTCTACGAGGATCATGCTCTCTTTGACGACTTCACCGGCGTGGTGCTCGACACGTCCGAAGGCAAGCGCATCGGCCAGGCGCTCGGCAGCTGCAAGGCCGTGATCCTGCAGAACCACGGGCTGCTCACCGTCGGCCAGACCGTCGAGGAGGCCGCATGGTGGTTCATCACCATGGAGCGCACCTGCCAGAGCCAGCTGCTGGCCGAAGCGGCAGGCACGCCGATCCCGATCCGCCACGAGTCCGCCAAGCTCACGGCGACGCAGACCGGCAGCCCGCTGGCCGGCTGGTTCAGCTACCAGCCGATCTACGACAAGGTCATCGAGCGCGACCCCAGCTTCCTCGACTGAACCGTCCCCGGCGGCATATGGCCGCCGAGGCAGCTAGGAGTCTTCCTCTTCAGGCCGGGGCACCTCTGCGTGCAACACCGCATGAGTGACAGCCTCGGTTGCCGGCTCGGGCAGCTCGAAGTGGCCGAGCGCGTGAGCAATGAGTGCATCGAGAGCGGCCTGCCGCTCGGCGACTACATGATCGACCAGGCCGTCTCGTTCCAGATCGGCAGCATCCGCAGGGTCTGCGGCCCATGCGAGGACGATCACATCGGGGTTGTGTTCGCGAGCAATGCGGGCGAACTGCTCGACGACTGAGGGCGGGCTGTCCACCGCGAGCACGATCCGGGCGTCACGCAGGCCCGCCCGGTCCGCTATGAGGTGCCGCGAGACGTCGCCGGTCAGCACCCGTCGGCCCGTCGAGACACCCCAGCGTTGAGCTTCGGGGTCGATCGACACGATCGTGTACGGGATGTGTGCCAGCTCGAGGGCGCTGACGATGCGGCGCGCCCGGGGACCGAATCCGTTCACGACGGCGTGATCCTGCAGCGGCTCGTGCTCGGCGGCGTCTGCGGTGTCATCGAGGTCGACCGCGGGGCGGCGAGCGGGACTGTCGCTGTTCGCCGCCTCGAGCCGTCCTGCGAGTGATTCGCCCCATCGCACCCCGAACGGGCTGAATGCCATCAGCAGCACGGTGACCGCAATGAAGGCGTCGGTGCCGTTGGCGAGGCCGGCCGGAACGAGCCCGGCTTCCTCGCCGGCCCGTTCGAGGACGAAGGAGAATTCGCCGACCTGTGCCAGCACCAATGCCCCCGACACGACCACCGCACGAGGCTGGCGCAGCAGCAGTGCGGCCGATGCGGTCGCGAACAGCTTGATGACCACGACGCCGATGGCGAGGCCGATCACCAGCGGCAAGTTGCGGGCGAGGTAGCCGACATCGAGCAGCATGCCGATCGACACGAAGAACGTGGCCGAGAACAGGATCTGCAGCGGCATCACCTCGCCGAGCGCCCGCGCGGCGACGCGGCTCTCGCTCACCATCAGCCCGGCAAGGAACGCCCCGAGCGAGATGGACACGTCGAGCAGGCTCGTCAGGTACGCCGTGCCGAAGCAGATCGCCAGGATGGCCAGCAGGAATACCTCGTGGGACTGGAATCGAGAGACGTAGCGCAGGAGCGCCGGCATCAGCGTGCGAGCCGCGACGATCACCGCGACGACGATGCCTGCCGCCTTGGCGAGCGCGAGCAGGGCGCTTACGGGACCGGTGGTCTGCCCGCCGAGCAACGGCACGGCCAGCACCATGGCGACGATTGCCAAGTCCTGGAAGATAAGCAGTGCGATCGACATGTTGCCGGTCGGCGTTGTGGTCGCCCGCCGTGCGGCCAGCACCTTGAGCACGATGGCGGTGCTGCTGAGCGACACAAGCAAGCCGGTGAACACTGCCGTGCGCCATTCGACGCCGAAGGCGACAACGATCGCTGTGACGATGCCTGTGGTGAGCCCGACCTGGCTCGCCCCGCCGATCAAGAACATCGACGCGAGCTGTCGCACCCGTTCGAGGCTGAACTCGATGCCGAGCGTGAACAGCAGGAGCATCACCCCGATGTCGGCCGACTGGTTCACCAGGTCGATGTCGCTGATGATGCCGATCCCGCTGGGGCCGATGACCGCACCCGCGGCGAGGAAGCCAACGATCGGAACGACGCCGATGCGCGCCGACACGAAGGCGATCAGTGTCCCCGCAACCAGCATGATTGCCAGTTCGGTCAATAGCGGCGGTGCCGACGCAGCAAACAGCACTTGCCGGCAAGGCTATGGGTGTGCGCGCCTCAGGGTTCGAGCGGCCACCCTATGGCAGGCCGGGCTACCACTCTGCGGCGATGTACTGGGTCTCGCAGAACTCGTAGATGCCCTCGCTGGCGCCTTCCCGGCCGAGGCCCGACTGTTTCATGCCGCCGAAGGGCGCTGCGGGGTCGGACACTGCGCCACGGTTCAGGCCGATCATGCCGGCTTCGATGCGTTCGCTGACCGCAAGGCCCTTGGCGAGGTCTTGCGTGTACACGTAGCCGATCAGGCCCATCTCGGTGTCGTTCGCGGCAGCGATCATGGCGTCGGTGTCGGTGAAGCTGGAGACGGGTGCAACGGGGCCGAAGATCTCCTCACGGGTGATGGGCGCGCCCGGCTCGACACCGCCCAGCACGGTCGGCTCATAGAAGAAGCCCGGACCGTCGATGGCGCTGCCGCCTGTCACAGCCTGGGCTCCCCCGTCGACGGCTGAGCGCACCAGCCGGTCGATGTTCTCGACTGACGCCGCGTTGATCATCGGGCCGCACGAGACGTCGGGGTCACGGCCATTGCCGACCTTCATGGCGCCCATTGCTGCTGCAAGCAGGTCGACGAACTCGTCGTGCACCGGCGCCTCCACGAAGAATCGGTTCGCTGCGGTGCAGGTCTCGGCCGAGTGGCGCATCTTGGCGACCATGGCGCCCGCGATGGCGGCCTCGAGGTCCGCGTCGGCAAAGACGATGAAGGGTGCATTGCCACCGAGCTCCATCACCACTTTGAGCACCCGATCAGCGCAGCGCTTCAGCAGCACCCTGCCGACTTCGGTAGAGCCCGTGAACGACAGCATCCGCACGGCCCGATGGTCGGCGACAGCGTCGAGCCAGGCACCGGAATTCGACGTGGGCACCAGGTTGACGACACCGGGCGGCACTCCTGCCTCGGCCAGCAGCTCGGCGATCCGCAGCGAGGTGAGCGGGGCCTCCCGGGGCGGCTTGATGACCACTGCGTTGCCGGCAGCCAGCGCCGGGGCGAGCTTGCGGGTGATCATCGCCGCCGGGAAATTCCAAGGCGTGATCATCGCCACGACACCCACGGGCGGGTGCCGGGTGATGATCCGGTTCGCTCCTGAGGGGGCGACGCTGATCGATCCGTGGATGCGCACAGCTTCCTCGGCGTTCCAGCGGAAGAACTCTGCCGCGTAGGCCACCTCGCCGGCGGCGTCAGCGCGGGGCTTGCCGTTCTCGAGCGTGATGAGGTCGGCCAGCTCATCGGTGTGCGCAACAAGGATCCGGTGAGCGTCCCGCAGGATCTCCGAGCGAACCCGCGGCGGTTCGGTCGCCCATCCCGGCTGCGCTGCGGCTGCAGCGTCGCACGCCGCGACCGCGTCCGCGGGAGTGCCCGCGGCAACGCTCGCCGCAACGCCACCGGTGGCGGGGTCGAGCACGTCGATGCGGCTTGCTGCGTCTCCAGCCAGCCAGTTGCCTCCGATGAGCATGTGCGTCTGCATGGCGTCAGCATCCCAAATCCGCCGCTCGCCCCGCGCCACAGCCAGCTAACGACCGGAATTCCAGGACCGTTGCGGCGGTGGCTGAGTGCCGATGCAACGACGCGACCCGGCGCTGCCGTACTGGGAATGCTCAGCCGCCGTAGTGCTGCATTCCGCGCTCACGTGAGCGCATCTCGGCGACAGCCCGCTGCGCATCGCCGATCGCGTGCTCCAGCGCGGCGATCACCGCGTCTGCATCGGAAGTGAACTCCAGCTCTTCGACGAGGCTCGCGAGGCGGCCCTGCGACCGCCACGCGGCGAACTTGGCCCACTCGGTCCACAGCGTCTCGTGATCGTCGACCTCGATGAGATCGCAAGTGCGGCTCTGCTCGTCGATGGTCGTGTCGGTCGACACGTATCCGTTCACCATCGAGATGCGCTCGCACATCTCGGTGAGCGGGCCGGCGCGATGCACCACCATGTCGCCGTGCAGCGCAATGGCGTAACCGGGCACGGAGAATTCGGGAGCAACCGTGCGCTCTGCGGGAACCTGCTGGCCGGCGTCAGCCAGCTCGGCGGCTTCGTGCTTGGTTCCCCCAAACCACTCGAATCGCCCGCCGACGACGTTGGCCGGGTCGGTCACGGCCAGCACGTAGTCGAGCGGCAACGTGTCGTGATGCCATTTGTCGATGGCCCTGTCGATCTGCGCCGGCTCGTAGTTGAGATGACCGAGGTGCACCGGCATCGGGTGCGGGGCGATTTCGATGCCGTAAATGGCTTCGAGGTGCGCCGTGACCTCCGGGCTGAGGCACAGGTCCCGTAGCCAACGTGAGCGGTAGCAGCCGCCCCGCACGGTCCGCTCGATTCGCTCACCAGCCGGCCGGGTGAAGCACCGCAGCCGCCGTGCCGTCTCCAGCATGATCGCGGCGCCCTCATCGCTCAGCATCCGGAACGGCGACGACAGCGCCACCGGTGTGGCTTTCGCGGCGATCTCGGCAGCGTCGTATCCTAGATCGGCCAGCATCACCACCTCAGCCGGTTCCTCGAGCTGCAAGTGCTGTTCCGGGTCGAACGCCGGCTCGCCCTCCAGCCACTCATAGCCCCGCGGCTGCGTCTGCGGAAACGGAACTGCCATGCCCATCGGCTACGACTCTACGACTGCACCTTTTGACGAGCGCAGTCAGCCCTCGGGGGCGTTGCAGGGCCGTGTGCTGAGTCCGCTACGCAGCAGCCGAAAGCGATTCACCTGTGTGCGCTCCGCGTCCTACGATCGTGGCGGAACGGCTATCTCGCGCCGCGCGCTTCCGAGATTCCCGGATTTGGACGCGTCGGCTCCGGCACCTCGGCCGGCGGGCCAGCGGGAATGGTGATGCGCTCGTCGTCAAAAACGGCGATCAATTCGAGTCGACCGCCCATCGCTTCGACCGCTGCCCGCCATGTCGAGAGCAGATTGTCCTGTGAAGTCTCCATAGCCGAAATCGACGCCTGGGCCCGCTCAAGACGCTGCGCAAGTTCAACTTGGGTCAGCCGCCGATGCTTGCGGAGCTGCGCGAGATTGAACGCGACGGCTTCGGTTCGGGCCGCATGCTTGATCGCATCGATACGCGCACGACGTACTGGCCCGATTTCGCCGACGATCTGGCCGAGTTCCTTGTGTCCCACGTCTTGGCCTCCAGTCCTCGTCATCTCGTGGTGCTCGAAGCACCGCCGCTTTCGATCTCCGCGAGATAACGCTCGTAGCGCAGTGCGGCCTCAGTAACTGCGCTCGTGTACCAGCGATCCCACTGCCCCCTCTTGTCGCCGCCGAGCAGCAAGACCGCCTCGCGCCGCGGATCGAACATGTAGAGAATCCTGAGGTGCTTGGCCTCGCCGCGAGGCCTAAGTTCCTTCATGTTGTGATACTTGAAACTCGCGATGCGGTCAGCATGAGGCCGACCCAGCGTGGGCCCGTCATCTGCGAGCAACTCCACCACAGCAATCACCTCGTCCTGCTCAGTCTCGGCAAGTCGGCCGAACCACTCAGCGAATTCGTCCGTGCCGTTGATCTCCCAGACCATCGGCTGAACATAGGTCTTAGTCTATATCGATCCAACCGAATATTCGCGTTGGCGACCTAGCTTGTCAACCGATCACAGCAGCGTTGATCTTGGCGGCGACATTGCTCGCCGCAACCGCGCAGCGAAACGGTTATTCGAATTCGGCGGCTTGGGCGTTGAGGCTCTGGGCGTTCTCGCTCACCGTGCGGCGGATGCCGTCGTCGTAGCCATCAGTATTCGTGGCCCGTAGCTCCAGCTCGAGCTGTACCTCTGGCCCGAGATGTACCGCGATGTGTTCGAGGATGTCCCCGAGCCGCTGTGCGCCTCGAAGCCGGTCGAGCTGGAATTGGGCGTAGAACTGCGTGGGGTTGGGACGATCATCGCCGCCGGGGTCCGGATCCCGATGTTTGCCACCTTGACCCGTCTCACCCCCAGGAGTGTCTTGGCCCCCGGGGTCGGTCGGCTCCACTTCGCCGGAATCGACTGGCACTGACGGCGCAGGTACGTAGTCGGGGTGTATCAGCAGCCCGCCGGCCGACAGTGTGACGTGCTGCGCTGTGTGGATACCGACCCAGCTATCGCCGTCATGCGCTTCGGCGTAAGCAAAAGTCTCCTGCTGCCAGTTCAGCCGGGACGCGCCATCGCTGACGGCATGGTCGAGCACGTCACGTGAGGCGAGGCGGGGCATGTAGGGATAGCGGGCGTATGCCTCCCACAATGCCGTGACGGAGACATCGCCTCGCTCGGTCCAGAGGCCGTGTCTGTCGAGGTCCATACGGACTCGCACGCCGGCGTAGCGGCCGATCAGCTTCTCTTCCGTGCCCAGCTTGCGGCTGATTCGCTCACCCATATCGCCCGTCGTGGTAGCGCGTGTGGACTGCCAGTCGATGTCCGCTGTGCCGGGGGTTCGAGAAGGCACCAGCACCTGCGTGAAGGTCTCGGCGATCAGACTGTCGACCTGCTTGGAGGCGTCTGCCAGCTTGCTGTCAGCCTGCTGCTTCTGCTGCGCGGTGAGATCCAGCGGCACATGATCCTTGACGATCGACCGCCACGCCAGGAGCGACCGAACTGCACTGCGCAACTCTGCGAGTCGGTTCGCGGCAGCGGCCACGAAGACGAGCAGGTTCTGGTTCAGCCTCGGGCCGGCATCGCGCTGGGTCACGATGCGTGTCGCCAGCTTGATAGCCGGCGAATTCTGGTCCCCAGTCGAGTGGGTGGCGTCGGGCTCCAGCACGACTAGATGGGTGCCATCGTCGTTGTCGGGCACGTCCCCCGGTCCGGCTACGAAAGGATGCACGGCTACGAAGTTGCCCCGGTCCCGTTGGGCGGCGATCCGGCCGCGAACCTCATCGTCGGCGTCGCGGTCGCTGAAGTTGGATGCAGCCCTGTCCGCTGCGATCCGGGTGACGTTGGGAATCAGCGAGTACCAGTACTGCGATCCGTCGACGTACAGGTGTGTGGCCTGGTCAGACAGACGACGCAGTGCGTCAGCGAACTGACCCGTGGGTTCGCCCGGCTGAACGCAGCCCAGCACCACCGATTTCACGTCCACACCGCGCTTGCCGTCAGGCCGTGGCGCCGAGCCCATGTACACAGTGCGAGCCGCTCGCCTGGTTGCCGACAGCCGGCCGAAGTGCGAGAAAGTCTTGTCGATGCTCAGCGGCAGCGCATTGGGCCCGTCGACGTCGGACTTGATGACCGGGTCCCAGCCTTCTTCCAGGTACTTCTTCAGCTCGCTTGCGACCCCAGCGGAATCCATGGGCAGATTGCCCGGCATGATCTGCAGCGACTGGTCGCCCCGCTGCCACAGCTGCGAGATGACGATCGCCATCAGTCGCAGCACCCCACGAGTTCGCTGGAATTTGTCGAGTGCCGACCAGTCCTCGAAGAGCCGGTCGAAGAGCTCCGGGTGGATCGGGTACGAGAGCTCCATGCGCCGCCGGTAATCGGCCTCACCCTTGCCCAGCGGGAACTCGCCGGCGGCGGCGTGGTACATCTCGCTGAAGGCCCGGATGACGCCGTCGCGCACCCGCGCATTCTCCGGCGAGATGGGGCCGAACAGCCGTCGCCGCACAATCTCGAACGACTCGTCAGCCGATGCTGGCTGCCATGGCGTCGCTGTGCGGTCGACGACGTTCTTGAGTCGTTCCATCGCGGTGTGACCACGAGGTCCGCCGGTCTCGATGTCCGATGCGGGAATCGTCACCAGCACCACGACGTTGTCGGACGCGGACGCCGCCTCGGTGAGCGCTTGGGCGAAGGTGAATTGGGTGTCGAAGTCGCCGGCGGCCACGCGTCGGCCATCAGCACCCGCATCGGGCAGCTGCCGGGCATATGCCACCCACTCGTCGATCAGCACGACTGCTGGGCCGTAGCGGCGGAACAGCTCGCGCAGCTTCTCACCCGGGTTGGTTCCGGCTTCGTCGTCGGTGCGTACCAGCTCGTAGCCCTCCTGGCCGCCGAGCTGGTAGGCGAGCTGCCCCCACATCGTGTGCAGCGCCGTGTCGTCGCTCACCCGTTTGGGATCGGCGACCGACATGACCTGCCCCACGAGCACGGCCCGGTTGACCTTCGCCGGCAGCTCGACATCGGCCTCGGCGAGCATCTCTGAGACGCCTGACAGCCTCGCCGCCGACACACCGGATGCCAGATGGTGCAGGGCGATCATGCTGTGGGTCTTGCCGCCGCCGAAGTTGGTCTGCAGCTCGATGACCGGTGTGCCGCCGTTGCCGGACAAACGCCGGGCCGCCCCGACCAGCAGTTCCCGCAGCCCGACCGTCAGGTAGGTGCGAGCGAAGAACGCCTCAGGGTCCTGATACTCATGGTCGGCGGTGCCCTGGGACACCTCGTAGAGGTCCGCGGCGAATTCGGCTTGGTCGAACCGACCCGTCTGCACGTCGCTGTGGGGAGTGATGACCTCTCGCCAGGGCGTCAGCCCGGCCTGCGGCTGGCCCTCGGTGGGCTTGGCGGCTGTGCGGCGCCGCTCGGAGCGCGCTTCCTCGTCAAACATCTGCCGCACGAGGTCACGGCGCGAGTTGCGAATCTGCTGGCGTTCTTCGGAGTTGCCGAATGCCTCGAGGAGTCGTTCCATCGAATCGAGCGCTCGCGCGGTGTCATCGGTAGAGAACTGCTGCTTGTGCGCCCAGTTGTTGCGGGAGTCAGCCACCTCGAACACGAGCGACCGGATCGAGGGCGAGAAGCCATGCCCGAAGATCTCGTTCCACGTGGCCTTCATTCCGTTCAGCACAAAGGCGATGTCCGACGTGGTGCCCCCATCGCGTGCGTTGCCGCGCATCTGGTTGCGCAGCTGGTCCAGCCAGTCGTCGCCGTAGAAGCCCTGCCAGGTCTGCTCGCATTTGGGTCTAAGCCCGTCACCCAGGAGGTCGAGCGCCTTCGACACCCGCTCCGCGTTCGCCATCACCATGGAATGCACACCTCTCGACGACCGGCAGCGCCGGGAGCCGCCACATCATTCCACCGGGCTGTCACATCTCGCGCCGCCGAGGCGCGCCCGGCCAGTACGCCTCGGGCGATGCCGTGAACTCGCTCAGCCGTTGGGCGTCAGGCCGGACCGATTGCTGCGGGCGCGATGGCCGCCCGCAATGCATCGGCTCTGTTGACAATCGCTCGAAGATCGGCACGCACTTCGTCGATGCGCTTGTCGATGCCGTCAACGCGCTTGTCGAGACCCTCGAAGCGGTGGTCCACGGCATCGAAGCGAGCGTCGATCCTGCCGTTCTGCTCATCAAAGCGCTGATCCACGGCATCGAAGCGAGCGTCGATCCTGCCGTTCTGCTCATCAAAGCGCTGATCCACAGCACCGAAGCGGTGATCTACGGCGTCGAAACGGGAATCGACTGCGTCGAAACGGGCGTCGACACGGCCGTTCTGCTCATCGAAGCGGACGTTAACGAGATCGACGACCCCATCGATGCGGTTCACGACACCGCCGAAACCCCACTTGATCACTGCCCACACGCCTCCGGCGAACGCAATGGCGATGGGAGCGAATACCGACAGCGTCGGGCCTACGTTCGACCAGTCCACGCCTTGATATTACGCGAGGCTGAGCGCGCCGCAAACGCATTTTCTCGGCTCACCGATCAAGTCCATTGGATTTGCGGCGCGACAGGCAGAATCGGCGAGCCAGTGATCTTCACACGCAGCTTCCGCAACGAGGCCTGGGCGGCAACGAGATTCGCTTCGAGCGTCTCCGCGCCGTCGCCGCGGTGTTCGGCGGCATACCGGATCCATCGCGGAAATGCAGAATCGATGGTCGACAGCCGCTCCTCGCCGAACTCGAAGGCGTCACCGGGCTCACCGAATTCGTCGAACGGGTCGTACCCGTCAAGATCGTCGCCTTCTTGCCACAAGGGCAGGAACTGCTCGATGAAGGCCTCGATTCTCGGCGGAGTCCAGCGCAGCACATCAGGGTCACGGCAGGCCTGCGAAAATATCGTGGCCGCCACAACAAGATCCGCCAAGTGCTCGTTGCGTTCGCCCAAAGGAACTGGCAGCGCGACGAATCCTCTGACGACATCAGCGAGTTGCTCCGTGGCACCGGCATCGCCGGCATCACCGCCCCGCCTTCGGTCGAAGCTGGGGAGCGTGTCGATCCGCTGGCCCACCAGCATCCGCAGGTCGACGTCCGCATCCAGATCATGGTCGTTGTCCCACCAATCCGTGAGCGCTTCGTCCAAATGCTCGAGACTGCTGGTGAGCAGTTCACGAGCCGATTCCAGACTGATCGTTTCGGCAATGAGGCCGGTATCCCCGAGTCGCGCAGTCATCTCGGTCGTGGCTGTCACGGCTAGGTCGTGCGCCATTCCCCAGCCGAACGCATGCAGGCCGACATGCAGATCATGCGTCGATCCGTCAGGTCGGACGAAGCTCACGATGAGTGCCCAGTGCTCGTCCCACTCGTCTCGGAATCTGATGGCGCTGACCGGTTCAGCGACGCCGAGTGCCAGCACCCATTCGGGCTCAGAGACGCCGTCAGCCCGGATGCGCTCCAACACCTGTCCGGCGCGCTTGCGGGTGGCCGCTGGGCCGTAGACGGCCATGCCCGCGGCGATCACCAAGCCAGCAGGTGTGCCCAGGGCCTCAGCGTGCGTCAGGGCCACCGGAGCGCGGACACCGTGCGGGTTCCAGTCCGAGGTGGTGTGCAGGCCGATAGCGCATGACACCGCGATCTCTGTGCGGATCAGGTCGGCGTCGTCGTGCGAATCAATGCAGTACTCGACGTCGGCGACCAGCATCTCCAGCTCCCGCTTGGCGCGGTCGTCGAGCCGTGGTCGATGTCCGCCAGGCACCGAGCGCAGGCGCGCTCGGCCGCGGGTGCCTTTGGGCGTCACACGCCCACCTTGCCGTGACTTCGTTCGGGCCATCGGCGGATCGTAGGCCCGCCTCGCCAGCTCGTGATGGACCGCAGTCGACAAGGCGGCAACGACGGCGCAATGCTCAGTGCCCACGACGCCTCACGCGTCACTTCGGGTCTCTCGCCGTGGGCAGATGCGGCCCGATGTAGCCGATGTGGATCTTGCCGGTCTTGCCTCGAGTGTCGTCGAGGAAGTGCAGGCGGGGCGCAGTGTCCCCTTGGTCAAGCCTTATGTGCGCGGTCATCACTCGTCGCCCTGACCGATGGAGAGCAGCGTCAACTGGGAAGTTCCTGGCACGGGTCATCCGCTCGCTGCGCTGGACGCTGGCAGACTCACCCATCGCAACGCGACTGGCGCTGTAGCACGCGTCTCCGCTTCCACCTCTCTCGCACCAGTGCTTGAAGTCGCCGTCGCGTGCACTGTCGAGGGCGTAAACGTGCAACGCCCGCAGCGCTTGCATGACTGCACGGCCGCGCGCTTGGCGTCGACCGGACTTGTCGAGACCGGCGACTGCGATCTCGACGACTGGCTCCGGGACGGAAAGAGCCGCTAGGTGGATTCTCGCCAACTCCAGCGCCTGCTTGACGCTGCGTACTTTTTCCAGTTGTCGTTCGCCGTACGTGCGTGACAGTGCCTCGACTGTCATTCGCTCGGCCTCGGCGATGCGCTCGGCATAACTGGCCAACCCGGCGATGACCCGGTGCTGCTCGCGCCAACCGCCTCGTAGCCGCCGGATTCGGTTGCGCAGGTGAGCCTCCCTGCTTGATGCAACGTCAAGTTGTGCCGAAGCAGTGTCCAGCTGCTCTCGGCAGTCCCCCAGCCGCGCCCGGGTCTCAAGAAGGGTTTCCCAGTTCATCTGAGCCTCCTCCTGTTTCTCAGCAAGTCGTTCTCGGAGGCAGAGCTGCGCGCATTGGTGGTCGCCCGGCTCGGGCTTGGCGGGGATGACCGACGGCACGACCCGGAAGCAAGTCGGGGCGGCGTGTCGGCGAAGTCCTCGGTGCTGGTTCATGATTGCTCCTCGTGTTCTCGGGGCGGCTCCCCGATGCCATCTCCTCACCGAACCGCTGCGCGTCAATCGTCCTCTCTGTTCGCTGCGCGCGAGGCGGTTCTGCTGCCAGCAAGCTCAGCAGAGGGGTGTGACATCTCGCGCCGCCACGCATTCCGGGCTTGGCGGCGCCGGCCGATGCTTGAGGTTGCGACATCCTCGTCCCGGCAATCACCCCGGCCGGTGGGGTCTTGCCGCCCGCTGTGCCGTGCGCGAAAACCGCTTGGCACCGCTGGGCGCACTTCCTACGGTCCGCGGCATGGCGTCGAAGTTCGTTCGCGTGCGCATCCTGCCTTCAGCGCTCCGACACGGCATCGCCGAAGATGATGTCCTGCATGCCTACCGCAACGCCACTTCCTCATGGCCGCTTCACGACGGCAGGGAAATACTGGTGGGTCCCCGGCATGACGCGCAGATGTGCGAGATCGGCGTCAGATACGATGCCGATGAGGATGTCGATCTGATCTTCCACGCAATGAAGGCCCGCTCGAGGTTCCTAAGGTGACCCCATGGCGACTGATCTGCGCAACATGTCTATCGACGAGATGATCGCCAACTGCGATGAGATTGCCGACTATTTCGAATCCGCCGATCCCGGCGACGCGCCCGTTTACCCGGCAGCCGACTACTGGTTGAGGTGCACGCTGCAGCGAGCTGAGGTCACCGGGAAACTCGACCACGACCGCATCAGAGCGCTGATAGCCGACGCCCGCGCAGCAGGTTCGACTTGGGAACGCATCGCCGAGCTGCTCGACACGACCACAGAAGCCGCCGCAGCGCAGTACGGCTAGCGCCACACGTCATCGGCACGTCCGATTCAACCTCGGAATGGCACCGTACGCCGCCGGTGCCGGGCTGATGCTGTGACCGGCGCTTGAAGTCGAGCCGGTGCCGGCCGGCTGGGATCGTGCATGCGGCGGGGTCGATCCCTTGGAGGCGGCGAAGCCGACTCTCGATCTTGCCGGTCGTGGCGAGCTGGTCGCGCACCTCAGTGGGCAGGAAACTCACGATCCCGCAGCCCTGCTGCGCAGTTCCCTCAGCGATGCACGGGCAGACTCGAGGTTCTCTTGCAACAGTTCGTCGGGATCGCCACGGCGTTCTGCTGCGAACCGCAGCCAGCGGGGAAACGCCGAGTTGAGCGTCGCCAGCCACTCAGCGGATGGTTCGAATCCATCACCCACCCCATCGAAGCCCGTCCAGTCCCCACCGGTCTCGAGTCCGAAGTTCGGGAGCCAGTGCTCGATGAACATATGCACTTTCGGCGGAGTCCAACGCAGGCCGTCGGTGACACGACAGGTGCTGTTGAACATTCCGAGCGTGAACGCCAAGTCGCCGAGGTCGCTCGGTCGCTCCGAGGACGCGCGAGGCAGTCTGTTGAATTCCTTGGTGATCTCGACGGCCTCGCCCTCGAAACGGTACGAGCCACGCCGGAACACCGTCGAAGCAGACGGCACCGCATGACGCGAGTGACCCGGGTCAGCTTCGGGCAGCAGCCGGATTCGCTGACCGACGAGCGGGCGGAGGGAAAGGTCGTCTTCGTCCGCATCCCATTCCCAGTCGTCATCGAACAGATCGGCTGCTTCCTCCTTGCTCCGCATCGAGGCGTCGTACTCGGAGATTCCGTGGTCGAGAATCGCACGAGCTTCGGCCAAGCTCAATTCCTCGATCACTTCCGTTCCGTCCGCCTCGCGCATCAGCCGCGCATTTGCTGATGTGACTGCGAATTGGTACGCCATTCCCCAGAAATACGGATGAATGGACGACCAGATCTCATGTTCTGATCCATCGGGGCTGGCGTAGGTGACCACGATGGTCCAGTGGTCATCCCATACGTCTCGGAGCTTGCGGGCACGCACCGGCTCGGCCGCGCCGAGAGCGATGACCCACTCGGGGACGGCGATGCCCGATTCGATCAACTCGCCAAGCACGGTTCGCGCCTTGGACGTGACGGCAGTTTCGCCGTACACGGCGAGCGCTGCTACTGCGACTGCCGCTGCCTCACTGCGTTGCGACGAGGCGAACTCGAGTGCCTCGGCCTGCTGGGCCCCGTGGTCCGACCAGCTCGTCCTCGTGGAGGTGCCGACGCAGTCCGCGAGCACGGCCTCGGTTTCAAGCAACGAGTGCTCACCGCCGAAGCGCTTGATGCTCCTGTGCAGATCGTCCAAGTACGCACCGATCTCGACCGTGAGCGACCGGGGCGCCGACCCGTAGAACTCCCTCAATTCTTGAAGCAGCTCAGCGTTGCTACGGATGTCAGCGGCGTCGCTTCGGGTGCCAGTGTCGGCTTGCTTGCGGCCCGAGCGGTTATCTCCGCTTCGCGTGCCCTTGGGCGTGACCCGGCGGCTGCCGCCACGCTGGGCGAGACGGTGGTCCTTCGGGCTGGGCTTGCCACTGTGTGCGCGTCTGCCCTTCCGATTGCTGGCCAAGGTGACCTCCGGCGCCCAAGTTCCGGCATGGGAGGCTGGGGCGCCTCTGCATCTTGCGGGCGACGCCTACGATACGGGCCGCCTCGGTTCCCTGCGGGCACGGCTAGTGACGATGCAAGCGTCTTTCTTGGGCGGCATCGCTGATCACGGAATCTGCGATGAAGTGAGCGGGTTCGGCTAACCAGTGAGTTGCACGCCGGGCCAATTGCCGAGGGAACGATGGCCGCCTGCGTCACTTCGGGTCTCTCGCGGTCGGCAGGTGCGGGCCGATGTAGCCGATGTGGATCTTTCCGGTCTTGCCCCGGGTGTCGTCGAGGAAATGCAGGCGAGGCGCGGATTCCCCTTGCGCAATCCTGATGTGCGCCAGCATCACGCGACTTCCCGAGAGGTCCAATGCCGGGTCGACCGGGAACCTTCTTTGGGAATCCATGACATAGCGCTGCTGCACATTCTGGGACTCGGACATGGCGACCCGATTGGCGCTGATCTGCACACCGGCGTGTCTGCCTTGGGCACACCACAGCTCGAAATCGCTTCCTCGCTCCGAGTCGATGGCGTAAGCACGCAACGCAGTAAGGGCCTCCATCACCTTGCGACCCCGCGATGCGCGCTTGTTGGCCTTGTCCAGCGTCGCGACGGCCGCTGTGGCCACCTCGTCCGGGATGCTCAGCGCATGCAGATTGGACAGCGCGAACTCGAGCGCTTGCTCGACACTGCTGACCTTGACCGGCCCAGACGCAGCAGATACCTGCGTGAGCGCCTGCACCGTGCGATTCTCGGCCTCGTTGATGCGCTCTGCGAAATCGGCGAGCTGGCTGCGTGCTCGGCCCAGTTCCCCGACTTTGGCCCTGAAGCGCCGAAGCCGGCTGCCGAGACGATCGTTGTCGCGCCGCTGCAACGCAAGCTCTTCTTCGAGCGCCTTGCATCGATCACGCACGCGGATGAACTCGTCCCAGTTCATCCGCGCCTCTTCGCTGGCCTCCTCGAATCGTTCGCGGAGCTTCCGATAATCGTGGACATCGGCAGAATCCGCGCGTAGCGGCCGCGAGGGCCGGATCGATGGCACGACCCGGAAGCAGTTCGGGACAGCCTGTCGGCGAAGTTCTCGTTGCTGGCTCATGGTTGCTCCTCGTGTTCTCGGGGTATCTCCCCGATGCCAACTTCTCACGGAACCGCCGTGCGTCAAGCATCCCCTCTGTTCGTAGCGTGCAATGTGGTTCCGCTGCCAGCAATCTCACCAGGGGGGTGTGACATCAATTGGGTCGTACTCCGCCCAACGCGCGTCGGTGCCGGGCCTTGACTTGGCTGTCAAGCGTCGTGCTGGGCCACTGCGGCAGGCACGCGGGATGACTGCGACGCGCCGACCGCGCTCTTCGTAGTCCGGTGGGGCGTCCCGCAGTCGAGAAGCCACAGGCCGCTGTTTTCGCAGGTCAGCGAGCTGTATACAACCCCGATCAACTCTGCGACACGGCACTAGGATCGCGAAGTGCCTTCGCTGGCAGCGCTTCTGGAATTGAGCGATGAAGATGCACGCGGGCAGTGGGGACGCATCTTGCGGCGAGTCCACAGGCCGAGACAGGAGCCGTACAACTCCGTCGAGGTTGTCCTGTGCTGTGCTCTGTTCCGCGTCGTCGATCCTCATCGCTTCGGCGGGCGCAACATTCACTTGATTCCAGCTGAAGTCGCGCACCTGGCGGAGTTGTTCGGCTCTTCGCGCTTTAGCGTGGGGTGAGGGTGTCGAGCAGGGTCCAGTCGGGTTTGCCTGCATAGAGCAGGACTCGGATTCGGTAGTGGTCGAAGTTGGCGTTCCCGAACGAGACGCGTTTGATCAGTTTCGCGAGGTTGTTGGCTGCCTCGGTCGGCCCGTTGGTCACCCGTGAGCGGTGCCAGTTGGTGATCTGTTCCCGCCAGGTGCGAAGCGTGCGGCCGAGCTTGTTCAGCTCCGGCGAGAACGCGTCGTCTCGCAGGTCGCGGGACAGCTCGTCGAGCGCTTCGAGGGCGACCTCGTGGTCGCCGATGCGGTAGGTCATGCGCAGGGTCTCTTTGGCGTGCCAGGCGTCGCGGACCTCGCCGCGGGGGTCGCCGGCTGCGAGCAGTCCGCGCAGCTTCGCCTCGCCGCGTTCGGTGACGCGTTCGTGTGCCTTGAGCAGCAGCCGCCGTATCCGATACAGCGGGTCGTGTTTGGTGCCGCGTCCGCCGGTGGTCTCGTTGTGGACGCGTCTGCGCACGTCGTCGATGGTGTGGTTGGCGAGCTTGACGACATGGAACGGATCGGCGACCTGGATCGCTTTGGGCAGCGCGTCGCTGAACGCCTTGCGGTACGGCCCCGACAGATCCATCACCCCCCAGGACACCTGCTGTCGCCATCTCGCGCTGCGCCCCTGGATCCAGCGCGTGGCCCCATCAGCGCTCTTACCAGCGACTATGTCGAGCAGCTTGCCTTTTCGGGCGTCCACGATGGTGGTGCCCCAGTGCTGCTCGCGGTACCGGCCGCGGCGGAACATCAAGATCTCGTCCAAGCCGAGCGCGGTCACCCCGTCGATGCGCGAGGCGTCGGCTTCGAGCAGCGCTCGGCCCCACCGCTGCACCGCTGCCATCGCGGTGTGCCAGACCCAGCCCAACTCGGCCGCGATCTCTTTGATCGCCCGTCCCGCTCCAACGCGCCGTGTCGCCCAACGCGCAGCCCGGGCGGTCATGCGCCCCCTCGGCGGCGCGATGGCCGGCTCCTGATCGGTGAACGTGCGCACCGCACACGACCCGTCGGGGCACAGCCAGCGGCGCTTGCGCCACACCAGCCGCACCGGCCGCCCGAACGCCGCCAGATCAGCCAGACCCACCGGGCTTGCCCCGTGAGCCCACACCTTGCCGCCGCAGCCCCCACAGCACGGCCGCCCGGTCAACTCCACCACAACTCTCAGCGGGCCGCCGCGCCGGGCACGCACATCGAGCACCGCGACGCCCGGACCCAGACCCACGATCACCGACAACGCACGCGTACAGTCAACAGCCACAGGGATCCTCCCGGATCGGGGCTACAAAGCACCTCCGATTCTGGGGGATCCCTCCCTACCCAGCCCGGACCCTCACCGAGCTACCCCACGCGCAAACGCGAAGCGCCAGTTGTTCAAACGACCGACGCGATCAATCAACATCAAGATGCTGAATCTCGACAACTCACGTCCGAACGGTGCCGCTAGTGACGTGCCGTTCTACGACGCGATGGCTGAGAACCCAGCCCACTTCACCGCGCTCTACGAGTGCGTAGTGCGGGCGGCCAGACACATGGGCATCGGCCCCGATCGTCTGCCCGACTTCGTCGACCGGGACACGGCAGGTACCGCCTTGATGCTCGGCCAGGACAACTTGCCTCACGGTCCTCTGATGGAAGCAGTCGAGACGGCAGCGGCCCAGATCAGAGCGAGACAGTTGGCAGCAGATGACGCACAGACATTCCGCGTTGCAGAACAGAAGATCCGACTCGGGCAACATCGATTTGCAAGGAGCGTGCTCGAGAACTATGGACATCAGTGCGCATTTTGCGATTTCGCGCCCCGATCGCTGCCACGCAAGAAGCTCCTCATCGCATCCCACATCAAGCCCTGGGCGAAATCCAACAACATTGAACGGCTCGACGCCGCAAACGGAATCGCCTCCTGCCCAATGCACGACGCCGCGTTCGACGTCGGCCTGATCACAGTCAACGGCGGCCTGCGAGTGCACCGAGCAGGGCCTTTGCAGCTCAGCTTGACAATTGACGCTGGTGTCGACCACAGCTTCGGCAAGACGTTGCGGTCGAGACTGCGATCGCCCCGCCGCGCTGCGCCCGACAGCGCCTACCTCGCCTGGCACCACAGACATGTGTACGCCGACACCCTGTGACCCGCGTTCTGCTCCCGATGCCTCACCATTCCCGAGACCCCTCCTCAGCGACTTGCCACCTACAAGTGCGATGAGCAGCTCAATTGGCAAGAACGAGTCCCCGAATCGAATTCGGCTTATGACCGCGCGCCTCGCCTCAGCCACTCTGATTGGTCAGTCCCGATGCGCGTCGCGGCCGAGCCAAGGCTGTGAGCCACGGCAAGCTCTATCGGTGGTTGCGAGTGAGTTGAGTGTAGATGTCGGCGGCTGATTGCCAGTTGTGGAGTCGGCGGGGCATCCAGTTGAGGTTGTCCTCGATGACTGACAGTCGCAGCGGACTGAGGTTCAGCGGTGTGCCTTTGGGCAGCCAGCGTCGCAGCAGCCCGTTGGTCTGCTCGTTGGTGCCGCGCTGCCATGGGCTGTGGGGGTCGCAGAAGAACACCTCGATGCCGAGCGCGGTTTCGATGTCGGCCCAGCGGGCCATCTCGCGGCCTTGGTCCCAGGTGAGGCTGCGCACCAGATGGGCGGGCTGGCGGGCCAACGCGGCGGTGACCGCGGCGGCGACGTTGGGCGCTGTGTAGCCGTGGGGCAATGCGACGACCAGCGTGTGGCGGCTGACGCGCTCCACCAGGGTGGCCGCGGCGCTGCGGTTGGCTGCCCCGATGATCAGGTCGCCTTCCCAGTGGCCCGCCTCGTCTCGGTCTTCGGCGGCTGGGGGCCGCTCGCTCAAAGGCCGATAATCCCCCAGCGGGCTGGCTTTTTCGCGGTGGCGGCTGCGCGGACGGCGACGCCGGCGGCCCCTCGGCAGGTCGGCCCACGCGTCGGCGCCGAGCCCGCAGCCGCTGTACGCGGCCCGGTAGATCGTCTCCGCGCATACCCGCTGTCCCTCGCCGGCGAGATCGGCGCTGATCGCCTGCGGCGACCAGCGCTGGTTCATCCTGCGCTTCACCTGGGCGGCCAGCACCGGGTCCGCTTCGAGCTTGCATGCCCGGGGCCGCCGCGCCTGGCGGCTCGCGTCAGCGGTCGCTGACGCCGCGTCGTACACGGCCTTGGGGCCGCCGCAGCGGCCCAGCTCGCGATAGACCGTCGCCGGGTGCCGGCCCAGCACCACCGCGATGTCCTCAGCGGTCGCTCCCGCCGATCTCATCGCCTCAATCCGGGCGCGCTCGAACGCGCTCAGCCTCGCTGCCATACTGGACACCTCCACTGGTGGTTGCTGTGTTGAACAACCGGTCATCATGACCGATCACTCGCAACCACCGGTGGAGTCCGCCCACCTGTGCGGCCAGGTCAGGTCTCAGGCGAGTAACCACGCGATAGCAAGTGTCCTCCTCGTCGATGAAGTGCCAGTCCGGCGAACTGCCCTCAGCGACAACTGCACCAGCCTCGCGCGGCGCGAACCGCACCTGTTTCAGCTGATGCAGATCCGTGACGAACGAGATACCCGTGGGCGCACCATCAGGAGGGCGGATCATCGCATCGGGTGAGTCGCTGTCCACATGAACCGGAATGAGCGGAAAGTTCCGCGGGGCCTCCAACCGGACGCTGTCGCAGAGAGGTTGAACGCACAACCACAGCCCCTGTACCGCATCGCAACCCGCCTCGGGCGATTGCCGCGTCTTCGCTTCCCGTCGCAAAACAACGCCGAGTTCAAGCCGCGGCGGTGTTTCGCCCAGACCGACCGAATCCATCATGGAAGCGAGTCTGCGGTTCGAGTCCTCCGCCCCGGCGAGCGCGTCGGTCAATTCTGGGATCGCCCGCAGCATGGACCGCTCCGTCAGGCCGAGCTCACGGAACTCGCCCAGACCGTTTGCGATCGCCACGCGGGCTAATTCCTCGTCACTGAGTTTCTCTAACCGATTCAGTTCCTTAAGCGCCTTCGCTCGCTCATCTTCCTCCAACTCTTCATTTGGCTGAAGACTCGACAGCCGTTGTGTCAGCGGGCCGAGTTCTGTGGGAACGATCAGGTTTGAAAGCGAGTCTGACGAAGGATCGATGTGCCATAAATTGCCGACGCGCTCGTCATGCAGGACCTGTTCGAAGTCACTCGCCAGCAAGCGCACGAACTGAGTTGCCGCGTCGGCAGGCTCTGGAAGGAGCGCTCGGTGAATCAAGGCACCAGAGTCGAGGTCTGCACTGAAGGTCGCAAGAATCCGTGGTGCCGATGCCCGCAGAGCGTTGATGCCGCTGAATGCGAACTCTGGCATCAAGCCCTTGAAAACCAACTTGAGGTCACTACAGATCATTCCCGGCAGATCTGCGTATCCACTCGGCTGGCGCCGGTCCTCGCCATCAGTCAGCCGCACTCCCGGCTTGCCAAACACGAGCACTACCGTGTTGCCGCGTCGGAGTGAGTACTCGTCTATGGCTTCGAATTGGGCGTCGTCTACGAGACGCTGCGCAACATCTCCGAGTCCGGGCATACCGGTAAATACCACGATGACAGTGAGCCGCTCGGTGCGTTCCGAGGCGATCGCATTGATCATTTCGAGAGTCACGGCGTCGCTGCCGTACAGCAGCCAATCGAATATCAGGAGATCCGCAATCCGAGCACCTCGCAACGCCTGACGCACCATGTCCGAAGCGCCCGCGGCCGGTTCAAGGACGCTGCACATCACTCCGGACGCGAAGAACGCACGGACCAGCTCGGCGGGATGCACCGGAGTTTCATCTGGCTCTGGAGGCTCGACGAGATCCGCCGTCGGTTCCTGCCCGTCGCCCTCCACCTGGTCATCGTCGAGCGGCTCAAGTGGCCCGTAGTCTGCATCCACGCGATCATCGATCAGCAGTGCCGTGCGGAAGTAATCACTAACAGCGCTCACTACGAAGCCTGCTGCGGACGTATCAGGAACTCGGCACCGTCGCGGCTGTCGCCGAGCACGATCGACCAGCCCGCCCGCTCGAGCACCTGACTGGCGATAGCGAGGCCGAGGCCGCTACCGCCAGGGCGCGTAGTGAAACCGAAGTCGAAGATGCGATCGGCAATGTCGTCGGCAATGCCCGAGCCGCTGTCTCGGTAGATGATGGTTAGACCTCGACAGTCGAGTTCGATCACCCAAGATTCAGCGCCCCCGGCTTGGCCGGTCCAGTAGAGGCTGTTATCGACAAGATTGACGAAGACTGGGTAGAACGTCGACGCGTACCCCTCGATCCTCAAAGCTTGGAACGCGGGACTGGGATTGAGCGTGACGTCCGCGCGGCGCATTCGTTCGTAGAACAGTTCACCAAGAAATCGTGAGATGTCGCTGCCCTTGATGGTGGTTTTGGTACGCCGAATTCGTCGCTGCATGGGTGTCAGCAGCGTCAGGTAGCTGTCGAGGTGGTCGAAGTCTCGCCGCAGGGCCTCGTACACGGGGACGAGCTTCGGGTTCTTCTTGGCCCACGTACCGACACGCCGCACGTCGCTGCGGATGCTGGAGACCGTCTGGCCAAACTCGTGGTCCACCACAGCGAGCGCCATGCCCAGCTGCACAAATTCCAATTGAGCATCAGCTTGTTCCCGAAGCTCCACTATCTCCGCATCGGCAGCCGCCGCCAGTTCGGTCGGCGTCGGCGCGCCGGCCTCGAATACCGCGCCACTTGAACGGACGAGATTCGCGACCCGCATGAACGCTCGGCCCGAATCAGCTGCCAGCGAGTCGAGCGCCTTCTCGAACTCGGCCTGCTCCTCGATCCATCCGCGGCCACTCGACGCGCTCGGTTGTGCAACTGCTCCCAGGCGCCTCTCAAAATCGGCTCGCAGTCCGTCGAGGACAGACCTCACACTGGCGCTCATGGCGCTCAACGCTCGGGTCCCCTCAGTCTCGGCGTCACCTACACGCCCTCGCACTGCGCCGACTCGCTGTGCGAGGAACTCCTTGCGTTCGCGCGCGTCCGACTCTCGTGCGATGAGGCGGGCTTCGACCGCCGTTGCCAGTTCGTCGACGGCATCCAGCGCCGGCCGAATGTGCGACTGGTCGGCATCGGCGGCCATGCGCTCGACCTGAGCCATGTCACGACGCATCGAGGCTGTCGGCGCGAATCCCTCAGGCTCGTCATACGCCAGCGGTTCGACTAGCCGCCGAAGCGCCTGTTTGGCATCGCCCACTCGTCTCGTCGCTGGCTGCAGGCGATCGAATTCAGCAAGTTCGGCACGCAGTTCGCTCACGATGCTGGAAGCCTCTTGCCCTATATCCGTGGCCTCGAGGTGCCGCTCGGCCGCGACAAGCTGACCTTGGAGCTTCTTCCGTCCGGCAGTGGCCCGCCTGTCGCGTTCCTTGCGAAGCTGATCCTCCCTGACGAGGCGTGCCCGGCCCTGCTCGTATGCATGCACCTCTGGCGCATCGGCGCGGAAGTAGCGGGCAGCCAACTCAAGCAAGAGGTTGATGAGCAGTCGTCGGAAGTCCGAGTAGGCGCGGCCTCGGGTAAAGCCCTCTCTCCCTGCCTTTTCCTGCAGCCCAGGATTCTGATCGCTGGAGAGCCGGACAGCACCAAACATCCGTCGATAGGAGAAGAAGTAGTAACCAGCCCCGAGGCTCCGTCGTTCCTCGATCTCCAGGTAGTCCACATCCGGTCGGCCATATGGCTGCACCCGAATGCCATCCTTGTACACGTAGAGGCCACCGAGCTTTCGGAGCCTAGTGTTCATCACGCGGAAGGCTTCGGGGTCGAGCATCGACTCGCTGGGCATGCCCTGTACGACTCCTACTTCGAAGGTGAACGGGCCACAACGCAGCGGCGACGAGTCTGGACAGGGGATATCGAAGTCAACGGCGTTTTCAGCGAAGATCCTGATGGTGCCGGCGAAGTTGCCGCTGTCGTCGAACTCCCCCCGGATGTGGTGATCAGCCTGATCGAAGTCCGCCGCTGCAAAAAACTCACCAGGACCGAGACGGCTCTCGCTGTCGCCGCCCCCTCGGTGATCCATGAAGTCAACAGAGAACTCGGGCGTCGTCGGGTCTCGGAGCCACACATCTGTGAACCCGTGCAGGGTCCGATCAAACAGAGATGCTTCGTTAGTCCCTTGCGACTCGAGGTCGGTAGGGAGCTCCCTCGATGCCGGCGAAATCAGGAAGGTTGTGCCCGTCGCGCCAAGCACTATCAAGTCGGGCAAGTCCCAATAGGGATCGTCAGGTAGAGCGTCAATCGTCGCCCGAATGGCGTCGAGCCGCCCTTGCCAATCCGTCGAACTGTCCTTCCCCCGGAAGCGCTCCACCGCCTCGCAGAGCGGGGTCTTGAGACTGCGAACATCAGCGTCGCGCAGATCATCCGCGCCCAGTTCGATCAGGCCCACGGGCACCTCGTCGAGGTCGATGCCCGGCAATTCGAACATCTGCCAGTTGACGAGGGCGGCAATCGCCGGGCTACCGGCCAGCTTGGACGTCACCAGGACCTGACTGCCGAGCGCCCCGATGGCGAAACGGCCGATGCCTTTCTCGCCGAGCTGCACTCGCGGCTGCATGCCGGGCGGGCTGTCCACGGGCGAGCGCTCCAGCTTGGACTCCGTGGCAATGGTGAGCCATGATCCCTGAAATGTGTCAAGGTCCATGCCCACGCCATCGTCCCTCACGACGAGCACGTTGAGCTTGCGGTAGTAGTCAGCGATGGCATAGGTGGCATATGCATCGTGAGCGTTCTTGAACAGTTCGCTCAGCGCCGTCGGCAGATTGGCGATCTGCTGCCTCCCTAGCATGTCGACCGCACGGGCCCTGGCTCGGAACCCGGTCACGCTGCGTTCCTCAGGTCAATGGCACCGCCAGCGGTCCGACCCGCCTGCTCGCTGGGCACCGCACTGCTGCCTCGCTCGTGAGCCTTAGCCACATGCTCAACGAAGCGTTGCCCGAATTGCCGCGCCAGCAACACCGGCACCGCATTGCCGATCTGTCGGGCCTGAGACGTCAGCCCCCCAGCGAACTCGAATGAATCTGCGAAAGTCTGCAAGCGGGCTGCCTCTCGGGCAGTGAGCGCCCGGTGCTCGCTCGGGTGGCCGAATCTCCCGTTGCTGTAGCTGATGCACTTCGTGGTCAGTGTGGGCGCGGGCTTGTCCCAGCTCAGCCGACCGTACACGTCGGTATGGCCGCTGAAGCCAGCGCGGTGGCAGTCGGGCCACAGGTGCTTTGGCCAGTTCCGCCGGTCGCCTCCCTCGGGCGTGGCCTCGATCCGTTCGCGATTCAGATGCGTGAGGCGCATCGCCCTGTGGCTGCTGACCTTGGCTGCGTCGGGTCCCTTGACATCGTGGGGAAGCGAGTGGATGGCGTCTCGGACGGTCCTGTGCGGCTGTTCGGTCGTCGGGCCATGCGTTGGCACCGGAAACTCGATCTCGCCAAGATCAAAACTGCTGGCGATGAGCACCAGCCTGCTCCGGGTCTGCGGTACGCCGTAGTCCGCACAAGAGATCGTGTCGAGAGCGACGTGGTGAGTCTTCTCCAGCACTTCGATGAATTCCATGAGAGGGCCGTTCGACTTGGATGCCCGCCGCATCCCCGGCACGTTTTCGACGAAGACAAGCTGCGGACACACCGCCTCGACGAAGCGAAGAAGCTCAAGGACCAGTTCGGACCGTTCGTCCTGTCCTGTCGCAGCGTTGCGATGACCGGCAAAGGGTTGGCACGGCGCGCACCCCGCCAGCAGGCGGACAGCCTCATCAGCAGGCGGCATGACCGACGCGACCTCGTCGACTTTGAGCTTCCGGATGTCGCGCTGGACGGCCTCCACGGTCGGAAAGTTCAACCTGAACGTCTGGACAGCCTCCTCGTCCCAGTCCGTGGCGAAGACTGGTCGCACCCCGGCGTCGGCGAAGCCTCGCGCTGTCCCGCCGCAGCCTGAGAAGAAGTCGGCGAGAACGATCCCGCGGCTCATGCGTCCCGCTCCATCGCAGTCATCGCAACCACGGCCCGGACTCTGCGGCGCAAGTCCCCATACATGCAGTCAACCAAGGCCGTGTGACAACCGGGAACTGGGATCGGATCCGCGACGAAGCGGGGCCGGGTGCTCATTGCGCGAACATCTGGCCAGCGACGGGCGCTGCGGCTTGGGCGGCGGCCGTCAGAGCGCCTTCGCGCAGGCTGGGCCATGCGGTGATGAGGCTGTTGTAGGCGTTGGCCTCGGCCGCCCAGCCATTGTCGTTTGCCTTCAGGTAGAGCAGGTAGGCGAGCTGACGGCCGCGGTCGCCGTTGCCGCCGAGAGTGTGCAGGAGATCGGCAGCCTCGCTCTCGGAGCGCTCCAAGGCGGCCACGAGGTACTGCAACGCCTCCCAAATCGTGAACCGTTCGTCTTCAGCGGGTGACCAGTCCAGGTCCAGCTCCGAGCGCCGATATAGCCGGAACTTGCCGGCACGGGCCTCACCGATGCCCGACTCAGTGAGACCTTCGAGGGAGGTGTTCTTGGCCTTGGCCACGCTCTCGGCATCGCCAGACCGCCCCGGCTCGTACTGGTGCTCAGCGAACCAGGTGAGCGCGAACCGGGTGTCGCGGTCGAGTTCAGCTTCTTCGCCGTCGAGCACTTCACCGAGCACGTCGTTGATGATCGACAGCGCCGCCGACACACGCATCGCCGAACCGTCGGCCTCCACGACCTTGGCGTATCGCGAGAACACCTTGATCCCGGGTCCGATGGTGGACTGCGCCATGTCAACCGGTGCGATATTGCCAGACTGCAAGATGCGCACTGCCTCGGGAAGTTCGCTCCGCAGCGCGGCGATGAACTCGCCTCGAGTGGCCATGACCGCCGAATTCGGTCGCGGTCGACACGCGAGGACAATCGACGATGCCAGAGCATTGGTGCCCGAGGCCACGAGCCGATTGCCCAGTTCCGTGCGCATGGGCCATGTCGCTGTCACCTGCAAGCCCGCGTCAAGCACAGCCTGCAAGAACGTGTCCCAGCCGGTAGTGCGGATCTCGCCATCCTGAGTTTCTGTGGCCTTGTAGGCGTAGTAGATGGTCGTGGGTGAGGAACTTGCTCCGGCACCGGCGACCTCTTGCATGAATTCGGCCATTCCCGACTCGAAGTGCTCTTCAGCCTGGAGTTTCGAGCCGGCGCGGTAGCGATTCGCGATCAACTCTTCAGACTTCGGTGTCAGCAGTGTCGAGCACTCATCGGGCCAGACGTCAGCGAGGTTCCTACGAAGCCACACGTAGAAGAAATCAGACAGATCTGCGTACGAAATATTGTCGTAGTACGGCGGGTCAGTCGACAATGTCGCTCCCACAAACTCGCGCATGCGCGCCCGCGCATCCCGCTGCGATGCTTCGCAGCCCGGGACCGCAGCCGGAGCATGCGCGAGGGCCTTGGCGACCCAATCAACCATGGCCATCCAATTGCCGGTCGACGACGAGAACGGATTGGCCTCCGCGAAGTCCCAGGTCATCGGAATTGCTTGACGCCCGAATGTGTTGCGCATCTTCTCGCCGCTGTTGTGCCATGTACAAATCGTTGACCAGTAGTCGGTGCACTTGTCAACAATGAAGGCCAGGTAAGTCACGACGGCATCGGTGTAGGCGGTCGTTCCCGTGCCGCCATCTCGCAGCCGAGCTTCGTCGTTGGCCATACCGGCGGCGACCGCGTCGGCCCGCACATTTGCTGCGACCTCGTTCAGCAGGTCCGAGAACGTCGTCAGAGCCGTCAACTGCCTGCGCGTGAATGCGTCGCCCCATGTGGCCATTCCGTACATCGGGAGGCGATCGACATCGTGATTGGGTTCGGGCACCGTCTCTGTTGGCCTCCACACAGGTTCGCAGCAGTCAGCTGCCGTCTCATCGGCCCACGTGGGCGCTGTATAGGCGCGGCCTCGGCCGCCTTGGCTGACCACCGCTATCAATTGGCATCCCATTCGGCTAGAACGTCCCTCAGCCCGAATATGCGATCCTGGTATTGCCGCACCGGTGGCAATACATGTTCCATTGCCTCGGTTGACAGTGCGTTCATGAATCGGGTCGCCACCTTCACGAATCTCGTAGCTGATCGTCTGCGAATCTCGGTCGATGATCGGCTCGATCCAGACTGTCGGCTTGCCCTTCTTCTTGGACAGCGTCCACGATGCGACGAGTGGCACATGGCCTGACCAGCTCGGATCAGGCGACTCCACAGTCCGCGCCCAGATCCACGCAATTGGTGTCAGCTTCTCGCCGTCGGGGCCGATGGCATCCGGGTAGAGGTGCCCAATACGCCGTTCAGCCTCGTCCCGAATCCAACGGCCGTACGCCCCCACGTCCGCCGCCAGCCCCTGTGCCCGCTCCCAGGTGGTCAGGTTCTTGTCAATGTCGGGATGTACCGGCGGCAGGCCAGCGAAGCGTGGCGGGATCTCGATCATCGCCTTGTTGATGAGCACCGCAACCGGGTTCAGATCCCCAGCCAGCGCTGTCAGCCCGAGCCGCTGCGCCTCCAGCGGAATGGCCCCGCCACCAGCAAACGGATCCAAGATCGGTGGAGGTCCTTCTGGGAAAGCCCGGTCGATCTCGGCTCGGGCATCCGCCAGCACATCGGCGTCGTTGGAGTTCTCCCACTTGACCAGCCGTTCCAAGATCCGAAACAGCCGCTGTCGCTCAGCCTCCTGCGCATCCGCGGTCAGCAGTAAGTTGCCACCCGGGTCCCGGTACCCCTCGGCCGACGGGTCGTCCACCAGCGATGCCCAGATCACCGTCCGAGCCGCAGCCAGCGGCCGCCGCGCCCACCACAAATGCAGCGTCGATGGGTGCCCATGTCGAATCGACTTCTCCCGGGCAGCCTCAGCGTTGATCGCCGCCAGCGGCAGCGCCACCTCAATCAGCTTCGGCTTGTACGCGGCGCCTGTCACGGACTGTCACGGTAGCCAGTGACGCCACCGGTCAGAGTTGCCAGCAGATGCGACGATCCGGCACCCATGCCGTATATACAATTTCATTACCTTTCATATTTCCTAGAGTGCAGTCGAATCGAGTAGCCGTGAAGGCAGCAGCGACGCTTTGTCACCCCCGTACCGCAACCGATACCCACGGCAGTTGGAGCAAGAGCTGGAGGCGGCGCGCCAAGCCGGCGTTGTCCTGGTCGAGGTTCCCGGCTCTGCCTTCACGGCCCTAGCAGCCGCAGGAATCCGCATGATCTTCGTCGCCTTGACCGATGGCAGGCTCGTAGCGGCGCCTCGTCGGCAGCACGGCGAGAACATCTCGCACGCCGTGCTCGCCAATGGAGGTCCTGTACTTACGGCCGGCGAGTTCAGCGTGGAGTTCCACGGGTCAGAGATTGTTGTTTCGGCGCTCAATGACATGAGCGGCCACTACCGGCCGGGAGCGGACGGCCTCGCGATAGCTCAGGAAATGTTCGAGACAGCCGGAATTCGCGTCAGGCCCGACGTTGTCACCTCTTACCATTGGGAAGCACCATGAGCGCCATCGACATCGTCGTCGAACCCCCGGATGACTCGGCGCGCTCAGGACTCAAGGCTGCGCTGGCAGGCATCGCGCAGGCGACCACCTTCTACGACTTCGAGAACGCTTGGATAACGGGGCTTCGAATGGTTACGGCTTCCGACGGTGACGGCGCTCGCGACCGCGTCCTGGCGGCTGCCGGCGAGCGGCTGAGCGCGTTCGGAGAACTGCAGGACGACGTTGCACGGCGAAGCTGGCTCGACCAGATTGCCGAGGAGGTGAGACTTCGCAGCGGCGGTGAACTCAGCAGCGAGCTGGAGAGGGTGGCCGCAACCGAACTGCGAGAGGCATTTGCTCGCGTCGTGGGTGACCTGTCGGAGCTACGAGATTCGGTCGCATCGGGTGTGAGCCTCAACGAATTCGCTGCTCGGCGCCCGCGACAGACGAATCGCGTCCGTGATCTCGGACGAATAGCGGAGTCACTTCGCGGCACCGAATTGCTCGCGCTTTGCGCCGCAGAGGACTACGGGCTCGCCCGCGACTTGGCGCGAGCGATGAAGCCTCCCGTCCATCTCGTGCCCACCATGCCGGAATCGTTGCGGGTGAGCCGGGACGACCTGATCCGCTGGGCGAAGTCCGATCGCGGGGAGAAGGAGTTCCCGAGACTGGTTCGGAGCCTCATCGCCGAAACCGAGCCGTCGGCCGAGTGGATCGATATGCCGGCTGGCACCGGGACGGCGTCGTCCGGCTTGGACGGAATCGTGAGATGTGCCCGCGGGAACCGCTTCGTGCCCGTCGGGAAATCGGCGTGGGAACTCACGACGCAACAGGACGGCCTCAAGAAGAAAGCCAGTGACGACTACGAGAAGCGAGTCAAGAGCTCGACAACCGGCCAACGCGCCGAGATTGCATACGTGGCGGCCGCGTGCGCCCCGTGGACCAAGCGAAGGTCATTCGAGTCTGAGCGCACGGGCGACGATGACTTCGACCGAGTCAGAGGCCTGAACGTCGACAACCTCGAAGACTGGCTCTCGTGCGCCGTGGTGACGACCGTTTGGATGAGGGAACAGATCGGCAAGCCGACTGCTGGCATCAGTTTGCTCTCGGGATGGTGGCGAGACTGGCTCGAATCGACGACGGTTCCACTGGATTCGGCCATCGTGCTCGCAGGGCGCGACAAGTCGGCGGAAATCTTGCGCGAGCGGTGTCAGCGCGGATGCGGGATCATCACCGTCGGTGGGCAGGTGCACCGTAACGAGATTCTTGCCTTCGTGGCCGCCGCACTGCTCAACGGCGAGCCTGCGGATACATGCGGCGACATACTGCTCGTCGACAGCCACGATGCTGCACGCCAGCTGTTCGCCGCCGAATCCCTTGATGCGTCAGCCGGCGTCGGGCCAGAACAGCCCAAGGCGGCGATGGTTGTTCCATCGAGCGACTTCGCTCAGCGTCTGCCTGCGGACAGTCGGCATCTAATGGTGGTGCCGCTGCCGGGCAGCACACAGGCCGAGATTGTTCTCGAACCGGTCGACGGCGAAGTCGTTACCAAACACCTCGAGGCAGCCGAAGGAACAGGCTCGGACGCCTACCAACTCGGTGCCATGGCTCGGATGAGCCTGATGGCACTGCGTCGGCATCTGGCGAAGCAATCCGGGCTGCATGCGCCGAGGTGGGCGAGCGACGGTCCGGATGCGTCACTGCGCCGGTGCCTGCTGCTGGGCGGCTGGAACGAGGCCCGCAAGGGCGACCGTCGGGCGGTGGAACAAGTCGTAGGCATTCCCTACGAAGAAGTCATTGAAGCGCTGACTCGGTTGGACACGGGTGATGCTCCCATGCTGCGCACTGGCGATCTGTGGCACACGGTCTCGCCCGGCGACTCGTGGATACTGGTGCGCGATCATCTCGCCCCCGCCGACCTCGCTGCGTTCACCCAGACCGCGCAGAAGGTTCTGACGGCAGCCGATCCGCTACGGCAAATGTCCGACGCCGAAGCGTTCAACGCCCGGATCGAAGGCGTCACAGCCGAGTACTCGTCTCAGATCAAGCGAGGGATCGCAACAGCACTAGCGCTGGCGTGCAGCAGGCCGTCCGACGTACCGATGTGCAGCGCTGCGGCGACTGAATGGGCCGAGAGCGTGGTCTGGCAAACGCTGAGGGCGGCCAACGAGGACACGACACCGAACACGTGGTCTGCCGTCGCGGAGGTGCTGCCGTTGTTCGCCGAAGCTGCGCCCGTTGCGGTGCTGGAATTGCTGCGCTCCTGTCTTGCCAAGTCGCATGCCTTCGCAGCGGCGATGTTCGCCGACAGCGACGACGACATGTTCAGCAGCAAGCCGGCGTCGCCGCACTTCACGATCCTGCGCGCCTTGGAGATCGTCGCCTGGTCGCCCGACCACCTCCTCTCCGCGATGGACGTCCTGGCCCGCCTGGCCGAGATCGACCCCGGTGGCAGCTACATGAACCGACCCGCCAACAGCCTCGCTTCCATCATGTGCCCGTGGATGCCACACACGTCGGCCGAATTTGACACTCGCCTCGATGCAATTCGGATGCTGGTGCGATCCCACAACTCAGTCGCTTGGAAACTCATGCTGTCGATGCTGCCCAGCAGCCACGACACACAGTTCGACGGTCCGCACCCCCGGTTCCGCGATTGGCGCTCGCCGCGCTCTGCTGTGTCGAGGCGCGAGCGCTGGGACACGGTTGAGGCAGTTGCGGATTTGCTCGTCGACAACGCAGGTGCCGCAGCTAGCCGATGGGTCGATCTTCTCTCGAAGATCAGCAGCCTTCCGTCAGCGATTCGGGCCAGCGCTGCGACCGTGCTCGCCCAGGTGGCAGCAGAAGATCCGACCGAGCAGTTCAAGTCCGCCCTGTGGCCAGTGCTTCGTGAAACTCTCGTACGCCATCGTCAATTCCACGACACTTGGTGGGCTCTCTCGGACGCTGAGCTGGAACCCTTCGACCGAGTGCTGGAGAGTCTGCGACCTGAGGATCCTGTGGCCGCGTACGGGCATGTGTTCACTGCTTGGCCGAGGCACATCGACGGCACGGCTGCGAACGCCGGGCACGAGGCCATCGAGGAAGCAGTCCGGCCTCGACAAGAGGCTGCCGTTCGCACCATCCTGTCGGCAGGCGGTTTGAGCGGGATGCTCGAATTTGCCGAAGCAGTAGAGCATCCGTACCAAGCCGGCAGGACCCTAGCGGTGTGCAATCCCGCGCTCGACACGGAAGTGCTCTTGTCGATGGAAGACTCGTCTGACGCCATGACTCGGGCAGCCCTCGGCTACTTCGACACCCGCTTTGCCGCCCTTGGGTGGCACGGCATCGATCGACTGATCACCTACGGGCAGCCGTCACCGCGAGTTGTGGCAGACCTGCTGAGGTCACCGCCGCGCGCTGAGCAGGCATGGAAGCGCATCGACCGGTTCGGCCCCGATGTCGCCGCTGAATACTGGTCGCGCGTCACTTCTTTCGAACTCGACTGGCCGGACGATCTCGACGAACTGTTGGAGCTGTCGCGCCGGTTGCGGACCGCCGGACGCTTCGACTTGGCAAGCGATCTCCTGCATATGCCCTCGCATGACCACACAGCTGAGCCAGCGTTTGCCGAAGAGATCGCCGAATTCCTGTCGCTGCGGGTCAGGCACTCAGACGCTGACGACACGTACAGCGTCATGGACCTCTGGAAGTTGACCAAGATGCTCGAGGTGATCGACAGACACCGCGAGCATCTTGGTGCCAACCGGGTTGAACTCTTGGAATGGCAGTACTACCCACTGGTGCAGCACGAACCGGGCTTCACCGCCTCGAACCTGTACCGAGGGATGGCGAGCGACCCTGGGTTCTTCGTTCAGTTCGTCGAGTGGGCGTTCAAGCCTGCCAGCACTTCGGCAGGCGACGAAACCCTGCCGGACGAGGAGCAACAGCGTCTCGCCCTCAACGCGTGGCATCTGCTGCGCGAATGGCCTGAAGGCCACTTCCTTCCGAACTCGACCGACACCGATGACATCAGTGCCACCGCGGATGCAGCCACCGGCAGTGCCGGGTGCACCACAGAGGCGGCGCTCGAGGGGATTATGGACGCAGCATCTCTCAAACTGTGGGTCGAACGTGCCCGAGAGCGCCTTGCCGAGATCGACCGGTTGGACATCGGCGACCAGCAAATCGGCACAGCCCTTGCGTCGAGCCCCGGCGATCCGAATGGCGACTGGCCGTCCGGGGCAGTGCGCGATCTAGTCGAACGCTTGGAATCCGATGACATCGACAGCGGCATCTCGATGGCGATCTACAACCGGCGCGGCATCACAACTCGCGGCATCACCGACGGCGGTGCACAAGAGCGCGAACTGGTCGACAGCTATCGGGCACAGAGTCGCAAGTACCAGGAATGGCCCCGCACGAAAGCAATCTTCGAGGGTTTGGCCCGCGACTACGAGCGCCAGGCAGGCATTGCCGACCGCCAAGCCGAGGCCCGCCGCCGAGGTCTACCGCTGTAGGGGCCGAAATGAGTTCCGTGTAACCCGACTTCGAGAACCGGTTTGACGAGGAATTCGGAACGCGCGCTGATGAGGTGTGCGCCTACGTCCACTCGCTGAAGCTCAGCGATGCCGAGTGGACGTCCGGAGCGGAGTACCGACTGTGGCTCGGCACGCCACACACGCTGCGTGTCGAACGAACGGCCGATGAGCGCCTGCACCCCTTCGGCGCAGAGGCGCGAGAGAACGGCAGCACCTGGGATCGTGCTGGGAAAATGCTCGGCACCTCGGCCACGGCTCGCCAGTCGCCAATTGGCCGCAGGTACAGCCAGCCGTCGTCCGTATAGCGGATATGCCCGATGACCGAGCACGCAGCAGCGTCGTCAACCGGAAGCATCGCTACGTCGCAGATCGCATTCGGGCGAACTCAGTGGCAGCGCTGCACATCTGATCCGCGTACTCGAGCTTGTCGCGCCAGCGCTCGGGAATGGCGTCGATACCGCGTTGGACTCCGAGCAGGCCGCCCGCGATGGCGCCGGTCGTGTCGGCATCATCACCTCGGTTGACAAGGCTCACGAGCACCGATTCCAGCGATTGAGACTGCTGGATCGCCCACACTGCACAAGCCAGGCTGTCGATTACGTACCCGCCCGTACCAAGCTGCTCAACGTCCGAGGTCGCAGGAATATCGAGAGCTCGACGGACTTCCGCATCGAGATCGAGTTCATGGGCGGCGCCGATGGCATCAACTGCGGTGCACCCGTCCAGGAGTGCTGTCGCGATCTCGTTGTACGCCACACAGCTGTCTACACATCGCCTGTGAGCGTGGGTGACCACGGAGATCTGAGCGCTCTCGGCCTGGCGAACTATGGAATCGCTGCGCACCAGCGCCGTCGGGAGTGCCCGCATCAGCGACCCGTTGCCGCAGGAACGCTCCGACGTGAGGCCGCTGGTCGCCGGATCGCCGTCGTGGCGCAGTTGCAGAAGCGCTTGGCGGGTGGTGATACCCACATCAGGTGGATCGGTTTCGAACCACTCCAGAAACTCCTGAGCGATTGCCTCGAGGCTCTCCGAGCCATCCGTCTTGAGATAGCCCGCGACAACTGCCCAAGTGAGGTCGGTGTCGTCGGTTCCCTGGCCTGGGCGCCAGCCGAATGCCCCGCCACCCACGATGTCCCGGTGAACACCGTGTCGCCGCTGGACTTCGGCCGGTGACATGAATTCGACGGTGGCGCCGAGCGCATCACCGGCCGCCACGCCGAGGAGGCCTCCGGCGATGAAGTCGGTGAGCGATGTGGCCGGCACCCGCGGGAGCCTAGGGAAGGCAGAGGCCGGCAAGTCCGCTTGCCGGGGACATCATGCATGCGTACCGCAACCCGATGATCGTGGTCTCTGATGACGACGTCCGGGTGTCGGTCGGCGGCGCGCGGGACGGGAACCCGATCGAAGTGGGGGTCTCCTATGATCAGGAGCGACATGAAGTTCGCATTATCCATGCAATGCCCGCACGGGTCGGATACGTGCGGAGGCTGACATGGCGATAGAGCGGCCCGACTTCGCAAACTGGACCGAGGAAGACTTCGAGACGCGCGCTGACGAGATCTGCGAGTACTTCCACTCGTTCGACTGGCTGGGCCGCCTGCCCGGTCCCCGGCATGAGACGTACCTCGAACTCGCGGTGCAAGCCGAGCGCACCATCGAGAAGCCGACCGAGGTCAGCCGCAACCAGATCGGCGAAGCCGTCTGCTGGGCTCGAGACGAAGGCACCTCATGGGAGCGCATCGGCGAGCTGCTGGGCACCTCCGCCGACGAAGCCGCGCAGCGCTACGGCGTCGCCGTTCAAGCTGAGCGCGGCAGCCACAGTTCCGGCGTGCCGACTTGACTTCTCCGGTACTCGCGGGCAGCGGCCCGCCAGTTCTCGAATCCATCGGCGGCCGCATGCAGGTTCCCATCCAAGAGTTCCTTGGTTTGCTCAGAATGCTCAGCCGCGAATCGGAGCCAGCGCGAGAACGCTGACTCGACGGTGGAAACGAAGGCTGGATCAAACATATCCGGGTGTGATTCGTCGCACTCGGAACACACAGGCCCGTCCGTGGGGCTGTAGTTGGGAACGAAGCTCTCCAAGAAGAGGTCTACCCGGCAGGGTGTCCAGTGCAGGACATCGCCATCGCGGCAGAGCGTTCCGAACAGTCGCAGCGCCGGGATCATGGCCGAGAATTCGTCATGGCCTTCGCCTGCGGGGCGGGCTGCGCGCCTGAATTCGTCCAACGCAGCGCTGCGGTCGGGACGCTCCGCGGGGTACAGCGCTGCTGCGGTGCCGCCTTCGGGCAACAGGCTCAGTCGCTGCTCTGCCAAGAATCCCAAGTCCGGCCACTCGAATTCGAGCGCCTCCTCGAATGGCTCCATCTCGTCGTTGGCATCGAGGGACATGTAGATGTCGAGCGCGCAGTGGCACAGGGCTCGGGCGTCGGCCAAGCTCAATTGCTCGACTCCCGGGCGGTCGCGCCCGGCCGATGCCAAGGCCTCGCGCTCGGTCACAAGTTCGAAACCGCGAGCGGCCCCGCACATGAACCAATTGATGTCGACCAGCAAACCGTGGAGGCGCCCGTCGGGACGCTGGTAGTGGATCGTGACTTCGCACGCCTCGCCCCACTCGTCTCGCCACAGAAAGGCTTCCGCCGGCGTTGCTCGGCCCACTGCCATCACCCACGCCGGCACATTGCCCGAGGACGCCATCTGCTCGAGCTGACGTCGAGCTGATGCTCGCGCGCTGCTGGGCCCGTATGCGCCGAGCGCAGCTGTCATAGCCGCACCGGACGCGCCGCCGATCTTGCGGGCGTGGTCTAGCACTTGCGCAGGCTGCAGGCCCTCTGGCGAGTGAGGCACCGCAACGAATTCCTGCATTCCGGACGCCCAGCCGTCAGCCTCGTCAACATCGGGGCTGCGGGCCGCTAACTCAGTTGCACTCGCCTCCAGCAGTTCGAGCAAGTAGCGAGCTTGCGGGTCGAGCCGAGGCGTGCCGCCACCTGCGCCGGGGCGCGTCCCTTTGGGAGTGACACGCCCGCCACGTCGGGACTTGGGTCGGGCCATCGCAGGATCGTATGCCCACTGCCGACCGCCGTCCGCGGATGCCTTCGCAGCGATTGGTGCTCCAATGATATTCGTCGTCACCAACGGAGCCGAGCTGGCTGCTGCACTCCGTCAACAGAGCACCATGAGCGCCTTTGAACCCAGCGTCGATAAGCCGGGCCACACAGCACACGGCGAGATCAAGGCAGCACTTGAGCGCATCGCACGCGTGACCCGTTTCTATGACTTCGAGAACGCTTGGTCGGCTAGCAGTCGGCGAGTGCCGCGAGCGCGTCGCAGACTTCGATGCGCCGCCATCCGATGGCGCCGATTCGCTCGGAGAGGAACGAGCGTCGGATCGGCTGCAGGTTGTCGAAGGACGCCGCGCACTCGAACGCCATCCCTTCGTCGGAGCCGAGCCGGAGCTCGGTCGGAATCGAGCGCACCGTGCGCGTGACCGGGGCGACGACGATCCACGTCAGCACCGGTACAGCGTCGCTGCGAGTAACGACCAACACCGGGCGGCGCTTGTCGTTGGCCTCGGCCCACCACACCTCGCCCTGAGCGGGCATCACCACGGCTCTTCAGCGATCATCGCTGCCGTGGCCGCGTCAGCCCACCCCACCTCCTGCTCGCTTTGAGGACGCCGCCGGTAGCCCTCCACGATGGCATCGCCGATGCGCTTGCGCCGATGCACGTCGATAAGGGCCGTGAGGCCGCGCCTGACCGCGTCTGAGCGGGATTCGACCGCTCCCGCTGCCACCAACTCGTCGATCTGGCCGGCAACAGCATCGTCGATGCGAGTCACGAATTGCGCCATGCAATCAGCATAGCGATATGCATTGCGCACCCGTTGGGCCAATATTCGGCACCGGCCCCGTTTCGTCATAGCTCGGGCCAAGCAAGGCAAACACCTGCAACCCTGAGATCAGGGAAGAGAGTTCGTCGTCTCCTTCGCGTGCCGGGCGGGCTGCACGCCTGAATTCTTCCAGTGCAGCGCTGCGGTCGAGAGGCTCAGCGGGAAAAAGCGCTGCGTCGGCGCCACCTTCGGGCAGCAGGCGGATGCCGCCGCACGCGGCACTCGCCGCTGCTATCTCCTGCTCAGTCCTCGTCTTTGCGCGGACCGTAGGACTTCAGCCGCCTGCTTCGTCAGTGGGTGCGGCGTGGATGGTCAGCATCAACTCGGCGTCGTCTAGGACGCGGTACTCGGGTTCCCGCCCCGCGAGCGCAGTGCTGTTGTCGAGGATGATCGGCACGCCCTCGCCACGCTTTTCCATGAAATGGGCGCGGCCCTCGGTGAGCCAAGGCTCATCAGGCGCGGGGCATCGCGTCAACAAGCTGCAGATCGTCTCGTTGCGTGCTGTCTGGCGGTACCGGAGGGAGTCGACAGTCAAGGAGTTCGCTAGAGCACCGGGCGAGAACAGCTCCAATCGGTCCGCGAACAGGCGCAAGCGGATCTTCGCTCCGTGTATCGCGTAGTCCCGATGCGCGATGGCATTCACCAGCGCTTCGAATACAGCCGCCATGTCGAACTGTGGCTCGTCAACGCGCCCGACGGCCTTGGATGCACCCCGGCGCATGTTCTTGAGGACGAACCGGCTTGCCTCGATGATCTGACGATCCAACGGTCCCGTGATGTCAGCCGCGTCCAACTGGTAGCTCGCTGCGACTTCATCAATAGTGACGGAGCTGCCCCGGTATGCCACCGCCTGCACGTATGCATTCGGAAGCCAGCGTTCGGGTGTCTCGCTGCCCATCAGCACTCCGGCAACGGTAGGTCCGACCGTGCCATCGTCGGCTCGCGCGGCCATGCCCAGCTTGACCAGAAATGTCTCTTGCTCGTCATCCGAACGCGATGTGCGAAATCTCATCCACAGATACTCGGCGAGGTCATCTAGGTATGCACCGGCCACTGGCTGCTCATCAAATCGGATCATGCGTGTTTGGCTGCGCTGTTGGAAGAGGCGAGCAAGGAACTCCGGCGTCATGACCCGCTTGGAGTCACCGACACGATGCCAGTAGCCGCCCGGGCTGCGATGAACGAACAGACTGCGAGGAACCTCAAGCTTCACGATGTTCACTGGGCGCCCAGTCCCCGAAGGCACAGAGAGCCTGTCCAGCACGAGCTGCTCGACTGGAGGGGTGATCGAATCGTTGCAGATCTCTTTAACAAAGTTGACGACGGCGTCAAGCCTGTCGTGAGGAATGCCGACGAGGTCACGCGACTTGTCCTCCACACCCAACACGAGGACCCCGCCTTGACTGTTCGCGAACGCCGCGAGCTCGTCAGCCAAGTCATCGCGAGACGGTCCAGCCACCTTGTGCCCAGAGAAGCGGACCTCCTTGAGTTCGAGAAAGCTCGTCTCTCCCAGCCGAACGGCTTCGAGCAATTCGTGGCTGCTGTCAAGCATTAGCCAACCCGGCTTCGAGCCGACGGTACCGCTGCTCCAAGGCGATGCGGCCGCCTTCCATGACCCGGCATACCTCCTCGCGCATATCAGCATTTTGCAAAGAGCCCGACTCCACGACAGCGCACTGGCCGTTGACAAAATCAAGGACGTGCAGCATCTCGGCGTCGCCGTTGACAACGATGTTCGGGTTGTGTGTCACAACAATGATCTGACGACGCAGTTTGTTTTCTCTCATCTGCCTGACCACGAGGCTGTAAATGAGCTGGTTGTCTAGGTCGTCCTCGGGCTGATCCAGCACCAGAGGTTCGTCGCCGTGTGCGAGGAGGAACGCCAACATCGCTGCGGATCGCTGGCCCGCTGAACCCTGACCGATCGGCCTGAATTCGGTGCCGTCGGCGGTGAGGCTGTGCTCGACGTGCAGGCTGTCTGGTGGGAACCACACCAGTAGCTGATCGAGGAACTCGGCACTGCGACTGTGTTCGCGCTTGAGGTAGTTGACAAAGTGTCCACCGAATCCCTCGCCACCCTCGACAGCCGTGGCCAACCGCTGACGCATAGATTCCAGTCGAGCCTCAAACTCGTCGCGTCGCGATTCGGAATCCTGGGGGAGGCCATCCATCAGCTGATCCACCAGTCCCGATCTGGACGCTCCTTCACCGCCATTGCCAATGTCGTCTGGGAATCGATGATCGTCGGCAACACCGAGAGCGTCCCTTAGCGAGCGTTCAATCGTGCGCGGATTCTCACCGTACGGGATAAGCCGGATTCGTACGTAATTGTTCTGGGTCAGCGTTTCGCGGAGGAACGCGGATCGGGCATCGCTGAGAGCGCGACGAGCTAGTACCACCACCTCAAGCTCGTCGATCGCTCGTTGTTGGATCCGGGCGAGTTCTTGACTGAGCGCAGCGAGGCGGGTCTGCTCGGACGTCAACTGCTGCTGTTGCTGGACCAAGTCGGCATGCGATTGGGTATCGCCGAGTCCCTCAACAGCGAGGGCCGCCACCGCCTGTTCGTATGCGGTCTGCGTCTGGTCTGCATTCGAGCGCCATGAACTGGTCTGCAACGCCGCCCGTTGCTGCCCAATCAGCTCTCGCGCCGTGCCACTGGCCTCGTTCAGCGCGGTCTTCGCATCGTCGACGATGCCGCGCAACGAATCGATGATGGCGATCGCGGAGCGGTCGCAGTCGGACTCAGAGTCTTCTTCGCCAAAGACGGACTCGGCGATATTTTCGGACTGCAGCTGATCGGCGACATCGTCGACTTGGCGGACCGCCTGCTCTGCGACGGCGAAGTGCCGCTCAACCTCTCGTTCCTGACGTTCGGTCGCACGAAACGCCTGCAAGGCAGCGGCGTGTCCCGCTTCCTCGAACAGCGCGAGCGCTCGAGCGTTGTCCTCGAGAGCGACCTCCACTTCACCGCTGCGCCCAAGTTCCGCTAGGATGTCCCGTATCCGTCCACGAGTCGCGAAGAATGCTCGACACGCTGCTTCGAACTCGCGCTGGCAGTCCTGAGCGCCTGCACCCTCATCGATCAGATCCAGCAGCGCAATTTGATTGTCACCTGCCAGCTCCCCTATCTGGCTCTGATTGAAGAGCCGGATAGGAAACCGCTCGGCCGTGACATGTTGCGAGCTTGAAGCAACCCACTCAGATTTGCTGTCTATGGTCTCGACAACCGTGTCATCGGCATTCGGCGCCTGGGCCCAGTGGATCCGGTGGGCAACACCGTCTCGCGAAACGGTCCACTCGACGTGGGTCTCATCTGTGAGACCGCCATCGTCGTTGCGAGTTCGCGGCACTTGGTTGAATCGGTCGAACGTGCGCCTGGTGTTGCTGCGCTCATCGAGTCGTTGCAGGTCGGCCTCGCGCCGTGCGGCAAGTCGCATGCAGTTGAGCACCGTCGACTTGCCACTCCCCCGTCCGCCGATCAGCACGTTGAGCCAGGGGCTGAACTCGAGCGTGGCTGGCTCGCCGTGTCCCATCAACCTCGCTTCGGTTATGGCAATCGATCTCACATGGTGGGCGGGCAGCGCATGGAGCGGAGAGTCCGGGTCGTCACTTCGCCGGACAGAGAACCGCTCGCCGTCAAGCAGCGCTAGGCGCAGCCCGTCAATGGACGGCTGCTCCATCTTGATCCAGGTGAAACGAGACCCCGGAACGCGCTGACCGTCTGCGTGAGCCAGACCATGCGAGTCGGAACCGAGCACCTCGGCCCAGCGCTGCACATGCTGTTGGTAGAGACCCGGCTTCTTCGAGGACGGATCCACAATTTCGACGGCATACACGTCTTTGCTGGTCAGTATCGGCTCGAGCGTGTTTCCCGCCAGATCCCATAGGCCCCGGTTCAAGTCGACGTGTGCTGGAATCACAATGCCGCCGCGCTTGGCGACCTGTTCCACTATCTGGACCACCGAAGAGTCAGCCGCCCTTGAACTCTCGCCGGATTCCCCCCGGTACTGCACGGCACCCAACAGATCTCGCACATCGCCAGTCGACTTCCCCGGATCGAAGAGCGCCAGCAGGTGTGTCCCACCGTTCGCGGTGATTTCGACGCCTGGAAACAGGGACAGCTGCCGGAATTCGGGGTGCGCTTGTTCCTCAAGCTGGACCAATCCCGACTTGAGCCGATCCACCCACTCGCCGGAGTTGTGATCGGTGACAGCGACGCAGTCGATGCCGGCTCGCATAAACGCGAGCAGCCAGTCGGTAGGTGTGACCTCGCGGTCCTGATAGTCGTGGGAGGCCGGTGTGTGGGTGTGGAAGTCGAACTTCCACCAGCGCGCGCCTGGGAAGTCGAACGCGGCGGCATCAGCGCTGACCATGCCCCCCAAGGTACCGAGCGACTTGCCTGGGTCGGCTGCACGCAACACGGCTGCGGTGCAAGAAGGATGCGTCAACGCAACACAAAGAGCATCACCTGCTCTTGGCACCGCCGCATTCCGATCGCGGATTCAGCCCCGTCGCTGCCGGAACAAGTGTTATCGCTCGAAATCGAGCAGATCGTTCCAAGCGAAAATGGCGAGAGCCACGACGAGGGCAAGAGCTGCGCCGAGTCCGAGCAGACATGCCGCCAGCACAGCCACTCGCCTCGCGCAACCGGTGTACGCCTTGGGAGCGCCTGGTCTGCGGCGGTGCGAAGCGCTGTGAACTCCACGGCCTTGCTGGTCATCGGCATCTGCCCGCGCACCGCTACCCGACCATGCGGACGCTGGCATGTTGCTCGACGCAGCGCCGCGGGGCCGGTCGGCCTCCACCCGTGTGTCGCGGGCACCTATTCGCTTGACCAGCTGGTCCTCGGCCAGCCAGGACTTGTCGAGGAGCGCCTGAAGGACGCCGTTCAAGTAGGCATGCTCGGTACTGTCAGCGACGGTCATCAACTCGACGTTCTCGGCAAGTCCCGCTGTCGTGAGGTTGGCCGAGCCCACGAGATGGGCATGCGGCGCTCCATGCTCATCGCATGCAGCCCACACCTTGAGATGGGCCTCGGAGCGGCCTGCGGCGTTGCGTGCAGTGCGGTACCAGTTGCGCACCTCCACGTCGCTTCGTTGCACGAACCTCAGAGCCGCACGCCGGTCGGCCTCAGTTGCATGCTGGAAGTTCCGGCCTTGCAGATCGCCGATCAGCAATGTCACCGGCCGCTGACGTGTGTGCTCGGCCAACCACGCCAAGCCCGAAACGCTGGCCGAACCGACGCAGACGATTAGCTGGCCCGCGTCGTGCGTGCGCAAGAAGCGCTCGACCCGAGCCCCCGCACCTGTCCCAAGCTGCATGCGGCACCGGAGGCTAACGCTGACACTCGCTTCCGACGGTGGCGGCATGCCACAGGACAGGTTGAGTTTGTTTAGCGAGGTGGCCCGGCGTCTGCGAGGAGCGCCGCTACTTTCAGCGCCACTTTCGTCATGGCGGATGGCATGGTCGCGTCGGCGAAGGGCCTGACCAAGTAGCGGACTTCGGGCTCAGCAGCCGGGTCATCGGGCACGGAGACGACTGCGAGTCGCCAGCGGTCCGGGTCGTTCTGGGCTTGGCGTACTTGGCGGGCGCTGACGTGGATCTCGTCGGTGCGGGGTAGGTGGCCTTTCACCTCGATGAAATAGTGGTCGCCGGTTTCTGGGTCGACCGACATCACGTCGAAACCTGGGTTCGCATGCTCCTGCTCGGTCGGGAGGCGGCCGAGCGCTCGCTCTGCAGCCATGACGGCAGCCACTGCCCGCCGGTCGGTCTCGGCCTTGTCAGCTACGGCAGCCGAGTCTGGCGGCGCCCCCGCAATCTGGTCCAGCAGTCCTTGCGGCAGCACCACCGCTGCGGCGACGACGGTGGGCGGGCTGCTGTGCAGGTCGGCTTCTGAGTCGAGCTCGGCACGTCGGCGCAGCAGTCGCGATGCCAACTCGTCAGCACGTGCTCGCGCTCGCCCTGAATTCAGCCTTGGCTTGCCGCCCGCAATCTCCTGTGTCTTGATTTCGTTTGTACGTCGATCCCAGTAGCGAATCTCGGACTCCAGCCGTACCCGCACCGCTTCGCTTACGCGGTCGACCCGGTCTTGCACCACAGCCGCCACCGACTCGAAATGCGGTCCGGCGAGGTGTTCGATGGCCCAGTCGCGTGCCACTGATTCGGCCGCTCGACCGGCCCATGCGGTGTCCAAGTCGCCGGCGAGCTGTGCTTTCTGTTCAGCAGTCAACGACTCGTAGCCCAAGTAGGGCTCCGCGCCTGGGTCGCGGGCCGCACCTTCCCGGTCGACTTCCACGTATTGGAACCGGCGTGACACCACCTGACGAGCGCCGTTCACCATCCGACCATCGGTGACCACATGGTCCAGATACACGAGCAGTCGTGGCTCGGTCGAAGGGTCTCCGGTGTCCACCAAGACCGTCCCGCGGTGCAACGCGTCACCGTGATCGGCGAGCACCTTGGAAGCCACTGCCGACAGCAGCGCGGTCCCTGGCGAGATCAGTTCGGCACGGTCGCCGGAGCCACCGGCCTTACGGGCGGACTCGGCATCGGGCTGCATGCAGTCCTTGTCGAAGGTCACCCGGGCGTAGCGGTCGTGGACGGCTCCAAGGGCCGGATCAGCACTCGCCCTCACCGAGGCCGGGACCCGCGTGATCTCATGCCGGCCGCGCTCGCGGCCAGAGATGCGCCCTCCGTACAGCTGCAGCGCCTGAGTGAAGAAGTCGTGCACGAACCACGGCTGCAGCTTGCGGGCGCGGGCCTCTTCCATGCGGCGGCGTACCTCGTCGTTCGCCCCGGTGTCGGCCATGCCAGCGACGAGCGCCCGTTCTTCCAGCACCTCGCGTAGCTGCTCGCCGATCTCGCCGTCGATGATGGTGTTCATCCACTCTGCGTGGGCTGGGTCGGTGTCGGCCTGGATCGCCTTCATCAGCAATTCCCGGAGTGACACGTTGATCTGAGCGTCGCCCAGCACGTCGTACACCTGGTCGCCGTACACCTCGCGCTGCTGGGAGATCTTGGCAAAAAGCCGCTCGAATACCTGGCCCTCCCGCGTCTCGTGTGCCACCAGATTCCACAAGTGACATGGCCGACGCTGGCCGATCCGGTGGATGCGCCCGAAGCGCTGCTCGATGCGGTTCGGGTTCCACGGCAGGTCGTAGTTGACCATCATGTTGGCGACCTGCAGGTTGACGCCCTCACCAGCCGCATCGGTGGCGACTAGCACTGACACCGTCGGGTCGACGCGGAAGCGGTCCTGAGTGACGCGGCGGTCCTGGCGCCTCAGGCCGCCGTGGATCGTGACGACTGCTTCCGGTCTGCCGAGTTCGGCGGCAATGCGGCCGGACACATAGTCGAGCGTGTCTCGATGCTCGGAAAAGACGATCAGCTTGCGAGCGTCGACCTCACCATCGCCTGCCGTATCGAACGATCCAGCACCGAACTGCTCAGCACGAAGCAGATTCCGCAAGCGGGTCCACTTTGCATCCACGCCGCTGTTCCGCACGCCATCGGCCAGTTCCACCAGCCGGTCCAAGGTCCGCACTTCGGCTTCGAGTTCGTCGGCAGTCGCGGCCGCCGTTGCGGCATCGACCGTCAGATTCTCCAACTCGGCAAGCTCGGCCTCGTCGAAGTCATCGAAGTCGAAGTCCTCAAGATCGGCAATGCGGACTCCCTTGGGAAGCTCGGGCACCGGAATTGGTGCCCCGGTGGCAGCGAGCTGTCGAAGCTCCGCTGCTTGGTTGGCGAGGCGATCGCGCCGACGCCGCAGCGAGTGGTAGATGGCTGCCGGCGAGGACGCGAGCCGGCGCTGCAGGCCTGCGAGCGCAAAGCCGACGATCACACCGCGCTGAGCGTCACCTTCGGCCGTCATGCGCGCGGCCCGGTTCATCTCCTCACGGACGTAGGAGGTTACCGCCTCGTACAGCTCGTTCTCGGGCCCAGACAACTCGAATTGCAGGCTCTGGGCGTATCGCTTCGGAAAGAGCGGCTTGCCCTCGAAGGTCCGCAGGTTCTCCTTCACCAGCCGGCGCATCACATCGCTGACGTCGGGTATTTCGGCCGGTGCCCCACCGTCGTTCGTGGCTCGCAGCCGTCCCTCGAACCTCTCGGGATCGATCAGCGTCATGAACGCGAGGAAGTCCTCGTTCTTGCCGTTGTGGGGCGTAGCGGTCAGCAGCAGGAAGTGACGTGTGCACTCGCGCAGCACCTCGCCTACTTCGAAGCGCTTGGTGCGGCGCAGCTCGTCGCCGTAGCGGTGCGCAGACATCTTGTGGGCCTCGTCGACGATGACGAGGTCCCATTCGGACGCCTTCAATCGATCCTTCAACTCGTCGGAACGGGCCATTTGGTCGACTCGAGCGATCAGCAGGTTGCGCTCGACGAATGGGTTGCCGGTGCGGGATGCTTCGACGCTCTCGCGAGACATCAGATCGAAGCTCAGGCCGAACTTGTCCCACAACTCGTCCTGCCACTGCTCGACCAAGCTGCCCGGCGCCACGATGAGACACCGGGTCACGTCACCGCGAAGCATCAGCTCGCGGATGAGCAGCCCGGACATGATCGTCTTGCCCGCACCTGGATCGTCGGCCAGCAGGAACCGCAGCGGCTTGAGGGTGAGCAAGCGGTTGTAGACGGCGTCGATCTGGTGCGGATACGGGTCGATATTCGAGGTATCCACCGCTGCGAATGGGTCGGCAAGGTGGGCCATCTGCATGCGGCGGGCCTCTGAGGCCAGCTTGAACATCGCCCCGTCCGCGTCAAACGACCAGTGGCTCTCTGCGGCCGCGCGGATGTCGGCAAGATCGGCCGCAGTGACAAGCCGTTCCCCGAGAATGCCGTCCGCCGTGCGGTAGGTCAGCGTGGCTGACGCAGGTCCATGCACCTGGGCCGCCACGACAGTGACGTCGCCGCCCGCAACGACGCCCGACAGCCACATCCCAGCGGCGAGGTCGCGGAGTTCCATCTCGGAATCCATGTCGGGGCCGTTTGGGATTGTCGGCAGCTAGGCGATCGCGATGGATGCCTGCAACGCGTCGACCCTGGTGACAATTGCCCGAAGGTCGACGCGTACCTCGTCGATGCGCTTGTCGATGCCGTCAACGCGCTTGTCGAGACTCTCGAACCGATGGTCCGCGGCATCGAAACGGGAATCCACCGCATCGAAGCGAGCATCCACTGCATCGAAGCGGGAATCCACCGCATCGAAGCGGGAATCGATCCGGCCATTCTGCTCATCGAAGCGCTGATCCACAGCGCCGAAACGGGCATCGACCCGATCGAAGCGAGCATCCACGCGGCCGTTCTGGTCGTCGAAGCGCTGATTCACCGCATCGAACCGGGCGTTGACGAGATCGACGATCCCATCCATGCGGACGTTCTGGTCGTTGAAGCGTTCTGTTACGCCTCCGAAGCCCCACTTGATCACTGCCCACACGCCGCCGGCGAACGCGATGGCGATCGGAACGAACACCGACAGCGTCGGGCCTACGTTCGACCATTCCATGCCTCGACCTTACGCGAAGTCGAGCGCACTGCAAACCTATTATTCGCAGTCCCCTGTTCGGGCCCAAGGGCGGTGTCGATGGCGATGTGCGGGCGGCAAGAGCAGCGGGCGCTGTCGCGGTAGCGTGCGGCGCTATGGCGAGCGGCACTGGAACGGAACGAGGAACGCTGGCGGTCACGGGCGATCCGGCGGCCGATCAGCTCGTGCTGGACGACCCGTTCTCGTTGCTGCTGGCGATGATGCTCGACCAGCAGATCCCCATGGAGTGGGCGTTCAAGGGCCCGGCCCGGCTGGCTGAGCGCCTTGGCGATCGCTACTCGGTGACATCCATTGCCGCCATGGAACCTGACGAGCTCGAAGCTGCCTTCAAGGAAAAGCCGGCAATCCACCGGTTCCCGGGTTCGATGGCCCGGCGATGCGGCGAGCTGGCTCGTCACGTCGTCGAGCACTACGGCGCCGACGCGGGTGCCGTCTGGGCCGACGTGCGCAGCGGCAAGGCGCTGTTCGACCGGCTGCGGGCCCTGCCCGGCTACGGCGACGAAAAGGCCAAGATCTTCGTCGCGATCCTGGCCAAGCGGTTAGGGGTTGCACCCCGCGGGTGGAAGGCCGTGGCCGGCCCATTCGCCGACCATCAGCCGCGCTCGGTGGCCGATATCGATGGCCCCGACGCCCTCGCCGAGGTCCGCGTCTGGAAGAAGAACCAGAAGGCCGCCGGCAAGTCCAAGCAGGACTGAACGCCACCGACATCGTCAGCGGGCGGTGCGTCGCGCACAACTCTGACTCCCCCGGCTGCGGTGTTCACCGGTCGATGAGGGCGGTTTCGACACGGGCACGATGCTGACTTCCCCGGGCTGCGGTGTTCACCGCCAAGGCCCGCCGGTGCCTCACATGACAGCTGTCGCGCGTGCGTGTCGTTCAGTCGTCGCACGTTGCGTTCCCGTGACAGGGCTATTGCTTATCTGAAATTCGAGGAACGCATCTCCCCGCGCATGCGTCGAGGCATCAAGTCGCACCGCAGCAGCAGCAGCGCTGCAGGCCGGATGCGGCGGAAGCCAACCAACGCAAAGGGGACTGACGTGATGAAGAGCTGCAATCCACCACATCGCCGGCAGGTGGCCGGCACCACAGCGTGGCGGATAGTCGCTGCGCTGCTGACACTGTGCCTGGTGACGGCATCGTGCACATCGGCCGACAACACCTCTGTCGACAGCGCAGACACAGCCGACTCCGACAGCACCACACAGTCGACCGCGGCCGCCTCAGACGGCCGGGCTCATCCGGCCACGACCGAATCTTCCGACGACATGGCTGACGAGGAGCAAACCGGGGCGCTCGGCAGTGCTGTTGCGCAGGAGCAAACCGAGGCGGCTTTCGCCGACGAAGCAGAGGAAGAGATGTCGGACGACAGTGGCATGAGCGAGGAATCCGTCTCGACCCAATCCTCGAGCGGCGGCCGTGAGCAAGACGCATCTGACGACTCGGAGCACTCCGCGGAACCAGAGGTCGAGCCCTACGAGCCGACGCAACGGCGACGCACCGAGCCCGACCAGTTCGTCGACTACGGCGTCAATCCGTTCGTCGACACCGACGACGATCCGTTCTCGACCTTCGCACTCGATGTCGACACCGCCTCGTACACCATTGCCCGCAACTTCCTCGACGGCGGCCAGCTGCCGCCCTTCGAGGCCGTGCGGGTCGAGGAATTCGTCAACTACTTCGACGGCGGCTACGACGACGAGATCGACGAGTTCACCATCAGCGTGGACGCTGCCCCGTCGCCATTCGCTGACACCGGCGACCTGCTGCTGCGGGTGGGCGTGCAGGCGCCGCACGTGGTGTCCGACGCCGTGCGGCCCGACAGCATCATCGTGGTGCTGGACAGCTCAGGCTCCATGGATCAAGAGATCGGCACCTCCAACGACAGGACCCGGCGCATCGAACTGGTCTATGACGCCGTCAACCTGCTGCTCGAAGGCCTGGAGCCCGAAACCCGGGTGGGCGTGGTGGCCTACGCAGACTGGGCACGCATCGTCAGCCGGCCGGCCGCTGTCGGCAGAAACCACGACGACCTGATCCGTCGCATCGAGCGAGACGTGCGACCCAGCGGGAGCACCAACGTGGCCGACGGCCTCGTCGCTGGCTACCGCATGGCCGAGAGCGAGGCAGACGCCGGGCGCGACGTGCTGGTGCTGCTGTTCTCCGACGGCGTCGCCAACGTCGGCGCCACCGAGACCGACCGGATCCTGCGCCAGCTCGGCGAGCGCGCCGACATCGGCCTGTCCACCATCGGCGTCGGCCTCGGCCCCTTCAACGACGAGCTGATGGAGCAGCTCGCCAACCGGGCCGACGGCTCGTACCACTACATCGACGACCATGACGAAGCGTGGCGGCTGCTCGGCGACGACGTGACCTCGTTCGTCTCGGTTGCCGCCCGTGACGCCAAGGTGCAGGTCATCTTCAACCCGGACACGGTGGCCGCCTACCGGCTGCTCGGCTTCGAGAACCGCGACGTGGCCGACCGCGACTTCCGCAACGATGCCGTCGACGCCGGCGAGGTCGCCATCTCCCAGAGCGCCACGGCGCTGTATGAGCTGACGCTGGTCGACCCCGACAGCCGGAGCCGTCGCAGCAGCGAGACGCTCGCCAAGGTCACGCTGCGGTATCAGCGACCGGCCAGCGAGAACATCACCGAGGTGTCCGAGACGATCCGCGGCAGCGATGCGCACCGCAGCTTCGACAACGCGGATCGACACTTCCGGCTGGCCGCAGTGGCCGCCGAGTTCGCCGAAGTCCTGCGCCAGAGCTGGTTCGTCGACGACCCGTTGATGCGAACGCTGCGCCACGAAGCAGAAGGCCTGGCCCGAGACTTCCGCGGCGATGCCGACGTGGCCGAACTGGCCCGGCTCATCGCCGCTGCACAGCGCTTGGGTTAGGCCAAGCCAAGTCGGCCGGTCGAAACGTCCGGCCCGGCTTCGGCGGTGCCCCGGCAGTGCTCTTCGGCTCAGGAGCAATTGCCGGGGCGCCGTCGCGCCCGTGCTGAGCACATGAGGGACCCGCTAGGTGCCGAGCAGCTCGGCGGCCAGGTCCCGCAGCTCGGCCTTGAGCACCTTGTTAGACGGGTTCAGCGGCAGCGCTTCGACGTTCCAGAAGTGGCGAGGCACCTTGTAGTTGGCCATCTGCTCACGGCACCACCCCCGCAACGCATCGGCTTCGGGAGCACCGGCCGGCGACGGAACCACGAATGCGGCACCGACCTCGCCGAGCCGTTCGTCGGGCACGCCGATGACGGCCACCTGGCCGATCTGGGGATGCTCGGTCATCACCTTCTCGACCTCGGCGGGATAGACGTTGAAGCCGCCGTTGATGAACATGTCCTTCTTGCGGTCGGTGACGTCGATGTAGCCGATGTCGTTCATCACGCAAATGTCGCCCGTGTGCAGCCAGCCCTCGGCATCGATCGCTTCGGCGGTGGCTTCGGGGTTGTCGAGGTACCCAGCCATGACGTTGTACCCGCGCACGAGTATCTCGCCGGGCTGTCCGATGGGCAGGTCCCGTCCCTCGTCGTCGACGATTCGCAGCTCGACGCCGTCGAGCGCCTGGCCGCTGGTGGTCGCCACCAGCTCGGGCGGGTCGTCGGCCGCGCAGATCGCCGCCAGCCCGTGCGTCTCGGTCATGCCGTAGCCCGTGAGCACAACCTCGAAGCCGAGGCGTTCACGCATGGCCACGACAGTCTCCACCGGGATGGCCGCGGCGCCGGTCAGCGACGAACGCAGGCTGGAGGTGTCGTAGTCGTCGAGGCCCGCATGGTTGATGAGGGATTGGAAGATCGCCGGCGGCCCCGGCAGGATCGTGATCTGCTCGTCCTCGATGCGCTGCAGCACCGATTCGACGTCGAAGATGGGATGAGGGTGAATGGCGGCGCCGTGCATGATGCACGGCGTGATGCCCGCAGAGAATCCGAAGGCATGGAAGAACGGATTGATCACCAGCATCCGATCGCCCCGGCGCATGCCCAGCTCGAGCGCGTACTGGTTGAAGTTCCGCAGCACCGATGCTTGGTGCACCAGCACGCCCTTGGGCAGGCCCGTGGTGCCGGAGGTGAACATGACCAGCCCGAGATCATCGCCCGACGCAGCCGCACACCTTCGTGCTGCCTCGGCCGCAGCCTCCGGCGTCGCCCGCCCCGCGAACTCGGCGTAGGAGATCGTGCCGCTGGGCGCGTCACCGCGCAGGATCACCGTGTCGACGAGCGTGTCGACCGTGTGGCCACCGTCGGCGGCCTCGTTGAGATCCTTGACGTAGTCGTAGCCCAAGAACCCGGCCACAGTGAACAACACTTTGATCTTGGCCTTGCCCAGCACATACGCGGCTTCGCGGCCTTTGAAGCGGGTGTTCACCGGCACGAGCACCCCGCCGGCGCGCAGCGTGCCCATCGAGGCGATCACCCACTCCCATGCGTTCGGCGCCCAGATGCCCACCGATTCGCCTGGCTCGACGCCCGATGCCACCAGCGCTGCGGCGCACTCGTCGGAGAGTCCCTTGATGTCTGCGAAGCTCAGCGACACGTCGCCGTCGCGGATCGCCTCGGCGTCGCCGAACAGCCGCGCTGCCCGGTCGACGAGGTCGGGATAGTTATCGGGTATCGCCTCAGACATCACGTCAGACATGGCGGACAGTCTCGCGGTTGGAGCACACCGTTTCCCTGCCGGCGCAGGCGAGACTGCCGCCGTGAAGACATTGGCATTCCGAGGGACCGGTGACGGCGGCGCGGCGACGGCGGCGCGGCCACGGTGCCGATGCAGTGACGGGAATTCGACGACGACGGCTCAGTTGGCGGCAGCCGCGGTGAGGGCGGCCCGATGATCGTCTGCTGCGGCGAAGCGCTGGTCGATGTCCTCGACGGCGACGAGGCCCGTTCGGTGCCGGGGGGCGGGCCCATGAACGCGGCTGTCGCTGCTGCACGGCTCGGCGCGCCGGTCGCCTTCGTCGGACGGGTGTCCACCGACGCGGCAGGCGACCTCATCTGGCGACACCTCCAGCGCAGCGGTGTCGAGCTACGCGCCTGCGAGCGCGGAGATGAGCCGACAGCGATGGCATTCATTCAGCTCTCGCCCCGTCCGTCGTTCCGTTTCGAAGGTGACAACACCGCCGACACAGCGCTCGACGCGGTCGACTTGGCTGCGCTCGGCAACGGCCCGCACATCCTGCACGGCGGCACCCTGGGCATGTTCCGCGGGCGAACCGCCGAGGTGCTGGCTGGGCTGGCCGAGCGTCACGACGGCCTCGTCTCGCTCGACCCCAATGTTCGGCCGGCGATCATCGATGACCGGGATCGGTGGGACCACTTCCACCAGCGCTGGCTGAGCGCCTGCGACCTCTACCGAGCGTCCGATGAGGACCTGGCGTGGATCTGGCCCGGTCGCGAGGCTGGCGATTGCGCTGCAGAGTTGCTCGCCGGGCGGATCACGACCGTGATGGTCACCCGCGGCGGCCAGGGAGTCGCCGTGTACACGGACGAGGGCGAGCTGGAGGTGGCAGCCTCATCGATCGACACCATCAACACAGCCGACACCGTCGGCGCCGGCGACTCATTCGTCGGCTCGGTGCTGGCGTCGCTGTGGAACCGGCTCGGCGCCGACCGTTCATCGCTCGTTTCGCTCAGCCTCGTCGATTGGCGCGCGATCGCAGAACGCGCCGCGGCCGCCGCGGCGATCACTTGCTCGCGATCTGGCGCCGATCCGCCGTTCGCCCACGAACTGGAGACGAACGTCGAGCAACCGGTGACCGGTGACCGGTGATACGCCACCGGCAGCAGCGGTGCGAGCCGCTCTCGGGCTCAGGCGACCGGGTACTGAGGCCTTGCATTCGGCGCCCCGCAATCGGCGCCCAGATGCGAGCCGCAGCCGTGCCGGCCGCTGTGGGACTCAGCTGATCTGCGCCAGCGCCTCGCTGTGGATGAAGTGAAAGTACCCGTCGGGATCGTCGGCCCACGCCCGCCAGCCGGCGGCGATCTGTTCCATCTCGTCAGACGTGGCGTAGCCGTACTCGACGGCCTGGCGAGCGAAGCTGGTGTTCAGGCAGCGATCGGCCCATGAGTAGCCCCAGTTGCGACGTGTCTCGGGCGTCCAGAACTGCCACACCGACGCCGACATCGCCACGTCGGGCAGCCCGGCCGCACGGAACCACGAGAACAGGTGGCGGCCGGCGTCGGGCTCCGCGTCATTGTGGCGACACACCTGCCGGTACACCTCCCGCCAGCGGGTGATCTCGGTGCTGGACGGGTAGCCCCGCATCGTCGAGTAGTCCGAGTCGCGCACTGCCACCCAGCCGCCGGGGCGCACCACCCGGGCCATCTCGGCGATCGCCAACACTGGGTCCGAAAGGTGCTGGCAGACCTGATGCGCGTAGGCAACGTCGAACGTGGCGTCGCCATAGGGCAGCTCGTACACCGATTCGTTGGCCAGCGTCACGTTGTCGACTCCGGCTTCGGCAACCGTGGCAGCCGCAGTTTCCAGGATCTCGTCAGTGACTTCGATGCCGGTGATGTGGCCGCGCTCGGCCCAGCGGGCGAGGCCGACGGTGATCGAGGCCGGGCCGCAGCCGACGTCGAGGATGCGGGCATCGGGCTCGATCACGTGACGGGCGAACGCCGCGCAGTCCTCCGCGGTGCGCCTCGCGTGCTGAGCGACCACCGCCGGCTGATGGCCGTGTGTGTACTCGTCGCCGCTGCGTGAATCGAGTCCCGTCGGCGACGGCGCGTCGCATGCGGCTTCTGCCGCCGCCGCTGCATCTGCTGCCATTCGCCTCGCGGACTCGGAGACTGGTTTGTCGGGAAAGCGGCCGGTCACGGGCGGCAGCGTAACGAGCACGCCGAACCGGTTAGGTGTCGCAGCGCGTCACTAGCCTCGCCGCCCATGGCTGGATCGATCCTGGGCAACGAAGTCCGACGAACCGAAGACCCTGAGCTGCTGACGGTCGGCGGCCAATATGTCTACGACCACACCGCCGAGGGCATGTGCCACGCGGTGTTCGTCCGTTCCCCCATCGCCCATGCGCGCCTCGGCGGTATCGACACCAGCGAAGCGCAGCAGGCGCCGGGCGTGATCGAGGTGGTCACCGCTCGCGAGCTCGGCGTCGCCCCGCACCACGGTTTCGTCAAGGTGGCAGACGAGTTTGCTCGCCCGCCGCTGGCGACCGGCAAGGTCCGCTTCGTCGGCGAAGCAGTCGCCGTGGTCGTGGCCGAGACCTTGGCTCAAGCAGTCGACGCTGCCGAGCTCGTTGGGGTCGACTACGACCCGCTGCCCGCAGTTCCCGACGCCGAGGCGGCGCTCGCTCCCGGGGCGACGGCACTCTTCGACGAGCGGCCCAACAACGTCGCAACCGAGATCACCGACCCGCCTGGCATCAACCCGCTCGACGGAGCGACCCACATCGTGCGGGGCCGCTATGTCAACCAGAAGATCGCCGCGGTGCCGCTCGAGCCCAATTCGTGCGCCGCGGTACCCGGCGACGACGGCCGCATGACGGTGTATTGCGCGACGCAGATGCCACACCTCATGAAGATGCAGCTCGCGGCGGCGCTCGGCTGGGATGCGCCACGGTTGCGTGTGATCGCACCTCATGTCGGCGGAGGCTTCGGCGCCAAAGCCGGCCTGTACCACGAGCACACGGTGGTGGCGGCCCTGGCCGACCGTCTGGGCCGCCCGGTCACATGGACGCCCGGGCGCAGCGAGGACATGACCACGCTGGCGCACAGCCGGGCCCAGGTGCAGTACGCGGAACTCGGCGTGCGCGACGACGGCACCTTCACCGGGCTGCGGGTACGCCTCGTGGGCGATACCGGTGCCTACCCCAACATCGGCACGATGCTGCCGGCGGGCACCAAGCGGATGTCCAACGGCACCTACGCATTTCCCGCAATCCGGTTCGATGTCGCCACTGCGGTGACCAACACGACGCCGACCGGTGCATATCGGGGTGCCGGACGGCCTGAAGCGGCGGCCCTGCTCGAACGCCTCGTCGACCAGGCAGCCATCGAGACCGGCATCGATCCCATCGAGATCCGCCTGCGCAATTTCATTTCCCCCGATGCCTTCCCCTTCGACACGCTCACCGGCGTGACCTACGACAGCGGCGACTACGCCCTGCCGCTGCAGCGAGCGGTCGAGCTTGCCGGTTATGACGATCTGCGGGAAGAACAGCGTGCGCGGCGTGAGCGCGGCGATGTGCGCCAGCTCGGCATCGGCATCGCCAGCTTCGTGGAGATCACCGCCGGCGGTCTGACCAGCGAGTTCGCCGCGGTGCGCATCGAGCCAGACGGCGGCGCCACCATCCGTGTCGGCACGAGTGCTCACGGCCAGGGCCATCACACGACGTTCGCCCAGATCGTGTCGGCCCGCACCGGCATCGATGTCGAGCGGATCGGGTTCATCCAATCCGACACCGATCTGGTGCCCCGCGGTGGCGGGACGGGCGGCTCACGGTCGGTGCAGGTCGGCGGCTCGGCCGTCGCCACCGCCACGGACGTGCTCATCGGCAGGGCGCAGCGGCTCGCAGCGCACTTGCTCGAAGCCAGCGCGGACGACATCGTGCTCGACGCCGAGGTGGGAACTTTCAGCGTGGCCGGTGTGCCGGCTCGATCCGTCGACTGGGTGCAGTTGGCCGGCGCGGTCGACGAAGCACCGGCGGGGCTGCTCGGCGATCCGACCGAGGCGGAGGTCGACGCGTCCAAGCGCGGCGAGCCCGTCGACCCAGGGCTTGCCGCGCAGCTCGACTTCGACCAGGGCGAGGCCAGCTTTCCCTTCGGCGCGCACGTCGCTGTGGTGGAGGTCGACACCGACACGGGCGAAGTCCATTACCTGCGGCACATCGCGGTCGACGATGCCGGCACGGTGATCAACCCGCTGCTGCTCGCCGGCCAGCAGCACGGCGGCATCGCCCAGGGCGCAGCGCAGACCTTGTACGAGGAAGTGCTCTTCGACGACGACGGCAACCCCCAGACCGGCACGCTGATGACGTACCTGTTCCCTTCAGCCGCGGAGTTCCCCCAATTCGAAGTCCACAGCACGCAGACGCCCTCGCCGCTCAACCCGCTGGGCGCCAAGGGCATCGGCGAGGCCAGCACCATCGGCTCGACGCCGGCGCTGCAGAACGCTGTCATCGATGCAGTAGCCCACCTCGGTGTACGGCACATCGACATGCCCATGAGCCCGCAACGGGTGTGGGAGGCGATCGCGGCGGCGCGAGCAGGCAGCCCAGCCGATCCGTGGCGAGAGCCGCCGGAGATCTTTGCCGTGATGGCGAACGGTCAACAGGTCGATCCCGAAGGGCTTGCCGCTGCCGAAGGGATCTGAGCGGGAGCAGCGTCGCCAACTCGGCACACGGCAGCGGTGCAATCGACTGCCCGCCGCTGATTCGGTGGCCGGTCGGCCAGACGCGCTGTGAGACAATTTGGCCAGTGACCGAGCGGGGATTTGCCCAGCCGCCCACCCCGGATTGCCCCACACCGGACTACCCGACACCGGACTACTACGAGTATCCGTGGGCGGCGCTCTCATCGGCACGTCTCAGCGCGCATGGCACAGCAGATCTGGTGTGGCCTGACGGGACCACGCTCGAATGCCACCCGAGATGGCTGCGCGAGAACGCCCCCGGTCCCGGCGGCATCAACTTGGCCACCCGGGAGTGCGAGCTGGATCCGGCGCATCTGCCCGTCGACCTGACGCTGGGGCGGATCTGCGTGGCTGACGGGGCGCTCGATGTGACCTTCGAGCCGGAGCATCGCGACGCCACGTTTCATCCGGGATGGCTGCGCCATGTCGCGGACGACATGCATCAGCCCTTTGCCGTCATTCCCGCACCGGAACCGTGGACCGCAGCGGCGCACCCAGAACCGACCACCTACGACGGCCCTGCGACGCTGTGCGACGACAACTCGTTGGCAGTTGCGCTGTGCGGCCTGGCTCGCTGCGGCCTCATCCGGCTGTCCGGCTGCGGCACCGATCCCGGCACGGTTGCCCGCCTCGCTGAGCGCATCGGCGCGATACGCGACTCCAATTTCGGCCTCACCTGGCATGTCGACGTGGACATCACGCCCACCACGGTCGCCAATACCGGGCTGCGTCTCGCTCCCCATACCGACCTGCCGACCCGGGAGGTGCCGCCAGGGCTGCAGCTGCTCCATTGCGTGGAGAACACTGTCGAGGGCGGTTGGTCGACCATGGCGGACGGGCTGGCGATCGCCGACCATCTGCGTGACTTCGAACCAGGCGCATTCGAGGCGCTCACCACGCTGGAGTGGATCTTCTTCAACCGTTCGCCCGACTACGACCACCGCTGGCAGGGCCCAGTCATCGACACGGGTGACGGCCGGATTCCCTACACCTACCGGGCGTTCCACCCGGTGCGGGCCTTTCCCGCGATGGCTGGCGCCGACGTCGAGCGTGCTTACGCCGCGCTGGGTCTGTTGAGCGCAACGGCTGGCTCGGACCGGTTCCAGGTGCGCTACCCGTTCCGACCCGGAGACATCGTGGTGTTCGACAACCGGCGTGTGCTCCACGGGCGGGATGCCTTCGAGCCGCTTCCGGGGACGCGCCGGCGGCTGATCGGCACCTACATCGACACCGACGAGTTCTATTCGCGGCTGCGCGTGCTGCTGCGCCGCCCTGTCGCATCACGCACCGGACAAGCCGGTGCTGTCGCATCACGCACCGGACAAGCCGGTGCTATCGCATCACGCACCGGGCGAGCCGGTGCCGACAAGGAGATCCCCGCTCATGGCTGACGTCTTCATCACCTGCGCTGTCACTGGTGCCGGCGACACGGTCGGCAAGTCCGACAAGGTGCCCTACACCCCCGCCGACATCGCTCAGACCGTGATCGACGCCGCCGCCGCGGGCGCTGCGATCTGCCACGTGCACGTGCGCGACCCCATCACCGGCGACGCGGGCCGCGACGTCGACTGCTACCGCGAGGTGGTGGAGCGAGTGCGGGCATCGAGCACCGACGTGGTGCTGAACCTCACCGCCGGCATGGGCGGCGATTTCGTGATCGGCTCGGTCGAGCAGCCGCTGCCGCCCGATCCGCGGAAGTCCGACATGGCTGGCGCCACCGAGCGCCTGGCGCACGTTCGAGAACTGCTGCCCGAGATCTGCACGCTCGACTGCGGCACGATGAACTTCGGCGAGGGCAACTACGTGGCCACCAACACCCACGACACGCTCATGGAGATGGCCCGCCAGATCCAAGCGCTCAGCGTGCGGCCCGAGATCGAGGCATTCGACACCGGACAGCTCTGGGAGGCGCGGTCGCTGGTGGAGGCTGGTGTCATCGAAGCCCCGGTCATGGTGCAGCTGTGCATGGGCATCCGCTGGGGCGCCCCGCCCGACCTGAACACCTTCATGGCGATGGTGAACAACGTGCCCGACGACTGGACGTTCTCGGCGTTCGCACTCGGTCGCGATCAGCTGCCATATGTGGCACTGGCGGCGGTCGCTGGCGGCAATGCTCGGGTCGGCCTCGAAGACAACCTGTATCTCGAACGCGGCCGGCTCGCCACCAATGCCGATCTGACGGCGCGGGCGAAACAGATCCTCGAAGCGATGAACTACCGGGTCATCGGCCCCGCCGAAGTCCGCGACAAGCTCGAGCTCAAGCGGCGGTGACCGACCGCTCCCCCGCCGACCCTGGCGCGACAGCCGACCCCGAGCTGCCAGCCCGAACGGGCGTGGTAGGTCGCTCCCCCGCCGAATCGACCGGTACGGCAGAGCTGAGCCCGCCTGCTCGCGTGTGCGTCGTGGGCGGTGGGGTCATCGGTGCCGCGTGGGCGGCACGCTGGGCACTGTGCGGGGTAGACGTTTGCGTGGCCGACCCCTCGCCGGACGCAGAGCGGCGGGTTCATGTCACGCTGGCGGCGGCCAGAACTGCTTGGCGCCGCCTCGGCTTGCTGCCCGACGGCCAGGCGGCGAGCGTCGAGCCAACAGCCAAACCAGCGACCGGGGAGGGAACCGTCAACGCAGCCGAACCAGCGACCGGCGAGGGAACCGTCACCGTTGCCGAACCAACGACCGGCTGTTCCCTTGCGGCGAGGGGTGCCGAGCTGATCTGCGAGTGCGTTCCTGAGCGGCTGGAGCTCAAGCAGGCGGTCTATGCGGAGATCGAAGCAGCGGCCGCTCCCGATGCCGTCATCGCCTCGTCCACATCGGGCTTCGTCCCGAGCGAATTGCAGGCCGCGATGGCTCACCCCGAACGCCTCCTCGTCGGGCATCCGTTCAATCCGGTGTACCTGCTCCCGCTCGTCGAGATTGTCGGCGGCGTTCGCACCTCCGAAGGCGTGATCGCTCAGGCGATGTCGTGGTTCGCCGAAGCGGGGATGTCGCCTGTGCGGATCGGCACCGAGATCGAAGGCTTTGTGGCCGACCGGCTGCTCGAAGCACTGTGGCGCGAGGCGCTGTGGCTGGTTCACGACGGCGTGGCGACCACCGGCGAGATCGATGAGGTGATGCGTCTCGGATTCGGTCTGCGCTGGGCACAGATGGGCGTCTTCCAGACCTATGCCACCGCAGGGGGCGAGGGGGGCCTGGAGCGCTTCATCGAGCATTTCGCCCCTGCGCTGCAGCTTCCGTGGACCAAGCTCACCGATGTGCCCGAAATGACGCCGGAGTTCACTGCGGCGCTGATCGCTCAGGTCGACGGGCAGTCCGCAGGTCAGTCGGTCGCGGACCTCTGCGCGGCTCGCGACCGCAATCTCGTCGATGTGCTGCTGGCGCTCGAGGGCAATGACTGGGGCGCAGGCCGGAGTCTGGCCGCATTGCGTAAGCGCATGGCCGGAGATGTCTGACGGCGAGGCTCGACTGCCGTCGATGCGTGGGCCGGTTACTCCTCGATGATGACTGCGTATTCCGGGCAGTTCGCTGCTGCCAACCGAGCCTTGTCCTCAAGCCCTGTGGGCACTTCGCCGTCTCCGGCCGCAGTCGCGTAGCCGTAGTCGTCCACGTCGAAGAGTTCTGGTGCCAGCGAGTAGCACCGGTTATGGCCTTGGCACTTGTCGGCATCCACGCTGATCCGCACGCGCATTTCCTCCTGCGACCCATAGGGGCCAGCCGTCGTCTGGTCCGGATGCACCGACCCGGCGGGACTGAAGTTAGCGGCCCACCGCGCCCGGCTCCACAGCGCCCGCCCGAGCTAGCCCCTTCCTCCCGGGGCCGTCCCCGCAAGTCCCGTTTCGCGAGCGGACGATATGCGCTGCGGCTTCGCCAGCAGCGGCACCGGGATTCGGGCAGCGCTCGAAAGGGTCCCCTACCCTTGCGGTGTCCGCGCCGCCTGACCCTGAGGAGACGCCATGTCTGACGCCCAAGACCGACTCGCCGCACTTCGCGCCAAGCGAGCCGGCGGAACTGCCACGGATGCGAAGTCCAACGGTGCCCCCGAGGAGAATACCACCAAGGTCTGGCACAAGACCGCGTGCGTGCTCTGCTCGAACAATTGCGGCATCGAGGTGCGTCTGGATGGCCGCAAGGTCACGCGTGTGCGAGGCGACAAGGAACACCCCGCCTCGAAGGGCTATACCTGCGAGAAGGCCTTGCGGATCGACTACTACCAGAACGGGCGCGACCGCCTCACGACCCCCTTGCGTCGGCGGGACGACGGCACCTTCGAAGAGGTCAGCTGGGACGTTGCGATCGCGGAGGTCGCCGAGCGCCTGACCGGCATCCGCGACGCCGTCGGCGGCGACAAGATCCTCTACTACGGCGGCGGCGGGCAGGGCAACCACTTCCCCGGCGCGTACGCCCGCGGGGTGCTGCAAACGCTGGGCGTGAAGTACCGCTCGAACGCACTGGCTCAAGAGAAGACCGGCATGTACTGGGCGCAGGGCAAGATGTTCGGCAAGCAGAGCATCGGTGCGATGGGCGACTTCGAGCACACCGACTGCGCGGTGTTCATCGGCAAGAACCCCTGGCAGAGCCACGGCTTCCCTGAGTCGCGCAACGAACTGAACAAGATCCGCAACGATGACGACCGCAAGCTCGTCGTGATGGATCCACGGGTGTCCGAGACGGCAGCTATGGCCGACCACCACCTCCGGGTTCGCCCCGGCACCGATGCGTGGGCCCTGGCAGCGCTGCTGGCCATCATGGTCGAAGAAGGCCTCACCGACGAGAAGTTCCTGACCGAGCAGTGCGTCGGCTGGGATGAGCTGCGCGACCTGATCTCGGGCGCGGACATCGCCGGTTGCGCCCGCAAGTGCGGCATCGACGAGGCCGAGCTGCGTGCCGCTGCCCGCACGATGGGCAGTGCGAAGTCGCTGTCCACCGAGGAAGACCTCGGCATCGAGATGGCGCCGCACTCCACGCTCAACAGCTGGCTGCAGCGCCTGCTGTACCTGGTGACTGGCAACTTCGCCAAGCCAGGCGGCATGAACCTGCCGTTGCGCCTCGCACCCATCTGCGGCCACTCGGGTGAGGGCGAGACCGACCCCGTCACGGGCAGCGCCATGCTGTCGGGCCTCTTGGCGTGCGCCGCTATTCCCGACTGCATCGACACCGACCACCCAAACCGCTTCCGGGGAATGATCGTGGAGTCAGCCAACCCGCTGCACACGCTGCCCGACTCGAAGCGGTTCCGGGAGGCCTTCGCCAAGCTCGACTGCCTGGTAGTCATCGACGTGGCGATGACCGAGACCGCTCGGGCCGCCGACTACGTGCTGCCGGCCGCCTCGCAATACGAGAAGCCGGAGGCCACGTTCTTTGCCGGCGAGATGCCGTCCAACTACTTCCAGGTGCGGCACCCGATCCTGGAGCCGCTGGGCGACTCGCTGCCCGAGGCCGAGATCCACAGCCGGCTGGTGGCTGCGATGGGCGGACGGCCCGACGGCACTGATGGTCTGGTCGACGCGGCCCGACAAGGGCGTGAGGCGTTCATCGAGGCGCTGGGAGAGGCGTCGAGCGCTGATCCTGACGTGGGGGCCAAGCTGCCGGTCGTCTTGTACGACGCGCTGGGGCCAACGCTGGGGAACATGGCGCCCGCGGCGATCATGTTCGGCTCCTCCATGCAGGCGTCCATGCGCTTCCCCGACGAGGTCCGCGCCGCCGGCATCGACGGCGACGGCTTGGAGCTCGCCAACAACCTGTTCGACAAGCTCGTGAATTCACCGTCGGGAATGATCTTCAGCGTCAGCGAGTACTCCCAGACGTGGGACCGCATCGCGCACCCCGACGGCAAGATCCACGTCTACATCGACGAGCTGGCTGACGAATTCCGTTCGCTGAATGACGAGGAGCCTGCCGCCGGGCACGATCGCTTCCCATTCGTCCTGTCGGCGGGCGAGCGTCGGTCGTCGAACGCCAATGACGTGATACGCGACCCCGAGTGGCGCAAGAAGGACAAGGCCGGCTCGCTGCGAATCAATCCCGACGACGCGACCACACTGGGCGTGGTGGACGGCGATCGTGTCCGGATCGTGTCCAAGCGGGGCGAGGCCGAGGCGCCAGCCGAGGTCACCGACACGGTCATGTCCGGCCACGTCACGCTCCCCCACGGCTTCGGCACCGAGTACCCCGACGAATCCGGCGAGCACAAGATTCACGGCGTGGCCGTCAACGAACTCACCGACATAGAAGACCGCGACTGGCTGGCGCTCACCCCGCACCACAAGCACGTCCGAGTCGCCCTGGAGCCCGTCGCCGGCTGAGGCTGGCGGAGACGGTTCAGCGTTCGGGAAGCGCCGACGGCTCCGCCTGGGCACTCGCCGTACCGATCGTGTCGTGGTGCTCGCGTACCTGGGCGCGGCGGTCGGCTCGCGCGTAGTCGGGATTTTGGGACCACGCCAAGTTGAGCAGCACCAGTCGGTCGGCAGTCTGAAGCCAGGGCACTGTTGCGTACAACGGCAAGTCGAAGCGACGCAGTTCGTCCACGCCGCTGTAGATGGCCCGCTTGATATCCCGCTCAGTCGGGCCAGTCCATGTAGCGGCGGCCGAAGCCGACGCGGCAGTTGCGCAGCAGCTGCTGTGATGGCGCCACGTGACGCTGGCGTCAGCAGACTGTTGAAGAAGCCGGTTGTCGGGTGGTCGCCGAGTGCAAACCCGCAGGTCGGGGATGTGTGGTGCCGGCCCAACCTGCGTGTTTCGGCACCCCGTTAGTAGTGCTGCGCGTCTGTAGGCACAGCGTGCGGAACAGAGCCGACGGCGGGTTCATCCCAGGATCGGCCGCACGTCCGCGTCCCGAGCCAGACCGGCTTCGGCTGCCATGTCTTGCATCATGATCAGCTTTCGCTTTCCATTGACACTTGTCATCACATACCACTCGTCGCTTTGAGGCAACCGCGTGTACCAAGCCCCACGCTTAGGATCCGCGAGGAGCGGGTGGCCCAGCCGAATCGCTCTCGGCAACGTTCGTCCCTTGCCCGAGTTCGCCCAGCGCTCAAGAAACGTGGGATTGATGCTGGCGAGCGTGTCTGCGAGCAGCGCAATCACCGCTGCCGCGTTCCTTGCGGCGTATCGCTCACCACGAAGCATAAAGCCCCTGAGCTTGTCGTTCTTGGGCGGTCGCTCGGAGAACCCCGCCGGCTGGCGCTGAGCGACATCTCCGCCTACCGCAGGCTCGGCGACCGACGGCGGAATGGCGGCTCCGTTGCCTTGTAGACCACGCAGGAAGCGTTCGGCGTCGGGAAGCGCGGGCCTGGCGCCAATGCGTTGCTCGACTCGCTCGATCAGAAGATCACGCAGAATGTCGTCGGGTTCCTGCAGCAGTTCCGCCCAAGCAGCCTCAAGGCCGCTCTTGCCGATCTCGCGATCCTTGACCTGCTTGAGGCGTGCTTTGGCTGCATCATCGTTCTTGCCCGACAACACCGCGTCTCGTGCGACGAATTCACGAAGATCAAGAGCCACCAGACCGAGATCGTCGGATTCGATCAGCCCAAGATGGGCGAACCGGCGTTCAGTTGGCTTGCCTGCAGCCATGCTCAGATACAGGTCCCAGGTGTCCCCATCGGTGAGGACCAAGATCGGCACCCCTTGATTCGCCGCATAGCCGAACAGCTGATCCTCGGCCTTCGGGTTGAGGTTGCCCGGCCTCTTGGCTTCGATGAAGACCAGCGGCGTGCCGAGTGAGCCAAGAAGTGCCTCGTCGACGCGGCCGTCGTCGACTGGGTATTCCACCTGCCATTGCGCAGGGTCGGCATCGTCCCAGCCCAACTCACGCAGGATCGGCCGAATGACGGCGGCTTGCACACCCGCTTCGTTCTTCACGAGACCAGATTTCAGGTTGTCTCGCGCCTTGGCGAGTGCATCTTCCAGCTCGTTTGAACTCACCGCTCGAACCTCTCCATGCGCCGGCGATCGACCGGCTTCGGCAGGCATCGTAGATCAGGTCCGGTTTGGGTCTGCCAGGTTGAGCCTGTCTATTCGTGCTGGCGGTTGTCAGCGAGCGTGAGGCAGAGCCTCAGCCGAGTCATTCGGTGTTCACACTGAGCGACAGACCGACAAGCAGCGTGACCGTCGACCTGCCGCCGCACGATTCTCGGGCCAGTTACTGCGACGCACTGGAAACTTGTTCTACTGCACTCGCTGACCCTGCGTGGCAGCACATCGGGCGCCGTCTCGAGCTCACCGCCGTAGGCGAACTTGCTCTCGCCCTCATCGCGAACAGGCAGCTACAGTCGCTCAGCCATTCACGTCTAATCCGTGTTCGAGGAGCTGAACCTCGTGGATCCCTCCGTGCGGACAGTGACGTGACTGGCTGATCGTTCAGCTCCCATGGGAGGGAACCACCATGCGCCGAGTCGCTGCCTGCATCGTGTTGCTGCTCGCGTCAGCCTGCAGCGGAATCGACCGGACCGCCACCGATTCAACAGTCACCGAGGCCGTCGCGGATGCGGTCGCAGCCACTCTGGCACCCACCGCGACCACAACGACGACCGCTGTCGCGACGACCACGATGTCGACAACCGCCGCGGCCCCAACGACCACGACGACGATAACTACCGCGGCTCCAACCACTACGACCGCAGCGCCGGGCGTCACCCTCGAGACATGCATGAAGATGCTGACCACACTGCTGCCGCGCGGCGTGGACCCGGCCCGCTACGACGATGCCAACGAGGAACGCTGTCACAAGACGATGGCAATTCCCTGCTCCGCGGCCAAGGAAAACTACAGAGAAACAATCGCTGAAGCGGAACAGATGGCCGAGGACGACGAGCTGTTCGAGGAATACTTGCCGTCGATGCGACGTGGAGCCGCCATGGCTCTCGATGTGTCCTGCGGTCCAGGTACCGCGGCAGCGATGGACCCGCCGTAATCCACCTCAGCGCCTTGCTCGTGTTGTTGGACCCCTCGTTCGGCACACGGCGGCGTTGCGCCTTTGGCAGGATGTCCCTACCCGCGCCGATCGTCAGATCGCTCGTAACGGGGCTTGTCTTCCCGGCCAAGACATTCAGCGGGACGGGCGTCGAAGCCCATCAGAACCACTCGACGCACCCAACCAACGCCTCTACGGTGTCTCGCTTACTTCGGCCGCCAGGTTGGATGGGCAGACGCTTCGCGAATTGTCGAAGCTCGACCATTCGCATGGCCTCGAGAGACGCCTGAAGATCGTCGTACTCTTCGGCAGCCTCACGGATCTCAGAGGCAGCACTGACCCAGCCGTCGTAGACGCCTTGGGCATACAGGATGAACTCAACGTCTCGACTCGAGTCATCCGGTCCGGAGACGTGCTCTGCGGGTTCGTCCAGCCCCCACTCCTCTGTCCAGTATTCGACAACATCGGACATCTCTACAGACGACATGTGCTCAAGTTCGTTCTGGATGTAGTCGGGTCTGGGCAAGTCCTCCGGGAATAGCTCGTCGTAGGTATACGGCCGTGGCGATGCTTGCCCTGGATTGTCATCCGTCAGCGCGATCTCGCCCTGCGCGCGAAGAAACTGGGTGACCTCACCAGAGGGGGGCCTTCGACCGACATCTCGTTCGACCTCGTCGCTTAGCAGGGTTCGCAGCGCCCTGTCGCCCGATTCGAGCAACTGCCGCCACGCGACCTGCATGTCATTTCGTCTCTGACCGCGTGCCTTCTCTTGCCGCAGTCGCGCTTGTGCCGCCTTCAGGGCATGTCCCTCTAGCACGGCGACACGGCTGAGAAACGTACGAAGCTCCGGTGCCGCTTCGTCTAGATCGACGGGCTCTGTCAACGTCAATCTCAAGAACCGACGCTCAGTGGGAGCTCCTGGAGCCCGGCGAAGGTAGAAGTCCCACGTCTCCCCGTCGGTAAGGGTCCGCCACAAGATAAATCGTGTGGTGTAGTGTCAGGTGTGTGGAGTTGTCGGCTGCTGCTGCGGGGGTGTTCTTCGACACGGTGATGCCGCATCTGGGCGAGCGTCAGCGGCGTGTGTTGTCGGGCGCGCTGGCCGAGGCGCTGGGCCGCGGCGGGCAGGCGTTCGTGGTGGAGGCGTCGGGGATCTCGACTTCGACGATGTCGAGGGCTGCGCGGGAGGTGCGCGAGGGGGTGGAGCCGTCGGACCGTCAGCGGGCGGAGGGCGGCGGGGACCGCCCGGCGGTCGACAAGCAGCCCGGCCTGGCCGAGGCGCTCGACGAGCTGGTGCATCCGAGCACGCGCGGCAGCCCGATGTCGCCGCTGCGCTGGACGTTGAAGTCGACCTATCAGCTCGCACGCGAGCTGGCCGCGCAGGGCTTCAAGGCGTCCGCGGAGCTGGTGCGGCGGCTGCTGCACCAGATGGGCTACTCGCTGCAGGCGCCGGCCAAGCAGAACGAGGGCGCCGCCCATCGCGACCGGGACGCCCAGTTCGCGTATCTCAACTCGCTCGCGCAGGAGTTCCTCGACGCCGGCGAGCCGGCGGTCAGCGTGGACACCAAGAAAAAGGAGCTCATCGGGAACTACGCCAACAAGGGCACGGAATGGGAGCCCGCCGGCGAGCCGCTGCGGGTCAACGTGCACGACTTCGCGGACCGCTCACTGGGGGAGTTCGCCAAGGCCATCCCCTACGGCGTCTACGACCTGGCCAACAACGACGGCTGGGTCAGCGTCGGCGACAGCGCCGACACCGCCGAGTTCGCCGTCAACTCCATCGCGCGCTGGTGGGACACCCTCGGACGGCAGCGGTTCCCGAACGCGACCCGTCTGCTCATCACCGCCGACGCCGGCGGCTCCAACGGATACCGGCCCCGCGCCTGGAAATGGTTCCTCGCCCGCCTCGCCGCCGACACCGGCCTCGAGATCACCGTCGTCCACTACCCGCCCGGCACCAGCAAATGGAACAAGATCGAACACCGCCTCTTCAGCTTCATCACCATGAACTGGCGAGGCCGACCCCTCACCGACATCGCCACCATCGTCGAGCTCATCGCCTCCACCACCACCCAAACCGGACTCACCGTGCAAGCCGCCCACGACCCCGCCTGGTACCAACGCGGCATCAAAATCACCGACCACCAAATGAAACAACTCCCGCTGCGGCCCCACCACTGGCACGGCGAATGGAACTACACCATCACACCCAACCACGCGACCTAACCCGCGGCGGACCCTAAGTAGGAGGATCGCCACTGGTTGATATCTGGCGTAGCGAAATAGCTGCCTCACGGCCTTGTCGTGACGGACCATGTCCTGCAGGTGACCTTGCTGTTTGGCTTCGACGAATACCGCAGGTCTGCCGAACTCGTCGAGGAGTGCCTCGTCAACGCGTCGCTCGCTCTCGTCGATTCTAAATTCAGCTCGCATATGCGAAGAATCAGCGTCATCCCATCCCAAGCTGCGCAAGATCGGGCGCACGACCTTGACTTGCACATTGGTTTCGAGTCCCAAGTTCCCGGACGACAGTTCCTCGCGTACCTTGTCGAGCCGGTCCTCCAGTTCCACGTCAACCTCCCACCACGCCGACAACCGCTCGGTGCCGGGAGAGGATCGTAGATCAGGTTCGGTCTCGTTCAGCCGTGTTCACTCATCGCCGACGATGGCGCACTCGTCGGCGCTTCGAGCGCCGTGGGGCCAACCATTGCGCCCAAGGTGCAAGAGCACGATGGGGTTCCGAGGCTCCATCGCAACCAGCGCGTGATGCGCGGTGGGAGGTTCCAAGAGGCGAAACGGCAGACCCGAGCCCCGACCGCTGACCCAACATCATGGCTGTAACACCCCTGTCGTACGGTTGTTCTATGGCAAGTGGTGGCAGCAGCGACGGCAGCGGGCCGGGGGCTCCGGACAGCAGTCCCGTAGACGCGTGGGCGTCGGGTGGCGTGCGTGTGGACGCGGTGGATGTTGCCGGGCTGTGCGGGGAGGGGTTGCAGGCACGGCTGGGTGAGATCGCTCGGGCCGAGTCTGGGCTGGCCGCGATGAAGGTGGACACGTTGGGCGAGATCGCCCGCCGTGACGGCGACGGGGCGGCTGCGCATGCTGCTGTGGACGTTATGGCGATCTCGGGCCGCAGGGCACGCGGCGATGTGAGGGACGCGGTGAGGCTCGGCGAGCTGGACGCGACCCGCCAGGGGCTCTCGTCGGGCTCGGTTCCGGTGGGTCACGCGCAGCTGATCGCCCGTGCTGCTGGGGATGCTGCGATCGACGACCGATACCTGGCCGAACGGGCCCGACACGAGGGCTATGACGAGTTTCGTCGCACCGTTGAGCGCCATGTGGCCGATGTCAATCGCGATGACGGCGCGTCGGTGCTGGAGCGGCAACGCAAGGCGCGTACTGCCAAGATCTGGACCCGCTCCAGCGACGGCATGACGGTGCTCAACCTCGCCGTCGACCCCGTCACCGGTGCCCAGCTGGGCACGGTGATCGCCGCAACCGAGCGGCGCCTGTTCCAACACGAAGACCCCGCTGCGCGACGCACGCCTGCCCAGCGGATGGCCGACGCGATCACGCAGCTCATCTGCGATCCCGACGCCAAACGCCCCACCGGGGCTTCGCTGATCGTCGTGGCTGATTATGACATGGTGAACCACCAGCTCACCGGTGGCCGTCTCGGCGATGGCACACCGATCCCGATCAGCGAGATCGCCCGCATCGCCGTCGACGCCGAAGTGCTGCCGGCAATCTTCGACGCCGCCACCGGCGACTTGCGCATGGGACGCACCCGCCGCACCGCCACCGACCTCCAACGCGCCGCGCTGGCCTTGCGCGACAAGGGCTGCGTGGGCTGCGGCATCGCACCTGAGCGCTGTCAGCACCACCACATCGACCACTGGCAACACGGCGGCCACACCGACTACCAGAACCTCGTCACCGTCTGCGTCGACTGTCACAACGACAAGATCCACCAACAAGGCTTCACTGTCGAATGGGACACCGCAGCCAGCCGCTACGGGCTCCAACCACCAGTCCAGCCACCAAACAGCAGCCATGGCCCATCCCCGACCGACGAACCATCCCGAGCACCACCAACCTGAACGCCTGGGGGCAACCCCCCAGAGCCCGCAGCCGCCAGGGCACAGCGCACTGCTTGATCGAGCCGGTCCGATTGATCGAGCCGGTTCGAGATTGCGCACGATCAAGCCCCGGCGAGGCGACGACCGAACCCAACCTCGGACATGGAGCTGGGAGAGGCAGAGTCGCCGGTGATGGTCTCCGAACCATTTCTGTTGTGGCGAACGGCTGGGGCTACGCCGTAATTCGACACTGGCTGACAGCCAGAGCTCCAGGGTGTCTCGCCAGATGTCGACGGCCAAGGCTGCGGCGTTTCCCATCGCCGTCTGACAGTGGTGCGGGACCGACATGCTCGTCGCGGCCGGCCGCGCCAATGTTGCGCCAGCGGCCAGCGGCTCGGCGGCGGCAACGGCGCGGCGGCGGCAACGGCAGCGGCAACGGCAACGGCGGCAGCGGCGGCGGCAGCGGCGGCGGCGGCGGCGGCGGCGAAACGCGGTCTAGCCGCCCGATGTGAAAGCGGCGTGGTGCTCGCGTACCTGGGCAGGGCGGTGGGCTCGCACGTAGTCGGGATTCTGGGAGAGCGCCAGATCGAGCAGCTCGAGTCGGTCGGCAGTCTGCAGCCAGGGCACTGGCACGTACAAGGGCGAGTCGAAGCGGCGCAGCTCCCCCAGACCGCTGTAGATGGCCCGCTGATACTCCGCTCGGTCGGGCCAGTCCATGTCGTGGGGGCCGAAGCCGACGCCGCAGTCGAGCAGCAGGCGTTGGCTGACTCCGGCGCTCCTCAGGCGCTGGATGTGGTGCCCAAACCATTCGACCATGACCGTGACGGGGTCGCCGCTCACGTCGCGGACGCTGCGGAAGTCCCGACCCAGCATGAACGGGAGCACCACGGTGACTCCGCGTTCCGCTGCGAGCTTGACCATCTCGGGCGACTGCAGCGCATCGCCTGCATTCAGCACCGTGGCGCCTGCATCCAAGGCCTGCAGGGCCACCTCAGGCTTGCGGGTGTCGATCGCCACCTCCGCGCCGAGCGACAGCAGACCGTGCAGTGGTCCCTTAACTCGCTGCCACTCGTCGTCTGTGCTCACCTCGTCGCTGCCGGGCGTGGAGCCCTCGCCGCCGAGGTCGAAGTGGTCGGCACCCTCTGCCAGCAGCTCGGCGCCGCGGGTGGCGGCCTCGGCGCAGCCCTGAACCACCGAGAACTCAGCCTTCGAGTCCGGAGAGGCGTTGACCACGCCGAAGATCTCCACGGCCGCAAACTAGTCAGGACGACTCAGGCGAGGTCTGGGTGGAGCGCGGCCTCCGGTGAGTGACGGATGCTGATTGCGTGGCCGACCTGTGGCGGCAGCGGCAGATGCCGGTGCGCCTCCCAGATCTCGCCGAGGCGCCGGTACGGCTCATCGGACATAAGACCCACGCGCCGGGTCGGCCCGTCGATGTGCAGCGACATGACCTCGCAGGTGGCCACGAGGTAGTCCTCTCGGGTCTGGGTCATCGTCTGGAATGCGTGAATGCGCTTGCGGTCGAAGCCGAGCATCTGGACCGAGATCACAAAGGGCTCATCGGGTCCGATCTCACGCACGTAGGTGATGTGGTTCTCGGCCGAGAACGTGGTGATGTCACGCACTTCCCGGTGGGCAGTGCCGAGTCCGATGTAGTCCATCCACGGCGCGATGGCGTCGTCGAACGCCACGAGGTAATAGCCGGCGTTGAGGTGGCCGTTGTAGTCGATCCACTGCTCCTGCACGGTGCCGTCCATCACCGCGACCGGTGCTGACGGGACGCGGTCGGTCGGTTGCGGGCTCAGGGCGTCTTCACTCACGTCAGACTCCTCTCCCGGTACATCACGACCATCTGTGTGCCTCGCAAGTGAACCAGCAAACAGGCTCAGTTGCTGCGGGCCACGTCCGCCACAGCCCCTGGCGCGGCCGCGCCGTTTCGGCCACTCGCGCCGTCAACGAGAATCGGCCAGTACACCTCGGGTGGAGCATCACGCAGAGCGGCCGAACGAGGCAGCGACTGGGCAGCCGTCAATGCGTCCCCGGCTGTCAGCGGGTCCCCAACCGGCCTGATCATCGGTGCGACGGGTTCCCCATTTGGTCCGCGGACAACAGACGGCTGCGGCACCAGTGGGCGGGGAATCGGAGCCGCAGGCGGGGCGGGGACCGCGACAGGCGGCGCTCCGGGTGGCCCGACATAGGTCGGCAGCGGGACCGGGTGGCGTGTCATGGGCAGCAGCACCGAAACGCCTATGGCTGCGATGACGCCCGCTATGGCGATCGGTAAACCGATGCCGCCGGTCGCATCGGCAGTGAAGCCCATCAACGGCGGGCCGATAAGTGCCCCGGTGCCGGCGCTGAAGAACAGCAAGCCCATCACCGCACCGATGCCCGCCAAACCGAACAGGTGAGCCGTGACGTCCCCGAGCAGCGCCACGAAGCCGCCATAGGAGACCCCGAGGATCGACGCGAAGACAATCAGGAGAACGAACTTCGCCTCCAGCCCGCCGACTCGGGTGGTCGCAAACCAGATCGCAAACGCGACCGGCAGCCCGAAGAACGCGATCTTGAGCAGCCGGATTGAGCCCAGCGGCCGGGCCAAGCTCGTGAGCGCCATCCGGCCCACGACGCTCGCGAGTCCGATGACCGTGAGCAGCGCCACCGCCGCCCGTGCCGGGAGGCCATCGTCTTGGGCAAACGTGACCACTGAGCCCAGCGACCCGATGACGGCCACCGTGAAGAACACACCTGAGACCGCCATCTGCCAGAACGGCACAGAACGCACCACAAGAGCAAGATGGCGCTCGGGGTCGCCCATCTCCATCTTCGGCGGCCGCTTGATCATGAAGAGCGCCGCAGCGAAGATGCCGGCTGACAAAACAGCGAGCACCCGCATGCCGCCGCGCCACCCGTGGATCTCCAGCAGCCACTGCCCCAGCGGCGCGAACAGCACCACGCCGAGACCTGAGCCGGTCGCAACTAGGCCTTGGGCCACGGCGCGGTGACGAGCAAACCACATCGCCGTGAGCGCGAACAACGGAGCGTTGAAGAGGCCTCCGCCGAAGCCCAAGCCGACGCCGAACAGCACGTACCCGTGCCACAGCACCGAAACGTGCGACATAGCGAAGAGGCCGCCGCAGAACATCGATCCGCCGATGATGAGCAGCGGAGCGATGCCGAAGCGGTCATAGAGGCGACCGGAAATCACGGCGCTGCCGAAGAACAGGAACACCGTGATGCCGAACACGAGGCTGATCGGCCCGTGCCCGGTGCCGAATTCTTCCGACATGCTCTTGGCGAACGCGTTGAAGCTGTAGATCGTCCCGAACGCCGCCATGACGCTGAGGGCTGCGCCGGAGGCCGTGACCCAGCCGCGTGCCGAGTCGAGATGCGTCGGACCGCCGGCCATCACGCGTGCGAGGCTACGGCCGCATCAGCGGTCCTGCAGAGGAAAACCCCGCATGAGCAAGACAGCGCGACGTCTCACACGCAGCGCGGGCGGTTCATTCAGGAAAGCCCCGCATGCGCGAGACCGCAGCGGCAGCGCCGACTTGGCGGAGCGAGGCCGCACATGTGCTCGTCTGCGACGGCAGCGTTCCAAGAGGAACCCTCCGGCGGGGCGTTGAATGCGCCGACGTTCGGCTGTCCGTCAGCCCAGCAGGGACAGGTCGCGCACTGCGCCGCGGTCCGCGCTGGTGGCCATCGCCGCATACGCACGCAGAGCAGTGCTGACCTGACGCAGGCGCGGCTCGGCCGGCTCCCAACCGGCGGCGTCCTGCTCGGCGCGCCGCCGCTCCAGCTCGGCGTCGTCGACGGCCAGGTTGATCGTGCGATTCGGAATGTCGATCTCGATGATGTCGCCGTTGCGCACCAGCCCGATGAGCCCGCCCGAAGCCGCCTCCGGCGAGACATGGCCGATCGACAGGCCTGAGGTGCCGCCCGAGAAGCGGCCGTCGGTCACCAGCGCACACTCCTTGCCCAGTCCTTTGGACTTCAGATACGAGGTCGGGTACAGCATCTCCTGCATGCCGGGGCCGCCACGCGGACCCTCGTAGCGCACTAACACGACGTCGCCAGCCACGACTGCGCCGTCCAAGATGTGCTCGACGGCCTCGTCTTGGCTCTCGACCACGTGCGCCGGCCCGGAGAACACCCAGATCGACTCGTCCACGCCGGCGGTCTTGACGACACAGCCGTCGGGCGCCAGGTTGCCGTAGAGGATCGCCAGCCCGCCGTCGGCCGAGTACGCACAATCGACCGAGCGAATGCAGCCGTGCTCGCGGTCGACGTCGAGCGTGCGATAACGCTCAGACTGGCTGAACGCCACCTGCGTCGGGATACCCGCCGGACCGGCCCTGAAGAACTCGGACAGCGCCGGATCGTCATTGGTGGCAACGTCCCATTGCGAGATCGCATCGAACATGGTCGACGAGTGCACCGTGGGCACCTGGTTGGCAATGAGGCCGGCCCGATTCAGCTCGGCCAGGATGCCCATGACCCCACCGGCACGGTGCACGTCTTCGACGTGGAAGAACTCCGATGCCGGGGCAACCTTGCAGATGTTCGGCACCTTGCGCGACAGCCGGTCGATGTCGGCCATGGTGAAATTCAGCTCTGCTTCCTGAGCCGCCGCCAGCAGGTGCAGGATCGTGTTGGTCGACCCGCCCATGGCGATGTCGAGCGTCATGGCATTCTCGAAGGCCTCGAAGCTGCCGATCGAGCGCGGCAGCACCGTGTCGTCGCCCTCCTGGTAGTAGCGCCGGCACAGGTCGACCACCACGCGTCCCGCTTCCAGGAACAGCTCGCGGCGGTCGGCATGGGTCGCCACCACCGTCCCGTTGCCGGGCAGCGACAGCCCCAGCGCCTCGGTCAGGCAGTTCATGGAATTCGCGGTGAACATGCCCGAGCACGAACCGCACGTGGGACAGCCCGACCGCTCCATCTCGGCCACGTCCTCGTCGCTGACCGACTCATCGGCAGCAACCACCATCACGTTGATGAGGTCGACCTTCTGAGAAGCCAGCTTCGTCTTGCCGGCCTCCATCGGGCCGCCGGACACGAACACTGTGGGGACATTCAGCCGCATCGCGGCGTTGAGCATCCCCGGGGTGATCTTGTCGCAGTTGCTGATGCACACCAGCGCATCGGCGCAGTGCGCATTCACCATGTACTCGACCGCATCAGCGATCAGATCTCGCGACGGCAGGCTGTAGAGCATCCCGTCGTGGCCCATGGCAATGCCATCGTCGACGGCGATGGTGTTGAACTCCTTGGCCACTCCCCCAGCCGCCTCGATCTCACGGGCGACGAGCTGGCCGAGATCCTTGAGATGCACATGGCCCGGCACGAATTGGGTGAACGAGTTGGAGATGGCGATGATCGGCTTGCCGAAGTCTTCATCGGTCATGCCGGTAGCTCGCCACAGTGCACGGGCCCCGGCCTGATTTCGGCCCGCAGTAGAGGTGACTGATCGGTAACTCGGCATGGGTCCAGCCTACGCCCGGGCTGCCACATCGCTTCAACCCGACGCACCTCCGCGACCGCTGTCGCCGTCCATGGACCTCGCGCCCCGTCGCGGTGCCTGCTCCGCCGCACCGCCTTGACGCACGGTCTGAGCCCGCCGAGTGCATTCACCAAGCGATCATTGCCCGATCCAGGGGCGAACTAGCCTGCGCCTTCCGATGGCCCCGCACGACGATGCAGTGCCGAAGGACACGATCCTCATCCGGGTGACCGGCCCTGACGGACCGGGAATCACCACCGACCTGCTGGCCCTGCTCGCCAATGCCGGCGCCGACGTGGGGGACATGGAACAGGTCGTCGTGCGCCGCCAGCTCACGCTCGGGCTCGCGATCACGGTTCCCGCAGGGCGAGATCTCGTCAAGGAAGTGCTGCTGTTCGGCTACGAGCGGGGCTTGGAGATGAACTTCGAGGTCGTCGACGCAACGCCGACCCGGCACGTGGAGCGCCTCGTGGTCACGGCCCTGGCGCCCGAGCTCAGCCCAGCAGACCTGTCGGTCGTGACCGGCGCCATCGCCACCAGCGGCGGGAATATCGATCGCATCCACCGGCTTTCCCGCTTCCCGGTCTGGAGCTATGAGTTCCTGGTCGAAGGCGCGCAGGGCGACAAGCTCCGCACCGACCTGATCGAAGTGGCCGCTGACCGGCGCATCGACATCGCCGTGCAGCCGCACGGACTGTCGCGGCGCTCAACCCGCATGATCGTGATGGACGTCGACTCGACACTGATCCGCGACGAGGTTATCGACCTGCTGGCCGCCGAAGCAGGACACGAAGCGCGCTCAGCGGAACTGACGGCCGCCGCGATGGCCGGCGAGATCGACTTCGAGACGTCGCTGCGAGAGCGAGTGAAGCTGCTCACCGGCCAGCCCACCGAGATCATCGACTCGGCGATCGTGCACATGAATCTGACACGCGGGGCCCGCACCTTCGCCCGAACGCTGAAGCGGCTGGGCTACAAGGTCGCGATCATCTCCGGCGGGTTCACGCACTTCACCGACCACCTGGCGAAGCGGCTCAAATTCGACCACGCCTACGCCAACGAGCTCGAGATCCGCGACGGCAGGCTCACCGGCGAACTGGTCGGCGAGGTGATCGACGCCGAGGCCAAGGCACGGCTGCTGCGACAGCTCGCCTACATCGAGGGCGTGCCGCTGGAGCAGATCGTGGCAGTGGGCGACGGCGCCAACGACCTCCCGATGCTGACAGCGGCCGGGCTCGGCATCGCGTTCAACGCCAAGCCGATCGTGGCCGAGTCGGCAGACGCCACCGTCAACGTCCCGTACCTGGATGCGATCCTGTTCATGCTGGGCGTCACACGCGAAGAAGTCGAGGCCGCCGACGCCTCGACGACGCCGCTGAACGCGGAGCGGCCGCTCTCGACGCTGCTGCCGTGACATTCATGCCCTCATGTCGAGACTTGGACGGCTCGCGCAGGTAACTTCGGCCTCATGGCCGAAGTGACGATCTACCACAACCCCCACTGAAACTCCTCCCGGAATGCCTTGGCGGTCGCCGAGGAAGCTGGAGTGGACGCAGACATCGTCCTGTACATGAAAACGCCGCCCGATCGCGAGACCCTCGAGCATCTGGTGTCGATCCTCGAGGACCCCGTCGAAGACCTGGTGCGCAAGGACTCGCAATTCAAGAAGCTGAACCTGAACGCGGATGACTACGTGGGCAATCCCGAAGCGGTCGTCGACCTGCTGAGCCAGCGCAAGGCGCTCATGCAGCGCCCGGTGGTGGTACACGGCAACCGGGCCATCGTCGGACGCCCGAAGGGTCGCATCGCCGAGCTGCTGGCCGACTGAGACACGTCGCTTGATGACTGCGCCGAGAATCACGGTCGATGACTGACGCGAGCGGCGGGAGCGCTGGCGAACCCTGCGTAGATCCCGATACCGGCGGCGTGTGCACCCCGCTGTTCGATCTGCACACCGAGCTCGGCGGCCGGATGGTGAACTTCGGCGGCCACGCGCTGCCGATGCGCTACGGCGACGGCACCGTGGCCGAGCACCGAGCCACCCGCACCGCAGCGGGCCTGTTCGACGTGAGCCACATGGGCATCGTCGAGCTGCACCCCGCAGGCACCGGTGGGACCGCCAGGGTGGCTGCGTGGCTGGAGCGCTGCGTGCCGGGCTCGATCGTCAATCTGGCGCCCGGCCGGATGCGCTACACGCTGTTCACAACAGCGGGCGGCGGGGTGCTCGATGATCTCATCGTGACCAACCTGGGGCACTGCCTGCGAATCGTGGTCAACGCCGTGCGCATTGATGCAGACCTCGACATGCTGCGAGACGCGAACGAAGGCAGCGACGACGGTGGCGGCGGCACCGACGGCGGGCGCAACGACGACGACGACGGGCACAACGACGACGGCCGCCGCGGCGGCGATACGGACGGCACTGTGCACATCGAGGTACGGGCCGACTTGGCGCTGGTTGCGCTGCAGGGGCCTGCCGCTGCCGAGGTGCTCGCACGCTGGGCTGCACCCGCTGCCGAGCTGGCGTTCATGTCCACGACGACCCTGGCCATCGACGGAGTCGACTGCGAAGTGTCTCGCTGCGGTTACACCGGCGAGGACGGCTTCGAAGTTGCCATGCCCGCCGCCGAAGCGGTGCGCATTGCACGCCTGCTGCTGAGCGCCGACGAGGTCTCTCCCGCCGGGCTCGGCGCCCGTGACACGCTTCGGCTCGAAGCGGGGCTGCCCCTGGTGGGCCACGAGCTGACCGAGGCGACTACGCCGGCCGAGGCAGGTCTCGGCTGGTCCGTACCGAAACGCCGGCGCGCCGACGGCGGTTTCCCCGGCGCTGAGCTCATCGCAACGCAGCTCAGTGACGGCCCGCCACGGCTGCGGGTTGGCATCGCAGCCGAAGGCCGCCGCCCGATCCGCGACGGCGCCGTGCTGAGGGCCCCGAACGGCACCGACATCGGCATGATCACTAGCGGCGGCTATGGCCCTACCGTCGATGCGCCGATCGCCATGGCCTACGTCGCAGCCGAGCATGCCGCGGCGGGCACCGAGCTGCTGGCCGAGGGCCGCAAGGGTGCCGAGCCATGCCGGGTGGCGCCGCTGCCCTTCGTCGAGCACCGCTACTGGCGGCCGTCGTGACCACCGAGCGTGATCGATGACGCCACAGACCAAAGCGACCGACCAGCGCCGCCGACCAGCGCCGCCGATCGGCGCGAGAACGGCGCCGTCCACCGGCGGATCGGTGGCGTGCGCAAGGTGCTCAGCAACCACGAGGCCCCAAAGCATGAGTGACAGCCATGAGTGAATTCCAACAGCAAGTCGCAGCCCCAGGGGCGTTCGCAACGCGCCACATCGGACTTCGACCCGATGACATCACCGCCATGTTGAAGCGCCTCGGGTTCAGCTCGCTCGAAACGCTCGTCGACGCCGCAGTTCCCGCGGAGATCCGCATCGACGAGCCGATCGTGCTCGACGGCATCGAGCAGCCCCTGACCGAGACTCAAGCCACCGCAGCGATGCGCTGGCTGGCAAACGCCAACCAGTCCGCGCACTCGCTGATCGGGCTGGGCTACTACGGCACGCTCACCCCCGCGGTCATCCGGCGCGGCGTGCTGGAGGATCCGTCGTGGTACACGGCCTACACGCCGTACCAGCCCGAAATCTCCCAGGGACGGCTCGAAGCGCTGCTCAACTACCAAACGATGGTGTGCGACCTGGTGGGCATGGAAATCGCCAACTCATCGCTGCTGTGCGAAGGCACCGCGGCGGCCGAGGCGATGGCCATGGCCCGCCGCATCACACGCAGCGGGCCAGACTGCTTCTTCGTCGACGCCGACTGCCACCCCCAGGTCATCGACGTGGTCGCCACACGCGCTGAACCGCTGGGCATCGACATCGTGGTCGGCGATCCGGCGACCGAGCTGCGCCCCGGCGAGGTGTACGGCGCATTGCTGGCATATCCCGGCAGCAGCGGCGCCGTCCGCAACCTTCAACCAGTGATCGAAACCCTGCACAACACTGGCGCCATCGCAGCAGTCACCGCCGATCTGCTGGCGTGCTGCATGCTGACGCCGCCCGGCGAGCAGGGCGCCGACATCGTGGTGGGCAGCTCGCAGCGCTTCGGCGTGCCGCTGGGGTTCGGCGGTCCGCATGCGGCGTTCCTTGCGACCAGCGAGAAGCACCGGCGCTCGATGCCCGGACGGCTCGTCGGCGTCTCAGTCGACGCGGCCGGCAGGCCCGCGTACCGGCTGGCGCTGCAGACCCGTGAGCAGCACATACGGCGCGAGCGCGCCACCAGCAATATCTGCACAGCGCAGGTGCTGCTGGCGGTCATGGCCTCGATGTATGCGGTCTGGCACGGCCGCGAGGGCTTGGCGGAGATTGCCGAACGCACCCACCGGTTGACGGCCGCGCTCGCCGAGGGCCTCCGAAACCTGGGCCTGCGCGTCCGCAACGAGACCTTCTTCGACACGCTGAGCGTGGAGGTTCGCGGCCGCGCCGACGAAGTGCTGGCCGCAGCGCTCCACGCCGGCATCAACCTGCGGCGCATCGACGGCGACACGGTGGGCGTCTCGCTCGACGAGACCTGCGACGAGGCGACAGTCGCCTGGGTGCTCGATGCCTTCGCCGCTCCCGCCACCAGCGCGACACACGACGTCACCTCGGTGCAAGCGCTGGCCGCCTCGGCGCCATCAGGCATCGCAGGCGAGCTGGCGCGCACCAGCGAGTACCTCACCCATCCCACCTTCAGCGCGTACCGCTCCGAAACCGAGATGATGCGCTACCTGCGCCGCTTGGCCTCGGCAGACGTCGCCCTCGATCGGTCCATGATCCCGCTCGGCAGCTGCACCATGAAGCTCAACGCCGCTGCGGAGATGACGCCGGTCACCTGGCCGCAATTCGCCGATGTCCACCCCTTTGCGCCCTCGGACCAGTGGGAGGGCTACCGCCAGATCATCGCCGACCTCGAACGCTGGCTGGCAGCGATCACCGGCTACGACGCAGTGTCACTGCAGCCCAACGCCGGCTCCCAAGGCGAGCTGGCCGGGCTGTTGGCCATCCGCGGCTACCACGACGACCGCGGCAACCACCACCGCACGGTGTGCCTCATCCCCTCCTCGGCGCATGGCACCAACGCGGCGTCCGCCGTGATGGCCGGCATGGCGGTCGTGGTGGTGGACTGCACCGAAGACGGCGACGTCGACCTCGACGACCTCGACGCCAAGATCGCCGAGCACGGCGACAACTTGGCTGCGTTCATGGCCACCTACCCGTCCACGCACGGCGTTTACGAAGACGGCATCCGCCAGGTCTGCCTCAAGGTGCACGAAGCGGGCGGGCAGGTGTATGTCGACGGCGCGAACCTCAACGCCCTCGTCGGACTCGCCGCACCGGGCACCTTCGGCGCCGACGTCAGCCACCTCAACTTGCACAAGACGTTCTGCATCCCCCACGGCGGCGGCGGGCCGGGCATCGGGCCGGTGGCGTGCCGCCTGCACCTGGCCAAGTACCTGCCCAACCACCCGCTGGCGCCCGACGCCGGCCCCCGCACCGGCCCAGGCGCCATCTCGTCGGCCCCTTGGGGATCGGCGGGCATCCTGCCGATCCCGTGGATGTACATCGCGATGATGGGTGTGGAGGGCCTCACCCGGGCCACACAGACAGCGATCCTGTCGGCCAACTATCTGGCATCGCGCCTCGGCGAGCACTTCCCGATCCTGTACCAGGGCCGCTACGGCCTCGTCGCCCACGAGTGCATCGTGGACCTGCGGCCGTACTCGGAGTGGGCCAGCGTCGACGACGTCGCCAAGCGCCTCATCGACTTCGGCTTCCACGCCCCGACCATGTCGTTCCCCGTTGCCGGGACGCTGATGATCGAGCCCACCGAGAGCGAATCGCTGGCCGAGATCGACCGGTTCTGCGATGCGATGGCCACGATCCGGGCCGAGATCGACAGGGTCGCTTCGGGCGAGTGGCCCCAAGACGACAACCCGCTCGTCAATGCGCCTCACACGGCAGTCGATTCGCTCACCGGCGAGTGGGATCACCCCTACTCGCGCACCGAGGCTGTGTACCCAAGCGGCACCGACGTGGCGACGCTGGTTGCCGACAAGTACTGGCCGCCGGTCAGCCGCATCGACGGCGCGTATGGCGACCGCAACCTCATGTGCGCCTGCCCCGACCCCCGCGCGTTCGAGACCGGCTAGCCGCGCAGACGGGCCGCGAACCCGCCTGCCCCAGAGGCTCGGCTCGACGGCGGGCAGATCGCTAGCGTTCGCCCATGGCACGAGTGGATCCTGCTGTTGTGGAGATGCCCGCAGACGCCGAGCCCGGCACGATGCCGTACTTCTCCCACATCGACTCGTGGCTGCGCGCCGAGATCGCCGGACTCACCGACGCCCAGCTCGACCTCGACGACCAGTCGCCCGAACGCGAGCTGATGTGGTGGTCGATCCGCCGCCAGGTCTCCCACATCGCCTGGGTGTCGATGATCTTCTCGAAGCGCCGCTGCGGTGCCCTGCTGTGGCCCGACGGCAACATCCCCGAACCCATCGTGTGGGCCGAGCATCACCAGGGCCCCAACAACAAGCACAACCTGCGCCTCGACCCTGCCCTGTTCTGGGAAGTGCCCGACCTGCTCGACAAGCTGGACCTCGGCCTGAGCTGGATGCGCTACGTCGTGGCGTCGCATCCCATCGAGACGTTCCGCGAGATGGTCGAGTCGCGTCACAGCACGCACTTCTGGGACGACGCGATCACAGTGCTGCCCCGCGGCGCTTGGCACGACCCCGACGACGAGCGGCGGGTGGTGAACACGCTGGAATGCGCGATCTGGATGCTCTTCTACGAGATGTCCTCGCACATCCGCTCGATCCAGCGGATCAAGGAGATCCAGGGGCTGTCGCCGGCTGTGGAGCTGACCCGGTTCGGCTACCTGCGGCTCCCCCACTACTGGGGAGAAACCGAAGCCCCTGCACCCAGCATCACCAAGCTGTAGCCCCACGCCGACCGCCGTCATCACCAAATCCTTGAGCCGTCGACAATGACCGAGAGAGCCGCATGGCAGCGCCCAAGATCATCCTCGACTGCGACCCGGGCCATGACGACGCTGTGGCGATCCTGCTGGCGGCGCAGCACTGCGACGTGCTGGCCATCACCACCGTGTCGGGGAACGCGCCGCTGACGCTGACCACCCAGAACGCCCTGCTGATGTGCGAACTTGCCGGGCTGGACATTCCTGTCCACGCGGGCGCGGATCGGCCGCTGCTGGTGCCTGCCGCCCATGCGCCGCGTGCCCACGGGGCGACGGGCCTCGACGGGCCGCCGAGGCCCGAGGTTCACCGCAGCGAAGCCAACAACGACGCCGTCGGCTGCATCATCGAGACAGTCCGGGGGCACGACGACGTATGGCTCGTGCCGGTGGGGCCGCTCACGAACATCGCGCTCGCATTCCGGCAAGCCCCCGACATCGTCGAGCGCCTCGCCGGCGTCTCGCTCATGGGCGGCGCTATCGGACCGGGCAACGTCACGCCCACCGCCGAGTTCAACATCTGGGCCGACCCGCACGCAGCCCAGATCGTGTTCGCTGCCGGCGCGCCGCTGGTGCGCATGGCGGGGCTGAGCCTCACCCACCAGCTCTGCGTGGGCCCCACCGAGACTGCTGCGCTGCGAACCCACGGAGGCGCCGTGCCGACCTTCGTCGCCGACCTGTTCGAGTTCTACCTTGCCGGCTATCGCGAGCGGGCCGGGCTGGAGGCTGCACCGATGCATGACCCCTGCGCTGTGCTGGCCGTCACGCGGCCCGACCTGTTCACCTTCGCGGCCCGCCATGTCGACGTGGAGACTGACGGCACGCTCACCCGGGGCATGACCGTCGCCGACGAGCGGCCGGGCACGGACGCCGTCCCCAACTGCGAGGTTGCCGTCAGCATCGAGGCCAGCCCGGCGCTGGAGTTGATCGTCGAGGCTGTCTGCAGCTACCGCTAGCGGCACGCAAACAGCTCGGCCCTCCCGCAATCGCACCAGCTCGTGCCGCTCTTGTTCGCTCCGCTCACGGGCCGCTCGGGCCACGGCTACGCCTACCGGCGCAGCCTCTGGGTACCGTTGCCACTGTGCCGACCGACAGCACACCAAACGGCCCGGCGTTCCGGCTGAGCCAGTACAGCCACGGCGCGGGCTGAGCGTGCAAGCTCGGCCCGTCCGAGCTGGCGCAGGTCTTGCGCCACCTGACTCCCCCATCGCACCCGGATCTGGTGGTCGGCAACGACACCAGCGACGACGCCGCCGTGTGGCGGCTCTCTGAGGGCCAGCTGCTGGTCAGCTCCACCGATTTCTTCGCCCCAATCGTGGACGACGCGCGCACGTGGGGCCGCATCGCTGCAGCCAACGCGGCCAGCGACATCTACGCCATGGGCGCTAGCCCGCTGTTCGCGCTGAATCTGGCAGCCTGGCCCCGCGAGGTGCTGCCGCTGGACCTGTTGGGCGAGGTGCTGGCAGGCGGCGCCGACGCCGCCGCTGAGGGCGGCTGGGTGGTGGCCGGCGGTCACACCATCGACGGCCCCGAACCGCTCTACGGCATGGCGGTGACCGGCATCAGCACCCCCGCAGCAGGAAACGGCCTGCTCACCAACGCCGGCGGGCAGGCGGGCCAGGCCCTCGTGCTCACCAAGCCGCTCGGCACGGGCCTGCTTGCCACAGCACTGAAACGCTCCGATCCCGAAGCAGTCGCCCGAGATGGCGCGCTGTCTGGGGCCTACGAAGCCGGCGTGGCCGAGATGTGCAGGCTCAACGATGCCGCCGCCGCTGCGGCGATCCGGGCAGGAGCAACGGCAGCCACCGATGTCACCGGCTTCGGCTTGCTGGGGCACCTCGCCGAGCTCGCAGCAGCGAGCGGGGTGGGCGCCGCGGTGGAAGCCGGCGCAGTGCCGCTGCTGCCCGGGGTGATCGGGCTCGCGACCAGCGGCTTCGTACCCGGAGGCACCGGGCGCAACCTTGAGCACCTCGCCGAGCGCCTCGACGGCAGCGACGAGCTCACCCGCTCCGTGCTCGGCGATCCCCAGACTTCAGGCGGCCTGCTGTTCAGCCTCGATCCCGGCCGAGCCGGCGAAGCGGTGCGCGAGCTGCGCGACAGCGGCCACGCCGCTGCAGTGATCGGCGAGCTGACCGGCGGCTCGGTCGGAACGATCGTGATCGCCGGCGCGCTCACCGGAAGCAACATCGCGGGCTCCCGCTGAGGCCTGCGATGGTCACGGGGCGGCGGGGGGTGTTTCCCGGCTCGTTCAATCCGCCGACCACTGCGCATCTCGCCATCAGCGAGGCCGTGGTCAAACAGCACCGTCTCGATGTGCTCGTGTGGACAGTGAGCCGGGTGGCGCTCGCCAAGGAAGAGGTGCAGCTCCCGCGGCTCGCCGACCGGATCGCAGTCCTCGAAGCCGTCGCTGCGCCGATCGATTGGCTCGAGATTGCCGTCACCGAGGTGCAGCTGCTGTCGGAGATCGCAGCCGGCTTCGACGTGATCGTGATGGGCGCCGACAAGTGGCACCAGATCCACGACCCGGTCTTCTACGGCAACGATCCGGCCCGCCGCGACGCGTCCATCGCTGCGCTGCCGGCCGTCGCCATCGCGGCCCGCCCGCCGCACGACTGCCCCGCCGAGCTGGTACTCGACTTGCCGGACTGGGTGGGCACCGTGTCGAGCACCAAAGCCCGCACCACCGACCCCGCCCTGATGGTTGCCGAGGCGGTCCAATTCGACACGAAGACCGGCGCCTGGACCGACCCGGTGCGCTACGAGGCCTGGCTGAGCGGCTAGCAGCAACACTGGGGAGCGTTATGGACGAGATTCTCGATGTAGACCTGCTCGCGTTCGAGCACCGTTCGCCAGTCCAGCGCCGGGCGGTCACCGACGGCGTCATGGCAAGCCTGCGGACGGGCTTCGTTTACACCGCGCACGATCTCTCGGGCGGCCTGCTCGACGAGGCGTACGACGTGCTCGGCCGGTTCTTCGCGCTCGAGCCCGACACCAAGGCGCGCTATGTCGACGCGGAGTCGTTCGGCGCTCGCGGCTACACCGGCCCGCTCACCGAGACCGCCGCCGTCTCCGACCTTCCCGATTGGAAGGAGATGTTCAACTGGAGCGACCTGCCTCCCGCAGGCCACCCGCTCACCGTCACCTACGGTCGCTGGTACCGGCCCTCGATCTTTCCCGATGATGAGATCAGCGGCGCCGCCGAGATCCTCACCGAGTTCCACCGGCGGCTGGTGGAACTGCAGCGGCGCTTCCTGCGGGTGATCGCCGAGGGCATCGGCGCCCATGAGACGTACTTCGACAGGATGACCACGTTCGGCACGCACCTGTCGCGGGCCATCCACTACCCGCCGATGTCACATGCGCCCGCCGCCGGTGCCGAGGGCCACATCTGGGCCGACGAGCACGCCGACATCAACCTCATCACGGCATTGCCGCGGGCCACCGAGCGGGGCCTGCAAGTGCAGATAGACGGCCAGTGGGTCGATGCAGCCCCGCCCGACGACCACGTCATCATCAACTCGGGCATCATGCTCGAGCACGTCACCAACGGCCTGATCGGCGCCGGCTGGCACCGCGTCAAGGCCGACCCCGTCCAGCGCGGCAGCCGCCTCAGCGTGGTGCAGTTCTGCCACCCCCGCCCGTCCACCATCCTCACGCCCGCGCCGTCCACGGTCGGCCCGGATCGCCCGTGCCGCTACGAAGCCGTCTCCGCCGAAGACCGCCTCGAAGAAGTGATCTGGGAGATCAACCTCATCCCCGACGCCCGCCGCGTCGACTGAACGAGCACCGCCGGCTACAGCTCGAGCAGGGCGTTCTCGATGACCTCGGTGAGGGCCGGGTGTATGTAGAACTGGTCGTGGGCCATCTGGTCGACGGTCTGACCGAACGCCATGCCCTGGATGAGCTGCTGGATCAGCGTGGAGGCTTGGGGCCCGATGATGTGGGCGCCGAGCAGCTCGCGGGTCTCGCTGTGCGCGATCAGCTTGGCGAAGCTGGAGTGGTCTTCCATGGCCCAGCCATAGGCGGTGTGGCCGAAGGGCTTGTTGGCCACCGTGATCGGCAGGCCCGCGGCGCGGGCGTCGCGCTCGGTGAGGCCGACCGAGGCGACTTGGGGGTGGGAGAACACCGCATGGGGCACCAGGTCTTCGCGGACCGTGTGCATCGGGCCGTCTGCTTTGCCTTCGGCGACGAGCAGGTTGTGGCGCAGCGCCCGCACCTGGGCGTTGGCGAGGTGCTTGAGCTGGATCTCGCTTGCGAGATCGCCGAACGACCACACCCCGGGCGCGCTTGCACGGAAGTGCTCGTCGACCAGCACGCGGCCGCCCTCGTGGTCAACCCCGGCCGCTTCGAGGTTCAGCAAGTCGCCGTTGGGGATTCGCCCGGTGGCCACCAGCAGCACATCGGCGCTGACCTGCTGGTGCTGCCCGCCGATGCTGAGCTCGACCGAGACGCCGCCGCCCGGCTCGGGGCTGACCTGGGTGATCGTGGCGCCGAGCCGCAGGTCGAAGTGCCGCTCGGCCGCACGGGTGTACGCCCCCGAGACGTCGTCGTCTTCGGCCCGCAGCAAGCGCTCGCTGCGGTTGATCATGGTGACCTCGGTGCCGAGTGCCGAGAACACGTAGCCCAGTTCGGCGGCGATGTAGCCGCCGCCCAGCACGATCATGCGCCGGGGCAGTTCGTCGAGTCGCATGACGGTGTCGGACGTGTGATACGGCGTGCGCTCCAAACCGGGGAACGGCGGGATGAACGGCCGTGCCCCGGCACCGAGCACCACGTGGCGCCCGCGGATGCGGGCGCTGCCGCCGTCGTTCAGCTCGACCTCGAGCTCACGGTCGGCCACGAAGCGGCCTTCGCCCAAGAACACGTCGATGTTCGGGCAGGCCGTGCCGCAGCGGAACACCTTGCCGCCTTCGGCGATCGGGTCGATGCGCCCGAACACGCGATCCCGAATGGCGGGCCAGTCGGCGCCGTCGAAGCTGGCCGAAATGCCGTAGGTGGCAGCCGTATCGATCGTGTCGGCCACGTCGGCGGCGTACACGAACATCTTCGAGGGGATGCAGCCCACATTGAGGCAGGTGCCGCCGAACGCGCTGCGTTCGACCAGCGCGATCGACCAGTCGTCGAACTCCGGCCCGGGAATCGAGTTGGCCGAACCGCTGCCGACGATGACAAGGTCGAACTCGGCCGGCTCGGACGCGCCCGGCATCACACCAGCGCCTGGTAGACGAGCGCCTTCAGCTCAGGCCGAATCGGGTGGACGCTGGAAGGCAGCAGCTGAGTGAGAAACACGAGCGTGAGGTCTTCGGCCGGGTCGACCCAGAACGCCGTGGAAGCAGCCCCGCCCCAGGCGAACTCGCCCTTGCTGGAGACGACCTTCGCCTTGGCCGGGTCGAGCACCACCGAGAAGCCCAACCCGAAGCCGACACCGTCGAAGGCTGCCTCGGAGAACAGGGCACGGCCGCACTCGGTCAGGTCGGTCCCGCCCGGCAGGTGATTGCTGGCCATGAACTCGAGGGTGCGCCGGCCGATGATGCGGGCGCCGCCGAGCTCGCCGCCGTTGCACAGCATCTGGGTGAAGCGGTGATAGTCGCCCATGGTCGAGACCAGACCGCCGCCGCCGGAGAGGATCTTGGGCGGTCCCAGGTATGCCGAGGTGCGAGGGTCGTCCATCAGCGTGCGCGCCAAGCCCGGATCGTCGGGGCGATACGCCGGCATCGTCGGCCCCGTGTTGCCCGCAGCGGCACGGGCCGCCAGCGTGGCGGTCGTGTAGTTCGCCGCAAAGCGCTCGACGTCGGCGGGCGGCACCTCGAAGCCCGTATCGACCATGCCCAGCGGCCCGGTCACATGCTCGACGAGATAGTCGTCGAGCGATTGGCCCGAGACCAGCTCGACGATTCGCCCCAGGACGTCGGTGGAGTAGCTGTAGTTCCACTCGGTGCCCGGATCGAACAGCAGCGGGAGCGACGCGAGCGCCTCGCAGGTCTCCTCCAAGTTGCCCGGTGCGCCCCAGTTGAAGCCATTGGCTCGGTACAGCGCGTCGACCTCGTTGGCGAAGTGGAAGTCGTAGGTCAGGCCCGATGTGTGGGTCAACAGGGCGTGGATGGTGACTTCGCTCGCCGGCTCTCGGGTTTGGTATTGCATCACGTTGCCGCCGCTGAACACGCGTGCATTCGCGAACGCCGGGATCCAGCGCGAGATCGGATCGGAGAGCTGGAACAAGCCCTGCTCGTAGAGCTGCATGGCGGCGACCGACACGATGGGCTTGGTCATCGAGTAGATGCGAAAGATCGTGTCGGACGTGACCGGCAGCGACCGCTCGCAGTCGCGTTCCCCGTAGCGGTGGGTGTAAGCGATCTGGCCGCCGCGGGCAACCAGCACCGAGACGCCCGGAAGGCGGCCGTCGTCGACATAGCGATTCAGGTGCGTTGCGATGCGCTCCAGCCGGCTGGCGTCGAACCCCGCTTCGGCCGGTTCGACTTCCGCCTCAATCGATCCCATCGCTGCCTCCGCCGCCGTGGTGCTGCAACGCCGCAGGCTACGGCGCAGGTGCCCTCCGGTCGCGCCGACGACGGCTCTGCGGGCCGTCCCAGGTGCGCACGCTTGCCAGTCGCCGCATCCAAGCTCGCGACCGCACCCGAATCGACTGCCAGAGACAGTTTCCCAAACTACACCAAAACTATGGAAAATAGTTGAAACAAACTCTCTTGACAGCACATATGCAATCGCTACTAGAGTGCCGCTGACCTGTCGGACGCTTGGCCGTGCACATAGGGCCTCCGGTATCGAGTGATGCAGCGAAAGGTGAAGCGCCTGTGATGTCCACGCATGAATTCTGTTTGTTTGTCGACGGCGCCGACTTAGGCGCCGCATCGACGGTTGAGCAACTGGGTTGCGCCGGCTACTCCCATCCAGCCGCAGCATCCCACGACGGTGTCCAGGCGCTCGTGTTCTCGCGTCGAGCGGTGCTTCTCACCGATGCGGTGGTCGCCGCGGTCACAACGGCCGAACGTATTCCCGGGCTCTGCGTGGCCAGGGAAGCCCGCAGCGGGGATGTTGCAGTATTCGACCCGCTTTCGCTGCAACTCACGACACACTGCGCAGTCGAAGCGCCGACCGACCTCGTCGGCACCGCACCGGGACGAGAACGTCGCCGTGGGACCACGCTGAGGCACGCCGACACCTGAGACTCGGTCAACTGAGTACGCACATAGGCTTGCGCACCCTCGCGATGGGGCACGTCGTGTCGCCCGCTCGTGTCCCCGGTCTGCGTTGGAGCGGGCTCACGGGGCCGCTGGACTTGGCCTCGACCGGCAGATGCTGTGCGCTCCTAGAGTCGTGCGGTGTGGATGTCGGCGGCGGGCGATATGGCTGACGAGCAGGTGCTCTCGCGACTGCTGATCGTCCGCCACGGCGAGTCCGTCGCTATGGCCGAAGGAGTCGTCGGCGGACCCAAGGGCTGCCGAGGTCTCACCGAGCTGGGTCGTGCCCAGGCCGCAGCGCTGCGTGACAGATTCGCCGCCGGACGTGAACCCGAGGTACAGGTCGTGTACTCCTCGCCGCTGCCTCGGGCCCGCGAGACAACCGAGATCGTGCTGCCGGCGCTCGGTACCGACAGCGAGCGGGGCAAACTCGAGATTCACCTCCACGACGATCTTGAGGAGATGCGCCTGGGTCCCGCCGATGGCATGACGTGGGAGGCCGCGCGCGAGCACTTCGGGTTCATCCAACCCATGGACCATCCCTACACACCTGTGCTCGAGGGCGGGGAGAGCCGGGCGGGGTTCCGTCACCGGGTGGCGCAGACACTCAACGACATCGCCGCATCTCACCCTGCCAAGACAGTCTTCGTGGGCTGCCATGGCGGCATTTCCTCGGCCGCGATGGCCATGGCATTCGGCATCGCGCCGAGTCACCGCGGCGTCGGCGTGGTCACCGCGGTGACCGCCATCACCGAGCTGGAATTGCTCGAGTGGAATGGGCGTCGCCTCTGGCAGGTCCGGCGCTTCAACGACGCAGCGCATCTTGCCGCAGTCGAGGCCGCCTGAGGCCGGAGGTGGACGCGCCGATCTGCGCAACCTCTAACTTGGCCCGTAGTCACAGAGCTTCGGGAGTCTGGAGGACCACATGCTGGTCGAACGAATTGAAGCGAAGTGGATTGACGCCTTCTCGTCGGTCTTTGAGATGTGCGGTGTCGAACCCCCACAGACCGCAGCAATCCTGTCGGAGAGCCAGAGCAGGGCCGTCAACGTAAATCTCGCCGAGCTGGCGCTGGATCGCCTTGGTACACCGCCGATTCATGTCGTTGTCCCCACGCCGCGCCAATCCGCCCCAGTACCGGTGCGCTCGACGGGCGCGTCCGATGCGATTGCCGGCTCGACGGCGGTGATCGCTGCCCTCGGGGCCGTCGACTTTGTCGTCGACTGCACCGTGGAGGGGATGCTGCACGCGGCGGAACTCCCGAAGATCCTGGGTGAGGGCACCCGCATCCTCATGGTCTCCAACGAGCACCCTGAGGCCCTCGAGCGGCTGCGGCCGACGCCAGAACTCGAACCGAAGGTGAAGGTTGGCATCAAGAAGCTGATCGCGGCATCCGAGATGCGCGTGACCTCCGCGGCGGGCACCGACCTGGTTGTCGACGTAGGCGGGGCGCCATGCGGCGGCGGTTGGGGATACACGGCACGGCCCGGCACCATCAGCCATTGGCCGGGCGGGCTGTGCCTGGCGTTCCCGAAGGCGGGCACGGTGAACGGCACCATCGTGATGGACCGCGGCGACATGAACCTCACGTTCAAGCGCTACATCGAGTCGCCGGTCACGCTGCACATCGACGACGACTACGTCGTCAACGTCGAAGGCGACGGCACCGACGCCGCCCTGTTCCGCAGCTACACCGACGCCTGGGGCGACCGGGAGGCCTACGCGACCAGCCACGTGGGCTGGGGCATGAACCCCGGCGCCCGGTGGGACACGATGTCGCTGTACGACCGCAGCCAGACCAACGGCACCGAGCAGCGGGCCTTCGCCGGCAACTTCCTGTATTCGACCGGTGCCAACGAGCACGCCGGCCGTCACACGCTGGGGCACTTCGATCTGCCCATGCGCAGCCACAGCGTCTTCCTCGACGGCGAGGCAGTGGTGATCGACGGCGTGCTGCAGGGCGAGTTGGCCTGAGGCCATCTGCCAGCAGATCGACGAATGTGCCAACGCTGCACAGCACCGTGAGCGAACCTGCCCCGCTGGCAGCCGGCGCCGACCTCGCGGCTCGCATCGAGCGTTGGGCCGACCACCGCCCCGACGCAGTCGCCGTGGCCTTCGAGGGAGTCGAGCACTCCTACCGCTCCTTCGCCGACCAGATTGCAACGACGGCCGGTTGGCTGGCCGACCACGGCGTCGGCGAGGGCGACCGGGTGGCGTGGCTTGGCCCGAACCGGCCCGCTGCGCTGCGGCTGATGCTGGGATGTTCGTGGCTGGGCGCCATCTACCTGCCGCTGAACTCTCGCTTGACACCGCCCGAGCACCGCTGGATCCTCGACCACGCTGAACCCGCCCTGCTGGCGGTCGACTCGACGTTCGCCGAACATGGCGCGGCCGTCGGCGCACTGTGCAAGCGGCGCGAGGTGCCCGACGAACCCGACGGCTTCGCGGCTGCGGGCACCACACCTGCGCGCCGGGGCACGCCCGACCATCCGGTGCTGCTGGCCTATACCTCGGGCACCACCGGGCACCCCAAGGGCGCCCTGCTGGACCAGGCGGCTATGGCAGCGAATGCCGTCAACTCGACCCATGCGCACGACCTCACCAGCGAGGACCGGGTGCTCACCACCATCCCGCTGTTCCACGTCGGCGGGCTGAACATCCAGACGCTGCCTGCTGTGCTGGGAGGGGCCGCTGTGCTCATCGAGCGGGCGTTCGACGCCGAGCAGTTTCTCGACGACGTCGAGCAGTGGCAGCCGACATGGACGGTGCTGGTGCCGGCCGCCTTGACCGCCGTCGCCGCGCACCCGCGTTTTGCGAGCGCCGACCTCGGCTCACTGCGCGGCATCATGACGGGATCCTCTCCCGTGCCGGCGGCTGCCACCCAGCCCTTCTTCGACCGTGGCGTGCCGGTAGGGCAGATTTACGGGTCCACCGAGACGGCGCCGATCGCCGCGCACCTGCGCTGCGACGAGGCGGCCGCCCACCGGGGCTCGTGCGGCAAGCCCTCGACGATGTGCGAGGTGCGCATCGTGACCGACGCCGGGGCCGACGTGGCACCGGGCGAGCGCGGCGAGCTGTGGGTGCGCGGGCCGAGCGTCCTGCGGCAGTACTGGCGCGATGCACAGGCCACCGCAGAAGCCCTGGTCGACGGGTGGTTCCGCACAGGCGATGTGGGCCACGCCGACGACAGCGGCTGGATCTACATCGACGACCGCCGCAAGGACATGATCATCTCCGGTGGCGAGAACATCTATCCCGCGGAGCTCGAAGAGGTGCTCGCCCGCAGCGACCTGGTCGCGGAATCGACCGTCGTCGGTGTGCCCGACGAGCGCTGGGGCGAGGTGCCGGTCATCGTCGCCACCCGCCCCCCGAACCAGCCCGCCGGCGGCAGCCCCGATGCGGCGTGCGCCGACGCCGACGCCTCAGCCGATGCCGTCTCAGCAGCCCTGCTCGGACTCTTCGAGGGAAAGCTCGCTCGCTTCAAGCACCCCAAGGCCGTCATCTGGGTCGATGAACTGCCGCGCACCGCACTCGGCAAGGTACGCAAACACGAGGTGCAAGCTCAGCTCGCAGCTCTGCGCAGCACCCCGCAAGACAACCGGAGCACCGCACCATGAGCCACGACTCCCCCGAACAGGCCGCAGAGCGCAGTCCCGAGCCAGATGACGTCGCTTTCATCGGACTCGGCGTCATGGGCTACCCGATGGCCGGGCACTTGGCTGCGGCCGGGCATCGGGTCACCGTGTTCAATCGCACGAAGAGCGTCGCTCAGCGCTGGACCGCCGAACACGCCGGGGTGACGGCACCCACACCGGCTCAGGCTGCCGCCGGCGCATCGATCGTGTTCATGTGCGTCGGCGCTGATGACGACGTGCGTGCTGTCGCCTACGGCGATGACGGTGCCTTAGGCGCCATGAGCGACGGGTCGATCCTCGTTGACCACACGACGGCGTCGGCGGATTTGGCACGTGAGCTGGCCGCGGTGTCCTCCGAGCAAGGCGTGGGCTTTGTGGACGCGCCCGTATCCGGGGGCGAAGCCGGGGCGCAGAACGGCGTCCTGACAGTCATGTGCGGCGGCGAAGCGGGACACTTCGAACGGGCCCGGCCGGTCATCGACGCCTATGCGCGGGCGATCACCCTGATCGGCGCCGCAGGCTCGGGCCAGCTCACCAAGATGGTGAACCAGATCTGCATCGCCGGGCTGGTCCAGACACTGTCGGAGGGTCTCGAGTTCGGCCGGCGGGCCGGCCTCGACCTCGACGCTGTGCTGGAGACCATCTCGCAGGGCGCTGCGGGGTCGTGGCAGATGTCCAACCGCGGGACCACGATGATGGCCGACGAGTTCGAGTTCGGCTTCGCTGTGGACTGGATGCGCAAGGACCTCGGCATCGTGATGGCCGAAGCGCAGCGCAACGGTGCTCCCCTGCCGGTTACGTCGCTCGTCGACCAGTTCTACAAACGCGTCCAGGAGCTCGGCGGCGGCCGCTGGGACACCTCCAGCCTCATTGCATTGCTACGCCCTCCGCCGCAGCGCTGAGCACGCGGCAAGTACCGTGCGGGCTCGTGACACACAGCGACCGCATCCTGATGGGGCCGGGGCCCTCCAACCCCTATCCCGAGGTGATGGAGGCGTTCACCCGCCCCATCCTCGGCCACCTCGACCCTGAATTCATCGCCCTGCTCGACGAGACCAACGGGCGGCTGCGGGCCGTGTGGCAGACCCGGAACCTGCTGACGTTCCCGGTCAGCGCCACCGGCTCGGCAGGGATGGAAGCGGCCTTCTGCAACTTCGTCGAGCCTGGCGATGCAGTGGTCATCGGCGTCAACGGTGTCTTCGGCACCCGCATGTGCGACGTGGCTGCACGCTGTGGCGCCGAGGTAGTGGCCGTGAACACCGATTGGGGCCGCGCCATCGATCCGCAGCGTCTCATCGAGGCCCACCCGGCACCGAAGATCATCGCGGTGGTCCACGCAGAAACGTCCACTGGCGTGCGAAACGACATCGCACCGCTGGGCGAAGCGAAGGGCGATGCGCTCCTGCTCACCGACTGCGTCACATCGCTGGGCGGCATCGAAGTCGACATCGACGGGTGGGGCGTCGACATCGCCTACAGCGGCACGCAGAAGTGCCTCGGTGTGCCCCCGGGTCTTGCGCCGCTCACTGTCAGCGACCGTGCGCTGGACTCGCTGGTCGGTCGGCCGCAGAGCTGGTACCTGGACTTGAACATGATCCGGGCCTATGTCGTCGGCGAGGGCGCCCGCGCCTACCACCACACTGCGCCGATCTCGATGCTCTATGGCCTCCATGCCGGCCTCGGCGCCGTGCTCGACGAAGGGCTGGCCAACGCCTGGGCGCGCCACCAGGCCTGCGGCGACGAACTGCATGCTCGCCTGCCCGAGCTGGGCTTCGAGCTGTGGGCCCAGGAGGGTCACCGTCTGCCCGAGCTCACCACCGTCACGCTGCCTGCGGGATTCGACGATGCCGCGGGCCGGCGCGCCCTGCTCGAGCGTTACGGCATCGAAGTGGGCGGCGGGCTCGGCCCAGTCGCCGGCAAGGTGTGGCGCATCGGCTGCATGGGCCATACCGCCCGGATGCGCAACGTCAGGATGCTGCTGGGCGCCCTCGAGGAACTCGTCCGAAGCTGAATCGGGGTCGCCGCTGGTGCGGCGTTGCTGATCAGCCCGTCGGGTGCAACTGCAGCAGTTCGCGGCCGAGCGCGGCCCGGTAGGTGTTGTGGAAGTGATGCAGCGCAGGCTCGTTGCGCCCGAACACGACGTGGCTGAGCGCCCCGCTGTTGGCTGAGCGCTGCTGGCTGGCACTCATCGCGTAGTCCTCGTCACGGATGATGTTCCCGAATCCGCGAGCCACCTCTTCGGCCATGTGGACAGCATCTTCGGTAGGTGCATCGCCAGACGCTGAGTCGAGCGAGACGTGGGGCCGCAGGTAGAACGAGATGCGGCTCGTGTGCCGCCCCGGATCCTGCGCGTCGGGATAGGCGCGGACGACATAGACGACGCTGCCCGAGGGGATGAGCTGCGTGTTGGGGAACAGCCAGTACACCGGCAGCGTGGCGGTACACAGGTCCCAGTCGTCGGGCGGGAGCTTGCGCATGTCGTCGATCTCACGCCGGCACAGCAGCATTCGGTGGTTCCGGCCGAAGGTGTCATAGCACTGCACGTTGCCGTGAAAGGCCACCGAAAGCGTGTCGGAATGCAGCACCGGGAAGTGGTACGTCTCGCCGAACGTATCCATGGCGAGCTTCCAGTTGCAGTCCACGTCGTACCGGTCGCCGCCGAGCCGGCGCAGCTTGCCGAGATCCCAGTCGGCGAGGTCTGCGGTCAGTTCGGCTCCCAGCAGCTCGTCGGGATCGATGACGCCATCGGGCTGCGGATGCACCCACAGCAGGCCCTCGCGCTCGACCGCCGGCAGCGGGACCAGTCCCAGTTCTGAGCGATCCAGCTCGCCGAAGTGGTCGGACTTGGGCAAACCCACCAGTGTCCCGTTGCCGTCGTAGGTCCAGTTGTGAAACGGGCAGGCAAAGCGGCGCTTTGTGCCGCGCTCGGCAGACTCGATGACCACACCGCGGTGCCGGCAGGCGTTCACGAACGCCTTGAACTCCCCCGACGCCGTGCGCGTCGCCAGGATCGGTGTGCCGAGTTCATCGAAGGTCATGAACGACCCGGGCTCAGCCAGATCGCCCGACAGCCCGACAATCTGCGGATGATGGTCGAAGAACTCGCCGCGCTCCGCTGCTGCAAGTTCAGGATCGGTGTATGACGACGTGGGGTTGTACCTCACGCCGCCGGCATCCACGTTGGTGCCGGAGTCGAGTCGCGCCAACAGGGTCTTGATCTGATCGATCTGCTCGGCGCGTATCACGTCGAAAGTATGCCAGCACCCTGCATGTGGGAGCGGGGGCTCAGCGCAGCCAGTCGTTGTACTCCGGCTGGCGCTTGGCCAGGAATGCTGCGACGCCCTCGGCGGCATCGGGCAGGTGGTCGGTGATGGCCGTCTTGGAGGCGATCTCGTCGAGCGACTGCTCCCAAGTCATCTTTGCCGCCAGCAGGATCGACCGCTTCAGCATCCGCATGGCCACCTGGGGCCCTTCGGCCAGCTCGGCGGCGAGCTCGGCGGCGGCCGTTGCGAGTTGGTCATCGTCGACCACTTCGTGCACCAGCCCGAGCTCGTGTGCGGCCTCGCCGTCGACGATCCGCTTGCGCATCATGAAGTCGGTCGCCTTGGCCACGCCGAGGTGCTGCACCAGCAGCCACTGGCCGCCCTCGTCGGGCAGCAGGCCGAAACGCAGCGTTGCCGAGCCCATGCGAGCCGAGCGCGCCGCGATCCGGAAGTCGCACGCCAGCGCGAAGCTGAAGCCGGTCTGGATGGCGAAGCCGTTGATGGCAGAGATGGTCAGCTTGTCGAGGCGGCGCACCGCGGTGTTGACCGCCTGGGAGATCGTCCGCAAGCTGTTGTAGGTGCCCGCGGCATTGTGATGCCCGCCGAAGATCTCGGGCATGGCAGACGGGTGGGATTGCTCGTAGCTGCCCAGGTTGTCGCCCGCCCAGAACGCCCTGCCCTGGCCGGTGAACACCACCACCCGCACCGCGTCGTCCATCTGCACTTGGGTGATCAGCTCGATCAGATCCCGCTTCATCGAATGGGTCGAAGCGTTCATCGATTCGGGCCGGTTGAACGTCACGGTCAGCACACCGTTAGGTGCCAAGGCCTGCTCGAAGCCGAAATACTCGGTGTCGAGGTAGCCCGCTTGCTCGGTTGTCATCGCTGATCCCCCTGCGTATGCGCCGGCCCGCCTTCTGCGGGACCCGTGCTGAACCTAGTGATACCTGAACTTACTGATAATGCAGTACTTACTGACAATGCAGGCACTCGGTACGCTGCCCGCCGTGACCGGCGAGTCAGGCGATGGGCGATTCAGCCCGTTCGAGGGGGTGCTCATGCTGCGGCTTGACGCCGAGACGCCCGGTGGCGACCGCACCTACTACGTCACGCCGTTCGTGACTGACGGCGAGCGGCTGTTCGTCTTCGACGAACCCGGCGACCGCAGCGACGCTCTCGAAGAGCTGCTGGTCGGCAACCGCACTGCCATCAGCTCCGCAACGACCGGTGACTTGAGTGTCGATGCCGTCGGGAGCTACCCCACACCCGACGAGGAAGCCTGGGCCCGCGACGCGTGCTCGGCGAGATTCTTCTACGACCAAGCCCTGCAGGACCTGGCCCAGCTCGGTGGCCTGGTGACACTCCACCCCGCCTGAGCAACCAGTCGCCAGTTACTCGCCGCTCTTGTTCGCTGCGCTCACGGGCCGCTCGGGCCGCGGCTTCGCCGCCGGCTCAGCCTCTAGGGTTCCGGGCGTGCGAACAGCCATCGGATTCGGAGGTCCGGCGTCGGGCAAGCGCCGCGACTGGGATGAACAGGTCGAGTTTCTGCGAGAAGCCGACCGCCTCGGCGTCGACATCTTGTGGTCCGCCGAGGCATGGGGCATGGACGGCGTCAGCACGCTCGCCTACCTCGCCGCGGTGACCGAACGGTGCCAGCTCGGCACCGGCATCTTGCAGATCTCGGCTCGCGCCCCGGTCATGACCGCCATGACCGCGCTGTCGCTGGCTGCTATGACCGGCGACCGGTTCATCCTGGGGCTCGGCGTGAGCGGGCCCCAGGTGGTCGAAGGGCTCCACGGGGTTCGCTTCGCCGACCCGCTGGGGCGGCTGCGCGAGACCGTCGATATCTGCCGCCAAGCGTTTGCGGGCGAGAAAATTGCCTATGACGGCCGCCACCATGTGCTTCCGCTGCCCGATGGGCAGGGCAAGTCGCTGCGACTGGCGCAGCCTGCAAACGACAACATCGAGATCTGGCTCGCAACCCTGGGCCCCAAGTCATTGCGGTACACCGGCGAAGCCGCTGACGGCTGGGTGGGCGTGTGCTTCGTGCCGAGCCGTCCAGAGGTGACATGGGGCAAGGTGCTCTCCGGTGCCGCAGCCGCCGGACGCCCACCGAGCGCTGTCGCGTGCCAGGCGGGCGGCGCCGTGGAGTTCGGCGACGACCTCGAAGAGCTGATAGCGCCTCGACGTCCCGGCCTCGCGTTCACGCTGGGCGCAATGGGCTCAGCAACCGCGAACTTCTACAACGACGCCTACCGCCGCGCCGGCTTCGACGACGAATGCCGCCACGTGCAACGCCTGTGGCTCGACGGCGATCGCGCTGGCGCCGCAGCCGCCGTGCCCGACCGCCTGGTCACCGAAACCAACTTCTTGGGCACCCACGACCAGGTCACCGACCAGGTGCGGGCGTATCGCGACGCCGGAGTGGACGTGTTGCGTCTGCAGCCCGAGGGGGCCACCGCCGCCGACCGGCTGGACACGCTCGCACAGATGGTCGACATCGTGCGGGCCGTCAACGCCGAAGCCCCCGCCACCGGCTAATCCGGCCCACGGGCTCGCCGCGACCCATCAGGCAGCCTCAGCGTCACTACCGTAGGTTCCATGACGGAACGACCTGTCGCATTCACTGAGTCGGAGTTGCGGGAGCGGCTCACCCCGATGCAGTACCACGTCACCCAAGAGGCAGGCACCGAACGCCCCTTCACCGGCGAGACCTGGGACAACCACGCCGAGGGCGACTACCTCTGCGTGGTGTGCGGTGCCGAGCTGTTCAGCTCAGAGACAAAGTTCGAGAGCGGTTCGGGCTGGCCGAGCTTCTGGAAGCCGGTCGACGACGCTGCGGTTGATACCGAGGCCGATCGCTCCCTCGGCATGGTCCGCACTGAGGTGATGTGCAAGGCCTGCGGCGCGCATTTGGGCCACGTCTTTCCCGACGGTCCGCGGCCGACGGGCGATCGCTTCTGCATGAACTCGGCGTCGCTGCAGTTCTCGCCCGCCGACAACCCGGACTGACTCGGTTCGTCTGAGCACCGGTCGGCCAAGCGGGCACAGCGTCAGCCGGGCACCAGTTCAGCCGGTGCCCAGTCAGCTGGTGCCCAGTCGGCCAGCGACCGGAACGCCGCTGGCGGGTCAATCGGTGATGCCGTCGCCCGGTTCGCTGCCGATGTCCAGACTGAGCTGAACAGCGATCGGTTCGTCAGGAAACAGCTTCACCACGTCGGCGTCGAGCTCGCGGCGCACGCCCGCTACGGGCAGCACAGTCAGCATGGCCGCCTGGCCTTGTCGCAGCAGGCTCAGCACCTGGTCGTCGTCGACCAGCAACACGTCGGTGCCGCTGATGACGATGTTCGCCGACGCAACCTCGCCGCCGAGCTGGTTGCGGAGGTAGTCGAACGCCCGCGCAATCGACTTCAGGTCGATGCCGGCGTCGCGCATCTTCTTGGCGATCTTCAGCTCGACGAGGTCGTTGTAGGAATAGCGACGCCGTGATCCGCTGCCGGTGGCTTTCGCAACCGACGGCCTCACCAGCCCCTGGCGGGCCCAGTGATCGAGCTGGCGGTAGGTGATGCCGACAAGCTCTGCCGTCTGCGGGCCGAAGAAACCCTCCGCGAGCGCGCCGAGGGCTTCAGCGCCGCTTGACTCGGAGAGGTCTGCCTCGCCGGTGGACTCAAGAGGCGCCGGGCGGGATCTCGGCGTGTCGGCGCCCCCCGAAGCCGCTGGCTCCGATGACAGAGCTCGTTGCTGAACGGCCATCAGTCTTTCCTCCCCCGTCCACAGCGGACGCCGCAAATCACATTTTGCGAACTACCGATTTGTGATCCGCGCTCCCACAGAGCGTACGACGACCCGTCGCTGCGACGCAAGCGGCCAGATAGCGGGAGCTGGCAGCGGCCGTTCGGGCCGCAGCAGCGGTCGGGCCACCGCGCCTCACTCCGGGTCGCTGGCCTCCGCCGTGGGCCCGAAGTCGTCGGGCTGCACATCGTCCAAGAATTGCTTGAACTCGTCGAGGAGCTCGTCGGGGTCGACATCGGCGGGGGGATCGGGAGGAAGCTCGATGATCTGCCCCGCTTCGTCGAGCACCGATTCGCTGGCGAAGATGGGGGTGTCGGCCCGCACCGCCAGCGCCACGGCGTCGCTCGGCCGAGCGGAGATCGTATGGATGGCCTCCCCGACCGTGACCTCCATCTCGGCGAAGAAGGTGCGGTCGCGCAGGTCGGTGACGGTGACCTTGACGAGCGTCGCTCCGAGTACGTCCAGCATGGCCGCCATCAGGTCGTGCGTCAGCGGCCGCGGCACTCGAATCTGCTCGATGCCGCGGTAAATCGCCTGGGCCTCGGGGGTGTCGATCACCACCGGCAGCACGCGCTGAGAACCGCCGGTCTCGCGCAGCAACAGCAAGGGGCTCTGCGAGGGCATCTCCACCTGCACGCCAAGGAGCTCCATCTCGACCATGGCCCGCACACTACTTCGGCCCCTGCTCCCGGTGAGCCGGCGAACACTCTGCGACTAGCGCCAATATCCGCGCAAGGCCTCCCCCATCACGTGGGAGCGCAGCCGCTCGCAGAGCGCGATCAGGCGGCCCAAGGAGCGCTGCGCGTCGAGGTCGGCCGAAGCACCGCCGGCGTGAAGAATCGGTTGAATGCCCTGCTCGAACATCGATGCATCGCGCGCTGCGGCATTGCGAACCACACGCAGGTGACGGGCCTGCAAGCCGTAGGTGGCGAACTCGCGCGAGATGCGGGCGACGAGCAAGGCGCCGCTGCCATAACGCGGCTCAGGCGGTTCCAGGCCCAACGAGGCCTGCACCGCCTCAGCATGCGCTGCTTCGGCTTGTGGCGGCAATGATCGAGCTTCGTCGGCTTCGTCGAGCAGCACGAGAAGACCGAAGTCGGTCAGCTCGGCGATCTCTTCGACAGTGAGTCCGCTCTCGGCGCTCAGCTCTGCGGCGCTGTACGTCGCGGCGGCGTCGGGAGCGATCCATGGGGGCTTGGGGCCGGCGGTTGGTGCCGTCGAGACCGGATCTGCTGCGCTCTCGACTGCATCCGCGGGAACAGGTTCTTGGGGGCCCTCGGCTGCGTCTGCGGCGCCAGTCGCCGCAGCGGCACCTGCCGCCCCGAACTCGGAGGGTGCTTCGGCTTCAGGTTCAGCCGTCGCCGCGGCCGACGATTCGGGGGCCTCGTGATTCCCGATGCCCCAGATGTCCGCCAGGTGCTCACCTCGGTCGATCCGCTCCCCGATGATGCTGAGCGGCAGGTACTGGTCGCGTTGACGGGTCAGGATCCAGCGAAGAACTTCGATGTCATGCGGCCCGAAACTGCGATAGCCCCCCGACGTCCGGGCCGGCGAGATGAGCTTGCGATCTTCGAGGAACCGGATCTTGGAGTCGGTCAGATCATTGAACTCGGACCGCAGCAACGACACGACCTCGCCGATCGACAACCGTGCTCCGGGTGCATACGACTCAGAGCCCGCGCTCACAATCCGAATGAGGAGATCAGGTACAGCAGCTTGAACTTGCCGATCTGCAACTCGTTGCCGCTGCTCAGCTTCACCTCGCCGTCGGTGCGAACGCCGTTCACATAGGTGCCGTTCAACGAGCCCACGTCGATCAGGATGTGTCCCGCCGGACCGAGTTCGAGCACCACATGACGGCGCGACACGGTGATGTCGTCCAGGAAAATGTCGCTGTCGGGGTGGCGGCCGACGGTGACCCGGTCACCGGCCAGCTCGAACCGGGTCCCCGACCGATGGCCCGACGTAACCACGAGCTCCGCCTGGCCGGCGTACGGCGGTACTTCGGTAACGCGCACCGGCACGAGAATCTCGGTGGGTGCGTCCCCGGTCGTGTCCAGTCGCGTCCCGCAACCGGAACAGAACCGGGCGTCCTGGGCACTTGCCATTCCGCATGTGCCGCACGTCACAGACATGGAGATCAGATGTCCTCGGCGATCAACGCGGCGTAGCTGTCGGCATCGAGCAGTGCCTCCATCTCTGCAGACGTCTGCGACACGTCGTCGGTCGGGGCGATAACGCAGATCCACCCGTCGCCATAAGGCGACTCGTTGACCAGCTGCGGTTCGTCCTCCAGCGTGACGTTCACCTCAACCACTTCCCCCGAGATCGGGGCAAAGATGTCCGAAACGGACTTGGTCGACTCGATCTCGCACATCGGCTCGTCAGCGGTGACCTGTGCGCCGATCTCGGGCAACTCCACATACACGACATCACCGAGCGCATCCTGCGCAAAATCGGTGATGCCCACCTGCACCCCGTCGTCCGCGGGGCGTACCCATTCATGATCGCTCGAGTAGTGAAGCTCGGCGGGAATCTCCATGTTCACGAACCTACCGGATTGCCGTCGCCCCAGAAGCTAGGGCCGCGTCACGCAGCCATTGCCATGCGGAGTCTCGCCGAAGTCCGCAGCGCGCTTGGCCGAACCGAGTCGGGCTTCCACGCAAGCGATTGGCGACACAGCACGAGGCCTCACTGCGCCGGCATTCCATGCGGGTGTCTCGGCGGCCAAGGGCTCAGCCGCTGACGCGGCCGGCACGCCCCTGACGCACCGCAGTGAATGCTTGAGGGATGTAGCCCACCGCCGACCAGTAATGGATCGGCAAGCCCACTGCCACGAAGATCCACGCCCCGATCCCGAACGCATCCGCGGCGGCGATATCGCTGTGCCCCGCGAGAAAGAACGGCACGGCGAACATCATGAGAAACGTGCCGGTCTTGCCCCACCAGGTCACGTCGATCTTGCGAGCACCGAGCGCACCGAGCACCAGTGCGGCGATGGCAACGATCCCTTCGCGGAACAGCGCCAGCACGGCGATCCAAAGCGGCAACGAGCCGTCGACGATCATCACTACGAGCGCGACCAGCAACAGCAGCCGATCGGCGGTGGGGTCGAGGATCTTGCCCAGCTCGGAGACCTGGTCGAAACGCCTCGCCACCCATCCGTCGACCCAGTCGGTGGCCCCCAGTGCACCCAGCAGCAGCGCCGCCGTCCAGCGGTCCTCGGCGCCGAACACCAGCCACACGAACCAAGGCAGACAACCCAGCCGCGCCAGGCTGATCAGGTTGGGCACGGTGAACGGCCGCCACCCGAGGTCGGGGTTCGACGACGCATCGGGCGTTTCGCTCACCCGGCTCACAGTACTGATGCGAACCACGGCAGAGCTGCGACTCAGAGGCTGAGCCGATAGCCGAAGCCGTGGCCCGAGCGGCCCGTGAGCGACAGCGAACAAGAGCGGGAAACAACTGCTGCGACAGCGGGAAGATCTACCTATTGGCGCGGCCTCTTATGCTGCGCGCTATGGCCACCGTGTTCACCAAGATCATCGAAGGAGAGCTGCCCGGGACATTCGTGTGGCGCGACGAGCAGTGCGTCGGGTTCCTGTCCATCAACCCGCTGTCGGTGGGCCACACGCTCGTCGTGCCAATTGCGGAGATCGACCACTGGTTGGACGTCCCGGCGGAGCTGCAAGCTCACCTGTTCGATGTGTCCCGCCGCATCGGCGAGGCGCAGATGCGGGCGTTGAAACCCGAGCGAATCGGGCTGGTGATCGCCGGCTTCGAGGTGCCGCATTGCCACGTTCATGTGTGCCCGGTGAACTCGATGGACGACATGAACTTCGCCCGGCCCTTGCCGATGGCCCCGGCGGAAGATCTGACCGCACCAGCCGAAGCCATCAAAGCTGAGCTGGCAGCACTCGGCTGAGCCGAGCCGCGCTGGCCGCGCCCGGCTGATCCCCGCGCCCGGCGATCGGCATTCGATGCGATGCACGGCGCCAAACGGGAGCGTGTGCATTGAATACGATTCACGCAAGCGATACCGGTCATGTGCATTTATTTGGATGCATCAGCTCAAGAATGGCGGACTGCATCGAATACAATGCATGCACTGCCCTGCTGGGCGGCGCACCGATGGAGTCCGGAGCCAGCCGCAATGACCGACAATGCGTATGCCGAGCCGCCGCACGCACCGCCTGAGAGCCCGGCCGCCGAACATCGGCGCTCGATCGACGTGTACACCACAGACGGCATCGGTGCTGTCGTGGCACGGCTGCGCCGAGACACAGGGCTCAGCCAGTCTCAGTTCGGCGAGATGGTGGGCGCATCACGCCCGTGGGTGTCCAATCTCGAGTGCGGCAACCTGCGAGGCGGCCAACTCGACACGGTGCTGGCATGCATCCATGCGCTGGGCTACCGCGTCGTGCTGGCCGACATCGACTCCAAGCCCTCGACCCTGGACGAGCTGAAGGACACCATGCGCCGCGGCCCCCTCGCCCAGCGCCACGCCGACCTCGCCGCCGCGATCGCAAACGCAGACGAACGCATCCAGTCGCGATGACAGCACCGCTGGCAGTCGTGCTCGGCGGCAGGCGGATCGGCACTGCAGGTGCCGACGGTGCGTACTTCTCCTACGACAGCGACTACTTCAACGACACGAACGCTGCCGTCCCGCTGTCGCTCAGCATGCCGCTGACGGGCCAGCGGCACCCCGGCGCAGTGATCCGGACGTGGCTCGAGGGTCTGCTGCCCGACAATGCCGAGCTGCTCCGGCATTGGCAGCAGGTCTCCGGCGCTGCGTCGTCAGATCCCTTCGATCTGCTCGCCACCCCGATGGGCCTCGACTGCGCCGGGGCGGTGCAGGTCTGCCCGGCCGACGAGGTCGACGCTGCGCTGTCGCGTGGCGGCCATTATCAGCCGCTCACGGCGTCGGACGTAGCACAGCGGTTGACGTCGATACGGCAGCGAACTCACCTCGCCCGAGACGTCGCGGCACCCGGCTACTTCAGCCTCGCGGGAGCCCAGGCCAAGATCGCCCTCCATCGGCACGAAAGCAGTTGGTTTCAGCCGCACGGCACCGCCCCGACCACGCACATTCTGAAACCGGCGGTGTTCATGACCCAGCATCAAGCCGTCATCGAGCACCTGAGCATGTCCGCCGCCCGACGGCTGGGTTTGCCCGCGGCGGCAACGGAGGTGGCCGTGTACGGCGGGTTCGACACGGTCGTCGTGAAGCGCTTCGACCGTCGCAGAGTCGGCGACCGTTGGCTGCGGCTGCATCAGGAGGACATGTGCCAGGCCCTCGGCGTGTCCCCCGCGCTGCGATATGAGCAGCAGGGCGGGCCGTCACCGTCCCGACTGGTGGCGCTGCTGCGCAGTCACTCGAGCGCGCCAGCCGAAGATGTCGCCGACCTGCTCGATGCGCTGGCCTACAACTGGGTCATCGCCGCACCAGACGGCCACGCCAAGAACTTCGGCGTGCTGCTCGACAGCGGCGAGGTGCGCCTGGCACCTCTGTACGACGTGTGCAGCGTGCTGCCGTACCTGGAACCCGGCGAAGCGTTCATGCACGCCTTCTCGATCGGCGGCAGCCACACGGTGTCAACCAGCAATGCGGTGCCTCTGTGGACTCGCTTTGCGGAAGACATCAATGTGCCTGCCGGAGTGTTGCTTGCGCGCATTCGCGAGATCGCGGCGGCGGTACCCGGGGCCATTGCCGCCGAAATTGCCGCCCTACCGGGCGAACTTGGCGCGTCTCGCCGTGTCGAGCTGCTGGTTGACCGGCTCGAGGCTCGCACGAGCGACCTGCTCGCGCGTTTGGGCTGAGCCCGTCACACGGCCGCTGACTGGGGCGGCGCGGCTCAGAAGAGCTGATCGGATTCGAGCGGGTCGACCAGGCTGGCGTCGCGGTTTCCGACGTTGCCCACCGCACGCCCCACCTGGTGCGAGCGAAGGATGGCTTCGGCTGCGGGAACGCACATCGCAGCGAGCTCGTCGGCGTCGTCGTTGGACGGGTCGAGCCAGGCATCCCATGCGTCGCGCTCGAGCAGCACCGGCATGCGGTGGTGGATCGGCGCCATGAAATCGTTCGCTGCCGTGGTGAGCACTGTGGCGGAATGCAGCACTTTGCGCACCGCGCCGCCGCTGTTGTCATCGGCGGAATCGTCGCCAGCGTCTTCGGGCGGCGACCACCGTTCCCACAGTCCGGCCATGGCGAGCATGCCGCCGTCGGATCGGGTGATGTAGTGCGGCAATGGGCGCTCGTCGCGGCTCGTCCCGTGGGGTGCGGGGGGCCACTCGTAGAAGCCGTCGGCGGGCACGATGCAACGGCGCCGCTTGAACGGCCCGCGGAACGAGTTCTTCGTGGCCGCCGTCTCGGAGCGAGCGTTGAACAGCGGCGGGCCCTTGGCGGGGTCGGGGGACCAGCGAGGCACCAAGCCCCACCGAAACGTCTCGAGCCGACGGGAATCGGGGCCGCCGACGACAGCCACGATGTCGGTGGTGGGGGCCACGTTGTAGCTGCGAGGAGCGTCGAACCCGGGCATCGGGGTGTCGAAATACGCAGCTACCGCATCCAGATCTGCCGCCGAGACAAAGCGTCCGCACATGCCGCGAGCGTAGAGCCACCAGCTCCCCGGCCTCAGACCGAACCGAGCGAGAAGCTCGAGAAATCCAAGCATGGGTCGCCAGATGTAACAAAAACCATTTGAATTTCACACAACTGCCCAAGATGATTGGGCGCAGTGGGCTTCACGAAGGATCTTTGGACTGCGATGCTCTCCGACGAGGGCTTCGAACTCGCGGCAGCGCTTGATCGGGTCGCCGCGGACGAGATCGCATCGGCTATCGCTGCGGCCGATCTGATCGTCGAGCCTGAGCGTCCGTGCGACGACTCAACGGTGACGTCGAGTGCAGATGAGGCTTGAACGGAGCCGGGAGACAGCCTCGGGGGAACGCACGGCGGGCTGCCCGCGACGGGCAGGGCTTGCTCTGCTGCACTCCTGCCGCCGCACGCTGCGCCGGTACTGTTCTGGGAATGCACGACGCACGCCGGCTTCCGTCCGACTGCCGATGAGCGCATCGGAAGCCGCAGAGGACCGTCGGGTCGATCTGCTCCGGCTGCTCGCAGATCGCTACACCTCACCGCAGGCTCGCGGTACCGCGTTCGAACGGCTGATGCAACGCGCCCTCCAGTGCCACCCCGACGTATACGGGCCGCAGCGTTTCAAGCAGGTATGGCGATGGACCGAATGGCCCGAGCGCGTCTCCCGTGGCTATGGGGCCGACATCGGCATCGATCTCGTTGCCGAGCAGACTCCCGAAGCAGGCGGGGGCCTGTGCGCGATCCAGACCAAGGCCTACGCCGTCGGTCGCGTCGACAAGGGCGCCGTCGATTCGTTCATCTCGGCCTCGGCGACTGACGACTTCACGGCACGGCTGCTGGTATTGACCGCGCCGCCTACTGCGCAGGCCCGCCTCATGATCGAAAAGGCGGCGCCCCGATGCGAAGTGCTGCACCGCAGCGACCTGGAGTCCTGGCCCGTCAACTGGGCTGAGTGTCTCGACGACCCGTCACGACTGCGTTTCGTCGCGCCCGAGCGCCACGCACCCAAGCCCTTCCAAGCCGAGGCAGTGGCGAGGGTCCTCGACGGGTTCGCTTCGCACGACAGGGGCCGGCTCGTGCTGCCCTGCGGGACCGGCAAATCGGTGGTGTCGCTGTGGATCGCAGAGCGCCTCGCCGGCATCGGCGGTCGTGTCCTGTACTTGGTGCCGTCGATCGCGCTGATGAACCAGACGATGCGTGAGTGGGCGAGCCAGCGCGACCCGGTCTGGCCGATCCGACTACCACCACTCCCGAAGGCCGAGTCACCGGGGCCGTAAACAGTGACTACGCGGCACAGCGGGTGATCGCGTTCACCAACCGGATCCGCAACTCCCAACTCGTCGAGCGCTACTGGAACCCGGTCATCGAAGCGATCGCCGGCGCTGTCCACGGCCGCGCCGCCACAGCTGGCAACGGTGCCGGACCCGCACTGCTGGCCTGCGACATCCGCCATGTCGATGGCTCGAAGAATGCGCTCGAACGTGCCGACACCATCGCCTGGCTGCGCCAAGGCGACCCTGACGGCGCCTGCCGGATTGTGACCAACGCCCGCTGCCTGAGCGAGGGCATCGACGTCCCCGCATTGGATGCGGTGATCTTCCTCGAGCCGAAGCAATCGCAGGTCGACGTGATCCAAGCCGTGGGACGGGTGATGCGCCGTGCCCCCCACAAGGACGTGGGCTACGTGATCCTTCCGGTCGTGGTGCCGTCGGGCGCCAGCCTGCTCGATGACACAGTGCTGAACGGCTCCGATTTCAAGGCCGTGTGGAAGGTGCTCAAGGCGCTGCGCTCTCATGACGAGCGGCTCGACGTGCTCATCAATACCGCTGACCTGACCGGCAAGCCGCCGATCACCGTGCTGCCGAGCGGTCTGTGCAGCACCTGCGGCAAGGCGCACGGCGACTGCGAGTGCGACGCCGCCGGCGCCGATACCGATGCAAGCGTTCGGGCGAGCCAGCAGCGGCTCCCTTTCGAGCACGCCATCGCCTCACAGCTCGTGAAGTCGTGCGGCGACCGGCAGTACTGGGATCGATGGGGCCGGGAGGTCGCACGCATCACCCGCACGATCACCAGCCATATCGGCACTGCGGTTGCTGCCGATGCCGACCTCGCCGCCACCTTCGACCGGTTCGCCGAACAGATGCAGGCAACCGTGGGCGGTGCGGTGAGGACAGGCGACCTTGCCTCGCTGGTCGCGCAGCATGTGGTGACGATGCCGGTGTTCGAGGCGCTGTTCGCCGGCAGCGGCTTCGCCGATCGCAATCCCATCTCGAAGGCGCTCAACGAACTGCTCGACGAGTTCAAGGCTGCCGATGTCCGGCTCCGAGACGAGGCCGCGGACCTCGATCGCTTTTATGACAGCGTCCGCAACCGGCTGTCCGGCGCAACAGACTCCGATGCCCGGCTGAAGATCATGCTGGAGGTGTACGAGTCGTTCTTCAAGGAAGCGATGCCCGCGGAGATCACGCGTTTGGGGATCGTGTACACCCCTGTGGAGCTGGTCGACTTCATGCTGCGTTCGGTCGATGCCGTGCTGCGCCAAGAGTTCGGCCGGGGCCTGACTTCCGAAGGCGTACACATTCTGGATCCGTTCACTGGGACGGGCACTTTCATCAACCGGCTGCTGACCCAGCGCAACAGCGAAGGCGAGCCGTTCATCGCCGACGACGACCTTGCCCGCAAGTTCGTCAACACCCACAACCCGCTGGTGCCCGGCGGCAGCGTGCAGGAGATTCACGCCAACGAGATCGTGCTGCTCGCCTACTACCTCGCTGCGATCAAGATCGAAGAGGGCTACCGCGAGCGAACCGGCAGCTATGAGCCGTTCAGCGGCATCGTGCTGACCGACACGTTCGCCCACGACCCGTCCGTGCTGCCCGGCACCGGAACGCTCGGCTACAACAGCGCCCGAGCCCGCCAGCAGAACGAGCTGCCCATCCAAGTCATCATCGGCAACCCGCCGTGGTCAGCAGGCCAGAAGTCAGCAGGCGACGACAACCCCAACGTCGAGCACCCCCACATCGAACAACGCGTCCGCGACACCTACGGCGTTCGACACCGCGAAGTCACTGGCCGCGGTGCGGGCCCGTCGTCAGGCAACCTCTACGTCGAGTCATTCCGCTGGGCATGTGACCGGCTCAACGCCCCGCAAGGCACCGAGGACCGGCCCGGCGTTGTCGCGCTCGTGCATCCGAATTCGCTCGCCAATGCGCCGTCGCTTACCGGAATGCGTGCCTCGTTGCGGGACGAGTTCAGTTCGATCTACGTCGTCAATCTGCTGGGCGACGCCATGAAATCGGGCGACGAACGTCAACAAGAAGGCGACTCGCCATTCGGTCAGGGGTCCCGCAACGGCGTGCAGATCACGGTGCTCGTCCGCAATCCGCAACGGGACCCCGCGGAACCGGCAACACTCCGCTACGCCGAGGTCCCCACTTCATCTCGCCGTGACGCCAAGCTGGCGTGGTTGGCAGAACTGGGCGATGTCACCAACGACCGATTCGCCGAAGTGCCCGTCAACGAAGCCCACGACTGGGTCAACCTGACCGACGGATCGTTCGCCCAACTGCTGCCCGTGCTGGAAGTCGGCGCCAAGGGCGCAACCGAAGAATCCATAGTCGCCGACAGCGCCTTGGGTGCCAAGACTAACTGCGACATCTACGTCTACTCGTTCAGTCGCACAGCACTCGTCGTCAGGATGACAGCACTCATCGAGGCTTATGAACGTGCCCGTCGAGCCATAGAACGCGGGGCATCGCTGGAGTCCGCGACGGTGAATGACGAACTCGAGACCATCAAGTGGACTCACACGCTCAAGAACTCACTCAAGAAGGGACTGGCCATCGAATTCGACGAGGATCGGATTCGCGAGGTGCTGTATCGCCCATTCACGAAGCTCTGGCTGTACGAGGACCATCGAATCATCTCCCAAGCCAAAGCAACAAGTGACCTCTTCCCGCCGTCTGATTCTGCTATGGACGCTCAGCCAGCCAGCCAGCCAGCCAGCCAGCCAGCCAGCCAGCCAGCCAGCCAGCCAGCCAGCCAGCCAGCCAGCCAGCCAGCCAGCCAGCCAGCCAGCCAGCCAGCCAGCCAGCCAGCCAGCCAGCCAGCCAGCCAGCCAGCCAGCCAGCCAGCCAGCCATCTGCATCGCAGCGCCCAACAACCGGGCCGTCTTCGGAACGCTGGCGACGAACTGGATCGTCGATCTCTGCGCCGTCGGCACCAACCAGCCCACTCGCGTCATCCCACGGAAGCGATCATGCTGAGCGCCCCATCGAATATGGCGGTATTCGGGACCCTCGTGACGAGTCGGATACCCGACTTGCATCTGATGGGTCCCGGCCAACAGAGCAGGGCACTCCCGCGATGGAGGCGGTCCTCTTGAGTTCGCCGTCCACCCGCACCACCTTCGCCGCGCTGGCGACCAACGTCCTGCCCGACCTGCACGCGCTGGACCCCGCCGGACGCGCTGTCCCGCGGTCGAGGCAACCGTGACCGAGACGCTCGACCTGCAGCTTCCCGAAGTCGGCGCGAACGCCGACCCAGACAACGTCTCCGACTGGGCGTTGGAGCAGTTCCAGGCCAAGTACGGCCCCGAGATCACCAAGGACGGCATCTGGGAATACCTGTACGGCATCATGCACTCGCCGGACTGGCGCATGGACTACCGGCACGACCTGCAGCGCAACCTGCCGCGCATTCCCCTCGCAGACGACTTCGAGGCGTTCCGGTCGGCCGGCCGCAAGCTGATGGACCTGCACATCGGTTACGAGACGGTCGACGAATACCCCGTGCAGTGCTTGGTAGACGGTGAAGCGGACGACGGCGGTGCCGACAACAGCGCTTACCGGATCGAGGGACGGATGCGCTGGGGCAAGCGCCCCGACGGCAGCGACGACCCCACTGTGCTCATGGTCAACAGCCGGTGCCGCCTCGTCGGGATTCCACTCGAAACGGTGCACTACACCGTGTCAGGCCGCACCCCGCTGCAATGGGCCATCGACAGCCTGCGGGTCAAGCACGACAAGACCTCCGGCATCATCGACGATCCCAATGGCTGGCACCACTGGGCCGACGAGCCGTTCAACCTCATTCGGCACCTGCGACGGCTCGTGAGGGTCAGCTACGAGTCAGCGCTCATCATCGCTTGGCTGCCCACATCACGCCCCGGCGAATCGCACCTGTACGAGCGCGGCCCGGTCACACTCGCCGACATCATCGAGTCCCAAGGCAAGGGCCCACCGCTCGACGATTCAACCGGGATCATCTATACCGAGGAAGAATTCTCCGCCCATCTCGAATCGCTGCTCGACGAACCCCCCATCGAGTGAACGGCACACATGCCGACCTACGAGGAAGACAGGGCCTTCCAGCGCGACTTCCGACGGCTCTCCAAAGCACAGAAGCTCTTGCTGCTGCGGATGCGCAACCTGATGATCGAGGACCTCCGGGAGATGGAATCGGGCGACGCCACATGGTTTCGTGAAGGACTCGTGCACAAGCTGCAAGGCGTGCAGAGTCTCTACGAGATGCGATGGGCCGAGGACGGCCGAGCCACCTTCCCCTTCGGGACTCAGCAGCAATCAGGTCTCCTGCACATTCGCTGGCACCGCTGCGGGACGCACGACATCCTGCCGTAGCGCCACGTCAGAGAGCAGAGGCACGACGGGCCGTAGGCCACGCTCGGACGCGTAGAACGACAAGGATTTCTGGCATGAACCGCCGTTGACACACTTGAATGCGTAAGTTGACGCATTTTCGTGCTACGTTTTGCCCATGCGTACGACCATCGAGTTCGACGACGACACGGCATTGGCCCTTTCACGGCTTCGCCGCGAGAGTGGCATGGGCGTGTCTGCGGCCGCGAATTTCCTCATCCGTCAAGGACTCACGGCGCCAACCCGTACAGAGCAGTTCGTGCAGCGAACACATCCGCTCGGAGTCAGAATCGACATCAGCAACGTGGCCGAAGCCTTGGAGCTGATCGAAGGCGCCGACGCTCGGTAGCGGACATGATTATCGACTCGAACCTGCTGATCTACGCCGTCGACGAGTCCAGTCCATTCCACGACACTGCCAAGACGTGGCTCCAAGAAGCGCTGAACGGGCCCCTGCGCATGGGGTTGCCCTGGCAGTCAACCACTGGCTTCTTGCGAATCGCCACCAATCCTCGCGCTGTGTCCGAACCGTTGAGCCCCCCGCAGGCGTGGCGCCACGTCGATGAGTGGCTCGGTGTGCCGAACGCATGGATCCCCGAGCCAGGACCTGGTTACGGGGCCATCCTCGGCGCACTCATCTGCGAATTGCACCTCGCCGCGAACCTCATACCTGATGCGGCACTGGCAGCGCTATGCATCGAGCACGGTCTGGCGATGGCTTCTGCAGACTCCGATTTCGCCCGCTTTCCCCAGATCCGCTGGATCAACCCGCTCCAGCCCACGGCACCGCACTGAGCGCGGCCCCAACAATCGAGCGCTGAGCCAGAGGTTTCGCCGACCCCGGCGCATCACAACCGACGCCGTCTCCGATATGCGAGCGCTTGGCGCCCAGACACGGGCCTACACGTAGGTGGAGCCCTTCATGGCGCCGCGGTCTTGGCGGATCTCGACGTTGACCAGTGCGGGGAGGCCAGAGTCGAAGGCTCGCCGCAGAGCCGGTGCAATCTGACTGGGCTCGGTGACGTGCTCGCCGTGGCCGCCCATGGCTTCGACGACCTTGTCATAGCGGGTGAAGTTCAGCTCGGTGGCGACCACCCGGTCCTGTCCGTACAGGCTGGCCTGGGGACGCAGCATCTGCCCCCACGCTGCGTCGTTGCCGACGACGCCCACGATGGGCAGGCCGAAGCGCACGGCGGTGTCGAACTCGAAACCGTTCAGGCCGAATGAGCCATCGCCGTAGACGATCAGCACGCGCTTGTCAGGATGAGCCTTCTGCGCAGCCAGGGCGAACGGCATGCCCACGCCGAGGGTGCCGAGAGGGCCGGGATCCATCCAGGTGCCCCGGCGCGGCACGCGGATGACCTTGGAGGCCTGCGCCACGATGTCGCCACCGTCGCCGATCACGATCATGTCGTCGGTCACGGCGTCGGCGATCTCGCGGCACAGCCGCAGCGGGTCGATCGGCACCTCATCGCTGTTCAGTTCGGCATTGCGGGCCTCGTCGAGCTCGGCCTCGCGAGCCGCCAGCGCGGCGAGATGCGCCGAGGCGTCCACCGAGACGCCGCTCGACTTGAACAGTTCCAACAGTGCCTCGAAATTGGCGCCCAGGTTGCCCACCAGCCCTACTTCGGCAGCGCGGTTCTGGCCGATGAGCGTCTCGTCGAGGTCGAGCTGCACGATGCGGGCGGCGGCGGGAATGGCGCGGCCGAACTTCATCCGAAAGTCGAGTGGCGTGCCGGCCAGGATCACCACGTTGGCGGCTGCGAGCGCCTCGGACCGTGTCAGCGACAGGAACGAGGGGTGGTCCCAATTGATCTCCCCGCGGGCCATGCCGTTCACGTAGCACGGGATGGCCGTGGCATCGAGGAACGCGCCGAGCGCACCGCCGCCCTCGCTCCACTTCAGCGAGGTGCCGGCCATCACCACCGGGGTGCGGGCGCCGGCGATGATCTCCGCAGCCTCGGCCAGGATTCCTGCCGGCGCGGCTGATGCCACCCGGTAGTCGCGGAACTGGGGCATCTCGACGGCGTCGAGATCCACCTTGCCGTGCAGCACGTCCATCGGGATCTCCAGGAACGAGGGCCCGGGGATGCCGCTCAGCGCAGTGCGCACGGCCAACTCGATGTACTCGGCAATGCGGCGGGTCTCCCCGCACGCACCCGACCACTTCGTCACCGGCCGCATCAGCGACACGTGGTCCATTTCCTGCAGCGAGCCCCGGCCAGCATGCTTGAACGGCCCCTGGCCGCCGAAGACCAGAATCGGCGAGTTCGCCCGCCAAGCGTTCGCGACCCCGGTCACGCCGTCGGTCACACCGGGGCCCGCAGTGAGGATCGCCACGCCGACCTTGCCAGGGTGCAGGCGAGCCCACGCGTCGGCGGCGTGGGTCGCAGCCTGCTCGTGGCGGACGTCGACAACCTCGATGCCCTCGTCGATGCAGCCGTCGTAGATGCCCATGACGTGCCCGCCAGACAGAGTGAACACGCACTCCACCCCAGCCGCCTTCAGCGCCTTCGCGGCGAGCTTGCCGCCATGGGTCTCGGTGGCCGTGACGCCCAGTGCGCGTTCTTGTGTGCCGCTCATGTGTCGCTCCCCGCTCAAAGCCTGCCGCAAGAGCTTGGCACGCGGCCTACGCTTGCGCCGCGGCGCTGCGCCGCCGATCGCCCGCCGCGCGCGGTGCCTCTCGTGCCCTCAGGTCAGCCTGAACCGGCAAGCGCGAAGAGCCGCACCAGCGGACTGGTGCGGCTCCGAGCGACCCGAAGGCCAAGGGCCGAGAGATGGTTCTCCGCCGCTGCACTTGACACGCCCGGCGTCGGGTTCGATTCCCGATCGGTCCACCGCTGAGACTAGCGCTGCCTGCGACGGGCGCAGTCCTCATTTCCGCGCGATTCCCATACTGCTCGCCTATGCGAGCACATGTTCGATGCCGGTCGCTCACGCGAGCACGATGTTCACCAGCTTGCCCGGCACGGTGACGACGCGCCGGATGTCGTTGCCGGCGGTGAGCTGGGCAATGCGCTCGTCGGCGAGCGCTGCTGCCTCGAGGTCCTCATTCGAGACAGCAGCGTCGACGGTGACGCGGCTGCGCACCTTGCCGTTGACCTGCACCGGCACCTCGATGGTCTCCGCCACCAGCAACGCCGGATCGGCCTGCGGGAACGGCGCGTAGACGACTGTCTCGGTGTGGCCGAGCTTTTCCCACAGCTCTTCGGCCAGGTGAGGCACCAGCGGCGCCAGCAGACGCACCAACACATCTGCGACTGGCCGAGGCGTCGGCTCGCCACGACGGGTCAGCTCGTTGTTCAGCTCGGTGATGCGCGCAATCGCAGAGTTGAAGCGCAGGTCTTCCATCGCATCGGTGACCGACGCAATGGTGTGGTGCAGCATGCGCTCGAGATCGGCGTCGGGCCCGGTCTGCGACACTGTGAGCTCGCCGGTCTGCTCGTCGACGAGGTTGCGCCAGACGCGCTGCAACAGCCGGTGCGAGCCGATCACCGAGTGGGTCTCCCAGGGCCTGCCCTGGTCGAGCGGGCCCATGAACATCTCATAGGTCCGCAGCGTGTCGGCCCCGTATGCGCTGTAGATGTCGTCGGGCGTCACGGCGTTGCGCAGCGATTTGCCCATCTTGCCGAAGTGGCGGGTGACCTCACTGTCTTCGTGGAAGAACTTCCCGTCACGCTCGACCACCTCGGAGGCCTCGACGTACACGCCGCGCTCGTCCTGGTATGCCGCCGCCTGGATGTATCCCTGGTTGTACAGCCGGCCGAACGGCTCGGGGCCGCTGACGTGGCCCAGGTCGTAGAGCACCTTGTGCCAGAAGCGGGCATAGAGCAGGTGCAGCACAGCGTGCTCCACGCCGCCGACGTACAGATCGACGCCGCCGACACCTCCCGCTGCGTCGGCCATCCAGTAGCGCTCCACGTCAGGATCCACCAGGACGTCGTCGTTGGTCGGGTCGAGGTAGCGCAGGTAGTACCAGCACGAACCGGCCCATTGGGGCATGGTGCTGAGCTCGCGGCTGTAGGTGCGCTCGCCGTCGCCGAGGTCATAAGTGGCGGTGGCCCACTGCGTGGCGCGGCCCAGCGGCGGCTCGGGATCCGACGACTCGTCGAGCGCCCGGGGCGCCCAGTCGATGAGCTCGGGCAACTCCACGGGCAATTGGCTCTCGGGCACCGCCAGCGGCAGGCCAGTCTCGTCGAACACGATCGGAAAGGGTTCGCCCCAGTAGCGCTGCCGGCTGAACAGCCAGTCGCGCAGCTTGTAGGTGACCGTGCGGCGACCGCAGCCGTGGTCTTCCAGCCAGTCGCAGATGGCCTCTATGGCGTCGGCCTTGGCCATGCCGTTGAGGAAGTCGCTGTTGATGGCCAGTCCGGGGCCGTCGTAGGCCTCGCCGTCGAAGTCGGGCGGCGGCGCCACGGTGCGCATGATCGGCAGGCCGAACTTCTCGGAGAAGTCCCAGTCGCGCTGGTCCTCGCCCGGCACCGACATGACCGCGCCGGTGCCGTAGTCGATCAGCACATAGTCGGCGACGAACACCGGTACGGGTTTGCCGGTCGTAGGCACGTGGCAGTCCACGCCCAGCCACACGCCCGTCTTGTCGCGTTCGGTCTGGCGCTGCAGGTCGGTCATCGCTGCTGCCTGGGCCCGGTAGGCATTGAGCGCCTCGCGAGGCGTGGCCGCGCCGCCGGTCCAGCGCGGATCGCTGCCCGGCGGCCACTCGTCGGCGACGAGCTTGTCGACCAGGGGATGCTCGGGGGCCAACAGCATGGCCGTGGTGCCGTAGATCGTGTCGGGCCGGGTGGTGAACACTTCGATGGCGGGGCCGGAACCATCTGAGACGGTTTCGGTGGCGAAGCTGATGAATGCACCCTCGCTGCGCCCGATCCAGTTGCGCTGCATGATCTTGACGCTCTCGAACCAGTTCACCCGGTCGAGGTCGGCCAGCAGCCGGTCGGCGTACGCCGTGATGCGCACCATCCACTGCTTCATGGGGCGGCGGAAGACCGGATGGTTGCCGCGGTCGGATCGGCCCTCGTTGGTGACCTCTTCGTTGGCCAGCACCGTGCCCAGGGCGGGGCACCAGTTGACCGGCGCCTCCCCCAGGTAGGCCAGGCGATGCTCATCGAGTTCGAGGCGCCGCTCGACATCGTCCATGTCGCCCCACGCGGTGCCGCTGGTGGTGGCCTTGCGCCCGGTCTCGAACAGCTCGATCAACTCAGCAATCGGGCGCGCCCGCTCAGACTCGGTGTCGTACCAGGAATTGAAGATCTGCAGGAATATCCACTGCGTCCAGCGGTAGTACTCGACGTCGGTGGTGGCCAGCGACCGCTGATCGTCGTGCCCAAGCCCGAGCCGAGCGAGCTGGCGTGACATGTTGGCGATGTTCTGCTCGGTATTGATGCGGGGGTGCTCGCCGGTCTGGCGGGCATGTTCCTCGGCTGGCAGCCCGAACGCGTCGTATCCCATCGGGTGCAGCACCGTGTAGCCGCACATGCGCTTGAAGCGCGCATACACGTCGGTGCCGATGTAGCCCAGCGGATGCCCGACATGGAGCCCCGAACCCGACGGGTACGGGAACATGTCCATGATGAAGAGCTTTTTTTGGTGTGCCGGCGACCCGCTCAGCTTCGGCTCTCGTGGGGCCGAAGCCATTGGACGCAGCGGCGTGTGATAGGTGCCCTCGCTGCGCCACCGCTCCTGCCAGCGCAGCTCGATCTCGTTTGCCGTCTGGGCGTTGTAGCGAAACGGCGGAAGCTCGCCCGCATCGGTCCCTGCAACGAACTCTGGGGACTCAGATTCGGCGGCTGGCGCCGCGCCTGAGCATTCAGTCGATGAGGGGGCATTCATGCGAGCAAGGATGCCACGGCGACCTGACATTCGCCTACCTCGGCAAGCGTTCGAGATGCGCCCGCGACTGCCACCGTAGTACGTCACTGGCAATCAATAAAATTTATTGAAATTTACTGTTGCAACAGGTTTATGCTGCCGCGCATGCCCCAAGATCCGACCGAGCAAGAATTCGAGTTCGACGCGTTTGCGTCCAGCGGCGGCGTGTACGCGAACGAGCTGCACGCGTGTTGCTCGGCGCACGAATTCACCTTCGACTTCCTCTCGCCCCGCACGTCGCCCGATCGCAACCCGGACGTGACGCTCGTCGTAGCCAGGATCAGGTTTCCCCCGAGCGCTGTCATGCAGGCCTTGCGGCAGCTGTCAGCTACCGTCGACAGGTATGAAATCGAGTATGGCCTAGTCTCGATACCACCGACGGAGGCATCATGAGCGCACCATCAGGTGATCGTCGCCGATTTGGCCGCAACTCGCGTCCAAGGCAGACATCCAAGACTTCGGCTGAGGAAGCAGAGCGTCCCAGCAACCAGCCATCGCTCACTCGCGCGGAATTCGAGAGGATCAAGCGCGAGGTCGACAAGAGACTCAATCATCCTGACCTCGCGCCGGAGCCCTTGCTGGCACCACAGAACCTGCCCGATCCCCAATAACGGCAATCCGGGCGCTCTGCGGAAGCAGCCACCAGCAAGGCAGGACGGTTCGGCCGGATTCGGGTGGGATGCTGTCTTGGAGCGGGGCGGTCCGGAGCCGCGATATCCGGGCGAACCAACCGGCGCAGCACACCCCCAGGCGCAGCACACCCCCAGGCGCAGCACACAACCCAACCCCCCCCAAGCCGAACCGGGCACCACTACGCCCCAATGACCCCCATTTACGTTGCCGGCGGCCCTGGCGTGACGGCGTCGGGGGCTGGCCACTCGCCCGGGCGGGCAGGGCTGTTTCCCAACCACCCCACCGGTGGATCCAGGCTTAGTGAGTCAATCAGTCTCAGGTTGCCAAGCGCAGTCTTGCAAGCCCAAGACCCACCCATCCGGCGCACTTCGCATTCTTCCTCAGCGTACCAGTGCCTCACGAGTACTACTACTTATCACCTTCGAATTTACGTACAAAAGTTCTGGGGTGCCAGCCGCCTCGAATGGGACGCAGTGCACTCGATATCACCAATGAGATTGACGTCCAGATCGATTCACCACGGCATAGATACTCTGCAAAGGCTCCCAGCAGTGCACCTCCGAGAACCGCCCCGAACATTGACAAAAACGATTCAATAGTCGACGGGCCTTCAATAGCCGTCGCAATCACGCTTCCTGCGACAACAATTGCGTTAACAGCACGCCCAATCTCTTCGGCAGGATCTTCGACAGGGGCACGGGGACTAGAACCATACGATCTTACAGACATCCTCCTAACCCGTCTCAAAATACTGTGTTGAATCTGACCGGTGAACAGCGTAATTTATTCAGTGTAACCTAGTGGCAGATGATATATCCTTCTCGCGTGTAGTGCCCGTAGGAAACCGACGGACGCCAAAATGATCTCCAGCTCCAAGTCGCACCAATCTTGATCTTAAGGCACTTGCCGAAGTTATCGGCAGTGGCAGCCCAGATCCCAAGTTCGCCTACATATGCAGCAAGAATTTGGCTCGCTCCGGAAGGCAAACTCGCAAGCAGCAGTGCCGAGGAAATCGTTCCTGCGGCCATCTGACTTGTTTCCGACCTATTGAAATAGATAGTTCCCGTAACAATCCCCCACCTCCATCGCGGATCGGCTACGATAGGATACTCAAAATTGGGACTATGCTCAACTTCGAGTAGCAACGTCTCGCCTTCTATCAGATACCTTGCCGGCACCTCTACACCTAGTGCATCGTAAGCCCATGGTGCATCTATATGGGCAACGATGAGGCCGCTAGCGGCACGGATATCGACGCCGCCATCCGTACGCTTGATTAGTTCAAATTCGACATTTGCACTTACATCATAGCGCAACTGCTTGACGCCGTTTGGAGCGGCGATTACGGCAAGCATGCGGGCAGTCGCATCGTCCAATATATCGACCGTCAAGTGTGTTGCCGGGTGCACGGCGGAATACACCGCGCGGCCTGAGGAGGACAACGCGGCACTCCGCTCAACTCCTGGCAAGCCAATCTGAAGCTGCAGTCCGCTAGGTTCTGTCATGGAAACCTCTCGGGAACTGAGCGTCGGAGTCTTGATCACCGCTCCGGTCGTCGAAGTGAAGCCAACCAAGCTTCCATCATCATCGGATTGTGTCATCAACTCCGCCGGGTTGACCAATGAAGAAGTCACAAGCGATTGCAAGGTCGGACGTGCCTCAATGAGACTGGTTATCGCTTCATCGACGTACTCCGATCCTGTGTTCGTAGTTCCATCGAGATCTTGCGTTGTGTCTCCTGCAAGTTCGCCGTGAGCTTCACCAGGATTGGGCGCATCATCATCTAGGTCACTATCGGTGTTCCCTGACTCGCCAGATTCTGAGAAGGAGTTGCTACCCGAAGAAGACGGAGCATTCAACCCTTCTTCTTCATTGTTGTTCAAAATAGGCTCGGCATGAGCTGGACTATGCCACAGGAACACCACTACGAGTGTCCACGCGAGCAGCGCAATCGCGCGACGCTTCAGACTTGACATTCCGATTCTCCCCAATTCACAGGTGACAGCTGTTGATACGATGCCACCCGATGGCAAGCTGGTCCTCAAGTGCAAGTCGGACCCCGAATGACAATGGGCACCGTGGCACCGGTATTGCGCTTAGCGAGTCCACTTTTGAGAGAGCTGGCGAAGACGACTGGGAAGCCGCCGCCGAACGTGCCCTGCGCGGGGCGCCGCTGTCCTCGCTGCGCACCGCCCTGCTGGGGGGCATCGAGACTGCACCGCTGTACTCACCGCACCGGTTCAGCACCGAGGGCGATCCGGCGGGTTTGCCCGGCGTCGCTCCCTTTGCGCGCGGCGCTGCTGCGACCAGCGGTTGGGGCGGCTGGGAAGTACGCCAGACACACGACATCAATCTGGTGGGCACTCCCGATGCCATCGCCGTCGATACCACATCTGGCGTCGATGCCGTCACCGTGGCCCGGGGCTGGGACGCCGAAGGCGACCGCGCTGCACTCACATCTGGCATCGGCGATGCCGCCTGCGCTGGCGTGACGATCCACCTGCAGTCGGGTACCTCGCCTGCGCACGCGACCGCGCTGGCGGATGTGCTCGAAATGCACAGCGTCGACGCTGAACGCGTGAGGTCATGGTTGGGTCTCGACCCGGTCGCAGCTGCTGCGAGCGGATGGTCTAGGACAGAAGCCCGTGACAGCGACGATCTGGTGGCCTCGATGTGCAGCGCCGCCCAGGCCGCCGCCGAGATCGCTCAGCGCTCGCCGCTGGCCGTGCCGCTCGAAGCTGACGGCTCGGTCTTCGCCGACGCCGGCGCATCGGATACCACCGAGCTGGCCGTGATGCTGGCAACCGGTGTGGCATGGCTGCGTGTCATATGCGACAGCCCCGACGGTCCGGGGCTCGACCCCAGCGCGGGAGCACGCCTCTTGGGCTTCACGCTGTCGGCAGGACCCGATCCTTTCGTGGTGACCGCCAAGTGCCGGGCACTGCGAATGTGCTGGAGCCGGGTACTGGACGCCTGCGGGGTCAGCGTCAGCCCCGGCAACTCGTTGCCGATGCGCATGCACGCCGTCACCTCGACGGCAATGCTGAGCGCTGTTGACCCGTGGGTGAACATGCTGCGCGCCACGACTGCCGCTTTCGGTGCCGCCAACGGCGGGGTCGACGCCATCACGGTTCGCCCCTTCGACTCGGTCACTGCGGGACCGGCGTCAAGTGGCCTGGGGTGGCGCGTCGCCGCCAACACGCAGTTGATCCTCCGCCACGAGAGCCGCATCGGGTCGGTCATCGACCCCGCCGGAGGCAGCTGGTACCTGGAAGACCTCACCCGCAAGACGGCGCACGCCGCCTGGGAGCGGTTCCGCCAGATCGAAGCTGCCGGCGGCATCTGCGCTGTAGTGGCCAGCGGCGAGATGGAATCATCGATCGCCGCCGAACGCGCCCGACGCCATGAACGCATCGACGCAGGCGACCAGGTGCTCGTGGGCGTCACCGAATTCGTGAGCCCCGAGGCCGAACCGAGCGACATCGCAGCCGCTCGAACGGGCGACGAGCAAAGCCGCAGCGGCCCGGAGCCACCCAACCAGGTGACTGACGGCGCGGCGGCCAGACTCGACGGCGGGCTGGGCATCCACCGCTGGGCGGCACCCTATGAACGAGGAACGACAGCGTCATGAGCGTGGTGGCTGACTTCTCGAACTTGGAGTTCGACGAAGCGGAGTCGCCAGAACGCCCCTCACCAGGCACGCGTGCGCTGCGAGCGGCATGGGCGGAGCGTTTCGCCGCCGAGACCGGTCGCTCCCCCGCTCCCCACGCCACCCCCGAGGGCATCAACGTTGCGCCGCTCTATACGGCCGCGGACATCGCCGACCTTTACGACGGTGGATCGGGCCCCGACCAGGACGACCCCGTGGGGCGCACCTATCTCGACGGCTATCCCGGCTTTGCGCCATACCTGCGCGGTCCGTACCCCACGATGTACACCAACCAGCCGTGGACGATCCGCCAGTACGCGGGATTCTCCACCGCCGAGGACTCCAACGCCTTCTACCGGCGCAACCTGGCAGCCGGCCAGCGAGGGCTGTCGGTGGCGTTCGACCTGGCGACCCACCGGGGCTACGACTCCGACCACCCCCGGGTGGCGTCCGACGTCGGCATGGCAGGCGTGGCCATCGACTCGATCCTGGACATGCGCACCCTGTTCGAGGAGATCCCGCTCGATGCCATGAGCGTGTCGATGACGATGAACGGCGCCGTGCTGCCGGTGCTGGCGCTCTATGTCGTGGCCGCCGAGGAGCAGGGCGTCGCACCGGCCCAGCTCGCCGGGACCATCCAGAACGACATCCTCAAGGAGTTCATGGTCCGCAACACCTACATCTACCCGCCCCAGCCCTCCATGCGGATCATCAGCGACATCTTCGAGTTCACGTCCAAGGAGATGCCTCGCTACAACTCGATCTCGATCTCGGGCTACCACATGGGCGAAGCGGGGGCGACGGCCGACCTCGAGCTCGGCTACACGCTGGCGGACGGGCTGGAGTACCTGCGCTGCGGCATCAGCGCCGGCATGGGCATCGACGACTTCGCGCCGCGCCTCAGCTTCTTCTGGGGCATCGGCATGGACTTCTTCATGGAGGTCGCCAAGCTGCGGGCCGCCCGGCTGCTGTGGGCCAAGCTCGTCGCTGCATTCGAGCCCGCCAACCCGCGGTCGACCTCGCTGCGCACCCATTGCCAGACCTCGGGCTGGTCGCTCACTGCCCAAGACCCTTACAACAACGTGGTGCGCACGTGCATCGAGGCGATGGCTGCCGTCGACGGGCACACCCAGAGCCTGCACACCAACGCCTTCGACGAGGCGTTGGCGCTGCCGAGCGACTTCAGCGCACGCATCGCTCGCAACACGCAGCTGTTCCTGCAGCACGAAGCGGGCGCGACGCGGGTGATCGACCCGTGGGGCGGCAGCTACTACGTGGAACGGCTCACCGCAGAGCTGGCTGGGCGGGCAGCCGCACACATCGCCGAGGTGGAAGAGCTCGGCGGCATGGCCCGCGCCATCGAGGCCGGCATCCCCAAGATGCGCATCGAAGAAGCCGCAGCACGCACGCAGGCCCGCATCGAGGCAGGTCAGCGGACCGTGGTGGGCGTGAACCGCTACCGGTCTCAACTGGACACTCAGGTCGACATCTTGCGGGTCGACAACGCCGAGGTGCGCGAGTCCCAGCTGGCGAAGCTGGATCGCCTGCGGGCAGAGCGCGACGCCGATGCGGTGCGGCGCTCGCTGGATGCGCTGCGCGAGGTGGCACGCACCGGCAACGGGAACCTGCTGGCCGCATCCGTCGACGCAGCACGTTGCCATGCCACCGTGGGAGAGATCAGCGCCGCCATGGAAGACGTGTTCGGGCGGCACACTGCGCAGATCCGCACGATCAGCGGCGTGTACGGGAGCGAGATGACTGGCGACAGTTCTCAAGGCGCAGATGGCTCCGACGCAGGCGGCTCCGACGCAGGCGGCAGCACGAATCCGATGGCGGCCGCCGTGGACGCTGTTCGAGCACGCGCCGCTGCCTTCGGCGACCAAACCGGGCGCCGGCCGCGCATTCTCATCGCCAAGATGGGCCAGGACGGGCACGACCGGGGCCAGAAAGTCGTGGCGACCGCGTATGCCGACCTGGGCTTCGACGTCGACATCGGACCGCTGTTCAGCACACCCGCCGAGACAGCTCGCCAAGCGGTCGAGAACGACGTCCACATGGTCGGCGCTTCATCGCTCGCCGCAGGACATCTCACGCTGGTTCCCGAACTGAGAGCAGCGCTGAGCGAGTTGGGCCGGCCCGACATTCTCGTCGTCGTCGGCGGCGTCATCCCATCTCAAGATTTCGATGAGCTGCGCGCCGCCGGCGCGGCGGCCATCTACCCGCCGGGCACGGTCATCGCGCAAGCCGCAGCCGAGATGCTGGACCTGCTCAGCGAGCCTGGCTAGCTCGCCGAGGCTGCTGCTTGCTCAGCGGTGGCGGCCTCCCACGTTGCGCACCTTCTTCTTGGCTCGAGCGGCGCGGTACGCGGTGCTCGAGGCGGCTCGCATGCTGCGCGGCGCAGCGACGAGCAGCGCATCGGCCTCATCGAGGTGCTTGTGATAGCGGCGGTGCACCCAGAGCTTCTCGGTGCCCACGAAGATCTGCCCCCACGCCGAGCCGCGGATGCCGAAGGGTTCGACGCGCTCGATCCGGCTGAGCAGCTCCACCGGCTTGGCCGGCCTCAGGGCGCGGGTACGCATGACGACGACGTCTGCATCAGTGAGGGCCAAGAGCCGGTAGCGCGACATCGTCAGCACCGCGGCAGTCGCGAACACCGTCGTGGAGATCAAGCTGACTTGCACCCACGGCAGATCGACCGTGAGCACGATGCCCGCGAGCGCACCCACACCGATGACGAGCAGCGAGAACGGGTGCAGGCCCCCTTGCGCAGGCACCAGCGAATGCACATGGTCGCCCTCGCCGAGGAATTCGTAAGCGGGATGTGTGCGATCCCCCGTGCGCAGTCGTTTCAGCAAACCCACACGCCCATTCTGCCTCAGCGCCACGGGTGCCAGTACGTTGCACTCAGTGGCCGACCACGCCCCGCACGCCGACACTGCAGAACTCGCCGCTGGCGTGCGCGCATGTGATCGGGCTGCCATCGGCCGGGCGATCACTCTGGTGGAGTCACAGCGCCACGAAGACTTCGAGCCGGCACAGCAATTGCTGGGCGAGTTGCTGCCCTACAGCGGCGGCGCGCATCGGGTGGGGATCACCGGCGTGCCCGGCGTGGGCAAGAGCACGCTCATCGAGTCGCTGGGCACAGCGCTCACGGGACAGGGCCACCGCGTGGCGGTGCTCGCCGTCGATCCCACTTCGGCGGTATGGGGAGGCTCGATCCTGGGCGACAAGACCCGCATGACGTCGCTTGCGAACGATCCAGCTGCATTCGTGCGGCCATCACCCGCTTCAGGCCAGCTCGGCGGTGTCACGCGCGTCACGCGCGAAACGATCCTGGTGCTCGAAGCCGCCGGATTCGACGTGGTGCTGGTGGAGACGGTGGGTGTCGGCCAGTCTGAGATTGCTGTTGCGGACATGGTGGATTTCTTCATCGTGCTGATGCTGGCGGGTGCCGGCGACGACCTGCAGGGCATCAAGAAGGGAATCTTGGAGATCGCCGATCTGATTGCGGTGAACAAGGCCGACGGCGACAACGCCGCACGAGCTGAAGCGGCGGCGCGCGACTACCGCCTGGCCCTGCACATGACCCAGCCGGTCTCGCCGACATGGACGCCCCCCGTGATCACGTGCTCAGGTTTGACCGGAGTCCGCCTCGACGCACTGTGGGACCACGTGCTCGAACACCACCGCCTGATGACGGCCTCAGGCGAACTCGGTGAACGCCGAGCCGGCCAACGGGTTCGCTGGATGCACGCAATGCTCGCCGAACGCCTGCGTGCCCGCCTGGGGGCCAGCGTGCGCGATCTGCTGGCAGAAATCGAACAGCACGTGCATGCGGACCGGCTGACGCCCGCCGCCGCGGTGGATCAGCTGATCGCAGCCTTCGACGCCTCAGCAGACGCCTAGCTCAGAAGTCTTCGTCGAAGGCGACGTCGCCCTCGATGCCGACCTGGTAGCTGGCGACTGTGCGCTCGAAGAAGTTCGTGAGCTCCTGCACGTCCTGCAACTCCATGAACGAGAAGGGGTTCTTCGAGCCGTACTCCTTGGCGAGGCCGAGCTGGGCGAGACGCTGATCGGCGACGAACTCGAGATACGCCCGGGTGTCGGTCACCGACATGCCCGCCACACCGCCCGACAGCACGTCGTGTGCGAATTGCGTCTCGACATCGACCGCTTCGGTGACCATCTGCCGGATCCGCTCGGCCAGATCCTCGTCGAACAAATCGGGTTCCTCGGCCCGGATCGTGCGAACGACTTCGAAGGCGAAGTTCATGTGCGCCGATTCATCCCGGAACACCCAGTTGGTGCCGGCCGCCAGGCCGTTCAGCAGCCCCTTCGACCGCAGGAAGTACACGTAGGCGAAAGCAGCGAAGAAGAACAGCCCTTCGATGCACGCAGCGAAGCAGATCAGGTTCAGCACGAACGCCTTGCGGTGCTCGGTGGTGGTGAGCCGGCCGACCGACCACACACTGTCCATCCAGCGGAAGCAGAAATCGGCCTTGGCAGCGATCGAGGGGATGTTCTCGATGGCCGCGAACGCCGCCGCCCGCTCGGAGATGTCGGGGATGTAGTGGTCCAGCAGCGTCAGGTAGAACTGCACGTGCAGCGCTTCCTCGTACAGCTGGCGGCTCAGGTACATCCGAGCCTCAGGGCTGTTGATGTGCTGGTACAGGTTCAGCACCAAGTTGTTGGCGACGATCGAATCGCCGGTCGCGAAGAACGCCACCAGCCGGTTGATGAGGTGTCGCTCAGCCGGTGCCAGCTTGCGGTCCAGGTCGACGATGTCGTCGGAGAAGTCGATCTCTTCCACCGTCCAAGTGTTGCGAATGGCATCGCGGTACATCTCGAAGAACTGCGGGTAGCGCATGGGCCGCAGCGTCAGCTCGAAGCCCGGGTCCAAGATGTTGCCGCGGCCTCGCAACCCTCCGGCGGCCGGGTCTGAAGCCGGGTCGGCTCCGGGAGCGCCGTCGGGACTCGGGTCGCGCAGCGGCGTGGTGAATTCGGGCTCTGGCTGAACAAGCGCCATGAGGGTCCTCTATCGGTCGTGTGCCTCTTGGTGGTCGCGACGCCTCAGTCGCAGGCTTCGCAGGTCTCGGGGTTCTCGAGCGAGCACGCCACGGAGGCAGCGGCGGCTGCGTCGGGCATCGCCGCGACGGTCGCTTCTCGCTGCGGCAGGGCCGCCGCTGACGTGGCGGGCTGCGAGACGATGTCGGTGGTGGTCTGGTTGATGCGGGTGGCCGGACGCGACCGCAGGTAATACGTCGTTTTCAGGCCCGACTTCCAGGCGTGCATGTACATCGAGGAGAGCTTCCCGATGTTGGGACTCTCCATGAACAGGTTCAGCGACTGGCTCTGGTCGATGAAGGCGCCGCGTGCTGCGGCCATGTCGATGAGCGCCCGCTGGGGCAGCTCCCACGCCGTGCGATACACCGAGCGAACCTCGGCGGGGATCTCCGCGATGTTCTGCACGGAGCCTTCGGCCATCTTGACCTGGTTGGCCATGGTCTCGCTCCACAGGCCGCGCTGCTGCAGCTCGCGCACCAGGTAGCGATTGATCTGCATGAATTCGCCAGACAGCGTCTCGCGCTTGAACAGGTTGGACACTTGTGGCTCGATGCACTCGTAGCAGCCGGCGATGGACGCAATGGTGGCCGTCGGTGCGACGGCCACGAGCAGCGAGTTGCGCAACCCGTGCTGACCGATGCGTTCGCGCAGCTCAGCCCAGCGCGCCGGGTCCGCGGGCTCGACGCCCCACAGGTCGAATTGGAGCTCTCCCGCCGCGGCACGGGTCTCGCTGAATGCCGCGTGCGGTCCGTGCTTGCGGGCCAACTCGCAACTCGACCACAGCGCCCAGTAGTAGATCTCCTCGGCGATCCGGGAAGCGACCCCGAGCGCCTCGGGCGAGTCGAAGGCCAAGTTGAGCTGGAAGAACACGTCCTGCAAGCCCATGACGCCGAGCCCCACGGGACGCCAGCGATCATTCGACCGGGCGGCCTGCGGCGTCGGGTAGAAGTTGATGTCGATGACGCGGTCCAAGTAGGGCACCGCCGTGCGAACGACCTCGCCGAGTGCGTCGTAGTCGACTGTGCGGCCATTGTTCTGGTCGTCGCGCACGAACTTGGCGAGGTTCACCGAGCCGAGATTGCACACCGCAGTCTCGGCGTCGCTGGTGACCTCGAGGATCTCCGTGCACAGATTCGACAGGTGGATGACGTTGCCGGGCTCGCCGGTCTGGTTGGACTTGGCGTTCGAGGCGTCCTTGAAGGTCATCCAGCCGTTGCCGGTCTGGGCGAGGGTGCGCATCATGCGGCTGTACAGCTCGCGGGCCGATACCTGGCGTTCGTAGGTACCGCTCGATTCGGCCTCGCGGTAGGCATCGGTGAACTCCTCGCCGTACAGGTCGGTGAGGTGCGGCACACGCTTGGGGTCGAACAGCGACCACTGCCAGTCGTTCTCGACGCGGCGCATGAACTCGTCGGGCACCCAGTTCGCCAGGTTCAGGTTGTGGGCCCGCCGCGCGTGATCGCCGGTGGAGTCCTTCATCTCCAAGAACTCCTCGATGTCGGCGTGCCAGGTCTCGAGGTACACACAAGCCGCGCCCTTGCGCCGGCCGCCCTGGTTCACCGCCGCCACGGACGAGTCGAGCGTCTTGAGCCACGGCACGATGCCGTTCGACAGGCCGTTCGTGCCGCTGATCAGCGATCCACGCGAGCGCACCCGGTGCCAGCCCACGCCGATGCCGCCGGCGAACTTCGACAGCTTGGCGATGTCGCTGTAGCGGTCGTAGATGCCCTCGAGAGAATCTTGCGGGCTGTCGAGCAGATAGCACGACGACATCTGCGGATGCGCAGTGCCCGAGTTGAACAGCGTGGGCGACGACGGCAGGTAGCGCAGGCTGGAGATCAGCTCGTAGAACGAGATGGCCTCTTCTGCGGTGCGCGACAGCCCGCAGGCGACCCGCAGCAAGAAGTACTGGGGCGTCTCGATGACCGTGCGGAGTTCGGGGTGCCGCAGCAGGTACCGGTCGTACACGGTGCGCAGCCCGAAGAACTCGAAGCCGCCGTTGCGCTCCGCTAGGACTGCGTCATTCAGCTTGCGGGCGTTGGTGCCGACGAATGCGACCACGTCGGGATGGATGAGCCCGCACTCGCCGCCGAGATCGATGGACTGGCTGAACGAGTAGATGTTCTGGTTCTGGACTTCCTTGTCGATGTAGGTGGCCAGCAGACGGCCTGCCAGCTTCGAGTAGTTCGGCTCCTCAGAGATCAGCGCTGCGGCCGTGCGAATCGACAGCTCGTCAAGCTCGGTGGTGGTGGCGCCGTCATGGAGGCCCGAGATGGTCCGGGTCGCGACGCGCATGGGATCGACGCCTGCCAACTCGGTTGCGCAGCGCTCGACAGCGCGCACGATCTTGTTGACATCGACGGCCTGCAGGGAGCCGTCGCGCTTCTGCACGCGCATGCCCGGCGAATCGACAGCATCGGCTCGATTCCGGGCCTCGGCCGCAGATGCGTCGGTGATGCTCATCTGCCGACGCCTTGGGTCGGACAGGCACCGAAATGCGCTGTGCGTCGTGCGATGTCCATGGCGTTCTCGTCCCTCTCCCCCGCCCAACGCAGTGCCGTCTCGAGTGCTCGCAGGCCACGGCGACTGCTCGAATCACACTGTTGTAATTACGCAGGTGTGAGGAACATTTATAGCGCGCCCGGGCCTGCGCTGCGAGTCCTGGCCCGAACCCTTGGCAACTAGCTGTGCACGCGACCGCTGCGAGCGCGCAGTCGCGCGCTCGGCCCACGCCGCAGTTGCACCGCCGGACTTGTTTCACCTCGGAGATGACACACTGCTCGCGTGTCGAACTCACCCAAACGCATCGTCATCGTCGGCGCCTCCTTGGCGGGTGCACGCGCCGCCCACAGCGTGCGCTCCGCAGGCCACGACGGGCCGCTGACGCTCATCGGCGCCGAGCCGCATCTCCCCTACGACCGGCCCCCGCTGTCGAAGGAATTCCTCACCGGCGAGGAGGACGCCGATTCCCTCGCTCTCGATCCGGATGGCGCCTACGACGAACTTGATGTCGAGGTCATGCTGAGCACACACGCCGTGGGACTCGACCTGGCGGCCCGCACAATCTCCATCGCCCCGGCGGCGGGCGGGAACGCCGAGACGCTGCCATTCGACGGCCTCGTGATCGCGAGCGGCGCAGCGGCTCGACCGCTGCGGGGTACCGAGGGAATCGCAGGCGTGCACACGCTGCGGACCCTCGACGACTCAATGGCCATCCGGGAAGGTCTGCGCGCCGGCGCACGGGTCGCCGTCGTGGGCGGCGGCTTCATCGGCTCGGAAGTCGCTGCGTCTGCGGTGGCTCGCGGCTGCGAGGTCACGGTGATCGAAGCGGCCCCGGCCCCGCTCATGCGCGGGCTGGGCGCCGAGATGGGCTCGCGGGTGGGTGCGCTGCACGGCGACAACGGCGCCGATCTGCGTCTCGGCGTCGGGGTCGACGGCGTGCTGGGCACCGACCGGGTCGAAGCGGTCGCCATGGCCGACGGCAGCCGTGTCGGGGCGGATCTGGTGGTGGTCGGCATCGGAGTGGTGCCGAACACGTCGTGGCTGGCAGGCTCGGGCCTGCAGATCGACAACGGCGTGGTCTGCGACGCGACGCTGTGCTGCGGGCCGCCCGGCGTCTACGCCGTCGGCGATGTGGCACGGGCGCCCAACGGCTGGCTCGGCCCCTGGCATGGCGACGCGCCGATGCGGGTCGAGCACTGGACGGCCGCCGTCGAGCACGGCATGGCGGTGGGCCGCAACCTCGTTGCCCCCGACGAGGCACAGCCCTACCACTCGGTTCCGTTCGTGTGGTCCGACCAGTACGACGCCCGCATCCAGATCGCGGGCCACCCCGATGCCGACGACGACGTCGAGGTGCTGGTCGGAACGCCGTCGCAGCGCTCGCTGCTGGCCGGTTACCGGCGAGACGGCCGTCTGAGCGGCGTGATGGCGCTCGACGCGATCAGGCCGTTCGTGAGATTCCGCCGCCTGCTTGTGGGCCATCCCACCTGGGACGAAGCGCTCGAACTGGCGGCGACGCTGAACTGAGCCGGGCCGGGCCGGGCTGGGGCTCAGGAGACGACCTGGGACACCTCGTCGCGCTCGGCGTAGAAGCTCATGAGCCCGGCGATCTCGGCCATCTCAGGGATCGGATCGGGATACGACCACACGACGTCGTCGAAGCGCTGACCGTTGACTGCTACTGACCAGTAGCTGGCATCGCCCTTCCACGGTCAATGGGTCGATGAGTCGTTGGGGATGAACACGTCCATCTTCAGGTCCGAGACGGGCAGGTAGTGGCGCGGCGGCAGGCGTCCCTCAGTGAGCACCACCGCCGACGTCGAATCTGCCACGACCACGCCGTCCACCTCGACGGTGACCCGCCCCGGCTCTTCGACGATCGTTATCTCGGGTTTGCGTTGCTCCGTCGTTGCACTGGTCATGGTGTGTCTCCTTGGCGTCACGGACCTCACAATGGTCGGGCTGAGAGGATTTGAACCTCCGACCCCTGGTCCCCCAGACCAGTGCGCTAACCAGACTGCGCCACAGCCCGTACCGCTGGCACGATACTGGCTCGATCGCTCAGGCGACCCATTGGATCAGCCACACGACGCCTTCAACCGCTCGCCAGCCCAGGTACACGGTGGCCATGACGACGACGAGCCAGAAGTGCCAGGGCGCGCTCGAGCGCTGCGGCTGCGGAGGGTCGCCTTCACTGCCCAGGGGCGTGCGCGGATGGTCGTGGCCCTGGGGCGACGGCCGGCGATTCTGCCGCTGGGCGGGCGGGGCCGTTTCGCGTCGTCCAGACAGCGGCCTCATCGTCGCCGCACCCTGAGTTTGAGCGGCGTCTTCGCCAAGCCCAATTCCTCCCGCAAGCGCCGCTCGAGGTATCTCAGGTAGGTGGCCGGAATCTCCCTGTTCGCGAACAAGGTGAACGTCGGCGGCTGTGTCGCGGCCTGGGTGGCGTACAGCACTCGAGCTCCGCCGGGCGCCGGCTGAGCGGACTGCGCTAGCTGGACGATCTCGTTCACCTTGGCGGTCGGCGCCCTCGATTCATAAGCCTCCATCGCGGCGGAGATTGCGGGCACCAGCCGGTGCACTCCCCGACCTGTCAGCGCGCTGATGCGCAGCACGGGCGCTTCCCCGACAAAATGCAGGCGACGTGCGAGCTCCCCCAGTACGCCCTCACGGTGCTCTGGGTCCAGCGTCTCCCACTTGTTGAGCAGCACCAAGATGGGACAGCCGGCCGCATCGATGCGCTCGGCGAGACGCTGATCCTGTGCCGTCACGCCTTCGACGGCGTCGATGACCAGCAGCGACACATCGCAGGCGTCGATGGCGCGAAGGGCCCGCAGGTTGGCGTAGTACTCGGTATCTGCGTCGACCCGGGCCTTGCGCCGCATGCCCGCGGTGTCGACGAATCGAACCGGGCCCGCTTCGGTTTCTACGAGCGTGTCGACGGTGTCGCGGGTTGTGCCCGGCCGGTCGTGGGTGACCGACCGTTCATCGCCGATGAGCCGGTTGAACAGCGTCGACTTGCCGACATTGGGCCGCCCCACGATGGCCACCGCGGGCACGTCCGGCTCTTCGTCGACGGGATCCTCGCCGCCGCCGACCGAGTCCTCGCCGCTCCCGCCGCCCCCCGCAATGGGCTCGCCGGTTGCATCAGAACCCACTTCGTCGCTCCCAGGGAGGCTGCCGGCGATGTCGGCCTCGTCCAGCTCGAGCAGTTCCAGCACGCGATCGAGCACGTCGCCGACGTTGCGGCCATGGAGGGCAGACATTGCCCAAGCTTCGCCGAGTCCCAGACGATTGAAATCCCACCGCCCGTCGTCACGGGATCCGCTGTCGGCCTTGTTGGCCACGACCAGGGTCGGTCGGCCGCTGCGCCGCAGCATGGCGGCGATGCGGGCGTCGGGCTCGGTGATGCCAACCGTCACGTCGACCACCAGCAGCAGCACATCGGCGTCGGCCATCGCTCGCTCGCTCTGTTGGGACACCATGGCGTCGAGCACGTCGCCGGCAGCCGACCAGCCACCCGTGTCCACCACCACGAACCGGTGGCCTCGCCATGCGGCCCCGGCTGCCTTGCGATCCCTCGTCACGCCCGGTTCGGGCGCCACGACCGCCTCGCGGCGCCCGACCAGCCGGTTGAACAGGGTGGACTTGCCCACGTTGGGCCGGCCCACGATGCCGACGACCGGCAGATCTGCGCTCATTGATGTGCTCCCGCGACGGCCGGCGCTGTCGGCTCGGCGCCCGCGCGCCCATGCTCGGACACGACTGCGGTGTCGAGCAGCCGCCGCAGCACGACGCCGCTGGTCGGGACGATCTCGACATCGCGCGGCAGGTCCGCGGGTGCGACGCCGTCCAGGAACCGCCCGCCCGACAGGCACACATCGGCCAGGAGGTAGCGGTGACCCGCCGGTTCGGAGTCCAGCGTGGCTGCGATGTCGGCACCGGCGAGCAGGCCCGTGACACCGATGTTGCCGCCGAAGAAGTCGTTGGGAACGGCGATGACCCGCACGTCGAGGGACGACCCTGCGATAGCGGCTTCGGTCTCGCTGCGCCACGCAGCCACCAGCGGACCGAGCACCGCAGCACCGTAGGTGCCGGTGAGGATGCCGATCGGGCGGGCCTGGTGGCCGCGGCCTCGCCGCTGCGGCGACCGCGACGACAGGGTCACCGGGGTCGGGCGCAGCGACAGCGGCAGGCCGCCGGGGTCGATCTCCCCGCTGCGATTCGCCCCGTGCCCGGGAGCGCGAACGGCCCGGTAGCCCTCGGCGGGCGCCCCGTCCACCCACGAGAAGAACCCCGCGGCCGGTGCCCGGTGGGTCGCGGCGGGCTCGGGAGGGGGCTCGCGGCCGGCATCGCTCCATCCGCCTGTGCCCGCAGACATGAATTCCTGCTCGAACGCCCGCGCCATGCCGATGCCGTCCTCGTGCATCGGGAAGTCGCCATAGGTGGCTGCGGGCGGGAAGGGGCGGCCCGCCAGCAGGTAGTACTCGTCGGCGGCGTACACCAGTCGCCTGCCCAGCACATCGCAAAAGCGCTGCTGCCACTCCTCGCACAGGTCGACAACCGCTGCAGCTTCGGCGGCGGTATGGGGGCGCATCGCCGGCTCCCGCTGGTGCGAGCTCACGCCCAGCGGCACCACCGCCAGCGTCTCCAGTGACCCAAAGCGATCCAGCACGCCCAACAGCGTGTCGGCCAGCACGGCCCCGTCGTTGACGCCTGGGCACACCACCACCTGGCCGTGCACCTCGATGCCGCCGCAAAGCAGAGCACTGAGCCAGCGCAGGCTGGTCGCGCCCCGCGGGTTGCGCAGCATCCGAGCCCGCACCACGGGATCGGTGGCGTGGATCGACACGTACAGCGGCGACAGGCGCTCGTCGAGCACCCGTTCGAGATCCAGCTCGGTGAAGCGGGTGAGCGTGGTGAAGTTCCCGTACAGGAACGACAGCCGGTAGTCGTCGTCCTTCAAGTAGAGGCTGCGGCGCAGCCCGGGTGGAAGTTGGTAGATGAAGCAGAACTCGCAGTGGTTGTCGCAGGTCTGCACCCGGTCGAAGATCGCCGCATGCACCTCGGCGCCGAGCGGCACCCCGGCGGCCTTGCCGACGTCGACCGTGACCTCGTGCCCGCCGCGCAGCACCGCCAGCGTGGGATCGGCTTCGTCCACCAGCAGCTGCCAGGCGATGACGTCGGTGGGCACGACGCCGGAGATCGACATCACCTCGTCGCCGGGGGCCAACCCAGCGATCTCGGCCGCCGAGCCGGGCTCCACCGCCACCACAACCGGCCTTGACACACACTCAGGATAGGAACCCGACGTGCCGCGTCGGTAGCGTCGTCTGAGTGGCTGTGGACCGGGTGCTGCTGGCTGCGCCGCGGGGCTTCTGTGCCGGCGTGGAAATGGCCATCAAGGCGCTCGCCTGGCTCGTCCGCTCGTTCCCGCCGCCGGTGTACTGCTACCACGAGATCGTCCACAACCGCCTTGTGGTCGACCGGTTCGAGCGGCTCGGTGTGGTGTTCGTCGACGACGTCGCGGAGGTGCCCGCCGGACGGCCGCTCATGCTGTCAGCGCACGGTTCGGCACCCGAGGTGGTGTCGCAGGCTCGCCAGCGGGGAGGCTACGTGGTCGACGCAGTGTGCCCGCTGGTCACCAAGGTGCACCACGAGGTGCGGGTGCGCGCCGGCAAGGGCTTTCGGGTCGTCTATGTCGGCCACGAGGGTCATGACGAAGCGGTTGGCACGATGGCGGTGGCACCCGAGTCCATCTCTTTGGTGTCCGAACCTGCCGATGTGGATGCGCTCGACGACGTCGATGTCCCTGTGGCCGTGCTGGCCCAGACCACGCTGAGCCATCGCGACTGGTCCGAGGTCGCCGACGCTGCCAAGGACCGCTTCGGCGACGTCTGGATGGCGGGGCGCTCGGACCTCTGCTTTGCCACCACCAACCGCCAAGGCGCTCTGGAGAAGATCGCGCCCGGCTGCGACACGGTGGTGGTCATCGGCTCGGCGAATTCCTCGAACACCATGGCCCTCGCCAAGGTGGCCGCCGAGTCGGGCTGCGAGCGCGTGCTGCGGGTGAACGCCGCCGTAGAACTGCCCGACGATCTGTTCGGCACCGTGGGGGTCACTGCGGGGGCGTCCGCGCCGGAGGAACTCGTCGACGCCGTGATAGCGAAGCTGGCCCCCGCGCATGGCACCACCGAGGTGACCATCACCGACGAGGACGAGTACTTCCCCCCGCCACGCGAGCTGCGCGACCTGCTCGGCGCGATGGAGGCTGCGGTTCATGCCACCCTTGCCGTGGCGCCCTCAGCGCGCATCAGTGCCGCCGACCGCACGACTGCAGCGAGCGACGTCCTCGCCGCGCTCGCCGCGACGTCTCTGAACGAATTCGTCGAGTGGGCGACCGCCGAATGGGGAGAGCCGACCGAGGCGGAGGCGGCCCGCGCCGAGGAGATCTGGTCAAGCCGGTGATTCTCGACGCCGGCGTGTTCATCAACGCCAGTCGTGCGGTGCTGGCCGACCAGTTCGGTGTCGAGGCTCTCACCATCGGCACCGTCGAGGCGCTCAGACTCGGCACCGACGCTGCACAGCGCTCAAGCACGAGACTCCCGCAGTGCTGCTGTAGGGTGCGGCCATGACTTCTTGCGACTGCGTGATGCCGTCCGCGCTGACCCCCCCCCCCCCCGGTCCGGCGACGGTGCTCGCGGGTGACGGGCGCGGCCGGCGCCGTGGCATAACGCGCACTGCGGCCGCTGTCGCGGCGCTGGCTGTATTCGGCGCGTTCATGCCGGTCACCGCTGCCGCGGCCCAGACAGCGCCCGCGGCGCCGGTGCCTGTTTGCGGCGGCGAGTCCGCTGCTGTGCTGGTGGATGCCAGCAGCGAGCCAGACCTGTACGCGGCGTTCTTGCTCGCAGGAGTGCTCGACACCGGCTGCCTCATAGACGCAGGCGACCGCGACAAACCACTGCCCGCCGCCTCGCGTGCGCTGCTCGACACCGGCACTCTCAACGACGGCTATGCCATCGGCGGCACCGCAGCAGTGCCCGCAGCAAAGCTCGCCGGCGACCTGATGTGGCGACGCGCGCCAGGCGCGGACCGCTGGGCCACCTTGCAGCTCATCGCCAACAACGCAGCCGACCCCACTGGGCTGCCCGCAAGCACCGACGGCGCCACATTCACGACCGACTCGCAGGGGTCCGCGGCCTCCGATTGCGGCGGCGAGTCCGCTGCTGTGCTGGTGGATGCCAGCAGCGAGCCAGACCTGTACGCGGCGTTCTTGCTCGCAGGAGTGCTCGACACCGGCTGCCTCATAGACGCAGGCGACCGCGACAAACCACTGCCCGCCGCCTCGCGTGCGCTGCTCGACACCGGCACTCTCAACGACGGCTATGCCATCGGCGGCACCGCAGCAGTGCCCGCAGCAAAGCTCGCCGGCGACCTGATGTGGCGACGCGCGCCAGGCGCGGACCGCTGGGCCACCTTGCAGCTCATCGCCAACAACGCAGCCGACCCCACTGGGCTGCCCAAAGCCAACGGCGCCACCGCGCCGATGGTCGATGTCGTCGAGTACAACGTCGGTGACGCCATCGGAGGCTTCCCGTCGGGCTTTGCAGCAGCGAGCGGCAACTTCAGCGGCGCATCGGTGTCGATCACGGGCGGCGGCGCCTCTGTCACCTTGACATTCGGCCACAACGGCACAGCCGCCTACGCCGACACCACCTACAGCTGTGCGTCCGCCGGCGGCTGCGCCATCGTCAACGGCCGCGTCACCAAAGGAACCGTCAAAGCCACGACCGGTGCCGTCGCCGCTGACCAGACCGCTGCGGACCTGGTGGTGGGTACCCCGACTGTCAGCACGAACAGCCCGACTGCTGGGGACTCATTCACATTGAGTGCCACCGTGCGCAACCAGGGCAACGGACCATCCGCGTCGACCACCCTGCGCTACTACCGGTCCGCCGACGCGAACATCACCGCCGGCGACACGGCGGCAGGCACCGACATCGTGTCCAGGCTCGACGCGCGACAAAGCGGCGCCGAGTCGATCCGCCTGACCGCGCCGTCCACGCCGGGAACGTACTACTACGGCGCCTGCGTCGACACAGTGTCCGATGAGCCCGACACGTCCAACAACTGCTCAACCGCGGTGACGGTAACCGTCGCCGCTGACCAGACCGCTGCGGACCTGGTGGTGGGTACCCCGACTGTCAGCACGAGCAGCCCGACTGCTGGGGACTCATTCACATTGAGTGCCACCGTGCGCAACCAGGGCAACGGACCATCCGCGTCGACCACCCTGCGCTACTACCGGTCCGCCGACGCGAACATCACCGCCGGCGACACGGCGGCAGGCACCGACATCGTGTCCAGGCTCGACGCGCGACAAAGCGGCGCCGAGTCGATCCGCCTGACCGCGCCGTCCACGCCGGGCACGTACTACTACGGCGCCTGCGTCGACACAGTGTCCGATGAGCCCGACACGTCCAACAACTGCTCAACCGCGGTGACGGTAACCGTCACCGCTGACGCCACTATTCCCCAGACCACAGGCGATTGCTACGTGGGTCTGGTGGTAGCCGTAGGTGAGCGCTGCACATATCCGGGCTCTACCAATGACTTCTGGGTGGACAGCTCCGGATCGGGCCACTTCATCTTCTTCACCGCCGGAACCGGCATTAGCGCACGCAACACGACCATCAACGGCGTCCGCTACAACTTCGCGGCCTCCAAGCAATCGGATGGCACATGGATCATCGAGGCCGCCGGTTGAGCAGCCAATGACGCGCCGCCGCACGAAGCATCGCGCTCGCCCGCTCGTCAACCACAATCAAGGGGAACAACCATGAGGCAAACGAGTTGGACGCGGGGAGCAGTGCTCATCGCAGCAGTGGTCGTGCTGGCCGCAGGCTGTACCGGCACACCTGAGTCCGTCGCAGCGCCGACCACCACCGCAGCACCGGCCACCACCCCAGCACCGGCCACCACCCCAGCACCGGCCACCACCCCAGCACCGGCCACCACCCCAGCACCGGCCACCACCCCAGCACCGGCCACCACCCCAGCACCGGCCACCACCGCAGCACCGGCCACCACCCCAGCACCCGAAACTCTGCAATACACCTCCATAACCGCCGGCGGCCTCCATTCGTGCGGGCTGCGCAGCGACGGCACCGCAACCTGCTGGGGCAACAACGACGACGGGGAGGCTGACGCGCCGACAGGCAAATACACCTCCATAACCGCCGGCAGCCGCCATTCGTGCGGGCTGCGCAGCGACGGCACCGCAACCTGCTGGGGCCGGAACTACGACGGGCAGGCTGACGCGCCGACAGGCAAATTCACCTCCATAACCGCCGGCGGCCTCCATTCGTGCGGGCTGCGCAGCGACGGCACCGCAACCTGCTGGGGCCGGAACTACGACGGGGAGGCTGACGCGCCGACAGGCAAATTCACCTCCATAACCGCCGGCTGGCGCCATTCGTGCGGGCTGCGCAGCGACGGCACCGCAACCTGCTGGGGCCGGAAAGACTTCGGGGAGGCTGACGCGCCGACAGGCAAATTCGCCTCCATATCCGCCGGCGGCAGCCATTCGTGCGGGCTGCGCAGCGACGGCACCGCAACCTGCTGGGGCTGGAACGACGACGGGCGGGCTGACGCGCCGACAGGCAAATTCACCTCCATAACCGCCGGCGCCGCCCATTCGTGCGGAGTGCGCAGCGACGGCACCGCAACCTGCTGGGGCGACAACGACGACGGGCAGGCTGACGCACCGACAGGCAAATTCACCTCCATAACCGCCGGCGACTTCCATTCGTGCGGGCTGCGCAGCGACGGCACCGCAACCTGCTGGGGCGACAACGACGACGGGCAGGCTGACGCGCCGACAGGCAAATTCACCTCCATAGCGGACGCAGCACCGACCACGACGCAGGCTGACACGGGCGAGTGCTACGTGGGTCGTCAGCTGCGTCCGGGCGATAGCTGCGAAGGGTCGACGTTCTCGATTCGGATCAGTGACAGCGGCGCCGCTGTGTTTGACGGCAGCGTCGGGGGCATCCATATGGGCAACACCACGTTCGACTCCAACAGCCTGTCGCTGAACAGTCTCCACCTGACTCGCTCGGGCACGACGTGGACCGTTCAGAGCCTGCCCGGCGCATGAACCACTACCGCCGCACTGGCGCGTCGGAGACGGCGATCAGCAGCGGCAGCAGGACGCCAGTCATATGCACGGCCAAGAGACCGAGGGTGCGGGGCCGTCGGTTGCGGCGTCGTTGAGGATGTCGCCGAGGCGCTCACCGACGCAGGGTCACCACAGCCGGCCCGACAACGCTCCGCCCACGACGCCCGCGCCGGTCGCATAGGGCGATGGGTGTCCTAGCGCCCGCCATGCAGCCACATAGGTCGCTGCTGCGACGAAGCCGGCAATCACGACGGCCGCACCCCGGGCCGAAACCCACCAATGCCCGGCCGCTTGTGCCCATGCCAGGAGGGCAGCGCCCGCGATGTAGTACAGCGCCACGGTAAGCCGTGCTTTGCGCGCCACGAGCACGAGCGCCGGCCATGGACGCCGACGGCACCAACCACACACAATTCACCAACAACGAGGATCGCGACTCCTCGCCTGTCTGGTCACCCGACGGACAACACATCGCCTTCATCTCCGAGCGCGACGGGAACCCAGAGATCTATGTGATGAACAGCGCTGGCGAGCCGCTCCAGTGAGGGACCGCTGAGTTCCAGACTGTCCCGCGGTGCACATCGCTGCCTGCCGGCTTCGGCCAGAGCTGCGGTGCTCAACGCACGTTGGGCGTGCCGACGTCGGCTTGAGCCTGGTCGTACAGCTCCTGGATGCGCTCGCGCAGCTCCTCGGTGAGTTCGCTCACTGCCCGGCGCGACACCCGGCCACTGGGCCCCGGCGGCGGCGGGTCCATCGGTTCGCCGATGATGAACTTGATGCGCCGCGGGTACATGAACTTGGCACCGCGCGGCATGGCCGCGGCCGTGCCGCCGATGCCGACGGGCACGATCGGCACCTGTGCCCGCGCTGCCAGATACACCGGTCCGTCCATGAGCGGCAGCACGCGCGGGCCGTCCTTGCGCTCGCCCTCACCGAACATCACGACCGGGTCGTCGCCGTGGCGCAGTGCATCGAGCGCAGTCCGCAGCGCTGTGCGATCTGGCGCGTCGCGGTTCACCGGGAAACAGCCGATGGTCGTGAACAGCCAAGCCGAGAACCGGTACTTCCACATCGAGTCCTTGCCCATCACCCGCATTCGCTGCGGAATCGCGGCGTGGATCGGCGTGTCGATGTAGCTGCGATGGTTGGGCACCCACACGCACGCTCCCTTGGGCAGGTTCTCCAGCCCGTCGACGGTGATGCGGTTCCACGCCCGGAAAACGCCCCAGATGGCGTACTTCATGATCTTGTAGACGGCCATGTTGAGCGGCCCGTCTCGCAGATCGGTCTCGGGTCGGTCGGCTCCGCTCATCGGCGCCCGAGGGGGCCCGTAGCCCTGGGATCCAGTGGTTCGGTTGCGAACCGGTACAACGCGGTGATGGTCCCCACCGCCTCATCCTGAGACATCTCGCTCGTGTCGACAATGACCGCTCCGGGTGCCACTCGCAACGGCGAGTCGGCCCGGCCCGAGTCGAGTCGATCCCGCTCGCTCAGTTCCGCGGCCAGCTCGGCGATCGCCTCGACATCGGGCGTTGCCTGGCCTGCATGGCCAACGGTGGCGGCCTGCTGGACCAGGCGGCGGCGGGCCCGCTCGGCGGGCGCCGCGGTGAGGAACACCTTGAACACGGCGTCGGGGAACACCGCGCTGCCGATGTCGCGGCCTTCCATCACTCCCCCGCCCACACGGTTGGCCCACTCTCGCTGGCGTCGAGTCAGCACCCACCGCACTTGCGGGTTGGCGGCCACCACGCTCACGCTGCGATCCACCGCTGCGCTGCGAATCGCCGCTGAGGCATCGCCACCGTCGACGGTGACCCGCTGGGCGCCGTTCACGCCGGAGATCTCGATCTCCGCGGTGCGTGCGATCTTCGCCACCGCTGCCTGGTCGGCGAGATCGACGCCCGCTCCCAAGGCTGCCCACGCCACCGCCCGGTACATCGCCCCCGTGTCGAGATAGTCCATGCCGAGCTCGGCCGCTACGGCACGAGCCACGCTGGACTTGCCCGACGCGGCAGGACCGTCGATGGCCACGACCGGGCCAGCGGGCTCGGTCGGGCCCGGGAGCGAGTCCGGCACAGCGCGCAGCGACTCGAGCGCATCGAAGAAGTCGGGAAACGTCTTGGCGACGCAATCCGGATCATCGATGTCGATCCCGGCCACCCGCAAACCGACGAGCGACATCGCCATCGCCATGCGGTGATCGCCATGACAGTCCACCAGGCCCGCCCGGAGCGTGAAAGGGTTCGGGCGGATGGTGATGCCGTCGGCTTCGGCGACGGCATCGATGCCACGCTTGGCAAGCTCGGTCGCCGTGTTGGCGATGCGGTCGGTTTCCTTGCGACGGATGAAGCCGATGCCTCCGATGCGCGTGGTGCCTTCCGCGAATGCAGCCAACGCCGCCAGCGTTTGCGCCGTGTCGGAGAAATCACGCAAATCGAACGAGCCTCCTCGCAGCGTCCCGCTCGGCGGCGCGCCGACGGTAATGGCCTCGTCGCCGAGCGTGACCTCCGCGCCCATCTCGCCGAGGACCTCGGCGAAGCGCACGTCGCCTTGAATGCTGTTGTTGCCCAGCCCCTCCACACGCACCTCGCCGCCGCACAGGGCAGCTGCTGCCCAGACGTAGCTCGCGGCCGAGGCGTCCGGCTCAATCGGGTACAGGGTCGAGCGATAACCGCCTTCGGTTACGACGAATCGATCAGCACTGGGCACCACGACATTGGCGCCGAACGCCTCCATGACCGCCACCGTCATGTCGATGTACGGCCGGCTCACGGTGTCGAACGCAGCGTCGATCTCGACGTGGATGCCGCCGCGCAGCGGTCCCGCGAGCAGCAGCCCGGTGGCGAACTGGCTGGAGGTATCGGCCCGGATCCGCACATGTTGCAGCAGCGCCGCTTCGCCGGCGCCATCAGACATCACTTCGATCGGCAGGCAGCCGTGCTCTCCGAGCTCGTGCACCTCGACGCCCAGCGAGCGCTGTGCCGCGAGCAGGTCGTCCAGTGGGCGTGCACGCAATTGAGGGTCGCCGTCGAGCAGCCACCGGCCGCCGAGGGCTGCCATGACCGGCAGGATGAACCGCGCCGTAGTGCCCGATGACCGTGCGTGCACCACGACCGGCTCGCCTGCGGCGCGCTGCGCGGCGTCATGGGATCGGGATCGCCGGCCGCCGATGCCGTCGATGACGAGTCGGCGCTTGCCGCGGTTGATCCGCACCACCGCGCCGAGGGCGGTCACCGCCTCGATCATCGCCTCGGTGTCGTCCGCGAACAGGACCCCGTCGAGCGTGCTGCGCCCTTCGGCCAAGGCTGCACACAGCACGGCCCTGTTGGTGATGCTCTTGGAACCCGGCAACAGCGCCGTGCCCGACGCGCCGTTGGTGAAAGGGTCGATGATCCCGATCACTCGCCCGGCGCTCATGCCAGATCGCGCGTCGTGGGGTGGTAGCCCTGCCCGGCCAGAGCCGCCAGGAAGCGCTGCGCCTCGGTGCGTGCCACTACCAGTACGAGCACGCCTTCGGCGCCTTCGGGCGAGTGGGCCACCTCGATGTCGGCCACGTTCACGTCACAATCCGCGGCGAGCATGGTGATGGCTGCGATCTGGCCCTTGCGGTCTGGGATCGGCACCCGCACCTCGAGCAGCTCGTGGGGTCGCACGTAGCGCGACGGCAGGTTGGTGCGTGCACGCCGTGCCTGGGTGAGCACGGCGCGCAGTCCGTCGCGGTCTGCCTCTGCTACGACATCTCGCATCCGCGCCATTCGCTCAGCCAGCTCGTCGAGCACGTTCACGATGGCGTCGCGGTTCTCGCCGCAGATGTCCAGCCAGATGCCCGGATGGCCGGCCGCGATGCGGGTCATGTCCCGGAAACCGCCGGCGGCGAGCCGAAGCAGCGGTGCGTCGTCGAGGGCTCGGTCGTCGGCTAGGCACATCAGCGACGCAGCAGCGAGGTGCGGCACATGGCTGACCACCGCAACGAGAGCGTCATGGCGTTCGGGCGTCATCGTCACCACATCGGACCCGAACCCTGCCAGCACTGCCTGGCAGGACCGCAGCGCATCGTCGTCAGTGGTCTCGTTCGGCGTCAGCGTCCACACTGCGCCGGCGAACATGTCCGGGTTCGCGCCCTCGATGCCTTCCTGTTCCGAGCCGGCCATCGGATGACCCGGCACGTAGCGAGGATCGGCGATTGCTCGGGCGACGGGCGTCTTGACGCTGCCCGTATCGGTCACCACGGCGCCCGCAGCTGCCGTGTCGGCGAGTGCAGCCGCAACCTGATCGGCCAGCAGAGCGGCGGGCACCGCCACGACGCAGAAGGTCGCGTCGGGGTCTGTGCCTACGGCATCGAGGCAGCCGAGCTCGAGGGCGCGCTGCGCGTAGTCGCCGACGGCGTCGCGCCCGGTCACGTGCCATCCCGACTTGCGCAATGCAGCTGCGACAGATCCGCCGATCAAGCCCGTGCCCACGACTTGGGCGCGCCTCGACGACGAGTCGGCGTGCGACCGCAGCCGCGTTGCTTCGGCAGGACTCGAGGCCACGCACCGAAGGGTACCGATGGCTCTGAATGTCCCCAGTGTGGATCTGGTGAGATTCTGCGGGCAGCGATCGCCCAATCAGGTCACTCAGTCTCGCGGCGCCAACTCGCCAACGTGTTCAGCGAGTTCGGCACGGAACGTCTCCACGGTGGCCATCTTGACGTCTTCGTAGCCGCGCACCAGCTCAGGAAGCCCGGCGACGGCGACCGCCTGCTCATAGCGCGCCGCGCCTGCGTCCCGCTCGAGCGCTTCGAGCGCCGCTTCGAGAGCCTCGCCGTACTCGCCTGGCAGCGACCGCTCGGTCCGGCGGATTTCGGTGTGGCCGAACGGATCGCACCAGCGACCTCGCAGGCGCTTGCCACGCGCCAGCAGTGCGAAAAGGGGTCGCCACGATGTCGAGAACCGGATCTTGCCGGTACGCCCCAGCGCCCGCAGCAACGGCGGGTGCAGATTCCATGACACCGTGCCGCCGACGGATGCCGCCACGTCGGCGGCCGCTGTATTCGCTTCGGGATCGCACATGAGTCGGGCGACCTCGTACTCATCCTTGTAGGCCATGAGCTTGAAGTGCCCCGCTGCGGCGGATGCGGTCAACCGCACGGACCCATCTCCGGCGGCTCGGTCCGCAAGCGCCACGCGTTCGACCGCGTCGAGGAACTGCGCTGCCAGCCGGTCTGACTCGTAGGCGCACAGCTCGCTCACGTACCGGAGCAGTACCGTACGGAGCCCGTCGAGGTCCCCCGTTGATCCCCCGCTGGCCAACCCGTCCACCATCTCGTCGATGCGGGACGCCAAGCGCCCTGACAGTGCGCTCGTCGGCCCCGACTCACTGACACTGCGCGCATCGGCCCTTGCGGAGTCGGAAGTACCGCGGTCTGCTGCGGCGGCCGTGTACTGCTCCGCGGCCGCCGTCACCAGCGCGGGATCACAGATCATCGCCCGGCCCCAACGGAACGCAACGATGTTCTGCGCGACAGCCACGCCGTTCAGCTCGACGGCGGACTCCACGCTGGCCGGTGTGATCGGCAAAGCACCCGCCTGGACGGCCATGCCGACCACGAAAACGTTCGCGCTCACCGCAGAGCCGCACAGCGCCGTCACGAGCGAAGCGACATCGGCCCAGTGCCGGCTGCCTTCGACGGTGACCGCAGCCACCCGGTCGAGCAGATCCTGGGTCGCCGGCATGTCGATGCCCGGATCGGCAACCATGGCGCCGGTCGGCGTCGGCGACGTCGAACCGACCACCATCGTCCGGTTGGGGTCGGCGACATCGAGGCCCGCCGCCGATGCCGCGACGAGCAGATCGAAGGCCACGATGACATCGGCTTGGCCGCTGCCGAGGCGTGCCGTTGCCGGCCCGCCGATCCGCCTCAGCCGCAGATCACCCACGACCGTTCCCGCCTTCTGCGACAGCCCGATCTGGTCGAGACCTCGCACCTCGAAGCCGTCGAACATCGCCGCTGTGCCGAGCACCTGGTTCACCGTCACGACGCCGGTCCCGCCGATCCCGCACATGCGCACCGACACCTCATCGGGACCCACCAGCGGCACCGGATCGGGAAGCTCATCAGGCGGCTCGGGCCTCACAGCATCGCCCGATCCGTCACTGGCGGCAGGGGTGCGGGTGCGTCGCAGCGGCGCCAGCATCTTGCGCGCTGCGATGCTCAGCGGCCCGGGCTCGTTGACCGTCATGAACGACGGGCAGTCGCCGTCCAGACACGAGTAGTCCAAGTTGCATGACGTCTGGTCGATGCGGGTCTTGCGGCCGAAGAACGTGTCGACGGGCTGCACCGACAGGCAATTGCTCTTGGCGCCGCAGTCGCCGCAGCCCTCGCAGATTCGCTCGTTGATCACCACTCGCTTGGTCGGCGTGGGCTGGGTGCCGCGCTTGCGGGCTCGCCGCGCTTCGGCCGCACATTGCTGATCGTGGATCAGCACCGTGACGCCGTCGATGTCGGCGAGCATCTCCTGGGCCTCGTTGAGACGATCTCGGTGCCACACCTCGACGCCCGAAGGCAAGGCACGGCGTCGATATGCGGTGGGGTCATCGGTGGTGATGAGCACCTTGGCTACGCCGCCGGCGAGCAGCGCGGCGGCCACCCCGGGCACCTCGAGCTGACCGGCGGGATCCTGCCCGCCCGTCATCGCGACGGCTCGGTTCCACAGGAGCTTGTAAGTGATATTGGCGCCCGCGGCCACCGCGCCGGCGATCGCCAGCTGCCCGCTGTGGAAGTAGGTGCCGTCGCCCAGGTTCTGGAAGATGTGCTGGGTCTCCACGAAGGGCGACATGCCGATCCACTGCGTGCCCTCCTGTCCCATGCACGTCACGCTCACGATGTCGCCGACTCGCTCAGGATCCATGAACAGCGCCATGGTGTGGCAGCCGATACCGGCACCGACCACGGCGCCTTCGGGTACCTCGGTGGAACGATTGTGCGGGCAACCGGAACAGAAATACGGCGAGCGGCTCTGTTCGGGCGACAGCGCCAACGGCAGCTCGATGCGCAGGCGTTCGGGGCGGGCGGGCACCAGCCGGTCACCGATGCGAACCTCCAGTCGCCTGCGCAGCGGCTCGATGAAGTCGTCAGCGGTGAGCGCGCCGAACGAGGCGAGCAGCGACCGGTCGTTCTCGTCGGCCTTGCCGACGATGCGGGGATGGTGCGACTGGTTGTACAGGGCGTCCTTCAGCAGCGACTCGATGTTGGGGCTCTTCTCCTCGATCACGAAGATCTCCGAGACGCCGCGAGCGAAGTGGCGCGCCCGTTCGGCGCTGAACGGGATGGGCATGCCCATCCGCACGAGTCGCACACCGGCGTCTCGAATCGATTCGTCGCTGCCGAGGCCCAGACGCCGCAGCGCCTCGCGAACCTCGCGGTAGGTGATGCCCGAGGCCACGATCGCTATCCAGGCATCGGGCGGGTCAACGGTGGCGTCGTTCAAGCGATTTGCCGCTGCGTAGGAAATGGCCAGCTCGTAGCGGACCTCGACGATCTCGCGCTCGATGTCGACCGTGTGGGGCGTGAGGAGGTAGCCGTCGGGCCGGTGGCGGTACAGCTCGCCGTCGACCAGCGGGATGACCGGGTCGAACCTGTCGGGATCCAGCAGCACCGTCGCGGCGCCGTCTGCCACATCGGCCACGATTTTGAGACCCGTCCACAGCCCCGTCGTCCGAGACATCGCGATCGCGTGGCGGCCCAGGTCGAGCGCTTCGGCAGGTGTACCCGGATAGAGCACCGGGATGTGCAAATCAGCCATCGACCCAGCAGAGCTCGAGGGAATCGTCGAGCTCTTGGCGGCGGGGTCGTCGCCGGCGATGGCGACTGCGCCGCCGCAGGGATCAGCGCCGGCGAACACCGCATGGCGCAGCGCATCGGTAGCGCGGTCCACGCCGGGCGCCTTCGCGTACCACAACCCGAGCACACCGTCGTAGGTGGCATCGGGCCGGCTGGTGGCCAGCTGGCTGCCCATGACAGCGGTAGCGGCCTGCTCCTCATTGACAGCCGGCGAATGGACGATCGGCAGATCGGTTGCGCTGCGGGCCGCCTCGACCGCGGCGTCATACCCGCCGAGGGGCGAACCCGGGTAGCCCGAAACGAAGGCGGCCGTGCGCAGCCCGGCGCGCCGGTCAGCCCGCAGCTGTTCGATCGGCAGGCGAGCCAGCGCTTGGAGCCCGGTCATGAAGGTGGTGCCGCTGTCGTCGGTGTAGCGCCCTGACAGCCGGTACGTCTCAGCGAGGCTCATCTTCGTGCTCCCGTGTACTGACTGCGATTCGCGTCGGTCATGCCAGAGGCCCTCCGTGCGTCACGTCCATTGTGGTCGCTGCCTGTGGCACAGCGAAGACGCCGAACGCACCTTGCGTTGCCGCCGGCGCAGCGCACTGCTGCGCAGCCAACATCAACCGCCGCGCCGCTGCGCGGCGCGGTGCAGCTCACGGACTTCGTCGTCGGTGAGCCGCCGGTGCTCGCCGGGGGGCAGGGCGGGATCGGAGAGGGGGCCGATTCTGGTGCGCACCAGACGCAGCACCTGATGTCCTACGGCATCGCACATCCGCCTGACCTGACGGTTGCGCCCCTCATGTATCACGATGCGCAGCACCGACGGCTGCGGCATCGACACCACGGCCGGTGCCGTCGGGCCGTCGTCGAGCTCGACGCCAGCTCGCAGCTGTGCCAGTGCCCCACGCGACGGCACCCCGTCCACGTGAGCGAGATACTCCTTGGCGACTCCCCATGACGGATGCGTCAGCCGGTGGGTCAGCTCGCCGTCGTTGGTCACGATGATCAGCCCTTCAGAGTCGGCGTCCAGCCGCCCGACCGGGTAGATGCGCACTGCTGCGGGGACCAGGTCGGTCACGCAGCGCCTTCCCCGGTCATCGGAAGCTGCGCTCAGCACGCCACGCGGCTTGTTCACCAGGTAGTGAACGGTCGCTCCGTCCCACGTGACGAGCGCACCGTCGACCTCGATCCGGTCGGCCGGGTATACGCGATCCCCGATCCGGGCGGTCGTGCCGTTGACCGTGACGCGCTCCGCGGCGATCAGCTCCTCGCAGGTGCGACGGCTCGCAACACCGGCACGAGCCATGACTTTGTGCAGCCGTTCAGGTTCGTCTTTCGGCCCGTCCGTGAGTGTCACATCGGCTGGCCGGGCACCGTACATGCGAGGAGAGGCGAACTTTCTGGCTGCACTGCCCGCCGCCTCCCGCTCATGTTCCCGGTCTCGAATCGATACGGGCTCACGGGCCGCTCGGGCCCAAGGACGCAACCGCGCGGTCCATGGCCGCTACCGCATCGGTGTCCACGCTCAGCTCCGCCAACGACGGAAGCTCGTCGAGGCTGTGGAGGCCCAATCGCTCCAAAAAGATCGTCGTCGTGCCCAGCAGGGCAGCGTTGCCCGGACCCGGGTCGCGGCCAACCTCGGCGACATAGCCCTGGTCGGCGAGCGTGCGGACCACGCCATCGGCATTGACACCCCGGATGGCGCTGATCTGCGCACGTGAAATCGGCTGCTTGTAGGCCACGACCGCCAGCGTCTCCATCGCTGCAGCGGACAGCCGGGCCGATCGGCGGGAACCCACGAAGCGTTCAACGTATTCCGCGACTGCCGCTGCGGTCTGCAGCTGGAAGCCACCGGCAACCTGCATCAGGGTGAAGCCGCGTTCGGCCCTCCCGTACTCCCGGGCAAGCTCGTTGCATGCCGTGTGGACGTCTGCGGTGGGTGCCCCGGTTACCGCGGCCAGTACATCGGCCGGCACCGGTTCGGTCGCGACCATCAGCACCGCCTCGATAGCCGCGTACAGCTCGCTGTCATCGACAGAACGAGACCCGTCGAACTGCGGGTCTTCGACCCCGGATTCGGCTGCGATGTCTGCGAGTCCGTTGTGCGTCTGCGATGCGCCATCGTGCGTGCCGCCGCTAGCGGGGATCGAAGGATGGGCCGGTGGCTGGGCCGATGAATGGGCCGGAGGCGCAGCGGCCGGATCGGCTGGAGCATCGCGAGGCTCGACGACGGTACGGCCCTCGTCACTGACCAATCTCAGACTTCGCGCGGCCCCGGTCGGCGGGAGCGTGCCGCTCACGAAACGTCCTCGACGCAGCGACCCTGCGCGTGCGTGCGCGCGTACGACCTTGTGGTCTGCGCGGTGCCGCTCACGCAGCGTCTTCTCCGAAGCCGCCCGCAACTGCCGGCAGCGCCACGCCGTCGCCGATCCAATCCACGCCGATGTCGCCGAAGCGCTCGGCTTGACTCAGCTCGACGAGTCCCGATCCGAACAGTTCCAGGACCGCCAAGAAGTACACGACCACCACGATGCGTTCAGTGGCCGCGCTGGTGAGCTCACGGAACGTCGCCGAACCCGCACCGGCGAGCTGCTCGACGATCTTTGCAGCCGCCTCGTCCACCGTGATGCCAGCGGCCCTCAGGTGACTCACGTCGACCCGTGGCACCGTCCGTGGCGCGAGCACCCGTTCCATCGCCGCTGTCAGGTCGTCTCGGGATGCGCCCGTGAGCAGATCAGGTGCGAACACCAGGAATCGCTCCGCAGGACCGGCGGTACGCGGCCAGTGCAGCGCTGCAGCATCCCAGCGCTCACGCAGCAGGCTCGCCGCTGCGCCGAACGTGCGCCCCTCGACCAGCCGTGCAAATGCGGTGTCTCGCAGTCCGTACGCCGCCAGCTCCTCCTCCAGGTCCAACTCGATCGGCGGGGCGGGCAGCAGCCGGCGGGACTTCAGCTCGATCAACGTCGCAGCCAGCAGGGCGAACTCGCTGGCAGCGTCGATGTCGATCCTGCCGTCGCCGACGGTGTGGCCGACAGCGTCCCCCAATGTTTCCCGTTCGTGTTCGGGGTGGTCTTCGTCCATGGCGGCCATGACGGCGACGAAGTCGTCGACTAGGCGCGTCAACGACACCTCCCAGATGTCCACCTCCTGGGAGACAACCAGTTTCACCAGCACATCGAGCGGGCCGGCAAAGGCCTCGGTGTGCACCTCGTGGGTCACGCGGCCCGAAGGTACCGCGGCATGTGGTGACCGCTTGGGATATCTGCCGGATTGCCACCGACGTCTCTTGTGAGGTTGGCAGGCTCGGCCCGCCGAATTCTTTGCGGTCGGCGAACACCGTTCCGGTACCGTCAGGCGCCATGACACGAGTGCTCTCGGGCATCCAGCCCACCGGCGACGTACACCTCGGCAACTATCTCGGGGCGCTGCGCCAATGGGCGATCGACCAGCACGATGCCGACGCGTTCTATTGCGCCGTCGACCTGCATGCGGTGACCATCCAGCAGCATCCGCAGCAACTGCGCGCTGCGACGCTTGGCACGATGGCCACGCTGATCTCGGTCGGCCTCGACCCCGACGTCTGCACGCTGTTCGTCCAGAGCCACGTCCCCCAGCACACCGAGCTGTCGTGGCTGCTCGAGTGCACGGTGTCGCTCGGCGAGCTGCGCCGGATGACCCAGTTCAAGGACAAGTCGGCCCGTAACGAGGGGGGCGACCAAGGTGGCGACCACGTTTCCGCGGGCCTGTTCACGTACCCGGCGCTGATGGCGGCAGACATCTTGATCTACGACGCCGACCGGGTGCCGGTGGGCGACGACCAGCGCCAGCACCTCGAGCTGACCCGTGACGTGGCACAACGGTTCAACAGCCGCTACGGCGACACGTTCGTGATTCCTGAGGCAGCGATTCCCACGGTCGGCGCCCGAGTCATGGACTTGCAGAACCCCACTGCCAAGATGTCCAAGTCGGCCGAGAGCCCCCAAGGCTCGGTGGGCATCTTCGACGACCCTGCCGATATTGCTCGCAAGTTCGCTCGGGCGGTGACCGACTCGGAAAGCGAGGTGCGATACGACCCCGACAACAAGCCCGGCGTGTCGAACCTGCTGTCGATCCTGGGCGCTGCCACCGGTCGCAGCCCCGCCGACTCTGCAGCGGGCTACAGCCAATACGGCGCCCTCAAGTCCGACACTGCCGACGCGGTCGTCGCCATGCTCGAGCCCATCGCCGCTAAGAGGGCCGAGCTTGATGCAGACCCCGCCGGGCTCGCCCGCATCATCGCCGCCGGCGCCGACAAGGCCGAGGCCGTGGCGTGCGTCACTCTGGCTCGCGCCAAGGAATCGATGGGCTTCCTGCCCAAGTAGCGCGGCTCGTGCCTCTGGCCCGGGGCGTGTCGGCAAGCACGCGACGAGGCGGGCGGCGGCACGCCCACGGCGGAGAGGTGGGCGCCATGTCCGGATGCGACCTCGACGAAGTCGACGTCTTCGGGCACGCATCGCACAATTTCTTGAAATCTGTGCGCGCGAATGTTTGCATTTGTCCACAAACGTGTGTATGCTCTCTTCATGTTCGGCGATGTCGTGCGAGAAGTCGCTCCCGGCCATGCAGAGGCACCCAAGGCCGGCGTCGACGCTGCGTCTGCGTGGCCCACTGTCGTCGGGTCAGCTTGGCCGGACCAGACGGCGGTATGGACTGGCGGCGAAATCGGGCCATTCGAAGATGTCGCCGGTTCCGCCGACCATCGGAACAGCTCACTGGGCGCGTTCTCGGCCGCAGAGGTTGCCGAGCGGCGCGATACTGCCGCTGGATGTGCCGCTGACGGCGTGATGGTCGGCGGCAGCGCGGCCAGTTGCGATGCCGATCTAGATGCGCTGGACGTTGATGAACTCACGGATCTGCTGGTCGAGTTGACCGCTGAGCGCGCCCGCGTCGAGGGTTGCTATCTGGCGGCGGTGGGCGAGATGACGTCGCGTTACGGCGCACAAGCCACCGCATACGTTCTGCGCGACCAGACGCGCATGAACTGCGCGCAGGCCCGCACCGAGGCCCGCTTGGCCGAAAGCTTGGTCTCAGAGGGCTTCACCGACACGCTCGACGCGATGCAATCCGGCGAGATTCATATGTCCCACGCGAAGGTGATCGCCCGCGAAGCACCCAAGAAGCACCGCCGCAGCGAAGACGACTTCTTGGAACTCGCCCGGGCGTATCCCTCCGACACGATCGCCCGGCACCCACTCGCCAATTACAGCCTGCAGATCGCAGACGAACTGGCGGCCGAAGCTGCCGCCAAGGATCTCAGCCCCGTCGATGCGGAGTTGGCATTGCAGCGTCATGAGCGCTCGGCGTCGCTGCGAATGGGCGACGACGGCATGTGGCACCTGCGCGGCAAGTTCGATTTCCTCGCGGGGCGCCAGCTCAGCGAGGCCCTGCAGGCTGCGGTGCGTTCGATGCGCCGACGCCATGCTGAAGACATCCCTGACGACGGCGGCGAAGGCGACACTCCGTCTCGGGCGCAGCTCACGGCGGATGCCTTGTGCGAGCTGCTGCTGGGCAACGAAGCCGCCCGGCGCGCTGCAACCAAGTTGCTCATCGTCGCCGACTACGACATCGCCAGCGACCGGCTCGCCAACCCCCGCCTCGACGACGGCACTCCCCTGTCAGCGCAGATGCTCGTCGAGTACGGCGTGAAGGCCAAGGTGCTGCCAGCGATGTTCTCGGCCGACTGGTCAGAGTTGGCGCTGGGGCGCACACGCAACGCCAACGACGCCCAACGACTCGTGCTCGCAGTGCGCGACGGCGGCTGCATTGGCTGCGAACTCACCTCCGAGCACACCCAAGCGCACCACATCGACTACTTCGAAAACGACGGCCTCACCGAGATTCCGAACCTCGCCTCACTCTGCGAGCCGTGTCACCGAGACGTTCACACCCACGATCGCAAGATCCACACCCCACCCGACGGCCGCCCCCGACTCCAGCCGCCCGAGCCTCGCAACGCCGACCCGCCCGTCGAGAGCTGATCCGCCTGCTTCGGCAGCCACCGCCTCAGCGACCCGAAGCGACGTCGCATAGCGATCTGCTCCGCCGTAGCGGGCGATCATCACATCGGATCCGCCGCCGTCGGCAGCCCCGGCCCCACCCGGAACCGTCACCGCGAGCGCACCCGCCAAACACACTGCCACCGTGACGGCGCAGATGCGTCTGTGCAGGACTACACATCTCCGCGGGCCCATTGTGGCCAGCGAACCCAGCACTTCCTGTCCGGGGGTTGAGGTTGCAGGTCCTTTGTTCGGGGGTCTGGTGATGGACCCTGTGGTTCGTTCCACAGATCACAGGGGCCTCATCACCGTGACCACCCCTGCGCAGATCATGTTCGATCGGCGGGTCCGCTTGCTGGACCTGGCCGCCGAGCTCGCCCGCATCATCGCAGCCGGCGCCGACAAAGCAGAGGCGGTGGCATTCGTCACCCTCGCCGCGCCAAGGAATCGATGGGCTTGCTGCCCAAGTAACGGAGCCAGCCACGCGACAGGGTCGAAATCACCTGCAGGGGACTATGCGGCCGACGCAAGATCCGGCACCGCCTAGCGATGGTTCGCTACGCCGAGGCGGAATCAGCCACAGTCGCGGCGACGTGCCGCTGCTGCGGGAAAACACAGTCAGCGCAGCGATGACCGGTACTGGTCCATCATCCGTTCGGCCAAGGCTGCTGGATCCCATTCGGCGAACGCGGCGACGATCTTGCCGTTCGGGTCGAACCAGAAGGCTTCTGAGCCGCTGAAGCTGGCATCGATGCCTTTCATGAACGACGCCGCCTCGATGCTCCACTGCGCTGTTGCGGAAGCGTGACTGTGTTCGGTCACTGAATGCGACGCCGAATGCACCTCGGGGAAGGCTTGGATGAAGTTGCGGAAGAAGTTGTCGAGATTGTTCTCCGACACGTAGGGCTTGGTGCCCTTGGGGTCCTCGAAGTGGAAGACATCCGAGAAGGTTGCCTTCCACGCCTCCTTGTCGTGGTGCGCGATGGCCGCGAAATACTGCTCGATAGTGCGGTCCATCAACGCAGGGTCGCAAGGCTCGGCGGGGTACGTCGGCTCGTACTTCTCATGCAGCCCGTGGGCTTGCTCCTGCTGGTGGATGACGATGCCCGAGTGGTCGGCGTAGCGCAGCGCCGTCCACAGCGTCACATTGTCGAGCGCATCGGTGATCTCGGGCAGCAGCGGATACGAGGCGACCTGCCCCAGCGACAGCACACGAGCGCCCAGCGTGCCGTTCACCGCCGAGCCGAGCACGTTGTACACCAGATGGGCGTGAGTGGACATGGTCTGGTTGATGCCGCGCCCGAGCAACTTGAATGCCTGCAGCAGGCGGTACTCGGGGACGTGGCCCGACGGGTCGACCAGCACGGTCAGGCAGTCGAGTCCGCGGTGGCGAAGCTGCTGCAGGAACAGCCAGAAGTGGTCCTTGACCACCCGGCGTCGTGCCTGACCGCGGGCCGACTGGGCGCCGCTGGCGTCACGCAACGCCGTGCGAAGCGGCGCGTAGTCGAGTTGGCTCATCTCCCCCAGCATCACGATGGTGGCCTCGAACGGCGCACAGCAGCGCGCCGCCATCAGCACATGGCGCTCGGCGGCGGGATAGTCGCCGACGAACAGCGCTGCCTCGACTTTGTCGAGCTCGACCAGCATGGCTTCGAGGATGCCTTCGCAGGCTTGATGCACTCTCACGAAGATCGGGTCCTCGACGTAGAGGGCGCGACGATCCGGCGTGTAGAGGTCATGCACGTCGAGCGGACGGATCCAGCGGTCGTAGTCGAGCGATCGGGTCTCCGCGCCCGCTTCGCCAGCGCCAAGCTCGCTGCGCCCGATTCCGAGGTCGAAGCCGAGTGCATCAGCGGCGAATGCGAGGCGCACGCGCAGTTGCAGCACCAAGTCGGCACCACGAGGGACTCGATCCGCGAGCTCGACGACGCGGTGCCAGCTGGACTCGCTCGACGGAGGCCCGAGCATGTCCCCCGGCGGAGGCGCTGCGGCAGCAGCATCGGGGGCCCCGGCCTCCGACGCGTGTTCTCTGGCCAATTCGGCGAACAGCTGCAGCTGGGCGCAGATGCTCTTGACGATCGTCTCGGCCTTGCCGCCGTCGTTGATGTAGCTCCGCACGCCTGCTTCTTCGAGGCAGTCCGCCAAGATCCGCAGCGAGACTTCCACGCTGATGAGCAGCGGCCCGACCTGGCTTGCCAGCTCCCAGCCGCACAGGTCCGGCCATGCATCCTCGACGGTGGCCGTCTCGACGTAAACGTTGTACTCCCGGCGGTCATCGCCTGCAGTGAACGCAGACGGACACATGCCCGCCGCTCGGCTGTGCTGAGGATCGTCCGCCAACGCCGCCGCCCGACCGCTATCGACGCGCCGTCTCAGCGTCGCCCGCCGAGGCGACGCTTCCCGCCGGCGCGCCAGGCGCTGCCCGCCCGCGTTCTTCGCTCTCGCCGGCGGCGTGCTCGGAGATGCCGAAGTGCAGCACTGCGGCCACGACGGCGAGAGCGACGGCCAGCCACCACCACAGGTCGTAGGAACCGGTGATCTCACGCGCCAGTCCAGCCCCATAGGCCCCGCCAAAGGCGCCCAGTTGGTGGCTCAGGAAGACGAATCCGAACAGCGTGCCGGAGTTGCGCGCCCCGAACTGCCCCAGCACGATCCCGGAGGTGAGCGGGACGCTGGCGAGCCACACCACCCCCAAAGCAAGCCCGAATCCCAGCGCCAGGACCGGCGTAGCCGGCAGCAGGACCAAGCCGGCGAACAGCACGGCACGGGTGCAGTAGATGATGATGAGCAAGCGGCTCTTGTCGATCCGCGCCCCCGCCAGTCCGGCGCCGAAAGCGCCGAAGATGTTGGTCAGCCCGATGAGCGCCAGCGAGAGCGTGGCGATGCCGGAGCTGAGACCGGCGTCGGTCAGCGACTTCGGCAGATGCAGGCCGACGAAGGTGACGTGGAATCCGCAGACGAAAAAGGCGCAGTTGAGCCTGAGGTAGCCTCGATGTCGGCTGGCGCGGCTCAGCACGGAACGCAGCGGCTCGTGATATTCGTCGGCGTCATCCCCTGCTGATGCAGACGGATCGCGAACATCGAGATCGGCGGTCGGGTCGGATGAGCGAGCCGGCGCCGTACGCAGCGGCCGCATCACCGTCACGATGGACGCAGCGATGATCGCCAGCAATGTCAGCGTCGTGCGCCAGCCGAGCGTGCCGATGAGCGCACCGGCCAAAGGCACGAGCACGAAATGGCCGAACGACCCGAACGCGGTGGCAATCCCGAGCGCCACCGAACGCCGCTGCTCGTCCACCAACTTGCCCATCGCGGCCAGCACGATGGCGAACGAAGCCGCCGACATGCCGAACCCGGTCACGAATCCGCCACCGAGGTACAGGCCCAACGGACCCGACGCACCTGCCATCACCATCAGCCCCGCGGCGTAGGTCAGCGCGCCGCCCAGCAAAACTCGGGCCGAGCCGAAGCGGTCGGCAATGGCGCCGGCGAGTGGCTGGCCCAAGCCCCAGATCAGGTTCTGGAGGGCGACGGTCAGCCCGACAGTGTCGATGCCGACGCCGAGCGTCGCGTCGATCTCGTCGGGAAAGAGCCCCATCGTGGCTCGCACGCCCAAGGTGACCGCTGTCACGATGCTGCCCGCGACGATCACCGCCGTCATCGAGCTCCGACCGGCAGCGGCGCGCACCGAGTCAGGCTAGGGGCCTGTTCATGTGATGTGGAAATCGTCGAGGTCAGAGCGAACCCCGGGGCACGATCCACTCGGTCGGCTGGCCAGTCACCGCAGCAATCCGTTGGTAGTCGGCGTCGTAGTGAAGGACCGTCAGGCCGTTCAGCTCGGCGACAGCGGCGAACCCACCGGTCGTCACGTCCGTTACGGGTCAGTAGCGGGCGCGGGGGTGTGCTTGGCGGTAGACCTCCGTCAGCCGTTCCTGGGAGACGGCGGTGTAGCGCTGGGTGCTCGAGATGGAGGCGTGGCCCAGCAACTCCTGCACGCTGCGGATGTCCGCGCCGCCGTCGAGCATGTGTGTGGCGCATGAATGGCGCAGCACGTGGGTCGTCAGCTGGTCGGGACCGAGGCCGACACGGTCGCCGTGGCGGCGCACAATCAGCCAGACACCCTGGCGGGTAATGCGGCGGCCCCGGGCATTCAGAAACAGCGCAGCGGCATCGTCCCTCGTCCGCCAGGCAGGCGGCTCGACGGCGCCACGGCCGGCACCGCTCAGCCATTCGCCCACCGCATCGGCGGCGTGACGCCCCACGGGCACGACACGCTCCTTGCCACCCTTGCCCCACACCCGCATCAGCCGCTCGTCAAGGTCGACGTCGCCAAGCGAGAGCGCCACCAGCTCGCTCGCCCGCAGGCCCATGCCGTAGAGCACTTCGAGCATCGCCCGGTCGCGCCGCGCCAGCGGGCTGTCTCCCACCGGGGAGGCCAGCAGCTGAAGAACCTGATCCCGCCGCAACGCCCGGGGCAGTCCCGCCGGGGTGCGCGGCACGTCGAGCGCGCCGGCTGGATCGGTTGGCGCCAGGTCTTCTGCCACGAGGAACCGGTACAGGCCTCGCAGGCTGACTGCGGCCCGGGCCACCGTCGAGGGAGCTCGCCCGAGGTCGTCTCGCAGGAACGCCAAGTAGGCGGCGATGTCGGATGAGGCGGCATCGAGCAGGCCGCTGCCGCGCGCCTCCAGCCACCCGGCGAAGGAATCGAGGTCGGCCCGGTATGACGCCACCGTGCGGGCCGCTCGGCCCCGCTCGTTTGACAACCAGCCCAGATAGTCCTCGGCTTCGAGGGCCAGTGCGCCGGCCACCCTCAGCCCATGGGGTCGTTGACCAGCGGCCCGGTTCCAGAAGATGCGGGCAGCAGCTGCGGATTGCGTCCCTCGGCACGAGCCAGTGCGGCGCCCACCAAACCGCAGAACAGCGGGGCGGGGCGGTTCGGCCGGCTCTTGAACTCCGGGTGCGCCTGGGTGCCCACCCAGAACGCGTGACCGTCCAACTCGATGAACTCCGCCAACCGCCCGTCGGGCGACAGCCCGCTGCACTGCAGGCCGCCATCTTCCATCCGCTGGCGATAGGTGCTGTTCACCTCGTAGCGGTGCCGGTGGCGCTCGTTGACCAGCGTGTCGCCGTACATGGCAGCCACACGGCTGCGCGGCGCCAGCCGGGCCACATAGGCACCGAGCCGCATCGTGCCGCCCTTGTCTTCGATGCCGCGCTGCGCGTGCATGAGGTCGATCACGGGATGCAGCGTGTTGGCATCGAACTCGGTCGAGTTGGCACCCAGCAAGCCCAGCTCATTGCGGCAGAACTCGATGACCATGACCTGCAGTCCCAAGCACAGCCCTAGGCACGGAATGTCGTGCTCGCGCGAGTAGGCAGCCGCGGCGATCTTGCCTTCGATGCCGCGCGAGCCGAACCCTCCCGGGATCACCATCCCGTCGAGGTGCCGCAGCCTCCCCGCGGCGAGCAGGCCCTCAATCTCCTCGGAGTGAATCCACTCGATTTCGACCTCCACGCCGTGGTAGGAGGCCGCATGGCGCAGCGCCTCCACGACGGACAGGTAGGCATCGGGCAAGGTCACGTACTTGCCGATAATGCCGATGCGCACCTTCGCCTGGGGCGCTTTGATGCGTGCGAGCATCGCTTCCCACTCGGCCAGATCGGGCTCGACGTCTTCGAACCCGAGGATCCCGCACAGGAAACTGTCGAGTCCCTCAGCGCGCAGCACCATCGGGATCTCATAGAGGACCGACGAGTCGGGGGCGTTCACCACGCCAGCGAGCTCGACATCGCTGAGATTGGAGATCTTGTTGCGCAAGCCGTCCTCGATGGGACCGTCGCTGCGCAGCACGATGGCGTCGGGCTGCACGCCGCGACTGCGCAGCTCGGTGACCGAGTGCTGGGTGGGCTTGGTCTTCTGCTCACCCGACGGGCCGATGAACGGCACCAGCGTGACATGGACGTAGCAGATGTTCTGCCGGCCGACCTCGAGGCGCATCTGACGGATCGCCTCCAGGAACGGCAGGATCTCGATGTCGCCGACCGTGCCGCCTACCTCGGTGATGACCACGTCCACGTCGCTGTTGGCCAGCTTGCGGATGCGCTCTTTGATCTCGTCGGTGATGTGCGGGATGACCTGCACCGTGCGGCCCAGGTATTCGCCCCGCCGCTCGTCGGCGAGCACCTTCTGGTAGATCGAACCGGTCGTCGCGTTCGAGTCGCGCGTCAGCGATACGTCGATGAACCGCTCGTAATGGCCGAGATCGAGATCGGTTTCGCCGCCGTCGTCGGTGACGAACACTTCGCCGTGCTCGTAGGGGTTGAGGGTGCCGGGGTCGACGTTGATGTACGGGTCCAGCTTCTGCATGGTGACCCGCAAGCCGCGGGCAGCGAGCAGGCGGCCGAGCGACGCTGCGGTGAGCCCTTTGCCGAGGGAGCTGGCAACTCCACCGGTGACGAATATGTGCTTAGCCACGCGGTTGTCGGGGTGATCTGTGGAGCATGTGTCATCAAGCTACCGTCGCATCGGACCGTGTTGGCTGATCCCTGCGAGCGTCTGACGACTGCTCACCGAGTCCGCTGGGATCGTCGTTCCGACAGGGCAACCAACCGGACGGGACAACATGAACGACACACCAGACGAATCAACCGGGGCGCCGGCAGACCTCTTGGTGCATGACGCCGCATTGGTGGCGACTTGTGACGACCAGCACCGTGAGATCAGCGGCGGTTGGGTCGCCGTGACCGGCGGGTTCATCAGTGCCATCGGGGGTGCCGCCGATCCGCCTCCGGCGGCGAGGGAGCGCATCGACGCCGCAGGCTGCCTGGTGACGCCTGGGCTCATCAACACCCACCATCACATGTACCAGAACCTCACTCGCTCGTACGCGCCGGCACTTCGGGGCGGGCTGTTCGACTGGTTGACCACGCTGTACCCACTGTGGGCGCGGCTCGATGAGCACGGCGCGTATCTGTCCGCATGGGTGGGTCTCGCCGAGCTGGCGCTGGGCGGCTGCACCACCAGCACTGACCATCTGTATGTGCACCCGCGGGGTGCCGGCGACTTGATCGCAGCCGAGATCGGTGCGGCGACCGAGCTGGGCATGCGGTTCCATCCCACCCGCGGCTCGATGTCGCTGGGCGAATCGGACGGCGGGCTGCCCCCCGATGAGGTGTGCCAATCGCCCGAGGAGATCTTGGAGGATTCCGAGTGCCTCATTGCCGCCCATCACGACCGTTCGCCGAACGCGATGGTCCGGATCGCATTGGCGCCGTGCTCACCGTTCTCGGTCTCGACTGAGCTGATGACGGCGACAGCGGAGCTGGCTGAACGCCTCGACGTGCGATTGCACACCCACTTGTGCGAGGATCCCGGCGAGGACGGATTCTGCTTGGAGATGTTCGGCATGCGGCCGGTGGACTACTTCGAGCACTGCGGCTGGGGTTCAGATCGCTCGTGGATCGCGCACGGCGTGCAGCCCAACCCCGCCGAAATAGCGCGGCTCGGTTCCTGGGGCACCGGAGTGGCGCACTGCCCGAGTTCCAACCTGCTGCTCGGCGTGGGGCTGGCCCCGGTGCGCGAGCTGCGAGACGCCGGAGTTCCCGTCGGCCTCGGCGTGGACGGCTCGGCCAGCACCGATTCGGCATCGATGTGGACCGAAGCACGCAACGCCTTGCTCGTGGGCCGCCTGCGCGACGGCCAGCGACACTTGAGCGCCGAGCAGGGCCTCGACAGCGGCAGGACCGGCGACGGCAACGACGACTCGGGACTGGCCGATTCGGTGTACTTCTCCGCCCGCGACGTCCTGGACGTCGCGACCCGTGGCAGTGCGGGCTGCCTCGGCCGGGCGGGCGAGATCGGCGAGCTGGCGGCCGGCGCGTGCGGCGACCTGGTCGTGTGGGAACTCAGCGGCCCAGCATTCGCCGGTGCGCTGTCGGATCCGATCGAGGCGTGGCTGCGGTGCGGACCGTTGTCGGCCCGCGACACGATCGTGGCCGGGCGCCCGGTCGTGTCCGGCAGCCAAATCGTTCACCCCAGCCTCGACGAACGTCTGGCCGAGCACCGCCGGTGCGCCGCTGCCATGCAGCGGGCATAAGACCCAGCGCCGCTGCCATGCAGCGGGCATAAGACCCAGCGCCGCTGCCATGCAGCGGGCATAGGGACTCCTGCCGTCTTGGTCAAACGCGATGGCTGCGGAGGCGGCGAGAGACTGTGCGAGAAGGTCCCCAGCACCGCCGCAGCGAGCCGGCAAGGCTGCCAGCACTCAGTTTCGGTAGGGCGAGCCGAGCCGGTCCAGCCATCGCAGCAGCGGCACAGCGTCGATGACCTCGCTGAACGACCAGCGCTCGCTCGCCAGGTTCAGCACCGCCAACCCTATGAGCACAACCCACTCGACTGATGCCGGGGACATCGCGACAGTGGCCAGTCCCAAAGCCGCACCAAGGGGATTGACGCCAGTGTCGCCCAGCATGTGCGTTTCTGCCAGTTCACTGCGCAGCAAGCCGACTGCGGCACCAACGGCCCCGGCTGCCCACAATGCCGGCGACTGCCAAGCCAGCCCTCCGGTGCCGACCCCCGCGAATTGAAATCCTTGCGGCCACGAAGGACCGAACACTGCAACTGGCACGAGCCCGCACAACCACCATGCCAGCGCAGCCTTGGTCGCCCGACCCGGCGCACGGTCGAGCAGATTCAGCAGATTGGCACCGAGCGCTACGACAGCACTCCCACGCAGCCACGGCATCACCGTCCAGCTCTCGTGCGACCCGATCACGAGGTGCCCGAGCGATCGCATCACCGAGTACCCGTCACTCCATGCCGTGCTGGCCCACAATGCAGCGACGTTGCCGAACAGCACGATCTGCACGCTGAGGAGCGCAGCTGCTCCCCCACCGAGTGCCTTCTGCGCTCCGGTCGTCAGCCGACGCCGGCGCAGGCTGCACACAAAGTGCGCGACGAATCCGCTCGCATCACCGCCGCCTCGGGTGTCGTCCCGGTATCCCAGCAAGCCGAACGCCACAAGAGCCAACGCGGTCGCCGCCGCACCGGTGGTGCCGGCCGCCGGGGGCGTGCGGAGCGCGTCGATGGGAATCAGATCCAGTGGACCCAAGCCTTCGAACATCTCGGCCGAAGAACGATCCATCGGACTCGAGACATAGACGAACCATCCGCTCGCACGGCCTGCCAAGGCCGCCACGACGCTCGAGCTGGCGACACCGATGGCGACCACAAGCAGCCCCGAGGTCGCAACGATCCGCCGGCCGCGGTAGTTGACCCCCATCCAGAGCTCCCGTCGCATCCGGGATCTCGCCAGACGCCACAGCATCGCCGACACGACCGCTGAGCCAACGAGGACCAATGCCAACGCTGCGGCAGTCCGCAGAGGGGCATCGGCCGCCATAGTCACCGGAGACGGGTCGTGCAGCGATGCACGCTGTTCACGACTCGCTCGAATTCGAGCGTCACCGTGGCTGACGCCAAGATTGCAGCGGCAGATGCAAGCGTCGGCACCAGCGCGACCACATGCGCTGCAGCGGTCCCGAACGCGCGAACGACCGCACGCGCCGCAGGGACGCAGCGCCCAGCCTCGGCCACGGGCGCTGCCACCACCGCTTGGCTCGCAACACCTCGATGGCCCGACGTCGTTGCTGTGGGGACGCTGGCCGGCTCGGCAGCCGGACGCGGCCCAGCACCGACGCGACCAGGTAGTAGTTCAACTTGAGGCTGCCGACGCGGGGCAGCGCGGCCAGGTACACGTGGCGGCCGATTCGTGCCCGATGCGCAAAGCCGCTGAGGTCACGCCCGGTTTGGCGATGTGTGAATCCGACTTCTACCTCACGGATGGATGCTCCGCGGTTGGCCGCATCCAGGGTCAGGCCGATCTCGAGACCGAATCCGGGGGCGGGATGCAGCGACCGCAGCAGCGAACCTCGCACGGCGCGCTGACCCGAGAGAGGCTCCGCAAGAAACATTCCTGTCTCGGAACGCAGGACGCGTGCCGCGAAGCTCTTGACGAACCCGAACCCGCCCCCGCGTTCGGTAGAGCCGAGCACGGCGATCGTCATGTCCGCTGACCCGAGCGAGACCGGCGTCAGCAGTTCACCGGCCAGCGAGGCGGAATCGCCCAGATCGGCATCGATGAGCAAGTAGGCATCGGGCGCGCCAGACGCCGCAATGCCGGCGGTGATCGCCGCTCCCTTGCCGCGATTGCGCGCGAGCTCGACGACTCGCGCTCCTGCGGCAGCGGCAGCGGCCGCGGTGCGGTCTCGGGACCCGTCGTCGACCACGATGACGTCGAGCACATCGGGCACGGTCGCCAACGCGGTCACCGTGGCGCCAACGGTGTCCGCCCGGTTGAAGGCGGGCACGATGGCGACGGCATGGGTCATGACGGGCCCAATCCATGGTTGAGGTCCGCCCCGGAGAAGTGGCTGACAGCAGGCAGCCGCTCCAGTGCAACCAGCAGCGCCAGATCGCCTGAGAAGGACGTGACCTCGTCGACAGTCGAGTAGCCCTGCGCGAGCACCGGGTCGGAACGGACCCGCTCCAGCACGGCGCCGTAGCCGACACCGGCTGCGGCGGGCGCCCGAACTTCGACGATGACGCCGGTGCCCGCGTGCCCATCATCGGCGACCGCCGCCAGCAGGTCGAAGACAAAATCTTCGTTCAACCCGCCAGCCGCGTCATCGGTCACGACCACGAGCCGCAGGTTCTCCCCGCCGAGCCGATGAAGCGCGACCGCGCCCGTGCCGTCGTGGGTGACCAATTCCAGGTCTCGGAGCAAGGTGAGCGCAGTACGAGTCTGGGGGACCGACGCGAAACCGCGGGAAAAGCCGTCGAGTGCTCCAGAATCGGTGATGGCGTCGACATCAGAGCCGAGCGTCCTGGCGGAGCCGGCCTCGGTCGGCCGGAAGAGCGCCTGAGGAACCAAGAATCGCAACGCCCGCTGTATGGCGTTGCGGCTGTTGCCCGCCAAGGAGAATGCCTCGGCGACGTTCTCGCGCACGGCTGGATCGTCCAAGCGCAGATCATCGCTGAGCCACAGCACCCCGCCTTGCTGCGTGTCGGTTGCTTCAAGGCGTGCCCGGATGGCCGCAACCGCGTCACGGTCAGTGGACTCGGGTGCGACGATGAGCGTGGTCGTGCCGCTCAATCGCCCTTGCGGCAGGTATGGCCGCACGAGATCCTCCACCTCGAACCGCATGGACGCCGCGTCTTCGACGCTCGCAAGCGCTGCATCACGTTCGGCCTCGGCTTCGCCGAGAGCCCCCTCGGCCGACGCTTGCCGTTCGATGGCCGATTCGGTGTCAGCCTGCAGCTGGTCCACGCGTGATTCGAGATTGCTCACCAGCACCGAGTCGACAAATGTCGAGCCCAGTGCCAAGCCGATCGCCAGGGCCAGGAACACTGCGGCAATGGAAACGATGTGATAGCGGAGGTTGATCATTCGCCTGACGGCCTAGAGGCCCATGTTGATCCACAGCGTGCGCAGCAGTAGACGGCCCGGCTCGGTCACCGCAGCGATGACGCCGATGGTGACCAGCGCCGAGACGATGAGCATCGCCATGTCGCGTTTGCGCACCTGGGTGCGATACAGGCGGCTCACGCCCTTAGCATCCACCAGAGCTGAGGACACCTGCATCCGGGTCAGGAAGGTCGATGCCATGCCCCGGCGGCCCTTGTCGAAGAAGTCCGCCATCGATGTGTGCGAGCCGACCTCGACGATCTGCTCGGCCCTCCGCTCGAATGCGAGCCGCAATGCGACGTCCTCGCTGGTGCCCGGTGCAGCGATGACGTCGTAGCTGAGTCCGGCGTCGTCGAGCCGCTGCGCGCCTGGCGCGCCCCCTTCGGGATATCCGTGCACAATGAGCTGTGCCCCGCACTTCAGCGCTCTGGGTGAGACCGAGTCGAAGTCGCCGATGATGATGTGGGGCACTAGCCCGGTTTCCAGCAGCGCATCGGCGCCCCCGTCCACCCCGATGATGACGGGCCGCATGTCCGACATGTAGCCCGAGCGACGCAGCGCCGCCAGATCCTCGCGATAGTCGATGCCGCGCACCACGACCAGCACATGGCGGCGGCTCAGCTCATGTCGCAGCGGCGGGATCTCCAGCTCGTCCGTCAGGACCTGCGGCTCCTTCTCGAGATACTCGAGAGTGTTGCGGGCGAAGCTCCCGAGCTCGCCGCGCACCGCGATGCGTGCCGATTCCAGCACCTGTTCGAAGTGTTCGCCATCGCGGCGATACCCGGTCGCCACCACCTGGTCATTGCGCAGCACCTCTTCGCCTGCGATAGCAATCTCCTCGCCGTCTCGGAGCGTTGCGAACGCCTCCTCACCGATGTCATCCAGTACCGGCACTCCCGCCTGAGCGAGCGTGAGCCCGCCCAGCGCTGGGTACCGCCCGGTCATCGTCGGTTCTGCGTTGACCACCGCGATCGCACCTGCTGCCAGAAGTCCATCGGCAGCGACCCGATCGAGATCGGCGTGGTGAACCACGGCGATCTCGCCCCGCTCCAAGCGCCGCACCAAGTTCTTGGTACGGCGATCCACACGACACCTTCCTGCGAATTCGACATAGCCGTTGCCCTCGCTGCGGCGCACGCGCTGGCGTCCCCACAATGACCGCGAGCGGGACATGGTCACCCTGGCGAGCCGCCGCGCTCGGGGGGCAGATCGGGCTCGGCGACGTGCGTCGGGTCGGGCGCCACAGCAGCGAGCCGCGCCGGATCGCGCGCGGCTCGGCCCGCTGCGGCGACCTCCAGCAATTCGGTCGCGTGCTGGCGGCCGCTGGCCCACGCCGGTTGACCGGCGAGCATTCTTGCCAGTTCGCTGACACGATCCTGCCCCGCCACGGCAACGAGGTCCGAGGCCACCGCGTCGCCGTCGTCGGTCTTTCGGACGGCTACCTGGGAGTGCGCGAACGCGGCGACCTGCGGGAGGTGGGTGACCACCAGGACTTGGTGGTGCTCGGCAAGGTTGGCCAGCGCCTGGCCAACCGACAGCGCCGTCTCGCCGCCGATGCCGGCGTCGACCTCGTCGAACACCAGCGTCGGGGGGCCAGCGGTGAGCACCAGCCGCAGTGCCAGCATGACGCGTGCCAGCTCGCCGCCGGAGGCCACCTTCGACAGGGGCCCAGCAGCAACTCCCCGATTGGCACTGAAGAGCAACTCGACGTTGTCGCTTGGCCCCTCGCCGCTGACGCTGACTTCCAGCGTGCCCGCAGCCAGCGCCAGCGACGCCAGATGCTCGCTGACTGCACCACTGAGTCCGGGTGCAGCCGCGCAACGAGCGGCGGCCACGGCGTGAGCCTCGGCTTCGGCACGCCGTTGCGCGACAACGATGCCTTCCTCCAGCTCAGCTGCGAGCTCGGCGTGGCGCTCAAGCTGGGAGAGGCGTTCCGCCGCTCGGGCGCCGAACGACGCCACCTCGGCGAGCGTGTCGCCATACTTGCGAGTCAGCTCACGCAGCAGTTGGTGCCGGGCACGGACGTCGGCCAGCGCCTGGGGATCGTCCTCGATCGTCTCGAGCACTCCGCGCAGTTGCGCGACGGTGTCGTCCAGTTCGGCGGCCACAGCGGCGAGTCGATCGCTGACGGGGGCGAACGCCTTGCGAGCGGCCAGCAAGGCCGCCGCTGAGCCGAGCCGATCGATCGCCCCGTCGTCGCCGGCAAGCTCCTGGCGAGCGCCATGACCGTCCGCGAGGTGCGATGCGGCATCGGCCAGCAGGTCCTCACGCTCGGTGATGCGCTCCAGCTCGCAGGGGTCATCCAGCCGTGCCGCAGTGATCTCGTCAACCTGGTACCGCAGAAGATCGATCTCTTGCGCCCTCGCCCGCGCATCACCGCCAAGTGCGGCCAGGTTCTCCCCCAACGCCCGCAGTTCCTCACGTGCCGCCGCCAGCGGGCGCAGATCGATGCCGCCCCAGCGATCCAACGCCTCACGCTGAGTGCGTGCCCGCAGCAACGACTGGTGCTGGTGTTGCCCGTGGAGGTCGACGAGTTCGGCTCCCAGCTCCGCGAGCTCCGGCGCCGACGCCATCGCGCCGTCGACGTAGGCGCGGCTGCGGCCGGTTGCGGGGATCACGCGGCGCAGCACGCGCTCGCTGCCGTCAGGGCTCACGAACCTGCCCTCAACGATTGCTTCGGCAGCGCCGGCCCGCACCATCGCAGGATCGGCTCGCCCCCCCATCAGCAACTGCACCGCCTGCACTACAAGCGTCTTGCCGGCGCCCGTCTCGCCGGTCAGCGCCGTCATGCCATCACCGAGCACCAGATTGGCCTCCGTGATGACGCCGAGATTGCGCACCGCCAGCTCGGCGAGCATCAGCGATCCTTCAGACCGAATTTGTGCTTCAGCACACGATGGAAACTGCCACCGCCGGCGGTGACGAGGCGGGCCTCGTAGGGAGCGCGCGTCACCACGAGTTCGTCGCCTGTGTGCAGCATCGTGGCCGAGCGGCCGTCCACGGCGGCAAGCGCCGGCCGTTCGCTGATCACCCGAACGCCGATTTCCGTGTCCGGCGGCAGCAGCAACGAACGGTCGAACAGCATGTGCGGCGCGACCGGCGTGACCTGCAGCGACGAGTGCGTCGGCGCAACGACCGCACCGCCTGCAGAGAGGCTGTAGGCCGTGGAACCGGTCGGCGTCGAGACGATGAGTCCGTCTGCCGCATAGGTCGCGAACACATCGCCGTCGAGCCACACCTCCAGCCTGACCGTGTGACCTGGATCGCGCTTCTCGAGCACGACCTCATTCAGTCCGGTCCACCCATCGGTGTCTTCGGTGTCTTGTGGATCTCGATCATGATCGCCCGCCTCGTCACGACTGTCGCCCGCGGCCCTGCGCACTCGTGCGCTGACCATCATCCGCTCCGAGACCCCCAAGGCCCCTGCGAGCGCCGCAGCGACCGTTTCGGTGAGCTCTCCCGGCTCAAATTCGGTCAGGTAGCCGAGGTGGCCGACATTGACCCCGAGCACCGGAACGCCTGCGGCCGCGACGAGATCGAACGAGCGCAACATGGTGCCATCGCCGCCCACGCTGACCGCAAGATCCCACGCAGAGTCGATCAGCTCGCGAGCCCCAAGATCGGGACGACCGATCGCCGCCGCCTCCACGCCACCCATCTCGACCGTGTGACCCTCGCCTTCCAGCCAGTCCACGAGCTGCGTCGACGCCGCCAGCGCCTCAGCCCGCTCGGCATGGGCGATCACCAGCACGTCGCTCATGGCGATGCCTCTGCGGCGGGCTGGGTATCGCCGGCTCCTGCTGCGGCAGTGGAGGGCGACGCCTCGATGGCGATCCCGACGGCGAGCTCGATGGCGGCCTCCAGGTCAAACGTCCGGGACTCAGCATCGTCAGTCGCTGCCCATGCGCCCTCCACAACGCGCCGACAATGCAGGAAGAACTCGGCGTTGCCTGCGGCGCCCCGCAATGGCGAGGCGGTGACGCCGCACGGTGCAAGACCGTTGAGCGAGGCCCTGGCTGCCACGTCGCTGAGCACTCTCCGCCAAACCTCGGGGTCGCGTACCACGCCCTTGCCCCGCGAGGCCTCCCTCCTGCCAGCCTCGAACTGCGGTTTCACCAGCAGCACCGCGTCCCCGCCCGGTGCCGCGCACGCCGCCAGGTTCGGCATCACCGTCTCGAGCGAGATGAACGACAGGTCAGCGGTCACGATGTCTGCGACGCCGCCGATGTCGGCGGGCCCGACATGGCGCACGTTGCAGCGTTCCCGCACTATCACACGCGGATCGTCTCGCAGGCGAGCGTCCAGCTGACCCCAGCCGACATCGACGGCAACGACCTGCGCGGCCCCGCGCTGCAGCAGGCAGTCCACAAACCCACCCGTAGAGGAACCGGCATCGACGACTCGCCGTCGCGCTACGGCGATCTCGAATGTGTCCAGCGCAGCGTCGATCTTGTCCCCGCCGCGCGACACGAATCGCGGGGGTTCGCCGCTGACGTGGACTGGCTCGCCAGCCGCCACCATTCTGGACGGCTTGTGAGCGACGGATCCCCCGACCAGAACGCGACCGCCTGAGATGAGTGCCTGTGCTGCCGCCCGCGACGGCGCCATGCAACGGCGGACCAGCTCGTTGTCGAGGCGTCGTCGGGCGACGTTCATGCAGCCGAAAGTACCAGCGCGCCCGTGGCGCGCCGCAGTGATTTCCGCGCGAGGTACGAGCCGGTCAGACGTACCAAGTGCCGCGTGAACGCAGCAGCTGCGAAATGTCGGCCGGACCTTGTTTTTCCTGGGCCGCAGCCAGCTGTCGCGTGGAGGCCATTGCGTACTCACTGCGCCGCACAGCGCGGAACACACCGACCGGCGTCGGCTCGAATGGTCCTCGTGCCAGACGAGCCAGCATGAACGCCGTCGAGGGATCGTGCTTCGATTCGTCGTGCATGAGCAATTCGTCGGTGCCCACCTCGGCGGTGTGCACGACTCGGGCGCAGCCTGACTCGTCGATGACACCGAACTCGCCGTCGGCCCCGAATTGGATGGGTTCGCCATTCTTCAGCGGGATCAGGTTGGCATCGCGGTTCTGCTTCTTGGTCACCCCTTCGAACGCGCCGTCATTGAAGACGTTGCAGTTCTGGAACACCTCCACGAACGCGGCGCCGTCGTGTTCGTGCGCGCGCCGGAACGTCTCCATCATGTGCTGGCGGTCCATGTCATGGGTCCGGGCCACAAAGGACGCCTCGGCACCGAGTGCTACCGCCAGCGGATTGAACGGGGCGTCCAGCGAACCCATCGGCGAGCTCTTGGTGACCTTGCCGATCTCGCTGGTGGGGCTGAACTGGCCCTTGGTGAGGCCGTAAATCTGATTGTTGAACAGGAGCACCTTGATCTTGACATTCCGACGCAATGCGTGGATGAGGTGATTGCCACCGATCGACAGCATGTCGCCGTCGCCGCCGATGACCCACACGTCGAGATCCGGCCGGGCCATCGCCAAGCCGGTGGCGATCGCCGGCGCGCGGCCATGGATGCCGTGCACGCCGTAGGAATTCATGTAGTACGGGAACCGGGCGGCACAACCGATGCCCGAAACGAACACCGTGTTGTGCGGTTCGGTGCCGAGGCTGGGCATCAGCATCCGCATCGCCGTCAGAATGGAATAGTCGCCGCAGCCCGGGCACCAACGAACCTCTTGGTCCGAGGCCCAGTCTCCAGGCTGTGTGGTCGGCGTCATCGAGGTGTCAGTCATCGTGGAGTTTGCCTCTGTTGGTGTTGGCTGGTCTCGTTCGTTACGGGTGAATTGGGGCTCAGTTGCTGCCCGACAGCTCTTCGAGGCGCTCGCGGACCGCAGCGGTCACCTCTCCAGTGGTGAAGGGCACGCCGTCGATCTTGCCAAAGTGCTCGACATCGATCAGGTATCTCGCCCGCACCAGATCGCTCAGCTGGCCCTTGTTCATCTCGGGACACACGACGGCCCGGTAGCGCCGCAGCACGTCGCCGAGGTTTGCGGGCAGTGGATTGAGGTGGCGAAGGTGTACGTGGGCCACTTCGAAGCCGTCATCGCGCAGCCGTCCCGCAGCCGCGTCGATGGCGCCCCACGTGGAGCCCCAGCCCAGCATGACGAGATCGGCATCGACATCGCCGGCAACCTCGACATCGGGTACGTCGACCCCGTCGATCTTGGCCTGCCGCACGTCCACCATCAACTGGTGATTCTCCGGATCGTAGGAGATGTTGCCGGTGCCGTCCTCTTTCTCAATACCGCCGACGCGGTGCATCAGTCCGGGCGTGCCGGGAATGGCCCACGGGCGGGCCAGAGACTCGGGATCGCGCAGATAGGGCAGGTAGATGCCGTCGCCGTCTTCGTTGGTGCCGTTGAATTCGGTCGCAAACTCGACGCCGATGTCGGGCAGGCTGTCGACGTCGGGAAGCAGCCAAGGCTCGGAGCTGTTCGCCAGGTATCCGTCGGACAGCACGATGACGGGCGTCCGGTACTTCAATGCGATGCGCGACGCCTCGATGGCGATGTCAAAACAGTCGGCTGGGCTGCGGGGTGCCACCACCGGCAGCGGCGATTCCGAGTGCCGCCCGTACATGGCCATCATCAGGTCTGCCTGCTCAGGCTTCGTGGGCAAGCCCGTCGACGGTCCGCCACGCTGGATGTCGAGCACCACCATCGGCAGCTCAAGGCTCACCGCGAGGCTGAGCGTCTCGCCCTTCAGCGCCAATCCCGGCCCCGATGTGGAGGTGAAGGCCAACGCCCCGCCGAACGCCGCGCCCACGGCTGATGCTGCCGCGGCGATCTCGTCTTCAGCCTGGAACGTCCGCACGCCGAAGTTCTTCTTCAACGACATCTCGTGAAGGATGTCCGAAGCCGGTGTGATGGGATACGAGCCGAGGAAGACCGGCAGGCGTGCGAGCTGGCCCGCAACAACGCAGCCCCAGGCCAGCGCGGTGTTCCCGTTCACGTTGGTGTACTCGCCGGGCGCCAGCGGAGCCGGCTTCACCTCGTAATGGGCTTCGAAGATCTCGGCCGTCTCGCCGAAGTTGTAGCCCGCCTTGAACGCCGCCGTGTTGGCGTTGATGACCTGCTCGCGGCCCCGGAATTTGGTGTTGATGAACTCGAACGTCGGCTCGACCGGCCGGGTGTACATCCACGAGATCAGGCCGAGAGCGAAGAAGTTCTTGGATCGCTCAGCGTCGCGTGGCTTGACCCCGTGCTCGGCCACGGCGTCGCGGGTGATCTGGCTCATCGGCACCGGGTAGGCGCGGTAATCGTCCAGCGTGCCGTCATCGAGCGGATTGGACGAGTAGCCGGCCTTTTCGAGATTGCGTTCGTTGAAGGCGTCGGTGTTCAGGATCAGCGCGCCGCCCTGGGTGAGGTTGTGCAGCTGCGCCTTCAGTGCCGCCGGGTTCATCGCCACGAGCACCGTCGGGGCATCGCCCGGCGTGGTGATGTCGAAATCGGAGATGCGCACCTGGAACGCCGAGACGCCGGCGAGCGTCCCCTGGGGGGCGCGGATCTCGGCGGGAAACTCCGGCAGCGTGGACAGGTCGTTGCCGAGCGCGGCGGAGATGCTCGTGAATTGGTCACCGGTGAGCTGCATGCCGTCGCCGGAGTCACCGGCGAAGCGAATGATGACCTCATCGATCTCCTGCAGCGGCAGTTCGCGCGATGCGGTATCGGTCACTGTTGTCTCCTAGAGAAGGGGCTCCTGGGGGCAATTGCGGTCGCTCCAAGCGACCACGCTAGTCGCGGCCGCATCGGTACGGCCGGGTCTCCGAATCGATCAGGCGATGGTCACCGCCGGGTCCAAGTAGACGTCTTGGATGGCTCCGAGCAGTTCAACGCCTTCGGCCATGGGTCGCTGGAACGCCTTGCGCCCCGAGATCAATCCGATGCCGCCGGCGCGCTTGTTGACGACGGCCGTCGTGACGGCTTCGGCCAGGTCGGTGGACCCTGAGCTGGCACCGCCGGAATTGATGAGACCCACACGTCCCATGTAGCAATTCGCCACCTGCCAGCGGCACAGGTCGACCGGGTGATCGGTCGTCAGCCGGTCGTACACCGCGGCGTGGGTCTTGCCGAAGCCGGGCACCGAGACAAATGCACCGTTGTTCTCGGGCAGCTTCTGCTTGATGATGTCGGCCTCGATCGTCACACCAATGTGGTTGGCCTGTGCGGTGGCATCGGCGGAAACATGATGGTCGACGCCACCAGCCTCGCCGGACAGGTCGATGCCCGGATTGCGCAGGTAGCACCACAACACGGTGAACATGCCGAGGCCATGCGCTTCTTCGAATGCATCGGCGACCTCAGTAATCTGGCGACCGCTCTCGGCCGAGCCGAAGTAGATGGTCGCCCCGACACCGGCGGCGCCGAGTTCGTGCGCCCGCTGGACCGAGCCGAACATGATCTGGTCGTACTTGGAGGGGTACGTCAGCAGTTCATTGTGGTTGATCTTGACGATGAACGGGATGCGGTGGGCGTAGCGGCGGGAAACCGCTCCGAGGACGCCGAAGGTTGTGGCCACGGCGTTGCAGCCGCCCTCGACCGCCAGCTCCACGATGGATGCCGGGTCGAAGAAGATCGGGTTCGGCGCGAACGATGCGGCACCCGAGTGCTCGATCCCTTGGTCCACCGGCAGAATCGAGACGTATCCGGTGCCGCCGAGCCGACCGTTGTCGAACAGCGACTGGAGGCTCCGCATGACCTGCGGCGAGCGGTCGGTGCCGGCGACCACATCGGTCACGAAATCTGGCCCGGGCAGGGTGAGCAGGTCCCGCCCGATGCCCTCGCATGTGTGGTCAAGCAGATAGGAGGCCTGCTCGCCGAGCAGGCGCTCAATGTCGGTCGTCATGTCTGTCGCTTGCCTCGCGCGATCTGGCGGCACCAGTATGGGGGGACCGGAACCGGGGGTCGGTACCGGGTGAGGCGCTCGCCGAATGGCGGGCTCACTCTATCTGCGCAGCCGTGGCCCGAGCGGCCCGTGAAACCCATCGCATGACACCAGGGCACACGAGCAGGCAACAGACAGGCAGCGCAACGGGCGCAGAGCGCTGCCCTCAGCCGTCACCGGTGCCGAGCGCCGCCAGCCGGTCGTGAACGTCCACAAAACCGGGCTCGACATCGGCGACCCTGGCGAACCCGCGCCGGGCACGCTGTAGGTCGCCGACCCTGTCGTACAGATCGGCGAGGGCGTACCACAACCTGAGGTGATGCTCGCCAGGGCGCTTTGGACGCAGCGGGCCCGCTTCGAGCAGGCGAATGGCGTCGCGCGGCCGACCCTCGTCGGCCAGAGCACCGGCCGCGACGATGCGTCCTTCGGTCATCGTCTGGGCATCTGGGTCGGCATGCCTCAGCCGGTCCCACACCTCGTGAACGTCATTGAGGCGGCCCAGCGCCCGGTAACAGTCCGCCAGCACCGGCAGCTGGTCGACAGAGCGGGTGAGCGTCTCGTAGTGCTCGAGTCGGTGAGACGCAGCCGTCCAGCGGCCGAGGCGGTACAGCGTGAGGCCGTAGAGCTCCTGCACCTCCGCTACGGCGGAATATCTCGATGCCAGCGGTCGCAATATGGACAGCGCGTCTCCGAACCGCTCCGCCAAGAAGTCCTCGCCCGCGTCACGCAGGCGCCGAGCCAGCCGCTCCTGCTCGGAGGTCGGCATACCTCGAACCGATGCCGGGTCAAGCTGAGGCAGCTCCAGGCGCACGGTCGGCCGTCGGCGGCGCTGGGCGGGGGCCGCCGACGGCTCGGCACGCTGAGGTCCCTGCGGCGGCTCAGGCCGGCGATTCTGGCGCTCGGGCACTTTGGCGGCGTAAGCGTCGCCCCGGTCGGCGCCAGGGATCGGTCTGAGCACTGCGGCACCCTTGCGGGCCACGCCGCCCCAATCGGTGCGGCGAGCCGCCTGCTCTGCAACCTCGTCAATCGGCTTGTCGCGGCGGCGCGCAGGACCCGGTCGATCCTGCGGCGCTCGGGGGCCCTCACCTCGCCCTCGTCGACGATCACCGCCGGCGGGTCCATTTCGACGGCGACCGGATTGATCTCGATTGCGGGGCGGCTGCCGTCGATCGCGATCGCTGTCAGGACGCCGTTTCGGGCCTTTGCGAGGTGGCCGCCGATTCTCTGACACCCTTCGAGGCTAGGTCCCAGACGCGAAGAACCCCCGCCGTTTGCACGACGGGGGTTCGGGTTCCGGCAGCGACCTACTCTCCCAGGGGAATTGCCCCCAAGTACCATCGGCGCTGGCAGGCTTAACTTCCGTGTTCGGAATGGGAACGGGTGTGGCCCTGCCGCCATAACCACCGGAGATCCAGTGCGCCCGGATTTCCCGTTCACACAGTTCCAGAGTGCGTGCGGTGTTGCCCGCACGGCGATTCCTGCAATAGCGATGCACGCGCTGCGCACGGACGTGCCATGCGCTTCCTCGAGGCTGAGTATCGATACCAAGCCCTCGGCCGATTAGTACCGGTCTGCTGAACACATTGCTGCGCTTACACATCCGGCCTATCAACGTGGTTATCTGCCACGGGCCTTACCTGGTTGTACCAGTGGGAGATCTCATCTTGGAACAGGCTTCGCGCTTAGATGCTTTCAGCGCTTATCCCTTCCGCAGGTCGCCAACCAGCCGTGCTCCTGGCGGAACAACTGGCACACGAGAGCTGCGTCCATCCGGGTCCTCTCGTACTACGGACAGCTTTCCTCAAATCTCCTACAGCTACAGAGGATAGGGACCGAACTGTCTCACGACGTTCTAAACCCAGCTCGCGTACCGCTTTAATGGGCGAACAGCCCAACCCTTGGGACCTGCTTCAGCCCCAGGATGCGATGAGCCGACATCGAGGTGCCAAACCTTCCCGTCGATATGGACTCTTGGGGAAGATGAGCCTGTTATCCCCGGGGTACCTTTTATCCGTTGAGCAACGACGCTTCCACACGCAATCGCTGGATCACTATGCCCTGCTTTCGCACCTGCTCGACCTGTATGTCTCACAGTCAAGCTCCCTTGTGCCATTGCACTCGACGACTGATTGCCAACCAGTCTGAGGGAACCTTTGGGCGCCTCCGTTACCATTTGGGAGGCGACCGCCCCAGTCAAACTACCCGCCTGGCACTGTTCCCGAACCCGATCAGGGTCCTAGGTTAGAGTTCCGACATGAGCAGGGTCGTATTTCAAGGTTGACTCCACGCATGCTGGCGCACACGCTTCCTAGTCTCCGACCTATCCTACACAACACGTGCCACAACCCAATACCAAGTTATAGTAAAGGTCCACGGGGTCTTTCCGTCCTTCTGTAGCTAACGAGCATCTTTACTCGTACTTCAATTTCGCCGGGTCTGTGGTTGAGACAGTGGGAAAGTCGTTACGCCATTCGTGCAGGTCGGAACTTACCCGACAAGGAATTTCGCTACCTTAGGACCGTTATAGTTACGGCCGCCGTTTACCGGGGCTTAGGTTCACAGCTTCGCTCCGAAGAGCTAACCGTTCCCCGTAACCTTCCGGCACCGGGCAGGCGTCACAGCGTATACATGGTCTTACGACTTCGCACGCTGCTGTGTTTTTAGTAAACAGTCGCTTTCCCCTATTTTGTGCCACCCTTTCAGGCTCAGACAGCAAGTGCCGTCACCATCTTGGGGTCATCCTTCTCCCGAAGTTACGGATGCAATTTGCCGAGTTCCTTAACCACAGTTCTCCCGTTCGCCTGAGTATGCTCTACCTGCCTACCTGTGTTGGTTTAGGTACGGGCACCACGTGAACTCGCTAGAGGCTTTTCTAGGCAGCATGGAATCAGTGACTTCGCCTGTAGCGGCTCGGCATCGCGTCTCAGACTTCATGGGGCCCGGACTTACCTAGTCCCCGTCCTACTCGCTTACCCCAAGTCTACCATCGCCTGGGTTCACCTATCCTCCTGCGTCCCCTCATTGCTGTCCTCCACTCGGTGGGTCGGTTCGCCCTCCCCGAAGGGAGGACAGCCCCTTAGCAACCGTGCTTCAGACTGGGCGCGCACGCGGTGGTACCGGAATATCAACCGGTTGTGCATCGACTACGCCTCTCGGCCTCGCCTTAGCTCCCGACTAACCCTGGGAGGACCAGCCTTCCCCAGGAACCCTTGGGCTTACGGCGGAGGGGATTCGCACCCCTCTCTCGCTACTCATGCCAGCATTCTCACTCGGACCCGCTCCACCGGCGCTCACGCTCCGGCTTCGCTGCAGGCACGACGCTCCCCTACCCCTCGAACTGCCGCTCGCGGGTGGTCAAGACCACCCCGACGCAGGCGAATTCAAAGACGCGGCTTCGGCGGTGTATTTAGCCCCGTTACATTATCCGCGCAGGACCACTCGACCAGTGAGCTGTTACGCACTCTTTCAAGGGTGGCTGCTTCTAAGCCAACCTCCTGGCTGTCTGGGCAATCCCACATCGTTTGCCACTTAATACACACTTAGGGGCCTTAGCCGGCGTTCTGGGCTGTTTCCCTCTCGTCCAACGAAGCTCATCCCCCGTGGACTCACTGCCGCACTCTGGAGCCATGGCATTCGGAGTTTGACTGGGGTCGGTAAGCTTGTGGGCCCCCTAGCCCAATCAGTGCTCTACCTCCATGGCTGAACGTGCGACGCTGCACCAAAATGCATTTCGGGGAGAACCAGATATCACCGTGTTTGATTGGCCTTTCACCCCTATCCACAGGTCATCCGCCCAGTTTTCAACCTAGGTCGGTTCGGGCCTCCACGGAGTCTTACCTCCGCTTCACCCTGCCCATGGATAGATCACACGGCTTCGGGTCTACAGCATGCGACTGTGCGCCCTATTCGGACTCGCTTTCGCTCCGGCTTCCCATCGCTGGTTAACCTTGCCACACACCGTAACTCGCTGGCTCATTCTTCAAAAGGCACGCTGTCGCGCTTGGACACAAGTGTCCAGTAGCGCTTCAACTGCTTGTAAACCAATGGTTGCAGGTACTATTTCACTCCCCTCCCGGGGTACTTTTCACCTTTCCCTCACGGTACTAGTTCGCTATCGGTCGCCGACACATATTTAGCCTTACGAGGTGGTCCTCGCAGATTCACGCCGGCCTTCACGGAACCGGCGCTACTCGGGAGCAATCCCAGGAGGCAAATAGATTTCGCGTACGGGGCTGTCACCCTCTGTGGCCCGCCTTTCCTGTACGGTTCCGCTATCTACTTGCTTTGTAACTCCTTGACCGATCTGGTGCTCGGTCGGGGATGTCCCACAACACCGATCCGGCAACGCCACCAGGCTTTACCACCGGACTCGGTTTAGGCTATTCCCATTTCGCTCGCCGCTACTCCGGGAATCGCTGTTGCTTTCTTTTCCTCAGGGTACTGAGATGTTTCAATTCCCCTCGTTCCCTCTACCTGCCCTATAGATTCAGGCAGGAGTGACACCCGATAAAAGGTGCCGGGTTTCCCCATTCGGATATCCACGGATCAAAGCCTATTCGGCGGCTCCCCGTAGCTTATCGCAGCCTATCACGTCCTTCATCGGTGTTCGGCGCCAAGGCATTCACCATTGGCTCTTCGTAGCTTGGTATATCGATACTCAGTCTCGAAGAATCAAATCCCCTCTGCTTAATTGCAGAGGGTCTTGATGCTCGTGCATCGCTATGCAGTTATCAAAGAGCTACGGCGTGAGAGCGCGACGCAGCGCTCCCTGGCAGCAGAACAGAGGACGAGCTGACTGGTATCAGACAGCACCAGTGCTCCAACTGGGAATCTCCGTCTGAGACCTGAGGCCACAGTGGCCTCTGTCTCGGAGGTGACTCCTTAGAAAGGAGGTGATCCAGCCGCACCTTCCGGTACGGCTACCTTGTTACGACTTCACCCCAATCGCTAACCCCACCTTCGACAGCTCCCCCCCTTGCGGGTTGGGCCACTGGCTTCGGGTGTTGCCAACTTTCGTGGTGTGACGGGCGGTGTGTACAAGGCCCGGGAACGTATTCACCCCGGCGTTGCTGATCCGGGATTACTAGCGACTCCGGCTTCATGGAGTCGAGTTGCAGACTCCAATCCGAACTGAGACCGGCTTTATGGGATTCGCTTGACCTCACGGTTTCGCAGCCCTTTGTACCGGCCATTGTAGCATGTTTGCAGCCCTGGGCATAAGGGGCATGATGACTTGACGTCGTCCCCACCTTCCTCCGACTTGTCGCCGGCAGTCTCCCACGAGTCCCCGCCATTACGCGCTGGCAACATAGGACAAGGGTTGCGCTCGTTGCGGGACTTAACCCAACATCTCACGACACGAGCTGACGACAGCCATGCACCACCTGTGATGGGACCATAAGGAAACCGCATCTCTGCGGCTGTCCCCAACATGTCAAACCCAGGTAAGGTTCTTCGCGTTGCCTCGAATTAAGCAACATGCTCCGCCGCTTGTGCGGGCCCCCGTCAATTCCTTTGAGTTTTAGCCTTGCGGCCGTACTCCCCAGGCGGGGCACTTAATGCGTTAGCTGCGGCACGGATCCCGTTGGATGGGACCCACACCTAGTGCCCAACGTTTACGGCGTGGACTACCAGGGTATCTAATCCTGTTTGCTCCCCACGCTTTCGCTCCTCAGCGTCAGTACCGGCCCAGAGTGCTGCCTTCGCTATCGGTATTCCTCCTGATATCTGCGCATTTCACCGCTACACCAGGAATTCTACACTCCCCTACCGGACTCTAGTCATGGCAGTATCGAGTGGCGTCTCAGAGTTGAGCCCTGAGTTTTCACACCCGACTTACCAAACCGCCTACGAGCCCTTTACGCCCAATGAATCCGGACAACGCTTGCGCCCTACGTATTACCGCGGCTGCTGGCACGTAGTTGGCCGGCGCTTCTTCTGCAGGTACCGTCAATTTCGTCCCTGCTGAAAGGGGTTTACGACCCGAAGGCCTTCTTCCCCCACGCGGCGTCGCTGCGTCAGGCTTTCGCCCATTGCGCAATATTCCCTCCTGCTGCCTCCCGTAGGAGTCTGGGCCGTGTCTCAGTCCCAGTGTGGCTGATCGTCCTCTCAGACCAGCTACCCGTCGATGCCTTGGTGAGCCGTTACCTCACCAACAAGCTGATAGGCCGCGAGACCCTCCCGGAGCACCGGAGCGTTTCCTGAACGCACCATGAGGTGCAGGCAGGATATCGGGTATTAATCCAGGTTTCCCTGGGCTATTCCCATCTCCGGGGTAGGTTTCTCACGTGTTACTCACCCGTTCGCCACTTTCCCATTGAGACCGAAGTCCCGGGTTCGTTCGACTTGCATGGATGAAGCGCGCCGCCAGCGTTCGTCCTGAGCCAGGATCAAACTCTCCATCGAGATCAAGCCCGCGATGTCGTGCGGCTGAGCCGCATTTCATTACTGGCACGATCGAAGAGCCCCTGCCACGATCCGGAGAGAAATCCCCCCGTCCTGCGGCAGCTGACTGGAATTGGTGCACCGTCGCACGTCGGCCTGCACGAGGCAAGCTTGATGAGACGGCACGAACAAGTTGGTCCCCGGTCTGGGTAGACCGTGGACCGGCTGTGTGGTTCGACCGGCGGCTGGAATCCAGCAGCCAATCGCCCGCACTGGCGTTTTCGTCCTCTGTTCTGTTGTCAAGGAGCGCTGCTGAGGCGAATCCGTCGGCAGCTGACACTCGATCGGCGCCTACCGCTGCTCTCTGCGAAAGAGTGCTTCGGGCGACGCCGCCGGAGGTGTCGAACCCCTCTGAGCCGTAATGCGGCCCGTGAGGGGGAGGCATGAGAATACAGGCGGCAGCCTGCCTCCGCAACCACCGCGGCCAGCGGATATTGGCTGTGGGCCGCAACCTCAGGGTGCGGTCGCGACGTGCCAGCGCTTCTTTCCCCGCCGCAGCAGCACATATCGGCCATACAGCAGGTCATTCGCTCCGACGAGACGGTCGGGATCGCTGGTGCGATCACCATTGAGGTACACACTGCCCTCGGCCAACGCCCTGCGCGCTTCGCTGCGGCTCTGCGCCAGCTCCGCGTCGACCAGCACGTCCACGATGGACGCACCGAGCTCCCGCAGCGGGCCCGACGGCACCTCCTCGGCTACGAACGCGAGCGCAGGCGCAGGCGCCTCTCGCACCGACGCCGTTCCGCCGAAAAGCACCTCGCTGGCGCCCGCAGCAGCCGTGGCGGCGGCGTCTCCGTGCACGACGCGTGTGATCTCAGCTGCGAGATGCCGCTGTCCGGCGCGGCGGCCCGGATCGGCCTCGTGCTCTGCGGCGATCTCGCGTACGTCGTCCATGCCGAGAAACGTGAGCTGGGCCAGCAGCTTCGCGACATCGACGTCGTCTACGCCGATCCACGCCTGGTAGAAGCGGTAGGGGCTCATGGTGTCAGCGCTGAGCCACAGCGTCTCACCACCTGCGGTCTTGCCGTACTTCGTGCCGTCGCTGCGCGCGAGCAACGGCCACGTCAGTGCATGGGCGGGACGTCCCAGCCGGCGCCGGATCAAGTCGATGCCGAGCACGATGTTGCCCCACTGGTCCGAGCCGCCGACCTGCAGCTCGCATTCGACGTTCTCCGCGAGCCATAAGTAGTCGTAGGCCTGCAGCAGCATGTAGCTGAATTCGGTGTACGACAGGCCGTCGCCCTCGTCGAGACGGCTGCGGACCGACTCCTTGCCGACCATCTGCTGCACCGTGACGTGTTTGCCGACGTCTCGCAGGAAGTCGAGGACGCCGACTCCGACGGTCCATGCGCGGTTGTCGAGCAGTCTGGCCGCGTACGGGCCGTCGTCGAAGTCGAGGAATTGCCGGAGCTGGGGAACGATCCCTTCGAGGTTGTGGGCCAGCGCGTCGTCATCAAGCAGGTTTCGCTCGGTTGAGCGTCCGCTGGGATCGCCGACCATGCCGGTGGCGCCCCCGGCGAGGGCAATCGGGCGGTGCCCGCCCAGTTGCAGCCGCCGCAGCGTGAGCAGACCCATGAGGTTGCCCACGTGAAGACTGGCGGCAGTGGGATCGAATCCGCAATAGACCGTGATCGGGCCGCTCTCCAAGCGCTGCGCAAGCACCTGGCGGTCGGTCGTCTGATGGATCAGACCACGTGCCTCGAGATCCGCCAGGACGTCCACGCCGCCAGTCTGCCGGGCGGTCACCGATTTGCCCCGAAGTCAGCCGCGCGGCGTCCAGCGGAAGTAGCGCACGGTGATCAGCGCCCCGCCCAGACCCCAGGCGCCGAGGATCAGCCAGCGCCCTGCCGGCCACGGCACGCCCTCGACGAACGGGTCGAAAGTGCGACCCAGCGCGAGAGCCAGGTGCTTGATGGGGAAGATGTCGCCGATGAGCGTCATCCAGCGCGGCGCTCCCTCCGACGGGATGAACACGTCGGAGACGAAGTACAGCGGCAGCACGCACATGTTGGTGATCGCCGGCGCGGCCTGCTCGCTGGGGCACACGCACGTGACCGCAAGGCCCAGCGCCGAGAACGCAGCGGCGCCCACGACCAGAGTGATGAACAGGCTCGGCAACGCACCCGACTGGACTTCGACGCCGTACCCGAGCCAGCCGATGCCGATCACGAGCGCTGTCATCAACGCGGTCAGTACCAGCGACGCGGCAACCTGCCCGCCGACGTAGACCCATGGTGGCAGCGGCGTTGCCCGCATGGCCTTGAGCACGCCGCTCTCTCGCCGGATCACCGTGACGATGGCCGCATTCATGAAGTTCGCGGAGACCAGTGCCAGCGCCAGGATCCCGGGGACATACAACGTTGCGACACGCGCCCCGGTCGAGCTGACAACCTCGTTGCCGAAGATCGAGGTGAAGATCACCAGGAAGATGAGCGGCAGGATCACCGTGAAGAAAGTGGCTGCCGGACTGCGCCGGAAGCCCAGCAAGTTGAACGACGCCTCGCTGCGAAGCTGGCGCAGACCCCTCATTGGCGCCTCCCCTGACGCGGGCGCCGGCGTCGGGGAACCGGAGCACGGTTCGAACCGTCCGCAGAGGTCCCGGCTGCACCTGCCGCGCCGCTGCGCCCGCCCGAGTCGTCGGCGGCGTCGGCACCTGTCAACGCCAAGTACGAGTCTTCCAAGGTCGGAGGCTGAACGGCCAGCGAGTCCATCGGCGACCCGACCGCATCTGCTGCCCGCAACAGCTCGCGCACCACCACTCCGACATCGTGGGCAGCGAGCTGGAGCCTCGCATCCCTGCCGGGACCGGCGGCTGCGGGCACCGCTGACGCAGATTCGCCCCCGCTGCTCGACAGCTCTCGCAGCCGGTCGGGCAGATCGCTGAGGCTCAGCTCAGCGGCGTCCCAGCTGATCTGCGATGGCATCGCTGCGTGCGCCGCCAGTTCGGCAGCGGTGCCATCGGCCACGATGCGCCCCCGTGAGATCACCACGATCCGGTCTGCCAGATGGTCGGCCTCATCCATGTAGTGGGTGGTCAGCATCACCGTCACACCCAGCGTCCGCAGGCCGCCGATGGTCTGCCACGCCTCGCGGCGAGCAGCAGGGTCGAAACCGGTCGTCGGCTCATCCAGGAACACGAGCTCGGGGTCGCCCACGAGCGCTAGCGCTACCGCGAGCCGCTGCTGCTGCCCGCCCGACAACCGGCGCGTTCGGGTTGCGGCGGCCTCCGACAGCCCCACGAGCTCCAGCACTTCAGCGGTTGCCCGGGGTGACCGGTAGTAGGCCGACCACATCGTCACGATCTCCGACGAGGTGAAGTCGCCCTCGTGCTTGGCGCCCTGCAGCACAACGCCGATGCGCTCTTTCCAGGCGGACGTGGCTTCCGCAGGATCGACACCCAGCACCCGCACGTCTCCAGACGTTCGGGTGCGCAGACCTTCGAGGATCTCGACGGTGGTGGTCTTGCCCGCGCCGTTGGGACCCAAAAAAGCCACCATCTCTCCGGTTTCGACCGACAGGTCGACGCCCGACACGGCCTCGTTGTCGCCGTAGCGCTTGTGCAGTCGGGAGACCTCGATGGCGAGATCGGCGCCGCCGCTCATCGGGCGTGGCCGCCGACCGCAGCGCTGCTGGGACCATTCGCGAGACCGTTCTGCTGATCATCGACGTAACGCTCCGGATGGGCGACCTGCGGCCGGACCGCCGCTGCGTACAGCAAGACGCCGAGCGGCCCGCTGTAGATGATCAGCAGGATCCAATGCCAACGATGCTTGCCGGCGGTCGCAAACCGAACTCGGCCGAGCCGCAGAATGTCGACGATTCCACCCGCCATGATCAGCGCCGCGAACGCCGCTGCGACAATCAGCACAGTGCCGAAGCCCACCTGGTCACGCTACCTGTGAAGGCTCGTCCGCCTACTGCTGGCGAGTGCGGTCATCCCCCCAGCGAAGCCACCGCGTCGGCGATGTAGAGCCCAGCGCCGGCGACGCCCGCGATGACCAGACCGATTCCCGCGGTCCAGAAGGTCCCGTTGAAAAGCATCCGGCCGCCGACAGCCAGGACCACGGTGATCGCGATCACCCCCAGCACGGGGCCCGGCAGGTAGGTGACCGCTATCCAGCCCGCCACCAAGCCACACAGCAGCAGGACGACGTTCTCGACCGCTAGCAGCACCTCGCGCACAGCTTCACCGTACGTTCCGGCACTGGCCGCGCACGGCAGCCGTGCGCGACGACTGCACTATGCGTCGCGCCCTGGCCCGACGGTGCGGGCGAGATTGAAGCCGTATCGCGCCAGCCGGCGCGTGCTGGCATCGAGACCCAGCCCGGGGTCGGTGAGTTCACGACGCGAGATCCACCTCAGGCCTTCGGACTCGTGGTTGCCGCTGGGTGTCGCGTACTGAGGCGCTCGGACGAGGAACCGCACGTCGAAGTGGAGGTGGTCGGGTTCGGTGCGCCGGCGATTGACGAACAGGTGAACGTCGATGTCGACCGGCTCGGTCCAAACTTCGAGGTCGTCGATGCCGGTCTCCTCGGTCGCCTCGCGCAGCGCGACGCTTGCCAGGGAACCCTCTCCGTCGGCGTGTCCGCCCGGCTGCAGCCAACGGCCGATCTTGCGATGCAGCAGCACCAGCCCTCTCGTTGCGTCGTGATTCACGACCCAAGCAGATGCGGTCAGGTGCCCGACCTCGCACGTTCGGTGCAACGCATCGGGGTGACGAGCGGCGAAGTCGAGCAATCGCCGACGGTGGACCGATTGAGTGCGGTCCCGTGGGACAAATGCACGGGCCGTCGTGGCTGCGGCTGCGAGATCATCCCGCAGTGCGTCGATGTCGGTCTGGCGGGCGAACCTGCTGCGCACCGGCGAATCCGGTGCCGAGCCCAAGCGCACCGGCGAATCCGGTGCCGAGCCCAGCCTCATCGCCGGCTCACATGCGGGCTGCCGTCGACGTACCAGCGCCACAGCAGGTCGGTGCCGCGGCTAATGCCGATGCGGGTCGTGTTCACCAGGCCATCAGGCAGCCAGCCATCGTCCACAATGGCGAGGCCGTCGCCCGTCGTCAGGTCGCAGCCATCGTGGGTGCCGTCGACACCGAGAGCCTCGGTCAGCTTGGCTGGGCCGGAGCACAAGTCCGCGCAGCCGATGGATCGGCCCGAACGGCGCCGGTGGGCCGTCATGGCCTCGACACCGCATACCGGCTCGAGTGCGCGCAACAGGACCGCATCGCCCACCCCAGCGGGCCCACACACGGCGTTCGCACACCAGTGCAAGCCGTAGATGAGGTACACGTAGAGCCGCCCTGGTGGCCCGAACATGGAGGCGTTGCGAGCGGTCGGGCCGCTGCGCGAGTGCGCCGCGGGGTCGCCGCTGCCGCTGTAGGCCTCGACTTCCACAATCCGGCCCGCTCGAATCGTCCCGTCATCGTGTACAAGCAGCTTGCCGACCAGATCCGGCGCGACTTCGATTGCTGGCCGCTCATAGAAGCCCGGCGGCAGGGGCCCGGCCGGCGACGCCATCAGCGGCCGTCCCCGCAGGACGCGCAGACCGGGAACCGCCTGGGCGCGGCGCCGACGATTGCCCGCTCTTGTTCCCCAACTCTCATGCGATTGGGCTCACGGGCCGCTCGGGCCACGGCTTTGCCATTCGGCTCAGCCTCCGCCAGCGCCGGCCGCTTCGAGTGCCGCGTCGAGACGCTCCAGCTGGACGGCGACGGCATCGGGACCGCCCGCGCCCGGCGTGGTGCGCCTGACGTGTGCTGACCCGGGTGTGAGCAGCTGCGCGGCTTCGGCGCCGAGACCCGGGTGCGCCCTCACCAGTTCCGCCAGCCGACCGGGCTGCGATGCGGGATCGGTGCCGTCCAGCGCTTGACGCACGAGTCCGGCGATGAGCTCGTGCGCGTCGCGGAACGGCGTGCCGCGGGCCACGAGCCATTCCGCCAGGTCGGTCGCCGCCGCGAACGGGTCGTCGGCGCCTGCGGCCATGGCGTCTGCATCGAACGCGACGGTCCCCATGAGACCGTCGAGCGCCAAGGTCACCAGCCGCACCGTGTCAAACGCGTCGAACAGTGGCTCTTTGTCTTCCTGGAGGTCCTTGTTGTAGGCGAGCGGCAGTCCCTTCAGCGTCGCCAGCAAACCCGTCAGGTGGCCGATCAGTCTCCCCGATTTGCCGCGCGCCAATTCGGCGACATCAGGATTCTTCTTCTGCGGCATCATCGACGAACCGGTGGCGAATCTGTCGTCCAGTGTCACGAAACCGAACTCGGCACTCGACCACAGCACCAGCTCCTCACCGAGGCGTGACAGGTGCACACCGGTCATCGCCAGCGCGTACAGCGCGTCGGCAACGAAGTCGCGATCACTGACGGCATCGAGGGAGTTTTCGAAGATTCGCGCGAACCCCAGTGCTGCGGCGGTCAGGGAGGGATCCAACGGCAACGTCGATCCTGCGAGCGCGCCGGCGCCGAGCGGCGACACGTCGGTGCGACGCCTGGCATCGCCGAGCCGCTCGACGTCTCGCAGGAGTGCCCACGCGTGCGCCGCCAGGTGATGAGCGAGCCCCACCGGCTGCGCCTGCTGCAGGTGTGTGTAGCCCGGCAGTCGCAGACCCGTCTCGTGTGCCTGTCGAGCTCTGCGGGCGAGCGTGCGCGCCAGGTCGACCAGCAGCTGCGTCAGCTCGTCAAGCGCGTTGCGCGTCCACAGGCGCAGATCGGTCGCGACCTGATCGTTGCGACTCCGGCCTGTGTGCATCTTCGCAGCCGCAGCGCAGAGCTCGGTTGCCCGGCGCTCGACGGCGGTGTGGATGTCTTCGTCGGACGGGGCCCAGACCATGGCGCCCTCGGCGATTTCCCGTTCGACCTCGTCAAGGGCGGCAGCGATGTCGTCGCGCTCGTCCCCGGACAGCAAACCGACGCTGGCCAGCATCGACACGTGAGCCCGCGACGCCGTGATGTCCTCGGCGAACATGCGCTGATCGAACGGCAGGGAGTCGTTGAGCGCGGCGAGGGCGTCCGCGGGCGCGCCAGCGAACCGACCGTGCCACAGGGTGGTGGGGCCGGTTCGGGCCGCGGCGCCCGGGCGCGCACCGCGCGCCGTGTCACCGCCAGCGGTGTCGTCAGAGAACATCGGCCTGCAAGCTCACAAGTCGGCCAGTTCCCGGCAGTGCTCGGCCACAGCGGGGCCGCCGAGTTCCTCGGTGGCCACGATGAACAGCGTGTCATCGCCCGCCACCGTGCCGACCACGCCGTCGAAGTCGCTGCGGTCGATGGCCGAGGCAACGACGTGTGCTGATCCCGGCGGTGTGCGCAGCACGACGATGTTCTGCGAGAAACGCACGTCGAGCACCCAATCACCGAAGACGCGCCGCAGAGTGTTGGGCAGCAGCGTCTCTGGCGCGTCGGCCTCGGGCACCGCATAGACGGTGCGCCCTGCAGTGCGCATCTTGGCGACGCCCATCTCGTCGAGGTCGCGGCAGACCGTGGCCTGGGTGACGTCCACGGAACGCTCAGCCAGCAGGCTGACGAGCTGTGCCTGGCTACCGATCTCGTGGCTGGCCAGCAGTTCGCGGATGAGATGCTGCCGCTGCGCTTTGGTGCTCATGACGCCGCTCCATGCGCGGTGCCGGCTGGCGCCGCTCCGTGCGCGGTTCCGGCTGGCGCCGCTCCGTGAAGCGCTGGACCCATCAGGAATGCCAGCAGGCCTCTGGCGGCGTGCATGCGATTCTCGGCCTGCTGCCACACTCTGCTGGCTGGGCCGTCGATGACCCCGGCTGCTACTTCCTCGCCTCGATGTGCGGGCAGGCAATGCAGGAAGACCGCGCCGGCAGCGGCACGAGACATCAGTCCTTCGGTGACCTGGTAGGGACCGAACGAAGCGAGACGCTCGGCTTGTTCGTCTTCTTGGCCCATCGAAGTCCACACATCGGTACAGACCACATCGGCACCCACGACGGCCTCCGCCGGGTCGTCGGTGACCATGCACCGGCCACCCAGCGAGTCAAGCCGTTCGAGCGTCTCGGTGGTGGGCGCGTAGCTCGGCGGTACCGCCAGCGAGCTCTCGATTCCCAGCAGCGCGCAGCCGATGGCCAGCGACCGCCACACGTTGTTGGCATCGCCGACAAATGCCACCCGCGTGGTGCGTTCGAGCCCGACGCATTCCGAGATGGTCAGAAGGTCTGCCAGTGCCTGGCACGGATGGGCTTCGTCGGACAGGAGATTCACGACCGGTGCCACCTCGCAGGCCGCCATGCGCTCAAGGTGACTGTGTCGGTAGACACGAGCAGCGATGAGTGCGTGGTAGCAAGCCAGCGTCCGCACGATGTCCTCGGCAGTCTCGCGGACGTCCATCCCCACCTCTCCGGGCCGGATGTAGACGGGGTGACCGCCGAGCTGCTTCACCGCCATTTCCATCGAGTTGCGCGTGCGGTTCGATGCCTTCTCGAACACCAATGCAACGCCGCATCCGGCAAGCACTGCGGGCGCATCGGCGACGGGGCGCGACGACACGTCGAGTACCCATCGCAGCTCATCGGCCGACAAGTCGTCGACTTCGAGGAAGTGACGCATCAGCCCGGTCTCCCTGCGCCGGCGAGCACGCTCGCAAAGATCGCCAGGCCCTCGTCGATCTGCTCGCTAGACACCACCAGGGGCGGCGCAAAGCGCACTGCTGTCGGTGTGATGCCGTTGATCACGAGACCGGCCTCCAAGCACGCTGCAGCCACTTCGGGACCGCTGCGGCCGACGGCCTCGGTGTCGAGCTCGGCCGCGATGAGCAAGCCCAGCCCGCGGGTGTCGACAACGCCGTCGATGCCCATGAGCTTGCCCGCCAGTTCTTCGCCGCGCGCTGCGGAAAGGCCCGGCGCATCGATGGCCTCCATGGTGCGCAGCACCGCACGCGCAGCGCTCGCAGCCAGCGGCTGTCCGCCGAAGGTGGTCGCATGGTCGCCCGGCTGGAATGCGCCGGCGACCTCTCGACGTGCCCAGATCGCACCGATCGGCACCCCGTTGCCCAGTGCCTTGGCCATGGTCACGATGTCGGGTCTGGCGGCACCCGTTGGCCCACCGGCTGGGTCGAAGTGGTGGTGCCACGCAAACCACTCGCCGGTGCGGGCCAAGCCGGTCTGCACCTCGTCGACGATGAACGCCATGGCGCGCTCGTCGCAGATGTCGCGGACGCGACGCATGTAGTCGCTGTCGGCGACGTTGACGCCGCCCTCGCCCTGAACGACTTCAAGCAGCACCGCGCAGCAGCTCGGGTCCAGCGCCGCCTCGAGCGCGTCAGCGTCGTTGTAGGGCACGTGGCGGAAGCCTTCGGGCAGCGGCTGGAACGTCTCGTGCTTGTCGGGCTGGCCGGTGGCGTGCAGGGTTGCCAGAGTGCGCCCGTGGAATGATCTCAGTGCGCTGACGACGACATAGCGGCCTCGGCCGCCGTGCTTGCGCGCCAGCTTGATCGCCCCTTCAAGCGACTCGGCGCCGCTATTGCAGAAGAAGACCTGTCCCCCGCCCCCTTGGAGCCGGTCGATGGTCTGGGCGACCTCGACCTGGGGCTCGGTGCCGAAGAGATTCGACACGTGCAGCAGCGTGCGCGCCTGCTCATTGAGCGCATCGGCGACGGCCGGGTGGGAATGGCCCAGCGACGTCACTGCCAGCCCTGCCAGAAAATCGAGGTAGCGCTTGCCGTCGCGGTCGTACAGCTCGCAGCCGCTGCCGCGCACGAATTGGACCGGCGGCGGTCCATAGGTGGGCATGAGCGGGCAGTGCTCGAGCCCCGCAGCGCCCATGGCTGAGGCGTGCGGCGAGAGGCCGTTCGTAGCACTTGTGGTGGTCTGTGTCATGAGTTCGTGACCTATCTGTGGGGTGGCCCGTAGGGATGTCGAAGAGTCGGGTTGCGGGGTGTCGGGTTGCGGGGTGTCGGGTTGCGGGTAGTCAGGCCGTGGAAAGTCGGGTTGTGGTCGGTGCGTTGTAGGTGTACGTAGAGCAGCTTGTCGTTGCGTCGCTCGGGAGGCGGCGGCCCCCTCGAGCGGGTTGTTCTCGGGCAGATCAGCTCCCGAGGGGATGCGGCCGGTCGCGTGTGATCATGGTGCCGACACCCGCATCGGTGAACAGCTCCACCAGAACGACGTGCGGAATCCGGCCGTCGAGCAGGTGTGCGCTGTTGACGCCGTTGCGCACAGCGCTGATGCAGGCCTCGACCTTCGGGATCATCCCGCCGACGATCGTGCCGCCCGCGAGCCGTTCGGCGAGCGCGGCGGCCGTCGTTCGGCGAATGAGCGAGTCCGGATCGTCGACATCGTCGAGCAGGCCGGCGACATCGGTGAGGTAAACCACCTTCTCGGCCTCCAGAGCCGCTGCCACGGCACCGGCCACGGTGTCCGCGTTGATGTTGTACGCCTGCCCCTTGGCATCGGCGCCGATCGTGGAGATGACCGGGATCAGCCCGGGGGCCAGCAGTCGCTCGAGCAAGTCGGTGTTCACATCGGTGACTTCGCCCACGAAGCCCAGATCGGGGTTCCTGGCGGTCGCGGTGATGACCCGGCCGTCCTCGCCCGAGATGCCCACCGCCAGGGGACCGTGCACATTGATGGCGCCGACGATGTCGCGGTTGACCTTCCCGACCAGCACCATGCGTGCGATGTCGAGCGTCTCGGCGTCGGTGACCCTCAGCCCGTCGCGAAATTCCGATGTCTTGCCCAGGCGCGCCATGAGATCGCCGATCTGCGGCCCGCCGCCGTGCACGACGACGGGCGCCAGACCGATCTGGCGCAGCAGCACCATGTCGGCCGCGAAGCCGTCGGTCAGCTCGGTGTCGACCATGGCGTTGCCGCCGAACTTGACAACGACGACCTTGCCGCGCCACCGGCTGATGTACGGCAGCATCTCGACGAGCAGTTCGGCCCGCTCGACCTGGCGAAGGTGCTCAACATCGTCGGCGCCCGTCATGGCATCAGCCCCGTTGTCGGCAAGCCGTGAGTCTCCGGAAGGCCTAGTGCCACGTTGGCGCACTGCACCGCGCCGCCGGAGGCGCCCTTGACCAAGTTGTCGATTGCGCTCAGCACGACAAGCCAGCCGGTGCGAGGATCCACGCGGGCGCTGAGATGGCAGGTATTCGCGCCCAGCGTGGCCTTGGTGTGGGGGGCGTCGCGATGCACCACGACGAACGGCTCGTCCGCATAGAACTGAGCCAGCAGATCGAGCGCGTCGTCGGTGGTCATGCCCTCGGCAGGCCTCGCGTAGCACGTGGCCAGGATGCCGCGCACCATCGGTGCCAGATGGGGCGTGAACAGCACCTGGCAGCCAGTGGCCTGCTCGATCTCGGGGGTGTGACGGTGATCCAGCAAGCCGTACGCAGCGAAGTCTCCCTCGACGGTCCCGAAGGTTGTATTCGGCTTCGGGGCACGTCCTGCGCCGCTGACGCCCGACGCAGCATCGACCACGACGCCGCTCGTCGAAATATGGCCGCCTCGGGAGAACGGCGCCAGCGCCAGCGCCGCGGCGGTCGGATAGCAACCGGGCACTGCGATTCCCGCCGCGCCACGCAATGCCTCACGACCAAGCTCGGGAAGCCCGTAGGGAAACTCACCGAGCAGTTCGGGCATCGGATGGGGAGCTCCGTACCACTGCGGGTACAGCGACGCGTCGAGCAGCCGGAAATCTGAGCCCAGGTCCACCACGCAGCCGACCCGCTTGTACAGGTCGGCGACAACGGGTGCGCTGGCCATGTGCGGCAAGCCCAGGAACACCACGTCGAGCCCGACGAAGATCGCAGGGTCGTATGCGCAGTAGCGAAGGTCGCCATAGTCGGCCGCCAAGCTGGGATACAGGTCGCGGACTGCGGCACCCGCCTGGGTATCTCCCGAAACGGCGACCACGTCGAAGGACGGATGTGCGGCTGCGAGCCGCAGCAGCTCCGCACCCGTGTAGCCGGATGCGCCCACTATGCCCACGCGCACCGGCGAAGCCGATGCCGAGCCCACGCGCACCGGCGACTCCGGCACTGTGTCTGTGTCCATGGCGGCGCGCCTTTCTCTCAGATCGATGCGCACTGTATCAGGTGCACCGCCGCCTTATGCATGCATATGCAAAATTATTCAGACATTGTGGATGCCATTGGGCAGCGCGTCGGTAGACTGCTGCCCTCTCAGGGCCAACGACGTCCCTGCAGCCACCGAGTCCCAACACGGGAACTCGACTCGCATGCGCACCGGCGAAGCCGGTGCTGACAGCTCACCGGGACGTCGCCGATGCCCATCCATGACACTGCGACTACTGACACGGCGCTCGCGGGCGCAGCGCCGGGAGTCGAAGACCGGCCTGCGGTGCGCGTCGGCCCCTTCGCGACGCCGCCTGCGGCACAAGGCCTCTATGACCCGGCGTTCGAGCACGACTCGTGCGGCGTCGGCTTCGTTGCCGACATGTCGGGTGTGCCGAGCCGGGCCGTCGTCGATCAGGCCTTGCAATGCTTGGTCAACCTCGACCATCGCAGCGCCACTGGAGCGGAGGCAAACGTCGGAGACGGCATCGGCATAACCGTTCAGGTTCCCGACCGATTCCTGCGCGCCGTCTGCGACTTCGACCTTCCGCCGGCTGGCCGCTACGCGGTCGGCACGGCGTTCCTGCCTCGCACCGATCCTGACGCTGCTGCCGCAGCGATCGAATCGATCATGGTCAATGAAGGGCTGGAGGTTCTCGGCTGGCGCGATGTCCCGACCGATCCGTCGTCGCTCGGCAAGTTCGCCACCGATCCGATGCCGGTGTTCCGGATGCTGTTCGTGGCTGCACCGTCCCCCGCAGACCTGCACGGGCTGGATCTTGAACGGCGTGTCTATGTCGCTCGCAAGCGCACCGAGCACGAGATCGATCCCGCCCCGTACTTTCCCTCGCTGTCGTGCCGCATCCTCGTATACAAGGGAATGCTGACCTGCAGCCAGTTCGCGGAGTTCTATCCCGACCTGGTCGATCCCCGCATGGAATCGGCGCTCGCGTTGTTGCACTCGCGCTTCAGCACCAACACGTTCCCCTCGTGGCCGCTCGCACACCCGTATCGCATGCTCGCCCACAACGGCGAGATCAACACGGTGATGGGAAACCGCAACTGGATGCGGGCACGAGAGGGCACGCTGTCGAGCCCGCTGTTCACCGATGCCGACGGGAACAACGAGCTCGAGCGCACGTATCCCGTGTGCACGCCCGGCGCGTCGGACACCGCCAGCTTCGACGAGGTGCTCGAGTTACTCCATCTCGGCGGGCGGAGCCTGCCCCATGCCGTGCTGATGATGATTCCAGAGGCCTGGGAAAACCATGCCCGCATGCCCCAGGACAAGCACGATTTCTACGAATTCCATGCCTCGTCGATGGAGCCGTGGGACGGTCCGGCCAGCATCGCCTTCACCGACGGCACCGTCGTGGGCGCCGTGCTCGACCGCAACGGCTTGCGGCCCTCCCGCTACTGGGTCACCTCCGATGGTCTCGTCGTGATGGCATCCGAAGTCGGCGTGGCCGACATCGATCAGACCCGCATCGTTCGCAAGGGCCGCTTGCAGCCAGGGCGCATGTTCCTCGTGGACACTGCGCAGGGCCGCATCGTGGGCGACGACGAGATCAAGCACGACCTGGTGACCGCTGAGCCGTATGGGGACTGGCTTTCCGACGGGCTCGCGCACCTTGAAGACCTGCCGCCTCGTTTCAGCTTGACGCCGCAGCACTCGTCGGTCACCTTGCGCCAGCGCACCTTCGGCTACACCACTGAAGAACTGCGCATACTCGTAGCGCCGATGTCCCGCACCGGCATCGAGCCGATCGGGTCGATGGGGACCGACACCCCGATCGCGGTGCTGTCGAAACGGCCGCGACTGCTGTTCGACTACTTCAGCCAGCTCTTCGCGCAGGTGACCAATCCGCCGCTGGATGCGATCCGCGAGGAATTGGTCACCTCCACCAAGGCCAAGATCGGCCCCGAGGGGAATCTGCTGCAGCCCGGACCCGATTCGTGCCGCCAGATCGTGCTGCCCTACCCGATCCTGTCGAACGAGGACCTCGCCAAGATCCTCTACATCGACGAGGACTCGCACGACGCGACGTCGAATGGCACAGCGCCGCATGGAGCGGCGTCGGGAAACACAGCGCCGCATGGAGCGGCGTCGGGAAACACAGCGCCGCGAGCCGCCCAGCAGTATCGGCCGTTCGCGGTGGACGGCCTGTACCCGGTCGCTGAGGGCGGTGCGGGCCTCGAGCGCGCCCTCACCGACGTATGCGCGCAGGTCGACAAGGCCATCGCCGACGGCGCCCAGATCATCATCCTCTCGGACCGCTACAGCGACGGACAGAACGCGCCGATTCCCTCGCTGCTGCTGACAGGCGCCGTGCATCACCATTTGGTGCGCAACAAGACCCGCACGATGGTGGGCCTCGTCACCGAGTGCGGGGATGCCCGCGAGGTGCACCACATGGCCCTGCTGCTGGGCTACGGCGCCAGCGCCGTCAACCCGTACCTCGCCTTCGAGTCGATCGACGACATGGTGCGTGGAGGCGTCATCACCGAAGTCGACCAACGCACAGCGATCCGCAACTACATCAAGGCATGCACCAAAGGTGTGCTCAAGGTGATGTCCAAAATGGGGATCTCGACCGTGGCCAGCTACACCGGGGCGCAGGTCTTCGAATCTGTGGGTCTCGGGGAGGACGTCATCTACCGGTTCTTCACGGGAACCACCTCGAAGCTGGGCGGTGTGGGTCTCGACGTGCTCGCCGCCGAGGTTGCGCAACGGCACCAGTTCGCCTACCTCGACAACCCCACCGAGGCTGCCCACCGCGATCTGTGGGCGGGCGGTGAGTACCAGTGGCGGCGCGAGGGCGAGTACCACCTGTTCAACCCCGAGACCGTCTACAAGCTGCAGCACTCCACCCGCGCCGGCCGTTACGAGGTCTTCAAGGAGTACACCGGGCTGGTAGACGATCAGTCCACGGAGCTGGCGACGCTGCGCGGCCTCTTCGAGCTGCGTCCGGCGCCCGGCGGGCCGATCCCGATTGACGAGGTCGAGCCGGTCTCCGCAATCGTGAAGCGATTCTCCACCGGAGCGATGAGCTATGGCTCGATCTCGGCCGAAGCGCATGAGACGCTGGCGATCGCCATGAACCGCATCGGTGGCAAGTCCAACACCGGCGAGGGCGGCGAGGATCCTGAGCGTTATGTGCCGGATCCCAACGGAGATCTGCGGCGGTCGGCCATCAAGCAGGTCGCGTCCGGGCGCTTCGGCGTCACCTCGGAATACCTGACCAACGCCGACGATCTGCAGATCAAGATGGCCCAGGGCGCCAAGCCGGGCGAGGGCGGCCAGCTGCCAGGTCCGAAGGTCTGGCCGTGGATCGCCAAGACACGCCACTCGACACCCGGCGTCGGGCTCATCAGCCCGCCGCCCCACCACGACATCTATTCGATCGAAGACCTCAAGCAGCTCATCCACGATCTCAAGAACTCCAACCCGCAGGCGCGCGTGCACGTCAAGCTGGTTGCCGAGGTGGGCGTGGGCACCGTCGCCGCCGGCGTGTCGAAGGCCAAGGCCGATGTGGTGTTGATCTCCGGGCACGACGGCGGTACCGGGGCCTCGCCGCTGACGTCGCTGAAGCACGCGGGCGCCCCGTGGGAGCTGGGCCTCGCCGAGACACAGCAGACGCTGTTGCTGAACGGCCTGCGAGATCGGATCGTGGTGCAGACCGACGGGCAGCTGAAGACGGGCCGCGACGTGATCGTGGCAGCACTTCTGGGCGCCGAAGAATTCGGCTTTGCCACGGCCCCGCTGGTGGTCTCGGGTTGCATCATGATGCGCGTCTGCCATCTCGACACCTGTCCCGTGGGCGTGGCGACCCAGAACCGCGAACTGCGCAAGCGCTTCGGTGGCCGACCCGAGTTCGTCGTCAACTTCTTCGAGTACATCGCGCAGGAAGTCCGTGAATACCTGGCGATGCTGGGCTTCCGGTCACTGCCGGAGGCCATCGGACGCGTGGATCGGCTCGACACCACCGCCGCAGTTGCTCACTGGAAGGCGCACGGGCTGAACCTGTCGCCGATCCTTGCAGAGCCCGAGACGCCGTGGCCCCAGGATCGCTACTGCTCACAGAGCCAGGACCATGGCTTGGAGCGGGCCCTCGACTGCCAGCTCATCGAATTGGCAGCACCTGCGCTTGAGCGCCGCGAGCTGGTGCGGGCGGAGCTGCCGATTAGCAACGTGAACCGGACCGTCGGAACGATGCTCGGCCACCAAGTCACCGCCGCGCACGGCGGCGACGGCCTGGCCGATGACACGATCGACCTGACGTTCAGCGGGTCGGCCGGGCAGAGCTTCGGTGCGTTCGTGCCGCGTGGGCTGACGATGCGGCTGTACGGCGACGCCAACGACTACCTCGGCAAGGGGTTGTCGGGCGGGCGCCTCGTGGTGCGGCCGCCTCGGGAAATCAACGCAGCGTTCGTCGCCGAGGACAACATCATCGCCGGCAACGTCATCCTGTACGGAGCGACGAGCGGCGAGGCATACATCCGCGGCACGGTTGGCGAGCGCTTCTGCGTGCGCAACTCCGGAGCGACCGCTGTCGTGGAGGGAGTGGGCGATCACGCCTGCGAGTACATGACAGGCGGCATGGTGGTGGTGCTCGGCAGCGTCGGCCGCAACTTCGGCGCAGGCATGTCGGGCGGGGCGGCGTTCGTGTACGACCCCGACGACGTCTTCTGGCGGAATCTGAACGCCGAGATGGTCGATCTGGAGCCGCAGCTCGACGACGCCGATGCCGAATCCGTGCGAGCAGTGCTGCGCCAGCACCTCGCCGAGACCGATTCGGCCCCGGCCCAGCGCATCCTGCGTCGCTGGCACAGCGAAGTGCGCAGTTTCCGCAAGGTGATGCCGAAGGACTACCGGCGGGTGCTCGAGGCCCGGGCCGCTGCCGCCGAGCTCGGCCACGACCCCGACGAGGCAGTAATGGCGGCTGCGCATGGCTAGTGAAAGCATCTTCTGTCGCAGCGCAGCCGTCAGCAGGCGAACACAGGGGCTGCGCATGGCTAGGAACGCATTGCTTGGCACACCGCGCAGCCGCCAGCAGGCGAACACAGGGGCTGCGCATGGGTGACATCCGGGGATTCATGCGGCATGACCGGGAGCTGCCGACGCGGCGCCCGGTTCCGGTGCGCCTGCGCGACTGGCGGGAGGTCTACGAACCGTTCGCCGACGAGGACCTGCGCACCCAGGCCAGCCGCTGCATGGACTGCGGCGTGCCGTTCTGCAACTCGGGCTGCCCGCTCGGCAACATCATCCCTGATTGGAACGACCTCGTCTACCGCGACCGCTGGCACGACGCCATCGAGCGACTGCACGCAACCAACAATTTCCCTGAGTTCACCGGCCGGCTGTGCCCGGCGCCGTGCGAGGGCGCGTGCGTGCTCGGCATCAACGCCGATCCGGTCACGATCAAACAGGTCGAGGTCGCGATCATCGACAAGGCATTCGAGATGGGCTGGGTGCGCCCCGAGCTGCCGGCTTCGCGCACCGGTCACAGCGTTGCCGTGGTCGGCTCCGGACCGGCTGGGCTCGCCGCGGCGCAGCAGCTCACCCGCGCAGGCCACGACGTCACGGTGTTCGAACGCGCCGATCGGCTCGGCGGCCTTCTGCGCTATGGCATTCCCGAGTTCAAGATGGAAAAGCACCACATCGAGCGGCGTCTCGACCAGATGAGCGCGGAGGGCACGAAGTTCCGCACTGGCGTTGAGGTCGGCGTAGATATCCCGGTGGCGGACCTGCAGGCCGACTTCGACGCGCTCGTGCTCGCAGGCGGAGCAACCCAGTGGCGCGATCTGCCGATTCCGGGTCGCGAGCTCGACGGCATCCACCAGGCGATGGAGTACCTGCCGTGGGCCAACAAGGCGCAGGAAGGCGACCTCGACCCGGTCGATGTGCCGATCAGCGCCGAAGGCAAGCGGGTGGTGATCATCGGCGGCGGCGACACCGGCGCCGACTGCCTGGGTACCGCGCACCGTCAGGGCGCCGCCTCAGTACATCAATTCGAGATCTTGCCGCGGCCGCCCGACGAACGGTCGTCGGCCAACCCGTGGCCGACCTATCCGATGGTCTACCGGGTCTCCTCGGCTCACGAGGAAGGCGGCGATCGGGTGTACTCGGTGAATACCGAGCAGTTCCTGGACGACGGCGCAGGTGCCGTGCGGGCGCTGCGGGCGCACGAGGTCGTGTTCAGCGACGGTCGGTTCGCCGAGGTGGAGGGCACCGACTTCGAGCTCGAATGCGAGCTCGTGCTGCTCGCGATGGGCTTCGTAGGACCGCAACAGGAAGGCTTGCTCGCTCAGCTCGGCGTCGAGACCGATGCGCGTTCCAACGTTGCGCGTGACGACGACTACCGCACGAGCGTCGACGGGGTCTGGGTGTGCGGCGACATGGGCCGCGGCCAGAGCCTGATCGTGTGGGCGATCGCCGAGGGCCGAGCGTGCGCCGCAGCGGTCGACGAGGCGCTGACGGGCGACACGGCTCTGCCGAGCCCGATGCCCCCCTCGGCCCGCCCGCTCAACTGAGACGCGTCTTCGCACGTTGACTGCCGCACGCTGCCCTGAATCCTGCAGCCCTGCGGGGCGGCATTTCTGCGCACAGAACGAGCGCTGCACGAATCTTGCGCAATGGCGCCGCTCCAGGCGGCATTCTTGACCACAGAACGAGATACACGACGGCAGGCGAGGTTGGCGACGGTGAACTCCAGCGAGTACGCAGTAGACGGCGAGCGTTTGTGGGAAACGCTTCACTCCCTCGCAGAGATAGGCGCTACCGCGGCGGGCGGTGTGGCCCGGGTGGCGCTCACCGACGAGGATCGGGCGGGGCGTGACCAATTCGTGGCGTGGGTGCGTGAGCTGGGCTGCACTGTTCATGTCGACCAGATGGGCAACTTGTTCGCCCGTCGTGAGGGCAGCGATCCCGGGCGTGCGCCGGTGGTCATCGGCAGCCATCTCGACAGCCAGCCCACCGGCGGCAAGTACGACGGCGCCTACGGCGTGATGGTGGGCCTCGAGGTGCTGCGCGTACTCCACGACAACGACCTCATCACCGCTGCCCCGGTCGAAGTGGTGTCGTGGACGAATGAGGAAGGGGCACGATTCCCTCCGGCCATGATCGGCTCCGGCGTCTATGCAGGGGCATTCAGCCTGGACGAGGGTTTGGCGGCGCCCGGAGTCGACGGCACCACGCTCGGTGGTGAGCTGGCTCGAATCGGCTACGCGGGCACCGAGCCATGCGGCGAGCCTGACGGCGCCGGCCGCCGACCGATCGGGCACTACATCGAACCGCACATCGAGCAGGGCCCGATCCTGGAGGCTGCCGAGGTGACGCTCGGCACGGTCACCGGGGTGCAGGGAATCCGCTGGTACGACGTGTCGATCGAGGGGCAATCGGCGCACGCAGGCAGCACCCCGATGGAGCATCGCGTCGATGCCATGGTGGCCGCCGCCCGGCTGGTGTGCGAAGCCGACGAGATCGCGGCGCGCCGGGCACCAGAGGGGCGCGCCACGGTGGGCACCCTGTCGGTCGGCACCGGTTCGCGTAACACCGTGGCGGGCTCGGTCTCGCTGACGGTGGATCTGCGCCATCCTGACGCCGCCGAGCTGGAAGTCATGCACGACGAGTTGCTGGCTTTCGCCGACGGCCCGGCGTTCGGCCCGCAGCACAGCGCTGCATCGAGCGGCGTCAGGCAACACAGCGCCGCATCGAGCGGCGTCAAGCAGCCCAGCGGCCGGTCGCTCCCCCGCCCCCAGATCACGCCGATCTGGTATTCCCCGCCGATCGTGTTCGACGCCGCCGTCGTGGACGCCGTGCGACAAGGCGCCGTTGCGGCAGGTTTCGAGCCGGTCGACATCACGTCGGGTGCCGGCCACGATGCTTGCTACGTGTCCATGGTTGCGCCCACCGCGATGCTGTTCATTCCCTGCGCCGACGGACTCTCGCACAACGAAGCCGAGTCGATCCTTCCTGAGCACGCAACAGCGGGCGCCCAAGCCACGTTGAACGCTGTGCTGTCATTGGCGGGCTAGCGCAGCTCAACTGAGCTCGGCCAACGCCTGACACTTGAGGATGGCCCGGGCGGATTGCTCCATGGCGGTCCAGCCGGGCTGATCGGCAACCTCGCCCTGCCAGCCCATCTGCGCCAGCCGGTGGGTGAGCCGCACATCGCCGGCGCCGACATCGGCCCGTGCGAGCCAGCCGGTGGCAGCCTGGACGTCACGTACCGCCGATCGCCGGGTCTCGGCCCACAATTGCGGATCGACATCGGGCAGCGGGTCAGCGGGGATGGCAACGATCGTGGCCCTCGCGGTATTGCGCCAGTGGCGGGCGATCTGGGTCGGTACCGCGGCCGGCCATGTGCCCATCAAGCTGTGCTCGACGCTGCGGTCGTCGGCCGAGGCTCCTTCGACCACGCTGACGTCGGCTTTGCTCAGCGCGATCGCTGCGGCAGTGGTGGCCTTGACGTCGGGACGCGGCGGTGCCAACCGTTCCCGCAACTCGCCAAAGGCCGCAGCGCCTTGGGGTCCCGTCGTCCAGGAGATGAAATCGCTGCGGGCCCGCGCCCGGAACATCGGCGTTGCGAACGTCTCCGCCCACCACCCCACGGGTTGCAGCAGGTGGGCCAGGCGGGGGTCGTATTCCTCCCAGTTGCGGGCGTGCTCTTCCGACCGGAAGAGATTCATGCCCGCTCAGCGGAACGGCCGGCTTGCGGCGTCGCCTCCCACCATGCTGCGGGTGTAGCCGACCATGGTCGGCGGGTCGATCGAGGTGATCTCCTCGTCGCGCATCTCGATCCGCAGCGGTTCGCCGCCCAGCAGGCACGGGAAATCCACCGTCACCAACTGGCCCGGAAACAGCCAGCGGCACGCCAGCGCCTCGAAACCGCACTGGGCAAACCAGCGCTGCTGGCCGTCGACGCTCACCCGGTACTGGGTGGGCTGATTGTTGAACGGTGGGAAGGATGCGATGTAGTCGGTGCCCGGATGCAGCCAGCCCGGCGTGAGGTCGATGATCCGTGCGATGACGGCTCTGGCACGCATCGGCTCGATGCCCAGTGTGCGGGCCAGCTCGGCATAGTGAGGCGCGACGCCAGTGGCAACGATCTCGTTCATGATCGCGGCATGCGCCGCGTCGAGATCTTCCAGTGGTATCTGCGTGGGATCCGCCGTGCTGTCTGCCATGTCGCGACTGTAGGACTTCGCCGGGTAAAGCGGGATCGTCGCCGAGCGGTCGCAGCATGGGTCAATCGCCGGCAATCACCGGTCAGTAGCTTGCGGCCATGGCCGCCGATGCTCCCTCCAACGCCGACCTGACCGCTCCGCGTTTCGACTCGCTCATGGAAGTGGTGCGGCTACGCAGATCGGTTCGCAGCTTTGAGCCGCCGCCCGAGCCTCTGCCGGTCGAGGTGCTGCGAGGCATCTGCGAGGCCGGACGCTGGGCGCCGTCGGGAGCGAACACGCAGCCATGGCACTTCGTCGTCGCCGCCGAGCGCGGCGATGTGCTCGCTGTCTCCGATGTGTTCGTCCGCCAAGCCGACCGGCTGGTCGAGCACTGCCGGGGCTTCCCGCACGTTCACAAGAAGCACTGGCTGCACAATTCGCTCGCAATCGTGATGATCTTCTGCGACCCCCGCTGGGTTGACTCGTACCCGGTCAGCGATCACGACGGCTGGCACGACGAGTACGCCGCCAACAACGACAAGATCCTGCTGGCCTCGGTCGGCGCTGCAGCGCAGAACATGCACCTCGCCGCAGCTGCGTACGGCCTCACCACGGCGTGGCTGAGCGGTGGCGGCGAGGACACGACCGCGTGCGAGCTGCGTGAGCTGCTCGGCGTGTCCGAGCCCCTGGTGCCGATCGCCACGATCCCCATCGGCTGGCCGCACCGGCGCGCCGAATCGCGCTACCGCCACCCGCTCGACGAGCTCATCCACTGGGGCCGCTGGGACCCCGAACGCACACCATCAGACGACGCCGTGCAGACCTACGTGAGCGGTGTCCGCAGGCAGGCCATGTACCGCGGCAGCGAGACCCTCGAAGACTGAACGGCGATCCTGCGCCCGCGTCACGCGGGCGGGGTTGATTCGTCTAAAGCATGAAGCGGCTGACCGTGGAGCTGGCCAGCCACATCTCGATGTCGCGAATGGCCTGCGTCATGGCTTGCCCGATCAGGTCCAGCTTGCGCACCTGCTCGATGCGCGGCGTCGCTTGTTCCAGCTCGGCCTTCGACAGCAGCTCGCCGAAAATCCCGCACGCATCGGTCAGCGCGATGATCACGACGTCACGCGGGCTGGGGATCTCGTCGCTGAACAGCACGCCCATGATGCGCAGCTTCACCTCGCGCTCGGCCTTGCCGTCGACCATCGGGTAGCGGCGAGACCGGAACACCCACAGGTGACGGTCGTCCTTGCGCTCGAGGATTCCCTTGTCGACGAGGCGGGCGAATGCCTCCTCGCGAATGCCTTCGGCCCGGGCCGCCACGAACTCCACCCAGTAGCGCGAGTCGCTCTCTGACTGCTGGGCGGAGATCTGGGCCAGCGTGGGGTCCAGCAGGCCGTCGCCGATCGGCGTCGAGTCGATCAGCATGAGCTTCTCCAGATCGGTGTCGATCCGGTTCTCCATCGCCAGATCCATGAGCACCGAACCGGCGATCACCCGGTCGAGCGTGCGCTCAGGCACATGGATCAGCTTGCCGTCGTCGTCTCGCAGCAGCAGGAGCAGAATTTCTTCGGCGAATCTCAGCATGGTTCCGAACCAACTCCCGTCATATCGGCAGCGCAGCAGCGCACGGGGCGGCCGCGGCATCGCAGCGTAGTTGGCGACGGCGCGATCCGGCCGCCGTCTCGTGGGTCTGCGGCACATGGTTCCAAGGCACACGGTTCTCCGGCACATGGTTCTAGGTCGCATGAGCCTGGGGGCCATGCGCCAACATCGCATGGCCCGGCGCTACTCGACGGTCACTTCAACCAACTCAGCATCGGCGAGGCCGATGTCGAAGGCTGGGCCAATCGGATGCTCGACAGCGAATCGATACGGGCCATCGGGGTGGTAGCGCTCGCAATCGCCCGATGCCGTCGGCGCCAGGCACGGCACCATGTCGGTCCCCGAGACCACCGAACCGCCTGCGGTGACGAAGGTGATTCGCAGCGGCAGCGGCGTGTCACGCATCCAGAACGCGCCCGAAGTATCTCCTTCGAAGATGAAGACCATCGCGGCGTAGCCCCCGAGCGCTGCGAAGTCGGTCACGCCCATGAGGCCACGCTGCCGCGCGTGGGGGGTGTCAGCGATAATGACCGGCCACAGCTGCGTACCTGCCGGCCCGGTCACGGCCAGCACCCCCTCGCGAAAGCCGTCGAGCGGCGTCGCCGCTGCCAATACGCGCCGGACGCTTGCGAGCGGGTCGGCACCAGTGGTCGCCGGAGCACGGGTCGTTGCCGGCGCACGGGTCGTCGCCGGAGGACTGGTCGTCGCCGATGTACCGACCGTTGCCGGCGCACCGGTGGTAACCGGTACTCCTGTCGTTGCCAATGCACGAGTAGTCGCAGGGGATGTGTCACCACGCGGTGCCACAACAGCAGTCAAGAGCGGCGGCGCGACCGTTACGACGGTGGTCGCCGACACCGAAGCAGTGACTGCCGGGCCTGTCGGCGGCACAAGACCACCGCCGCGTGTTGACTCGTGTACCGCGCAGCCCGCCAGAACTGCCGCAACGGTGATCAGCGCCGAGAGCCGGGGGAATTGCAGCACGGTGCCATTTTGTCGTGACAATTGAGCGTCGCCGACGCTGGCGCGGTGGCATTTGCCGCCGGGCGTGATGAGATGGGGCCGTGAGCAGCAACGCGGCCGCAACGGAACCGCAGTACACGCCGACGCGCACGGTCGACGACGAAGGGGCCGTGCCATTTGCCGACTTCGCCATCGGGGAGTTCGCCGATCTGGTGGCGATGAGCCGGGAACTCGGTCGCACCGGCGACTGGGTTGTTCGAACACCGTTCGGGCTGTTCGTCCACGGCTACGACGAGGCCCGCTCGATCCTGCGCGATCCTGCATGGATCTCGATGCTCGCAGCCATCGCCATGCTCGACGGCACTGGGTTGGACCGCACCGGGTCTGGCCCCACTGAGCGAGATCGCGCCGGCGTTGACGGCACTGGGCGCGCAGCGGTGGACTTCAGCGCGTTCATGGCGCGAGCCCGCCGGGACGCGCCTGTTGGCCGCAGCGGCGAAGCCATGCGGGCCCGCCCCAACGTGCTGGCGGTCGAGGGCGACGACCACCGTCGCCTGCGAAGGCTCTTCGGTCGGGCCTTCACTCCCGCCGCTGCGGACCGGCTCCGTCCGTTCATGGCATCCCACGCAACGAGGCTGATCGAGCCGCTGGTGTCGAACGGCGGCGGCGAAGTCGTCTCGGAGCTGTGCGATCCGTATCCGGTGCCGGTCATCTGCCGGCTGCTCGGCGTGACCGACGACGACTGGGGCCAATTCGGCCGCTGGGCCGAGACGATCTTCGGACTCTTCGACGGCGACGCCGAGGCCGTGGTGGGCAGGCTCGGCGACATCGCGATCGCCCAAGCCGAGCTGGGCGCGTACGTCGTCGACCTAATCGAGCGTCGGCGCCTCGAACCCGCCGACGACCTGCTGACTGAGCTAATCGGCGTTTCCGACGAAGGCGACCGGCTGAGCGAGGACGAACTCATCGGCATGGTCGAGGCATTGCTGATTGCTGGCACCGACACCACGCGCAACCAGTTCGGCGCCACCCTGGCAGTCCTCGCTGACCGGCCGGAGCACTACGCGGCATTGCGCGCCGATCCCGACCGGATTCCGGCGTACGTGGAGGAATCGCTGCGCTACATCGGGGCCGTGCGCACCGCGATGCGCGTCACCACCGCCGACGTCGTCGTGAACGATCTGCTGTTCCCGGCTGGCACGGTGGTCATGATCGGCCTGCACGCCGCCAGCCTGAGCGGGGGATGCCCGGTTCACGCGGCAACGACCAGCGACGACAGCCACGCAGAGCCCGAGCGGGTCGGCTTCGACCCCTACGAGTTCGATCCTGCAGTCCCCCGCGAGCACCCGCATCTCGCATTCGGCAGCGGCGCACACCACTGTCTCGGCGCCTTTCTGGCCCGGGCGGAGCTGGCTGAGGCGCTGCGTGTGTTCGTCGACCGGGTCGAGAGCTTCGAGCTGAGCGAACCCGTGCAATGGAAGCCGCTCTCCTTGGGGATCTGGGGTCCGTCGCGCATGCACCTGCGGCTGAACGCCCCGCCGCTGTCGTCCCGCGTGCCCGCAGGAACACTGCCGCCTGCCAACGCACCAATCGATCTCGGGACCTCAGCTGAGCGAGACCGCTACCTGGCTGAGATCGCGTCCTTGCGCCGGGCGATCCACGCCAGCGTCCCCGAGCTGATCGCACGCCCGCGATTCCCTCCGCTGTTTCGACTCGTCAGCACTGCGGCTCGCATCGGCTGGGCCGTCTACGCGGGGCGCCTGCTGGACCGGCGGCTCGGTCCCGACGAGCGGCGTGAGCAGACCTATCGGCGCCTGCGGCTGGCTGCCACCAAGCTCGGCCCTGCCTACATCAAGCTGGCCCAGCTCATCGCGGCGGGCGAGGGCGTATTCCCCGATGCGCTCGTGGCCGAATGCCGGCTGTGCCGCGACCAGGTGCCCGCCGAGTCGTGGCCGGCGATCCGTGCGGTCGTCGAGGCTGAACTCGGTCCACTCGACGAGCGCTTCTCGCGCTTCGACAGCGAAGCGACCGCAGCGGCCTCCATCGCCCAAGTGCACGCCGGTCGTCTTCCCGACGGCACGCGGGTCATGGTCAAAGTGCAGCGGCCGGGCATCCGCGGGCGTGTCGAGCGCGACCTGGCGGTGCTGGCGTGGATCGCCCCGAAGCTGGTGGGTCGCATACCGATCACTGCACTGGCCAACCCGCCGTCGCTCGTGGAACTGTTCGCCGAGACGATCACCGAGGAGCTGGACTTCCGGGTCGAAGTGGCGAACCTCTTCGAGGTGGACCGCGCGCTGCGCGCGACGACGACGGGACGCTGGCAGGTGCCCGAACCGGTCCTCGACGCGATCACCGAGCGGGTGATCGTGATGAGCCCTGTCGCCGGACGCCCGCTGAGCGAGCTCCAGCCCACTGATCTTGCCGACGGCGAGGCGGCGGCCATCTTCCGCCAGATGAACGATGCGCTGCTTCACGGCGCATGCATGACGGGCGTCTTCCACGGCGACTTCCACGCCGGGAACGTCTTCATCGACACCGAAGGGACCCCTCCAGGCCAGCCGCCGGTGATCGGCCTGGTCGACTTCGGCATCACCGGCCGGCTCGAGGGACCCAAGCGTGTCGCGTTCCTGCGTTACGTCGTCGGGCTGCTGACCGGCGACTTGGAGTCGCAGATCTCCGGGATGATCGACCTCGGCGCGTTCGGCCCCGGCAGCAATCCCGAACAGGTCATCGCAGACCTGCGCCTCGATCGACCCGGTTTCGATCCGCTGGAGCTGAGCGAAGACGAGTTCACTGCAGAATTCCGGGCACTGATCTCGGGGCTGCTGGCAAACGGCGCGCGCATCCCCAAAGAGCTGATGCTGTTCATCAAGAACTTTGCGTACCTGTGCTCGGTGACCGGCGAGCTGGAGCCCGACATGGAAGTGCTGGCCCAGTTCGAGCGCATCGCCTCGTCGTTCTTCGCACGCAACGGGGTTCGCATGGCCACCGAGATCGGCTTCTCGCCGTCCCCCGACGCCGTCGACAAGCGCGTCATCCGCCAAGCCATGGGTATCTCCCCCCGGCACGAGCGGGTCACGTGGCGACTCATCCGCGGGCGTCGCGAGAACCTGAAGTCTCGGGTGGGCAACGCCGACTGAGCAACGCCGTTCAGCCGACCTGCTGTGCGCGGATAGGGCATGATCTGAGCCGCATCGCAGGTTGGGCCTCGATGCGGGGACCCGGCGGGGATGTCGGTGTCAGCGCGAGAGCGGGAGGAACCATGGCAGCAGAAGGTGCAGCGCCGCATGGAGCGGCGTCAGGCGGTACAGCCGGCCGCATGGCGGGCAAGGTGGCCGTCATCACCGGCGGGGCGTCGGGGATCGGGCGGGCCTGCGGGCTCCGTTTCGCTGCCGAGGGCGCGTCGATCGTGGTGGCCGACCTCAACCCCGATCGCGCGGCGAACGTCGTCTCCGAGATCAACGAGCTGGGCCGCGATGCGGTGGCGGTGCAGGTGGACACCTCCGATCAGGAACAGAACGACGCCATGGCCGATGCTGCGGTGGATGCCTTTGGGCGCATCGACGCATGCGTGGCCGCCGCGGGCATCTCCCATTCGGGCTACGTGAGCCGGGAGATCGAGGAGCAGGCCGGACAGGACCGCTTTGACCGCGGCGACTTGTACTTCATCGACAAGTCGCTCGAATCGTGGCAGCGAGTGCTCGACGTCAACTTGACCGGCGTGATGCTCACCAACCAAGCCGTCGCTCGCAAGATGAAGGACAACGGCGGCGGGGCCATCGTCAATATCTCCTCGATCGCCGGCACCAATGTGCTCAAGGGCAGCTCCGACTACTGCGTGTCGAAGGCCGGCGTGTGGATGCTGACACGTTGCGCCGCCCTGGAGCTCAGCCGCTACGGCATCCGCGTCAACGCCGTGGGACCCGGCTACATCCAGACATCCATGAGCGGTGCGGTGCTGGGCAACGAACGGTGGGTGCAAGAGCGTGAGCGCGAAACACCGCTGGGACGCCTCGGCGAGCCGAATGACATCGCCAATGCGTGCCTGTATCTGTGCAGCGACGACGCCAGCTTCGTGACCGGCGAGATCATCTTCCCCGACGGCGGCGTCATGGCCGCGGGACGCTGAGAGTCGACACGATGAGCGTGCTGGTCGCCGTCGAACCCGACTGCTGGCGGCGCCCCGTGCTTGCCGAGGCAGTGGCACGGGGCGGGGGCACGGTGAGCGCTCCAGATGGGGCATCGGCGCTCGTGTGGGCCGAGCCCACCCAGGCGCACGTGATCGCGGAGATGGTCGACGCCAATCCCGGCATCGAGTGGGTGCAGCTTCCCTACGCGGGCATCGAACCCGTGGTCGACATCGTGACCGCCCGGCCCGCCATCGAGTGGTACTGCGGCAAGGGCGTGTACGCGGAGCCCGTCGCCGAACACGCGCTGATGCTGGCGCTGGCCGGCATGCGGGGCATGGCCGCCTATGGCAGAGCGAGGCAGTGGAGCGCGCCCCAGGGCCGGAACCTGCTCGGCGCCTCGGTCACGATCCTGGGCGGCGGCGGCATCACCGACTCGCTGCTGCGCCTGCTTGCACCGTTCCACTGCGAGGTGACGGTGCTGCGCAACCGGCCCCAGCCGATGGACGGCGCCTCGCGAGTGTTCGGGCCTACCGCACTGGCCGATGTCTTGGGGGGCACCGACGTGCTGGTGCTGGCGCTGGCGCTCACCCCCGATACCGCCGGGATCATCGGCGCTGCCGAACTGGCAGCCCTGCCCGAGCACGCCTGGGTCGTGAACGTGGCCCGAGGCGGCCACATCGTCACCGACGACCTGGTGGAAGCGCTGCGGGCCGACCAGATCGGCGGCGCAGCGCTCGACGTGACCGACCCCGAACCGCTGCCCGACGGTCATCCGCTGTGGCGCCTGCCGAACTGCCTCATCACACCCCATATCGGCAACACCCCCGAGATGGGTCTGATGCTGCTGGCTGAGCGAGTGGCCGTCAATGTGGCCCACAAGATTGCCGGCGAACCACTGATCGGCCCGGTGTATCTGGACCTGGGCTACTGATCTGCTCAGACATGGCCCAGGGCGCATGGGAGCGGCGCCTCCATGCCTCTAACCGGCCCGAGTCGCCTCGACGCGTTCTGCCAAGAACTCTGCGAACGGCTCGATCGTCTGGTCCAGGCTCGCAGCTTCGAGAGCATCCATGTACTTCTTCCGGTCTGCGACACGTACGGAGGTCCACGGGTAGCCACCCGACGCGAGCATGATGTTCATAATGAAACGGGCCATGCGGCCGTTGCCGTCTGCGTAGGGATGAATAAACCCGAACAAGAAGTGTCCGAGCACTGCTCGTACGGCTGGCTCTTCGTCCTCGTCCATCAATTCGAATAGCTCCCTCATGGCGCCCGGCACCGCCTCCCATCGCATCGGCACATGACGCGAGCCTCGGAGATATGTCGGATGCCTTCGATATCCGCTGAGGCCGCCCGGCGTGACGAGCCCGATGTCCACCGACGGCCCGAACAGTTCCCGGTACCAGTCCTGATGCCGGTCGCGCACAAGTCGCGCTGCATTGGCACCTGACAGGACCTCTGCCACGGCGGCACGGACCTGCTGGAACGCTTGCCAATAGCCGCGCGCTGCCATCGCGTCCCGAGCCGAAGTGTCGCTGGGATTCGAGTGCGGGCTCCATGTTCCGACGCGGACTCGCTCAATGAGCTCGGTCGAAACCCGATAACCCTCGATTGACAACGAGTGGTAGGCGTCGAGCCGGTACTGGTCGTCGACGACACCCAGGTAGTCACCCGTGTCGGCCGGCAGCCCGCTTGCTTGCGGCATGATCGCAATGACGGCATCCCGAAGGCTCTCCCAGATCACCCGAATCCGGAGTGCAGCCGGATGCTCGGCTGGTCTGTTCAATCGGACTGGCGTGGTGTCTTGCCAGGGGCAGACTTCGCGCACGTCGAATCCGGCGCTCCTCATCCCACCGATCACATCGTCAGCGACATTCTCACGGCCGATTGACCTGAAGGACCCAGCCAACCTCCCAGCGATCGTCGTGTGCGCACCATCAAGAAGCCGCCTCAAGAGATGATGATGGTCGTCCATTTGTGCCAGCACCGTGGTCACGGCGATGCGCTGGGTCCTGAACAATTGCGCCGACGAACCGATGAGCGCCGCCGACGGGGTCAGCACTCGCAGCCCGTCCCTGTTGGCGGCCACATCGTCTGGGTTGATCTCTCGCGTAAGTTTCAGGTCGAGTAGCGACGTGTTGTACGGCAGCCCGACAACGTGGTTGCCAGCGATAGGTGAGCAAACGACGACCTGTGTGGGAATTGCACTAGCGCTGGCATGTTGCAGGAGCGAGGCCTCTGCGGAGAGGTGCCATGAATCGCCGAATCGGTATGCGCATCGGCTGACGCAGAACTCCCAAAAGCACCCGTACCATCCCGTTGCGTTGTCAGGCGAGTCGGCCGGGTTCGTGACGAAGATCCATCCCTTGGTGGCACGCCGCAGGAAACCGCTGCGCATCAGGCGTTCACGATGAGTGCGCGACAATTCTGCTGAGCGCAGCACACGCCGCTCGCCTTGAACTCGCTGCAACTCCTCCATCGAAGCTGCCAGTTTCTCGTTGGGACTAGGCACGATTCCTCGGGGCTTGTGCGAGATCGTCACGCTCGCGGCGCAGGCCGCGGGGCCTGTGCTGCAACTAGCGTATTATGTTGTGCGCTGACTAGCGCATTACGCGCAGCGGGTAACTCGAGCCAATGCATACGCGAGGAAGCGATCAACGCTCCTGAGTGGGTCGTCGAACGAAGCACTGCCGGCTAGGACCCGACACCGCAGCGGCCCCATGTCGATCTCGATGGCCTGCACGGTGACGGGACTCTGTGCGACGTCGGCTTGTCAGCGCAAGACAGCCCCGTGCAGACCTTCCACTTCGTCGATGCAGCGTTGGCGGATCTCGGCTGCTTGGGCGTCGGTGAGCGTCCGGTCGTCGGCTTGCAACCGCAGGCGGTATGCCAGCGATCGAGTGCCGGAGGTCATCTGGTCGCCCCGGTAGATGTCGAAGAGCTCCACAGAGCGCAGCTCATCGCCGCCCGCAGCCACCAGCGTGTCGCGCACCTGCGACGCCTGGACGTCGTCGGGAACGGCGAACGCCAGGTCGATGTCGCTGGACGGGTAGGTCGAAACGAGTTGGTAGGGCCGGTCGGCAGCGGTTGATGCGGCAATCAGCAGCGGCTCGACGTCGACCTGCAACCAAGCGCATCGTTGCGCGAGACCGTGGCGCTCGCACACCACCGGATCGATCTCGCCCACCACACCGACTGCGTGGCCGCCCAGCATGACCTGCGCAGCACGCACAGGGTGCATGCCGTCGAGGTCGCCTGCGTTGGTGAGCGCGGCATCGAGGCCGAATGCCGACACGATGAGATTCCACAGGTGGACGGCGTCTGCTGCCTCTCCGCCGGACCAGATGACGCCCAACTGCTCGGTCTCTGTCGGCAGCGGGTCGTCGGGCGCCGGCTGGCCGAATACCACGCCGATCTCGAACAGCGACACGGTGTCGTTGCGGTGGGAGGTGTTGTACGCGGCTGCGGTGAGCAAGCCGGGGAGCAGCGACGGCCGCAGCACCGATTCCTCGGTGGCGAGCGGGTTCAGCAGCCGCACGGGTTCGGTGCCTTCGATGCCGGCACGGCGCAGGGCATCGGGCGCCAGGAACGGGTTGGGCATGGCTTCGGACGAGCCGGCCCCCACCAGCACCCGCCGCAGCTCGCGGCGCAGCCGCTGGGTCGGCGTCAGGCGGCCCGGCTCGGGCGAACGCGGGACGGTGCGCCCGAGCTTCCCGTACCCGTAGTGGCGCGCGACCTCCTCGGCCACGTCGGTCTCGGTGACGACGTCTGGCCGGAAACTGGGCACGGTCACCTCGAGCGCAGCGGGCAGGTCACCAGCCGCCGACTCACAGGCGAACCCGATGGGTTCGAGCAGTGCCCGTACCTGCGAAGCGGTGAAGCTCTGACTCAACAAGTGGCTCATCCGGGCGGGGCGAACCCGGATGTGGGTCGACTCGGGCAGTTCGCCCCGACCGTCGAGCCGACCGCGGCACACCGACACCCCGCCGGGAGTCACACTGTTCAGCAGCTCGCAGAAACGGTCGAGCGCGATGGGCACCAGCTCGTGGTCGGTGCCTCGTTCGAAGCGCATCGAGGCCTCCGAGCGCAAGCCCAAGCGCTGCGACGTGCGGGTGATCGACAGGCGGTCCCACCATGCGAGCTCCAGCAGCACATCGGTGGTGCCGTCGCTGATCTCGGTATTGGCTGCACCCATGACACCGGCGATGCCGATCAGGCGGTCATCACGGTCGACGATCACGCCGTCGCCCCGGAGCAACTCGCGTTCGGCGCCGTCGAGCGTCACCACGCTCTCTCCGCCGGCGCTGCGACGCGTGCCGAGGTGGCCGCCTGGCACCAAGTCCAGGTCATAGGTGTGATTCGGCGTGCCCAGCTCGAGCATCACGTAGTTCGACACGTCCACCACAGAGTTGATCGGGCGCATCCCGCACAGGGTGAGCCGGGCCTGCATCCACAGCGGCGAAGAGCCGATGGATACACCGCCGATGACGCGCACACCGAACCGGCCGCAGAGATCGGGGTCGATGATCTCCACTGACGCCACCGTGGAGATGTCTTCGCCGGTCTCGTCGACTGCTGGCTCGGGAATCCGGAAGGGCACGCCGAGGCGAGCGGCCAAGTCACGTGCGACACCGGCCACCGACATCGCGTCAGGACGGTTCGGGTTCACCTCGAGGTCGTACAGGACATCGCCGTCGAGGCCGAGCTGGGACATGAGCGAAGCGCCGAACTCGAAGTCGCTGGGCAGGATCATGATGCCTTCGGCGTCAGCGCCCAACTCGAGCTCCGCGGCAGAGCAGCACATCCCCTGGGAGAGCTGGCCGCGCAGGCGGCGCTCGCCGATCTCAAGGCCTCCGGGCATCGTGGTGCCGACCGTCGCAAGCGGCACGAGGTCGCCGACCGACATGTTGAACGCGCCGCAGCACACCTGCAGCGCGCCGTCGGTTCCTTCGCCCGATTCGCCGGGCAGCTCGACATCGACGAGCTGAATGCGATCGGCTTCGGGGTGCGGCCTCAGACCGGCTACTCGCGCCACCACGACCCCGTCGAGGGGCGGCAGGACGCGCATCTCCTCGACTGCCATGCCGAGGTCGCTCAGGTGGTCGGCCAGCTCGGCGGGGTCGCCCTCGATGGGCGCGAACTCGCGCAGCCAGCTCAGCAGCACCTTCATCGGGGTTGACTCCCAGGGACCGGACGATGGGGCGGCATCAGAACTGGCTGAGGAACCGGATGTCGTTGGAGTACATGTCCCGCAGGTCGTCGATGCCGTGACGCATCAGCGCCAGGCGGTCGATGCCGAAGCCGAACGCGAACCCCGTCCATTCCTCGAAGTCGATGCCGCAGTTGGTGAGCACATTGGGATGCACCATGCCGCAGCCGCCCAGCTCGATCCAGCCGGTGCGCTGGCAGGTCTGGCATCCCGCGCCCTCGCAGATCACGCAGGTGATGTCGAATTCCGCGGACGGCTCAGTGAACGGGAAGTACGAGGGACGCAGCCGTGACGAGATCGACCTGCCGAAGTAGGCAGAGGTGAACTCCTCCAGCGTCCCCGCCAGATCGGCAAACGAGATGCCCCGATCCACCACGAGGCCTTCGAGCTGGTGGAAGACGGGCATGTGACTGGCATCCGCGGTGTCACGCCGGAATACGCGCCCGGGGCAGATCGTGTAGATCGGCGGCGGCTGCACTTCCATGACCCGGATCTGCACGGGCGAGGTGTGGGTGCGCAGCAGCACGTTGGACCCCTCGCCGCCCTCGCCGTCGCCGAGCTCAGTGCGCTCCCCCAAGTCGAGGTAGAGCGTGTCCCACATGGAGCGGGCGGGGTGCGCGGCCGGCAGGTTCAGCGCCTCGAAGTTGTACCAGTCGGTCTCGGCTTGAGGGCCTTCGGAGACGGTGAATCCCATGCCGACGAAGACGTCTTCGAGGCGTTCGGTGGTCTGGGTGACCAGGTGCAGGTGCCCGCGCTCGGGCCCCGGCGGAGTCTCGGTGAGGTCCAGCCATTCCCGCTGCAGCTGCTCGCGGCGTGCCGCAGACGCCAGCTCGTCGGAGGCCTGCGCGTGCGCTGTGCGCAAATCCTGTTGCGCTTCGTTGAGTGCTCGCCCGACTCCTGCTCGCTGATCCGGCGCGAGCGAGCCCAGAGCTTGCTTGATGGGCCCGAGTGCCGATTTGCGCCCGAACAGTCCCGATTCGACCTGTGCCAGCTCGTCGGTGCTCAACGCCGCGGCGATTGCAGCGAGCCCCTGGCTGCGGGCAGCATCGATGTCGGCGAGCAGCGTGTCGAGCGATGCCTCGCACACGGGGTCGGTGGCCGGGCCGTTCACGGCAGGCATCGTACGAGTCCGCACCGCCGAACGGTCGGCATTTTTCAGGCGCGCGCTCTCATGGCGTACATCAGCACGGCAGCGGCGACGGCCACGTTGAGTGAGTCCACCGGGTGCTGCATCGGAATCGAGACAGCCACGTCTGTGCCGCTGATCGCTTCGGCAGATGGCCCGTGAGCTTCGTTGCCCACCACGAGCGCCATGCGGTCAGCGCTGGGCAGTTCGTCCACCCCGATGTCGCCGTCGGGAGTCGCCCGCACACGCACGTGGCCCGCACCCGACAGCGCGTTGAGCACGTCGGCGGTCGTGTGCCCCCGGCACACCAGGAGCCCGAACGTCAGACCTGCCGCACCGCGCAGCGCTTTGGGGCTCCACAAGTCAGACGTTCCCTCGGTGGCAATCACGGTGCCGAAGCCTGCTGCGGCAGCGCTTCGCACGACAGCGCCGGCATTGCCCGGGTCGCGCACCGCTTCGAGCACCACCACTCGCTGCGCCCCGACGGCCGCTTCAAGCGGTGTGTCAGCGAACCGGGCGACGGCGAGCACCCCCTGGGGGTTCATGGCATCGGCGAGAGGGTCGAGCTCATCGGCGGGGACCGAACAGATCGCACCGATGCGCTCCCGGTAATCCGCGCCGAGTCGGACTCCGTCAGGATGCTCATCGGCGGTGGCCTCGGACGCGTATCGGCCGACCAATTCGGGCCGGGCGAACACCGTTTCCAGCGTGGCCCCGCTCGCCAACGCGCCGTCGACGGCGCGAGGCCCCTCGACGACAGCCAGGCCAGAGGCATCTCGCTGGCGCCGGTCGCGCACCAAGCGCGACAGCCGCGTCAGCGCGGCTTTGGAAGGCGGATCAGCGGACGTGCTCAGGCGGCTACGTCGGTGAGGGCGGCCTCGGCTCGCTCAGCGATCGCAGCAAACGCTGCCGGATCGCTCACGGCGAGGTCTGCCAAGTTCTTGCGGTCGACGTTGATGCCGGCAACGCCCAGCCCATGCATAAGACGGCTGTAGGTGGTGCCGTTCTGACGTGCAGCAGCGTTGATGCGCTGGATCCACAGGCGCCGGAATTCGCCCTTGCGGGCTCTGCGGTCGCGGAACGCGTACTGCCCGCTGTGCATGACCTGTTCGTTGGCAGCCCGGAATGACCTGCTCTTGTTGCCGTAGTAGCCCTTCGCCTTTTGAAGCGTCGCCTTGCGGCGGGTGCGACTGGCTACGGATCGCTTGGCTCGTGCCACGTGGGTCCTCCCGTGTCGATGGGATCAGTTGTGCCGGATCAGTGCTGGCGGATCAGTTCTGGCGGATCGGGGCTCAGCGGCCCAGCATCCGGTTGATGCGCTTGGCGTCGGCCGCGGACACTTCGCCTTCGAGTGCCAGTCGCCGCTTGCGCGCCGACGACTTCTTCTCCAGCAGGTGGTTGCGATTGCGCTTGCGGCGCACGAGCTTGCCGGTTCCGGTGGTCTTGAAGCGCTTCTTGGCGCCGCTGTGGGTCTTCATCTTGGGCATGGATTTGCTGCCTTGGTTGTGGTGGCTCGATCAATGTGGCCCGCACCGGCTGTCGGCACGGGATCTGGGCGGTACAGCGAGCGCAGTGCCTCAGGCCGCACGCACCGGCTGCACCTCAGTCGCTGGGCGAATCTGCGGCTTTGCGACGCTGGCGGGAAGCGCGGTCGGGGCTCAGCAACATCGTCATGTTGCGCCCGTCGAGTCGGGGGAACTGGTCGACCTTGCCGACGTCGGCGACCGCTTCGGCAACCCGTTCGAGAATCTGGCCGCCGAGCTCAGGATGGAAAACTTCGCGCCCCCTGAACATGACGGTGACCTTGACCTTGTGGCCGTCCTCGAGAAACTTGCTGACCTTGGACGTCTTGGTGCCGAAGTCGCCGGTCCCGATCTTGGGCCGGTACTTCATCTCCTTCAGCCCCGTGTGCGTCGACTTGCGTCGCGACTCCTTGGCCCGCTGTGCCGCCTCGTACTTGTACTTGCCGTAATCCATGATCCGGCAGACCGGCGGGGCGGCGTTGGGCGCCACCTCGACGAGGTCCAAGTCAAATTCGCGGGCGATTTGCAGGGCCTCAGGGACCGACTTGATGCCGATCTGCTCACCGTCGGGTGCGACCAATCGGACCTCGCGGACTCTGATGTCCTCGTTGATCCGGGCGTCACCGTCGCTTGCGCGTGCTATGGCCGTACTCGCTTGTCCAAAGGACGCTCCTCGTCCACGCGGCATCCGGTGCGAGCCCAGTACCAAGACGCGCCCTCAGGCGGTTCGGTGGGGGTCAGACCCCGCTTGTTCCAGTTGTAAGGGCCGTAGGGTAGCAGCGCTGGCTAGGGGCGGCACGGCGGCGTGACCGATGCGCCGACACAGGCCGGTACGGCGGCGCTGCGGAGTCGGCGCTGGCCATCGCAGTGAAACGACTTGGAGAGGTTGCCGATGAGCACGTTGTGGACGCCCGAAGGTGAGCATCGAGTTCCTCGCGAGAGCGCCGGCGAGTCGCCTCCCGAGCAGGCCGGCGAAGCCGGTGATGGCGGCGGCGACGGCGAGGGCGCATTCGACATCGATCCCGAGACGGGACTCCCCATCGACCCGCGTACCGGCGAGCCGTTCGACCCCGAAGAGCTGGCCGAGATGCAAGCGCAGCTGCGCGAGGCCCAAGAGCAACTCGTCTCGGTGCCGGCGGCCGAGATCGTCCAGAACCACATGATGGGGCTGTTCGAGCTGGCGGCACTCCATCTGCGGCGCGAACCTCCCGACCTGGGCGAAGCGAGGCTGCCGATCGACGCACTGGGACTCCTGGTGGACCATTTGGCCGATCAACTGCCTGCCGGCGAGACACTGCGCGGGGCGCTGCAGCAGATTCGCTTGGCCTACGTGGAGATCCACAAGCAGCAGGCTGCCGCGGAGTAAACGCGGCGGCTGAGCCGCCCAGACCGTTCAGCCCATGAAGCCGTTCAGCCCATGAAAATCAGCAGGGTCCTGCGGGGTGCCGCGGGTACCGTTACCGCCCATGCTCAAGCTCGTGCTCCCCAAGGGCTCGCTCGAAGAGGCGACCCTGCAGTTGTTTTCCGATGCCGACCTGCCAGTTCGCAGGGGCTCGACGGTGGACTATCGCGCCACCATCGACGACCCGCGCATCGACGACGTGCGCATCCTGCGCCCTCAGGAAATCCCGTCGTACGTGGCCGATGGCCTGTTCGACCTCGGTGTGGCCGGACGGGACTGGATCGAAGAAACCAGCAGCGACGTGGTCTCGCTCGGTGAGCTTCGCTACTCCAAGGCCACGTCACGGCCGGTGCGCATCGTGGTGGCCGTGCCCGACGACAGCGACTACCGGTCGCTGGGGGATCTGCCCGACGGTGTTCGCGTCTCAAGCGAATTGCCCGAGCTCACCAGGCGGTATTTTGCCGAGCACGGAGTGAGCGCAGACATCCGCCTGAGCTACGGGGCGACCGAAGCGAAGACACCGGACATCGTCGACGCTGTCGTGGACGGCACCGAGACCGGGCGGGCCCTGCGGGCAGCGGGCCTGCGCATCATCGACGAGATACTCACCAGCTACACGGAGATCTTCACGAACCGGGCGGCATACGACGACCCGGCGAAGCGCCGTGCGATGAACCAGATCAAGACGCTCCTCGACGGGGTGCTCGACGCACGCGGCAAAGTGCTGGTGAAGCTGAATGTGGCCCGTGAGCATCTCGATGCGGTGGTGGACGTGCTGCCGTCGATGAAGGCCCCGACGGTCAACGAGCTGTGGGGCGGCGAGGCCTATGCGGTGGAGACTGTGGCGCCGAAGCAGACGATCAACGTGCTCATCCCCGAGCTGCTCGAACGAGGCGCAACCGACATCGTCGAGATGCCGATCTCCAAGATCGTCCCCTGAATGCACCCCGCCGCAGGCACATCGCCGCCAATCCATCTAGGCAGCGAGCACTTGTCCGGTGTGCGGATCAAACCAACGGATCTGATCCGGCGGCAACCGGATCCATAGCTCCTCGCCGGGGACTGCCTCGAATGTCGGATGCGTCGAGATCTTCAGCAGCTGCGCAGCAGGACCGTCAGATGCCACGCTGACCGTCAGCAGATTCTGTGCACCAAGCGGCTCCACGACGTTCACGCTGACCCTCAGTGCGTCGGCGCCGGGAGTCCGCATGGTCCGCATGTTCTCGGCTCGAATCCCGATCCGGATCGCACTGCCCTCCGAGAACGCGTCAACCGGGAAGGCGCCGTCTACAGGCATCGTCTGATCTGCAACTTCCACGGCGGCTCGTCCATTCGCATGCCTCACCGTGCCTTCGACGAAGTTCATCGGAGGATTGCCGATGAAACTCCCGACGAACTCGTTCGCCGGGTTCTCATAGACCACCGAGGGCTTGTCAACCTGCTGCAGTACCCCGTCCTTCATGACGGCGACGCGGTCGCCCATGCTCAACGCCTCGACTTGGTCATGCGTCACATAGATCGTGGTGGCATTGACCTCACGGAGCAAGCGCTTGAGTTCCGCGCGCATCTCGAGCCGGAGGAGCGCATCGAGGTTGCTCAGCGGCTCGTCCATCAGCAGTACCTCGGCCTTCATCGCCAAGGCACGCGCCACAGCGACACGCTGTCGCTGGCCGCCGCTCATCTCGCTGGGCTTGCGATCAAGGAGCCCTTCGATATGCAGCAGGTCAGCCGCCTCTTCGACTCGCTCGTTGATCACGTCTTTGGGAGTCTTGGTCATCCGCAGACCGAAACCGATGTTGTTGCGAACCGACATGTGCGGGAAGATTGCATAGCTCTGGAACACCATCGATATCTTGCGGTCGGCGGCCGACAGGTAGGTCACATCGCGCCCGCCGATGACGATGCGGCCCGAGTCCACCATTCCGAGCCCGGCGATCGCGCGCAGCAGTGTCGTCTTGCCGCACCCACTCGGCCCAAGCAGGACTAAGAACTCGCCGTCGCCGACGGTGAGGCTCACATCGTTGATCGCGAGGTCTCCGCCAAACGCCTTGCTTGCGCGTTCCACCGTGATCTCAGCCACCACAGGGACCTTGCTTATCGGCGGGCATTGTTGTGAAACGGATCGCCGTCACTTGGTCACCTGGCTCCACATATTGAAGAGGTAGTTCCGCACGAGGAACATGAACACCAGCGACGGGGCCATCAAGAAGAAGCCTCCAGCAAACTGATACGCGTCGCTCGACTGCTGGAGTTGAACGAGCAGCAGCGCAGGCAGCGTCCGATTCTCCAGGGTGAGCACGCTTGCGGCAAAGACTTCATTCCAGCTGAGCACGAATGCGAACACCGAGCTCGCGGCAATTCCGGGAATCGCCAAGGGCAACACGATATGCCAGAACGACTGAAGGGCAGACGCCCCGAACACTTGCCCGGCTTCCTCGAGTTCATGAGGAACGCTCGCGAACACGCTGGCAATGATGAGGACCGACGTCGGCAGAGTGAGCGCAGTGTGCATCAGCGCCAGGCTGTAGACGCTGTCGAAGATGTTGACTTGCACGAACAGCACAGCCAAGGGAATGGACAGCACAACGATCGGAAATGCCCGAACCGCCAGAATCCCCAACCGGACCACATCACGCCCCGGGAAGAGATACCGGGCGATCGCATAACCGGCAGGCGCAGCGAGGACTGTCGAGAGCACCAGCGTGATGGCGGCGACGACGAGACTGTTCCAGAGTCCGCCCAGTACACCCGGTTGAGCCAGGAAGAAGCGAATCGTGTCGGTAGAGAAAGGTATGAACGGCAACACGCCCTTGGGGTACGACCGCACGACGTCGCGCGTGGTCGATGCCATGGACGTCAAGAAATACAGCGGAGCGAGAATCCACAGTGCGATCAGCACCGCGCCGACGTAGGTCCAGACGCGGCCCCGCAGCGAGCGCCGCTTCATCTGCCGGTGCAGCTTGCGCACTTCGGGCGAGTCCAGTGACGGCATGCGCATCGATCTGGTCTCGGTCATGGCCGACTCTCTGCGTCCGTGCGCACCGAACGGAGATAGAAGAAGGCGCTCGCCAGCGACAGCGTCAGCACGAACATCGCGTAGGCGGCGGCCACGTTGTTGTTGCGGAAGTCCGCGTACTGCCGGAAAGTCTCGTTCGTCAGCACCGTCACAGTGTCGCCGCCCCCCAACGCGATCACCACTGCAAAGACCTGCAGCGCCAAGATCGTGCGCAATATCAGTGCGACTTGCACACTCGGCTTCAGCAACGGCAGCATCACATACCGCACTCGCTGCCAGTACGAGGCACCGAACAGCTCGGCTGCTTCCAGGGTCTCATCGGGGATTGCCTGCAGCCCGGAGACGAGGATCACCATCACAATCGAGGTGGATCGCCAAATCTCTGCGACCACGATTGCGAAGATGATCCAGTTCCGCGATTGAGGACTGAGAAACACATGCGGCCCGTCAATGAGGCCCAACCCGTCGAGCACAGAGTTCAGCAGGCCATTGCCGGCGAACACCGAGAAGAACAACGTGCCAACAGCCAGGTCACTCATGCCCATCGGGATGGTGAACACGTAGAGAAACCACGAGTTGAGCTTGATCCGTGCGTGGATGATCAACGACATGACCAACGCAAGCACGAACTGCGCCGGAATGATCAGCACCAGCAGGAGGAGCGTGGCGCGCAACGCCGGACCGAAGAAGCGGTCGTCGAACATCTTCGCAATGAACCCAGTGGTGAATTGCCCGGCCGACCCGCGATCGACCCTGCCGGACTCCCCGTCATCGAAGACCTGGATGAAGCGGGACGGCGCCCAGCCCCGCTGCACGGCACCCGCAGCAGAGCCGCGAACGTCGAACCAGACTTCGAGAATCGCGACATCTGAGATGACGGCTTGCGCCCGCGGCTCGACAAGACCGGCCGCAGCTGCTGTGTCTCCGGGGCGTAGCCGCAGCGTCGTGCGCGGCTCGTCGGACTCGTTGAGCTTCGGTCTGACCGTGGCTGTCAGAGGTACGCCGTCACCGCCCTCGCTCCGCACGCGGACGCGAGAATCCGATGCCCATCCTTCCACGGCCGGACCGTCCGCCGTTTCGACCGTGATCCGGTACCAGACCTCCGTCAGCAGGTCGGTTGCGTCTGCGTCAGCGAGGACGTTGCCCCGCCTGTCGAGGATCTCGATGGCAGCACCCTGCGCGAGGCGACCGGATTCGGAGCTGTTGAGATCGGGCCCCTCCCGCAGCGGCAATACCGCATCGTTGTCCCAGACAGCCAAGCGCATGCCCTCGAACATCGGGTAGGCGAAGAAGCAACCCAAGAAGATCACGACCGGTGCGATGAGCAGGTACGGAGTCGCCGCCCTTCGAATCGCCCCGAGCGCGCTCTTGTGCGCCTGCGATGCATGCCCGCCGACAGGAGCGGCTGTGGCGCTCGCATCCTGCAAATGGTCCTGATTCATCGAGGACAACGTAGGCAACTATCTCGCAACTGCCCTTCCAGCCCGCCCCGGCCGTGCCCAGTGCGCCGAAACGCCGCACCGGGCACGGCCATGGGCGGCCATGGGGAGGGTGCCGTCAGGCCTGCATCGGGGTGCCTCAGCCGGCAGGCTCGACCACGCAGGGACCGTCGCCGGCCGGGTCCGGATCCCAGCATGGGGCCCCAGTTTCGTTCATCAGCGCTTGCAGGGACTCGCCCTCCTCATTGAGCACTGCTATTATGTCCTCGCCGCCGTCGACGATGCGATCGTAGGCATTGCGGAAGATCTGGTTGATCTCGCCGCCTCGTTCGCCCAAGCCGACCGGGAGCAGTGCAGGGATGCCGTCGGGGGCAGTGAGCAGCTTCTCCACAGCTTCGGCCTCGATGGCGACACCTGCAGGCAGCTCGCTGGTATCGACGCCTTCGACGACGGGGAAGAAGGCAAGCATCGCCAGGACTTCGGCCTGTACGTCCGGCCGGGTGAGGTACTCGATTGCAGCGGCAGCCGCCTCAGGATTCGGCGCATCCGCCGGAACGCCCAAGCCGACGATCACCGGCATGAAGCCGCGTCCGACAGGACCTGCTGGCGTCGGGAAGGCGACGAAGTTCTCCGGCTGCTCGTCAAATGCGCCGAGGATGCGGGCAACATGATCGAACGCGACCCACACGTCGCCGGCAAGCAGCGGTTCCTGCATGAAGTCCCAGTTGATGCTCTCGGGATGGAGTGTCGGTGACAGGTCGTCGCGCAGGAAGCTCATCATGTCCTCAGCGCCGGCACTGCGGAACTGGCTGACCATGCCGCCGGTGTACGACGGCCACATGTAACCCTCGAGGAATCGGTGGAACAGACCGGCGCGCGGCAGACCGCACAATGGGCGTCCCTCGCCGTCCAGCATGGCCTGGCACCAAGCGGCCAGATCGTCCCACGTCATGCTGTCGATGTCGACACCGGAGGGCACGTACTTCAAGGCGTCCCTGTTGGCCCCCATGATGTATGTGGCTTGGGCCCACGGGATGAATGCCAAGGTGTCCTCGCTGCCGAGCAGACCTGCGCTCACCATCGACGGTGCGAACGTGCGGTCGGCACTCAGGTCGTCGAGCAAGTCAGCCAGATTGGCAAGGGCGTTCTCGCGCGCCAGCGGCGGGAACGAGCCGTGCAGTGCGCCGAGCACATCGATCTGCCCGGCGCCGGCAAGGATCTGATCCAGGAACGGACCCTGCTCGCCGAAGGTGATGTCCAGACCTGAGATGCCGGCGCCTGAGGCGATGTCGAGCAGAACCGGCTGCTCCTCAGCAGCTGCCATTTGCGTCGTCGCCATTGACGCGTCGGATGCATCCGGCGCCGAAGGCGCCGGTTCCGACTCTGCTGGAGGCACAGTGGTCGGTGCCGTGGTCTGCGGCGGCGCCGACTCGCTCTGCGTGTCGGCGCCGTCGTCACTGCCGCAGGACGCAACGACAAGCGCGAGCGCCATCACGACCGTCAGCAGCCTGGCCGTTCTTGCCTGTCTGTTTCTCATGGGTTTCTCCCTCCCGGGACTCACCGAGTCCTGTTGGTCCCGTCTCGCCCTGAGGTGTTTCAGGAACCATTCCCTAACGTTTCGGAAAATTTCTCGAAATCTAGGCAACGAACAGCGCCACGTCAAGTTGGCCGAATGCCTGCGCCGTCATCGCGTCATGCCGACGACGCGGTCGGCGCCGCAGCGCCAAGCAGTGTCCGGCTACCTCTGCTGCTGATGAGCGAGCAGTTCGGCCACGTAGTCATAGATCCGACGGTAAATCCGGCGCTCGTTCAGTGCTCTGCCCAGATCGGCAATCGTCGGGATTTCATGGTCGGGCAGGCTCACGTCCGCGCCGGGGTCATCAAGCCGGCGCTGATTGAACTCCGCCGACAGCTCCAGTTCCAAGCTCTCGCGCTCGTGGATCAATGCCTGATGAACGGCTAGGCGATATGAGTCTCCAGCGAGCCCGTCGAGCGAATCCCGCACTGCTGCGGCATCGTCCCACAGCTGCGCAGCCCTTCTGCGCGAAGCGTCGACGGCCGCCCCGTCGGGCGCCGATCGCGACCTGCCGCCTCGGTCAGCGCCCACACCGTGCATCTGGACCTTGGGGCGGGTCGGCGCGACTTCGGGCCGGTCCAGCCGCAGGCGCTGCTCGGTGATCTTGCGAGGGCCGACCGACGTACCGTTCAGTGCCGCAGGGGCATTGGTGGGGTTGTAGAAGCGCCCGACCGGCTCCCCTGAGCACAGTCGCAGGGAGGACATCGGCAGGGCTGCTGCCACGGGCACCCATCGTGTGCTCGTTCCTTCGCCCCCGCTGACCTGCACGACGACCGGCGGGTTGCGGAACGACTCGCACGCAGCAACGAACTCGAGGGCATCGGGATCGGCGTCGAGGACCGTTATGCCGAGCTGATGGTGCGTGATTCGCTCGCATCTCGCGCCCGGAACGTACATCGACGGGCCAGCGTCGCCAGTGCGCCCACGAACCCCCGACTTTGCCAGCCACTCGACGCTTCGGCGCAGCGTCACGGCGATCGACCTGTCGCCGGCGATGCGATACGAGCGCAAACCGCGCGCGTGCACCACCACTGAGCGCGCACCGTCGCTCGACGCAACGAAGTCCTGAAACGGGAAGCTGGTGACCTCGCCGACTTCGCGCTGGCCCATGAGCACCCGCGCAAGCTCGGGGTCGATCTCGCTGCCGAGCAGATCGCTGTCAGCCGGTCGGCGCTCGACCGCATCGAAGGGCATGCCGGCGACGATGCTTCCGTGCTGGCATGGGTCGAAGACCATCTCGGCGATGAAACCGGTGCCTCGGCTGTCGATGTCCATGTCGATCTCGACGGTTCGGCTCTGGCTCAGCCGGATCCTGAGTTCTGCCGTCACCGCTCCGCTGTGCCACTCCGCTGACAGTTCGACGAGCACGACGCAATCCACCTCGCTGGTGGACTCCACCGCGCAGTGCATCGTCCGGCCCGTATCGAGCAACTGCCCCGGGTCGCTGGAGTAGGCATCGCCTGCATCGCTCCGGATTTCCAGCGGCCCGACGACGACGCCGCCGAGGTCGATCGTGCCGTCGTCACCGAGCAGCACCCGGCCGAAGGGACCGGTGACCTCAGCGACGGAGACCGCAGGCCGGTCGGCATCGACAGCGTGGGCGGTGACAGCCACCGCTCCGAAACCCTCCGAGGCATATTCGTAGACGACTCCGTCGGCCCTCACAGTGCCTGAGCGGGCCATCGGCGTGGTCGACACGACATAGCTCCCGTCGCGCAGGCAGCGTGCCACCCATTGCGCCGAACGCTCGGCATCGTCTGTCATGTCGTGCAGCATGCGTCGATATGAGCGCTCCATGCGCTCGTGCACGGGGTCGACGCTCACGCCGCAGATGCAGTCGTGCACGACGTCACGTAGGAGCTCGCGGTCCCAGGCGTCGTACCGGTCCGCTGAATAGGGCGCTCCGCAGACGGCAGCCAGCGCCGCCATCGGCTCGCAGACCCGGTGCAGCAGGTGCTCGACATCGGAGTGCAGCAGCTTCAGATACGTCCTCGTCGACAGCGAGCCGGGAAACGTCGAGCCGTACTTGCCCGACAGCAATTCGCCGGCGATGTGCGGAGCAGCACTCACCTGCCCACGGACTGCCTGCGCATAGTGCTCAGGCGACGACTCGACCAAGTCGAACCCGTCGAGGTCGGCCCCGAGCTCCCGGTAAATGGCGACCGGATCCTCCGGCTCGGTCTCGAGGTCGTACCCGTCGAACAGCGGGATAGGCAGCCCTCGGTAGAACGGGGCGAGCTTGTCGTGCTCGCCTTGGAGCCGTCGGACCGCCAGGGACCTCGTCCGGGCAATGCCGTAGAGGTTCCGATACCCGCCGAAGAGGTTGATGCCCGCGATCTCGGTGCCGTCGGGCGATTTCCATCGAAACAGCGGCGCGAGCTGCGGAACCCCGCGCCACACGTACGCGGTCTGCACTCCGGCACTCGCGAGCATCTGAGGCGTCTGGGAGACATGGCCGAAGGTGTCCACGAGCCAGGCAACGGTGGTGCGGCCGCCGTGACGGGCGGCGTCCTCGACCCCGGCCTGCAGATTGCGCATGAGCAGTTCGCCGCTGGCAAGTCGCCAATCAGGCTGGCTGTAGAGGGGGCCGATCCCGAGAGCGCCAGCGCCGACGAGTCGCGATATCGAGGCCTCGTAGTGCGGCTGCGTTCGGAGCAGGTCCTCGATTGCCAGCGTCTGGCCGTCGAAGAGATACCTGTAGTTGGGATTTGCGTCGTGAAGTGCGTCAATCGCATCGATCAGCTCAGGGATCCACCGCGTCGTGTACTCCTCGGTCAAGAACCACTCGCGATCCCAGTGGGTGTGGTTGATGATGTGCACCGATTTGGCCGTCGACGAGCTGCCTGGCGTCATCAGCGCAGGCACCTTCGCTGCATCGAGCGGCCTCGTGTCCAGAAATCCATAAGGTTTCGGAAATCTACGTCCGTCAGCGACGCGCTGCCAACGTGACGGTCACGACTACGGGACCGGGCCAGTCGACCCGCGCACGATGAGTTCGGCTCCCATGAGGACGCCTGGGCTGGTCTCGCTTGTTCCGTTCACCACGTCGAGCAGTTGACGGCACAGCATCTCGCCCACAAGCAGCGGCGAGCGGCGCACGGTCGTCAGCCCTGGCGTGGCATAGCGGCCTGCGGCGATGTCGTCAAATCCAGTGACGCTCAGTTCATGGGGGACGCAGATGCCTGTGTCGCGCGCTGCGCCGAGAACCCCCAACGCCAAGAGGTCATTCTGTGTCACGATGGCAGTCGGCCGATCAGTCTTGCATAGGAGGCTCCGGGCTGCCGCATAGCCCGAGTCCTCGCCGAAGTCCGCTTCGACGACCAGATCCGGATTGACCTCGATCCCACACTCGGCGGCTGCTTCCTCGAACGATCGGAACCGGTAGTGCGACATGCTGTACTTCGCAGGCTCGACGATGCATGCGATGCGCCGATGACCGAGTCCTGCCAGATGCGTCACCACCGGCGCCATGACGTCGTCCACGTCGTCGACGTACGGAAAAGTCGGATGGTCGCAGCCACGGCCGAATGCGACAAACGGGCACTGGGCGTGCGCGAGATAGCTCGCGCGCGGATCGTTGATCTCCGTGCGGACAAGGACGAATCCGTCGACCTGCCGCATGGCCAAGGCCTGCCGATAGCTCCTGAGATCGTCCGATGCGCCGATGCTGACCGACAGTCGAACCTCGAATTGCCTCTCGGTGGCCGCCGCGACCAATCCGGACAGCAGTTCTGCAAAGAAGGCGTTGCTGAAGTGGAGCTCGCTTCGGGGAAGCACGAGTCCGATGGCATCAGCACGATTCGATCCGGTCTTGAGTCGACGAGCTTCCAGATTCGGGACGTAGCCGAGCTCGGCGGCAACGGCACGCGCCCGCGTCTTGGTCTTCTCAGCAACGTCCCACTTGTCATTGAGTGCTCGAGAGGTCTGCGTGACCGACATTCCGAGCTGTCGCGCGACGTCGTGCAGGGTCACTCTGCTTCTGTCTGGACCCATGCCCGCGACGCTAGTGGGGCGCTATGGGTCAACCGTCGAAGACGCATTGTCCCCGCCCATCGAGGATTCCGTGACAATCTGCGCCGGGTCGAGTCCGGCGTGGTCCATGAGGTGGCCCATGCGCATCTTCTTCGTGCGCAGGTATGCCTAGTTGTGCAGATTCGGCGGCAGCGATGTCGGCACTCGCTCGACGATCTCGAGTCCGCAGCCGGACAGGCCGCCGATCTTGTTCGGATTGTTGGTCATCAGCCGCATCTTCTGCCCGAGATCGTGGACGCCGTGGTCGACGTCACCGAGACCGGCAGGGCCCTGCGGGCAGCGGGCCTGCGCATCATCGACGAGATACTCACCAGCTACACGGAGATCTTCACGAACAGGGCGACATACGACGACCCAGCGAAGCGCCGTGCGATGACCCAGATCAAGACGCTGCTCGACGGTGTTTTGGATGCACGGGGCAAAGTGCTGGTGAAGCTGAATGTGGGCCGTGAGCACCTCGATGCGGTGGTTGACGTGCTGCCGTCGATGAAAGCGCCGACCGTGAACGAACTCTGGGGCGGCGAGGCCTACGCCGTCGAGACCGTGGCGCCCAAGCAGACGATCAACGTGCTCATCCCCGAGCTGATCGAACGAGGCGCAACCGACATCGTCGAGATGCCGATCTCCAAGATCGTCCCCTGAGCCGATACCCGAACTCTCCCAAGACTGGCAACAGTCTTAACAAGAAATAACAACTTCAACAAAACATAACGAAAGCAGCAGCGCCTCCGGCAAGACCGTAGTGACGCCCGACGACACGAACCCAAACTGAAGCGCCCTCGAGTTCGATCGGGCCCGCTCCTGGGTACTACCGCCGCGCCGTCATCGCATGGAATACGACGTCACCGTCCACACTTGGACGGTGGAGAAGGGCCTGTCGGACGCTCCCTTGTCAGGGAGCGTCCGACAGACCCGGCCTTGGGCGAGTACCCGGACCCGGGCGAGCTTGCAGCATCAGCAGCCGACGTCGCGGAACGGGTTGGCGTCGGCAGCGGGGAACAGCTCGGGCTTGAGCGGGTACGTGACCCAATCGTCGGAGCAGAGCCCGCCGAACTCGGGCGCCAGGTTCCACAGAGTCCGAAGCGAGGGCGCGCCCAGCCAGGCGGCCCAGAAGTCGTCGCTGTTCGTGATGTTCTGCTTGTACCACTCGGGAACCTTGCCAGCCAAGCCTGCGAGCACCACCTGCTCGTCTTCGAGTGACGGCCGATCCGATAGCGACGGGCAGCCGTCGGACTCGTAGTACGTCAGCCAAGCTTGCGGCACCATGAGATGCGTCACCGTGTCCGCCAGGATCTCGCCTCCCGGGAAGCGACCGCGCGCATAGCAGTCTGGATACTTGGCGGCGAAGTAGATCTGCACGGCGCCCCACGCCTTCGCAGGCGCAAGGCCAGCCTCGATGTCATACACGTGCAAGAGCTCATGGACGACACCGCCGAGGCTGAGCTCGGACAAAGTCATGCCGGTGACCTCGCAGCCTCGTGTGCGCCAGTTGTCGCACGAGTTCCATACCAGGCCCCCAGCACCCGAAGCAGACACGTTCACCTGGCCGCGGATGTGGTCCCATGCAGTCTTCAGCCACGGGTAGTCGGCTTGCCACTGCCGTGACTCCTCGTCTATCCACGCGTGCAAGACCTCAAGCGCGGTGAGCGGGGCCTCGTCAGCCGGTATCGGGGAGAACTGCATTGCGAGCCGCGGACTCGTGCGCTGCGTGGTGGTGCCGTCGCCGAGTTGCCCGACGCTGTTGTCGCCCCAGCACGACACCCGGCCGCTGCGGCGCAGGGCGCACGCATGGGCGGGGATTTGGGTGGAGCCGAGGCTGATGCCCACCTCGATGGCGTCGGAGACGCCGATGATGCGCTTCGGCGTGGTCCGTGAGGTCCGGGTTCCGTCGCCGAGTTGCCCGACGCTGTTGTCGCCCCAGCACGACACCCCGCCGTCACGGTGCACCACACACGCGCTCTTGCCGCTCGCCGACACCGACACAGCGTCGTGCAGGCCTCTGACACTGGGCCCGGGGTGGCCTCCTCGCAGGAACCAGCAGAACACCTCGCCGCCGGTAGTGACCGCGCAGGCTCGTGTGTCTGCAACCGACAGTGAGGACACCTGACTCAGTCCTGTGACGCGCTGCGGGGAATCGAAGAACGCACCGCCCCAGCACGACACCCCGCTGTCGCCGTGCACAACGCAGAAGAAGGTGGGGCCGGCGGCTATGGCAACTGCATCGTCGACACCCCGCACGCGTTCGGGCGTGAACTGGCTGTGGCGCGTGACGCGATGGCCGACCTCGCCGCGCTGATTCCCGCCCCAGCACGACACGCCGCCGTCGCCGTGCAGCACGCAGGTGGTGTCGAGGCTCGTAGCAACGTCGACAGCGTCGTCAATTCTCGGGACCTTCACCGGCACGTAGCGGTTGCCCGCGCCCCCCAGAGCAAGCTGTCCGAAGGACCCGTCGCCCCAGCACGAGAGGGTCCCGTCTGCCTGCATCGCGCAGGCATGCAGTGCCCGGAAACCGGAGTAGTCAGACGAGCTCAGCGCGACGACATCAGTGAGCGACGCGGCGGTCAACCGCTCGCGCAGGCCCTCGGCGCCCCAGCACGTCACGGTGGCGTCCCGGCGCACCATGCAAGTTCGCCCCCGCGTGACGGTCAAGAGCGTCTGGTCGCTGCGCGGCCCAACGAAGGTCGGATAAGCACCCGGCGCAGCGTCGTCGGGGTCCTGCTGGGATCCGAGGTGCCTCCCGGCCAGGTAGTCGTCGAGGGCTGTCTGGGAGACGGCCGCGTCACCGCCGAACACTCGCAGATCGACCGTGGCGTGAGCACTGCGTGCTGCATCGAGATAGACGGCCGTGGCGGCGGGAATCCGCGCCGGGTCGGCGAGCACGAGTGGAGCGCACAGCTTCCCCAGCAGTGGCGCCGCGCTGAACGAATCGAACGGTACGCGCGCTCGCGCGATGCCCACGGTGCTCGATGTGAAGCATGGCTTCCCGGCGACATCGCTGTAGCGGTCGGTCACCAGTTGCGCTGCCTTGACAGCAGTGTCGTAGCGATCGGCGCCCGACAAGCGAGTGGTCGACACTTCCATGCCAGTGATCGCAGCTTCGACGGCTTCGCCGAGTGCTGCGTTGCCGCCCACAATGACCACATGCTCGATGTCGGCGCCGGTCAGGTAGCGGGCCACTTCGGCGTGCAGCGCGTCCGGCGGGTTCAACAGCACCGGATGGCTGCCGCGGGCGGCAAACGGTCCTGCAACCAGCGCATCGGCGAACACATCGCCGCTCGCGATGATCGCGGTTCGGCCCAGTCCTGGCATTGCACCGGCCTCGATCTGGCGTGCTGCGGCAACTGAGGTGTCATGACGGTCCGAGCCTGCGATCCGCTGTGCCGACACGCCGATATCGCCGAGCGCGCTCAGTACCGACTCGCTCACGCCGCGTCCGGGGCCGTGCCCGGCTCCGCCTGCCGCGGGGCCCAGCACCAGCGCGCGGGTCACCCCGATCCGCTGAAGGAATTCCGCAGCGTCGTCTCGCAACGCTGAGGGCGGTGTCATCAGCACGGGCGCCCCCAGCGCGCCGGCAACCGGGGCGGCAACTACGGCGTCAGTCCATCGTTCGCCGGACACCAGCACGACCACCGAGACAGAGTCGCCGGCCGCGGCCACAAACGCCTCAGCGATCAGCAATGAGGTGGAATAACGATCCGCGCCGCCGTAACGAACGGTCGGAGCATCGTCGCCGCTGGCGCCGGCCGCGCCCGTCGGAAGTATCAACACCGCGCTCAGCACCGCGCAGGCCCACAGCACCAAGCCAAGCTGCCTTCGCATCGTCGGCACGCGAGGTCGCACGACGCAATCCGGCACGGGCATCACAGCGCCCTGCCGCCGTTGCTCACTGCACAGTTGCGAACGGCTGGCTCCCGTCCGAGCCGTCGGAAGCCCTGCGTCCCCATTGTGACGACCGTCACAATGCCGCGACATAGTAGGCCATATGCCATATGAGTCAACCCAATGTGTTTGCTTCCATGCGCGCCAAATTCTCCCTCAACCCATGACCCACGGGGCGGAGGCGGACGACGTTATCCCACGCGCCAAAACTCAGCGCTGGAGGGCTCTGCTACCCGCCGTGCTCGTACTCAGTGCCGCAGTTCTAATGCCAGTTTCCCATGCTGCTGCGCAGTCGGGAGAATCCGAGCTCGCTGACATAGAACTCGTGCGCTATGGCGGAGCGGATCGCTACGCCACGTCGCTGCGCATTGCCGAGGCAGTCGCGGATGATGCCGGTGGCGAATTGGAGTGGGTGGTCATGGTGTCGGGCCTGAGCTGGCACGAGGCTGTGGTGGCGGCGGCGGTGGCGGGGCGTCTCGAGGCTCCTGTGCTGATGACACCTCCGGCCGAAGTACGGAGCGACGCGCTGGAGTTCCTCAAGCGCGTCGGCGCGTCGAAGGTGCTGCTGGTCAGCAGTGGCACCGGTTCGGCGCGCACGATCACTGAGCCCGTCGAAAGGCAGCTGCGGGAGGCCGAAATTGCCGTCGAGCGCGTCGGAGGCAGCGACCGCTACAGCACCGGCGTCGCGATGGCACAACGGCTCGGTGCCGTCGGCGCGCTGAGCGGTGCCAAGACCGCGATCATCGCCAGCGGCGAGGTGTTCGCTGACGCTCTGGTTGCGGGTCCGCTGTCTGCGCATGGCGGCCATCCAGTGCTGGTGACACCGAGCACTGAGCTGCACGAGGCGGTGGCCGAGTATCTCGCAGGCAAGCGCATCGAGCGTGTCGTGCTCATGGGCGGCACCGCAGCACTGTCCCAAGATGTGGAAGATGCAATCAGCGGGCTGGGCATCTCGGTTGATCGCATTGCTGGGTCATCGCGTTTCGAGACCGCGACGCGAGCGGCTCTCTACGCGGCCGGGCAGTCGAGCAACGGGTGCTTTGCTCAGGCCAGAGTCGGATTGGCGCGGGCGCGCATCCCGTTCGACTCGTTCAGCGCAGCACCGTTGCTTGCTCGCCGATGCGCAGCGCTGGTGCTCACGGATCCGGGCAAGGTGCCTACAAGCACCGCCGGCTATCTGGACACGGTCCGTGGCTCAGTGGGCAGCGACGCTGTTCAGCTGCTCGTGTTCGGCGGCGAGGGCGCCGTTGCAACGGCGGCCATCGACGCCTACCTGGTGGCGGGCGACAGCGACGGCGAGTCGGAAACCGCAGATGCAGCCGTGGGTCCGTGCGGTGGCACACCCAATGACGCGCCGGTGCAACTGTTCGAGAGCCCATGGGCGAGCGAGGCAAGCTGGTCGCCCGATTGCCGGCACATCGTCTACAACGGCGGAGGCTCGTTAGGGATATCCGACCAAGACGGCGCCGACATACGAGGACTGTTCAGCATGGTCGGTGGGCAAGCTCTATCGGTGGTTGCGAGTGAGTTGAGTGTAGATGTCGGCGGCTGATTGCCAGTTGTGGAGTCGGCGGGGCATCCAGTTGAGGTTGTCCTCGATGACTGACAGTCGCAGCGGACTGAGGTTCAGCGGTGTGCCTTTGGGCAGCCAGCGTCGCAGCAGCCCGTTGGTCTGCTCGTTGGTGCCGCGCTGGCTTGGGCTGTGGGGGTCGCAGAAGAACACCTCGATGCCGAGCGCGGTTTCGATGTCGGCCCAGCGGGCCATCTCGCGGCCTTGGTCCCAGGTGAGGCTGCGCACCAGATGGGCGGGCTGGCGGGCCAACGCGGCGGTGACCGCGGCGGCGACGTTGGGCGCTGTGTAGCCGTGGGGCAATGCGACGACCAGCGTGTGGCGGCTGACGCGCTCCACCAGGGTGGCCGCGGCGCTGCGGTTGGCTGCCCCGATGATCAGGTCGCCTTCCCAGTGGCCCGCCTCGTCTCGGTCTTCGGCGGCTGGGGGCCGCTCGCTCAAAGGCCGATAATCCCCCAGCGGGCTGGCTTTTTCGCGGTGGCGGCTGCGCGGACGGCGACGCCGGCGGCCCCTCGGCAGGTCTTTCCACGCGTCGGCGCCGAGCCCGCAGCCGCTGTACGCGGCCCGGTAGATCGTCTCCGCGCATACCCGCTGTCCCTCGCCGGCGAGATCGGCGCTGATCGCCTGCGGCGACCAGCGCTGGTTCATCCTGCGCTTCACCTGGGCGGCCAGCACCGGGTCCGCTTCGAGCTTGCATGCCCGGGGCCGCCGCGCCTGGCGGCTCGCGTCAGCGGTCGCTGACGCCGCGTCGTAGTCCTCAGCGGTCGCTCCCGCCGATCTCATCGCCTCAATCCGGGCGCGCTCGAACGCGCTCAGCCTCGCTGCCATACTGGACACCTCCACTGGTGGTTGCTGTGTTGAACAACCGGTCATCATGACCGATCACTCGCAACCACCGGTGGAGTCCGCCGTGTCTCACCTGGCAGCCCTTCGTGGTCTCCAGATGGCTCCCGAATCGCCTTCATCGGGTGGACGAGAACCGATCCTTCCGAGGGCACTGATCCTTACCGGAGCCACATCTGGACGGTCAACGCTGACGGATCGAACCCGGTCAGATTGACCAGCGGCGCAGTCGAGGACAGTCATCCGACGTGGTCGGCTGACGGTCGCAAGCTGGCCTTCGAACGCCACAGTTGGGAGCACAACGAGTGGTACATCGTCGCCATGGATTCCGACGGGCGTAATCCGGTCGACTTGAACCGGAAATTCGGTGGGGGATCAGAGCCAGCTTGGTCTCCTGACGGCTCCCAGATTGCCTTCAACTGGGGGGGATCGCTGGCAGTCATGGACCCCGATGGATCCGATGCGACGCGGTTGCCTCCCGACGACAATCGCGGAGGCAGACTGCCCATCGACGTCACCAAGCTGTCGTGGTCTCCGGACGGCACCCGTTTGGCATTCAGCCTCTTCGAGACGCGGGACGGTCAGGTCATCGACGGTGAATCGAATATCGCGATCCTCGTTCTCGACACCGGCGAGATTGTGCAGCTCACCAGCATGACCGGCCAAGAGATCAACCCCGATTGGTCACCAGACGGTCAGCGAATCCTCTTCAACACCGCTCAGAACAGTGCCGGACACACTCACGTCTTCGTGGTCGGTGCCGAGTGGCCCGGGGCAAGCTGACGCAGCGACCATCGTGAATAAACGCTGCCGCCCCTAGCGTCAGCCATATAGGAACGTCCCGTGGCGATTCACCCACGCTCGCCGAGTTCCCATTCTTCGTGGACGACGCATGCCGAGAGCTTGATTTGCTTGACAGTCACCTTGGCATCCGACCTGTCCAGCGAAACGCGCGCTGCCCCAGACTCCCCTTCGAACGAACAGTCAAGCGTTGGGCCGTCTGCCTCAAACGCCGCAAGAGGCAACGACTGCAACGACGCGAAGATCGCGCTTGGTATCTCGACGAGCTGATAGCAGTACGGAATGGACTGCGGATCGTCACGAAACCCTCGAAGCATCACGATGGCATCGACTGTGGCGCAGTATTCCTCGAAGAACTCCAACGTCCGGGTCCGGCGACTCCTAGCTGATCGGACGTCTTGGATCCACGCCGCTTCGGTGAGCTTGGAGATGTGAATCGTCGATTTTGATAGCCGTTGAGCGGCTGTTGATTTCAAGGAGAGCTTTCTTCTACGACCATGAGGGGTCTGAACCGTGGTGTCGACGAAGCGCCTTGTCGCGGATGCGGGCGGATCGATGCTCCAGCCAACTGCCTCACAGGCATCTCGAAATGCGTTCTCGAAGCCAGTCTCCTTGAGCGCGTCCACCGCAAGCCCATGGTGTGCGGAGATGAGGAGGCCGAAGTACTCGATCCAATCAGGTTCCGCCGTGATCCACGTTGGCTGAGAAGCAGAACCCTGGGCCTGTGGGGGGTCCGAGAGCGAATCGACCATGCGTGCGACGAAGCGGACGCCCATTGGCGAGAGATCGTCGATCTTGCGCCTCAGGGATTCGCTGTCGTTCATTGGGCCAGTCGTCGCTCGATGAGATCCACGAAGGCCGGGTTGAGCTCGATGCCGGCCCATCTGCGATCTAATGCTCGTGCCGCGAGCAGCGTCGTGCCGGAACCCGCATAAGGGTCCAAGACCATGTCACCGGGTTTGCTGGTGATGGTGATGCACTGGTCTGCGAGCGTCAGCGGCATGACAGCAGGGTGATCTTCTACCCCACAGTCGTCGCGCCGCCGTGGCTCGGTGTTGATGTCCCAAACCGTCCTCAGCCGACGGCCGTTCGGTCCGCGGACGGCATCGACGTCATAGAAGTAGTCCTTGTTCTTCGACAGCAAGAACAAGGACTCGTGCGCCTTGGTCGGACGGTCCCGGACCGATTCCGGATGGGCATTCGGCTTGTGCCAGATCACCTCCGAGCGCAGCCACCAACCGGCATCTTGAAGCGCGAACGCCAAGCGCCACGGCACTCCGATGAGATCCTTCGGCTTGAGACCCTCGGGCGTCGCCGGCCGAACCCGCATCGCACGCGCCCTGTTCTTGCGGTCAGGGGCTCGGTAGCGCCGGTTACCCGAGGTGTAGCTGTCACCTACGTTGAGCCAGACGGTGCCGTCGTCGGCCAGCACCCGCCGGATCTTGTCGAACGTCACGACGATGCTCTTGACGTAATCAGCAAGAGCGTCATCACGACCGATCTGGTCGTCGACCTCGTAGTCCCGCAGCGACCAGTACGGCGGCGATGTCACAACGGTCTGGACGCTGCGATCAGGCAGCAGGTCCAAGCCTTCTTCGGCCCGCCCGACGATGAGCACCGGCTTGCCGGACCCGGGGAGCGGATCGGCGCGTGGAAGATCAACACGCAGGTGTTCACGCTGTGGCCCGGCGGCTCGGCCCCCCATCACCGCCGACCGTAACCGTTCGACGCTGTCCTGAGGCGAACCCTCAAGAAGGTCCTGAAACAATCGTTCTGTCATGGCTGACAGGCTACGCAGGCGGTGTGACGGGAATCGAGCTTCTCGAGCCGATCGAGCACGACGGCAGCGACTTCCTGCGCCGCTTCGTGGCCCGCAACGGCCCAGGCCCGCACCACTTCACCTTCAAGACGCCTACCTTCGCCGGCACCGTCGAAGCGGGCTACAACGTCATCGCGCCCATGACTGGCATAGTCACCCTGCCTCGTCACGTTGCGTGGAGCGGACAAGGCGCGCTCGACCTCGACGATCCGGTCGACCGCAACTACGCCTACGAGATCCTTGGCGGACTCCACCGGTGGTTGCGAGTGATCGGTCATGATGACCGGTTGTTCAACACAGCAACCACCAGTGGAGGTGTCCAGTATGGCAGCGAGGCTGAGCGCGTTCGAGCGCGCCCGGATTGAGGCGATGAGATCGGCGGGAGCGACCGCTGTGGACATCGCGGTGGTGCTGGGCCGGCACCCGGCGACGGTCTATCGCGAGCTGGGCCGCTGCGGCGGCCCCAAGGCCGTGTACGACGCGGCGTCAGCGACCGCTGACGCGAGCCGCCAGGCGCGGCGGCCCCGGGCATGCAAGCTCGAAGCGGACCCGGTGCTGGCCGCCCAGGTGAAGCGCAGGATGAACCAGCGCTGGTCGCCGCAGGCGATCAGCGCCGATCTCGCCGGCGAGGGACAGCGGGTATGCGCGGAGACGATCTACCGGGCCGCGTACAGCGGCTGCGGGCTCGGCGCCGACGCGTGGGCCGACCTGCCGAGGGGCCGCCGGCGTCGCCGTCCGCGCAGCCGCCACCGCGAAAAAGCCAGCCCGCTGGGGGATTATCGGCCTTTGAGCGAGCGGCCCCCAGCCGCCGAAGACCGAGACGAGGCGGGCCACTGGGAAGGCGACCTGATCATCGGGGCAGCCAACCGCAGCGCCGCGGCCACCCTGGTGGAGCGCGTCAGCCGCCACACGCTGGTCGTCGCATTGCCCCACGGCTACACAGCGCCCAACGTCGCCGCCGCGGTCACCGCCGCGTTGGCCCGCCAGCCCGCCCATCTGGTGCGCAGCCTCACCTGGGACCAAGGCCGCGAGATGGCCCGCTGGGCCGACATCGAAACCGCGCTCGGCATCGAGGTGTTCTTCTGCGACCCCCACAGCCCATGGCAGCGCGGCACCAACGAGCAGACCAACGGGCTGCTGCGACGCTGGCTGCCCAAAGGCACACCGCTGAACCTCAGTCCGCTGCGACTGTCAGTCATCGAGGACAACCTCAACTGGATGCCCCGCCGACTCCACAACTGGCAATCAGCCGCCGACATCTACACTCAACTCACTCGCAACCACCGATAGAGCTTGCCCTTCTTGGGGAGTGTCAGACGCTCCCGTGGATCGAGACCGCCACACGTCGAACGGCACACGAGTCGCTGGGCAACACACCCCGGCCACCAGGGTCGCACCAAGTACGCCCAGCCCGAACAGCTTCACCAGCGCTGTCGCAAGAATCGCCGGAACCACCACGCCGCCCCAGAGCCGAACGGCAACCCAAGGCCTGCGCCGCCGCTGACGTCGCCGGCCGCGACGTCTTCGCCGATGACCAACGCTTCCGGGCCCCGTTTTGCACGTCGGCGTGGGCGCGTTGCGCGGTGGGCAGCTCTGTAGTGAGTGCACACTGAGCTCTCACGGCGCAGGCAGCTCCACTCGGAACTCCACGGCGCACTGTGCGGGGTCGGGGGTCTTCTGACACGTTTTGACCAGCCGCTCCTCCAACGGCCGCGGGGCGCCGGGGTGATCGACTAGCGGCACCTCCGCATCAGGAAACTCCCGCAGATACTCATATACCGCCGCCCGATAATGCGCCTTCAACCGACCGAGCAACTCATCGCGCACCGCAGGATCCAATGTCGGATAGGTGGCCGCCACCTTCGCGCACTCATGACGCAACTCACGGAATTGCTCCCTCGTGATGCCGTACATCTCCATCGAGCGACTGATGTTTGATTCCGAAGCACTGACGAGCTGCAAATCCGGCCACCCGGCGGAAGCAGCGCACTCCAGCATCGCGTCCTCGAACGCTTGATCCAGCAAGCCGTCGAACCCGAGATCCGAAGGCGGTTCGTCGTATGCAGCATCGAGTACCAACATCAGATTCCGCTCGAAGTGCAAGCGCTCACGCTCATGACCGATCGCCTCGTGATTGAAGTAGTGATTGCGTTCAGCGAGGTAATTGCGGCGGTCACTCGCGCTCCTGAACCTTGTATCGACCGGCGTCATGACGTGGAAGTACTCGTCGATGACGGATTCAATCCCTAGTTCTTGATCGCTGTAGCGTCGCCCAATGAGCGGTGTCAGGTCGGTGTCAGTCTCAGATCTCGACGCCGCGGAATCGGGCGACTCTGCACCAGGGCCGGACAGTGCGGCCACGAACCAAATTGTTGCCGCAGCGACCGAAAGAGCACCGGCGGCGATGATCAGCAGCAAACGGCGGCTGCGGCCAGCGGGCGGTGCGACGGCGTCGGGCTCATCGTCGTTCGCGTCAGTCATGGTCGTATCCGATCCAGCTGAACGGCACCGCGCCGAGAGCGGATTCGACTGCAGCAGCGGCCCGTTCGCATCTACCGATTGCCGCGTCGTTCGGGAGTTCCCACTTGTAATGGCGTGACGTCTCGGGTGCGTCATCCTGATTGGCATTACAGAGCGCGGCCAGGTCGGTGCCGAGGCGGGTGTCGGCGTCCGCTCGTACCGTGTTATTCCAGGTACCGGTGGCGGTGTCGTAGCGGTAGTGGTGTTTGACGCGGTGCAGGTTGCGCCAGTTGAAGTCGTGACGCATGCAGCCGTACACGAACGACACGGTCTCACCGCCGAACTGGGGGTGGTCATCAATCTCGTCGGCATCCGGCAGCAGGAAATACGCCGCGAACCACCCCAGCGGCCCCAGCCGGATTGCTGCTTCGTCGATTGCGCTCTCGGCGAGCTGCAGGACCCACCCCGGGGGGATGCTGCACCGGTCGGTGGTGAACGGCAGCCACGGATAATCGGCGCTCTCGGGGTAGAAGGGATCGGTTGCCCTGGTGGGGTCAGCGTCGGGGTGCGCGCCGTAGATGAGGCTGCCTCGTGCGTCGAGGAACTGGCCCAGCGTCATGCCCGCCCCGCCCAGACCGGTATTGCCCACATTCTGCACGTCGGCGTGGGCACGTTGCGCGCTGGGCAGCTCTGTGGTGAGCGCGAACTGTTCCTGCGTGGTGACCGTTGTCGAAGGGGCGAGCTCGATGAGGTACGTGCCGGCACGAAGCGGGCGCTGCAACGACGGTTCGTGGCGGCGCACCGACGCCGATGTTCCCTCGAAGCTCAGCATCTGCCCGGTTGCGGGGTGGGTCCCGAGCACCCGCCAGATGGTCATCGAGGGCGCCCCGCCCGCAGTCGCCAGATACAGCGGCCCGCCGTTGCCCGCCTCGAGCTTCAGCTTCACAGGCAGCCAATCCGGCAGCGTGAACCTGTAGTAGGCCGCCTTGTCGCTGTGCGTCAGCGACGTGCACGCTGCAGGCGCGCTCTCCGCGTACAGGTCGAACGTGCCCGACTCCTTGCGGTGCCCCCAGATGCGCCCGTCGTGGAGCGCTGTGGCGGTGCAGCCGGTGGGGAGTGCGGTGGCGCGCGGGGTGCAAGTGCGTGTTTGGGTTTCGATGTGTCGGGGCGGGCAGTCGGCGTCGATGATCGTGGTCCTGGTGCTGGTGTGCCCGCTGGCGGTGTACGCGACGGTGACGGTGTAGTCGCCTGGGCGGGCAGGGCTCGCGGTGAGGGTCGCCAGTCCGTCGTCGCTGACGATTGACGCGTCGAGCCCGTCGGGTGCGACCGACTGCAGCGTGACCTTGGCCGTTGGGGGCTGATGGGCCCAGGTGCGGGCGATCCGCTGCCCGACTGTGGCGCGGGGGCGCACAGGCTGGTCGAAGGCGCGCACATCGAAGTCGCCTTGGACGCGCAGCCGGAACGCGCCCACAGCGCCGTTGGATGCGGTGGTCGCCTCGATCGTGTAGCGGCCTGCCGCGAGCAGCACATCGGCGGCTCGGGCGTCGCCGTCGCCGCCTGAGTCGTCGTCGCGGATGCGCTCGACGCCGCCCGAGCCGTGCCCGCACAGCACCAGCAGATAGGTGTCGAGCTTTTCGGGGCCCGTCCCGGCGCCCTCCAGATCGATCGACACCCAGCCCGCAGTGGCCATGGTGAACGTGTAGCGATGCGCGTGGAACGTCCCTGAGCTCGGCGTCCGTTTGTCCGAGACACAGCTCGTGGTGCTCAGCGTCCCTGTGCGAGCGATGCTGCCATGCCACAGCACCCCCAGATCGGTGCTGCACGCCGCTTCGTCGTCAGCCCGGAATTGTGCTGTGGCTGTGGTGGTCGCGTGATGGTCGGCTTCGCATTCGATTTCGATGTCACGCGCACATCGACCGACTCCCGATCGGAGGGGCCTTGCCAGCCGCCGATCTCGAAGGGGGCAGTCTCGCCTGGCTGGACTGACAACGGCCATACGAATGTGCGGTCATCTGCGGTGATGGTCACGTCGTAGGCCCACAGATGCCGGGACCAGTTCCGCACCAGGCCCCGCAGCGCACCGTCACTCACATGCACCGACCAGGGCAACACTCGCACCTCGTCGACGGGCGCATCCACGGGGGCGAACATGATCCCCAGCGGACCCCCTTGAACCGGTGAAGCGCTGTCGACGAACCCTGCGACGAACGAGCCATCCCTCACGGTCTGCGAACCGGCGACGGAGTACCGGCGAGCGAGACTGGCGTGCTGCCGCTCCAGCCAGCGCTCAGCGGCCTCCCGCTCGCTGAAAAAGCGCGGATCGCGATCACCGGCGTCGTCAACTATCTCGAACCTGTGCGTCGCGCAGCGCGCCAGATCACGCTCCACGAACCGTCGCGTCCACGCGGTCATCCCGAACTCGGGCACCAGCGCTCCCCATCCGCCCGCGGCTTGCCACTCCGACTGCAGCTCTGGATGCTCGCACCGGTCCAACACCACATAGTCACGCCCCGGCACCGCAGATCCGAACCTCAACAACGGCCCCGGCAGATCCCACCGCCCCAAGCGACGCTGCATCCCGCTCGGCGCAGCACCGGTTCCCTCCAGCGGCTCGGCCCTGCCCAGATGCCCAGCGCCGCTCGATTCGGACGGTGGCTGCTCTGCGAGCCTGCGCGCGGCAACCGAATCCTGTCGCCCCACCACCACGACGCCGCCACCAGCCGACGCAACGCCCACCCCCGCCGGCACCCCAGACAGCCCGCCGGCCGGCTCGTCTGCGGGAGCCGCGGCACAAGCCGAAACCGCGAACACCGCCACCGCCAACCACCCAGCAGCCCGACGCTGCACGCCCCCGACGCGCTCACTGCGCCTGTACGCCCAGCGTGTCCGCGATGCCGTCGTCATCCACTCTGTGCCAATCGCCGCAATGGGCACTCTCGGGCTTGACCCACTCGGACTCGACGCACACCTCGAACCCCAGCCGGGCCTGCTGAGGCGCTGCAGTAGTTCCCAAATTACAACCGCCCGAAGATCACACCACGTCCACCACCTCACCAGGTTTCTTCTCCCGGGCGTTCTCGCGTTCAGGAATGGACTTGTAACGCGTCGAAATCGAGCCCGATTCGAGTGTCTCCAAGATCGCACCGGGGAACACCGCAAACCGCCGTCCGTCATAGCTGAACGAAACGAACCCCGCAGCCAGCGGACTCGTCGTCACTCCTCTCGTGGACGACGCCCAATCGGCCATCCAGCCCTCACGGCCCGAGCGATCCGGATCGTGGAAGAAACCGCGAGAAAGAAACTCCAGCGCCTGCGTTGTCCCAGCGACACCTGTGCGCCGTCACACCGCCAGAAGTGCTGTATTCCTCGCTGTTCTCTTCCCTGATCGTGACATAGAGATCGTCACTGTTCTCGAGATACAGATTCTCGTACGAGTCGAAGCAGCCCCCGCTCCGGCACCCGTACCAAGTACTCCCTCTGAACAATTCTCTGAGCGCTGCGTCTCCGCCGGAGCCGCCACGGTACAGATTGGCCAGCTTCTTGGCGACCGCCTCGCCGCCCGAGTCCGGCTCGGTGCTGTCAAATTCTCCGTTGAGACCCAAGCCCGTATCAGAGCGCTGCCCGTGATTGAGATAGGGCCATTCGCCGGCGTCGTCGATTTGCCACCAACCAACGCCGGGATGGAAAAACGCCCGCGCAGGGCCTGTGAGCCGCGCATCGTCGGAGTACAGATGCATCCGCCCCTCGTAGCTAACCCATCGCTTCTTGAACTCCGTATCCGACTCGCCTGGCGCCTGAACCAACGTTGGACCCAGGTCTTTGCGCGACAAAGCCATGGCGGATCTTGCCGGGGTTCGCGGCGGGCCTGTCAGACAGTCCCTCCGCCCGACGCCGGCAGCGACGTGAGGTGCTTCGACGCGTGGCACGGGCGTCAACTATCGATGATGTCGTCGTCGATCAGGTGACCCAAGCGCATCTTCTTGGTGCGCAAGTAGGCCTTGTTGTGCAGGTTGGGCGGCAATGCCGTCGGCACCCGCTCGACGATCTCGAGCCCGTAGCCGGCCAAGCCGCCGATCTTGTTCGGATTGTTGGTCATCAGCCGCATCTTCTGCACGCCGAGCTCCACCAGGATCTGGGCGCCGATGCCGTACTCCCGGCTGTCCACCGGCAGGCCGAGCTCCAGATTGGCGTCGACGGTGTCGCGGCCTTGGTCTTGCAGTGAGTACGCCGCCATCTTGTGACCGATGCCGATGCCTCGGCCTTCGTGCCCGCGCAAGTACACCAGCACACCAGCACCTGCCTCGGCGATGGCTTCGAGTGCAAAATGCAGCTGGGCGCCGCAGTCGCAGCGCATCGAGGCCAGGATGTCGCCGGTCAGGCACTCGCTGTGCACCCGCACGAGCACCGGCCCCGCGCCCATCACGTTGCCGTGACTCAGCGCCAGGTGCTCGGTGTCGTCGAAATCCCGGAAGACATGGGCGGTGAACTCGCCGTAGATCGTCGGGATGCGCGCCGCCGATACGGGATCCACCAGTCGCTCGTTGGCACGCCGGTAGCGGATGAGATCGGCGATGGAGATCAGCATCAGTTCGTGTCGCTCGCAGAATTCGACAAGATCCGGCAGTCGGGCCATGGTGCCGTTGTCGTTGACCACCTCGCACAGCACGCCGGCGGGATGGCAGCCGGCGAGGCGGGCGAGGTCGACGGCTGCTTCGGTGTGGCCGGCCCGCTTGAGCACGCCACCGGGGCGGTAGCGCAACGGCAGCACGTGGCCAGGGCGGTTGAAGTCGTTTGGCACCGACTTGGGATCGGCGAGGCGATTGAGGGTCAGCGCCCGATCGGCCGCGGAGATGCCCGTCGTGGTGCCTTCGGAGGCGTCCACGGTGACCGTGTACGCCGTGCGCATCGACTCGGTGTTGACGGTGACCATCAGGGGCAGCGCCAGTTCGTCGAGCCGCTCCCCCATCAAGGGAGCGCAGATGACGCCGGAGGTGTACCGCACGAAGAACGCCATGGCCTCGGGCGTGGCGTGCTCGGCGGCCATGATGAGGTCGCCTTCGTTCTCGCGGTCTTCGTCGTCGACCACCACCACGATCTCGCCCCTGCCGACAGCGGCGATCGCGTCGGGAATAGCCGCGAACGGCGACGCTGCATGTGCGTCGTCGGCTGCTGGGCGATCGGACACGGCGGGCTCACTCATCGTCGGTTTCGGCACCATTGTGCCCGAGCAGGCGCTCGACGTATCGGGCGAGCACGTCGACTTCGAGGTTGACGAGGTCGCCACGCTTGGCGGTGCCCATGGTGGTCATGGCCATCGTGTGCGGGATGAGCGCCACTGAGAACTCGCATCCGCCCTCGTCGTCGTCGGTGATGTCGAAGCAGGTCAGGCTGATGCCGTTGAGGGTGACCGAGCCCTTCTCGACCAGGTACCGGCGCAGGCCGCCCTCGGGCGGCACCGCGACGCGCAAGTCGGGGGCGGGTTGGACGATGGTCGCGACGCCGTCGACGTGGCCTTGCACGAGATGACCACCGAGCCGGTCGGCGTAGCGCATGCAGCGCTCGAGATTCACGGGATCGCCCTGTGCCAGCGAGCCCAGCGCAGTGCGCTTGACGGTTTCTGCGCTGACGTCTGCTTCCCACCAGCCGTCGCCCATCTCGACGACGGTCAGGCAGCAGCCATTCACCGAGATCGAGTCGTCGATGGCGGCATCGGAGAGCACCAGGTTGGCGTTGAATCGGTAGCGTTCGCCGTCGCGGCCAGCGAAGCTGCCGAGTTCTTCGACGAGTCCTGTGTACATCGCCCGTCCTTCCGGCGCAAATCGCTTGCGGACACTGCCCGGCGCCCGCAGATGCCGAACGGTACCGGGGAGGCGCCTGCTCGTGCGCCCCGTGGGGCTCGCCCCAGGAGCCGCAGCGAGGCCGAGCCGGGTCCGAGCGGAGCGCTACTCGCTGGAGCGCGCAGCGGGGAACATCGTGATGCGCAAATCGGGACCTACTGGGCACGCTTCGGCGATCTCGCCGCGCCAGAGCTTGTCGATGCTCGCTGCGCCGGCGCCTGCCAGCAACGGCAGACCGTCGTCTCCGCCCATCAGCGCCGGCGCGAAATGCATGACGTACTCGTCGACGAGCCCGGCGCGATGAAACTCGCCAGCTACGTGAGCGCCGCCTTCCACCAGCAGTTCGACGACGCCGTCAGCGGCTAGGCGCTCGAGCAACTCAGGCAGCGGTCCGCCTTCTTCGGCGCAGGGTTGCACCTTCGCCCTGCGGCGTGCTTCGCCCAGGACAATTCGGCGGGGATCGAGGCGGACGGCCGCGGCATGACCGACAGGCAGACCGGCTGGCTCGCGACGTTCGTCACGCAATGCCAGCAGCGGGCGCCGGGGATCATCTTCAGGCAACTGCCGAACCGTCAATCGAGGATCGTCGGCTCGAACCGTTCCCGCGCCCACCAGCACTGCATCGCAACGGGCACGCAACGCATGAGCATCGGCGCGGGCTTCCGGCGACGTGATCCACTGCGAGGTGCCGTCAGGCGCGCCAATGCGCCCGTCGAGGGTCGCAGCCAGCTTGAGCACCACCCAGGGCCTGCCGGTGCGGCGCTGGTGGAGGTAAGGACCCAGCGAAGCGGAGACCTCGTCGCCGCACTGTCCTCCATGAACCTCAATGCCGCTGTCCGTCAATACGGCGACGCCACGGCCCGACACCTGCGGGTCCGGATCGGTGACGCCGACGAAGACTCGAGCTACTCGGGCTTCGATCACGGCTTCCACGCACGGGGCCGTCCGACCGGTGTGCGAGCACGGCTCCAGCGTTGTGTACAGCGTCGCCCCTTCGGGGTCCGCGCCCGCTGCGCGCGCCGCATCAAGCGCCACGATCTCGGCGTGCCTCCCCGGTGGCGGCTCGGTCGCGCCCTCAAAGGCCGTGCCGTCGGCCGTGACGAGGACGGCACCCACCCACGGATTCGGTGCGGTCGTGCCCCGAACGCCCTCTCCCAATTCGACAGCCCGCGCCATGTGCACGACGTCGGAGTCCGCTACCGGGCTCACCGGCTCGCTGCTTGGAGCCGGGCCGTGCGGGCACATCAGTGGAGCCGTTCGCCTGCCAGCAGGGCCAATGCGTGGGGCAGCACGTCGGCCACGGCCTCGAAGCACTCCACGCAGCCCTTGGTGGAGCCAGGGGTGTTCAGCACGATTGCGCGGCCGATGATTCCCGCCATTCCCCGAGACAGCCTGCCCAAGGGGTTCACCAGCCGCATGGCCTCGGCAAGGCCCGGGGCTTCGCGTTCGATGACTGCGCGGGTGCCTTCGGGGGTGAGATCGCGCTCGGTGAAACCGGTGCCGCCGGTGGTGACGATCAGGCCCTCGAAACCGTCCGTCATGGCCCGCAGGGCATCGGCCACCGTCTCGACGCCGTCGGCTACCACGCGGCGCTCAGCCACCTCGTAGCCCGCGGCACTCAGCACTGCGGCCAGCGCTTCGCCGCTGCGGTCCTCACGGGTTCCTGCAATCACCCCATCGGAGACCGTCAGCACCTTGGCGACAAGCTGGTGCGCGCCGTCTGAGGGGCTGCGGGCGTGATCGTGTGAAGCGTGCGATCCGGCCATCGCTCCACGCTACCGACGGTCATTTGGGCGTGACTGCGACAACGCCACGATCCGCAGGAGGCTCCATGGGCGGCATCACCGGACCATCAAGCCATGTGAGCGTGGCGCTGGTCGACTCGCTACGAGCGCCGGCGGGCCCGGCGACTGGCTGCGCCGGCTCACTAGTCTGCGACCATGTCCTACGCGCGCAACCGGACCTATCTCGATGCCGACAGCCACCTGATGGAGCTGCCGGATTTCCTGCGGGCACATGCCGACCCCGGCATCCGCGATCGCATGCCCGACATCGACTTCGCCAACGGCGGTCGCCTCACCGACGACATGGAGCTGGCGGCGCGGCAGCGTGCTCACCCGCCTGAGACGGTCGAAGAACTCACCGCTTTGGGAGACGATCTGATCGCGGGGCCCAAGGGATACCAGGCGCTGGGTGCGTTCAACGCTGCCGAGCGCTCCACGGCGCTGGACTTGCTCGGATTCGCCCAGCAGTTCGTGTTCGCGACGTTCAGCGTCGGCGTTGCGTTCGATCCCGCCGCTGATCTCGACATTCGCTATGGCGCCGCCCGTGCGCACAACCGGGGCATGGCCGAGTTCTGCGCCGGCGACGACCGGCTGATCGGCGTGGCGCTGCTGCCGCTCGACGATCCTCAGATGGCCGCTGCGGAGATGAGCCACGCGCTCGATCTCGGGCTCGGCGCGATGTGGATCCCCCACCGCCCCGCCGGAGGCGCGTCGCCAGGACATTCCGATCTCGATCCGGTCTGGGCGCAGATGGCCGAGGCGGGCGTGCCGTTCGTCCTCCATGTCGGCGGCAATCCGCTGCAGATCAAGCCCGAATGGATGGACACCGGCCGCCCGGTGCCGACCGATTGGCTCGGCGGCGGCGAGAACGTGCGCGGCAAAGACATGGTTGCGCTGCATCAAGCGGCGGAGACCTTTGTCGGCGTGATGGTGCTCGACGGGGTGCTGGCCCGCCACCCGAACCTGCGCGGCGGCGTCATCGAGCTCGGCGCCGGCTGGGTGCCCCAGATGCTGCGCCGGCTCGATCAGGTCGTCGAGATCTGGAAGCGGTCAGAGCCGGATCTGGCTGCGCTGGGTGCCGCTCCGTCGGAACAGATCACCCGGCAGATGGCATTCACGCCGTACCCGTTCGAGGATGTCGGCGCCATGATCCGCGACTCCAACGAGAACCTGTACCTGTTCTCGAGCGACTACCCCCACATCGAGGGCGGCCGCAATCCGTTGGGGCGCTTCAACGCGTCGCTCGAGGGATTCGACGGCCACGTGCTCGATCGCTTCTACGCCGACAACATGGCCGACCTGCTCGAAGCCCGGTCCTGACACCGCGACACGCTCCATCCGTGGTATTCCCGCGACCCGAACTCCCCCAGCCCTGACCCAGAATCGAGATCACACATGACAGCAATCAGCGAAGTGAGCCGTGTCGTCACGTTTGACCTCGACACCGTCCGTGTCGTGCTGCACGTGCTGGCGGTGACGGTGTGGATCGGCGGCCAGATCGTGGTGGGCGCCGTCGTGCCCATCGTCAGCCGTGCCTACCCGGGCTCCGGCAAGGTTGCCGCAAAGGCGTTCTCGCGGGTGGCGTGGCCGGCATTCGGCATCGCGGTCGCGACCGGCCTGTGGTCGATGCTCGCCATTCCCAGCGAGGAGACGAGTTCGGGCTGGTCGATGCTGCTCGGCATCAAGATGCTGCTGGTGCTCATCTCCGGCGTCGGCGCGCTGGTGCATCAGAACGCTGGCGACAACGTGGCGAAGCGGGGTGCGGGAGCAGGCGTGTCGCTGCTGTGCGGTCTGACCGCGCTGCTGTTCGGCGTGATGCTCTAGCGCCGACGCCCAGAGCAGTGTCGTCGTTCACGCGCTTGACTTGTGCGGGCTTGCGAGACGGAAGGTACGAGCTGATGACCGGATCCGACTACACCTGCTTCGACGTGGAGGTGCGCGACCAGGTCGCCAGCTTGGTCATGAAGCGCCCCGAGAAGGCCAACTCGATGATCTTGGAGTTCTGGCGGGAGCTGCCCCAGATCACCGACGAGATCTCGTCTGGCACCGACGCCCGGGTCGTTGTGCTGTCAGCGATCGGCCGCCATTTCTGCTCGGGCATGGACCTCGCAGTGTTCGGCGGCTTCGAGGATCCCTCCGGCGGCCTCGGCGGCGGGCACAGCAGCCGCACACGCGCGCTGATCCGCAACACTGCATTGCGCGCACAGCAGACCTTCAACGCCTTCGAGCAGAGCCGGCTGCCGGTCATCGCCGCCGTCCAGGGTGCGTGCGTCGGCGGCGGTGTCGACATGGTCTCGGCCTGCGATCTGCGCTACGCCACCGGGGATGCGTTCTTCTCGATCCAGGAGATCAACATCGGCATGACCGCCGATGTGGGAACGCTCCAGCGCATGCCCAAGCTGGTGCCCGAAGGCATCGTTCGGGAGCTGGCGTTCACCGGCCGCCGCATGGGCGCTGAGGAGGCGCTCGACCGCGGCTTTGTGAACGCGGTGTACGACGACCACGCGTCGATGATGGAAGCAGTCGACGACATCGCGGCCCAGATTGCCGCGAAGAGCCCGATGGCGATCTGGGGCACGAAGCAGTCGATGAACTTCAGCCGCGACCATTCCGTGGCCGACGGCCTCGAGTACATCGCCACCTGGAACGCCGCGATGCTCGACACCGACGACATGGGCGAGGCCTTCCGGGCCCAGATGGATCGTCGCGAACCAGAGTTCCCCGACCACCGCCCCCTGGACACGGGCCTCGGCGCATGAGAAGGCGCGCAGAAAAGACAGCGCCTGGCAAGGCGCTCAGGAGAAACAGCGCATGACCCAACTGTCACTCGTGCCGCTCGAATGCGGCTGGCTGTCCACCCCCACTGCGTCGGTCATCAAGGACGCACCCGGCAACGTGCGGCTGCCCATACCGAGCTGGCTGGTGCGCCACCCCAGCGGTCAGACGCTGGTGTTCGACACCGGCATGCACCCCCAGGTCCAACAAGGCGTGGGAGCGCGTTACCCGCTGCTGGCCAAGTCGTTCACAGCGGACTACTCGGCGAGCGACGAAGTCTCGGCCCGGCTGCGCAGCGTCGATGTCGATCCCGATGAGCTGACGTTCGCGATCTTCAGCCACCTGCACTTCGACCATTGCGGCGGCACTGAGCTGCTGCCCAATGCCCGGCTGATCTGCCAGCGAGCCGAGTGGGAATCCGGCCATCACCCCAAGCTCATCGAGTACGAGGTGTACAAGCCTGACGACTTCGATCTCGGCCACGACCTGCTGCTCATCGACGGGACCCACGATGTGTTCGGCGACGGCTCGGTGACGTGCATTCCCACGCCGGGGCACACCGCGGGCCACCAGTCGCTGCGGGTGGAACTCGACAGCGGTCCGGTGGTGCTGACGGGCGACTGCGTCTACTGGGAGGACGTGCTCGACCGGATGCTGCTGCCGCCGTTCGGCTACGACCACGACATGCAGCTCGATTCGATGCGCCGCCTGCGGTCACTGCGCGACGACGAGGGCTGCCGCCTGCTCTACGGCCATGACGACACCCAATGGGCGACGCTGCCCCACGAAGGGCTCGGGCTGACCTAGGCCGCCCCGCCCAGGGGCTACGCCGGCGGCTCGACGCGGTAGAAGCGCCGCGCCGTGCCGGCGAAAAGGTCGGCGCGCTCGGCGGCGGTGTATCCCGCCTGATCGCAGATGCGCTGGAAGGCGTTGAACAGCACGGTGTACGAGCAGCCCTGCTTGTCGACTGGGAAGTTGCTTTCGAACATGCAGCGGTCGGGGCCGAAGGTTTCGATGCAGTGACGGATGTCGTCGCTCCAGGTCGCCGCGACGTGCTCCGAGGACGGGGCTTGGGGCAGGCGCTTGAATCCCGCGCCGTAGATGCTCATGCCGATCCCACCCACCTTGACGGCGACCTGGGGGTGGCGGGCCAACGCCTCGAGCGCCGGGCGCACCACGGCGCGCACCTCGTCTCGACGGTCGGCGTAGGGGCCGATGCCAAGCGGCCCGCCGAGGTGGTCGAGCACGACCGGCGTGTCGGGCACAGCATGGGCAAGATCAACCAACTCAGCGACCTGGGTATGGAACATCCAGCCGTCGAAGCTGAATCCCATACGGCCCAGCGTTGCATAACCCGCCCGGAAGTCCGGATCTGCGAGCAGTTCGGGTGGCGGCTTGGTGTGGCTCTCACGGATCTGGTCGCTGCCGTCCCATGCATTGGCGTGACGGATGCCCCGGAACAGGCCCCCTCCGGCCTCGTCGTGCGCTGCGAGAACTTCTTCGACTGCATTGCCCAGCGTCAAATCGGCAAAGCTCACGATCGCCGAGATCGTCGCACCATCGGCCTCAGCGGATATCTGTGCCTGCTCGCGCACGAACTCCGTCTCGCCCACAGGCCGCATGTGCTGGGGCCCGCTCGTGTAGTAGCCGGCGGCACACTCGACGAAGACGGTCTGGGTGACGTTGTGCCCTGCACCGGTGTCGGCGTGCAGCTCAGGCACGAGGTAGGTGCCCGCCGCGAAGTCCCAGAGGTGGTGGTGAGGGTCGACGATTTCCTCGTCGGCGTCGACCGGCTGCTCGACGGTGGCTGCGAGCCATGCGTCTTTGTCGGTTGCTGAGTCGTCGGCCACTGCTGCTCTCCCTGTGTCGTGGCGAACCGTTTGCCCGCGGCACCCTAGGCCGCACGGCGAGACCGGGCATCGGTCGAGAGGCTGCGACCTGTGGTGTCCGCGGCAGGGTCTACGTTGCCCTCGATGACCCAACCCAACATTCTCATCGTGATGGCAGACCAGCTCGCGCCGCATTTCACCGGTGCCTACGGGCACCCGCTGGTGCAGACCCCCGCAATGGATGCACTCGCTGAGCGAGGCGCGCGATTCGACGCCGCGTACTGCAATTTCCCCCTGTGCGCCCCCGCCCGGTTCTCGATGCTCTCGGGCCAACTGCCGTCCGCAATCGATGCATGGGACAACGGCTCGGAATTCGCGGCATCGGTGCCGACGCTGACGCACTACCTGCGGTTGCTGGGTTATCGCACGACGCTGTCGGGCAAGATGCACTTCATCGGTCCCGATCAGCTCCACGGCTTCGAGCAGCGCCTCACCACCGACATCTACCCATCGGGATTCGACCTGACGCCCGACTGGGATGTCGACCCCGAGTCGCTCGGCAACTGGTACAGCATGGCCAGCTTGTCCGAGGCAGGGCAGGTGATCACCAACTACCAGTACGACTACGACGAAGAAACCGGTTTCGCCGCCGTGCGGCATCTATACGACCTTGCCCGGTCACGCGACGACGAGCGCCCGTTCTTCGTGGTGGCATCGTTCACCCATCCCCATGATCCCTACGAGGCACGGCCGCAGTGGTGGGACCTCTACGACCACGACGACATCGATCTGCCCGATCCGATCGCCGAGGGCGAGATCGACGCACACACCCGCCGGCTGCGACGCGGCATCGGGGCCGACACTGACGGTTTCACCGAACAGCAGTGCCGCAACGCCCGCCACGGCTACTACGCCAACACCAGCTATTTCGATGCGTGGCTCGGGAAGCTGGTGCAGGTGCTCGAGGAGACCGGACGCATCGATGACACGGTGGTGATCGCTGTCGCCGACCACGGCGACATGCTGGGCGACCGGGGGACGTTCTTCAAGATGTGCTTCTTCGAGCGTTCGGCCCGGGTGCCGCTCATCATGGCGGGGCCCGGGGTGGCCGACCGCACGGTGCCCGACGTGTGCTCGCTGGTGGATCTGCTGCCGACCTTGCTGGATATCGCCACTGACGGCGGCAGCGCCTCATGGCCCGCGCTGAGTTCGCAGCCTGTGGGGCGCAGCCTGTGGGAGCTGGCATCGGGTGGCAGCGACGGAAACGACGAAGCGAGCGGCGAGGCGCTCAGCGAATACACCGGGGCGATGACGACGCAGCCGATGTTCATGATCCGCCGCGGCAGGCTCAAGTACATCGCCTGCGAGGGCGACCCGCCGCTGCTCTACGACATCGTCGCCGACCCGCTGGAGCGCACCGACCTGTCGGCCGATCCGGCCCACGCTGAGATCGCTGCGGCATTCGCCGCCGAAGCGGCGCAGCGGTGGGACAGCGCCGCGTTGCGCGAGCGGGTGCTGGCGTCACAGCGTGCCCGCCATGTCCTGAATGCCGCGGCACGCGCTGGCGAGATGTCGTGGTGGGACTACAGCCCCCAACGCGACGCTGCGGGCGAATTCGTCCGCGACGGCATGGACTGGACGCAGACCAGCCGCAGCAGTCGCATCATCGCTCCCGGCTGAGCCGGTCAGGTCTCTTCGTGACCGGCGGCCGACGAGGCAAGCCAGTTCTTCGTCTCTGGATAGGCAAATGCCAGCCGTCCCCGCCCGGCTGGCCGCACCATGCCGGACAAGATCAAGCGATGCCGGTACGCATTGGCCTGCTGGCTCGACATGTCAAGCCTCTGGCGCAGCCGTGCAACCTCGGACGGTCCGTCGTCTACTGCCATGGCGAGCACGAATCGTCGGTCGGTCTCGGACAGGGCGTTCCACGAAGGTCGCATCAGATGCTCGTCGAGTTCGAGCCGGGCACGCTGCACCGCTGCACGAACGTGCTCCAGCCCGATCCGCCGCACCGCTCCCGAAGCGCCTGCCGCTTGCCATGCGTGCGCGCCCACCAGTTGCAGCAGATACGGATGGCCCTGAACTGCCGCTACAGCCTCGCCCAGCGCCGCTCGATCAAACGTGCCGCCGTGCAGACGAACAGGCTCAGCCAGCCCGAGTTCCACATCGCCATGGTCGAGCAGGGACACATGCAGTCGAGGCGCCCGGCTCAGGAACGTTGCCGCCGACCGATGCGACAGCAACGTATCGACGACGTAGGTCAGCGCGGCCCCAACGAACGCCACCGCACGACCCTCTCGCATCACAACGTGCTGGAGGATCGATCCGAGCCGGCGCATTTGAGCAGAAGGCACGGCATGCATCTCATCGAGCGTCACCAACACCCTGCCGCCCCGATCCTCCACCAATGAAGCCAAGTCGGTGAGGTCGTAGCGGAGGTCGTCGCCAAGGCTCGAGGGCGGCGGTGTGGCTGCATCGGGGTCAATCTCCCAGGTCGCGCCGAGTTCGACGCCTGTGCCGAGAGCCGTGGCGCCGATCTTCATGCCGGCGAATCGGCCTCGCTGCGCGGACGATGTAGCTTGGTGGTCCAAGGCACTACGGGCGCGAAGGGCTGCCTTATGGACCTCGACGAGCAGGTCGCCGTCGGTGCCTGCGACCGCCAAAGTAACCCAGCCTCGCTCGACTGCTGCGGCATCTTCCACCTCGTTGAGCACCACGGTCTTGCCCATGCCTCGTGCGCCGAGCAGAACTGAGATCGATCGGGGGTCGTCGGACCCTGCATCCAGCCCGGCGCATAGCTCTTCGATCAGCGAACGGCGGCCTGCCAGAAACGGCGGTGTCCGTCCGAATCCTGGCGTGAAGGGACGGGGCGCTGCTGCATCTGATTCGTCGGGAAAGTAGCGCGGTCGCTGCGACACGACTCCAGCGTACATCGCTGGATTGGTCTGCTTTTTGTTTCTATGTGGAGTTTTTGTTTCTCTACAGAGTTGTTGTTTCTATGCGCAGATTTTGTTGCTATGTGAAGCGGGCGGCGGGCGGGTGCCGTGGGGTCCCGTGCAGCCACGCCTGCGCATCCATGGCCGAGCGGCCCGCCGGCTGCACGACCTGGATTTACGGGCCAGCCCTCTCAGCGGCACGTGAATCGCACAGCGCGAGTTCAGATCACGCGGTCCCACGATTCGGTGGGCTCGAGGCCGTCGGCCGTGAGCTGCCACAGCGACGGCGTGGCGACCCCGTCGACGATGTCGAGGTAGCCGACCGTGCCGAACTGCGCGCTGAGGTTGCGGGGGAAGGTCGGCGAGCCGGGATTGACGCACAGCACGCCTGACAGCGTGTCGATACGGTGGACGTGGGTATCGCCGTAGACGCACACGTCGAGGTGCTCGTCGGCACCGAAGTGGCGCTCGATGGCGTCGGCCACGCTGTAGAACGACAGTTCGGGCACCGGCAGGTGGTGGGTGAGCCCGACCCGCACGTCGCCGAACGTGTGCGCCCAGGCATTGGCGAGCAGCGGATGATCTGGCTGGACATCGCGGCCCGACGAGCCGTCATCTCCGTTGCCGCGGGCCGCCCATGTCGGTGCAATCTCATTCAGCCGATCCACGACGGAGATGTCGTAGATGTCGCCCGCATGGAGGATGGCGTCACACCCCTCCATCGCCGCATACGCCTCAGGCCACAGTTCGGGCGCAGCTTCAGGAATGTGGGTGTCCGAGATCAGGCCGATGCGCATCCGGCCACGCTAGGAGACCGATCGTTAGGGCGGCGAGTCGATCTCGCGTGGTCAGCCGAAGCGAGTGCCGGGCGCCAGGTGGGCACCGCGCAGCCAATCCTGAACACCTATCGCCGTTCGGCCCGCTGGCTGGACGATGCCAAGGCGGATGAGCCCGTCGCCGGTAGCGACGGCGTCGCCGACCAGCGTTCCCGGCGGCGCGTCATCGGTTGCTGGCCGTTCCGCCTCCGCGCCGCTCGGTTCGGGCAGGTGATCTGGGCTGCGCGGCTCCGTGTGCGCTGCCGCGCCCTGAACCGAGCCGGGCAGCGACAGGGTGGCATCACGGACGATGAATCGTTCGCCGTTGAGCGAGGTCCAGGCGCCGCCGACGCGGATCTGGCGGTCGATGTGGGTTGCCGGCCGTGACCAGTCGATTTCGCGATCCGCCGGGCTGAGCTTGCGTGCATAGGTGGGCTCGCCCCTCTGAGGCTCAGGGGTGCCGAGCCCTTCCTTGAGGGAAGCCGTCAGCCGCGCGGCTCCCTCACTGGCAAGGCGCTCACGCAAGCCCGTGGCGGTGTCGGTCGGGCCGATCGGCACTTCATGGCGCCAGTAGACGGGGCCGGTGTCAAACGATTTCTCCAAGGCCATCAGGCAGACGCCGGTGACATCGTCACCCTCCAGCAGCGCCCGCTCCACCGGAGCCGCTCCCCGCCAGCGCGGCAGCAGCGAGAAGTGCAGATTGAGCATGGGCAACCGGGCCAGCAGGGCAGCGCCTATGAGCCGGCCGTACGCCACCACCACCGCGCAATCGGCACTTCTTGCTGCCAAGTCGGCCGGATCGTGGCTGATCGGCAGACCTAGCTCTTGCGCCGCAGCAGCAACAGGGCTCGCAGTGTCGCTGCCGCGCCGGCTCCGGCGGCGTGGGGCGCCGGTGACCACGACCGGGATCTCGAATCCGGCGATGGCGAGGGCGAGCAAGGCGGGGACGGCGTCATCGGGCGTACCCGCGAACGACACACTGCGCGGACACGACGGGGCCGATGGCAAGTGCCGCGTCTGGGAGGTTTCGCTCTGCACGGATGACACCTGGAGGGCTCGAACTGCTTCAGCCGTCGGCAGCGCTGCGGCCCACCAGCGGGACGGGGCCGGTTGCCGCCGGACCGTTGGCGCCCGATTGCAGTTGCGCGAGCTGGGTGCGCCACTCGCGCAGGGCTTGCTTGCGCTCGGCCCGCTCCAGGTGATCGACGAGCAGGACACCGTCGAGATGGTCGAGCTCATGCTGGAACAGCCGTGCCTGCAGCTCGTCGGCCTCGATGCTGACTTCGTTGCCGTCGAGGTCGAGACCCACGATGTGGACTTCTTTAGGTCGGACGATGTCGAAGGTGAGGCCCGGTACCGACAGGCAGCCTTCGGTGTAACTCCACTCGCCGTCGGTCTCGACGATCTCGGGGTTGATGAGCGTCTGGTGGCCGTCGCCCTCATAGAGATCGAAGATGAAAAGGCGGCGCTGGATGCCCACCTGCGGGGCCGCGAGACCGATGCCCTGGGCCTCGTACATGGCGGGCAGCATGTCGTCGACCATGCGCGCTACCCGACCGTCGATTTCGGTGATCTCCGCAGCGCGCTGACGCAGCACCGGATCGCCCATCAGCCGGATCTCGTAGGCGCCTCCCATGGGTTTCGGAGGCTACCGGCGCAGTCTCGTACGCTTCGCAGACGCCGGCTCGGCAATCGACGACATGGTCCCGTGGCGTCGCCGCGGGAGCACGAGCATCCGACGAGAACGGCATGCGATGCGCTCGGCGGCGAGTTGGTACACGTGTCCTATCAGGCGCGCATTGGGTCGACGGCGACCCGCAGACGACCGGCGGGACGGTCCGTCCTGCCGAGGGCATCCAGCAATGCCGAGCGGTCATCACTGCGGATGCGCCATGTTCCGTCGGCCGGTCCGGCGATATCGAGTGCGCTGGCATTGGGAACTGCGGCGAGGCGTTCGCAGAACGCACCGGCCGCGACGCCCGACACGAGCGCCCATGCGGCCGCCGGAGGCTGGTGCATCACCGCACGGCATCCGGTTTCGGCATCGACCCATGCGCTCGGGTCAGCCTCGACGGCTGCTGCCAGGACCGGATGGGCCGGCAGGCGGGTTTGCACCAGGATGCTGCCGCCGCCGGAGCGCGAACCGACCAAGCGTGCAGCGCGCACAAGCAGCGCGAAGGCCTCCTCGCCGGCCCGGTAGCGGGGCGCGGTCAATTCTTGGTCGAAGTCGACGAAAGCCACGGCGTCGGCCGACGGCACCCGGTGCAGCACCGCTTCGGTGCCGATGTAGAGCGCCGGCCCCTCGGCTCGGCGCCTCCCTGCGAGCTCGCGCCAAGACGATGAGTGGGCCGTGCCGTCAGCGGCGCCGGCTGCAGGTTCGCCGACGACCTGGACGACCGGCCGGCGAGCCAAGCGCTCCATTTCCTCCGCGACGCCCTTGACGCCGACGCGCACGCGACGGAATCGGGTGGCGCCGCAGGCCTCGCACACCGCGGGGCGTGCCTCGCCGCTTTCGGGGTCGACGAGTTGATGGCCCTCCAGCCGCAGGGCGCGTCCGGTCTCGGTCGAGCAGGCCAGATCGCCGCACGACGCGCAGTAGGCGAGCCGTGCTCGGCCCTTCCTGTTCAGCACGCACACGACCGTGCGGTCGCTGCGCAGCAGATCGGCGAGCGCCTCGCCGCACCACTCCCCGGTCGCGGGATCATCCCGGCGGCGATCAGCGATGTCGACCCGCGGCCATGCCTCGAGTTCGAGCGAGCGAGGTGCAGTGGCGAACGCCGGCATGGTGGGCGCGCCTGCGGTCGCGGCTGGATCGCCGGCGGATGTCGGTGACATGCTGCTGCGGGCAGAGCCGGTTGGCGGAGCGGCAGACCCGCCCGCGGCGAGGGAGATGTACACGGCTTCGGGCGAGGGCATCGGCCCTGCCAACAGGCAGCGGGCACCGTCGCAGCGCGCCCGCTCGACCGCCACATCGCGGGCGTTCCAAGTGGGCGCGGCTTCTTCTTGGTAAGCCTCGTCATGCTCATCGAGCACGACGACGGCGTCGAGCCGACCGCAGGGGGCCCAGGCCGCGGCGCGGGTCCCCACGACGACATGGGCTGAAGCTGCCCCGGCCCAGTCGCGAGGGGCCAGCGCAGCCACCACGCCCGCCTGACGCAATCGGCCCGTCAGCCTCGCCGCCCATGTCACGGTGGGCACGAGCACCAGCGAGCGGCCGTGTCGCAGAGCCTCGACGATCAGCGGCCACTCGTCGGCGCATGGTCCGAGTCGCATCACCGCGGGCGACCTCTGATCGCTCGCCCATGCCGCGCTCACCCAATCGGGCGTGCCGACGCTGCCCGGCGGTTCCGACGGTGCGATGTCCGGCCACTGTGCGGGTTCGCTCGGCAACCCGGCAACGACCCGGTCGGCGCTGGCGGTGCGCAGGAAGTGAGCCCATGTGCCCGCCCAGCGCCAAGCAGCCCATCTCGCCAACTCGACGACGTGAGGCGGCGGCCCCATGCTCGACACTCGCTTCACGGCGAGCAGATCCACGCCCGCAGGCCTGGGCGGGTCGACATCAGTCACCCAGCCGCGGATCGATCGACCACTCAGGGGGACCCGCACGACGGTGCCGACCTCGACCGGCACGCGGCCAGAGGCCAATTCGTCCGGCACGAGGTAGGTGAACTCGCGGTCGATCGCGGGCTCGTCGACCAGCACCTGGACCGCCTGCTGCACCGCTGCAGTCTGCCCGGCTTCGCTCAGGCCCCGAGTGCCGTTTCGGCTAGGCACAGATGCCAAAGCTGGGGAGGCGGCAGGAGACTCTGCGACGTTGCGACCGGTTCCCTATCGGATGCACGGCGAAGCGGCGATGGCGCCGTCCAAGAAATGCGATGCGGTGCAAATCTCTCGACTGCCGGATCGCGGGAGCAGAGGCTCATGCCGCCTCCCCAGCGGGCGCACGTACCAGCGCGCCCCCCCCTACAGCCCCAGTGCCGACTTCAATTCGTCGACGCGATCAAGACGTTCCCAGGGGAACGTTGCGCCATCGGGTTCCCGGCCGAAGTGGCCGTATGCGGCTGTGGTCTGGAAGATCGGCCGGCGCAGATTCAAGTCTCTCAGCAGCGCAGCGGGACGCAGGTCGAACACTTCGGTCACCGCTGAGGCAATGGCGTCAGGATCGACGGCCGACGTTCCGAACGTCTCGGTGAGCAGCGAGACCGGCTCGGCACGGCCGATGGCGTACGCCACCTGGATCTCGCAGCGGTCCGCTGCGCCGGCGGCCACGATGTTCTTCGCTGCCCAGCGAGCGCCGTATGCGGCCGACCGGTCGACCTTGGAAGGGTCCTTGCCGCTGAAGGCGCCACCGCCGTGACGTGCGTAGCCGCCATAGGTGTCGACGATGATCTTGCGCCCGGTCAGCCCGGCGTCGGCGACGGGCCCGCCGCTGACGAAGCTGCCCGACGGGTTCACCAGCAGCTCGAATTTGTCGTCGGCGAATCGCGCGGGCAGTGTCGGAGCGATGACGTGCTCTGCCAGATCGGGGCGCATCATGGCGTCGATCTCGATCCCGTCGCGGTGCTGCGCCGACACGACAACCGTGCGGAGCGCGACCGGCTCGCCGTCTTGGTATTCGAAGCTCACCTGCGTCTTGCCGTCGGGGCGCAGGTACGGGATGCGGCCCGACCGGCGGGCTTCGGTGAGCTGCTCGGCCATGCGGTGCGCGACGTGAATCGGCAGCGGCATGAGCGCATCGGTTTCCCGGCAGGCGTAGCCGAACATCATTCCCTGATCGCCTGCACCCTGGTCGTCGCCGCCGAACACACCCTGGGTGATCTCGGGGGACTGCTCGTCGAGAGCAATCATCACGCCGCAGGTGTTGCCGTCGAAGCCGAGCTCGCCGTGGTCGTAGCCGATGCCGACGATGGTGTCGCGCACCACGCGGGGGATGTCGACGTATGCCTTGGTGGACACCTCGCCTGCGACGACCACCAGACCGGTCGTGACCAGCGTCTCCACTGCCACTCTGGCCTCTTCGTCCTCGGCGATCAGCGCGTCCAGGATGGCGTCGGAGATCTGGTCGGCCATCTTGTCGGGATGGCCTTCAGTCACCGATTCTGAGGTGAAAGTCCACTGGCTCACCGTGGCTCCAGATTCGATCGTGTTCGGCCTGTCGGAGCTGCTGAGTGCAGCAGCGCGGCAAGGCTAGACGAATGAGGTCGCGACGCAGCAAAGGGCGTGCAGACCCACGCTGGCCGCGCCCTCGCGCTTGGACGCGGCAGATCGCAGAACTACCGGCGCAGCTCGGCAACCGTGTCCAGCACGGCATCGGCGACCTCGCGCTTGGAGCAGATAGGCAGCGGGCTCACCGTTCCGTCGGCCAGCAGGATGGTGACGATGTTGGTGTCGTGCGCGAAACCGGCACCTGCCGCCGACACGTCGTTTGCGACCATGACATCGAGGTTCTTGCGCGCCAGTTTCTCAGCGGCGTTGTCGAGCACGTTCGCTGTCTCGGCGGCGAAGCCGACCAGCACCTGTCCGCGCGGCTTTGTGGCCCCGAGACCGGCGAGGATGTCGTTGGTGTGCTCGAGCACGATGGTCGGGGCATCGGCGCTCCCGGCAGGGCCGCTCTTCTTGATCTTGTCCGGCGCAACCTCGGCGGGTCGGAAATCGGCCACCGCTGCAGCCATGACGATCACGTCGGCGTCGGCGTGCGCGCCGGTGGCGGCCTCCATCTCAGCCGCAGACTCGACGCGAATCTCCTGAACTCCCTCAGGGGGCGGGAGCGAGGCGCTGGTGACCAGTGTGACCTCCGCGCCGCGGTCGCGGGCAGCGGTGGCAATGGCGTAGCCCTGCTTGCCCGAAGACCTGTTGCCGATGAACCGAACCGGGTCGATGGCCTCGCGAGTGCCGCCCGCTGTGACTGTCACGCTGACGCCTGCGAAGTCGCGGCGTGCGGGCATCGGCTCATCGGTGGGGTCACGTTCGGGAAGCCCGGCTAGTACCGCCCCGACGGCATCGAAGATCGCGGCCGGCTCGGCAAGGCGGCCTGTGCCGATGTCGCCACCGGCGAGACGGCCCGCCTCGGGCACCACGATGTGCACTCCCCGGCCGCTCAGCACCTCGATGTTGTGCTGCACCGCGTCGTGCTCCCACATCTCGGTGTGCATGGCGGGGCAGACCACGACCGGTGCCCGTGTCGCGAGCAGCGCAGCGGTGAGCAAGCCGTCGGAGATGCCCGCCGCGTAGCTGCCGATGACTCGCGCCGTCGCTGGCGCCACGACCATCAGGTCGGCCGTCTGGCCCAGCGTGGTGTGCGGGATCGGATCGTCCTCACCGAAGATCGACGTCTTCACTCGCTCGCTGGCCAAGGCATCGAACGTGGCCCTGCCGACGAATCGCTGGGCCGCGGCGGTCATCACGGGGACGACGTGCGCACCGGCGTCCATCATCAGCCGGCACAGGAGCACGGCCTTGTAGGCAGCGATGCCGCCGCTGACGCCGAGCACCACACGGTGCCCGTCGAACGGCGACTGCGAAGCAGCCTGGGGTTGATCGGCAGAGTCCGTCACTGCCGCGAAAGGGTACGCCCCCCTGCCGAATCCCGACAGCGACAGACGCGGTCGCGAGCTAGTCCTCGAGTTCGGGGACGACTTCGAGCATGGCGGCGTCGGCCTCCGCCGCGGCGAGCGCTTCGGCTTCGAGCCGTGCTCGCTCTTCGGGGTCGAACCGCTCGAACGTGATCTTGTCGGCGTCGATTTCCTCGAACGCGATCGACAAGGGCTTGCGCGCAACCGAGGCAACCTGCGGCGGCACGACGGAGCCGATGCCGCCGTCGAGCTGGTTGTAGTACGAGTTGATCTGCCGCGAGCGCATCGCAGCAAGGCTCACCAGCGTGAACTTCGAGTCGACCTTGGAAAGCAGGTCTTCGAGCCCCGGTGTGATCATGGTGTCGGTTGACTCAGTCATCGTAGCGTGCAGGCTATCGAGGCCGCGACGCTGCTCCGACGCGCTCGCCGCAGCGAAGCCGCGCGTCGGTCTGCGCCAGCATCCCGCATCGACACGTGCCCGTGCTCCTCGATGCGACCGGCCGGCGGCGGGGCATGCCCTTCGCGATTCGGGCTACCTGGCCCCACGCGACGGTGCAGACCCCGATGGTTCATCATGGTCCAACCCTTCATAACGCTCCTCTCAGAACAGCGGCGTATTCCGCATCAATTGTCTGCATGGCGGAATCACGAGATGCGAATCGATGGTGACTTATCAGAACATCCTGATTTGTTGCAAGCCGCAACACGGTAGTAGGTCGTGGCGAAACCAAACAGAAATATGCGATTTGGATCGCCGTCGTAGTAGCTGGTTCTTGGCCCGAAGATCACAGCATCCAGGTCGTCGCCCTCGAATACGAGATGGTCGGTTCCGGACTGGTATACTTGATAGTAGGTAGCACTTGGCACCGGATTCCACCAGATCCTGGCATCATCGGTCTCGAGCCGAATGTCGACCTTCTCGCCGCCCAGTCCCTGCGGAATTGAAGGAATGGCCACTTCACCTTCGGCTTCGGTTATTCCACCGACTTGGTTGGAGAATTGCGAGCATTCCGACGCATTGCACGCCCGGGTCATATAGTAGTAGATAGTTTCAGGTTCCAGACCACTGTCTACATAGTGGCCCTGAGCTACGCTAGAATCAACTACCTGAAAATTATCTGTGTCATTGGTGCTACGACTCAGCTCATAATGCGTCACGTCATTGCGACATTTAATCCCATTACGACAAAATATATTGAGTCTCAGCGAGCTCGATGTCCCTCCGGCAACGGTTCCCACGATTGGGACAACCTCTGCAATACCGGATTCGGCGGTGCCGACGGTGACGGTCACCGCTAGGGAGCAGTTGTTGGTCGTGTCGGACTCGTCGGACACCGTGTCGACGCAGGCGCCGTAGTAGTAGGTACCTGCTGTGGACGGCGCAGTCACCCCGGCAGACTCAGCGCTGGTCGCCGACGCGTCGAGCCTGGACACTGTGTCGGTACCTGCTGGAGTGTCGGCGGTGGTGATGGTCGAATCGGCGGATCGGTAGTAGCGCAGCGTGGTGGACGCTGACCGGCCGCTGCCCTGGTTGCGCACAGTGGCATTCAATGTGAACGATGTCCCGGCGGTCGGGCTGGTGTCGGTCACGGTCGGGGTGTCCACCACCAGATCCGGCGCGGACTCGTCGTCCTCGTCTTCGTCATCGGGCAGCGTTGTGCCGGGGCCAGCACCGGTCGGCGTCGCCGGGCTGCCGCCCGCCACCTGCGAGCAGCCAGAGCTGTTGCACGCCGCCACCCAGTAATAGTTGTCATCGGGATCAGGGCTCGTGTGGGTATAGGTCGTCGCCGTCACACTGCCCGCCAACAGCTCACAGAACGACACCCCGCCGCCCGCGCCCACCGAACACCCCGACGAGAAGAAATCGTCGTAATACACCCGATAGAAGTCCGCGCCCGCCACCGCGTCCCAGCTCAACACAATCGACGAACCATCAAACGCATACCGCGCAACAGGTACAGCAGGTGCCGTGCCGATCGGCGTCGCCGGGCTGCCGCCCGCCACCTGCGAGCAGCCAGAGCTGTTGCACGCCGCCACCCAGTAATGGTTGTCGTCCGGATCAGGACTCGCATGCGTATAACTCGTCCCCGAAACATCGCCTGCCAATAGATCACAGAAGCTCGCCCGGCCGTAGCGCACGGTGCACGACGACTCGAAGAAGCTGTCGTGATACACCCTGTAGTAATCGGCACCCGCCACCGCGTCCCAGCTCAATACAATTGACATACCTTCAAACGCATACCGCGGATTAGGCCCAGTAGGCACCGAGCCAACCGTCGTTGCCGGACGGTCGCTGTCGATCTCCGAGCAACTGGAAGTGTTGCACGCCACAACCCAGTAATAATTCTTGTTGGGATCAGGATTCGTATGGATGTAGCTGATGCCCAAGACATTGCCTGCCAAGTCGTCGCAGAACGTTGCCCGACCCGAGCGCACATTGCACGACGACGCATGCGCATCGTCGTGATACACCTTGTAATAGTCGGCGTCCGCAACCGCGTCCCAGTTCAACACAATCGACGAACCCTGGAACGCATAACGTTGATTCGTCGGACTTGGCGGTGCCTCGGTCCTGTCGTCGGTAACGGTGACTCGGACATTCTGCGTCGATGTGAGCAGTCGTTCAGCGCTTCCCGACGTCGCAGTCAAGACGACCTCGTACACGTTGTCGCCGTTTTCATCATGTGGCGAGTCGTAGTCCGGAGCAGTGGTGAACGCCACATTGCCAACGGCATCGATCTCGAATGCTGCTCGGTCGGCGCCTGCGGTGATCCCGTAGGTGCTGACATGATCTTGAGGGTCGTCATCGACGGCGACCACCCTGAGGACGTGCGTGGTGTTCTCACGTACGCTCGCCGTGGTCGGACTCGTGAATCGTGGCGCGCTGTTGCTGACCGCAGGAGGAGCGGTCACGTCGCCCACCGCAGCGCCCAGCGCCTTGATCGCAGCGTGCGGCTGAGCGATGCCCCAGCCGAATGCGTCGGTCCGCACGCCAGTCTGCGTGCTTTGGGGTTGTAAGGCCGTGGAGAGCAGGGCTTCGCGTATCTGTGCGGCAGTGGCCTGGGGATAGCGGGCCTTGAGATGCGCGGCGATACCGCTGATCATCGGTGCCGCCATCGACGTGCCGTTGTAGTTGTCGCCCGTGCAGCCTTCGGGAGGTTTGCAGGGCACCGTTGAGTAGATCTGCTGGCCCGGCGCGGCGATGTCGACCCAGCGATTGGCAGTGCTGAACGCTGCCCTCGTGCCGTCCTGCGCCGTGGCAGCAACCGAGATGACGTCGGGATGGCTCGCAGGAATCTCCTTGGCGTTGCGATTGGCGAGGCGATCGCCTCGGTTGCCTGCCGCAGCGACCATCACCACATCGCTCGTCGCGGCCAAGTGGATGACGGTGTCCAGCGTCGTCGGGAACGGCTCCGTGCTACCGAGGGGGCGTCCGAATGACATGTTGATGACGTCGACCCCCTGCTCGACGGCCTTCTGGATGGCTTGTGCTGCCGATGAGACCTCCTGTGCGCACCCGCTGTCGATTGGCGCGTTGCCCAGCGGCAGCTTGATCGGCAGGAGGCTCGCCTGCGGTGCGATGCCCGCCAAGGCGATGCCATTGCCGGCCTCTGCGGCCACGATGCCCGAGACGTGGGTGCCGTGCGAGGAAAAATCGCGGCGGTGGCATGAGCTGCCCGTGGACACGACGCTGGCGACGAGGTCGGAGTGGCTGGCGTCGACGCCGGTGTCGATGACCGCCACGGTCACCTGAGCACCAGCGGGCCATCCATCCCACAACGCCTTTGCGTCGAACTCCGGCAAGAACCACTGCTGGCCGGCGTCGGGATCGCCGGTCGTGTAGTCGTAGGGCGCGCTGATCCCGAAGCGTGTGACGGGTAGATCGGCGGCGACCACGGCGGCGTCCTGCGCCAAGTCGCTGCGCGCCTCGGCCAAGGTCCGCCCCTCGAGCGGTTCGTACTCAATCAGGACGCAGCCGTTTCGGATGCTGACGACTTCAATGTGGTCTTCCAGCGACACAGGCGCCGCCGGGTCGGGACACCCCTCGGTGGCATCGAGTGCGCCGATCGATGACAGGAGGCCGTCGATTCGGCTGTAGTCCACGGTCTCGAGCGGGCTCGAAGCCGGCACAGCCCCGTCGGAGATGTAGCCGTTGACCGATGCCTGCGAGACCGCAGCATCGCCACCGAAGACTCGCAGCGCCACAGCGGCATCACCGCTCGATGCAGCCGTCGCACGGGCTTCGGACAGGAAGTCGGCCGTCTCGGCGGGCATCTGGTCGCGGTCCGCCAGCAGCAACGGGGCGCACAGCCGGGCGAGCAGCGGACCTGCACTGAACGAGTCGAACGGAACCGTGGCACGCGCCACGCCCACCTGCCGCGAGGTGAAGCAGTCCTTGCCGTAACTGCCCACAGCAAGTCTCGCAGCCTTCGCTGCTGTGTCATACCTGGTCGCGCCAGCAAGTCGCGTCACCTCGATTCCCAGAGATGTCAGAGAATCTTCGACATCGCCGTGCAGCGCGGCACGGCCGCCCATCATCACGACGTGGCGGACGCTGGCGCTGCGCAGGTAGTCAGAAACGTCCGGATGAAGCCTCGCCTGCGGTGTAAGCAGCACGGGGTGCGGGCCGCGTGCCGCAAATGCGCCGGCGACCAGGGCATCGGCAAACACCTCGCCGCTGGCGACGATCACGGTCCCCCCCTTGTCGCCCATATCGCCGGGCTGGCCGAGACGCCGCGCTGCCGCGACGCTGATCTCGTAGTGGTCCGAACCAGCAATCCGCTCCACCGCGATTCCCTGCCCCTTGAGCTCAGATTCGATCTCGGCGCCTACCCCGTCAGATGCGCTGGCTGCGCCGATGATCAGGGCACGCGACACCCCTGTGCGCTGCAAGAACGCCTTGGCGTCGGCGCGCAACGTGTCGGGTGGTGTTGCCAGCACTGCGGTTCTCAAAGACCCAGCCAATGGCGCCGCCACGACGGCGTCGGTCCAGCTCTGGCCCGAGACCATGATGATGGAGTCGAGCGTCCCGCCCGCGTGGGCCGCGACTGCCTCGGCTGCGATCAACGATGTCGCGTAACGGTCCGCGCCCCCATAGCGCGTCACATCAACCTCGGCGAGCTGTTCAGCCGCACCAGCCGCCGAAATGGGTGCGAGCAGGCCGCCCGCTGCGACCACAACGGCGATCAACACCATCGTCGGCCATTGAGCGGATTGGTTCATGTTCTTACACCATCTACGCATATCTGCATGAAGTTAGCGAGCACGTGGACAGCAGAGACTCCCGGCTGCCGCTCAAGGGCCGCTCGGGCCACGACTGCTGGGGCCACGGCTGTGCAATCCGGGACGAGCCGCTAGGTGCGATGCGTGCGGGTGTGGTCGACGAATGCGGCGATCTCGCCCACCGTGCTGGAGATGTCGCGGTTGACCACGATGAGGTCGGCCATCCGGTAGCCGACCGGCAGCTCCTCGTCTGCCTTGGCGAGCCGGCGTGCGACTTCTTCGTCGGGGTCGCCCCGCCGGCGCATGCGCCGTTCCTGCTCGGCCCGGCTCGGCGGCAGCACCATGATCACCAGCGCGCTGGGGTCGCGGTCGCGCACCGAGACAGCACCCTGCACGTCGATCTCGAGCACGAGATCCTTCTCGAGGTCGGGCGGCGGCATCGGTGTTCCGTAGCGGTGCTCGAAGAAGTCGGCCCACTCCAGGAACCCGCCTGCGGTGATCCGGGCGTCGAACTCCTCGGCGGTCACGAACGTGTACGCCTCGGCTAGCTCCCCGACACGACGGGGTCGGGTCGTCCAGGACCGGCTCAACAGCAACGTGGGATCGGTTGCCACCAACTCGGCCACGATCGTGCCCTTGCCGGCCCCGCCCGGTCCGCACACCACGTAGAGGGTCACCCCCCAAGACGCGACGGGACTCGCAGCGCCGCTGGGCGCCGGGTCGGTCATGGGACTGTATTCACGCGCCTGAGGCGGAATCCTGTGCGAAATGCTCGCTCAAACGGCGCCGCTGCGTCTCGCCGAGACCTCGCAGTCGCCGATTGTCGGCGATGCCAATCTCGGCCATCAGGCGGCGGGCCTTGACTTTGCCGAGACCCGGCATCGACTCCAAGGCAGCCAGTGCCTTGAGCTTGCCGACATTCTCGACACTGTCTGCTTCGGCCAGCAACTCGTCGAAGGTGAGCAGGCCCATCTTCAACCGGTGCTTCACGTTTGCGCGGACCTCGCGGGCTTCCTTGGCCTTGGCCAGCGCCTCGGCACGCTGCTCGTCACTCAGTTCAGGCAGCGGACTCATTGCGCCAAACCCTACTCTCGACGCACGCGGCTACGCGCTCCGAGAGCGCTGGAAGGCTCTCGACCGACTGCCTCGCCGACATCGACCGCCGCGACGCGCTCGGCGGGCGCTGGCAGGCTGCACACTGTCAGCGTGTGCGGTTCTTGCCGACGGCCCCTTGCTGAGAGCGTCCGGTTTCACTGGTGCGCCAGCACGTCGGCGTTCGCCGTCGCCCAAGACAGGCCAGGACGCGGCTGCCGTCGCTGGCCGCATCGGCGCAGCAGCACTTCAGCGCCCGCGCCGGGGGCCGAGTGACCGGCGCTCACTGGGTGGGCACGACTGCTGTTTGGACCGCGGCAGGCATCTGGGCGCTCCTGGCCCTGCACGCCACCGTCACCGACATCGGTCAGCGAGTCATCTCGCGGCGCTCTTGCTGGGCGGCGGCCGGACTCATCGCCATTCTGCTCGCCGCTGCGGCCGTCGCCGAGGCGCAGACGGGACACCTGCTGCTCGTCGCCGCAGGTGCGGCGGGCGTGCTGATCGCTGGAGAGGTCCTGTATCGCGCCAATCCCGATGCCATCGGCTACGGCGATATCCGGCTCATCAATGCCAGCAGCATCCTCACAGCGTGGTGGGGGCCGCAATGGCCTTGGTGGGCGCTTGCGGTCGGGGCCGTAATCTCGGTGCCGCAGGCATTGCGCGCCCGAGTCCGCCACGGGAGCAGCGCCACCATCGCCTGGGCACCCGCACTCTGTGCCGGCACCGCGCTCATCATCGCCAACCGACTCGCAGTCCACGGCCCCGTGCCGTGACGGCACAGTGCCGCTCGGGTCGTCATGACCGACCCGCCGCAGCCGCCGGCTGAGGGACTCGCCCGCGTTCTTGGCACGAACATGTTCGCATAGCGACGAAAATTGTGCCAAGAAGATAAACACCTGCTGCGGGTGCGTGATGTTTTGGCTAATTTCAGTCTTTTTTAGCGTAGTTTTAGGTGCGTGACGGCGGACACACGAGGGCAGTCGCCGAGCGGATCGATCAACCGCTCTATCGAGTCGCGGGCTCGGACGGCATCATCGGTGAAGAACTGCGGCTGTGCGCCATGTCGATACGTGTGACGACCGCTTCGAACACGAGCGGCAGGTGCGATGCAGTGGTCTCGCTCAGCCGTCAGGTCTCACGTCGGTCCGATTGCTGAGGGCACGATGGCCGCTTGGAACGCATCGACCCGATTCACCACAGCGCGGAGGTCCACCCGCATCTCGTCGATGCGGCGATCCACGCCGTCGACGCGTTTGTCGACAGCGTCGATCTTGACGTCCACCGCGTCGAACCGCGATTCGACGCCGTCGAACCGCGAGTCAACGGCTTGGAACCGCGAATCCACGATGTCAAAACGTGACTCCACCGATTCGAAACGTGAATCCATGGCATCGAAACGAGCGTCGACCTGCTCAAAACGAGCGTGGATCAGACCGCTCTGATCCACGAAACGCTGATCCACAGCATTAAAGCGAACATCGACCTGCTCAAAACGAACGTCGACCTGCTCGAAACGAGAGTGGATCAGAGCGCTCTGATCCACGAAACGCTGATCCACAGCATTAAAGCGAACATCGACCTGCTCAAAACGAACGTCGACCTGCTCGAAACGAGAGTCGATCAGAGCGCTCTGGTCCACGAACCGCTGATCCACAGCGTCGAAACGAGCGTTGACGAGATCGGTGACTCCGTCGATGCGGCTATTGACGACGTTGACCACATGTGTGACCCCGTCGATGCGATCGGAGACTCCTCCGAAGCCCCATCTGATCAGCGCCCACACCCCGCCCGCGAACGCGATCGCAATCGTGGCGAAGACGGTGATCAACGGCGGCACGCTCGCCCATTCCATGAGTCAACGATACGCGACGCGAGGAACGCCGCAAGCGCTTTTTCGGGGGATCGCTCCGCAGCATGTCGAGCGTCGACCAGCACACGCTGCAAACGCTCTTGCCGGGCACGAACTGTGGGTGGAACGACCGCGAGAACCCCGCCCTCGCCATAGCGCTCATCATCAACCGACTCGCACTCCGCCGCACCGTGCCCTGATGGCAGCGCACCGCACGCCGCACCAGCGGCAGAACCAGCCGTCGCGCCCCTGACTCAGATCGTTGCCGCCGACGGCCGCATGTCGCGTTCTTGGCACAACAAAGTTCACATAGCGACGAAAATTGTGTCAAGGACGTCTGAGCCGGCTGGCCCGGACGCTGCTGGACCTCGCTATTCCTTGATTAAGCACTTTGCTTGAGGTATCCCTGCTTTCGCCTCCGCATCGGTGGCAACCTTCAATATGTCGTCCTTATACTCCCCGCTGGGGGGCTTCTTGAAAGCGACCTCGATGTCCTTTGCCTCCACGCCGGCATCGCCGTAGGTGATCCTGAGCCGCTTGCACTTCGTTTCGTAGTGACGCTCCCAATCGTCCCAATCTTCAATGGTTCGGGGCTGATCTTCCGTGGGCCGTCTAGCCTCGACTTGGATCTGGTCGCCAGCGAGTTGGGCGGCGACGTAGCGGGCGTTGCTGCCTGCTACCTGTTCGGAGACGTCTGAGACGACGTTTTGGACGAGCACGACGGCCAGTGCGGCGATGCCGGCCACGGCCGCCACGATCAGCAGCCACTCCAGCGTGGTCAGGCCCCGCTCGTCTCGGACTCTGCGGCCTGCGGCAGCTCGATCCGGGCGGACGCGTGGCTCGGTTGCAGAGTCGGCCGATGGGATCGTGGCCTCATCATCGCCACGCTCCGAGCGCACCGCGGTGCCGCTGTGCCTCCGGCTGGCTGCCGGACTGCGTTTGCAGTTCGGCGAGACCGTGCCGGTACCGGATGGGGACGTAGGAGTGCACCTTGGCGTCATGCCCAGCAGAATACCGTGGCGAAGCCGGTCCAGCGGATCGCTCGATGCATGACTGTTCGGCGCCTGCGCCTCAGCGACGAATGCCATACCGGCAAACAGTGCCGCGGCGGGCGACACGGAGGTCGACGCTGAACCCGTGCCCCGCCGGCACATCGAGCACCCGCGGAGATGTCGGCGCCTCGGTTGTCAGCCGATGGAAGCCGGCCTGGTCGACACGACCCGCCAGACCTGCCCGCCGTCGTCCCACATCTGCAGTTGCCACTCGAAGGCTCTCCCGCTCGATGCGCTCGAGCACGCCGCGAAGAACGTCCGGAGGCTCGTCGAGCCTTCCCCGGTGTAGGTGTACACGGGATGGCCGACGCCTTGTCGAAGCTGCACGAGGTCGATGCCGCTGCCGCAGGCCGAGGCGATCTGCGCCGGCGAACTGCCCCTGCCTGCCAGACGCATTCTGCTTCCGAAACTCGCCGCATATCCGCCCTTGTCGTTGATGGCGACCTGGCAGAACCAAATCGAACCCTTGGGCTTGTCTCGGTCACAATTCGCCGCCCACTGCACCGTCGGATCGGTCGGCGGATCAGGCTTCACCGGCGGATCGGGCTCGGTCACCGGCGGGTCCGGCTCGGTCACCGGCGGGTCCGGCTCGGTCACCGGCGGGTCGGGCTCGGTGGCGGTCGCCACGGCAGTCTGGGCGAAGCCGCGCGCCGGCACGTGGAGCGCCTCGGCCGACAGCGGCACGACCGGGAACAACCCCTGCAGGGGCGCGACAGCGACATCGCTGTCGCACTCCACCCGCACCATTGCGGCCCCGCTTGCCTCATCGATCTCGACGAACCTCGGCGTGTCCCCCGCAGACGGCGCCGCCGCTCCTCGAGCCCCGCCCAAGCACGCCCAGGTCGCAGCATGGGATTCCAGCGCCAGCGCCACAACGGCGTCGGCGTCGGCGACGCACTCGGCTACAGCTGCTGCGTCCGGCTCGTCGTCCTGGCGCGAGTCCGCGCACGCGCCGGCCGCCATCGCACCCGCAACAGCGGCTTCCTCCGCAGCGAGCTCGAGGCCCAAGCTGGTGTTGCCGGTTCGGCCCGCCCAAACGACGAACAGCACCAGCAGCGACAACAGCGGCACCATGAGCACTACTTCCAAGCCGACCGAGCCGTGCTCGCATGACCGCCCCTGCGGCGCATCGCAGCACGTCCTGAACTGCCCCAAGCGCGACCGCACAGCGCTGTCGGTCGCCTGTCTCGTCACCTCAGCGATCTGACCGGCGCCCGGCGGAAGTCCGCGACACACCACTAGGGGTCATCTCGCAGATCGAGGTCGTCGTCGTTGATGAAGACGGTGTGGCGCCCCCGATACTGGTTGCCATCATATCGAAGCCGCTTGACGATACTAATGTGCTTTTGGTGCTCGGGCGGCACCTCGAGATAGATGTAGAAAGACTCTCGTTCTTCGACGATGTCGTCGTCGCAGAGGTACACGAGCGCCACCGCCCGATGCTCGCCCTTCTCCCAGATGATGCCGGGCGGGTCCGGCACGGGTTCCACATCGCCGCCCTCCGCGCACGGCTTGACCTCCGCGGTTATGGAGGCGAGAGCGATGTCGACTTGATACCTCTCGCGGGCGTAGGCAGGCTCCGCGTCGTCCGTGTTACTCCATATCGAGTAGTAGCACTGGATCTCGAGGCTGCTCTCGAGCACCTCAGTGCGGCAGCCAACGTGATCGGGCACGCCTATCAGGGTCAATGTCCTTCGGCCTCGGCCGATCTCGGTGCTCGGCGACGCATCGACGCGATGCACCTGCCATGTGATGTCCACCAGTTCCCGGTTGTCGTTGACATCGTCAGTGCATACTTCGATGACGTCGAGGGCGACGCGTCGCAGCGACCTAGCCGGGACCGTCACTGCGGTGGCTGTCCCGGTGGTGAGCTGTTCGTAGTCGACGCCGGCATCGCCGCATTCGCCGCGCAGCGCAGCAGTCTCGGCGATCTTGCGAGTCTTGGACCGGCTCGGCGTGCCCGGCCCCGTCGACACGGCAACCGTTACTGTCGCCGCCTCGGTGGTCGTGTTGACCAGCGCAATCTCGCACTCCACCGTGTCGCCCTCGTATGCGATCGCATTGCGGTCGCAACCCCCGGCTTCGAGCACAGGCGTGTCGGTCAAATGCACCCGGGCGGTGCCCGCACCGAACCGAGCCGAACTGCCCGCCGCCTTCGCGTACCAGCTGATCCTGAAAGCCTCGGTCTGCTCAAGGTCCGCGTCAGCGCAGGTCGACACCCCGAATTCGACGGTCTGCGTCGCGCCCGCAGAAATCGTGTACCACCTAGAGCCGAAACTCGCCACATCGACGCCCGCGTCGGAACAGTCGCCCACATTCACGCTCAGCGGAATCATCTGCACTCGAACGCTCACCGATTGCACAGCAGGCGCCGACAATGAGAAACGGCACCTCATCGGCTGGCCCTCCACCAGTGCCTGATCCGCGCACCCGGTCAGCGTCGGAGTGTCGTCGACGATCTCGAAACTGCGCATGCCGCTCAGCGTGGCTCGGCTCGGCGGCTCGTTGCCCAGCACCGCATCCCATGCCACCGTGAACGGCTCCGCGCGCAGGTCGTAGCCATCGCTGCACACCTGCAATCGCAGCTGCACGCTGGCATCGCTCGCCATCGACGCGATCGTCGCCGGGCTCGACACGACCTCGACGTCGTTGCCGTCCGCGCACTTGCCGACTGTCGCCGTGTCACCGTCGGTGGCGCCCACGTCGTGCGACAGCGTGATGTCGTGCACGCTGCGCACAGACGTGGAGAAGCCGCACCGCACCTCGTCGCCTTCGCTCAGCCCGCCGGAAGGAATGCCGGATCCGTCGGCCAGGCTGCACGACATCGAGATGGCTGGCCGGTCGTCGTCCACGATGGTGATCGTGTGCTTGTCCCAAGTGTCGAACATCGCCCGGCAGGCGGCGGTCGCGTCGCTCGTGCGGAACTGGTCGACGCATTGGGCCTGCGGATTCGAAGCGATCGGCGTGAGGTCACGCTGCCAGTAGCGGGCGAGCACTATCTGCTCGTCGCCCTCGTGCAGATCGTCACCGCACACCGTCACCCGCGTCTGCCACGAATTCCGTGTCGCCGACACGGCCAGATGTCCAGCGCTCTTTCGGATGTCCGCCGTGCCAGGCGCACAACGCGACGCTGTCGAAGCTGGCTGCGATGACGTCGCCACCGGCAGCGTCACGTGCATCACACGCGACGCACGCCACGAACCGGATGTGACCGAATGCGTACACCGGAGCTCATTCGTCGAATTCGATGCCGGCTCGGCGATCCGAGCGTCGCAGCCCAGGGTCGATTTCGGCAAGATGGTGATCTCGCTGCTGCCGGTGAGCGAGCCCCATCGGCCGCCCAGCGTCGCCGTCCACGCGATGGTGAAGGTCTCCGCGGTGTCGTCTCGGTCGTCGCATGTGGTGAGATCGAGGTCCGCGTCGGCCGAAGCGCCGCTCACAGCGAATCCCGACGGCTTGGCGGCGACCGCGAAGTCTCGGTCGCCGCTCGGGAGGCACGGCGCGCCCTGCTGGGCTGTGTCGCCGCTGGCGCCGCCGACGCTCACAGCCAAACCCACGGCACGATCAGGCGCAGGGGACATCCCGAATGAGCATCGCAGCGCCTCGCCCTCGAGCACTTGAGGCGTCGGCGTGCAGTCCATGGCGACGACGGGACTGTCGTTGTCATCGATGCCTGCGGAGGCGGAGTCCCAGTCGCCGAGTTCCGTCGCGCAGGCCGTGCTGCGTGCCGCAGGCGCCTTCGTCGCGCACGCGATGTCGGACTCGGCCGGGTCGGCCTTCCAGCGCAGCGTCAGCGACTCCGGCGCCAGACCCTCATGGACGCTGTCGTGGCAGATCGGCACATCGACCTGCACATGGGACACCGGCGGCGAGGCATCGAGGTCCAGCGCTGCGGTCCCCCAGGTGCGCTTGTAGTCGTGCGTGCCGTCGACGGCGGTGCATGACTCGGCCTCGGATGCACGCAGCGCGCCCGCTGCGACTTGCATGGTGGTGTATGCAACCTCCACCGCGCCCTGCGTCGCCCCGGACGGCGCAGCGAACTCGCACGTCACGGTCGTGGCGGGCTTGGGGTCGTCAGTGGCGCTGGCCGGCTCGACGCCCGCGGCACACGATACGTCCGGCGTGAAGTCCGCCGTGGGCTCGGGGCGCGTGTCGGGCCCTGGCTCTTCGTCGGGCAGGTAGGTGACGAAACCCCCGCTCGCGCCCGTCGCTGTAAGGGTGATGGGATAGCGCTCCACATCGCTGTCGCCGTCCTGTCCGGCGACTCGGTCGCGGGCGTCCTGATATGCCGAAGGGTCCTCCTCAAGGCTGCACTGGGCTGGCCCCGCCGACTCCGAGCCGTCTGCCTGACTGCCGCCGACGTCGGCTGTGGCTGCGCCTTCGGCGCTGATCTGGCGACCGTTCGGCCACACCTGCGAGGCAGCCCATCCCGCGCTCTCCCAAGTTGCGGCGAGGGTCACGTAGACCGCAGCAGCGTCTCCGCCCTCGCCGCACACGTACCACCGGCCCGCCGAGCCCGGCTGCTGCCCAGCCGAGATCGTCACGCCCAGCGGGTTGGTGTGATAGCCGGCCACTGCGTCGATGCCTTCGTAGCCCAGGTCGCGGTACACCGCCTCCATCAGTTCCACGCACAGCCGCGCCTGCTCGACGCTCACGAGCGCACGAGATGGAACCACCTCATGTGCCCAGAGTTGTTCCACCAGCAACCGTGCCGACCAGTGCTCGTACCGGACTTCGGTCGGATCGGCCGGATCGGCAGTCCAGACGTAGGCGAACTCGGGGCCGTCATTCTCATCGCCGTCCAGATCGCCGGGCCAACCGCGCGCCGACACTTCGCGGGCCGGCGACGCATCATCGACGTCGACGCCTTCCCGTTCGACCAGGTCCAGCAGCTCGCCCAACAGGAGCGCATGGGACTCCAGCACCGCCCACAGCTCGCCCGCCCGCGCGCCGCTCAGCGAGACCTCAGACGCAGCGAGCAAGCCCAGATCGGCGCCGGAACCGTCCAGATGTTCCGTCAGCCCAGCGGCGTCAGCGTCGACGGGCACGTCCGCTCGCCCCAGCAGAGCAGTCAGTTCGTCGTCGTCACCCGCCGCGCTCAGCACGTCGTCGACTTCGGCCGTGCTCGCCTTCAGCACTGCGAGCGCGCCGTCCCGCCACACCAGGACACCTTTGGCCACACCACGCACGTAGTTCGAGTTCTTCTCGGCCACGCCGTCGCTGGGGTCCGAATCGCTGCCCAGCATCGCCGGGTCGCACGCCTGGGTCACCGACACCACCGGTCCGGAGCGGTCCGCATTCAACGCCAGCGCCACGCTCGCAACATCGTCTGCGGCATCCCGCGCCGACAAATCGGCTGCCAACCACTGCGGCACCACAAGCGCCACCACGCCGCCGAGCACGCCGACGGGCACCATCAGCACCGACCACAACACCACCGCGCCGCCGCGGACGCCGCGGACGCCTGCGCTGCGCCTGAAGCGCCCAGGTGATCCGCCCCGGGTCTTGCGCAGGCTGCTGTTCGCAGTTCTCTGCGCTCGACATGGCGTGGCCGACGCCCTGGTCAACGCCTTGATGGCGTCGAACGCCGCCCGCAGCCGATGCACCATGACGCGAAACTAGCCTCGATACGGGATCGCTTGGGCCAAGGCGAGACTGTCAGGATCCACGGAACTGCCCGTGACCGGCAGGTCACGCCCGAAGCACAGGCCTTCGAGTGTCTCAGCCGGTCTGCGGGGACTCTCGGCCCACAGGCCGCGGTCCCCGCTGGCAGGCCCGAAACCCTCGAACGACTGAGAATTGTGCCGCCATGCCGATGTTTGAACGCCAGCGCCGAACGACGGCGCTCACACGGCATCCTGCTCAACGACCCGGACGCGGCGCAGGACGGCATGGGGCTGTCGCACGCGAGCGGCGCCGACGCGACCAGCGCGGCGAATCCCTGGCGTTCGTCGTCCTGTGGCCGGCGCTCATCATGCTCATCCTGCTGCTGCTGGTGCATGCCTTCATCGTCTCGAGTGCCCGCGCCGAGGCGTCCGTCGCCGCGTCGGAGGGGCTGCGGGCGGCATGGCGCTCCACGACCGGCGTCGACCCCGATCGCGACTCCGGCGGCGCGCTGACCGAGGCCGCGCAGGGCGCTGTGGCAGAGACAGCGGCAAGCACGCAAGGCTGGCGCTGGTGGAACCCGGGCATCGCCGCCGTGTGGAGCACCTACTGCAATGAGGGCCGGGCGCCGACCGAGGAGGTGGAGAGCGGATGGGTGCGGGTGCAGATCGAAGGCGAGGTGAGCGGCCCGCTCTCCGCGCTGTGGCCAGGCCGTCTCGACACGGTCTACGCCGTCGCCGAAGGGCCGGCGGTGCTCTCAGCAACCGACACGGGCGCCGAGGGCACCCAACCCTGGACCCCGCCCGAGGCATGCGACAGCGCTGAGGATCCGAGCGAGTGCCTTCACCTGTGCGTCAGCTGATCCTGCGATGCAGCGGTGAGGCGCAGATCGGCAACTCGGCCGCCGCGACACCGGTGTGTCTCGGGCTCACGGCGAGGCCTCCTTCACCTGCAGCGCGCAACGTGCACGCACCAGCGATTGTGAGAAGCCCTCCCGGTCCGCCGGATCGCCGCCCGCCGGAGTCCATGCCGCCGTTTCGATCACGTTCGAGTACGGCCCGTCCTCGTCGTCGAGCGCCTCGCACTCGTCCCTGGGTCCGGGATGATCGCTGTGCCCGAGGGGAAACGTGTCCAACGGCTCGGTGTCGGCGGGCGGCGTCTCATCGCATGGCACCAAGTCGCTTGCCGTGGACTCGTGGTTGCGGGGATTGCACTCGTGCCGGTAGGCGGCACTGGCTTCGTCCTCGTACAGCGCCGCCAGGATGTCCGCCTCGAGCAGCAGCGCTCGACGCGACTCATCGGTCCGCTCGACATCGGCGCCTTCGTCGAACACCCGCTGGGCGATCGCTGCCGCAGAGGCCGCGACAGCGGCGATCACGCCGACGATCAGGAGCCAGTCAAGCGTCGTCTGCCCTGTCCGGCCGTGCCGGCGGACAGAGCCGCGTCCGGCCACAGAGCATCCGCGGATCGGCGTGCTCGCCAGCCGGGGCGCCTGTGGTGTCACGCTGCGAGCCGCTGCGCTCGCGGGCCGCCGGGGCCTCGCCGCCGCCACTGGGCGAGGCCTCAGAGCCCGCCGAGCCCGCCGCCGGTCAAGGAGGCGAACGGCGGGTAGACCAAGATTGCCGCCAGCCCGAACGCGATGCCCGTAGCGGGAAACACGATGACCTGCGAGCGTTTGGCCGCCTTCTCTCGCTCGCGGGCCAGAGCGTCGCGCCACAGCGTGTCCGCAGCCACGAGAACCGCTTCTGACAGCCTCGTTCCGCGCTGCGCCGCGAGACCCAATGACGAGACCACCGGCGCAAGCGACTGCACGCCGTAGCGGTCGACGAGTTCCTCGAGGCCGGTCCACACCGGACGCCCTTCCTGCTGAGCGGTCAACAGGAGGCGGTACAGCACCTGCCACGACTGCCGCTGCCCCATGCGGGCGGCTGTGAGCATCGCCTGCGACGGCGGCGTGCCCGCCGACACCTGCTGAGCGACGAGGGCGATCCACAGCCGCACCGTCTGATCCATCTCCGAACGGGCGCGCGAAGCCGCATCCCGCAGGCTCAGCAAGGGCACGATCCATGCGACGCTCGCTCCGAGCAGCCCGGCCCCGATGCGCCCCGATGCGCCCCAGCCGACCACGGTGCCCATGACCAGTCCGCCCGCGGCGCCAACACAGAGCCCGAGGAAACGCTGGGTGGCGAACTGCTGCGGAGTGGTGCCCGTCAGGCGCAGGCTCGCGACATCGCCGCCGAACATCCCCGGCAGGCGCTTCACCAGCCCCTCGCCGAGCCCGCCGCGCCGAGCGGGGCGCCGGACCGCGGCTGGCCGGCGCCAGCCTGTCGCCCCCAGCAGGATCGACATCAGGCCCACGCATGCGGCGAGAGCCGCCACCAAGACCAGCGAGGCGGGCATCACAGCGGAGTCGAGGTCCTGCGACGGCCCCGCGGCGGGATCAGCACCGAGTTCTTGGTGCGCACCACCGAGTTGAACACCAGAACGCTCGTCGCAGCGAGCAGGAGGCAGGAGATGCCGATCAGCACCGTGCGGCCCGTCGCTTCGCGGTACGGCTCGAAGTATGCGGGATTGTTCCGGTACATGAGAACGACCACCCCGCCTGCGAGCGATAAGAGCGCGATGGTCTGTGCCCACAGCGATACGACGGCCTCGGTGCGGGTGCGGTGCATCTCCACCGCATCATCGATCCTGCCGCACAGATCGAGAAGCGGCTCGGCCACGCTGCCTCCCGACGTCGCCGCCATCTGCAAGCCGGCGGCGATCTCAGGTTCCCAGACCGTCCCCTTGGCGGCGAGGTCACGCAGCCCCGGCTCGAGGCCGCGTGTCGCCGACGCCGCAGCCAATTCCCTCACCTTGCGAGCGATCTCGACTGGCGCGTGCTGCGCGCTGGCCGACACCGCGTCGGCCAGCCCCAGGCCGGCGCGCGCCAGCTCGGCCAGCTGCCTGGCCCAGACCGACCATGCCAGAGCAATCCGGGTCTCACGACGGCGACGCGACGGCGCGGCCATGAAGGGCGGGAGGAGCACCCCCAGACCGGCAAGCAGAACGCTGAAGCCGACCAGCCCGGTGGCCGACCAGCCCGCCAGCGCGCCCAGCATCGCGGCGGCGGCCTGCGACGGCCACAGCCGCCCTACCCGCAGGCCGGCGCGGATGCGAGTCCACGGCAGCGCCCGCGTGACACCGCGCCGCGCACGTCTGCGCCGCAGATGCCGACGGCTGAGCGGCCCCGAGGCCGCAATGAGCATCAGCCCCGCCGCGCACAGCGCTCCGAACAGCAGCACCGCCATCTAGCCGGCGGCCTTCCCGATGGCGCTCGTCATGACTCAGGCCGCCAATCGCTCATGTCCAGTCCGCTCTCGCGGAGTCTCTCGAGCAGCTCGGCGTTGCGCGGCGCGGCCACGTAGGCGAGTTCACCGCGCCGGCCGCGCCGGCGGAAGACGTCGCGCGTCTCGAGGCCGCCGTCGCCGGGCACCACCTCGGCAATCGCATGCACTCCTCGGTAGCCCGAACGCAAGTCGCGGCGCATCAAGACCACCAAGTGAATGACGTCGGTGATCTCCTGAGTCAGCGCTGTCCGCATCTCGGCGCCCGAGCCGGCCAGGCAGAAGCGCAACAGGCGGGAGAGGGCCTGGCGCGGTGTCGAAGCGTGGATAGTGCTCATGGAGCCGTCCGAGCCAGTGCCGCACGCCGAGAGGAAGGCCGCCGCCTCAGGCCCGCGTATCTCGCCGATCACCACGCGGTCGGCGCCAGAGCGCAGGCTTCGCATCGACAGTTCGGCCATCTCGACCGCGCCGAGGCCCTCGTTGTTCGCCTCTCGCGTCTCGGCTGCGAAGGTCATGGGATGCGACTCGTGAACGAAGAGCTCGTAGGTCTGCTCGAGTGTGCACACGATCTCGGAGGGCCCGATCTCGCCGAGCAGCGCCCGGAGCATCGTCGTCTTGCCCGCGCCCAAGGCGCCGCAGACCATGATGTTGGTCGGCGCAGGCGGACGCACTGCGGCTCGCAGAAAATCAGCGGCCTGTTCGCTCAGCGACTCATTCGCAACCAGATCTTCGAGGTGGACCCTGCGGTGCCGGTGACAGCGCACCGTCAGATACGGCTCTTCGCTGACCTCCATCGCTGCGAAGAGCCGCTCGCCGCTGCTGAGCCGCAGGTCGAGAATCGGGGCGCCGGAGTCGAAGCGCCGTCCGGTCTGACCGTGTGTCGACGCCAAGTGGGATATGAACCGGATCATCTCCTCCTCATCGGCGAAGACCTGCCCCGAGATCCGCTCCTTGCGCCCGCCGGCGAGCCCGAGCATTCCGAAGTGCGGACCGAAGAAATAGATGTTCTCGACGTCGTCGCGCCGCAGGAACGGCTCGAGCGGCCCCGCCCCGAGCAGCGCATCCACCTGCGCGCGCAGCCAGTTGACGTCATCGTCGTCGAGGCAGCGCCCCTGCTCGTCGAGTGCCGCTGCTTCGAGCCGCCGAACCTCCGAGTCGAGCAGCCTCCCGCATGCGTCGTCCGGCGCGTCGTCTGATACCGACAATTCGAGCCGCAGCTGCTGCAGCTGCGGATACACCTCTGACCAGATCTCGTCTCGCAGCGACATACGCGTCCTATGTGATGCCGCAGGCCGCAGCCGCGCCGGGCGGCACGACAGGCGACGGCACGGCACGGATGCCGTCGCCGTCTGCGGGCTGAACGCCCGGCGCCAGCGTAGGAGCGCTGATCCGAGCGGCCTCGGCTTCGCGCTGCCCGCTCGCCCGCACTGCCTCGATCACGGCGTCCAGCGCGTTTGCCATCTCGCGGCCGCGGCGCCCGACGTGACGCGCGAGCAGCACCCTGTCGTCCACCACCGGAATCCTGCCGGCCACCTCCAGCCCCGCTGCGCTGCTCACATACGACTCCGAGATCGGCGCCGGACCCTCGACCACCAGCATCGCCGGCGCGTAAGCCTCATGGCCGGCCTCAGGCACGACGAACCGGAGCAGGCTGCTCGCGCCGTGCAGCTGGTCGACGGAGGTCGCCGGCGCCACCAGCAAGCTGTGCCCGGCCCGCAGCAAGAGGCCGAGCTCAGGCACCGGGGCGCGCAGCGTCGCTGCGATCACGGCGTGGAAGCCCGCGGAGGCGAGGACGCCGGTCAGCTCATCTAGTCGGCCGGCGAGCCACTCGATGCCGTAGCGGCCGCCGTTCGGGTGTGACGCGCCGAGCAGGATCGGCAGTGTCCCCGAGGGGTAGTCGAGCAGCTCGACGTGCGCGCCGAGCAGCTCCGGCGACAGCGCGCTGCGGCTGGCGATCAGCGACGGCAGCCCACGGAGCGCTGCGCTGTAGCTCGCGCCGGTGGCTTCGCCGAGCCGCATAGCGAGAGTCGAGCCGGAAGCATCTGCATCGATTACCAGCGCCTGCTCGCCCATGGCGCTGAGGCGCCGCGCGTAGGCAATCGCCAGCGACGCGGCAACAGTCGTCGCCGCCGGCGCACAGAGCACGAACGTGATCATCGCTCGACCTGCATTGCGCTGCATCCGTGATTCGCCACTGCTGTCATTGCTCGGAATCTTGCAGAGCGGCGCCGAATTCGAGGCCCCCGGAGGGACTGGGCCCGGGACTGCCACGGGTGACCGATCTGACTTGCCCCTCCCATGCGGCACTCCACACCGCATCGAGCTCCTGGGACATCTGGTCCACGTCGGTGCCGTCGGGAACGGGCAGCACCAGCGGCGCCGCGCCCAGTCGGTCGGGAAGGTCGAGCCACCATGCCCACGCACTCGGCTCTAGGAACAGCCTCAGCCTGTCGCCCTGGAGGTGTTCGATCCTCAGGGAGTGCAGCACGGCCCTGGGGCGGCCCTCGGCATCGGCCGTCGGCTCGGCGCCAGGATCCACGACGAGCACCGTGTCGCCGGGTGCAATGCCTGAGGGCGCGAACCTCAGGTCGAGTTCGACCACGGCTTCGAGCTCGCCCGGGCCGGGCGCAGGAACGCTCGGCTCGGGGGCGTCCACGACAGGCGCTTGCTCTCGGAACTCTTCGAGCCACACCTCATTGAGCGCCGCTGCAAGCTGCTCGCCATCCTGGCCGACTGCCAGCGGTATCGCCTCGAATCTGCCGCCTGCGGCTGCGAGGTCGTTGCGCCACGCTTGGTACTCGGCCGGCTCGGCGAAGATCCTCATGGATTCGCCGTCGAAGCTGGTCACCTGAAATGAGCGAAGCACCTGTCGAGGCCGCGGCGGCGCTTCGTCGGACGCATCGGCTGCCGGAGCGATCAGCAGGACCTCGTCGCCTTCGACGACGCCGTTGGGCGCCAACGATGTGTCAATCGGCACGATCACCTCCAGCTGGCCGCCCGTGGGTCCCTCATCGGGGAAGAGCATGTCGTCAGCCGTGACCGGGCTGCCCGCTGCGACCGGGCGGGCAGCGATGAGCCCCACGAACGACGAGACGGCCGACGACGACCACTCGACATGCGGGATGTCGCCCAAGACGGCGCGCGCGCTCGTCAGATGCGACTCCTCGATGGGCTGCCCCGCAGCGATGTCCGACGCAGCGACGACCACCTCGGACCGGTCGTCGAGCCGGCTCGCCGTCACCATGAACGCCGTGACGCTGGCAGCGCACAGCACCACGCCGAGCAGGATCAGCAACAACCGGCGCGTCGTCGGCCCGATGGCACGGCGGGAGCGCCCGCGCGCCGCAGTCGCTGTCGGCAGGCCTCCCTCGTCGGCCTCGGCGAAGCGGCCCACCGCATCACCGGCATCTCGACCGGCCACTGGAGAGGCGAACGCATCCTTGTTGTCAGAGATGCTCATGGCAGGTATCTCCTTTCTCGAGGCCGTGCCACGGATGCGAGCCTGTCGAGCCGACGGGACAGAAGCTGCAGCCGTCACCCGGCGGCCACGCTAGGGAGACTCTAGGCGTCGGAAGCGCTCGGCCAATCGCGCGTGCTCGGTGCCGGCGCACCGTCGCAATCGTCGGGCAGCGACGGCCCCAGAAACGGCCCGCGGGGGGCAGGCGGACGGCGTCGGCTGCATCGGCGCAAGGCGATCAACGGGTGCCGAGCGCAGCGGAGGCCTCCGCGACAACGGCCGCTGCCGCTGCGCACGGATCGGGCGCAGCGGTGACCGCGCGTCCGATGACGAGCACGTCGGCGCCTGCCGCCAATGCCGACGCCGGCGTGGCGACACGGCGCTGATCGGCCGGCGCTGCCCCGACAGGGCGTATGCCGGGGACGACGCGCAGCATCCCGGGGGTCGCGTCGGCTACCACGGCGAGGTCGGGCGCTGCGCACACGATGCCGCCGCAGCCGGCCCGCTCGGCCAGCCGCGCGCGGCCCGTCAGCACTTGTGAGGGCGCGTCTGCGTCGGAGGTGAGCACGGTCACGCCGAGTGCGATCGGCGCTGCGCCCGCTGTCGCGGCGCCCGAGCCTGCGTCCGCAGCGCCCTCGCGCAGCCCGCGGGCACTCGCAGCCAGCATGTCGGAGCCGCCTTGGGTGTGCACGGTGAGCAGCCACACGCCCAGCCGGCCCGCGCGGCGAGCCGCGCGTTCCACCGTGTTCGGTATGTCGTGCAGCTTGAGGTCCAAGAACACCCGGCTGCCCGATGCCGCGATGTCGCGGACGATCCGGGGGCCTTCGGCGACGAACAGCTCCAAGCCGACCTTCATGATGCCGAAGTCGGACCCGAAGCGCTCCACGAGCGCCATGGCGGCGGCCCGGTCGGGCACATCGAGCGCGAGAGCCAAGCAGTCCCGCGCTGACGAGCCGGCCATCGAGGGCCGCGGTGTGCCGCGAGTGTGCAGGGGCCCCGAAGCGACCGATGGCGCACCGGGCGCAGACTCGGTTGACGGTTTCACGTCGTCTCCTCCATGCTGATCGCCGGATCAGGGACCGGACCCGACACCGCTTCGGGCCGGTGAGCACGGCCGGTCAATTCCGCAGCGTTGCCCACGCTGTGCCGCTCGCACCAGCGAACCAGCTCTTTGAGCACGTTGCGGGGCGCTCTGGGGTCCCAGAACGATGCGGTGCCGACCTGGACGGCGCAGGCGCCCGCTGCCATGAGCTCCACCGCGTGCTCGCCGTGCGCCACCCCGCCGACGCCCACGATCGGCACATCGCCGAGCGCCGCACGCACGTCATAGATCGCCCGCACGGCCACGGGTCGGATGGCCGGGCCCGACAGCCCGCCGCCGCCATTGCCGAGCGTGGGCTGCGCGGTCTCGGGGTCGATCGACATCCCGAACACGGTGTTGATGAGCGTCAGCGCCTCGGCGCCTGCGCCCAAGGCCGCCTCAGCGATCTCGACGAGATCGGTGACGTTGGGGGTGAGCTTGGCCCACACCGGCACGCCTGACGCGCCGGATGCGCTGACGGCCTCAGCAGTGGCGACGGGGTCGCAGGCGAACATCTGGCCGCGGCCTTCGAGGTTCGGGCAGCTCACGTTCACCTCCAGTGCAGTGAGGCCGGCACCCGCGAGCATTCCTGCCGCGGCGGCGTAGTCGTTCACGGTGCGGCCCCAGATGCTGGCCACGACGCGGGCGCCCGTGCGTCTCAGGCGCGGCAACTCGCTGTCGAGCCATGCCTGCGCGCCGGGGTTCTGCAAACCCACCGCGTTGAGCATCCCCGCAGGCGTGCCCACCACCCGAGGCGCCCGATTGCCTGCCCAGTCGAACGGGGACAGCGATTTGGTCACCACAGCGCCCAGCGAGGCAAGGTCGACGTAGGCGCCGATCTCGGTGCCGTAGCCGGAAGTGCCAGAGGCAGTCATGACGGGGTTGGGCAGCTCCACGCTGCCGATCCGCACGGTCATGTCGATCGGCCCCGCAGCCCCCCGCTGAGAGGCTGAGCCGAATGGCGAAGCCGTGGCCCGAGCGGCCCGTGAGCGCAGCGAACTAGAGCGGGAAGCAAGAGGTGACGCAATGGAACGTTTCGCCAATCCGCGCACGTTCTTAGCCATGTTGGCGCCGCATCGAGGCGTCCAGCTCTGCGTGGAATTCCTGCAGCGGCCGGACCTGCAGGTCGCTGGCGAGCCACTCCGCCAGGCCCGTCGCAGCAGCTCGAGCGGCGGCCACGGTGGTCAGGCATGGGATGTGATGGGCACGCGCGGCTGCGCGGATGTGACGGCCGTCGAGTTGGGCGCCGCGGCCGCGTGGCGTGTTGACGACGAGATCGATCCGGCCCGCGGAGATCAGCTGGACAGCGTCCTCGCCGGGCGATGTCTCGTGGCCGTCCACCGACAGCTTCGCCACTTCGACAGCGACGCTGACCTCGCTGGAGCGCAGGTACTCCGCAGTGCCCGATGTGGCGGCGATCTCGAAGCCGAGCCCGGTCAGCACCCGCGCCACCTCGAGCCCTTCGGGCTTGTCGCGGTCGGCGAGCGTGAGCAGCACGGTGCCGCTCGAGGGCAACGCGTCGCCCGCAGCGATCTGGCTCTTGGCGAATGCCAGACCGAAGCTGGCGTCGATGCCCATGACCTCACCGGTCGAGCGCATCTCGGGGCCGAGCACGGTGTCCACCGTGGGGAACCGGCCGAAGGGCAGCACGGCCTCCTTGACCGAGACATGGCGCGGCACTCCCGCCGCGGCGTGAAGCTGACCGTTGCAGGCCCACCCGGGCAGCATCCCCGCCGCCTCGAGTTCGTCCAGCGTCTCGCCCGCCATCACGCGCGACGCCGCCTTCGCGAGCGACACCCCGGTCGCCTTCGCCACGAACGGGACGGTGCGCGACGCCCTGGGGTTGGCCTCGATCACGAAGACCTCACCGGCCTTCACGGCGAACTGCACGTTCAGCAGCCCCACCACGCCCAGCGCCTCGGCAAGCTGGCGGGTGTGGGAGACGATGGTCTGCTGGGTCTCGATGCCGAGGCTCTGCGGCGGGATCGCGCAGGCGCTGTCGCCCGAGTGCACACCGGCCTGCTCGACGTGCTCCATGATCCCGCCGAGCATCCAGGCGCCGGTGCGGTCTCGCAGCGAGTCGACGTCGACCTCGATGGCGTCTTCGAGGAAGTGGTCGACGAGCACCGGCCGCTGCGCCGACAGCCCGCCTTCGCGCCCGAGTAAGGAGAATTCCGCCAGCTCGGCCATGGTGGCGGCGAGCTCGTCGTGGTCGTAGACGACGGTCATGGCCCGACCACCGAGCACGTAGCTGGGACGCACCAGCGCCGGAAAGCCGATCTGCGCGCAGATCGCCGCCGCCTCGGCCGGACCCGCCGCGGTGCCGCCGGGCGGCTGCGGGATGGCGAGCGCCGCGCACAGCGCATTCCAGCGCTCGCGGTCCTCGGCCAGATCGATCGAGTCGGCGGGTGTGCCGCAGACCAGCGCCGCAGGGAGCTCAGCGGCCAGCTTGAGCGGCGTCTGGCCGCCGAGGCTCACGATGACGCCGACCGGGTCTTCTGCGTCGATGATGTTGAGGACGTCCTCGGTGGTGAGCGGCTCGAAGTACAGGCGATCGGAGGTGTCGTAGTCGGTGGAGACCGTCTCGGGGTTGCAGTTCACCATCACGGTCTCATAGCCGGCCTCGCGCAGGGCGAAGCTGGCATGCACGCAGCAGTAGTCGAACTCGATGCCCTGGCCGATGCGGTTGGGGCCTGAGCCCAGGATGATCATGCGGGGGCGGGTGCCAGGACGGATCTCGTCCTCATCCTCGTAGGTGGAGTAGTGGTACGGCGTGCGGGCGTCGAATTCGGCTGCGCAGGTGTCGACGGTCTTGAACGTGGCGCGCACGCCCGCATCGAGGCGCGCTGCACGGACGTCGGCTTCGCTCACTCCCCACAGCCACGCGAGCTGCGCATCGGCGAAGCCGAGCTGCTTGGCCCGGCGCCAGGCGCGGCGCCCGAGCTTGCCCGGGCTGCCGGCGGCCTCGAGCGCGGCACGTTCGTCGACTATGGCGAGCATCTGGTCGACGAACCACGGGTCGATACCGGTGGCAGCACAGATCTCGTCGGGATCAGCGCTGCGGCGCAGCAGCTCTCCCATCTCGAAGATTCGCTCGGGCGTGGGCGTGCAGATCGCTTGCGCCAGCTCGGCAGTGGAGCGCTTGGCGTACTGCGCCTCGCCTGCGTCGGCATTGAGGCCGAAGCGGCCCTGCTCGAGGCTGCGCAGCGCCTTCTGCAGGCTCTCCGGGAACGTGCGGCCGATGGCCATCACCTCGCCCACCGATTGCATCTGCGGTCCGAGCACACCGGACGCGCCGGGCAGCTTCTCGAATGCCCAGCGCGGGATCTTCGTCACGACGTAGTCGATGGTCGGCTCGAAGCTGGCAGGCGTCTCGCCCGTGATGTCGTTGGTGATCTCATCGAGCGTGTAGCCCACGGCGAGCCGGGCGGCGATCTTGGCGATCGGGAAGCCGGTCGCCTTCGACGCCAGCGCCGAGCTGCGGCTGACGCGGGGGTTCATCTCGATGATGATCTGCTCGCCGTTGTCGGGGTTGACTGCGAACTGCACGTTCGAGCCGCCGGTCTCGACGCCGATGCGACGGATGCAGGCAAAGGCCGCGTCGCGCATTTCCTGGTACTCGACGTCTGACAGGGTCTGTGTGGGAGCCACTGTGATCGAGTCGCCGGTGTGCACGCCCATGGCATCGAAGTTCTCGATGGAGCAGATCACTACGCAGTTGTCGGCGCGGTCGCGCATCACCTCGAGCTCGAATTCCTTCCAGCCCTTCACCGACTGCTCGATGAGGATCTCGCTGATCGGGCTGGCGTCGAGGCCCGCCGCTGCGGCTGTGGCGAACTCCTCGGGCGTGGTGGCGAAGCCGGTGCCCTCCCCGCCCAGGATGTAGGCGGGGCGGATGATGACCGGCAGGCCTATCTCGTCGATGGCCTCGCTGGCTTCGCCCATGTTGTGGGCGATGGCCGAGCGAGCACATTTCAGTCCGATCTCGGTCATCGCGTGGCGGAAGCGGTCGCGGTCCTCGGCGGTGTTGATGGCCTGCTCGGACGCCCCGATCATCTCGACGCCGTAGCGGTCGAGCACGCCGCTGTTGGCGAGCTCGGTGGCGAGATTCAGCGCCGTCTGGCCGCCGAGCGTGGGCAGCAGCGCATCGGGCTGCTCGCGGGCGATGATCGCCTCGAGCACCGCTGCGTCGAGCGGCTCGACGTAGGTGGCGTCGGCGAACTCGGGGTCGGTCATGATCGTGGCCGGGTTCGAGTTGGCCAGGATCACCCGGTAGCCCTCTTCGCGCAGGACACGGCAGGCCTGGGTGCCCGAGTAGTCGAACTCGCATGCCTGGCCGATGACGATCGGCCCCGAGCCGATGATGAGGATCGAGCTGAGGTCGTCGCGGCGCGGCATCAGTTCGATCCCCCAAGAGGCTGCGCCGACAGGCACAGCCGTGGCCCGAGCGGCCCGTGAGCGACAGCGAACAAGAGCGCGAAACAGTAGGCACGGCAACGAGAGGGTTCACCCATCGGCGCGTCCTCCGAGACGACTGGCAGCACCGTTGGGCCGGCGAGTGCCGCCCCAGAACGACGACATGAGGTCGGCGAAGCGGTCGAACAGGTAGCGCGAGTCATGCGGGCCGGGGCTCGCCTCGGGGTGATACTGCACGCAGAAGGCGGGCAGGTCGCGGCAGGCGAAGCCTTCGAGCGCACCGTCATTCAGGCACACGTGCGTCTCGTCCACGCCGGGCACCGAGCCCGACTCGATGGCGAAGTTGTGGTTCTGGCTGGTGATCTCGATGCGGCCGGTGGACTCGTCACGCACCGGCACGTTGCCGCCGTGGTGACCGAAGGGCAGCTTGTAGGAGCGGCCGCCGAGCGCAAGCCCGAGCACCTGCTGGCCGAGGCAGATGCCGAAGATCGGCACCTCGCCGAGCAGGTCGCCCAGCGCAGTGGTGACGCTGCCGGCCATCTGGGGATCGCCGGGGCCGTTCGAGAGGAACACACCGTGGGGCTCGCGGGCGAGCACCTCGTCGGCGGCGGTGCCAGCCGGCACGACCTCGACGGTTGCGATGCGCCCGAGATTCGCGGTAATGGCGCGCTTGATGCCCAGGTCGTAGGCGACCACGCGCCACGGCCCGTCGCCGGCGGTGTATGGCTCGGCGGTGGTGACCTCGCTGACGAGGTCGACTCCGGCGGTGCCGGGCTCGGCTTGGGCTGCGGCGGCGAGCCGATCCAGTGCCGCGTCGTCGGGCGCGGGGCCGAAGGCTCCGGGCATGGCGCCGCAGTCGCGCACATGTCGTGTGAGCCGGCGTGTGTCCACGCCGGCGATGCCGGCGATGCCGTGGCGGGCGAGGTAGGCGTCGAGGTCGCTGTCGGAACGCCAGTTGGAGCGACGGCGGGCCAGATCGCGGACAACGACGCCCCGGCAGAAGGGGCGGCGAGACTCCGCGTCGGCCGCGGTAGTGCCGTAGTTGCCGATGTGGGGATAGGTGAACGCGATGATCTGGCCCGCGTACGACGGGTCGGTGATGACCTCCTGGTAGCCGGTCATCACCGTGTTGAACACGACCTCGCCCGAGGCCGTCCCTGCCGGCCCAGGAGCGGGCGCGCCGATCGTCTCGCCCTCGAAGACCGTTCCGTCGGCGAGGACCAGTGCACCGGGCGCGGGTGCGGCGAGGTTGTCTGCGGCTGCGGTCATCGGGTCGTTCCTGCGGCGAGCGCAGCGACGGTACCGGCAGGGCTGCGCAGTGCACCGCCGGCCACGACAGGACGTCCGGCAACGACTGTCGCGGTCACCATCACGTCCATCTGGCGGTCTCGGTGCGGGGTGTTGCGCGCCATCGAGACCGAACCTCGCTCGGCCAAGGTCCAAGGGCGATCAAGATCGAGCACCGCGAGATTGGCCGGCTGTCCGGGCTCGATCGCACCGCCGCCCACATGCGTGGCGCCAGTCAGCTCGGCGGGTCGCCAGGCGAGCGCGTCCAACGCTGTTTCGAGGCTGATCCGGGGGTGGCCGAAGACGATTGCAGCGCAGGTTTCCAGCGCCGCCACGCCGGGCAACGCCTCGTCGAAGGGAAGGTCCTTCGCCTGCGGCGGCACCGGGGAGTGGCCACTGACCACGGCGTCGATGGTGCGGTCGCTGACGCCGGCGATGAGCGCCTCCTGATCGTCCGAGGTGCGGTACGGCGGCTCGGCGCGCATGAGCGTGTCGTAGCCGTCGGCATCGGCGTCGACGAAGAGCAAGTGCTCAGCGGTGACCGATGCAGAGATGTCCAAGCCCTCGGCTTTGGCGGCGCGCACCAACTCGACAGTGCGGGCCGCACTGATGCGGTCGAGGTGCAGGCGCCCTCCGGTGAGCCGTGCAACGCCGATGGCGGCGGCTGCGGCGAGCTCTTCGGAGGCTGCGGGTTCGCCCGCCAGGCCCATCCGTGCCGACACTGCGCCCTCGGCAACGGCGGCCGTTCCGTGGAGATGCGCCGTGGCTGGGCGCACCGACACGGTTGCGCCGAGCGGCCCGGCGTACTGCAGCGCGCGGCGCAGCAGGCCGATGTCTGCCAGCGGGCACACGTCGGTGAACCAGCGGACACCAGCGTCGGCCAACTCTGCCATCGGCGACAGGCGCAGCCCGGCCCGGTCGGCGGTGATCGTGGCAGCCGCGATGACGGCGCAGCATCCCGCAGCGGCGTTGCGGCGCAGCTCGGCAAGCTGGCCCAGACGGTCGAGCGGCGGGTCGGTGTCGGGCTGTGCGAGCACGGCGGTGAACCCGCCAAGTGCTGCGGCCGCAGCGGCGGTGGCGACGGTCTCGGCCTCTTCGTTACCCGGCTCGCCGAGACGTGCGAACAAGTCGATCAGACCCGAGGCGACGACGCATCCGGTTGCATCGACGACGTGCACGGAACCGTGGCGGTCTGTGCCGGGCGGTTCCACTGCGGCGATGTGTCCGTCTGCGACGGTGACGTCCGCACGCCGGCGACCAGCACGCTCGACGATCTCGCCGCCCGCGAGCACAAACGGCTCACCGGCGGTCGGCAGCGGCGTCTCCGACACTTCAAGCACCGCCCTGGCTCGTTGATGCCGCGGCGGGTTCGGCCCCGGTGATGTCTGCGCTCGGCAGCGCTGTTCCCGATCCGATCAGGCGGAACAGCACGGCCATGCGGGCGGCCACGCCGTGGGAGACCTGCTGGGTGACCAGCACCCGGTTCGCGGCGAGGTCTTCGAACACCGCGCCGGCGATCTCGATGCCGCGGTTCATCGGACCCGGATGGGTGATGACCGCGTCGGGTGCCAGACGTTGGGCTCGCTCGGCGGTGAGTCCGTAACGAGCCACGTACTCGGGAACCGATCCGATCAGCCCGTCGATCATGCGCTCGCGCTGGCAGCGCAGCAGACCCACCACGTCGAGTTCGTCGAGCACGTCGTCGAAGCTGTGGGTGATCTCGACACGCTTGGCTGCTTCGGTCGGGAGCCAGCAGTCGATCCAATCACGCGGCTGGGCGGGCAGCAGCGTCGGCGGCGCGACCAGCACGATGCTGGCGCCGAGTGCGGTGTAGGCCTCGATGTCGCTGCGAGCAACGCGGCTGTGCACGATGTCGCCGACGATGCCGATGCGCAGCCCGGCCAGCGTGGGCTCGTCAGTGTCGGGGGCGCCCCGCTGACCGTCGGTCATCGGGGTGAAGTGCCGCCACAGCGTGTAGGCGTCTTGCAGGCCTTGGGTGGGATGGGAGTGCCAGCCATCGCCGCCGTTGAGCACAGCGACGCCGTCATCGGCCCACCGGGCAATCTGGGCGGGCACCCCGGCGCTGCGATGCCGTATCACCGCCGCGTGAATGCCCATCGCCTGAACGGTTTCGAACGTGTCGCGGATCGACTCGCCCTTGGCCAGCGACGACGAGGCCGCCGAGAAGTTGAGCACGTCGGCAGACAGGCGCTTCGCAGCCGTCTCGAAGGCGAGCCGGGTCCGCGTGGATTCCTCGAAGAACAGCGTGGCCACGGTGCGGCCCCGCAGCGCCGGCACTCTGGGAATCGGCCGACGGCCCACTTCGACGAATCGATCGGTGAGCGACAGCAGCTCGGCGATGCCTTCGGGGCCGAGCTCGCCCAGGGTCAGCAGGTGCCCGCTCACTTGCGCATCTCCCCCAGCAAGACGCCCTCGAGCGTGACGTCCACCATCTCGTCGCGGCTGGTGGGCAGGTTCTTGCCGACGAAGTCGGGGCGGATGGGCAGCTCGCGGTGACCGCGGTCGATCACCACGGCGAGCTGCACGGCGCGGGGTCGCCCGAAGTCGTTCAGGGCGTCGAGCGCGGCGCGGATGGTGCGGCCGGTGAACAGCACATCGTCGACCAGCACGACGGTCATGCCGTCGAGGTCGAAGGGGATGTCGGTGACGGCTTCGGCCATGACGGGGCGCAGGCCGATGTCGTCGCGGTGCATGACCACATCGAGCGTGCCGAAGGGCACATCGGTGCCGTCGATCTCGAACAGCAGGCGCACGATCCGCAGCGCAACCTGCACGCCGCCGGTCTGCAGGCCCACCACCACCAGGTTGTCGAGGCCCTCGTTGCGCTCGATGATCTCGTGGCTGATGCGGGTGAGCGCCCGGTGGATCCCGCTGGAATCGAGAATGGTGGTCCGGGCAACGAAAACGCCCCCATACGGGGGCGTCATACGTCGCTCGCGGTCTGCCACGCGCAGGTCCTTCCTGTCCGTACGAGCCTCACTGGACCCGCTTCACGGTCAGAATCGCACCCTAGCGCGGCCCTCCCGCAACCCAGCGCGCAATTTCACATCTCGCTCGTAGCTGGTGCTGGTACCATATATGGCATGCACAAGACTACGGTCTACCTCCCCGAGAAGATCAAGGCCGGTGTAGAGCGCGAAGCCCGGCTCCGGTCGTGCTCCGAAGCCGAAGTCATCCGCCAAGCCGTCGCCGACGCCGTGTCGCGACCCGCCCCCCGGTCAGGCATCATCGGGGGCGACAGCGCTTGGGCGCTCGAAGTCGACGAGTTGCTCACGGGCTTCGGCCAGTGACCGTCGTCGCCGACACCAGCGCGTTGGTCGCGTTCTACAGCGAATCGGGCGCCCAGCATGACGACGTGACCACGTGGCTCGAAGCCCACGGCGACCTGATGGTCGTCTCGCCCTACGTTGTGGCAGAACTCGACTATCTCGTAGCCACGCGCAAGGGGGTGGACGCCGAGTTGGCAGTACTGGCCGAACTGGCCGGAGGCGCATACGAACTCGCTGCGATGAGCGCCGCCGACATCGCGCTGGCCGCAGATCTCATCGCTCGCTACCGAGGCCTCGGCATCGGAATTACCGATGCTTCGCTGGTGGTGCTCGCCGCGCGCTACGGGACCGACACCATCCTCACGCTGGACCGCAGGCACTTCGGCGCACTGCGATCCCTGACCGGCGAGCCGCTCAACATCGTTCCGAATTAGCAGCATGTGCTCAGGTGCAGGCGGGGAAGCTTGTGCCAGTGAGGTTGGCGACGTTCAGCGCTTCGAGGCTCAGCGCGTGGCGGCCGTGCGCCGGGGCGAGACCTCGCAGGATCACCGGCGACCACTTCAGCGACACGTCGGCTCGGACAACATCGCCGTGGCGGCACACCCCGCAGGTCGGCTCGGCGCATCCGGGCGGCGGCTTGCACCTCTGGGGAACGCTGTCGCCGACGGCGCATGTGTCGAGCGTGACCGTCGCCACCCGCCGGGCCTCGTTCGCGGCGTGATTGCGCAGCCCGATGGCCTGGGCGGTGTCTGCTGCGGCGGCGCTGAACAGTGCGCACATCGCTGCCAGCGCCAGTGCGACGAGGGGTGTGCTCATGGCTATGGCGTCGGATCTTCCGGCACGGGCACGGCGACTCGGGCGCGGACGGTGTCGGCGAAGAGCGGCGACACCGCCAGCGGGCAGATCACATCGACGCTGAGTGCTGCCGGTTCAGCGTCACCCGGCAGGCGATGCACTGCCGCAGCGACTTCGAAGCGAGCATCGGCGGTGTCGCAGTCGGACACGGCCGCAGCGCCGACGACGCGCGCAGCGATATCTGCGGCATGGCCATCGAGCTCGGCAGCGGTGATATCCGCCGGTGGCGACGAGAGGGCGCTGGCGGCGTAGTGCGCCGCCTCGGTGCTTGCCGCATGGACGCTGCCAGCGGCACGAGTGGCGTCGCCCGAGTAGTCCACCAGCCAGATGCCGAACACCAGCACAGCCACCACACTGAGCATGCCAACGCTCTCATCCATGGGCCCACGCCCCCTGAGACGGCATGACCCGAATTTGTTGCTCACGAACGGTGCGGCAACCGAACGACACGTCGCCGCTGCGTCGGCGCCGAGCAGGCCGGCGCCGAGCCGTGCGGTCACCAGGCGACCGGCAACACCATTCCCAGATCGGATGGCTGTCAGCCGTGCTCAGCATGGCGGTGCCACCGGGGCTCGAAGCGCGGCGCCGGTGGCGGACGACGGACGGCGACAGGCCACGCCGAGGGCGCCGCGAGATCCGAGCCAGCCGTCGGAAGTGACGCGGACCGACACGATGACCGAGCATGTCCCATCGGCGCGCACCTCGACGGATGTGGGATGAATGGCCGCGAGCTGCGCCGTGCGGCTCACGGCCGCCCGTGCCGCCGCTGTTGGTGCACCGATTGGAAGGCTCGCTTCGGTGCAGTCCCAGTCCGGCGGCACGAGATCGATGACAGCAACCGCAGCGGCGTCAGCGGCACCCTGCGCAGAGGCAGCGCCGACCTGCCGGGTGAACAGCGAGATCACCAGCGCCATGAACACCGCCAGCACGCTGAACAACCGCAGAATCGAGAGTGAGCTGTCCATGGTCTAAGGGATCACGTCGCGGGCCGACATAGCCGGCAAGGCTTAGTTGATCCCACGGCGAACTAACCGCACTTCGTGGTGTTGCTGGCATTCCAAGTGCCGCCCACGGCCTTGCAGAGCGCCTCTGTTTGGATCTTCGAGTATTTCACTGCGTCGCCAGTCGACTGCGGGGCGTTTGCGCCGAGGGTGGTCCACATGACCGTCACCACCAGCACTGAGGCGGCGACGGCGGCGGCGATGAAAATCAGCTTCGTGACTGGTGAATCCATGAGTTGGCTCCTTGGCCGTTTCTTCGGGTGTTTGGGACTTGTGGGTTTCAGGGAACGAATCCGACAGGCAGGCTGCCGCAGGCGCACCTCGCCGGCGATGCCATGAGAGGCGCGCGCTCGTCGTCCGCGAAGACGCGGTGGCGGTGCTCATGGCGACGGCAGGGCATGGCGAGCGGCCTCACACGCTCGGCAGGGTCATGACGATGGTGCCCATGACGACGGCGGAGGCCACGACAGCGAGCAGCGAGGCCGATGCACCGACGGTTCGGCCGAGGCGGTCGATGGCTTCGCGGCGGCGGTCGTCGATGGCTCGCACCACGCGGTCCAGGACGCGGTCGAGCAGTTGCGATGCGGCAGCACCGGATCGTTCGGCGGCGTCCACCGTGCGCAGCAGCGAGGCGGTCGGCGAATCGGCGAGTTGCGCCGCTACCGCAGCGAGCGGGTCGCGGCCACCGATCACCGCTGCGTTGACGGCACCGGCGGCTGGTGCAAACGCCGGGTCGGTGACTCGCTCCGCCGCGTCGAGCACGGCCACGCCGATGGGCCGTCCGGCTGCGACGAACAAGCGGATGCGGCGCAGCCACAGCAGCACGGCCCCGTCCAGCCGGCGGCGATGACCTGACAGCACAGCACTGGTGATCACGGCCGGCACAGCCCACGACGCCACAACGGCAACCAGCAGCGACCACGCCATGGCTGAAGCAGGCGAGGCTGCGCCTTGTGCAGGCAGCCGTGCCCCGGCCACGAAGCCCACCGCGATGGCCGCGACTGCCACAGCGACAGTGAGCATCGTGAGACGAGCGGTGCTCCAGCCCAGCGCGGCCAAGCTCCGGCGGTTGCGGCGCTTGCGTTCAGTCGCCGAGAGCGAGGCGAGCGCGGCCAACGCGCCAAGCCCTGCCAGAGCCCACAGCGCGACAGTGCCGAGCGGTGGCACAGGACCGCTCACTCGAGGATCTCCCGGACCGCTGCAGGCGAACAGTCGAGAAGCAGGAGGGTGCCGCTCATCGCAGCATCTCCCACGCTGACGCGAGTGGGCGGGCGCACAGGGCAACGCCGACCACGGTTGCGGCGAGGCCGACGCGCTGGCCTTGCGGCCCGCTCAGCCATGCCCAGGCATCCGGACTCACGAGGGCGCTGCCCAACGCGACGGCCGCGCCGAGCGCGGCGGCAAGGCCGAGCTGGGGCAGGTTTGCCGCAACGTGGCGGTGGAAGTGTCGGGCGGTCGCAGCGGCCTCTGCTGCCTCGGACTCCACGACCTCCAGGATCGGCACCCACTCGCCGCCGCTGGACGCGGCCACAGCCACGGCGTCCGCCAGCCACGCTGCGACCTCGCCCTCGTCGCCGGCCGCGAACCGCTGGGCTGCCGCCTCGACTCCGATGCTGCGGCATTCCGCCACGAACTTGGCCGCAGTCTGGGCGATCGGACCGGAGGCCAGCGGTGCCGACGTTTCGAGCGCGTCCACGACCGTTCGAGAGACCTGCGCCTGGTTCGCCAGGACCGCTGCGAACTGCGCTACCGACTCCGCTGCTGCCACGCGCCGGCTGCTGCGCACGACTGTCGCTGCGCACCACGCGCCGAGGCCCACCACGGCGGCCGCCAAGCCGGCGGCAGCGGGTCCGAACAGCAGGCCGGTGACGAAGGCCGCTGCCCCGCTGAGGAGCCAAGGCCAGCGAAGCGAGGTGCGCTCGGCTCGCCGAAGCGGGACGACGTCAGAAAGCAGAGTCCACAGTGCGGCACCCGCACCGACCACGCCGAGTGCTGCGAAGTTCAGCACGCAGCCTCCTCGACGCGGAGGTCGTCGCCGACACCGTCGGACGCTGACCTGCGCGACCACGATTCGTCGACAAGGGGTTCGTAAGGCGGCGAGTCATCAATCGGCACCAGCGGACCCGGATCCCACAGGGCGTCGCCCCCCGTCGTCTCTGCGCAGAGCGCCGCATCGAACATCGGCGGATCTGGCTGCGGCTCAGCCAGCACCGGTGCTGCGACTGTGCCCGCGTCAAACTGCGGCCCTTCAGACGGCTGTGGCGATGGGACCATGTTGCCGCTGCGGTTGCTGATGCTGGGGCACGCGGGGTCACCGAGAGCGCGACCGCCAGCGGGTGCGGGCTCGGGAATCGAGGCGTCGGCGGACACAGGCGAGCGCAGACGCTCAGAACCGAGTGCGTCGGCAGTCGCGGGGTCGAGTGCCGGTGTGTCGACGATCTGGGAGAACAGCGTCGGTCCGCGCGGCTGGGGCTCGCTCTCGAATGCGACTCCGGCGGCACCATAGATCTGTGCCACACGGCCCACCGGACCGTCGCGGGGCGTCGCCCAGCGGTCGCCTGGACGCAGCGCCCACAGGCACGTCGTGGAGATGACACCCGACTGCTCGTCGATGCCGGTGAGCTGGGTGACGTCTGCGACGACGCGCTCGCCGACGTCGTTGCGGCCCAGCCACACGCACAGATCCACTGCCGCCGCGATCTGGCGGCGGGCGTAGTCAGGCTCGGCGCCCTCCGAGCAGGCGTAGGCCACCAGCTTTTCGAGCACGCCCTTGCCAGGCTGCGAATGCAACGTGACCAAGCAGCCGTCCAATCCCGACGACATGGCATCGAGCAACGCCTCGCATCCCTCGCCGCGGATCTCACCGACGACGAGCTTGGCGGCATTGGCTCGTTTGGCATCTCGGATGTGATCGGCCATGGAGTGCCGTCCGTGACCGTCCTGATTGGGATCGCGGGTCAATCGCTCGTACGTGTTGGGGTGAATGCCGTACTCGTGCAGGCGAAGCTCGGGGGTGTCCTCGATCGTGTCGATGCGCTCGTGATCCGGCACGGCGGCGAGCAGCGCCTGGCACAGCGTCGTCTTGCCGCCGCCCATCGCTGCTGCTACCACCACATTCGCCCGCACCCGACCGGTGATGGCCTCGATCAGCACGCTGCCGAGCTCCGGTGAAGCAACACCGAGGTCATCGAGACGGATCCGGCCGGCCATATTGGAGCGCAGCACGACGTTCGGCGGGCTGGTCACGAACGCCTCGGCGTGCAACCGCCAACGATCCCCGACACGCACGTCGAGGCGCGGGTCCAATTCGTCGAAACGCTGCGGGCGGTCGCCGGAATAGCCGGCAAGAAACCGCACCGCCTCGATGAGGTCCTCGTCGGCAGCGAACGGCGACGGGCGGCGCTCGACACGGCCCCCGGCGTACTGGACCAGCATCGACTCTCCGCCGCGGATCTGGAACTCCTCGACGTCGGGCTCGGCGAGCAGGTCCTCCAGGGCATCGGTGGCGGCGCGGGCGGCATTGCGTCGCCGCACGGCACCGTCGGAACGGTCGAGCCGCTGAGGTGCGCATGCAGGCGATGTCAGCGAGCGGCCCAGCCGGTGCATCTGCCGGTACGCGCTGCGCTTGCCCATCCGCTTGATGCGCACGACCCGATCCGCCCCGAGCGCTTCGGAGAGCTCCCCCGTGGGATCTCCCCGATCCCCGCCCGCGGCAGGCAGCCACACAGCGACCCGCGGCACCGTGACCGCCAACGCGGCATGCCAAGCTTGCGTCGCCCGGGTGCCGTCGCTGGATCGGGCTGCGGACATTCCGACGCAGGAAGCGAGCAGCAGCACGATCTCGCTGGCTGCCGCAGCAGCCGCCGCGACGACATCGCGCTCGGCACTGCTGGTCAGCCACACCACGCACGGCTCGCCCGAGGCCTCAGGGAGCGATGTCGAAGACATGTCAGACCAGATGAAGGCCCGACCCGCAGCGGCGGACAGCCCTGCTTGCAATGCGTCACGGCACCAGTCACGCGCCGCAGGCCTCATGGCGTCGTCGCACAGCACGAGCAGCACGCCTCAGCTCCCCGCAGATTCCTCGAATGGCGCCTCCAAGGGAGCCGCGCTGCCGAACCCAGTCGGCGTCTGGCCGCCGAATGCGGACCCGATGCCGGTGCCAGCGCGCGGTGATCGGCATTCGGGCCAGCCTTCAGGCGGTGCCGGCCAGACCACGAGACCGTCGAGCTCGGCAGCGTTCGCGTAGCGAGCAGCCCCAGGCGCATCGACGCGAACCACGATGCTCCCCTCGGCACCGCCTGCCAAGGTGGTCACGTCGAGCGCGCAGCCTCCCAGCACGCCCGATACCACGGCCCGGCTGCCGGCGCTCGGACCAGGCGCCGGCCATGCGGTGGTGTCCGCCGCGAAGCGCATCGCGGTGAGAGCGCCGCTGACATCACCTGCGAGGCCGAGCAAGCCAGGCGTTACGAACGTTCCCGACGGGATGTCATGGGTTGCGACGCTTCGGGCGATGGAGTCGGGATCAGCGAACTGATCAGCGAGCTGTGCTGCCACTTCGATGACCTCGAATGCGCCCGGCGGCTGGCCCGCCGTCCACGGCTCGGACGCGACGGCCACCAGCGCGGCCGGCGGTTCAGTGTCCGGGCGGCCCCACAGCCAGATGGCGGCCACCACGGTGGCGACGATCAGCGCTGCCGCACCCAGGCGCCACGGCTCAACACCGCGTGATGGCATGCCACGGCCGGGAGGCAGATCGTCGCCTGGGTAGCCCGATGGCCCCGCAATCGTCACGATCCGCTCCCGCTCCGGGTGACGGTCACGCGGCCATCGGCGTGATCGCCGACCGAGCGGATCCAGTCCACCCCTGAGGCGACGGACACCCAGCACGGATCTTTCACGGCAGGCCGGCTGCCGCTTCGCGGCGTGGGCCGCGGTGTGCCTGACGAAGGCTCGGCCTCAAAGCACATGCGCGCTTCCCAGTCGTATGCCGCCGGATATCGGAGCACCCATCCGCACGATGCCGATGCGCTCGCCCCTGAGGCATCCCCGACTGCGCAGACGACCGAGTCCGCCGCGGCGCCGGGCCGGTGCCATTGGCGCACGAGTTGCTGCTGGTCAACGTTCAGCGCGTCCCAGCGCCGCACCAGGTGGCGGGTGTCGGCACGCGCCTGCATCGCCTGGCGGTCGGCGGGTTCCCACGGCTGCAGGTCTTCCCACGAAATGCGCACCCAGGTGGCGACCCACCGACATTCAGACTCAGAGACATCGACCGAGCCGCTGATCGCGGCCCAGCCGCGTCCGGGGGCGACTTGCAGGTAGCGCCCGCCGCCGGGCAGGTGGCGCTGCGGCGAGGCGCTGGGGTCGGCCGAGCGGACGTGAGACACCAGCCTCAGCCCGCTGAGGGCGCCCGCAGCAGCACTTGTCGGAGGCACCGAGGCACACTCGTCGTCGGGCGGGGCCGTCGTCGTGGTCGTTGCCGTCTCACTGGTATCGGGCTCGGTGGTCGTGGGCTCGTCGGTGCCGGGCTGAGTCGTGTCAGGCTCGTCGGCGTCAGTCCGATGGTCTGGGTCCTCGTCGCCTTCGTCGTCCTTGTCGGACGCCTCGGTCGTGGCGGTCGTCGACTCAGTCGTGGTGGTACTGGGTCCCGGCGACGTGTCAGGGGTGGTCTCCTCCGGCTCGGGAACCGGCAGGCAGGCGTAGTCGTAGGAGCCATTGATGCGTGTTTGCACATACCGCGGCATGGCGCCGAAACTCGTACAGTCGAAGATGCACACCCGGTAGGTCTCCGCGCCGCGATCAGGGTGGGCGTGCTCTTGTATCTGTGTGTCTGCAAGCTCCCCGATCGCAGGGCAGTAGGTGCGGATTGTGGTGTCCTGGCAGTCGCCTGGCGTCGTGCACTTGTTGAGCAGATCGCTCTCGGTCACGCAGCTCCCTCCATGGTCGGGCCGGTACGTCGTGCCGTCGATGCCGTCGCAGATGTCGGGGTCGCTGTCCCATGTGCGCCCGGGCAATTCATCGCAGGGCACATAGGACAGCAATCCGTCAGAGCAGCGATGGATCCCGAGTTCGGCGAGCCGCTCATCGCTCTCGCCGGCAAGGTGATGCAGCGGCCGTGCTTCGCCGTCTGGCGATGTCTCCGAACCGCCGCTGTCCTCCTGATCGGCGCCGGTGTCGGTGTCCGAGCCCGGCGCATTCGACTGGCACGTCAGCACCGACGGTCCGACGCCGCCGAGCGCGTCGCCGTAGCGGGGCACCGACCCGGCCGGGCAGCTCTGGGCCGGCACTGCCGACGGCGGGCCCAGCACAGTGCGCGAGCACCGACTTCCAGCGGCCTTCCAGCCTGCGGGGCAGGAACCCTGCGTCGCCGCTGTGGTCACCCACTCGACCACCGTCTCGTAGACCGGCTCGGTGGTGTGGTGGATCGTGGGCACTCGATCCCAGTAGCCGGTCTCACGCGTCTCGTAGATGGGCTCTTCTCGCCAGTACCCGGGGATGGTGACCGTGAGCGAGGTCCGGTACTCGTACACAGGAACTCGGCTGGTGATGGTCTCGATGATCGGCGGGCCGGGAACGCAGCACTCCAGACGGGTGCGTGTCTGGGTATGGGTGTCGGTCACCGTCTCGCTCCAGCACTGCCGACCGGCATACGGGTCGAAGGCGCATCGCCTCACTTTCCGCTTGGACTCGACCTCCACCTGGTAGCTGACCTCATAGAGCACGTCAGGGCCGGGACGGGTCACGACCCTCGACTCGGTCCGGGTGCCGACCTGAACCTTCACCGGCGGCACCAGCGGCTCCACCGTCGTGCGCGGCCGCACCCAGACACGGTTCGTGCCGGTTTGAATCCGCTTGGCCCCCGTCGGCATCCACACCTTCTCGTAGGTCGTGTGGCTGTAGACCTGCCTCGTCCGTCCGGTGTCCACCTTCTTGGTCACCTTGGTCTGGCACTCGTGACCGCCGTACTGCCCGGGCACCTTGGTCGAGCCCGCCGGACATCCCGAAGGACGAAGCGCTGTCTCGGTGCGCGGCGTCAAGCAGGTCCCCCTGGTGCTGTCGAGCACCATGCCGCCGCCGCAGCTCAGTACCGGCGCCACCGATGTCTGCGCTGCCGCGGAACCGCCGCCCGCTCCCGTCAGCGCGAGCGGGAGGGCCACGAGCACAGATGCGAACGTCCACCGCGCAGCGCGCCGCACGCCCAGCCGGCAGCCTTCGGCAGCCTCAGCCACCCGGCGACACAGGGCGCTCACGACGAGGCCTCAGCGAGCGAGACGTCGGCCAGCGGCGCCGCAGCGGGCCACCAGTAGCGATCTGTCTGCGGCGGCCAGCTGGCTTCGGGACACGGTGGCATCGGTCGCGGGTAGAAGCGGCCAGCCTCGGTGAGCGGGAGCGAGCCCGGCGGCCACGGCTTTTTCGGCCGTCGCTCGACCGGCCGTGCGAGTGCCTCGGTGATGATGTCGGGATCTGCGGGGCAGCCGAGCACCTGATCGAACGACTTGAACGGCGAGAGGTACAGGCGTTCGTACCAGCTCGCACCGGGCGTCCAGTGCGTGGACGACAGCTCGGCGGTCACCTCCGGCGCCGCCGCAGCGGCCGTGGCCAAAGCTTTCCATTGCGCAGGGGTGCAATGCGGCTCTAGCTCAGGGCGACGCAGTTCGCCGTCGACCAGTGCGCCGACGGGGATGCCGGTCTGGCACCAGAACGCCAGATGCCATCGGTGATCGCGGTGCGCCTGCCACGCCTCCGATTGCGGCACCTCCACCCATTCGCGGACGGCGATCCACTGGTTGCGCACGCCCGAGCCCCACATGCCGGGCTCGCTCCAGTCGATCGTGGCGGCGTGGGCGTCCTTGGCCTCCTGGAGCCACTGCACGGCACGGCCGAGGGCTTCGCTGTCACAGGCCCCTTCGAACAGGGCGTTCCGCAGCACCCGGTAGCTGAGGCGCGACCAGGAAAGCCACATGGCTTCCACCTGTGCTGGGTGTTCGGCGCCGGCATCAAGTCGTTCGCCCGTCGATGCATCCACGAGGAATGACTGGCCTGGCGCGTGGCAGATCACCGCCAACGCATGGCCCGCAGCGCTCAGGTCCGCCACCCAGGCCCGCTCGACCGGCGGCGTGGCGAATTCCAGCCGCAGCCCGCGTGCCCACAGCGACTCCAGCTGCCGGGTGCGGTGGGACTCGGTGTACACGCCGGGTGTAATCGTGGCCAGATCGCTGCACGCCTCCCACAACGTCTCGGGCCCGGCGCTCACCGCCGCGTGGCCGACCAGCGAGTCTGTGACGGCGCCTTGGGCTGCCCGGCGGGTCAGCCACTGCTTGGCCTGGGTCGACCAGTCGCCGGGGAAGAACCCGGTGTCGGTGAGACTGTGGCCGCCGAGAGCAAGCTCCATCGGCTCACCGGGGCTGTAGACGAGCAGCTTGGCGATGTCGTTGACCGTGGTGCCCCATGAGTGCATCGGGCGGCCTCCGGGCGAGCGCATTCCCACCATGAAGGCCTCGATTGCAGCGCCCGCCCGATCGCGCTGCGCCGCGGTGTTGCCGATGTCGAGACCCAGCACCTGTGCGGTCGGGTGCGGCGGGCACAGTGACACGTGGTCATAGGCGGCCGACTGATCCGCAGCCAGTCGCGTCTCGTGGCTCAGCCCGGCGGGATCCACGACGAGTTCCCAGGCAGACTCGGTGCCCGCACGCCGCTGAGCAACCCGCGTGCCCTCGGCGAGCGCAGCCTGCGCAGCAGGCAGATACGGCGGCATCATGTCCCATCGAGCCCGCTGCTCAGCGACGAAGCGGTGACCCGCCTGCATGTCGCCATGGAGCTCCGACTGCGAACCGGACACCTGCTGCGCGTCGGTCTCCGCCGCATCGGGATATGGCGGCCACGGCACCCAGATGCGCCCGCCGTCGATGCCGATCGCAGAGGGCAGCTCAGGCGGCTTCTGCGCCTGCTGGTACACCGGGAAACTGCCGTCGCCAGAGACGATCGTGCGTGGATCCGTGGCCGGTTGCCGCAGCAGCGCTTCGGCACCCGCCTCGGTGGTGGCAACGCTTGGCGCTGCGGAGATGGATGGGCCGAGATCGACTGGTTCGGGGTCGCCCCCGCTGCATGCGGCCCCAAGCACCGCCGCCGCCCAAGCGGCGGCACGCGCTCGGCGCCCGCCCTTCACCCTCCGGCATCGAAACGTGACCATCGCACCGCTCCTGAGAACTCGCTTCCCGCAGCCGCCTCACCTCGTGTGGGACGTAGCCGGGGAGTCACGGCGAGTTCTAGGCGCGTTTCTTCATGTCATTCCAATCATTTTCCAGTTATGTGAAGCAACGCGGGAATAGTGCCGGTCACGTTCGCCTGCGTGCGCGAACGCCGATCCACCAAACGCGCTGGCAGCCACGCCCCAAACGGGCTGGCGGCCAGAGGGGCTATGGGGCCAGGGAACGGTCAGAGGAAGCGACCGCTGGCCGGTGCCGGCGTGCCCACAGGGCGAACGCCAGGCTGATCGCCCCATATCCCGCGTATGCCATCACCAGCGGCGTCACCGAGCCGGCGATCATGCGGTCGATTCCCATGGCCAGAACCGCGCCGCCGCCCAACGAGATCGTGCCGATCACCGCAGATGCAGTGCCGGCCAACTCGCCCATCGGCCCCATGGCTTGGGCCTGGATCAGCGGGTTGAGAAAGGTCCGCAGGGCATTGATGACAACGATCACGGCGAACCAGCCGAAGAACCAGGGCTGGCCGCCGGCCTGCCACGACCACAACGCAAGCGCAACCGACAGGCACACCGTGACCGGCATGAGCACCACGATCATCCGATCGGCGCCCACTCGGATCACCTGCCGGCTCCCGGTGAACACCACCAGCCCCATGAACACGCTCATCGCGGCGAAGTAGTACGCGAACACCTCGCCGCGGCCGTACACGTCGTCGAACAGGAGCTGGCTGCTGCCCAAGAACGCGAAGAACCCGCCCATGTCGAACATGACCGCCAGCGCCGAGCCGATCGTGAGCTTGTTGGAGAACACCGCGACGACGGCCTCGCGGGTACGGCTCAGCGTCAGCGGCCGGCGACGGTCGTGCGGCAGCGACTCGGGAAGCCGGATCACCCACAGCGCCAGCACTGCGGTCAGTGCCATCGGGGCGGCCATCACCCAGCGCCACGAACCGAGGGCCAGCACCGTCTGGCCCAGCAGCGGTGCGATTGCGGGCACCACCATGAACACCGCTGCCACCGCCGACAGCACCCGCCCCAGCCGGTCGCCCTCATAGAGGTCGCGGCCGATCGCCAGCGACAGGGCGCGAGGCCCCGCCGCGCCGATGCCCCAGATCAGCCGGCTGGCGATCAGAAGCCCGAACGTCGGCGCGAACGCCGAGCCCAGCGCCCCGAGGGTGTACAGCGCGAGGCCCGCGTACAGCACCGGCTTGCGGCCGAATCGATCGGTGAAGGGGCCATAGAGCATCTGCGCGCCGGCCAGGCCGAAGAAGTACAGGGTGACCGTCAGCGCGACACGGGGCGAGTCGGCTGCGAGCCCCAGGCCGAGCCGGATCTCACCGAAGGCAGGCAGGGCCATGTCGATGCCGAGCGCCGTGGTGGCGCTGATGGCACCCAGCAGGAAGACCAGCTCCCGTTCGCCGATCCGCCGCGGCGGCAGCGGACCGCCGGCCGGACTCACGACCTGGCCATCATGATCTGTGCATCACGATCTGGCCGTCATGATCTGCTGTGGGCCGCAGCGAGCACGCCGTTCACGAGGGCGCCGCTGCGATCGGTGGCGCCGAGGCGGTGCGCCAGCTCGACGGCTTCATTGATGACCACGGCGGCGGGAGCAGACCCGCGCTCAAGCTCGAGGAGTCCCTGCAGCAGGATCAGCCGATCGCAGATGCCGAGGCGCTCGGGCGTCCAACCCTCAGCCAGCAGCCCGGCCAACCGCTCGACCAGGGCGTCACGCTGGGAGGCGACGCTGGAAGCCAGCAAGAGTGCAAACGGATCGAGGTCGCTGACTTGTTCGGCAAGCACGTCTGCCAGCTCGCACGACTTCATCTCGGCCTCGTACAGCAGTTCCACCGAGCGCTGGCGCGCCTCCCGGCGGCGAGTCGGCTCGTCGGGAGCGGCGAACGGGTCTGCGGGACGGTTCATGGCAGCGGGCCTCGGCCCCGATCGACGACCCTGCGGCGTCAGCCGCGGGACCGCTCGATGTAGTCGCCGCTGCGGGTGTCGATCTTCAGCCGCTCGCCGGTCTCGATGAACAGCGGCACCTGCACCACCAGCCCGGTGGACATGGTGGCCGGCTTGCGGGCGCCCGACACCCGGTCACCCTGCACGCCGGGGTCGGTGTCGGCCACCTCGAGCACCACCGACGCGGGGAACTCCACGCCGAGCACCTCGTCACCGTAGCGCACCACGGTGGCGATCTCGCCTTCGACCAGGAAGTTCGTGGCGCTGCCAGCGGCCGCCCGGCTCACCGGGAGCTGTTCGTAGCTGTCGGTGTCCATGAACACCAAGGAGTCGCCGTCGTCGTACAGGTACTGCATGTCGCGCTGGTCGATGACGGCGCGTTCCATGCGCTCGCCCGCCCGGAACGTGCGCTCCAACGTGGCACCGGTGCGAACGTTCTTGAGCGTGGTCCGCACGAAAGCGCCGCCCTTGCCGGGCTTGACGTGCTGGAACTCGGTGAGCTGGAACAGCCCGTCGGCGAGATCGAGCGTCATGCCGTTGCGGAAGTCGGCAGTGGAAATGGCCATGTCAACCTCGTCGGGGTCGGGCTCCAGCACGCCGGTCGAGCGTGAGTGTTCGCTGACGGCTGGGTGGCGTTATTCGCTGCGCAAGTCTGCCGCCCTCAGCGGCATTCCTGCACACAGAACGAGACGTCACGAATTCTGCGCAAATCTGCCGCCTGCAACAGCATTTCTGCGCACAGAACGACCGGTGCGACGCTACCGGCGGCAGCCGCGCTCAGGATGAGCGCTCGGGCTCGTCGCCCGGGCCCGTCCCGCCCGTCAGAGCTTCCGCCGCCTCGATGGCCAGCGCGACCGCATGGGGGTAGCCGGCGCCGCCTTGGCCCGCCACCCGGGCGGTCGCCAACGGCTCGACCACCGAGTGATGCCGCCACGGCTCGCGCTCGCGGGGCTCGGACAGGTGCAGCTCCACGATCGGCCCCTCGAAGGCTGCGAGCGCGTCATGCAGCGACCAGCCGTAGTGGGTGAGGGCGCCGGGGTTCACCACGATCGCCTCGACCCGGCCGATGCCCGCGTGCACGGCATCGACGAGGTCGCCTTCGTGGTTGCTCTGGCGGTGCTCGAGGTCCCAGCCGCGCTCGGTGGCGGCCCGGCGAGCGGCCTGTACGTGGTCGAGCAGTGTGTCAGTGCCGTAGATCTCGGGCTGGCGGGTGCCCAGCAGGTTCAGGTTCGGACCCGACAGCAGCAGCACGACGTGGCGAGGCATGGCGGCACTCACATCCGCTCGAGCGCGCTGCGCAGCACGCCGGGGTCGACGCCGGGCACCACTTCGAGACCCCGGGGACCGTCCAGCACGAACGTGATGCCGTCGGCGGCCTTCTTGTCGCGGCCGAACAACTCGATGATTTCGTCATGGTCGATGCCCGCAGGCAACGCCGTGTCGAGCCCGTAGGACTCGAGCACTCGAACGTGGGCGGCCACTCGGTCATCGTCAATGCGTCCGAGCAGGCGGGCCACCACTGCCGCATACCGCAGCCCGATGGCCACCGCCTCGCCATGGCGCAGATCGAACCGTCCGGCGATTTCGAGCGCGTGACCCAGGGTGTGCCCGTAGTTCAGCAACGCCCGCCGGCCGCTCTCGGTCTCATCCGAAGCGACCACCTCGGCCTTGATCGCCACGCACGCCGCGATCAACTCAGCGCCCCCCAGCTCACTGAGCGCTGCGCCGTCCCGCAGCCCAGCAGCCAGCTCGCTCCCCGCCGGCCGACCAGCGGACCCGTCCTCCTGCACCCAACCCCGACGGAGCATTGCGAGGCATCGAAGCAGCGTCGAGTCGTCCGTCGAGGAACTGCCCACCAGCCTCGCTGTCAGCTCCGCTGTCCCGATGAGCTGCGCGGCCTCAGGGGAGCAGCCGAGGAAGTGGTACTTGGCCAGCTCGCCGTAGCCGGCACGCAGCTCTCGTTCGGGCAGGGTGCCGAGCACTTCGGCGCCAGTGTCGCACAGCACTCCGGCGGGCTGCCAGAACGCACCGACGAGATTTTTCCCCTCGGGCAGGTTCACGCCCGTCTTGCCGCCTATGGCGGCGTCAATCTGGCCCAGCAGCGTCGTGGGGACATGCACCACGGCAACTCCGCGGTGATACACAGCCGCGGCGAACCCCGCCACGTCGGTCACCACACCGCCGCCGACACCGACGACGACATCGCGTCTCGTCAGACCGAAACGGGCAAACTCGCGGCAGAGACGGAGCACTGTCTCCAACTTCTTGGACTGCTCGCCGTCGGGAATAGTGAACGTCTGCGACGCGATGCCCGGATCGACCTCAACGCCGATGCCCGCTTGGGTCACCACAGCAGCCCGCCTCGCGCCCGCCGGTATCACATGCGCCAACCCGCCCCGTGCGCCGTCGCCCACGAGCACGGGGTAGGCGCGCTCACGCAGCGGCACCGTCACGAGGATCGGTTCGGACATCATCTGCGGCGAGGGTACCGACGTGCCTCACACAGCGAGCCCGCCTGGCGCAGACCACCAGAGGGCGGCGACCGCACCGGCGACCAGCGACGGTCCGAGGGCGAACCGGTAGTCGGTGCCGCGGCGCAGCACGACCACCCCGAATGCGCCGACGAGCGCGGCGATGGCGAATCCGATCAGCAGGCCCCACAGCACCAGGGCAAATCCGCCCAGACCCAGGTGCATGCCCAGGTACCCGGCGAGTCGCACGTCGCCGTAGCCCAGGCCGCCCTTGGCGGCAAGCCAGATGACGTGCATCGTTCCCCAGCCGAGCGCGGCCCCGATGGCTGCTGCGACGCAGGCACGCCCCATTCCCGCGAAGCCGCCTTCGATCACTGCAGCGGCGCACACCAGCGGAACAGCGACGGCGGCAGCCGCACGCAGCAGGCGTGTGGGGATCAGGTGGGTGCGCAGGTCGACGCCGGAGATGACCACACCTGCCCATCCGAACGCGAGCAGCGGTGCGAGGTACGCGCTGTGGTGGAAACGCAGCGCCAGCGCCGCTGCGATGAGAGCGCACGACGCTATGGCCAGAGCCCTGTGCAGGCCGACACCGAAGCCTCGTCGTGCCCAGCGCATGACCACGGCACCTGCTGCAATTCCGCCGAGTCCCGCTGTCGCGCCTGCGACGAGATGGCTCGCCGTCATCGGGCAGCAGTCGCTGCAGCATCGTCGCTGCCTTGGCGCGAGCGGACCGGGCGATGGGTACATGGATCATGTCGATCCGCGGTCTCGATGTTCATCTTGAGGACTCCCCGGTTACCGCGGCCGCCGGGCCGCTTGTGGTCCGGGGTGCTACCCGGCGATGTCGAGGCCGACGGCCGCTGCCATCGCAGCGATGGGAGCGTCGCACCCGGTCCACATCTTGAACTGCTCGGCCGCCTGATACAAGAGCATTCCGGTGCCGTTCAGCGTCGCCGCCCCCACCTCGGCGGCAGCCTCGAGCAACGGCGTCACCGCGGGCTGGTAGATGAGATCGGCCACAATCTGGCCCTCGCTCAACAACGCCGGATCGATCGGCAGCGGATCGCCTTCGGTCATGCCGAGCGGCGTGGCGTTCAGCACGACGTCCGCGTCGCGCACCGCTTCGGGGCCGCCGACGGCCATCAAGCCCGCAGATGCGCCTGATGCCGCAGCCGCCGCAGCGCCCGCCGCTGCCCCCAATGCGACCGCTCGCTCGGCGGCATGCGGTGATCGATTCACGACGGTCACCGACGCCCCAGCGTCCGCCAGGGCAACAATTACCGCCCGCGCCGCTCCGCCGGCGCCCAGCACGACAGCGTTCAGTCCCATGGGGTCCGCACCTGCTTGGGTGCAAAGCGAGCGCAGGAACCCAGCGCCGTCGGTGTTCTCGCCGATCAGACGGTCGCCGTCGCGGCGCACGCAGTTGACAGCCCCGAGCAGCTCCGCAGCAGGCGACAGCTCGTCACAGGCAGCGGCGGCAGCGTCCTTGTGCGGCATGGTGACCGACAACCCCTCGATGCCGAGCACTCGCATCGCAGCGAGCGCGTCGGCGGCGCGGCCAGCGGGAATCTCGAACGCCACGTAGGTCCAGTCCAGGCCCAAGTGGGCGAACGCTGCGTTGTGCAGCGCCGGACTCAGCGTGTGGCGTACGGGATCACCGATCACGCCCGCAACGCGTGTACTGCCTGTTGGAACGACCATCGGCAGATTCTCCCCACCCGATAGCCCGCCCGACATGAGCACGCTGCAATCTTATGCGAGCGTCTCCCACCGGCAGCTGCGGTTGATCAGCCGCAGAGCCCCAGCTCCTGGCAGACCGCCTTGTCGCGCTGGAATTCCTCGTCGGTCTCCGAGAACGACAGGGTTCCGTCCGGCGATGTCAGCACGAAGAACATCCACGGCCCGTCCGCGGGATTCAGCGCCGCCTCGAGCGACGCTCGCCCCGGTGCGGCAATCGGCGTCGGCGGCAGCCCAACGAGCACCCGGGTGTTGTACGGGGAGTTCACCGCCAGCACCTCTGCGGTCAAGTCCTGGGTCCCGGCGGCGTAGACGACGGTGGCATCAAGGCCGAGCGACCAACCCCGCGCCAGCCGGTTGTAGATCACCCGCGCCACCTTGGCCCGGTCTTCGGGGCGTTGGGCCTCGCGCTCGATCATGCTGGCCACGATCAACGCCTCATACGGCGTCAGGCCCACCCGGCGCGGGGCATCGTTGTACCCCAGCTCGGTGAGCACAGCATCGAGCCGGTCGACCATCAGTGCGGCGAGCTGCTCCGCGCTCGTCTGGGAGTCGAAGAAGTACGTGTCGGCGAAGAGCTGCCCTTCGGCGGGATCGATGACCCCGTCGGGCAGCACCGCAGGCACCGGTGCCACCAGCGAGAGGACCGGCCGCGCCCGTACGGCCTCGAGGAAGTCCCTGCCGTTGAAGCTCAGGCCGGCGACCTCGTCGAGCAGCGCGGCCATCTGGGCCACGGTCAGGCCCTCGGGAATCGTGAGCGGTTGCTGCGCGGCCTGCGCGACGCGGCTCGGCCCGGCCTCGAGCACGGCCATGGTCTCCCACACCGATGAGTTCGACTGGAACGTGTACTCGCCGGCCTGGAACGCCGGGCCGCCCTTGAACCTCACGTACCACTCATAGGCTCGTGAACTGGGAACGACACCCCGCTCTGCGAGCAGGTCGGAGATGCTCGCCGTGCTCGATCCGGGCGGCAGCGTCAGCACGATCTCGCCGGTGGGATCGCCGGGCGGGTCGAGCTGTTCGGCCACCCAGCGGTAGCCGCGGCTGCCCACCATCCAGGCGACGACGCCGAGCACGACCAGGAAAAGCAGCGCTCCGGCTGTGCCCAGACCGCGCCGTGTGCTCACCACCTCGTAGTCGACGCCCCGGCGGCCCCCGACCGGCGGCGGGTGCTCCGCGCCGGCCTCAGGTGTCGGCGGCGACACCGGCGTCGTCGTCTCCGCCGATCGTCGCGCCAGCGCCCGCAATGAAGCCGGGCCGGTTTCGGCGCCGAAGTCGGGACCCGGCGCGAGGCCTGGCTCAGCACCTGACGAGGAGCCCTGCGGCGCCAGACCGACCATGCCGGCGAGCCGTCCCGCCAACCGTCTCACCGCCGGCGGCGTTCTCAACGCGGTTGCCCGACCGCCTCCGGCAGTCGTGCCGCTGGGCTCGTCACCGCCACCGGAAGCTTCGGTGCGGTCGTCAGTCACGTGCGTCGAGCCACGACTGCAAGATGACGGCGGCCGCCACCTTGTCGACGACCCTGCGACGGGCAGGGCCGCGCACGCCCTGGTCGGCAAGGATGCGCTCCGCCGTCACGGTCGTATAGCGCTCATCGTGCAAGACCACCGGCACATCAAGGGCTGCTGCGATCTCGCGGGCCTCGGCCCGTGCGGCGACGGCGGCCGGTCCCTCGCTGCCGTCGAGCGAGGTCGGCAGACCGATGACGACCACCTCCGCAGCCACCTCAGCGACCATACCTGCGAGCGCTTCGTGGTCACGGGCACGCGTGCCGCTGCGCTCGAGGACTTCATAGGGCACTGCCACCGCGGCGTCCGCGGGTGCGAAGGCCACACCGATGCGCACCGAGCCCAGATCGACGCCGATCGCCCGCATCATCGGGCCCGGCACGGCTGGCCTGTCGAGTCCGGGGATGCGGTGCGCCTCACGCCCCGAGTGCCGCCACTCGGGCCTGTGCAAGGGCGTCGCCGATGCCGTCGGGGTTGCGGCCGCCCGCCACGACGAGCGGTGGGTCGCCCTTGGCGCCGAAACCGCCGCCGACCGTGCGGGCGGCGTCACGCAACAGGTCGCCTGCAGACAGATCGCCGGCCGGGTCCACCGCTGCGACCAACGCCACTCCCCCGGCTGCGGGCGCGGAGGCCAGCACGACAGCACGGATGCCTTGGCGGTCGCGCACCGACACAGCCAGATCCCTCAGCGAGTCGCGTTCGAGGTCGCCGAGGTCGGCGACGACGACGCCGTCGTCGGCTGCGGCTGCCAATTCGTCGGCCCTCGACGACGCCATCGCACGTTGCAGGTCGCGGACCTGCCGGCGCAGCTCCTTGGTCTCGTCGAGGCGCCGCTGCACGGCGGACGCAATCTCGTCGGGCTGCGCGTTCAGCATCTCGGCCAGCGAGTCCAGGGTGTCCTCGGCGTCGGCAAGCCGGTCGACGGTCGCGAGGCCCGTGATTGCTTCGATGCGGCGCATGTTCGAGCCGATGCTCGACTCGGACGCGATGCGCAGGTGACCGATGTCGCCCAGAGCGGCTACGTGAGTGCCGCCGCAGAGCTCCACCGAATGCTCGCCGGCTTCGAGCACCCGCACGATGTCGCCGTACTTGTCGCCGAAGAACGCAATGGCGCCGATGGCCTGCGCATGGCTCATCGACGTCTCGTAGTGGCGGCAGCGGCCGTTGGCGATGATCTCGGCGTTGGCTACCTGCTCGATCTCGCGCAGCTGATCGCGGCTGACACCCTCGTAATGGCTGAAGTCGAATCGCAGGCGATCAGGTGCCACCAGCGAGCCTGCCTGCTTGACGTGGTCGCCCAGAACCTCTCGCAGAGCCCAGTGCAAGACGTGGGTGCCCGTGTGGTTGCGCCGTATCGCCGCCCGCCGTTCGTCGTCGATCTCTGCGGTCACCAGCGATCCGGCGTCGACGCCCTCGCCGACGACACGCCCGACGTGGCGGTGCAGGTCGGCGAGCGCGTAGGTGCAGTCGAGCACCTCGATACCGCCGTCAGCGCCGGTGATGGTGCCGATGTCGCCGATCTGCCCACCGCTCTCGGCGTAGAACGGCGTGCGGTCCAGGAACACTTCGACCAGACGGTCGCCGTCGTGCGCATCGGTGCCGTGTTCGTCGCCTTGGGGCAGCTCGAACACGGCAAGCACCCGGGCATCGGGCACCGTCGCTGAGTCTCGCACGAAATGGGTGGCGCCGAATTGCGCCAGGATTTCCCGGTAGCGCTCGTCTGCGAACGTCGGGCCGCCTGCCCGTCCCGCACGGGCTCGTGCCCGCTGCTCATCCATGGCGGCTTCAAAGCCGTTGCGGTCGAGGCGCAGGCCCCTTTCGGCCAGGATCTCTTCGGTCACCTCCACCGGGAAGCCATGCGTGTCATGCAGCAAGAAGGCCGTCTCGCCGTCAAGCACGGCCTTGGCCGCATCGCCCGAGTCCAGACAGGTCGTCGCCTCGTCGAGAATCTTCACACCGGCGGTGAGCGTGGTGCGGAAGCGCTCCTCCTCGCGGGCCACGACGTCGGCGATGAACTGCCGGTTCTTGACTAGGTCGCTGTAGTGGTCGCCCATCACGTCCACCACAATCTCGACCAGGCGAGGCATCACGACATCGGTGACACCGAGCACCCAGGCGTGGCGCACGGCCCGGCGGATGATGCGCCGCAGCACGTAGCCGCGGTCTTCGTTGGAGGGGAAGACGCCGTCGGAGATGAGCATCGCCGTCGTGCGGGCGTGGTCGGCGAAGATGCGCATCGAGACGTCGGTCTCGGGATCAGCGCCATAGGTCTTGCCGCAGATCCGCTCGGCCTCGGCGAGCAGCGGCGCGAACAGATCGATGTCCCACGCTGCGGGCACGCCTTGCAGCACCGCCAGGATCCGCTCGAGGCCCGCGCCCGTGTCGATGCCGGGGGCTTCCAGCGGCGTCAGCTCGCCGGTGCCGTCGGCGGCGAACTGCATGAACACAAGATTCCAGATCTCCACGAAACGGTCTTCGCCGCCGTGTGCAGGGCCGCCGTCGGCGCCATGTTCGGGCCCGATGTCGTAGAAGATCTCGCTGCAGGGCCCGCACGGTCCGACGTCGCCTGCCGCCCACCAGTTGTCCTTGTCGAGCCGCTGGATGCGCTCGGGCGGGACGCCGACAGCGCTCTGCCAGATCTCGGCGGCCTCGTCGTCACTGACGTGGACGGTCACCCAGAGCTTGTCGCGCTCGAGACCGAGCACCTCGGTGACGAACTCCCACGCCCACGGAATGGCGTCAGCCTTGAAGTAGTCGCCGAAGCTGAAGTTGCCCATCATCTCGAAGAACGTGAAGTGCCGGTTGGTGCGGCCGATGTCGTCGAGGTCGTTGTGCTTGCCACCTGCCCGGACGCACTTCTGGATGGTGACCATGCGGCGCGTCGGCGGCACCTCCTCGCCGAGGAAGTACGGCATGAACGGCACCATGCCAGCCACCGTAAACAGCAGCGACGGCTCGTGCGGGATCAGGCTCGCAGAGGCGCGGACTTCGTGTCCTCGCTCCGACCAGAACGAGCTGAACGCTTCACGCAGTTCCCCGGCGCGCATCCCCAGAGGATACAGAGGGGCTCTCGCGGCCTCCGAAGGCCGCGCCGCCGAGCACCACGCAGCTCAGCGCATGTCAATGCGGAAAATCGTGAACAATATTGAAACTTATTGAAATATGTTCTTAGTGTGGATATTCAACGTTCGGCGCTGCGGCATGGCATCCCAGCCGCAGATATCGAACACGCTTGGCAGTTCTCCATAGGCTTCTTCCATCTCGATCCGGAAGGCGGCTGGTCAAGAGAACTCTGCATCGGCCCGGACCGGGCAGGCAACCTCGTGGAGATCCTCTACCGTCCTACCGCAGAGGGCATCACCATCTTTCACGCAATGCGGCTCCGGCCACCCTTGGCTCGCTACCTGAGGAGACGACGACCATGACCGAACTCAGCGACGAACCCACTGACGAGGACTACCTCAGGATGTCCGAAGAGTTCGAGCGGCACGAGTTCACAGAGGACGAGTTGGACCGGATCTTTGCTACGGCGCGCAGCACTCCGTTTCCGATCGCCGCGTCGACCCCGACCACTACCTGAGGAATTCGCAACTCAGGCGGCTTCGCGGCGGTGGCGGCGTTCGGCCCAGCGGCGGTCTCGCTCGTCGCGCAGTCGCTGCTCGGCGTCGTGCATCTGGCGTTTGCCGTCCCGCCAGGCCGTTCGCAGGTCACGGCGCATCTGGCGTGCCGTGCCGAGCACATTGGCCGTGCCCCGCACGGGCGCGTAGCGGTCGAGCAGCAGCCGGAACCGGCGTTGCAGCCACAGCGATGCGCCCGCACCCAGCCCGGCGCCCAAGGTCATCCAGCGCATTCGCTTCAACATCTCAGCGCTCCTCCTCGGTGCCGGAGTTAGGAGATTCATTCCCCTTGCCACCGAGTCTGTCGCGCACGGCCTCGGCTGCTGCACGCACCTTGTCGACCGGCATCCCGGCAATCTTGGCAGCCGCACCCCCGGCAGCCTCGGCGGCTCCGGCCACCTTCTGTGCGATGTTCAGCAGGTCGCGCAGGCGGCTGATCTCGGCCTGGGCCATCTCGGCGGTGTCGGCGAGCTGGCTCAGCGCCGGCCCGACCTTGTCGTCGAAATCCTCCAGCTTGCGCCGGAACTCCCGCATCAGCACGAATGCCTGGGTCAGCACAGCGATCAAGGCGACGAGCGCGACGAGTACGCAGACCGTCACCACCACCGCGGCCAGGTCGCTGCTGCTCATGACTCGTCGGCGTCCTCATCCGCGACGGCCAGCGTGAGGCCCAGCTCGTCGAGCTGCACGTCGGAGATGGCAGACGGGGCGTTCGTAAGCGGGTCTGCGCCGGACTGGCTCTTGGGGAACGCGATCACCTCGCGGATGTTCTCCTCACCGCACAGCAGCGCCGCCAGGCGGTCGATGCCGAAGGCGAAACCGGCATGGGGCGGAGCACCGTAGCGGAATGCATCGAGCAAGAACCCGAACCGCTCCTGCGCCGTGACCGGGTCGATGCCCAGCAGATCGAAGATCTGCTGCTGGATGTCGCCCCTGTGGATCCGGACGCTGCCCGAGCCGAGCTCCCAGCCGTTCAGCACCAGGTCGTAGGCCTGCGATCGCACGCCCAGCAGCGTGTCGGCATCGAACCCTCCGCCCGAGGCCATGCGCTGCGAGGCCGCGGCGACGACGTCGAGATCGTCGGCGTGGGGCATCGTGAACGGGTGGTGTGCGGGGACTGGCAGCCCGTCGGCGTTCACATCTTCGAACAGCGGGAAGTCGACCACCCACAAGAAGTGCAGGCCGCCCTCGTTCACCGGCGGGCGGCCGAGTTCCAGCCGCAGCAGGCCGAGCACGCCGCTGGCCCTGCGCCACGTATCGGCCACCAGATAGCACATGTCTCCCGCTTGGGCACCGAGGCGCTCGAGCACGCCGTCGATCTCGGCGTCGGACATGAACTTCGCCACCGGCGAGGTGACCGCCAGCCGACCGCCGGCCGCGCTGCGGGCGCCCTCGGCCAGCGGTTCGCCGACGCTGACGCGCATCCACACGAGACCCTTAGCACCCCATCGCTGGCACTGCTTGGTGAGATCGTCGACCGCGTTGCGGCTGATGTCGCCGCCGTCCGGCACCCGGATGCCCCGCACCGAGGGCGCCTTGAATGCGTTGAAGCCGGTCTCGGCGAACAGGTCGCTGAGTTCGACCAGCTTGAGCCCGAATCGCAGGTCCGGCTTGTCGGATCCGTAGCGGTCGATCGCCTCATGCCAGGTGATCTCCGCCATCGCTGCAGGGCGCACGCCGGTGATCTCTTCGGCCGCTTCGGCCACTGCTTCGCTGATCACGGCCCGCACCTCGGCGCCGGTGGCGAAGCTCATCTCCAAGTCGAGCTGGGTGAACTCGAACTGGCGATCGGCCCGCAGGTCCTCGTCTCGCAGGCAGCGCGCAATCTGGTAGTAGCGGTCGATGCCGCCCACCATGCAGAGCTGCTTGAACAGCTGGGGGCTCTGCGGCAAGGCATAGAAGCGGCCTTGATGCAGCCGGCTGGGCACCACGAAGTCGCGAGCGCCTTCGGGGGTGGAGGCCACGAGCGTGGGCGTCTCGACCTCGATGAACTCCGCAGCCTCCATCGAGCGGCGGATTGCTGCGTTCACCCGTGCCCGCTTGACCAGGTTCGAGTGCATGCGAGGGTTCCGCAGGTCGAGGTAGCGATGGCGGATGCGCAGCATCTCGTCGACTTCGGTGCGGCCGTCGATCTGGAACGGCGGCGGCTCCGAGCGCGACAGCACCTCGACGGACGCATCGCCGATCTCGATCTCGCCGGTGGCCAGGTCGGCATTGGCGGTGTCTTCGGGTCGTTCGCGCACGGTGCCCGTCACCGACAGCACGTACTCCGAGCGCAGGTCGTGGGCATGGTCGACCACGCATTGCACGATGCCGGTGCGGTCACGCAAGTCGACGAACGCCAGGTGCTCGCCGTGCTCGCGTCGCCGGGAGACCCAGCCGCACACGGTGACCTCCCGGCCGATGTCGGCGCGGCTCAGCCGCCCGCAGTAGTCGGTTCGCATGAGGGTGTTCACTCGGTCAGTCCTTCGGCGTTCAAGCTGGGCTTGAGGTGTCGTCAGAGGCCAGCACTGGGGCATTTGGCACTGGGGTATCTGGCGCTGGGGCATTCAGCGCGTCGAACGTGGCTCGCAGTGTGCTCAGCAGTTCAGACCGCGGCACGGCCTGCTGCGCCATGTCGGCGCCGCCGCCGTCGGGGCGCCGCAGCGGCCGGACGGTGACGGTGCCGGCATCGATTTCGTCGGTTCCCACGATGAGCGCGATCTCTGCACCCGAGCGGTTCGCGGCGCGCATCTGCGCCCGTATCGACCGGTCGTCGAAGGCGCGGTCGGCCCGGATGCCGACCGAGCGCAGCTCGTGGGTGAGATCGCGTGCAGCGGTGCCGCCCGCCGTGTCGACCACCCACACTTCCGCCCGTTGCGTCGGCACGTCGAATACGCCCTCCGCATCGCAGGCCAGCAGCAGACGCTCGATGCCCAGCGCAAAGCCGATGCCGGGCGTCGGCGGCCCGCCGAGCGCCTCCACCAGACCGTTGTAGCGACCTCCGCCGCAGATCGTGTCCTGGGCAGCATCCAAGCTCGCTGCACGGAATTCGAACGTGGTGCGTGTGTAGTAGTCGAGCCCGCGCACCAGCTTGGGCTCCACGGCGTGCTCGATCCCGAGCGCGTCGAGGCCCTCACGCACCCGTTCGAAGTGGGCCGCCGTCTCTGCGGAGAGATAGTCGATGATCTGCGGGGCTTCCGCAGCCACTGCAGCGGTGGCGGCACGCTTGGAATCCAGGATGCGCAGCGGGTGGCGCTCAATCTTGTCCCGGTCCTCCGGGTCGACGTCGCCGGCCCGCTGCTGCAGGTACGTGCTGAGCGCCTCGCCGTACTCGGCGCGGGTGCCGGCGTCGCCCATCGAATTCACCAGCAGCGGCACCTGCTGCAGCCCGATCGCCCTGAAGAACTCCGCAGCCAGGGCGATGATCTCGACATCGGCGTCAGGGTCGTCGGTGCCGAGCGTTTCGGCCCCGATCTGGTGGAACTGGCGGTAGCGGCCGGCTTGGGGGGCTTCGTAGCGGAAGAACGGCCCCTGGTACCAGACCTTCCACGGCGTGGTGGGGCGGTGCTGGGCGAAGGCGCGGCACACCGACGCCGTGCACTCGGGTCGCAGCGCCAGGTGGCGGTCGCTGCGATCGAAGAACTCGTACATCTCCTTGCCGACCACATCGGTGCCCTCGCCGATGCGCGCGAAGACGCCGATGTCCTCGAAGATCGGCGTCTGCAAGTAGCCGAACCCAGCACGGTCCGCCGCAGCGATGAACGTGCCCAGCAGCGCCACCCAGCGGTCCGATTCGGGCGGCGCAAGATCGTGTGTGCCGATGGGCGTGCGGAACGACCTCGGGGCCGCTGCATCGCCGCCGTCAGGAGGGCTGGCTGGCGTCGAAGGCGTACCGGACATGACCAGCGCAGGCTACGGCCCCGCCATCGCGAGTCCTAGCTGTCGCGAGCCTTCAGTACTCGGTGCGGGTGATGCCTTCCACGGTGCGATAGGCGTCGAATACGCCCGGCACTTCCCGCAGGGCAGCCAGCAGCTGGTCGAGCAGGATCGGATCGCCGACCTCGACCTCGAACTGCATCACCGCCACTTGATCGTCGCCCACGAACGTGTCGCAGCTCGCAATCGACAAGCCGTGACGGCCCGACACGATCTGCACCACGTCGAGCAGCAGGCGGTTGCGGTCCAGACCGCGGACCTCGAGCGCTGCGGCGTATTCGCCCGCCCAGCTCTCGTCCCACTCCACCTCGACCTGTCGGGCATTGGACGATGTAGCCAATTCGCCCGCGTTGGCGCAGTCGGCACGGTGAACCGAGAGGCCACGCCCGCTGGTCGCGAACCCCAAGACCTCGTCGCCGCGCACGGGGCTGCAGCAGCGAGCCAGCCGCACCAGTGCATCGTCGTGGCCATCGACATGCACGCCGGCTGAGCGGCGTCGGCGCGAACCGCGCTGGCGGGCCGGACGGGCCGGCAGCTGCACGCCGCCGCCCTCGCCTCGCAGGTTGCTGACCAATCGCTTGGCCACCGAGTGGGCCCCCACGTCGCCCTTGCCGACCGCTTCGTACAGAGACTCGAGATCTGCTCGGCTGAACTGCTGCGCCACCGCGCGCATCTCGTCGCCGTCGATGAGCAGCGACGCCTTGAGTCCTTCCGAGCGCAGCTCATCGGTGACCGCCTCCCGCCCTGCGGCCTCCCATTCGGACCGGTCAGAGCGGGCGAACCAGCGACGGATGCTGTAGCGGGCCCGCGGCGTGACGGCGACGTCAAGCCAGTCGCGCGACGGCCGCGTCGCCGGGTCGTCGGAGGTGAACGCCTCGACGGCGTCGCCCGAGCGCAATGGGCGGTCGAGCGGCACCAGCCGGCCGTCGATCTTGGCGCCGATGAGCGAGTCGCCGATGTCGGTGTGAATGGCGTATGCGAAATCGATGGGCGTAGCGCCGGTGGGCAGCGTCACCACCTCGCCCTTGGGCGTGAACACATACACCTCGCCGTGACCGAGGTCGCTGGCGATGGTGCGCATGAACTCGGCCGGGTCGTCGGACTCTGCCTGCCACTCGACCAGCCGGCTCAGCCACGGCATGTCGGCCTCGGCGGCAGCGTTGCCGCTGCGCTCGGACTTGCTGGCTTTGCTGCCGCTTCCGTTGCGCTCCGCCTTATAGCGCCAGTGGGCCGCCACTCCGAACTCGGCTCGCTGGTGCATCTCCTCGGTGCGGATCTGCACTTCCACCGCCGTGCCCGACGGTCCGACCACGGTCGTGTGCAGCGACTGGTACAGATTGAACTTGGGCATCGCGATGTAGTCCTTGAACCGGCCGGTCACCGGTTTCCACGTCGCGTGAATGGAGCCCAGGGCGGCATAGGCGTCACGGATGGTCGGCACCACGACCCGGATGCCCACCAGGTCGAAGATCTCGTCGAACGAGCGGTTCTTGATGACCATCTTCTCGTAGACGCTCCAGTGGTGCTTCTTGCGCCCGGTCACCGTGGCCTCGATCTTCATGCGGCCAAGCTGGGAGCGGACCTCTTCCAGCACCCGGTCGACGTATCGCTCCTGTTCGGGTGTGCGCTCCGCGAGCATCCGGTCGATCTCGGCGTAGCGCTTCGGATACAGCGCTGCGAAGGCCAGATCCTCGAGCTCGTCTCGCACCTGCTGCATGCCCAGCCGATTGGCCAGCGGGGCGTAGATGTCGAGGGTCTCGCGGGCCACATCGGCCTGCTTGGTGCCACCGAGCGCCCCGATCGTGCGCATGTTGTGCAGCCGATCCGACAGCTTGATCATCAGCACTCGTGGATCGTTCGCAATCGCTACGAGCATCTTGCGCAGCGTGGCAGCCTGCTGCGCCTGCTTGGAGGCAAACCGCACCCGGTCGAGCTTGGTGACCCCGTCCACAATCGCCGCGACCTCGGGGCCGAAGTCGTCGGCCAACCCAACCAGCTCGACACTGGTGTCCTCGACTGCGTCATGCAGCAGCGCTGCGGCAATCGAGGTGTCGTCGAGGCCGAGATCGGCCACAACCCGTGCCACTGCCACCGGATGGGTGATGTACGCCTCGCCGGTCTTGCGCCGCTGGCCCTCGTGTGCCTGCGCCGCAGCTTCATACGCGCGGATGACCAGTTCGGGCGACCGCCTCGGCCAGCATTGGCGGTAGCGCTCGACCACCGGCGAGATGTCGGCCGCGACCGTGTTCGCGATGCGCCGCCACGGCAGGACGCGCGACACCGCAGGCATGGCCCTAGCCAAGCTGACCCATGTGGTGCTCGACCCGAGCAGGGTCGAACCGGCGGGAACTCACGCTCTCATTCTGCCGTGCCCGACATGAACGCCGTTGACAACGCCGACGAATCACCTGCGAGTCTTCAGCGCTGGCGTATTAGTTCAGCAGATGATTATTGCATCAGATGCTAGCATTTTGTGATGGCATCGACCCGCGCAACCTTCACTCTCGATGCCGAGCTGGCCCGCTCTGCCCGCCGTTTCGATATCAACGTGTCCGCAGCGGCTCGCGAGGGCCTCAGGGCTGCTGTCGCGCGAGCGATGGCCGATGCCGATCGCGTTGCGTATACGGCCCAGCCTGAGCAGCCCGACGAATTCTGGGACGAAGCCGAAGCCTGGAGTGACGCATGAAGCGCGGCGAGGTGTGGTGGGCCGAAGTCGGCGGCAAGCGACGACCCGTGCTCGTGCTGACCCGCACCGAGGTCATCGACGTTCGCCGGCTCGTCACGGTCGCAGAGATCACCACCACAATCCGAGGCCTCGCTGTCGAAGTTCCCATTGGCACCGACGAGGCTGGCCTGGCGCAGGGATCCGTCGTCAACTGCGACGGCCTACACACCATTCGACGCTCGTCGCTCGCCCGTCGTGCCGGCTGCCTCGACACCTCCACGATGCACGACGTATGCGGCGCGATCGGCCACGCACTCGCCTGCTGAGAGCCGCCGCCGCACAACCAGCAAGATCGCAGCGCCCGTTAGCGTGGAGATGTGGGGAACGAGCCAGACCAGGGTCTCACCGTCTTTGATCTGTTCGAGGCCGCCGAGCGCATGATCGAAACCCGCCTGCGGCGCGAGAACCCGGTGGTCACGCAAAACGAAATCCGTGCCGCCATCGACGAGTGGGCCTCCGGCGGCGACCGCCACCTCGACGCCGACGGCCACCTACGCGAGATCCCCATCCCCCCGCACCTGCAGTGACCCGCCTCGACGACGCACTCGTGCGCGCGAGCGATGTGCTGACCGAACTCGGCAAGGGCTTCGCGCTGGTCGGCGGCATCGCGGTGTCCGCGCTTACGGCGCCTCGCAGCACAGGCGACGTCGACATCGCCGTGGCTGTGGCAGATGACGGCGAGGCAGAGACTGTTGCTGGGTCGTTCATCACGGCCGGGTACGACGTCGCGTCGTTGCTCGAGCAGGGCGACACCGGTCGATTGGCTGGCGTCCGGGTTCATGACGCCGCGACAGGTGTGGGCCTGGACTTGATGTTCGCCATGTGCGGGGTCGAACCCGAGATCGTCGCCTCGGCTCGGCAGATCGAAGTGCTGCCCGGAATCGTCTTGCCTGTTGCCGGCGTCGGCGGCTTGATCGTCATGAAGTTGCTCGCACGCGATGATCGTCGCCGACCGATGGACGCCGACGACCTGAGATCGCTCGCCGAGGTGGCGACCGATGGCGACTGGGCCGAAGCACGCCGACTCGCCGACCTGGTGATCTTGCGCGGTGCGCACCGTGAACGCGACCTCATGGCCAGCCTGTCGCACTTGCAGGCTCACGGTGCCTTCTGACAGCGGCAGTCCCGCACGAGCCGGAACTGATGCGATCGCAGGCGCTACCGGCAGCCGATGCCGTCGCCGTCACGGTCGAGCCGGTACGGGTCATCGCTTGCATCGATCAGATAGACGGGTCGCTGATCGCGGCTCAGATCGCCGCAGTTGAGTGCGTCACCGGCAAGGTGCGGAATGCAGGGCTGGTAGGCAGGGTGGCACCTGCCTGTCGCCGGCAATGTGGTCTCCGTCGGCGCTCGTGCCGTTGACGCCCGAACGACGAGCGCTGGTGCGGGGGCAGAGAAGGCAAAATCGGCGCCGGCGCACTGGCCGAGTTGCACATCGAGTGACGCTTGTTCATCAGCATCCACCGCAAGATCCCAGCGGGTCTTGACGGCGATCCAGTCGACTGCGTACTGGCAGCGATACGACGAACTCGGCGGCCACCACTCGGCAGGGTCTCGTGCACCCTTGCTGCGATTGGTCGCCGCACTCACGGCAATCAGCGAACGCGGGTCTGCGCGGTCGTTGGCGAAGCGAGTCCACGTTTCGGCTGCCCACTCGTGCCCGCCAGACTCCCACGCCTCCGCCAGCGGCACGAGATGGTCGATGTCCAACTCAGACGACGCAGCCACGACCGATGCGTCATAGGCAGAGAGCCACGTGCCGTTTGCCAGTTGTTCCTCGGAAAGCACATGGTCTCTCGTCGATTGGCCTGCGCTGTACAGCCATCCGGCGAAGACAGCATCGCGTCGGTAGCCGCCACGGCGCTCTGCTTCAACGCGCAGCCGCTCGAAGAGGCCGATGACGCTGCGGCGCCGCTCGAGATCGGCCGCCTCGGCCTCCGGGTCGCGAACGGACGCCTCGGGGAATGCGACGTCGGGAAAGATCGACGATGCTTGTGCCCCCGAACCAAGCGATGTCGCGGCGCCGGTCTCGGTTTGCAGTCCGTGCTCAGCCAAGAAACGCAGCACTTCTGCGCCGGGGACCACTGCGCCGAGCGTGCCTCCTTCACCCTCGTAACCGCCTGCGGCAACCCCGATCAAGCGGCCGTGCCGATCGAAGACCGCACCACCGCTGACACCTGCGTCCAGCAACGCATCGGTCTTGAGCATTCGGTGTCCGTCGGTACTGGTCGTCGTACCAGAGAACCTGCCACTCGTGAACGTGAGCGTGTCCTGAGTGTTGCCGAAGCCGGGATAGCCCAGAATCGTCAGCTGGTCGCCCAGAGTAAGTTGCCCGCGTGCGACCGGCAGCGGCGCGTACGAACCAGGCGGCGTGTCCGCAACACGCACCACTGCGAGATCCCGGGCGAGATCATCCGCCACGAGCTCAGCGAGCTGCCAGTCGCCCGGCGGCTCGTCGAATCGTTGAGTGAAGCCCACGTAGGTCTCGCAGACAGGGCCGTCGCCGCCGGCATGCAGCACATGCGAGTTCGTCAGAACGAGCCGACCGACTCCGATGATCGTGCCTGAGCCGGCCTGCTCACAATCGGGCGCCAACAGCTGCACAACCGACTGCGCGAGCCGTTCCCAGTCGGCACCGTCGGCGTCTGCGGGCACCGTACCCTCGCCCGTATCAGGGATGGTTGTGCTCGCTCCGCCCACCGCGCCCTCCGGCTCGCCGGCCGCCGCGTCCGAGCCGCGAGTTGTTGAGGAAACGCCGTCGTCCGGGGCTGCTCGAATCTGAGCCGCATCAGCATCGGCGTGCGACGACAAGACCATGCCGCTCGCCGGAGCGGACTGCGGCACGGCTTGCGAAGCAATCCCTGCATCGATCGAATCAGCACCGTCAGGCACCTGAGTGCCCACCGCGACCATGACGAGTACCAGCACGGCCATAGCACCAAGGGCGGCGGCCGGTTTCCGTATCGCACGAAATGCCAGCCTCCGCTGGCTCATCGATCGTGCGGAAGAACTGGGCGGCGAGCGCCGTGAGTCTGGTGCGGCGGCGCGCTGGCCCGGGCGAGGGAGTGCGCCGCCGGCGACCCCCCGCTGTGCGCTGCCGGTGTGCTTCCTGGGCGGTGGACGGCGCTGCGGCGGCTCAGGTCGCAACGGGTTGTGGCGACGGCGCGTCGGGCGAGGAGGTTCAGCCAACGGTGTCCTACGCGCGGCGCGTCTCAGTGGGCACTGCGAGCCCCAGCCGCGGCGAGAGCTGGCTGATCACATCAGCGGTTCGGCAGGTGCGCCGGCCGAACCGTGCATGGCCAGGCCGCCTGCACCGACCGGCGCGCTCACGTCAGGCTCGCCGATCGGCGTCAGACGCTCCATGCCGACGGGCTCTGAGATGTCCACCCGCACAGTGTGGAACAGAATCGTTCCCTGCACCCGCAGGTGTCGACACTGGTGAGCCGCCGGCCCGTGTTCTGGGGGCATCGACACCGCCTCGGGCCACCAGACCAAGGACTGGTACTCGGGCGGGGACTCCGTGCTCGGAGGCAGAGTGCCCGAAGGCAGCCGCGCCTCGCCCGCAGGCAGCATCTCCCCCAGCAGTCGCGGCAGCGTCTGGCAATCGGCGTCGGCGGGGCCGAGCGACACCGCTATGTGATCGGACATGAATGTCGCCGTCATGGCCCGATTCAGCGCCTCTTCTGCGGCTTCGTGCAGCACGGAGTCGAATTCGCCGGCGTACACACGCTCCGCGAAGCGCCAGCGAGACCCGCTGCCTTCGGCGCTCAGCGCCGACCGGAGCGCCATCGGGTACGTGCAGTGTTCAGGCGGCGGCATGTAGCCATCGGCGCCGATCCCGAATCTCGACCGCTCGCTGCTGACGAATCGCGAGGACATCCGGCGGTACTGCTCGCGCAGCCAGCCGCTCGACGCCAGCTCCGGCAGCAGCTCGCCGAGATATGCGTCACGGGTCTCCTCAGTCAGCTCGAGGTCGAACATCAGCAGCTTGCGCACGGCCGGCGCGGGGTCGTTCGGCACCGTTGCGGCACGATGCGAGCCGAAGGGGCGGTGCACGAGCCGAGCCGCGACGGCCGCTGTCGTCAGCCAATGGGCCTTGAGCACCTCGAGCGCCGCGGTGCGTGCGGCGCCTAGCTCGCACCCATCGACGAGCTCGTCGATGCGCTGTCGCCATTCGCTCACCTGCCGTCGATCGCGCCTGCGCACGAGCCGGACCAGACCCCCCGCTGCGATCACGACCGCGACTGCAATTGCCAGCAGCACCGTCAGCAGCCGCCAGTTCCGGTTCTCAAAGACCGCCGGCGCCGTCACCACCACCACAGCAGCGCCCCCGGCATATACCGCTGCCACCAGCGTGAGGCGAACCTGTGCCGACCAGCTTCGGCTCGGGGTCAGCCTGAGCACCGGCGGCACGGTCGCGACGAGCGCCAGCAGCAAGAACGACGCAAGTCTGGCCTGTTCGGAGAGCCGGTCAGGCGTGATCACCTCACGCAGCCCTGTGAGCGTCAGCAGAGATCCGATGCCGATCAGCACCGATGCCAGCAACGCGTAGGCCACAAAGGACGTGACGCCCGGTTCGGGCCGGTTCTCATGGCGCATCCGAGCGTGCAGCATCTCGATCTGGCGTTCGACATCACGCTCTGACCGCTCGATCTCGGCATCGAATTGGCCGGTCACCTCGGCCAACAGCGACACCGTGTCGCGCTGGTTCGGATCGTCTTGCTGGCCGATGGCATGCTCCGCGTCCTCGGCAAGGTCGATGGGATCGCTCGCATAGGCCGCTTCGTCGTCCGAGTGGGCATCACCCGGGTCGAGATCCACGAGGCCGCCTGCACCATCAGCCATCCTGTAGCGGCCGCTGCCATCGCGGTGCGCATCGCCAGCGAGCACCGATATCGCAGCGGCCAATCCCTCTGCATCGGGAGCGAGGGCGTGAGGGTCGACCACCACATAACGGGCGCTCGTCGCGGCTGCTCGAATTCCCTCGGTCGCGTGCGTCGCGTCGGCCATGCCGAACACGCCGTCGAGCAGCTCCTCCCAACCCTGTACCGGCACGGCTTCTATCGACACCGGAGGACGAGTGCTGTCGAGCAGCATCCGTGCCTCGGCGGCTGCACCTGAGAGGTCCCCGGCGGCGGACACATCTCGGGCCAGCGGCTCTGTCCACGAAGCAATCGCGACGGTGTCTGCGATGTAGTCGTCAAGATGCGACGCCGCCTGCGCAGCGTCGTCGTCGCGGTCGAGCACACCCCCGATCGTCTCGACTGCGAGACGGCGGATCTGCACCTCCTCGGTGAGCGGGATCAAGCCGCGCAGCATGCTGTGCGACACGGCGTCATCGGCATCTGCGGTCCGCGTGCCGTCGCCGATGTCGTCCTGCGCGCCTGTCAGCACCCGGAAAGTCGACGGGTAGATGTGCGGGGCGGCGGCCCGCACCATGAACGCCGAATCGGGGCAGGAAGCAGCCCCGGCGTTAGCGGCAGCAAACCCGTGCCGTCGAGCGACTGTTCTGGCGAGGGCGTATGGATGCGAGCAGCACGGCACATCGAGCGCACCAGCCGCACCAGCGGTCGGCCCACCCCACTGGCGGCCGTCTCGACGAACTCCAGCGGAGCGCCGTCCATCGTCGACCACAGGCCCCCGAGCGTCGCGACCTCAACCGCGACATGCCAGCCATACACATCGTCATGGCCGGCACGGCTCACAGGCATTGCCGCGGCCCGCTCGAACTGGCGGTCTACCGGCAGCACCACCAACGCACTGTTTGCCTCGGAGCTGACAAATGCCCCATCGGGCACCATGACGGCGTCGCCGTAGCAGGGAATCCACACCCGGTGAGACGAGACGGGCGTGGCCTCAGGCATGAGCCTTCGCAGGTCGTTGCGCAACATGACATCCGCTTGTGCCAGCCGCGGCCTCCTGAATCGAGACCGCCAACCCTGCCCGACGCTGCTTGAAAAAACTCAAGACCTGTCGCGCGAAGTCAGACGCAACACAAGAATCTTTCGGCCCGGGTTCGCCGAGCCCGTGCGCACCCACCGCTCGATGAGCCCCAACAGACCCAGACGGGCCATCAACGTGCCCACCAGGATCAGACCCGCGTTGGCCACCAAGCCCTCATGGTCAAAGGTCGCCGCGAACCGATCCAGCCTGCGCGAAGATACAGACACAAAAAGTGCCTCCTGCTGTTGAGACGAACGTGACCATCGAAACCACAATCGTCGCAGCCCAGGAGGCCTTTTTCGCGGACACGGACACCCACACACACCTACCCAATCGGTGGATTCAGGCTAAGCGCGACCGGCTCACCGCTCAGGCCGCTAGGGGAACAGGGCGGATTCATGCGGCTGGCGGGGCTTGCGGGCCGGACCAGCTTCATTGGCCGGCGTGGGATAGGCGTACATGGTCGGCTTCCTGGATGGGGCGGGGTTCGGCGGCGAGTCGGTGTCGGGAGGTATCAGCCGGTAGCGGCTGCCGCGAACCACGACTTGCCAGTTGTGGTCGTGGATGCGGTCGTGGCAGGACCAGCACACCAGCACGAGGTTGTCGATCTTGGTGGGGCCGCCGCGTTTCCAGGGGATGATGTGGTGGGCCTCGCAGTCGCCGGGCGGGGCGCCGCAGCCGATGCAGGCGCCGTCTCGGGCGATCAGGGCGCGGCGCTGGGCTGCCGTGGGTGCTCGTGAAGCGACAGCCTCATAGAGCGGTGTGAGCTGATCGCCGAACAGCACTACCGAGACATCGGCGTTGCAGGCGAGCCGATCGACCACGCCGGCGGGGAGAAGGCCGGCGCCGGCGATGTCGCCGATGCCAGAGCACTCGTCGAGCAGGTCTGCGAGGTCGGCTCGCACGATGATCTGCGTCGAGTGGGCCTTGTGCCCCTCTGGGCCTGTGCGGTCGCAGGTTGGGTGGCCGCAGCCGGCGGCGGCGCCGTCGTGGCACGATGCGCTTGGGGTTGCTTCGTCGCTGTCGGTTTCGTTGCCTGCCGCGATCTTGTCTGTCGGTGTGCCGTTCAGGCTTGTGGAATTGGGGGGCGCGCAGCCGTCCGTGTTGTCGCCTGCAGAGGTGTCGCCGCGAGCGGGATCGTGGGCGGTCGTCGGCGCAGGACCGGCGTGGGAGAGGACGCGGTCGAGCGCGTCTGCCATGCGCTGGTCGCGGGTACGCACCGCGCCGTCGCCTGACGAGCCGTGGGGCACCGTGCCGTCGGTTGGCGAGCCGTTGCGTGCCGCGCCTTCAGTTACCGCACCGTGACGCGCTGCGCCGTCACCTGGCGTGCTGTTGCGTGCTGCTTCTTGGAGGGCCGCGTCCACCGGGTTGGCGGCTGGGCCATTGCGCAGCAGGCGGCGGTCGGCTTGGCGGAGACGTTCGGCCTCGTCGCGAATGCGTGCCTGAATGCGGGCACCCATCTCGGCGTCGAACGCACCACGCATCTGCACTGTTCCATCGTCGCCGTTCCAAAAGCGCACACTGCGGTTGCGGCGGTTGCGGCGATGCCGCTCAGCGAGGTCCGCAGCGTTCTGATGCTGCGCAGTCCAGCGCTGGGAGGCTTGGGCGAACTCATCCGGCGGCAACGTCCTGGCCAGGTTCACGAACTCAGTGTCGTCTTGCACGGCGTTGGGGCTGGTGTCGCGCGCAGCGCGGGCCAAACGGGCGGCGTTCGCCATGCACATCTCGCCCTCGGCCAGCGCTGACCGCGCATCGGGCACACGCTCGAGCTCGGCCACGGTGCGCACATTGCGCGCTGCCTCCGAGCGAGGCACTGCCGCGATCTGGTGCAGCACTCCCGCGCCGCCGTCACCGTGACGCTCGCGCAGCGCGATTTGAGACGCCACGGCGGTCTCGAGCGTCTCGAGCTTGGCGCGCAGCGGCTTGGCCAGCCCCAGCGTCTCGCGCAGCTCCGCGGTCGGGGCGCCGTCGACGCCGTCGAGCGCTGCTGAGAGCGAGTCGAGCGCCTGCCGCACCTGAGAGAACATACGTTCATCTTACCGATGCGGTGTCACACCCGAACGCTCGCGCGCTGCCAGAATTGTTGCAGTCATATGACATTCGGCGCTGCCAGCAGAAGATCTATTTCATTGATTGTCGAGCCTGCTGTGCGACGGGCGCGCGCTGCTGCCGCCCAGCGCGATGGCAACCCCGTGAATGCAACAAATCCCGCTTCCAGCGATGTACGCGGAACGGCTGCGGCAGCCGAGGCCGATCTGGTGCTGACGGGCCAAGATCTCTGCAATTCGCACGGAGACTTTCCTGCAATGTGTACTCTATGAAATCTGCAATCTGCTAGGTAATAGTCCTGCGATCTGTTCGATCCGGTGTGACGCCAGCTACGCTGCAGTGATGATCGCTCAGCAGGGTCAGCCGTCGCCGCTGACGCCGAAGGGATACTTGCCGCGGGTCACTGACACGGTGATGGCCCAGGCGCTCGCTGCGGCGCCCATCGTGGTCGTCGAAGGCGCCAGAGGCACGGGCAAGTCGTGGACCGGTCTGCGGCACGCCCATAGCCAAGTTCGGCTCGACAGCGATCCGGGTGTCTCCGAAGCTGCGTTGCTGCGGCCCAACAGTGTGTTGGAGGGAGACCGACCGCGACTGGTCGATGAGTGGCAACTGGCACCGAGCCTGTGGAACGTCGCCCGGCACGCCGTCGACGCTGAGCCCGGGCCAGGCCAGTTCATTTTCGCCGGCTCGGCTCATCCCCCCGACGACCGGACGCGCCACTCAGGCGCTGGACGGGTCATGCGAGTCCGGATGCGCCCGATGTCCCTGGCGGAATCAGGCGAGTCCACAGCGCAGGTATCGCTGGCCTCGATGCTCGACGGCCACGAGTTCTCGGGCGCGTCGCCCGGCGCCACCATCGAAGACGTCGTGGAAGCGCTCTGTCGAGGAGGCTGGCCCCGCCATGTCGGCATGCCAGTGGCAAGCGCTCAAGCGCTGTGTCGCGCCTATCTCGCAGAAGTCACCCGCGCGGACATTCCCCGGTTGGGCCGCACGCTGCACCGTCCAGAGCCGGTGCTGAGGCTGCTCGAATCGCTGAGCCGCAACATCGCCACGGCAGCGGCGGCAACAACCCTGTCCGAGGACATCGCGGGAGACCGGTCGCCGTCACGGGCCGCTGTGGCCGCGTACCTCGAGGCACTGCGGCGAGTATTCGTGGTGGAAGACCTGCCCGCGTGGGCAGTGCACCTGCGATCTCGGGCACGACTGCGGCGATCACCCAAACGCCACCTCGCCGACCCGTCATTGGCAGCGGCTACCTTGCGCGCCGGCCCAGAGCGCCTATGGCGCGACACTGGCTATCTGGGTCAGGCTTTCGAGTCGCTGGTCGTGCGTGACCTGCGCGTGTATGCCGAAGCCAACGACGCCACGGTTCACCACTACCAGGACAGCAACGGCCACGAATTGGACGCAGTGGTCATCCATGGCGACGGCAGGTGGCTGGCCGTGGAAGTCAAGCTGGGCTCGGGAGAACGGCTGGACGAAGCAGCGACGACGCTGAATCGTGCATGCGAGCAGATCGACACATCCAAGGCAGGTGAGCCGGCGAAGAGGCTCGTGATCACCGCCGCGGGATACGGCTACGAACGCTCCGACGGCGTCACGGTGGTGCCCATCACCGCCCTCGGCCCTTGAGTCGTGCGCCGCCGGTGTGTCGAATCCACCCGATTCGCGAGCAGCGGCGAGAGCGCTAGCGGCGGCGGCCCTTTTTTCGGGGGCGGGGCGGGGCGCTGCGGGTGTAGTTCTCTGCGGCGAGCGCCTGGGTGGCAGCTTCTATCGAATCGAGGCGGCCGGCGGCATCGGCCGCGACCTGCGCGGCAGCCCAGCCGGGCTCGTAGCCCTTCAGCCATGCGACCGTCGGCATCGCCACGAAGATCGAGCTGTATGAACCCACGAGCAGGCCGATCAGCAGTGCGGTGGCGAACTCCGCCAGGGTACCGGCGCCGAGGAACCCGGCGCCCACCACCAGCAACGACAACACCGGCAGCACCGAGGTGATCGACGTATTCACCGATCGCGTCAGCACCTGGTTGAGCGACACGTTCGCGAGCGCGTGATATGTGAAGTGGCTGCGCGCCGGCAGCGACCGCTCATTCGACTTGACACGGTCGAACACAACGATCGTGTCGTAGAGCGAATAGCCCATGATCGTGAGGAACGCCACCACCGTCGCGGGCGTCACCTCGAACCCGAACAGCGCATAGGCACCGACGGTCAGCACGATGTCGTGCCCCACCGCAATCAGCGCGCCCAGCGACATCTTCCATTCGAAGCGAAACCACAAGTACAGCGCGATCAACACGAAGAACACCACGAGCGCCCGCCGTGCCTTGCCGGCGACCTCGTCGCCGAACGACGGGCTGACCTGGCGAGTCGACAGGCTCTCCACGTCGACGCCGACGGCATCGGCCAGCGCTGTGGCAACCGCAGCGCTGTCGGCGTCGGGGCCCAGCACGCCGCGCACCCGGAAGATGTCGGGCGCGCCGGTCACCACCACGAACTGCACTCGCGCATCGGGCACCCCGGCCGCCGCGGCCACAGCGGCCACGTCGTCGGTCGTCACGTCGCCGCCGACGCTGCTGGCTGACGTCTCGGATTCGCCGGCCGCACCGTCGCCAGCCGCGCCGTCGGTTGCCGCGTCCTCGCCGGCCGCGGCCTCCGACCCGTTATCGAGGCCCTCGGCGGCCGACGGCGCGGGAATCTCCCACACCGAGCCGCCTTCGAACTCGATGCCGAGGTTCAGACCCCGCACGACCAGCGCCACCACGCAGATGAGCACCGCCAACGCCGAGCCGATGAGCACTTTGCGTGACACACGCAAGATGTCCCAGCTGTTCTCGCCTCGGTAGAAGCTGCGCAGCGTTGCGATCACGATGTGCCTCCCGCGGGCGCGGCGGCCGCAGCGGGCGCACCAGTCACAGCAGCAGCACCGACCTCGTCGCCCTCCGACGGCAGCACGCCCAAGCGCCGGGGCCGCTCTCTCACCAACCGCCGGGCGATGAACACCACCAGCGGCCTCATGAAGAAGTACGACACCGCCAAGTCGATCAGCGTTGCCAGCCCGAGATACAGGGCGAATCCGCGGACGGTGCCGCTGGTGAGCTGGTACAGCACGCCCGCACCGATGAGCGACGCCAAGTCAGCCCAGACAATCGTTGCGAACGCGCCCTTGAAGCTGGCATCGGCCGCCGAACGAACCGCCCGACCACGCCGCACCTCTTCTTTGATCCGCTCGTAATAGACAATGTTCGAGTCGACCTGCACACCGATCGACACGATGATGCCGGTGGTGCCGGCCAGCGTCAGCGCCAGGCCCCGGCTCTCGCCGAGCCAGCTGATGAGCGACCACAGGATCGAACCGCTGATGGCCAGGCTGGCCACTGCCACGATGCCGAGCAGCCGGTAATAGAACAGCATGTACAGCCCGACGAGGATCAGCCCGACGATGCCGGCGATCACGCCCGCACGCAGCGTGCCCTCGCCGAGGGTGGCCGACACGGTCCGCACATCGTCCTGCTCGAATTCGACAGGCAGCGCACCGAAGCGCAGCGCGACGGCGAGATCGCGCGCCCCCTGCTCGTCGAAAGTGCCCGAGATGACCGCAGTGCCCTCGAACTCTGTGGCACGGATGACGGGGGCCGACTCGACGATGCCGTCGAGCACGATCGCCACCTGCTGGCCGAAGTACCTGGCGGCGATCTCGTCGAATCCGACCGCTCCCTCATCGGTGAGATCGACGTTCACGACCCACTCGTTGTTGAACGTCGCCGCTGCCTCAGAGACCGCCTCGCCGGTGAGCTCAGCGGGGCCGAGCACGTAACCGGTCAGCCCGCCGCGGTCCTTCAGCACGACGGCCTGATCGGCGATGTCATCCTCGGCAGAGGTGAAGTCGAGCCGCTCTTCGACTTCGATCTCGACCGGGTCGTCAGCGGTCGATTCGGCAGCTTCGGGCTCGATGATCTCGGGCGGTTCGATGGTCTCGGGCGGCCCGCCCGCCTGATCGGCGGGGGAATCGCCCAATGAGTCGCCGGCAGCCCCGACGTCGGCCTCAGACTCAGTATCTGTGTCGGAGTCGGTTGCAGCTTCGACGGCCCCGTCGACTGCGCCGATCGAGCCGTTGTACGCATCGGCGAAGTCCAGCGCCGAGCGGATCTCGGCCTCATCGAAAGCACTGAACGTCAACAGCACCGGCCGGAACCGCAGCTCGGCTGTCTGCCCGACCAAGTCGACGGCGCGCTGCTTGTCCTTGACGCCAGGCAGCTGAACGACGACCTGCTCGCCTTGACGTGTGATGTCGGGCTCAGCCACGCCGAGTGCGTCGACACGCGAACGGATGATCTCGATGGCACGATCGAGTTGCTCATCGTCGGCCGGCGCTGTGGGGCGCAGCAGCACCTCCACACCGCCCTGGAGCTGCACGCCCAGCACCGGCGCCCAGCCCGCAGCAAGCACGCCAGCGAGCGAGCCGAATCCGATCAGGATCGCGAGCAGGAGCGAGACGATCTGCGAACGGCGCATTTCAGATGCAGCGTTGTTCGGGGCCGGGACGCGTCAAGCCGGGATCACTCCGGTGCGTCGACGTCATCGGATGGAGGCGGGTCGCCGGCGCTGTCGTCACCGGCGCGCGTCACGATCTCGCCGATCGCGCGGCGCTGCACCCGCAGCTCCACGTCGCTGTCGACCTCGATGCAGACAACCTCGCCGGGCTCTTCGACCGCCACGATCTTGCCGATGACCCCGCCGACTGTGGCGACCACGTCACCGATATCTGCCGCGCGCAGCATCGCGGCGCGCTCTGCGGCGCGCTTGCGCTGCGGCCGGATCATCAGGAAGTACATGATTCCGAACAGGGCAACGAGCAGGATGATCGAACTCATGACGTGCTCCTCAGCGTGGCGTCGTTCGGTGGGGCACCTCGCCAGCAACTGCTGGCACATGGCGCAGTGCGGAAGGCCCCCAAGGGCAGCACCCTGAGTGCAGCACGCTGCTGGTTCGAGGCCGGCACGGCGGGTCAGCGTACTGGCCTGCCCACGCCGGCAGCGGCTCAGCCCCAGACTTCATTGACCTGCTCGCGGAATGCGCCGAACTGGCCGGCTTCGATGGCGGCGCGTGCGTCGGCGACCAGATCGTTCACCAACGCGATGTTATGCAGAGTCAAGATGCGACTGGCCGTCGGTTCGTTCACGCTCATCAGGTGCCGGAGGTAGCCGCGGCTGAAGCGAGCGCCCGGCTGCGGGCGCCCGTCGCCGGCGACCGGGCGGGGGTCAAGCGGCGTGAGGTCGCGAGCAAATCGGGCATTTCGAATGTTGATCCGACCCTGCGGCGTGAGCGCAGTGCCGTGGCGGCCGAGCCGGCTGGGCAGGACACAGTCGAACATGTCCACCCCAGCAGCGATGGCGTCAACGATGCGGGCCGGATCGCCAACGCCCATCAAGTAGCGGGGCTGCTCGACGGGCAGCACGTCGGTGGCTGCCCGCAGGGCGGGACCCATCTCGCCGCGAGACTCCCCCACCGAAAGCCCGCCGATGCCGTAGCCGTCGAACCCGATCGAAGCCAGCGTCTCTGCGCTGCTGCGCCGCAGCCCCGGATCGATCCCGCCCTGGCAGATGCCGAACAACGCCTGGCCGTCAGCGGTGCCGCGCTGGCGGGCGTCATCCATGGCCGCCGCGGCCCTGGCTGCCCACAGGTGGGTGCGCTCGGTCGCCAGGCGGATTTCAGCGGGAGGCGCGGGCAACTCTGGGCAGACATCGAGTGCCATCTGGATGTCGGATCCCAGGCGGCGCTGCGCATCCACGGCACCCTCCGGCGTCAGCCGCATCCGGGTGCCGTCATAGGTCGAACGGAACGTCACGCCCTCGTCGTCCACCTTGGACTTCGCATCCTGCTGGGAAGTACCCCCGCCGCCGGGACGGCGGCTGTGCTGCTCCGCGCCGCCGGGACGGCGACTGTGCTGCTCCCCGCCGCCGGAACGGCGACTGTGCTGATCCCCGCCGCCGGAACGGCGACTGTGCTGATCCCCGCCGCCGGGACGGCGACTGTGCTGCTCCGCGCCGCCGGGACGGCGGCCGAGGGACATGATCTGGAAGCCGCCGGAGTCGGTGAGGAAGTGTCCGTCCCAGCCGGTGAATCCGTGCAGCCCGCCGAGCGACTCCACCACCTCCACACCGGGCCGCGCCAGCAGGTGATAGGTGTTGGCGAGCACGACGTCGAGGCCCAGGTGCTCGTAGTCGGTGGCGTCGAGATGGATGACCGCACCACGGGTCCCCACGGGCATGAACACCGGCGTCTGGATCGTGCCGCGGGCAGTCCTGATCTGCCCTCGCCGAGCCGAGCCGTCCGATGCCAGCAACTCGAACGCAGCCCGGCTGGCCGCAGCCGCGCCAGACGAACCTGCGACGGCAGGTGCCGCGCCGGGGGTGCCGTCAGCGGCGCCGTTCGGGCGGCTCATTGCCCACCGCCGCGACGCAGCAGCATGGCATCGCCGAACGACAAGAATCGGTAGCCCTCCGCGAGCGCCGCCTCGTACAAATCCCGCCAGCGCGGCCCGATGAACGCATCGATGAGCAACAGCAGCGACGATCGAGGCAAGTGAAAGTTGGTGAGCATCGCGTCGACCACCAAGAACTCCTCGCCCCGCTGCAGGAACAGATCGGTAGAGCCGCACACGTCCGTGGCACGCCGGTCGTCAGCGGCACGCCGGTCGTCCGCGTTACGCGGTTCGTCCGCGCCCGGGTCGTCAGCGCCCCGCTCGTCACCGTCATGGCGGCACGCGAGCCGCTGCTGGCGGGCCGCGGCCTCCAGTGCCCGCACGGTGGTGGTGCCCACGGCCACGACCCGCTCGGCGCCGGCGCAGACGGCGAGCGTCTCCGCAGGCACCCGGTAGTGCTCGGTGTGCATCTCGTGCTCGTCTGCATGCTCGGCAGTGACCGGCGCGAACGTCGCCAACCCCACAGTCAGGTCGACAGTCGCGACGCCCACGCCCTCCGAGCGCAGCGCATCCAGGACGCGCTCCGTCAAATGCAGCCCAGCGGTGGGCGCCGCCGACGATCCGTCAGCGCGGGCATAGACGGTCTGATAGCGGTCGGCCAGCGCTGCCCGAGTGGCATCGCCGTCGGAGGCGTCCGCTCCGATGCGTTGCGCAACCGCTGACCGCACCGCGTCGGCATCGATGTACGGCGGCAGCGGTGCCTCGCCGGCGCGCTCGAGCAATCGAGCCTGCGATGCATCAACCAGGGGCGTGCCGCCGACGAGAACCTTCACTGCCCGACGCTGGCGATCGAGTCGCGAGCCAACGACCACCTCGACGTTCGGGTCGCGTTCGGACACCAGCACGGTGCCGTCGGCGATCCGCCGCGAGGGCCGCACCAGCGCAGCCCACCACGCCTCGCCGTCACCGGGAGCACCCGCAGCCCGCAGCGATTCGCCTCCCGCCCGATCCGGCACGATCTCGCCTGCTGCACGCCTCGCAGCGGCAGTTTGTGAGCCCGCGGAGGCACCCGCAGCCAGAGGCGCGAGCAGCAGCACTTCGGCCGCACCGCCGGTGCGCTTGCGAAGCGGCAGGCGAGCGGGCATCACTCGCGTCTCGTTGACCACCAGCAGGTCCCCGGCCTCCAGCAGCGCCCCGAGGTCGCTGATGCGGCGGTGCTCAGGGGCCTCGCCCGGCCCGCGGTCCACCAGCAGGCGGGCTGCGTCGCGCGGCTCGGTGGGCACATGCGCGATCGCCGACGCTGGCAGCTCGTAGCCGAACTCGTCCATCCGCAGCCGCGGCCCGCTCATCGTCAGCCGAGGCTACGGCTGGCGGCGAATCGGAACGCTGCCCGACGACGTCAAGCAAGCCCGCCGAGGTCCCAACAGCGCATCGCTTGCCGAAGTCTCACCAGGGTGCATCGTCGACCTGCGCTGGCGCATCCGCAGGCTCAACGTCGACGGTTGCAGCCGGGGGCTCCCGACGCGCAGGCTCAGCCTCAGCGGGCGCCACTTCCTCGACTGCGGCAGCGGAGTCCGACGCTTCGAACAACGTGATCTCGGCATCGACGCCCACGAAACTGCTGGCGTACTCCGCGGTGGGCGGCACGTCGACACCGATGTGTGCATACGCCGCAGCGGTGGCAATGCGGCCGCGGGGCGTGCGCTGCAGCAGCCCGCGCTGGATCAGGAACGGCTCGTACACGTCTTCCACCGTCTCGGTCTGCTCGCCCACGGTGATGGCCAGCGTCGACAGGCCCAGCGGCCGCCCGGCGTGAGTCACCGCAAGCGCATCCAGGATGGCGCGGTCCACCTTGTCGAGCCCGAGTTCGTCGACACCGAAAGCGGCAAGCCCCTTACGGGCCACGGCCACGTCAACCGCACCGCCGGCGCGCACCTCGGCGAAGTCACGCACGCGGCGCAGCAGCCGGTTGGCGATGCGCGGCGTGCCACGGCTGCGTGATGCGATCTCTGCGGCGCCGTCGCCGTCGATCTGCACGCCGAGAATCCCCCCGGCACGGGTCACGATCGCCGTCAGATCGTCGGTGGAGTAGTAGTCGAGGCGTTCGACAAGGCCGAAGCGATCGCGCAGCGGTCCCGAGATCAGCCCAGTACGGGTCGTAGCACCCACCAGCGTGAAGCGGGGCAGGTCGAAGCGGATCGAACGCGCCGCAGGGCCCTTGCCCAGCACGATGTCGATCGCAAAGTCCTCCATGGCGGGGTAGAGCACTTCTTCGACGATCTTGGGCAGGCGGTGGATCTCGTCGATGAACAGCACGTCGCCGTCGGCCAGGTTGGTCAGGATCGCTGCGAGGTCGCCTGCCCGCTCCACGGCTGGGCCCGACGTCTGATGCAGCGCCGCATTCAACTCCTGGGCGATGATCGCCGCCAGCGTCGTCTTGCCGAGCCCCGGCGGACCGGCGAACAGCAAATGGTCGGGCGACTGGCCGCGGGCCACCGCCGCCCGCAGCGTGATGGCGACGTGCTCGCGCACCTCCGGCTGGCCCACGAACTCGTCCAGCGACCGGGGCCGCAGCGTCGCCTCGGCATCGCCGTCGTCAGCCGGCGAGCGCGCCGGATCGGTGACCTCGCTGCGGCCCGGGTCCGGCTGCGCCGCCGATTCGGTGCGCCGGTATCCCTCGCTGCGCCCGCTCGCAGCGCTCATCGCTGCAACCGGTCCATACCTCGGCGTGCATGCACCGACCCCGATGGGCAACCCTTGGCGATGCCGCTCATCGCGGACCCAGCTCCCCCAGCGCCACACGCAGCAGCGCACCCGTCTCGGCGGCGCCGTCACGTGCGGCTTCAACCGCAACGGCGGCCATGGCCTCACGTATCTCGGCGGGGCCAAATCCCATCTGGCTCAGCGCCGCACGAACCTCGGCCACAGCGGTGCCGGCACCGTCGCCGCCGGTCCCGACCGTCGCAGCGCCCCCGGCAACTTCGGGTGCGCCGAGCCGCGACTTCAGGTCGAGCACCATGCGCTTGGATGTCTTGGCGCCGATGCCGGGCACCAGCTCCAGCGCAGCGGCATCATCGGCGGCAACGGCTCGCCGCAGCTCGTCGGGCGGCAGGTGGGAGAGCACGGCGAGCGCCAGCGCCGGCCCCACACCGTGCGCGCTCAGCAGGGCTTCGAAACAGCGTCGCTCATCCAGCTCGGCGAACCCGTAGAGGTCTGAGCTGTCTTCACGCACGTGATGGTGGACGTACACGAAGCACTCATCGCCCACCGGTCCGGCGCCCGCCAGCGTCGAAGGTGCGACGGTGACGCGGTACCCCACCCCGCCGGCCTCGATCAGCAGCTCGCCGCCAGGATCCTTGTCGAGCAGGCGCCCGCGCACCGAACCGATCATCGGGACCCGATCATTGCGGGTCGATCAGTGCGAGTCGCGCATCTCGGCGAGCCTTGGGCCAGTGTCACGTCGCAGCCGGGGGCCCTACCCTGCCCGATGCGGGCAGCAACACCCGCGCCCGCGCCGGAGGCGCCGCTGTGAGCCATGGCGCCTGGGACAGGTGGCACAGCGCCACTGCGGCCGCATCTGCGGCATCGGCCGGCGTGGGGGGACCCGGCAGCCCGAGCAACTCGGCAACCATGCGCTGCATCTGGTCCTTGTCGGCCCCGCCCCAGCCGGCGACGGCCTGCTTGACCTGGGTCGGCGTGTACTCGACCACTTCTGCGCCGGCCGCTGATGCGAGTGCCATCGCCAATCCGGCCACCTGAGCGACGCCGATGGCGGTGCGGACATTCACTTGGAAGAAGACACGCTCGACAGCGACCACCGCAGGCCCGAATTCGGAGATGAGATTCTGCAGCTCGCGCATTTGCGTCGCCAGGCGCACGGCCTGCGGTTGCTCCGAGTCGGTGCGGATGACGCCCAGCGCGACCGCCTCGCTGCGAGTGCGCTCAGCTCCCGACCCGGGAATCTGCTCCACCACGCCGTACCCGCAGCGCGACAAACCGGGGTCGATCCCGAGTACGAACATCAGTACGAACCGTAGCGTTCCGCACCGCTCCGACCAAGTATGGGCTATGCCGCTGCGCACTAGATGGTCAGTTCCCAAGGGTGGGGCTGTTGGTTAGTCGTCGTCGGTGATGGTCATGGTTCCTGTGGCGTCGGGTCGGCGCCAGCTGCCGGGCAGGTATGCCTCGACGGCGAAGTGTTCGTCTGGTTCTTTGTGGTCGTCGTCTTTGAGCCAGATCTCTTCGGTCATCTCGGTTGTGCCGGGTGCGAACACTGTTCGCCCGGTCATGGCCCAGTAGTCCGACGAGGTGGCCTGGGCCTGGCCGTTTTGGAGGTGGTAGGCGGGCCCGGCGTACCAGCTCACTTCGAGTTCCTCGGCGAGGGCTCTGGACAGGATGATGCGGAACACGACCACGTCGCCTTCGGTCCCTGCGGCGTCGGTGACGGTGACGGTGAGCTCGGTTTCGGGTTCGGGCGGGTCGTCGTCGTCGGCGACGGTCACCGTCGCAGCGCCGGGCGCGCCCACGGTGTAGCCGCTGCCAGCGCCGACGGCGGCTGCGATGGCCCCGTCGGGCTCGTCCGCGGTGTCGTTCGCGGTCGGCACGGTCATGGTGGCGGTTCCGGCGGTTCCCACGGTGACGGTGCGTGTGCCCGCCGCGGCGCCCCAGTCGCCGGTCTGGGAGACGGCGACGGTCACGTCGAGGCTGCGGTGCGGTGCGGGGCTGGCAGTGATCGTGAACGCCGCGTCGGCGCCTTCGGTGACGGCGGCCCGGTCGGCGGCGATCGTGACCTGGGGGACGTCGTCGTCGGTGACCGCGACAGTCGCCGCGGCGGGCGCGCCCAGGTCGTAGTCGGCGCCGTCGACGAGCGCGGCGGTGACCGACCCGTCGGCCTCGTCGATGCCGTCGTTCACGGTGCCCACGGTCATCGTGACGCTGCCCGATGCCGGAACGGTGACAGTGCGCTGCCCGGTCGCAGCGCCCCAGTCGCCGCTCTGGGAGACAGCAACGCTCACAGCGAGACCTGACGCGGGGGCGGGGCTGGCAGTGATCGTGAACACGGCGTCGCCGCCCTCGCTGACCGCCCCGCCGGAAGTGACCGACACCCTGGGCACAGGCGGCAGGTCGTCGTCGGCGACAGTCACGCTCGCAGCGCCGGGCGCGCCCACGATGTAGCCGCTGCCAGCGCCGACGGCAGCGGTGACAGCGCCGTCGGGCTCGTCGACGGTGTCGTCGACGGTCGCCACCGTCATCGTGACGCTGCCCGAAGCGCCGACGGTGACGGTGCGGGCGCCGGTCGCGGCGCCCCAGTCGCCGCTCTGCACGACAGCGACAGTGACGGGCAGGGGCCTGTGCGGGGCGGGGCTCGCGGTGATCGTGAACGCGGCGCCGCCGCCTTCGGTGACCGCCGCGTTGTCGGCGGTAATCGAGACCTGGGGGGTGTCGTCGTCTGCGACGGCGACCGTCGCGGACGGGCTGTCAGGCGACACGGTGTAGCCGTAGTCGTCGTCGACGGTGACCGTGACCGACCCGTCGGCCTCATCGGTGCCGTCGTCGGCGGTGGCGACGGTGAACGCGGCGGTGCCTGCGGTGCCGACGGTGACGATGCGGCGGCCGGTCGCGGCGCCCCAGTCGCCGGCCTGCGCGACAGTCACCGCCACTTGCAGATCGCTCTCAGGCGCGGGCTGCGCGGTGATCGTGAAGCCGGCTGTGGCGCCTTCGGTGACAGCGGCCTGGTCGGCGGTTATGGAGATCTGCGGGGTGGGCGGCGGCAAGGTGACTTCCACTTCGGCGGTCTTGGTCTGCCCGCCGGGCAGGGTCGCGACCGCGACGGTGTAGGTGCCGATGATGCGGGCGCCGCGGTACGCGACGACGAACACCTGATAGCCCGACTCGGGCTCGAGGCCGGTGATCTGATGCTGCGTGGCTGTGGTGGTGGCGTATTTGAGTCGGGGGATGCCGGGGCTCTGGTACCAGCCGACCTGATATTTCGCGCCGTCGCCTTGGGCCGCCCACACGATCGTCGCGGTGGTGTCGGTCACCTCGGAGACGCCGATGGTGGTCACCTGCGCTTTGGGGGTGTCGTCGTTGTCGACGAACACCACTGCGCGGCTGTCGAACGGATGGGGCCGGTAGCCGTCGCCGGCTGTCACGTCGGCGTGGATCGGCCCGTTCGCGTCCGGGCTGGTGTTGTCCAGCGTCGTCACCGTGAACCGTGCCGTTCCCGATGTCGGCACCGTGACGGTGCGGGCTCCCGAGTCGGCGTCGGCTATGAGCGACCCGTCGCCGTAATGGCCGACCTCCACATTCACCGTCACAGGCTCGGTCGGCGGCGGCGTCAACGTGACGGCGAACGCGGCGGCGTCGCCCTCCACGACGCTGCCCGCGGCCGTGACCGTCGCGACCGGCACCGGCTCGAGCACCGGGCTCGTCGGAGCCGTCTGCGTCGGCGCGCCTCGGGCCAGGGTGGTGAACCGGATCGTGGGACTCGCCGAGCCCAACAGCACCCCGCCGTCCGCGAAGTAGTACACCCGCGCCCGATACTGCGTCGCGGGCTCCAAGCCGGTCACGGCATGGCCGGGGTGCTGCACCAGCGCCGAGGTGTACGACTGCGACGCGGGCTCGCCGGGCGTCGCTGCTGCGGTCGTCCACCAGCGCACCTGATAGCCGTCCGCTCCGGTCACGGCGGGCCAGCGCAGCCCGATGCCGGTGTCGGACAGATCGGACGCGGTCAGCTCCCCCACCTCGCCTTGCGTGACACCGCCGCCGGCAATTTCGGATCGGGCGAAATAGATCGACCGCTCGAACCCCGACACGCAGCCCGCACACGCGGTGAACCGCTTCAGATACGTGAACGGCTGCGTCCGGTACGACGCCGGCGCAGCCGCATGGGCAGGCATGTCGGTGTCGGTGCGGCGCCACAGATTCTTCGCATGCACCGTGAAATGCACCGGCCCCAAATAGCCCTCATCCACATGCACATTCACCGTCACCGGGCTGCCGTATGTGACGCCGATGCGCTCGCTCGCCGTCGGCGAAGGATCCCCCGAAGAAGAGATCCTCACCTCATAAGACGGACCCAGACACCTGAACCGGTTCAAACCGCGGGCCTCCTGACTGCTGTCAGGAGCGCGCAGATCGCCCGTGCACGCCGACACCGTGAAAAACACCTGCGTCGCGCCCCGAGGAATCGACGCCGGATCATTCGCCAGCCGCACCCGAAACGAATGCACCGCCCCCGCAGTGAGCGCCACGTTCAAAGCCGCCCCGAAACCGCCGTCCGCCACAGCAGTCCACGTCGTGCCGCCGTCGACGGAGATCTCGAGATCCTGCTCCCACGCGTCGTCATCGGCGATATGGACCGGCAGCATCACATCGCCGAAACCGGCGTCGATGCGTCCGCTGGGGCCCGTCATCCCCGCACGATGCACCAAAGCAGTCGAATGATCGAACGCATCAGGATCATCGCCCGACCCCACCGTCACCGTCTGCCAGTCGTCCTTGTCGCTGCCGCCGAAGAAAACGATCGGATGCGGACAGCCGCCCGACGCGTCATGCGGCCGAAAATTGAGCGGCACCGCAGGATTGCCCCCGACACCGGTCTGGCCCAACAACTCGCCGCCGATCGACACACCCCTGTTGCTCGGGCTGCGGCAGATCAACCGATCCGAGTCCTGGGTCCCCACACCCATATGGGCACCATGAGCACGCGCCACCTGCACCCACGCCTCGCCGAACTCCGCGACCTGCGGCGCCCTCAAACGAAACTGATACGACACATCCGAACCGCCCTCAAACAGCGACACCACCGGCAAAGCATCACCCTCCGAAGTCGCCACCCAGCCCGCATCGGAATCCGCCGCACACGACACACCCTGCGGACACGTCCGGAACTGCACCCACGGCCGCACCCCCGCATCGAACACATCCACCCGAAACCGCGTCGAACGGCCCCGCACCGCACCCCCGGCCACATTCGTGAAACCCTGCCGCACCTGCGACTCGAACTCCGACGCCGACCCCAGACTCACCGTCAACCGCTCCGAACCCGACTCGGCCACACCATCCTCAGTCAACGTCAAATCGACAGATGCCGCATGCGCGCCCGCACCGGCGAACACCACAGACGGGCCGCCCGCAACCGACAAATCCAGCGACACACCCGTATTGGTCGCACCCGCCGTCAACTCCACACCGAAATCGTTCACCGCATCAGACGCACCCGACACAACCAACGGCACCGAAACGCTCTCACCAGCCGACAGCGGACGAGACAGCCCCACCCGAAACGACACCGACCGCCCCTCAAGGCGCTCCACAACCGACGAACCCACACCCGACAAATCCACCGACACCGGCACCGGCACCAAACCCACCCGAAACACCGGCGACACCCCCAACAACGGCAACGTCAGCGTGCGCGACGGCGTCTCGGCAATCACAGGATTACCAATGCTGCGGAGGGGCGTGCCCGCAATGACGGCAGAAGCACCCCCCAAAAAGGCGGTCGCGTGCTTCGTCCCGTCGGCATTCGAGCCCGTAAACACCGGCTGGCCGTTATTGAAAGTGCTGACAGTGCCCAACTCGGTACGCGAAGCCGCCTCCGACTGGCTCGCCCAAGCGCCGTCCCACACGTCAACGCTGCCGTACGCGATCCTGTCGCCGTTGAGCCAGTACACCGGCGCGCTCTTATGCTCATCATTGCCCGGGTTCATGCCCAGGTGATCGCGGGCGTCCACCGTCGACGTCGACCCCAACGCCTTGAACAACGACGAATACCGCTGGATCGCCGCATGCGACCCGCCCGTCATCGTGCCCGCAGCCGACGACTGCACAAAACTGTCGTAATCCGCGATATCCGACGACGTCGCGTCACGCGTGTTCGCCGTCACGAACAACAAACGGAACTCATCACCGGAGTCCAGACCGGCCGGGATCAGATCCCAGTCATGAGGCACCACATAGACCCCATCTGACTCGGGCATCGGCGGCGCAGGCGGATTCACGGCGCCGCGCACCGCCAGCTTCATCGACTCCGACGACGACGACCAGCCGCCCGTGCTCGTCGCCGGCCGCAGCGCCGAGTCGTCGGCGACCGAGAACCCCGCCGCCGCGTCGGCGTCCTCGCCGCCCGACGCCGTCGACCGCACCCGATGATTGCCCGACAGCGTGCCGTCGCTGTCGAGCACCACCCAATACGTCGAATCCGCGTCGAGCGCCACACCGCCCGCCGGCGCCTCGAAACCGAACACACGATCAGCAGACGTCGACTGATACGCCGGATTCGACAACGTCGCCACCAACTCGCCCGGCGCGCCGCCCGAATCCGAATGCACAGCAGCCGTCATCTTCGACGCGAAAACCTGACTGTCCGACAGCGCGGTGAACTCCACATCCACCCCGCCCAGCGTGTAACCCGACTCGCTCGAACCCGTCGAGAACGCCTGAGCACGATCAGACGGCACCAAACCCAAAAACCCGCCGTCCGCCTCACCCAAATTCGACACCAACGGCGGCAGCGGATTCACACTCCCGTTGATCCCCAGCTTCATCGACCGGCCCAAAGAATTCGCCGTCCAAGCAGTGCCAGTAAGAGCATCGCGGAAGTGGGCGCTGTCGGCGATGCTGAAACCCGGCTCGCCGCCTGAGTCCTCGCTGTCGGACCCCGTGGCACGCACAGCATTATCCCCAGACAAGGCGCTGGTGACGTCCAGCACCAACCAATACACGGTGTCCGCATCAAGCGCGACGCCCCCCGACGGCGCCGCGAAGCTGAACTGGGTGTCACCCGTCACAGACACATAGCCCGGATTCGTCAAAGTCGCGACCACCGTGCCCGGCGCCCCGCCCGAATCGGCGCGGACAGTGGCCGTCAGCTTCGACGAGAAGATCGAACTGTCGGCCAGTGAGAAGGACCACAGGACGTCAACGCTGCTCAGCGTGTAACCCCCGCTGTTGCCGCCCGTCGTGAACGCCTGAGCCCAGTCTTCATGAAAACCACCATTAAAAGACAAGCTGAAAACGGCGCTGCCGCCAGACTGGCCCAAGTTCTTCACCAACACCGACGACGGCGTCTGCGCCGCAGCATCATCAACCGGCCCGGCCACCACCGCCAGAACCGACGCAGCCAACAACAACGCCAACCACGCCGCGAACCCGCGGCGAACACGCCCTACCGGCCCACGCCGCCCGACACCGCTGAGAATGGGGGGGGGGCAAACTCAGACACCGAAACAGCCCTCATCACACACAACGCCCTTCCGAAAAACAACGACGCCCAGCCCGCGCGGACGCCCCACGACGAATCCCCCACGATACCCCGCCGCACAAGCACCACAGCGCGCAACCGGCGTCGCAGTCCGCATCGCCACGCGCCTGCTCGCCCTCACTGCCACCATCTGGCACAACCAGACCACCCGACGGCCAGGGCCCGCACGCTCACTCATCGCCGACGACCACTCACCCCTTGGAACTCATCTAGCTGGCGATTTGCTCCAGCAACGCTTCGCTGATGTCGAAGTTGGCGTACACGCCCTGCACATCGTCGTGGTCGTCGAGGGCGTCGAGCACCGCCATCACCTGCTTCGCCGATGAGGCATCCGTCAGCTCGATGAGGTTCTGGGGCGCGTAGGTCAGATCTGCCCCCGACACCGGGATGCCTGCTTCGGTGATCGCCTCTCGCACGGCCATCGTGGCCGCCGGCTCGGTGACGATGCGCCAGGTGTCGCCCTCTCGATAGATGTCTTCGGCGCCCGCTTCGAGCGCCACCAGCATCAGCTCGTCCTCGTCGGGCGCAGCCGCCTCCGGCTCAAGTGCCACCGCTGGCACCACGATCACGCCCTGACGCTCGAATTGCCAGGCCACCGCGCCCGGCTCCGCCAGCGATCCGCCCGCGCGTGTGAACAGGCGCCGAATCTCCGACCCGGTGCGGTTGCGATTGTCGGTGAGGGTGTCCACGAACATGGCCACGCCGCCCGGCGCGTAGCCCTCGTAGGTGACCTGCTCGTACGACACACCTTCGAGCTCGCCAGTGCCCCGCTTGATCGCTCGCTCGATCGTGTCGAGCGGCACCGAGTTGTCGCGCGCCTTCTGGTACATCGTGCGCAGCGTGGCGTTGGAGTCCAGATCGCCCCCGCCTTCGCGCGCCGCCACCTCCACTTGGCGGATCAGCTTGGCGAACAGCTTCCCGCGCGCCTTGTCGGCGGCACCCTTTCGGTACTTGATCGTCGCCCACTTGGAATGACCGGACACGGATCCCTCCCCAACGAGACGTGCCAAAGATGCTGTGCAGCCGCGACAGTCTGGCGGGCTCGACTGCTCAGCAGGTCCTCGACGCGCCGACTGTTCCTCAGCAGGCCGACGACGTAACGACCATGTTCAGGAAGATCTGGTGGATGCGGTCGTCCGCGGTCAGCTCGGGGTGAAAGCTCGACACCAGGATCGGGCCTGATCGGCACAGCACCGGGACCGGCGCCTTCTCACCGCCGTTCGACGAGCTGGAGTTGGGCCGTATCTCGGCGAGCACCTCGACGCCGTCCCCGGCGCGCTCCACCCATGGGGCCCGAATGAACACGGCGTGAAACGGCTCATCGAGGCCCTGGGTGGCGAGACTCGCCTCGAAGCTCGCAACCTGGCGGCCGAAGGCGTTGCGGCGCACCGAGATGTCGATCGCGCCGAAGCATCGTTGATCGGGTCGACCGTCGAGAACTTCGGCCGCCAGCAGGATCATGCCCGCGCAGGTGCCGAACGCCGGCATGCCGTCGGCCAGACGGGCCGACAGCGCATCGAACAGGCCGCTGGTGCGCAGCAGGTGTGACATCGTGGTCGACTCTCCGCCGGGAAGCGCCACCGCGTCGACGCCGTCGAGGTCTGCGGGCACACGCACTTCGACCGCCCGCGCTCCCACGCGCCGGAAGGCGGCGACATGCTCAGCCGCTGCTCCTTGCAGCGCGACGACGCCGATCAGCGACTGGCTGTTGCTCGCGGCCACTGCTTCGCCGGACGGCTCAGCCTCTTACCAGCCGCGATCGGCAAGCTTGGTTTCGAGACCTTCCATCTCGAGACCCGGCATGGCGCTGCCGAGGCCCCGGCTGACCTTGGCCACCACTGACGGATCGCGGTAGTGCGTAGTGGCCTCGACGATTGCCTCGGCGCGTGGCCCAGGGTCTTCGCTCTTGAAGATCCCCGACCCGACGAAGACGGCTTCGGCGCCGAGCTGGCACACCAGCGAAGCGTCGGCGGGCGTCGCGATGCCGCCTGCACAGAACAGAGGCACCGGCAAACGACCGGTTTCGGCGATCTCCTGCACCAGGCCGAGCGGCGACTGCAGCTGCTTCGCCCAATCGAACAGCTCGGCGCTATCGGCCTGGGTGATCTTTGCGATGTCGCCAGTGATCGAGCGCAGGTGCCGGACGGCTTCCACGATGTTGCCGGTGCCTGCCTCGCCCTTGGAGCGAATCAAGCAGGCGCCCTCGGAGATGCGTCGCAGCGCCTCGCCCAGGTTCGTCGCACCGCACACGAACGGGACGGTGAACGCCCACTTGTCGATGTGATGGGTTTCGTCTGCGGGCGTGAGCACCTCAGACTCGTCGATGTAGTCGACGTCTAGAGCCTCGAGCACCTGAGCCTCGCCGAAGTGGCCGATGCGAGCCTTGGCCATGACCGGGATCGTCACTGCCGCCTGGATGCCCTCGATCATTGCGGGGTCGCTCATGCGGGCCACACCGCCGTCGCGGCGGATGTCGGCGGGAACCCGTTCGAGCGCCATGACGGCGACCGCCCCGGCATCTTCTGCGATCTTGGCCTGCTCGGGCGTGACGACGTCCATGATGACGCCGCCGCGGAGCATGTCGGCAAGTCCGCGCTTGACCCGCACGGTTCCCACCATCTGGGACTCTGCGGCTTGCGCATGGGAGGGCATCGAGGTGCCAGCCTGGCCTGTGCTCGTGGGGCCTGAATTCATGGGGTCAGTGTAGGGAGCGGCCCCGGTGCTGCCCCGGGGATATTCCCGCTGCGCTCAGAATTCGCGCAGGACAGCGACCCGGGTCTCGAGGTCTGCCCGGTAGTCGGGCAGGTCGTCGGGGGCCGCCGTCTCCGCGGATCGGGGATCGGCCAGCCACAGCGGCCAGGTAACCCGCGGCGCGTCGCTGCGCACGCCTGCCGACGACATCGACTCCAATGCGCTGGCGAGGCCCGGCGGGTAGCGCGTCAGCCGCACGGCCTCGGCGTCGTCGTGGAAGTCGCTGCCCGTGCCGGCCTCGCGCTCGGTGCGGGCCTGCACCAGCGGCCACAGGGCGGGCCATAGCAGCGCCGGAAGCCCGACCGTGGTGACAACGGTGGTGAGGTAGGCAGCACGCCCGTCACGAATCTGGGTCAGCAACCGTGCGACGACCGCCTCGAGCTCGATGCGATTCAGCGAATCGAGCAGGCCCTTGGTGACGACGACGGTGGATTGACCAGGCCGCCGGCCGAACGCAGTGGCGTTCACCGCACTGCTGGGCGCGACCGCCAGTTGCGGCACCGGCACTCCCACCAGGAGGCACACCCCGTCGACGATGTTGGACAAGCGAGGTTCGTCGGGGGGATCGAGCTCGCTGGAGCTGGTTCCGACGAGCAACTTGCGCAGGCGCCGTTCCCCGACCGCCAGCTCCCCCGCGGCCAACCCGCACGCAGCCACCACCGCGAGCGGGACCACCCACCAGCCGAGCGACGTGAACAGTGCCGCCGCGACGCCCGCGAGCGCTGCTGCGACGATGTGCACGGCCCAGAACTCCGCCAGCAGCTTGTCGGCTCGACTGCGATAGAGGGCGAACAGTGGGTCCACGCGTTGCATTCAACCGTGTCCGCGCATCTGCAACACAGCAGGCACGAAAAATGCGCGCGCTGACGATGAGGTGCCGCGGTATGTTGACGCCATGGCCGACGAGGAAGTCCCCGATTCGCTGCCGCCGGTCGGCGAGGCACTCGACGCGACGTTCGCAGTCCAGCGTGCCGCCCTGCGACGGGTCGAGGCATCGCAGCGCAATATCGAGGCATCGCAGCGCGAGATCGAAGCATCGCAGCGCGAGACAGCTGAGGCGCTGACAGGCCATACCGAGCTACTGCTGAGCATTGCCGACAAGGTAGGCAAGCTCAGCGAGTGAAGGCCGCTCGGTGCCGTTGTCAAGCTGAAGTGCGCTGGGCGATGGCGCGCTCGTACATGTCGACGTAGGTGTCTGCCAACCGGGACATCGAGAACTGCTCGGCTCGCTGGCGGCCCGCAGCGACCAGGTCGGCGGCTCGGTCGGGCTGCTTGAGCACGTCGATGAGCGCCGACGCCAGCGCTGCGGGGTCGCCGGGAGGCACCAGCACGGCCTCGTCGCCGACGCGCACCACGTTGCGGTAGCCCCCCAGGTCGCTGGCTACGACCGGCGTGCGCGCTGCCATCGCCTCCAGCAGCACCACGCCGAAGCTCTCGCCGTGCAGCGACGGCACGCAGAACACGTCGGCGCCCTTGATGCGCGCCAGCTTCTCGGTCTCGCTGACCCGTCCCAGCCACTCGATGCGCGTGTCGCGCTGGTACCTGCGCTGCAGCTCCTCGGTCTGCGGGCCGCGCGACATCACCCACAGCCGGATGCCCTCGGGCAGCCGTGACATGGCGTCAAGCAGAACCGTGAGGCCCTTGCGCGGCTCATGGCGACCGATGTAGGCGATGGTGGGCGCGCCGTTTCGCTTCGGAATAGCGCTGTCGAAGAGGTCGAGCTCGACGCCGTTGAACACCAGCTCGTACTCGCCTCCGACGCCGTCGCGGGCCATCTCGGCGGCATCGGCTGAGACCGCGGCCCGGATGTCCATGCGCGTCGCCAGCCAGCGCGTTCCGGGCACGAGGTAGGCGAGGCTGCCCCCTGCGGCGTGCCAGGTGCCCACGGTGGGTGCGCTGCGCAGGAACAGCGCCGTCTGCGTCGGCCCGGGGCACAGCGGCTCGTGCAGGTGCACGACGTCGAACGCTTCGTCGCGCAGTGCGCGCACCGTGCGCAGCGTGCAGGCGAAGTCGGGAGCAATCGGGGCGACCGACCCGTTCGCGAACGTAGGGATGCTCGCGCCGAGCGGTGTGACACCGGTCTGAGGCGGCGCGCCGTCGCACGGAGCGAGCACCCGGGCGTCGTGGCCTTTCGCGGACAACGCGCGGGCCAGGCCCAGCACCTGCACCTGAACGCCACCGGCGCTGGTCAGGCTGTACGGCGAGATGATCCCGATTCTCACTCGGTCGTTCCTCACTGTCGAATGGACTGTCGCAACGGACGGGCGAACGTCGCCGGCCATCCGCGCGGGAAACCTCACTGCCGACCTGACGCTAGGCGCGGCGCAGATGCCCCAACAAGTGCGATCGCGCCACGGCTCAGCCTCTCAGGAGTCCTCGGCTGTGTCGGCGGATTGATCTGATGGCCAGTTGGGGCCAAAGAGGTGCCACTGGTGGGGTTCTGCGGCGATCAGGGTTGTCAGCTCGTCGGCGAGGCTTTGGGTGACTGCGGTGACGTCGTCACGCAGGCGTCCGTGGCGTGTGACGTCTATCGGCGGGCGGACGGTGCCCAGGTGCCTGCCTCGGGGACGGAAGTACACGGCAGTCGGCAGCAGGGCCGCGCCTGATCGCAGTGCCAGCATCGCCGGGCCCGCGGGCAGTGTCGTGCGCTCGTCACCGAAGTTCACCTCGATGCCGTCGCCGGTGATGTCTCGGTCGCACAGCAGGCAGACGATCTCGTTGCGTGCCAGCGCGCCGAGTACCTCGCGGCCGGCGTCGGGCCCGAGCGGCACGACGCGCATGCCCAGTCGCTCACGGAAGTCGGCGAACCACTCGAACAACTCGAACGGCTGCAGGGGCTCGACCACGACGGTGATCGGCAGCCGATTGACCGTGGCCATCCAGAACCCCGCCCACTCCCAGCCCCCCAGGTGCGGGAGAGCCAAGATGACGCCGTTGCCGCGTTCGAGGGCTTCCTCCACGTGGTGGTACGCCGGCACGTCGATGCCGCGATCCAAGGTGAGCTCGCTCAGCGCCGGCAGACGGAACGATTCCAGCCAGTAGCGGGCATAGGAGCTGAACGCCGCCGCAGTGGCCCGCTGCAGATTGTCTGGGGAGCTGAACGCCGCTGCAGTGGCCCGCTGCAGATTGTCTGGGGAGCTGAACGCCGCTGCAGTGGCCCGCTGCAGATCGTCTGGGGAGCTTGCAGCCGGCGCGGGAGCACTTGCCGGGGCGGCATCGGGGTGCCCGGCTCCGTCGGCGACCCAGCGCTGTGCCCGGGCCTGGTGCCGCCGCACCATCGCAGCCTTGGCGGGCATGAGGCGGGCCAATGGCGGCCCGGCAAGTCCGGTCACACGCTCGGTGAGCCACAGCGGAGCCAGCCGGGCAGCCGACGCTCCCACCTGGTACGCCAGCACTGTCGCCCTGTCCCGCCCTCGCATGCGGCGCGCCTTGCCCGGCCCCTGCTCGCTGAATGCTGGATGCCGTCGCTGCCAGCGACGTGTCGTGGCCCGCCCTCGCAGGCGGCGCACCCAATCCCGCCTTCCCAGGTGGCTAGCCATGTTCCGCGCGAGCCTTCGAGGCGCCGCCGCCTTCACTGCGACATGCGTGCGCTGGCTTGGCGCCACACCTTTATGAAGCGCATCACTGCCGTGATAATCGAGAGCCCGAGCAGCACCCAGAGCAAGGGGATGAGCAGCACTTCGAAGGCGACGGCGACTGCCAGCACCACCGTCCGCTCGGCACGCTCCATCAGACCGCCTTTGGCTTCGAAGCCCAGCAGCTCGGCCTTGGCGCGCTCGTAGGAGATCACTGCGCTGACGCCGAGCACCGCCATCGGCAGCACAGCCCACTGGGCGCCGTGCTCGCCGGCCAGGTACCAGGCGATGCCTCCCAGCAGCAAGCCGTCGGTGACCCGATCTGCCGTCGAGTCGAAGAAGGCGCCCCGGCTCGACGAGGTTCCCCGGGCCGCGGCCACCGGTCCGTCGAACAGGTCGGCAAACGCGGTGACCACCAGCAGCACCGTGCCCAGCACCAGCCGGCCGGCACCGATGGCGACAGCACTTGCCGCCGCCATCACCAGGCCCAGCCCAGTGAGCACGTCCGCGCTCAGGCCAATGGCGGCGAGGCCACGCCCGATCGGCGCCGTGACGCTGTCGACGCCCTTGCGGAACACGCCGTCGAACATTGTCAGGCCCCGTCGCCGGGCCCCGAGCTCGCTGGAGCGGGGTTGCTGGCGGGCTCAGACTCGTGCGGCTCGCCAGCATCAGCTGCGGGTGCCGTCTCGATCCAGGTCTCGGGGTTGTCTTCCACCCATTTCTCCAGCACGGCGCCCTTCAGGGCGTCCACCAGCACCAAACCCCTGCGTTCAGGCGGATCTTCTGCGGAGTACACGAGCACCCGCCAAGTCGGGCGGCTCAGCCAGCCGCGCCAGCCGAGCTGCGCGCTGGCGTGCCCGGCCGTGAAGCCGGCGTCGGCCACTGCGGCCACCAGGGCCTCGTTCTCATTGACCCCAAATCGGCGTCCCGCGGCGAACTGGTACAAGCCGGCGAGGGCGAACAGCACACCGCCGACGACCACTCCGGTGTTGAGCAGCACCGCCTCGCTGTCCGCGGCGAGTGCCGCCGTGGCCGCCCAGACGCCTGCGGCAAACAGGAGCGCTCCGCTGATCCTGCGCCGCGAGTTGTCGGGGAACTTGTACTCGCCGACGAAGCCGCGATCCAAGTCGTCGGGAAGCACGTCACGCACATCGTCGACTTCGGCTGCCGTGGCGCCGGGCGCCCCTGCAGAATCGGCGCCGGCGGGGCGATCGGATGCCTCGGCCATCGGCGCCAACGCTACCGCCGCTCCCCCAGCCGACCGCCAGCTACAGCGCGACGCCGAGCAGGGCTGCTGCGTCGCTGACCGGCGCGCCTTGTTCGACGGCTGCATCGATGGCGGCGAGAGCGCCGGGAGTGTCGAGATCGTCGTCGAGGCGCTCACGCACATGCGCCAGCGCACCGTCGCCGCGGCCCGCGGACCGCCAGCGTTCGAGACGCCGGGCTGCGTCGGCGACCCGGCCCTCGGACCACTCCCCATCTGTGCGGTAGTGCGTGCCCAGCAACGCCAGCCGCACCGCCATGGGATCCCAACGCTCACGCAGGTCAGCCACGAACGCCAGGTTGCCCGCCGACTTCGACATCTTGACGCCGCCGAGGTACACCATCGACGTGTGCATCCAGTGGCGCACGAACAGTCGCCGCGTCACAGCCTGCGACTGCGCTTGGGAGCACTCGTGATGGGGGAACACCAGGTCGCTGCCCCCGCCGTGCACGTCGATCGTCTCGCCGAGGTGCGCCAGCGCCAACGCAGAGCACTCCACGTGCCATCCCGGACGGCCCAGGCCCCACGCAGAGGACCATTCCGGCTCGCCGGGTGCCGAACGCTGCCAGAGCACGAAATCGAGCGGGTTGCGCTTGTTCGGGTCGTCGGGTCGTCCGCCGTGGCTACGCGCCAGCACCACCATCTCCGCGGCGTCGAGACCGCACAGCTCGCCGAAACTGGGCACCGTCGAGATGTCGAAGTACACGTCGTCACCGGCCCGATATGCGTGCCCGCTGTCGAGCACCCTGCCGATCAATCGCCGGATGTCGGCTATCGCCGAGGTGGCTCGCGGCTCCGCATCGGCAGGCAGCAGGCCGAGCGCTGCCATGTCGGCATCGAACGCGGCCAGCGAACCTGCCGCCAGATCCAGGTAGTGCACGCCCATCGCTCGCGCCCGTGCCAGCAGGTCGTCGTCCACGTCGGTGATGTTGCGCACGCAGCGGGTGCGGCAGCCCAGGTCGCGCAGCCTGCGCTGGAGCACGTCGTAGGCCAGGAACGTGGCGGCATGGCCGACATGGGTCGCGTCGTAGGGCGTGATCCCGCACACGTACATGCGCACCGTGCTAGCGGGGCTCGCGGCGAGCGGCACGACAGCCCGTTTCCGGGTCTCGTACAGCCTCATCGTCCAGCGCCGCTGGCTCGGCTCACTGGGTGCTCAGTCGGGGACCGTCTCGGCATCGCGCTGAGCGGTCTCAGCGGTCACATCGGCCGTCTCATGGCCTTCAGGGCGGCTCGGACCGCCGCCCAGCACGCTGATCGGGACGTGATCCAGCCCGACGAGTCGGAGCGCGACACGGGTGCGGTAGCGGGTGTTGAGCTGCATCAGCACGGCGGTGAACGCTTCGATGGCGGTGGCATTGGACAGGTTGCCGCAGTCGAGCGCACGTGCGCCGGGCATGCGGTCGACGATCTCCGCGATGTGCCAGGTGGCCTCGCGGTGGTCGCTGCAAATGAGAATGTCGCCGTGCACGGGTTCGTCGAGATTGCCGAGCTCGGTCGCCGGCACATGCTGCAGGGCAGCCGCCACCAGGGAATCGGGCAGGCTGGCCTGGACCGACGCCGCCACCGAGCCCCGCGGCGGGATGAGCGGCACGAACTCGTCGTCGACGCGGGCCAGCGCGTTCGACATGGTCGCCACCACCTTGCCGCGCAGGTGCTCGGCCACACCCCTGGCGGTGATGGCTGCCGCGTCCCATGGCGTTGCCATCACCACCGTGGGCTCTTGCGCTGCGAGGCTGTTGGCGCCGGGATGGATGCGCAGGTGGCGGTCGGGCCAGCGGTCCAAGATGTTGTCGACCACCTCCATCGACCGGTACTTCGAACGCGAGCCCAGCGTCACCTCGCAGCCAATGTCGGCCAGCCGGGTCGCGAGTGCCGCGCCCGCCGGCCCGGTGCCGCCGATGATGCCGATGCGGGTGGGTTCGCCGCTGCTGGCGGGTTCAGCTGCTGCGACCCCGTCCGCGGTTCCGTTGGCGGTCGCGTCTGCTGGCACGGCAGTCACGGTACGGGCGGGCGCGCTCTACGGCAATGGCGGAGCCAATACGGCCGAGCGTCCAAGAGGACGAGCCCCGGACCCGAGCGGCCTGCGGGCAAAGCGAGCCAGAGCGCGATGCACAGGGTGCGGCCGTGGCCCGAGCAGTCGGCGGCTCGGCGGTAGCGTCCGGCCATGGGCGGCACCGCGAGGTGCCGTGCCGACCCCGAGCGGAAGCGAGACCATGGCCAGCAGCGGAATCGTGGAGGGAAAGAAGTTCCTCATCACCGGCGTGCTGACCGATGCGTCGCTGGCCTTCAACGTGGCCCGCCTTGCCCAAGAACAGGGCGCCGAGGTGGTGCTGACCGGCGCCGGCCGCGGCATCCGGCTCACCGAGCGAGCCGCCCGGCGACTGCCCGACCCGCCCGACGTGCTGCCGTGCGATGTCACCGTACCCGACGAGATCGAAGCGGTGCGCGCCGACCTGGAACAGCGCTGGGGTCACCTCGACGGCCTGCTGCACGCCATCGGCTTCGCGCCTGCGAGCTGCTTGGGCGGCAACTTCCTGCACGCCCCTTGGGACGATGTCGCCACCGCGCTGAACATCTCCGCGTACAGCCTTGCTTCGCTGACATCGCCTATGGCGCCGCTGCTGGCCGAGGCCAAGGGCTCAGTGGTGGGGCTTACCTTCGATGCGAGCGTGGCGTGGCCCGTGTACGACTGGATGGGCGTCGCCAAGGCTGCGTTCGAATCGGCGGCGCGCTATCTGGCCAAGTCGCTGGGGCCCCAAGGTGTCCGGGTGAATCTGATCTCGGCGGGACCGATCCGCACTATGGCCGCTAAGTCGATTCCCGGCTTTGCCGAGTTCGAAGATGCTTGGACTGAGCGTGCTCCGCTGGGTTGGGACATCACTGACAGTGAGGCGGTGGCTCGCAGCACGCTTGCACTTCTTTCGGACTGGTTTTGCGGGACTACTGGTGAGATTGTGCATGTGGACGGTGGGTATCACGCTATGGGTGCTTAGCGTCTTGCGCCAGGAGTTGAGCCCGCTGGGGAGGCGGCATGAGCCTCTGCTCCCGCAATCCAGCAGGTCGCAACGTCGCAGAGTCCCCTGCCGCCTCCCCAGCTAGTGCATCTGTGCCCTTACCGGTGGCGGCATGTGTGCTGAGCGGGTGGTTAGCGCAGGCGGTGGAGAGTCTCGTCTCGTCCTATGAAGGCGAGGTAGCTGCCTGCTCTTGGACCGGTTTCGGTGCCGAAGAGCACCTTGTAGAGGGCTTCGAATACTTGTGGTGCGTTGGTCTTTGGGTCGATGCCTACATCGCGGGCTGATTCGAAGACGGCGTCCTGGATAGCTCGGGCTTCCCACGCGGACAGCTTGTCCAAGCGTCGTGCAAGCTGTTCGAGGAAGTCGCGTTGGCGGTCTTCCAATGCGCTTCGCTGCTTCGCGGCCTCGGGTGGCGTCAGCATCTTGAGCTGGCCGGCTAGGTCCGGACGGCTGCGAATGAGCCCGTGCGCTGTGTTCGCCTTCACAACGAGCCAGTTGGCTTCGGCTTTGGCCATGGCTACGCCGAGTGCCTCTACGTGGGCCGTCAGGTTGACGTGGGGTTGCTGGATGAGGCTGAGTACTGAGTCGAAGGGTGGGCTGAAGTTGGGCGCCGGGGGCACGTTCGCTTCGGGGGTTGCGCTCGAGATCGCGTAGAGCTGGCTTTCGTTGGGGCGGGGGTCGTCGCCGGCGGCGGAGCGCCAGAGGCGTTCGTATTCGACGAATGCCTTGTTGAGGCTGGGGACGTCTAGGTCGAAGTTGATGGATCGGCGCGGTTGGGTTCGCAGGACTAGGTAGCGCAGGAGGTCGGGGGGGAGCAGGTTGGTGAGCTGCGATGCGGTCATGCCGATGCCCCGCGAGGAGCTCATCTTTGCTCCGCCGAGCGTGAAGAACTCGTACGGCACCGGTATGGGCACTGGGCACTGCAGGACTTGGCGGGCGAGCGCGGAGGAGACTTCGTGGGATCCGCTGGCGGCCATGTGGTCTTTGCCGGCGCCTTCGATCGAGACGCCGAAGAGCTTCCACTTGGCTGCCCACTCGAGCTTCCAGGGCAGCTTGCCGTTGCCGCCGAACGGGCTGATCCGACCGCTGTGGCCGCAGCCTTTGGCCCAGGTCACCAGATCGGTTCGGCACTCGTACGCGACGGTCTTGCCGTCGTAGTCGGTGGCGTAGGTGGTGCCGATTCGGCCGCAGGCTTCGCAGATCGGCTGGAAGGGCAGCCAGTCGTCGGAACGCTCTGCGCCGCTGAGCCTGAGATAGATCTGGCGCACGTCGGCCGCGGCTCGCAGGAACGTGTCGATGACGTTGTCGAGCTGGCCGGATCGGTAGATGTCGCTCATTCGGTAGAAGTCGACCTCGACACCGAGCTTGTCAAACGTCGCGGTGAACTCGGTGAAGTACGCCTCGGCCATCGAAGCGCCGCTCAGACCCTCGGGTGCCGGCGCTGCCCACAGCGGCTTGCCGAGGTGGGAGACGAAGTGCTCGCCGGTTCCGTGGGGGATCTCGTCGACCGCGTCCATGTCGTCGCAGCCGTACATGAACGTGGCGTCCAAGCCCCGCTCGCGGGCCACCCGGGCCACCGCATCGTGGATCAGCACGCCGCGCAGCGAGCCGACGTGGGCACGGCCGCTGGGCGTCTTGGAGTCGTTGATCACGAGCGTCTGCGGGCAGCCGTCGAGCGCTTTGTCGATCCAAGTCATGATGTGGGGCCTTCGGCCGCACCGGGCCTCGCAACGAGCGTCGAAGCCTAACCAGACGGGCCTATTCAGAACGGAGTGTGCCACTCCCGGGTCCGCCCGTCGCGGCAGTTTTCACCTCGTCGCCGGCGTCCGGATCGCCGATCAAACGGCGCAGCAGGTCGTCGAGCGCGACCACGCCGAGAGTGCGGCCCCCGGCGTCGGCGACGACAGCGAGGTGGATGCGCGTGCGCTGCATGCGGCGCAGTGCCTCGTCGAGCGCTACCTGAGGACCGAGTTGGAGCATGCGGCGCACGAGACCGCGACCGTGGCGCTGGCCCGCAGCGACGCGCCGGTCGGCCTCGGCCAGGTCCGCAGCGTCGCGCTGCGTCGATGCCGCCAGATCGCTGCTGTGGAGCATGCCCCGCACGTCATCGGGACCTGCTCCGAGCACTATCAGGCGGGAGTGGCCCGTGCGGGCGAACTCCTGCTCGACCTCGGGAATCGAATCGTCCAACCGCACCGCCGCGACTTCGCCCGCTGTCGCCATGACGTCGCTCACCTGTGTCGCCCCGAAGCGCATGGCCCGTTCCAGCAGAACCACGTCGGCGGATGCGATATGCCCCTCGGCCAGCGAGTCACGCGCCATGAGCGCCAACTCGGCTGGCGTCGCCACATCGGCCAGCTCCGACGTGGGCTCGACGCGCAGGATCCGGGTCATGCCGTTGGCCACCCACTGCAGCGCTGCGGCGATCGGGCGGGCGACGTAGAGGTACGCAGCCATCGGCCGAGCCAGCACGAGCAGCGTGCGCTCGGGCCCGATGAGCGCCAGGTTTTTTGGCACCATCTCGCCGAACACCATGTGCAGCACGGTCACGATTCCCAGCCCGATGCCGAAACCGATGGTGTGCAGCACCGCATCGGGGATCTCGACGATGCCGGCCACTGCCCGCTCGATGAGCCTCGCGATGGCCGGCTCGGTGAGGCGGCCGACCGCGAGCGAGCACAGGGTGATGCCGAGCTGGGCGCCTCCGAGAGTGGTCAGCACGTCGGACTGCATGCGCTGGGCTGCCAGGGCCGAACGTTTGCCGGTCGCCGCGTGGCCGTCTACCGCGGCGCGCTTCGCGCCGATGAGGCCGAACTCGATCGCCACAAACGCGCCGTTGAACACGATCAGCACGAGACCCACTGCGATGGCCAGCGTGGTCACGGACCGCCTCCGTTCGCTGCCCCGCTCGCACTCGCCGCAGCGGGCAGTCGCCGCACGCACGACCTGTTCACGGCCTGCCGCCGTTCGATGTGTCGTTCGCATCTGCGTCGGGCGTGGCGGGCGTCTCGGCGCTGATGCGGACCGCGGCCACGCGCAGCCGGTCGATTTGCGTGACGTCGAGGCGCCAGCCCTTCCAGTTGACGACCGCTCCCGCAGCGGGGATCTCGCCGAGTTGCTCGAGCACGAATCCGGCCAGGGTCTCGTAGGGACCTTCGGGTGCGGCCAGACCGGTGGCCTCCTCGAGCTCGTCGAGGGTCGTGGTGCCCGCCAGCGTCACCGGCTGTCCCGGAGGCCGGGCGGTGAGCACGGCAGGCTCGTCGAACTCATCGGCGATGTCGCCCACGAGTTCCTCGGCGATGTCCTCGCGGGTCACGATCCCGGCTGTGCCGCCGTGCTCGTCCACCACCACGCACAAACGGCAGTCCGACGCCGCCATGTCGGCGAGGACGCCGTCGAGCTTGCGGCTCTCGGCTACCGCCACGACCGGGCGCATGATCGCCTCCACTCGCGTGACGTCCCGCTCAGCCGCATCGATGCCGAAGACGTCGCGCACTTCGGCGACGCCGAGCACGTCGTCGGAGCTGGCGCCCAGCACCGGGAAGCGCGAGTGCCCGCTGGCGCGTGCCAGCTCGACCAGTTCGGGCAGCGTCGCCGCAGCGCCGATTGCTGACATCGCCGTGCGCGGCGTCAGTGCGTCGGCGGCGTCCTTGCGACCCAGGCGCAGCGTTCGCACCAGCAGATCGGCTTGGCCGTCGCTGAGCGTCCTGCGGCGAGACGAGCGCACCACGTACTCCAGCTCGTCGCGTGTTCGCACGATGCGGAGTTCCTCGGTGGGCTCGAGTCCGAGCCCGCGCACCGTGGCGTTGGCGATGCCGTTGAACGCCAGCGTGACCGGCGCAGCGATCGTGCCGTAGAGCCGCAACACCGGTGCCAGCGACAGCGCGGTGCCCAGCGGGCGCGACACGGCCAGATTCTTGGGGAGCAGCTCGCCGAACACCATCTGGATCACCGCCGCCAGCGCGATCGCCACCACCGCGACCGCCCCGGCCGATGCCAACGTGGCGCCCCAGCCCCCCAGCAACCACTCGATGAGCCCGCCGATGGTGTCCTCGGCGATGATGCCGAGCACCAGCGAAGTCAGCGTGATGCCGAGCTGGGCGCCGGCGAGATGGAAATTGAGCCGCCGCAGCAGGGCTCTCACGCCGCGGGCCCGACGCTGCCCTTGGGCGGCCCGAACGTCGACTTGGGAGGTGTCGACAGCGAGCAGGCAGAACTCGCCCGCCACGTACACGCCGTTCAAGACGATGAGCGCGACGACAATCCCAAGTCCTGCAATGAGTCCCAGCGTCATGCCGGTGCCGAGCACCCCCGAGCGCCACCGTGCACGCTCCTACGGTACCGGGGCCGATCCGGTTCGCCGAACAGGGCCGCCGGTAGCCTCGCCGGGATGCGGGTAGCCCCCAGCACTGCGCCCGCGGCGCCAGGTGCGCAACCCAATCCCGACGACGATTTCGACGGGGACTGGATCCGCGCCGACCGCTCGCTGAGCTGGATCCGGCGGCTGAGCCCGCTGTTGCGACGTCAGCAGGCGCGCGTCGTTGTCGCGCTGATCGCGGCCATCTTGGCGACGGGTGCGGGGGCCATCGCGCCGAGAGTGGCCGGCTACGCCATCGATGCGGCAGTGAGCGGCGCCGACGGCACCGGCTCGGGCTCGCTGTGGGCGTTCGTCATCGCACTGGTGGTGCTCGGCGCCGCCCGCGGCATCTTCACCTACATCTACCGCTACGGGCTCTTCGCCATGGGCCACCGGGTCGAGTTCCAGCTGCGCACGCTGCTGTTCGCTCACCTCAGCCGGCTGTCGTTCGCGTTCTACGACCGGGTGCAGACCGGCGAGATCATCTCGCGCTCCAACTCCGACATCCGCTCCGTGCAGATGTATCTGGCCTTCGCGCCGATCGTGTCGGTGCAGCTGCTGAGCTTCGTGGTGGCGATCTCGGTCATGGCATGGATCAGCCTGCCGCTGACCGCCATCACGATGCTGATCATGCCCGCCGTGTACGTGCTGGGCCAGCGGCTGCGGCACATCATGTTCCCGCTGTCGTGGATCATCCAGTCGCGCAACGCCGAGGTCGCCACCGTCACCCACGAGAGCGTCAACGGCGTGCGGGTCGTGAAGGCATTCGCGGCCGAGGCCCGGCAGGTGGAAGAAATGGCCGCGGCGACACAGCGGCTGCGCTGGGCCAACCTGCTGCAGCACAACACCAGGGCGCACTACACGCCGGTCATCGAGAATCTTCCACGCTTGGCGATGGCGATGGTGCTGCTGGTGGGCGGGCACCTGATCATCGGCGGCTCGGCCTCGGTGGGCGATCTGGCCACCTTCTACCTGTACATCTTGCTGCTGCAGGCACCGTTCCGCTTCATCGGGATGCTGTTCATCTTCGGCCAGCGGGCCAAGGCGTCCGCAGAACGCATCTTCGAGGTGCTCGATGAGCCGGTGCTCGTCGCCGACCGGCCCGGCGCGGTCGATCTGCCGCAGCGCCAAGGCTCCGTCGGACGGCCTTCGGGCATTCCCGTGCGCTTCGATCAGGTCCGCTTCGCCTACGGCACCGAGACGGTAGGCGGCGTCGCGGGAGCGGCGAGTGCCGATCGCGACGCGCCGCAGGTCTTCGACGGGCTGGACCTGCACATCGGCGCCGGCGAGCGGGTTGCCATCGTCGGGCGCACCGGCTGCGGCAAGTCGACGCTCGCCCGGCTGCTGATGCGCTTCTATGACATCGGCGACGGCACGATCTCGGTCGGCGGCCACAACGTGAACGACATCACCGGCGACAGCCTGCGCCAGGCCGTCGGCGTCGTGCCCGACGAGCCGTTTCTTTTCTCGGCCAGCATTCACGACAACATCGCGTATGCACGGCCCGAAGCCGCACGGTCTGACGTGGTTGCCGCCGCCACCGCTGCGCAGGCCCACGACTTCATCAGCGAGCTCGACGAGGGCTACGACACGGTGGTCGGCGAGCGCGGGTACGACCTGTCGGGCGGCCAGCGCCAGCGCATCGCCATCGCCCGGGCGATCCTCGCCGATCCTGCCGTGCTGATCCTCGACGACGCCACGAGTTCCATCGACGTCGCACACGAGGCACGCATCCACGACGCGCTCACCGAGCTGCTCGCCGACCGCACGACCATCGTCATCGCCCACAGGCTGTCCACGATCAGCCTGGCCAACCGGGTGATCCTGCTCGACGGCGGGAAAGTGGCGGCCGACGGCACTCACGCAGAGCTCATGGCCACCGAGCCGCGTTACGTCGAGGTGCTGGCTGCGGGCGGCGACACCATCGAGCCCGAGCCGCTCGCGGTCGCAGACGACGGGACGCTCAGGAGCGGCAGATCATGGTGATGGTCGGCGGCCCGGGGCACATGGGGCCGACCGCGACACAGGCCAGCGCCGCGGCGGGGCTGCCGTTCGCCGGTGTCCCCACCGAGATGCAGGAAGGCGCCAACCGGCTGCTGGCGCACGAGCCCGAGCACCCCGAGCCAGTAGTCGACTTCGACCATGGGGCCGAGCGCGCCGACCCCCGGCGAGGCCGCCCGTTCGACCTTCGAGCCATGCTGGTGCCCCATAGCTGGGGCGTCGCGCTGGCACTGCTGCTGCTCGGCGCCGAAACCGCAGCGATGCAGGCGGTGCCGGTGCTCTTTCAGCAGGGCATCGATCGCGGCATCAGGGCCGACGACCGCTTCGCTCTCAACATGGTGGTGCTGGTCTTTGTGGGCGTTGTGGCCGTCAGCATCCTGCTCAGCCGGCTGCGTCAACGCCTGAACGGGCGCATCGCCGAACAGGTCATGTTCGACCTGCGGTTGCGCCTGTTCAGCCACTACCAGCGGCTCTCGCTCGACTGGTACACGACGTCGAAATCCGGAGTGCTGCTCAGCCGCATGACCTCCGACATGGAGTACGTCGGGCTGCTCATCAACGAAGGCTTCGTCAACCTGCTCATCCAGGTGCTCACGGTGGGCGTCGTGACCGTGGTGCTGTTCCTCTACAACCCGTTCCTGGCGACGATCCTGCTCGTGGCGATCATCCCGCCGCTGGTGGCGCTGACGCTGTGGTTCCGCACCCGCAGCGAGACCGGCTACGGCGAGATCCGCGACCGCATCGCCGACGTGCTGGCCGACCTGTCGGAGAACCTGGCGGGAATCCGGGTGATTGCGGCCACGGGTCGTCGCCTGGAGAACGCCGTGCGGCACCGCAAGGTGACCGCTCGCTTCCGCGACGCCAACCTGTCGATGTCGAAGGTCCAGGCGATCTACGGGCCCAGCACCGAGGCCATCGGCATTGCAGCCCAGGGGCTGGTGCTGGCGATCGGCGGGGCGATGGTGCAACGGGGCGGTCTCACCATCGGCGAGCTGGGCGCATTCGTGCTGTACGTCACGACGTTCTTTGCCCCGATCCAGCAGCTCGCCCAGCTCTACAGCACCTACCAGCAAGGTCAATCGGGTCTGCGCAAGATCAGCCAGGTGCTGGCCACCCAGCCGACCGTGCAACAGCACCCCGACGCAGCCGACCTGCCGCCGGTCAGCGGTCACATCCGGCTCGAGAACGTGTCGTTCGCTTACGACGACGATGCTGCGTCGGGCGACAGCGACGGGGACAACGGTGCAGGCGCCGGCCGCGCGGCGAAACAGCCCGCTGGAGCGTTCACAGCGTCATTCGACCCCATGGGCTTGCCGGCGCTGGGCAACGGCGCCGGAGCCGAGCACGGCGGCGACGGCCGAGACGTCGACAGCGGCGAGCCCGTCGAACCCGAACTGCCAGAGGTGCTGAGCGACGTCAGTTTGGACATCCGCCCGGGGGAAACCTTCGCCCTGGTGGGGCCGACGGGGGCGGGCAAGAGCACGATCGCGAAGCTGATCATCCGCTTCTACGACCCGACGCAGGGCCGGATCACGATCGACGACTGGGACCTGCGCGACGTGACGCTGTCGTCGCTGCGCGAGCAGCTCGGCGTGGTGCCCCAGGAGCCATTCCTGTTCCACGGCACCATCCGCGACAACATCGCCTTCGGCTTGCGCCGCAGGGGCCGAGACGACGACGCTCAGCTCGACGCCGACATTGACGCCGCGCTCGACCTGGTCGGGCTGCGCCGACTCATCGAGAGCCTGCCCGAGGGGGCCGACACGCCAGTGCACGAGCGGGGCGTGTCGCTGTCGGCAGGCGAGCGGCAGCTTCTGGCGCTGGCGCGGGCGTTCGTGGCCCGGCCCCGGGTGATCGTGCTCGACGAGGCAACCTCCAGCGTCGACCTCAGCACCGAGGCCGAGATCGAAGGCGCACTCGACCTGCTGCTCGAGGGCCGAACGGCGGTGCTGATCGCCCACCGGCTGGCGACGGCCATGCGGGCAGACCGGATCGCGGTCATTGACCAGGGCGGCGTGATGGAGCTGGGCACGCACGACGAGCTGGTGGCGCTGGGCGGCCGGTACGCCGAGATGTACGCCACGTGGGTGTCGCATGCCGGCGAGGGCCACCCCAACGAGACGTGAGCACTCGTGAGTGACCCCCAACGTCAGTCAACTGTCCAGCCGACAGCCTCGCTGCGGAGCGTGTCGGTCGTCTACGACGGCACGACGGTGCTGGGGCCGCTCGACTGGGACGTCGCCCCGCACGAGCGGTGGATCGTGCTGGGGCCCAACGGCTCGGGCAAGACGAGCCTCATCAAGATCCTGTCGCTGTACCGCTTCCCCACCACCGGCACCGTCGACGTGCTGGGCGAGCGGTGGGGCACAGTCGACGTACGGGAGCACCGTCGGCGCATCGGGCTGGCCAGCTCGTCGCTGCGAGACCAATTCCGGGCCGACATCAGCGCCCTCGACATCGTGATGACGGCGCGCTACGCAGCGCTGGAGACCTGGTGGCACACCTACACCGAGGCAGACCGGGCGGCCGCGCTGGCGTGCCTGGATCGGGTCGGTGCCGGGCGGCTGGCCGAGCGGGCGTTTGCCACCCTGTCGTCGGGCGAGCAGCAGCGGGTGCAGCTCGCCCGCACGCTCATGGGCCGCCCCGAACTGCTGTTGCTCGACGAGCCGACCGCCGGTCTGGACTTGGCGGGCCGCGAACAGCTCGTGGCCAGCCTCGAATCGCTGGCCGCCGACCCCCAGACGCCGGCCACCGTGCTCGTGACCCATCACACCGACGAGATCCCCCCGTCGTTCACACATGGGCTGCTGCTGCGCGACGGCGTGCCGCTGGCATGCGGTCCCCTGGGCGAGGTGCTCACCGCCGAAGCACTGTCGGAGTGCTTCTCGCACAAGCTGCGCCTCGAAAGACGTGACGGCCGCTGGCTGTCCTGGGCGGTGGGCTGAGCACCCCAAGCGCCTTGTCCAGACTGCTTCAACCCCGCTGTGCGAGGGCCTGCGAGACTGGCGACATGGGCGAGCACGGGACCACAGCCGAGGGTGACAACGACGCGGCGGAGATCGCGGCGCGGATCACCGGCTACTTCGACGCATGCACCTCCGGCGATGCCGCGGCAGTAGCGAGGCATTTCACCGATGACGCCGTGGTCTATGACACCAACCACGCACCCGTGCGGGGGGCAGCGACGATCGGTCGCTTCTGGTCGCGCATTGCCTCCAAGTGGCAGGGCGCATCGTGGCACTGCGAGCGGCTGGTGACCGACGGCGACACCGCGGCGATCGAGTGGAAGATGTCCGGCACGATGTCTGCACCACGCAGCGACACCAGCGGCGCCGACGACGGCGTGCCGCTCGCGGTACGCGGCAGCGAGCATTACGACTTCGGCCCGCACGTCGAGGGGGGCGATCGGCTGATTGCCGAGATCCGCCAGTACTGGACGTACGATCTCGAGCACCCCTCCTGCGAATTGGTCGACTATCCCTACGGCGAACCCGGCCGGCTCGGCCGCTGAGGCCCCGTGGACGACTTGTCGCCCCATGACGAGACCAGCGTCGGTGCGCGCAGCGACCTGCATCTGATCTATCCCGATGCTCAACTCGCCGAGCGCAGCGCGGCGGCGGGGGCGTTGCGGCGGCTGGCGCATGCCTTCGTGAGGCATCGCACCGATGCCGAGACGCTCGCGGAGATCGCCGCGTGGGCCGACGCCACCGCCGAACGGCTCGAAGCCGGCTCAGCAGCAGTGCCGCGCCCGGCCGACTACTTCGCCCGCCGCTACACCGATCCGAGACCGCCCGACGGCGCTGAGGTCATGGCGTTCAGCGACCGAGCATTCAGCGGCCCCGCCAATCCGACCGCCATGGACGTGGACATGCGCCGCCACGGCGAAGGCGTCCGTGCCGCGGTGACCTTCGGTGCTGCCTTCGAGAGCGCCCCAGGCCGGGTCCATGGCGGCGCAGTGTGCGCGGTGGTCGACGACGTGCTCGGCTACCTCATGGTCTGCCTGGGAATCGCCGCCTACACCGCCCGCCTAGAGATCGACTACCGAGGCGGCGTGCCGATCGACGAGCCCGTGACCTATGACGCCCGCGAGACCAGCCGCGAAGGCCGCAAGTCACAAGTCGAACTCACCGTGCACACTGCGGGCGCGCCGCCCGACGCTCCCCCACTCATCGAGGCAGCGGGCCTGTTCGTAATAGTCACCGCCGAACAACTCGGGAGCGGCAACGGCTAAGCCCAGATGCCAGAGCTGGGGAGGCGGCAGGAGACTCTGCGACGTTGCGACCGGTTCCCTATCGGATAGACGGCGATGCGCTAATGACGCCGTCCAAGAGATGCGGTGCGGTGCAGATCTCTCGCTGCCGGATCGCGGGAGCAGAGGCTCATGCCGCCTCCCCAGCGGGCGCAAAAGCTAGCTCAACCACCAGCCGAACGCAAGACCAGTTGCTCCAAGGGTTCGCCAACGTGCGCCCGGCCAGAAGGCAGCTCCCCCTCCGCAGCCTCCACATCCCACACCATGACGTCGTTGGCCAGCGTGTACAGCAGGTACCGGCTGTCGGGCGCCCACGCCATGTGCCCAAGATCGACGCCGATCTCGGGCGAGTGACGCCCCCAGTCCTCTTCGAGGTCCACGACTACGACGCCTGCCGGAGCTCCGTTGCCGTGCAGGAGCCGCAATGCGATCCGGTTGCCGTCGGGCGACATCAAACCTTGCTCGCTCCAGCGATCCGGCGACGCCGCAAGCAGCTCCGCTGGCAACTCCACGCGCCGTTCGGTGATCGCGCCGGTGACGATCGGGTAGTCCTCGCACAGCGTCGCGCAGTTCGCCTCCATCTCAGCCTGGTTGTCGCGTTCGCCGAAGCGGCCTGAGGCTTCCGCGCAGATGTCGTCGCACCAGTCGTCGCGTCGATCGTCGCCCACGCTGGCGCTGAAGGAGGTGTCGGTGATCTGGCAGCCGTATTCCTCGCACTGCAATTGCACGACATGCCCGTCGCCGACGGCGAGCACCCGGCCGGCGCCGAGCTGGAGCGCCTGGTTTCGCCCGTCGAGCGCCATCACGCTGCCCGCCATGGACACCACGACATGGTCGCCGAGGGCGCCGTGCACGACGGCTTCGTTGGGCATCTGGACTGCGGAGCGGAACACGCCGTCAGGGCCGACCACCCGGGCGAAGAGATGCTCACTGCCCCGCACCACGGCGACGATTCCCGGCGGGCTGTAGGCGGGCAGCACCTCGGTCACGTCTTCGGCGATCACGACGAGGTTCCCGCTTTGGAGGTCGACTCGCATGACGTCACGGCCGATGCCGACCACGACGGCGCCGCCGAGCTCGACCAGGGTGTGCGGCAGGCGAGGCAGCGGCACGTACTGCGCCGACCCGCTCACCAGGTCGAGCCGGAACAGGAAGCCGCGGACGTTGCCGGTTGGGTCACCGGCAAGCGTGGCAAGGAGCTCGGCGGCGGGGCGTGCGGGCGGCAAGTCGCCGATGGGCCCGTCCAGCACCGTCGGCGGTGGCAGCGTCGTGCGTGGCGTTCGTTCGGGCGCGACCGTCGTGGTCGTGGCCGGGGGCTCGGTTGTCGTGGTGGTTGCCGCAGTCGCTGCGTCGGGCTCGTCGCCGCCGTTGCGCACCCACGCCACGGCCACCGCAGCCAGAGCCAGAGCTGCGATGAGCACCACCATCACCACGAGGCGGGGCGGTGCCGACGACGGTTGTCGCTCAATCACCGATTCCTGCACGCCAGCGAAGTCGGCACCGCTCTCGGGCAGGATCTCGAGGCCCTGCGGAGATTCTCGGCCGTGCGGCGGTTCGGGAATGCTCACCGGCTCACATTCTGCGCTGCATATCGGGCCTGCGCTCCCCGATCGCGTCGCCCCGGGTGCAGCGCACTACCAAGATGTGGCGTTTTGGGGAAGCTCCCGGAAAGGCGTGGCCGGATCGGGGCCGGGTTCCCTGGGGAGCCCCAGCACCCGCTCGCCCAGGATGTTCCGCTGGATCTCGTCGGTGCCGCCGTAGATGGAAGGTGCCGGCGAGAAGACTGTCATCTCCTGCAGCACGCCATCGGTGGCTGCTTCGTCGCCCCACAGGGTCATGTCGGCGCCGAGGACGGTGCTCGCCAGCGACCGGGCCCGACGCAGCGCCGCGGTCATGCGCAGCTTCGCCAGGTTGCCTTCGCCACCGGTGCGCTGAGACTTCTGCCGGCTGCGCATTGCCGACAGTCGCATTACCTCAAGATCGGTATGCAGCGCTGCGAGCTCTTGGCGGACGACCGGGTCGCCGCGACGGCCGCGGGTGCGAGCCTCTTCGCTGAGCTGGTTGAACGTGCCTGCGCCCACTCCCCCGGCCGCCAGCGCGAGCCGCTTGCCGCGGAATGAGCCAGCTGGCTCGTCCAGGTGTCCTGCGATTGACCCCGGATGCGCGGCTGCGTAGGCAAGGCCGTGGCTGCCGCCGATGCCTGCTCGCTCGACGACCAGCGTCGTATTGGTGACGCGCCAGCCGTCGTTCATCTCGCCGATGACGTTTGCGTGGGGCACCCGGGCGCCGTCGATGAACACCTCGTTGAACAGCGACCGGCCGGTCATTTCACGCAACGGGCGGACTTCGACGCCGTCTTGGGCCATGTCGAAGGCGAACCAGGTGAGGCCGCGGTGCTTAGGCGACTCGGGATCGGTGCGGGCGACGAGCATGCCCAGATCTGCGTGGGAGCCTTCCGACGTCCACACCTTCTGACCGGTGACGATCCACTCATCCCCGTCACGGACGGCCTTGGTCTGCAGGCCAGCGAGGTCGCTGCCGGCGCCGGGCTCGGAGAACAGCTGGCACCACGCGTCGGTGCCGTTCAGAATGGCGGGCACGAAGCGCTCGATCTGGTCGGGTGTGCCGTGCTCGAGGATCGTCGGCGCCGCCAGCAGCATGCCCAGGCCCGCCGGTGAGCCGATGGCGCCCGCGGCGCGGATGGCCTCGACCAGCATGCGTGTCTCGCCGCGTCCCCAGCCCCGACCGAACGGCTCGGACAGCGTCGGATTGGACAGTCGCGCTGCGGCGAGGCGGCCCCACCATTCCCGCACGCTGATGCCGGGATCCCAGTTGTCTGCGAGCCACGCGTCGAGCTCGGACCTGAGCTCATCACCCGAGGTCGCGCTGGCCGATGCCTGCCGCACGCTCATGGCGCCGAACCCTACCGGCGACCCCTGCTCAGGATTCGTCCGCAAAGCGAAGGCCGTGTCACGCCTCCACCGCGAAGCGAAGGCGGTATCACGCTTCGTCAGCGAAGCGAAGGCCGTGTCACGCTTCGTCCGCGAATCGGAGGAAGATCGCAGTCGTCGGGGCGAAGAACAGCCGCCATGCGTGCAGGATCCCGCCGTTGGGGCCGCAGATCATCCGCGTCTGCCCTCCCGCCGGCAGCTCCACGACGATCTTGGGGCTGAAGATCCACAGAAGCTGCAATCTCAGCGTGTAGCTGCCGGGCCGCAGCACGAAGCTCTCGGTATTGCCGTCGCGGATCAGTCCGACGCGCTGACCTTCGATGAACACTTGATAACTGCGAATGGTGTCTCGGTAGTGATGGATGCGCTCGAGCACCAACTCGGTGGTCGGGCCGTCGTCGCCATCGGCGGCGTCATCGCCGATCCTGTCGGGATCATCGGGGGAAGACTTGGGGGTATCGGGAATGCCCATCGGCCCACTGGGTGCTGTGGCGTTGTGGTCGGCCATGCCGCGACGCATCCGATCCCATATCGACGGACGCCGTGATCTCCTGTCGGTTGAACCGACACCGCCAGAGCCGGCGCCGTCGGCATCGCCATACGGTGCCGAACTGCTGGTCGGCCTGCCGTTGTCCCGCTCAGCCATCGGACCCGCCGCCCGATCGCCCTGTGCGGAACGCACCGCCGCCCGTGCCTGTGGGCCATCCTTCGCCTGCAAGCATCGCCTCGAGTACCACTGAAACGCCGTCCTCTTCGTTTGTCGGCGCAATGCAGTCGGCGGCGCTGCGAACCATCTCCCCCGCGTTCGACATGGCAACGCCCAGACCGGCCCACCGGAGCATGTCGACATCGTTGAGGCCGTCGCCGAAGACCAACACGTCGCAGCGTTCGATGCCGTATCGCTGGCAAATGATCTCGAGCCCGGTCGACTTGTTCACGCCCGCAGCTGCGATTTCTGCCATATCCAAGCCAGAGGGACGGATTTCGGTGCCCAACGGCATGTACGGCGAGAGCTCGTTCACGATGTCGAGGGTGCTCATGCCCGGCACATGAACAAGCCAGGTCAGCACCGGCCCATCGACCCCTGCGATGGCGTCGGCGACTCGCGACTCGCTGAGATCGGCAATGAGGTCGGCTGGCATCTGGGGCGCGAAGCGGTGCTCCCACAGGTGCCGGCCGTCGGCCAGGTCGAGCCCGAAGCTCACATCGGGAAGGAGCTTGCGGGCGATCTCGGCGGCTTCTATGGCCTCGAAGTGCGTCATCGACCGGTCTGCGATCCGCTCGCCCGCCATGGCATCCATCACGACGGCACCGTTGAGGCACACCGCGTAGGAAAAGGACGGTGCAAGTCGTAGGACCCACTCGGCCTGGGGCCACGGCCGGCCCGTGGCCAGCGCCGTTACCACTCCGGCTTCGGCAAGGGATCCGAGCGCCGCCGCAGTCCGATCGGAGAGCGCGCCGCGACGGGAGATCAGCGTGCCGTCGATGTCGAACGCCGCCAGCCGCGGCAAGCCGGCTTGCGGCAGTGCCGAAGGGCTGGGGGGCCGTGCGGTCATGGCCTGCACAGTAGAGGGCCGGTGTGACATTCACGCTGTCGCTACCCGAGGGAGTCTGGCGTTTCACCCGCATCGGTGAAGCCCGGAGTCGCTGCGGCTCATTGCGTGATAATCCCGGATACGGGCCGAGCGGCCTGAGGTGTGGTCATGGGCTGCGGGAGGCGGCAGGTGCCCCGTTGGACGGTCCGGTGCCCTTGGGATCGGGTGGTTGCAGGCGGGGTTTGCCGTCGGGTGGGGTGTGGATCTGGCGGCCGTGTTGGTGGAGGTCGGTGTGGCAGTCGAAGCACAGCGATGCAAGGTTCGGGACTTCGGTGAGGCCGCCGTTTTCGTAGTAGTCGATGTGGTGGGCTTCGGTGTGCTCTGCGGTGAGAGCGCAGCCGATGCAGCCGCCGTCGCGCATGGCGAGGATGAGCCGTTGCGCGTCGCTGGCGTTGCGGGTGCGGCCCAGCGCCAGCTCGGACCAGTCTGATGCGAACACTGCGGGCAGAATGTTGGCGTCAACGGCGTGGTCGGCAACCATCTTGGCCGACAATGGGGTGCCGTCATCGAGACGAGGATCGGCGAGCCGGTCGTTGACGACGTCGTAGTCGGCCACGATCACCAAGCTGGTGTTGCGCCGCCGGATGTTGGACGTGCCGGCGATGAGGTCGGCGATCGCGTCAGCGGTGAGCTGCGCACGCGTCCCTGCGCCGCCGCCCGCGTGCTCGACAGCGACGCAATCACCGGCCGCGTCCCTCCCGCCGTTCACGTCGCCGAGACTCTCAACGGTGCCGTTGACGCCGCCGTGGGCGTGCTCGGCTGCGACGCGTTGACCGGTCGCATCTGTCCCATTGTTCACGTCGCCATGTTCTGCAGCCGTGCCGTCGACGTTCGAGGTGTCGGCGGCGTTCTCGGCCCGGCGTCGCAGCGACCGAATCATGGCTTGCAGCGCGGTGTTGACCTGCCGGCCGGCGAGGAAGTCGAAGGTGCCGTGGAGATGCCACATGCCATCGTCGCCCAGCTTCATCGACCCCCACCGCTGCGCGCGCTGGCGTGCGAGCTCGGCGTCGACCGGGCTCAGGTCCTTCGCGGCGGCCTCGGCGTCGAGATCCGCGAACACCTCCAAGCTCTCATAGGCCAGCGGGTGACGGGCCACCGTGTCAGAGGGATAAACCCGGCACAACTCGAGAAAGCTCTCCTCGCTGCGACGATGCTTCTTGGGCACCTCGCGGGCGATCACCTTCGCATGGGACATGGCGATCTCGCCGGATTGCATCGCATCCAGCGTCGCTGTCATGCCCTCGGCGACGAGGCTCTCGGCCAGACGGGCCTCGCTGCGGGCCTGCGACGAGTTCAGACGCGTCTGATCACGCAATACGAACGCCGCGGCTTGTGCTCCGTAGCGCGACGCGAGCTCGCCCACCGCGGCCAGGTAACGGCCCTCGACACGCGCCCGCTCAGCGGCCAACCCCACCACCAGCTCCTCCAGATCGCCGTAACCCAACGACCCCAGCCCCTCACACTCCACCGAGCCGGCCGCCGAACCTGCCCCACCGACACGATCGGGATCGATGCCGCCGGATCGCGGCATCGACTTCGTAACAGCCGTATCAGCCGCATCGCCGCAGTCGGGACGCGAGCCGTCAAAGCGCCACACCGCCTCCGGATGCGGCCACCCCAACCCCGACTCCGCACCCTCGAACCCGGTCTCGGCATGCTGCGAGCCGTCACCTTCGAGTCGGTACAGCAGGTCGGAGAACATGAAGAAAGCATACACACGTACGTCTACAATTGCAAACATCCGTACGTACCTATTTCGAAGCAATCTCCCCGCATCCTGCGCCGGCCAACGGGGGAAGCCGCCAACCGAGCACGAAGGCCGAATGCCCCCGAACCGACAGTCAATTCCCGAAGTGAGGATCACGAAACCGCAAGTGCCGACGCCATCATCCGTTGGCCCGGTGCGCGGTGGTCCCGGAGGATTCGGCGCCTCGAGCTCGGACCGGACCCTGAGCTCAGTCCAGGTACTCGGCCGTTGCGGTTGCAGTTTGCAGCAGCCGGTCGCTCTCGCCGGCGGTCTCGAAGATGCGTGTTCGGGTTGTCACGAGGTGGCCGGTGCGTGCCAGCACCTCGCCCTCGACCCGGAATGGCCCGCCGCGGCCGGGCGCCAGGTAGTGCATGTCGGCGAACACGCAACGAGACGGGCGCCCGCTGTTGTCGCACATCGCCGCCAGGTGCGTGCTCATGACCTCGGCCACCACGATCGACGCCCCGCCCTGCAGCGAGCCGAACGAATTGCGGATGCGGTTGTGCATCGGCAGCTCGATGCGGGCCTCGCCGGGCACCGGGGTGATCCGCAAGTAGTCGTCCAGCGGCGGTCGGGGATCCAGCTCGTCGTCCTCGCGGTAGTCGACCGTGTTCTCCCGGGCCGTGGAATCCACCACCGGGGTGTCGTCCCGGCGGGGCAGCCGGGCATAGGTACACGTGGAGCGAGCGATTTCGGTTCCGGCTTCGTCGGTCACCGACGTCTCGGTGACAACCTGGTTCCGGCCGACTCGCAGCGGCGAGCAACGGGCGAGCGCCAGCGAGCCCTCAGCTCGCGCGGCCAGCACCGTCGACAGGTACAGCGTGGCCGACCAGTCGGGCGTCACCTGCAGCACAGCGTGATGCCCCGCCACCGAATCCACCAGCGTGGCGACCGCACCCAGCCGCAGCCAGCCGCCCTCGGCCAGCGGCCTGTCGGCAAGATCGTCGAGGATCGGCATGGTCGCGGTGAGCGTGCCGTCGCCCATCATCTGATGGCTCAGACGCAGGTGCCGCAGGATGTGATTCTGGGGCGGGTAGCGAGCCGGCCTGTTCGCCGACGGGCTGGCGGGCGCCGGATTGTCCACGGTCTCGCGGTCGCCGCCTGGCCTGTGCGCCTCAGCGCCGCTTGACCGGTCGCTCGGCGCCGATTCGGCGTTCATGCGGCGCGCTCGTCGGCAAGCCGCCGCAGGGCATCCCACAACTGCGCGGTTGCGTCGGCGAGCTCGTCGGTGCCACCGCCGTTGTGAATGACGAAGTTGGCCACGTCCCTGCGCTGTTCGTCGGTGGCCTGCGACCCCAAGCGGGCCTTGGCGTCATCGCTCGTCAAGCCCCGCTGGATCAGCCGCTCCACGCGCACGTCGGGCGGCGCCTCCACCGTCACCACCACTTCATATGGGAACGCGGTGTCGCGGCCGAGTGTGCTTTCCACCAGGACGGCCATGTCCAGCACCACGACATCGGTGGCACCGGTGTCTGCGATGGCGCCGACGCGTTCGTCGAGGAGCTCGTTGATCGCAGGATGGCTGATCGCGTTGAGCGCAGCGAGCTCGTCAGGGTCGTTGAACACGATCGCCGCGAGCGCAGCACGGTCGATGCCGCCATCGGCACCCGCCAGATCGTCGCCGAATCGTTCGAGCACCGGCGCGACCGCTGCGCCTGCAGGGGCGATGATCTCGCGCCCGAGCGCGTCGACGTCCACGACCGCTGCACCATGGGAAGCCAGCAGCTGCGCGACCGTGCTCTTGCCGGCGCCGATGCCGCCCGTCAGTCCGACGATCAGCACCCCGATCACTCTGTGCGGCGGCCCTCGGCGTCAGTGGGCGGGCCGGCGAAGGCTTGGGCGATGTCCATCCACCCCTTCGCCAGTGGCCCGTTGACCGACAGGCCCGTCTCGGTGTGGAAACGCCTCTGGGTCACTGCCAGGCAGAACTCATAGGCGTCGCCGCTCACCTTGTCGGCCGCGTCTTCGGGCCCCCACGTCCACACGGCCCCGCTCGGGGCATCCAATTCCACCCGCACCGGACCCTCGGGGGCCTCGAGGCCCCGGTTCGCGTAGCTCCAGCCGCGGGTGCCCACCCCGATGTGGGCGACATGGCGCAGCCGATCGGTGCGGGGCAATTCCCGACCGTGGGTGTCGGCCACGTCATGGCCGTGCGACCACGTCTCCATGAGCCGGGCAGTCACGAACGACAGGGCGCCCATCGACGGGCCAAACCACGGAATCCGGTCTTTGCGGTCGAGCGGGCGCACCGCATCGAGCATCTTGGAGCGCTCGGCGCACATCCAGTCCCAGATCTCGGCTCCCGACATGGAGGCGAAGTCGAAGCCCGCTGCGGTGTGCAGGTCCATCTCGCCCCGTTCGGCCGCCGCCGTGAAGCCGCCGAAACGTTCGGGATCGACGACAGCCAGCGTCGCCACCCAGTCGGTCATGCCCAGGTGCGCCATCGTCTCGCGGCTGTCCCAGCCCTCCGCAGGCGTGGGCAGGCGCCATTGCTCCTCGCTGAGGTCGCTGACCACATCGCCGAGCGCGTCGGTTTCTGCCTGAAGGTCGTCGCAGATCTCGTCCATAAGAGCGGACCCTACCCGCGCCCCTGCAGGCGATTCTGTGGCGATCAGCGCCGACAGCTCCACCGGTGGGCTCTGCCCGCACGCCCCCCGGGGGATGCTGCGGTTGCCGAGCTGGACACCAGACCGGAGCGTGAGACAGCGGCTGACTAACTTGCGCTCGATGAGCAGCTCCCCCGACAGCGAGAACTCCGCAGTCGCCGACACAGGCGTGCTGTGGCGGCCCGACGCCCCGCGATGCGCCTCGACCCAGCTCTGGCAGTTCGCCGAACAGGTCGGAATGGGGCTGAGCCGCCACTCCTACGCGGACCTGCACGCATGGTCGGTGCGCCATCCCGGGGCGTTCTGGCGCGCCGTGTGGGAGTTCTGCGACGGCATCGGCGAGCTGGGTCCTGCATTCCTGAACGACGAGTCGGGCAGCGCGAGCGGCAGCCAGCCCGGACCCGGTCTTGAGTTCTTCGCCGGATCGAGCCTGAACATCGCCGAGCACTACCTGCGGCCGGCCTCTGCGGGCGGCCCGCCACCCACTCACACCGCCCTGACCTTCATCGGCGAAGACGAGACCGAGCTGACTATGACGCACGGCGATCTGCGGGCCGAGGTGGCGGCGTGCCAGCGGGCGCTGGCGGCGGACGGGGTCGGCGTGGGCGACCGGGTCGCCACCATGCTCCCCAACGGCCCCGAGGCGCTCATCGTGTTCCTGGCCGCGGCGTCGCTGGGCGCCGTGTATTCCTCGGTCAGCCCCGACTTCGGCCTCGACGGCGTGCTCGACCGCTTCGGCCAGATCTCCCCGACCGTCATGGTTGCTGTCGATGGGTACTACTACAACGGCATCCGCCATCGCACCGCCGGCAAGGCCGCCGAGGTGGCCGCCAGCCTGGCGAGCTCGGGTACATCGCTGCGGCGGCTCGTCATCGCGCCGTACGACCGCAGCGATGACGCCAGCGCGGCCGAGTCATCCGCCGATGTGCCGGATTCGTCGACGTCGTGGGCTGAGTGGCTGGCGCCTCACCGCGCCGCGACCGGCGACGATCTCACCTTCGAACGGCTCGACTTCGACCAGCCCGTGTACATCTTGTATTCGTCGGGCACCACCGGGAAGCCGAAATGCATCGTTCACCGGGCCGGCGGCGCGCTGCTCAAGCTGTGGAGCGAGCAGCGGCTGCACTTCGACGTCCGCCCGGGCGATCGTGTCATGTACTTCACCACCACCGGCTGGATGATGTGGAACTGGCTCGTCGCCGGGCTGGCCAGCGGCGCATCGCTGGTGCTCTACGACGGGTCGCCGTTTCATCCCGGTCCGGCGCGGCTGTTCGACGTGGCCGACCACTGCGGCGTCACGCTGTTCGGCGTCAGCGCCAAGTTCATCGAAGGCGCCATGAAGGCGGGCCTGCGGCCGGCGCAGACCCATGCGCTCGACACCGTGCGCACGATCTCTTCGACAGGTTCTCCCTTGGCGCCGGAAGGCTTCGACTGGGTGTACGAACACGTGAAGGCCGACGTCCACCTGGCTTCGTTCTCCGGCGGCACCGACATCTGCGGCGGTTTCGTGATCGGCGACCCGACGGGTCCGGTGCGCCGCGGCGAGATCCAGGTGGCTGCGCTCGGCCTCGATGTCGACGTGGCGGGTGCCGATGGTGCGTCGCTCGGGGCGGGTTCCCAGGGCGAGCTGGTGTGCCGCAACCCATTCGTGTCGATGCCGCTGCGCTTCTGGGACGATCCTGACGACGCTCGCTACCGGTCTGCTTACTTCGAGCGCTTCGATGGCGTGTGGCATCACGGCGATTTCGCCGAGTGGACGCCGAGCGGCGGGATGATCATCAGCGGGCGCTCCGACGCGACTTTGAATCCCGGTGGAGTGCGTATCGGCACCGCTGAGATCTACCGGCAGGTCGATCAGGTCAACGAGGTGATCGAGAGTGTGGTCATCGGCCAGCGAGTCCCTGCGGGCGACGGATCGGCTGCCAGCGCGGACACCCGAGTGGTGCTGTTCGTGAAGCTCCGCGAGGGTCTCACGCTCAACGACACGCTCACCGCCAGGATCCGCTCGCAGATCCGCGCCGGCGCCTCGCCACGCCACGTGCCCGCCGTGATCGCCCAGGTGCCCGCGATTCCCCGCACACGTTCGGGAAAGCTCGTAGAGCTCGCGGTTCGAGACGTCGTCGAGGGCCGACCGGTGGCCAACGTCGAGGCCATCGACGACCCAGCTGCTCTTGCGCATTTCGCAGACCATCCCGCACTGGGCACATAGGAGCATGCACCATTGGTCACCGAGCCGAGCGCGCTGACAAGGGAGCGCTGATTCATGACTCTTGTCAAACCCGCAGCGGTCTACGTGAAGCTCGTCGCGGCCGCGGTGGTGACCACGCTGTTCACCTATCCGTTTTTTCGGGCAGACCAGCCCGAGAACTTCGACATCTGGTCGGTGCTCAACTGGTTCATGGCCGCAGCGCTGGCTGTGGTGCTGCTCACGACATGGCGGCGCAGATCTGCGGCGGGCGCCCACGACAAGAACGCGCGGGCCATGTTCGTCTTCGCCGTCGCTGTCACCATTGCATTCGTCCCGAACTGGTTTGCCGACATCGTCGACAGCAGCGACAACCTCACGATGTGGTACCTCATCGACACGGCCCTACCGATCCTGCTGTGGACCGAAGGACACCGTCTGTGGAAGTCGGTGTAGCGCCACCGGCTTCGACGCTCCGCCACAGCGTGCCGACCGCTAGAACAGCGATTCGTCGGTGCGTCGCAAACCCTCGATGATCAGCACCGACGCCGCCGTCGCGGCCATGAGCACCACCGCGAGTGCCATCGCCTGACCGCGCAAGCTCTCGCCGGGCGTTCCGAGCAGACGGAATAGGGCGAGCGGCGCCGTCAACGTGTCGGGTCGTCTCGGCAGGAACGCGGTTGCGCCGAACTCACCGAGCGACACGGCGAATGCGAATGCCGCGCCCACCGCCACCGCTCGTGATGCAATCGGCACATCCACCTCACGGCGAGTACGCAAAGGCGACGCACCGAGCACCGATGCCGCCTCCCGCAACCGGTCGTCGATCGAACGCAGCGTCGGCACCAACGTCCGCACAACGAACGGCATCCCGACCAGGGCGTGTGCGACAGGGATGATCCACCACGCGGTGCGGAAGTTCAGCGGTGGCGTGTCCAGCGCCAGCAACATCCCCAGCCCCACGGTCACGGCGGACACACCGAGCGGCAGCGTCAATCCGATATCGAAGAGGCGCCGCAGCCATGTGCTGCCATGTCGACGCAATGACCCATCGCGCCTGCGACGCAGCGCAACGTCCGATGACGGCTCGGGTTCTCGCACGATGACGACTCGGCGCCCAGCGGCGTTCGGTCGACTGCCTACGACGACCGCCGACGCCATGGAACCGACGATTGTGGCGATAATCGAAGCCATCACTGCGAATCCCAACGAATGTCGCAATGCAGCGAGCGCCGTGGTTGGCAGCATCTGCACGCGGTCAGCGAGCGCGACGAAGTTGGCCACGCCGTATCCCTCGCCAGTCGCAAATGCCCGCTCCATCAGTGTGATGATCGGCACGCCGAGCAGCCCGAAAGCCACCGCGCCATTCACTGCGATCACGCCGCGTCGGCGCCGCGGTGCTGTGCGCCCCGGTGCCCGCCGGGCGACCGCCCGACGCCGCTCGGCTGCGCCCGCCAGCGTGACCAGCGCTGCTACGGCAACGAGCTGGCACAGCGCCAGCGCAGCAGCGGTCTCGAAGTCGAGCCGGGTGATGGCATACCGGTAGATCTCGGTCTCGACCGTGGCCCGGGCAGGCCCGCCGAGAATCAGGATCACCCCGAACGAGGTGAACGAGAACAGGAACGTGACTGCCGCAGCGGCCGCGACAGCGGGCCGAAGCAGCGGCCAGGTGACGTGCCGGAAAGCGCGCACCGGCGTCGCCCCGAGCATGGCTGCCGCATCGGTGTTGCGGCCGTCGAGGCCGGCCCACCACGATCCGACCGTCCGCACGACCACGGCGTAGTTGAAGAAGACGTGTGCCAGCAGGATCGCCCACACGGTGTGGTGCAGCGACAGGGCGCCGTCATTGAGGCCGAAGCGATCGAAGACCGCTTCGAAGGCACCGGCCACGACCACCGTCGGCAGCACGAACGGCACGGTGATGACGGCGCGAGCGATCCGTCGCGTCCTCGGCCGCAGGCGCGCCAGCGCCGCCGCCGCAGGAATGCCGACGGCCAGCGTGAGCGCCGTGGAGGCCACCGCCTGCCAGACCGTGAACCACAGCACGCCCCGAATCGCGGAGCGGCCCAGCACATCGCCGAGCCCGCTGAGCCCGTCGCCCACGACGGTGAGCACCGGGTACGCGAAGAACACCGCCACGAAGGCGAGCGGTGCCGCCGCAGCGAGCGCCCACCCGAGCGCTGCCGCTGCGGGGTGCCGCCGCAGGGGCCGGGCCATCGTCACATCTGTGTCGTGGAGCGTGCGCTCAACGCAAGACGATCTCCACCCACCGCTCGGTCCATGCGTCGCGGTTGGCCTCGATCTCGGCCGGGTCGATCATCAGCGGATGCGGGGGCACTGCGGTGTGCTCAACGAACTCCGGCGGGAGCGTCGCATTCTCGATGACGGGATACACGAACATGTTGAGCGGCACGTCGTTCTGCCACGTCTCGCTCAGCATGAAGTCGATGAGCGCCTGCGCACCCGCCTCGTTGTCGGTCCCTGAGAGAATGCCGGCGAACTCGATCTGGCGGTAGCACGAGTCGGTGATGACCCCGGTGGGCGCGGTGTCGGTCGGCGGGTCGGCGTAGATCACTTCGGCAGGCGGGCTCGACGCATACGACACGACCACCGACCGGTCGCCGCCGCCGGCAACGAACTCCCCGTAGTAGGCGTCTTCCCAGCCAGCAGTCACCGCGACGCCGTTCGCTCGCAAGTCCTCCCAGTACAGCTCCCAGCGGTCACCGTAGAAGGCAATGGTGGCGAGCAGGAAGGCCAAGCCCGGCGAGGAAGTCTCGGGATGCTGCACGACCAGCTGGTCGGCGAATTCGGGGAAGGCCAGCTCGTCGAGCGTCACGGGCTCCCACGGCACCGCGTCCTTCCAGTAGTTCACGCACACGTCGCCGTAATCGACGGGGGTGACCCGGTGGCGCCGATCGAGTTGAAATTCCTCGGGGACACCGGCGAGCGCCGGTGATTCGTACCGCTCGAAGATGCCGGCGTCCAGGCCGCGCCGCAGGAACGTGTTGTCGATGCCGAACAGCACATCGCCCAGGGGTGCGTCCTTGGTCAGGATCGCCTCGGCCACGAGGGTGCCGGTGTCTCCGACCTCGAGCAGCTCCACCGTCACGCCGGTCTGGGCCGTGAATTCCTCGAGCGTTCCTTCCGACAGATTGAACGAGTCATGAGTGATCAGCGTGACTGTCGTGCCGTCGATCGACGGCGGCTCGGCGGCTGGCTCCTCGGTTTGGGGACCTGCTGCAGACGGAGACTCTGTCTCGGGCGGCGGGGCCGGAAAATCAGTCTCGGGGACGTCGCCGTCGCCGCACGCCGCGACCAACAGCATCGCTGCCGCGACGACGACTGCAAAGCGAAACGGCCGGCGCTTTGGGTGGGTGATCATGTGCTTCCTCCGCTGGCATTACCCAGATCAGGTTCTCGGGTCGGCGTCAGCACTGCTGCCGCCCTCTCAGCCCCACGGGCTCCCCGGTGTGTGTTGTGCCGGTCACCCTACCGTGGGCAACGGATCACCTCGGCGCTCAGTCGCCCGACGCAGGGCTCAGAACCAGCGGCGTGAAGGACTGTGGCGGGTCAGCACCGGCGCCGTCGAGATGTAATCCAGCAGCTCGAGCTGGTCTGCGCTCAGGTAGCGGGTGCGCCCGGCGACCTCGTCGAGCGGAGGGTGTGCGATGCCGGTGGAGTGGACTCCCACCAGGCAGCCCGACTGCCCCTCCATGAGCACCTCCACGGCTCGGGCGCCGAGCCGGCTTCCCAGCAGCCGGTCCGCCGGCGTGGGCGGCCCGCCCCGCTGGATGTAGCCCAGCACGGTTGTGCGGGTGTCGAACCCGGTCCGCTCAGCCAGCAGGTCGCCGACGAACTGCCCCATGCCGTCCAGGACGCGATTGCCCCACTCGTCGGATCCCGTGTCGGGGGTGTCGACGCTGCCGTCGGGAATGGCGCCTTCGGCCACCACCACGATCGACGCATTGCGATCACGGTCATGACGGGCGACGAGGCGCGCAGCAATCTCGTCGATGTTGAACGGCACCTCGGGAACCAGAACGGCCGCCGCCCCCCCGGCGATGCCGGCGCCTGCGGCGATGTGTCCGGTATCGCGTCCCATGACCTCGAGCACCATGATCCGGTTGTGCGACTCGGCGGTGGTGTGCAGCCGGTCGACCGCCTCGGTGGCGACGCCCAGCGCAGTGTCGAAGCCGATGCAGATGTCGGTGCCGCAGACATCGTTGTCGATGGTCTTGGGCACCGCGACCACCGGGAAACCGGCATCGGCCAGTCGCCCGGCGGTGATCAGCGTGCCGTCGCCGCCGATGGTCACCAGCGCCTCGACGCCGTCGCGCTCGAGCTGCGCGATCAGCGGCGCCGGGCCCTCGGTCTCCAGCCGGCGGCTGCTGCGCGAGGTGCCGAGCATCGTGCCGCCCCGCGGCAGCACCCCGCGCATCGCCTCGGCATCCAGCGTGACGGTGTCGCCGTCGAGCACGCCGTTCCAGCCCCGCCGGTACCCGACGACGTTGCAGTCGAGCTCGTGGCCGGCCATGCGCACCACCGCTCGGAGTGCCGCATTCAGCCCGGCACAGTCGCCCCCGCCGGTGAGCACCCCGATCTGCACGGGCTCACGCTACTGGCGGGCCGTCGAGCGCTTGTCGGGCGCCATGTGCGTGGACACGAGCTGTCTCCGGGTCGATCTGCACGCGGGGCAACTCGGCGCCAGTCGCCGGACAGCCCGCAGCCAGATTCAGGCCCTGACGAGCACCCCTGCAGCCTCGAGCTGGTCGAGTCGATCTTGTCCGTACCCGAGCAGCCCGCCGATGACGTCGCGGTTGTCCGCGCCGCGGGCGGCGACGTGGCCGTCAGTGCCGATGCCTGAGCCGAGCGCGGGGCGCGCGGGCACCCGGAAGCCCGAGGCAGTCTCGGCCAGCAGCCCGCGATGCGCGGCCCAGTCGGTCTCGGCCAGCTCAGTGAGCGAGCGCATCTCGGCCACGCTGAACGGGGTGCCGTCCTCGATGGTGCGCCGGAATTCCTCCACGTCGGCAAAGCCCGCCGCCCACTGGGTCATCTCGTCGTACAGCTCATAGCGGTTGGCCATGCGTGCGGAAGGCGTGGCGAATCGAGGGTCGTCGGCCAGCTCGGGCCGGCCCATGGCCTTGAGCAGGCCGTCGAACCACGCCGTGGGGTTGCCGGCTATCGCCCACACCCGCCCGTCGGGCAGCACCAGGATCGGGCACTCGTGGGCGAGACCGGCGTTGGGCCCGTCCCAGCCGCCGGCCAGCTCCAGCGCCGACCATTCCTGGATGTACACCATCGCTTCGACCATGCAGACGTCGATGTGGCCGCCGCGGCCCGTGCGCGCCGCCTTGACCAGCATCGCGTTGACGGTTGCGGCGGCCGACATAGCGGTCACGATGTCGCCCAGCACCAACGGCGGATTCTCGGGCTGGGCGCCGGTCTCGCGCATGGCGTAGTCGATGTAGCCCGACTCCATGTGGCCGACGGGTGCATAGGCCCGCTTGTCGGCCCACGGCCCGGTCTGGCCGAAGCCCGTGATCGAGCAGTACACGAGCGCAGGATGCGCAGCGCACATCTCCTCCGCGCCGAGCCCGAACTTGGCCATCACCCCCGGCCGGTAGTTCTCCACCACGACGTCGCAGCGGCCGATGAGCTCGCGCACCAGCTCGGTGGCCCCTGGCGCACGCAGGTCGATCGAGCAGAAGCGCTTGCCGGCGTTCTGCTGGGAGAAGTACGGGTTGACATCGCCGGGCACATAGGGCGGGAAGGTGCGGCTGAGGTCGCCGTCGGTCGGCTCGATCTTGATGACCTCGGCCCCCAGGTCCGCCATCATCCGCGTGGCCAGCGGCCCCGCCACTACACGGGTGAAGTCCAGCACCCGGATGCCGTCGAGCGGCCGCTGCGCCGCTGCGCCTTGGTGCACGTCCGACATAGCGCCGCGAATTCTGCCACGCCACCGGCTGGCCGACCTAGTTTCCGGCCCCTGGCATCGCTGCCATGGCCGAGAAGAACTCCGCTGCGGGGATCGCCGTCATTCGTTCGCCGATCTCGTAGCGCAGGTTGCCGGGATAGACGACGCAAAGAGCGTCCAGCGAGAGATCGCGAAGTGCTGCGGTCATGGAAGGTGTGCGGCGGGGCGCATCGACTCGCTTGATCTCCACGCCGACTCTTCGGCCCCTGGACAGGAGCAGCAGGTCGAGCTCGGCGCCTGCGTGCGTTCCCCAGAAGTACGCCTGGTCCGGGCGCGCCTCGGCGAGCGTCTTCTCGAGGATGAAGCCCTCCCAGGACGCGCCGAGCCGCGGATCGGTGAGCAGCTCGTCCATCGATCCAGCGCCGATCAGATGGTGGAACAGCCCTGAATCGCGGAAATAGAGCTTCGGGCGCTTGACCTGCCGCTTCCCGAGATTCTCGTGCCAGGGGCGAAGCTGGCGGATCAGGAAGAGATGCTCCATCAGATCCAGATAGCGCCGGACGGTGGTCTCGCTGATGCCCAGCGTTGTTGCGAGTGCCCGGAGGTTGACGATCTGGCCGTGGTAGTGGGCGAGCATGAGCACCAGTCGATGGATCGTCGGCGCAGGGAGTCCCGCTCCGAAGTGGGGCAGATCGCGCTCGACAAACGTCTGCACGTAGGACTTCCTCCACATCAGGCTGTCTTCGTCGCTCCCGGCGAGCAGCGATCGGGGGAACCCGCCACGCAGCCACAGCGTCGCCATGTGGTCTGCTCCGAGTTCGGCCGTCTGCAAGCCGGTGAGCTCCAAGTATTCGATGCGTCCGGCCAGCGATTCCGCGCTCTGGCGGAGCAACTCGGGACCGGCGCTGCCGAGCACGAGAAACCTGGCCGGGCTCTCGTCGCGATCGGCGAGAACTCGCAGGACCGGGAATAGGTCCGGCCGCCGCTGCACTTCGTCGATGACCACCAAGCCCGACAGCCGCCCGAGGGCCGTCATCGGCTCATCTAGACGGGCAAGACTGATCGGGTCCTCGAGATCGAAGTAGTTGGCCGAATCGGCCGCGACGAGTTGGCGCGCGAGCGTCGTCTTGCCGCATTGCCGAGCCCCGATGAGCGCGACGACCCGATTCCGCCGAAGGGCGTCCTCGAGGCGAGGCGCAGCGGCTCGCGGAAGCGGTTCTGAGCTAATACCTTGAGATTACACAGTTTACTACTGTTTTTTCAAGGTACAAATTCGGCGGCGTCTGCGAGCACACGACAGCCTCAACGCCAGCCGTCATGAGTCGGTCTGCACATCTGCCTCGCCTGCTCGCCGTGCTTGGTTGCCGTCGTTGTGTCGTGCTCACCCTTGTGGCGGCTTGTCTGGCTGCGGCGTCACGCGCCCCCGACGCGCCCGACGCCGAAGCGCCTCGCGAGCGGTCTCTGCCGGCTCCGACGCCTTCAGTTCCCAATGACTATTACAGAGTCTGTGCGCATGCCCGACCCGCGTGGTGAGCTTCACATCAAGGCCACCAGATCAACGCCCTGATTCATCCGGGGTAGCTTGTTTGCCGGTTAGCGCCCCATGCCGTCTCGACAGCAGCGCTCAGGATCCACTCGTAGGCGGGTTGAGCTTGCACGCCGGTGGGCACCTGGTCGGGAAGGCCTCGGTGGTCGAGCGTGAGCAAGGTCTGTCCAGCAGTTGGGAATGCCTGCCCCGCTGCAGCGAGAGCACGGAGTTCCCGCGCGGCCGTGCCCGCTTCGGTGGCGTGCGCGCATACCTGGATGAGCTCGGCGGTCCCGTCTAGATGGCGCGCCAGGAAATCGACCTCGAAGCCTTCGGGGGTTCGGACGTAGGTGACCTCGCTGCCGCGACGCTCCAATTCGATCAGGACTGCCGTCTCGAGGGCGTGACCCGTGTTCGCGCGCCCTGTGCGGTCAAAGACTCCGATGAGGCCCGAATCGACCGGGTACGCCTTGCGGGGGTTGACCATCCGCTGCCGTTCCGATGCGGCCTCCATCCACACCGTCCGCACCAAGAAACTGTCCTCAAGCCAGCTCAGATGCTGATGCACGGTGTCTCGTGCAATCGCGATGCCCCCAGAACGCAGCGATCGATGGAACTTCTCGACGCTGAACATCGCGCCGGCGTTGGCCAGCAGCTGACGTGCCAGCCATCGCAGGCCGACCACATTGGTCGCCCCGTGACGATCGATCACGTCCCTCAGCAGAGCGACGTCCACATAATCGGTCAGCAAGCGCCGCCGTGTCGCAAGGTCCAATCCCTGGGCCTCCGGGAAGCCGCCGGTCTCGAGCCACTCGACGAACGCCGTCTCGACGTCCGCCCTCTCAGCGCGGCGCATCAACCGGGGGGACTCAGGCAACGTTGCGCCTCGATGCCGCAATGCCTCGTCGAAACCGAACGGATGCATGAGGACCTGCCAAGCCCTGCCCCGCAGCTCGGTAGCGATTTCGCGAGACAGCAAGGCCGCCGAGGAACCTGAGAGAAACACCTCAGCGCCGTCGGCATCGAGCAATCGCCGCACGAGCCGTTCCCATCCCGGCACGACCTGGATCTCGTCGAGGAACCAGCACATCGGAGTGTGTGCCCCTCCTGACGCAGTGGCCCGATGCCGATCGGTGTACTCGTCGATCAGCGCACCCAGCGTCGGCGCTTCGAGTCCTTGGAAACGTTCGTCCTCCAAGGAGACGAAGGGGAGGAGCCCGGCCGGGGCGCCGGCGACGGTGCGTTCGGCGCGCAGCTGGTGCAGATACGTCGTCTTGCCCGCCCGGCGCATGCCGATCACAGCAGTTGCCTTGCCGGCAAACACCGTCCGCCCGGCAATGCGACGCGGGGTGAGCGCCGCGGGTCGTCGCACTTCCTCCAGCCGTGCGAAGAATGTGCGGCGAAGGTGCGACGAAGGCGCCTGCGCAGCGACCGTGCGCTTCCAGTCGTCGTCCGTCGAAGGCGCCATGACGTAGTTTCTCCTTCTCAGAAGGAGAATTTATCACAAAATTCGCCTGCAGAGAAGGAGAGATCGTACAGGGCTATCCCGACAGCAAAGATGCATACTCGGGTTACACCGCGGCAACGAGCTACCCGGTGTGCTTCCTCGAGCACATCGCACCCGAAGGCGAGCCATCAGCGTGAACAGGTTGCTCGGACTCCTGGTCGTGTCGTCCTTCGTGGCGGCGGCCGCCTCACCAACCCCGCGTGAGCGGCCGACGCGCTTGGCGGGCTTCACATCAAGGCCACCAGATCAACGCCCCGACCCATCCGAGGTGGCTTGTTTGCGGGACAGGGGACTGTCAGACAGACCCCCTCGTGCTCGCCGCTTGACGAGCGAGCGCCTGACAGACCCAGGAGCGCAATCCCCGCTGGGCGGTGGGCTACGGGCCGAGGGAAGTGATCGGGGTCACCTGCACGCCGTCGGCGCGGCGGTAGGCGGTCCCCGCAGACGTGACCACCACCAGAGCCGACAATTCGCTCGCTCGTTGCCCAGCAACTTTGTCGCGCAGTCTCAGCAGCGACTGCGCGGCCCGCTCCACCGACTGTGGCGACGGGCTGAGCTTGGCTTCCACGGCGATCCATGCGCCGTCGTTGCGTTCGATCACCGCGTCGGCTTCCAGACCGACATTGTCGCGGTAGTGGTACACCTGTGCGAGCAGCGCTTGGCTGTAGATGCGCAGATCGCGCACGACTAGCGACTCGAACAGCAGTCCGAGCGTCTCGGGGTCCGCCAGCAGCCGTGCAGGTGTCGCCCGCAGCATCGACGCAGCAAGCGACGGGTCGACAAAGTGAATCTTGGGTGTCTTGCGCAGTGTGGCCCGGGACCGCAGCTCCACCGACCACGCCGGCTGAGGCTCCACCACGAAGATCCGCTCCAACGCGTGCAGGTAGGCGGCAGCGGTGCCGCGGGCCAGTGGCACGTCGCCGCCCACGTCGGAGGCCAAGCTGACCACCTTCGCCTCGGTCGCCACATTCCGGGCTATTGAGCGCATCAGGCGGAGCAGCGCCTCGGGCTGGTGGCGCACCCCGGTAGCGGCCGACACCTCGACCCGAGCCGCCTCGGTGACGTAATCGCCGATCGTCCTCGCCGCGTCGTCGGCAGTCCGGTCGAGGTTGGCGGGCCAGCCTCCGGCGCAGATGAACGACGCGACATCGGCGAGGCTCATGTCCGCGCTGGGCATGGCGGCGGCCGGCTCTCCTTCGAACAACGCCCGGACCGAGACCTCTCCCGCCGAATGGCCCTGCTCGAACAGCGACATGGGACGCATGCGCACGCGGGCGATTCGTCCCATGCCCGAGTGCCGGGTGATGTCGTCGGTGGGCATGGCCGAACCGGTCAGGACGAATTGGCCCGGCTCGGCCCGATCGTCGCACTCTCTGCGGACCTGGTTCCACAGCGTTGGAGCATGCTGCCACTCGTCGAGCAGGCGGGGAGTGGCGCCGGCCAGCACCGCCTCGGGAGCGGAATCCGCCAACAGCAGGACGGCCGGTTCGTCGACCCGGGCTTCGCTGCGAGCGAAGCGGCGGGCGGTCCACGTCTTGCCGCACGCCCGCGCGCCATCGATGAGAACGGCCCCTACTCGACTGAGAGCGCCGGCGATGTCGGCCTCAGCGATGCGGGGACGGTAGTCGGGCATGGTCAACCGGCCGTCTGGGGCCTGCGCGTCGTTCATATCGGCCTCTGCGACAGACATGGCCGGAACCCTGGCCGCTGATTGCGCCGAGCATGTCGTGCATCATTCTGCAACCTAGGCATAGCGCATATTACAACTCGAACGGACAACAGTTTAGAGGTCAGTCATGTAGCACTATGGAGATGTACGGGCCGAAAGGATCGCCCGGGGAGGGGCTAGCTGGTGTGAGCGACACGGACTGGGCCCGGCCGCATTCCTGGTCACCCAACGGCGACATCGACGCGCTGAACCTCCACCCGCTGCGCGGGAATTCGACATACACAGGTCCGGTGCCGCTCACGGTGGGAAGCCGTTCGGCAGGACCGCGCTGTCGTCACCCCCACGAACTGCACTGACACTCACCGAAACGTTGGTTTCAGTGATCACCGAATCCTGCTGTGCGTCTCCGCACGCTGCTGTCAGCACCGCTACCGCACCCAAGCAGACACACAGCCGCCGACCGATCCACATCAAAGTGAAAATCCCCAGCCGACCACTCAGCGTCTTCGGGAATCCGACGGGCCGCTGTAGCGTCGAATTGGCGTGAACAGGTCGCTCGGACTCTTGGTCGTGTTGTCCTTCGTGGCGGCTGCCTGCGGCACCTCGGTGGACACCGACGTTCCTGCCGCCGACGGGTCGGGCGTTCCCGCGGCGACTACTGCCGGCACGGTCGCCGCTGAGCCCGCTGTTCCCGCGGCGATCGAACCGGTGACTGACCGATTGCCGGCTGATTCCGAGTCGCCTATGGACGAGTGGGTCGCCGGGGTGAACGCGGCCGGCTGGGACTTCCACCGGCACTTGGACGGCAACGCTGTGTCGAGCCCGCTGAGCATCGGCGTCGCCTTCAGCCTGAGCCGGGCCGGGGCGTCGACGGACACCGCCGCAGTGCTCGATGAGATCTTCGGGTTTCCCGAACAAGGCAGCCACAGCGCTGCCAACGCCGTGGATCTCTTGCTGGCCCAGGCGTCGGCGGAGCCCAACATCGTGGAAGTGGCCAACCGCCTGTTCCCCGACGACGGCTTCTCGCCACGGCCCGAGTTCTTGGAGACCGCGGCCGCGCATTACGGGGCCACGATCCAGCCAGTCGACACCGCCGACGGCGACGCTGCGGCTGGGGTCATCAACGACTGGGTGTCGGGGCGCACCCGCGGGCTCATCCCTGTGATCGTCGACGAGAAGGGCACCGAAGCCGCAGCGGCCACGTCGATGGGCTTCAACGAGTCCATGCCTCCGCCGCCCGACCTGACCATCGTCGCCGACCGCCCGTTCCTGTGGGCGATCATCCACAACGACACTCAGGCCCTCCTCTTCGTCGGCCGCCTCACCAACCCCGCGTGAGCGGCCTCTGCCGGCTCCGACACCTCCATTGACCGATGGCTATTGCAGAGCATGCACGCACGCCCGACTCGGGTGGCTGAGCTCAGAGCGCCGCGGAGCCGAATGTGGAGCCACCTTCAAGCAGGTGCTTCGAACGAGCTCTGCCGAATCGCTGACGGGTAGAGGGCGATTCGGAGATCTCGCTGACTTCGTGGACTATTCGACTTCCGCGCTTCGGCCTCCACGCTGCGAGTAGTACTGCTGTGCTGGAAATGCATCAAGCCGAGTCGCCGGCGAAGGTCCGTTGTCGTGGTCGCAGTTCTCTGCGTGCCGGCTCAGGTCTGGTTCTACGTCGCGTATGCGTTCCTGACCGCCGCGTGTTGCCGGAGTCTCGCCTTCGTGGCCACTCGTGCAAGGTCGACTCGGGTTCGGGTTGTTCCCGGAGCCGCTATGTGCGCCTGACGACCACGGTGTCGGCCGATTTGTCGTGAAAGCCGCGTTGCTGTTTGTTCATCAGGACGGAAATCCCCACCGCTGCCCACCCGGCGAACCATCCCAGGCCCAGCGGGCTCAACATCAGCACGGTGGGAACTACCACTCTCAGCCAAGACTTCCCGAACGAGGGATTGCCGTCGTCGGAAATGCGCACGACCCTGATGCCGACGAGAACCTTGCCCACAGTGCGGCCCGAAGCGGCAATGGCCACCGGTTCGTAGCAGATTGCCGCGACGACAAACGCCAAGAACAACACGGGCGAACCGCTGCTGCTGCCGCCAAAGCTAATCAACCCGTCCGCGGCCTGCACGAAGCTCCATGCCACCACCGTGCCGACGAGGGCCATGTCAATCAGCCGCGCCACCAATCTCCATGCCCACATCGCACGCATCAGCTGCGTTCCATCGTCGAGCACAACCCGTCGACTGTCAGACGTGGACATCAGTTGGCAGTCTCGCAGACATTTATCTATGAACCGCTGAACATCGGCGATGACCGGCCAGCGTGCTGCTGTGGCTCACGACCTCAACGGGCACGAACAAACGTCCCGGGGCGATTCAGTCAGATCAATTGCATCGCGTTCGAACTTGCTGCGTTCGATTCGTTCGAAGCCATCTCCTTGTGGGTCGGCGCGCCGCCAATCGATCACTCCGTCCGCCCGCGGGCGCCGCCAGGTCCATGCTCGGCTTCCCACGACCACGACGCGCAGATCGGCTCGCGCATCGCCGACGAGTTCTTGCAGCAGCACTGGCACGCTGCCGACACCGCCCACGTCCTCAGCGGAGAGTTCGTCGACGTACGGTGCTATCTCGTGTCCGGGAGACAGAGGCTTCGCGACCGTCGGCTGCCGGTTCAGCAGATCCGCTGCAACGGCAACATCGTCGGTCACTGCCGATTGCGGAATGGCCAGTCCGAGACGGGAAGCCGTTGCCAACGGGTAGAGCTTGTGCTCAGCACGGGCGACTCGAAAAGGCTCGTCGACCCATCTCACACCGAAGCCGCTGGTGGGCGATACAGGAGTCGAACCTGTGACCTCTTGCGTGTCATGCAAGCGCGCTAACCAACTGCGCCAATCGCCCGAAGGGCGATGCAAGCTAACACAGCGCCCGGGGGGCGACTCACGCTAGCACCGTGCCCACTTCGCCCGGCCAGAGCCATCGCCTGCTCGGCACCCGGCCCGGCCGGCGAGGCGGAGACCGGATTCGAACCGGCGTACACGGCTTTGCAGGCCGCTGCCTAACCACTCGGCCACTCCGCCAGGGTCCCCGCAGGGTAGTGGCCCCGCCCCGACTTGGACGGTGATTATCGCGGCGGCACTCCCCCGAGATCCGCCGCGATCAGGCCTTGTCCCATACACTCGGCAGCCAAGGCAGTTCGCCGTGTGGCCCCACTGCCCAGCGTTGTCGCAGCCGAGGTCGCGGCGCCGCAACCCTGCGGGCCACCACCTTCGAAGAGACCCCCGTGACAACTTTTAGTGAATTGGGCGTACCTGCGTCCCTGTGTGACACCTTGGCTGATCAAGGCATCACCGAGCCGTTCGCCATTCAGGAATTGACCATCGGCGAAGCACTCGCCGGCCGCGACGTCTGCGGCAAGGCCAAGACGGGCTCCGGCAAGACGCTGGCGTTCAGCCTGCCGATGCTGGCGTTGACACCCCGGGCCAAGAACGGCCACCCCACCACCCTCATGCTCACCCCCACCCGCGAGCTGGCAAACCAGATCGCCGCCGTCGTCGAGCCGCTGGCCAAGGCGGCCGACCTGCGTTCGATCGCCACCTACGGCGGCACGAACCTCGACCGCCAGATCGAGCTGCTGGCAGCCGGCATGGACGTCGTTATCGCGACGCCGGGTCGGCTCATAGACCTCATCGATCGCGGTGCGGTCAACGTGTCGGGCATCCAGCGGGTCGTCGTGGACGAAGCCGATCGCATGGCCGACATGGGGTTCTTGCCCCAGGTCGAGTGGGTGCTGCGCCACATCGACGGCCAGCACCAGACGCTGCTCTACTCGGCGACGCTTGACGGAGTCGTCGACACGCTCGTCAAGCGGCACCTGCGCGACCCGGTCTTCCACGAAGTGACCGAACGCGAGGTGACCGTCTCGGAGATGGGCCACCTGTTCCTGTCCGTTCACAAGATGAACCGGGTGCAAGTCGCTGCACGCATCATCGAGGCGAACGGGCGCACGCTGCTGTTCACCCGCACCAAGCGCGGTGCCGACCAGCTCACCCGTGAGCTGCGAGAGGCAGGCGTACAAGCAGGCGCCATTCACGGCGACCTGCCGCAGGTCAAGCGGGAACGTGCGCTGGCGAACTTCGCCAAGGGCAAGCTCGCTGCCCTCGTCGCCACCGATGTCGCCGCCCGCGGGCTGCACATCGACGAAGTCGACGTGGTGGTGCATTACAACGTTCCGCCCGAGCACAAGACCTACCTGCATCGCTCAGGGCGCACGGCTCGGGCGGGTCGCAGCGGCACAGCGGTGACGATGTTCTTGTGGGACGAAGAGCTCGAGGTCCGCCAGCTGCAGCGGCGGCTCGGCCTGCGGCTGCCGTTGCATGACGTGTTCTCGAACGACGAACGGCTCGACGACCTGGCAGCGTTCGCCGCCGGCGACGACAACGCCAGCCGCTGATATCCGCCAGAGGCTGAGCCCCAGGCCCGAGCGGCCCGCGAGCGCAGCGAACAAGAGCGGGAAGCAAGAGGTTCCTCAGCGGCAGGGTGCAGGCCGCTGAAATCCGCTTTAGACAGGCCGGAGACGACCGGTACCCTTGCCTATCCAGCGGCAAATTGACCGCTGGAGGTAGGCCCTCCGGATTCGAAGGCCCAGGACGAAGGCTCAGCTGTGGACAGTGCGAGGCGCACAAGCGCCCCGAACGACGGTGCGGCGGCCTGGCCGCTGCCCGCCTCGGGTGCATGGCACCCGGACCTCGGCGCGGCCGAGCGGCGCTTCTACGAGCTGTCCCCGGATCGTCCGTTCACGCTGGAGGGCGGCGGCACACTGCAGGGCCCGGTGCTCGCATATGAGACATGGGGCGCCCTAGACGCCGATGCCGCCAACGCCGTGCTCGTGTGCCATGCGCTGACCGGCGACGCGCACGCTCATGGCCCCGCACACCCGCCGTCGCAGCCCACCGAAGGCTGGTGGAACGACTTCATCGGACCCGGCCGCCCCCTCGACACCAACCGCTACTTCGTGGTGTGCGCCAACGTGCTCGGCGGCTGCCAAGGCAGCACCGGCCCCTCGTCGGTGAACCCGGCGACGGGCGAGCGCTACGGGCCCGACTTTCCGGTCGTCACCAACCGCGACGTCGTGCGGTCGCAGTGGGCGCTGGGGCGGCACTTGGGCATCGACCGCTGGCTCTCGGTGGTCGGCGGCTCGATGGGCGGCATGACCGTGCTGGAGTGGGGCATCACCTATCCGCGGCGGGTCGGCTCGCTGGTGGTGATCGCGTCCGCGGCCGAAGCGTCGGCACAGCAGATCGCCTGGAGCAAGGTCGGCCGCCAAGCAATCCTGGACGATCCCAAGTTCCGTGGCGGCCGCTACTACGACGCCGCCGATGGGGACGGGCCGCACCGAGGCCTCGCCAACGCTCGCCGGATCGCCATGATCCACTACCGCTCGGGCGACGAGTTCGACCGCCGGTTCGCCCGCCACAGCGAAGACCCGATCCTCCCGCTGCGACTCGCCCAGCGCTTCGACGTGGAGAGCTACCTCGACTACCAGGGGGCAAAGTTCGTGCCCCGCTTCGACGCCAACACCTACCTGGTGCTGAACAAGATGATGGACCTGCACGACGTCGGACGCGGCCGTGGCGGCATCGATGCAGCGCTCGACCGGATCGTCGCTCCGACGATGGTGATGAGCGTTCGCACCGACTTTTTGTACCCGAGGCCCCAGCAGCTGCGGATCACCGAGGCGCTGGCACGCCGGGGAACTGTGCGTGTCGAGCACGTCGACATCGACAGCGACAACGGCCACGACGGCTTCCTCACCGAGCCCGATCAGACCGGCCCCCCGATGGGCGAGTTCATCGACGACATCTACAAGAGCGATTCGGGACCCCCGGGAGTCACCCGTTGATCGGCGGCGCCGCGGCGCTGCTGGCTGACGTGCATGCCAACGTGCCTTCCGAGGCTGTCGGCTCGGGCTTGGGGGTGTGGTGGGTGCTGGTAGCTGTGCTCGGCCTGCTCACCGTCGCGTGCGCCACCGGATTCGTTGTGTACTTGCGGCGCACAGCCCCCGATCGGTGGCAAGTTGAAAAGAACACCGCGGCCGAGCCATCATGAGAGCCAGAACGACATGAGCGAAACCTTCGATCCTCAGGAAATGATCACCCGCTTCGCGGAGCGTGCCGAGGCGGTGCGCAAGCGGAACCTTCCCGCCGTCGGCGGCGAGGAGCGACGCCACTTCATCCGCCAGGCCGAGCTGGACTTCATGGACTACGCCATGATCGGCGATGCCACCGCCACGTTCGACGACGGGATCCTGACGCTGAGAATCGACCTGCGGCCTCCCGAGGAATAGCCGATCCGGGCACTTGCCCGGGCGCGGCAGCGGCCTGCCGGATCCACGCGTCTCTGCGGGGGCCGCTTGCTACAGTGATCCGCCCGCGCGGATGTAGCTCAGTTGGTTAGAGCGCAACCTTGCCAAGGTTGAGGTCGCCGGTTCGACCCCGGTCATCCGCTCCAGATTCTCGTGTGTGCACACAGTGATCGCCGTTGGCGTCGCGTCGAGCGTCCGGATGTGCCAATCTTGTGCGGTTTTTGCGGCCACCGCAGCGGCCGATCGGGACTACGGACGACGCTGATGGCGCGCCCGAATGCTCATCTAGGCGAGATCATCGAGACGGGAGAACAACATGGGTGCACTTGACGGACGTGTCGTCCTGATCACTGGCGCCGGCCGGGGCATCGGCCGCGAGCATGCCCTGCTGATGGCATCTGAAGGGGCGAAAATCGTCGTAAACGACCTCGGCGGCTCCGCCGACGGCACGGGCGCCGACCAAGGCCCCGCAGGCGAGGTTGTGGCGGAGATCGAGGCCATGGGTGGCGAGGCAGTCGCCAACGGCGACAGCGTCACCGACTGGGAGGGCGCGCAGCGCATGGTCAACCAGGCCGTCGAAGCGTTCGGCGACCTGGACGTGCTGGTCAACAACGCGGGCATCCTGCGCGACCGGGTGGTGGTCAACATGACCGAGCCGGAGTGGGATGCCGTCGTCGAGGTGCACATGAAGGGCCACTTCTGCCCCACCCGCTGGGCGGCCGCCTACTGGCGTGAACAGTCCAAGGCAGGCAAGGAAGTCACCGGCTCGGTCATCAACACCGCCTCGGGCGCCATGCTCGGCAACCTCGGTCAGTTCAACTACTCGGGCGCGAAGGCCGGCATTGCGGCCATGACGCTGGTGGCCGCAGGCGAGCTGGCTCGCTACAACGTGCGAGTGAACTGCCTGGCGCCGATTGCCCGGACACGATTGACGCTGCAAACGCCTGGGCTCGAAGAGGTGGTGCGGGCGCCTGACGACCCAGCCGAATTCGATCTGTACGACCCGGCCAACGTCAGCCCGCTGGTGGGATACCTGGCGATGGAAGACTGCCCGTTCACCGGGGGTGTCTTCCACGTGGGAGGCAATGAGGTGGGCCTGTATCAGGGCTGGTCGCTCTCGGGTGACGACATCATCGCTACTGATGGGCGCTGGACCGTGGAAGGCCTGACGCAGATCGCGCCCCGGCTGAACGAGGGTCGCTCGAAGCTGGCCTCGGTGGCCACAGCAATCGGCGACACCTTCAAGGGATTCGGCAAGCGCGAACCCACCACCTAGCCGCGGGCGCGCTCGCACGATCTCGTGCGCCGCGCTCAGACGCGCTGGATGCTCACCTGAGCGTTCAGTGCTGAGGTCAGCCGCGCGATGTCATCGGGATCCGAGGTCGCGATGACGGTGTGTTCGACACGCGCAAAGTGAGCAGCCGCCACGGCGACAGACGCATCAATCACATCGTCCGTGTCGGTCTGGGCGCAGAGACGACCACAGGCGCGCGCCACCGCGCCGTCAAGAGCAACTTCGTCGCAGTGCATCAGCGCGCGGGCGAGGTGCGCCTGCCGGCGGCCTCCCCGCCATGTCTGAGCGACGACGCCTGCGGGTGCCGCCACGATGCCGGCGTCGGATGCCGCCCGCAGCCGTGCCCACATGGCCCGATTGTCGCGATCGAGCGCGATGAGCGCCCCCGCGTCGAGCACCAAGGCGGTCAAAGGCCGAGTTCCGCTCGTGCCCGGGCCAGTTCAGCCTCGGTGAATGCTCCGTGCTCAGCCTCCCAGTCGGCGACCACGTCGCGCAGCCCACGAGTGACCAGCCGACGTCGTGCCGCATCAGCCAGCCACGCCGACGTGTTCTGCTCATCGGCCTCGGCGGCCTCGCTCACGGCAGCTGCGAGGCCTGCCTCCAGCGAGATCGTCAAACGTTCAGTGGCCATGCCGATAATCATACTTCTTCATAACTGCGACCACGTCGGCTGAGTGCAAGGCACACTCAGCGAGGCTCGCCGAAATTGCGAAACACGCATTGGCAACGTTGCAGAAAGTGCATTGGGACGCTTGCCGCTCGCGCCCGGGGTGGGCGGGGGCAGGCGCACCCATGCTCAAACATGCGCAGCGCCGCCCGTAACCAAGTGGATGGGCTGTAGCGCTGCGAACTGCGCGTGGGCACCCCTGCCCCCGCCCACCCCTCGTTGGTGCGGTCATTCACCGAGTGCGGCAATTCGCTCGTGGAATTCATGGGCGAAGTGTGACAATGGAGCCATGGAGACGCTGCGCTTCGCCAAGCACCAAGCTCTCGGCAATGACTTCCTCATCGCTCTGCTGACCGAAGACGAGAAGTCCAATCTCGACGCCCTGCATCTTGACTGGCCGGGTCTCGCTTCGAGACTCTGCGACCGACGAGCCGGTGTCGGGGCCGACGGATTGCTCTTAGGCATCGGCGCACGGGTCTCGGATCCACGGTGGACGGAGGGCGGGCTTGGCGGCACTTCGTATCTCGAGGGCGAAGCACGCATTCGAATGATCCTCTACAACGCAGATGGTTCGCGGGCCGAGGTGAGCGGCAATGGCTCGGCCTGCCTAGCGAACTCGCTCGCCCGGACGTACGAGCCTTGGCGCACCGCGGTCCACAAGTTTCAAGACGCGCACTTGAGCGTCACGGTTGAGACCGATGCCGGTCCGCGGAGAGTCGCGTGGCGCAATGATCTCGTCGACTCCGATGATGGCGAACCCTTCGTCATTGATGAACACGTCGACGTCGACATGCCTCTCGTCATGCCGGGGCCCGACATCAGCCCGGCGCTAGATGCACAGATCAACGAACGATTCGGGGATACTCGACGGGCTACCGGTGACGTTGGAAATCCGCACCTTGTGATCCACGCGCCGGAGGCAGTTGATCCAGGCGAGACCGCACATCTGGGCAAACTGTATGAGAGTCACTTCCCTGGCGGAATCAATGTCGAATTCATCTGGTTGCCCATTGACAAAGGGTCCTCATCGGAGACTCGCGACGCCATTGGCATGGCCGTCTGGGAACGCGGCGCTGGTGTGACCCACGCCTGCGGAACCGGCGCCGTCGCCGCTGCAGTTCGGGCACGGGATTGGGATCTGGTCGTGCGAAGCGGATGGACCAGCGTGCACATGCCCGGCGGCACCGCCCTCGTAGCGCAGTTTGGACCCAGAGACTGTCCGACTCTTCAGGTCGGCGCCCAGCACGTCGCTGATGTCGAATGGTCCTTGCGCGGGCCTTGGCTGGATACCTAATGGCTGAGGCTGGCGACATGACCGAAGGATCGCATCGTGGGGGGTTTGGGGAGTTTGGGGGGGCTGAATCTGGGCTGATCGATCGGGCGTTTCGAGAGCAGATCGTGCTCGTGGGAGTGCAGCTGGCGGAGCGGACTGCTGATGAGGTGGACGCCAATCTCGATGAGCTGGAACGGTTGGTGGACACTGCAGGGGCCGATTCGGTGGAGCGGATCGTTCAGCGGCGAGATACTCCTGATCCTGCGACGTTTGTGGGGCGCGGGAAAGCCGACGAAATCCTGGATGCCTCGCTCGAGCACGACGCCGACACGGTGGTGTTCGACGACGAGTTGTCGCCGGCGCAGCAGTTCAACCTGGAGCGGATCCTGAAGCGCACCGCGCTCGACCGCACCGCGGTCATCCTCGACATCTTCGCCCAGAACGCCACGACGCTTGAAGGCAAGGCACAGGTGGAGCTGGCGCAGCTTCGCTACCGGCTCCCCCGGCTGCGAGGCCGAGGTCGGCAGCTGTCCCAGCAGGCTGGCGGCATCGGCACACGGGGACCTGGCGAAACCCAGCTCGAGGTGGATCGGCGCCGGATTCAGCGACGTCTGGCACGGCTCGAGAAAGATCTGCGCGGCCTGCGACGCACCCGGCTGAACCAGCGCAAGTCGCGCCGCCGATCCAGGTATCACACGGTCGCCGTCGTGGGCTACACCAACGCCGGCAAGTCGACGCTGCTGCGCCGCCTCACCGGCGCCAACGTGCTGGTCGAGGACCGGCTGTTCGCCACGCTCGATGCCACCACCCGCCGCCTGCAGCTTCCCGGCGGCGAGACGGTGCTCATGACGGACACCGTCGGATTTATCAAAAAGCTGCCCACATCGCTGGTGGAGGCATTCATGTCGACGCTGGAGGAGGTGGCCGAGGCCAATCTGCTGGTGCACCTCGTGGACGCCTCAGCGGCGGAGCCGGAGATGCACATCGATGTGGTGCGCTCCGTGCTGCGAGAGATCGGCGCCGGCGATGTCCCCGAGCTGATCGCGTTCAACAAGAGCGACGCCGCCGAGGACGGCATCGTGGGACGGTTGCTGGGGCGCTACGAGGGCTCCCATGCGATCTCGTCCAATAGCGGTGACGGCGTGGAGGAACTTCTGCTCGCCGTCGGCGACCGGCTGCGGCACCTCACTGAAGTGACGGAGCTGCGCATCCCCTACTCCCGCGGCGACGCCCTCGCGGCCGTGCACCGGGAAGGCGAGGTGCTCTCGGAAACTCACGACGACGATGGGACCCTGGTGCACGCCCGCCTCGACGACGTCGCCCGCAGCCTGTTCGCAGAATTCGCGACCGGCACACCGGGCGACGCCGAGGACTAGTTGAACGAATCTCGGCAGCCTCCGAGCAAGCCGGCCCGCACGGCCGACTAGTCGCTCGTCAGGTCGTGCAGCCGGCGGCCAAGCCGAAATAGGAAGACGGCTGCCATCACCGCCGATGCGGCCGCCACGACGTTGGCGCTGATGGCCCATCCATAGGCGGACTGGACCGTTGAGACCCGGTCGCTCCTCGGCACGATGTAGGACGTTTCGATGACGGTGGCGGCAGTCCCCCCGGCAACGGTGGCGAAGGCGAAGGCGATCCACCATGCGATCAGGAGGCGCGGCGTGCGGACTTCCCCCCAACTGCTGTTGACCCTCCCGTCGGTGCGCTCGGCGTTCGCGATCCTGTAGATCTCCGCCAGGACCTTCGGCGGGATGATGAAACACAGGACCGGCAAGAAGTAGCCGCCGACTGCCCACCCCGGACGCCAGCGCCGGTCATAGGGCCACAGCTGGCGTGACGCTCGATGCGACTTGAACGTCCAGACGACCATCAGCACAAGGATCGGCAGGTAGACGGATTCGAAGAGCTCGACTACAGCAGCTTCCGACGCGATCGTCTCCAGATCGGCCTCGGTGGTCGACTCGTCGAACCGGAAGTACGCCAGTGCCACCGTGATGGACTTGACCAGGACAACGGCCCCATAGAACGCCAGCAGCCCGACCAGCCAGTTCGTCAAGCCATCCGGCAGGCTCCTGTCCTCGAACGAGGCGGCGTCGCTGGGGTCGGCCTGCTGCGTGGTCATGAGCGTTCTTGACGATAGGCATTTGAGCCGGTGAGGTGGCTGCACGTCGTGCGAATCGCCTCGGCTTACGCTGCGTCGGCGATGATGTCCGGGTGAGCTCCCACAATTCGGAGGGGTTCGTTCCGCCGCCGTATCCCTATGACCGGCTGGACGAGCTGAAGCCGCTGGCCGACCGGCATGAGGGCGGGCTGGTGGACCTGTCCATCGGCACGCCGGTGGACCCGCCGTCGCCGGCCGTGCTGGCTGCGCTGGGCGGGTCGGACTCCGAGCGGGGCTACCCGCCGTCGATCGGCACGCCGGACCTGCGGCAGGCTGCAGCACGCTGGTGTGAACAGCGGTTCGGCGTGGGAGTGGATGCCGATGCCGAGATCGCTGCAACGATCGGCTCGAAGGAGTTTGTGGCCGGGCTGCCGCACTGGCTGCGCCTGCGCACCCCTGAGCGCGACACGGTGCTGTACCCGGAGGTCAGCTATCCCAGCTACGCGATGGGGGCCGAGCTGGCCGGCTGCCGGGCGGTGGGGGTGACCGCAGACGAGCACTGGTCGATCCAGCTCGACGCCATCTCCGAGGCCGACGCGGAGCGGGCACTGGTTTTGTGGGTCAACACGCCGGGCAATCCAGCGGGCGGTCTCGACGACCTCGCCGCTGCGGCGGACTGGGGGCGCGAGCGAGGCGTGCCAGTCTTCAGCGACGAGTGCTACGCCGAGTTCACCTGGGACGGACCACCTCACACGATTCTGGCGCCGGCGGCCACTGACACCGCCGCAGATCACTCCCGGAGTGCCGGCGCGGATGCGGACGCCGCGACTCGCCGCCCTCGGCGTGCCGACACTGACGGCGTGGTGGCCGTTCACTCGCTGTCCAAGCGGTCCAACCTGGCCGGCGTCAGGGTGGGCTTCTACGCCGGAGACCCCGAACTCGTCCACTACCTGCGTGAGCTGCGCAAGCACGCCGGATTCATGGTTCCCGGGCCCGCCCAAGCGGCGGCAGTCGCAGCGCTGGCCGACAGCGTCCACGTCGCCGAACAACGAGAGCGATACCGGTCGCGGCTGGAGCGTCTCGCCCGCATCGTGGGCCGCTTCGGTCCCGAGCCCCCGCTTCCCCGCGGCGGGTTCTACCTGTGGGCTGCGGCCCCGGACGACGATGCGTGGGCGTTTACCCGCACCTTGCTCGCCGAGGCGGGGATTCTCGTCTCACCTGGCGAGTTCTACGGCCCCTCGGCTGCGGCTTACGTCAGGCTCGCCGCCGTGCTGACCGACGACACGCTCGACATGGTCGAGTCCCGCATCGACTAAGCATTCAACTTCAACTTGAAGCTTTGTGTGGTCGGATGCCTTCAGGCTTCGAGTTGCCGCACATGGTCCGCCATTTCCGCAGTGCTCCCGGACGGGATCCACGTGATCCGCGGGTCTCTGGCAAACCAACGCTGCTGTCGGCGGGCGAACTTCCGAGTCCGTGCGACAGCAATATCAAGTGCCTCGGCCAGCGTGCACTCCCCTTCTAGGTGGGCTCGCAGCTCCTTGTAGCCGAGGGCTTGCGCTGCGGTGCGAGACAACGGTGCCTCCATCAGGCCCCTGACCTCGTCCAAGAAACCCCGGTCCATCTGGAGTTGGTATCTCTCGGCGATGCGCGCGTCCAGCGTGTCGCGGTCTACGTCGATCCCCACGAGCCGGTAGGGCACTTCGGGGTAGCTCTGCAGACCCGGTCCGAACGACGAGAACGGCTGGCCGGTTCCGAGGCAGACCGACAGCGCCCGCACGATTCGCCGCAGGTTCGTCGGCTCCATGCGTGACGCGGCCACAGGGTCCAGTTCGGCGAGGCGCTGGTGCAGCACGGCCGCGCCGGGCGCTCGGCCGTTCGCGGCCTGGTCAAGCGCAACCGAGTCAGCCGTACCCCCACAGACTGCGCGCCCGTCGGGTGCGGCTGCCGCCACGGATATGGCGGCGGCTTCGGATTCGAGTTCGGCGGCGATGTCGGTGAACTCCGGCGGCGGGGTCAAACCGTCGACGACAGCGCGCAGGTACAAGCCGGTCCCGCCGACAAGCAGGGGCGCTGCGCCGCGGCGGGCGATGTCGGCCATTGCCGTGGCGAAGTTGTCGGCGTAGTCGACGACGGTGAATCGCTCTGACGGTTCGACAAGATCGATGAGGTGGTGCCGCACGTCAGCTCGCTCGACGGCCGTCGGCTTGGCAGTGCCGACGTCCATGCCCCGGTACACCTGCATCGAGTCGACCGACACCAATTCCGGTGGACCCGCAGTCTCGGTCCGGGAGCGGCCACGCCTGGCCAATTCCAGTGCGAGCGCCGACTTGCCCGAAGCCGTCGGGCCCACAATGACCAGTGGCCGGTGACCGCCGTCTCCACCCATGGCCCCGACGCCGTGCTCGCCGCCCTTGATTCCCGTCGTCATGCGACAGGCTTACGGGCCGCGCGGCGGGACATGGCCTCGCTGCAAGTCTCGGTGGCAGCGCACGAGGTGCCTCTCAACCGCCCGCCCTCAGCGGGCGGCAACCGGGATGCGGGTGCGGTGCCGTGCCGGCGCGGTGACCTCGATGAGCTCGCCGCTGAGATGGAAGGTGGCGGCCTCGCGCACCAGCACTCGGGCATAGGTGCCCGTTCGCAGCGGTTCGGTCGATGCGAAGTGCACCAGGCGGTTCTGGCGCGTTCGGCCGGAGAGCGTGCCCGGATCTCGCTTCGAAGGCCCCTCGACCAGCACCTCCTCGATGCGACCGACTCGGGACTCGTTGCCCAGACGCGCCGAACGCTCGATGACGGTTCGCAGCCGCTCCATGCGCTCAGCCGACACTTCGGGGGCCACGAAGCGATCGGCGAGTTCGGCAGCTTCGGTGCCAGGCCGCGGCGAGAAGACGAAGGTGAATGCGCTGTCGAAGCGGGCTTGTGCGGCCAGCTCCAGCGTCGCAGCGAAGTCGCACTCGGACTCGCCGGGAAAGCCCACGATGATATCGGTGCTGACTGCGAGATCGTCCACGGCGGCCCGGGCGGCCTCCAGTCGTTCCAGGTAACGCTGGGCCGTGTAGCCCCGGTGCATGGCTGCGAGCACGTTGTCGCTGCCGGACTGCAGCGGCAGGTGGAGGTGCTCGCACACTGCTGGCGTGCGGGCCATGGCCGAGATCACGTCGGCTCGCAGGTCCTTCGGGTGTGGGCTGGTGAATCGCACCCGGTCGATGCCGTCGACTGCGCCGACCGCCCGGAGCAGGTCGCCGAACAGCGGGCGGGCGGGGCGCCGCCCGGCGGCCCAAGACTCGCCGGCACGCCAGACGGCATCGGCGGGATGGTCCAGGGGCGGTGCACCGTTCGTGCCGCGCAGCGCCAGGGTGACGTCGCGGCCGTAGCTGTTGACGTTCTGCCCGAGCAGCGTCACCTCGCTGACGCCGTCGGCTGCCAGACGACGCACCTCGTCGATCAGTTCGCCGAACGGACGGGAGATCTCGCGGCCCCGAACGGAGGGCACGATGCAGAACGCGCAGGAGTTGTCACAGCCAATCTGGATCGTGACCCACGCGGCGTGCTGGGCATCTCGCCGTACCGGCAGGGCCGATGGGAATTCTTCAGACTCGGCAAGGATCTCCGTCACCGGGCCCGACACGCGAGCCTCGCTCAGCAAGTCGACGGCGCGTGCCACGTTGTGAGTGCCGAAGACCACATCGACATGGGGAGCCCGCTGGCGGACCAAGTCCTGGTCCTTTTGCGCCAGGCAGCCGGCAACTGCGATCTGCACGTCTGGCCGTTCTTCTTTGAGGCGCTTGAGGTGCCCGAGCTGCCCGTAGAGCTTGTTGTCGGCGTTCTCGCGGATGCAGCAGGTGTTCAGCACGATCACATCGGCATCGGCCATCGTCGACGCGGCTACCAAATCGTCGGATTCGAGCAGGCCTGCGATTCGCTCGGAATCGTGCTCGTTCATCTGGCACCCATAGGTGCGTACGAAATAGCTGCGCCGGCCCTCAACCTCGCCGTCACGCTCATCCGCAGCCACCGCGTCAAGGCTAGGGGCGCGCTCGCGGGCCGCTCGGGCCCGGGGCTCAGCCTCAGCGCTGTGTGAACGCGAAATTCTCCGACATGTTTTCGCGGGCGTGTGACATGAAGCCCAGGTACTGCTTGATGTTGCCGTTGAAGTTGCCGTCCTGGCGTCGGTTCTCGGCACCCTCGAAGTTGTAGTAACCGGGAGTGCAGTCGCGGTTGCGGGTGGTCTTGCCGCGGTTGGCGATGACCTGCTGCACCCACCACTCCTCGGCTTCGGGCAGGCAATCCATCGACTGCAGACCGCCCCGGCGGACGAAGTCGATGCACTCGGCGATGTGCTCGCCCTGGCTGTTGAGCACATCGGTCAAGTTGAAGGCGAAAAAGGCCTGGTAACCGCCCATGATGAACAGGTTCGGGTAGCCGGCGGTGTGGATGCCCAGCAGCGTGCGGATGCCCTCGGAGTACTTGTCGTTGAGCTCGAGATCGTTCTCGCCGACGATGCGGTTGTAGATGCCGGTCTGCTGCACCTCGAAGCCGGTGGCGTAGATCAGCAGGTCGAGCTCGTACTGCGTGCCGTCGAAGTGCGGTCCCTGCTCAGTGATCTGGGTTATTCCCTTGCCCTTGGTGTCGACCAGGTGCACGTTCGGGCGATTGAACGTGGGCAGGTAGTCGTTGTGGAAGCAGGGCCGCTTGCACATCAGCATGTACCAGGGCTTGAGCGCTTCGGCTGTCTCGCGGTCTTCCACGACTTCGTCGATGCGCCGGTGGATGCGCATCATCGCGTCGATGTTGGCGTTCTCCTGACGGCGGATCTTCTCCTCACGGGTCATCGCCGCACGGCGCGCCTTTTGCTCGTCGCTGATGCGGGGTCCTGCCATTGCCCGCTCGCGCCGGCGCGCCTGCCAGCCCGGCTCCAGCTTCGCCGCCCACTCCTGGTCAGTTTCCCAATCGTCACGGATGTCGATCGATGACGGCGTGCGCTGGAAGACGTAGAGCTCGGAGGACATCTCGCCGAGCTGCGGGATGGCCTGCACTGCCGTCGCGCCGGTGCCGATAATGCCGACCCGCTTGTCGGCGAGGTTCTCGAGATCGGCGCCGGTGTAATCGTAGTCCCACCGAGACGTGTGGAATGAGTGGCCGCCAAACCGTTCCATTCCTTCGATGACCGCCAGCTTGGGCTTCGCGAGGGTGCCGTTGGCACAGATGACGAACTGGGCAGTGATCTCGTCACCCCGGTCGGTGCCGATGCGCCACACCTCAGCTTCGCCGTCCCAAATCGTCGAGGTCACCGTCGTCTGGAACATCGCCAGGTCGTAGAGTTCGTACTTGCGAGCGATCATCCGGCAGTACTCGTAGATCTCGTCGCCGGTGGCGTAGTGGCGCGATGGCACGTAGCCGGTTTCGTCCAACAGCGGCAGGTAGTCGTATGACACGACATCGCAGGCCACACCCGGGTATCGATTCCAGTACCACGTGCCGCCCACGTCGGCGCCGCGCTCGATGATGCGAATGCTCTCGACACCCTTCTGCCGCAGCCGAGCCGACGTCAGCAGCGCCGAGAATCCGCCCCCGATGAACAGCACCTCGACCTCGTCGTGCACTGGCGGACGCTCGATGCGCTCGGTCGCATACGGATCTTCGGCGTAGCGGGCCAGATCTCCGTCGAGGTCGGAGGTATAGAGCTGCGTGCCCGGAGGCCGGTAGCTCAGCCGCAGGTCGCGTTCTTCGGCGAACCGCTGCTTGATGTCGTCGTAGTACGACTGCGGCGGCCGCCCTTCGGCATCTCGCGAGTAGTCGAAGTTGAAGACGTTCTGCGGCTTGTCGGTCTTCTGCTTCCCGCTCTGCTGCGCCACCTGATTCTCCCCGATCCGAGACCAAGCCGAGGCCGAATCGCCCCGCTCGCCTACGACCGGATCAGGCTAGGGCACCACCGCCGTGCAGTTCCGATTCGCCAGAGCGCTCGTTGCGGCCGCCGTTGTGCCGTGCTGACCGGTACGAGCCGACCGGGGGCCGACGCCGGCGGTCGCTGCTCGTCGACGGCGTCAGGCGACGCTGGCGCCTTCGGCCCGTGCCTGTGCGTCGTCGAGGCGGTCGAGCACGTTGACGTCGTCGGCGCCGCCGTCGTCGGCCTCACCGTCTACTCCGATGCCGAGCGTTGAGCGGATGCGGCCGTCGATCTCGACGGTGATCTCGGGATTGGCGATCAGGAACTTCTTGGCGTTCTCGCGGCCCTGGCCCAACTGCTCGCCCTCGTAGGTGTACCAAGCACCCGACTTCTTCACGATGCCGTGCTCGACGCCCACATCGAGCAGCGAGCCCTCTCGGCTGATGCCCTGCCCGTACATGATGTCGAACTCGGCCTGGCGGAACGGCGGCGCCACCTTGTTCTTGACGATCTTGACGCGTGTGCGACCGCCCACGACCTCGCCCTCGATCTTGATCGCCTCGATGCGGCGGATGTCGATTCGCACCGACGAGTAGAACTTCAGCGCCCGCCCGCCCGAGGTGGTCTCGGGACTGCCGAACATCACGCCGATCTTCTCGCGCAGCTGGTTGATGAACACGCAGATCGTCTTGGTCTTGTTCAGGTTGGCGGTGAGCTTGCGCAGCGCCTGGGACATGAGGCGCGCCTGCAATCCGACATGGTGGTCGCCCATCTCGCCCTCGATCTCGGCCCGCGGCGTGAGCGCCGCCACCGAGTCGATCACCACGACATCGATGGCGCCCGAGCGGATGAGCATGTCGGTGATCTCGAGCGCCTGCTCGCCGGTGTCGGGCTGGGAAATCAGCAGCTCGTCGACATCGACGCCGATGTTCTTCGCATACACCGGGTCCATCGCATGCTCGGCGTCCACGTAGGCGCACACGCCGCCGGTGCGCTGCGCCTCGGCCACCAGGTGCATGGCGAGCGTGGACTTGCCCGATGCCTCGGGGCCGTACACCTCCACCACCCGGCCGCGGGGAAAGCCCCCGATGCCGAGCGCCAAGTCGATCGCGAGGCTGCCCGAGGAGACCGCCTCGACAGCCATGTGGTGCTTCTCGCCCATCTTCATCACGGACCCGTCGCCGAACTGGCGGCGGATCTGCGTGAGCGTCATGTCCAGTGCTCGATCCCGGTCTCCGTCTTTTTGACTCATGTCGTCCTCCTCGGACTCCCGTTCGGCCGCACCCAGCGTGCGATGCCGTCTAGGGGCACCGTAGAAGCGGGGTGTGACAACTCTCGGGTGATTTTCTGCCGGTTGATCTCCTGCGGACCGCGGCAACGCTCGGCGCGCCGCACGCCGCTGCACTGGCAGCCGCCGCCCCTGCGCTTTGCGCTGACGCGACGGCCACTTCGAATAACAGCAATGTAGTTCCGAACATCAGTTCGTGTCAAGGCAAGCCGGGCCGAATCTGGACATTGCACGACATCTCAGGCGCGCACAACGAACCAGGCATGGCCTGATGATCGATTCGAACGCGTTCGATGAGGCTGCACGCCACCTCAGGCGTGCGCAGCGAACCGGGGCTCGGCACGTCGCGATGTCACAGTCATGTGGCACGCTGCGACCCATGAGCACCCCAGCCCAGATGACCGACGACGACTTCGTGCTGCTGCACATCGAACGTGACGCAGGGGTGGCGTTTGCCACCATCGACGCACCGCCGATCAACGTGATGACGCCTGCGCTGTTTCGCGAGCTCGCCAAGTTCAGCACGCACGTGGCCGATGACGACTCTGTGCGGGTGGTCGTGCTGCGCAGCGACAACCCAGATTTCTTCATCGCGCACTTCGACGTGACGGCGATCCTGGGCTACCCGACCGACGGAGAGGCCGAGCGGCCCACCGAGCACGCCGGGTTCCATGACATGTGCGAGCGCTACCGCACGATGGCGAAGGCCACCATCGTCGAGATCGGCGGCCGGGTCGGCGGCGGCGGGAGCGAGCTGTCGATGTCGTGCGACATGCGCTTCGGCGCCATCGATCGCACCGTTATCAACCAGATGGAGGTGCCCATCGGCATCCTGCCCGGCGGCACCGGCACCCAGCGCCTCCCCCGCCTCGTCGGGCGAGGGCGAGCCATGGAGGTGATCCTGGGCGGCGTCGACCTCGACGCGCGCGCCGCCGAGCAGTGGGGCTATCTCAACCGGGCGCTGCCCGCCGACGAGCTGAGGCCCTTCGTGACTGCGTTGGCTTACCGCATCGCGAAGTTCCCGCCCCACGCGGTCGCGCTGGCCAAGCAGGCCGTCAACGCCGCCGACGAGCTGCCACTGCGGGAGGGCCTGTTTGAAGAGCGGTACCTGTTCCAGCGGCTCTTGCGGACTCCGCAGGCCATGCCTGCAATGGAACAGTTCATCGAACTCGGCGGGCAGACACGAGAAGGCGAGATGCGAGTGGCAGACCTCACTGGCGAGATCAGCACAGAGGGCTGACGGCCTGAGCTGTGGCGATCGCTGCTCCCCCCTCGCGAGCCAGCCCGAGCTCATCGACTCGTGGCGCGCCTGGTTGGTGGCGATCGGCGCAGGACTGGCGTGCGGCGTCTGGATGCCGGTGCCGGTCGGCAGTGCGGGTCGCGGCACCTGAGACCGGGCAACAGCCGCCGCGCGGCTCTATCGTCAAACGCCGTGGAACGGCCGCTCGAAGATGTATTGGTGCTGGACCTGACCCGCGCTGTCGCGGGCCCGATCGCCGGCCGCCTGCTCGCCGACCTCGGCGCACGGGTGGTGAAGATTGAGCCGCCCGACGCGGATCTGACCCGCTTCGTCGTGCCTCACGTGGACGGACAGTCGGCCTACTTCGCGCAGTTCAACGCCGGCAAGGAATGCATCTCGCTCGATCTCACGACCGAAGCGGGCCGCGAAGTGCTGATGACCATGGTTCCCAAGGCCGACATCGTGCTCGAGAACTACCGCCCGGGCGTGCTCGACAAGCTCGGGCTGGGGTACGACGCGCTCGCCGAGGTCAACCCCGGGATCATCGTCGCTTCGGTGTCGGGCTGGGGGCACGGGAACAGCCGCAGCCACCGCGGCGCCTTTGCGGGGGTCCTGCACGCCGAGGCCGGCGTCACTGAGATGGTGGCTCGTCGGCGCGGCAACGAGCCCTATCGCAACGATCCGATGTCCCACGCCGACACCTACACCGGGCTCCATGCGCTGGGCGCGATCCTGGCGGCGTTGCACATGCGGCACCGGACCGGCCGTGGGCAGGCCGTCGAGGTGTCCATGGCCGAGAGCACGCTCATGTGCAACGACCTGGCCGCCACCGACATGACCGGCCAAGACCCCCAGATCGGCTTCAAGGGAGGTCAGAACTGGGCCGCGATCTACCCCCTGTCGAATGGCCGGCACGTCACCGTGACGCTGGACCTGACCGCCAACTTCGGCATGAAGGTGATCACCGCAGCGATGGATCGTCCCGATCTGCGCGAGGACCCCCGGTTCGCCCGCATCGAGGACCGGGTGAATTATCGGGAAGAGATCGAGGCGATCTTCGCCGAGTGGGTGAGCCAATTCGACAGCGCCGAAGCCGTGGAGAACGCGATCGGCGTGAAGTCGGTGATGGCCGCCGAGGTGCGCACGGTGGCCGAATTGGCCGAGACCCCCTGGGCGCATGAGCGAGGCGCCTTCGTGGATGTTGTGGCCGGCGAAGCGGCGGTGCCGCTCACGGTGCCGCAGTCGCCGTGGCGCTTTGCCGAAGCAGACGCAGGCGCCCGGCCCGGATCAGTCTCCGGCGACCGCGGGCAGCACAACCGCGAGGTACTCGCCGAATTAGCAGGTCTCGACGACACCACGATCGACGCGCTCGAAGCCGACGGCGTGGTCTCCGCGGGCCCACCCATATTTCGCCGATCAGGCCCTGCACGCCGCTGAGCCGACGCGCCAGCGACAACGTCGCTGTCAGGTCAGCAGCGCGGCACCGACCTAGTGCCTCTCGCGCAAGACCCGGCCGCTCACCGTCCGGAGAGGAGCCGGGCCTACTTCCTCGGGCTATTGCCTTCGGCCCTCCCAGTCTCGCCCAACTCCTAGCCAATTGCAAGACAATTCTCAATGCTCACCGAGCATCGGCAGCGATTCGGCCAAAAGCGACTATCGCTCCGTGTCAGCCCAAGGGGCCGAGCCGCTGGTGACGATTTGGCTTCGAGATCCTGTCGATGCGGCGAGATCTTCGGCGAGACGCTCCATGCTCTCACGCTGGGGCATCCCGCTCCCCGAGTCGCGCTGTTTCAGGGACGTTCGTTCGTCAATCGCTTGCCTCGCTGAACTCTGGCGCAGGCGGTCATAGAACGGCGAGATTTTGAGACTGAGGGCGGATGGCGGTGCTGACAGCGCATAGATGCGCCGTCACGATGCCGATCCGTCAGTTAGGGCTTCTCGGCCCTAGTCGTGGCACTGGTACAGGTGCTGCTCCGGTACTCCTACTGTTGCCGCTAGAACAGCAACTCATAGGGTGACAAAACAGTAGAGATAGGCTGCCATAACATCGTCGATCAGCTACCTTGCAAGCATGAATTCACAAGTGCCTAGTGACAAGCCAGCAACCAGCCACCAAACCGTCGATGCCATCGTAGAGAGTGCCACGCGCAGTGCCGTTCCTGTTCGTCACGGCTTCATCCAGGCCAAGAGTCGCGCAACACCTCGAGCTGGACCCTTGGCCACCTTCGTGTCCAACGGCGACCGCACTGGCCTGCTCCTGTACCTGCTCGTGCTCACGAAGGCCAGTGCTGAGCCGTGGGATGTGTCGCTTCATTCCTCGGTATGGGCGCGCGCATTGGGCCTTCCGAACCCAGACTCAGCCGCCGCACGAGGACGAGTATCGAAGGCTTGGCACCGACTCGCCGAGCGCAACCTCGTCGAACGAAGCCGTCGTCATAGGTACGCGGTTGTCAGTCTGCTCCGCGAGGACGGTTCTGGAGAGCAGTACGAGCGACCCAAGCAGGGCTTCATACAGATCCCTCATGAGCTGTGGACTGCTGGGCCCTCCCCGCAACAACGGTGGTACGAGCGCCTGAGCCTCCCTGCACTGACATTCCTGCTCATTGCCCTGCGAAACGCCGACCACTTCGGCCTGCCCGCGGAACGCGGTCCCGACTACTACGGCATCTCTGCTGACACCTTGACGAGGGGTGCCCGCGAGCTTCGACTGGCCGATCTACTCAAGATCGACAAAGCAATGATCACGGCACCGTTGGCACCATCGGGACTGTCAGCTGAGAACCGGTACACGCTGAGACCCCCGTTCGGTCCTCAAGGCACTTCGAGCAACGCAACGAGTCGAAGTCGATGACCAGCCATGCCTTCATCGACGAATCGGTTCGCGGCCCGAACTACTGCCTCTGCGCCACGCTGGTGCCGGGGCACGGCCTCGCAGCGGCGCGCTCGCACATGCGGTCCCTACTGATCTCAGGCCAACGGCGCCTGCATTTTGCCTCCGAGAGCCCCCGGCGCCGGAAAGCGCTGCTCCAGGACATTGCCAAGATCCCGTGCCAGTCGATGATTCATGTCGCGATAGGCGGTCGGCAGGTAGCAGCGCGTGCTGCTGCACTTGAGTCGCTCATGGTTGAGCTAATGGATCGGAATGTCGAGCGCATCGTTCTGGATTCGCGCCAAGGCCAAGATCATCGGGACCGGGTGGTCATAGCGCGAGCTCTCGGACCCGACGCGGGGACGGATGTCCAGTACCAGCATCTGTCCTCTGCGAGTGAGCCTCTTCTCTGGATCCCGGATGCCGTCGCTTGGTCATGGGGACGAGGAGGCCAATGGCGTTCGTTGATCGAGGAGCTCGGTCTCCTGAAGGGAGTAGAGCGCCTGCACCTCAAGTGAACCGATCCGCGCACCGTTCGGCCTCACGCCCGAGGGTGCCGTTCGAAGCGCTGACTACGAAAGCAGCGTGGTGCCGATGTGGTCGACGAACGCGGCGATCTCGTCGACGGTCTGGCCGTTGGGCAGCAGCACCAGCCGGTCGACGCCCATCTCGGCGAAGCGCTCGACCACCTCCGGTGTCGGACGAACCCGGGGTGTGACGGTGATCTCCAAGCGGCCGAGCTCGGAGGGGCGGTCGTAGCGGGCGCCAGCTTCGGACAACCCTTCGATGCAGCTCTGGGTGCCGTCATAGTCGAGCGCGAACCCGTACCAGCCCGCGCTCATGGTGACCGACCGGCGGAACGCAGGCGCGGTGTGGCCGCCCATCACCACCGGAGGTCCCGGCTGCTGGACCGGCCGGGGCCGGGCCTGCACGTTCGAGAAGCTCACGTACTCGCCGTCGTAGGCCGGCTGATCCATCGACCAGATCGCCCGCATCGCCTCGATGTACTCCTCAGTGCGGCGGGCCCGGTCTTCCATGGGGATGCCCAACGCCTCGAACTCGGCGCCCAGATAGCCGACGCCCACGCCGAACAGCAGCCGACCCCCCGACAGCACATCCACGCTGGCGAGCTCCTTGGCCAGCACCAGCGGGTTGCGCTGGGGGACGATGATGATGCCGGTGCCCAGCTTGATCTCGCTGGTGAGCGCTGCAACGTAGGCGAGTGCAACTGCTGGATCGAGCATCGGGTGCAGCGGCGGCACCGGCGACGGCGGTGCCTGCGGATCGGGAAGCACCACGTGCTCCCCCGTCCACACCGACTCGAAGCCTGCCTGCTCGGCGGCGACGGCGATTCGCCCGGCGCCCTCGGGGCCGGCCGCTTCGCCCAGAGCCCCCATGTTGATCTGGAACAGACCGATCTTCATCGCATTCCTTTCGTGGTCTGGCTCGTGGTCTGGTGCCGTGCGGGGTACGCCAGCTGGCGTTCGCGCAGCGCGCTCAGCGAAAGTTGGGCGCCACTTCGTTGATGAACAGGTCCATCGAGTGCTTCTTGGCTTCCATCGGGCCGAACGTGAAATCGGGGATGATCAGCTCGTCCACGCCGACCTGCCGATACTGCTCGACAACCTCGCTGACCTCGTCGGGCGTGCCCACGATGGTGGCCCGGCCCAGGTCCATGGCGCGGAAGCGGTCGAGCTTGGCCGAGTCTTCGTTGATGAACAGCAGCGCGCACGCCGACCGGCTGATCTCGCCCGGGTCTCGGCCGATCGCCTCGCAGTGCTGATCGAGAACGCCGCACAACTCGGCGATGTCGTCGGGCATGCCCCAGTAGTTCCATTCGGTGGCCCAGCGGGCGGTGGTGCGCAGGGTGCGTTTGCGCCCGCCGCCGCCGATGAGCAGCGGGACGGGCGACTGAATCGGCTTGGGGTCGAGCGGCGCTTCGGTCACGGTGTAGTGCTCGCCGTTCAGGTTCGTGCGGTGGTTGCCGAGCAGTGAGCTGATGATCTCGACGGCCTCGTCGAATCGGTCCATCCGGCTGCGCAGCGTGCCGAAGTCGAAGCCGTAGGCCTCGTGCTCATTCTCCTGCCAGCCGGCACCGATGCCGAGCACCACCCGGCCGCCGGAGATGTGATCGATGGTCGCGGCAGTCTTGGCGGTCAGCGCCGGATTGCGATACGTGTTGCCCGCAACCAGCGGGCCCAGTCGCACCCGGGGCACTGCCACCGCGAGCGCGGCCAGCACCGACCAGGCCTCGTGAACGGGCTGATCCACGTTCTCCTCGTTGGGCATGAAGTGATCGGCGAACCACAAGCCGTCCCAGCCGGTTGCCTCAGCGTGCTGGCAGCACTCGATGATCGCTGAGATCTCTTGGTCGTTCTTGGTCCAGAATCCGAAACGCATCTGGACAGCCTGCCACTCAGAACACCGACTGCGCGGTTGGTAGGGTGCCAGCAGTCGAGATATATCGAGAGCATGATCTGGATATACTCGGGTACGTGACGAAGCGTTTGGTCGACATCGACGACGAGCTACTCGAGCAAGCGCGCCTCATCATCGGGGCATCGACCATGAAGGACACCGTCAATGCGGCGCTGCGGAATGCAGTCGACTCCGAATTGCGATTGAGGCACGCACGGCGAATTGCTGACCGTCGCGGTACGGACATCGCCGATGATGAGGTCATGTCGGGCGCTTGGCGTTGAGACCTCTCTACCTCACTGACAAGAGCGCGTACGCGCGCATGCACCACCCCGCGGTCGCGGCCCGGCTCGCACCGCTCGTCGTCGACGGGTACGTGGCGACGTGCCCGATTATCGACCTCGAGATGCTCTACAGCGCACGGTCCCGCTCTGACTACGAGGAAATCCTCATAGAACGAGGCTCGCTGCCTTCGCTCCCTATCGATGAAGCGGTCACCGACCGGGCAGTGGCCGTGCAACGACTTCTTGCTCAGCGTGGTCAGCACCGGCTGCCGCTGCCCGATTTGCTCATCGCGGCAGTCGCGGAAGTCAATGATCTGGCTGTCATGCACTATGACGCCGACTACGAGCGGATTGCGAGCATCACCGGCCAAGCGGTCGAATGGGTAGTCCCCCGAGGCTCAGTCTGACGCCAGGCCCGGGCGGTTGCAGCGTCGTCCAGGCCGAATTCCTAGGCCCTTCTTGTGCACAGCGTTCGAGCGCTGCGAGACGCTTCTCGGCCTTCGTCGCAGTCGGGCCGGATACAAGTGGCGACTTCGCAGCGTCATGGAACCCAAGAGGCCGCGCAGACAGACGACCATTCGCCAGTCGTCGGGTTAGGCCTGCTGGGTTTCTATCCGACGACAGGTCGACCTCTGCGCATTGCGTCCGCTCCCCGCGGGGCGAGTACCTCGCTAGCTGGACGCCGAAGCACAAACTTGGTCGACCTCTGGCCACGCCATCCCGTCGGGTGTGACGTCCCATAGCGCTGCGGAGGCTGCGCCGAACCGGTTGCTGGCGTCGGTGAGGGCCTGGTATGCGGCGAGCGCTCGGTCCCTCGCATCTGCCCTGAGCCGACTCGCGGGTTCGTAGATGCGGTCGTACGCATCCGCAAATGCAGCATCTGCGGCGTCGAATGCCTCGTCTAACCCAGCACCGGCGTCTAGGAGCGTGGTCGGAAAGTCGGCGGATTTCCGCGGTCGGCGCTGGGACGCGCGGGACAATGCAGGGGTGCGCGGTTCGGCTGACGATCAGGGTTCGTTTTTTGATGTTGATGTGATGGTGGGCGATCTGTTGGACTGCGAGGGGTTCTTGGCGACGCTGGGGCGGGCTCGCGGGGAGCTGTTCTGCGACGCCGATTTCGATGCGCTGTATGTGTCGGGTCGGGGCCGGCCGTCGCATCCGCCGTCGGTGGTGGCGTCGTTGTTGTTGTGCCAGTTGTTCTATGGGGTGTCGGATCGTGAGGCCGAGCGGCGGTCGCGGTTCGACATGTCGTGGAAAGCGGCGCTGGGGCTGCGGCTGGATCATCGGGGGATTCCTCATGTGGTGCTGGTGGAGTTCCGGGCGCGGCTGGTGCGCGCGGGGATGGAGAGCTTCTTGGGGGATCGGGTCAAGATCGCAGCCAAGCGCGCCGGGGTGATCGGCCATCGCCGCAGCGTGGACTCCACCGGCATCGAGGACAGCGTGCTGACCCAGGACACGGTCACGCTGATTCGTTCTCAGGTCCGTCGCTGTGTCGACGCGGTGTCGGGGATCGACGCGGGCGCGGCGGGCGAGCTGGCGGGGCTGTTGGCCCGCGGCGACTACGGGTCGGACGCCAAGCCGCAGATCAACTGGTCCGATCCTGCAGAGCGGGCGGCTTTGGTGGCCGAGCTGTTCGCCGACGCCGGGACTGTCGTGGGGTTCTGTTCCCGCTTCGAGGACGCCGATGTGGCCGCAGCAGTCGAGCTGCTCAGAGTCGTCGCCGGCCAGGACATCGAGACCGCTGACACTCCCGACGGCGCCGCTGTGCCGCGGATACGCCAAGGCACCGCGACTGAGCGGGTGATCTCGACCGTCGATCCCGACGCCCGGCACGGGCACCGCTCCCGCCGCGACCGCTACGACGGCTACAAGCTGCACATCGCCGCCGACGCGGACTCCGACCTGATCACCGCCGCGGCAGCGACGCGGGCCACCGTCCACGACGCAGCAGTCCTCGAGGACCTCATCGACGCCGACCCGGTCCCGGTCGCGGAGGTCATCGCCGACACCCACTACGGATCGGGGCCCACGCGGCAGGCGATGGCCGGCCGCGGCATCGACCTGGTCGCCCCCGCCCCGCCGATATCGGCCCGCAAAGACCCCGACATGTTCACCAAAGCCGACTTCGGCATCGACACCGAAACAGCGACGATCACCTGCCCCGCCGGCGTCGCCGTCGCGATCCCGCCGCCGCGCGGCCAAAAGCGCCGCCAGGCCCGATTCAGCGCAGCGGACTGCAACGCGTGCGCGCTCAAGACGCGATGCACCGCACGCGACAGCGGCCGCATCATCGAGATCAACCCCCACGAAGAGCTCCTCGCCCCCGCCAGAGCCCAACGGCGCGAACCCGAATTCCTCGCCAGATACCGACAGCGCTCCCAAGCAGAACGAAAGATCGCCCACATCAAAGCCCGCACCAAACGCCTGCCGTGGCGCGGCCTCGCCAAAGCCGGCCACTGGCTCGAATGGCGAACCGCCGCCATCAACCTCGACCGCATCGGCCGCCTCGGCATCATCGGGTGACACACCCGCGTCCGCACCCCAGCCCGCCACCCCAACCCCACCCGACGCGCCCACCAGCCAAACCCGCCCTCACACAACCCCAATAACCGACCACGCTCCTAGGAGACTGCTGAGCAAGTGGCTTGTCGTGGCGGTGGTTTGGTCGTGGTGGGTGCTGGGTTGTGGGGCGGGGCGCGGCGGTGCCGGTTCGGGGCGGTGTCGGCGGCCCGGCGGGGTTGTCGGGGGTCAGGCGAGTGCCCAGTGGGTGCCGTTGTGGTGGAGTCCGAGGGTGGCGAGGCGTGCGAGGTTGACTGCGGCTGCGCGCAGTCTCAGCCAGTGCCGGTTTTTGTCGGTGCCGATGTAGGGGCATCTTCGTGCTCGGCGCACGGTCCATGCGATGGTTCGTTCGGCCATGGGCCGCTCGGTGCGGTAGGCGTGGCCGAACTCTTCGGTGCGGGCTTGGGCGCGGGCTGCTTTGAGGAGGCCGTGGTGGGGGTGGATCTTGATGGTGCGCCCGTTCTTGGCGGTGGTGCAGCGGTGCCGCTGGGGGCATTTGCGGCAGCGGCGGCCGAAGCGGGCGTCGCCTTTGGGGGTGATCGCGACGATGTGGACTTCGGGGCATCCGGCGGTGCCGGTGAAGCGGCCGGAGTCGGGGTCGATGCTGTAGTCGATGTCGAAGTCGTCGACGCTGTAGCCGCCTTCGACTGCGGTGCGCAGCGGCGGCGGCTTGATCACCGCGTCGATCTCGGCGTGTTGCAAGTCCGCTCTCAGCTCGCCGGTGCCATAAGCGCTGTCGGCGAGCACCACCGTTTCGGGAGGCTCGTCTTGGAGCAGGCCCATCGCCGCGTCCGCGTCGCTGACGTCGCCCGCGGTCAGATCGGCTGCGGTGATCAGCCCGGTGTGGGGCTCGGCTGCGATGTGGGCCTTGTAGCCGTCGCGGTAGCTGTGAGCGGTCTTGTGAGTGTGACGCGACTGCGGATCCACGACCGAGATCACCCGTCCTTTGGCGGTGCCGCGGGCGATCCGCCACCGTCCCGGCCCCCCGGCGGGCTCCACGTCCTGGCCGGCGACCAGCGCCAACAAGCCCACCGCGTCCGCCTGGCTCTCGTCGAGATCGAGGTCCTCGGCTGCGCCGATCAGGTCCAGCGCGTCGTCCACGAGCTCGGACACCAGCCGCTCACGGTCGTCGGGGTCGTCCCAGTCCACCACCGCGCCGGCGGGATCCAGGTTGCGTTCGCGTACCGGCACCTCGCCTAGGGCGGGCACCAGCTTTCGGACTCGCCGCATCTGCACCGTCACCATCGTGACGGTGTCCTGACGGGCCACCGCGTCGTCGAGCACCGTGGAATCCAAAACGCGTCGGTCCCGGCCCGCCACCGCGCCGCTCAATGCGATCAGGTCGCGTACCGCGTCGAAGATCCGATCCGGCCGTTCGCTTGCGCGCAGCTTGTTGCGCCACAACGTCAGCACCGTGGGATGAAACGCCTCATCAGTCAACGCCAGACCCGCAGCGGCCTTCCACCCCACATCAGTCTGCAAGCGGCGGCACGCCTCCCGATCCGACAGGCCCTCCAACGCCTGCAGCACCATCACCACAGCCACCACCTCGCCCGGCACCGACGGACGACCCCGCCCGGACGCGAACAGATCCCCGAACAGCTCATCGGGAAACAGACGCGAACGATGCTCAGCCAACAAGGCATGCACCGACCCCGCCTGCACCAAATGCCCGCACACCGCCGCCGCGTCCAACAACACCCGATCCGACTCAGCCGTGCCCTGCATCCCGACATTGTCCCGCGCGCCCACCCCCCGCACGCGGAAATCGCGGCCAATAAATCAGCAGTCTCCTAGCCACTCATCGGCCGTTGCCTCGTATGCGGCCGAGGCAGCATCGAGCGCGCTATCGCCTGCGGCCTGTACGAGGTCGGCGGCTGACTCGTAGGCCGTGCGCGCCTCGTCGTACTCGGCCTCGGCGCTGGCGTATGACTGCCAAGCGAGCAGTGCGGCGTCGTGATGAGTGCACCAGACGGGGCGCTGTTCTTCGGCGGTTGTCGTCGGCCCGCGGGTCGTCGCAGGGAGCGTTGCGACCGCTACTGCGGCGGCGGTTGTCGGCGCCTCAGCGACAGCGCTTCCGCTAGCGCAGCCAAAGAGGACGAGCAAGACTGCCGCGACCGTGAGAGGCGGTCGCCAGCGCATGAAGCCGAAGTTAGTCGTCGTTCTTGGTCTCCGGCAGGTGCTGGCCTCCGCTGTGCCGCCTGACCCGCCACGGGCGGTCTCCGATGTTGGATTTCATGCGGGCACGCCGCGGGCGTTCGGCTGAGACTCGCTGCTTCGGGGCGTGGCTCTGCGGCGGGCGATAGAGCGGCGGCGTGAACCCGTGGAGAGTGAGGGTGGATGACGGGCGCTCGTGAGCGTGGAAGGCTCCCCCGAGCGCTTGCCTTCAACACAGGTTGCTCTCATTTGGCCGCCGCTGCGCTCGGGCGAGACTGGCCAACATCGACGTAAGCCAGTACGACGCTCTGGAAGCACGATACGGCACCGTAGTGAGTCGCTTTCGACAAACTGAGACCCAACGGACGGATGTCGTCGAAGACTGCTCTCGCGGTCAGCGCGCGAAGACGTACGAGCGGTGGCGGGCCGCCTCACAGGCAATCTACGCGATGCGCGCCGTATGCCGGGCAGGGTCCGGTCCAGACCTGGGCTGGAACTGTTGAGCGTTTCCTTTCGCACGACTCAGCGCGTTGGTAGCTGGGGAGGGCATCGGGTTGGTATTCGCGTACCTCGCTAGCGATTCTGAATGACGAGAACGCCGTTCCATATCCCCCAGGTCACCCTTGATCCCGGAGCACTACCGGATTAGCGGGACGTCTCTGCAGTGATAGATGGGAGCATCGCGAACCAGTTACCGGCGCGCTCCGAGAGCGCATCTGAGTCGGAGTAGTCAAAGACCTCTCGCCCGACTCGCGAGCATCCCTCGACGTTGGTCAATGCCGCCATGCTGGTTGCCTCCCAACCACGACGACAGGGAATGGCGAATAGCACTTGCACCTCCGGCGAACTCGTGCGGTAGCTGCTGAGTCGTTGCTCCAAGTCCGATGTGAATCCCAGTTTCACCCGGCCGGGCCGAATGGGATCAACTACGACTGCGTAGAAGACTCCCTCGTCCGGATGCGTCGTCTCAGGTGCAGGGACGCTTGTATCTCGTTCTCGCGTCGACGCCCTCACACGATCGGCCTCCTCAGCCGTGATTGCCAGAGTTCGCTGTCCTGGCGAGAAGTCACTGGCTACGCGCTGAGGTTCGATACCAGCGCGGTACACCACGCGGTGAAGGGCCGCCTTTGTGTAGCCAAGCTCATCAGCAAGGTGGGTGACGTACACCAATCGTTCGGCCATGCCCAAAGAGCTTCTCAGACCAGCGCAGGTTCAGGCAGACGACGAATTGCGAGTGTCAAGCGCTGCCCCGAGGGCATGTCTCATGGACGAGCAGGTTCAGCGGCGACCCTGCAGGATGAGGCGCAGCAGGTTCAGCGCCGAGATTGCGCTGTAGTCGGCGAGCCGCTCGCGGTCGCCCGGCAAGCGGATCTCGTCTGCCTTGTCCCGGTGTGCGACGGCGGGCGTGTCGCCGTGCGCCGCTTGCGCAGATATCGACACAGCCAAGAAGGCCGTGCCGTAAGGGTGCTCGGGAGTCGCCGACGCACGGTCCTCCACGGCGGTGACAGCCAATCCCACGCTGGCGCCCGTGCGCAGTCGGGCGGCCCGTGCGAGCGCTTCGGCACCAGCGGTTGACGCCAGCGGAGGCACGAGGTCGTCGCCCATCGGCGACACCTCCGACGAGCCGGCATGCAGCAGATACTCGGCCAGGTGCTCCGAGCGGGCCACGATGCCGCCTGCAAACGTACGAGGGCCCGACGAGTCCGGCTGATCGCCCACGGGCGAAGCCGCCAGTCCAGGGTCGCCCAGCTTCGCCCCACCTGCGGCTGTGCCCGCTCGCATGGCGGCCTCCGCGGAGGACAGGCGGTTCGCCATGCGCCCGCCGGTGATCGTCTCGGCCACGCCCAGCGTCAGCCCGAGTCGGCCTAGTTCGGCCAGCACGGCGGTTTCCATCGTGTCGTCGTCGTAGGCGAACACCAGATCGCCGAGCATCGGCTCCAGCACTGCCTGTTCGGCGTCGATGAGCTGCCACGCCGCGGCCGAATCGGCCCCCTTGGCCGTGATGCGGACCTTGATGCCCTCGATGCCGCTGGCCAGGAACGCGAGCGTCGGGTTGCCGGTCTCGTCGAGTTCGTCGATGCGGCCGGACAGCATCTCGGCCAGCGCCGATTCGCTCTGGCCCCACGTCCGCAGGACCCGGCTCTCGATCGTGGCGCTGACACCGGCACGCCGCTGCAGATCGCCCAGCACCGTGCCGTTGAGCATCTCGCGCATCTCATAGGGCACGCCGGGCACCACGTAGACCACGCGGTCGAGCACCTCAGCGCCGTCTGGAGGCTCGGCGCCCGGCGGCACTGCACCCACGCCCCGCACCCAGCGAATCGGCGCCATCAATCCAGGGGCCGTGCCGGGCTGCTGCGGGATCGGCGAGGCACCGGTTGGCACCATGGCCTGGCGCAGGTTGTTCTCGGGCATCGGGCGGCTGCGGCTCGCGAACATCGCCCGGATCCGCTCGGCGATCCGCTCATCGAGCACCAGTTCAACACCCATCACCGATGCGAGGACTTCACGGGTGATGTCGTCTTGGGTCGGCCCCAGCCCGCCGCACACGATGACGGCGTCGCTGCGGTCAAGCGCCAGCCGGAACGATGCGTCGATGCGGTCCCAGTTGTCGCCCACTTTCGTCTGGTAGTGGCTGTCGATGCCGGCCAAGGCGAGTTGTTCGCCCATCCACGACGAATTGGTGTCGACGATCTGGCCCAGCAGCAGCTCTGTTCCCACGGCGACGATCTCGGTCTTCACAAGGCGTGACCCTAATTGCGGCCGGCCGCGCGCACCCCGCCAGCTCGCTGCACCACGGGCCGCGCGGGCCACGGTTCCGCCTACCGGGTCGGCCTCAGCCGTCTGCGTCGTCGCCGAGCTGAGCTGCGGCAACGCTGCGTGCCGAGCGCAGGTACGACCAGCCGGTCCAAACGGTCAGCGCCACCGCAACCCACAAGGTGAGCGTGGCGACCCAGTGGGCGTCCGTCGCCAGCGGCGGCATGACTGCGAAGCCGATGGCCCAGAGCTGGGTGAACGTCTTCCACTTGGCCAGCTTGGTGGCCGGGATCGAGATGCCCCGGCGACCGGCTCTTGACCGGTACGCGCTGATCGCCAGCTCTCGCACGGCGATGACGACCACCGGCACCGCGTGGAATTGGCCATTCCACACGAGTGCAGCCATCCCGCCGAGCACGAACACCTTGTCTGCCAGCGGGTCCAAGAATGCGCCGGCGCGCGTCGGGCCGTGACGGCGGGCAAGCCATCCGTCGAGGTAGTCGGTCATGGCGATCACGAACCCGACGGCGAACGTTGCCCACCGTGCGCCCCACGACACGATCATCACGATGAAAACCGGCGAGGCCGCGATGCGGGCGACCGTCACGAGGTTGGCCGGAGTGACCAGAGCCGCCGGCCCGAACGCCGGAGGCGCGTCCTCCCCATCCGGAACCGCCATTGCCCGGCGAGGCTACGGCAGCAGGGGTGGGGCGGGGTGATTCAGACCGCTCGGCTGCATTGCTGCGGTGGCTTCCGGAGCCAGGCAAGGCAGTCCACGTAGTATCGGCACGTGGCGCTGCGGACGGTCCCAACTGCCGACGAGAACGTGAACGGCGATGCCAGCACACAGGACGAGACAGGCGCCGATCTGCGCCCGGCCCAACGGGTCCTGAGCGCCGCCGAAGCCGTCGAGCGGATGGCCGCCAGGCGGCGGGGCAAGCGCGGCTGTTACGCCATGTTCAGCTCCTATCTCGGCGGGGTCGTCACCGATCCCACCGTCATGACCGTGCCGCTCGACGATCACATGGTTCACCGGGGCCACGGCGTCTTCGACACCTGCTCGCTGGTGAACGGCCGGCTGTACCGGCTCGGTATCCACATCGACCGGCTGCTCGCGAGCGCAGCGGGCGCCCGCCTGCAGGTCCCGTGGTCTCGCGCCGAGCTCATCCAGATGGTGGCTGACACGGCCGCTGCCTCGGGCGCCCGCGACGGCATCGTGCGGTATTGGCTGACGCCCGGACCCGGCGGCTTCTCGTTCATGCCCGCCGAATGCGAGGAGCCGTGCTTCTACTGCGTCGTGCTCGACCCAATGGGCTTCGGCGCCGGGGGCTTCGATCCGATGAGGGACGGCTTCCGCGAAGCAACGGTGCGAGAGACGCCCCAGAAGCCGCCGCTGCTCGCCCAGATCAAGTCGAACAACTACCTGCTCAACGTGCTGACCCACATGGAGGCAGCCGACGGCGGCGGCACGTTCGGCATCATCGTCGACGACGACGGCTTCATCGCTGAAGCCTGTGTGCTGAACGTGTGCAGCGTGAGCAACGACGGCGTGTTCGTCACGCCCCCGTTCGAGGGCATCTTGCACGGCACAACCATGCGGCGCCTGCTCGATCTGGCCCGTGGGCCGCTGTGCGACGACGGATTGCTGGCAAGCGTGGAGCAGAGGCCGCTGCGAGCCGACGAGGCACGCCGCGGTGCCGAGCTGATCATGTCGGGCGGCGACACCCACGTGTTCCCAGTGGTCGAGTGGGACGGCGCCCCGATCGGCGGCGGCACGGTGGGACCGGTAGCCAAACGGCTGCACGAGCTCATCGAGGCCGAGACCGCAGCGGGCGACGGATCGCCGGACGATTTCATCGACGTCCAGTACTCCAACTGAGCGAACCCATGCTGGTCAGTAGCTACGGTACGACCGTGAGTTGCCCTGCTGCTGAGCATCAAATAGCTCACTACGGCCGGTGGTTCTGATGCCGCGTCCGATGCTCACCAAGTTGAGGGCCAGGAGGTTTCGTTCACTTGACGACGTTGAGCTGCCGTTAAATCGGTTCTCGGTGCTCGTTGGCCCGAATGGCTCGGGCAAGACGAACATCCTCAACGTGCTGCGATTCCTGGCTTCAACGGTGCGCTTCGATCTCTCCGCCGCCATCGACGAGTGGGGAGGATTCGAGTTCATCAGACGGCAAGACGGCTCGGCCAAATCGGCACAAGTTGTGCTGGGTGTCGAAGGAAACGTGACTCGCTACGCGAGTGCAGGTGCCCCCGACGAGTATCGATTGACGTTCGGCCAGACTCCGCGTGGAGTGCTCAGCCGCACAGAGACATTCTCGTTCAAGCGAACACGCGGGCAAGGTAGGCGCATCACCGTCTCGGGTCAGAAGGTCGCAATTGTCCGAGACGATCCAGGAGACCACGAGCCCACCACCCGCCACCTCGCCGACAGGCAAACCACCGGCTTGGCGACGCTTCCCGACTGGTCCGATGAAGAAGGGGGGGAGGGAATCCGCTCGTTGGCACGTTTCCTCACAGACATTCGAGTGCTGGAACCGGACATGAGCGCTGCCCGGCAACCGTTTCGGATCATCCGGGGCACTCTGGCAGACGACGCCAGCAATCTGGCCTCCGTGCTGCACCACCTGTCGAAGGAAGCGCCTGACACTTTCTCGATCCTCGTCGACGAGATGCGCGACTGCCTGCCCGGCCTCGAGGGGATCGAGTTCGAGCCAGTCGGAGGTGCCAGTCGAGGCGTCGCTGTGATGCTGCGTGAGCGGGGTGTCCGCGCACCGATCGACTTGGCCGACGCATCGTTCGGCACCGTTCGCCTCTTGGCGTTACTAGCTGCGCTGCATGAGCCGGACCCGCCCCCGTTCACGGCGATCGAAGAAGCCGACCACGGGTTGCATCCATATGCGCTCGACCTGCTTGTGGAACGCATGAGAGCGGCTTCACGCCACACGCAGTTGCTAGTGACGACACACGCTCCCACCTTCGTCAACCGCCTCCAGCCCGACGAACTGGTCGTGTGCGGCCGAGACGCCGAGACGGGTGCATCGCAGATTCCTTGCGTCCCAAGCATCAGGTTGCGGCGGATCGCCAGCAAGTCCGATCTGGGCCTCGGCGAACTCTGGTTCGGCGGTGCCCTCGGCGGCGTCCCTGACTGAGACCACTGATGGCAGCGGCCTCCCGTCGAACACTGAGCGCACGCGCCCCGGTCGTACTCGTCTTCGGCGAGCACACCAATGATTCGCGTGCTGTTGCACGCCTGATTGAGGCCCTCTGTCCCGGACTCAAGGGGCGGGTCAAGGCCCGGAGCACGCCTCCGTCGCTGCAGCGGTCCGCGTCACCACGCGCGGTGCATGCCTGGGCCGACCGAATTGCCGATGTCGTGCAGGCCAACACTCAGCCTGTCGCCTGTGTCTTCGTTCACCGAGATTCGGACGCGCCGGACCCGGCAGGCCGCCTCCAGTCCAAGACGGAAGCTGCACTTCGGGCAGCGGGCCTGGCCGATGCACATGCGGTCGTGCCTGTCCAGGAAATCGAGTCGTGGTGGATGCTCTTCCCTGTCGCCGCAGAGCAAGTGCGCAGTTCATGGCGAGGCCGGCTTGATCGTTCGCAGGCAGACCGAGACACGATTGCAAGCCCCAAGGAAGCTCTGAGCCAAAGAACTGGACGGGGCAATCGACGCGAGGCCTACAGTGCCGCCGACTCTCCACGCGTCGCCGATCGCGTGGCTGCGGCAATTGAAGCTGGCGCTCAACCAACCGGCGGAAGCCGTTCATTCGAACGCTTCCGTGATTCAGTCTCGGAGTGCTGCGCGCAGGTTGGTTCGGACAGCTAGTCGCTTACCGACGTGCTGGAGGGCCAGCGGCGGGCGATGATGCGGTCTCGTTCTTCGGTATCGCGGACCGCAACGGTCGATGTGGGGCTGCGAAGCCAGAAGGTCCGGTAATCGCCGTCTCGCTCATAGACGGCGAATCCCGATGGGTCGATGCTGATGCGGGCGAGGTGGTTGCCCTCGATGGTGTGGAATTCCGTTGCGACGAGCGGGAGAACGGCGTCGCCGAGGCGATTGCGGATCAGGTTCTCGAGGTGTTGGCCCCATAGGTCGTGGTCGCCGCGTTCGCCTCGCTTGGAGAATGTGGCGAAGTCGTCCTCGAGGCCGTGCACGGTGCCGTCGTCCGCCACACCGACCAGAAGCGTCCCGCCTGTGGGCGAGTTGCCGAACCCGGCGATGGTCTTCAAAACGGCGTCTTCGGGGTGGCCGCCTTTGCGCTGCTGGCGGATGTCCCAGCGCAGGGTGGACTTGTATTCCAGGAATTGCGACTCTCGGTCGGCGCCGAGCAGGTCGCCGATGGGGCAGGTCCGTTGGCGAGCCACCGTTGCACGCCTGTGGACTTCGACGGCGTAGATGTCCCGCACGGCTGCTTGTAGTTCGTCGTTGTCCAGGTAGTCGTAGATCAGTCCGCTGTTGCGGTCGAGGCGTGCCAGCAGCGCTTTCTGGTATCGATCGGGAAACACGTGGTCACGGAAGGTGGCCTCGTCGTTGCTGGCTGCCTGGTTCTGGACGTGGACGTCTGCGATCAGGTCGCCGGCAGCTGCCTCGAATACCAAGCGATCCTCGTCGGTCCAGTCGGTTCCGAAACGCTCGTTGATGCGAGCGATGATCTCCGATAGCCGTTCTTCCTCGGGGTCGACCATCGGCCCTGTTCCGGAGTAGATCGTCGCCACTTCGGCTTCGCCACCGGGAAGATCGATGGAGCCTTCGAATGTCAGTTCGTGGCGCAGGTGGGTCAGTTCCACCTCCGAGCCCAAGTTGATGGTCTCGCCTGCAGAGGAGTCTCGGATCAGCGCAGTCAGCGCACGGCAGAACAGATAGTCCCGTTCAAGTCCGGGGTTGCGGAATGGCACGACGAGCGACAGGAAGCCGTAGACGCGCACGAATCGTCTCAGGGCATCCCGGAAGACCTCCTGATCCTCGTCGGAGAGTCCGTCGAAACGTTCGACCGCCGGTTGAAGAGCGGCGTGGATTTGGGCGTGCGCATTCTCGCTCAGCAGCAGCGCAGCAGCCCGTTGCATCTCGCCTGCATCGAGAACGCCGAACCCGTCGAGGTCGTGTCGGGTGTCGAACAGAAGGTTCGGGTCGGTGGGAGGAGCGACGGTCTTGCCGTGGTACACCGCAAACGCCTCGCCGATCTCGTCGGCATCGTTCACGAAGTCGACGACGAAGGTGCCTGACTTGTCGGGATGGATGCGGTTGAGCCGCGACAGCGTCTGCACCGCGGCGAGACCCGTCAGCGTCTTGTCGACATACATGGCCGCCAGCTTCGGCTGATCGAAACCGGTTTGGAACTTCTCGGCCACCACCATGAGCTGCCATTGGTCGGTGGCGAACTGCTGGGCGGTCTGCGATTCCCCGAAGCCGTTGGCCTTCGTCTCGGTCAACCCATCGACTTCGCCCGAGAACGCCACCAGCACCCCGAGCTCGTACCCGTTGTTGGTGGCGTATCGGCGCAGCGCCTCCCACATCCGCACCGCATGAGACCTCGACGAGCAGACGACCATCGCCTTGGCGCTGCCGCCGACTTGGTGGGCGATCTTGGAGCGAAAGTGCTCCACGATGATCTCGGCCTTCTGCGACAGGTTGTCCGGGTGCAGTGAGACAAACCGAGCCAGCGCGCTGCGGGCCTTGGCGGTCTCATACGAGGGATCGTCGAGGATCGCCTTCTCCAAGCGGGAGTACTGCGTGTAGGTCATGTACCCGGCCAGCACATCCATGATGAAGCCCTCTTCGATGGCCTGGCGCATCGGGTACAGATGGAAGGGCTGATGCTTGCCGTCGCCGTCAAGCTCGCCAAACAATTCCAGGGTGCGGCCCTTGGGCGTGGCCGTGAACGCGAAGAACGACAGATTGGGTTGTGGCCCCCGCGCCGCCACGGCCTCGGCCAGCAGCACGTCGGAGTCGCCGGGTTCTATGTCGGCGTCGGCGTCGATCTCGGGTTCGGCCGAGCCCAGCGCCCGCCGCAGCTCCTTGGCGGCCTCACCCGTCTGTGACGAGTGCGCCTCGTCAACGATCACCGCGTAGTTGCGTTCGGGCAACGAAACGATCTTGTCGAAGACGTACGGAAACTTCTGCAGCGTCGTCACGATGATGCGAGCCTGCTCGCCAGCCAACGCATCGGCCAGCTGCGCCGACGACTCCTCGATGCGCTGCACCACGCCTACCGCGTGCTCGAACTGACTGATCGTGTCCTGCAGCTGGCGATCAAGCACGACCCGGTCGGTAATGACCACCACCTTGTCGAACACTCGGGTGTCGTCATCGGCATGCAGCGATGAGAGCCGGTGCGCCAACCATGCAATGGAGTTCGACTTGCCGGACCCGGCCGAATGCTGCACCAGATAGCTTCGACCGGCACCGTTCTGGCGGGTGTCGGCTTCAAGACGCCGCACGGAATCCCACTGGTGGAACCTCGGAAAGATCACCTCGGGACGGGCCTTGGCGCCCTTCGATGGCTTATCCACATGGATGAAGCGGCCCAAGATGTCCAACCAAGCGTCACGGCGCCACACCTGCTCCCACAGATAAGCCGTGCGATGCCCGTCGGGATTCGGAGGGTTGCCCTTCCCGAGTTCGTGGCCTCGGTTGAACGGCAGGAACCGAGTGCTCGTTCCAGCTAACTGGGTCGTCATCATCGCCGAAGACGGATCGACGGCGAAGTGCACCATGCCGAGCCGGCTCAAGGTCCGATTCCGCCGCGGCCGCTTGCGGTACTGGGCGACGGCATCCTCGACGCCTTGGCCCGTGAGCGGGTTCTTGAGCTCAGCCGTGGCCACCGGAACACCGTTCACGAACAGGCCCAGATCGACGGTTTGGTTGCTGTCCGGATCGAAGGGCAGCTGCCTGGTCACCGACAGCACATTCGCGCCGTAGCGCTCAGCCAACTCGGGTGTCAGGCCGTGAGCAGGGCGAAAATACACAAGCTGGATTGTGACGTTGCGGTCCACCACGCCCCGGCGCAACACATCGACGGTGCCTCGCCTGTCCAACTCGGCTGCCAACCGCTGCGAGAAGCCCTCCTGGGCCTTGACCCGATCGCCGCCGTATGCCGTCTGGACGAGGCGTTCCCACTCGGCGCCCTGCGTCTGCCCGATGAACTCGAACAGATCGGCCGTGTCCACCCCGGCCGTCGCCTCGAAATCCCGCGGCTGGTCCCCGGCATTGCCAATCTTGACCCGCTGATAGCCGCCGTGAGCGGCAAGCCAGTCGGCAATGTGCTCCTCGAACGCCGCTTCCGAAACAGAACTCACGCCGCCACCTGCTTCGACCATCCTGTTGTCGGCATCACGCTGCGGCAGCAATCAGGGCGGTTGCGGTCGCGCCCTCTTTGCGGGCAAATTCGTGAGCGAGGCCCTTGGACGGCCGCGCCGACGAGCGTCCCATGATGTACAGGACGTCATCGCGCAGTGCCGGAGGTGCGCTCTCGGCAATGTCTGGCAGGTACGCCGTGTCGAGCCGGTCTCGGCCTGCCATGAAGCGAGCGGCGCGCAGGCGCCGCATCCACCCCTGGTCGGCGGAGGCCAAGTGGGTTTGCGCGAGGTCGTCAAACTCGCCGGTCATGCCCGCATCACCGAGCGCGGAATAGAGGCGCAGCCATTGCGCGTCGTACGTGATGCCCGTTGCCTCGATGCGTTGCAGCAGCCCCGCGACCGCGGCCGGGTTCACTGGAGCGGTTGCTTCGACGTAGGTCGACAACACGTCGGCGTACTCGGGTCGAGCCACTATCGATGCCTTGAACTCGGTTGCGGGCGCCGCATCGCCAGCAGCCGCGAGCAGGGAAATCCCCGCTTGCATCAGGAATGTCTCAGGCTGCGCGTGACGGCGGGCTTCCCATCGCCCGTCCAATCGAGCGGAAGCTTCCTCTGCCTCTGCAACTTCCTGCAGCACGATCATCAGCGCATCGGTGTCGCTCGGCTGCAATGAAGCGCCAACCGACGACAGGACCTCCTCGACGCTTAGCGTGTCGTGATACCAGCTCCACGACAGCTCCTCATCGGCGCCCAGCACATCGAGCAGCGCGATGACCGCAGCGCCGCGCTCAGCGCGATCCGGTGCCGCCAGATACTGGCGAACCGCGTTGTTGACCTCCGTGCGGCGATCCATATAGGTGTCGTGGCGTAGCACACGTGTCTTGTCGTCGTTGGTCGTCAGCTCCAACGACCTCAGCTGCGCTCGCACTAGCCGTTCTGCTTCTTGGACATCGGCATGGGAACCGAGGATCCTCAGGTCATCGCCATGGCGCACGTAGCGGACCCCCTCAGCGACCAAGGCATGATCGAGCGGCGCGAGCACTGCGGTTGCCAACGGGTCGGAGGCGGCGAGCCCCTGCGGCAGGCCCCGCTTGCGACCATGTGTGATTTCTCCGAGCCACTCCTGCAGGGCCGACACCACAGCGCTGTCGCATCCCGCCCGCTCGAGCGCTTCAGCGAGGACGTCGTGCCGGATCGAGTCGTAGAACGACTGGATGTCGAGCGCGAGCACGTGAGTCTCGGCGCACTCACTGACGAATCCCTCCAGCCTGACCCATTCCTTGTCGCTCTTGAATCCTCTTGGCCACAGCACAGCCCGCCGGGATGTCAGGCTGGCCTCGATCTCGGCCCGGCAGCGTTCGACCAGTGCGGCGTAGGCCAGCCGGTCAGCGAATCGCAGCGCAGCGGCGTGACGCACCCCACCGCTCGTCTTCGGGATGTCCACCTCGTAGACCGGCGTCGGCTCGTAGCGGCTCGACACGAGATCCTGCCGAAAGGCTGCGCAGACGCTTGCCATGCCCTGTGCCGAAAGGGCGTCGCCCACGCGACCAGGCAGCAAGTCGCTGCTCACATCGTCCACTCGCAACGCCGGCAGCCGCTCCACGAAAACTCTCCAGCCCCCACGGCGACGAGTTCCAGCCTCATGCGGCACCGCCCGGTAGAGCCTGCGTCGACCGTCGCCGGGCACTGCTTCTACGGCAAGTTCGCCAGAAGCCCGCAGTACCCGCGCTGCCCTGCTTATCTGGCTGATCTCCACTCCAAGCCGGTCGGCCAAGTCACTGGGAGAGGTCGGCTGCTGCCTTACCTCGACCAAGATGCGCTCGCCGACGCTGTGGGATAGCTCGCGGGCGTCTCGCCGTGCCTCTGCGGTGAGCTCGACGAGCAGCGATGCCTCGAACTGGTCCCCGAGCGCTGCAAGCGCTACTGTCGCTACACCGCGGCGGCGCAAGATTCTGACTGCGCTGTCCAACTCTGCGCCAGCGGCTGTAAGTGTCTGGATGGCCGGATTGTCCAGCAGCGCGCGGGCGCTCCTGACGATGTCACTGACGGCTGCCAGCGCAGAGTCGCTGGCGAATTCGGCGGTGCTGCGCTGCAGCGCCGTCTGCACGCTGTCTCGAAATGCGCTGAGTGCCGCATCGCTCATGCGTCAAGCATATGTCAATTAGCTCGCTCTGAAACCGCTCCACATCACGGCACCCATCCGCTGCCGAGGCGAGCGATGGCAAGATCCGGCGCGCCGCCGCTGCGACGGGGCACGTTCCGCGGTTCGACGTCGCGCACTGGTTGCCCGAGCAGCGCATGCTCCACATTGGCATCGCGCCACAGACGCGGATTGTTCGCTACCACCGTGGCCCCTTGCGCTCGTGCGATCAGTTCGTGAGCAGCAGAGGCGAAGTCCCCCAAGCGGTTTGACATCGCAGGCACCGCCAGCAGATGCACGCCGAGGTCAGCGACGAGTCGGTAGGTGTCCGCGACAAGAGCGTCCTTGCAGATGAGGGTTGCAATGCGTACCTGATACCCGCAGCCGAGCGTGATGCACGGCTCACCCGGATCGATGGGCTCGCGGTTGCCGTCACGGTCTTCGAACACTGCCGTCTTGTCGTGATGCCACGCAGCCCCCACTCCCGGCAATAGGACCGTGGCCCTATTGACGCGCCGGTCGCCGTCGACCAAGTGGGCGCTCCCCGCAACGAGGATCGGAAGATCCGTCGCCTCAGCCCATTCCGTCGCCAAGGAATCCACGATGTCCTCATCTACGCTCAACTCGGGCAGCACCGCGACGCTGACGCCTGCCTCGCGAGCCTGTCGCAACAGTTCCCCGATCTTCGACCGCTGCGCCGCTGAGTCGGCTGGACCCATTCGCTGCGGGGCCTCGGTGAGTTCGGACCACGACTCGTTCGGCAGCAGCACCGCCGTCTCCAAGGGAGGCGAGGCCGCCAGCCGGTCAAGCATGCGCGGATGCTCGCCATTCACCGCTACACGGATGCCATCGGCATCGAAGCGGCGAACATGTGGCAGTTCTCCCGTGTGCAGCCCCCGTCGATGAGGCCGAGCGCTGTACGCCACCGCACCCATCAGGCGCATCTCGTCCACTGGGTAGAAGTCTCCGGCGCGCAAGTCGAACAGCCGCCCACGGTCCACCAGCCAGTCCCGGGTGAAACTCCGCCAGAACAGTTGGTCCAGCGCTGAGGCGACCAAGTACGACAGCTCCCCCGTGGTCAATGAAGTCGTCATCATGGCCACCGCGTCGCCCGCGTCCGAGGCATCGTCCGCCGCACCCGAAGACAGAGGCACCCCCTCTGGCCAGCTCAGAGCCCGCTCGACGACCGCCCGGATCCGCTCCGCTTCCTGTCGGCTGTCACTGTCAGCCCAAACATCCCGGCCCACGCCGAGCGATGCCGCCCGATCAAGCAACGCACAGGTTGCCAGCCACACGGAGCTTGCTTGGCGGCAGATCGAAGCGACCTCGTCAACGTCAGCGCTCACCACGCCTGCCTATCAAGCAAGCGCAGCGCTCCGCGCTCCCTTCTTGGGCCGGCACGGCCCGCGACACCGCGCAACGCCGAAAAGCCAACAGTCTCCACGGGTTCACCGCTGGACTCCGATGGCCAATGATGACGGTGTCCTCCGGTGCTTTTCTGGAGGAAAGACGTGAGTCCCAGCGTGCCAGGCCGAGGACATGCCGCACGGCAGGTCGACTAGGACGGGAGCCGGGGCTCTCGCATTGCTGGCCATCTGCTGGCCTCGTCGATGGTCTCTGCTTCGCGAGCCAGCCTCGGCGCGCGGCAAGGTGGACACAGCGCACAACCGGCCAACACGGAAGTCCGCTATGGAGGCGGTGCATTCGTGCGACCATCATGCGGATGCACCGAGTGAGCGCACTCGCGCCCCATCTGGACATCGGCCCCGAGCGGGCGAGCGTCGAGCTCGACGGTCGGCGGGTGAGGGTCACCAAGGCGTTTTGGAGCTTCTGGTACCTGGCAGCAGAACGGCAAGCGATGTTCATGCGGCGAGTTCGCGGAGAACCGTCGCCATGGACCATGGACCCGATCCTCGGCTCGCATCGATTTACGAACGCCTACCGGGCCTCTGACCGGGTCAGCCAGTCGCTCCTGCAGGACGTCATCTACTCCGGCGACTACGAGTGCCGCGACACTGTCCTGCGCGTGCTGCTCTTCAAGATCTTCAATCGGACCGACACGTGGCAGCACCTCGTGAGCCAAGTCGGCGAGCCCACCGTCGCCACGTTCGACTGCGCTGCATATACGGCGGCCCTAGATCGCCGATTCGATTCGGGAGCACGTCTGTACTCGGGCGCGTACATCATGCCCTCCCCCGCGCTGGGTCACCGGCGCAAGCACGCCAACCACATCGCGCTCCTTGAGCAGCTCGTCGCCGATGGCACGGTGGACGCGGCCACCAAGGCCCGGTCCCTGCGAGACCTCTACCAGGTGTTGCTGCGGGTCCCCTCTTTCGGATCGTTCCTCGCCTACCAGTACGCGATCGACATCAACTACAGCCCTCACTTCCCGTTCGACGAGATGGAGTTCGTCGTCGCCGGTCCAGGCGCGCTGAGAGGCATCGAGAAGTGTTTCACCGACACCCGAGGGCTCGACCCTGTCGGCATCATCCGCGCAATGACGAACTCAGCGGAGGTCTACCTCACGGACGGCGCCGTCGACTTCGGTGATCTGTGGGGCCGACCACTGCATCTCATCGACTGTCAGAACCTCTTCTGCGAGGTCGACAAGTACGCCCGCGCGGCACACCCGGAGATCGATGTCGGAGGACCGAGGCGCATCAAGCAGGCTTTCCAGCCCGATGAACGCCCCCTGCGTCTCGGCTACCCGCCCAAGTGGGGCCTCCCTTGGACAGCCGACTCGCCCGTCGAATTCGGAACAGGCTCGGGCGGCCGCAGGTTGTTGTCGTATTTTCCGACCAACACGTGTTATGATGTCGTCATGTCCTACAATGCCGAAACAGTGCCGGTGTCCCCAACAGAGGCTCCGCCCGCTGAACACCTCCGGACAGTTCGGGAGCTCGTCCTGAACGAGTTGCCGGCACTGCGCATCGATCGAACAAGCATCGAAGCCGCCCTCGACTCCGGTTCCGGTACTCGGATTCCGTCGCGCAGGGCAATGGTCATCATCGCACGGGTGTGCAAACAACTCGGCGTCGGGACAAGGGCCGTCAAGAAATCTGACCTCAAGCCCCATCAAGTGACAAACGTTGCCAACCTGATCAAGCTCCTGGCCTCGAAGACCGCGCCGAAGTTGATCCCAGCGTGATTTCGATCTACCGGCGAACCCTGTCCGAGGCATGGATCGACACCTTTGGGGCAGTGCTCGACGCCGGCGGCACGGCTGTCAACGCCATCACAAGCTGGAACGCTGATGACGAGATCGTTCCAGTAAGGGCAGTCTTGGACGAGTTCGTCGCGAACCGACCGGAGTCGCGGAAACCTTGGCCGCGCTGGCCAGTCGAGACCGTCGCCAACACCATCTTCGCTGCGGAACTCTACGAAGAGGATTTAGGCACCGACGCACTCCAGGAATTCACCGACCTCTACCTCGAAGGCTTCGAGATCGCGAAAGCCGCCTCCCCGGACGGTGAGTACTGCCACCGCATGGTCACATGGCCAGGACCCGACGGAGAACCGATCAATCAACTGACCGAAGTGGCTGCGAAACTCCGGCGCTACGCCGACCCCGCGCTCCAGTACCGCTACACCAGCGACTACGAGATCGCCCTCGAAGACCCCGTGCTAGATCTGCGGACCTACGCCCCCGGCCGCAATGGCTCGCCTTATGGCTTCCCGTGCCTCAGTCACGTCTCGCTGACGGTCGAAGATGGGACTGTTCACTTGACCGCCCTGTACCGCAACCAGCACTTGGTCAAGAAGGCCTACGGGAACTATCTCGGACTTGCCCGTCTGGGTCGCGCACTGTGCCATCACGCCGGACTCGAGCTGGGGAAGGTCACCGTCGTCGCCACGCATGCGGACGCAGAGATCGGCGCTGTGAAGGGATTCGGGAAAGCAGCACTGCGTGATCTCCATCGGCTTGCCGTCTCGGCCGTGTCAGACACTTCGCCGCCACGCCGCACAGCCACAGCGGCGCGACTTGCCGCTGCGACCGAAGCTGTAGCCAGCAACGCCATCAACCGAAGGGCAACAGCTGTCGGCGTGGATGCGGTCAGCGTTGCGGAGTTCGAAGCAGATATCCAAGGAGACCGCTTCGTGCTCAAGACGATGTTCACGGAGACGGAAATCGCCGACTGCGAAGGCGACTACGAACGGCTCGCAGCGAGGTTTGCCGCCAAGGAAGCAGCACTCAAGGCGATGGGAACTGGGGTCCGCGGTCTTGACATGCAGGACATCGTCGTCATCACAGCACCCGATGGACAACCCTCGCTCCAATTGAGCAGCGCAGCACAAGACCGGGCAGTCAAGTCAGGCTTGGGTCCTTTCGAGTGCAGCCTCACTCACGAAGAGGGCTTCGCTATCGCCGTCGTCACCGCATCGAAGTCCGCGCCCACAAGCGCTCCGGCACCTACTGCGGCGACCGCCGCCGGAAGGGCCGCATGAGCTCGGCGTCCGAGAATCCCGCAGCGGCAGAGTCGGCAACGCTCGGCAAGCGACTGAAGGACGCTCGCGAAGCAATCGGCCTCCCGCAGGCTGCGGTTGCAGACCACCTAGGCATCCCTCGCCCATCCGTCTCGGACATCGAGACCGGGCGTCGCAGGGTCGCATTCCTCGAACTCAAACAACTCGCAGCGCTCTACCGGAGACCGCTGTCGCACTTCTCCGAAGACGACAGCGACGACGCGGTCGACGCGACAACGCGAGCGCTGTTCCGCACTGCCTCCGAATTATCCGACGACGACCGGCAGCAGGTCCTTCGCTTCGCCCAGTTCCTTCAAGAGGCTGGACCGGCTCGCGCTCCCAACCGCAACAGCACAGGAGTGGAGTGAACAGCGAAAGCCTTCAACGCGAGGCCGTGCTGGCAGCCGAGTACGTGCTCGCCGAGACTGGGATCTCGCCTGGCGACCCTGTTCCGATCTTCGACATCATCGAAGATCGCGGCATCTGGCTCAGCTTCGAAACGGGCCTCGACCGCCTGCTCGGCACTTATCTGCGAGTTGGCAGTGCGGCCGGCATCGCCGTGAACGCAGCTCGGCCGCTCTCGCTGCAACGCTTCACTGCGGCGCACGAGCTAGGGCACCATGAGTTGGGCCATGAATCCCACCTCGACCTCGAAGAATCGATGACAGACCCGTGCCGAGACCCCAGGGAACTGCAGGCTCAGACCTTCGCTGCGAGCCTTCTCATGTCCGAACTGGCTGTCGAGGCGCTGCTCGAACGTCGAGGGCAGGACCCCGACCGTCCAGACCTGAGCGCGGTCGACGTGTACTCGATTTCAGCGGAACTCGGCGTGAGCTACCAAGCAGCGGTCACGCAACTCCGTGTTCTTAGCAAGATCTCGGCCACATCGGCTCGAGAACTCGGCAAGGCGTCTCCGCTTCAGCTCAAGCAGTTGCTCCTCGGCGGCCGACGGCCAGATGATGCATGGGCATCGGTACGGCGGCTCACGCTCGCTGACAATCTGCGAGAAGTCGTGCTCCATGTCTCTGACGAGATCGACGTTGCACTGCCCGAGATGCCCGCGTCAGGCTGCGAATGGGAGCTTCCTGCCGACATCAGGCACACATTTGCACTCGTCAACGACCGACGCGAGTCCTCCAACACGGAAGGTGACGGGACGCTGTTCTGCGTTGCTGACAGTCGTCACGTCACGCTCAAGGCATGCAAGCCAGGGCGCACCCGTCTCGACTTCATCTCCCGCTATCCGGGAGACGGTGATGGCGAAGGTGCATCGCTCACCGTTCACGCGGTCACCCGTGCGTTGCCGGTATCCGGGCTCGGACATGGGATCTCAACCAATCAGCATGACCAGCTCCTCGCGCATGCCCCCGCCTAGTCCACGACGCGTCGTCTTGAGCCGATATGGGGGTGAACCGAGCGCGATTGCCAACGGCAGACAGGAGCCCGTACCGATGAAGCTAGAGTCACGGGCGTGTAATTTGAGGTCGGGCAAGGCATGACGATCCACGATCCGCGACCAGACACCCGAAGGGAACCAAGCGACGCCACGCTCAGCCGCGCCGCGTTCGCTCTCATCCGCTCAGCGTCGGCGTGCGCTGCGTTCTGCGAGCACATCGAGCACAACGAGCCAGCGACCACCCAGCAGGTCGTGGCAGCCGCGGAATCAATGCGGCTCCTAGCTGCACAGCTCGCCGACCAGTCCGGGCTTTCACTGCGTCAGGCTTATGAGGACCGAATCCGCGGCGTCGAGGCATCCAGCATCCTCCGCTACGTTGCGACGGCCGAACGAACCGCACTCACTGGTGCCGACGCGCTCACATCGTCACGGCGCTGGGACGAAATCCAGATTGCGCAACTCGCCCACGATCGGCAGTTCCACCCCGATGTGCTCGGCCTCTCGAAGATCGACCAGCTACGGCACTACACGTTCCACATCACGAAGCTGGCTGGAATGCTTGCGGATGCTGTCGAGCATGGCGGCTGGACCGCATTCCGCGACGAGCGGCTCGCGGACATCGCAGTCTTCGGCGTCAAGCTCGCGACGGTGTGCAACGAACGCCTACCGTCCGTCGACGTTGATCAGACGTAGCGTGCCGAGGCGCAACCCAGCCAGCAGGCCACGTAGGCGCCAGTCCGACGACGACTTGGAGGCATGCCTGTGACTGGCTTCTGGTCATCGGAGACGATGCAGTCGCGCCTGATGGACGAACAGCTGATGACCCCCTTCGACGTAGACCGCATCGCGAACTGCAGTTACGAACTGAGCATGGGACCTCAAGCGCTCCTCACTGGCGAAGAGCAGATCCGTCGAAACCTAGATGACGGAGAGCAACTGCGAATTCCGCCAGGCCACTTCGCTCAGTTGATGACAGAAGAGAAGGTTCGCATTCCTCCCGATGCGCTCGGACTGATCTCCATGAAGTCACAGGTCAAGCGCCTTGGGCTCGTGAACGTCTCAGGGTTCCACGTAGATCCAGGCTTTCAAGGACGGCTGCGCTTCTCTGTCTACAACGCCGGGCCATCACCCGTCTGCATTTCCCGAGGCACTCGCACGTTCCTGATTTGGTTCGCGTCGCTCGACACACCCACTGCCGACCTCTACGAAGGCCAAGGTGGCCGCCCCTCCTTCAACGACCAAGACACGATGGAAATGCAGGGCGATGTCTTTACTCCGCAGGTGCTTGCGGATCGCATAGTCGCGCTTGAACGGAAGATCGGATGGCGACACCAACTTTGGAACTATGTCGTCACAGCGCTCATCGGAGGAGTCATAGGAGGCCTTATCACGCTGGGCTTGCAAGCACTGTCCTCAAATGCTGAGTCAAGTGCATCGCAGGAGACACCGCTGGTATCGCAACCAGATTACACGGGGCAACCTTCACAGATGCATTCAGATAACGAAGGCTGATCGACGCTGCTGAGCAATAGCCGAGGCGACGCGACCCGAAGCAGTGCCCGCGCCACCACTCACTCCTCCTTCGACTAATCGGAATCAGATCACTGAGGGGTCTTTCACCGACATCGCAGGGCGAATCTCAGATTGCCACAACCGAGGTGACGAGCGCCCGACGGCGTTCTTCCAATAGGTCTACCTGTTTACCTTGGAGGGCAAGCATTCTGGTGATGTCTGCCTCCTTCACGATCAAGCTCGAAACGAGTTCCTGCTGAGATTTTCGCGGAGGAATTGGCACGCGTATCTCTCCAAGATCTGCAAAGTTGATGCGAGGCGTACGGACTTGCCCTTGATCGGTAGATCCGATTCCGCGTAGTCTTTGAGTCATCTCGGACACAAACCAAGATGAGCGCATCACGAAATGAAGGTAGCTGCTCATGATCCGACCGTTAACACGAAGCACCGTATAATCCGGACTCACAACCCCGTCGTGTCGTGCCTCCCCTACTCCGCCTTGGAACGCACGCATTCGGTTAACCACAATGTCGCCACGTTTGCAGAGCTTATAGCTAGTCAAGTCGTCTGGTTGTGGGCGATTATCGTGCGTTTCATTTCTAGGGACTACGCCATGGTGTATCGAAACTGAGAGCAGGATACTTGATGAATTGGCAACGTTTCGGGCATTACATTCATTAACGAGGTATTTGAGTGGCACCATCGGCTCGGATAGGCGGTGCATCGCCAAAGCAGCCTCTGGAAGTATTGATCGGCGCTGCTCAAGGAGTTCCTGCTGGCGACGTTTCGCTGTGACGAGGGCATCAATTCGGCATGCATATGTATCGAGAACATCCGCGATGCGTTGCTGAGTTGAGAAAGGTGGTACGTCGATCTTGACTTGGCCAAGGGCCTCAATTCGAAGTCCAAATCTCGTGACGCCAGTAGCTGCGATTTCCATCTGACTGCGTACATGAGCTGAACTGAGCGACCAATACAAATAACGATTGTCGATTATCTCGTCTTTAGGGCGCAGAATAGCCAAATGATAACCGCATACCATTTGGCGTGTAGCATTTTCCACAAAAGCGGGTACGCCGATATCATTGGCGGACTCGGAATCCTTCGTTATCAGCACATCTCCGGCTCTTAGGCCAAAGTTCGGCGGACTCCACCGGTGGTTGCGAGTGATCGGTCATGATGACCGGTTGTTCAACACAGCAACCACCAGTGGAGGTGTCCAGTATGGCAGCGAGGCTGAGCGCGTTCGAGCGCGCCCGGATTGAGGCGATGAGATCGGCGGGAGCGACCGCTGAGGACATCGCGGTGGTGCTGGGCCGGCACCCGGCGACGGTCTATCGCGAGCTGGGCCGCTGCGGCGGCCCCAAGGCCGTGTACGACGCGGCGTCAGCGACCGCTGACGCGAGCCGCCAGGCGCGGCGGCCCCGGGCATGCAAGCTCGAAGCGGACCCGGTGCTGGCCGCCCAGGTGAAGCGCAGGATGAACCAGCGCTGGTCGCCGCAGGCGATCAGCGCCGATCTCGCCGGCGAGGGACAGCGGGTATGCGCGGAGACGATCTACCGGGCCGCGTACAGCGGCTGCGGGCTCGGCGCCGACGCGTGGAAAGACCTGCCGAGGGGCCGCCGGCGTCGCCGTCCGCGCAGCCGCCACCGCGAAAAAGCCAGCCCGCTGGGGGATTATCGGCCTTTGAGCGAGCGGCCCCCAGCCGCCGAAGACCGAGACGAGGCGGGCCACTGGGAAGGCGACCTGATCATCGGGGCAGCCAACCGCAGCGCCGCGGCCACCCTGGTGGAGCGCGTCAGCCGCCACACGCTGGTCGTCGCATTGCCCCACGGCTACACAGCGCCCAACGTCGCCGCCGCGGTCACCGCCGCGTTGGCCCGCCAGCCCGCCCATCTGGTGCGCAGCCTCACCTGGGACCAAGGCCGCGAGATGGCCCGCTGGGCCGACATCGAAACCGCGCTCGGCATCGAGGTGTTCTTCTGCGACCCCCACAGCCCATGGCAGCGCGGCACCAACGAGCAGACCAACGGGCTGCTGCGACGCTGGCTGCCCAAAGGCACACCGCTGAACCTCAGTCCGCTGCGACTGTCAGTCATCGAGGACAACCTCAACTGGATGCCCCGCCGACTCCACAACTGGCAATCAGCCGCCGACATCTACACTCAACTCACTCGCAACCACCGATAGAGCTTGCCTTCCTTACCTGATCTGTCGAGGCGGTAGCTGTCATTAGCTCAAGGCCAGGTGTAATTCTGTCGCCGTAATATACGTCCATGTAGTTTACGAGCCGCACCGACTGCTCGTGCTCGCGAGTCTTCTTGTCTACATTGCTTACTCGGATATCGACGAGACGCCGAAGCGGTACTGCCCGGCCAGTCACGAAATGATCTCCGACAGAAGTAAGTGGGCCTCAGCCTCGGTGGCAACGATTTCGGCGTCGATGTCCTCGACTAGGCGCGGCGGAATGTATGTATAAAAGATACGAGAAAATGGGACTTCGTAGCCGATCCTAGTTTTGTCGGGGTCGTGCCATGCATCGGGCACATATGGGAGGATTTCGGCGTGGAGGTAGTCGTTGATAGCGGTGCGGTACTCGATGGTTTCGATTCGGGCCGCCGGGTCAGCCTCAAATGTGACGGGTAGCGACGGCAACGGGACGTTCTCGTGATCACGAAGTTTCGGATCGGGCTGGGTGTTCGCCCGCCGGTCGAGCTGTACAGGTGCTGTTGGGTCACGGATGGCGAGGGCACTGGCGACCGCTTTGCCGACTGCTGCAGCCTTGGAGCCGGTGATTGGCAGAACAGCGGCGCGCACCAACGCCTGCACGGTGTCGTCTGAGTCGAACTCTTCGCCAAGTCGTTCCCGCAGCGCAGCGAGCATCGCCTCGCGGACTTCAGGATCGAGCTTGACTACTGCCTTGTGAGACTCGACGATCGCGAGCGTGTCCTCGGTGATTTCCCAGCGCAGCTGCAGCGGGCGCTCGACGGTGATGCGCAGAAAGCCGAATGACTCGTTGGGGAAGATCTTCGAGCGCGGGCCCTCCTTGAAAGCGCCGTACAGGCGCGTGATGTCGTCGATCTGGTCGGCAGCGATCTCCTTGCGCTTCTGGCCGAGGCTCTTGCGCATCTTGGTGAAGCTCTCGCGGGCGTCGATGAGCTGTACTTTGCCCCGCCGTCGGGGTGCCTTGCGGTTCGTGACCACCCAGAAGTAGGTCGAGATGCCGGTGTTGTAGAACAGCTGGTCAGGCAGCGCGACCACGGCTTCGAGCATGTCGCTCTCGATGATCCAACGGCGGATCTCCGACTCACCCGAGCCGGCGGCCCCGGTGAACAGCGGCGAGCCGTTGAACACGATCGCCAACCGGGCACCGCCCTCCTCGGGGCGCTTCATCTTCGAAATCATGTGCTGCAGGAACAGGAAACTGCCGTCGCTGATGCGGGGCAGCCCCGCACCGAAACGGCCGGCGAAACCCCTCTCGGCGTGCTCATCGCGTACGAAATCGGCGACCATCTTCCACTCCACCCCGAACGGCGGATTGGCCAGCAGGTAGTCGAACCGCTGGCCGTCATGCTGATCGTTGTCGAAGCTGTTGCCGAAGCGGATGTTCTCGGCTTCGAGGCCCTTGATGAGCATGTCGGCGCGGCAAGTGGCGTACGTCTCGGCGTTCAACTCCTGGCCGAACACCCGCAGTTCGCCCTGCGGATTGAGGTCGCGCAAGTAGTCCTCAGCGATCGACAGCATCCCGCCGGTTCCGCACGCCGGGTCCAGCAAGGTCTTCACCACACCAGGACGAGTCAGCAGCTCGTCGTCATCGGTGAACAGCAGGTTCACCATGAGGCGGATGACCTCGCGAGGCGTGAAGTGCTCGCCCGCGGTCTCGTTCGACAACTCAGAGAACTTGCGGATCAGCTCCTCGTAGAGGTAGCCCATCGCCAAGTTGGACATTGCGCCGGGGCTCAGGTCGATCTCGGCGAACTTCGACAGCACGAGGTAGAGCAGGTTGTGGCTGTCGAGCCGTTCGATCTGCGCATCGAAGTTGAATTTGTCGACGATGTCGCGGGCAGAGTCGGAGAAACCGGCGATGTAGTTGCGCAGGTGGCCGGCTACGTGGTCAGGGTCGCCGAGCAGCGTGGCGAACGTGTGATGAGACGTGTTGTAGAACGACTGACCCGCCGCTTGACACAGGACCGGATCGCGATTCTGCAACGTCACCGGCAGCGTCTCGTCGGCCTCCAGCACAGCGGCCTTGGTCGGCGCCAGCACGCAGTCGAGGCGCCGCAGCACCGTCAGCGGCAGAATCACTCGCCCGTACTCGGACTGCTTGTAAACACCGCGCAGCAGATCGGCCACCGACCAGATGAACCCCGCGTGGTTGTTCACCGTCTCGCTGGTCATGTCCCTCCTGCTCTGCCTTGGTCTGGCTTGACTGTCACCCTGCGGAAGCTACTGGCGTATGAGCATCGGAGAAGCGCTCCACCTCCAGCGACGCGAACTGCTCGCGGGCCGTGGAGAGGTTGTGGGACACCTGCATTCGCAACCACGTCTCAGGCGACGATCCGAACGCCGCAGACAGTCGGAAGGCCATCTCGGTCGACACGCCGCTTCGGCCGTTCACGAGACTCGACAACGCTTGTCTGGTCACGCCCAAGCCCTGCGCCGCCTGCGTGACCGTCAGTCTGAGCGGTTCCAAGCACTCCGACTTGATGACCTCGCCGGGATGGGGCGGGTCGTGCATTGGCATGACTGGTTCCTCCGTAGATGTCGACGCACTTCGCGTCGGTTGCGTCCTTCTACCAGTCTCGCTGAACGGGCACGTCAACTGCTGTTCGGTAGCTGTGACAGGGCCGTCCTAGGGTTCGCTCGTGGACCTTGCAGCCGATGTCGCCGACGGCGGAGCCGGCACGCAACGGCTCGATCCACGCCCGGTGCAGACGAAGGATCCTGCCGATGTGCCGGTCAGCGTGGTGGGTCCTGATGGGCTCGGCGACTTCGTCGATGCACTGGCCGCCTCGGTGGGTCGTGCGATCGACACCGAGACCGAATACGAACCGCGCGGCGTGGCCCCACGCGGCCACGTCCCGCAGTTGCGGGTGATCTCGGCGGCGACTCGTGCCCCCGACGGCACCGAACGCGCTTGGGTCGTTGACGTCACTACGCACGATCTGGCAGAGCTGGCCACGGCACTGCACGACGGCCTCCGGGTGCGGGATCTGGCGTCGGATGCCTGGAATGCGAACTTCGACGATCGGGTCATCGACACCTATCTCATGGAGCCGGCCATAGCGGCTGGAGCGGCCGTCCGGTCGCTGCGCTGGTGGGACGCCCAACTAGCCGATGCCCTGCTGCACCAGGGCCTGACCGGGTTCGGCTTCTACCACGGGCTGGCCTGGGCAGCCGAGCGCTACCTGGGGCTGCGCGTCGAGGGCAAGGCCACGACGCAATTGTCGTTCGGCGCCAATGGCCCCTTGAACGATCGCCAGGTGACCTACGCCGCGGCGGATGCCGTCGAGACGCTGTGGGTGTCCGACGTGCTGCGAGATCGCCTCCAGGATGCGGGACTGGAGGAGGTGTGCCGCCTGGAGCAGTCGGCCCGACCATTCCTGGATCGCATGGAGCGGGCGGGCTTGCCCTTCGATGCACAAGGGTGGGAGGCCGAGCTGGTCGAGCTCGCGACCCGGCGAACCGAGGTGCTGACACAGCTCGCTGAGCTGACCGGCGGCGGTCAAGGCGACCTGTTCGGCGGCGGCCTCGAGCCGAACTGGAATCCAGACAGCGAACTGCAAGCACGTGATGTGCTGAATCGCTTCGCAGCCGACCGGGTTGAAGCGTGGACGGCCAAGACCGATGGCCGCGCCCGGCCGCTCGCGCCGACCGATTCGCTTGGCGCGTCGGTGCTTGCAGGCATCGGCGGCGACATCTGCACGGCGCTCTTGGCGTATCGAGATCTGTCCAAGACGCTCAGCACCTACGGCCACACGATGTCTGAGCACCTGTGGCCCGACGGTCGGCTCCACCCGGAATACCTGCAGGTGGTGGGCACCAACACGGGCCGGCTGGCCAGCCGCAATCCGAACGCGCAGAACTTCACCCCACGTCTCAAGCCCTACATGAAGGCGCCGCCCGGTCGGGCGTTCGTGTATTCCGACCTCAGTCAGGCCGAATTGCGATTCGCCACACAGTTGGCCAGCGACGAGGGCCTGCGGGCAGCGTTCATCGCGGGCCACGACATCCACACCGCCACGGCTGAGCGGATGTTCGGCGTGCAGCTCGGCGGTCCGGCGGGTCTGGCTGCGCTGGACCGGCCCCGCTACGAGGAATTCCGCACAAAGGCCAAACGCATCAACTTCGGAATTCTGTACGGGCAGCGCGGCGCGGGGCTATCTCGCGGGCTGACTGATGCCGGCGTGCCCACCAGCCGCGGCGAGGCGGACGCGCTGATCGAGGCCTACCTCGCCGCGTACCCCGGGATCGCTGCATGGGTCGACGAGCGTGACCGATTCGTCGGGCACTTCGCGGCAACCTCGCTGGACGCCGATTGGCCGCTGTCGTTGCGCTTGGGGGCCCTGTGGCCGCGCACTGACGATGCCCGCCGGACACTGCGCAATCAGCAGCGTCGGCATCACAGTGCCGAGGAGGTCCACGAAGCGGTGGCCGCTGCGGAGCGTGCAGAGGCGATCGACACTGGCCGATTCGCTCAGGGCCCACAGATCAACCTGCGAGAGGTCGACGTCGCGGAGGTGGCATGGGCGCTGTCATTCGCAGCACCGGTGGTCGTGCGGTCCGATGGCTCGCCGCTGTCGTTCAGCTCCCGGACACCGGCTGGCCGTCGCCAGCAATTCACTTTCTCCGTGGACTGGGTGCTGGGCGAAGCCGCGGCCGTGGTCGGTTCTTCGGCCAAGCCTCGGCCCGCTGAGGTGTGGCGCCAGGTGCTGCAGCGGTTCGAGATCGCACCTCCGACGCCGGCAGCCGGTGCCCTGCGACCCGCAGTGGAAAAGGTGCTGGAGCATCGGCACCTGCGTCGCGCCGTGGTCGATGAGGTCGGCATTTTGATGGGCGAAGCCGACCAGCAGTTCCTGCTGCAGCGAGCGCTGCACACCAGAGTCGGACAGATGGCCAACGCCTACCGCAACGCGCCGATCCAAGGCGGCGTGGCCGACGTAATGCTCGACGCATATGGACGCCTCGGCGAGGTGCTGGCCCGTTACCCGACCGCAGATGCCGTGCAAACCGTGCACGACAGTGTGGTTATCGAGTGCGACGAAGCAGACGCGCCTGCAATCGCCGCAGACGTCAAGGCGACGCTGGAAGCGGCGATGTCGCACTGGTGCCCCGACGTGCCAACGGTCGCCGACACTGACATTCGATCGAGCCTGTCGGAAACCTCGATCCTGTCCGAGGTGGGCTGACCTGATCCCGCCGCCCGCCGAGCGAGGCCCTCGGGTGCCTCCCGGGACGACTGGGCAGATCTCGCTGAGGTCGGTGACTTGGGACCGGCGCGGGCAGGTCACCGAAGGGGCTACGAATACCCGCGCTTGCGGCCGGTCAAGCCGCGCGAGCGCACCGGCTGGCTCTGGTCCTCAGCGGGCACGCGTTGCCACGGCACCGTTCTCTGCTAATTCGTTCTCGCGTCGGCCCGTGAGCACATAGACCGCCACGGCGACGATCACCGCGGCACCCATGCCGGCGATCACCGTGCGCAGACCGACCAACTCGGCCAAAGCGCCCGCCGGAGCGGCAGTGAGCGCAAAAGCCGCGAAGGCCAGCTGCAGCAACGACTGCACCCGGCCTTGGTGTGCGTCGTCGCTTGCTCGCATCGCCAGCACCTGGGACAAGGTCATAAAGCCGGTGGCGGCAGCGCCCACGCCGGCAGCGAACGCCATGGCGACCCAATAGGAAGGCGAGATGCCCAAGCCGATGACGGTGGCGCCGAAACCGAATCCCGAAATCACGAGGAGCTGCGGTGCACTCGAAGAGTCGGCGCGCTTCGCGAGCATGGCTGCGGCGGCGACCGCGCCAACCGCTGTTGCCGAAGTGAGATAGCCCACATCCGCTTCGCTGCGTTCGAACAATCCCTCCACAAGCGCTGGCAAGAAGACGATGTAGCTGAAGCCGAACATGATCACCGTTGTCGAGACGACAATCACCCGCCGGAGTCGCGGTCGACTGATCACATAGCGGACACCCTCGGCGATGTCGGCGAGGGCGCTGCCCGACGCAGACGCCAGCGAGGCGAAGGCACCACGCCGCGAATGCACGGGCATCTCGGCATCAGCAGCGACTTCTGACGCTGTGTGGTTGGCTGCGGCAGGTTGACCGGGCGCCGCAACGCGAGTCTCCGGAAGCGGCAGCAGGAGCACAAGGCTGACCGCGGCGCATGTCGCCGAGACGAAATAAGCACCGGCAAATCCGAACAAAGCAGTGCCCGCCAGAGTGCCCGCCAACGACGGCGCGAAGAGCCGACTGCCGCTCATCGACAGCGATGACAGCGTGATGGCATTGCCCATTCGTTCACGACCCACAATCTCTGTGGTCATCGAGATGCGAGCGGGTCCGATCAACCCGAACATCAGCCCCTGCAGGCCGGCGGCCACGAGCAGCATCCAGAATCTGATCATGCCGGTTGCCACCGCCGCCCCCATGCCGACCGCGGTGAGCGTCAGTATCAGCTGGCCCGCCAGCATCAGCCGTCGCTTGGACAGACGGTCGGCCGCGACCCCTCCCAACGGCGTGGCCAACAGCAGCGCGACGCCGAACGGGAGGTAGACGAGTCCGAGCGCTCCCTCTCGTTCGGTGAGATCCCAGGCCAGCAGTCCACGCAGCAGGAACTGCATGTGAACGCTGACGAACGAGAACGCGCCGCTCCACCACAGCGCTCGGAACGCCGGCACGCGCAGCGACGTGAACATTCCCGCGCTGCCGCCCGCTCCGACTGCGTTGGCAGCCGGTCGTAGTGCGCCTGAAGCATGATTGCCCGTCGCCGGCGTGGCGTGGGCAGGTCGTGCATCTTCGGCGAGCGCCCCATCGCGTTTCATCGCTGAGGTCGCTCTGGGAGCGGGTGCAGCGGCCGAATTCCGACGGGCCGCGATCTCGGAGGCCGAATCGGTCATGCCGGGCATTGACGCTAGCGGCCCGCTTCATCACTGAACGGGGAGGAAGCGTTCGCCGACAAGCTCGCTCGCGACCCTGCCGCCGTCGCGACGGCGACGGCTAGCGTCTTCGCGTCCCGCAGTTCGCGAAGCCGGACGCGAGACTCGCTCGCACCCAACCAGGAGATTTCCCAGATGCCGCGCCTTGACCTCAGCGGAAGCTCAGCCATCGTCACCGGCGGCGCGTCGGGCATCGGCGAGGCCAGTGCTCGCCAGCTCGCCGACGCAGGCGCCCATGTCGTCGTCGCCGACCTGCAAGAAGACCTCGGTACCGAGGTGGCGTCGTCATTGGGCGGTCTGTTCGTGCGCTGCGACGTCACGAGTGTCGACGACGCCGGCGCCGCCGTCGATGCCGCATCGGAGATGGGGCCGCTGCGTGCGCTGGTCAATTCTGCAGGGTTGGGCCGGGCCGGGCGCACCATCGACCGCAACAACGTCCCGATGGACCTCGAGCAGTTCCGGTTCGTCATCAATGTGAACCTGATCGGCTCGTTCAACATGCTCGCCCAAGCTGCGTCGGCGATGGCCAAGACCGAACCCGCTGATGCCGACGGTTCACGCGGCGCGGTCGTGAATATGGCCTCGGTGGCGGCCTTCGACGGCCAGATCGGCCAAGCCGCCTACTCAGCCTCCAAGGGCGGCGTGGTGGGCATGACCCTGCCGATCGCCCGTGACCTGTCCGCTACCGGCATCCGCGTCAACGCCATCGCTCCGGGCCTCATCGATACGCCGATCTACGGCGAAGGCGAGCAGTCCGATCAGTTCAAGGAGCACCTCGGCAAGAGCGTGCTGTTCCCGAAGCGGCTCGGCTACGGCGAAGAGCTCGCCTTCATGGTCATGGAGTGCATCACCAACCCGTACATGAACGGCGAGGTGATCCGCGTCGACGGCGGCATTCGGCTGCCCCCGCGCTAGTCGACGTCTCTGGCCGCCTGTACGGCCGGACGAATGGGTGTGCGCATCGCGGAAACGGCACTACCCACCCCTCGATGCTCACGGCGGGCCCAGCGCGTCAGCCGGCCGCGACGCGACGAGCGCTCAGCCGGATGCAACGTGCCGAGCGTTCAGCCGGACACAACGCGCCGAGCGTTCAGTCGGTCGCGCCGGCCAGGAACTCGGCGACGGTGTTGTTGAACGCCTCAGGCTGTTCTTGGTTGGCGAGGTGGCCGGCGTGGGCGATCTCCGCGTAGCGAGCATCAGGGATTCCCTCCGCCAGCCGCTGCGACGCGCGCGGTGGAGTGACCTCGTCGTGCTCCCCCACCACCACCAGCGTCGGCGCTGCGATGCGACCGAGATCCGGGTAATGGTTCGACTCGGCCATCGAATCGCACGCCCACTGGTAGCAGGGCATGCGAATTGACGGAATCATCATGTCGGCGACATGGGACCGGAGTTCATCGGTTGCGTCGGGGCTGACGAGCCGCTGCGCCCGTGCCGCGGCGAAGTCTTCGGGACCCAGGTCGACGAAATCGATCGCCCGCGCTCGCATGGCCTCCGCCTGCTCGGGCTTCGTGCCCGCGCCGGCACTGGAGTCGGCCAGGATCAACGCAGACACCAGCTCTGGGTGGCGCAGGATCAACCGCGTCGCGGTGACGCCGCCCCACGAGACACCGAGCACGGCGACCGGGCCATCTGACTCTGCAGAGATCAGCGACGCAGCCGCATCAGCCCAGCCGTCGATGCCGGGGGCGTCGTCGGGATCAGCCGAATAGCGGTAGCCAGGAGCGTCCCAAGCCACCAGCCGCATCCGCAGGCGCTCAGCCAGCGGGCGCTGACCCAGAAAGGCATCAGCGCACGAGCCGATGCCGTGCAGGCACAACAGCACCGGCGCGTCATGGGCGCCATATGACCAGCGAAAGATGTTGCTCACGGGGCTGCGCTCATCGACTTAGGCGCACCCGCGCCAACGGGGTCAGCACGCCGGCTACGGGGGCACGGGTGCGGAAGATGCAGCCGCCATCGTCCGTGCCGCCGCCGGTCACGATGTAGAGATCGCGCATGTCAGCGCCGCCGAAACAGACACTGGTGACGAAGTGATCAGGCACTGGCACGGCAACGTCCGACTCACCGGCGGGCGTGTAGCGCTGTACCCGGCCGCCTTCAGCCAGCGCCACCCACACGCCGCCCTCGACATCCACCGCCAAGCCGTCAGGCACTTTGCCTTCCCGAACGAACTCCCGACGGTTGGAAACCGCGTCGCCGTCCACATCGGACACCCACACGCGACCAGGGATGCTGTCGGAGTGGTACAGGCGTGAGCCGTCGGGCGAGAAACCAATGCCGTTCGTGAGCCGCACGTCGCCGTACACCTCGTCAGCGGAGCCGTCGAGGTTGATGCGGTACAGCTCGCCCGGCACATCGGCAGATGACTCGTCGAAGGGATTGCGGCGCAGCGAGCCGACATAGACGCGACCCACCGCATCGGTGTGCATGTCGTTGAAGCCGGCGACATCGGGAGCGAACAGCACCTCCGAGCCGGCGTCGGTGACGTGCTGGATATTGCGCCCGCTCACCACCACGCCGCCGTCGGCGTGCAGCACCATGCCGCCCACGCCCCGACGCTTCGGTACCACGACCTCGATTTCGCCGTCGGGCCTGCGCCGACGAACACCGCCGTTGGGCACATCGGAGAAGTAAAGGTTGTCGTGCTCGTCCACCCGGGGCCCTTCGATCAACCCCCATCCCGAACTCAGCAGCTCCAACTCGAATCCGGCACTCATCGACGTCTCCCCACTCCAAGTCCTGGCTCTCGCCTATCGGCCCCGGCCCATCGGCCATCGGTGTGCGGACACTAACGAACGCAGCGAGAACCGGCGCAGGGCCGACGCACTCATGCGGTTGCGATATGTCGGCGCTCGGGACTCTCGATTCTCCAGACTCAACGTGACAGCCCCTCGGTACTCTGCGGCCGTGCGAATCCTGCATACCTCCGACTGGCACCTGGGCCGAAGATTCCATGGCGCGTCGTTGATGCACGAGCAGCAAGAAGTCGTTGACCGCCTCGAGGGTCTGGCAGCGGAAGCCAAGGTCGACCTCGTGGTCATTGCGGGCGATTTGTACGACCGAGCGATTCCCCCAGCCGACGCCGTGAGGCTCTTCGACGACGCACTGGTACGCCTGCGCGCAACCGGAGCGAAGGTCGTGGCGATCGTCGGCAATCACGATTCGCCGTCTCGAGTAGCGGTTGCCGATCGGGTCCTCGAACAAGCGGGCGTGACCGTCCGAGGCGATGTCGGCCGATGTCTGCAGCCGGTGCAGATCGACGCCGACGACAACGGACCACCAGTTCTCGTCTATCCCGTGCCCTACCTCGAGCCATCACTTGCCGGCCAAGTCCTCAACGAGCTCGGTGCAATGTCCAGCGAGGCCTCCGACGCCACAGCTCCTGAGGCCGAAGATGCTGAGACCACTGATCGTGAGCGAACTCGCCGCGCCAGTCACCACGACGTCACAGCGCATGCGACGGCATTGATCCGGCGACACGCCACCGCCGCGGGCGCCATTCGCACGATCGTGGTGGCGCACACGTTCGTCGACGGAGGCACGACTACGGATTCCGAGCGCGATCTCAGCATCGGCAACATCGACCGTGTCGGCCTCGAAGTATTCGACGGCTTCGACTACATCGCGCTCGGCCATCTGCACCGCAGCCAACCCTTCGACAACGGCCGAATCGCCTACTCAGGCAGCCCACTCGCCTACTCGTTCTCCGAGGAAGACCAGACCAAGTCGGTGCGCATCGTCGAGATGGATGCCGCCGGGCGGTGCAGCATCGAGATCGTTCCGCTCGGCGTCGGCCGCGCGCTACGGACACTGCGCGGCCGCATCGCCGACCTGCTCGACAGTTCTGCCTTCGCCGATGCCGAGCAGGCTCGAGTTCGGTTCCAGCTCACCGACCCCGAACCTCCTTTGCAATCTATGGCACGCCTGCAGGTCCGGTTTCCGCACGCTGTGGCACTGGAGCACCATCCCGACGGGCGTGCATCACCTGGCGGCGATGATGTAGTCGACGCCGTGGAGAGCTCGGAGCAGCCGGTCGACCTCACCCTGCGATTCTGGGCAGACCAGCACGGCGCCGACGCGTCGGATGCCCAGAAAGAGGTGCTGGCCTCCGCACTCGAAGCGGCCTTGGGCGCGAACGAAGCATGAGACCACACCGCCTCGCATTCTGCGCCTTAGGTCCCTACTCCGGCGAAATGGAGATCGACTTCCGCGCTCTCGAATCAGACGGCCTGTTCTTGATCTGGGGCCCTACCGGCGCCGGCAAGACATTCTTGCTTGACGCGCTCTGCTTTGCACTATTCGGAGAGGTGCCTGGGGAACGGCACCACGACACGCTCCGGTCCGACCATGCGGCGCCCGATGCGGAGCCTTGGGCGGAATTGGAATTCACCTGCCAGGGCCATTCCGAGAACACTCACTGGCGCATCCAGCGCATCCCGCGACACGAGCGTGCCAAGAAGCGCGGGCAGGGCACCACTGAGGTCGCCGCTCGGGCGGCGCTTGAGCGCCGCGACGGTGACGAATGGCGTGTAGTCGCACAGAAGATCCCAGAGGTCAACGCAGAGATCTCGCAGCTGCTCGGCCTCACCGCCGCACAATTCCAGCAGGTCGTCCTTCTCCCTCAAGGTCGGTTCGAACAGGTGCTCCGATCCAAGACCGATGACCGGGAGCAATTGCTCCGCACGTTGTTCGACACGGCCATGTTCGCCTCGGCCTCCGGCTGGCTCGACGACGAAGCCCGACGACGCAGGGAGGCCGTTTCGGGTCTCGAAGATGAACTCGCTGATCTGCGCAACAAGGCCACGGAACGGTGGCAGTCAGTTCAGCGTGACGAGATGTTTGACGTCCCGCTGAGTGCACCTGCAGAGGCACTCGATGATGCGGATGATGACACCGGCGATGGAGCGCTTGCCTCCGCAGGTCAGAGCGCAGAAGCGACCGACGGTTCATGGCTCGCGGATCAGGCCGACTTTGACGCCCTCGTCGAACGAGTCCGCCTGCTGAAGAGACACGCTGCCGATGTCGCGGCTGTCGCCCGTGACCGACTCGAAGTAGAGCGTGACACCAACGCCGCGATTCAACGAGACGCCAAGTTGTGGGATCGACGCGCAGCACTGCGCCAGCGCCGCGATCAATTTGCCGAGGCCAAGAAAGGCATCGATGAAAACAGGGCAGTTCTGAGCCGTGCCGCTGACGCAGAGAATCTTCGGCAACTGCTCGACGACGAACGGAGCTGTCGGGAGCAACTCGACGGGCACCAATTCGAAGTCTCGAACCAATACGCCACGCTGTATGCGCGCTGGATCGAGGCCCCGAGCCTGCCAGCCGGCTGTGAACTCCCGCCCGCCAATGACTCGGAGCTCGCTGATGGTCTCGTTTCGGTGGCAACGGCACTCGCCCGGCATCAAGACCGGCTCACGACATTCATCGAGGACAGCTACACGGCTGCCGAGCGGGAATCCGAAGCCATCACTGAAAGGCAGACTGCTGCCGAACAGATCGAACGGCGCGACAGACTCGGCGCGGAGGCAACAGAACACGAACGTCATCGAAACGCGGCCGATGAAGCACTGCAGGGCGCCCGGTCAGCCGCCGAGCGGATGCCTCAGCTCGAGGAAGCCGCGACTCAGGCGAAAGATCGCGCTGACGCCGCTGCGGCACTCCGCAATCTGCGACCGGTGCAAGCCGCAGCCGAGGATGAGCTGACCCGTGCCAAGGAGACAACGGAGGCCCGTCGAATTGCTTGGCTCGACCTGCGCGAGCGCTACCTCGACGGGATCGCTGCTGAGTTGGCCGGAAGGCTCGCGCGGAACATGCCGTGCCCGGTCTGCGGATCGACAGATCACCCCGACCCGGCCCAGCCCGCCGATGACTCAGTGCGGCTGCAGGCAGTCGAGTCCGCGGAAGCAGAGTCCGCGGAAGCCGCTGAAGCCGAAAGCGCAGCCCAGGAAGCACTCGGATTGGTCAAGGCTCAGACTGCCGAGCTGAGAGGGCGCTCAGGCGCTATCGCCGACGACCCTGACACTGCCTACGAAATGGCGACCAACGCTGCCTCAGAGCGCGACTCCGCCCGGGAGTTGGCTGGACGGGTGCTGGCTCTGGAAGAGGCGCTTGAAGCCCACAAGACTGCCGCCTCCGAGGCCAATGAGCAGGCTCAGCAAGCTGGGCAAGCGGCGACGGCCGCCGAAGGACGCGCGAAGGCCGCGGAGAACGCAGCAGAGGCCCTGCGGAAACGTGTCGAGGAATCGATCGATCGAGTCGACCCAGTCACAGCCGTGTCCAAGATCACCGAGATCGAAGCTGCCCTCAGCAAGCTGAGATCGGCCGCTCAAGAGAATGCACGAGTTGCGACGGAGCATGCGATACAGAAGAGCGCGCTGAGCAAGCGTCTCGAATCGTCGACGTTTTCCTCGCCTGAGGACGCCCATTCCGCGCTGCTCGACGACGGCGAACGCGCCAAGTTGTCGAGGGATGTAGCGAGCCACGACCAAGCGATTTACGACACGCAGCGCGATCTTGAGGCTGAAGAACTGCAGAGTCTTCCGGACGAAAGGCCCGACACCCGCACCGCACAGGATGCGCTTGGCGCCGCTGACGAGATGCTCCGCGTCGCTACAACAGGTCAGACCCGTGCCGTCGATGCCCACGATGCGATACGCGGTTGGGCTGGCCAACATCGCGAGATGGACGCGAGGTATGTGGGCGCCCTTGCCGAGGCTGAACTCTGGACCGCCGTCGCCGGCCGCTGCAACGGTCGGATGTCGCCGAGGGTGTCGCTGCAGCGCTGGGTGCTGTCGGCCTATCTAGAGAGGATCTGCGAGCGCGCGAACGAGCGGCTCAGTTGCATGACTGGCGGCCGGTACCGGCTCAGTGTTCACCGCGACCGGGAGCGACACGGCGCCAAGGGAGGCCTTGGCCTGCGCGTTCACGATGCCTACACAGGTGCGGAGCGTGAAGTGTCCACCCTCTCGGGAGGCGAGACGTTCCAGGCATCGCTGTCACTCGCACTTGGCGTCGCCGATGAGGTCATGGCGCGTACCGGTGGTGTCCGGCTGGACGTCCTCTTCGTAGACGAAGGCTTCGGCACACTCGACAGTGAGGCACTGCATCTCGCTATGGACGAACTGGATCGCCTGCGCGACGGGGGCCGTACCGTAGGTCTCATCAGTCACGTCTCCGAATTGCGTGAACGCATCCGGTCCGGAATCGAGGTTCGCGCAACAGACAACGGATCGGAAATCAGCGTCGGTGCAATCTCCGAACTCTGACTTCCCAGGCAGCGCGGCCATAGTCTGCCGATCCACAGCAGGACGTTCGCCGGAGCATTCCTCCACCACAGCATCAGCTTCGGTGAGAAACGTCCGCTCGTGCTGCCTTCTTCCCGTTCGCCAGTAGTCGCGCCCACGGAATGCCCAGCGTGCTCAACGCTTCAAAATGGCACTGGGGAACAGGGCGCTATCGCAGAATCTCCGGTCACCGGCCACACTGCGGCGGCGCGCGCTACGGGAACAGGGCGGTCTCTTGCGATGGCGATGGCTTGTGGCAGAGGGTCGGTTTCTTGGATGGGGCGGGGTTCGGCGGTGACCCGGTGTCGGGAGGTATCAACCGGTAGCGGCCGCCGCGAACTACGACTTGCCAGTTGTGGTCGTGGATGCGGTCGTGGCAGGACCAGCACACGAGCACGAGGTTGTCGATCTTGGTGGGGCCGCCGCGTTTCCAGGGGATGATGTGGTGGGCCTCGCAGTCGCCGGGCGGGGCTCCGCAGCCGATGCAGGCGCCGTCGCGGGCGATCAGGGCGCGGCGCTGGGCTGCGGTGGGTGCTCGTGAAGCGACGGCCTCGTAGAGCGGTGTGAGCTGATCGCCGAACAGCACCACCAAGACGTCAGCGTTGCAGGCGAGCCGATCGACCACGCCAGCGGGGAGAAGGCCGGCGCCGGCGATCTCGCCGATGCCAGAGCACTCGTCGAGCAGGTCTGCGAGGTCGGCTCGCACGATGATCTGCGTCGAGTGGGCTTTGTGTCCCTCGGAGCCTGCGCCGTCGCCGGAAGCTGTGTCGCCGGAGATGGTGTCGTCGGCGGCAGAGTCGTCTGAGGCTCTGCGGGTGGGAGCGTCGATGAGGATGCAGTAGAGCGCGTCGGCCATGCGTTGGTCGCGGGTGCGCACCGCTCCGTCGCCAGACGAGCGGTTGCGTGCCACGCCGTCGCCTGCTGTGCTGTTAGGTGCTGTGTCTTGGAGGGCTGCGTCCTCAGGACTCGCGGCAGTGCCGTTGCGCAGCAGGCGACGGTCGGCTTGGCGGAGGCGTTCGGCCTCGTCGCGGATGCGGGCCTGGATGCGGGCACCCATCTCAGCGTCGAACGCGCCGCGCATCTGCACGGTCCCGTCGTCGCCGTTCCAGAACCGCACGCTGCGGTTGCGCCGATTGCGGCGATGCCGCTCAGCGAGGTCTGCGGCGCTCTGGTGCCGTGCGGTCCAGCGCTGGGATGCTTGGGCGAACTCGTCGGGCGGAAGCGTCTTGGCCAGATTCACGAACTCGGTGTCGTCCTGCACCGCGTCGGGGCTGGTGTCGCGCGCTGCGCGGGCCAAACGGGCGGCGTTCGCCATGCACATCTCGCCCTCGGCCAGCGCGGACTGCGCATCGGGCACACGCTCGAGCTCGGCAGCGGTGCGCACATTGCGCGCTGCCTCTGAGCGCGGCACTGCCGCGATCTGATGCAGCACTCCGGCGCCGCCGTCTCCGTGACGTTCGCGCTGCGCGATCTGTGCGGCCACGGCGGTCTCGAGCGTCTCGAGCTTGGCGCGCAGCGGCTTGGCCAGTCCCAGTGCCTCGCGCAGCTCCGGTGTGGGCGCGCCATCGACGCCGTCGAGCGCTGCTGCGAGCGAGTCGAGCGCCTGCCGCACCTGAGAGAACATACGTTCATCTTACCGATGCGGTGTCACACCCGAACACTTGTGCGCTGCCAGAATTGTTGCAGTCATATGACACTTGGAGCCCGCTCCACCAGGCGCTGACCTGCGGAAACGAGTGGCTGATCTCATTCGCACTCAGGACCCTGACCTACGTGTTTGCCATCGCTGACAGTCGAGGGCACTGGATGAGAGGACGTCTCCCCACCCATGAGCACGGCCCTTCGCGCAGCTCGTAGCTGACTGATTCCAGTGATTGTCGGCTCTGCTGCGGGGAAAAGACTGCGCGAACTGCTAACGGCGGCGGCGCTGCGTCGTACGCCCGCCGGGTCAGCTCGAAGGAGTGAATGTGATGGGCAGCGGGTGGCCGGTTCGGGTGAAGAGGTCCTGCAGCATCCGCAGCGTCATGCCCCAGACCACCCGACCGTGCCCGACTTCGATGCCCGGGAAGCGCTCATCGGGCCGCGGCGGGTAGAGGTAGTCGATGTGGTGCTTCGGGTCGGCCAGCTCCGCCACTGACACCCACAGCGCGTCCGCCACTTCGTAGTTGAGCGTCAAGTCAGGGCGGTCACCCTCGAGCCAGCACACATGCGGGGTCACCCGCAGCGCAGCACCGCGCCAACGAGGGTTGCCTTCCAGATCATTCAGCCGGCCGAGCCAGTGGACCCCCGCGTGCGCGGTGATGTCGAAACCGATCTCCTCGCGGCTCTCGCGCACTGCGGTGTCGAACGTGTCGTCGTCGTCGGGTTCGGTCCGGCCGCCCGGAAACGCCATGTGGCCAGACCATGGGTCGCCGTTGCGGATGGCGCGCTCAATGAACAACACCTCGGGACCGCCGTCGCCCCGTCGCACCACCGCTGCAACGGCCGCAGTCGGACCCTCATGCGGCGTGTCCAAGTCTTGGCTGAGCACCTCGGACAAGCGCTCAGCCTCGAACGCCCCGACGACGGAGTGCTGCCCAACCACGACATCGCAGCGTAGGTGGCTGCGCCCGCTCGGCTCCGAGTTGCCCGCAGCCGTGGCATCGGCAGCTGCCCGGATGACCATGCCTTCGTCACCGCGCGCTGCCGGCTCTGGGTTGCGCGCAGACTCGACCCCGGCCGCGATGCACACGTCCATGCATGTGTCGTCGAGCCCCAGAGGCCTCGGACTCGGCTGTGACGGCCGCTGCTACCGTCCCCGCGATGGCTGCCGAAGACACCGAAACCCCGAGCAACACGATTCCCCGATTCGGTGCGGGCGATGTCAGCGGCCGTTGTGACGTTTCAACCAACCATCCGGCGGCCGGCATGGACGCCGCGGCATTCGAGGCCTTCGTCGAAGAGGTCGCACAATTCCGGGACACGGTCGTGGCACCGAATGTGAATCGTTGGGAAACCGAGAAGCGCATGGCACCCGAGGCCCTCAAGGAGGCCTCAGGGATCGGGCTGCTGGCCATGGAAGTGCCCACCGCGCTCGGCGGGCTCGGGATGAACTTCGCCCAGAAGTGCCGCATCGTCGAAGTGCTGAGCGCCGTATCGATGCCGTTTGCGTTCAGCCTCGTCAACACCGGCAACGTCGCGGCACGGGTGGCAAGCCTCGGCAGCGACGCCCACCGCGAGCGCTACCTCGCCGACCTCACGGCCGGGCGCCGGTTCGGCTCGACAGCCCTGACCGAACCGGGCGCCGGCAGCGACTTCGCCAACATCGCCACCACCGCAACACCCGTCGAGGGCGGCTGGCGGCTCGACGGCGCCAAGGCGTGGATCACCAACGCCGCTCACTCCGACGTCATCTTCTGCTACGCGCAGACCGAGCCGGGTTCTCGGGGTCGCGGCATTGCATCGTTCCTCATCGACGGCACCCGGGCGGGCTTCGAGCGACTGCCGCCGTATGAGCTGGCAGGCGGCCACCTGATCGGCACAGGCGGCTTCCGGCTCGACGGCTACATCGCCCCCGCCGAAGATCTCATCGGTCCGCCCACCCAAGCGTTCGGGGCAGCCATGTCCAGCGTGAACGGCGCCCGCACCTACGTCGCCGTCATGTGCTGCGCCATGGTCGAGGCGACGCTGGCAGGCGCGGTGCGCTACGCCACGCAGCGCGAGGCGTTCGGCAAGTCCATCCTCGGGCACCAAGGGCTGGCTTGGAAGCTGGCCGACGTGCAGAACCGACTTGAGGCGGCCCAGCTGCTCACCGAGCGAGCCGTCGCAGCCGTCACCGAGTCTCTGCGCACCGGCGACGCCTCAGGCGCAATCCTGCCCGCCGCTCACGCGAAGAAGTTCGCCACCGAGACGGCGGAGGCCGACATCGCCGCATGCATCCAGGCGATGGGCGCTGAAGGCCTGCGCAGCAGCTATCCGTGGGGTCACCACCTCGTCGGCGCCCGCATCGCCAACTACGTGGACGGCAGCACTGAGATCCAGACTGACCGCATCGCACGCTCGCTGCGCACGATGTACGCGTGAGCGGCTGCACCGACGCGCGACGCCGTGGGCTCGGTGGAGCGTGAGCCCGGGCGGATAAGCACGCGGAACCGAAGCAGTAAGCAACGAGATCAGCGCCAAGAGGGCAAGCCGATCAATGCATCGGCCAGCCGGGAATGCTCAGCCGAAGACGCCTTCCTCACGGAGCGCAGTGATGTCGTCCCACGTGTAGCCGTGCTCGAGCAGCACCTCCTCGGTGTGCTGACCGAGCTCGGGGGCGACGGCACTGGGTTCGAGCGGCGTGGCTGACATGCGGATCGGCGTGCCGATTACCGCACGGTCGCCATCGGGGTGCTCCACCCGTCGCAAGTAGCCGTTCTCGTACATCGACTCATCGGCCACGATCGCTTCGTAATCGCGGACTAGCCCGTAGCGAACACCGGCCCCAGTGAGCACCGCTTCCCACTCTTCGAGGGTCTTCGTCGGGAACACCTCGTCGATGATGGCAACCAACTCCGCTCGTGCTTCAGAGCTCAGGATGAGGTCCAAGAAGCGTTGGTCGTCGGCGAGGTCCGGCCGGTCGAGCAGCCCGGCGAATACGGGCCACCCCGGCCCGGTTCCGCTGAGCAGGTGGATCCAGCCGTCAGCCGCCTCGACGGTGTGGAGCAGAGTGGGAACAAATGCGTGGCCCGAATCGATCCGCTCGGGGTTGCGACCGGTCAGCAGCGTGTAGGTGATCTCCGACGCCTGGGCGTAGATCATGCCGCCCACGAGCGACACGTCGACCCGCTGCCCGAGCCCGGTTTCCCGGCGATGGAGCAGCGCCCCAAGAATGCCGGTGACCATGTTCTGGCAGCCGACATGGTCGGAAATGACGGCGCCGTTCATAATCGGGGGACCGCCGTCGATCCGGGTGGCGAACATGAGCCCGCCCTCTGCCTGGCCGCTCGAGTCAGCTCCCTCACGGCCCGACTTGGGGCCGATCGGCCCGAAGGTCGAACCCGTGGCGTACACGAGCCGAGGATTGATAGCCGACAGGTGCTCATACGACAGGCCCCAGGCCTCCATGGTCCCGGGTACGAAGTTGTGGATCAGGACGTCGGTCTCAACGACGAACCGCTCGAGCGCACTCTTGCCGCCCGGCGTGCGCAGGTCGAGGGTGACCGACCGTTTCCCCCGGTTGCACGCTTCGTAATACGGATTTCGCGGATCATCGGGCGACACGGGAATGACCCGCGCCAAGTCACCCATGCCCGGCAGCTCGATCTTGGTGACCGACGCTCCCATGTCACCCAGGGTCAACGCCGCCTGGGGACCCTGCACCAATATCGACAAGTCGAGCACGGCGTAGCCGTCGAGAACTCCCATCGCCGGATCGTAACCCCGCTCTTCGCGGCGGTCTCGGGTCGCTCCAAGCCGACACGGCTCGCTCTTGAGCGATCACCGCGTTGCTTGACTGCGCAACAACGCACGACCGCCTCGATGTCTCGCCGCTCGATCCTGGCTTGCCAGACTACGGAGACCACACCTCAAAGGACGGTGACCATGTCAGCCGCATCAGCGCAGACACAACCCGCGGACATCTACACGACGATGAGCACCCTGCGGGCCGTGCGCCGTCTTCGCACCGACCCGATTCCGCCCGATGTCCTGGAACGGGTTCTGCAGGCGGCGTGCTGGGCTCCCACCGGCGGCAACCAGCAACCCTGGCGTGTGGTCGTCGCGACTGACCCGGCTGTCAAGCAAGGACTGGCCGACATCTACGCGCCGGAGTGGGCGAGGTACACCGGCGGATTCGCGAAGCGACTCGAGGGCCTCCCCGCCGACGAAGTTGCCAAGTGGGAGCGGATCATCGCTGCGGGCGACTACCTCGCCGAACATCTGGATGAGGCCCCAGCGATCGTCGTGTTCTGCGCCAACCCAGCGATGATGGCGATCACCGACGCCGGGCTGGATCGGATCAGCATGGTCGGCGGCGGCTCGGTGTATCCCGCAGTGCAGAATCTGATGCTGGCGTGTGTGGCCGAGGGCTTGGGCTGCACCCTCACGACACTGCACTGTTTCCGCGAGGACGAGGTGAAGTCGCTGCTGGGCGTGCCCGACGGATGGGCCACCGTGGCGATGGTGCCGATCGGGTACCCCGTCGGCCGGGGCAACGGACCGATATCTCGACGGCCGCCGGCCGAGATGGCGTACCGCAACACGTTCGGTCAGGCCTGGGCGAGCTGATCGGCCCGGCCGGATGGCGAGTTTGCTCACCGTCACGCACGTGAAGGACTGAGAAGCCCGGTGAATAGGCGTGCCTGCTCTGGACGCGGCAGGGCCCTCCGCTCCAGCAACCCAGCAGGTTGCAGCGTCGCAGAGTTCCCTGCGGCCTCCACCGCCACGGCATCTGTGGCTACTCGCTCATGCTCAAGGACCTGTCCCGGCTGCTGCGTTCCCGAATCCGGTATGTCAGGCTCTATGAGTGTTCACAGGGGGTAGGTCATGAGCGAACCGATGCCAACGGCCAAGTCTCGCGAGCTGTTCGAGCGAGCACAGTCGGTCATTCCCAAGGGCGTGTACGGCCACTACGGCCCTGCCGTCATCGAGGACGGGCCGGTCTTTTTCTCCTCCGCGGAGGGTGCCCGATTCACCGACGTCGACGGCAACTCCTACATCGACTGGATGTGCGCCTACGGCCCGAATATCTTGGGATACAACCACCCGGCGGTGGAAGAGGCCGCGGAGAAGCAATCCGCCGACGGCAGCACGGTCAGCCTCGCAGCACCGGTCATGGTCGAGCTGGCAGAAGAGCTCGTTGATCTCGTGGACGGCGCCGACTGGGCGCTGTTCGGCAAGAACGGCGCCGATGCAACGGGATTGGCCGTGATGGTGGCCCGCGCAGCCACGGGGCGGCGCTACATCCTCAAGATCCACGGCGGCTACCACGGCTCGGCCCCGTGGATGCAGCCGCCGGGCAACACGGGCACCATTGCGGAGGACCAAGCGTTCGTCATCGAAGTGCCGTGGAACGATGCGGCAGCGGTGCAAGCCGCCATCGACGCCCACCCGGGCGACATTGCCTGCTTCATCTCGTCGCCGTACCACCACCCCGTCTTCGCAGACAACGAGCTGCCGGCGGACGGTTACTGGACGGCCGTCGAGTCAGCATGCAGGGCAGCAGGCATCGTCGTGATCCTGGATGAAGTCCGCAGCGGTTTCCGGATCGATCTCGCCGGCGCGCATGTCGCATACGGGTTCACGCCCGACCTCATGTGCTTCGGCAAGGCAATCGGGAACGGGCATCCCGTGGCGGCGCTGGCCGGCCGCGACGCACTGAAAGACGCCGCCGCAGAGACGTTCTTCACAGGAACCCAGTTCTTCAACGCCGCCCCGATGGCAGCAGCCCTCGCGACGCTGCGGGAACTGCGTGCGACTGATGCGGCCGCCGCCGCGACCCAGACCGGGGTTCGCCTGGGCGAAGCGCTGACCGATGTGGCGGCAGCGCACGGCCACGAGCTGCGCGTGACCGGCGTGCCAGCGATGCCGTACCTGCGCATTGTCGGCGAAGGCGGCTCGAAGTTTCACGCCCGTTGGGTGGCAGAGTGCATCCGCCGCGGCGCTTACCTGCTCAGCTACCACAACAACTTTGTGTGCACCGCCCACACCGACGACGACATCAAGCGAACCTGCGACATCGCCGACTCGGCGTTCACCGCACTCGACTGAGGCCCGACGGTCCACATCGAACCCGATCGATCAGCTCAGCCTCACCGCCACCGCCCTGCGAGGACTACGCATGAAATACGGCTTCACCGTGCCCAACAACTTCGGGGTCGACGACCCCGCCGAAGTCGTCGCCTTGGCCGTCGAGGCCGAGGAACTCGGCTTCGACTCGGTCTGGGTGAACCACCACGTGCTCAACGTTGGCTACGTGTGGGACCGGCTGGGTGAGCGGCCCTATCACGATGCGCTGGTGACGCTCACCTGGATGGCGGCCCACACGTCACGTGTGCGGCTGGGCACCAGCGTGCTGGTGATGCCCTACCTGCACCCGATGGTGCTGGCCAAGGAGCTGGCCACATTGGATCGCCTGAGCGGGGGCCGCCTGGTGGTGGGGCTGGGCGTGGGCAGCCTGCCCGAAGAGAACGAGCTGCTGGGCGCGGAATACGACGACCGCGGCCGGCTCAGCAACGAGTTCATCGAAGTGCTGGATCTGCTGTGGAGCCAGCCCAGCGCCGACTTCAACGGGCAGCACTACTCGTTCGAGGGCGCAGTCAGTTCGCCGAAACCGCTGCAGCAGCCACGCCCGCCCATCCTCATCGGCGGCAACCGCCCTCCGGCGCTGCGGCGCGTGGGGCGGTTGGGCGACGGTTGGCATCCGATGACGCTGTCGCCCGAAAGCGTCGCAAAGCGCCTGCCCATGATCCGCGAGGCCGCCGAAGCGGCAGGCAGACCGGGCATCCCCGCTGAGGTGTCGGTGCGTCTCAGCGCCGACACGCTCACGCCGGAGCTGGCCGCCGAGTACTCAGCCGCCGGCGTGACTGAACTCGTCGTCTCGTGGAACACCGGCGATGTCGCCGAGATCAGCGCCGGCTTACAGGCCTTCGCCGCCGAGCACGGCATCACAACCTCAGGCGATCGCTAACCGCACCCTTCGCCGCCGAGCAAGGCATGAGGCGCTGAGAGCCGGGATCGAGATGCCACGAGCGTGTGATGGCATCGCTAGTCGCCAGAATGCGATTTGAGCCACGTCACATCCGCGCGCAGGGTGGCGACCGCTTGTTTGACGTCTGAGACATCACGTCCGAGCGCATCGATCTTGGACTCCACCCGGCTCGACCACCAGATGAACACGCTGACCATCGGGCCCGCTACAGCGGCAGCCATCGCCGCCAACGCGCCGAGCTCAGCAGCACTCATCACGCGCCCTCAAGGTCCGAACGGCCATGACCCGACAGTATCGGCGACATTCCAATCCGGCGAGTTCTTTTTCCAGGCGCTTGACAGCTACTTCGTGCGGAACGACGCCTGCATCTGATCGACGTCGTAGCCGCCGTGGGCAATCCCGTCGGTGGCGTACTCATACAGCGCTGTCTTGAAGTAGAGCCCCAAGGCGCTGACGACGACGCTGACGGCGAGAACGCCGAGCACGCCGATGGCGATGCCGATGAACATCCCGATCCCCGGCACGAGTGCGGCGATCAGCACCGCGACCAGAATGATCGGCAGAGCGATCACAAGACCCAGCAGCCCGAACCCCGCTTGGGCGATGAGATTCTCGCCCCAAGTGCGCCGCACCAACGACATCGACTGCTTGACGCCAGCGAACGACCCGTAGTCGTCGATGATGATGGCGGGCACCGCGAGATAGGTAGCTACACCCCACGCGGCCTCTGCCAAGAAGGTGAGCATCTGGCCCAGCCAGCCCAATCGCTCCCGCAGGAAGCGCAGCAGCAGCCCGACGGTCATGGTGATGAGTGCCCAGCCCAGCAGGCTCGGCAGCCGTGACACCGCCTTGCTCATGGCACTGCGCACCGTGGGATCGCCGCCGGTCATGCGCTCGTGAGCGCCGGCCACGAGCGCGCCTTCGAAGAACACCACCGTCGCCGTTGCAACGAAGACGAACACCAGCCCTAGCACTGCTGCGCTGCCGCCGAGCCCCTCGGCGCCTTGGTCGGCGTCGAAGCTGCCGGTCACGAAGCCCACAACGGCTGCCGCGGCCACGACTGCGAGCAAGGTCAGCATGCTGAGGACCGGCAGCCACAGCAGTTCGCGGTCCTGCTTCAGCAGCGACCACGAGGTTTTCGTCAGTCGCCACGTGTTGGCGAATCGACCCATTGGAATGCTCCTTGCCCCTCAGCGTTCCGTCGGCGGAGCGACGGCTGGCACCGATGCCATAGCTGACGCGTCGTGCAGGTCCGAGCGTACCCAGCCTGCGCAACCCCAGATCGTCAGCGTTGCGACCTCGCAGCGGCGGGGGCTTCAGGCGCGGCGGCCTGCCCAACCGGTTCGGGCGCAGCGCGCGAACCAGCGGGCGTGCGGATCACCATGGCCACCGAGAACAGCACGACTGCGCCGCCCCCGAACTGCATGGGCGTGACCGGTTCGCCGTGGATCAGCCAAGCCGTTCCCACGGCCACGATGTGCATGGCCAGCACATACAGCGAGGATCGGGCCACCTCGATGTGGCCGTGGCACCACGTCATCAGCACATGTCCGAACACCCCGGTCACGAAAGCCACGATCACGATCCACAGCCAGTCCAGCCCGCCGAACTCGAAGAACTGGCTGGGCGTCACCAGCAGCAGCGTCGGCAGGACCGCCGCAACGAACGACCAGAAGTTGATGCCCGCCATCCACTCGATCGGATCGACTGCGCTGGTCGATCTGGCCATACGGGTCAGCACGAAATACACGGTGAACGTCAGCACCGACATGGCGGTGAGGAACAAGCCGAATGTGCTGGCACGGAACTCGCCGCCCGCACCCATGATCACACCGGCGGCGCCGGCCACTCCGATCAGTGTGAAGACGATCTGGCGCACGCTGACCCGGTCGCCGAAGATCGGGCCCACCATCGCCAGCAGCATGGCCGGCTGCAGCGCCATCATCACAGACATCACCGAGATGGTCACTTCCTGCACTGCGGCGAAGACGAAGACCATGTTGATGCCAAAGGACAGCCCCGGCAGTGCCGTCTGAATGAACACCCGCCGAGACAGCCAGCGGCCCCGCAGTGCAAGCACCAACAGCAGGAACGGCGTGGACATGCCGAAACGGATGAATGCGCTCACCATCGGCGGCGCAGTGAGCAGCTTGGAGATCGGCGGCCCGAGACCCCACGAGATGACCACCAGGCCCATGACGAGCAGCGGCAGGGCGCCGCCGACTGTCTGCACGGGCGCGGTCTCGCGAACCGGTGTCACCTCGAACACCTGGGCACCGTTCACCGGGATGGCTCGCGCGCCGTTGCCTGTCGCGACCTGCTGGCGCGAACCCCTCACCAGAGCGAGGCTACGACGGTCGGGTGGGTCAATACCCTGCCAGCCTGAGATCGCCTCGCTGCTGTGGAAGGAAGAATCATGAATGACGACGCCAGTGCCGGCAACCCGGGAGCAGAAATCAGCCTCCCGCCCCAGTGGTCCGCGGATCTCAGCGGTCAGACGGCGCTCGTCACCGGCACGACGTCGGGATTGGGTCGTCGCTTCGCCACCGTGCTCGCCGCGTGCGGGGCCAGTGTGGCCATCTGCGGCCGGCGCATCGAGCGGCTCAATGCGCTGGCCGCCGACTTGGAGGCCGACGGCGCCACGGTGCTGCCGATCCCGCTGGATGTCACCGACACCGAGGCGCTCTTCGAAGCGGTGGCTACTGCCGAAGACCAACTCGGCACCGTGCAGATCCTCGTGAACAACGCCGGTAAGCCCGACGCCCGCCTAGCGCTGAAGATGGACCCAGCGTTCGTCGACGAGATGGTCGCCACGAACCTCACCTCGCTGTTCCACCTGTCGTGCGAGGTGGCTCGGCGGCTCATCGCGGCCGAACTCCCGGGCCGCATCGTGAACATCTCCTCGGGCGCCGCGTTCCGGGCACCGATCGGAACCGCCATGTATGCGATCACCAAGAGCGCCGTGGTGCGCATGACCGAGGTGCTGGCACAGGAGTTCGGCCGCTACCACGTAAACGTCAACGCGATTGCCCCGGGAGCGTTCGAGAGCGAGATGATGGACGGCATGCTCGAGCGAATGGGCGACATCACCAAGATGTTCCCGCGCCGACGCCTCGGCAAGGCCTCCCAGCTCGACTCGACGCTGCTGTACCTGGTGTCGCCGCTGTCGGACTTCGTGTCGGGCACCTGCATCACCGTCGACGACGCCCAAGGCGCCGGCTGAGATCGTGAGCACGACCGACGCAGCCACTGGAGTCGGCAATCGCCCTGATGCCGACACCACGAGCATCGGCATTGGCCCTGATGCCAACGCCGAGGGCGTGGGCATTGCCGATCTCGACGAGGCGGCGCTGCATTGGCAAGAGCACGGCTGGGTGCTCGTGGACGGGCTCGTGCCAACTGCCGACATCGATCACGCGGTCGAAGATCTCTGGGATCTGTACCCGCATCCCGATGAGTTCCACGGCGGCGATGCGGCACATCGAAGCCGATTCGTCGGCAGCAGCCATGACCAAGGCCACAAGTTCGGCAAGGCCGGCGACGACGGCCCGGCGTTCCGGGCCGAGCAATTCCTAGGGCACATCATGTTCCCCTACGAATCGCTCCGGCTGAACCGGCTGCAAGTGCACCGCAACGTGGTGCACTTCGCCCGCCGGGCAATGGGGCTCGACGACATCCGCATCTACCAGGCCCGCACCTGGGGCAAGTACACGGGTGTGACCAACTACGAGCAGCCGTTCCACCAGGACCGCAATCACAATGTTGTCCCCGATCGCCTCGAGCCGGGCTGGTGGAACCTGGAGGGTTTCCTGTACCTGAGCGACGTCGAGCCCGACGTCGCGCCGACAGAGCTGGCGGGCGGCCCCGCCGATCCGGCACGGCCCTACGACGGGCCACCCGAGAGCCGGCGGATCTCTGCCGCCGGCACCCGGGGCTCGTTTCTGGCCTACCGGCCCGATACTTGGCACCGTGGCGTCGACCTGAGAAGGCCCGGCGGGAGCCGCTTCCTCATGAGCGCCTCGTTCAAGCCGGGCGGCGCCGACTGGATCGGTTACGACAACGTGCAGCCCGTCACAGTGGGGCGGCCGTGGATTCAATTTGCCGCAACCTGCACCCCCGACGAACTGTCCCTGTTCGGCGCCCCCTTGCCCGGCCACCCCTACTGGACACCCGACCTAGTAGACGCGCTCGAGCACCGCTACCCCGGCATCGACGCCAGCCCGTGGCGAGACGCGCTGGATTAGCCAGCCAGTCATATCTTGATTGACAATTAAAATCCATCAATTCCTGTGCATATGGAATTAATGGATTTACAATGTCACACGTGAACTCCGTTACTGAGCCAGGGGGACTATCCAAAGCCAGTCGGCTCATGCTCGCGCGTCTGTTCGGCGGCGGCGAACGAACGGTCAGCGTGGAGACAGCTGCCGGCGTTTTGAATGTGAGTCGAGAAACCGCCGCGCGTCGCTTGTCAGCGCTGGCATCGCGGGGGTGGCTACGGCGAATTCGCAGAGGGTTGTATCTGGCTGTGCCGGTAGATGCACAGCACCCAGGCACATGGACAGAGGACTCGTGGTACCTAGCTGATCTGGTGTGGAAACCGTGCTACATCGGAGGGTGGTCCGCCGCGAATCACTGGTCCCTCACCGATCAAGTCTTTCGATCGACCATCGTCATGACTCCTCAGAGGGTCAGGCGAGTTGAACAGGAACTTGCCGGGGCGGCGTTTCTTGTTCATCACATCGACCCCGAACTTCTCGCGTGGGGCCTCGCTCCAGAGTGGCGCCACGACCGGAGCGTGCTTGTGTCGCGTCCCGCGCGGACGGTTGCAGATCTGCTCTCGAATCCCACGCTGGGAGGCGGAATCCGCCACTCCGTCGAGATCCTCGAGTCGGCATTGGTTGATGTGAACATCGAGTCCGTCGTGGACGCGGTGAGACGCATCGGCAACGGCGCCGGGCTCAAGAGACTTGGGTATCTCTTGGAGCAACTCGGTCACAGCACCGACGCCATCGACGAACCGCTGACGAGCGGCGTGCCGCTCCTGGACCCCACGCTGCCAGACAGGGGCCCGAAGTCTCCTCGCTGGTGCTTGCGATTGAACGCTGATGTGTCCGCATGATCACACCGAACGAGATTGCCAACACGGCCGCCGAGTGGCTCTTGGCTCACAACGTCGTCGAAAAGGACTACGCCCTCGGCTGGATGCTTGCTGGCATCGCGCAGCACCCCGTAACGAGCTCAGTCGCCTCGATTCTTGAAGCCAAGTGCGCACACGCAGGAATCGACGTGCCGACATTGCCTTCGATGCTCGAAACGCCGTTCAGGGACGAGATCGAAGCTGAGTGGTCGAACATGCTCAACCACCAGCTGCCTTCCCTTCCGCCTTTCGATGAGTTCTGGGCACAGCTCGACGCTGTGTTCGGCTGGTTGCGCGGAGACACGCGAACGCCTTCGCTCGAAGCGTTCCCTGGCACCGAGGCAACGTCCGCCTGGCGTCCCGCCACTCACATGACGACGTGGCGAACAGGGTCGCCGGTCGAGCTCATTCGGTTTGCTGGTGCAAATCGCTTGAGAGTCACGGTCGACTACGTCGCCGCTGCTGGCCGATCCGGACCTCGAACTGTCGAGCCGTACTCATTTCGACGGTCCCAAGACGGGAATCTGCTGCTGTTGGTCGTCAACGATCTCGGTGAGCTGCGCTCCTACCGCGTCGATCGCATCCGCGGCATTCAGATTGAGTCTGAGACGTTCTCACCGCGCTACTTGGTCGAGTTCTAGTCCCGGGACGGGGACCACTACCTCCACGTGCAAGGACGTCCTCGGATGGAAGCAGCGTCGAGAGGCGCAGTAGCGTCGGCGGCTATGAGCTTTTTCGGACCTGACCACTTCGAGACCATCACCGACGGCCTGATCTTCCCGGAGGGCCCGGTGATGCTGGCAGACGGCTCGGTGGCCGTCGTGGAGATCGGGCGGGGCACGATCACCCGGGTCGATGTCTCCGACGGTCGCAAGGACATCCTGGCCACTCCCGGCGGCGGACCCAACGGCGCCGCGCTGGGTCCCGACGGGGCGCTGTACGTGTGCAACAACGGCGGCTTCGAGTGGATCACGGTGCGCGGGCGGACGGTTCCTGGCGAAGTGGCTTCGGACTACACAACCGGCCGCATCGAGCGCATCGACCTCGAGACCGGCGAGGTGGACATCGTGTATGCCGACGTGAACGGCGTGTCGCTCAAGGGGCCGAACGACATCATGTTCGATTCCACCGGGGGCTTCTGGTTCACCGATCACGGCAAGACCCGCACCCGCGACCGCGACCGCGGCGGGCTCTACTACGCCAAAGCCGACGGCAGCCACATCGAAGAGATCGCATTCCCGATGGACGGGCCGAACGGCGTCGGCATCTCCCCGGAGGAAGACCGTGTCTATGTCGCCGAGACCTTCCAGGGCGCCATGTTCGCCTTCGATCTCGAAGGACCGGGCAAGGTGGCCGCTGGCGTCCCGGCGAGGGGCTGGTTCCTGGCGCGCCCCGCCGGCCGCAAGTACTTCGACTCGCTGGCAATGGACGCCGAAGGCAACGTGAGCGTGGCAACCATCCTCACCGGCGGCATCAGCACCTTCACCCGCGACGGCGACGAGCTCGAGTTCGCCCCCACCGACGACTCGGCCACCACCAACATCTGCTTCGGCGGCGACGACATGCGAACGGCCTACGTGACCCTGTCGGGCACCGGCCGCCTCGCAGTCGGCGAGTGGCCCCGCCCCGGCCTCAAGCTGCCCTTCTAGCCCGCAGCGCGGCAACGCTTCGGGTCCCCGAAATTCGGTTCGGTACCATCGACGCGGCGCGGGACCGAGGGACTTCATGACGGCGAAACGGCAGGGTGGGTACCCGACGATCAAGGATGTCTCGCAGCACGCGGGCGTGTCGAAGTCCTTGGTGTCGCGCGCGCTGCGAGGCGAGGGCGCCGTACGCGAGAGCACCCGCCAACGAATCCTCGATTCCGCAGCGGAACTGGGCTATCGGGCGCATGCCGGTGCGCGCTCGCTCGCAGGCCTTCGCACCGGCACGCTCGGCTTCGTTGTCACAGGCTTGTTCGACGCGTTCTGGGGCGAAGTCATGTACGCCGTCGATCAAGAGGCAGCCCGTCGAGGCATGCGCACGCTGTACCTGTCCAGCCCACCCGAGAGCGGAGGCGAACTCGAGGTCATCGAACGGATGCTCGAGTACCGCGTCGACGGTCTCGCACTCGGTCTGTTGGGACGTCGCGATGCCGCCGAGCTCGAGGCCTACGCCGACGTCCTGCCGGTGCTCGCGCTCATGTACGACCTGCGCTCGGATCGCTACGACACGCTGGTGACTGACGATGCATCGGCGATGGCGTCGGTCGTGCGGCACCTCGCCGACTTCGGACACAGCAACATCGCCCTGATCGGTGACGCCGAACTGCCGAACGTTGCGGCGCGCGCCCGTGGCTACACCGAGGAAATGACCAGTCGCGGGTGGGGCGACTACATCACCTTCGAGCCGGCTGGCTTCCTGCAGTCTGACGGCTACGAAGCGACCGACAAGCTGCTGCGCCGCCCGAATCGGCCGACTGCGATTGCCTGTGTGAACGACGCACAGGCCCGCGGCGCGGTGCTCGCGGCGGCAGATGCCGGCCTGAGCGTGCCCGGAGACCTCAGCATCACGGGGTACGACGACTCGCTCTATGCAGTTGCGGGCGTGCCCCGTCTCACGACGGTGAGGCTGCCACGAGCAGACATCGGGCAAACAGCAGTCAGCATGCTCAGCGACCGCCTCAACGGTCGCGATACGACGCTCGTGTCTGTGCTCCGCCCCGAATTGGTCGAGCGAGACTCAACCGGGCCTGCTCGCTGAATCCCCACCGCACAGTGCCCATCGATCGCCGTTGTTGACGACGCTCAGCCAAGAGGGAGCGCCGATAGGCGAAGCCGTGGCCCGAGCGGCCCGTGAGCCCAATCGCACGAAGACCGGGAACAAGAGCGGGATACGACTGGTGCGACAACGGAAGGGTTCACCCATCGGCGCTTCCTGCGAGCAGGCGCTTGCCGATGCGCTCAGATCTCGAGCTCGGCGACGTCCACAGCACGACGTTCTCGCGCAGATCGCGTCGCCGCCTCGGCAATCACCGCACACGCTCTGCCGTCGGCAAGCGTGACCGGTGACGGCGCACCATCGACGACCTCGGCAAAGGCTCTCCACTCGGCCCGGTACGCCTCGGCGTACCGTTCGGTGAAGAACCACGGCATCGGTGCGGCGGTCACTCCCTCTCGCCGAAAGCGCACTGCTGCATGCTCGGACGGGTTCTGCGAGGCAATCGCGCCCCCAGAACCGAACGCCTCCACGCGCTGGTCATAGCCGTAGACGGCCTCTCGGCTGTTGTCGATCGTCGTGATCGTGCCATCGGCATGGGTGAGCACGATGACCGCGGTGTCCCAATCGGCGTGTTCGGCAAATGCAGCATCGACCCGAACCGCACCGGCGGCATACACCCGCTCGACCTCTGCGCCCGACACGAAACGCGCCATGTCGAAGTCATGGATCGTCATGTCGGCAAAGATGCCGCCCGAGCCCGCGAGGTACTCCAACGGAGGGGGCGCGGGATCCCGGCTCGTGATGCGAAGCAGGTGCAGGTCGCCGAGGTCGCCGGCGTGCACGGCATCGGCTACGGCTCGATGCGACGGGTCGAACCGGCGATTGAAGCCGACTTGCACCGCTGTGCCCGATCGCTCAGCGGCCTCGATGGCACGGTCGATCTCGCGCAGCGACAGGGAAACCGGTTTCTCGACGAATGCGGGCAGGCCGGCAGCGGCGACATCGACGAGCAGATCGACGTGACTCTCGGTCGTCGAACAGATCGCAACGGCGTCCACATCTGCGCGCCCCAGCAATGCCGCCGGCGAATCTGCCACCGCAATGCCCAACTCGCTGCCCAATACCGCAGCAGCCTGCGGGACCGCGTCGCAGACCGCCGAGAGATGCAAGCGTTCAACGCCGCGAGCAAGGAGTTCCGCGTGCAGGCGCCCGATGCGCCCGCATCCGATCAAACCGATGCCGAAGGACTTTGCCGCAGCAGTCATTGCGGCGCTCGCTCAGGATTCACTGGCCCGCGCTCACAGGCCGGGGCGCTGTGACGACATTGCTTCGTCCATCGCCAACGCTGCCTCGCTGATTTCGGGGCGGTCGCTCACCTCGGGCACGCCGACTTGCCAGGCTGCACCGCCTTCAGTCCACTCGGTCGGATGGGTGGACAGCACGATGACATGGCTCCGATCGCTGGTACGAGCCCGCGCGAGCGCAACCTCGAGTCCCGCAATCGACGACACCGCTTCAGAGGTGCACCCCAACGACGCTGCGTGTGCAGCAAAGTCGACGTGGGGCCGGTCTTCGTTCGCTCGCAAGCGCGCTCCGCTTGGGCCATCGGGCTCGTGGGTCATGGTCTCGGCAAGAAAGTTGTTGAACGACTCACCGCCTTGCGCGAGCTGCAAGCGGTTGATGACGGCGTAGCCGCCGTTGTCGCACACCACCACGGTGATCTTGTGACCGCTCAGCACCGAGCTGTACAGGTCTGAGTTCATCATCAGATACGAGCCGTCCCCGACGAGCGCTATCACGTCACGGTCGGGCATTGCCTGCTTCGCTCCCCAGGCGCCCGAGATCTCGTACCCCATGCACGAATAGCCGAACTCGCAATCGAAGGAGTGCTCGACATCGCTGCGCCAGCCGTTGACTGTCTCGCCCGGCAACCCGCCGGCCGCCGTGACGACATATGTCTGGCGGTCGGCAGCCCGGGCGACGGCGCCCACCACCTGTGCATACGTCGGAAGGCTGTCGCTCGAGGATTCCACCGCCTCCGGAGCAGAAATCTTGTCGATGTAGGCGTGGTATTGGGCCGTCTCGGAGGGAGCTCGTGACGCCCAGTCCGCCGGCGCTCGGTAGTCGCCCAGGGCTGTACCCAACTCGGCTAGCGCTTCCCGGGCGTCGGCGACAAGCGGCAGCCCCCGGTGCTTGGTGGCGTCGAACCGGGCGACGTTCAGGCCGATGAGGCGTGACGTGCGCTCGAACACCGTCCACGATCCCGTCGCAAAGTCGCCCAGGCGACTTCCGACCGCAAGCACGACGTCGGCCGCTCCGGCCATGGCATTGGCGGACACGCAGCCGCTGACACCCAGCGGCCCGCAGTTCAGGCGGTGACTCGAGGGAAAGCTGGTTCGCCCCGCCACGGTCTCGACAACGGGAATGTCGTGGCGTTCGGCAAAACGCAACAGCTCCGCTTCGGCCATCGACCAGCGCACGCCTCCCCCGCTGATCAGCAACGGGCGCTGCGCCGAAGCCAAGAGCCGGGCCGCGGCCGCCAGCTCGCGGCGATCAGGGCGGACCCGCCGCACTCGATGAACGCAGGGGTCAAAGAAGCTCTCGGGGAAGTCGTATGCCTCGCCCTGCACGTCTTGGGGCAGGGCAATGAAGGCCGGCCCGCAATCGGCGGGATCGAGCATGGTCGCGATTGCATTGGGCAGGCTCGCCAGCACTTGTGCCGGTGAGGTCAGCCGGTCCCAGTAACGCACGACGGGTCGGAACGCATCGTTCACCGTCATCGACGGATCCCCGAAGTGCTCGACCTGTTGCAGCACGGGATCTGGCAGGCGATGGCTGAACGTGTCTCCTGCCAGCAACAGCAAGGGCATCCGGTTGGCATGCGCGACCGCAGCGGCGGTGACCATGTTGGTGGCTCCCGGCCCCACTGAACTGGTCGCCGCCATGATCCGGCGACGGCGCATCGCCCGTGCGTAGCCCACACCAGCCAGGCCCATGCCCTGCTCGTTCTGACCGCGCCACGTGGGCAAGACGTCGCGCACGAACGCGAGTTCGGGGCCCAGACAGGTCACGTTGCCGTGTCCGAAGATCGCATAGACACCGCCGAACAGCGGCACAGGGTCGCCCAGAGCGTCACCGCCGGGGTCGCCATCGTCGATTGCGATGCGTTGCGCAGCGAGGTAGCGCACGATTGCGCCGGCCGTTGTCAGCCTCACATCAGTCACACCGGGTCCTCCTTCTTGGAGCCGTCACCGCCTCGCCAAGCACGAGATCATCGACTCAGCAGGGCCGCCGCGTCGGCAGGCACGAGGCTTGTGACGTTGGTCGAGTTGAGCGGAATGACCTCTTCCCAGGACCCACTGCTCCAGCTGCGCAACAGCGCCGCCTGGACGCTGACATACGCCACGGCTTCATCAAACCCGGCACTGTGCGGGCGGCCCTGCGATACCGCCGTCAGGTACTCATGGTCCTCGATCGCCAGCAGATCCTCGAATCCGAGGGCGTTGGCGTCGCCAGGCACGAAAGCGGCGTTGAGGGGGTGGCGTTCGCCCGCCCGCACCGTCGTGTAGCCGCGCTCAGGCGCGTCCGCGAGGTACACGCCCAACTCGTTCATCGTCTCGAAGTTCCAGTTGACAGCGCCCCCGGTGCCATAGACATCGAAGGCCATCTGGCTCTCGGGTCCCACAATGGTGCGACTGGCCTCGAAGGTTCCCCGTGAACCGTTGGCGAACATCACCAGCGCGCCGAAATAGTCCTCGTTGGTGACCGGACCCGTCGGATCGCCTTGGGCGCCCCGTGCATAGTGGCTTGCGCCCGCACCTGCCACCGGTCGTTGTGTGATGAACCCGGCGCCAGAGCCGACGACGCTGGTGATCGGGCCGTTCAGCATCATCGCGAGATCGATGGCATGGCTGAGGATGTCGCTCGTCACGCCATGACCCGCGGAGTCCAAGTCGAATCGCCACGACAGCAGTCCCAGCGGATCGGCACCGAACATCGAGAAGAACCTGCCCCGGTAGTTGGTGATAGCGCCGAGATCGCCGCGCTCAATGAGCTGCTTGGCGTGCTGCACCAGTGGGGCGAAGCGGTAGTTGTAGCCGACGCCGGTCACGCTTCCCGCTGTATTGCAGGCGTCCCAGCAGCGCACCGTCTGCGCCGGCGTGCCGCCCACGGGCTTCTCGCAGAAGACGTGCTTGCCCAGCGCCGCCGCCGCAGTGACGATTTCCTCGTGCAGCATGTTCGGTGCGGTGACGTAGACGACGTCGACGTCAGGCCGGTCCACCGCGGCGCGCCAGTCGGCTGTCGACTCCGCGAATCCGAATCCCCCGGTCGCAAGCTGATGCCGTTCGTGCACTGACTCGGCGCACACCACCAGCTTCGGCGCGTAGCTCCGCTCAGGAAACAGGCTCGGAATGCGCATCACCGACCGCGAGTGCGCTTGGCCCATCCAGCCGAAGCCGACCACGGCAATGCCCAGTTGTCTTGTCACATCCCACCTCGCGCGGGCTCCCAGAGCAGTGTCTTGGTCTGCCGCAACGCGCCGGGGCGGCGCTGGGGCGCCATCACCTCAGTGCGTCGCCAACTCGTGCTGCAATGCCTCGAGTTCGGCACCGCCAGCCATCATCTGGGTGAGTTCGTCTTGCGAGATGTCAGCCTTCGCAAAGTTGCCCATCGAATGACCACGGTTGAGGATCACGAAGCGGTCACCGACGGGATAGGCGTGATTGGGGTTGTGGGTGATGAAGATCACCGCCAGGCCCCGGTCACGAGCCTCCACGATGCGTCTCAGCACCACGCCGGACTGCTTCACGCCCAATGCCGAAGTCGGCTCATCCAAGATGAGCACCTTGGCCCCGAAGTAGCTGGCCCGGGCGATGGCAACGGACTGCCGCTCTCCGCCCGACAGCGTGCCGACCGGCTGCTCGGTGTCGCGAATGTCGATGCCCATCTCGGCGAGCTGCGCCTTGGCAATCTCCTTGGCGCTCTCGATGTCGATCTGGCGAAACGGCCAGAACCCCTTCATGGGCTCGGCACCGAGGAAGAAGTTCCTCCACACGGACATGAGCGGCACCATGGCCAGGTCCTGATACACCGTCGCTATGCCCTGGGACAGAGCTTCGCGAGGCGAGGCAAAGCGGACGGCTTCTCCCTCGATCAGCAGCTCGCCTGCGTCGTGCTGGTGCACGCCGGCGAGGATCTTGATGAAGGTCGACTTGCCGGCACCGTTGTCGCCCAGCACGCAGGTCACCTCGCCCGGATTGACGGTCGTGGAGACTCCCGTCAGGGCGATGATGTTCCCGTAGAACTTCGAGATCCCCCGCAATTCGATGAGCGGGTGCGAGTTGGCTGAGTCGTTCATGTCCGGCCGCCTGTCGTTGCCGCCTCCGGTTCTGGCGGCGGCGGTGGCTCGGCAGGAGGCTCGCCTTCGTCCACGACGTGAGACTGCGAGCGCTCGGCACGCTGGCGCACGTAGTTGTTGACGATGACCGCCACCACCAGCAGCCCGCCCAGCACCAAGAACCGCCAGTCGGTGTTCCAGTGCGCAAATCCGATGCCCTGGCTGATCATTCCCCAGATGAGTGCACCGATGGCAGCGCCGATGGCTGAGCCGTACCCGCCGGTCAGCAGATTGCCGCCGACAACGGCGACGATGATGTAGCGGAACTCGAGACCGTCGCCGACGTTGGCCTGCACTGAGTTCAGGCGGAATGCAATCAGCATCCCGGCCATCCATGCACAGACCGACACGAGCATGAACAGCGTCGTCTTGGTCCGGGCCGCAGGGACGCCGATGGAGCGTGCCGCTTCCTTGTTGCCTCCGACTGCGAAGGTCCAGCTGCCGAAACGGGTTCTGGCCAGCATCCATGCTCCGGCTGCGGCGAAGAGCAAGTAGAAGAGCACCGAGACCCGGAAGCGGGTCACGGCCTGCGTCGCTTCAGCCTCGGCCGCCGTAATGAACAGCAGCTTGGACGCAAGCGCGAGGCCGCCAGCCGCGAGCCCGACGTACATCAGTCCCCGGCCGACGCCCTCGTCTGGGGTGAACAGCATCCGGTACAAGGTGCCCACGGCATAGATGCCCATCGCCACGACGGCGCCCTTGGCGGCACCGGTGGTGAGGGCGTACAGGAAACCGTCGCCGTCGACCAGCTCGATGATGCTGAAGACCCCGGTGGCGGCACCCCCCGCGGCGGCACCGATGCGCGTCCAGATTCCCGACTCCGGCGCGGGCACGGCACTCCTTCGCCGTTGAGCGAGCGAGCGGGCCACGGCCAGAGCAGCGAGCGCGAGCGCCACCAGCAGCAGTGTCGAGAAGAGCTCAACGCGCAGCTTGCGTGATTCCGCCTCGGACTGGGCCACGAACGCAAGCACCGCGACGGCGACGGCCACCGCCAACGGGATCCACATCGACGGCTGAGTCCGTGTGCCGACCATCGTCAAGATGAGCACGCCGGTGCCGGCGAGGCCTGCGAACAGCACTGCTCGCGCTCCCTGAATGGTCATCATGTAGCTGATCGTGGGCAGCATCGCGACGATGACGCCGATCAACGGTGCGCTGGTCCGCACCCGCCCGGTGGCCGACAGCACTGCCAGCACACCTGTTGCGGCAATGCCGAGCCCGAATACCGCACGACCGAAACCGCCGCCGAGGAAACCGAGCTGGCCGGAATTTTCGGCACTCATCACCAGCACCAGAACGACCGCAGCAACGATCGCCACGGTGCCGATCACCAGCATGCGGGCAGCCCGCGCGTCCGGTCTGCGATGAGTGTGCTGCGCGGGCTCATATCGCGCCCTGCACCAGATCGCCACGCCTGACAGCGTCCCGACAGCGATGAGGCCTCCCCCCAGCCAGTTCGCCGTGGTCCCGTCGGTGCGCAGCAGCATGACGAAGCCGAACAGCGGCACCACGAGAGCGCCCAACAGGCCGCCGGCGGCATGCCACCGATGTGGGTCCAGGCGGCGGGCGTAGCTCATCTCGAACAGGCCGATCAGCAACGTGACGCCCGCGGCGACGAGCAAACCTGCCCAGGCCCAGTCGCGACCGTCCCAGACATGGGAATTCCGGATCCACTCCGCTCCGAAGATGTCGTCCCAGAAGACGTAGCCCTGGGCGTCGTCGAGCCCTTCGACGATGACCTTGTTGGTGAACAGCTTGCCGAAACCGAGCTTCGCCCCGATGAGGATGAAGAACGTCCCGAGGGTGACGATGAAGCTCGGCAGCGATGTCCGTTCGACGAGCGTCCCGTTGAACCAGCCGATCGCCAACGCGAAGCACAGCGACAGGGGAACGGCCAAGTGCAGGCTGAAGCCGGCACCGCCGAGCTCGCCGACTTCGCGGCTCATGAGGATCACGAAGACAGCCGTCGCGCCGGTCATCGATCCCGACGACAAGTCGAACTCGCCACCGATCATGAGCAATGACACCGGAACCGCCATGATGCCCAGCAGCGCTGCTACGTCGAGGTAGTTGGCGGTGCCGCCGACGGTGCCGAATGCTTCGGATGTCAGCCAGAACAGCAGCCACACGCCGGCGAGGCCCAGCAGCGCCCCGATCTCGGGACGTGTCAGGAGCTGCTGGACGGGCCCGCGATGCGCGAGCCGCTCGTCGACCTCGCCGGCGGTGGCTGCCGCCATGTCGTGCTACCGCGTGCCTGCGTCCACCAACGCCGCGACCTCAGCCGCGTTGTCGGGTGTCACGAATCCCGGTCCGGTCAGGATCGGAAGACCGCCGCCGGCAGTGTTCTGGTTGGTGGCTTGCAGGTGCATCAAGATGACTGGCAGGTAGCCCTGCAGGTACTGCTGCTGGTCGACGGTGAACGCGATGTCGCCAGCCTCGATGGCCGAAATGAGGTCGCCCGACAGGTCAAATCCTCCGATGATGAGCGTGCGGCCCGCGTCCGAAGCAGCATCCAACGCCCGCAGCGGCACATTCGGCCCTGTGCCGAGCACTCCGTCGATGCTGGAGTCCGCCGTCAGCAGCGCCGCGATGGTGGCCTGCTGCTCGTCCGGCGTGGCGTCAAGCCCGATGAACTCGGAGGTGACTTCGCCGCTGAACGTCTCGGCGAGGCCTTGGCAGCGCTCATCAAGGCCGACGTTGGACTGCTCCTGGCGTGCACACAGCACATGGCTCGCGCCGAGCGCATTGAATCGCTCACCGGCGCCGTTGCCTGCCACCACCTCGGTCTGGCCGATATGGGTGACACCGCCGAGATCCTTGTACTGGTTGACGCCGGAGTTCAGCGTGTACAGCGGAATGCCTGCTTCGACCGCGGCGCGTGCCGCGGCTTCGAGACCAGTGGGGTCAGCCAATGAGATGGCGATGCCGGCCGAACCGTCGGCGATGGCGCCTTCGATGGCCTGTGATTGCGCCTGCGCGTTGTTGTTGGCGCCGAAGTAGACGACTTCACAGCCGATTGCCTCGGCGGCATCGCGTACGGCTACCTCCACAACCGACCAGAAAGTGCCGCTGTCGCCGTGGGTGATGACGTGGTAGGTGTTGTCGCAGTCGCTCTGCGTCAGCATGACCTCGGTCGCGTCGGACGCAGCCTCCGTGGTCTGCGCTGCCGCAGGTTCGGTGGCGTCCGCGCTATCGCTGGTGTCATCGCTGCTGCAAGCCGCAGCGAACAGCGTCATGACCGCAAGCAAGGCCAAAAGTCTCAGGGATTTCCTCATATCGTGCTCCCTCCCAGGTGCATGAACTCATGTAGACGCCGAATCCTGAACCCCCCGGGGAGGATGTGGCGAATTGCCGAAGTCTTGCACGAATTCGAGACTCGTTGCGACACGATCCCGCAACCGTTCCACTTCGGCAGGATCTGGGCCGTCGAGGGCGGCGTCCTGCTCGAGGACGTACCAGAGATCCGGACGTACCGTCTCGAGGGTCTCGATGAGGTCACCCAAGGGCACTGCCCCCTGTCCGAGCGGGGGGAACAGGCCGAGCTGTACGGCGGTCATCAGGCTGATCTCGCCCCGGCCGAGGCGAGCGGCGACAGCCGCATCGACATCTTTGAGATGGACGAGGCCGATCCGCTCGTCATGGGTGTCGACGAGAGCCCGAGGGTCGCTGCCGCCGAGGGTGAGGTGGGCTGTGTCGAGCACCAGCTGCGTGGCGGTGTTCTCCAGCAGGAAACGCGTCTCGGCGTCGTCCTGAATCAGCGCGCCGAAGTGCGGGTGGAATGCATGGCTGAGCCCATGTGCCGTCGCGATCTTGTCGAGCTGCGAGAACGCTTCAACCATCTGATTCCACTGCTGGGCAGAGAGCTGTGGCCGCTGCCAGTCGTCGTGATCGCTGATGGGACAGCTGATGAACCAGGCAGCGCCGGCCTCGGCCATCTGTGCTGCGATCGCGTCCGCCCGATCCATCTCGACACGAAGTCGTTCAGGATCGTGCACAACGAGTGCGACGAACCCGCCGAGCAGCGACAGCCCGTACCGGTCCAGCGTCGACGCGAGGGCGCTGCCGCCCGTCGGCAGGAATCCGAACGGACCCATTTCTGTGCGGGCGAAGCCGAAAGCCTCCATGTCGGAGAGCACTTCGTGGACAGTGAGCTGGTGACCCCACTGGGGCACCTCGCATACTCCCCACGTAATCGGCGCGGCGGCTAGCCGATCACGCACTGACGTTCCCATCTTCATCTCCTTTGGAGCGCGATGAAAGAGTGCTCGCTGAGCTGATCCAAGTCAACCGTTCCACTCGACGCCACAGGTCGCACGCTGAGATGCGCCCGCTGTGGAGGCGACACCGCCTGTTCGCACATGCCCCTATCCAAACAACGCTGCATGGTGCCGCCGTTGTCGACACGGCTTGTGACGGGCTGCCTGCGGCCGACGGCGATTCCTACGCCAGACAGCGCGGCATGGCGCCGCCGTTGTAGGCGCGGCATCTGATGGGTCGCCTACAGCCGGCAGCAGCTTCTACGCCAGACAGCGCGGCATGGCGCCGCCGTTGTAGGCGACCATGTCCATGATCGCCTGGGGCACGCCAGGGAACTCGTAGCCGTCGGGGGCAGCCTCTCGGTACGCGACGTGCAGGTTGCCGGCGAGTCGTTCAGGGTCGGTATAGCGGGCGTGCGACCCGAGGTCGCTGGCTTGGGCTTGCTCGAGGGGCGAGCGTTGCGCAGCGATCCCCTCGGCTGCGGCGTCTTGCACGAATCGCAGGTACGAACGCTGCTCGTCGAGCACCCGCCCGATGTCATCGCCGCCGAAGTGCGGGCCGTGGCCTGGCACGATGACGTCCGCCCCATAGCTCTCGATGACATCGAGAGCGTCGAGTGTGCCCGAGACCGATCCGAACAGGGCGAACGGCGTGCCGCCGTGGAAGATCAGGTCGCCGCAGAAGAGCACCCGGCAGTCGGGCAGCCACGCCAAGATGTCGCCGTCGGTATGGGCAACGAAGCCCACCCCAGACAGCTCGATGCGGCGGTCGTCGAGATGCAGCACTGTCGAGCCCTCGAAGGTCACGTCGGGGGCCCGGAACTGCAGGCTCCCCCAGTCAACGCCGGGAAAGACGGCGCTGTAGTCGGGGATGCCCGCCGCCACCATCACCTCACGGCACGCCGTATGGGAAACCACCGTGGCGTCGGCGAACAGGTAGTTGCCGTGTGTGTGATCGGCATGGTGGTGCGTGTTGACCAGGATCGTGACCGGGTTCGGCGTCACCGACGCGATGGCATCGATGTAGGCACGCGTGCGTCGCTCGGTGGAGGTCGCGTCGATCGAGATGACGCTGTCGGTTCCGACGACGAATCCCATGTTGTTGATGAACCATGTGCCGTCGGGCTGGACGTAGCTGTATACGCCCGGTGCCACCTCGCTGAGCTGTGCCGCTTCGACGGCTGCGTGTGCTGCATGTCCCGACATGTACGCCCCCTGAGTCCCTCGAGCAGGCTCCGCTGCTACGGCGAAGCGTAGAACCCGTCGCCTACGCTGGGGGGCGCTTCACACCGCGCCCGCGGGGACTCAAGGGAGCCACCATGAGCACGACTGCTGACCTCGACAGTTCTTCGCCAGAGCGGGATTTCGACGTCTACAGCGACGAGTACATCCAAGGTGCCGCCGATGTCTGGGACGAACTGCGGCCGGAGTGTCCTGTCGCACACAGCAGCCACAATGGCGGGCACTGGATGCCCACGACCTGGGACGACATCGCGGCGGTTGCCTACGACACCGAGAACTTCAGCTCTCGTGACATCGCCGTGGCGCCCACTCCTGAAGGCGTCGGGCTCCTGACCGCCCCGCCGATCACCTCGGACCCGCCGTTCCACACCGACGCCCGTCGCCTGCTGCTTCCGTTCTTCGGGCCCACGGCCGTCGACGAGATGGTGGAGGTCACCCGCAGCATCGCCCGCGAGCGCCTCGACGCCATCGCAGCCGAAACCGGTGCCGACCGGGGCGAATCCGGGGTCACCGACGCAGCCGACACCTACTCCAAGCACATCCCGGTCCGGGTGATCGCCCGCATCTTGGGGCTCCCGGAGTCCGACGAGCCGAAGTTCACCCGCTGGGCGGTCGACGTGCTGCAGTCCAAGGGCGACGAGTTCGACCGGCGTGCAGACGCAACCCGAGAGGTGCTCCACTACTTCGGCGAGCTCACCGAGCAACGGCGGCAGGAACGGGCCGACGACCTGCCCTCCAAGCTGCTCGACATGCGTCTGCCCAACGGCGACCCGCTGGCCAATCACCACATCACCGGCGCCAGCTTCCTGCTGCTGCTGGCGGGCATCGACACCACGTGGAGCTCGATTTCGTCGAGCTTGATGCACTTGGCGATGAACCCCGCCGACCGTGAGCGGCTCGTGGCCGAGCCCGAGCTGATTCCCACCGCCATCGAGGAATTCCTGCGGGCCTACGCGCCGGTCACCATGGCCCGCGTCACCGCCACCGACGATGCTCAGGTCGGCGGCTGCCCTGTCGCCCACGGCGACAAGGTGCTGTTGCCGTTCGGCGCCGGCAACCGCGACCCCGCCAAGTTCGACCGTCCCGACGAGGTCATCATCGACCGCGCTGAGAATCGCCACTTCGCGTTCGGCCTGGGCATCCACCGGTGCCTGGGCTCGAACTTGGCTCGCATGGAGCTGAGGGTCGCCATCGAGGAATGGCTGGCCCGGTTCCCGAAATTCGAGCTGGCGACCGACGTCGGCCGCGGCGGCGTGGAGTGGGGCGGCGTGCAGGTACGCGGCCCCCGCAACCTGCAGATCCGCGTCGGCATCTGAGCCGTCGGCAAGGTTCCCGTGCCGAGCACGGGCCGAACGCGAGCAAATCAGTGGCGTTCCAGGTCCGCCCCGGGCAGTATGAGCCAAATGCACGCTCCTGCCTGCCGGCGTTGGTTATCTGAGGTGCCGTGGATATCGATCTGTCGAACGAGCCGCGCCTGACGTTTGCGCTGTTGGACGACACTCGTGCATGGCGGGAGCGAACCGTTCACGAGAGCGCCCGTGGATCGACACTCCCTCGGCAACAATGACCCAGGCCGTCGTCTTTGGCGATGCCAGAAGCACACACATCGAGATTCGTTCGGCGGATCACGGCGTAGTCATTGAGCGGCCCTCGGTCGCGGACATCCTCGAGGAGCGGCGTGATCTCGCCGTCTGCGACGCAATACGCGAAACCGCTGACGCTGTGGCGATCTACGCCTCCGATCCGGCTCGGCCGTACTTCGCGAGAATAAGCGTTCGGGCACGCGTCCGATCTGCTCACCGATCAGTGATCATGGGCGTGTTGACACTGATCGGTGCCGCGTTCGCCGTCGCCCTGGTGCTACCCGAAGACGAGAATCTCGTCGAGAGCCTCGCACTCTTGACGTTTCCCCTCACACTGGCTGGGGTCGTCGTGCTCTCGCGAGAACCGACGCCATTGGCAGAGCGATTGTTGCAGCGATGGCGGATCGGCCTGGCGGGTGCGATTGCCGCATTGTGGGCATTGACACTCGTTCGGCTTCTCGCCCTTGCGGCTGCTTGGTAGATCGCATCAACTCTTGGGTCACTGCTCACTCCGGTTACCAGTCACACGGCCCAGCTACCTTTAGATTGATACGTAGGCGGGAGGATGTCATGGCGAAGAACGGGGCCCACGGCGACGGACGAATCGGTGCTGTATCGAACCGCAGCCAAGTGCGGAACCCCAAGGCCGGCTGGGTCAAGCGGGACACCTCCACCGGACGTTTCATAGCAACCAAGAAGTCCGGAGGATCATTCAAGGGCGTCCGCCGCGAGCGCTGAACTGATCGACTGGCGCAGACGCTCAGGTCCACACTGATCTGACGACTGCACTGAAGCAGTGGTCGGCCCTTTTCCACAGCCTCGAGTTGGCCGCCAGCGGCTCTCGGGCGGGCACGATGACGTTGGCGTGCGCATGCGCGCAGCCTCGTGATCTGCAGATCCGTCTCAGCATCCGAGCCGGGCTCAGGCCCGGCGTTCAGTCGGCGAACAGTCGGCTGAACGGGTAGGTGAACCCAGAAAGCACTGGCGTGCCGTCGAGGCTGTCGGCCTCTGACAGCGTCTCGACTGCCTCGCCGCCGGCGCGGTAGACCTCGACGGTTCGTGACGCCGGGAACACCGCCCACACCAGTTGCGCCCCGAAGCTCAGCCACATGCGCGCCTTGTCGTGGACAGCGGCATGACGGTCGGACGGAGAGACAACCTCCACTACCAGCTCGGGGACTTCCTGGGCATAGTGATGTGTGACACCGCCCGCTGGTGAACGCTCGTATGAGGTGAACGCGACATCGGGAGCGCGTACCGTGTCAGGGTCCCGCTCGAGCTGCACACCCGACTCACCCACCACGGTGCCCGCACGTTTGGCCAGTGCATAACCGACCAGTTCATGGGTCAACAACGCGGCGATCCGCCCGTGCTCCTTTCCTGGTGGCGCCATCTCGCAGAACACTCCCCGAATGAGTTCGCCGCGCTTCTCGTCGCCGAACAGCAGCAGATCGTCGGCGGTCAGCAACGTAGTCGGAGAGGATTGAATCGCCGTCGTCATATTATTTCGATCACTTTCATGATTTCAGGCACCATATGTGCCTGGCAAGTGCCACAGCGAAAACGGACGGAGCACTGGCTCAGCATTCTCTCACCCCGCTCGGCCTCCGGCGAAACCGATTCTCGACGATCAGCCTGCACGTTGCTCGCGGGCTCACTCCCCCACAGCGTCGGACAATTCCTCTTGAGTCATCAGCACGTCACGGGCCTTGGAACCCTGCGAGGGGCCGACCACACCACGCTGCTCTAGCAGGTCCATCAACCGACCGGCACGGGCGAAGCCCACTTTCAGCTTGCGCTGCAGCATCGACGTCGAGCCGAGCTGGGTCTCCACCACGATCGCCATCGCTTGGCGCAGCAACTCGTCGTCATCCGCGTCGCCGGTGGTGCCGCCCGGCAGGGTGCCGACGCCATCAGAATCGGCAGTGCCCTCCACGCCTTCCACGTAGCTGACCTCAGGCGCCTGACGCCGCCAGTGGGCCACCACATGGGCGATTTCGGCTTCGCTGACCCAGCAGCCTTGGATGCGCCTCGGGTTGGAGGAGTTGGCTGACAGCAGCAGCATGTCGCCTTGGCCGACCAGACGCTCGGCGCCTGGCTGGTCGAGAATCACCCGGCTGTCTGCGAGGCTCGACACGGCAAACGCCAGACGGCTCGGGATATTGGCCTTGATGACCCCGGTGATGACATTGACGCTCGGGCGCTGGGTGGCGATGACCAAGTGGATGCCCACCGCGCGGGCCATCTGCGCCAGACGGGTGATGGACTCCTCCACGTCTCGCGCCGCCACCATCATCAGGTCGTTCAGCTCGTCCACCACCACCACGATGAACGGCATCTGCTCATGGGCTTGGTCTTTGCCGAGCAACTCGCTCTCGTCGTCGTGCAAGGCGCCGTCGAGCACAGCGGCGTTGTAGCCGGTGACATCGCGGAAGCCGGCGTCGGAGAGCACGTCGTAGCGACGCTCCATCTCCTTGACGGCCCATGCGAGCGCGTTGGCTGCTTTTTTCGGATTCGTGACCACTGCGGTGAGCAGGTGCGGCAGACCGTCGTATTGGCCGAGCTCGACCCGCTTGGGATCGACGAGGATCATGCGCACCTGATCGGGCGTGGAGCGCATAAGCAGCGACGTGATGACGGTGTTGATGCACGACGACTTTCCCGCCCCGGTGGCGCCGGCGATGAGCACATGGGGCATGGTGGCCAGGTTTTGCATGACGCCTCGGCCCGAGATGTCCTTGCCCATCGCCACTTCGAGGGGATGAGTTGCCTCCGCAGCCGGCTTGCTCGCCAAAATGTCGCCCAGTGCCACGAGGTGGCGGTCGACGTTGGGCACCTCGACGCCGATGGCGGACCGTCCCGGAATAGGCGCGAGTATCCGCACGTCCGCCGCAGCCATCGCATAGGCGATGTCCTTGTGCAAGCTGGTGACCCGTGACACCTTGACGCCGGGCCCCAGCTTGAGCTCGAAGCGTGTGACGGTCGGCCCGGGCTCCCAGCCGGTGACCTGGGTCTCCACGCCGTGGTTGGCCAGCGCCGCCACCAACCCCGCAGCGGCCGCGGAGAGCTGCGCGCGGTCCACCTGCTGCGCGCCGCTTCGCTTCAGCAGCGACTGCTTGGGCAGCTTCCAGCGCGGCCGTCGGCCATCGCGGCTCGACGCGCGCAGCGAACGGGCTGACGCCGCCGGGGAGGCAGACTCCTGTGCCGCTGTCGCCGGCACCGCAACGGTGTGTTCAGCCGCAGACCCGCCTCCCGCGGCGGCATCATGCTCGCGGAACCCAGCCACCCCGCCGTCCGTCTCGTCGTCTTGCGCGTCGAAGCCCGCCGCCGGGTCGAAACCGGGGACCTCAGCGGCGCCGTCAGCCCGGTCAGCCGACAATTCGTCTGCGAGAATCGGGCCCTCGCCCGGCGCATCGAGGTCGTATTGCTCGGCACCGAAGGACGGGGGCTCGGGATCCTCGCCGACGCGCTGCAAGCTGCGGACGCCCTTCGACAGCGAGCCGTTCAGCATTCGTCCCAACGCGGACAGTCCGGTCCACACCCAACGCAGCAGCTGACCGAGGCCGATGTCGGCAACGACCATGACAGCGAACAGCATCACCAGCAGCAGCACGGCCCACGTCGCGGGATCGTCGATGAGGCGCCGCAACGGCTCGGCCACAACGGCGCCGAACACTCCCCCGCTGCCCCGCAGGTCCTCGAGCGACCCGAAACCGTCTGCAGGCCCCGACAGGTGCGCTGCTCCGGCGAATGCGACCGTGAGCAGGCTCAACCCGAAGGCGGCACGGCCGCTGCGCTCCGAGGCGGTCATGCGGGCGAGCGCGATGCCGATCCAGACCAGCAGGATCGGCACCACATAGCGGAACACGCCCACCAGCACCGCGAGCGCGCTCTCGAGCAGCCGCCCGGCCACGCCGGCACGGTCGCCTAGCAGGCCCAAGGCGCAGATCACGGCAAGTGCGAACAGCGACAGCGCCACGATCTCGCGAGACCGCCCGCTGAGGGCATTGCGAACTACCCGGGCAAACCCGCTGCGCGCAGCTTCCGGCGTCGCCGACTTCGACTCGCCGTTCGAACTGTCGGTTCCGGCAACGCCGCGCACACTCACCTCAGCGAGAGTACCGAGGCGGGGCTAGGTCTTCGGAGACCCACAGAGTCCGCCGGTCAGCTGACCTCAGGTTCGGCCTCGTCGACACTCCCGCGGTCCTGCGAGTGCTCGCCCGTTAGGCGGGCTCGCTCGGCGTTCGATGCTCGGTGCTGATTGCGGGCGGTTTGCACCGCAACCAGCACGAACATTGCCACAGTGACAGGGATCGAATATCGATTGATGAATCTGATGACCGCTCCGAGGGGTCCCGAGAACAGATCTGCAACCCACCACACCAGCGCCAGACGGGTGACCGTACCCGCCAGGTTCACCACCACGAACGGCAGCTGGCGCATCCGCGCGATTCCAGACAGCAAGCACATCGGGTAACCGGGAACGGCGAACAGCAGCAGCCAGCCCGCTCGCGGGAACCAACGCTCCAGCCAGTCCATGGTGCGGATGACGCGGCTGCGAGGTCCGAGTTCTGCGGCTAGGTAAGCCTTCGCGTGGGGTCCGTAGTCGTAGCCGAGCCGGTACAGGAACGGATCGGTGATGAACAGGCGGATCACGCCGATGGTCATGAATGCCCACAACGGGGCTTGGTGGGCCACACCGATCAGGATCGGGTCGGTGGCGTTGAGCGACAGCAGCACCAACGGCGCTCGTGCGATGAGGGCTGCGAAGAAGATCTGCCCGGCGTAGGCCGCCAAGGCGAAGCCCACCGGCACCGCCGCCAGCAGCTGCATCCTGCGACGGTCTGCGTCAGTGATCGCTGGGCCCGACGATGCCGGGTCGGGCTCGACGGCATCGGCCGCCGTTGTTTCGTCCCCGCCGTCGTCAGCCACCTCAGCCGAGGCTACGCAGCTGCGCGGCTCCTGCACGGGAGTCCTGGCGCACCTGCACGCCCCTTCGAGGTGTCGCTCTGTGACTCACCCTGTTTTGCGCAGGCTCCGAGGATTGGAGCGAGCATGAGATTCATGGACACAGATGCGGGGCGGGCGGCGACGTCTCGTCGGTATTCGGCTGAGCAGAAACAGCAGGCGGTGCGGATGGTGTTCGCGTTGCGCGCCGAGCTGGGAACTTCGGCAGGCACGATCACCAGGGTGAATCAATCCGCCGAATGTGGCGCGATGAACAGGCCCGAAAACAACCATTCGCACGCGCCGCTCGACAAGGGAGGGCAAGCTCTATCGGTGGTTGCGAGTGAGTTGAGTGTAGATGTCGGCGGCTGATTGCCAGTTGTGGAGTCGGCGGGGCATCCAGTTGAGGTTGTCCTCGATGACTGACAGTCGCAGCGGACTGAGGTTCAGCGGTGTGCCTTTGGGCAGCCAGCGTCGCAGCAGCCCGTTGGTCTGCTCGTTGGTGCCGCGCTGCCATGGGCTGTGGGGGTCGCAGAAGAACACCTCGATGCCGAGCGCGGTTTCGATGTCGGCCCAGCGGGCCATCTCGCGGCCTTGGTCCCAGGTGAGGCTGCGCACCAGATGGGCGGGCTGGCGGGCCAACGCGGCGGTGACCGCGGCGGCGACGTTGGGCGCTGTGTAGCCGTGGGGCAATGCGACGACCAGCGTGTGGCGGCTGACGCGCTCCACCAGGGTGGCCGCGGCGCTGCGGTTGGCTGCCCCGATGATCAGGTCGCCTTCCCAGTGGCCCGCCTCGTCTCGGTCTTCGGCGGCTGGGGGCCGCTCGCTCAAAGGCCGATAATCCCCCAGCGGGCTGGCTTTTTCGCGGTGGCGGCTGCGCGGACGGCGACGCCGGCGGCCCCTCGGCAGGTCTTTCCACGCGTCGGCGCCGAGCCCGCAGCCGCTGTACGCGGCCCGGTAGATCGTCTCCGCGCATACCCGCTGTCCCTCGCCGGCGAGATCGGCGCTGATCGCCTGCGGCGACCAGCGCTGGTTCATCCTGCGCTTCACCTGGGCGGCCAGCACCGGGTCCGCTTCGAGCTTGCATGCCCGGGGCCGCCGCGCCTGGCGGCTCGCGTCAGCGGTCGCTGACGCCGCGTCGTACACGGCCTTGGGGCCGCCGCAGCGGCCCAGCTCGCGATAGACCGTCGCCGGGTGCCGGCCCAGCACCACCGCGATGTCCTCAGCGGTCGCTCCCGCCGATCTCATCGCCTCAATCCGGGCGCGCTCGAACGCGCTCAGCCTCGCTGCCATACTGGACACCTCCACTGGTGGTTGCTGTGTTGAACAACCGGTCATCATGACCGATCACTCGCAACCACCGGTGGAGTCCGCCGAGCATCTGACAGGCCCCCGTCTGACCGGGTGACTTGTCAGGCTTGCGGCAGCCAGCCCTTTGGGGCACGCAACGCGTGGCCGTTCGCGAGGACAACTGGATCGGGGAGGCGGGCAGACCGGACCTGGGATGGATTGATGTGGTAAGCGCCGTGTGCGACTCGTGCCAATTCTGCTGATGACCTCTTTGGCGGATGCGCGACGACAACCGTCTTCTTGGGAAAGCGGTGCCGCACGGATTGGATCGGGGGTGCGAGGTCGCTGTCGCCAGAAACGATGATCGCGACATCGAAGAGATCGTCGAACGCGTCCTCCAACAGTCGTACGGCGATATTGACGTCCGTCTTCTTTTCTTCATTCCGTTGCCACTTCGCACCACACGACCTGCAGCGAGCAGGCCGCGACAGGAAGTGGCCGTAGTCGATGCTCACACCGCCTCGAGCCGTGAGCGCATCGATGTAGCGGTTCTGGCGGCTGTGCTTACCGGAGTCGTTCCTGATTCGCGTCGTGAAGTAGCGGACGAGGGTGAGACGCTGCTGGGCGGAGAGCAACTTCTGGCACATGGCGTTCAGGTCAAGCCAGCGCGAGGTTTCGAGTTTGGCTTCCATGAGGCCGTGTATAGAAGTTGAACCCGTCGATGTATGCGACAACCCGTTGGACAGCCATCGCACGCTGAGGCTATGTGTCCAATGCGTTTGACACGCGTACCGACGGCGGTACGATTTGCATACCCCACCGGGGCTCGTTACCCCGGTCCAACGGCCCCGGCTTCGGCCGGGGCTGTTTAGCGTCTAGATGGTTAGTTCCAAGGGGTGGGGTCCACCGCTGGTGGGGCGAGGGTGTCCAAGCTCGGGGTGTGAAATCACGCTTCGATCTTGGAGGTTCTCAGCATGGGCCCGGACTTGGACACCCTCGCGACCGCACCGTATGTGAGGATCGACGACCTGCTGGCGCAGGACCCTGGCCCCGCGGCCCGGCGCCAGGGTCCTGTGGCCCCTGCGCCAGATCATCGAATCGATCAACTGGACCCTCAAAGGCCAACTCAGCCTCGAACGCCATAAAGGCCGCACCGGCGCCGCAGCACGCATCGCCACCCGCCTGCTCGCCCTCACCGCCGCTATCTGGCACAACCAGACCACCCACCGAACCGGCCCCGCACGCTCACTCGTCGCCTACGACCACTAAACCCTTGGAACCAACCATCTAGCCTGCGGCGTCATGGATTCGACGATGATGGATGTGCCGCTCACCTTGGACCCGCTGTTCGAACGCGCTGAGTCGCTGTTTGCCGACAAGGAGATCGTCACGGCGACAGCTACCGGGATCGAGCGCACCAACTACGGGCGCTGGGCGGAACGGACCCGGCTGCTGGGCGGAGCGCTCGACGATCTGGGCGTCTCCCCCGATGGGCGCGTAGCGACGTTCGCGTGGAACACCGACCGCCACCTCGAGCTGTACTTCGCGGCGCCGTGCTCGGGGCGGGTGCTGCACACGCTCAACATCCGGCTGTTCGCCGAGCAGGTCACCTACATCGCGAACCATGCCGAAGACGAGGTGATCTTCGCCGATCGGTCGCTGCTGGGGGCGCTGTGGCCGCTGGTCGACGAGATGATCACGGTGCGTCACGTGGTGGTCATGGACGACTCGGGCGGCGGCGCTGGGTCGGACATTCCCGACGACCCGCGGATCATCGACTACGAGGAACTGCTGGCTGCGGCATCGCCTGCCGGATTCCGGGTGGCCGACGAACGCCAAGCAGCATCGATGTGCTACACGAGCGGCACCACCGGCGAGCCCAAGGGCGTCGTCTACAGCCACCGTTCGACCTACCTCCACACGCTGGCGGCGATGCTGGTCGACTCGGCCGGCGTGCGCGAGAGCGACGTGGTCATGCCGGTCGTGCCGATGTTCCATGCGAACTCCTGGGGCCTCAGCCACGCGGCCGTCGCAGCAGGGGCGAAGCTCGTCAACCCCGGCCCGAACCTGGCACCCAAGCCGTTGGCCGAGCTGATCGAGACCGAGCGGGTCACCCTCGCCGCCGGCGTGCCGACGATCTGGATGGGCGTGCTCGGCGAGCTCGAAGGGCGCGACACCTCGAGCCTGCGCGCCATCCCGTGCGGCGGTTCGGCCGTGCCCAAGGCGCTGTCGGAGGGGTACCGCGAGACGGTCGGGCTGCCCATCTTGCAGGCGTGGGGCATGACCGAAACGAGCCCGCTGTGCTCGATCGCACACGTCCGCTCGGGCCAGCAAGACCTCGACGACGACGCGAAGGCCGACCTGCGCACGACGGTGGGAACGATCCTGCCGACCGTGGAGTTCCGCATCTGTGAACCCGACACCACCGACGAGCTGCCGCATGACGGCGAAGCGTCCGGCGAGTTGCAGGTGCGAGGCCCGTACGTGACTGGCTCGTACTACAACCGGCCTGACGCGGCCGATTCCTTCACCGATGACGGCTGGCTGCGCACCGGCGACGTGGCCACGTGCGACCCGAACGGCTACATCCGGCTTGTCGACCGCACCAAGGACCTCATCAAGTCCGGGGGCGAGTGGATCAGCTCCGCCGAGATCGAGAACGAGATCATGAGCCATCCCAAGGTGGCCGAGGCCGCAGTGGTAGCGGTGGCCTCCGAGCGCTGGATGGAACGCCCGATGGCGTGTGTGGTGCCTGTCGAGAGCGAGACGATCACCCATGACGAGCTGATCGAATATCTCACCCCGCGGATGGCGAGGTGGTGGCTGCCCAGCGCAACCCGGATCATCGACGAGGTTCCCAAGACCTCGACGGGGAAGTTCTCCAAGAAGACCCTGCGGGACCGCTTCGCCGATCTCGTCGTGGAGTGAGCCGGGCGTGAGCGGCACCCCACACACGTCCGAGTCTGATGCGAGCGGTGCACACCGCTCCGAGTCTGATGCGAGCGGTGCACACCGCTCCGAGTCTGATGCGAGCGGTGCACACCGCTCCGAGTCTGATGCGGGCGGCGCACACCGCTCCGAGCCGCGCCTGCTGGTGTGGCTGGCACTGCGGCTCAAGGGTCTGGGCGAGATCGACGATGTCGCGGCGATCCACGGACTCGAGCCCGACGACACCGAGTGGCTCTTGGCGGAGCTGGATGCGGCAGGCCACTGCATGTTCCGTGAGGTCGGCGGGGTGCCGAAGTTCATCCTGACGCCCACTGGTCGAGACGACGGCGAAGCCGCACTGGCCGCCGAACTCGATGCGGCCGGTGCTCGGGAAGCCGTGACGGCGGCCTACCGGGAGTTCTTGGCGCTGAACCCCAAGATGCTGCAGCTGTGCACCGACTGGCAGGTCTGGCCCGCCGATCATCCGGCTGCGGCTGATGCCGGACCCGGCGACGGCGGGCGGCTCAACGACCACAGCGACCCCGACTACGACGCGGCGATCATCGGTCGGCTCGAATCGCTGCACGGCGAACTCGCCGATGTGCTCGAGCGGCTCTGTGGCGCAATGGCACGGTACGACAACTATGCGCCACGCTTCGCCGACGGCCTGAGCCGGCTGCAGGCTGGCGATCTGGACTACCTCACCAAGCCGATGATCCCGAGCTACCACACGGTGTGGTTCGAGCTGCATGAAGACTTGCTGGCCACGTTGGGCATCAACCGGGCCGACGAAGGCAGCGTCTGACATCGTCGAGTCCGGCAGCACCAGCACAAGATCAGGACCATGCCGGCGGCGGCTCAGCAGTAGTCTCGATGACATGAGCGCTCGATTTGGACGGGTTGTTCCGGCGATGATCACGCCGTTCGCGGCGGACGGCTCGCTGGATGTGGACGCAAGCGTGGCGTTGGCGCGCTGGCTCGTAGCCGAGGGCGCCGAAGGTCTCGTCATCACCGGCACCACCGGTGAAGCACCCACCATCACCGACGAGGAAGACTGGGAGCTCTGGCGCGCCGTCGCCGAGGCCGTCACGGTCCCGGTGGTGGCCGGCACCACCACCAACGACACAGCACATTCGGTGAGCCAGACTCGCAAGGCCGCCGAGCTGGGTGTCGACGGCATCCTGGCGGTGACCCCGTACTACAACCGCCCCTCCCAAGCTGGCATCGCGGCGCACTTCGCCGCGGTGGCCGAGTCCACCGACCTGCCGATCGTCATGTACGACATCCCGGTCCGCACGGGGCGCAAGATCGACACGCGGACGCTGCTGGAGCTGGCGCAGATTCCGAACATCGTGGCGGTGAAGGACGCGGCGGGGAACCCAGGCGAAACCGCCAAGGTCATCGCCGAGGCGCCGGCGGGCTTCGAGGTGTACAGCGGCGACGACAGCTTCACGCTGCCGCTGCTGGCGGTCGGCGCGGTGGGGGTGATCAGCGTTGCAGCGCACTGGTCGATCCCCGAGCACGTCGCGATGTTCGACGCCTGGGAGGCTGGCGACGCCACCAAGGCGCGCGAGATCAACGCGGCCCTGCTCGAGAGCTACGACTTCGAGACCGGTGATGCGGCGCCCAATCCGGTGCCGACCAAGGCCATGCTGCGCACGCTGGGCCTGCCGGTTGGCGAGCCCCGCCTGCCGATGGGCCCGACGCCTGACGGCTTGGAAGACCGTGCCCGCGAGGTCTACGCCCGACTGAAGCAGACTTGAGTCGGCGCACGCGGCGCCCAGCGGCGTCCGGTACATCGAAGCGGTCGGGCGCTCCGGCAGACCGTGCGTCAGCACAGCCCGTCACCGTCACCTTCCTCGGGGGCCTCGGCGACGTCGGGCGCAACTGCACTGTCGTCGAGTCCGCCGGCAAGCTGCTCGTCATCGATTTCGGGGTCATGTTCCCCGACCCGGCGATCATGCCCGGTGTTCAGCAAGTGCTGCCCGACATGGGCTGGCTCAACTCGCGTGCCCGCGACGTCGTCGGACTGGTCGTCACGCACGGCCACGAGGACCACCTCGGCGGCGTGCCCCACTTCCTGCGCAACATCGAGGTTCCGCTGTACGGCTCGGCGCTGTCCATGGCATTGGCCGAGCACAAGGTGACCGAGGCCCGCCTGACCGACCGCACGTCATTTCATGTCATCGGCGACGGCGAGCGGCGAAAGATCGGCCCGTTCGACGTCGAAGCGCTGCCGATTACCCACTCAGTACCCCAGAGCCTGTGCATAGTGCTGCACACGCCGGCCGGCGCACTCGTGCACACGGGGGACTTCAAGATCGACGAGTCGCCGGTCGACGGTCGACTCACCGACCTCGATCGGTTGCGAGCGCTGGGCACCGAAGGCATCGCCCTGCTGATGGCCGATTCCACCAATGCCGACCGTCCTGGACGCAGCGCGTCGGAGACCGAGATCGGCGCCACCCTCCGGCGTCTGTTCACGCAGCGCCCCGATCGCCGACTCATCGTGAGCTGCTTCGCCAGCCACCTGCACCGAGTCCAGCAGATTTGTGACGCCGTGATCGAGCAGGGCCGTGCCGTCGTGCCCGTCGGCCGCTCGATGGTGAACAACGTGCGCATCGCCCGCCAACTCGGCGTGCTGGACGTTCCCGAGCGTTCCCTGTTCGGCGTCGAGCAGCTCGGCAAGTTCGACCCGTCGGAGGTCTGCATCGTGTGCACCGGCAGCCAGGGCGAGCCCAATGCTGCGCTGTCACTGATTGCGCGCGGCGACCATCCGGAGATCAGCGTCGGCTCCGACGACACGGTCGTGCTGTCGAGCCACCCGATTCCAGGCAATGAGCGCTCGGTCTTTCGCATGGTGTCCGGATTGGCTCGCCGGGGTGCCGAAGTGATTCACGACGGGCACGAGCTCGTGCACACGTCCGGCCATGCGCAGCGAGACGAGCTGCGTGAGCTGCACAAGGCGTGCCGCCCGCGCTGGTTCGTGCCGATCGAGGGCGAATTCCACATGCTCGCTCGCCACGCGCAGCTCGCCCGCGAGCTGGGTATGAAGGCCAAACGGGTGCTGACGCTCACAGACGGCGCGCAGATCACGCTCAAGGGCGCCGAGCTGCAGGTCCGCGCCGGCGTGCCGGCGCCCTATCACTACGTGGACGGGACGCTCGAAGATCCCGACGCCGAGGTGATCGCCGAACGCCTGGCCCTGACAGCAGGCTTCGTGCACGTGACCGTCGTGCTCGACGGGCGGGGCCGTCTCGCGGCACCACCCGATATCGCCTCGCGAGGCTGGCTCGACGTGACGAAGCACGCCGCCGTGGTCGAAGCCCTCTCCGACAAGATCGCCCAAACCCTCGGGCGAGCCGTCAAGGCAGCTCGGAACCGCCCCGACCCTGACGAAGTCGAGCGGATCGTCCGCCGCGCCGCCGGCAGCTTCGTCGGCACCCGCACCCGGCGCCGCCCCGCCATCTCCGCCACGGTGCTCTCGCTCGACTGACAGAGAGATGGCAACCGAAGCCTTGCGCCAGCTGAGTCGCGACGAGTGGTGGGATTCGGTTCACGATGCACTCGACGACCTCGACGCCACGGAGGTGGCCGCGTACCAGTCCGACAGCAGCGAGCTAGATGAAACGGCATCGGACGGCCTCACTGAGCGCCGAGAAAACGCCTGACGGGCACCGACGTCGTTGCACATCAGTCGACAACACCGACTGCAGGCACCCCGGCGGCTGTCACTACGGTGGAGTTAGGTAGATGCCTCGTCGCGCCCGAGTGAAGCTTCTCTTCGACCAGAACTGTCGCGTCAGTGCCGCCGTTAAGGAGTACCGCTGTGCACTCGCGAGTCAGCGAGCGAAGCGCAGACCCCTCATCGGTTTTGAATGTCCATCGGCCGTCGCCTGCTCCAGTGAGAGCCGATCCACTCCAGATCTCGTTGCCCTGGGCACGCTCGGTTGCCGGATTGCCGAGTGCAATTGAGCTCAATGCCTCAAGAGATTCTTCGTCCAGGCGGCCGACCAAACGACCGAGCTGGAAGGTCCAGGCGACGCCGCGAAGGTCCGTTTGGACGACGGCGTCGTAAGGCGCCCCGGTCGTGGAACTCGGGACGACGCCGTCGACGCTCGTTGCGAGTTCCGGAGCGCTGTGGACCAGCACAACCTCAGCGAAGTCAGCTGCCGGATCGACGCCGACGACGAGGCACAGTCGCCGCGTTCCGGCTGCAGCCTCCCGGACTGGAGGCTCCACAATGCGCAAGTCGCCTCTTGCGACCCGACGCGTAGCGCTATCGCTGAACGAGCGCACCAGCTGCGGATCTTGGCTGCGGCGATAGGCCTCAGCCGCAGACTTGACGACGGCGGGGATTTCGGTCATAGCGTGCTGTCCTCCAGTCCGTCTGGCTCATCGTTTAGCTGTGCCAGCTCTTCGAGGAGCGCCCGCGTAGCCTCGCCGTGAAGCTCTTCTGGCAATTCTGCGATGAGCTGGCGTTCGACAATCGCGAGGACCTCGGACTTGCGGTCGGCGATCCATGGCCGCGAACGGCCTGTGCGACGAGCCAGCTCTCCGTCCGAGATGTCTTGGCTCTTGCCGAGCAGGACGACCCGGTGGATGTCGTCGAGCTGTGCGATGACCTCGTCGAGCAGGTTTGGCATGGCGGCACGTTGGAACTCGATTTCTGGCGTCGACTGGGAGCGGTAGTTCTCCTCGCCTTCGCGAAGGATCGTTGGCAGCCAGGCTGTCAACGCAACCTCAAGAATCCTGCGAAGGTCGGAGATGAGGATGCCCCCGAACTCGTTGAGTAACTCCACGAGAAGGAGGCGCAGGTTCTCACCGTCGTAAACCTTCGACTCGCGTACGCCGCTCGGGTTGGATGGAATCCGGGGCACGTGCCCAATGAGCGCCACAGCGCGCTGAACCTCTGCCTCCGTGAGGGCGCGAAGTTCGCGGTCGATGCTCCGGACCTGGATAAACCTGTCCGTGCCGAGCCGAAGGGTCTCGATTGCGTCGCCTTCGAGCACCTCGTCGACTCGCATCAAGAGCCGGTCAACCACTGTCATGGACCGTCGGCGGGTCAATACTCTCCGGACTTGGAACGCAAGCAGGCGCGCCAGCGAGTCCTCGTCCGTGGCAAGGTCGAGGACGTACTCAAGCTGGTTCTCGACGAGCAGGCGCTGCAGAGTCACCTCTTGGGCAAGGTCGCGTAGCGACTCCTCCGACCATCCCTCGCCGTGGTTGAAGGTCACTGGTGGGTACCTGCGCGCCACCCGGCCACAGACAGCGAGAAGCAGCTCCCAAAACAGTGGCCCGATTCCGTCGCGGCGGCACTCTCGCCGGATTTCGTCGAAGCTCACAGTCGGAGAGCCCGTTGCATCTCGGCGCGAAGCGTCGATGCCGCCGGCTCATCACAGGAGTAGTTGTCGTCACAGAGAGTCGAAACGGGAACGACGACGGGAATCCGAAAGTTAATCCATCCATCTTCGTCCAACTGACAGCGGCTGAATTCTGATGCGTGATTGTGGGCCGGGTGCGCGTAGGCCGACGGGACCGATGCGGAACGCGCGAAGAGAGTGACATTTGGGCCGTAGTCGGTTGCCAAGACGACACGCCGACCGGTCCCCCCACGCTTCTCGGAGAAGAGGAAACCGTCTTCGCGCTGGACGTCCTCGTGTCGCACGCAGAACCAGTGTCCTGGCCCGTAGTTGAATTCGGGCCCAAGCTGGCGTCTGATGCTTGTCCAGTCGTTGTGCATCCTCGCCGCCAACAGCCTCCGTCATGGCCGACGTGACCCTACGTCACGTGCCCACGATGGACCGCTGCTTTATGGCGATCAGCGGGGCGGACGGAGACCACGAGGAAGCGCCTGGGCGTGAACGACGGCGAGTTCCTTGTTGGCGCGAGTCAGGCTGGTGTACAGGACGCCCTGCCTTCCGACGTTCTCGGGGAAGACTCCAGGCTCCACGACGACCGCAGCATCGAACTCCAACCCGCGAGCCTGGTCTGGGTGGAGGATGAAGACCGTCGCGCTGTCCCACGTCCAGCTGTGTTGGTATCGGCCGCGAACCCAACCGCGCCTTCTGAACTCGCCTGACAGCGGCGTCGGCTCGGTGGAGATGACCGCCACGATCCCCGTGTGACGGTTGGTGAGATCAATTGCCGCGTCGACAGCCCCAGCAGTACGTTCGCCGGCAGACACCCTCGAAACGGCGGGTTGCGGCCCGTTCCGAAGCGCCTGCTCCCCCCGTTCGCCGCGAGGCAGCAATTGGTTTGCGAATCGAAGGATTTGCTGTGTCGACCGGTAGCCCGTCTCGAGCTCGCGGATGTCGCAATACCCCGTCTCGTCGGTCATCTCAAGATCCTCGGCGAGCTGCTGCCAAGACGCCGCAGTCCAGTCAGATCGCCGCTGGTTCATGTCGCCGAACAGCGAGAGCGCACCGTCATGCTCAAGCAGCGAACTCGTGAGAATGCGCCACTCCAGGGGGCGAACATCTTGAGCCTCGTCGACGATCAGGTGCCCGACCCACTCGCCGATCGCGCGGGGGTCGAGCGCCAATGCAACCGTGGCGAGCATCGGCAAGTAGCGGACCCGCCCAGAGATCTCGCTCCATTTGGGCAGACCTCGAAGCCAAGCCAGAATCTCGGTGTCACCGATCTCAGATTCGTTGGCGTGTTTCATGGCCTCAACGACGCGACGAACACGCTGCTCCATGCGACCCAACGTGGGGCCATCAGTCATCGACCTGACAAAGCCATCGATCGCCCTGCCGAGGGGCCAGGACGATTCAATCCGTCCGATGGGTCCCGGCTTCGGGATCGACCGGAGACCGGCAACTCTGCTCAGCAGGGCTGGAAGACTGAGGACCCGAATCTCGGCCTCCGGTTCCTTCAATTCAGAGACGATCGGCGTCACATGCTCGACGTAGTGATCGGACGGTCCGACGATCGCGATACGGGCGGTCCGTTCCGCGCCTCGCTCACTGCTCGTGAGGTAGATGGCCCGATGCGCGGCCACGACGGTCTTGCCCGTGCCGGGCTGGCCCTGCACCACCAGCCCTCGGTTGCCGACGGCAGCTACAAGCTGGTACTGGTCGGACTGCATCGTTGGCAGAATCGCACCCATGCGCCCTTGCTTCGGCAACTGCATGACCCTGACAACTGCATCAGACGCACGAAGGTCCTCGAGGCGAGTGACGATCTCTGCCGCGCTCTCAGCAACGACTGGCTCAGACGGCTCAATTGTCGGCGGCTTGTCAAGGCCTGCGTCATCTGATTCCGGCCGGTGCTGCCCTTCCTCTGTCGGCTCGACCGTTGGCCGGCGTCGCATCGGCGCCGACGGGATCTCAAGGGCACCTGCCCGGCTCTTGAACGGATCTGTGACGGCCGGCTCGATCTCATCGGAGTAGTCGACGAGATCGGCGAGGTGTAATACGAACGTCCGTCTTCCGGCTACGGATGCCGCTATGGGGTATTCCGATGAGCGGCCCTCGAAATACAGGCTCGCCGCCGGTGCAGCCCAGTTGACCGTCTCAAAGCTGTCCTTCTCCACGCGCCAGCCGGCGATGTAGAAGCTCTGGCCCATCACGCCGGAGTAGAGGTGGTCGTCCTCGAGTGCTACTCGGCCGATGACGGCGGCGGTCGCGCCGCGGTCGATGCCTGGACGTGGGAGCGCGGAGGTGGTCCACTGCTGACTCTGGACAACGGCGATCTGCTTGACGAGATGAGGCTGCTTGTCAAGCAGGCGTTCGATCTCGGCCAGGTACTGCTCATTGACCGCGCGTTCGGCGTCGAGTTCGGCTTGATGATCTTGATCGCGCGGCGTATCGGTCATTCGGATGTCACCTCTGCAATGCAGACCGCGATCGCCTCGACGTCCATGTGACCATGAAGACTTTGTCCGAGTCGTTCCTCGGCTTCCCGCAGCAGTCGGTCCTGATTCGACCGCTGCGCTTCTTGAAGATGAATCACCCCGGTGCTCCCTCTCTCCCTCAGAGTCTCGATGCGGCGCTCGATCTGAGCGACCTTCCGAGCGTGGGTCTCCCGCAGGCTGATGCGCCGAGACTCGACGAGGGCGGTATTCATCACTTCACGGCGACGGGACTCCTCCTGGTGTCGCTGCCGGAGTGAACGCTCGGCTTGCCTGAGGCTTGCGTTGAGGTCCGCACTGACTTGCGATCCCCTCTGCTCAAGCTGAGACTCCGCGAGCGCAGCCAAGACCGTCGACCCCACGCCTTCATTCGTCAGGCTTCCCGTATCGAGGTTCACTGCCGCCGTCCAGAACTCGACCGTTGGCCGGAGCCCGGCCCACTTGGCCACAGCCACAAGGACGAGGTACGAGCCTGGAGTGACAGCGTTGCTCTTGACCCCAACATGGCTGAATCGTGCCTGGGACGAACCGGGGACGCGAAGCGCCGCTCGCACCAACGGATTGGTGGCAGAGAGGAGGTGCTGGCCCGTCTTGCGAGCGTGCTCCGGATCGAGACAGAGCACCACATCTCGTTCGTCGAGCATCGCCTTGGCCAGTCCGTCAACCTCGGCTCGTGATCGCTCGCCCGCAGATTGCACGCCTCGAAGGTGTTGCTCCATCGCGGCGTTGCCTCGGATCGTGAGGAATGTGCCACTGCGGTCCACTTCGCAGTGTGCTCCGGCTGCGCCTGCGGCCCAATCGCGAAGCAGGTGGACCAACTCGGGCTGGCCGATGTATCGGCCGGACTCAAGGAGATCATTCTCCAGGCCGTCAATCTCTGCAGTATCGGTCGATGACAGGTACGAGGCTGCGGCTTCGACGTCGTCAATCGCGAGCCGCTCTTCCTCGATCGCCGCCAGCGTCTCGTTGAGCCGGCGTTCGCGTTCGGACTCTGTCAGAGAGAAGTCGAGCATTGCGCGGCGCAGATCTCCCATCCGCGACTGGAGGATCGGCTCAAGCTCACCAATGGAGTCCGTGAAGACACCGATCCGCCGATGCACTCGTTCGATGATGTCGGATTCGATGGTTCCGGGTGTGTGGAAATTGAGGACGAGAATCTTCTCCTCGGTTTGGCCGAATCGGTCGACCCGGCCGATCCGTTGCTCGACCTCCATTGGATTCCACGGGAGGTCGTAGTTGACGATTGCCGAGCAGAACTCGAAGTCGAGACCTTCGCTCGCGACCCGGCTCGCGAGGAGAATGTCAAAGTCGTGGTCGCGAAATCTTCGCATGATGTCGTGCCGGGCCTCGCGACCTACCCCGCCGTGCATGACCGCAAGGCGAAAATCCGCGCTCAGGCGTTCGCTGAGGTACGCCAACGCGCGACGTGAGAAAGTGAAAACCAGCACTCTTCGACCGTCTTCGATGATCGGTCGGAGACGTGCAAGGAAGGCGTCGAACTTGGTGTCGACCTCACCCAATCCGCGCGCTAACTCGAGCACGTCGGCAGGGGGACTCGTGATGTCCCACGCAACGTCGTCTTCTGTTGCGTCGAGGTCTTCGTCCCCCAGCTCATCTCGCCAGTTCACGACTCGGTCCCGGGCTGCTGGAAGGCAGGTGCTCGCGAGGCGAAGAGGCATCTGGGTCGCAAAGCCGACCGGCAACCCCAAGGCTCTGGCCCGATCGATCTGCCACCGCTCGAATGCTGCATAGAAGTCGGCCTCCGGGCCGGTCCACTCAACGGGAATCGGAACTGCTTCTCTCACCGCCTTCCGCTCTTGCACTTCGACTTTGCGTGTGCGCGTAACGACTGCAGAGAGCGCGTGGAGTTGGCCGATAAGGCGCTTGGCCTGGGCGATCTGAGGTGCCAGCAACGTCCCGCTTTGGAGAAGCGCCATCAGTTCTCGGTACTCCGGTCGGACCGAGACGGCGGGACCGAAGTCCAGAGATTCGACGGCCCTCAGCCGCCGAAGGCGCTCAGCATTCGTCACGTCGACGTCGAAGAAGCTAGCGCTCAAGGCGTGGAGGACAGCGTTGGGCTCCAGTCGCTGCTCCAGGACGAATCGGTTGTCGAACTCGCCGGGAGCAAGGAGTTGGAGCAAGCTGAAGAGATCTTCGTTCCCGAGGTTCAGCGGTGTTGCTGACAAGAAGACCAGCGCGCCAGCCCAGTCGGACAGCAGCGCCCCCAGTGCGTGGCTCCTGGTTTCTGAGTTGCGGAACGCATGCGCCTCGTCGACGATGACCAGATCGAAATGCGGAGCGAGCTCAGCGAGATCCTCGAGGCCGGACCACACTCGCAGCCGCTCAAGGCTGCAGACGCCAGCAAACCGCGACGGCATGCGATCCTCGTCGATTCGTTCCAGCAGCTCATCGAGACGAGGCCGGTCGAGATCCTCGAGCTCATAGTCAAAGCGCTCACGCATCTCCGCGCGCCACTTCGGAACGAGCATCGAAGGGCAGACGACGAGAACGCGGTTGGCCTGTCGCCGGGCATCGAGTTCAGTCCAAACGAGCCCGGCTTCGATGGTCTTCCCGAGCCCGACCTCGTCAGCAATCAGGAGGCGGAGCTGGCCTGTCTCGAGAAGTCGAATGACAGGCCGGAACTGATACGCACGGAAGATCGTCTTTGTGGCACGGAAGGAATAGACGGTGTCCGTGAGTTGCTCTCGGAGCTTTGCTCGAGTGAGCGTGGCTGCAAAGCGGTCGGCATGGGCCGGGGGGCGGGCAATCCACTCGTAGGGATCGTCGTCGATCTCAGGAAGCTGGAGGTCGCGTTCAGCGACGGTGACGGTGCGCCCGTCGACGCGAATGCGGTACCACCACTGGCCACGGTCGTAGTCGCGATCACGCACGACTGCTTCTTGTCCGGACCCCCGCGTGACGGCGGCTGAGTTGACCCCAAAGAGCGGAGGGGCGATGTCGTCTGCGTCGTCCCACCAGGCGCCCATCCAGTCATAGGCAGACAGCAGCGGATGCGACTTCGCCGTCCAATCGACTTGGGCGGGCTTGGCCGGGGCGCCGCCTTCCGTTACGACCATCAGCTCGACCTGCGCTCCGTCGTCGAACACGTAGATACCCATCGGTAGTTGAGCCTCATCAGCGTTACGCCTGCGCGCCGTGGTGGCCACGGAAACCGAATCCGGGACGCGCTCACCCACGACCAACATCCGACATGGCCGCACGGCAGTCACTTCGCGGTCTGCATCCCCCACCACTGGGTGGTATCGCAAGTATCCCGTCACTGCTTCACGTCGTCCTCGCTCAAGCGGCCACGCCTGAATGAAGGCGCGCAGCACAGGGAACTGTCAACGTCATGGACACCAATGGCCAATCGACGGTTTCCCGGGCGAGGTGGGCCAGAGACGGACGGCAGGTCGCAGCGTGACAAGCCGGGACACCGGCAGCGGCCTACATGAAGGCGGGCGCGGTCGGTTCCGTGGGTACGGCGTCCGTGCTGTCGCGCACATCGACGACTCGCAGGCTCGAAATGGCGCTGACGTCCTGGATCGCCTGCTGGATGGCGTGCCAACGCGTCGGCGCTTCGCGATCGAGCTCCACGGTGCGATGTCCGACGCTGGCATCGGTGCAGCCCGCCTCGTAGAGCGCTTCGAGATTGGCGTCGTCGAGCAGGTCACACCCCTCGGTGACCAGTACGAAGTGGTGCACAGGGTTGCGGTTCATTGAACTTGACTGAGTCATGTCCCCTCACCGATTCGCTGGCACCAACTAGAGCTGCAGGTAGGTATCGAGGCCGATCGTGACGCCGGGGTAGTCGGCGATTGCCTTGCAGGCCAGCAGCACACCTGGCATGAACGACACACGATCCATGCTGTCGTGGCGGATGGTGAGCGTCTCACCCGCTGTGCCCAGCATCACCTGCTGGTGCGCCACCAATCCCCGCAGCCGGACCGAATGCACCGGAATGCCGCCGGGACCCTTGCCGCCCCGCGCGCCCGGCAGCACTTCGTCCTCGGTGGGATCTGGGGCCCAGTCGCCCGAGGCCGCCGCCATGGCGCGCGCGGTCTGCATGGCAGTACCCGAGGGCGCATCGACTTTGTTGTCGTGGTGGAGCTCGATGACCTCAGCAGTCGGGAAATACGGCGCAGCGAGTTCGGCGAAGCGCATCATGAGCACCGCCCCGATCGCAAAGTTCGGGGCGATGAGGCAGTTGCTGGCGGTGAACGCCTCCCGACACCGCTCGTAGTCGTCGGGATCGAGACCGCTGGTGCCGACCACCGCATGGACGCCGTTCGCAGCGCACCACGCCAGATTCTCCCGGGCCGCAGCAGCGACCGTGAAGTCCACGGCGACATCGACGCTCGCTGGGTCGACGGCGGCTGCCGAGGCCACGAAGTCGATGCTCCCGGTGGCGTCGCGCTGGCCTGGAGCACCGGGATCGACCCCGGCCACGAGTTCGAGGTCGGCATCGCCAGCGACCGCTTCGCAGACTGTGGCACCCATGCGCCCGCCCGCACCGAACACCAGCACCCTCACCGTCGCCACGCTAGTGCCGTGGCAGGCAACGTTGATGTCGGCGCCGGTCTCTTCCTGGATGGAGTTGATGACCTTGCCCCGCGGGCCGATGACCTCGGCGATCTTGTCGATCGGGATCTCGAAGCTGGCGATCTTCCGCACGTCATCAACGGCCTCGATAGGCGTGCCGGCGATGAGTGACACGCACGACCTCAACCTGCTGTGTCGTCTCGTCGATTCGGTAGATCACGCGGTAAGTCCCCAGCCGGGCGCTCCAGAGTCCGTCGTATTCGTCCCGCAGCGGTGCCCCGATGCGCCGGGGTCGTTCGATCAGGGGCCCGGTGATCAACTCGACCGCAGCTGCCGCCACAGCTTCCGGAAGCCGCTCAGAGAGATCCGTGGCGGCAGGTCCGGCAACGAGGAGTGCATAGGGCATCAAGACCGTCGGAGCCGAAGCGCCCGAACAGCCTCCACACCGCGCACGACATCACCCCGCTCGAGGGCCTGCATGCCTTCGGCGATCGCCGCCATTTCCTCGGGGTCGCTCAGGATCGCCAGCGTTTCTTCCAGCGACTCGAGATCTTCTGGGCTAATGAGCACCGCTGCGGGCGTACCGTTGCGGGTGACGACGATGCGTTCGTGGTGTCTGCACACCCGATCGACAAAGTCGGAGAAGCCATCTCGTACCGTGCGCAGCGATTCGGTCGTCACGGCCACAATTGTGCCACGATGCGGCACCGGCCGCCAACCGGAATCACGCGGCGGACGTCGGCGAGTCAGCGGGCGTTCGCGTCCCGGTACATGCAGCCAGCACAGCTGATGCAGCACCAGCTGAGAGCAGCCAGAGGCCGAGCCGGGGGCCCAGCAGCCCGCCAGCGCAGCGAACGAGACCGGCGCGCATGGGTTCGTCGGCGAGCAGGCCCGTCGGTGGACGCTGCTACTGCGAGGTGTTCGAGTCGGCCCGGCGGCACCGAGGCTGCCGGGCTGCGTCGGTCAGCGGCGGCCCCGACGGCGGCCTGAACCTCGTCCGGACTGCTCCAGCTCGGGCCCGAGGTCGCCGTAGACGTCCTTTGCGACTTGCTCGAAGTGCTCGCCGAACGAGACGTCCTCGCGGGCAGCGCCGGTCGGTGCCGATGCGGCGCCGCCCTCGTCAGCGCCGTCGCCGACAGCAGCCGGTGCGTCTGCACCGCCGCCCGCCGGCACAGCGGCGGCTACGGGCGTGCGGGATCGGCGCGTGCCGTTGCCGCTGCTGCCCCGATCCCGGTCGCGGCCACGGTCTCGCCGCGGCGCAGGCGCATCGTCTCCCGAACTGTCATCGTCGCCTTCGCTGCCTCCGACCTGGGTCGGATCGGCCGGCGAGAGGCTGATCTTGCCGTTGGGATCGATCTCCTCGACGATCACGCTGACGATGTCGCCCAGCTCGAGCACCTCTTCGACCGAATTCAGACGCCGCTTGCCTCCCAGCTTGGAGATGTGCAGCAATCCGTCGGTGCCGGGCAGCACATTCACGAACGCGCCGAACTTGGTGATATTCACCACGCGACCCTCATAGGTGGCGCCCACATCGGGCGTCGGCGGGTTGACGATCAGCCGGATCTGCCGCTCGGCCTCCGACACGACCTCGCGGTCGGTGGCACCGATGCTCACGGTGCCGACCGTGCCGTCATCGTCCACATTGATGTCGGCGCCGGTCTCTTCCTGGATGGAGTTGATGACCTTGCCCCGCGGGCCGATGACCTCGGCGATCTTGTCGATCGGGATCTCAAAGCTGGTGATCTTCGGCGCTGTCTCGCCGACGTCGGGCCTCGGCTCGGCGATCGCCGCACGCATGACCTCGAGGATCTGCAGGCGAGCCTGCCGAGCCTGGCCCAGCGCCTGGGTCAGCACCTCGGCGGGGATGCCTTCGATCTTGGTGTCGAGCTGGAGCGCGGTAATGGCGTCTTCCGTGCCCGCCACCTTGAAGTCCATGTCGCCGAATGCGTCCTCGGCGCCCAGGATGTCAGTCAGCGTCACATACTTGCCGTCGGCGTACACGAGGCCCATGGCCACGCCGGCGACGTGATCCACAATCGGCACGCCGGCATCCATCAGCGACAGCGACGATGCGCACACCGACCCCATCGATGTGGACCCGTTGGAGGTGAGCACGTCGGACACCAGCCTGATGGTGTACGGGAAGTCTTCCTTGGACGGCACGACCGGGAAGATCGCACGCTCAGCAAGTGCGCCGTGGCCGATCTCGCGCCGCTTGGGGCCACGCATGAAGCCCGCTTCGCCGGTGGAGAACGGCGGGAAGTTGTAGTGATGCATGAACCGGCGCCGGTCCTGAGGATTCAGGGTGTCGACGATCTGCTCCATCCGGGACATTCCCAAGGTGGTGACGTTCAGCACCTGGGTCTCGCCCCGCTGGAACAGACCCGAGCCGTGAGCGGTGCGCCCGAGATAGCCCGCAACCGACGAGAGCGGCCGGACCTCATCGGTTGACCGTCCGTCGATGCGGAACCCGTCCGCCACGATGCGCTCGCGCACGATCTCCTTCGACAGCGACCTGACCGCCTCACGGATCTGGTCCTTGGCGCCGTCGAGGTCTGCGAATTCTGCGGCAACTTCGTCAATCACGGCGATGCTGGTCACCGATTGTGCGGCCTCGCGCTCGGCCTTGTCGGCGATTGCCATCACTTCACGCATGCGATCGCCGGCGACCTCGCGCACGCGATCGAGCACCTCGTCGGAATAGTCCCTGGTGGAGATGTACTCCATTTGCTGGATCGGACCGGACTGCTCTTCGACCAGCCGGCGCAGCGACTTCTGCATCTCGATGATGTCGTCGATCCACTGCTTGGAGGCCTCGAGACCGCTTGCGAGCACGTCCTCGGTGACCTTTGGTGCGCCGTGGGCGTAGTACGAGAACGACTTCTCCGTGCCGCCAGCCTCGACCATCATCACGGCGATGTCGCCGCTGTCGAGCTGGCGACCGGCCACGACCATTTCGAATGTGGCGGCCTCGGACTCTTCATGGGTGGCGAACGGGATCCACTCGCCATCGGTGGAGTAGGCGATCCGCACGCCGGCGATCGGGCACTCGAACGGGATGCCGCTCAGCCACAGGGCCGCCGATGCTCCGTTCAACGCGACGATGTCGTATTGATTGACGTGGTCAGCGCCCAGAATCGTGCCCACGATGTGTGTGTCGTGGCGGTAGTCGCTGGGGAAATTCGGTCGCAGCGGGCGATCGATCAGCCGGCAGGTGAGGATCGCATCGTCGGATGCACGCCCCTCTCGCCGGAAGAACGAACCGGGAATCCGGCCCACCGCGTACATGCGCTCCTCGATGTCGACCGTGAGCGGGAAGAACGACGCGCCGTCGCGTGGACGGTTCGACGCTGTTGCGGTGACGAGCACTTGCGTGTCGCCGATGCGGGACGTGACCGCCCCGTTTGCGAGGCCGGCGAGCACGCCGGTCTCCAAGGTGATGGTCTTGTCGGTGCCCGCGATGGGACCGGTGACCGAAATGGCTTCAGCCATGTCTGCTCCTGTTGTGGTGGCGGGACTGCTTCAACGAGTTCCGGCCCGCCTGTTGGTTGATGTTGTTGAGGTCTCGTGCGGCCATGGGACGTGCGCCCCCGCAGGGCGCGTGAGGCGGCGACGACTCCACGGCGCACGCTGAGGTGCGCGGAATGACCGTTGTCGCCCAGAACCGTTTCAGCGCCGGAGGCCGAGCTTTGCGATCAAAGCTCGGTATCGCTCGACATCGTTGGCGCTCAGGTAATCGAGCAGCCTGCGCCGGCGTCCGACGAGCTTCAGCAGCCCTCGGCGGGTGTGGTGGTCCTTCTTATGTGTCTGAAGGTGTTCGGTGAGGTGCTCAATGCGGGCGCTCAATTGAGCGACCTGCACCTCGGGCGATCCGGTGTCGGCCTCGCTATGGCGATGTTCGTCGATCACCGAGGCCGCTGGACTTGATCTCTTGGCACTCATGCCGTTGCTGTATTCCCTGTCGTTGTGGCGCCGAGCAAATGCTGCGCTGTCGATTGCTGCGAATACGCAGACTGCGTTTGCGAGGTTTGCTGCGACGTCTCGGCTGGGCGACCCAGCCGCGCTGTTCGGTCTCTTGTCAATCGTGCAGGCTACCAGCGGGACCGTCGGAGGCCCCTCAGCTCACCGCCTGTTGCCCCCTAGACGACTTCGGCGGGCCCACGGCGGGCATCATGGTCCCGCACGACGGTGCCTGCCGCCTCGACTGCGACTGACGGGTCGTCCGGTTGCTGTTGCCGCAGCAGCAGCGGCGGCGGGGTTAGTCGTCGTCGGTGATGGTCATGGTGCCGGTGGCGTCGGGTCGGCGCCAGCTGCCGGGCAGGTATGCCTCGACGGCGAAGTGTTCGTCTGGTTCTTTGTGGTCGTCGTCTTTGAGCCAGATCTCTTCGGTCATCTGGGTTGTGCCGGGTGCGAACACTGTTCGCCCGGTCATGGCCCAGTAGTCCGATGAGGTGGCCTGGGCCTGGCCGTTTTGGAGGTGGTAGGCGGGCCCGGCGTACCAGCTCACTTCGAGTTCCTCGGCGAGGGCTCTGGACAGGACGATGCGGAACACGACCACGTCGCCTTCGGTTCCTGCGGCGTCGGTGACGGTGACGGCGAGCTCGGTTTCGGGTTCGGGCGGGTCGTCGTCGTCGGCGACGGTCACCGTCGCAGCGCCGGGCGCGCCCACGGTGTAGCCGCTGCCGGCGCCGACGGCGGCTGCGATGGCGCCGTCGGGCTCGTCTGCGGTGTCGTTCGCGGTCGGCACGGTCATGGTGGCGGTTCCGGCGGTGCCGACGGTGACGGTGCGTGTGCCCGCCGCGGCGCCCCAGTCGCCGGTCTGCGCGACGGCGACGGTCACGTCGAGGCTGCGGTGCGGTGCGGGGCTGGCAGTGATCGTGAACGCCGCGTCGGCGCCTTCGGTGACGGCGGCCCGGTCGGCGGCGATCGTGATCTGGGGGACGTCGTCGTCGGTGACCGCGACAGTCGCCGCGGCGGGCGCGCCCAGGTCGTAGTCGGCGCCGTCGACGAGCGCGGCGGTGACCGACCCGTCGGCCTCGTCGATGCCGTCGTTCACGGTGCCCACGGTCATCGTGACGCTGCCCGATGCCGGAACGGTGACGGTGCGCTGCCCGGTCGCAGCGCCCCAGTCGCCGCTCTGGGAGACAGCAACGCTCACAGCGAGACCTGACGCGGGGGCGGGGCTGGCGCTGATCGTGAACGCGGCGTCGCCGCCCTCGCTGACCGCCCCGCCGGAAGTGACCGACACGCTGGGCACAGGCGGCAGGTCGTCGTCGGCGACAGTCACGCTCGCAGCGCCGGGCGCGCCCACGGTGTAGCCGCTGCCAGCGCCGACGGCAGCGGTGAGGGCGCCGTCGGGCTCGTCGACGGTGTCGTCGACGGTCGCCACCGTCATCGTGACAGTGCCCGATGCGCCGACGGTGACGGTGCGGGCGCCGGTCGCGGCGCCCCAGTCGCCGGTCTGCACGACAGCGACAGTGACGGGCAGGGGCCTGTGCGGGGCGGGGCTCGCGGTGACCGTGAACGCGGCGTCGCCGCCTTCGGTGACCGCCGCGTTGTCGGCAGTGATCGAGATCTGGGGGGTGTCGTCGTCTGCGACGGCGACCGTCGCGGACGGGCTGTCGGGCGACACGGTGTAGCCGTAGTCGTCGTCGACGGTGACCGTCACCGACCCGTCGGCCTCGTCCGCGCCGTCGTTCGTGGTGGCGACGGTGAGCGCGGCGGTGCCTGCGGTGCCCACGGTGACGATGCGGCGGCCGGTCGCTGCGCCCCAGTCGCCGCTCTGCGCGACCGTCACCGCGACTTGCAGATCGGTCTCGGGCGCGGGCTGCGCGGTGATCGTGAAGCCGGCTGTGGCGCCTTCGGTGACAGCGGCCTGGTCGGCGGCGATGGAGATCTGCGGGGTGGGCGGCGGCAAGGTGACTTCCACTTCGGCGGTCTTGGTCTGCCCGCCGGGCAGGGTCGCGACCGCGACGGTGTAGGTGCCGATGATGCGGGCGCCGCGGTACGCGACGACGAACACCTGATAGCCCGACTCGGGCTCGAGGCCGGTGATCTGATGCTGCGTGGCTGTCGTGGTGGCGTATTTGAGTCGGGGGATGCCGGGGCTCTGGTACCAGCCGACCTGATATTTCGCGCCGTCGCCTTGGGCCGCCCACACGATCGTCGCGGTGGTGTCGGTCACCTCGGAGACGCCGATGGTGGTCACCTGCGCTTTGGGATCGTCGTCGTTGTCGACGAACACCACCGCCCGGCTGTCGAAGGCGTGCAGCCGGTAGCCGTCGCCGGCTGTCACGTCGGCATGGATCGGCCCGTTCGCGTCGGGGCTGGTGTTGTCCAGCGTCGTCACCGTGAACCTTGCCGTTCCCGATGTCGGCACCGTGACGGTGCGGGCTCCCGAGTCGGCGTCGGCTATGACCGACCCGTCGCCGTAATGGCCGACCTCCACATTCACCGTCACAGGCTCCGCCGGCGGCGGCGTCAACGTGACCGTGAACGCGGCGGTGCCGCCCTCGACGACGTTGCCGCCGTCGGCCGCGATCGACGCGACAGGCACCGGCTCGAGCACCGGCGACGTCGGAGCCGTCTGCGTCGGCGCGCCCGCGGGCAGCGTCGTGAACCGGATCGTGGGGCTCGCCGAGCCCAACAGCACCCCGCCGTCCGCGAAGTAGTACACCCGCGCCCGATACTGCGTGGCGGGCTCCAAGCCGGTCACGGCATGGCCGGGATGCTGCACCAGCGCGGAGGTATAAGACGCCGACGCAGGCTCGCCCGGCGTCGCCGACACGGTCGGCCACCAGCGCACCTGATAGGCGTCCGCTCCGGTCACAGCAGGCCAGCGCAGCCCGATGCCGGTGTCGGACAGATCGAACGCGGTCAGCTCCCCCACCGCCGCCTGCGTGCCGCCGGTGCCGCCGAAGCCGGTGCTGTCGGAGCTGGCGAAATAGATGGTGCGGTCGAACCCCGTCGCGCAGCCCGCACAGGCGGTGAACCGCTTCAGATACGTGAACCGCTGCGTCCGATACGACGTCGGCGCGCCCGTGTAGGCCGGCATGTCGGTGTCGGTGCGGCGCCACAGGTTCGCCGCGTAGACCTGGAAATGCACCGGCCCCGCGTAGCCGTCGCCCACATGCACATTCACCGTGACCGGGCTGCCATAGGTCACGCCGATGCGCTGACTCGAACGCGGCGTGCGGCCCAGCGGGAACGTGATCCCCGCCTCATGAGACGGACCCAGACACCTGAACCGGTTCTGGGAGGAGCCGGAGGTGCCGTCAGGGGCGCGCAGATCGCCGGTGCACGACGTGATCGTGAAATACACCTGCGACGCAGCGTTCGGGATCGACGCCGGATCGTTCGCCAGCCGCACCCGAAACGAATGCACCGACCCCGCAGTGAGCGCGACGTTCAAAGCCGCCCCGAAACCGCCGTCCGCCACAGCGGTCCACGTCGCCCCCCCGTCGGCGGACACCTCGAGATCCTGCTCCCACGCGTCGTCGTCAGCGATATGGACCGGCAGCCGCACATCGCCGAAGCCGGCGTCGATGCGCCCGCTGCGGCCTGTCATCCCCACACGATGCACCAAAGCAGTCGAATGGTCATACGCATCAGGATCATCGCCCGACCCGACCGTCACCGTCTGCCAGTCGTCCTTGTCGCTGCCGCCGATGAAAATGATCGGATGCGGACAGCCGTTCGTCAGATCATGCGCTCTGATGGTGCGCTGCGCATCAGACAACAACCCCGAATTGTCGTTCGCGAGCAGCCGCTCGCCGATCGGGATATGACTGTTCGCCGGACTGCGACAGATCAGCCGATCCCGGTCCCGAGCCCCCACACCCATGTGATCACCATGAGCACGCGCCACCTGCACCCACGCCTCGCCGAACTCCGCGACCTGCGGCGCCCTCAAACGAAACTGATACGACACATCCGAACCGCCCTCAAACAGCGACACCACCGGCAGCGCATCGCCCTCGGCGGTCGCCACCCAGCCCGCATTGCTGTCCGCCGCACACGACACGCCCTGCGGGCACGTCCGGAACTGCACCCACGGCCGCACCCCCGCATCGAACACATCCACCCGAAACCGCGTCGAACGGCCCCGCACCGCACCCCCGGCCACATTCGTGAAACCCTGCCGCACCTGCGACTCGAAATCCGACGCCGACCCCAGACTCACCGTCAACCGCTCCGAACCCGACTCGGCCACACCGTCCGCGGTCAACGTCAAATCCAGCGCCGCCGCATGCGCCCCCGCACCCTCGAACACCACCTCCGGAGCGCCCGCAACCGCCACATCCAGCGACACACCCGTATTGGTCGCCCCCGCGGTCAGCTCCACACCGAAATCGTTCACCGCATCAGACGCACCCGACACAACCAACGGCACCGAAACGCTCTCACCAGCCGACAGCGGACGAGACAGCCCCACCCGAAACGGAACCGACTGCCCCTCAAGGCGCTCCACAACCGACGAACCCACACCCGACAAATCCACCGACACCGGCACCGGCACCAACCCCACCCGAAACACCGGCGACACCCCATACAGATGCAACGCAGTGGTCTTGGGGGTCACGCCAGAGACCACACCATTGGCTCCGTCACTCGAGGCCGAAGCGACGAAATTGGTCCCAGGCGCGCCCAAATGCGAGGTGGTCTGCTTGGTCCCCGCCGTCGCCGGGTCCGAACCCCCGATCGTGCCCGTCCACACCGGAACAGTGGACGTCGGCGCAGTGCCCAGCTCGCTGCGCCGATCCGCCTGAGCCGCGTTCGTCCACGTGTTGTCCCACACATCAGCATTGCCGAACGCGATCCTGCCGCCGTTGAGCCAATACACGTGCGCATTGTTGTGAGAAGCATCGCCCGGGTTCATGCCGAGATGATCGCGGGCGTCCACCGTCGACGTCGACCCCAACGCCTTGAACAACGACGAATACCGCCGGATCGCCGCATGCGACCCGCCGGTCATCGTGCCCGCAGCCGACGACTGCACAAAACTGTCGTAATCGGCGATGTCCGACGACGTCGCGTCACGCGTGTTCGCCGTGACGAACAGCAAACGGAACTCATCACCGGAGTCCAGACCGGCCGGGACCAGATCCCAGTCATGAGGCACCACATAAGCGCCGTCGCTCTCAGGCATAGGCGGCGGAGGCGGCTTCACGGCGCCGCGCACCGCCAGCTTCATCGACTCCCCAGACGACGACCAGCCACCCGTGCTCGTCGCCGGCCGCAGCGCCGAGTCGTCCGCTACCGAGAACCCCGCCGCCGCGTCGGCGTCCTCGCCGCCCGACGCCGTCGACCGCACCCGATGATTGCCCGACAGCGTGCCGTCGCTGTCGAGCACCACCCAATACGTCGAATCCGCGTCGAGCGCCACACCGCCCGCCGGCGCCTCGAAACCGAACACACGATCAGCAGACGTCGACTGATACGCCGGATTCGACAACGTCGCCACCAACTCGCCCGGCGCGCCGCCCGAATCCGAATGCACAGCAGCCGTCATCTTCGACGCGAAAACCTGACTGTCCGACAGCGCGGTGAACTCCACATCCACCCCGCCCAGCGTGTAACCCGACTCGCTCGAACCCGTCGAGAACGCCTGAGCACGATCAGACGGCACCAAACCCAAAAACCCGCCATCCGCCTCACCCAAATTCGACACCAACGGCGGCAGCGGATTCACACTCCCGTTGATCCCCAGCTTCATCGACCGGCCCAAAGAATTCGCCGTCCAAGCAGTGCCAGTAAGAGCATCGCGGAAGTGGGCGCTGTCGGCGATGCTGAAACCCGGCTCGCCGCCTGAGTCCTCGCTGTCGGACCCCGTGGCACGCACAGCATTATCCCCAGACAAGGCGCTGGTGACGTCCAGCACCAACCAATACACGGTGTCCGCATCAAGCGCGACGCCCCCCGACGGCGCCGCGAAGCTGAACTGGGTGTCACCCGTCACAGACACATAGCCCGGATTCGTCAAAGTCGCGACCACCGTGCCCGGCGCCCCGCCCGAATCGGCGCGGACAGTGGCCGTCAGCTTCGACGAGAAGATCGAACTGTCGGCCAGTGAGAAGGACCACAGGACGTCAACGCTGCTCAGCGTGTAACCCCCGCTGTTGCCGCCCGTCGTGAACGCCTGAGCCCAGTCTTCATGAAAACCACCATTAAAAGACAAGCTGAAAACGGCGCTGCCGCCAGACTGGCCCAAGTTCTTCACCAACACCGACGACGGCGTCTGCGCCGCAGCATCATCAACCGGCCCGGCCACCACCGCCAGAACCGACGCAGCCAACAACAACGCCAACCACGCCGCGAACCCGCGGCGAACACGCCCTACCGGCCCACGCCGCCCGACACCGCTGAGAATGGGGGGGGGGGGCAAACTCAGACACCGAAACAGCCCTCATCACACACAACGCCCTTCCGAAAAACAACGACGCCCAGCCCGCGCGGACGCCCCACGACGAATCCCCCACGATACCCCGCCGCACAAGCAGACGGTGCTCTCTCAGGCACGGCCTCGGCCGCGTCTTCGACGAGGCTGTCTGCACCGACAGATCCGGCATTGCGTTCATCGCTCAGGGAGAGACTCGAAGCGCAGCACCAACCCCAGCGCTCTGGTGAGGCGCATGATGTTGTCCAACTCGGCGCCGACATGGCCGCGCTCGAGCCGGCCGACCCAGCGCCGCGACACTCCTGAGAGTTCCGCGAGTTGCGCTTGTGAGAGATCAGCAGATTCGCGGAGACGGCGGACTTCCATGCCGAACTGCCCGACTGTCTGCATGTTCCGGAACAGCTTGCCAGACATGGCGCCAACTTACGGACTGGAACAGTTCTGTGTCAACACCATGTTAGGAACAGAACTGTTCCCATGCGTCCAGAGGCACCGAACTGTTCCATGTGCGCGGCAGACATGTTCCACGCCCACGGCAGGCTGGTGCGTTCGGTCTCGCCGCCTGCGAGAATGGGATTGAGCAGCTTGCCCGCTCACCCCTTGGAACTCATCTAGGTATGCAGGCACTTCGCAGCGTCTTCGATGTCGCGGCGGAGCTGAACCTTCAGTTCGTCGATGCCGTCGAAGCGTCGCTCGGGTCGCAGCCTGCGGACGAAACGAACCTTGGCCGTCTCGTCGTAGAGATCTCCGCGAAAGCCGATCAAGTGCGCTTCGATCAGCGAACGCTCGGCGAAGTCGTAGAACGTCGGGCGACGACCGATGTTGACGGCCGCCGGGTATTGGGCACCGTCAGGACGCACGTACCACGCGGCATACACGCCGTCGGCAGGAATCTGCAGGTCAGCGGTGGTGGGCAGGTTCGCGGTGGGCACCCCGATCTGGCGGCCACGGCGGTCGCCGGGCGTGACAACGCCCCGTACCTCGAACGGCCGCCCGAGCAGCCGGTGTGCCCGTTCCACGTCGCCTGCGCCGAGCGCCTCGCGGATCGACGTGGATGAGATGACTTCGCCGTCGCCGGTCATCTGCTTGACCAGTGGGAGGCCGACCACCTCATAACCGTGCTCGGCGCCGACCTGGCGCAGCGTCTCGATGTTGCCTCGGCGCCCCTTGCCGAAATGGAAGTCGGCACCGACCACGACAGCGCGTGCCGTGAGGCAGTCGACGAGGATCTCGAGGGCGAACTGTTCGGCAGGCACCGCTGCGCGGGCCTCGTCGAACGTGACGACCAAGGTGAAGTCGACCCCGGTCTCGGCCAGCAGCTCCAATTTGTGGTCGAGATCGCACAGCAGCAGCGGTGCCGATTCCGGCCGAACCACGGTGGCCGGGTGGCGGTCGAACGTGACGACCGCGGTAGCGCAGCCACGCTCGGCTGCCAGGCGATGCATCTCGGAGATCACGGTGCGGTGCCCCCGGTGGACGCCGTCGTACTCCCCCACGGTCACGACGCAGCCGTGTTCGAGCACCGGGCACCAATCCAAGTCGCGAATGACCTCCATGGGTGCAACGCTACTCACGACAGACTTCTGCGACTAGGTGCGCCCGCTAGGGCATCTGTGCTTACTGGCTCGAGTCCGAAAACGGCAGGACCGTGGCGCGCAGGCGACCACCGGTGCGTTCATGCACCGCCACCAGTACCCCGGCGGCATCGAACAGCGCCCAAGGGCCGTGGCCCGCGTAGCGACGAGCGGCCAGGTGTGCGCCTTGGCGGGCCTGAGCTGTCTCGTCGTCGGACAGATGGAGATGAGACAGATCTCGCACCAGTTCACCGGGTGGTCGCAGCACAGCATCGGCGGGAGATTCGGCCTCGGACAGCGAGAACGAGCCGCTGCGCGTGCGCCGCAGCGCCCGGATATGCGCGCCCCCTCCCAGCGCACTTCCCACATCGGCGCCGAGCGTTCTCACATAGGTGCCTGCTGAACAGTCGACCGAGGCCCGGTAGACCAGCGGATCCCTGGTGGCCGCCACCTCGAAGCCGTAGACCTCGACGACACGCGGTTCGCGTTCCGCGGTCTGCCCGGAGCGGGCGATCTCGTGCAGGCGACGGCCTCCGACGCGAACCGCAGACACCATCGGCGGCAGCTGCGAGATGGTGCCGACGAAACCTTTCGCCACGCGGGCAACTTCACTCGGATCGAGATCCATGTTCCATGTCTCGATCGTCTCGCCGGCGGCATCGAGTGTGCTGGTCGCCACCCCGAACACGATCTCGCACTCGTAACTCTTGGCGCCTGCAGTGGCGAATCGCAGCAAGCGGGTCGCATTGCCGATGCCGACGACGAGGACGCCCGTCGCGGACGGGTCGAGCGTGCCGGCGTGGCCGATGCGTCGCTCCCCGAAGCGACGCCGAAGCATGGCCACCACGTCATGGGACGTGGGACCGGGCGGTTTGTCGACGATGGCGGTGCCGTGGGTGGTCGCGGGGCGTCGTCGCGCCACGGCCGTCAGGACCCCTCGTCCCGCTCTGCGGCAGTGTCCAAACGCGGGTCTGAGGGCGGCGGTTCGGGCTGGGGGCCGGACAGTGCGGCCAGCAGGTCTTCGATTCGCTCGGCCTCGATCACTCCCCGGTCCCGGCGGAAGCGAAGCGCAGGCGTGCGCCTCAAGCTGGTAGCCGTGCCCAAGGCTCGTTGGAGACGGTGGTGGTGGGCTTCGAAGGCTGCAGCTGCGGTTTCATCGGATTCCTGATCGCGCACGTCGTAGTGCACGACCGCGACGCTCAGCTCACGATCGACATCCACACCGGTGATCACGATGCCGTCGAACGCCTCGTCGAGCCGCTCCATCTCCGAGGCGACCACGCTGCGCACGAGCTGCGCGACGCGATCGGTCCGCTCGTAGGAGTGCGCGGCGGGCATCGAACGCCGCCGGCGGCGGGAGCGACGTGCCATCGGATATGTGCTCCGTCAGGCGACGCGGGCGATCTCGCGCTCGGTGTACGTCTCGATCACGTCGCCTTCCTTGAGGTCGGAGAAGTCGCTGAGACCGATGCCGCACTCCATGCCCGCAGACACCTCGGCAACGTCGTCCTGGAAGTGGCGCAGGGATTTGATCGCTCCCTTCCAGATGATCGCGCCGTCACGCAGGAACCTGACTTTGGCGCCGCTGCGCACGTTCCCATGCTCGACGACGCAGCCCGCAACCGGTCCGACACCCGAGATGCGGAAGACTTGGCGCACCTGCGCCTCGCCCGCGACGATCTCCTCGAATTCCGGCTCGAGCAGGCCGACCATGGCGTTTTGCACGTCGGAGATGAGGTCATAGATGATCTCGTAGAGCCGGACCTCGACATCCTCGGTCTCGGCGGTCTGGCGCGCATTGCGGTCGGGGCGCACGTTGAAACCGATGATCGTCGCTTCCGATGCGGCAGCGAGCTGCACGTCGTTCTCATTGATGCCACCGACGCCTCGGCTGACGAAGGCGAGCTTGACGTCGGGGCGTTCGAGCTTGCGCAGGCTGTCGGTGACGGCTTCGAGCGAGCCATGCACGTCGGCCTTGAGCACCAGGTTGAGGGTGGCTGTCTCGCCGGCCTGCACCTGCTTGAAGATGTCTTCGAGCCGCGCGCCGCCACCGCTTCCGCCGGCGGTGCCGGCGAGGCTGGCCTGGCGCTGCCAATGCTCGCGGGTCTCGGCCACCTTGCCTGCAGTCTTCTCATCGGGTGCCACGACGAACATGTCGCCTGAACGCGCCACCTCGCCGAGGCCGAGCACCTGCACAGGCATCGCTGGACCCGCCTCGCTGAGCGGGGCCCCTCGATCATCGGTCATCGCACGCACGCGGCCCCACGCCGCGCCGGCGACCATCGGCTCGCCGATGCGCAGGGTGCCTCGCTGCACCAACACCGTCGCGACCGGACCACGGCCGCGGTCGAGATGGGCTTCGAGCACGATGCCGACCGCCCGACCGCTCGCCGGGGAACTGAGCTCCTCGAGCTCCGCGACCAGCAGGATCTGATCCAGCAATTCGTCGATGCCGTCGCCTGTCATGGCTGACATGGGAACGGTGATCACGTCGCCGCCGTAGGACTCAGGAATGAGACCCCGCTCTGCGAGCTGGGCCCGCACGCGGTCGGCGTCGGCGCCGGGTCGGTCCATCTTGTTGATGGCGACGATGATCGGCACATCGGCTGCACGTGCGTGGTCGATGGCTTCGGCAGTCTGCGGCATGACGCCGTCATCGGCCGCCACCACCAGCACGACCACATCGGTGGCTTGGGCCCCCCTGGCGCGCATCGCCGTGAAGGCTTCGTGACCAGGCGTGTCGATGAACGTGATCCGGTGATCCTTCCGCTTGGTCTGGTACGCGCCGATGTGCTGGGTGATGCCACCTGCCTCGCCCTCGACGACGTTGGAGGATCGGATTCGGTCCAGCAGCAGCGTCTTGCCATGGTCGACGTGGCCCATGACGGTCACCACCGGCGGTCGGATCTGGGCGCCGTCGTCGGTCAGGTCGACCTCGAGCGCCCGCAGCAGCTCCTCTTCCTGCTCCGCGCCGGGCTCGGTGATGCGCACGACGGCGTCGAGCTCAGCGGCGAAGAGCTCGATCATGTCGTCGCTGAGCGACTGGGTGGCAGTCACCATCTCGCCCTGCTGCAGCAGGAACCGCACGATGTCGGCGGCTGAGCGATTCAGCCGAGCGGCGACTTCCTGAGCGGTCGACCCTCGCTCGACGACGATCTCGCCGTCGGGAACGGGGGCGTCCACCGGCGTGTAAGCGGTGAGCTGCTGGGGCTGCAGCTCCTCGCGCTGGCGGCGACGGCGTCGGCGCGGGCGGCCTCGCGGACCGCCTCGCGGTGCTCCTCGCGGCCCTCCCGGACGAGCACCGCCGGGAGGCCCGCCTGGGCGTCCGCCCGCAGGAGGCGGACCACCGGCATGTGCGCGCCCGCCCCCGGGCGCGCCGCCGTGAGGGCGATCACCGCCGCCCGCGGGACGGCGGAAGCCACCAGGAGGACCGGAGCGATGGGGGCCGCCACTGCGGGCAGATGTGCGGGGAGGGCCCGGCGGCGGCGGGATCGGCTTGCCGGATCCGGAACGGGGCGGCACGGGCGGAGGCGGGATCGCCTTGCCATCGGCCGACTTCGGCGGCAGCGGCAGACGGGGAGGCGGCGGCGGCAGCGCCGTGCCGGCACCTTCGTCGGACGTCGGCCTAGCAGGTGTCGGCGGTTCGTCCACTCGTGCTGCGGGCCGCCCCGCCGGTGGCAGGATCGGCCGCGCGGACTCCTGGCCGCTCGAAGTGACGAGACGCCGCGGCGGCGGCACCGGCGGCGGGGCACCCGCCGGCGGCAATGTGCTCGGCGGCGGCGGGGTGCCCGGCGGCGGAACATCGGGCGGGCGCGGCGGGGCCGAGGGGGCTTGGGCCGCAGGTCGCGGGGCGGCTGGGGGGGACGCCTCGGCATCGGGTGCGGGCGTGGGGCTCTGCGGAACGGCCTGCGGGGCCGGCGCAGGCGCCCGAGGCGGTCTCGGCTCAGCCGGGGCCTGCGGGGCCGGACGAGCGGGCCGGGTCGGCGGTGGGGATTGCTGCACCTCAGCGGAGTTGTCCCGCGGCACCGCGCGCGAGGTCGCCGCAGCGTGCTTCGCAGGCGATTTGCGGACGTTGCGGGCCTCTGGCTGCGGCTCGTCACGAATCAGTCCCTCACGCTTGGCCTTGCGCCGGACGCGGTCAGCCTGCGCGTCCTCCATGCTGGACGAGTGCGTCTTCACACCGATGCCCAACGACTCGCATACGTCGAGCACCTCGGTGAGCGTCATGCCCAGCTCTTTGGAGAGCTCGTGAACGCGGACTTTTTTCGGCAAGCGGTCGGTCTTTCTGTCGGAAGCTCTGTCGAGAGTTGATGGGGCGCCCGGCGGGGCTCAGGGAACGAAAAGGGGACGCGGCGAGACGGGCCATCGGCCTCAAGGTGTCGTCGAGTCCGATGGAAGGGTACTGGGCTCGGTGTGGGCCTCTGCGGGGGTCTCGTGCGTGCCGTCGCCGGCGCGCTCGTTATCGGCGGCCTGCGGTACGTCGGCAGGTGTCTCGTCGGCATCGTGCTGCTCGGTGACCGCTTCGGACCATTGGCCCGCCGTGATGGCCTCGCTGCCGTCAGCGGGTACCCAGGTCTGCTCGCCTGTCTCGGCGTCGGTGACCCACTCCCCTTCGGCCCACTCCTCTCCGGAGTAGCCGGCCTCCTCCTCGGCGATCTGCGTCTCGCTCTTGATGTCGATGCGCCAGCCGGTCAGCCGGGCGGCCAAGCGCGCGTTCTGACCCTCGCGGCCGATGGCCAGCGACAGCTGGTGGTCGGGCACGACGACTTCTGCGACGCCCTCTTCGGAGTGAAAGCGAACCTCCCGGACGCGAGCCGGTGACAGCGCTTTGGCCACGAAGTCATGCAGGTCGTCGGAGAACGGGACGATGTCGATCTTCTCGCCCCGCAGCTCGTTCACGACCTGTCGGACCCGGCTGCCGCGCGCACCCACGCATGCGCCGACCGGATCGATATTGGGATCATTCGACCAGACGGCGATCTTGGTGCGGTGGCCGGGCTCGCGCGCACACGCCTTCAATTCGACGACGCCGTCGGAGATCTCGGGAACCTCGAGCTTGAACAGCTCGCGGATCAGTCCTGGATGTGTGCGCGACACGACGATCTGGGGGCCCTTGGCGGTCTTGCGCACTTCGACGATGTACGCCTTGAGGCGGCTGTTCGGCTCGGGTCGCTCATAGGGCACTTGCTCGGACTGAGGGAGCAGCGCCTCGACGCGACCCAGGTCGAGCAGGGTGTAGCGAGCGTCGTTCTGCTGGATGATGCCCGTGACGATGTCGCCCTCGCGACCGGCGTACTCGTCGTATTTCATGTCGCGCTCGACTTCGCGGATGCGCTGATTGAGCACCTGACGGACGGTCTGGGCCACGATCCGTCCGAGGTCATGGGGGGTGTCGTCCCATTCCCGCAGGACATTGCCGAGCTCGTCGACCTCCTGCGCGAAGACCGTGATGTTGAACGACTCGTCGATTTCTACGTAGGCCTGCTCAGCGGCGCCCTCCCGGCGCTTGTAGGCCGATTCAAGGCCGTTCGCGACCGCCTCGAGCAGCACATCAACGGTCATGCCCTTCTCAATGGCGAGCGCCTGAAGCGCTTCCATGATCTCTCGGCTGTCGAGTGTTGCTGCGTCGCTCATCGTCGCTGCCCTTCTGTGGATGTCTGGCGTGGTGCGGGGCCTCGCTTGGCGTGCGGCGCATTGCCCGAACCCGAGCTGCGCCTGGGCTGCGAGCCCCATTCGAATGTCGTGCGGGCCTTGGCAATATCGCCGAACGGCACCGACAGCGTCTGGCCGACCGCCGGCTGGGCCTCGCAATGATCCGACCGATGCGCGGACATCTCCTCGATGCGGATCGAGACAGCAGTGCTGTCGGCGCTGAGAATCTCGCCGACGATGCGCTGGCGCAGCGGCCCGTTCGTGCGGATCACCGCCCGCTCGCCGACAGCGCCCGAAAAGTGCTCCGGACGGCGCAGGCTGCGCTCGAGCCCGGGGCTGGACACCTCGAGCACGTAGCTGCCATCGATCATGTCGGCCGCGTCGAGCGCCGTGGACAGCCGGCGGCTCAGCTGGCTGAGGGCATCGACGCCGATGGCGTTTCCGCCTGCCGCCGAGGCCAGAACGACCAGGGTTCCGCCTCGCCACTGCACCTCATAGAGGACACAGCCCGCGTCGGCGGCCACAGGGCCGGCGAGCTTCGCAATCTCGGAGGGGTGGACGCTTTCGCAGGCGCGCGAGGCCGCAGCGGTGTGAGTCATCGCAACCTCCCTGTCCGCGTCGCCTCAGCTGACCTCGGGGCTGTGCCTGCGGAATGAGCGCTTGCAATCGAACTGCAAGGGCGCGTGCGCAGAGCCCACGACCAGCCGAAACTGTCCTGCGCGGTCGAGGCTACCAGCGAGGGAGAATTGGGCGCGCCGGCGGATCTGCTCGCCGTCAGCGTCGCCGGATGAGGGCGACCCGCTCGGCGGCGTCATTGACGTCGTCGCCCTGCTCGCTCACCAGCGCTGCGCGGTCGGCTGCGGCTGCTGCGGCAGCGCCGACCTCCGCTCTGGCGAGGGCGGCTTCCACGCCGTCGGCCGCCACAATCTTGGCCCAGCTCACCAAGGCCGCGACCATCTCGTCCTCGGGCACCACCGACACGACTTGGCCCTTGACGAAGAGATGACCGCGCGAGCGGCCCGCGGCGATCCCCAGGTCGGCACTGCGGGCCTCACCCGGCCCGTTCACCACGCAGCCCATCACCGCCACTTGCACCGCCAAGTCGAGCTGTTCAAAGGCCGCCTGGGCTTCCTCGGCCACCGAGATGACGTCCACTTCGGCCCGGCCGCACGACGGGCACGCAACCAGATCAGTGCCCGAACGCTCCCGCAGACCCAATGCCTGGAGCAATTGCTGGCCGGCCTTGGCCTCCTGGACCGGGTCGGCCGTCAGGCTGTAGCGGATTGTGTCACCTATGCCTTCATTGAGCAGGGTTGCGATGCCCGCGGTCGACTTCACCAGGCCCGCAGGCGGGGGCCCGGCTTCCGTTACGCCGAGGTGCAGCGGGAAATCGACCTCGTCGGCGAGCATCCGGTAGGACTCCACCATCAGCGTCACATCGCTGGCCTTGACCGAGATCTTGACGTCGTCGAAACCCACCTCGGCGAAGTAGCCGAGTTCTCGTTTGGCCGATTCGACCAATGCGGTGGGGGTCATGCCATAGCGTGCCTCGATGTCGGGATCGAGCGAGCCGCCGTTGACGCCGATACGGATGGGGACGCCACGATCCCGAGCCTGCGACGCCACGGCGCGTATCTGGTCGGGCTTGCGGATATTGCCTGGATTCAGCCGCAGGCAGTCCACTCCGGCATCAAGAGCTGCCAGCGCGAGCCGGTACTGGAAGTGGACGTCGGCCACGAGGGGCACTGGCGAGCGGGGCACGATGTGCGCGAGCGCCTCGACGGCTGCGAGGTCGTTCGCCGTGCAGCGCACGATGTCGGCGCCGGCACCGGCCAGTGCGTAGATCTGGGCGAGGGTGCCCTCGACGTCGGAGGTCTTGGTGGTGGTCATCGACTGCACCGAGACCGGTGCCCCGCCGCCGACCGCGACCGATCCGACAAGCACCTGGCGGGAATGCCGTCGGGGGTAGCGGGCGGAGGTGGTCATGGCGCTGATGGGCTCACAGGTCGATGGGGTTGGCGATGTCGAGGTAGAGCAGGCCGACTGCCAGCAGGACGAGGGCGGTCACCACGACGGCCACGACGGGTGCCAACGCCCGGGGATTGCTCAGGTAGCGGCCGCGTCCCCCGCGCTCGCGCCAGCGTTCATAGGTTGCAATTGCCACATGGCCGCCGTCGAAGGGCGGCACCGGCAACATGTTGAACACACCGAGGAAGACGTTGACTATCGCGAACATCAGCGCCCGCTCGGACCAACCCCACGAGGAGTCCGAAGCCAGGTCAACGATGCCGAAGACGCTCAATGGCCGCGTGCTCAGGTTCTCGTTGGCAGATGGATCACCGGGCGGCGACACGATTCGGTCAACCACATCGCCGAAGTTGGCGAATAGCGACCAGATGCCGCGCACCGAATCGGCGATCGCTCCCGAGAGATCGGCGAATCCTCGGACAATCGCCGTGGGCAGGCCGGCGGTCTCATAGGTGACCGCCAGCCCGGCACGCACTCCCAGCAGACCTCGTCCTGTCTCGGGATCTGCGGCCAGCGTCGTCTCGACATTCAGAAGCGCACCGTCTCGCTCGATCTCGAGCAGCACCCGCTCGCCGGGCCGGGCCTGCACTTCGGATACGAACACGTCCCAGTCCTGCGTGACGGTTCCGTTGACGCTCACGATGCGATCGCCTGGGGCAATGCCTGCGGCGACGGCGGGAAGTGCCACCCCGTCTCGCTGGCTCATCACCTCGGCAACCTGCCAACGGTCCTCTTCGAGGGCGGGCGCGCCGAGCACTGCATGCAGCGCCACAAAGGCGACCAGCGCCATCATCAGGTGCATGAGCGAACCCGCGCTCACGACCAGCAGGCGGCGGGGGTAGCTCTTGACTCGGTACGCCCGGTGCTCATCGCCCGGTTCAACGGCATCGCTGCTCGACATGCCGATGACACGCACGTAGGCCCCCAGCGGCAGCGCCCGCAGGCCGTACGTCGTCTCGCCCCGGCGAAAGCTCCACAGCCGCGGGCCGAAACCCAAGAAGAAGTCGGTGGCCTTCATCCCGACGGCGCGAGCAGCCGCGAAGTGGCCGAACTCGTGCATGAACAGCACACCGGCGAGCACCGCCGCGGCACCGACAGCGAACGGGTACCTCCACGCCAGCCATGCGAGCACCGCGAGTGCGGAAAGCCAGCCGGCGGTGCGCGAGGCCACGCCGAGCGCCGGGGTGTGCTGCTCGTCCGCGTGACCCCTCATGGGCGAAGACCGTTCACTGCGTCAGCCACATGGCGTCGTCCCTGCTGATCCGCTGCGATGACTGCCTCCACGCTGTCCGCAGCTGCTCCGTCGTGATGCTGCATCGCTTGGTCGATCACGCGTTCGATCTCGTGCCAACGCAGTCGGCCCTCCAAGAACGCACCCACGGCCTGCTCGTTGGCCCCATTCAGCCAGGCCGGCGCGGTGCCGCCCGCTCGGCCCGCGTCATACGCCAAGCGCAGGCAGCCGAAGGTCTCGGTGTCGGGCATTTCGAATTCGAGCGCGCCGATCGCCGACCAGTCGACGGCACCGAACGGCGTCCCGATGCGCTCGGGGTATGCCAAGGCGTAGCCAATGGGCAACCGCATGTCCGGCAAGGACAGCTGCGCCACGGTGCTGCCGTCGGCAAAGGTCACCATCGAGTGGATCACCGACTGCGGCTGGATGACCACCTCGATCCGGTCGTAGTCCACGCCGAACAGCTCGTGAGCCTCGATGACCTCGAGGCCCTTGTTCATGAGTGTCGAGGAATCGACCGTGATCTTGGGACCCATGGACCACGTCGGGTGTGCCAAGGCGTCAGCGACGGTTGCCTCGCGCAATCCGGCGGCATCGCGGCCGCGGAACGGCCCGCCGCTGCCGGTGAGAATCAGCCGCTCGGGCGGCGCAGACTGTCCAGCAAGGCACTGGTGCAGGGCGCTGTGCTCGCTGTCAACCGGGATGAGCTCGGCGCCGGGCACCCTTCGGAGGGGCTGCACCAGCGGTCCCGCTGCGATGAGGCTCTCCTTGTTCGCCAGTGCAAGCCGGCGCCCGGCCCGCAGTGCCGACAGCGTGACGCCCAAGCCGGCGAAGCCCACGACACCATTCACGACGACGTCGGCGACGGCTGCGAGATCTACGAATGCATCAGGGCCTGCGAGCACCTCGATGCCGCTGGGCAGTGCGGCCCGCAGCTCCCCCCCGAGGTCCGGATCGCCGATTCCGACCGCTGCGGGCTCGAATTCTGTTGCCTGCGCGGCGAGTGCGCTCACCGAACTGTTCGCGGCAAGCGCGATCGCCCGGAACCGGTCCGGCTCGGCGCGCATCACCTCCAGCGTCTGGGTGCCGATCGAGCCCGTCGAACCGAGCACAGCGACGGTCGTCGCGCCCACGCGCCTAGCCGACGACGCAGGAGTTTCGGGCCGCACGTGAGCGCGTTCTTACCCACGGCGAACCAGCGCTCATGTGGCGGGTCCCAGAACGTATGTGCCGGCGAAGTACGCCGCCGGCAAGGCGAAGAGCAGCGCGTCGAAGCGGTCGAAGACGCCGCCGTGACCGGGCAGCAGGCTGCCCATGTCCTTGATGGCCACATCGCGCTTGACCATCGACTGCGTCAGATCCCCGAGCGGCGCCGCGAGCGCGACGGCGAGGCTCAGCCACAGGGCGTCGAGCAGACTTCCGGTCCACGGGAACACACCGGGGAAACGATTCAGCACGAGCGCGGTGATCACGACCGACAGCACGATGCCGCCGATGAGCCCTTCGTGGGTCTTGTTGGGGCTGATCCGCGGCGCAAGGCGGCTCTGGCCTGTCGTGCGGCCGATCACATAGCCGCCGACGTCGTAGACGACGGTCCCGATCACCGCGGCGATCAGCATGGAGTCGCCGTTCGGCTCGCGCAGGATCAGCGCGGCAAACGATCCCAATCCGCCGACCCACAGCAGACCGAGCATCGTGATGGCCAAGTTCGCGGTGGGATGATCTCGCTCGACGCCGAGCAGGAACCAGCAGAAGACGGTCACCGCGGCGACAGCCAGCACAATGGGATAGGCCTCGACGCCACGCAGGTGCACCGCGACCGGCAAGCCGCCGACTCCGACAAGTCCTGCCAGCGTCGCCGGCCGGTAGCCGAGCGGTCGAGCGGCCCGGTAGAACTCCGCCGCGGCCAGCACCAGCACGATGACCACGAGCGCAACGGTGGCTGCTTCGCCCAGGCGGAGCGCGCCGAAGAACAGCGCGGCCAGCGCCGCGCCGACGGCAATGGCAGCCGGCAGATTGCGACCGCTGCGGCCTGCCTCGGCGGGACCGTTGTGCAACATGGTCCGGGCTTCGTCGCTCACGACTCCACGCTCCTCGTAGTCCTGGCTCCCCTCGCGCCAGTGCGACGCTGACGCATCGAGCCGAGCCCATTGAGCGAAGCGATCAGATTCAGATGCCGGCGCGCCGGTCTGCGACGGTACTTCGGTGGGAGTTGCGGCCGCTGCGACCGGCACGGATGCCGCAGCAGCCTCGGCGACTGGCACCGCCGGCGTCTCGGCCGGCGTTGATGGCGGGCTCGCAGGAGCTGGCGCAAGGTCCGCGCGCGGGATGGGCGGCACCTCCTCGGGAGCGTCGAAGAGCGGTTCATAGCCGGCTTCGGCCCCTTCGTCGGTCGCCACGGGAGCTTCGCTGGCCAGTCGAGGGTCGTCGGGCAGATGCGGGAACAGGCGGGAGCCCCCGCGACGCTGCGACTCTGCGGCATCGGCATCGGACGCGGAAGGCGAAGTCGGCTCGGCCGGCTCAGCCGATGCAGCGTCGTCGTCGGATTCGAAGTTCACGAGTGGTCGGGTGGCTCCCAAGGGATCGCCAGTGATCGCCGGATCATCGGAATCGGCGCCGGGGTGCGTTGGCGGATGCTCGCTGCTTTCGGACATCTACCTTCACACCTGCTCGGTTACACCTCGAGGAGTTCTTGCTCCTTGGCGTCCAACGCCCGATCAATGTCTCCGACGAACTTGGCGGTGTCGGCGTCGAGCTTCTGTTCGAAGCTGCGCTTGTGATCGGCGGAGATCTCCTTCTCCTTTTCGAGGGTATCGAGATCGTGACGAGCACTGCGCCGCAGGTTGCGCACTGCGACACGCCCGTCTTCAGCCATCTGCTTCACCACTCGTACCAGATCCCTTCGCCGGTCCTCGGTCAGCGGAGGGAAGACCAGCCGCAGGACGTGGCCATCGCTCGATGGGTTGATGCCCAGGTCGGACTCCATGACGGCCTTGGAGATGGCGTCGACTGCAGCGCGGTCGAACGGCTGGATCACCAGCATGCGTGCCTCGGGTACCGAGAATCCCGCGAGCTGTTGCAAGGGAACGGCCGCGCCGTAGTAGTCGACTTGAATCTTCTCGACCAGTGCCGGCGTTGCGCGCCCGGTGCGGACGGTGGCGAAGTTGCCGCGGGCGTGTTCGACAGCGCTGCGCATCCGATCACGAGCATCCGTGCAGATCTCGGCAGCGAATTCGCTCACCTGCCCAGCGTAGCGACGACCTGTCGGGAGTCGCCGTCACTTCGGCGACCTCACAGGAGTGAAGCGGCGCTCAGCGCACGAGCGTGCCGAGCGCCTCGCCTTCGACAACGCTGCGGAAATTGCCTCGTGTCATCAGATCGAAGACCACGATCGGAGTGGCGTTGTCCTTGCACACGGCGATCGCAGCGGAGTCCATAACCGCCAACTCCCGCGACAGCACTTCGAGAAACGTGACCTCGCTGAGGAGCTGGGCGTTCGGATCCGTCTGCGGATCGGCCGTGTAGACGCCATCGACTCCGGAATGCGTGCCCTTGAGCACGACATCTGCGTCGACTTCCGCTGCACGCAGGGCCGCTGCTGTGTCCGTCGTGAAGAACGGGTTGCCGGTGCCGGCCGCGAAGATCACCACGCGGCCTTTCTCGAGGTGGCGCACGGCGCGGCGCCGGATGTAGGGCTCTGCGATCTGCGCCATGCCGATGGCGGTCATCACCCGGGTGGGCACGTCTTTGCGCTCGAGCGCATCTTGCAGCGCGAGCGCGTTGATGACGGTGGCGAGCATCCCCATGTGGTCAGACTGAGCGCGGTCCATGCCGCCGATCGAGCCCGCCATGCCGCGCCAGATATTGCCGCCCCCGACGACGACGGCGATATCGACGTCCAGCGAGGTCACCACGTCGGCAATCTCCGAGGCGAGCCCATCAACCACGGATGCGCTGACGTTGTGGCCTCCGGCTTCGGCCAGGGCTTCGCCCGACAGCTTCAGCACCACCCGCCTCCACTTGGGCGGTCCCTCCCAACGGCGGGCCTTCTGCGGCTCTTCGGACTCAGCCGCAGCCACAGCGGTGCTCAGCGACCGATCTCGACTTGGGCGAAACGGGTCACGTTCGCCGCACCGACGAGATCGGCGATCGTCCGCTTCTCGTCCTTCACGAACTTCTGCTCCATGAGCGTGTGCTCACGCAGGTAGCCGGTGAGGCGGCCTTCGACGATCTTGGGCAGCGCCGCCTCCGGTTTGCCCTCATTGCGGCTGATTGCCTCGAAGGTCGCCCGCTCGCGATCAAGCACGTCCGTCGGCACGTCTGACCGCCGGATGTAGGTGGGGCGGCTGCTCGCTATGTGCAGCGCGACATCGTGAGCGAGTTCGGGTGTCGCTCCTTCGAGTTGCACGAGCACTGCATTGACGCCACGGCCGTTCTGGTGGTGGACGTAGGCATCGATGCAGGCGCCGCTCGGGGCCTCGAAACGCTCAACCGTTCCGATCGCGATGTTCTCCTTGAGCGTGATCTTGAGATCGTCGATGACGCCTGCTGCATCGGCAACGGCTGAGGGACCGCTTGCGATCACATCGCTCAGCAGCTTGTCTGCCATCGCGATGAATCCATCGGACTTGGCGACGAAGTCTGTCTCGCAGCGCAACTCGACGATCGCGCCGACTGAGGCGTCCCCGCTGTCCTCCACGCGAGCCACAACGACGCCGTCGCTGTTGTCACGGTCGCCTCGTGCCACCGACTTGGCGATGCCATTCTCACGAAGCCACTGGGCCGCCGCGGCGGCATCCCCATCGCATCGGGTCAGTGCGTTCTTGGCGTCCATCATTCCCGCACCAGTGGCCTGGCGCAAAGCCTGAACGTCCTTGGCAGTGAACGTTGCCATGTCAAGCGGCTCCTTCCGATGCATCTGGCGAGGCGCCCGATTCGGACTCGGCGGATTCGGCCGCAGGCGCGGCTTGTGCGGACTGCTCGCCGACTTCGGCGGGACCTGCGTCGCCGCCGACTTCGGCTGACGCAGCCGGGGTGTCGGCAGACCGCATGTCAGGAACGGCCGCAGCAGCAGCCGCCTTGCGGGCCTGGTCGGCGGCGATTCGGGCCTCGCGCTCCGCAGCCTCTGCCATCGCAGCTCGCTGGGCCTCGGCCTGCTGTGCAGCGATGCGGGCTTCTTGCTCCGGCGATCGCTCTGAGGAAGGAACTGCCGCCACGCCGCTGCGCTCGGCCATGTATCGACCCTCGAGGGCGGCGTCGGCGATCACCCGGCACAGCAGTTCGGTCGAGCGGATGGCGTCGTCGTTGCCCGGGATGACGTAGGTGATCGGGTCGGGATCGGAGTTAGAGTCGGCGACGGCGACGACCGGCAGCTTCAGCCGCACGGCTTCCGCCACGGCAATGTGCTCTTTGGGAGTGTCGAGCACGAAGACGGCATCGGGCAGCTTGTCCATGTTCCGGAGACCGTTCAGGTTGCGCTGCAGCTTGGTCAGCTCGCGGGTGTGCAGCAGGGCTTCCTTCTTCGGCATGTTGTCGAAGTCGCCGGCGGACCGCATCCGCTCGTACTCGAGCATCTTCTCGACCCGGCCGCGAATCGTGCGGAAGTTGGTCAGCATCCCGCCCAGCCAACGCTGATTCACGTACGGCATGGCACAGGCATTGGCGTGACGCTCGATCGGATACTGCGCCTGGCGCTTGGTTCCGACGAAGAGGATCGTTCCGCCACCAGCCACCGTGTCGCGCACGTAGGCATAGGCGTTCTCGAGAAGCTGGAGCGATTGGCGAAGGTCGATGATGTAGATGCCGTTGCGCTCGCCCCACAGGAATCGTTCCATCTTGGGATTCCAGCGGCGGGTCTGGTGGCCGAAGTGCACGCCGGCGGCGAGCAGGTCGGACATGGTCACGACAGCGGACATGAATGCTCCTCCCCACGGTTCGAAACTCTGCACCGAGGACGACGCCGCTTGGGCAGCGGCGACCGTGGGGTCGCCCCGGCTGATCAGCTCATGGACATGGCGCTGCGGCGCCCGCGAGGCCGGGCCTCCGCAAGACGGGGCTTGCGGGAGACTGGACCTCAGAGCACTGCAATGCCAGCGTCGGAGTGTAACCAGCGCAGTTGCAGCCGGTACACGGGCACCGGTGAGGGAACGAGCCGCGGACGGCCGCGAACGGGCTGCGCGCCGACACCGCCGTCCTCGTCGAAGATCGGGGCCGGGTCGAGGTATGTCTCGCCTCGACGCACGCCGACATGAAGCCTGTCGCCGGTGGTGCCCAGCAGTTGTCCCTGATGCACCCGTTCGCCTCGACGCACGGCGATGGTCGCCACCCCGGAATACGACACCCGCAGACCGTCGGGATGGCTCACCGTGACGTGGAGCCGCCCTCCCACCTGTCCTGCGAAGCTCACGACGCCACGTGCGGCCGCCCAGAACGATGCGCCGGGCTGCGTTGCGAACTCCAGGCCGCGATTGCCTGGCCCGTAGGAATGCGTCGGCGGTCGAAACGGATCGACCACCGTTCCCTCGACCGGCCAGACGTAGGTCACCGTCGGCCCAGACTGGGTCGGCCCAGTTGTCGTCGGCCCAATCTGGGTCGGCCCTGTCTGCGCTGTCGCCGGGGCGCTGCCGACAGTCAGCACCCCCGCTGCCGCGACAACAAGTACTGCGGTCAGGCGCGCGGGTGTGCCGACTCGTACACCTCCCTGAGGCGCTCCCTGCTGACCCGCGTATAGATCTGCGTCGTCGCGAGTCGCTGATGGCCGAGCAATTCCTGCACGACGCGCAGGTCGGCGCCACCGTCCAGCAGATGGGTCGCGTAGGTGTGCCGCAAGGCATGGGGATGGGTCGGCGTGTCTGCGTAATGATCCAGGATCCGCTGTACGTCGCGCGTCCCGAGGCGGTTGCCGCGCAGGTTCACCAGCAGAGCCACAGGGTCGCGGTCGGCCCGCTGGCGCAGACGCTGCGCATCGAACTCGTCGCTGCCACCGTCGCGCCAGGCTGCGAGCAATGCCACCGAAGGCTCGCTGAGCGGCACTCGGCGGGGCTTGGCACCCTTGCCGATCACCTCGATGTGAGTGTTGCCGGACCGGAAGGTGTCGCGGTCGAGCCCGCAGAGCTCGGCGACCCGCAAGCCGCTGCCGTAGAGCAATTCGAGCACGAGGCGGTCCCGCATCTCGGTCGGATCCGGCGGAACCGCACCGTCGCCGAGCATCTCGGAGACTTCCGCTGCACCGAGCACGCGCGGCAACCGCCCTGAGCCAGCGGGCGCGGCGAGACCGAGCGCCGGATCGACCTCGACGGCGCCGTCGCGCACCAGCCAGCCGAAGTAACGCCGCAATGCGGATGCCTTGCGCGCCACGGAGCGCTGCGTCAGTCCGCGTACCGACAGGAATGCGATGTATCGCCGCAGCCGGCGCCGGTCGACGTCGCTGGGTGCGTCGAGCCCGGCTCGCGAGGCCCACTCGGAGAATTGGCACACATCGGTTCGATAGGCGCGCCTGGTGGACTCCGATGCCGCAGTGAGCGACAGGATGAATTCGGGAACTCGCCAAGCGGGTGGTGCCGCGGCCACCAGAACCACAGTACCGAGCGGCCCCCGCCGGATTGCAAGCACCCGTGCAACCAGCGGGCGCCGTCATCGAGCCTTCTCCCACCATCCGCCCGTCTCGACGACCCAGCCCGACAACTGCAGACGCCCCAGCGACGACGACAGCTCCCCAAGCGTCGCCTCGACTCGCAACGCCAACTCATCAACCGAACGAGGGCCACCGGTCAGCTCATCGAGGACGCGGCGATCGAGCGCATGGCTGGGCAGGGCAGGTTGCGCCGCCACCGCCGGCGCACCGGCGGGCTCGCCCAGCGCCGTCAGGATGTCGTCGACATCGCAGACTGGCGCGCACCCCTCTGCCAAGAGTCGGTTAGTGCCCGCCGATGCGGCGCTGATGATCGTCCCCGGCACTGCCATGACCGGCCGGTCCCGCTCGGCTGCGGCATCGACGGTGTACATCGAGCCGCCCTTGGGACCCGACTCGACCACCACCAGCACTTCGCACAGCGCCGCCACAATCCGATTGCGGGCCGGAAACTGCCACGGCGCGGCGCGCCGGCCCAACGGGTACTCGCTGAGCAGCGTCCCGTGCTGAGCGACATCGCCCCACAGGGTCCGGTTCGCGGCCGGGTACACCTGATCCAGCCCGCTGCCGACGACGCCGATCACCGGGCCGCCCTCATCCAGTGCTGCGCGCTGGGCGATGCCGTCGATTCCGGTCGCCAACCCCGAGACCACCGCCACCCCTGCCGCGGCGAGGCCAGCCCCGAGTTGGCGCGCCACCGTGCGCCCGTAGGCCGTACATCGTCGCGTGCCCACCACGCCGACGCGCCGGACCGCCAGATCGATGGCGGCACCCTGGCCGAAGAGCAGCGCCGGCGGCTCGGGGTCTGACTCCCAGATCTCGGCCGCATCGCTGCGAGTCGGCACCAGCAGCCAGATGCCCGCGCGTGCATGGGCATCGAGCAAGCCAGCGCCAACCAATTGCCCGCTTGCCGACGCTTGGTCGAACGCTGATGCGGCCTGCCGTCGCCATGTCGCGATCAGCGGCTCGTCGACGCCACGGCAGGTCCGCAGCGCATTCAGCACTGCAGCTCCGCCGGTGCGCAGCTCAGCGATGGCCCCGAGCGCGTCGCGACCGCTCAGCACGGCGCGCAGCCGTGCCGGCCCCATGTGCGGCAGCGAGCACAGCTCCACCAGCGCACCGAGCTCGGCCCGCTCGTCATCGGCAGCACCGCCCGTGTTCACTGCCCAGGCCCCGTCGCGGACATCATCGTGGGAAGCTCACGCTGCAGCCGCGGGCACATGCAGCTTGCCGACACTGGCGCGCAGCGTGAGCGCTTCGTCGAGGCGTTCAGCATGGATGAGCGGCTCGTCTGCTGCGAGGTCGCACAGCGTCAGTGCCACGCAGCGGACGCGATGCAGCCCGCGACCGCTCAGCAGCCCGCCGCGCAGGCGCTCGCGCAGGGCGGCATGAGCGGCGGGCGTGAGCGGCGCGAACTGCTCGAGTTGCGTGCCGGTCAGCTCGACATTGGCCTCGACACCTCGAGACGCCGCCCGCTCACGCGCCGCTGCCACGCGGCCGGCGACGACGGCGGTCGGCTCGCCGCGGATGCCATCGAGCAACTGGTCGGGATCGGGCGGCTGCACTTGGATGCGCAAGTCGAAGCGATCAAGCAGCGGCCCAGAGAGGCGGCGGAGGTAGCGCTGGCGGGCGAGATCCGAACAACGGCACGAGTTCGGCCGGCCGGCCTGCCCGCACGGGCAGGGATTCATGGCCGCCACCAGCAAAAAACGAGCCGGAAACGAACACGCTCCCGACGCTCGGCTCACCCGCACGACGCCCTCCTCGAGCGGCTGTCGCATGGCGTCGAGCACGGTGGGTGCGAATTCTCCGAGTTCGTCGAGGAACAGCACGCCGCGGTGCGCCAGCGAGATCTCGCCGGGACGAATTGCGGCGCTGCCTCCGCCTACCAACGCCGCCATGGTGGCGGTGTGGTGGGGCCTGCGAAGCATCGGCCTCGTCGCCAAGCCGGCGGGCAGCGGCAATCCGGCGGCCGACTGGACCCGCGTGGCTTCCATCGCGCACTGGCGGCTGAGTTCGGGCAGCAGGCCGACCAGCCGGCGAGCGAGCATGGTCTTGCCCGCCCCCGGCGGCCCCAGCATCAGCAGGTGGTGACCGCCGGCCGCAGCAACCTCGACCGCTCGCCGGGCCGAGGGCTGCCCGACGACGTCGCTGAGGTCAGGCACCGCGACAGGGGGCGGCGCAGGCGGATCGGGCGGCGGGTCGGGCCACGGCGCGCGATGCGACAGCACATCGGCGAGCTGCGCGAGCGTGCCGACGGCGTACACCTCGCGCGGTTCGGCGGCGCGGGCCACGTGGTAGGCCTCTGGCGCCACCACCACGGCCCGGTCGCGGAGCGCGTCAGCGAGCGGCAGCACGCCCACGACACTGCGGACGGCACCGTCGAGGCCCAGTTCGCCGAGAAAGGCCATTCCCCGCAGCGATGCTGCAGGCAGCTGCTCGGTGACGGCCAAATACGCCACCGCTATAGCGAGGTCCAGCACTGCGCCGCCCTTGCGCAGGCCCGACGGCGCCAGGTTGACCGTGACGCGCCCCGGCGGCCACTTGAGCCCTGAGGACAGCACCGCAGCACGGACGCGGTCGCGAGCTTCGCGACAGGCAGCGTCGGGCAGCCCGACGATGGTGAACGACGGCAGACCGCTGGAAGTGTGCACTTCGACGGTGACGACGTGGCCGTCGACGCCAACCAGCGTCGCGGCCGTTGCGGTAGCCAGCATGGGCATCCTCCGGCAACTCGGGCCGGACCCAGCGCCTCGCTGGCGCAGTCCGGCTTCGACGGGGAAGCCCGCTCGGGGCCACGATCGGATCGGCCGGCAGTGCCGCACCGAAGCGGTGGTGCCCGCTGGTGCTCGTTGGCCTGCTGACCTTGAGGTGGACCGTAGACCACACAGGCGCGACCGCCCCAACGCATTTCCGCCGAGCACTGCACGCTCATCGTGACGCGCAGCAGCGAAGGGTGGTTCACGGCGCGACCGCCCCAACGCATTTCCGCCGAGTACTGCTGCGCGCAGGACGCGACGCGGGGCGATACTGCACCCATGGGGTACAACCCGTATCGCAAGCACTCCACGACCCGGCTCGACTACGTGCTCATGGCCGCCGCCCTGATCGTGGCAGCCGGTCTCGTCGTGTGGGCGCTGGCGGGTTGAGGCCACCGATGCGCAGGCTCGAACCGGAACCGGGGTTCGATGTACGCCGGGTGCAGCCGTATCAGGCGACCAAGAAGTACGTCTGTGGCGGTTGTGGCAACACGATCGAACCCGGCGTGGGCCATGTCGTGGCTGTGCCCGTCGACGCCGTCGACCTGCGGCGTCACTGGCATTGGGGCTGCTGGTCGGCGAGGCGCCGACGGCGACCGCTCGGCTAGATGGTGAGTTCCAAGGGGCGAGTGGTCGCAGGCGACGGGTGAGCGCGCGGGGCCGGTTCGTCGGGTTGTGTGGTTGTACCGGCGGCGGCTGGGGTGGGGTCAGTCGTTGTCGATGATGGTGATTATGCCTATCTCGTCGGGTCGCCACCAGCTGCCGGGGAGGTACACCTCGACCGCGAAGCGCTCGTCGGATTCTTTGATGCGGTCATCTTCGAGCCATACCTGTGCGGTCATCGTGGTGACGCCAGGCGCGAACACCAGTTCGTCGTTCGCGCCGGAGTAGTCCGATGAGCGCGCCTGGCCGTCGCGCAGGTGCCAGGCGGTCGCGGTGTTCCACTTGATCCGGACCTCCTGGGCGGAGGCGTGCGACAGGCGCACCTCGAAGGTCGCCATGGTGCCCTCGGCTGCTGAGGCGTCCTCGACGGTGATGCTCAGCTTGGCCTGCGGCGCTGCCGGCGGGTCGTCGTCGGCGACGGCCACGGTGGCGGCCGACGCGGCGGGCGACACGGTGTAGCCGGCGTCGCCGGCGGGCGCGTCGAGCGTCGCGGTGACCGACCCGTCGGCCTCGTCGGCGCCGTCGCCGGCGGTGGCCACGCTCAGCATGGTGCTGGTCGCGCCCGCCGCGATGGTGACGGTGCGGGCGCCGACCGCGGCGCCGTAGTCGCCCGCTGCGGTGACGGTGACGGTCACGTCGAGGCCGGCGTGGGGCGCGATGTCGGAGGTGACGGTGAACGAGGCGGGGCTGCCCTCGGTGACGCCCGCGCCCGCGCTGATCGAGATCTCGGGCATGTCGTCGTCGGCGACATCGACGGCGGCGGCCGACGCAGCGGACGACACGGTGTAGCCGGCGTCGCCGGCGGGCGCGTCGAGGGTCGCTGTGACTGACCCGTCGGCCTCGTCGGCGCCGTCGCCGGCGGTGGCCACGCTCAGCGCGGCGCTGGTGGCGCCGGCTGCGATGGTGACGGTGCGGGCGCCGACCGCGGCGCCATAGTCGCCCGCTGCGGTGACCGTGACGGTCACGTCGAGGCCGGCGTGGGGCGCGATGTCGGAGGTGAGCGTGAACGAGGCGGGGCTGCCCTCGGTGACGCCGCTGCCGGCGCTGATCGAGATCTCGGGCACCTCGTCGTCGGCAACGCTGACCGTGGCCGCGTCCTGGGTCGCCGACACCGTGTAGTCGCTGCCGGCGTTGAGGGTGGCGGTGACCGATCCGTCGGCCTCGTCGGCGCCGTCGTCGGCGGTCGGCACGGTCACGGTGACGCTTCCGGTGGCGCCGATGGTGACGGTGCGAGCGCCGGTGGCTGCGCCGTAGTCGCCGCTCTGGGTGACGGTGACGCTGACGGGGAGGTCCGCTGCGGGCGGCGGGCTGGCGGTGACGGTGAACACGGCATCGCCGCCTTCGGTGACCCCGCCGGCGGCGGTGATCGAGATCACCGGCACGACCGGCGCGGCGTCATCGTCGGCCACGGCCACCGTCGCCGCGCCCTGGGTCGCCGACACGGTGTAGCCGCTGCCGGTGTTGACGGTGGCGGTGATCGACCCGTCGGCTTCGTCGGCTTCGTCATCGGCGGTCGGCACTGTCACCGTGACGCTGCCCGCAGCCGCGATGGTGACCGTGCGCACGCCGGCAGTGGCGCCCCAGTCGCCGTTCTGGGCGACAGTGACGGTCACGTCGAGGTCGGCATGGGGCGCCGGGCTGGCGGTGACGGTGAACACGGCGTCGCTGCCTTCGGTCACGCCCGCGGCGGCGGTGATCGAGATCACCGGCGTGACGGGCGCGGTGGTGTCGTCGTCGGCGACGGCGACTGTGGCGGCGCCTGCTGTGGGCGACACGGTGTAGCCGCTGGCGGTGTTCACGGTGGCGGTGATCGATCCGTCGGCTTCGTCGGTGTCGTCGTCGGCGGTCGGCACGGTCAGCGTGGCGGTGCCTGCGGTGCCGATGGTGACGGTGCGGGCGCCGGCGGTGGCGCCCCAGTCGCCGTTCTGGGCGACGGTGACGGTGACGTCGAGGTCGGCTGCGGGCGGCGGGCTGGCGGTGAGGGTGAACTGTGCCGGGCTGCCTTCGGTGACGTCGCTGCCGGCGGTGATCGAGATCGTCGGCACGGCGGTTTCCTGCTTCAGCTTCTCGCGGCCGGGCGGCACGGGCGCCACGATGACGTCGACGTCTTCGGTCTGCCCGTCGGCGAGCGTGGTGACTGTGATGGTGTGGGTGTCGAGGATCTCGGCGCCGCGGTATGCGATGACGAACACCTTGTAGCCGGTCTCGGGGTCGAGGCCGGTGATGCGATGCTCGGTGCCGTCGGTGGAGGCGTACTTGATCCGGGGGATGCCCGGGCTGGGGTACCAGCCGATCTGGTACTGCACGCCGTTGCCTTGGGAGGCCCACACGATCGTGGCGGCGGTGTCGGCGATCTGTGTGACGCCGATGGCGGCGGGCGGGTCGGCGGGCGGGTCGGCCGGGGTGTGCCGGCCGGCGGGCGGGTCGGGGTCGACGAAGCCGTCGTCGGCGGTGCTGGTGAGGGTGGGGCCGTAGACGACCGGGACGGTGAGCCCGGCGTGGGTGTTGTCCCAGTAGCCGGTGAGGCTCACCGCAATGTCGTAGCTGCCCGACGTGCCGAAATCGGCGGCCATGGCGAGGTCGACGCGGATCGGTGTGTCCCAGTCGTCGGCGGTGACGGTGCGGCGCAGCTCCCTGCTGTGGCCGCCGCCGTCGACCGAGGCGGTGAACGGGGCACGGTCATAGACGACTTGTGCCGTGCAGGTCAGCCCGGCGGTGGAGCGTCCCGCGGCGGCCTCGCGCTGTCGATGGCGTTCGAGGGTGGAGGGCGGCATGTCGCATGCGGGGGTGGTGCGCACAGCGCCGTTCACGGTGCGGGTGACCATCGTCACCACCCCGTCGGCCGGCACCCGGGTGCGCGACACCACTCTTTGGAGCCGTATGAACAGCGACTCCGCGCAGTGATCGTCGTCTCGTGCGGCGCAGTCCACCAGCGGGCCGGACAGGCGCACCTCGAACGACGCCGTGCCGCCCGAGCCGCTGTTCAGCGAGATCTCATCGAGCGGGTCGCCGCCGCCCACCGGCGTCACCGACAGCGTGAGCTTGTCGTCGTCGACGACAGTGCCCGCAAGGCCGAACCAGCCCTCGTCGCGGCCCTCGCCGTCTTCGAGCCGCCCGTCGGTGACATAGCTGTCGCTGAAGTCGTGACCGATCCTGAACGAGCTGTCACGGGCATGCACGTCGTCGTCGTGCGCGGCGGTCACGGTGAACGTGCGCAGCTCCTGATAGTCGTCAGCCGACGTCCACGACACCGACGCCGGAGCGACCGTCACCCCAGAGCCCTCGATGACCCTGGGGGTGACGGTGATCGGCTCGCCGGGCCGCGGCACGATGTAGTTGCGCACCGTGTAGGTCGCCGACCCGCCCTCGGTGACGGTGAGGCAGTACTCGTTGGGGCAGTGCGGGCTGATCTGAGGATCCCTGCGGCCCAGCCCGGGGGTGACCACCACCTTGACGTCGGGCAGCGCCACCGCAGTGTCTGTCGTGGTGAGGGCCACGTCGTAGACGCGGTCGGGGCCGCCGCACGACTGCGGCGTCGTGGTGCCTGTCGCGGTGCAGCGCCGCGGGGCGTGCACGACGATCTCGCGCCAGCCCTTGTGAAGCGTCGGGTACACCTGCGACGTGTACCCGGCCCAGTCCGCCGCGTCGAAGCCGAAACCGATCGACGCCGACCGGCCGAGATAGGTGACACTGCCTTCGGGGGCGGCGGGCTGGACAGCCTGGGACTGCACCTTGCGGCCCCGCCGGCCGGTGCACTCCTCATACCAGTGCGCGTCCAGCTTCACACGGGACTCCTGCTTGAACCCGTCCGCGCTGCTGACGGTGACCGTCGCGTACCCCTCCGCGTCTACCCGTTCGGGCGACACCTGCACCGCCAGCAGCCTGCGCACCCCCTCGTGAAGCACATAAGTGTCATAAGTCCACACCGTGCACGGCTGCGCCGGCCAATAACCCATCCACAGATCATCAGGGCCGCGCAGCAAAACGCCCGCAGCATCCGACGACGTCGCCGTGATGTCAGTGGACTCCGAGCCGGTCAGCTCATGGCCCACATCGACGCGCACCACCGCCGCAGAACCCTCCTCCACGAACACCGTCGCAGTGCCGCAGCCGGCGCCGGCTTCGCACGTCGACACCGTCACATCAGGCGGCGCCCCCACCCGGAACACCGGCGACACCCCATACATCGACCAGACACCCGTCGGGGCATAGCCGTCGGCAGCGATCCCCTTGTAGAGCCCGCCGATACTGAAATGGCGCCCGGCCTGCACACGCGTCGAGCCCAACGGATTCGCGGCGTGCCTGGCGCCATTGGAACGGGTCCCGGTCCAGACCCGCTGCGAATGCGAACGCGAATGCGGAACCACGGCGCCCGCAGCGTCACGCCGCGACGGCGCGTTCTCCCACCCCTCAGACCAGAACCCGGCGTTCCCCGACGCCACCCGCAGCCCGCCCAGCCAATACACCGGAACATCACGGTGATGCTCCACACCCGGGTTCATGCCCAGATGCTCACGGGCGTCCACCTCCGCAGTCGACCCCAACGCCTTGAAATGCCGCGCGAACGGCACGATCGCCGCATGCGCGCCGCCGGCGTGGCCGCCCGCCGCCGACGCCCGAACGAACGCGTCATAGGTGCCGATATCAGACGACGTGGCATCGCGGCCGTCCGCGGTCACGAACAGCAGCCGATACTCGTCGCCCGGCTCGACGCCGTCGGGGTTCAGCGCCCAGTCATGAGGCACGTCGATAGTCCTCACCGCCGGGGCTGCGACCTCAAACACCGCCGACACCCCATAGAACGGGCGGGTCCCCGTCGGGGACTCCGCGGTGTCCCCGACCGGGTTGCGGCTCGTGCCAGACGTCCGCAAGTTGGCCGCCAGCGGACTGTTCGACGCGCCCAGACGGCTCCCGTCCGGCGTCGACGCGCGTCCGCCGTGGTGAGTGCCCGTGAACGGGAAAGCAGTCGCGGTCGCCCCGGTCGGCGCCGCACCCGCGGCGTTGCGGCGATCCCCCGACCCCCAGTTCTCCCACGTGTCGGCCCAGAACGCCGCATTGCCCGCAGCCACCCGGCTGCCGTTCAGCCAATACACCGCCACATCAGGATCATGGGGGCTGCCCGGATGCATCCGCAGATGCTCAAACGCGAACACCGACCCCGTCGATCCCAGCGCCCTGAACTGCGACGCATGCTCACGGATCGCGTCGTGCGCGCCGCCGGTGTGGTCCCCCGCCGCCGAGGCCTGCACGAACGCGTCGTAATCGGCGATGTCGGTGCTGGTCGCGTCGCGTGTGTCCTGAGTCAAAAACAGCAGCCGGAACCGGCCGCCCGCACCCACCCCGTCAGGCTTGAGATCCCACTCGAACGGCACCCGCACCACCCCGACCCGCGACGGCACATCAAGCACATCCACCGTGAACCGCTTCGTGAACATGTCAGTACGCAGCACCGGATCCGCGCCGCCGCCCACATTCGTCGCCGACAACGCATCGAACTCCGTGTCAGAACCCAACGCCACCTGTATCGGCTCCGCGCCCGCCTCGACCGTGCCGTCGGCTGCCGCGGTGAACACCAGCCCGGCGTGCTGCGCGCCGTCGTCGGAGAACTCGACCACACCCGCAGCGGCGTCATATTCCACGCCCGTGTTCGCCGCCGCCGCGTCCAAAGCGACCGTCCAGTCAGACGCGGACCCGCCGTTCACCACTATCGGCACCGCGATCGTCTCGCCGTCCACCAAAACGCGAGACAGCGACACCGCGAAGTCCACACTTGAGCCCTCGAACAGATCAGAACGCGACCCCGCCGTCGTCGTCAGGTCCACCATCGTCGGGTCGTTGTCGCGAAGCGTGAACACAATCCGCCCGTCCGCAGGGGTGACCGCCATCGCAGGCTCGTTGCGGTACACGTACACCGCCTCGCGGTCCGGCAGATCCACAGCATCGTCAAACAAACGCGCAACCACACTCACCGAATCGACCGCGGCGCCGGCCAAAACCACCGGCCCGCTCTGAGACCCCAGATACTCCAACTCCGGCACCGACACGGGATACACCAAACTCCCCAAGTCCAGACCGCCCGCAGGAACCGTGTCCGCGTCCGCGTTCAGATCGAAATGCAAGACCCCCTGCCCCTGGACGCCCTCCTCGACCACCGACGTCGGATCGCCGCCATTGTCGATCAGCCGTATCGACAACGCCGTCCCATGAGGGTTCCCCACCCGAAACACCCCAGACACCCCATACAACGGCAGAAGCGACGTCCTCGCGGAAGCGGCAGTCACTATCGGAACGCTGTTGCCGTTGTCGCCCACCGCGACATTGCCAGCCGAACCCAGATACTGATCCGGCGACTTCGCGCTCGTGCCGTCCGTCTTGGTGCCGGTCCACACCAGCGAAGCAGCCGACGGCGCCGAACCGGCCGCAGTGCGCCGACCGGCCTGAGCGGAGTTCGTCCATGTCCCCGACCAGAACCCCGAGTTGTTGGCCGCGGCCTGAGAGCCGTTCAGCCAGTACACCGCCACATCCGCATCGGCGGACACGTTCGGGTCCATGCCCAGATGCGTCCGCGCGTCCACCGTCGAGGTGGACCCCACCGCTGAGAACAGCGACGCATACGACCGCACCGCCTTGTGCGCGCCACCCGAATGGGAACCCACAGCCGACGCCTGCACGAAACTGTCATAGGTGCCGATGTCGGTCGCGGTGGCGTCGCGGGTGTCCGCGGTCACGAACATCAACCGGAACTCATCACCAGGGTTCAGACCCGACGGCTTCAACGCCCAGTCATGAGGCACCACATACGCACCCGCCGCCGTCGCCTTCAACGGACGGCGGAACACCGGCGACACCCCATACAACGGCAACGAAGTCGACTTCGCGGTTGTCTGAGCTTCCACCGGGTCCGAGCCGTCCTTGTCGCCCGACGCGACAACGCTGCCCGACGCACCCAGATAATAAGTCAGGCCCCCCACATCAAATTTCGTGCCCGCCTGTCTGGTGCCGGTCCACACGAACAGATCAGCCGACGGCGCCGAACCCGCCGCAGTACGGCGCCCCGCCTGAGCAGAGTTCGACCACGTATTCGACCAGAACCCGCTGCTGTTGGCTGCGGCGCGGCCCCCGTCCAGCCAGAACACCGGAACATCAAGATCCGCGGCGTCACTCGGGTCCATCCCCAGATGCGTGCGCGCATCCACACTCGAAGTCGACGCCAACGCCTTGAACCTTGCCGCATACGGCCGGATCGCGTCATGGGCGCCACCAGAATGCAGCCCCGCCGCCGAACGGCGCACAAAATCGTCATACACCCCAACATCAGACGCAGACGCGTCACGCGTGTCCGCAGTCAAAAACAACAACCGGAACTCACCGCCAGGCGGCACCCCCGCCGGCAACAACGCCCAATCCTCCGGGACATCCACCGAACCCGCAGCATTCAACGCAGGCGCCGGCAACACCCGAAACACCGGCGACACCCCATACAACGGCAAAGACGTCGCCTGCAATGCGTTTGAGCAAAAGATTCCAGTCGTCGCCCCCGAGGTCTTGGGGCAGGCTGTAACTGTCAAAGTACTTGCATCGGTAGCGCCCAGATGCCCTGGAAAGGATTTCTCTCCGATGGTGTCGGTGCCGGTCCACACGTGGGATGTCGTGGCCGAACCGGTCGGCACCACCCCAGCCGCGTTGCGCCGATCCGACGTATCCCAATTAACCCAAGGAGCAACCCAGAAAAACTGATTATTGGTAATGGCCTGCGGGCCGTTCAGCCAATGAATCGGGGCGTCCAAGTCGCTCGGGTTGGACCAGTCCATGCCCGTGTGCACACGCGCGTTCACCGTCGCCGTCGAAGCCACCGCCTTGAACAGCGACGCATACGGCCTCACCGCGGAGTGCGCGCCGCCGGCATGGCTGCCCGACGCGGAAGCCTGCACGAACGCGTCGTAATCGGCAATATCTGCGCTCGTCGCGTCACGCGTGCCCTGCGTCAAGAACAGCAACCGGAAATCGCCGCCGTCAGGACCGATCGAAGCAGGCCGCAACGGCCACGAAAACGGCACCGTATAAGACCCGTCCGCATTCGCCGTCGGCGCCGTACTCGCGCTGCCGGCGATTTCTATCTTCAGCGAACTATTCCACGAGGTCCAGCCGCCGGTGCTGCCGGCGGACCGGAAGATGCTGGTGTCGCCGATGCTCCAGCCGCTCGCACCCCCGGCGTCCTCGCCGTCGAGTGCCGTGAATCGGATTCGGTTGGAGCCTTGGTGGGTGCCGTCGCTGTCCACCACGAGCCAGTACGTGGTGTCCGCCTCAAGCCAGACGCCGCCAGCGGGCGCGGCGAAGGTGTAGTTGCGCTCAGAGTTCGTCGCCACGAAGGCGGGGTTGGTCAAGGCATCCACGACCGCGCCCGGCGAACCGCCCGAATCGCGGTTGATCGTGACCGTCACCTTCGACCCGAAGACCGCAGCGTCGGAAAGCTGGACGAACTGGACACCAACGCTGTCCACGGTGTATCCGCCAGCGTTGCCGCCCGTGGTGAACGCCTGGGCTGCGTCGCGTCCCAATGATTGGTGGCCGGTAGAGGCCTGGCCGAGGTTGCTCACCAGCGCCGACGACTGCGACTGCGCACCCGCAGGGGCCACACCCACCGGCGCCACCACCGCCAGCAGCGAAGCCAACAGCCCCCACGCCAGCAGCCCGCACACGCCACCGCGCACAGACCCCGGCCCGCGCCGCGCACCAGCCCGCGCCGCGCCCGACCCGCGACCACGCCCGCATCCCTGTGCTGCGTCCGGTTTCGCCGCGGCCGGCCCGCGGCCCAACAGCCGCCCGCCGCTGCCGCTGCGCTCCCGCCGTCCCAGCGGGAGCATCACACGCCTATCAGCAGAGAAGGGGGGGGGGGCAAACTCATCACACGCTCACTCCGAAAGCTCGAACCCGGCACACCCGCACGCCCTGCCACAAGCAGTCACTGCCCAACCCGGCGCGACTCGGGCCAAAATCACAACCCCAAAATCTACACCCACCCACCACCCGAGCGAACACCGAATCGAATCGCCCCGGTACCTGTTCTGCGGAACGAGAACAGGACGTCACTCTTGGGGATCGCGCTGAGGAACTTGATTTGCGGGAACACACGCGGATCTGACCGGTGGCGCTGCTGGTCAGCACAGGGGTGCCGGGCGGGCCATACTGCGCGTATGGCAACCACATGTGTAACGGACAGGCTCGGTCCGTTGTGAGCGACGGCACCGCTGGGGAGGCAACCCGCCCGATCGCGAAAGTCGCCATGCCGACATTTTGGGATGGCGTGGCGCAGGCCTTCGACATCCACGGCCAGCATCCGCCCTGCGACGTCTTCGATGAGAAGGCGCCCAATCTCTATGCGACGGTACTGGGCCACTGGCTGCGCTACGGCGCACGGGGAAACCACATCGCTGCGCGACACATACAGGGCATCAGCGAATGACCGATGGGGAGCAGGACGCTGACGGCGACCTAACACCCGACAAGGCCGAGCAGGCCGAAGCACCGGTCCCGCAGGTCTCCTTCAATCAGTTCAACCAGCAGATTCAACTCATCTTCCCATCGATGATCGAGGCGCTCAGCGGTCTCGCTGACAAGCACCCGGCGCTAGCGGACAAGATCGTGGGCGACATTGCCGCTCAGGGGCTTCGGCAGGATGAGATGACGATGGTCGTGGTCAAGGGCAACGACAGGCGCGCTGATCGGGGCCAGCGAGCCGCACAGATCGTCGGGTTGCTGAGCGGGTGAGCCATCTCTCGTCGTACACCAACGCCATGGCCGCGCCGCCGACCACACAGATATAGGCGAGCACCTGCTCGATTACCCGGGACGGAACGCTCGGTCCTTGAGGGCGCGAGAGTCGGGCGTGCGGGGTCATTTGGCCATCTGCTGCCGATAGATTCCGAATTGGCCGCACACACATTCCGAATCAGCCAGACACACATTCCGAATCAGCCAGACACACATTCCGAATCCGACGGAACCTCATGCCGAACCAGACTGCGAAGCGCGAAGCACTCATCGCCCGGCACGCCGAGGCCCGCGTCCGCTCAGCCATGGTCGACACTCGCATTGTCGCCATTGTCGGGCCGCGCCAATCGGGCAAGACAACGCTCGCCCGCCGGATCGCCGACAGCGACGGCCGGCAGTTCGTCACCCTCGACGACGAGCAGTCGAGACGGTTCGCCCAAGACGATCCGACAGGATTCACCCGCGGCTTGAAGCGAGCGGTGATCGACGAGATCCAGCGCGCCCCGGACCTGATCCTGGCGTTGAAGCGGATCGTCGACGAAGACCCTCGCCCCGGACGATTCCTCATTACCGGTTCAGTCGAGCTGTTCGCAGGGTCGCTGTCGCCGGATTCTCTCGCCGGACGCGTCGAGACCGTCGAGCTCCTGCCGTTCTCCCAAGCTGAGATCGTCGGCACCCAGCCCTCCTCGTTCGTCGACCGTGCGTTCGCGGGCGACTTCGCGGCGCTCGAAGTCGCCGGACGCACCGATGGCCTGGCCGAGCGAGTCGTGCGCGGCGGCTTCCCCGAAGCGCTGTCGCGCTCCGCTCCTGCACGGCACCGATCATGGCTGCGCAACTACGCGCGCATGATCGCCGAACACGATGTCCGAGAAATAGCGCGAGTCTCCAAACGCGGCGCATTGCCCCGCTTGATCGATCATGCGGCCGCCGCAGCCGGCGGACTGCTCAACATGTCCGGACTGGGGACGCGTCTCGGTGTGGACGGCAAGACCGTGGACCGCTGGCTCGTCCTGCTGGAGCACATGTTCCTCATTCGCCGGGTGCACGCATGGCATCGCAGCGACTTGAAGCGCCTGGTGAAAGCACCCAAGCTCCAGTTCCTCGACTCGGGCCTGCTCGCTGCACTGCGAGGCGTGGACGTAGCTGGCATCGCCGACGATCGCCAACGTCTCGGTCCCCTGCTCGAATGCTTCGCCTACACAGAGCTTGCCAAGGCCGCTGCGCTCAGCAACGACATGACGACCATCAGCCACTACCGCGACAAGAGCGGCGTCGAAGTCGACTTCGTGCTCGAACGCTCGCCGGGCGCCATCGTCGGCATCGAAGTCAAATCGCGGGCGACTGCACACCCTCGGGACTTCAAGGGACTGAGACGTCTCAAAGATGCCGTCGGCGACAGCTTCGCCAGCGGGATCCTCCTGCACGACGGCGACCGCATACAGCAGACCGCACCCGGACTGTATGCAATGCCCGTCAAGATGCTCTGGGAGTCCTGAGCGCTGCCTCGCTGGTGCGTTTCGTGAACGAGTTCAGCGGACGTATCTGTGCGGTCCGTTGTGTCCGAGCGGCAGAACGCAGCTCATCTAGAAGGCAGCCGTCAGCACTTCGACCGTGCCACCCATGACAGACGCCGCGTCGCAGCGGACTCGCTGATGCCCGACGGATGCCGTGCGGTGAAAGAAGACCTGCGTCTGGTCAAAGCGGAACGTAAGAACGCGGCCACGCGAAGGTTTCTCAGAAATCGCCGACGATGCGAGGGTGACACATATGTTTGATGGCCCGAAGATCCGCACCTGTTCACGAGTAGCGATGGCGGGAGTCTCCGTGTGGTGGGCGAACGCACTGCTTCCGGCTGATCTTGCCGAAATGGGGACAGCGCTGCAGATTGGGCCGACGCACTGCCAACGAGGAATCTGCGGGAGCGACGCCCGTTGCGTCTTCCAGCATCGTTCCGCGCTCCTTGCGGACCGAAACGGACTCCAGCGTCTCCGCCGCAACCCGTTCACAGTCGTCTGCTCGAATGTCGATCTCTGCGATGTGTTCCTCGATGGCTCCCCAGTCGAGCGGGATGGCCGGCAGGGCCTCTGCGGCTTCTTTGAGCGCGGCCGGCAGCGCGGCCGCCAACTCGGCTGCACGTTCACAGATCTCTGAGGTTGGCCGTCGGAGTTTGCCGGCGAGCCCGCTGAGCCCTGCCGGCGAGTCGGATGCCCCGACCCTGGGGTCAGCCCCCATGTTCATCGCGAGTGGGATGTCCTCCGGTTTCATGCCGCGCCGGTATGGCAGCCAACTGCAGGAGTCGTAGAGCGGCGCGAGATGCACATTGCCTGCGTCGTCGAACATCCAGCTGTAGTTCTTCGCGTGAGCGTCGCTGTCGACTATGAGCCAGCGGTAGATGAGCATGTCGCGCAAGCGGTCGACGTTGTGGAATGTGGCGGCCCCGCTGCTCTGCGCTATCTGCCGCAGATCGGCCAGCCCTGGCCCTCCGAGGCTCTCGTACTTGTCAGATTGCGACCTGCCGAGAGCTTGGCATGAGTCCTCTTGGTGGATGCGCTTCATGCCGTCGCTGGATCGGTCGAATCGCTCGACGATGATCGCTTGCTTGCCGTCGATGTCGGCTGCTTCGGTTCTTGCTGACGGGATGCCGAGCCGGCTGGCTGTGTTCATTGACAAATGCTCGAACACGCACTCATCTGGGTAGTCCGGGCGCGCTGCTTTGATGATGTGTGTCGTGGGCAGACTGCCCCATGTGCGCGTCCATGTTCCGTCCTCGGCAAGCCTCAATGCGATCTTCGGCTGCATGCCAGCGAGGCTGAACGTGACAGGGAACTCTGTGCCGCTTGGGTCTATGGCCGGCGGCAGGACGGGATAAGCGTCAAGCCATTCAGCGATGTCACCACGCGTGACAGGGGTTGCGCCGCCCTCTGCGGCCAACAATTCGTCTAGCCGCTCCGGCCGGCTGAATTGCACAGCGCCGGCGCAGTCGGCCCCCATGGAGGTCTCCAGCAATTTCAGCGGGTCACGAGCGGCGACTCCGTACTCTGATCGCAGGTAATCCAGCACATTGTCGTCATCGGGCAGAAGGTTCAGCAGCCACCTCTGAACCTCGGCGCCCTTTGCCACGCGCCTGGCGAGAGGGAATCTCGCAGAGAGGGGAACAGACGACTGCTGGATGTAATCGCGTCGGTACCCGAGCGAGACCCGCCTCCCGCGGAACTCGATGTCGGCCGCATGGACACCGTCGAGAACGACGCACAGAGTGCTGCTCATGGCGACTGGGCGAAGGATCCGATGTGGGCAGCGAGGTCGAAGGTCGGATCCTTGCGGCGCTCGACGACCAGGGCGCAGCCCAGATGCCCCAAGACATCCATGATCTTGCCGACCTCCGCGGTCGGCTTCCCGTTCTCTGCCTCGGAAATCCACTTTGTGGACACACCGACCGCGGCAGCCAACTGCTTTTGAGTCAAGCCGTTCTCGACACGATGGCTGCGCATCGCCCGCCCGAGGTCGAACGGGCGAAGCAGCAAGACGTGACCTGGATCTGCGCTGCTGCCCATGATGGCACTATATCACCGTTCGCACATGTTTACGAAAAGGTGCGAACGGTAAAATATGTTCACATTCCGACAAAGTGGCGGACACCGGTCAACACCCTGCCGACACGCACCACCAGGAGAATGGAACGAGATTGCCTGAGGCCAGTACACCGGTCGCCTACAGGCTTGCATGTCGTGTGGCGGAGCCATGGCCCAGATAGCTCCCAGTTACGATGCACATGTGACCGCCATCGCCTTGCCGACAACAGAGGCGGGAATGCCGAAGGGGGCGTCGTGCTCGGCGGGATTGATTCGCGCCCGTGAACGCCACCGCGTCAAGCGCAGGCACGTCGACGCCTTCTGACAGCACCCGGGAGTTCGACAGCACTCTGCTAGAAGGCAGCCGTCAGCACTTCGACCGTGCCACCCATGATCGACGCCGCGTCGCAGCGGAGCGGTCCCGCCCAGCCGCCGCGCTCGCGCACATAGTGCGCCGCGAGGCGCCGGACCTGCTGCTGCTTGCGAGGCGTGATCGCCTCAAAGCCGGTGCCGTAGCGGTCACTGGATCTGGTCTTCACCTCGCAGAACACCAGTTGCGAGCCGTCGGTGACCACGAGGTCCAGTTCGCCTGCCCCGCAACGCCAATTGCGCTCGAGGATGCGGTAACCGCGCTCGGCATACCAGCGCTCGACGAGGTCTTCGCCGTAGCGGCCGAGTGCTTGACGCCGAGCGGTCATGCGCGCCTCACGCTTGGCTCGCGACCGCTGCTGCGGGGCTAGAAGCGCTTTTCGCGAATCCGCGCTGCCTTGCCGACGCGATCGCGCAGGTAGTACAGCTTCGCTCTGCGCACGTCGCCGACGGCCACGCGCTCGATCTTGGCGATGGTGGGCGCGTGCAACGGAAATGTCCGCTCGACGCCGACGCCGAAGCTGAGCTTGCGCACCGTGAATGTCTCGCTGATGCCCGACGAATGCCGTGCGATGACGTAGCCCTCGAAGATCTGGGTCCGCTGCCGGTTGCCCTCGACGACGCGTACGTGAACGCGCACCGTGTCGCCAGGACCGAATTCGGGATGGTCGTCGCGCAGGCGCGCTGCCTCGACAAGATCGGTGCTTCCCATAGCGATCCGACTCCCGTGATCGGCGTGATGACGAACACCGCAGGCTAGTGGTCTGCCTGCGAATTGCGGCAACGATCGCCAGCCGGCTCAGCCGGTCTCGAGCTCGAGGCCGAACTCTGCGAGAAGCTCCCGGTCGGCGTCGCTGACACCTCGCGCCGCGAGGAGGTCAGGGCGCTCGGCGGCAGTTCGGACAAGCGCCATGGCCTGGCGCCAGCGAGCGACACGGGCGTGGTCGCCGCTGCGCAGCACTTCGGGTGCCTCCAGCCCACGGAACGATGCTGGACGTGTCCATTGCGGGTGTTCCAGCAGCCCCGCCGCAAAGCTCTCGTCCGTCGGGGACAACGCATTGCCGAGCACGCCGGGCACCAGCCGGCCCACGGCTTCCACCACGACCATGGCCGCGAATTCGCCGCCGGCCAGCACGACATCGCCGATGGAGACTGAGCCATCGACAAGCTCGGAGCGGATGCGCTCGTCCACGCCTTCATAGCGGCCGCACAACAAGCTGAAGCCGCCTGACTCGGCCGACCCCAACGCTGCGAGCTCGGCGGCCATGGCTTGGTCGAATCGCCGGCCGCCGGCGTCGAGCAGCAACAACGGCCGTGGCGGGGCGACCTCTTCAACGGCTGCGAAGACAGGCTCCGCCATGAGGATCATGCCCGGTCCGCCGCCGAAGGGAGCATCGTCGACAGTGCGGTGAGCATCGGTGGTCGCAAGCCGCAAGTCCCTGCAGCGGATGTCGAGCAGGCCCTGTGCCCGGGCGCGGCCCAGAATGCTCAACTCGCACATGGCATCGACCTCAGCAGGAAAGATCGAGAACACGTCGATGCGCAGCCCAGGCTCGCGGACGGCACCGGAGGCATGCGCCGATCGGTCCTCAGAGCTCGAAGAGCCCATCGGGCACCTCCACGTACACGGCACCGGGCTCGCAGCGCACGACGAATGTCAGCGGCACGAGGTGTCCGGTGTCGAGCTCGAGCAGGTCAGCGGCCGGATTCGCCACGACGCTCGTCACGATGCCGGCGTGGAATCCATGCTGATCGATCACCGAGCTGCCGCACAGCTCATGCACCCACAGCTCGTCGGGATCGTCGAGCGGTTCGGCGTACACGGTCGTGCCCGTCAGGGCCGCCGCTGCATCACGGTCGTCAATGCCATCGAAGTGCACAAGCCACCGGTTGCCGTCAAAGCGGGATCGCGAGACCGTTCGCTCGCCCACAGCGGTGACGAGTGCCGAACCGACATCGAAGCGCTCGAGCCGGTTGGTGACCGGGTGCACGACGACGTCGCCGCGCACCCCGTGCGCGCGCCCGACTGTTGCGACCTCCAGCAGGCCAGGCGGCTCGGCCCCCAGGCTCAGGTCAGTCCCGGAAGTCGACTTCGACCTGGACGCCATCTCGATGGGCTGCGGCGCGCACCAGTGTGCGGATGGCGTTCGCAACGCGACCTCGCTTGCCGATGACCCGGCCGATGTCGTCCGAGCTCACGGTTGCCGTCAAGCTCAGCTTCGATCCTGACTCAGCAATCTCGACCTCGACCTGGTCGGGATGTTCGACGAGCTGGGCGATGAGATACAGCAAGACCTCTTCCGCAGAAGTGGTCTCGGTGTCTGCGCCGGTGTGACCGTCGGTCACTGGGCCTCCCCGGGTTCTGTTGCTTTCGGCTCGGATTCGGTGTTCTGGGGTGTCGGCCCGCCGACAGGCGCCGCCGACGAGTCGTCTGCGCCCGGCTCATCGGTGTCGATCACCAGATCGGGCGTCGGTGCGGGGACGGGCTCGGCGGGGGCCGCTTCGGCAGCGCCACCCGCAGCCGCAGCCGCAGATGAGCCTCGCGAGCGAAAGTCGTCCCACGCGCCGGAAATCGTCAGCAGCTTGGAGACGGTGTCGCTTGGCTGGGCACCATGGCTCAGCCAGTGAACAGCGCGCTCATTGACGATCGAGATCGCAGAGGGCTCCTGTCGCGGGTCGTAGGTGCCGATGACCTCCAGCACGCGTCCGTCGCGGGGCTTGCGACTGTCGACTGCGACGACGCGATAGCTCGGTTGCTTCTTCTTGCCTGTGCGCTTGAGGCGCAGACGAACGGCCATGTCGCTCCCGGTTAGATGAGTTCGAGTGGGGGCTCGTGGCGCACCGATAGGCCGCCGCGCCGACAAACGAGCCTAACGGGCGAATGCCCAGTAACCCCTTGGCTGCCCATCCACTTGCTGCCCGCTCTTGTTCGCTGCGCTCACGGGCCGCTCGGGCCACGGCTTCGCCTACCGGCTCAGCCTCTGACGGGCGAATGCCCAGTAACCCCTTGGCTGCCCAACCCCCTGGCTGCGGAGTGTCAGCGGCCTGGCAGCTTCAGGTCCAGCGACTCCCAGTCGATCCCCCCGCCATCGAGCTTGGTGGCGAGCTTGCCTGACGACTGCCCGCCCTTGGGCGATGTGCGTCCGCCGCCGCCAGTGCGAGAGCTGCCGCCCGATCGGGTTGGCCCCTTGCCCCGCTTGCGGCCGGCCTTGCGGCTCGCCGGCCGCCGTTTCGATCCCAGGCCCATCATGTTGCCCATCATCTTGCGCATCTGGGTGAACTGCTTCAGCAGGTTGGCGACCTGTGCCGAGGAGGTACCGCTGCCAGCGGCAATGCGGGCGCGGCGGGAAGCGTCGATGATCTCCGGTGACACGCGCTCTGCTGGCGTCATCGACAGCACGATGGCCTCTGCGGTCGCGATCCGGTCGTCGTCGATGTCGGCATTGCGGACTTGGTCGGAGATGCCAGGCATCATCGAAACGATGCTTTGCAGGCTGCCCATCTTGCGAAGCTGACGAAGCTGGTCGACGAAGTCGTCGAGCGTGAAGGTGCCCTCAGCGAGTCGCTGGGCCGCCGCCTCTGCCTCTTCTTGTTCGTAGACGGCCTCCGCCTTCTCGATGAGCGTCATCACGTCGCCCATGCCGAGGATCCGGCTCGCCATGCGGTCGGGATGGAACTGCTCGAAGTCGTCGACCTTCTCGCCGACTGACGCAAACGCCACCGGACGACCGACCACCTCGGCAACCGAGAGAGCCGCGCCGCCGCGTGCGTCGCCGTCGAGCTTGGTCAGGATGATCCCGTCCACTTCGAGTGTTGCGTGAAAGGCCTCGGCGGTCGCGACGGCGTCCTGACCCACCATCGAATCGACGATGAGCAAGGTGTAATGGGGTTCGACCGCGTCCGAGATTCGGGCCACCTCTCCCATCAGCTCGACGTCGATCGCCAGCCGCCCCGCGGTGTCCACGATGAGCACATCGCGGCCGGTCTGGCGGGCGTGGGCGAGTCCTCCCGCGGCGCAGGCCACCGGGTCTGCGGGCTCGCTCCATACCTCGACGTCGATGCCACGGGCGAGCGTCCGCAACTGCTCAACGGCCGCGGGTCGCTGCAGGTCGGCGCCGACCAGCAGCGGATTGCGGCCCTGCGACTTGCACCACTGGGCCAACTTGGCTGCGGCAGTCGTCTTGCCAGAGCCCTGGAGGCCGGCCAGCATCACCACCGTGGGCGGCTTCTGCGCGAACTGGAAGTCGAGCGGGCTTCCGCCCAGGATCTCGACCAGTTCGTCGTTGACGATCTTGGTGACCTGCTGGCCGGGCGTCAGGCTGGCCGTGACCTCGCCACCGATGCTGCGCTCGCGGACCCGGTCTACAAAGCGGCGTACCACCCCGACGTTGACATCGGCTTCGAGCAGCGCCAGGCGGATCTCGGCCAACGCCTCGTCAACGTCGGCGGGCCGCATTCGTCCGCGGCCGCGCAGGCCCCGCAGGGTGCCGGACAAGCGGTCAGTCAGGGTGTCAAACATCGCTCAGTCCCATTCCGTGGCAGGCTCGGGTACCTGCTGTGGCTGCCAATTTCCGCCCGAGCCAATCCCACCCGGATCAGGCTCGGGCACCGCTTGGGCCACGCCTGCCCCCTCGGGTCCCGCCGACTAGGCATCAGCATCTGTGCCGAGCAACGCGTCGACGTAGCTGTCGGGATCAAAGTCGACAAGATCATCGGCGCCCTCACCGAGGCCCACGAGTTTCACACGGAGTCCCAGCTCGGCCTCGATGGCGAAGACGATCCCGCCTTTCGCCGAGCCGTCCAGCTTGGTGAGCACGACGCCGGTGACGTCGGTGGCTTCGGCAAAGGCACGTGCCTGGCTCAGACCGTTCTGGCCCGTGGTCGCATCGATGACCAGCAGCGTCTCGACGACGGCACCGGGCTCGCGGTCGGCGACTCGGCGGACTTTGGCGAGCTCATCCATGAGATTCTTGCGATTCTGGAGCCTGCCGGCGGTATCGGCGAGAACCACGTCGGCACCGCGGGCCGCCGCGGCGCTGACGGCGTCATGCACAACCGAGCTGGGGTCGGCGCCAGCGCTGCCCGAGATCACATCCGCACCGCACCGATCAGCCCACGTCTGCAGCTGTGAGGTCGCAGCCGCGCGGAATGTGTCACCGGCGGCCATCACCACGACTTGGCCTTCCGCCGACAGCCGTGCCCCCACCTTGCCGATCGTGGTGGTCTTGCCCACGCCGTTGACGCCCACGAACAGCCACACAGGCGTGGCGTCGGGGCGGTGGGGCACGGCCACGTGCAGCGAACGATCAGCATCGAGCGATGCGCGCATTTGCGCAGTCAGTTCGTGCACGAGTTCGTCTGCGTCGGCAATGTTTCGGTCGGCGGCGGTGCTCCGCAGTCGTTCCAGCGTGGCCATCGTCGTTGCAACGCCGACATCGGCACCGAGCAGCGCCTCTTCGAGACTCTCCCACGTAGCTCCGTCAGGTCGCCGTCCACGGATGGAAGCCAGTCGATCGCGCAGCGTCCGGCGCGACGACGCCAATCCCGACGCAAAGCTGGCGGCAGGCCTGAGGGGCCCCGTCTCAGCTGGCCCCGTCTCAGCTGGCCCCGTCTCAGCTGGCCCCGTCTCAGCTGGCCCCGTCTCGGCCACCTCAGCAGCACGGTCAGCCGAACCATCGGGCGGAGGCCTCGTTGCAAGGGGGTGCCCCGCAGGCCCCGCAGCAGGCTCCGGCACCGCGACGGGATGGTGCGACGATGGGGGCCCCGAGCGGCGATGCATCCTGCGTTGCACGAAGGGAACCGATGCGAGAAGCACCATCACGACGACGCCGATGACCAGTAGTACGACCTCGATGCTCACTGGTCGGCAGGCTACCCAGGGGTCGTCGCGGGCTCTCCGAGCAGCTCCGACGAGGACTCGTCGAAGCCCAATGGCCCATCCGCAGCGACAAGGGCCGCTGCATGGGAGGGCCGCTCCGACACGACCACGCTGGAACCCCCGGGCGGCATGGACACGCCGTACAGAACGTCGGCCGATTCCATCGTGCGGCGTTGATGGCTCACGATGATCAACTGCGACTCCCGCCGGAATTCCGCCACGAGGTCCAAGAAGCGCTGCAGATTGACGTCGTCGAGCGCCGCTTCCACCTCATCGAGAACGTAGAACGGCGAAGGCCGGCTGCGGAACACCGCGAAGAGGTACGCGAGCGCCACCAGCGAGCGCTCACCGCCGGACAGCAATGACAAGCGACCGATGTGCTTGCCGGCGGGTCGAACGTCGAGTTCGACCCCCGACGTCAGCAGCTCCTGCGGATCCGTCAGCGAGAGCTTGCCGGTGCCGCCCGGGAACAGCGTGCCAAACAGTTCGGCGAAGTTCCGAGCGACATCTTCGAATGCTGCCGCAAACGTTGCGACGATCTCGGCGTCGATGGCTCGGATCACCTTGTGCAGTTCCCTGCGGCTGTTGCGCACGTCCGCGAGCTGGGTGGCCACGAACTCGAAGCGCTCTGAGGCTGCCTCGTACTCCGAGAGCGCCAGGGGGTTGACCGGCCCCAGTCGATTCAGGTCCGCGCGCAGCGTTCGCTCGTGAGCGATGGCCGTGACCCCGTCGGGCAGCGGCGGTGGCGGTGCAGCGAGTGCCGCTGCTGGGTCTGCGGAGAACTCTGTTCGCAGCATCTCAACGAGGGCGTCGCGCTTGGTACGACGTTCGGCATCGGCGACGTCCAACGCTGCGAGTTCCGTGCGCAAGTGCTCCTGGCGCGACAAAGCCGCGTCACGCTCGCGCCGGAGCGCACCAAGGCGCTCGGTCAGCTGGCGCACCAACTCGATGCGGGCCTCGTTGCGTGAGCGCAGCCGCTTTGCTTCGGCATCGAGGCGCTGGCGGCGCTCCGAGAGCAACAGCGCCAGACGATCCAGCCCCGACACGATGGCTTCTGCCCGCTCCAGCCGGGCGGACGCGGCCGCACGGGAGCTCTCATGGCCCCTCAGACGCCGCTCAATGGTCCCGAGCCGTTCGCTGAGCACTGATCGGCGTTGCTCCTGTGCGGCAGCTCGGTCCTCGAACGCCTGATGCCGCGCGGCCTGCTGGGCTGCTGCTGTGGCGGCCCGGCGTCGAAGGTTCTCGGCGGTGCGTTGTGCTTCTCGGGACGCTTCGAGGGCCGCCTGGTGCGCCCGCCGCGCCGAGGTCCACGCCGCGGCCGCTGCCTGCTGGCGGTGCGTCAGCTCGTCGATGCGTGCGCGTGCGACGTCGAGTGCCGCCGTGGCCGCCGCCGGCCCCGTGCTGCCAATCCGCCAGCGGTGGGGTCCGAACCGGTCGCCGCTGGCTGTGACAAAAACTGCATCAACCGCGGCACCCATGACGCCCGCGTCGCGAGCCGCCATCGCACGGTCATACGCGCTCGACCAATCACCCGGAACACAGATCGCTGCGCCGACAACAGCGTCCAGCAGTGCCTCAAGCTCGGCGCGGTGCTCTTGCGGAGCGTCGGGGACCACTTGGACGTGTGGACGCACGAACTCGCCTGCCGGCTCAGTCCAGGAGGCGAGATGCGAAACGGCGGATCCGGCGCCTGCTGTTGCACGTTGCTGAGCACCGTGCTCACTGGCCCCTGGCTCACGGGCGGCTCGGACCACGGCTTCGCCTGCCGGCTCAGCTGGGGACGGCGGCTTGCCGTTGCGGCGGCTCGGGTCGCGAGCGCCCCCCAGTTTGGCAAGCGAGATCACCGAGCCGTTCGTTTCGCCGTCGGCGAGCGCAGCGAGCGCCGCCGACGCCGCGCTGTCATCGCGCACGACGACAGCCGACAACGCGCCATCTGCGGCAGCCTCCGCCGCCGCCTCCCAACCGTCGTCGATGGTCACCAGGTCGTCAAGCACACCGACCACCCCAGCCACACCATCGAGCACCGCAATGCCGGAGTCGGTACGCGCGGCGGCGACAGCAGACGCCAACGCCTCGAATCTTCCGATCCAGTGCTGTAGCTCCTCGGCCGCATTCCGTTGCTGCTCATCTGCCCGCGACAACGTTGCAGCGGCGGTCTCGAGGCGCGCTTCGGCCTCCCGGTGGGCTTCGGTGGCCGCACTGGCAGCGGCCTCGTCCACCTCTCCAGCGTCGCCGACTCCCGATTTCGCCCCGACCGCCAGCTCTACCGACGCCGCAGCGGACACTCCAGCCGCATCGAGCGAGGCCAGCTCGGCTGTCACCCGTGCGTGCTCATCGGTCAGCGTCACCACCACATCGGAGTCGAGCAAGGCATTGCGCTCGCGTTCGACCGATCGCATCCGTTCATGGGTCTGACCGATGAGACCGCGTGCCCGTTCCGACAGCGATGCCACTCGCGACAGCCGGTCAGCAGGTTCTGCGGTCAGCTCGGCAAGCTGTGACTGCGCATCGTCGATCGCCCGGTCGATGTCGGCAATCGACGATGCCACCGCGTCCTGTTGCGCCGCAAGATCGACCCGTCGAGCATCGGAGGCGCTCTGCGCTTGGTAACTCGCGGCTAACTGACGCCCCGCGTTGTAGAGCTGCAGCCCAGCCAGCTCTGCGCTGATCTCGCGGTGGCGGCGGGCGGCGGTGGCCTGCCGCTCGAGCGGCCGCAGCTGACGGCGGAGTTCGCGCTGGAGGTCGACGAGGCGCGTCACGTTTGCCTCCGTGCCTTCCAGCCGCCGCTCGGCGCGTTCCTTGCGGCGACGGAACTTCAGCACGCCCGCCGCCTCCTCGATCAGCGCGCGCCGGTCTTCGGGACGGGCAGCGAGGACCCCGGTGATCTGGCCTTGCGCCACGATGATGTGCTGCTGGCGTCCGACCCCGGCATCGTTGAGCAGTTCTTGCAGGTCGAGCAGCCGGCACGGCGTCCCGTTGAGCGCGTACTCCGATTCGCCCGAGCGGAACAAAGTGCGAGTGATCGCCACCTCGGCGGTCTGGGTGGGCAAGGTCTGCGACTCGTTGTCGATGACCAAGGTGACCAGTGCGCGGCCCAGAGCCGTCCGGCGGTCAGTTCCGGCGAAGACGACGTCGTCCATCCGCTGGCCTCGCAGCGTGCGGGGACCTTGCGCGCCGAGCACCCATGCGATGGCGTCGACGACGTTCGACTTGCCGCTGCCGTTGGGACCCACCACCACGGTGACGCCCGGCTCGAAGGCGAGCGTTGTGGTGTCTGCAAACGACTTGAAACCGGACAGTGTCAGGGATCGGAGGAACACGGCAGCTCGAAGCGTGGAGGTCGACGTCTACACCTGATAATCGCAGTAGTGGTGGGTCACACCCCGGATGACCGTCGTCAGGACGTCACCTCGGCCGTTGCGGCATCGCTCGCCGGCCCGCCCGAAGACCTCGAAGTAGGGATCGAAGCCGCCTGACTTGCCGAAGATGTCGAGATGGCCGCCGACGGAGGATCCCCGGTACTTGATGGAGTTATGAACCGTCTCGACGATGGCGCGGTAGAGCCGGCGCACCTCCTGGGTGTTCAGTTCGCTGGCAATGCGCCCATACCCGAGACGGGCTGCATGCAGCACTTCGTCGGAGTACATCGGTCCGAGGCCCACGACGAACGTCTGGTCCAGCAGCAGGTCGCGGATGGTATCGGAGCGGCCCCGCAGCATGAGCGCGAAGTCGGTCCACGGCATCGGCATGTCGACCGGATCGAAGCCGAGGTCGACCTGTTCTGGATGGACCTTGTGGTAGCGAGGCCAAGTGAGCACCCGCAATGTTGCCTCATTGCCCGAGTCGAGCAGTCGCAGCTGCCCGCCCTTGGTGAACGTCATCACCACCTTGGTATCGGGGTCTTGGGGCGTTCGGGAGGTGGCCCTCCTGAAAGAACCGGTTGCGCCGAGACGCGCCACCATGATCTCGTCGGTGTCGAGCACGAAGTGGAGCAACGATCCGTGCCGAGTCACCGCCGTGATCTTCTTGCCCTCGAGCAAGTCGGCGAACTGCTGCTTCGAGCGCATCGCCGGCAGCGCCTTCTTGGTGCCCGGAACGTCGACCGACTTGATCTTGCGGGTCGCGACCTCCTTTTCCAGATCGCGCTTGGCGATCTCGATCTCCGGCAGTTCAGCCATGGGCGGGCACCTCCGCAACAATGGATCGGTCACCGCGGTCGTCCAAGCGGAGGCGCTGCGAGCCGAACTCGCGCGGCGCGGCGCCTGCTGTTTCCCGCTCTTGTTCGCTGTGCTCATCAGATACGCGCTCACGGGCCGCTCGGGCCGCGGCTTGGCCTTTCGGCTCAGCCTCCCTGAGCCGCAGACATGCAGCTTCCGCCGCTCGAAGTTCCGCCGCTCGCTTGGTGGCGCCTTCTCCGCGGCCCCAGACTTCGGTTTCGATGCGCGCTTCGGCCTCGAATCGCGGACGGTGCGCGGGCCCAGAACTCGACACTTCGTAGGTAGGTTCGGCACCGAAGCGCTGAGCCACCAGCTCCTGGAAGCGGTTCTTGGCCTGGCGCGCTCCTGGTTCGCTGGCCGCTGCGGCGAGGCGCTCGCCCAAAAGGTGCCCCACGACATCGCGAGCCGCACCCAGACCGCCGTCCAAGAACACCGCGCCGAGCACCGCTTCGAGCGCGTCGGCCAGTATCGACTCCTTGTCGGCTCCTCCGGTTGCTGCCTCGCCGCGTCCGAGCAGAAGCACAGATCCCAGGTCGCAGTCTCGTGCTGCGCCGGCCAGCGCGACCGCGCTCACCACCGCCGAGCGAACGGCACTGAGCTCGCCCGGCCCGAGGTCGGGCCACTGGGTTACGGCGAGCTCGCAAACGCAGAGCCCGAGCACGGCGTCGCCGAGGAATTCCAGGCGTTCGTTGGATGCGACATGACGATCACGCGGCACATCGCTGTTGTGCTCATTGCACCAGCTTCGGTGCGAGAGAGCTTCGGTCAGGAGACTGGCGTCGGCGAAGCGATATCCGACACGCTCCGCGAAGCTGTCGAGTTCAGCGAGTTCGGCGACAGCAATCTCCACGTCAGCCGACGCGCTCCATCACGTAGTCGATGGCGTCGCGCACAGTCTTGAGATCTTCGAGATCTTCGTCTTCGATTCGAAAGCCCACCGTGCGGTCAGAAAGCTCCTCTTCCAGCGCTTCGACCAGCTCGATCAACGCCAGCGAGTCTGCACCGAGATCGTCCACGAAGGAGGACGACTCGGCCACTTGGGATGGATCCAACTCCAAGATGTCGGCGAGCTGATTGCGGATGAGATCGAAGACCTCGTCACGCTCTGGCGGACTCTGGCGCACATGAGTTTCTGCGGGCATGGCGTCGGCCAGCCTACCGGCGGCCGATCGCTCAGGCCGCGGCTTCGCCGTGTGCTTCCCGCTCTAGTGCGGTGTCCGCAAACGTTCGGTGGTCGCGTCCGCGGTTGTGGTGCGGGTGTGTGCTGTGATCGGGGGTATGACTGAACGGTTGCGGGTCCGGCGTTTGACCCATGAGGAAGGCCAGCGGCTCCAGCGGATCGTGCGCCGCGGGGGCGGCAAATCGGACAAGTCCCATGTGCGCTGGCGGCGTGCGACGGTGATTCATGCGTCTGCTGGCGGGAACTCGGTTGCGGTGATCGCTCGGCTGGTGGCGACGTCTCCTGATCGGGTGCGCGAGATGATCCATCGGTTCAACGAGTCGGGGATGGCGTCGTTGGACCCCAAGTGGGCGGGTGGCCGTCCCCGCCGGATCACGACCGGCGATGAGGCGTTCATCGTCGAGACGGCCGGCGAGCGTCCCGAGAAGCCGGGGTTGGCGTTCACGCGGTGGAGCGTCCGCAAGCTGGCTGCCTATTTGGGCGACAACCCGACCCGTGTGGTGCGGATCGGCCGTGAGCGGCTGCGCCAGCTGCTGGCGGCCAACGACGTCACGTTCCAGCGCACCAAGTCGTGGAAGGACACCGACGACCCCGACCGCGAAGCGAAGCTGGACCGCATCGAGGACGCGCTCGAGAACCATCCCGACCGCACGTTCGCGTTCGACGAGTTCGGGCCGCTGGCCATCCGCCCCACCGCCGGCGCCGGCTGGGCGCCCAGGGGCCGCCCCCAGCGGCTGCGGGCGAACTACAACAAGCTCCACGGGGTGCGCCAGTTCCACGGCTGCTACTCGGTCGGCGACGACGAGATGTGGGGCGTCGTGCGGGCACGCAAGTCCGCAGCCAACACCCTCGCAGCGCTGCGCAGCATCCGAGCGCGCCGCCCCGACGGCGAACCGATCTATGTGATCTTGGACAACCTGTCTGCTCACAAGAGCGCCGACATCGTCCGCTGGGCTCAGCGCAACAAAGTCGAGTTGTGCTTCACGCCCACCTACAGCTCATGGGCCAACCCCATCGAAGCCCACTTCGGGCCGCTGCGCGAGTTCGTGCTCAACAACTCCGACCACCCCAACCACACCGTGCTCACACGCCGGCTGCACGCCTACCTCCGCTGGCGCAACGCCAACAAACGCAGCCCACAACTGCTCGCCGCACAACGCCGAGAACGAAAACGGGTCCGAGCCGAAAAAGGCACCCGATGGGGACGGCCCGCCACCCCCAAAGCCGCATGACCAACCCGCGCAAACGTTAGTGGACACCGCACTAGCTCGGTGTCATCATGCGACAGTGCCCGCGGGCCGCTCGAGCCGAGGGCTCAGTTGGTCCCCAGACGGGAGGCTGACGGCAGCCAGTTCGCCGGGCAGGTCGGCTTCCACCATGTGATGGGCGACTCGGATGGCGTTGGTCATCGCTGTGGGGCTCGACGAACCATGCGCGATCACGCAGACTCCGCGCACACCCAGCAGCATCGCCCCCCCGATGTTGTCGGGGCTCAGTTCATCGGCGAGCGGGGCCAGCAGGCGCAGCGCTTCCGCACCCGCCGGTCCCCCTTCGGAGAGTCGCTCGAGAATCAGGCGCACGAAGAAAGAGGCCGTGCCTTCGAGCGACTTCAGCAGAACATTGCCGGTGAAACCGTCGGTGACCACAACGTCGACAGGACCGTCGAGAACGTCGCGCCCCTCGATGTTGCCAAAGAAGTCGATCTCGTCGTCTGCCGCAAGCAGCTTGTGAGTTTCCTTGACGAGCGCGTTGCCCTTTTCGGGTTCTTCGCCGATCGAGAGCAGCCCGACGCTCGGCGCCGCCACGCCGAAGCGGATGCGGCTGTAGGCCGAGCCAAGGCGGGCAAATTGGTGCAGCCATTGGGCGTTGCAGTCGGCCATGGCGCCCGAGTCGAGCAGGACGCGCGCCGTGCGGCCGCCGGGTACGGGAAACGCAGTCGCGATGGCCGGACGGGCGACTCCGGGCAGGCGTCTCAGCCTCAGGAGAGCCGCCGCCGCCACCGCCCCCGTGTTTCCGGCACTGACGATTGCCGAGGCGGCGCCGTCGCGCACGGCGTTGACAGCGAGGCTGATCGAAGAGTCGCGCTTGGTCCGCACCGCACGGCTCGGCTCCTCGGACATCTCGATGACCTCAGAGGCCTCGATGATGTCGAGCGACTCGCCTCCAGCCGCGGCGATGGCATCGCGCCGGCCTACCAGGACGACATCGAAGCCCTCGCGCACAGCTTCCAGCGCGCCTTCCACGACCACGCCGGGGGCGTCGTCGCCGCCCATTGCGTCGACCGCGACCGGCAGCGTCATCAGCCCGGACGCCGATCTATGTTCAGGCGATGTCGAGGGCTTGACGGTCGGCGTACCAGCCGCACTGGCCGCAGACCCGGTGGGGCAGCTTCGCCGCGCCGCAGCGTGGGCACAGGCTTCGAGGTGCCTCTTTCAGGCGCCATGCCGCAGCGCGACGCGAACGCGTCTTGCTCTTGGATGTCTTCTTCTTGGGGACTGCCACTGTTCGGGCTCCTCGATGGGATCGACTCCACGAGCGGAGCACGAAGTCTACCCATCGGCACTCCCCAGCCGACTGCGACAGGCCGAACTCAGGACGACTCGTCCTGGCGCATCCGCAGTGCTTCCAGCGCGGCCCAGCGCGGATCGGCCGGAGGCGCTGCGTCGTCGGGGGGATCTCCGAGTTCGGGCGGGAGGTTCGGGCACCCCTCGGCTTGCGGGCACCGAATCGCCTCGATCGGCAATTCCAGCAGTACTGCCTCGCGCACCATGGGAACGAGATCCGCGAACTCTGGACCGAGCCGGTATTGCTCGCCTTCACGGGGCTCAGCGGTGAACAACTCACGAATCTTCGTGCGTAGGGTCCCGGCGACGGGCAGCCAGCAGCGAGCGCACGGACCTTTCCAAGTCGCCGAGACCTCGCCGGCAACGCTGAGACCGCCGCTGATGAGCTCCAACGCCAATTCCACGCTGACATCGCTGTCGAGCGGCACCTCGACATCGGCAATGCTCACCGAGGCTGAGGACTCGGGATCCAACAGCGCGGACGCTGGCACCGTTGTCGACCACTCCAACTGTCCGTCAATGAGCAGTCGCAGGGGCACGGACAGGGACCGCTGGCGGTCCCTGGGGCTCACATCTGATCCTGGTCGAAGACGACCGGTTGCGTGTCGGGGCTGCGGCCCGACGGCCTCGGTGCTTCGGTGCCAGTGGCATCTCCGCCGTTGCGCGCATGCTTGGCGCTCGGCGGCGTGGGCGTCACCGGCGCGGATACGCGATTGCCGAGCTTGCGTCGCGCTGCCTGGACCGAAATCTGGATCTGGTCGACGGCACCAGCAAACTGCGCGAGCTGCCGCTCGCAGTACTCGTCGACTTCATGGCGGCGGCGACGGGTCTGGATCTGAGCGTCGTCGAGCAGCTGGCGAGCACGCCGCTCAGCCGTGCGCACGACTTCGGTTCGCTGGACCATCTGGGCGACGCGGCTGCGTGCCTCGTCGATGACCAGGTTGGCATCGACACGTGCTTGGGCCAGTACCTCGTCGCGCTCGCGCAGCAGCCAGCGAGCCTGGCGGGTCTCGTCAGGCACGGCCGCCAGCGCCGACTCGAGCAACATCATCACCTCGTCGCGATTGATCATGACCGAGGTGGACAGCGGCATGGGGCGCGCGGCGTTGATGATCTCCACGGCCTCGCGGATGAACTGCTCGGCTGTGACCGATGGGGGGCGCGGTGCCAGCGTTCCGGGGTTGCGCGCCTGCGATTCGGCCGGCGTCGCCAGCGTCTCCTCCGTGGGTGCCGCCGTCTCGGACGAAGGCCGGCCGAATGGAGACTGGTCGAACGGAGACGGCGATTGCAGCATGCCGTGGTGTATCGCTGGCTGCTGCGGTGCCTCGACGCCGCCCTCGGACATGCTCATGTGGCTGCCTCCTGCGCCGTTCGCTGCCCGAGCCGCTCGGCGACTGCGGCCGGGACGAGATGCGAGCAATCGCCGCCGAATCTGGTGATTTCCCGGATGTAGTTGGAAGCAATAAAGAGATGCTCGGTCCGCGGCGGGACGAACACGGTCTCGACACCGGACACTGAGTGATTCATGTGCGCCATGCGCAACTCGGATTCGAAGTCGCTCTGGCTGCGAAGACCCTTGACGATCACATCGGCGCCGAGGCGTTCAGCGAGGTCAACGACCAGCTCCCCGAACTGCACGACCGAGACGTTGGCGAGGTGGCTGGTCGACTCGACGATCATCGCGACGCGCTCGTCATCGGAGAACAGGGGTGTCGCCTTGGACGGGTTCCGCATGGCGGCCACCGTGACGGAATCGAAGAGCCCCGAAGCTGCAGAAATCACGTCGAGATGCCCGTTGTGCACAGGATCGAACGAGCCTGGATACATTGCCATGACCACCGAGAACGGCTCCTCTGGATCGATCCGTGTCCAGCGAGGCGACCGTACCGCGCCGCAATCGCGAATCGAGGGACCCTCAAGGCCCGAGCCGCCGAGCGCAGCCTCTCAGGGCGACACCGACCAAGCGCAGACCATGACGGAAGCGACAAGAGCAGGGTTCACCCCTCGACGCATTCGGTCAAAAACGGGTTCAGCCCGAAGTCTCGGCGTCTTCCACGATGAGATCCCAGCGGTCGCCGCAGTCAGCACATCGATACGCGACGACGTCGCCTGGTTGGAAGCCCCAGTCCGGCTCGGGCACGCTCAGCAGGCCGCAGCGCCCCCCGCAGTCGACGCACGTGATCTCCGCGGCCACTCCGAGGGGACCGCTATCGCCGTGAGCCTGGGGAGTCATCGACTCTTCATCATCGACACTCCCGCAGTGTCGCGCGCAGCAGAGCCGATGCGCGCAGCCGTGGAATCACCCGCCGTAGCACCCATCGCTGAGCGCTCTTGTTCACCGTGACCGACTGACCGCCCGGGCCAGGCTGCGCATCGGAACTGAGCCTCTACCGTGACCTCATGCGCGTCGTCGGCGGATCGTTGGGCGGCCGTCGCTTGGAGACCCCCCGCCCCGATGCTGTCCGGCCGACGTCGGACCGGGCGCGCGAGGCCATCTTCAACATGCTGGTGAGCCTGCAGCCGCTAGACGGTGCGGTGGTGCTGGACCTGTTCGCAGGCTCGGGAGCGCTCGGCATCGAGGCACTGTCGCGTGGCGCTGCGCATGTCACATTCGTGGACTGCGACGCAGCGGCTTGCCGCACGATCACGACGAATCTGACGGCGCTGGGAATCACCGAGCGCGCCACCGTGGTTCGATCCGACGTCCTGAGATTCCTGGATGCCCAGCGCGACTCGGTCGACCTTGCGTTTGCCGATCCCCCCTACGGATTCGAGGGCTGGCCCGACCTCCTCGACGCAGTGAATGCCGAGGTGCTGGTGTGCGAGTCGGACCGCCCCGTCGCGCCCAGCCTCCACGGCCGGTGGCAGACCCACCGGGTGCGTCGCTATGGCACGCCAGTCATCACCGTCTTGATGCAGTCGTGACGCTCTCGCCCTTATCGCGCCCGGCGCGGCGTCCACTGTTGGGCACATAGACGGAGCCGAGCGTGTCGTGACGCTCTCGCCCGTAGAGGCTGAGCCGACAGGCGAAGCCATGGCCCGAGCGGCCCGTGAGCGACAGCGAACAAGAGCGGGCAACAACTGGTGCGACAGCGGACGGTTCACCTATCCGCGCATCCTCTTATCGCGCCCAGCGCGGCCTCGATGCACTCGCCCTTGCGATCATGCCGCCTCGAACCAGCCGCCACGCCATCTCCACCAGGCAACGCTGCGCACTCGCCCTTGAGGTCACGCCGCAGCGAACCGGTCGCCTCTGGGGTCGTCGCCTGAGAAACCGAGTTCTGGATCATTGTCGCCGTCGCCCCTTTCTCGCTGCCGCGACCGGGTCCCTGACGCTGCGCTGCTGTCAAGACGCCCGGTGCCCGCGGCTGCCCCGGCAAGGCCGTTCGTTGGCGTGCGCCGTTGCGGTTTGCGCGACGGCGCAGGGTTGTGCGGGTGTTCGGAATCGGGCGGGACGAGCCGATATTGGCCGTTTCGGAGGACGACCCGCCAGTTGTTGTCGTGGATGCGATCGTGGCACGACCAGCACACCAGTACCAGATTGTCGATGCGCGTCTTGCCGCCCGATTTCCACGGGAAGATGTGGTGCGCTTCACATTCGCCCGGTGGCGCCCCGCAGCCGACGCATGAGCCGTCGCGGGCGATCAACGCGCGGCGCTGTGCTGCGGTTGGCGCTCGACTCGCCACGGCCTCATAGAGCGGAGTGAGTTGGTCTCCGCAGAGCACAATCGACAGGTCGGAGTTGCAGATGAGCCGTTCGACAGCATTGGGCGGGATCGGGCCGGACCCGGCGATCTCGGCAACGCCTCCAGCCTGACCCAGCAGTGACCGAAGGTCGGCGCGGACGACGATCTCCGTGCGTGTCGCCGGGTGCAGGGAATTCGTCTGTGAGGATTCGGCCCGGCTCTCATGCGGCCGGCCTTCTTCGAGACATTCGCCTTTCTCGGCCAACGAAGCGGTGCCGGTCTCCCACATCTGAGCTGCCCGCGGGTCGGCGGAAGCCGAGGGCGCAGCGTCGGATGCTGCGCCGTGAAGTCCGGGTGCAGCGTCGTGGGGCACTGCGTCTGGACCGTCGCATGGTTCGATTGGCATCGGATTGGCTGTCGCCTGGTCCGACGCCGCCGCGCTGCGCGCGCCATCGGCGTCGCAGGGCTCGAATGGCACCGGATTGGCTGTCGTCACGAGGCCATCGAGCGCGTCGGCCATGCGCTGGTCGCGCGTGCGCACGGCAAGCGGGACGTGCTGCGGCTCCCTTTGGCGCTTTCGGCGGCGGTCTGCTTGGCGTAGCAGTTCCGCGTCGCGCCGCAGCCGTGCTTGGATGCGTGCTCCCATTTCGGCGTCGAGTGCGCCACGCATTTGCACCGTGCCGTCTTCGCCGTTCCAGAAGCGGACGCTGCGATTGCGCCGGTTGCGGCGATGCTGCACGGCGAGGTCTTCGGCGCTCTGGCGCTCGATGGTCCAGCGCTGGGCCGCCTGGGCGAACTCGTCGGCCGGAAGATCTTTCGCCATCTTGAGCAGGTCCGCGTCGTCTTGTACTGCCTCGGCGCTGGTCTTGCGCGCTGACTGGGCCAGCTTCGCCGCATTGGCGAGGCTGATGTCACCCTCGGTTACCGCGGCGCGCGCCTCAGGCAATTCGGCCAACTCGGCGTCCACCCGTACGTTGCGGGCTGATTCAGCGCGCGTCAGACCGCCGATCTGATTGAGCAATCCGGCACCGCCGTCGCCGTGCCGCTCGCGCCGCGCAACCGTCGATGCGGCCTTGGTTTCGAGCACTTCGAGCTTGGTGCGCAGCGACTTGGCAACGCCCAGCGTCTCACGCAGCTCGTCAGTGGCTGCCGTGTTGACACCCCGGAGCGCCGTATCGATGCATTCGAGCGCTTGCCTCACTTGCGAGAACATACGTTCATTCTATGCACCCAGTGTCACAAGAATGCGCTGACGAGCGCCTTCGATTGTTGCAATTTGATGACAGCATTCGAACCTGTATCCACCTGGTATTCTCTTGGGTTCATTCCATGACCGTCTGCATCTGCGAAGCGCCGTACCGATGTTTGAGCAACGGTGGAAGATTCGGCCGTAGCAAGCTCTGGTGAGCCGAACAAGAGGCCACCCCGTCCCGGCCGGGCCAGCCCGGGTCGTCGACGTCGAACTACATCGCAATCTCCGTCGCCGCATTCGCGAACCGATGGCGAGCCAGCCTCGGCTGCGCCCCGCGTTGCACGGCAATACCCAAACAGAGGTGAGTGAGCGGTTCGACTGGGCAGGCAAGCGCAGCAAACAGCAGTCTGCTGCCCCATGCATGACTGAACCGCTCTGCCTGAGGCGTGACTCAGCGCACTCGCTCGCCGCGTCGCAGCCAGCCTCGTCAGCCGACAGTCGCAGCCAGCCAGGCCGCGATTCGCGGCTGACGCTGTTGCCAGTAGGCCGAGATTTCCGCGAAGCGTGCATCGGGAGCGGCCTCGGCGAGCCAAGGGTCGTCGGCCACATCCGCGAATGAGCCCAGCGCGAGCACGATGTGCCCGACACTGGGATGTTCGAATCCAATCTGGTACCGCTCTGCGTACAGACGCAGGCCGGTCTCGGGGCTGAGACCAACGTCGATGTCGATACGCATCAAATCGAAGTAGTCGCGCAGTTCGCCACGGTCGCCGATGACCTTGTACTTGGTGGCTGCAACGTCGCGCACCGATCCGACAGCGAGCCCTTCGATGACGTGTGGCCGGTCGATCTGCCGCTGCCCCCGCGCGTGCAGGAACTGAACCCTGACCCCATCGATCCAGCAGTCGAGCGTTCCCTCCGCGATGTCCGTGACGGCTACCTCCGCGGCTGCCTGCAGCCGGGCCAGAGTGGCTTCGGGCTCGAATCGTTCATGAACGAAGACGTCGAGGTCACGGCTGCGGCGATGCCTCAGGTGAATCGCCAATGCCGTGCCGCCCATGAGCACACCCGACGGCGGCGAGACAGCGGCAACGATCGGCCAGCAGGCGCGAGTCGGCGCGTCGAGCACGTCGGACCAGTGATCCAAGGCTCGCAACTGCGCAACTGGTGCGTCTGCGTCGCCGCCGCTGCCGTTCACGCTGTCGTGGTGACGGACGAGGCCGCCGCGGGGCACGGCGCCTCCCGGGCGCGGGCTGCAAGTTCGTTCTCGATGAGATGGCGCCTTCTCGCCCGTGTGGACCGCAGCCGCAGGCAGCCTTGCAAGGCGTCGTTCGGCAGATGCACTGATGCCCAAAGCGCAGCAACAGGCGACGGGCCGTTGACCAGCCGGTTCGCCACGTAGTCGGCGTCGTCTGGCAAGCGCAGCTGGGACGGCGCCGGATGATTCCAGAACAGCGGCCAGAACTGGGGCGGCAGCCGACCCGAGTGCTCCACAAGCGGCGATTGCGGCGGCAGCCTCACATGCGCGGTCTGAGCGATCAGCTCCTCGAAGTCTGCTGAGGCGACGTTGAGTTCCCATGCGCTCACATCACGCACTCCGCCTCGCCAGCTCTGCTTCCAGCTGCGGCGCCTGACCGCATCGCGCGCAACGAGCGCGTCCAGTGCACCGCGCGCCGCCGACCACGAGATACCGGCTGCCGCGGCGGCAGCGGCAACGCTGCGGATGCCGGGACGGGAGGCCACGGCGGCAAGCACGAGACGCTCGGCCCGACGCAGGGGTGCAGCCGCCTGACCAGCGGGGATCTCGGCGTTGCCCGGTGCAGGTTCTTGCATTGCCAGGCACCTCTCGCGCACCGCTTCGCGCACGAACTGTGCGACGGTTTCGCCCGAGACGAGCGCCGCCGTGCGGACTCGATCGAGCTCGGACACTCGCATCCTCAGCGACAGCTGAGCCGTTCGGGAGCGAACCTCCGTTGTTCCCGACGCCGTCGTTCCCGACACTGAGTCAGCCATGGGCTCACCCTAGCTCCGAGGAGACACTTGCTCGCGTTTGTATGTGAATTCGCGAGCAGCCATCAGGGTGGGTTGGCTGGGCTGCCTTCGACGTGATGTATCAAGACTCAGGAGAGCGGGCGGGCTGGTGTTCCCGGTCTCTTGGGGTTCAGTCGTCGTCGATGATGGTCATTGTTCCCACGTCTGCGGGGGTGCGCCACTCCCCGGCGAGGTAGGCCTCCACTGCGAAGTGCTCGTCGGGTTCGTCTCGGCTGTCGTGTTCCAGCCACACTGTCGCGCTCAGCGCGGTGGTTCCCGGCTCGAACACCATGGTCCCCGATGTGGGCTGATAGTCGGATCGGTGTGCTCTGTTGTAGATCAGGTGCCAGGCCGTCCCGGCGTACCAGTCGACGGTGACCTTCCCGGTGGACGCCCGGGACAGGAGTATCCGGAACACCAAGATGCCGCCCTCGGTCGCCGAGGCTTCCTCCACGGTGATGTCCGGCACCACCGGCGGCGGGTCGTCATCGGCGACCGCTGCTGTCGCGGCGCCCGCGGTGGCTGACACGGTGTAGTCGCTGCCCGAGTCGACTGTGGCGGTGACCGATCCGTCGGGCTCGTCGGTCTGATCGCCGGTGGTGGCCACCGACAGGGTGGCGCTGCCCGACATCGGGACCGTGACAGTACGCGACCCGGTGGTCGCGCCGAAATCGCCGGACGCGGTAACGGTGACGCTGACCGCGAGGTCCGCGGCGGGCGCAGGCGAAGCGGTGACGGTGAACTGCGCAACCGAACCCTCAGTCACATCGCCGACAGCGGTGACACTCACCACCGGGATCACCGGCGGCGGGTCGTCATCGGCGACCGCTGCTGTCGCCGCGCCGGCGGTGGCTGACACGGTGTAGTCGCTGCCCGAGTTCACCGTCGCGGTGACCGACCCGTCGGGCTCGTCGGCGTCGTCGCCTGTGGTGGCCACTGTGAGGGTGGCGAAGTTTGCGCCCGATGCGATAGTCACCGTGCGCGTCCCGACAGGGGCGCCGAACTCGCCGGACGCGGTGACGGTGACGCTCACCGCGAGGTCGGCGGCGGGCGCAGGCGAGGCGGTGACGGTGAACTGCGCAACCGAACCCTCAGTCACATCGCCCACAGCGACGATGCTCACCACCGGCACCACCGGCGGCGGATCGTCGTCATCGGCGACCACTGCTGTCGCCGCGCCCGCGGTGGCCGACACCGTGTAGTCGCTGCCCGAGTTCACCGTCGCGGTGACCGACCCGTCGGGCTCGTCGGTCTGATCGCCGGTGGTGGCCACCGACAGAGTGGCGCTGCCCGACGTCGGGACCGTCACAGTACGCGCCCCGGTCGCCGCCCCAAAATCGCCGGCCGCGGCAACGGTGACGCTCACCACAAGGTCGGCGGCGGGCGCAGGCGAAGCGGTGACGGTGAACTGCGCAACCGAACCCTCAGTCACATCGCCCACAGCGACGATGCTCACCACCGGCACCACCGGCGGCGGATCGTCGTCATCGGCGACCACTGCTGTCGCCGCGCCCGCGGTGGCCGACACCGTGTAGTCGCTGCCCGAGTTCACCGTCGCGGTGACCGACCCGTCGGGCTCGTCGGTCTGATCGCCGGTGGTGGCCACCGACAGAGTGGCGCTGCCCGACGTCGGGACCGTCACAGTACGCGCCCCGGTCGCCGCCCCAAAATCGCCGGCCGCGGCAACGGTGACGCTCACCACAAGGTCGGCGGCAGGCGCAGGCGTGGCGGTGACGGTGAACTGCGCAGCCGAACCCTCAGTCACATCGCCGACAGCGGTGACGCTCACCACCGGGTCGGCGCTCGGCGGCGGGTCGTTGTCGGCCACGGCCACCGACGCGGCCGTCGGCGAGCCCAACGCGAACCCGTGGCTGGGCTGCACCTCCACTGTCACCGACCCGTCCGGCTCGTCTACGGCATCGTCGACCGTGCGTACCGAGAACGACGCCGAGCCCTCCGTGGGCATAGTCACCGAGACGAACGCCTGTGGAAACGCCTGGAAATCGCCGAGCCCGCCCACCAGCAGATTCACCGACACCCGCTTGGACGGCGGCGGGGCCGCGGTCACGGTGAACACCGCTGTGCCGCCCTCGGTGATGTCGGCACCGCCCGAGATCGACAGCGTCGGAAGGGTTCCCGGGGCATAGTCGTCGTCGGCGATGGCCACGCTCGCCGAAAACGGCGAGCCCCGCGTGTACCCCGAACCGGGCGCCACCGTCACGGTGACCGACCCGTCGGCCTCGTCGTCGCCGTCATCTGCGGTGCCCACCGACAGCGTCACCGAACCCGACGCCGGCACCGTCACCGTCCGCGTCCCGGTCGACACGCCGAAATCGCCGGCGGCGACAACACTCACTTCCACATCCAAATCGGTCGACGGCGCGGGCACCGCAGTGACGGTGAACACCGCATCGCCGCCCTCGGTCACATCGCCGCCAGCAGAGACCGACACCAACGGCAGGCCCGTGTCGTCGTTGACGATGTCCACGCTCACCGAACCGGTTCCCACGAACACCCGCTCGATCCCGCCGCCAGTCGGCGCCCGCGGTCCCATGCCCAGCGCCACCTCGATGGTCCGCTCGGCCGCGTCGGTGTTCGGCAGAGCAGTCAACACCAACTCCGCGCTCCGCGCCCCGCCGTACAGCAACAACATCGGCCCGCCGCTGTCGCGCTGGAGCACCACGCCCCCCGTGTTGCCGCCCGCGCGCAGGCGCAGCTTCCAGTGGACCCCATCGGTGCCGCCACCCACCGACAACGGCACCCGCACCCACTCGGCCCTCTGGGCGTTGTTGGTCAGCGGCCTGTCCAAAGACACCGTGATCAACGCCTCGCCGTTCGCCTCCGCCACCGACGACACCGACGACGACAACGACACCGACACCTCGTCGTCGGCAACAGCCACCGACGCCGCCGCCGCGCCCACGTTGTAGCGGGCGCCGGGCGCCACCGTCGCGGTGACCGACCCATCAAGCCCGAGGACGCCGTCGTCGGCGGTGGCGACGGTGACCGTCACCGAGCCGGTGATGGGCACTGTCACCGTCCGCGTCCCCGTCGCCACCCCGATGTCGCCGCTTTGGGCGACCGTGACCGTCACCGGCAGAGGCGACGGCGGCGCCGGTGATGCTGTCAGCGTGAAGACCGCGTCGTCTCCCTCGCTGATGTCGCCGCCGGCGGTGATGGTCACTGTGGGCGGATCTTGGATGATGACGGTGGGGGTGACGCCCACGGTGTCGTAGCCGGTGGGCGGGTTGACGATCCGGACGGCGTATTTCTCGGTTTGCTCGACGAGTCCGTCGTCGGCGACAGTGACGGTGGCCGAAGCGCTCGTGGATCCGGCGGGGATGGTGATCGAGGCAAGCGCGGAGAAGTCGGCTGTGGAGTCGGATGAGTTAGTGGCGGACTGCTTGGCAAAGTTGACGGGCACGGCGAGGTCTTGGGTGATGGTGCCGTTGTGCAAGTGCACTGTCACTTGCAGGTCGTCGCCTTCCTGCACGACGGTCTCGATGCCGCCGCCGAGGGTCAGCGACAGCCAGGCGACCGCCGAGGTTGCCGAGGCGGTGTGCCCGTAGACCTGCAGCGCCCACGACTTGACGGTCGCGAGGTCTGACACGTCTGCGGGGATGTTCTCCAGCGACCCGCGGTAGTCGAACCGCAGTTTCCAGGTGCCGTTGGGGTCTTCGCCGAGGTGGCGGGCCGTGGCGAACCTGAACATGCCGTTGAGGATGCAACTCCTATGGCAGCTTGACGTGTAGGTCGAGATGGCCGACTCGCGGCCTGTCGGGGAGACCAGGGTGATGTCGAAGTCGCGGAAGCTGTTGGTCTTCATGTCCAGCTCGAGGTTCACGTGCTCGACGAAATCGATGCCGGTCGCCACGCTCAGCGACAGCTCTGTGGTGCGGGTGTCGTCTTTCAGCACCACGTCGGTGCCCGACGACTCGGCTCTGGAGGTCTTCTCCGTGGGCAGCAGCGTCCACGACAGCGCCGCGTCCACCGCCGCCTCGGCGTCGACCACCCCGAAGCCGTACTTGGAGCTGTAGCTGTAGGCAGCCTGGGAATCGGAGTACTTGGCGGCGCCGACGGCCCACGAGCTGTCAGAGGGGTCGTTCTTCTGGGCGGTGTCGGCCAACAGCACCTTGACGTCGCGCCACGTCAGATGAGGGTTCGCGCTGCGCACCAAAGCGGCCACGCCCGCCACCTGCGGCGCCGCCGCGCTCGTGCCGCCGAAGCTGTCCGAATACCGATTGTTCCCCTCCGTCGTCACGATGCCGATGCCGCCCGAGTCCCTGCTCGACGGGGCGCACAGCCACAGATTCGGCCCCTCGCTCGAATACACCGACTGTGTGCCGTCGGGGCCCACCGCGCAGATCGGCATTACCCCCCGGTGGTTATTGCGCTCCGAATAGACCGAGAAACCCCCATCCGGGCGACGCTGACCGAAGTTGCCCGCCGCCTGGGTGAACACCGTGCCCAGACCGCCCAAACCGCTGGCCAAAACAGCATCGACCGCCGCCCACCACACACTCGATACCCGGTACAGGCCCCAGTACGCAGTGCCGTAGCTGTGGTTGGACACCCCCACCACATCGCTGCCCCGCGTCCAGCCCTCCACCAGCGTCCACTGCCGCTGGTAATCCAAGTAGTTGAAGTTCGTCAAAGTCGCCCGCGGTGCCACACCTCGGCTGCCCAGCCCGTTGTCGCGCGCTCCCACTATTCCCGCCACTGCGGTCCCATGAGGATCCGGCCCTATTCGAAGTATGAGCACCCCTCCCTCCATGATGAAGCGCCCAGTCACCGGTTCGTAGATCTTTCCGCCCCAATGGGTGTCAAGCCCGGAACCGGCGTTGTCGCGCAAATCCTCATGCCTGCCGTTCCAGTGATGATCCACGATCGCCACCGTCACGCCCTGGCCCATGGTCTGGTCCCACACATCGCCGATGTTGATGTCCACCACCGGATCGACGCCCGACCCCCGACCACCCCGAAAAGCCGTGCCGGCATCGAGGTGCCACGCGCAGTGATGCAACTCGTCTGACCACCTCCAGTCCTCCCTCGGCACCAGACCCGTGCAGTACTGCCGCTGCGCGGCGCTGATCGCCGCAGCCTCGTCCCCGCCGCCCTCAGCCTCAGCCGCAGGACCCGACAACGAACCCGCACCCGACTGATCGGCGGCATCGGGCGAATGCCAATTCGGCGACGCCGCCGTCACCGAAGGCTCGCCCGCAAGCCCCGCGGCCAGCGCCAACGACTCCTCCGGCGACGCCTCCACAAGAAAGGCACCGGCCAGCCCCTCGATCGGCACCGCGTCGCCCAACGACGCGCCATGACGGGCCAGCACCTCACCCATCTCCCCCGACGACGTCCCCGCCCGGAAAAACACGACCACACCGCCGAACAACTGCAACTCCTGGCCAGTGTCAGTCACGAACCACTCGCCCAAAGTCGAATTGTCCGACCCGCCCGACCCGCCCGCGCCCGGAGCCGCGCCCTGCACCGCGCCCGCCGGCGCGCCCTCGAGCCGGCGCACCTCCACAACCCGGCCCCCGTCCGACCACGAATACACCCCATCAGCAGCCCCGACCTCATCGTCGGCCAAAGGCCCCAACCCGCCAGACAACTCCCCGCCATCACCCTCGAGCTCAACGCCATCGACAGAGCCATCGCCGCCGACCCCGAACTCAGCCGGCTGCCCGCCACCGCCTTCAGACTCCAGCGTCCCACCGCCGCCACCGCCGCCACCGCCGTCACCTCCAGACTCCAGCGTCCCGCCACCGCCGCCTTCGCTTTCGGACTCAAGCGTCCCCTCGAGCGGGTGTCGACCGGACTGCGGGCCAGCAGGCGCGAGGTCGGCGAGGCGCCGATTCTCCTGGGGTGAGAGCGACTCGGCCAAAGCGCCCGCAGCCGGCGCGCCCGGCAGCGCCAGCGAGGCCGCCGCCAAACACACCGACACCCACACCCCCACCAATCCCCGGCCGCCCGCCGCCGAACCCGGAACCCGGCCTCCCCCGGACATCAACAACCGGGGGGACAAGCGCGAGGGGGTGCCGAAACCGAACCCGCTCGACCAGCCGACCTCAACATCGAAGGCAACATAGCTGACCCGCCACCCCGATACATCCATTCTGACAGGCCCTTCTGACCAGCAACAACGCGCCGCCGGACACGCGGTCTGGGAGGGGGAAGCCTGCCCTGCCGTCTCGCTGTCGGACAGAAGTCGGCCCACGCGGAGCACTTGGGCGAGGGTCGCGTCTCCGCGTGCGCAGCGCCTCAGCTGCGCTGCAGGTAGTCGGGGTCGCGGCGGCCGGCGAACCAATCGATCTCGTCGGCCAGCGCCGGATGCGCATCGAGATCGCCGTCTGCTGCAATGAGATCAGCAGCCGCTTCGCGGGCGGCTTGCACCCAATGCAGGTCGCGGACCAGCGATGCCAGCTTCAGATCGCTGCGCCCTGACTGGCGCTCGTCGAACAGGGTGCCCTCGCCGCGCAGCTCGAGGTCGCGCTCGGCCAGCTCGAAGCCGTCGTTCGTCGCAGCCAGCGCGCCCAGCCGCTCGACGGCGATGGGCGTCGGGTCGTCGTCGCTCACGAGGTAGCACGTCGAGCGATGGCTGCCGCGGCCCACCCGGCCCCGCAGCTGATGCAGCTGTGCGATGCCGAACCGGTCGGCCGACAGTACCACCATCACCGTCGCATTCGGCACGTCGATGCCGACTTCGATGACCGTCGTCGCGACGAGCGCGTCGAGATCGCCCGAACGGAATCGGGCCATCGTGGCTTCCTTGTCGGCCGACGGAAGCCGCCCGTGCAACAGCCCGACCCGCAGGCCCGCCAGCGAGCCAGCCACGAGTTCCGCGTGCATCTGCTCAGCCGACCGCGCATCGAGGCTCTCGCTCTCGGTGATGAGCGGGCACACCACGTATGCCTGACGACCGGCTTCGATCTCGCGGCGCACCTGCGCCCACATGGACTCAGCAGCGAGCGGCCCTTGGACCCATTGCGTGGTGATCGGCGTGCGGCCCGGCGGCAGCTCGTCGAGCACCGAGACATCGAGATCGCCGTACACGGTCATCGCGGCAGTGCGGGGAATGGGTGTCGCGGTCATCACGAGCAGGTGCGGGATGCGGCGGTCGTCACGTCCGCTCTCGCGCAGCCGCGCCCGCTGCGACACGCCGAAGCGGTGCTGTTCGTCCACGACCACGACACTGAGCGAGTCGAACTTGACCGACTCCTCCAACAGAGCATGCGTGCCGACCACGATGTCGGCGGCGCCTGCGGCGATCTCCACCAGCACCTCGCGGCGCTGCGTTGCCGAACTCGAGCCGCTGAGCAGGCGCAGACGCAGGGGCCGCTTGCCGCTGAGCCGCGAATCGTCGGGCACCTCGAACCCGTCAAGCAAGACGCGCAGCGCATAGGAATGCTGTTCGGCCAGCACCTCGGTCGGCGCCATGAGCGCACCCTGATGGCCGTTGCGGACTGCCACGAGCAACGCATGCAGAGCCACGAGCGTCTTTCCTGAGCCGACATCGCCCTGCAACAGGCGGTGCATCGGGCGCTGTGTGCTCACGTCGGCGTCGATGTCGGCCATCGCACGCTGCTGTGCCCCCGTCAATGCATAGGGCAGGCGCCGGTGGAAGGCTTCGATGAGACCCCCTCCGGCATCATGAGCGATGCCGAGCTCGTGGGCCTCACGCGCCAGGCGCTGGCTTCGCAGCATCAGCTGCACCCGCAAGAACTCGTCGAACACCAGCCGGTTGCGGGCCGCCCATCGATCCGGTATCGACGGCGGCTCATGAATCTCGGCCAATGCCCGGCCGCGGCTGATGAGACCCAGCTGTGAGCGCAGGTGCCGGGGCAGCGGATCGGCGATGCCGCGGGCCGAGCAGCGCCGCTGCGCCTCCGCGACCCAATTCGCGACATCCCACGTGACGATGCCCGCAGTCTCCGACTGCGGGTAGATCGCCACGATCCTGCCCGTGCGGTCCGCGGTCGAGCCGTCGCCCAGCACATCGACCACGGGATTGGTCATCTGCTTGCGGCCCCGGTAGTTCTCCACCTTGCCGAACAGCGCCACGGTCCGTCCCTGCGTGAGCTGGCGCTCACGCCATGCCTGATTGAAGAACACGGCACTCAGCACGCCGGTGTCATCCCCCACCTCAGCGCTCACCAACCGGCGGCCTCCGCGCAGCCGACGGGCCGACACCGACAGCACATCTGCCACCACGGTGATCTCCGATCCGACCTCCGCCTCGCTGATCGGCGCTTGGGCTGTGCGATCCACGTAACGGCGCGGGTAGTAGGTCAGCAGGTCGAACACTGTCTCGACACCGACATCGCGCAGGGCCTTGCGGCGCTGCGAGCCCACTCCGTTGAGGCGCCCGACGTCGATCGCGTCGAGCTCGCGCAGCGTGAGCGGTTGAGTCACCGGCGAAGTCTGCCAACAGGGCTCAAGAGCACTGCTGCGAGTATGCCCGTCTCGCCCTCAGCGACGGAGGTCGTCGCTGCGCCGCGGCCAACTCAGCAGCGCCTATGGGTGAACCCCTTCGTTGTCGTACCAGTCGTTTCCCGCTCTTGTTCGCTGTCGCTCACGGGCCGCTCGGGCCACGGCTTCGCCTGTCGGCTCAGCCTCTCAGCAGCGCCAATGCGCTCGCGAGAAGCGGCAGCCAAAGATGGGAGGCGCCGCCATCTGACTGCGCCTGCCGGTCGGCCGCATATATTGATACATGCATTTATTGAAACTGCAATTGCATTAATCTTACCTAACTCAAAATGGGGCTGCGGATGAACACGCCGGTCAGGCCAAGCGGTCTCTACGACCGAGAGGCCGAGTGGGACGACCTGACACGTTTCGTGTCTTCGCCACGTCAGGGCCTTCGGCTGGGCATCGTCTACGGTCGGCGCCGCTTCGGCAAGAGCTTTCTGCTGCGTCGCCTGGTGGAGGCGACGGGCGGCGTCTACCACCTCGCGCTGCGGGAGGAGCGCAGGCCCGCTCTGGACCGGTTCGCCAGCAGCCTCAGCCGCCAGCTGCAGTGGGCGCCGTCACGGCCGTTCCGAGACTGGATCGATGCCATGGAACAGGCCGTCGGCGTGCTGGGCGCACGCGGGACGCGACCACAGGTCTTGGTCATTGACGAGTATCCGTACCTCGCTCAGAACAATCCGGATCTGGACTCCGCGGTTCAGGCCACGATGGACGAATCCGCGGCCGGCGCCCTGGCCGAGCGGTGGACGGCACCGGTGAGCGTCGTCCTGTGCGGCTCGGCCATGTCGGTGATGACACAGATCCTGAGCGGCACCTCGCCCATGCGAGGCCGCGCGGCGCTGGACATGCCGCTGACGGCCTTTGACTACCGGCAGGCTCGCGGTCATTGGGGCATCGCTGAGGGGACCACGGCGTTCGCGATCGACACGGTGGTGGGCGGGGCTGCCGGCTACAAGGACCTGACCGCCGATGTCGGGATCCCAGACAGCCCCGACGACCTGCCCGCGTGGCTGGCGGCGACGGTGCTGAACCCTTCCCATGCGTTGTTCCGAGAAGACGAGTACTTGCTGCGAGAAGACCCCCGGGTGACCGACGAAGCCGCCTACTACTCACTGCTTCAGGCAATCGCCGCTGGGCGCCACACGCCGACCAAGATTGCCGAAGCGCTCGCGCGGACCACCAACGACATCAGTCATCATCTCAGGGTGATGACGACCGCCGGCTTCATCGTTCGCCACGAGGACCTGCTGGCCGATCGACGGCCGCTCTACCGAGTGGCCGATCCGATAGTCCGGTTCCATCAATTGATCAACCGGCGTCACCGCGCCCGGCTGGAAGACCGCCGTGCACCCGAAGTGTGGGCTGACGCCGAAGCCACCTACCGGTCACAGATCGTCGGCCCCCATTTCGAGTCGATGTGCCGCCTGTGGACAGACCGCTATGCCTCAGAGGCGACCCTCGGCGGTCCGGCCGAACCATCAGCCTCAGTGCAAGTGAACGACCGCCGTGCCCGTCAGTCGTTCGAGCTGGACGTGGTGGCGCTGCAGCGCGGGCACCGCGCGGGCGCAGCCAAGACCGTCCAGCTGATCGGGGAGGCAAAGGCCTACCAGCTCGACGTCGACGCCTTGGAGCGCCTCGACCGGCTCAGCGACCTGCTGGCCGGTCGCGCCGGCGTCACCGCGTCCCCCACAGCCAAACGCCTCCTGTTCTCCGCCCGAGGATTCACCCCCGAGCTCGCCGGCACCGCCCGACGTCGCGCCGACGTCGAACTCGTCGACCTCGACAGGCTGTACGAAGGCGACTGAAGCGCCGGTCCGCGCCTCGGCAACCACCCCAAAAGAGACTTCTTCAGCAACCTGCCAGAGCCGGAGGGCGGCCACGCGCAGGCCGGCTGCAGCCGGGTGGACTCATTCGATGCCGAAGAGGTACGGGTAGTGGTCTTGGCCGCCAACGTGTTGTTCGATCTCGATGCTGGACCAGTGCTGCGACAGCCACGACACGACGTCCGCGGTCTCGCTGGAGGTGGCATCTGCTCCCTCGATGAACGTCAGAATCTCGTGCTCGGGCCGCAGCATGTGCGCGAGCAGCGCGACGGCCGCATCAGCGGCCGACTCGCCGGTCGCCGCGATTCCCGAGTCGTCAAGGCCGATCCATTGGCCGACCGCGACAGGGCCGATCGGGGACTTCACGTCGCGCACGGCTTGGGTCACCTCGCCCGCGGCGACCGCGGTTGCTGCGTCAAGCATCGATGCAGCGTTGTCAGCGCCGTCGGCACTGGGGTCATAACCGATGAGGGCAGCAAGGCCCGCCGGCACCGAGGTCGTCGCCACGACCTCCACATGCTTGGCGGTGTGCTCATCGATCTGGCGTGCGACCGGGACGATGTTGGAGTTGTTCGGCAGCACGACGACATGCCCCGAAGGCGCCGCTTCGACGGCCGCGAGTAGTTCGGCCGTGGAGGGGTTCATCGTCTGGCCCCCAGTCACGATCTCCTGGACGCCCAGCGCTGCGAAGAGCTCGTCGAGCCCAGCCGCCGGCGAGACCGCCACGACAGCGCAGTCGACCTGCGTTCGGTCCGTCGTCGAAGTGCGGTGAGCGCTGTTCTCGACCTGCGCGCCATCACCCGCATGCGCACCGTCGCCCGCGTGCGCCCCATGCGCACCGTGGCCTCCGAGGCCGGCGACCTGCTCGTGCAAATCCGTGATCTGGATGCGATGCGGCCGTCCTGCATCGATGCCCGCTTCGATGACGGGGCCGATGTCGTCGGTGTGGATGTGGCAGTTCCACAGCCCGTCGCCGCCCACCATCACGATCGAGTCGCCAAGGGAATCCCAGGCGACCTTGAAATGATCGATGTTCTCGTCGGGTGCGGCGAGCAGGAACATCACCTCATAGCGGGTGCCGGAGGGGTCGCCGATCTCGTGTCCGCCCTCACTGCGGTCAAGATGGCGATGTAGCTCCTCGCGCTGGGACGCCACCGCATCGGTGCCACTGGCTTGCGAGCTCGTGCCCGCATTCCCGTGAGCGATCACCGCTGCCACCTCAGCGGGCAGCTCCACCTCGTCGGGCAGCGGGCGCCCGTCGGTGACGCTGAGCAACGCGTCGAGCAGCAGCAGGTACCCCGCGGCGCCGGCATCCACCACCCCGGCGTCGGCCAGCACCGGCAGTTGCTGCGGCGTGGCCTCCAAGGCGGCCTGACCGGCTTTCTTGGCGCTCTCCAGCACGGGCGCCAGCCCGATGCCGTCGTCGGGGCCCTCGCCTGTCAAGGCCTCCAGCGTGCGCTGCGCGGCGTGAGCCGACGCACGCGCCACACTCAGAATCGTCCCCTCGACCGGCCTCATGACGGCGCTGTCGGCAGCCGCACTCGCGGCGACCAAGCCCTTGGCCAACATTGCTGCGTCAATCGGCGGCTCACCGTCGGATTGGTCGTCGGACGGGGTCAGGGTGGAGGCGAGCCCTCGCAACAACTGACTCACGATGACGCCGCTGTTGCCGCGCGCGCCCATGAGTGCGCCGTGAGAAATCGCGCTGCAGATCTCCGCCCTGCCCGCGCCTGAACGCAGCAATTCCTCAGTGACCGCAGCCAGGGTCATCGCCATGTTGGTCCCGGTGTCGCCGTCGGGCACCGGGTAGACGTTGAGCCGATCGATCGTGACGCGGTGCTGCTGCAGAGCCGTGCAGTACGTCCGCATCGCCTCGGCCAGTGCTTCAGAATCGAGAGCGATCCGGGGTCCGGTTGCTGCTAGCAGATTGCGGTCGCCGCTGGAGGCCGCTCGATCGGACAAGCCCGCCATGGTCAGTCCTCTTGCTCTCCGGTATAGGTCGCTTCTTTCACGGGCCGCTGGGGCCGCGGCTTCGCCATTCGACGCAGCCTCTTGGCCGCCGAAGCTACAACGCGCCCGCGGCAGTCGGTTGGTAGCGTTCCCTCGATTGCGCAGGCCGTTCTGGCGGCCTCGCAGAATCCCAGCCACTGGAGGCGCATGTGCAAGGCGTCATCAAGTCGTACGACCCGGCATCGGGAGTCGGAATCGTCACCGATGACGTCACGCGCGCCGAGCACGAACTGGCCCCGAACGCCCTGGAGGGATCCATCTTCCGGATGGTGCGGCAAGGCCAGCGAGTGATCTACGACTTGGACGAACGGGGGCTCGCCACACGGCTGCGTCTGGGCTCGGAAGTGGATCTGGGGACACCTGATTGGATCACCGCCCGGGGGGAGACAGCGTGATCTGAGGCCGGGGCGCACGCATCGGCCGAAGAGCGAGTTACCAGTCTCACATTGCGCGAAAGCGCAAGACTCGGACCCGGAGGACATCTTGCCTGCGATTACCAACCGCCAGCTGATCGATTGGGTCGATCATTGGGCCGGCGTGCTGCAGCCCGATGCAGTCCACTGGTGCGACGGCTCTGAGGCGGAGTACGAGCAGTTCTGCGGCCAGATGGTGAACACCGGGACTCTCATCCCGCTTGACCCCGATACCCGTCCCAACAGCTACCTCGCACGCTCCGATCCGGGCGATGTCGCTCGCGTCGAGGATCGCACGTTCATCTGCACCACCGACGAGCTCGACGCCGGCCCCAACAACAACTGGCGGTCCCCCGACGACATGCGCGACGAACTGCTGAAGCTGTTCGACGGCTCGATGCGCGGGCGGACGATGTACGTGGTGCCGTTCTCCATGGGCCCGCTCGGCTCGCACATCGCGCACATCGGGGTCCAGCTCACCGACTCGCCCTACGTGGCGGCCTCCATGCGGATCATGACCCGCATGGGTCAGGCCGCGCTCGACGTGCTCGGCGACGGTCCGTTTGTGCCATGCGTTCACTCGCTCGGCGCGCCACTGGAGCCGGGCCAGGCCGATGTGGCTTGGCCGTGCGATGCCGACCGCAAATACATCGTCCACTTCCCCGAGACTCGTGAGATCTGGTCGTACGGATCCGGTTACGGCGGCAACGCGCTGCTCGGCAAGAAGTGCTTCGCCCTGCGGATCGCATCGACCATGGCTCGGGACCAAGGCTGGCTCGCCGAGCACATGCTCATCGTGGGCGTGACGCCCCCTGAAGGCGAGACGGTCTATGTGGCCGCTGCGTTCCCCTCTGCCTGCGGCAAGACGAACATGGCCATGATGATCCCCACGCTTCCGGGCTGGAAGATCGAGACCATCGGCGATGACATTGCCTGGATGAAATTCGGCGATGACGGTCGGCTGCACGCCATCAACCCCGAAGCGGGCATATTCGGAGTTGCGCCAGGCACAGGCGACGCCACCAACCCGAGTGCGTTGGCGACGGTGTGGGGCAATTGCGTGTTCACCAATGTTGCCCAGACCCCCGAGGGCGATGTCTGGTGGGAAGGACTGACCCCAGAACCGCCGGAAGGTCTCATCGATTGGCGCGGCGATCATTGGACGCCCGACGCCGGTACCCCCGCAGCGCACCCCAACGCTCGCTTCACGGCCCCCGCGCAGCAATGCCCGACCATCGCGCCCGAGTGGGAGGATCCTGCGGGCGTGCCGATCTCGGCAATCCTGTTCGGCGGCCGGCGAGCGACCACGGTTCCGCTCGTGGCCGAAGCGTTCGACTGGGAGCACGGCGTGTTCCTGGGATCCCAGATGTCGTCAGAGAAGACCGCAGCTGCGGCGGGGACTATCGGTGAAGTGCGCCGGGATCCCTTCGCCATGCTGCCTTTCTGCGGATACAACTTCGGCGACTACTTCGGTCACTGGCTGGACATCGGCGCTAAGCCGGGAACCCAGCTGCCGAAGCTCTACTACGTGAACTGGTTCCGCAAGGACGCCGATGGCAAGTTCATCTGGCCGGGTTTCGGCGACAACTCGCGCGTGCTCAAGTGGGTGCTGGAACGCGTTGCCGGCCACGGTGAGGCCGTGCCGACCGCGATCGGCCTGGTACCCCCGCCCGAGGCGCTCGACACCAGCGGTCTCGACCTGACCCCCACCGAGCTCGAGTCATTGCTCGGGGTCGACGAGGACGATTGGCGCGCCGAGATCGACATGATCGAAGCGCACTACCGGAACCTGGGCGAACGCCTGCCGCCCCAGATGCGCCACCAGCTTGACCTCCTCGAGGCGCGACTCGGCCTCTGAGCGTCAGCCGCCGAGGAACATGGCCCGGATGGCGAGCCCCATGATGAACAGCGCTCCGAGGCCGAACAACTCGTAACGCCGGTGCGCCAGTTGCTGGCGGTACGCGTAGACGAAGACGACTGCGACCGCGCAGCACGCTCCGTAGAACACGTGGAACGCAGGGGCATCGACGGCTGCAACTCGCATGAGAATGACGCCCGCCGTGAGCTGAACGAACACCAGGACCCACGCAGCTCCCAGAAGCCACCACAGGCTGCGATGTCGCAGCGCCCCCCAGCGGATCGCCCCGAGCGCCCACAGTCCCGCGACCCCGTTCGACAGCACCAGCACCCAGCCCACAACAGTGTGCAACGCCGCCCAGACGTCGGTGCTCACTGCGGAAGCGGCAGTGCCCGGGGAGCGCTGCGCCGCTGCGGCACAATCGGCTGAGTGCTCACCGGGAGGACGCGGGACCAGCAGCGTCGTTCGGCTGCTGCGGTGGCAACGAGGCATGCGGCTCTGTCTGCTGCGGCGGCGTGGACGGCGGCGACACGTGCTGCGTGAAGAGGTGGATGAACATCAGCAGGTTCTGTGCGTCGCCGTGGCCATTGGTGAGATTGAGCTCGCCGGGGCGCCGCGCCTCGACGTCGCTGAGCTTGATGACGTCGAGCGCCCGCAGCAGACCGACCGGTGCGCCGGCGGACACCAACTCACTGATGTCGCGTACCAGGTGACGGCCGCGCAGCCCTTGGGCTCGGATGAGGCTGCGCAGCAGCAGCCTCGCCAAGGCGCAGGCACTGGCCGGCGAGATCTCGGCAACTGCCGCTGCTTCGGTGTACAGCGGCACCAGCTTGCGATCTAGGCCCAGCGGCGCGCTGGTCGGCTCCCGATGCCCGGGCTCGCCGGCGCCAGCCGCGCCCGGTGAGTCGTCAGGGGTCTCAGGCAACGGCACCGGTGTCGCGCAGCTTCGCGATGTCGTCAGTGTCGTAACCGGCGATCGCCAGCACTTCGTCGGTGTGCTGGCCGGGATGCGCCGGGGGGCCCTGCACGGCTTGGACGGTGCGGCTGAAACGTGGCGACGGACTGGGCTGGACCACGCCGGCTACTTCGCAGAACACATCACGGTGGACGTTGTGCGGATGCTGCGGCGCCTCGGCAAGGGTCAGCACCGGGGCAAAGCACACATCGGTGGCGTCCATGATCTCGCACCACTCGTCACGGGTCTTCGACTTGAAGACCGCCGCGATCCGTTCCTTGAGCCCGGGCCAGCCGCTGCGCGAGTTCTGCTTGGCGAAGTCGGGATCTCCTTCGAGGCCGGTCAGGCGCAGCAGCTCGGCATAGAACTGGGGTTCGATCGATCCGATCGAGATGTAGTTGCCGTCGGCGCACTCGTACACGTCGTAGAAGTGGCTGCCGGTGTCGAGCATGTTCGTGCCGCGCTCGTCGTTCCAGACCCCCAGCGCCCGCATCGAGTGGAACATGGCCATGAGCGTCGCAGCGCCATCGACCATTGCCGCGTCGACGACCTGGCCCTGGCCCGATCGCTGGGACTCGAACAGAGCGCACGCCACGCCGAAAGCCAGCAGCATGCCGCCCCCGCCGAAGTCGCCCACCAGGTTGAGCGGCGCGATCGGCGGCTCGCCCTTGCGCCCGATGGGATCGAGCGCGCCCGCCAATGCGATGTAGTTGATGTCGTGCCCGGCGCCCATGTGGTACGGGCCTTCCTGGCCCCAGCCGGTCATCCGGCCATACACCAGCCGCGGGTTGCGAGCCAGGCACTCGTCGGGGCCGATGCTGAGCCGTTCCATCACGCCGGGGCGGAAGCCTTCGATGAGAGCGTCGGAGTGCTCGACGAGGCGCAGCAACGCCTCGACGCCGTCAGGGTTCTTCAGATCGAGCCCGATCGAGGCACGGCCGCGCGCCAGCACATCGATGGGCGGGCTGTCAGGGTCGTGATCTCGCACGCTGGCCGAGCGATCGACGCGAATGACTTCCGCACCCATGTCGGAGAGCATCATCCCGCAGAAGGGCCCCGGGCCGATGCCCTGCAATTCGATGACTCGTACTCCTGCCAACGGTCCCGTGCCCATGTTCATTCCTTGTCTTGTTGCGTTGCCGGTGGCAGGGCTTGCTGATCGTGTCCGTGGACGGTGAGTTGTCCGAGTGATTCGAGGGAGGTGAGGTCGGTGATGCGGTTGCGGGCGATGTACAGCGTGCGCAGCTGTCGCAAGCCGGCCAGCGCTGCGATGTCGCTGATCTCGTTGTCGTCAAGATAGAGGCTTACCAGCGCGGCATGTCCGCGCAGCGCATCAATGCTCGTGATGCCGTTGCCCGCGGCGTCCAGTACCAGCAGATTGCCCAGGCGCCCCAGCGGCGTGAGGTCGGCGGCGCCGGTCCAGCTCATTTCCAAATATGCCAAGTCAGCCAGACCGGCCAACGCGTCGATGTCCATGAGGGGGTTGTCTGAGAGCGTCAGCGTGTCCACGCGAGTGAGCTGCGCTAGGGGCGCGATGTCTGAGATGCGGTTCGAGGCGAGACCGAGCCGGTCCAGGCCGGTGAAATCAGCGAGCCGCGACACGTCGCCGATCCGGTTGATGTCCAAGTACAGCTTCTCCAGCCCCGCCATCACCGGCAGCGCGTCGAGGCTGGCGATGCCGTTGCCGATCAGGCCCAGCAGTTTCAGGCGTGTGAGCGACGCGAGCTGCGCGAGGTCGGCGAAGCCGTTCTGCTGCAGGTCGAGCGCTACCAGCGATCGCAGACCCGCGAGCGGCGAAACGTCGCGGACACGATGGTCGCGCAGTTTCAGCTCGGTCAGCGACACGGCGTGCTCGAGGCCGCTCAGGTCGCGGATGCGGCCCTCTGAGTCGCTGCCGAAATGGCTCAGCGTCTTCAGCTTGCCCAGCTGCGCCTCGGTGACCGTCTCGTCGCTGGCGTGGCCCAGCGCAGCTCGCACAACAGCGGCCAGCACCCCGTCGGCGAATGCCACCACGCCGTCCTGCTGAGGCGCCGCATGCACCACCCCGGTGAGCGCGTTCAGCGGCGAGACGTCGCTGACGCGGTTCAGGCGCACATCCGCGTAGTCCAGGCCGGCCAGTTGCCCGACAGCGGACACCTCGGTGAGCGTGTTGCCTGACGCCCACAGCGAGTCCAGCCCCGACAATCCCGACACAACGCCGATGTCGGTGAGTTCGTTGTCGTATGCGTAGAGATGCTTGAGCCCGTTCAGCGCCTGCAAGGCGCCGAGGCTGGTGATGTCGTTGCCGCCGAGCCCGAGCCGCGCCAGGCCGGTCAGGCTCGACACGGCTGCTATGCCGTCGATGGCGTTGTGGTCCAGGTACAGATCGGTCAGCGAGCTCAGAGCCGAGATGTCTGAGATGTCTTCGATGCTGTTGCCGTACAGAAACAGGCGCCGCAGGCCGGTGAGCGACGCGAGGTCAGACAGATCATCAATGCCTGTGCGGTCGAGCCACAGGGTCGTCAATGTCGTCAGCGCCGACAGCGGCGTGGTGTCCGCTATCGGGTTGGCTGACAGCACCAGCGTCTCCAGGCGCCCGAGGCACGACAAGGCGGACACATCGGACACGCTGTGCCCGGCCAAATCCAGCACCCGCAGTCCGGTCGCCCCACCCAGGCCCGACAGGTCGACAATCGTCGGCGCGTCTGCGCTGTCGCCGTTGCGCGGCAGCCGCAGCTCAGTCAAGCCGGCCAGCTCAGAGGCGCTGATCGGCTCGCCCGCGTTCTTGCCCAAAGCGGCCTCCACGCCCGAGCGCAATTCGGCGTCGGCGAAGCGGATCACGGTCGGAGTGCACGCCGCAGCGCTGTCACTCGCCGGGGCAGCGCGGGTCTTCGCTGATGGGTCCGCAGCTTCGATGATGGCGTTGCGAGCCGCGTCAACCGCGTCGGCGCCCCCTTGGGCCCCAAGTCCGACGTAAGTTACTCTGCGGTCAATCAGCACCGTGTAGACCGTTCTGCGGGCGGGTTCGACACTGCTCGACACCGTGATCGCCAAGCCATGATCCAGCGCCGCCCGCGCGGCGCTGGACGCACCCCAGCAGTCCACCTGCCCAGTCGCGGTCAGCGCACACGAATGCCTCTGCCCTGCCGACACCGACACGAACGTTCTGCCCGACGGGTCCGCCTGCCGCGAGCCGTTCTCGCCCCAGCACGCGACGGTCCCTCCGGTCTTCAGCCCGCACGAATGGTGCTCCCCCGCGGACACCGACGAGAATTTCCCCGTCGGTGCCGCTGTCTGGCCCGAGCCGTTGTTGCCCCAGCACGCCACGGTCGCGTCGTCCTTGACAGCGCAGGTGTGCCGCCAGCCCGCCGACACCGACACGAACGTTCCGCCCGGCGGGCTCGCCTGACGGCTGCTGTTCAGCCCCCAGCAGCGCAGCGACCCGCCAGCGAGAATCCCGCACGAGTGATTGCCCCCAGCAGCGACCGCCGAGAACATGCCGTCCGGAGGCCGCGACTGGCCGCTGAAGTCGTAGCCCCAGCACGCCACGGTCTTGTCGGTCTTCAGGCCGCACGTATGCCCCCAACCCGCCGACACCGAAGAGAATCGTCCCGACGGCGGCTGAGACTGACCAAATTCGTCGTCACCCCAGCAGCGCACGCTTCCACCCGTCGTGACGGCGCACGCATGGCCCCAACCCGTCGAGACCCGCGAGTACCGCCCCGACGGCACGTCTGTCACCGCCGGGTAGCTGGCACCCCAGCAGCGCACCGAGCCGCCGCTGCGCAGCCCGCACGTATGCAGGCTGCCTGCATCCACCGAAGCAAACCCGTTCGTAGAGGTCAACGCCACCTGATGACCCTCCATAGCAGCGTCGGCATCAGCGGGCGTCACCGTCACGGCGCCGCCCGCAGCAGTGAACCCCACCGTCAGCAGGCTCACATCGGGCCACACCGACGCCCGGTACCACAAGTAGTCAGGATCGAACGCCGGATCCAGCGCATACAGCCCGCAGCCCGCACCCGGGCAGTCGTACCCGCCGATCACATTACGCACACTCAACGACAACAGACGCGGCGGATCCTCCGCAGTCACTTTGTACACCCGCTCGGGGCCGAAGCCCCACAGCGACGACACCCGAATCCTCAGCACTGCGCCCGGCGTGAGCCGCACCAAGCCGCCCTCCACCACCTCGTCCCCGTCGGCATCGAGCACCGTCACCGCCAGACCCAGCCGCACTCCATCGCTCAGTGTCCAGCCCACTCTTACCGCGTCCGCGACCGCCTGCACCGTGTACTCGAACGTCCCCGAATCGAAATCGCCGGCCAGCAGATCAAGCCCGCTGTCAGTGTCGGTCAGCGTCAGCGACGCCAGCACCGCCGGATTCGACTGCCCAAATTGGTTGTCACCCCAGCAGGCCAAGCTCGCGAATGGGTCCAGCGCGCATGTATGGCGCCCACCGGCCGACACGTGGGCAAGACGCCCGGCTGGTGCATCGCTCTGACCCAGCAAGTTGAATCCCCAGCACACGGCAGAATCGGTTTCGGCGTCGCGTGCGCAGGTGTGATCCGCGCCCGCGGAGATGCCCTCCAACCGGCCGCCGGGAGCTCCCCGCTGACCGTGGTCGTTGTCTCCCCAGCACGAGACATTCGAATTCACATTGACGACGCACGTGTGCGAGGCGCCGGCTGCGACCTCCCTCACTGCCCACGGCAATGTGGACGGCGGCAACTGGCCCTCGGAGTCATCACCCCAGCACACCAAATCGGACGAACCGGTGATGGCGCACGTGTGCGCAGCGCCCGCGACGATTCCCGTCGCACGGTCATCAGCTTCGCTGCCGAACCTGTCAAACGGCACCGCGGTTCGGTCATTTGAGCTGTCGCCCCAGCACACCACGCCCCCCGCAGGCCGCAATCCGCAGACATGCGCGTCCCCGACAGCGACCTCGGTGAACCTGCCGTCGGGCGCATCGGCCATATCGGATCCTGCAACCGCAGTCGCCAGCACCGCCGGAACATCGCCCCAGCACTGCACCGCCCCGTCGATGCGGACACCGCACACGTAACCGGCCGTCGGCGGCGACGACAGCGACGTGAATGCGAACACCGGCGTCTCGGCGACCACATCGCTGTCACCCCAGCACAAGACCTGCCCGCTCGCCCGCAGCCCGCACGTATGTTCGCTGCCCGAAGACACCTGCACGAACCCGCCATGGGGACCCTTCGGCGTCACACCTCCCAACAGCAAACGACCTAACTGCGACACCGCACCCGCCGGATCCACAATCCCACGCCCGAACTCCCGCGTCGGCGGCGGAACAATCCGTTCGTCTCCATCACGGCCTCGAAATCTCGGAACCACCAGTGAATGCGGAGCCGGGACGGGAGGCCTAATAGCCGGAGGCATAGCCGCCGAGTGCTCCAAGGCGGCACGGACCTGGCCCACCGTCGCCCCCGGATGACGGTTCAACATGTGAGCCACCACACCCGAGACGTACGCCGCCGCCGGCGAGGTGCCTCTGGCTTCAAAAGTGCCGCACTGGGTAACGGAGATGCACTTCTCCGTCGTCAATATGCCCTTCTCGTCATCTGTGTGGGCGCCAGGTGCCGCTACATCGACTACAGCGCTCGCAGTACTGAACCGGGCACGCTCGCCGCTCTCATCGATGGCGGCAACCGCAATCACATTGCCCTGCAAGCTGTACACCGCTGGCGCTCTGTCCTCGTTGAGCCTGGTGCATCCTTGATGCTCGTAATCGTGGATCCGACTGACTAGACCGGTCTCATCGTCGGTGACGCTGATCAAGCTGTTGTCCCCGCAATTGCCGACGCTCGTGACAGACACCACCCCGAGCATCGCCGCTGCCCGTAGTGCAAGCTCGAACGTGTCGTCGGTGACGTCGGGACTGATCTCAACGCCACCGACGTTCTCGCTGATCTCGTCGACCAACTCAAGCTCTGCCGAGAACGACATGTTGATGACGCGGGCACCACTTTTCACTGCCATCGCAACGGCGACCGTCAGGCGCGTGTCCTTCTCGCATCCCGGCGGGTCATCCACGTCGGGCGGGCGCGTCACCTGGATGGGAAGAAGCTTCGCATCGGGCGCGACTCCGGCCACATGGGTATCCGGGGTGGTGCCGCGGTCGAGTCTGGCGGCGATGACGCCCGCCATGCTCGTGCCGTGTGATCCGCTGTCGACTCGGTGGCAGGCGTCGAGTCCGCCGGTGACAATCCGATCATCGAAGTCAGGGTGACGCTTGTCGACGCCAGTGTCCAGAACCGCGACCGTGACGGGGTTCTCATCCTTCCAGCCGGCCCACAAGCGATCCATCTCAGGCTGCGGCAGATGCCACTGCTCCCCCGCACCGTCATTGTGATGACCACCGGTGTGAGGTGCGTGCGCTCCGTCGTCGTGATCTGTCTGCACGGCCCGCAGCGGGACTCCCGCAGCGAAGACACTGTCATCGCCCGCGAGCATTTCGCGCATCTGCGCAGCAGTGCGCCCGTCCAGCTCCACGTATTCCACCACCAGGCAACCGCCGGCGATGCGCACCACCTCGAGGACCGTCGGCGCGGCATCGGAGTCACCGAGATCCGCCGGAGGTTCCACGACGGTCACGCCTGCGACGTCGAGCGCGGGCACCGCGTCGCAGTCCGCCTCCTCAGGCGTGATGGTCGCCGCGGCATCGCGCAGCCTCTCGAGATCGATCCCCGAATGCGTCGGCGTGGTGAACGGATCGAAGCTCGGCAGCTCGCTTGCGCCCGTTGAGATCGATTCCGGCACGTCGACCTCGACGCTGTGGGACCACGGCGCCAAGCCCTGAGCGTTGCGGGCCCTCACGGCGAGCCAATGAGACGCGGCGTCCGCTGGCAGCCCGGCGACCAGGGCAGACGAACCGTCGAACTCGATCACCACGCCGGCGACATCGCTTCGGGGGCCGAGCAGCAGCCACTCGCCGTTCGTCAGCACGGTGATCTCATAGCCGTCAGCGTCGGGCACGTCACTCCAGTCGACGGACACGGCACCGGGTGCGCGCCACTCGCCTTCGAGGTCAGTCACCGCCGCCAGCGTGGGCAACGGTTCAATGGTCTGCTGAGCCGAAACGGCATTGCGGTCAGTCGACTGCAATGCAGCCCGACCGGTGGAAGCCCCCGCGGAGTCGGCAGGAGCCGAGACATCAATACTCGGCAAACCGTCGATCGACGGATCCACCGCTGCAGCGGGTGCGGGCAGCAACGCCACCAACACAACGACACACACCAACGCCCGCAGGCACCGATTCCTGAACATGACAGGCCCCCTCGCGAGGCCCCGTCGAGCTGTCGGCGGCGTCTCGGCCGCCAGAACCTAGCGAATTCATGTCACATTCCTATGGATTGAGTGTCGGATATGTGTGGCAAATCAATATTTCTTGTATCGTCTCGGCAACCCCGCCCAGAAGTGGCTCCGCTCCACCGACGATGCCTCGCACTCATCGCAGCGCTTACCGGGCGACCCGTCGGCGTCTGCCACCGGTTTGCTGTGGGGTTGATGTAGTGGGCGTCGGGTGAATGAGCTGCGTGAAGCTCAGCGATGCGCGCGTTGTGCGGCAGATCGCTGTCGCAATCGACGCTCGCCGGATCGCTGCTGGGACTAGTGGTGCTGGATGTGACGCAGGCCCAGATCGCCCATGGGTCCGACTCGTAGTCATAGACGTCCCACGGTCCGTCCACCCCGGGGCGGAACCCTGCGACGGCCGGTCCTCGCTCGGCGATCAGACAGCCCCCGCGATGCCTGTACACCGTCAGATCGCCGGAATCGTGACGCATCCCTGGGCTGCGCGCGAGCAGCTCCCATAGCGGTGACGGGCACGCCTCCGGCGCGTCGGGCAGCGGCGGCCACTCATCGGGCGGTTTGCCCACGAACTGCGCCTGCAGCTCGCGGGCGCGTGCCGCCTGGGCATGAGTCGGCGGCCCCCATTTCGGTACCCCGAACTCGACATGACCCGGCGCCAGCGACACCCACAGCGGGCACTCGGGTGCGTCCTGGTGCCACGGGAACCACGCGAAGCCGGGCAACTCAACGACTGCGGGGTTCCGGTAGCGGGCCTCAAGCGTGTCCCACCTGCTCTCGCGAGGACCGCTTCGGGTGAGGATCTCGCGATGGCACCGGTACTCGTCCGTCTCGGCCAGCACCATGTACCAACTCGGATAGGACTCGTCGACATACGCGCCGCCGATGTCCTTGACGGCGACGATGAACGGATCCGAGTCGAAATACCTTTCCCGGTCGACATGGGCGGAATCGAGTATCCACCGCTCATGGGCGCGCTGAGACCACAAACAGCCCCGCCGAACCCGGAACACCACCACCCACGACTCGCCGTCGGCCACCCCCTCCGGGCACGGCGCGTCAGGATCGATCGGCGGAAACACATCGGCCCCGCCCACATAGGCCAACTGCAGCTCCCGAGCCGCCGCGACCTCAGCATCGCTCGCCGGACCCCACAACTCATGACCCGACGAGCCGCCCACCACATCGTCCGCACCCTCAGCGCTGCACCCAATCGCCAACACGACCGCCACGGCAACCGCGGCCGTCATCGGAACCCACACCCGCCTTCGCATCAACCACATTACCTACCACATCGAATCGATGCATCATCGGCGGCTGCACCGGCAGTTCGCCCCGGCACCACACCCAAGGTCGGCTTTGCCGCGCCGACGGCGAGCCCCACGCACAGGTCGCAGCGCTTACCGGGCGACCCGTCGGCGTGAGCTACCGGTTTGCTCTGAGGTCGATGCGATGCGCGGGTGAATGTGCTGCGTGAAGCTCGCCGATGCGCGCGTTGTGGGCCAAATCGCTGGCACACCCGACGCTCGCCGAATCGACGTTGGGAGTAGCGACTCCCGATGTGGTGCAGGCCCAGATCGCCCACGGATCCGACTCGTAGTCATAGATATCCCACGGTCCGTCCACCCCGGGGCGGAACCCTGCGACGGCCGGTCCTCGCTCGGCGATCAGGCAGCCCCCCGCGATGCCTGTACACCGTCAGATCGCCGAAATCGTGATGCATCCCTGGGCTGCGCGCGAGCAGCTCCCATAGCGGTGACGGGCACGCCTCCGGCGCGTCGGGCAGCGGCGGCCACTCATCGGGCGGTTTGCCCACGAACTGCGCCTGCAGCTCGCGGGCGCGTGCCGCCTGGGCATGAGTCGGCGGCCCCCATTTCGGTACCCCGAACTCGACATGACCCGGCGCCAGCGACACCCACAGCGGGCACTCGGGTGCGTCCTGGTGCCACGGGAACCACGCGAAGCCGGGCAACTCAACGACTGCGGGGTTCCGGTAGCGGGCCTCAAGCGTGTCCCACCTGCCCTCGAGAGGAGGGAGGCGGGTGCGGACCTCGCGATGGCACCGGTACTCGTCCGTCTCGGCCAGCACCATGTACCAACTCGGATAGGACTCCGAGAATGGGCGGCCGAGGTTCTTGACGGCGACGATGAACGGATCCGAGTCGAAATACCTTTCCCAGTCGACATTGGCGGAGTCGAGCATCCAGTCCTCATGAGCGCGCTGGGACCACAAACAGCCCCGCCGAACCCGATACAACACCACCCACGACTCGCCGTCGGGCACCCCCTCCGGGCACGGCGCGTCAGGATCGATCGGCGGAAACACATCGGCCCCGCCCACATAGGCCAACTGCAGCTCCCGAGCCGCCGCGACCTCAGCATCGCTCGGCGGACCCCACAACTCATGACCCTACGAGCCGCCACCCACATCGTCCGCACCCTCAGCGCTGCACCCAAACGCCAACACGACCGCCACGGCAACCGCGGCCGTCATCGGAACCCACACCCGCCATCGCATCAACCACATTACCTACCACATCGAATCGATGCATCATCGGCGAATGCACCGAGCTCGTCGGGACACCCCCGCCCAGGAGTGGCCCAGCCCGCCGCCGACGGGTGATTCGCGCTCGTCGCAGCACTTCTCCGATGTCCGTTGGCGTCTGCTACCGGGTCGCGCTCGCCGCAGCCGGGTTCGACGCCCGAGAGGTCCCTGCGTCGCGTTCGGCGGCGCAGCGCCGCTCGCGGCGGCTGGGCAAGACCGACGCCGTCGACGCGGTCGCCTCAGCGAGGGCACTGCTGGCCGAGCCCACTCTGGGCCCGGTGCAGGCTCTGGAGGCCTACGACCCGCTCGTCGCCGAGATCGAGGCGGTGCTCGAGCATCGCAGAACCCTTGTGGCTGCTCGCACTTTGATGCTCCACCATGTCGGCGACCAGATCTCCAAGCTGCCCACCGAGGTGCGCGACCAGCTCACCACGACCGGCAAGATCGAGAGTCGGCTGCGCCGCCTCGAGCACATCGACCCCGACACTGCCACGACCCCAGCCGGCCGGCACCGGCTCGAATGGCTCCAGAACTTCATCGACCAAGACCGCGCTGCGCGCAGCGAGATCCGCCGACTGGAACGGCTCATCGACGAACTGCTCGACCGTCACGGCACCACCCAGCGCGACGAACCCGGCATCGGCCCCATCGCCGCCGCCACCCTGCTGTGCGAGGTCGGCGACCCGGCCCGGTTCGGCCGCGAGTCGAAATTCGCACGCTGGCGCGGCACCGGCGCCGTCGCCCTGTCCTCGGGCGAAGGCGCCGGTGATCCCGTCAAGCACCGGCTCGACTTCACAGGCAACCGGCGCATCAACTCTGTCCTGCACATCGCGTCGGTCACCCAGCAGCGCACCCAGCCCGAAGCCGTCGCCTACCTCGCCAGAAAAGCCGGCGAAGGCAAGACCCGACGCGAAGCCAGACGAGCCCACAAACGCCAACTCGCCAACCGCGTCATCCGCCGAACGTGGCGCGACGAAACCGCCCGAAAAACACCATTCGCACTCGCCGCTTGACAAGGGAGCGTCCGACAGGCCCCGGCTGACCGACAGCGGTGCCGAACGCCCGGCCGGGTCACCGGCTGCGTCACTCGGTCCGCCACGTCAGACGGCCTGTCTCTTCCATCGTCGTGAGGTCGGTGGCGATCATGTCCGTGGGGGTGATCGTGTAGAGGATGTCTCCGACGAGTTCGCTGGTGATGACGAAATTGCGGTGCGCGACGGTGCCTCGTTGCGCTAGTCCGTCAGCAGTGGCGGTGATGACGGCGACGGTGCAATTGTCGCGATCGCAAGGTTCGAGGGGCACGACCGTGACGGCGCCTTCGTCGGTCGGGTGCGCTGACCAGTGGTGGCCGATTGCGAAACCGTCCGCTGCTTGGCCTGCGATTCGGGGACTGGCGGGGTTCGAGACGTCGAGCAGGAGCACGGTGCGCTTGTGGACTTCGACGGTGGGACCGGATTTGTCCCCGACATAGAGCAGCAGGTCGTCGCCGATCTCTGTGAAGCCATCCCAAGCACTAGGGATCGCAATGATCTTGCTGACGTTCACTTCTCCTGACGGGTTGGACACGTCGACCACGTGCGCGTGGTCGTCTTCGCCTGCGCCACGCAGTTCGGTCCAGACGGCGGCTTTCGATGTGTGGGCCACAGAGGTGAGTGCACTGGAGCCGGCGAGCACCTCGCCTCGTTGCTTGAGCTTCAGGTCGCCGTCGGCGATGTCGAAGACGAGGAGTCCTTCGTTGCCGTCGTGCGAGTCGTCGGGATGGTCGAACCAGAAATAGGGCAGCCTGAGAGTGTCGCCGACGACCCGCGCACCGCGCGCACCGCCCACCCATCCGGCGATCCCGACCGACGCCGAGTACTGCGGCAAGCCGTGCTCTGAGAACTCGAACCGGTGGACGTCCCCATGTGGGTCGTCCGTCTGGACCCTGCGCACGTCTGTTGCCCCAAGCTCGTAGCGGTACGGGCTCGTGGTCACGAACACACTGCCGGGCGAGGAGGTCACGCTCGCCGCGGACGCCACCACCGACACCACATCGCTCGGCGGCTCCATGCCGGCATCAGCCATGTCGAGCGTGACGATGCTCAGAACCCCGGGTCCCGCGAACTCCCCCAGACGGTACGCGCGAGAGCAATCGCCCAGCATCCCCGACGCGACCACTGCGCCGTCGCCGTCGGTAAGCCGGTACTCGGGCATCCAACTCTCCAGCGGCGTCGCCTCAGCGAGTTCCCGATTGTGCTGCAACGATTCCTGCGCGGACATCACGTCGTTGTCGCCGGGATGGATCTCCCCGGGCAGTCTCCGCTGCTCATAACCGGTGACAAGACGCAGCTTCCCGTCCTCGCTGATCTCAGTATTCACGAATTGTCCCCGAAGACGCAGATAGCGAGTGACTCTCGGTTCAGGATCGCCGAGGCCGATCTCCGCGATCACAGTGGTCCATCTCAAGTCCTCCCGGTTCACGCTGCCGGCGAATCGGTCGATGTCAGGAGCTGCGGCGTCCAAGGGAAGGCTGGTCGCACCTCCCTGGAATATCAACAGCAGACGGTCGTCAAGAAGAAGCAGGTCCTGCAGATTCGCCTCGGGATAGCCGATCTCAAGACGCAGCACTGCGACAATGACCGGGGACCGACCCGAGACGTCCACCACACGGATACTGTCGCCATAGACGATTACCATCCGGTCGCCGGCGGTGATCGATGTGAATACAACCTGATCGGGCACATACCAAAACGGGTTGATCCAATTAGGCGGACTACTGCTCCGATACGTCAACTTCCTGCTTCTGTAAGTCACATCAACGTCGGCCCCATACCCGAACGCAGTGACCGTCGCGGCGGTCTCCTGCTGGAGATATGCCTCCATGTCCCGGCAGGACTCGAACCGAGTCAGACCTGCCGAGTCGATGACCGAACCCGGCTCCCGTCGAGTGAAAGATCGCCTAGGAGCAGCCGGTTCGCCATCAACAGTGGGATCGTAAACGGAGCCTGACAGATCGCCGTTCTGTTCTCGACCGGCATCCGATGAGGCATCGCTGCTGCACGCCATCGTCAACAGCGCAACGAATATCAACACGGCCACACGGACAAGTCGCCGCCGCTGCACACAACCCGACCGGATCACCGGCTCCATCACTCGGTCCGCCACGTCAGTCGGCCTGACTCTTCCATCGTGCCGAATCGACGCGACGCCTCACATCGCCCGCAGCGCTAAGGGTCCGCCAGAAGTCAAGTCGCGTGGTTTGTGCTCGGAAATCATGCGTAACTCTTGGTAATCACACGGATCGTTCGCGCTACTTGACCCGCGGCGGATCTTAAGCCTACTGCCCGCAGAGAGCGTGTCGGCCTGGTTGTGCGCCATGGCCGATGACCGTAGTCACAGCGCATTCCCGGCGAACCGAAGAAATGTTCCGGCTAGCACTCTGAGCACCATCCTCACCGCCCGCTCACGCAGCTCAGCGGGATACCTCCCATTGTTTGCCATAGCTCGGCGGACTCCACCGGTGGTTGCGAGTGATCGGTCATGATGACCGGTTGTTCTGCACAGCAACCACCAGTGGAGGTGTCCCATATGGCAGCGAGGCTGAGCGCGTTCGGGCGCGCCCGGATTGAGGCGATGAGATCGGCGGGAGCGACCGCTGAGGACATCGCGGTGGTGCTGGGCCGGCACCCGGCGACGGTCTATCGCGAGCTGGGCCGCTGCGGCGGCCCCAAGGCCGTGTACGACGCGGCGTCAGCGACCGCTGACGCGAGCCGCCAGGCGCGGCGGCCCCGGGCATGCAAGCTCGAAGCGGACCCGGTGCTGGCCGCCCAGGTGAAGCGCAGGATGAACCAGCGCTGGTCGCCGCAGGCGATCAGCGCCGATCTCGCCGGCGAGGGACAGCGGGTATGCGCGGAGACGATCTACCGGGCCGCGTACAGCGGCTGCGGGCTCGGCGCCGACGCGTGGGCCGACCTGCCGAGGGGCCGCCGGCGTCGCCGTCCGCGCAGCCGCCACCGCGAAAAAGCCAGCCCGCTGGGGGATTATCGGCCTTTGAGCGAGCGGCCCCCAGCCGCCGAAGACCGAGACGAGGCGGGCCACTGGGAAGGCGACCTGATCATCGGGGCAGCCAACCGCAGCGCCGCTGCCACCCTGGTGGAGCGCGTCAGCCGCCACACGCTCGTCGTCGCATTGCCCCACGGCCACACAGCGCCCAACGTCGCCGCAGCAGTCACCGCCGCCCTGGCCCGCCAGCCCGCCCATCTCGTGCGCAGCCTCACCTGGGACCAAGGACGCGAGACGGCCCGCTGGGCCGACATCGAAACCGCACTCGGCATCGAGGTGTTCTTCTGCGAACCCCACAGCCCCTGGCAACGCGGCACCAACGAGCAGACCAACGGGCTGCTGCGACGCTGGCTGCCCAACCGAACACCGCTGAACCTCAGCCCGCTGCGACTGTCGATCATCGAGGACAACCTCAACTGGATGCCCCGCCGACTCCACAACTGGCAATCAGCCGCAGACATCTACACTCAACTCACTCGCAACCACCGATAGAGCCTGCCCTCCATCAACGTCCCGGGGCGATTCACGACACGGCCCGCCGCGGACTGATGCCTCGCACTCATCGCAGCGCTTCTCAGATGTCCGCCGGCGTCTGCTACCGGTTCAATGTGGGGTTGATGCGGTGCGCGGGCGAATGAATTGCTTGAAGCTCAGTGATGCGCGCGTTGTGGGGAAGATCGCTGTCGCAATCGACGCTCGCCGGATCGCTGCTGGGACTAGTGGTGCTGGATCTGGTACAGGCCCAGATCGCCCACGGGTCCGACTCGTAGTCATAGATATCCCACGGCCCGTCAACCCCGGGACGGAACCCCGCTACGGCCGGTCCTCGCTCGGCGATCAGACAGCCCCCGCGATGCCTGTACACCGTCAGATCGCCTAGATCGTGACGCACCACTGGGCCGCGGACAACATCCTCCCACCGCGGTAACGGGCACACCCCCGGCGCCTCGGGCAGCGGCGGCCACTCATCAGGCGGCCTGCCCACGAACTGCGCCTGCAGCTCCCGGGCATCTGCTGCCTGAGCATGAGTGGGCAGCCCCCATTGGGAATAGCCCGGCGCCGACGACACCCACAACGGGCACTCCGGTGCGTCCTGGTGCCACGGGAACCACGCGAAGCTGGGCACCTCAACGACTGCGGGATTCCGGTAGCTGGACTCAAGCATGTCCCACCTGGTATCGAGAGGAGCGATGCGGGTGGGGACCTCGCGATGGCACCGGTACTCGCCCGTCTCGGCCAGCACCGCGTACCAAATCGGCCGGGACCCTGGGATAAACCCGCCGCGGAGATACTTGACGGCAACGATGAACGGATCCGAGTCGAAATACCTCAAGTAATCGACATTGCGAGAATCGAGCATCCATTCCTCATGAGCGCGCTGGGGCCACAAACAGCCCCGCCGAACCCGGAACACCACCACCCACGACTCGCCGTCGGGCACCCCCTCCGGGCACGGAGCGTCAGGATCGATCGGCGGAAACACATCAGTGCTGCCGTCCACATAGGCCAACTGCAGCTCCCGAGCCGCCTCAACTTCAGCATCGCTCGGCGGACCCCACAACTCATGACCCGACGAGCCGTCACCCTCAGCGCTGCACCCAAACGCCAACACCACCGCCACGACAGCCGCCGCCGCCATCACCCGAACCCGGGCACCCCAGCACATCAACCACACCTCCTATCACATCGAATCGATGCATCGTCGGCGAATGCACCGAGCTCGTCGGGACACCCCGCCCAGGAGTGGCCCGGCCCGCCCGCCGCCGACGGGTGATTCGCGCTCGTCGCAGCACTTCTCGGGCGTCCGTTGGCGTCTGCTACCGGTTTGCTGTGGGGTTGATGCGGTGGGTGTCAGGCGAATGAACTGCGTGAAGCTCAGCGACGAGCGCGTTATGGGGCAAATCGCTTTCGCAACCGACACTCGCCGGATCGCTGCTGGGACTAGTGGTGCTGGATCTGGTACAGGCCCAGATCGCCCACGGATCCGACTCGTAGTCATAGACGTCCCACGGCCCGTCAACCCCGGGGCGGAACCCCCCAACGGCCGGTCCTCGCTCGGCGATCAGACAGCCCCCGCGATGCCTGTACACCGTCAGATCGCCGAAATCGTGACGCACCCCTGGGAAGCTGCCGAGGTGCTCCCACCGCGGTGACGGGCACACACCCGGCGCCTCGGGCAGCGGCGGCCACTCATCAGGCGGCCTGCCCACGAACTGCGCCTGCAGCTCCCGGGCGTCTGCTGCCCGAGCACGGGTGGGCAGCCCCCATTGGAAGTAGCCCGGCGCCGACGACACCCACAGCGGGCACTCGGGTGCGTCCTGGTGCCACGGGAACCGCGCGAAGCCGGGCGACTCGACGACTTCGCGGTTCCGGTAGCGGGCCTCGAGCCTGTCCCACCTGCTTTCGCGGTAGCCGATGCGGGTGGGGACCTCGCGATGGCACCGGTACTCGTCGGTCTCGGCCAGCACCATGTACGAACTCGGCCGGGACTCCCCGGTATGCCCGCTGCTGACGTCCTTGACGGCGACGATGAACGGATCCGAGTCGAAATATCTCTCCCGGTCGACGTTGGCGGAGTCGAGCATCCAGTCCTCATGAGCGCGCTGGGACCACAAACAGCCCCGCCGAACCCGGAACAACACCACCCACGACTCGCCGTCGGGCACCCCCGTAGGGCACGGCGCGTCAGGATCGATCGGCGGAAACACATCGGCCCCGCCCACATAGGCCAACTGCAGCTCCCGAGCCGCCGCGACCTCAGCATCGCTCGGCGGACCCCACAACTCATGACCCTACGAGCCGCCACCCACATCGTCCGCACCCTCAGCGCTGCACCCAAACGCCATCACCACCGTCGCCGCCGCGAACAGAACCCAGACGCGACGCATCTCCATCTGCCCACATCGCCCGCTCACCGGCATCGCTACATTGTCTCGCACCGCTCCCTGCCCACATCTTCACTGTCTTGCGCAGACTCCAAGGATCGGAGCGAGCATGGGATCTACGGACACAGAAGTGGGGCCTGCGGAGGGTCTAGCTGGCACAGCGCCCGCGTGGCTGCCGCAGCCACCCGTGCGATCGCGGCGGGCGTGCGTGTGCCCCACCAGAACAGATCCTGGCCGTCGATGATATGAGTCGGCGCCAACTCCGACAGCTCGTCGAGGTGACGCTGGCGCCACCGATAGGGCTCGGTCGGCGCAAGCACGATGTCGAAACGCTCCGGCGACAGATCATCGGCGTCGAGTGTCGGATAGGCGCCCCGGTCGGAGAACGCCACGTCGACTCCGCACCACGCCAGCAGCGAGGCACCGTAGGTCTGTGCGCCGATCGTCATGTACGGCCGGCGCCAGATCGGGACGAATGCCCGCAGGGCGCCGCCCGACGCGAGCCGAAACGCGTCACGTCGGGGCGGGAGCGGTTCGGAGGTCCACGAGACGCCGATCCGTGCTGCCAGGCGGCTCAACTCAGGCTCGACATCTCGCAGCGAGGCGATGTGCAGCGCCTCGACCTCGATGCCGACAGCGACCAGCGCGTCGTAGTCTTCCTTGCGGTTCTCCTCGCGGTCTGCCACAACCAGATCAGGCTGCATCTCAGCGATGGCATCGACATCGGGGTTCTTGGTGCCGCCGATGTGTTCCAGATCGGGCCGCTCGCAGTAGCGGGTGCAGGCGACCGGGTCGGCACCCCAGACCGCCAGTGTCTCGGTGACGCTCGGAACGAGACTGACGATGCGCACCACTCACAGCGTATTGACGCTCACGATCGACCACGATGGGCACAGAAGCGACGCGTGGGAGCAGCTTGCGCGTGCGCATCGCAGAGACCAGCCGCACGTATCCCGCCTATTGGAGTTGCCCGGGCGTGCGATCCGCTCAGTGACTGAGGTCTAGGTTCGCCGCAATGAACGATGCCCCCGATGCATAGCTCAGGCGACCGTGCGGCCTCGGCGACCGACCCGAGCGAGGCGCTGCCTGACGACGACGGCCTCGACGCCGCCCAGCGTGCCGCTGTTCGTTCTGGCGCCGCGGCGCTGCTGGTGGTGGCCGGACCGGGAAGCGGCAAGACGCGGGTGCTGACACATCGGATCGCCTGGCGAGCGGCGACTGAGTCGATGCAGGCTCGACGCGCCGTGGCAGTGACGTTCACCCGTCGGGCCGCGAGAGAGCTTCGGTCGCGGCTGCGACAGCTCGATGTCGACGACATGGGCCCGGTGGGCACGTTCCACTCGATCGCTCTCGCCCAGATCCGCCAACACGACATCGACCACGGGCGCAGCGAGCGGAAGATCCTGCCCAACCGGGCATCGCTCAGCGGCGACCTGTCAGAGCACCTCCAGCGTGCGTTCGGCCCCAGACCGCCGATCACCGTCGCCCGCGCACTGCGCGAGATCGACTGGGCAAAAGCCGCAGATCTGTCAGTGGCGCAGTATCGAGACGGGCCGGCGATGCGACGGCTCGGACCGGCTGCCGGAGAAGCAGCTGCGGAGCTCTTCGGGCATTTCGAGCGCACCAAGTCCCGCAGCCGGCTGCTGGATTTCGACGACCTGCTCGCCGAGTGCATCCGCCTGATGCGTACCGACGAGCACTTCGCTGCCGCGCAACGCTGGTTGCACCGCCACTACTTCGTGGACGAGTTTCAGGATCTCAACCGGTTGCAGTGGAATCTGCTGTGGGAGTGGATCGGCGGTGCGGAAGCTGTGTACAACGAATCTGCCGATGTATTCGCCGTCGGAGACATCAACCAGGCGATCTACGGCTGGAACGGCGCCGACAGCCGCTACATCGCCGAATTCGACCGCTTCTTCGACGGCGCTCAAGTCGTCCGGCTCGAGCGCAACTACCGCAGCCACCCGTCGCTCGTTGCTGCGTCACAGGCAGTGATGGCGAGCGCCCCCGACGCTGCGCCCCCACACACCGCTGGCCTTGGCGGCCATGCGCAAACGCCGGCGCGCCCGCACGAAACGGGTCCCGTGCCGACCGTGACGGTCTTCGACGACGCCGAGGCCGAGGCCGCCGGCATCGCCCAGTGGATCTCAGATCACCACCTCGGCGGCGTCCGCTGGGACTCGTTCGGCGTACTCGCGCGGACCAATGCCCAATTGGGGGACATCGCCGAGGCCCTCGGCAATCGCGGCATCCCGTGTCGCGTCAGCGGGCAGCGAAGCCCGTTCTTGCAACTGCCCGCAGTGCAGCAAGTGCTCGAGCAGCTGCGACCGATCGGCACGAGTTTCCCCGCAGCTATCGAGGACCTGCGCGCCGAAGCGCTCGATGCCGGGGCGGCGCGTGAGGTCGAGCCGGTGCTGGCGCGCGTGCTCGAGCTTGCAGATGCCTACGTAACCGAGATGAATCGCGTTTCCGGTCGCTCCGTGGGGGCACGCGGCCCCACCGGCACGGGGTTCGCCGCCTGGCTCGGACTGCTGGCCGGCAGTGATCGCGAGCTCACCACCGATGTGGTTGACGGCGACGGCTTCGGCGCTGCGTTCCACCCCCGCGAAGGTGCGGTGTCGCTTGCAACGTTTCACGCAGCCAAGGGCCTGCAGTGGCGCCATGTGGTCGTCGCTGGCGTACACGACGGGCTGGTGCCGCTCCGCGCAGACGATCCCGAGGAGCGCAGGCTGTTCTACGTGGCCGTCTCACGCGCCGTCCACACACTGCATCTCACCTGGGCACGGCGACGCTCCGGACGCGGAGCGAACGACCGCTTGGCGGGTCCATCGCCGTGGCTGGAACTCATCGAGCACGCAACGGCCGAACCGCCTCCCCTGTCGTCAGGCGACGCAGCCGCGAGACTGGCCGGCGCACGCGCCGCGCTCGACGCCGCTCGCAACCGCTGAGCGGCCTCGCGTCGGCGTGCGCTGCGATCCGCTCAAGAACGGCACAAATCGACAGGCGAGGCCTCCCGCCGCTGTGCCAGTCGAAGCACGCTCTTGGCCTGCGCCCTCATGCGACAGCTGCACCCACGGGCCGCTCATGCCGCGGCTTCGCCTCCCGGTCAGCCTCGCAACGCGAGATCGGCGAAGACCGGTGTGTGGTCCGAGGGCTTGGTGCCCTTGCGAGCATTTCGATCGATGAGGCAGAACTCGGTCGCTGCCACCACCGGCTCAGTGCCCAGCAGCAGATCGATGCGCAGGCCGTGACGCTTGTAGAACGCTCCGTCCCGGTAGTCCCACCAGCTGTACAGGCCCGGGGCGTCGTAGTGCTCGCGGAAGATGTCCAGCAGACCCCAGTCGCAGACATGCTTGACGGCATCCCGCTCGGCGTCGGTGACGTGAGTGCGTGGTTCGGGGTTGTCGGGGTCCCACACGTCGCGGTCGTCGGGACACACGTTGAAGTCGCCGCCGACGAGGACCGGATCGGCTGGGTCGCATGTGGCCTGCAAGTGGGCGCGCAGACGTCCCAGCCAGTCCAGCTTGTAGCGGTAATGGTCGTGGTCGACGGCACGCCCGTTGGGCACGTACACCGAACTCACGGTGACGCCGCCACAGCGGGCCGAGATGATCCGAGCATCGGGGTCAGGCTCGCGACAGTCGGCGAAGCCAGCAATCGGGTTCTCGATCCCCACGCTCGACAGGATCGCCACGCCGTTCCAGCGTCCCTCACCGTGGTGCGCCGAGGCGTAGCCCTGTGCCTCGAAGTGCAGGTGCGGGAACTGCTCGTCAGACATCTTGGTCTCCTGCAGCAGCAGCACGTCGGGCTCGGCATAGTCCAACCACTCGTCGACTCGTTCCAGCCGGGCATTCAGGCTGTTGACGTTCCATGTGGCGATCCGCACCGGTCTGACGCTAACTGCCGAACTCAGCGGCAGCGCGAAGAGATGCACCTTCCCGTGGTCGCACCCGTTGCTGCCCGCACTTGTGCGCTGCCGCGCACCGGCCGCTCAGGCCACGGCTCCGCCTCAGCGTGCGAGCGGCCTGTACGTCATGCGAGTCGGGTCTGCATCGGCGCCGAGTCCGCGCTTGCGGAACGTCTCGTACTCGGTGAAATTGCCCTCGAACCAGCGCACCACGCTGTTGCCCTCGAAGGCCAGCACATGGGTGGCAATCCGATCCAGGAACCAGCGGTCGTGGCTGATGACCACGGCGCAGCCCCCGAAGGACTCCAAGGCGGCCTCGAGCGAGCGCAGCGTGTCCACGTCGAGATCATTGGTGGGCTCGTCGAGCAGCAGCACGTTGCATCCCGAGGTGAGCGTCCGGGCGAGATGCACGCGGTTGCGCTCGCCGCCCGCAAGGTCGCCCACGCGCTTTTGCTGATCCGAACCCGTGAAGTTGAACGAGGCGACGAAGGCCCGGCCGTTGACCTCCCGCGCGCCGTCGAGTCCAGTGATGCGGAGCGTGTCGTGACCGCCCGTGATCTCCTCATAGACGGTGCGGTCGTCGTTGAGAACCACACGCGACTGGTCGACGCAGGCAATGTCGACGGTCTCGCCGATCGCGATGGTGCCCGCATCAGGTTGCTCATCGCCGACCAGCAACCGAAAGAGCGTCGTCTTGCCGGCGCCGTTGGCACCGATCACGCCGACGATGCCTCCCCGCGGCAGGCGGAACGAGAGACCGTCGAACAGCAGCTTGTGGCCATAGGACTTGACAAGACCCTCCGCTTCGATGACCTGCGAGCCAAGCCGTCGCGACATCGGGATGGTGATCTGCAGCGCGTCTGCTCGGCGCTGCTCGTCAGTGGCCTTGCGGTGCTCAGCCAGCAGTTCGTCGTAGGCGCTGACCCGAGCCCTGCTCTTTGCTTGCCGCGCCCGCGGCGACATGCGCACCCACTCCAGCTCGCGCGCCAGCGTGCGAACTCGAGCGTCCGACTGGCGCCGCTCGGAGACCAGGCGGTCGTTGCGGTGCTCGAGCCATGCGCTGTAGTTGCCTTCGAATGGATGAGTTCGGCCGTGATCCACCTCGAGGATCCAGCCGGCGACATTGTCCAGGAAGTACCGATCGTGAGTGATGGCCACGACCGTGCCCGAGTAGTCGGCCAGGAATCTCTCCAACCACGCCACCGATTCGGCATCGAGATGGTTCGTCGGCTCGTCCAGCAGCAGCAGGTCCGGATGTGACAGCAGCAGGTGGCACAGCGCCACGCGACGCCGCTCGCCTCCCGACAAGGTCGTGACGTCGGCATCGGGGGCCGGCAGCCGCAGTGCATCCATAGCGATCGCGACCCGGCGGTCCAGATCCCAAGCATGAGCTGCGGCGATTCGGTCCTCGAGTTCGGCTTGCTGGGTGCCCAGTGCGTCGAAGTCAGCGTCGGGATCGGCCCAGCGGGCCATCAGCCCCTCATACGCCGTGAGCAAGGCAGCAGTCTCGGCAACGCCTGCCATCACGTTGCCTTCGACGTCGAGACCGGGGTCCAGTACTGGCTCCTGGGGCAGCAGTCCGACGGTGGCGCCCGGGGCCAGCCTCGCTTCCCCCACGTAGCCGTCGTCCGCTCCGGCCATGATCCGAAGCAGCGTCGACTTGCCAGAACCGTTGTGGCCGATCACGCCGATCTTCGCGCCAGGCAGGAACGCCAAGGTGACATCGCGCAGGACCTCCCGGTCCGGCGGGTAGAAGCGACCGAGCTTGCGGAGCGTGTAGATGAACTCCGACGCCATCAGTACGTCACCGGCTGGGTGTCAGCTCAGCTCGAAGCCGACGAGTGCTTCCAGCTCACGGAGGGCCGCGTCGGGATCGACCACCTTGATGGCTCTCATGCCCATCGCGGCGGCCGGCTTGCAATTGATGCCCAGATCGTCGAGGTACGCCGTGCGAGCCGGGTCGATGCCGAGTCGAGCGCAGGCCAGCTCGTAGATCCGCGGATCGGGCTTGCGCAGCCCGACAGCCGAGGACTCGATGACCACGCCGAACAGCTTCATCGCCTCGGCGACCGCGGCGGCGGTGGCGGCGTCTCGGGCCATGCCCGCACCGTGGCCCGTTCTCACGTTGTTGGTGATGCAGCCGACCGGCAGGCGTTCCGCCAGGATCTCCAAGGCCCGAACCATCTGCGGTCGCAGCCCGCCGCTGAGGCACGCAAGCACCTGCAACCCGGACATCTCATAGCCCCGGGCGGCCGCTTCGGCCTCGAAGAGTTCGGCGAACTCGTCGACGGATACCTCGCTGCGCTCCAGCCGTGCCCATGCGTTGGCGTCCGGATCGGTGGCGTTGATCTGCCGGATGGTGTCGAGCGGCACGCCGATGCGGTCCTCGTAGCGGTTGAACGACTCGAACGGGCTCTCGGTGATGACGCCGCCGAAGTCAAACAGAACAGCATCGACGGCTGCGAGAGCGAGCGGCGGGCCCGGTTCGCTGTGCGGGGCCGTGCTTGCGGCGCCTCGTGAGGCCTCGGACACGGCGCGGCACGCTATCCGAGCGCGTTGCCCACCCGACACAACGGGCAGTCAGTGGTCGCAGTTCCACACGAGCTGCGCGAGATGTTCTCAAGAATCGCGCGCAACGTGCCCCGCGCAACGTACCAGCATTCGCGCGTAGCGCGCGAATATCCACCTCAAGCGCGCGAGCGTTCGCTAGAGTCCCGCCATGGCTACGGACACCACGGCGTCGTCATCTTCGACTTCGACGCAAACCTCTGCATCCGAACGCAAGCACTGGAAGAGCAGAGCAGTGTCGCGGACCGTCGACGCAGGCAATTCGGCCTATTGCGCCGTCTGCGACGAACTCATCAAGTTCCGGGCGCGCATCCGCGCTGAGCAGATCATTTGCAATGTGTACGTGAAGAATCGTTGGGATCGCGTCGAGCACTATCACCCGGAGTGCTATGCGGACGCTGACGCCCCATACGGTGAGCCCAAAGACTGAGAGCCTGCGCCGACGGCAAGGACGCACGCCGCACGCACCGGCGCGGCTACAGCACTTGGCTCAAGAACAGCTTCGTGCGGTCTTCGGCCGGCTCGGTGAAGAAGTGGTGCGGCGTGCCGACTTCAACGATCTCGCCTTCCTCCATGAAGATGATGCGATCAGCCACTTCACGGGCGAAGCCCATTTCGTGGGTCACCACCATCATGGTCATGCCCGAGCGTGCCAGCTCCTCCATCACGTCGAGCACTTCCTTGATCATCTCGGGGTCGAGTGCCGAGGTGGGCTCGTCGAACAGCATCACACGGGGCTCCATCGCCAGCGCCCGCGCGATTGCCACACGCTGCTGCTGACCGCCTGACAACTGGCCGGGAAACTTCTGCGCCTGCTCGGGAATGCCCACCCGCTCCAGCAGCGACTCGGCGAGTTCCTCGGCCTCGGGCCGTGACTTCTTTCGCACCCAGATCGGCGCCAGCGTGATGTTGTCCATCACCGTCAGGTGCGGGAACAGATTGAACTGCTGGAAGACCATGCCCACCTCAGAACGGATCTTCTCGATGTTGCGCAGGTCATTGGTCAGCTCGATGCCGTCCACGACGATCTGACCGCTCTGGTGAGCCTCGAGCCGGTTGATGCACCTGATCCACGTGCTCTTGCCCGAGCCGGACGGGCCGAGCACGACGACGATCTCCTGTTCCTTGATCGTCGCAGAGATGCCGCTCAGCGCCTGGAAATCGCCGAACCACTTGTCGACATCGCGGCACACGATCATGTCATCGCGTGCGGCGAGCTCGTCGGACACCGCGATCGTGGCATCACCGTGGGCCGGTTGCGTGCTCGTGCTCATGATCATCTCCCCGTGACGGCCGGCAGTCCGAGCCTCAGGCCCGCACGCTGGCGCAGCAACACATGTTCGATAGCCGGCACGACACGAAGGCGCTCTGACGCGCTCCGCAGCCATGCCGTAGGTCGCAGGTTCATCGCTGCCCCAGCCCCACTCGTTCCTCGAGGCGTTGGCTGTACTTCGACATGCCGAACGCCACGACCCAGTACACCACCGAGACGAACAGCAAACCCTCGCGCCGCACGCCGAGGAACTGCGACTGATTCGGAACGACGGAGTTGGCCATCCTCAAGAAGTCGAACAGTCCGATGATGGCAAGCAGCGACGTTTCCTTGAAGGTTGCGATGACTTGGCCGACCAGCGGGGGGATCGAGACCCGCAGCGATTGGGGCAGCACGATGAATCCCGTGCGCTGCGTGCCGGTCAGGCCGAGCGCATCGGCCGCCTCGTACTGGCCTCGGCGAATCGACTGCAGGCCGCCTCGCACGTTCTCTGCCAGGTACGCAGCCGAGAACAGCGTGTAGCCCAGGATCGCGGCGGCCAGCTCGGCGATCTCCATGCCGTCGGGCAGGAACAGCGGCACGACTCCGGAGAAGAACAGCAGCAGCGTGATGAGCGGTACGCCCCGGATGACTTCGATGTAGATGGTCGAAAGCACCCGGAAGATCGGCAGTCGGGAAGTGCGCGCCAGCGCGAGCAGCACACCGATCGGAAACGACAGCATGATCGTCAGCACGGAGACCAGCAGCGTGACGCTGAAGCCTCCGATGAACATGTCGGTGGGCACTTCGATGGTGGACGGGGAGTTGATCATCGTGGTGCCGTAGAACAGCACCAGCACGACGGCGAGCCACCCGATGACCAGACGCCTTCGCTGTGCGGCGACTCCTGCGAAATTCGGTGCCAGCAGCGCTGCTATCGCCAGCAGCAGGAAACCGATGCGAGCAACCTGCAGCATCGGGTACCAGCCGAAGAACGCGGCAACCCAGTGAAACGCTGCCAGCAGCACCAGGGCGATGGCGGCCAGCCGCCCCGCCTCGCCGGCGTCTGCGCGCGTCAGCCACCACAAGACCGCGGCACCGGCCGCCCCGAACGCCAGGCCCATCGGCAGCATCGTCGAGAACACATGCGCATAGTCGATCTCGGGATCGCGCATCACCACCCAGTACAGGAAGAACGGGCTCAGCACCCACGCCAGGTTGATGACGAGACGCGTTCGGGACAGCGCCTCGCGTGGCAGTTCACCGGCAGCATCGGACTCGCCGGCATCTTGGTCGCCAGAGCCGGCCGCGCCAGCGATCGCCTTGGCGCGAGCCACGCGGCCCAAGCCGAAACATGCCACCGCCAGCAGCCACATGACCGTCCAAGGCAGTTTGGTCGACAGCGCCACGGTCTGGCCGGGCTCAGCGATGAACTCGCCCTCGGTGAACCCGTAGTGGCCGTATCGGATCACCCAGGTCGAGGCCACGAGCAGGCCCGGCACTGCGAACATGAGCGAGGCCGCCGGGATCCTGATCGTGCGCCGCTGCAGGTCGTCGAAGTTCACCCACATAGCGGCCACCGCAGCGAACAGCGCCAACGCGACCACCCACCACACCCAGCGGTCAGCCATGGCTGCCCAGAACGACTCGCGCAGCCGCTCGCCTGTCTCGTCGCGCACCAACTCGCCTGCGTCATCGACCAGCACGCTCGGCTCGCGGATCATCACGCCGGCTGCGATCAATGTGCCGAGCGACATCAGCCAGCCCATCAGCCGCTTCACCGTCACGCCGCCCCAGCGGGACCAGATCCCCGCGCTCAGGCCTGCGAGCACCAAGACGGTGCCGACGACCACCCACACCCTGACGTACTGGTGCTCGGGATACGCCTGGGTGAACAGCAGCCGCAGATTGGTGCGCACGGCGATCCACGACCGTTCCTCGCTGAAGACGAAATTCAGCAGCCCCCGGTAGGCGTACAGCGCTATGAGCACCGCGAACAGCGTGAAGACCGTGCTGCGGGCATTGGCGAACAGGTTCTCCCGCAGCCATCTGCCCGGCGGCAGGCTCGGCCGATCCGGCGGGGACGCCGAGCGCACGATGGGCTCTGCAGCCACAACGGCAGTGCCGGCAGGCGCTATCGGATCGGTCATCACCGCTCCACGATCCGCAGCCGGATGTTGAAGAAGTTGACCACCGCAGAGATCGTCAGCGAGCACGCGAGGTAGAAGAGCATCCAGATTGCCATGACCTGCAGCGTCTTGCCCGTCTGGTTGTAGACCGTCTGCCCGATCTGCACCAGATCGCTGTAGCCGACCGCGATGGCGAGCGAGGTGTTCTTGGTGAGGTTCAAGTACTGGTTCCCCACCGGCGGAAGGATCACCCGCAGCGCCTGAGGCAGGATGACCCGGCGCAGCATGGTGGTGCGTCGCAGGCCGAGCGCTTGGGCTGCCTCGCTCTGTCCCTTGGGCACCGCCAGGATGCCGCCCCGCACGATCTCCGCGATGAACGCTGCTGTGTAGAACACCACGCCGAAATACACCGCAGCAAAGCCGATCGGCAGATTCAGACCTGCGGGGCCGTAGTTCGCGAAGTTGCCTGGCTGGACGATGTCGGGCCGCATGGCATCGATGGGTGCGCCCGTGCGCCCGTCGCCGAATTTGTCTGCCAGCAGTCCGAGCCCGTCGCTGGAGGAGTTGACCAGCCAGCTCGCCAGGCCAGGCCACACCGCCACAGCGAACAGCACCACAACCGCTGCCGCCACGGCGGCGAAGATCATGCGGAACCAGTCGTCATCGGTCAGTCGGGTCAGGCCCGCCGGCGTGCGGCGCTGCGCGAGGAATCTCCGAATCCACCACACGGTGATCGCTGCTGCGGCCACCGCCACTGCCGCCTGGACGACGCCGGCCGGAATGGCGGCCACCGCGTCGGCCGCTGCGTCGAATACGCCGCCCAGCCAGCCAAAGACGGGATGCACCCACCAGCCCACCGCAGCGAACACCACCAGTACCGCCGCAGACCATGCACCGGCGTTGGTCTGCTCGCCGGTCTGCTCGCGGCGCTGCGCCAGCCCGCGGTACACGAAGTGGGCGACGGCGGCGCCGACCAGCATCACCACGGCCCACTGGTAGAAGCCCTCAGAGATGAAGACCCGCGGCATGGACAGCCCCTGATTCGACAGGTGCAGCCAGCCCGCGATGGGTCCCATGTCGAACGCGACATTGGGCAAGGTCGCCAGCACAGCCGCGTACACCAGGATCTGCACCAGCAGCGGGATGTTGCGCAGCGCCTCGACGTACATGCCGGCCAAGCGGCGCATCGCCCAGTTCGACGACAGACGCGCCAAGCCGACCAGCACGCCGACAACCGATGCCAGCGCGATGCCCGCTGCTGCCATGCGGATGGTGTTCACCATGCCGACCCACAGCGCGCGCCCCCCGGTGTCGGGGTTGGTGTCGATGCCCCAGCCCACCTTGATGCCGATGTGCTCAGAGATGAAGTCGAAACTGATATTGGCGCCCTTCGCCCGCAGACTGTCGCCGGCCTCGGCCGCCAAGAACCACATTGCAGCCAGGACCAGGACCAGCGCGCCGATCTGCGCGATCCAGCGGGTGACCGTGACATCGCGGTAGAAGGGCGGGCGAACACCCACTGCGCTGAGCGAAGCGTCGCGCGCCGGAGTCCGGGAGTCACTCACCGACGCTCACCCTACGCGACGCCATCGCAGGCATCGGGAACCGGCGCTGAGTCGGCAGCGGACGCCGCTCCCGTTCGGACGCGCAACGGCCCCCGACCGGTCGGGTCGGGGGCCGTTGCGTCAAGTTGTGATCGCCCGCTTGATGACCGGGTCAGCCCCGGCCGGCGGGCACGGGATCAGCGAGCCGGCGGTGCGTAGATGAGACCGCCCGCGGTCCAGCGCGCATTGGCCGAGCCGTCACGGCTCAGGCCGACTGGGCCGAGGTTGCGGGAGTAAATCTCGTCGTAATTGCCGACCTGAGCGATCACGTTGTAGAACGCGTCGGCCTCCAGGCCCATCTTGGTCTGCAGCTCGCCCTCGCCTCCGAGCAGGCGGATCGCCTCTGCGTCGAGGTCGCCGCCGCCGAGCATCGAGTCGATGTTGGCTGAGGTGATGCCCTTCTCGTCTGCGATGATCGTGGCGTAGACGGCCCAATTGACCACATCGCCGAAGGTCGACTGGTTCTGCGGGTAGACCGGGCCCAGCGGCTCCTTCGAGATCGGCGTCGGCGGGAAGATCACCCAGTCCTGATCGCCCTCCTGCTTCACCTTGCGGCCGACCAGCGCTGAACCGTCGGTGGTCACCGCCTGACAAGCACCATTGATGAAGTTCTCCGTGACGATGTCGAAGTCCTCGAAGGTCGACAGCGTGATCTCGATGCCCGCCGCGTTGGCCGCGTCAGCCATGTTCTTCTCAGTGGTGGTGCCGGCATTGGTACACACGGTTGCGCCCGCCAAGTCGGCAACTGTAGATCTCGCCGAGAATCCATCGCTCACGCGAGCCATGATCTGCTGGCCGTCGTAGTACGTGGTGGGGCCGAAGTCGAGCACCAGGTCGGTGTCGCGGCTCTGCGTCCACGTGGTGTTGCGCACCAACAGGTCGATGTCGCCGGCCTCCAAGGAGGTGAAGCGCTCCGCAGCGGTCAGCGGCACGAAGTTGACTGCATCAGCATCGCCCAGAATCGCCGCCGCTACTACACGGCAGTAGTCGGCGTCGAAGCCGGTCGTGCTGCCGTCAGGCTGCGTCTCAGAGAAGGCGACTGCCGAACCGCTGACGCCGCAGTTGAGGGTGCCACGGTCTTGGACAACCGCGAGCAGGTCACCTGTGTCTTGCACCAACGTGACTTCGGTTTCGGGCTCTGCCGGTGCCGCTGCCTCGGTGGTCGCAGCGGGTTCGGCGTCAGCTTGCTCGTCGCCGTCGTCGCTCGAGCCGCATGCGGCGGCCATCAACGCGATCGCCGCCAGCACACCGCCGAGTCGCAGCGCAGACTGCCGAGAAATCGGCGCGAATCGTCTATTCATTGAGAACATTCCCTCCATAGGTAGTCCGTTACACGGGTACGAGGTGCGCGACAGCGCGCTGACGCGCCCGATGCACCGCGAGACTACCCACCGCGCCTCGCCGCCCTGACATCGTGCGCCCGCCGACCTCGAATCGTCATGGGCTTGTCACTTGGAGCGCGAGCGGATTGGCGGAGCTTCCCGTCGCGGCAATGCTTGCTTCCCGCTCATGTTCCCGATTCCCATGCGATGGGGCTCACGGGCCGCTCAGGCCACGGCTTCGCCATTCGGATCAGCCCCAGAGCGGTACGAGTGCCGGCGGTGCAACGAACGGGCACACTTGACCGATGGCCCAACCCGACGACCACGCCCTCGCCGCGAGCGTGGCCACCGAGACGGGGGCCTTGCTGGTGGAGGTCCGCGATCGGCTCTTCAGTTCGGGAGCGGGGACCTGGGAGGTCCGCGACACGGGAGACTCCGAAGCCCACCGGCACATCGTGAAACGACTGGCCGAAGCACGCCCCGACGACGCCGTCCTTTCCGAGGAAGGGCGGGACGACCTCGCCCGGCTGTCCGCGGATCGGGTGTGGATCGTGGACCCCTTGGACGGAACACGCGAGTATTCCGAGCCCGGCCGCTCGGACTGGGCAGTACACATCGCCCTCGTCGAGGACGGCGTGCCGACCGCCGGGGCTGTAGCGCTGCCGGCGGTGGGCCAAACACTGTGTACGCACCCAGAGCCCTCGCTGCCCGAGCCGCACAACGGGCAGCCCCGCCTCGTCGTGAGCAGATCGCGCCCGCCTGCGGCGGCCCTCATCATCGCCGAGGCCCTCGATGCAGAGCTGATGACACTCGGCTCTGCTGGTGCCAAGGCCATGGCCGTGGTGATGGGAATGGCTGACATCTATGCCCATTCGGGAGGCCAATTCGAGTGGGACAACTGTGCGCCTGTCGCCGTGGCTCGGGCAGCAGGCCTGCACTCCAGTCGATGCGACGGCTCGGAGCTGGAATACAACTTTGCCGACCCGTGGCTTCCCGACGTGCTGATCTGCCGACCCGAATTCGCCGAAGATGCCTTGGCAGCCCTGCGAAAGGTGATCGAGGGCCGCTGAGGAGGGACACATGGACCTGAAGGCGACGAAGTACTCCGTGGACGGGCCAGTTGCGACGCTGACGCTCTCGCGCCCGCATCGACGCAACGCCTGGACCGGCCGGATGCACACCGAAATGCGTTGGGTGCTCGAACAGGCCGAGCGAGATCGGCAAGTACGCGTTGTCGTTGTCACCGGCGAAGGACGCGACTTCTGTGTCGGTGCGGACACACAGGCGCTGGAAGGCCACGAGATCAAGGGCGGCTACGACCCCGGCACGGCACCTGATCTCGCGATGCCGGGCTATGGCGTCGCCCCTGAGTTCGATCAGAACTTCGCGTTCATGATGGCGATGGAGACAGTGACCGTCGCCGCTGTGAACGGTGCTGCGGCAGGTGCGGGACTGGTGCTCGCCTGCTATTGCGACCTGCGTTTCGCTGCGGCCGATGCCAAGCTCACGACCGCGCACGGACCCTTGGGTCTGCCCGCCGAGTTCGGCCTGTCGTGGGTGCTGCCCCGCCTCGTCGGCATCACACGATCGAATGACCTGCTGCTGTCGAGCCGCAAGATCTTGGCTTCGCAGACCGAGGGCTGGGGCTTGTTCAACGAGATCGTCGAGGCGTCCGAGCTCATGGACCGCGTGTATGAGTACGCGTACGACATGGCGGCGCGGGTCGCGCCCAGCTCCCTCGCCACGACGAAACGGCAGATCTATCTGGACCAGCATCGAGACGTGGGGACTGCCGTGGCAGAGTCGGACCGGCTGCTCGACGAGATGATCCGGGGCCCGGACTACGGCGAGGGACTACGCGCGCTCACGCAGCGCCGCCTGCCGCAGTGGCCTGCCCGCTGACGGACGAGGTTTCCGGCACAGCGACGCCTCGCATCACACCTCGAGCACAGTGATCTCGCCGGTGTCGCCGTTCACCTCGACGAGCGCGCCGTCCGGGATGCGCCCCGTCGCCCCGGTTGCTGAGATGACGCAGGGCAGGCCCAGTTCCCGGCTGACGATGACGGAGTGGCTGAGCGCCGCGCCGACATCGACCACCACGGCGCTCGCACTGACGAACAACGGCGTCCACGACGGATCGGTCAGCGGCGCCACGAGCACATCCCCGGGATTCAGCGCCGTCGGGTCGCTGCTGTCGAGCACCACACGGGCGCGCCCGCGCGCCACCCCGGGACAGCCGGGCAGACCCGCGAGCATCTCGCCCTCGCAGAGCAGCGGCAACTCGGCGGCACCTCGCCGCGGCCACTGCGCCATCGGCGGCGGGTCGCCGACGATGACGAATGGTTCCTGGCGCGACGCAGCGTCGTCCCACTTCGCCTGACGCTCTGCGATGACGTCTGCCCAGCCGGTCGGATCATCGAGCATCTCGTGAATCTCGGACAGCCGCAGCATGCCGAACTCGGACACCCCGTTGAACAGCCCACGCTCGACGAGTCGCCGGACCAGCACCCGTGACGCGATGCGGCACTCGTTCACGTAGCGCACGCAGTTCGTCTTGGTGCGCTCACGCCCCGGCAGGTACACAGCCGCGGCGCCGAGCGCCAGGTTGAACTGCGTCTGCATCTCGGGATCGGCCGCCAGCGCGGCAGAGATCTCGCCGGCCAGCGCCTTTCGCTGCGCGGCCAGTGCTGCGCGCCGCACAGCGGGCTCGGCGTCAGCGGGCGCCAGTCGCATGCGGTCGATGGCCGCCAACGCGAGGTCGGGGTCGGTCTCCCAGGTCGGGCAGCTCATCTCCCACTCGTTCGGTCCTCGCGAGCCGAACTCATAGACGAACGAGTCGAAGGCCTCGTTGAACGCCGCTATCTCCCCGGACGGGTCCTCGGTACCGTCCGCAGTCAAGCGGTCGGCTAGGCCTGCCGGTCCGGCGTCGAACAACGCCCCCAATGCACTCGACGCCGCAACCTGCCGTCCCAGCGCCCACATGGCATCAGATGGTGCAGCCGAAGCAACGTCCCCGTAACCGGCCACCAGCTTGAGCGTGTCTTCGGGCCTGCCCAATGCTGTGCAGACCTGCTCGATCGCACCAAGCGGCACCGCCGCCAAGAACGACACCTTCAGGTGGCGCGCGAACAGCAGTCGGAATCCGGCACCATCGCCGTATCCCGATTCGAAGAAGTCGCTCACCCAGTCGACGATCTCGTGATCACCCATCTGGGCGAAGTCGGCCCGCTGCGCACGCAGTTCGGCGATGTTCGCCTCGTCCTCATATACCTCGGGCAGCGCCGGTGCCGCGAACAGCATCAGGAAGGTCTCGCCGATGCGTTGGGAAGCCTCGGCGCTGGTGTCATCGGGATGCGGTTCGTAGGGCGGGATGCCCGGTTGCTCGCCGAAGAAGGTCCGATCGACCGTGTCCACGTCGATGCCAGGGGCGCGGGCGCCGAACACGCGCCCCACCGCGGCGTTGAGATAGGTGTAGCCGCCGAAGACGCCCAGGAACACGCAGTCGTCCGGATCGAACTCGTCGTAGTCGAACGCGCCCATCTCCACGTAGGCATCGCGGAACCCCAGCTCCGACATGCGGATGCCGTCGTCGTTCTGGATCGCGAAGTCGAAGGTGCCCATCCTCACCGGATCGGGGAAGACCTCGCCCACGTTCGCGCGTGTCCATATGGGGTAGCGCTCTGAGGGCTTCGTGCCGACGAAGTAGCCGCCGCTTCGGTCTGTCAAGTCTGCCATTGCTCTCTCCCCGCGGTCGCGAACGCATACCCATACGCATGATGCGCCGCACAGCAGCGCGCATCGTGACAGCGAAGCTTGCCATGTCGGGTACGCAGCGCGGGCTGTGCGCCTCTGCGGTTCACCACGGCGCGTCCCGAAAACGAAGCGGGTCGGGCAGCCGCCTCCCCCTCATGGCGGCTGCCCGACCAAGCCGTGGTGTGATGCTAGACCGTCACGCACGCATTGCGACCAGCGGAGGGCAGCCGATGCCGGCGACCATCGAGCATTATCGAGATCTGGGCGAGTTCACATACGGCGCCTGCGATCAGGTGTCACCGATGATCCGCCGCGTCATCTGCAAGAACCCGACGCCGTTCACCTATCGAGGCACAGGCACCTACATCGTCGGGCGCGGCGAGGTAGCGGTGATCGACGCAGGACCGCCGCTCGCGAGCCACCTCGACGATGTTCTCGCGGCGCTCGAGCCGGGCGAGACGGTAAGCGCTGCACTGGTAACGCACACCCACAGCGATCACTCGCCGCTCACGGGCGACCTGGTCGCAGCCACCGGCGCACTGAGCTACGGCTACGGCCCGCACGCGAGCGTGTGGAAGCTCGATCCTGACGACCGGGTCGACTTTTCCGACTACATCAGCGCCTCCGAGCAGGAGAAGTACCAAGCCGAGTTCGACGAGTTGCCCGAAGATCTGAAGCGGGAAGGCGCCGACACCGAGTTCGCACCCGATGTCGCTCTGGTGGACGGCGACATCGTCGCCGGTGACGGTTGGACCTTGCGCGCGGTACACACACCCGGCCACTGCTCGAACCACCTGTGCTACGAGCTCGCGGAGGAGAACTCGCTCTTCTCGGGCGATCACGTCATGGGCTGGGCAACGAGCGTCGTCGGGCCGCCCGATGGCTCGATGCAGGACTATCTCGATTCCCTGGCAAAGCTGCTGGAGTTCGACCACGAGCTCTACTGGCCCACTCACGGTCCCCCGATCCCCGAGCCCACGGCATACGTCCGCTCGTTCATCGCGCACCGCAGCGACCGCGAGCAGCAGATCGTCGAGCACCTGCGGGCGGGGCCGTGTCGCATCGCAGACTTTGTGCCGAAGATGTACGAGGCCTACGACAAGCGGCTGTGGTATCCCGCGGCCAGCTCGGTCTACGCGCACATGCTCCATCTCACCGAGAGCGGTCGGGCGCGTGTGCTCGACGATGGCGGCGAGCCCAAGCTCACGTCGGTCTACGAGCTGACCGCGGCCGCATAGTTCATTGCGCCTGGTCGTCGCTCGCTGCACAGTCGACTACTCGGGTCGGCTCGACGCGCACCTGCCCGAAGCAGTTCGGTTGATCATGGTGAAGGCCGACGGCTGCGTGGCCATCCATGCAGACGGGGGCGCGTACAAGCCGCTGAACTGGATGAACGCGCCCAACCGCCTCGTGTGCGAACCCGAGGTGTGGCGCGTCACCAACGACAAGGGCGAGCGTCTCGAGATCCGCATTGCCGAGGTGCTGAGTGACACTTCCCATGACATGGGCATCGATCCCGGCCTCGAGCGCGACGGGGTCGAAGCACACCTGCAGGAACTGGTGGCCGCCCATCCCGAGACGCTGGCCGAGGGCGCGATGCTGGTGCGGCGCGAGTATCCGACCGACATCGGTCCGGTGGACCTGCTGTGCCGCGACCGCGACGGTGCGACGCTGGCAGTGGAGATCAAGCGGCGTGGCGAGATCGACGGGGTCGAGCAGCTATGCCGCTATCTCGAGTACCTGAACCGGGACGCTCGCTTGATGCCCGTGCACGGCGTATTCGCCGCACAGGAGATCAAACCCCAAGCGCGAGTGCTTGCGGCCGATCGGGGCATCCGCTGCGTCGTACTCGACTACGACGAGCTACGCGGCATCACCCGCGACACTCTGAAGCTGTTCTAGATGGTTGGTTCTGAGGGAGGGGCTGGTGATCGTGGGTGCGGAGTTGGGTCAGCGGGGTTGGCGTTAGTCGTCGTCGGTGATGGTCATGGTTCCTGTGGCGTCGGGTCGGCGCCAGCTGCCGGGCAGGTATGCCTCTACTGAGAAGTGTTCGTCTGGCTCTTTGTGGTTGTCCTGTTTGAGCCAGATCTGTTCGGTCATCTCGGTTGTTCCGGGCGCGAACACCATTTTCCCGGACATGGCCCAGTAGTCAGATGAGTGGGCTCGGGCTTGGTCGGCGCGCAGGTGGTAGGCGGGCCCGGCGTACCAGCTCACCTCGAGTTCCTCGGTGAGGGCTTTGGAGAGGACGACGCGGAACGTGACCACGTCGCCCTCGGTTCCCGCGGCGTCGTCGACGGTGACGGTGAGCTCGGCTTGGGGCTCTTTGTCTTTGTCCGGCTCCGGGGGCGGGTCGTCGTCGTCTGCGACAGCGACGGTCGCAGCGTCGGGTGTGCCAACGGTGTAGCTGCTGGCGGTGCTGACGGTGGCGGTGACGGCGCCGTCGGGCTCGTCTGCGGCGTCGTTCACGGTCGGCACCGTCAGCGTGACGCTGCCCGTGGCGCCGACGGTGACGGTGCGTGCGCCGACAGCGGCGCCCCAGTCGCCGCTCTGCGCGACAGCCACGGTGACGGCGAGGCTGTTGTGCGGTGCGGGGCTGGCTGTGATGGTGAAGCCGGCGTTGTCGCCTTCGGTGATGGCGGTACGGTCGGCGGTGATCGTGATCTCGGGGACGTCGTCGTCGGTGACGGCCACAGCGGCGGTGCTGGGCGTGCCCAGGTCGTAGTCGGCGCCGTCGGCGACGGTGGCGGTGAGTGATCCGTCTGTTTCGTCGGTGCTGTCGTCGGTGGTGGCGACTGTCATGGTCGCGCTGCCCGAGGTGGGAATGGTCACTGTGCGTGTGCCGGTCGCGGCCCCGAAGTCGCCGGTCGCGGTGACGGTCACGCTGACGTCGAGGCCGGCGGCGGGCGCAGGGGTGGCGGTCACGGTGAACTGCGCAGCCGTGCCTTCGGTGACGTCGCCGGCTGCGGCGATGCTCACGGCCGGCGGGGGGTCGTCATCATCGGCCACCGCCACGGTCGCAGCACCCGCAGTGCTCGACACGGTGTAGCCGGCGCCGGTCCTCACCATGGCTGTCACCGACCCGTCGGGCTCGTCGGCGGAGTCGCCGACAGTCGGAACCGACATCGAGGCGGACGTCGTGCCAGAAGCGATAGTCACCTTGTGTGAACCCGTCACAGCACCGAAGTCGCCCACCAGCGACACCGCCACCTCCACATCGAGGTCAGCGCTCGGCGCGGACGATGCCGACACCGCGAACTCCGCGGCCGATCCCTCCGTCACGTCACCCGCTGCCACGACGCTCACCACGGGCTTCACCACGGCCGCCGCCTCTAATGCGGTCAGTTCGACGACCACCTCGTCCCACACCGGGCTCTTGTACGTGTCGGCCATCTGGCGTGCCTCTGCAGCGGTCATCGGGCCGCCTGTGACACCTGCGCCGGCATCCTCGCCGAACGCGATGAGCACCCGCCGCCACCGATTCACATGAGCGCTTCCGTGCACAGTTCGCGCCGCCAACTTGCGGACCTTGGCCAACACCCCGGGATCGACCGAGTAGCCGGACTGTGTTCCGCTGTCGTCGTCGGCCACCGTGACAGTCGCCGAAGACGTTGACGCCGGCGTGTAGTCGGCGCCCGAGCCGACGGTGACGGTGACCGAACCGTCAGGCTCGTCAGTGTCGTCACCGGTCGTGGCGACCGACAGCGTGACGCTGCCGGACGGTGGAATCGTCACGGTCTGGCTGCCAACGCTGACGCCGAAGTCGCCGACCGCTGCGACGGTCACATCGACATCGAGATTGGCCGACGGCGCCGGCGATGCTGACACCGTGAATTGCGCAGCCCCGCCCTCGGTCACGTCGCCGCTTGCTGCGATGCTGATCCTCGGCACCGTCTGGCCGACGGTGGGCAGGCCCGAGACGGTCAGGCCGAACTTCCCGAACTTCGACAGCTCGGTTACCCCGCGGGTGGTCGCCTCGATCGTGTATTCACCGGGGGGGAGGCGCCGGCGGATCTTTGCGTTGCGCCCCTTGCCGCCATCATCGTCTCTGGTCAGCGCACGACCGTCCTTTTGGCCCAGGCCGCGCCGCAGGTAAAGAAACGTATCAATCGGCCATCCGGAACCGTCAAGTGATCCCTCAAGATCGATCATCACCGTGGTTCTCTCGTCGAGCGTGAATGCGTAGAAGCGGGCGTAGCGGCCGCTGGGACCCACCGACGAATCGCAAGCACCGGTCCACGCTCCCTCGATGCTTCCGCTGCCGGTCAGCATCGTCACGCATGGGTCCCCTGCCACCGGCAGCGGAAGGGAATCCTCGTCGTCGCCCACCGTTATCGACGCCGAGCGATCCGACGACACCGTGTATCTGAGGCTGGATTCCAAAGTCGCGATCACCGAGCCGTCAGCTTCGTCAGCGTTGTCATCCACGGTGGGCACCGTCAGAACGCCGCTGCCAGATGTCGAGATCGTCACCGGATGCAGACCCGAAGCGACACCGAATCGGCCCCGTTCGGCCATGTCCACCCATACGGTCAACGGTGCCGACGGGACAGGATTCGCCGACACCGTGAACACCGCATCTTCGCCCTCAGACACATCGGCACCCGCTGCAATGCTGACCTGCGACCCCGACTCGACCAGCGTCGGCACGCCTTTGACGCTCAAAGTGAACGAGCCGACTTGCGACGCGTAGTAGGGCCTCACCTCGATCGTATAGTCGCCGGCGCGCAGGCGCGTCTCGATGCGGGCCGGCTTGCCGCCGGAGCTGTTCTTGGTGTGCAGGCGTGATCCAGACCGCGTGTCCTCGCCCCGCCGCAACTCCACACGGCCAGCTCTCGAGGTCGTCAGGTCTGAGGTCATCTCGATCACCACGTTGCGCCCCTTGTCCAAGGAGAAGCTGTAGAAGCGCGCAGTGGTGAGTGTGCGAAAGTCTAAGTAGCGCTGTGAATAGCAGTACTTGTCCCAAGTTCCTTGGACGGTTCCGCTGCCTGTGAGAGCCGTCGTCGCACAGTGGTCATCCAGCGTCGTCAGGCCGTCCGACGGCAGCGCAGCCAAGCCATGCCCCCAAGTGTTGTCGGGGCCCGGGGCGCCGTGATCGGCAGCGTTGGTCTTGAGGAAGTCGGCCACCTGCTGGGCGGTGAACGTGGGGTTGCGTTCGAGTACCAGCGCTGCGAGGCCAGCAACGTGCGGCGCTGACTGGCTCGTCCCGCACATCTCCCCGCTCGAGATGGGTTCGCAGTCGAAGGCGACGATGTCGGGCTTCGTGCGTCCGTCAGGCGTGGGTCCGCGGCTGCTGTAGGACTCGATGAGGGCGGTGCCGTAGCCGCGGTCCGCAGCGCCGACCGCGAGCACTCCCGGATTCGAACTGTCGGCAGGGCTCACGACGCTGCCGCCGGCGGTGTAGTGGTCGAGCTCGCTGAAGCCCCAGCCGCCGAAGACCTGGACCTGCACCCAGGCCGGAGCGGTACTGGCAGCCTTTTTCTTGGCGTACACCCAGTAATAGCCGCCCTTTGACGACCACATGCCAATGCTCTCCCGCGGGTAGTCGGTCGTGCCGCCGTTCTGAAGGTCGGCGGAGGTAGCCACGACGGTCTGCGTACCGTCGGCAGTGGACGAGTACCTGACCTCCAAGTCCAGGTCCCGGGTCGAACCGCCCCACGCATCGTCCCAGCGCATCTCGACGTAGAACATGGCGCGTGCCGGCAGCCGGAACAGCTGGGCCTCGTCGCCGCCGGCGCCTGTGCCGGCCCATTCGTGGTAGCCGTCGTCGTCGGAATCCGCGAACGCGCCCAACCAAGCTATCTTGTGTTCGTTCCCGGCTGAGTTGACCCACAGGATGCCGTTGTCGGCAGCCCACTTAGCCGTATTGAGCGGGCTCGGAGTGATCGGCGACGTGCCGTCGGCGGCACCGTGGTACCCCCAGCCCATTGCATAGGCGATGACGTCCACCCCCTGGCTGTGCATCCACACCACGGAACTGTGCAGATCGGCCCACGTCTTCGGATTGGCGATGTACAGATCGGCGTCGGGAGCAACATGCATGAGCGACTCGGCAACCTGGGTGCCGTGGCCGTTGCCGCCGGCGGAATCGCAATTGGCGAGGTCGCTGGTGGGCTGACCCACATCGATGTAGCAGCGCCCGATCACTGTTAGAGGCAGCTCGGTGCCGAGCAAGGCGCGCACGCCGGTGAAGCCGTCCCTGGTGGTGGCCGCAGAGGACCCGTCGATGACGCCCACCTTCACACCGTCGCCGGTGAAGCCGTCGAAGTGCCACGGCAAGGCGCCGTGCGAGCGCGCCGCGTCGGTGAAGACTCGGCCACCGTCGGCATACGACTGCGACTTAAACGACTGCGGCACTTCGCGCACCCGGGACACCCCGGTCTGCTGCGCGAGCGGGCCGAGCAGCTCCGGCGGCACATACACCTCCAGGTAGTCGCCGACCACGTTGGAGGGAGTCACGCCGTTCTTGGCGAGGAATCCCAGAACGTCGGCGCGGTTGGAGTCCAGCTGGATCATGAGCAGCAGCGGTCCGCCGCCCGAGGTGGAATTCGCGCCACCGGGCAGCGCCGGATCACGCGCCGCGTCGCCCGAACCGGGCTCGACAGCTAGGCCGGAACCCTCCGCGTGCGCGACCGCCAACGCACTGAGCTGCGATCCCAGAGCGGGAAAGGCCACCTCGGCTGCCGCCGACCCCTCACCAGGTTCGGAGACCGGCGGGGTGTCCGGACCGAGCGAATCCCCCACCAGACCCTCCGAGACGCCACCGACGAGGTCTGACCCCTGCTGGCCCGCAGGCAGCGGCAGATCGCCGTCGAACGTCTGCGCGGTCACCTGCGCTGCCTGCGCTGCCAGCAACGCCAGCGCCAAGCCAACTGCGATCACAACACGAGGCACCATGCAACGCTAGTGCCGCGTCAGCAAACGTTTGCACGGTTGACAGCGTCGTTGAGTGCTTTGTCGGCGGCGTTGTTGTTGCGAGCGGAGGGTCTGTCGGAATCTGACAGACCCACGGCACCAGATGTCTCGCCGCAAGGCGGCACCAATCAGGCGTAGATGCACAAACCGTTGTCGATGACGACACGCTGTTCGTCGGTGCCCTTCTGGGCGACCGTGCGGTAGATCGCGCGACCCTCGCCGTCGTCCCACACCTGGATGGTCAGCTCGTCGCCCGGAAACACCGGTGCGGAGAAACGCGAATCCATCGATCGGAATCGCGATGGATCACCCTCGCACAAGGTGTGCAGCAGCGCCCGGCCGGTGAAGCCATACGTGCACAGACCGTGCAGAATCGGCTTGGGGAAGCCTGCGAGCTCGGTGGCGAACCACGGATCGCTGTGCAACGGGTTGTAGTCGCCGCTGAGGCGGTACGTGAGCGCTTGATCGGAACGGGTCCGGTACGAGATCTCGTAGTCAGGATCGCGGTCGGGCGCGCTCACCAGCGGTGTCGTGCTGCCCGCCTCGCCGCCGAATCCGCCTGAACCGCGGATCACGACCGAGCTGCGAAGCTCGAAGATGACATCGCCGCTGTCCGGATCGACTGCTGCGGCCTCGGTGTCGATGATGGCGTTTCGGCCCTCACCCTTGTCCCACATTCCAGCGATGCGGTCGGTGATCTCGACGGAACCCTCGGTGGGAATCGGCTTATGGACGGTGATCCCCTGACTGCCGTGGAGCAGCTTGCCCCAGTCCAGATCACCGGCGTTGGCCATGGCGCCGCCGGCGCCGAACCCGATGACGACGCCCTGGGTCGGGAACGCCTGGTGGGTGATGTCCTTGGAGTTATGGGTGGTGAACTCCAGCTCGGATCCGAAGGGATCCTCCGCGCCGGCACCGATGCCGACGGCATACAGCAGCGAGTCGCGGAATGTCCACGACCGCTTCGTCGGCGTGCCCGTGGCGCCGACTGCGTCCGGATTGATTCCCATGTTTGTAGTCCTTTCCAAAGATTGTTACGTCAGTCTTTCAGGCTGTTGCGCCAGCCGAAGCAGGTAGTTCAGTCCGCCACCCCGCCGTCGGCGGGTGCGCCGTTCATGCCGCTGTTGAGCCGAGCGTCGCGCACCAGTTGTCGGGCGGCGTCGCCGATCTTGGTCGGGTCGTCGATGGCATCGATGGTCGGACCACGCTCCCATCCTTCGGCGATCGCCAGCATCCGGCCGGAGGCCTCGAAGACTCGACCCGAGACACCAGCCGCCTCCGCTGAGCACAGCCAGGTCACGATCGGTGCGATGTATCGCGGGTGCATCATGGCTTGGTCTTCCTCGGAGGCCTCGCCCATGCCCAAGTCTTCGGTCATGCGCGTGAGCGCACCAGGTGCTACCGCGTTGACCCGAACGCCATAGCGCGCCAATTCACGCGCAGCGATGATCGTGAAGGCTGCGATGCCCATCTTGGCTGCGCCGTAGTTGGTCTGCCCAGGATTGCCGTAGATGCCCGAGACCGAGGTCGTGTTCACGATCGACGCGTTGACCTGTTCGCCTGCCTTCGCCTTCTCCCGCCAGTACGAGCTGGCCCAGCGAGCGGGCGCGAACGTGCCCTTGAGGTGAACCTTGATCACCGCATCCCACTCGGCTTCGGTCATGTTCACGAGCATCCGGTCACGCAGGATGCCGGCGTTGTTCACCACACCGTGCAGGTCTCCGAAGGTCTCGATGGCCTGATTCACGAGCCGCTGGGCGCCCTCCCAGTCCGAGACGTCGTCGCCATTGGCAACCGCTTCGCCACCCAGCGCCTCGATCTCGCTGACGACCTCATCGGCGGGACCCAGGTCGGCGCCGGTGCCGTCACGGGCACCGCCCAAATCGTTGCAGACCACCTTCGCCCCATGCTCGGCCAGCATCAGGCAGTGCTCACGCCCGATGCCCCGGGCACCTCCGGTCACGATGACAATCCGACCTTCACACAGCTTGCTCATGGTGTCGTGAGTCCCTTCTTTCAGAGGAAGCTTCAGAGGACGCGAACAGATGCGCCTCCTCGCTCACGAACCTATTGCTTCCCGCTCTTGTTCGCTCCGTTCACGGGCCGCTGCGGCCACGGCTTCGCCGAGCGGCTCAGCCTCCGCGCACAGCCTTCAGGGCGGTGCCGACGGCACGGAGTATCGCACGCATGCCGCGGCGCCCGCAGGCCGCGAGTGAACCGTACGATCAACCCCCGTGCACTGGCCGACGTGGGCCCCTCGCTGGTCGATCATCACTGGCGCCGCAATCCTGGTTGCGTCGATCCTCGCAACGGCCGTACTGGCGCTGCGCGACCCCGCAGATGCCCCTGTCGAGACAGCTTCCCCGACATCTGCCGTGCCCACTACGACGAGCGCCGCGGCCGTCGTGCCCACGGCGGCACCCGCAGCGCCGACCGACGTCAGCCCCGACACGGTCCGTCTGCGAATTGCCGCGCTCGCAACTGAACTGGCGAGCACGCCTGTGGTGGTGCGCACCGATACCGGCGAGGTGCAGATCACGGTTGCCGACCTCGGCATTGCGCTGGAGAGCGACGCCACCTACAACGCAGTGCGGGAATTGCGGACAGGCGGCACCGAAGTCGCTGAGGGAGCAGAAGAGTCATGGGTCGCATGGTCCACTGACCCTCAGTTCACCGAACGCCGCTACCGCGTCGACCGGTCGCGGGCCCACGCCATATTGGCCAACGCCGCCGACCTCGGCGTGACTGCAACTCCCCCATCCGTTGTCGTCGTCAATGGCACGCTCGCCGCCGATCTCGGCCGTCCCGGTCAAGTCGTCGACGCAGATGCCATCGTGGACCAGGTGCTTGCCGGCATCGCGCGCTCATTCGCGCGTATCGAGATCGCCGCAGAGTTGACCGGGAGCGAGCCGCCGGCTTACACGCCGGAAATACAGGAGGCCGTCAATACGGCGCACCAGAACTATGGGCGCAGTCTCATCGTCGCGTACGGGGATGCGACCCACGAACTCACCATCTCCACGATCGCCGGCTGGCTCCGACTCGACTCGAATGCGACACCTCCGGAGATCACGTTCGACGACGCGCTGGTCGGTCCATACCTCGAAGAAGTGTTTGCCGCAGACTCGGCGCCACTCACCACTGCCGCCATGGCCGTTTTCAACGGCGTGCCGACGGTGGTGGCGAGCGACCGGAGCGTCGCATGCTGCTCCGACGACGTGGGCTCGTTGATCTCCGAGGCACTGCTGGGGCGCGTCGAGGACCCGCTCGCGCTGCCGTCGCGCCCTGCGGTGAGCCGCCAGGAGCAGGCGTATCTGGAATCTCTGGGCATCATCGAACGCGTCGCCACGTTCACCACGAAACACGCGTGCTGCCAGGGCCGCGTCGAGAACATCCAGCGCTTCGCCGACCTCATGCGCGGCGCAATCGTCGAATCCGACCAGAGCCTCTCGCTGAACACCCACGTCGGCAGGCGCACTGAGGCGAAGGGCTTCGTCGAAGGCGGTTTCATCGAAAAGGGCGTGGTCGTCGACGACATCGGCGGCGGGGTGTCGCAATTCGCCACCACGATCTTCAACTCGCTGATCAGAGCGGGAATGACCATCGACGAGTACCAGACGCACTCGCTGTACCTCAGCCGCTACCCGTTCGGGCTCGACCCCACCATCTCGTTTCCCGCGCCCGATCTCAGGTTCACCAATCCGACGCCGTACGGCCTGCTGATCTGGCCGACGTACACCGACACCTCCATCACCGTCGAGCTCTACTCCACCCGCAACGTTCAGGTCACCATCGGTGAACCCGAAGAGGAGATGCGGGAATTCTGTCGACGAGTCAGCACGAGTCGAACGCGAGTGTTCTCCGACGGCACCGTGGACACGGACACCTTCCATGCTCGATACCGCCCCGAGGAGGGACGTAACTGCGACGGCACGCGTTCGGTGCCGAGACAGTGCGTGGATCCGCTGCTGGCGACACCGGACTCGCGAAGCAACGGTTCTGCACCCGACGGCGAGGCGCCCACCGACGCAGGAGGCGCGGCCGAAGAGGCTGAACAAGAACTGGTCGACGACGGCAGCAAGCGCGCAGACGGGTCGATCGTGGAATGCCCACCGCTCGAATGCGTTGAACAGCCCGGCGAACGCGACTCAGAACTGCCGCGCTATCCCGATGATCCCTGCCTCGGTGTCGACCTCACCACGTTGGTCCCCGACGACGAGACCGGCGAAGACGGCGAAGGGGACCCCGACGACGGCGAGAGCGAACCCGACGAGAACGGCGAGAGCGAACCCGACGAGGACAGCGAGGGCGAACCCGACGACGACGGCGAGGGCGAACCCGACGACGACGGCGACCCCGCAGAATCCGAGGACGAGCCCAACCAGCCCGACGATGTCGACGGGGTCACCGAGACCGTCGAGCCGGGCGCGTCCTAGGAGGAAGCGCTGATGGGTGAACCTTCCGTTTGTCGCACCTGTTGTTTCCCGCTCATGTTCGCTGACGCTCACGGGCTGCTCGGGCCACGGCTTCGCCTATCGACTCAGCCTCTGAGTCGATGACCGGCGTCGATGTCCTGATCGTGGGCGCCGGACCGGCGGGCGCATCCGCCGCCGTGTGGGCCCGGCGCGCGGGCCTCGAGGTGATGCTCGTGGATCGCGCAGCGCCGGGGCGTGACAAGTGCTGCGGCGACGGCCTCACTGCGCTCGCGCTGCGCGAGCTCGAGTCGCTGGGCCTGCTGCCCGAGCGGATGAGCTCGTGGATGGGTGTGGCCGCTGCGTGCGTTCGCACGCCTCGCGGGCGTGTCATGCGCCTGCCGCTGCCGCTGGGATGCGGGCAGTTCGCAAGCGTCTGCCGACGAGCCGAACTCGATGCAGGTCTTGTCGACCTTGCGGTGCGTGCTCAGGCCGACGTTCGCCTCGGCGTCGCCTTCGAGGGCTTCGATGATCCAGGAGCGTTCGATGATCCGGGAGCGACAGCGAGCACGGCCGGGGTCCGGCTCAGCGACGGCAGCGTGGTGCGGGCCAGATTCGTCGTGGCCGCCGACGGTGTCTATTCCGCTGTTCGCAAGGCGCTTCGCATCGGTCCCCATCGCTACCGGGGCGACTGGCATGCATTCCGCGGCTACCTACGAGCAGACGGCGCCGCGGCTCGCGACATGTGGGTGTGGTTCGAGCCTGACCTGCTGCCGGGATACGCCTGGTCGTTCCCGCTGGGCGATGGGCGCGTCAATGTCGGCTTCGGCGTGCCCCGACACTCCAGCGACGGCGGTCCTGACGACACGGGCACACTGTCGGGCAGCGAGATTGCAGCTGTCTGGGCGAGCCTGACCGAGCGCCCTCACATCGCCAGCGTGCTCGGGCGCAACGAACCCGACGGTTCAACGCGCGCATGGCCGATACCGGCGCGGCTCGAGGACATGGAACTCGCACGCGGGCGCACGCTGCTGTGCGGCGATGCGGCGGCGGCCGCCGACCCGCTGACCGGTGAGGGAATCGGCCAGGCCCTGCAGATGGGACGGATGGCGGCGGGCGCGATTGCTCGTGGCGGCCCGTCGCACAGCGTGACCGCTCGCTATGTACGCGAGGCCCGGGCCGAGTTCACGCTGGATCACCGGCTGGCGCGCGGCCTCAGTCGCGTCCTGGCCCACGAAGGTCTGGCCGAGCTCTCGCTCGCAGCGGTCGACACGTCCGGTTGGACCCGCCGGCAGTTTGCACGCTGGATGTTTGAGGACTACCCGCGAGCGGCCCTCGCGACGCCTCGTCGTTGGCGCCGAGGCATCACGACAGCACGGGGCGCATACGACCCGGTTGCGGTCGAGGCCCGCGGTTCGCCAAGCTATGCGGGTGACGGACCCCATGACGTTCGACAGAACGCTCGAGCCGGGCATCGATGACCGGCATTGCAGGTTCACCCGCGAGCAGTGGGCGAAGCTGCGAGATGCCACACCGCTGTCGCTGACAGAAGCCGAACTCGAGACGCTGGCGGGCCTCGTCGAGCCAGTGACGCTCGACATGGTGCGGGACATCTACCTGCCGCTCTCACGCCTGTTGAACCTGCGTGTCGCAGCAAAGCGCCAGCTGCGGGCCACCACCGAGGGCTTCTTCGGCAGGGTGCTGCCGCCGCGGCCCTATCTGATCGGCATCGGCGGGAGCGTCTCCGCGGGCAAGAGCACGACGGCACGCATCCTGCGAGCTGTGCTCGCGTCCTGGCCTGATCATCCCGAGGTGGACTTGGTCACGACGGACGGATTCCTGTTGCCGAACGCCGAGCTCACCGCGCGCGGCATCCTCGGGCGCAAGGGTTTCCCGGAGTCGTACCGACGCGGCGACCTGCGCGATTTCCTTCAGCGGATCTCGAGCGGCGAGCCCGACGTCGCAGCGCCGATCTACTCGCACAGCCTGTACGACGTGACCGACGAGGTGCAGCTCATCAACCAGCCGGACATTCTCATCGTCGAAGGTCTGAATGTGCTGCAGACCGGGCCTCCGTCGAGCACACCGTTCGTGTCGGATTTCTTCGACTTCACCATCTATGTCGACGCCGAGTCCACCGACCTCGAGGAGTGGTACGTCGAGCGCTTTCAGCAATTGCGCAAGACGGTGTTCCGCGAGCAGTCCGCCTATTTCGCACAGTTCGCCGATCTTCCCGCGTCCGCTGCGGACGCCGTCGCTCGCACGATCTGGCGCTCGATCAACCTTGTGAACCTGCAGGAGAACATCCTTCCGACACGGGCTCGAGCCGACCTCGTGCTCGCGAAAGGCCACGATCACGTCGTCGACCACGTCGAGCTCCGGTACCACTAAACCCCGGTTTCTCGACTGATGATCAACCCTTCTTCCGATGACGCGCCGGTTGCGGACCGGATGCCGGGCTGCACGTTCTGTTCGATCGTCGCAGGCGATATTCCAGCGTTGCGCTTCTACTCCGATGAGCACGCCGTGGCGTTCATGGACCGCTTGCCGATGACCGTTGGTCACAGCCTCGTCATTCCCCGCCGGCATGTGACCGACGTCTGGGATCTCACCGATGACGATGCGGCACACGTGATGCAAGCAGCGCGGCGGGTGGCTGGCCTGGTGCGCGATCGGCTGCAGCCCGCAGGAGTGAACCTGCTCAACAACAATGGTGCGGCCGCGGACCAGACTCAGTTTCACTTCCATGTCCACGTGATTCCGCGCTACGGACGGGACCGGCTGCTGCACCCGTGGGAACGGATCTTTGCGCCCGCCGGCGAGATCGAATCGGCGTACCGGTTGCTCAGTGCAGCGGACCCGCAGGCGCGGGCGGCTGCCACCCCACGCAACTAACGCAGCGCATCACTGCTGCGGGGCCGCTTCACAACTGGTCGCAGACCCGGGCGACTGCCGCCCCAAAGAACTAGCTTCAAGCGCCATGAACGACCGCTACGCCCCATTCTCCGCGCTTGCGATCACGGGTCCTGACGACGACGGCGTGCTCGAGATCGTGATCGACACGCCGGGCCGGCTGAACTCGGTCGACGCGCCGAAGCACTTGGCGCTCGCTGATGTGTGGCGGGCGGTCGACGACGATCCAGACACCCGGGTAGCGGTGATCCGGGGGGCCAACGGCACGTTTTCCGCCGGCGGCGACCTGGACATGATCCAGGAGATCATGGACGACTTCGAGACGCGCCAGCGGGCCCTTCGCGAGGCCCGCGACATCGTCTACAACATGATCAACTGCTCCAAGATCATCGTGTCGGCGATCGAAGGTGTGGCGGTCGGGGCCGGATTGGCGGCCGCACTCATGGCGGACATCTCCATCGCTGGACGAAACGCACGCATCGTGGACGGGCACACCAAGCTCGGCGTCGCCGCCGGCGACCATGCCGCGATCGTGTGGCCGATCCTGTGCGGCATGGCGAAATCGAAGTACTACCTGCTCACCTGCGACACGATCACCGGTGCCGAGGCCGACGACATGGGTCTGGTCAGCAAGGTGGTCGATGATGACGCCGTGATCGATGAGGCCTTCGCCGTCGCTCGCAAGCTCGCTAAGGGCAGCCAGAGTGCGATCCGCTGGACGAAGTACAGCCTCAACAACTGGATGCGGATGGCAGGGCCCATCTTCGACACTTCTGCTGCCTTGGAGATGCTGGGCTTCACCGGTGCTGATGTGCGGGAGGGTCACGCCGCCATCGTCGAGAAGCGCCGTCCGAACTTCGCCTGATCTCGACGCCGAATCAGAGAGACGACGACATGGCAATGCTGGATCCGCCCGATGAGGCGCACCTGACCGCACACGAGCGTGTAGCCGCGATGGCCGCCCAGAACTCGGGGCCGCTGCAAGGCGTTCGCATCATCGACTGCACCCATGCACTTGCGGGGCCGTGGTCGACAATGATGCTGGCCGACTTGGGCGCTGATGTCATCAAGGTTGAGCCGCCGCGGGGCGAGCTGGCCCGCAAGATGGCGCCGTTCACCCGGGAGGACACCGAGCGCAACTTCGGCGCCGGGTTCGCCAACTACAACCGCAACAAGCGGGGCATCGCACTCGATCTCACCGACGACGACCAGCGTGAGCAATTCCTGCAGCTCGTCGAAACTGCGGACGCACTCGTCGAGAACATGCGCGCAGGGGTCATGGACGCGCTCGGAGTGGGCTGGGAGGTGCTCCATGAGCGCAACCCGAGGCTCGTCTATGGCGCCATCCGCGGCTTCGGCGACCCGCGTTCGGGCGAGAGCCCCTACGTGGACTGGCCCGCCTACGACGTGGTCGCCCAGGCCATGTCCGGCATGGTCTCGGCCACTGGGAGCGGCCCTGCCGACCGTCACGTCGTCGGCCCCTATATCGGCGACACCTATCCGGGCACGATCGGCGCCATGGGCGTGCTGGCGGCGCTGTTTCACGCGCAGCGAACGGGCGAGGGCCAATTCGTGGACGTGTCGATGGTCGACGCTGTGATGGCCTTGAGCGAAGTCGGGGTCACCCGCTACAGCGTGATGGGCCAGCCCGACACCCCGCCCAGCGGCAACAAGAACCAGTACATCGTGCCGTTCGACATCTTTGATACGTCCGATGGGGCAGTTGCCATCGGTGCGCCCACCGACAACCACTGGCGAGAGCTGGCAGTTGCCATCGGTCGGCCGGAGTGGGCCACTGCAGACGAGACCCGGACGCTTCGTGCGAGGTTTCATCACCGTGACATGATCATCAGCGCCATCACGCAATGGGCTGCATCGCACACCAACGCCGAGGTGCTCGAGGCGGTCGGCGGCAAGGTGCCGTGCGGCCCGGTGAATCACCCTCGCGACCTGTTCACCGATCCCCATGTTGCGGCCCGCGACATGCTGGTGGCGGTGGAGCAGCCGGTAGGCCGGCCGATTGTGCAGATCGCGCCGCCCATCCGCATGAGTGCCACACCGCCGGGCATCTATCGCCGTGCTCCCAAGCTCGGCGAGCACAATGATGAGGTGCTCGGCGAACTCGGCGACTGATCGCACCCGCTGGAGTGGCGGCAGGATCCGCGGCTCTCAACGCTCGACGACGGAGCGCCTGGGACCCACGGGTAGCGTGACCACAATGGGCAGGCGCAAGCGTCGGGTGCCAGCAGCGCGCATGAGGCCTCCTGGCTTCGAGCCGGTGGTCGCTGGCATGATCTCGCCCCGTCGAGCTGTTCCCCCGCATATCGCATTGCCGCCCTACGCGATCAGCGGCAAGTCCGGCACAGCCCCGAGCGGCGTGGAGCCGTCGGACATCACCACCATCGAGGCGATGCGGTTGGCGGGTTCAGCCGCGCGACGCGTGCTCAGTGCCGTGGCAGCGGAAATCGCGCCGGGCGTGACCAGCGATCATCTCGATGAGGTCTGCCACGAGACATGCATCGCCGAGGGCGGCTACCCGAGCCCGCTCAACTACAACGGATTCCCGAAATCGCTGTGCACCTCGGCCAACGAAATCATCTGCCACGGCATCCCAGACGACCGGCAGCTGCGCGACGGCGACATCGTGAATTGCGATGTGACGATCTACGTCGGCGGTGTGCACGGTGACCACTCCGAGACGTTCCTGGTGGGCGATGTGGACGTGGCCTCGCAGCGGCTCGTCGCGGTCACCCGCGAGTCGATGTATCACGGCATCGCAGCAGTGCGGCCCGGAGCACGGGTGTGCGACATCGGACGGGCTATCCAGGCTCGGGCCGAAGCGGAGGGTTACGGCGTCGTGCGCGAGTTCGTCGGCCATGGGATCGGGCAGATCTTCCACCGGTTGCCCAACATCCCGCACTACTTCGACCCCGCTGCGCGTACTGAGTTGGTGAAGGGCATGACCTTCACGGTGGAGCCGATGATCACGGCTGGCACGCCTCGTGCACAGCTCTGGCCTGACGGCTGGACCGCGATGACCACTGACCGCAGTCGAACCGCGCAGTTCGAACACACCGTGGTGGTCACCGACGACGGCGCCGAACTGCTCACCGTGACCCCCGACGAGCCGCAGCCGTTCCTCTTGGCGGATGCCGCAAGCAGGCTGAGCCCCGACAACTGGCCCCAGCAGCTGAATACTGCGGCCGCTCAGGCCCGTTGAACCATGCCTCCAGCGCGTACGGCGGCACGTGCTGCGTGCGCCCCCAAGCCGTGCACCACCACGTTCGCCTGCAGGATCGCAGCGTTGCTGATGGCAGCAGCCGCGCTCGCGGGGGCCTGCGGCTCAGAGCCCGAGGTTGAACCGGTGCCGACGACGCTCCCCGTACTGACGACGCTGCGCCCCCAGCTCACGACGACGACTCTTGCTGCACCGCCTCCTCAGCGTCGGATCTATGTGGTTCAACCGGGCGACACGCTCAGCAGGATCGCCAATGGGTTCGGCGTCTCCGTGCAGGCGCTCATGGAAGAGAACGGCAAAGAAGACACGCTGCTCCGCATTGGAGAGCAGCTCGTCATACCGCCGACCCTGGTCGGCGCCAACAGCTCACAGTGACGGCGGTCAGTAATGTCTCCTGTTCACAGCGCTGGGGTGTCATGACGGTGGCGATCGCGCTTGCCGCAGCCGGCATGGCACATGGATGTTCCCTGCTGCCGGGCGAGTCCCGCACCGAAGGCGCAGCCACGACCGTTCCCGCACCGACGGTGCCACCAGCCACCACCACCGAGCCACCAGTGTTGACGCCGTACACCGTGGTGCGAGGCGACACGCTGATCCAGATCGCCGACCGGTACGGCATTCACCTGAACGATCTCGTGCGGGTCAACAACATCGCCGACCCCACCAAGATCTTCGTCGGCCAGATCCTGATGATCCCGCCGCCGCCGGACCCCGATGCAGGGCCTGCGCTCACCATTGCGCCTGCCACCGACCCCATTCTCCCGCCGCTCCTGCCGACCACCACCGCTCCGCCGGTCACCGTTCCAGGATCGGGATGATGGCTGCATCGACGCCGCGACAACCTGAATCCGAAGAAGTGCGTGATCCGCTGTCGGCGGGGGCGCGACAGATCGCCCGTTTCGACAATGCCGTGGACCGGCGGTGGGAGGCATTGCGGGGTCGCAAGCTGGTGGACCGGGTCATGTACGGGGCCTCCGACGTCGGCGAGTTCAGCCAGTTGTGGCACGTGCTCGGTGCATTGCGTGCGCTCAGTCCGCGGCGAGAAGTCTCCGACGCCTTCCGGTTCAGCGCCCTCATGGCGCTCGAATCGCTCGTCGTGAATCAGGGCATCAAGCGGCTCTTTGCACGGCGCCGGCCCGGCACTGCCGCGGAGAACCCGACCCGGCACCGGTTGCGCCAGCCGATCTCGTCCAGCTTCCCTTCAGGGCACGCATCCGCAGCATTCTGCGCAGCGGCTGTGCTGTCGCGTGGGTCTCGTCTCGGTCCGCTCTACCGGCTGGCAGCCGTCATCGTGGCCACCTCACGCATTCATGTGCGCTTGCATCACGCGAGCGATGTCATCGCCGGTGCCGCTGTCGGCGAGATCATCGGGCGCCTTGCCGCACGGCTCATGCGGCGCTGAACCGGCTCAGCCGGCGGCGCGTGAACGGGCGGTCAGGCCCGGGCGACGTCCTGATCGGCCTTGGTGACCGCAGACAGCTCGGCAGCTTCGTCGCCTCGACGCAGCAGCGTCCGCACGTCGAGAAGCACATCGGTGACCTCGCCCGACGAGACCAATTCGCGGCTGAAAAAGTCGCCCAGCGCGCTGTCGATGACTTCAAGAGCGTCGGAGATGATCCGGGGCTCAGCTGTCCGAGTCGGTTCCGTTGTCTCGGTCATCTCTGTTCCCTCCCCGCTCCCGACGTCTGCACAGACGGCGTTGCTGGTTGTGAACCTCACCCTATCTCGCACCTGACGCCTGTCACCGTCAGTTCATCAAGACCTCACGCAGCCGCCCGCATTCGGCTGCAGGGGCTACGGCGGACGGCGCGGATGGCGGATACGGTGCGCCGCCATGAGCACGACTGGTTCGACCAATGCCGACTCTGTCGGAGCCCAACCCTATGGCGTGACCGTCGGCAGCCTGGGAGTGCTGGGCCCCGCCGCCGTCACCGATATCGCCCGCTCTGCTGAGGCGCAGGGCTACTCGTCGATCTGGACAGTTGAGGCGACGGGCACGGATGCGTTCTCGCTGCTGGGTGCGGTCGCCCACGCGGCGCCTGGCATCGATCTGGCGACCGGCATCATTCCGATCCAACTGCGCGCCCCCACGCTGGTCGCCATGACGGCCGCCACGCTGCAATCGCTCAGCGACGACCGAGACGTCTTGGTAGGGCTCGGCGTATCAGCACCCGGGATCCTGCGCCAGCACGGCGAGCCACCGCCGGATCGCCCCATCGCGATGATGCGCGAGTACGTGGCGCTGCTGCGCGAGTGCCTGAGCGGTGAATCGGTGACGTTCGAGGGCGACTTCTGGCAGGTGCGCCGGTTCCGCTTGGCCATGCGGCTGGGCGAGCGCCGGCCAAAGATCGTGCTGGCTGCCCTCAACCCGCAGATGCTGCGGCTGGCGGGAGAGGTGGCCGACGGCGTGCTGCTCAACTACCTGCCCGCCTCCCACGTGCCGAGCGTCGTCGCCGAGGTTCGCAAGGGCGGCGAGGCGCAGATCATCTGCTACGTCCATGCCGCCGCGGGCGACTTGGAGCGCTCGGCACGGTCGGCCCAGCGCGACTTGCTGAACTACGCGCTGGCCGACGGCTACGCCAACGCCTTCCGTGCGGCAGGCTTCGGCGACGAGGTGGACGAAGCCCGCGCCCGCCAATCCGAGCGCGATCGCGAGGGCGCGATCGCTGCGATCTCGAACGAGATGATCCAGGCAATTGACTTCATCGGCACGCCAGCCGAAATCGGCGAGTTCACGCAGGCGTATGTGGACGCAGGCGTGGAGTACCCGGTGCTGATGCCGCTGCCGTGGGGCGAGGACCGGCGCGCCGTGACTGACGAGACGATGGCGGCGTTCGCCAGCTCGTTCAGCTAGTCAGTCGGCGGTGGCGACACCCACCGGGCAGGTCTGGCCGGTGCTGCCGAGGCCGCAGTAGCCCCACGGGATCTTGTGCAGGTACTGCTGGTGGTAGTCCTCGGCGTAGAAGAACGGGCCGGCCAAGCCGATCTCGGTGGTGATCTGGCCGAGCCCGGCGCCGTCGAGCACCGCTTGGAACATGTCCCGAGACGAGATGACGAGCTCCAGCTCGGCCTCGTCGGCTGCGTAGATGCCCGATCGGTATTGCGTGCCGATGTCGTTGCCCTGCCGCATGCCTTGGGTGGGGTCGTGGCCCTCCCAAAACGCCTTCAGCAGCGCCTCGAGGCTGGTCTTCGCCGGGTCGAACACGGCGAGCACGGCCTCGGTGTGACCGGTCATGCCGGAGCACACTTCCTCATAGCTGGGATTGGGGGTGATCCCGCCGGCGTAGCCCACGGCGGTGGTGTACACGCCGGGCAACTGCCAGAAGATGCGCTCGGCACCCCAGAAGCAGCCCATCCCGACCACGATGTGCTTGAAGCCATCGGGGAACGGCGGCGTCATCGGCGTTCCGAGCACGGCGTGCGCCGGGGCCACGGGCATCGCCTGGCTTCGGCCGGGCAGCGCGCCCTCGGCGTCGGGCACCTCCAGCTTCCTCGACCACAACGCCACGGCTCTTCCTCCTGCTCTGGGGGAAACGCTACTGGCGACGGGGCGACCGGGCGGCGCGGGGAGGCGGAGCGCGCTGCGGCAGCACCAACTCCTGCGCCTGAGCGCACTGCCTCCTCACAGAACGCTCCTGCAGGTGGACCCTCCGTCGCGCCGCCAGTTGTCTCCCACTCTTGTTCGCTTCGCTCACGGGCCGCTCGGGCCACGGCTGCGCCTACCGGCTCAGCCTCTAATGTCGCGCACATGAGCGAGTCGCTGATCCCAGCCGAGACGTTGGAACGCGTCGGCGAGGTGCTGTCGGGGCCGGTCACCGTGGTCGTCGACCGGCGCGAAGCACAGCGCTACGCCTATGCAGTCGGCGACGAGAACCCGATTTACTTCGACGAGGTCGCTGCTCAGGCGGCCGGGTACCGGACGCTGGTGGCGCCGCCCACCTACGTCACCCACGCTGTTGTGCAGCCAAGAACGGCGTCCGAGCTGCGCACCGACGGTCTGTACCGCGAAGGCACCCGGATACCGCTGTTGGTCGACCGGGTGATGTTCGGCGGCGAGGAATGGGACTTCCTCGAACCGGTCTGCGTCGGCGACGAGATCACCGCTACCGTCCGGCTAGCCGCGGTCGACCAGAAGGAGGGCCGCAAGGGGCCCTTCGTCCGGCAAGTGCGCGAGACGACGTTCGTCAATCAATTCGGCGACGAAGTCGCCCGTTCCCGCATGATCGGCATTGCACGATGAGCACCACCACCGACGTGACCGCCGCAGCGCCGAACCTGGCCACCCTCGAGGCCGGGCAGGAACTGCCAACGATGCACAAATTCCCCGACGAGGCGCAGCTCTTCTTGTACAGCGCGGCCAGCCACAACCCCCATCGCATTCACTACGACCGTGAGTACGCCCGCTTCGAGGGGCACGAAGACATCATCGTGCACGGTCCGCTGCAGGGCGCCTGGCTGACGCAGTTCGTGACCGACTGGGCGGGCCCTGCCGCCCGCTTGCTGGGCGTCACCTGGCAGAACCGCGCCAGCGGTCTGACCGGCGAAGAGCTCGTGTTCTCAGGCACCGTGACGTCGGCGGATGCCGAGACGGGAATTGTCGAACTCGAGATCGCTGAGCACACCTCCGACGGGAGACTGCTCATGCCGGCGACAGCTAGGGTCCGCCTGCCCATGAGTCCCGAGTAGTCACCGGGACCGAGATGGAGGAGAGCAGCGCATGAAGATCGCCGTCGACTTCCCGTCCATTGCGTTCCGGGAAGGACCCCAGCGAGTGCTCGACCTGGCGAAGGCCATCGAGGATTTGGGCTACGACGAGATTGCCGCATTCGACCATGTCGTGATGGGCCACCCCGGCGAGGGCCGCTTCACCATCTACCCCGCCAACATGCCGATCCTCGAAGCGCTGATGCTGCTGGCAAACGTGGCAGCAGTGACCGAGCGGGTGTCGCTGTCGACGGAAGTGCTGGTGCTGCCGCAGCGACAACCGGTGCTGGTGGCCAAGCAGATCTCGACGCTGGACACACTGTCGAACGGCCGTGTGCGCCTCGGCATCGGCGTGGGCTGGCAGGACTCGGAGTACGACGCGCTCGAAGAGGACTTCCACACCCGTGGCAAGCGCATGGACGAGGCCATCGACCTCATGCGGGCCTACTGGGCAGGCGGCCGGATCTCCTACGCCGGCGAGCACTACAACAGCCACGACATGGGCATGGAGCCCGTGTCGCCGCAGGGTGCCGCGATTCCCTTGTGGATCGGCGGCGACAGCCCCGCTGCACTGCGCCGCACCGCCCAGAAGGGCGACGGGTGGATGGCGTCAGGCGTCAGCGATGAGCGGGCGCTCGAGTGCATGACGGAGATCCGCCGACGAGCCGAAGAGGACTTCGGCCGAGATCCTGCGTCGATCGGCATGCAGCTGATGCTGGCCCCGCCGCCACGTACCGACGCCGACAAGGGCTTCTACAAGGACCTGGACGCGATCGGCGAGCGCGCCGCCGTGCTCAATGCACTGGGCTTCGACTGGGCCTCCGTGAACGTGACCGCCATCTTCCAGGCTGGTGCCCGCTCGGTCGAGGCCATGATTGACCGGCTGGGCGAGATCATCGAACGCATCCGGGCCGAGACCGCCTGAGCACGCAAGCACCTCTCTCGATCACCACAAGCACGACAAACGACGGGACCAACACCATGAGTCAGCCGCAACTCATCATCGACAACCTCAAGGCCTGCTGGGCAAGCTGCAAGGAGTTCTACGGCTCGCTGGAAGGCGATCAGTGGCAGGTGCAGTCACACTGCCCGGATTGGACCGTCCACGGCGTGCTCGCCCATCAGGTGTCCGTGGAGCAGGCCCTGTCGGGCTGGCTGCCTGAGTCGGTCGAGACGCCGCCTCCGTTCGGCGATATCGCCGGCTACGTCTCTGCAGCGACGGCCATGAGCGGAGCGGAGCTGACAGCGTTTGCCGCCGAAGTGTGGGATGGGCGCGCTGCACAACTCGAGGCGCTCGACGACGAGGTTTTCGACCGCGGGTCGATCACGCCGGTCGGGCCCGGAACCTACGGCCGCTTCATGGCGATCCGGGAATTCGACCATTGGATGCACGAGCGTGACTGCCGCACCCCGCTGGGGATGCCGACCGACAACGGCGGTCCCGCCGCCGAGATGGCCCTGAACGAGGTGCACCTGTCGGTCGGCTACATCGCCGGCAAGAAGGTGGGGCTGCCCGATGGCGCCTCCATGCACTTCGACATCACCGGCGCTGTGGAGCGCGACATCTACGTCCAAGTGGAGGGCCGGGCCCGTGAGGTCGACCATGTGGAGAACCCGACCGTCACGCTGCACTGCGACTCGATGGCGTTCATGGATCTCACCTGCGGGCGGATCGACCCTGAGGTCCCTATTGCGGCGGGCCTGGTCACGTGGTCCGGCGACGCCGAGCTCGGCGCCCACGCCGCCCGGAGCCTGCGCTTCACGATGTAGTCAGGCGCCAGCGGTCGCTGCTGGCCCGCTGACGTTCCCCACAACCCAATCCCGACAAGCCCTATTCCGGATAACCAAGGAGCACCCAGATGTCAGAGATATCCCTGCCAGTACGGCACCTGTTCCGAATGGATATTGAGGCCGACCTATCGAATGCGACCCGCATCCGCGGCGGGCCCGCCGGCACCCGGATGGTCGCCTCCGTCGACAGCGGCACGGTCACCGGCGAACGCATCAACGGGACCATTTTGGGCCCGTCAGGCGACTGGCTGTACCGATCAGCCGACGGCACGATGAGCCTTGACGTGCGCATCTCGATCCGCACCGACGACGAGGTCGACATCCTGATGGAGTACCAGGGCAAGATCCTCGACGACGGCACTCCCCGGTCGGCGCCCACGTTTCAGACGTCGATGGAGGGCCCCTACGCCTGGCTCAACAAGGTGCAGGCAGTCGGCGTCGGCTCGCTCGACGACGGCAAGCTCGCCTACGAGGTCTACGAGCTGCTGTAGCGGGCACCGCCACAGGCGCGACCATGTCGCTCAGCCAGCGGCCGGGCGCTTGCGGGGATAGGCAAGTCCCATGAGTGGGATGCACAGTGCTTGCAGGCCGCCGAGCAGCAGCCACAGCCAGTTGTAGAGATGCACCTCGTGGGCGCCGCCCAGCACCGCGATGGCTATGGCGACGCCGACGCCACCGACGCTGTAGCGCAGCGACTGATGCACCCCGTTCGCAGTCGCGAGCGCGTCCGGCTTGATGTCCACGAGTGCCGCGGAGTTCAGGTGGCTGGCGAGCAGGCCCATGCCTAGGCCGAAGAACACGGTCGCAGGAAAGAACGCAAACCAGAAGCGCACGTTCTCGTCCAAGAAGAACAGCAGCCACAGATGGCCGACCGTTGCGACAGCCGATGCGAGGGCCATCATCCCCCGAAACCCGTGCTTGTCGGCCCAGCGGCCGCCGAGCACCGCCATGACCGCCGAGATGATCGGGGCAGGGGTGAACGCCAGACCGACGGCCCAGAGGCTGTAGTCCCAGACCCCCACCAGGTATTGAGGCCACAGGAACCAACTCGTAAAAGCGCCGATCATTGCCAACGACACCGCCATGTTGGCCACGGCGAAGCTGCGAACCCGAAAGAGCCGCGGATCGAAGAGGGGCTCGTCGTGACCGGTGGAGCGCCACAGGAACAGCGGCAGCAGCACCGCGGCACCAATGAAGCACGAGAGCGTGCCGACCGATCCCCATCCCCAGAATCGCCCCTGCAGGGTTGCCAGCACGACGAAGAACACCGCAGCAGTCCCCATGGCGACGCCCAGCAAGTCGAGGGGCCGGCTGCGATCCGGCTTGGCTGTCTCCTGCAGGAACCAGATCGAACCGAGGAATGCGAGCGCCGCTATAGGAGCAATCGTCAGGTACACCCAGCGCCAGCTGGCGATCTCGAGGATGCCGGCGGCCATGCCGGGCGCGATGCCCGACGCCCCCATTCCTGCGGAGGCCCAAACGCCGATGACACTGGCCTGGCGCGCCGCGGGGAACTGCGGCAGCACGAGCGCGAGCGAGGACGGCACGGTCAGCGCCCCGCACAGCCCCTGCACGACGCGGGCTATGAGGAGCAGCTCGATGCCAGGTGCCAGCCCTGCGGCGATCGATGACGCGAAGAGGCCGAGCACGCCGAGGCGGAACACCACCAGTCGGCCGTAGCGATCCGCGAGCCGACCACCGATGATGATCGTGGAGGAGAACGCGAGCGCGTAGCCGCTCACGATCCAGCCCGTCACCGCCCCCGACACGCCGGGGAACGCCCGCACGATGTCGGGGAATGCAACGTTCGTCACCGTGACGTTGACCGTGCCGAGCACGAATGCCAGCGACCCGGTGGCCAGCGCCAAGCGGGCTCGGCTCGAGACGCGTTCGTCAACGGGGCCTGCGGGTTCTTCGCGTTGTGCCAGCGTCGGGGTCAGGGTCGCGGTCGGGGTCGGCGTCGCGATCGAAATCGGAATCTGCTTCGAATCCGCTGTCTGCTTCGGGACCGGAGTCGGGTGCGCCGGCGCGACGCGCTCGATGCGCGGCGGGGAGGGGTCGCCTGCCGGGCGGTCCCCGCCGATCGGCATCGCCCGGGGCGCGCCTTCAGCAAATCGGGATCGAAAAACCTGGGGCGCGTTACGGGTCGCAGAAGGCTGGTCCTCAGTCATCGCCGGTTACGTACGCCTTCCCACCAAGTGACCTGTCGCTTCCCGCTCGTGCTCGCTTCGCTCACGGGCCGCTCCGGTCACGACTTCGCGTACCGGTCACGGCCCCTGAAGCTAATTCGGGCGCGGTGGTACGATCCGGCCATGACGGCTGTCACGCTGAATATCGAACCGCTCGATCTCACGTTCGGTGCGTGGGTGCACGACATCGAGCTCCGCTCCATCGACGACGCCACCTTCGAGGCACTGCACGAAGTGTGGCTGGAGTACGCGCTGCTGATCTTCTCGGGTCAGTTCCTGACCAACGACGAGCAGGACGCATTCGCCCTGCGTTTCGGCAACCTGGAGTTCAACGCTGCGCCCATCTCGAACGTCGGCAAGGACGGGAAAGTCCACTACGAGGCCGCTGACGACCTGGTGAAGTCGCTGAAAGGCAACTGGGGCTGGCACCACGACAGCACCTACATGCCGCTGCAGGCAAAGGGCGCCGTGTTCACCGCCGAGCTGGTGCCCAAAGACGGTGCCGACACCGGGTGGGCCGACATGCGGGCTGCATACGAGGTGCTCTCCGACGAAGACCGGGAGCTGGTGCACACGCTGGAGGCGCACCACTCGCTCTACTACAGCCAGGGTCGTGCGGGCCTGCTGCCGAAGAAGAAGGACGACGGCACCTACGGCATGTACGGCTACCACGACATGGACATCTCGGTCCGACCGATGGTGAAGTACCACCCAGACACCGGGCGGCCCAACCTGCTGATCGGTCGGCACGCGCACGACATCGTCGGCATGGACCCCGACGAGTCCGTGGCGCTGCTGGACCGGCTCAACCGAGAAGCCTGCCAGCCGCCGCGGATCTACCAGCATGCGTGGACCGCGGGCGAGGCGGTGATCTGGGACAACCGCCGGCTGATGCACCAGGGCGTGCCGTTCGACATGTCCCAGCCGCGCAAGATGTGGCACTCCCGCATCGCCGGCGAGGTCGAGTCGGAGCTGGCGCTCAACCACACTCCCGAGTCAGCCGGCTTCAAGCACGGCCGTGACGCCATCCTGAATTCGGTCGGCTAGTGGCTGCATACGTGATCACACGGGTCAACGTCACCGACCCGGACCAGTACGAGAAGTACAAGGCGCTGTCGCCGGCCGCTGTTGCCGAGAGCGGCGGGAAGTTCATCGTGCGGGGCGGCGAGTCGGAGACCCTCGAGGGTCCCGAGGAGAACCGGCGCCTCGTGGTGCTGGAATTCCCCGACATGGACTCGGCAAAGGCGTTCTACGACTCCGAGAAGTACCGCCACGCTCGTGACGTCCGAGCTGGTGCCGCCGAATTCCAAATGGTTGCGGTCGAGGGCGCCTAGCCCCTCGCTGGTGGGTGAACTCGACGGTGCCTTGCACGTCCTCGCGTAGGTTTGCGGGCACGACCCGAGCAGCGGGCTGAGCATCAGCCGCGGAGGAGAACTCGTCATGGCACGCAAGTCGATTGAGATCGAGAGCTTCCAGCACGCCAACCCGATTCCCGCCGCGACGCGGATTGGTCCGCTCGTAATGAGCAGCATCACACCGCCGACGAATCCGGGCTCGCGCGACGTGCCCGACTCGCTCGAGGAGCAGATCGAGAATCTGTTCACCCATGTCGGCCAGATGCTCGAGGGCGCCGGCGCCACCTGGGACGACATGGCCAAGATGACGTTCTATGTCACCGACCCTGCAGCGTCACGCCCAGCGCTGAACGGACCATGGCTGGAGCGCTTCCCCGACCCTGAGTCGCGGCCGTCGCGCCACAACATGAAGGTGGAAGGCGGCGGGCCGGTGCAGATCTCCTGCACATTCGAGGCCTACGTCGAAGACTGAGCTGCTGAGCGTCAGTCGCCCTCTTCGGGCAGCCCTACGCCACTGTGTCAGCCTTCGGCGTCTCCGACCCCACTGCGTCAACCTTCGGCGTCTCCGACACCGCTGCGTCAACCTTCGGCGTCTCCGACACCGAAGCTGATTTGCCCGAGGGGGCCGAAGTCGGCGACGATGGCGTCGCCGGGGCGAATCGTGCGGGCGCGAATGAATGAGCCCGACAGGATCGCGTGGCCCGCTGACATGGAGACGCCGAACTCGTCGAGCTTGCGGGCCAGCCAGGCCACCGAGTTGAGCGGGTTGCCCATGACGGCTGCGGCTGTGCCGGACTCTTCGAGGTCGCCGTTGAGGTACAGCGCACCGCCGATGTGGCGGATGTCGATGTCGGTGAGCTTGGTGGGGCGGCCGCCCACGATGATGAACCCGCACGATGCTGCGTCGGCGATGCTGTCGGCCACCCCGGCCTGGGTGCTGCGCCGGTTGTAGCGCCGGTCCACCACCTCGATGCCGGGCAGGATGAAGTCGGTGGCCCGCATCACGTCGATGGCGTTCGTGTCGGGGCCGCCGAGGTCCGATTTCAGCACGAAGACGATCTCGATCTCCACCAGCGGGACGTTCAGGATCGACGCCGGCACGATGGAGCCCTCGTCGAGGAACCAGTTGTCGAACAGCGTCCCGTAGTCGGGCTCGGTCGCGCCCGACGTAGAGCGCATGGCCTTGGAGGTAAGGCCCACCTTGTAGCCCTTGACGACCCGACCGGCCGCCACCTTGGCGTCGGTGACGTACTGGCCGATGGCGTAGGCGTCCTCGTTGTCGGCACCCGGGTAGGTGTCGGTGATCGGGTCGATCCACTCGCGGGTGTTCTCGGCATGCAGCAGCGCCGCAGCCGCTTGCTGCCGCTGCTCGTCGGTCATCGCCATGTCGTGCTCCCCGTCCCCGGCGCTCCGGCGCGCCTCAAAGCCAGCCAGCCGAGAACGCTAGAGCTTCCGCCGCCCTGCCCACCTGCCGACAACGCTCGTGTCTCGTGTCTCGGCCCGGCCGCGCTCTACGGCTCGATTCGCTCGACGGTGGGCACCCGGTCGATACCGCGATCGAATGAAGCAATTCTGCCGATGCCGGATTCCTCTGCCGAAGCCACGAGGTAGGCATCTGCGAATGCCAGACGGTATGTCTCGTAGATCTCGATGGCGCGAAATAGCACCGCGGGATCTTCTGCCTGAAGCGCACCGGTGGCCAACACACCTTGAGTCAACTCGGCCACGCGTTCACGCGGCATCGCATAGAACGACTGGAGCACAAAGATCGTTTCCGCCAGAATCAAATCCGGCAGCAGCAGCGTCTCTCCTGAGGCCAGCAGCCGTGCGGATGCGGCTGCGGACTCAGGCGGGCTCCCAGTGAGCTGACGAACGAGGACGTTGGTGTCGACGAACGCCGTCACGACTCGTCGATATCCATTGCCTCGCGTGCCCAGGCTTCATGGGCCTGTGCGAGCACTTCTTCCCACGGTATGTCGCGTTTCTCGGGGGGTACCTCCACGCTTCCTGCGAGTTCGATGAGATCGGGGATGCGCTGCATGACCGCCCGCTCAGACTCGATCCTGAACAGCACGGCATCGCCCGGACTGATGCCCAGCGCTTCGCGGACTTTCTTGGGAATGGTCACCTGCCCCTTGGAAGTGACCCGCGCCATGACAGCCATGTCCAATTCCTTACTTTGATCATTAAGTAAGGAAATCTTACCGATTTCCACGGTATGCGCTTGCGACATGGCGTATGTCATAACGCGCTGAGTCATTCATTTCCAATTGATTTCAAGCAGTGACGGAACTCGGGTTAGGCGAAGCCGAAGATTGGTGGGAAGGCCACTACCACCACTGCCGCCCAGGCGGCGTAGGCGCCGAAATGGGCCGTCTGCCAGCGCACGATGTCCTCGAAGGGACGCCGCCGGCGCCACAGCGCCGAGTAGAGCCACACGCTTCCTGCCAGATTCACGGCGAAGATGGCATTGATGCCCAAGAGTGCGGCTCGGTTCGGGCTCCAGCCAAAGTCCGCGATGCGACCGATGACAGCCGCCAAGGTCAGGACGCCGGTCAGCAAGCCTGCGCTCGCCAGCACGGTCGAGGCACCGTCGAAGAAACCCGGCCGGTCGCCGGGCCGCCTCGCAGCGCCCCAGTACAGCAGCAGGCCGACGACGAAGCCCAGCAGCACGTTGAACAGGATGAGCGCCTCTCGGTCGCCCTCGATGCTGCGACCTGTCGCCGGCACGGCCACGAGGAACACCACCAGCATCGCTGCGAACAGCGGCGTGAAGACGTACGCCAGCATCGAGGCAAACTTCGAGACGGCGCCGGCCCAGAACTCCACGAGCCAGGCGGTGACGACAACGGCGCCGGCCGACCCGCCGACCATCACCCACTCCGTCATCCATCTCGTATCGAGGTCCAGAGCGACGAAGGCCCCGACCGTCAGGGCGCTGAACACCGCTCCTGCCAGCGCGATCAGCACGCCGTACACGATCCATTCGCCGGTGAAGCGCACGTAGTCCATGCGCTGGCCTGGCAGCCGCCAACGTTTCCCGGCTCGAGCGAGGCCGATGACCAGCCACAGCAGCACTGGCAGGTGGAGCACCGCCAGCGCGAAGCTCGAGCTGTCGTCGTCGAACGGATAGGCGTTGATGACGATCGCTGAGACGGCGACGACCGCGCCGATCACGACGAGCACCCGATTCGGCGGCCGCTTCAGCCACACGAACCAGCCCGCCAACGGGGACAAGACGAGCAGGCTGTAGTTGCGTACGTAGAAGCCCGCGTCCTGCGAATCGGCCACTGCGAAGCCGAACGCTTCGGGCAGACGAATTGCCACCGCCGCCGCCACAGCGAATGCAGCCATGACCCAGAAGCCGCGCGGCCCGGTGCCGCGCACGTCGGCATCAGGCGCAGCCTCGGGCTCTGGCTCGTCCCAGATCCCGGCGAAGCGCTCCCGAGCGAACGCCCTCACTTCAGGGTCACTCACGGCCAACCGCCGTGCCGCAACGAGCAACGCCTCGTCGGGGTCGAGGCCCGCCGCCCGCAGCGTCTCGGCTTCCGACCCCAATCCAGCAAGCGCGACGGGAAGATCGGCCGCCGCCGGATCGTCCGGCTCAGTCATGGCGCGGCCCTGCGAAGGAACACGATCGCCGGGATGCTCTCGGGACCCGCGGCGAAGGCATCAGGAGTGCGCGCGGGCGGCTAGTAGGTCGAGTTGCCCCAGGCTTCGTCGAAAACGATCTCCGACAGCGGCAGCCGGTCGAGCTTGCGCGGGAACGGCGTGGACCGGTAGCCGACTGCAATGTGGGCCGCAGTGGCCACGCCTTCGGGGATGTCCAGCATCTCGGCGACCTGCGGCTCGTACATGCACAGCAACGTGGTCAGCGCGGTGCCGAGGCCGGCTTCGCGGCAGCCGAGCAGGAAGTTCTGCACGGCTGGGTAGATCGAGCCGCCGCCCACGACGCTGAGGCGTCCAAGCTCGGTGTCTGTGGGATGGACGCCGTCGATGTAGCCGCACGCGACCACGATCACCGGCACCTCGGCGAAATGCTCGGCGAAGTAGTCAGCGCTGTCGAGCAGGCGCTTCGCCTTCTCTCCGACGATCTCGATGTCGCCGCTGCGGGCCATGCCCAGGTAGGCCTTCCACGGCTCCAGGTACCACTCCTGCATCTGCCGCCTCTTCTCATCGTCACGCACGACGATGAAACGCACCGGCTGGCGGTTGCCGCCCTGCGGTGCGTGACGCGCGTAGTCGAACGCCTGCTCCAGTGTCTCGTCAGAGACGGGGTCCTTCGTGAAGTACCTCGTCGTCATCGACGTCAGTGCTGCCTCGCCAAGTTCCATGGTTTCCTCGCTCGCTATAGGTGCGCCGTTTACCGGCCCGCCGGCGGCAGTCGCCGACAACGGCGCCACAGTAGCCACCGCCCGCCCACGGCCATGAATCCGGCTCTACCGTCGGCGGCACTCGGGGCCGTGACGTGCAGTCTGCAGATGCAGCGACGAAGTACCGGACTGCTCAGAGGCGAAGCCGCGTGACGCGTCTGATCTCTTGGCTGACGGGATCCACCTCGAAACGGGCCGACTCAAGCGCCAGCACGCCCAGCAGCGGCTCGCAGCCCGGCGGTCCGTACACCACCCGCACGAAGGCATCCGAGTCCATGAACTCGAGCCGCGCCCCGGTGAACTCGGCGATCTGGCTGCTGCCGTCGGCGAGTTCATAGGTAGCGCTCCCGTAGGGCCGCAAGCCTAGGTCCTCCAGACGGTCTCGTGGCACCAGCGTGTCGGTGGACCCGGTGTCGACAAGAAAACGTCCCTCCCAAGCGCGCTCAGGCTCGGCGGGGCTGCAGACCGTGACGTCGGTGTAGGTGAATCCCATGAGGTCTCCTCAGTTGCGGCGGCCTACGGCGGCAGACGCGGCGAACCTACTTCGCCCTTCCTGCATCCCTGCCTCCATTATCGCGGTCCCGCCCGCGCTCGACGGCTGGACATGTGGTCATGGTGACGCCGGCGATTGCAACGCTCCCATCTGCACCCTGCGGGCGTGTGGCGGAGTCGGCAGACTCGCCCCCCACCAAGTCAGCGAGAGGAGCGATGCGTGCGTCAGATCTTCGATTTGGATATCCGGCTCGGCCGCCGGGTCAACGTGTTCATCACGGCAGTCATCGTGCTGTCCATGGCCACCTTGGTGGCCGACACGCATTACGCCGCGGCTGACGGCGGCCTGCCGGGGTGGCTGTGGACGCTGGAACTCGTCATTTGGGTGCTGTTCGGCGTCGAGTACGTGATGCGCATCGTGCTTGCCCCGTCGGCATGGCGGTATGTCTTCTCCTTCTACGGCATCGTGGACTTGCTGGCTGTGCTCGGCGGCTTCGCGAACGTCCCCGCAGGCACGTCGCTGCGCCTGTTGCGCCTGCTGCGTGTGTTCCGCGTCGTCAAGCTGGTGCGCGGCAGCGAGGCCATCGATCGGTTCCGTGCGGCGTTCCGCGATATCGCCGATGAGCTGCTGGTGTACTTGTCGGCCTCGGGAATTCTGATGTTCATCGCATCGGTGGGCATCTACGAGCTCGAACACGATCAGCCCGACACGCTGTACGTCAGCATCTTCGACAGCTTCTACTGGGCGGTGCTGTCGCTGACCGCCGGCGCTGAGGGCTATCAGCCGGCGAGCTTCGGCGGCAAACTGCTGAGCATTTTCATCGTGCTGATCGGCCTCGGCGTCGTTGCCGTGCCATCAGGTTTGCTGGCCTCCGCGCTGTACAAGCACGACGCCCAAAACGCCTGACGGCCGGGACTCTTGGCGCCGGCAGACAACGCTTGAACCCTCATCTATTGCGGTGGTCGGAGCGGCGTAGTCAAGGCTGTCGGAAGCGAGCATTTCGCCCGGTATAAGCCGCGAGAAATGACTAATAGCAGCTGCAAGAAATGACTGATAGCAGCGCTACCATGTAACCGGTTCGTCCTCATGCCGACCGTGGACGCGACACCCATGGCAGATCACCCCTTCATTCCACGCCATATTGAGCGAACGGTGCGCGAGCGACTCGCCGCTTTCCGGGTGGTCGTCCTGCACGGAGCCCGACAGACCGGCAAGACCACGCTGGTACGCCTGCTCAACGATGGCGGCAGTTTCGTCAGTCTCGATGATCAGGCGCAACGAAATGCGAGCATCGAAGACCCGCGCTCGTTCATCGAGATCCGCAGTCGCCCAGTCATCATCGACGAGGTGCAACGTGGGGGCGACGCGTTGGTCCGTGAGATCAAAATCGCTGTCGACGCCGACCCCGCGCCGGGTGCCTTTCTGCTCACCGGGTCAGCGAATTTCTTGACAGTCCCGCATCTGAGCGAATCGCTTGCCGGACGGGCCTCCTTCGTCGATCTCGGCCCGCTCAGCGAGACTGAACGCGAACGCACCGACGGACTCTTGGCGGAGCTTCTCTCGGGAAACACGCATCGTCGTCGCACCGGCGGCACAGCCGAGAGCACGCAACTCGAAGACCGCATCCTCGCTGGCCGACAGATCGCAGACCACACACCCCGCGAGTACGCAGTACGGGTGGCCCGAGGCGGCTACCCGGCGCTCACCGACATATCGGAGCGCCTGCGCTCCATATGGTTCGATGACTACATCCGGGCGGTCATCGCTCGCGACGTGCGAGAACTGACCGGTGCGCGCAAGGTCGACGACCTGCCACGCCTGCTCGAAGCGGTGGCGGCGCGCACGGCATCCGAGCTCGTCGTCGAAGACCTGCGCCGCGATCTCGGTTTCGGAAGCAGGGACACCACCGCCGACTACCTCGCCCACTTGCGGATGCTCTACTTGGTGCGCACGCTGCCCGGGTGGGCAGCCAGTGCGGTGACCCGCGCTCGGCGCCGTCCCAAGATCTACCTGACCGATACCGGTCTTGCAGCGTCGGCGCTGTCGCTCGGCTCGGAGCAACTGCTCGATCCTGCTGAGCGGATGCGCGGGGCGCTGCTGGAGACTTTTGTGGTCAACGAACTGGCGAAGCAGTCGTCGTTCGCCGACGAGCCGGTTGCCTTGAGCCACTTTCGCAGCCCCGACGGCCGGCGCGAGATCGACGTGATTGCGCAAGCTGCGGATGGCCGAGTGTTCGGCTTCGAGGTGAAGGCCGGTCGCTCCGTCAACCCTCGGCACTATCGAAACCTTGCGTGGATGCGCGACGCCATCGGCGCCGAGTTCGCCCTCGGGATCGTGCTATACACCGGTGATGTCTGCTACCGACTCGCCGATCGCATCGTCGCGCTGCCCATCAGCACGTTGTGGTCTCGATGATCCAAGCCTCGAAACAACGGATGCACAAGTTCCGTGGGGACCAGTCCTTCAACGTTTCAAAGTCGGCGTCTTGCGGTTCGGCTGCTGCGAAGCCGAACGCTCGGGTCCGCGCTCACAGGCGTCCGCAGGCGGGCTCGAAAACCATTGCGGATGAGCGAGGCCTCTCAGCTATACCGAGTGCCGCGACCGCTCAACCGAAGGAGCCGCCGTGGCTATGGTGACCGGCATGGATCCGGAGGCTGTGGGTGCCGAGTCCGAACAGTCGGCAGATCCGAACGTGCTTGGCGCCGCTGTACTCGATGCCGACAGTCTCGCCAAGCTCGTAGCGCAGGCGGTCGCGGCCCAGAACCGTCCGTGGCGTTCTGCGCTGCTGACCGCGCTGGCAACCACGATTCTCGCGGGTCTCATCGCCGTGGCCGCAGCGGGCTACACAGCGCTGCGCGCCGACATCACCGCACTGCGTGCCGAGTTCAGCGGCAGTGAGACAGGCCTACGAACCGAGATGGGCGATCTCGAAGCACGACTGAGCGCCGAGATCAACGGGGTCGAAACACGCCTTCGCACGGAGATCCAAGATTTTCGCGCCGAAGTGAATGCAACCTTGCTGGATCACACAGACCGCCTTGCCCGCCTCGAGACCGATTCGCAACATCACGCCGAGCGCTTGGCCCGCCTCGAGACCGATTCGCAACGTCACACTGAGCAACTCGCCGGTATCGAATCCGCGTTGCAACTCGGCCAACCGGCCCAATAGCGGGTTCGCCGGCCGCCTCGCCGGCGTGGCGGTATGTCTTCTGCCTCTACGGCATCGTCGACTTGCCGGCAGCGCTCAGCGGCTTCGCGAAGCATCGGTGGGCATCTACGAACTCGAACACGATCAGCCCGACACGCTGTAGGTCAGCATCTTCGACAGCTTCTACTGGGCGGTGCTGTCGCTGACCGCCGGCGCCGAGGGCTACCAGGCCGGCCAGCTTCGGCGGCAAATTGCTCAGCATCTTCATCGTGCTGATCGGCCTCGGCGTCGTCGCCGTGCCGTCAGGCTTGCTCGCCTCCGCGCTGTACAAGCACGACTCCCAAAAGGCATGACGGCCTGGACACTCCGGGCCGTCAGCGGGCCGGGCTGCGGAACACTTGATCTTCGTGCCAGCGCCGATGCGGCTCGGCTACGGCGTCCAGATGGTCTCGGGGCCGCAGCAGTTCCTTACCGCTCAGCGACCACACCATCTCTTCAGCGGCTCGGTCTCGGCCGACGAACTGAGCAGAAACCATGACCTCTCGGTCGCTGGTCAGGCCCAGCACTCCGCGGTCGAAGAGCCGGTGATGCATGACGCACAGGCACAATCCGTTGGGGATGACATCTGGGCCGTTTACGGCCCACCATTGGATGTGTGCGGCTTCGAGGCCGACGGTGGTGCTGTCGAGTCGGCCGTCGAAGCCGCACATGGCGCATCGATACTCGTAGGCCCGCAGCACCTTGATCCGGAATTCGGGGTCCCGGCGACGCTCGGGGATCGGGAGTTCGCGGGTCCGGTGTCTGGCGAGCGATGCCTCTATCCCGTCGAGATCCAAGCCGACGCTCTCACAGATGCTTGGGTGCAGGCTCTCGGGCCAGTTGGACAGCAGCAGCGACCGCGCCGCTGCGAGCATCAGCGCAGGATCGTCGAGTAGCGCCGCAGCGAAATCCGGTGCGAGGGAACCGACGGCTTGCGCCTTGCGGAGCGCCCCGTCGCTGGGTTGGCCCGATCGGATCGGCGCGGTATGACTCACAGTCCACAGGCCGACATCGTTCTGCAATCGCCAGAACGGCTGCTCGGGATGCTGGACCTCGCGCTGAGGACCGAAATCGTCAAGCCAAGCGCGCAACTTCGGCCCAACCTGTTCATAGACCAACCGCGAGATGCGATCGCTATGCAACTGGGCGATGGCGTGCAGCAGCAAGAGCGGCTTGTGCGGAGCTCGCTTGCCTCGCTGCGTCCATTGCTTGATGTCGGCCACACGTGCCAACCAGTCCGCTGAGTTCTCCGTGCGCTCCTCCGGCGGCCCCACGCAAGCCATCGTAGGACGCTGCGGATGCTCTCTCAGATAAGCCCTTCGTCCTGCCCGCCTGGCGGACCGCAGCCACCGTCTCGCCCTCCGGGTCATCGCACGCGTCGATTGCGCAGTCGCCCGGCGACGTCGCGCATGGCGGCGACCCCGGCTGGGGCCACAGTCGGACCTCGACGGAGATCTCAAGCAACGCAGGCTTCACCGAGCAGAGCCGACGACTTTACACATTATGATATTTCATCTATTTTCAACTCATCATGACGAGCGATAGGAACAGGAGCGATCATGGCGGCTATCGTTGAAGACATGGAGGCCGAGGGTGCCGATGGAACGGCGGCTGCGACGGCCACAGTGCGCCTCGACGCCGAGGATCAGACGCTGCTCGACGAGATTGCGCCCGAGTTCGGCGGCCGGTCGGCAGCGATCAAGCAGGGCATCGCGATGCTGGCCGAGGATCATCGTCGCCGCCGCGCCCTGGACGCATTCATGGAAGAGTGGTCAGCCGAGTCGGGACCACCCGACCCGGACGGCGTGGCTGCAATGAGTGAGCGCTACTTCAGCCGACCGTGATTTTCGACGCCGGCGTTCTCGTCGCCATTGATCGAGACGAGCCTGCTGCCAAGGATTTCATCGAGGCCGCACGTCATGCGGGCGAGACGCTGCGCACGACTGCCCCGGCGGTCGCGCAGGTGTGGCGGAACGGCTCGCGGCAGGCCCATTTGTCTCGGCTCGTGGCTGCGCTGGACGTGCACCCATTCACCGCAGCGCAGGTCTCGCTGGTCGGAACGCTGCTGCGCCGCTCGGGGGCGTCCGACGTGGTCGACGCTCACCTGGTCGCATGCGCGATACGTCTGGACGACACCATCATCACCTCTGATCTCGACGACTTCACACGTCTCACAGCGCACCTCGGCGAAGCAGAACCACGAGCACGGCATTGGAGCTGAGATACCCCAGTCGGTCACCCAGATCGAGTGCGCCCGAGTGCCCATGGACAGAGAGGCGACGTCCCGATGAGAACGACGAATCCCTCCGGAGGCCAAGCCTGCCGCGTCAGTGAAGCAAATCGGCAGCCAGCTGCCGGTCGTGACACAACCTGTCGATCAGCTCGTCGAACGTCAGCGACTTGCGATCCAGCATCGGCTGAAGCCGATCCTCCACGGTGTTGGCGCAAGTGAGGTAGTGGACGTCCACTGGCTGCGTTTGCCCGATCCGTACGACACGATCAACGGCTTGCGCATTGGCAGACGGGTTCCACCATCGGTTGATGAAAATGACCTGAGTCGCCTCGGTCAGAGTCAGTCCCTCGCTGCCGACGCGCATCGAGGCAGCGAGCGCTACACACTCAGGGTCGTTCTTGAACTTCGCGACTGCACGCTCCCGCGCCTCCAGCGACTGCTGACCGATCAAAAGCTGGCAACCGATGCCGGAATGCCGAAGCCGCTCACTGAGATGCCTCAACGGGTCGATGGTGAATGAGAACACCACCGTCTTGCGTCCGCGAGCAGCCGCGGCCTGCACCAGATCACCAGCACGATCCAGCTTCGCACTGTCGCCCGAGACTGGCTCGAGGTCGCAGATTGATCGCAAGCTGTTGAACAACGCCAAGAATTTTCCAGGGCCATTCGATGACAAACTCCGAATCGCCTCTCCATATGCAGCACGTTGAGTCGGAAGCAGTTCGCACTGGACCATGTGCTCGGCAGCTTTCGGCAACTCGGGGAGCACAGATTCCTTGATACGCCGAAGCAGATAGGGACGGACACGGCTGCGCAGTACATGTAGCCCTAGCCGGTCGTCATCGATCGCGTACCTTCGCGGTTCAAGCAGTGAGAGCAAGCAAGCAAGATCCGCAGCATCGCGCTCCACCGGTGTACCGGTAAGCAGCCAGAGCCTGCTCGAGTTGATACGGCGGACAGCCTGGCTCACTTGGGATTCAGCCTTGCGGAGTCGATGCGCCTCGTCGGCAACGATTAGTTCAGGTAGCTCTTCTTCGAGCCAAGGCCACAGATCGCGCACTTCTTCGTAGCTTGCCAGGACGATGTGTGACCGCGCCAAGAGACCGCGCCAGTAAGCCCCAGTGAATCTACTGTCACGAATACCAGAATCTGCGGCTGTCAGCTCCGGCGCCCATCTACCCAGTTCCCGCCTCCAGTTGACGAGGAGTGTCCTCGGCGCGATGACCAGACATGACCGCAGTTGGCCGAACCTATACAAACGTCGAAGAGCTGCGGCGACTTGCACAGTCTTGCCGAGACCCATGTCATCGGCCAGCACCGCCCGCTTTCGCCGGAGCAGGAAGGCAACGCCTCGGCGCTGAAAGGGATAGAGCTGATCCCTTACCTGCCGTGGCAGTAGAAGTGGTAGTACTGGTGAAAGCGACCGATCATGGTCTCGCTCGCGTCCCGGTTGGGAGTTGAAAGTCCAATGCAATGTCACCGTACGTAACCCGTTGAGACGGCGCGTCACGGCTGCGTTGTTATGCACAAGCCATCGCGCAGCGGTGGCCAATCTTCGTGCTTCAGCGGTACGTGCCGGGAATTCGTCCGAGACCGTCGCATTCCGCAGTGACATGACGGACTGTCCGTTGCCCACTGACAGAGTCGCGACTATCGATGCGCATCCCGGCGAGGCCACGGATACTTCGACGACCGTTCGAAGCGGCAACTTAGAAATCACAGCATCTCCACTCCGGTCGGTGCCGAGATGTCTCAAAGCCAACTAGAATCGCTTCGAGTGCCAACCAAGGTCGCGCACCGGACCTTGGACGTCAGGTCCGCACTGCTTCCTCGATCTCTGTCCACATCGATTCAACTTCGTGGACGGCATCAAGTGGCAGTAGTTCCCTCCAGGCAGATCGCAGGCCGGACCGGCCGGTGATCTCCTCTTCGGACAATTGGTCCAGTCCGAGTTGCCAGCGGACAATTCTCTGGGCTACTCGCAGGCGCGACTTACGATCCTCGCTCGCGATTCGCCAATCATCGTTCTCGGTACGCACCAGCAAGAGGTGTCTCCAAGGCGGTCGATGCGCCGACCAAACGACTGTGCTCAGCGGCTGGAGCGCACGAGCGGCGGCTGGCAGTTCCAAGTCTTCGACCTCGGGAGACCTGCGACTCAACTCTCCGTCAAGCAGATCACGAGCCAGTTCTACGAGCAGTTCTTGGACAATAGGCCAAAACAGCACGTGGTCTTCGGTGCCTTCAGCGATGTCGGCACCGTGGTCGCGCATCGATGATGGGTCTTCACCAAGCACCGGCAACGCCGTGACTAGGCTATCCCAGGAGCGGAACAACTCCTCGGCAAGTGCATCGATGACATCCTCTTCGGGACGAAACCTGATGAACTCTGTGAGTCGTTCGTTACTCGCACCCCATCCACGGTTGCGCCGAACCGGTGTCATGAGAAATTGGCCGTTCAGCTTGTACAGCATTTCCAAGCTAGTCCAATGACTCGAACCCGGTTGCACATTAGCCCCCGGACTCATCTTGACTCTGCTTGATTCAAACTGGTTGCTGCCGGAGCGGAAGAACTTATGCTCAGTCACAAGACGCCGAGTAACGATCGCTATCGCATCATCCTCATCCATGACGATGTTCTCGAATTTCGTCATGGATTTCGCATACCGGTTGAGGTGCCCGAACAATCGCCTGTAGCGAACCATAAATTCATCTGTAGCTTCGAGCATCCGTGGTGTTACAATTATGACCGAAACTTCCTCGTTCCGAAATCCTGATGGCTCGGTGAATTCTGAATCACGGCGGACTCCACCGGTGGTTGCGAGTGATCGGTCATGATGACCGGTTGTTCAACACAGCAACCACCAGTGGAGGTGTCCAGTATGGCAGCGAGGCTGAGCGCGTTCGAGCGCGCCCGGATTGAGGCGATGAGATCGGCGGGAGCGACCGCTGAGGACATCGCGGTGGTGCTGGGCCGGCACCCGGCGACGGTCTATCGCGAGCTGGGCCGCTGCGGCGGCCCCAAGGCCGTGTACGACGCGGCGTCAGCGACCGCTGACGCGAGCCGCCAGGCGCGGCGGCCCCGGGCATGCAAGCTCGAAGCGGACCCGGTGCTGGCCGCCCAGGTGAAGCGCAGGATGAACCAGCGCTGGTCGCCGCAGGCGATCAGCGCCGATCTCGCCGGCGAGGGACAGCGGGTATGCGCGGAGACGATCTACCGGGCCGCGTACAGCGGCTGCGGGCTCGGCGCCGACGCGTGGAAAGACCTGCCGAGGGGCCGCCGGCGTCGCCGTCCGCGCAGCCGCCACCGCGAAAAAGCCAGCCCGCTGGGGGATTATCGGCCTTTGAGCGAGCGGCCCCCAGCCGCCGAAGACCGAGACGAGGCGGGCCACTGGGAAGGCGACCTGATCATCGGGGCAGCCAACCGCAGCGCCGCGGCCACCCTGGTGGAGCGCGTCAGCCGCCACACGCTGGTCGTCGCATTGCCCCACGGCTACACAGCGCCCAACGTCGCCGCCGCGGTCACCGCCGCGTTGGCCCGCCAGCCCGCCCATCTGGTGCGCAGCCTCACCTGGGACCAAGGCCGCGAGATGGCCCGCTGGGCCGACATCGAAACCGCGCTCGGCATCGAGGTGTTCTTCTGCGACCCCCACAGCCCATGGCAGCGCGGCACCAACGAGCAGACCAACGGGCTGCTGCGACGCTGGCTGCCCAAAGGCACACCGCTGAACCTCAGTCCGCTGCGACTGTCAGTCATCGAGGACAACCTCAACTGGATGCCCCGCCGACTCCACAACTGGCAATCAGCCGCCGACATCTACACTCAACTCACTCGCAACCACCGATAGAGCTTGCCCACCCTCAACTATCGAACGGATAGCCGCAAGCCGATGTTGGCCGTCAAGCGCGTAGTACGTCTGCTCACCATTGAATGTCAGCACTCCGAACGCTTCCGAGAGCTTTCGATCTCCGCTGAGAATCTTGAATTCAGGTATTTCCTCGATGCTGACGGGATACCACTGCGGTTCGCCCTCCATCGCCGCCACGACCAGTGAGTTGAAGAATCGATCCTCATGATTTGCCAAGTAGCTAGCGATCTCGCCGTGGGCTCGTGACCTATTGAGCTGGCGCTGTATCGCTTCAGACAGCAGATTCGGTCCGTGGATTTCTTCTGCAAATTTTACGTTTTCTGCCAATTCTCTCATGGTCATGCGTACCAAGAAGTAGTCCCAGCGGCCCATCTTGGCACGAATAGCCGGATAAATCTGTGTCATCGTCACTGCTCCCTTTGTAGCCCAACGTTCGTTTGGTCAACTTCACACTCGCTGTGGTCGGCACACTCTCGCCACGAGTCGCTGACTACGCGGCACGTTTCGATTTGCCGGCGGACTCAGTATTTGAATGAGTTCCGACTCCGCCGCCATTGACCACGCAGTACTTTGTTGGCTGTGTTCACCAGGAACCACAGCAAAGACGAAGTCCAGATGACCGAACACCTCGTGGCATCGTGAGATGAGCGGATTCTGAGATATCGGTTTTGCGTGCCGTAAGAATCGATGTCGAAGATTATCGGACCGTCCTACATACATTGCGTTACCCAACACCTTGGGCAACTGATATATAGCGGCAAGACGAGTGCTCGCAGTTGTCAGGAGGTAGACACCGGATCGGGCAGGAACACTGTCGCGGTACAGTGAATTGAGCGGTACCCGTTGCCAGTGCACCCCTCGAAGTACTTCCGCCACTCGTTCCCAAGCAGCACGCTCAAGCGACCATCCGTCAGAGTTCACTGTTCTGCTCTGACATTCTTGGAGGGCGCAACCGAGCACGTAGCTGAGATGCTGTTCGGACACCGCTCTGTCGATGATTGTTCAGTTGGGGAGTCATACCGCTATCCGCGCGTTCTGTGCGGTTAGCGCGAACATCAATCTGAACCGCCTCCGCATGTACGAGCGAAATCTGCTTCTCACCATGAATTATCAGGCTGACGCGATCTCCGCCGGCCACTTCAAGCGCTGCGAGAGCCGGCGCAAGTCGCCCAATTTCAGGGCCATGCATCGATGCAGGTCGCCAAATGACCGAGACTTCACCGCAGCCCACGGGCGACCGGACTTGCGCAGTGGACTTCTCCCCAAAGCCTACGCCAAGTGCGATCGAGACTTCAGGCGGAACCCCCGGCAGGCTGTAACCTTTCAAGAATCGGCTCTCGACGTTGAAAGTCCAGAACGGATCTCCGGCTTCGGTAATGCCGTCCGTGACGTCGTCAAGAGTCCCCAAATGGCCGGAGTAGCTACGTGCTTCGCTCACCCAACCATGTTCGATTCGGAAGGCCGGTGTCTCCAGGTATGCCCTAACGCTCGATTCGCGGACATCGAATAGACGCGGGATCTCGTCGAGCAGACGACTCAGCCTGGTGGAACCGCCGTCCTCGTTGATGCGTTGGCGAATCTCGGCTGGGATCCCTTCGTATACATCATCAACCCATTCTTCGAAGCCCCAAGTGGTCTTGGAAGCTCGAACGACACCCTCCATGCCCGCGAGCGCAGCATCCACGCGAAACATCGGTCCATCGATTTCAGGTCGCAGCCGGTCCTCGATCTCCGATCTCGTCGCCGGTCGGCCAATCGATATCAAAGCGGACGCGACCTGTGCCCGGCGTGTCGCCGCGAGAACAAGCACGCCACACGTCCTCGTCAGCCCAGCGACCGACAGCATCTCCGCCCAGTCGTCACCCCAGCGTTGGCCCAAATCCGACCGGTGCAGTCGTGCTTCGTCAACGCACCCGAAGTCATCGCTGAATTCGCGCGCCAGTGCCGCAAGTCGACCTGCTGCGACAACTGCTCTGCGACTCGTCCAGATTCCTCCGTTGTCTTGGTAGCCGAGTTCCACCATGAGTCGTCGCGAGATGATGCGGCCCGAGAGGTCGTCAACCCCTCCCGTGAGCGCAGCGATGGCGCCTCGGAGGCGTTCATCATCCGCGAAATCGCCCAACCAGTCCGTCAGGGGCGAAATCACTTGGACAAGAAATGGCCCGAGCGCTTCGTCGATCCGTGACCGCAGTTTCGATTCGATACCGCGTATTCGTTCTCCCGTGCGACCAACAGAACGGCCAATCTCGGCCAACGAGAGTGGCACGGCAGCGGCGATACGGCTCTCGAGCACTATGACACCGACATCATTGGTTTCTGCAATAAGTTGTCCCAACGCGCTGATCGCGTCTCGAATGATGTGGGCGATTTCCGAATCGTTGTCACGGCGAAGCCCCGAACACGGAGTTTGGCCAAGCACCTCCGCATCTCCTTCGGCGGTGCCGCCGTTGCTCTGCCCGACCTCCTCGTCAATCACAGCGCGCAGACCGTGCATTGCTCGTCTGAGTCGTCTTCGTCGAATGCGTTGGCGAGGACCTCGATCAGCGGGATGTTGCGGCGGGCCGTCTTGGCACGGGCCAGGGCATCCGCGTGGCGGTCGAGGATCTCGGTGCGGCGGGAGCGGAGCTGGACGAGCGTCTCGCCGCCGCTCCATGTGTACTGACGACCTGCCATGGCGCGATCGCCGAAGTCGGCATTGCCGTCTACGCCGGCGTCGAGCAACATTTTCTGTTCGATGGCAATGGCTCGCTCGTAGAGCTCAGGGTGACGGTCGGCGAGGCCAATCCACTCGACTTTGCGCTGATAGAAGCAGAAGTAGCAACCCGAACGTGTGCGCCATTCGTAGTAGGCGGGCAGACCGATGCCTGCATCGTCGAGGATCTTCATGACGCCGTCGTGATCGATGCCATCGTCGACGAATGGGAAGCGGCTCTCAATGTTCGGCTTCGTTGAGATGTAGCCCTTGCGGTTCGCTTCGTCCGCTCGGATGGCTACGAAGGAGATTGCAGGCTCGTCGCCGATCCACGCCTCGATCGGCTTGATCTTCATCACCTTGGTACACCAGCGCATCTGCGGTGACGGCAGTGCCCCGCGGAACACCTCGAACCAGTGGTCGAACCCTCGCTCTGAGTTCAGACGGACGATCGGCTTGCCCAAGATGACCTCGAGCCGTGTCAAGAACTCGTAGGTCTCGGGAAGCTCGGCACCCGTGTCGCAGAAGAAGTACTCCATCTCCGGCACCCGCTCGCGCAGATAGAGCGCAAGTGCGCTCGAATCCTTGCCGCCGGAAATGCCGCAGATGTGGCGAACCGGCGCGGTCACAGGCCACCGTCTGCGATCTTGGCCAACGGTGCGTCGGCTTCGGTCCGCCCGGCGCCAGCCGGGGCCAGAAGGCGCTCCGCGAGAATCGCCAGTGCTGCGTGGTGGGCACGTTGCGTCGAGCCGACTGCTTCAGCGATTCTGGCAAGCAAGTCGTCGACTGCCGGTTCAACGGCGGATCGCTCATCGTGCGCAACGCCCACGAGGCGCGCTTCTTCAGCGCCTGAGGGATCTGTCACAGAAACGCGCAATGCCTCGAATGGCAGGCCATCGGCTGCTCGCCGCTCGGCATGCAACGCCCTCAGCCGGTTGAACGCCGCAAGCCTCTGCGGCAGTCGCGCGCGAACAGCCGCCAAGTCTCGATCGTTCCACTCGCTCGGTGCCTTGCCTGCGAGCACGGTGGCGACCGATGCCATCCAATCGTGGTCATCCTCGTAGACGTCGTTGGAGAGCGCCAGCACGAAGCTGCGCATCTGCGGATCGAGCACCTCATCTATGAGTCCGACTGCTGGACCCGACACTGCAACGCGGGCGCGCTCACCGGCGGCTGCGAGCAGTTCAGCGCACAGCTCGAGAATTAAGTCGCGGCAGCGTCCGGTGAGCTCGTCGAGGCTGAGCGCGAGGTCGTTCGCGAATTCATCGCGATTACCCCCCCCCCCCCCCCCATCTCAGGTGTGCCGACTGCGGCATCGGTCGCAGTCGCAGGAATGGGGGCGTAGCCGAGCGCGTTGGGCAGCGCTTCGAACAGCAACACGTCAGGCTCAGTCGCATCGGTGAGCGCGTCTCGTACAGCGAGCGCCCGATCGCTCAGGTGCGACGTGCAGCGAGTCCAGTTCTCGAGCCTGCGAGTTCGAGCCGCGAAGTGCCGGGTCACCGACAGCACATTACCGACCCGGCGATTGCCGATGCCTGCGTCAATGCCAAAGCGTGCCCCAAGCGCATCAAGCGCGGCCTTGCGGGGGCCTGACACGTTCGCAAAGTGCTTGACCTCGAAGTGCTCCGGATTGCGCACCATGCGTTCCGACAGGTCGGCCGAAAGGCCGAGCTGGAACGTGCCGTGCTCGTAGATCGCCATGCGGTCGGCTCGTGCGAGCAACGCCGCCGTGACGATCACGGGGATGACACCGGCCTTGACGCCATACGGGGGCGACGCCAAGGTCGCGTGCAAGTCGCGAACATTGAGGCGCGTGGTCTTGGCAGACTCAAATGCTTGTTCGATCGCCTCCCACGCAGGGATGAGGCGCAACCGTTCGATTTGTCGGCCGCTTTCCGATGGCTTGCTGCCACGGCGCACGCGTGGCTTGCCGAAGATGGGATCACCGCCCGCCCTCTTGGGGCGGTGCAGTCCGGCGTGTTTCAGTGCCGCCTCGTACATGGCGACCTCGGGTCCGTAGCCCTTGAGGCCGAGCCGATACTCGCTGTTGCGCTCGATCATGGCTTCCAGCAGGATCCTGCGGGCCTTGGCCCCTTGCGAAGTCAGATCGGAACGGTTCAGCATCTCGTTGGGTACACGCGGCGCGTCTGGGTAGGCGAGATCTGCCGCTTCCGAGAGCGGCGCACTCCCCCGTCCTGGTCGCAGCACAACCCCGGCTTCGTCATCGAGCAGCACCCATCGGCAACTGTCTGTGCTGAATGCTGAAGTCACCGCCGCTTCAAGCTGCACGCGCGCCGACGCCAGCCGCTCGCCCACTTCGCGTCGGGCGACCCAGTCAGTTTCCACCTGTGGCGCCGAAAGAACGTCGCTCAACGCAGCTACGGCGCGCGCAGCGCGATCGAGCTCCGCAGTGTCCTTGGGGATTGCCGCGACTACCGGTTTCGACCGTAAGCATCGCACCCGCTCTGACGCAGCCCGTGATCGGCCCGACATGCCAAGCGCTTCCTCAGAGAGCGTCGGTAGCCCATCGTCCGGATTCGCCACCAGCAGCAATTCACCGTCAATCGGATCGAGCGGCGCCGGCGGCACGACGGTCTCATCGCCGTTCACGAAACGGCGGCTGAACAATCGCACGACGTCGTTCTGCGCGCTGTGTCGGGCAGCGACTACTGGCTCGAGCTCGTAGACGGCGCCGAGCACTCGGTGCAGCGGCCGATCAGTGGCTCGGTCGTGTGCCGCTTCGAGCAGCTCGGAGATATTGACGTCGGATCCTTGCCAGATTCGGTATTCGTCGGCGAATGATCGGTACGTCACCAAACCGCGCTGTTCAAGGCCGGCGAGCACGTCCTTCGACCCAGAGTCGACGAGGTCGAGGACAGGAGCGCTGGCCCGCACTGCGCCAGAGGCTGAGACGAGGTTCAGCAGCGCCACTGTCTTGGCTACGCGTTGCTCCGCAGACGACAGCCCGTTGGCATCTCGCAGTCGGCTCGCGATCTCGGTCCATCGGCTTGAGCGGCTGACGGCGCTGACGCCGGCGCCGCCCGTGGCCATGAAGTAGTCGTACACAGCTTCGGGTCCGATCGATGGCACGTCGTCAGCGCGGTCGACCTCCATGTCGGCTGCGAGTGAAGCCACCGTGCCTGACTCGCTGCCAGCCAAGAACGAGAACAGCGTTCGTTCGTGCTGCCCGAATCGGTTACACAGCTCGGGCAGAACCAGCGTCGAGACGGGGTGAAGCGGCCAACACGCCGCGATGGTTCCTGGGTCACTGAGATCCGTGATGCCTGCCGACGCGAGCGAATTCGCATGGTGAGCGGCCCACTTGTCGATGCGCTGGTGCAACTGTTTATCGCTGACTCGGAACGCCTGAGCTATCAGCGCTCGCGTCTGAGGGGCCGATTCGGTGAACGCGATATCGACGAAGCGGCCTTGCACCTTCGCCCAGTCGCGACGCCGACGATCGTCGACATCGACGAGGTACTCCTCGAACGACAGGTGCTGCAGGGTGACCACGAAGATCGGCAGCCCGGCGCCCTGCCCGGCCTCGGCGAGCCGTTGCAGGAGATAGGTGTCGCTGGACTCGTTGCCGCCTGCGGCCTCTAGGTTCTTTCCGAACTCATCGATGACGATGAGCAGCGGGTCTTGCGAGGCCATGCAGCGCGCAATCTCTACGAGATCGCTCACCGAAGGGTCAACCGGGTCTTCGGTTCGGCTGACTCGCCGCTGCGCAAGCTTGAGCAAGGACGATGCCGGGAAGTCGACTGAGCCTGGAACCTTGCCGTAGCGCCGTGTGACTGCTCGATGAAGACCGCGCAGCACCGTTCGTGCGACAGGTTCACGATCGGCAGTGACCAGCGCGCGATAGAAGCCTCGCGAACGGCTGTGATGCCTAGGAGACTGCTGAGCAAGTGGCTTGTCGTGGCGGTGGTTTGGTCGTGGTGGGTGCTGGGTTGTGGGGCGGGGCGCGGCGGTGCCGGTTCGGGGCGGTGTCGGCGGCCCGGCGGGGTTGTCGGGGGTCAGGCGAGTGCCCAGTGGGTGCCGTTGTGGTGGAGTCCGAGGGTGGCGAGGCGTGCGAGGTTGACTGCGGCTGCGCGCAGTCTCAGCCAGTGCCGGTTTTTGTCGGTGCCGATGTAGGGGCATCTTCGTGCTCGGCGCACGGTCCATGCGATGGTTCGTTCGGCCATGGGCCGCTCGGTGCGGTAGGCGTGGCCGAACTCTTCGGTGCGGGCTTGGGCGCGGGCTGCTTTGAGGAGGCCGTGGTGGGGGTGGATCTTGATGGTGCGCCCGTTCTTGGCGGTGGTGCAGCGGTGCCGCTGGGGGCATTTGCGGCAGCGGCGGCCGAAGCGGGCGTCGCCTTTGGGGGTGATCGCGACGATGTGGACTTCGGGGCATCCGGCGGTGCCGGTGAAGCGGCCGGAGTCGGGGTCGATGCTGTAGTCGATGTCGAAGTCGTCGACGCTGTAGCCGCCTTCGACTGCGGTGCGCAGCGGCGGCGGCTTGATCACCGCGTCGATCTCGGCGTGTTGCAAGTCCGCTCTCAGCTCGCCGGTGCCATAAGCGCTGTCGGCGAGCACCACCGTTTCGGGAGGCTCGTCTTGGAGCAGGCCCATCGCCGCGTCCGCGTCGCTGACGTCGCCCGCGGTCAGATCGGCTGCGGTGATCAGCCCGGTGTGGGGCTCGGCTGCGATGTGGGCCTTGTAGCCGTCGCGGTAGCTGTGAGCGGTCTTGTGAGTGTGACGCGACTGCGGATCCACGACCGAGATCACCCGTCCTTTGGCGGTGCCGCGGGCGATCCGCCACCGTCCCGGCCCCCCGGCGGGCTCCACGTCCTGGCCGGCGACCAGCGCCAACAAGCCCACCGCGTCCGCCTGGCTCTCGTCGAGATCGAGGTCCTCGGCTGCGCCGATCAGGTCCAGCGCGTCGTCCACGAGCTCGGACACCAGCCGCTCACGGTCGTCGGGGTCGTCCCAGTCCACCACCGCGCCGGCGGGATCCAGGTTGCGTTCGCGTACCGGCACCTCGCCTAGGGCGGGCACCAGCTTTCGGACTCGCCGCATCTGCACCGTCACCATCGTGACGGTGTCCTGACGGGCCACCGCGTCGTCGAGCACCGTGGAATCCAAAACGCGTCGGTCCCGGCCCGCCACCGCGCCGCTCAATGCGATCAGGTCGCGTACCGCGTCGAAGATCCGATCCGGCCGTTCGCTTGCGCGCAGCTTGTTGCGCCACAACGTCAGCACCGTGGGATGAAACGCCTCATCAGTCAACGCCAGACCCGCAGCGGCCTTCCACCCCACATCAGTCTGCAAGCGGCGGCACGCCTCCCGATCCGACAGGCCCTCCAACGCCTGCAGCACCATCACCACAGCCACCACCTCGCCCGGCACCGACGGACGACCCCGCCCGGACGCGAACAGATCCCCGAACAGCTCATCGGGAAACAGACGCGAACGATGCTCAGCCAACAAGGCATGCACCGACCCCGCCTGCACCAAATGCCCGCACACCGCCGCCGCGTCCAACAACACCCGATCCGACTCAGCCGTGCCCTGCATCCCGACATTGTCCCGCGCGCCCACCCCCCGCACGCGGAAATCGCGGCCAATAAATCAGCAGTCTCCTAGTGTCCCGAATGGGAGATTCGCTTCGATATTTCCTGCCGCCGATGCGGACCCCGACGAGTGCAAACGTCGCATCTCCGCGACACGCGAAACAGCGACGTCAAACGCAATTCAGCACTGAACTTGCCATTCGGGACACTAGAGAGCGCCTGATTCAGCTCGTTCTTGGCCGTCGGTGATGCTTCTGCAATCTTGTCGAGCGCGCGATCTCGTGCGATACCCGGAGGTCCGAACGCCGCATCGAGCAGCAAACCCAGCGACGACTTGCCAGAGCCGTACGGACCGGTGACCGACCATGCACCGCCAGCGGGCCCGAGTGCGGAAGATGCAATGCGTTCAACGACATCAAGCGCCCGCGCCGTCACGACGTAGCCGTCGAGCGGTTCGGCGTTCTCGGCGTCGCGTTCGAGGTTCGCCGATCGGGCGAACTGGCGCCGGACGCTGAGCACGTCAGCCAGCATGGTCACCGCCCCGGCCCCCCATCGAGGCTCGCCTGATACAAGTCGAGGCGGGTCAGAACATCTTCCGTTGCGTTGTTGTCGCTCGGTTCGTCCGCGCGAACCGTCGGCTCGTCGCTCAGAGGCCCGGCAATTGGGTCAGGGGGCACGACGCCGTAGTGCTCGGACAGCAGCTCTGCCGCAACCACAGCAGCATCGCCCTTCCATGAGAGCTGGGGCACCCCTGTCGGTGTCGTGAAGTCCAACGCGTCCGCGACTTCAACTGCGGGGGTCAGGGCTGTGAACAAATCGGAGGCATTCAACTTGAACACGCTCGCTGGCGAGCCGCTCTCCGCCGCGATTCGTTCGAGTGTGATCGTCTGACCAGTCAGACCGGTGCGTGCGATCCAGTCCAGCACGGCGTGTGCCGCGACCGCAGGAGCCAGTGTCGGCTTCAGACCCAGCTTGTAGCGGTGGGCGCCGGTCGCCTCTGACCGACCGACGAGGCGCAGTTCGCGCAATGGGCAGTCTGCTGCATCGTCGACAGTCTCTCGGCCGGTATGAGGCGTCGGTCCGTACGTGCGCATGAAGGCACTGAGGTCCTTGTCGACCGCGGACTCGCTCGGCTCTTTCCAGTCCGGCACCGAACGCAGCTGCGTCATCACAGACCTGCCGAGATCTTCTACCTCGAACTCCACCGCGTTGAAGTCGCAGAGCGCCAACCACCACACTGGCAATCGGCACGGGCGGGCCAGCAGGCGCCAGTGCAGCAGCCAAAGCGATGCGGGGTCTTCCATCCACGGATCCCAGCCGTCTTCGCCGAACAGCGCTTCGCCGAATCGAGTCGGCTTCACGATGGTCGGCTTGCGCCCCGACCGAGCGTCGGGATCAGGAACTTCGACGACTACTTTCGCCGCGAGTCCCCAGAAACGAATGGCGCGAACCATGTTCTTGCCCACGCCCAGGCGCACCGGGGCGTCCTCGCTCGCAAAGACGCGTGGGTCAGCGGTAGCGGCCACGTAGGCCTTTCGGAACCAGCCGTAGCGAGGATGGAACGTCTCATGGCGTGCGAATACCGGCTCTGCGGCCTCGCTCAGCTGCATGTCATGCCGCCTCTGTGGTCATGAGACGAACGTAACGAACGGCTGTGACAACCTTCTCGGCGGCAGCGGCAATTTCGTTCTCCGTGGTGAATCGTCCGAGGCTGAACCGCACTGATTCGAACGCCGCTTCACGTGACAGTCCCATCGCCGTCAGCACTGGCGAGGGTTCGATCGCACCGGTGCTGCAGGCGCTCCCCGCGGATGCTGCGACGGGGTCCATGTTCACGAGCACGGCATCCGAATCCGTTCCGGCGAAGCGGAGATTGGCGGTATTGGGGAGCCGACGTTCGATGTCGCCGTTCTGGTCAACCGCAGGCAATGCGTCGATCAGCGAATCAACGAATCGATCTCGTAACGCGCCGACTCGCTCGGCCTCCGCCGCCTGCTCATCGGCTGCAAGCTCCGCAGCGACTCCCAGGCCGACGATGCCCGCGACATTCAGCGAGCCCGAGCGAAGGCCGCGTTCATGGCCACCGCCCCACAGCGTCGGGTGCAGAGCAGCGAGGGCTTCACGAGTCCCGACCAGGGCGCCCACGCCCGCCGGGCCGCAGATCTTGTGGCCACTCAGCGAGACCAGGTCACAGCCAAGCGCCGTCATATCGAAAGGCAGCCGACCAACCATCTGGGTGGCATCGCAGTGGAACAGCGCCTCTGCCTGATGAACGATCTGAGCAATTTCCTTGATGGGATTGAGGACGCCCGTCTCGCTATTGGCAGCCATGACCGACACCATCACGGGGTGTCCGGTCTTTGTCAGCAAGCCGGCCAGCGCGTCGACGTCAACAAACCCGCCTGGCGTGACAGCGGCAGTGCGGCACTTGCAACGACCGGTCGCGGTGAGAGCCTCCGCCATTCGGCTGACAGACGCATGCTCCACCGCGGAGACCACCAGCATCGGTGTCGTATCTGGCTGAGATCCGCGACTCGCTGGGGCGAATCCGCCGAGGGCGAGGTTGTTGGCCTCCGTAGCGCCGGCGGTGAAGACGACCCCACCCGGTGCTCCGCCCACGAGAGCCGCCACCTGTTCACGGGCCTCACTGACCGCTGCGGCCTGCCGCCGGCCGAATCGATGGGCTGACGACGCATTGCCGAATCCGTCGGTCATGGCCTTCGTGACAGCGTCCGCCACTCGCGGATCGCAAGGCGCGGAGGCGTTGTAGTCGAGATAGATCTCGTTCACTCAAGACCCCGGGAAGCTGGCGGCACTGGCCTTGCGGCGAGCGTAAGCGAAGCACCTCCGAGCACCGGGGACCTAACGGTTTTCGTCGTGCGCTCGACACCCGTCGGGTCATCCCTCGATCTAGCGGCTGATTACTGCCGAGAAGCGGAGACTTCCCCGACCATTGCATCTCCCAAAGCTGCACCAGTCGGCTACCGTGGCTCGTGCCGAATGGTCCGGTTAGTAGGCGTGAGCCGAATGCAACCGACATACCGCGGCGACGGGACCCCGGACCGCACGGGGTCCCTTTTTCTGTCCTACGCCCGGTGATGCGCCAACACTGAGCCGGGCATCACGCGAATCGTGCGGGGCGGAGTGGGCAGGCGTTCAAAGCCGAGTGCTCAGAGGCGGTCGCAGAACTCCGACACTGCGGTCACGGCGTCAGCCAGGGCGGTGACACGGTCGATCTCCGGATGGTCGATAGCCATCTGATCGGCGTACGCGAGCGCTCCCTGAGCTTGCGCGTCTGCAAAATTGGCTGACAAGTCTTCGATGGCGCTTCCCACCGCCGTGAGATCCGCCGAGAAGCGCCTGCGGACCTCACGGGCCGCGTCAGCGGGGCCGCCAGCGTCATTGTGGAGAAGCACGAACGCGATGTCATACCAGTCCTTGGGCAGGCGTCTGCGCTGTGCAGCGACAGACTTTGCCAGCAGGAAGCCAGCAAGGCCGCAGAATCGCACTTCCACTTTGAGTCGCTCACCCTCGATTTCGGAGCGCAATCGATGCACCGCAAAATCCTTCGACGCGAACCGGGTTCCCCGGAGATTCGATGCACCAAGATGCTCGCAGTCGTCGAACGCCACCTCGCTGTCCGCAGGCACATCGTCGAGATCAGCAAGCAGTTCGAACTTCACGACTGCACGACTGTGTCCATCAGCCCAAGTCCATCTCCATACTCGTGTGCTGTCGGGTACGAAGGCCGCTCGCTGCAGCGCCTGCTCTAGTCGCAATGCGTTGACCGATCCGCATGCGATCTCAAGGTTCGCTTGCACATCAATGTCCGTTGTCCCGGCGTGCAGCACATCGCTGCGAGCACACAACAACTCCGGCACCAGGCCTCCCAGCACGACGAACTCTGGACACTCGCCGTAGTAGTGGACGACTCGGATCAGCGCGTGTTCAGCCGCCCTTCTCGCGGTGCGGCCACGTGCATCCTCAACGCTCACTGACGACCTCCCGGAGATGCTCCGCCGCTTCTTCGCCACGGACGCCTGTCCTCTGCAGGTCGACGAACACACGTGGCCAAGGGGCGAGCATGATGCCACCGGCCACCGCAGCCAGCCGACGGGTTACCACCGTCGGGAACGGACGCAGCGTCAGTCTGCCTCCCTCGATGGGGCGCAAGTCTGCAGCCGTCGCAACGGCCCCGAGCCCGACAATTGTTTCTGCGCTGACGTACACCTCGGCTGATGCGACATTCGTGAGCAGTGGCGCGCGGACCGACGCTGCCGCTAAGCCCGTCGCTGCCCACGACACACCCGCCTCAGTCCATCGGGTTCCCACCTCTGCCAGCCCTGCCACAGGGTCGCGCCAAGTCACACCGACTTGGACGTGGACGCTCACTGGGCTCTGTCGTGCCGCCGATGCGTACGCGTGCAGGAGGCTGTCGATATCGCGGACGCGCCGCGCTGAGTCACGGCCCCGTGCAGCGTTTGACTCCAGCAGTCCCTGGTCGGCAAGGAAACGGAGCGCATTGGTGCAGCTTCCCGACGACAATCCGGTGGCTTGCTGTACGGCGGCTCCGGTCGCATCCACCCCGCACAGCAAGGCCTCGGCGACACCAAGCACGGCAGGAGTCCAGCCCTTCGTTCGATCGTCTCGTGGGACACGGATTCCCGAGCGTGAAACGATGATCGTGCCGACAGCGAGCTCGGCTGCGCCGGTCTCATCGACCCACCCGACACCGGCGTCCGAAAGTGCATGTTTGGCGCCCGGGGACAGCTGTCGTGCCGCGACAACGTCCGGCTTGCGCATAGCGGACCTCAGCAACGTCGTCACGGCCCCGAGACTGCCCTCTCCCGCCCATTTGATGTCCAGTTCCTGCCCGCCGATGATCACGTCCGCACGGGCGTCATGCTTTGGGATTTCCACGCTGACGGTGCGCGGCAGTACATCCAACAGCGCACGGATCGGTCTCGTGCCTGTGACACGTCGCGAATCGTGACTTACCTCAGCCACGTTTATACCTCATACAAATACTAAACCTCACTTCGGAGATGAGGATAGCTAAATCTGTGAGTTTTGATGGCGATCGAGTCTCAGGACATCAGGGGTCGAGTGTGGTGACAGACCTGGTTCGCCTTCGAATCGTAAGGAAACGCGGCTCGCTTGCCGTTCAGGCGAGGGCGCTGGCGGCGAGTGCGAGGCCGTCGCGGGTTCGTTGTTGCCAGTCGGGTTTGATGCGTCGGACGGTGTTGGTGCAGATGCGGAAGATGCACACGGCTTCTCGCAATGCCAGCTCGTGTGCGTCCCAGCCGAAGCGTTCCAGGGCGGCGTGCTTGGTCTGGTCATAGAAGACCGCTCGGGCATCGGCTGAATCATGGCTGATGCCGTGGAGTGCCCATGTGAGGTGGGCGAGCAGGTTGCCCACGTCGAGCATGGGATCGCCCGGGCCTGCTTCTTCGAAGTCGACCAGGGCGATTCTGCCGTCGGGCATGCAGATCATCTGGTCGTCGTAGAAGTCGTTGTGAGCGATCGTCGTCGGCTGCCAGTCGCCCACGAACCCGGCGAGGGCCTCGGTGACCTCGCGCAGCAGGCATCGTCCGTCGGTGTCGTCGCGCAGGACGTGAGCGAAGGTGCGCTCGGCTCGGTGGTACCCGCCGGCGAGATCGAACGCTGGCGCAGAGGTTCGCGAGGGGGGCAGCGCCCACAGGCTGTGGAGGCCGTCGAGCAGCAGCGCCGGGTCGGGTGCGTGCCCGCTTGCCAGGCTGTCACGCAGGTTCACGCCGGGCACCTCGGGAACCCACACCACGCCACCATCGGCCCAGCAGCCAACCACCGGTGCGCTCACGAAACGTGAGGCGTCGATGAGTTCCGCGGCTGCGAGCAGGCTCGGCAGCGCTGTGGGGCGCACGACGCGGGCAAAGAAGCTGAACTTGCCTGTCTGGTGGCGCAGCACGGCCCGGTTGGCGGGCCGGTAGCGGACCGTCTCCACTGCCATCAGCCGACGCGGCACCGCGAACACGTGCTGGTCCACCAAGCGCAGCGCCGAGTCGGGGTCCACAGCAGAGGCCAACCCCGGCAAGGCGTCATCGTGAGGGAATCTCGACACCGCTGCGGTGTTGTCGCGCCGCAGCGTCACAGTGAAGAACTCCGGCGCCAGAAAAGTCTCCTCGGCCCATTGCGCTTCGTAGTTGACCGTCGCAAACCGCCCCGGCAGATGGCTGAACTGCCGGATTCGCAGCCGACACGGATCATCGGACGCTTCGGGGAAGCGACAAACCGAGGTGTCCCACACCCACCTGGGATCGAACAGCCGCTCCAACTGCGGAAGCGCAGGATCGGCGGGGAAATCGACCGCCTCCAGCAGCGGAGGTTTCCCTGGCGATGAGCGCCGCCGGCGCTTCGTGCGGGCTGACGGGTTGGCGGTGCGAGCCAACTGGTGCGTCGCGACACCATCAGCGTTCCCGCCGTCGTTGTTGCTGACAGTGCTGACGTCGCTCGGGTCGCTGAGATCGCTGACCGGTGTCGCCGGAGTCTCGGGAGTCAGCGGCGAGGGGGTCAGCGGCGACGGGGTCGGCGTGTCAATGCCGTCGGTGACCGGAGTCAGCGGCGAAGGAGTCGGCGGCGACGGGGTCGGCGTGTCAATGCCGTCGGTGACCGGAGTCAGCGGCGAGGGCGTCGGCGTGTCAATGCCGTCGGTGACCGGAGTCAGCGGCGAAGGAGTCGGCGTGTCAATGCCGTCGGTGACCGGAGTCGGCGTGTCAATGCCGTCGGAGTCGGTGCCGTCGTTGTCGGTCGGCGTGGGTGTGTCGATCCCGTCGTCCAGCACAGGCACCGAACGCTGCTGCGCCGCTTCCTCGCCAGCGAGCTCGTCTTCGTTGTTTCCTTGGCCCGGATCGCCGCCATTCAGCGCCGGCTGGTCGCTGTCCGCAGCAGTCTGAGACACTGCCTCGCCTCGGTCACCCTCGGCATCAGTGCGGTCGCCCTTTGGAGGCGGCGTGTCGCCGTCGCCGTCGCCGTCGTCCCCGTCGTCTTCGTCGTCGCCCTTGGACACCACTGTTCGAGTGACCAGCGTCGCCTGTTCGGGCGTCTCGCTGGCGTCCTTCGGCAGCGGATCGTCGCCGCCGTCCTCGTCGGCGTCACCCTCGACAAGATCACCAGGACGCGACGAGACGACTACCTCATCGGCGGCGTCAAGATTTTCGTTCACCGCCGAGGCGACAATCCGCACGGCGACTGCCACAGCGACCAGCAGTCCGAGAACCGCGACAGCTCGAGTGATGCGCCTGCGCATGTCAGCTTCCGTACGTAGTAACGGTTACATCGGACGATAACACTCTGCGCTCGCAGTGAATGCTCCGCTGAACCAGCCGGTACGAGACTGGCCAAGATCCCGAATAGTGCGAGCGCAGAGTGGCGCGCGCCTAGTTTCGGGGGCGAGCGGAACGGGACAGCCTGGGAGGACGCGTGAGCGAGGCAACAGACGCGGAAGAGCGAGAAGTCATGGACTGGCAGCGCTACGGCGTGGCCGTGCGAGAGCTGGCCCAGATGATCGCCGATGACGGCTACCGGCCCCAGATGATCCTGGCCATCGCCCGAGGCGGGTTGTTCTGTGCTGGCTCGCTGGGCTACGCCCTGTCGGTCAAGAACATCTACGTCATGAACTGCGAGTACTACACCGGCGTCGACGAGCGTCTCCAAGTGCCGATCATGCTGCCGCCCACGCCCGACCTGGTCGACCACCGCGACTCGGACATCCTCATCGCCGACGACGTGGCCGACACCGGCCACACGCTCAAGCTGGTCCACGACTTCTGCCTGCCGCGGGTGCGCAGCGTGCGCACCGCCGTGCTGTACGAGAAGCCGTGGTCAACGGTCAACTGCGACTGGGTGTGGCAGCGCACCGACCTGTGGATCAACTTCCCCTGGTCGACCGAGCCGCCGATCGTCAGCGACGAGCAGGCCCGCGCCTGAGCCCGACGCCGCTCGCCTGGACCATCCGCACAAGCTCGCCGCCAAGGCCGAGTCCTCACCCAACCAACGCGAGCACCAACCACCGACTATTTCAGCACCCTGCTAATAGAACGCGAATAGAACACAATGACCTGACTCGTGATGCAAAACCACAGGTCAGAGACTTGTTGCGAACACTTGTAGGTACCCCCTAATAGAAAGCGAATAGAACGAGCACACGCGACACAGAGCCTGTCGGCGTACCCGGATCCTCGGGCGGACCCAACGCCCGGCTGTGAAATTCCGGCACTGCGGCAACTCGAACGCGGCGATACTGGCACCGTGAACTCGCTGGAGGACATCGTCGGCTTAGCCCAGCAAGGCGAATCTGAAACCGTCGAATTCAAGGCAACGACTGGCCAACGCGAAGCTGCAGCCAAGACGCTCTCGGCCATGCTCAACGGCCGGGGCGGACGGGTGATCTTCGGCATCGGACCCAAGGGCAACATCACAGGACAACAGGTGGGCAGCGAGACGCTTACCGACATCACCAACGCATGCCTGAACATCCACCCCCGCCACCCGCCATCCATCGACCGGGTTTCGCTGCCCGACTGCAATGGGCGGGAACTGCTGGTGGCCACTGTTCCATCGGGTGGCAGCAAGCCCTACACCTACCGGGACCATCACTACATGCGATCAGGTGCGGCGACCGTCGACATGCCCGACGAAACGCAACTGTCGCTGGTGCTGGAGCGAGTGCATGGCACGGCGAGGTGGGAGCTCGAGGCGTCGGGATTCGACTTTGGTGCCATCGACGACCACGAAGTGCAACAGTTCCGAGACGACGCAATCGCCGCCGGGCGCGCCGCCTTCGATGCGGGGGCATCATCGGCCGATGTGCTGCTGGCGCTCGGCCTCCTGGACAGTCAAGGCCTGCCGAACCGTGGTGCCATCGCGCTCTTCGGACGTATCCAAGAACTCGGCGGACGCTTCCCGAGTCTCGGCTGTCGACTGGTAGCAGTGGACGGCACCGAGCTCGCGGAGGAATTCCACGACGATGCGCTCATCGCGGACAACGTGTACGCCTCGCTGCGCAAGGCGATGGCCTTCTGCGATGATCATTTGAGCTGGCGGACACAGATCGGTGCCGGCTTGCAAGCCGAGACCGATTCGGAGATCCCGCGGGCCGTCGTGCGCGAGGCGCTGGCCAACGCGTTCGGCCATCGTGACTACGCAGCAGCCGGACTGGTGCAGGTGCGTCTGTATGCCGACCGCCTCGAGGTGGCGTCGCCCGGCCAGCTGCATTTTGGCCTCACCCCCGCCGACCTGTACGAGCCGCATGGATCGCACCCGTGGAATCCAGTGATGCTCGGCTGCCTGTATCGGCGAGGCATCGTCGAACAGTTGGGCTCAGGAACGCTTCGCATGATTCGTATGTGCGCAGAGGCGGGCCTCGGCCGCCCAGCATTTGTGGCCGGCGGCGCTTCGGTCACATGCAGCATCCCGCGCTGGGGTCACTGGCTGAGGCCGGATGGGACGAGCGTGGACGTCTCCAAGCTGGAGGCTGCGGTGCTGTCGGCGCTGGTCGTCGGCCCTGCTTCACGGGGCGAACTCGCTGATGCGCTCATGGCAGAAGCCGCTGATGTGCGTGAGGCGCTAGTCGAACTGCGAGAAATGGGCCTCATTCGCGTCGAAGGCCACGGTCGCGGTTCGTTCTGGCTGCTCGACACCCCCTGACCCCAGCCCCCCCCCGAATAGAACGCGAATAGAACACAATGACCCGGGTCGTGACGCAAAACCACAGGTCAGAGGCTTGATACGAACACTTGTAGGTACCCCCTAAAGGAACGGGAATAGTGCGAGTGCTTGGCGCGCGCCTAGGTTCGGGGGCGAGCGGAGCGGGACAGCCTGGGAGGACGCGTGAGCGAGGCAACGGACGCGGAAGAACGCGAGGTCATGGACTGGCGGCACTACGGCGTGGCCGTGCGTGAGCTGGCCCAGATGATCGCCGATGACGGCTACCGGCCACACGCTCAAGCTGGTGTACGACTTCTGCCTGCCGCGGGTGCGCAGCGTGCGCACCGCCGTGCTGTACGAGAAGCCGTGGTCGACGGTCAACTGCGACTGGGTGTGGCAGCGCACCGACTTGTGGATCAACTTCCCCTGGTCGACCGAACCGCCGATCGTCACCGACGAGCAAGCCCGCGCCTGAGCCCGTGGCCGGCGGGCGGGGCCTTCGATTGCTACAGGCGCTCGTGGAGGCTGGCGCGGTTGAGGTGGTGATCCTCGGTGCAGTCGGCCTCTGAGGTCTCGAGCTGCAGCGTGACATGCGAGATGCCATGCCGATCCTTCGCGATCTGTCGCAACTCGGCGAGGAGGGCTCCGTGTTCGGCACCGTGGTCGGGGTCGGTGAGCACGTGAGCGCTCATGGAGACGTAGCCCGAGGTGACGGCCCACACGTGGATGTCATGCATCACCGTGACGCCGGGCACATCTTCCATGTCGGCGCACAACCCGTCGAGATCCACGTCGGAGGGCACACCGTCGATCAGCACTTCGAAGACCGACGTCACCAACTTCCACGAACTCAGCACGACGAGCGCTGCGATCAGCAGGCTCAACCCAGGGTCGACCCACCACCAGCCGAAGATGAGGATCGCCGCGGCAGAGATCATCACAGCGACCGACACCATCAAGTCGGCGAGGACGTGCCGGAACGCCGCCTCCACATTCAGGTTGCCGGGTGAGGAACCGTGCAGCAGGTACGCCGCTGCGATGTTCACCGCCAGGCCGATGCCGCCGACCGCCAGCACCCAACCGCCGGCAACCTCAACCGGATCGCCGCCGAAACCGTCGATGAAGCGTCCGATGGCGGCCCAGCCGATCCAGGCTGCAATCACCCACAACATGAGGGCATTAGCGGCCGCTGCGAGCACCTCGGTTCTCTCAAGGCCGAACGTGCGCTTCATGGAGGCGGGGCGTTGCGCAGCCCACGTGGCCAGCAGGGCCAGACCGATGGCAGCCGAGTCGGTGAATGCGTGACCGGCGTCGGCCAGCAGGGCCAGGCTTCCGGAGAAGACGGCGCCGACCACCTCGGCCCCAACGATGACGACGGTCAGCGCAAGCGCAGCCTTGAGCCGTCGACGGGACACTTCCCGCAAGTCGTGGTGATGCTGGTGTGCGATGCGATTCAGCCTATGACAGGCACTCTGAAACTCTTGGCACGCCCCGAGTCAGCCCGCCGGCCTCACCGAGCAGCTTCGCAGTCGGCGCAGCGACCGAAAAGGTCCAGGTTGTGGTGCAGCGGCACGAATCCTGCCTCGCTCGCAGCAGCAGCGAGCGAGGCGTCGATGCGCGCCTCAGTCTCGCTGTCGAGTTCGACGTCGGTGATCGCACCGCAGGCCACACAGATCAGGTGATGGTGATGGCCGAGCAGCGATTCGGCCAGCTCGAAGTAGGCGCGCTCGCCTCCTGTCTCGAGGCGTTGCACCACCCCGCATCGTTCCAGCGCCTCCAGATTCCGATAGGCCGTGCTGCGGGCGAGATCGGGCGCCATTGACTCGATGTCCGGCAGCCTGACCGGCCTGGCCGCACGGGCCAGCGCCTCGACGAGTCGGCGGCGGCCGCTCGTGTAGCGCTGCTCGGCCTCGCTCAGGCGGCCTGCGACGGCTTCGTGCAGTTCGCCCAGATTCCTCGACCAGGTGCGCGGGGTGCTGCTGAGGTGCGATTCGCCCCCAGCGCCGGGCGTCGCACGCGCCGCCACGCCCGTCATGGCCGTGCTCTCGGCCCGAGCGTCCACACCGACTCTCCGGCGATGTGACTGGAGCGGCCGAATTCGGCATCGTGCGTGTGCCCTGGCTCTTCGAGGACCAAGAGCGATGACGTCGTGTCGCCCTCGCCGACTTCCAGGCGCGTGAGCGCGTTCGCTCCGAACGCGGCAGCCATGTTCTCTTCGTTGAGCACCTCCGCAGGCGTGCCATCCGCCAATACAGCGCCCTTCAACAGCACGATCCGCTCGCACAGGCGCGCTTCGCTGAGGTGGTGCGTCGACAGCACGACCAGCTTGTTGCGCATCCGCTCGGCATCGACCACTTCGAGCACGATGTCCTGGCTCGGGATGTCGAGACCCGTGATGGGCTCATCGAGCAGCAAGCAGTCGGCCTGTGAGGAAAGTGCAGAAGCGATGAGGACCCGTTGGCGCTGCCCGCCCGACAGGTGGCCGAAGGACCGCCGCAGCAGGTCTGCCACCTGCAGCCGTTCGGCTGCGACGTCCATCGCGTCCCGGTCGGCCTTCCGCATGCGACCCAGCAGGCCGCGCTCTCTGAAGCGCCCGATCATCAGCACTTCGCTCACCGTCATCGGCATGAATGCGTGCGGGTGGTGGTGCTGGCTGACGTAGCCGACGGTGATCTCGTAGTCCTTGCGAACACTCCCCGTCGTCGGCGTGAGCAATCCGGCAAGCACTCGGAGCAGCGTCGTCTTGCCCGATCCGTTCGAGCCCATGAGCGCCACCGCGGCGCCCGAATCGAGTCGCATCTTCTCGACGGTGAGGGCTTGTCGGTTGCCGAAGGACACCTTGACGTCATCGAGTGTGAACACGTCAGCGCAGTCTTTCTCGGCTCAGGTGGCCCTTGGATTGATAATGGGAATGAGTCTCACTATAGTTCTCGCCGTGCGCGTACCCGAACACGACTCCATCAGTGTGCCCCCCCTCGACCCCCGTTGCCGCCGTCGGCTCTTGACCCGACGATCCGGCCGAATCCTGGCGGCAGCGGCCGCGTGTGCGTTGATCGCAGCTGCGTGTACGGGTGGCGACGACTCATCAGATGCGGCCGCAGATTCGGACGTTCCCACCATCGTCGCAACGACGAACATCTGGGCTGATGTCGTCGAGAACGTCACGTGCAACGGCTTGGTGCATGTCGAGTCCCTCATGCCGCCGGGAGCCGATCCGCACACGTTCGAGCCCTCGCTGCGCGACCGAGCTGACATGGCGAACGCGAGTCTCGTCGTCGCCAATGGCCTGGGTCTTGAGGAGTCGCTCGAGGACACCCTCGATGCTGTGGCGGCGGACGGGACACCGGTGTTCTCCATCGGCGACCATCTCGACCCGATCATCGTCGGCGCATCCGGCTCGGGTGACGGCCACGACGACTCAGACCACGACGAAGACGGCCACGACGAGTCAGACCACGACGACGGCGGCCACGACGACGACGATCACGACGAGTCAGACCACGAAGAAGACGGGCACGACGACGACGGCCACGACGACGAAGGCGAGCACGGCCACGATCACGCCGGCGGTGCCGATCCGCACATCTGGTTCGACCCGGTTCGAATCTCAGGCACCCTCGATGAACTCGCTCATGAGATCGCCGAGACGACCGGTCTCAGCGAGTCGGAAATCGAAGCCTGCGCCTCCAAATACCGTGAGGCGCTCGACGACGCACACCACGAGACACAGGACATCGTGGCCGATCTCGAGCCCAGCCACCGGGTGCTCGTCACCAACCACGATGCGCTCGGCTACTTCGCAGACCGCTACGGCTTCCGCGTCGTCGGCTCCGTGATCCCGGCCGCGACGACGGCTGCGGAAGCCAGCATCGCTCATCTCGAAGCGCTCGCCGAGATCATCGAGCACGAGGGCGTCGCCGCGATCTTCAGCGAGACAACCCACTCCACCGAGACCGCAGAGCAGTTGGCCGCCGAGATCGGCGATGTCCAGGTTGTCAGCCTGGATACTGGAAGCCTTGGGCCGGCCGGCAGCCCCAGCGACACCTACATCGGGCTGCTGACCAGCAATGCCGAAGCCATCGTCGCAGCCCTTCAATCGGACGGCTGAACGCCTCACGATCATTGGCACACACCCGGCATCTCAGCGTCCGGGTGCCCCACGAGCGAATACGGTTCCGGGCGGGTGCGCACCGCGCCACGAGGCGCGGTTTCAAGGAGCGATGTGGAATTCCTGACCGATCCTTCCGGGTGGTGGGTCGAGCCGTTTGTTGACAACGTCTTCATGCGCCGGGCGCTGTGGGCGGCGCTGCTCGCAGTGCTCACGACCTCGGTGGTCGGGACCTGGGTGGTGCTGCGAGGGCTGACGTTCCTCGGCGACGCCTTTGCCCACGGCGTGCTGCCGGGCATCGCTTTCGCGTACATCATCGGCTTCAGCACGACGCTCGGGGCGCTGGCCGCAGCTCTGCTGATGGTGGCCGGCGTCCATCTGATACGCAACTTCTCGCCGCTGTCGGAGGAAACCTCGATCGGCGTGCTCTTTGTGGGGTTCCTCGCGCTGGCGGTCGTGATCATGTCGAGCGGCGCAGGGGCCTACTCGGGCGACCTCACCCGCTTTCTGTTCGGCTCGATCACCGGCATTGACGGCGGCGACCTCCGGCGCCAAGCCATCGCCGCCGCTATCTCGGTGGGATGCACCGTGCTCCTGCACCGGGCCCTGTTTGTCGCAACGTTCGACGAGGCCCAGGCGCAGCTCGCGGGGATGCGGCCGAAACTGGCCCACGCGGCACTGCTGGCACTGCTGGCCATCGCCATCGTGTCGTCGTTCGAAGCTGTGGGCAGCCTGCTCGTGTTCGCCTTCCTCGTGGCCCCAGCGGCCACGGCAAGCCTGCTGGTGCGCAGAGTGCCGCGCATCATGATGACCGCAGTCGTGCTCGGTGCGATCGCCGCGCTGGTTGGGCTGCTCGTCAGCTACCACCACGACACGGCCGCCGGCGCCACGATGGCACTTGCGACAGTGATCATGCTGTTGGTGACGCTGGCAGTGACCGGAGTGGTCAGGGCATTGCGTCGTCCTCCGCCCGATCAGCAAGACGCTGCGGCGGACGAGCCCGCGCCCCACCACTCGCACTGAGGGATGAGCCAGGCGGGCGCTAGTCCTCGCCGTCGGTGAAGCTCGTGAAGATCGTGGGGTTCTCGAGGTCCGCCAGCTGCTGGTTGCGGTGGTTGACCTCAGCGAGCAGCTCGGGATGAGACAGCACCCAGAAGCGCCGCTCGTACATCGCCTCGATCACCTTCGCGGCGACCTGCGATGGATCCATGCCGCGCTCCAGCGCCGCAGCGATGTTGGCGTTGCGGCGGCGCGCATCGGCGGTCTCCGACGGTGCCTCGCCCTCGGGGCGCGGCCGACGTTGGCGACGCAGCTCTTCGGGCCGATTCCGCTGCGCCGTCGCGATGTTGGTGCGCACCACCCCGGGGCACAGCACCGACACGCCCACATCCGCGTTGCGGTCACGCTGCATCTCGAGGTGCAGCGTCTCCATGATCGCCACCACGCCGTACTTGGCGGCGTTGTAGGGGCCAAGCCCCGGCACCGACATGAGCCCCGCCACCGAGGCAGTGCTCATGATGTGGGATTCCTCGGCCTCGATGAGATGGGGCAGGAAATGGTGGACCCCGTGGATCACGCCCCACAGGCAGACATCCACGACCCACTGCCAGTCGACGAGCTGCTGGTTGCGGATCAGCCCTCCCCCGCCGACGCCGGCGTTGTTGCACACCATGTGCACAGCGCCGAAGCGATCGATGGTCGCCTGCGCCAGCGCGCCCACCGAGTCGGCATCGGTCACGTTGGTGATGACGCCCAGCGCTTCGACGCCCCGTTCGGCAACCTCGGCCTCGGCGGCACGCAACGGCGCTTCCTCGATATCGGCCAGCACCACATTGGCGCCCTCACCGGCAAACCCCAGTGCCAGGGCTTTGCCAATTCCCGAAGCCGCCCCGGTCACCACCGCGACGCGTCCCGTCATGGTCTCCATGTCTGTCCCCCTCTTGCGATGTCTGCTGAGCCCGGCGTCAAGCGTTGAGCTGCTCGAAGCGCTCCATGACGTCGAGATACTCGCTGATCATCTCCTCGACGACCCGCGTGGCCGAGATCGACTCGTTGAGCTGCCCGACCACCTGGCCCACGAAGTAGTTGGCAAGCTCGACCGCACCTGTGTTGGACGGGTTCATGGCGGCCCGATCGATGCGGCGGCTGGCCGCACCGATCAGCATCGGCTGCAGCGGCATCGGCAGCGTGCCCGGCGAGTTCTCGCCTTCCCATTCGTCGGTCCACGCCGAGCGGAGCTGACGTGCTGGCTTGCCGGTGCGAGACCGCGACCGCAGGGTGTCCGACGAACCGGCCGCGAGGAACTTCTCCTTCACGACCGGGTGCGTCTCGGCTTCCTGGGTGGTGAGCCACACCGAACCGCACCACACGCCCTGCGCGCCCAGCGCCAGCGCGGCGGCAACCTGGCGGCCGCTGCCGATGCCGCCCGCGGCGAGCACGGGCACCGGTGCAATGGCATCCACCACTTCGGGCACCAGCACCATCGAGGCGATGTCGCCGGTATGGCCGCCGGCCTCGTGACCCTGGGCGATGACGATGTCGACGCCGACGGCAACGTGGCGCTCAGCGTGCACCTTCTTACCCGCCAGCGCTCCCACCAGCACGTCGTTGTCGTGCGCCCGTTTGATCATGTCGGGAGGCGGCGGGCCGAGCGCGTTCACAGCCAGCCGGATCGGGTACGAAAAGGCCACGTCCATCAGCGGCACTGCCTGGGCGTAGGTCATCGGCGGCTCGGCGTCGCCGGCGATCGCGCCGGGCTTGTCCTCCGCCGGCAGCGGCGGGACGTCGTAGCGCTCCATCATGTCGTCGAGGAATTCACGGTGCTGTGGCGGGATCATGGCTTTGAGGTCCTTGACAGACAGCTCGCCGTCGCTCTTGCCCTCGTACTTGGCGGGCACGATGATGTCCACGCCGAAAGGCCGGCCCCTTACCTCGTCCTGGATCCAGCCCATGTCGATGTCGAGCTGTTCGGGCGTGTGACCCGCTGCGCCGAGCACGCCGAAGCCGCCCGCCTTGGTCACCGCCGCCACCACATCCCGGCAATGGGTGAATGCGACGATCGGAACGTCGCAGCCGAGCATCTCGCACACAGGTGTCTTCATGCCCCGAAACTACCGGCGCACGGCCACCCGCCGCAGCGCCGCCACTTGGGCGACCGATGACGCAGTGGATCAGGCCAGCCCCATGAAGACCGCCAGGGCCCGCCCGAGCTTGACCATGTCCTCGTCGGCGAGGCGACCGACCTGCTTGCCAAGCCGCGTCCTGGGAACCGTTGTGACCTTGTCGACCATCAGACTCGATCGCTGGTCGAGGCCATTGGCCTCGTCAGGCTCGACGGGCAGCCGAATGAGCGGCGCCTCAGCCGGCGCCGTCGTGAAAGCGCAGATCGTCACCGACGCCGTGGTGTCAAACCTGTCGTCTTGGATAATGACAACGGGCCTGGGTTTGCCCGCGTACTCACTGCCACCGGCCGCGGTCCAGATGTCGCCGCGCTTCATACGTCAAGATCGGAAACAGCATCAATAAAGGTTTGGTCGTCAGCCTCGTGAGCGCTCTGCGCAACCACCGCACCCTGTCTGCGGGCCTCCTCGGCGAATCCGGGTTGGCGCGTGTCGACGACCCACATCTGGATCGGCCGCAGACCCTGCTCGCGCAGCTTCTTGCGATGCCTGCTGACCCGGGCGGCTACTCCTGCAGCGTCCTGCTGATTCGCCACATCTCCATCCTAGACACACGCCGTGACATGTAACGCAGGTATTCTTTCTGCGAAGGCTCACGGCACCTGGGCGACGAATACGCGGGGTGCCGCTGGCGGAATCGTGTCGGCGTCGTCATCGGCGAACCGGGACGGTGCGGAAGGCTGCAGAACTGCGACGACGTATTCGGTGCCGACCGCGAGGCTGAGCTCTGCTCCCGCATCACAGGTGTCGAACGCTTCGGGGAGTGCTTGCCAGCCCCAGTCGACGCCGTCCGCGGACCAGCCGACCCACGGCCAGAATTCCGGGAAGGTGCCTGCGGCCCATTCCACCCGCAGCCCCTGCCGCTGCACAAAGACGCCCGGTCGGCCGGACGTCCACCAGCACGTTCCGAAAACCGGCTGAAGATCGAGGGCGTCGAACGAGACGAGTTCATCGGCCGAACCGGGATCGTCGAAGACCAGCGTGTATGACGAGCCTTCGCCCCGCTGATGCGTGCCGTCGGGCGTGTCGAGGCCGTCGACAAAGCGACTCTCGAACACATACACCGCCTTGTCCGAGGTCACGTCCCACAACGTCACACCCCCGAGCGGTTCGTCGTAGCGAAGCTCGTAGCCGTCTTTCGCAGCTCGCCCGGCTCGGGAGTACGACCAGCTATCGGGCAGCACCAATCGGGCAGTCGCCGCAAGGCCGGCTGGCCCCACCCCCAACAGATCAGTGGAGCTGAGGCGGTCGAACTCCGCCGTCCCAACGGGAGGCTGGCCGGCGGATTCTCGGGTGATGCGCACCCGCCCGCGCTCGGAGCCTTGCCGCCACGAGGACCACACAGCGCCTGTCGGGTCGACCGCCGATGTCCCTCGCCTCGTGCCCTCGGAATACTGCACGAACGGTTCGGACTGCCATTCGCGGCCATCAGGCGAGGTCAGCTTCATCAGTTCTTCGGTGGTGACAACCAAGATGACGCCGTCGGATGCTGGCCCCGGTGGCGCCTGCGGCTGCGGTGCCACGTGTGACCAGTCATCTGTCAGCACGACGAAACCGTCCTCTGTCCACCTCCCGACTGCGTCCGAGCCGCCAGTTGCCGCCATGTGAGCGAGGGTTGTGCCCTCACCGCCGAAGAGATGAATGCGTGCATCGCTCTGGTCTCGTTCGATGGCGTCTACCTGGTCGGGACTGAGCGCTAGCTCCGCATACGACAGATGGACCTCGGATTCGTCGGGAGCATCCCCGTGGTTGCCCAAGCGACGGAACTCAACGGCGATCGAGTCCTCGTCCAGTGTCCAGTAGGCCACAAACATGCCGTCTGGGATCCGACCTCGGTCAGCAAGGAGCGACGCGAGATCGAACGTGGTGAAGCTGAGCACAGCAACGACAATCTGAGGGCCCGATGTCAGCGCCTCGACCACACGCATTGATCGAGATGCGTATTCCGGCAACGGCGCGCCCGGCATCTGCACGGGCGGCGCCTCGCTCCAGTTCACACCGTTGTCGTCGCTGACTAACACGTCGCCGAAGATCTCGGTGTCATCGCTGTGAATTCCGGGGGGCGCACCGATGAGGACCCACCGATCGCCATTGGCGTCCACAGCGAGGGGTACGACACCGTCGGGCACCGGCAGCGCCGTCCACTCTTGTCCGTCGTCGCTAACGCGAACGGCGAACGCTCCTTTAGGCTCACGGCCGCCGACCACCACGCGACCGTCGCTCGTGGTCTCCGAAAACAACGCAGACTCGAGTTCGAAATCCAGCTCGGTCCACTGCAGGATTGGACCCGTAGACAGGTCCGAGGGTGCCGGAACGTCAATGTCGCCGCGCGCGCAGGCAGCGAGGCTCGATGCGGCTGCGGCGACAAGAAGCAGAACACCCACGCGCCGCCGAGCAGTACTCGGAGGCGTCACGGAACTCGGGCGATGAACCAGCGCGGTGGGGGAAGTGAGCTGCCGAAGTCGGTTTCCTCGGAGGACTCAAGAGGCGGGATGATCGTCACCATCGCGACTACAAAGTCGCTTCCAACGGCGAATCTGGGCGCGCCTGCTTGGTCGCCGAGATCGAAAGCGTCCTGAGCCGATTCCCATCCCCACCGAACACCGTCTGCCGACCAGCCCACCCACACGTCGGGCACATCCGATTCCATCGCCGTTGGGAGGTCCAGCACCGGGAGCAGTTCTTCCATGGTGAACGTGATGAGGTCCTCGCCGGTCTCGGGATCCTCGAAGGTCATGGTGCCGAGGTCGCCGGTCCCCTCGATTCGCACGCCCGGCGGCGCCTTGCTGCCCCTGACGACCTCGGGACCGAAGACGTACACCGCTTCGTCAGTCGACAGGTCCCACAAGGTCAACCCGCCTTCGGGTTCGCCAACGCGCAGCTCGTATCCCGCCTTCGTCACGCGCCCGTCAGACCAGAAGTCCTCGCCGCCCCCAACTGCCTGCTCCGATGTCCTCAGACCCGCCACGACAAGTCCTGGAGGTCCGACCGCCATGCCCGCCAAGGCGTCGATGCTCTGAAAGTTCGCTGTCTGGGCGGATTGCTCGCCGATACGCCAACGGTGTATCGAACTGCCGCCGCCATCGAGGGCAGTCGAGAAGCGGACGGTCCACACAGTGCCGTCCCCTGCGAACGTATGCGACAGCGGAGAATCGGCAGTCCCGGCGTTACCGAGCGGATGGACGCTCCACGACTCGCCGTCAGGTGATGTCACGAGACTCTCGCTTTCACCTGTGGACAGGATCAGGTGGAAGCCGTCTTCGGATGCGTTGCCCGCATGCAGAAAGCCGTCGAACGACGCGACAGCAGCAAGTTCTGGCCCGCTGCCGCCGAACAAGAACACCCGCGAGCCGTGAAGTGGCTCGTCGCGTTCGACATCCGGCCGGACATGACCTTGTGCGGCAGCCAGGACGTAATCGCCGGACACGTACACCGAAGTCAGACTCAACTCCACCGTCGCGTCGTCTTGCAGATCTCTGCGGGCGGCTTGAATGTCGAGTTGCACCTGTGTCCACGTCGCTCCCTCGTCGCCGGAGACAAAGACCGGAACGCCCATTTCGGCCTCATCGCCTCCGGCAGGGGGTGCTGTGAGGGGCACTCCGCTCACGGCGACGCGCTGATCGGACATGTCGAGGCTGAACGGGTAGAGCTCATGCGGCAAGGGCACGCGAGTCCAAGCGGCACCATCCTGCGTCACGAGCAGATGCGATGCACCAGGGAAGGATTCGCCCCGGAGCCGCCCTCCCGCCGCCACGATTCTGCCGTCGCTTGTCCCATGAAGGGCGATGCCATATGGAATATCGAGCTCGATCTCGGTCCATTGCAGGATCGGACCAGTGGACACGTCCTCGGGCGAGGGATCCGCGGCCACTGCGCCGTCGTAGAGACTTCCGGCTGCGTCCGCCTGATCGGACTGCACTGCTGGCTGCGAGGACGCGGCATGGGTGTCGATCGTTTCGATCCGCTGAGCGGTGCTTTGCTCCGCCTCGGCTTCGACAGCCGGCTCGGTTCCGTCGGCCCCCTCAGCCGCGACCACGCCGCTCTCATCGCCGCCACAACCCGTCAATGCCCATGCCGTGACCATGACGCCGAGCGACACGAACAGCCACCTCACTGCTCCCCGCAGCGGTCCAGATGTCACCGCGTCTCATTCATCTTCAGCGGACTGTGAATCGATAAACGCCTGATCCTCAGCCTCGTGCTCGATCGCTACGACCGCCGTGGACTGCCGCCGAGCCTCATCAGCAATGTCGGGGTCCCACGGGTCGGGAGCGCATCTCTGAATCGGCCCCAGACCCTGTTCGCGCATTCTCTTGCCATTTCTTCAGACCGAGGCCGTTAGCCCAGCGGATGCGGCCCTGGAGGGCGGCGACTCAAGGCGAGCATCAGCCGCTCGCCCTTGGGCTCGGGCACTGGGTCTCCGAACTCCCGGGCCGTGTCCATCCACAAGCCTATTGCCGACTCGGCATTGTTCAAGGCATCAATCTTTGTGTCGCCGTGCGCAACGCAGCCCACAAGCTCGGGGACCTCGGCGATAAACGCCTCGTCGGAGTTGCTCCAGTAGATGATGACCTCGTACATATGCACGCCGTCCCCCGTCACCGGTGGACTGTACGCCAAGTCCCGACTTCACCCGAAGCCGAATTCAGCGAGGGGCTGGTGGGTTGCGGTGGCAGGATGCGCCCATGAGCATCTCGAGGAGCATCACCGCAGTTGGGCACAGCTATATGGACGCAGCGACGGGGACACCGCTCGACGCATGGTTCCCGGCAGGCGCTACGGCCGAGAAGCCGCCGGCTCGGTCGTGCTTGGCCGTTGAAATGGGCGTGAACACGGGCGAGACCGTCACCGTCACCATCGATGATCTTGGCGCTCCGCCTGCCGACTTGGCCGATGCGTACCTGCGGCTGCATCTGTTGAGCCGGCGGGAGATCAAGCCGCACGACGCCAATCTCGATGGCATCTTCGGCTTGCTCACCAACTGCGCGTGGACCAGCGCGGGACCGGTTCTGCCTGAACGAGTAGATGATCTGCGGACTGCGGCGGCTGCGAGCGGCCAGGCGGTGACGGTCACCGCCGTCGACAAGATCCCTCGCATGGTCGATTACGTGATCCCCTCGGGCGTGCGCATCGGCGACGCCGACCGGGTGCGCCTCGGCGCCCATGTCGCCGACGGCACCACGGTGATGCACGAGGGCTTCATCAACTTCAACGCCGGAACGCTCGGACCCGCCATGGTTGAAGGCCGGATCTCCGCCGGCGTGGTCGTCGGAGCACACTCCGACCTCGGCGGCAGCGCCTCCACCATGGGGACGCTGTCGGGCGGCGGCAAAGAGCGGGTGTCAATCGGCGAGCACTGCCTGCTCGGCGCCAACTCGGGCATCGGCATCGCCCTCGGCGACAACTGCACGGTGGAGGCCGGCCTGTACGTCACTGCTGGAAGTCTTGTGACGCTGCCCGACGGCTCGGTCGTCAAGGGGCGTGACCTCTCTGGGCGCTCAGGGATGCTGCTCATCCGCAACAGCACCACCGGCGCCATCGAGATGCGAGTTGCCGACCCGAGCCGCTGGGAAGGCATCAACCCCGAGCTCCACAAGAACTGACTGCGGCTCGCTCCTAGCGCCACCGCTCTCAAACGCACACGCCAAGAATGGTCGCAACAGCCGACATCCAAGCCGACACCATACATGTCAATTTACAGGGTCAATAGTGCCTAATACCTGATTACACTGGGGTAATGACAGCCATCGAACCGACACGACTTTGGCATTAGCTGTGACAATGAGCGCACACACAGACCGCGAATACCTCAGCACGCATCCGTGGATCGACTTCGACGCGGGAGTTGCGGGCCGCCTCGGCGCCCGATCGTGGATGAAAGTCGGTGAGGCCTACGCGCTCTGCGCCGAGTTGTCAGGAACACCGCTCACGCCAGCCGTCGCAGATGCGCTTCACCAACATGCACTCGTACGCGGAGCCCACGCAACCGTTGCCATCGAAGGCAACACGCTGACGGTTGAACAAGTCGAGAGCATTCGCGTCGGCACATTCTCGGCACCCCAATCCCGCGCCTATCAGGAGCGCGAGGTCCGCAACGTCCTCGAAGCGTTCGGCCGGCTCGACGAACTCGTGATGGAAGACGGCGGTCTCCGACTCAGTGCCGGGTTGATCTGCGAGATGAACCGGTGGGTGCTCGAAGGCGTCGACCCCGATGCAGAATCTTCGCCGGGTGCCATTCGCACCCATTCAGTGGTCGTCGGGCCGTATGTCGGCCCTCCCGCACGCGACTGCGAGTACTTGCTCGAACAGTTGGCCGAGTGGCTCGACGGGGAGAACTTTCGACCTCAGCCCGGACATGTGGACGAACAGCGCGATGCCTTCGCACTCAGCGTCATGAGCGCCTTGCTCGCACACCTGTACATCGCATGGATCCACCCGTTCGCTGACGGAAACGGACGCACGGCCAGGTTGCTCGAGTACCTCATCCTGGCCCGGTCGGGCATGGTCCCGCTGGCGGCGGCGAACCTGATGGCGAACCATTTCAACCTCACCCGCGACCGGTATTACGCACGCCTTGCTGCGGCCAGTCGCGAACGAGATGTCCTCGGCTTCTTGACCTACGGAATAGAGGGCCTCGTCGACGGTCTCGTTGATCACTCTGCGGCTGTGCGGACGCAGCATCTCCGCCTCGCGTGGCAGAGCTTCATCGCCGAGACCATGTCGAAGTTCCCGACGAGCCCCGCTTCGGAACGCCAGCACGCACTCGTCATGGCACTGCGGCCGGACACATCGGTCGCGAAGTCGGACCTGGCGGGACTCACACCCCGACTTGCACAGATGTATGCACGCACGGGTCCGCGCACGTTGGCCCGTGACCTGAACCGCCTCGAGAACGCGGGCCTGGTCGAGGTCGACGGCGGCGGAGTGCGTCCCCGTATCGATCTCATGTCGGCCTTCCTGCTGCCCGCATCGACCTGATCGACGGCGCACAGTTCAGGCCGTCTGCGATCGGCTGGTCACGGCCGATCTCGGCCCGGGATCGCTTCGACGCGGTGTAGCGGCCTCACGGCGGGTCTCGTCGCGCCCATTCGATCCCGTCGCGTTCAATGGACTGCACTGCCTCGCGAATGTCAGCATCGAGCGCATCTTCGAATTGGTCCCGAAGGACATCCTCGGCGTCGTAAGGACCGTTGTCGTCCCACAGATAGCCATCGAGATCGCTGACGTAGGGCACCCCAGCGTCTTCCGGCGAGGAATAGTTGGCGCGAAACCACTCCACCATGTCGTGCAGGTCGGCGTGTCGGCCATCCGCAGCAGCGATGACGAAACGACACAGCCAATCAAGCTGATTGGGACCAGGCGGGTCGGCGGGCAGTCCGTGCGCAATGGCATCGCGACGAATCGCGAAGTCCCTGAGTTCTAACGATTGGTTGTCGCTGAGCACGCCGTCGATGGTGAGTTGCTTGATGAGGGTGCGAGGCGGCAGCAATCGCGTTGGCGAGACGTCTCGCCTCCCGGCTTCCCAGAGCAAGGCAACCTCGATTGCTGACCAGAGCAACAGGCAGGCGGCTTCGGGTGAAGCCTCGGCAAGCTGCCGCGCATCACGCGCTCGTCGGTCCACGAGCTTCAGATCCGGCGTCGGCGGGGATGGCTCGCGTTCATAGGTGATGATGTCGAGACGCCATCCGCATTCGGCCCTCAGAATCTCTGTGAGTTCCTCGAACCGCTCGCGTGACCAGTCGCTCATGTTCGCCGACTTGACCTCCACCACCACGATGTCGTCGCCTCGTCGAGCGATGGCATCCGCTGTGAACGCGTCGAATGGTTTCGGCAGCCTCTCGGACAGGCTGACTACGTAGCCCTCGGCCTCGTACTTTTTCTTGGCGTCGAGCAGCGCCGCGTGGGCCTCGCCTGTCATGGTCATGAGAATGTCACTTCCCGTTGGGCCGCGGCGACGCGGATGTACACGAAGTCTCCTGGCAGTGTCGCGAGCGCATGGCTCAACGTCGTCGACGGGTTGATCATCGGCGGCAGATGCTGTCGGTCGATCTTTCGGGAACAGACATCCACGACATGCTCGTCGTCGTCATAGACGACGCCTTCAAGTGCGTCTTGGATTGGCTTGATGATGTTGTCGGCGTCCAACTCGGTTGTATCCGCGAAGAAGAAATCGATGCGCAGCCGCAAGGCTCCGGCGAGAACACCGACATGTGCGGGAACGGCGTCCTTCACAGTCGACTGCCACCGTGGTCTCGAACGTGCCTGGTGTCTCCTCGGCGTTCCAAGAACAACGAATTCGATCATGCTCGCGAAGGCACCTCCACCACGCGCCGCGAGCCTATGCAAGCGCTCCGAAACCTCACGAGCCGTTTTCGACTCTCACAGTGCATTCTGTGCAATCCCCGAGTGCAACGCTGCACCAACGGGCGGCCTTTTGCCAGTCGTCATGCTCGACCACCGTGATGCTGGGTGCGCGTCAGCCCTGCCGGTCTCGGCCGGGAAGCGTATGGGGCGGGAGCGGTATCGTTGAATGCGCCGCAAGGACATCAAGGGGATCGGCATGGCCTACGTCGAGGACAGGATCATCCACGATGCGGACGCGCACACCATGGAGCCGCCGGAGTGGCTGGAGCCGTTCGCTTCCGCTGAGGTGGCGCGGTACGCGCTCGACCATTTCTCCATAGGCGACAACGAGAAGGCGTTCGCAGACATCGAAACGGCCCGGGCTCGCCAGGCCGACCCAGAGTTCCGTGCCGGCGCCGCCGCAGAGGTGATGCTGCGCAAGAACTACATCGCGCCTGGCGCCTGGGATCCCGCTGACCGGTCCCAAGCCCTCGACGACCTGGGCTTCTCCAGCCAGCTCATCTTCCCCTCCATGCCCAACACGCTGATCGAGGAGATGGAGCACACCGCCGAACCCGATCTCACCTACGCCACGGCAACGGCGGCGAACCGGGCCCAGATCGCATTCTGCTCGGTCGATCCGCGGCTGCTGCCGGTGTGCTCGGTACCGCTCCAGTCGATCGAACACGCCGGCCCGCACGCCCGCCAAACCATCGACGACGGCGCAGCGGCCCTGCTCATCCCCAACCGCATGCCGAAGCTCCACGCCCACAGTCACGTCGGCTTCGACCCAGTCTGGGCAGCCGCCCAGGAGGCTGGCATCCCCGTCGTGATGCACGTGGCCACGCCCGATCTGGTGATGCCTCCCCAGCATCGCAACAACGGCCTGCCGCCCGAGCCCGACTTCCACGGCGGCGGCGAGAACTTCCGCTCCGTGTCGTACATGGCCATCTCCGCCGCACCGCTGCAGGCGCTCTCGATGCTGATTTTCGACGGTGTGCTCGAGCGGTTTCCCGAGCTGAAGATCGGCGTGATCGAACTGGGAGCGGTGTGGCTGCCGGGATTCATGCGCCAGCTCGAAGCCGCGTTCGATGCGTTCGAGCGCCACGAGCAGCGGCTCGGCAATCTCAGCCTGCGCCCCTCGCAGTACGTGCACCGCCAGGTCCGAGTCACCCCCTATCCCACCGAGCCGACTGGCTGGATCATCGAGAACACCGCACCGGAGATCTGCATGTTCAGCTCCGACTATCCCCACGTGGAGGGCGGCCGCAACCCGCTGCGGCGCTTCGACCGCGAAGTCGAGCACCTGCCGGCCGACGTGCAGGAGCGGTTCTTCCGGCTGAATTTCGAGGACCTGATGGGCACCGCGGCATACGTGCCCGCGGCTGCGGCCTAGCGGCCCGCTAACCGGCACATCACGCAAGGCTCAGGCATGGGAATCCGGCTCGACAAGCCCTGGCAGCGGCTCGACGACGCTGCAATCGAAGCGTTGCCGTCCCAGCTCGGCGTGTACCACGTGGCCGACGCGGACGGCACTGTGTTGTCGGTCGGCTATGCCGGCGCTCGAGAGCCGTTCGGGATGCAGTCAGCGCTGCGGCGGGAAATCGAACAGCTCGGCCTGTCTGCGGCACAGTTTCGCTGCGAGTTCACCTCGAACTACCGCAGCCGCTGGGACGAGTTGCTGATGCTGCACCTCGCCGACCACGGCGAATTGCCCGAGCCCCAGGCCGACCAAGCCCAGCGCGTCGGCCGCCTCTCCCCCGCCTGAGGCGCGCCGCTGAGCAGGTCAGGCAGACACGCGCCTGATGGCTGACCGCCGGTCAGGCGCCGGGCGTATTGGCGCCGGTCAAATCACTCCGTCAGCGGCCAGCGCCGCCAGATCGTCGGCGTCGAGGCCGCAGAACTCGCTGTACACCGTCTCGTTGTCGGCGCCCACCGAGCGGCTCTCGGTGAGTGGCCGCATCTGCGAATCGTGCCAGCGCATCGGGCTGTGCGGCAGCGGGATCTCACCGAGCCCGTCCAGCTCAGCCCATTGCAGGAAGCCGCGCTCGTTCAGATGCTCGTCGTGCACGATCTCGGGCAGATCCCGGACTTCGGCGACAGGCACCCCAGCGCTGGACAGAGCCGCAGCGACTTCGGCCCGGGGCCGCTTCGACGTCCAACTCGACACCAGCTCGTCCACTTCGTCCATTCGAGTTGCTCGGTCCCCGTTGCGGCAGTAGCGCTCATCGTCGATGAGATCCGCTCGTCCGATCACTTCGAGCACCGAGCGCCAGTGACGGTCGGCTGCGGCGATCAGGGCGACGTGCCCGTCAATGCACGGGTACACGTTGGAAGGCGCCACGCTCATCGCGGCATTGCGATTGCCGGACCGCTCAGAGGTGCCGTGCAAGTGCCAGGACTGCAGCGAGGTCGTGAGCGTGAAGTAGGCCGCCTCGGCCATCGAGGTCGACACCATGCGGCCCACGCCGGTGCGCTGCGCCTCGAACAGCGCCGTCACCACTGCTCCGTAGAGGTGCGAACCGCCCATGAAATCCACGAACGCAGCACCGGCTTTCGTCGGAGGCTGATCGGGAAATCCGGTGATGCTCATCGAACCCATATGTGCCTGCACCGTCAGGTCCATGGCTGTTCGCTGCGCGTCGGGCCCGTCAAGTCCATAGCCGCTGGCCTGCGCGAACACGAGCCGCGGGTTGGTCTCCCACAAGGAGGGCGCGTCTATTCCCAGTCGTTCGGGTACGCCCGGAGCGAAGTTGCACAAGACCGCGTCGGCAGCCGACGCGAGCTGCAGAAACAACTCGCGTCCACGCGGTGACTTGAGATTGAGCGACACCGCTTCCTTGGCGGAATTGAGCATGGCGTAAGGCAGCGAATGCAGGCGCGACCTCAGCGCCTCGCCCCGCACGGGCTCCACCTTGATGACCCGAGCACCCGACATCGCCAGCAGGAATCCGGCGTAAGGGCCTTGGTAGATCTGCCCGAGGTCCAGCACCGTGATGCCGTCGAGGGGCAGGGGGCGTGATGCCCGCTCCCCCGCGGGAGGGGTGTCGCTCACTTGAAGCTGCCGCCGAGGATGTCGCGGGCCATGATCAGCCGCTGCACCTCGCTGGGGCCTTCGCCGATGCGGCGGATCCGCAGTTCGCGGTACCAGCGCTCGAGCGGAAGGTCCCTGGTGACGCCGATGCCGCCATGGATCTGAATGCAGCGGTCCACCACGCGCCCGGCGGCCTCGGAGGCGACGAGCTTGGCCATAGCCGCCTCGGTGCGGAACCGCTCGCCTTGGTCGGCCTTCTGGGCGGCCTCGAGCACGCACCAGCGCCCGTGACGGATGTCGATCTCGTTGTCGACGATCATCCACTGGACCGCCTGCTTCTCAGCCAGCACCGAGCCGAACGTCTCACGGCTGCGGGCCCATTCGATCGCCATCTCCTGCGCCACGATCGCCGGCCCCAAACAGCCCGCGGCGTACGGGATGCGCTGGCGGCTCAGCCGATCGTTGGCAATGCCGAACCCGCCGTTCACCTCGCCCAGCACGTGGCTCTCAGGCCCGAATTTGGCGCGGGTTTTGCGTTTGTGCAGGTCAGCGGGGCGCGGCGGGTGAGTGTTTCCACTGCATCGTCTCGGGGGCGGTGTGTCAGCCGATGCGGGCTTTGTCCCGGTGGCGGGTGGGGGTGCGGGTGGCGGCGAGGATCGCTGTCTGCAATGCGCTGCGGCGGGTGGTGAGGGTGATCGGTTTGTGGTCTGCGTGGAGGCGGACTTCGCGTATGCGGTCGAGCTCTCGCAGGGCGCGGGCGGCGGTGAGGTGCTGGCCGTCCAGGTCGGGGTCTGCGATGTCGGCGGCTTGCAGGTCGCGTGTGATGAGTGTCTCGGCGACGGCGGCGTGGACGCACACTGCGATGTGGCCGCGGACGCGTTGTTCGGTCCAGTGCCGGATCGGCCGCAGCCGCCCGAAGTCGGTGAGGGTGCGGAAGCGGGCTTCGACGTCGGCGAGCTGCCGGTAGGCGGACACCACGCGCTCGGCGGTCGCCTGGTCGGCGGTGAGGCTGGTGGTGAGCACGTAGCGGCCCGCGAGCAGCTTTTCGTAGGCGTGGGCGTCGGGGTCGTAGTGATAGGCGAACCGGCCTTCGCCGATGTCGAGGTCGAACAGACGCGACACGCCGCTTGGGCCGACGATGCGCTGCGCGGCGCGTCCGATCTCCGCGGGATCGACGAGCCGCCCGGCGCGGACGCGTTCTTCGAGGGCGAGCAGCGCGGTTTCTGTTCGGGCGAGGGGCTCGGCGGTTCGTTTGGTGTCGCGTCGCATGCGTGCGTCGGACTCGACGATCACCGCGCGGGTGCCGTCAGCCAGGGTCGCTTCGGCGGCGCGGCACCTCAAGCCCGCCACATCGGCCCATTCGGTGGTGTCGTCGATGGTTTCGAGGGCCTCTTGGCAGGCTTTGTCTCGGTGCAGGCGGGTGGCGAGCACGTGGTCGCAGCCGGCTTCGGCGACCGCTGCGACGTTGCCGGCGGAGATCAGGCCCCTGTCGGCGACCACGCAGATCCGTCCGACAGCGAAGCGTTCGGTCAGGTCCGCGAGCACGCCGGGAAGCGTCGACGCGTCCGCTGTGTTGCCGGCGAACACATGATGCGCGATCGGGATCCCGTCGCCGGTGCACAGCAGCCCGATCACCACCTGTGGCCGGTCGCCGCGATGGTCACGCGAATAGCCGAACTGCTTCGACTCGAACCGGTCCGAGAGGCTCGTAGCTCCCTCCAGATAGGTCGAGGTCAAGTCGTAGCAGACGAACCTCAGGTCCATGCTGGTCAGGTCGCACAGCCGTGCGAACAAGAACTCCTCGGTGCCCTCCTTGAGATCCGCGACGATGTCCAGAGCCCGGCAGTACTGCCACGGCGACGGCGCCGCCCAGCCCTCGGGCATCACCACATCGGCTCGGGCCCACTCGCCCAGACGCCGTTTCGAGCACGGCGCCACCAGACGGTTCGCGGCCATCGCGAACACCGCGTCGCCGAACCGGTCCGCGTCGCGCTCCGCGCCCGCAGCCGCGAACCAGCCGTCCAGGCCCAGACGCCCCCACACAGCCGCGGCGCACGCCACGCCGCCCACCGCAGGCGCCCCCTCCGCCGAGAGCTCGCACACATCGACGCGTTCGGCCTCTTCGGCCTCGAGATGCTTCGCCAGCGCAGCGACGATGCGGTCCAGCCGGCCCGAGCGGCGCAAAGCCGTGACCTCGCCGAGGCGCAGCAGCGTCCGATGACGAGTCTTCGCGCCGTCGCGCACCGATTCCACCAACGACAGGTACTCGTACGTCTTGTCGCCCCTCCGACGCCGCGTGGTCTTCACGAACATGCCCAAACGATAGCACGCCAACGCCGTCGCAGACGGCAATGTGTCGCCCCTACATTTCCGTCACGAAACACCCCCGCAGGACACAAAACCGCAGGTCACAGACCTGACACCCACAAAAAACCGCCTCACCGCGCCAAATTCGGGTCAGGAACCCGCATGTCGACGAACTCCAGCTCTGTGGCGTAGCGGGTCGCCCGCAGCGTGTGCACCACGCGGCGCACGTTGAATCCGGGCGTATCGGTGTCGACGATGAACGCCGTGACGCCGTTGCGCCCCGGATCGTCGGAGGTGCGGGCGAACAGCGAACTACCGCAGCCGCTGGGACGAGTTGTTGATGCTGCACCTCGCCGACCACGGCGAGCTTCCCGAGTCGCAGCGCGACCAAGCCCAGCGCGTCGGTCGCCTCTCCCCCGCCCGACAAAGCAGCATCTGACAAACAGTGAAGATGTGGGCGGGGAGCGGGCGGCTACCGTGTCAGAACTGAATAACGGCGCAGCAGAGCGCTCATCTCAGGCACCCCGCCACACCGATCATCAGTCATTCGCAACCGGTGATCGAACTCCGCGAGGAGCCATTTTGAATCTGTTCAGCCGGGGTCTTCATCAAATCTCGGTGCTGGGCCGAAGCTCCGACCAATATCCGAATATCGTCATGGCCTTCAACCACTGCTTGCGCGATTTCGCTCGGCTCGGTCCTACCGATAAGAAACAAACTAGCGCCGAAGAATGGTCTGTGACAGATGCCCCAAGCGGCCACACGATCAGCCTCGATAACCCGCAGTTCATCGAGTATCGATAGAAGTTCCGGAATCCGGTCCAAGCGATGCTGCGCCTCGCGCACATCCAATGCGAATAGCGACGCATAATCTCTGTCTCTGTCTGCGCATAGCCGATGCTGACTGTAGTAGTCGCATCGAGACAGTCCATGTGAGACAAACGCCTCTTGTCCAATACAGACTTCGTCAATCAACACGCGGGGCGAACCGCCAGCTAGGACAAAGTCGCCATCTTCGAAGGGGCCTCGCGCACCTCCGTCGCTTTCCAAGAAGTATATCCTCTCACGGACCACGTCATATCGAGTACGGCCGCGTGGAAATGACAGGACGCTCCGAAACGAATTCGATAGACCCAGGACGGGAGAATTGAGGAAGTCCAAATAAACGCAATCGTCCTCGATGCGTAGGTACCCAGACAAGCCCATGTTATCATAGTCCCCAGTTGGAATATGCATGTTACGAAACTCAGCCGCGGCGATCGCTACTGTAGCAGAGCCGATTTCGGTTGTCCTTGACGCGTTCGGATCTATTGGGGGATGTCGGGAAGGTCGTGTGACTTCCTTAGTCGGACTCAGCAGAGCCTCCAAGCGTTGGCGAGAACTCGTTGGCGTCCTATATTCTGTTGACGCCGCGACGCTGGCCTTGGTTGCGAGACCTCCATCCGATGCCGATGACGGTGCTGACGCTCTGTCATCGCCAGTCCGGCAGCCAAATAGCAGTAATGCGGCGATCAAGGATACTGTGAGACGCAAGCCGACGCTGTCTTTCGCCGATTCGTGCGCGAACACTACGATTACAACACGTCCGTAGTCCAGTTGGTAACGACTTGTGCTCGCAACGCAACCTGGACCAGTCGAATGCCGCTGAAGAATGCGCTCACACCTGAGAGATTACAGTTGTCACCCGAAGTCGAACCCTTGTGTATACCGTAGGCTGCCGAAACACCATAAACTGGTCCCCCGCTGTCCCCATCACAACCTTTGACACCGGGGCCAGTCATACGGACAAAGACCGCCTTACACGGTGAGTCATTGCTGTCACACCCACCGCCCGGTTGATGTCGCACATCATCGATCGTGCCGCAGCTTTGGCCTGAGGAAATGCCGTAGTGGCACACATGGTGGCCCATCATCATGAGGCGGCTCGGTCCAACACTGTTGACTCGACACGTCACCTGTGCACCATGCGCCTCGTTGCACACAAACTTGTTTGTCACCGTGTGACCATTACCACCGGGAATCAGGTACAGAGCCGCGTCGTTGTATGGCGTCCACACATGCGCTTCGCGTGCAACTGAGATGCCCTGTGTGACGAAACTAGTTCGATCGCAGTGCCCTGCTGTCGTGACGCCATATCGACCTGTTCCCTTCTGTCGGACTGTAAAGGCTGAAGTGCAACGGCCGCGATTTACCATAGCTCGTCCGCCTTCGAATGCCACGTCGTCGCTTGCGCGCTCAGATGCGACGGCGTAGAAGGGAACCTCGATGTGTGCGGCGAGCAACGCCTCGACGTATTCGATCACCGCGCTGTTGCTGCTGCCAACGCCAGTGTTCCCGACAGGGCCGAGTTGGCCGACCCCTCCTGTGCCGGGGCTTTCGAATTGCGGCGTTGGGACACTGTCAATATGGATGCCAATCTCCAGCGCGTTGGCATTGAGATCTATCCCCGTGTGGGTGATGATATCGCTGAAAGGAGCTTGGTCTGCATCCGTAGCACCGGTGTTGCCAATCGAACCGATGGCTTTCCCGACGCGGAACCGATCCTGAGCTGCTACGAGTTGAGCGAACGTATAGTCGGCACCTGTACGAATCTGCAGGTCGCCATGGGCAGCTGCAAGCGTGGCAGCTTGCGGCAGCGGGGCTTGATCTCCCGTGAGCCAAACCCAAGCCGTCATCGTTCCGTTGTGGTCGATGCCCCAGCCTGCCAACCGGTCAGCTTCGATCTTGTGGAGTGCTTCGACGAGCTGCTGCAAGTGCGGAATGCGCTCAAGACGTCGCTGCGCTTCAGCGAGGGTGACCGAATAGTCCGACGCGTAAGAGGCCACAACCGGGTGGGTCGTGGCCTCTTTGTCAGCAGCGGATTCAGCAGAAGCCGTGGTCGGCGCCAGCGCGATCAATACGGCGGCCGCGGCAAGCACAGCGGTGATCCGCCGTGCTCTGCGGTTAGGCGGGTCGCCGCGAGCAGTCGAGGGACAGTTGGGGCGTTGATGGCGCATCGTGGACTCCTGTCGATCATCGAATTGCGGTGAGACGGCTCGTCGCGAGCCATCCGCTGACCACTGGCTACCACGCCCTCCATAGGCACGATGACACACGGCTCGAAATGATGAGAGGCGGCGGCCGGGTCGGAGCTCCGACCCTCGCGTCCGAATCGCTCACTTGAAGCTGCCGCCGAGGATGTCGCGGGCCATGATCAGCCGCTGCACCTCGCTGGGGCCTTCGCCGATGCGGCGGATCCGCAGTTCGCGGTACCAGCGCTCGAGCGGAAGGTCCCTGGTGACGCCGATGCCGCCATGGATCTGAATGCAGCGGTCCACCACGCGCCCGGCGGCCTCGGAGGCGACGAGCTTGGCCATAGCCGCCTCGGTGCGGAACCGCTCGCCTTGGTCGGCCTTCTGGGCGGCCTCGAGCACGCACCAGCGCCCGTGACGGATGTCGATCTCGTTGTCGACGATCATCCACTGGACCGCCTGCTTCTCAGCCAGCACCGAGCCGAACGTCTCACGGCTGCGGGCCCATTCGATCGCCATCTCCTGCGCCACGATCGCCGGCCCCAAACAGCCCGCGGCGTACGGGATGCGCTGGCGGCTCAGCCGATCGTTGGCAATGCCGAACCCGCCGTTCACCTCGCCCAGCACGTGGCTCTCAGGCACCCGCATGTCGGTGAATTCCAGCTCGGTGGCGTAGCGCGTCGCCCGCAGCGTGTGCACCACCCGGCGCACGTTGAATCCGGGCGTGTCGGTGTCGACGATGAACGCCGTGACGCCGTTGCGTCCCGGGTCGTCGGAGGTGCGGGCGAACAGCAGCGCATAGTCGGCCTTGTCGGCACCGGAGATGAACAGCTTCGAGCCGTTCAGCACCCACTCGTCGCCGTCCTTGAAGCCCTGTGTGCGAATGGCCCGGCCGGGGTCGGAGCCGCCCGACGGCTCGGTCAGGGCGAAGCAGCCCATCTTCTCGCCGCGCAGCGTCGGGTACAGCCACCGTTCCTTCTGCTCGTCGGTGGCCTCGTAGAGCTGCGCCAGCCCGGCGCCGCCGAACACCCCGTAGCAGGGGTTGTAGAGCCCAGCGCGGTGCTTGGACATCTCGATGGCCATGAGTGCTCGCGTCGTCGTGTCGAGGCCAGGTCCGCCGTACTCGGCGGGAATGTCGAGCCCGTAGAAGCCCATATCGCGGGTCATCTGCGTCAGGCGGGCGGCATCATCGGGCTTCAGCTCGCCGGCGTCTGGATCGAGGTCAGCTTCCAGCGGGATGATCTCGCTCTCCACAAAGCGCTGCACCGTCTCGACGATCAGCGCCTGCTCGTCGCTCATGGAGAAGTCCACGTTGTGCCCCCTTGCTTCGGCCCCGTGTCGGCGCCCGATGCTAGGAGGCTGGCGTCGTACGGGCCGTATCAGCCCGAGGTCCAGGCCAACTGGGCGAAGGCGGGAGCCACGACTACCCGGTCGCCGACCGAGACCGACAGGTCGACGCTGAAGCCTGCATCGTCGGACGTCGCAATCGTGCCGGAGCAGACCACCGTCTCCCCGGCGTACACCGGTGCACGATTGCGGTACGCGAGCCGGACGAGCCGGGCGCCAGCACCCGCATCTCGCAGGACGCACTCGGCCAGCAACGCGCCGAGCATCTGACCGTCGACAACCGGTGCCGGCGCTCCCAGCCGGCGGGCGTGAGCCTCGTCGTAATGGAGGCGGTGCCAGTCCCAAGTGGCGGCGCCGTAGGCGACCATGTCTGCCAGCGCGATGCGCCTGCTCAGCGGCCGAAGCGGCCGACCGGGCCGTAACGCGGCTCTGGGCAGCGGTTCTGGAGTAGCCGGAGTACTCGCGGCGTCGGGGGCGTCGTCCTCGAGCTGCGGTGTCGCAGGCGCGGTGTCCGATGCGGGCTCGTGAGCCGCTTCCGCCTCCGCTTCGGCAGGAGCGGCACCGAGCGGGCGGAAGATCATCGTCTCGGCGTTGGTCGCCAGCCGATCGCCGCCGACGGAATAGGCGGCCTCTGCGGTGACGAGCAGCAGTGGGTCGCCGTCCCGGTCGCGCCGCTCCGTCGCATCGGTCAACGTCCACGTTGTCTCGATGACGTCATCGAACCGGGCAGGCCGATCGAACCGGTAGTCGTTGCCGCCCCGGAACATGGCGCAGCGCACCGGGAGCGGCAGCTCCCACACGTGCCCGAGATACGAATTGCGGTCGGGGACAGCGCGACCGGTCAGCTGTGCCGTCTCACAGATCAACGTCGGCGGCGCCTCGTCGCGCCAACGCGCAGCGTCGGCCCCGATGGCCAGGGCGAAGTAACGGATCGAGGCCCGGCTCAGCGGTTCCGGTGCCGTATAGGTCAACGTCGAACCGAGTGCTGCGCGCACTTCGTCGGTCAACAATTGGCTCATGAGACTGCTCGGGCCAGGTCTCAGGGCATCGAGACGATGGCTTCCACCTCAATCAGCCACCTGCGGCTCAGCAGGCCCCCGACGACCACTCCGGTCGACGCTGGGAACGGCCTGCCGAGCACCTGCTGACGCACGTCGCCCACAGCGCGGTAGCCCTCGACTCCGTCGGGCGTCACGTACTCGACGGTCTTGACAAGGTTGTCGATGGAGGTTCCGGCCATCTCGCAGATCGCGGCGATCTCGCCGTACACGAACTCGGCCTGTCCGCCGATGTCGCCTTCCGCCACGGTCTCGCCCGATGACATGTCGAACGCCGTCGTACCGGAGACGAACAGCAGCCCGCCGGCTTCCACTGCGGGGCTGAAGGTCAGCGACGAGTACGCCTCAGGCCGGAAGGGCACCACCGTCTTGGGATGCGCAGACGCCCACATGTCAAGCACGACGAGTGCATCGGGATGAGGCAGCTGCCCCATCAGCAAGCCCGTTGAGGACGGAAATTGCGGGCTGAGCAGCCGCCGCCGTGCTTCTGCAGTCTCGTTGTACTGGCGGCGGGTGGCTGCGGTGGTCTGCTGCACCACCCGCACCACATTGGACAGATCCATGCCGTGGGGCTCAAGCCGACGGCCAGCCTCTTCGAGAGCCCACTCGCATTGGCCGACGAAGTCGCCGGGCAGTACAACATTGCCGTCGTCGTCGACGGGCATCACCTGCGGAACGCGAACCAAGCCGTCTACCTGACCGGCCACTACCTCCACCTCGACCAGCGCCTCAGGCCGCACCAGAGCTTCCACGATGAACGTGGACGGGCGCGCCCCGCCCACTGCCGAGCCGAGACTGTGCGGCCGCTGCGCCGCTATTGCGTCGCGCTCGGGTGCGCCGACCGTCGTGATGTACTCGGTCACCTCCGAGCAGTCGCTGACATCCCGGCCGGCCGCGTCGAGTACGGCTTCCACCTTGGCCCAGCACACGCTGGCCTGCTCAGCACCGTCACCGCGCACGGTGACCCGTCCAGACTCGCCGTCGTACGCGCCCGCAGTCTGTCCTGCTAGCCACGCGGCGCCTGCGGCGTCGATGCCCGGGGAGAACGAATAGCGGCTGGTGTCCAGCCACGGGAACAACTCGGGGGTGATTTCCCGGAGGGGCATGGTGCGTGCTCCTCGTACACGAACGACGGCAACGTCGATGCCGTTCGCACTTGTCTACTGCGCGCACGCGTCCGAATCGAGGACATTTGTCGACCAGTACGCATCTCGGCCGGCCACCGCGCCACGGCTGGGCGGCAGCCGCGGCGTGGCAGGTGTTCGCTAGTTGCCGGTGAAGTTCGGCGCGCGGCGCTCCACGAACGCTGCGATGCCTTCGCGGCCGTCGTGGGTCTGCATGGCGTTGGTGATCATCTTGCCTTCGAACTCGCCTGCCTGTTCGAGTGGCGAGTCGATGCCGGCGTAGACCACCCGCTTGGCGTGACCGAGCGCCCACGCCGGGCCGTCGGCCAATGCCTGGGCGAGCTCGGCTGCGGCTGAGTCGACCTCATCGTCGGGAACAACACGGTTGACCAGCCCCCATTGCTCGGCCTCCTGAGCGGAGAGCACCCGGTTGGTGAGGGTCAGGTCGAGCATCCGGCGCAGCCCGATGTGGCGCGCTAAGAAGTACGACGACGTGCCGTCGGGCGTCACGCCGGCCCGCGTGTAGGCCATGGTGAACTTCGCAGATTCGCCTGCGACCACCAGATCGAATGAGGCGGCCAGCGACATGCCGGCCCCGCCGACGCTGCCGCCCACACCAGCAACGAACGGCTTCGGCGTGCGGTTCATCTTGTTGATCGCTGCGTGGAGGTCGATGACCATGTCGGATGCGAGCTGCGGCAGGCCGTCGCCTGCAGCGTGGAACTCCTTGAGGTCGCCGCCTGCGGAGAACACCCGTCCTTCCGCCGTGACCGACGCTGCCTTGACCGCGTCGTCGAACTCGATTGCAAGCATGACAGCCCGCAGCTCGCGCGAGAACTGCGGATTCACGGCGTTGGCGCCTTCCGGGCGGTTGAACCGCACATGGGCAACGCCGTCGCGAACGTCGTAGGTGATCGTCTCCAAATCCATGACTGCTCCTGTGGTGCGTCCGTCTGGGGGCTCATCGGGAGGTTACGCGCCCCGATTGGCGGGCGTTTGTGCGAGTTAGCTACGGGCTGCGGGCGAAAGGTCTCGGGCGGCCTGGACTGGGTCGATGCCGCCGAAGGGCATGATCGAGATGGCCGAGACGTCGACGCCGTTGGCGTGATAGCGGTCGATGTGCTCGCGGCACGCTTCCGGGGGCCCGTGCACCAGCAGTTCGTCGACGAGGTCGTCGTCGATGACTTCGAGCGCGCCGCGGCGGTCGCCCTCGGACCAGCGGTCCCACATGGCAGCGAGCAGTTCGCCTCGGCCGAGCCAGCGATGGAATTCGGCATAGACCGGAACGTTCAGGTACGCAGCCATCGCCCGTTTGAAGCCGGTCCGGACCGTGTCGGCGTCGGGATTGGGGCACACGAAGATGCGGGCCACCACTTCCTTGCCCTCGCCGCCCTCGTCGACGTAGGGGCGGACCGTGGCAACGTCGTCGGCCGAGAGCCAGTTGATGATTGCGCCGTCGGCCTCGCTGCCCGCCAGCCGCAGCATGCCAGGGCGCAGGGCGGCCAGCAGGATCGGGGGCTGGACCTCGGGCGGTCGGCCGAGACGGAAGCCCTGCACCTCGAAGGTGTCGTAGGTCTCGCTGATCCGCTCGCCGGTCAGGGCCTGGCGCAAGAACCGCGCCGTGTCACGCGTTCGTTTGAACGGCTCGTCGAAGGGGATGCCGTTCCAGCGTTCGACGATGACGTTGGAGGATGCGCCGATGCCCATGGCGAAGCGACCGGGCGCGGCCTCACAGATGGACGCCGTCTGCTGGGCCAACAGGGCAGGCCCACGGGTGAACACCGGGATGATGGCGATGCCCAGTCGCACCTCAGGTACCCATTGGCTGGCCAGGACGAGCGGGGTGAACCCGTCTGTGCCGTCCGCTTCAGAGCTCCAGAACTCCGTGTAGCCGAGGTCGGCGAATTCGCGATAGAGGTCGGCTTGGGCGTGGAGGGGATCGCCGAAGGGAACCGTGATGCCGTAACGCCAGCCATGTCGATTGTCGGTCACGGCGCGCAGGCTAGTGAGCCGTGACGAGACGTATCTCTGTGACGTCTGGTTGCTGTGACGTCTGGACTCTGTGACATCTGGTCGGCCGCGTGGCAGTACGGCGCAACGCCATGCAGGCTTTCGTGTAACACCCCCTGATCACACTGGGCACATGACAGAACAGCTTGATCTCGTACCTCAGCTCCGTCTGGTGTCAACCAGCCGGATGCCCCACCGGCTGACCCGCGCGACCCGTCAGGAAGGACTGCGTGGCGTCGCTCGGGCACGGTTGGCGCTGGCCGCTACGGCACCTCCCCCTGAAATCGACCTTGACGCCGCCTGATGTCGGCGGAGGCAGGCCGACGTCGGGCAATCCGTTGGGCGGGCTGTGCGGGGTCGCAAGTACAGTGCCGGCCATGAGCAGCGCATCTGTGACCCCGCACTCCGACGACATCGTCATTGTCGACGCCGTCCGATCCCCCGTCGGCCGACGTGGCGGCGATCTGAGCGGCATTCATCCGTCCGACTTGCTCAGTGATGTCATGACGTCGCTGATGGAGCGCACGCAAGTCGACCCCGCCAGCATCGGCCAGCTTGTGGGCGGCTGTGTCAGCCAAGCCGGCGAGCAGACGGCGAACATCGCACGCACGGCGTGGCTCGGCGCCGGCTACCCGCTGTCGGTTGCCGCTACCACGGTCGACGCACAGTGCGGTTCGAGCCAGCAGGCCACCACGCTGGCGTACGGCTTGGTGGCCAGCGGGGTCGTCGACTCTGCCATCGGCTGCGGTGTCGAGTCCATGACGCGCAACCCGATGGGCTCGAGCTACAAGAAGGGGCAGCGCACCGCGACCTCCCGCTACAAGGAGCACTACGACTACACCACGCAGTTCCAGGGCGCCGAGCTCATGGCCAAGCAGTGGGGCATCAGCCGGGAAGAATGCGACGCCTTCGGCCTGCGCAGCCAGAACAACGCCGCCCGGGCGTGGGAAGAAGATCGTTTCGGCACCCAGATCGTCGAGATCGATGCGCCGGTGCTCGACGAAGACGGCAAGCCCACCGATGAGGTTCGCCACGTCGTGCGAGACGGCGGAATCAGGCCCACGACGGCGGAGGGGCTTGCGGGCCTCACGCCGGTGATGGAAGGCGGCGTGCACACAGCGGGCGCCTCCTCGCAGATCAGCGATGGATCAGGAGCGGTGCTGCTCATGCGGGCCGGTCGAGCCGCCGAGTTGGGCCTGCGACCACTCGCCCGCATCGTCGATACCTGTCTGGTCGGCAGCGATCCGGTGCTGATGCTGACGGGGCCGATCGAGGCCACGAACCACCTGCTCGAGCGCAACGGCATGGCGATGTCCGACATCGACATTGTCGAAATCAACGAGGCATTCGCGTCGGTCGTGCTGGCCTGGCAGCGCGAGGTGAACCCTGACATGGACGGGGTCAATCCCAATGGCGGCGCGATCGCGCTGGGTCATCCGCTGGGCGGCACCGGAGCGATCCTGCTGACCAAGGCGGTGCACGAGCTGCACCGAGCCGACAAGAGCACCGCGCTCGTCACGATGTGCTGCGGCGGCGGGCTGGGCACCGGCACCCTTCTCGAGCGACTCTGAGCGAAGCGCCGTCACGCCGTCCGCCCGGCGAGGCCGCTCGCGGGCTCGATAGCGGGACCCACGGCGGAAATTCCGGTCTGCGACTTCGCGACCGGGCCTCGGTTCGCATCGCGGCCATCGCAGCCGCATGCGGCGTCGCGTGGGGCGGTTGGCAGTACTTCGATCCGGGTGATCTGGCACCGAAAACTGCGACAGCCGATGCCGCTGTGTCAGCAGCACCCGAAGCCGGAACGGATGAGGCTTCTCCCGCGCTCGAGTCGAACGCAGTGGTGCTGGCGGTCATCGACGGCGACACGATGGACGTCGATCTCGGCGGGCGCCGTGCGACCGTGAGATTCCTCGGCATCGACACGCCGGAGAAAACAGGCGGCTACCTGCCAGCGGAGTGCGGCGGCGATGCGGCCACGCGGAGAACGGCGGAACTACTCCCGCCTGGCACCGACGTGCTCTTGCAGCGCGACATCGAGCTGTACGACCGGTATGACCGAGTACTGGCGTACGTCTACCGGGCAGCAGACGGACTGTTCGTGAATCGCTATCTCGTGCTCGACGGTTACGCCGGCACCATGCACTTCGAACCGAACACCGAGCACCGGACTGTGCTGGACGCTGCCGAGGCAGAGGCGCGCGCTGCCCGCAGGGGAATCTGGGCCGACTGCGGGGGTCCGAACCGGCAGCTCGAAGGCGCCAGTTAGCGTGTCGGCGTGGCACCGCTGCCGCAGCGGCTCGGATACGGCCCCGACGACAGACTGCTGATCATCAGCGCGGCCGGACTCGGCGGCTGCCACGCGATGAACGAAGGCGTGTACGCCGCCCTGCGCGACGGCTTGGCAACGACCGGAACACTGCTGGTGCCGTGCCCATGGTCGCGCGAGGCCGCCGCGAGGTTCCGGGGCGAGGACATCGGTGTCTCGCTCACGCTGAATGCCGAGTTCGAGCTGTACCGGTGGGGACCGATCACCTACGGCCCGTCGCTGCTCGACGGCAACGGCGGGATGCCTAGCACCGTGAGCGACGTGTGGGATCACGCCGATCTCGATGAGGTCCGGCGGGAATGCCGAGCACAGATCGAGCGGGCAATCCTGTGGGGCTTCGACGTCACGCACCTCGACAGTCACCTCGATGTGCTGAGCGTGCGTCCCGAGTTCTTCGACGTGTACTTGGAGCTCGCGGTCGAGTTCGGGCTGCCTGTGCGGCTCATCTCTACCGAGGCTCGACGTCAGCTGGGATTTCCCGCTGAGGACCTGATCGAGTCCGAGGGCGTCGTGACACCCGACCGGGTCGTGCGCATCGCGCCCGGAGCCATGGGGCGATACCGGCGCATCGAGGCGCTGCTGGACTCGCTCGAACCGGGGTTGACCGAGCTGCAACTGCAACCCGCCGCGGACTTGCCTGAGCTGCGGTCGCTGACCGCCGAATGGGGCTCACGCGTCGAGGACCTGCTGCACCTGCGTGACAACGCCGAGCTGCGCACACATATCGAGCGCAGCGGGATCCGGCTCGTGGGTTATCGGGAGCTGCGGGCGCTGCAGCGGTCCGGCGCCGGCTGACCCACGCCGGCGCCGTTCAGCTTGGTGCGCCCAATGAGCCTGCGGCGCGCCATGCCGGCAGGAGCTCCAGCCACAGCGCCATATCGCCGGACACCTTGAGGTCGCCGGCCATGTAGTGCCGGGCTGGATCGGCATTGCCGCAGACCACGTCGGCAGCGAGCTGCCACGGGGCTTCGAGCGTCAGGTCGGCACCCCGGGTGGTTCCGGAAGACGCCGACGTCAAAACGCCGGATTCGAACAACAGGCTGACGGCGACCTTGCCGTCGGGGCCGCCGGCAGTCTTCATCACGATCGTGCCAGACACCGTCCCGAGAGGCTCATGGCCAGCGTTAGCCCACGCCGACAGGAACTCGTCGTCGAGGAAGCTCACCGGCGCAGTCCGGCAAACAGATCGCTCTCCATCGGCTCGGTCGAGATGCGCGACTCGAGCAACATGTATTCCTCGTACGGATGGATCGAATCGGCAACGTTGTCAGGCAATCCGAACCAGAACGGCGAGTCGGGGTCGACTTGGGTGGCGTGGGCCAGCAGCGCCTTGCGCCGCACCGCGTTGTCGACCTCGACGACCGCAGTGATGCGGTCGTCTCGACTCGGCCTGCCCAGCCATTTCTCGTCGAACGGCGACTCCAAGCCGAGATCCAGGAAGGCCTGGTGGATGAGGCGCATGCGCTTGTGGGACCAGACGGGCGCGTACATCTTCATCGGCGTGAAGGACGGACCGCACTCGGGGCGCCAAGCCGGCTCGCCGGCGTGAGCGAATGCAGGTATGCAGATGGCCGTGACCTGCAGGTGATCGGGGTGCGGGTAGCGCGATTGCACCAGCGGGTAGGTCAGGATGACGTGCGGGCGCACTCGGCGGATCACGGTCACGAGCCGGGCGACGGCTTCGTCGAGATCTGCGTTGGCGAAGGCGTCGGGATGGGCGTTGGCTTCGGTGTCGGGCATTCCGGAGTCGCGGTAGCCAAGCATGACCACCTCGTCGTATCCGATCTCGGTTGCGGACGCATCGAGTTCTGCGCGCCGGACCTCAGGCAGGTTGTCCTTCACCTCGGGCCGGTCCATCGCCGGGTTCAGGATGTCGCCTTCTTCGCCGCCGGTGCAGCACACGAGCGTGGTGCGGATGCCCTCGTCGGCGTACCGGCGGACCGTGCCCGCGCCCTTCGACGCCTCGTCGTCGGGGTGGGCATGAACCGCGAGAATCGACAGACCAGTGTCCTGCGACATCGGCGGTCAAGCTACCGGCATGGGCGCTGTGCCGACTGCCTGTCCGATGCCGCCGGAGAGAGTCACGGCGGTCATCGGGTCGGTGTCAGCTCGATGTGCCCGGTTTCCTCGTCGATGTCGATGGAGTAGCCGCAGATCGCAGCGAGGCGGTCGCGCCCCTCCTCGGGCCCCGATGCGAGCAGCTCGTCTCCGACCCACAGCCGCACCGTGCGCGGCGGGTTGTAGATGTAGCTGGCGGCTCGGCGGATGGCCAGCACGTGATAGCCGGGGTCTACCGCCAGACCCAGTGACCCGAGCGTCGAGTCGTCGGCTTCAGAGCCGGGCGCAACCGGCACCTGAAGCACCACATCGTCAGTGTCGCCGAGTGCGAGCGCCAGCACGGGGTGTATGTCCTCGTCTTCGAGGACGAGGGAGGTGATGTTGCGAGCCTGATCACCGATGTCTTCCGCTGCTTCGGCCACGTGCAGCAGGCCGCGCAGGCCCGCGGGATCGGCGTCTGGGGCATCGGCGGCCATATCTGCCGCTGCGCGCAGCACCCACGTCTGCATGGAGACCTTCATGCCGTCAAGCCGCTCCTGCATGGACCGCACCTCGCGGGCCAGCGACAGGTCATGCAGCACGAGCGAGGAATACGCCAGTCCGATGGCCGCTTCGGACAGGTTCTTCATCTCGACCAGCGTGTCAACGGCCCGATCGAGGTCGCTGAGCGCATGCTCTTCGTCGGGCTCGGGAGGGTTCCAGCGCTCCATGGCAGCCAGTTCCCGCAGCCGCACGATGCCCGCTGGGTCGCCGCGCATGAACAGCACGTCGCCGGGCTCCACGATGCTGTCGCCGCCGACGTCGGTCAGCCAGTGACGTCCTCGCTGAATGGCGACGACGCGCATGCCGACGGCTACCGGCAGCTCCATGTCACGCAGCGGCCGGTTCGCCAAGTGGCTGCCGGCGGCTACGACCAACCGGTGCGATACCTCGGCCGCTTGCGCCAGATCCACGATGAGCGCACGAGGAATGCCCAGGTGGTGCAGCACCGTCTTGGAGATGTCCACTGCCGCATTGGCAATCTGCTCAATGGATGACACCACCTGCAGGACCGAGCTCATTCCGTCCACCTCGCGCGGGTGCCGCACAGCCAGCATCGCCAGCGACCGCATCTCGTGCACCAAGGCGGACATGTCTTTTTCGAGACCCAGCACCGCGTCGGCCATGCCCTCGTCGTCGAAGTAGAGCGCGGCGTAGGCCAGATCGACCATGAGCTCGGACGCGTCCTTGGCCTCCGCGAGCATGGATTTCAGATTTCGAGGTTTGTCTTCAGGGTCTGATCGCATTTCAGATCGTCAGCGGGCGACGCGACGAGCTCCGTTCAGCTTGGGGACACGATTGCGCCGCCGCCCACAGCGTAGGCACAGCGGCATGGGGAGGAAGAAGGAATTCATGACAGCAGCCACATGCGCCTGTCATGACAGGCTGCTGCACTGCGTCTGTCATGACAGGCTGCTGCTTTGCGCCTGTCATGACAGACCGACCCAGCTGACGGCCAGCACGAGCGCCGCGGCGCCGGCGAGGTCGACCGTGCTGTTGACGAGCGGGATGCCATAGGTGTCTGGGTCGACGCCGATACGAGTGGCAACAACCGTGCCGTAATAGGCGATGACCCCGGCCAGCGCCGTGGCGATCATGCCGCCGATGAGCGAGATGGCCACGAGCCGAGCCACACCTGGTGTCGACATCGAGAACACGGTTGCTGCTGCGCTGGCGAGCACGCCGTTCAGCACAAACACCGGCACGGTCAGGGTGAAGGCAAACAGAATGTCGAGCCGAGCGCCGCGTTGAGGCAGCGCCCGGGGCTCGATGACGCCGAGATGCAGCTTGGTCGACAGCCGGCTCGACAAGATGCCCCCGATGGCACCCGCGGCTGCCAGACACGCGGGCACCAAGATGAGCACCGCCCGCTTGTCGATGAAGTCATCGAGACGGTGTTCGATCACCACGCCGGCCACGATGAGCACGAGGCCGCCGACGCACAGCACCGGTATGGATTCGCGCAGGATCTGCCAGAGCTGTTCCAGTCCCGAACGCCACGCCCAAGCCATCGCAGCAGCGGCCCCGATGACGCTGACGATCGCGATAAGCGGCGTGAGGGCGGTGATCCCAACGAGGTAACTGGCCAGGAACAGCGCCGGAAGCGTCACGACGTCGCCCATCGCGGAGATGAGGGGCGCGCTGACATTGTCCAGGTCCCAGCCTCGCCGTGTGGAACTCGCTGCGAGCCCAAGTGTCACGACGAGCACGACTATGGAAGCGAGCTGCGCGCCGACGACGGAGACCACGATGAGATCGGTGACACCGATGATGTCGGAGAGCCCGAACACCGGAGCCAGCACCTTGGCCATCACGCCGAGCGCCACCGCCGTCACGAGTGTCAGCACGGCTGCGGCGATCACGTTCTGACCGACGATCGTGTCGCTCCGAGCCGTCGCGCGGAACGTCCCTGCGTGAATGGTCGTGGCGAGACGGCTGCCGAGCGCGCCGAAGATGTCGCCCCGCATGCCGATCGCAGCAGGAACCAGCACGAGCAGGCCCGGCAGGCGCTCGAGCGTCCCGGTGACCGCGGCCAGCAGCACACCTGCCGCTGTGGCGGTCAAGCTGCTGACCGCGAGCGCCGTGAGGCTCTGGCGGGCGCCCGTGATGTCGGGGCCGAGCAAACCGCGCAAGAAGCCGAACGGGTGCAGCCTGGCCACCGGACGGAGTAATGCGCGGCCAGCAGGCCGCCCGCGGGCGGCCCCTGCGAGGGCGCGCCAGGTCTGCGTGCCGGTGCGCCTCAGGGCGCGGCGCGGCGCAGACTCGCCCTCTGCCATAGGCAAAGAGTGGCAGCCCTGCTCGTGGTCGCGCGCGTTGGTGCGCCCGCTACGGCATCTGCGTCTCGCAGCTCAAACCCTCTAGGAGGGGGGTTCGAGCAGAAGGGTGAACAATGCGGCGAGTTCCGGCGGGCCGCCGGGAATGTTGCCGGCGAACCGCAGGACCACCTCGTTGTTTGCATCGACGGCAACGAGGTACGGCACCGACTGAAGACCGAATGCATCGACGACTGACAGCGCCGGCGTGTCGGCAACGACGGGATGCTGCCAGCCTTTGTCTCGCAGCCACTTCTCCGGCGGATGGTTGCCGCGGGTGGGATCTTCGAGCACCGAGACGGCGTAGAAGTCGACGCCGGCGGGCAGCTCATTGGATTCCAGCCACTTGGTGAGATCGTCCACCTCGGCTTGGCAGTGCGGGCACCAGTGGGCATAGAAGGCCACGACCATCGGCCGTCCTTGGCTCTCGATGCGCACAGGTTCGCCGGTGAGCAGGTCTGGGCCGACCACCACCGGCGGCGTTCGCCCGACGGCAGGGTCGTCTTCCAGTTGCTCGAACTGCGGCAGCGCCGTGCCGAACACCTCCGTCTGGCCCGGCGGCGCGTCTGAAGCGGGCGTGGCCCCCGCCGAAGTAGCCGGCGCGTCAGCGGGTGCGGTGACCACGGGCGCGTCAGCGGATTCGGTGCCGGCTGGCGCAGTGGTGGTCGGTGTTGTCACATCGCCGCCACAAGCGGCGACGAGAACCGATGCACACAGGACAATGGCCGCTCGCCGCACAACGGCCAAGGCTAGACACCGCGCGGGATTTCGGTTTCTCAGGCTGGGCGGCAAGGCTGACTGGGCTCATCTGCCAAGAGTGCTGCGGCTGGAGGATCCACGACGACGGTGACGTCGGGATGCAGTTGCAGCGCCGAGGCAGGCACTGATTTGGTTACCGGTCCCTCGAGAGCCCGCGCGACCGGGCGGGCTTTTGGTTGTCCGCATGCGACCAGGAGCAGCTTGCGGGCCAAGAGGATCGTGGCGATTCCCTGCGTGATCGCCGCTCTTGGCGGGCAGGTGCCGTCGGGGAAGGCGCGGGCGTTGTCGCTGCGGGTCTGCTCGTTGAGCTGGACCACGCGCGTGCTGCTGGCGAGAGACGAACCTGGTTCGTTGAAGGCGATGTGACCGTTGGTTCCGATGCCGAGCAGTTGGAGCCCGATGCGGGCGGCGCGTACACGTCGTTCGTAGTCGGCGCACTCGGCGTACAGGTCCGGGTTGTGCGGGTTGGGCCCGTGCATGGCGCCCGGCGAGAGATCGGTGGGCTGGACAAGCAGCCGGTTGACGGTGCTGGCAAATGAGCAGGGATCGTCGGGTTCGAGGCCGACGTACTCGTCGAGCAGATACACCTCGGTATGAGCCAAGCTCAGTGCCCCCCGCTGACAGCGTCCGGCGATCTCGGCGAGAGGTCCTTCCATGGTTTCGCCGGTGGCGATGCCCAGCGCTGTCGCTACGGCGCTGTTGACGAATCGTTCGACGATGTCCGCCGCGTGCTGCGCTGCCGCAGCCCGGTCGGGGGCCACGACGATTCTCATCGCCGATCCGATGGCCTACCCGACAGGCCAGACCGTTCGACGGCTGCTGCGGCACCGACGATTCCGGCATGCATGCCGAGGTGCGCAATGTCCACCGGCTTGGACAACTTCAGCCGAGACGAATACTTCTCGAAGCTCTCGCTGAGCCCACCTCCGAGAACCCACCGACCCGGGTTGAGCATTGCTTCGAGCTGATCGAAGTACGGCTGGGCGCGTTCGGCCCACCCCGCAGGCGTGAGCTCGTCGTCGGAGATGGCACGTCCCGACGCGACATCTTCGAACCGGACGGCGTCGACCGCGAGTCCGCCCAGTTCGGAGTTGGCGATGAGGTTGCCGTCGTGGAGCAGGGCGCTTCCGATGCCGGTGCCGAACGTGAGCACGACGGTGAGACCGTTGTCGGGTCTGTCGGGTTGTCCGTAGGTGAGTTCGGCGAGTCCGGCGGCGTCTGCATCATTGATGAGCACGATTTCCGCGTCGCCTGGCGTCCGGAGCCGATCCAGTGCGCCCTCACGCTCCCACGCACTGGAGAGGTTCGGTGCGTGGCGCAGACACGATCCGACGATCACGCCCGGCAATGCGACTCCGACTGGGTCTGTCCAGTGCTCTGCCGCAGCCATCTGCCGGACGAGTGCCGATACTTGTTCTGGTGTCGCCGTGCCAGGTGTCTGCGCGCTGTGGATCGGCCCCGCGAGCTGGCCGGTGTGCAGGTCGACGATGGCTCCCTTGATGCTGGTGCCGCCGACGTCAATGCCGAGTTGCGCGACCAGGCCGTCGCGATCGGCGGGTGGCGCGTCGTTGACAGGGTCGGCGGCGGCGATGGTGCTCATTGGAAGACCTGCTGGGTCTTGGCGCCGGTGATGTAGGCGACGAGGTCGTCCTTGGTGACGTCGCCGACGGCGACCTCGGCCGTCTTGCGCCCTTGGCGCAGCACGACCGCCCGGTCGCAGACGTCGCTGACCCGATCCATGTTGTGGGTGATGAGCAGCACCGCCGCTCCGCCGTCGCGCAGGTTCCGTATCAGGTCGAGCACTCGGGCCGCCTGTTCTACCCCAAGAGCTGCTGCGGGCTCGTCGAGCATGACGATCTGGCGGCCCCAGGCGGTGGCTCGTCCGATGGCGACAGCTTGGCGCTGGCCGCCCGACAGCGCGCCCATGGAATGTCGCAGCGACGGGATGCGAATGCCGAGCCGTTCGAGTATGTGCTCGGTCTCGCTTCGCATGCGCTTCTTGTCGAGCAAGCCGAGCCACGCGCCGATTGGCCCCCCACGGGTGTGCTCCCGGTTGAGGAAGAGGTTTTCTGCGACGTCGAGCGTGTCGATGACGGCCAGCGTCTGATGGACGGTTTCGATGCCCAGCGCTCGGGCTGCGTCGGGGGTGGTGATCGACGTCTCGGCGCCGTCGACCCTCATCAGTCCCGCATCGGGCGCGTACACCCCTGCGACGCATTTCACGAGCGTCGACTTGCCCGCGCCGTTATCGCCCAGCAGGGCTGTGACCTCGCCGTAGCGGAGCACGAGATCTACGTGATCCAGGGCCTGCACCGCCCGGAAGGACTTGCACAGGCCCTCCACCTCGAGGGCGGTGACCGTTGCTCCGGCGTTCATGCCGGCTCCTCGAACTGGACCGGGTCGCCGAAGCCATTCCAGACGCCGGCGACGCGAGGCCTGCGGTGGGCGATACCGGCGACGCAGGCGACGAACGCACGGGTGACGAAGGCCTGCACCCGAAAACCGAAAATGACCGTCGAGCCTTCCTTGAAGGTGCGCTCGACCGCGGGGACCAGCTTGGCGTAGTAGTCGATCGCAGCCGGGCTGGGCATCTCGACGGGCACGGGCGGCGTCGCGATCTCCGAAGGGTCGTCGGCCACGACGGCGCGGACCTGGTAGTCCCCGAACACCGGGTCGATGTACAGGCCGCCGCCGAAACACAGCGGAACTCCTTGGTGCAGGTGGGCGATCTCGCTGAGGTAGAGCACTGCGGGCAGCTCGGGGAGTTCGCGCACCGCATGCAGCGGCGTGGTGCCGCTGAGGCCGTGGCCAGGCTCCACCTGGGTCGCACCGGCCTCGGCCAGCAACCGCAGCACCTCGGTTGAGGTGGTGCCGGGGGCGTTGAGCTGCAGCTGGCTTGAGGCCCCATGGTGGCGATGGGCGACGGCGGCGGCCCGAGCAAGGGTGCTCATGTTCGGAGTGATGCGAGCGCTCTGAGACGACCCGTCGTACAGCAGCGCAGGGAAGGTGGTGAGCCCGGCGAAGGTCGCGCCGTCAAGCGAGGCGATGTGGTCGATCATGGCCGGCAGGTCGCTCAGCGGAATCCCTCCCTCGTGACCTGCGTAGAACTCGTCGCCATCGTCGAAGACGCGCACCAGCAGCGGCTGCGAGCGGCCGCGGCTGCGAGCGGCCGCGGCAGCTTCGTCCGCCTTGTTGCGCGAGAACACCGTCCAGTAGTCGGGCGCCAAGCCGGCCGCCTCGGCAGCCTCCCCGCGAGGCACCTGCACGAGGTGGCCGAGATGACCGAGGCTGTGGCCGCTGCGCACAATCGGACGCGCACACGCCATGTCCACCGCGACGAACCCATCGGCGCCCCCTGCCGCGATCGCGTCGAGTGCTGCGGGTGCGCGACCGATCTGTTTGGTCATCGCGTACACGGTGAGGTCCAGATCTCGGGCACGGCTGCACAAACCGGCTGTGTTGGCTTCGATCGCGTCGAGGTCGAGCACGTAGCTGTTGGCAGGGATCACGCCGGCTTGGTGCAGCTCGACGGCAGCGCGCACGAATCCGGGGTTGCGCTGCAGGAGGGTGCGCAGGAACACCTCAGGCCTCCTTGTGCTCTCGCATGCTCAGCGCAACGGCGAGGATGATGATCACCCCACGGGCGATGAGCTGATCAGCGACGCGCAAACCCATCAGGATCAGGCCGTTGTTGAGCATCGCCATGACGATCGATCCAGCGATGGCGCCTGCGACCGAGGCGCGCCCACCGAAGAGGTTGGTACCCCCGATGACGACCGCGGCGATCACCGTCAGCAGCAGGTTCTCGCCGAGGTCATGGCGACCGATAGCGAGCCGGCCGGCCAGCAGCATCCCCGCAAGCGAGGCAGCCGAGGCGCTGGCGACGAGCGCGGTGATGCGGACCCGATCCGTCTTGATCCCCAACGCCCCAGCAGCGGAACGATCTGCGCCGACGGCGAGCACATGTCGGCCCCAGCGCAAGTGGTGCAGCACCAGATGGCCGACGGCACCGACGATGACGGTCCAGATCAGCAGCGACGAGATCGGTCCCAGCGATCCGGCGCCGAACACATTCAGGTAGGCGGCGTTGCGGATCGGCAGCGACTGCAGGTTGTTGAGATTGCGGGCGATGCCGCTGACAATGCCGAGCGTCCCCAGCGTGACCAGAAACGACGGGATGCGGACCTTGACGGCGATCAGGCCGTTGACGGCCCCGATCCCGACGCCAATCGCCAACGTGATCGCGACACCGGCAGCGAACCCGAAGCTGCCGACAGCGTCAGCCACCACCAGCGACGACAGCGCCGCAACCGAGCCGATGGACAGATCGATCTCGGCTGCGCCGAGCGCGAACGCCATTCCGACCGCCATCACAGCGATCGGCGCCGCCTGACGGCCGATGTTCAACAGATTCGAGACGGTGACAAACCCGTCGTCACGCAGCACGACAGCGAACAGGACGAAGATGAGGCCCGCGGCGGCATAGACCACATACTGGCGAGGCGCGGCGAACTGCCTGCGCTGGGCGAACCGTCTGATCGAAGATTCAGTCAACTGACCGACCGCAACTCACTCATGTAGACGACGATGGAATTCTCGTGCCCCGCCGACGAGTCTCGCCGACGGGGCACGAGCCACGGGGAGGGATTCCTCGTCAGCGGTCCAGTGCGTCGAGCACTTCTTGGGGGGGATCGGCCGCGAGCGATTGCCGATAGCCCTCCACGATGTTGTCGGCGGTGACACCGATCGCAGGCACCACGACGAACGCCGGTGCCGACTTGCCCAACAGCCCGTAGGCGCCTTCCAGCGCCATCGTGCGACCGAGGTTGTATGCCTCGTCGGCTGCGATTCCCACGACGTTGCCGCCCTCGACGAGATCGAGGGACACGTTGGTGTCGAGGTCCATCGTCACCAGCGCTACATCGGAGGCGCCCGCAGCACGCAGGGCGGCCAGCACCCCGTCGGCTGGGCCGGCCGACCACGGGGCGTAGATGCCATCCAGATCGGGGTGGCGGGTCAGCATCGCCGTGGCGATCTCCTCAGCGGCGGCCGGGTCGGCGAGCCCCTGCTCCGCGACGATCGTGATCCCGGGATAGTTGATCTCGATCCAGGACTTGAACGCCTGATCGCGCTGGTTGGTGACGTAGTACGCAGCATCGTGGAAGATGTAGCCCACCTCGCCTTCGCCGCCGAGGGCTTCAGCGAGCAGGTCTGCCGCTGTGATGCCCATGGCGGCCAAGTCATCAGTCACGATGCCCACGTAGTCCTCGCCGTGCACGTAACCCTGCGGGATGTTGGACAGGAACACCAGCTGCACCCCCGCCTCCACCGCCGGGCGGAACGCCTCCGCACCCGCATCGGGGCCGATGGCGAGGCTGATGATGACGTCCGGCTGCTGGGCCATGACCGTTTCGACGTCATTGGCCTGCTGCACTGCGTCGAAGTTCGCGTTCGTCTCGGCAATCACCTCGATTCCCAGTTCTGCAAATGCGTCGCGGGCGCCTTGGCTCACCGCGTCGGTGAACGCGCCGGCCGTGTGCCACAGCAGCGCCGCTGTGTAGCCCCCCTGCTGCACCTCGGCGATCTCGTCGTCGCTCAGCGTGATCTGGCCCGACGCGATGGCTTCTTCGCCGCCGGGGCCTTGTGTCTTCGGCGGCTCGGGTGCCGGCTCGGGTTCTGGCTCCGGCTCCGGCTCCGGCTCGGGCTCCGCTTCGGGTTCCGTCGCTGCTGGCGCGGCGGTGGTCGCCGGAGTTGCACCGTCGCCGTCATCGCCGTCGTCGCCGCACGACGCGGCGAACAGTGTGAATGCCGCAATCAGCGACACCCACAACAGCAGCCGGGGTGTCCGTGTGTTGTTGATCATGTCCCCTCCCAGGGTTGCGTTTATGGATCAGTGGTCTCGCACCACGCAGCGATGAAGTGCGCGAGGGTGCGGGTCGCCGTCACGAGCTCGTCGATGCCGAGCCGCTCGAACGGCGTATGGCAATTCGAGATGTCGCCCGGAGCGAAATAGACGCTGGGAATCCCCAGGTCTCGCAGGAACGACTTCTCTGACCAGTAGGGAGCGCCGTCGACACGTGCCGGCTCGCCGGTCACGGCCTCGATCGAATCAGCCAGCGCCCGTACTCCGGGATGACCGGCGCCGATCTCGTCGGGCGTGCCGCCCACTGGGTGGTCGCGAGCGGCGTTGAACTCGACCACGCAGTCGACACCGTGGGCCTCCGCTGCCCCGACCGCGATCGAGCGGATCTGCTCTGCTGCATCGTCGAGACTCTCGCCCGGCAGGAGCTTGCGAATCAGCGACAGGTCGAACCGGCCCGGCACTGCGATGTTGCCGCCGGCAGAGACCGACGTGACCAGCAGGAACGCCTCACCCAGCAATTCGTGAGACGGCACAGACTCCCGCAGCCCCTCAGAGCATTCCCACAGCTGCGCCAGCAGCGAATGACCTGCCCGCAACGCATCGACGCCCAGCTCGGGTCGGCCGAAGTACGCCGACACTCCGGTGAGTGTGATGTCGGCGATCAAGAAACCCATCTGCGCCGTGTAGATCGCGGAAGTTGTGGGCTCGGTATAGATCGCGAAGTCCGCGCTCGGGACCGGGCCGCTGCGTCCCTGCACAGCCGCACGAATGCCGGCCGACACACCGCTGCCGGGCTGGCCCGACTCTTCGTCGCACACGAACAGCGCCGACACATTGCCGGCGGGCCGAAGCCCGGCACGCCGGACCGCGCTGACCGCTTCGACGATGGCGCAGATCCCTGCCTTCTGGTCTGCCACGCCGCGGCCCCAGATCTCGCCGTCGATCACATGAGCGCCGAATGGATCCGCTCGCTCGGTGCCCTTCCAGTGTTGGGACCAGTCCTGCGTGGCCACCGTGTCCAGGTGGCCGGCAAGCAGCAGGGACCGGCCTTCCGAACCCCCCACCGAGCCCCACACGTTGGGCCTGCCGGGCTCGAACGCAGCCGAACCGGTGTCGTCGAAAGCGCCGGCGGCGTTCATGGCGTCGAGCACCCACTCGGCAAAGGGCCCTTCGTTGGGCGTCACGCTGGGAATGGCGGTGGCTTCCCGCACCAACCGAACGACCTCGTCGCCGTCGACGGCCGCTGCGGCGCGTTCTGGCGCGGTCGCGGAGGCGGGGGTAGGTGGGGCGCGGTCGGGCGCCGGGCTCACTGCTGCTCTCCGAGGAATTCCGTAATCAGCGATTCGCGCACGTGCCGCAGGGACATGGACGCCGCGCCGATGAGCGTTGCCCGATCTCCAAGACTGGAAGCGATCAATTCCGGAGCCGTCGTGACGAGGCTCGACAGGCGATCCCGCACGGCGTCGATGAAGACGAGATCAGCGCCGACCGGTCCGCCGAACACGATGCGGGTCGGATCCGCGATGAGGCACAGATGCGATACCGCGAACGCCATCGCGCCCGCGACCTCGCTCAGCACCATGGTGGCCGCTGTGTCGCCACGTCCCGCTGCGGCGAGAATCTCTGCGATGTCGGCGCCTGGGTCGAGCGTCGAGGGGCGACCATCCTCGATGGCCCTTCCCAGGCGCTTGCGGATCGACGGGGCCGACGCCACGTCTTCGAGCGTGACGGGGGTCGCATCGACCCCGGGGACGGCCACTGCCAGCGAGCCGAGCTCGCCCGCCGACCCTGTGCCGCCCCGATACAGCTCTCCCCCGACCACCAAGCCCAGACCGATGCCGGTACCGGCGAACACCGCAGCGAAGTCCCCGCCTGCTTCCTCATCGCTCAAGCGGGCAAGCTCGCCCAAGGCGGCCAAGTTGACGTCGTTCTCCACGAACGCGGGGACACCGAAGCGCTCGCTCAGGTAGGCGCCGACCTCGAGACCGCCGAAGCCGGGCAGGTTGAGAGCCTGCTCGACCTGGTCCTGCTCGGGCCGGTAGATCCCCGGCACACCGACGCACACTGCGTGGCAGGGCTGTCCGGATTCGGCGAGCATCGACGACGCCGCCGTCACGAGCCGCTCCAACGCCGTGTGCGCATCGGGACCGGTTTCGAGCTCTACCTCTGTGACCACGTTGCCCAGCAGGTCTGCCAGGCCGATGAGCATCCGCGTCGCCCCCATATCGGCCACGACCGAGTGACGGGCCGACGGAACGAGTTCGTAGAGCGATGCAGGTCGACCAATCGAACCTGACCGGGCACTCGCCTCGGCCATCCGAACCAGGCCGACCGACTCCATGTCGGCCATCAGCGCCGACACCGTCGGCTTCGACAGCCCGGTCGCGCGAGCGATTTCCGCACGCGACATCCGACCCGGATGCGCAGCGAAGAGCGCGTCGGCGATTCGCTGGCCGCTGAGCAGTCTCAGCACGGCGGTACCCGATGCCTCTGCCATATTGTTAGTAATATTACCTTACAAATAAGAGTTGTCAAGACACCAGCCGCCCCGCTGACGCAATTCCATCTGCGGGCACTCAGGGATTGTCGGGCGGGCGGTGGCAGACTTGGCCCGTGGAGACCCGCCAGCTCGAATCGACACCCGGCTTTGTCATCTATGACCTGCCCGGTGCCCAGCAATATGTCGGGGAGACCCGACTCGGCAGCCGCCTCATCCCCGGCAATGCGACGATGCTCGTGCGACACCTCACCTATGTGTTCGCCACTCTGGGCCAGCAGCGCAGCGGTGCGAGTGTCGGGCTGAAGTCCGATCCGTCCGAGGCGGCCGCCGCGGTCGAGGCGCTGGCAACGGAACTCGCCGACGATTGGGAGAGCGGCAGGCTGTCCACGAGCCCGGGTCTGCGGCTCGATGCCGGCACGCTTGCGCCGGCGCTGACCCACGATCAGCGCAATCTCATCGGCAACGACGACCGCGACGGCATCTCGTTCAACAGCGAGCTCGTCGGCGTCGGCGCTGTGACAGCGGCGTCCAGCCTTGTCGGCGGTCTCGACGGCAAGCGCATCGCCATCGAAGGATTCGGTGCTGCGGGCCTCGGCATCGCGCGCGAAGCAGCGGCGGCAGGGGCCGGCATTGCGCGGGTCGCCACCGCGAAGGGCTGCACAGGCGATCAGATTGGCGGCGGCCGGCTCGACCCGGTGGCGCTTGCGGAGGCCTGGCTGGCCGACGGCGATTCGTGCGTGGCCACCCTGACGGGCGACGGCGAACCGGCTAAGCCGTGGACCGTCTGGAGGGATGACGTGGACGTGCTGTTCTGCGGCTCGAAGCCTGCAGCGATGTCGGGCGACGGCGCATCGATGGCGGGCGCCACACCGGTGGTCGCATTTTCGGCCGCAGCGGTGTCGTCGAAGGCGCTGGCAGTGCTGCGCGCGGCAGGCACCCCGGTGGCTGCCGACTTCATCGCCGCCGCGGGGCCTGCACTGGGCTGGTGGGCCGACGAGGCGCTCACCCACGACGATCTCCGCTTGGCAACGTCGGACACGGTCAACGCGGTCATGTCGGAGACCGCCGATCATGACGACGGCGCGTTCATGGCCGCCTGCTACCGGGCTGAAGCCTTCCTGCGCACCTGGCAGGACGAGCTTCCGTTCGGCCGTCCGCTGGGCTGAGCTGACGACAATCCCGTCAGCGGAAGTCGCGGCTCGCTACCGACGCGGCCACATCGAGCGCTTCGATTCTCTCGGCGATCACGTTCGCCACCCCTTCATGGCGCTCCAATCGCCCTGACACCACCAGCGCGGGCACGTCCCGAACCACCGAGCGATACCGGATCCAGCAGCCTTTCGACACCACTACGTTCACCAGGCCTGTCTCGTCCTCAAGATTCAGAAATGTTGTGCCTCCAGCCGTCATGGGGCGCTGGCGGTGCGTGACCAGACCGGCGACGCGGATCTTTCCCGGTGGACACCTCAGCAGCTCCCCTGCCGTGCGGACCCCTGCCGCTTCAAGCCCCTCACGCAAGAATCGGGTGGGGTGCCCGTCGGGGGACACACCGGTCGCCCACAGGTCTGCTGCGGCAGCTTCCATCCCCGTCATCAACCCAAGCGCTGGAGGCGATGCCCCGGTCACGACTCCAGGCAACCGATCTGCACGTGCTTGGTGCACGGCCCCTGCCGCCCACAGTGCCTCGCGCCGCGAGAGCCCGAAGCAGTCGAATGCTCCGGCGGTGGCCAGCGCCTCCAGCGCTGCCAGCCCTACATCGGTCCGGCGGCACAGGTCCTCCATATCGCAGTACGGACCGCCGACCGCAATCTGCTCCGCGAGCTCGTCGCCGATCCCCCGCACTGACGACAGCCCCAGCCGGACTGCCACTCCCCCGCCCGAGGTGCCACAGAGCTCCAGCGTGGCTGTCTCGGAGGAGAGGTTGATGCATGGCGTGTGCACCACGACGCCGTGACGGCGGGCGTCCTGGCACAGCGAGTGCGGCGAGTAGAACCCCATCGGCTGTGCGTTCAGCAGCGCTGCGCAGAATGCCGCCGGGTAATGCAATTTGATCCACGACGAGGCATACACCAGGTGGGCGAACGACACCGAGTGGCTCTCGGGGAAGCCGTAGTCGGCGAAGGCGACCATCTTGTCCCACACCTGCTCGGCCACGTCACCGACCAGTCCCCGCTCGGCCATCCCGCTGAAGAGCCGCTCGCGCAGGCGGCCCATCCGTTCGCGAGACCGCTTGGAGCCCATGGCCTGACGCAGCTCATCGGCCTCGGCTGCGGTGAACCCGGCCACATCGATGGCCATCTGCATGAGCTGCTCTTGAAACAGGGGGATGCCGAGCGTCTTGGCCAGGGAGTTCTCCATCAGCGGATGCAGATACGTGACCGGCTCTTCCCCGTTGCGCCGCCGGATGTAGGGATGCACCGATCCACCTTGGATGGGGCCGGGGCGGATGAGCGCCACCTCCACCACCAAGTCGTAGAAACGGCGAGGGCGCAGCCGCGGCAGGGTGGCTATCTGGGCACGTGACTCCACCTGGAACACGCCGATGCTGTCGGCGCGGCAGAGCATGTCGTAGACCTCGTCTTCCTGCGGCAGCATGCCGAGGTCCACTTCGACGCCGTGCGCGTCGGCGATCAGGTCGACGGCGTAATGCAGGGCCGACAGCATTCCCAGCCCCAGCAGGTCGAACTTCACCAGCCCGACCGCCGCGCAGTCGTCCTTGTCCCACTGCAACACCGAGCGGTCGGCCATGGCTGCCCACTCGGTGGGGCAGACCTGCGTGACCGGTCGGTCACAGATGACCATGCCGCCCGAATGGATGCCGAGGTGACGTGGCGCATGCTCCAGCGACACCGCAAGCTCTGCCACATCTGGGGGGATGCCGTGATCTTGGAGCGGCGGCTCAGGCGCCGCGTCACGCCAGTCCACAGCACGCGGGCGATGCGGGGCGGGCGGGCTGGCGCCGCCATGTCCAGCCAGCTCAGACAGCGAGCCGTACCGGTCCAGCGACTTCGCCCACGCGTCGGCTTGACCAGGTTCGTAGCCCAATGCACGGGCCATGTCGCGCAGTGCCGAGCGCGACCGGTAGCTGATGACGTTCGCCACCTGCGCTGTGTGGGCGCGGCCGTAGCGCTCGTACACGTATTGGATGACCTCTTCACGACGACCGCTCTCGATGTCGATGTCGATGTCGGGCGGCCCGTCGCGCTCGGGCGACAGGAAGCGCTCGAACAGCAGCCCCATGGCGACCGAGTCGACATTGGTGATGCCGAGCGCGTAGCAGACCGCCGAGTTCGAGGCCGAGCCACGGCCCTGGCAGTAGATGTTGCGGCTTCGGCAGAACGACACGATGTCGGACACAACCAGGAAGTAGCCGGCGAAGCCGAGCTGTTCGATGAGGTCGAGCTCGTGGCGGATCTGGTCCCAGGCGCCCGGCACTCGTTCGGCATCGGGCCGGCCGTATCGCCCCTGTGCCCGCTTGGTCACCAGATGCCGCAGGTGCGACATCTCGTCGTGACCGTCGGGGCACCGATAGGGCGGCAGGTTCGGCGCGATCAGCGACAGGTTGAACGCGCAGTCGCGGCCGAGTTGCGCAGCAGCATCCACCACGCCCGGCCAGCGGGCGAACCGGCGGGCCTGCTCGGCGCCGGAGCGCAGGTGGGCGGTGGCCGCCGGCGGCAGCCAGCCGTCGAGCTCGTCGAGGCTGCGACGGGCGCGCACGGCGGCCACGGCTGTGGCCAGCCGACGGCCCGCCGGGGTGGCGTAGTGGACACCGTTGGTGCAGACCGGCTCGACGCCTGCCCTGATGGCCAGCTCGGCCAGTGCGTCGTTGCGCTCGCTGTCGAGCGGGTCGCCGTGGTCCCACAGCTCGACGAAAACGTTGTGGCGGCCGGCTGCGTCGACGAGCCGGTCGAGCTGTGCTGCGGCGGCGCGCGGTCCCCCTGCGGATCCTTCGGCCATGAGTGCTGCAGGGACAGCGCCCTTGCGGTGCCCGGTGAGGATCGCCCACTCGTCACGGTGCGCCGCAGCGGCCACCAGGAACTCGCTCGTGCTGAGACGCGGAGCGTGCTTGCGACCCGCCATCTGCGCCGCCGAGACCAGCTCGCCCAGCGAGGCGTAGCCGGCCGGCGAGCGCGCCAGCACCACCACATGGGAGCCCACGGGATCGGCGCATCCGGTGCGCTCTGGCCGTATCCGGCTTCGAGTACTGGGCATCGATCCGTCGGCGCCGTACGCGCCGAGCGTCAACTCGTCGGCGCCATGCGCGCCGAGCGTCAACTCAGTGCCGAACACCGTCGCCAGCCCGGCTTCGGCGGCGGCCTCTGCAAAACGCACCGCTCCGTAGAACCCGTTGTGATCGGTCAGTGCCAGCGCGTCGAGGCCCAGCCGCACTGCTTCGTCCACCAGCTCGGCCGGGCTCGACGCCCCGTCCAGGAAGCTGAAGTTGGAGTGGGCGTGCAATTCCGCGTACGGCACCGTGGGGACCGACGGCCGCGACGGGGTGGCAAGCTCGACCCGCTCGCCGTCCACCGCGGATGCCTTGCCAGAGCCGTGTTTGGTGCGCCGGCCCTCACCGGGCCGGCCGGGTGGCGGCGGTCGGTCGGACAGCCGTCGTTCCAGTTCCCGCCAGGAAATGCCCGGATTCGTGAAACCCACGGCGCAACTATAACGAACGCACGTTCCTAGAACAAGAGTTCTCGGAACGGAAGTTCTTTCACTGTGCATGCTCGTTCGTGCGACACCTCGATTCGAACCCCGAGACCCAACCGAACTACGTTGCGCCCATGGCCGAAACATCGCCCACTGGCGCATCTACCGACGCACCCGTCAGCGACCTGCCCGACGGCGTAGCCATCGCTGAGCTGTTCGCCTCGGGAGCCGCCTCCGCAGTCGAGCTCCTCGACGAGGCCATCGCCCGGGCCGACAGGCTCAACCCGAAGATCAACGCGATCATCGGACGGCTCGACGGCAGCGCCCGCCAGGCGGCCGAACGGCACGACGCCGCACGGGAGGCGGGGGACGCAGGCGGACCGCTGGCAGGGGTCCCGTTCCTTACCAAGGACCTGACCTGCACCACCGAAGGCCAGCCCTACCACGCCGGCAACGCAGCGCTCAAAGAAGCGGGCTATGCCGCACCGAGCACGGCACACCTGGCCACCATGTTCGCCGCGCTGGGATTGGTGAACTGCGGGCGCACCAACACGCCCGAGTTCGGCCTGACCATCACGACCGAGCCGGTGGCCTATGGCCCTACCGCAAATCCGTGGAACACCGGCCATTCGACCGGCGGGTCCAGCGGCGGGTCTGCCGCGGCGGTGGCCGCAGGCATCGTGCCTATCGCGCACGCCAACGACGGGGGCGGCTCGATCCGTGTGCCTGCGGCCAATTGCGGGCTCTTCGGGCTGAAGCCCAACCGCGGGCGAGTCTCGCTGGGACCCGACTCGGGCGACGGATGGGCCGGCTTCAGCGTTGACGGTGTCGTGAGCCGCAGCGTGCGCGACAGTGCCCGCGTGCTCGATGGCATCAGCCGGCCGTGGCCCGGTGACCCCTACTGGGCACCGCCGCCGTCGGACACCTTCGAATCCGCTGCGGGCCGCGAGCCCCAAGCACTGCGGATCGGGCTGTGCGCTCACTCCGACTGGGGTCCGACCGATGCTGCATGCCGCCACGCCGTTGAAGCCGCCGGGCAATTGGCCGAGAACCTGGGTCACGAGGTCGAATACTCACACCCGGCCGAGATGTTCCACGAAGAGTTCTTCGATCACTTCCGCACGATCGTGTCCGTGCAGAACGTCGTCATGCTGGCCGGCGTGGAAGGAGCCTTGGGCCGCCACATGAGCCGCCCGGATTTCGAAGGCGACACATGGGCGCTCATGGAAATCGGGCGCGAGGTCAGCGGGACGCAGTACCTGTCGGCGCTGGAGTGGTGCCATGCATGGACGCGACGCCTCGCCGCATGGTGGGCTTCCCACGACGTCCTGGTCTCGCCGGTCATGGCCGAGCCGCCGCCCCGCCTCGGCGAGCTGCGAAACCCCGAGACCGGCCGCGGTCGTCTGAACGACCTGCTGCACTTCACGCCCCAGTTCAACGTGTCTGGGCAGCCGGCGATGTCGGTGCCGCTGAGCTGGACCGAATCTGGGCTGCCAGTGGGCGTGCAATTCGTGGGCTCCCACGCCAGTGAGGAAATGCTGCTGTCGCTCGCCGGTCAGCTCGAGCGCGCGGCGCCATGGGCAGGTCGCACGCCGCCGCTTTGGGCCGGGACGGCCTGAGACTTCCGGCTCTGTATATGCCCGCCCGATGACCGCCGACCGCCGTAACGAGGACGCGACAGCGTTGGCGGCGGCCTTTGCGGCTGGCGAGACGAATCCGTCGGAGGCGGTGCAGGCTGCGCTCGAGCGGATGGAACGGCTGAACCCGGCGCTGAACGCAGTCATCCATCCACGACCCGAGCGTGCCCTGGCCGAGGCCGCCGAGGCGACGCAGCGCTGGCTGGATCGCCGGGCGAGTCAGGGCGATCACGGCGAGGCGCTGTTCGACGGCGTGCCCATCGCGGTCAAAGACCTCGGCTGCGAGCAAGCGGGCGAGTTCCACCACGCAGGGGCGCGCTTTCTCGTCGACCTCGAATGGCGTGGCACGCTCGACAGCCACCTGTACCGGCTGCTGCGCAATGCGGGGATGATCTCGGTCGGGCGCACGAACACCCCCGAGTTCGGCACCACCATCACGACGGAGCCGGCCGTGTACGGCCCCACCGCGAACCCATGGGACCTGGCCCGCTCACCCGGCGGTTCGAGCGGCGGTTCAGCGGCCGCCGTAGCGGCAGGCATCGTGCCGCTCGCCCACGGCAACGACGGCGGCGGCTCGATACGTGTGCCGGCTGCGGCATGCGGCCTCGTCGGGCTGAAGCCCACAAGAGGCCGAGTGTCGACCGCACCACGATTCGGTGAGCACCGTGGCGGCTTCGCGGTCGACGGGATGCTCACGCGCACGGTGCGCGATGCGGCCAGGTGCCTCGACGTCATCAGCCGCCCGGCCCCAGGGGATCCCTACATCGCTCCCCCGCTGCGGCCCGGCGAGTCGTTCGCCGACTCGCTGACAGCCTCGTTGCCGCCGCTGCGCATCGCCGCGTCGACGGGCGGTCCCGGTCGAGCAAGCGCACCGGCACGGCAGGCCGTCGAGCGCGCTGCGAGCCTGCTGGCGGAATTGGGGCACCACGTCGAGCCCAATACGGCTCCTGACGGCTGGTACAGCTCCGAGCTCGCCGATCACACGGTTGTCGTGCGCACCGTGTCCATGGCGTCCGAGCTGGCCGGCTGGGCAGAGCGGCTGGAGCGTCCGGTGACAGCCGACGACGTCGAGCCCGCCAATTGGTGGTCGGCCGAACTGGGCAACTCGCTTCCGGGCTCCGCCTATGTGCAGTCACTCGAAGCCCTCGCACGCTGGCGCAGGCGCGTCATGCCGTTCTGGAGCACCGGGCCGATTGCCCCAGGAGGCCCGCGCAGCCAAGACGGCTACGACATGCTGCTCACGCCCGTGCTCGCCGACGTCACGCCGCCGCTCGGCTACCTGTCCGACCCGACCGACGGCGCCAGGCGTATCGCTGAATTGGCGGCCTTCGTGAACCAGGCAAACGTGAGCGGGCAGCCAGCCGTCTCACTGCCGACGGCACTCGACCCCGATGGCCTGCCGCTGGGCGTGCAGCTGCACGCCGCTCACGGCGGCGAGCAGCTCTTGCTGGCCATCGCCCAGCACATCGCCGATGCCGACGGGCTGATTCCCCTCGGCAACCTGGGTCACCACTCGCGATGACGCCCCCCGAGCGTGCCCTCGCCCGAGCAGTGGAGCTCCTCGGCGAAGAAGGCGTCAGCGTGCGCAAGGCCGTGGTCGTCACCGATGCCGAGACCGCACGGGCCCACCGGCGCATCATGATCGTTAGGGTGGCCGCCTTCGCCTTCGGGGCCGGCTTGGCGATTGCGTGGGGTATCGGCTGGCTGCTGATCGTGGCGGCAGTCGTCGCGCACCAGCTCCTGTTCAACGTTCATCGACTGCTGGCGGCCACCGAGAGCGGTCTCGTGCTGGCCGACATCAGCTTCCGTCGGGCGGTCATCGTCGCCCGTTGGATCTCCGGCACAGACGCCACCTTGGTGTTGCGCACGGACAGCCCACGGGTGGAGGTCACCGTCGAGCCGCCGGTGGAGGGGCGCGGTGTCGGCGAGCCGTGGACGGGCCACGTGAGCGGAACCGACCTCGACGGCTTCGAGGCCACCATCCGCGCTGCAGGCGGCGAGCCGTTGCGCCGCACCGCGACAGACTGACACCCCAGGGCCGACGCAACGAGCACGTCCTCTACCAGCAGGTCTTGGGTAACAAGTACGGTGACGCGCCGTGAGACTGCTGCGTTACACCGTCGCCGGCGACAACGCGACCCACATCGGCGTGGCGACCGACGATGGAGTTGCACGGCTCGACAGCCGGGAAGCCAACGGCGAACCAATTGCCACCATCGGACAGGCGGTTGCCGCTGCGCTTGCCGATCCGGCGCCGCTTGCCCAGATTCCGCCCGAACATGGGTGGAACGACGTCATCTTCGCCGTCCCCGCAGACGTGGGCGCTCGCATGCTCTGCGCTGGCGCGAACTATCACAAGAAGTACCCGCTTGGCGGCAACGTCCAGGCCCCGGCACAGCCGGTCTACTTCAACAAGCCCCCAGGCACGCTCGTGGCCCATCACGAGAATCTCGTCCGGCCCACGGCGTCGGTTCAGTTCGATTACGAGGTTGAGCTGGCAGTGATCATCGGTCGGGCTGGTCGTCACATCGACGCCGCCGAAGCCCTCGCGTACGTGGGCGGTTACACGATCCTCAACGACGGATCCGTTCGGGACTGGCAGCGCCACAGCGTGGCGGCGGGCAAGAACTTCTTCCGCTCGGGCTCGATGGGCCCGTGGATCACCACCGCTGACCAGATCGCCGACCCCGCCGCGCTGGAAGTGATCTGCCGCGTGAACGGCGAGGAACGCCAGCGGGCCAGTGTGAGCGAGATGATCTTCTCGGTCCCAGAGATCATCTCGTATCTGTCGAAGGTGATGCCGCTCGAACCTGGCGATGTCATCGCCACCGGCTCGCCCGAGGGCACCGGAGGATCGCACGAACCGCCGCGCTGGCTGGTTCCGGGCGACGAGATCGAATTCGAGGTCCCCGGCATCGGGGTGCTGCGAAACCGGGTGATCGACGAGTAGCTGCGCTCAGCCCGAGCCGGCAGGGTCTGCGGGGTCGAATTGCCTCACCCATGCCCAGGCCCCATGCCGTGACCATGCCCGTCGGAGACAGCATCGTCCTGAGAACGGGCTGAGAATCCCTGAGGGCGACACCGGGCGCCGTCCGTCCGTCGGTACCTTGGGCCGAAGGTCCCGGTCATCGCTTGCGACGACCACGGGCGACCGCAGGCACTCGACGGCGCCGGCCCCGGGCTGGCCTCAGCAAGGACGCGCCTAGTGCAAGGTTCACGGCGACGCTCACGCCGAGATGTGACTCACCGACCGGTGGCACGCCGCGGTGTCGTGGCGATGGCGTTCGCCCTCGTCGTGAGCATCGTGCCGATTGCCGGTACCGGTGCGCAGTCGCAGCCGTCCGATGCTGAGCTGCGCAAGCGCCAAGAACAGCTGGAGCAGCAGCAGCAGGAGCTCGAGGCGCAGCTTGCCGAGGAGAAGCGCATCCGTGACGAGGCCCAAGCGGAACTGCTCGGGAAGGTCATGGAAGTCGATCTGCGGCAGGCCGACGTCAACGAGGTATTGGAGGCCTTCGACCAGCTGAGGCTGCTGGTGAACGACCAGCGAGCCGATCTCGACCAAGCCGAGTTGGCCTTGGCCGGCGCTGAGGCATCGGTCGAGGCGGCGATCCAGCGCGTCCTGTCGCTCGACGAGCAGCACTCCGAGTTGGGCCAGCGCGTCATCGACCTCATCGTTCAGACCTATATCGGTCACGACGCTCTGGTGGAAGGCTCCTACGGCTTGGTGCGCACCGGCGACATCTACGATGCTGCCCGCATCCGGGTCCTCATCGGTGCAGCCCTTGGCGACTTGAACGCAACCGGTGATCAGCTGAGGGCACTCACCATCGACGCGGAACTGGCGCTACGCGAATTCGAGCGAGCCGAGGAACTACGAGACGTCCGTCGCGTCGAATCCGAGCGCGCACTGGAGGACTTGCTCGACGCCGTCGAGCAGGAGGCCATCGTGCTCGTGGAGCTCGAGGACGAGCTCGACGCCTTGCTGTATGAGCAGGCGGCACTGCAGGAGTGGAACGACGCTGCTGCAGCCGATGTCACCGAGACGGCGAACCTCGTCACCAGCGCGATCACCGAGCAGCGGCGCATCGAGACCGAACTGAAGCGCCGGAAGGCAGAAGAGGAACGCAGGCGGCGTGAGGCAGAGGAACGAGCCCGCCGGGAGCGTGAAGGTACCGCTGGCCAACCCACCGACAACAACATCGACCTCAGCGAGCTGACGTGGGTGGGCGGCATCCAAGTGCACGAGTCGATCGCCAGCAAGGTGCAGGACCTGCTCGAGCACGCAGCCCGTGACGGGATCAGGCTGACCGGGGGCGGCTACCGCAGCGCCGCATCGCAGATTGCGTTGCGCCGGGCGCACTGCGGGACAAGCCAGTGGGCGATCTACCAGCGACCCTCCTACCAGTGCCGACCGCCGACCGCCCGGCCAGGTCGATCCATGCACGAGCGCGGCCTCGCGATCGACTTCCAGCACAACGGCCGGTCGGTCAACAGTCGCAACTCGACGGCATTCAGGTGGCTGGCTGCCAACGCCAAGACTTATGGCCTGTACAACCTGCCCAGCGAGCCTTGGCACTGGTCCACCAACGGCAACTGATCCGGGCTGGCTCCGGCTGATTCCGGTGCTGGTACTCCAATAATCGCTGGCACTCAGACGCGCGTCGACATATGTTGCAGCCCTGCCTCGCCGCCGGGCCCTCACGGCGTGCCGACCATCGAAGACCGCGGCATCTGCCGGACTTCGCACTGCCCCCTCAGCCGGACTGATCCGCGCACAGGGTGCCGGAAGCCCGTCTCACCGCCGCGCCTAGACTCTAAGGAGCATCCCGTGGCTATCGACGAGATCGAACGGACCGCCTTGGTGAACCAACTCATCACCACGCTCGGCGAAGAACCCGCCGCCACGCTCATGAAGTGCGTCCTGCCCGACGGTGCAGACAACCTCGCCACCAAGGATGACATCGCTGCCGTCGAAGAACGCATGCGCGCCTACGTCGACAGCGTCATCGCCAAGCAGACTCGCACGATGATGCTGTCGATGACAGGAATCATGGTGGCCCTCTTGACACCGCTGTACGCAGGATTGCTCGTCTAGCCGGACCGGCACGCACTTCGCGAGCGCACCGCCATACTCCGGCTCAGTCGTAGGTGGCTTCGCGCTGCCAGCGGCCACCCTCGACGGCGCACAGATGGGCGGTGCCGTCGTCGAGCACCAGCTGGAACCGGGCCTGGCGGCGGCGTGCTCGCAAGTCCCACCAACGCTCGTCCAGCGGCCACGGCCCTGCCCACGCCGTGATGGCGCTGGTGCGCCCATCGGCCCGCCGCAGCACCGCGGGAGGAGCGCTGAGGTGCACCCTGCCGCTCACGCCTACCGGCTCGCCGTCCTCATCGAGCACCACGAGCGGTTCGGGTTCGACCAGCACCTCGGCAGGGGCCGGCGCACCCAGCCGTCCCGGCCAGGGGGGCACTGGGTTCGATGCGCCGGCCCCACGAGGACCGGCTGGGTTCGATGCGCCGGCCCCACGAGGACCGGCTGGGTTCGATGCGCCGGCCCCACGAGGACCGGCTGGGTTCGATGCGCCGGCCCCACGAGAGCCGGCTGGATTCGATGCGGCTTCAGCTTGACCGGTGGTGCCGAACGGAAGACGCTGTTCGAAATCAGCGAAGCGGCGGCCCGAGCCCAAACGGCCCACGGTGACGCCCTCGAAACCCACCAATGCCTGTATGCGCTGTATCGCTCGCTCAGCCCGTTCGTCAGTCTCGGACTGACCGCCCCACAAGCCGATCTGACGCCCTTCATCGGGAACTGTCTCGACCACAGTCAGCCGGATGAGCGAGATACGACCGCTTGGACTGTCCCGGCCCCGGACACTGCGCCAACCGTCGAGTTGCCAGCGAACGCGGTCGACCACATCGGGCGGACTGAAACGGAACCCGTGACGCCACCGCCTGCTGGACGTCTCGCCGTGCTCGGTCTCAGCGCTGACCTCCACGCACACCAGCGCCTGCCCTGCCCGGGTCAGCTGGGCGTCGAGCTGATCCGCCAGGGTCTTGGCCAGGAACACCACCGTGTCGAGCCGGTCAGCGGGCGGATCGATCTCGGTTTCGACGCTGAGTACGGGCCCCGCAGCGGCCGGCTGGCTCAGGCGAGGATCGCGCCCACTGGCCAGGCGGTGTGCCCATTCGCCCTGTGCGCCGAACCTGCCGACGAGATCCGCAACGGGCAGAGCCGCCATGTCGGCCAAGCTGCGCAGGCCCAACCGCTGCAGCACATCGGTGAAGTCTCTTGCTGCGCTGCCGGCGCCCATGCCTGCCAGCGGCGAGAACACTCCGTTGAGGGTCAGAATCGGCAGCGAACCCAAGAAGGCTGCACTGCTGCCTTTGGCCACCACCAACACCGGCGCTGACGGAGTTCGGACCGCTGCTGCCCTCCCGGCAAGGCCAGCAGCGAACAAGCCGTCGGCGATGCCAACACTGACGGCTGATGCTGGATCGCACATGCCGGCCCCGCAAGCGCCGGCTGAACCCAACACGCCGACCCCACGAGCGACGGCTGCAGCCGTCACGCCAGCACCACGAGCATCTGCTGTACCCAGTACGCCTGCCAGCACTCCAGCGACGGTGCGATGCACCAGTTCGGCTAGCACTTCATCGCCGCCGTAGTAGCGCGACGGGCCCCGGGTGGCGACGGCACAGCAGCCAGCCCTCAGCACCTCGACTCTCGGCGTCAGATCTTCCAGCGCCGCCGCCACGGGAGCGAAACGGCGGGCATCGAGATCGGGATTGTGCTCAACCAGCTCCACAGCAGGACATTCGGACTGGGCCTGGCGGCGACGCATTCCCGTGCATATCCCGGCGGCAGCGGCCGCAGGTGTGACGGCGATGATGCGCCCGGCGGACACCACCGCCGCTGGTGTAACCGGGTCGAACCCCGCTGCGATAGCGGGCCAGTTCCCGACCTCCACTACCAGCATCCGCGGCGGAATGTCGGCGGGGCTTTCGGGAACGGTTCGGCTATCCGGCACGGCGTTGGAGGGGGACGACGACATCGGTATCGGCCGAGGCAGGCCCCGAAGAAGCAGGCCGCGAAACAGCAGGCCAAGAAACAGTGTCGATGGCACCGGAAACGAGGGTGATGCGGCCATCGGCATCAGGCAGCCACAAAACTGCCCGCCGTGGCAGCGACGCCGCGCCGCGGCCTATCGCCACCACCTCGGCCCGTCGTTCGCGCAGCCGACCGTGCCCGAGACCGAGACCGGTCCACGCAGCACGTTCCACCGTCAGGGTCACGTCTGGGCTGAATGCACCGGCCCCACGAGAGCCGGCTGGATTCGATGCGCCGACCCCACGAGGGCCGGCTGGATTCGATGCGCCAGATGCGCCGACCCGTGGGGCGCGCCCCTCGGCGACTTCGATCACGACGGTCCCCCGCTCCCGCAGGCGGGTACGCAGGCGCCGGCTGTGAGCGGCCGTCAGCCGCACCCCGGCCGCCAGCAGGATCACGTCGACGTTGCCGATCAGGGCGTTCAGCACCTCGGCGGCAGCGTCGCCGGGCTCGTCCACGAACACCCACCGGTCCAGCGACGCCCCTCGCTCGGCCACTGCTGAGACGCCCATGCGACCCAAGCCCACAGCGGTCACCCATCTCCCGGTGCGCGAGACCTCTGCTGCAAAGGCTGTCGCCAAGGTCAGTGCCCCCGGCCCCTGAGCAGCCAGCACCGACCCAGGAACGAGCCCTGGCTGTGTCAGCAGCGAGACGAGCTCATCGGCAACAGGCAGCAGCCGCTCGTCATGCCCGATGTCCACCGCACGCTTGACACCCAATGCGCCGACCCCACGAGAGTCAGCTGTGTCCAATGCGCCGACCCCACGAGAGTCGGCTGTGTCACGCAGCTGTACTGCCATCGCGACAGACTAGACGAACAATCGTCTTCACGAACGAATGTTTATCAATCGCTATCCGTGTTCGTGCTCCACCCGAAGCGTTTGCAACCAGGGGTGCGTCGGCCAGGAGTCGCGCTGCGTCGAGCTACTTCGTCCCGACGAGCAGGGCGGCGCCGATCGGGCCGGCCTGCTCGCTGTGCAGCATGCCAGCGGGCACCTCACACCAGTCTCCCACGGCCATGACCCGGGTCTCGTCGGTGAGCCCCAGCCAGAACTCGCCCTCGGTCACCATGGCCATCGCTGAGAAATCGTGGCTGTGGAGTTCCCCGTCGGCATCGGGCGCGAACACCGCGTCTCGGGGCTCGCCATAGCCCCGCGCAGTGAGCTCGGAACGAAACTCGTCTTCGGTCATGGGCGCAACGGTAGCCCTGAAGTAACGATGCCGGCACGCGTGGCGGCCGTGCTTGTCGTTACCGCCAGCGAGCTAGCGGTAGTGAGCGAACAGCTCTTCGATGATCTCGGCGATGCCGTCAGAGGTATGACCCCGAGAGAGGTCGATGGTGGCCACGTTGCCGTACACGTGGATGTGGTCGACGCCGCCCCGCTGGAACAGGCGCCATGCCAGCAGGTCGGCCGGGTCCTCGGCGCTGGCCGCATCGTCCGCACTGTTGTAGTAGCGATGGCCCGCCCCGGTCAGCGGACGGTTCGTCTCGAATTGAACGGTGCCTGCACGGACGGACGACGGTCGTTCTGCGACACGGACGGGCTGACCCATGGCCGATGAGCGTAGCGAGATATGTCGCTAGCTTGGGGCTGCTTGTCCGCCGGACTTCCCCACAGTCCTCCCCACCATCAGGAGCCCGACATGGCCGCTGCCGACACCGCTGAGATCACCGAGGAGCAGTTTGCCGCTGAGGCACTGGAGTTCTTGGAGGCCAACGCCAAGCGCAAGGCCGAACGGCGCGAGTTCGTGTGGGGCGAGGGGCCCGACAATGCGGCGCTCTTCGAAGAGGTCGACCGCGAGCGCGAGCTCCAGGAACTCGAGGCGTCGAAGGAATGGCGGGCCACCAAGTACGACGCCGGTTTCGGCTGGATCAGCGGGCCGACCGAGCTGGGCGGCAGCGGCATGCCGCGCAAGTACGAGCGCGTCTGGGGCCAGCTCGAGAGCCAGTTCGACACGCCCGACGGCGGATTCTTCGGCATCGGCCTGGGCATGGTGGCACCCACCATCTTGGCCCACGCCAGCCCCGAGGTGTCCGCCGACGTGCTGCCTCAGATGTACCGGGCCGACATCGTGGGCTGCCAGCTGTTCTCCGAGCCGGGCGCCGGTTCAGACCTTGCCAGCCTGCAGATGCGAGCCGAACGCGACGGCGAGGAGTGGATCCTCAACGGTCAGAAAGTGTGGACGTCGGGCGCGCACTACTCCGACATCGGCGAGGTGATCGCCCGGTCCGACTTCGACCAGCCCAAGCACCAGGGCCTGACCGGGTTCCTCGTGGACATGAAGGCCCCCGGCGTGGAAGTGCGACCACTGCGCCAGATGACCGGCGGGGCGAATTTCAACGAGGTGTACTTCACCGACGTGCGAGTGCCCGATTCGCACCGCCTCGGCGATGTGAACCAGGGCTGGGGCGTGGCGCTCACCACGCTGATGAATGAGCGAGCGGCGATCGGCGGCGGCTCAGGGGGCGGTACCGGCGGCGGCAGCTTCACCAAGCTGGCGGCGATGGCCAACCACTACGGCCTGAGCAGCGACGCGCTGTCTCGCCAGAAGCTCGCCGAGATCTACACCCACGGCAAGGTGCTCGGCTGGTCGAACCAGCGCACCATGGATGCGCTGCGGGTCGGCCGCACACCCGGGCCGGAGATGTCGCTGTCGAAGATGGGGCTGATCCGCCAGATGAACGCCACCTGCGAGTTCGTGGCCGACACGATCGGGCCGAGGCTGGTGGTCGACTCCGGCGAATGGGGCACGTTCTCGTGGGCCGGCTACGTGCTGGGCTTCCCGGCCATGCGCATCGCCGGCGGCTCCGACGAGGTCATGCGCAACATCGTCGGCGAGCGGGTTCTCGGATTGCCCAAGGAACCCGGCATCGACACGACCAGCCCTTTCCGGGACCTGAAGGTCGGCACCCAGCGCGCTGAGTGACCGGGCGAGACAGTCCCGGCGTCGAGCACCCTGAACGTCGGCGCCCAACGCGCCGAGTCACGCCTCGGGGCGGGCTCAGCGCTCCGGGGGCAGGTCGAAGTGGGAGATGTACTGCTCGGTGGCGGCACGAATGCCCTCGGCGGTGAATCCCCAGTCCTCGGGCTGGTAGCGATGAGTGCCGTACTTGCCCTTGGGCTTGTGGGCCAAGTAGTCACGGACGGCTTTGGCGTAGGCATCAGTCATCGGCAGGCCCATCTGCTCAAGGGCGGGGCCCAGCGCTCCGACGGGGTCGCTCACCAGCTGCGTGTAGCGGACGTCCACAAAGCGTTCATCTGGCACGACGCCGGTGGTTCGCAGGTTCACCGAGTCGTTGAGCGCGAAGGCGAAGGCATCGTGCACGAATTGGGCGTACCCGCCGACATCCACGTCTTTGAAGCGCATCCAGTGGACCATGGTCGTGATGCTGGCAGTGGAGGTCATGGTGCGGGCCGGGTCGCGGTGGGTCTGGATCACCCACGCGTCGCCGAAGGCCGCGAACAGCTGCGGCATAACGAAGAGATGGCCGGGCGTTTTGAGCACCCATCGGGTGGGATCCGCGCCGTGCTGGAGCACCTGGAGGATCTGCCGCTCGTAGCTGAAGTTCACGTCCAGGTCGGGAATCCACGCTGTCAGCGGCGCGACCATGCTCCAGTGGTAGCCGGCGAAGCTGCCGGTGGTGAGCGTGATGCACTCGACGGGCAGGTCGGCCCGGAATTCGTGCATGGCCAAGAACTCGGGCTGGATGTCGGCCCAGAACTCCTGCTCGCACTCGCCCATCTCCCGCCGATCCGCGAGGCCAGATTCGGGCAGCGGCACCGGGTGGAGCGCCTCAGCGCCGAGCGGGGCTCGCAGGTCGGGGTGCAGGGCCAACAGCTCGAACAAGATCGACGTGCCCGAGCGAGCGGGTCCGGCGATGATCGCCGGCGACGCCACGGGCTCTGCGGTGATGGCGGGAGTGGCGTCGATCGCAGCGGTGAGCAGCAAGCGGGTGCGCAGCGAGCGCAGCAGCTCCTGCTTGGTCATCAGCCGGCCGAGCAGGTGCATCGGCGAGGCGTCCAGATCGGCAGCGAGAGATTCAAAACGCTTTCGCCAGCCCGGATCTCCCAAGTCACCGGCAGGCATGCCGCCGACGGAGGCGGTGGCCAGCTTCAGCAGCTCACTGGCATCGATGGGCACGAGATCCTGAGGCCGACCCCCGATCGAGTCGCCCATGAGGATGATGCGCCGCACCCAGTCAGGCCGGGTGTACCGCTCTGGCATGGATGCGAGTGCATGGGTGTCATGAGGCATACGGGCGGCAAGGTACCAGCACGCCGCCGCTGGCCGAATACCGGATGTTTCGCTCCAAGCTCATACTGCCGGTAACCCGCCACCGGAGGCGAAGTCGCCGTGATAGCTCAGAGCAGTCCCGCGCCGAGCGGCTGCAAGCCCCAAGCGAGTACCGGTGCTGAGACTGAATCGACCGATACTCCGGCTGCCTCCCACAGTTGCCTGCCCTCCAGCACTTGCCCCGGCGGCCCCAGTTCCCGGCAACGCTCGGCGTGCCACCGTTCCGCCATTTCAATTCCCCATCCGATGATGCCGATGGGCTGTCTCACGGCAGGAACTCGGACTATTGGTCGCCAGCTGCGGACGGCGAGTGGGCTTGGGACTCGGCACCCGGCACGGGCAGTGCCACGATCTCAAGGTCGGTGATGCCGTCGAAGTCCGCTGGATTCGCGGTGTACAACGGAAGCCCATTCGAGATTGCCGTGGCGGCAATGAGCGCGTCGTAGGCCCGCGCTGCGCGCTTGCGCCCTGAAACCCTCAGATCAGAGGCAACCTGGCCGAAGGCCCGCGCAGCAGCTTCGTCGAAGGGCAGCGGATCGAAGTCAGCCTCTGCTTGCTGCAGGTGAGCTTGGCGCCTAGCTCGCTCGGCCGCGTCGGGTGCCACCAAAGGCCCCACGGACAGCTCGGCGAGTGTGACGGCAGTGATCGTCGGCTCTGCAGGCAACATCCCGGCGTCGGCCAACCGAGGCAAGCCGATCACTGCATTGGTGTCGAGCACCCCGCGGTCGTGCCGATGGCCGGCGCTCACAATGACGGATCCATCACGTCATCGATGTCGGACCGAAGTCGAACAGGGTCGACAGCGGGAAGGCGGCGCCAGCGTTCGAGCAACGACGAGGCATCAAGCCCCCGACGGCGCAAGGGGCGCAGTTCCGCCACCGGCTGGCCAGACCGCGTGACAGTCAGACGTTCGCCCGCCTGCACACGGTCCACCACGTCGCCTCCATGATTGCGGAGCTGCCGGATGGTCACCTCGTCCACGGCACCAATGTATCACGCGTGATACACACATCCGATTCACAGCGTTGGACTCCACGCCCGCCATTCTCGGCGTGATCCAAGCCTCGGTGAGGTGCAGAGCCGGCTCAGCGCAATCAATCGAGGAGGGTTCGACCACGCACTCGCTACTCCTGTGACATCGTTTGGATGTCGGATGAAGTCAATGACTGTATGGGCAGCGATACAGCCGGGCTGCGTGGGAGGGGCACATGGGCCAGATCACCGCCCGAGTACCCGACGAACTGGTGGCAGCGTTGGATTCCGCTGCAGCCCAGCTCAAGCGGAGCCGCGCCGACATCATTCGGCACGCGCTGGAACGCCACCTGGAAGACTTCGACGACCTCGACATCGCCCTGCAGCGCTTGCGCGACCCGTCCGATCCCGTGATCGATTGGGATCAGGCCAAGCGTGCACTACTCGATTCGGATTAAGCGCAGCGCCGAGCGAGAACTTGTCCGCATCCCCCATCCGCATCGTCGTCGGTTCGCGAACCATCCCGCATCACAGCGGGACCGACTCGGCGACTGGTAGACGGCCGTCCACCTGCGCGGCCTCTTATGTACAATTCGGAAAATTCTTTTTGTACATTTCGATTCCGCTGATACGGTCTGAATATGAACGTTGCCGCCACGGAGTTTCGAGCCAGGTTGCGTCACTGGCTGGACTGCGCTCGCTCTGGCGAAGAGGTGGTCATCACCGAACGTGGCGTTCCTGTCGCAAGGCTCTCAGGTATCGACTCGGCTCCGACCATCGAGCGGCTGACTGCAAAAGGCGTGATCTCGCGACCCGTGCGAGGCGAACGACCCAAGGCGACAGGACAACGGCGTCCTCGTCCTCGCTCGCCCTTGTCGGATCTGGTGAGCGATCAGCGCCGCTGAGCAGTGGCCATTGCGTACTTCGACGCCAGCGCGTTGGTGAAGCTGATCGTCGACGAACCAGGCAGCGAGATCGCAGAGGCGATCTGGGATGGTTGCGACGCGGCCGTATCCAGCAGGCTGGCGTTCGCCGAAGTCTGTGCCGCGCTCGCCGCGGCTGGCCGGCGGGGCGACCTCGACGAGTCGGAAGTCGTGGACTGCGAGGAGCGTTGGCAACAGGTTTGGTCAAGCGTCCAGCCAGTCGAGCTCAGCGAGAACGTCGAACAGTCCGCCGGCCTGCTCGCGCGGCGCCACAGACTGCGCGGAGCCGACGCCGTCCATCTGGCAAGTGCGCTGGTGCTCGACACCGCCGACTTGGTGGTCGCGGTATGGGATCGCCGCCTCCACGACGGAGCAGTGGCCGAACATCTAGCCGTCGTGCCCGCCACGTTGCAACGGCCAGCGAACAACTGAGAACCGCGACGCCGGAGATCTGGTTCGCCTCCATCACCATATGATTTAGCATATGACTATGGCTCGGCGTGAAGTACTGGTTCAGCTCGACGACGAACTCATCGAACGACTTGCGGCGATCGCAGCAGCTGAGGGAACGAACAGGTCCGCGTTGCTTCGTCGCGGTGCACGAGCTGTGATCGAAGCCACCGATCTGGCCGCGGCCGATGCCGAGCTCGATGCTGCATATCGCCGCCAGCCGCAGGATCCGGCGTTCGTCGAGGCGGCAGCACGATTGGCGGCCGAGACAGCGCCGCCGTGGTAGCGCGCAACGAGATCTATTGGAGTGATCTCGGGGAGCCCGGCGGGCGACGACCCCTGTGCGTGCTGACGAGGGACGCGGCGGCTTCGGTGCTGACAGCGATCACTTGCGCTCCCATCACTCGTACGATGCGCGGCATCCGCTCGGAGGTGGAGATCGGCGTCGATGAGGGACTGCCAGCGATGTGCGTCATCAGCTGCGACAACATCGTGACCGTGCCGATTGCGCGCCTCGACCCTGAACCAGTCGGCCGACTCGGTGCCCTCAAACGTGCACAACTCGACCAGGCACTCCGCTACGCCCTCGACATCGCGTACTGATGCGCCCCGTCCCGGAATCTGAAGATGCGCTCGGCTTGCTGCGCAAGCTGACGGGTGATCCGGCTGCCGACTTTCGCAATGACCAGCTTGGCGTGATCCGCCGATTGGTCGACGACAGGGGCCGAGTCCTGTTGGTGGGCGGACTCCACCGGTGGTTGCGAGTGATCGGTCATGATGACCGGTTGTTCAACACAGCAACCACCAGTGGAGGTGTCCAGTATGGCAGCGAGGCTGAGCGCGTTCGAGCGCGCCCGGATTGAGGCGATGAGATCGGCGGGAGCGACCGCTGTGGACATCGCGGTGGTGCTGGGCCGGCACCCGGCGACGGTCTATCGCGAGCTGGGCCGCTGCGGCGGCCCCAAGGCCGTGTACGACGCGGCGTCAGCGACCGCTGACGCGAGCCGCCAGGCGCGGCGGCCCCGGGCATGCAAGCTCGAAGCGGACCCGGTGCTGGCCGCCCAGGTGAAGCGCAGGATGAACCAGCGCTGGTCGCCGCAGGCGATCAGCGCCGATCTCGCCGGCGAGGGACAGCGGGTATGCGCGGAGACGATCTACCGGGCCGCGTACAGCGGCTGCGGGCTCGGCGCCGACGCGTGGAAAGACCTGCCGAGGGGCCGCCGGCGTCGCCGTCCGCGCAGCCGCCACCGCGAAAAAGCCAGCCCGCTGGGGGATTATCGGCCTTTGAGCGAGCGGCCCCCAGCCGCCGAAGACCGAGACGAGGCGGGCCACTGGGAAGGCGACCTGATCATCGGGGCAGCCAACCGCAGCGCCGCGGCCACCCTGGTGGAGCGCGTCAGCCGCCACACGCTGGTCGTCGCATTGCCCCACGGCTACACAGCGCCCAACGTCGCCGCCGCGGTCACCGCCGCGTTGGCCCGCCAGCCCGCCCATCTGGTGCGCAGCCTCACCTGGGACCAAGGCCGCGAGATGGCCCGCTGGGCCGACATCGAAACCGCGCTCGGCATCGAGGTGTTCTTCTGCGACCCCCACAGCCCATGGCAGCGCGGCACCAACGAGCAGACCAACGGGCTGCTGCGACGCTGGCTGCCCAAAGGCACACCGCTGAACCTCAGTCCGCTGCGACTGTCAGTCATCGAGGACAACCTCAACTGGATGCCCCGCCGACTCCACAACTGGCAATCAGCCGCCGACATCTACACTCAACTCACTCGCAACCACCGATAGAGCTTGCCGTGCAACGAACTGGTTGGGGCAAGAGCGCCGTCTATTTCATCGCTACCAAGATGTTGCGTGATGTGGGTCGAGGCCCGACGCTGCTGGTATCGCCGCTACTCGCATTGATGCGCAATCAGATCGAGGCGGCAGAACGCCTCGGCGTGCGTGCCGTCACCATCAACAGTTCCAATCGCGATGGATGGAAAGTCGTCATCGCACAGATCGAAACCGACGAAGCAGATGTCGTGCTGATTTCGCCTGAGCGATTAGCGAATCAGGACTTTCGGCGTGAAGTACTTCCGGTTGTAGCTGCGCGATGTGGTCTGCTGGTCGTCGACGAGGCCCATTGCATCTCCGACTGGGGTCACGACTTCCGACCGGACTATCGGCGGCTCGTTCGCGTACTCGATCTGCTGCCCCTCCGAATGCCGGTGCTGTGCTGCACTGCAACGGCCAACGACCGAGTCGTCGCCGACGTCATCACGCAACTCGGGTCCGAATTCGAGGCAGTGCGCGGGCCACTGGGCAGAGACAGCCTGCGACTGCATGCTCTGACGATCTTGTCGCCGCCGGAGCGTCTGACATGGCTGGCGGCGGCGCTGACGAAACTGCCGGGCACCGGCATCGTTTACTGCTCCACCATTCGAGACACCGAACGCGTCGCAGGCTGGCTCGTCTGCGAGGGCATCGATGCTGTGGCCTACAGCGGCGGGACCGAATCGTCCCGGCGGCCGGAAATCGAACAGGCACTGCTCACCAATTCGGTCAAGGCTGTCGTCGCGACTTCGGCGTTGGGCATGGGCTTCGACAAACCAGACCTGTCGTTCGTGATCCACTATCAGTCGCCAGGATCGCCGGTTGCCTACTACCAGCAGGTCGGACGGGCAGGCCGGGGAGTGCCCGAATCGTGGGGCATCGTGTTGCGAGGCACCGAAGACGCCGACATTCAGAACTATTTCATCGAGACGTCGTTTCCCAACCCCCGGCTCGCTGAGCAGGTCGTCGGCATGCTGGAAGAGCGCCACGAGCCGATGCGGCTCAACGAGTTTCTTCCCGAGGTGAACGTCGGCAACAAACGTCTCGAGAATCTCCTGAAGAATCTGGAGGTGGATGGCGCAATCGAACGCGTCGGCAGCCAGTGGCAACGGTCGCTGCAACCCTGGAGCTTCGATCACGCCAAAGTCGAAGCGGTCACTGCGTTGCGCCGCGCCGAACTCGAACAGGTGCGCCAGTACATCGACACCGAGCAGTGCCGAATGCAGCTCCTGAGGCAGCATCTCGACGATCCGGTCAGCGAACCGTGCGGCTCGTGCGACAACTGCACCGGCGACACCATGGAGCTGACGTTCGATCCGTCCGAGGTGCAACGGGCAGTGGAGTTCTTGCGCAGCGAGGCCATGGTGGTCGGGGCCCGCAAGCAGTGGGCGGACAGAAAGTCGATTCCGGCCGAACTTCGGCTTGCGGACGGTCGAGCGCTGTCGCGATGGGGTGATGGCGGCTGGGGCAACCTGGTGCGCAAGGGCAAGCAGTCCGAAGGCCGATTCGACGACCGCTTGGTGGACGCTGCCGCGGAACTCATCAGCGACAGGTGGCGGCCCGAGCCCGCGCCCACCTGGGTCACGTTCGTGCCATCGCGCCGTTTTCCGACACTCGTTTCCGATTTCGCCGCTCGGCTCGCGGACGCACTCGGATTGCCCTGTCACGATGCGGTCGTGCAGGTTCGCGACACGCAGCCACAGAAGTCGATGCGGAACAGCCATCAGCAGTTCCGCAACGTTGACGGGGCGTTCAGCATCAGCGGCCCGGTGCCCGAAGGCGCTGTGCTCCTGGTCGACGATGCCGTCGATTCCCGTTGGACGCTGACGGTCGTGGGAGCGCAGCTGCGAACCGCCGGAGCGGGTCGCGTGTTCCCATTGGTTCTATCCGAGACGTCCGAGAGGGCGGGCGGGTGAGGCGAGGAGATGACGCTCTGGCGACGATCTCGCTCGTCAGCCGGCTGTGTGCTGACAGTGTGCGGCCTCTGAAGGCAACGGAGTTTTGGAAGCTGTCGGCTGGCCTGGGCACTGGACCGAGTTGCCTGTTAGGAACGAATGCAGGTGATCTCGCTGCGGCTCACGACTTCAGCGTCGACTTCGCTCAGCGCATCGGTGCTCTGATGGGCCGAGCCACGGCACTCGCATTCGAGCTGGAGCGTCTCGAGCAGTCGGGTATCGGGACGCTCACGCCGTATGACGAGCACTATCCGACACGCTGGCCCGAGCGTCTCGGGCTCAAGGCGCCGCCCTTGCTCTATGCGGCGGGAGCGACCGAACTGCTCAACATCGCAGGTCTCGGCGTTGTGGGCAGCCGCGACGTGAGTCCGCCCGGCGTCGAGGTCGCCATCGAGGCTGCCAAGTGTGCAGTCGTGCGCAACATTCCACTCGTTTCGGGCGGGGCTCGCGGCGTCGACCGGCTCGCCATGAATTCGGCACTCGATTCGGGAGGCGCAGTTGTGAGTGTGCTGGCGGACTCGTTATCACGCAAGCTCCGCGACGCCGACGTCCGCTCAGCGATTCATGATGGGCGAGCTGTCATGTGTGCGCCGTACAGCCCCGACGCCGGCTTCAGCACCGGCAACGCAATGGGACGCAACAAGCTCATCTACGCACAGTCAGCACTGACGCTTGTGGTCGCAGGCGACAAGGGCTCAGGCGGAACCTGGACTGGCGCAACCGAGGCACTCGACAGCCAATTCGGGCGCGTCGCAGTCTGGCGTGGTCCAGGCGAAGGCCTGGGCAACGAGGGCCTCGAACGACGCGGTGCGGAACCCGTCACCGAGATCGAGCGACTCGGGCCGCTGCTCGACGATGACGAATTCGATCCCGACACTCGCACCACGACTCGACGTGGCTCCATGGAGCAGGGAACACTCTTCGACGCACCTGGTTGAAGCAGATCGAACCTGCTTGAGCCACATCGCAGTCTCCGACTGGGCAGGCGACTATTGGGACAAGCAACTACGCGAAGAGTTGCGGTCGCTCTGGGGCTTTGAGGAATTCGAGAAGCGTCCCGCTCGGGTACGTTCGCGCCTTCTTGCGTGAGCTCAGGCAGCGAATCAAGCTCTCTTCTTCCAATGAACGGAGCACTTGCTTGTAGTGGCTCTCCTTGTAGTCAGTATGGACAACCACGAACTCGTTGATTTCTTCGACACTTGCCGTATGTGACCCAAACTTATCGAGCAAGGCCCGGCGTAGCGCAACTAAGTCAACACTCGGCTCAAACAACATCGGCTGATTTCCAGCGAACCCCGAGAATCGAACGCCATTGATGGGGTCAATGTCCCACATAGCATCCTTCATTGCCGTAAGTCCTTTGACGTCCCGTGTACCAAACATCAAGTAATACTCAGTGCGACGTCGATCGACATTCAATACCTCGAATGGCCGCACATATGTGAAATTGGCGATGTCACGCAGCTGTGATGCGTAGAGATCTCGAAGAAACACTTTCCGCTCTTCGCCCGACATATTGTTTACATCGCGATGTTCGCTGTTAGTGGTTCCGAACAGTTCCTCAAAGGAGTGGGCGATACCGGGACGCTGATCATTGACAAATCTGTTGACGTGATCGAACATGAAATTGAAGATTACTTCGCACTTGTCGGATGCCAGCAGATCGGCGATGATACTGATCGGCACACCAGACCAACCGAATGGGTCCACAAATGCCAGAGTTGGCGCCAACCGCCCAGGTCCGATCTCGGCGATTCGACTGGCAACTTCTGCGAATGCTCCGTGGATGTTCTTCACCACAACATTATGTGGCTTGCCTTCGTTTGATTCCCAGTATCTGTCGATCTCGTCTTTAAGATTATGACATCTACTCTCCTCGGCTTCAACAAAGATAAACACGAATTCCGTTGAGGACAATTGTGGGAAATAGCTGTGCCGGACGAGCGTATCAATCGCAATCAGAGGCGATCCCCACTCGCCATTCTCGTACACACCAGGGCCTGCGAAGCCGTCAAGAAATATGACCCGGCGATGTGATTGTCCGAGAATCGGGTACCACGCCTTCAAGTAACCTTGTAACAATAGATGCTTGGCGCGAGTGTGTTCTGGAATTGTCCAAGTCGTTGATGTCATGCCGCGGTGTCCAGAGAGCGGGCAATCTCGACAGGGACTTCCTTGAGCATCGACTCCTTCTGAGGCATCGAACCGTAGGTCAAGCCATCGAGTTCTCGGCCGCCAGCCTTGGGGGTGCGGCCTCCCCACTGCTTGAAGAAGAACGCGACAGCTGAGGCGGAGCATTGGTCGCGCAGGTCTCTGACCCAGTCGGCATCAATCGGCCGGGCACGCGGGCCACTCTCACCTCCAGCGATGAGCCAGTGAATCTTGGTCAGGTCCAGGTTCGGCAGCGCCTCGAGGAGTGGTTCTGCGCTGATGAAGCGCACCGCGGCGTCAACCTTGCGCAGATGATCGATCCGGAAGGCGTAACGCGGTGTCTCAACGGTGACGCCCATCCACACGTTCGAGGGCCAGTCAAGATCACCTGCCACCGATGCGAGCCGTTTCGACCGCTTGGTGAGCACTTGGTAGGTGTGCTGCGGTGTATCGGCCATCACTGCGAACACCTTCTGAATGAAGTCCAGCGGCACCTCTGGGTGGAAGAGGTCGCTCATCGAGTTGACGAAGATCAGGCGCGGTCGACGCCAGCGCCGCGGACGGTCGAGCAGGTCGTAGTGCAACGTGAGACCGAAGCCGGGGCCGCTCAGGTCGGGATCGCCGTCTCGCTCGTACCGCGGATTTCCCATCGCCTTGAGGCGCTTCGCCAACGTCAGCGCGTAGCAGTTGTCGCAGCCGACCGATGTCTGGTCGCAACCAGTGGTGGGGTTCCAAGTGGCCTCGGTCCACTCGATTCCGGTGCGGTCGCTCATGATCTCCTCCCTTCGGCAGATGGACGGTCGGACAAGTCGTCTACCTGAGTGTCGCGCAGCGCAGCGACTTGTCGGCATGTGCACGAACTCCAGCGTGCACCAGGGGTGTAACAAGAACCTCTGACGAGAGTACGCGGGTTCCGCTGCCGGCGACAGAGCTACCTCCGCCCGACGCATGCCACACGACACGCTCGCGACGGCGGCTCACTCGGGTTCGGCTGTGCTTGCGAGACTCTCGGCGAGGGCTTGGATCTCGGCGAGAGCGGCTTCGAGGTCTTCGGCGATCTCGGCAGCGAGGATGTCCGGGGGCGGCAGGTTGTCGGCGTCTTCGAGGCTTTCGTCTCTTAGCCAGAACAGGTCGAGGCTGACCTTGTCGCGGGCGATGAGCTCGTCGTAGGGGTAGCGCTTGAAGCGCTCGGACTCTTTGCGTTTATGGCGAGCGTCAGCTCGGTAGCAAGCGACGAAGTCGTCCAGGTCGGCTCTAGTGAGGGGATTCTGCTTGAGCGTGAAGTGCTTGTTGGTACGCAGGTCGTACACCCACATTTCACGGGTCCACGGGTCCTCAGCGCCCTCGCGGCGACGGAAGAACAAGACGTTGGCCTTCACGCCCTGTGCATAGAAGATTCCGGTTGGCAGTCGCAGCAAGGTGTGGACGTCGCAATCGTGCAGCAGTCGGCGGCGGATGGTCTCGCCGGCCCCTGCCTCGAAGAGCACGTTGTCGGGCACCACCACGGCCGCATCCCCGCCGATCTTCAGCAGGCTCACGACGTGCTGGACGAAGTTGAGCTGCTTATTACCGGTGGTCGCCCAGAAGTCCTCCCGCTCGTAGCTGTCCGACGACGACCGGCCGAACGGCGGGTTGGTCAGCACCATGTCGAACGGCTTGCCGGGAGGGTCCCGCAGCGCGTCGTCCACGACGATTGGCGAGTCGGACTCGGGGCTCTCGATGCCGTGCAGCAGCATGTTCATCGCACACAGACGGGCAGGCAGATCGGCGATCTCCCAACCCGTGAACGCACCCGAGCGCAGGTGAGCAACCTGATCGGGTTCCAAGTGCGGGAACCGCTCGACGATCGACCGGTAGGCACCCAAGAAGAACCCGCCGGTGCCGCAGGCGGGGTCGCAGATGCGGTGGTCAGGCTCGGGCGCCATCACATCGACGATGGCGTTGATGAGCGCCCGCGGCGTGAAGTACTGGCCCGCTCCCCTGGCGCCCTCCTGGGCGGTCTTCTCGATCAGGCCCTCATACGCATCGCCCTTGAGATCTGCCTCGTAGCTCATCCACTCGTGCTGGTCGATGAACTCCTTGACGAGCTGTTCCAGCTTGGCGGGCGTCTGGATGCGGTTGCGAGCCTTGTGGAACACCACGCCGAGCATGTCCTCGCTCGTGCCCAGCGCCGACAGGCACTCGCTGTAGTGGTCTTCGAGCTCCGCGCCCGAACGGCTCAGCAACGACTGCCAGTCATGCTCAACCGGAACGATGCGATCGCCTCCGAGCATCACATACTGCTCATCGGCCATCTTCAAGAACAGCAGGTACGTGAGCTGCTCCAAGTAGTCCCCGTACGACAAGCCGTCATCGCGCAAAACGTCGCAGAAGTCCCATAGCTTCTGCACCATCGCCTTCGGATCCTGCGCGATCATCGGCTCACGATACGTCGCGAGATCTCACAGCGAAGCGTTCACACGACGGTGATCTTGTGCCCCGCCGGGAGATGCCGCGCTCATGCCGTGGGCGCCGACAGGGATCGATCTGAAAAAACGAGCCTTCGCGTTCTTGCGAGATTCGGGCTGCACGAGGGCTGGCTGGCAGTCACGAACCGGCGCCCTACCGACAGCATGCTCGCCTGAGATTTCTGGGTGCCAAGGCGCGTTCCAGTCCGACGGTCAGGGATTGCGGTAGTCCAACAGTGACGAGCGTCCCTTGATGGCCCTCACGGTGACCAGCAGCACCCTTCCGTCGGAGTCTTCGAGTCGAAGCTGTTCGGCGCCGGGGGCGAAGCGCACTGGCTGCTGCTGGCCGTCGTTGATCGCGATGTTGTCCGCATACAGATAGGCGCGGTCGTGGGTGTCTCGGATGGGGTTCAGCCGGCCTGCGAGGCCTGGCAGGTGCCCGGTCGATTCCGCGAACACCTCAGACCCGCCGCCCGGTGCATCCGTGAGATCCACGGCCAGAGCCCGTTCCGTAGGCACCCAATCGCGTTCGACGTGGCCGGCACAGCACTCGCTCGCTACGAACACGGTCATCGGAAGCTCGGCCGAATGCAGCTCCAGCAACGCTTCGCCGTGCGCATCTGTCGTGGCACGCTTCCAGGTGTTGTTCGGGAACAACGCAAGCACCGTCGCTCCTTCCAGCGGTATCCCGGCGCGCCGCACAGTGACGATCGGGGTGGCTGGTTCCGCCGGAGGTGCCGATGCCGGAATGGTCAAACACAACTCGTCGCCGTCCAGCAGGCGATAGGTCGGCAGCTCGCCTGTAAGCGCCTGGGTCTCGCGTCGGATGATGGTCACACCGTCGCCTCTGCGCTCCATGAAATAGCTGCGAGCCGCGGCGTCGATGCCGCTGGCGTCGAGCCGTCCGAAGACCGACGTCAGCAGCTCGTTGCGGGTTGCCTGCCGCTCGCCCATGCTGTCGATGCTCAGACTGTTCGGAAGCGATCCCGGGGAGCACAGTTCGAGGCGGTCGACGAACATCGACAAGCGAATCCGGCTGGCGCGCAGTGTGTAGTCGCGGTGGACCACGGCGTTCACGACTGCTTCGAACACTGCCTGAAGGCTGTACTCGGGCAGGTCTTCCCTCGCCGGAGTCTTGCGAGCGCTGACCCGCATATTCCGCTGCACGAACAGCATCGCATCACGGATCTGGCGGTCGAGTGGGCCGTCGATGGTCTGTGCATCAAATTGACCCGACGCGCGGTCGGCGCCGCGATAGCGCACTGCTGAGATCTCGGCGCCCGGGATCAGCTGCGCCGGCTTACGGGTGCACATCAATGCCCCCGCAACAGCGACACGCACCTCGCCGACCTCGTCCCGCGTGAGCAGACCCAGCTTGGCGAGGCCCACCTGCGGATCTGCCAAGCCCTCATCGCTGAGCAGCGGTCGCCACAAGTCCGCGTCAAGCGTGGGGAAGCCGGTTGCGGCCACCGGCTGATGATCGAATCCCGCAAACCGGGCCTGACCGCGACGTTGCGTGAGCCGCAGACGCTCATCCGGCGACAACAGCACCTTCGCAGCACCGACGCGTTGAAAGGCACCGCCGGGGCCGTCGTGCTGAGCGTCACTGCGGGGCACCGCGACCAGCAGGAACGCGCGGCCCTGCGTCTCTCTGCGATAGGTCTGCACGCGGACCGGCGGCTTCACGGTATCTGTACCGATTTCGCGGACCGTTTGCTCCACCGAATCCAGCTGCTCCCGCGACATGCCGGTCACGTCGCCTGCATCGGTGACACCCAGCAGAAGCACACCTCCGTCGGCGTTTGCGAACGCCACGATCTCATCCGCCCAGGTGTCGCGCTGATGGCCAGCGACTCGTTCACCGCGGAAGTCGACCCCCTTGAACTCCCAGCTGCTGTCCTCGCCAAGCCGGATGTGGCGCTCGACTACATGGTCAGGGAACGGCAGGTGTGTCCTGTGAGGATCTGAGTTCGCGTCCTCGTTCATCGTGCTCCTGCCTCGATGCCTTCCAGCATGACCGACGCTGGCTCGTCATCGGGATTCTTTCGGGCAAGCCAGCCGCCGAACGCGGCCGGCTCAACGCCCCGACCTCGCGGGCCGAGCCTGCCAGCGAATGCCATTGTCAGGATTGAACGACGGAGAGCACGCGTCCGCTTGAGCGCTAGATGAATCGCGGCTTCGCACTCTGACGCCTGCCGGAATTGTTCTTGGAGCCGGGTGACGATGTGTTCCTGCTCGATCCTGGGGGCGACATGGATGGGAAATCGTGCGAGGCCCTGCTTGCCGAGATGCCGGATGTTGACGCCGCGGCCTGCCTCGCCGAAGCGCCCCGTCGAGGCTGCCATATAGCAGTACCAGTACAGGTAGCCCGGAATGATGTCACGGGCTTGCAGGCGCAGCAGTGTGTTCTGGAAGCAACAGTTCGCGATCTCTCCGTTCCACACTGCCGGTTTGCCGACTTCGTTGGGACTGCCCGACGCCTCGTTCAGAAGGAGGTCACCGGGCCAAAGGCGGTAGGTCTCGAAATCGTCCGTATCGAAGTTCATCTGCTTGACATCGTCCAAGCTGAGACCAGCCCAGGTGACGTTTGCAGCACGGAGGTAGGGCCGCATCTGCGGGCCAGCATGATGCTGCGGCGATCGCTGACGGCCGAGTTGCACCTTCGCAACCTTGCCGATCTCCGTGCGTCGCCAGTCGTGAGGGAGCGTTCCGTCCATCTGGAAGGCATCCGCCAAGAGCGACAATCTCATCGCAGCGACTGACTTCAGCCCACGCTTCAATGTCGACTCAACAGCGTCGAGGCGGGAGAAGTGCTCATCGATAGCGGCCACGATGCGTTTCTGCTCAGCGCGCGGAGCTACCGCTATCCGGAATCGCGTCAGGCCTCGCTTGCCAATGTGTCGGATGTTGACACCGCGGCCGGCCTCGCCGAATCTTCCCGTCAAGGCCGAGTAGAAGCAGTACCAGTAGAGATAGTCCAGGTCGATGCTGCGTGTGCGCAGCCGTAGCAGGGTGTTCTGGAAACAGCAGTCTTCGATCTCGCCCCGCCAGATGGCTGGCTTGCCGACTTCGTTCGGGCTGCCCGAGGCCTCGTTCAGTAGGAGGTCGCCCGGTTCGAGCCGATAGGTCTCGAAGTCGCGGTCGTCGAAGTTCATCTCTTTCACGTCGTCCAAGGAGATTCCATTCCACGTCACGTTGGCGGCACGGAGGTATGGGTGCATGTGACTGCCTCGGTGATGCTGCGGTGAGCGCTGCCGCCCCAGCTGCACATCTGCAATGTCTCCGATCGTTGCCTGCACCCAACTGCATGGGAGGTCGTTGGTCATGCCGCCAGGGCGAGCGAGGGTTCGCTGAGCAGAGCGTCGAGGTCGTCGCCGAAGAATTGGCGTGCATTGCCGCGATCGCTGATACGCGTTGCCTCCCACTCGGGGGACATTTTGTGGGTCATGCGGGCAGCGGATCGATGCGGACTCGGCCGTCGCTGCGTGCTTCAATCCAGAGTTCGTGGCCCTCGAGCAATGACATGCCAACCAGCGGTTCCGACTCCGTTTCATGGACCGCTACGCCTCGTTCGTTGCCCGACCAGCCGACGCTCGCGACGTACGTGTCGAAGTCTTCCTCGTTGCCGTTTGCCAGCCTCAGCTTCATGGCGCCGACACGTGTGAGGCCCAGGCCGCTCACTACATGGGGTGGGAGTGTGATGTCGCCGCTGTAGCCGGTATCGACGACGGCATCCACTCGTCTGGCTCGCTCGGCGGGACCCGACACGGTCAGCGGAATGACCGCTTCGAGAGCATTGTTCACAGTGCCCTCGATCATTTCTGTGACCGCAGCCTGTTGCCCCCGAAGCCTTCCACCGCTCGGTGGCCCACCCTCAGGAACCACACGTCGGTGGCCTCGGGGCACCGCGCTCTCAAATCGGCTGACGCATTGAGCACCTTGTCGGCGATGGCCCAGCAGCCGCTGTCGACATCGATGGCGACGACGCGGCCGTGCTGGTCCTCAGCGAGGCTCGGCTCAATGTCGCGTTCGTAGATTTCTTCACCGCGACGGGCCGTTTCCTTACGGTCACGCGCACTTCGAACTGCCATCGCTGTCACCTCATGTCGCTCGCGCCGACAAACTCAGCCTAACTCTGGACGGTCGATCGACTCCAAGCGGTTTTCTCCCTCCGAGAGGCGCGGCTGGTCGGGCCTCGGTCAGCCGATCACGCGGCGAGGACTGTGGTGAGGTCGTCGAGCAGAGCGTCGAGTTCGTCGCCAAAGAGCTGTTTGGCCTTGCCGAGGCCGCCGTGGGTGCTGAAGGGTGAGGCCGTCAGCTCTTCGGGCTCGATGCCGAGGTTGGTGGCGATGCGGTCTTTGATCAGTTCCAAGTAGGCGGCCTGCTCCTGGGAGAACGATCGGCCGGCGTTCGTTTGCTGTAGCAGCCATGCTTCGAAGCGCTCGTCGACCAGATCTGGGTATGACACCAGCGCGTCAGCTTCGCCGAGCGTGTAGCGAACGAGGCTGACCAGGTCGGTGCTGACTCGGTGGCCTGAACCGCGCACTTTGGATGCGTCGAGCGTCTCGTAGGCCTCCCACAATGCGTCTGGGGTCCAGCGATGCGGCGGTCGCTTGATTGCGCTTGCCAGTTCCTTGATGTCGTCGTAGCCGAGTCCGCCGCCGTAGGGCTGGCTGTACAGCACTTGGAGCGCAGTGATCTCGTCTTTGTTGTCGTCGATGAACTGGCGCCACGACTCGACTTGAGCTCGGGCACGGTCGGCGGCCTCCCGCGAGAACTGACCGGAGATCACCTGGTCCTTCGAAGCCGTGTCAATCACCTGCTCGTAGCTCCGCCTGACTTCGACCAGCTTCTCTCGGAGCGCGGAGTTGCCCGCCAGCGGCTTCACCGCCTCACGGATCATCGCCGTGCCGGCGTCCTTGACCTGATCGGGTGTGGGGTCGCCGCCGGCTTCGGCCGCTGCTGCTTCGTACTGGCGGTCGACGTCGAGCGCGTCCACCATGCTGCGCACCAGGTCCGTCAGCGCGACCCCTGCGACCTGTTCCACCTCGGCGCGGTCGGCTGCGTTCATTCGCCGGTTCAACCGGGTGAGTCGGGACGCCACCGAGGACACCACGTCGGGATCGGTCGAGCCGAGCCCGATCTGGTTGAGCAGCGCATCGAAGCTGACCGCTCGCCGGCGTTCCATCGGCACGGTGTCGTGCAACTCGGCTTCGGTCACGCCGACGGCATCCACGATCACGAAGCGGTCCTTGGCGGCAGCATCGGGCGTGACCGTGCGCAGCTGATCGCTGTCGATCACCCGCACGCCCCGCCCCTTCATCTGCTCGAAGAAGTTGCGGCTACGGACCACGCGCATGAACACGACGCACTCGATCGGCTTCACGTCGGTGCCGGTCGCGATCAAGTCCACCGTCACAGCGATGCGCGTCTTGTAGCTGGTGCGAAACTGCTGCAGCAAATCCTCGGGCTTGTTGCCGACGTCTCCCGAGCGGTACGCGATCTTCACCGCGCCTTCATTGCCGAGCCCGAATTCCTGCCGGACAATCTTGAGAATGTTCTCGGCGTGGCTGTCGTCCTTGGCGAAGATCAACGTCTTGGGGATGTGCTGCAACAGGCCGTCTTCCCGACGCTCACGGTCGGGGAATATCTCAGGCAGCGAATTGCGCAGCGTCCGCACGACCGTGCGGATCTGATCGGGCGCCACGACCTGCCTGTCGAGCTGGGAGGCGTCGTAGGGAAGGTCTTGGTCGATCTTCTCCCAGCGACGCTTGCGTGTCTCGCGGTCGCGAAACTCGGTGACGAATCCGGCCGGGACAACGCTGCCGGCCTCAGTAATCGCGGTGCGAATACGGAACACGTCGAAATCGACGTTCACCCGGTCGGCCACTGCCTGGGCGTGCCCGTACTCCATGACGAGGTTCTGGTCGAAGAACCCGAACGTCTGCATGCCAGACGTCGCTGTCAGACCGACGAGAAATGCGTCGAAGTACTCGAGCACCTGGCGCCACACGCCATAGATCGAGCGATGGCACTCGTCGATGATGATCAAATCATAGGACTCGATCGGCACCCTCGGGTTGTAGGCGACCTCGACCGGCTCAGGCAGAACGGCCTCGAAACCGCTCTTCTCGTCGCGGGACTCGTCGAACTCGTCGTCGCCTTGCAGAATCGAATGCAGCCTCTGGATGGTGCAGATGTGGACCTTCGTGGCTGCCTCGTTTGCCATGTCGAGCCGTGACGAAGCGAGATGGCGGACGTTGTAGAGCTCAGTGAACTTGCGGCCGTCGTCGGGAGTGGCGAAGCCTTGGAACTCTCGCAGCGCCTGACGGCCGAGATTCGCCCGGTCGACGAGGAACAGGATCCGCTGGGCGCCGGCGTATCGCAGCAGGCGATAACAGACGTTGGCAGCAGTAAACGTCTTGCCCGAGCCGGTGGCCATCTGGATCAGGGCCCGAGGCCGGTTGTCCTTGAACGACTGCTCAAGATTCCCGATGGCCTCTGCCTGAGCGGGCCACAAGTGTCCAGCTTCGGCGTCGAGTCCTGGCAGGAGCATCACTCCGGCACGCAGGCCGGGCTCGCGACCCTCCCCCTCGGCATGATCCGCCAGCCAACGCGCCAGCGTGTCAGGGCGGTGGAATGTGAATGCTCGACGACTCGCGGGCACCGGGTCTAGCCCGCTCGTGAAGCGGGTCTCGGTGCCGGTCGACTCGTAGCCGAACGGCAGCGCCCCGTGGATTTCGACAGCAGGCAGAGCCTCTGGGTAGGCGGCCTGGTACTTGCGTGTCTGCGGCTCGACGCCCGTCAGCGTCATGCCGGCCTTCTTGGCCTCGAGGACGCCCACCGCCTGGCCGTCGACGTAGAGCACGTAGTCGGCCGGGCCTGCGGTGGTCGGCACCTCGCGAACGGCAACGCCCTGAGCCGCAGCCACCGCAGCGTTCTTGTAGTCCTGCACGACCCAGCCGCAGGCTTCGAGCTGTTCGTCGATATCCCGGCGGGCTAGTTGTTCGGGCGCGATGTACTCGCTCACAACATCCCCAGGCTCAAGACCGCCACCCCGTACACCAGTGGCCATCGTACGATCTTGAACCGGACGGCGGAAGTGACGCACGGCCGCTCATGGGCACCGGTGCCGCGTCCAAGGTCGCGATGGTCCCTTGCTCCGTCCCGATCGAATCGTTGTCGGTGACATGGGCCATCAGTGACAGTTGAGGTGCGTGAATATGTCTTCGAAGCTTGTGGCCGCAGAGGTGTACCCGCCGGGCGAGTACTTGGCAGACGAACTGGCTGACCGTGGCTGGACAGCTTCACAGTTCGCCAAGAGAATGGGTCAATCGGAACACGTCGTCTCGGACATTCTCGAGACACGAGCCGTGATCACCCAGGAATTGGCTGAAGCCATCTCCGCGGCTCTTGGCACCTCAGCACAGATGTGGCTCAACCTCGAAGAGGCGTACAGATCACGAACGCCCACTCGTGGCGGGTAGTGCCGAGGCGGGGAGCCCGACGTCTGCGTTTACTCGCCGAGACGCCGGAGCGCGTCTGCATGGCGCTCCGTGATCGAATCGGCTGCGGCCGCAACACGATCGCGATGGTCTGCCACGTCAGGCGGTGCGAGGGTGTGCTCGATGAGGTGTTGGACTACTTCGGCGAGGGCCTCGTCGCGGTCCGCGCCGGCGTCGAGCGCCGCTTGGTAGACGGCGAGCTGGTGGCTCGCTGAGGTGCCTCGCTCGCAGATCGTGCGGAGGTGACCGATCTCGTCGACGCAGTCGAGTGCCTCCGCATCGGGGCTCACGAGTTCGATGAGTTCGTCGACCAGATGCTCGTTGGGCACCAGCGTGCCCTTACCCAAGTCGATCAGCGAACCACCGATGCCGTAGCGCTCCGCGCGCCACAAGTTCTCGCCGATCAGGAAGTTCGCATAGCTGCGCCACCGCTGGTTTCCGTCTCGCAGTCGCCACAGCATCCGCAGCAGGCAGACATACGCGGCAGCGATGGCGATCGTGTCCTCCATGCGGGTCGGCAGGTCGGTGACCCGCATCTCCAGGGTCGGATAGCGCTCCGAGGGCCGGATGTCCCACCAGATCTTCGATGAGTCCTCGATGATCCCGGCGTTCACGAGCACATCGACATGACGCCGGAACTCCGCCCACGAATCGAACTTAGGGGGCAGTCCGGTGCGCGGCAACGTCTTGTACACCGCCGACCGGTAGCTGGCCAGCCCCGTGTCGCGGCCCTGCCAGAACGGCGATGAGGCGGACAGGGCCAGCAGGTGCGGCAGGAAATAGGTCACCTGGTTCATCAGGTCGATCCGCAGCTCAGGGTCTTCAATGCCCACATGGACATGCATCCCCGAGATGACGAGCTGGCGGGAGATCTCTTGGAGATCGTCGGCGAGGATCCTGTAGCGCTCCTTGTCGGTGATGTCGAGTTCGTGCGGCCTGGCGAACGGATGGGTGGACGCGGCGATCGGCGCAAGCCCGTGCTCTGCCGCGGCCTCGGTGACCGCCAGACGCAGCAGGCCGACATCGGCGCGCAGGTGCTGCACGTCGCGGCAGACATCGGTGCCGATCTCGATCTGCGCGCTGAAGAGCTCCGGGCTCACGAGTCCGTGGCGCAGCTCGGCGACCCGCTCGATGAGGCCGGGCGGCTGCGATTGCACCAGCGCACCGCTGTCACGGTCGACGAGGAGATACTCCTCCTCGATCCCCATCGTCCAGCTCGGCTCGTCGATCACCGCCCGCGAGTGTGCCAAACCGAGCACCCCCCTCGGCGACCACCCAGTCGGCGCCCGCTTCAACCCGACCAGGCGTTCCTTGGAGCCTTCGCGTGTTTATGGGACTCGGGCTGCTGGGCGCTGCGTCAGCGGGACTCGGCCGCCGGATCTCAATTGCTGGCGGTGACGATCCAGGCCGCGGCGGGGAACACCACTCCGCGGGGTGTCTCAAATGGCGCGAGGGCTGCAGTCACGGCCTGCTGTACTTGGGCGTGCACCTCCGCGGGATGGCCCTCCAAGGCCCGGCGTGCAATGCCGAGATCCATCGCGAATTCGACCGTCTCTTCCAGCGGTCCGGTGCTGAAGACAACTTCGGTCTCGTGGGATTCCAGCGAGACATTCGACCACCCCGCATCGCCGAGCACACCCCGCACGAAGTCGGGATCGGCGAATGCGAACGGATCGACCGACGGCCCCCCGCTGGGCATCTCCACAATCTCCAGCACCGCCCGGTTGACGGTGACCAGCCACGGATTCTGTCGTGGCGTCTGCCAGCAAGCGAAGGCGAGCTGGCCCTGGGGCCGAGTTGCCGCCCGCAGGTTGGCGAACGCCGCCACCGGGTCCGCGAAGAACATCACGCCGAACCGGGAGTAGACGAGGTCGAAGCCATCGAAGGCACCGTTTCCGCCAGAAGCGATGGCGGCGATGTCCGCCGTTTGGGCGTCGGCCACCTCGAAGGCGACGGGCGCAGCCGCGGGGCGCCGGGCGGCGTGCGCCGCTGCCCGCTGCCGAGCTGCCTCAACCAACGTCTCGCTGATGTCGAGGCCGAGCACCGAGCCTGTGACGCGTTCAGTCCACTGCAGGGAGGTCTGACCGCAACCGCAGCCAATGTCGAGCACGTTCGCGCCGGCCAGCAGGCCCTCGACAGCGTCCATCGCCGCTGCGCCGATATGAGTCAACTGAGCGTCGAGCCGCTCTTGCTGGCGCACCCAGATGTCGGCGTTGCGCCAGAACTCGCGCTGCTCTGCGTTGGGGTCGTCATGCACACTCATCGGGGGTCCCTCCCTGAGGCTGCCTTCTTCTAGCAGCCGTGTCGGCATCTGCGCCGTCGGCGCAACCGTGAGAGTCAGGGGTCGTCGCAGATGCGCTCGACCAGCTCCCAAACGCTGCTGCTCGGATTCGATCGCAGTGGTGAGTCGTTGCCTTCATGCCATTTGTCGAGATGCAGAGCACGGCCCTTCGCATCGTCGAAGCCTTCGTCGAGCGCTTCCAGTGCCTGCCGCGTCAGCCGCTTCGTGCACTTGAGCCTTTGTTCGGATTCCTTCTGTGCGTCGCGTCTGTGGAGCCACGCCGTCTGATCTCGGAAGTGCAGGATGAACCACAATTCGATGCAGGGATTCGAGACGGCAATCCGGATGTTGTTCGCTGCCGCCTCTTTGATCGCTTCGTCGAAGTCTTGATGCTCGTCACAATCGAACACGGCCCAGTACTCATCGGCAGCGCGACCGCGGCTCTGCTTCTCATCGCGTACGTCCTGCTTCCGCTGCTTGATGGCTTCCTCCACAAGTCGCAATGGCGAGCCGTGGAACTTGTCAATGACGATCCGAATGTGGCTGCGGTACTTTCGAAACCAATGGTTGATGTAGTCCTTCTCCGTGCCCTGGCCCTCTGTGAAGATGTAGAGCCTGCGATCGCTGATCTGGTCCCGAGCCGGCGTGCTGGTTTGCCGACGATGGGACTGTCGCCGTTTGCTCAAGGCGTCGCCGCCACAACCCGCTCGGCTGCGTTCGCAAAATCGCCGTCCATGAGAATCGGGCGAGCGCCGTAGTGACCTTCGAGGTAACGCTTCGCGACGGCTTCGTGCTTGCGAGGACCGAGATCAGCCAATGGGTACAGGCGTGTGCTCCCGTCATTCAGCTTCTCGGTGAACCAGATCTGATCGCGACCGAGCAAGCGGCCCGCTGTTCCGTCACCCATTAAGGCCGGGTCGTGGCTGTTGAACACCAGTTGGCCAAAGGCCGGATTGGTTTCGGGGTTCTGGAACAGCCGGACAATTCGTGCGACCAAGTCGGGATGCAGGCTGGCGTCCAACTCGTCCACCAGGAGCACGGCACCCGACTCCAAGGCCTTCAGCACCGGGCCGATAATGCCGAACCAAACTAGTGTACCGAGCGATTCTTCGTTGGCTCGAAACTCGACGTCTCCGTTGTGCCCGCGATGGAGCAGATTGACGCTCGCAAGCTCTTCGAGGTCCAGGCTCGCCCCGTCCGATGGCTCGTCCTCGGCTCCGACAATGATCCGCGCCGCGCGCTCGATCCGATCCCGCAGGGCTGGATCCGGCTTGTGCTTCTTGGCGTCAACGACTCCTAGATCCGCAGCCCATAGCAATTCCAGCACCGCACTTCGATAGGTGTCATCATCGAGCATCTGAGCGGTGAATGCCTGCCGCATCGCACGTGACCTCGCGTCCACGATACGCATGTTCCTGGCGAACCACATCCGTATCGTCGTGAGATGCGGGTGTCCCCCAGCGGCTGCCGTCGAGAGAAACAGCGCATTCGATCGCAGCAGATCCTGAGCCGCACGGCTCCGCGCCTTGTCAATGGAACCGAAGTTGACATCGTCGCCTTCGCGATGGAACAGGATTGCTGCCCGACCCTTCGGACGGTGGTAAGCCCACTCTTCGATGACACGCTCGTCGTTGTGAATGAACCCGTACTCGTGCAACACGCCGCCGAGCACAAACTCGACCTCATATGCCGACGGCTTGCCACTCGATTCCTCATCCAAGCTGAACGGCCATCTCGGCATCTCCCCACCGGGTTCCCCCGATCGAAACGAGTGCAGGATGTGGTGCCGCATGTCGTCCATCGCCTCGAGCACATTGCTCTTGCCGGAGGCATTGGCGCCGAATACGCCGGCCGCTGGCAGGACACGTATGGTTGCACCCGTGTCGCGCCAGGGGACCTGCTGAACGAATTCCTTTTCAGCCATCGCCGTTGCCTCAAGCGAGAGCCGCAGTTCATCGCGGAACGACCGAGCATTCTCGGCTCGAAATGACAGCAGGGCTGAGGCACCAGCGATCGCCTTCGGTAAGGCCATAGAGCAATTATCGCAGGTAGTTTGCGATTTTTCATCTCAGAAGTGTGACAATTCTGCACTTGAGATCGCCGAAGCGGCTTCAACGCACACCGCATTGCAGGAGACGCAGCACCGGCGACGCCCACGGGTTGCGCGGGCGGTTCAGAACAGCGTCGTCTCGGGTCTTGTGAAGAAGGCGCGGGCGTAGGTCGCCAGCGCCGTGGGGGTGTCGCAGTGCGCTGCACGCGGCACGGGCTCGGCGTTGGGCAGTGCGTCGGCGAACGACCAGCTCAGCCGGTGGAGGGCGCAGGGGCCATGCGTGGCGAGCGCGTCGCGGTGGACAGGGGCCGGGTAGCCCTTGTTGGAATCGAACCCGTACGGCGGGAAGTCGGCCGCCAGACCCGCCATGATCCGGTCACGGACGACCTTGGCCATGATTGACGCCGCCGCGATCGACAGGCAGCGCCGATCGCCCTCGACGATCGCCGCGCTGGGTCGCCAGTCCACGAAGTTGAAGCTGCCGTCGAGCAGGACCCTGTCAGGATCGGCCCCAAGTACGCCGAGGGCCCGCCGGGTTGCCAGCCGCAACGCATCGGTCATGCCCAGTTCGTCGCACTCGGCCGACGTGGCGTGCCCCACCGACCAGGCCCGGGCCCAACCGTCGATGCGGTCGAAGAGTCTTTCGCGCACCGAAGGCCGGAGCTCTTTCGAGTCGCGGATGCCGTTCACGCGGCCATGCGACGAGACGACGACCGCGCCGACCGTCAACGGTCCGGCCCAGGCGCCGCGGCCGACCTCGTCGACGCCGACAACTGTCGCTTCGCCCGCTTCCCAGCACCGCCGCTCGAAGGTCAGGCTCGGCCGCGCCGTCATGGATTCGAACCTAGTTGGCGACCCTGTGCCGCTCAGAACCCGAGCTCCCTTTCTGGAGCCCTGCCGCTCTGGACCTGTTCCCCTCTGGAACCATGCTGCGATCGGTCGCTGCTGGGGCGCCGCTAGCCCGCCGGTGACGGCATCTGCGCGAGCAGCGCTTCGCTCGTGCCACTAACGAGGCAGTGGCGGCATCGGGGCGAGCAGCGTTTCGCCTTGCCACTGCGTCGCGCTGAACGCAGGGTCCAGTCCGGGCGCAGTGACCGTCGGCGCCTCGCCGTCGGGGTCGTGCGGCACCACTTCCCACAGCAGCGCCGGGCGCTCGCCGTGCCAGCGCACTGCCCACGACACGGGGCCGATCCGGGTCGGAACCTCGTGCACCTCGACCGGCTGGCCCAGCCACGCCGCGGGCCAGTGCGCGGCAAGCCGCAACGCGGCCGGCCGTCGGCTCGCCACGCCGCTGTCGGGCACATCGACCAGCAGTCGCAGCAGCGCCCGCACGAACATTCCTCCCGCAACAAGGTCGTGCCCTGTCCCGTTCGTGCCCGTGTGCAGATCGGGATGCATGAACGTCGGCCAGTTCAGCGTCGGCGATGCCACCGAGACCAGAGCCTCAAGTCGCTCGAAGGCACGCCGCGGCGCGGGTCGCGCCTCAGCGAAGGCCAGCAGCGCTGTGGCCACGATGTCGTGGCCACACGACGCGGCCGTGTCCTCCACGAATTTCCGCGGTGTGCCGTCCGCCGGCTCGGCAGCCACGAACGGCAACGGCGGCGCCCACGGCACAGCCGCGTGGATCCACAGTCCGGTGTCGTGCGCCACCCACTCCCAGCGCTGGCTTGGCGGTGCCTCGGTTGCCCCCCGCCGCGGCGTTTCCCACGGCATTCGAACTGCACGATCCCCGTAGAACGAAGAGACGATCGGCGTCGCCTCCGCATCTAGACGAAGTGCATCCGGCAGCGATATCGACTCACGCCGCAAGGCAGCCGCTGCGCGCCCGGCTCCGAGCCTCTGCAGTTGCCGGTATCCCGCTCGCAGTCCCTCGCGGACGGTCCATGGCTCCTCGCGCGGGCCTTGGGGGGAGGCATGGCTGGTCAGCAGCCATCGTGCACCCGATGCCACGAATTCTCCGATGGCCTCGGCAAACGCCGGGTCGGGATGCAACGACAGCAGGTGCTCGGCGAGTACGAGCGACGTGCCCGTCACCGAGACACCCATGCTGGTGGTCTCCCCCGAAAAGTCCTGCGCCTGGGCTTGACGAAGCATTAGGTCCCTGACCGTCTCAGGCAAGCCCGTCTCGACGAGCGCAAGCAGTTGCACCAGATCGTCGCCGGCGAACTGCGTATCTGTGGACAACGCCGATGCGAGCATCGGTCCGACGACGCCGGGACCGTCATCGAAGGGAGCTGTCGAAAGCAGCTGCGCAGCGCGTGCGCTCAGCGCCACGTCTGCCAGCCGGCCACCGGGCAGCTCCAGTCGGCAGCCCGCATCGATGCGTCGGCGCCAGCCGTTCGCCACCCGATCTACGCCCGGAACTGCCTCGAGCACCGCGGCGCCGAGTGCGGGGCTGCCGGCATCGTCCCATCCAAGAGCCGAGCCTCGCCCGACGACGGCAGTACGCAGCGTCGCTCCGGCAACCAGGGGGAAGACTGCGGCTGCGTTCGCCAAGTGCTGGGGACACCTCACCGAAACCGGGACCCGTTCAGACTGCGGCATCAATGTCGGATCGGCGGATGAAGCGCTGCTCCCGATGCTGACCGACACCGCACGCGGCTGCTCTGCGGCGCCATGAATGTCAGATTCCGCGAGTGCGGCGGCACAGTCGGTCCCGTGGGTGCCGACCACGACGTCGCCCGGGACGCGATCGAAGATCACCGTCGCGGGGCCCACTGCGCGACGGAGGCCATCGTCGAGCATCATCACATGGCCGTCGACGGAGACCTCGTCGATTCCCCACGCATTCGACCATTCCCATATCTCGCTGTCCACGTGCTCGAAAGCACCCAGGTGGTACGGCCGCGCGGCAAGCGCAACGGCCACAGGCGAGGGCGTGCGATTGGCGATCTCGACCACGAACACCTCAGGAACGGCGCTCGCGCCGTCGCCGGACGGCTGTTTGCCCCGCCCTCGTCTGAGATGCCGTTCCGCGTCATTGATCTGTACCGAGGCACCCCGGGCCGCCGCCACCCGGTGCGCAACGTCGCCGCCGCCGACGCGCAAGATCGTCTCGACCACCGGCATTCCATCCACCAGGCGCTGCCGCACCGACGCCGCTCGTGATGGGAAGACCCATTCCTCGCCGGCACGCACCCACCAGTCCAGCGACCATCGCGACCACACCACGAGCCCGCGGGGGTCGACTTGGGCGCGGTCAAGCGTCTCGGGAAGCCCGATGGTTGTCCACGAACGACCGACCGTGTTCGCCAGCACGCTGTCGGTGACGTGCTCGGAACCGCTCCAGTAGTGAATTTCGCTGGGCTCAGGCGCATACGCGGCCGAGCCGGGATCGCTCTGGCGCTCGGCCCACCATGCACGCACCCAACCGTCAGGAGGTTCAGTCAGCACCGCCTTGTCCTAGCAAACCGTCGGCCCCGATCCTCGGCAGGCACAACTCGGGTCCAACCCCGTGGATCCCCGGCTGCACCACCGTCCGAAGCATTCTCATACACTCGCCGCGGGTGACTGGAACCGGCGTCACGCCGACCGTGCTCATACCCGTCAAGGGCTTTCGACTTGCGAAGGGCCGACTCGCGGACCGCCTGAACGCGAACGAGCGCCATGAGCTGGCCCGCACGATGGCGGTCCAGGTCGTCAAGGCTGCAGGCTCGCTGGCTGTCCGGGTCGTTTGCGACAACGACGAAGTGGCCGACTGGGCCCGTTCGGCGGGGGCAGAGGTGCTGTGGATCGAGGCCAAGGGTCTGAATCCGGCCGTCACCGCCGCCGTTGCAGCGCTCGAAGCGGAAAACCCCGGCGCTGACGGCACCGGTCCCGGTCACGTGCTGATTGCTCATGCCGACCTGCCGCACGCGCAGACGCTCGCCGGCCTCGCCGAGGCTGGCACCGTCACCATCGTGCCCGACCGCCATCTCGACGGCACCAATGTGATGGCGCTTCCCCTGGGGACCGGCTTCGAGTTCCACTACGGACCGGGCTCGTTCGCGGCCCACTGCGAGGAGGCACTTCGCCGCGGCCTCGATCTGCGAGTGCGCCGGGTGCCCGCCCTTGAGTTCGACGTCGACACGCCCGACGACTTCGACGCCGCCGGCCTCGACCTGCCCAGGCCCTGCGATGCCTCCGGAAGCTGACTCTGCCGACGCCGCTGGGTCCGGGTTCTCCGTGGACCTGCGGGTTCCGGTCTCTGCGCTCGTCATCGCCGCCCATCCAGACGACGCCGAGTTCGACTGCGGGGCAACGCTCGCGAAGTGGGCGGCCGCAGGCACCACGGTGCATCACTTCATCTGCACCGACGGTTCCAAGGGCACATGGGACTCCGAGTGCGACCAGGCCGCCCTGGTGCAGACCCGCCAAGTCGAGCAGCGCGCCGCCGCAGCCGCGCTCGGCGCCACGGGCGAGGTGCGCTTCGGCGGCCATGTCGACGGCGAGCTCGACAGCGATCTTGCAACCCGTGCGCAGATTGCGCAGGTCATCCGCGAGCTGCAGCCCGCTGTCGTGCTGGGCCACGATCCATGGAAGCGCTACCGCCTGCATCCCGACCATCGCCACGCCGGGCTGCTGGCCGTCGAAGGCATCGTCGCCGCACGCGATCCGTTTTTCTTTCCCGAACAGGGCCTGCCGCCGCACCGGCCCGACGAGCTGCTGCTGTTCGAGGCCGACGAGCCCGACCACGCCGAGAACGCCGAGGGCTGGACGGCCGCCAAGACCGCTGCGCTGCTGTGCCATCGCAGCCAGTTCGTGACCACCCACGACATCACCGACCCCGACGACCCAGCCCAAGTCCAGCGCTTCGCCGACTGGGTAGACGCCGTGGCGGTCGCCAGCGGCCAGCAGGCGGGCCTCGGCTACGCCGAGCTGTTCAAACGCATCGACAGCATCTGATCAGCCGGCAGGCGACTCTTGTGCCCGCTCGACGCCCCCGCCGCCCAGCGCTCATTCGATGGGCTCACGGGCCGGCGAGGCCGCAGCTTCGCCGATGAACTCAGCCGGTCACCAAGCTTTGTCGATCTCGGCGTCGTCCCAGTAGCCGGTGAGCGGGGCCGTGGCGCCCGCAGCGTATGCCTCAAGACGTGCCGCGGCGGCATCATCGAAAAGCTCGACCACATCGAACACCGCTGAGGGTCCGAGCGTTCGCATCGCACGGTCACCCTCGCTGCCTCGCCGCGGCGTATGCGACGTCAGCACCAACAACCGGGCACCGGGCACCGCCGCGGCCAGCACCGACGACCGTCCCAGTGCCTTCCACAGCGTGTCGGCGCGCAGCAGCCCCGGCCGAACGGTCGTGAACGCACCCGCTACGTCTGCCCACCATTCGCGGCCGGCGCTATCGGTGACCAGAAAGCTGAACTGCACACCCGAGCCGCGCGGCTTGGCAGGGCTGCGCTGTATCTCAAAGCCGCAGCGCTCGAGCAGCTCTGCGGCGATGTCATGCGCCTTGCGACCGGATTCCACGGCACGTCGCACGAACGCATCGACCGTGATTTCATCGGTGATGTCCGGTCCTCGGCCGTCGGCCGCTGCCAGCTTGCCGTCGTGTTGCAGTCCGACGAACAAGTTCGTCAGTGGCTGCGCCGAAGCCGGCAGTTCGCCCGTCGATGCCCCCGGATGCATTTGCGCTGATGCCTCGACTGGCGCTTGCGTCGATGCCGTTCTCGGGTCGGCGAACAATGGGGACTGCAAGGCGGGGTGCTGGCGCCGGCGCCACGACACGCCGGCACGCTCCACCCGCGACTTGGCGAGCGCGACGTAGTCGGGATCGAGGTCGTAGCCGACGCCTCGCCGGCCGCACAGCACGCTGGCCACCAGCGTGGTGCCCGAGCCCATGAACGGGTCCAGCACCAGATCGTCCTCGTAGGTGTAGAGGTCGATCAGGCGACGGGGCAGCTCGAGCGGGAACGGGGCGGGGTGCCGCACCCGCTGTGCGCTCTCGGGGCCCATGTCCCACACGTCGAGCGTGGCCTCCATGAACTCATCGGTCGACAGGCTGCTGCGAAACGGCAGTCCCTCGGCCTCGCGCTGGGATGGCGAACGCGCCCGATCGAATCTGCCCTTGCTGGCGATCACGATCCGCTCGGTGGTGTCACGCAGGGTCGGGTTGGACGGGCTGCGGAACGAGCCCCATGCGCACGACCCGCTCGAACCCTTGCTCTTGTGCCACACGATCTCGCCGCGCAGCAGCAGGCCGAGTTCCTCGAAGATCCGCGCCACGTCGCCCGACAGGCTGCGGTACGGCTTGCGCCCCAGGTTCGCCACGTTGACGGCGATGCGGCCGCCCGGCTCCAGCACCCGCACGCACTCGGCGAACACGTCACGCAGCATGTCGAGATAGTCGAAGTAGCTGGTCGGGACGCGGCTGTCGGTGCCTGCTGCAATGGCGTCCTCGTAGGACTTGCCCACGAAGTACGGCGGCGAGGTGACCACCAGCGCCACGCAGGCGTCGGGCACGGCAGACATCTGGCGGGCATCGCTGCAGAAGCAGCCGTCGCCGAGGCGTTCGGTCAACTCGGGGTCGAACTCGGGACCCCGAGCCACCGCGTCGTCATCGGACACGACCGGCGGGGTGAAGCGTTCATAGAACGCCGACGCGTCGTGACCTTCCCGCCGGGAGACGCCGAATCGTGACGTGGCCGTTCGGCGAGCAGACGGCGTGACGGACGGCTTGGCCAGGCGCGTTCCGCCCAATGGCGCCCGGGGAGTCATTTCTCACAAGGTACCGAACAAACGCGCGCCCGCCAAGAGCGCCCTAGCAAAGCGAGTGATTGAGCTGCTTGCTGTCGCGACGCCGCTTGCTCCAGATAGCTACAAGCGAGTCACTTCGATCGGTGACGGTCCCTGAGTTTGGTGGAGGCGGCGGAGACACATTTGCGACACAACTCGTTCTTACGTTGCACAGCACGTCAACACCTCACGAAAGGAGTCAGACATGAGGTGGCTGAAGCGACGGAACAAGTAGGTCATTGCGGGAGCGGCAGCGGCGCTCTTGCTCGCCGGGGCGGCGCTTGCCGGCTGTGCCTCGGGCGACGATCACGCAAACCGAGAGCAGGGCGAGCATGGCAGCGGCGAGGGAGGCGACGAGCACGGCTCCGGCAGCGACGACAGCGGCGGCTAGCAGGGGGCGGGCCCGATGTTGGCGCCCGCCCCCTTCAGAGTCCGATCAGGTCGGCGATGAGCTCGCGGATCTGTCGCAGCGCGACGGGGCCGACATTCGTGCCCGTCACCTCGACGATGCGGTCGACGCTGAGAGTCGTGGGCAGGTACCCCTGGGCGACACCGAAGCCGACGACGTCGACCTCGCTCAGCCAACCTCGTTTGGTCGTCGTGCACGGGACTACCACGACCGCGTGTTGCCGGAACTCGAGCACCTCGTCGGCCGTGACGACGACGGCCGGCCGAATGAAGCCCGGCTCGCCTCTCGCCGGCGTTCCGAAGTCGCAGCGGATGACGTCACCCGCCTGCATCGGCAACATCGCTCGCGGACGCATCGAGCACGGCTCGGTCGTCGGGATCGAGCGGGACGCTCGCGAGCTGAGCCCCGATGACGCGGCGGCGCTCCCGGCGGATCAGCTTCTCGATCTGCGCGTCGAAGGTGAGCCCCTCGCGATCGGCAAGCTGACGCAAGGCATCCCGAGTCCTCACCGAGACCTTAATGGTAGTCGATTCAGGCATACCACAAGGTATACCAGTCGCGCAGGCTTGCCGATTGCCGGCTCCGCGCCAAGCACCACGGCTCTGGAAAACCACAGCTCAGGCGTCGTGCAGCACCATGCGGACTCGCTTGTTGCCCTTGCCTTTCGACTCGGTTTTGGTGATCTCGAAGCGGCCAACTGCCCCGGTGGATGACACGTGCGTGCCGCCGTCGGCTTGGCGATCCAGCCCGACGATGTCCACCACCCGGATGTTGGTGACCGACTCTGGGATCAGGTTCACCTTGGTGCGAATCAGCTCAGGATCGGCGAGCGCAGCCCCGCGTTCCAGGAAGCTGACCTCAATCGGCCGGTCGGCCGCAATCTCACCGTTCACCAATTCGGTGACGCGGGCTGCGAAGCCCTCCGGCAGGGGGCCGAACTCGAAGTCCATCCGGGCAGACAGCGGCGCCATGTTGCCGCCGGTCACCAGCACCCCCCACTCGTTCCAGATGACGCCGCACAGGATGTGCAGCGCGGTGTGGGTGCGCATGAGCTGCAGGCGCCGCTCCCAGTCGATGGTGCCGGTGACCGCGGTGCCCACAGCGGGCGGCACGCCACCCACCCAGTGCCAGATGAGGTCGCCCTCCTTGCGGACGCTGTCCACTTGCCACTGGTTGGCCTGCGAGTCAGCGAGCGTGCCTGTGTCATGGGGCTGGCCTCCGCCGGTTGCGTAGAAGACCGTCTGGTCGAGTGCGACCGCGTCGTCTCGCGCAGCGATCACTGTCGCCTCGACGGTTCGCACGTAGGCATCGCGCAGGTAGATCTGATCGGTGGCCCCGCCGACGCTGCGCTCAGCAATCGGGTGGTCTGTCGGTGCGGCTGTCATCGCAGCAGACGATACGGCCGTGATGCCCCAGCATGGCCCTGTCGGGCGGCCGGCCATCTCGCGCCGTCAGGTGGCCGTTCGTGTGTCGGCGCGCGGCGCGGTCATCACGACTGACCACGCTGTGATGGCGGACGATTCGCCAGGGTGCGCGACGGTTACGGTGACGCCGTGCGCATCGTGACCTGGAACCTGTGGTGGCGCTTCGGTGACAATTGGAAGGCTCGCCACGACGCGGCTGCGGCCACGCTCGCTGCCCTCGATCCCGACGTCGTCTGCTGCCAAGAGATCTGGGCCGAACGAGACGGCACCGACCAAGCAGCGAATCTGGCAGACCGCCTCGGCATGCACGTCGCACACCACCCGCGCTTCGTCCGCCGGGGCGAGTCGTTCGGCAACGCCATCCTGAGCCGTTCCCCCATCGTCAGCTCCGAAGTCCACTCACTCGCCGTCGACAACCAATCGGGCCACCGCAGCGCCGTCGTCGCTCGCATTTCGCGAGGCGACGGCGAGATGACGGTCATCTGCACCCATCTCGAGCACCGCTTTCACCTCAGCGAGATCCGCCAAGGGCAGGTTGCCACGCTGTGCGAGCTGGCGGCACCGCATCATGATCCCGAGGGCTTCCCGGTGGTCATGGCCGGCGACTTCAACGCCGTGCCCACGTCGGACGAGATCCGGCTGCTCACCGGCGAGCGGCCGCCTCCCGTTCCCGAGCTGGTCTGGAGCGACGCCTGGGCGCAGGCCGGCGACGGCCCGGGCCATACCTGGAACGGCCAGAACCCCTATCTGTCGGAAGCCATGTGGCCGAACCGGCGCATCGATTACGTGTTCGTGGCCACACCCCGACCGCGCCCGCACGGCAACATCGCGTCCATCGAGATCATCGGCACCGAACCTGTCGGCGGCGTGGTGCCCTCAGACCACTACGGGCTGGCCGTCGATCTCATCGACTGAGGGCCGCAGACTCAGCCGCAGCCCGAACGTCTCATGACCGAAATCGCATGAGAATGGGGAACTGATTCACTCTGGGACGTTCCAGGGTGAATCACATGGCCCAGCGAAACGTCGACCTCAACTGGCCTGACGCCTTGGCCGGCACAGGAATCGAAGTCCACACCTACGGCGACGCAGAACTCACTGCTGCACGCCAGAGCGGCGCTGCGGGTCGACATCGCACCTACCCAGGTATCGCCTGAGCGGCCGAGCTGCCCAAGAACGGGCCTGTCAAGAAGTTTGTGTAAGCGGCGTGGTCTGAGGGTGCGGGGAGCGAGCTGTCGGTGTCCCGGGGTGAATCACCTGTGTTGTTGTTGGTGTGGGTGGGTTAGTCGTCGTCGGTGATGGTCATGGTTCCTGTGGCGTCGGGTCGGCGCCAGCTGCCGGGCAGGTATGCCTCGACGGCGAAGTGTTCGTCTGGTTCTTTGTGGTCGTCGTCTTTGAGCCAGATCTCTTCGGTCATCTCGGTTGTTCCGGGTGCGAACACTGTGCGCCCGGTCATGGCCCAGTAGTCCGATGAGGTGGCCTGGGCCTGGCCGTCTTGGAGGTGGTAGGCGGGCCCGGCGTACCAGCTCACTTCGAGTTCCTCGGCGAGGGCTCTGGACAGGATGATGCGGAACACGACCACGTCGCCTTCGGTTCCTGCGGCGTCGGTGACGGTGACGGTGAGCTCGGTTTCGGGTTCGGGCGGGTCGTCGTCGTCGGCGACGGTCACGCTCGCAGCGCCGGGCGCGCCCACGGTGTAGCCGCTGCCGGCGCCGACGGCGGCTGCGATGGCCCCGTCGGGCTCGTCCGCGGTGTCGTTCGCGGTGGCGACGGCGAGCGTGGCGGTTCCGGCGGTTCCCACGGTGACGGTGCGTGTGCCCGCCGCAGCGCCCCAGTCGCCGGTCTGCGCGACAGCGACGGTCACGTCGAGGCTGCGGTGCGGTGCGGGGCTGGCAGTGATCGTGAACGCCGCGTCGGCGCCTTCGGTGACGGCGGCCCGGTCGGCGGCGATCGTGATCTGGGGGACGTCGTCGTCGGTGACCGCGACAGTCGCCGCGGCGGGCGCGCCCAGGTCGTAGTCGGCGCCGTCGACGAGCGCGGCGGTGACCGACCCGTCGGCCTCGTCGATGCCGTCGTTCACGGTGCCCACGGTCATCGTGACGCTGCCCGATGCCGGAACGGTGACGGTGCGCTGCCCGGTCGCAGCGCCCCAGTCGCCGCTCTGGGAGACAGCAACGCTCACAGCGAGACCTGACGCGGGGGCGGGGCTGGCGCTGATCGTGAACACGGCGTCGCCGCCCTCGCTGACCGCCCCGCCGGAAGTGACCGACACCCTGGGCACAGGCGGCAGGTCGTCGTCGGCGACAGTCACGCTCGCAGCGCCGGGCGCGCCCACGATGTAGCCGCTGCCAGCGCCGACGGCAGCGGTGACAGCGCCGTCGGGCTCGTCGACGGTGTCGTCGACGGTCGCCACCGTCATCGTGACGCTGCCCGAAGCGCCGACGGTGACGGTGCGGGCGCCGGTCGCGGCGCCCCAGTCGCCGGTCTGCGCGACAGCGACAGTGACGGGCAGGGGCCTGTGGGGCGCCGGGCTGGCGGTGACCGTGAACGTCGCGTCGCCGCCCTCGGTGATCCCGTTCCCGGCGGCGATCGATATCCGCGGGACGTCGTCATCGGCCACAGCCACCGTCGCGGCCGCGTTGTCGGGGTCGACGGTGTAGCCGTAGTCGTCGTCGACGGTGACCGTGACCGACCCGTCGGCCTCATCGGTGCCGTCGTCGGCGGTGGCGACGGTGAACGCGGCGGTGCCTGCGGTGCCGACGGTGACGATGCGGCGGCCGGTCGCGGCGCCCCAGTCGCCGCTCTGCGCGACAGTCACCGCCACTTGCAGATCCGTTTCGGGGGCGGGCTGCGCGGTGATCGTGTACGAGACGTCTGCGCCTTCGGTGACAGCGGCCTGGTCGGCGGTTATGGAGATCTGCGGGGTGGGCGGGGGCAGGGTGACTTCGACTTCGGCGGTCTTGGTCTGCCCGCCGGGCAGGGTCGCGACCGAGACGGTGTAGGTGCCGATGATGCGGGCGCCGCGGTACGCGACGACGAACACCTGATAGCCCGACTCGGGCTCGAGGCCGGTGATCTGATGCGATGTGCCGTCGGTGGTGGCGTATTTGAGTCGGGGGATGCCGGGGCTCTGGTACCAGCCGACCTGATATTTCGCGCCGTCGCCTTGGGCCGCCCACACGATCGTCGCGGTGGTGTCGGTCACCTCGGAGACGCCGATGGTGGTCACCTGCGCTTTGGGATCGTCGTCGTTGTCGACGAACACCACTGCGCGGCTGTCGAACGGATGGGGCCGGTAGCCGTCGCCGGCTGTCACGTCGGCATGGATCGGCCCGTTCGCGTCGGGGCTGGTGTTGTCCAGCGTCGTCACCGTGAACCTTGCCGTTCCCGATGTCGGCACGGTGACGGTGCGGGCTCCTGCGTCGGCGTCGGCTATGAGCGACCCGTCGCCGTAATGGCCGACCTCCACGTTCACCGTCACAGGCTCGGTCGGCGGCGGCGTCAACGTGACGGCGAACGCAGCGGCGTCGCCCTCCACGACGCTGCCCGCGGCCGTGACCGTCGCGACAGGCACCGGCTCGAGCACCGGCGACGTCGGAGCCGTCTGCGTCGGCGATCCTTGGGCCAGGGTGGTGAACCGGATCGTGGGGCTCGCCGAGCCCAAAAGCACCCCGCCGTCCGCGAAGTAGTACACCCGCGCCCGATACTGCGTCGCGGGCTCCAAGCCGGTCACGGCATGGCCGGGGTGCTGCACCAGCGCCGAGGCATACGACGCCGACGCGGGCTCGCCGGGCGTCGCCGGCGCGGTCGTCCACCAGCGCACCTGATAGCCGTCCGCTCCGGTCACGGCGGGCCAGCGCAGCCCGATGCCGGTGTCGGACAGATCGGACGCGGTCAGCTCCCCCACCTCGCCTTGCGTGACACCGCCGCCGGCAATTTCGGATCGGGCGAAATAGATCGACCGCTCGAAGCCCGACACGCAGCCCGCGCACGCGGTGAACCGCTTCAGATACGTGAACGGCTGCGTCCGGTACGACGCCGGCGCAGCCGCATGGGCAGGCATGTCGGTATCGGTGCGGCGCCACAGATTCACCGCATGCACCGTGAAATGCACCGGCCCCAAATAGCCCTCATCCACATGCACATTCACCGTCACCGGGCTGCCATAGGTCACGCCGATGCGCTCGCTCGACGTCGGCGAAGGATCCCCCGAAGAAGAGATCGGCGCCTCATGGGTCGGATCCAGACACCTGATGCGGTCCCCGCCGCGGAACCGCTCGCTGCTGTCAGGGGCGCGCAGATCGCCGGTGCACGACGTGATCGTGAAAAACACCTGCGTGGCGCCCCGAGGAATCGACGCCGGATCGTTCGCCAGCCTCACCCGAAACGAATGCACCGAACCCGCAGTCAGCGCGACATTCAAAGCCGCCCCGAAACCGCCGTCCGCCACAGCGGTCCACGTCGTGCCGCCGTCGACGGACACCTCGAGGTCCTGCTCCCACGCGTCGTCGTCAGCGATATGGACCGGCAGCATCACATCGCCGAAACCGGCGTCGATGCGCCCGCTGCGGCCTGTCATCCCCGCGCGATGCACCAGATGCGTCGAATGATCGAACGCATCAGGATCATCGCCCGACCCCACCGTCACCGTCTGCCACACATCCACATCGCCGCCGCCGATGAAAACGATCGGATGCGGACAGCCGCTCGACGCGTCATGCGGCCGAAAATTGAGCGGCACCGCAGGATTGCCCCCGACACCGGTCTGACCCAACAACTGGCCGCCGATCGACACATGACGATTGCTCGGACTGCGACAGATCAACCGATCCGAGTCCTGGGTCCCCACACCCATATGACCGCCATGAGCACGCGCCACCTGCACCCACGCCTCGCCGAACTCCGCAACCTGCGGCGCCCTCAAACGAAACTGATACGACACATCCGAACCGCCCTCAAACAGCGACACCACCGGCAAAGCATCACCCTCCGAAGTCGCCACCCAGCCCGCATCGGAATCCGCCGCACACGACACGCCCTGCGGGCACGTCCGGAACTGCACCCACGGCCGCACCCCGCTGTCATACACATCCACCCGAAACCGCGTCGAACGGCCCCGCACCGCGCCACCCTCAACATTCGTGAAACCCTGCCGCACCTGCGACTCGAAATCCGAGTCCGAGCCCAGACTCACCGTCAACCGCTCCGCACCCGACTCGACCACACCATCCTCAGTCAACGTCAAATCGACAGATGCCGCGTGCGCGCCCGCACCGGCGAACACCACCTCCGGACGGCCCGCAACCGACAAATCCAACGACACACCCGTATTGGTCGCACCCGCGGTCAGCTCCACACCGAAATCGTTCACCGCATCAGACGCACCCGACACCACCAACGGCACCGAAACGCTCTCACCCGCCGACAGCGGACGAGACAGCCCCACCCGAAACGAAACCGACCGCCCCTCAAGGCGCTCCACAACCGACGAACCCACACCCAACAAATCCACCGACACCGGCACCGGCACCAAACCCACCCGAAACACCGGCGACACCCCATACAGATGCAGCACAGTGGTCTTGGCTGTCGACAGCCCTTGGATGGCATTACCCCCGGAGGCATTGTTGCCGGCCACGACGAGGCTTCCAGTGCTGCCCAAATGCTCGGCGGCATCCTTGGTGCCCTGCGTCGACGCGTCCGCACTCGCTATCGTGCCCGTCCACACCACAATATTGGACGTCGGCGCCGCGCCCAGTTCGCTGCGCCGATCCGCCTGGTCCCCGTTCGTCCACGTGTTGTCCCACACATCAGCATTGCCATAGGCGATCCTGCCGCCGTTGAGCCAATACACGTGCGCATTGTTGTGAGCCGCGTTGCCGGGGTTCATGCCCAGGTGGTCGCGGGCGTCCACCGTCGACGTCGACCCCAACGCCTTGAACAACGACGAATACCGCTGGATCTCAGGATGCGACCCGCCCGTCAGCGTGCCCGCAGCCGACGACTGCACAAAACTGTCGTAATCGGCGATGTCCGACGACGTCGCGTCACGGGTGTTCGCCGTCACGAACATCAGCCGGAACTCATCACCGGAGTCCAGACCGGCCGGGATCAGATCCCAGTCATGAGGCACCACATAGACCCCATCTGACTCGGGCATCGGCGGCGCAGGCGGATTCACGGCGCCGCGCACCGCCAGCTTCATCGACTCCGACGACGACGACCAGCCGCCGCTGCTCGTCGCCGGCCGCAGCGCCGAGTCGTCGGCGACCGAGAACCCCGCCGCCGCGTCGGCGTCCTCGCCGCCCGACGCCGTCGACCGCACCCGATGATTCCCCGACAGCGTGCCGTCGGAGTCCAAAACCACCCAATAAGCGGTGTCCGCCTCCAACGCCACACCGCCCGCCGGCGCATCAAAACCGAACACACGATCCGCGGTCGTCTGCTGATAGGCGGGGTTCGACAACGTCGCGACCAGCGAGCCCGGCGCGCCGCCCGAATCCGAATGCACAGCAGCCGTCATCTTCGACGCGAAAACCTGACTGTCCGACAGCGCGGTGAACTCCACATCCACCCCGCCCAGCGTGTAACCCGACTCGTTCGAACCCGTCGAGAACGCCTGAGCACGATCAGACGGCACCAAACCCAAAAACCCGCCATCCGCCTGACCCAGATTCGACACCAACGGCGGCAGCGGATTCACACTCCCGTTCACACCGATCTTCATCGCAGAGCTCGAAGAGCTCACGACCCAGGCGCCGTCAGTAAGGGCATCGCGAAAGTAGCCGGTGTCGGCGATGCTGAACTCCGACTCGGCGCCGGCGTCCTCGCTGTCCGAGTCCGTGATACGGAAACCATTGTCCCCGCTCAAGGAGCTGGTGACGTCCAGCACGAACCAATACGTGGCGTCCGCGTCGAGCGCGACGCCCCCCGACGGCGCCCCGAAGCTGAACTGGGCGTCACCCAAAAGAAACCGGTAGGTCGGATTCGTCAGCGTGGCGACCACCGCGCCCGGCGCGCCGCTCGAATCGGCGCGGATCGTGGCCGTCAGCTTCGACGAAAAAAGCGCAGAGTCAGCAAGGTTGAACGACCACAGGACGTCGACGCTGCTCAGCGTGTACCCCCCGCGGTTGCCGCCCGTCGTGAACGCCTGAGCCCAGTCGTTATAAGTGCCAGTACGAGACAAGGGGCCAAAGAAATTGCCGTGAGGCTGATCCAGGTTCTTCACCAACACCGACGGCGTCGTCTGCGCCGCCGCATGATCAACCGGCCCGGCCACCACCGCCAGAACCGAAGCAGCCAACAACAACGCCAACGACGCCGCGAACCCGCGGCGAACACGCCCTACAGGCCGACGCCGCCGAACACCGCCAAGAATGGGGGGGGGGGGCAAACTCAGACACCGAAACAGCCCTCATGTCACACTCCGCCCTTCCGAAAAACAACGACGCCCAGCCCGCGCGGACGCCCCACGACGAATCCCCCACGATACCCCGCCGCACACCCCCGACCGCACCCAGCAGGCAGCACACGGACCAGGACAGGAAGCCCTCGGCACCATACATCTAGGTCTCGTAGAGCTCCAGGATCGCGGCGGCGGCTGTCGGGCCGGCTTCGGCCAGCTCGGGCGGCAGCTCTGCTGCATTGACGATGTGAGTGTCGGTCCCCAGGCGCAACAGCATCTGGCTGAGCACCCACGGGCTGCGAATCGCGTACCTCACGATGCAGCGATTCCCGTCGGGGGTCACTTCACGCGACGGGTAGGCCTCGACGCGCCACAGGTCGCTGCGGGGAATCGACAGCACGACATCGGTGGTCTCGTCGGACTCGGCCGGCGCCACGCTCACTGCCTCTCCCGCTTCGGCGGTGCGGTGATGCGGTTCTGCGGTATCGGTGCATTCCTCGATGCGGTCGACCCGGAACAAGCGCAGGTCCCGGCGCAGGTGGCACCAGCCCCGCAAGTACCAGTGGCCGTCGTGCAGCGACACCTCCAGCGGATCCACCCGGCGCTCGGACACCTCGTCGGTATGGGGCGTGAAGTACTGGATGGCGACAGTGGTGCGGGTGCGCAGCGCTTCGCGCAGCGTCGGCAGGCTGCGGGGCAGCGGCAGGTCTACCGACACCCGGACCCGCTCGCCATAGACCTCTGCCAGCTTGTCGAGCGCGGTCGCCAGCGCACCTGAGCGGTCGGCGCCGCGCAGTGCCAGCGCGGACTGGCCCGCCACCAAGATCCCGAACGCCTGGGGCACCGACAGGTTCAGCGGGCGGTCCAGCATGGCACCCGGCTCGACGTGGACCCAGGCATCGCCGGCGTCGCTGTCGCTGCCGTTGTCGCCGAACACGACGATGCCGAGGTTCTCGTACGCGCCCGCCCCCACCACCTCGTAGCACATGGCCGCGAGCAGCAGGTCGTACACGGCGCCGGGTCGCATCTCGAAGCGCTCGGCGATGTCTGCGACCGTGGCGCCGCCCCGCTCGACGACCCACGGAACGATGGCGAGCAGGCGCTCGATCTTCGACGACGTGCTCGGACCACTCACTGCTGCGCCTCCCCGGCGCCGGCGGCCATCGCTGCGAGCCACGAGGTGATGTCGCTCACCAGCTCGGGCGGCGATTCCACGACGGCGTGACGGCCCATGTCCAGCAGCCACGTGCGAAATGCAATGCGGTTGCGGACCCGTGCCTCCACCGTCACCGAGCCGTCGTCGTGCCGCTCCACCACCTGGCCTCGCTCAGCGATGGGCTGGGGGGCCATGGCGGCGTCGATGCGAACTCGGGCCACCAAGTCGTCGCCGAAGTCGATCTCCATCGGCTCAGCCGGCAGTAGCGCGGCCACGTCGACATCGGCGCGACCGAAGACTCCCCGCTCGCCCACCGCAGCGTCGCCTTCGATGCGGTCCACACGGAACGTCTTGGCGGTGCCGTCCTCCATGGCAGCGAAGTACCAGTACCCAGCCCGGCACAGCAGGCCGAGCGGCTGCACGTCGCGTGCACGGCCGCCATAGGTGAACCGCACCGCCGCTCGTTCAGCCGCTGCACCGGCCAACGCGGGCAGCAGCGAGCCTGCCGACTGCTGGGTGGCAGCAGCGGTCTCCAGCGCCAACTCGGCTTCTGGCTGCTCGACGTCGGCGGCCGGCTGTGCGGCGGGCCCGCCCGTGAGCTTCGCAACGGCTTCGAGGTCCCATGTCTCGCCGATGTCCACCCTGGCCGCAGCGAAGCGCAGCGCCATCTGCTCGTCGGGCGTCAACTGCAGGTCAGGCAGGAAGTAGTCGTGGTGCCGGATCGTGTACGACGTGGCACCGTCGTGCTCTATCGACTCGGTGATGCGCACGCCGAGGTTGCGGATCAGCGCCTTGTCTCGCTCGAACGACGCGCGGGCGCTCTGGCGCACGAGCCGGTCGCTGGTTCCCTCCGGCGCGTACAGCCCGGTGTCGCGCCAGATCTCCTCGCGGGTTTTGGGCACATCGCGAGCCAGCAGGTACATCATGAGTTCCATCACGCGCTCGGTCGCGTCCGGCCGTGATCGCGTCGCCACGCTCGCGAGTGTAGGACTGCGGGGCAGGACGGCCCGGTGCGTTCTCGAACCTTCACTTTTCTTGGGGATGAGGGTGGGTTGAGGGTCCGCGGGTAGGGGTCGAGGCCCTGCTGGGATCGGTGTTTGGACACGCCGAACCCTGGACAGTCCCTCATAGACAGAGTCCTGTCAGCCGCAGGCGAGCCAGCTCATGGGTGCTTGCCAGGCAGGATGCATGATCGAGTGCTTGCGCTCATTGTCGTCGATGCCCAGCCGGACACTTCCCGCCCGGGAGCGGGCGTGGATGTCCGCACCGATTCCCCCTGAGGGTGGGTCTGCCGCAGATGCCGCTTGCGGCATCGCCGGCGGACGCATCCTTCGTCGAGATGTTCGGGCCCGTCGCTTCGGTTGGCGTCGACAGGGTCAGGTTGGCAGCAGGCTGTTCGCGTGCCGATTCAGCGAAAGCGTCCATCATGTCGCCGCACTCGAACACTCTGTTCCGGCGACCGGCGCTGCGTTGCTCCAAGATGCCGAGCTTTGCGAGTCGAGCGACGGCTCGCTGAGCGGTTCTCAGGTCGACCGAGAGCAAGCCTGCTGCGCTGTCGGCCGTTACGACTGGATGTTGCGGGAGGGCCTCAAGCAGCTTGAACGCTGCGTTCGAAGGGCGAATGCCTCCCTGCCGAGCTTGGTGCGACCAGCGCTGCGAGAGTGCATGGACGTGCTTGATCAGGCGTCCCCGAAGGACGCAGGCATGGGCAGTGGATTGAGCGAGCATCTCGACCCACGGACGTAGCGCCCTGGATCGCAATGAATCGTCCGGGCCGCAGACCACGCGCACCTCGTCGAGCGCGTCGAAATAGGTCTTCTTGTTCAACATCAGCGCCGAGCTGACGGGCAATGCTCCTTTGTCCATCACCTGATCGCGTCGGAGCATGTACTGGATGAGAGCTCGACCAGTGCGGCCGTTGCCGTCCGCGAACGGGTGAATTGTTTCGAATTGGGCGTGAGCGATCGCTGCTCGAACGATGGGGATTCCGTCGTCTCGGTTGACGTACTCGACGAGATCATCAAGCAAGACGTTGACGGACTCGGGCGGCGGACCGACGTGACGAGCTTCGAGTGGGCTGCCCAACGCGCCGCTGCCGACCCAGTTCTGCCGGTCGCGAATCTGGCCAGCAATGGGGTCCTCGTCCCCCATCAGCGTCGCGTGGATGTTGCACAAGCCGTCGATGGTCAGATCGGCGCCGGATGCCCCCAGCTCGATTGCCCTCTGGGTCGCGGCGACATTTCGCAGAACTTGCATCTCTGTGTCTGCCGGCCGCTGCCCGAAGAGGTTGATCTGTGCTTCTGCACGCGCAACCCGGCGAGCAGACGGGCGGATCTCCTCAATGGTGCTCGACGCGATGCTCTCAGATCGATCCAGGAGCCACTCCGACGAGATTGGCTGGCTGCCCGTCGTCTTCGCAAGCTCAGCGCAACAGTCGGTGGCGTTCGAGATCTGCCGCCAGGTGTCCGTATGGAGTTCTGGTTCCCATCCGTTGATCTCATGCGGGATGTACGCATCAAAGCACTCACGTGCAGCATCAGAGGGAAGAGACGCTCGCGACGTGAGAGTCCTGTCATCCCAGAACCGCCGTTCGTTGCGCCCCACAAGCCTGTCTCCCGAATTGTCGCTTGCGCGGAGCCTAACGACAATTCAGGAGACATCTAGGCAATAATGTCGCTCAACGGCGAGTTGGCGACAGCTCATGGCTCCGCCAAGCGCAGCGTTTCTACGTTGGACCCGTGCGGACGACGGCCCGAGCTTGTGAGCGACCGAACAGATCGCATCCCATCTCGAACCGTGGTCACGCTCATTTTCGAGCACCATCCTTACGGCCCGCTCGCGCAACTCAGCGGGACACCCCCCACTGTTCGCCATAACTCCATCCTTCCCAAGGATCAGAGCCTCTATCAAACAGTGAAGATGTGTGCGGGGAGCGGGCCGTCGGCGTCTGACTTGCTATCGAACTGGCCCTGCGTGTCGTGGGTGCCTTGCTTGGGACTCGTCGGCGTCGGCGGCTCAGCCTCTCAGCCCGCGGTGCCGGCCGCTTGAAGCGCCGCCCAGACCCGCTCTGGGGTCAGCGGGAAGTCGTCCATCCACACGCCCGTTGCATCCGCCAGCGCCGCTGCGACTGCGGGTGCGTAGGGGATCACGCCCATCTCTGCCATGCCGCGGGCGCCGAATGGGCCCAGCGGGTCGGCCAGTTCGAGCACGACGCTTTCGGTGGTGACGGGGATGTCGCCGATTCCGGGGATCAGGTACGTGCTGAACCGGGGGTTCAGCAGGCGACCCTCCCGGCTGCGCAGGTGCTCGCTGAGCACATGGCCGTGCGCCTGCGCCACTGCGCCCTCGATCTGGCCCACGACGAAGCGGGGGTTGATGGCCCGGCCAACATCGTTCGCGTTGACCACACGGTCGATACGGATGTGACCGGTGTCGATGTCGACGGTCAGCTCGACGTGCTGTGCGACGTACCCGTAGGTGAAGTTCGGGGTTCCCTCGCCGGTCTCGGGGTCGAGCTCGGTGGTCGGCGGCGGGGTGAAGCGGAAGTGGCCGATCGCGGGCCGCTCGCCGTCACGCCACGCTTTCTCGGCCTCCTCCGCGGCGCCCAGGATCGAGTTGCCGGCCATCCACGTCAGGCGTGACGCCGATGCCGAACCCGAATCTCCCGACGTGCCGGTGTCGCTGAAGCGGCCCACCACTCTGGCTGGATCGACCCCGGTGGCCTCGGCGGCCATCTGCAGGAATGCCGTGTGGGCGCCTTGGCCGACATCGGCGCCGGCGTGCGACAGCTCGACCGATGCCGGAAGCTCGTCACCGGGCTCGCCGTGCAGCACGATGGTTGCCTCGCAACGCTCGGGGAATCCGAACGAGAAGCCGACGTTCTTGAAGGCGCAGGCGAAGCCGTGGCCGCGACGCAGCGACGACGGCTTGGCCGGCAGCGAGCCGAACGGGCTGAACAGTTCCGATGCGCCGGATGCTGGGTCACCGGAGACCGGGTCATCAGATGCGGGGCTGGCGGCGTCGCCTTGGTGGATTCGGGCAGGCTGGGCCGCGGCGCGGGCGCAGGCTTCGATGACCTCGGGCATCGTCACACCGGCGGGCATCGGGGTGTGGGCGATGCTCGGCGATCCTTCCCGGAGGGTGTTGACGCGGCGGATATCGATGGGATCCATGCCCAGCGCTTCGGCCAGCTTGTTCACCTGGCACTCCACGGCGAAGGCTGCCTGCGGCGCGCCGAAGCCCCGGAACGCTCCACCCGGCGTGGCGTTGGTGTACACGACATGGGTGTCGATGTTGGCATTGGGCAGCTCGTAGGGCCCGCCGAGGCCGAGGTGCAGGTTTCCCATCACCTTGTTCGACGTGTAGTTGTAGGCGCCCGCGTCCAGCCACGCTTCGGCCTGTGCGGCGGTGATCTTGCCGTCGCGGTCGGCACCCCAGCGAGCCCAGATGCGTCCGCGGTGGCGCTTGTGGTGCCCGACAATGGACTCATCACGCGACCACTGCATGGCCACCGGACGGTTGATGCCCCGGTCGGCCAGCCGGGTGGCGGCCAGCGCCAAGACGATCTGCATCGAGGTGTCCTCGCGCCCGCCGAACGCACCGCCGATGGCGGGATAGCGCACCCGGACACGGTCTTCAGCCAGGTCGAGGGCGTGGGCTATCTGCTCGCGATCCTCATGCACCCACTGACCCGCGATCTCGACGTTGATGACCCCCTCGGCATCGACCCACGAGGTGCCGGCTTCGGGTTGGAGATATGCGTGCTCCTGGTAGGGCACCTCGTAGGTGGCCTCCACCACCGCGGCGGCAGCCGCGAAGCCAGCGTCCAGATCGCCCTTGCGGGTGCGCATCGACTCGTACAGATTCGAGCCGATGCCCTCATAGGGGTGCACGAGCGGCGCGCCTTCCGCAAGCGCCGCATCGAGGTCAGCCACGACTGGCAGCGGCACCCACTCGACCTCGATGGCGGCAGCGGCTGCACGCGCCGCGTCCAGGCTCTCCGCGACGATGAGCGCCAGATGGTCGGCCTCCCAGCGGGACACATCGCAGGGCACCGCACTGCGGCCGCTGTGTTCGAGTCCGACAAAGACCGGCTGGTCGAACTTGGTCAGCCCGTACTCGTTGCGGGGCACATCGGCCGAGCCGAGCACGGCGACGACGCCAGGCGAGCGCTCGGCACCGCCGAGATCGAGACGGCGAAGGCGAGCGTGCGGCTGGTCGGTGAACACCGCGAAGGCCCACAAGGCGTCGGCGGGAATGCGGTCGGCGGGATAGCCGGCGAGGCCGGAAACCTTGGCCGGACCATCGGCACGTGGCGGCGACTGTCCCAGGCCGCCCGCCGTCGGCGGTGCCATCTCGAGCTCAATGGCTGCGCCGGGCGCGCCGGGCGCAGCGCCTTCCCTCACGACGAGCCCCCGGCGCCCGCCCCCGCATCAAGCGAGCCAGCCTGCGCCGCCCCTGTCTTGCCCAAGGCGGTTCCCACCGCCGCTGGACCGACCGAGACGGCTCTCACTGCCTCGATGATCGAGCAATAGCCGGTGCAGCGGCACAGGTTTCCCGACAGTCCGACGGTGATCTGCTCAGCCGTGGGCTCGGGGATCTCGTCGAGCAGTGCGGCAGCGCTCATCACGAAGCCCGGCGTGCAGAATCCGCATTGCGCCCCGCCGGTGTCCACCATGGCCTGCTGGAACGGATGCAGCTCGCCGTCGGGCGAGGCCACACCTTCGACGGTCGTGATGGTCGACCCGCTGGCGCGTCCCGCGGGTACCAGACACGAGAACACCGCCGAGCCGTCGAGGTGCACCGTGCAGGCACCACACTCCCCTTCGGCGCAGCCCTCTTTGGTCCCGGTCAGCCCGAGGTCGTCGCGCAGCCAGTCCATCAAGGTCTTTCCCGCAGCACCGGCTGCGCTGCGAACCGAACCGTTCACGGTCGCAGTGACGACATCGTCGGCGTCGGCCAGCGAATGCGGCGCCGCCGGGACGCGGTCCGGGGTCACCGTCAGCATCAGGCGGGGCGATTCGTCCGGCCACCGGTCAGCCTCGGTTCCGCTGGCCAGTGCCGCGATGGCGCGCTCCACCACGACGCCGACAGCGTGTGATCGGTACTCGGCGCTGCCGCGGATGTCGTCGATGGGCGTTGCCGCACGCCGGGCTGCGCCGACGATGTCGTCGGCCGCCTCGTCCAGCTCCCGACCCATCGCCAGCTCGGCGGCCTCAGGCACGGTGATGATCGTGGGGGCGACGCTGCCGAGGGCGACGACGAGATCGACAATGTCGAGCCCGCGCAGCTCCACCACCGCCGCCGCATGCACCACCGAGATGGCTTGCGCCCGGCGCAGACCCAGCTTGACGAACACACCACGGCGACGATTGGGCCGGTTCGCTGCGTCGAGTGCATCGAACGCGACGGCGGTGACGATCTCGTCGGCCTCGAGCACCGTCTGGCGAAAGCCCGAGACGAACTCGGCAACCGGGACCGTGCGCTCGCCCCGCACCGACGCCATGGTGACCTCTGCGCCCAGCGCGACGAGTGCTGAGATCGTGTCGTTCGCGGGGCTCGCCGTGACGATGTTGCCCACCACGGTCGCCCGATTCCGAAGCGGCGGCGACCCCACCTCCAAGCAGGCCTGCGCCAGCGGCATCCCCGCGGCGAGCATCGGCGCCGAGGCGGTCACATCGGCATGGGTGACAAGCGGTCCCAGCGTGACCCGACCGCCTTCGTACGAGACCCGGTCGAGGCCCGCCACGCCGGAAATGTCGACAAGCAGTTCCACGCCCGAACGCGCCCCCCGGCCCAGCTCCAGCAGCAGATCGGTGCCCCCGGCGATCAGCCGCGCTCGGGGACCGTGCGATGACAGCAGATCCGCCGCCTCGCTCAGCGAAGCGGGAGCGATATAGCGAGCCGGCAGCGGGGCCGTCCGCTGCACCTCATGAAGCTGAAACATGCCACATACAAGGGTGTCAGATGTGCGACCCGCGGGCGACACCAATGCCCGCCGACAACTTTCTTGTCGTCGCAAAGGCCGGCCCGGGGGCGCGGTCAGCTCAGAGGCCGCCGTGCTCTGTGAGTTCGTGCCGCAGCAACTTGCCAAGCGCATTGCGGGGCAGCGCCGCGATGCGGTACGTGCGGCGCGGCCGCTTGTAGTACGCGAGCCGCTCGCCCACGTAGTCCTTCAGCTCATCGTCGTCGAAGTCGCGCTCGGCGACGACATAGGCGACCACGACCTCGCCCCACTCAGGATCGGGTTCGCCCCCCACGGCGCATTCGATGACATCGGGGTGCTCGGCGATGGCTTCTTCGACCTCGCGGGGATACACGTTGAAGCCGCCGCAGATGATGAGCTCCTTGGCCCGTCCCACGATTCGCAAGTAGCCGTCGTCCCACACGCCGAGATCGCCGGTGCGGAACCAGCCGTCGTCAACCGACGCTGCGTTGTCGTCAGGCCGTTCCCAGTAGCCCGAGAACACATTGGGCCCTCGCACCAGAATCTCTGTCGCGCCAGCGCCGGCTCGCTCGACAGCGCCACCGGTGGCGGGCGGTTCGTTGCTGGCGGCGGGGGTGTCGAGTCTCACCTCGACGCCGGGCAGCGGGAAGCCGACCGTGCCGGCCCGGCGGGGCTCGTCGTAGGGGTTCGATACCAGCATCACCGTCTCGGTCATGCCGTAGCGCTCGATGACGTGCTGCCCGCTGGCGGTCCGCACGGCATCGTGCAGCTCCGCCGGCATCGGGGCCGAGCCCGACACGCACAATCGCAGGGCCGACAACTCGCCAGCACGCGGCGAGGCCACCAATCGGGAGTACATCGTGGGGACGCCAAAGAACATCGTGGCCGGGTGCCCAGTCGACCCGTGGGAATCGGCTATCGCGTCGAAGACGGCGTCGGGGTCGAAGCTGGGCTGCAGCACTGCTCGTGCTCCCACGGTGAGCGTGCCGTGCAGCCCGACACCCAGACCGTGCATGTGGAACAGGGGCAGCGCCAGCACGAGCGCGTCCTCGGGGGTCCAGCGCCAGGCCAGTTCGAGTGCTCGCACGGAGGCCAGCAGGTTCGCGTGGCTCAGAACTGCGCCCTTGGGGCGTCCCGTGGTGCCCGACGTGTACCCGATGAGCGCTGGGTCGTCGGGCCGGCGCTCGTGCGCCCGAGCGCGCACGTCGAGGCCGCTCGCGAGGTCCCCGCCGCTGTCGGCCGCTCCGTCTGCCAAGGGTGCATCGCCGCGGCCGGCCATTCGGCCCGCCTGGGGTGCACCGCCATTGAGCTCGGTTGCATCGAAGCTGGCGACCTGCACCGCTGCATCGGTGTCGGTGATCCACTGCTGCCACTCGCCGGGGCTGCCGACACCCTCCACCAGCGCCGCTGCGGGACGGCAGTCGGCAACCACGTTGCTGACCTCGTCGGCCCGGAAAGCGCCGTTCAGCGGGACCACCACTGCGCCGACGCTGAGGAGCGCTGCGTGGGCAGCGACGAGCCGGGTCGAACTTGGCCCGCTCATCAGCACCCGGTCGCCAGGCACGATGCCGGCGCCAGCCAATCGCTGCGCGACCTGCTGGGCACGTTGTGCCAGCTCGGCGCCGGTCACCCAGCCGCCGTCGGCGTCCCACACCACCGTGCGCTGCGGGTCGGCCGTGCAGCGGTCCAGCCAGACAGCCGGCAGCGTTCCGCCTGCGGCCAAGTCGACGTCTGCAACGCTGCTGCCCGGGGGCAGGTGCCGGTGCCAGCCCGACGCCGGATTCGAAGCGGGCTCAGGACTCATCTGGAGCGGTCAGCATTCTCTCGGCGGGAAGCTTGTCGAGCACGTCGGCGACAAAGGTGACGAGCGCCTCCTCATTGTGGACTTGGCGGCCTGCCGCTGTGGAGCGCTCGTAACGATGCTGGATGAACTCGTAGATCAACTGCGCGTTGTCGAGGCGGTCCCGGTAGTGCTCCGGTATGGCATCGATGACGGGCTCGTAGCGCTCCGACAGCCAGCGGTAGGCCTTGACCGCCTCAGGCAGCGGCGCACCGGCTTCGCGCTCCAGCAGCAGCCCGTACGCATCGAGCGCGTTGAGCAGCGTCCGGGCCTGGTTTTCCTGCACCTCCAGCCCGGTGAGCCTCCGCAGGCGCAGGTGCGCGTGGCCTTCCTCCACCACGACGGGGCGGATGCGCAACCGGGTGCCGTCGGCGGACCGCACGATCGAGAGCTCTTCGACATCGAAGCCCAGTTCGTTGAGCCGTTCGATGCGGGCGTTGATCCGCCAACGCTCCTCTGCCGACACGGTTTCTTCATCGGTGAGCTCTGCCCACAGCCGCCGGTATCTGTCGATGAGCTCCTGCCCGGTCTCATACGGATCGATCGAGTCGTCGAGCAGGCCGCCGCTCTGCGCATCGAGCAAGCCGCCGACGATGTTCTCGGCGCCGGCCTCCAGATCGTGGCCGCGCATGGCGTCGCTCAACTCCCGATGGCACTCGGCCGTCTCGGCATCGACGAGATACGCCATCAACGCGCCTGCGTCGCGACGAAACAGCAGGTTGGCAAGCGACATGTCGCCCCAGAAGATGCCGTCGAGATGCAGCCGTGACAGCAGCACGACCGCTGCATCCAGCAGCCGGTCGCTCAGCATGGCGGCCGAGGTTGTGTGAAACAGGTGCTGGTACGGCAGCGAGAAGTCCAGATAGCGAGTGATCAGCACAGAGTCCAGCTCTGCGCCGTCACGAGCCGTGCGGCCGCTGACGACGCCGACCGGCCGCACCGCGGGCAGCCGCTCGTCCTCGAGGTGGCGCAGCACCCGGTATTCGTGGGCGGCGAGCCGATGCGGCAGCTCTTTCAGCGCGTAGACCCGCTCGTCGTAGCGGACCATGCGCACGACATGTCGGCTCTGCCCCCTGCGGACATCGACGAGGCGATCCGTGACGCGATTCCACCCTTCGAGGGGATGCTCCCACGGCAGATCCAGAAAGTCGGGATGCCCTTGCCGGGTCACCACCGACAAGTCCGCGGCAGCAACCTGAGACGCTGGGCCGGTCGCTTCAGCGAAGTGTTCGGGTGTCACCGTGATGGGGGTCCGATGCGCCGAGCGGCCACGAGCACCCCCAACGGGATTCGAACCCGTGCCGCCACCTTGAGAGGGTGGTGTCCTTGGCCGCTAGACGATGGGGGCGAGTTGAGATGCGGGGCGCCAGCATACCCACCGCCCAGCGTGGGCTCGTGGGTGCCGCTGAGGCGGACGGGCCGGCTGCGCCGGTGCTTCAGGCACGCCGTGGCGGTCGCTAGTTCTTGTCGACAGGCGGCCAGATTTCGGTGTCGGGATGCAGCCCGTACCAGGCGAACCAGAACGATTGCGACGACACAATGCGCGGCAGCCTGAGATCGACGCGGTTGCGCCCGTCCACGCCATTGACGCGCAGCTCGTCGTGCAGCACGCCCCCGGGAGCCACCTCGACAGGCGCCCCGTGACGCCACGCCGCAGCCGGCACTCCTTCGACGTCGGCGGCGCTGTACACCCTGGCCCCACCCCGGTTCGGCACGATCACCAAGGGCTCACCGCCGAGCACGTAGACGAACGGGCCCATGTCCTCCAGCTCTGCGAGCCCCAACGCCAGTGCGAGGCCATTGCGGTCGAGGGTGACCACTTCTTCCTTCAGCTCGAACACATCGGGCGTCTCAAAGGTCGGGAACCACAGCTCCTCACTGGAGTAATACGGGCGGTACGCAGCACCCGGCGTGTAGTCGTACGCGATCGGCGGGCGCTCGGGCAGCTCGGGGTAATACGTCGGGGGCGGCGTGTCGAGGGTGAACGTGTCGGGATGATCGGCCAGCCAGTCCGCCCAGCGCACCGTGGCCACCGGATATTGCTCCAGTTTCGTGCCCGTCAGCGGTCCAGCGAACGCCGTGCCCGAGAGGTGGTTCCACAGGCTCTCGGTCTCGTTGTCGATCATGATCTTGTTCGAGTCCATCAGCAGGCCAGATGTCTGGAACGTGATCTCAGAACCGTCGGGCAGCCGCCGGTCGAACATGAGCGCTGTCAGGCACAGCGTGCAGTAACCGAGCGCCGCCGGCACACCCCCGATGACGTCGTTCGCAAGCTCGTGGCGAGCGAGGAAGCGGACCGGATAGGCACCGGATTCGCCGCCGATGACAAAGCCCAGCACCAGCTCGTCATCGGTCATGAAGTCGGCCTCGGCTGGGGTCAGCCGTTCGGGGTTGTTCAGCTCGGGAATCCCGCCTCGGCGCACCCCGCCCCACTGGATTGCGCCAAGGGTGACTCGGTCGGTGACTTGGGCGAGCATCTCGTCGTACTCGGGATCGAGATACCTGTACAGCCCCCGCTTGAAGGTCCCGTAGCCCTCGCCAGGATCGAGGCCGTTGGAGCGGTACCATGAGCCGTACCTGACGTAGTCGGAGCTGAAGTCGCCGGAACTCTCGATTCCGGTGAGCATCTCCAGTGCTCCCATCGACGCAATCGACGCCTCCCGGGCACCGCCGACGCGCAGGATGTCAAGCACCCAGGCAACCCAGCGCTGATTGCCGCTCCGTCCCATCTCGTGGGCAATGAGTGCCGCGAACGTGGTATTCGGCCCCTTCACGAACTCATCGATCTTCTCCGGCAGCGCAAGTTCAAGAAACGGCCGTCCGTCCTCGGTCTCGGGAATGAACTGGTCGGTCGTCGTTGTCGTGCTGGCTGGCGCAGCGCCGGCTGTGTCGTCTGGGGCCGGCCCGGCGTCATCGGTCGTCTCGCTGGGCGCGGCGACCGTCGAACTGGTTTGGGGAGCCGACCCGTCGGCGGCATCATCGGGCGCCGAGGTGCAGGAGGCAACCAGCACGCTCGCGGCCACCGCCGCACAGATCAGCCTCCTCATATCGTCGTCGAGCCTACGGCAGCCTCCCGCAGCGCCATCGTCGGGCCGGGTGGACTAGAACGGCGCCAATGCCAGTGCTCGCCGACCTCGCACGACGCATCGACAAGTTCGCTGTCGGCGCCCGAACTGGCGCTGCGCGCAAGGGGGAATGAGCAATGGCTACCGAGATCAGCACGCCGAGCAGTGAGGCGATACCCGACAACCCGGCGGGCTACGTCTGCCTGACCTTCGACTTCGACGGCCCGTCGTTGTGGATAGCCCGCCGCCAGACCACGCCGACGCCTATCTCACGCGGCGAATTCGGCGCAGTCGCCGTGCCGCGGATCCTGAAGCTGCTGGCGCGCCATGACATTCCGTGCACGTTCTTCATTCCGGGCCATTCCATCGACACCTACCCCGACGCTGCCCGGATGGTGGTCGATGCCGGTTGCGAAGTGGGCCTGCACGGCTACGCCCACGAGTACAACCCACGACTCAGCGAAGACGAGGAGCGGGCGATCCTGGAGCGGACGTTTGCGCAAATCGAGTCGCTCACCGGTGCCCCGCCAAAGGGCTACCGCGCCCCCTCGGGCGACATCAACCCGTGGACGATCGACCTGCTGCTCGAATACGGCCTCAGCTACGACTCATCGCTGATGGGCCACGACTACGCGCCCTACTGGCTGCGCACCGGCGACCAGTTCCCAACCGACGGGCCGATGGAGTTCGGCGACCAGGTCGACCTCGTCGAGCTGCCGTTCAGCTGGCACCTCGACGACTACGTCCACCTGGAGTTCGTCACCTTCAAGAACACGATCCTGACCGGGCTCGAGAACCCTGGCACCATGTTCGACACGTTTCTCTCGGATGTGAAGTGGATGGTGAACGAGGTGGAGCACGGCGTGTGCACGGTCACGTTCCACCCCCAAGCCATCGGCCGCGGTGGGCGCCTGTACGAGATGGAGAGCTGGATCGAACAGATGACCGACCTCGGCGTGAGCTACACCCGCATGTGCGATGTGGCCGAGGCCTGGCGAGCCGGCCGCCCTCTCGGCATCGAGTAGCAGGAACGGGCCCGACTGCTACCAATCGACGCCGTCGAGCATCCGGCCGATCAGCATCTTCTGCACCTCCGAGGTGCCTTCGTAGATCTGGTACACCCGCACGTCGCGGTAGATCTTCTCGACGGGGTAATCGTCGAGGTAGCCGTAGCCGCCATGGATCTGGATGGCCTTCGACGCCACCCGCTCGGCCATCTCTGAGGCGAACAGCTTGGCCATCGACGCCTCCCGAGCGCACTCGAGGCCCTGGTCGCGCATCTGGGCAGCGTGCAGGTAGAGCTGGCGGGCTGCCTCGATCTGGGTGGCCATCTCGGCGAGCGTGAATGAGATCGCCTGGTGCTCGACGATGGGGCGGCCGAAGGTCTCGCGCTCCTGGGCGTAGGCGTGAGCCGCCTTCAGTGCCGCACGTGCGCCGCCGGTGGCCTGGGCGGCCACGCCGATGCGCCCGAGCGACAGGTTTCCCAACGCTATGCCGAGGCCCCGCCCGATCTCGCCGAGCACATCGGTGGACGGCACCCGCATGTCTTCGAACACCACCTGGCAGGTGTCATTCGTGCGGTGGCCGAGCTTGTTCTCCTTGGCGATCACGCGGTAGCCGGGATTGTCGGTAGGCGTGATGAACGTCGTCATCCCCCGCTTGCCAGCGCCCGAGTCCGTCACTGCCACGATCATCGCCACGTCTGCGCTGGAAGCCGCCGTGATGAAGGCCTTGTGTCCGTTCAGCACATACTCGTCGCCGTCCCGCTCGGCTCGGGTGCGGATGGCCGCAGCGTCCGAGCCGGCGTGAGGCTCGGTGAGATGGATGCAGCCCAGCCACTCGCCGCTGGTGAGCTTGGTGAGATAGTCGCGCCGTTGCTGATCTGTGCCGGACTGCTCGATCGCCACCGCAACCGGCGAGTTGTTCGCCGCCATCATGTTGCTGATCCCGCCGTCCGCAGCAGAGATCTCCTCGATCGCCAGTGCGTACGACACGAAGTCGGCGCCCGAGCCGCCCCAACAGGGATCGACCATCACCCCCATCAGACCGACCTCGGCCATCTTGACGTACAGCTCACGAGGCGCTCCCCCAGCGCGGTCCCACTCGGCTGCGAAGGGGGCGATCTCGCGCTGAGCGAAGCTCCTCGCCACGTCACGAATCTGCTGCTGTTCGTCGGTCAACTGCACTGCGCTCTCCCCGCCACGAGCTTCCCGAGACGCCCTGCACGGGCCCGAACCGGACAGGCATCGCTGGCCCGCAGCGACCTAACGTACCGCCATGTCAAATCGAGATTCAGAACAACGCATCTCAGAGGCCGGCTTCGACCTCGATCAGGTGGACCGCCTGCTCACCACCACACGAGCCGTGCGCAAGCGGCTCGACTTCGACCGCTGGGTCAGCGACGAGACCATCTTCGAGTGCATCGACCTCGCCGAACAGGCGCCCACCGGCGGCAACGATGCCAGCCGTCGCTGGATCGTCGTCCGCGACCAGCAGCTCAAGGACCAACTCGGCGAGCTCTACGCCGAAGTCGGCACCATCTTCATCAACGCACGCGGACGCCTCGACGGAACAGGCCACCCCAAGGAGCACATCGTCAGCTCCAGCGCCTACCTCGTCGAGAACTATGCGAAGGCGCCAGCGCTCGTGATGCTGGCGATCTGGGGAATCCACGACGACAGTGGTCGTCCGGGATTGTTCGACAGCGCCATCCCCTCCGCGTGGAGCTTCAACCTGGCGCTGCGTTCCCGCGGGCTCGGCACTGCCTACGCGACGATGCTCAACAACAAGTCCGACGAGGTCGCCGAACTGCTCGGCATGCCGCCGGGCCTCACCACGCTGGTGTGCTTCCCGGTGGCCTACACCAAGGGCACCGAGTTCTCGCCCGCACCTCGCCGGCCGGCCAGCGAGGTCACCTATTTCGACCAGTGGGGCTTCACGCGCCAGCGGCCGAGCGACGACGGCACTGCGAGGGTCGCCGACGGGCAGGGTGTCGTCGCCGAGATCGACACCGACGCCCGGCCCCGGGCCGTCTGGGAGGTCATCTCCGACATCAACATGCCCGCCCAGTTCTCCGAGGAATTTCTCGGCGCCGAATGGACCTCCGACGGCCCCCCAGACGTCGGCTCGACCTTCAAGGGCCGCAACTCCATTCCCGACGTGTTCGACTGGGAAACCGACTGCATCGTCACGGCATGGGAGGAACGCACGGCATTCGAGTGGCGGGTCACCGACACAGAGAACCCAGGTGCGGTGTGGCGTTTCGCCCTCGCCGAACAGGGCAGCGGCAGCCGGCTGCGATTCTCGATGCTCATCGGGCAGGAGAACAACGGCACCGTGCCGATGGCCCTGCGTGATCCTGCCAAGGAGCAGCGCGTGCTGAACCGGCGACGCGAAACCCTACGAGCCAACATGCAGCGCGTCGTAGACGGCGTCAAGGCCATCGTCGACGGCAGCTGACGCGCCTGCCGATGACGGACCCTGGTGTGGATCTCGACACCCTGCCCGAGCGCCGGGCGGACGCGAGAGGGCCGGCGGGCTGATGCCCGCCGGCCCGTTTCGTGCCGACCCGGGGGTCAGCTCTGTTCGCTGCGCCGCTGCACTCGCTCAGACGCGAACGCAGCGGTACGAATCTCTCCTAGCAGCCTTCCCCTGGCACCCATACACAGTGGGCGGACCTGCCGTTCACGTCGACGATCGGTCCTTCGATCTGCCACGTCTGCGTGGCCACGTCGAATCGGCTGTAGTCGGACCCCTCGATGAAGTAAGCATCAGATGAGCCGTTCAACTCGGCAGTGATGCCATCGAGTGCCAGTGGGTGATAGATCGACAGCGACCGCACCGCGAGGATGAAGTTCGTCCGATTCAGCCCGCCCGGCAGGTCGGCTGCGACGCGCAGCGCCTCGACGTAGGGGTAGCCGTACATGTACCCGGTGCCGTTCAACGAATTGCCCGGATCCAAGTCGCCAGCGGCCAAGTTCTCGTTGAGCCACTGGATGAAGGGCTCGCTCGTGTACTGGGCGTCGGTGGTGTCCTTGATGCCGCCACCGACGATCATCCAGCCGTCGGAAGCCTCTCCACCCGGTTCCATGTAGTTCCGCACTGCCTTGCAAACCGACGGCATGAACAATGCACCACCTCGGTCGTTGATGTCATTGATCAGACCGTTCTTGCTGGCCTCGGTGATGCCCTGCACGCATGGAGCGCCCGCTGTCATCGAAATGAAGACCGCGGGATTCTCGGCCTTGACGTTAGTCATCTCATTGGTCAGCGTCGGTGCCGCAGGATCGTGTCGGACTGGCACAAACTCGCTCACGACATCGGGGTTCCTTTCGGCCCACTCGTGGAAGCCCTGTTCGTAGGCGAGCCCGAAGTCGTTGTCCATCACCAAGCCAGCGACCTTGACGGGCAGGCTGTCGGCCAAGTTCTCCTTGATCCAAGCACCCCACAGGATCGCCTCGGTCGAGTATGAGAGCTGCAGACCTGTAGTCCACGGGTAGTTGTCCGGATCGCCCCAAGCCGGGTGGCCGGTCATCACGAACGGTTGCGGGATGCACTCATCGTTGATCGTGCCGTACACCGCCAAGGTGTTCGGTGAGCCCAGCGTCAGGATCGCAAACACGTTGCCGTCCTGGATCAACTCGTCGACGAACTCAATCGTCGACGCGGCGACGTAGGCGTCGTCTCGAACAAGCAGTGTCAGGTCGCGGGCTGAGTCGTTGACTTGAATCGGGTCGTTCTCGTTCACCCAATCCAAGTAGTTCTCCCATCCGTAAGCAATCGCTCCGTAGGCTGCGAGCGTGCCCGACTGGGCTGTGGTATGGCCGATGCGGACTTCGCTGCCGGTGATGCCGGTGGTGTTCGACCAGTCTGCCGGACACTCGTTCATGTCGATAGTGAAGCCTGCCGGACCACGCAGAATATTGTCGGCGCCAACGCCACAGTTACCGCCGTTGTCCACATGGGCATCAGCAAGCGCCTGAACGATTTCCGCTCGACGATCTGCCGCCGACTGGAGCAGTGTCTCGATCGAGGTTTGGTCGACTGATGCGGGGTCGAAAGCGGGGATGGTGACATCGCAGTCGCCCACCTCGACCATCATTTCTCCGTCGGACTCGTCTTCTTCGATATCTTCACCGGCAACGGCAGCCTCGAGGTCGTCCTCGGCGGCACCGCCGACTTCCTCTTCGTCCATTTCGTCCATTTCGCCTGCAGTAGGCGCAGCCGTCGCGTCGGTTGTGACATCCTCGTCGCTCCCGTCGGCGTCGTCGTCCCCGCCGCACGCGGCAGCGATGAGCGAAAATGCAAATAGCAGCGCCAACAGACGCCAGATTCGCCGTCTGGTCATTTCATTCCTCCCCAGTGGATGAGTAGAAGCACCGCAACCCAAAGTTCGTTACAGAGAGGCGGCGGCGATCAGAAATCTACTGTGAATCGAAGGGCTGTGCCTGCGCCGGGTGTGTCAATCGCGAGACGATTCGAAACGATTCCGTGCTCAAGCGTGTCGCCGCCGGGTGTGCCGCACCGTCGCCGAGGCCAGTCCCCTCGGGAACACGAAGGTGAGAGCGATCAACGCGACGCCGAACAGGAGCCGTTCGTCGTCAAACAGGTCGAACAGCGCGCTGACCGCGCCGAGGCCGTCGAGCCTCGCGAGGCCCGACCCCGCAATCGCGGCGACCTCGCGTAGCGCGACTCCCAGCACAGATCCCCAGATGCTGCCGAGCCCACCGAGAACAGCCGTCGCATACAGCACCAGCGACTCCTGCGGTGGGAACGACTCCTGCGAAGCGAACGGCACGAGTACGACATGGAGCGACCCGGCGAGTCCGGCCAGCGCAGCGCTGACAGCGAATGTCGCGAGCCGGGTGGTGGTCAAGTTCACGCCGTGTACCGCTGCTGCGGTATCGTCGTCACGCACCGCGCGCATCGCCCGGCCCGGTCGGCTGTCGACCAGTTGGTGCACCACCCACAGTGCCATCGCCACGACGGCAACGCAGATGAGGTACCGATACAGCCCGTCGGACCAGCGGCTCGTGCCGAGCCACGTCGGCGCAGTCATCTCAGCGTCTACCGTACGACCGCTGACGCCGCCGGTGAAGGCTGGCAATCGCTTGGACAAGGGCTGGAACACGATGCCAAGGCCGAGCGTCACCAACGCAAGGTAAATGCCTTTGATGCGCAGCGCCGGAAGCCCCACCACGGCACCGAGTGTCCCTGCGAGCACTGCGCCTACCGGAATCGCCACAGCCCACGGCAGCCCCAAGTCGGCCACCGCATACGCCGTGCCGAACGATCCTACTGCCACAAAGACGCCGTGCCCAAGGCTGATCATCCCGCCGTAACCGGTCGCAAGATTCACGCCCAGCACGGCGAGCACCGTAACCACCGCCTGGGTGTTGCGCAGCAGCTGCGTCGACGTGCTCGTCAGCGGCATCGCAACCAACCACACAGCAAGCAGGCCAGCGCCTACCCAGTTGAGTGGTCTGGTGCAACGCCGAGTGCGTTGAGGAACATCCCGAACCGGCCTGCCAGCTGCACTCGCGTGACGCCCATCGCTGTTGGGCACCTGCGCCGGAGGATGAGCCGCGAAGACGCTGCCGTCGTCCGAAGCGTCGACGTCGCGAGGATCCGGCATCGGAGTCGGCCAGTCGGCGCCGCTCACACGCGCTCCATCCGCTGCGTGCCGAATAGGCCAGCAGGCTTGACCACCAGAACGATCACCATGGCGAGGAGAGCCGGCAGGACGCTGAGCTCGAAGCCTATGAATGGAACGTACGCCGGGATGAGAGTCTGGCTTAAGCCGATGACGATGCCACCCAGCACTGCACCCTTCGGCGAGTCGAGGCCGCCCAGTGTCGCAGCAGCAAACGCATACACGAGCACGCGCAGCATCATCTTCGGCTCGAGCAGAACCGAACTGGCGCTCAGCGCCGCGGCGACAGCTCCGAGCGCTGACGCGAGCGCCCAACCCAACATGAGCGTCCGGTCGCTGCGAATGCCGTTGAGTTCGGCCGACTCCCGGTTGAACGAGACTGCTCGAAACGCAAGACCGCCTCGCGTTCGCTGCAGAAGCCAGGCCAGCGCGGCCAACATCAGGAGCAATGAAATCCATGCCCCGATCGCTGTATGCCGGAGGCGCGCGCCCGCGACATCGAGAAAGTCCGCAGGCGCGTCCGGAAACAACGAAGGGAACTGCCGAGGCGCAGTTCCCCACCACCGCTCGACGAGCGAATCGACTCCTAAGAACAATCCGATCGTTACGCTCACCATCGCCAATTCGGGCGCATCCCGCAGCGGACGAATCACCAGTCTTTCCGTTACGCCGCCTGTGACGGCTCCCAGCACGATGGCTGCTCCAATGGCCACCGCCGTCGGATACGGTGCCCCAACGGCCGCAGCAATCGAGCCGCCCGTCAATCCAGGTGCAGCTCCTGCGAGAAGGACAAAGGCAACATAGGCCGAAAACGTCGCCATCTCGCCCTGCGCGAAATTGAGCAGTCCAGTCGAACGATAAATGATGACGAGTGCGAGCGCCAAGGACACATAGATCGCACTATTCGTCAGGGCGTCAAAGGTGCGCTGCAACAGCAGCACTGCGTCCATGTCATGTCCTCAGCTCAGCCTCGCGGCCGACGTGACTCGCGTCGCAGAAGGCCGAGTCTCAGGTCAGGCGGTGACGTCCTGACTATCCGTGGCTGTCGCCTTGGGACGCGCGGGATCCTCGTTCGAAAACACGAAGTACCGCAGACCCACCAACAGCGTCGCTGCGATCGAGACGAGGCTCAGCACCAATGCCAGCGAACTCTGCGTGGGCCAAGCGATCAGCCACCATCCGACCGGCGTCTCGCTGGCTTCGAGGGCGTCCGATGCGATGCCACACAGTTCGTCGACCGACCACTCGTTGAACTCTCCCCCAGCTCCAGAAGCGCAAAACTCGCCAGAAGTGCCCTCAAAGTCGTTGAACTTCGCCGCCTCGCTCACTAGGGGGATTGCAGGCCGCTCCCTTCCGCCAACCTCCACGACTGCCTTGCGTGCAAGATGTCCAACATGGTGCGCCCGGAGGGCCAGATTGAGCGCAAACGTCTTGATATACGCAAAACTCAAAACGCCGATCACGCCTGCCACCTTGGCCTGCGAGGACACCGCGGCAGTGTTCTCGCCCCGCAAGCCGGCCTTTGCTGCGCGCAATTCGTTCATCGAAACGAATACGACGATCGGCGCCAACACCACGATTCCGAATCGCAGCATAAACGCCAACGTCCCGACAATGAGATTGTCGACGTTCATCAGTACCCAGCCGATCACCATCAGGGCTGGGCCGATGACCGCGAGTCTGAGTGCCCATGACGAGCGGGTCGAGGACGGACCAGGGTCGAGATTTTCCAGCGGAGTGATGGGATCGCCCGCAGGCGTCAGCGGCACGACCTGAATAATCTTTTTCTGTACCGCGGTGATCATGGAGGCAATGCCGCCAGGTGCAAAGAACGTGAACAAGATCAATATCAAGCCGAAAATGGCAGCCGACAACGGTCCATCGCCGTCAAGCGTGTAGAAACCCATCGGGATGGAGATTCTCTTGGTGAGGTCTCGCACCCAGACCACAAAGAGACCGCCAAAGATCGAGCCCTGCAATGTACCGACGCCTCCAATCACCAAACCGATGATGAGGTCAATGGCGAGTAGGAAAGTGAAGTCTTGCCCGGCGACGAAGCCCTTGTCCAAGCACCAGAGGAGTCCCGCGAGCGAACCCAGCGACGCACTCAATGCGAAGTTGACCGTCTTGTACATGGGCAGATTGACACCATAGACGGCAGCACCGGCCTCATTGTCTCGGATTGCCAACACCGCGCGACCGGCACGGCTGCGCATGATATTTCGCACGAGCGCAAAGATTATCGCTGTAATCAGTAAGATGATCCAGTAGCGGTAGGCATTAGCGCCGCGAGCGCCGTCGACGCCTGGCAAGAATTCGAAATAGCTCGAGATTCCTTCAACTTGGCGGTCAACCTCTTCCTCGACCTTCTTTCCATTAGGCCCGCCTGTCCGCTCCGCGATGCCGAGTTCGTCAATGTTGACCAATGTCGGAAAAACTGCAGCCTGCGCGATCGTTACCAAGGCCAGATATAGCCCTTTGACGCGCAGTGCGGGCAACCCGACGATTACCCCGACGGCAAAGCCCAGAAACAGCACAAGCGGGATGACCATCCAGAAGTCCCACGACTCGTCCTGGACCATCGAAGCTGTCACGAACGCGCCGATACCCATGAACGCGGAATGTCCCAGCGCAAGCATGCCATTGAAGCCCACCACCAGATTCACCGCGAGGATGGCAACCATCATGACGATCGCCCGATTCATGCGTCCGATCTCGAACGGCTGCAGCACTAGCGGCACAAGGATTGCCAAGGCAACGGCATAGCCCCAGCACAGCGTGGTCCATTGGCGATGCTGTTTGTCACCCTTGGAAACGACGAGTAGTGGCGAACTCATGGATCAACGACTCCCTTCGATACGTTCTTTTAGACGCGTTCGATGCGACGAGTGCCAAAGAGGCCGGAAGGCCGGAAGAGCAGCACGCCCAAGATCAGCAGGAACGCCGTCGCGAGTTGCAATATGGAGAAGAATGCCCATCCCATGACTTGGACAAAGAACCAACTCACCAAGACGCTTTTGATGAGACCGACGACTATCCCGCCGATAATGGCACCGCCGAGACTGTCGAGGCCACCGAGCGCAGCTCCTGCCAGTGCATAGATCAGGATGAACTGCATCATGTTGGGATTGACGCCATTGAGCGATGGTGCCACAAGCGCAGCACCGAGAGTTCCGAACACCGATGCCAATGCCCACCCGAAGCCGAGCGTTCGGCCGGTATTGACGCCGACGAGCCGCGCCGATTCCGCGCTCGAGGAAACCGCACGGAATGCCAAGCCTGCCTTGGTCTTGCCCAGAATCAGGAAAAGTGCCGCGAGCGCCAACGCCAGCGTCAGCCAAGTGCCAATCGTGCGGTAGTCGACGTTGGCGTTGAGGAGCGTCCAGTAGGTGCGGCCTCCGAACTCGCATGTCGTCGCATCCGCGGTCCCCGCAGTCGTCTCGACAAAGTTGCCTGCAGAAACCTTGACGCACGGGATGCCGCCGTCGGCGACCTCCTTCAGCTCTTGGCTCTTCGGCAGCCAACCCGGAAAGGTGCCGAAGGGTTCATTCACTGGGCGAAGTTGATAGTCCCAGATGTCACCAGCAATCGCATTCACAATCAAGAAGAGGCCGAGTGTGATCAGCACCACCGGAAGATGATCGTCTGGATCGAACGGCCTGACCAAAGTGCGCTCTACTGCAGCCCCGATTCCGGCGCTAACGAGCATGGCGATCACAATGGATAGCCATAGCCATACTCCACGCTCGACGTTAAGCACGTACATCAAGAAGGCACCCAGCATCGCGAGTTCGCCCGTAGCGAAGTTGATGAGGGTCGTCGCCTTGAAGATCAGCACCAATGCCAGTGCGACCGCCGCGAAGACCGCGCCCTCACGCAGGCCATTGAAGGCGAACTGCGGCAGAACGTCCCATTGCCATTCCATGGTCTTCCAGTCCCTTCGTTCTAGGCGCCCAAGTACGCTTCCTGCACAGCAGGATCGTTCTTGAGTTTGTCCGCCGGGCCATGCAGGGCGATCTCGCCGCTCTCGATGACGTAGGCATAGTCGGCCATGTCCAGCGCCAGGTTGGCGTTTTGCTCGACGAGGAGCATCGTCAGACCCGTCTCCTTGTTCAGCTGGGCGAATCGCTCGAACAGATCTTCAATGATGAGCGGCGCCAAGCCCAGCGAGGGCTCGTCGAGCAGCAGCAGCCGCGGCCGGCACATCAGCGCACGGGCGACGGCGAGCATCTGCTGCTCACCACCCGAGAGTGAGCCGGCTAGTTGATCGCGTCGTTCCTCGAGCCGGGGGAAGATCTCGAACCAGCGGTCGACGTCGGCGTCGATCTCCTTGTCCCGACGGATGTAGGCGCCGATCTTGAGATTGTCCATGACCGACAGCTCAGGGAAAGTGCCCCGGCCTTGCGGTACATGCGCGACTCCGCGCCGCACGATGTCGGCCGTCTTAGCTTGGCTGATGTCGTCGCCCTCAAACAGGATTGAGCCCGTGGTAGCGCACATGTTGCACAGCGCCCGCAGCGTCGTGGTCTTGCCGGCGCCGTTGGCGCCGAGCACAACGACCACGTTGCCTTCGGGTACCTCGAAGTCGAGGCCGCGCAGGACCTCGACCGCGCCGTAACGGGCGTGGAGGTCCTCAACCTTCAGCATCGAACTCGTCATGACGAACTCCCCAGATACGCCTCGATGACCTCTGGATCATTCCGCACGAGGTCTGGATGGCCGTCAGCAATCTTGCGGCCAAAGTTGAGCACAACGAGGTGCTCGCTGATGTTGAGCACCATGCGCATGTGGTGCTCAACCAAAAGTATCGAAAGGTTGTGACGATCGCGCAAATCCTTGATGTCTTGAGCGAGCGAGTCGACTTCCTGATGCGTCAGGCCTGACGCTGGCTCGTCGAGCATGATGAGACGCGGGTTGGCGATCAGCGCCCGGGCCAACTCGATTCGCTTCAGCGTGCCGAAGGGCAGCCCGGCGGCGGGGTGGTAGGCGTGTTCCTCGAGGTCGAGTTCCTCGAGCGCCTCCCACGCACGGCGACGAAGATCCTTCTCCTCGTTGCGGGTGCCGATACGGAACGCGCCCGTGAAGAAGTTCGCCTTGGTGTTGGTGTGGTCACCCACCATGACGTTCTCGATCACGGTCATGCCGCGCCAGAGCGCCAAGTTCTGGAAGGTGCGGTAGACGCCGACGCGGCTGATCTGGTGCGGCGGCATGGCAAGCAGATCGTGGCCGTCGAAGGTCACCGAACCGGTGGTCGGGTCGTAGATCCGGCTGACCACGTTGAACAGCGTGGTCTTGCCGGCGCCGTTCGGTCCGATGAGTCCGAGGATCTGTCCCTCGTCCAGAGAGAAGGACAGATCGTCAAGCGCACGGATGCCGCCGAACTGCACGGAGATGTCTGAGACTTCGAGCAACGCCACGCGCTGAACCCCCTCCGGTCCTCGCCGATCCACAGACCGGCCGCAGGCAAGTTATCAGGTCGGCTCGGCGGCGAGAGGATCCAAGCGGAGCCCCCTGCAGGCCGGGCCGGCGGGTGATGTTAGATCACAGGTCGGCGATTGGTGCAGATGGTGCCGACGACGCCGATGTTCTCTCACGATGACGAGCACTCGTCGCGTGGGGAGGTGCCGTCGACCGCCTGGTTCGGGGAGGAGGACTCGAACCCCCAATGACTGGACCAGAACCAGTTGTGTTGCCAATTACACCATCCCCGAGGGCGGGAACAGGCTAGCGCTGCGGCTCTTCGGGCAACCTTGGGAATTCGGCCAAACCCGCAGAGTGCCTCAGCATTTCCAACGCAGTGTCGAGGCGCGCGAGCGTGACTTCCCGGCCGAGCAGCACGAGCGATTCGAACAACGGAGGACCCACCGCGCGGCCAGTGATCGCGACGCGGACCGGTGCTTGCGCCTTGCCCAGCTTCAGGCCGAAGCCCTCGGCGATCGCGCGCATTTCGCCATGGAGTGACTCGGAACTCCAGACCGCCTCGGAGAACACGGCGCGCGCGCGCTCAAGGATGTCGTGCGCTGGTTCAGCCATCGCACGGACCCAGTCGTCGGAGTCGATCGCGGGCTCGGCGAAGAGAAAGGCAATGCGATCAGGAGCGTCGGCGAGCAGCCGGGTGCGCTCGCGGATGAGCGGAGCGACGGCGCGCAACGCCACTGCGTCGAGGTCGGTTCCCCACACCTCCGCACGCACCCACGGCTGGATCGCAGCCGCGAAGTCGGCGTCGTCGAGCGCACGCAGGTAGTCGCCGTTGATCGCGGTGAGCTTGTCCATATCGAACATGGCCGGTGCCGCGTTCACGTCGGCAAGATCGAACAGCGCCACGATCTCGGCCAGCGGTCGTACCTCCGTGCCGTCGGGCGGTCCCCAGCCCAGCAAAGCGAGGTAGTTCACCATCGCGGCCGGAAGCACGCCCTGATCGCGGTAACTGGTGAGCGACACATCGTCGCGTCGCTTGGAGAGCTTCTTTCGCTGCTTGTTGACGATGAGCGGCAGGTGGGCGAAGGCCGGCGTATCGGTCGCGCCCAGCGCGGCGCGCAGCAACAGCACTCTGGGCGTCGTGTTCAGCAGGTCCTCGCCTCGCACGACATGAGTGATACCCAAGTCGAGGTCGTCGACGGCGTTGGCGACGAAGAACGTCGCGCTGCCATCACTGCGGCGCACGACGAAGTCCTCAATGGAGGCGTTCGGGAATTCGACGCGGCCACGCACGATGTCGTCGAAGGCAGTGACCCCGTCATCGGGGACGGCGAACCGGACCGCGCCGTCGTCGAGATACGCCTGGCCGTTGTCGAGCCAGCGCTGGACGGCTGCTGCATAGAGCGCGCCGCGCTGGCTTTGGAGGACGGGCTCGCCGTCAAAATCCAGGCCCAACCATTCGAGCATTTCCAGGATCTGGTTGATGTGGGCGGTGGTGGCGAGCTCCGCATTCGTGTCCTCGATGCGCAGAATCATCTCGCCGTCGCAGTGGCGGGCATAGAGCCAGTTGAACAGCGCGGTGCGAGCCGTGCCCAGATGCGGCAGCCCGGTGGGCGCGGGTGCGAAACGCAATCGGGGGCGAGCGGGCCCGGGCGCTCCAGACTCAGGCACTCCAGACTCAGGCACTTCAGACAGCGGTGTGCTCACCGAGGGCACGGCGGAATCCGAAGCTGCGGGTGTCGTGGCTGAGAGTGTTCGTCGCTCGTGACGTCGCTCAGCACTGGCCGGTACTGCAGTTCGGATCCGAAGAGTCGACCCAGCGGCCCACTGGCCTGCCCGCCGTTGCGAGCAGTCGCTGCAAGGGCGGCGTCGACAGATCGACAGCGAGCGCGTCGAGCCCGGGCCAGACCCTGACGGCAGGGGCTGCGGCAAGAATCCGGTCGACCAGGAGCTCGTCGAGACCCGTGCCGGCGCTGATGGCCTGCTGCAGGTCGTATCCCAAGATCGTCAGCTCGGCGACGCGCGTCCACAGCAGGTCGCGCAACCTGGGACTGAATCCCGCCCCTGCATCGAGGCCAGCGGCAAGGGCGAGCACTGTGCGGACGCTCTCGATGACCGGCTGTGTCGGATCAGGGCGGTCTTCTGCGCTGGTGCCAAGGCCCAGCCCCGTGCCAGCCGCAGGCGTCGGAATCCGCACCGGCGGCGGCGGAGGCTGGCCGCTCATCTCCGCAGCGGCAGCAAGATTCCCGTCGGCTGCCCTTCCCAGCAGGTCGGCCACGGTGTAGTCGCCCAGCGGAGGGGCCAATGGCATCAACATGTGCTCCCAAGCCGGCAACCTCATCCGCGCGGCAAAATCGGTGCAGGCCCGCCGATGCAAGCGCAAGAGCTCGCGGTCGGTATGTGCCGAGGTGGTCGCGCCCGGAGGCGGAGCGGTTGTCGGGGCGTTCGTGATCTGGGCCATGGGCTTCTCAGTCGATGTCGTGGTGGCCTGCGGTGCAGATTCTTCGGATTCTCGCCCTGGGCACTTGCTTACCCATGGGGGTCTCGCGTCAACGTCAGGGGACCGGATTCATACCGCCGCCTGATCTCAGGGTGCGTCAGGGAGAGCACTTCGGTCGGGACGCAGGCGACCAACTCGCGCACGTGCTGGTAGTGGTGCGCCTCTGCTGCACCCTCGAAGAGGGGCTCGCGGCGCGCGACCAACTCCGCAGGGGGGCGCTGGTCGAGGAATCCGAACGCGAGGTATCCCGCCTCGAGATCCCACACCACCGGCGCTCGTCCGAAGATCGAGGCGCGCTTGAGCGCTACCGCCACGCAGCCGGCGTCGACATCGTCTCGATCCTCGCGTTCGGTGAGATACACCCGGTCGTCGAATAGGTGGGCCAGACCGTATGCGTAGCCCTGGTCGGGCCCTTGGTGCCCGCGCAGCGCCCCTGTGGGTTGGCCTGCAGCCAAGTCTCCCGGACGGGCGGCGCGCCAGCGTCGAGGCGTGACTTCCGGCGAGGAGTACGAACGGACCACCGAGAGCGGTTCGACCCGGACGTGGCGTGGCGCAGCCATTGGCGCGCAGTCTAGGAAGTGCCGGCGACAGCGACCGTGGTCAGCCCTCGCCGTCCGGTCGGCTAGCCGCTCGCGCCCCCATCGAGACGGTGGCGCATGAGCGCGTAGATGACAGAGTCGCGCAGCGCCAGCCACGAAGCTTCGATGATGTTCTCCGAGACGCCGATAGTGGTCCACGTCGTCTCACCGTCGGTCGAATCGATGAGCACTCGCGTGACCGCTTCGGTGCCTCGATCGGCATCGAGGACCCGCACCTTGTAGTCGGTCAGGCGTACCGAGTCGAGATCGGGGTAGTCGTTGCGCACCGCCTGGCGGAAGGCGTTGTCGAGCGCGTTGACCGGGCCGTCGCCCTCGCCGACGGTGACCCGACGCTCGCCGCCCACGACGATGCGCAGCGTTGCCTCGGTGTCGAAATCGGCCTCGCGGCCTCGCTCGACGAGCACCTTGAACGACTCGACCTTGAAGAAGTCGAACGTCTGGCCCGCAGCACGACGCAGCAGCATTTCCAGCGAGGCGTCGGCGACCTCGAAGTGATAGCCGGCGTGCTCGAGGCGCTTGAGCTCATCGACGACATCGGACATGGCAGCCTTGCCGATCTCGATGCCGAGCTCAGCAGCTTTCAGTTCCACCGACGCCCTGCCCGACAGGTCCCCGAGCAGGAACCTCGTGCTGTTGCCGACAGCTTCGGGGTCGATGTGCTCGTAGCTGTCGGGACGGCGAGCAATGGCGCTCGTGTGCAGACCCGCCTTGTGGGCGAATGCCGATGCCCCGACGTAGGGCTGCTGGTTCTGGGGCGGCATGTTCACCAGTTCGGCCACGTGATGCGCAACCGAGGTAAAGCGGGTCAGGCACTCGCGCGGCACTGTCTCGATGCCCATCTTGAGCGTGAGATTCGGCACGAGCACGGTGTTGTCGCAATTGCCGGTGCGCTCGCCGTAGCCGTTCACGGTTCCCTGCACGTGCGTGGCGCCGGCGACCACACCCGCCACCGCGTTCGCCACGGCGCAGCCGGTGTCGTTCTGGGTGTGCATGCCGATCTGGACGCCGTCGAAGTGCGCCACCACGTCGCGCACGATGGTCTCGACCTCGTGGGGCAGCGAGCCCCCGTTGGTGTCGCACAGCACCAGGCAGTCGGCGCCCTTGACCGCCGCCGCCTCGAGCACCGACAGCGCGAATTCGGCGTTGCGCTTGTAGCCGTCGAAGAAATGCTCCGCGTCGAAGAAGACCCGCAGCCCCTCCCCCTTGAGGAACTCAACCGAATCGCCAACCATCGCGATGCCCTCGCTGAGCGGCTGCCGGAGCGCTTCGGTGACGTGGTAGTCCCACGACTTGCCGACGATGCACACCGTTGATGTGCCAGCGGCCACGAGCGAAGCCAGCGTCTGGTCATCGTCGACACGTCCACGCGGCCGGCGCGTCGAGCCGAATGCAACCAGGGTCGCATGCGCCAGCTCGAGTTCGGTGGTCGCCCGGGCGAAGAATGCCTCGTCCTTGGGGTTGGAACCCGGCCAACCCCCCTCGATCCAGTGGATGCCTAATGCGTCGAGCTGGCGGGCCACCTTCAGCTTGTCGTCCGGAGACACCGAGATGCCCTCGAACTGGACACCGTCGCGCAGCGTCGTGTCGAAGATCTCCACATGGCTGGGCCAAGAAGGATCGCGTGAGCCCTCGCGCACGAGCGGCGGGGCTGAGCCAAGTTCGGGACTTGCAGCCCCGCTGTCAGTCGAACTCATGACGAGATCACCCCTTTGAAACGCCGTCGAGGATCGCCTTGGCGATCTCGTCGGTGCCCACATCGGGCACGGCTTCGTCGGCGATCACAGCGTCGCACGCCTGCCGGACTCGCTCAGCGCACTCGGCCTCGCCCAAGAACTCCAGCATGAGCACTGCGGAAAGGACCGCAGCGGTCGGGTTGGCGAGACCCTTGCCGGCGATGTCGGGCGCGGAACCGTGGACGGGCTCGAACAGCGACGGACCGGTGCGGTCCGGGTTGAGGTTTGCTGAGGCGGCGAGCCCGATGCCGCCGGCTACAGCGCCGCCGAGATCGGTGAGGATGTCTCCGAACAGGTTGTCAGTGACGATCACCTCGTAGCGGTGCGGATCCTCCACGAAGTGAATGCATGCTGCGTCGACGTGGCTGTAGGCGGTCTCCACGTCGGGGTACTCGGCGGCGACCTCGTTGAACGTGCGCTCCCACAGGTCGCCCGAGAACGTCAACACATTGGTCTTATGGACCAGCGTCAGGTGACGGCGCTCTCGCTCTCGGGCCAGTTCGAATCCGTACCGGATGGCGCGCTCGGCGCCCATTCGTGTGTTGACCGAGCCTTGGGTCGCAATCTCGTGCGGCGTGCCTCTGCGCATGAAGCCGCCTTCGCCTGCATAGGTGCCTTCGGTGTTCTCGCGGATGACGGTGAAGCTGTGGCCGTCAGGAAGGGTGAAGGGGCGAAGATTCACATACAGGTCGAGTTCGAAGCGGGCCTTGAGCAGCAGCCCGCGCTCGATGACGCCCGGCGGGACTTCGGGCGTGCCGACGGCGCCGAGCAGGATGGCGTCGAAGGTGCGCAGCTCTTCCAGGGTCTCGTCGTTGAGCACCGTGCCATCGCGCAGGTAGCGGTGACCGCCCAGCTCGAATTCGGTCGTCGAGATGCCGGCGCCGGCGGCAGCAATCACATCGAGTGCGACCGAGGTGACCTCGGGTCCGATTCCGTCTCCGCCGATGACTGCGATGCGATGAGTCACTGTGGTGTCCCCTCTTCGGCTTGTCGTCTCGGATCGTGCTGGCAGGGATGCGCTCGACGCCACTGCGCTGACCAGTGTTCAGATCAGTGAGACGCGATTGCGGAAGTGAGTGTGCCAACAGAAGCCCTCGGTAACCTCGCGGGGTGCCCGAGATCCAACACATCTCAGCGGAAACCCGTGATCGACTCCAGGCCGAGCTCACCGATTTGACCGGTCGAGGGCGCATCGACATCGCGGCCCAGATCGAGACAGCGCGGCTGCTTGGAGACCTCTCAGAGAACGGCGACTACCACGCCGCCAAGGAAGAGCAGGGAAAGATGGAGGGCCGCATCATGCGGCTGAAGTCGATCCTGGAGAATTGCGAGATCGTCGAGGAGTTCGACGACAGCACCGTGTCGCCGGGCGTCATGGTGTCCATTCGATTCGAGGGCGATGACGAAGTCGAGCAGTACCTGTTCGGCTCGATCGAGGAACGGCGCTCCGGTATCGAAATCGTGTCGCCAGGTTCGCCTATGGGCCGCGCCCTCGAAGGCGGCCGGGCAGGTCAGACGGTCACCTACGAGGCGAACGGCAACGAGTTGAGCATCGAAATCGTCGCCATCGAGGCGTGATAGGCCGCGGGCTGCCCGCTGCCGTATCTGCAGTCACGTTGGAATGACGGGCACACAAGGTCCATAGTGAAGGCCGTGACAGACAACAAGACATCGGCCGACAGGCCGAGCAACGACGCAGCGGCGGGGCCGCGAACTCTCAGCGAAAAAGTCTGGGACAACCACATCGTTCGCACCGGCGGCGGCCAGCCCGACCTCCTCTATATCGACTTGCACCTCGTCCACGAGGTCACCTCGCCGCAGGCCTTCGACGGCCTGCGCATGTCCGGGCGCACCGTGCGGCGTCCCGACCTGACCGTGGCGACCGAGGATCACAACGTCCCCACCGCCGATCTGCATTTGCCCATCTCCGACCCGATCTCGGCCAAGCAGGTGCAGGTGCTGCGGGCCAACTGCGAAGAGTTCGGCATCACGCTGTACCCGATGGGCGATCCCGGCCAGGGCATCGTGCACGTGATCGGCCCCGAGCAGGGTCTCACCCTGCCAGGCATGACGGTGGTGTGCGGCGACAGTCACACCTCCACGCACGGCGCGTTCGGCGCGCTGGCATTCGGCATAGGCACCTCCGAGGTGGAGCATGTGCTGGCCAGCCAGACGCTGCCGCAGACCCGACCTTCGACGATGGAGGTCCGCGTGGACGGCGATGCGCCGGCGGGCGTTACTGCGAAGGACATCGTGCTCGCGATTATCGGCCGGATCGGCACCGGCGGGGGCATCGGCCACATCATCGAATACCGGGGGTCCGCGATACGGGCTCTGTCGATGGAAGGACGCATGACCGTCTGCAACATGTCCATCGAGGCGGGCGCCAAGACCGGCATGGTGGCGCCCGACGAGATCACCTTCGAGTACCTGTCGGGCCGGCGTCACGTGCCGTCGGGCACCGAGTGGGACGCCGCGGTGGCCGATTGGCGATCACTGGTGACCGATGACGGTGCGACCTTCGATCGTTCGGTCACCATCGACGCCGCATCGCTGCGCCCGCATGTGACTTGGGGTACCAACCCGGCCCACGTCATCCCGATCGACGGCGCGGTGCCCGCGCCGAGCGACTTCGACGACCCAGTCGAGGCAACGACAGCCCAACGAGCGCTCGACTACATGGGCCTGGCCGCGGGCACACGGCTCGCCGACGTCGCCGTCGACACGGTGTTCATCGGCAGCTGCACCAACTCGCGTATCGAAGACTTGCGTGCGGCGGCGGCCGTGGCCCGCGGACGCAAAGTTGCGGACGGGGTGCGCACGCTGGTCGTGCCTGGGTCGTTCGCTGTCAAGGTGCAGGCCGAGGCAGAAGGACTGGACGCCGTCTTCACCGAAGCCGGCTTCGACTGGCGCGAGCCTGGCTGCTCCATGTGCCTGGCCATGAACCCCGACAAGCTCTCCCCCGGGGAGCGCTCAGCGTCAACATCCAACCGCAATTTCGAAGGTCGTCAGGGTCGGGGCGGGCGGACGCACCTCTGCTCGCCAGAGGTGGCAGCAGCGACAGCCATCGCCGGGCGCTTCGTCACGCCCGACGACCTCGGCTGAGCGAGAGAAGGGAAACAGCCGATGGAGCCAGTACGTGTGCACGAGGGGCGTGCAGTGCCCCTCGACCGCTCCGACGTGGACACCGACCAGATCATCCCCAGCGACTGGCTCAAGCGCGTCGAGCGCACTGGCTTCGGCAAAGGGCTGTTCAGCGAGTGGCGCGACGAGCGCGACTTCGTGCTGAACGACGAGCGTTTCGCCGGCGCCACGGTGCTCGTGGCGGGATCCAACTTCGGAACCGGGTCCTCACGTGAGCACGCCGTCTGGGCGCTCATGGACTACGGCTTCGTGGCCGTGGTCTCGCCGCGATTCGGGGACATCTTCCGCAACAACTCCACCAAGAACGGTTTGGTGCCGGTGCAGGTGTCCGAAGAGGCAGCGGCTCGTTTGCGAGCGGCCGTGGACGCCGACCCAGACCTGGTGGTGACCGTCGATGTGGAACAGCGCCTGCTCAGCGCACCCGCGGCGGGCATCGAAGAGCCGTTCCCGATGGACGACGCAACGCAGGAACGTTTCCTGGAGGGCCTCGACGACATCGGCATCACGATGCGCAGCGCCAGCGAGATCGACGGCTACGAACAGAACCGGCCTGTCTGGATGCCCGCGACCTAGCCGGGCAGCAAAGCCCTGGCCAGAGCGGCCGTTGCGCGCAGCGAACACGAACGAACGGCGAGTGGCGCGGCGTGCAAGCGCGGGAATTCGCGCGGACTCTGTGCACGACAATCATCGAAATAGATTTGGATGCTGTGAAAGGGTGAGCTTATTATTGGCCCAGCATTCGCCACAGCACCGAATGGGGTTATTGTGAACGCCACTGTGATCGCCGCCATCATCAGCATCTTGGGTGTCGGGTTCTTGGGGCTGCTCGGCTACTTCTTGCAGGGGCTGCGCGCCGAGATGCGCGACCTGCGCGCCGACATCGGTGAGTTGCGCTCCGAGATGCGAGCCGAGATCGGTGAGTTGCGCTCCGAGATGCGAGCCGAGATCGGTGAGTTGCGCTCCGAGATGCGAGCCGAGATCGGTGAGTTGCGCTCCGAGATGCGAGCCGAGATCGGTGAGTTGCGCTCCGAGATGCGAGCCGAGATCGGTGAGTTGCGCTCCGAGATCAGTGCGTTGCGCTCCGAGATCAGTGCGTTGCGCTCCGAGGTGCACCGAATAGACAGCCGCCTCGTGCGCGTCGAAACGCTGCTCGCCGACGGTCTCGCCGCTCTGGCCGCCGAACCCGCCCCTGCGTAGCCCACGCAACCGATGCCGCCGTCTGCCGGGAGGCGCAGCGCGGCACCCGGGTTCTGCGGGCCGCGATCTCGGGCGCGGAAGGTCCGCCATCGCGCTATTTGCAAGCGGCGCTGGCCTGGCTGCGGCTGCTGTGCGCCGGGCCGGCGAAGAAGCGGAGCATCCACGTGGCCGCGAGCTCTTGGTTGCAGGGCACCGCCAGGCTGGCCTTGGCTTGCGCAACAGCTTCTTCGCCGAGAAGCGCTGTGCGGCTCTCGTACAGCGGGCCGACGAAGGAGGGCTGAAATTCTGGGTGGCCCTGCAAGCCGACGAGGTGCTCCCCCACCGCCAGCATGGCGATCGGACAGCGATCGGCTCCGGCCAGGACGACGCCGCCCGGAGGCAACGACAGCACCTGGTCTTGGTGGCTGTGGATGAGACGGATCTCGTCGGACGGCGGATCCATCCAGGAGCGGTGCTCGTGGAGTTTCCAGACATTCGCACCGACCGTCCATCCGTGCGGTGCCCGCTGCACCGTGCCGCCGAGTGCGTGGGCGATCATTTGGTGCCCGAAGCAGACGCCGAACATCTTGCGACGCTCGGCGTGCAGCTGCCGAACGAAGTCGGCGAACTGGTTGATCCAGGGCTCATCGTCGTAGACCGAGGCTCGGGTGCCGGTGGTCATCCAGCCGTCGTACGCGTCGAGATCACTCGGCCATTGGCCGTCGGGGAGGCTGAAGGTGTCCATCTGGACGCTCGGGTCGACGCGGCCGATCACATCGACGAACATGTCCGAATACGTGCCGCAGATCGATCTCAGCTCGGGCACGGGATCGTCGCAGCGAAGCAGACCCAGCCTCAACGACGGCGTGAGGGCAGGATGCATCTCGTAGCTTCGCTCGGCGCCCGCAGCTTCGACAGCCGGACCATGAGAGCCCACCGGTCCGACGGAACCGTCGCCGGGGGTGCTCATCGCGGTGGGAGACACTTCACTGCTCACGGCTGCTGCAGCGTCTCAGCGGAACGATGAGACGAGGGCATCGCTCGTGCCCGTCTGCAGCGGCTCCAGCAGCCCTCGCTCACGCAGGATCGGCATCACGCCCTCGCCGAACCAGTACGCCTCTTCGAGGTGCGGGTAACCGGACAGGATGAACTCGTCGAATCCCAGCATGTGGTACTCCGCGATGCGGTCGGCGATTTCGCTGTAGCTGCCGACCAGCGCTGTGCCGGCGCCACCGCGGACCAGACCGATGCCGGACCACACATTGGGATGGATCTCGAGGCGCCCGGTGCCTTCGGCATGCAGCTGCGCCATGCGGCGCTGACCCTCCGACATCGTCGTCGCGAAGTCGGCCTGGGCGGCGGCGATCGCCTCGGGGCTCATGTGCGCCAACATGTCGTCTGCCACGGCCCAAGCGGCGGCCGCCTCGGGCCGGGTGATGACGTGGAAACGGATGCCGAAGCGCAGCGTGCGGCCGTGATCGGCGGCCCGTGCCCGCATGCGTTCGAGCCGCTCGGTCACCATGTCAGGCGGCTCACCCCAGGCCAGGTACACGTCGACATGCTCAGCAGCAATGCTCTCGGCGGCCGGCGATGCGCCGCCGAAGTAGATCGCGGGGAGCGGATCAGGCACCTCGCGGGTCGTGGCAGCAGCCACCTTGTAGAACTCGCCTTCGAAGTCGTGGGGCTCGCCCGACCACGCCCCCCGCACGATGCGCAGGAACTCGCCGGTACGCGCATAGCGAGTGTCCTTGTCGAGCCAGTCGCCGAAGCGGTTCAGCTCGCGGGGCTCCGCGCCGGTCACGATGTTGATGAGCAGCCGACCGCCCGACAGCCGCTGATAGGTCGAAGCCATCTGCGCCGCCAGCGTGGGCGACAGGAATCCCGGCCGGAATGCCACGAGAAACTTGATGCGCTTCGTCACCGGCACAAGGGCGATCGTGGACAGCCAAGCGTCCTCGCACATTGTGCCGCAGGGCGTCAGCATTCCCTCATAGCCGAGCTGGTCGCAAGCCGTCGCTACCTGCGACAGGTAGTCCATCGACGGCGGCCGCCAGTGAGCGCCGGGCTCGTCGGGCAGCACGTCTCGCGAGTCTCCGCCGGTCGGCAAGAACCAGTGGACCTTGACGGGATCACGGATCTGGCCGACGGAATTGGGCTGGCTCATGCGACACCGTCCTCGCTGGCAACGCGGATCGCGCTGGCGCGCGTGCGAATGGCTAACCCGCGGCCTGCGCTTGGGTTACGGTAACCCACGGGCGGGAATGCAGAATTGCCCGTCGCCTCGACGGCAGGACCGCCGGGTACCAAAGAATCATGGGGGAAGAGCATGCTCAGCCGACGTATCTGGATCGCAGTGGCAGCGGCGCTGACGCTGACCGCCGCATCGTGCAGCTGGTTCGGCGATGACGACAGCGAACCTGCCGCGTCGCCCGAAGCGGCCGATGGCGGCGCATCCGACGACGGAAGTGAAGATGCCGACGATGCCCCAGCCGGGTCCGATGACGAGGACTCGGCCGCGGGCGGCGACACGTCGGGCAGCGACGGCGGCGATTCCGAAGACAGCGCCGCGGCGTCGGCTGGAGGCCCCTGCAACGGAGGCGACGGCGTCGGCGGCACGCTGATCATCGGCAGCACGCAGGTGCCCCGTCACCTCAACGGAACCGTGCAGTCCGGCTTCGCGACGGCGGTGCCCGGCACGCAGCTGAACGCCTCGCCGCTGCTCTTTGACGACGAGTACAACCCGATGCCCTATCTGGCCGAGAGCTGGGACGTCTCCGACGACGGGCTGACGGTGACGCTGAATCTGGTGCAGGACGCGGTGTTCCACGACGGCGAGCCGATCACCTCTGAGGACGTGCAGTTCTCGATACTCACTGCGCAGGCCCATCATCCCTTCAAGCCCATGTTCGCCCCCGTCACCGGCGTGGACACCCCCGACGACCACACGGCTGTCATCAACCTGAGCCAGCCGCACCCGGCGATCCTGATCGCCATGTCGCCCGGACTGCTGCCCATCATTCCCGAACACATCTTCAACGACGGCCAAGACATGCCGACCCACCCGCGCAACACCGAGGATTTCGTCGGCTCAGGCCCGTTCCGGCTCGTCGAGTACGAGGCCGGCACCGTCATCCGGATGGAGCGCTTCGACGACTTCTTCCTCGAGGGCACGCCGTGCCTCGACGAAATCGTCATGGAGATCACCCCCGACCCAGCGGCCATCGTCCTCGGACTCGAGAACGGCACGACGCATCTGTCGGCCACATTGGGCCCGACCGCCAACGTGCTGCGCTTGCAAGACAACGCCGATGTCGAGGTCAGCGCGATGGGCCATGAGGCCATCGGCCCGATCCAGTGGCTGGAATTCAACGTGAACGACCCGGCACTGTCGGACCAGCGCGTGCGCCAGGCCATCGCCTACGCGATTGACCGCGACTTCCTGGCCTCGATCATCGACCAGGGCCTCACGTTCCCGGCCAGCACTGGCATCGTCACGTCCAGCCCGTTCCACGACGAGACCGCGAACCGGTACGACAAGAACATCGACCGGGCTGTGGAGCTTCTCGCCGAGGCCGGCTACGGCCCTGGAGAGCTGCAGCTCTCCATCGACTACATCCCGCCGACACAGGTCATCTACGCCGAGTACGTCGTGCAGGCGCTCGAGGAGGCCGGCATCGAGACCGAGCTGAGCGTCTCGCCCGATTTTCCGACCTGGGCACAGCGAGTCGCCTCCGGCGAGTTCCAGATGACGATCAACAACGTCTGGAACTGGGGCGATCCGGTGATCGGCGTGCACCGCACCTACCTCAGCGACAATCGGGTGGGCGTCATCTGGACCAACAACACCGGCTACGCCAACCCAGCGGTAGACCGCCTGCTGCAAGCCGCCGGTCAGGAGCTTGATCCCGAGGCGCGCACGGTGCTCTATGAGCAGTTCCAGCAGATCGTGGCCGACGAGGTGCCGATCTACTTCCTGACCACGCCGCCGTTCTGGCAGGCGTACACCCCCGCGGTGCAGAATCCGCCCACGAGCACCATCTGGGGCTTGATGTCCCCGATGCATGAGGTCTGGCTGGATCAGTAGCGGGCAGGCGTCAGCACCCGTCGAGGGCGCAGGCTCAGCGTTGACCGCCGCGAGATGACACACACATGCACCCGATGTTGAGGCAAATCACCGCCAAGTCGGCCCAGGCGCTGGGGTTGATCTTGGCGGTGATCTGCCTCAACTTCCTGCTCATCCATCTGGCGCCCGGCGACCCGGCCACCGTGATCGTGGGCGAGAGCGGTGCCGGCGACCCCGAACTGCTCGAGGACATCCGCGAGCGTTACGGCCTCGACCGCTCGGTGGTGGTGCAGTTGGCCTCCTACATCGGCAAGGTCGCGACAGGCGACCTCGGCGAGTCATATTTCTTCAGCCAGTCGGTCACGTCGCTGATCGCTCAGCGCCTGTGGCCCACAGTGCTGCTGGTAGGGACGGCCTTGGCATTCGCCGTGGCCGCAGGCACCATGGTGGGCATCGCCACTGCCCGGCGGCCCGACAGCCCGATCAGCCACGGCGCAACCGTGCTGGCCTTGGTGGGCTTCTCGATGCCGGTGTTCTGGACCGGCATCATGCTGGTGATCCTGTTCGCCTCAGCCTGGAAGCTGCTGCCCGTGCAGGGCTGGAACGACGTGAGCTCCAGCGCGGGCTGGCTCGCCAACACGGTCGATGTAGCGGAGCATCTGATACTGCCAGCGCTCACTCTGGGGCTCATCTACCTGGCCCAGTACAGCCGCTTGTCGCGGGCTTCTATGCTCGAAGTGCTCGAGTCTGACTACGTGCGCACGGCTCGCGCCAAGGGGCTCAGCGAGCGCAGCGTCGTGTACAAGCACGCGCTGCGCAACGCCGTGATCCCGGTAGTGACAGTGATAGGCCTGCAGTTCGGAGCGCTGCTGTCGGGTGCGCTGCTGGTAGAGACGGTGTTCAACTGGCCCGGCCTCGGCCGTCTGGCATTCGACTCGATCTTGCGACGCGATACCGCCGTGCTGCTGGGCGTCTTGCTGGTGTCATCGGTCATGGTGATTGTCGCCAATCTGGTGACCGATCTGCTTTACACCGTCATCGACCCGCGTATCCGTTTGAGGGAGCGTTCCGATGTCTGACCTGGGCCGATCCCCCGAGGCGGCTGCCGCAGACCTGCCGGTCGCGCCCGCCCTGCTCGCAGGCACCGCAACGGGGGGACGCGAGACGGTGCGGATGTTCGTGCGCAACAAGGCGGCGGTCGCCGGCGTCGTGCTGCTGGCAGGCATCGTCGTCATGACCCTGCTCGGCCCGCTGGTCTACACCACTGACCCCAAGGACATCGTGGGCCTGCCGCTGACGGGGCCCGGCGAGAGCCCCGACTTCCTCCTCGGCAGCGACTACTTGGGGCGCGACGTACTCGCAGGGGTGGTGAACGGCGGTATCACCAGCCTCACGGTGGCGCTCATGGCGGCGGCGATGGTGGTGATGATCGGGGTGAGCATCGGCGCGCTGGCCGGCTACTACGGCGGCTGGGTGGACAATGCCCTGATGCGCTTCACGGAGTTCTTCCAGGTGCTGCCGGCGCTGCTGTTCGCGATGGTGCTCGTAGCGCTGTTCGAGCCCTCGCGCTGGACCATCGCGTTCGCCATCGGCGTGGTGGCGTGGCCCGGCATCGCCCGCATCACCCGTGCAGAGTTCCTGCGGCTCAAGAGCCAGGAGTTCGTCCGTGCGGCCCATGCCGTCGGCGCCTCGGACTGGCGCATCATCACCAGGGTGGTGTTCCCGAACTCCCTGCCGCCGCTCATCGTGTCGTCCACGCTCATCATGGGCACGGCCATCCTGTTCGAAGCCGGACTGGCATTCTTGGGCCTCGGCGATCCCAACAGCACCAGCTGGGGCCTGATGATCGGCCTGAACCGAGGCAACTTCCTGACCGCATGGTGGTCGGTGACGTTTCCCGGCTTGGCGATCTTCGTCACTGTGCTGAGCTTCAGCCTCATCGGCGACGGTCTCCAGGACGCCTACAACCCGAAGCTGCGGGGCCGCTAGCCGTGGCGAACGCAGGCGTTGGGACGGGTGCTCAGGCCGCTCGGCTCTCGGTGCGGGGCCTGACGGTGTGCTTCGACGAGTTCACCGCCGTCTCCGACGTCTCCTTCGACCTCGCCGACGGCAGGACGCTCGCGATCGTCGGCGAGTCGGGCTCGGGCAAGTCGGTGACGGCGCTGTCCATCATGCGCCTCATCGAGATCGGCACCCGCGCCGAGATCCGCAGCGGCGAGGTGCTGCTCCGCCACGACGACGGGAACGTCGAAGATCTGCTGCGGCTGTCGGAATCTCGGATGCGCTCGATACGGGGTGATCGCATCTCGATGATCTTCCAAGAGCCGCTCACCAGCCTGAACCCGGTCTACACCGTCGGCAGCCAGATCGTCGAGGCCCTGCGCGTCCACCTCGGGATGAACTCGGCGCAGGCCCGCCGGCGCACGCTGGAATTGCTCGACCGCGTGCGCATCCCCGATGCGAGCCGGCGCATCGACCAGTTCCCCCACGAGATGTCCGGCGGGATGCGCCAGCGTGTGATGATCGCCATGGCGCTGGCATGCGACCCGGCGATTCTCATCGCGGATGAGCCCACGACGGCCCTCGACGTGACGATCCAAGCACAGATCCTGGCACTCATGTCTGAATTGCAGCGCGAGAGCGGCGCCGCGGTGCTGATCATCACTCACGACATGGGCGTGGTCGCCGAGATCGCCGACGAGGTCGTAGTGATGCGCTCGGCCGAGGTGATGGAGCACGGCGCGGTGACCGACATCTTCGAGCAGCCCCGCCATCCCTACACACAGTCGCTGCTCGCCGCAGTGCCCAAGCTGGGCTCGATGGCGGGCACGCACAGCCCGCAGCGCTTCGAGTTGCTCGACGACGCCGCAGCAGCCCCAGGGCGGCGGGCGTGAGCGCTGCGGCGATGCACGGGGCCGGCGCGCCCGACGGACCGATCCTGGCGGTCGAGCGGCTGTCCAAGCAGTTCCCGGCGTCCGGCAAGGCCAAGCTGCACGCGGTCGAGCAAGTGAGCCTGCACATCGACCGTGGCGAGACGCTGGCCATCGTGGGCGAGAGCGGCTGCGGCAAGTCGACGCTGGCGCACCTGATCGTCCGGCTGCTCGATCCCACCACGGGCACTATCCGCCTCGACGGCACTGACATCACGAGTCTGGGCGCCCGCGAGCTGCGGCCGCACCGACGCAAGGTTCAGATCATCTTTCAGGACCCCTACGCCAGCCTCAATCCGCGCCGGTCGATCGGCGCCGCCATCGGCGAGCCGCTGGAAATCCACCGCTCGGTGCCGCGCTCGCAGATCCCCGACACGGTGGCATCGTTGCTGCGACGTGTGGGGATGTCGCCGGACGACATGAACCAGTACCCGCACCAGTTCTCGGGCGGTCAGCGTCAGCGCATCTGCATCGCCCGAGCGCTGACGCTGTCGCCCCGCTTGGTCATCGCCGACGAGGCGGTGTCGGCGCTGGACGTATCGATTCAGGCACAAGTCATCAACCTGATGATGGACCTTCAAGACGATCTGGGCCTGTCGTACCTGTTCATCAGCCACGACTTGGCCGTGGTGGAGCGCATGGCGCACCGTGTGGGGGTGATGTACCTGGGCCAGATCGTGGAACTCGGCCCGCGCAGCGCGGTGTTCGGGAACCCGACGCACCCCTACACCCAGCGGCTGCTCGACGCGGTGCCGGTTGCCGATCCCCGGCGACGGCGAACCGACCGGCCCATCCGCACCGACGAGATCCCCAGCCCGGTGTTCGCGCCGGGCACCGCGCCCGAGCCGGCGATCCTGCGCGAAGTCGAGCCCGGCCACTTCGTCGCCGACGAGTAATCGGCGCGGGGCCCATCTCGTCTGCGGGTCGAGGGCAGCGCCCGTGACCGCGGCCCGAGCCTGCCGGACCGCGGTCGGTGACTTGCTCGATGCCGACCGCGCCAGCGCATGCGTGCCGGAGTCCCACGCCCCTGTTGTGGCCTGACCATCACCCTCGCGGATTGCCGCACGAAATGTGCGGCACCATGCACTTGTGTACGCCGTCGAGGCGCTAGGGTCTCCGCCGGTGATCGAACGACGACGACTCCGATTCTCGCGTTGCGCAATTACCCCCCCCCCCCCCCCCCCCCATATGAGAGATTGAGCGGAGGTCTTCGTGTACTTCGACTATGCCAAATTGGAGGTGATCGCTGAGGTCGGAGGCTACGCGCCCCGGTCTACCGGTGCGCACCGCGTCTCGGTTGCCGACGTGCACGAGCTCTACTCGGGCCTGCTCGAGAGCCGGCACCCCGATGCACAGGCAGCGATGGTGGCCGTGGCCGCACTGCGGAAGTGGCTCGTTCATGGAGACTCCCTGCCGCCGCCGGTCCGCGGGGCAAGCTTCGTGCGCAGCGACCGTCAAGTCTGGGCGGCGTTCTCTATGCACCGGAGCCCCGCAATACTGCGAGGCAGCGCGTCACAATTCGACGACCTTCGGCGCTACTTGGCAGCGACCGCTGTGCCCGAATACGATGGATCGCTCGGCGTGCGGACCAAGCCCGCAGCACTGCTGCGGCGGTGCGGCGATATGGGCGCCATCGACTTGACCAGCGAGCACGGAGTCGTCCATTTGGACCACTCCGGAAATCATCAGTTGCAGAACTGGCTGAACGTCACGCTGCACCGGCGAGACCGGCGCGTGGTCCTGTGCCTGTCCGACTCCTGGCATCCAAGGTGCCCCACGCATCGGGGCGGGAGCGCATAAGCGGGAGCGCATAAGCGCAGCCAGACGCCGACCGGCTGCTGCTCCCGATTGCCCTGCTACGCCCGATTGCCTCGGTGCGTTACCGGTCCCTGACGAACGAGGTGGGTCCGTAGCCTTCGCGATCCTCGGGCACGAGGACGAACTCGGGATTCGATTCGATGCCCATCTCCGCGACGTCTTGGCCCACGAACTCCACCTGCGGGCTGACGCGGACGCCGAATGCCGCGTCGAGGACCCTCCACACCACGAACGACACCACGAAGACGAACCCGAAGGCGGCGACGAGGCCGACCGCTTGGGCGGCCAGATCGGCGCCGGAGGTGACCGCTGCCGCCAGCGTGCCCCACGTACCCCCCACGAGGTGCACCGGCACGGCACCGACGACATCGTCGAGCTTGATTCGCTCCATCAGCCACGTCGCCAAGGTGCACAGCACACCGGCAATGGCGCCGATGACGACCGACCAGTACTGATCGGCGAACGCGGGCGCCGCCGTCACCGACACCAAGCCGGCCAGCGCGCCGTTGAGACTCGGCGCCAGGCCCAGGCGCCCGAACACCGGCCGGGAGCACGCGACCGCAGCCAGCATGCCGCTCGCAGCGGCGAGATTGGTATTGACGAGAATGGTGGCCATCGTGGCGACGTCTCGTGGGGCGGCAAGCCCGCCTTGGGATCCTGCGTTGAATCCGAACCAGCCGAGCCACAGGATCAGCACGCCGAGCGTGACGACGAGCACATTCGACGGCGGAGTGGGCTTGGGCGTGCCGTCGAGGCGGAACTTGCGCCGACGCGGCCCGACCACGATCAGCCCTGCCAGCGCTGCGGCACCGCCGACCACGTGCACCACCGTGCCGCCGGCGAAGTCTTCGAACCCCAGGTCGTCGAGCCAGCCTCCGCCCCAGATCCATGCGCCGACGGTCGGGTAAATGAAGGCCGTCAGAATCAGCGTGAACGCCCAGAACGCCCACAGCTTGGTCCGCTCGAGCATGGCGCCCGAGACGATCGAGGCAGTGGTGGCCACGAAGAGCATTTGGAACAGCCACGTCGCGATGCCCGAGCGCCCCGGCTCGAGCACGTCAGCCAAGGCGCTCTCGTCACCGCCGATCAGAGCGACCTCAGCCGCTGAGGGATTGAACAGCAACGAGAACGAGCCGATGACGCTGTCGACGTCGACGTACATGAGGTTGTAGCCGATGAAGTAGAACGACAGCGCTGCGATGGAATAGATGCCGACGTTCTTGAGGCAGATCATCGAAGCGTTCTTGGTGCGGACGGAGCCGGCCTCCAGCATGGTGAAGCCCGCGCACATCCACATCACCAAAGCGCCCCAGACGAGCAGGGCGAAAGAGTTGAGGACGAACGACAGCTCCTCAGCGGTCGGGCTGCCGTCTGCGGCACCCGCCGTGCCCGGCAGGGTCGCCCAGATGGCGACGGTGAGTGCCGCGGTGAGACCGATTTTCCCCGCGATCTTCACCCGGCGATCCTTCCAAGGTCTGCGCATCACAACTGTCCCATCTGACGGCAAGCCGCAGGGAATCTACCCGCCCCTCGCCTCAGCCCGGCGCCCCTCGACGGTACGGGCCCGCTGCTGCGGGGACCGGCCTATGCGGCCCCGCGTGCAAGAACGCTGCTTGAGCAGCGCCCGGCACTCGTCAGGCCGCATGCGCACATGTGTCGGTCACCACGGTGGCGCAGACGTCGTCAGCGTGGGCGCCGCAGCGTTGGTCAGCCTGCCGCGTCCTGATCATTCGGCGGATTCGCGGCTTCGCCGTGCAACGCAGCCGCCCACGCTCGGAACGAGCCCGTCGGCGGCGCAGATGACTCGGCGGCCGCAGTGGTCGCAGCGGCCTCTGGGTCAGGGACCGGCTGCTGAGCTTGCTGGCCGACCCCGAGGTCGGCAGGCGGCTGGTCGTGGGGAACATACAGGGGCTGAGGCGGATACTGCGGCGGATACGGATACTCCGGCGGCAACGTCTCATACGGCGCATGACCCGGCTGGGGCGGATACTGCGGCGGATACGGATACTCCGGCGGCAAGGTCCCATACGGCGCATGACCCGGCTGGGGCGGATACTGCGGCGGATACGGATACTCCGGCGGCAAGGTCCCATACGGCGCATGACCCGGCTGGGGCGGATACTGCGGCGGATACGGATACTCCGGCGGCAACGTCCCATACGGCGCATGACCCGGCTGGGGCTGATGCTGCGGCGGATACGGGTACTCCGGTGCTTCCCGCTGCATCGGGACGTGCTGCATCGGGTCGCTGGCATACAGCGGAGAACGGCTGCCATCAGGCTCGGGTGGGGGCAGCTGGGTCTCGGACGGTCCGCCGGTCTCCTCCCAGTCCAGATGTGTCGCCTGCAGCCCACGCTCCTCGAGCGGAATGCGCCCAGCCGAGTGCGGGTCGTCGGGCCGCGGTGCCGCACCGGAGTCTTCACGCAGATGCGGGCTCGCATCGAGCGATCCGTCAGTCGGCGCCGCATCGGACGCCTCCGCGGGCTGCTGGGAAGGCGCCGCCGGACGGGGGCGTCGGGCGCGAGGCGTCTCAGCGCCGCCGGGGTAGGCGTGGTCGTACAAGCTCGAAGCGATCAGGTCGATCTCGGAGCGCAGCTTGCGCTGCTTGCGCGACGGTCGCGACACCATCATGGACAGATCAGGCACGACGCCGAAGCGGGCAGTGATCGCACCGACGTGAGTCAGCCCGAAGCTTTCCTCCCAGTCCTTGGCGGAGAGCGCTGACGGCCCAATGGTCACGGCCAAGCCGAGTGGTCCCGGCTGGGACGCATCGGCGGCGAGCTTGTCGCCGATGTGCTCAAGCCCGGCGAGATGCTCCTCTCCTTGAGAGATCACGAGCACCGCTGCGGCAGCCTCGATGAGCCCGGAGTCGCGCATGTGCCCGCTCAGCCGGCCGGCGTCGACCACCACTGCCATCTCGCTCTCGGAAACGTCCCGCAGATCCTCACCCACCGCCGAGAAACGTCGCTCAGCCGAAGCAGCACCCGCCGAGACTGTCGGCGCCGGCATGATGTGCAAGCCGTTGAACAGGACGTCTTGGGCATGCTCGATGAGATTCGTCGCCGTCGCGGGAAGTTCGGACCCCAGAAAAGATGCCGTGCCGGGAGCGACTTGGAGACCGAGCTTGTGCGCGATGGAGCCCGCCGATCCGTCGGCTTCGATCAACAGCACCTCGCGGCCTTGCGAAGCCCAGTGCGCCGCGCAGTAGACAGCGAGCGTTGTGGCCCCAGGAGAGCCTTGGCTGCTGCAGACGGTCAGCATGACCGCGAAGGGCGACGCGACGACTCGGACCTAACTCGCTGCGCATCGACGCGAATCCTCGCGATCTGCGCTGCGTTACTTGCGATCCGGTACTGCGACACCCTCCCTCCTTCCTACTGGCACCAGATGTAGTGGTTCCTGGCGAGCAGCGAAGGCTACGGCATCCGTACACACAAAGCGTAGTAGATGCATCGCCCATGCGCGTCGCCGCCGCTCAGCAGCCCTGGATGAGCCCTCCGGGGCTGGCGACGAGACCGACGCTGGGACCGGCGGGGAACCCAGCGGCAGGGGTTTGCCGCCGCGGTCGGCCATCGCGCGCCGCCGCTATCGTGCATTCGTGAGTGCTGCCGCGGCGCTGGTGGCGGCGGCTGGCGCCGTGTTCGCCGTGAATGCGACCCGGCTGGCAGTCATCGACCTGCGCAGCCGCACGCTGCCCACCCGCATCATCTGGCGGACCGCCGCTGCGGTGTGGGTGCTGTACTCCGCAGCGTCGTTGTTGGAATCGGACGGGAGCGGCCTCATCTGGTCAGCCGCCGGCGCCGCGGCATGCGGGCTGCCCCTTGCCGCGCTGAGCCTGATCCATCCGCCGTCGATGGGCCTCGGCGACGCGCGGCTCGCCGTGCTGTGCGGCCTGGTCTGCGGATGGTGGGGCCTCAACGTGGCCGTCATCGGCCTCACGCTCGGCTTCTGCGCAGCGCTCCCGGAGGCGACCTACGTGCTGGTCCGCCACGGCCCCACGGCGAGTCGCCCGCTCGGTCCGTATCTGGCCGCGGGCGCTTTCGTGGCCGCGGGCTGGGCGATGCTCGTCTACGGAGCGGTGCCCCTTCGCTAGCGGTTCGTCGGCGAGTTGGCCGCTCCCAGCCGTCGCTGCCGATGAAGCCCGCACGTGCCCGCACGATGAACCACGACTGCTTCATCGCCTACGTCAAACAAGCCCGAGGCGCCCTCACCGAGACCGCCGCACACGCTAGGCGCGTTGGTCTCCGAAGCGGACCGCGGCCTCCATCGTGTCGAACCTGCGCAGCACCTCAGCTTCGATGGCGCGCACCGCCGGATCGTCGGACCGGCGCGGACGCGGCAGATCGACCGGGATGTCGTCGAACACCACGCCGCCGGGGCGCAGCATCAAGATGCGGTCGGCGAGCTCGACAGCCTCGCCGACATCGTGGGTGACAAACAGCGCCGTCTTGCGGGTGTGCAGCCAGATGCGCTGCAGGTAGTCGCGCAGCGAGCGGCCCGTCAACGCGTCCATGTGGCTGAACGGCTCGTCCATGAGCAGCACATCGGGATTCACCAAGAACGCCCTGGCGATGCCGACGCGCTGCTGCATGCCCGCCGACAGCTGCGCTGGGTACAGATTGGCCACCTCGGCGAGCCCGACCATCGACAGATAGAACTCCGCTTCGCGTTTGGAGCGGTCGGACTTGCGGTTCTGCACGTACAGCATGTTGTCGAGCACGGTCTTCCACGGCAGCAGGCGAGGTTCCTGGAAGACGTACCCCACCTGCGCGGGGACGCCGTCGTGCACGACGCGCACGCTGCCGGCGGTGGGCTCGTCGACGCCGGCAACGATGTTCAGCAAGGTCGTCTTGCCGCTGCCCGACGAACCCAGCACGGCCACGAAGACGTTGCCGGTCACGAGCATGGACACCCCGCCCAGCGCCTGCACCTGGTTCGGGAACGCCGGTGTCGGCGGATACACCTTGGTGAGATTCTCGATCATGATGGTGGCCACAGGGTCTCCTCTTCAGTCCGGGTTCGCGGCGACGGCACAGGGCGCCTCAAATGTTGAGATCCTCGCCGAATGTGAGCGTGGGCTCGTGCTGCCAGCGCCGTGCGCGCCGTTCCCAGCCCCGCAGCACCAGCACGTCCAGCAACGTGATGATCACGACGAACAGCAGAATCCAGGCGACGAAGCCTGGGTAGCGCAGCGCGTCGTACCAGAATCGCGCCCGCCAGCCGACGCCGCTCGTCGCACCGAACCATTCGACGATGAGCAGGCTGTTCCAGCTCGTGATGAACGCAAGGCGAGTTCCCGCGATCGCGCTCGGCAACGCGCCGCCGAGCAGCAGGTGGATCAACCGACGCGTCCGTGGCACCCGGAAGGATCGGGTCATCTCCGTGAGGCCCGGGTCGATCGCGGCGATGCCCGATCGCAGGTTGAATGCCGTGAACGGCGCCGCTGCCAGCACCACCGCCACGATCGGCGCGCTCGAGCCGAAGCCGAACCACAGCGATGCTGCGAACGCCCAGATCACCGAGGGCAGCACCAACAGCACGAGCACGGTGTCGCCCATGAGCGCCCGGCAGCGTGGCGACGCCCCGATGAGCAGGCCGAGCATGGCCCCCAGCGGCAGGCCAATGGCCAATCCCACCATGTAACGCAGCAGGCTGATCCACAGCGGCGACCAGAACTCCCCGGTTGTCATGCCGCCATGTGAGCCTCCGGTCACCTCGGTGACCATGAAGGCCAACACCTCGTCGAGGCCGGGAACCCGCGAGTTGGTGACGGTGAAGTACTGCCAGACGGCCAAGACGAACACCAGCGCAATGCCGTTCACGAACCACGACCGGTGCGTCCATCGCTTCGGCGGTCGAGCACGCGGCGCATCGGCCGCGGGGGCGGGATTGCCTGGAAGCTGATCGACGAAGGTCATGGTCTCTGCTCCGCGCTCACCGATGCATGGGCGCCGCCGAATGCACGCCGCTCCAGCTGCCTGAACACCAGGTTCTCGAAGGCGAACATGATGGCGATGAACACGACGGTCCATGCCAGCATCCCGCGAATGTCGTAGCTCTCAAAGCTCCGCCGGATCTGGAAGCCCACGCCGTCTGAGGCGGCGAACACCTCGGTCAGCAGCGCAATGCGCCATGCCAGCGCGAACGCCTGACGCGACGCGCCGATGACCGCCAGCATCGACGACGGCACCAAGACCCCCGTGACAATCTGGGAACGGGTGCGCCCGAACGACTCGCTCATCACGATGAGGCGTCGGTCGACGCCGGTGAGACCGCGTGCCACCGACGTCATCACATACGGCGTCGCGACGAGGGTGGCCGTGAGCATCGGCCCGAGGCCCGAGGCGCCGAACACGATCAGCGCCAGCACGGCCACTGCGACGGTGGGAATGCTGAGAATGATGCGGGTCAGCGCTCCCAGTACCTCGCGCCACCAGTTGCTGTACGCGATGACCACACCGAATACGACGCTCAGCACCAGCGCGAGCAGGCAGCCGCCCACGACCCGCAGGATGCTGGCCCACAGCGTCGAGCCGAAGCCTCCCGCGGACATCACCTCCCAGGCTTCCGCCGCGACGGCGTCGGGCGGCGGGAGCCGCTGTTCGCCGAGGACGAACTGCGAAACCGCATACCACACGCCCAAGAAGACGGCCCAGCCGAACACGACGCCGAGCCGCAGACCCCAGCGCCGCAGAACCGAGCGCCGTATCTCCCTCGCGCCCAACTCCTCGACTGCATCAGGCGTCACTGCGGCATCAACAGACATCGCTACCCTCCCAGAGTGCTCGACGGCCGCTGAACGACCACAACAGGCACCGACGCGTCCGCTTCGATGAAGCCCAGCTCGGCCAAGCGCCCGACGGCGTCGGCATAGGCGACCTTGTCGGCTTCGGCGAGATACACCGAATCGACGATCCAGTCGTTGGTCTCCACGTATTCGGTGAGCCACTCGATCGTCGCGTCCGACTGCACCGAGAGCAGTTCGGGGTACAGCGCGATGATCTCGCCGGCATGCGCGTGCCAGTGCCGAACCGCCTGCTCCCACAGATCCAAGAATGCACGAGCGGTTGTGGCGTTCTGCGCGTGCCAAGCGCCATCGGCCACGAAGACTTCTCCCAGCGGCAGCCGGTCGCCGTCGCCCATGGTCGACGCGTAGAGCTCGCCGGCGGGCTTGCCGTCGTACAACCGTCGCAGCATGCCAGTGCTCAGATCCTCCGCATTGCGGTCCGGCAGGCAGATGCATGCGTCCGCATCCCCCCGGTCGACGATGTCGCCAAGGTCGAGCGTCGCAGTGAGGAACTCGAAGTCCTGGCTGTCGTCGCCGAATTCGAGGTCATGGCGGGCATCCACGATGAGCGCCCACAGCAGCGTCGTGCCGAACTCGCTGTCAGCGGCCACGGTGCCTTCCATCACCCCCGCGAGATCCTCAGCCTGCGACGTGCGCCAGACCGCAGCGACCGATCGGTCGGTGGCGTACTTGCCGATGATCACCGGCTGGTGATCGAGCCCGCGGGTGAGCGCAGGGATGCTGAGCGCGTCCACCAAGATCACATCCGCGTTGCCGCTGACCAGTGCCGTGAACGGCCTGAACGGATGGCTGATCTCGATGCGGACGCCGTGCCGTTCCTCCCACTGCTCGAGGCTGCCCGAATCGATGATCCACTGCCACAGCGGCTCGCTGGGCATGGCGAGCCGGATGACGGCTGACTCCTGCGCACCCGACGCTGCCGGTGCCTGGTCGCCGCTGCCCGAATCGGCGGCGCCGCCGCATGCGACGGCAATCAAGAGCAGTGCCGCCGACAATCCGAATGCCTTCGCCCTCATCTGGCGGACCGTCATCTGCCGCACCCTGGCGTCATTGTGGTTCCGTCGATTGGTCATGGCCGCCTACCCCGCGGATTCCAGTGCTTCGGCCACCGGGGCCAGCCAGTCAGTCAGCGCCCGCATGCATCCCCAGTCGTCGAGCACGCAGGAAGGATCAGCCTCCAGGACGCGGAAGCGATCCGAGCCCGACGAATCCTCGGCTCCGTAGGTGATCCGCCCCCCATATGTCGTCACGTAGTCGGTCTCGCGCATCGCCGCAGCGAACGCCTCCCCGGTGAGATCCTCCGGGGAGCGGCTGACTGCGCTGAAGGCGACATCGAGCAAGTCGCACGTCGCGGTGATGACGCTCCAAGCGTCAGTGTGGTGGCGGTGCGAGAACGGCGCCACAGCGGCCGAGGCCAAGCTGCCTCGACCCGCTGGCATCAAGATGGTTCGGCGGCCGTCGGAGACCGGCATCACACCGGCGGCACTGTTGCGCAGCAGGATGCAGGCCCGGTCCAGGCTGGGCACCTGGTCGCCTGCTGCCCGCCGGGCGCTGATCAGCACGAAGCGTCTCGCCTGATTCTCCGGTGCGCCGATCAACGTGAGCGTGGCCCCCTGCACGTCACTCGCGATCCACCAAGGATTCCAGCCCACCAGCTCTGCGGCAAGCATGAGGCGACGCATTTCGATCCAGCTCGCCGTCGACACCATGACCTCCACGCCCGCGTCGAGGTAATCGGTTGCGGCGTCGAGGTAGAAGTCTTCGATGCGGTCGAGCAGCTCGACCTGATCGGGAGCGAGCGCAGCGCGGGCCTCTTGGGCTGCTGCTTGTTCCGCGGGGCTCAGGTCGGCGCGCAGCAGGGCGACCTGCTGCTCAGGCAGGAGCGTGGACAGATCGCTGAACACCGCTGGTACATGGCCCACCGAACCCACGTCCATGCCGTACCTGTCGATCAGGCTCAGCAAGCCGCCCGGCGCCATGAGGGCGCGCATCACTGCGATCTGGTCGTCGGCGCCCGAACCTGCGCCGCGCAGGAAACCCAGCTGAGCGTCGGGAGACAGGTGATCGGCACGCAATGCCACCTCGATGCTGTTCTCGAGCAGGTATGCGTGCGTGCCGTCGTCGAGAAACAGGCGTCCTTCGGCAGAGGCGAGCAGTTCGGAAGGGGCCGACGCGTACAGACCGAGCGTCACAATGCCCTCATCGAGCGTCACGCAGTTGATGGCTTCGATGCTTCCGAGAAAGTTGATCACGAACAGCGGTGCCAGATCTGCCAGGTCTTCGCAGATCTGTTCTATGGATCTGGTCGCGTCTGCGGGATCCCACAAATAGCCACGCGAGGTGACGCAGCGACCCGAAATGCCGCCGAGGGTGTTGATCGCTTCGACATATGCGTCGATCAGAATTGCCGGTTCCTCGATGACGAGTTCCTCCAAGCCGATCTCGTCGAGCCGTGAGAGGTCCGGGCCGACGTAGGCGATGGAGATCTGGTCGTCTTGTGAGCACTCGCGATTCCCGCCGACGACAGCAAGATTCCCGTTCGCGGCTGCGATGCCGTCGAGCGGCCGCGCCACGGCGGCATCGTCGATGGGGTCCAGCGTTGCGGCGGCACCCTCGCCCACCAGCGGTTCCTCCGCTTGGGTCGAGCCGCCGCAGGCGCCAGCGACGAGCACCGCGGCGCAGAGCAGGCGCCGGCTGCGGATGCGCCTGCGGCCCTGCACCGGGCCCGCGCGCCGCGCCCTGCCGGGTCGCAGACGCGCAAGGAAGCCGCTCATTGCATCGTGGTGGGGTCGTATCCGGACGGAGGCAGGTAGGACGTCGCAACGCCCGGATCGTCAAGCGGCAGCGCCTGCGCCGCGGCCATCGTGATGGAGATCGGATGCACGACGGCGGTCGCCGTGGCGTCGACGTGAATGCTCCACGGCCAGCGGGTTCCAGCAGCGGACGTCGCCGCCACCACTGCCATGCCGGAATCGCGTGCCATCGCCGTTTGCGATATCCGCTGAATCTGCAGATCGTGTCCGGGCCCGACGACAACGACATCAGAGATGCCGCCGACGTTGCGCCGATCTGATGCCATTGCGAGCACGCCCTGAAACTCGGGCGAGTCATGGGCAACCAGTCGCACCCGCTCCCACTGGGAGGCGCCTGCGGTCTGGTCCAATCCCACTGCCGTGATCCGCATCTCCTGAGCCAGCGGCGACGAATCCAGGGCTGTCGTGATCGCATCCAACAGGCTGATCGCGGGAACAGCCGGGCCCGAGACCGCCAAACAGCCGATCTGCTCCAGGTTGAGCAGCAGCGGGCCCTCGAGCGTGTTGCCGACAGGCACCAGTGCCGGGCACAGCGAAGGCCCAAGGCCCACGGCACCGAGATCATGCACGGTGGTGCCTTGGGGAAGCTCGAGCACGTAGCCGTCGGATGCCGAACGCCAGCCTGGCGGTGCTTGTGCGGGCGAGGCGAGCAGCACCTCGAAGCCGTATGTGCCGACTCGCACAGCAAGCACGGCCGGCGGCATCCTGCCCTGGCCCAGCGTCACCGCCCTGAGATGACGCATGGCGGTCTCGATGAGATGCAGATCTTCGCTGCCCGCCGTCTGGCGCAGCGCCTGTTCCATGTGATCTGCGCCTGAGGCCATTCGCTGGCCCTGACGGCGGCGGCGGCCGAGCGACCACAGCACCATGGCATCGCCGATCGCCGTGCCGGCCAAGCTGCGCCCGATCAGCCCTGTCCTGGGCATGTGGCTCTGTGCAGCAGGTGGCGTGCCCATCACCGATGGCATGAAATGGGGCATGTGCGGTGCAGATTCCGGTTCCGCCGCAGGTGCGGGCGGTGCCGTCGGGTATCCCAAGGCGCTTTCTGGCGGCGCAGATTGATCAGGCGCCTGCGCTTGGGAACTGGCGTACCAATCCTCATAGCTCGGCGGGGCCTCGATGCCCGCTGAAGGGCGCGGTGGCGGCGCAGCCTGCGGAGCCGACGCGGAGTGCGGAGGTGGCACAGGCGGCGGAGGCGCCGTGTGCGGCGGCGCGGTCTGCGGAGCCGGCACAGGCGGCGCAGCGTCTTGCGGAGGTACCTCGAGCGGCGGCGCGGTCTGCGGAGCCGGCACAGGCGGCGCAGCATCTTGCGGAGGCGCCACGGGCACCGGCGGCGGAGCCAGCGGCACCTCGGGTGTGGGCGGCAGCGCAGCGGCCTGCGGCGACGGCACATCTGGCGGCGACAGCGGCGATGGGATCTCCCCGTCATCGCGCTCGTGCACCGTCTCTACAGCGTCGTCGTGCGCGTCGCCCGGGGTTGCAGCCGCATCAAGCTCGGCGATTGCAATCGATTCGTCCTCAATGGCTGCCCAATCGGTGTCTGCATCGGCGAGCTCACCGGCCACCACCTCAATCGCCTCGTCGTCGACAACGCCTTGCGAGGCGTCTTCGTCTTGCGAGGCGTCTTCGACGAATACCTCCACGGCGTCAGCCGCGGCATCGTCGGCCAACTCCTCCACGGCATCGCCGACAGACACGTCGACTGCATCAGCCGCCACCTCACTCTCGGCGTCGGCTGCAGGCGCATCTTCGAGCACGGCCCGGACGGCGAACACACCGCTCTCGCGCAGCTGATCGTCCTCAGCTTCGTCATCGACCACTCGAGGCTCGTCGGCTGCGCCAGCGTCATCGACGCCAGCGGCATCGACGTCCGCTTCATCGACGTCCGCGTCATCGACGCCAGCGGCATCGACGTCCGCTTCATCGACGTCCGCGGCATCGACGTCCGCTTCATCGACGTCCGCTTTATCGACGTCGGCTTCATCGACGTCGGCTTCATCGACGTCCGCTTCATCGATGCCGGTGTCATCGACGTCTGTGTCGCGTTCGTCCACGATTGCGTCAAATTCGGCCTCGACGCTGCCCACCTCGACACCGACAACATCGTCAACCACGGCCTCAACAACGTCAGCGACCACTTGAGGCCCGTCGGCTATGCCGGTGCCATCGACGTCCGTGTCAGCGCCGTCCGTGTCGCGTTCGTCCACGATTGCGTCAAATTCGGCCTCGACGCTGCCAGCCTCGACACCGACAATGTCGTCAAGCACGTCCTCGACCACATCGTCAACTGCAGCCTCGACATCGACATCGGCGTCAAACGCGGCCTCGGCATCGACATCGGCGTCAAGCACCGCCACGCCATCGGCAACCGCCGCCTCGACACCGACATCGGCGTCAAACACCGCCACGCCATCGCCAACCGCATCGGCGTCGACGACATCGTCAAACGGGGCATCGACATCGGCGTCAAACACCGCCATGTCATCGACATCGACATCATCCGCCACTTCGGTGCCGACAACGTCGCCATCGTCAGCGTCCTCGGCGTCGAACACCGCCACGCCATCGGCAACCGCCGCCTCGACGCCGACAACATCATCAAACACGTCTTCGACGACGCCACCAACCACATCGTCAACCGCGGCCTCGGCATCGACATCGGCGTCAACCGCCGCCTCGACGTCGACAACATCATCAACCGCGGCCTCGGCATCGACATCGGCGTCAAGCACCGCCTCGTCATCGTCAACCGTCGCCTCGGCGTCGAGCACCGCCACGTCATCGCCATCGACAACATCGGCCGCTTCAGCGCCGACAACGTCGCCATCGTCAGCGTCCTCGGCCTCAGCAACGGACCGGGACTCGACGCTTACAACCTCGGCATCGGCAATGTCGTCATCGAGCGCGTCGACAGCGATCCGAGGCTCACCATCCACAACCTCGCCGTCCACAACGGCGCTGTCGTAACCCTCAGACGGCTCATCCGCCGGCGATTCGGGCTCCTCGTGCGGTGGCAGATCGAATTCGCTGGGCAGGTCGGCGCGCGCTTCGATGCCGGGCAGGTCGGTGCCGATCTGCGGAGGGCCGGCTTCATCTGGCGCAGCGCCCGCAGCGAGCCCTCGCCAGAACGGCACCACCTCTTCGGGAGTCGGCTCGCGTCCCCAAGCCGTGTACAGGAACGTCTCGGCCAGCGTCCAGAGGTAGACCGGGTCTGGTCGACCCCACACCAGCGGCTCACCCGGCAGGGCGATGGCCGTTCCCTCGGCGAGGAGCGTGTCGGCACCTGCTGCGGCAACGCCAGGCTGTGCCGCGTTGATCGAGCGCAGCTCCGCCCAGCGCTCCGGGGCGTTGAGAAACTGTGCGGCAACGCTGCGCAGCGTGTCGTGAGCGCGCGTCAGGTAGTACCCGCGTATGGGAACAATCGACGGCGGCCCCGATGACGCTGTCCTCGATCCGGCGGCGACTGCTTCCGCCGCTGGGGCCGCTTCGAGGTCGGTTGCCATCGCCGCCGCAGTTGCCTGGTCGGCCGCGGCGCCCTCATGCTCAGCGGCAACACCCTGGTCATCTGCGTCCCCCACAACCTCCTCATCCGGTTCATCGGCGTCGAGCGCCATCGGCGACCCGTCCGCGTCGAGTCCCACCAGCGGCTCACCGACATCAAGCCCCACCGACGATTCACCGACATCAAGCCCCACCGACGATTCACCGACATCAAGCCCCACCGACGATTCACCGACATCAAGCCCCACCGGCGGCTCATCGACATCAAGCCCCACCGGCGGCTCATCGACATCGAGCCCCACCGACGATTCATCGACATCAAGCCCCACCAGCGGCTCATCGGCGTCGAGCCCCACCGACGATTCATCGACATCAAGCCCCACCAGCGGCTCATCGGCGACGAGCCCCACCGGTGGCTCACCGGCGTCGGCCGGCGGGTCGACGCCCAACGGCGGCGGCAGCCAGGCCGCATCGTCGTCGGTTGCTGCAGCGGTGACTGCAACATCGTCCCGCGCGGGCATCGACAGATCTCCCGAATCAGCGAGGGGTATCTGCCCAACCGACTCGGGCGCGTTCAGATCCCATTCGGCCGGCGCTGCCGACGCCGATTCGATGCGCGGAATCTCGCTCGCCTGCGAGGCGAACGAGATCAGCGGGGGTTCGGCCGGCTCCGGAGCGGACGGCGCGATGCCCGGTTGCGGATCGGCGAATGATTCTGTGAACAGCGGACCCCCTTGGCGGTACCACGGCTCATCGGACTTGTCCGAGTCGGGCGAACTCGCATCGCCCGCAATATCCAAGGCGCGGTCGGCCCTCGCCCGTCGCCGCCGACGCGGCTTCTCAGCGCCGTCAGCGGATGTCCGCTTCCGGCCAAACAATCGCGACCAGAACCCTCGCTTTGCCATCAGAACACAAACTGTATATCTCTCCCGCCTAGCGTGATGCCGCCGACCGATTCCGCAGGCTCGTGACAGCGCGTGATGCGAGTGACTCTGCACCGCAGAGAGCGAGCGCGACCGCAGAGCGCAGAGCGCAGACGCGAGAATCACGAGCACACGCCATGCACCACCCAAACAGCAGTCGAAGCCGAGGCCAGCAATGAGCAGCAACGTCCCCGTCGAGATGCCCAACATGCCCGACACGGCGCCGTTCGTGATCTACCCGGCACGTCGGGTCATCACCGTCAACCCGGCGTTTCCCTTCGGGGAAGCCGTGGCCGTGGCCGGCGACCGCATTCTGGGCGTGGGCAGCACCGACGAGCTCGCGTCGTGGGGCACTCATCGCGTCGATGATCGCTTCGCAGACCACGTGCTGATGCCCGGGTTCATCGAGGCCCATTGCCATGTGATGTCCGGAGGCCTGTGGAACTCCACCTACGTCGGCTACTTCGACCGTCGCGATCCACAGGGACGGCTCTGGCCCGGCTGCACGTCGATCGACGACGTGCTCGAACGACTCGGCAAGGCCGCCGCCGAGCTGACCGACGAGTCCCAGACGCTGCTGGCGTGGGGGCTCGATCCCATCTACTTCCCTGGCGCACGGCTGGTGGCACGCCATCTCGACACTGTGACCGGCGCCCGGCCGACGCTCATCCTGCACGCCAGCGGGCACCTCGCCACGATCAACTCCGCACTCATGGAGCGATGCGGCATCGACGAGACGGCGACGAGCCCCGGCGTCGCGCGGGGCGGCGACGGAATGCCCAACGGCGAGCTGCACGAGCCCGCCGGCATGATGCTGGCCGGCGAGGCGTTCGTCGACATGATGAACGCCAACCGCACCGAACAGGCCCGCTGGCGCTACGCCAATGAGGCTCGAAACGCCGGGCACACGCTGCTCACCGACTTGGGCACCACGCAGCTGTTCGACCCCGAGCAGCTCGCCAATTGGAAGAAAGTCACCAGCGATCCCGAGTATCCGGCTCGCATCATGGTGGCGCTGTCCAACTTCTTCGGGGCGCCGGCCAGCCCGGACGAGCTTGCCGAGCTCGGAGCGCGCCTGAAGGACGAACAGTCGTCGAAGCTGCGCTTCGGCATCGTCAAACTGATCCTGGACGGCTCGATCCAGGGCTTCACGGCTCGGATCAGCTGGCCGCACTACTACAAGCCGCCGCCGGGGCACGTCGGCAACGGCCTGTGGCTGACAGCGCCCGACCAGATGGCCGATCTGCTGGAGCCGTACCACCGGGCGGGCCTGACGGTGCACTGCCACTGCAACGGCGATGAGGCGTCGGAAGTGTTCATCGACGCGGTCGAGCAGGTGCTCGAGCGCTACCCCCGCTGGGATCACCGTCATACCGTGCAGCACTGCCAGCTCACCACGCCCGACCAGTACCGTCGCATGGCAGCGCTCGGCATGTGCGCCAACATCTTCTCGAACCACATCTACTACTGGGGCGATCAGCACCGAGACGCGACCGTGGGACCCGAGCGAGCGGCGCGCATGGACGCCTGCGGGACCGCCCTGACGAGCGGAGTGAGCTTCTCGATCCATTCCGACTCGCCCATCACGCCGCTGGGTCACCTGCACACGGCGTGGTGCGCGGTGAACCGAGTGACGGCGTCTGGGCAGGTGCTGGGCCCGCACGAGCGCATCGGGGTGCCCGACGCCTTGCGTGCCATCACGATCGAAGCGGCCCGACAGCTCAAGCTGGACTCCGAGATCGGCAGCATCGAAGCCGGCAAGTTGGCTGACTTCGCGGTGCTCGAAGACGACCCGTTGACCGTCGACCCGATGGCACTGCGTGACATCGGGGTGTGGGGCACCGTGCTCGGCGGGGTGCCTCAGCCGGCCCGCATCGGCGAGACATAGCCCTCAGACACCCAGCCCCCCGCCGCCCGAACCGAGCACTGCGGCGCGAACAACCGAGAAGAGCCAACCGAAAAGAGCATGGTGAGCGAGCAACGGATCCCGGTGACCATCGTCGGGGGCTATCTCGGCGCCGGCAAGACGACGCTGGTGAACCACGTGCTGCAGTCCTCGGGCGAGCGCGTAGCGGTGATAGTCAACGACTTCGGCGAGATCTCCATCGACGAAGATCTCATCGTCGCGGCCGACGGCGACAAGCTGACGCTCGCCAACGGCTGCATCTGCTGCACCTTGGCCGATGGGTTCGCAGCGGCATTGAACACCGTCCGTTCCGCCTCAGTGCCACCCGAGCGCCTGCTCATCGAGGCCAGCGGGGTTGCCGATCCTGCCCAGATCGCTGCGTACGGACACACGCCAGGTCTGCGGCTCGACGCTGTGGTGGTGCTGGCCGACGCTGAACAGATTCGGCGACAGGCCAACGACCGCTGGGTTGCCGACACCGTGCGGCACCAGCTCGCTGCGGCCGACTTGCTCGTGGTCAACAAGATCGACCTGCTCGAGGGTGCCGCTGAGGCCGATGACTTGTGCGAGTGGCTGGCGGAGCTCTCGGCCGACGCCACCGTTGTCCGCACTCGTCGAGCTGCAGTGCCCATCGATGTGCTGCTCGGCCCCGGACCGGCGGGTGATGCAGCCGGCACAGGTGAACGACCCGCGCCCGACCCCGCAGCTGCCCCCGCATCACCCACTGCGGAGAATCTCTTCGAATCCCAGACGGTCGTTCTCGACGCACCCGTTCCCATGCCCGTCATCGAGGCGTTGCTCGCCGATCTGCCCGACGGTGTCGCCCGGCTCAAGGGTCTGGTGCAAGTAGCGCCGCCCGCCGACGCCCCGGACGCGAGCGACACCGAGACCGTCGACGTGTCCGCCTACCTGATCGAAGCGGTCGGAAGGCGCACCTCGATGACCCCCCACGCAGCGGCCCCGAACCAGCCGTCGCCCCGATGGGCCGCCAGCCTCATCGCCCGCAAGGGATCCTTGCCACCTGACTGGCTGCGCGCGCAACTGCACACAGACTGACAGTCGAGATCACACCTCCCAGAGGTATGACAGGGGAAGCGCCACGACGCGATCCGCCACGGGCTGTGGTGCTGAGCCGGTGTAGAGAACGAGGCCGATCTCGAACCGGTCCCCGATGAGGTCCCGGAGCCACGTCAGCCACCTGGCGTCGGTGGGTCGCACCGTGGCACCGGCCTTGATCTCCATCGCTATCACCCGACCGTCCGGGCGTTCGATGAGCACGTCCACCTCACGGCCACGGGAGTCGCGATAGTGGCCGAAGTTGAGCGGTTGGCCCATCGCCGAGGCTTGGCGACGCAGCTCGTTGACCGCGAACGTCTCGTGCAACGGCCCCCGCTGCACGCTGGCCGGATCATCCAGCGACTCGGCGGTGAGTCCCAAGAGCGTCGTCGCGAGCCCGGTGTCGTTGACATGGATTTTCGGGCGGCGCTTGGCGCGTGTGGCCGCACCAGTGGCCCAGCCCCCAAGGCGGGTGACGAGATGAGTCATCTCCAAGTACGACAGGTAATCGGCAGTGGTGTCGATGCTGCCTAACTCCAAGTCGCGGTGAATGTCGCGCATCACGAGCTCTGAGGCCGTCCTGGCCGCAGCCGCGCGCAGCAGGCGGGCCAGTTCGATGGAACGTCGCGCGCCGGTCACCTCGACGATGTCGCGGGTCACCGCGGTGTGCACGTATGCGTCGAACCACAGCCGGCGGTCCGACTCCTCCAAGCCGATTGCTTCGGGATAACCGCCGCGACAGATGCGTTCGGCATAGTCGGCCCGGGTCACGGCCGACGGTGCTACATGGGAGAGCTCGTGGATTGCTGTCGTCTGTGCCCGTGGGCCATCGAGCAAGAAGGTCAGCAGGCCGTTGCCACTTCCTTCCATCTCGACCTGTGAGAACGGCATCAGATCGAAGAAAACCGCCCGGCCCGCCAGCGATTCAGAAAACACAGGGACCGTCAGAAAGCTCGTCGATCCGGTCAGCAGGAAGCCACCCGGGTTCGGATCGGCATCGACCGCCAGCTTGACGGCCCGGACGAGGTCATCGCCGCCCCGCTGCACCTCGTCGATCACGATCGGGCGGGGGCGCCCGGCAATGAAGCCTGTCGGATCGTCGAGAGCGAAAGAGCGGACGGTCGGATCGTCGAGATTGAGGTAGGTGCCGCTGCCCACGATCCGCTGCGCCAAGGTCGTCTTGCCAGATTGTCGTGGCCCCCCGAGCACGACGACTCGAAAGGTGTCAAGCGCATGCCGAAGCCTGGGCTCAATGCGACGTTGGATTTCCACGTGCCCGGTCATCGCCGAAGTGCCTCCGTAGCTCTCATCCCGGCTCGACATATCAGACCCGGCGAGTGCTCCGGCTTGCGTCCTCGCCTTCTCTGACTGGCTAAGGCTACTAGTTGTTTTACCCTATGCTTAATGGTTGTTTTACCGGGCAATAGCACTGGGTGACCTGCGATACGAAGGCATGATCGGCCATCTCGGCCCGCCACAGGCTCCGGGAGAACATTCGTCCCGCAGCCGCTTGAGCTGAGGCCGTCACATAACGTGACCGAATGCGCTTGAGTCGAGCACAGTTCGCTTGGACCAAGCTGCTGTGCTCCCTGACGCTCATCGCGACCGTCGTCGCTTCACTGCCGAGCACGGCCCAGAGCAGTTTGCGCAGCGAATCAGCCAGCACGCCCGATTCGGTCACACGAGAGCGAGCAGCGGCAGTCCGAGGTGCTTCGTTGAGCGCCACTGCAGCAGCGACGGTCGATACCAGCAAATCACAGTCAGCCGTGACGTCGTGTGCACCTTGGACCGAGAGCGGCACGCCCAGTGCTGGCCCATCGCGTTGAGCGCGTGGGAATCCTGGGAGCGCTCCGCCGAGGCGAGCAAGGCCGTGAGATTGCAGCTGCCGCTCGATGACCACTTTGAAGCGATAGATGCTGGCGCTGGCCACGTCTGCGGCATCCGACAAGACAGCACCGTCACCGGTGGCAGCTCGGTTTGTCCGATTGTTCGCCGCGGGCCTCGGTGAAGGCGGTCGCGGCCTGCCGGTCGCCTGCGGCTTGCTAGACGACGGCCGCGCTCAATGCTGGGGCAGGGACCATGATCCGTCGAAACCTTCTTCCGACGGCGCTCGCTTCACGGAGATCGCGATCGGCGGGGAATACGCGTGCGGACTGCTGTCAGACGGAAGAGTGTCGTGTTGGCTCCACCGCAATGACTGGTCGCGACCGGCCACCAGCGCCACAGTTACAAGTCGCCCCGAAGATCCCCGAATCACGAGTATCGAGTTCGCCGGCAGGCAGGTATGCGGGTTGACCACCGAGGGCGGGGTCGCCTGCTGGAATCTCGACCAGACAAGTGTCGCTTTGGTCTCGCGCTTTGCCCCGCCAGGTGAACACATCGCCCTCGCATTTGCAGGGGACAACGCTTGCTCCATCAACGTCGCGGGGTCGATCGATTGCTGGAGCTGGAGCAACGATCGCCAATTCGTTCGTGAATTCACACGGGCTGGCAATCTGCAACGTGGAATCACGGCGATCGGCGAGCACTTCGGCCCCGAGAACGCGTTCGGTGTCGAATTCACGGCCTTGGCTCTCAGCAACGGCACCCGAGCGGGCTACCACCTGTGCGCCCTCCGCCACAACAGCACCGTCTCGTGCTGGGGTGCAGATGGCGTTGGCCAAGCTTCTCCGCCGACAGATGTGCGTTTCGGCAGCATCGTCGCCGGGGGCAGGCACACCTGTGGAATCACGACGGAAGGGCATGCCCGTTGCTGGGGCGCCGACGACGACGGCCAATCCACGCCCCCTCCCAACGAGATCTTCATCGATCTGGTCGCTGAGTTCGACAACACCTGCGGTTTGCGGGCACGCGGCGACGTCGTGTGCTGGGGCGAGCACGAGTTGTTCAGTCCAGCGCAACTCGTGCAATTTGACAACAACCTTCCGCCGTGGCACTTAGCCGACGTCAAGGAGCTGGACCGGCTCGGCATCTTCGATGGCACCGAGTGCACGACTGAGCGCTTCTGCACTGATGCACCGTTGTCGCGTGCCACGCTGGCCGTCTGGCTCGACCGGCTGATCGGTGCCGCTGCGCCAACCGGTGCTCACGATCCAGCGACACCTTCGGGTTGGGACGATGTTGCTGCAGATGTGTGGTGGGCAGATCACGCACGCAGGCTCGTCGCAGCGGGCGTGATGCAGCCTTGCGATGCCGGGAACAAAACGTTCTGCCCTGACGATCCGGTTTCTCGAGTCGAGCTTGAGCGAGCACTCGAACGCGCTCTACGCGTCGGTGCGAACAACGATCTGCAACCAGACACGGCCGACGCTTTGGCCGATGCCATCGCGGCGCTCGACGCAGACATCCTCAGCATGTGCATCAACCGCTCTCCTGCGGCGTGCCATCAGGGCACCATCAATCGAGGGCAGGCGGCAACGGTGCTCATCAGATTCTCCCAGCACCTCCGTGGGCTGATCCGACCCGAATTCACATCGGCATCGGGCGCGTGGGACGGCGGTTGTGGACGACGAGCGGACGGAACGGTCGAGTGTTGGGGTTACGACTCGACTCTGGAGACCTATGTTCCTACCTATGCCCGCGTCCTCGACATCTATTGGGACGGCACGCTTTGGTGCGGCACAACCGTGGAAGGCGAACCGATATGCAGTGGCTGGGACGGGAGTTACGGGGACAGCCATGTCTTCGAATCCGCGAGATTGGCTCAAGGGGCAGAGACGGCCGTCGGACTTCGCCACTCATGCGGGATCCTGCCCGATCAGTCGATCGTCTGCATCATCGCATCACGATCAAGAATGCATCACGGACCCGTTCTCGATCCTGATGTTCCAGACGGACACTTCGCCGACGTTGCAGTCGGTATCGGTCACAGCTGCGCATTGAGGCTCGATGGCAGCCCAGTGTGCTGGGGCGACGACGAATACGGCGAAGCCTCGCCGCCTCAAGACGCTCGCTACTCGACGATTGCCTTGGGATCCTCGCACTCGTGCGGACTTCGTGCCGATGGAACGCCGGAGTGCTGGGGATATGACGGAGATGGTCGGCTCACGCCGCCAACAACGGCGCACGCCGCTGTGGAGTCCGACGACTCAGCCAATGGGCAGACGGTCGAGCCATCGCCCTTGGCGTTCAAGGACATCGCGGCTGGCAACTCGTTCACTTGCGGTCTCACGCTCGACGGACTGGTGGCATGTTGGGGCGACCTGAAAGCAGCGCAGCCGCCCGAGGCCGTGATCGGTCAGAATTTCACATCGATCACCGCAGTTGGGAACTACGTGTGTGTCGAACGCCCCGATGGCAGCGAGCGATGCTGGGGCTCGGGTTCATTTCGGCGGTCGCTCGACATCGACGCGCGCTTCATCGAGGTGAGCGCCAACGAGGAGTTGACCTGCGGTCGCCGTACCGATGGCTCCGTGCAGTGCTGGGGCTCGATGTTTCGTGCACCCGTGTCGAATGCTCCGAATGAAAGCTATACGGCAATCACGACGGCGGGCAGCTATGCCTGCGGCCGGTTGGCAGACGGCACCCGCCAATGCTGGACGTTGAGCAATGATATGGAAGTGCCCGGCGAGGCGACCGCGACAGACGTGGTGCAGCTCAGTGATTCCGGCCACCACACGTGTGTGCTCAAGTCGGACGGCGTCGTCCAATGCTGGGGAAACAACCGCAACGGCGAAACGGAACCGCCACATGGCGACTCGTATGTGCAGATCTCCGCCGGCGCTGTCTCGGACTACCGCGACGGCGACCCGTTTCAGCACGGACACACCTGCGCCTTGACAACTAACGGTTCTGTGGACTGCTGGGGCGACAACAGATTTGACCAGTCAGCGCCCCCACCGGGGGATGAATTCGTCAAGGTGGCAGCAAGCGGCGTTCATGCGTGCGCTCTCCGCACTGATGGCGCCATCGAATGCTGGGGCATACCCGGCTTCATCGCCTACTAGACACTCGCCGCCTCGTTGAGCCGGGTCTGTGGAAGCAGTTGCGTGCCAGACTCATGGGCACCTGAGTCATGGTCCCAGCAACGCAGCTGCGGCTGTGGCGAACACTCCCCCGACGCTCCGGCCTGAGGTCAATGACATGGCAATCACGATCCCCGAACCTGATGTCAACAACGTGTGGCGGCTCGAGACGCCGGGCAATGACGGCTGGGTGCGCTCGGCTCGGCCCGACGCCGACGACAAGTTCTTCATGTGCTCTGCAGACGGCCACGTGCAGGAGCCGAGCACGTTCCTCTATGACCGCATCGATCCCGACTACCACGACCGGTTGCCGACCATCGCGGTGACCAAGGCCATGGACGTCCATGGCAAGGGCGCCAAGACTGCTGAGTCCGCCTCGGACAGCGCTAGGGGGGCCAGCGATGCGGCGCAAGACCCGCAGTTCTTTCAGAAGGCGGAGGGCTTCCGGCCGGCCAAGCTGAATTGGACGAAGCCGTTTGAGGGGCACGAAAAGCTGCGCAACCAGTCGGGGCGCGATCCCGAGTCACGGGTGCGCGACCTAGCACTGGACGGCTGCGACGCTGAGGTCCTGTTCCCGAACAAGGGCCTGACCGTGTGGGCCACGCCCGATGCCGACTTCAGCCACGCGATGTGCCGGGCCTACAACGAGTGGGCCTGGGAGGAATTCGCCGACTACAACGACCGGCTGGCACCGATGGCCTGCATCGCGCCTGCCGCGCTGGACAAGGCGATCGCTGAGATCCAGCGGTGCGCAGCGCTGGGATTCAAGGGCTTGAGCCTGCCCGCCAAACCGGTCTTCGGCCCGCCAGACGTCGACGACCTCAACTACAACCTGCGCGAGATGGAGCCCCTGTGGGACTGCATCGACGAGGTGGGCCTGCCCGTCACCTTCCATGTCTCGACAGGCCGCGACCCGCGCACCGCCCGCAGCCAAGGCGGGGCCGTCATCAACTACGCCGTGCATTCACTTGCGCCCACGATGGAGCCCTTGGTCAACATCTGCGCGTCCGGCGTCGCCGAGCGGCACCCGGCGCTGCGCTTCGGATCCATCGAGGCCGGGATCGGCTGGGTGCCATGGATGCTGGGCGCCATGGACGAGGCCTATCTCAAGCACCACATGTGGGTGCGGCCCAAGCTCGAGATGCTGCCCAGCGACTACTTCAAGCGCCAGGGATTCGCGAGCTTCCAGGAAGACCCCGCCGGCCTCGATCTCGCCCGCGAGCACGGTCTCGTCGACAACTTCCTGTGGGCGAACGACTTCCCCCACCACGAGGGCTCGTGGCCGTATTCGGCTCAGGCCATCGAGCGCACCATGAGCCACCTCGACGACGGCGAGCGCGCCAAGATCTTGGGCCTCAACTCGGCCCGCATCTTCGGCTTCGAGATCCCCGCGCGCTACCTGGGACACCCCGACGCCGCCGCCGCGGCCCAGCGCTGACGCTCAGTGCGCTAGGCGTTGACGGCGTAGGGCACGGGGTCGCCGGCTAAAGCCAGATTCACTTGCTCGGCAATGTGAACGCCCGCTCGATCTTGCGCTTCGGCCGTGCTGGCACCCAGGTGCGGCGTCGCCACAACATCGGACCGGCCAAACAAGGGTGACTCAGTCATCGGTTCGGTTTCGTAAACATCAAGCGCGATGCCGCCCAGACGACCTGTGTCGAGTGCGGCAGCCGCGGCCGCCTCGTCGAGAATTCCACCCCGTGCGGTATTGATGATCAACGCGTGCGGGCGGCACTTGGCCAGGCCTTCGGCACCTAGCAACCCGGCCGTTTCGGGCGTCCGCGGCATGTGCAAGGTGATGATGTCGGAACGTTCGAGCAGCTCATCGAACGAGACCATGTCGACTCCTGCCGCCCGAGCGGATTCGGAACTCACATAGGGGTCGTAGGCAATGAGTGCGACATCGAAGGGCGCGATCCGCTGCGCCACCAAGCGGCCAACTCGACCGAGGCCGAGAATCCCCACTGTCTTGCGGTACAACTCCATGCCGCCCCAGCGGCTGCGCTCCCATCGACCGTCGGCGAGCGCTTCGTGCGCCTGCGGTATGTGGCGAGCTAGCGCCAGCATGAGCGCCACCGTCATCTCCGCCGCTGAAACCACGTTGCTGGACGGCGCATTGCACACGAGCACATCGCGCTCGGTCGCAGCAGCGACATCGACGTTGTCGAGGCCGACGCCGGCGCGCCCGACGACGATCAGCGAATCACCTGCGGCGAGGAGGTCGGCATCGACCTGTGTCGCGGAGCGGACAACCAGCGCTTGCGCGCCGGCAACGGCGCCGCGCAACTCGTCGGGGCTGAGTCCTGTACGGACGTCGACGTCGTGGCCGGCTGCGCGCAACAGATCCAATCCTGCATCTGCCAGCGTCTCAGCCACCAGGACTCGCGCCATGTCAGGCGACCAAATCTGCAATGCGGCTGATGCCTTCGCCCAGATCGTCGAGCCCCAAGGCGAACGAAAACCGTGCGTAGCCCGGCGCGCCGAACGCCTCGCCGGGCACGAAGGCCACCTTGGCCTGCTCGAGTACCGCCGCAGCCAACTCCAGCGTCGTGGTGACTTCCGTATCGCCGTAGCGACGCCCCAGCAGCCCTTCCATCTTCGGGAATGCGTAGAAGGCGCCTTCCGGTTCTGGGCATTCCACGCCTTCGATGGCGTTGAGCATCTCGGTGATGCGCTGACGCCGCACATCGAATGCACCTCGCATCATGGCCACGGCTTCCAGGTCGCCCGAGACAGCAGCGAGAGCGGCCGCCTGCGCCACGTTGCAGACGTTGGAAGTGGCGTGGCTCTGCAGGTTTGTGGCCGCTGTGATCACATCGCTCGGCCCAGCCATCCAGCCGACTCGCCAGCCCGTCATCGCATAGGTCTTGGCCACGCCATTGAGCACGACGCACCGGTCGGCGATCTCGGGCACCAGCACTGGGAGCGAGTGGTGCTCCGCGTTGCCGTAGGTCAGGTGCTCATAGATTTCGTCAGTAATCACCCACAAACCGTGTTCGAGCGCCCATTGGCCGATCGCCACGATCTCGTCGCGGGGGTAGATGGCACCTGTCGGGTTCGACGGCGACACGAACAGCAGCGCCTTTGTGCGGTCGGTCCGCGCCGCTTCGAGCTGTTCGACGCTGACCCGGAAGCCGGACTCAATACCGGCGAAAACCTCCGCCGGCACGCCGCCGAAGACCTGGATTGCCTCGGGATAGGTCGTCCAGTACGGCGCTGGCAGCAGCACCTCGTCACCCGGGTCCACCAGCGCGGCCATGGTGTTGTACACGGCCTGCTTGCCGCCATTGGTCACAAGGAACTGGCCGGCATCCCACTCGAGCCCGCTGTCGCGCTTGGTCTTGGCCGCGAGGGCGGCTTTGAGCGCCGGCTGCCCCCCAGCCGGGGAATAGCGGTGATTCGCCGGATCGCTGCACGCCGCTATCGCCGCTTCCACGATGTGGTCGGGGGTCGGGAAGTTGGGCTCACCGGCCCCGAATCCGATCACGTTCTCACCTGAGGCCCGCAGCGCCTTGGCCTTGGCGTCCACGGCCAGCGTCGCCGACGGAGCGATGCCCGCCAGCGCTGCCGACACGCGACTGCCGCCCGATGCTCGGCTGAACCCTGATGAGGTGGGCATGGAGCGCCTCCTGTCGTGCTGGTTGCGCCGCGCGGACGCTGATCGGTGATTCGAGTCCGCTGTGCGGGCGTGTGCGCCCGACAGTCTCGCCGTCAATTCGAGCTTTCCGGCGCGCTCGCGTCTCGCCGCAATCCCGACACGCCGATGCGTCAGCAAATTGTCGTGCAAATGTGGTTGTCCGCAGCAGAGCCGGGCGCAATAGTGGCAGCCGATGGCTGTGTCTCCCGCATCAATTTCGATTCCTGCACAACTGCGCCCCGCCGACGGGCGCTTCGGCTCGGGTCCCTCCAAAGTCCGTCCCGAGGCCGTCGAGGCGCTGGGGGCTCGAGCACTCGACTACATGGGCACATCTCATCGTCGCACCGGTGTGCGCACCGTGGTGGGCCGGCTGCGGGCGGCGATGGCTGAACTGTTCGGGATCGGCGACGGCTGGGAGGTGGTGCTGGGCAACGGCGGCAGCACCGGCTTCTGGGACGCTGCCGCGTTCTCGATGATCGAGCGCCGCGCTCAGCACCTGACGTTCGGGGAGTTCTCCGAGAAGTTCGCGGCCGTCACCGCTGCCGCACCGCACTTGGAGGACCCGTGGGTGATCACGGCGCCTTATGGCAGCCATCCGGTGCCGGCGCCCGCCGACCCGGCCGAGACCGACACCTTCGCGCTGACGCACAACGAGACCTCGACCGGCGTGGCGATGCCGCTGACGCAGCCGCAGCTGGAAGCCCCTCGCCGGGGCGACGAACCAGCGCTCGTCATCGTCGACGCCACCTCGGCGGCAGGCGCGATGACGTGGGACCCGGCCGACGTCGACTGCTACTACTTCGCTCCGCAGAAGGCGTTCGCTGCTGACGGCGGGCTGTGGATAGCACTGTGCTCACCGGCTGCGATCGAACGGATCGAGCGGATCGACGCCACCGACCGGTACAAGCCTGCGACGCTCGACCTTGCGATCGCAGTGCGCAATTCACGCCAGGACCAGACCTACAACACGCCTGCGCTGGCAACCATCTTGCTCACGCTCGACACGGCTGAGTGGATGCTCGACGGCGGCGGCCTGGGTTGGGCTGCGTCCCGATCGGCGGCCTCCAGCGGCGCGGTGTACGGCTGGGCGGCTGAACGTGACTTTGCGGCGCCGTTCGTGACCGATCCGCAGATGCGCTCCCCCGTCGTGTGCACTATCGACTTCGAGGGAGTCAGCGCTGACGACATCGCTGCGGCGCTGCGCGCGAACGACATCGTCGACACCGAGGGATACCGCAAGCTCGGTCGCAACCAACTGCGCATCGCAGCGTTTCCCGCCATAGAGCCGGCTGACTCCCAAGCGCTCACCGCTTGCATCGACTACATCGTCGAGCGGCTGTAGGTCCGAACGCTTCAAGGCGCCGTTCGGATTGCGGTTACAGTGGCCGGACCGTGTCGGATCTCAGCGAGGCACCACAGAGGGAGGCGTCAGGGCAGCCGCGGCAAATCATCGTGCCCGGCGGCGCGAAGAAGCGCAACGGCAGGCTGCTGATCGCAGGGTTCGTGCTCGTGGCCGGCGCTGCATTCGGCTTCTGGTACGTGCTCCAAAGCGTCGACCAGCGCCAGCAGTACGTGGTTGCCGCACGTGACATCGCGCGCTGGGATCAGGTCAGCGCCGCCGATTTCCAGCTCGTCGAAGCGAACGTCGGCGAAGGCGCCGCGACCACCGTCGATCAGATGGGCGCCATCTACGGCCAGTGGGCGACGGGTCCCATCCCCGTCGGCACCTTCATCATGCCGGGCATGTTCCGCGCGCCGCCGCTGTCGAGCGAAGCCGAGGCCGGCAGCGTCGTCATCCAAGTCAGCCTGCCTGCGGAGGACGTCAGCTACGGCGCCCTCGAGACCGGCGACACCATCGCCCTGATCGGCCGCGAAGCGCTGCCGGGCGCGGCGTTGGGGCTCGGCGTCGAAGCCGGGTTCGACGCGCCGGAGCCGGAGCTCTCGCTCATCGGCGTGCTCCGGCTCGACAACGTGGCGGGAGGCAACATCATCTACGTTGTCGAGCCGGCACGGGCGCTGCAGATCCAGCGCTTGGTCGACCGATATCTGACCTCGACGGACCGTCAGATCTGGCGACTGGGGCTCGACCTCACCGCGGACGACATCCAGCGAGCGCTGAGCAGCGGCACCGACGTCGCCGATGACGGGGGCAGCTAACCTATACGAGTGAACGGGGCCCGCGCATGTTGACGGTCTGCAGAACTCAAGACTCACGGCCAAGAGCCGGCGCAAGTCTGAGGCAGTAGGCAGTCATGGCCGAAGATGTCGCGCACGGTCCGGGGTTCCAGCTTTTCGAGCAGTCCCGCGACGACATACTGCGCCGGTATCTCGAGATGCAGCGCCAGGCGCTGCCACGCGAGGTCATCGACGAGCGGTTGATGGCCTTGGCCGACCGGATACTCGAGCACAACGACACCACGGCCGTGATGCACGGCAACCCGCAGCTCGACGCAGAGGGCCGGCGAGACTTCCGCGCGAACGTGCGCGGCCTGATGGGCGGCGGCGCCTTGGTGCCGTTGCTCGAGCGTCCCGACGTCGAGAACATCCATGTGCTCGGCCACGACACGGTGATCCTCTCGCTGGCCGACGGTCGCCGCGTGATGGCGCCGCCGCTCGCGAAGAGCGAGGAGGAGCTGGTGACGATGGTCCGTCACCTCGCGGCCACCGCAGGCCACACCTCGCGCAGGTTCGACACAGCTTCGCCCATCTTGGACCTGCGCCTGTCCTCGGGACACCGCCTGTTCGCCGTCACCGCAGTCGCGGAGCGCACATCCATGGTGATCAGGCGTCACCGCATGCTGACCGCCTCGCTCGACCTGCTGTTGCAGTCGGGCACGGTGACGCCCCAGATGATTCCGGTGCTGCGCGCTGCGGTGCGCCCTCCCGATCCGGCCAACATGCTGGTGGTGGGCGGCACCGGAGCAGGCAAGACGACCCTGCTGCGATCGCTGCTCTCGGAGGTCCCCCAGTCCGATCTCATCGTCACCGTGGAAGACACGCTCGAGCTCCACCTGCGATCGTCGGGCCTGCACGAGCGGACGCTCGCGCTCGAGACGCGCACCTCCAACACCGAGGGCACCGGCGAGATCGCCATGTACGACCTGCTGCGGGCCGCGCTGCGGATGTCGCCCGACCGTGTCATCGTGGGCGAGGTTCGCGGCGGCGAGGTCATGCAGCTGCTGCAGTCGATGGGCATCGGCGTCGATGGCTCGCTCGGCACGATCCACGCAGGCAGCACCGAGGCTGCCATCAACAAGATCCTGATCTATGCGCAGCGCTCCCCGGACGCGCCGACGCCAGACTCGGTGCTGCGCGAGATCGCCGAAGTGCTGCACCTGCTGGTGTACATCAAGAAGCTCCCCGACGGCCGCCGGGCCATCACCTCGATCCGGGAGGTCACCGGCTACGCCGACGGCGAGGTGCTGACCAACGAGGTGTTCGCCGCCGGCCCTGACGGCGTGGCCGTCTACACGCGGCCGTTCAAGCCCGACGGCGAGGCGCTGGCGAGGCTTCGGGCGTCGGGATTCGATCCGGCCATGCTGGGGCCTCCTGCAGGGCAGCCCCGCGCTGCGCCGCATGCGCAGGCCGCCCCGCCGATGCCCCAGTACCGCCACCCCGATGGGCACAGCCGTTACCAGCAGCCGCCCGCAGCGGCGCCGCAGCACCCGTCCCACACGGGGCAATTGCCGACGCTGCCCAATGGGGCGGCTCGCCCGGGTCCTGCCGCGCCCGCCGCGTCGGGTCCGCCTCGCACCGGGACGTGAGCCGTGTACCCCTTCGCTGCCGTCTCGCTGGGTGCGCTTGCGGGCCTGGGCCTGGCATCGCTGCTGGTCGGCATGCGCAAGTTGCCCGTGCGCCCGCGGCGGCTCAGCATGCGCAGCTTCCAAGCCAAGAGCCTCCAGGCGCGTGCAGCCAAGTTCGACATGCGTCTGCTGCTCAGCGTGGCTCTGGCCGCGGCGCTGGCCCTCGCCATGTGGTCCGCCACGGGCTGGCTGGTGACGGTGCCGATCGGCGTCGCCGCGGGGCTCATCACCCCGAGGATGTTCTCGGTCCCTCGCCAGCGCCGCGCGGTGGCCGACGAGATCGAGGCCTATTCCCAGTGGACTGAGCAGATCCGCGACTTGGTCTCGGCCAGCGGATCGCTGTTGGAGGCGATCAAGCTGTCCGCCCCCTCCTCTCCCCCGATGCTGCGGCCTCACGTCTCCCAGATGGCGTCGCTGGCAGACTCGGTCGGCCTCACGTCTGCGATGAACTGGTTCGCCGCTCAGATGCGGTCGCCCTACGCCGACCGCCTGGTCCTGGGCATGAGCATCGCGTGGGATTCCGGCGCCCGCATCACCGAGGCATTCGAGACCGTGGCACGCGCCATGCGCAACGAGGTGGAGATGCGCCGCCGCAACGAAGTCGCCAATGCGCGCACATGGACCCAAGTGGTCGCTATCACCGGCATCACGGTGGTGACGGTGCTGCTGATGTTCACGTTCAATCGCGGGTTCTTCGACCCGTTCGGCTCGCTGATCGGCCAGATCATCCTGCTGTTCGTGGGCATCATGATCTTCGGGAACATCCTGTGGGTGCTGCAGCTCGCCGCCACGGGCGCGCCGGTGCGCCTCCTCGACCAGCGCGAACTCGAGGAGGCGCTGGCAGAACTGAGGGAGTCGGTCGGAGAGGAGATCTCATGATCGTGCAGGCGCTGATGCTCGCCGTTGCGGCCGGCGGGGGCATCGTGATGATCGTGTTGGGCCTTCGCCGCAAGGCGCAGTCGGCGTCGGCGCCGGGTTCTGACCTTGCCCTGAGCGCACGCAAGGCGGCCGGCCGTGTCGAGCGCGACCTGCGGGCCAAGCAGCTGCTGAGCCAGGACGCGGCGATGCTGGAACGGCCGCTCGAGGTTCACGCGATGGCGAAGCTGGGCGGTCTGGTCGGCGGGGGCATCGTGATGATTCTCATCGCGGTGATGGCCTCGGTGGCAGTGGGCATCTCGGTGCCGCCGATGCTCACGGTGGCGTTCGCGGCCGGCGGTGCGCTGCTGGGGTGGTGGCTGCCGGATTCCATGCTCAAGACCGAGGCCAATAAGGAGCGCGAGCGCTTCAAGGAATCGACCGAGGCCTGGCTGGAGCTGGTGGCGCAGCTGGTGACCGCTGGGTCCGATGCGACTGCAGCGCTGCACACCGCCAGCGGGTACAGCGGCCAGCCGGCGTTCGCTGCGATACGCGACGCCTTGACCGAGGCCTCGGCACGCGGCGAGCCGCCGTGGATCGGCTTGCGCCGGCTGAGCGAGACGCGTCGGCTGCGTTTCATGGAGCCGTTCGTCGCCTCGCTGGAGCTGGCCGGCACCACCGGCGCCGGCTCGCGTCAGGCCATCGTGAGCAACGTCGAGGCCGCTCGCTCCAAGTCGCTGGCGGCGGCCGACGCCGCTGCTGCGTCTGCCAGCGAGAAGATGGGCGGCCCGCTGGCGCTCATCGGCGGCGCCTTCATGATGCTGATGGCCTACCCGCCGCTCGCCGGCATCTTGAACTCCGACGCCATCCCCACCGGATTCTGATCCCCACCGGCACCCGATCCCCACCGGCACCCGATCCCCACCGGCACCTAATCTCGTGTCGCGCGCCCGCTGACCAGAAGAGCCGCCAGAAAGGGGGTGTCGGGGGGGCTGAGGGGCGCCCCGAACACGTACTCCACACACCACCAGCCCCAACGCCGTCACGCCAAGGCCACTAACAGGATGCTGAAATATGCAGGTTTGGCCGGAAGTGCACTCCCCTGACCTGCGGGTTCGCGTTCGGCAACCACCCGAAATTGACTTTTTCAGCATCCTGCTAACAACGTAAAGGGTGCCCCCGGGTGTTCAGGTTGGTGAGGAAGTCCCGCTGCGGCTGCATTCGGGGCCCGGGGTTGCCCCCGGGTGTTCAGGTTGGTGGTGCTCGGGACGGCTGGTCGGTCGGGGATGGGCCGTGGCTGCTTGCCGGGGGCTGGGCTGGTGGTCGGAGCCTGTAGCGGCTGTCGTTGGGGTCCCATTCGACGGTGAAGCCTTGTTGGTGGATTTTGTCGTTGTGGCAGTCGGCGCAGACGGTGACGAGGTTCTGGTAGTCGGTGGGGCCGCCGTGCTGCCAGTGGTCGATGTGGTGGTGCTGGCAGCGCTCAGGAGCGATGCCGCACCCCACGCAGCCCTTGTCGCGCAAGGCCAGGGCGGCGCGTTGGAGGTCGGTGGCGCTGCGGCGGCTGCGTCCCATGCGCAGGTCGCCGGTGGCGGCGTCGAAGATCGCCGGCAGCACCTCGGCATCGACGGCAATCTTGGCGATCTCGCCGATCGGGATCGGTGTGCCATCGCCCAGACGCCCGCCGGCGAGCTGGTGGTTGACCGTGTCGTAGTCGGCGACCACGATCAGCGACGCGCCCGTGGGGCGTTTGGCGTCGGGGTCGCAGATGAGCTGCGCGACGGCGTCGGCCATCCGCTGGGCAGGTGTGCGCCGCGCATCGGGGTCTTCGTGTTGGAACAGTCGCCGCTCGGTCGCGGCGATCACTGTGCCCAGCCGGGCGCCGGTGACCGGATCGACAACGACGTTGAGCACCGTCATCCCGTCGCTGCTGCGAGCCCAGATCTTGGCAGTGCGCGCTTCGCGCTGCCGCTCCAGCACCGACGCTCCGTCATCGCGGCTGACGTCGGCCACATGACGCGCGACGGTGCGACGGAACTCGTCATAGCCCTCGATCCGTGCCCGCCCGGCCAGGTACCGGTCGTCGATCGGGGCGTCGCCCGCGGCACGGGCGATCAGCTGCGCGTGGCCCACCGGAACCGAGCCCGCCCCAAGCCCCAAGCGGGTCGCGTGCAGCTCGCCGAGCCTCACCGCGTCCCTCACATCGCCGCGTGCCTTGCGGCCCGAAACCGACATCGCGTCAGCAGCAGCGTGCGCAGCGGCCCCGTCGCCGTCACGGCGAGCGATCTCGCCCAACGCGTCCGCCTTCATCGCAGCCAGCCCCGACTCCGCGCGAGCGATCTCGCCCAGCCGAGCCTGCAACGCCTGTCCGCACAGCCCAGCGACATCCACCGCGTCCACACACACCCCACCCGACCCGCACGGGCCTGCGGGGCTGCTGCTCGGAGCCCCCGGCCCGCTGCCGTCGCTGCTGCCGCCACTTGCCATAGAACAACCGTACAAAGGGGGTGTCACATCAAAGATGTCGGGGCCAGTGGTCGGGGCTCGGGTCTGACCCGAGACGTTCAGCAATACCGCCGCGATCGAGACCAACGCACACAAACTCGTGCCACATCAAAGACGCCGGACCCGAGGAGTTCAGCAATGTCGCCGCGATCGAGACCGACACGCACGAGCTTGTGTCACATCAAAGACATTGGGATCAGTGGTCGGGGCTCGGGTCTGACCCGAGGCGTTCAGGGTTCGGTGCCCGATCGTCCAGCAGGATGCTGAAACATGCAGGCTCGGCCGGAAGCGCACATCGGTGACCTGCGGGTTTGCATCCGGCAACCACCCGAAACATGACAATGCCTGCTGCGGCCGCCGCAGCGACACCCAGGCCGCGCAGAGCTGCGATGTCTGTTGCTCCGAACGCGATTGACACCGGCGGGAACGTGCACCGCACGCTTCCGAGCCTCCGCTTCGGGCTGGGCGATCTCGCACGCGCGATGTACTGCGTCGGCAGGATCAACTATCGCCGTGACCCCCCGAGTCACGCCCTGCCGCATCAGTACGGACCCAGCGCCAACCAGTCCGTCAACGTGCAGCTGGCCAACTTGCTGAAATGTGAGTGGGCCAGCCGGCTCGAGTTGGTCCCTGCGTATTGCGCTCCCCAAAGCGCATCGACTACCCACGGCAGCCAGCTCGTCCTGTCTGAGATCGTTTCGATGCTGGATAGTTCGGAGAAGGGATCGTTCGCTTATTTCCTCGGGCAGGCGTTCACCTGGATGTACTGCGAGGACCGATTACGGCCGTGTTCGCCTCGCCCGGCACATCGTCGTCTGCCGCGAAAATGTCCACGCCGCTGCAGCTATTCGTCCTCCAACTGTGCTGCACGGACGACGGTCAGGGCGACGCGGTCGATCCTGAGGAGCTCTCGCCGCCTGAGACGTAAGTCGACAGCCGCCTCGCGGACGAACTGAGGTTCGATGGCTACTACACGCTCTACCAGTGCGTCCAAGCCGATACGCCTGCCTGGTCGCGGGTGCAGCTGGAAATCGGCGGACGCCAGCTCGCAGCCGCGAGGACTGATGACGGCCAGTACACGCTGGGGTTGCTGGTGGACATAGCGGATCTCGTCGAGAGGCGGCTGCCCGATGCAGGCGGCGACCGCGTCGATTTGGACGGATTCGCGGACGAGGCGAGCGGCATCATCCAAGCAGCCGCGGATGCGCCGCTGTTCGCCGACGGCACGTACGTCAGCGCCGATTGGCAGGACTGGGCCGACTGACCGCGCTGCCTGGGCCCTCTGGCCCGCACCTGAGGAACCGGGCTTGCGCTGAGGGGCCATGTTGCTGATGGTCTACCCGCCGCTCGCCGGCATCTTGCACTCCGACGCCATCCCCACCGGCTTCTGATCCCCACCGGCGCCTGACCCCGTTCCGCGCGTCCGCTGAGCGGAGTCCGTGGCTGAGGCGTTGGCTATCGATGGCGTCGAGGTTGGCCGTAGTCGGTGAGGTCGGCCACGAAGTCGTACACCTCATGATCGAGCTGGTGGTGATGGATGCTGGTCTTGTGGGGCAGCTTCCGATTCGGGTCCTGTTCGCTCCACCACATTGCTGTCTCGATGGTCTTGCCCGCCGCGAGCGCCACATCAATCGCTGGCAACAAGTCTGTGTCGCCGGTAACGACAATTCCGACGTCGTAGAGGTCGTCGCGAGCGTCCAGTGCTACAGCGAGCGCCATGAGCACGTCGATGCCCTTCTCGTCAGACCGCCAAGCAGTCGCGCGTCCGTTCTCCCATGCCGTCGCGACATACCGCAGCGGCCGGGTGTGGGCTGCCACAAGGGGTTCGGATTTCCATGTTGCGATCTGGCTGGCTGCGGCTGACTGGCGACGTGGGCCGCTCTTGAATGTTGGCTGTCCGAGGAACATCGACACTTTGAGAAGATGTCGTGCCGGGTCTTGGTCGAGCAGTCTTGCGCTCAGGAACTGGCCGAGGCGCTGCGGATGGAACTGACCGAATAGGCCGCGGTCTCCCGCTGGGATGCCGAACACATCACGAGCCGTGTAGTACGCATTCGAGTAGTCGATGAACACCGCTACCCGGGTCATGGCAGACAAGCGGCCTTCTGGCGAACGAGAAACCCCGCCATTCCCGGCTGAGCCGGGAAGGCGGGGAGCATGAAACACATCGTATCGCTTGGCGATACTGGCAGCGCAACGAGAGGCTGCCGCCCTTTGCCACATCTGCTGGTGTTCTCCGCACCGGCTGGTTCCTCGGCTTCGGTCGTGTCGGCAGCGTCGAGACCGCCCACGCCCTCGCGCACACATCACGACTGCCGATCAGAGTCTCCGCGATGTGCAGACCGCGGCGGGAGATGCGCAGCGTGTCGGCGGAAGCACCCGACCAGAAGAGCCGCCAGATGCTCGACCAGCCACGGGTCGCCCGGGCCCGAGGCTCGCCGGCGCCGGTCTCGCAGCAGATGCCTCAACCGGTCGAGCAGCTCAAGGTATTTCACCGGCGACATGGCTGAGGCGCTTCTGCGTGCAGTGACCGCAGTGACCTCGGAGACGCCGACCGTCTCGACGATGACTGCCGGTGCCGGGTCCGCCAGCCCGGCTGCAGTCAGCCAGACCGACGGCGCCAGCTTCGTCGAGTGGAGCTGCGCACCGGTCGCGACCGTGAACCGCTGCATGTAGTGTGTGCCTGCTCCTGCAAGATGCAGGCTGTTAATGCAAGATGCAGACTGCATCGCTACGATTGGCGCATGCCCACCGCCGACATCGGGAGGACTCCGCCTGCCAACCTGTTCACTCCTCAATTCGGGTACTCGCCGCATCAGGTCGTCGGGCGCGACCGCCTCTTGGGCGACATCGAGGCGGCGATGCGGACCCTCCGGGGGGCCAAGCACAGGTCCACTCTGGTAATGGGGCCGCGCGGGGCAGGCAAGACGGTCCTGCTCAACACCGTCGAGGCGCAGGCGACCGCGCTCGGCTACGCCGTGATCAGCGTGGACGCAGGCACGCCGGGCGTGCTCGAGCGCATCGTGGACCGGATCGAGCATCTCGCCGCCGTCATGCCGTCCGTCGAGCCCGACTCGTCCCGTGACGAGGTGCGCACAACAGCCGGTCTGCGCCTCGGCCCGTTCCGATTCGCTCGCGAGCGTCGTCGCGGCACGGCGTCTCGCGACGAGAACGTCCGCGAGACGCTGGGAGGCTTCGCGGACGCGGTGTCCGCAGGCGGCGGAACTGGCGTGCTCCTCACGATCGACGAGATGCATCGCGTCGCCGTCGAAGAGATGATCCGTCTCGCCAACGACTTGCAGCATGTGTCGAGCAGAGACGAAGCGGCAGTGATATTCGTCGGCGGCAGCCTGCCGGACATCAAGAACGTGATCAACGACGACCGTCTGTCGTTCTTTCGGCGATGCGCAGACGAGGATCTCGCCGGACTCGACGCAGCTGATGCCTACGGGTTCATCGCCGGCGCTGTACTGGACGCCGGCGGCGAGTACGACCCGGGCGCCCTGCGCAGGCTCACGGAGTCTGTCGGCCCGCTTCCGTATGAGATGCAACTCCTCGGCGACTACGCATGGAGGTTCGCCGGCGCCCCGATGCGTCCCATCGGCGACGAAGCTGTCACGCTGGCACTGCGGGCCACAGCCGACGAGATGCGCCGCAAGGTGTACACGCCTCTGTGGGAACGTCTCGACAGCGGCGAACGCGTGGTCCTCATTGCCGTGACCGACAACAACGGCGCCATCAGGCGTAGCGAACTCAGCCAGATGCTGAGCCGTGCCGTCTCGGATCTCGACGGCACGGTTCGACGCCTCGAGCACAAGGCCTGCCTCACAGCACCCGATCCAGACCTCGACCCCGACCTGGTCTGTCTCGGCCCGGCGCTGAGCCTCGCAGCCGCCAAGCACGAGACACGCATCACCACGGCCTACACCGACGGCAACGCAGCAACGCGTAACCGCACTCCCCTGCCTCGCTGCGGCAAGCCCATGCCACGCGTCCAAAAGCGATGCGTGCTGCGACGCGGACACCCGGGCGGCTGCCGTTCTCGGACCTGAGGACAGCAGGCGCGTTGGGTCGGCTGATCCCTTTGAGATGACGGCCTACCCGCCGCTCGCCGGCATCTTGAACTCCGACGCCACCCCCACCGGCTTCTGAGCCCCACCGGCACCCGATCCCGCTTCGCGCGCCCGCTGAGCGGAGTCCGCGACTGAGTCGCTCACAGTGATATCGCGCATTTCGGCGATTCGGTCTCTCAGCTCGGGCACGCGACCTTGCAGGTGGCCCAGCGCGCCAGCGCGGCGGTCCTCATAGTCAGGGTCCGTGGGCAGCTTCCCGGGCCTGTCGAGCAGCCGCGTTATCTCTTCGAGCACATGGGGCGGGTAGCTGTACCCGAACCGCCGGCAGTAGTAGCCGAGACCGGCTTCGAGGCTGCAGGCGCCGGATTGGTCCATCGCCGCGAGGTCCAAGTAGTCGCGCAGCTTGGGGCGCAGCCTGATGACGTCGAGCTTGGCGGCCATCAGGTCCGGGATCGAGCCGACGTTCATCCCTGCGACCTCGGTGGGCGGAGCGACCCATTGCATGTCGGATGGCTGCACTTCGTTGGTCGGCAGAGCCCGGAAGATGTCGACCCTCACCCCGTCGACGAAGCCATGGAACATGTTGTCGGACACCTCTTCGATGTCCACGACACTTGCCGTTCTGCGCAGACGTTTCTCCTGCGCTTTCCCGCAGAAGCCCTCCAGCGTGATGACGTCGAGATCTTCTGAGACTCGGTGGCGCAGGTGGATGGCGACGGCGGTCCCGCCCATCAGCACTCCCCCGACCCTGTTGGCGCAGTCTGCGACGTGGGGCCACACGCTTCGCAGATTCGCCGGCAGGACGTCGCCGAGTTCGTCGAGCTCGCTCATGCCGCAACGGCGCGTCGTGCCAGCTCGGCGTCGAGCAGCTCGGCGGTCGATCCGGTGTCGAACCCTCGCAGAGTGCGGCACTCCGCCAGCACGCTGGTCGGCAGCGTCGAGATCGCCCACGCCCTCGCGCACACATCACGACTGCCGATCAGAGTCTCCGCGATGTGCAGACCGTGGCGGGAGACGCGCAGCGTGTCGGCGGAAGCACCCGACCAGAAGAGCCGCCAGAAACGCTGCGGCACGCGATCTGCTGCCTCACTCGCACGCCGGGTCGGCCGGTCTCGCAGATATGCGAGCGCCTGCATGCAGCCGTGCGACCGTGACAGCGCCCACAATGTCGCAGGCCGCAGCTCGTACCCGCGCTGGATTGCCGTGGTGGCTCGCTCTGCCCAGCCGCGCCGCTCGAGCCCGGCAAGGCATCGCGACGCCTGCGAGTAGGAGACATCGGCGAGCTCGGCGACTTTCGCCGCGGTCGCGCCGAATGGCCGCGCCCTCAACGCGTTCAGCACGCTCTTCGTTCCGTCGCTCAACGAAACAAGCGGGTTGTCGTCCGCTCGGAGCGTGGCCGGCAGATGCTCGACCAGCCACGGATCGCCCGCGGTCGGGGCCCCCCGGCGCCGGTCTCGCAGCAGATGCCTCAACCGGTCGAACAGCTCAAGGTCTTTCACCGGCGCCATGGCTGAGGAGATCCTGCGTGCGGTGACATCGGAGACGCCGACCGCCTCGACAATGATTGCCGGTGCCGGGTCCGCTAGCCCGGCTACAGCCAGCCAGACCGACGGCGCCAGCTTCGTCGAGTGGAGTTCCGTGCCGGTCGCGACCGTGAACCGCTTGCGGCAGCCGACACACCGCCAAGTGCTCCACTCACGATCACCGCCGGCGCCCGAGACAAGACGGGCGCTTGTTCGGCAGGAAGGACACGCCGGCTCTTCGGGCCATCTGACCGAAATCAGAAGCTGCTCCGCGTTCGCGTGCTCCATCGCCTGCACAGACACACGGTACCCGCCTGTGGGCTGTTTTCTTTCCCATGCGAACCAAGGCAAGTGCCGCCAACCAGGCTCGGCAGCGACTGAGCCATCTCACATCTCGCATTCACCAGCAGCGATGCGTGCTGCGACGCGGACACCCGGGCGGCTGCCGTTCTCGGACCTGAGGACAGCAGACGCGTTGGGTCGGCTGATCCCTTTGAGATGACGGCCTACCCGCCGCTCGCCGGCACCTTGAACTCCGACTCCATCCCCACCGGCTGGTGAGCCCGAATCGGCCCGCCGCATCGCGCGCGGTAGCGTGCGCTGCGTGGATGCGTTGTGCATCGTGGCAGTGACCGTGGGCGTCGTCGGGCTGCTCGGGGGCTTCCTGTGGGGCTGGGGTGCCACGCGCACAGCGTCACGCGTCGCATTCAAGATGGTCGACGCTGCCAGCGACGCCAAGCCCGATCCGCGGCTGGAAGCCCGCGTGGCGGCCTTGGAGAACTGGAAGTCCCATGTCGACGCCGACGGCCGAGACGCCCGAGCCGCCCGCGACCCGTCGCAGCACATCTGATTGCGACGGCTGCGTGCCTGGGTCTCGACGACCCATGACTTGCTGCGTCGGGGCCGCTGTGCATTCGGTTCTCGGCATTCGGGTTCCGGCGTGGGCCTGGCGAAGGCGATGCGGCACCCAGATGATGCGGCGCCCAAATGCAATTTGGCCTTGACGGAACGGTCGCGGCCGTGACAAATTGTCCAGCACAACGAAGCGTGCCCAAGGACGGCGTTAGATACGCTGCCATCAACAGGGACCGGGAGGTGCACGATGACTGAAGCACTGGTGCTGGCGCTGGGAGTGCCCACGGCGTTCGTAGCGGCGTGGCTGTTGTGGCGCCGCAGTTGGTCGCAGGCATTCGCCGACATCCGCGGCATCGCCCTGCAGACCGTCATTGTCATCGTCGTCATGCTGGTCATCGCCGGCGGCGTCGCCGGCGTGCTGCTCTCCCGAGGCACAGAAGTGATAGGCGATCTCGAAGCCTCCGACGTTGGTGCCGCCTGCACGGAGACCTCGATCCGGGACAGTGCGGGCGTTGAGCTCACCGGAGTTATGGCGACCGCAACGACATGCACATTCACGGCCTCCGGTACCGCTGCCAGCGGCATAACGATTAGCGCCTTGCAATGCAACTCAGCAGGGCGCGTTCTCCGAGGCCCCGGAGCGATCGCCGGCGCAACGAATGTATGCACCGTCACGATTAGCTAACACTGGGATGGCTGCTGCGGACTGAGTTCGGCCCGCCTTACGGCGGGCCGAACCGCGTCCGTGCAGCAGTATCGAGATAGCAACCGGCTCCATCGCACATTTGCTTGTCACGATTTCCACGCACCGCCGATCCCGCAGCAGCGTCTGCCCAACACCGCCCCTTGAAACCCCGCCCGCCTCGCAACGACGACGCTCAGCACCCGCCGTAACTGACCACGACAGACTTGGGTTCGGCCACCTGCAAGCGGCCCGAACCGCGTGTGTGCAGCAGCATCGAGGCAGCAACCAGCCCACCCAGAGACCCGCGGTCCTCTCGAAGACCTGCCCGCGACGACGTGCAATCGCACCTCCCGCGCCGCGCGCCGACCCGTCACCGAGTTCCCGACCGGGCGTCCGCCCCACAAGGCACCGCAGCACCCGGGTGCTGCGCCCGCCACAGACACCTCCGCACAAAGACACCCCCAGATCAAGCCACACATCACCCCCTCCCAGTTCCGAACGCCGCAGGCATCGCACCATGCCAAAGCTGCCCAACCCCACCGAGCGCGCAACGCTCGACCCACAGGGCACCGCTGCATCGAGGATCGCTCTCGCGCTGCCGGTGGAGGTCGTGGTGCTGTTCGCCGGCGCCGCAGCGGTCCTGGAGTGGCTGCGCGGCTGAACCGACCCCGAAGAGACCGCCTGCCCGCCGAGGCCACAACCCCAGCCGTCACCCAGCCGCCGCGACCAGACCGACGCACGGACGGACGGACTCACCGACCAACAGACGCACCGGCTCACCGGCAGACGGGCGCAGCAGAAGCCCAGCGCGAAATTCGTTTGGCGGGCGGCGTGCGTCGGCTTACGGTTCGCGTCTGGCCGTGCGACGGTGTGCCGTCAGAAGGGAGCAGCGATGTCTGAGGCTGTTCGAATCCGTGCTTATGATTGGATGCGTGAGCAGGCCGACGCGCCGGTCGCGGAATACGTGATGTCGCGCCTGACCACTGTGCCCGCAGCAGACCTGGCCACCAGAGCCGACGTAGCACGCGTAGAGAGCAAGGTCGACCGCCTCGTCGAACTGCGAGAAGCCGACCTCCAGGCACGCGCCGCCGAACGCGACGCCGACCTCAAAGAACGCGCCGCCGAACGCGACGCCGACCTCAAAGAACGCGCCGCCGAACGCAATGCCGACCTCAAGGCACGCGCCGCTGAACGCGACGCCGACCTCAAGGCACGCGCCGCTGAACGCGACGCCGACCTCAAGGCACGCGCCGCTGAACGCGACGCCGACCTCAAGGCGCGCGCCGCTGAACGCGAAGAACGCGCCGCTGAACGCGACGCCGACCTCAAGGCGCGCGCCGCTGAACGCGAAGAACGCGCCGCTGAACGCGATGCCGACCTCAAAGAACGCGCCGCCGAACGCGAAGAACGCGCTGCCGAACGCGACGCCGACCTCAAGGCACGGCTTGCTGAACGCGATGCCGACCGCAAGGAGTTGGGGCGTCGTACTTGGAGGATCGCTCTGGCGCTGCCGGTGGAGGTCGTGGTGCTGTTCGCCGGTGCCGCAGCAGTCCTGGAGTGGCTGCGCGGCTGAACCGCGCCGACAACACCACCCGAACCTGACCGCGCCCCCATCGGCCATGCCGACGCGGCAGGTCCTGCAATCTTGTGCCTCGAGCGCCACCGCGCCGATCAAGGCAACAAGCCCGACCGTCACCAAGCCGTCGCGACCAGATCGGCGCACAGGCACACGGGCGGACGGGCTCACCGACGAACGAGCGCGCCGGCTCACCGACAAAAGGACGCACCGGCTCACCGACAGACGGGCGAACGGGTTCACCGGCACACGAGCGGACGGGCTCACCGACACACGAGCGGACGGGCTCACCGGCAGACGGACGCACCGGCTCACCGGCAGACGGGCGCGGCACAAGCCCAGTGCGAAATTCGTTTGGCGGGCGGCGTGCGTCGGTTTACGGTGCGCGTCCGATCATGTGACTGTGTGTTGTCGGGAGGTACAACGATGTCTGAGGCTGTTCGAATCCGTGCTTATGATTGGATGCGTGAGCAGGCCGACGCGCCGGTCGCGGAATACGTGATGTCGCGCCTGACCACTGTGCCCGCAGCAGACCTGGCCACCAAAGCCGACGTGGCACGCGTAGAGAGCAAAGTCGACGCCCTCGCCATACGCATGGACGAGAAGTTCGACCGCGTCGACGAGAAGTTCGACCGCCTCGTCGAACTGCGAGAAGCCGACCTCAAAGAACGCGCCGCCGAACGCGACGCCGACCTCAAGGCACGCGCCGCCGAACGCGACGCCGACCTCAAGGCACGCGCCGCTGAACGCGACGCCGACCTCAAGGCACGCGCCGCCGAACGCGAAGAACGCGCCGCCGAACGCGACGCCGAACGCGAAGAACGCGCCGCTGCACGCGATGCCGACCTCAAGGCACGGCTCGCCGAACGCGATGCCGACCTCAAAGAACGCGCCGCTGAGCGCGAGGCCGACCGCAAGGAGTTGGGGCGTCGTACCTGGAAGATCGCTCTCGCGCTGCCGGTCGAGGTCGTGGTGCTGTTCGCCGGCGCCGCAGCCGTCCTGGAGTGGCTGCGCGGCTGAACCAGCACCCAAAAGAGATGAAGCTGACCTACGCAATCGTCATTGAGCAGACCCCGAACAACTTCGGCACCTACGCGCCAGACGTCCAGGGGTGCATCAGCACCGCCGCCACCCCCGATGAGATGCCCGGGAACATCCGCGAGGCGCTCGCCTTCAAGCGCCGATCTCTGCGCTGCTAACAGTTGCCCGCGCTAGCCGTGCTCCTTGGTACCAGCGCCGATCCGGTCCCAGAATGCGCGTCGGGCGCTGCGTCGAAGTTTGTCCTGTCCGCGCAGGCTCCTCCCGATGGCGGCTTCTGCTGCGCTCAATAGGTCTGCGTCCAGCGGAACGGGAATGGTGGGGCGGCTCGCGAGCAGGGCCTTGACGTCATCTTCGGTTGCACGGGCGAGCCACTCGTCGGCGTGCTTGTGGGCCGCTTCTACGACGCCGTCCGATGGGTCTGGTGCTGCGTTGGGCTGAGTTGGTGCTGGGTGTCGTGTGGACATGAACCCCTCGAGGTCGTCCTCACCGAGCGCGATGATCTCGTCGGCTTCGTTCGCCAGTTCCCGTGATTGGTTCCGCGTGCCCTTTCTCGGCTTGATGCCGATCAGCGTGACCCGCACACCCATGTCCTGCGCTGCACGCACGCCTTCTCGCAGGTCTTCGTCCCCGGAAATCAAGAATGCGTCGCTGATGGCGCGTTCGCGTGCGAGCGTCATGAGGTCGCGGTAGATCAACGCGTCGACCCCTTTCTGCTGTCCACGGGCATCAAGGCGACCTAGCCGCAGCTTGACGTTCGACAAGGCAGCGACGATCTGCTGCTCGGGGGTCGGAACGCCGTCACGCGCACCGTCGTACCAGTAGGTGCGAAGCACTGTCAGGCCGCTGGCCTGAACGGCAAGGCCGGTGAGGAAGTCGCGCGCGTCGGCAGGATTGAGCAGAATCCTCTCGCGTTTCGCGCTGCCGCAGCAGAGCTTGCCGCCCTCTGCGTAGAGATAGCCAGCATCCACGAATACCGCGCATCGGTCCACCTGACAGACCCTCCAATGCAAAACGAGGGCCCATTCGGGCCCTCGTGTACTCCTCAAAGGAGGAGCTATCAAACTGACCGAAGACTAACCCCAACAGCCCAACCGCACAATGCGGTTTCTCGGCAGGACCGTGCTTTCCGCTCGACAGCGGACGCTCAGCCTCTCCATGGAGCATCGCGTCGAGGTCGTACGGTCTGGCGAGGGCCTGTCCGAATTTGCCAAGCCCACCGAGCCGCCATCTGCCATGCCGACTCGGCAGGTCGTGCGATCTTGTGCCTCGAATGCCACTGCGCCGAAGACATCGAGCCCCGGAAGGCCTCGATGAAGCGCAACGGGCTTCCTCCGGTGTCTGGGAGGCGTGCTCGCAGATGACCGGGGAACTGCGCCTGAGATGAAAGACCGCGCAGATAGGTGAGGCTGCTTTCAGCCAATTTCGTCCAAGTCGTCGAGAGGCTCAGCAAAGCCACCACCTGGCCGTCGCGACCAGACCGGCGGGCGGGACCGGCGGGCGGATGGACCGGCGGGCGGATGGACGGGCAGGCGGATGGACGGGCAGGCGGATGGACCGGCGGGCGGATGGACGGGCAGGAGAAGCCCGGTGCGAAATTGGTTTGGCGGGCGTCGTGGGTCGGTTTACGGTGAGCGTCCGATCATGTGACTGTGCGTTGTCGGGAGGTACAACGATGTCTGAGGCTGTTCGGATCCGTGCCTATGATTGAATACGTGAGCAGACCGACGCGCCAGTCGCGGAATACGTGATGTCGCGCCTGAGCACTGTGCCCGCAGCAGACCTGGCCACCAAAGCCGACGTGGCACGCGTAGAGAGAAAGGTCGACGCCCTCGCCGTGCGCATCGACCGCCTCGTCGAACTGCGAGAAGCCGACCGCAAGGCACGCGCCGCCGAACGCGAAGCCGACCTCAAGGCACGGCTCTCCGAACGCGACGCTGACCTCAAGGCACGGCTCTCCGAACGCGAAGCCGACCTCAAGGCACGGCTCTCCGACCGCAAGGCACACGCCGCCGAACGCGATGCCGACCGCAAGGCACGGCTCTCCGACCGCAAGGCACACGCCGCCGAACGCGATGCCGACCGCAAGGAGTGGGGGCGTCATGCCTGGTGGATCGCTCTGGCGCTGCCGGTGGAGGTCGTGGTGCTGTTCGCCGGTGCCGCAGCAATCCTGGAGTGGATGCGCGGCTGAACCAGCGCCGACAACACCACCCGAACCTGACCGCACCGCCATCCGCCATGCCGACGCGGCAGATCCAGCGATCTTGTGCGTGGTCAGTGCCGCCCTTGGCGACCGCGATGATTCAGCACGGCCGCCAATGTTCAGCCGCTGTCGCCATCGGCTACTCCGCGGCCCGTCCCAGGCTGGTGCCGCCCGTATCGGTCTGCGCCTTCCATGCCTCCAGGGCTGTGACGCGGGCACTCAGCTGAGGATCCGTGCCGGTGTCCCTCGCCGCGGCGACGATCTTGACCGCCACTCGGGCGGCTGAGCGACTGGCGCACCAGCCCGGTCAACAGGCCGCCGTCGCCGGTCAGCATCCGCGCCCTCAGCGCGTGCCTGGGCCACCAACAGCTCAGCCCAGTCGGCCATCACCGTCTCGCCGAGGGCCTCTCCCGCCGGCACAGCCGGCATGTTCTGATCAGCCGCAGACATGATCCTTCCCGGCCCCCCAGCACCCAGCCAGGGACCCTCAGACCACGCCGTTTACACAATCTTTCCGAGTGTCACTGTTGGGTCTGCCGGGGCTCCCAGCCAGGGGGTTACGGTCCGGTCCTGCGCGAAGCAGTGAAGATGTGTGCGGGGAGCGGGCCGTCGGCGTCTGACCTGCCGCAAAACTGGCCTCTCGCACACGCCGCTCGACAAGGGAGCGTTCATCACCGAGCGGCAGGTCAGACGTGGGACCTGATGCTCGCCAGCCGCAGCCCGTGAGTCATCTCAGCGGGAGTGACCACAACGAACGCAATCTCGATGCCGTACCCGCGTGCGATGCGTACCGGTGAGTCGGGTTGGTTCGGTGGGAGCGGGTCGGTGGGAGCGGGTCGGTGGGAGCGGGTCGCCGGGCTTCGTGTCGAGCGGGGAACGGGAGACATCAGCGAGCAGATGCAGTAGCTCTGTGAATTCGATGCTGATCGGGGCTTGATCCCAAGCGGTCAGCACGCTGTCCATGGACAGCCAGCGCCAGTGGTCATCCGTCGCTGGGAACAATGCCATATCGCTCCTTGAACAGTTCCTCCAGTTCCACAGGTCCCATCCCTCGGTCACCGGCAGCCCAACTGCGCTCAGCGCAACGCTGTGCTTGTCGCGCTACAAACGCGACAGCTTCGTCGTCTTCTGGGTCGATGGGCAGCAACATGTGCGTCAGCTCGGTCACGATGGTGTCCTCCTCCACGGCTTCCCGCCGCAGGCAACTACCCCAGTGTGACCTGCCTCCGGCGAACCACCGCGGATTCCTGGCAAAAGCCCGTTGCTGGGGAGGGTGGGACTGTCGGAATTTGGCAGGCCCATTCGGGCTCGTGGATGCGGCGGGTGTCGAGCTGGGCGCGCAAGGCGGCGGGGGCGGCGATGAGCAGGTCGCCGAGCCGGCACCGCGCAGCAGAGCGGGCCTTGACAGCGCTGTTGCGGGGCGACGCTGAGCTGACGGATCGACTCGCCGCCGCCGCTGGTGCCGGTCGCGGCTGCGCTTCTTCGAAGCCGCTGGGCTCAGGATCGTGCTCACCTCTTCTTCCCTGACGTTCTCGCCAGAACCGTCTCGGACACTGTCGTCTTCGGGAGGCGTCTCGCCTCCCTCTCGGTGGCGAAGCGCCCGCCGTCGGCGGACCGACGTCGATTGCTCTTTCTCATCGTGGATCACCTCCTTCCATCTCTCACTTGCTGCTTGAACTGCCAAGACATCCCAGATCTCGCACAAGGCGATGGCGCTGACATGGAGCAGAGCCTCCACCAAACCCGGGGCGATTCAGTTGTACCAGTCGACCCATTCGAGGGTGGCGTACTCGACTTCGCTGATGTTCTGCCAGGGTCCGCGGGGGTAAATGAGTTCCCACTTGTAGAGGCCGTTGAAGCTCTCGATCATGGCGTTGTCGTAGCTGTCGCCCTTGGAGCCGACCGACGCGACGACGTCGTTGTCGGCGAGCCTTTGGCTGTAGCGGATGGACAGGTATTGCGATCCGCGGTCGCTGTGATGGGTGACCCCCTCCACAGCGCGGCCGTCGCGTCGGCGGGTGTGGATGGCCATGTCCAATGCGTCGAGGGCGAGGTCGGTGCGCAAAGAGCACGACGTCTGCCAGCCCAGCACCCGACGGCTGTAGGCGTCGATCACGAACGACACGTACACGAAGCCGCTGCGGGTGCGCACATAGGTGAGGTCCGCGAGCCACAGCCGATCAGGCGCCGGCACGCTGAAGTCCCGCTTCACCAGGTCCGCGGGCCGGTCGTCGTCGGGCCGCGGGGTGGTGGTCGAAGGCGGTCGGCCCCGCCGGGTCCCTTCGAGGCCGAGACGGCGCATCAGCCGTTCCACGGTGCAGCGGGCGACCCCGATCGCCTCGACCTCGTTGAGGTGCTCCCACACCTTCACCGCGCCGTAGGCGTCGTAGTTGTCGCGATGCACCCGGGCGATCTGCTCGCACAAGAACCCGTCACGTCTGCTTCTCGCCGACGGCGGCCTGGTCTTCGCGGCGTAATAGGTGGACGGGGCGATCCCGACGCCGTGCTCGGTGAGCACAGCGCAGATCGGCTCGACCCCGAACCGGTGCCGGTGAGCGTCGACGAACGCCACTACGACTGGGACTGGCGGTCGAGCTCCGCCCCGAAAAAAGCCGACGCCGCCTTCAAGATCTCGTTCGCGCGGCGCAGCTCACGGACCTCTTGTTCCAGCTCTTTGACCCGGGCACGCTCCGCCGAGGTCACACCCGGACGCGAACCGCCGTCGACCTCGGCTCGGCGCACCCACTTGCGCACCGTCTCCGGCGTCGGCCCCAGCTTGTCCGCGACCGAGCAGATCGCCTCCCACTGAGACCCGTACAAGCGCTGATTCTCCAGCACCATCCTCACCGCCCGCTCACGCAGCTCAGCGGGATATCTCCCATTGTTCGCCATAGCTCCATCCTTCCCAAGGATCAGAGCCTCTACCAAACCCCGGGGCGATTCAGACTCGAAGCGTGTCACATGTGTCCTCCGTAGTGTTATTGTGCACATGTGTGACAGAAAGGCCTGACATGGCGGCAGCGCTGGAACGAGACGATGCATCGCAGGTCGGCAAGCAGGCGGTCGAGTTGTCCGCGGCCGCGATGCCGTGGCTACGGGACTGGGGATTCATCCCGCTTCGCGCTCCCTCTGATGCAGAAGGCGAGGGCGACGTCAACGATCTGCTCGTCGATGATCGCCACTACCGGTGCCCCGACACAGAAACTCTGATTATCAACGCACACCGAGTGCGCGCCGCCAGGCAAGCGCTTCTCGACACGGGTTCATTGTCTGTCAAAGAGCTCGCAGCAGGACGCCGTTCCCCGCCGAACACCATTCGCAAACAGATTCAGCGTGCGTGCAAACGCAACGAGCTGATTTCTGTCACAGTCTCAGGCGAAGTGCGTGTCCCGGCTGTGCTGCTTGACGAGGCGCTTGATGTGCGCTCAGTTTGGTGGCCTGTCATTGCACATCTTCGAGATGCCAGACTGAGCGACTGGGCGATCTGGGGCTGGATCGCACGACCCAACGGTGGGCTGTCAGGTCAGGTCGCCGCTGAAGTGATCAAAGAGAACCCTGAACGCGTCTACGCGGCTGCTCATCGGCGGATGGCCCAAGCCATTTCATGACCTGCCCAGATACGGCTAGGAGACTGCTGATTTATTGGCCGCGATTTCCGCGTGCGGGGGGTGGGCGCGCGGGACAATGTCGGGATGCAGGGCACGGCTGAGTCGGATCGGGTGTTGTTGGACGCGGCGGCGGTGTGCGGGCATTTGGTGCAGGCGGGGTCGGTGCATGCCTTGTTGGCTGAGCATCGTTCGCGTCTGTTTCCCGATGAGCTGTTCGGGGATCTGTTCGCGTCCGGGCGGGGTCGTCCGTCGGTGCCGGGCGAGGTGGTGGCTGTGGTGATGGTGCTGCAGGCGTTGGAGGGCCTGTCGGATCGGGAGGCGTGCCGCCGCTTGCAGACTGATGTGGGGTGGAAGGCCGCTGCGGGTCTGGCGTTGACTGATGAGGCGTTTCATCCCACGGTGCTGACGTTGTGGCGCAACAAGCTGCGCGCAAGCGAACGGCCGGATCGGATCTTCGACGCGGTACGCGACCTGATCGCATTGAGCGGCGCGGTGGCGGGCCGGGACCGACGCGTTTTGGATTCCACGGTGCTCGACGACGCGGTGGCCCGTCAGGACACCGTCACGATGGTGACGGTGCAGATGCGGCGAGTCCGAAAGCTGGTGCCCGCCCTAGGCGAGGTGCCGGTACGCGAACGCAACCTGGATCCCGCCGGCGCGGTGGTGGACTGGGACGACCCCGACGACCGTGAGCGGCTGGTGTCCGAGCTCGTGGACGACGCGCTGGACCTGATCGGCGCAGCCGAGGACCTCGATCTCGACGAGAGCCAGGCGGACGCGGTGGGCTTGTTGGCGCTGGTCGCCGGCCAGGACGTGGAGCCCGCCGGGGAGCCGGGACGGTGGCGGATCGCCCGCGGCACCGCCAAAGGACGGGTGATCTCGGTCGTGGATCCGCAGTCGCGTCACACTCACAAGACCGCTCACAGCTACCGCGACGGCTACAAGGCCCACATCGCAGCCGAGCCCCACACCGGGCTGATCACCGCAGCCGATCTGACCGCGGGCGACGTCAGCGACGCGGACGCGGCGATGGGCCTGCTCCAAGACGAGCCTCCCGAAACGGTGGTGCTCGCCGACAGCGCTTATGGCACCGGCGAGCTGAGAGCGGACTTGCAACACGCCGAGATCGACGCGGTGATCAAGCCGCCGCCGCTGCGCACCGCAGTCGAAGGCGGCTACAGCGTCGACGACTTCGACATCGACTACAGCATCGACCCCGACTCCGGCCGCTTCACCGGCACCGCCGGATGCCCCGAAGTCCACATCGTCGCGATCACCCCCAAAGGCGACGCCCGCTTCGGCCGCCGCTGCCGCAAATGCCCCCAGCGGCACCGCTGCACCACCGCCAAGAACGGGCGCACCATCAAGATCCACCCCCACCACGGCCTCCTCAAAGCAGCCCGCGCCCAAGCCCGCACCGAAGAGTTCGGCCACGCCTACCGCACCGAGCGGCCCATGGCCGAACGAACCATCGCATGGACCGTGCGCCGAGCACGAAGATGCCCCTACATCGGCACCGACAAAAACCGGCACTGGCTGAGACTGCGCGCAGCCGCAGTCAACCTCGCACGCCTCGCCACCCTCGGACTCCACCACAACGGCACCCACTGGGCACTCGCCTGACCCCCGACAACCCCGCCGGGCCGCCGACACCGCCCCGAACCGGCACCGCCGCGCCCCGCCCCACAACCCAGCACCCACCACGACCAAACCACCGCCACGACAAGCCACTTGCTCAGCAGTCTCCTAGTTGCCCTGTGGTTCAGACGAGCCCCCGGTATCGGAGATCGACAGTCATCGACAAAGGAGATGTCTGGTACAACACCTCTCGTCATCCCGGCATCTTCAACGGTTCAGGTCGCGGCGACAGCAGGTTCAGCCCGCTGGTCGATAGCGAAGGCATGACGCTGCCCCACGTCTATTTGGCACAGAATCCCGTGGCGGCGCTGCTCGAGAGCGTCTTGCATGACACATGGGGGGCAGAGCGCAGTGTGCAGCGTTCCGATCTCGAGGGCTGGTCGCTGCGGGAAGTTGCGTGCCGATCCGCGATACGGGTAATCGACCTGAGAGATGCCGAGCTTGCCCGTTACGGAATGAGCCGAGCGCAGATCGTTGCCAGCCCGTCCGAGCATTACTCGTGCACACGCCTATGGGCGAGCGGGCGAACCCGAGTGAGCATCGGCGGGCACCCCACATCAGGATTCATGTGGAACTCCCGGCGAGCAGAAACAGCTGCAGGTCATGCCTACGCTCCAATGCAATTCATCCTGACGATCGCACCACAGGTCGGGTACGTCGCAGTCGTGTACGACCATGATGGCGCCGGATCGTCTTGGTTCGACCCGCCGCATGTCATATACCCAGACCTCAGCCAAGGCGACGGGCTCAACTTCGTGAGAGAGACCGCCGTCTCGGTCGGCTTGTACATTGAGGACTGATCTGCTGTGCGTGGACAACGCGCCTCCAGCCGAGACATCGGTCCGCGTCCCTGCCTGGCGGCATTGATGCCAGCATCGCTCCGCTGGCACCACCTGGCGCAGAGGGATCTTGCATCCGGTGTCGTGGATGCAAGACTGTTGCGACGTTGCGTACAGCCTTCATGCAGGTGATCTGATGCGAGCCGCAGTCACAACCAATCGGGCTGCCTATCGGCAGCGCAGATGGCCGAACTGGAATCCTGACCAGACCGAATGGCAGCCGCTGTACATGAGCGAGCAGCCGCAGACATGGTGGCGGGCGTTCCGAGGCGCGGGTCTGCGAGGTGTCCGCTGGCTGCGCAGATATCGGCGGCAGGACGCTCTGCTGGACAGCCAGTACCGCACAATGCTGTTCGATGACCGGTACCGCGCTGAACGAGCGGCGCAGCACAGCACAGCAGGCATGGACAACGAGCCAAGAAGAGATCGGGTGCCGCTGACTGAGCGTCAGATGATCAGGAGCCGCATCCGCTGCCGCCCCTACGGAGCTGTGTTCTGGAACCATGAGATCAGCGACGACATCTCGTTGGCTGACGAGGTCCTGCTTGAGTCAGCTGCGGAACCGGACAGCGGACTCGAAGAGCTCGCGCCCGGGTTCTGGTGCTACGGGCTGCCGCCGTCGATGATCGCCGCCGGCGAAGGCCCCATGATGCTGTCGCCTGCCTATGTCGGTCTTCGCTACGCCGGCCCTGGCTCGGGGTTCGCGTCCATGCATGCGCTCAACAAGATCGGGTGGACAACTCAGATGACAGCCAAGTGCCGCCTCGCTGTCATGACGGAAACCCCCGAGCCGCTCTCTCATGCCGTAGTCCATGAATGCAGCGACAATCGCGCCCGACTTGATCTCTCTTGGGCCGAGGTCACCTTCATAGAGGCGATACATACCATCGGCATGGCAGAACGAAGCACGGATGAGATCATCGGATCGATGCAAGGCGAGACGATGATCCGGCGCATCGGGTCGACGGCCACCATAAGGCGCGACGAGACACAGAGCGTTTTCCGGTCAGAGCAAGAGCCCCGCCTCGCTTCTGACACTTCGCTGGATCTTCTGAGAGACAAGGACCGCGCCAAGCAGGAGCGCATTCTTGAAGCCATGCCTGAGGTCATGTCCGCCATGAATCATCCTGTTCTCTCTGCAAGCACAAGATTCTGGCAGCAGGCAGGATGACGGGCCGTAGGCGGTTTCGCCGCAAGTGCTTGCATCCCGAAACATCGACCGGGCGTCCGTGCCAGAACTACGCCGATTCTTGTCCTTACATTGAGCATCGTCGCTTGGTGACAGGATTGTCGGAAGCTGCATGCGGTAACTGGACAGATGCAGCGCAGAAAGCTGCCATGGAGCATTACGTCACCGCGACAGCAGAGAACATGCGCATACCGCAGCATGGCGAATCGCGAAGTCTTCCACGTGGACTGATGAACGAACTGAGCGGCCAGATAGCTCAGAACACGAACATCAACACCGCACAGATCGAGAAAGATTATTGGCTCCACGCGGCCCTATTCCGCCTCAGTCAACGCCGAATCGGGATTGGATGCGGCACTGCTGCACGAAGCCGTCACGAACACCGAGGCATATTCCGCAGGCGTCGATCGCCAGCGCCGCTTCACGATGTGCTGTTCGCTGGCGGTACAGCTCTCGTCAGCCAATGGGCGTTGTCGGAACGATTCTCAGAGGACATCGACCTCATCATCGTGAGCCGCGACACTTCTCCAGGTCACAAGAGCACATCTGAGATGAGCAGAGTTGTGGCAGACATCTTTGCCGATGCCGTCACTGAGAGGGCGGTCCATGATTGGGAGCCGAGCAGCAGCAGCCCGCACCCGATGATGACCCAAGCGTACGCGGCGCGCGGTGGCGATCCCCAATACGCGAAAATTGACATCACTGAATCCGTGAGTGATCTCAGCCCGTGGGAATGGCGCCCCGTCGTCTCGATGATGGGTCGCTACGCGTCCGAAGAGATGCGTAGCGAGTTCCCTGAGTTGGGAGGGTTCTCGCTGCCTTCGCTCCATTTCACAGTCACTATCGGCAACAAGATGCGGGCGAATATAGACAACGTGGATCGAAGCCGAGTCGACAAGCTGCGAGAGCGCGCCCGTGACCTCTTTGATATCGCCAGCGCTGCGGCGAACCCTGAAGCTCGCGAAGAGATACTCGCACACATGCGCCAGTGCGCTTTAAGTGCCGAAACTCGCAGCGACGCTGTCGGGCAGCGAGCCAGAGCAGTAATCCGATTCCCTGATAGCCCTGCATTGCACAGCGGGACGCCGGAGAATGACGCGCTCCGCGACGGCTATCCACATGTCATCAACACCCTCGCATGGCAGCCAGATCGAGCGCCACGTTTCGACGCAGCTGTCGAGACGGCACGCAGCCTTCGTCTCGATTCGTGAGGCATCTGCCGCCGGTTGGCATCGACGGGCTGCGCCCAATCCGCCGTAGAGGAAGTCCGTCCACGGCAGTGCCGTGATTTGCACGGTGCGTTTGGTTGAGTCGCCTGGCGAGATCCGTGTAGCGGCGCATTCGGACACGGGCGGCCAGCAGTCGCGGTCGCAGTCCGACCAATCCGCCGACGGTCCGGCAGCGAGCTTAGCCAGCAGCTTCGGTATCGTGGACCCGTGGCTGGTCCGGATCTTGCAGCTGCACGCCGCGCTGCGGATGAGCTGGTCAGCGCCGGTGTGGGCACCGTGCTGCTGTTCGGGTCGCTCGCCCGAGGCGACACCGCGACCCCCGGCGACATCGACTTGGTCGCGATCTACGACGACTTGGGCGATTACGGCCGACGGGCGGAGTGCCGGGCGGAGCTGCAGCGACGGGCGCGGGCGGTGTCAGGCTGTCCGGTCGATGTGATCGTGACCGACGCCCCCGAGTGGGCGACCCGCACCGCCAGCGTGCCGTGCTCGACGGAGGCGCTCATCGCCAAGGACGCAATCACTCTCGCCGACACCGACCAGCACGACGCAATCGATTGGGACAAGAGCATCGGAATGCCCGCAACCCCCACCGCAGAGCTGCAGGAACGATTCAACAACCTCGCCGACGCCGTGTTTGACCTGACCGAGAACCTCGCCCCAGGAACCGCAGAAGCCCGAGCTGCCGCCGCAGGCGACCCGTCCGAGCACGCCGCTACCGAGCTGCGCCGCTTCGCGAAGGCGTGCTCAGCGGCGCACATGGTCTTCGAGTCTTCGGCGAAGATCACGCTCATCCTCACCACCGACACCCCGCCGCAGCGCAAGCATCGCATTCCTGAATTGCTGGCCACCCAGCCGCAATGGGTCAGCGACGCGTTCGACGCCGCGGCCCGCAACATCGATCTCGTCAAACTCTCCGACTGGCACTACGCCGAGCACTACGCCGGCCGCTGGCCGCGCGACGAATTCGACGACACGTATCTGCGCCGGCACGCCTCGGCGGCGATCGGCATCGCCACGTTCTGCGCGGATCAGTGTCGGCACCTTGAACTCGACGCCGATCTGATTCGCCGGTTCGATGGACGGCTGGGCAACTGCCGAGCAGCACTGGCCGGACCGTTGCGCATCGAGCCCGAGGCGCCGGCACGGTCACAGCGGCCGAGGCGGCGCGGCGGCGCACGCTGAACGAGGCGACACCGCCGCCTGCGCTGACCGCCGCGACGGCGACGCCCAACTCCATCCTCCACGATTCGGGGAAAGCCCAGTCTCGTCGTTTGCGCTCATCACTCAATGGGCTGGCTAGTGCGGTGTCCGCAAACGTTCGGTGGTCGCGTCCGCGGTTGTGGTGCGGGTGTGTGCTGTGATCGGGGGTATGACTGAACGGTTGCGGGTCCGGCGTTTGACCCATGAGGAAGGCCAGCGGCTCCAGCGGATCGTGCGCCGCGGGGGCGGCAAATCGGACAAGTCCCATGTGCGCTGGCGGCGTGCGACGGTGATTCATGCGTCTGCTGGCGGGAACTCGGTTGCGGTGATCGCTCGGCTGGTGGCGACGTCTCCTGATCGGGTGCGCGAGATGATCCATCGGTTCAACGAGTCGGGGATGGCGTCGTTGGACCCCAAGTGGGCGGGTGGCCGTCCCCGCCGGATCACGACTGACGATGAGGCGTTCATCGTCGAGACGGCCGGCGAGCGTCCTGAGAAGCTGGGGTTGGCGTTCACGCGGTGGAGCGTCCGCAAGCTGGCTGCCTATTTGGGCGACAACCCGACCCGTGTGGTGCGGATCGGCCGTGAGCGGCTGCGCCAGCTGCTGGCGGCCAACGACGTCACGTTCCAGCGCACCAAGTCGTGGAAGGACACCGACGACCCCGACCGCGAAGCGAAGCTGGACCGCATCGAGGACGCGCTCGAGAACCATCCCGACCGCACGTTCGCGTTCGACGAGTTCGGGCCGCTGGCCATCCGCCCCACCGCCGGCGCCGGCTGGGCGCCCAGGGGCCGCCCCCAGCGGCTGCGGGCGAACTACAACAAGCTCCACGGGGTGCGCCAGTTCCACGGCTGCTACTCGGTCGGCGACGACGAGATGTGGGGCGTCGTGCGGGCACGCAAGTCCGCAGCCAACACCCTCGCAGCGCTGCGCAGCATCCGAGCGCGCCGCCCCGACGGCGAACCGATCTATGTGATCTTGGACAACCTGTCTGCTCACAAGAGCGCCGACATCGTCCGCTGGGCTCAGCGCAACAAAGTCGAGTTGTGCTTCACGCCCACCTACAGCTCATGGGCCAACCCCATCGAAGCCCACTTCGGGCCGCTGCGCGAGTTCGTGCTCAACAACTCCGACCACCCCAACCACACCGTGCTCACACGCCGGCTGCACGCCTACCTCCGCTGGCGCAACGCCAACAAACGCAGCCCACAACTGCTCGCCGCACAACGCCGAGAACGAAAACGGGTCCGAGCCGAAAAAGGCACCCGATGGGGACGGCCCGCCACCCCCAAAGCCGCATGACCAACCCGCGCAAACGTTAGTGGACACCGCACTAGCTGGCCCTCGTGTTGTTCGTTGACTCGGTGTCTCGGGGCGAGCGATGGTGCGGAAGGTGATCGAGACGCGACGATGAGCGCGACGCTGCCTTCACGCTCACCTTCCTAAACTGAAGATCGGCCCTCTGAGCCACAGGCGGTGCGCGATGAGCAGATACTTGACCGCGATTGTCGAGCGGGAAGGCGACGGCTACGTGGCTCTGTGCCCGCAAGTCGATATCGCGAGCCAAGGGCTTAGGGTCCGCCAGAAGTCAAGTCGCGTGGTTTGCGCTCGGGAATCATGCGTAACTCTTGGTAATCACACGGATCGTTCGCGCGACTTGACCCGCGGCGGGCCCTTACTGTGGCCGAGGCCCGAGACAATCTGGCCGAAGCCTTGGCATTGTTCTTCGAGACCGCGTCCGCGAGCGAGATCGACCAGCGACTGCGCGGCAAGATCTATGTCACCCAGATTGAGGTCGCCGTTGGCTAGATTGCGCGTCCTCTCAGGACGAGAGGTCTGTCGCATCCTGTCAGCCCACGGCTTCGTCGAGGTCAGGCGCCGCGGCAGCCATGTTGCGATGCAGAAGTCGTCAGCCGACGGCACGGTGACAGTGCCTGTCCCAGAACACCGAGAGCTGCGGACCGGGACTCTGCTGTCGATTGTCCGCCAGTCGGGAGTGCCTCGCTCCGAATTTGAAGAAGCGCACTAGACCTTCCTGTCCGGGGGTTGAGGTTGCAGGTTCTTTGGTCGGAGGGTCTGGTGATGGACCCTGTGGTTCGTTCCACAGATCACAGGAGCCTCATCACCGTGCCCACCCCTACGCAGATCATGTTTGATCGGCGGGTCCGTTTGCTGGACCTGGCCGCCGAGCTCAGCGATACTCGTTGGGCGGACGGGCGGCCCGGCGGGCGGACGGCAGAAGCCCGGTGCGAAACTCACTGGGCTGACGGGCTGACGGGCAAGCGGGCTGACGGGCTGACGGGCAAGCGGGCTGACGGGCTGACGGGCAAGCGGGCGGATGAGCGGCAGTAACCCGGTGCGATATTCGTTTGGCGGGCGGCGGGCGCCGGTTTGCGGTGAGTTTCGCGGCGAGGAGGTAGCGCGGGCCTGCGGCATAGACACTCAGATTGCGGCCTTCGAAGATGAGCCGTTCGTCCATTGGGACGTTGACCCTCACGACTTTCGCGTCGTCGTTGAGCCAGCGGTCGTCCAGCCCCGCATGTCGTTGGCTGATCTGCTCTGCGGCAGCTCGCACTTCGGCAGTCATGCCTTCGGACATGACATCGACATCGTTGGTGAGGCGCTGCGCGTACATGGTCGACATAGCGGCGCCGCCGCCGATGTAGAGGCGCACTGGTTCTGCAAGGTCTTGCTGCCCGAGCAGGCCGTCCAACTCATCCAAGTAGCCGAGCATCTCTTCGGCTCCGAAGAGATGCTCCTCATCAGGGTCAGCGGAATCCATGCACCCGGTGGTCGTCGAGGTCGACGGGAGCGAACCACACGTTGTGGACAGCACACGCAGCAGGAGCAATCTCACGAATGTGCGAATCCCACTTCGAGTCGGTCATCTTGCGGTCGATGATGCACACCGCTCGACTGGCGCGATGCGCCCCGACCCACGCCGGGACCGGAACCTCGTCACGTTCACACAGTGCGTGCACCACAGCAGCAATTCGCGCAAGATCGAACCGGCGGCGAGTCAGCCGATGAAACCAACGATGCGGCCGCGGCTCAACAGAAACCATCGCTGCCCGCTGATCAACGGCCGCTATCGCCCAGTTCTTGGCGAGCTGGCGCAGGCCAACGATGCGGCCGCGACCGTCGTCAGCGGCCATCAGCCTTGGCAGATCACAGGCGCGAATCAATCCCGCCGAGCACGACGCACCCTTTGGCATCTCCGCCTCTGTTCTCGGCAAGGCGATGACAGTCACGTATGCATCGTAACTGGGAGCCGCCTAGGTCATGGTCGCCATCACACGATATGCAAGCCTGTAGCCGACCGGGGCACTGGTCTCAGGCCATCTCGCCCCGTTCTCGACGTAGTCCCTGTCGGCAGGGCGTTGACCGATGTTCGTCACTTGGTCGGAAGGTGAACAAGTTTCACCGTTCGCACCTTTTCGTAAACATGTGCGAACGGTGATATAGTGCCATCATGGGCAGCAGCGCAGATCCAGGTCACGTCTTGCTGCTGCGCCCGTTCGACCTTGGGCGTGCGATGCGCAGCCATCGTGTCGAGAACGGCTTGACTCAAAAGCAGTTGGCGGCCGCGGTCGGTGTGTCCACAAAGTGGATATCGGAGACCGAGAACGGGAAGCCGACCGCGGAGGTCGGCAAGATCATGGACGTCTTGGGACATCTGGGCTACGCCCTGGTCGTCGAGCGCCGCAAGGAACCGACCTTCGACCTCGCTGCCCACATCGGATCCTTCGCCCAGTCGCCATGAGCAGCACTCTGTGCGTCGTTCTCAATGGCGTCCATGCGGCAGACATCGAATTCCGCGGAAGGCGGGTCTCGCTCGGGTACCGGCGCGAGTACGTCGAGCAGTCGTCTGTTCCCCTCTCTGCGAGATTCCCTCTCGGCAGGCGCGTGGCAAAGGGCGCCGAGGTTCAGAGGTGGCTGCTGAACCTTCTGCCCGATGACGACAATGTGCTGGATTACCTGCGATCAGAGTACGGAGTCGCCGCTCGTGACCCGCTGAAACTGCTGGAGACCTCCATGGGGACCGACTGCGCCGGCGCCGTGCAATTCAGCCGGCCGGAGCGGCTAGACGAATTGTTGGCCGCAGAGGGCAGCGCAACCCCTGTCAAGCGTGGCGACATCGCCGAATGGCTTGACGCTTATCCCGTCCTGCCGCCGGCCATAGACCCAAGCGGCACAGAGTTCCCTGTCACGTTCAGCCTCGCTGGCATGCAGCCGAAGATCGCATTGAGGCTCGCCCAGGACGGAACATGGACGCGCACATGGGGCAGTCTCCCCACGACACACATCATCAAAGCAGCGCGCCCGGACTACCCAGATGAGTGCGTGTTCGAGCATTTGTCAATGAACACAGCCAGCCGGCTCGGCATCCCGTCAGCAAGAACCGAAGCAGCCGACATCGACGGCAAACAAGCGATCATCGTCGAGCGATTCGACCGGTCCAACGACGGCATGAAGCGCATCCACCAAGAGGACTCATGCCAAGCTCTCGGCAGGTCGCAATCTGACAAGTACGAGAGCCTCGGAGGGCCAGGGCTGGCCGATCTGCGGCAGATAGCGCAGAGCAGCGGGGCCGTCACATTCCACAACGTCGACCGCTTGCGCGACATGCTCATCTACCGCTGGCTCATAGTCGACAGCGACGCTCACGCGAAGAACTACAGCTGGATGTTCGACGACGCAGGCAATGTGCATCTCGCGCCGCTCTACGACTCCTGCAGCCGGCTGCCATACCGGCGCGGCATGAAACCGGAGGACATCCCACTCGCGATGAACATGGGGGCTGACCCCAAGGTCGGGGCATCCGACACACCAGCAGGTCTCAGCGGGCTCGCCGGCAAACTCCGACGGCCAACCTCAGAGATCTGTGAACGCGCAGCCGAGTTGGCGGCCGCGCTGCCGGCCGCGCTCAAAGAAGCCGCAGAGGCCCTCCCGGCCATCCCGCTCGACTGGGAAGCCGTCGAGGAACACATCGCGGAGATCGACATTCGAGCAGACAACTGCGAACGGGTCGCAGCGGAGACGCTGGAATCCGTTTCGGGCCATCAAACCGGCTCTTCGCACTCATGATGGTGGACGTGTCCGCGGTCATCTTCGCATTCGTTGTGCCGCTGACCTTGATGGCGCTGCTTACGGCCCGATTCGTGCTGTCGGACTGGTTGCATCGACGCGTCCAACGGTCGCTCCAAGACCGTTGCCGACCACAAGTCGCGACATCACAGCGAACGCAGACGGCAAGATCTCAGCAGAAGCCGCTGCAGTACAGCAACCCTCCGCCTCCTCCGTCGTGGACCGGCTCGACCGCTCTTGGCATGAGCGTGGGACGGCGGGTCAACGGCACCGATTTGCGCTCAGCAGTTGAACATGCATGGCAGCAGTTCGCCTATGGAATCCTGCCGCCTCGTACCGGTGGCGAGGATCGCTGAACGCATTGGTGACACGCCGAAGACCGTTACCCGCCTGATGCCGCAGGTGGCTGCGCTTCTGTGCTTGAGCCACTGCCCTTCAGCCGCACGTAGCAGCGATCGGGGCTTGCGGTCGGTGCAGGAAGTTCCAGGTCTCGTACTCACAGGCATGGGCCAGTGTCCTGAGTGGGAGATTCGTCTCGATATTTCCTGCCGCCCATGCGGACTCCGACGAGTGCAAGTGCCGCATCTTCGCGATACGCGAAACGGCGACATCGAACGTAATTCAGCACTGAACTTGTCATTCGGGACACTAGGAGCGTGGTCGGAAAGTCGCATTAAGAGGCCGCGCGGATAGGCGACCATCCACCAGTCGTCGGGTTGTGCCCGCTGTGATGCGGGCTGCGAATTCAACCGACGACGTGGTGGAGGTGCCTGCTCATCATGCGCGCTCTGGGCAAGGCTGTGGTGGATGTGATCTGGGCGGCGGTCGAGCCGCTGGTGGCGCGCCCGCCCGATGGTCATCCGTTGGGCTGTCACCGGCCTCGCGTGTGCGATCGGCTGTGCCTGCGGGGGATCATCTGGCGGCTGGTGCTGGGATGCTCGTGGGAGTCCGTGGAGATCTTGTTGGACCATGCGGTGTCGGACACGACGCTGCGGTCCCGCCGCGACGAGTGGGTCGCTGCGGGAGTGTTCGACCAGATCGCCGACGAGATCGTCGCCGACATGGCGGCGTGGCAGAACCGCACCGCTCGATCCGGTCTATGCGGTGCTGGGTTCGACGCGATCGTCGTCAAGGCCCTTCGCCAACCGGCCCGTGTAAGTCGCCATAGGCGTGGATCTTCAAGGAGAACGCGACGCCTTGGGCATGTGCCTGTGCCCCGCCGGCGGCGAGGGCGCCAAGCAATGGGCCACGATGCTCACCGAGCTGCGCAACCGCGGCCTCGCCGACGCGTCGGTTCGTGTGCGGCTGGAAAGCCATCCTCAACGCACTCACCGTCCACAACGGCGACCGGATCGCCGACCACATCATCCGCCGAATGTGGCGCGACGAACAGAACCGAAATCAGCCTCACGCACTCGCCGCTTGACAAGGGAGCGTCTGACAGGCCGCCGCCCACCGATGCGACTTGAAAAAACGGCAAGCTGTCGCGAAGAGTCAGAAACACCTCAGGTCTGTGGACGTCTCAGGCTGCGGTGTTGTCCACGAGACGTACTTCGGCTTCGAGAGCGTCTGCGATCCGCTGCAGGGTGTGTGTCGTGGGACTGGTCGAGCCGCGTTCGATCCGGCTGATGTCTGCTTGGCTCATGCCGCAGCGCTGAGCCAGCTGGGCCTGGGTCAGACCGTGCTTCTTGCGCAGGTCCAGGACCTGCAGGGCAATCTTGTACGCCTCGGCGAAGACTTCGCCTTGCGCTACCGCATCTGGACCAAGTTCTGCCCTGCGAGATGCAACCACTTCGTCGTATGCATTTGACATCGGTGGATTCCTCCTCGCAACGAGCATAGGTAATTCTCCATACCGTGTCAACGGCGACGTTGGCGGCGCTGCCGCTCGGTGAACTGCACGAGCAGCTGCTTCGCCTTCTTTATCTCGCGTTGCTGGCGCTTCGAGTCCACGCCCTTGTCGAAGCCACCCAGCAGCAAGATGATCCTCTCGCCATAGAAGTGCACGAAGACCCGCAAGAGCACCTTCTCCTTCTTGGCACCCACACCAGGAGACGACGTATCGAACATCTGGGCGATCTCGCTCGACCCGTGCCGTACCCGGAATTCGTAGAGCCCCTCGCCGATGTGCCTGAGCCAATGCGAACCCCTCAAATCAAGGCCACGATCCGCGAGGACATGCTTGACCGCCATATCAAGTGCCGCAAACTTGAAGTCCGACAACGACTTGGCGAACCGCTGAAATGGCCTCGTTCCGTCGTCTGCCTCAAACACCTCCATGGTCCACGGGCCGTCCACATGTTCCAAGCTAGCGACGGCCTCCGGCTCGACTCCGGGCCGCGCTGCCAGTGACCAAGCCGAGCGCGTTCTTCGCGAACTTGGATTGTCGGCCACCGAGGCGATCACCCTGTTCTACACCCAAGTAGTGCTGCGCCAAGGCGTCCCGTTCGAGGTCAGCATCCCCAACGCCGCAACCGTCGAGGCCCTGCGCGAGGCCCGCGAACCCGACGAAGCGACCGAGCACTCAAGCCTCGACGAGCTCAAGGCCGCGCTGTAGCCCGCAGCGATACCTGCAGGCGTATGCGGAGAATTCGGCCGCAACGCCGAGCCACAAAACGCTGTACGACACAGCGGGCATCAGCCGCAAGACCGCGTTGGCCTGCGACGGGCTACTGGCCGATCTCATGGTGACCGACAATCTGCCCGCGTGGTCAACGAATCGCCTGAAGCGATTGAGCCGGACACGGTATCCCAGCCCACGTAACTGGCGGCACCGGTAATCTGAGATCGTGGCTGCAGCCGCCGGAAGCCCGATGATGACCGCCGACAAGCGGCTGCTCCGCGCCCGTGACCTGTGCGCGCTCATCGCCCAGGGCGACGGCGGCGGCCGCCCTGCTCCTGTGTCCATAGATCCCATGCTCGCTCCAATCCTTGGAGCCTGCGCAGAACAGTGAAGATGTGTGCAGGGAGCGGGCCGTGCGGTGCGTGCGGTGGAGGCGGGCTGGTTTCGGCCCAACGAGGACGGCACGTTCACGCTTGGGTCGGATGTGATGACTGATCTGCAGCTGCTGCGCCGCGCGGCGGCGACTGGCGATGAGGCGACCGCTCGGCGGATCGCGAGCGAGATTCGGTCACGGCCGTGTCCGCAGCTGCCAGTGGACTGGCTCGATGCCGGCGATGCTGACTCGACCCGCAGCGATCTGGCTCGCCAGGCGCAGGACGCGTTGACCGAGTGCATCGAGGCGTTCGGGGACGCTGAGGGAGTGTTCGAGCACGCCACCGACGCCGCCTGGGGCTGACACGAGCCCCACCCGCTGAGACTGCGGTGCCGGCGGCTCAGTGCTGGAGTCGGGGCGGCGGGCGTCGCTGTTGGTGACGTCGGCCCAGGGGCCTTCGCTGTGGGTGATGTCGATGAGGCTGTGGCCGGTGGCGATGGTGGATGTGTTGCGGCGGGTTGACCGGTCTAGGTCTGGATGGGGTTATTGGCAGTCGATCAGGCCGTTGGAGGAGATCAGGGTGGGTTCAACCGTCCAGGAACCGGCGGTGATGATGCCGATGTTGCGCATGATTTTCTGGTCGCTGCGGCGGCGGCGACGGACGACGAACACGACGTGTGCTGTGGGGATGTTGAGCGCGAACAGTGGGTGGCTTCCGAGGAGGGCGAGTCCTGCGGCGGCTTGGGGCCCAGCGTGTTCGCGCATGGTGAGCTTGAGCTCAAGGACCAGCCACGCGGGGCCGCTTTCTTCGCAGTGCTGGGTGAGGATGATGTCGGGGCGGGTTTGATGGGGGGTGAATGCGGTGCAGTGGTCACAGTCGACGGCTGCCGTGGCAGCTTCGACGCTGACTGTGCAGTGGTCCTTTTGAAAGCGACTGACGGGCGATTGGGTGGCCAGCAAGCAGTCGCATTGGCTGTGGAGCGCGGCGAGCGGTGCCGCTGGTGCGGTTGAAGTCACGAAATGGTGCGGATGAGCTTGGAGGTCTCGGCGGAGAGTCGGTCGGCGACTGCGACGTGCTCGTCTTCGGGGATGCCCCATTGGGGGTCGATCTCGATGGGCACGACGACAGTCCCGCCGTGGTCGTCGCTGTGCTCGAATTGGTAGACGCGCAGGCTCTCGGCGGGGATGGAGGGTTGAGCTGGTTCGTGCTCGGAGTGGGCGGCCGCTCGGAGCATGCAATTGGAGACTTGGTGGAGGAATTCGGTGCTGTGGGTTGTGCACACGACGTTGACGCCGGTTTGTGTGAGGGCGACGAGCGCTTCGGCTACGGCGGTGACGGCTTCGGGGTGCATGTGGGCTTCGGGCTCGTCGATGAGGAGCAGGTCACCGGGGCGGATGAGGTGTTGCATCCAGCTCAGCAGGGGGGCGAGCTCGCCGACCATGGAAGACGCTCGTTGGACTGGGATGGTTCTTCGGCCCTGTTGGTAAGCCAGGGAGGGGACGCGTTCTCGGCCCCGGTCGGCGACGATCTGTCCGCTGATGAGTGTTTCGAGGCGGTCGACGGCCGGTCGGGTTGCGGCGTTGGGCCGGATCTGGCGGCGAGACGAGAAGGGGCTGTATCGGTGCCGGCGGTTGATGGGGCTGGTGAGCCGCTGCAGCTCGATGAGGAAGTCGAGAGCGATGCCGCCGAGTGCGGGCGGCTCGTTGCCGCGAAGGGCCAGGCCTTCGCGTTCTTGTTCGAGGCGCATGCGCACGACGTCGGTCCACGCTTCGAGCAGGCCCGACCTGCCCGCAGGCAGATAGTGGACGGCGCCGGCAAGGCCGATGGCCGGCAGCATGTGCATGTTCCATGCGATGTCGGTGAGCATGAACGACAGACGGCGCTGGAGCATTTCCTTGTCCTCGCTGACGCGGTCGTCCCCGGATACGAGGTCGTCGAACATGTCCAGCATCGGGTAATGCACGAGGTCGTCGAGGTCGAGATCCATTCCCGCGGCCAGAGCTGCGGGTGGCTCAGCATCGCGTGCGACTGCGAACAGCGTGGCGGACTCTGCTGTGAAAGCCCGTGTCGAGACGGCGACGTCGAGGGTTTCAGGGGGTTTTCCCCATCGGGCAAGTTCGTCGACTGACTCGACGTCGAAATACACCTCGAGGCGGTCGGCGAGGGCACGTCCGGCGCTGGCAAGTCGGGCTTGGAGCCACGAGGTGATCTTGGCCTCGATCGGCTTGAACAGCTCCGCGACCGGCATGGGGCCTGCGTGGCGGAGGCGGCTGAGAAAATCGATCGACTCGGCGAGGGAGAGGATTGGTTCGGCGGAGCCATTGGCTCGTTGGAGGGCTTTGTGGGCGGCATAAATGGCTTGCGCCATGTACGTCTTGCCGGTGTTGTTCTTGCCGATGAGAATCGTCAGGGGACGCAACTCGACGGTGCCGTGCGCGATCGGGCCGAGGTTGCGGACGTCGAATGCCGGGAGCGCGCCTGTCATGGCAGTTCTGCGCCTGAAGTGTTCGGGGCGGCTGGAAGGTGAGCTCGGGTGATGGCGGGACTCTAACGCTGCGGCCGGAGCGCTCAGTTCCGGCCGCTCGGGTGTCGCTTCGGTCGGCTGTTGTGGGTTGGTTCACGGGAGGCTGATCGGCTGGCTGCGTCTCGCCGAGGTGGTCGCGTTTGGCGGGGATGCTCTAGGAGCGTGGTCGGTTATTGGGGTTGTGTGAGGGCGGGTTTGGCTGGTGGGCGCGTCGGGTGGGGTTGGGGTGGCGGGCTGGGCACGGACGCGGGTGTGTCACCCGATGATGCCGAGGCGGCCGATGCGGTCGAGGTTGATGGCGGCGGTTCGCCATTCGAGCCAGTGGCCGGCTTTGGCGAGGCCGCGCCACGGCAGGCGTTTGGTGCGGGCTTTGATGTGGGCGATCTTTCGTTCTGCTTGGGAGCGCTGTCGGTATCTGGCGAGGAATTCGGGTTCGCGCCGTTGGGCTCTGGCGGGGGCGAGGAGCTCTTCGTGGGGGTTGATCTGCACGATGCGGCCGCTGTCGCGTGCGGTGCATCGCGTCTTGAGCGCGCACGCGTTGCAGTCCGCTGCGCTGAATCGGGCCTGGCGGCGCTTTTGGCCGCGCGGCGGCGGGATCGCGACGGCGACGCCGGCGGGGCAGGTGATCGTCGCTGTTTCGGTGTCGATGCCGAAGTCGGCTTTGGTGAACATGTCGGGGTCTTTGCGGGCCGATATCGGCGGGGCGGGGGCGACCAGGTCGATGCCGCGGCCGGCCATCGCCTGCCGCGTGGGCCCCGATCCGTAGTGGGTGTCGGCGATGACCTCCGCGACCGGGACCGGGTCGGCGTCGATGAGGTCCTCGAGGACTGCTGCGTCGTGGACGGTGGCCCGCGTCGCTGCCGCGGCGGTGATCAGGTCGGAGTCCGCGTCGGCGGCGATGTGCAGCTTGTAGCCGTCGTAGCGGTCGCGGCGGGAGCGGTGCCCGTGCCGGGCGTCGGGATCGACGGTCGAGATCACCCGCTCAGTCGCGGTGCCTTGGCGTATCCGCGGCACAGCGGCGCCGTCGGGAGTGTCAGCGGTCTCGATGTCCTGGCCGGCGACGACTCTGAGCAGCTCGACTGCTGCGGCCACATCGGCGTCCTCGAAGCGGGAACAGAACCCCACGACAGTCCCGGCGTCGGCGAACAGCTCGGCCACCAAAGCCGCCCGCTCTGCAGGATCGGACCAGTTGATCTGCGGCTTGGCGTCCGACCCGTAGTCGCCGCGGGCCAACAGCCCCGCCAGCTCGCCCGCCGCGCCCGCGTCGATCCCCGACACCGCGTCGACACAGCGACGGACCTGAGAACGAATCAGCGTGACCGTGTCCTGGGTCAGCACGCTGTCCTCGATGCCGGTGGAGTCCACGCTGCGGCGATGGCCGATCACCCCGGCGCGCTTGGCTGCGATCTTGACCCGATCCCCCAAGAAGCTCTCCATCCCCGCGCGCACCAGCCGCGCCCGGAACTCCACCAGCACCACATGCGGAATCCCCCGATGATCCAGCCGCAGCCCCAGCGCCGCTTTCCACGACATGTCGAACCGCGACCGCCGCTCGGCCTCACGATCCGACACCCCATAGAACAACTGGCACAACAACAACGACGCCACCACCGACGGCGGATGCGACGGCCGGCCCCGACCCGACACATACAGCGCATCGAAATCGGCGTCGCAGAACAGCTCCCCGCGAGCCCGCCCCAGCGTCGCCAAGAACCCCTCGCAGTCCAACAGATCGCCCACCATCACATCAACATCAAAAAACGAACCCTGATCGTCAGCCGAACCGCGCACCCCTGCATTGTCCCGCGCGTCCCAGCGCCGACCGCGGAAATCCGCCGACTTTCCGACCACGCTCCTAGGGGTTGAACGTCGTCTTCGTGACGAATCCGGCGTGGACGTCCAGTTTGGCGCCGCCAGCGCTCCCACGAGCAGAACCGACATGGATCGCCAAATGGCGAACCGTGCCGACGTCGAGCCGGCTAGGGCCGGCCGAGGTAGTCGGTGTCGTCTCGCACAGCGGCGAAGTCGCCGGCGCCGAGGTAGTGGTTCCACAGCTGCCGGCCTGGGATGCGCAGCGCCCTTTGGGGCTCGGGCGGCGCCCACCAGGTGGCGGTCTCGACGCGCTTGCCGACTCGCACGGCTTCTTCGATCGCCGGCAGCAGATCGGTGTCAGCGGACACCACCACGGCGACGTCGTACCGGTCGTGATGCGCGCCGAGCGCCAGGTGCAGCGCCAGCAGCACGTCGACGCCCTTCTCCTCGGCCCGCCACCGCTGCCGACCGTCAGCAAGCTTGCCGGCGGGCCAGTAGCGCATCGGTCGGGTGTGAACGCTGACGCCGGCCAGAGTCTCCCAATGGGCCTTCTGACGGTCGAACGCCTGAACCAGCTTGTGCGAGCTGCGAGCGCCCGGCTGGCCCCGATACACCTCGACCCCGGCGAGACGACGCGCCGGGTCGACACCAAGACCGCGGCGGCACAGCAGCTCGCCCAGCCGGTCCGGGTGAACGTGGCCATGCCACGACGGAGAAGCTCGCGGCACGAACAGCGCCCGGGTCGTGTGCCAAACGTTCTGGTAGTCCACGAACACCGCGACTCTGGTGGTGGCGGGCTGCGAGGTCGGCTCAGGCATGAGGGCAATAAATAACCCCGCCATGCCCGGCAGAGCCGGCCAGACGGGGAGGAATGCACGAACCGTATCGGATGGTGATACGCCGACGCAACCCAGCCCGGCCAGCGCTGTGCGTCATGGCCACGCTGCCTCGGCGTCGTGTCAGGCGAGGGCCTTGGTCCATCGTTGTTTGGGCTGGGGTGGTGTGAGCGGGGTTCCGAACAGGTCGGTGTCGTAGCGGGGCCGTGCGGGGGTGTGCCACGGGCGTGCGGGGACGTGGCCATCGAGGGTCCAGCCGGCAGCGCGCAGCGACGTGCCCGCCTCGGAGGCGATCGTGTAGGTGATGGCGTGTCGATAGCCGAGGGAGCGAGCGGCGCGCAGGATCGCCCCGTAGAGCTTGGTGGTGGCGTTGGGTCGCCCGGGGAGGTTGCAGACTCGGGTGATCTCGACGGTTGTGCCGTCTTGGAGGGCGCGTGCGGTCGGGCGGCCGGCTATGGCGACGCCGACGAGTTCGGTGGGGTTGGCGACGCCGACGGCGAACAGGCCCGATGTGGGCGGCCGGCTGTGGCGGTGGTGGGCTGCGACGAATGCTCGTGCCGCGCTGATGGTGCAGGGCACGACGCACAGCGGCGGGGGGGGTCATGGGAGGCTGACCGGCTGGCTGCGTCGATCGTCGCCGCCTACGCTGCGACCAGAACCGGCCACAACAAGACAGAAAACCACAACACTCAGCCTGCGCGAAACAGTGAAGATGTGTGCAGGGAGCGGGCCGTGGGCGTCTGACTTGGCGCAAAACTGGCCCTGCGTGTTGTGGGTGCCTTGCCTGGGACTCGTCGGCGTCGGCGGCTCGCTTCTTGGACTTGCCGGCTGCGGCCGGTCCGCAACGAGCGACGTGACCTCATCCGAACCTGTGCTGGCAGATGCCTCATCACTGTTATGTCCGTCCCGTCCCGGTCGGCGGTATTGACTGCCACACCGACTTCCATGTCGCCGCGGCGCTCGACCCGCTCGGCCGGGTGCTGGGCACCGAGTCGTTCCCCGCGACTGTTGCGGGCTACGACTCGACCTACATATGGCTGGCGTCGTTCGGGCCGATCGCTGCGGTCGGCGTCGAGTCGACCGGGTCCTACGGAGCGGCCCTGGCCCGTTCGCTGACCGAGCAGGGCTGCGGGGTTATCGAGGTCAACCAGCCCCATCGCCATCTGCGTTCGCGTCGCGGCAAGAACGACGCCATCGACGCCGAGGCCGCCGCCCGCAAGGTGCTGTCGGGCGAAGCGACCGCAGCCGCCAAGGACACCACCGGCATCGTCGAGTCGATCCGCCAGCTCAGCGTCGCCCGCAACGGCGCTGTCAAGGCCCGCACCGCTGCGCTGTGCCAGCTCGGCAACCTGTTGGTCACCGCTCCCGCCGCTTTGCGCGCCCAGCTCGACACCCGCCGCACATTGGAAGGCAAAGCCGCTGTGTGCGCAAGGCTGCGGCCTGACACCGGTCGCCTCGCCGACCCCGCCCAGGCCGCCAAAGCCGTCCTGCGCAGCCTCGGGCATCGCATCGCCCAGCTCGGCGCCGAAGCCGACGACCTCGAACGCAGCCTGAGCCAGCTCGTCACAGCCGCAGCGCCCGCCACGGTGTCGCGACTGGGATGCGGCACCCACCACACCGCCACGCTGCTCGTCGCCGCCGGCAAGAACATCGACCGGCTCAGCACCGAGGCGTCGTTCGCTCACCTGTGCGGCGTCGCGCCGGTCCCCGCCTCGAGCGGGCGCACCAGCCGTCACCGGCTGAACTTCGCGGGCAACCGCGCAGCCAACCGGGCCCTGCACATGATCGTCCTCGTCCGGCTCCGCTACTGCGAACGAACCCGCAGCTACCTCGACCGGCGCGTGAGCGAAGGCAAAACCAAGAAAGAAGCCATCCGCTGCCTCAAACGCTTCATCGCACGAGAGGTCTACCGCACCCTGCGAGCCGACCTCGCCACCCTCAAAACCCGCACTTGACATCTATAGGAACGTCCCAGTGCGAATCAACCTCGATTGTCCTCGACGCCGACAGACGCCTGCTGTGGCGCCTCCGACCTGACCGCCCGTTCGATCTGCTCGCGGCGCCGTCTCTAGAATCGACGCTGTGACCGTTACCCGCTTCTGGCGTCCTGTGGAGATCCCCGACGATCTCGGGGATCGCCCTGCCGCGGTCCGGTCCGGACGCGTGAAGCTGCCCATTCACATCGCGTGGAGCGGCCAGGGCCCCTACGACCTCGACGAACCGCGTGGTCGGGCCCATGTGTACGAGCTGGTGATGACCGAGGGCAACGAGGACGACGTGCGCACCTACATCGACCTCGACGTCCTGCTCACGATGTGGGACACCATGTGGCTCGCTCCCCACGTCCGCGAGCAGTGGGCAGCCCACCTGCGTTCGCGCGGCCTGATCTCCTAGGAGCGTGGTCGGAAAGTCGGCGGATTTCCGCGGTCGGCGCTGGGACGCGCGGGACAATGCAGGGGTGCGCGGTTCGGCTGACGATCAGGGTTCGTTTTTTGATGTTGATGTGATGGTGGGCGATCTGTTGGACTGCGAGGGGTTCTTGGCGACGCTGGGGCGGGCTCGCGGGGAGCTGTTCTGCGACGCCGATTTCGATGCGCTGTATGTGTCGGGTCGGGGCCGGCCGTCGCATCCGCCGTCGGTGGTGGCGTCGTTGTTGTTGTGCCAGTTGTTCTATGGGGTGTCGGATCGTGAGGCCGAGCGGCGGTCGCGGTTCGACATGTCGTGGAAAGCGGCGCTGGGGCTGCGGCTGGATCATCGGGGGATTCCGCATGTGGTGCTGGTGGAGTTCCGGGCGCGGCTGGTGCGCGCGGGGATGGAGAGCTTCTTGGGGGATCGGGTCAAGATCGCAGCCAAGCGCGCCGGGGTGATCGGCCATCGCCGCAGCGTGGACTCCACCGGCATCGAGGACAGCGTGCTGACCCAGGACACGGTCACGCTGATTCGTTCTCAGGTCCGTCGCTGTGTCGACGCGGTGTCGGGGATCGACGCGGGCGCGGCGGGCGAGCTGGCGGGGCTGTTGGCCCGCGGCGACTACGGGTCGGACGCCAAGCCGCAGATCAACTGGTCCGATCCTGCAGAGCGGGCGGCTTTGGTGGCCGAGCTGTTCGCCGACGCCGGGACTGTCGTGGGGTTCTGTTCCCGCTTCGAGGACGCCGATGTGGCCGCAGCAGTCGAGCTGCTCAGAGTCGTCGCCGGCCAGGACATCGAGACCGCTGACACTCCCGACGGCGCCGCTGTGCCGCGGATACGCCAAGGCACCGCGACTGAGCGGGTGATCTCGACCGTCGATCCCGACGCCCGGCACGGGCACCGCTCCCGCCGCGACCGCTACGACGGCTACAAGCTGCACATCGCCGCCGACGCGGACTCCGACCTGATCACCGCCGCGGCAGCGACGCGGGCCACCGTCCACGACGCAGCAGTCCTCGAGGACCTCATCGACGCCGACCCGGTCCCGGTCGCGGAGGTCATCGCCGACACCCACTACGGATCGGGGCCCACGCGGCAGGCGATGGCCGGCCGCGGCATCGACCTGGTCGCCCCCGCCCCGCCGATATCGGCCCGCAAAGACCCCGACATGTTCACCAAAGCCGACTTCGGCATCGACACCGAAACAGCGACGATCACCTGCCCCGCCGGCGTCGCCGTCGCGATCCCGCCGCCGCGCGGCCAAAAGCGCCGCCAGGCCCGATTCAGCGCAGCGGACTGCAACGCGTGCGCGCTCAAGACGCGATGCACCGCACGCGACAGCGGCCGCATCGTGCAGATCAACCCCCACGAAGAGCTCCTCGCCCCCGCCAGAGCCCAACGGCGCGAACCCGAATTCCTCGCCAGATACCGACAGCGCTCCCAAGCAGAACGAAAGATCGCCCACATCAAAGCCCGCACCAAACGCCTGCCGTGGCGCGGCCTCGCCAAAGCCGGCCACTGGCTCGAATGGCGAACCGCCGCCATCAACCTCGACCGCATCGGCCGCCTCGGCATCATCGGGTGACACACCCGCGTCCGTGCCCAGCCCGCCACCCCAACCCCACCCGACGCGCCCACCAGCCAAACCCGCCCTCACACAACCCCAATAACCGACCACGCTCCTAGAGCGTGCTCACGGCCCTGCAGGAGCGAATCTGCCGGCTCGTCGGCTCGCTGCCCGGCGCCGAGTCAGCGGGACTTTCCCGTGTCCGATGAGCACTACGAGCGCCTGCGCACGTGGGTGCACAGCTGGCGCGCAGAGCTGCCCGCCCCCCAAATCGACCCACCTGATCGCGGTATCGAACTGTGACCGACAACCCTCAGCCCCGTACCGGAAGTCCTAGTGCCGCGTCAGCCGGCGTTCGCATGATGGGAGATGCTGTCCCGCCGCATGGTGTCAGGGCCTCCGCATCACGCCCCGCGACATACTGGATCTCTACTCGGCACCGCAGCCTGGTTGTTCCTCGTTTGAGGTACACTTGAGCACAGCGCAGGAGGTGGCACCATGGCCAAGACCGAGATGATCCGAGCTCGTGTCGAACCGGATCTCAAGGCGCAAGCCGAGCGCGTCCTTCGCGAACTCGGATTGTCGGCCACCGAGGCGATCACCCTGTTCTACACCCAAATAGTCCTGCGCCAAGGCGTCCCGTTCGAGGTCAGCATCCCCAACGCCGAAACCGTCGAGGCCCTGCGCGAGGCCCGCGAACCCGACGAACTGACCGAGTACTCAAGCCTCGACGAACTCGAAGCCACGCTGTAGCCCGCAGTGGCCCTGCGGACAACGCGTCGCTTCGAAAAGGACCTCAAACGCGTCAAACGGCGCGGCAAGGATCTCAACAAGCTGTGGGCCGTGCTGGAGATCCTCATGGCGGGCGACGAACTGCATTCCCGCCACCGACCTCACCGCTTGTCGGGACAGTGGTCGCAATTCTGGGAATGCCACATCGAGCCCGACTGGCTGCTCATATGGGATCGCCAAGCCGATGCTCTGGTGCTCGCCCGAACGGGCACGCACAGCGATCTCTTCGGCTGAGTACCCACCTCCGTTCAAGAAGCGAGCACGCAAACGTCTGCGGACACGGCACCAACTTCGAAGCCCGCGGCCTGCTACTCACCTGCGCTGAGACAGCGCTTGAGTGCGGCCGGCCCCGCAGAGCCGGATCGGTCGTGTGCGCCGCCGCCGTCGTTGTCCCCCGCCCGCCGCTGCCCTGGTCATCGCGGCGGCATCAAGGGGCCGAGTGCCGCGATGCCCGTCCCGTGAAGCGCTGCAACGACACGTACCTTCGCCGCCATGTCGCCTACGCCAACCGGATCGCTGCCTTTGCCGGCGAAATGTCCCGGGGACGCGGCTTCGACGAAGCTGAGCTGCGGATCTTCGGTCTGGACCTGCAAGACAACGTAGATGCCCTCGACGGCCCGTTGCGAGTTCAGCCTGAGCCTGCACCTCGCACACGCGGCCAAGGCTGTGACCTGTAGGCAGGTTGGAGCAAGCCGAACCGACACCAAAATGACCGTCTGCCTGCATCAGCTGCGCTCCCGGGTAATGCGTGTCGGCAGGGCGTTGACCGATGTTCGCCACTTGGTCGGAAGGTGAACAAGTTTTGGGGATTACATACTTGACTAAGCGTCAGTGCTGAACGGGCGCAAGCGCTCTCGCAGTTGCCGCTCGAAGTCAACACGCGGGATCGGTGTCGCTGCCAGCAGTTTCTCGCATGACGCTTCCAACGTCAGCACTTCCCAATGCCGCCGGACTAGCTGTCCGTCCACGACTTCGGGCACAAGCCAGATCACATCGCCAGCGTCCAAGTCGTGCTCAGGATCATCGGACGGGCCGCCCACAGCGTCGAAGAACGGACTGTCCACAGCTACAGCGATCTTCGATCCCCACCTGCGCAACGTCGGAACCTTGACCTGCAACTGCGGAGCGAGCCGCTTAGCGCTCGATGAGCGCCAGTCCGGGCGACGTGTCGCGTTCGGATACAGCGGCTCAGCACCGTCGTCTCGCAAGAACCGAACGAACTCGTCGTCCATGCCCGGCCCGGAGAAATACACCGCCTGAATCTCTAGGCCGAACCAGCGAAGATCGTGCTGCTCAGTCGCTACCACTAAGTCGATCTTGCCGGCCGGCTTGCCGGTGTTGCCGATCATGAACGGCACTTCGCGGGCGAGCATCGCGTCATTCCCGAAGCCGACGATTTCGTTCAGCCATCCGATCAGGAGACGGTCCTGCTCGAAACGGCTGGGGCACATGATGACGTTCGGACCGGCGACGGACGTGATACGTCCGCGCACCTCGTCGTACTGGCGCATCGAGCACACGCCGCCGGTCTTGTTGCACGGACCGGGCCGGTAGGGGCAGGGACGTTCTCGACGGTTGACCGCCGCGTCAGCGTGGTCTTGGCGTTCCGCCGCAGTCAGGTCAAGCAGATCGTGGCCGTACCACTCGGCCACCCCGTAGCGGCTCACGCGAACAAGCGGTCCCGTGTGATGACCAGCTCAGCAATGCGAGTGTTGTGCCCGTTGCGCATCTCGACTGTGACCGCGTGGAAGCGATGCTCTGCGACAAGCTCGGTGATCTCGTCGCAACAGTCGTAGGTCATCACGAAATCGGTGCCCGCAGCGGCAAGCGTCTCGAAGATGCGTCGGTGATCCACAGCGTTGTGCGCGTACAGACGGCTGCCTGCCCGCTTGCCGCCCGCGGTGTAGGGCGCGTCAACGAACATGCGCACCCCGTCCAAGTCGGCTGTCATCTCCAGCACCGCGGCACCGTCGCCCTCGCAGAAGGTGAGCCGGTCCGCGTGTGCAGCGATGGCAGCGAGCCGACCGGCCAGCGTCTCGGGATACCAGCGCGAAGCGATGCCGTTGCCGTTCTCGCCGGATCGTGTCAGCGACGCGCCCGGTGCGAGCACGCCGCCGCGTCGGGTGCGGTTGAGCACCAGCGTGCGGAACCCGTGCTCCACCACGTCACCGGGGCAGCGCTGCTCTAGCTCGGTGACGCTCTCACGGGTCACGTCGAAGGTCAGCACCCGTTCTGCCAGTTCGTCGCCGTGCATGAGCGCAGCCCGCCACAACGCTGCCACGTCACGGTCCAAGTCCACCATCAGCGCCCGCTCGGCTAGCCCTTCCATCACCGCGGTCAGCGACACAATGCCGCCACCCGCGAACGGCTCTACCAGCACCCCGCACGGCTCAGCGAGCCAATGCCGAATATGGGGCACCAGCCACGTCTTGCCGCCCGGATAGCGCAGCGGGCTGCGCTGAGGCACCGAGGCCACGTTCACGGCGGGGATGCTCGACACGGGAATCTCCGTGGACGCGGAGCGTCGCCCGAACAGCCCTTGCGCGATGCGTTCGGGTGGCATGTCGATGGCGGGCAGTTCGATGCTGCGTTTCACGGAGGTTCCTCTCGTTACCACGGCTCGGCCATGTCACGCTCAGCGACGCTGCCCACCGTGTTCGCTGTGAGCGCTGCGTAGGTGAGCCGCTTGCCGACCATGCGGGCGACAGTCTCGCCCATCATCGTCGCTGTGTCCTGCGGACGCAGATTGTGGCGGGTAGCGAACTCGTTGACGTACCGCTGCAAGTGCTTCGCGGACAGATGATGGAACGTGCCGTGATAGCCGCGTTTCAGCAACGCCCAAAAGCTCTCGATGCCGTTCGTGTGTGCCATGCCGTTGACGTACTCGCTGACACTGTGACGCACGGTCTCGTGCGGGTGGGGGATGCCCAGATAGCCCTTGTGGTCATCGGTGTAGACCGTCGCGCCCCGAGCCGCCGTCGAAGCCACGAAGCCGTGCAGCGTCGCTTTGTCGGTGCCCGAGATGACCCGAGCCGACACGTTGCCCGTGGCTCGGTCCTTCGCCCCCACGACAGCGGCCTTGTCCACCCCGCCGCGGCCCGTGATGCGCCGTTCGCGGTCCACCGCGTGCATGTTCTTCGCCTTGCCGCCGATGAACGTCTCATCGACTTCGACCGGCCCGGTCATGTCGCCGCCCATGTCCGACCACGCTTCGCGGAGCCGCTGAGCGAGGAAGTAGGCCGACTTCTGCGTGATGTCCAAGTCACGGTGCAGCTTCATGCTCGACACGCCCTTGAGCGAAGTCGCCCACAGGTAGATGGCGATGGCCCACTTGCGCAGCGGAATGTGCGAACGGTGCATGACCGTGCCCGACCGGACGCTGAAATGGCGACGGCATGAGCCGCACCAGTACGGCAGCGGCTTGCGTGTCTTGGTGGCTGTCAGCTTGTCGTCGTCTCCGCACAGCGGGCAATAGGTCGGGGCACCGGAGATGCCCCAGCGCTGTTCCTCGAACCATGCCTCAGCGGTCTCGTTGTCGGGGAACATCTCCACGATCTCGATGAGCGAGATGCCCTTGCGGAAGTTCTTGCCGGGTGCCTTCGGGCTGTTTGCCATAGACCTATTGTCGCAAGGGGGTGTGACATGAATAAGCGACCGCGCTTAGTCAACTATATAATCCCCTTTCGTAAACATGTGCGAACGGTGATATAGTGCCATCATGGGCAGTAGCGCAGATCCAGGTCACGTCTTGCTGCTGCGCCCGTTCGACCTTGGGCGTGCTATGCGCAGCCATCGTGTCGAGAACGGCTTGACTCAAAAGCAGTTGGCGGCCGCGCTGCCGGCCGCGCTCAAAGAAGCCGCAGAGGCCCTGCCGGCCATCCCGCTCGACTGGGGAGCCGTCGAGGAACACATCGCGGAGATCGACATTCGAGCAGACGACTGCGAACGGGTCGCAGCGGAGACGCTGGAATCCGTTTCGGGCCATCAAACCTAGGAATCACCCATCAGCGCTGTCGCCGAATGTAGCGACACGCCCAACCGGGAGTACCAAGGACACCGGACTTCGCGTTGCTGGAATCCGCCACTTGAGCGGCACTGAAGGGATGCGGGACGCTTGGCCAGCATCGCAGCAGCGACGCTGCTCGCCTGGGCGCTGCGGCAGAATCCCGGCCGTCTACAGCATCCGTGAGCACTACAGTGGCGCACAAGATGCTTTCCGTGCAGAACCGCAAGTCGGACCGCTCCGAGCGCGAGGCCGAGCCCTGCCAAGCCATCGTCGGCCTCGACAACGGCGCGCACCGGTGCCTCGCGCAGCGCTCGGCGGGCATGCACAAGCGGACGGATGTCGCACGGATGTCGCGGGTGAACCCTGACGTGCTGGTGATCGACGATCCGGCGGAGCGCCCTGTCGAGTCTGAGGCGTTGCGCCGGTCCGACTCGATGGAGGCGGTGGTCCGCCTTGGAGACCAGCGCGCCTAGCCCGTCCGGGCCGCCGCTACGCCGGCACACGGCGACCGTGAGCCGCATTGGGATGCTGTCGGCGCTGCCCATGCCCACCGCACAGCCGCTGCGTCGGCACGCAGGCAGGGCGGCTGCGCGCAGCGACGAGCGGGGCGAGGTGTCCCTGCGCCACGGCGGCCCGCTGGCCCCGCCGAGCGAAGCGGCACGGCGCCGCGACGAGCGGGGCGAAGTGTTCCCGGTGGCGATCCTGTTCGGCGGCGTGCTGCTGACCGTGCTGCTCGCGCTGCACATGACGCTGTTCTCGCTGGCGCGCACTGCGGCCAGCTCAGCGGCCGATCTGGGCCTGGTCGCCGCGCAGGGCACCCCGCCGGGCGCCTGGCCCGATCCCCTCGCCCCTCCGCCGGACTGTGCGCAGTGGACCGACCCGGTGTCGGGCGAGACGGTGGCGCCGAAGAGCTATCGGGAGTGCGCAGGCATACTCGCCGCATGGGAGGCCATGCTGACCAACCACGCCATGGTGTCCCATGCCCGCCAGCCCGCAGTGTTCGTGGACGAAGACCTCGGCGTGGCGCGGGTGGTCACCTTTGGAGCTGTCCGCTCCCCGGTGTTCGGCTTCATCGAAGTCCGCGGAATCGCCTGCGGCCCGCTCGACCAGACGCTCCACGGCGGTGCCTCGGCGGCGCGATGCTGAGCCGGCTGCTCGCCGCCGCGTTCGGGCCACGCCGCCGCATGGACGAGACAGGCTCGGGCACCGCCATCGGCGTGGCGGTGCTCTACCCGATGCTGATCGTGGTGATCGTGGCATTGAACGCCATCATCACCGCCAGCCGCACCGAGCATTCCCTCCAGGCAGCCGCCGACCAGGCAGCGCGCACCGCATCGCTGTGCTGCGAGCTGATCGACGACGCCCGGGTCACGGCCCGTGGCAGCCTGGCTGCAGATTCCTTGCAGTGCGTCAACGACGCCGCCGAAGAGTCCGAGATCGATTTCTTCGACGTCGGCGGCAACCGGGTGCTGCCACCTCCCGCCCCGAACGACGCTTCCGAACCCAAGGCTGAACGGCCTCATGTGCCGCCGGCGGGCACCGTGCAAGTGCATGTGACGTGCACGCTGTCGGCGGGCACCTGGGGCCGCATGTTCGCCGGCCCCGAAGGCGTGCAGCGGCGCGCCGTCGGCCAGGCCGTCGTCGATCCGTACCGTTCGCGGCTGATCTCAGTCGACCAGGGCCCATGAGCACCGCAAGCGCCCCGCGCCGACGCACTGCACCCGGAACGAACGCCGGTTGGCGCCCGCGCACCCTCCAGCACGCAATGACGGGCGGCGACGTGGTCGATGCGACGGACCCTGACGGTGCGTCGCGCCCGCACACCCTCAAGCACGCAATGACGGGCGGCGACGAGCGCGGCGACTTCGCGATCTTCATTGCGGTGATCGCGGCGGCGCTGCTGCTGTTCGGCAGCATCGCCTACGACGCCCCGCGGCTGATGACGGCGCGCCAGCACGCTGTCCACGCCGCCAACGAGGCAGCGCGTGCGGCTGCGGCCACCATCGCGGCCGGGGGCACGTTCGGCGATGCCCGCGACACGGCCGACCTCGTGCTCAGCAGCAGGCTGTCGCCGTACGGCGCGACCATCGGTCGCCTCGGCGGCCTGCACTGCGTCGGCAACCGGGTGGAGGTGACCGTCTCGACGTGGTACTCGAACCGCTCGGCGCTGGGAGTGTTCCGCACGCGACAGCCCATCACCGCGAGCGGCGCGGCCGAGGCGGTGCTTACGGGCCCCGACGGGCAGCCGACACCGCTGCAGTATCTGCCCGAGTGTCCGCTGGTGAGCGCGGACGGGCCGTGATGACACCGAGGCGAAGGTGCCGGCCAGCGTGCGGCGGCAGCCGACGCGCCGTGATGCTCGCGCACGGCGCACGGCGCACCACCACGACAGGCGGCGGCCGGCCGGCCGCAGCCCGCGACCAGCTCGTTCACGACGCGCTGCGTCCGCTCCGCGGTACGACTGGCAGCGGCCGGCTGCCCGCAGCCCGCGACGGCGGCCACACACAACGACGACGGCGCGCAGCGACGACGGGCCCCAGTTGGCGTCGGGTGGCTGCGCTCGCGGCGGGCGCGGCGATGCTGTGCTCCACGGCTGCCTGCACCGGCACTGCTGCGGGCCTTGACAGTTCGCGAAACGACGCCAACGCACAGGTGCCAGACGATTCGCTTGGCGCGGCCAGCACCAGGGATGCCCAACGGCCGCTGGTCGTGGAGGCGCCACGGGCCTCAGGCGCTGCATGGCTCGACGCCGCCGCCGATCCGCGCACTCCCCAAGGCGCAGCGCGGGCACGTCACCTGCCGCGCTGGACGCCGGATCTCGACGGTGCGTTCCCGCCCGCGGTGTGCGGCAGCTCGTGGGAGCTCGACGCCATCGCCGAGCGAGCACACGGCATCGACATCGGCGCCTATGGCGATCCCGCCGCCATGGCTGCGCTGGCAGTCATGCGATATGAGCACCTGCTGTCACGCGCCATGGCCGCGCCCAGTGCCCTGGCGCAGCTGTGCGTCGCAGTCGCCGCAGTCGACCCCGCCCGCCGTGAGGCACTCGCCGAACTCGCGTCGCTGATCGGCCGTGCGCCCGCCCCCGGCCCAGACGCCAGCGGTGCAGACGTGCCGGCAGTGCCCGACTTGCTCAATGCGCCATGCGCGCCACAGGAACGCCGGGAAGACCCTGGCACGGGCGCATCGGCCGCCGCGAGTGTCGAATGCGTCACGAGCATCCCCACGACGGTCCTGGTGGTCGCCCTCGGACCTTCGGTGGGCCTGGCTGCGGCGTGCATCCCGGCTCACCCCCCCCCAGATGACCGGGCGACGACCGAGGCAGATCCCGGCGGCGCTGATCCGTCCGGCGGGCTGCCCGCCATGCTGCGGGCCTATGAGCTCGTGCCGGCTCGGGGCATCGAGGATGCCGTGATCGATATCTCCTACCGGGTGGCCCGCACCAGCGAGCGGCCCGCTGCTGACTGCTCGAACATGGCCGCATGGGCGGACGAGTGGGACCGGCAGGTACACGAGTGGCTCGCGGAGGGCCAGGTGTGGCAGCCCATGGGCACAGCGGTCACGATCGAGCATCTGTGCGGTGCGCGAGACGAGCCTGACACCGGCGACTGCCCCGCACAATGGGGCGGGCCATGAAGCGGCGCGACGTCGTGGCCGCTGCCGGATCGGGCTGTGCCTGCCGGCGCCGGGGCGAAGGGCGTCGTCCATGAGACTGGGGCGGGCCGTGCGAATGCGAACCGGGAGGGCGAATCCCATGTTCAAGGAGCTGAGATTCAAGAAGCTGATCTGTGCGTTGGTTGCGATGGCGGTGGTGCTGTCGCCGTGGGGGTCAGACGTGCTGCCCGAGCCGCTGGACCGCCTCGGCGCCGAGCCGGCGCTTGCGCAGCAGCCGCCGACCGCCGCGGTCATCGACGGCACTCCCGCCCCTTGCCCACAGTCGGTGCCCGGCGGACCGCAATGGGCGTTCTATGGCGATCCGCCCGATCCGCGGTCGCCGCTGTGCTGGGTCGAGAGCTACCTGCCGTGCCCGCGGAGCCCGCTGTCCGCAGGCGGCCAGATGAGCATGGTCGCGGATCGGACGGACCTGTGCGAAGCGGTGGCGACCGTCGGCGACGACGCCGACATCGTGAACGACTGTCTCCGGGTGAACGCAGACGGCCATCTGGTCGACGACAACGGAGATCCGGTACCAAAGCTCGACGGCAACGGCGATCCGGAACTCGACGCCGACGGCAACCGCATCCCTGTCGACTTCAGCTCGAGCACCAACCCCATGCCGGCGGGCGTTGATGACTTCGTGAACCGCTACGAGATCGCAGGCGGCGCGCCGACCTGCCGGCTGCTCGCCCCGTCGGGCTGCCCGACAGATGAAGGGCTGTACCGCGTCAGCCGCACTGCGTGCCGGGGCTATGTGCGCCGCACCTGGACATGCCCGACCACCCATCCGATCGCGTTGAACCGATCCAACCGGTGCTATGGCAGATCGGCGATCGACATGTCGTCGGGCCACCCGGCCTGCAACCAGAATCCGCCGGTGGCCGTCGTCGACTGCGAGAACTATGTCGGCGCAGATTTCGTGGCGAACCCCGACGCGGCCGCATGCGACGAGTTCGACCGCCGCTACAACGAGGCGCACCCCGCCACCGAGCCGCCGCTCGACACCTTCGAGCCGGCGGCGAATGCTCACTGGTGCTCCTATGAGGTCATGCACCTGCACCCCAAGTGCGACCGCAGCAATGCGTCAGACCCCGACTGCGACCCCCAGAGCACAGCAGTGTGCATCATGCGTTCCAGCGGCATCGGCGGCTGCGACGGCGTGGCGCACCGGATGATCTGCAGCGATCTGCAGGCCGCCTTCGCGAACGCCAGCGGACAGTCGACACCAGACCGAAACGCCATCGACCGGACCTTGGAACGGCTGCGGGAGAACGACTGCCGACCCTGCGTCAGCCTGCCGTTCAGCGACGCGTCGGCCTGCGACCCGCACGGTCTCACGCCGACACCGGTACCGAGTGCGCTCGGCGTACCGACAGTCGGCGACGTCAGAGTCGACTCCGTCGAATTCCAACTCTTCGCTTGGGATTTCGATAATCGAGCTACGACACAGGGCAAGAGGTATTACCAAGTGGATGAGTCGGCAATATTTGCGAGATTTGCCCGAATGAGCTACACCGACCACGGCGCATGCTCTCCTTGGGCCCGGCAGATGTTGACGGACATGAACAATGGGCTCCGACCTGACTATTCCAACTTCGCGAGTCATGATCCGGCCGATCCAGCGTACCAGTCGCGCTTCTTGCACGACGAATGCAAGCAGATTCTCTGCAGCAGTCCCACAGTAGGTCGCGTCGACTGGACATCGGAGCATGTCTCTGGTTTGGCCATCATCGGCACGCCGACGATCATGACTATCGACGACATCCCGCTCAAAACGCAGACGATCAGATACATCGACCGGAAAATACCGGGGGGCACAAGTCTTGGCACTGACGGGACCGGCGCGTATCCCAGCTTGCATCGTGGAGAGCGCAGGTTCTTGCTTCGATACGACCCCGTCGCCGGCAACGAACCGTTGTTGTTCACCCGCGAAGAGTCTGCCAACGACGGACCGTCTCACAGCATCGGTGAATTCTACAGTAACCGAGTCGAGTGCAGCTTGCGTGATCCGGCACGCCATGTGTCCAATGGTACAGATCTGCTTTCAGGCACCGACGACGACGTTTCGTGGTACGACGATGGCGACATACCTGAGTTCAGCCTTCTCATCACTGAGCTCTGGCCCGACACCGATGCTGCCGAGATCAAGGAACTCTTCGGCGAAGATGCCCTTGAGTGGTGGGATCAGATGGAAGACCCAGACGAGTCAAGAGCTTTCAAGTCAAGAGCTTCCGAAGCACGGGGCTATGTCTACATTGACGAGGATGTGCTCAGCGAAGCTGAGATAACTGAAGAACGCAGTCGCCGCACCTGGGAACGAACCGAAGAGATACCGTGCGCGTTCCCTGTGCCAGGATCCCGGAATTCGAGTGCCCTGAGATGCCGCTGGACGCCGAAACGAGCCGGGTATTACTCAGTGCAGGCCGCAGGTGTCTGGCGGCTCCACGTCCATGACGTCGACGAGAAACCGCTGCGACTGCTCGAACCAGACGAGCGAGCGTCGCTGAACAGACTCCTTGCTTACGATGGTTCAGCTGAGGACCAAGACGGTACCGGTCCGGACGATGTATGCAGCCATAGCGGTGGACTGCAACGCAACCGAGATCGAGACTGCTTGATTGAAGACTTGGAATGGATTATCGACTTTGATCCCGATGACCGAACACCTCGCCCAACGCCCGAGGAAATAGAACTCATACGTTCAACCGTGATTGCTGAACTGACTGGGCTCAACAGTGATTTCACGGGACTGCTTGGCGCCAACGAGAACACCCTGCCGGACCCTTGGGCACGGAACTGCCTGACCGTGAGGGACTTCCGGTACACATGCCACCCTTATAAGCCGAACGGCGCAGGGCTCATGAACGCTGCCACAAATCACGGGCCGGACGGTGCCAGTTACACCACCAGCGAGCCGGTCGGCGTCATGGTTCACGGCGCCCAAATCGTCAGCCGCCGCCCAGCGGGCAGCCCGTGACGCCAGCCGGCAGCCCTCGTCGCTACTCCCCGGTGGAGCTCGCCGGCCGGTGACCGCCTGCCGACGCAACGATGTGCGCCGACCGGTCGGACGGGTCCGGCCAGCCACCCAAGCCCGGGGCCTGTCTGAGCATCGCCGGCGGGCAGCGCCGTTGCGTTCATCCGGTGCGGTAGATGTTGGCGAACCGGTCCAGTGCTTGCAGGGCGCCTTCGCTGTCTTCGGCGAGGCAGGGTCCGTACAACAGCCACACGAGTAGCACATACGGCCTATATAGCAATCAAACAGCCCGTTCCAGCCATTCGAATAGCACATACGAACAGATACGCTGCCGGCGTCCCGCCGCCGGCTGAGCATGTGCCCGAACTCATCGACGACCTCGTCGCCTACTTGAACTCCAGCCGCCACCCGCCGATCCTGAAGGCCGCCGCCGCCCATGCAGACCTCCCCGTCGACACGGCTCCTGGCCCCGGCCCGGCCCGGGTGCCCCCACATCGGACAGCGGTCACGCAAACGATGCATCCTCCCCGCAGGACACGCAGGCCAGCATCGCTACCGCCTCGGGTGAACCGAGCGACAACGCCCTCCGCCTCCGGGCGCAGGGCCGGCAGCGGTGAGCAAGTTCAGGGGGTTCGGCGTTGTCTCAAACGCCGATCCCCCCACAGCCTCCACGAAACCCGCACTTGACATCTATAGGAACGTCTCTCGGGGCGATTCAAGGTGTGTTCGCGCTGTTCCCGCGGGCGTATCAACTTCACCCTGCGGACAGCCCGAGGTAGCGAAGAATGCGCTTCTGAGCTGTTTCGAGCTTGTCTTGAGGCAACCGGCCGAGCAGCTTGTCCGGATCCAAGTCGGTCTTGGCCACAGGTTGCAAAGCGGGTACGCGTATCCAACTCTTGCGTTTGAGGCCGGCTTCACCAGCGCTGAGCTTCACGCACAATGGAGTCCAACGAGTCGTCTCGCTCGATATTGGGCATCCAAGCACAGTCGGCAAAGCGAGATCAGGGCCGTTCAAGAAGCTGAGCACGACGAACGGGCGAGGCTGTGCATCGGGATAGACCCGACGATCACTCGCTGGCGGCAAGTTCAGCAAGCGGTCCGCGACGAGAAACACGTCGCCGACGTTCATCGAGTGCGCGCCTCAGCCGAGCAGGAGCGAATTCGCGTATGCCCGATTGCCTCTGAAGGTGCCGATGATCTCAGCAGCATCCGGGAGGCCGTCGGGGCCGACGTCGTTCATGTCTGCATCTGGGATGTGGGCAAAGCGTTCTGCCAATTCCGCTTTGACCCCGCCCATGTCCGCAGATTCTGGTCGCTCGTCGAGATCGAGAAGCATCCCCCTGACCCCTTCAGATTGCGCTTCGAGCATCGGGGCAGTTGCATACGCGACATCTGTGAGCGCCTTCGCGTTCTTGTGACCGTATTCTTCGAGCACAGCGTCGAGATGCTCCAAGAACTCATCGCCGCGCCGCATCAGCTCCGTCGCTGCATCGGGCCGCGCGAAGAGTCGGTATTCGGTCACGTAAGCAGACAGGCGCCAAGATTCTCGCTCCACCGCGCCCTCGCTGACGAGGTTGTCTTCCACGCTCTTCAGCGACTGGCAGTAGGGGCCGTAATGCCACCAGCGCCACAAGATCCCTGAACGCGCCACGCCGCTTGTGGCAACCGAGCGCAAGTCGGCCAAGTACAAGAGCTTGACGACCTTGGTACGCGTCATGTCAACCGTTCTTCGAGCAGCGAGCACCAGCAACGCGTGAACCGATGCCTCGGCCCGGTCAGTGTCCGTACTCATCAACACCACTCACAAAGCATACGCATCACGGCTGTGGCTGAACGGCAGCAGCCCTTGGGGGGCGACCGACGGCCCGCTCCCCGTACACATCATCACTGTTCAATAGAGACTCGGGTTGTTGAGTCACGGCCCGGACAGCGGTCACGCAAACGATGCATCCTCCCCGCAGGACACGCAGGCCAGCATCGCTACCGCCCCGGGTGAACCCAGCGACAACGCCCTCCGCCTCCAGGCGCAGGGCCGGCAGCGGTGAGCAAATTCAGGTGGTTCGGTGTTGAATCAAACGCCGATCCCCCCACAGCCTTCACGAAACCCAGTGTGATTCGCACCCCCACCCACAGCCGGGACAAAGCCCTCATCGGCATGGGCACCCTTGTCCGTGCGAGTGTGCGCACGCACGGTTCGCCCTTCACGGATACGCGCGCTCACTTGGTGCTTGCTCATATTGAGAGGATGCCAGCAACCGCAGAATCAGGTCAGATGGCGACCAGGTCTGCTGGCGCCCACGTCGGCCAACTGACTGGATGCGTCTTCTGCCCCATCTGATAGTGGGCTATGCGCTCGTGAGCGTTCGCCAAGGAGGAGTTGTCGTAGACATAGGCGTCGTCGGCGATTCGGATTGCCTCAGCCACGTGCTTCCATAGTCGCTGATAACGAGAGCGAATCTTGCTTTCTGGCACAGCGTGTCCGCCATGCTGCACTCGGTTGCGCACTCTCGCAACTGCCAAGTCCTCGGGAACGATGATGACGTGCAGTGTGATGATGTAGCCGCTCAAGGCTGCTCTGCGCAACAGATCCAGTTTTGACTCATGCGAGAAGACCGTCTCCGTCACGAATGAGCGTCCGCTGGCGATGAGGTCCTCTCGAATCTGGCCCGCCATTTGTGCTGCGTCGTACGCACGCTCTGCCTGTTCGTTCGGCCAGTAGCGAGCTGCGAGCACGTCCGCGTTGACGAATTGCATGCCACTAGGGGACAAGACGTGTTCATAAAGGGTGCTTTTGCCTGCCCCATTGGGTCCGGCGATGACATGAAGCTCCGGCTGTTTCGGCGGGGGGAGCATGTGCTGCGGTCGAGATCAGGTTCTTGAAGGTGCTGGCCGCTCCACGACCTTCCCCTCGTCATCCAGCTCGACGTAGGAGCGCTCTTCGTTCGCGAACACGGACTTGAGGTCTAGGTCGCGCAGGCGTTCCTCTGTGCGTTCGTCTCGCTTGGATCGAAAAATCGCCTGCTCGAAGAAGTTGAGGGAGTCATAGTCAGCTTCGCCGTTGAGAACCTGATCTATGTTGCGCGTGGATGAGTACGGCGACAGATCCAGCGCTCGTCCGATGCGGGCCCAGAAGCTGATCTGCTGTGAGGTGCTCCGGTTCATGGCCGGAGCCAGCTTCTCAGCCGACGCGTGGAGGTCCTGGGCGACTCTGACTGGGGTGCTTGTCGGCATGTGTCAACCTCCAATCGGATCGTAGCACAGTGCTACAGCCGCGCCAGTGGTGGTGCTGCTGCGGTCCTCTGTCCATCGGAGCGCATCCGCGGGAACGAGTGTCGTCATCGAGGGCTTCCGCGGATCGCTAGCCGTTCGCTATGTCGCCTGCGTCGTCAGCCATGCTGTGTCCGACGGTAGAAAAGCACGACCCCGAGGACCAGCTTGCGTTCGAGGGGACCTTCGCAGGTGAGGCGCTCGAGGCTCTGTCCGACTTCTTCGACGCTGGGTTCGTCTGGCGCCTTCTCAAGTGCGCACCCAGTCGCAGGCTCTTCCGTTCTGTGACGCACCACCCACTTGATTGCGCAATTCCACGAGCGTCGGGTTGGATCGCAGTTACGCTGCGGACATGTCGGCGGCAACCACCATCGAGCGCATTGCAGGAGACGCGCGCTACCTCGGGCGAGGAATTTACGACGTCGCCGAGGTCGCTCGGTTGAGCCGATGCGGACGGGGGCGTGTCGAGAGATGGACGCGGTCTGGTGCACACCTTTCTCCGCTGCTGACCGCAGAGCTACACAACCTGTTCAGCTTTTGGGACCTCGTCAGCGTCCGGGTCATCGCGGAGCTCGTTAATCGAAGGGTTTCGCGCCAGCACATCGCCGAAGGCGCGAGGCACCTCGCCGAGGAGCTAGGCACGGATCGACCGTTCGCGCATGAGTATCTAGCGACCGTCGGGTCCGGCTTCTTCGCTGAAATTGGTGGCGCCTGGGTCGATGCAGGCCTCGGAGGTCAGCGGGCCTTCACCAACATGATCGAACCACTCTTGCGCCCGATCGCGTTCAACGAGGCGCACATGGCGGCGATTTGGCGACCGGCGACCGGGGTGTGGATCAATCCGGCGGTACAGGCGGGAGCGCCTTGCGTCGACGGCACACGAGTTCCAACGGGTTTGCTTGCCTGGCTAGTCGCAACCGGAGGCGGTGACCCGTCGGCCGAGATCGAGCAAGCATGTGACGACTATCAGCTCTCCGAGACGCAAGTACAACAGGCTGTTGACTTTGAGTTGGAATTGGCTGCCTGAGCCAGCGGGTCGATGTCGACGCAACGAGCGCGCACCCGGCTTCTGTTCGACGAGAACCTTCCTTGGCGTGTGCCCGCCGCCCTGCAGCTTCTCGAGTTGAGAACGACGTTCGTTGGCGACAAGAGCGCCAGCCCGCCGAGCCCGCCGCGTGGTTCAACGGACGAAGAGGTACTGGAACACGCGCTTCGGACGAATCAAGTCATCGTCACTTCCAACTTGGACATGGTGTTGCTCTGCGCAGAGCGCCAACAGTCGGTCGTTTGGATCGACCCGTACGGCCGCCAGTTCCGTCGGGAAGAGCTCGCTTTGCTAGCATTCAAGAGTGTCGACGACTGGTCGAGACACCTAATCCGGAGCGACGGGCCAAAGTGTCTGCGGGCGCTGCGAACACGCACGCAGGCGCTTGAGCTGCAAGAAGCCGAAGAACTCGTTCTCAAACGCATGCGGCAAATCAGAGCTGCCCGACGCATGTCGCAGCAAGCCTCCCCACTCGGTCCGCTCTCTGAGACTTGGGGCGGCACGATTTCCCAGAGCTAGAGCTTCCTGCGGTCCAAGCCGCACTTAGCATTCGAGCGAGGCACCAGGGGGCATTCTCATGAATAATCAGGGCTAGATGGTTAGTTCCGAGGGGTGGGGTCCACCGCTGGTGGGGTGAGGGTGTCCAAGCTCGGGGCGTGAAATCACGCTTCGATCTTGGAGGTTCTGAGCATGGGCCCGGACTCGGGTCACCCTCGCGACTGCACTGTATGTGAGGATCGACGACTTGTTGGCGCAGAACAGTGAAGATATGGGCAGGGGGCGGGCCGTGGGCGTCTGACTTGGCGCAAAACTGGCCCTGCGTGTTGCGGGTGCGTTCCGACTCGACACCGTTCGCGGCGCACAACGCCTGGAGCGAGGTCTCGATCGTCATCGAAGCGTCCGCGCACAAGCCGCGCAGCCGCAACTCGCGGACCCAGGCGACAACACCCTCGATGCCGTCGACTGTCCGTGTCTCGTTGTTGCGCTGCACGCACGCCGCAGCCATTTCTCCGAGCGCTTGGCGCACAGCGGCGAGCCGTTCGACGGCTTCGTCAAGGTTGCTGCTGGGCATGCCGATCTCCTTGCCCCACCTGACCGCTCCCCACGGCGGCACCCGCTCGAACAGAGTCCGATGCTGCCGGGCGATGCTCGCCTCGAACGACGAACTCACCATGGCGGTGCGCTGGCGCCATTCGGGCCAGTCGGTGACATGCACCTCGACCGGCACGCCCGCCGACGCGCTGCACTTCGCTTCGAGCTTCCACCGGCGCGGATATCGCTCCGCGTAATCGATGTCGTCGAACACCGCCATCAGGTCGACGTCGCTGCCCTCGCGTGCGGTGCCCGCAGCCACCGACCCGAACAGCAGCACCGCCGAAGCGCCCTCCTCGGCCAGCACGTCAGCGGCCGCTTGGGCGTGCTCGATCGTCGGGACCACCAGCGCGTCGCCGCGCACAGCCATCGTCACAGAGCAATTCGCCCGTCGCGGCGCAAGACACAGGTCGAATCAGGAGACCGCCGAGGCGACGATTCGAGAAGCGATTACAGACAGACGCTCACCGACGCTCGCCGGCGACGAGCTTGAGCGCCATCGCCTGCATGGTAACGTGCGCGTCACCATGTAAGCATCGCCGAAGCGAAACTGTACGAGTCAAGAGAATATGTGGACAGCCGTGGCCGCAGCCCATTTGGCCGCTGGTTCAAGAGTCTCGATGCGACACCTGCAGCCAAGATTGTCAGAGCCGTCACCCAGATGGAGACCGGCAACTTCGAAGACCACCGTGGCGTCGCAGGAGACGTCCTGGAGCGTCGCATCCACAGCGGCCCCGGTTACAGGACTCACGTCGCCATCGACGAGGACACGGTGATCATCTTGCTCGGCGGCGGGACCAAGCGAGACCAGCAATCCGACATCGCAAATGCTCAGGCCCGCTGGAAGGACTACAAGAACCGCAAGGCTCAAGGAGAACGACATGCCGCTCACCCGTGACTTCAAGGAAACCGTGCAGGCCCGCGCGCAACGCGACCCCGAGTTCCGTCAGAGCCTGTTCCAAGAAGGAATCGAGTGCATGCTCGCCAGAGACATCGACACGGCCAATTCCCTGTTGCGCACCTACATCAACGCAACCATGGGCTTCTCAGAACTCGGCAAACTCACAAGAAAGCAGCCCAAGAGCCTCATGCGGATGCTCGGGCCTCAAGGCAACCCAAACGCACGCAATCTCTTCGACATCATCGGCTGCATCCAGCGCTACGAGGGAATCCAGCTCGCAGTGACACTTCGCGGAGCAGCGCAAGCCCCAACCCTCAGCGCCGATTAGCCAACCCACACCAAGATGCTCCCCTACGGAACCGCAGAGCCTCCACCAACGTCCAGGGGTGATTCACGCCACCCTCAAAACCCGCACTTGACATCCATAGGAGCGTTCCGGTGTAATTCAAACCTCCGCGCCCGAACCAATTGTGTACGCTCCGACGCCAAGCCCGAGTGAGCTACCCCAAGTGAATTACGCTGTCACTTGACGCTCACCCAACGGAGGATCCGTCTCTTGGAGCACCGCCTGATACCCATCAACGCTATCTTGGCAATGCTGGGACATCGCGGTACATCATGGCCTCATCCTCTTCTTGACGCCGGCTATCGCTTGGCGGGTATCGAAGTCCCTTGCAACACTGAGCAGTACCGTGTCGTAGCCGATATCGTGGCGTTCAGTGATTCGACAAATCAATTCTTAGTCGTAGAGTCAAAATCTGGTGCCAATATCGAAGACGAACAGGCGCGCCGCTATCTCCAAGTCACCGGCAACGATTTAGTTCAAAAGACAAGTGTTACGGTACGGTCAGAATTGCCAATCAAGGTACACGCTGTCTATGTGTGCCTCGCAGAACATCTGGACCGAATTCGATTGGGCCTCAACGCAATCAGTACATCCTTCACAATCATGGCTGTCGGACCAGCAGTTGTCACGATTGAGCACGGTACTTCAGTTGAATCGCAACTATATGACCGGTTACCGTACCAGACGCCGGTTCCCTCGCGACCTCCTCCCATAATTAAGGTCGATCCCGATTCTAGCGATGAGGCCTTCGATGGGCTTGTCGTGCCTCAGCTAATTGCCGCATTGGCCCAGTCCGAAGCGTCCATGAGAACGTCCACTCTGGCAGACAAGTGCATACCATATCTTCCCCTGACATCACATGCCCAACGCAATTCAATTCAACGACGAATAGAGGACTCAGTACGCCGGGTGTGCAACAAGACACCGGAGCATTTTGAGTACCTACGGAGGACACAAATGCGGGAATTTCCCGCTGTTCGGTTCCTATATCCCACAGAAGACGGAGATAGACGAGGCAGAACGGCCAAGTATCAAGCCCTCCGCCGGCATCTCTTGAATGAACCCGAACCAAGCGGAGCCGAGCTGCGCCAGGGAAGTCTTTTCGAAGAAAGCGAACTGGACGCTGAGATGGACAGCATCGACTATGGACTCTCCGGAGCAAATCCCGATATACTAGAGTCAGAGGAACAATAAAATGGATCGAAAAACCCTGTCAGATCAGTTCATGAGCCACGATGGTAGAAAATGGAAGACGTTTGTCGTTGAGGCCCATCCAGAAGCTGGAACTTCTTATGAATTCTTGTCAGATGTCTTCGCTGAGAGCCGCGTCGAAGAAACCGAGGATGTGTATCTCAACTCGGTAAACGTCGAAGACGATTTGCGTCTCGTGATCGATTCCCTCGACAAACGGTTCTGGTCAATTCATTCTACCGATGATGCAACGCGAGTGTCGAGGGCAATTCAAGGCAAAGTCTCGGAGCGGCGAGACCTAGACTTCATCTGGTTATCCTCCTACCATCTTCGGCAATTCTCGCAACGGTCCAATGCGTCCGCGATGAAAACTATCTTTAATGCCGGGGCTGCGTTCCGGGACAAGGATATTCAACAAGTCAGCATGACAATACGCGGCAAGCGCGTAGGTCCTTTCTTGAGTTATTTGCTTTCGGGAGACGGAAGCTACGACCATACAATCTCATTGGATCGTTTGACGGGAACGGTCGATGATCCCGATTACGGATCGGTCCGCGAGGTGGTCGGCCGCAAGGGTCAATTTCTCGCGCAAGGTGATTCGTTCGAATTGCACCAGCGTGTCGTAGCTGACTTCGTCGAACAGTACCGGTCGATAATCGACGCCATCGAGACCAACTGTTTGGCGTTCTCTTCTCTAGGTACAGAATCAGAAGGCGGCTTCTCTCTTGAGGGGAGTCCCATCGAATTGCGCTTTTCGCAACCGATCCCCGACCTAAGCAGCCTGTTCGCGGAAATATTCGCGGCTCGTGAACCGTTTCGCCTCTGGGGATTGCCTGAGATATCTTCAGATTTCGGAGAGTGCGAAGCAGTTGATCTGCATTCGGGAGCCTGCATGCTATTCGAAGCACAGCCTGATTGGATGAGAATTCACCTGCCGAAGGGAGCTTGTGGCAATAGCGTAATGCGTTTGGCCGCGAATCTACAGTACCACGTCGACGGTGACATTCATTTCGTCAATAGAGACCTTGACGAATTGCACGCCGGAACGCATTCGTAGAGGACACCTCGAATAGAGACCTTGTCGGATTCAGGGTCGGCCAGAAGTCAAGTCGCGTGGTCTGCGGCGGCGAATTCGGCCCGGGCGTCGCGCAGCAGTTCTGCGCATGTCGCGAATCGTGCCGGGCGGTTCAGTGTTCAGTCGAGGCTCACCTGGGAATCCTGGTCAGGTTTTGATGACCAAGGTTCCGGCCGCTCGATCGTGCCACCCCTGCCGTACCCGGTCCCACAGCAGACTGAGGTAGCAGACCAATGACAGCAGCCAGCCGATGAGCGGAATGAGATTCAGCAGGCCAGGTATCGCCCACCGGCCGATCGACTTGCCCCAGCCGGGCAGGCCGCCGTGTACCGCATTCACCACCTTGACGTTGACGGCGCGCTTGCCGATTGTCTGACCCCACAACGCGATTTGCACGACCTCGTACAGGAGGCCTATGGCCGCGGCGACGAGTGCCGACAAGTAGAACCCCGTGAGTGCCGCGCCGTCGTCGGCGACGCTGGCACTCACCACGCCCAAGGCGAGTACGGCGCCCATAACAACGACGACCGCAATGGCATCAAGGATCCGCGCGCCCAGACGTGCACCAGGTGACGCGAGTTCGACGACATCGCCGTTGCCGAGTTCAGCCCAGCCCGTGATCGCTCGTTCGCCACCGGCGGCGGGAGGATCGTTCGAGTTGGTCACGCCCGGCCTCCTTTCTGGGGACCTCACCGACACCCACACGCGGCCCAGACCCGAACCGCGGCGGGCGAGCTTGCGATGAGACCGGTCGATGTCGCCCCATTCGTCGAACTGTGCCACGATAACTGAGACCGCCAACCCTGCGCGATGCTGCTCGAAAAAACTCAGGACCTGTCGCGCGAAGTCAGACGCAACACAATTCAATGCCGCGGGTATGCAACAAGCGGGTTGGGGTCCGGCGGTCGGTGCGGCTCTGAAGGGCCGGGATCGAGGCTGACAGCCAGCCGGACCGCTTCGTCCAGTGGGATCTTCTCACCCCACACCATGCGGTTGATAACATCGTCGTAGCCACTGGCGAGCGCTTCGTATTCATGTGTCGCCGGGTCGAATGACCGCAACGACGCGAATCCTTCTGGTGGTCGCTTCGGATCACCTTGCGGCAACCAATTCTCGGAGAAATACAGCAGCGCTTTGCTGTCTCGGCCGATATGCCCTTCGAACCTGTCTTTGTCGCGAGCGACACAGGCCAGGTCGTACAGGTCGCGAGCCCGTTCGTTGATGCGCTTCAAATCCCCAGACATGCTTGCCCGAGTCTGAGCGAGCAGCTTGTCCATTGCTGTCGTCCCCGGACCCAATGTGTCGACTTCGAAGCCACCGAGTTCAGGATGGGCTTCAAGCATCTCGTCGCCGCACACCCGTCCAATCATCGACATGACCGTCTCGTGTTGCGTCCAGACAGGATCTGCGTCGAGCGGTCTGGAAGTCACGTCGATGCGTGCGACGGCCTGCCGGTCGCGCAGGAAGGAAGCAAAACAGTGAGATGACCCTTGGTCGGTGACATTGTGTGTTGCCGAGATGCTGTGCGCCGTCGCTCTGAACGCCTGCAGACATGCCTGCTTGAAGTGCTTCGGGGTCGCACGGTCGGACATGCTGAGCGTCAGATCAACGTCCTCGGACCACCTTTGTGTTATCCCCCATGCAGCCGACAGAGAAGTGCCGCCGCCGAACACGAACCGCCCAACTCGGTTGTCAGCATCGGATAAAGCAGGATTCGGATAGGCACGCTGCACATATCCGCTGCCAACAGCGCGCTGCCACGCGCACAGCGTGCTGATGAGCCAGTAGTCGCGGATGATCAGCTTCGGCTCGATTCCGTAGATGTCCGCCGAACGGATCACCATGTCATCGAACAGGTCGCGCCGTTCGATGAGCGGAACTTTCCGAACTATGGACGGCTCGCTGTTGCGGGCCGCGTCTCGCGCGGCAGCACCAACCGCTTCCTTGGCTGCCACTTCCGATGCAGAACTTGCCCGATGGCCGGCGATGGGGCAAGTGTCGTAGTAGTTCTGGCATCGTCCGCCTCGTTGCGTCAGCGCACCGCATGTGCGGACTCGCCTCATGGGACCTGCGCAAGATCCGGCAGATCATCAGCGAGACGGCCGATGACGGCGCCGAACGACTTTTCTCCGCAGTAGCGGCCTTCCCAGCCGCCTTCCTTGGGCTCTGCCTCAGCGGCCCACAACAGCATCTCCTTGCGGATGGGTTCGCCTTGTTTCATCCAGCCGTTCGCTTCGGTGAGCAGCCACATGGCGTGATCCCAATTGTGGTAGTCGGCTTTGAGAGCTGATCTGGCTGCCTCGAGCAGGTTCGCTTCGTTCCAGTTCAACGATCTTCGTCGAGTGTTCGATCTCTCAGCAAAAGTCACCGGCGGGCCGACCGGCAAGACAGGGGGCGTGAGGTTGCGGTACGGCACCGCCAGAATCGTGCGGTACGGAACCTGCGTCGACCAGCCGATGAGCGAAAGCGCCCCGTAGCTCGCATAACAGGAACCGGGGGGCCCGATGATCGACGTCGCGTCGCTGAGGAGCAGAGGCATCGATCCGTAACGGGCGGCGGCGGGCGGCGGGCGGCGCCAGTAGATGCCTCGCGCTGCTCTGCCGATGATCGGCCGGTCGGCTGCCATGAGGCGGCTGAGAACGTTCTTCGTGACATGTCTCGGACCCGGCACGGCACCTGAGCGGAACCATGTGCCGGCCGGCAATTCCTCGATCCATCCGCGGGCGTGAGCAGACATGCTCAGCCGTGAATCAGGCACAGAAACTGCCGCTGCTGACATGTAGCAATGGTACCACACGAGCGCTCAGGCGTTCTGTCGGCTTAGCGCAGTGGCGTTGCTCTCGGACCCGAGTTTGACGGGTGTTTTGCGTTTGTGCTGGTCAGCGGGGCGCGGCGGGTTGGTGTTTCCACTGCATCTGCGTCGGCCGGACGGCCGGGGTGTCAGTGGACGCGGGCTTTGCCTCAGTCGCTGGTGGGGGTGCGGGTCGCTGTGAGGATCTGGGTGCTGAGAACCTCCAAGATCGAAGCGTGAATACACACCCCGAGCTTGGACACCCTCACCCCACCAGCGGTGGACCCCACCCCTTGGAACTAACCATCTAGCGCCGCAGCCCGTACCTCGGTGGAGCGGGAGCGGGTCGAGGCCGCCCGCTGCGCCTGTTGTCGCGATATGACGTGACGACCAAGATACCCGCGGCCTTGTCATGCCAGCCTCGGTAGAAGGGTTCATGACCCATGGTCAGAACGCACAGCAGGAAGAACAGCACTCCGGGGATCTGGACATACGGCACGGCGAGCGGCAGTATCAGCAGGGCCCAGCGGCCGAGCGATTTGCGCCATCCGGGGACTTCGCCTGAGGCGACGTTCACTGCCTTGATCCCGATGATTCGCTTGCCGAGCGTCCGGCCCCAAATGGCGGTCGGAACGACTTCGTAGACGAAGCCCACGAGCGCCGTCAAAAAGAGCGCTCCAATCGCAGCCAGTATCAGTGCTCCAATCGCATCCGTTGCCAGCGCTCCGGGCGTCGTGACGGTCGCGCTCTCGTCGACTGACAGGAAATCCCGACCTTGGATGAATGCCCAGATACCCGACGGGACCGCGACAATCACTCCGTCCAGAGTTCGGGCACCGAGGCGCTCGATGGGCTGAGCTAACTGAACGGTTTGGCCCGAGGCGAGCAGGGCCCAGCCGGTTTGGTGTTGCTCGCTCAGCCCCGACGGCCCGTGGACATCACTCACCGGCGGACCCCGAGAGGCTTCGCTGCCATGAGCTCAGGCTCGGTTCAGGTCTTGATGACCAGCGTGCCTGCAACCTTGTCGTGCCAGCCTTGGTACACGCGGTCCCACGTCAGGCTCACGTAGCTCAGCAACGACAACAGCGGGCCGACAATCGGGATCAAGGCGACCAAGCCAGGGATCGCCCAGCGGCCGGTCGCTTTGCCCCATCCCGGAATTCCGCCGTGCGCGGCATTGATCACCTTGATGCCCGTCATCCGCTTGCCGATGGTCTGGCCCCACACGGCAACTTGGAAGACCTCGTACCCGATGCCGATGACGAGCCCAAGCAACACAGATGCGACGGTGCTCGTTCCCGAATCGTCAACGCCCCCGGACACGATGAAAAGCACCAGGCCGACGACAACGATCACGATGGTGTCGAGAATGCGAGCGCCGAGACGGCGTATTGGCCGGGCCAGCTCGACCGTCTCGCCGGACTCGAGCTCTGCCCAGCCGGTCCGCTTGCCTCCGTCGTACGACGCGGGATCGACGTTGTCGGTCATGAGAGGCCTCCGCTGTGATCGTGCCCAACCGTTCCGCCGGCGAACCTAGCGCGCCGTCGATTGGAACGGGTTGAGCGGGGCAACGCAGCCGGCAGCGAACTGTCCGGAGCACGCGTTGACCATCCACGGCCACGATTCCCGTGGCTCGCCGGCCCGCGCGCTAGTTCAGCGCAGGGTCGTCCGGGTAGCGGGCCAGCAACCGGGCCGGCGGAGACTGGCGCTCCAAGACGTCATACCAGAGCGTGTCGGCGTCGCCAGTCAGGTCGCCGGGCGTCGAGTCGAACACCCACCAGCAACCGGCTTGCAGCTCGCCTCGCAGCTGGCCCGGTCCCCATCCGGCGTGGCCGCCATAGATGCGGACGGCGACAACCGCTTGATCGAGTTCGGACGGATCGGCGGTGAGGTCGACGAGCCCGACCTCGCCGTTCACCGGTCGCCAGACGCCACCGGCTTCTGACGACTCTGCGCTGGAGCCTTCAGGTGACTGCAATTTGCCTGCCGACCGGCCGGCGGTCGCCCCGAGCGCCAGCAATCCCTGAGGCTCGACAGGCCCGCCGAGCCCGACGGCGGCCTCGGGGGCGAAGCGGGATGCCCAGCGCGGAACCGCTGATCCGCACGAGATGTCCGAGACACGATTGATGACCACCCCCAGCGTGCCGGCTTGTTGGTGCTCGATCACGAACACGACGCTCCGGTCGAAGTTGGGATCGACCAGACGCGGCGTCGCCACGAGCAGGTCACCCGCAGCAGGCACCCGCACCGGAGTCACGACGACCTCGACCACCCCCCGATTCTGCCACCGCGTCGCGGCGTCTCGGGGTCCGCAGCCCTCTATGACGCCGCCCGAAAGGGAATGTTGAGAATGCTCAGAAACTCCCGTAGTTGGATCCACTGAATATTCAGGGATGCGCAAGCAGTCGCAATCGACGTGCTGACCCGATCCACGATGTCCTCAGTTACCACGCAAACATGGCTTCCCTGTTCGCTCATCTGGCGAGCGAGGCCGACGACGTAGGGATCTGCGTCTTCCTCATCCTTGCTGATGTCGGCGAGATCAGGTACTTGCGCCATGACTTCCCGCATGACCCGCGCCTCGACATCGAGCGGAAGGACTTGTGCATCTCGTACACCGGCAGCCCACACGCCAGGCGCATCAGGATGCATGACGTTGCTGACTTCTCGATACACCTGCCGGGGCGATGCCATTCTCGATTCGACAACCATCCGCTCCAGGCTCCGGAACAGTGACCACTGATGGCTCACCGTCACCACCCTCTTGATCTGAATCAGAGCACTGGAATCCACAACCCAAATGTCGGGTTCGCCCAAGGGCAGTGTGCCTTGCTCACTCACTTGCAAGCTGCGCTGTGAGATCGTCTATCTCATTCGGAGAGAGATCTAGGAAGTCGGTGGCGTCGCGAAGGTTGAGCCGACCCTCTTCGAGCGCCTCGAGATAGGTACGTGTTGTCGCATCGCCAAGCTCTCTTCGTCGCTTCTCAATTCTCTGTTCGCCGCCTCCTCCGCCTCGCTTGTTCCAGTCGCGGAACTTTGCCCGAGCGGTGAACCTGCTGTAGAGATCTCGAGTTCCGAGGCCGACATCGGTGAGCCTGATCGCCATAGCGCGCCCGCTGACGCGAAAGCGGCCAGCAAGCCTTCGCACGACTCTTGGCTCACTAGTGGGCCGATACGTGGTGACCCCACTGTTAGAGGCAACTTCCTTAAGGGCGTCCTCCGGTACGAGGAATGAAGCGGCAAACCGCTCACACCAGCGCTCGACTGCTCGATCGTCACCAACGGAATTGACGAAGTCTCGACAAGCTGCACCACCACGATTGAGCATGTGGCCGTACTCGTGGATGAGCGAGTAGCTCCGAGCAGCCTGGATGTACGTCGAATTTACGACCACGAGCGGGGCGTAGTCATCCCAGAGACTGAAGCCTCGCACGCTTTGTCGCCCCAGCGATGCTTGCTGTACGAAGACGCCTCGCCGCTCCAACCCTTCTCGCCATGCGCGAAAGGCCTGACCATCGTTTTTCCACGCCAATTGGACTTCGACACTGATCTCTGAACGAGATCGCGCATCCTCGCCTGCTGCTGCAGCATCGGCGTCTGGCGCATAGCTCGGCAGGTCGATCGGGGGACTGCCTCGTTTCTGCACGCACCATGAGAGCATGGACTGCTGACGCTGGGCTCGCCGTATCGCTCGAAGGTCGTTGCTTTGGAGCGGTTGACCGCCAAGACCTGGCGCAGACCGCAGGCTTGGCGAAATGGACGCCGCCGCGGGAACAGCGGGCAAGAAAAATACCGCAGACGGTCGCTTCAGGACGTTGGCGAGCTTCGTCAATTGTCCCTTGGACGGAGCATCCGACTCCATTTCCCACAGGTGAATCTGCTCGGGAGCAACAGTCAGAGATTCCGCGAGAGCGGCGACGCTCAGACCCGCTTCGTCGCGCGCCCACCGGAGCACCGCACCGGTGATGGGAACGGATTGCGTCACCACCCTTCACTCACCCCCTCGAGCAATCTCTCGTATACAGAGTGTGGAACATACGGATTCCCGGTGCCAGATCGAGGCCTTCCAACTGATTCAGGCGGATCTGCCGCACTTACGATTGGCAGATGGTTGGCCGACAGCGACGCGACAGCAGTGGACAACTGGCCGAACTTGGCGTCTCAGGAAACGGCGCCGCCTGACGCTGCGGTGACGTCCTGGCGGCCTGCGGTGATCCACGGCATCATCGCTCGCAGCTCTGCGCCGACCTGCTCGATGGGGTGCTGGCGGCCTTCTTCGACCATGCGCCGGTAGTTCGGCAGCCCGTTGCGGTTCTCATCGATCCATTCGCGAGCGAAGCTGCCGTCCTGGATCTCGGCCAGGATGCGCTTCATCTCAGCGCGGGTCTCGTCGGTGATGATCCGAGAGCCGCGGGTCATGTCGCCGTACTCGGCGGTGGTCGAGATCGAGTAGCGCATGCCCGAGATGCCGGCCTCATAGATGAAGTCCACGATCAACTTCACCTCATGCAGCGTCTCGAAGTACGCCGACTCGGGTTGGTAGCCGGCTTCGACCAAGGTCTCGTAACCGGCCCGGATCAACTCGGTCAAGCCGCCGCAGAGCACCACCTGCTCGCCGAACAGGTCGGTCTCGGTCTCCTCGGCGAAGGTGGTGGTCAGCACGCCGCCCCGAGTGCCGCCGATGCCCTTCGCGTAGGCCAGCGCGTCCGCGAGCGCGTTCCCGCTGGCGTCCTGGTGAATCGCCACGAGCGCCGGCACGCCGCCGCCCTCGACATAGGTTCGCCGGACGTTGTGGCCGGGACCCTTGGGGGCGATCATCCACACGTCCACCTCGTCGGGCGGGCTGATCTGGCCGAAGTGAATGTTGAAGCCGTGCGAGAACGCGATGGCGTTGCCGGGCTGCAGATTCGGTGCAATCGATGCGTCGTAGATGGCGGCCTGGTCGGTGTCGGGCAGCGCCATCATGATGATGTCGGCTTCGGCGGCCGCGCCTGCCACGTCGTTGACCCGCAAGCCCTCAGCCTCGGCCTTTTTGCGAGACGATGAGCCCTCACGGAGCCCCACGACGACATCCACTCCGCTGTCTCGCAAGTTCAGTGCATGCGCATGACCCTGCGATCCGTAGCCCATGATGGCGACGGTGCGACCGGCCAGCTGGCCCAGGTCTGCGTCTTCCTCGTAATAGATGGTGGCGGGCATCGTTGTCGCTCCTCGACCTGTGCGGATTATGGGGATGGAGTATGCCTATCTGTCGGCCAGTGACGGTACGGCCGACCTCGACGGGCCGGCTCAGTTGGCGATGCCGACAGCGGGCTCGTCGGCATCGAGTGCTCGCAGCGCTATGCGGCCGGTGCGCTGCAGCACATGCAGGCCGAACGGGCGCAACTGGCGCTCGCACCGGTCGAGTCGGTCCGGATGGGCGCTGACGCTGACGATGGCCTCGTCGTCGGTGTGATCGAGCACCTCACCGCCGTACTCGGAGATGACATCGACAACTGCAGCCATATCGACCGCCCCGACGCGGGCGAGCATCAGCTCGCGTTCCATCGAGTCGGACGGGTGCAACTCGCTGATGTGGATCACGTTGATGAGCTTGTCGAGCTGCTTCGCGATCTGGGTGACGTCGGTGTTGTGGACGTCGACGACGATGGTGATGCGGCTGTAGGCGGGGTCGTCGGTGGGCGCGACCGCCAGCGAGAAGATGTTGAAGCCCCGGCGGCTGAACAGCCCGGCGATGCGCGCCAGCACGCCGAACTTGTTCTCCACGATGGCCGCGAAGATGTGGAGATCGGGTTCTCGTGGACTGCTCACACCCGATCCGTTGCTCTGCGCGCCGCTCACGCCAGCACTGTTGTCCTGCGCGCCGCTCACGCCGGCGCCGTTGCTCTGTGGGCTGCTCATGACGGCGCGCTTCCCTTCAGAACCGCGTCGGCATCGCCCTCAGGGCCCAGGATGATGTCGTCGTTCGAACCGCCGGCGGGCACCATCGGGTACACCTTCTCCTCAGTGTCGACCCGGAAGTCGATCACCACAGGCCGGTCATTGATCGAGTTCGCCTTCGTGATAGCCGGCACCACCTCTTCGGCAGACTCCACCCGGATGCCCGTACAGCCCATGGCCTCGGCCCAGCCCACGTAGTCGGGATGATCAGCGCTGAGGTACACCTCGCTGTAGCGCTCTGCGTAGAAGAGCTCCTGCCACTGGCGCACCATGCCCAGGTAGGCGTTGTTCAAGATGGCCACCTTCACCGGGATGTTCTCGGCGCTTGCGGAGATGAGCTCCTGCGCCGTCATCTGGAAACAGCCGTCGCCGTCCACCGCCCACACGGTTCGATCTGGCTGGCCCACCTTGGCGCCGATGGCTGCCGGCACGGCGAAGCCCATCGTCCCGAGGCCGCCTGAGTTGACCCAGGTGTAGGGGTAGTCGAACTTCCAGAACTGGCTCGCCCACATCTGGTGCTGCCCCACACCGGCCACCACGATCGTGTCGTCGGGAGTGTGGTCACGCAGCTGCTCCACCACGTATTGCGGCTTCAGCGGATGGCCGCTCGACGGTTGGTCGTATTGCAGCGGGTACTGCTCCTGCCAGCCCGAGATCGTCGACTTCCACGCCGATCGATCGGCCATTGCGTCGGTGGCATCGCCGCCGTCCGCGGGTCGCAGCGCAGCGATCAGCGCCTCAACGGCCAAACGGGCATCGCCGGCGATAGCCACTTCGGGCACACGCACCTTGCCGTGCTCGGCGGGATCGATGTCGACATGGATGACCTTGGCCCCGGGGGCGAAGTGCGCCGGATTGCCGGTGACCCTGTCGTCAAAGCGCGCCCCGAGATTGATGAGCAGATCCGCCTGCTGCATGGCCGTCACCGCCGAGTAGTTGCCGTGCATGCCGGGCATGCCGAGACACAGGCGGTGACGGTCGGGGAACACGCCGCGGGCCATCAGCGTGGTGACCACATGGATGTCGCACATCTCTGCGAGTTCCCGCAGCGCTTCCGCGGCACGGGCCTTCAGCAGACCGCCTCCCGCGTAGATCACCGGCCGCTGGGCTGCCCCGATCAGTTCCGCCGCCTCGGCGATAGCGGCTGGATCGACCCCGCTGCGGGGCCGGTACCCGGGCAGCTCCACGCCGTCGGGCCAATACCAGGTCATCATCTCGTTGCTGACGTCCTTGGGCAGGTCGATCAGCACGGGGCCAGGTCGCCCAGTTGTTGCGATGTGAAAAGCCTCGGCCACGATGCGCGGGATGTCAGCGGCCTCGGTGACGAGGTAGTTGTGCTTGGTGACCGCCATGGTGATACCCGTGGTGTCACACTCCTGGAACGCATCCGAGCCGATCGCCGACATGGCCACCTGACCGGTCACCACGACCATCGGGATCGAGTCCATGAAGGCGTCGCACAGCGGCGTCACGATGTTGGTGGCCGCCGGTCCGCTCGTGACCATGGCAACCCCGGGTTTGCCGGTGACATGCGCGTATCCCTGCGCCATGTGGCCGGCGCCCTGTTCATGACGAACGAGGACGTGGCGGATCGACGAGTCCAGCACCGGGTCGTACACGGGCAGGATCGCCCCGCCGGGCAGGCCGAACATGACCTCGACGCCACTCATCTCCAGGCTTCGCATCAACGCCTGAGCGCCGGTGAGCTCCATGAAGTTTCTCCTGCCCTGCTACTTGGAATGGTCGGTTCGTGAATTGACTGTGCCCATAAATGACTGTGCCTCCCGAGCGGGAGGCAGGGCGAGCGCGTCAAGACGGGCTCGCCTAGGTGAGTACCCCTACAACCTCGTTGCCGCTCACGGCCTCGGCCGGGCAGCCAAGCGTGTCTGCTGGCGCGCGCATCGGTTCATTCTGTCGTGCCGTCCCCGCAGCCACAACTCGACACGCGTTCACACACTGGAGAAATCAGACTGCCATGCCGCCGAGCAGGCGTACATTGGCCGGGTGCAGGGCGGACGGCTGTTCACCATCGCGGCCTGCACAGTGGCCATTGCTACCGGCGCGATGACCGCCGGGTGCTCGGACATTGCGATCGACGACGGCACCGGTCCCGCCATCGGAAGTCCCGACGATGGCACCGGCCGAGTGACCACTGTGCCCGCCACGACCCTGCCGCTCACGCAAACCCCGCAGTACGTGGCATCCAACACGCCCTGCCCCGATGGTCTGCCCGAGCTCGGAGCGGTCCTGCACGGCACGGCCGGGCCCGGACGCGGCGTGTCGCTCGTGCCGTACATCGATCTGGTCGAGTCGACCGTGATGGTCTTCGACAGCGCGCGGACCGGTGCGAGCGAGTCTGGCGGACAAGTCTTGATCGGCGGTTTCGTGGGCGACCGCCGGGGCCGGATCTGGCGGTTCTCACCCAACCTGGCTGTGCAGGGGGGCAACGAGTTCGGTGCCAGCCTGAGCGCAGAGCCGGTGGCCGACTTTTCGCCGAACACGGCCGCCGAGCACGATCAGGGCCTCGTGGGCATGACGCTGGGACCGAACGGGAGGTTGTGGATCAACCGCACCGACCGCCACGGTTCCAGCGTGCTCACGGTGCTCACGCCGAGCGCCGACCGTGCGACGCTGCAGGGCAGCTACGCCGATGTGCTGGAGGTAGAGCAGACCAACGCGCAGCACAACGGCGGCGATCTGCTGTTCGACGGGAGCGGGCTGCTCTACGTGTCCTTCGGAGACGGGGGCGGCCTCGGCGACCCCCGTCATCACGGCCAGAATCTCGCCACTCCGCTGGGGGCCGTGTTGCGATTCGCCGTCGACACCGGCGACAGCAGCGATCCCGGCGACTGGCGGCTGGTGCCTGCGCCTGGCAACCCCGACCTCGGACCCGGCAGCGACTCCCGCATATGGGTCTACGGCGCACGCAATCCGTTTCGCATGTCGTTCGACGAGCCGACCGGCACGTTGTGGGTCTCCGACGTCGGACAGCAGTGCATCGAAGAGGTCAATGTGCTCACCCTCGACGAGGGCGGCGCCAACCTGGGCTGGAATTCCTACGAGGGAAGCCGGAGATTCGTCGGCGACGAGCTCGCCGACCACCGGCCACCCGATCTCGAGTACCGGCACGGGCGGGGCTTGTGCGCCGTGATCGGTGGCCACGTCTACCGCGGCAGCGAGCTGGAGTGGCTGGAGGGCCGCTACGTATTCGCTGACCTCTGCGGCGGCGACATCTACGCGGCAGCAGTCGAGCCTGGCGCGCAGCCCGATGAGGTCTGGCACCTGGGCGTGAGTACGCCGAGGCCGGTTGGGTTTGCGGTCGACGGGGCCGGCGAGCTGTACGTGATCGACATGGAAACCGGCGTGTGGCGCCTGAGCGGATAGGGCGCGACCAGATGATCGCTGCCTCCTTGATCGCGGTCGGGCCCTAGCCGTGCTGCGCCGCACGGTCTATGACCGCGAGATCCTGCTGCTCGCTGTTCCGGCGTTCGGCGCACTGATCGCCGAACCGCTGTACGTCGTCACCGACACGGCGATCGTGGGCAGGCTCGGCACGCCCGAGCTGGCAGGGCTTGCGATCGCTTCGGCCGTCCTGCTGAGCGCCCACGCAGCGTTGATCTTCCTGGCCTACGGCACGACCGGGCTGGTGGGTCGGCTCGTGGGTGCCGGTGCTCCGCAGAGAGCCGCCGAACAAGGCATCGCCGGCATGTGGCTTTCGGTCGGCTTGGGCATCGCTGTCAGCTTGGGCATGTGGGCCGGCTCGGGATGGCTCGTGGGCCTGTTCGACCCGACTCCCGAAGTCGCCGATCTGGCACTCACCTACTTGCGGATCAGCCTCATCGGCTTCACTGCGCTGCTGGCGGCAATGGCCGCTACCGGCTACCTGCGGGGCGCGCAGGACACGATCACACCCCTCATCGTGGCGGTGGCGTCCGCTATCGCAAATCTTCTCATCGAGCTCGTGCTGGTGTTCGAGCTCGACATGGGCATCGCCGGCTCGGCATGGTCGACCGTGATTGCCCAATGGGCAGCGGCAATCGCCTTCGCCTTCGCCGTTCGCCGTCGCACGCGGGCCGTCGGTGCCTCGTTGCGGCTCGTAGCGGCCGCAGCCCGCCGTTATGCCCGTGTCGGGCTGCAGATGTTCGCTCGCACCAGTGCGCTGCGGGGCTCGTTCGTGCTGGCGGCCGTGTTTGCCTCGCGCATCGGGACCACCGAGGTGGCATCGCACCAGATCGGCGCCGAGATCTGGGCGCTGCTGGCCCTGGCGCTCGATGCGGTCGCCATCGCGGGCCAGGCCATGGTGGCCAAGGAACTGGGCGCCGGCCGACCCGAGGTGGCTCGCGCAGCCAGCGTCCGGATGATCGGCATGAGCCTCCAGCTCAGCTTCGTGTTCGGTCTGGTGCTCGTCGTGCTGCGCGGGCCGCTGGCATCGATCTTCAGCACCGACCCCGAGGTGGTCTCCCTCGGCGGGTTCATCCTGCTGTTCGTGGCGGCCATGCAACCGGTCAATGCCGCCGCGTTCGCCTTCGACGGCATCTTCATCGGCGCCGGCGACCTGGGCTTTCTGGCACGGGCGATGATCGGTGCCGCAGCGGGCTTCGCAATCGTCGGCGGGACGGTGCACCTGCTGGACTTCGGAATCGGATGGCTCTGGGCGGCCCTCATCGCGTTCATGTGCTTTCGCGTCGCGCCGCAGTGGATCCGCTTCCGAGGCGACGCGTGGCTCCGCACAGGCGAGGGCTGAACACGCGTGTATCGGACTACCTCGAGTTCAACCAGTTCCTTGCGAATCCGTCAAGCCGCGTCTTCACGACCTACGGCATATCCGGCGTCGACGCCGAACATCTGCTGCACCGACTCCGCAATTGCCCGCCCGAGCAGCGGCGGAACCGCGTTGCCGATCTGTTTTGCGATCTTGGTTCTGTTGCCTGCGAACTTGAAGTCGTCGTCAAATGACTGAAGCCTCGCGCCTTCACGAATCGTTAGTGCACGATCCTGATATGGATGAATGCACTTATTCGATGCAGGATGCACAAAATTCACTGTAATTGTGACAGAAGGCTCATGCGGTTCAAGCCGTGAATAACATGACGAGAATCCAGAAGTGATCAGGTATTCCGGCACAGAACTGATATTGGAGCCAGAATGCTTGATGATCTCTAACATCCGGCTGGAGTGAGCAGTAGCCACATGCCATTCGAGCTGTGTAGAGCGCAATCGTCGCTGCTCCTGATACATAGTTAGAGGCTGGCAAGAATACGTATCGACTTGCTCGCCCGCTGACAAGCGAGGAAGGTCGCCAATTGCCTCCATCACCGTCACGGCATGCGGAAGATCTGCAGTGTGATCTCCCAAGAGCGACACTATGCCGCCGTTCTCAGCAGGCGCCAGTATTCGATGTCGTTCGCGTAACCCAATGGTCCGAAAAACGCCTGCGTGCGTGGGTTGCGGGAATCTGAGAGTCACGCCTGCCTGAGCCCCAATCAAGATGAGACGTTCGCGCTTCTGAGGTACTCCGAAGTGCGCTGCGTTAAGCACTCTCCAGTCCACATCGTAACCAAGATCGGAGAAGCAATTCTCCATCTGCTCTATGGTCGTACCATTCTTATAGGTAGCGAGGCCTACAACATTCTCCATGACAAATACAGCCGGCCGAAAATAGTTGACATACGCTGCGAACTCTTCGAACAAGCTGTTGCGAGGATCGTCCTCGGTCATTGAGCGAAACGGCCTGATCGACGAGAAGCCTTGGCACGGTGGGCCTCCGACGATGACATCAACCTCACCTCGCGCTAGGCCAGTCTGCTCAGCAACGACACCGAGTCGCACCTGCCGGATGTCGTCAGTGAACGTCACCGCTCGAGGATGATTCAAGCGGAAGGTTTCGATGGCCTCGGGGAGCATGTCAATGCCGTACACGACCTCGAAGGCTCCCGTATCCTCGAAACCCTTCGAGAATCCTCCGGTGCCAGAGAACAGATCCATGATCTTTAGCGGGGCCATTGCGCCTACCTTGCCACCGAGTCGTCGCGGGTCGGCGAGACTATAGTCTCGCCGAGTCCGGTACGGGTGGACTTAAGCCCGACCACTGACCCCAACATCATGGCTGTGACACCCAGTGCTGACGACGAGGAGGCCGAGACCGCCCGCGCCGTTGCGCGCGCAGTCGGCACTGTGGTGAGCAGCCTGCGCGATCAGCGAGGCTGGTCGCTGGCCGAACTTGCAGACGAGGCTGGAAAGCACCGCACCCACCTCGGTCTCGTCGAGCGCGGTGAGCGCCATGTGAGTGTCGAGTCGGCGTATCGGCTCGCCAGGGCGCTGGGATTGTCACTGACTGAACTCGTCAACATGGCCGAAACGAACGCGGCCGGTGGAGACCTGCCCGTTCGCCTTCCAGCACGAACGCCGCCGCCGGATGCAGCACGCAATGCCGACAGCGTCAGCACTACGTCCGGGCTCGGCGAAACATGGATTGTGAGGGCGATCACGAACACCTACCGAAGGTTGGATCTGATCGACGAGCAGTTGATCAACGCCGGCACCCAACCGCTCGCAGAGATCATCGAGCTCGCAAACCTCTCCGCCATGATCGGCAATCTCCTGCGCTCAGCCCTCGCGGATGCGTCGGAGGGCGGATACCGAAGCAATGATCCGCACAAGTATCCCGATCTCGTATCCGAGTCAGATCGAGGGTCAGACCTGGAGATCAAGGTCGCGCTTGAAACAAACATGCCCAAGGGTCATCTGCCAAAGCCGGGCCAGCACCTCATTTTCCGCTACGTGCTCGGCGGCCGCCGAGGGGAGTATGTCCGCGGCCAGCGAGGCAACGTCGTATGGATCTGGGAAGCGCGCCTCGGCAACCTCAGTGCCATCGACTTCGCTGAATCGAACACTGCGAGGGATTCCGGCAAGACCGCCGTCATCAGAGCACGCGTCCTTGACGAGATGGCGTGCGTCTACTACGACCACCGCTTCTTGCCATACGCGAGACCTCGCACCGGACACGAGTGAGCTTCGCGGCTGCCGTGCGTGAACCCTTGCGCGAGGGCCTGACGCCTGCCGTGCACGCGTCCACGGCGAGGCTATTTCCGCAGGCGGGCGATCAGACGGTGCTCCTGCTCGACGAATTCGGGCTCGGTGCCATTGTGGGCACGCATCGCGGGAAGGACCTTGCGGTGGATGCCCATGCCGCGTGCGTCGACGTATCCGTAGTCGCGCATCACATTCACGAGCATCTGATTGCGCGCATAGCGAGCTCCTGACTTCATCGACTCGACTGACACCGAGTTGGGCAGGCGACCGGGACTCGTCACCTCCAAGCGGTCCTCGAAGATCGCCAGCATGATGTCGGTGCCCGTGATGCTGTAGTCCCGGTGAACGAGCGAGTTGACGAGGAGCTCCCGTACCGCCGACTCTGGATAGTCCCACCTGTCCACGCGGCGTGCGCCGTCCAGTTCGGCAGTCACCGAGGTAAGTCTGCGCACGAAGTCGACGGCCCGATCTACCAGTCCGCCCTCATAGACGGTTCCGTCCGCACCGGCCCACGGCACCAGCGGGCCTCGGATGACCTCGTCGGCTCGCGTCGCGTAGTCCTGTTCGGTTCCGGGATAACAGATAGCGCGAATGCCCGATTGCGGCACGAATCGCCCCACGTCGGTTCCGAACAGCAGCATGCCGTCAACGGTGGCGTAGATCTGGCCGGAGACTTCGACGATGAACTCCACATTGCGCAGCAGTACCGAGAACTCATCGGAGTTTCGTGGAGGCAGTTCGTCGTCACCGCAGATGCGTGTGAAGTAGTCCAGCAGCCTCCGTTGGTCAAGATGCTCCGCACTTGTTCCCAGCACCGGTTTGAGACCGTAGAGAAGGCGGCCCGACTGCTGGAACAGTCGCTCCTCTTCGTCCCGTGTTGCATCGCGAGTCGTCGAGCCCACCCGAATCTTGGTGACCCAATGCGATCCCTGCCGTGCCCGATACGGCTTGTCCGGCGCGTTCGCCGGAACGCTCACAATGCCGACGACACCCTCTGGTGCCCTCGCCGTCTGCCACGACGGAATCACAGCAGGCTCGAGCAGGTCGCGGGCGGCCTGCATCACCCACTCCTCCACTCTGCGCGGCTCGCGCGTCAGCCCCGAGACGGTGCCGTCGTCTTCGACGCCGAGCAGGACGCGACCGCCTTCGTGGTTCAGCAACGCCGCGATTTCGGCGGCCAGCTGGGCCGGATGGATGTCGTCGCGCTTGTACTCAACAAACGAGTTCTCACCGCCGCCGAGCACCTCACTGAGATCGTTCGGATTCATCGGACCATTCCGTCGCGGCGTTGGGCGAGCAGCTGGTTGACGGCCTTGCCGTCGGCTTGGCCGCGGGTGGCCTTCATCACTGCTCCCACGAACACGCCCGCCACCTTGGCTTCACCCGCGCAGAACTTCTGCCAGGCCTCAGGGTTGTCGGCGATGGCTTGGTCCACCAGCGTCTCCAGCTCGCTGGAGTCCATGGCCTCAAAGCCGAGCTCGGCGGCGATGGCGTCGGGGTCGGCATTGCCGTCGTGTGCCCGCTCGCACATGACGCCGAGGACGGTCTTGGCCTGTGTCGCCGTGAGCTGCCCCGCTGCCTCCATCTGGACCAGCGACGCCAGCTGCGTCGCATCAAGCAGCTCGGCCCCGTCGAGGGCGAGGTTCTGCACGGCGTGCATCACCGTGCGGTTCGCGTCGGCACCAGCGCCGACTGCGTCCAGCACCAGCGAGGCCAAACCGCGGTTCACTATGATTTGCGCGTCATGGAGATCAGCACCCAGCTCGCCGAGGCGTTCGCGCTGGGCGGCGGGCAGTGCGGGCATGGCAGCACGGACTCGGGAGATCCATTCAGGATCGGGCGCGAGCGGCACCAGGTCGGGCTCGGGGAAATAGCGGTAGTCGTCGGCTTCTTCCTTGGACCGCAGCGAGTGGGTGCGGCCGTCAGTGGACCAGTGACGGGTCTCCTGGATCGGCTGCTCGCCGGATTGGTACAGCCCGATGTGGCGACGGGCCTCGTAGTCGATGGCGTTGCGCAGCGAACGCAGCGAGTTGACGTTCTTGACCTCGCACCGGGTGCGCAACTCATCCGAGCCGGCGGGCCGCACGCTGATGTTCGCATCGACGCGCATCGAGCCTTCCTCGAGGCGGGCGTCGGATGCGCCGAGCGCTAGCAGGATCGCCCGTAACTCCTCGACATAGGCACTGGCCTCGGCCGCCGAACCGATGTCCGGCCGTGAAACGATCTCCAGCAGCGGCGTGCCTGCGCGGTTGTAGTCCACGAGCGCGCCGACGGCTCCGTGGATGCGGCCGTCTGCGCCCCCCAGGTGCGTCGTCTTGCCAGCGTCTTCTTCCAGATGCGCCCGCTCGATGCCGACCCGGTTCGCTCCGGGCACATCCAGCCAGCCGTCGGAACAGATCGGCTGGTCGTACTGGCTGACCTGGTAGTCCTTCGGCATGTCGGGGTAGAAGTAGTTCTTGCGGTGGAAGATCGACGGCCGGATCTCGCAGTTGAGCGCGAGCCCCACCGCAATGGCCAGTTCGACGGCGCGGCGGTTCAGCACGGGCAACGAGCCGGGCAGGCCCAGGCAGACCGGCGTGACGTTGGTGTTCGGCTCATCGCCGAAGCGACTGGGCGCAGCGGAGAACAGCTTCGTGTCGGTTGCCAGCTCGACGTGGACTTCGAGGCCCACGACGGTCTCCCATTCGGGCGCCACTCTCGCCATCACGCACCTCCCGACGTGCCGCCGGCCGCCATCTGCGGTGCCGGAAGCGGCGGCGCGGCACGCTCCAGCGCTGCGGCGACCGTCAACATCGTCTCCTCGCCGAGGGCCGGTGCCAAAATTTGCACGCCCACCGGCAAGTCATCCGTGCCCGTGCCGAACGGCACCGACATGGCCGGATCGCCGGAGAGATTTGACGGGATCGTGCAGGTGTCGCAGCGGTACATCGTCATGGGATCAGAACGCTCGCCGAAGCGGAAGGCCACGCACGGCGAGGTGGGCGAGAGCAGCACGTCATAGTCGGCGTAGACAGCGTCGAAGTCGCGCCGGGTCAGCATGCGCACCCGTTGAGCCTTGCCGTAGTAGGCGTCGTAGTAGCCGGCGCTGAGGGCGAAGGTTCCCAGCATGATGCGCGCCTTGACCTCGTCCCCGAAGCCGGCCCTTCGGGTCAACCGGTTCATCTCCTCCACGTCGGCACCGTTGATACGCAACCCGTAGCGCGTGCCGTCGTAGCGCGCCAAGTTGCTTGAGGCCTCCGCAGGCGCGATCAGGTAATACGCAGTGAGGCCGTAGGTGACCGCAGGCACCGAGACCCGACCGACCGATGCCCCTGCGTCGGCCAGCGCGTCGGCCGCTTCAAGCACCCGTTCTGTCACGTCGGTATCGATCCCGTCCAGCACCTCGCTCGCTGCATCCCCGATCACTGGGCCACCAGTCGCGGAGGCACCGTTCGAAACACCATTGCGGCCGCCCCCGGTCAGCTCGGCGACGACACCCACCCGCAGACCTTCGACACCTCGCTCCAAGGCGGCGTCGAAGTCGGGCGCGGATGTGGGGATGGACGTGCTGTCAGCCGGATCGTGGCCGCTGATGACGCCCAGTGCGAGCGCCGCATCGGCGACATCGGCCGCAAACGGGCCGATCTGGTCGAACGAGCTGGCGAAGGCCACGAGGCCGTAGCGGCTGACCCGTCCGTACGTGGGCTTGATGCCGACGATGCCGCACAGCGCAGCGGGTTGCCGGATGGAGCCGCCGGTGTCCGATCCCAGCGCCAGAGGCGCGAACCCAGCGGCGACCGCCGCAGCCGAGCCCCCGCTGGAGCCGCCGGGCACCCGGGTCAAGTCGTAGGGGTTGCGTGTGGGACCGAATGCCGAGTGCTCAGTGGAGCTGCCCATCGCGAACTCGTCGAGGTTGGTCTTGCCGACCATCACCGCGCCGGCGGCCGTCATGGCCTGCACCACCGTGGCGTCGTAGGGCGGCGACCACGTCTCGAGCATGCGAGACGAGCACGTGGTCGGCACGCCGCGGGTGCACATGTTGTCCTTGAAGGCGATGGGAACGCCTGCCAGCGGACCCGGATCACGGCCTTGGGAGACGGCTGCGTCGATGGCCGCTGCCGCGGCACGGGCCTGCTCGGCGGTCACGGTGTTGAACGCGTGAACGTCGCCGTCGTGAGCCTCGATACGACCGAGGTATTCCTCCACAACGTCGGCGGCACGTCGGTTGCCGGAGCGGACGTCGCTGGCAATGGCACGTGCCGTGTTCATCGAACGCTCACAAGGCTCGCACATCTCACCGGGCTCATCGACCGACCATGCGCCGAACAGTCGCCGGGCAGGTCATGTCCGGTTCAGGCTTCCTCACCGAGCACCGGCGGAACTTCGAACTGCCCATCTGATGCGGCGGGCGCCTGTTGCAGCACCTCGTCGCGGTCGACGGGCGAACCAGCGACATCGTCGCGGAACACGTTGCGAAGCGGATAGGGATGTGCGAGCGGCGGCACGTCGGCGAGGTCGAGATCCTCCAGCTCACGAGCGTGCTCGAGGACGCGTCCAAGGTGGCCCGCGTAGTGATCGATCTCATCGGGGGTCAGCTCGATGCGTGCCAGCCGCGCGACATGCGCCACCTGATCCGTACTGATCGCAGCCGTCGATTCTCCCATGACAAGCGGCAGGGTACTGGCACGGTCTCAGCGGGATATTCGCACCGTGATGGCGGCGTGCGCGGACCTTGACTACAGGGTCTGCCGACCGCGATGGCGGCGTTTCACACGACTTCAGCGAGGAATTCGGCGGCGCCCGGCTTCCGCCAGCATCTCGCCGGGGCGGGTCGGGCTGAACAGCACACGCGACACCGACAGCACCTGTGCAGTGCCGGGCGTGCGCGGCACCACCTCGACCTGTCCGTTCAAGGCGACGAGCAGCACCGGTCCGAGCGCGTTGCCGCTGATGTCGATGAGGTCGTCTGCGGAGAGATCGATGTCGGCAGGCGCAGGTCCCAGCGATGCGACATCGGCTCGGCGCAGCAGGAACGGCTCGCGTGTCGCCATGCGATCGTGCAGCACGAATCCATTGGGGACGAACACGACCCAGCGGCGCGCCAATTGATGCAGCGACCGGAACCCCAGCGCAGCCGAGGTGAGCCCCGTGAGCGTGGCGGCAACGGCCCAGATCCATTGCTCATTGGCCCACAGCACCGCTGGCGCTGCGATGCCAGCGACGACGGCCGACCACACCAACGGGATGGGAGCGATCGCCAGCAGGAACGGAGTGCGCAGCAGCATCCGCCGCTCGTTGCCATAGCTGAGGCCGTCGACCATGGAGTTGCCGGTTTCGGGCAGCAGCGCAATGGCGGTCACGATGGCGGCGCCTGCGATCGCGGTCGCGGCACGCGGGGCAGCCAGGTCGGCGGCCCAAGCCACCGCGGCCACAACTGAGCCGATGGCCACACCGACGGAGGCCGGCGCAGCGATGCGGACGACCGTCAATGCCCACGGCCGGCGCACCAGGGTCGCCGTCAGCACGAGCGCCCAAGCGGCCCACAGTTCCGCGCTCACGATGCGTGCCGATGTCTGCGAGCAGGCACCGAGCGCATCCGCCGCCGCCGCTCCCACGCTCCACGGCATCACCAACCACAACAGCCGCATCAGCCACAGCGTCGGATGCGCTCGCAGCGTTGCTCTCACGGGCAGAGTCTCGCCGCTGGAGGGTCCGAACACCCCCCGCTCGGCGTCACGGTGGGCCGCCGGGCTTGCGCGACTCGGCCGTGTGTCTCCCATACGTTGGTGTCAATTCACCGAACTCAGCGATCCCCTGAGCCTCGACCAAATGACGGGGCGATTCAACTTCGCACGTGTGTGTTGGTTTAACAATCGTGCAACCCATAAACCAACACACTCGACCTCACTCGCTAGCATGCGTGTTGGTTTAGGAACTCGAAGGCTCCGCAACCAACACGAGCAAATTCGAGAAGCGGCAAACTGGCGCTCAGCAGAGAGTGCGAACATGACACTTGGCCATCTTGGTGGAGATCCGCTCGAACAGATCATCACCGGGGCACTCGGTCAACTCATGGCGGGTGTGCCGCCTGCACAAATCGAGCGCACTCAGATCGATCTCAAGGAAGAACCTGGGCGCAGATCTCCGAGAGGGGCCGTGATCGCGGGCGGAGCGCGCAACGAGGAAGCGGCGTCGTACTTGGCCGGTGCGATGGCCTGCATGGCGAACACGCCCGGCGGCGGAGCGATCATCCTCGGCGTCGCTGACGACGGCGAAATCATCGGCACCGAACTTGATGTGGGATGGCTCAGGCACCGCATCTGGGAGCTGACGCAACGACATCTGACCGTCGCCATCCGGCCTGAGGTTGTCGACGGGTGTCGCCTGCTCGTGCTGACAGCACCTGAAGCGCTTGCGCCCGTCAGCTACGGCGGCAGGCTGCGTTGGCGGATCGGCGCCAACTGTGTCGAGATCGACACACTGACATGGCGCGCACAATCGCTCCAGCGCAGCGGGTACGACTGGTCAGCCGAGCAATCAGGTCACTCGATTGCGGACGTGCGTCCCGCGGCCCTCGACATCGCCCGCAGGTACCTGCGAGATCGCGACATCGAGGCCAGCAAGGACTTGGCCGACGCAAACAATCGCGACTTGTTGACACGTCTGGACTTGCTCGATTCCGAAGGGCGGCTCACGGTTGCCGGCTCGCTGCTCTTCGTCGAGACCCCTTTCGTCGGCATCGACTACATACGCCGCGAAATGCCCGGAGGGGACAGCGTCGAGCGTGTGGAGAGCACGGACCCGCTGGTGGAACAGATCTGGGAAGCGGAACGCGCAGGTCGCGTCGCGAACCGGACTACCCATGTCGAGAACGGTTTCGCGCACTGGCAGATTCGAGCCATACCGGAGCGCGCCTACCGCGAGGCGATCGTGAATGGCGTGACTCACCGTGACTGGCTGGCCCCCTATCCGACAGTGGTCGAGCACGTCGGAGACATGCTCGTCGTCACGTCTCCTGGTGGCTTCATCGGGGGCGTGACGCCTGACAATGCAATCACGCACCCCGCTGTGCCTCGCTATCGCAGTCTCGCCCAGGCGCTCGCGACACTTGGACTCGCGGAACGTCAAGGCATCGGAATCGATCGCATGGTTGCCGAGATGTTGGCAATCGGTCGACCCTCGCCGGTGATCTCCGAGATTGACGGGCCGTACGTTCGAATCACTCTCCTCGGCGGGGCACCCGATCCAGCCGTCGTCAAATTTGTCTCAGCTCTCGAACCGCCGACCGCCGCCAATGTGGACACGCTTCTTCTCTTGGAACATCTCTGCGGTCAAGGCTGGACAGATACCGAGCGAGCAGCACCGCTCCTGCAACGCCACCCTGACGAAGCTGCGGAAGCGATCGGCCAACTGCTCCGAACTCGCGTCGACGCTCAGCCCGTCAGCGTCAAGGTCCAAGGTGTACCAGCGGATAGCGCCGACGCCGTCCGTCTCTCGAACTCCTCTCGGGAGCGGCTCGGCCATCGCCTGCAACTGCTCGGCACACCTGCTGGCCGCGACGCCATGTTCGTGGCCTGGGCCAAGGCGCGAGGCAGAATCTCATCCACCGAGGCAGCCGACCTCGCCGACATCACACCGGGATATGCGAACCAACGGCTCGCGGCCCTCGCTCGGGAGGGTCACATCGTCCCCTCGCGAGCAAACCGAACAGGCAGAGGCTTCCACTACGTACCGGCAGACAGATAACAGGTTTCCGCCGAACGACATCAGGGGATGAGGCACTCGGCGCGGCAGCTCTGGCGGCTTAGTGAGCCGGTTGATGCGATTGTCTGCGTCGGCAGATATCGGCAGCAGACTCTCCTCCAAATCACCCATTTCCGAGGCGCCGATTGGAGGCACTGCTGTGGCACCCCCTCAGTACTCTCGGCAGTGCGATGTTGAACGACGCCAGCGACCCGGCCATGCAAGGCGATCTCGACCGCATGCGGCACTTGGAGCGGCTGATCGGCCGCTACGACGTCGAATACCACCGCGACGGTGCGCCGTCGGTGCCCGATGGGGAGTACGACGCCCGCAAGCGCGAGCTCATCGAACTCGAGGCCCGCTATCCCGACTTCGCCGATCCGAACTCGCCCAGTCGGCGTGTCGGAGCGGAGCTGTCGGCGCTGTTCAGCGAAGTCGTCCATGCCAGGCCGATGATGTCGCTCGACAACGCCATGGATTTCGACGAACTGCGGGCCTGGCACGGCCGCGTCATGCGGGGTCTCGCTGCGACTCAACCGACCCTCTTCGGCGACGCAGAGTCCGATGAGGAGGACGAAGACGGCGCCGAAGCGGCCGTGGCCGAACCGGAGCTGATCTGCGAGCTCAAGTTCGATGGGCTGGCCGTCTCGCTTCGCTACGAGCAGGGACGCCTTACCCAGGCAGCGACACGGGGGAACGGGCGTGTCGGTGAAGACGTCACCGCGAATGTCGTGACCATCGCAGACATCCCCCGGGAGCTGAGCACGGCATCGCCGGTGCCCTCGGTCTTCGAGGTACGCGGCGAGATCTTCCTGCCGCTAGACAGATTCCGCGAATTGAATGAATCGCAGGCCCAAGCACGTCGCGACCTCACCGAGGCCGCCGAGAGCGCCAGGCAGCAGCTTGGGAGCGCCACCGAAGACATGCCGGCAGGCGAGCGACGCAAGCTCGAGTCGCTAGCCAAGCTCACGCCGGTCGATGTGCAGCGCCGCCATCCCGACTACGCAAACGCCCGCAACACGGCTGCGGGCAGCCTGCGCCAGAAGGATCCTTCAATCGTCGCGACGCGGGGCCTGTCGTTCTGGAGCTACGACGTCGGCGAACTCGTCGTCGGCGCTGACCTCAGCAGTGCGGGCAAGGTCTTCGAGTACCTGGGCGAGCTCGGCATGCCGGTGAATCCGGAGATCCGCACATTCGGCTCACTGGAAGAGGTCGAGCGCTTCTGCGCTCAGTGGGAGCGCGATCGTCACCGTCCCGCGTATGAGATCGACGGCGTCGTCGTGAAGGTGGCCGACTTGGCGCTTCGGTCGCAGCTCGGTTCCACCAGTCGGGCACCACGCTGGGCGGTCGCGTACAAGTTCCCGCCCGAGGAACGCACAACCAAGCTGCGCGACATCATGGTCTCGATCGGCCGCACCGGCCGCGCAACTCCCTTCGCCGACATGGAGCCAGTGTTCGTCGGAGGGTCCACAGTGGCACTGGCCACACTGCACAACGAGGACCAGGTCGCCGCCAAGGACGTGCGCCCCGGCGACACGGTCATCGTGCGCAAGGCGGGCGATGTCATCCCCGAAGTAGTCGGCCCGGTGCTCGCCGACCGGCCCGATGGCTCGTCGGCATGGACGTTCCCCGCCGAGTGCCCGGTGTGCGCTCAGCCGCTGGTGCGTGAGCAGGGCGATGCCAACACCTACTGCGTGAACCGGTCGTGCCGGGCGCGAGTCATCGAGGGCATCGGGCACTTCGTGAGCCGGGGCGCGCTCGACATCGAAGGCCTCGGCGACAACACCATCGTCAGCCTGCACGAGCACGGGCTTGCCTGCGACCCCGCGGACCTGTTCCGGCTGCGCGCCGAGGATTTGGCTGCCGACGATGGACTAGAGCATTGCGGCCGCCCGTTCTCCCGTCCTCGCCGCAAGGCATTTCGAGACCGAGAACGATCAGGCGAACCGCCGTCTGCCGAGCTACTCACCGGTGCGAGCAACAAAACACCCCGGCGGTTCGACTCGGGCGGCGTCCTGAACGGATCTGCGCCCGAGAGCATTGCACTCACGTCGCTGTGCCCGGCAGTGACCCATGGCATCGAGCACTTCTCCTGGAAGTCGGCGAGCGATCTAGTGTCGAACATCGGCGCGGCGCGACACACGCCATTGGATCGACTCTTGATCGGTCTCGGTATCGAACACCTCGGGCCCACCGCATCGGAGCTATTGGCCATGCGCTTCGGCTCGCTCGACTCGATCATGGATGCCACGGCTGAGCACCTCGCCGAAATCGACGGCATCGGGCCGATCATCGCCTCCAGCGTCACGGGCTTCTTTGCTGACGACGACAACCGGGCGCTCGTGGAGAATCTGCGCCGTATGGGTGTCCGTTTCGACGTCGTCGACGGCTGCGCCGACGGTGCCGATACGCCTCAGGTCTTGGCCGGTCGCTCCGTGGTCGTCAGCGGCAATCTCGATGACTGGTTCATCGGGCGCGACGACGCAAAGCGGGCCATCACCCAGCGCGGAGGCAAGTCCCCCTCGTCAGTGAACAAGAGCACCTTCGCGTTAGTGGCAGGCGAACGCGCAGGGCAATCCAAGCTGGATCGTGCTGCCGAGCTAGATGTCCCGGTCCTCGACGAGCAGGGTCTGAGGAAACTGCTCGACTCCGGCGAGGTCAGTGCCCCATAGCGGGCTCAGGGCCGGTAGTGCTTGCCAGTCTCGGACAGGTTCGTCGGCCAACAGGCACTGGAACTCAGGCGGGCTCCACTGGTGGATGCGACAGGCCGGTCATGATGACCAGCGCGGTGCTCCACTTGCCGCTACGGCGGAAGCTCAGATCGGGATTCAGGGGCCGAGGGCGGTGATGGGGGTGACTCGGACGCCGTCGGGGCGGGTGTACGCGAAGCCCACAGCGGTGATGACCACCATGCCGGCCAACTGCGCGACGCGGTCTTCGGCAACGTTGTCGCGCACCCGTCGCAGCGACTGGGCCGCTGTCTCGATCGCATCGCTGCCGCCGAGCTTGATCTCTACTGCGAGCCATCTCCCGTCGGGCAATTCGACGATGGCGTCGGCTTCGGCGCCCGCCGCGTCACGCATGTGAGAGACGCGTCCGTCGTGGGGTTGGGCGAGCACTCGCAGATCCCGCACCACGAGCGACTCGAATAGCAGGCCAAGCGTGGATGTGTCGCCCATGAGGCGTGCCGCATCGGCGCCGAGCGCGGCCACCGCCAACGAAGGATCGGCCAGGTGCCATTTCGCCGACTTGCGCAACGGTGCCCGGGAACGCAAACGGACCGACCATGCGGGCTGTTCTTCCACCACGAAGATGCGTCGCAGTGCTTCGAGGTAGGCACGAACGGTGTGGCGGTGCAGCGGTTCCGGTTCCGCATCTGCGCCCAATGTGCTCATGCTGGCTTCGGTGGCGACATTTCGTGCCAGCGAGTAGAGCAGTCGCTCCACACCGGCGGGGCTTCGGATGGCAGCGTCATCGAGGAGCCGGACGTCGGTGCGGGCAGCTTCGGAGAGATAACTGCGCAGATTGCGCTGGATCTCCCGCAACGGCAATCCCACCTGACCGGGCCATCCACCACGGCACAGCACCTGCGCGACCTCGGCGAGTCCTGCATCGGGTCGGCTTGCGCTCGCCGGGTTGCCATCGAGCAGCGCGCCCAGAGACACCTCGCCCGTGGAATCCCCTGACTCGTACAGCGACATCGGTCTCATTCGGATCCGGCGCACCCGTCCTGCACCGGTGTGGCGGGTGGCGTCACCGGCCGGCTGGGCAGACCCAGCCAGGATGAAGCACCCGAATTCGGCTCGGGCATCAACGGCGTGGCGCACGTGGTTCCACAGCTCAGGCACCACCTGCCATTCATCGAGCAGCCGCGGTGCCTCCCCGCTCAGCAGCGTCGACGGGTCGATACTGCCGAGTGTGCGCGCATCGAGATCGGTGTCGAGGCGGATGGCGCTGTGCGCGTGACGCAGTCCTGTCCACGTCTTGCCGCAGCCGCGCGGTCCCTCCAATACGAGGAATCCTGCAGACCGCAGGCCGCGTTCGACTTCGAGATCGACGATCCTGGGCCGATAACCGTCGGGGATGAGATGTGGTCTGGATGTGTGTTCCACCGGCATAGCCCCCGCGGTTTCCACCTCTGTCTCATGACATTATACATATTGTGATACTCTCAATATACGATTTGTGATGATTTCGTTCGCCGATTTGTGACAGCGAATGCCTGCAGGTGGTGGCCCGTCCAGCGTCGCGCATGCCGCTCAACCGAGGTTGTCGGGAATCTCGACTTGCAGCGACGGATCGGGTTCCGCCGCAGCGACTCGCGTGTTGTAGGTGTCGAGCAGCCCCCGCAGGCGCGACGCCATCTGATCGCGCATGTACTGGGCAGGGATGTCGACGGCGTCTGCGACGAAGTCCACGACATTCCTCACTGAGATCAGGTCGGCGATGTCGAAGTTGCCTGCAAGCCCTTCGGCCGCGGCGATGCGCTCGCGCAGGGTGAGCACAATCGGCAAGAGGTCAAGCGCAAGATTTGCGCTGCACTTGCGCATCAGAGCTTCACCTGGAGCGGTGGTCACATGCAGCGCGGCGTTCTCGACGACGAAGTCGCCGACGCGCCCAGTTTGCTCATCGGCTGTCGTGTACGAGTGATTATCGATGGCCATGTCGGGATAGTGCAGGCACAAGGCTGCGCCGACGACATGTTGGGCAACGGCACCGGTGGCGTTGCCCCCACGGCGACTCGCCGCCTCGAGCAATTGGCGGACCGCCGCGCTGGTCGGTTCATGACTCCGGTACTCGATTCGCAATCTCTGCTTGTCGAAGAAATCGGCTTGAATGCGTTCGACCATCGCCGCTTGCAGTGATTTGATTACCTCGGTCCGCATGTCCTGGCCGGTCGCTGCAAACGCTTCTGCGGCCGTCGAGGAGTTGACAGCAGCTTCGAAGCCTCGCGCGAGTTCCTGACTCCCTCGGCTCGTCCTGCCGCCCTCGCTCGCCAGCGGACGTGTCTCACCATGACGAGCCAGGATCTTGTTGATTCTCGATCCACCAAGAAGACGGACCTGAGACCCGCTGAACCAGCGTGCTTCGTCAAGCGGAAAGTGGGTCTCCATGTGCTCGCACATGATGAGGCCCACTGTCATCACATTGCGATTGACGCCTGTCTCGGTGCGCTGCCTCTCGTACCAGTCGTCGATAGCGCCGTCGAGCGCTGCGGTGATCTCGCCGGTGGTCATGCCGCCGCGTCGGTGGCGGGGGTCTGCTTCCTGAGCGCTGGTGCCACAAAGCTCTCAGCGAGCCAGGTGATGACCGGCACGGTGACAGCGTCGCCGAAGCCGAACAGCGCCTGCGATTCGGTCACCGGCGAGATATCGAAACTGTCCGGAACGCCCTGGAGCCGGCCGTATTCGCGTGCAGTCATCCAGCGCACACGGTGGCAGCCACGTTCGATCTCGACAAGCGCCTGACGGGAAGAACCGCCCCGCGCAGTTCGCAGGCAGCCTGCAATCTCGTCGGCGCGCACTTCCCAGACGGCTTTTCCGCCACGGGTCCGGCGATAGCCGGTTCGCCAAGCCGTGACGCCCTGATCCTCGAGTTCGGCAATCCTCGCCGCGTGCCGCTGCGGGAGCGTGCGATCAAAGGCCGCAAGCCGCTGTGCGTCCCACCAAAGCGCGTCCTCCTCCCCGAGCCGCTCAACGACATCGGCAAGCAGCGGGTCGGCCGCAGGCGGGCGACCGATCACTCGCCGTGTCAAGTCGAGCCCTGAGCTTCGTGCCATGAACCGCGTGAGCGACGGAGGGCGAAGCACATCGGACTCGGCCGGGCCGTCGGTCGCCTCGTCATCTACGACCGACAACGAGGGCGTGCTTGCCGGCCGGTCAGCCCCGAGCAGCCCAAGCACAAACAGCCGGCTGCGCGACTGCGGCACGAACCAGCGCGAGTCGACAACCGCGAGATCGCACACGTAGCCCAACCGGTTGAGTGCCGCCAACGCATCGTGCAGATCGCGGCCGCCTCGCGACGAAATGAATGATGGAACATTCTCGATGAGCACTGCAGCAGGCCGTCGCTTGCCCATCTCAGCCAACACGCGCACGAACTCGAAATACAGGCCCGACTGCTCGCCCGCCAGCCCGCGCCGGTGGCCGGCCAGCGAAAGATCGATGCACGGGAAGCTCGCCGTTGCAAGATCGACGTCTGGCACGTCGGTACCGCGAACGTCACGGACATCACACAGGCGGTAATCGTCACTCCCGAAGTTGGCGGAGTACACAGCCTGTTTGATCGGCGAAATGTCATTCGCCCAGGTGACGTTGAAGCCTGCGGCCTCGACGCCGGCGCGCACCAAGCCGATACCGGCGAAGAACTCGGCGACTGACGGCTGCGACATCGACTCGGACAGTACTGGCCCGGTGAGACAGCGCCGGGGACTGCGCACTTGAATCTCTCCAGGCCTGCCACGAACCTCCCCGACGCCCGCAATATACGATTTGTGATGATTTCGTTCGCCGGTTTGTGACTACGGCAATCGAAATCAGAACGTCGTGAAGCACCATTCGTAGGTGAAGTCGGCCGCTTCGGTGTCGATCGTCGGCGTTGCGGTCAGCCGGGCGCACGACCGCCCGCTGCGCAGCTTCTCGATGACCTTGCCGTCGCCCGGGGAGAAGAAGTACTCGCCGAGCTGGGTGGTGCCGGCGTCGAGCTGGCCGGCGGGAATCGTCGTCCCGTTGATGACGAGTGTCAGCTTCCAGCCGGCCTCGAGTCGAGCGCCGACCGGGCTCTGGTGCGGCACTTGGGCACCGGGCACCGGCGTTACCGCCTGCAAGCCGGTCGGATAGGCCGGTCTGGGCTCGCCGCCGCGCGTCAGCCACACTGCCAGCACAACGCCGACAGCGGCGATGAGCGCCCCGAGCGTGATGGCCGTCGAGACGCCTCTGCGCAATGCCCAGGGGGTAGGGGGATCATCGCCGGCGCCGTTCTGGGCGCCTGCGCGCCTCATGTGAGAGGTCCCGCAGCGGTTGCACCGCCGAGCACCTCGTCGCCGTCGTAGAAGACGACGGCCTGGCCAGCAGCGACACGGCGCTGGGGTTCCCTCCAGTGCAACTGGCCCTCGGCGTCGAGGCATGCGGGCAGCGCTGGGCCATGCGCACTGGTCTGCGCCAAGACGTCGCCTTCGACGGATCCGCTGGCCCAGCGGTGATCGACCAGCCGGACACCTGGTGCCGCTAGCTCGGAGACCCCGCCAACGGTGACCCGACGCGCGGCGATGTCCACGTCGACCGCATATCGCCGCTGCGGCGCACCGCCGAGATCCAAGCCCTTGCGCTGGCCGACCGTCACCAGCTCCACCGCCGGCGCAGTGCCGACGCGCTGGCCGGACGCGTCGACCAGCTTTGCGGGGTGCAGATCGATGCGCTCAGCCAAGAAGCGCTCCCGGCCGGCGGCGTCGGTGATGAAGCACACGTCTTGGCTTTCTGGCTTTTGGGCCGTTCGCAGCCCGAGCTCAGATGCGAGCGTGCGCAGCTCGTCCTTGTGGTAATCGCCGACTGGAAACCACAGATCCGACAGATCTGCGCCCGAGAGCATGTACAGCACGTAGGACTGATCCTTCGCGGTGTCGGTGCCGCGCTGCAGCCGTGGACTGCCGGTTCGGGCGCTGATGCGAACGTGATGGCCCGTGACCAGACGTTCGAAGCCCAGGCGACGGGCGCGGTCCAAGAGCACGTCGAACTTGACGTGCCGGTTGCAGGCGATGCACGGGTTCGGCGTGAGACCCCGCCGGTGTGCGTCCACGTACGGATCGACGACATCGCGTTCAAACTCGGCCGCATAATTGAAGACGAAATGGTCGATGCCCAGTTGCTGGCACACCCTGCGGGCGTCGTCCACGTCTGAAACCGCGCAGCAGCCTTGGTCCTGGGGACCCCCCCACAGCTTCAGCGTGACGCCGACGACCTCATGGCCTGCCTGCAAGCACAGGGCTGCGGCGACCGAACTGTCAACGCCGCCGGACATCGCAACGAGCACTGAGAACGTGCGCGGATTGGCGGAACGTTCTCTTGCGCCACCTATTGCTTCCCGCTCTTGTTCGCTGCGCTCACGGGCCGCCCGGGCCACGGCTTCGCCATTCGGCTCAGCCTCTGAGTCGCTGGTCGCTGTTCCGTGCAGCGGGCCGCTTGCAGCCGCGCTCTCCCGCTGGGTCATCGCAGCTGCTCCACGCAGCGGGGAATCGCATCGATCGCCCGATCGATCTCCCACGGCTCGGTGCACCAGCCCAGCGACAGGCGCAACGAGCCGGCAGCTGCCTGGCGGTCGACGCCCATGGCGGCCAGCACATGGCTCGGCTCCATTGCGCCCGAAGCACAAGAGGCCGCTGCCGACGCCATGACGTCGAACCGGTCGAGAAGCACCAGCAACGCTTCGGTCTCGATGCCCTCGATCAGCAGCTGGCAGATTCCTGCGGCCCGGCTCGACCGCGTGACGGTCTCGGCGCATCCGTCGATTGCGCTGAGCAGCCCGTCGGCCAGCCGAGCGGCCAAGGCGCCGACCCGGCATACGTCGGCGTCGCGCGTCGCTGTCAGCTCCGCGAGTGCCGCACCCAGTGCAGCAATCCCGGCGGTGTTGTGTGTGCCGCTTCGCCGGTCTGCTTCCTGACCGCCGCCCAGCAGCTGCGCCGACAGGGGCACCTCGGGCCGGACAGCCAACAGCCCGACGCCCTTGGGGCCGCCGAACTTGTGGGCGCTCAGCGACAGCAGATCGACGGAGCGAGCGGCTGCCGCGACATCGACCCAATTGACCCCTTGCACCGCGTCGGTATGGAGCGTCGCGTCGGGTGCGTGACGGCGCACAGCCTCGGCGATGGCATCAAGATCGGCAACGACACCGGACTCATTGTTGACGAGCATCACCGAAACCAATCCCACCGGCGGACCGGCATCGGGATGCAGCTGAGCTGCCAGATGTTCGAGGTCGACCACGCCGCCGACATCCACCCGCACCTTCCGTCCCCCGACCGCTTCGACCGGGTGGAGAACGGCGTGATGCTCCGTCGGCGGGCAGAGAGCCGTTGTGCCGGTGGCAGACGTGACGCCGCGCACCGCGAGATTGTCAGCCTCGGTCCCGCCGCTGGTGAACACGATGCCGTGCGGATCGAATCCGAGCGCCGCAGCGGCGACTTCGCGCGCGTCGTCGATTGCCAGCCGCGACGCGCGCGCCATGCGGTGAGCTCCCGACGGATTCGCGAACTGCGTCTCCAGAAACGGCGCCATGGCCTCGACTGCGCATGGCCGCATCGGTGTCGACGCGGCGCAGTCCAGATACGCGGGGCGCTGGGTCTGCTGATTCGGGGCCAGCCGGTTCTGCGTGGCGCTCATAGGGTGAGGCTACGCGCACCGTCGCGCGCCAACGGCGCCATGGCGTGCGCGATGCGCCGCTCGAGCCAGCGGTTCATACACTGGCCGCGCGCCGGCAGCGAAAGAGCGCCAGCGGCCCGCTAAACGCGCTCGGCAGACATTGACAAGGCAATCAACAGCATGGGCATCGAGGTCTCGATCGACATTCCAGCACCACCCCAGGAGGTCTGGGACTACGCGGCCGACCTCGCCCGCAATGTGGAGTGGATGGCTGACGCCAACTCGATCACCTTCACTTCCTCGCAGACCGAGGGCGTCGGCACGGCGTTCGACTGCGTCACCAAGGTCGGCCCGCTGCGCACCACCGACCAGATCGAAGTGGTCGAATGGGACCCTCCGCGTGCGCTGGGCGTCACCCATCAAGGCGCAGTGCGCGGCGCCGGCCGCTTCACGATCGTGCCCATCGATGACGGCAGCCGCTTCACCTGGAGTGAGGAGCTGACGCTGCCGTGGTACTTCGGCGCGAAGATCGGACAGCAGCCGGCTGCGATGGTGCTCGAACGCGTCTGGCGGCGAAACCTGCGCACGCTGCGGGCACGAATTCTCGAACAACAGCAGGGACAATCCGGCCACGAACCGGGACCCTTGCTCGGGATGGGCCGCGACTCAGAAATACGGTCGTATGGGCCGCACATCATCCGTGTGAGCCTGCGCGGCGGGGACCTGAGCCATGAGGCAGCAGCGATGCGTCATGTGCGCAGCCACGGCTTTCCCGCGCCTTTGGTCATCGAGCAGCCCGACAACCACTCGGTGGTCATGGAGCGCCTGTCCGGCCCGACCATGCTCGAAGACCTCGCGGCCAAGCCGTGGCTGGCGTCGCGACACGTCAAGGGCCTGGCACGGCTGCATCGGCTGCTCGGCGACGTGCCTGCCCCCCGCGATTGGGTCAAGGTCTCAGGCGGCAGCTCGGTGGTGCACTTGGACCTGCAGCCCGACAACGTCAAGCTCACGCCTGACGGCCCCGTCGTCATCGACTGGTCGAACGCAGCAGCCGGCGATGCGGCGTTCGACGCTGCCTCCACATACGTCCGGCTGCGCACCGCATCGCCGGACAACCACGCTGCAGCACGCGCGGTCATCAACGCCTTTCGCACCCGCTTCGCACGGGCGTTTCTCAAGGAATTCGGTGCCGACGCGATCCTCTCGCACTTGCGAGCAGCAGCCGACCTGCGGCTCCTCGACCGCAACCTGCACCCCAATGAGCGCGAGGCGGTCTTCGCGCTGGCCCGCGGCGAACTCGACTGAATAGCGGCGCTGCGCCTCGCAGCAAAGCGCTGCACGCAGTGTCAGCATTGAGCAGTTGCGGCGCTGCGCTCGTTGCGGGCACAAGAATGTTCGCTCATCGACGATTTCTGCGCCCAGATTCACTGCGAGATCGGGTGCCTTGGGGCACGGGCGCTAGTCAGCCTCGTCGAGCAGGGCTTCGGCCACGGCGTAGGGATCGAGTTCGCGCCGGGCGAGCCGCTCACGAAGCTGCGCAGCGACTGGGCCTTGGGTCATCGCCGCGACGCGCTCGGCGATGCTGGCTCGCAGGATCTCTTCGAGCTCGGACTGCGTGCGGGCAGCGCGACGAGCCTCGAGCTCGCCCGAGACGGTGCAGTGGTCGCGATGCGCGCAGATGGCATCCCACAGCTCGGCCGCGCCCTCGCCGGTAGTGCCGACCGAAGTCAGGATCGGCGGATCCCAGTCTCCCGGAGCGCCCAGATCGAGCATCTGGCGGATGTCCCGGCAGGTCTCCGACGCGCCCGGCCGATCCGACTTGTTCACCACAAAGATGTCCGCGATCTCCATCAGGCCGGCCTTGTTGGCCTGGACCGAGTCGCCCCAGCCCGGGTTCACCACCACGACGGTGGTATCGGCTGCGCCCACGATCTCGGTCTCGACCTGGCCGACGCCGACGGTCTCGACTACGACCCACGGCCACCCCAGCGCGTCGAGCACCCGCACAGCCAGCGGTGTCGCCAGCGTCAGTCCGCCGAGGTGCCCCCGGGTGGCCATCGAGCGGATGTACACGCCCTCGTCGAACGTGTGATCGGACATGCGCACCCGGTCGCCCAGGATCGCTCCGCCGCTGAACGGCGACGACGGGTCAATCGCCAGCACCGCCAGCCGCTTGCCGCGCCCGCGTGCCACACCGACGACCGCCGAGTTGAGCGTGGACTTGCCCGCACCGGGCGCACCGGTAATGCCGACCGTGTGGGCGCCGCCAGACTGGGCGAACGTGAGCGCACCCAACGCGCGGGCCTGCGGACCGCCGCGCTCGGTATGGGACATGATCCGCGCCAAGGCGCGGCGCTGCCCCGAGCGCGCGGCCTCCAAGAGGACCGCCACGTCGGCAGCGAGCGGATCATCGGGCGGTGTCATCGGCGCGCCGACGGTAGCCAGACGCACACGGCGCGGCACACGTCTGAACGACTATCGACTGTTGGGCCGTCGCGCCGGGTCACCGGTCCTTGCCGGCTCTCGCTGCCCACCTCGATGCGGTCGCGCTCACGGGCCGCCCGGACCACGGCTTCGCCATTCTGCGCAACCTGCGAGACCCTTCGCGAAGAATCGGAGCGCACTTCCGGGCCGCCCGCGCCATGGCTTCGCATTTCTGCGCAACCCCTCAGCGTCGTGAGATGGCTGCGCCGATACCGGCGAGCTTGCCGGCCAGATCCTCATAGCCACGATCGACGTGGTCGGCACCGGCCACCTGGGTCTCGCCTTCGGCGGCAACGCCCGCCACCACCAGCGCAGCACCGGCGCGGATGTCATGTGCACGCACCGGCGCTCCCGACAAGCGCTCGGCACCGCGAACCACCGCGTGGTGACCCTCGGTGCGGATATCGGCACCCATGCGCCGCAGCTCGTCGATGTAGCGGAAACGGCCGGTGAAGATGTTCTCGGTGACGATCCCGACGCCGGACGCCGTCGTGAGCATCGACACGAGGAACGGCATGTAGTCGGTTGCCAGACCCGGGTACGGCAGCGTGGAGACGTCGGCCGAGGTCAGCCGCTGGGTCGCCGTCGCTCGCAGCCCCGCTTCGGAGGCCACGATGTGCATGCCCATGTCGGTGAGCTTGCGAATGAGCATCGCCATGTGCTCGGCCACCGCTTCACGCAGGAACACCGAACCGCCGCACATGCCGACCGCTGCGAGGAACGTCGCGGCCTCGATGCGGTCGGGCATCACCCTGAAACCATCTTCCGAACTCGCTGGCACCAGTCGTTCAACCCCGTCGATCGCTATGCGGTCTCCCGTCCAGCCGACGTGGGCACCCATTTGGTTGAGGAACTCGATGAGGTCGCCGATCTCGGGCTCTCGTGCCGGATTCACAATGAGCGTGCGGCCCTTGGCACACACTGCGGCCATCAGCAGGTTCTCGGTCGCGCCGACCGACGGGTACTCGAGCACCACCTCGGTCCCCCGCAGCACGGCTGCTGTCGCGGAGATGTCACCGTGAGCGGTGCTGAACGTCGCCCCCAGGCTCTCGAGCGCCCGCAGGTGCATGTCGATCGGTCGCGGTCCGAAGTCGTCGCCGCCCGGCAGCGCCACCCGGGCGGTTCCGAAACGTCCCAGCAGCGGGCCGAGCACCACGATCGAAGCACGCATGCGCTCCACGAGGTGGTAGGGCGCCTCGGTGTTCAACTCCGCTGGCACATCGACGACGAGCCGGTGATCGGTACGCGTCACCGTCACGCCCATGGCCTCGAGCAGTTCGCACATGAACGACACGTCGGAGATGTCCGGGACGTTGGTCAACACATGGCGACCATCCGCCAGCAGGCAGGCTGCCATCAGTTTGAGCACGCTGTTCTTGGCCCCGCCGATGCGGACTTCGCCCTCGAGCGCGCGGCTTCTCTGTGTCACGAAGGTGTCGTTCTCGTCGAGGGTGCCAGTGTCCACTGACATAGCGATACCACGGCACGGGAGCGCGCGGCGGCACGCAGACCCTGGTTCGGGCAACGCCAATTGCTTCCCGCTCTTGTTCGCCTCGCTCGCGGGCCGCTCGGGCCACGGCTTCGCCCTGTGCTTCCCGCTGAAGCTCGCTTCGCTCGCTGGCCGCTCAGGCCCGGGACTCAGCCTCGTGGGTGCTCGACGTGACGCGCTGTGGTTCCGCTATGCAGATGCGCGGTCCGCAGGTGTGCTAGGCCCGCCGCCGTGACCCGCCTGGTGCGCACATTCGTGGCCGACGCCGACGAGGTGGACGTGCTGTTGCGCCCCCGCAACGACATCGTGGCCGAGACACCGGCCGCAGCGCTCGGCGGCAGTCATCGATTCGAGCTGGCGGAAGGGCCGTTCACCAGCTACTCGCGTCTCGTCCAGATCTCGCCGGCCGCGGAGCACGAGGCGAGCCGGACACGCAGCGCGACTGGGGCTGGGGCTGGCGGCGTCACATCCCGCCACCAGGTCACCGAGACCGTGGAGTGGCGTCTCGCAGTGCCGTGGTTCGGGCCTGTCATCAACCTCGCCGTTCGGCGTGCCATGCGTACCGGACGGACCGGGGATGGAACGCAGCCCGTGTGGGCACCGCCGCGGCGCCTCGATGCTCGCTCGGCGACGATCATGGCCATGCTCGCTGCTGCGGCCATGCTCAGCGGGTACTTGGCGAATGCCCCCTCGGAGCTTCACACCTACGCAGCTGACGAATTCGGGGCCGACCAGACCGCTCAAGGAATCTTGGGTGCGGTGGTGCGCATCGGAACGTTGCTGGCCATCGGCGTGTCGGTGCTCGCCGACCGGTACGGGAGGCGCCGCATCGTGGCCGGCGCCATGGTCGCAGGGGTCGCATGCGCAGCGCTGGCGGCGCTGGCGCCCTCGATGGTGTGGCTAGGCGCCGCGCTGCTGGTCGGTCGCACCGCGAACGCTGCGCTCGGCGCCACGATCGTGGTCATGGCGCTGGAGGAGATCCCGGCGGGCTGCCGGGCGTGGTGCCTGTCGGTGCTGGCCATGGCTGCCGCGCTCGGTGCCGGAGTCGTCGTGTGGCTCCAGCCCTTCTCCGACCTCGCTCCCTGGGCTTGGAGGCTGCTGTTCGGCGTGCCGCTCATCGCCCTGGCGGGCATGCGGCCGCTCTTGCGACGACTTCCCGAGAGCCGTCGATTCGAACGCCGTGGCCGGGACGTGGCTCTCAGCGGCTACTGGCGCCCGATCGCGCTGCTCGGCGCCATCTACTTGGCGTTCGGCCTGTTCTTGGGCCCGATCGATTGGTTCCGCAACGAATACCTGCGTGACGAGCACGGTTTCAGCGCGACGCTGGTGTCGCTGTTCGTGCTGGGCACTGCGACACCGGCAGGACTCGCGGTCTACGCGGCGGGGCGACTCGCTGACTCCCGTGGCCGGCGAGTCATCCTGGCGATCGCCGCAGTGGTCGGCTTGGGCTCGCTCGTAGCGGTTTTCAACGTCTCGGGCGCGGCGCTGTGGGTGCTCGGGCTCGTGGGGGCGATGCTGTCGGCGGGTCTGCTGCCATCGCTCGGCGTGTATCGCGGCGAGCTGTTCCCGACTGCGGTGCGGGCGCGAGCTGCGACTTTGACGGGCGCCATGGGTGTCGGCGGCGCGGCTGCAGGCGTGTTTCTGGCGGGCAGGCTGCGCACAGCGTGGGGCAGCTTCGGTGACGTCATCGCGCTGCTGTGGATCGGACCTCTCGTCGCTGTGCTCGTTGCGGTGCTGTGGCTGAGGGAGCGCAGCGGCCATGAACTCGAAGAGCTGCACCCCGCAGACGCCGCATCGAATCCCGATGCGGCGTGGCCCCCGACACTCCAGCCATGAACGAGACATGACCACGCCCGGGAACAGAATGACGCCACGATGAGCGAGGCCCAGGGACTGCTGCTGACACCAGGTGCCGGTGGCGGCGCGGATCACCGCACCCTCGTCGAGATCGAGGCGGCCTTGGCCGACCGGCTGCCTGTGCGTCGGCACGACTTCGCGTACCGACGCTCCGGTCGGCGGGCACCGCCGCGGGCAGAGACAGTGACTCCCGAGCTGCTCGCAGACCTGCCCCTGATCGCGGCTGAACTGGGCGTGCCCCCCTCTGCGATGGCCCTCGGGGGAAGATCCTTCGGCGGCCGCGTCTGCTCGATGGCGGTCGCGGCAGGCGCTCCCGCCGCCGGGCTGGTGCTGCTCAGCTACCCGCTGCATCCGCCGGATCGACCCGAGCGTCTGCGTACCGCTCATTTCGGCCAGATCACCGTGCCCTGCCTGTTCGTCTCGGGCACGCGCGACCCGTTCGCCACTCCCGACGAGCTGAGCGATCACACCGAGACGATCGGGGGTCCGGTCACGCTGCGTTTCATCGACGGCGCCCGTCACGACCCCAACACGATCGCAGCGCGCCGGGCGGTCGCCGAGCACATCGGAGACTGGCTCGACGCGCTCAGGTGCTGAACCGCCGCTCAGCAGAAGCCAGCGTGTGTTGCTTGGAGCGAGTCAGTTCGCCCAGCCCGACGCAGCGTCGTCGTATGCGCCATTGATCATGGTCTGCCAAAACCATGCATGCAATGGGAGCACGGCTATCGCGGCGAACCGAAGGGGCCGCTTCTCTTCACGCCACGCGATCCAAACCGTTATCGCGGCGGCGGCAGCACCCGTCAACCATATGGCTGCACGAGGAGGCGGCGTCGGGTTGTCCCAGTCGCCGACGAAGACAGCCATCAGCACCAAGACAGCGGCGAACACGACCGCGACGCTCACCGCTGCCCAAGTGATCCAAGAAGCGGCCCGGTCACGCCAAGACTCGGAATCTAGCGAACTGACCTTCACAGCGCTGCGAGGCGCGAGCGCAGGGCGGGGCCGAGATGCCTTTTGTCGCTTCACACTGCTACCGGCTGCACGCCTTGAGCCACTGCGGCAACAGGTAGCGCCAGTTGCTGCGACGGTGGCCCTCGAGATCCCACGATCCGCAGACGCCACCAGATGCACTCCGCTGCAACATGGCGATCAGCGGTCGATCCGGTGGACGATCATCTTGGCGATCTCGAGGCTGGATGTGGCTGCCGGACTCGGGGCGTTCAGCACGTGGGTGCTGTGGCCCGCGACCGTGACCGCGAAGTCGTCCTCGAGCTCCCCGGCGGGATCCATCGCCTGGGCGCGCACACCGGCCTTCGAGCGCACGAGATCGTCGGCCTCGATATCTGGCACCAGCCGCTGCAACGCCCGGGTGAACGCAGCCTTGCTCAGCGACCGCCATACCTCCCCCGCGCCTGTGCGCCAGTAGCGGCGGGCGAGTCGCCACAGGCCGCGGTTGGTGAGGTGCTCGCGCAGCTGCGTCCTGCTGACATCGCTCCAGCGGTATCCCTCGCGGGCCAAAGCGAGCACCGCATTGGGCCCGGCGTGGATCGTGCCGTCGATCATTCGGGTGAGGTGCACCCCTAAGAACGGAAAGCTGGGATCAGGCACGGGGTAGATCAGATTCCGCACGAGGTGCGACCGCTCGGGCACCAACTCGTAGTACTCGCCGCGAAACGGGACGATCCGGTAGCCACCGCCCGCGCCCGCGAGTTCCGCCACCTGGTCGCACCGCAATCCTGCACAGTTCACGAGCCAATTCGCTTCTACGTCGCCGGACGTCGTGGTGATCCGCACACGGTCCGCAGCGGGGGCGAGCCCGACGACTGCGGTGTTCGTCCGCAGCTCACCACCGGCAGCCTCGACCTCATCGATCAGCGCGCTGCACACGGCGCTGTAGTCGACGATCCCGGTGCTGGGGACCAACAGCGCCTCCACACCCGCGCAATAGGGCTCCAACTCGGCCAGCCGGCGCGCATCGATCAGCTCTGCGGGGACGCCGTTGGCAACGGCCCGCTCGGCGAGCGCCGCGAGCCGCTCCTGCTCAGAGCGGTCGACGGCAACGATGACCTTGCCGCACACTTCATGAGCGATCCCCCGTTGACGGCAGAACTCGACCATCGAGGTGCGCCCGGCGACCGCCATGGACGCCTTGGCCGACCCCGGCCGGTAGTACACGCCCGAATGCAGCACACCGGAGTTGCGACCGGTCTGGTGCAGCGCTGGCCGCGCTTCAGACTCGAGAATCACCACCCGGCGGCCGGGATGATCTGCCAGGTACCGGTGTGCTGTCGCCAAGCCGATGATGCCCGCCCCCACGATGGCGAGGTCGGCGCGGGCAGACGGATTTACCGCACTGGTCATCGAGGCGAAGCTATCGCCGACGGCTGGTGAGAGTTCTCGACGGTGACCACTCGGTGGGGATGAGCGCCGAATCCAGAAGGCTCACTCCTGCGCGCATCCTCTAGGGTCGGCGCCGATGAATGACAACCGCAGATCCTTCGGCGGCCGAAGCCGCGCTGCGAGTCCGGATCTCGCCCGTCAAGCTCCGGACCGCAACCTTGCGCTCGAACTGGTCCGCACCACCGAAGCGGCTGCCATGGCGGCCTCGCGCTGGATGGGCCGAGGCGACAAAGACGGCGCCGACGGCGCCGCCGTGGACGCCATGCGGGTCGTGCTGTCCACCGTGCCCATGGATGGCATCGTCGTCATCGGCGAGGGCGAGAAAGACGAAGCGCCGATGCTGTTCAACGGCGAGTTCATCGGCGACGGCACCGGGGCACTGACCGATGTCGCAGTTGATCCCATCGACGGCACGACGCTGACCTCGTTGGGGCGAGGCAACGCCATCGCGGTGATCGCCGTCTCGCCACGCGGCACCATGCTCGACCCTGGGCCATGCGTCTACATGGAGAAGATCGCCGTCGGTCCCGACGCCAAGGGAGTGGTGGACCTGAACCGGTCGCCCGCGGAGAACTTGCGAGCGATCGCGGAGGCCACCGGGCAGGGTCTGCGTGACCTCACCGCCGTGGTGCTCGACCGCGACCGCCACGCCGAGCTGATCGGGGAGATCCGCGAGACCGGCGCCCGCATCAGGCTCATTCCAGACGGCGACGTAGCCGGTGCCATATCTGCCGCTGCGAGCGACTCGACCGATGTGCTCTTCGGCATCGGCGGCACACCCGAAGGCATCATCTCCGCAGCGGCGCTCAAGTGCTTGGGCGGCGAGCTGCAGGGTCGCCTGTGGCCGCGCAACGACCACGAACGCCAAGCGGCTGCAGCGGCCGGCTTCGACCTCGAGCGTGTGCTGCACATCGACGATCTGGTGCAGTCCGACGATGTCTTCTTCGCCGCGACCGGCATCACCGATGGCGAACTGCTGAACGGTGTGAAGTTCTCTGCGCACCGCGCCACCACCGACTCGCTCGTGATGCGCTCACGAAGCGGCACGGTGCGCCACATCAAGGCCACTCACGACATCGACAAGCTCAGCGCCTACGCAGCAGTGGACTTCACCTGAGCCATGGCCGCCACCGACAACGTTCCCGCGCCCGACGACCTCGAAGAAGGCACCGTCGCCGGCATCGACTTCGGCAAGGTCGCCCAGATCGGCCGAGACGGCCACCAAGTCGTGCCCGTCGTGCTGCAGGACGCCGACACCGGCGACGTGCTGTTCATCGGCTACGCCAACGACGAGGCGCTGCGACTGACGTTCGAGCGACGCAGCGCCGTGCTCTACTCCACGTCGCGCAACGAGATCTGGCACAAGGGCGCCACCTCAGGCGACACGCTCTCATTGGTCGAGGTGCGGGTGAATTGCGAGCAGAACTCGTTGCTGTACCGGGTCCGGCGCGACGGCGGAGGCGCATGCCACACCCGCGACGCCGACGGCTCATCCCGGTCCGGCTGCTACTACCGCGCCGTCGAGAGCCTGCAGCAGCTGCGCCACATCAGCGATTGAGACGGCCGCGCCAGTTCGGCGCAAAGAGGCTGAGTCGATACAGCTACTCGTCGAAGTCCTCAGGCATCAGCACGAACTCGGGGTAGGCCTCGAGGCCGAGCTCGCCGGAGTCCTGCCCGAGCTGCTCCACCGTCTTCGATACTCGCAAGCCGATCGTGAGGTCCATGACCTTCCAGACGATGAACGACGCAATGAACACGAAGGCGCCGACCGCCACGACTCCCAGCAGCTGAATGTGAAGCTGCGCGCCTGCCGCGATCGCGGCCGCGAGGGTTCCCCAGATGCCGCAGACGAGGTGCGCCGGGATGGCACCGACCACATCGTCGACCTTGGCAAGCTCGAGGCCCTTGATGGCGGCGGTGCAGATGACGCCGCCGATGGCGCCGATGATGATCGCCCACCAGTGGTCGGTGATGTCGGGGCCGGCCGTGATGGATACGAGGCCGGCAATCGCGCCGTTGAGGCCGGCAAACAGGTCGATGCGTCCGAGCAGCGTGCGCGAGACCGCCAGCGCTGCCACCACGCCGGCAGCGGCGGCGAGGTTGGTGTTCACCAGCACATTGCTCATCGCCACGGCGTCGAGCACGCTGCCCAGTGCGAGCTGCGAGCCGCCGTTGAAGCCGAACCAGCCCAGCCACAAGATGAAGACGCCCAGCGTCACGACCAGGACGTTCGACGGCGGCGTGGGTTTCACCGAGCCGTCCTTGCGGAACTTGCCGAGCCGGGGGCCGACCACCAGCACACCGGCCAGCGCTGCCCAGCCGCCAGTGCTGTGCACGATCGTAGAGCCCGCGAAATCCTGGAAGCCCTGTTTCGCCAGCCAGCCTCCGCCCCAGGTCCACGCCCCCACGATCGGGTAGATGATGGCGGTCAAGATCAGCGTGAACCCGAAGAACGACCACAGCTTGATGCGCTCGGCGATCGCGCCAGACACCACAGACGCCGCTGTCGCCACGAACACCATCTGGAAGAACCAGTCCGACATGACCGAGTAGCCCTGCGCGGCCACCGCCGCCTCGGCAGCCGCATCGCCGCCGATCAGTGCCAACTCGTCGGCGCTCGGCCCGTACAGGAACGAGAACGAGCCCCATAGGTCGCCGACATCGACGTACATCAGGTTGTAGCCGACGACGTAGAACGCCAAGCCGGCCACCGAGTAGATGCCGATGTTCTTCAAGCAGATCATCGACGCGTTCTTGGTGCGCACGGCACCGGCTTCGAGCATCGTGAAGCCGGCTGCCATCCACATGATCAGCGCGCCCCACACCAGGAACATGAAGGTGTTGAGGATGAACTGGCCTGAGGGTTCGAGCATGAGCAGTCCTTTCAGGGTTGAAGCAGGACTCTCAAATGCTTGCAGGCACAGCGCCCGCACCACGACATTTGCGGCGCAGCGGGCGCGCCGCGCTCAGCGGCGGCGTGTGATGGCTGGGGACGGCAGCGCGATTGCGCTCATCAAGCGGCGCTGGCAACCGCGATACGCGTCTGCGCCCACGCCAGCGCTGCCTTGGCGTCTTCATCGTCGGCGTCGGCCGCCACAGCAGCCTGAGCCGCCTCCAAGTCAGCCTGCGCAGCAGCGGCGTCGATCTCGTCAGCCGCGTACGCGGCGTCGCTGAGGATCGTCACGACATTGTTGCTGACCTCGACAAAGCCGCGGTTGAGCGCCAGTGTCACGATGCCGTCGGACGCCCACAGCTGGGTCTGCCCGATGTCGAGCGCACCGATGAAGGCAGCGTGATGGTCCAAGAAGGCGATGTCGCCGTCGACGGTGCGCGTCACGACTTGGCTGCACTCGCCGCTGAACAGCACGGCTTCGGGTGAAACGAGTTCAACCTGCATGGGGCTCGATCATCATTGGGTCGGTCTCGGTGCGCCGGCGCCGTTCAGGACCCAGCCTGGGCGAGGTCACGGGCCTTGGCCATCGCAGACTCGGCATTGCCGACATTGAGGAACGCCTGCTCGGGCAGATCGTCGAGGTCGCCGTTGCACAGCATCTCGAAGGACTCGATGGTCTCCGAGACCGGCACGAAGATTCCCGGCAGGCCCGTGAAGACCTCGGCGACGAAGAACGGCTGGCTCAAGAAGCGCTGGATCTTGCGCGCCCGGTCGACAGTGATGCGGTCTTCCTCGGACAGCTCGTCGAGACCCAAGATCGCGATGATGTCTTGCAGTTCCTTGTAGCGCTGCAAGATCTCCTGCGTGCGCCGCGCCACGTTGTAGTGCCGATCGCCGACCACCTCAGGGCTGAGAATGGTGGAGGTCGACGCCAGCGGGTCGACTGCGGGGTAGATGCCCAGCGAGGCGATCTGGCGGCTCAGCTCGGTCGTCGCATCGAGGTGCGTGAAGGTCGTGAACGGCGCCGGGTCGGTGTAGTCGTCGGCTGGCACGTACACGGCCTGCAGCGACGTGATGGAGTGGCCCGACGTCGAGGTGATGCGCTCTTGCAGCTCGCCCATCTCGTCGGCCAGGTTGGGCTGGTAGCCCACCGCGGAGGGCATGCGGCCCAGCAGGGTGGACACCTCTGAGCCGGCCTGCACGAATCGGAAAATGTTGTCGACGAACAGCAGCACCTCCTGGCCCTGCACGTCACGGAAGTACTCGGCCATCGTCAGCGCCGACAACGCCACGCGCAGGCGGACGCCAGGCGGCTCATCCATCTGGCCGAAGACGAGCGCCGTCTTCTCGAGCACGCCCGACTCCTCCATCTCGAGATAGAGGTCGGTACCTTCGCGGGTGCGCTCCCCCACCCCGGCGAAGACCGACACGCCGCCGTGCTGGGAGGCCACGCGGTTGATCATCTCGGTGATGAGCACCGTCTTGCCCACGCCGGCGCCGCCGAACAAGCCGATCTTGCCGCCTTCCACGTATGGCTCGAGCAGGTCGATCACCTTGATGCCCGACTCGAACATCGTGGCCTTGGGCTCGAGGGTGTCGAAGGCGGGCGCCGGGCGGTGGATCTCCCAGCGGTCGTCAATGCCCTCGGTGACTTCCTCGCCGTCGAGCGGCTGGCCGAGCACGTTGAAGATGTGCCCGAGCACCCCGTCGCCTACCGGCACGGTGATGCCCTGGCCGGTGTTGACGACCGTCATGCCGCGCGTCAGGCCGTCGGTGGCCTTCATCGACACGATCCGGACGCGGTTGTCGCCGATCTGCTGGGCGACCTCTCCGGTGATGGTGACCGGCTGGCCTTCGAGCTCAACGTGCATCTCGACGGCGGTGTTGATCTCGGGGATCGCGCCGGGCGGGAACTCCGCGTCCACAACCGGGCCGGCGATGGCCACGACACGGCCAGCGGCGCGCTCGGCCGCGTCTGCGGCGGTTCGGGTTTCGGTCATCGTCATATCTGTCACTCCTTGGAGCAGAGCGGAGGTGCGGTGGGGTTACTCGCGCGCACGGAACAAGTTCGCGGTACGGGCTTCGATGGTGTCTGAGAGCAGGTCGACTTCGCCGCCGGCGGTCTGCGACAGTGCTTCGGCGCCGCCGACGATCTCCATGATCTCGGTGGTGATGGCGTCCTGACGGGCACGATTCATAACGCGCGTCAGGTTGGTCTTGAGGTCCTCGGCGTTGTCGGTGGCGGCCTTCATGGCGCGCTGGCGCGCCGCGTGCTCCGAAGCCGAGGCTTCAAGTACGGCGGAGTACAGCCGGGCCTCCGCGTAGCGCGGCAGCAACCGTTCGAGGATGGCAGCGGGCTCGGGCTCGAACTCGTAGCCGCCGTCGGGACCGCTAGCGCCGGCGTCAGGGTCCGCGTCATGGTCGCCGATATCGCTGGAGTCGAGCGGCATGAACGGCACGATTGCCACGGACTGGTTGCCCATCGAATGGAACTGGGTGTAGGCCAGCATGACCCGCTCGCAGCCGTTCTCGAACAAGTCCGTCGCTGCGGCAGCGATCTGCTGGGCATCGGCGTAGCTGGGCTGATCGCTGAAGCCCTCGAAGCCAGCAGCGATGCGGTAGTCGCGGAAGCGGAAGTAACCGAGCGCCTTGCGCCCCGACAGCACCAGCTCGTAGTCGCGTCCCTCTGCCGCGTCGGCAGCGATGGCCCGCTCGGTGGCGCGCAGGACATTGTTGTTGTAACCGCCGCACAGACCCCGGTCAGCAGCGATGACCACATAGGCCACCTTGGCGACCTCAGCCGGTTCACGCAGGAGCGGGTGATCTGCTTCGCCACCGGCGGAGGCCAAATTGGCGATGACAGCCGTCACCTTGTCGCTGTAGGGCCGTGCGGCGCGAACTCGTGCCTGTGCGCGGACGATGCGTGACGCCGCGATCAGCTCCATGGCGCGCGTGATCTTCTTGGTGGCGTCGATCGACTTGATACGACGCCGAAGAATGCGCTCCTGACCGCTTGCCATCTGTGCTCAGTCCCCGCTCAGCCCTGCGCCGCGTTGTCGCTGCCCGCAGCGTCGGCGGCATCGGCAGTGCTGTCGCTGCCGTCAGCGGTGCTTACGAACTGATCGGTGAACGCCTCAACAGCAGCCTGCAGCGCAGCCGAGTCCACGTCGCCGGTGGAGGTGATGTCGGACATCAAGGCGCTGTGGCGCGTGCTCATGTAGGCAAGCAGCTCGTTCTCGTACCGGTTGACGTCTTCGACCGCGATGCCGTCGACGTAGCCATTGGTGCCGGCATAGATGACGACCACCTGCTCGGCGACCGGCATCGGCGAGTTGAGCCCCTGCTTGAGGAGTTCCACCAGCCGGTAACCGCGACCGAGCTGTGCAGCGGACACGGCGTCGAGCTCGGAGCCGAACGTGGCGAACGCCTCGAGGTCGCGGAATTGGGCCAGGTCGATCTTGAGCGTGCCAGCCACGTTCTTCATGGCCTTTGTCTGCGCCGCAGATCCCACCCTCGACACCGAGATGCCCACGTCCACTGCGGGCCGCACGCCGGACTTGAACAGGTCGTCCTGGAGGTAGATCTGCCCGTCGGTGATCGAGATCACATTGGTCGGGATATACGCCGAGACGTCGCCCGCCTTGGTCTCGATGATCGGCAGCGCCGTGAGCGAGCCGGCGCCGTTGACGTCGGACAGCTTGGCGGCACGTTCGAGCAGACGGCTGTGGAGGTAGAAGACGTCGCCGGGATAGGCCTCGCGACCCGGCGGGCGGCGCAGCAGCAGTGACATCTGGCGGTAGGCCTCGGCCTGCTTGGACAGATCGTCGTAGACGATGAGGGCGTGGTCACCGGTCTCCATCCAGTGCTGGCCCATCGCGCAGCCGGCGTAGGGCGCCAGGTACTTGAACGGCGCTGGGTCTGACGCTGGCGCCGACACGACGACCGTGTACTCCATGGCACCGCGCTCGCGCAGCGTGTTGACCACCTGCGCGACCGTCGAACCCTTCTGCCCGATGGCCACATAGATGCACTTCACGCCCAAACCGGCCTGGTTCAGGATCGTGTCGACGGCGACTGAGGTTTTGCCGGTCTTGCGGTCGCCGATGATGAGCTCGCGCTGGCCCCGGCCGACGGGCGTCATCGAGTCGATGGCCTTGATGCCGGTCTGCAGCGGCTCGTGCACGGGCTTGCGGCCCATCACGCCCGGCGCCTGGATCTCCATGCGGCGCTCGATGGCGCCGGCAATCTCGCCCTGGCCGTCGATCGGCTCTCCCAGTGCATTGACCACGCGCCCCAGCACAGCGTCGCCGACCGGGACAGACAGGATGCGGCCGGTGGCGCGCACCGCCTGGCCCTCCTCGATGTGCTCGACGCTGCCGAGCACCACGGCACCGATCGAATCCTCGTCGAGGTTCAGCGCCAAGCCCACATCGCCGCTTTGGAACTCGAGGATCTCGTTCACCGAGCAACCTGGCAGGCCCGAGACGCGGGCGATGCCGTCGCCGACCTCGAGGATGCGTCCGACCGTGCCGGACTCGATCGCCGGGTCGAAGCCTTCGAGATTGCGGCGGATGGCCGAGGTGATGTCGCCAATGTTGATGCTCAAGTCGGTCACGACAGGCGCTCCTTCATCTTGTCGAGCCGAGTGCGTACCGAGCCGTCGAAGACTGTGTCGCCGATTTGGGCAGTCAGTCCTCCGATGATCTCGGGGTCCACTACGACATGGACGGTCACGTTGCGGCCGCTGGCGCGGGTCAGGGCCTCAGCAACCCCTGCGATCTGGGATTCGGTGAGCGCGACGGCCGAGCGGACTTCGGCCACCGCCCCGCCACGGCTGGCTGCTGCCAGCGTCAGTGCTTCGTCTGCGATCGCATCGATATCGCCGCCACGGCCGGCCCCCACCAGCATCGCCACCACATTGAGCGTGACCGGCGACGCCTGATCAGCCAACAGGTCTTCGATGATGCCGATACGGCGTGAAGCCGGGATCGTGCGGTCTGACAGCACGCGGCGCAGCTCTTCATTTCCGGCAGCGGAGCGGCCCACCGCCGACAGTTCCTCGGTCACGCGATCGAGCGCGTCCTCGGCCTGTGCGATGGCCACGACTGCGCTGGCGTAACCCTCGGTGCGCTCGCTCATCGGTCGATCCTGGTCATCTGTTCAACTCCTGTCCCGGCCCCGCCTGTCAACCCGGCTGGATTGGCGGGGGCGGGCGATGGGCGGGACGTTCAGTTCCCCACCCGTTCGATGTAGTCCTCGATCAGCTGGGCGTGAGCCGCTTCATCGATGCTGGCGCGCACCACCTGCTCGGCAGCACCCACGGCGATCGACGTGATGTCGGCCCGCACCTCGGCCATCGCCCGGGCACGAGCAGCCTCGATGTCTGCCTCAGCCTGGGCTCTGCGCTCAGCAATCTCGGGCTCGATGGCCGCGAGCCGTTCCTGACGGACCGACTCGGCGGCAGCGCGGGCTTCCTCGATGATGCGTGCCGCCTCAGCGTTGGCTTCGGCAAGGCGAGCGTCGTAGGACGCACGCAGCTCCTCCGCCTCGGTCTTGGCGCTCGCAGCCGAGTCCAGGTCGCCCTGAATGCGCTCGGTGCGAGCCTCCATGGCCCGGCGAATGGGCGGCAGCGCGAACTTCCACATCACGATGAGAAGAAGGAAGAACGCGATCGAGCCCCAGATCACCTCAAACAATTCGGGGATGATCGGGTTGGAGGTGGCCTCGCCCTCTGTTGCGGCGAGCAGGCCGGATGCCAGTGCGTTCACTGCCGCCTCCTACGCGAAGTTGAGCAGGATGAACACCACGAAACCGATGAGGGCCAAGGCCTCGGTGAACGCGATGCCCAAGAACATGGTCGTGCGGACCATGCCTGCTGATTCGGGTTGGCGTGCCATCGCGGTGATGGCGTTGCCGACGACGAGGCCGATGCCGACGCCCGGGCCGATGGCCGCAAGGCCATAACCGAGGCCGGCGCCGAGCGCTTTCAGGCCGTCAACTGCGGTGTCCGCTTGTGCGAGCAAGTCCATTACTCGTGTTCTCCTGTGTTGTACGGGATTGTGGGGCAGGGGCCGCAGCGCCGGGGCACTGGCTGGCCGATGGTAGGTCGGGCTGGGTCGTTTGGGCGGGGCCGGGTCTAGTGCTCGGGGTGGAGGGCGCCGCCGATGTACACGGCGGTGAGGATCGTGAAGATGAATGCCTGCAAGGCCGCCACCAAGATCTCGAACCCCGTGAGCCCGATCAGCATGAGGAACGGGAACGGCGTGATGATGACCAGCCACGTGGGAGTGCTGTCGGTGAGCGCCAGCCAGAACACGGTGTGAGACAGCACCGCGAAGGTCACCAGCAACAGGTGGCCGGCAAGCATGTTGGCGAAGAGCCGCACTGCCAACGAGAACGGCCGCACGACGAACGTCGACACGAACTCGATGAGCGCCACCAAGGGGAGCAGCGCCTTGGGCACCCCTGGCGGGACCACCACGTTCTTCAGGTAGCCGAAGAAGCCGTGATTCTTGATGCCGATGCCGTTGAACACCAGCCACACCACAATCGCGAGCGTCGCCGGCATCGCCATGCGCGCGTTGGCCGGGAAATGAATCAGCGGCACGACCTCAGTGATGTTCGAGAAGAAGATGAACAGGAACATCGACAGCAGGAACGGCAGATAGCGCAGTCCGTCGGGGCCGATGGACTGCATGATGATGTTCTCGCGGATGAACCCGACCGACGTCTCCGCCACGGTCTGGATGCCGCGCGGCGCGACGATGACCTCGGACCGCTCGTAACGACGCTTGGCCATCACGAAGATCGCGACGGGGGCCACGAAGGCGAAGAGGTAGATGATGCCGACCTTGTTCAGCGCGAATACCGAGTCGTCGAGTCCCGGGATGATGTTCGGCCACTCCAAGAGGTGCCCGATGTCAGGAAAGGTCAGCGCTAGCAGGTTCACTTCTGCTCCTTGCCGGGACGTTGGAGATCTAGGCCTGGGGCTGCGAGCCGCAGGGAAACATATCGGATCTCCCACACAAGCAGACCGAGATGGCTCGCGAGGATGGTGATTGCGATGGGCACGGGCTCAAAAAACCCGAGCGGGCTGACCGCGAGCACGACGCCGGCGAGTACCGCGAGACGCACGATGAAGCCGCCCAGCGTGACTCCCATAAGCGCGACGGGCGACGTGCGCGCGCCCCATGCCATCAGCGCTGCGGCGGCCGCGAGATTGCCGACGACCAGCACATATCCGAGCGCGGAGGAGAGCGCGCCGCCCATGCCCCAGATGAACCCGCTGACCACGACCCAGGCGGGAAACACCCACAGGCTCCGGCGTGCCATGTCGAACGCGATATCGCGTTCAGGAGCTTGGTCACCCCAGGGCTGCACGCCGTCGTCGGACTCGGCTCGCTCGTCGGACATCGCCGTTGTCACGAGTGCAGTCGCGCGGTCGCTGAGCGTCCGGTCTGGTTGTCGGCTGTTTGAGGCGTCTCAGCCATGCCGCGGGGCGCCGATGAGTCGGAGTTGGCGTCGGCATCGAGCGATACGCCCGTTGGCAACGATGCGGGCTCGTCGAGTCCGGTCGCGCGATCGATGCCCCGGCGCTCGGAGGGACGGCTGGCCACGATCTCCTCTTCGTGAATCTGCATGCGCTCGGCATAGCGATACCACTCGACCAAGAGCTTGACGACGAACGCGACCGCGCCGAAGCTGAACGCGAGCCATGGCCCGGTGCCCCACCACTGGTCCAGCCCAAACCCCGCCGCCGCAAATATCGCCGGCGTCACGACGATCTCGATGGCCTTGGCCAGACCGTCCTCGCTGCCGGTGCCGCCAGCAGAGCCGCGTGACATGGGGACAGGCTACGAGCGTTATCGGTCGCAGGGCAGGAGGTCGCCGTACCACTCCGCGATTGCGGCAACCGTCTCCGCGACGACGCCTACGGACGCGGCTGTTCAGTTGACCTCGGCATCCCGGCGGCACTCCGTCGGTGCAGCCATGTTTCGGCGACAATCATCGGACTCGCTACCACCGTCGTGGCGACCCACGTTCCCACGAAGCCCCACTCCGACGGCCACCGACCGGCGACCTGGGCCACCGACATTCAGTACACAAAGATGTGCGGGAATTCGCGTCGGAAGCTCCAAGGCTCGGGGGCATCCCCTGCCCCGGGACCCGCTTCGGCGATAGCGCGCTCGGAATCCTCGTTGGGATTGCGTCGCCGCCAAGCGACCGCCGCCAAGTACAGGCAAGTCATTGCTGACGATGCGGCAAATGCGGCGATGAACGACGTCGGCGCGAGCAGGTATGCCGCGAACATCGCCAAGGCATAGCCAATCGTATTCATCCATCGCTCGCGCCCGACAAGCGGCGAGGTTGTCTGCCGAGACGACACGCGGTCCATGTCCTCAGCATAGATCGCGGCGCTCATGCGCGGCCTCGCGTCGGCGCTTGACACGATTACGACACATGGGGGCGCAATGGACGATGCCTGCCAGGTCAACATCAACCGTGCGCACCCAAACGGAGCGTGTTGTAGCAAAAGTAGCGTTACTGAGAATTCGTAGTGTTTGCGAGGAAAGGTAGTCTTATCGGATGACTGCCTTCCACGGTGTCGAGCACCAGCCACGCATCGCCGACAATCACCTGGCCGAACTCCTCAGCGCGCTGCCGGCGGTCAGCATCGAGGGACCTCGGGCCGTGGGCAAGACTTGGACGGCCAGCCGGCTCGCCAATACCGTCTACCCGCTCGACGACCCTGAAGTCTTCGCGGATGCTCAAGCCGACCCGCACATGCTCGTCCGGGGCGAGCCGCCGATACTCATCGACGAATGGCAGCGACTCGGCTCGGCGTGGGACATCGTGCGTCGTGCTGTCGATCGAGACTTCAGCCCCGGTCAGTTCATCCTCACGGGGTCGGCTCGCCCTCGCACACAGCCGGCGCACTCGGGAGCGGGTCGCATCGTCACGATGCGCATGTGGACCACAACTCTGGCCGAACGGCACAGGAACCTGCCAGGGGTCAGCTTGGCCGCCTTGCTGGGCGGGGATCGTCCTGAGATCTCGGGGCAGTCCAGCCTCGGCGTGGGCGACTACGCACAAGAGATCGTGTCGGGAGGATTCCCCGGCTGGGTCGGCATCGGCGGGCAGGTACGGGAACTTCTCACCGACGGCTATCTCCATCAACTGGTCGAGCACGACTTCCGACTCGCCGGCCACCGGGTCCGCAATCCCGCGGCTGTACGCCGATGGCTGCGGGCCTATGCCGCAGCAACCGCGTCGACTGCCGCCTTCGAGACCATCCGCGACGCAGCGACACCGGGCGAGAGCGACAAGCCCGCCAAGACAACGACGCTCGCATTTCGGGACACGCTCGAGGCGATGTGGGTTCTTGAGCCACTTCCTGCGTGGCTGCCGGTCGGCAGTCACTTGAGCCGTCTCAAGCGCGGCCCCAAGCACCACCTCACCGACACAGCGCTCGCTGCACGTCTGCTCGACGCAGACGCCGACGCGCTGCTCGGCCGTGCAGCACCACTCGTGCGCGAAAGCGGAGGCGCACCAGCGGCTTCCAGCCTGCTCGGGGCATTGTTCGAATCGATGGTGACACACGATCTTCGGGTCTACGCGCAACGGGCGGGGGCAAGCGTTTCGCACATGCGCACATGGAACGACGAGCGCGAGGCAGACATCATCATCGAGCACCGCGGGCGAGTGCTCGCGGCAGAAGTGAAGCTGGGCGCGGACCTGACCCGGCGCGACACACGTCATCTGCGCTGGCTGCGCGACCGTCTGGGCCCGGCACTCGTGGACGCCGTCGTGGTCAACACAGGCGAGCAGGCCTACCGTGACAGCGACGGCATCGCCGTGGTGCCGGCCGCCATGTTGAGACCTTGACCCGCACGACGAAGTCGGCGCCGTCAACCTGCCGTCGATGCGTCGCGGCGGTCCCACCACATGCCAGTAATGGCCAGTGGACCGAACACAGCCATCATCGCAACAAGGGTCACTGGCCGAGGCTGGCGAGGGCCGCCTGGCATCGTGCAATGGCCCATTCGCGTTCGCCTTGGTAGTTGGTGTTGCCGACACCGTTCACGAAGAGGGTTACCGTGCCGATATCCGGTCACCCGAACCGCGCGAACGAGGTCCACGAGTTGCAATAGGTGCCTGTCGAAGTCTCGTCGCTCGGATCGGTCTCGTCGCCGCAGCGCGCCAGCAGCGAAAAAGGGCCGCTCACAGGCTCCGAGCGCCCTCAGCGCAACAAGCAGAGAGCCCGCGGACCTGAGCCCACGGGTGCCCCTCAGTCCCAGCGCTACCAAAGCGCAGCAACGCCACAGCGCAGCGGGCCGACTCGCGCATTCGGCAATCGAACTGCTGCAGCTCCACGAGCGCTCTGAGGACGAAGGGTGGACCCTCGCCGCTCTCGACGCCCCCGCCGAACTCACAGGCCCCGAAGGGCAGCTGTACCTCGGAGTGCGCGCAGTGTTCGCCGAGTTCGAGGCCGCCATGGCAGGCGCCCGCACCTCCGATGCGCTCGACATCGCCCGCAGCCGCGGCGTCCGCCTCGGCAGGCCCAGCCAGCACGACGACGCCACCAAAGCACTAGCCGCGCAGCTGCGCGCATCAGGCCACAGCTACGGCCAGATCGCCGCCGCGCTCACCGAGGCCGGCATCGCCACGCCTACCGGCAACACACAATGGACGCGCTCGTCGGTGCAATCCCTGCTGCGAACCATCGACCACGACCGCCAAGCCCGCGCCCAAGCCGACCGCTGGACCGCCCAGCAGACCGAACACTGACCCCCGCAGCTCCCCCGTGCCCGGCCCAGCCGCGACAGCACAGCCGAGCGCCCGCTACCGCAGACCGGAACTACTCAGAGACCCGGCTGCCAGCAGAAACGTGCAGCCTGCAATCGGCACCCACGCCACTGCGAGCCAGCCCCAGTGGCCGCCGAGGAGGCGAAACAACAGCCATGCCGAGACACAGACGAGCGTCGGACAGTCCCCTCTAAGGAGTTGAGCTTGGCTTTAGGGTCATAAGAGATACGGCAAGAACGATCACGCCGACGCTAATCGGCATCGGTGCCAGGTAACCGGTACCCGAATAGAGCCAATCGCCGACGAAGAAGAGCAAGAGTCCGGCGAGAAGCAGCACCAAACCGATGCGACGACGCCGAGTCATGGCGTGAAGAGTAGCTCGGTGCCTGCCAGTGCCAAGATGCCCCAGCGCTCGACGCTGGGACTGTCAAACTCTGACAGTCCCGCCTCAGAAATGCTCGGGGCGCTCATTCGCACCATCCCTCGATGTAGCCGACGAGGTTGCACATGTACCGCTGATAGAGAGCCTGCGCATCTTCCGAGGTCTGGGGCGCGTGCCGCCGCCGCACGTCATGCCACGATCCCTCCAACGACGGGTCTGAGTCGCCGTCCTCGTCGTCGCCGCTCGATTCTTCGTCAGTGCCGCCAGAGTGGCCGTCGGCGTCGCCCTCGTCGCTGTCGTCGTCTTGGCTGCCGTCTGGTGACGTATCGGGCGTGATGTCAGGCTGCGGCCTCGCCGCCGCTGTGCCGCCCTTACGCGGCACGGTCTGCGCCTGTTCGGCTTTCTCGCGCTCGTACCGCTCCACGCGATTGCGGTCAGCCTCGCCCAACTCGGCACCGCAGGCCACGCCCGCCGCCGCGCCGCCGACGGTACCCGTGATCGGAGCGCCTACCGCAGTACTCCCTGCGAGGACTCCGAGTCCAGCTGCTGTGCATACAGTTCCTATGAAGTAGCCTTTCTGCCTCGGCGTGAGCTTGTCCCATTCTTGGAGGAACGCCTCTACCGTTTCGGTGGCAGCCAATTGACGGATTTCCGCTTCCGCTAGAGCCGCTTCGCCGTTGGAGACCGCGATCTTGTCGACGACTGGCTTCACCACCTTCCACAGAAGCGCTACCGGATCGTCTCCGCTTCGGCACTGCTCCGGCGCAGGAGCCAACGGGCGTGAGTTGTGGAGCGCGGTGCGCGTTGCTTCGATCCAAGCCGCGCAAGGATCCGTGCTCTCGGCGTCTTTTTTCTCTTCCTCTTCCAGGCGCTTCCGCTCTTCCTCGGCTGCCTGGCGCTTGCGCTCTTCCTCAGCTGCCAGGCGCTTGCGCTCTTCCTCGGCTGCCAGGCGCTCGGCTGCCTGGCGCTTGCGCTCTTCCTCAGCTGCCAGGCGCTTGCGCTCTTCCTCGGCTGCCAGGCGCTCGGCTGCCTGGCGCTTGCGCTCTTCCTCAGCTGCCAGGCGCTTGCGCTCTTCCTCGGCTGCCAGGCGCTTGCGCTCTTCCTCAGCTGCCTTGCGCCTGGCCTCTTCCTCGGCTGCCTTGCGCTCGGCTGCCTTGCGCCTGGCCTCATCTTCTGCGGCCTTGCGCCTGGCCTCTTTCTTGGCAGCCTTTTCGGCCGCCTCTTGCTCGGCCTTGCGCTTGGCCTCTTCCTCGGCGTCGGTCGCGGGCGGGTGGTAGTGCCACTGGCGCACCGTCTCGTACCAGCACTGCTGGCCGGCGAACGGGTCATAGGCGCAGCGCTTGACGGTCCCGTACAGCGGATGCGCCCCGGCGGGGCTGGCGAGCGGCACGACGGCCAGAACGGCCGCGAACGTGATTAGCGACAACAACGCCGCTGCGAGCTTCCTGGGCATGGTGGCCCCTTCCGGACGGGAGTCGGTTTGTTTGACGAACCAGCCGCGCCAACCGAAAGGAACGTTTCGGTCATTGGGTGGGTCCCTCTGGGCGGTGTCGGCGGTTGTGTGCGATCCGCGGCCACGCCGAGCGCAAGGGGGACCCATGCAAGTGATGCCGCCCATACGGCCGGTGTGGTCGCGAATCCTTCATTTCCGATACACCGGACCGGACAGCAATAGGTACCGAAGAGCCGCCCACGGGAGTGCGTGTAGCGACGCCAGCACGTCCAGGCGGAAACCCAGCAGATATGCAGGTTCTAGGCCTGCGGGACGGACTGAGGCGCGTCGGCGCGAGGCCGGGTGGGGCGTGTGTTGCGGCGCAGCGTAGGACTGTGTATGATATGAAGGATTCCAGTACACTCAGAGATCGTTCCTGACCAGCGGTTTCAGACGAAAGGCCCAAGCGTGCTGCGTGCCATTTCCTATGCCCGGGTTTCCACCGGGGCACAGGCCCGGTCAGGTCTGGGCACCGACGCCCAGCACCGGGCAGTGGCACGCGAGGCCCGAGCACGCGGCTGGCACGTCGTCAGCCGCATCACCGACGATGCCGTCTCGGGCACGATCCCCACCCAGCGCAGGCCCAAGCTGAGCAATGCGCTCGCCCAGCTGGCGTGCGGCGAAGCCGACGTGCTCGCCGTCGCCCGATCAGACCGACTCGCGCGTACCGCAATCGAGCTGCTGCAACTCCACGAACGCGCCGAAGCCGAAGGGTGGACCCTCGCCGCTCTCGACGCCCCCGGCGAACTGACCGGCCCTGAAGGGCGGATGTATCTCGGAGTGCGCGCGGTGTTCGCCGAGTTCGAGGCCGCTATGGCAAGCGCCCGCACCTGCGATGCGCTCGCAGTTGCCCGCAGCCGCGGCGTTCGCCTCGGCAGGCGCAGCCAGCACGACGACGCCACCAAAGCACTCGCCGCACAGCTGCGCTCATCAGGCCACAGCTACGGCCAGATCGCCACGGCGCTCACCGAAGCCGGCATCGCCACGCCTACCGGCAACACACAATGGAAGCGCTCGTCGGTGCAATCCCTGCTGCGAACCATCGACCACGACCGCCAAGCCCGCGCCCAGGCCGACCGCTGGACCGCCGAGCAAGCCCAAGACTGACACCGGCACCGCAACACCTGCGGCTCTCCCGTGCCCGGCTCAGCCGCGACAGCATGGCCGAGCGCCCGCTACAGCAGACCGGAACGACTCCGGTCGCACGTACCGCATCAGCGGTCGTACGGCGGGAAACCGGCGCACAGATCAGCGACTTCGGCGCGGACCTGGGCGATGACGGACTCATCGTCGGGGGTACGCAGCACTCGCGCGGTGAATTCGGCGATCTTCGCCATCTCGTCTGGTCCCATGCCCTGGGTGGTGACCGACGGGGTGCCCATCCGCAAGCCGCTGGTGACGAACGGCGAGCGAGGGTCATCGGGGATGGAATTGCGGTTGAGTGTGACGCCGGCCGCATCGAGCGCTTCCTGGGCCACCTTGCCGGTCAAGTCGGCGTCGAAGGTGCGCAGGTCGATGAGCAGCAGGTGATTGTCGGTGCCGCCCGAGACCAGCCGGAAGCCGTGATTGCCGAGTGCGTCTGCCAGAGCGGCCGCGTTTTCGACAATGCGGGCCTGGTACGCGGCGAACTCGGGCCGCGCGGCCTCGGCGAATCCCACCGCCTTGGCGGCAACAGCATGATCGAGCGGGCCGCCCTGACTGCCGGGGAACACCGCTGAGTCGATGCGCTTGGCGTATTCCTGGGTGCACAGGATCGTGCCGCCACGCGGTCCGCGCATGGTCTTGTGCGTCGTGAAGGTGACGATGTCGGCATAGGGCACCGGATTCACGTGCACGCCGCCGACGATCAGCCCGGCGATGTGCGCTGCATCAAACATGAAGATCGCGCCGATCTCGTCGCAGATTTCGCGGAACGGCACTGGGTCGATGCGGCGGGGATATGCCGTCGCGCCAGCCACGATCAGTTTGGGCCGATGCTCGCGGGCCAACTCGGCCATAGCGTCGTAGTCGATCCGCTCGTCGCTGGGCGTCAGGCCATAGCTCACGAAGTTGTAGAGCCGCCCGCTGACATTGACAGGCGAACCATGGGTCAGGTGCCCGCCTTGGTCGAGGCTCATGCCCATCACGGTGTCGCCGATGTCGAGGAGCGCCAGGTACACCGCAGCGTTGGCCTGTGAACCCGAATGGGGCTGCACGTTCGCGTGCTCGGCGCCGAACAGTGCCTTGACCCGATCGATCGCGAGCTGCTCGGCGGTGTCTGCGTTGGCGTTGCCGCCGTAGTAGCGCCGGCGCGGGTAGCCCTCGCTGTACTTGTTGGTGAGCACGCTGCCGGTCGCGGCCATCACAGCCGGCGACGCGAAGTTCTCCGACGCAATGAGCTGCACCGTGGTCATCTGGCGCTCGAACTCGGCTGCCAGCACGACATCGATCTCGGGATCGCCGAGCGGTGCCCAGCTCGCTGCTGTGGGGTGCGTGCGGGTCATGAAGATGTGTCTCCTTGCGGTGCCCGGCGTGTGCGGGGTGCCTCAGTTCAGCTTCGGATGCACAGGCGGTCTCAGCGCCGGCCGAGTGCGTCGATCTTGTCCACCCGTCGCTGATGCCGCCCGCCTTCGAACACCGATGCAAGGTACGCATCGAGTGCGTCTACTGCCGCTCCGGCATCCACGAGGCGGGCGCCGAGACAGATCACGTTGGCGTCGTTGTGCTCACGGGCGAGCCGGGCGGATGTCTCGTCGTGAACGGTGGCCGCACGGATTCCGGCCACCTTGCCGGCGGCCATCGCGATGCCGATGCCGCTGCCGCACACAGCCACACCGAGGTCTGCTGTCCGGTTCGCCACCGCCTTGCCGACGGCCTCGCCAAAATCGGGGTAGTCGACCGACTCCGGGCCATTGGTGCCCAAGTCCACCACCTCGTAGCCGCTGCCGCGCAGATGTTGCACCAAGCGATCCTTCAGTTCCCAGCCGGCGTGGTCGGCTGCGAGCGCTATGGACGGCGTGGTCGGATTTGGCGAATTGCCGTGAGACACGGCGCAATTCTGGCAGCCGCCGCTGCGGCTCAGGTGCCAGATTTGTCAGGAATTTCCGGGAATTCGATCAGCTCGGCGGGCACGGCGCCCGCTCGCAGCACCACGGGTTCCGTTCCGGTCACATCGACCACCGTCGACGCGACACCGCCGGGCGCGAAGCCGTCGATGACACCGTCGTGTCCCGGCCCGATGGCCAGGTTCTGTGCTGCGGACATGGCCCAGGCGGGAGTTTCAGCGCCGTGACGGTTGGCGCTGGTGCCGGTGACCGGTCCGACTTCGTCGATGAGCCAGCGCAGCCAGCCCAGCGCCGGCGCCCGCACACCGAGCGTCTCGCGACCATGCAGCGGATCGGGGCCGCCCCGCCGACGGGCCACGAGCGTCAACCCGCCGGGCCAAAAGCGCTCGGCGAGCGCTCGGGCTGCGGGGCTCAGCTCCACCAGCTCCTCGGCCTGCGTGAGTCCCGACACCAGGATCGGCATGGGTTCGCTGCGGGGACGCTCCTTCGCTTCGCAGACACGGGCGACCGCATTGGTGTCGGCGTAGCGAGCCATGATCCCGCAGAGCGTGTCGGTGGGCGCCACCACGAACTCGCCGTCTCGCAAGCGATCGGCCGCCCGGCCGATGACGTGGGCATCGGGTTCGTCGTGCGGACGAACCGCAACGAGCACTCGATCGAGGCCGGCGAGATCCGGTTCGATGCGCACTCCCTCATACCCGCGGGCGCCTGCCATGTCCTTGACCACTGAGCCGTGATCCGAAGCGATCTCCAGCACCAGCAGACCGCCCGGCGCCAGCCAGCCACGGGCATCACGCACGATCGTGCGCACTGCACTGAGCCCGTCGGGTCCCGCGTAGAGGGCTGCTTTCGGCTCCCAGCGGTCGATCTCGGCGGGGAGCACATCGCCATCGGCCACATACGGCGGGTTCGCCACGATCGCATCGAGTCGCTCGCGTAGCGGCGCCACTTCACCTCCACCGAGGCCGGGATCGGGCGCGCCCTCGAGTGCGTCGAACCAATCTCCCTGATGCAGCGAGACCCGGCTTGCAGCACTCCCCAGGCCAGCCAGGTTGGCTCCCGCGAGTGCCAGCGCATCGGCCGAACGATCGGTGGCGAACACGCGGGCCTGGGGAACTTCGTGAGCAATCGACAGCGCAATCGCTCCGCAGCCCGTGCCGAGATCGGCCACGCACACCTCGGTGATGCGTCGGCGTCGCACCGTGCGGTTGAGCCAGTCGATGGCAATGCCGGCAACCACCTCGGTCTCGGGGCGGGGGATGAGCGCCCGCTGATCGACTGCGAGGTCGAGCCTGCGAAAGCCCCAGCTGCCCAGCACGTACTGCAACGGCTCGCCCGCCAACCGGCGGGCGGCCATGGCGTCGGCGTGGGCGACCATGCGCGCTGTCATCGGCGTCTGCGGCGCCAAGGCGACCTCGGCGGCGCTGGCACCGCTGGCTTCTGCCGCTATGCGGCGCGCGCTCACCTCGGGTTCGGTCACGCCGCCGGCTGCAAACTGTTCGCGCAGCCCCCGGTACAGGTCGCCCAGCGTCAACCCGTCCTTGCCAGCCATGGCCGGATCCGGTCCCCCTCGCCCGGCAGCCGCGTCACTCGCCGGCGCCGGCGAGGGCGGCAGCGAGCTGCTGTGTGCGCTCGGCGCTCGCGAGGGCCTCGATGAACTCGTCCAATTCGCCGGCGAGGACGCGATCCAGCTTGTAGATCGTGAGGCCGACCCGGTGGTCGGTGACCCGATTCTCCTTGAAGTTGTAGGTGCGGATCTTCTCAGAACGGCCGCCGCCACGGACCTGATCTCGCTTGTGGGCCGCAACTTCGGCGGCGTGGGCCTCCTGCTGCAGCTGCAAGAGCCGCGAGCGCAGCACGCGCATGGCCTTGGCCCGGTTCTGGAGCTGGCTCTTCTCGTCCTGCATCGACACCACGACCCCGGTGGGCTTGTGGGTGACCCGCACGGCCGAATCGGTGGTGTTGACCGACTGGCCACCGGGTCCCGATGACCGGAACGTGTCGACCACGAGATCGTTCGGGTCGACCTCGACGTCGACCTCTTCGGCTTCGGGCAACACGCTGACCGTCGCCGAAGAGGTGTGGACGCGGCCCTGAGATTCGGTCACCGGCACGCGCTGCACCCGGTGCGGTCCTCCCTCGTGCTTGAGGAGCCGCCACACGTTCGGGCCGCGCACAGCGAACGTCACGTTGGTGAATCCGCCCATGTCGCTGTCCTGGCTGCCGAGCAGCTCCAACGACCAACCGGATTGCGCCGACGCGTACGCCCGATACATCTCGAACAGGTCTCGTGCCCAGATGTTGGCTTCCTCACCACCCTCGGCCCCTTGGATCTCGACGATGACGTCGCGCCCGTCATTCGGATCCCGCGGAAGCAGCAAGACCTTCAGTTGCTCGTCGAGCTCTGCCGCCCGCGCGGTCGCGACTTCCAACATCTCGGAGATCTCGGCTGCGTCGTCGCCATCGCTGGTGTCGAGGAGATCCTTGGCTGCTTCGGCGTCGGCAAGTGCCTCTTGGGCCTGGTGAGCCACGTCGATGATCTCGCCGATCCGAGCGAGCCTCCGTCCGAGTTCGGCGAATTGAGCGCGATCCCCCACCGCAGCGCCTTCGCCCAGCTGTCGTTCGAGCTCGGTTCGCTCGGCCTCGAGCGCGTCGAGCCGCTCGGATTCGAAGGCTTCGAAGGTGCCCGACACGCGTTCAGGCTAACTGCGGGGCTAGTGGGCGGATCAGGAGCTCGAGGCGGTGATGGCGCTCCACCGATCGTCAACCTCGACGATCTGCGCAGGCCTGCGAAGCCTGGCCGACATCTTCTCGATGACGTCGTGAGCGTCGCGTCGAGGCAGCGCCACCACCAGTTCGGCGTCAGGATCGAGGAATAACCGGGCATCGGCCGCGAAGGGCACCACATCGAGATCGATGCCGACGCACGCCACCACCACCAGGCGGCGACCGTCGGGCGTCAGGCCGTAGGCCACAGCAGGCGCCGGTTCCTTCGGACCTCCGCGAGGCAGCGGCGACGACGACGCTCGCAGGCGGCCTGCGCCGACGAGGTCCGGACGCCGTATCAAGAGCGCGCGAAGCCAGCGGGCTGCCGACAAGCGATTGAGCGGGTGCGGCGACGCGCCGGGCGAGCGGTGCGCCCGCACCACCTCGGCAACTCGACGTATGGCTTCGGGCGTCGGCTCATCTGCGTGCAGCAGCGAAAATGCCTCTCGATCGTGGGCACCGACACCTACCTCGATCTGCCACTCCGTCGAGGCCTCGCCTGGATCGCCAGAATCGTCGTCGTCGTTGCCGGCTGCCGTGGCGCCGCTGGGAGCCGCGGCAACGATGCGGGCCACTTCGAGACCTTCGACCTCACCCGTGATCACGCCGTGCTCGACGGCGACCTCGACGCCGGCAGCACCGAGCAGCGCTACCAGCTCGGGCACACGCGGCGGTGGAGGCTCGGTGGGCCGCGCCGCCGCCTCGGCAACGGTGGCATGGGCCCCTTCGATCTGCCACACGATCGGTGCCCTCTCGAAGCACGCTGCCCGCCGGGCGAGCACGCCGCTGTGGTGGGTGGCGAAGACATGCACGCCGTCGCATCCAGTGCGCACCGCCAGCGCCAGCGCGCCGCCAAGGGCTCGCTCAGCGCGTTCTTGCGCGAGGCACACGACGGTGGTTTCGGTGCCTGTGACGACGGCCAGAGCGCCGTCATCGGTTCCCGAGACCTCGCCCAGTTCGAACCCAAGAGCATCGCGGGTCAGGGCCCGCAGCTTTGCCGCGTGAAGCGCCCGGATGCGATCAGCGTCGAGCGCCATAGCGGGTGCCCTCAGGCGTGCAGCGAATTGGGACGGTGGGGCTGGCTCATCGATGATGCTCGCAGCACCCGTCGGCCGCGCCGCACTGATGGCCCGTTCAGCCCCGCCGCTTCCGCTGGCCGTAACGGCGCTCGAAGCGCTCCACGCGGCCCGCCGTATCGACGATCTTCATCTGGCCGGTGAAGAAGGGGTGGCTGGCGCTGGACAGCTCGACGTTGGCCAGCGGATACGTGTTGCCATCGGTCCACTCGATCGTGTCGTTCGTCTCGACCGTGGACTGCGTGAGGAAAGCAAAGTCGGCGCTGGCGTCCCGGAAGACCACTGGCCGGTAGTTCGGATGGATGTCGCTCTTCATCGTGTTCCCTGGTTCAAAGGCACTTGTTCGACGGCTCTGGGGGCAATCAGCCTAAGAGCGAGCCGCGACAGGCGCACCCGCATCGAGCCACGATCAGCGGTGCTCGCCCAAGCTGAAGCTGCGGTCGCTGTCCAAGGAGACTTCGCCGGCCTCCAGCTCGGCGACGCCGGGCAGTCCCGCGCCGAGCGCAATCTCGAGATTCGCTGCCTCGCGCAGGCGGCCTGCTACGAGGTCATCGACTTGGTAGCCCGTCGACGTGCGTGCCGTTGCCACCATTGTGATGGAACCTGCGTCTTCAAGGTTGCGGGCACCGCCGAAGAATCTCAGCGTCGAGCTGATGGCCGCACCCACGGCGTCGGTCGGCTGGTGCCGCCCGTTCCCGCCAGCGGCATACGCCCGCGCGAGCCGTGTCAAGCCGTCGAAGAGGATGACGACATCGTCTCCGGCCTCCGCCATGCGCTTGGTGCGTTCCAGCGTGAGCTCGGCCACGGCGAGGTGTTCCTCAGGCGGACGATCGAATGTCGAGGCCAGTACCTCGCCCGAGGTCTCGAGTCGACGAGTCATTTCGGTGACGTCCTCGGGCCGCTCGGAGATGAGCAGAACGATCAGGTGTATGTCCGGGTGCTGTTCGCCGACAGCAGCGGCCATGGACAAGAGCAGCGGCGACGCCGAATGCGTCCCGCTCGCGGTGAGCAGGCCGCGGGAGCCCAATCCGATCGGAGCGAGATCGTCGACGGCGGCGAGATTCCCCGCGCCCGGCTCACTGGCCAGCGGCAGGGCGTCGGTTGGCAGCACGGGCGTGAGTTCGTCGAAGAGCGGACGATCCGGCTGATCAGGCGGCTGCTCGCCATTGAGCGTGTCGAGGCGCAGCAGTGCAGGGTTCCGTTCGCTGCGGGCTGCTGGACGGCTGACGCCGGTGATCCGATCGCCCCGGCGCAGGTCGTACTGGCGCACCTGACGGGCTGCGACATAGACGTCGTCTGCCGACGGCAAGGGGCCATTCGTGCGGAGGAATCCGTAGCCCTCATCTCGCAGATCGAGCAGGCCGTCGCAATGGACTGTCTCGCCGACGATCTGCGCGTCGTCGCGTCCTCGTCCGCGCCGACGGCTGCGGCGGTTGCCTTCCTCGGCCACCGGCACATCCGACTCGGAAGCTCCCGAGCGGGAAGCGCCCTGTTGCTCTCGCGCTGCGGACCCGTCTTCGGCTGCAGCCCCCCGGTCGCCTGTCGTGTCCGGCGACTCGGCTGTGGCATCCGCTCCGGCTGCGGGTCCGGAGTCGGCCGGTGGCGACGGCGTGCGGGTGCGCTTGGTGACCGCTGGGGTTTCCGAAGGGGTCTGTGACGCCGTCTCGGCGGCAGCGGAGCCTTGACCATCTTCCCCGCCGGCACCGGCGGCGCCTTCGGGGGCCAAGATGGCGCTGATGATGGTGTTCTTGCGCGCCCGGGGTGCGACCTCGACGCCCAGCGCCGTGGCGATCGCCAGCAGCTCATCTCGTTCCTTGGATTCGAGCAATGCACGATCCGGCATGTCCGACATGGCTACCTCTGAAGCTCCGGCGTGGCCTCGCGACGCCGCCCGGGACGCGATGCGAGTGTGCGGTTCCTGTGACGGGCCTCGGCGCCCGACCCAGCGATCCGGTCCCGTGACGCCCGAGCGAGCCTTGCACTGGGGAACCGTCGATCAGCGCCGACGCTACCGCCGCCCATCCCGGACCGCTACCGGCTCTGCGATGAGCGATCCGCGAAACAGCGACCAGGCAACGCCGGACGGTTCAACGGGTGCAGCGGGTGTCGACGAGGTCGCGGAGGGTGGCGAGATCGTTGGGCAGCGCGGTGAGGTGTTCAGGGCGGTCTGCGAGTGCTGCGAGCGCTGGCGGCAGCTCGGGTTGGCGGCCGGTGGCTTCGAGCACGGCGTCGCCGAACTTCGCGGGATGGGCGGTTGACATCACGGCCATGGGAGTGCTCCGGCCGCCGGTGGGGGCAACGCTGCGAGCAACCGTGAGGGCGACCGCAGTATGAGGGTCGATGAGCCTGTCGTCGGATTCGTTCACTGCGGCGATGGTGGCAGCTACCTCGGCCTCGCTGGCAGCGCCGGCATCGAAGCAAGCGCGCAGGCCGGCCTGCACATCGGGAGCCAGTGTCAGGGACTTCTCGGTCCGGAATTGGGCCATGTCGGCGGCGAGCGCGGCACCCCGACGACCGCCCAATTCGAAGAGCAGGCGCTCGAAATTGCTCGACACCTGGATGTCCATGGCGGGGCTGGTTGAAGGTCGTACCTCGCTGATGGACATCTCGCCGCTGCGGTGGGTGCGGGTCAGAATGTCGTTGTGGTTGGTGGCGACCACCAGCCGCTCGATCGGCACACCCATGCGGCGAGCGACGTCGCCGGCGAGCACATTGCCGAAGTTGCCGGTGGGGACGCAGAACGACACGGCCCGATCGGCAGCGCCCAGCCTGACTGCGGTCGTGACGTAGTAGACGGTCTGGGCTGCCACCCGGGCCCAGTTGATGCTGTTCACTGCGCCCAGTCGCATCCGCTCACGAAACGGCCGATCGGCGAACAGCGCCTTCACCAAGTCCTGGCAGTCGTCGAAGGTTCCGTCGATGGCGACGTTGTGGATGTTCGAGCTGTCCACTGTGGTCATCTGGCGACGCTGGATCTCGGTGACCCTGCCAGCCGGGTGCAGCATCACCAGATCGATGCCCGCTCGGTCACGACACGCCTCAATGGCGGCAGATCCGGTGTCTCCCGAGGTGGCTCCCACGACCGTCATGAAGCTGCCGCGCCTGGCCAACTCGTGCTCGAACAGCCTTCCAAGCAGCTGCAGGGCCACGTCCTTGAACGACAGCGTCGGTCCCCAAAACAGCTCCACCAGGTGCTCGCCGGCATCCAGCCCGCTGAGGGGAACGACGTCGGTGTGGGTGAACGTGGAGTAAGCGTCCTGCGCCATCAGCGCCAGTTCGTCGGGACTCAGCGACGGTGCCACGAACGGGGCCAACACCCGTGTCGCCACTTCGTGATACTCAAGCTCGGCAAAGTCCCTCAGATCGCTCGCGCTGATCGTCGGCAGCCCGTCCGGCACATACAGACCGCCGTCCGCGGCCAAGCCTTCGAGCAGCACGTCACCGAAGTCCAGGATCGGGGCGTCGCCCCGGGTGCTCACGTAGCGCACGGCGCCCTCGGCCAATCCCGGCCGCTACTCGCCGATCACACGGATCGCGTTGCCGATGCGCCGCACGGCGTCGAGCTCCCGCACATCGCGCAGCGTGGACGCCACATCGGCCTCGCGAGCTCGGTGCGTGATGAATTCCAGGTGAGCGATGTCGTCGGCCGCCCCGGCCCGGGTGGTCTGCTCGACCGAGCGGATCGACACCCCGTGCTCGCCGAAGACGCCGGCCACCGCGGCCAGCACTCCCGGCTTGTCGGTGACGTCGAACTGCAGGTGGTACGCCGTGTACGTCTCGTCGATGGGCCGCAGGCGCGCCGCGCTCAGCGGGCCGAAGCCGTCGCAAACTCCCCGGCGCAGATTCTGCGACACCGTGATGAGATCGCCCAGCATCGCGCTGGCGGTCGGGAATCCGCCTGCGCCGCGCCCGTACATCATCAGGTCGTCAACAGCCTCTCCCTCGAGGAACACCGCATTGAAGGCGTCGCGCACTGAGGCCAGCGGGTGGTCGTTCGGCACCATCGCCGGGTGCACCCGTACGGCAATCTCGCCGTTCTGGCGTTCAGCCACCGCCAGCAGCTTGATCACGTGGTCCATCCGGGCAGCCGCCGCGATGTCGCCCGTGCCGATACTGCTGATGCCCTCTTGGTGGACGTCGCCGGCCACCACCTTGGCCCCGAAGGCGGTCATCGCCAAGATCGCCGCCTTAGCGCCCGCATCGAACCCTTCGACATCGGCGGTCGGATCGGCCTCGGCGTAGCCCAGGCGCTGCGCCTCGCCGAGAACGTCGGCGTAGTCGGCCCCGTCCTCGGTCATGCGGGTGAGGATGTAATTCGTGGTTCCGTTCACGATCCCCATCACGCGCGTGATGCGTTCGCCGATGAGGGAGTTGCGCAGCACGCCGATGAGGGGGATCCCACCCGCGACTGCCGCTTCGAACGCCAAGTCCACGCCGTTGGCGGCAGCCGAGGCGAACAGCTCCTCGCCGACGTTGGCGATGAGCTCCTTGTTGGCCGTGACGACGGGCTTGCCCGCCCCGAGCGCTGCGGCGACGAGGTGACGGGCTGGCTCGATGCCGCCCATCGCTTCGACCACGACATCCACATCGTCGGCCACCACCAGCGACTCGCTGTCGCGGGTCAGTACGCCCGACGCCAGTTCCACCGTTCGCTCAGCACTGAGATTGCGGACTGCGACCCGGCTGACTTCGAAGTCCAACCCGGTTCGGTTTGCCAGATGCGCTGCGTCGCGCCGCAGGATCGCTACGAGCGCGGCACCGACGTTTCCACAGCCCAGGATGCCGACGCGCAGTGGGCGCGGCTCGCCCGCATGAGCGGCAGAGGCGGGCGCGGGCTCAGCAGCAGCGTCGGGCACGGCCGAAACGGTACCGCCAGCGCACCTGCGCTCCCGCACGGATTTCAGCCGACTCCCCCGAGGCCCGCGCGGACCTGAACCGCTTGATCGTTGACCTCGGCCGCCCGCAGCCAGCAGATTTCGATGCGAAGTGATGCAGCGCCTGTCCGATTGATGTAGATAATTTGTAGATAATTTCGCGGACAAGCACGGTAGCCTTGACCTATGGACACCACCACCATTCGCGTCGATCGGGACACACATGCCCGACTGGTCGAGATGAGCCGCTCGAGTGGTGACAGCCTCACCGATACTGTCCGGCACGCCGCCGACGCCCTGCGTCGACTGAGATTCGGGCTGCGAGCGCAAGCGCAGTATGCCGAATTGCGCGACGACCCAGAAGCGTGGGCCGGCTACCTGGCAGAGGCCGAATCGACCCATGTGAGCGATGGCGTCGATTGACGAGATCTGGCTTGCCGACTTCGGCGAGCCGTATCCGAACGAACCAGCCTCGATGCGGCCCGCGCTCGTGTTGGGTCCGCCAGACATTTTCGGTTCCGACTTCCCGATCGCGATCGTGGCGCCGCTCACAACAACCCGTCGGGGGCTGGACCTCCACGTCGAGATCCCCGCGAACGCACGCACGGGCCTGCACGAGACGAGCTATGTGCAATGCGAACTGCTGCGGTCCGTCAATGCCAATCGCTTGGTTCGTCGCGTCGGCACCATTGACGTCGACATCAGCTGGCACGTCAGCGAGATCGTCAGAACGCTGCTGAACCACCCCTGACGTGCGGTGGATGAACTACCGCTCGCCAGCGAAGCCTGAGCATGTCGAGTCGCTTGTTGGCCCACACGGTCACTCAACAGTCCCGCTCGAGGATCGGCTGTGTGTTCCCGGATCGTCTTCTGATCGGTCGGCCTTGGCCTGCGATGGCGGAACCGGGGCCAGATAGCCGACGATCAGCAGCAGGACCCCGACGCCGATGAACGAACCGGCTTTCGGCAGCGCGGCGAGGTTCGCTAGGTCGACCAAGAACAGCTTGACCACTACGACGCCCATCCATGACGCGCCAACGATCCAGATGCGCCGGTCGGACGCTCGCACACCGACGACCATCGCCGCCAACGCTGTCGCGGCCCACAGGATCGACACCGCAACCTGCAACTCAGTGGAGTACACGAGTGATCTCAGCTCGAACGGCACACCCGCCCAGTGGTGGACTGTCCGAGCCGCGCTCATCGTGAGAGCTACGACGCTCGCCGCGCTGAGCACAGGAAGCCACGGTGTCGCTGCCAAGCGCAGCAGGCTCCCGATGGCTGGGGTCAGGCTGTCCGAATCCGCGGACAGCTCCGCGACCATCTCCCGCTTCCACCTCAACAGCAAGATGACCGAGGCTGCGGCGAAGATGTCGATCGGATTCAAGATCGGCAGAAACAGCAGCGGGTCGACGTCTCCGTGGTGGCTCACCACAGCAATGCCGACACCCGCGGCTGCCGCCCAAACAACCGGGGTGATGCCATACAGCAGGCAGCAACGCCATCCGTCGCCCACGAACCATGACGCAACCGGACGGACACGCAGGGAAACCTCCAGCCACAGCAGCACCGCCGCCGCAGCGCCGTAGAGCGGCCATTCTCCATCCGCGACATGCGCCAACTGGCCGTGCACCTCGGCGGCTAGGAACACGCTCGCCACGCAGTAGAGCCCGCCGTAGAGCCCGGTTGCCTTCAGCCGGGCGCCACCGGTACGCAAGAACGCCGCGTAGGCCACGAACATGAACGGCCAAGCTGTCCAGCCCCAATCAGCAGACGGGTAGTCCTTGCTGGCCAGGGCGACCACCAAGGCCACGCCGAGCGTGGGCAGCATCAGCACGCCGGCCCACTCCAACTCGTTCCACCTCAGCGCCCGACCAGCAGCCACCAACGCTGACAACGTGCCGACCACCAGCAGCGACAACCCCCACAGCCGGTAGTCATCGGTCACGACCCAGATCTGCGCCGCAGCGGCGTACAGCCACCAGCCGACGCCCCACAACAGCGACAGCCACATCAACGGGACGCGGAGCTCGCCGAGCGCCGAGGATGACCGGTAGACGATCAACGCGCTGGCGACTCCGCAGATGGCCAGCAGAACGGCGACGCCGAAGTACGGGTTGAGCACCGTGGTCTCGTCTGCCCACAAGCTCAGGGTGGACGAGCGATCCGCACCTTCGGTGGCCAAGTAGTCCCCAACCGACCGAGCGGCATAAACCCCCGCGGCAGCGAACTGCAGCAGCGTGCCGAGCACAGCGCCAACGGCCATGCGACGCCGCGCAGCGAGCCACACCAACACCGCTCCTTCGACCGGCCACAGCGTCGACACGGCAAACGGCCCTGCCCGCAGCCACATCTCCGCTGATTCGGCGAACAGGAACCAGCCCCCGCCAAGCACCAACGCCGAATACATGACTGCGTGCCAGCCATCATCACGAGCGCCAACGAACCGCGAGACTGACGCGGCGCTGGCGAACCCGCACACCGCCAGAAGAGCGGTGATGGCGAAGTATTGGTTGACGACTGGCAGCGAGTCCGCCCAGAACTCGAAAGAGCCCGGCGACAAGCTCTCAGCGTCGTCGATCATCTTGAGCGCCGCAGCGACAGCAGCGACGACCTGCATGGCGACACCGGCAACGGCGACCGGCATCGAATGGCGCTTCGACGCAATCCACATCAGCGCGGCACCCTGCACGGCCCACAGACCGACGGCGGGCAGCAGCCCCCATCGCAGCCACACGGCGGCGGTCTCGGCGAACAGGAACCAGCCGGCACCCCACACCAACGCCGCGATCTGCACCGATTGGCGCCACGGATCGAAGTGCGAAGAGCGGCGCAGCGATTCCGCGCTGGCAAGCCCGCAGGCAGCCAGCATGATGGCGCCCAGCGCATACACGTTGAGGACTGGCGCGGCCTCAGCCCAGAAACCGAAGACTGCGGGAGAGTCCCAATCCACGGAATCGGTAGTGATACGCACCCCGTACGCGACAGCTGCGATGGCCTGCAGGACGGCACCGCCCAGCAGCGCCAACCGCGAGCCCCAGCGTGAACCGGCCCACACGAGCACCGCTCCCTGCACCGCCCAGATGGCCGAAGTGGCCGATGCGCCCAGAAACAGCGGCACCGCTGTCGCGCTGAACACCACGGCGAGGGCCGCATAGGCAACTTCGAATTGCTTGGAGGTACTCCCCAGGCGGCGGGACAGCTGGTGGTAGCCGGCGTGCACAACGGCAAGCACCGCGCTGGCGAGGGCGACGCCGTAGCGCAAGTGGCCGACAAGCAGCGCCTGCATCGCCAAGCCTGCGAACGGAGTGCAGAACACCAACGGATTGATCCAGGCATCGGTGAAACCGACAGGCTCGTCGCGAGACGACGGCACCGGAGGCCACGCCAACGGCACAAGCGTGTACAGCAGCACGAAGAAGGCCACGAATGGCTGCAGCTGCACCCAGTCGCTGTGGTCCTCGCGAGCAAAGAGCCACAACCCGGCCACTACGAACGTGAAGCCATAACCCGACAGCACCAGGGTTGGCCAGGACTTCAGCCTGCTCACGGCGACCACAGCGACGCCTAGCACCGCATAGAAGCCGAACACCGCGAAGTGGTCTTGGGGCCACGCAAACGCCAGCAGCGGCGCAGAGAAACCGCCGATGAGCCCCAGCATCGCCAGCGTCAGCGAGCTCTGGATCATGGCCAGCGCACCGGCCGCAACCGTGATCGCCACGACCGCAACGAGGGCCGCCAGCGGCGCCAGCAGTTCGTACGCGGCGTAGGAGGCGAGGGTCACCAAGTACAGCACGGCGATCCCGCCGCCCTGCATGCTGAGGCCGTAGATCGGACGTCTCGTGCGTTGATGCCAGCCGACCCCCAGCAAGGCGAGCCCGAACGCCGTCGCAGCTGCGAGTCGCATCTCGATCGTGAAGTCCACCCAGCCGCGGACCGCTGCGGCCCGCAGGAGGAAGCCCAGCCCGATGAGCGAGACGATGATCCCGATCTTCACGGGCGAGTTGCCGGTCAGCAGCCACGTGCGCGCACGGGCAACGGCAGTCGCCGCCAAGGTGGGCCCGGGCGGTTTCGCCGGTCGACGAGGCAGCGGCGGGCGTCGGGCCGCAGGCACCGCCGGTCGAGGCGTGGGCGCTGGCCTCCGAACAGGGCTGGTCGCAGACGCCGGCGCGGGTGCGGGGCGCGATGCGGGCGTCGGACGCGGTGCCGGTGCCGGGCGGGGTGCACGCATCGGTTCGGCTGGTGCCGGATCCGTCTCGGGCAATTCGGGAACTGGTTCCGAAACAAGATCAACGTCCGATTCGGGTGCGCTCTGCGGTGCTGGCTCGGGCTCTGGCACTGGCTCGCGCTCAGATGCCAGCGCAGCGTCTGGCTCAGGTTCGGGCTCTGGCTCGCGCTCAGATGCCGGCGCAGCGTCTGGCTCGGTCTCGCTCTCGGCTTCGGGTGGACGGTCGGGGATTCGATGAGGCGCGGCCGGGGCCTGTTGCCTCGCTGGAGACGGTGGTACGGGTCTCGCAGCCGTTGCGGGCTCGTCATCTTCCTTTCGGGGTACTGCCGAGCGACGCAAGTTGTCGACAGTCCGCTCAAGCGCGTCCAGACGAGAACGCATCTCACGAGACCTGATATCGCGGCCGATCAAGTAGCCGATTGCGGCGCCAACCGGAATACCGGCAGGACCAGCGGCAAGACCGATCAGTGCGCCGAAGAATGCGAAGACAGCGGGAACGATGGCGTGGTCCTTAACGGGCCTGACGAATGAATGGCCCACATGGCCGGATATACGAGACCGTACTCCGCAGCAGCATCACACCCGCCGGGTCGGCGCCTAGAGAACGTCGAGTGCGAGCATGTCGTCGACAGTCTCGCGGCGGATCACGAGGCGAGCTTCGCCATCGGCGGCGAACACGACAGCCGGGCGGCCAATACGGTTGTAGGGCGCCCCCATCGAGTAGCCGTAAGCCCCCGTCACCGGCGTCGCAACCATGTCGCCCGCTGCCAAACCCGTCGGCATGGGGGCAGAACGCACGATCACGTCACCCGACTCACAGTGCTTGCCCACGAGCCGCACGCGCTCAGGTCGGGGCTCGGTGACCCGGCCAGGCATGAACGCCGTGTAGTCGCTGCCATAGAGCATCGGACGAGGGTTGTCGCCATAGCCGCCGTCCACAGCCGCGTAGGTGCGGACCCCCGGCACTTCCTTGACGGCTCCGACCGTGTAGAGCGTCACTGCGGCTGCGGCAGCAATGGCCCGCCCCGGCTCGGCGACGAGCCGCGCGTCGAGGCCATGTCGTCGGCTGAGCCCAGCCCACCTGCTTGACAGCGCAGCTCCCCATTCGGCGATTGTGGGCGCCTGTTCGGATTCCACATACGCCACGCCGAGGCCGCCGCCGATCGACAACTCCTCCAGACGGCCGGCCGCGTTCGACGAGCTGCCGAACAGCGGAGCCGCAAATTCGGCAACGACGTCCAGCGCCTTGGCCAGGCTCTCCACGCGGAATACCTGACTGCCGATGTGACAGTGGATGCCCACCAGCTCGACCGACGACATCGCCGCGGCTCGCTCAGCGGCGGCTGCCGCGACGCCTTGGCCGATGCCGAAGCCGAACTTGGAGTCGGCCTGACCTGTCGAGATGTACTCGTGCGTCTCCGCGCGCACGCCCGGCGTGACCCGCAGCAGCACCCTCGGCACGATGCCGTCAGCACGGTGCAACTCGTCGAGACGGTCCAGTTCGCCGAAGGAATCGACCACGATGCGCCCCACTCCGGCAGTTCGAGCAATCGCGAGCTCCGCCATGGACTTGTTGTTGCCGTGAAGCACGATTCGTCTCGCCACGTTTGCGGACGCGTCGTCTTCGAACGCCCGCAGCACCGTCGCCAGCTCGCCACCGCTCGCTACATCGATGTCCATGCCCTCCGAGAGCGCCAGACGGGCCATGGCGGCGCACAGGAAGGCCTTGGCGGCGTAGGCGGCGCCCCCATCGAAGGCCCCGACGGCCTCACGGCAGCGGGCGCGCAGGTGCGCCTCGTCGTACACGAACAGGGGCGTGCCGAATTCTGCAGCCAGATCGACCAGGTCGCAGCCGCCGATTCGCAGATGGCCGTGATCGGAAACCTCAGCGCTGTCGGGCAGCAGCCGGAACGGGATCGGGTCGCTGGGATCGTCTATGGGCTGGTTGGAGTCAGCGGCTCCAGAGCTGCGGGGTTCAGGAGTCATGGCCAGACCGTCGATGCCTGCTCACATTGCCTCGGGCGCGTCCACGCCGAGCAGGTCCAGGCCGATCGACAGACCGATGCGGGTGCCCTCGGTCAGGCACAGCCGTGCGTCTCGCACCTCTTCGGGCACGTCGCTTCGCAGGATCGGGCAGTCGTGGTAGAAGCCGTGAAAGGCGGCGGCCAGGTCGCGCACCCATGTCGTCACCTTGTGCGGCGCTCGCTCGCGCAGCGCCAGCTCGACCACCGAGGGCAGCACTTCGAGGGCTCGCAGCAGCGCCAGTTCGCGTTCGCTGACGAGCGGGGAGAGATCGGTTCCTTCGGGCGGCACCGGCGCGACCCCGTCGGCTTCGGCTCGTCGGGCCACCGAAGCAATGCGAGCGTGCGCGTACTGCACGTAGAAGACGGGGTTCTCTGAAGCCTGCGCTGACAGCAGATCGATGTCGATGGTCTGACGTGTGTCGATCGATTGCAGCAGGAAGGCGAAGCGCGCCACGTCCGGCCCGACGGCATCGATGAGCTCGCGCACCTCGACCATCGTCCCGGTGCGCTTGGACAACTCGATGACCTGGCCATCGCGCACGAGGGTCACGTTCTGGCCGACGATGGCCTCGTAGGACTCAGCGGGGTGCCTCAGCATCCGCATCGCGGCGGCCATCCGGGCCACGTAACCGTGGTGGTCGGCACCGAGTACGTCAATGACTCGTTCGATGTCGCTGCCACCACGGCTGAACTTCGCATGGTGATACGCGATGTCGGGAACGAAGTAGGTGGGCTCACCGTCGCTCCGGTAGAGCACCCGATCCTTGTCATCACCGAACTCAGTGGTGCGCAGCCATTCGGCACCGTCGTGCTCGTAGGTCCAGCCGCCCTCGCCGCGCAAGCGCTCGACGGCACGTTCCATGGCGCCGGACTCCACGAGATCGGCTTCGCTCTGCCAGTGGTCGAAGCCGACATTCATCGCTTCCAGCGACTCGCGGACATCGCGCAGCGCCCGGTCGCGACCCCAAGACGCCGCATACGCGGTGCCGCCGTGGGCTTCGAGCGCTGCCAGCGAGCTCGGGTCTCCCGCCGTCGTGTCGGCCCCGAGCTCAGTTGCCAGCTCGGCTGCCCAGTCGATGACGTACTGGCCGTGGTAGCCGTCGTCGGGTACCGAGTCGCCGGCCAGCCGAGCTGCCAGCGAACGTCCGAACAGCTCCATCTGGGTGCCTCGGTCGTTGACGTAATACTCGGTGAACGTGCGGTAGCCGCAGCGGCGGAACAGGCGGGCCAGGCTGTCGCCGTATGCGCCCCATCGGCCGCCGCCAGCATGCAATGGGCCGGTCGGGTTGGCCGACACGAACTCGAGGTTGACGGTTTGGCCGTCGCCGATGTCGTGGCACGCGTACCGGTGCGCACCCTGGCTCAACACGGTGGCGAGCACCTCGTGCAGCCAGGTCGGCGCCAGGTACATATTCACGAATCCGGGCCCGGCGACCTCGGTCCGCTCGAGATGGGGCAAGCCGGCAGCGTCGAGCTCCGCAGCGAGCCGCTGCGCCAGCTCGCGAGGCGACAGCCCGGCGCCCTTCGCGTTCACCAATGCCGCGTTCGTCGACCAGTCGCCATGATCGGCGCGAGCCGGGCGTTCGAGGCCGATACGCGACGGGTCGGCGTCGACGCCGAGGCGCGCAAGCGCACCCGCGATCGCACCGGCCAGCAGGGCTCCCATCACCGAATCGACGCTACCCCTGCACCGCTGCGATGCCGGAGTCATTTTGCCGTCGCCGCCAGAGCGGCACGCGATGGCGGTCGGTAGCTTGACCGGTCATCCAGTCCGGTCATCGATGTCAGCCGGGCCTTCAGCCCTCGTAGCTCAGGGGATAGAGCAGTGGCCTCCGGAGCCATGTGCGCAGGTTCGAATCCTGCCGAGGGCGCTGCGCCGGCACCATGCCGGCCGAGGACGCTCAGCCGGTGGCGGACCACCCGGTCAGCTCGGTGCGCTGGATGACGATGGCGGCGCCGACCGGCGGCTCGGCGGCGTACTGCGGGTAGCGCTTGCACAGCAGCTCGATCGCATGGCGGTGCTGGGCACCCTCGGTGTGCACCGCGGCGCGCCCTCGCAAGCGCACCCACCACAGGCGCTCCCAGTCCGAGTCGTCGTAATGCTCAATGAGCATCGTGACCTCTGGGAAGCGTCGAACATTGTCGAGCCGCTTGAGGTCCATGGTCGTCTTGGGTTTGTGGTCGACAGCGGTCACCACGACGTCGTCTTCGAACGCATACGTGCAGGGCACGAGATCCACGCGGCCGTCGGCGCGGATCGTCGCGAGGGTCGCCACCCGTCCCTCGGACAGCAGGTCCAGCAGTTCGGCCTCAGTCACGGCGGGCCACCCTAGAGCCCGCAGCAGCGGATTCAGCGTTCCCGACGACGGGGCGAAACACATCGCTGTGCGGGGTCGACGCAGTCCGCGTGCGAGGTACCTGCCATAGTCTTTGGCCATGGCAATGACTGGGGCAACGACCGAGGCGACGACCGGAGCTCCCCCCGCTTCCAACGGCGCGCCGCAGCGCTGGACCTTCCAGTGGAAAGAGCTCTACGACGAGGTCATCACTTCGGGGCTGTGCACCGGCTGTGCGGGCTGCGTGATCTCCTGCCCGCACGACGTCATCGGCTACGAACACGTCCAAGGCGGCTTCGTGCCATTCCATCTCGAGGAGGAGCTGGGGCTCGAAGACTGCGGCCACGGACAGAAGGGCTGCACGAGCTGCACCCGTGCGTGCCCCCGCTTCCGCACATGGGAGGACGAAGCCGACGACTTCATGTTCGGTCGCCACCGCACTGGCGAGGAACCCTCAGGCGTCTTCAAGGACATCATCCTGACGAGGGCCTCGGACGACTTCGTCCACGAGATCGGCCAGGACGGCGGCCTGGTCTCAGCGATCCTCATCTGGGCGCTCGACCACGGCTACATCGACGCTGCCCTGACGTCCTACGTCGGCGAGGGCGAAGGCAACCAGTGGACCGCATCGCCCGGAGTGGCCTTCAACCGAGATGACGTGCTGCGGGGCGCTGGCAGTCGTTACACCTATTCCGCCAACACGCTCGCCTACAACGAAGCGATGGAGGCCGGCGCGCAGAAGATCGCTCTGGTGGGCATGAGCTGCCAGAGCTCGATCGTGCCGGTTGCCAAATCTCGCAAGGTCGGCAAGGTCGGCAACCGCTTTGTGCTGAATATCGGGCTGTTGTGCTCGAAGTCATTCGACGAGGCGATCTTCGAGGAGTTGTTCGAGCAGAAGTACGGGCTCGACCGCCACCGGATCCGCAAGACCAACATCAAGGGCGTCTTCCAGATCTGGACCGATGACGGCGGCTACTACGAGATCAATCTCAAGGAATGCCACGCCTGGACCCGCGAGGGCTGCAACCACTGCCCCGACTTCGCCGCCGAGCATGCCGACATCTCCACCGGCGGCATCGGCAAGTACCCCGACTGGACCCTCACCATCGTCCGCACCGACATCGGTCGCGAGATCATCATGAAGATGCTCGCCGACGGCTCGCTGATTGGGCGTCCTGGCGACGATGACCCGGGCGCGATAGCGCTCATGCACAAGCTCAGCGAGAAGTCACGCGCCCGCTGGCCGAAGTTTGCGTGGGACAAGCCCGCTCTGCTGCCCGAACCGACCAAGAAATAGCTGCAAGGGCCGCAGCGAGGTTCGTATAGCATCACGCGCAGAGGCCAGCCTCAGCAGGCTCCGGCAGACACCTCGCAATGGGTGGTGAGCCTGAGAGGCTGGCCCGATCGCGACGCTAGATAGTCGACGTCAAATGAGGCCAGCGGATTTCTCGGCCACCCCTGGCTAGAGGCAGAGGTTGATGAAGTCGACCACATGCGGTCGAACATCGTTGCTCGCCAGGAATTCCGTCAGCCGGTGGGCGGGCACCACGTCTTGCGCGCGGGCCAGCGAGCAAGCGCACAGGCCCCTCAGGCGGTCCGAGCCTGCAGAGCACGCATCCAGATAGGTCTGCTGCTGGGCTTCGGACCATCCGGACGGGGGCTCAGCCTCCCGGCAATCGACTAGCGCGGCGGCCAGCTCGGGAGAGAACTCCAAGCCGCCTTCCATGCGGTCCTCGAACACCTCGAGGTCGATGGACGTGAGGCTCCCCTCGATTCGGCCCGCAGCGCAGTGACATGGCCCGACGAGTCCGCCATCTGCCACGCAGGCGTCCATGAAGGCGATGAGCGGCTCGATCGCGAGCTGTCCGGCTGCGCCGGTGCCGACCGTGCCGAGCACGGCGGGCGGGGCAAGCGTGCCCGGATTGCCGAGTGGCACTTGCGAGCCCGCCGCACCTTGCTCGCCGGTCGCAGGCTCCACCTCGACCACGGTTGCCGAGCATGCGACGATGCCCGCCAGTGCCAGCGCAGCGGCAACCAGACGTGCCCCCCAGGCGAACAGGGGCCGTCGGGGCTCAAGCAGGCGGGAGGTTCGCCAGCCGTCGGGCATCGCGCAGGACCGTATCGGCCATGTCGGCGGTCAGGCGGCCAGTGAAGGTGTTCTGCTGACTGGGATGGAATGAGCAGACGATGCGGGAAACGCTGCCCAAGGCCGGAGGCTCGGCTGAACCGCTAACGGCGGGCACTTCGGCGATTGCACCGTGGCCGAAGCGTGGTCGTGGCCGCACGCCGCCCAGCGTGCACAGCACGCCGTAGGCAAAGGCGCCGAGGGCGATGGCGACTCGCGCGTTGACCAGCAGCGCCAGCTCGCGCTGGAGGAACGGCCGGCAGGTATCCCGCTCAACGGGAGTGGGCTTGTTGGCCGGCGGCGCACAGCGAACCGCCGCGGTGATGTACGCATCGCGCAGCTCGAGCCCGTCCCCGACACGCTTGGAGCCCGGTCGATTGGCAAAGCCACAGCGATGAAGGGCCGCGTAGAGGAAGTCGCCCGAACGGTCGCCGGTGAACATCCGGCCCGTGCGGTTCGCGCCGTGCGCGGCGGGCGCCAAACCGACGAGCACGATCGCTGCGCCAGGGTCGCCGAATCCAGGCACGCCCCGGCCCCAGTAGTCCTCGCTGGAAAATGCAGCCCGCTTGTCGGCGGCCGTCTGCTCGCGCCACGCCACCAGCCGATCACAGCGCCTGCATGCTGCGATCTCGTCGTTCAGCCGCCGCAGCGCCGTCGCACGCGATGCCTCGCCGCCCGTACTCAACGTGGGACTCACCCTTGGAGTGTGCCAGTCGTTACCACAGCGCGCGAGCCGTCCACCGCCACCCTGCGCATTCGGCGACACCACTGCGCGGCGGGCTGGACAAGTAGCTTCGACCGGGTGCCAAACCGTGCCCGACCCACGCTGCTGCTGTTCGTCCGTCACGGCCTGACGCCCACCACCGGCGTCGAGCTGTACGGACGGCGACCAGGAGTGCACCTGTCGGAGGCGGGAACCCAGCAGGCGCAACGTGCCGCAGAACGCATCGCGGCAGGAGGTCGCCGTGTGGCGGCGGTATACGCCAGCCCGCTCGAGCGAGCCCAGGAAACTGCCGCTCCGATTGCTGCGGCCCTCGGTCGCCGCGTGCGCACTCACGACGGCCTGAACGAAGCAGACATGGGCCGCTGGACGGGCCGCAAGCTCAATCAACTGCGCAAGCTCGCGGCATGGTCGCAGGTGCAGCGCTATCCCAGCGGCTTTCGCTTCCCCGACGGCGAGACGTTCCGCCAGATGCAGGCACGCATCGCCGCAACGGCAACCGATCTGGCGGCCCGTCATCGCGGCGCGACCGTCGTGGCCGTCAGCCATGCCGACCCCATACGGGCCCTGGTCGCTGACGCGATGGGAACCCATCTCGATCTCTTCCAGCGGATCGTGGTGTCGCCGTGCTCGGTGACTGCGATCCTGTACTCCACTGACGGCCCCGTCGTGCTGGCGACAAACAGCACTTCCGACCTCGCAGCATTGGCTCCGGCATGAGTGACGACTTCGACCTCCGCAATCCCGAGACGTTCGTGGCCGGAACGGTCGGACCGCCGGGCCAGCGGATCTTCTTCCTGCAGGCATCCGAGGCCGGTCACGTGGTCTCGCTGAAGCTGGAGAAGGGGCAGATCTGGGCGCTGGCAAACCTGCTGAGCGAGCTGCTCGAAGGCGAGAGCTATGAGGGCCCCGCGGTGGCGGTCGGTGAATTGGTCGAACCGGTGACGGCTGCTTGGACCGTCGGCCGCCTCGCCACAGGCATGGACACCGAGGGCAAGATCATCGTGGTCATTGCCGACGAGATCGACGACGACGACGGCGACGACCCTGAAGCGGGCACGGGTGCTGCGGGTGATGAGCCGGCCGATGACGACGAGCGCACCGGTGGTCGCGCCCGGTTCCATCTCGACTACTCGATGGCGCTCGGGTTCGCACAACAGGCGCTGCTGCTCGTCGAAGAGGGCCGCGACTTCGGCATGCGCAACGGGCACCGTCCGCCCCGCACGTGATGGTCCCAGCACGCGATGGTTCAGCGTGAACGAACCGGCCCCACACCACGTGCTGCCCCGCAGCGACGACGGTCAGCAGCTCGAATTGCCGGTCATCTGGGATGCGGCTGTGACCGATGCCCTCGAGGTGCTCCGCCAGGGAGACATTTCCGTGCTGGGACGGATGCCCTACAGCAGCAACGCCACGTTCTTGGTGCGAATCGATCACGCCACCACCCCCACCGCTGCGATCTACAAGCCCGAACGGGGAGAGCGCCCGCTGTGGGACTTCCCTTCCGGCTTGTACCGGCGCGAGATCGCTGCATTCGAGCTGTCGGAGGCGTTGGGGTGGCGCGTCATCCCGCCCACGGTTGAGCGAGACGGCCCCTTCGGCGTGGGCTCGGTTCAGCTGTTCATCGATGCCAATTTCGAGGAGCACTACTTCACGCTCGTCTCCGAAGAACGCCACCATGACGATCTGCGGCAGATCTGCGCCTTCGACCTCATCGCCAACAACACCGATCGCAAGTCGGGGCACTGCTTGGCGTCTCGTTGGGGGCCGATCTACGGCATCGACCAGGGCCTGTGCTTTGCGAGCGACTTCAAACTGCGGACGGTCATCTGGGACTTCGGCGGGGAGCCCTTCGACGACGAACTCGGCGCCGCCATCGGATCAGCCGCTGAACCGCCGGCCGAACTCGGGCAGTGGCTGCGACCCGACGAGCTCAGCGCGCTGACCGAGCGCGCCCAGTGGCTCGCCGACTTCGGCAGGTTCCCCGATGACGACGGAGGCCGCCGCTGGCCCTGGCCGCTGGTCTAACGCGACTTGAGGGCCTCGATCAGCGCCGGCATCACCTTGTGCACGTCGCCCACGATGCCCAAATCGGCCACTCCGAAGATGGGCGCTTCGGGATCCTTGTTGATGGCGACGATGTTCTTGGAACCCTTCATGCCGACCAGATGCTGGGTGGCACCCGAGATGCCGCAGGCGATGTACACGTTGGGCTTCACCACCTTGCCGGTCTGGCCGACCTGCTTGGCGTAGGGAACCCAGCCTGCGTCCACGATGGCCCGAGAGGCACCGGACGCCGCGCCGAGCAGACCTGCGAGCTCATCGACCATCGAATATGCGTCGGGCTGGCCCAGCCCTCGGCCGCCCGACACCACCACGGCGGCATCGTCGAGTTGCGGGCCTGAGCGCTGCTCGGCATGACGTCCGGTCACCGTCGCTCGTCCCGCTTCGCCGGGATCCACGGCGGAGACGCTCTCGACGGCAGCAGCCCCGCCTCCGCTGGGCTCGGCCTCGAAACTCTTCGGGCGGAACATCGCGAGGGCTGGTGCTGGCGCGCGGTACGCGGTGTAGATGTTCTGGGTCCCGCCGAAGATCGGCTCCTCGGTGACGAGTGCGCCGTCGACGATCTGCGCGCCCACGTTGTTGGTGGACACGGGACGATCCGCCAGCACGGCCAACCGGGCGGCGGTATCGCGCCCGTCGGTGGTCTGGCCGAAGAACACCGCATCAGGCGAGGCGGCGTCGATGTGAGCGGCAAGCGCCGCTGCGGCGTGAACACCGACAAGCCCGTCGCCGAGTCCTTCGAGTGCATACACGGTGGTCACGCCGTGTGCGCCCAGCTCGGCAGCCATGGCTTCACCGTGTGCGGGGGCGAATGCGGTCACGGTGTCGGCCAGCGACCGAGCCTTGGTGGCGAGCTCGAGCGTGAGGCCGGAGGCACCGTCGGCATCGCCTTCAGCGAAGAGCAGAATCTGTGCAAGCGTCATGGGGAGTGGTTCCTGTCGGATTCGTAGGTCAGTAGTTCAGGTGGCGGGCTCAACCGGTGTGCATCATCCGTCGGGTCAGATGACCTTGAGCTCGGTGAGGAACTCGACGATGTTGGTGTGCGCGTCGCCTTCGTCGGTGACGATCTCGCCGGCCTCGCGTTCGGGTGCGTCGGTCACATCGACCGTTTCCTGGCGAGCCCCGGCCACGCCGACCGCGCTCGCGTCGATGCCCAGTGCACCCAGATCCTTCGCATCGACCGGCTTCTTCTTGGCCGCCATGATTCCTTTGAATGACGGGTATCGCGGCTCGACCACACCGGCTGTCACCGAGACCACCGCCGGCAGCGCACACTCCACCTGGTCGTATCCCGCCTCGGTCTGGCGCTGCACGCTTGCGACCCCGTCGGAAATCTCGATGTGCTTCGCAAAGGTGATGGACGGCACGCCCATGACGCCGGCCACCATCTCGGGAACGGTGCCGGTGTAGCCGTCGCTGGACTCGACGCCGGCCAGTACGAGGTCGGCTTCGAGCTCGCCGATCGCGGCACCGAGCACCTTGGCAGTGCCGAGTGCGTCGCTGCCGGCCAGCGCCTCGTCGCTGATCAATACGGCGTCGTCGGCACCCATCGCCAGCGCCGTCCGCAACCCGCTGGTCTCCGATCGGGGCGCCATCGACACCAGCGACACCTGGCCGCCGCCGGCTGCCTCGACGAGCTGCAGCGCCATCTCGACGCCGTACGAGTCAGATTCATCCAGAATCAGCTTGTCGTCCCGATTCAACGTGTTGGTATCGGGCTCTAGCTGTCCCGGCACCGCCGGGTCGGGGATCTGCTTGACGCACACAACGACCTTCATGACGCGAGAGTCTGCCGACTCAAGGCTTCGTTGCCACACCGGATCGGTGAGACTTGCGCGGTGCGTGTCCTGCTGCTGGTCAATGACTCTGCGTCATCGACAACGGCTCGGACGCGCGTGCTGATCCACACGGCGCTCTCGCAGCGTCACGACACCGAGGTGGCCTTCACCAACCGGCGCGGCCACGCGGCTCGTCTCGCACGGGGGGCGGCGACGACCGGCACCGATGCCGTGGTGGTGCTGGGCGGCGACGGCACGCTCAACGAAGCAGCCAACGGCGTTGCCGATACCGACTGCGTGCTCGCAGCGTTGCCGGGCGGTTCCACCAACGTGTTCGCCCGGACGATCGGGACACCTGACGACCCGCTCGTGGCGACAGAGGCAGTTCTCGATGCGCTCGAGGCCGACAGCATCACCTCGGCAGGGCTGGGTCGCACGTCGGGTCGCTACTTCCTGTTCCACTGCGGCATGGGACTCGACGCAGCGATCGTGGAACGCGTCGAGCGCCACCCGACGCTCAAGCGGTATCTCGGCCACCCGCTGTTCCTGCTCGCCGGCATCGACACGCTGCTGCGCCGCTACGACCGGCAGGCCGGGACGCTGAGCGTCCGAACGACGGCTCCGGCAATGGCGTCCATAGACGGCTGCTTCGTCGTCGTGGTGGCCAACACTGACCCGTACACCTTCCTCGGCAGCCGTCCGGTTCGAATCGCTCCCGCAGCAACGCTGCACACCGGACTGTCCGTGGTGGGATTGCGGTCGCTTCGACTGGCCGATTCTGTGGACGTGCTCTCGGCAGTGTTCCGTGCGAACGGAAGCCTGAGCGACACCGATCCGAACGTGGTGCAGCGCATCGACGATGTGCGCGAACTCACCGTGACAGGGATCCGCCCGTTCGGCCACCAACTCGACGGCGATCACCTCGGCGCCGTCGACGAACTCGGCCTCGAGTGGGTTCCCGATGTGCTGCGGCTGGCGATTCCTGCACCGCGTGGCTGAGGGGCGTGGCTCAGGCGGCGGTCATGCGATCGTTCTCAGCGGGATCTGCACGACGGCTTCGGATCCCGGCGGTGGCGTTCGACGCCGGACCTCGAACGTGCCGCCGAGGTCGGACCCGCACAGCGCCCGGACAATCGAGGTGCCCAGCCCGCCTGAGCGCTGGGAGTCGTAACCCTCTGGAATGCCGATGCCGTCGTCGCGCACGACCATGGACAGCAGATCGGTCGACGGCCGGGAGATCTCGACCTCGACGCGGCCGATGGGGCTCTCGTCAAGCCCGGGCGCTGCCTCGTGGGTCTGGTCTTCGATCTCCCACAGCCGGGGAAACGCATGGTCGACAGCGTTCTGCAACAGCTCGTTGAGCACCACTGCGAGCGAGGTCGCAGTCTGCGATCGCAGCATCCCCGCTTCGCAGGAGACGGTGAAGTCGATGGGCCGTTCCGGGAACGTGATGCTCTGGCGCATCGTCTCGGTCAGCGTCTCGGCCACGTCGCAGAAATCGACATCGTCGGTCGTCTCGGCCGACAGCGTCTGATGCACGAGTGCGATGGCCCGGATGCGACGCACAGCCTCATCGAGGGCCCGGTTCGCTTCGCGGGACTCCAGGCGACGGGCTTGGATGCGCAGCAGCGACGACACTGTCTGCAGGTTGTTCGTCACGCGGTGGTGAATCTCGCGGATGGTGGCGTCCTTGGAGATGAGCAACCGGTCGCGGCGTCGCAACTCGGTGACGTCGCGCAGCAGCACCAGGGCATTGCCCACCGGGGTGTCGGTGAGCGGCAGCGCCTGCAGCTGCACCGTCACCGACTGGTGCTCGACCTCGCCCACCACCGGGATGCCGCCGCTGATCGCCCGTCCCACCACGTCGGGTCCCAGGTCGAGATCGCGGACGCGGCGACCTTGCACGTTGCCGCCGACGCCGATGCGGTGAAGCGCGCTGACAGCATTCGGCGACGCGAATCCGATACGCGTCGTCTCGTCGGTGAGGAACAACCCGTCGCCGACCCGCGGCGCCTCCTCGTCGGTGATGTCGGCACCCCGATAGGGGAATGAACCTGCTGCGACCATGCGCGCCAAGCGGCCAAACGTAGCGATGTAGGTGCGCTCGAGCTCGCCGGGATCTCGGATGTCGGTGAAGCGCGGCGTTACTTCGCTGCTCATCACGGCAATCGCCACGCCGTCGAAGGTCACTGGCACCGCGGTGATGCGCGCCCGTCGGTCGCCGGGCACGCGCAAACCCTCACCCGTGACGATCACTCCCCGCGCGAAAGCCTCCGACACCAATGGCCGTTCGCTCGCAGCCACACACAGCCCGATGTGATCGTCGCGGTACAGCGTGCGTCCGGTCGTCGGCCGGATCTGGCCGATCACCGTCAGCGGAGTCTCTTTGCCGAGACGACGCCACGGACGGGGCGCGCTGTCCTCATCGTTCGAGTCAGGGCTCGCGACCTCGTCGGGCAGCTCGTCCAGCGCCGTCACCTGGCCGGGCACGAACAGCAGCAAGTCGGAGAATGACAGGTCGGCCAGCAACGACCACCACGCCATGAGATGCCGGAGATGCCGGCGCGGTCCGTCAGCAGAGTCATCGCGCTCGCTGGCTGTGGGCAGCGGCCGGTCGGCGGGCGCCCGCATTCGATGATCAGTCCGCTGCGAAGCCGATGCGCCGATCGCCAGCCGGACCCAACTCAAGGAAGGCCAGCTTGTCGATGGGCACGCCGACCCGGCGCCCGCTGCGATCGGTCAGCCACAGCACCGACGAATCTCCGGCCAGCGCGCCTTCGAGAGATGCCGCTGCATCTTCAGCAGCATCGTCGTCGATCTCGACGCTGAGCTCGCGACCGCCGTGCGTGATGCCGATCCGGATGTCCATGGCCGCAGGCTACCGGTGGTGCCCGCGACGCCTGCCAAATGTCGCTCCCAATGCCACAGCCCTTCACGGCAACAGGTACGAACATCCGTCGTCAAGGAACTCGCCGTGGCCATGCGTGCTGACGGTGTGATGGTCCCTCATAAGCAACAAATGCTACAAATCTAACAAAGTATGCAAACGTGGCAAATCTCACAAACAATGCTCGCACTCGACCTGGGTAGGCTGAAGCTGTGGCAAGAAACAACCCGTTCTCACCGACCTTTGGCACCTCGCCTCCCATGCTCGCGGGCCGCGATGACATCTTGGAGAGCCTTGACGAGGCCTTCGAGACGGGAACAACCCACCCTGACTACACCGTTCTGCTCATTGGTGTGCGCGGCACCGGCAAGACGGCGATCCTGAACGCCGCAGAGGACATGGTCCGCCAACGGGGTTGGCTCGTGATTGCCGAGCAAGGCAGTCCAAGTGGTCTCATTGACCGGGTGCGCGATCAAGCGGCACGCCTGCTCGCTGCGCTCGATCAAGAGCCCTCGCGCCGTGTCAGCGGCGTGCACGCTGCCGGTGTCGGCATCGCCTTCGAGCAGCGCTATGAGCAGCACGCGCCACAGGACCTTCGCTCCACCCTCACCGACCTTGGGGATCGTCTCGCGCGAGTCGGCACCGGCCTGCTCATCACCATTGACGAACTCCACGGCGCCGATATGAACGAAGTGCGCGAATTCGGCGGAGTCCTTCAACATGTGACTCGCCGCGAGGGTCGGCCCATCGCGTTCGCCGGTGCAGCACTGCCATACCTCGAGGATGACCTCCTGAAGGGCCAGCTCGCCACATTCCTCCAACGGTGCTCGCGTTACGACACCGGCCTGCTCGACTCAGCAGCCACCCGCAGCGCGTTGGAGCTTCCGATAACGCACTCCAGCGCCACCATCGATGCCCGTGCACTCGCACGAGCCGTTGAGGCCGCCAACGGCTACCCGTTCATGGTGCAGCTCGTCGGCTTCTACACGTGGAAGGCCGCGGGGGACCCCGCTGCGGGGATCGACGATACGGCAGTCACTGTCGGCATCGAACGAGCGGAGAGCAGAATCGGTCGTCTGGTCCTCGCGCCGACATGGAATGAACTCTCCGACACTGACCGGCGCTTCGTGTTCGCCATGACCGACGACGTGGACCCATCCGAACTTGCCGTCGTCGCCCAGCGAATGGGTGTAGCGGTCAACTACGCGCATGTCTACCGACGCCGCCTCGAACGCGCCGGACTCATCACCGTTACCGCGAGCAACACCATCTCGTTCGCTTACCCCACCGCGAGGGCATGGGTCTTGGCACGCCGAGAAGCGCTCGACACGAACGGTGCGAATAGCTGATCTCGGCGAGTTCGGACCGATTTCCTGACCGTATTCGGGACGGCAGCGGACTGCCCTACGGGGCTGTCAGGAGCTGCAGGAGAGCTGGCTGCAGCCGACCCGGGTGCGTGCCCAGTCGGGTCGCAGCGCCGCGTAGGACTCCCGCTCGGGCTGTTCGTCGTAGGGGCGGCGCATGACGTCGAGCAACTCGCCGATGGCTTCGGGCCGGCCCTCGGTTGCGCTGTCGATGGCCAGCTGGGCCAGATAGTTCCGCAGTACGTATTTGGGATTGACTCGGTTCATCGTTTCGGCTCGTGCGGGGTCCGCGATGCCGAGCTCACGCAGCCGCGCTGCATAGCGCTCGACGAACTCGCTCGTGGCTGCGCGGTGCTCATCGGTGACCTCGGCGGGACGGTAGTAGGCGTCTGCCAGCGGGGCGATGCGTTTAGCGGGATCGACGCCGTCGGCGGTGTCCACGGTGGCGAGCCGTCGCCAGAACACCGCCATGTCGGTTTCGACCAGCCGGAGCACCTCGAGCACGCCAGTCGCCAGCTCGCGGTCGACCTCGGTCTCCAGCCCCGGCAAGCCGAGCTTGGCGGCCATCATCGCCGACCATTTCTGCTCGAAGTACGGCACGTAGCCGTCGAGGGCCGCCTGCAGCGGCTCGGCCTCGCCGACGAGCGGGTACAGCGCATTGGCGAGCTGCATGAGATTCCACTGTGCGACGGCCGGCTGGGTGCCGAAGCGGTAACGGCGGTGGGCCGCGTCGGTCGTGTTCGGCGTCCAGTCGGGGTCGTAGTCATCCAGCCAGCCATATGGGCCGTAGTCGATCGTGAGGCCCAGGATCGACATGTTGTCGGTGTTCATCACACCGTGGACGAAACCGACGCGCAGCCATTCGCACACCATGTCCGCAGTCGTTCGGACGACCTCGTCGAAAAACCGCACATAGCGATCCGGCGCCCCTTCGGCCGCCAAGTGGGCGAAGTCGGCATCGATGACGAAGTCGGCGAGCGTACGCAGCGTCTCGATCTCGCCGCGCGAAGCGAAGATCTGGAAGTTGCCGAATCGAACGAACGAGGGCGCCACGCGGCACACCACCGCCCCCGGCTCTGGCGCAGGGTTGCCGTCATAGAGCATGTCGCGCATGACCATGTCGCCGGTCCCCACCAGGCTGAGCGCCCGGGTGGTGGGCACGCCGAGGTGCGCCATGGCCTCGCTGCAGAGGAACTCGCGCACCGAGCTGCGCAGTACCGCCAAGCCGTCAGCGGTGCGTGAGTAGGGCGTGGGTCCGGCGCCCTTGAGCTGGAGTGTCTGGTGCTGGCCGAGCGTGTCAACCACCTCGCCGAGCGCGATCGCCCTGCCGTCACCGAGCTGACCAGCCCAGTTGCCGAACTGGTGGCCGCCGTAGCAGTGGGCGTGGGGGTCCATGCCGTCGAGCACGACGCTGCCGCCGAATACCGCGGCGAACTGCGGGTCTTCGAGCAGTCCCGTCTCGAACCCGAGCCGTTCCATCATCTCTGCGCTGTGCGCAAGCAACCGGGGCGCAGGCGTAGCAGTGGGCGCTACCCGCGAGTAGCAGGCGCCCGCAACCTGGCGTCGGAAGTTGTCGCGCTCCGGATCCGCGGGCAACGCTGCGGTGAAGCGATTGTCGAACTGGATTTCGTCGAGCGTCCCGATCAGCGCCGGAGCCGCTGAAGCGACGCTCATGATCCCGCTCCCCCGCACCTTGCCGCGGCCGGTGACCGAGTGGACGACGCGAGCACGGCGCTCACAGCAGCTTCAGCCCCTCGTTGTAGCGCCGGGTGGGCAGATGCTCCTCGCAGAGCAGGCGCGCCATGTCCCTGAAGACTCCGGCGGTCTCACTGTTTGGATCGACCGCGGTGATCGGCATGCCCTCGTCACCGCCTGCGCGCAGTTGCGGCACCAGGGGCACCTGGCCGAGCAACGGCACCTCCAGCTCGTCGGCGAGCGCTTGTCCGCCGCCGGATCCGAATAGCTCGTAGCGCTTGCCGTCGTCTCCGGTGAACCAGCTCATGTTCTCGATCACCGCTCGCACCTGCAGGTTGACACGCCCTGCCATGTGGGCGGCGCGCTGGGCCACCTTCTGGGCGGCGGGCTGGGGCGTGGTCACCACCAGCAGCTCGGAACGGGGCAGGAACTGCGCCAGCGAGAGCGAGATGTCGCCGGTTCCGGGGGGAAGATCGATGAGGAGGTGGTCGGGCTCGTCCCAGAAGACGTCGGTCAGGAACTGCTCGAGGGCCTTGTGCAGCATCGGGCCCCGCCAGATCACCGGTTGGTCTTCGCGTGCGAAGAAACCCATCGACATGCAGCGCACGCCGTGAGCCTCGGTGGGCACGACCATCTGGTCGATCACGGTGGGCGGACGGCTCACGCCGAGCATCCGCGGAATCGAGAAGCCCCAGACGTCGGCGTCGATGACCGCGGTGCGGGTGCCACGCTGGGCCAACGCGATCGCGAGATTCACCGTCACGCTGGACTTGCCGACTCCGCCCTTGCCGCTCGCCACGAGCAGCACGCGGGTCTTGTTCCCGGCCTGGGCGAAAGGCACCTCGCGGCCTTCGGCGTGGCCGTGGCCTTCGTGTGTGCCCGCAGTGGCCCCTGGATCACCGATGAGCTGGGCTCTCAGTGCCGACTGCTCGGCCTCGTCCATCACCGTGAACTCCACGACCACGTCGTCGATGCCGTCCAGCGAGCGCCCCGCCTCGCTCACGGCGTGCGAGACATGTCCGGCTGCAGGCCAGTCGTTCGACGGCAAGGCGACCAGCACTTGTGCAGCGCGCCCGGCAACGGCAGCGGCCCGCAGCATGCCCATCTGACCGATGGATCGGCGCAGCTCTGGGTCGATCACGCCAGCCACCGCTTCGGCCAGCTGCTGGTCGGTGACCTTGGCTGGACCGCCGTTGGCGGCAGACCCTCGACGCTTGCCCTTCACTGGGTGCCCCTGACCGGTTGTGATCGCTTGCCGCAATGAAGCTGCATCGGTGCCGCAGCCGCATCTGCCGCTCGCCTCGCACGCTACTGCCGGTACTGCCGCCGCCCGCAGCCGGCGGCGCCGGTTCGGCCGAACATGGGCTAGTTGGCAGAACCTGACGACTCTTGGGGGCCTTGTTCAGACTCCATCTCGGCGATCGCGCTCTCGAGGGCGGCAGCCATGGCGGGCGGCGGGTCGCGCTGGAGCGCCGCTTGGTAGTAGCCGATGGCGGCGGGCAGATCCCCTTCGATGAAACGGGCCGTGTAGCCGCGGAACACCCACGGGTCGAACTCGCCTGGATCGAGTGCCACGGCGGCATCGAGCGAGGCAATGCCCGCTGCGATCAGCTCGCGGTCGGGGATGCGCACCAGCAGCCAGCCGCGCAGGGCCAGTGCCTCGGTGTCGCTGGGATCATCTGCCAGCACTCGGTCGAGATCCACTAGAGCCGACTGCAGGTCGCAGCCGGCCGCCGGGGCATCGGCTGTCTCGCCGGAACCCGACCCGTCCTGAGCCGACAGCGATTCGCAGTGGCGCAGGTGCAGGCGAGCCGACAGCACGAGCGCGCCGCGCAGGTCACGGTCAAGCCGGAAGATCTCTTCCAGCGTGGCGCGAGACTCCGAGAGCTGGTTTGCAGCGAACTGCCGCTGAGCATCGACGAGCAGCGAGCGAGCCGAACGGTCGATGTCGCCTGAGAGGGTCTCGCCCGACAGGCGCAGCCCGGCCGAGCGCGCCACCAGCACGCCAGCCAGCACACCCACCAGCACCAAGGCGGTGATGGTGGCGACGGAGACGAGGCGCGCTGGTCTCGCGCGCGGATCGCCACCGGAACGCTCCGCCGCTGAACGACTGCCGGAGCCGTCATCGAGCAGACCAGGTTCGGCATCGCTGTCCACGCCGGGCCCTGCGCCGCTCGAACGGGAATCGGTGCCGTCGTCAGGTGCGCCCGCGGCGGCCGCCCGCAGCTTCCAGCGACGGGTCGCGGCCCACAGCCCAGCCCCGGCTGCTGCAAAAGCGGCCACCGGGAGCGCCCACGCCAGCGTGCCGATCCCCTGCCCCGGCGGCAATGCGTTCACGTCGTCGCCGTAGGCGGCCGCTAGGTCCGCCCGAATCTGGGAGTCGCTGCGTCCGCTATCTACCCAGAGGTCGATCTGCCGGCGCATAGCGGCGGCAGCGGGCGCATTCGACTCGAGCACGCTCTGGCCGTCGCAGACCGGACACAGCGTGGCCTGCTTCAGCTCGTAGGCGCGCTCGGCCTCGGTCGCCGGCGGGCGCGACGCCGTCGCGGCCAGCACACCGGCAACGATCGCCACGGCAGCGACGACGAGCCAGCCGATGCGTCGCTTCAGCGATCCGCGGCTGGCCGGTTGGGATGGCTCAGCGGGCGAAGTCGGCTCCGAGTCGGTCATGGCGTGCTCACCGCGACAGGTGGGGTGAAAGCGGCAGCCAGAACCAGCGCACGAGCCGGGGCGGCGCCGGCCGCGTTCCTTCCACGCTCATGAGTCAGGCAGCGCAGGCGCTCGGCCCTCAGCGGTTGAGCCCAGCAGCAGTGCAATGACGGCATCGGGATCGTCCGCGCTGATCTGACCCTGCCAGCGAGCCGCCACGATTCCGTCGGGCGTGATCAGGAACGACTCGGGCGGCCGCAGCACCCCGAACTCGACGGCCCAGCGGGAGTCTGGATCGTCGACCACCGACCAGTCTCCGCCGAGACGTTCGTAGAACGTGACCGCGTCGTCGGTCCGGTCCCCGAACGGGACTGCCACCAAGGCGCCGTCGTAGGAATGACGATCTGCCCATGTCGTGAGCGCCGGGTGTTCGCGCTCGCACGGCACGCACCACGATGCAAAGAAGTTGACGAGCACCCACCTGGGCGATGCCGCGTCGATATCGAAGCGCGCCACGTCGTCGGGGCCGATCCGCACCCCCGGCAAGGCTTGCGCGCCTCCAGCATCGAGGAACGACGCAGGCGGCCAGATGAGCTCGCCGCGCAAGGGCGGTACCAGCTCGCCGATGAGCGGGCTGGCTGCGCGGATGCTGCCGCCGTCGGCATCTCGCGTCGCCAAGAGCGCGATCAGGCCCGCCGCGACCAGCCCGACAAGCACCGCAGCAATCCGCACCCACGAGCGGCGGCGCTGCGCTCCGGGATCGCTGCCGCCGCCCGACAGAGCTTGCGGCTCCGCGCTCGACGGATCGCCCGATGGCGGCGTCACGAGCCGCGCCCTCTCGCCGCTGCTCCCGCTCGGTCCTCCGCGGAGCTAGGGGTCGGGCGGGCGCTGCCGCCGCGGGGGACCCGGTCGCGTGCCCCGATGCGGGTCGGCACCAGTGCAGCGGCGATTCCCAGCACGAGCACAGCACCGCCCAGCCACATCCACGCAACCAGGGGCTTGATGAGCACGCGCAGCGCCACCTCGTCGCTGCCTTCGTCAGGAATGGAGGCGAGCGAGAGATACACGTCGTCAACCAGGCTCGTGGCCACCGACGGCGTCGAGATCGGCTGTCCGAACTCGGCGAAGCGCGTCACGGCGGGCTCGAACACGCCGCGGCCTTCGACGTCGACGCGCACACGCACGACCCGGTTGCCGTCGGAGATCCCGTCGGTCAGGCCCAGGTAGGTGATTTCGTGGCCTGCCACCACGCCCGACTCACCGGGTGACAGCGTGAACTCGCCTTCAGAGCCGTAGGCGCTCGATGCGATGAAGCCGAAAGCGATCACGCCGACGCCGATGTGGGCGATCATGCCGCCGCCGGTGCGACCAAGCAGGCCGCGCCAGCCATTGCGTCGCACGCCCAGCCACAGCAGCCGCGCCGCGCTGCCGATCACGAAGCCGCCCAAGCCCAGCGCCAGCACCTGCCACAGGCCATGTGCTCCTGCCCATACCGACACGACCATGGTCAGCGCCCCTGCCGCCGCAGGCCACAAGAGCCGCTTCGAGCGGAGCTCGGCCGGCGTGCCGCGCCAATTCAGCGCCGGCGACAGCGCCATGAGCCCGAGCAGCGCGATGCCCACCGGTGCGAGCATCCGGTCGAAGTACGGCCGACCGACGGCCAATCGCTCCTGCGAGACAGCCTCGGCCAGGAGCGGGAAGACCGTGCCGAGCATCACCACGAATGCCGCCACGGCAAAGATCAGGTTGTTTCCCAGGAAGGATCCCTCCCGCGACCAGATGGACCTCAGGCTGGCGGGAGTGCGCAGCGCCTCTCCGCGCCACGCCACCAGCACGACGCCCGTGACCACGATCGCTGCGAAGAACCCCAACAAGATCGGCCCGAGCGAGGATTCGCTAAATTCGTGGACGGACTCGAGCACGCCTGAACGGGTGAGGAACGTGCCGAAGATGGTCAACGCGAACGTGATGATGAGCAGCGACAGATTCCATACCCGCAGCATCTGACGGCGCTGCTGGGTAATGAGCGAATGCACGAATGCGGTGGCCGTCAGCCACGGCAGCAACGAAGCGTTCTCGACGGGATCCCATGCCCAGTAGCCGCCCCAGCCCAAGACCTCATAGGACCACCAGGCACCCAGCAGGATTCCCGCGCCCAGGCTGCCCCACGCCACGAGCGTCCAGCGGCGCGTATCGGCCAGCCAGTGACTGTCGAATTTCCCCGTGACGAGCGCGGCGACGGCGAACCCGAACGGCACGGTGAATCCGACGTACCCGAGGTACAGCATCACCGGGTGAATCGCCATCAACGGGTGGTTGCGCAGCAGCGGGTTCAAGCCGCCGCCATCGGAGGGCGGGTCAGCCAGCGTGGCGAATGGGTTCGCCGGGCCGGCGAGCAGCGCAAAGAAGAAGACGCACACGATCAGCATCACTGCCAGCGCCCACGCCACCGTCGGGTCTGCGGTCCGGCCGCGGAATCGCCACGCTGCCGCGCCCACGTAGCCGCACAGCACCAGTGCCCACAGCAAAATGGACCCTTCGAGCGCGCCCCACAGCGTTGCGATCTTGTAGATGAGCGGCGTGGCGATGGTGGAGTTGCGCGCGACGTAGGCGAGCGAGAAGTCGTCGCTGAGCAGCGCGAACTCCATCGCCCCGGCGGCGAGCGCGCAGCCCGCGGCCATCGCCGCAATCCACGCCAGTGCCTGGCGGCAGCGCTCGGGCTGGTCGAGCACTCTCGCTGCAACCAGCGTTCCGGCTCCGCCGAGCGCGCTGACAAGGCCGACGGCCACGCCGAGCGTGCCCAGCACGGCGATCACAGCCGGGGCACCTCGAAGGGGCAGTCGTCGAGGAAACCCTCGGGTGGCTCGTCGGGGTCAGCGATGCGATCCGCATTGGCTGCCACGTATTCGTTGGTGTGCTTCACGAGCATGTTGTCGCTCGAGAAGAAGTGGGTGTCGCGGCCGGCGACCGTCACCACATCACCGCGCACCCAGCGGCCTTCGAGCACCACCGGAATCCAGGGCGACTCGAACAGGGCCGGAGGATCGACCGAATGGCGCACCGAGACCGATGCACAGTTGTGAATCACTTCGAAGGCGGTCACGCCGCTGTCGCCCGCTACCGAGGAGGGCACGACCCGTCCCTGCAGCCGAAAGCGACGGTCACCCAGTTCGACCCGTTCCGCGATCGCCTCGTCGGCGTTGCGGAAGAACAGGGTGGCGTTGCGGAGGCCGGCAACGGTTGCCGCGCCGCCTGCGATGAGCAGCAGCAGCACGAAGGCACCGATCATGGCCTTGCGCCGACGCCCCATCTGCTGGCGCAGAGCCGCACGATCACTCGGCGCCTCTAGTGGGTGACGGGGGCTGAGGTCAGTCTGCTGGCGCACAGGGTGTCGATCACCCACAGCCTCGATCGAATCCCGTGGGCCCCGGTCAGTCATGAGGTCGGATTTCATCGCCGACATCGGGACCGGGACCTCCTGCGCCGATCCCCAATTCCCGACCGAGCGTGCGGCCTCGGCGGATTACCCATGAGGCGTAGGCCGCGACGGCGACTGCCGCCAGCACGTAGCCGGTGAGCACGTTCGCTGCATGGGTCATCGGTTGGTCGCCTGTTCGCCGGGCCGACTGCTGCGTTGCTCCGCGGATCGGCGACCGGCGCTCTCGTGCTCAGCCCGGCGTGCCTCAAGCAATTCTTCCAGCAGTGCCTCATCGGCGAGTTCCTCGAGGCGTAGCACCCGGTAGCGGTGAATGCCGATCCACAGCGCCGCCACCGTGAACACAGCCCAGGAAAACAGGAGCGTCCAGTACATCTCACCGGTGATGTTGCGGTCACCGCCGGGCTCGAGGTTCAAGCTCGCCTCTTGATGGAGGGTGCGCCACCAGTCCACGGAGTAATGGACAATCGGCAGGTTGACGACCGCGATGAGCGCCATTACCGCGGACCGGCGCGCACGGACGCGCGACTCCGCCGGGAGCCGACGCAGCGCCAGGTACCCGAGGTAGGTGACGAACAGCAGCACGGTCGTGGTCAACCGGGCGTCCCACTGCCAGTAGGTACCCCAGGTCACCTTCCCCCACAACGAGCCCGTTACCAGCGTGAGCGCGGTGAACAGCACGCCGAGTTCGGCCGCGGCGCCGGCCACTCGGTCCCAATGGCGCACGTGACGAGGGGCGATGTCGCTGTGGGTACCGGCGGTGGCGGCTCGAGTCCACCTGAGCAGCCCGGCCATCCATCCGAACATGGAGGCGCCGCTGCGAGTCCACCTCAGCACTCTGGAGCTGGCGAACGCAGTCAGCGCGAAACCGCCATAAGCCACCCAGATGGACGGCACGTGCACGTACATCAGCCGAACGGCGTCGCCCTGCACTTCGTCGGCAGGCGAGATCCACAGAGCCAAGATCGCCATCACCGCTACCGCGGCCAGCGCGATGACACCGAGCACTCTGGTCGCCGGGCTGCCGGTCATCGACAGCGACCCCGCTCGCTGCGCCTGCTGGCGAAGGTCGGGCGGAGCGGCCTCGGTCATCGTGAGCACCGCTTCATGGCTCAGGCGTCCTCCAGCAGCGGCCCGGCCGCCAACCAGCCCACTGCGATGTAGGTAACGAGCACCACTGCCAGCAGTGCCGTCCAGCTCCAGCCTTGGTCGGCGCTGGTCCCCAGCGCCACGTCGAACGCCCGGGTTCCGGCCAAGAGCACCGGTGCTGCCACTGGGATCAGCAGCAGCGGGAGCAGGGTATCCGCCGACCGCAGACCTACCGTCATCGCCCCGTACAGCGCTCCGCAGACCGCGAACGCAGCGATACCGCACAGCCCCGCAGCCACGATCAGCAGCCAGTCCTCGACCGTCACCGAGAACAGGACCAGCAGGCCTGCAGCGGCGAAAACGCCGACCACCATGGATTGCAGCGCCAACGCCGTCGCCTTGCCCCACAGGATGGCGGCGGGAGCGAGCCCGCCGAGGCGCAAGGCGTCGAGATTCCCGCCTTCGGCTTCGATATCGAAGCTGCGCTTCGACCCGAGCACGGCCCCGAAGAGCACAGCCACCCAGAACAGACCTCCTGCCCCAGCACCCAGCAGAGTCGGGTTCGCGTCGAACGCAAATGCGAAGACAACCAGCACCAGCAGCACCGTCGGGACGATCTGGACGAGGGTGACGCGGGCCCGCCACTCGATGGTCAAGTCCTTGCGGCAGACGAGCCAGATCTCACGCAACATCGTCAGAGGCTGAGCCGATAGGCGAAGCCGTGGCCCGAGCGGCACGTGAGCGCAAGCGAACAAGAGCGGGAGACAACGGGTGCGACAACGTGAACGCTCACCTATCCGCGCCTTCGCTTCGCACCGGTCGTGGGCGTCGCGGGCGCATCCGTCTCGACGCGGCCGCCGCCCAGCAGTACCTGACGAGCCGCCGAGACGCCGGTTCGGCCGACTTCGTGAGTCGCGAACATCACCGTGGCGCCCGCCGTGACGGCATCGGCCAGCAGATCGTCGAGCGCGTCCCGGTTCGAGCTGTCGAGCCCGGCATGCGGCTCGTCGAGCAACCACAGCCGGGGGCGCGCAATGGTCAGGCACGCCAGCGCCACGCGCCGTTGCTGACCTTCAGACAGTCGCCGAATCGCCACCGCGCCAAGCCGGCCGCCGATCCCGAATCGTTCGACCGCGGCAGACACCTCGGCGGGAGCGGCAATGTGCAATTCGGCGCAGTGACGTACCTGATCGTTGACCCTCAGATCGCCATACAGCGGCGCCCGATGTCCCAGCAATCCGACGTGACGCCGTACCGAGCGACGATCAGCTCGCAGGTCGAAACCCAGCACCTCGGCTCGCGCTCCCCGCACGGGCACAAGTCCCGCACATGCCCGCAGCAACGTGCTCTTGCCCGCGCCATTGGGACCTCGCAGGCAGACCATCTCGCCGGCCGCCACGCTGAGGTCCACTCCCGCCAATGCGGGAAAGCGGTCCAACAGGGCCACGACGCCCTCGAAGGAAACGGCAGCTCCCACGGAGCATCAAGGCTACGGGTGGGCTCGCCGCAGGCCTTGCGGAAGGTGCAGGCGCACCGTCTCGCGACGGTGCGGGCACCAGCACTTACGACGTAGCAACCACCGCGAGCACATCGCCTTCAGCGACGGAGTCGCCCTCTGCTACGCGCATCTCGGCCAGCGTGCCGTTCTCGGGCGCCGTGACCGGAATCTCCATCTTCATGGACTCGAGGATGATCAATTCGTCACCCTCCGCGACGGTGGTACCCACCTCGGCGACCACCTTCCACACGGTGGCGGTCAGCTCTGCTCGAACGTCCAGCACGTCGTTGCTCCTCCAGAAGTCTCAGGCGCACGGCCGGCGCAAAGCTAACCGCGCGAGCCGGCAGGTGTGCTCGCGACTGTCGTTGCGCCCATTCATGGTGTGCCGCAGTGCCGGAGTGCCGCCGCGCCGCAGTGATGTCTATGAAATCCCCGAACGTTCGCGCGCCTACCGGTACTGTCGGCAGACGGTGTTCCTCATCGTGCTCGTCACAATCATCGGAGTTGGCCTCGGGTTCGCTGTCGCCCTCGTCACGGGCGGCACGCCGCGCGAGATCTTCAGCAGGATTCGTGCGGTGCACATCCACTACTGGCCCGTCCTGGCCCTGGGAGCAGTGCTGTCGCTCGCTGTCGGGCTGGACGCCAACATGCTCGCGGGCAGGTTCGCGCTCGGCATCTCGCTGGCGTTGCTGCTCGCCGTCTGCCTTCTCAATCGGCACATCACCGGTGCAAGCATCGCTGCGGTCGGCATCGCAGCGAATCTCGGTGTGCTCCTGGTGAACGGCTACGTGCCGGTGAGCGAAGGCGCTGTCGTGGCCGCAGGGATCATCGACTTCGACGGACTCGACCGCGTGCTGCTCGGTGCGGCACGCAGGTGGTCAGACGACGCGACGATCGCCGCGCGGCTGGGCAGTGCGATCCCGCTGGCGCCGCTGAAAGACGTCATCACGCTGGGCGATCTGGTGACCGCCGCCGGCTTGGCCAATGTCGGATTCCGGCTGATGTGGCCGTCGACATCGGCCATCAGACAGCTCGAGGCGGTCTCACTGACCGATTTCGACGACTACGACGAGGCTGCGGTCGTGCTGTTGCCCGCACCGCAGCCCACGACGCTGGAGCATCCGCTGCTCGTGGGCGCGGCAACTGCCGCACCCGCAGCGACGGCGGCGCCGACTGCTCCCGCGGCCGCACCGCGTCCCCAACCGGCACACGCCGAGCCCGCCTGGGCGTCGCGTGTCGAGCCGGCCCCCTGGCCAGCCCCCGCTCCGTGGCCCCGTGAGCCGTCGCCCGAAGAGAACCCCTCAGCCCCCCACGCCTCAGGCGACGAGCCGACCGAGAGCCACGATTCACAGCTCTTCGGAGCCTGAACGCCGTGTCAACCGTTCGATTCTGAATCAGCGGCATCGCCGTCGTCCGCGGGCACTGGCACCAGTCTCTCGACGAGGATGCGCCCAAGCTCGACGAAGCGCAGAACTTCGAGAGGCCAGGATTTGCTCTCCGATTGCGTGCGCGCCTCCACGAGCAACGCGTCTACGCCTACTTGGGGAACTTTGCCTTGGGCCGCGGACAGCAGGAACTCCGGCAGCAGAAACTTCCAGTCGTCATCGGAGCGACCCTTGAGCTCGCCGATGAGCGCCTCGCACTCGTTGTCATCAACACCCCACCAAGCACGCGCTGGCTCCGTCCAGCGCAGGATCGACGCGTGGATGATCCCGTCGAAGTAGGAATGAAACGCATTCGGCAGATCGAACCGCACCCACTCCGGCACCTCCTCGTCCGTGCGCCGAAGCAGTGTCGCCTGCATCGCAGCTCCCACCGCGACAAGCACATGCCGATCGTCCAAGTTGCCGTAGAGCGACGTCAAACGCAGTTTCTGCGGCTCAGGGCTCCAGAGCGGGCTCTGCGGCAATCCGACGGCGTTGGCATCAGGTTGAAGCCAAGCGAGCCGCTCTTGCCACAACGAACCTGTGCCGTCGATCGTACCATCGAGCCATTCATCTTGAACTTGGTTAAGAACCCTGAACTCGTCCTCAAACGGTGATGTCCGAGGCAAGTAAGTCAGCCACAACGCCAGCAGCCGTGCGGCACCGCTCCGACCGCGGAATGTGTTCCTCAGCGCTCGCCACGTCTGTCGGTCAGCAGGATGCGCGTGTATGACAAGTCCGTGCATCTCCGGCGGCGTACCAAGTTGCTGGTACGCGTTCTGTACGCGCACCACAAGCTGCTGCAGCGTCGCACCGCTCTGCACCACGGGCGCCACGAGGAGCAAGGCGACCTCCGCGCTCGCGCACGAGTCCATTGCATTGAACTCGTCGTCAACGAATACAGACTGAACAGTGGGACACACCGACTGAGCGATCATCAACACTTGGTCTCTCGCCGCGTCGTCGTCCCCATCGACTGGTCGAAAGAGTGAGAGATGCTCCCGGGCGCAGACCGCTGCCGTCGGCTGCCCGTCCCGAACTGCCTGAAGAGCCTCAGCTATCTCCTGCCGGTCTCGATCCCGTACCGGCAGCTCCTTAAGTTCATTGATCCGCCTCTCGACGAGCTCCCGGGTCGTTATGGGATTGCCGAGAAGCGTGTCCATTCCGAAGCGCACGCCTCGGTTCGGCAGCCGCAACGCGGGTGATGCGGCCGCCGGACTGGCCTCGGCCTCCGTGAGGTACACGCCGTGGCGTGCACCGCCGGTAGACGCTTCGTCTGGCGGTGTGGAGTGATTCTGATACACCTCGAACAGGCTTGCGTTGCGTCGTCCTTCCTGGATGTCGGGCATGATGCGCGTGGGCTGAGGCAGCACCATTGCGGCAAAGGACCGGGGGTCGATCTCGACAACCCGGGGCCGGTCGACCTGCTGGCACTCGACACAGAAATCCGGCCAAGCAAGAAACGGCGCCGTCTCCCCGAGAGCCAGCCACGGGGCTTGTCGCCCCCGCGCGTCGTGTTGGGGGACTGACAGTGCCTGGGTCTCGCCACGCGACACCAAGCACTCCGCACGCCAGTTCTCGCCGGCAGTCTCAAGCAACGTGTCTCGAAGCATGCGATAGGTCCGGCCCGTCGAACTCACCGACAGAAGCGCGAGCACGGTGAGTTCCTCGAATGCCGAAAAGCGCTCCAAGTACTCGAACCGGCTGAGTGGATATGAGTCAAGCGTTTCCATTGCGGCAATGCCGCGCGGAACGAACGCTCCGGTTGCCCTCGCAGCGAGTCGAAGCACATGATCGAGATGCTGCGCGATCGGCATCAGCGTCCCCGAGTCGGCCACCACGGCGATGTTCTCGCTGAGACAGCCATATAGCCAGCTCGCGAGGGCTGAGGCGGCCCGATGATCACGAAACACGTCTGCAATGCGCACGAACGTGCCGGTGTGGTGGCCCGATGGGAGGCGGTAGTGATACTTGCTTGGTCTCCAGATCGCATTCCCAGACCGCAGCAAGGCATCAAGTTCCGCCGCACGGCATCGGGCAAGCACCTCGTTCGACACACCCGCGCTTGTTTCGGCATCCGCGCCAATCGGCAACTCGACGGCGCCGACTGCGACGGCCGACAATCCATGATCAGCAAGCGCAGACTCGACGCTCAAGGCCATGTCGTCCACCGTCGACGGCCACTCCGGTCCGACTACCGATATCGATTCGCTCGAGCCTCGCCACCGAAGTCTGGGACTCCTTATGACTACCTGCGATGCGTCGCTCAGCGTGGCCGGCGGCATCGTCCTGAGAACGGCCTTGACGTCATCCCACCTCACGGCTTCGACGTCCATGTCCACAAAGAAGAGTCCACCCTCCCGAGGTGGCATCTTCACCTGAACCGTCGATGCGGTCAGACGACCGTAACCGTCACCATGGCGATTTGCCGGAGGCATGGCGGTGTCAGCTACGCGGCATCTTGATGATCGTCGCGCTGCCGGTCTCTCGCGCCGTCGGAAGCCGACACCGAAAACGGCAGATGCTCCGCCTCGGCGGCCTGCGCGCGTGCGCCCTCTTGGTCGACTGCCTGGAGCATGACGTGAATCAACGTGCCTCGAGCGCCGGGCAACTCAGGCGAGCTGGTAACGATCTCAGCGTCTTCCTCTACGAGTCCACGAGTTCCGAGTCTCAGCACATGACCGTCTCGGGCCGTCGTCATGATGTCGAGAGCGCCCACCCACTTGGTTGCCCTGGCCTGAGTCGTGTGCAGTCCGTAGCCATTGTGATTCGGAATCTGACGCTCGCCGAACGAGCGGAAGACCAATGTGCGGAGAAGATCAATGTCCGCAATATCCGCCCAGTTGGCATGTCCGCCCGCGTCCCGCACTGCCGCGTAGGCGGCTGCATCGTTGTGCAACGCACTGGGGATGCCGATGCCATTGTCGGCGACGATGACGTGCAGCCGGTTCCAGCTCGCCCGTCTCTCATCGCGATGAGCGCCCCCCTCGGTGACCGAGAGCACCGCATAGGCCTTGCTCGATTGGCTCCATTTGTGAACGTTGTCAAAGAGTTCCGCGACGATTACATCGGCATCATTGACGAACTGGTGGAGGCCCTCGCACGAAATCGCCGGGGACATGAGGCGGAGGCCACCCAGCCACGGATAGCGCAACCCGCACTTTGCCAGCGCCGGCACCTGACGTCGCGGACTCTCGAGGTCAGACACGACACGGAGCTGATCGCCGTCGAGTTCGTCAAACAACTCCCAGGTCACGCCAGGAAGGCGCGGCCGGTGCCGTCGCAGGTCGCTGTACAGGTGCGTCCAGTCGAATTCGGTCTCGTCGCTGTAGCCCAGGCGCACCGACCGACTAGCCGCAGCTGTCATGAGTCCGGTGCGCCCGAGAAATCTCATTGGCGCCGAACCTGCCGGCGGAAGAATGACCTCGAGTGGATCGCCGCCGGCAGAGGCAGCGACTGAAGCATGCCCCATAAGCCACCAGCCAAGACCGCTCCAAGCGACCATGTCGGCATGGGTAGCGCGGTTGTGCTTCACATCAGTGAGGTCGATTTCGCGCTGACCGAGGGTCAGTCTCCCGACCTCGCTCTCAACCCGGCTGAGGTCAACTAGGCGCTGTGCAGTTGCCAATGCGGAAACCCCTTGGGCGGAAGACTCACACCATATTCGGACACGACGATGCGCCGACAACGGATTTTCGCGCTTTTGCTGTGCGGCCGAGGACGCGCTGCGGGCCAAGCTCTCGCTTCCTTACCGGATTGCCACAGCGTGCCGAGATAATGGGGGCGTGGCTGACGACGAGGAATCTCATCAGCGCGCGGCCGTCAGCCGTCAGGGTGCTGCGCCTGCGGCGGGCCAGCCAATCGACGACGTCGTGGCCCGACGAGCGCGGCTGAAGCGGATCACCAGCCTGGGGCAGCGGACCGGGTACGGCCTCTACGTGGGCTCGCTCATCTGCGGTGCCATCGGCATCCGCTGGGGATACACCCCGCTGCTGACCACTCTGATTGCAGTGGCGCTCGTGGTCGGCTCGATGCTGCTCGCACCCACCATCGTCATGAGCCACGGCATCAAGGCCGCCGAGCGCGAAGAGCGCCGGGCAGCTGCAGCCGGATCGACTGAGTAGGCCAGGATCACATGCCAGAAGCTGCAAGTACCGCCGGGGCCGCCAACGAGTCGGCCGGCGCCCTTGACGGCATACGCGTCGTCGATCTCACGACCGTGCTGATGGGGCCGATGGCGTGCCGCATGCTGGGCGATCACGGCGCCGACGTGATCCGGGTGGAATCGCTGGACGGCGACTCCACGCGCAACGGCCTTCCCGCCCGATCTGCGGGCATGTCCGGCTTCAGCCTCAACATCCAGCGCAACAAGCGCTCGCTGGCGCTGGACCTCAAGTCCGCAGCCGGGAAGACGGCCATGCAGCGGTTGGTGGCGAGTTCCGACGTGCTGGTCACCAATATGCGAGCGGCTGCGCTCGAACGTCTCGGCCTCAGCGCCGACGCGCTGCGATCGCAGCACCCGCAGCTCATCTGCTGTCGGGCGAATGGGTATGGCAGCGGCGGCCCGTACCGGGACAAGGCGGCGTACGACGACGCCATCCAAGCGGCCTCAGGTCTGTCGAATCTGATCGGTCGCATCACGGGCGAGCCCGGCTTCGTGCCGGCCGTGGTCGCCGACAAGGTCACCGGGCTCCATGTCGTCGAAGCCGTGCTCGCGGCCTTGTTTCACCGGGAGCGAACCGGCATAGCGCAATCCATCGAAGTGCCCATGTTCGAGACGATGGTGGCGTTCAACCTGGTGGAGCACTACCGCGGTGCGGTGTTCGAGCCGCCTGAGGGACCGTTCGGGTACGACCGATTGCTCACACCGCACCGACGTCCGTACCCGACTGCGGACGGCTGGGTCTGCCTGCTGCCCTACAACGACGCGCAGTACCGGGCGTTCTTCGCGTTCGTCGATCGACCCGAGTTGGCCTCGGATCCGCGCTTTGCGGATCACAACTCCCGGATTGCGCACATCGACGACCTATACGCGCTGTTCGGGGAGCTCTCGGTGCGTCGCACAACAGATGAGTGGATCGGGTACTGCGACGAGCACTCGATCCCGGCCGCACGGGTCATGGACTTGGCAGACCTCGATGCGGATCCGCAGTTGGCTGCCGTCGGCCTGGTGAGCATCTCAGAGCATCCCACCGAAGGGGCCTACCGCTACGTCGCCGATCCGGTCGTGTACTCAGCGACGCCGACTCGTCTGCGCCGTCACGCGCCGTTGCTGGGGGAGCACGCGGTCGAGATACTTCATGAACTGGGCTACGACGCGCACGAGATCGACGCCATGCGCGATAACGGCGTCATTATCGTGCCGGACTGAGGGACGCCCGATCAACCAGATCCCCCAACGCAAAGAGCACCCCAGCGACGGGGTGCCCTCACGTCGGCTCATCGCCGAATCGACGGTGCCCAGCGGGGCGCCGCCCTTGACGCTGTTCAGTCGCCGCGTCCGCCGATTCCCTTCTTCAAGGCGCTGATAGCAGCGTCTCGAACCGGGATGAACGCGACCAGAGCGATGGCTGTTGCCACGTCCATGCCGAATCGGCCGAGCCCCAGCACTTCCATGCTGGCCATGTATCCGAGCGCGTTTCCGCCGTCATTGAGCTGCGAAATCAGCACGAACAGGTAGGCCCAGATCAGATTCAGATTGCTTCCGATGATCGGAATGGCCTTCAGCGTGTCGTTCACTTTGGCTGCGTCAAGGACGCTGTCAACGACCACCATTGCACCCTGGAACACCATGCCCAGAATGATCAGCATCAGGATTGTCGCCATCATGCCAATCGACCCCCTTTTGGTCGGCAGTACGGCTGCAGTTGCCATCCGCCCCCGCAGTTGGCAACCACGGCACACACTAGTCAATGTCATTGCGCTTCTGTGACAATTCTGCGACAGTTCTGCACCTCGTTGTGAAACATTGCGGGGCCTGGCGCCATATGGACACGGCTGGCGGCGGACCGCGCCGGTAGCTTTGCCGCACATGACCCAGGTGCCCGAACGGCCCACCGTCGACGGACTTGAGGCCAAGTGGTCGCAGCGCTGGGAATCCAGCGGCGTGTACCGCTTCGATCGCACCGCAACCCGCGACCAGGTGTTCAGCATTGACACCCCGCCGCCCACGGTGAGCGGCTCGCTGCACATGGGCCACGTGTTCAGCTACACCCACACCGACAACATCGCCCGCTACCGGCGCATGGCCGGCTGCGAGGTCTTCTACCCGATGGGCTGGGACGACAACGGTCTGCCCACCGAACGCCGCGTCCAGAATTACTTCGGCGTGCGCTGCGACCCCTCCCTGCCGTACGACGAGAACTTCGAGCCGCCGGCTGACGGCGGTGATCCCAAGGCCGTGGAAGCCCGCGGTGAGCTGGCGATCTCCCGGCGCAATTTCATCGAGCTGTGCCACGTGCTCACCGACGAAGACGAGCGCGCCTTCGAAGCCTTGTGGCGCCAGCTCGGGCTCAGCGTGGACTGGTCGATGACCTACGCCACTATCGACGAGCGCTGCCAGCGGATCGCGCAGCGTGCGTTCCTGGGGAACCTCGAACGCGGCGAGGCCTACCAGATCGAAGCGCCTTCGCTGTGGGACGTCACCTTCGGCACTGCGGTGGCACAAGCTGAGCTCGAAGACCGAGAACGGCCAGGCGCGTACCACCGCATCGCCTTCCATCGCATCGACTCCCATGGCGCCCGCGACGGCATCGTCGAGATCGAGACGACACGGCCCGAACTGCTGGCCGCTTGCGTTGCATTGGTGGCGCACCCCGACGACGAGCGCTACCAGCCGCTGTTCGGCTCGACCGTGGTCACTCCCCTGTTCGGTGTCGAAGTGCCCGTTGTCGCGCACAAGCTGGCTGAGCCCGACAAGGGCACCGGCATCGCCATGATCTGCACATTCGGCGACACGACCGACGTGACGTGGTGGCGCGAGCTCAACCTGCCGGTGCGGGCGATCGTGGACCGCCGGGGCCGGCTGATCCCCGAACCGCCTGCGGGAATCGACACGCCTGCTGGTCGCGAGGCTTACGCACGCCTGGCCGGCAAGGCCGTGGGCGGCGCTCGCAACGCAACGGTGGAGCTGTTGCGCGACTCCGGCGAGCTCATCGGCGAGCCGCGCCCGATCACCCACGCAGTGAAGTTCTTCGAGAAGGGCGACCGGCCGCTCGAGATCGTCTCGAGCCGCCAGTGGTACATCCGCAACGGCGGTCGCGACACCGATCTGCGCGATGCGCTCATTGCCCGCGGCTCGGAGATGACCTGGCATCCGCCCTACATGCAGGGCCGCTACACGAACTGGATCGAGGGCCTGAGCGGCGACTGGCTGATCAGCCGCCAGCGCTACTTCGGGGTGCCGATACCGCTGTGGTACTCACTCGACGACAACGGCGAGCCGGTCTGGGAACGGCCGCTCGTGCCCGATGACGATGCCCTGCCCGTCGATCCGAGCAGCGACGTGCCAGCCGGCTACGGCGAGTCTCAGCGAGGCCAGCCGGGGGGCTTCATCGGCGATCACGATGTGATGGACACCTGGGCAACGTCGTCGCTGACGCCCCAGATCGCCTGCGGGTGGAGCGAGGACACCGACCTGTGGGAGCGGACTTACCCCATGGACATGCGCCCGCAGGGCCACGACATCATCCGGACCTGGCTGTTCTCGACGGCGGTGCGCAGCCATCTCGGACATGACAGTTCCCCGTGGCGGCACTGTGCGCTTTCGGGCTGGATCCTCGACCCCGACCGCAAGAAGATGTCCAAGTCGAAGGGCAACGTGGTGACGCCGGTGGACCTGCTCGACACCTACGGCGCCGACGCCGTGCGCTATTGGGCGGCCAACGGTCGGCCCGGCACCGACACCGCCTTCGACGAAGGCCAGATGAAGATCGGACGGCGCCTGGCGATCAAGCTGCTGAACGCGGCCAAGTTCGCCCTGACGCTCTCGGGCGGGGCGATGCCGGCAGAGGCAGCGAGCCCGGGCGACAACGACGGCGCCGTGCGCAATCCGCTGGACGCGGCATTGCTGGGCGAGCTTGCCGAGTTGGTGCGCGTAGCCACTGACGCGTTCGAGAAATTTGACTACGCACGGGCCCTCGAGCGTTCCGAGCAGTTCTTCTGGCGCTTCACCGACGATTACGTGGAGCTGGCGAAGGGCCGTGCGTACGGCGGGCAGGGCGACGAGGCAGCCGCAGACGCACACCTCACGCTCACGGTCACGCTCGACGTGCTGCTGCGGCTGTTCGCACCCTTCCTGCCGTTCGTCACCGAGGAGATCTGGTCGTGGTGGCGGCCCGGCTCGATCCACCGGGCATCGTGGCCCGACGCGGACGAGATGGCCGCGCTGGTTCCGGATCTGCCGGTCAACGCCTTTGAACTCACGGCGTCAGTGCTCAGCGAGGTTCGGCGGGCCAAGACCGAAGCCCGACGGAGCCTGCGTGTTCCGGCCGAGCGGGTGACGGTCAGCGCTGCGAGTGCTGACGTCGCCGTGCTGTCGGGGACGCAGCTTGACTTGATCGATGCGGGCCGGATCGAGGACCTGTCATTCGTGGCCGACGATGCGCTCGCACACCCGGTGGTCAGCGTGGTGCTCGCCCCCGCCGAAGCGCAGGCACAGAGCTAACAGTCTGAGCTGGCCAGCGAGACCGGTTCAGAGGTCGGCGCCGTCGCCGTCGGCGTCCTCGGCTTGCAGCGGCGTGGTGGTCGTCTGGAACGCACCCACCGCCCTCTCGCCATCGGCTTCGGAGGGCTCGCCGCTGCGCACCCATACCGTCCGCTGCGGGAACGGGATCTCGATGCCTGCGGAGTCGAACGCGTCCTTGATGCGCTTGCGCAGCAGGCGCGCTGTGGCCCACTGCTCGGAAGGCTCGGTCTTGACCATGACGCGGATGGTGACCGCGTCGGCCCCGAATGCCTGCACGCCCACGACGCTCGGCTCTTCGAGCACTGTGGTGTTCTCGCCCTGCTCGTGCCACACGTCGTCGGCGACGCGCTTGATGATCTCCATGGCCCTGTCGAGGTCGGTGTCGTAGGCAACGTCGAGATCGAGCGGCACGCGTGCCCACAGCTGCGACATGTTGCCGACGCGTGCGATCGCGCCGTTGGGCACATGCCAGACCGTGCCCGAGATGTCACGCAGCCGTGTGGTGCGCAGCCCCACCGACTCCACGGTTCCGACCGCATCGCCCAGGTCGACCACGTCGCCGACGCCGTACTGGTCTTCGATCAGCATGAACACGCCGGTGAGCAAGTCCCGCACCAGCGACTGCGCGCCGAAGCCGACTGCGACACCGACGATGCCGGCACCCGCAATGAGGGGGCCGAGGTTCACGTCGAACTCGCCGAGCAGCATCATGAGCGCGACGGCCCAGATGATCGTGGTGGCGACGCTCTTGAACAGCGTCCCGAGCGTCGTGGCCCGTTGGCTGGCACGCTCGGTGCGCTCGCGCAGCTGCCGCATCTTGGCCGACAGGCGCTCGGGGTCCCACGTGCGCCCTTCCTCGGCAGTGCGGGCCGCTTCATCTTCCTCGGCGTGCTTCTTGTCCGAAGCGATGCGCTCCACCATGTGATCGATGGCCCGGCGCACGACCCGGCGAGCGATTATCGCGAGCACCAGGATGATCAGGACCGTCATCGGCTTGTCCACGATCCACACAGAGGCAGACGCAAAGCCCTCGCTGCCGGTCCAGTCCAGAACGCGTTCGCAGATCCAGCTGGGCTCGGTGCCGCACACTTCGGTGCTTCGGCTGATCTCCAGCAGCGCATCCACCGCGTCGGTAGCCGAGGAAGCCTGTGCCAAGAGTTCAGTCATCGCGGCAGCCTAAGTCCCGCCACGCGACGGTCATGGCGGCGCCGCTGCGCAAAGGCATGTTCGATGCGGCTCCGATGTCTACATCGCGGATCACGGCAGGATGTCGTGCGTACCGCAGCGACGCCACTGGATGTGCAGCCTGCCCGATTGTTGTTCGGCTCCGAGCGAGAAGGTGGCGCGTCCGTCGGAAGCCCGGCGCAGTTCGAATTGACCGGGCGCATTGGTGAGCTTGCGCACCAACCCAGGTCGAAACCACGCTTCCTGACCGCCCTCCATCGCTCGCAAGTCCTTGATGAATGCTGCCCGTGCCTCCAGGAATCGAGCCCGCTGGACGTGCGTCAGCCTGCGGTAGTCGCGCAGGAATGCCGCTGTTTCCTCATGCGTTGGCACATCGCGGGCCTACGCGTCCGCAGGCTCGTACGGCTGAGCAGTGAGATGGGCGAGATGCGCCTCGTCGGAGCCGTAAATGACGCCTGTGCTCTGATCAGGTGATAGGGGCACGACTCCGGCAGCTGCGCGGAGGTCTGCGAGGGAAACCAGGTCGTCTTCGGCAGACGGGTCGGCGACGGGCTCTGCTGGTTGGGGGGTTGCAGTCACGGCGGCAGCTGTGCTCGCTGTTCGTTGTCAACGACGCTACAGGAGTTGCTGATCGGCACGAAAGCGATTTCCGCCCATGTTTGCCGCAGAGTGTCCGATCAAGCCAGCCCGCGATGCCTTGGGAGCTGCTTCTGCCCAGACCCGAGGTCGGCTGCCTAACATCGCCGCGATGTCACAGGACCATGCAGGCAACGACGCCGATGATCGACCACCGACCGACGATTTCGACGCAGCCGTGCTCTATGAGGTCGCGGGCGGGGTGGCGACGATCACGCTGAATCGGCCCGACTATCGCAACGCACTCAGCGTCGAGATCGTGAATGGCATCGGCGATCACTTCGATGCAGCGCTGGCCGATCGCGACGTGCGGGCGATCCTGTTCACCCACGTGGGCAACACGTTCTGTGCCGGTGCCGACCTTCGGGCCGCTCAGCCGGGGGTGCCTCAGCCGACGCTGCGCCACAACTTCGTGGAGATCCTCGAGCAGATCATGACCTGCGACAAGCCGGTGGTGGGCCGGCTGGCGGGTCATGTGACCGCAGGCGGGGTGGGGCTGGCGGCGGCCATGGACATCTCGATCGCGGCCGAAGACGCAATCATCGGCTTCACCGAGGTCCGAATCGGCGTGGCGCCGGCGGTGATCTCGGTGGTCTGCCTGCCGAAGCTGCGCCGTGCCGATGCCAGCGAGCTGTTCCTGGAAGGCGAGCGGGTGCCCGCACCTCGGGCAGCGGCGGCGGGGCTCATCAACCGCGCAGTGCCCCGCGACCAGCTCGACGACGAGGTGTCGGAAACGCTGCGGCGGCTGGTGCGAGGAGGCCCCAACGCCCTGGCAAACACGAAACAGCTCGTGGCAAGGGTGCCGGAGATGGATCGCGTCGAAGCCTGGGAGTGGACGGCCGAACTGAGCCAGCGTCTGTTCCGCAGCGACGAGGCTGCTGAAGGCATTGCCGCCTTCCGGGAGCGCCGAGACGCCAGCTGGGTGCCGCCTGAATCCTGAGTTCGGGCCTCGCTCGACGCTCGCACCGCCGACGATGCTCTCGCCTCGACGGAACATCGGCCTGCTGCATCTCCGGCATGTCTGCGGGGCGGGCGGTAGCGTCAGCCGCCGTGAGCGGGCAGGTGCATCTCGAACGCGACGGCCATGTGGGCCGCATCATCCTGGATCATCCCGAGCGGCATAACGCCATCAGCGCGCAGATGTGGGACGGCATCACCGCCACCGCGACCGAGCTGAGCAATGACCACGAGATCCGGGTGGTGGTCATCCGGGGTGCCGGCGAGCGTGCCTTCGCCGCGGGCGCCGACATCAGCCAGTTCGGCGAGCAGCGGTCCGATGCGAGCGGCAACCGCGACTACGACGACACGACGTCGCGAGCGCATGCGGCGCTGCTGGGACTGTCCAAGCCGCTCATCGCAGCCATTCACGGCTACTGCATCGGCGGCGGGTTGGCAGTGGCGCTGACGGCTGACCTGCGCGTCGCCGCTGAGGATGCCCAGTTCACGATCCCTGCCGCCCGCCTCGGTCTCGGCTACGGCGCCGCCGGAATCGGCACGCTGATGCGCCTGGTCGGCCCTTCGGCTGCGAAGCGCATCTTCTTTCTCGCCGATCGCTTCGCAGCGCCCGAAGCCCTGCAGATGGGGCTCGTCAACCGGGTCGTCCCCAAAGCACATTTGGAGGCGTCGGTCACCGAATGGACCGATCTCATCGGCCAGAACGCTCCGCTGACCATCGCCGCAGCCAAGGCGGCGTTGACGCAGTGGCAGAAGCCCGAATCTGAGCGCGACTTCACCGAGGTGGAGGCAATGATCCGGGCCTGCTTCGACAGCGAGGACTACCAAGAAGGCGTGGACGCGTTCATGAACAAGCGGCGGCCCGAGTTCAAGGGCCGCTGAGCTCAGCGATACGCAGATACCTCGACGTCAGGCGCGCCCGCTGCGAAACGGATCGCCGGTGTCCATGTCCGCCACGAGCTCGAGGTAGGTGCTGAGACGCTCGGGCGCCAAATCGCCATCTGCCACCGCAGCAGTGACCGCGCAGTCCGGTTCGACGGTGTGCGCGCAGTCGGCGAATCGGCAGCCCTGAGACAGCCCGACGATCTCACCGAAGGCTGATGCGAGGCCACCGAGGCCACTCGGGGCCCCTGCCAATCCCAGATCGCCAACCCATGGGATCAGATCCTGCAGGCCCGGCGTGTCGACGAGGGTCCCGCCGCCCGGACCGCCGACGGGAACGAGTTGGCGCCGCACGGTGGTGTGCCGGCCGCGGCCGTCAGGGCTCAGGTGCGCCACCGGCACGACCTCGGCCCCCGCAAGCCGATTCACCAGCGATGACTTGCCCACCCCGGAAGGACCGCTGAGGGCCACGGTCGCGCCGTCGTGGGCCAATGCTGCGAGACCGTCGAGCCCGCGACCGTCGAGGGCGCACGTCGCCAGGATCGGCACGTCGTCGGCTGCCGCGCCGAGGCGTCGGCGCAAGGCGTCGACGGTCGCCTCGCACTCGGCGTGGGACACCGTGTCGATCTTATTCACGACGATCACCGGGCGAACTCCCCCGCCGAATGCTGCGGTCAGGTACCACTCGATCCGATGACCTGCGCCGGCCGTTGCCGCGGAAGAATCATCGCCGGCCGACCCAGGCGTGGTGACGACCGCCAAGACATCCGCGTTCGCCGCCACGAGCTGCGGCCGCGCTCGTGGCCCCGCAGCGCGCCGGCACAGCACGGAGCCGCGTTCGAGCACCTCAGTGATCACGACGCGTTGGTTGTGTCGGGCTTCCAGCGAGCGAACCACCCAGTCGCCGACCGTCGGGTAATCGAACGGCGTCGCGGCGGCGTCGCGTACCGCGGCGTCCAGTGCACCGGTCGCCCGACCCCGCCCGTCGACGAGTTCGTAGGCGCCGCGGTGCTCCACCGCGACGCGGCTCACGCCGTGATCCGGCGGGACCTGCGGGTCCGGGCCTGGCCGCCGGAGCCAACCGAGTTGCGCGAGCGCAGGGGTTTGCAGCGAGTCGTCGGGGTGCAGATCGACACCCTCACTCACGGCGCAGCCACACCTCGTCGTAACGGCCGACACCGAGCCGCTGACCTTCGACCACATTGCCGTCGGGAAGCGTCGTCCTCCCGAGCCCCGCGACGTCTGCACTGGCCGCGAGGACGCTCGAGGAGTAGGCCAGGTACACGTAGGGCGCCTCGTTGGCGAGCCCTGCCATGAATTGCGCGACTGCTTGGCGCCGGTCATCGCCTGCATCGGTCGACTTGATCAGGCTCGCCAGCGCGCCAAGGTGCTCTCCAGTGAAGTTGGACACATTCAGCGGCGTAGTGCGGACCGGGCCGACGGCAGCCGACGCCAGTACCGCAGGATCGGACTCGCCGCCGACACGCCAGCAGGTGGCCCCGAAGTCACCGGCAAACGACGGGCTCTGGACGACCGAGCCCATGACACGGCTGATGAGCCCGGTACGCGCCACCGTCTCGATGTCGACATCGACCAGGCCGGTGTCTTCCCATTGACGCTCGAGTGCCGCAGTCATCCGCGAGAGCGAGAGATCGTCGGTGCACAGCACTCTGACACGCACTGGCTCGCCGGGATCCCGGTCGTCGGAGCGCTCAGGATCCTCGATGTACTCGCCCAGCAGCGAGCGGGCACGCTCGAGATCATGGTCGGGCCAGGCCGCGGCAGCTTCGGTCGAATACCAGATGCTCTCGGGCGACCACCACTGGGTTGCCGCCAGCCGGTCGACATCGGGCCCGAGTGCGGAGATGAGCTGTTCCTGATCGGCCGCACTGATCAGCGCGCGCCGTACCCGGATGTCGTCGAGCGGGGCACGGAGCAGGTTGAACAGCACGACTCCGGCGTTGTCGTCGTGCCGTTGGATTGTGGCGAGCGAGCGGCCGACGCTGTCGGTCGCAGCGGCCACGGCTGTGGCGAGCTCTGCCGATCTCGACATCAGGATGTCGCCGCGGCCGTCGAGCAGTGCTTCGAGCCGCTCCCGCTCGTCGGCGAGTTCGGTGAAGACGATCTCGTCGGCCCACGGCAGTGTCGAACCGTCCGCGGCGGTCCGCCAGTAGTCAGGGTTGGCTTGCAGCACCGCCGGCTCGCCGGCCGACCAGCGCCGGAAGACGAACGGACCGGTGCCGACCGGCGCTCTGGCAAAGAGGTCCGGGTCGGCGTCGGCGGCGACGACGGAGAAGACGCGCCCGACCGGGCCCGCCAGCGCAGCGGGCAGGCCGGCATTGGGCTCGCTCAGCTCGAAGAGCAGCGTGAGATCGTCGACGACGACGACCGATGTGATGCGGGCGTCTCGCAGGTGACCGCCGCTGGCTCGACCTGAGCGCAGGTAGTCGTCGATGCCGGTCTTGACGGTGAGCGCACCGAGGGGCTCGCCGTCGGTGAAGGTGATGCCCGGCCGCAGCGTCACGGTCCAGCGCTGCAACGACGCATCGACCGAGACCGACTCCGCCAGCCAGGGCACGACGGATCCATCGGGAAGCACGACCATGAGCGTTTCCACGACATGGTCCAGCACGTTTCGGCACGACCAGGCGCAGACGTGATCCCACGGCGTCCAGCCGGTGATGGGCGTGGGGTCGGCCGCCAGCAGCACACGCAGGGTGCCGCCGCGGCGTGGCCCCGTGTCCGCAGGCGCCTGCGTTGTGGGCGCAGCGGCCGGCGCTTCGGGCGTGGTCGGCACGGGATCCTCGACGGAGGCGTCGCCGAGGGCCTGCGTCGTGCGCGGGGCGGTCGTCGGCGTGGGCTGCTCGTCGGCGCTGGGACTGCACGCCGCCGCCAGCAGCATCACCGCGAACGCGACCGCTGCGGCGCGGCGGGGACTCAGGAGCCCGGGCCTTTGTCGCTCGCGGCCCATGAGCGCGTGCTGGCGTTCGTGCTGTGCACCGCTGCTGACGCTAGTGGCGCGGCGGTCAGAGTCGATTGCGGGGCGAGAAATGAGCACTGCCGTGTCGCACCCCCTCGCTAGACAATACGCAGCGCTCGTTGGCCAGACGCGTTCGCAAAATGCTCTTGCCAGCCTTCACCAAGGAGTGAGACACATGTCCACAGGGTTTGCGGTCGTGCTCGGAGTGATGGTCGGTCTTGCCGCTGGCGCGGGTGCCGTGTGGGCTGTGCTGTCTCGGCGACTGGCCACCGTCACGGCGGAGCGCGACGACCGCTCGCACCGCAATAGCGAGCTGGCCGATGAACGAGACACAGCGCGCGCCGAAGCGGATCAGCAACGCAACGCCGCTGCAGACCTGCGCGCCAGGTTGGCGTCTGCTGAGGCAGAACGGAACGCGCGCGTCGAGGAGATGACGAAGAAGCAAGCCGAGATCGAGGGACGTTTCAAGGAGATCGCCGCCCAGGTCAGCGAGACGACACGGGACACCTTCATGAAGGAGTTCCGCGACCTCACCGCCGAGCAGACCAAGACGGCAGGCAAGACCGTCAAAGAGCTGGTCGAGCCGATGCGTGAACGGCTGGCGGAACTGCAGAAGTACGTGAACACGGCTGACACTGCGCGGGCCGTAGACACTGCCAAGGTTTCTCAGAGCGTCGACAAGCTCATATCAGAGACGAGCGGACTGCGTCAGATTCTGCGCGACTCGAAAATGCGCGGCGCTTGGGGTGAGCAGCACCTCCGCAATGTCATCGAGGCGGCTGGCATGAGCCGACACATTGACTACGTCGAGCAGGCAACAGTCGGCGAACTCGGCGCCGAGGGACGACTGCGGCCCGATGTGGTGGTCAAGGTGCCAGGCGGGGCGAGCGTCGTGATCGATGCCAAGACGCCGTTTGCCGCCTACGACCGGGCGGTGCAGGCATCGGACGAAGCGGAACAGCAGCAGGCTCTCGCAGAGCATGCGGCAGCCCTGAGTGAGCGCGCCAAGGAGCTCGGCGATCGCGACTACGGCCGGTGGGTGTCCGGGTCTCCCGATTTCGTCCTCATGTACGTACCGACCGACCCGATGCTCGATGTGGCCATGGACGCCGATGGCGAAGTGTGGCAGAACGCGTGGCACCGACACCGAGTGCTGATCGCGACCCCCGGCCTGTTGATTGCCTTCCTGAGGACCGTGGCACTGGCCTGGCAGCGTCAGGACATCGCCCGCAATGCGGAGAAAGTCGCCGACTTGGGAAGTGAGCTGTACTCCCGACTCTCGACCTACATCGAGCACGTAGACAAAATGGGGCGGGGCTTGCGCACCGCTGTCGGTGCCTTCAACAAGGGTGTCGGCTCGTTTCAGCGCTCGGTGCTTCCCCAGGCCCGACGCTTCCGCGAATTGGGTTCAGTGACGGGGGGCGAAGAGCTCGACGAGCCTGCGCCCGTCGTGCTCGATGTTCGAGAAGTCAGCGCCCCCGAGCTGAGTCCCGGCGAGGACTAGTCAGATCTGGAGTCGGTCGACGACTGAGGTGACTCAACCGAACGCGAAGAGCCGAATAAGCATGGCGATGCCGCGCAGACGCACCACTACGGTGCGCGACGTGGACGTCTGGCTGTACGCACCGGAGGCACAACCCGAAGCTGAAGTTCCGCTGGTCACGCGCTCATGCAGGATTCGTCGGTGTCGTGACAGCAGCGTCTTGGACTCGCGTAGCCAGGATTCCCAGCCAGAAACCGCATAGGGCAGCTTGATGAAGCGGTTCTTCCGTTGGGCGTCGAATCGCCTCCGCAACGTTTCCCAGTCGGACGCACGGCTCGGCATCGCTGATCCCGGAACTCGCTTCGGGGCGCAATGCGAGCCGGCGTTCTTCGATCTCTCCGAACAGCAGGACCTCACATTCAGCTTGATGGACGACACTCAGGTTTGGCGTGAGCGCGCAGTCCACGAGATCTTGCTGCGTGACAGCGACCACATCGACGCCTCGGTTTCTTACCAGATTCGTGTGCCCCTCGAACTCGTTCGCCGCCATGAGCCAACGGCGCAAGTGGGTGACCGTGTTCGGCTGCTGCTTCCGTTGGCAGTGCGTCCGAAACGGCTTCTGTTCGATGTCTCCATCGAAGGCGCCGAAGGCAGCTCCGCCTCGCTGATACTCAAGCGGGATGCTGCGCCCATACAAGCCGAGTACATGACGCATCTCGACGGCCGACCACTTGAAGAAAGGCCTCTCCGTGGAACGCTGTGGGCAGGCGTGTCGGCATACACGCCTTGGGCTTGGCGAGAACACCACGTCGGGTTCAAGAGACGGGCGCGACGGCCTCTGTGGATTGTTTCGCGCCGCGCATGGCGCATTGAAGCGCTCGCGAGGTACCTCGCCACAGATCTTGGGTTGGACATCGAGGCTCGACACGTCGCCGAGTGGCTGCGCCAAACGGAGGACGCACGAATCGCGCTTATCAATGCTCTGGGAGAGGGAGAGGACTCGGAATCGTCATCCGAGTGCATTCTCCTGGCGATCCCATACATGCCGTACCAGCCAGACAGGATCACCGACATCGACATTCTGGTCACAGAATTCTGCGCAGCCGTCAAGTCCATGAAGCGCCCCGCCCTTCGCGCGCTCGCAGAGCTCGGCCGCCGGTGGCAACTCATCGTCGATACGACAGTGCCCGCTGGCCGTCCGTGCACCGTCAGGTTGTCCGAACAGCGTCCTTGGCTCAACTCGCCGTCACCCTGGTTGGTAGAGGAGATCGCAATCAGCGATGCGGCATCGACTCATGTCGAGATTCGCGCTGCCGATCACGGTGTCGTGCTCGACCGGTTGCACGTCAATGATTTCGAGGACACGCCGGTCGACCATTGGATGAGCGAGGACGTTCGAACAACGGCCGATGCCGTTGCTCTATACGCAGACGCCCACACTGCGCCGCTCGTCGTCCGAGAGCTGTACGCAGACACCCGAGCCGCGCCCGGCGTCGTCCGAGTCAAACTGCGGGCGCGGCCTCGCCGGGCATACCGACGTCCGATCCGATGGCTGCAGCTACTCATCGTGATGGCGGGCATCACCATGTTGTCCCTGCCGGGAACCTTCAGCCATCTGGTCGAGAGCCTGGCACTCCTGACGTTCCCGCTCACGCTTGCTGGCGCTGTCGTCCTCACACGCGAGGCCACTTCACTGGCCGAGAGGCTGCTCCGTCGAAGCCGATTCATCCTGATGACTTCCATCGCGGCACTCTGGGCTGTTGCGTTGATCAGATTGATGTCGGATGCTGAGGTCGGGTGGATCGGATCGGTCTGGGATTGGCTTAGGCGAGTCATCTTCTAAGTTGCATCAGTCCCGGATTACACTGAGCTTGAAGGAGCTGGGAGTCTCGATGGTCAAGCACAACGCACAAGGCAGCGACCGGCGGGGTGCCACATCGGGCCGCATCAAAATCGAATTCCCGATGCCGGAGCGGGGCAGCTGGACCCGGCGCGACGAGAACTCGGTTCGCTTCATGGCGATGAGGAAGGCTGGCGGCCGATTCAAGGGCGTCCGACGCGAGGTCTGACTCGTATAGAGAAATCGGCGTCCGCTGAACAGCGCGGCGTGTCGAGGAGAATTCTCACGCAGACGGCGAAGCGGAGAGCTCTCGCTCGGTGACTCGGACGGCTGCAAACTCAAGTGCGGCACTGATGTCGGCCGCCTCGAGATACGGATAGTCGCACAGCAGCTCGTCGTGCGTCCTGCCGGCGGCAAGCTGTCCGAGCACTGTTGCAACGGTCACCCGCAACTCTCTGATGCAGGGCAGGCCGCCCATGCGATGCGGATCCACCGTGATGCGGTCCAAGAGCACAGGCACAGGCTAATTGGCACACGTCGTATGCAATGCCAGCAGCCCTGCAGTGAGAGTGCTGTCTAACCGGTGGCGTCGGTGATGGCTTGCCAGACGCGTTGGGGTGTGAGCGGCATGTCGATGTGGCGGATGCCCAGGTGGGCGACGGCGTCGATGACCGCGTTCTGAACCGCGGGCGTGGCGCCGACAGTGCCTGACTCGCCGATGCCCTTGGCGCCGAGCGGGTTGATGTGCGTGGGCGTCTCGAGCACGACTCGGTCGAAGAACGGCAGTTCTGCTGCCGAGATGATCGGGTAGTCCGCGAAGTTCGCGGTGAGCGGGTTGCCGTCGTCGTCGTAGACGAACTCTTCGTACAGCGCCTGGGCCGCACCTTGGGCCAGGCCCCCGTGCACCTGCCCGGCTGCCAGCAAGGGGTTGAGGATCGTTCCGGCGTCGTCGCAGGCGACTAGGCGAAGCAGTTCCACCTCTCCAGTGTGGCGATCGACCTCGACCACAGCGACATGGGTGCCGAAGGGGAACGTGGGTGCTTCGGAATCGAAGACCTCCTCGGCATGCAGCAAGCGTCGCCCGGCGCCTGAGCCTGCGTCGGCACCTGAGCCGGAGCGGCCACCAACCGCGTCGGAGACTGCGTCGCCGCCGGAGCGGCCACCGACTGCGGCCAAGTGTTCGGCAATGGACGACCAGTCCACCGAGACTGCCGGGGTGCCCACGACGTGGAACGCGCCGGCCTCAGTGTCAAGCGTGATGTCGGCAGGGTCTGCTTCGAGCAGCGTGGCTGCCACCTCTCGGGCCTGATCCACCAGCGTGGCGGAGGCCTCCCAGATGGCTGTGCCCGCCAGCTGCACCGACCGCGAGCCGCCGGTCACCTCGCCGCGAGGCACTTCGTCGGTGTCGCCGTGGACGATGTCGATGCGGTCCATCGGCACACCGGTCCGATCCGAGATCAGCATCGCCCATGAGGTGTGGTGGCCCTGCCCGTAGGGCGAAGACCCCGTGCGGGCCACGATGCGACCGCCCCCGACGAGTTCCACCGCCCCGTACTCGGACCGTCCGACGCCCGCCGTGCGCTCCACGTAGGTAGCGAGACCGATGCCGAGCAGCCGCTCATCGCCATCGGCACGGCGACGCTCCTGCTCAGCACGCAAGGTGCCGTAATCGGCAGCTTGAAGTGCTGCGTCCAGGCTGGCCTCGTACGCGCCCGAGTCGTAGGGCATGCCGGTACGGGTTTTGAAGGGGAAGACCTCGGGCTGCACGAAGTTCTTCCGGCGCACCTCGGCGGGATCCATGCCGATCTCGGCGGCGAAGGCATCGACGGCGCGCTCAATCGCCGCAGCGGCTTCGGGCCGGCCAGCGCCGCGGTAAGGGCCGGTCGGCGTGGTGTTGGTGAGCACCGAGACCGAGGTGAAGCCAAGCGTCGCGATGTCGTAGCAGCCCGCCAGCATCGCCTTGCCGTTGTTCGGCAGCGCCGCGCCCATGTTCCCGTAGGCCCCGGCTTGCTGCACCACGTGCACCCCAAAGGCGGTGATGCGCCCCTCGCGGGTGCCGCCGATGCGGCAGTACTGGATCTGACCGCGCCCGTGGACGAGCCCCACCATGTCATCGGTGCGCGAGGGCACCCACATGACCGGCCGGCCGACACGCGCCGCCAGCCAGCCCAGCAGCGCTTCCTCGGGATGGGGCCGAGCCTTGGCGCCGAAACTGCCGCCCACGTCACGCGAGAGCACACGCATCTGGGAACGATCGAGGTCCAGGATCTTGGCGAGACCGGCGCGCACCGGGTGGGGGCCCTGGCCGGCATTGACATGGTGCAGGCGCCCATCGTCGGCCCAACGGCTCGCGGCGACGCGCGGCTCCAGCGGGCACGGCGCGATGCGGTTGTTGACCGTGCGCACCTCCACGACAGCTTCGCACCCCTCGAAATCGGCCTCGGAGTCCTCGAGCGACATGCGGACCACGACGTTCGGTTCGGCCATGCCCTCGAACAGAGCGGGGCCGTCGATGGCCGCCTCAGGATCGACGATCGCAGACAGCGGGTCGTAGTCGACCACGACCATCTCGGCTGCGTCGATCGCAGCAGCCGGTGTGTCTGCCACCACGACGGCGACCGGCTCGCCCACGAACCGCACCCGATCGGTGGCCAGCATCGGGCGCACGATGGCGGCGTCGAACGCCGGGCTCGGCGACGGATACGGATCCAGGTTGACATCGGCTGCCGTGACGACATCGACGACGCCAGCGACGCTGCGTGCCTCGCTCACGTCCAGCCCGACGACGCGGGCGTGGGGAACCGTCGAGGTCACGTAGCAGGCATGCGCCAAGCCATCCCAATCCGAATCGGAGGTGAGGTCTGCGACGAACCGTCCCTGGCCCCGCAGCAGCGGCTCGTCCTCGCGCCGGACGACAGATGTTCCTCGCAATGCCATGAATCGACTCCGATGCGCGTATGTGGGCCAAACCCCGGCGATTGTGGCAGGTCCGTGGGCTGCTCACAGGTGTCCGCGGCGCCAAGATCGTGACGGGCCGTGGCGAACTGACGGGTTCGCGCTACCAGACTGCGGAAGGATCGATCGAAAGCACCTCGACCATCTCCGCGTGCAGTGCCGCAAAGTGAGGCGAGCGCTCGCCGGCCCGACCGCTTGCCGGCGGGGTAGCGCCACTGTGTTCGGGCCACTGGGGCTGGTACCCGACCTGAGTGAGTGCCTCGTCAACCGTTGCCTGCCACTGCGCGCGCTGATCGCGCAAGGGGCGAGTCATCACGCCGGCTGCAACGAGGTCATCGGAAGAACATCCCGACGGCACGTCGAACAGCTCGCACGCCATCGGCGCGAGCTGATCGAACAGCGGGAGCAGTTGGGAACAGCCCGACTCTGTCCGCAGCAGCCGCGAGAGCAGCCCAGAGGCGTGACGCAAGTGCGACCGTTCCTCGGCCAGGGCTCGGCGCGCGACGGCGCCGAGGGCTTCCCACGACGAGTCTGCGAACGCCTCCCATCGGATGCTCTCGGCGGTGTCGTACAGGAAATGCCGCACCAACGTCTCGCCCCAGTCGCGGCAGGGCAACTCGGTCAGATGAGCGCTGCGGTACTCATGCGGCTGGCGCCCGTAGGCCAGTGCGTCGACGTCGTCTCCGAGCAGGCCGTACAGCGCCCGGGCGTGGCCCAGCTCGTCCTGGCTGATCGAGGTCAGCGCCAAGTCCTCCTCGAGGAACGGACCGACGGCGATCCACCACGCGAGGTTCTGGCCGACACACAGCTCGTCGTCGGCAAGCGCGAGCACCACTTGGCGCGCGTCGCTGGCGTCTGGTCTGTTCACGTCGCTCATGAGGCGGGTGGGTCTGCTGCGTTGCGCAGATCCCGCAGCAGCGCACCGTCATTGTGGCGGTGGGACCGATCAGCCATTTCCAGCTCGACGGAATCGGCGACCAGCAGCTCAGAGCGCGCCACCACCCACATCTGCTCCCCCTCGGATCGCCGTGCGTAGCAGTCGCGAGCGAAGCTCAGCGCCAATTCGTCGTCGGGCGCTTCGAGCGCGCCGACATGGGTGAAAGGGTCCTTGCCGGGGCGCTTGAGGAACACCTCGTAGGTCTTCATGCCGACGCGTTGCTCACGGGCGGCGCCACTGGGGCGGCCGGTCTGATCGGTGCCACCGCGGTGACAGGCGGGCGAACCGGGCTGTCGACTCTGCCGACCACCTCGATGGGGTTGCGGCAGTTCGGGCACCATTCGACGCTTCGACACGGTGTGGGCCCGAAGTCCGACCGATGCTCCAGCACGGCGTTGCCGCAGATGGGGCAGGCCGCCGCGGGCGACGCCCCGTCGGATTGGGCGCGACGAACGGCAACCGAATACTCGCGGGCCATGAACTCCATCGCCCCGGGCGCGATGCGATCCGTCGTCCACACCGGCTCGGCCACGAACACCGCCTCCACCGACACGCCACTGCCCGCGCACGCCGAACGAGCGGCGGCAGTCACGTCACCGGCGATCACGTCGAGCGCCGGGCAGCCCAGCATGGTCGGCACCAGCTCAATCCGCACTGCGCTGCCGTCGTCGCTCGCCGAGACTCGTTCGAGGATCCCCAGATCGGCGATCGTGATCTCGGGATATTCGGGATCGCACACCAACGACACCGCCTCGTACACAGCAGCCTCCAAGGCGGTCGGGCCCATCTCCGCTGCTTGCGTCGCAACTGTGCTCATCGCCGTCCTAGCGGCCGTTCCTGACGCCGCCGCTAGGGCAGCTCCGCTCGACATCGCCGCCTCCATGACGGCCGGGACCCGCGCTGAAACGGCTCTCACAGCGATATCGCCCCGATCATCGCTCACGCAGGCACCGCCGCTGCTTCGTCGAGCGCGGTACGAACCCATGCCGCGCCGTCCCAAGCGTTGCGCGCATCGCGCAAACGTCGTTCGCTGTCGGGCCCCCGACCTGCGATCGCTGCCTTGAGGGCATCCCAGTCGATCTTGCCGCTGATCCAGCGTCCGGTATCAGGATCTTGGCGCAGGTCCGGGTCGGGGATCGTGAACCCCGCAGCGGTCAGCTGCGGCACCATCTTCTGCACGAACCGATCGCGCAGCACCTCATTGCGCTCAGACTTGATGTGCCAGCGCAGCAGCACGTCGTCGGGCCGGGTGTCGGGCCCGAACAGCTGCACCGACGGCCACCACCACCGGTCGATGCCTTCCTGCATCAAGTCGTGCTGCTGGGAGGTGCCCTTGGCCATCTTCAGCAACAGTTCCTCGCCGTTGCGCATGTGGAAGCCCTCCTCGGCGATGATGCGCCGCAGGATGCGCTTGTAGGGCCCGTAGCTGCAGTTCTTGAACACGGCCTGCTGGCTGGCGAGCGCCGCAGCATCGACCAGGTATGCGATCGCGATCTGATCGCCCCAGCTGTAGGCCCGGTAGTGGAACACGTTGTGGAAGGTGGTGCGGCCGGCAAGCAGGTCGACGGTCATCTCGTCACGGGTCTTGATGCCCATGTCTGCCGCGACCATGTACAGCAGGTGCGCGTGGCCGATCTCGTCCTGGGTCTTGGCCAGCGCCGTCAGCTTGTTGGCGAGGCCCGGCGCCTTCGCGATCCAGTCACGCTCGGTCAGCCCCCCCATGTACTCGCTGTTGGCATGCAATTCGATGAACCGGAAGACCGCCTCGCGGTACGCGTCGGGCATGGCGTCGCCGGGCTCCACCAAGCCGCCGTCATCGAGAAACGCCTCGAAGCCGTCCATCGAGTCCCAGCTGCGCATCAACTGCTCCCTGCCGCGTCGTCTCAGTTCGAATGCTACGCCCGCCCGTTGTTGCACTGCCACGCCGGTCTGACACGGCTACACCGTTGCGACGGCGCGACCGAGCAGGGCAAACAACGGGTCCTTGGTGGCTTCGAGCGCGGCCGAGACTTCTTCGTGGCAGATCTCGCCGTCGAACATTCCTGCCGCCATGTTCGCTACCACAGCGATTCCGGCATAGGGAATGGCGACCTCACGGGCCAGTGCAACTTCGGGGTAGCCGGTCATCCCCACGACACTGCCGCCCATCTGCGCGTACATGCGGATCTCCGCGGGCGTCTCGAAGCGGGGTCCGTTGGTGCAGACATAGGTGGCGGTGGGCGCCACGTCAATGCCCTCAGCCTGCGCCGCGGCGGCGAGCGCGGCCCGCACTGAGGGGTCGTAGGGCGTGGACATGTCGGTGTGTACGACGTGGCCCGGCTGATCGAAGAAGGTCGCCGCCCGGCCGGTCGTGAATTCCAGGTAATCGTCGAGCAGCAGGAACGACCCCGTCGGGCGCTCAGGCACCATCGAGCCGACCACGTACACCGCCACGATCGCCGTCGCGCCGAGGTCGCGCATCGCAGCGATGTTCGCCCGGTAGTTGATGACCGACGGCGGGATCGAGTGGTCGCCGCCGTGACGGGGCACGAACACGATCCGCCGCCCGTGCCAGCGGCCGGTCATCGCTGAGGCCTCGCCCCAATCGGTCTGCACCTCGTGGTGCTCGGTCTCGCGCAGCCCGGGCAGCTCGTAGAAGCCAGTCCCCGCGATGATCCCGACGGGCGCCCGCTCAGCAGTCACTTCTGCGTTGCCAGTCGCGCTTGTGTCGCTCATGTCCCCGACTCCCGTGCCAGTCGCAGCGCTCGATGCTGCACCTCGTAGCGAGCCCGTGCCTCGTCGACGGTGAGGCACACCCGATCTGCCACCACTCGCTCGCCGCCCACCCACACATCGGTGACGTGGCGGCTGCCGCCTGCCCATGCCACATGGGCGACGAGTTCGTTGGGCGAAGTCACCGGCACGAAGGCCGGGTCGTCGATGTCGAGGCGGATCATGTCGGCCCAGCGGCCGGGCTCCAGCACACCGGTGTGCAGGCCCAGTGCTTCCGCGCCGCTGAAGGTCGCCATGGAGATCACCTGCTGCGCGCTCATCAGCGTGGGGTCGAGCGCAGTGACCCGTGCCAGCAGCGAGGCGATCTTGATCTCCTCCCACAGGTCCAAGTCGTCGTTGGACGCCGGCCCGTCGGTAGCGAGCGACACCGTGATGCCCCGCTCGACCATCTCGGGCACCCGCGCGACGCCTGAGCCGAGCTTCATGTTGCTGACCGGGCAGTGAGCCACCGCTACGCCGGCCGAGGCGTAGATGTCCAAGTCAGCGTCGTCCAGCCAAACGCTGTGCGCCGCGAGCACACGCCCGTCGAACACGCCGGCATCGGCCAGCAAACGCGGCACGCTGGCTCCGCCGTGCTCGTCGGCCAGCGAAGCGCCTTCATCGGCGGTCTCCGCCACATGGATGTGCAGCAGGGCATCGCGCTCCTGGGCCGCGGCCGCTATCTCCGCGCAGGCATCCACGCCGAGGTCATACGCCGAGTGCGGAGCGAACCCGATCGTGACGAGGCCCGACGGGTCGTTCACCGCGTCGTGCACTGCCGCGATCTCACCGACACGATCGGCGACGCTTCCCGTGTCGTCGGCGTGCGCCACCGACAGCACCCCCGGACACATGACCTGCCGGATGCCCGCCTGGTGGCCCGCGTCGATCACCTCGTGTTCGAACGCATACATCTCACAGGTGGCCGTCACTCCCGAGCGCAGCATCTCCACCGAGCCCAGCGTCATGCCCCACCACACGTCTTCGGACCGCAGGCGACCCTCGCGGGGCCACATCACCTCTTCGAGCCAGGCCATCAGCGGCAACCCGTCGCCCGCGCCGCGCACCAGCGTCATCGGCGTGTGCGCATGTGTGTTGATCAAGCCCGGCATCAGCAGGCCGCCCAGGCTGATCACCGGAGCGTCGGTGGTCGGCGCGTCGGCGGCAGCGCCCACCCACGCGATGCGCCCGTCCGCTCGCACGTCCACCGCCCCGCGCTCGATCATCGCGAAGTCCTCGTCGCAGGTCAGCACGACATCGGCGAGATAGCGAATGTCGATGGAAGGGCCATCTGATCCGTTCGGCACGGCCTCATCATCGCACCAGCACGCCTCAGTGGGTCAACGCCGCGGCCCGTGACACAATCTGCGGCCGTGACCCTGTTCCTGCAGCGGGTCTTCGACTCGTTCGCCAACGGCTCCGCGTACGCGGCGCTGGCAGTGGCGATCTCGATGGTGTTCCGCTCGACCGGAGTGCTGAACCTCGCGCAGGGCCAGATGGCGATGCTGTCCGCCTACATCGCGGTGGTGTTCGCCGCAGGTGCCGATCCCTCGGTTGCGTTCTCCGGTTGGCTGACACCGTTTGCGACGCCGTGGCCGATCTGGGCCGCGGTCGCCGGAGCGGTGGTCGTGTCCGCCATCGTCGGGGCACTGCTGGAATACACGGTCATCAGGCCGATGCGCGGCGACCCGGTACCGACTATCGGGGCGACGCTCGGGCTGTACCTGCTCATCGGCGTGTTCGTCGTGAAGCAATTCGGCGGCCACCAGAGGTTCCTCGGTTCGCCGTTCCCCCAAGAGCACACCGACCGGTTCATCATCGGGGGCGCACGGCTGTGGTTCGACACCATCGGGCTGACGCTCGCCATGCTGGCGGCCATCGGCCTGCTCGCGCTCATTCAGCGCACCACCAAGGTGGGCCTCGCGTTCCGGGCGATCACCTCCAATCGCGACAGCTCTGCGCTCGTGGGCATCAGGGTCGAGTCGGTGGTGATGGGCGGATGGGCCGTCGCGGCCGCCTTGGGCGGGCTGGCCGGCGGGCTCATCGCGGGCGAATTCAACGTGCGCCCCGACATGATGGAACGCCTCTTGGTCTTCGGCCTTGCAGCCGCCACGCTCGGCGGCCTGCGCAGCCCGGCGCTGGCGCTGGCGGGGGGCTACCTGTTCGCCTTCGCCGAGACGATGATGTCGGGCTACGTCGGCTTCATCGACAGCCAGGTCACGCTGGTGTGGGCGCTGGCGGTGCTCATAGTGGTGCTGTCGGTGCGCCCGTCGGGGTTGCTGAGGGGCAAGGCATCTCGCGGAGGCATCCGATCGTGACGGACCGCGAATCGGCACCGTGGCCCGCACTGGCGACTGCTGCGTCGCTCCTCGTGATTGCGGTGCTCGTCGTCGCGGTGCCGCTGCGGGCGTCGTCGACCTTCGTCACTGACGTCACTCAGCTCGCGGCGTTCTGCCTCGTCTTCGCCGGGCTCTGGTTGCTGACGCATCGGATGGGACTGCTTTCGGTCGGCCATGGAGCACTGACGGGCGTCGGCGCCTACGCAGCGCTGCACGCAGTGAACGACTTCGGCGTGTCGCCGATGCTGATGCCCCTGGCCGGCTTTGCGGCGGGCTGTGCGGTCGGTGCGCTGCTCGGCATCCCGGCGCTGCGCTTGCCGAAGGCCTACCTGGCGCTGCTGACCCTGTCTGCTGCCGTGGCGTTCCCGATCGTGCTGCGCCAGCTCGACGGTCCGCTGCCGCTCATCCTCGACGGCGAATTCATCCCGCCGGACTGGACGGGGATTGCCCCCAACGACGAGCACATCTGGGAGTTCTGGGTGGTGGCGGCGTGGGTGGCCGTCGCCTTCTGGCTGCTGCGCGGCCTGCTCAGCGGGCCGATCGGGCGGGCGCTGGTCGCCACCCGCGACGGGCCGACCGCGGCTGCGACGTTCGGCGTCTCGGTGTATCGACTGCAGCTGGCCGGGGTGAGCCTCAGCAGCGGCCTCGCCGGACTCGCAGGCGCACTCATGCTGGTGCCGGTGAACTTCAACGACCAGACGCTCTACCCCGAGGAACTGTCGATCAAGCTGTTCGCCCTCACGATCGCCTTCGGGAGCACAGCGATCGGCGGCAGCCGGCTCATCACGACCGTGCCGGCCGCCACTGTGCTGGTGCTGCTGCCGGTATGGCTCACCGATCGGCCCGGATGGGTGACCCAAGGCGGCTGGATCGGCTTCCTGAAATCCGAGTTCTTCCTCTACGCGGCACTGCTGCTGGTGGCCGCGTACGCACGCAGCCGCCGAGCGCGCGCAGTCAGGTCCTACGACGCGTGAGCGCCGCCGACCGCTGGGATGCGAAGTACGCCGACTGGGACGAGCCCGGGCTGCCCTCGGAATTCGTCACCGGCTGCGTGGAGCATCTGGCCGGCTGCCCGACGGCGGTGGACCTCGCAGGCGGCACGGGGGGCACGGCGCTCTGGCTGGCGTCCCAAGGAGTCGAGACCACCCTGGTCGACGTCTCCGAGCGGGCCCTCGAGATCGCCCGCACCGCCGCGGGCGAGCGCGGCCTGCGACTGCGAACGGTGCAGGCCGATCTGGAAGCCGAACCGCTGCCCACCGTCGCAACACTCGGCAGCGACGGCGGCTGGCACGCAGCGGTGTGCACCAACTTCCTGTACCGGCCGATGCTCGGCGCCCTGTCGGGACTGCTCGTGCCCGGTGGCATCGCGCTGGTGCTGATCGCCACGGTCGACAACCTGCTGCACAACGCCCGCCCGGGCCGTCCCTTCCTGGTCGAGCGAGGCGAGCTGCCCAGTCTGTGCCACGGACTTGAACCGATCAGCTTCGAAGAGGGCTGGTTCGGCCTGCGACACGAAGCACGTCTGGTCGCCTGCCGCCCGGACTGACACGACTGGTTCGGCCAACGACACGAAGCACGTCTGGTCGCCCGTCATACGGCGACGTCTTCGATCTCGTTGAGCCTGACGGTCGTGCCGGGTCCTGGCGGGCCCAGCAGCGGATTGCGGGGCTCAGGCGGTGAGCAGGGCTGCGGGGATCACGGCGATGCCGTCCTGGCGGCGGTATGCCTCCGACCCGGTAGTCAGCACCGCTGCGTCGAGCAGCTGCGGCCCGATCCGTTGCGCCAGCCAGCGCAGGTGCCTCACGTCATCGTCGTCGACAGTGCCCCCGAGCTTGACTTCCAAGGCGGCGATGCGTCCGTCGGCGCGCTCCAAGATGAGATCGACCTCATGCTCACCGGCGCGGGTTCGCAGGTGGAACACCCGGGCCTCGTTGGCCTGGGCGTAGACGCGCACCGACAGCGTCACCAGCGATTGGAACAAGCCGCCGAGCAGCGTGCCGTCACGGGGAAGAGTCCCCCTTCCCGAACTGCCTTCGAGCAACGCGTCGACATCGACGCCCAGCAGCCGTGCAGCGAATGCGGGATCCGCCAGTTGATGCACCGGTGCGGTCGCCACCCGCCTGAGGCGGTTCGATGTCGGCAGCCACGCCGGGATCGCTTCGACCATCCAAGCACGTTCGAGTGCCCCGCGATACGCCAGTGCAGTGCTGCGAGCCGGTGTGAGCCCTTCCCGCGAGGACGCGGCCTGGGTGATCTTGGTGAAAGTGGTCGCGGTCGAGATCGCAGCGGCATACGCGCTCAGCCACGTCCGCAATGAATGAGGGTCGCGGGTTCGTGTCCCTTGCTCGACGATGTCATATTCGATGATTCGGTTCAGGTAGCCGTCGAGCATTCCCCGGATCACCCGGTCACGCAGGCCGCGGGCCGCCGGCAGCCCCGAACGGACGGTCTCGTTCGCGTAGTCGTCCAGTGTCACGTCGCTGGAGCCCTCAAGGGGGCGGCGAGCACCGTCGAGCAACTGCGACAGGCGCAGCGTTCCCTTGCCGAGCCGCTCGGCGAGCGACAGCGGCCGCATTCTCAGCGTCACGATTCGCCCAGCACCCGAGTGCGTGGGCAGCTCGTTGGGCGAGGCTGAGCCTGTCAGCAGGAATCGCGAGCCCGCGAAGTCTGCATCGACTGCTCGGCGCACGACGTCCCACGACGCCGGGAGCCGCTGCCACTCATCAACAAGAATGGGCCGCTCGCCCCGCGCGAGCCGCAGCGGGTCGGCGCGCGCAATCGCCAACGCGGCTTCGTCGTCGAGCCGGAACACCGTCCGCGCCCGACGCAGAGCCGTCTCGGTCTTGCCCACCGCCCGAGGACCTTCCAGCGACACCGCCGGCAGCTCTTCGAGCAATTCGTCGAGCTCGCGATCCACCACACGCTCGATGTAGTCGGCCATTCAGGCACGCTACACAACGGACAACCGTTACGCTACGTTTTGGACGATAACCGCCATACATTCTGGACACTCAAAGGCACACTAGCTCCGTGTATCCGACAGACCCAAGAAGCCGAGCCTCTACAAACCCGACGTGATTCACTGGGGCTCAGCGGACACCTTGAAGGCTTAGTCGCCGCCGCCCAAGACGCCACACGCCACGATCGCTACTTCCGCGGAGCACAACTACCCATCCACAGCAGATGAGAGCAGGTGCCCCTCCGAATCGAACCCACGATCATGGAAGCTGACACGCATCACAACAAATACGAACGCATAAACAAATAAAAAAGCATAAACGAAGAGAAACGCAGAAGCGCTAGCTTCGGTGCCATGAATGCGCCGAGTGGTGGCAATCCGTTCTCGCCGGCCTTCGGGTCGACGCCCCCGCTGCTCGCAGGCCGCGACGAGGTCCTCGACCGATTCGCCGAGGCCGCACAATCCGGACCCTCTCATCCCGATTACACGCTGCTGCTCACCGGCGAGCGAGGCAGCGGCAAGACCGCCCTGCTCAACGCTCTCGAAACTGACGCGTCCGTCCGAGGATGGCCGGTGATCGCAGTCTCCTCAGCGAGCGAACCGGCGTCAGCGCGGGTAAGCCGTGCTGCGGCTGCATTGCTCGAACGCGTGCGCAGCAGTAGCAGCACACGCCTGACCTCGCTGAACGTTCTAGGCGTCGGTCTCACATGGGAGCAATCGCCCGCCGACGACCAACGCCGTCTCGACCTGACCTCGTTGCTGGAACAACTCGGCCAACTTCTACGCGACCGCGAGAGCGGCCTGCTGCTCACCGTCGATGAACTGCACGACCTCGAACGCGACGACGTACGCGACATCGCCGGGGCACTGCAGATGGCGACACGGCGAAGGCTGTGCCCCATCGCATTCGTCGGCGCCGCCTTGCCGCTGATTGCCCAAACGCATCTCGCCGACCCTGGTCTGACGTTCTTCCAGCGCTGCGCCCGCGCACCGCTGGGCCCGCTCGACGACGACAGCACCCGCCGCGCCTTGCTTGAGCCAATCCTCGCAGCGTCAGGCGACATCGAATCCGTTGCCCTCGCCGAGGCCGCCGCGGCCACGCTGGGCTATCCGTACATGATCCAGCTGGTCGGGTTCCATGCCTGGCGCTTCGGCAGCGACCATCCCGGCCCGATCTCGGCTTCCACGGTCACGGCAGCGATCGCGGAGGCTGAGCGGACCATGATCGAACAGATCGCGAGACCCGTCTGGAATCGGCTCTCGCCTATGGACAAACGCTTCCTGGCTGCGATGCTCGACGACGACAGCGAATCAGCGCTCGAAGATGTAGCCCGCCGCATCGGCCGCTCGATCCAGTACGCCCGCACCTACCGGACGCGCCTCGCCGAAGCCGGGGCAGTCGAGAGCGCCGGACGCGGCCGGGTGCGCTTCAGGCACCGGGCCATGCGGGCATGCACCACCGCCCGCCGCCATGACGACCTCGACCTGCTGGAACCCTGACCGAGCGCGGCGACCACTGCCACCAAGCTCACTCGGTCGCTCATCGGCCGGACCGCCAGAGCGGCGCTGAGTGCAACTCAGGTGGCGAGTCGCGCTGTCGGGGCTCACAGGGCCAGCCGGTCAGTCCCACAGGCGCCTGATGGGGACGGCATGCAGGCGGTCGCCGAAGCTGGCGCTGATCTCGCCGTCGTAGAGCACCACTCCGCACACGAAGCGATCTCCGACAGCGTTGCGGAGCTTGCGCAGGCCGCGGAAGTCCGATTCGGTGACCGTCGCCGCGGCCTTGACTTCGACGCCTGCGATCTGAGCAGCACCTTGTTCGATCACGATGTCCACTTCGACACCGTCACGGTCGCGAAAGTGAAAGAACCGCAGGTCGGCGTCGTGCCAGCTGGCCTGTCGTCGCAGCTCGCCGAACACGAACGTCTCGAGCATCATGCCGAGAAGTTCGCGGTCTGCGCGCAGCGCATCGGGCGAGGTGCCCAGCAACGCACACGCGACGCCGGTGTCGCCGAGACGCAGCTTCGGCATCTTGACGAGGCGCTTTGTGCGGTTGCTGTGCCACGGCGCCAGCAATTCGATGACGAAGAGACGCTCGAGCAGCGCCAGATAATCGCGAATCGCGGGCGTGCTCAGCTGAAACGGGGCCGCCAGTCGGCTGACGTTGAACAGCCCAGAGGTCTGAGCTGCCGCTGCGGCCAGCAAGCGCGGCATGACGTCAAGCTGCTTGATCCGCGCAAGGTCCAGCACATCGCGCTGGGTGACCGTGTCGATGTAGTTGCCGTACCACCGTGACCGACGACGACCCTGGGGGCGTGCCAGCGCCGCCGGGAATCCTCCAGCGCAGATGCGTTCAGCCAGTTCGTGGCCGAGTCGCTGATGCGGCGCGGTGCTGAATCGGTCGCCGAACAGCTCGTCCAGGAAGCCTCGGCGCTGCGCTGTCCATCTCTCAGTCGTCAAGGCTTGGTGCTCGGCGTCACGGCTGGCGCTCATTTCAGCTTGAGACAACGGATGCAGCCGAACGATCTCCATGCGACCTGCCAGAGAATCGGCCAGTCGCGGAAGAGAGAGCACATTTGTCGAGCCGGTCAACACAAAACGGCCCGGTCGCCGATCACGGTCGATCGAGACCTTGATGGCCGACATCAGTTCGGGAGCGCGCTGCACCTCATCGAGGACCACCCTCGGCGGCAGATCAGCCACGAAACCGACCGGATCGGCGCTGGCAGCAGCCAGAGCTGCACGATCATCAAGCGTCAGATAGGCATAACGTCGCCCGTCGGCATCAGCGATGCCCGCACTTCGAGCTCCCGGCAGATGGCTCGGCGCGCACAGCGCCTGCGCCAGCGTCGTCTTGCCGCACTGACGCGGGCCATGGATCAGCACCGACGGCGAGTCCGTGAGCGCCTCAGCGAGGCGCCGTGCGGCAAAACGAGGTATCAGCGGCGCATCGATCATCGCCCAGCCTCCGTCGCGGCCGTCCCGCCGTGCGGTTGCACCTTGATTGCGTGCGGCTGATTGTAACTCCGAGCTACGGCTGATTGAAAGTTTCTGATTCGGCAAGCTGAAACAATCAAGTGCGGCAGATTGCAAGCTGCCCGAACTGACGCTGAACCGCCGCTCGCTCACGGCTTGGCGCTCGCTCACGGTTTGGGCGGTTCGGTGCGGAAGGGGCGGAATCGCTCGCGTTCGCCGCGGACGTCTTGCAGGCTGCACACTGGCAGCTTGTGCGCTTCGAACCAGCCGCCTTCCGCCGCGAGCACGCCATGCTTCCACTGCGGACGCGCCTCGGTGTCCGCGAACGTGATCCCGATACGGGCGCAACGCTCCGCATAGCGGCGGTTCGCCAGATCGGCCTCGAAACGCCCTGCGGGCGCCTGCGCGCGCCACTCGCGGGTCACCGTGTCCGCAGCGATCACCGCAGCACGAAAACGGGCGCTGTAGCTGCCCGCATCGACCGCCACGTCGCGCACCTGGGTCTGCACTACCACGATTGCGGTGGCGCAGATCGCCCCCACCGATGCCGTCACCAGCAGCCAGCTCAACGACGCCGTCCCCCCGCAGCCACGACCCGGCTCGCGCCGACGACGCGGCCGGCGGCGACCCGAGCCCGATGACACCGTGACCGACGCGCACTGGCCGGGTGCCGCAGCCCTCTGGGCAGCGACCGGCGCGTGGGCGCTGCTGGGCGCCCACGCGAGCATCACCGACCTGCGGCGCCGAACCATCTCGCGACCGGCCTGCTGGGCCGCCGCGCTCACCATCACGACCCTGCTCACCGCCGCAGCCCTCGCCGACGGCCAGCCCAGCCACCTGCTGCGCGTCGCCGCCGGGATAGCGCCGGTGCTCACAGCGGGCGAGATCGTGTATCGCATCGCACCCGCCGCCGTCGGCTACGGCGACATCCGCCTCATCAACGCCAGCAGCATCCTCACCGCATGGTGGGGACCCCAATGGCCCTGGTGGGCACTGCTCGGAGGCACCACGCTCGCCATCCCCCAAGCCATCACCGCCCGCGCACGCCACGGCCCCGACGCCGCCATCGCCTGGGCGCCCGCGCTCACCGCAGGCACCGCGCTCACCGTCATCACCCGACTCGCCGCCAACGGCACCACACCATGAAACACACCGCCAAGCTCCCCTAACGCAATGAGTGATGGCTGAGCGGGTAAGCGCACTCAAGATACTCCGGGAGGTCATCAGCAGCCGGAAGCTCCAGTCGTCCAGTGTTCGCACCCTCTGAGTTCACGTACTTCGTCGCGGCGGTGTCCGCACCGCAGGCGAGCAGCTCACCCGTTTCCGCGACGCTCAGCCAAGTCACTCCCGAGAAGCAGTCATGACGAGCGGGATGCACCGTCATGACGAATACCTCTCCGTCGTGGCGAGCTTGCACTTCCCACAATTCGCCATCAGCACGTGCCGGGGTTCTCAGCACGTAACTGACTCGGCCATCGCCCTCGCCGACATGCAAGATGTCCCCTATTGCAGTCGCAGTCACATTCGACGGGCGCAGAGCAATCGATTCGAGGAGCTGTTGCGACGGTGCCTCACGTCTCTTGGGCGCGCCGCCCCACGGCACTAGGAATGAAGCATTCGCGGACCATGGCGGAGCGCCCACTTCGACGCCTTCAGCACCGCGAGACACCAGCCCCACATCACCGACACAATCAACGGATAGGTGAGGCAAGGGCACATATCCGACAGTCCAACCCGAATCGACACCGGAGTAGTCGTACTGGTAGAACCACAACTGCCAACCCGTCGAACTCTGGCCGTCTGTGAAGTTGCCTTCGCTTACGCTCGACCATCTCAACTGCACGATCCCTTCGAAAGGAGGATCCGGCAATGTTGTCGAATCGACCAGCCTGACTCGGCTACGAAGCCGAATCGAAGTCCGCCATTCCTCAGTGACATCAACTTCAGTCATCCAGGGCGACCCAATAGCTTCGACAGCGTCCCGGCCAAGTCGAGGCTGCGAGCCAGTTCGCGGGACCGTAGCGCCAGCGGGTCCCGGTGGCTGAGTATCCAATGATTGCCCCAACGGCACGGAGCTGCGAGTGTCGCCCGCTTCCGAGCCGCACCCCGACAGCGCCATAGCCGCCAAAATTGAGAGCATACAATAGTTAAGGGGTCTCCTCATGCTCTTCGCTATTCTCTCCCACCAATTGAAGTCTCGACAACAGCGAACAAGGACGCCGGCTCATCATCGATACGAGCCGGACAATTGCCCAATCCGATGGGCGAAACTGCGTCCGGCAACACGAAGTTCGTTAGAGTTGTTGAGTCGTCCGAAGCGACAAACACCAGCGACGTCGCCGCTTGGCCTGCCGCTCCCTGTATCCATTCTTGTGCGTGACAGGCGATGATGGCACCAGTCGCACCGTCAACGACAAATGTATGAGTGACATCATGACATGCTGCGTGGCCAGGAAAGTACAGAGTAATGCCATAGAGGTGCCCATCAGTGCCACTAATGAACACATCTCGATAGTGCTGTGGATGCTCAGGGAAAGCAGATTGCTCAAGAAGGGCCGTAAACTCTTCTACAGACACCGCGCCTGCAGGATGATCAACAAACCCGCCTTCCGAGCCATACGGTCGATACCACCGGCGCTCCATGGAATTCGCTACTTGGAAACCGACAAGCCATCGATAATCACCCCCATCTTCTTCGTTACCGTACGAGACGGCCTTCGTCGGCAAAATATCTAAATCTGTCACAGCTCTCGGTTCTCGGTGTTCGAGCCCTGACGCAGGCATACTTGGAGCCACGTCTCGTCGCAACGCGACACCCGAGCCGATCACCGGATAGGCAATATCATCCCACGGGATCATGTAATGCTTGCTCCGAGGCCATGATGCATAAGGTGTGTAGCCGAGCGCGATGCCCGATTCGTCGACTCGCACGTAGTCTTCTATGCAATCACCAAAACGCACTTCTCCTCCTACATCATGAAAACGGTTGTGCGCCGTATCCCAAAAGTGGCCAGATGCTGGCTCAAAGACTCCTTGAAATGGCCACTGCGGAGAATTCAGGACTACAGGAACCTCAAGTAAGGGCGGTTGCGAGGCCGCATTAGCCGTGCCTTGCCCCAATCCAGTGATCGCCAGAACACCGACAGCAAGCGATACCTTCAGCATCAGGAAGGAGGATCGCGGACGCTCACGCTGACGCCTCGGTTGGTCGGCACCTCGTGCACCGCTGCCTAAGGGTCCGCCAGAAGTCAAGTCGCGTGGTTTGCGCTCGGGAATCATGCGTAACTCTTGGTAATCACACGGATCGTTCGCGCGACTTGACCCGCGGCGGGCCCTAAGAGTCGGTCAGAAGTCAAGTCATGTGGTCTGTGCTCGGGAACCATGCGTAATTCTTGGTAAACACACAAATCGTTCGCGCGACTTGACCCACGGCGGATACGAACGATCATAGCACTCCCCAAGTTCCTCGCCAACGGTAGGCGCCGGCTCTTTCATCGGCAAAACCATGCATCATGATGTAGTCAAGAAAAAGATAATACTGATTGACATCAACTTGGGGACGCAAGTCTTCCATACCAAGATCTGCCAACAGAATCTTGAATCCGCTTTCAGTCTTAGGGTCCGCCAGAAATCAAGTCGCGTGGTCTGCGCTCGGGAACCATGCGTAACTCCTGGCAATCACACGGATCGTTCGCGCGACTTGACCCGCGGCGGGCCCTTAGTGCCATAGATACCATCATGAGAACCAACTCGATAATCGGTGAACGCATCTACACAACTCTGAACAAAATGCACATGGGAACGTTTGCTCGGCGACGGCCGCAAGTCAAGCCGCACACTTTGACCGCAATCAACATGGAAATGGTTATGGTGGGCTGGATTCCAGCTTCGGTTGAGCACGGTTCCGAACCATTTCCGCAGTCCGGCTTCAACAGCGACTAGCCGTCGATACATAGTCACGCTTGAGTTCGCCTCGTACGGACCGTTGCAAGGACGCGACGCCTGACGAATGTCGGCCGGTCCTGGACCCCTCCATCCGACCCAGGCAACGTCAAGCGCACGAGCTTCGTAGTGCCACGAGGGACTGATCTCTCCCTCGTCTGTAGTCCTGTAAGGTCCGTCGGCACCGATGTGACCTATGTACTCCATTGAACCGTAGCCATCCCCAAAGCGATCAGCGAAGAAGTCTGTATTCTCGACAAACGAATGAACGGCGTCGTGTAGATCGGGGTGAATAAAGAGACGGCGATTCAGACTGGCATCGGACTCGTCGATCAACTTCGTGAGATCTTGTGTTGAAACGCACTCCGCTGAGCCGATCCCGCCGAAGTATCGCAGTTGGACTCTGACTGGACCCCTTCCGGCGTGTGTCATATAGTTTCTTGCATCGTCGCGGTCTGGCAAGTTCATCTTTTTTGGCGTGCGCCGCGCAATAAGGTCATCGGTAGGCATTATTCCTCCTACAGTTGACTGTTAGGGAATACACCAGCAAGTTTTCTGTCCGAAAACGCTAGTGAAATGCGCGACGATATTTGATGAAATGTCAGACTACTGGCTGCTTCTCGATCCAATTCCTCGCCGGAAGCGTATAACCGGGATTCTCGGATACCGTTCGGCCCAGAAACTGCTACGTCTAGTTCGTTTCCGCGAGCGCGTACACCCAATAGGCGACTTCCATCCGCGATAGAGAACTCAAGTTCACCGGTTGTGCGAAATCCCCTGATGCCGTGCCGGTCGCTTACGATGACAATCTCGTGTGGCAGAACTCCTACAGAACCCCACACCGCCCCGTGATCGATTTCTTGCGATGGCCCGCCGAGCTCTGGCTCGCCTGACAGCACTGACGAGACGCCAATTAGCACGACCTCGTAGATCGAGTCTGTGTGTTCCGGGTAGGAATAGTGGTCCATTGCCGCAGTCGATGAATGCTCCAGTATCGCTGCAATTGATCCATTTGTGCCATCAGAAAACTTGACTTCGTTGTGATTCCACTCCGAGAGGTCGACAGTTGAAGCCGCGACTGCCCTACGTTCGTACCCGACATGTACATGCGGAACGGCGGCTGGCCGGTGTGGCTGGCCCAGCAGCAAGGCAGACTGCGGGCCTGCTGCTCTCAACAGCTGCTCGTAATCGGCGTCAGCTCGAAAAGCCATCTGCCCCGTTCTCACATTTCGGTGCCCGCCGATGACGATAGTGTCATCGATGACGCCAACACAGCGCGCAGTGAATCCGTCGGGGCCGTCGACTGTGCGTTCAGTTCCGTCTGCTTCCGAGCGCAGCACGATCCCTGACCCGTCTGCTGCGGCACGAAGAGTAAGCAGGTCGTCATTCCATACCGTGGCGTCAACGAAACCTGGCTCGACCGCGACGATCTCCACGTCTGGATCGACTGTAATCCCCCCAGCGGCCGACACCGAGCCGTCGCCGCTGCTGAGCAGCCGCCATCCGCCGAGCCCGGCCGCACCGAGCGCGCCGCCGGCGCCGCCGACCAATGCGAGGAAGCGGCGGCGGCTCATCGGCCGAGTGCTGTTCATGACACCTCCAAGTGATCCAATGCGTGTTGTCGTCCTGCTGCTATCTGCCGGGCTGGGGGTAGGGGATCTTGATGTTGATCGTGAACTGCCCGACCGCCGTGACCGTCGTCCCGGAAACTGCCGCCGGCGGCACGGTTGCGGCTATCACGTAGACGCCCTGTGGGAGGTCGAGTTGCAGCCGCGAGTCGGTCGGGTGCCCGTCCAAGTACCCATATCCGGTACCGGCGTCGTCGTTGGCGCGGCTGCTGGGAGGCGGCGTGTCCAGGTCGACCGTGACGATGTCGCGACCGCCGACGGTTTGGGTGCCTGTCGCCCGGTACAGCTCCAGATAGGTGTCCTGCTGGCTCGGCGAGGTCGCTGCGCCCAGCCGAATGGTCACGTCCGCGGTGGCGTCGTACACCCTGAACACGAAGAACTGCGCCGGCCGGTCCCCGTTCGCGTGAGGCACAGCGCATCTGGCGTCAGCGGGCCAGCTCTGGGAGTCCATGTGCCAACGGCCTCGGGGGACATGGGTGACGCAGCCCGCAGGCACAGAGACAGTGCTGCCGCCTTGCGTCTTGGAGATCGTGAGCGCATAGCCCGACGGCGACGCGCACACGCTGCTGCCCACGACGACGGCTTGGCCGGTCTTGCAGGTAGTGCCGCCGATGCCGAGCTGCGCGGCGGCGTGATGGCCCGAGCCGGGGTCGGGCACGGCGATGTTGAGCTTCGCGGTGTATGCGCCTGCTGTGGGTGAATTGACGGTGAGGGTGCCCGATCCGCCTGCGTAGCTGAGGTCGGTGCTCACGTTGGTCTGGCCGGTGACCGTGAGGCGGGCGTCGGCGGGCCGGTACCCGAACACGAACGTGGCGGCTTTGCCTGCCACCGTATGCATCTTTGTGCTGAGCCCGTGCATGGTGACTGCGGACACGGCGAGGTCGTAGCTGCCGGTCCAGCCCGAGCCGTAGGTGGTGGCCTCGATGGTGTAGCGGCCCGGCGTCAGCTCGATGCCCGCCAGACGCGAGTTCGTGCGGTAGGTGCCCGCGTTCGAGCCGACGTCGTCGTTTCGGCCCAGCACGTTGCCGCCGCCGGTGGGCTGGTGTCCTTCGAGCAGCACCAGATAGGTGTCCAAGCGGCTGCTGTTCGAAGCGGCGGACTCCAGCTCGACGGTCACCCACGAGGTGCGGGCCAGCTCGAAGGTGTGCCGTCGGGCGTAGTAGGGCAGACTGCTGCCGGGCCGCCTCGCTTTGCTGGTGCACGCGGCGTCCGCGGCGATCGCGCCCGAGCGGGTGACCGCGCCGGGCCGCAGCAGACCCAGATCGCCCGCGCAGCGCGACGCGGCCGTCAGCGTCACCGACTCCACGGCTTCGTAGTGGTCGCCTGCGCGGCAGGTGACGGTCACCGCGACGCGGCCGGGAGCGTCTATGGCGGCCGAGAGGGTGCGCTGGCCGTTGGGGCCTTCGCTGACCGACGCTGCGGCGGGCTCGGCGGTGCATGTGGCGTTGGCGGGTGTGACGGTGAAGGTGTCGGTGACGGTGACTTGGCCGGTGCCGGTCTTGGTGGTGTTGTCGAGTCCGGCGATGGCGACCGGTGTCTGGCATGCGATGGTGAGGCGGGCGGTCTTGGTGCTGCCGCCCAACGCGGCGGCGGCGGTCGCTGTGCCGTTGCGGGTGCAGTTGAGGGTGGCTGTGGCGGTGCGGCGGTGCACGGTGGTGCTGTCGGGGCCGACGACCGGGGTGGGGGTGCCTTGGGTCTGGCTGTCGATGGTGACGCCGCCGGTGGCGGTGATCGTGCCGGTGCCTGCTGTGGTGGTGTCGGCGAAGCCTGTGATGTTGACTTTCTTGTCGTGGCTGGCGTTCCACGCCACCGACAGCGTGTCATCGCAGGGCTGGGGCGGTGTCGGCGCCGCCGACCCACAGGTAACCGCCAAGGGTGGCAAGGAAATAGCCGGCGTCTCCGTGTTCGTCGGGCTCTACTCGCTCGACGACTTCCGGGATTTCGGTGTAGATGCGGTCGGCACCCCAATCACCTGGACTTGAGGGCGTGAGCTGTGTCACTTCGGTGACCTTGCCGTCGGCTGCGAACACGGCGCTGTAGGCGAGCGGCTTGAACTCCGCCGGCGGCAGCTCGAACGGCCATTCGCCTTGGGTCCGGTCCGGGTCGAGCCTCCTGAGGGACGGATGAGAGATGAGGTGATAGGGGTACGCAGGTCGGATGTTGTAGTACCCAAGCGCTTGGTTTTCGCCTGGGTCAAGCCTGTCGATGACTTCTTGAGGCAGCCTTGGGCGGAATTCTTCGGGGGCGAGCGTGTTCAGATAAAGGATCTCCCAGTTGCGGGTCCTGTCGATGTCAGGCGTCATCTGCGCGGTCACGGTGTACTCAACGGCGAGGGGGTCCTCGCCTCCGGTCCAGTTCTCGAACTCGAACGGCGCGGCTTCGCCGGGCTGCATCGACAGCGGCCACTCCCAAGTCCGCCCGTCCGCAGCGACAGAGACGGAGTAGGCGAACGAGTCCCGTGACCAGTTGCGCATCAGGCCGCGCAGCGCGCCGTCGATCACGCTCAGCGACCTCGGCAGCACCCGTACCTCATCGACCGGTGCTTCTTCGCGGGAATACTCGATCGCCAGCCATTCCCCGCGGCAGCGTTTGCAGCCGCGCAGGTCCAGCCCCAGCGGCACGGCGTTCATCGGGACCGTGTGCGAGTACCGATGAGGCATCTGACGCCCGATGCGCTCGACGTATGCGGCCGCTTCGGCTCGTGTTTCGAAGTCCCGGCCGAGAGTGAGGTATCTGCCTCGCTCGTATCCGTAGAACAGAGGGGCATTGACACCGTCGCCGTCGCAGTCGAGATCGTCCTGGTAGACGTGAATGCGGCCCACGTCACTTGATTGCAGCGGCCACCGTCCGTCGGACGTATAACGGTCGACCGCGTCATGAAGGTCGCACATGTCGTAGATGCGCTTGTCCGCGTCGCTGAGTTCGATGTCGTCGTCTGAGTACCACAATGCCCCTCGGGTGTCGCTTGGGGCGGCTCCGACGCGGACGCCGTCGCGTTGTCCGGGCCCCAGCGGAGCGGGAGAGGCCAGGAGTCGCCACGTCGAGCCTGCGAATCGGCTCGCCTCGGCCCATGCGGTGTTCTCGACCCAGCCGGCGGCCCCGATGCGGCGCGGCGCAGGCTCCGCCGCGGACACCGGCACCGCGACGCCAGCAGCCGCGACCGGCGCCGTGCCGTCGGGGCCCTCGGCGTCGTCTGGGTCCACGGCGGGCTCGCCGGCCGCCGCAGGCAAACGAGTCATGTGCGGCTGCGCTTCGGGCGTGCAGCCGAGCAGCACCCCGCCCGCCGCCGCTGCCAACGCCGCCAGAGCAGCGCCCCAGCCCACAGCGGTGCCCACCTTCATCCTCTCGCCGCCGCGATCCACGACGCGAAGCTGCCCTCCGGCGCGGATGCATCCGCGTTGACGCTCACCCACGCGCACTGCGGCGGCGCGAACAGCGCGCCCACCCGGCACAGCCATAGCCGCAAGTCCTTGCCCAAGTAGTCGTCGGTGTGCCACGACTTACCTGTGTGCGTGCGCACCAAGGCGTCATCGGGCACTGTCTTGATCGGCGTCGAGAAATGCCCGCTCAGGAACGACGCTGGGAACACCGCGAACCGGACGCCGTCATCGGTGAACGACACGAACGGGGCCGCGTACGGGCTGCTCGAATTCGTCGCCGGCCCCGGCCGGCGCCGCGTATCGCCGCCGAGCGGCGCGTAGGCGTGCAGCGAGCCCTCCGGATAGCTGGTGTCATAGAAATAGCAGGAGCCCCTGAGATCCTCGTGGCCGCCATCGATGGTCTCGGTGCCGTCGTCGGTCCGCCAGCGGCACTCGAACAGCTCCGCGCCGCCTGTGCGGCTGAGATCGCGGCGGTTGTTGCGCGCGGTTACGAACAGGTCGTCGCGGGTTCCGTTGCTCATCCAGATGTTGTCCTTGGTCCTGAGGCACTGACTCGTGGTGGTCGTGCGGTTCTCGCTCGGCTCGCACGCCTTCCACGTGCCTTCGAGCCAGAACTCGAAGCTCTTCTGGTCCTGGTGACTATGTGTGAGGCTGCAGGATTGTTTGAGCAGTGTCTCGGCGACCCGCACCCCGCCAAAGCGGGTGTCGGCTCGCTGTCCGTGGTTCAGATCGGGCGAGCTGAGCTTGTCGATCTGCCACATGCCCACACCGGGGTGCCAGAACGCACGCGACGGTGGCCTCGTTATCGAGTTGTACGAGTACAACAGTGAATTGTCGTCGCCCGGACCGACGGGAGTCCATTCGTGGTCCTTGCGGGACAGCGTCATGAGCGACCTCGCCGGAAACCGCATATTGGCCTCTACGCGCCCACCGCTGATGGTCATGTACTTCGAGTTGGGGTTCTCCCACACACCGATCGCGAGCATCAGCGCCGTCAGCTCGTGCACACCCATCAAGCGGCCCTTCGTGCATGGCGTCGTATGGTTATCGAGGGCTTCCCGCGCGGCGTCGCGTGCCCCCAACAGGGCACCCACCGTCACCTCATACGGGCCGTCGTAGTACGCATAGGTATCGGTCTCCCGGTTGTAGACGGGCTGCTCATCGACGTCGTCGAGCCTCGGGTCCGAATCGCTGGATGGCGTCACGCACAGAACCTTGTTGATCGGGCTCAGAGTCTTGCCGGAGGGGCACTCGCCGTTGACGGTCACGTTGACGGTTCTGTGCGCATTCGCCCGCTGGACGTTGCGCGCCGACGCGCCTCGAGCAGCTCCTGCCGAGCCGGCGCTCGCCGGCGCAGAAGTGCTCAGCCGCACCGACACCGAATGGCCGCTCGGCCGCTCGGCCGCCACGACCAAGCTGAAGCTGCCGTCACGCCCCGAAGCCGCCACCGCAATGTTCCTCGATGCCGCTGCGACGTTCGCGTTGGTGGGCCAGTAGGTGAAGTTGATGGTCGTCTGCTCATCGACGTCAGCACTGACGGTTTGGGGGAGGCCGCTGATGGGAACGGTGACGGTAAGGGTATAGGCACCGGTTGTAGCGGCGTCTGCGGTGGTGGTTTCGATGGTGTAGTCGCCTGAGGGCAGGTACACGCCGATGATGCGCCGCTGCGAACCGGTGTTATGCGGATGGTCGACGCGCGCTCCGGATCCGTCGCTGCTTCGGCCCGCAAGCAGCGAGACGCGCTGTGTCACCTGCGAACCCGCGGCTGCTGTGGTGTCGATGTCTACCCAGGCAGGTTCGGTGAGGGTGAATGTGTGCCGCCGGGCGTAGTGAACCGCGCCGGCGGTCGGCGGCCGTGGCGTGGCACAGGCGAGCCTGGCGCTGATGGTGGCGGCGCGGGAGACTCGGCCTGCTGTGAGGGTTCCCAAGTGTTCGGCACATCTCGCTGTGTCGTAGATGGTGTCGACGGTAAGGGTGTAGTTGCCGGTAGTGCCGGTTCGGTAGGTGGTGGCCTCGATGGCGTAGGTGCCGGCTTGGAGGAAGGTGTCGGCGAGGCGGCTGTCGGTGCGGTCGCCGGAGTCGTCGTCGGTGTCGATGACCGTGACGGTGGTGCCGACTCCCTTGAGGAGGATGAGGTAGGTGTCGAGCCGGTCGGCGTTCGAGGCGGCGTTCTTGAGGTCGACGGTGACCCAGCCCGGCGAGTCGAGGGCGAAGGTGTGCCGTCGGGTGTAGTAGGTGCCGCTGCGGCCTCGATGGGCGGTGGTGCACGCTGTGTCATTGGTGATAGTCCCGCTGCGGGTGACGGTTCCGGACTTGAGCAGACCGATATGGTCTGCGCAGGGCAGCGTCGCGGTAAGCGTCACCGGCCGCACGGCGCGGTAGCGGCCAGCGGCCCGGCAGGCCACGGAGACATCGAGGCTTCCCGGCGCGGCGATCGTGGCAGTGAGGATGCGAGCATCTGCACTGGAGCCCTTGGCGATCGCGGCGCTGGCGGGCTCGGCTGTGCATGTGGCGGTGGCGGGTGTGACGGTGAAGGCGTCGGTGACGGTGACTTGGCCGGTGCCGGTCTTGGTGGTGTCGTCGAGCCCGGTGATGGTGACCGGTGCCTGGCATGCGACCGTGAGGCGGGCGGTCTTGGTGCTGCCGCCCAGCGTCGCGGTAGCGGTCGCTGTGCCGTTGCGGGTGCAGTTGAGGGTGGCTGTGGCGGTGCGGCGGTGCACGGTGGTGCTGTCGGGGCCGACGACCGGGGTGGGGGTGCTTTGGGTCTGGCTGTCGATGGTGACGCCGCCGGTGGCGGTCCACGCGAGGGCGAGGGCCGCGGCGGTGGCTGCGGCGTCGGCCTCGACATGCAGGGCGCCGCCTTTGGCCATGACGCAGGTGTAGGCGGCGTCGGCGTCGGCGGGCACGACGGCGGCGGTGGTGCACTCGCCTCCGCTGATCGCGCGGGCGCCGATGGTGGCGACGCCCGCGGCGAGCTCGGCGGATAGTGCGACTTGCCGAATGGCGCGGGCGTGGCCTGCGGCTTGGCAGGTGACGGTGACGGCGAGGCTGCCCGGCGCGGCGATCTTGGCGGTGAGGACGCGGTCCGCTGCGTTCGTCCCGTTGGCGACCGCGGCTGCGGCGGGGCTGGCGGTGCATGCGGCTGTCGGGGGGGCAACGGTGAACCCTGCGGTCACTGTCACTTGGCCGAGCCCTGACGCGGTGGTGGCGGCGAGGCCGCTGATTTTGGCTTGTTTGTCGTGTTCGGCTTCGACGGTGAGCTTGTAGCCGCCGGTGCGGCTGGCGCCCCAGGTGGTGGCCTCGATGGTGTAGTCCCCGGCGGCCAGTTTCTTGGCGATGCGGCTGTCGGTTCCGGGCCCGCCGTCGTCGTCGCGGCCGATCACCGTCCCGTCGGCGCCGTGGCCGCCTAGCAGCAGCGCGTAGGTGTCGAGCTTGCGGGCGTTGGCCGGGTCGTTGCCGACATCGACGGTGACCTGCGCGGATGCGTCCAGGGTGAACGTGTGCCGACGCGTGTAATAGGGGTCCCTGCTGCGCGGCTGACGGCTCGCGGTGGTGCAGTCCGCGTCGGCGGCGATCGTGCCCGCCCGCGTCGTGACCCCTTCGGGCAGTGTCCCCAGCGGGTCGTCGCACGCTGCCAGCGGCTTCGCAGCGCCGCATGCGACCGCGACGGCGGCGGTGCGCTTGTGGGCGCCGGCCGCGGCGGTCAAGGTGACGGTGCCGGCTTTCGTGCACGACACGGTCGCCGTCGCGGTGCGCGAGTACACGACCGGGGTGGCGTCGGCGGCTGCGACCTGGGTCTTGGCCTGCGACCGGGCGCCCACCGACACGCCGCCGGCCGCCGCCCACGCGAGGCTCAAAGCGCCCGAAGGCCCTCGGGCAGTGCCGCGCAGGGCGAGCGTGCCGCCGGCGGGCACGGTGCATGCATGGTCCGCTGTCGCGTCGGGCGCAGCAGTGCATCCGGCGCCTGCGACGGTGAGGCTTGCGATGGCGAGATGGCCGCGCATCGTCGCCTGAGCAGTGCCCCGCGAGCGTCCCGCCGCGGTGCACGCGACGGTGACCTCCTGCGAGAACGGCGCCGCGGCTGTCCACGACACGGTGCGGTTCGCGCCCTGGCCCGCAGCGAGGCTCGCTCCGGCGGGCGCGGCGGTGCATGCCGCGGCGGCGGGCTCCACGGTGAAGCTGCCGGACGCGGCCGCATGAGCCTGGCCGATGCCGTACGCGTCGGCGAGGCCGACGATCTTCACCGGGGGCTTGTCGGGGGCGACGGCCAGCGTCAGCGCGAACGCGCCCGTGACGTTCTCCGCGGAGGTCGTGACCTCCACGGTGTAGACGACGCCCGCGGCGAGCTGCACGCTCTGCAGGGCGGCGTCGGTGCCGGTTCCTGAGTCGTCGTCGGACGCGACCACCGCGGCCGCGGCGCCTGACCCGGTCATGACCTGCACGAACACGTCGGCAGCCGATGAGGACGCTGCGACGTCGAGCTTGGACGCCGTCGGCACGCTGAGGCTGTAGCGGCGCGCGTGGTGCGGGGACTGGACGGTTCCTTTGTTCCACGACTCGCAGCCAGCCGCCAGCGTCCCCGTGCGCGACACGCTGCCCGCCCCCAGGCTGCCGAGGTCGTCGCTGCACGCATCGGTCGGCAGCTGGGTCGGGGGGCCCAGCACGGTGCGGCCACAGCGTCCGCCGCCCGCGGGCGTCGTCGCGGCCGGGCAGCGCAGGATCGGAGGCCGGCCGGTGAGCGTGGTGATCGGCGCGGTGGGGTCGCTGTAGGTCGTGGTCGTGGTGGTCTTCGCGCACAGCTGGATCGTGGCGTCCCAGCTGTAGCCGGCCCGGCAGGAAGGGTCAGCCGGCTCGTAGCGGTAGGAGGTGACCGGAGCGCTGCCCGACGGTTTCCACTGCGTAGTGGTCTTGCGGCACCTCGACCCGTGCGGCGAATACCCCGACGGGCACTCACGCGTCGCGAGCTTGGTGTCGGTGGTGACCGGCTGGCGGGTCGTCTTTTTCCAGCGCGTCGACGCCGTGACCGCGCGGCATCTCGACCCGAACGGCGAGAACCCCGACGGGCACGACCTGATCGGCGCCTTGGTCACCGTGCGGGTGCGGTCCTCCCACCAGCACTGCTGCCCGGCGAACGGGTCATAGCCGCACACCCGCTTGCGGTACTTCTCGGTCTTGGAGCACTTTGTGGACGCTCCCGAGCCGCTCTCGTCGTATCCCGAGGGACACGAATAGCTATATTCCGCAGTGCGGTAGAACGACTCGGAGCGGTAGCAGCCCCGGCTCGGCGACGTCCGGTACGTCAGCCCGCCGGTGCAGTACGGCGGCACCGACTTGGTGCATGTCCAGCCGATGCCGTCATAGCCCAGCGTGTAGCCCGGCGGGCACTCATAGCGATAGTTCGCATGCTGATGGTCCGTCACGAGCTTCTCGCAGCGACCGTTGCGGTACCGCTCCCCCGTGGGGCAGCTCGTGCCCGTGGCGATCTTGCACGACCACGCCGTGCCGTGCTCGCCCGAAGTGCTCACCAAGGTTCCTGACGCACACGACCACGACGCCGCCTCGGTCTGGGTCGCGGTGGTGACCGTGCGGGTGCGGCACTGCCCCCGGTGCAGCACCTTGCCGCCGACGCAGTGCGCCGCTACCGCCTTCTGGCACGTATGGGATACCCCCAGCTCGCCTACCGTGGTGACCAGCACATAGCCCTCAGCAGCCTGCGGGCAGACGCGCTCCATGTCGACCTGCACGGTCCTGGGGGTCTTGCACAGCCCGTCGTCGAGCACCATTCCCAGCGGGCAACTCGGCCCCGTGCCCGACTGAGGCTGCGAAGCGGCAGCAGCACCCGCAGGCGACGCCAGGCTCGCCCAGCCCGGAGCGTCCGGGCGGTGCCTGCCGCGCGGCACCGCGGCTATTGCGCGATTTCACACCCCCCCTCCCCGGTACGAGTGTTCGCGCGATTCGAGCTTGTCATGAGCGGCGGACCGGGGGCGGGCAGGCGGGCGGTACCACGCTCGAATGGCTCCTGATCGTCGCCGCCGTCGCCGGGCTCGCCGCACTCGCCGTCGTGCTGGTCCAAAACGTCGTCGACGACACCGCCGAACAACTCGGCGGCTCCAGCGCACGCGCCACCGCCGCCAACGTCGCAGCCGACACCGTCATCCGCGAAGCACGCACCGCATCGCCCCACGACGCCCGCTTCAACTCCTGGCTGCGCTGGGAGCTCTACTTCACCGCCCGATGCGAACGCCTCGAAATCCTCTACAGCGACACCAACCTCGACGTCGAAGCCACCTTCAAGCGGCCCACCGGCAAAGGCGACAACGACCCCACCACCAGCGCCGACATCAACAAAGCCAGCCCCCAGCCACCCGCCGCAGGCAGACCCCAAGCCCTCTGCAAACGCAACACCTGACTGACGCCGAAGCTCAGCTGAGCAGCCAGTCGGCCGGGGCGACGGCTGAGTCGGCGAACAGGCGGGCCTGGAAGCGGCGCATGCCCGACAGCCAGCGGTCGATGTCCGACGCCTTGCGCTCGCGGTAGGTCTGCACTTCGGGGTGCGGCAGCACCAAGAAGCGCTCCTCTGCCATGGCTTCGATGACGGTGTCGGCCAACTGCGAGGGCTGCAAGACGCCGTCGCCTGCCGCGGCCCCGGGGGTGCCGCGCTCCTGATTGCCGTCGCCGGTGCGGTCGGGGCTGTTGGCCAAGATGTTGGTCTCGACAGCCTGCGGGCACAGCATCGACACCACGATGCCCTTGTCGCCATAGGTGATCGACAAGAACTCCCCCAGCGACACCGCTGCAGCCTTGGTGACCGCGTACTGCAGCGAGCCGAGCTGGGTCAGCAGGCCCGCCGCGGAGGCCGTGTTCAGCAGATAGCCGCCACCGCCCTCGACCATGACCGGAACCGCTGCACGCGCCGCATACACGTGAGACATCACGTGTACCTCCCACATGCGCTGGATCTCGTCGTTCGCGACTTCGAGGCCGCCTTGGGTCACGTAGCCGGCGTTGGACACGAACACGTCGAGCGCGCCATGGGCCGCCACCGTGTCGGCCACTACTGCCTTGATGGCGTTCTCGTCGGTGACGTCGAGCCCGACGGCCGTACCGCCCACCCGGTCAGCCACCGCCTGCGCGCCGGCTTCGTCTCGGTCGACGACCACCACCGCCTGCGCTCCTTCAGCCGTGAAGCGCTCAGCGAGCGCTTCCCCGATCCCGCTTGCGCCGCCAGTGACGACAGCGACCTTTCCTGCAAGTTCCATGGCCGGGCAGCGTAATCTCGCGACTCCGACTCGACGCTGGCTTGGAGGTTCCGTGGCAGCTCCGCTCGACGATGTGAAGGTGATCGAGGTGGACAGCTGGATGGCCACGCCGTCGGCGGGGGCGATCCTGGCCGACCTCGGCGCAGACGTCATCAAGGTGGAACCGCTCGAGGGCGACCCCGCCCGGGGCTTCAGCCGCCCCGCCAAGCTGCCGCCCGAGATCAAGGACTACGACTTCCAGTTCGACGTGGACAACCGGGGCAAGCGCTCGATTGCCGTCGACCTGGCCTCAGCACAGGGCCAAGCGGTGGTCCACCGGCTCATCGCGGACGCCGACGTGTTCATGTGCAACCTGCTCGTGCACCGCCAAGAGCGATTCGCGCTCGACCCCAACACGGTGACGGCGGTCAACCCGCGCATCGTGCACGCCACGCTGACCGGCTACGGCACCACCGGCCCTGAGGCGTGGCGTCCGGGATACGACGTGACCGCGTTCTTCGGCCGCTCGGGCATCTATGACGCCATGCGGGAAGGCCCCGACGGCGCGGTGCCGATGGCCCGCCCAGCCCAGGGCGACCACACCACCGGCCTCGCACTCGTGGGTGCCGTGCTCGCAGCGCTGCGGCTGGCCGAGCGCACCGGCGAGGCTCAGGTGGTGGAGACCTCGCTGTATGAGACGGCGGTATGGACCCAGGCCTCCGACTACGCCATCACCGCGATGGACAAGGCGCCGCTGCGTCAGCGTGCCCGCGAGAACATGATCATCCCCACCGCCAATCGCTACCCCTGCGGCGACGGCAAGTGGGTGGTGTTCAACATGCCCCAAGACAGCGCCTGGCCGCTGCTGTGCCGGGTGATCGAGCGCCTCGACTGGCTCGAAGACGACCGCTTCGCCGACATCCGCGGCCGGTTCGCGCACATGCCCGAGATCGTGGCCGGCATCGACGAAGCTCTGGCGCACCGCACCCGCGACGAGTGGGGCGAGATCTTCGACGACGAGGGGATCATCTGGGGCCCGGTGCTGGGACTGCACGAGGTCGCCGACGACCCCCAGGCCGAAGCACTGGGCCTGTTCCCCACGCTCGCCAGCCCCGACATCGGCGAATACCGCAGCGTGGGCATCCCGATGCGTTTCGCAAACGCCACCGTCGGCCCGCGTGGACCGTCGCCGAAGCTGGGCGAGAGCACACGTGAAGTGCTGGCCGCCGCCGGCATGTCCGAGAGCGAGATTGACGCCTTGATCGCCGACGGCTCGGTGCGAGAATCCTCGACAGAGTAAGCCCAGGCTTCGGAGAGCGAGTTCGGGCGTCGGGCGCCGCTTGGGAGCAGCAGCGTCGGCGACGGCATTGAGGCCGCCCCGCGTGCCTTCAACGGTCGGCTGCGCGCTTGGGCTCACAAGAGCGGCTCGGGTGCAACGGGTGGGAAGTAGGTTTGCCAGCGGAGTGCTCCCCGGAAAGAGGCACGAGAATGCGACATGTCTTGATCGTGGCCAACCAGACCCTCGTCGGCAGTCACCTGCACGAACGGGTCGAACACATCCTCGCCGTCGATCCCGAAACCCGATTCCACATCGTCGTACCGGCGACTGGCGCCAACGGCCCTGATCCCGCTCGAGCGCTCGCCGGTGCCCGCCGCCGGCTCAGCCAGGCATTCGAGGCGCTCGACGACCTCGGGGTTCAGGTCACCGGCGAGGTGGGCCCCGCGCATCCCGTCGTGGCGGTCAACTTGGCGATCGACCGGCTGAGTCCCGACCTCATCGTGTTGAGCACGCTGCCGACGGGCGCGAGCCGGTGGCTGCACCTCGACCTGCCGCACCGCCTGCAGCGGCGCTTCGGTGTACCGGTCGAGCACGTCACGGCGGAAACGCAGACCGTCGACCGCGCAGGCGCCTTCGAGCCGCCCGTCGTGCATGCCCCAGATGACACCGTGCATGTGCTGCTGGCCGAGGAGAACCAGCACGACGTCGACGTGATCACGATGGCGCTGGCAGAGGCGGGAACGCGCAACCAAGTGCGCGTCGCCCATGACGGCGCCAACGCCCTGTCGTTCATGCGCTCGGTAGGCCCGACGGAAGTCGACCTAGTGCTGTTCGACCTGAAGCTGCCCGTCGTCAGCGGATTCGACCTGCTCGCCGAGATCCGTGCGGCCGGCGAGTTCGACAAGGTGATGATGGTCGCGCTCACTACCGCCGAGGCCGCCGAGGAGCGCGCCCGCGCCTACGACCTCGGGGCCGATGCGTTCGTGATGAAGCGCCCCGACTACAGCCAGATGGCCCACGTCATCGACGACCTGCTGGCCGAAGTCGCCGGCTGACCGGCGATCATCACACACAGCGCCGGCTGACCGGCGATCATCACACACGACGCCGGGTAGCTATCGATCAGCGCCCTCGCGGGCGGCTGCCATGCCGCCTGGAAAGCCGATCTCGGCCGGGGCCTCCACTTGGCTTTGCAGCACCCAGCCGAGCTGGCCGTGCTGGTCCCAGATAGCAGTGTGCGTGCCGGCCAGGCCCTGCGGCGTGCCGACGGTGGCCGCGTCGAAGTAGAACCACTCCCCCAGCGGGACGCGCAGGAGCTGCAGCGTCACGTCGGTGTTGATGTACGCGCCGCCTGACGGCGAGAAATCCCAGCCGATGGCTGCTCCGAGGTCGGCCAGCGCCGCAATCTGGGCCAGCGGCGATGTGGTTTGCCCCGCCATGAGCGGATGGTCCAAGCGCAGCCAGGTGCGGCCGGGACCGGGCTCCTCGGTGGAGCCGCCGACGAATCGCAGATCGACTCCGTCGGCATTGAATCCGGGACGCGGATATTCGATGTCGGGGTTCGCGCCGGGATCGGCACGCTCCGCGGGGATCGGCGGCAGCGACTGCCCGTCGCTCGGCGGCGCAGCCGTCGGATTCGTCGGCGTCAGCCACTGCGAGGTCGCACGCGCCACGAGGCGACCGCTCCCCGGCGCTGCACCTTCGGGAGGCACGGCCCGCACCTCGGCGTCGACGAGCGCTGTCCGCTTGCCCGCCTTGACGGTGGCGGCCGTGACCTCATAGGTCGCCATCGGCATGCCCGAGAGGATCTCGACCGTCAGCCGGCTGCACACCTGATCGATCCCGAGCTGTTGCTGCTCGCGCTCGACCGCCCAGCCCAGCAAGCCGCAGATGGCGCCGCCGTGCATCACCTGGTGAGCCCACGGTCCGCGCGTCAGCTCGGTCGCGCGCACGCCGTCGGGTTCTGAGACAAACAGCGCCGGCGGCATCGGCCCCGTTGCGGACCCGTCACCGCTGCGGGGAGCGGCGGTGCTGTGCTCAATTCCGTTGTTCACCACGGCGACAAGCTAGGTGGCAGGATGTTGGATCGCCTGTTTGCGCGTACGAGCGGCACCGGCAAGCGACAGGGGGAAGGGGCGACGTGACGGACACTGCCACGGCCTCGCCCCAGGCGCCGTCTGTGGCGACGGCGACGCCATGGTGGGCGCGACTGCACCCCCTCGGCTGGCTCGCCGGCGCCACGATCGTCATCGCGGTCGCCGCACGGCTGCTCTGGGACACCGAGTACTGGATCGGGAATCTGCTGTGGTGGAACTGGCCGGTGCTCGCAGGCGCACTGGCGATGGGCTTCTGGCACGACGGTCTCGACCGGCTTCGCCGCGGCGTGGAGACGATCTCCACCTTCAGCTTGAACGTCGCGTGGATCCTCGCCTGGGTGGTCTTCGGGCTGCAGCTGTTCAACGTCATCACCCGCTACGGCAATGACCTGGTCGAGACCGACATCCTCTTCGGGGAGACCACCAGCCTGGCGTGGCAGTCGTTCGGGCTGATGTTCCTCATTGCCATCAACTACGGCGTGCGCGACGGCGTGAACCCGCGCATCGACTTCTGGTGGGCCAACTTCAGCCCCAAGCGCAAGGCCTGGCTCGACTTCGTCATTCACTCCGCGCTGCTGCTGCCGTTCATTGTGATGGCCATCCGGATTCTCAAGGGCTACGCGGCCACCTCGCTGGGCCGCCGGCACAACGGCGAATGGCCGAGCAGTTGGCGGGTGTGGGAGACCTGGGAGCAAGCCGTCGACGCCGGAGGGCTGCCAGTCGGACCGATCAAGGTGATGATCCTGGTCGCCTTCGTGCTGTTCGGGCTGCAAGTCATCGCGGAGCTGATCAAGACCGGCTTCGTGATGATCGGCGACGAGCAGAGAGGCGACATCATCGAGCACGAGTCGCCGCTGCGGGTCGAATAGCGGCCCCATGAGTCATCTTCTGGCGATACTCGGCATGGACACGGGCGTCTTTCTGGCCCTGACGATGTTCATCGTCTTCATGGCGATGATCCTCACCGGCTACAACGTCGCGTTCTCGTTCGCTGCGACGGCCCTGGCGTTCGCATTCATCGGCGACTTCATGGGCGCGTTCAACACTGCCACGCTGAACACGCTGCCGGCGCGCTGGTTCGGGGCCATCAGCGACCCGGTGCTGCTCGCCGTGCCGCTTTTCGTGCTGATGGGGGCGATCCTCGAGCGTTCGGGCATGGCCGAGCGGCTGTTGAACGCCGTCGGCATGCTCATGGGCGCGCTGCGCGGCGGCGTGGCCGCTGCGGTGGTGCTCGTGGGCACGTTGCTGGCGGCAGCCACCGGCGTAGTCGCTGCCACCGTGATCGTCATGGGCCTGCTGTCGCTGCCGGCGATGGTGCGGCTCGGTTACGACAACAAGCTCTCGACGGGCGCCATCACGGCCTCCGGCACGCTCGCACAGCTGCTGCCGCCCAGCATTGTGCTGATCCTGCTGGCCCAGCAGATGGGCGTGGGCATCCTGGGCCTGTTCGCCGGTGCGCTGCTGCCCGGCCTGCTGCTGAGCGGCCTCTATGTGGCCTATGTGCTGGCTGTGTCGTGGTGGAAACCCGACATGGGCCCGGCCATGCCGCTCGAGGAGCGCAAGCTGGAAGGCAACCCGTCGATCGGGACCAAGCTGCTGATCGCAGCGCTGCTGGGCTTCATGGTCGGCTGCGTGATGCTGCTCGATGAAGTGCGCGTGGCATCGGTGGCCGCGTTGGCGGTCTTCGTCGTGAGCTTCGCGATCATGTCTCGCACCCGGATGCTGGCATGCGAAGTGCTCATCGCGATCGTGCCGATCGTGGTGCTCATCTTGGGCGTGCTGGTGTCTATCTTCCAGGGCATCGCGACGCCGTCGGAGTCGGGCGCGGTCGGGGTCTTCGGCGCTCTGGCGCTGACTGGCCTGAACTGGCTCTTCGACCGGTTGCTCCTGCGCGCTGGTGCCACCCATATCACCCCCCAGTGGCGGCTCGACCGTGCTGCGGTCGTTCAGGCCGGCAAGTCGACCACCAGCGTGGTGGTGCTGGTGATGACGCTGCTGTTCAGCTCCACCTTCTTCAGCGCCATGTTCTTCCAGCTCGGCGGTTCCGATCAGACCTCCGCATGGCTCACCTCGATCGGCGGCGGCAAGCTCGGCTTCGTCATCGTGGCCATGGTCGCCGTGTTCCTGCTGGGCATCAACCTGGAGTTCCTCGAGATCACCTTTATCGTGGTGCCGATCTTCGTGCCGGCCATGGAGGTGCTGGGCTTCACCCAGGACGAGAAGATCTGGTTCGCGGTGATGATGGCGGTGAACCTGAACATGGCGTTCATCTCGCCGCCGGTGGGCTTCTCGCTGTTCTACCTCCAAAGCGTGGCGCCGCCCGAGGTGCGCACCGCCGACATCCACAAGGGCGCGCTCCCGTTCATGGGCCTGCAGTCGATCGCACTGGTCATCCTGGGCGTCTTCCCCGGCATCGTGTACACGTCGCTCGATCTGTTCGGCTGACGCAACGCGACACAGCTCTGCCTATCGGCAACGCAACACAGCTTCACCTATCGGCTCAGGCTCAGCAGCGAGGCGATGCAGACGCCGGCATGGCCCGGTGCTAATTTCGCGCAAGGAGCGCGAGCGTCACCGCGGCGCGTCGCCGTGCCATGGGGAGGCACCACCGATGACTATGCAAGACACGGACAGCACCGGGACAGCGCTTGACGAAAGCGCCGACGGCGGCTTCGACCGGCGGTCATTTCTCAAGGCCGGCATCGGCGTCGCGGGATTCGCCGCCGCTGCAACGCTGCTGAATGCGTGCAGCTCTGACGGTGACGGCGACTCCGCAGCAACTACCTCCGAAGGTCCCGCAGGCGCCGATGCGCCCGCCACCTCGGTGGCGCTGACCCAGGACGGGCCCGAGATCGAGTGGGAGATGGCGACCAGCTGGCCAGCGGCGCTGGTGACGCTGTTCGGCTCGGCCCAGCACTTCGCCGCGCAGGTCAGCAGGCTCACCGGAGGCAAGTTCCAGATCAATCCCCGGCCGGCCGGCGAGATCGTGGGCGGCCTCGAAGTGCTGCCCACCGTGCGAGATGTGGGCGTGCAGTCTGGCCACACGGCGTCGTACTACTACGTGGGCCTCAGCCCCGTGCAGCAATTCGGCACCGCTGTCCCGTTCGGCTTGACCCAGCGCCAGCAGAACGCCTGGCTGTATCGGGGCGGCGGCTTGGACACGCTCAACGAGTTCTATGCCGAGGAGCACGGCGTGATCGCCTTTCCCGCGGGCGGCACTGGCTGCCAGATGGGCGGCTGGTTCACCAAGGAACTCAACTCGGTCGACGATCTGCAGGGCCTCAAGATGCGTATTCCCGGCTTGGCCGGTCGGGTGCTGCAGAACCTGGGCGGCGAGCAGGTCACCTTGGCAGGCGGCGAGATCCTGCCCGCGATCCAGCAGGGCGCCATCGACGGCGCCGAGTTCGTCGGCCCGACCGACGACCTCATCTTGGGTCTCGACCAGTTCGACGGCGAGCTGTTCTACTACCACCCGGGCTGGTGGGAGCCGGGCACTGCTGTGGAGGTGCAGTTCCCGCTGTCGCTGTGGAACGACCTGCCTGCGGAGTATCAGGCCGCAATCGAGATCGCTGCGGCGGCCACGAACATCAACACCATCGCCGACTACGACGTGCGCAACCAAGCCGACCTGCAGCGGGTGAAGGAGTTCGCCAACATCCGGCAGTTCCCCGACGACATGATGGCTGCGTTCAAGGAAGAGACCGAGAACGTGCTCGATGAGGTGGCGTCCGAAGACGCCCGCTTCGCCGCGATCCTGGGCCCGTGGCGGCAATTCCGTGACGGCATCGCCGAGTGGCACGGCTTGGCCGAGCGTTCCTTCCTGGATCAGCAGACGCAGATCTAGCAGCCCATTTCGCCGGGCGGCTCTGCCGCGTAGGGTGCCGCTGTGCATCCGTTCAGATTCGGTGTCCAGTACGGCAAGCCGGAGAGCCCGGCCGCGTTCCGCGAGATGGCGCGCAAGGTGGAGGACTTGGGCTATTCGTCGCTGTTCTGTCACGACCACTTCTGGGACAGTTGGTCGGCGATCGTGCATCCCGCGGTCGTGGCGGAGATCACCACCACGCTGCGGGTGGGGACGCTGGTTTTCGCGGCCGACTACCGCCACCCCGCCGTGCTGGCGAAGGACTTCGCCACGTTGGACCTGCTCGCCGAGGGCCGCACCGAGTTCGGCATCGGCGCCGGCTGGCTGACCGAGGACTACTCACAGGCGGGCATACCGCTCGACCGGCCCGGGGTGCGCATCGACCGCATGATCGAGGCCTTGGAGGTCATCAAGGGACTGTGGAGCGGCGAGCCGCTGCACTACGACGGCGAGCACTACCAGATCTCGGGCATGGTGGGGCGGCCGCTGCCCTATACGCCGGGCGGGCCGCCGGTCATCATCGGTGGCGGCGGCCGCCGAGTGCTCACCGAAGCGGCGCGCCTTGCCGACATCATCAGCCTGAACCCGAACCTGCGCTCGGGCACCGTGGGCCCCGATGCGGCGCGCAGCTCGGTGGCAGCCAAGTTCGCCGAGCGGCGCCAGTGGATCGCCGACGCCGCCGGCGACCGCTTCAGCGATATCGAGATCCAGCTCAACACGTTCATGGCGCTAGTGACCGACGACGCGGACAGCATCCTCGCCGAGTTCGCACCCGGCTTCGGGTTGACGCCGCAGGAGGCCCGCGAGGTACCGCTGGTGCTGGCCGGCACGGTCGATGACATCTGTGAGCAGCTGCATCACCATCGCGAGGCGTACGGCGCCAGCTACATCGTGATCCACGACCCCGAGGTCGAGGCGATGGCGCCTGTGGTGGCGCGCCTGGCCGGCACCTGAATGGGGGACTGCCCCTTCCGGGGGTGGGGCTGGTGGTTGTTGGTGCGGCGGCGGGGTTAGTCGTCGTCGGTGATGGTCATGGTTCCTGTGGCGGCGGGGGTGAACCATTGTCCGGGGAGGTATGCCGCTACTGAGAAGTGTTCGTCTGGTTCTTTGTGGTCGTCTTGTTTGAGCCAGATTTCTTCGGTCATCTCGGTTGTTCCGGGTGCGAACACCATGGTGCCGGACATGGCCCAGTAATCGGATGAGTGGGCTTGGTTGTCGCGCAGGTGCCAGGCGGTCCCGGCGTACCAGCTCACTTCCAGTTCCTCGGTGAGGGCTCTGGAGAGGACGATGCGGAACTCGACCACGTCGCCTTCGGTTCCCGTGGCGTCGGTGACGGTGACGGTGAGCTCGGCGTCGGGCTCTTTGTCCTTGTCGGGCTCCACAGGGTCGTCGTCGTCTGCGACGGCGACGGTGGCTGTGCTGGGGGTGCCGAGGTCGTAGCCGTCGCCGTTGGCGAGGGTGGCGGTGATGGCCCCGTCGGGCTCGTCCGCGGTGTCGTCGGCGGTGGCGACGGTGAGCACGGCGGTGCCCGAAGTGCCGATGGTGACGGTCTTTTGGCCGGCGGAGGCGCCGTAGTCGCCGGTCTGCGCGACGGTGACGGCGACTCGCAGGTCGCTGTGGGGCACGGGGCTGGCGGTGACGGTGAAGCCGGCGTTTGCGCCCTCGGTGATGTCGCCGGCGGCGGTGATGGTGACCTGCGGGACGTCGTCGTCTGCGACAGCGACGGCGGCTGTGCTCTGCGAGGCCGACACGGTGTAGCCGCCGTCGGCGGCCGGCGTGTCCAGCGTGGCGGTGACCGACCCGTCGGCCTCGTCCGCGCCGTCGTCGGCGGTGGCGACGGTGAACGTCGCGGTGCCCGATGCGCCGATGGTGACGGTCTGCTGGCCCGCGGCGGCGCCCCAGTCGCCGCTCTGGGTGACGGTGACGGCGACGGCCAGGCCGGCTGCGGGCGCCGGGACGGCGGTGACGGTGAACGTCGCGTCGCCGCCTTCGGCGATGGCGCCGCTGTCGGCTGCGATCGACACTTCCGGGACGGGCGGCAGGTCGTCGTCGGCGACAGCGACCGTCGCGGTGTGCGCTGAGGGCGACACCGTGTAGCCGCTGCCGGTCCCGATCGCGGCGGTGACGGTCCCGTCGGGCTCGTCCGCGTCGTCGTTCGCGGTCGCGACGGTAAGCGTCGCGGTGCCTGCGGCGCCGATGGTGATGGTCCGCTGGCCCACAGCGGCGCCCCAGTCGCCGGTTTGCGTGAAGGCGACGGCGATTTGCAGGCTGCTGTGGGGCACGGGGCTCGCGGTGACCGTGAACACCGCGTCGCCGCCCTCGGTGATCCCGCCGGCGGCGATGACGGAGACCCGCGGGACATCGTCGTCGGCGACAGCGACGGTCGCGGTGGCGTTGTCGGGGTCGACGGTGTAGCCGTAGTCGTCGTCGACGACAGCGGTGACCGAGAGCCGTGGGCCTGTCGGAAAGTTTGTGTAAGCGGCGTGGTCTGAGGGGCCTTTCCGCGGACCCCGACACAACCGACCATCCCACCCACGAATAATCAGGGCTAGGAGGCTGCCCCTCAGATGCTCATGACGAACTGGCCGCCATGCATCGATATGTGATGTGTGGCGAGAATGTCCATGCCGAGCAGCACATCGTACGTACCGTCGCCAATTGGCAGTTGAGCAGCGGTGACTCGCTGTGTCTCTGAGAATCTAGTTACGACTGGCTGGCCGTCCGGTCCGGCGCGGTGGGTGTCAACCGGAATATGAATGTCGAGAACGAATTGCTCGGCTTCCACATTCGGTTGGCTTGCTGTACCGACCGTTCTCACTCCGCTACTGACAGCACTGAGTGCCTCGATCACGACGGGCGATACCGCTGTAGCTGAAGCTCCGGTATCGACCAAAGCGTTGCAGGCGTGCACCGGGCTGCTGGAATCCGGGAGGGAGATGTGAACGACCATCAAGATTCGGTTGTCCACAACCTGCACATTGAAGGTAGGCATCAGAGCATGGCACCGACGAATCCGAGGGAGATCGGTTCTGCTCCAATGACCTGCAAGGAGAAGTTGCCGAGGCCGTACTTCTCGACGCCAATTTGGTACGCGTCTTGTTCGTCGTTATAAATGGCGACGACTTCGGCATCGTGCAACAGCGCTACCCGGCCCGAGTGTTCGCGTTCCAAGCCCTCTCGATGACGGGCCTTGTACGCCTCGTAGTTGGCTCGGGCTTGTGACTCAGACACTGCGTCACCTCCGTTCAGGGTGCTTGCTCCTAGCAGACATCTATGGTACGCGCACGCTACTGCGGGTGACGGCGAACACGCAACGCGCGACCCTCGCGAATCGCGGAGGGCGCTCTCTGTGTCACACCCCGGGCCTAGCTTGCTCGTCGTGGACACCGCAGACTTGGCGATCGGGGAGGCGCATGGCACGCGTGGGCCGTCGAGCGGCGGTTTGGTGGCGGTCGGCGTCGGGTTCGGGGTCGAGGCCCGTGAGACGCTCGCCCAGTTTGTGACGCGGGCCAAGTCCGGCGATCCGCTTGCTGCGGTCACGGTGGTGGTGCCCTCCAACTACACGGGGCTGTCGCTGCGACGTGAGCTGGGCGCTCGTCGTGGCGGTGTCGCCGTGCTCGAGACGCTCACCATCTGCGAACTGGCCGACCGCCTCGGCGGTTCGTCGCTGCAGCGCGGCGGGCGGCGGCCATTGAGCGACATGGCGATCGCGGCGGCGGTGCGCATCGCCCTCAGCGAAGATCCCGGTCCGTTCGGACCTGTCGCCGAACATCATCAGACCGCTCGTGCCCTCGGCCGTACCTACCTAGAGCTGCGCGATCTGTCGGCGTCCCAACTCGACGACGTTTCCGGCATGTCGCTGAGGGCCGCTGGAGTGGCGGAGATCAGCCGGCGAGTGCGGGCGTCACTGCGCAACGACTGGTATGACGAATTCGACCTCATGTCCGCTGCCGTGGATCGACTCGGCTCGCTCAGCGCCCTTCCTCCCACGCTCGGGCGCATGTGCGTGTATCTGCCACGGCGGCTGAACCAGCACGAGGGGCGACTGCTGCGTGCGCTCGGTCGAGCAGCCACAGATGCGCCGGTCGTGGTAGTCGTCGGAATCACCGGCAACGACAGCGCAGACGCGGTGGCGAGGAGCAATTGCGAGCGTCTCGGCGTCGAGCTGCCGGCCCTCCACCAAGGGCGCTGTGACGAGCTGCGCCGCATGTCCTGCGGTGGCCGGATCGTGAGCGTCTCCGATGCCGACACCGAAGCCCGCACGGTGGTGCGCGACGTACTGGCCGACCTCGACTCAGGCGTTCCGCCGGGCAGGATCGCAGTGTTCTTCGGTGCGAGCGAGCCGTACGGCCGCACGCTGGAAGATCAGTTCGGGGCCGCTGGCGTCGCTACCTACGGCAACACTGCCCGGACGCTCGCCGAATCGATCTACGGCCGATTCGCGCTGGGCCTTGCCGCACTCGCCAATTCCCATCTCGAGGCGCCTCGCCTCGAGCGCCGAGACGTCTTCGACTTGCTTGCCGGCGCGCATATTCCTCAGCACCGCCACGGCGAGCGCGACATCGAAGAGGCCGCCGACCGCCGGTTCTTCGTGCCCGACTCCGCATGGGAGCGTCTCGCTCGGGCTGCCCATGTCGTCGGCGGCGACGACTGGTCGTCACGGCTCGGGCGCTATGCCGCCGAGAAACGTGAGCACGCTGCGCTCGAACGATCCGGCGACGATCCCAGCCTCGCCCGGTGCCGGTGGTTCGAGCACGAAGCTGACGAGTGCGACGCAGCCTCGGCGTTCATGGCGGAGATGCGCGAGCGCCTCATGGACGGCCGCAATCGGCACACCTGGCGGCGCCTGTGCGACTGGATGGTGTCGTCGCTGCATCGCTACCTGGGTGCTGTAGGCCACGCGCGGTGGGTTCAGGACTGGCCCGAGTGGGAGATCACTGCCGCCGAACGTGTCGAGGGCGTGCTCGAACGACTCTCCGACCTTGGCGCTGTCGAGCCGCGCGTCAGCTTCGACACCATGCACCAAGCGCTGGAGGCCGAACTCGCGCAGCCGCACGGCCGCAGCGGAACCGAGGGCAAGGGCGTCTATGTCGGCCCGCTCGCCGGCGCACTCGATGTCACCCCCGACCGGAGCTACATCGTCGGGATGGCCGAAGGCATCGTCCCCCCACGGCCCGAGCCGGACAGTCTCGTCAACGACGACGAGCGGCGGTCATTGGGCAGCGCGCTCGCGCTGCATGCCGACGACTCGGCCGAGAGCCACATGACCCTGCTCGCTGCGATTGCCGCCACCCGTGAACGCTGCACCCTGCTGGCACCGCGGGGGAACCTGCGCCGCAATTCCGACTACGTGCCCTCCCGCTGGCTCGCAGACACGGCGCGCCGCCTCGATGTCACGGGGCGCTACTTCGCTGACGGCTGCCTCGACGCGGAGAACCTGCGCGCCGCTGCGCTCGACGACAAGGTGCCTGGCATCGTCGAGCAGCCGTCGTTCCTGGGCGCCGTGCGCTCGTGTGAATTCCCTGCCATGCCCTGGGAATACGACTCGGCCAGCCTGCTGGCGGCCGGCCGCGCCGAGCTGGGCCGGCGGAAGCATCCGATGTTCGCCGACCCGGCGTTCCGTCACGGCGTCGAGCTCTCCGCTGCCCGGCACAGCGCAGCATTCACGCGCTTTGACGGCAATCTCTCAGGCGTCATCGACAGCGACAGCGCCGTGGCCGCTGTCGTGTCCCCGACTCGGCTCGAAGCCTGGGCGACATGCCCGCGCAAGTACTTGTTCGAGCAGCTCCTCGAGGTGAGCGCCGTCACCGAGCCCGAGCAGATCCTCCGCCTCAGCGCACTCGAGCGAGGCAGCTTGGTCCACGAGGCGATCGATCGCTTCTACCGGCCGCTCATCGCCAACCGCGACGCGTGGGCGCCGGGGGGGCCGATGCCTGCTGAGGGGGCGGGTCGACCCCCGCCGGGGCCGAGCCGCTCCCCCACCGAGGAAGATCGCGATCGGCTCATCGGGCTGGGCCGCGAGCTCGCCGATGATGCCGAACAGCGCGGGCTGACAGGCCTGCCGCTGCTGTGGCGACGAGATCGCGAATCCCTGCTGGCCGATCTCGGCGAACTGCTCCATCGCGACGATCAGCGCGACGCGGGCTCGCGCGGCGACATCGAGAGCTCGGAATTCCGTTTCGGCTTCGACGATTCCGCGCCGGCCGTCTCCTATCGCCTCGATGACGGCAGCGAGATCCGTTTCCGGGGAATCATCGACCGGGTCGAGCGCACCGACGACGGGCGGCTCGTCGTCATCGACTACAAGACCGGCGGAGCCGACAGCTACAAGGGCATCGTCAAGCGCAGCGGGGCCGACCCGACGCTCGGGGGCACCAGGCTGCAATTGCCGGTCTACGCGCTTGCCGCAGCAGCACACTTCGGATCCCAAGCCCCGAGCGCCGGGACGGTGCTGAGCGCTTACTGGTTCGTCTCCTCGGAGCGGGGGCGCTGGCACTGGCTGGAACTGCCGGTTGACGACGCGGTCATGGCTCGCTTCGCCGAGGTGGTCGGCACCATCGTGGCGGGGATCCGCAGCGGCGTGTTCGTCGGCTTCGCCCGCCCCGGCGACGACCGCCTCCCGTACTGCGTGTGCCCCTATTGCAATCCCGACGGGCTCGGCACCGCCGATGTGGCGCACTCATGGCGTCTCAAGCAAGGCGATCCGGCGCTGGCGGCATTCGCAGAACTTGTCGAGCCTGCCGCGGTGCCGTCGTGAGTGCGCCGCAGGCCGTCGCGGCATCCCAGCGGACCGACCAAGCCGACCGCGATCGGGTCTGCCGGAACACCGGCACCACCATGTTCGTCGAGGCGGGCGCCGGCACCGGCAAGACCACGGCGCTGGTCAATCGGATGCTCGAACTGGTCACCGGGCCGGGCGCCACAGCGATCGGTTCGATTGCCGCCATCACCTTCACCGACAAGGCCGCCGCCGAACTGCGCAACCGGGTCCGCGCCAAGCTGAACGAGCGCCTCGCATCAACGACGAGCGAGCACGACACGGCGGAGCTGACCCGCGTGCTCGACGGGCTCGACAGCGCCGCCATCTCCACGCTGCACGGATTCGCTCGGCGGATTCTGGCCGAGCACCCCATCGAGGCCGGGCTGCCGCCCCGCTTCGAGGCGCTCGACCAGATTTCGAGCGACGTCGAGTTCGACGAGCGATGGCATCGCTTCATCGACGAGCTGTTGTCCGACGCCGACATCGCCTGGGCTGTCGGGCTCGTCGACGCCGCGGGGGTCGACCCCGGCTCGCTTCGTGACATCGGCGCGGCGTTCAATGCGAATTGGGACCGGGTGCGCGTGGCCGATGCGGCGCCGCAAGCGATGCCCGTCGATGCAAGCGGCATCATCGGGCAGGGAACGTCACTGCTGGAGTGGCGGCACGCAACGAGAGATTTCACAGCGAAAGCCACGGAGCTGCTGGGCAAGCTCGGCGAGTACCTCGCGCGCCTTCACGCCGCAACCACCGACGTCGAGCGCTTCGCCGTGCTGAACGAGTCCAACCTCGACGGCCGCGGCGTGCCGAAGGGCGGCGGGGTCTTCCGGGGCGACGACTGGGCACCTATGCGCGCGGGTCTCGTCGAGCTGCGCGAGCGATGCGCCGCCGCGGCCACCGAGGTCATCGACAACGCGATAGCGGCGGTGTGCGACCGGATCGCCCGCTTCACCTTGGATGCAGCCAACCAACGACGGGCGGCGGGGCGCTTGGAGTTCCATGACTTGCTGGTGCGGGCGCGCGACCTGCTGCGCACCTCGCCCGAGGCGCGTGCATCGCTGCACCGCCGGTATCGCCACCTGATGCTCGACGAGTTCCAGGACACCGACCCCATCCAGATCGAGATCGCCGTGCTCATCGCCGCCGGGCAGAGCCTGCCGACCGATCCGGCAAGCGCCCCAGATTGCGGGGTGTCCTGGGACCGGCTCGAGACGGCGCCTGGCCAGCTGTTCTTCGTCGGCGATCCGAAGCAGTCCATCTACCGCTTCCGGCGGGCAGACATCGAGCTGTACGGCGACGCGCGGCGGCGATTCGGCTTCGAGCGCGGCGAGTCGGCCAGCCTGCACGTCAACTTCCGATCGACAGCATCGATCATGGCGTGGGTCAACGCAGTGTTCGGCTCGCTGATGGGCGGCGCGGGCGAGGGCAGCGAGGGCGCTGCGCGCCGCTTGCAAGCCCCCTACACGGCGTTGACGGCAAACCGACCCGACATCGGCACGGGGCCGGCAGTCACCGTGCTCGGTCGTGACGCGCACGACAAGAAGGAGTCGGGCCTGAGCGCCGAGGGCATCCGAGCCGTCGAGGCCGCAGATGTCGCCGGCGTCATCTGCGAGATCATTCACGACGGCTGGGACGTGCATGACCGTCACCTCGACGGCACCAGGCCGGCACGCCTCGGCGACATCGCGATCCTGGTGCCGACGCGCACGTGCCTGCCCCAGCTCGAAGCCGGCCTTTCGGCAGCGTCGGTGCCCTACCGGCTCGAAGCATCGGAGTTCGTCTGGCGCAGCCGCACCGTGCGAGACCTGATGATGTGCCTGCGGGCCGCGGCAGACCCCGACGACGCCCTCGCAGTGGTCAGCGCGCTGCGGACCCCGATGTACGGCTGCGGCGACGACGACCTCTACGCCTACTACCAAGCCGTCGGGTCGTGGAGCTACTTCGCTGCCGAGGCCACGTCGTCGCTCCAGGGCGAGCACCATCGGGTCGCGTCGGCCCTGGAGCATCTCCGGGCGCTGTACGAAGATCACACTCTCATCGCGCCCTCAGTGCTACTTGAGCGCCTGGTGCGCGAGCGCCGTGTCCTCGAGCAGGCCGCTGCGGGGTCTCGCACGCGTGATGTCTGGCGGCATGTGCGCTTCGTGATCGACCAGGCGCGCGCGTGGTCGGAGAGCCAGCACGGCGGTCTTCGCAGGTTCCTGCGCTGGGCGGAGATGCAGGGTGCCGAGCGCGCCAAAGTCACCGAGGCAATCCTGCCCGAGTCCGACGACGACTCGGTCCGGGTGATGACCGTGCATGCGTCGAAGGGCCTGCAGTTTCCCATCGTGATCGTCGCCGGCCTGCAAGGCACCGGTGCGAGCCCCGCCACGACGCGAGCGGTCTTCGTCGACGAACGCTCAGGTGAGGTCTCGGCGAACGAGTACGGCGGCGCTGCGGCGGTGCGCCTGCGCAAGGGGGCGGAGACGTCGACGTATGCATCCTGGTCCGATGCCGAACGGTGGGCAGAGCACCACGAGCGGATCCGGCTGCTGTATGTGGCCTGCACGCGCGCCCGAGACCACCTCGTCGTGTCTCTGCACCGCGAAACACCCTCGGAATCTGGAGAGCTGTTCAATCGAAGTCACGCGCAGGTCATCGACGACGCGTTGTTGATGACTGACAGCGCCGGAGGCGATGCAGCTGCTGCGCATCGGTGGGACTGCCGATCCGGCCGCGACTGCGATGCCGAGACATCTGTGCTGCAACGCCAAACGGGCAGTCCCCCACGTCGCCACACCGAGCGCCTCGATCGCGCCGAGTGGCTGGATCGACGCGACCGGGCTGCGGATTCGTCAGCGCACCGGCCTGCGCTGAGCGCCACCGGCGTTGCGCACGCAGCGAACGTCGCCATCGACCCGTTCGCCGCACCTGCGCGAGCGTCGAGCAAGGACGCACCCGACGACTACCTCGGCGGCGGACGCGCCCCGCTGCGGCGCGGTCGCGGCGCAACCGCCATCGGCAAGGCCGTGCATGGCGTGCTGCAGTCGATCGACCTGGGTAGCGGCGACGGGCTCGGAGCGCTCGCAGCAGCGCAGGCGGTTGCCGAAGGCATCGCCGGCCGTCAAGACGTCATCGAGGCATTCGTGCGCTCGGCGCTGGCGAGCGACGAGGTCAAAGACGCAGCGCGGACGCGCCACTGGAAGGAGGTGTACGTCGCCGCGCCGCTCAGCAATGCCGATGCGGTCAGCGATGCCGATGTGGCGGCGTCGGCCCCGACTGTCGTCGAGGGTTTCGTCGACCTGATGTACGAGGACCCTTCTGCGGGCGGTCTCGTCGTGGTCGACTACAAGACGGATGCGATCGGAGCGATGCCCGACGCGGACAGCGAAAGAGCTCAGCGGTACCGCCAGCAGTGCGCTGCGTATGCCTGGTGCCTCGCGCGCGCCGCCGGCAAGCCGGTCGGTCGAGTAGTGCTGCTGTATCTGCAAGGAGACGGTTCGCCCGCAACTGCCGACTCGCTGGACGGCGATGCCCTGCGTGCCGCCGTCGATGCGGTGGGCGGCGTCGCAGCCGAGCTCTCGGGGCTGTCCGTCTGAGAGTCAGCCGAGCGCGCGGGGTGGGGCAGCCGTCGCAGGCTCACGTCTGTCTGCATCGGGAGAGTCTGTCTGTCTCGGGAGAGTCAGCCGAGCGCGCGGGGTGGGGGCTGGTAGCCGCCGGTGAGCTCGCCGATGCGACGGGCGAGCGCCATCGTGGTGCGATCGCCGCTGTAGGGGCCGACCACTTGGAAGCCGACCGGCAGGCCCTGGGGCGTCAGGCCCAGCGGCGGCACCGTGGCGGGCAGGTACGACATGCCCGTCAGGATCGTCCAGCGCGTCATCTCGATGTATGGCCGCTCGACGCCATTTGCGGGGATGCGACGCTCGGCGAAGGTGCCCTCGGGCATGTGGTCGAAGGGCTGGTGGAAGCTCACCGGCATGAGGATCGCGTCGTAGCCGGTGAAGAACTCCGCCCACTTGCGGCGGCATTCCTCCCGCGCCATGTGGTTTTCGAGCCACTCGCGATGGCTTGGCCCCTCGCCCCGGCCCGCCAGTGACATCGCTGCGCGCACCAGCCGCATACCGGTCTCCCATGCGGGCAGCGGATCGATGTCGGGCCTCGCTTCGTGATCGACGTGCACGCCGCTGCCCTCAAGTACCTCGACAGCCGCTCTCATCACGCCCAGCACATCGCCGTCGACCGGGCAGTACTCGTCGTCGAGCCACGCAGCGACACGAAGCGACCCCACGTCATCGGGTGCCGGCGGAAGCTGCGGCACCCATGGCGCCTCGCGGCGCGCCAGCACGTCGAACAACAGCTCCAAGTCGTCGCAGCACCTCGTGAGCGGACCGAAGACGTTGATGTCCGGCTCGGTGGTGCCGCCGCGCACGTGATCCAGATAGCCCGTGGTGGGGATCAGCCCGAAGCTCGGCTTGTGACCCCAGATGCCGTTGTACGAGGCCGGGAAGCGGATCGAGCCGCCGATGTCGGTGCCGATCTCGAAGCCGGTGAAGCCCATTGCCGTCGCGGCTGCCGCACCTCCCGAGGAGCCGCCGGGCACCTTCGCGAGGTCCCACGGGTTGGCGGTGGTGCCGAACAGATCATTGAACGACTGGTTGTCCGCGGACCAGCGCGGCAGGTTGGTCTTGCCGATCACGATCGCCCCCGCCGCACGGCAGGCAGCTACCACGGCCGCATCGGTGTCGGGAACGTTGTCGGTCAGCTCGCGTGCACCGCCGGTGGAACGGATCCCCGCAGTCATCAAGGCGTCCTTGGCGGTGAACGGCACGCCGTGCAAGGGCCCGAGCGCGTCGCCGCGGGCTTGCGCGGCATCCGCGGCTGCGGCGCGCCCGAGCGCGCCCTCGAAATCGCGCGTCACCACGGCATTGATGTCGCCGTCGAGCCGCTCGATGCGGTCGATGACGTGGGCCGTCAGCTCGCGGCTCGACAGTTCCCCCGCGGCGACAGCTGCCGCCTGTTGTGTCGCACTCCTCAGTCCTAGGTCGTCGCGCGCCATCTCATCCCCCATGTCCCGTCCGCTGCTGCGGCCCGATGCTGCGCCGACGTTAGTTCTGACGCCGCAGGCCCACGCTGGCCCGAGCGTCGCAATCGTGTCGCAGAGCGCCGAGGCGTCTACAAGGCTGAGCCGATAGGCGAAGCCGTGGCCCGAGCGGCCCGTGAGCGACAGCGAACAAGAGCGGGAAACAACTGGTGCGGCAGCGGGAAGGTCTACCTATCGGCGCGGCCTCTACGCGACGATCTGCCGGTATGCATCGACGACCGGTGCAAGCTCGGCTGGGGTTGCGCCGTGCATCAAGACGGCATCGCTGCCGAGGTCGATCTGGCGCTTGACGGCGGCGGCGCACTCGGCGGGCGTCCCCGTCGCCACGGGGGCCAGCCATTCGACGGGCAGCAGCGTGCCGATGTGCTCCAGCTCCGCGACGGTGGAGGTGCCATCGATCGGCGCCAGAAACTGCGAGACCACCGAATCGGCGCGGAACCGCTCCAGCACCGCTGGGTCCCAGCGATTCACACGCACGAGCACGTCGCCGTAGTACTGCAGGTACGTGGCCAAGCGGCCGACGGTCTTGCGCAGCCGCAATTCGTACGGCACGTCGTCGCTCACCACGACGAAGCACGACCACACCGTCACTTCGCCCGGATCGCGGCCGGCCTCGCTGGCCGCCGTCTTGGCCGCGTCCACCGAGCGCACCAAGGTCTCGTCGGAATAGAACGGGTGCAAGATGACGTCATCGAAACAGCGACCGCCGAGCGCCAGCGTCTTGGGGCCCATCGCCCCGAGCGCCAGCGGCAGATACTCGTCGAGCGTCTGATCGAGCAGCAGGATCGGCACGCGCCCGGTCGGGCCGTCGTAGTCGCCGATGATCTCGCCCCGGAACAGCCGGCGCATCACCAAGGCAAAATCCTCCAGCTGCGCGGTGGTGACCGGCTTCAGGCCCATGATCTCCTGCGCCACAGCAACGCCACGCCCGAATCCCATCGTGAATCGCCCGCCCGCCAGGCTCTGCACGGTCAGCGCGAGGCCCGCAGTCAGCGTCGGGTGGCGCGTATTGATGTTGGTCACTCCCAGCGTGATGCCGATGGAATCGGTCACCGCGGCGGCAGCGCCGCAGATAGCACCTGCCTCCTTGCGGTTGGGGCGCTCTCCGAGGAATGCTCGCCCGAGCCCCATCGCTTCGGCTGCGCGAACCTCCGCGACGGCATCGGATGAGTCCTGTGCGTCACCGGGCAGCAGGTAGAAGCCCAGCTCGGGGAATTCTTGCGTGTTGTTCGCACTGTCGGACATCGGGGTCACATTAGGAGGCTGAGCCGATAGGCGAAGCCGTGGCCCGAGCGGCCCGTGAGCGCCGAGTCAATGGAAATCGGGAACAAGAGCGGGAAACGATTGGTGCGACGACGGAAGGGTCCACCTATTGGTGCTTCCTCCAGGACCGCTGCGCTGGTGACCTGAAGCGCTTGTGGGGCGCTGGACACTGTGCCGCCGGCCCGACGGTGCAACTCCTATTCGACGCGCTGGATGACGAACAGCGTCTGCTCGGGCTTGCCGACGACGACGGCGAGGTGCTCGCCCGCCCATCCGACCTCGCCGTTCGCCTGCTCCACATCAGGGATCGGGCAGACCTCCCAGCTCTGATCTCCGTGCTTGAGCATCGCCATGCCCGCGGACACCTCGACGGTCGTGTCCACATCAAGCATCGTCGTGCGGTGCAGCTCGACCGAGAGCGCCTCGTCTTCCGGACTGCGGGCGGGGGTGGGCTCGCGTGCCGCCACCGTGTAGAGGGGATCCGAGGCAGGCGACCACGACAGGTCCGAGCGCTGCGCGACCGCACCATGAGCGTCACCGCTGGCGACGCTCGGCCAGTGTGTGACGAAGTCGGGCTCGAAGGGCGCGACGAGCCAACTCTGCCGCTGGATCTCGTCGAGGCCAGCGAGCTCTGCCACCACTTCGACGGCTTCGGAGGTCAGTTCGGACGAGCCCGGGGCGTCGGCGCAGTCTTCGTTGAGCCGCAGACGCTCCGTTCGCTCCACCTCGACCGCCCGGTCGGTGACCCGCACGCGCGCATGGACCAACTCGGAATCCACGATCGGCGGAGTCTCGTCGTCGATGCGTGTGAAGCTCCAGCCCTCCGCGGTCTGAACACCAACGATGTGTTCGATGACGCATGCCCCCGGCCGGACGACGCCCAGGATCGCGATACGTTCAGGCCCCGACAGGTCCACAGCCACCACTTCGATGTCGTCGGGAATGCCGACCGACTGCCACTGCGACCCGTCGTAGGCGTACCAGTTGTCGTCAGCGCGGGCCACAGCATGACCGCCGCTGAACGAATAGCTCATAGCGACGCCTTCGACTTCAGCGGGCGGTTTCACGACCGACACGGCGGTGGTGAATGAAGCACCTTGCGAATCGTCACGCGACATCGGCTCGTCTTCCGGCGGCTCGCTGTCGTCGAGCGCTGCTTGCTCCAGCACCAGGCTGTCCTCGGACGCAGCGCCCCCCATGTCCTCCTCAACGGCCTCCTCGCCGACCGACGCCGCCTCGACAGACTCGAAGGCGACGCGGTCGTCCATGGCTTCGTCTGCTTCGTCGGACATCTCCTCCTCAGCAGCGATCGCTAGGGCGCCCGTCTCAGTGGTTGCGGGCATCGCCGCGGCGTCACTCTGCGTCTCCCCTTCGACAGTCGTCGAGAAGTCGTCGATCCCGGTGCCGCGCAGCGATGCGAATCCGACCAGAGCGACCGCGACGAGCGCGAACGCGCCCGCTCCGCCGCGCACCGCGTTGCGGCGCCGCTGCAACTGGGCTGCGCGCACCTGGACACCCGTGAGCGAGCCGGAGCCCACCGGCATCGTCGCCGCTGCATCGCGCAGCCGGTCGCGGAGGCGTTCTTCGGCGCTCACGACCCCTCCTCGGGGCCAGGTGCCGCCTCCAGCACTTCGCGCAGCTGCTCAAGGCCGCGGCTGAGCCGGCTCTTGACGGTGCCCGCCGCGACGCCCAACGCCTCTGCGGTCTCGGCCACCGACCAGTCGAGGTAGAAGCGGGCCACGATCACCGCCCGGTGTGCATCGTTGAGCGTCTCGAGCGCGCGCTCGAGGTCGACATCGTGTGCCCGGTCCTCGGTGGCATAGGGCTGAGCCAGCAGAGGCCGGCGCTCGCGTTCTCGCCTGACCCGTCGCAGCCATGACCGCGCCCAGTTCAAGCCGACGCGATACACCCAGCCCTGCGGGTTCGCGTAGGCGCTGACCTGTCCCCAGCGTTGGCATGCCCGCGCGAACGCCTCGTCGGCTGCTTCGGCGCCGAGTGCGCTGTCACGCAGCACCAGCCCGAGTGCGCGCGCCAGATCGTCGCGGTGGGCCGCGTAGAAGTCCTCGAACCGGATCGCTACCGCATCAACGGGTGCAGCCCCGGCCGGGGGCGCGCCGTCAGCGGCGCTCACCGTCAATCCTGTGCGGATCGTGCCTACGCCGACCGAGCCTGGGCCCATCGTGCTGGGACCCACCAGCGGGATGTCCATCAGCGCAGCACCGAACGGCAGATCCCGGCTGATCAATGCCAGATGTGTCAATGCCATGGGCGCGCCAGCCATTCCAAGTCCCCACGAGAACTGCCTGCCCCTTCAGACTCCCGCCTGAGTGTTTCGGTTCCATGAAGTTCGTTGCCGGAACGTCATGTTTGGCGGTCACGGCTGCCCGCGGGCGCGCCCTTCGGCCGCGAGCGCGTCTTCGACGAGCACCCCGGCCTCGCGCAGCGCCTCGATTTCTGCGCGCCCAGCGCCCAGCCACTCGGTGAGCACCTCGCCGTTGTGCTCGCCGAGGTGAGGCGCCAGCGCCTCAGCCGTGACGCCGGAGGCTGCCGAGGTCTGCGCGGAAGCGCCCGAGAACCGGTACGGCGTCTGGGTCACCCGGCGCGTGCCGCCGTCGCGAGCATCGATCTCGACCGATGAACCGCGATGCAGCGCAGTCGGCGAGGTGTGCGCTTCCGCGGTCGTGCGAATGTCTCCCCACGCCAGATTGGCTGCGTCGAGGGCTGCCAGCATCTCCGCACGGGTCTCAAACGAGCTCAGGAACGCGTTGATCGCATCGGTGCGGCACGCCCGCTTCGTCGCGATGTCTGCATCCGGGGGCGACGGGTCCGCGAGCCCATGGGTCTCGCTCAGCTGCCTCCAGATCCACCGAAAATCGCCTGCGGTCAGGACCGGCCCGTCGACGCCGTCCCACACCAACCCGCCTTGGGATGTGTAGCTCCCGCCGTCGAGCCCGCTCTGGCTTCCCTCGTCGGTCGCCAGGAATGCTTCGAGCATCGCGATGTCGATGTGCTGGCCGTGCCCGGTCGTCTCGGCGACGCGAAGAGCTGCGAGGACGCCGATGGCGCCGTGCAGGGCTGCGTTGGTGTCGGCCACGGCCAGGTACGGCTCTTGGAGCGGCTGCTGGTGTATGCGGGCGGTGCGAGCCATCCACCCCGACTCGCCGTGCAGCACCGCCGCATAGGCGGCCCGCTGCGAATCGGGCCCCTCCTGACCGAAACCGCTGATCGACAGCATCACCAGCGCCGGATTCACCTCGCACAGCTCGGCGAACGACAGGCCGTGGCGCGCCATGACGCCGGGGCGGAAGTTCTCGACGAGCACGTGGGCGTGCGCGACGAGCCGTTTCACGGTCTCGGGCCCGCCGGGGGCACGCAGGTCGACGCAGACGTTGCGCTTGCCGACGTTCTGCTGGGTGTAGAAGCCGGCGAGCCCGGCGCGGTTGACGCCCCACAGCCGCGAGATGTCGCCCTCGGGCGGCTCCACCTTCACGACATCGGCGCCGAGGTCGCTGAGAATCCTCCCAGCGAACGGACCTGCCAGAACGCGGCTCATGTCGACCACGCGGATGCCTGCAAGCGGTCTCATCTGTGACTGCTCCGGTGGGCGGCGTGCTGCGTGAGGCCGGTGTTCACGTCGGGAGCTCTCGACTCGGCAGTGCTCAACTCGACAACTCTCAATCCGCCAGTCCTCAACGAGGCCGGTCGCCGGCGATCGTCACCCGGAGCATGTGCCGCCGCTGGCCGTGGTAGTCGTTCAGCGCGTAATGCTGGACGCTGCGGTTGTCCCACATGGTCAGCGTTCCCGGCGCCCAGCGGACCCGGCAGGTGAACTGCTCGCTGACCGCGTGGCTCCACAGCATCTCGAGCAGTGCCTTGGACTCGTGGCGGCGCATGCCTGAGATCGCCTCGGTGAACGCCCGATTCACATACAGCGCCTTCGCGCCAGTCTCCGGGTGGGTCCGCACGACCGGGTGCGTCAGCTGCGCGTGCGCCTCGTCTGACACCTGCACGTTCATCGAGTTGCGCTCGCCGCCGTACCGGTCCGAATCGCCTCGGCGCCCGTACTGGCGAGCTGCCGAGTGCACGGCGTTGAGGCTCTCGGCGAAGCGCTTCATGGTGTCGGACAGCCCCAGGTAGGCCGCCTGCTGATTGGCGAACAGGGTGTCGCCCCCGAAGCTCGGCACTTCCACCGCGTACAGCGCCGTCGCCATCGGCGGGCACTCCAGGAACGACATCTCTGAATGCCAGCCGCCGCCGAAATTCACGGTCTCGTGGGGTTCCTTGATGACCGGAACGACCTCGGGCTCAACGGCGGTGCCGCCGAGGTAGGGGTGGCGCTCCAGCTCGCCGAAACGACGGCCGAAGCTGGCCAGGTCTCTGGCTTCCATCTGCTGATCGCGTAACACGACCACGTGATAGGCACACAGCGCTTCACGGATCGCCCCAACATGCGCCTCATCCAAACTGCTGACGTCGAGCCTTCTGCCGCCGGGCGCGTACAGCTCGGCGCCCAGCGCACCCGCTAGCGGCCGAACGTCGAGCAGTTCTGACGCTGCGCCCATCGGCTGTACTGGGACCGGCACCCGACCGGCCCGCTGTGGGTGTTGTGCTGTGGTCATCGTCATGGTCCGTCAGTCACTTCCTGGCTGTGTACTGCGGGTCAATCGACGGGCCGTTCGGATCCCCCGACCGGTGATCGCCGACTGGTCAAACCCTCAGCCGTTCGGCCCGCGTGCCCTTTCGTCAGTCTTGCGTTCGAGTAGCGACATCGGGGCCATCCGCGGCTGCCAGCGGGTCTGCGGCCCGCAGTCGCCGTGCAACTTCCCCCGCCGCAAGTATCGCCTCGTTGGGCTCTGGACCGCACGGTGTGATGTTCACGTGTCGACAGCCCGCCTCGATGAACGGCAGGAAGAACTCCACGATGTCATCGACCGTGCCGTAGGGCGTGTACTTCTCGAAGGCCTTGAACGGCACGCGGTAGAAGCGTTCGAGCTCGGGAGCGACGCACGCCGCGGCCTGCTCGCGGCTGTCGCCGATGCCCACCCAGAGCTGGATCCCATGGTCGGGGACGTCGGGGGCTGCACCCGGCACCGCCCGCTGCGTCGCTGCCGTCTCCGCATAGAGGTTCAGCGCCGCCTGGTAGTGCTCGACGGTGCACCAGATGCCCAGCCAGCCGTCGGCAAAACGGCCGGCGCGGCGGATGGCGGCATCGGATCGCCCGCCGACGTAGGTCGGGATGGGCGGGTCGGGCACCGGAATGATGCGTGCCTGTGACATCGAGAAGAACTCGCCGTGGTAATCGACCGTCTCGCCGCCCAGCAGTCGCAGCACGATCTCGAGCGACTCGTCGGTGCGCCGGCCTCGGGTGCGGGGATCGACGCCGCACAATTCGACCTCGTGGCGGTCGTCGCCGCCGATGCCGACGCCGAAGCTGATGCGCCCAGGCGCCATCTCGGCCAGGTTCGCGAGCTGGCGGGTGACAGGAACCGGGTGACGAAGCGGCAGCAGGTACACGCCGAGATACACGCCCAGGCTCGGATGGAGGTTGGCGAGCGCCGCTGCGGTGACCATGCCGTCATTGCCGTGCCCGATGCGGAAGCTGACATGGTCGGCGAAGAACATGGCGTCGATGCCCGCGTCGGCGACCAGCTCCACCATGCGGCGGCGCTCGTCCCACGGGCGCGACCACAGCTTCACATCAGGCGTGACCCCGACCCGGATGGGCGGCACAGCGGGGTGCTCTGGCGAACTCATGCTGGCAATCTCATGCGGCAGTTCCTGACGGTGGGGTGGAGGCACCAGACACATCCCAGAGCACCGGCAGGTGCTTGAAGCCGTGCTGGAAGTTCGACAGCAGGCGCTCTGGCCGCTTGGCCGGATCCAGCCGCAGGTTCGGCATGCGCCACAGCGCTTCGGTGAACATGGCGGACATCTGGCGGCGCGCCAGGTGCGCACCCAGGCAGAAATGCGGCCCGGCGCCGAAGGTGAGGTGGTCATTCGGGCTGCGCTCGATGTCGAACCGGTCGGGCTCGGCGAACACGGCGGGGTCGCGGTTGGCCGCCACATGGAACACCACCACCTTGTCGCCGGCGTGCACCTTGCGCCCGCCCAGTTCGACGTCACGGGTCGCCGTGCGTCGAAAATGCACCACCGGCGGGATGAATCGCAGCATCTCCTCGATGGCGCCGGGCAGCAACTCGGGCGCGGCAAGCAGCTTGGCGAGCTGGTTGGGGTGCTGCAGCAGCGCCCACAGGCCACCGGGTATGCCGTTGCGCAGTGTCTCGTTGCCCGCCACGGCGAAGAGGAAGAACATGGTCTCGAACTCTTCGTTGGTGATGCCGCCCTCGGCGTCGTCGGCCCTGAGCAGCGTCGAGACCACGTCGGCGCCCGGGTTGGCCCGCTTGTAGGTAGCCAGATCGTGCGCGTAGGCATACATGTCCGCGAGGCCTTCGCGGGAGCGGGGGTCGGGCATGCGACCGTCGGGCCCGGGACGAATCTGGGCTCGCACCTCTAACGAGCGCCGGGCCATCTGCGTGCCCGTCGCCGGATCGAACGCGTCAGAGACCGCATACTCGGCGTCCTGGTAGCCGATTACCCGGTTGGACCAGTCGAACAGCAGCATGCGGTCCTGCGTCGGCACGCCCATGATGTCGGCGAGCGTCAGCAGCGGCAGCTCGGCAGAGACTGCCTTGGCGAAGTCGGCCCGGCCCCGATCCACCACCGCATCGACGAGTTCTTTGGCGCGAGCCGAGATCGTGGCTTCCAGCGAAGCCACCGCACTCGGTGCGAACGAGCGCATGAGCAGCCGCCGCAGCCTCGTGTGCTGGGGAGGGTCCTGATTGAGCATCATCCGCTGGACGAACTCCAGCATCGCTGCGGTCTGAGGGTCGCGAATCTGCGTCCCGCCGAGATGGGACGAGAACGTCGCCGGGTCGCGCAGCACCCGGTTCATCAGCTCGTGGGTGAGCACCGCCCAGAAGCCGGGCCCCGCCTCCCATCCCATGAGCTCGGGTTCGGGCACCCAGTGCACCGGTGCGTGTGTGCGCAAGTCGGCGATCAGATCATGGGGCACGCCGTCGACAAAGGTGCGCGGGTCGAACAGCGGTGTCGGGTCGAGCCCAGAATCGAGCCCGGTGTCTGCGCCGATGGCGGGCATGGCACTCAGCCTGCCATCTCCTGGGGCGGTGCCCCCGCGGCGGGCGCCGCGTCGCGGGGCGGCGGGTCCGGGGGCCTGGCGAGGATGAAGAAGACCATGCCGAGCGCAGTCATTGCCGACAGCACAACGAAAGCGAGCACGTAGCTGCCTGTCGTGTCCGCGATCCAGCCAGCGACCAGCGGCCCCAGCACCGTGCCGGTCAGCACGATGGTCGAGCTGATGCCCATGATCGTGGCGAACGACGACGAGCCGAAGTAGTCCGCCCGCAGTGCCTGCATCAGCGGGCCTCGCGCCCCCCACGCGAGCCCGTGCAGCAGCACGAACAGCACCACCACCGCCACGTTGGGAGACCAGGCCAGCAGCAGCAGGCCGCCCGCGTGGCCGCACATGGCCACCGATGCGATGAGCCGCTTGTTGATGCGGTCTCCGAGATAGCCGCCGAGGGCCATGCCGCCGAGTTGAACGAACGGGAGCGACGCTGCCACGAAGCTGGCTTGCTGCAGCGAGTAGCCCCTCTCTGATGTCAGGAAAAGCTGCAGGTGCGCCATCACCACGCCGACCACGAACAACGCGCTCATGTGCCCGAACGAGATCATCCAGAACGCCCGCGTCCGCAGCGCTTCCGACGCCGTGAAATGGACGTCGCTGACGCCTTCGGCACGCACCGTCGTGCCGCCGGCGACGACATGTGCCCCGCCGTCGATCTCCTGTGCATAGTCCTCGGGCCGCCCTTCGAGGTACTTGGCGAGCCACCATGCCGCTGCGGCCCCGCCCAATCCTGCGACGGTTGCGGTCGTCCGCCAGCCGAAGTACGAGAACGACAGCACGATCAGCGGCACGCACATGCCGCCGATGCCCAAGCCCATGCCGGCGACCGACAGCGCCCTGGCTCGCAGCCGCTCGAACCAGCGCACGATCGAGACGGTCACGGTCACGAAGCCGCAGAAGCTCGAGCCCACGGCGATGAGCAGGAACGCCGCGTAGAACTGCCACAGCGAGTGGACCTGCCCGAAGAACACGAAGCCGGCCGCCATGAACAGCGAGCCGGTGCGGGCGATGGCGCGCGGGCCGAAGCGGTCGAGCAGCCAGCCCTGCGCCGGCCCCAGCAGCGCAGTCTCGGCCCGGTTGAGCGCCACCGCTCCCGACAGCGCTGTCTTGCTCCAGCCGAACTCCCTTTGCAGCTCGACCAGATACGAGCCCGACGCATGCATGAACAGGGCCGCCTGCAGGCCCTGCATCAGTCCCCCGGCGCCCACCACCTTCCACCCGCGGAAGGTGGTGCTGCGTTTGGACATCGACTACATCCTGCCTGCACAGGTCCCTCGCGCGTCGGCCGTGCTGTGCGGGTTCGAGGTGGTCGCGGTCGCCTCAGCATGTCTCCAGGGCAAGCTCGTCGAGGTCATTGTCTGCGACGTCGAGGAACGCAGCCGGTATGCACCCGGTCAGGTCATTGCTCGAGAGGTAGAGCACCGCGAGATCGGGAAGGTCGAGCAATACCGCGGGGATCGGCCCGCTGAGCTGATTGTTGTCCAGGTGCAGCTGTTCCAGCTTGACCAGCTTGCCCAACGCACGCGGTATCTGGCCGCTGAACTGGTTGTTGTCTAGCCGCAATTGCTCGAGGTTGGCCAGATCGCCCAGCTCGGTGGGGACGGCGCCGCTCAACTGGTTGCGGTTCACGCTCAGGTAGGTCAACTCGGCCAGGTCGCCCAGCTCGGCGGGGATCGCACCGGTCAGCGTGTTCTGGTCGAGCACCAGGTGTTCGAGGCTGGCGAGGCCGCCCAGCTCCTTCGGAATCTCCCCGGTCAGACGGTTTCTGTCGAGTTGCAGACGCTCCAGACTGGCCAGGCCGCCCAGTTCTGCGGGTATTCCCCCGGTCAGCCGATTGCCGTGGAGATACAGCCGCTTCAGCTCGGCCAGGTTGCCGAGTTCGGCCGGGATCTCTCCGGTGAGATCGTTGTCGTCCAGGTACAGGTACTCCAGCCGGTCGAAGCTGCCGAACCCCGGCGGTATCTCCCCGGTCAGACGGTTGCCGTCCAGCGCCAACACGATCAAGTTGCCCAAGTTGTTCAGCTCCACCGGAATCTCACCGGTGAACTGGTTCTCCTTCAGCCACAGGAACCGCAGATTGGTGAGTTTGCCGAGTTCGACAGGAATCTCACCGGTGAGCTGGTTCTCATCGACGTCGAGCGTCCTGAGGTTGACGAGTTCGGCGATCTCGACCGGGATCGGGCCCGTCAGCTCGTTGCTCCACAGCTCCAAGTTGGTGAGATTGGTCATGGCGCCGAACTCCGCGGGTATCGGACCGCTCAGCATGTTGCGGTTCAGCGACAGGACGCGCAGTTCAGCCAGATCAGTCAGTTCCAGCGGCAGCGGCCCGCTCAGCTCGTTGCCGTCGAGATCCAGAACGCTGAGCCTCGGCATGGTGCCGAGCTCTTCGGGGATCTCGCCGCTGAGATCGTTGTTCACCAACGCCAGGACGCGCAGGTCGTCCAGCCCGGCCAGCGCCGGCGGTATCTCGCCATTCAGGTCGTTGTTCCCCAAGTGCAGCGAGCGCAGTCGGGACAGCCCTGCGAGCTCGGGCGGAATCTCGCCGGACAGGTCGTTGTTGTTGAGGTACAGGACGAGCACGCAGCCGTCGCTGTCGGTCGAAACGCCGAACCACTCGTCGATGGGGGCAGTGGCGCTGCGCCAGTTGACGCTGTTGCGCCAATCGGGGCCGCCGGTGGCGTCGTAGAAAGCCGTCAGCGCTTCTCGGTCGCCTGCGCACGCAGCCGGCCCGCCGGGCAGGCGCACCAGCTCGGACCATCGCGACCACTGCGGCTCGCCGTAGCGCTGGTCGCTGGCGCCAACGATGAACCAGTACGACCTACCGGGTGCCAGGTGCTCGACGGTGTGCTGCGATTGGCCCTCGTTGGCGACGCTCACCGACACGAAGTTGGCCATCCAGTCGCCGCCGCCGGCCGCTGCAGCGTCGTAGTCTGCATTGGAGAGCCAGCCGATGCGGTAGTAGCTCGCGTCCGCGACGGGGCTCCATCCGACGACGACCTCACCGGTCTGTGATCCGACCGTGACCTGCGGCTGCTGCTGAGCGGTCGGCGCCGGCTGCGCAGATGCTGCGCTCGTGGCCGCAGCGAGCACCGCAATCACGACCGCTGTCAGCACCATGAGCGAGGGTGGCTTCGAGACGAAACGCCGCCGCTCACGTGCTGTGTTCTGCGCTGGATGTGCCGCCATGTTGGTCCTCCTCGGGCGTCGCCAACGATAGGGCGCGGGCGCTTGCAGGCCAGCAGTGGCACGACGAGGTGATCTGTGGAACCAACCGCGGGGCACATCACCAGACCTCCCGACCCGAGGGCCTGCAACCTCGACCCCGGGACAGGACGATCTAAGCTCGCTTCGTTCCATTCGCTCGGTATCGCAGCGGTGGCGGTTGGGGATCTCTGCGCATCGGGTGACCGGGAACAGGGGGCAGCGCTCAGGGGGCGTTCTGCCGCGACCGTCGCCCCGAGTCGTACGGATCGCTGACAGCACCGTGAGGCAGGCCGTTCAACACCGGATCGGGTTTTCAGATACCACCATCAAAGGGGCACGAGCATGGCAACGCTGATCAAAGGTGGCACCGTCGTCAGTTCGACCGGAGCGGATGCGGCCGAGGTGCTCATCGACGGTGAGCAGATCGCTGCGGTGCTCCAGCCCGGCAGCGAGATCGCTGCGGCGGCCGAGCGGGGCGCCGAGGTCGTCGACGCGACCGGACGCCTGGTGGTGCCCGGCGGGGTGGACGTGCATACCCACATGTCGTTGCCCTTCGGCGGAACCTACGCCTCAGACACATTCGAGACGGGAACCCGAGCGGCGGCTTGGGGCGGCACCACGACAATCGTGGACTTCGCCACCCAGACCTACGGAGAGAGCGTGCGGGCATGCTTCGACGCGCGCATGGCCGAGGCGGAAGGCAACTGTGCCATCGACTACGGCATGCACATGATCCTCGGCGGCGTCGACAACGACGCGCTCTGCGAAATGGACCTGCTGGTGAATGAGGGCATCACCAGCTTCAAGCTGTTCATGGCCTACCCGGGCGTGCTGTACTCCGACGACGGACTGATCCTGCGGGCCATGCAGCAAGCGGCCGCCAACGGCGGGCTGATCATGATGCACGCCGAGAACGGCATGGCCATCGACGTGCTGGCTGCGCAGGCCTTCGAGCGGGGCGAGACCGCTCCGGTCAATCACGGCTATGTGCGGCGCAAAGAACTCGAATCCGAAGCCACCCATCGGGCCATCCAGCTCGCCAAGGTGGGTGCCGCGCCGCTGTACATCGTGCACCTTTCGGCCGCCGAGGCCCTCGAGCAGGTGGCGCTGGCGCGCGACGCCGGCATGAACGTGTTTGCCGAGACCTGCCCGCAGTACCTGCACTTCAGTTTGGAGGAACACCTCGACCGGCCCGGCTTCGAGGGCGCGGCCTACGTGTGCTCGACACCGATCCGCTCTCGTGAGGAGGGCCACCAGGACGCGCTGTGGAAGGGGCTGCGCACCAACGATCTGGCCGTCGTGTCCACCGACCACTGCCCGTTCTGCATGAAGGAGCAAAAGGAGCTCGGGCTCGGCGACTTCCGGGCGATTCCGAATGGCATCGGCGGCGTCGAGCACCGCATGGACCTGATCTTCCAGGGCGTGGTCACCGGCGAGATCGGGCTCGCTCGATGGGTGGAACTGTGCGCCACAACCCCGGCCCGCATGATGGGCCTGTACCCCCGCAAGGGGATCATCGCGGCCGGTTCCGACGCCGACGTCGTGATCTATGACCCCGAGCATCGCTGGACCATCAGCGTCGACAACCACCACATGAACATCGACCACTCGGCGTACGAGGGTGTCGAGGTGACGGGCCACGTCGACACTGTTTTTTCTCGGGGTCGCAAGATTGTCAACGACGGTCAGTACCTGGGACGTGCCGGCGACGGCCAGTACCTGCCCCGGGGGCTCTGCCAGTACCTGCAATAGGAGACGACGCCAGGCCTAGCTCGACCACACGCAGCTCCCGCCGGACGGCCAGGAGGACAGTGAACATGGATTTCGGCATCGTTCTTCAGACAAATCCGCCTGCGTGGCGAGCGGTCGACTTGGTCAAACGAGCCGAGACGCTGGGGTTCACTCACGGGTGGACCTTCGACAGCCATGTGCTGTGGCAAGAGCCCTATGTGATCTACAGCCAGATGCTCTCGGCAACCAATCGCATGGTCGTCGGGCCGCTGGTCACCAACCCGGGAACGCGTGACTGGACGGTCACCGCTTCGCTGTTCGCCACGCTCAACGACATGTTCGGCAACCGCACGGTGTGCGGCGTCGGCCGCGGCGACTCGGCCATGAGGGTGCTGGGCCATGCACCTGCCAGCCTCGCCACGCTGGCCGAGTCGATGAAGGTCATCAAGGGCATGGCCGAGGGCCGAGAGGTCGAATACAACGGCACCAAACAGCAGATCCCGTGGTCGTCGGGCAGCCAGCTCGACATCTGGATGGCTGCATACGGTCCACGGGCTCTGCAGCTCTGCGGCGAGCAGGCCGACGGTTTCATCCTGCAGCTCGCCGACCCGCACATCGCCGAGTGGACCATCGCTGCGGTACGGCGGGCTGCCGCCGAAGCGGGTCGCGATCCCGATGATCTCTACATCTGCGTGGCCGCGCCCGCGTACGTGGGCGACGACCTGGCCCACCAGCGCGATCAGTGCCGTTGGTTCGGCGGCATGGTCGGCAACCACGTGGCCGACCTGGTCGAGCGCTATGGCGCCACCGGCGGCGGCGTTCCCCAAGCGCTCACCGACTACATCGCCGGGCGCGAGGGCTACGACTATGCGGAACACGGGAGGGCCGGCAACGTCCATGCCGACTTCGTCCCCGACGACGTGATCGATCGGTTCTGCATCCTCGGCGACGCCGCAAGCCATGTCTCCCGCCTGCGTGAACTGCGGGAACTCGGCGTCGACCAGTTCGCCATCTACCTCATGCACGATGCCAAGGATGAAACCCTGAACGCCTACGGCCAGCGGATCATTCCGGCACTCGAGGGCGGCGAGTAGCCCCAGAGCCCAGAACTGCTTGAAATCGGGGCTCTAGCGAGAGCGCTGTCTTCAGGTCCAGATCAGGCTCAGGGACCCTCGGAGTAGATACACTCACACTCTCGATGATATTGTGAAGAGTGTGAGTATGTCTGCGCCCGCCCTGGCACCGCTGTTCAGGTCCGATCAACAGCTTCGGATACTCGGGGTTCTCTTCGCCGGCACGGGAGACGAACTCACCGTCGGAGCGATTGCCGAACGCGCACGCGTCGCGCAAGCAACGGCGAGCAGGGAAGTAGCCCGACTCGAAGAGCACGGACTCTTGGTAACCCGACTGCTGGGCCGCAACAGGCTCGTCCGCCCAAACTGGGAACTGCCGTGGGCACCGGAGCTTCGCTCCATTCTGCTCCAGACTGTCGGCGTACTGGGGCGCCTCGGCAACGCTCTGGGTGGCGTCAAGGGCGTCGAGATCGCGTTTGTCTACGGCTCGTGGGCACGCCGCTTTGTCGGCGAGGCGGGCCACTTTCCGAACGACATCGATGTCGTTGTGATTGGCGAAGCGCCGTTGCGAGCTGTTCGCGCGGCGTGCCGTGCCGTCGCAGAAGATCTGCGGGTGGAGGTCAACCCCATCGTGATCGACCGAGAGGGATGGGGATCCCCTTCGCCAGAACCGTTCGTCGCCCAAATTCGAGAGCAGCCCTTGGCGCCGATCGTGCTAGAAGTCGAGGGTGAGGTCCGACTGGCTCGCTGAAGCGATCGCTACCCGCCGGCTTGAACGGGTCAAGGCCAACATGGGAGCAGCGGGCGAACGCATCAACGACGCCAGACGCCACGTCGCGTCTGCGCGCAAGCTCGCTGAGAGCGACACGACCCTCGCCATGTCCGCATGCCACGACGCCATCCGCAAGGCGGTGGTTGGTCACATGTCGGCGAAAGGGCTCCGAGTGCATACCGGCGAAGGTGCCCACCGCGTGACGCTTGACTACGCCAGGCGCGAACTGGCAGGAGCCGTCTCGGAAAGTGACCTCGTTGATGCGAACGAGATCCGCCAAGATCGGGCGCTCGCAGAATACGGGGACTTTGCTTCCAGGAAGCTCAGTGCCAAGCATGTCCTCGCAGCAGCCGATGTAGCCGAACGCATTGTCAACGCCGTCGCGCGCGTGCTCGCATCGTGAGCCGTCCGGCTGAAGCCAGGTCAAGACCGCGCATCTCGGCGAGCCCGTAGCAGCGTCAGGCAACTGCTCAGAACACAACAGCGTCCCCGAGTTCTTTGGCATTCCGGGGCACTGCCTGATCTGTCAGTCTTGGGCTGTGTGGGCGAGGGACCGGTTGTAGCAATCTGCTACGTTTGTGCGTGAGGTTGAGGCATGGCTACGAGTTCACCGGTCCGGGTCGATGAAGAGATCCACGCGTGCGCTGCCGCTGTGGCGCCTGCGATGAGTCGCAGCACAGCACAGCAGATCAGCCACTGGGCTCGCATCGGCAAGGAGTTTGAGCTGGCACCCGACGTGTCACTCCGGGACATCGAGCAGGTACTCGCCTGCGATTCCTCCTACGACGATCTCAACAGCCGCGAGCAGGCAATCGTTCGGGCCGAGTGGGCCGAGCGAACCGAGCAGCGTCGACGCGCCCTCGATCTAGTCGCTGACTTCGAAGCAGCGGGGATGTCCTATGTCGAGCAGGACGACGAGGGCACGATTATCCGCCACCAGCCCTGAAGATCGCTGTTCGGCTGACACGGGCGCCCTTCGATGCCCACACCGGTCCTGCATGTCATCGCCGGCCCGAACGGCGCGGGCAAGAGCACGTTCCAGCGCAGCGTGCTCGCTCCGTCCACGCTCGAGTTCGTCAACGCCGATCACATTGCGGCTGCGCGGTGGCCCGGCGCAGAGGTGGAGCATGCGTATGACGCTGCGAGTCTTGCCGAGCAGCGGCGAGCGGAACTGCTTGCCGAGCACACGTCGTTTGTGGCCGAGACGGTGTTCTCCCACGAGTCGAAGGTCGAACTGCTCCGCCGTGCGTCCCGGGCCGGCTACATCGTGGTGCTCCATGTCATCCTCGTCTCCGAGGCGCTTGCAGTCGCACGCGTTGAGCACCGCGTGGCGAACGGAGGGCATTTCGTCCCCGAAGACAAGATCCGGTCCCGCCACCGGCGGCTCTGGAGCCATGTCGCGCAAGCGGCCGGAATCGCTGACGAGACCATCGTCTACGACAACTCCTCAGCAGCCACCCCGTACAGGGTCATCGCCGCTTACCGATCAGGATCGCCTGTACGGCAACCGAAGTGGCCTCCATGGGTGCCAACGGCCCTCATGGACCTCTGAACGGTTCCGCACTCAGGCAGGGTCTGGCCCGTCTCGCTGGAGCACGTCGAGCAGACCGCACGCCCCGGTGGTTTAGCTTGAAATTCCTTTGTCCTACGACTGATTTTCAAGGTAATTTTGCCCCGTATGGAGTTCGTGCCGCGGCCGGTCGACGAGCAGCATTCTGGTCGACCCACAGCGGTGCCAAGCTCGACCTGCGCCTGACGGTGAACGGTCGCGTCTTGGGATTCGAGATCAAGCGAACCGAGCGTCCGACGGTGACCCGCTCAATGCGCAGCGCCCTCGCCGACCTCGAGCTCGACCATCTCTACGCAGTGCATGCGGGTGCCCACCGATTCGCCCTCGACGAGCACATCACGGCCGTTGGGGCTGCCGAACTGCTGACCGCCGAGGATCCTCTGATCGCCGTGACATGAGGCTCGGCACTTGGCTCACTGCTCGGCGCGTGGACCTGCTGTTGGGCATCGCAGCGACGGTGGCGGCGGGGACCGGGCTGGCATCGTGGGCAGTGGGCACCGGCTGGGGGCGCTGGTTGACGGTCGCCCACGCACTCGCCGGCCTCAGCCTGCTGGCGCTGGCACCGGCAAAACTCCGGGGCTCGGTGCGCACCGGATTGAAGCGCCGCCGCGCGACCCGGTGGCTGTCGATGCTGCTCGGGGCTCTCGTCGTCGTGACCGTCGTGCTCGGGGTACTCCACGCCACCGGGCTGTGGCACGGGGTGGGCTACTGGTCAGCGCTGTGGACCCATGTTCTGCTGGTGGCATTCGTCGTCCCGCTGCTGGTGTGGCACATCGTCAGCCGACCGGGTCGCCCCACCGTCGCGGACCTCGATCGCAGGGCCTTTGTCGGCGGGGGCATCGCGCTGGCGGCCGCAGGCGCTGCCTACTGGATCCAGCAGTTTGCGGTAGGCGACAACCGGCGATTCACCGGCTCACACGAAATCGCTTCGTTCAACCCCGCCGAGATGCCGACAACCATGTGGCTCAACGACACGTCGCCCCAAGTGGCCGCCTCGGACTGGGAGCTGAGGCTCGCGGGCGAGCTGGTGACTCTTGAAACACTGCGTGAGCAGGCTGCGCCGGTAACGGCCGACCTCGACTGCACCGGTGGGTGGTGGAGCCGACAGTCGTGGGACGCAATACCACTGTCCGAGCTGATGCCGCCAACTGAGGAGCCCACGCTGGAAGTCACCTCGCTGACCGGCTACAGCCGTCTGTACCCCGCTCGCGACGCGGCCAACCTGTACCTGGCCGTCGGCTATGGCGGCGAGCCATTGCGCCGCGGCCACGGCGCCCCGGTGCGGTTGGTGGCACCTGGCAGGCGAGGCTTCTGGTGGGTCAAATGGGTCAGCCGCGTCGATGCCGTCGACCGGCCATGGTGGCTGCAGCTCCCATTCCCGCTTGAGTAGCGGGCGAGCCGCTCAGTGAAAGACGGGAGTGATTCCCCGCCGAGAACCGTGCTGCCGGAACTCGAACGGTATTCGTCACGCAACTTCGATGAGAGGCCGGCATCGCCGACCCGCTGCTTGGCGACGGTGGCAGTCTGTTCGCTTCATCCACGGCAGAATGTCTTATTCACTGACGGCAGAATGAACGACAACGAGTCGGCAAAATGTAAACTTCGCCGGCGCGAGTGGATGCTGCGGAGGTCGGGATGGCTGCAGATCTGCCATTTGTCGAACGTCATGCCCATCGGGCTGTCCTGAACGCGCTCGATACCTCCCGTGTGGTGATGCTCCACGGAGCGCGGCAGTCCGGCAAGACGACGCTCGCCAAGCAGGTCGCAGCCGAGCGGCAAGGCTCCTATGTCTCGCTCGACGACGACGCCGTGCTTGCCGCTGCCCTCGACGATCCCGTGAGCTTCCTCGCGGCCGGGGCCTCGCCGCGCGTCATCGACGAGGTGCAGCGCGGCGGCGACCGGCTGATACGCGCCGTGAAGCGACTTGTCGATGACGTCCCTTCAACGGGCCGCTTCCTGTTGACCGGTTCCACAAATTTCCTGACCGTGCCGACGATCAGTGAGTCTCTGGCAGGCCGCGTCCGACTGTTGCAGCTGCGGCCATTGTCGCGTGCGGAGCTGGCGGGCACACCGTCGTCTGCCATCGACGCGTGGCGAGACGGCGCACCGAATCTTCGAACCGGCGGCAGGACGTCGCGTCGCGAGTATCTCGACGCTGTGTGCCAAGGTGGCTACCCCGGTGCCGTCAGGCTCAGCAGGCAACACGAGGCGCTCGCTGCGTGGTTCGAGGACTACACCACGACCGTGATCGGGCGCGATCTCGGCCTCCTGGCTTCCATCCGCGACGAGTCCGCAATGGATCGGCTGCTGGCCTGGGCCGCGGCTTGCACCGCGTCGACGCTCAACGTGGCCGAAGCGGCCCGTCGCCTCGGCATCACCCGGCCGACCCTGAACCGATATCTGGAATGGCTTCGCGCCGTGTTCCTGGTGGAGGCGCTGCCCGCCTGGTCGCGCAATCCCCTTCGCCGCGCCGTGCAGCGCCCCAAGATTCACCTCACCGATTCAGGGCTCGCAGCTGCGCTGCTGATCACCTCTGCCGAAGCCCTGGCAGAGCCGACATCGACCTCGGTCGGTCCGCTGCTGGAGACATTCGTGATCAACGAGATCGCTCGCCAGGCTTCGACGAACACTCGGCGGCCGACGCTGCGGCACTACCGTGACCGTGACGGTCGTGAAGTCGACCTGATTCTGGAATGGCGTGACGGTTCTGCTGTGGCCATTGAAGTCAAGGCCTCGCAATCGCCGTCGCCGGGCGCCGCCGGACAGCTGGCATGGCTGCGTGATCGACTGGACGCCGCCTCGCCCGGAGCGTTTCGGGCAGGCGTGCTGCTCCATACAGGACAAGCGCACCTCAAGCTCGCCGACCGTCTGTACGTGGCGCCCATCGACACCTTGTGGTCGGGATAGGCCGACGACCACGTCGAACCCGAACGCCATCCCAGGCTGTGCGCAAGCCGGGAAGGTCTGGTGCCCCAGTTCCGCCCTCTCTGCGGAGTCCACGCCGGCGCCCACCGCTTTGCTCCCGACGAATACATCACCGCTATCGGTGCGGTCGAATTGCTGACGGGCGACGACGCGCTCCGATGACGGTGTGCCCGCAGTTCGCCCTGAGTTGAGAATCGGCACTTGACCCACTGCTCGGCGGGTGGACCTGCTGTTGGGCATCGCAGCGACGAAGGATCAGAGCCGCCATCAAACCCGGCGCGATTCACTCTGCTGTCGGTGCCATTCCATGGCCTACACCCGCTTGCGCGAGGAGCACCGCCCGCTGGCTGAGCACGCCGAACGCAGTCGAGGCCTACCCCCGCTTGCGCGGGGAGCACTGCGCCTACGTCGAGTGGCTGGAGGCTGACTACGGCCTACCCCCGCTTGCGCGGGGAGCACTGTCACGATGTCGCTCGTGTCGCGGACTGTGCAGGCCTACCCCCGCTTGCGCGGGGAGCACCGCCTGCCAATCCACACTGCCGCGACGCTTCTGGGCCTACCCCCCGCTTGCGCGGGGAGCACATCCGGCGGGCGTCGGTGCCTCAGCGCTCCGCAGGCCTACCCCCGCTTGCGCGGGGAGCACCATCGTGCGTAGCAGATCAGGCCCTGTGAGGGGGGCCTACCCCCGCTTGCGCGGGGAGCACCTCCGCGTCAGCATGATCGAGCGCGAGGTCGACGGCCTACCCCCGCTTGCGCGGGGAGCACAGCTTGCTCGTCAGCTTCGGTGCCTTCGTTGTGGGCCTACCCCCGCTTGCGCGGGGAGCACTGCGTGACTGAATTGGAGACGGCCGTACGTGGGGGCCTACCCCCGCTTGCGCGGGGAGCACTGCGTGACTGAATTGGAGACGGCCGTACGTGGGGGCCTACCCCCGCTTGCGCGGGGAGCACCGCGAGGCCGGTCACTCGCACGCTGGTTATCGGTGGCCTACCCCCGCTTGCGCGGGGAGCACATTTTCTTTGTGACTGCTGGGATGTGCAAGGGCGGCCTACCCCCGCTTGCGCGGGGAGCACATATTGACCATGCCCCGAAGCTTGCCAAAGCCCGGCCTACCCCCGCTTGCGCGGGGAGCACTCCGGCGCAGGCACCGGCCTGATCCTGACCGGAGGCCTACCCCCGCTTGCGCGGGGAGCACGTCCATGCACCGTCAGCGACGTTGAGGTAAGTGGGCCTACCCCCGCTTGCGCGGGGAGCACAGACCGGGCGTCACGGTCGCAGCCGACACGTCGGGCCTACCCCCGCTTGCGCGGGGAGCACTGATCGAAATGAAGAACCGACCGGACGTGACCGGGCCTACCCCCGCTTGCGCGGGGAGCACGAGGCCCCAGTAGCCGGAGCGAGCGACTGCCGCGGCCTACCCCCGCTTGCGCGGGGAGCACGCGCCGAAATCGATCCTGTGGCAATCGTGATTCGGCCTACCCCCGCTTGCGCGGGGAGCACTTCGAGCGCCATACGGCGTTCCTCAGGCGGCAGGGCCTACCCCCGCTTGCGCGGGGAGCACGATCCGCAGCAACGCGCCCGCCATACCTTCCCCGGCCTACCCCCGCTTGCGCGGGGAGCACGTCTTCGGTCCCGACGACACTGCAACCGGGCTGGGCCTACCCCCGCTTGCGCGGGGAGCACACCACCACTGACCTGCGGCCTGAGATCGTCGAGGGCCTACCCCCGCTTGCGCGGGGAGCACTGGTTAGTGCGCCGGGGCGAACCGGTGACTGAGGGCCTACCCCCGCTTGCGCGGGGAGCACCCCCCGCTCCAGACGACAAGAGACCCCGGCCTGGGCCTACCCCCGCTTGCGCGGGGAGCACGCGGGTCCGCTCGTCGTCGGGCTGGTGTGCGCAGGCCTACCCCCGCTTGCGCGGGGAGCACGACGTGGGCGACGCCACCAACGTGAAGATTGTGGGCCTACCCCCGCTTGCGCGGGGAGCACTATCTTCTTCGTTACGGCGGGGATGAGAAAAGGGGCCTACCCCCGCTTGCGCGGGGAGCACGTCTTCGGTCCTGACGACGGCGCGACTGGCATGGGCCTACCCCCGCTTGCGCGGGGAGCACTCCGAGCTGCAGCTGCACGGCATCGACGTCACGGGCCTACCCCCGCTTGCGCGGGGAGCACCGTCGGCTTGGAATCCGGCTATGACTCTCACCAGGCCTACCCCCGCTTGCGCGGGGAGCACACGTGCACACCGCCGCCTGACGGCGACCCAGGGGGCCTACCCCCGCTTGCGCGGGGAGCACAGACGCGCACGCGAGGCCCTGCCTGATGTGACAGGCCTACCCCCGCTTGCGCGGGGAGCACTACCGCCGTGCCGTCGCGCGTCAAGGGCTCCCAGGCCTACCCCCGCTTGCGCGGGGAGCACCACTGCCGACCGGCTTGCCGCGATCATCACCGCGGCCTACCCCCGCTTGCGCGGGGAGCACGTCGGTGATGTCGTCTCGATCACTGGGCTCTCGGGCCTACCCCCGCTTGCGCGGGGAGCACTCTTGCTCCACGATTGCCAGTCGGGTACTGATCGGCCTACCCCCGCTTGCGCGGGGAGCACTGCGGGGTCATATCACGACCGGCGTTCTGTTTAGGCCTACCCCCGCTTGCGCGGGGAGCACCGTTACGGTTTGGTAACGCTCGTGTGTGCGATCGGCCTACCCCCGCTTGCGCGGGGAGCACAACGATCAACCCATATTGACCATGCCTCTCAACGGCCTACCCCCGCTTGCGCGGGGAGCACCTCGGCATCGTCGACGACCGGGAGCATCAGAGCGGCCTACCCCCGCTTGCGCGGGGAGCACCGTCGATGCTGCCCAGGCGCGGCACCGGCTTCAGGCCTACCCCCGCTTGCGCGGGGAGCACCGAGGCGATCATGCTGGAGGGTCCCTCGATGCAGGCCTACCCCCGCTTGCGCGGGGAGCACTGGCCACCAGGCGAACAAATCAGCATCGTGATAGGCCTACCCCCGCTTGCGCGGGGAGCACCATGGCAGGCCTGGCGGCGCAACCCGCGATAGCGGCCTACCCCCGCTTGCGCGGGGAGCACAGTCGCATGGTGATGGTCATTCTCTCCTAGCTGGGCCTACCCCCGCTTGCGCGGGGAGCACACCGACGGTTTACTCACTGCGCCGGTAATGAGTGGCCTACCCCCGCTTGCGCGGGGAGCACGAACGAATCCGGTCGATCCGGTGCATGTCGTGAGGCCTACCCCCGCTTGCGCGGGGAGCACCGATAATCATCCTGGCCTCTCCTCCCTGTGTCGGGCCTACCCCCGCTTGCGCGGGGAGCACATCACCGTGATAGCGAAGGAGACCCGCCGCCAGGGCCTACCCCCGCTTGCGCGGGGAGCACCGCAACAAGCACCCGCTCGGCCAGATCCTCGAGGGCCTACCCCCGCTTGCGCGGGGAGCACATCCCGCCGCCGCTGCACACCGCAGCGACGATGGGCCTACCCCCGCTTGCGCGGGGAGCACGCGGACGATGTACCGGCGCACGGCTGGACTCCGGGCCTACCCCCGCTTGCGCGGGGAGCACCGGTGCTGGCGACGGCTCACGTCTGGCGTCTCAGGCCTACCCCCGCTTGCGCGGGGAGCACTGGCGTGTCTGCCGCCGGTCGGGCTGGGCGTGGGGCCTACCCCCGCTTGCGCGGGGAGCACTGCTTGTCACGCTCGGCAGCCCGGTCGGCGGTGGGCCTACCCCCGCTTGCGCGGGGAGCACGCCTACCAGCTTCATTTACTGGCCTCCTCACAGGGCCTACCCCCGCTTGCGCGGGGAGCACCAGTGTCGGCAGTGTGTAGCTGAGCCGTCGGCGGGCCTACCCCCGCTTGCGCGGGGAGCACACTTTCAGCACCGACGGCGACGCGTCGGCCTTGGGCCTACCCCCGCTTGCGCGGGGAGCACCTCTGCGCGGGCCTCGGCGAGCGCTGCCTTGGGGCCTACCCCCGCTTGCGCGGGGAGCACCGGTTTGCGACAGAACTAACCATGACGGTTCCGGGCCTACCCCCGCTTGCGCGGGGAGCACCGCTTCGCGAGATGCTCCGGCACGCCCACGAAAGGCCTACCCCCGCTTGCGCGGGGAGCACCCGCCCATCGGACCAGTCACAAAGGTGACCCCGGGCCTACCCCCGCTTGCGCGGGGAGCACCCGCTGAGGCGCAGCACAGCCCGCTCTAGGGAGGGCCTACCCCCGCTTGCGCGGGGAGCACCTGCACGACGCTGCGACACTGCTCGCCGCGCAGGCCTACCCCCGCTTGCGCGGGGAGCACACTTTCAGCACCGACGGCGACGCGTCGGTTTTGGGCCTACCCCCGCTTGCGCGGGGAGCACCCGATTTTTTACGACGGCCCGATGGCCTATCAAGGCCTACCCCCGCTTGCGCGGGGAGCACCGCCGGCCGGCGGTACCGTCACCGCTTATGGCGGGCCTACCCCCGCTTGCGCGGGGAGCACCGCAACAGCCAGGCGCTCGGGCAGATCCTCGAAGGCCTACCCCCGCTTGCGCGGGGAGCACCGTCTCGGCGGGGGCAGAGCGTGGGGAGCTCCAGGCCTACCCCCGCTTGCGCGGGGAGCACGACGACACCGTCCCCGCCTCGAACACCAGCACGGGCCTACCCCCGCTTGCGCGGGGAGCACGAAGAGGTCACTGCGACGGCGAAGACGCTGTCGGGCCTACCCCCGCTTGCGCGGGGAGCACCACGGCTGGACGGTCTTTGGTGGCAGCGACACGGGCCTACCCCCGCTTGCGCGGGGAGCACCAGGCACCGAGCACCTACACGGCGACGGCGACGGGCCTACCCCCGCTTGCGCGGGGAGCACCCGCCAGCGGGCCTAGAACGGCCGCTGGTGCCAGGCCTACCCCCGCTTGCGCGGGGAGCACCCTCTGTGACCTGCTGGTTTAGGAGGGTGAGTTGGCCTCTTGGGGCACTGTGATGTTGTCAAGGTGCTCTGCGGACATGGCTACCAGTTGCAGGTCGTCGAATTCGACAATGTGTCTTCGATCCGTTCCGCAGGTGCGGATCGAGAAACCCTGCTCGCTGGTGTCCGGGTGGATGAGCAACGCCCATCCGCCATGCGTTTCTGCCTCGATGATGCCCCATAGCTCGTCTCGTACTCGTGCTGACATCGTTCCGACGAACACGCCTGGCGCGGGTTCGATCATCCACCGGGTGAGCGCATGTCTGATGTTGGGAGGGATGGCAGTGAGCACGAAGGTGGCGTTCATCGTCGTTCATGCCTCGGCGGCGTAGTTGGTGCCTGCTGGGAGCACTCCGAATTCCGGTGACCAGAGATGGACCACGTTGTCGAACTCGTCGTCGAAATCGGCTCTCGCTGTTGAAGACTCGGGGTCAAGGGCGGCTTGGATGTCAGCGACCACTCGTCTGGTCAGACGCAGCAAACGCCAGTTCCGGCGTAGTGCACGCCTCACTGCGTCGACAGGGTCATCGGCTTTGGCTGCGGCGAACGCGGCAGGGGCGGCGATCTCCATCTTGTAGAGGTCGGCGATGTCGTACACGAATGACCGTTGCCCGCCGGTGTGGATGAACCCGAGCGCCGGGGATGCTCCGAGTGCTGTGATCACCGCGTGGGTGACGCCGTAGAGCACATGGTTCGCGACGGTGAGGGCTTGGTTCACCGGGTCGGAAGCGTCGAGGTCCTTCGGGCTGTACACGCGGCGAAACGGGATGCCGTGCCTGCTCGACAGCGCCCTGTACGCGTTCTTGACCCGATGTCCTTCCATGCCTCGCATCTGCTCGATGGTTTTGCCGTCGACGAGAGAGCCATCCTCGAACCGCATCCGATAGAGACGTCTCGCGACCTCGGCACGGCACCCGTCGTCGGCCCACTGTTGTGCTTGGAGATGCAGCCATCGCGTGGTCAGCCCGTCGTGGATGAGCGAACCGTGGTAGTGCCCACCGGCTTCTCCGGAGAAGACGATCACCCCGCCGTCCCGGAGCACTTGCGACGCCGCCGGTTGCGTGATCGACGTGCCCGGGCCGATGAGCAGCGCGGCGATCGAGGCCGTCGGGATGTATACACGCTCCACGCCTCGCTCTTCGTAACGGAAGATCGCATGAACCCCGTTGTCGTCACGCTCGATACGAACGCGATTGAGGTACAGGAAGCTCAGTTGGTCGCTCACCCGCGGGAGCATCACCAGCGTCGGCGCATGAAGTCTCTTGGGCAGACTAGGCATCGGCTCGGGATTCGACATGGGCGCGTAGCACTGTGATGAGTCCGCATCCCCACGCCTTTGCGTGCCCGATGCCGTTCCTGATTGCTCGACTGAGAATCTCAGGGTCGGAGACCTGTCCGATACCGTCCGCCCGGATCGAGTAAATAAGAAACTTCTTGCCTTGCCGGGTGATATGCCTCGCCGGCAGCCCAGTGACGGCAGGCGCGCCGTCCAAAGCGATGCCGTTCGACGCAAGCCGCCGTGATACCCAGTCGGCGTGTTCCCGAGACGGGACGACGAACTGTGTGCTCTTCCCGCCGGTGCGGCTCTTGCGGACCGGGTTCAGCACCACCCGGAAATGAACCGTTTGCCCGCGCCCGAGCGCCTTGAGATGATCGTCGAGTGACCGGATTTGCGCCTCAGCGTAGGCACAGGGCAGTCTCGCGATATCAGGTTCGACGGCTGACTGCATGAGAATCGTCGGTGCGTCGCCCGGCTCGACCCTCCACAGCACGCCGAACGCGCTGCGAGCATCACTGCCGCGATGCTGGGGAAAGCATGCCATTAGCGTCTTATGAAGCTCCTGCGGGTTCCTCAGCGAGCGCCGAGCGGCCTGCGATCTCGGGTTGAGCTTCAACAGCGCGAGAGTGGTCATGGCTCGACCCCCAATGACTCGTACAGGCGGGCGACGGCCTCGCTTCCGCGTCCGGCACAGGCCGAGCCCGGCATTCGGACCTGCTCGGTGACGACACGTCGGTTCATGTGGAACAGACGACGAGGGTCGAACGTCAACGGGGCGTCCGGTCGCAGAGTGGCACGATGCCCGTCCTCGTCGGATGCCGACATCTCGATGAGTGCCGACACATGCTCTCCAGGCGCCGCGCCAGCGCTGAAGTAGTCGACGTCGCTCAGTTCGCCGCCGGGTGCCGGCTCGCGCAGCAGCACGGCAGTCGACAGCACATCGAGCGCGTTGCGATCCCCCGTCGCGCAGACCGGCACTCGCTCGGCCGGTACGCAGCTTCGACGGCCCAGATACAGCGGTCGGGCCGGGCTGCGGAGCGCTTCGAGCACGTCAGTTGCTGGCATTCCGTCCGCCGGTGGCGTGAACACTGCCAGGAAGGCAGCGTCTTGGAGGTACCAGCGCCGAGTCGGCACGGAGTGCCGCAGCAGTTTCCCCTCGGCGTTGAGGACGTTCCCGAGTGTGTGATAGTCCTCCATCGGGCTGCCGGGCCGATCAGCGCGGACCGCCAAGTGCGCGCCCTGCGCCAAGTCATCAATGGGTTCGGTGCGCTTGCGCCCGAGGGCATTGGCGATCATGCCGATGACCCCGGACATCGAGGGCATCGATTCGGTCCTGCGTTCATAGATGCCAGCACCAGGACCGCCCCACGATTGCAGCGGTCCGGTGAGCAGCATCACCACACCTTCGGTCACTCGACAACACCGTTAACGATGCCCAACGTCGACTGCTCGACGGCCCGCACCAGGTCGCTGAGGCCGTCCAGCCGATCGCCGAGGCCGTTGACGCTTGGTGTCTCAAGGCTCGAGAAGTACCAAGACTCGAGAAGGTCGTCGGTGCCGTACATCTGATTCTCGAGAGATGCCCGTCTGTGCAGCGCTTCGACGCTTGCATCCATGTAGCCGCCCTTGCGGCCCGGCTCGACCGGCTTCTCGAAAGCCGACGCGAACGACACAGGCCGATCCGAGCGAAACGTCACCGCAACCAGATCCGGCCGGGTATGCGCATTCGCCGAGTTCTGCTTGCCGGTCGGCTCAGCAACCACGAACGCCTTGACGAAACCGCAGACAGCCTCTGCTGTCGCTCCCGCTGAATGGTCGAGCAGCTCGGCGAGCTGGCCTACCCCGATCGTGGCGTGCCGGTAGAACACGCCGCTCGTGTACTCCCCGACATTGATGTGCCCGGCTCCGGTCTCGTCGTCATCGAGCTGCACTTGGTCATCGACCGCTGTGAAGTAGTCGAGTTCCAGCGTCGATGTGTGCGTCGTGAACGCATGAGCAACCTGCAGCGCCCCGTCTACGTTCGTGTCGGGCAGCGCTGCCAGCATCCGTCCGCACAGGGCGATGATCGGGTTGTGCGCTTCGAGAGGCGCCACCAGCGAATTCTTCGCCGCGCCCTTCGGCTTGAAGCCTTCAGCGAGCACTTCGTCTCGCCGCCCAGCAATCACACCCGCGAACGCCGTCGCGGCGTCGGTGGTAGTGAACGTGAGCTGATCGCCTTGAAGTTCCTTGGCGTCCTCGTTGTCACCGACCTCCTTGATCTTAATGCCGGCCACCCCAAAGGCAGCTTCGGTTGCCTTCTTGGCGTCCTCGTCGTCGAACTCATGCTCTCCGGCCAGCGCTTCGCGCACGAGCTGCGGCAGACGACGAGTGCGAAGCGCACGGCCAAGATCGGTGTTGTCTTCGAGCCAGAGCCTCGCTGCGCGTTTGGTGCACTGCGACGAGATTCTCGCTCGTGTCGTGCCTCCGTACACGACTTGCTTGGGTGTGCCGAGGTTGTCCCTGTTCAGGTTGCTGAACGGGACGGCGTGCAGGACGTGAATGTCCACGAATGCGTTGTCAGTCATCTGATGTGTTCCTTTCGGATTGGTCGGTGTTGGCTTGGGGAATTGCGTGGTAATCGCGATACCAGCGGTGCTTGGCGGCATGCGCTCGTTCGCCGCCATAAGAGAAAGCCGCGAGATTGGAGATCATGTATGCCCAGTCGATGCGCACCGGGCTGGGCAGCATCTCGATAACCCGGTTCGCCCGGCCGATTCGGATCGATGTCGCTACGCCTTCAGCAGTGACGCCCTCGATAGTGCGGCGTGCGACGTCCTCACTGATGATCCTCGCGGCGGCGATCTCCCTTGGCAGAGTGCGCCAAAGCTCCATCTCTGCACGGTGATGTGCAGCGCACCATGCGGCGACCCGAGCCATGATCAGCGCTGTATCCATGTCGGCAGGCAGCCAAGCGCCCAGCAGCCACCATGGGTCGTCGCCGATGACATCGCCTTTGCGGAGCGAACGACGCAACCGCGCGTTGATGCCAGGGTCAATGGATATTCGGCGCACATGTTCGATGAACGCCTGATTGCGGGAAACCCTCTGATCCGTCGAATTCGTCATTCCGCTTCCTTCTCCGTGGGTGGTGCCGGCTGCCGTCGCCATCGCTCGATCCAACGCCTGCTCTCCACAACCTTGTCCAGGGTGCGGCGATCTCGAAGAAACGGTGCCATCGCTTCGTCATAGCCGGCGAGTGCATGCGACCTCAGGAGCTCGTCTCTCCGACCGGGGCTCAATAGGCCATCCGCTGTTTCCCAGAAATCGGATTCAGCGAGCCCCCAGAACATGGCTCTGGCAGACGCGTACACAGCGCTCTTCAGCTTCGGGCTGCCCGGCATCAGGTCCATGGCATGCCGCGCTTTCGCCAGTTGGGTCGCCATCTGCTTCTCTGCATCCCCAGCCACTGCCAGGAATTCTCGGCATCTGAGCGCTGTCTCTGGCTCGAAGATGCTCAGCAGGCTCGGCGCATGTGAACATGCCCAAGCGAGTTCCTTGCTCTTGTCTCCGCGGTGCGACACCGCTGCCCAAGAGAAATCAGCCGGCCGGTAGTTCTCCCATCCGTCAGGGCTGATCGCCCAGTCGACGATGGCGACATGCCCGAGCCGTTGACCCTCGTCGCTCTGCCCGAGCAGAGACTCGGCTTCTCGCCAGAATGTGCGCCCTTCGCGGGGCTTTAGCTTCGCTCCGTCGTGATCCGTGACCCGGTAGGGATCCGGGCAAAAGAGATCACCTGCGACTCCCGGCCCTTCGGAGATGTGGAATCCCGTGATGTCGCCATGCTGGTCTGCTCTCATCAGCATCGTCTTGTCTGAGCGCCCGGCGATTTGCTCCAGCAGCCCTGAGCGTTTGGTGTATCGATCCGCAGGGCCGACGACCACATCAGCCTCCCAGAAAGGCTCCTTGAACTCCGTTTCATTAGGGAGCGGCAGCAGGTGAGCGATGAGGGTCAGTGCGAAGTTCTTGCCGACCGGGTGAACACATGTGGTGTCCCGCAACGGCGCGCCGACGAACTTCCCCTTGCCGGGGTGACGCGGATGTTTGCCGTACAGCCCGCCGGTGGAGTAGCAGCGCAGCATGACCAATTGCTGCGCTGCGGTATCAGGCGGCAACAAATCGCATGCGGCGTGTGGGCCAAGCGTCGGGTTGTTCCCCGAGGCCCATGGCACGACCATCTTCGACGGAGGCTTGGGGTCGGCCGCAGCCAAGCAGGGATCTTGAGCGAATGGGACGCAACCGTCTGGTGGGTTAACCAGCCAGAACTGGTGCTGATGCTGCGAGAGGTACTGGCTCACCGCTGCTGCGTCGAACCGGCCGACGGACATAAGACTGCGCTGCTGGTCAGCGAAATCGCTGCGGGACAAGCCCGGGTCGTCCATCCCGGTGATCCTGTAGACCATCGGCACAAGCAGCCGCATCAGCGCCTCGGCGAATGCGGGATCGCTGCACGGCCAGCCGTCGATCTGATGTGCGTTCACCAGAACGTGCTCGATGGAGACAGGGCCGCCTTCGACCGGTATCCACGGGTCGGTGACCAGGTTGAACCCCTTGCCGCTCACGCTGCCTCCTTGGTGATGACCAATCCGATTTCCGCATCGACACGCAAGGCCCAATCCCCGATAGAGCACTTGCCAGCGGAAACATCAAGAACCTGAGCATTGGCTACTGGGGTGCGATCCCAGCCTCCGGCGAGCGCCTCGAGTTCGCCCGCCCAGTCGGGATTCGGGTATGAGACGGGGATCGACGCACCGAATACCTTGCGGATCGACTCCACCGATGGTTTCTGGCTCGGCGCAGAACTGATGATCGTGCCATCGGGCAGCGCCCACCCATCAGCCGTCTTGGTACATGGCACGATCAGCGCTGAATGTGCCTGATGACGTGTACCCGGATGAATCTCGTCGGTGTCAAAATGCCCGGTCAGTTCATGCAGCGGGGCATCCGGGCGCGGAGGTGGGATCGACCAGTCGGCAGCGAGCGACTTGCCGGCGTCGATCCGGACAAGCTGAGCCAGCGTTGCCTCTGCAGCCGATTCCGAATCCGTCTCGGCGAATTCGATCTCCTCGGTACCTTCCAGATCAGCGAGGTCGACAAGGCGTGGTACGTCGTCGGGCACTCGGATGCTCAGCCCTTTCGCAGATCCCGATTCTGTGAGGCACGCGTGTGTGCGCATCAGTTCCGCTTTCGCATAGATAGGTGACCACGACGAGGCGGCGCCCGTGTCATCTGTCGGCCAGACGACGACTGCACGTACTCTGCCACCGTCCTCTGGGAGCCGGTGGCGCTGCACCCGGCCGGATCGCTGGAGCAGCGCCGAGAGCGGCGCCGGTTCTGTGATCAGGACGTCGAAGTCGACGTCGAAAGACTGCTCGACGACTTGTGTGGCCACCATGATCGCCTGCTCCGGCCGACAGTCCATGTCCGGCCCGAATCCGCTGAGAGCATCCCGGGAGCGGCGGTCGCGCTCTCTGCGGGGCAGTCGTGAATGGATGACCTGGACTGCTTCGCCCGGTGCGAGTGTCGGGTCCGCTGCTCGGATTGCTTGGTAGGTCTGTTGCGCTGCGACGACTGTGTTCCGCACCACGAGCACGCACTGCCCCTTGCTTCTGTTCGCTTCTTCAAGGGCCAACTCGGCAATCCGCTCGGTCAGGCGCTGACGCGGCACTTCTCCTACTTCGACCTGGAGGCTCCAGCTTCGCGCCGGTTCAGTCCGGGCGCCGGTCCAACCATCGGCAGCAGTCCAAGCGGCCCAAGCCGGGTAGCCATCCAATGGGACTGCATCGGCGTCTCGATCTTTCCCGCAGCCGGATTGATACGCCTCGCAGAGCTCTTGCACACGTTTGCGGGGCATCGTCGCGGACATGACCACCACAGGGGTGCCGAGCGCCGCGAGCCATTCCAGCGCCCGACACAACAGTCTTCGCATGTACGGGTCCAGCGAGTGGGCTTCGTCGACGACCAACACCCCGGCGGCAGCCCCGAATATTCGCAGAGGTGAATGCTTGGACTTCAATGCGCCGAGCAGCACCTGATCGATCGTCCCGACCCCGTACGGTGCGAGCATCGACTTACGGGTACCGCGCATCCATGCTGACGCAGCCCGAATCGCAGCAGCGTCATCCGACACGGCGACATGCCCGTCGTCTTCTGCTAGCAGTGCTTGGGAATGGACACGCTTGAGAGCACGAGACTCGCCTGGCGGGGCCAATTGGGCGATGCATCGAGCGAGACGATCATGCAGCCCCTCAGCGGTAGCGACTGTCGGCATAGCGAAGAACATGCCATGCCGACCGGAGACGTCAGCGAACCGTGCCGCAGCGAGAAGGGCCGCTTCGGTCTTGCCCTCTCCCGTCGGCGCGCAGATCACAGCGATGCCGGGGCCGTTCGGGGCAAACGAGTCATCGATGCTGGATTGCAGCGCTGTCCACGCCGGCTCAGTGCCCTCGATCAGGTCTGCGGGCTCTGGACGCGGCTTCCACTTCGCGGGCGCAGACAGGCCCACAGCGCGCAAGTGGTCTTCGGCGAGCCCAAGCGCCCGCTGGTAGTGCAGATCGGGCATGAATTCGTCGGCGTCCCGTGCTTCTTGGTGGATGCCGATGAGTTCGCGGGACGATGCGATCCAGTCCGCAAGCACAACTACAGCGAGAGTCATCGAAGCAGCGGGGTTCGTAGCATTCAGGGACTCCGGCAAGCATCCGATCTCGGAGTCGAGTGTCTCCCATATCCACTCGCGGGCTGCCTGCAGTTCGGATGGCGGGCTGTCGTCCACCTGAGCCGCCCCTCCCAACGCAGTCAGCCAATGCATGTCGAGTCGCGGCACCAGCCCGTGATGCCCACCGATGACCTGCGCGACCCGCGCCCGGGTACGCGTCGGCAGGGACCCGAGTCGATCCCATGTCAGCATCGCACCGACTCGATCATGTCGGCCAGCGCTGTTCAAGTCACGGTGGCGGCGCGCCCAGTTCGGGCACGCGGCACCGTCGAAGTTCTGAAAGCCGCACGAGGCCTTGCCGATGTCATGCCAGCCAGCAAGAACGCGAACCGCCTGTCTCCATTCGGCACACGACAACCCCGCATGCTCGGCCACCGTCTCGACCATGCTGCGAGGCAGCATCATCTCGGCGATTGCCTGAGCCGCAGCGGCAGTGTCGAGCAAATGACAGATCAATGGGTACGGCGTCGGCAAACCGTGTGACTTACCCCAACAGTCCAGCGCGCTCTTCCGTGCGCCCAGAGACGACGAGGTTGTCGGCTTCTGCTCCGGTTCACGACTCGGGTGATGGCTCGCGCCGTGGCCAGTGAATTGACTCATCAGGAACAGTGAACACTAGGGGTGTGACATCGAAGGGTCCACTTGGGCCGGGTTCCGGCTCTGGGTGTGACGGGCCGGTGTGCCTTGACCTTGATCTGTCGGTCTGGTGCTCGGGCTGCTGGCGCGCACCAACCGGTCGGGCGGACGTGACCTCATACCCGAATTTGGCGCGGTGAGGCGGTTTTTTGTGGGTGTCAGGTCTGTGACCTGCGGTTTTGTGTCCTGCGGGGGTGTTTCGTGACGGAAATGTAGGGGCGACACATTGCCGTCTGCGACGGCGTTGGCTTGCTATCGTTTGGGCATGTTCGTGAAGACCACGCGGCGTCGGAGGGGCGACAAGACGTACGAGTACCTGTCGTTGGTGGAATCGGTGCGCGACGGCGCGAAGACTCGTCATCGGACGCTGCTGCGCCTCGGCGAGGTCACGGCTTTGCGCCGCTCGGGCCGGCTGGACCGCATCGTCGCTGCGCTGGCGAAGCATCTCGAGGCCGAAGAGGCCGAACGCGTCGATGTGTGCGAGCTCTCGGCGGAGGGGGCGCCTGCGGTGGGCGGCGTGGCGTGCGCCGCGGCTGTGTGGGGGCGTCTGGGCCTGGACGGCTGGTTCGCGGCTGCGGGCGCGGAGCGCGACGCGGACCGGTTCGGCGACGCGGTGTTCGCGATGGCCGCGAACCGTCTGGTGGCGCCGTGCTCGAAACGGCGTCTGGGCGAGTGGGCCCGAGCCGATGTGGTGATGCCCGAGGGCTGGGCGGCGCCGTCGCCGTGGCAGTACTGCCGGGCTCTGGACATCGTCGCGGATCTCAAGGAGGGCACCGAGGAGTTCTTGTTCGCACGGCTGTGCGACCTGACCAGCATGGACCTGAGGTTCGTCTGCTACGACTTGACCTCGACCTATCTGGAGGGAGCTACGAGCCTCTCGGACCGGTTCGAGTCGAAGCAGTTCGGCTATTCGCGTGACCATCGCGGCGACCGGCCACAGGTGGTGATCGGGCTGCTGTGCACCGGCGACGGGATCCCGATCGCGCATCATGTGTTCGCCGGCAACACAGCGGACGCGTCGACGCTTCCCGGCGTGCTCGCGGACCTGACCGAACGCTTCGCTGTCGGACGGATCTGCGTGGTCGCCGACAGGGGCCTGATCTCCGCCGGCAACGTCGCAGCGGTCGCCGAAGCCGGCTGCGACCACGTGCTCGCCACCCGCCTGCACCGAGACAAAGCCTGCCAAGAGGCCCTCGAAACCATCGACGACACCACCGAATGGGCCGATGTGGCGGGCTTGAGGTGCCGCGCCGCCGAAGCGACCCTGGCTGACGGCACCCGCGCGGTGATCGTCGAGTCCGACGCACGCATGCGACGCGACACCAAACGAACCGCCGAGCCCCTCGCCCGAACAGAAACCGCGCTGCTCGCCCTCGAAGAACGCGTCCGCGCCGGGCGGCTCGTCGATCCCGCGGAGATCGGACGCGCCGCGCAGCGCATCGTCGGCCCAAGCGGCGTGTCGCGTCTGTTCGACCTCGACATCGGCGAAGGCCGGTTCGCCTATCACTACGACCCCGACGCCCACGCCTACGAAAAGCTGCTCGCGGGCCGCTACGTGCTCACCACCAGCCTCACCGCCGACCAGGCGACCGCCGAGCGCGTGGTGTCCGCCTACCGGCAGCTCGCCGACGTCGAAGCCCGCTTCCGCACCCTCACCGACTTCGGGCGGCTGCGGCCGATCCGGCACTGGACCGAACAACGCGTCCGCGGCCACATCGCAGTGTGCGTCCACGCCGCCGTCGCCGAGACACTCATCACACGCGACCTGCAAGCCGCCGACATCGCAGACCCCGACCTGGACGGCCAGCACCTCACCGCCGCCCGCGCCCTGCGAGAGCTCGACCGCATACGCGAAGTCCGCCTCCACGCAGACCACAAACCGATCACCCTCACCACCCGCCGCAGCGCATTGCAGACAGCGATCCTCGCCGCCACCCGCACCCCCACCCGCCACCGGGACAAAGCCCGCATCGGCTGACACACCGCCCCCGAGACGATGCAGTGGAAACACTCACCCGCCGCGCCCCGCTGACCTGCACAAACGCAAAAGCCGCGCCAAATTCGGGACAGAGCGCCGCCCACGATCAGCACCATCGCCGCCTCCGGCTTCAATGAAGGGCCGATCAATTGATCGGCCAGACCCCGTGGTGATGATCGTCTCGGCGATTGCGGGCCGGTCGCTTCAATGAAGGGCCGATCAATTGATCGGCCAGACTCGATAATCCTGATGATGCGTTTAGTCTCGTCGCCTGCTTCAATGAAGGGCCGATCAATTGATCGGCCAGACCCAAGCAAACCACTGGCAGTACAGCGCCAGCCGCGGGCTTCAATGAAGGGCCGATCAATTGATCGGCCAGACGTAGCCGGTGCCGTCGCCGTCGATCGCGTCGTCGGCGAGGCTTCAATGAAGGGCCGATCAATTGATCGGCCAGACCCCAGCATCACCGGACATCGTTTCCCGAATACCTACGCTTCAATGAAGGGCCGATCAATTGATCGGCCAGACCGACGAGGTTGATGCGCTTGTCCGGCGCGAGTTCACGCTTCAATGAAGGGCCGATCAATTGATCGGCCAGACCAGGTGCTGCTCGTCTGCCGCGGCTACGCCGCAGCGCTTCAATGAAGGGCCGATCAATTGATCGGCCAGACCTGATCTTTCCGGTCTGACGATCGATTTCCAAAGTGCTTCAATGAAGGGCCGATCAATTGATCGGCCAGACCCACGGCGAACGAGGTAGAAGGTCAGGCCCACGAGGCTTCAATGAAGGGCCGATCAATTGATCGGCCAGACATCGTAGCCGGCTGTGCAGACGGCCAAATCGACGAGGCTTCAATGAAGGGCCGATCAATTGATCGGCCAGACCCCGTCCATCACAACGCCGCCTCCTGCGCCATCTCGGCTTCAATGAAGGGCCGATCAATTGATCGGCCAGACCTGCTCATGCCGCTCGCCTGGCGGTGGCTGCGCGCCGGGCTTCAATGAAGGGCCGATCAATTGATCGGCCAGACTGCGAGCGCGCTCGTCGTCGCCAATCCCGGCCCAGAGGCTTCAATGAAGGGCCGATCAATTGATCGGCCAGACCCGTCACAAAAAATATGACCAAGCCGAGGCCGAGCAAGCTTCAATGAAGGGCCGATCAATTGATCGGCCAGACTCGTTCCGTCTTCCGCTGCTGCTCGATGAGCAGGTGCTTCAATGAAGGGCCGATCAATTGATCGGCCAGACGATGAAGGCGGCAACGCAGTCGAGCATGTTCATCCCGCTTCAATGAAGGGCCGATCAATTGATCGGCCAGACTGTCGGAATCGCTGAGCATGCCGAGCGACACTCACCCGCTTCAATGAAGGGCCGATCAATTGATCGGCCAGACCTCGACGTGCTGTGCGAGGCGCAGCGTCGCATCGGGGCTTCAATGAAGGGCCGATCAATTGATCGGCCAGACCCGAGGGCGACTCGATCACTATGGCGCGGATCACTGCTTCAATGAAGGGCCGATCAATTGATCGGCCAGACATCAAAGTCGAAGGGCGGCTCGAATATTGGCTGTGGGCCGCTTCAATGAAGGGCCGATCAATTGATCGGCCAGACCCGCCGCCGGCCGATCCCAGGACTCGGCCTCGGGCTCGCTTCAATGAAGGGCCGATCAATTGATCGGCCAGACAGCCTCGACGCGCACGGCCGCGCCGTGCAATTTCTGCTTCAATGAAGGGCCGATCAATTGATCGGCCAGACCCGAACTGTGAAAGGAGGCCGGTGTGAAGATGACCGGGCTTCAATGAAGGGCCGATCAATTGATCGGCCAGACGCACCCCGACCGCTGGCACGCAGCCTTCGACATCCTGCGGCTTCAATGAAGGGCCGATCAATTGATCGGCCAGACCGCACGGCCGCGCCGTCCAATTTTTGAACGAGATCGCTTCAATGAAGGGCCGATCAATTGATCGGCCAGACCCGAACCGTCGCCCGCCAACTTCACCCAAGTGGCAGTGCTTCAATGAAGGGCCGATCAATTGATCGGCCAGACCTCACCGCCGCCCTCTCGCTGCTCAACGAGATGGCGGCGCTTCAATGAAGGGCCGATCAATTGATCGGCCAGACCACCAGTCGAGCGGCAACGCCGCGCAGTTTGTCGAGCTTCAATGAAGGGCCGATCAATTGATCGGCCAGACTGCCGCGGTGGACGCGCCAGGCCTCTGGCGCCCAGTGGCTTCAATGAAGGGCCGATCAATTGATCGGCCAGACGCGGACGGGCTCATCACGAAGGGGGCCAAGCTCTAGCTTCAATGAAGGGCCGATCAATTGATCGGCCAGACCGAAGGATCTCACCAGGGCAGGCTTCGAGGCGCTCGAGCTTCAATGAAGGGCGGCGGACTCCACCGGTGGTTGCGAGTGATCGGTCATGATGACCGGTTGTTCAACACAGCAACCACCAGTGGAGGTGTCCAGTATGGCAGCGAGGCTGAGCGCGTTCGAGCGCGCCCGGATTGAGGCGATGAGATCGGCGGGAGCGACCGCTGAGGACATCGCGGTGGTGCTGGGCCGGCACCCGGCGACGGTCTATCGCGAGCTGGGCCGCTGCGGCGGCCCCAAGGCCGTGTACGACGCGGCGTCAGCGACCGCTGACGCGAGCCGCCAGGCGCGGCGGCCCCGGGCATGCAAGCTCGAAGCGGACCCGGTGCTGGCCGCCCAGGTGAAGCGCAGGATGAACCAGCGCTGGTCGCCGCAGGCGATCAGCGCCGATCTCGCCGGCGAGGGACAGCGGGTATGCGCGGAGACGATCTACCGGGCCGCGTACAGCGGCTGCGGGCTCGGCGCCGACGCGTGGAAAGACCTGCCGAGGGGCCGCCGGCGTCGCCGTCCGCGCAGCCGCCACCGCGAAAAAGCCAGCCCGCTGGGGGATTATCGGCCTTTGAGCGAGCGGCCCCCAGCCGCCGAAGACCGAGACGAGGCGGGCCACTGGGAAGGCGACCTGATCATCGGGGCAGCCAACCGCAGCGCCGCGGCCACCCTGGTGGAGCGCGTCAGCCGCCACACGCTGGTCGTCGCATTGCCCCACGGCTACACAGCGCCCAACGTCGCCGCCGCGGTCACCGCCGCGTTGGCCCGCCAGCCCGCCCATCTGGTGCGCAGCCTCACCTGGGACCAAGGCCGCGAGATGGCCCGCTGGGCCGACATCGAAACCGCGCTCGGCATCGAGGTGTTCTTCTGCGACCCCCACAGCCCATGGCAGCGCGGCACCAACGAGCAGACCAACGGGCTGCTGCGACGCTGGCTGCCCAAAGGCACACCGCTGAACCTCAGTCCGCTGCGACTGTCAGTCATCGAGGACAACCTCAACTGGATGCCCCGCCGACTCCACAACTGGCAATCAGCCGCCGACATCTACACTCAACTCACTCGCAACCACCGATAGAGCTTGCCGGCCGATCAATTGATCGGCCAGACCGCGGTCGCTGGTCCACGCCTCGAGCGCCGCGCCGTCGCTTCAATGAAGGGCCGATCAATTGATCGGCCAGACGCGGCAGCTACGTCGCCCACGACCTCGCCGCGGGCCGGCTTCAATGAAGGGCCGATCAATTGATCGGCCAGACCGCTCGGCGGGCGCGGCAGATACTGCGATCACGTCGCTTCAATGAAGGGCCGATCAATTGATCGGCCAGACGGCGGATGCCGCCGACGCGAGCGTCAACGACATCAGGCTTCAATGAAGGGCCGATCAATTGATCGGCCAGACTTCTCGCCCATTCACACGACACCACATATCAGACGGCTTCAATGAAGGGCCGATCAATTGATCGGCCAGACCCGACAACCGAACATGGATTCAGCACACGATCCCTAGCTTCAATGAAGGGCCGATCAATTGATCGGCCAGACGGCGGGGAGATGATCGAGGCCGCGGGCGAGACGGGTGCTTCAATGAAGGGCCGATCAATTGATCGGCCAGACCGGGTGCCAGGTCGCGTAGGAGATCGGGCTGTTCGTGCTTCAATGAAGGGCCGATCAATTGATCGGCCAGACCCCGGCAGAGCCCGCCGTCGGGCACCTCGGCCAAGTGGCTTCAATGAAGGGCCGATCAATTGATCGGCCAGACGATCGAGGTACACCCAGCCGCCGCGTGGCCCTCCCGCTTCAATGAAGGGCCGATCAATTGATCGGCCAGACCCGAGAACGGGGCCGAGAACGGGAGCGCCCCACCGGGGCTTCAATGAAGGGCCGATCAATTGATCGGCCAGACCGCGGATGCCGCCGACGCGAGCGTCAACGACATCAGGCTTCAATGAAGGGCCGATCAATTGATCGGCCAGACCCATGCAGCGCAATGACGCGCGGGGAGCGGGCGGCTGCTTCAATGAAGGGCCGATCAATTGATCGGCCAGACCCCGACGACGAGGAGGAGGTGAACAGCTAGGAGCCGCTTCAATGAAGGGCCGATCAATTGATCGGCCAGACCGCTGCAGCACGAGGCTGTCGTCCGACAGCCGGCGGCTTCAATGAAGGGCCGATCAATTGATCGGCCAGACAGAATGAGCATCCAGCCCACGCCCCCGATTGCCCACAGCTTCAATGAAGGGCCGATCAATTGATCGGCCAGACACGCGTGGCTGACGATCCTGCGCCAGCCGGCCACGGATGCTTCAATGAAGGGCCGATCAATTGATCGGCCAGACTGGAACGGCTGAAGACCGTCACTGCCCAGCTTGACTGGCTTCAATGAAGGGCCGATCAATTGATCGGCCAGACCGAGCGCAGCAGGCACATTCGCCGCCACATTCGCCGGCTTCAATGAAGGGCCGATCAATTGATCGGCCAGACCTCGGCAGCTGCGGCGGGGTGATGTGCGGGATGCCGCTTCAATGAAGGGCCGATCAATTGATCGGCCAGACCTCTCTCGAAATACGCTGGTGCTGACCAGCGGTTTCGGGAGCGGTTGCGAGCGCTCCGCGCGTGGGAGCGTCCAGGAAGCGTTTCATTCGGTTGTCAAGGTGCGATTCAGGTCCCTAGTTCGGGGCTGCGAGCGCTCCCCGGAGATTGGGGCCTGACTGGACCGCTCGCATCATACAATGACCGGTCCCGAGCTGGGTAATGGCGGTGCGTTACCGAGGAAGTCGAAGCAATCTCTGCCACGTTCAGTAGGCATTCCGAGGTCGACGAAGGCAATCGTGTCCTCGCTGTGGTGGATAACATCGCCGAGTTCAGTCTTGAGACCAATGAGCTCGATACTGTCGAGATCACTGATGAACACGCTGTAGTGCATCGGCCAGCCGTATGCCTTCATGGCCTTGTGGACCTTCCGGAGACGCTTCGGGTCGCTGATGTCGTAGGAAACGAGGTATCGCCGACGACCGCTCATGAACTTACCTCGTGGTGAACGGCACGTAGTCGGGAATCTCACGGAGCATGGCAGCAGCGAGCATTCGGGCCTGCACTTCGAGCACCCGCCGGTAGGTGATCTTGTAGCCATAGGTGGGGTGCGTAATCTCGTGGTCGAGTCGCCGCTCGTAGGACGCGATCACAGCGCGACGCGCGGCTTGTTCGAGTGCCACGCCCCCGGCGCGAACAATGAAGCCGTTCTCGGCCACCTCGCCATTGTTCACGGAGTTAATCGCCACCGACTCGGCGATGATGGGCCGGAACTCCTCCGCCAGATCAAGGGCCAGGGCGGGCCGTCCGAACCTGGGTCGGTGATAGACGCCCAAGTACGGATCGAAGCCGATCGAGTACACGACGGCCGTGAGGTCCTTGACAAGCAAGGCATACAGGAACGACAGCAAGCAGTTCACCGGGTCGCGTGGAGGCCGGCGGTTGCGGCCTGCGAAGTCGAACGTGCCCAGGCGGTCGTCCCTCAACATCGACGCGAAGCTGCCGAAGTACGACCGCGCCGCCGCTCCCTCGATGCCCAGCAGCGATTCGATCGAATCGACTTCGGCTGCCTTCGCTGCGAGCTCCTTCAGCTGCCGTACAGCGGCTTCCACCGGCTCGCGCGAGTTGCGCATCAGCAGCGTGCGGGAGTTGCGGATCTTGCCGACGACCATCTGGCGGGCCAGCGGCAGGCCCGCCTGGGCCGCTACTGCGACCTGGCGCCGGCGCAACTCCACATGCTTAGACGGCAGACCGTGTGCGATCCCTTGGAACCAGCCGCCATAGCTGAACCAGCACACCGGGATTTCCTCCCGGAACGCTGCGTGGAGCAACTGGGTCGACACCTGAACGTTCCCGCTGAGATTGATCTGCGAAATGTCGATCAGGCGCTCGCTGCTGACTACCTCACGGTTGATCTTGACCTCCACCCGGCGCTGGCTGATTCCCAGACGGGCGCCCTGCTCGGTTACGTACAGCGGTCTCGCCTCTGAATCGCGTGGCGTCAGACGCCTCGGCGTCTTCTCTACATGACCGGTGTGGAAGTTGGTCTCGTCTGGCAGACAAATGCCCACCAGCGAGCAGCGCGGACACTTCGGGCTGTTCACCAGCGGCGGCGGCGCATCCTCGGCAGCCGCGACATCACGCAGCCGCTCAACGGTGTCGAGCGTCTTGCCCATGAGTCGCTCGTCGAAGTCGACCGTCGTGCGCTCGCGTGACGCTGCAAAATAGAATTGGCCCTCATCGCAGGCGTAGCCGCTGTCGCGCAAGATCAGCCCGATCGCGGCCAACTGCTGCAACTCCGGCTCCCACGCGGGTCCGTGCTTGGGCGGTCGACCGCGCTTGACCTCGACAGGCACGACCTTGCCATCGAAGCCCTCGACGATGTCCGTCTTGGCGATGAGCCCCAGCCGCTCCGAACTCACGAGCACCGAGCGCGCGTTCCTCACGGGATCGTCCTCAGAGGAACCGCCCATGCGCCCGCCGCCTTCGTCCACACGACGATGCACGTAGCGGCCATGGACTGTGTCCGCGTTGTCTTCGAAACGGCTCTGGACCCACTCGAGGAAAAACAAGCGCGGGCAGTACACGAACTCGTTGACCATGCGGGCCGGAACGAGATCGGGTACTTCAGTCACTCGTCGTGCCGCCAGATCTCTCTCGGCGGACCGAACGTGCCGTAGCCGCCTTGGTCGCTGCGGCGGATCTGTGACTGGATCACCCGCGCCACGCCCCAGCCCGGGTATTGGCGGCATCGCTCCGCAAACTGCTTCTCGAGCCGCGGTTCAGTAGGCGCTGGCTGCGAAGCATGGGCAAGCAGCGAAGCAACCGCTGCTGTTCGCGCCGGTCGAGCCCACAGAGGCCAAGTGAAGTGCCCGCGCTTCCAGCCGCCGGAGCAACCCTGAGTAGCAGTCCCGTCCGCCGACCGGTAGCAAGGGAAGCAACTCAATCCGAGAACGGCCAGCGCCTCCGCTCCGGGGTTGGTGCTCTTCTTGACGGAAGACGGATTTGTAGAACTCAGTGCGTACAACCGATCATCCACGACATCCCACATCAGCGAGGGACCCTCGCTGCGGTACGTCCAAGGCTCCGACAGATCTGCCACGAGTTCCTCGTGGGTGACCGATCCGAGAATCTCACGCGCCATCACAACGAACTTCATCTGCCCCGCCGTGAAGTAGAAGTCGGTGGGCTTGGCTCTGCCGCCATTGTCAAGGCTGTTCTCTGCGACGAGACACATCGCTATCCTCCCTGCATCTCCGGCGCTGCGGGATCGGGACAGATAACGAGTTATCTCGTCCGGGTCCAACTTGAGCTTCGGCTCGACTCCTGAATCGAATGCAGGACCCGTAAGCCACTCCTGGATGAGCTTCAGTGCCGAGTGTGCTACTTCGGCAACGCTGTCCACAGGATCGAGAACTGGGTAAGGAACGACGCCGTCAGTCCACCGAAGCGTGACCGTCGTTTCATCCTGCTCGACTGCCAGATGCGCCCCAAGTGCCGCCATGAACCCGAGCGGGTTGGTGCCGGACAGTCCGCGCAACTCAATCTCCGCCATCAGCTCGCTTCTCCATCGGAGTTGGCGTGGCCATTGGCTTCCTCGGCGCTGCGACGATGGTCGGCCAGCCGGAGGATTGCCTCGAGCCACGCGAGTCCGTGGTGGCCGTATTTTGCGCTGAGCCGCCAGAAACGATCCGCCATCTCCAGAGCAAGGTTCGTCTCGGTGAACTCGGAATGGGTGCTCAGCAGCTTGCCATCGAACTCGTAGGAGAGCTCCTTGGGGCAAGGGTCGGCAACGATCGTCGGCAGTGGGCGGCCTTTGCCGTGGTGGGTTGCCACGAGATGGAGAACGAGATCGGGATCGTGAGCCCGATTCATGAGATCGCCGTTGGATTGGGCCAGCGCGACGCTGGCCACTTCGTGGCGTACCGGCGGTCCTCCCCCTGGAGTGGGACGAACGCCCGGAAGCGATTTCGCCAGCGGCTCGCGCGGCATCGCCAAACGAACCGGGTCGTTGCCGACGAGCTGCGACTGAAACCGCTGATCCACCTTGCCGAGATCATGCAACTGACCCGCAAGGTGAAGATCGGCACACAACTCAGGCCCCAACACGAGACGCTCCGCGAATTCCTTAGCTCGCTGTCCGACACCCGACAGATGGTCGCTCAACAGAACTCCGCTCCCTGTCAGCGACGCGTCGTCGCCACTGACGAACGTCAGCACATCGACGCTGCCCTGAACGAGCACGTAGTAGCCGCTTGACCAGAGCGATGCGAGATCCCTGACAGTGCCGGCGCGCTCGGCGGTGATAAGCTCGATGTCGCTGTCACGGGGATTGACAAAGTGCCGTAGGGTGCCGGGCTCGCTGTCGCTGGCCGACGACGGATCGCCGACCAGCCATCGCAGGTGCTGCGGGGCCGTGGCTGGATCGCGGCCGCGGAGTTCTTCGACCCATGCCCGGATTCGCTCAAGCAGAGCCGGCTCATCGCCTGTGGAGGCGTCGTCTCCGGAGTCCTCGCGGACCGGTCGCGGCATCGTCGGGGCATCGTTGCCGAGCCATGATCGAAGCCACTCGTCGAGTTGATCGTCCAAGCGGATGGTGCATCGCCGGCCATACGCCCACTGGGCCTCATCGCCAAGGTCCGAGATGACTTGGGAACTCTGTGGCGACCCAGCAGTCACGCTCGCATCGGGGCTTAACACGGACTGCCCTGGATCCCATGTGCCTCCGGCGAGCCCTCCGACGCTGGTGTCCACCAGCAGGACGTCCCCTGGCCTGATTCCATCAACGGAAGTCGGCTCCACGACGTCTTCTCCGGCGACATAGCGCAAGACGGAGGTCGCCGAGGACTCGGCTCGGCTCGTGCGCGAAGGCGGTGGTTCCGCCCGGATCGCGACATCAGCCACAGGTGTCTCTTCGTGGCCTCGCAACCACGCACGCGCTGCCGAGATCGGCACCGAGAGTTGCTCGGCCGGTCGGGGCGGCACAAGACGCAGCGCCTCGCGGCTGCGATCTCGACGCCAGACGACGGCGACATCGGGCTCTGGCGGGTTGTCGTCGAAGCCGTGCAGGAAGTCGTCGATGTCGGGTTGCACTAGCGGCTCGGGACTGGTCTGCGCCCACGCTTCCATGTGCGTCGGCAGCAGCAGCGGCGCCGGCTGCCAGGGAGCAGTCGTCTCCTCAAGAGGCATGTCATCGAGCTGGCGGCTGTCCGGCCCGACATCGATCGTGTCGTCGTGTGCCCGCGCACCGAGCTCGCGCCATGTCGCCTGCACCGCGTTGCCATAGATCGGGTCGGGCTTCTTGCCTTCGACTTCAGTCTTCAATCCAAGGACCCAACACTTGGCAGGCTTGCCAGTGTGGTCCGCGAGAGTCCCGCGCCTGTCGAGACGACCCAGTCGCTGGCGGAGGCTGTCGAGTGGGCACGCCTCAGTGATGAGGGCGTCGAAGCTGAAGTCGGCACCGACCTCAATCGACTGTGTCGCTACGACCATCGCACGCTCTCGGTCGGGATCGTGCCGATCTGGATTCACCAGTTCAGCTATCTCGCGCAATCGACGTTCACGATCTAAGGGACGCATCCGTCCCGTGATGAGATACGCCCGGTGCCCCGCCTCTTCCAAGGCCCGGTGCACCTCGCGTGCGGTGCGTACCCGGTTGACCACAATGCCGACGCTGCGCTCGTGATCAAGCAATTCGCCCTTGATGATGCGCAAGCCTTCCTTGGGCAGTGCGACATGCGGCACCCGACCAGAGAGCCCGACCATTCGTGCCTGCTTCGCAGCCCGGACGATCTTTCGGAGCCGCTGTTGGGCTTCGCCGGGTGCTTCGAGATCTGCTGTCGGGTTGAGGGCAAAGCGACGCCGTGTGTCGTCACCCGGTGTCGCCGACATTTCTACGACAAAACCCCGCCGTGGCAGCACGTCGGCTCTGAACGAGTTGATTGATGCCTGGTCATCGAGGTCCCGAAGGGTGGCGACGAACGCTCTGCTCAGGTGCACCTCATCGAGAATGACGAGGCAGTCGTTTCCGGCGAGTCCCGCGTGGATCGGTCGCATGCCTGCGCTTGTCCCGTAGCCGCGAAACAACAGCTTCGAGCCAAATTGGTCAATAGTGGACACCATCACCCAGGGTTGGTCAGGACGTGTGGCCCAGTCCCGGTCATGCGGAATGCCGCCACGCAGCGCGGAAACGCCGATTGGAGGGTCCGCGTCCGCGGCAACACGGGAGAGTGCACCGCCGATCTTGGCGAGGAGCCCATGGCCATTTGAATTCGTCGCCCCACCAATGGCATCACTGATGTGTCGTGCCCGTTCGAAGACTTGGTCGACCACGATGCGGCGATCGACAACGAACACAACACGTCGCGGAAAGACGGTCGGGCGGGCCGCGAGCGTGAACACCGCTGTGTCCAGCACTGCGGTCTTGCCGGTCCCTGTCGGCAAGTCGATGACTTCGGGCCACTTTCCCTCGCTGAGCACCTGCTCGGTCAAGCGCACCTGCCACGGGTACGGCTCGTGACCATGCACGACACGGAAGAACTCCGCGAACTCAGCGGCGGACAGCGTGTCAACGCTCATCTTCGACCCCGGATTCCGATTCAGACACATCTGCTGCACGCCGAGGGAGTGGTCGCATCAGACCGAGTCCCATGAATCGACCCGAACCCAACACGACGGGGCCTGTGACGTTCTCGTCAAATCTCACCGCAGCATGCACGAGGCGCCGACGCACACCAGAGGCCCGGCGGGTTCCCTGCACGAACGCGGGAAAGCGAGCCGCTGGATGCGCTCCAGTGGTCAGAGGATCCAATGACACTGCGACGGCTGCCGGTTGAGGAAGACCGACATGCAAGCACGATTGGCGAACCTGTTCGTCGGCGGCAGCCCAAGCCCTTGAACGCGAGGCCGGTGATCCGCTCGCCAGCCGGCCAGGATTCTTCGGAAGCGCAATGGGCGTCACGCTGACCCATTCAGGCGACGGCCGCTCCCAGGTCTGCGATCGGAGGGTGCGGAGTTCGAATGGCGGCTGCTTGCGCAGGAGCTCGATCGTGATGCCGCCGGTCAATGTGAGCCGACAGCGTCGGCCGGATCCGGCTTGTTCCCACTTGCCGATGGCGCGAAAAGCTGCGCGAGCAGCTTCGTCCCCCAAGGCCTCTGGCAGCATCACCGCGAGTCCCATAATGCGGCCGTCTGCGTGTGCGTGGCCCACGTTCGGCAGCGCAAGGAATGCAACGTGCGGGTCAAGGCTCGGGCAGCCGTCGGGCAAATGCCCGCTCAATCCCTCCGGCAGCGGATCATCGGCATGATGAAAGATCGCGCCGCGCAGTGCTTCAGTCAGCTCGATCGTGCGCGTCGTCGGGAACCGCCGCTTGTCGTCTGGCAACTCGAAGATGAGGAAGTCACCGGCGGTGTCTGCCCGCAGTGCCGTCGACGAACCGTTGTCTGCGGCCACCGTGGAATACCGGACCCCGACGAAGGGCAGGGACCGTGGTCGCACGCCCTCGTGGCGTCGATGTTCCCGTTCGAGTGCCATTAGCTGACCGCGCTGCGGGCAACGGAGCACGATCGGCCCGCGGCCGGGTTGCATCGTCGGCACCGCAGTCGTCTCAAGCAGACGACACGACACGAGCGAGGACGAGTGCCCGAGCCGAGTCACTCTCGACAGCAACCCATCAAGAGCGTTCGCCAGATCGGGTACCGGCGTCTCAGCCCAGCTGAAGCAGACCTGAGCGCACGCAGGGGTCACCGACGGAAACTGACGCTCTTGCTTGCCGCGACCATCCGGAAGGAGGGCGTCCGCGTCCTTCGGGTTCGTCCGTCCTGCAGACTCGACGAGCGATGTCACATCTCGTTCCTTGTCGACCCTGTCACGCACTCGCTCGACCTTGCGCGTCAATTCTCCGTGTGAAGCTTCGAGTTCGGTGTCGTGCTCGTCGAGCAGGCCCTCCAGCCGATCAGCACGTCGTCGGTACTGCGCACCCCCAATGACCGAAGCATCGTTGACGGGCACGAAGTGGCTCACAGGACGTCGAATTGCGACATCGTCGGGCGGCGAGGCCGCGATTGCAGGCGCCTTGCAGGATTCAAGCCACACCAGCGCGTCGCGCTCGGCCGGGTCCGGGACATCGGCATCAGCCCAGGTTGCGACGAGAGCCGAGAACAAGCGAGCTGGGTGCGGAGGCCATTCATGCTCACCGCGGTCGTGATGCGCAGTCGCGACATATCGACCGGTCAGCAGCGTCACCTCGATGGAGATCACGAGTCCTCCGCTACTCCCTCGCGCGCGGACAAGTCACGGCTGCGGCGAAGCAATTCCACCAGCTTGGGCGCTGGCACCAACTTGATGTCGCCGGTCTCCCAGCCAATTCCTTCGGTCTTGGCCGCCTCGGCCGCATCCTGCAGGAGAGCTGCGCTCGACTCGCGGCCGAAACTGATCGCTTCAGGGTCGGAGCCGTCACGGTGGACAAGCTCGAGCGACGGCGCGTGCTCGGGCACGAGCAAGCAACGAGAACGCAAGTCGAAGTCCATCTCGTAGGCGTAGGCGATCGCAGCGACGCCCAGCGCAGCGACAGCAGTCCGCGCCGCGACCGAGGCTTCTCTCGACGCATCCGCAAACTTGAGCCGTCGCAGAGCGGGCAACGAGATCAGCGTTGTCTGGCGGGCTGATGAGATCGTCACTCCCCCGGCGAGCCCGTCGATCGACGGGGGGATGTTGCCGTGGTTGATCTCAGCCGGTCGGCCGTCAGAACCTGCCGTCTTCGGCTTGCCCTTCTCCATGGCCGCCTCATCCTTGTCCAGCGTCCAACGCTGATCCGCATCGGCGTGCTCGTACACAACGGCTGCACCGCGTTCGATCTGAAGGGGGTCGATCCGGCTGCCGACCTTCGATCCGACTTTCGCATCGAGTCCCACCACCTCAGAAACGAAGGCCCGCTGGAACTTCGCACCAAGCCCGCCCTTCGGCCCTGTCGAATCCCATTGCCCGAACAGCAGAGCCGTTGGCGCGTACTTGAGCATCGCCGCCGCATTGCGCGGATGCGCGTCGGTAATCGCACGGCCGACGTCGGACAAGCGGAACAGCGTGCCACCGAGCAAGCTGTCCCGAAAGATCGCATCGGCAAGACGGTGCGGCGCCTCCAGCACCGTCAAGCGCCCGATGTCGCTCACATCTGCCTCGGCAGTGAAATCCACGAACGGCACCGGAAAGCGCAGTTCGTCGGCTTCCCAGCCCTCCAGAAGTGCCAGTTCCGCACGATTCGCTTGTGATGCCACTGAATCGAGCAGCACCGTTGTGGCAACCCGGTCGCCGACCTGGCGTTCCTCGATGGCGTACTTGTGCTCGGCGCTGCTCGCTACGGCATACGTCGGCGGAAAGACCTTGCCCCCCGGGCCGTCGGCCGGCTGCAGGCTCATGACCGAGCGCAGCGCGACCGCTCCACCCGCCACTGCATCTCGCAGCATCTCGTAGGTCAACTCAGACATCTGGTGTCCTTTCTGACGGCATCCGGCCGCCCATCAGTCGTTGCTGATCTTGCAGAGGGGGTGTGACATCACGAAGTGCGTGGCTCAACTTCGCGAAGCGCTCGCGGCGCGCGATGTCTCTCGCTGGGGTATCGCCAACCGACGCTGCTCGTTCCTTGACCAAGGCCAAGGAATAGCTGCAACACACGTCTCCCGCCGGCCAATTGGCGAGGTCGGTGGTGCCTGGCAGCAGGGCACTGGGACCCGCAAAAGAGAATCCCGCCATTCCTGGTCAAGCCAAGGCGTCCAGGAAGGCGGGTAAGATTGAGGCCAGTATACCGCAGGCGAGCGGACATGCGCGCACGAAATGACAGCAGGCCGTGCAGCGCGCTTCATCGTCTGCGCCTCTTTCGAGCGTAGTCCGTTGGATCCTCCAACGTCCGGTAGTCGTGCTCGCAGAGTGTGTGCAATCGAACGGGTTCGCCGCGAACGCGCGGGGAAGGTAGGCGCCGACCATCTGGAGGCGCCCATGTCACCACTTCACAGGCAGCAATGGACTGCTTGATCTCGACCACTGCATCGAGCGCTGGCATGAAATCCGTGTCGTCGGAGACGAGCACTGCGACGTCGAACTCGTTGCGCTGAGCCATCAGGACCATGTCAACGGCGAGTTTGGTGTCGACTCCCTTTTCCCGTGCAGTGCCGTCTGGCGCGTAGCTCAGCGGCCTGGTCCATGCTTCGACGAGCGGCAGGCGCTGCCAAGCCGCCACTTGGCGTTGTGCCGCGCTGTACCCCTTTGGGTCTCGGGTTCTCGATGGCATCCCTCGGTAGATGCGCACACCGACCAGAGAACGCCGGACGTCGGATCGCGCGCGCAGATGATGCCCAAGCAGGTGTGGGTGGACCTGACCGCACCTCGCCGGTGCGGCGTCACCGCAGTACGCCCGCCGGGCACCCATGTAGCAGTTCTGGCCGTCCACGAATAGTGCCACTCGGGCCGCCTCGATTCGCGCCATCATGCCTCCATGAATCCTCGCCGAGGGTATCGGCAGTTGTCCGAGTTCACAATCACTAGACTCTCAGCGAATAATTCTTGCACTCAATATTAACAAGCATTTTAATGAAACTATCGTGTAGGCTCGTCGAAGTCGGAGATCAGCGGGCAGATCCAGGACGGTGCCCAGGCTTCGGCCCTCATTGAAGGAGTAAGACGCTCGGCATCTTGAGCGGCGCGCTCGTCATACGGGGGAGGCCGCGCGCCACCCTCCCTCATTGCACCACCGTGACGCCCGCTTCGAATTGCTGGCGTCGTGGACCTTCCAAGGTGGCTGCGCCGGTGCAGGCAACGGCGCACCGCCCTGTCGTTCTCAGGTGCGCCATCAAATCCAGAGCTGCCTCTAACAGGATGCTGAAATATGCACGTTGGGCCGGAAGTGCACTCCCCTGACCTGCGGGTTCGCGTTCGGCGACCACCCCAAGATCGACTTTTTTCAGCACCCTGCCAATAGCAGGCGGAGGTACCGAGCCGGCCTGATTCGGACGGGCGCTTCCCTGCCTATCCCGCTCGAACGTCACGGACCCCTGAATGCTGGGAGCAGGTTGTCGAACGGCTCGGCGGTGCCCCAGCGGTAGATGCCGAAGTCGCGCTCGTCGGTCGAGAGAATGCGCCCGTCTCTCAGCTTCGACGCTGCGACGACCAATGAGGCATCGGCGAGATCCATCGGGAGGTCGCCGTACTTGGCGATCAATTCGCCGATCGACGACAGATGGCCGATGCCCTGCGCACGGACCTCCACACTGTCACGCAGCAGGTCGAGGAAACCCGTCTGCGCGTTCGTCCCGCCGTAGCGACCGAGGAGGTGGCAGGTCTCGGTGACGACGGGCCATGTCACCACCAGCGGCTCGGCGAGCTGGCGCGTGGCGGCCACCGCAGCGCGGTGCCAATCATCACCGGGATTGGCCAAGGCGAGCCAGTAGCCGGTGTCAGCCAGCATCGCCCGGCGCGCCGAACGAGGTCTCCAAGTACCGGCGGTAGCTCTGGGCGAGATCGGAAGGGGCGGCATTCAGGCGGCCGTCAGAAGCGGCCCATTGACCACATCTACACTGCGGAGGCACACTCGATGGCAATCGACGAGATCGAACGGATCGAGATGGTGCAGAAGCTCATCGACACACTCGGCGAGAAACCGGCCGCCACCCTCATGAAGTGCGTCTATCCCAACGGCACCGACTATCTGGCGGCCAAGGACGACTTCCGTGCGCTCGAGGAGCGAATGCGCAGCTACGTCGACAACGCAGTCAGCACCGCGCTGGCGCGCCAGACTCGGATGCTCATGGTCACCATGGCCGGCTTCATGCTGACCATCTGGGTACCGCTCACCATCACAGCGCTCACCTGAACTGCCCGCTTGGCGAAGGACGGCAGTCTGTTCGCTTCATCCACGGCAGAATGTCTGATTCGCTGACGGCAGAATGAACGACAAGGGGTCGGCAGAAGGTAAACCCCGCCGGCGGGAGTGGATGCCGTGGAGGTCGGCATGGCTGCGGATCTGCCATGTGTCGAACGTCATGCCCATCAGGCCGTCCTGAACGCGCTCGACACCTCGTGGTCGGGATAGGCCGGCGACCACGTCGCACCCGAACGCCAACTCAGGCTGGGCGCAAGCTGGGAGGGTCTGGTGCTCAAGTTCCGCCTTCTCCGAGGAGTCCACGCGGGCACCTACCGGCCGCTACGAATTGCGCGCTCCCGCGCCGTCACCGGCGACAGGTGACAACACGGCCTCCAGAGCACCGCCGGATTGAGCGCCGGACGAATCCGCGGGTTGCTGGTTCAGGCGCTCCAGAGGCGATCTGCCGGGACGACACAAATGCGATCTTCCAAGCGGTAGCTCATTTCGCCCGTGCAGATAATGAAGCCCGCAAGGAAGCTGTCGCCCAGAGTCTCGCGCAACGCACGCAGGCCGCGCGCGTCGCCACGGTCAACGCGGGACGCAGCCTTGACCTCGAACGCGACCACTGATCCGTCGACGCGCTCGACGACGAGATCGGCCTCTTGCCCGTCATGTGTGCGCCAGTGCCCCGTCGACGCAATGTCATCGGTCCACGACGTCTGCTTGAGCAACTCACCGACGACGAACGTTTCGAAGAGATGGCCGAACTCCGCCCGTGCCGTCGGATCAGGCCTCGCTAAGCGTTCGGGAGAGACACCCATCAGGCGCGCAGCCAAGCCGCTGTCGAGCACATGCACCTTCGGCGATGCGCCCGCCCGTGCCCGTAGCGTCCTGCCCCATGCTGGCAGCCGACGGATGAGGAACAGGGCTTCGAGCAGCTTCGTATACGTCTCGGTCGTGGCGGCCTTGAGGCCGACGGCGCTGCCGGCCCGTGCCATGTTCAGCACCTGTGCCGTCTGGCCCGCGAGACGCCTGAGCAACGCCGGCAAGAGTTCGCCATGGCGGACATTTGTCAAGTCTCGGATGTCCCCCTCCAATGACATCCGGACATAGTCGTCGAACCACCGGCGACGGCCCTCGGGGGTTCGGGCCATAGCAAGCGGCATGCCTCCGGTACAGAGCCGGTCGATGTAGTCGGCGCGAGTGGAGCTCGACTTCACCGGCGATACGAGTGATTCGGGATCGCTCAGTGCAGTCCCCAAGAAATTCTCAGCGTGCGCCGCCATCTCGCCCTGTGAGAACGGCAACACATCGACGATGTGAATGCGGCCAGTCAGCGCTTGTGCTGCGGTCGGCAGAGCGTCGAATCTCGTCGAACCAGTGATGACGAATCGCCCTGCTGCAAGGTTCCGGTTCAGCTCGGCCTTGATGGCATCGAGAACCACGGGTGCTTTCTGGAATTCGTCGATGCACACGGGTGCGGGCCCCGAGGCGAATGTTGCGGGATCGGATGACACGGCGTCGCGTACCGCTGGCTGGTCGAGGTCGATCACCTCAACGCCGTGGCGGCGGGCTATATCGGCGAGCAAGGTCGATTTGCCCACCGTGCGCGGTCCGTGCAACGCCACCACCGGCTCGTCGTGCAGCCGGTCCAGCACGTTTGTGGCTATTCGCCGGTCGATGGACGGCAGCATATTGACATCGTAACTCGAATTGGGGATTTGGAGACTATTTTTCTAGGGATTTAGAGGTTATGTTTCCAAGGATTTGGAGATAGGAAATCTAGGGATTTAGAGGCGCGAAATCTACGGACGTGGATTCGAGCCCCAGGCAGCGGTGAATGTCGACGCCGAACAGGATGCGGGCTATCACCCGCACCGGGATGCATTTGTAGAAGGAGTCGGCCGCGTCTGTCACGCCTGAGCCGCCTTACCCGCGTAGGGCTCGGACTGTTCAAAGCGGTCCCGAGCGGACGTCACGGACTCCGGAATGCTGGAAGCAGGTTGTCGAACGGCTCGGCGGTGCCCCAGCGATAGATGCCGAAGTCGCGCTCGTCGGTCGAGAGAATGCGCCCGTCTCTCAGCTCGGACGCTGCGACGACCAATGAGGCATCGGCGAGATCCATCGGGAGGTCCCGGTACTTGGCGATCAATTCGCTGATCGACGACAGGCGGCCGACGCCCTGCGCACGGACCTCCACACTGGCACGCAGCAGGTCGAGGAAACCCGTCTGCGCGTTCGTCCCGCCGTAGCGACCGAGGAGGTGGCAGGTCTCGGTGACGACGGGCCATGTCACCACCAGCGGCTCGGCGAGCTGGCGCATGGCGGCCACCGCAGCGCGGTGCCAGTTATCGCGGGGATTGGCCAAGGCGAGCCAGCAGCCGGTGTCAGCCAACATCGCCCGGCGTGCCAAACGAAGCCTCCAAGTACCGGCGGTGGCTCTGGGCGAGATCGGAAGGGGCGGCATTCAGGCTGCCGACGAACCCGCTGGTGAGGACGGCATCGAGCCGCTCCCGGCAACGCTCGGCGTGCCACCGCTCCACCATCTCGACGCCCCATCCGATGATCTCGCTCGCGGTCATCCCCGCCGTGGTCTGAAGCCTCTCCAGCGTGGCGACGCATTCGTCGCCGAGATCGAGAGGCTCGCCGGCGTCCTGGGCCAAGTGGGTCTCATTGAGGCACATCGGCTCGATGTCGAGGTTGCGCAGCGCCAGGTTCACCGCCTCGCGCTTGGTCCGAAAACCGTATCGACGCATCACCCGCTCACAGGCTTGGTCGTCGATGTCGATGTTCGTCCTCGCCATACACCAATCGTACACCACAGCTGATGGCCCGGCACGGGCGACTCGCCGGCCAGACCGCGCCGCGGCAATTCGCTTGGGCTGCGCCGCTTGATTGCGTACGTTCGTGGCCTCGGCGCTCAGTGATGCCCGCCTTGGGCGGTCGTCGGAAGCGGCCCATTGGCCACATCTACACTGCGGAGGAACACTCGATGGCAATCGACGAGATCGAACGGACCGAGATGGTGCAGAAGCTCATCGACACGCTCGGCGCGTCACCGGGACCGTCCTAGCCGGCCGGCCAAGGATTCACGATGTCAACGCCCGTGTCCACGAAGTCGGCTGTGTTCCGCGTGACGACAGCCATGGCGTTGACTGCCGCGATCGCAGCAATCTGCGCGTCTGCCTGGGCGACGGGAAGACCAGCGGCCCGACGTCTCGCAGCAAGCGTGGCGTAGGCAACTGCAGCGTCGCTGTCGAAGGGAAGAATCCGACCAGCGAAGTCCTCTCGCAGCAGCGCGTCTATCGCTGCGCTCACTGCTTCGCGGCGCGCACCCGTCGTCATGACGGCGACACCGAAACGAAGCTCCGCCTCGTTCACGGCGGTCAGGAACAGCGAAGACGCCGCTTGGCCTGCCACCCAGGCTGTCACCGACGGTTCTGGCGTGGGGCGAATCAGCTCTGAGACGACGTTGGTGTCCAGGACGAACACGCCGCCTAGCCGAGCCGGGGAGGTTCGCGCACCGGCTCACGTGATGGCAACGTCAGCTCCACGCCACCGAACGGCTCGACACGTGCCCGAATCGACGCGACGAGATCCGCAGGCGCGGCGTCATCCTCCACCGCGACGCGGAGAATCCGCCGGACCTCCTCCTCCATCGAGCAGCCGTGCACCGCCGCTCGCACGCGCAGTCCGGTCTTGACTCGCTCGTCGAGGTTCCGAATCGTGATGCTCGCCAATGGTCCAACCCCAAGTTCTTGTGCAGCTCTCGCGGGTGATTGCATCGCAATCATACTGAGTTCGGCAGTAGGGCGGGATAGAGACGCACACACGAGCAAGCCGCGCCGTTGCTGGTCGAGCCGAGGCGTCCAGGAAGGCGGAAAGATCGGCGAGGAATCTGGCACCGCCAGACCGCACTCAGGCAGCGTCCGACGCACCCCCGCTGGAGTAGATGGAGCACGTGCGCAGCTAGTGCGGTGTCCACTAACGTTTGCGCGGGTTGGTCATGCGGCTTTGGGGGTGGCGGGCCGTCCCCATCGGGTGCCTTTTTCGGCTCGGACCCGTTTTCGTTCTCGGCGTTGTGCGGCGAGCAGTTGTGGGCTGCGTTTGTTGGCGTTGCGCCAGCGGAGGTAGGCGTGCAGCCGGCGTGTGAGCACGGTGTGGTTGGGGTGGTCGGAGTTGTTGAGCACGAACTCGCGCAGCGGCCCGAAGTGGGCTTCGATGGGGTTGGCCCATGAGCTGTAGGTGGGCGTGAAGCACAACTCGACTTTGTTGCGCTGAGCCCAGCGGACGATGTCGGCGCTCTTGTGAGCAGACAGGTTGTCCAAGATCACATAGATCGGTTCGCCGTCGGGGCGGCGCGCTCGGATGCTGCGCAGCGCTGCGAGGGTGTTGGCTGCGGACTTGCGTGCCCGCACGACGCCCCACATCTCGTCGTCGCCGACCGAGTAGCAGCCGTGGAACTGGCGCACCCCGTGGAGCTTGTTGTAGTTCGCCCGCAGCCGCTGGGGGCGGCCCCTGGGCGCCCAGCCGGCGCCGGCGGTGGGGCGGATGGCCAGCGGCCCGAACTCGTCGAACGCGAACGTGCGGTCGGGATGGTTCTCGAGCGCGTCCTCGATGCGGTCCAGCTTCGCTTCGCGGTCGGGGTCGTCGGTGTCCTTCCACGACTTGGTGCGCTGGAACGTGACGTCGTTGGCCGCCAGCAGCTGGCGCAGCCGCTCACGGCCGATCCGCACCACACGGGTCGGGTTGTCGCCCAAATAGGCAGCCAGCTTGCGGACGCTCCACCGCGTGAACGCCAACCCCAGCTTCTCGGGACGCTCGCCGGCCGTCTCGACGATGAACGCCTCATCGTCAGTCGTGATCCGGCGGGGACGGCCACCCGCCCACTTGGGGTCCAACGACGCCATCCCCGACTCGTTGAACCGATGGATCATCTCGCGCACCCGATCAGGAGACGTCGCCACCAGCCGAGCGATCACCGCAACCGAGTTCCCGCCAGCAGACGCATGAATCACCGTCGCACGCCGCCAGCGCACATGGGACTTGTCCGATTTGCCGCCCCCGCGGCGCACGATCCGCTGGAGCCGCTGGCCTTCCTCATGGGTCAAACGCCGGACCCGCAACCGTTCAGTCATACCCCCGATCACAGCACACACCCGCACCACAACCGCGGACGCGACCACCGAACGTTTGCGGACACCGCACTAGCGTCCGCGCGATGAATTCCGACACGGGAGCGGCCGGGGACGCCGGGGGCGCCGGCGAGGCCGAGCCGGTGGTGCTGTACGACGAGGTCGACACGGTGGCGTTCATCACGCTCAACCGGCCCGAGCGCATGAACACGCTGACCGAGAGCGTCATCGCCGGCGTGGCAGACGGCATCGACCGGGCGACGGCATCGAGAGAGGTCCGCTCGATCGTGCTCCGCGGCAACGGTCCCACGCTCACCGCGGGGTACGACCTCAACCCTGGCGGGGGCACTGGCTACAGCTCAGATGACCTGTATGACGCCTGGGACAGCCCCTACAGCGCCCCCGGCCCCAAACCCCGTGAAGGTGCGTGGGACCCGGTGCGCGACTGGCAGTTCATGGGCCACAACGTGAAGCGGTTCATGAAGATCTGGGAGTGCCCCAAGCCAGTGCTCGGGCAGATTCACGGTTGGGCGATCGGCGGGGCAACCGACATGGTCTTGTGCTGCGACCTGCTCTTCATGGCCTCCGACGCGCACATCGGGTACGCCCCCTCACGCATCTACGGAACACCGACAACGATGATGTGGGTGTACCGGCTGGGCCTCGAACACGCCAAGCAGTTCCTGCTGTCGGGCGACGCCATCGATGCCCCCACCGCCCATCGCATCGGACTGGTCGCCTACGTGCACCCGCCCGACGAACTCAGCGATCAGGTGGCAGCGTTTGCCCGCCGGCTCGCGCATATCCCGGCGAACCAGCTCGCGCTCAACAAGCTGCTCGTCAACCAGGCCTTCGAGAACATGGGCTTGCGGACGAGCCAGCTGCTCGGCACCTTTTTTGATGGCGTGGCCAGGCATACCGAGGAGGCCTACCGCTGGGTGGAGGACTTCGAGACGAAGGGCTTCCGCCAAGTGATCGCCGAACGCGACGCTCCACACGGCGACTACGGGGAGCGGCCCCGATGAGCGCCCGGGACTGGCACGGCACCGCCCGCAGCCACCGCAGCCACCGCCAGCCACCGCCAGCCACCGCCAGCCGGTCCGAAGGTGCACCGATGACTGAACCGCCTGTCGTGGTCCTGCTGCACGGCCTCGGTGCCAACCGCCATGTGTGGGACGACGTGGCCGAGCTGCTCAGCGCTCGGGGCACTTCAGTGCTGGCACCAGACTTCCGAGGGCACGGGCGAGCCCCGTGGACCGGCCATTACTCGTTCGGGGCCATGGCTGCCGACGTCGCAGAGGTGCTGCACCGTGACTACAGCGGGGCGCCCTACGCCGTTGCCGGGCACTCCATGGGTGGCGCCGTTGCGCTCGCACTGGCGTCAGGCTGGTTCGGTCCGGTCCCGGCGTCGGTCGCCACGATCGGCGTCAAGATCCGCTGGTCCGACGAAGAGCTGGCTCGCATCGACGGTCTCGCTGCCCGGCCGCCGCGAAGGTTCGACGACCGCCAAGCAGCCGCTGAGTGGTTCTTGAAGCTGTCGGGCCTGTTCGGCGTCATCCCGGCCGACGATCCGCGCCTGGAGGCGACCATCGACGCCGGCGTGGCCAGCGACTCGGGCCAGGAACTGCCCTGGCGCACCGCCCAGGACCCGGCCACCGTGGGCGTCGGCCCGCCCGACCTCGCAGCATTGCTGCCGGCGGCGAAATGCGCCATCGTGATGGCGCTCGGCGAACACGATCCGCTGGTGGCGCCAGCGCATCACGCGGACCTGGCCTCGGCCGCAGCAGCCAACCCTCGCGCAGCAGCAGTAACGGCGCCTCACGTCTTCGTCGGGCTCGGCCACAACGCCATGACCGAAAACCCCCGAGCCGTCGCCGACTGGCTGACAACCCTGCTTGGATTCGTCGGAACCAGATGAGGCCCAAGCTGAGCCGAGCATCGGCAAGTTCGCGGACCGCAGCTGACCGGCAGCCTGAGGCTGGGTCAGAGCAGGCTGGTTCAGCCGTCTTCGAGCGGCAGCTCTCCGGCGATCTTGACGCACTCGCCGCCGTCGATGTCCATCACGTGGCCGGTCAGCCAGGTCGCTGCCGCTGACAGGAACAGTGCTGCCTCGCCGATGTCGGACGGCTCGCCGAGACGCTTCATCGGCAGCTGGTCGGCGATCATCTTGCCGCGCGGCCCATCCCAGAGCACCCGCGCAAAGTCGGTGCGGATCAGGCCGGGAGCGATGCAGTTGACCCGCACCTTCGGCCCCAGCTCGGCAGCGAGCTGGCGGGTCATGTGCATGAGCGCGTCTTTGAACATGCAGTAGACGCCGAGCGCCTCAGAGGTGTGGTGGCCGCCCACCGAGGCGATGTTGATGACCGAGCCCCCGTGGGAAGCCATCCACATCTGCCACGCCGTCTGGGTCCACTGCAGCGGCGCTCGCAGGTTCACCTCGTAGGTCTTGTCGAGCCGCGGCACGTCGCAGTCGATCATGGGGCCAGCCCACGGATTGGTCGCCGCGTTGTTCACCAAGATGTCCAGCGAGCCATAGCGCTCGATGGTCCCGCCGAGCACCCGCTCGGCCTGGTCGAGATGGCCGATGTGCGCAGCGATGAAGTCGCACTCGCCGCCGATGTCGGCAACAGCGGCCTCGCACTTGTCGGCTTTGCGGCTCGTGATCATCACGTTCGCGCCCGCATCGGCGAACGCCTTCGCAATGCCCTTGCCGATGCCGGCCGAACCGCCGGTCACCAGCGCTGTCTTGCCATCCAATCGCAATTCCATGCCCAGACCCCTTCAGTCGTAGGTGTGTGCGCGTGCGCGCCTCGCTCGTGCAGGTCAAATTCTGACCCATCGGCGCTAGCTCAGCCTGTCAAACCTTCTCGCTGCCGAACCCATTGTTCTCCGCTCTTGCTCGCTGCGCTCACGGGCCGCTCGGGCCACGGCTTCGCCTGCCGGCTCAGCCTCAGTTCTTGCGATCTCGTTCCACGGACCGCCGTCGGCGCGCGGCTCGCGCGGCAGCCCGAGCACCCGGTCGCCGACAATGTTGCGCTGCACCTCCGAGGTGCCCGCATAGATCGTCCCGGGCCGTGCGCCCATGAAGGTCTGCACCCACGACAGCGAGGAGAACTCCACCCCCACCGCGTCGGTGTTGATGCCGTTCACGGAAGGATGGCCGCTGGGCGCCGTGGCCTCCATGCCGAGCAGATCCATCGAGAACTCGGTGATCCAGTGGTGGTACTCGCTCCACAGCAGCTTGTGCAGCGACGACTCCGGACCGGGGGGTTCGCCGGCCAGCACGTTCGTCACGTTGCGCTGGCCCATCCACTTCATGATCTCGACCTTGGCGTGCGCCTGGGCGAGGTCCTGGCGGACGAGCGGATCGGCAGTGGCGCCTCGCTCGACAGCGACCGCGGTGATGCGGTTGAGCTCGTCACGAAAGCGGAGCGCGTCGGTGGTGGCGCCGTGGCCTCGCTCGAAGCCGAGCAGCACGTTTGCCACCCGCCAGCCGTCGTTCACATCGCCGACCACGTTCTCCTTGGCCGTCTTGGCGTCGGTGAAGAACACCTCATTGAAGTCGTGGCGGTTGTTGATGTTGATGATCGGGCGCATCTCGACGCCGGGTTGATCGACGGGGACCAGCAGGAATGAGATGCCGCGGTGCTTGGCCTCGCCGGGGTTGGTGCGGCACAGCACGAAAATCCAGTTGGCAGTGTGGCCGCTGGACGTCCAGATCTTCTGGCCGTTGATCACCCACTCGTCGCCGTCGAGCACGGCACGCGTGCCCAGGTTGGCGAGATCCGAGCCGCTGTCGGGCTCGCTGTAGCCCTGGCACCAGCGGTGCTCGCCCGAGATGATCTTGGGCAGGAAGTGGCGCTTCTGCTCCTCAGTGCCGCACTCGATGATGGCGTTGCCGACCATCGTGATGCTGAAGCCGTCGTTGTCGCCGCCGACGGGAACGCCCGCCTTGGCGAACTCCTCGGCCATGACGATGCGCTCGACCTCGCTGAGCCCGGCGCCGCCGTATTCGGTAGGCCACGACACGGCCAGCAACTGGTTTTCCGACAGCAGGGCTCGCCATTCGGTCACGAACTGGTCGCGGGCGTCTTCGTCGAGAGATCCCATGCCGCCCCAGTTGGCCGGCAGGTGCTCGGCCAAGAAGGCCTGGATCTTCTCGCGGTAGTCCTCGGCCTCTTCGGTGTAGGTGGGATCCATCGTCGCGCTCCCCTGCTTGAGATACGGCTCAGCTCGCAGCTGAGTCTGCCACGCGACCGGTGGGAAGGCTCAGGGCCGGTAGCCGCCGCGCCCAATGGCTCGGCTACGGCCGGTAGCCGAACGTACTGGGTCCGGGCTTCAGGGAACGGCGGGCCAGGTCGACCCACTCGCACAGCACCGGACGGGTGTCGCGGGGGTCGATGATCTCCTCGATCTCGAAGAACTCCGCCGAGCGGTGCGGCGAGCGGACGCTGTTGAGCCGATCCCGGATCTCTGACAGCAATTCGTCGGGGGTGTCGCTGTCGGCAAGATCCTGCTTGTAGGCCACCTCGAGGCCGCCCTCGATGGGCAGCGAACCCCAGTCGCCCGACGGCCAGGCGACCCGGTAGCTGCGGGCGCCCGGCTTGTTGTTGGCGGCGCCCGCGACCCCGAAGGCTTTGCGGATGACCACACAGGCGAACGGCGCGGTGAGCTGCCCGAGTGCAGCCAGCGCGGCGGATCCGAACCGGATCGTCCCGCTCTCCTCGGATTCCTTGCCGATCAAGAAGCCCGGGCAGTCGGCGAGGTGCACCACGGGCAGGTGGAACGTGGAAGCCGTGTCGAGCAGGCGGATCAGCTTGCGGCAGCTATCTGCAGTCCAGCCGCCGCCGTACACGTAAGGATCCTCGCCGAAGATCGCCACCGGCCACCCGTCGAGACGTGCCAGCCCGGTGATGACCGAACGCCCCCAGCGGCTGCCGATCTCGAAGAAACTGCCCTGGTCGCAGACCGACTCGATAATCGAGCGCATCTTGTAGACCCGGCGCGGCTCGCGGGGCACGATCGAGATCAGCTCGTCGTCACGGCGCTGCGAGCTGTCGCCGCTCAACACCCGCTCGGGCAGCTCGTCGATGTTCGAAGGCAGGTACGACAGGAACTGCCGTGCGCGTTCGAAAGCCTCGGCTTCGCTGTCGACCACGTCGTCGATGGCGCCGTTGGCCGTGTGAATGTCGGCGTGGCCCAGTTCTTCCTTGCCGTGGTCGCCCAGCGATGCCTGCTCGACGAGTGCCGGCCCGGCAATCATCATCTGCGCGGTGTCGCGCACGATGACCGAGTAATGCGCCGTGGCCACTCGGGCGGCGCCGATGCCGGCCACCGAGCCCAGCGCCAGCGACACCGACGGCGCCACCGAGAGGTGGTTCACGATGACGTCCCAGCCGCGCAGCTCGGGGATGTAGGTGCGGCCTGCCATCTCGATCGACTTGACCGAGCCGCCGCCGCCCATGCCGTCCACCAGCCGGATGTGCGGCAGGCGCATCTCGTAGGCCATGGATTCGGCAGCGTTGCGCTTCTCGGGAATCGTGGCGTCCGACGAGCCGCCTCGCACCGTGAAGTCGTCGCCCGACAGGATCACTGGACGATCGTCGATGCGCGCGAGGCCGAAGATGAAGTTCGACGGCGTCAGATTGACGAGGTTGCCGTGGTCGTCGTACTCGGCGACGCCGGCGGTCTTGCCGATCTCGTGGAACGAACCCTTGTCGGCCACGGCGTCGACGCGCTCGCGCACGGTCATCTTGCCGAAAAAGTGCTGCCGCTCGACCTTGTCGGGCCCGCCGAGCGCCTCGGCGAATGCCTCGCGACGCCTCAGCTCGGCAATCTCAGGCTCCCAGCTCATCTCAACCCCCGCCGCCACCCGATTCGGCCCGGTGGCGGTCATTCGCCTTCATAACGCCGACCGCCGAAGAGCGTACGTGTCCCATCCAGCCACCGCCCAAGGCCACCGCACAGCACCCCAGCCCGTGCTGCGCGTGGCAGTGCGCGACCCGCTGATCCATTCGCTCAGCCGGCGGTGGGGTTCACCAGCAGCTTGATGGACGTGTTGCGCCGAGCCGCGAGATCGTCGATCGCCTGAGGCAGGTCGTCGAGGGTGAGCGTGCCCTGCGCCCGTTGCACTCACATAATCTATCTCATTTACAAGTGCATTTCAGTATATTTCAACCTCATGATTCCGCCGGGCACTCTGGCAATCCTTCCCGAAGGCATCTGGCTGACGCGCCACGAAACGAAATGGGTGCTCGAGGCGTTGGACATCGCTGCGGACGCAGTTCAGGGCGGGAATCGGCAAGCTCTCGTCGAAAAAGCGATCACCCTGGTCACGCGTAAGCTCTGGGAAGAGCTCGCCGACATATTGGAGATGAACGGGGATCAGCATGGCTAGGCCGCCCACGATGCGCCCTCTGACGAGCGATGACCGCCCGATCCGTGCTCGGCAAGCCGCGGATCGACTCGGGGTCGAACTGTTCGACATCTACTGCATGATCGAGTGGGGAGAGATCGTGGGCGGTCCCGATCCCGACGGCCGCGTCGCCGTTCCCGCTGCTGAGATCGACCGGGTGCTCGCCGCGGGGGGCGCGCCCAACTATGCCGCTGTCTACGGCAAGTACGACAGGAACAAGGACATTCCCGAACACGAGCGGCGACGGTTGACGACAATGCACGAGACGCTGGTGGCCTGCGCTCCGACCACGCCATCGCGCGAGCAGACGTCGAGCTGACTGTCGCGCAAGGCCGGCTGCCTTAGGTGCAGCGAGATCGTTGTGGCGAGCAGCATGAAGCCGTGGCAACGAGGCCTCAGGCCGCAGCCGACGATGCACGCCACGTCGCCGGCGCGCAAGCGGCTGCGACGCACCGCGTGCAGCACTCCTGAAGCGGGCTCGATCACCGCAGCAGCGTCATCAATGAGTTCGTCGGGCACGCGCACGAATCGCCGCCGAGTACGGGGCCATAGGGTGCGCACATGGAATTGAGACTTGATGGCCGCACCGCGCTCATCACGGGCGGCAGCCGAGGTCTCGGCCGCGCGATGGCTGAGACGTTCGCGACTGCGGGCGCCTCGGTGGCAGTGGTAGCCCGCGACAGATCAGCGCTGGACGACACGCTGGCGGCACTGCACGCGTCGAATCCCGACGGTGCCCACGCAGCCATCTCCGCCGATGTGCGGGAGGCGGGCGAAGTCGCTCGGGCCCACACGGACGCGGTCGCCGCCTGCGGGCCCATCGATGTGCTTGTCAACAACTCCGGCACCTCCAACGCACAGCCGTTCTTGGAGATCACCGATGAGAGCTGGCAGGACGATTTTGACCTGAAGCTGTTCTCGGCGATCCGGCTGTGCCGGCTGTGTCTGCCGCACATGCGCGACCAAGGCTGGGGCCGCATCCTCAACACGCTCAACGCCGAGGCGAAGGCGCCCAGCGCACGTTCATGCCCCACCTCGGTCAGCCGTGCGGCGGGCATGGCCATGACCAAGGCCTTGGCATCGGAGTTCGCCGGCGACGGCGTCCTGGTGAACGCGCTCAACACCGGCCTGCTGGTCAGCCACCAGTGGTTCACCCGCTGGCAGCGCGAGATTCGTGACAAGACCTTCGAGGAATTCACCACGTCGGTGGGCGATCGCATTCCCGCAGGGCGCATGGGCGACGCCCAGGAATTCGCCAACCTGGCCCTGTTTCTCGCCAGCGACGCCGCCAGCTACGTCACCGGCACCGCGATCAACATCGACGGCGGACTGTCACCGGTGGTCTAGCCGGGGGCCAGTGCGCCGAATTTGTCCATCAGGCCCGGCGGCGGGCGGCGCGGCTTGCCGTCGTTGTTGCAGATCGCCGCCTTGAGAAAGCCCTCCACGAGCACCGCATCGTCAGACTCGCGGATGATCCGCTGCTGCCACCGGGTGCTCGCTCGGCGACGCTCGACGAGCTCGGTCTCGACGCGCAGCGTGTCGCGGGCGGTCGCGGGCACCCGAAAGCGCACTTCCAAATCGGTCACCACAATCTGTACGTCCTGGTCCGACAGATCCGGCAATGCCAGGTCGGCAGACTCCAGCGCCAAGCATCGAGCGGCTTCGAAGTACGACACGTAGACCGCATGGTTCACGTGGTTGTAGGGGTCCAGCTCGCCGAATCGAGGCACGATCTGGGTTGCGTGGGTCGCCATCGGCGGAACGCTAGTGGGGCGCCGCAGCGTGCCGGCTGCCGCCGTCTTCGGCGATGCAACGCGGTCCCTCTAGCGTTGCCGTGCGTGAGCGTCATCGCGGCGATCGACGTCGGAACGAACTCGTTCCACCTCGTCGTCGCGTCGGTCGGCGCCGATGGGCACTTCGAGGTCCTGACGCGTGAACGCGAGCCGGTCCGGCTGGGCTCAGGCGGCGAAGACATGAAACGCCTTGCCTCCGACGCCATGGACCGCGGCATCTCGGTACTCGGCCGGATGCGACGCATCGCCGACCATGCAGGCGCGTCCGCCGTCACGGCCGTCGCCACCAGCGCCGTACGCGAAGCCGACAACCGGGGCGAGTTCGTGTCGAGAGCCCTCGCCGAGGCAGGAGTCGACGTTGAGGTGGTCTCCGGAGTGGAGGAAGCCCGCCTCATCCACCTCGGAGTGCTCGCTGCGGTCCCGCTGCTCGACAAGCGGCACCTGGTCATCGACATCGGCGGCGGATCCACGGAGTTCGTCGTCGGCGACGGTGCCGAACCATTGCTGCTGCGCAGCCTCAAGCTCGGCGCGATCCGGCTCACCGATCGCTTCTTCCCCGAGGGCCGGACAGGCAAACGCGCCGTTCGCGACTGCCGCATCTACATCGAGTCATTCCTCGGTCGCCTGCCGGCGGAGATCGACGAGCTCGGCTTCGAGACGGCCGTGGGCTCGTCGGGAACCATCACCGCCCTCGCGCGCATGTGCGCGATGCGGCGCGGCGACCGCGACAGCCGCACCGGCCGGCTGTCGTTCACGGCGAAGGAGCTGCGCTCGCTGACCGCTGATCTGGCGGGCGCGACGACACCGGAGGCCCGGCTCACGCTCGAAGGGTTGGAGGAACGCCGCGCCGACATCATCGTGGGCGGCGCGCTGCTGCTGTGCGAGGCGTTCAGGCTGCTCGGCATCAAACGCATGGACGTGTCCGACTACGCCCTGCGCGAGGGAATCCTGTTCGAGCAGATTCGGCGCGCAGCAGCACCAGGGCTGGACCCGTTCCACCGCCTCGAAGACCTGAGGCGCTCAGGCGTCATGCATGTAGCGAACAGCTACCACGAGGACGTTGGCCACGCCGAGCACATCGGCGACCTGGCGCTCGAGTTGTTCGACGGCCTGAGCCCGCTGCACGGACTCGGCGAAGAGGATCGGGAGCTGCTCGAGGCCGCCGCTCTGCTGCACAACGTGGGGGTGTTCGTCTCGCACAGCGCCCACCACCGCCACAGCTACTACATCATCCGCAACAGCGAGCACTTGACCGGCTTCACCGAACGCGAGATCGAGATCATCGCCCAAGTCGCCCGATACCACCGAAAGAGCGCCCCCAAGTCCAAGCACCCCGAATTCGCCTCGCTCAGCCCCTCGGACCAGAACAGGGTGCGCTGGATGGCGGCGACGCTGCGCGTGGCGATCGGCCTGGACCGTTCCGACCGCCAGGTCGTGACACGCATCCGTGTGGCCGACATGGACGACTCCGCTGGGCCCGGCGGAAGTGAGCCCGACGGAGAACTGCGCCTAGTCGCGCGGGTGTCGCCCGACGTCGACACTTCCGTGGAGCTGTTCACTGCCCAAAGCCGCAGCCAGCTGCTCGAATCGATCACCGGGCGCACGGTGGTGATCGAGCCCGAGACAGCGGTGACCGGCAAGCCGGTTCACCCCACGAACGGATTGGGCTGCACGCGCCGCTAGCTTGCGCTGCCTGACACCCTCTGAGCGCTAGGTCTGGACTCTCGGCCAGCAGTGCCGGTCAGTGTCCGCGCCGGCCCATCGCCGAATCGGCCATCGGGCCGCGTGCTGCCTCGGCAGCGCCGCTCCATACGCGCAGCGCTCCCCCAACCCAAGGACATGACTCATGTACAAAGCGCTCGGCAAGTGGTGCTTCAGCCAACCGTGGCGGGTTCTGTCGGCTTGGCTGGCGACCGCCGTCGCGGCGGGCATTCTCGCCGGCGCGCTGGGTCCGTCGTTCGGCGCGGAGCTCTCCACCCCCGACTCCGAGAGCGGCCGGGCCGCCGACATTCTCGGCGAGCACTTCGGCAGTGTGGGCTCGCGTGTCAGCGGCACCATTGTCCTCGATGCCACCGGCACGGCCGACGGCGTCACCGATCCCGAAATCCGTGCCGCTATGACCGCACTGCTCGCCGAGGTGGACGCCATCGCCGAGGTCTCGGTCGGGTCTCCGTTCGAGCCCGGCGGGGCGCATCGCATAGCTCAGAGCGGACCGGCAGCCGGACGCATCGCATATGCCGATGTCGAGACCGCGCCCGGCTTCAACGTCGACGAGTCCGTCGGGCTGAGCGCCGACATCGACCATCTCATCGATGCCAGCGGGTTGCGGGATCTCCCCGGCGTGAACGTGCACATCGGAGGCGCATGGCTCTCCGAGCAGGAGCCGCCCGAGACCGAAGCCATCGGCCTTGCCTTTGCGATCTTCGTGCTCATCGCAGCGGTCGGCTCGGTCGTGGCGATGGGCGTGACGGTAGGCACCGCCCTGATCGGGGTCGGCATCGGCGCCATGGGGATCGTCATCATCAGCAACATCGCGACCGTTCCCGATTTCGCGTCGACGATCGGCGTGATGATCGGTATCGGCGTGGGCATCGACTATGCGCTGTTCATCATCAACCGCTTCCGCGAGTGGACACGTCACGGTCTCGACCTCCGCGACGCCGTGGGAGCGGCGCTCGATTCGGCCGGGCGCTCGGTGGTATTCGCGGGTGCCACGGTGGTGCTGTCGCTGCTGGGCCTGCTGCTGGTGGGCCTGCCGTTCGTCTCCGGCTTGGGCATCTCTGCCGCAGTGACCGTTGCCATCGTCATGGCGGGATCGATCACGCTGCTTCCCGCAGTGCTGGGGCTCGTCGGCGGGCGCTTAGGCACCATCAGGGTCCGCGGCATCGCAGCGTCAGCACTGGTCGCACTCGCGCTTTTGGGATTCGGCCTGGGAATCACGCCGCTGCTGGCCGGCATCCCCGCGGCGGTGGCGTTGATCATCGCCGGCTCGCTCGCCAAGAGCCGCAACCCGCTGCGCCGCATCATCCAGCAGCGACCGCCCAAGGCGCTGCGCGAGACCGCGTGGTACCGGCTGAGCCGCGTCGTGCAGGCACGGCCTTGGGCCGGTGCGCTCGGAGGCGTCGCGCTGCTGTTGGTGCTGGCAGCGCCGGTGCTGAGCCTACGCCTCGGGTTTTCCGACGAGGGCAACTTCCCCGCCGAGAGCTCCACGCGGCAGGCCTACGACCTGCTCGCAGAGGGCTTCGGCCCAGGCGCCAACGGCCCCTTGCTGATCGTCGCCAAGACGCCTCAGCCGAGTGACATGGCTTCGCTGGCGACGCTCGCCGACGCCGTGCGCAGTGCGCAGGGCGTGGCCATGGTGTCGCCGCCGGTGCCGAGCCCAGACGGAGGCGCGGCGCTGATCCGGTTGCAGCCGGCCACCGGCCCGCAGGATGTCGCCACCGAAGAACTGGTCGAGCGCCTGCGCAGCGAGGTGCTCCCCGCTTCGCTGGCTGGGACTGGGGTCTCGGCGCACGTCGGCGGAGGCGTGGCGTTCGGGATCGACTTCAGCGATTACCTGGCGCAGCGGATGCTGATCTTCTTCGCCGCCGTGCTCGGGGCATCGTTCCTGCTGCTGATGGCGGTGTTCCGGTCGCTGGTGGTGCCGCTCAAGGCCGTCGTGATGAACATGCTGTCGATCGGCGCCGCCTACGGCACGGTGGTCGCGATCTTCCAGTGGGGGTGGCTGGGCAGCCTGTTCGGCATCGACGGGGCGCCCATCGAGCCGTTCATCCCGATGATGCTGTTCGCGATCCTCTTCGGGCTGTCGATGGACTACGAGGTTTTCCTGCTCTCACGCATGAAGGAGGAATACGAGCGCACCGGCGACCCGGTGAACTCGGTCGCCGACGGGCTGGCCGCGACCGCCCGGGTCATCACCGCCGCAGCCGCCATCATGGTGGTGGTGTTCGGCAGCTTCGTGCTCGAGGACAACCGGGTCATCAAGCTGTTCGGCTTCGGGCTGGCCGCCGCCATTGCCTTCGATGCGACCGTGGTGCGCATGCTGATCGTGCCCTCCACGATGGAGCTGCTCGGCGCTCGCAACTGGTGGCTGCCCGCCTGGCTCGACCGCATCATCCCCAACCTGCGCGTCGAAGGCGAGTTGCCCGAACGGGTGCCCGAAACGGCAACGAGCGGCGACCCGGACCGGGCGGCTGGCGCATCGGTCGGCACGGGGGCCTGAGGGGCCACGGACTCGGCTGATTTGCCGGGGATTCCCGCATCGCCCCCGTTCACGACCGGAGACATCAGCTGGTTGGAGCGAACGCACCTGTCGCCAACCCGACCCTCGGCGTGATCGCTCAGGCCGCAGTCTCACCCGTCATCGGAATCGACTGTGGCGCTGTCATCGTCGTCTTGGCCATCGCGGTCACTGCCCCGGTCGTCGTCGCCCTCGTCGGCCACGCTCCCCTCGCCGTCATCGAGGGCGCCGAACCCTTGGCTGTCAGACGACGCAACCGCCGGGCACACCACCGCGAGCAGGAGCTCTCCCACACCCAGCGGCGGCAGGGCTTCATCGCTGATGCCGCCGTCCCCAGCGCCGAGTCGGGTCAGAAACTGCTCGCACGACTCGATCAGCTCCGACACTTCGGCTTCGCCGAGGCCCCCTATCAGGCCCAGCGGGCCCGGCAAATCGGAAAGCGGGCCACCGAGCGGCGCTGAGCCGGCGCCGAACAGGCCGAACGGGGAGATCTCACCGCGGAATGCGCCACCTTCACGATCCGAGAACGGCCGGTCGAACCCGAACGGCGCCGCCGAACTTCCGAAGCGCATTGACCCGCGCCCGTAGCCGTCGTGGTTCCAGCTGCCGTGTGGGCTGCCGTCGCTGCAGCGGCCCCAAGCCCCCGCGCGGTTCTTGACGTCGGCATCGCCGCTGCCGCGGTGAGATCGCCCAGCGCCTGAGCCACAACGCCGCATGTGATCAGCGTCACGCTCACGCACGTCTCGACAGGCTCGCCGATCGCCGTCGCATCCGGCCATTCCGCCGATGTCGAGCTTCTCACTGCGGTCGCCGCCCCGGTAACGGTCGCTGCCGAAAGAGTCGGAGCGGCCGCCGTAGCCGTCATACGGATCGCCGTAGCCGTTGTGATGCGCCTCGACGATGAGGTCGATGCCGTCCGGGCCGGGGCCGGTCGAGTACGCGAACCAGCCTTCGTCGAAGTGGTCGTCGTCGAAGACCTCGATGGCCACAGCAACCACGGACAGCACGAGCAGTGCTGTGACCGACAGCGCCGACACACCCGCAATGAAGCGCCAGAAGCGGCCTCGCAGCGGCCAACGGGACGCCAACCGCGCGATGCGACCCTCCCCTCGACGCGCGTCATCTGCGGCCGTTTGTTCCGAGGGCAGCGCCTCGCCCTCATCGCCCTGGCCTGCTTCGGAGTCAGTTGGCGCCTGAGAACCGTCAAACGTCGCTGCGTCGGGCGGGGATTCGTCGGTGGGCGGCTCTGCCGGAGTGTCCGAGTCTTCCGCCGTCGAGTCGGCGGTGTCGTCTGATTCCTCCGCAGAAGCATCACTCGCAACGTCGGGGTCGTCGTCAGTATCGCCAGGGCGTCGAACGGGCTCGTCTGCCATGACCCAAACCTAGTGATCGCAGCCCGTGTTACAGGGTCGCCTTCGCCGAATGGTCCCAGATTCTCACCGAGTATTCAGCCAGCGCCGAAGTCGCCGACCTCGGCGCCGCTGGCTCGCACCAGCTGCTCCGGGGTGAGCTCGAACACCGTGTCGGGGGTGCCCGCCGCTGCCCACACGGACTCATAGGTCAACAGCGCCCGGTCCACCACGGCCCGCAACGGCCGTACATGGCCGAACGGGGGCGTGCCGCCGATCGCGTAACCCGTGGCTTGCCGAACGCCGTCGGCGTCAGCGCGACTGATCGTGCCATCGAACAGGGCGCCGAGCCGGTCGGTATCCACCCGGTTGGCCCCCGAGGTCAGAGCGAGCACAGGCTCGCCGTCGCACAGGAACACGAGCGACTTCACGATCTGGCCGAGCTCACAGCCGACCGCTGCCGCTGCCTGCTTGGCGGTACGGGTGCCCTCGGGAAAGCGCAGGATCTCCGGTGCCAATCCCAGAGTCTCGGCTCCATCCAGGAACCGTTCCCGTGCGCTCAGGCGCGCCGAACCGGTCTGATCGCTGCCAGTTGTCACTGACCTGACTCTCCGTTTTGCTTGGCTGCCCGCCTGGATCTGCGCCGTGCGGCTACTCAGCCCAGGCCTTGATCTGGGAGATGACCTCGAGGGGGTTCTCGGTCTCGGCCGGGACGGTGATGTCCAAGTAGTCCACGCCGACCGAGCGGTACACCTCGACGCGCTCGCGCACCCGCTCAGGATCGCCGGTGAGGCTGGCACGGTCGACGTAGTCGTCGGGCACCGCTGCGAAGGCCTCATCGCGCTTGCCGGTCAGAAACAGGTCCTGGATCTTCTCCGCCTCGTCCACGTAGCCGTACCGCTTGAACAGATCGTTGTAGAAGTTCTTGTCGCGGGCACCCATGCCGCCGACGTAGAAGCCCACGTTGTCGCGCACGCCCTTGCGGACCGCATCGACCATCTGGCCCGATCCCAGCACAACGGTGCCGCCGGCCACGATTTGCAGATCGCCCAAGTCGTCGGCGCGCCGGGCACGGCCTGCTGCCAGCGATTCACCCCACACGTCGTTGAACTTCTCGGGCAGGAAGTGGATCGGCTGCCACACGTTGGCCAGCTCGGCGGTCAGCTCGACATTGCGCGGCCCGATCGAGGCGACCGCAATCGGGATGTCGGTGCGATACGGCCTGCCCATCCGCTTGAGCGGCTTGCCCAGGCCAGTTCCGCCGTCGTAGGGAAGGCTGATGGCACTGCCGTCGTGGACGACCCGGTCGCCCGACCACACCTTGCGGCAGATCTCGATGACGTCGCGGGTGCGGCCGAGCGGCTTCGAGAACGGCACGCCGTGCCAGCCCTCGATCACCTGCGGTCCCGAGGTGCCCAGGCCCAAGATGAAGCGGCCCTCCGACAGCGTGTCGATGGTCATGCCGGTCTGGGCCAAGATCGTTGGGCTGCGGGAGTAGATCGGCAGGATGCCCGTCATGATCTCCATGCGCTCGGTCTTGCCGGCCACGAATGCCAAGGTCGAGACCAGGTCGAAGCCGTAGACCTCGCCGCCCCACACCATGTCGACGCCGGCCGCTTCGAGGTCCGCAACATGCTGGCTGAGCCGCTTGGGGTCCAAGCTCGCACCGGCGCCGATTGCCATGGATATCTTCATCATCTAACTCCGTCTGCTTCGAGGTCGGTTGCATGGTAATAGCAAGGCCACAACATCGTGAGGCCCAGCTGTGAGTGACGTTCCACCCGCGAATGCGGGAGCTACGTCCGATGGCGGATTCGTCGGCGAGGCCAACGAGGTCGCCGACGAGATGATCGACACGCTGCGGCGCTGGGTGGACGAGGTCGTTGTGCCCGGATCGTCAGCGCTGGAATTGGCCGACGAGTATCCGACCGAGATGGCCACTCAGATGGAGGACTTCGGTCTGTTCGGCGCGACGATCCCCGAATCGCACGGCGGGCTCGATCTCGACCATGTGACCTACGCCCGGGTGATCGAGGAGCTCTCGCGGGGATGGATGTCGCTGGCGGGCATCGTCAACAGCCATCTCATCTGCGCCAAGCTCATCGAGCGCTTCGGCACCCAGGCCCAACAAGATCGATCCCTCCCCCCGATGGCGACCGGCAAGCTGCGGGGCTGCTTCTCGCTGTCGGAGCCTGACAGCGGTTCTGATGCCGGCGCGCTGCGGTGCCGTGCGGTACGCGACGGCGACGAATTCGTCATCAACGGCACGAAGATGTGGGTGACCAACGGCGAGCGTGCGGGCATCGTGGCGCTGCTGGCACGGGTGCCTGAGGGCGACCCGTCAGGAAGCTCGGGCATCACCTGCTTCCTGGTGGAAAAGACGCCGGGCACGCACTCCGGCGGCATCACGGTCAGCCGCAAGATCGACAAGATCGGCTACCGCGGGCTCGAGACCGTCGAGATGTCGTATGTGGATCACCGGGTTCCCGCCGACCGGGTGCTCGGCGGCGACGGTCTCGATGGGGACGGGCTCGACGGACCCGGGGGCATCGGCAACGGCCTGCGCTGGGCACTGGCAGCGTTGGAACTCGGTCGCATCAACGTGGCCGCCCGGGGCGTCGGCGTGGCCCAAGCCGCCTACGACGCGGCGGTGGCATATGCGAAGCAGCGCGAGGCATTCGGCAAGCCCATCGCCAAGCACCAGGCAATCGCCTTCAAGATCGCCGAGATGGCCACCAAGCTGCACGCTGCGCGCTTGATGACCTACGACGCCGCTCGCAAGGCCGATGCCGGTGAGCGAGTCGACCTGGCCGCGGGCATGGCCAAGCTGTTCGCCTCCGAGACAGCGGCAGAGCTGTCGCTCGACGCCATGCGCATCCACGGCGGCAACGGCTTCTCCACCGAGTACCCGGTGGAGCGCTACTACCGCGACGCCCCGTTGATGATCATCGGCGAGGGCACCAGCGAGATCCAGAAACTGGTCATCAGCAGGGCACTGCTCGCCGACGACTGAAGCGCCTCGGACCAGGTGCAGGAATTCTTGACGCGAGGCCGACTCAGCCGAGGCGCTGATTGATGCGGGCTACTTCGTCGATCAAGGTGCCGTTCACTGCGGCGACCTCACCGATCCTGACCTCCAAGCGGTCGAAGCGCTCATCGACATGGGCAAAACGTTCGTCCACGGCATCAAAACGTTTATCCACGGCATCAAAACGTTTATCCACGGCATCAAATCGTTCGCCGATCTGAGCAAACATCTCGCCGAGCCAGTCGCGCATCGAATCGGTCTCGCTCACGGTCGCCAACGTACCCGACGCGCTGGCACATCGGACGCATGCCCTTCGATGCAGGGTTCGCGAGGGGCTCTTTGCCAAGTGGAGCTAACCATCTAGGTTGACCGTCACGCACGTGGAGGCATGAGCAATGGCAGACCGCAAGTCGTTCTGGGCGTGGTGCCTGGAATCCGAGGAACCGACCGACGCCCAGCGGGCCGAACTGGCCAAGAAGCTCTCGGCCCAGTACGGCACCGAGATCACCGCCAAGCCGGTCCCATCGGTGGGTGACGCCGACCTGCGCCCCCCGCGCATCTCCATTCCCGACTCGGTCGCCGGCTGGTGCTCGGTGAGCACCTACGACCGGGCTCGCTACGCCTACGGCGCCCACTTCACCGAGCGCGTCCGGGCGTTCAACCTCGACTTCCCCAACCCTCCCGACGTCGTGGCGCACCCTCGCGACGAGACCGAGGTGGAGGCCACGCTCGACTGGTGCGACGCCAACGGCTACATCGCCGTGCCCTACGGAGGCGGATCGTCGGTCGTGTGGGGCCTCACGCCGCCCGAAGACCGCGGACCCACTGTCGTGATCTCGCTGGACCGGCTCGACCAAGTGCTCGAGATCGACGACGTGTCACGCGCTGCCCGCATCCAGGCCGGCGTGTTCGGCCCCCACCTCGAAGACCAGCTTCGGCCCAGCGGGCACACGCTGCGCCACTTCCCGCAGTCGTTCCGCTTCTCGACGCTGGGCGGCTGGATCGCTACACGCTCGGGCGGCCACTACGCCACCAACCACACCCACATCGACGAGTTCGTCGAGTCGACTCGGATGATCACGCCGTCGGGCTGGTGGGAGTCGCGCCGGCTGCCCGGCTCGGGGGCCGGACCCAGCCCCGACCGCATGGTGATCGGCTCGGAAGGCATCTACGGGATCATCACCGAAGCGTGGATGCGCATCCAAAAGCGGCCCACGTTCCGCGCCACCGCCGGCATCACCTTCCCGTCGTGGAAAGCCGGCTACGACGCCGTGCGGCACCTCGTCCAGGCGAAGATGTGGCCGGCCAACCTGCGGATCCTGGACCCGGCCGAAGCCGGACGGGCAGCGGGCATGGACGGCGAGCATGCGCTGGTGATCGTGTCGTTCGAATCGGCCGAGCTGACACAGCGCCACAACATCGCCCAAGCCGTCGAGATCGCCCGAGGCTGCAACGGCCACGTGCCCGACGACGAGATCCAGATCGACGACGGAACGGGCACCCCGACCGGGCGCGGCGGTGCCGTCGGCGCTTGGCGCAGCGCGTTCATCGGCGTCGGCAACGGCGTGGAGACGTCGCTGGGCCTCATCAACGACACCTTCGAGACCGCGATCACCTGGGACCAGTGGCCCGAATTCGATGCCGTGGTGCGCGAGAAGGTCGGCGCGGTGCTGGCCGAGGTCTTCGGCGAGCACCACTCACTGTCATGCCGGTTCACCCACGTGTACACCGACGGCCCGGCGCCGTACTACACGTGGTCGGGCATGGGCACCCCAGGCGGCGAGCTCGAGCAGTGGCAAGCCGTCAAGGACGCAGCCAACGAAGCGCTCGAATCGGCAGGCGGCACCGCCACCCACCACCACGCCGTGGGCCGGATGCACCGCCCCAACGCCTACGACCGCCAGCGCCCCGAGCTGTTCGCCGAAGCCATCCGAGCCGCCAAGAAGCGGCTCGACCCCAACGGCATCCTCAACCCCGGCGTCCTCATCGACCCCTAGAACGCGACAAGCGGCCGCCGCGGCCGAGATTGATCCCGGCGGCGACGGCCGCTGCGTCACTCAGTCAGAAAGGATCAGCGGCAGCCGGCCGAGACAGCAGACACCGCGGCATCCCAAGTTGACAGCGAGCAGCCGTGGCCCCGACTGTCCCCCGATGACCGCGGCGGCGGTGCGCGCGAGTAATCGCGCTGCGCGAAGCGTTTCCGGCCGGGGTGCGACGATTGCGTGACAATCGTTGTGCGAGCCAGATTCGACACAGCCAGGGCAGTCCGGCATAGCGTGTCGGCTCATGGAATGGGGAGTCACACTGCCGCACTTGGGCCGTGTCGGAAGCCGGGACGGGCTCATGTCGTTCGCCTCGGAAGTCGACCAGCTCGGATTCGATTCGGGCTGGGCGTCAGACCATGTCTGCTGGCCGGCCGAGCTGGTGTCGAAGTATCCGTACTCCGACGACGGCTCGTTCCCGGCGCCGCCCAAGACGGGCTGGCTCGACCCGATCGGCACGCTGCTGTTCGTGGCAGCGGTCACCGAGAACCTGCGGCTGGGCTTCAGCGTGCTGATCCTGCCCTACCGGCCGCCCGTCGAGACAGCGAAGCGATTGGCGACCATCGACGTGCTGTCGAACGGTCGGCTGATCCTGGGTGTGGGCGTGGGCTGGATGCGCGAGGAAGCCGAGGTGCTCGGCATGCCGTGGGACCGCCGGGGCAAGCGCTCCGATGAGCAGCTCGAGGTGTTCCGCACGCTGTTCACCGAGGACAATCCGAGCTTCGACGGCGACTTCTATTCCTTCCCCGCCGTCGGCTTCGAACCCAAGCCGGTGCAAGACCCAGTGCCGGTGTGGGTGGGCGGCAACACCGCTGCTGCCTACCGGCGAGTGGCACAGCACGGGCACGGCTTCCATGCCGCGTTCGAGACGCTCGACGAGGTTGCGTCAGGCTGGAGCCAGGTCGGCGAGGCGTGCGATGCCGCAGGCCGCGACCGCAGCGAGATCACCCTGTCGCTGCGGTACTACCTCGACCCGGCATCGGCGATGAAGCCGGCGGTGTCGATAGCCGGCAGCACTGAGCAGATGATCGACAGCGTGGGGCAGGTAGCAGACGCCGGGGTGACGCACTTCGTGGTCGACCCGGTGGCGCGCGGCGGCATCGAAGGCCGTCTCGACGCGCTGCGGGCCTTCATGGCCGACGTCGCCCCTCACTTCGCCTAGCGCATCGCCCGCTTGAGGAACTCGTCGAACAGGGGGACGGTGAAGGCAGTGTCGCCGTGTGCCGGGCTGTAGAGCATGCCCTTGGCGATCAATCCGGATCTGCGGGGTGCCACCGAGGTGACCTGGACCTTCAGCGCAGCGGCGATGTCGCCCGAGCGGTGCGGTCCGGGACCGAGATCCGCCATGGCACGGAGATACTGCCGTTCCTTCGGCGTCAAACGGTCGAAGCGCACGCGGAAGAAATCCCGGTCGAGCGTCTCGATCACCATCGGATTCGTCGCTCGCACGTCATCAAGTGTGATCGGGCTCGCCGGTGCCGCATTCCACGCATGAAACCCCCACTCTTGGACGAAGTACGGGTACCCGCGTGACGAATCCACAATTGCCTCAATCGCCTCGGGAGTGAACGCGACGCTGCGGTCAGCCGCCGGAATCGTCAGCGCTGCGCGGGCATCGGCGCGGTTGAGCACGTCTATCTCGGGGAACGTGAAGAGCCGCTCGGTGTAGGTGCGTGCCCGTCCCGCGAGACCTCGCAGCTGAGGCAGGCCGGTCGCCACGGCCACCACCGGGAGGTCGAGCTGCGACGTCCGGTGAATGGCACCGATGACAGCACCCATCTCCTGTTCCGTGAGGTACTGCGCCTCGTCGATCGCGAGCACGAGACCTGTCCCACAATCGGCAGCCGCCTCCCCGGTGGCCACGAGCAAGTCGGCGAGGTCTTCGTCGAGGAGACCCGAGTCTGCGAGACCTTGCGTCGCTTCGACGCCGACAGAGATGCTCGTGCCGTCCGGCAGCTGGAGCGAGAATGCCCGCAGTGCGCCGAGCGCGCGTGTGACAGCTCGCTTGACCGGTGATGTCGCGAGCTCGAGCAGCACCCGACGAAGCCGTACTGCAAGCTGACTGGCGAAGCTGCCTGAGTCGGTCGCTTCGATGAAGGCCGTGCGTACACCTTCGTTCGAGGCGATCTGCGAGAAGCGATTGAGCAGCACCGTCTTCCCGACGCCGCGCAGCCCGAGCGGCATGCAGCTCTTGCCCGGCTGCCCGCCGACAGCCCGCCGCAGGGTGACACCAAACTCGTCGATCAGCGCGTCGCGGCCGACGAGTGCTGCGGGGGCCGTGCCGGCACCCGGGCGATATGGGTTCTCTAGGCGATCCATTGTTCTTCGGCCTCCCCGGTGCTTCCTCCGTGGCGGAACGGCGATGCAATGCTCACCACGACAAGAGTATTGACAGAGATTACTGTGATTTATGGGGTTTACTTCGAATCCGAATAATCTCTATCAATCTCATCTGACCGTCTCGCGCCACACCCATTCCTACGAGACGTTCGCGCCCGCGCCCTGGCACACGAGTTTGGCGTGGCGGTATTAGCCGACGTCGCCGCCCACTTCGCCTATCGCCGCTTCCCCGCCGAACCACACCGAGCGCGTCCCGCTGGCTGCGCGGCGGCAGACTCGGTGGCGTGCTGTTGAGGTGGCGAGCGGCGAGGTCTCTAGACCGCGGGTCCGTTTGGGTGGAACTTGCAGGACTTGGAGATGGGGTCCCAGTGCGCAAAGCCCGTGGGGAATTAGGGCCGGTGGTGAACGCCTGGGCGACCTCAACAATGAGCCCGAGCGAACCGTCATGATTTTGCCCGGTGTTGCTGACCAGGGTGGTGCTGGCCTGTTGGCCCTGCACGCCGCCGCCGTTCCCCGAGACGTCTCTGACATTCGCGTAATCCCTGAGATTCGGGACGTCCCTGACGTTCGGCGTGGACGGGTCATCGGTCTCTTCGTGACCGATGACCTCGAATACCCGTGACCCACCGTCATCCGGTTGGTCTAGATGGTTAGTTCCAAGGGGTGGGGTCCACCATTTGCGGGGTGAGGGTGTCCAAGCTCGGGGTGTGAAATCACGCTTCGATCTTGGAGGTTCTCAGCATGGGCCCGGACTTGGACACCCTCGCGACTGCACTGTATGTGAGGATCGACGACCTGTTGGCGCAGAACCCGGGATGGGCTCCGCGGCGGCCCCGGGGTGGGGTTCGCGCCGAAGCTGTCGGATACGGAGCTGGTCACCTTGGCGGTGATCTCGGCGCTGCTGGGCTATGACAACGAGTCGCAGTTCATGCGTTTCGCCCATGAGCATCTGACGCCGTGGTTCCCGTACCTGCCCAAGCGCGTCGGCTACAACAAGCGGCTGCGGCGCAGCGCGGAGGCAGAACAACCGCTCCGAACGGATCGAGTACAACGCCATCAGCACCGACGCCTTGAGCAGCATCTCGGGCGGCACGCTGGGACGGCCCCCCGACGCGTACATCGCCCCCAGCTCGCCGTCGAGCCCTTCGAGCACCGCCTCCACCGTCGCCCTGATCCGCCGTATCGGATGGGACTCGCCGATCAAATCCTCAGCCGACAAAGTCGACAGCATCGCCATCTGGGCATCAACAGTTCCACGCATACCGACAGTGTCCCGTGCCCAGCCGCCCAACGCGAGCACCAAACACCCACTTTTTCAGCACCCTGCTAGGTCATCAGCGGCACCGACCACCGCAGCGGGACTGACGACAAGCAGCACCGCCAACGCCGCGCCCACTGCCTCCATGACGAGCCGCTTGCCCCCCTGAGAAGGGAAGCCTGCGCCGGCTGTGTGCGGCGTCAGCAGGCCGCGAACCGTCACACGCTGCAGTTGACCTGAAGGACTGGGTCATGTGACGAGCGAACATGGTGCCAATCTACATTCCTCATGCCAAGCCGCGCGAACACCGTTCGCACGGCCGCTCCGACAAGCGCTGAATGATCTCTCGCGCTGCTTGGGCCTCGTGGATCCTCGTCGAGATGCGCCGCTGGACGACCTCGGACGGCAGACTCGGTGACGTGCTGTGGGGATCCTCGCTTGCCAAGTCGTATCCGCCGCGGCGGCTGTTCGCCGACGTCAGCGTGCAGCTCTCCGCGGGCCGGCGGGTCGCGCTGGTGGGCGGCAACGGCATCGGCAAGACGACCCTGCTGGAGATACTGGCCGGCCTCAACGAGCCCGATGAGGGCGAAGTCCACCGCCAGAACGGGCTGACGCTCGGCTACCTGCCCCAGGAGCTCGACGAGATCACCGAGGGAACCGTGCTCAAGGCCACGCTGGCTGGTGCGAGCGACGTCACGGCCATGACGGCCGAGCTGCGCTCGCTGGAGGCACGGCTGGCCGACGTGGATGCCACAGATCACGACGGGGTGCTGGCGCGTTACGGCGAGCTGGAGGCCCGATTCCGCCAGATCGGCGGCTATGGCTTCGAAGCGGAGGCTCACCGGGTGCTCGCCGGTCTGGGCTTCGCCCCCGACGACGCGCAGCGGCCGGTGGCGCAGCTCTCGGGTGGCTGGCGGATGCGGGTTGCATTGGCACAGCTCTTGCTGTCGAAGCCCGATGTGCTGCTGGCCGACGAGCCCACGAACCATCTCGATGTCGACTCGGTGGCCTGGCTGGAGGATCAGCTCGCCTCGTGGGAGGGCGGGCTGCTGTTCGTCAGCCACGACCGCGACTTCATCGACGCAGTCGCCAACCGGGTCATCGAGATGGACGGCACGAGCGCCTACGAGCACGTCGGCGGCTTTGCCGAGTTTGTCGTGGCCCGCGAGGAGCGGCTCGCTGCCGCTGAGGCGGCTGCGGCACAACAAGCTCGGCGGCGGGCGCACACCGAGCGGTTCATCGAGCGCTTCCGCTACAAGGCCACCAAGGCCCGCCAGGTGCAGAGCCGGATCAAGGCGTTGGAGAAGATCGAGCCCGTCGAGGTGCCCACCCGCAAGGAGCTGGCAGCACGCTTCGGCTTCGGCACGCCCCGGCGGTCGTCACGAGTGGTCACCGAGCTGGTCGATGCTTCCCTGGGCTACGCCGACGGCGACGCGCCGGTGCTCGAGGGCGTCGACCTGGTCATCGAACGCGGCACCAAGGTGGGTGTGGTGGGGCCCAACGGCGCCGGCAAGACCACGCTGCTGCGGGTGCTGCGAGGCGAGCTGGGCGTGCTCGGCGGCGAGCTGCACCGGGGCCGCAACGTCGACATGGCCACCTTCGAACAGCACCTCGCCGAGGTCATGGACCCTCGCCGCACGGTGGTGGAGGAATTCACGGCGTCGGTGGGCGATCAACCGGGCCGCAACGTGCGCACCATGCTGGGCGGGTTCGGCTTTGCAGGCGATGCGGCCGACCGCAAGGTGGCCGACCTTTCGGGCGGCGAGCGGACGCGGCTGGCGCTGGGGATGACCATGGCCAACCCGGTCAACCTGCTGGTGCTCGACGAGCCCACCAACCATCTCGACCTGCCGAGCTGCGACCTGCTGGAGGACGCGCTGTCGGTGTACCCGGGCACGGTGCTGCTGGTGACCCACGATCGCCACCTCATCCGCAGCGTGGCCGACTCGCTGATCGTGGTGCGCGACGGCACTGCCACCCTCCACCCCGGCGTCGACGAAGATCTGCTGCGACCCCCGGGGCTCAGCACCCGCCGGACTGCTGGGGGCAGCACCGCGGGGAAGGTCGGCAGCCGGCGAACCGGCAGTGCGGGCGGCGGCGACTCGGGCAGCGTGAGCGAAGCCGGCGGCCGGAGCGCAGGCGCACATACATCGCGCGCAGCCGCAGCAGAGCGACGACGGCAGGGCGCCAGCAAGCGGCAAGCCGCCCACGATGCGACGGCGGATCTTCGCCGGGAGCTGGCCGCCGCAGAGCGAGCCTGGGAAGCCGCCGAACACCGTGTCGCCGAGTTGCAGGCGCTCCTCGGCGAGCCGGCTACCTACGAAGACCCGGAGATCGCGCGACAGGTGGCCGAGGACTACGGAAGCGCCAAGTCTGAAGCGATGGCCCACATGAGCGAATGCGAGTCGCTGCAACGACGCATCGAGCGGGCGGCGGGCGGCGTCTGACGCGCTGACGCCGGCCGGCTGGGACCCAGGCGCCGACTCGATGTCGCTAGCCGCAACCGGCGGGAGGCGGGGTGACGGCCACGTGGTCGACGGCGACGGTTCCGGTGCTGCCGTCGGCGTGCTGGTGGAAGGTGACCAGGCACGCCGTTCCGTTCGACGGTGTGCCCATGGGGGCGCCGGGGTACCAGGCGATGACCTCGCCGACGGACACGTCGGTGGTGACGTGCCAATGGCCGAGCGCCACGTAGTCGGCGGCGGTGGCTTCGATCTCTTCAGCGGCGATCGGCGAGGACCGGTGCGCGTCGTCCTCGGTGCGCTGAAAGTGCCCGTGCCCCGCGGCGATGAACCAGCCGTCGTCGGGGCGTGCCGGCACGCCCGCGAGGGGGCGGTAGTCGGCATCGTGGGAGTCCATGGCCCGGCCCCACAGGGTCAGGTCGTGCTCGCCGAAGTGCAGGGTTGCGCCGAGCGGATCGTCGAGGAAGATCACCCCGGCGCCAGTGACTTCGAGGCGGTGCTCGTGGTCGGCGTGGGTGCCCCACAAGGTGCGCTCGTCGTGGACGTCGTGGTTGCCGGGGATGATGACCACCGAAGCATCCACTCGGCCGAGCAGCTCCATGGTGTGCGCGACGTCGGGGCGCCGCAGCCGGGCGTGGTCGAAAAGGTCACCCGCGATCAGCAGCACGTCGGCCTGGTGCGCGGCCGCTGTCTTGGCGAGGGCGTGAATGGGGCACTGGCACACGTCGCGGTGCGCACCGTGCGGCCCCCGCACGTGGCCGATGTGCACATCGGAGGTGTGCAGGACGCGCAGCGCCTTCGTTGCTCGGCTGGTGCGGGTCACAGCGCGACAGCTTGCCACGTCAGGTCGCCGCCGGCCCCGCTGCGGACTGCCGACAGGAGCAGCATGAGCCAACCCGAAAACCTCACGTCGATTCGTCATACGCCACCAGACGCAGGCCCAAACAGACCGCTTGAGGCCAGGCCCAACCGGAGCGGCCGGCGACCCGGCCAAGCCGTCAATGCCGCAGCGGCGTCGCGGCATTGGCACATCGCCTGGGGTACATCAACATGTCACCTGCGCGCAGTACCTTCGACACGGTGCGGATCCTGGTGACCAACGACGACGGCATCTCCTCGGAGGGCCTGTACGTCCTTGCCAGCGCCATGACCGCTCACGGCGACGTCGTGGTGGTCGCACCAGACTCCGAGTACTCCGGCGCCGGCGCAGCGATCGGACCCCTGCACCTGATGGATCCCCAAGTGCACAAGGTGCACTTCGAAGGAATCGAAGATGCTTGGACCGTGTCGGGAGCACCAGCGCTGTGCGTGATGTTCGCCCGCCTCGGCGCCTTCGGACCGATCGATCTGGTGGTGTCGGGGATCAACCCGGGTGCGAACGTCGGCAGATCGGTGTATCACTCCGGCACCGTCGGAGCGGTGCTGACAGGCCGCAACGGCAAGATCCCGGGGCTGGCCGTCAGCCAGACCGTCGAGGGGTTCGGCGTGGAGGGCCAAGGCTGGGAAGACGCCATCGCCGATCAGAAATGGCACTCGGCGGCCGAGGTCGCGAGCACGGTGCTGCAGGGTCTGCTCGCCGATGAGCATTCCGAAGAGTGGGCCGTGAATCTGAACGTTCCCAACTGCGAAGTCGCAGACATGAAGGGCTGGCGATTCACCGAAGTGGGCACCGTGCCGCCGCGTTCGATCACTTCGGTCAGCCTCGAGCCGCATCCCGACAACACCGAGGCATTCCGGGTGGCCATGCAGTGGGGCGATGCGGTCGACATGCCGGTAGAAGTCGACACCGGTGCGGTCATGCACGACTTCGTCTCGGTGTCGTTCCTGTCGCGCCTCGCTGCTCAGGCGCCGACGGCGGACACCAAGCTGACTGCCTGCCTCGACGGCCTGTTCTGAGCCGGCTCAATCACATGCCTGCCAGAGGTTTCTCTGTGCAGAATCGCGCCCTGCAGCGGCATTTGTGCACAGATTTCGGCCATCTGGGCGCGGGCGGCGCCCGAACCAGAAGCTTCAGGCGGTGAGGCGCCCGCTGACCCGGAAGTTCCGCACCAGCATCACGACGGCTGCGATCCCGAGCGCCACGGCTAGCCACGCTCCCCAGGTCGCCAGATCGGCGTAGGAGCGGTGCTCCACTGCCAAGCCTGAGCTGACGCCCGCAGCCGCGCCGAGGGCTGTCATCAGCACATCGGCGGTGGCTTGCACGCTGACGCGGCGCTCGACGGGGAACGATGCAGTCAGCAGCGAGCTGGCGGCCACCACGCAACAGCTCCAGCCGATGCCGATGAAGAACAGCCCCCACAGCAGACCGGTGGCGTGCTGGGCTTCGGTGTTGGCCGCCATGACAGCGCCCACGGTGAGCACGAGCGCGCCGAGCACGATGACCAACTGACCGCCGATGCGGTCGACCAGCCAGCCCACATAGGGCGAGAACGCGAACATGCCCGAGATGTGCAGCGACAGCATGATGCCGATGATCAGCGGGTTCTGGTCGCCTTGAGCCATGTGAATCGGCGACACCGTCATGACGCCCACCATCACGGCTTGAGACAGCATCATCCCGATGAGGGCGATCGAGGCCACGGGATGGGCCAGTATCCGGCCGGCCTCGGCCAGGCTCGGCAGCTTGACGCTGGTGGAGCCGGCATCTGCGGCCACCACTTGCAGCGGGTCGGGGCGCAGGCGGCGCCAGATGTTGAGGGCGCCGAGGCCGAACAGGCCCAGCGCCAAAGCGTACGGCAGCGCGAAACCGCTCAGCCCTTCGGTGTCGGCGAAGAAGCTCTTGAGGCCGAGCGCGACCGTGGGCCCTAGCACCGAGCCGACCGTGCTGGCCCACAGCACGAGGCTGATCGAGCGGGCCCGGTTCTCATCGGTTGCCAGATCGGCGCCGGCGTAGCGGGCGGCCAGGTTGGCGGCCTGACCGGTGCCGATCAGCACCATGCCCAACACCAGAACCGAGTAGCGGCCCACGAACGCCGACGCCAAGGCGAGCGTCGCGCCGATGGCGCCGATGAAATAGCCGGCGGAGAGCCCGGCGCGGCGGCCATGGCGAGCCATCAGCGCGGCCAGCGGGATGCCGGCGAGCGTGCCGCCGATGCTGAGGCACACGGCGGCCAGCGAAGCCTTGGTCTCGCTGCCAGTCATCTGGTCGGCCAGCAAGGTGGATGCCGAGAACGACGCTGTCATGGCCAGCCCGCCGGGGATCACCCCGAGTTGCAGCACCCGGATGGTGCGGCGTGCCAGTTCGTCGCGTTCGGGCGAACCGGGGAGGTAGGAGGCTCCCCCGTCGCCCGCCGACAAACTCTGCACCATCGATCCGACCTCCCGGTCCTGCCCGTCCATGACTGCCGCCGGCGAGGGGCGGGACCGATTGAGAACGCTACTGCGCGCGCGTCGCTTGCAGTAGGTCCATCGCGCGGTGCGAGCGATTGGATTGCGCCTTTGCCTGGCCGCAGCACACACAGCAGCGGGGCCTGAGGCCCCTACCTTGGGGTGGGCAATAGACAAGGAGCGCGAAATGCGAGACATCACCGGATGCGTGGCGATGATCAGCGGTGCGAATCGCGGTATCGGCGAGGCCATCGCCGCCGCGCTGCATGCCGACGGCTGGGCGTTGTCACTGGGTGCGCGCGATCTCGCTGCGCTGGAAGCCTCAGCGGCCCGATACCGCACAGACGTCGTCGGCAGCCTCGGGAGCGGCCGCGATTGTGGCGGCGGCGCGTCATGCCCCGACGGTGGCGCTTCAGCCGTGTCGCTGCACTGCTACGACGCCACTGATGACGGCGCCGCCGAGCGCTGGACCGCAGAGACGATCGCGGCCCACGGCCGGATCGACTGCTTGGTGAACAACGCGGGCGTCGCCTATCCCGATGACTTCGAAAATCTGACCGAAGACACGCTGGACGAGATGTGGGAGGTCAATGCGAAGGGACCGTTCCGCATGATCCGCGCCGCGCTCGACCACCTGCGCCGCAGCGGCGAGGGCCGCATCGTGAACGTGATCTCGATGTCGGGAAAGCGGGTGCGCGGCACCTTCGCCCCCGGCTACGCCATGAGCAAGCACGCCGCGATGGCCCTGCACCACTCCGTGCGGCACTTGACCTTTCCCGACGGGATCCGCTGCACCGCCGTGTGCCCGGGCTATGTGCAGACCGACATGACCGCGGAGTTCGGTGTGGACCCCTCGATCATGATCCAAGCGGAGGATCTGGCCCAGACCTTGGCCACGATCCTGCGGCTGCCAAACACCGCATCGGTGGCCGAACTGCTCGTCACCACAGAACCCGAAACCATCGCCTAACGGGCGGCGAGGCGGCGTCGGCGTTCCTTTACCTGCTCGGTGGCGGCGTCGCTGCCGTCGTGCCAGGTGCCGAACCACTTGTCCATCGGCACCAGCGAGGTGCCGTAGTTGCAGTCGAAATAGCGGTGGTGGAGCGTGTGGAAGCGGTCGCCGCCGGCCACGGTGCGACTGCCGGCCACGACGTATCGGTCGAACCCGGAATGCGACGGCGCCGGCGACAGCAGCAAGTAGGTGGCCGTCAGTGTGACGAGGTACGGATTCGCCGGGATCAGCAGAAACATCAGCGGCGCCGAGAGATAGAACGCATGCTCGAGCGGGTGCATCGACACGCCTGTCCACGGGCCGATGTTCACGTTGTGATGATGCAGCGAATGTGCCCAGCGGTACAGGTGCTTGGTGTGCAGCAGCCGGTGGTTGGCGTAGAAGTGCACCGAGATCAACGGGAACACCGCCACCGTCAGCGCGGCGGTGTACGCGACGCCGGCGAGACCGCCGCCAGCGGGCACGCTCCAGATGAGGTCGTTGGCGTACAGCCACAGCATCAGCGACTCATACAGCGCGGCGATCGAGCATGCGCTGACGAGTGACCAGAACATGTTGTCGCGGGTCTGGTTGCGAAACAGGAACGGCCGGCGCCCCACCGACAGCCACCGCTCGTCGTACTTGTGCTCGGTGCCCTGGCTGCGCCGGATGTACAGCCACCAGTGCAGGCCGCCGACGATCACCACCATGAGGGCGACGTTTCGCAGGTACACCAGCGCGACGGCCCAGATGGCGGGGGTTGCAAAGTGGTCGAGTGTCGGCGTCAGCCAGAGCCACGTGACCACGCCGACTGCAATCCACAGCCCGTTCTGCCACCAGAAGAAATTGGTAACGAGCCAGCGCACCATCGCAAGCGGCCGTGGTGGCCGCTCGTACAGCGGCGGGAGCGTCACCTCCCCGATCCCCACGATGCGCAGTGTACGACCGCATGCAGTGGTGCCTGGCAATCGTTGCCGGTGATCCGGCGACGGATCGCGACGCGCCGTACACCTCAGAGGTGCCCTCGGCCAGCCACAGGGACCTAGCGTCGGTTCAGTGAAGGGCCCACTTGGTCCGGAGTCGTCGAAGCTCAGTTGGCGACAGTGGATTCGCGACCGTCGGCAGCCGGTTACCGCAGCGATGACCGTCACTGTTGTCGAAGGGCTTCGCGCGTTCATCGCGGCATTCGATAAGCGCTCACGCTCCGCTGCCAGCCGTCCCGCGGCGCTGGGCGCCGACCTGATTCTCTTCTACCGGGCCATGCCCGATGAGCTGTCGCTGGACGGGCTGGCCGACGCGGTCGGATGGCAGCGCTTTGCCGTAACTCGTACTCCCCCGGACGGTCCGCTGACGCTGCACCCGGCAATCGGCGCGATGGAGCAGCACCGCTATGGCTTCCCGCAACCCGTAGCCGATGCGTTCGAGCTTCAACCCCGCCATATCTCGCTCGCGCTCGTGCCCGGCGTGGCCTTCGATCGGCGCGGCACCCGGCTCGGTCATGGCGTGGGCTACTACGACGAGCTGCTCGCCCGGCTTCCCGACGACTGCCCCCGCGTCGGGGTGGCCCCCTATGAACTCGTCTTCGATCTGCTGCCGGCGGAGCCCCACGATGTGCCGATGACCCATCTGGCCACCCCCGACGGCGTCGTCGCTGTGGCCCCCGACGGCAGCTGATGGTGCGCGTCTGCGAACCGCGCTAGCAATAGCGGCGACACATGACAAGCAAAGGAGCCGGCATGGCGACACAACTGCGGCGTTACGACGTCATCGAGGGCCAGATGGACTCGCTGCTCGAGTGGTTCCCCAACATCATCGCCGTACGGGAGAAGTTCGGCTTCAAGGTCGAATTCATGTATGCCGACCGTGAGAACAACCAGCTCGTTTGGGCCGTGAGCCATGACGGCGACTACGAAGCCGCTTACGAGGAGTTCGCAGCTTCGCCGGAGCGGGCAGCCGTCTTTGCTGGCCAGCCCGACCGGGTCAGCGGCATGAACGTGTCGATGGTCGACACCATCATCGCCCCCGGTTCGAACTGACAGCGAGCCTGACCGGCCGGTCCGGCGCCTGATTCCAGTTGCGCCTAGCGCGACGGTGGAAGCACGCCCGTCCAGCACACGACGCCGATGTCGGCTTCAGCGATGGGCGCAGCAGCAGTCGGCAACTCCACCGGCATGAGCCCGTGGAAGTCAACAACCTCTGAGATCCGAACGGCCGCAGTGGCTCCGTCGATCGACCCATCGTCGAGCGCCTGCTTGACTTCGCCGAGGTCTCGTCGCACGGCGGTGCTGCGCTCGACAGCTAGCGCCTCGAATACCTCGTTCGCCGACGGCGGCTGCGGAACTGATGGGTCCGCCAACAGTCCCCGCGCCCACCGTTGGATAGGTCCTAGCGACCGACCCTCGAGCACCGTCTGGACTCCCTCATTGTGCTCGTCGATGATCGACTGAGCCGCGTCACTCCAAGCTGATTCGAGATCAAGATTCGGTGCGTCAACGCCAGGTGCAGAGCCCGGATCGATGCGACGCAGGATGGTCGCCGGGGCCGAGGACATCTGCCCATCCTCGGCGACGTAACGCCAGTGCCTGTGTCCATCGGGCGTCCGGCAAGCGAAGAAGACACCGGGCGGCCCTATCGATGGAACCGCAGGGCCTTGCGCGAACTGCGAACCGATTCCCCAAGGGAGGTTGAGCAGCCGGTCAATCTCACCTTCAGCAGCCGCTCGCTGAAGCTCGGCACGCAGCAGCTCGCCGCTGAGCACTTGGCCTTCAGCAGTCGGGTCATCTTCATCGAGCAGAGTTGCGTCGTCGCCCTCGAAGCGCAAGGCATAGGAGCGGATTTCCTCCTCCACTTGTGCATCCGTGACCTCAATCTCCATTCCGTAAGGCCGCGCCGCCACAATCTTGCGCTGAATCGCCGCTTCGAGCCGAAGGATCAGTTCAAGATCGCCGGGTTCAGGGAGCATCGACACCAGTGCCACCGTGTCATGCGGGCTCTTCAGCCGAACCACCCGGCCGTATCGCTGTACGACACGCTGGGGGTTCCAGGGCATGTCGTAACTGACCACCGCCGCCGCCTGTTGCAGGTTCTGCCCCTCCGAGAGCACGTCGTTGCTGAGCAGCAAGTCGACTTCGCCGTCGGGAGGCTCGTAGTCGGGGCGAATGACGGTCGCTGGGCAAAAGCGAGCCAGCAGCCCCGTGCGCTGATCGGGGTCGGTCTCAGCGCCGATCACCGTCACGCGTTCGCGCCCATCGGCGACGTCCGGCAAATGCTCGTCGAGATAACGGACCGTGTCTGCGAAGGTCGAGAAAACGACGACTTTGTCCGAGGGCACCTCGCGTAGTACCCGCTTCAGCAGTTCCAACTTGGGATCTCCTGCTGCGTCGAGTGCGTCGAGTGCTTCAGCACACGCTTCGAGCACGTCACGGTCGTCGGCGACATCGTCTCGGTACGACTCCAAGAACTCCTCCGTCGGCTCAGATACGAATTCGTCCATCTCTTCGTCGAGCCATCCGGCGAGGCCCGATTCGTCGAGGTCGGCCAGAGTCGCCAGCCGGAGCGACTCGCCGCTGAGGACATGTCCGTTGTCCCATGCTTCGAGAAACACATCATGCGCCGCGAGCATTCGACGCACGGTCAACAGGCACGCATGCCAGCACGACTCGAAGCGCTTGAGCACCGCCGATTGCAGCAGTGCGCTGAGCACCGCTTCTCGGCCAGTCTCAGAGCCATCGCGCCTGTACGCGCTGGGCCGGTAGCGGGCCATCGTCAGCTCGGCAAGGTTTTCGGTAATCGTCTGCACGAGATCGGGGAATGCAGCATCGAGGTCGTAACGCTCTGTGGACAGCTGTGGTTCGGGGAATGCGACAGGTGTCCCGTCGGGAAACGTGACGTCCGGGTAGTGCCGTTCAATGAAGCGCCGGTCTCGACGCACACTGACGAGATCGGCCAACTCGAACAACACGTCAGGATCGAGATTTTCGGCATCTCGCTCGTTGGCGCCTGCTCGAACGAACAGATTCCGAAGCGACGGGATCCCCCATGCTGCGAACGCGCGGTCATGACGGGCGAACGTCATGACCAAGTGGTACAGGTCCCACAGACCGTTGTTGATGGGGGTGGCACTCAACAGCGCGAGATCCTTCTGAACCCCGCCGAGCAAGCGTGACATAGCGCGGTACCAAGTCGTCCCCGGGGTCCGAAGCGCATGCCCCTCGTCGACAACCACCAACCGGTAGGCGTCCTTGTCACTGTGAAGGTGCATCTGTGGATTCGCAGTGCCCGAGGCGGCGAGCTGCTCGTCTGATGCCAGCTGGTGGAAGCTGACGACCTCGGCTGGCAGGCGAGCCCGAGCAAGCCGACCGCGCCAGTGCTCGACGAGCTGTGCAGGAGTGACGACGAGCGCGTGGAGGCCCCGGCGCAAGGCGTATTCCTCCACCAGCGCGAGACCGATCTCAGTTTTTCCGGTTCCGACACCGTCGGCGTAGATCACACCGTGGTGCCGTTCGAGAATGCGCAACGCTCGATTGAACCCATCTCGCTGAAACGCGGCGAGCTCAATAGCTCCAGGCGCAGGGCCGTCAGGTTGATCCGTCTCCCCTCCGAGCAGTTCCACCAGTGCGCGCAGGTACACCGTCCGAGGATTGACAAGGCCGATGTCGGGATACAGCAGCACCCGTAACTCGGTCTTGAAGTCGACAGCTTCTTCCCACAGTTCATCGAACCACGACACAGCTCGGCCTGCGACGTTCGGGCTGTAGTCGACGAGTCCGAGCTCAAGGTTCGAGAACAGGCCGGCACGTGTGAGGTTCGCCGAGGTGACAAGCGCAGCACGGGCATTATCGGCGTCGCCGAAGAGATACGCCTTGCCGTGCAGAAAGCGTTTCGTATAGCGACGGACCTGGACGTGATCATCTTTCAGCCATGTGTCGAGAGCGGCCAGTTGCGCCGCTGCCCTGCTCGGCGGGAACCGCGCCAAGTCCCGGTCGTGGCGCAGGCCGGCCAGCGTCGTCTCGAACAGCGTGTTGGGGAACTGTGCTCCGAGCGCTGGCGCTGGCGAGGCACCGATCATTAAGCGCACCTGTCGGCCGTCGTCGACTGCCGCTGCAAGATGCGCGAGTCCTCCGAGGTTGACGAATCCAGTGGCCACCGAAAGGCCGTCATCGTTGCTGATGTCGTCGAGAAGAAAGGTCAGCGCTTCGGCATGGCGAGTGGAGTCGCCGAGGTTGTCCAACAAGTCGGGGCGAGATAGCACGGTTTCAGCCCAGTTCGCTCAGCCGTCCAACGAGGGCCTCACGGTAGGCAGGTGTCACCGCATCAGCGGTGAAGTCGGCAAACATCGTCTCCAGGTCATCGGGGGAGAGTTGCCATGCACGTGCGACGCGTGCGTCAATCTCGATGCGCAGGCTCTCGCGCTCGTCGACCGCCAGCGGGCCGCACTCGACACCAACGGCGTTCGCGAATCGTGCGAAGCGGTCATCTGTCGCCGAGAGGCGGGCCGCAGCGCTGGCAACGGCCGGGTAGTCGACATCGTCGAGGTCGGGAATCGTCAGGGTCTCGAGCAGAAAGAAGTTCATGTGTATCTCGACAAAACGGCGGGCCTGCCAATCAAAGGGCAAGCAGTTCATCACGCCGAGACACGCAGCCTGGGCCAATTCGCTCCCTTTGGGAAATGCGAGGTACGGCGCGGTGTTGGTCAAGAGGACATCGGGAGGAACCAAGCAGGCGCGGGCAGTCCTGCTGTCGTCTGAACGCGACACATCGCGGAAAGCCACCCGGGCGCGTTCAAGTTCGGAACGAACGGCCATTCGACGCACCGGCAACTTGACATGGTCAGCGATGAGCGAGCCGCTGCCTGGTCGCGGCTTGTGGATCTTCTTGAGCACCGCAGCACTGACCGGGCACTTGCGTGCCGCCGCGCCGTGCGGTTCGTACTGATCGAAGCTCTCTCCCTTCCACAACTGCCGACCTCCACGGCCACTTTGCCAAAGGGACTTGTCATCGGTCTCGTCAAGTTCGCGAACTGCGAAGCACATCCATCTTCCGCCCGAACCGAAGGGAAATCTGGAACCCGTGCGCAGCTTGGCCAAGAGGTCAGCCTCGGCCTGCGACCTCAGACGCGGCGTCAGCCAACCGTCGCCAAGGGCATTGACCGAGACGGGTACTCCTGCGGAGCCAGCTTGTGTCTCCCAGGCCTCGCTCGAGTCGGCTGTCCCCAGCAAGGCCAAGCAGTGACCGGTCGGGGGGATTCTGCGCTCAGCCACAACAAGTGCGACGCCGTAGCGCGGCTCGCTGTCGAACATCCAGCATCCCTTGTTCAACAATGTGTCGACTCGAAGCGTGCTGATTTGCGTGTATAGCCAGTTCCGAAACGGCTCAGAACCCTGATTCACGAAGGCCGATCTCGGCAGCACCACACCGATCATCCCGCCCTCCCTGACGAGGCTTCGGTATCGCTGGCAGAAGTACTTGTAGAGGTCGGGATCGCCTCCAGTAGAGACGTATTCGCCCGATGCCAGCGCGGTCCTTTCAACTGCGACGCGTTTCTGTTCCTGCTCCAGCAGATCAGCGAGTTCAGGTCGCTCGGCGAGGAGTTCGTCGATCGCTGCTTGTCGTTCGCGGCTGGGGAGGCCGCGAAGGCCAGGCAGGTGAAGTCCATAGAACGCAAGCTCTTCGACCGTCACCTCTTCCCACGGCGGGTTCCCGACAATCGCGTCGAAGCCGGGTGTGTCCCGGGCGAACACCTGTGGAAACTCAAGCGGCCAGTGCATGAACCGGCTCTCGGTCGCGATGGTCGTTGCGCGCTCGCTGAAGTCCTCGACACTATGGCCGCGCACGCCGTCGAGAATCTCCGTGCTGTACAGCCCAACGTGCGCGCGAGCGCCCTCGAGACCACAGCCATCCGCGGTCCACATGTCGAACAAGCGTCGAAGGCCCTCTGTGGTGTGGCGGGCCTGAAGATCGGCCGTCCGGCTCGCTTCAACTTCACTGGGCGTTCTGTCCTCAATCTCGGCAACTCGTTCCACGGCGGAAGCCCCGGCGGCGAGTGCGTCGCGCATGAGCAACTCAAGCGTCGTGCCTTCGCCAACGGTGCTCATCACTGCGTCGATCGACACGACGCCGATCAGCGCATTTCCGACGACGACATTTCGGCCCAAGTACGCCAGCGACAGTCCGGGTACGAATGAGGCGAGCCACAGCGACAACGTGGCGATCTCAGCACCCATCGGACTCACATCGGTCCCGTACACACAGTGCTTCAGCAGCAGCCTGCGCAAGAGGGCCGCATCGGTGACCTCGACGCCCGCTCGTGCTTGAGACCGCAGTCCATTGATCGACTCTCGGATCTTCGGCAGCGGCGTCTCGGCGAGAAACGCGACTGTTCTATCGGCGAGCAGGTCAGTTACTTCGACCAAGAAATGCGCGCTGCCGCAGGCAGGGTCGAGCACAGCGAAGTCGAGCAATTGACTGGCCGCGGCAACAGGGTCGTCCTTCGCGACGAGCCGGACCTCGTCGAGGTGGCGCCCGAACGCCGGCAGGACCGCTTGGCGCACCAAGTGCTTCACCAGCGACACCGGCGTGTAATAGACGCCGCCGGCCTTGCGGCCGCCCTCGTGGGTTTGCCACAGCAACGACCCCGAGACGATTTCTGGCTCGTCGTCGCCAGGGGCGATGTATCGGTCCTGCCCGAGGTCGTAGCGAAGCGGACGATCTGCCACGGTGAGCCGCAGGCTCAGCAGCGTCTCATAGATGTGACCGATGTGAGCGATCTCCAATGAGGAATAGTCGACGCCGCGGCCGGTCTCAGCATCGATGCCGACCGCTGTCAATACCTCGGCAAAACAACGGTCGTCGAGCTTAATCTTCTCCAAGAGTGCTGCACCCTCGAAGTCCCTGCTTGAGAAGAGGGCACCGTTGTAGGCAGGCACCCCCCACGCCGGGTTGCCAGTCCGCAGTGCTCGTACCAGCGTCCCGAAGCTGGACCACAGTCCGGTCGACGCGTCGCTGACCTCGTCTTGTGTCTGTTGCGCTTCGGCCACGAGCTCGGCCAGCGAATGCCGACGGTAGGTCGCATCATCGGTCGGCAGGTAGCGCGAGCTCTCGGCGTAGAGCACGAACAGCAACCTGAACAGCAGCGTGAGCGCAGCACGCTGAAGCTCCTGCCTGAATGCATCGTCATCGAGGTCCGCACCAGTCTGAGCCACCCAGCGCTCAAGCCCTGCCGCCAGCGCGGGCAGCGCATCATGACGAATGGTGCGGTCGAGTCGGCGCCGCAGCGCCGAGCCGAAGCTTTGAGCCTCTTCTTGCAACTCAGTGAAGCCGCCTTCAGCCAGGTAGCGAGGGGCAAGCAGTGCGAGGCATGAGCGGCGTTCATCGCCGAGCAACTGAGCATCGAGGTCCAGCCATTCCGCCGTCGAAGCTCCGGAGTCGCAGTCGAACAGGCGGTAACGGTTCCTGCAGGCGAGCAGCCCGTATCGAGCACCTCGTGACCGGCAGTCCGCTGCCAACACGCCTTCAGGCGGTCGGCCTGCATCATCAAGTCGCATGAAATCGCTCGGATCCGCCTTGGGATGCACCACCGCTACGGGGCTGCCGTCGAATCGAAGCAGGTACCCACGCTGCTGGAGAGTTTCGATCTGGTAGCCGAGCCCGGCGGGCAACGAGCGCCAATCGCCGTCCCAGTGCACGTGTCGAAGCGCTTCGGCAGCGAAGAGGCCGAACGTCGGATCTTCCAGAATGCGGTGCTCGAGCATGTGTCGGGTAAGCAATCCCGACAGCAGCAGGCCCCGGCCCGCGAGACGCACAACCTCGGTGGCAATGTGACGCGACGCCTCCAGTGACGGCATGCCCGCCGCCCGTTCGATTGCGGACGCAAGCCCTTCGCAATCCATCGAACGAAGTGGCTCAGTCGCTGCGCGTGGTCCGAGTACCAGGACGCTCCCATCGGTCTTCGAGTCGTCGGAGACGAGCAGGTATCCCAACTCCGTATTGCCGACCCGCTCGCGCCACCGGGCGCGCATGAACGTTTCGCCCGCCTTGGATGCGGTCGCGACTTCGAGATGGCCGAAGCGGACCGTTCGCGATGCGCCGGGGCCAGGGCGCACTTCCTGTGCCACCCTGCGCGCCACCAGCCGGCTCAGCAGCTCATCGGCGTTCACGGGTCGCAAGGGTACGTGCCGTCTGACAGTGAGTACCTGACCGTCCATGATCCTCCAAGCGCGCGGATTCGCGCTCGCGGGCACGGAGGGAAGTGCTGCATCGCAACCTATGCGCCTCGGGTTCAGCGGCCAAGCCATTTCCCGGCACTGGCACCACGGCCACACCCGACGAGAGCACTGTCGTCGCTCGTCAGGCACCATTCGTTGGATCGCCGGGCTTCGGACGGCCCAGCGCTGGCCGCTGCCGTCAGCAGTCAGGCGGTGCCGCCGCATCCAGATTCGGCGAAGTCCAATTGGCCAGCCCCGGATCGTCTTCGCGACAATTCGGGGCTGGCAGGATGACGCTGTGACGCAATCTGAGACTCAGACCCATCGCAATGCTCGACTGCCCGCCGACATCGACGAGAGTCAAGCGCAAGCCGCACTGCGACGCATCGAGGCAGGTGATTCCCGGGCGGGCGCGCAGGCTCGGGAGGTCTATGAGATGCTCACTTGGGGCGAGGGACCTGCCGCGCTGAGGCAGGCCCGCTTGCAGACGTGGCTGTGGTACGAGCTTCCCTGCAAGTACATCACCGACGAAGTCGGCTACATGGGCCGTCTTGCAGGTGTCGCTGCCGCGCTGGCGGACGAGCTCGGCCTGCATCGGTACGCCGCGATCTGCCGCAGCGAGGCCACGGCGACCGTGCACGCTGCATTCGACGACAGCGACAGCGAGGGGTTCGCGGCGCTGCGCGCAGCGATTCGCGACTCGGGCATTTCACCGCCTGATCTCGACGACTTCGAGTGGAACAGCTACATGGGCCTCGACGAGGCGCGCTCACGCTCCGCTGTTGAAGACGCCCTCGAGACGGCGATTGCCGCCGGCGACCTGACCGTCGGAGCGCGAGGCTGGCGAGCGGCGCAGAAGCGGATAGCGGCGGCGGCCCTCGACAGCGACCACGATGACCAGCCGGGCCAGTCGTGGCGCACAGTGCTGGTCACCGAGCGGCTCGCTCGCTGGGTCAGCCGGGGCGACACTCTGAGCGAGGCGTTGGGCGCTGCTCGGGCTCAGGTCGCGAACCGGCTGCTGCACCGGATTGAACCGCCGCCATCCGATGTCGCCGCTGCCATGCATCTGCCAATGTGGCTGCTCGCCCGCTTCGGCGACGAGCAGCCGCTGACCCAGGCCGGGAACCTGCGCGTCGCGTTCATACGTGACGTGCATGAGGATTGCCCGTGGCGGGTGCTCATGCCGCCGCCGCCGTACCAGCAGCGACACGTCGAGGACGACGACGTGATCCTGTCGGCACTGCGCCGCTGGCTGCAGCGAGCTAACGCCCTGCGCAAGCGCCACAACAAGCTGCACCGGACCCAAGCAGGAAACAAGATGGCCCAGGACGCGTCGTTGGCGTGGCAGCGGCTGACCCTGCATCTGTTCCCAAGCGGGTGGGACGGATTCGTCGTCGAGCATGCCGCGCTGGCCTTGCTGTGCAGCGGCGGCGAGATGGCCGACGCGGACCTCGACGCCCAGGTCGGCAAGATGGCGATGGAATGCGGCTGGCGCTCCTGGCACGATGGCGAGCAGCGCACGCCCTCTGCGCATGATGCGTCATGGGCGTTCTCCGAGACCCTGCACTTGTGGACAGCTTGTGGATTGCTCGCCTCGCACGGCACATGGCCTGACAAGCGGCTGGAGCTGACCGAGGCAGGTGCAGCAGCCGTACTCACCCGCCTCCGGCACTCCGCTACGGGACCCGACGACAAGCCCTTCTGATTTCGACCGACGCTGACAGGTGTCGGCCTTCCAGCCAGTGGCTCGGCGCGGTCTTTCCCGGGACGACTCGCAGCCCTTCGCCAGCGAGAACGAGTATGCAACGGCCCCGCATCAGTCCACGGCGAACCGCCCGCCATTGGGCGAGAACATTCACGTCACGGTCGGGTCAGTTCCGTGCGTACGGCCTCGATGGCCTGCCGCCGGTGGCAGCCCTCGATGTGGTCGTTGACGATGCCTGACGCCTGCATGAGGGCATAGCAAGTGGTGGGGCCGACGAAGCGCCAGCCCAGCTTGCGCAGTGCCTTGCTGAGCGCCGTCGAGGCGGGCGTCGTGGGCATAGAGGTCAGCGCCCCGTAGTCGACGACTGCGGGCCGATCGGCGGGATCTGGCTCAAACGACCAGAAGAAGGCTGCCAAGCAGCCGTGGGTCTCGATGGTGTCAAGGGCGGCGCGAGCGTTGTTGATGGTCGCCTCGATCTTGCCGCGGTGCCGCACGATGCCCGCGTCGCCGAGCAATCGCTCGACATCCGCGTCGCCAAACCGGGCCACTGCCTCGAAGTCGAACCCACTGAACGCCGCCCGGAAGTTCTCACGCTTGCGCAGGATCGTCAGCCACGATAGCCCCGACTGGAAGCCCTCGAGGCACATCTTCTCGTACAGGCCCACGTCGTCGGTGACCGGCAGGCCCCACTCGGTGTCGTGGTACGCCTCGTAGTCGTCGTGGCCCTCGCCCCACCAGCACGCCAGCGACCCGTCCGCCCGCCGCCGCAGCCCCTCGGGCAGTCCCGATTCGTCAGCAGCCATAATCTGAGGCATCAGCCGATGCTGGAGGGCGACCAAGAACCTGTTGGCCGCCGTCGGGCGAACGCACTCGGCGCAGGCGTTCGTTCAGCGCTCGCGGCGAATCCCCTTGAACGAGCCGCCGTTCGCCTTCTCTTCAACAAAGCGACCGCTAGACAAGTCGCGTTCGATCCAAAGATCAGTTCTTGACCCGCGTTTGCTCTGTTCGCCGCCTCTCGGCTGGTGCCGGTCCTTCTCGGTCATGCCTGCCCCTCCGCAATGTCCACAAGACTCGGGCCGAGCCATGCCAGCCGGACCTCGCCGCGCAGCATCGGTGGCCAACATCGGCCTCGTCTCAAGGAATGTCTACTTGATTACCAGTTGCAACAGTCACAAGCTAGGCACCCGATGTGACACCGCTCTGCCGCGGCGCACTCGTGGGCGTCGGATTGGCTGGCGCTGGTTGGTGGTCTGATCCATTTGCCTGTCTTGTTGGCCCTCGCGCTGCAGCGAGGACCGCCAGTACTACGACGACCAAGAGCAGGACACGAAGCCGATGCTGCAATCGCTGGGACGCTCCGGTGGCTGGGCGCGCCAGCAGAATGGCGCCAGCCAAAGGCAACACCAGCAGGGCTGCACTCTGGCGTATTGAGCCTGAACTGTCGGTCACGGTCAGCAACGGCAATGAGGCAGTAGTCGCGAGGATCAATAGCCACAAGAACAAGTGTGTCGGCCCGTGCAGGCCGAGCCGCAACCGAATATCGGCGAAGGCCGGCGAGTTTCCACCCGACACGTAGATCGATGCCTTGTCCGGCGTCCAACGGAATGCACTCAGGCTAGGCACACCAATCGCGCTGCCCTCGGGGTCAACCACGCTCGGCCGGGACTTCACCCGTACCTCATGATCGGCAAGATGAATTTCTGCATGTCCAGACTGCGCATCACCCACCATGACGCGCTGCGTGATCATTCCAGCGCGGGACCAGAGCCACTGCTTTGGGACCGCTCCATCGTGCCAAGGTCGAGCGGTTCGCAGCTGAACCTTCGTCGGCACATCGACGGGGACGACAGTGTCGACGATCACATCCCAGCGCTGCCCGTATCCAGCGATACGAGTGCGGGTTGCTTCGTCGCAATCGTTGGCGAACCGCACGAACCGCTCCAGCCAGGCCGTCACAGCTTCGATGTCTCGAGGTCGGGTCTCGCAGAACGGCAAGCAGCGCAGCAAATCCTCCGAGGCCGATCGCGGGTCTGCGGTTTCCTTGAGTGACTCTCCAAGCATTTGCTGCGTCGGGCCGACAAGTTCAGACCACTCGCGCACTTGGTCCTCGTTGACCTGGAGTGCAAGGCCGCTTGACAGATAGTCGGCGAGCAGGCGCTGCTTGCGGCCACGCCTCTGGGCCAGTCCACGATTCCTTGTTGCCGAGCGAAACGCGCCTGCTGCATAACCGAGCATTTCCGCACGACTGAGGTCTTCTGCCAGAAAGTGATCCCAAATGGCGGGGCTGTAGGCGCTGATCGCGTAGAGCATTTCGTCGGCGTCGGGGAGATCAAGAAGCCCGTCGCGACGCGGTCGAGCTGCCCATGTCATGTAGTTCGTTTGAAGACGCGCGAGCTGGTGCTTGAGCAGCAGCGCACAATGATGTCCGGGGCTCGCCACAAGGTCGACGTCGAGCAGCACCGCCTTGTGTCGGGTTGTCAGCGGAAGCAACGGACGAATGAGCGTGCCGGTTTCCACGTCCGGGTCCCAGCGGCGAATCAGCCGCGACGGCAACCGAATCTGATACGAGGACGAAACGGAGACGTAGTCAGCGTCTTCGACGACGACCTTCTCGACGACCCGCTCTCTCCACGATGTGGGATCGTCCAGCAGGGTGAATGCCAGTTCATGCTCATTGTGGAGGTGCTTGACGGGTGCAGTGTCGGGCATGAACGTCATGAACTCTCCAGCATTTCAGATGTCGCATCAGACTGAAGAGGAATTTCTTCAACGCTCGGTTGGGTTCATGCGTTGCTGGCGGCAGCGACGGCTTCGGCAATGGCGTCATTCGTGGGGGGCGGGCCGTAGAACATCATCGTGGTGCGGTCGGCGAACGTGTTGCGCTGCGCGATCTGAGCGCCGACCTGCGACGGCGTGCCCGACACGACGATGAGGTCGAGCAGATCGTCGTCGATGAGATCGGTCATCTCTCGCCAGTTGCCCTGCTTGGACAGCGTGTTCAGGCGCGGCTGCAACTCGCCGTAGCCGTGGTGGTCGAGCGCTCCCGCGTAGGCCGGCGTCGATCCGTAGAAGGCGAGCTGGCCCGCGGCCGACTTGCGAGCTTTGGCGACCTGCTCGTCGTTCTCGCCCATCGCGACGATGGTCAGGCACGCAATGGTGACATCGCCGACATCGCGTCCCGCTGACTCCGCGCCCGCAGCCATCGCCGGCAGGGTGACGTCGGACATGAACTGAGCCGTATGGAACGGGTGGACGAAGAAGCCGTCCGCTGCAGCACCGATCACCTCGACCATGCGCGGGCCGACGCCGGCCACGTAGATCGGCGGCGGCGCCATGCCGAGCGGACCCGGATTGAAGAACGGCGTCATCAATGTGTGGGTGTAGAACTCGCCGCGGTGGTTGAGCTGCTCGCCGGTCTCAAAGGTGTGCCAGATCGCCCGCACCGCTTCGATGTACTCGCGCATGCGCTGCGGCGGGCGCGACCACTGCTCGCTGAAGCGCTTGGTGATGTGGGGCCGGATCTGCGTGCCGAGCCCCAGGATGAACCGGCCGCCGCTCATGGCGTGCAGGTCCCACGAGGTGACGGCGCACGTCATCGGGTTGCGGGCGAAGGCGACGGCAATCGCCGTGCCGAGCTCGATGCTCTCGGTGCGCTCCGATGCCAGTGCCAGCGGCAGGAACGGATCATGGGAAGCCTCGAACGTCCACGCCGCCGAGAGACCCATCTCCTCGAACTGTGTTGCTTCATCTGCGCAGCCCCCCGGCGTCGAGGCCGTCGTGGCCCCGTCAATGCGGTGCTGTGTGGTGCTGTTCATTGGTGAGATCTCCCCTCGTGCATGGCGCTATCGGGCTGCAACACCCGAACAACTCGCTGCATATTGCCTTATGGAGCGCCTACAGGCTGCCGGGTACCACCCGCGTGATCGCATGAACATTGCATGAGAGTATGATTTCTGCATGACTTCGCTGCAGATTCGAGACATGCCAGAAGAACTACATCGGCGGCTGAAGGCACGGGCCGCCATGGCAGGCCAATCGATGTCTGAATACGTCTTGCGCGAGTTGCGTCGTTCGCTCGATGTTCCGACACACCAGGAGATGCTGGAGCGCATCGCGGCACTTGATCGCGTCGAGGTAACCGAGTCGCCTGCCGACGCGGTGCGTGCGATACGCGACGCGAGGTGATCGTTCTCGATACATCGGCCGTCATCGCCTGGCTGCTTCGTCTGCCCGAAGCGACCGGCGTCGAGCGGCGTGTCTTATCGTCCGATTCGTTGCACGCGCCCGCCTTGCTCGAAGTGGAAACTGCGCATGTACTGCAGCGTTACGTGCGAAGAGGAGACATCTCGGCTGAGCAGGGGCAGCGTGCGCTGAACGAATTCCCGCGGCTCGGCATCATGGCGCATACACACGAACTGCTGCTGCCGGTGATATGGCGGCTGCGTGAGAACTTCACGGCGTATGACGCGTCATTCGCAGCACTGGCGGTAATGCTCGACGCCCCCCTCGTGACGCTCGATGCCCGCACCGCACGCGCGCCGTGGCCAGCCGAACTGCTGCCGCTGCGCGTCGAACTGATCGCCTAAAGAGGCTCTGCGCCAAGATCAACGCTGGGTCGGCCGCAGTTCAGGCAAGCGGCTGATGGCGTCCATGATTCCCTTGCCGGAATAGGTGACCGTCAAGGATTCGCTGGCCCGGGTCATGGCGACGCACAGCAGTCGGCACCGCCCAGCGGCGGGTGCGGCTTACGAGCAGGAGTAGCCCGGCGGGGGCGGGCGGCGGGTCGTGACCAAATTGCCGTCAGCGTCGCGCTGTGCAAAATTGCCCGTATGGGTAGCCGTCCTGGTTGTGGGCTCAAAGCGGCCGTCCCCCCTGACCCTCCCTGTGTTGGGGTTGGTGTAGGTGAATGTGCGGGTTTCGTGCACGGTGACGATCTGCTGGCCGTTGTGGCACGGCACCCTGACGGTGCCGTTGGGGCCTCCGCCGATCGGTGGCCGGTACGGCGTGTCGCCGCGGGCCACCATTCTGTCGTACTGCTCCTGAGTGCGGTTGCAATCCTTAGGCACGCCGTTCCCAGTCCAGCCGCAATAGGGGCTGTTGAGCCACGAGTACGTGTAGGACTGCACCTGCGACGCCGACGGCTGCGCAGGCGCCACAGCGACACGGTTACCGTCCGCGTCCAGCAGCTTGCCCGGATCGTTCTGATTGGCATTGTTGAGGGGACCCGCGAAACGGTCCGGATACCGATCAGCGCAGGTCTGCAAGTCATCGCGCGCCTGGTGCAGATAATGCGTCGGCCAAGACGCCGACGCATCCCGACGCGCCTCCTGAAGGGCCACCTCGTCGCGGTAGACCTGACAAGGATCGTCGTTCTCAGCGCCCACCGGCACCGCGACGACACCGACCAACACAGCCGACGCGGCAACCGCCGCCGCCAGCCCCTTGGCGAGGCTCAGCGCTCTACGCGCAGACCCCCCCCCCCCCCAAACTTCAGCCCCGCTCTCGCAACTCACAACAGCACCCATTCCCTTCATCGATCACAAACCGGCCCAACGGCGTCACCGCAGCTCAGCCGTGTCCGCGCGATGTTACAACAGCGCACCCAACCCGCCAAGCACCTCGACAACCGGAATGCAAGCTAGCCCTGATTATTCACGAATCGGGCGGATTGGGTGGTTCGGGTCCGCGGAAAAGCCCCTCTGACCTGCGACGATGCATGCGATTGAAGTCCGCATCTTCGAGTTCAGGGGGGCATCTCCGAGGTGAAACTTAGCAGTGTCTCGAGCGCGCGGTTGGCAGGTGGCGGGGACCGGGTTGTTTGGGGTGCGGGGCTGTTCGCGCTGGGCGGGTTCGCGGACCGTGCCGGGTTGACGGGGGCGCTGTCCGCAGCAGTGCCTCCCAGAGGCGAACGCGCCCCGGTTCATGACCGCGGCGAGGTGTTGGTCCACGGTTTGTTGGTGCTGGCCGGTGGCGGTGAGGCGTGCACCGACATCGAGTATCTGCGTTCCCAGCCTGAGCTGTTCGGCGAGGTGGCGTCGGACTCGACGCTGTATCGCACCATCACCGGTCTGGGTCCCGGCGGCGCGGCGGCGCTGCTGGGCGCGGCGGCTGCGGTGCGCGAGCGGCTGTGGGCCGATCGTGCTCGCAGCGGCCCGCTGGTTGTCGACATCGACTCGACGCTGATCGAGGTGCACTCGCAGAACAAGGAGGGCGCAGCGCCCAATTACAAGGGCGGCTACGGGTTCCATCCGATGATCTGCTCGGTCGCGGACGGCGAGCCGCTGTGGATAAAGCAGCGTCCCGGCAACGCCGCCGCGAACGACATCGCCGATCATCTCGAAGTCCTCGACGCCGCAGTCGCGATGCTGCCCGAACCCGACGCGTCAGGCCACCGCGAAGGCGACGACGACGATCTTGTGCAGCGTCGGCTGATGGTGCGCATCGACGCTGCGGGCTGTTCGGCGACCCTCGCGAAAGGGTTGCGTGACCGCAACATCGGCTTCGCTGTGTCGGCACGGTCGAATCGAGGCATCCAAGCAGCCATACGCAGCGCTCTGGGCGACCAGGACCGCTGGCACAACGTCCCCAAGCGACCCCGCCAGCGCAAACACAGCCGCACTGAGGTCGCGGACCTCACCGACCTCGTCGACCTGACGGGCTGGCCCGAGGGGACCCGGCTGATAGTGCGCCGCGAGCCATTGCATCCCGGCGCGCAGCGCAGCCTGTTCCCCAGCGACAACTTCCGCTACTGGGGATTCCTCACCGACCAGCCCGGCCACGCCGCCCAGCTCGATCGGCTGATGCGCTCACACGCCGACGTCGAGAACGCCGTGTGTCGCCTCAAAGACAGCGGCCTCGCGCGCATGCCGTTCACCGACTGGCACGCGAACAGCGCATGGGCCGCCCTGTGCATGATCGGCCTCGCGCTCGTGGGCTGGTTCCAGACCTGCTGCCTATCCGGAGCGCTGCGCCGAGCAGCCCCCAAACGGCTCCGCTGGCAACTGTGGCACCTCCCAGCGCTCGTATGCCACACCGCACGGCGCGTCCTGTTGCGGCTGCCCCAACAGCACCCCGGCGCCAAAGCGCTGCTCGCCATCGCACACCCCCGCTGACCCCGCCGCCGGCCCCCACAGCGCAGCGCCCGCACCCCGCGGGCCGGCCCCGCCGCGTCCGCACGCACGCCCCGCAGCATCCCGCGCCCAAACCGGGGCCAAAAGCTGCCCGGCAGAACCCAAGTTCGCACCCCAACAACCCCGAAACGACAAAACAGGCCAACCCTCACGCCCAAAAGACAACCCGCAGCATTCTCATGAATAATCAGGGCTAGACGAGACGGCTGGTTCCGGCCGCGATGTCGTCGTCAGTGATCGACGTCAGCGGGAAGGATGCGGAACGGTTTGCCACGCAGCGGCACGAATGCCGCCAGCAGGACACTCGTGTCGACGATCACGTGCCGAAGCCGGTATTGGCCAAGTACTCGTCGACGTTCTCGGCGATGTCGGGATCGCCCCACCCCGCGGTGAACAACGGGGTAGTCGGCCGGGCCTCACGCCGAGCAAGGGCTTCGGCCAACGCCTCACGTACCAGCGCAGCCTCGGAACACCGGTCCTCCGCAGCGGCTCGCTCAAGCCGTTCATTCTGCTCGTCGGGCAGGCAGATCGTCTTCTGCTTCATGCTGCGCATCCTGCCATGTAATGCAACATATATTGCATTCCGATCGTGATTGAATCCTGAGCAGCCAGGTTGGGATCATCGCATTCGGCACTACGGAACCGGAAGTCGTTTCTAGGCTGCGGCGTCGTGCGACACCGTCCGGATCGGCTGTATCTGCTGACGGGGTTCGTGCAGGGTCTGGCCTTCGCGTGGGGCCTGCCGGCGATGGTGTGGTGGGTGGTCGATCTTCGGCTGTCGCCGTTCCGGCTCGCCGTGCTGGGCACGGCGCTGGTGCTGTCAATTCTCGTGGCCGAGACGCCGACCGGGGTGATCGCCGACCTCTACAGCCGCAAGTACTCCGTCGTGGCCGCGTATGTGGTGATGGGCACGGCAATGGCGCTGGGCCCGGTGACCGAGTTGTTCGGCGTGCTGTTGGTGTGGCAGGTGCTGTGGGGCATCGGCTGGACACTGCAGAGCGGTGCCGCCACGGCCTGGATGACCGACGAGTTGGCGTTCGTCGACCGGTCCCACCGCATCGGAGCGCTGCCTCCAGTGGTCGCCGGGCCGGCTCCGCACCATCCCGCGGCGACCAACGGCGAGAGCGCAGCCGACAACGACGGCGGCGACGGCGGCGGCGACAACGCTGGCCGGCACGACCGCGTCGCTGACCAGCTCATCGTTCGCCATGCCATGTGGCGCTCGATTGGTGTGATGGCCGGACTCGCCGCAGCCACTGCCATGGGCGCTTGGTCGATTCGAGGATCGATGGCTGCCATGGGAGTATTGGCAATCGCAGCGGCCGGGTACCTGGCGATCGCGATGCCCGAAGCCGGCTTCGAGCCGCCTCGGCGTCGTCCCGGGGCCGCGGTGCCCCCGGTTCAGCGCACCAGCGCCTGGAGGGACGCCGTCACGTTGTGGAAGCGGGGCGCACGCCTCGTCGGCCGCAACCCATCGCTGCTTGCAGTGACGGTCTCCGCAGCGATCGCCGCTGGGGCATGGGAGGCCAACGATCGGCTCTCCGCGCTGCGGCTGTTCGATCTCGGCCTCACCCAGCTCGACGGTCGAGAGGCGGTGCTGTTCTTCGGCGCAGCCTGGTTTGCGATGTCTGCGCTGGCGATCCCGATGATGATGTGGCTCCACCGCCATCTCGAGCGCTCAGAGGCCGACGAAGCAAGCGCCCGACGTGACGCATTCCTGCTCGCGCGGTTCTTGATCATTGCCAGTACGGGCGCTTTCGCCCTGGCGCTGAGCCCGTGGTTCGCCGTGGCCCTCATCGGCTGGGCGATCCTCGATGTGGCCGGCGAGACCGCCTACTCGCTGACCGAGGCGATGGCGAACCGTCATGCCACCTCGTCAGTGCGTGCCACCGTCGTGTCGTTCGTCGGCCAGTCCCAAGCCGTCGGGGAGGTCTCCATCGGCTTGGGGTTGGGTGTCGTGGCACAAGCGGTGTCGCTGCCGGTGGCACTCGCAATCGCCGCAGCGTTGTTCGCCGTTTCGGCCGCGCCTGTAGCCCTTGTCGCCAGACGCGCCGCAGCCGCTGCAGAGTGAACCTGTGTGCTGTGCCGCGCCGACGGGTGTGAGGCGCTGAGCAAGCGTGCGCCCCGCAGAAGGCGCGTTCAGCGGTGGCCGCTCAGTGGTCTCCCATCTCGGCCATGGCGGCTTCGGACCGGCGGGCCATCTCGTCGGGATCGATATCTTCGATGTGGGTCGAGAGGTTCCAGCGATGGCCCCACGGGTCCTCGATCATGCCTGAGCGGTCGCCGTAGAACTGGTCCTGAACGGGCCGCACCTCGGTGGCACCGGCCGCGAGCGCGGCTGCAAACATGGCGTCGACATCCTCCACGTACACGCTCAGCTGCACAGGCGAGCCGTCATAGTGCTGAGGCGAGTGGAATTCCATCTCCGGGAACTCGTCGGCCACCATGATGAGCGAGTTGCCCAGTGCCAGCTCGGAATGGCCGATCCTGCCGCCCATGTCGATGCGCATGCGTTCGGTCATACCGAGAACACTCGTGTAGAAGTCGATGGCGTCTGCAGCACCGTCGACGCTCATCGACACCGAGATGCGCGGGTAGTCGTCGGGGATGGGATTCACCATGTTCAGCTGCTCCAAGCGTGCATTCGCTCCGTGCGGAGCGAGGCGATTTTCGGTCCGCCAGATGGCGGAAGTGGCCCGACGCTAGTGGGCCAGCAGCACCTCGACGGCCTGGGTCACCGCTGCTTCGGCGCGAACCTCCAAGCCCGAGCCATCGGCGCTTGCGATGGGATGCTCGATGACGGCGAAGGGGTGCTCGGGCACGCCCTGGACCCGGGCCATCAGCTCGGCCGCGTCCACGAAGGCGCTGGTCATCACGCTGACCGCGGGCACGCCGACCCGTTCGACTGCGACGGCGTCGTGCAGACTGCACGACGAGCAGCTGCCTCAGTCGCCGACTCCGGCCAGGACCGCATCCCAGCCCATCGCCTCGGCCAGCAGCTCATGCTGTGCAGGCGCGCTGTAGTTGAGCTTGATCCGCCGGATCACCTTGGCCACGCCATGCCGGTCGCGCAGGAGGCGCTCGACATGATCGAAGAACGGCTTGGTGTTCTCCTTGCCGTTGGAGATGAAGCCGATGGTGGTGCCCTTGAGGGTGGCGAGCCGTGCAGGTGCTGCGAATCCCTCGGGATCTTGCTCGTGGGTCGGGTTCAGTACTTCCACGTCAACCGTCCTTGGGCGGCAAGGTGCGGTGCCGGTCCCGCTCGGTTACATGCTGCCACGAACGTGCGACAAACCCCATGTTGGGCATGGAGCGGCACACGCCGGTCGCGCGCTCAGCCATCGACGCTGCATGGTCGCCCGGTGCACATGAGCCGGGAGCCGCGGGGTGCACGCCGGTCGTGCGCTCGGCCATCGACGCTGCCGAAGCCAGCCAACGGGACACTCATAGTGCCAGCTCGGTCCCGGCACCGTCACGGCCCTGCATTGATGCTGTCAAAGCCCGCGAACAGGAACTCGAACGCGGCATCGGCTGGGTCCGCTGCTGCGAGCATCTCGGCGTACGGCAGCGAAGCGCCGCCGAATGCAGCGTCGTTCCAGAAGGGATCGGCGCGGTCCACCTCGCCCCATGGTCCGACGTACGCATAGGGGTACGGATGGGCAGCGTCTCCGGGTGAGAGGCCGTAGGTCGCGCGCTTGCCGCGGTCTGCATCGCCGATCGCCGTGGCGATGTCGAAGTGCCCCGGCCACAGCTGGATCTCGTCGGCATCGGTGGCGTCTGGCAAGGCCGTCAACTGCTCCAGCGCCTCGGCACCGAGCCGGTACCACGCCACAAGGTGCTCGCCGACCTCAGGGTTGACTCGCAGCCATCGATGGGTGTCGCCGAGTTCGGGACTGTCATGCTCTCGGGCCTCGGTGCCCGGCGAGACACCGACGAATTCGGCTGCAGCGTTCAGCGTCGTGATGTGCATGCTGCGCTGCACTCCGCCTTCGGTGGCGAACAGCACGTCGCCCCCGATCCACACCTGGCATTCCATCTCGCCCGCACGTCCCATCGGCACGTCGAAGACGGGCGTGCCGAAGCCCTGGGCCAGGCTTCGCAGCCCGAAGCGACCTGTGGCAACGCGGCGTGCCTCGCCGACGATTGCGTATGCGAGCCGGTGGTAATCCTCGATCGACGCGAGATAGTCGTCGGGCAGCTCGGTCAGCAGGCCACGATGAGTGGTTGACCGTTGCGAGCCGGGGTCTCGGTCCATATGGGGAGTCTGGCGCGACTGCCGGGGGTGTGTTGGCGCGCTGAAGTGCTCAGCGAACCTCGCAGTCGACGCATGCGCCGACTGCCACCGTGGCTGCGTGGCTGCGTGTGCCCAGCCAAGGCGGGATGACGGCAGCGAAGCCGCCTGCGGGCCCACCGGCTGCGACGATCAACAGATCCTCCGGTGCTTCGAGACCGGGGTACTCGCGCTCGGCGCGGTCCTTGACGACGGCTCCCTTGCCGACGGAGGCCCAATCCCCCCGGCGCACCCGTGCCCGCTCGAAGACACAGTTCGCGATGTCGTCCTTCGTCCAGCCGGCCGCATCGAAGTGAGTTCGCAGCTGCGGCGGCAGCACGACCACGTAGTTACCGGGCCAGATGGAGTAGTTGAGCTGGTTGGCCCGGATCTCCGCGGCGAGGGTCTCGCACAGCTCGGTGGGTTCGGTCGTCCACTCGTTCATCACCTGGCGGGGCGCCATCGAGGCCACTGCAGTCACCGACGACACCTGAGCTCGCTCGGCGGCCGTGGTGCCGAGCCGCTGGTCGCCCAGTGATACCCAGCCGGTGGCTTCCTCGTCTTCTGCGATGCAGTAGCCGAGCTTGCCCGGGTGACCGAGCGTCGAGCGATCGATGCCACCGGGTTTGACGTCGAGCACGTTGGCCAGCACCAGTCGCACTGCGCGGGCGATGACGGCGCGCGACCGGTCGGCTCCTCCGAGCACGCTGAAGGTGGCGTCCATGGCCAGCTCATGGCGGATGGGGCCGTTGACGATCAGCAGCACAGCGCATCCGCCAGTCGAAGCCGTCGGACCGTGCAGGCCGAATTCGGGCTGCAGCATGGCGGTGAGCGCAGTGACGACGACCGGGAAGTGCGGGGGCAGGCAGCCGGCCATCACGGCGTTGACGGCGGCCTTCTCCGCGGTGATGGAGCGAGCTCGGACGGGCTCGATGCCGATGAGATGCTCCGGCGGCAGCATCGCCCACTCCAAGCAGGCCGCCACGGCCTCGGCCGTCGGCGGCACCACGGGCAGGCCATCAGTCCAACCGCGCGAGTGATAGGCCTCCTGTGCGTCGGCGAGATCTTCGACGTCGATGCGGCCCGAGGTCAGCTGCATGGCCGTGACTGTACGGGCGGGATCAACCGAAGGGCCGGAGTCAACCGAGCGAGGGGTGAACGCGACGCCGCCCGGCGACGCTGCAGTCGCTCGAGAATGTCGCCGCTAGCTGCGCTCGAGCAGTCCTCCAAGCAGGCCGCGAGAATCGTCCGACTGGGGGCCCACTGCATTGGCCAGCACCCGCGACGCCAGCCGTGAGAACGGCAACGACTGCAGCCACACCCAGCCGGTGCCCGACACCGTCGCCAGGAACAGGCCCTCCCCGCCGAAGAACATCGACTTGAGGTTGCCTGCCCGTTCGATCGAGTACTGCAGCGACGGCTGCATCGCCACCAAGCAGCCTGTGTCGAGCCGCACCGTCTGGTTGTTCAGTTGAATGGCCTGGATCGATCCGCCAGCGTGAAGGAACGCCATGCCGTCGCCCGTCAGCCGCTGCAAGATGAAGCCTTCGCCTCCGAAGATGCCGGTGCCGATGCCGCGCTGGAAGGCGATGTCGAGCTTGGTGCCCATCGCCGCGCACAGAAATGCGTCGCGTTGCGCGATGAGCTCACCGCCGTAGCGCGCCAAGTCGACCGGGATGATCTTGCCGGGATAGCCGGCGGCGAACGCGGCCTTGGCCTTCCCGCGCGCACCTGTGTTCGTGAAGTGCGTCAGGAACAGTCCCTCGCCGGTGATGGCACGCTTGCCTGCCGACTTCATCTTGCCCCACAGGCCCGCATCTGGCTCGGAGCCGTCGCCCATCACCGACTCGAACGTGATGCCATCTTCCATGAACATCATGGTTCCGGCTTCGCCGACGACGGTCTCGCCGGGATCCAGCTCGATCTCGACGAATTGCATGTCGTCGCCGAAGACCTCGTAGTCGACCTCGTGGCTTTGCATAGGGGATCTCTCCGGGGAAACGACACCAGCTGGTCGCTGTGCCTGTTGAGGCAAACCGTACCGGTCGACACCCGACCGGCAGGGCACCTGCCGCGGGGCTGATTTCAGGCTGCGTTTGCCGCCAGGCGGTCGCCGCCGACGGGCAATCGGGACAGGTCGATGTCGTAGAGCTCTGCACTGTTGTTGCAGAGAATGTCTTGGGTCTGTTCGGCCGTGAGGCTCGCCGAGTGCTCGTCGAGCAGCTCCTGACTCCACGGCCACGTGCTGTCGGAGTGCGGGAAGTCGTTGGCCCACAGCAGCCGGCGGTGGTTGACGTCGTTGACCATCTTGAACGCCACCCAGTCATCCTGGAACGTGGTGTAGATGTGCTCGCTGAAGTACTCGCTGGGCAGCTTGGAGAGCTCCTGGCCGGGCGGCAGCCAATACCGGTGGCGCTTGTATGCGTGGTCCATCCGGTACATGTAGTGCGGCACCCAGCCGGCATCGGCTTCGACGCAGACGACCTTCAGCCCGGGGTTGCGCTCGAACACGCCTCCGAACACGAGCGTGCCCATGATGTCCTGATTGGCCCGGATAATGGTCATGAAGGCATTCGCCTTCGGACCCCGGGTTCGGCCTTGGCCGCGGCTGGTGAGGATGTGCCACGAGACCGGCAGGTTCAGGTCGACGGCGGCTTGCCAGAACGGGTCCCAACGGGGGTCGTCGAAGTCGAACTCTGTATGGGGATTGCCGGACATCATCACGCCCCGCATGCCGGCCTCGGACATCGCAACGATGTCGTCGATGGCCTCTTCCACCGAGCGCAGCGGAGTCTGCCCCACCGCCAGCAGCCGGTCGGTGTCGACCGAGCAGTAGTCGGCGATCCACCGGTTGTAGGCGTCCATGGCCGCCTTCTTGTAATCGGCGTCGGAGTGGTTGCACAGCACCATGCCCACCGACGGGTAGATCACCTCGGCCGAGACGCCGTCCAGATTTTGGTCAGCGGTCCGAGTGGCGGAGTCGTAGCTGCTCTGCGGCAGCTCCTCGTAGGCCGCGCTGCGCTTCAGCTCCTCGGGCTTCTGGCCGGCGGCGGCAATGAGCCCCATGTCGATGGTGCGCTTCATGCCATCGATCACGTAGACATCGCCGCGCTCTTCGGTCCATTCGACACGAGGCGCTACGTCACGCCACTTCGGATCGATGTAGTCGACGTAGGTATTGCGGGCCTCCGCAATGTGCGAGTCGGCCGAGATAATCGGATAGTCGACGTCCACGTTCCCCTCCAGGGTCGGGCTGGCTAGGTCGGGCCCCGCCGCGGATCGTAGTGCCCGGGCTCGAGGCACCGCCGGGCTCGCACCGGGCACCGTGGCAGCAGCTGCGGCGGCCAAGATCAGCCGCCGCAGCCCTTCTCAGGCCTCCGACAAGTGAGGTGACGGGTAGGTATCTAGGTACCTGGAAGACTAGAGTTCTACCTATGGTGCTGAGCATCAAGAGCGCGCAGGCCGATCAGCTTGCCCGAGAGCTCGCCGAACTGACCGGCGAGTCCATCACAGAGGCAGTCGTCACCTCGCTCGAGGCGCGGCTCGCGCTCGAGCGGCTCCGTCAGCGGCAACGGAGTCTCCATGACATCGTCGCGCGATTCCGGCAATTGCCAGTGCTCGACGAACGAAGCCCCGACGACATATTGGGGTACGACGAGCACGGGCTGCCTACGTGATCGTTGTCGACACCTCGGCGATCGTCGCGGTGCTGCTCGAAGAGCCCGGCAGCGAATCCATAGAACGCGAGCTGCTGCGTGGGCCGTGCATCATGTCCGCTGCGACCAGGGTCGAGCTGGGAATCGTGATCGAGGCACGAACAGGCGCCCCCGGCGCCCAGCTCCTCGAAGAGCTGCTCGCCCGCATCGACATCCAAATTGCGCCCGTCGATGAAGACCAGGCGAGGGAAGCGCTGGTGGGTTGGCGCCGGTTCGGCAAGGGCAGGCACGATGCGGCCCTCAACTTCGGCGACACCTTCGCCTACGCACTCGCGCAACAGACCGGTCGACCGCTCCTGTACACCGGCAACGACTTCAGCGAGACCGATATCGCCACGGCACGCAGGTAACTTCGCCCGATGCAGCCACGAGATAGCGGCGACGTGCCGCAAGCACCGTTACCCGTGCCTCACCCGGTCAGTGGTGTTCACCGCGAGGTTGACGACGCGCTGGCCGCTGCCATGGCACCGGCCCAGCCCGATGATGCCGAACCCGCCGCGGCGCCCGACGACGAGCCCAGCATCGCAGACCGATGTCTTGACGTTGCCCGCGCAGCAGCGTCGAAAGCAGCAGACTCCGTTGTCGCTGGGGGCCGCGCGACCGCAGCAGGCGTCACGGCAGCAGGCGCGGCTGCCGGAGCGGCGCTGGGCAGCGTCGGCTCGGCGACGGCCCAAGCAGTCGGCGCTGGCACGCAGCGCGCGACCGATGCCACCAGCAGGTGGGCGGCATCGGTGCTCAGCGCTGCGCAGGGATTGCTCGCCAGCGACCTGTCGGACGCGTTCAACGATCTCACCCAAGCAGCCGTCAAGGGTCAGGCCACCATCTACGACAAGGCCATGGACGCCGAATACCTCAAAACCCACATCGGCGGCGGCAACCACCGGCTCTTCGACGGCGGGCACACCATCAACGGTGCTTGGCAAGCAGCGCGAGACGCTTCGGAGGACGACACGCTGGTCGCCGAGATGCTCGGCACTCTCCAAGGGCTGCTGCGCGACGTCTCGACGCCGAAGGGCTTGCCGCTGGCCACGTGGGACAAGGAAACGTTCGACTCGGTAGCCGAGTCGCTGCAGGCCAACTTCGGCATCCAAAAGAGCTGGTTTGCCGACCTCGTCAGCTACGACGCCGCCGAACTGCTGGGCGGCACGGTCGGCGTCGCCTCGATGATCTTCAACTGGAACAAGGCCGACACCGAGACCTTCGCCCAACTCGCTGCGAGCATGGGTCTGTCCGCAGCGCTCAGCGCCAACCCGCTGCTGATGCCGATCTCGGTTGTGGCGCTTGCACGCGCATTCCACAAGGCGAAGTCGGACGGCGACTACGCGGACGTTGCCGACGGCGCCTTGCGGGGCACTCTCGCGTCGAGCGCGAGCATGGGCGCGGTGGCGCTGGTCGGCGTCGCGGGCGGGCCTGCTGGCGCGGCCTTGCTGGCAGGCATCAGCGCCGCCGCCCTCGCCCACGCTGCCGCCAAGCATGTCGAAATCGCGGCAGTGAGCAAGTTTGTCAAGGAAGATGTGGCCGCAGTGGCCCGTCAAGTCTCCGAACGAACCGGTGACCTTGGCGATGCGATCGGAGGCTTCGCCGCCAGTAGCGGTCGCGTCGCCGCTTCGCTCAGTAGGCCACTGCGCCGAGTTCAGTAGATCTTGGCGTCGGCTCCGGTGGCGGCCTCGGCGACGCCGGACTCGCGAGCGGTACGCAGGTCGCGGGCCATACCGCGTCCCAGCGCCATGGCGTCGCCCGAGACGGTCTGCATGCGGAAGCCCTTGCCACGACGGTCCGCTGACAGCGCCGCCGTGGAATGGATGCCAGCCACTACACCGTGCGCAGCGCATCGCGCACCGATGTGCTCCAGAGCCGCCTTGTAGTCGGCGTGGTCGTCGGTGTAGCCAGGCCCGTAGCCGTAGCTGATCGACAGATCGGCAGGCCCGACATAGATCGCGTCTACGCCTTCGATCGCCAAGATCTCATCGAGCGCCTCGACCGCCTGGCGGGTCTCGATCATGGGAATGCAGGCCGTGGTGGCGTTCGCCACCTCGAAGTAGTTCTCGCCCGCGGCCGCCCGCGCCGCCACGAGCACCGGGCCGAAGCTGCGGGCACCCAGCGGCGGGTACTTGCACGCCATCACGGCAGCCTGCGCCTCCGCGACCGAGTTCACCATCGGCACGACCACGCCCCGTGCGCCCGCATCAAGCACCCGCCCGATGATGCCGGGCTCGTTCCACGGCACCCGCACGATCGGCGTGCCGCCGCTCATCTCGATGGCCTGCATCATCTCCACTGCAGCCTGGTAGTCGGCGACGCCGTGCTGCATGTCCACGCAGACGTAGTCGAAGCCTGCGCGCCCGGCGATCTCGGCTGAATGGCTCGACGCCATCGACAGCCATGTGCCCAGCGTCTCGCCCCCGGACACCCAGGTGTCCATCATCGTGTTCGGCATGACGCTGTCTCCTCAGGTGTGCTGCGTGCGGGCGCCAACGGTAGGCGCTCGAGCCTCGGTTGCCGTCGGGGAACGAACAACGAATGAGACGGGACGAGTCACGGCCCTCAACGGGGCCGTTTGGTCCGGTGCCCGTCAGCGGCGGCGGCCGAGCGCGCCCGAGACCGTGAGCGCTGATCCGTTGGACACAGGACAGCGTGAATGGGAGCGGCCAGCAGTTCAGGCCTCGAAGATGTCGCGCAGCAGCGTGTTCTCCTGCGTCTCGACCAGCGGTGCGATCTCCTTGACGAACTCCAGCCACTGGGCGTCTTCGAAGAGCGCCTTGCGCTTTTCGGCTCGCTCCTCGAGCGTGTCGTAGCGCCACATGTGGATGATCTCGTTGATCCCGCCGAATTCGGTCGTGTAGTAGCCGACGGGCTCGCCGAGGTACTTGCGCTGTGCCTCGTAGCCCTTCTCGAAGTACTCCTTGACCCAGCGGTCAGGTGCGCCCACCTTCAGCCGGTAGCGCCGCATCTCCACAAAGCTCATGGCTCTCCCCTTCGACGTGTCGCGCTGTGCCGGAACCCCTCCCGGCGCTGTCGCGGTCCGCACCGTAGTGCCCGCATCGCAAATGCGCCGTCGGCAGGACGGCGCACAATGATGCTCCGACCACCTGCGGCGCCGTCGCTTTCGTTCCAAGCGAATCCTGGAGTAACCGGACCTACCGTTCCAGCCCCTGAGAGAGCACTGACTCATGGACAGTTTTAGCTTTGAAAACTGTCCAGCAGCGATGACAAGGCAGCTTATCTGACTAAGACACGGTTCCGCTGCCATTTGGATATATTACAGCCATAAAACTTATCAAACTAGCCCAAACCGTCAGTTTGATAAGTTTTGCACACAATTACCTACCTGTTGAAGAGACAGCAATCATGACGATGCAATCGCACAGCAGCCCGACAGGCCACTACGTCGTGACCGTCGTCGGCGGCGAGGAAGTCCGAGCATTCGTACCGGCGCCGTTGCCGCCGAGCTCGCCGCTGCTGATGGACGGCCCGCTCGTGATGGCACTCGACGAGGCAAGCCGGGCGCTCGGTCGGTTCGACGGCGCAATACGTCACCTTCCCGACCCCACACTGCTCATCTACTCCTATGTGCGAAAAGAGGCTGTGCTGTCGTCTCAGATCGAAGGCACTCAGTCCTCGCTGACCGATCTGATGCGCCACGAACTCGGTGCCGCGCCGGGGGTACCGCTCGACGACGTGCTCGAGGTGTCGCGCTACGTCACCGCCCTCGATCACGCGGTTGCGCAGATGGCAGACCCCGCAGGACTGCCGTTGTGCAACCGACTGCTGCGGGAAGCTCATCGCATCCTGCTCACCGGTGCCCGCGGAGCAGACAAGCGCCCCGGCGAGTTCCGGACCTCGCAGAACTGGATCGGCGGACGGCGCCCCGGCACTGCGATGTTCGTTCCCCCACCGGCATCGGAGGCGCACGAGGCCATCTCGGAATTGGAGAGATTCCTGCACGCCGACGACGATCACCTGCCTCCGCTGGTGCGGGCCGGCCTCGCCCATGTTCAATTCGAGACCATCCATCCATTCCTCGACGGCAACGGCCGCATCGGACGAATGCTGATCACACTGATGCTCATGACGCGCGGCGTTCTCGCGACTCCCGCGCTGTATCTCAGCCTGTTCTTCAAGCAGCACCGGTCCCGCTATTACGAACTTCTCGGGCGCGTTCGCACCGACGGGGACTGGACTGCTTGGCTGCTGTTCTTCCTCGAGGGCGTACGTTCCACGGCGATCGCTGCGCTGAGCACCACCGAGCGCCTGGAGGAACTGGTGAAGCGTGATCGGGCGCTGATCCAAGCGCGCGCAGGGCGCGCAGCGGGATCTGCGCTCCGCGTGCACGAGGCACTGGCCCAAACGCCCATCCTGAATGTGCGCGAGAGCATGAACCGGACCGAATTGTCAAAACCGGCCGTGCAGGACGCGCTCGGTCGCCTGGGTGAATTCAAGATCGCACGAGAGGTGACCGGTCAGCGGCGCAACCGGCTCTTTGCTTACTCTGAGTACCTCGACATCCTCAGCGAGGGGACGGAGCCGCTGTAGGTCGGGATCCGGCGGACCGAAGGGGTGGGTGGGCGGCGAAGGGACCGCCGGGGTTTGCCGGGCCGCCTCGCCCGGCGCTCAGCCTCGGAGGTCCCGGACGCGCTGGGCCTTGCCTTCTGAGCGCGGGATGCCGTCGGGCTCGACCGTGCGCACCTCGACCGCGATGCCGATCCGCTGGCGAACGCTGCTAGCAAATTCCTGCGCGATCGTCTCGTGGTCTGCGGCATCAGGCTTGGGCTCGAGCACCGCCGTGATGCCCTCCATGCGACCCCGCTCGTGCAGCTCGAGGAAGAAATGCCCGGTGAGCCGCGGATCGGCCGACACCAGCTCCTCGAACTGGCTCGGAAACACGTTGACCCCGCGGATGATGAGCATGTCATCGCTGCGTGCGGCAACCCGGCCCATGCGCCGCATCGAGCGGGCCGTCCCTGGCTGCAAGGAGCAGATGTCGCGAGTCCGGTACCGGATCACGGGCATCGCCTCCTTGGTCAGCGACGTGAACACCAGCTCGCCCGTCTCGCCTTCAGCCAGCACCTCGCCCGAGTCCGGGTCGATGACCTCGGGATAGAAGTGGTCTTCCCAGATCGTCGGCCCGTCCTTGGTTTCCACGCACTCATTCGCGACACCGCCGCCGATGACCTCCGAGAGGCCGTAGATGTCCACCGCATCGATCCCGAATGCGTCCTCCAGCTCTGCCCGCATCGCCTCGGACCACGGCTCGGCGCCGAAGATCCCGACCCGCAGCGACGTCGACCGAGGGTCGATGCCCTGATTGGCGAACTCGTCGGCAATCACCAAGGCATACGACGGCGTCGCGCACAGCACATCGGCGTCGAAGTCCACGAGCAGCTGCACCTGCCGGGCCGTCTGGCCGACCGAAGCCGGCACCACCGTGCACCCGAACTGCTCCGCCCCGTAGTGCGCTCCCAACCCCCCGGTGAAGAGCCCATAGCCATAGGAGACGTGGACCACATCGCCTGGGCGCACTCCCGCAGCGACCAGTGAGCGCTGGAACACATGGGCCCACATGTCCAAGTCAGCCTGGGTGTAACCGACCACCGTCGGCTTGCCGGTCGTGCCCGATGAAGCATGCACCCGCAGCACCTGTTCCAGCGGAACGGCGAACATCCCGAAGGGATAGTTCTCTCGCAGCTCAGTCTTGGAAGTGAACGGGAAGCGCTGCAGATCGTCGAGCGTCCGCAGGTCCGATGGGTGCATACCGGCCTGGTCGAACAGCTGCTGGTAGGCAGGCACATGGGCGTAGGCGTGCGCCAAGCTCCACTTCAAGCGCTCGAGCTGGAGGGCTCGAATCTGCGGGATCGGGGCGTTTTCGATGGGATGCAAGCCCCGTCCGGCGACGGGCTCGAACTTGGCCATATCTGTGGTCCTCGTGTTCTGGGCAACTCGACGTGCTTCGACGTGCTGGGGAACGCGGTGCGCTCGGCAAGTGTGGCGCTCCATAGAGCAGTTGCTCACAGGCGCGCAGCATCGCATCGGCGCAGGTCTCTCAGTCTTGCAGTCTGCTGCGCCGCCCCCACTCAACGCCAGAGCCCACAGCACAAGCGGTCGCTAGGCCAAGCGCACCCGCCGGAACGCAAACAATCGTGCAATCGAGTCGATGTCACTTCGGTCGTCAGTTCAGCGACGCACGTTCGGCGAGCGCTCCCGCGCACATGACGCGCCCCCCGGCTGTCAGCCCGCATGCATGCCAGCCGCCGGCCGCGACAGCCGTGTAGCTGCCTTGGGGCGCTGCCTGGGGATTGTTGCCGTAGTAGTTCCCCCAGCAGGCCACTGCACCGTCGATCCGCACGGCGCAGTTGAAGCCGCCGCCTGCGCTCACGGAACGAAAGCGCCCCTCGGGCACCTCAAGCTGACCTACCTCATTGCGGCCCCAGCATGCGACGGAGTGGTCGCTGCGCACTCCGCAGGCGTGCGCCCAGCCTCCCGACACGGAGACGAAAACGTCCGGCGGCGGGCCGGCCTGACCGAAATCGTTGCGGCCCCAGCACTCGACGTGCCCGATGGGGCGCAGACCGCAGGTGTACCTGCCCCCAGCTGAGATTGCATCGAATGCGCCTGGAGGTGCGTCAGCCTGGCCGTCGTCGTTGCGGCCCCAGCACACAGCAGAGCCGTCCCCACGCAACGCGCAGCTGTGATACCCGCCCGCCGTCACTTCGATGTAGCTGTCGTCGCGCGATTCGCCCTGACCGTGATCGTCGGCGCCCCAGCAGACGACCGCCCCATCCCGTGCGGTCAACGCGCAAGAATGCGCAGTCCCCGCGGAAACGCTGCTGAATGTGCCCGCAGGCGGATCGGCTTGGCCGTCGTCGTTGCGGCCCCAGCACACAGCAGAGCCGTCCCCACGCAGCGCGCAGGCGTGCCGTGATCCCGCCGTCACGGCGTCGTACGTGCCGCTGGGCGCGTTGCCTTCCCCGTAGTCCTCGTTGCCCCAGCACTGCCGCGCGCCGTCGACTGCATAGGCGCACGTGAGGGACCAACCGCCGGCGACTGCAACGAATGCCCCATGCGGCGCATCGGTCTGGCCGTAGTCGCTGTTGCCCCAGCAGACCAGTTCCATGTCGGGATCCATTGCACAGGCGTGGCGTCCCCCTGCTGCCAATCCGGTAAGCGCTCCCGGGGGCACATCGGTTTGGCCGTAGTCGTTGTTGCCCCAGCACACCCAAGACTCGCCGTCGGACAGGCCGCATGCGAATCGGGTCCCAGCGGCGAGACTGCTGAACGTGCCTTCAGGCGGGTTCGCCTCGCCGTAGGTCGAGGCGCCCCAGCACGCAATCGACGCATCGGAGCGCAGGCCGCACGTGTAGTGGCCGCCTGCCGCGACAGTGGTGAACACCCCATCGGGGGCCTCGGTGCGCCCGTCGAGCTCGGCGCCCCAGCACTCGACGGCGCCCCCGCTACGGACCCCGCATGTGTGGAGCCCGCCTGCGGAGATCTGAGCGAAGACGCCCTCGGGCGGGTCCGCCTGACCGAAATCGTTGCTGCCCCAGCACGCGGCCGTGCCGTCGTCGCGAAGTGCGCAGTTGTGGAGTCCGCCAGTAGTGATCTCAGTGAAGACGCCCTCGGGCGGGTCCGCCTGACCGAGATCATTGCCGCCCCAGCATGCGATGGATCCATCCTGGCCGAGCTCGCAGACATGGGCGACCCCGACGACGACGGCCGGGGCGACCCCTGACTGGTCGCGGGTGTCCTCAACCGATGCTGAACATGCCGCCCCGAGCGCGAACACGAGCAACGCCACTGAAACAATCGTCTCTCCCCGCAATCGACGCTAGCTCAGGGCGGGCGACGAGCTGATCGCGACGGGCCCGTCAGTCACCGCCCGCTTCGATCGACGCAAGCCCAGGTGGTGCATCTCGATGAGCGCAGTTTCCACCCGGCGACGGTTCATGCTGGGCTCCACGGCAGATCCTCGTGTCGGGGCGGATGGCAACTCTCGGTGAGAACTCGCTGGAGTGATGCCCGTTCAGATGATGGAACGGGCGCCGACTTCCTAGTGTTGCAGTCTGCGGAGTAGCTGCCGTCGGACGCAGCACCGCTCCCCGACGCCACCGCCCGGAGGCCGACCGGCCGATGCTCCATGACTGACTTCCGTTTCACCATCCTCGTGGTGCCCTACATGCGCCGCAGGGGCGAGCAGATCGGCCTCGCCGGATCCATGCCCGAGCGCTGGCAGGTCCTCATGGATCACATTCGCACCCAGATGCAGTTCGCCGAGTCGGTGGGCTACGACGGCTTCGCCATGACCGAGCAGCACCTGCAGGTGGAAGGCATCGAAACCACCACCAACCCGCTGTTCTGGGACTACTTCGTGGCCCAGCACACCGAGCGGATGCGGGTCGGCCAGCTCGGGATGAACCTCACAGCCGTGAACCCGATCCAGCTCGCTGAGAACATCGCCATGCTCGACCATTTCACCGGCGGGCGGACCTTCGTGGGGTTCTCGCGGGGCAACACGCCGCGCTGGACAGGCACGTTCGGCCAGCACCTGGGCATCACCTCCACCGAGTCCGACAAGTCCGACGCCGACCAGCGCAACCGCCGGGCGCTGTATGAGAACTGGCACCTGGTGAAGTCGCTGTGGACCCAGGACAAGGTGTCGATCCAGGGCGAGTTCTGGCAGGCACCTCCCGAGATGGAATGGCACTTCCCGCCCACTGACGATTTCGACCCGACTGCAGTCGACCAGAACAAGACACTGCGCGAGATCGGCATCGTGCCCCGGCCGCTGCAGCAGCCCCACCCGCCGGTGTATGCGCCGTTCAGCTACAGCATGGAAACGTCGAAGTTCTGGGCGCGCGAGGGCGGCAAGATGGTCAGCTTCGTCGCCCCTGAGCGGCAGAGCTTCATCGGCACCGCGCTCAACATCTATCTCGAAGAGGCGCACGACTCGGGCCGTGACACCACAGCGGCCGATGCGCTGGCGATCGGCGGCCACCTCACCATGGGTCGAACGCCGGCCGAGGCCGCCGACCTGTACGACGGTTTCGAGGAGCTCTTCAACTGGGCATACAACGCGCCCCCCTACGTGGTGCCGATGGGCCGTGTGTGGCGAGGCAGCCGGGAGGAGGAACTCGACCACGTCGCCTCATTGCACGAGGAATTCGGCGTGACCGAGTTCTTCCTGTGGCATCACGTCGGCTACTTCACCCAGGACCAGGAGCTGGCCATGCTCAACGAATTCGCGGAGGGCGTGATCGCTCCCCTGCGGGCCGGCTCCTGAGACGGGCCTTCCTCACGTGACGACAGCCGCCTCGCCCGGCTCCACCACTGGGGTCGCTGCACTCGACCGCCGGCGGCGGGCGGTAGCCGTGGCCATGGCGTTCAAGGCCGCGCTGGCGCTGTGCTTCGTGGTGGCGATCACTGTCCCGCTCGACCACCTCGAAGGCAAGGGAATGGCGTTCCGCTTCCCGCTGTTCATGCTGTCTGCAGTGGTGGTGCCGCTGGCGTGGTGGGTGCGCGGGCGGTTCCAGCCCTACCCCGCTACTGCCGACGTACTGATCGTGGCCCCGTTCCTGATCGACACGCTCGGCAACCTGGCGTACGTCTACGACACGTTCGACGCCACTGATGACGTACTGCACACGCTCAACTGGATCCTGCTGGTCGGAGCGTTCCATGCGTGGCGATATCGCCGCGGTGGGAACGCGGCCCGTCTGTCGCGCGGCGATGCCTGGCTGCTCGGCGCCGGACTGGGAGCGCTCGCCATCGTCGGCTGGGAAGCAGCCGAGTGGATCGTGGCCGAGACGGGTGCCGGCGGCGGGCTCGATCTCACCTACGACGACACCGTCGCCGACCTCGTGCTGTCCACCGGCGGCGGCATGATCGGCTCAGCAATCGCCGTCACCCTCTGCCCATCCTTGCCGGATCCGACGGGTGATTGAAAAATCATAAAATAAATTGAAACGTTCTGTCAAGCTATATAGAAACCACGGGTGTTCGCGTCCACGAAGACCCGCTGGCGGCTGGCAGAGCGGGTACCAACCGGCCGGTAGGGTGAGGTGGATCCCTTCATTCGGCCCAGCGCGCGCAAGCACGGCGTCAGCGACGACGACATCCTCCACGCCTATCGAAATGCATTCGACGCATACGAGTCCGACGATATGGTCATGATCGTCGGCGGCGACCGCTCAGGGCGACCATTGGAACTCACTGTTCGCTTTCGCGGATCGACGCCCGAGATCTTCCACGCCATGCCGGCACGCCCGAGGTTCATGCGGCGAAAATGGAACGGCGCACCATGACCGAGCCCACCATTGACGATCTCATCGAACGCGGCGACTGGGACGAAGTCGCTCGACGGTGTGAGAATTTCGACTTCGATCAGGCCATCCGCCGCCCAATCTCCGACTGGTGGCTCCGCTGCGCCGCAAACGACCCCAAGAGCCCAAGCGAGCTGATTCACGCCAAGGTGACCGCAGCTCGCGTTGACGGCGTCTCGTGGCAGCGCATCGGCGAGTTGCTTGGCCTGCCGGAAGCAGAGGCTCAACAGCGCTACGACACACCCGCCGGACCTTCCTGACAGCGCTGACGCGCTAACGGGGACGACGGCGCGTCACGCGAGACGGTCGCGGCTGGCGTGCAGTGCCCCACCCGGACACCCATAGTGCAGGTCCGTCAGAGCGCGCGGAGGCGGTCTATGGCTGCGTCGAGGACGTCGTGCTGCTTGCAGAAGGCGAAGCGGACGAGGTGGCGGCCCTCGTCGACGTTGTCGTACATGACCACGTTGGGCACGGCGGCCACGCCGATCCGCTCGGGCAGATTCCAGCAGAACTCGATGCCGTCGTTGTGGCCGATCGAACCGATGTCGGCGGTGATGAAGTAGGTCCCCGACGGCTCGAAGACTTCCAGGCCGGTCGATCGCAGTCCCGCCGACAGCCGATCCCGCTTGGCGCGCAGGTCCTCGGCCTGAGTTGTGAAGTAGTCGTCGCCGAGGTCCAGCCCGGCCGCGATCGCGTGCTGGAACGGTCCGCCGCTGACGTAGGTCAGCCATTGCTTGGCGGTGCGCACAGCGGACACCAGCTCCGGCCGTGCGCACACCCAGCCGATCTTCCAGCCGGTCACGGCGAAGGTCTTGCCGCCGCTCGAGATGGTGACCGTGCGGTCAGCCATGCCCGGCAGCGTCGCGATGGGGATGTGCTCGCCGTCGAAGACCAGGTGCTCATACACCTCGTCGGTGACCACGATGAGGTCTCGCTCGATGGCCACTTCCGCAATGGCCTCGAGCTCCGCCCGGGTGAAGACCTTGCCGGTCGGGTTGTGCGGGCTGTTGAGCACCAGCAGCCGGGTGCGCGGCGTCACTGCCGCCGCCAGCTCGTCAGGGTCGAATCCGTAGTCGGGCGGTCGCAAGGTCACCACCTTGCGCACTGCCCCAGCCATGGAGATCACGGCGCCGTACAGGTCGTACCAGGGCTCGAAGGTGAGCACGTCGTCGCCCACCTCGGTCAACGCCAGGATGCTCGCCGCCAGCGCCTCGCTCGCACCGGCCGTGATGAGCACCTCGCTGTCGGGGTCGATGTCCATGCCCCAGAAGCGCTTCTGGTGCCGGGCCACCGCATGGCGCAGCTCACCGATGCCGATGCCGGGCGGATACTGGTTCGCGGTGCCGCTGCGAATCGCTGCGACCGCCGCTTCGAGCACCTCGGTCGGCCCGTCGGTGTCGGGGAAGCCCTGTCCCAGATTGATGGCGCCGGTCCGCACCGCCAGCGCAGACATCTCGGCGAAAATCGTCGACTGGTAGCCCTGCAGGCGCGAGTTCAGGTACGGCAGCCGTGCCACGCTGGCGAGGTTAGGCGGCTACTGGTACGAGACGAACAGCGGGGATGGCCTGAGACGCAGCACCTGTTCAGCTGTAGGGGTTGGGAAGTCCTCGTCGTAGAAGTTCTTCCAGCCCCAGTAGAACCGGCCTGCGTCGGGCTCTCCGGTCAACGCATCCCAGGTGCTGTATTTCGTGGCGATCGCGCCCTGCCCGTCCATGTGGACCAGCACAGCGAGCTCTGGGGGGGTCTCGACCAGTTCGCGGTTGGTGATCATCGAGAAGCGGAACTGGTGCAAGATCAGCAGCTTCTGAGGCAGGGCTTCGGTACGGACGAGATCGGCCAGCCACCGTGCGACCCGGTTGACCTCGGCGGCATCGACGGTTCCGATCTGGCGCAGATGCACCTGATCAGGGCCGAGTCGCCATTCAGGATCGAGCGCCAGCCCGACGTGGGGCAACCGCAGGAACTCCTCATACAGCTTGGCCTGGGAGAGGAAGTCGGTTCGGCCCGACTGCAGGTCCAGCACGACGTACATGTCGTTGGCAGCAGCCGCCTCGATCCATGGCCTGATGTCGTCGAGGGCGGTTTCGTTGGAGTAGTCGCCGTCGCGCCCAGCCCTGGCTGAGGCAACGGTGGCGATGATCTCGAACGCGAGCACGACGTCGAATCCGTCGGCGTCGTAGCCCTCGGCGATGGACGCCAAGCGCGCCATGCCCTCGGCTGGGTTCTGCTCCCCCAGCACACCGAGCTGTGAAGTCGACGGGTGGCCGTACATAGCCACCAGACGGCGGGCGCGGCCCGGATCGAACATGAGCAGGCCGCCGCCGGGCAGCTCATCGCCGCGACGGAGGACCTCGAGTTGCCACGCTGCGTCGGGGCCGAGGCCCGCGTGCAGATCCACACGAGCAGCCTTGCGGAGCAGTTCGCGTTCTTGTGGGCTCACAGCTCGCAAGTCGCCCGTCACCGGCAGTGCCGTCGCGTTTACCTGTCGCCCGATAGCGCCGAGCACCGCGGCCTGCTCGGCGCTGGCGACGATCCACACGTGATCATGGGGGTCGGCCCGATGCGGCAGCACCGCCTCGGGATCGACCGGCACCCATTCAACGATGAAGTCGGCGAGCCATTGTTCGAGCAGCTGCCGGCTCATGCCCGCGGCCGAGATCCGCTCCGGCGCCAGACGCCGAATTTCTGCCATCGGCTCCGCGGTCATCGGCTCTGACGCGGACCACGAATCGATCAGCAACAACGGTCCGGCGACCCCGCGCGCCGCCAACGTGAGTATCGCCTCGGAATCATCGGCGAACGCCAGACCGATTTCGTCGGCACAGTCATAGAGCGAACGTGAGATGGCGACGCTCAGCAGCGCTGCGGATGCGGTGTCCGCGGCAGCGCTGGCGTCGATCGCCACATCGTCTGCCGGATCGCGAGGGGAACAGTCACGAGCAGTCGTGGGGGGCGCGAACGTTCCCGACGTCGCCGGCGCCGCCGTGTCGGCTGCCGCGCCACCGTCGGATCCGGTTGGCGCGGCAGTTGCTGGTGTCGATTGGGTGTCCCAACCACCGGGCAGGCAGGCACCGGCAAGGGCGACGAGCACGACCGCAGCCAGCGCCGCACCGACCCTGATCGGCCGGCCGACGACTGGTCCGACCGGAGCGGGTCTCGTCACGCTCGGAGAAACTACGGACTGCGGAGGCAATACTGGCGGCATGCCGGAACCAGAGCTGAACCCCCATGTCCCCGCCCGTTACGACACCGCCGGGGTCGACCTGGCTTCAGTGGACGGCGTGCTGTCGACCACGCGTTCGGTGCGGCTGCGGCTGGACCTCGAGCGCGAGGTGCCCCATGACCTCGTACTCGACTGCATCGACGTTGCCGAGCAAGGACCCGGAGGCGGCAACCAGGCCAGCCGACGCTGGCTGCTGATCCGCGACCCTGCCCAACGGCAGGCCATCGGCGACATGTACAACTCGATCGTCGGCAGCTTCATGCAGCGCGGTCGAGACGCCACCGCGGGCACGGGACATCCGATGGAACAGGTGATGAAGTCGGCGTTCCATCTCGCGGAACACCTGGCTGAGGTGCCGGTCATCGTCATCCCCTGCGTGTGGGGCGTCCACGACAACAGCGGCAAACCGGGCCTGTTCGACTCAGTCCTGCAGTCGGCGTGGAGCTTCTGCCTCGCGGCTCGCGCACGGGGGCTCGCCACAGCCTGGACTACGGCGATTCTCAACAAGGAAGACGAGCTGCGCGACATACTCGGCGTCCCCGAAGGTGTCACGCCAGTCGCGCTGCTGCCGCTGGCATATGCGAAGGGCACCGAGTTCGGCGCCGTGCCGCGAAGGCGCGCCAATGAGATCGCCTACGTGGACAACTGGGGGTGCACCTGGGAGGGGCGTGGCGACGAGACAGCCGCACGCACGCTCGGCGAGGGTCCAGGCGCCACCGTAGAGCTCGACATCGATGCACCCGCCGAACGCGTGTGGGAGATCGTCAGCGATATCAACACGGGCTCCGATTTCTCCGAGGAGTTCGTGCGTGCCGAGTGGGCCCCCGGCTACGACGGTCCGGCCGTCGGCGCCAAGTTCATCGGCCACAACCAGCATCCAGCCATCGGCGAATGGAACATCGATCTCACCGTCACCGAGTACGAGCCCGGCGTGCTGTTCGGCTGGGCAACCGGCGAGACCGAAGACGTCGCCGGTGCCCGGTGGCGCTACGAGATCGACGTGCTGCATGGCCAGCGCTGCCGGCTGCGTCACACCGTGCGCATCGGCCCCGGGCCCTCGGGCCTCAGCGCAGCCATCGAGGCGATGCCCGACAAGGAGCCTCGCATCCTGTCCCGTCGCCAGAGCGAGCACATGGCAAACATGGCGCGCTGCGTCGAGGGCATCAAAGCACTCGCAGAAAGCAGCGCTTGAGCACAGAGGCTGAGCCGATAGGCGAAGCCGTGGCCCGAGCGGCCCGTGAGCGCAGCGAACAAGAGCGGGAACGAACGAGTGCCGCAGCGAGAGGGTTCCACAGTCGGTCGCTGGGCCCCGAGCCCGACCGGCGATCTGCACCTGGGGAACCTGCGCACGGCGCTGCTGGCATGGCTGTTCGCCCGCTCTGCAAGCGGACGATTCCTGTGGCGCTTCGAAGACCTCGACCATGCCGTGCGGCCGCAGTACTACGACTCGCAGTTGCGCGATTGCGCCGCGCTCGGTCTCGACTGGGACGGCGAGCCAGTCCGCCAGAGCGACCGCACGAACTTGTACCGCGATGCGGTCGCAGACCTGCGTCGGCGCGGCCTCACCTACGAATGCTTCTGCACGAGGCGTGAGATTGCCGAAGCCGCGGCAGCTCCCCATGGACCGTCGCCCGAAGGCGCCTACCCCGGAACCTGTCGGCGTCTCGCGCAAGGTGATCGAGAACGGCGTCGCCGCGACGGGAGACCACCGGCGCTGCGGCTGCGCGCAGGCGCGGACGGTGCAAGCCCGACTGAGCTGACCATCGCCGATCGCCAACTCGGCGACTACACCGGCACCGTTGACGACTTCGTGATCCAGCGCGGCGACGGAACCCCGGCCTACAACCTCGCCGTCGTCGTGGACGATGCCGCCCAAGGCATCACCGAAGTAGTGCGGGGAGACGATCTGCTGCCGTCCACCCCGCGCCAAGTGCACTTGGCGCGCCCGCTCGGTCTCAAAGCGCCGCAATACGCGCACGTGCCGCTGGTGCTTGGTCCGCAGGGTCACCGCCTCGCCAAGCGCGACGGCGCGGTAACGCTGGCCGACCGGCTCACGCTCGGCGAGACACCGATCGAGGTTCTCAACCTGCTGCTGTCAAGCCTCGAGCTCGAACCCGTGACGGAGCTGGATGAGGCGTCCGTCGTCGCGCAGGACTTCGACCCCACGGCACTGCCACGAAAGCCCTGGGTGTACCAACCCCCGAGGCTCAAGCCGTGAGGCCCGGGCGCCATAGCTGTGGAGGCACCGACTGGCTGAGCGCTACTCCATCACTCGGAGCTGGCCCGGGATGAACATCTTCTTCAACCTGCGACCGGGGAACACCGGCGCCAGCGCAATCGCCGCCAGGGCCAGCATGAACGACATCGCCATCTCCCACCAGCGCACGGACACGATCATGCCCACCTCGGGGATCGCGTTCGGCATCAGGAACAGCGCCATCCACAGCAGCAGCGCGTAGCCGAAGAGGCCGCCGAGCACCACGGCCACCACGCCAAGCAGCAGTCCTTCCACCGAGAGGTTCGCGATCACTCGCCGCACGGGTATGCCGTAAGCGAACATCGTGGCGTGATCCCGGGAGCGCTCGTCCACGTTGATGTTCGCCGTGTTGAACGCGATCAACATCACCAGGAAGATCACGAAGATCCGCGTGATGAAGAACACGCCCCTGGACTGCTCGAGCGAATCATCCAAGGACTGGAACGTTTCGCTCAGCCCCTGCACCAGCGCCACGCCGGTGCCGCTGCCGAAGAGCGCTCGCTTCACGTCGTTCAGGCTGCTGCCGTCGGTCGGCACGCCAGTCACGATGTTGGCGAGACCGCCGAAGCCCCAGGTCGACGCCTGCGAGAGATCCATGTAGGCGTTGAGCCGCAGCGGATGCGGGTGGATCGCTGCGACGGGCAGCGTGCTCGTGCTGTAGGTGAACGCGCCGTCGACCAGCGCCGGATGGGTGACGATGACGTCGTCGCCGACGCCTACACCGAAATCACGAGCGGCCTTGTCGGCGAGCACGATGCCCGGTGATCCCTGCGACAGCGCTCCTTGCGACGCGGTCGGCGTCCATACGGTGCTGCCGAAGTCGACGAAGCGAATCGCGAGATCAATCCGGACGGGATCGTCGATGTCATCAGACGTGGCGGGCGTGACATTGGCCCCGAGCACCATCGCGGGCTCGCCGAGTTGCACCGTCGGATCGTTGAGCACGTTCTGGACCTGCGGCGAGTCGACTGGGTAGAAGGAATCCAACTGCACCGTGAAGCGGTCGGGCTCACCGCCGAGCAGCTCTTCGTTGCCGTCGGTGAGAGTGGTCGTAAACGTGCTGCCCAGTCCCAGCATGGCGAACATGATCGCCAAGCTCATGGTGAAGGTCAGCAGCGTCAGGAACGTCCGGCGGGGGGCCCTCATCAGGTTCCGGAACGGCATCCGCTCGAGGCTGCGGCCGGGCAATGGGATGCGGCTGATGATGGGTCCCAGACTGCCGCCCCGAGATGCCAGGTGACCCGAGCGAATCGCGTCGACCGGCCGCACCCTGACAGCTCGCATGACTGGCCAGAGCACGGCAAGCATCGGGACTGCGAATCCGATGGCCAGGGCCTGCGCGAAAATCGCTCCTTGGTAGGGCTGCTCGAAGATCGGCAGCCACGCGACCTCCTGCACGACGCTCACCGTCTGGAAGGCAATCGCATATCCAACGGCGACGCCCAAGATCATGCCGAGAATGCCGATCTGCAGGCCGATCAGCAGCGGCCGGATGATGATCGACTGCGGACGCTCCCCGATTGCCATCGAGGCACCGATCTCGCGCCGCTGCGCTTCGACCATCCGCGCCGAGAAGTTCAGTGCGGCGAACGCAGCTCCAGCAAAGAGCAGGAGCGAGATGGCGTTGTAGATGCCCTGATCGATCTCCGGCGAGCCGGTCAAGCCGATATACGACGGCGTCGCCTCGCGGGTGATGACATCGAGCAGCACACCGTCCTGCGACAGTGCGGCATCGATGAGCTGATCGGTCACCGCCGCGGCATCGGCACCGGGCTCAAGGGTGAGCACAAGGTCGTTGACGGCATCGGGCCGGCCCGAGATGTCCTGCGCGCCAGCCAGCGGAGCAAACAGCACCGCCAAATTGGACTTTCCGAGCGATCCGTTCCCCTCGATGATCAGGAAGAACTCGGGCGACACCGCAGAGCCGACATAATCCACACTGACGTCGCCGCCGACGGTGACGCGGCCGCTCGTCGGCAGATCCCAGAAGCTCGCAAAGCTCCGGTTGAGCAGCACCTGCGGTGTCTCGGTTCCCGAGATCGGCCGCGCTGCGTCGTCGATCAGATAGACGTCATTGACGACGGGCTCGCTCCCCGACACGTCCATGCCGACGACGCGCCCGTGGACCAGCAGTTCTTCGCCGTCGACAACGGTTTCGACCTGGGTGTCGAACATGAGACGTTCGCTGTAGCGGTCGATGCCGTCGATCTCGCTGGCGATGCGAGCAAGCGAGCCGGCCGGTACGTCGCCGCCCTCGCCGACCGTCGCCCGCAGGTCGTACATGCGGGTGGCCTCGAGGCTCTTGTCGATGGAGACGAGCCTCCACTGCGTCACGCTCGAGAGTCCCGCGTACAACCCGATGCCGATCGCGAGCGTGAAGCCGATGGAGACGATCTGAATCCAGCGTTTGCGGGCGTCACGCAGGGACCAACGCAGCCGGAACATCCACATGCCTGCGGGCCTACCAGTGCAGTTCGGACAGCGGCATCTTGCCGCCCTCCGGCGGTCCATCGCTGACGATGTTGCCGCTGCTCATCTCGACCACCCGATCGGCCATCCGGGATATCTCGCGATTGTGGGTCACCACGAGCACCGCCCTGTCTCGGTTGGCCTGTTCGGCGAGCAGTTCGAGAATCTGGGCACCTGTCTTGAAGTCGAGCTCGCCGGTCGGCTCATCGGCCAGCAGCACCTGGTTGCCGGTGGCAAGCGCTCGGGCGATGGCGACGCGCTGCTGTTCGCCGCCCGAGAGCTCATGGGGGAAATGGCCGAGCCGATGACCCAGCCCGACGGAATCCAAGATCTCGGCTGGGTCCTCTGAGCCGCTGCGGCCCGAGACATCCATGCCGAACTCCACGTTCTCGGTTGCGGTGAGCCCCGGGAACAGGTTGAAGCTCTGAAAGATGAAGCTGACGGTCTCGCGCCGCAACGCAAAGAGCTCGCTCCTGCTGGACGACGTGAGATCACGGCCTCCAACGGTCACCTTGCCCGACGAAGGCGTGTCCAGCGCCCCGATGATGTTGAGCGTCGTCGTCTTGCCGCTGCCGGACGCACCGAGCACCACCACAAATTCACCAGCGTCGACATGCAGATCGATGCCGGCGAGTGCCGTCACCAGCACCGGACCGACTTCGTAGTGCTTGGTGACGCCTTCGAGATCGATCACGTCAGAGATCTCCCCAGTCGCCCGCGTCTCTCGGTAGTTGCCTGCATTATCGAACCCTTTGAGCGACCTCACAACCAATTGGTCTGCATCGAGACACTACTTCGGCCTCGCTCGCGGGCGGGTTACGTCGGTGCCCGCTTTCTAGGAGGCTGGTCGGAAATGGGTGCCGGGCCCCATATGCAAGCCTCTGACCTGCGGTTTTACATGCGTCAAGCACCCGAAATGCGACTTTCCGACCACGCTCCTAGGAATGCGCGCGAGGATCAGCCTCAGCAGCTCGGCCAGTAGCTGAGAGGTCGCTGCTCGGGCGGGGGCACCGGCCTGTTGGCCAGCATGCGCAGGTCGGAGATGAGCACGCGGCGCGTATCGGCCGGGTCGATCATCTCGTCGATGCGCATGGTGCCGGCCGCATCGTAGGGATTGGTGGCCTCGGCCACCTCGGCAACCAGCTTCAGCCGCTCGGCTTCGCGCTCGTCGGGATCATCGATCCGTCCCAGCTTCGAGCCAAACGCCACGTTCACGCCGACCTCGGGGTCCATGAACCCGATCTCTGCACCGGGCCAGCAGTAGATGCCGTGGCTTGGCATCCGTGAGCCGTTCATGGCCTGCCACGCCAAGCCGAACGCTTTGCGGATGCACACGGTGAGGGTCGGCGTCGAGGCGTTCTGCAGCGCATGCATCATGCGCATGCCCCAGTGCAGCATCAGGTCGTGCTCGACCCGCTTGCCGACCATGAAGCCCGGCACATCGACCAGGAAGATCATCGGGATGTTGAATGAGTCGCAGACGGTGGCCAGCCGGATGATCTTGTGGCATGCCTGCGGGTCGAGCGTGCCGGCTCCGAACATCGGGTTGTTGGCGATGACGCCGACTGCATAGCCGTCGAGGCGCCCCATCGCACACACGACGTTGCGGGCGTAGTTGGGCTGCATCTCGAGGACGGACTCGGGATCGCAGATGCGAGCCACGACGCGCCGCATGTCGTAGCCGCGGGTGCGGCGGGCCGGCACCATGCGGGCGAGCTCGGGATCAGGTCCGTCGCCGCCGCGGGGTTCCGCTCGGGGGGCTGGCTCCCAAGCGTTCGACGGCATGAACGACAGCCACCGCTTGATGGCGGCATAGCCCTCTTCGTCGGTGTCGACGCCGAGGTCGATCTGGCCCGTCTTGCGGGAGTGCACGTCCACTCCGCCCACGTCCTCGAACGAGATGACCTCGCCGGTGGCGATCTCGAAGACCTTCGGCGAAGTCACGGCGAGGCACGAGCCGCGCACCATCACCACGTAGTCGCTCAGGGCAGACACGAACGACGAGCCGCCGAAGGACTGGCCGCAGATCATGGTGGCCATCGGCACCCTGTGGCGCCGGCGCGCCATTTCGAACATGGCGCCTGGCTCGGAGACGCCCTCCGAGCCCATCAGGTCGGGAATCCGACCGCCACCGGTCTCGCCGAAGTGGACGATGGGAATGCCCATCGCGAGCGCTCGGTCGAACAAGCGGCTCTCCTTGCGGGTGCCGACAATGGAGCTCGAGCCGCGCAGCACGGTGATGTCGTCGCCGAATACGGCGACGGGACGGCCGTCGACTTCGCAATGGCCGCCGATTTTTCCGTCGCCGGGAGTGACGTCACGCATCTCGGGACGCAGGGAACGTGTGAACGTGCCGATCTCGCGGAACGTGCCTTGGTCACTGAAGGCGTCGATGTGCTCGCGGATCGTGCGGTCGTCTTCGGCGGCCATCGCCTGGACCTTCGAGGCGCCACCCATGTCGCGTCGGATCACCTCGGCGTGGGCCGCCATGTCGGCAACCCGCTGCTCGTGCGTGATCGCGTCACCGTCGCCGTACTCAGCCATTGCTCGCCTCCTGCATTCTGAGCTGCCCCTTCGTTGCCCGCTCTTGTTCCTGATCCCCATGCGACAGGGCTCACGGGCCGCTGGGGCCCGGCTTCGCCTTGTGGCTCAGACTCAGGCGTCCGCGTAGTCGGCGAGGATCTGCCCGTAGGTCTCGCCGAGCTGGGGCGGACGCCGTCCCGGCACCATCACCTGACTGACGCCGAGTTCAACGAGCTCGTCAAGGTGGGCTCGGTCCGTCCCGCCGGTCGTCCACATCTCGATCTCAGCGGGGTCTCTTCCCGCGGCCTCGGCATGTCGGCGAGCCGATGCAAACAATTCCGCCAGCACCTCGGCCGGCCGTTCGGCCGGGAAGAACACGTCGCCGAGCTCGCCGGCGCGCCGCGCGGCCCGGTCGCTGTGGCCGCCGACCAGAATCGGCACCGGCTGCTGGATCGGCTTGGGCTGCGAATAGACCGGATCGAAGTCCACGAACTCGCCGTGGAATTCAGCCTCCTCCTCCGTCCACAGCACCCGCAGCGCGGCGATGTACTCGTCGGTGCGGGCACCCCGGCGGTCGAATGGCACGCCGAGCGCGTCGAATTCCTCGCGCAGCCATCCCACGCCGATGCCGAAGTCGAACCGGCCGCCGCACAGGCGGTCCAGCGAAGCGATCTCCTTCGCCAGAATCAGCGGATTGCGCTGGGGCAGGATGAGAATGCCCGTTGCCAGCCGGATGCGTGACGTCACCGCTGCGGCGTAGGCCAGCCAGATCAGCGGGTCGGAGTGGTCGAGCTGGCTTGCGCCCTTGAACAGGCGGCCGCCGTCGTCATAGGGATAGGTCGAGCGGTAGGACTTGGGCACCACCACGTGCTCGATCGCCCACAGCGAATCGAAGCCGACTTCCTCGGCGGTTTGGGCAGTCTCGAGTGCGGCAGCGCCGTCTACGTTGCCCATCAAGTTCGCGGAGATCAAGCCAAATCTCATCTGGGAACCCCTGTCCGCTGCGCTCGGACGGCGCGGCGGCGAACATCATGGCCGATCAGCGCCGCGGATTCCCGCGAACCCAAATTCGCTTGCCGCACGATGGCGACCGAACCGGTATGGCGGCCAGTGACCGATCAGGAGTTCGTACTCCCCCGTCGCCGTTACGCTCACAAGCGTGGGCTGCAGGTCAATTACCGGCCCGACCGCGGCAAGGGCGGATTCCGGCTGGCTACGAACCGGGCCGAGATCGCCCGAGCAGCGTCCGAACTGCGGTGTTGGCGGCCTCGAGGTCAAAGGCGGATGGGTCGAAAAGGCTCGGGTCGAACGGCTGCTCGTGGACTTCGCCTACCCACTCGACCATCTCTTCGTGGTCTCGATGGCGTGGATCGGCCAGCGCATCGCACAGCATGGTGCGGGTGCACCCGGCTGTGCGCCGCCCTCATCGAGAATGTCCCAAAACATCCATCTAGAGTTTCCCAAAACGTCCATCTAGATCGTCCCATAACGTCCATTGCGGGCCTACGCTGGGCTCCGTGACCCCCAGCGCGGCGGACACGGCCGCCAGTTATCTGCCCAGAGTGATCGATGCCGACGTCGAACGCTTCTTGGGACTGGTGCCCGCGGTGGTGCTGGACGGTCCGCGCGGCTGTGGCAAGACCACTACTGCGCGGCAGTTCTGTGCCAGCGAAGTAGCGCTCGACGAGATGCCCAACGCCCATCGTGCAGCGCAGATCGACCCCCGCTCGATTCTTGGTGGCGACACGCCTCGGCTCATCGACGAATGGCAGCTCGCTCCGGGCATCTGGAATGCAGTGCGGCGCGCGAGCGACGACCGCAGATCGACCGGCCAGTTCATCCTCACGGGCTCGGCCCACCCTGCCGACGACATCACCCGCCACTCAGGGGCGGGACGCGTCGGGCGCCTGCGCATGCGACCGATGTCGCTGTTCGAGCAAGATGCTTCGGACGGATCGGTCTCGCTGAGCGCACTCTTGGGCGGTGCGGCGCCGCAGGCCCGCGCGGCTGCGCACGCGCTCGGCGATGTCGCCGGGTGGATCTGCAAGGGCGGATTCCCCCAGACGCTCGGTCTGTCCGCCCAAGACGCCCAGCAGTTCCTGGAGTTGTATCTCGAAGAGATCAGCCGGGTCGACATCGCACGCGTCGACGGAATCTCGCGAGACCCGGCCCGTGTACACAGGCTGATGCAATCGCTGGCGCGCAACATCTCGACCCGGGCCACGCTGCGCACGCTCGCCCGCGACACCAACGGGGCGCAGCTCGATCCCAAGACCGTCACCAGCTACCTGTCCGCACTTGAACGCGTGTTCATCGCCGAGGACGTCCCAGCGTGGTCGCCGCGTCTGAGATCACGGATAGCTCTGCGGGCTGCGTCGGTTCGACAGCTCGCCGACCCCGCACTTGCATGCGCGCTGCTGAGAACCAGTCCCGAGCGCCTGCTCGACGATCTCGAGACGCTCGGTCTATTGTTCGAATCCCTCGTCCTGCGCGACCTGCATGTCTACTCAGGCCCGATACACGCATGGGTGGGTCACTACCGCGACGAGACCGGCCTAGAAGCCGACGCCATCATCGAACTCAGCGACGGCACATGGGCAGCATTCGAAGTCGAGCTCGGAGGCGAGCAAGCCATCGACAGCGCCGCAGCCTCGCTGCTCAAGCTCGCCCGACGCGTCGACGCACCAGTGCGAGACCGACTCGGGGCACTCGCCGTGATCACCGCCTCCGGCGGATACGCCTACCAGCGCCCCGACAGCGTCTGCGTCATCCCCATCACAACCCTCGGCCCCTGACAGCCGCACAACCAGGCGCGGCATCGGCGGGTGCGCACGCGCTGCCTCAAGCTGATGAGTGAGCGTCGACAGTCATGGCCGCTCAACGATCGGGGTGCCCGCCGCTTGGCGCGCCAGACGGCCGGCCCGATGCCTGGATTCCGGCTGGCTACGAACCGGGCCGAGTTCGCCCGAGCAGCGTCCGAACTGCGGTGTTGGCGGCCTCGAGGTCAAAGGCGGATGGGTCGAAAAGGCTCGGGTCGAACGGTTGCTCGTGGTCTTCGCCTACCCACTCGACCATCTCTTCGTGGTCTCGATGGCGTGGATCGGCCAGCGCATCGCACAGCTCGGCGTAGCTCCAGATGCCGCCGCAGTCCTCGGGTGGGCACATCCCGTGACCGCCGATGCAGGCGAGGCCCCGGATTCCCTGTCCTTCGTCGGGTCGGATCTGCACCAGCTCGATTCGGTGGTGCCAAGAGTCGCCGAAGTCGTAGTCGTACTCGATCTCGTCGCCTAGTTCCGCAAGTACCTCCGACACACGGAACCTCGACTGCTCGGCGAAGTCCAATCCGCTCATAGTGCTATCGCCGTAGGTGGTCCCGTTGCGATCTGTGAAGGCATGCAGGTGGCAGTCCTGCCAGCCCATCGCGAGCTGAATGACGACATGGAGATCCCCCAACGTGGCCTGCCCGGGCACCAACACGCGACGGTCTATTTGCACATGAGCGCCGTCAAGGGTGATGAGCAGCTCGTAGAGCGGCATTTCCTCGGACTTTGAGGCACGCGCGGCGCTCAACGTCGTGCTCCGCGTCGCGGCCGGCTGGCCGAGCGTTCTGCGTGAGCGATGACATCGCCCATCAAACGGGCGCACGTCGAGCCGATTCTCACCTGGAGCCTCCATCCGCTGCGCTCGGTCGGCGCGGCAGCGAACATCATGGCCGATCAGCGCCGACCGCACCCGGCAACCGAACTCGCGCATCGCGTTCGAAGTGCCCGCTCAGAAAATCAGTTGACGCGAGACGGTTGCGACGGTGGTCTCGCGGCGCATGACGGACCGGGAGTTCCTGCGCCGCCTTCGCCGCTACGCTCGCAAGCGTGGGCTGCAGGTCAACTACCGGCCCGACCGCGGCAAGGGCAGCCACGCCAGAGTTCGGCTCGGCGACCGGGAAACAACATTGTCCAGGGGTGAGCTGCAGCCCGGCAGGCTGCGAGCGATGCTCCGGCAGCTTGACATCGATAAGGCGGAATTCTGATCAATGAGGTACTCCTACCCATGCGAGGTAGCGCTGGACGACGAGGAGGCCGAGAGCACGGGTCGCGAGGCCTACGTCGCGACTTTTCCTGATGTGCCACCTGCCATCACCGGCGGTTGGTCGGTTCAGGAAGTGAACGGTCACCTGCGGGACTGCCTCGAGACGGCGCTGAGCTTCAGCATCGACAGCAATGAGCCCCTGCCGGAGCCGAGCGATCCCGAGCCTGGCCAGGTGCTCGTCGCAGTGTCGGCGCCGGTCGCAGCACAGCTCGCGCTCTATGAGGTCATGCGAGCCGAGGGAATCACGCCAACTGAAGTGGCGCGCCGCATCGGCATGCGCCCGGCGCACGCCAGGCGACTCACCGACATCTACCGCCCCGCCAAGTCCGATGAGGTCGAACGAGCCCTGGCCGCCCTCGGCCTGCAAATCGTCAGCGAAGCAATCCCGCTCGAACAGTGGGCGCCCAGCCTCGAAGCCGCCCCAGTCATCTGAATCAGCCCAGCACGCGAGGATCACGCGAGCCAAGCCCTCCGCCTGATGGGCCTGCGGGCTGACCCGATGCCCGGGATTCAGGCGGGCCACGAACTTGGTCTGGGCGGATCGAGCAGCGTCTGTGCTGCTGTGTCGGCGGCTTCGAGGTCGAAGGCGGACGGGTCAAAAAGGCTCAGGTCAAGCGGTTGCTCTTGGATGCCGCGCATCCACTCGACCATCTCTTCGTGGTCTCGATGGCGTGGATCAGCCAGCGAGTCGCATCAGCGCTGCGGATTCCCGCGAACCGAGATTCACTTGCTGCGCGGTGACGGCCGGGTTGGCATGGCGAGCCGTGAACGACCGGGAATTCCTGCGCCGCCTCCGTCGCTACGCTCGACGGCACGGACAGCCAGTCGAGTACGTGCCAGCGAGCGGCAAAGGCAGCCATGCTGGGATCTGGCTGGGACACCGACGAACGTTCATGCCGAGAGGCGAATTGCGGCCGGGGACGCTCCGCTCGATGCTGAGAGACCTCGACATCGACAAGAAGGACTTCTGAGCCATGCGATACGCCTATCCGTGCGATGTCGTACCTGATGACGAGGAGGCACTCCTGACCGGACGCGAGGCATATAACGCGTCATTTCCCGACGTGCACGGAGCACACACATGCGGATGGACGGTGGAAGAGACGACGGACCGACTGCAAGACTGCCTTGAAACCGCTTTGGGCGGCTATCTGCACGACAGCGAAGACCTCCCCGAGCCAAGCAGCGCCGAATCCGGTCAGGTACTGGTCGCCGTGTCTCCTGCGGTGGCCGCGAGACTGGCCCTGTACACGGCCATGCGCTCGCAAGCCGTCACAGCAGACAGCTTGGCTCAACGACTCGGTGTGCGTCCTACGCGGATCCGGCGCCTCATTGACCCACGCCGCCCTGCCAAGCTCTCCGCATTGGAACCCGCGCTTGCAGCCCTCGGCCTGTCACTGGTCGCCGAGGCTCAACCCCAACGCCCAGCACGCTGAGCACATACTCCCCCAACCCGCTGCCTGAGGGGCCTGCGGGCTGACCCGATGCCCGGACCCTCACCGAGCTATCCCACGCGCACACGCCGCTCGACAAGGGAGCGTCCGACAGGCCCCCGCCACGGCCCCAGCATCGAACTGGCCTCATACGACCAGCGCATTAGCTCCGCCGCCCGCGCGATGGGTCGCCACCTGTTCGACATCGGCGAGCAGAGCCCTGATGGCCGCTGTCACGGCAGTTTATGACATGTATGTATCACGTGGAACGGCAGAAAAGATGTATGTCATAACTGTGCGCCGGAACCGTGCGCTTCGACTCTCGGTGCTCCGTGCACGCCGGGACAGGACCGGCTGTGTCGTCTAGCGGTCATCGCAGCGAGGCGTCTGCCTGCTCGATCAGGGCGGGGCGTTCTGCCCGAAGCCCATTTATGATATACTTGTTTTCTACTATCACGAATAGATAAGTATGTCATATCCGCTCTTCCATCCTCGAAACACGGCTCCTCTCCTGACGGCGTTGAGTGCCCAGGAATTCCGTGCGGCGTTCCCAGCCGAAGACGAATACGTCGAATTCAAGGAAGGCTTGTCGACCAAGGAACTGCGTCGCGCCGTCGTGGCGTTTTCCAACACCGATGGAGGCGTCATCGTGCTGGGCGCCTTGGACGATGGTTCAGTCAAGGGCTTCTCGCTCTCTTCGAAAGGAAGCGCACAGCTCAACAACGACGTGCTCGGCGTAGTGGTCAATCCGGGCCGCTACCAGGTGCATCAGGTCTCGGTGGGCGACAAGTCAGTCGTGATCATCTCGATCGCCAGTCGCGAGCAGGGCTTCTCGCAGTTGTCCGACGGCAGCGTCCTGGGTCGCTTCGGCGCCTCGAATCAAAGCCTGCTCGGCGAGTCGCTTGCTCGTCTCGTCAGCCGGCAATCGCTCGGCCGGTTCGAGACGACGCCGACAAGGACACCACTCTCACAAGCATCAGCCGGGCTCGTGAACCGACTTGCCGAGGCGTGGGAATGGCACACCAGCGCTGCACATGAGCGAATGATCGAGCACGGGCTGGCCGTACCCGACGGCACCAGTGCCATGTTGACGGTCGCTGGCGCGCTTCATTTGCTCGACGCGCCCCACGCAGTGCTGGGAAAGGCCTTCGTGGAGGTCTTCCGGTACCGAGGCGGATCGGCCGAGCCCGACCGGCGCATCGAGGTCGCCGGGCCGCTCGCGCGCCAGATCGAAGCCACCGTCTCAACGGTCATGGACGAGATAGGAATCGACTTCGTCGTCGTGGGCACGCAGCGTCACGATCTGCCTCGTCTGCCTGAAGTCGTGCTCAGGGAAGCCATTGCGAACGCAGTCGCTCACCGTTCCTATGAGGCGAACGGCACGGCCGTGCGCATCGAGCTCCACGATGACCGAGTTGTGGTGGACTCACCCGGTGGGCTGCCTGAGCCAGTCACCGTCGCGAACATCCGGGAGCAGTGCGCCGCCCGGAATCTGGCAGTCATCGACACGCTGCGACGCTTCGGGCTTGCAGAAGACGCCGGGCGGGGTGTGGACGTGATGCAGGACCAAATGGCCAACGAACTGCTGGACCCTCCGGAGTTCGTCGACACGGGTGCCTCGGTGACGGTCACACTTCGAACGACCGGCTCGGTGACGCCACAAGAGCGGGCATGGGTCGACGAACTGGAGTTGCGCGGATCGTTGTCGGCAGCCGATCGGTTGGTCTTGGTGCACGCAGCCCGCGGCGTCGAACTCAACAATTCGGCAGTACGCGACATCCTCGGCGTCGACAGCGTCCAAGCACGCCAGTCACTGCAACGCCTCAGAGACGCGCGATTGCTCATTCAGCACGGTGAGCGAGGTGGCGCCATCTACGTTGCGAGCGACGAACTCGGCGCGGCAGCTGGCCTGCGGCTCTCCGACGAGCAGATCGACGCGATCATCCTCGAACTCGCACATGAAGGCCCGATCTCCAACGCGACAGTCCGTGAACGGCTCGGTGTAGATCGGCTTGCCGCACTCAGACTCCTGAACAGGCTCACCGAGTCGGGTCAGCTTGAGCGGCACGGTCAGAAGCGAGGCACGTACTACACGCTTCCAGGTGCGATACTCTGAAGATTTATGACATGCATGTTGCACATCTTGCCGTAGAATAGATATATGTCATATCTCCTTGCATCCTCGAAGCACAGCTTTGTTCGCGCCGACGGTGCTGGACGGGCGCGCGTTGTGGGAGTCAGGCGGCAGCTTGGTGTCGGTGCACGTGTGCGGGCACCAGTCCCGCAGTGGCATCAGACTATTCCGCCTCGAGAGGGCTAACGCTCTTTTGCAAGGCGTTTCGATTATTTTCTGCATAACTCATATCTTGTTTTTTGCACTATAAGAGTGCTATATTTTGCCTGGTGACATCCGGTCAACTCACACCAGCGGGCTATTTGCCTCGCGTGGTCGACGCGCAGTTGGAACGATTGCTACAGATCGCGCCGGCCGTGGTTGTGGACGGCGCACGAGCGTGCGGCAAGACATGGACCGGCCGGTGCTTCGCCGCCAGCGAGGTCCGATTCGATGAACTCGACTCCGCCCGGCTGCGACTCGCCATCGAGCCGGGATCGTTCCTCGTCGGGGCGGCGCCGCGACTGCTCGACGAGTGGCATCTGGCAGACGGCCTGTGGAATGCCATGCGCCATGCCTGCGACGACCGGGCGCTGCGCGGGCAGTTCATCCTGACCGGCTCGGTCAAGCCGACGCACGAACTCACGGATCACAGCGGTGCAGGTCGGGTCGCCCGAGTACGTATGCGCCCCATGTCGCTATACGAGTCCGGCGACTCGTCAGGCGCCATCTCGCTGCGCGAGCTCCTCGACGGTCAACCGTATGCCGCGGATACCGCTGACACGCGACGCTCCGGCATTGGGCGCGCCGCCGATCTGATCTGCCGAGGCGGTCTGCCCGACCTCATCGGGCTGGAGCCCCTCGACGCGCTCGACCGGCTGCGCGACTACCTCGCCGACATCGCGCAGATCGATCTCGCCACCGGCGGTGCGTCAACTCACGATCCGGCAAAGATGCGTGCTCTGCTGTCGTCGCTCGCACGAAACGAGGCGACTGTGGCATCGGTCAAGACGCTCATCGACGACGCTGCCGGTGCGGGCGGCGCCACTAGCCGCGAGACCATCCGGGGCTATATCGACCGGCTCGTCGAGGCGTTCGTCGTCGAGCCACTTGCCGCCTGGTCAACGCATCTGCGCAGCAAAGCAACCCTGCGAGTCAAGCCCAAGCGCTACTTCGTCGATCCGTCATTGGCTGCAGCGGCGATGGGAGCCACTCCCAACGGACTCCTCGGCGACCTCGAGACGCTCGGGCTGCTGTTCGAGTCGCTCGCAATACGCGATCTGCGCATCTACGCGCAGGCCGACAGGGCACACGTCCGCTACTTCCAGGACAGCGCCGGCCATGAGGTCGATGCCATCATCACCCGCGGCAATCGCGACTGGGCAGCAGCGGAGATCAAGCTCGGCGGCCCCGTGCTCATCGAACAGGCCGTCAAGTCACTGCGCAGGCTGCGCGACAGCGTCAACACTGAACGCGTCGGGGCACCACGGCGCCTCATGGTGATCACCGCCTCAGGGCACGCGTACGAGACGACGGACGGGATCGCCATCGTTCCCATCGATCAACTGGCGCCCTGAAGGGCCAGGCAGCTCAAATGACGGGTCCCACCCGCCTGCGACCGGCTAGGCAGCGGCTGCAGCGGTCTGGGTTGCGGCGAGGCCGACCGGCGGGGCGTCCCACTCCTTGAGCACGGGCAGGATCTCGGTGGCGAACAGGTCGCGGTTGCGACGCGCCTCGGTCCAGTTCATGCCGGCGAAGCAGAGGTTCGGGAAGAACGCCGCCATGCCGATCTTCTCCCTGATGACCTGGAGCTTCTCGAGCACCTGGTCGGGCGTGCCGTAGGGCATGAGACGGGTGAAATCCTCGGCGGCGCCGCGGGCGCCGTGACGGTCGATGTACTTGGAGATGCCCTCGTAGAACTCGTAGCCCTTGACGCCTTCATGCGGCCGCTTGGGGCCGAACTCGTAGTGCTTCATGACCGTGCCGTAGTAGTTGCCGATGTGCTCCATCGCCTTCTCTTCAGCGCGATCGGCGTTGGTGTCCACCCAGCAGAAGCCGCCCGACAGCGGAGGGGGCGGAGGGGCGGTGTGGTGCTTGACCCACTCGCCGTGGTAAGCGGCAAAGTCGGACTCCACAATCTCCCAGGGCTTCTGGGGGATCACCAGCAGACCGATGCCGAGCTGCGCCATGAGCGGCATTCCCTCCGGCGACACCGCAGCGGCATACGTGCGCCCTTTGAAGGAATGCTCGGGCCGGGGGCGAATCTCGCGGCGGGGCTGTTGCACGAACTCGCCGTCGTGTTCGACATAGCCCTGCTCGAGGCCCTCGATGAGCATCTTCGCGTACTCCAGGAAGCGCTCCCGGCTGGAGTTCATGTCCACCCGGAAGCCCTCGTACTCGATGCGGGCGAGACCCCGGCCGATGCCCAGGATGAGCCGGCCGTCGGAGAGGTTGTCGAGCATGGTCACCTGCTCGGCGACACGCATCGGGTCGTGCCACGGCAGCACGATGACCGCAGTGCCGAGCTGCAGGTTTGTCTTGCCGGCGACCCACGTCAGGAACTGCACCGGATCGGGGCACATCGTGTAGTCGGTGAAGTGGTGCTCCACCGTCCAGATCGAGTCGAAGCCGAGATCCTCGGCCTCGGAGACCATGCGGATCTCCTGGTCCCAGACCTCTCGGTCTGAGAGCGCATTCTCTGGGTTCTGGAAAACGGCCGAATAACCGACGTGCATGACGTGCCCCCTGGATCTGACCGCCCCTGGCGCGGCCAAAATCTAATGTTAGGCAGATTCTCGACCCGCCGTGGCCGTGCGGTCGCGGCGGACGACACGAGCCATCTCCCAGCCACACGGCAACAGCGACCAATGCACGATGACGGGGCAGGCGGTTAGCGTCAGGCCGAGTCGAATCAGGAGAGTTCGGTCATGGAGACGACGGCAGTTGCGCGCAGCATGCGCGGCTCAGTGGGAATGCTGGCAATGGACTGGCTGATGGACCCGTCCACGCTGGAAACCGCAGCCCAACGCGGCATGGCAGAGGGCTTCGGGGCGTACGCCACCGGACGGTTGGGCGTGCTGGGCGAATGCCCGGTCGACAACGTCGTCGGTGCCGCCTTCTTCTGGGCTCCGGACAAGATGCGCTCGATGGTCGAAGAAGGCCGTGCGGTCATGAACCCGGCGCAAGGGGCGCTGATCTGGGCTGACATCTGCGCCGAGTACGGCGAGAAGCGACTCGCTGGCATGGACGGTGCTGAGCGACTGGGCGAACTGCTGGAACGCGTCGTGGACTCCGCTGCCCCGCAGGGTGCGCCGACATTTGTCGGCTGGCGAGACCTGCCACGGCCCAGCGATCCCGGACCGGCCCACGCCTTCTTCATGGCTCAGATCATGCGAGAACTGCGCTTCGGCCGGCACGCCGTCGCCGTGCAGGCACTGGGCATGGGGCCGCTCGAGGCGATCCTGTCGGGGCCCGCCGGTGAGTGGAACGCCGAATTCTTCGGCTGGAAGAAGCCCTACCCCGACGTCAGCCATCTCGCTGATGCTCGCGAGGAGATCGAAGCGCTCACCGACAAACTGCATGCGCCCGACTTCGAGTGCCTGACACCGGACGAGCGCGCCGAGGTGCGCGAGCTGGCCAAAGCGGGCCGCTTCCACAATCCCGACGAATAGCCCAGCGGCGCTGCGACTTCGACGCCGCCGGACGGAATCCAGCGGCGCAGCACTCAGTCGGCGAGCAAGTCTTGGTGCTCGCCCAGCCGAGGCGCTCTGGTGGCGTGCCACGGTGTGGCAGAGAACTTGTAGGGAGCCCCCGGGTAGGTCACCGGGGTGCCATCGTGGTCGATCTCAACGGGGAAGCCGCGGGCCACGAAATGCTGGTCGGCCAGCATCTCCTCGGGTGAATACACGATGCCGCAGGCGAGCCCGATCGACTGCAGTCCCACAAAGAGCTCGTGCGCGCCGAGCCGTTCGGCCAAGAAGTTGACGGTGTCTCGCCCGGCGCCAAACACCTCGGCACCGAGCGGGTCGGCGTCGAGGTGAAGTATGTCGATCTGCTCGTAATTCTCGCCCAGCTTCAGCAGCTCGGTGTAGGGACACTCGCTCATGAGCCCGAGTCCTGCCACCCAGCCGGCCAGCGCCGCGAATTCCGGTCCGCGGCGGGGCGGCACCCCGGTGTTGAGCCAGCGGCCGTCCGCGCAGCGCACCTGGGTGGGATCGGAGATCTGCGGAAGAGCGTGGCGGCCGGTCTGGCGCTGCACATCGACCTGCTGGTTCAGCCAGAAGTAGGTCGCAAACTCACAAGTCAGGTTCGCGGCGGCAAGCATCGAGACATCGATGAGCTGCCCTAGGCCCGAGTCTTCCCGCCACCACAGCGCTGCCATCAGCGTGGCCACGGCGTACTGGCAGGCCATCTGCAGGCCTTGGTTCCCGCCGCCCCGAACCGGCGGGACGGCGTGATCGTCGTAGCCGCACGACCACACGGGACCACCCTCGGCCAGCACGGTGAGATCGGTCGCCGGCGGATCGGGGCGCTCGCGCCCGTTGTGGGTGATCGACACCCAGATGAGGCGTTCGTTGCGTCCAGAGGCCGCCGGTCCGTCCGGGTTCGATGCGGTCGGTGCAGTCCGGGCATCGCTGGAGCCCATCGCATCGGCAGCCGTTCGCGGCGCGGTGCGAGCAACGACTTCACTCTCAGCGGGCGATTTGGCCGGGGGTGCAGCGCCAAGCTGTGTCCAGTCGAGTTCGAGAGCATCGAGTCGGCCCAAGGGCTCAGCTTCGATGACGACGTCTGCTGTGCTGATGAGACGGCGGAAATCGTCGGCACCCTCAGCGCTGTCGAGGTCTGCCACCACCGAGCGCTTCGAGGTGTTGTAGTGCCACCACCACAGGGCGCCCTCGGGATCTGGCTGGTCTGCGGCAAACGGCTCGTATGCACGCATCGGGGATCCGCCGGGCGGTTCCACAACGATCACGTCGGCACCCATGTCGGCGAGCAGCTTCCCTGCGAGCGCGCATCGTTCCGACGTCAGCTCGACAACCCGGATTCCGTCGAGCGGGCGGCGGTTCGGCTCAGCCTCTGAGGCGCCCAGTGCGGCCATCAGATGACCCCTTCGGCTTCGAGCTCGGCAATCTCGTCGTCGCTGCGTCCGAGCACGTCGCCGAACACGTACTGGTTGTCCTCGCCCAGACATGCGGCACCGCGCCCGATCGCCCAGTCGGTCTCCGACAGCCGGACGGGGAGGCCCTCGACCCGGGTGTCGCCCACCGCACTGTGGGGCACGGTGACCCACAGGCCCCAGTCCTCGGTTCGGGGATCGCCGTCGATGCGCTCGCTGGGGCGCAGCACCGGTGCAGCGGGCACACCCGCCTCGACGAGCCGGCGCCTCACCGTGTGCTTGTCGTGCTTCGCAGTCCACCCGCCGACCAGTCGCTCCAGCTCGTCTTCGTGCGCCAAGCGACCGGCAAGACGCTGCCAGCGCTCGTCGCCGGCCCAGGGTTCGCCGACCTCATCTGCGAAGCGCTGCCAGTCGTCGTCGCCACGGACTGCAATCGCAACCCAGTCGTCGTCGCCCTCGCAGGCGAAGATGCCGTGCGGCGCCATCGCCGGAGATTGCGACCGGTTGCTGTTGGGCATGCCGTTGCGCCGGGCCGGGCGGCTGTTGACGGTGAAGTCGAGCGAGGCGGCGCCGTGCAGCGTCCCGGCTGCCTCGATGCAGGCGAGGTCCACCCACTGGCCTTCGCCGGTCCGCTTGCGGTGATACAGCGCCATCAGGATGGCGATCGCCATGTAATACGCGCCCGTGTGGTCCATGAACGAGTAGCCCCACCCCGCCGGGGGCAGATCGGGCAGCCCCGACTGGAAGGTCAGGCCGGACACGGCCTGCGCGATCGGGCCCCACGACCGGAAGCTCGCGTAGGGACCGTCGGCTCCGAAGCCGCAGTTCGACACATAGACAATGTCGGTCTTGATCCGCTGCAGCGCCTCGTAACCGAATCCGAGACGCTCCATCACGCCGGCTGCGAAGTTCTCGGTGACCGCGTCGCTGACAGCGACCAAGTCGCGCAGCAGCTCCTTCGCCCGGTCGTCCCGCAGGTTGAGCGTGATCCCGAGCTTGCCCGCGTTGTGATTGTTGAACGAGCCGCCGGCTTCGATGCCGCGGTGCTCGCCCACGAACGGCTGGGTGCCCCGCAGGATGTCCCAGCGGCCCTGCCGGACCGGGTCTTCGATGCGGATCACCTCCGCGCCGAGAGCCGCCAGGATCTTGGTGGCGCCAGCGCCCGCAAGCTGTCCGGTGAAATCACAGACGCGGATGCCGGCAAGTGCGCCCGGCTCGGGCTTCGGCCACACCGGCGAACGGTGATCCGGCCCGATCACGGCACTAGGTCGCGCATGGGCGTGCGGGCACGGCCGGGTTGGTCTGCCAGCGCTCGTGCGCGCCGCTGGCAGTCCTCGAGCGCGGCTCGCAGCGTTGCCGTCCACGCTGTCATGTCTGGCCGCCTGGCACGGCCGCCGTCCGGTCCGGTCGGCGCAGCGAGTGGCTCCCCCACCACGATCGCGACCTGCGTCCGCTTCGGGAACTTCGCGCCGCTGGGCATCGCCTCGCGTGTACCCGCAATGCCTACCGGCAGCACCGGCGCTCCCGACTTCGCGGCCAGCCATGCAGTTCCGTCGAAGACGGTGCCGATCTCATCGGAGGGCTGGCGGGTGCCTTCCGGGAAGACCAGCATTGCCGCCCCGCCCTGCAGCAACCCCAGCGCCGCGCGCATCGCGTCGAGGTCGGCCTCGCCGCGGCGCACCGGAAACGTGCCGATCGAGCGCATGAACCAGCCGAGCGGCTTGGGATGAAAGAGCTCCTCCTTGCCGAGGTAGCGAACGCGGCGCTGGGTGAGGCCCCCGATGAGCGGGCCGTCGAGGTGGCTGCGGTGAACGGGCGCATAGATCAACGGGCCGCTCTCCCGCAGGCGCTCCTGACCGGTGGCGCGCAGTCGGTAGATACGAAACAGCAGGATGCGTATGAGCCCGCGTGTTGCCCGCCACGCCGTCAATCCGGCCAGGCCGTCGTCGGCCAGCAATCCTCCCGGACCGCGCAGCTGCCATCTGCTCACCCGCTTTGCCACACGGTGATTCTGGCGTTCCGCGAACACATCGCGACGACCGACTTGCGGAATCGGCCAAATGAGCCGCTCGGCGCCCCGTCGCCATCGAACTCGTGCGGGACGTGTCACTACGCTCGGGCCATGCCAGTACCGACGGACATGGTGGGCGAGACGATCGGGCCCATTACCCACGACGTGGACGAGCGCTGGACGATGGCGTACGCAGCGTCGCTCGGCGACACACACGACTGCTACTTCGACACGCTCGCCGATGACGGTGTGGTGGCGCACCCCATGTTTGCGGTGTGCCCGGAGTGGCCCGTGATCGTCGCGGGTCGGGACATCTCTGATCGCTGGGGCATCACACCCGATGAGGTCCGACGTTCGGTGCACGCGACGCACGACCTGACGGTGCACCGGCTCGTGCGCCCGGGCGACCACTTGTCGACCAAGGTCACCTACACCGGGGTTGAGCAGCGCAAGCCCGGCACCTTCCAGACCATGCGGATCGACACCGTCGACGCAGACGGCAATCCGGTCGCCACGACCTACCAAGGCGGGATGTACCTCAACGTCGAAACGGTCGGTGACAGCAGGCCCGATCTCGATGCCCCTGCCGAGCCCGATTTCGGCTCATTGCCTGACGCTCCGATGGCCGAGATTTCGGTGCCCGTCGCGCACGGTGCAGCCCACACCTACACCGAGTGCGCTCGCATCTGGAATCCGATCCACACCGACGCGGCCGTTGCCGAGAAAGCAGGGCTGCCTGGCATCATCCTGCACGGAACCGCCACCCTGGCACTCGGCGTTTCAGCCGTCGTCGATGCCGTAGCCGGCGGCGACCCAGCGAGAGTCCGCCGCATCGCCTGCCGATTCCGAGCCATGGTGCTCATGCCGTCGACGATCACGGTGCGCGTCTGGGACACGATCGGGGTGAACGATCACGACGGTGCGACCGAAGCGGTGCGCTTCGACGTGCTGAATGCCGAAGGCGGCCCAGCAGTCGACCGCGGGGTCATCCTGCTGAGCGACTGAACGGCGCATCGCCGAGAGTCGACGGAACCCCGGGGTCATAGAGCCAGTCGTCAAGCAGTTCGACAGCAGCAGTCCCGCCGAGATCGGCGACGATGGCCGTGAACTCAGCTGTGGTGGTCGTGCCCCCGGCGGCATCGTCGTAGTGACGTCGCAGGATTTCGAAGAACGCCTCATCGCCGACGTGCCGATGCAGTGCGTGCAGCGTCAGCGTGGCCCGTTGGTACACCGAACTGAAGTCGAACAGCTGCGTGACGCCGATGCTGCCCGGTGGTGCAGCCCTCCCAGCGATTGCTGCTTCGTGCTCTCGTGCCATCAGGACATCAAGATCTTGACCACCCACCTCCGAGATGTACAGGAAGCTCAGGTAGTGGGCGAATCCTTCGTGCAGCCAGATGTCGCTCCAATCCGCCGCGGTCACCGAGTTGCCGAACCACTGGTGGGCAAGCTCATGGGCGATGATCTGCGAGCCGAGCGTTTGAACGCTGTGCAGCGAGAGCGTCTGGTTTTCCATGGCGAAGCCGAACGACAGCGGCACCACGATCGTGCCGTAGGCATCGAAGGGATACGGACCGAGCAGCCCCTCGAAGTACTCGATCGCTTTGGGCGTAACCGACAGCGCGTCCAGCATTGCTTCGCGCTCGATGTCTGACAGATCCGCGGGGATGTAGTCGCGGACGAGCAGGTCGTCGCCGATTTGCTGTTCGTGCCGCTCGTAGGGACCGATATAGACCGCGGCGAGGTACGTCGCCATCGGGTCATCCATCTGCCACGTGACGGTGCGGCGACCGGCGTCGACTTCCTCAAAGACAAGCAACCCGTTCGAGGCGGCCGTCAGAGCCTCGGGGACCGTGATGCGGATAGTGAACGTCGCCTTGTCGGTCGGGTGATTATTCGACGGGTACCACGACATCGATCCCGACGGTTCGTTGGCAGTGAAGACCAAACCGTTGACAGCGAACCAGCCGATGTCAACGAAGGGGACTCCCGGGTCGTCGATTCGTTCGGGGGTGCCGGAATAGGACACCTCGACGGAGAATTCGGTGCCAGCGCGAATCGGCGTCGGCAGCTGCACGATCAATTCGGTTCGCTCACGTGCGAAGCGGGCCGGCGTGCCGTCAACGCTGACCGAACTCACCTCGAGGCCCGACAAGTCGAGATAGATCGTCTCGAGATCGTTGGTTGCGACGGCGTGGACGACGGTGACGCCCTCGATGGCGTTCATTGTCGGGTCCACGTCGAGCGCGAGGTCGTAGTGGATGACGTCGTACCCGCTGTTGCCCAGCCACGGGTAGAAGCTGTCGCCTGCGCCGGCGCCCGGCGGCGGCGTTGCGTCCGAGTCGATTTCGGGGACCGTTGGCGCCGCAGTTGTCGTCGTCGCTTCCGGCTCGGCGATCGATGTCGCCGGCGCCGGCGGTGCCGTCGTCGGCGAGGGCGCCACGGTCGTGGTTGGGACCACGATGGCGGTGGTCGTCGTCGCTGAGGGCAGCGTGGTCCCCGCCCGCTCGGAGTCCGCAGTGCTGCACGCCGCGGCGCCCAGCGCGATTGTCGCTGCAATCGCTAGTGCGGACGCCAGCCTGCGCATCGGCGTCATCCTCTCAGGCGTTGTACGCGGTGCGTCGTCACCCTGAATAGTTGCCGGAAACTGGGCGCGCCAGCCCGCTCCCAGCTAGCTCAGGTGCTCGGCAAAATGCGCCAGCGTGCGCTGGCGGGCCAGTGCCGCGGCCTCAGGGTGGAAGCTGGCTCGGGCATCGCAGTTGAAGCCGTGGTCGGCGCCGTCGTAGATATGAACGCCGATGTGGTCCCAGCGCTCGGCGATGGCGTGCGCGTTCTTGAGCGGGATGCCGTGGTCCTCGGTGCCGAAGTGCAGCAGCAGCGGCGCTTCCGGGCGCTCGTCGAGATGCGGCATGATCTGCCCGCCGTAGTAGCCGGATGCCGCAGCGATCTTGTCGGCAAGGCGTGCCGAGGCCACGTAGCACATCGAGCCGCCCCAGCAGTAGCCGACGATGCCGACCTTGCCGCCCTCGGATGCACAGTCGGCTGCCGCGGAGATGTCGGCCATGACCTGATCGGTGGTGAGGTCGTCAAAGGCGATCTTGCGCCCGACATCGATGCCCTCGGCGTCGTAGCCCAGCTCGACCCCGCTGCGGACACGGTCGAACAGCGCCGGCGCCACCGCCAGGTAGCCGTCAGCGGCATACCCGTCGGCGACGCTGCGGATGTGGTCGTTTACACCGAAGATCTCTTGCACCACCACAACGCCGCCCCTGGGCGTGCCCTCGGGATCGGCCCGGTAGGCGCTGATCGTCGCGCCGTCAGAACCTGTCAATGTGATCGTCTGTCCCATGGCGCCAATGTCTACCGCACCGACTCGCGATCATCAGCGCTGCGTGTCTGGAAAATCGCAATGCCGCTCGCACTCACCACAGGAGGATGAGACCCTCGGCGTCGCGCTCGACGAGCGCGGATGATCGAGAAACACCGTCACCGATTGGCGCGAACCAGTTCCGACAAGGGAGTCCCTCGGCCCGCTCGTTGACGGGCAGCAGCAACCGCGTCTTCGTCGGGTCGCGCCTCGTCGCGAGCATCAAAGTCGGAGAGACAGCCAGCGAGCCTGAGGCGCGCTCTGATCTCTTCAACTGCACTCGTCGAGAGCGGAGGGTCAGTTGCTGGCTGCGCGCGGGCGCCCCATGGCGTCCGAGAATTTTCGATATCGTATGATATCCCACCGGCACGGAGGCTTGGACATGACAGACATATTGATACGAGATGTCCCCGAGGACGTCGTTGCAGCGGTGGATGCCAACGCGAGCAGGGCTGAGCTCTCCCGAGTCGAGTATCTGCGACGGCTGCTCGAGCGCGAGGGCTCTCGCGCTCCCGAGGTAACAGTGGAAGATTTTCGGCGGCTTGCGGAAACGTGCGTCGACGCACGAGACCCCGAGTTCATTGCCTCCGCATGGCGGTAACCGAGTGGCTCATCGACACCTCAGCAGTGGTTCGGTTGGATACCGCATCCGAAGCAGGCGAATGGACAACGAGAGTCCAGCGCGGACTCGTTCGCATCGCGACATCAACCAGACTTGAACTCGGCATCTCGGCCCGATCAGCGGAGGATCACCGGGACACGCTTGAAGCGCTCCCGGTCAGTGCCATGCCGGTTGAGTACCTGACTCCTGCAGCGGAGGAACGTGCGATTGAGGTTCAACAGGCGCTAGCGCAAGCTGGCCGTCACCGCGCCCCGTCAATTCCGGACCTGCTGATAGCGGCATCGGCAGAACTCGCCGCTCTTACGATCCTGCATGTCGACAAAGACTTCGAACTCATTGCCGAAGTCACCGGCCAGCCCGTCGAACGGCTCGCCTTCGACCCGCCCCAGTGAATTCACTGCGCCATGGCAGCGCTCAGCGACGGGGGCAGCTCCAGCGGCAGATCGCTCGGCAAGGAGCTACGAAAGGCCCATGAAGCGGCGGGCGTTGGTGTAGACGACCTCGTTGCGCAGGCTGGCCACCTCGTCGTCGAAGCCTTCGAACGTCTCGTTCAGCTCAGCCAGGGCGCCGGGGAAGGTGCAGTCGTAGTGCGGGTAGTCCGAGCCCCACACGACTGTGTGCGCCAGTCCCATCGCAGCGACCTGCTCGAACGCCTCGCCCTCGCCGGCCTCCATGGTCACGAAGCACTGCTCGGAGAAGATCTCGGTGGGATCGCGCTTCAGCCGAGGCACCAGGTGACCCATGGCCTCCTTGTGCTCGTCGAGGCGGTCCAGCCAGTACGGCAGCCAGCCCAGCCCCGACTCGAAGAAGCCCACCCGCAGCATGGGATGGTCGTCGAGCACGCCGGAGGACACCATCTCCATCACCGATGCCATCTGCTCGAAGGGGTGGCAGACCATGTGGACGTAGAACTGGTTCTCGTATCGGGTCTTCGCGAAGCTCGGCATGCCAGAGCCGAAGCTGCCGTGGATGCCCACGGTGAGGTCGTGGTGCTCGGCCGCGGACCAGACGCGATCCATTTCGTCGGAGAACAACTCGAGACCGTGATATCGCTCCGGTCGGAACGTGATGCCGGTCAACCCGGCATTGGCGACCTCTTCGACCACCTCGACTGCCCCGTCGATCGACTGCAGCGGACACACGCCCATGCCGAACAGCCGGTTCGGATCCTCCGAGCAGAAGTCGGTCATCCAGCGGTTGTAGGCACGGGCATTCTCGACGGCGACGTCTGGGTCGTTGATGTCACCCGAGATCAGCATCAGCGACGGGAACATCAGCGCCGCGTCGAGGCCCTCGTCGTCCATCACCGACAAGCGAGCGGCCGGGTCGTAGCTGCCGGGCACGATGTCATTCCAGGTGACGTCGGTGCCATAGGCGTCCGGGATGCAGGCCGGCGCGATGCCGTTGCGCAGCCTCTTGCCCTCGACGAACATGGCGTCGCTGCCGTCACCCATAATCCGGCACTGCGCGATCAGATCCCGGTACTTGGGATCGGCGTACTCCTCCCACACCGACGTCGGCTCGGCGATGTGCGCGTCCGCGTCGTACACCGGCACTGTCCCATTCGATGCCAGCGGCCCGAGTCCCTTGCGTGTCTCTGTCATGGCCATGCCACAGCCTCCCCGTTACCCCGATGCGTCTATTCTGCCCCACCCCCAGCAGCGGCGCAGCCGGAGAATGCGCGCCCGAGCGTCCACCAAGAGCTCAAGGTGCCCTGAGAAGACCCGGATCAGTCGGCGTAGAGGACGCGCAGGCCGCGGCTGACGGCCGGGCCGACCACCGTGTTGTGGTTCTCGTTGGGGAAGACGTGCCAGGTCGAGTCGATGTTGCGGTAGCCGCGAGCCGAGAACTGGTCCCAGAACTTGGCTTGGGGCGAGTACTCGTCGGTCTCGTTCTCTCCCATCGACATGAAGACCTTGACCTTGGGGTCGGCGCCGGCCTTGGCGTGCTCTTCCTCGAGGCGGAACATGACCTCGTAGTCCCACCACACCGACGGGCTCGCCAGCAGGTAGCGGGCAAACATGTCGGGCGCGTTGAACAGCACGTGCAGGCCGAACAGCGCCGTGAACGAATGGCCCACGTAGGTGGGTTCGCCGACGTGGTAGCGGCTGTACAGCAGCGGCAGCACATCTCCGGCGAGCCATTGTCGGAACGGCTCGGCCTGACCCGTCTCGCCAGGCGGCACCCGGATGCCGGTCATCGGCGGGGCCTCTGCAGGCGTCACCGTGTAGTCGACGGCACGCAGGTCGAGCATCTCGCGCATGTCGGCGGTGTCGTGTGCGATGCCGGCGACGACACATCGCGGCGTCTCCCGAGACATCGACAGGATCCGGGTGGTGTCCACGGCGGTGCCGAACGTCCAGGGAGCATCGCAGCAGACCACGAGCGGGTACGGGTTGGTCGCATCGGGCCGGTAGCCCATCGGCAGCGCTACCCAGAGCTGGTAGGACCGACCGGCGTCGCTCCGATGGAGGATGTGTGTCTCGATGGGCCACGCGCCTGAGTCAGCCACGGCGGGGATGCTATTGGCGGCGGCTGATTGTCGCCCAGCCGTCGCCGACCAGAATTTGGATAAGCCTCGTCTTGCAAGCATATGATGGGCTATATGGCATATAAACTATTATTTATAGATGCTTACACACGCCATAGACACTCATCAAGGTGACACACGATGGTTATCGGACAGTCGGCACAGAACAACCTGCGGGCCATCTTCAACGAACAGAACCCGTGGCATGCATCAGGCACCGTCCCTGAGGAACTCGCGCCGCCGGCGGAGCGGTCACTGGCGAAGGTCCTGTGGATGCGCTTGACCGACGATCAGCCCTACCGGCACCAAGTCATCTTGGGGCCACGCCGGGTCGGCAAGACGACCGTGATGTACCAGACCGTGCGGCATCTCATCGCCGACGGAACCGCACCCACGAACATCTGGTGGCTGCGACTCGACCACCCGTGGCTCGCCGGAGCCGACTTGGGCGAAATCGTGAGCACGCTGCTCGATGGCACGGCAGCGACACGCACCGCTCCCCTCTACCTCATGCTCGATGAGGTCGTCTACACCAAGCATTGGGATGCATGGCTGAAGACGTTCTACGACGACCGGTGGCCAGTGCGTGTGGTCGCGACATCGAGCGGCACCGCCGCACTGCGCCAGCAACGGCACGAGAGTGGGATCGGGCGCTGGGACGAGCACCACCTGCTGCCTTGCCTGCTCGACGAGTTCCTCAGCTTGACGGGTGGAACGAGCCTCGAACATAAGCAATCCCTCAACGTTGGCGCCGCGCTGGCCAGCACACTGGCATCGCACCACGTCTTGCCGCCTCCGACCGCCGAGGTCGCCGCTGCACGGCGACAGCTGCTGATGACGGGCGGATTTCCGCAGCTGTTCGTTGGCCGGTCGCCGGTGCAGCATCGTTCATTTCCGAACGAATTCGAGAGTCTGGTGCTGAGATCGCAACGAATGCTGCGAAGCGACGCCGTAGAGCGCGCCGTCTACAAGGACATTCCTCAAGCCGCCAGCGTTGGCAGTCCGATGAGCCTCGAACGCCTCCTGTACGTGCTTGCCGACGCGATCTGCGGAATCTTGTCGCCACAGGGCATCAGCCGCGATCTCGGGATCACCGAAGCAACGTTGGAGCGCTACCTCTCCCATCTCGAACAGGCATATCTCGTGTTCACCCTGACGAACTACTCAGGCACCGAACGCAGGGTGCAGCGCAGAGGCCGCAAGCTGTTCTTCACCGACACTGCTGTACGCAATGCAACGCTGCACCGCGGACTGGCCCCGCTCGACAATCCTGCCGAGCAAGGCACGCTGCTCGAGAACCTTGTTGCCACGTCGGTCAGGTCGCTCGCGCTGCACGCAGGAGTCAGACTGCACTACTGGCGCGACGGCAACGACGAGGTCGATCTGGTCTACGACGACCCTGCGCAGCCGCTCGCGTTCGAAATCGCTTCGTCCGGTAGCCACCGACGCAGCGGCCTCGAAGCGCTGATCGGCCGCTACCCGAAGTTCCGAGGTCACAGCTACCTCATCGCGCCGCAAGCCGGGCTCGTACCAGCGGATCGCAGCCCGTCCGGCATCGGCACCCTGCCACTCGACACGTTCCTGCTCACTGTGGGCATCCAGGCCCACCGCGCCATGCTCAACCGGCTCGGCGTGGCTCAAGCCGAAACGCCGCCTGCCTCAGCGGGCATTGCGCCTACGTGCCCGGGCGACGGCTGATCATCGTCAGGCCGTCACCGATCGGCAGCAGCACGCTGCTGACCCGGCTGTCGGCTGCGACATGGTCGTTGAACGCGCGCATCGCCTCGGTGGCCTCGTCATCGTGGCCGAGATCAGCAACCGTGCCGCCCCGCAGCACGTTGTCCACGAGAATCGCGCCGCCCGGCGACAGTCGGCTGAGAATCGCCTCGTAGTAGTCCGGATAGCTGGACTTGTCGGCGTCGATGAACGCCAAGTCGATCCGGGGTTCGGGCGGCAGTGCGCGCAACGTGTCGAGCGCAGGCCCGATGCGCAGGTCGATCCGGTCGGCCACACCGGCCCGCTCCCAGTAACGGCGAGCAACCGAGGTCCATTCCTCCGAAACATCGCAACAGACGAGCCGGGCACCCGGTTCGAGCGCGCTGGCCACACACAGCGCCGAGTAGCCCGTGAAGGTGCCGACCTCGACAGCCAGCCGGGGCCGCAGCGCCGCCGTCAGCACCGCCATGAACGCACCCTGCAGCGGGCCGATCTGCATGCCGGCGACTCGCCCGAGCTTCGCCGTCTCAGCAATCAGCTCGCGCTGGTCTGCTGTGGGCTGCAGCGAATGCGCCGCCGCGTAGAGCGCAGCCCGTTCCTCCACGAACGCCGAATCCCGAGACACACAGGCGAGGTTATGTTGCGCAGGCGGGCCGCCGGCGTGTTCAACCGCTCGACACATCGCCGCCAGTCCCAATACCCTGCTTGTGCTCGGACGCCGATGCATCACACTGCCTCGATGCGGCGCCGACACCTACGAACCCTTCAGCGCATGCGAGGTGTTCCCACGCCGGCCAATATCCGCTGGGACGAGGTGGTTTCGCTCCTGTCAGCGATGGGTGTGGACATCGTTGAACGGGCCGGCTCGCGAGTACAGTTGGCCAAAGGTTCGCAATCGATGGTTGTGCATCGGCCGCACCCGGGACCCGAAGCGACACGGCATACGATCCGCGACATCGTCAGGTTCGTCGAGCGCATCGAGGCTGATTGATGCTCGAATACAAGGGATACATCGGCGAGGTCTCTTCGGACGACGAGGCGGGTGTGCTGCACGCGCGCGTTATCAACAGCGGCTCTTACCCCATCGCCAATGCCGAAGCCGCCGATGCCGCTGGCCTCGAGCGAGAATTCCGATGCTCGATCGACGTGTACCTCGCAGGGTGCGAGGAACGCCAGATCGACCCGATCGCACCCGTGCCGAGCGCTGTGTCGTCTTCGCACTCGGCATAGAGGACTCGCAGGCCCCCTCCAGAGCCAAAGAGCGACACTCGGTCATGCTGTTCGGGTCAGAGGGCCAGGTACGCACCGTGCAGCCGGATTGTTCGCAGCCGGGATGCTGTTCGCGCGTCCCGCTCGGGGCCAGCGGAGCAATCGCGGGCTGCGTCATGCAGAATTCGGCAGTTCGTGTCCGTAGCCCGCCTCGACTCGGGCTGCGGGCGGGCGCACCGATAGTCCGCTGGAGTCATATGCCGGTACTGCGATCCCACATCGACACCTCTGCGGGGTGGTTCACGAAGAACTGCGACGACATGCGCGAACAACTCGGCGAGCTCGACGAGTTGCAGCAGCAGGCCGCCGCAGGCGGGGGGCCTCGGGCGATGGCGCGCATGCGCAGCCGCGACAAGATGCCGGTGCGCGAACGCATCTCGATGCTGGTGGATCGCGACTCGCCCTTCTACGAGATCAGCTCGCTGGCTGGCTACTGCTCGAACTACGCCGTCGGCGGCGGGCTGGTGATGGGCATCGGCGTCGTGAACGGCGTCGAGTGCATGATCGAGGGCAACGACCCGACCGTGCTCGGTGGCGCCATCACGGTGTTCGCCGGCCGCAAGATCATGCGGGCCATCGAGGTCTCCCGCGACAACCGGCTGCCGTACATCCAATTCGTCGAATCAGCCGGCGGCGACCTGCGGGGCGACGACGATCCCGAGCGGCAGATGCGTGAGCAGGAAAGCCACTTCGCCGAGTCGGGCCGACTCTTCTACGACGTCACCGAATTGTCGAAGCTGAAGATCCCCTCGATCTCGGTGGTCTTCGGCAGCTCCACCGCCGGGGGCGCCTACCAGCCGGGCATGAGCGACTACAACATCTTCATCCGCAACCAGTCGAAGGTCTTCCTGGGCGGACCGCCGCTGGTGAAGATGGCCACCGGCGAGGACTCAGACGACGAGACGCTGGGCGGCGCGCAAATGCACGCCGAGATCTCGGGGCTCGCCGACTACCTCGCCGAGGACGAAGCAGATGCGCTGCGTATCTGCCGGGAGGTCGTTGCGCACCTCAACTGGCGCAAGCTCGGTCCCGGCCCGACGATGCCGGCCGACCCGCCCGTGCACGACCCCGAAGAGCTGCTCGGGCTGATGCCGCGAGACCTGCAGGCGCTGATCGACTGCCGCGAGGTCATTGCCCGTATCACCGACGGCTCCCGTTTCGAGGAGTTCAAGGCCCGCTACGGCACCACGCTCATCTGCGGCTGGGCCTCCGTCCACGGCTTCCCCGTGGGAATCCTGGGCAACAACGGCCCGCTGTTCAGCGACAGCTCCGAGAAGGCCACCCAGTTCATCCAGCTGTGCAACCAGCAGGACATCCCGCTGGTGTTCCTGCAGAACATCACCGGCTACATGGTCGGCAAGGACTTCGAGCAGGGCGGCATCGTCAAAAACGGCTCGAAGATGATCAACGCCGTGTCGAACTCGATGGTGCCCCACATCACGATCATCCTGGGCAACAGCTACGGCGCCGGGAACTACGGCATGTCGGGACGGGCGTTCAACACCCGATTCACCTACTTATGGCCGACCGCCAAGATCGCCATCATGGGACCGAAGCAGATCGCCGGGGTGATGTCGATCGTGCGGCGGGGCCAGGCGATGCGCCGCGGCATCGAGTTCGACGAGGAAGCCGACCGCAAGATCACCGAGCAGGTCGAGCACTACCACGAGCTGAAATCGCTCTCCGCCTACGCCAGCGGGCGCGTCACCGACGACGGCGTGATCGACCCCCGCGACACCCGCGACGTGATCGCCATGTCGCTGTCCGCCTGCCACAACAACGAGATCAAGGGCGCCGACGGGTTCGGCGTCTTCCGGATGTAGGGGCGGCGCGATGATCAAACGCAGTATCAACGGAAGACGCCGCAGCAGCACCGGTCTTCCCGATGTAGGGGCGGCGCGATGACCAAACGCAGTATCAACGGAAGACGCCGCAGCAGCACCGGTCTTCCCGATGTAGGGCGGCTGTCGTGAGCGAGAACACTCCAACCCCGCACCGCCCGATCCGGCGCTTGCTCGTTGCCAACCGCGGCGAGATTGCCCGTCGCGTGTTCCGCACTGCGCAGTCGATGGGCATCTCGGCCGTTGCGGTCTATTCCGAAGGCGACGCCGAAGCACCTTTTGTCACCGACGCCGACCTGTCGGTGCCGCTCGGCGGCCGTTCAGCAGCCGAGTCGTACCTTTCCGTCGACAAGGTGATCGCCGCGGCGGTCCGCAGCGAGGCCGACGCGATCCATCCCGGATACGGCTTCCTGTCCGAGAACGCCGATTTTGCCCGAGCCGTGATCGACGCCGGGCTCACCTGGGTGGGCCCGCCGCCGTCGGCCATCGCGGCCATGGGCGACAAGCTCGCTGCCAAGGAAACGATGGTCGCTGCCGGCGTACCGACGCTGCCGTCGGTGCCGGTGACTGACGCGATGTCGAATGACGAGTTGGGAACTGCCGCATCAGATGTCGGCTTCCCGCTGCTGGTCAAGGCCTCGGCCGGCGGCGGCGGCAAGGGCATGCGCATCGTGGACGGCCCAGACACGCTCGCCGAGTCGATCGCCGCCGCGCGGCGGGAGGCGGCCGGCGCCTTCGGCGACGACACGGTCTTCTTGGAGCGCTACCTGCCAGCGCCCCGCCATGTCGAGATCCAAGTGCTCGGCGACACCCACGGGAACGTCCTGCACTGCTTCGAGCGCGAATGCTCGATCCAGCGGCGCCATCAGAAGGTGATCGAGGAAGCGCCGTCGCCGGCGGTCACCCCGGCCCTGCGTGAGCGCATGGGCGCAGCAGCGGTCGCCGCCGTCAGCACCATCGGCTACCACTCCGCGGGGACTGTGGAGTTCCTGCTCGAAGGCAGCGGAGACGCTGCCGAGTTCTGGTTTCTCGAGGTCAACACGCGCTTGCAGGTCGAGCATCCAGTCACCGAGGAGATCACGGGCCTCGACCTCGTGCGTGAGCAGATCCGTATTGCCGCGGGGGAACCGCTGGGCTACGGCCAGGACGACCTGGCCATCACTGGGCACGCCGTTGAAGCCCGCCTGTACGCAGAGGATCCCGCCAGCGGTTTCCTGCCCGCCACGGGCACCGTCGAGCTGTGGGCGCCCGCAGCCGATCCGCCGGCGCGATTCGACTCGGGCATCGAGGTGGGATCGGTGGTCGGCACCGAGTTCGACCCGATGCTGGCCAAGGTGGTCGTGGCGGCGCCGACTCGGACCGAGGCCGCGCTCGGGTTGGCATCGGCGCTCGACCGCACCCGATTGGGCGGCGTGGTCACCAACCGCGACTTCCTCTCCGCAGTGCTGCGCAGCGACGAATTTCTCGCCGGCGACACCACGACGGACTTCATCGAGCGGACCGGGCTCGCCAGCGATGCGCCGCCGTACCGAGGCCAGTTTCTCCACGCGGCAGCATCGGCAGTGGCGTTGGTGTCCCAGGCGCGGAATCGCTCTCAGTCGACGGCACTGCACTTCATGACATCGGGATACCGCAACAGCGTCATGCCCGATGAGGTGCTTCCGCTGACCGCGCTCGATCCGTCCGCAGGCGATATGGATGTGAGCGTGGCCTACCGCCGGCAGCGAGACGGCAGCTACCGGTTGCGCGTCGCTCCTCTCCGGGCCGACGCGCCGTACGCCCCTTCGCAAGACAGCGACTCGGCGCCCGGCGACGATGACAGCCGCGACGGCGACGACGGCGCGCCGGCGGCGAACGAATTCATCGTGCATCCCCATTCGATCCAGATCCACCCCATCGTGGACGACCGCGTCCGAGTCGATGCAGGCGGAGGCGTGACTGACGCGCCGCCCGCTGAGGCATTCGACGCTGAACTCGACGTCGAGACGAGCGGAATGCGGGGCCTCTGGCAGGTCAGCAGGCGCGGTCACCATTGGTACGTGACCGGTCCGCTGACAGGTTCGGCGACCCTGCGGGAACGGTCCCGCTTCCCCGATCCCGATGCCGAGACCGTCGAAGGCGGCCTCGTCGCTCCGATGCCCGGCAAAGTGCTGATGGTCGACGTGCAAGCCGGTGACCGGGTGAGCGCCGGTCAAGTTCTCGTGGTGATGGAAGCCATGAAGATGGAGCACCAGATCACGGCACCTGCCGATGGCGAGGTGAGCGAAGTGCGAGCGAGCGTCGGCGATCAGGTCGACAACGGCGAACTGCTCGTCGTCATCACCGCGGACTCCTAGTGTCCTGAGTGGGAGATTCGTCTCGATGTTTCCTGCCGCCCATGCGGGCTCCGACGAGTGCAAATGCCGCATCTTCGCGATACGCGAAACGGCGATATCGAACGTAATTCAGCACTGAACTTGTCATTCGGGACACTAGTGGTACGTCGAGTGTTTGGTTGCGGGATCTATTGACCTGTTTGCCGAGGTCAGAGGCCTCAATACCGTGCAGACAAACCCGCGACACACCACTAGGCCTGGTCGCAAAGTCGCATTTCGGGTGTTTGGCGCATGCAAACCCGCAGGTCAGGGATGTGCGCTTCCGGCCAAACCTGCATATTTCAGCATCCTGCGAGTGGTGCGTCGGCGAAGTGGCGCGGTCCGCGGAGAACCCGTCTTCGCAGGTCAGCGGGCTGAGGGGCGCCCCGAACACCTACACGACACACCCCAAGCCACCTCCCGACCCTGGGGGAGTCGATGGGGCTGAGGGGCACCCCGAACACCTACACGACGCACCTCAGGTCACCTCTCCGACCCTGGGGGAGTCGATGGGGCTGAGGGGCACCCCGAACAGGTACGCGACGCACCACTAGCCCGTGGCGGCTGGCTGTGGGCTGTGGGGCCCCCGGGTGTTCAGGTTGGTGAGGAAGTCCCGCTGCGGCTGCATTCATTCGGGGCCCGGGGTTGCCCCCGGGTGTTCAGGTTGGTGGTGCTCGGGACGGCTCGTCGGTCGGGGATGAGCCATCGCTGCTTGCCCGGGGCTGGGCTGGTGGTCGGAGCCGGTAGCGGCTGTCGTTGGGGTCCCATTCGACGGTGAAGCCTTGTTGGTGGATTTTGTCGTTGTGGCAGTCGGCGCAGACGGTGACGAGGTTGTGGTAGTCGGTGGGGCCGCCGTGTTGCCAGTGGTCGATGTGGTGGTGCTGGCAGCGCTCAGGAGCGATGCCGCACCCCACGCAGCCCTTGTCGCGCAGCGTCAGCGCGGCGCGTTGGAGGTCGGTGGCGCTGCGGCGGCTGCGTCCCATGCGCAGGTCGCCGGTGGCGGCGTCGAAGATCGCCGGCAGCACCTCGGCGTCGACGGCGATCCTGGCGATCTCGCCGATCGGGATCGGTGTGCCGTCGCCGAGACGGCCGCAGGCGAGCCGGTGGTTGACCGTGTCGTAGTCGGCGACCACGATCAGCGACGCGCCCGTGGGCCGTTTGGCGTCGGGGTCGCAGATGAGCTGCGCGACCGCATCGGCCATCCGCTGCTGGGGAGTGCGCCGCGCAGCGGGATCTTCGTGTTGGAACAGGCGCCGCTCGGTGGCGGCGATCACTGTGCCCAGCCGGGCGCCGGTGACCGGATCGACAGCGACGTTGAGCACCGTCATCCCGTCGCTGCTGCGAGTCCAGATCTTGGCGGTGCGCGCCTTGCGCTGCCGCTCCAGCACCGACGCGCCGTCGTCGCAGTTGACGTCGGCCACGTGACGGGCGACGGTGCGACGAAACTCGTCATAGCCCTCGAGCCGTGCCCGCCCGGCCAGGTACCGGTCGTCGATGGGGGCGTCGCCCGCGGCGCGGGCGATGAGCTGAGCGTGGCCCACCGGAACCGAGCCCGCCCCAAGCCCCTCGCGGGTCGCGTGCAGTTCGCCGAGCCTCACCGCGTCCCTCACGTCGCCGCGTGCCTTGCGGCCCGAAACCGACATCGCGTCCGCAGCGGCATGCGCAGCGGCCCCGTCGCCGTCACGGCGGGCGATCTCGCCCAACGCGTCCGCCTTCATCGCAGCCAGCCCCGACTCCGCGCGAGCGATCTCGCCCAGCCGAGCCTGCAAGCCCTGCCCGCACAGCCCAGCGACATCCACCGCGTCCACACGCACCCCACCCGGCCCGGACGCGTCTGGGGGGCTGCTGTTCGGAGCCCCCGGCCCGCTGCCGTCGCTGCTGCCGCCACTTGCCATAGAACAACCGTACAAAGGGGGTGTCACAGCCATGATGTTGGGGTCAGTGGTCGGGGCTCGGGTCTGGCCCGAGACGTTCAGCGATGTCGCCGCGATCGAGACCAACGCACACAAGCTCGCATCACAGCCATGATGTTGGGGTCAGTGGTCGGGGCTCGGGTCTGGCCCGAGACGGTCAGCGATGCCGTCGCGATCGAGGCCGACGCACACGAGCATGTGTCAGATCAAAGATGTCGGGCTCGTGAGTCGGGGCTTGAGTCGGACCCGAGGCGTTCAGCGATGTCGCCGCGATCGAGACTAACGCACACAAGCTCGTATCACAGCAACGATGTCCGACCCGAGGCGTTCAGGCTTGGGTCGGACCCGAGGCGTTCAGGGCTCGGCGCCCGATTGTCCAGCAGGGTGCTGAAAAAATCGATTTTCGGGTGGTCGCCGAATGCAGACCCGCAGGTCACCGATGTGCGCTTCCGGTCAGACCTGCATACTTCAGCATCCTGCTCATGCTGCGTCGGTGAAGCAGCGCGGCCCGCGAAGAACCCGCTTTCGCAGGTCAGCGGGCTGAGGGCCGCCCGCAACACACGCACGACACGCCACCGGCGTCCCGAATGACAAGCTCAGCGCTGAATCACGTTCGATGTCGCTGTTTTCGCGTATCGCGAAGATGCGACACGGGCGCTCGTCGGAGTCCGCACGGGCGGCAGGCAATATCGAGGCGAGTTTCCCACTCGGGACACTAGATGGTTGGTTCCCGGGGGTTGGGCTGGTGGTTGTTGGTGCGGGGGTTGGTTAGTCGTCGTCGGTGATGGTCATGGTTCCTGTGGCGTCGGGTCGGCGCCAGCTGCCGGGGAGGTATGCCGCTACTGAGAAGTGTTCGTCTGGTTCTTTGTGGTCGTCTTGTTTGAGCCAGATTTCTTCGGTCATCTCGGTTGTTCCGGGTGCGAACACCATGGTCCCCGACATGGCCCAGTAATCGGATGAGTGGGCTTGGTTGTCGCGCAGGTGCCAGGCGGTCCCGGCGTACCAGCTCACTTCCAGTTCCTCGGTGAGGGCTCTGGAGAGGACGATGCGGAACTCGACCACGTCGCCTTCGGTTCCCGTGGCGTCGGTGACGGTGACGGTGAGCTCGGCGTCGGGCTCTTTGTCCTTGTCGGGCTCCACAGGGTCGTCGTCGTCTGCGACGGCGACGGTGGCTGTGCTGGGGGTGCCGAGGTCGTAGCCGTCGCCGTTGGCGAGGGTGGCGGTGATGGCCCCGTCGGGCTCGTCCGCGGTGTCGTCGGCGGTGGCGACGGTGAGCACGGCGGTGCCCGAAGTGCCGATGGTGACGGTCTTTTGGCCGGCGGAGGCGCCGTAGTCGCCGGTCTGCGCGACGGTGACGGCGACTCGCAGGTCGCTGTGGGGCACGGGGCTGGCGGTGACGGTGAAGCCGGCGTTTGCGCCCTCGGTGATGTCGCCGGCGGCGGTGATGGTGACCTGCGGGACGTCGTCGTCTGCGACAGCGACGGCGGCTGTGCTCTGCGAGGCCGACACGGTGTAGCCGCCGTCGGCGGCCGGCGTGTCCAGCGTGGCGGTGACCGACCCGTCGGCCTCGTCCGCGCCGTCGTCGGCGGTGGCGACGGTGAACGTCGCGGTGCCCGATGCGCCGATGGTGACGGTCTGCTGGCCCGCGGCGGCGCCCCAGTCGCCGCTCTGGGTGACGGTGACGGCGACGGCCAGGCCGGCTGCGGGCGCCGGGACGGCGGTGACGGTGAACGTCGCGTCGCCGCCTTCGGCGATGGCGCCGCTGTCGGCTGCGATCGACACTTCCGGGACGGGCGGCAGGTCGTCGTCGGCGACAGCGACCGTCGCGGTGTGCGCTGAGGGCGACACCGTGTAGCCGCTGCCGGTCCCGATCGCGGCGGTGACGGTCCCGTCGGGCTCGTCCGCGTCGTCGTTCGCGGTCGCGACGGTAAGCGTCGCGGTGCCTGCGGCGCCGATGGTGATGGTCCGCTGGCCCACAGCGGCGCCCCAGTCGCCGTGTTGTGTGACGGCGACGGCGATTTGCAGGCTGCTGTGGGGCACGGGGCTGGCGGTGACCGTGAACACCACGTCGCCGCCCTCGGTGATCCCGCCGGCGGCGGTGATGGAGACCCGCGGGACGTCGTCGTCGGCGACAGCCACGGTCGCGGTGGCGTTGTCGGGGTCGACGGTGTAGCCGTAGTCGTCGTCGACGGTGACCGTCACCGACCCGTCGGGCTCGTCTGTGCCGTCGTTCGTGGTGGCGACGGTGAGCGTCGCGGTGCCCGATGTGCCGATGGTGACGATCTTGCGGCCCGCAGCGGCGCCCCAGTCGCCGCTCTGCGAGACGGTGACCGCGACTTGCAGGTCGCTCTCGGGCGCAGGCTCCGCGGTGATCGTGAACGCCGCTGCACTGCCCTCGGTGATCGCGCCGTTGTCGGCGGTTATGGAGATCTCGGGGGTGGGCGGCGGCAAGGTGACTTCCACCTCGGCGGTCTCGGTCTCCCCGCCGGCGAGGGTCGCGACCGCGATGGTGTAGGTGCCGATGATCGCGGAGCCGCGCGACGCGATCACGAACACCTGATAGCCCGACTCGGGCTCGAGGCCGGTGATCTGGTGCGATGTCTGGTCGGTGGAGGCGTAGCGGAGCCTCGGGATGCCGGGGCTCTGGTACCAGCCGACCTGATAGCTGACGCCGTCGCCCCAGGGAGCCCACACGATCGTCGCGGTCGTGTCGGTCACCTCGGAGACGCCGATGGTGGTCACCTCGGCCTTGGGGTCGTCGTCGTTGTCGACGAACACCACCGCCCGGCTGTCGAACTGGTGCAGCCGATAGCCGTCCCCGGCTGTCACGTCGGCGTGGATCGGCCCGTTCGCGTCCGGGCTGGTGTTGTCCAGCGTCGCCACGGTGAACCGTGCCGTTCCCGATGTCGGCACCGTGACGGTGCGGGCTCCCGAGTCGGCGTCGGCTATGACCGACCCGTCGCCGTAATGGCCGACCTCCACATTCACCGTCACAGGCTCGGTCGGCGGCGGCGCCAAGGTGACCGTGAACGCGGCGGTGCCGCCCTCGACGACGTTGCCGCCGTCGGCCGCGATCGACGCGACAGGCACCGGCTCGAGCACCGGCGACGTCGGAGCCGTCTGCGTCGGCGATCCCGCGGGCAGCGTCGTGAACCGGATCGTGGGACTCGCCGAGCCCAACAGCACCCCGCCGTCCGCGAAGTAATACACCCGCGCCCGATACTGCGTCGCGGGCTCCAGGCCGTCCAGGACATGGCCGGGATGCTGCACCAGCGCCGACACATAAGACGCCGACGCAGGCGTGCCCGGCGTCGCCGGCGCGGTCGTCCACCAGCGCACCTGATAGGCGTCCGCTCCGGTCACAGCAGGCCACCGCAGCCCGATGCCGGTGTCGGACAGATCGAACGCGGACAGCTCCCCCACCGCCCCCTGCGTGCCGCCGATGCCGCCGAAGCCGGTGCTGTCGGAGCTGGCGAAATAGATGGTGCGGTCGAACCCCGTCGCGCAGCCCGCGCACGCGGTGAACCGCTTCAGATACGTGAACCGCTGCGTCCGATACGACGTCGGCGCGCCCGTGTAGGTCGGCATGTCGGTGTCGGTGCGGCGCCACAGGTTCGCCGCGTAGACTTGGAAATGCACCGGCCCCGCGTAGCCGTCGCCCACATGCACATTCACCGTCACCGGGCTGCCATAGGTCACGCCGATGCGCTGACTCGAACGCGGCGTGCGGCCCAGCGGGAACGTGATCCCCGCCTCATGAGACGGACCCAGACACCTGAACCGGTTCTGGGAGGAGCCGGAGGTGCCGTCAGGGGCGCGCAGATCGCCCGTGCACGACGTGATCGTGAAATACACCTGCGACGCAGCGTTCGGGATCGACACCGGATCGTTCGCCAGCCGCACCCGAAACGAATGCACCGACCCCGCAGTGAGCGCGACGTTCAAAGCCGCCCCGAAACCGCCGTCCGCCACAGCGGTCCACGTCGCCCCCCCGTCGGCGGACACCTCGAGGTCCTGCTCCCACGCGTCGTCGTCAGCGATATGGACCGGCAGCCGCACGTCGCCGAAGCCGGCGTCGATGCGTCCGCGGCTGCCCGACATCCCCACACGATGCACCAAAGCAGTCCCATGGTCATACGCATCAGGATCATCGCCGGACCCGACCGTCACCGTCTGCCAGTCGTCCTTGTCGCTGCCGCCGATGAAAATGATCGGATGCGGACAGCCGTTCGTCAGATCATGCGCCCTGATGGTGCGCTGCGCATCAGACAACAACCCCGAATTGTCGTTCGCGAGCAGCCGCTCGCCGATCGGGATATGACTGTTCGCCGGGCTGCGACAGATCAGCCGATCCCGGTCCCGAGCCCCCACACCCATGTGATCACCATGAGCACGCGCCACCTGCACCCACGCCTCGCCGAACTCCGCAACCTGCGGCGCCCTCAAACGAAACTGATACGACACATCCGAACCGCCCTCAAACAGCGACACCACCGGCAAAGCATCACCCTCCGAAGTCGCCACCCAGCCCGCATCGGAATCCGCCGCACACGACACGCCCTGCGGGCACGTCCGGAACTGCACCCAAGACCGCACCCCGCTGTCATACACATCCACCCGAAACCGCGTCGAACGGCCCCGCACCGCGCCACCCTCAACATTCGTGAAACCCTGCCGCACCTGCGACTCGAAATCCGAGTCCGAGCCCAGACTCACCGTCAACCGCTCCGAACCCGACTCGACCACACCATCCTCAGTCAACGTCAAATCGACAGATGCCGCGTGCGCGCCCGCACCGGCGAACACCACCTCCGGACGGCCCGCAACCGACAAATCCAACGACACACCCGTATTGGTCGCCCCCGCGGTCAGCTCCACACCGAAATCGTTCACCGCATCAGACGCACCCGACACAACCAACGGCACCGAAACGCTCTCACCCGCGGACAACGGACGAGACAGCCCCACCCGAAACGAAACCGACTGCCCCTCAAGGCGCTCCACAACCGACGAACCCACACCCGACAAATCCACCGACACCGGCACCGGCACCAACCCCACCCGAAACACCGGCGACACCCCATACAGACTGTGCGCTTGGGTCCTGGGGGTCGAGCCAGTGACCACACCTTGGGCTCCGTCAACCGAGGCCGAAGCGATAAAATTGGTCCCAGGCGCGCCCAAATGCGAGGTGGCCTGCTTGGTCCCCGCCGTCGCCGAGTCCGAACCCCCGATCGTGCCCGTCCACACGCGACTACCGGTCGGCGCGACGCCCAGCTCGGTACGCCGCTGCGCCTGCGACCCGTTCGTCCAAGTGTTGTCCCACACATCAGCATTGCCGAACGCGATCCTGCCGCCATTGAGCCAATACACGTGCGCATTGTTGTGAGAAGCATCGCCCGGGTTCATGCCAAGATGATCACGAGCGTCCACCGTCGACGTCGACCCCAACGCCTTGAACAACGACGAATACCGCTGGATCGCCGCATGCGACCCGCCCGTCAGCGTGCCCGCAGCCGACGACTGCACAAAACTGTCGTAATCGGCGATGTCCGACGACGTCGCGTCACGGGTGTTCGCCGTGACGAACATCAGCCGGAACTCATCGCCCGAGCCCAGACCCGACGGGACCAGCTCCCAGTCATGAGGCACCACATAGACCCCATCTGATTCAGGCATCGGCGGACTCACGCTGCCCCGCACAGCCAGCTTCATCGACTCCCCAGACGACGACCAGCCACCAGTGCTCGTCGCCGGCCGCAGCGCCGAGTCGTCCGCCACGGAGAACCCCGCCTCGCCGGCGGCGTCCTCGCCGCCCGACGCCGTCGAACGCACCCGATGATTCCCCGACAGCGTGCCGTCGGAGTCCAAAACCAGCCAATAAGTTGCGTCCGCCTCCAACGCGACGCCACCCGCCAGCGCATCGAAACCGAACACACGATCCGCGGTCGTCTGCTGATACGCCGGATTCGTCAACGTCGCGACCAACTCGCCCGGCGCGCCGCCCGAATCGCTCCAGATGGCGGCCGTCATCTTCGACGCGAAAACCTGATTGTCCGAAAGGGCGGTGAACTCCACATCCACCCCGCCCAGCGTGTACCCCGACTCGCTCGAACCCGTCGAGAACGCCTGAGCACGATCAGACGGCACCAAACCCAAAAACCCGCCGTCAGCCTGACCCAAATTGGACACCAACGAAGGGGGCGGAGGCGGATTCACGGTGCCCTTGATGCGCATCATCAGCGCAAAAGGATGCGTGCTCCAGCCGCCGGTGCTGGTGGCGGACCGGCGCGAGCTGTCGTTGGCGATGCTGAACCCCGGCTCGGCGCCGGCGTCCTCACCGCCCCTGTCCGTGAGCCAGAATCGGTTGTCGCCTGAGTGGGTGCCGTCGCTGTCCATCACCAGCCAGTACGTGGTGGACGCCGCAAGCTCGATGCCCCCAGCGGGTGCGGCGAAGCTGAGGATGCGGACGGTGCTGTCGCTGTTCACCGACTGGAAGGCCGGGTTGACCAAGGCAGTCACGGCCGCGCCCGGCGCCCCGCCCGAATCGCTCCAGATCGCGGCCGTAATTTTCGGCGACGAAAACACCGAACTGTCAGAAAGCCGACGGAACCGAACATCGACGCTGGCCAAGGTATACCCGGAGACGTTGCCGCCCGTGGTGAACGCCTGAGCAAAGTCGTGTCCAAACGACTGACCACCGGCAGTGTTCTGGCCCAGGTTCTTCACCAGCGACGACGGCGGCGGCGGAGGCGGCGGATTCACGCTCCCGTTGATCCCGATACCCCACGAATAGCCCGCAGCTTGCGCTGTCCAAGCGGTGCCAGTAAAGGCATCGCGCCGGTAGGAGGCGTTGGCGATGCTGAACCCCGCCACGGCGCCGGCGTCCTCGCCGTCCGACGCCGGGGTGCGGAGAGCATTAACCCCAGTCAAGGCGCTGGTGACGTCCAGCATCACCCAGTACGTGGTGTCCGCGTCGAGCGCGACGCCCCCCGACGGCGCCGCGAAGCTGAACACGGTGTCAGCCGACACATCCATATAGGCCGGATTCGTCAACGTCGCGACCACCGCACCCGGCGCCCCGCTCGAATCGGCGCGCACAGTGGCCGTCAGCTTCGACGAGAAGATCGAACTGTCGCTCAACGCGGCGAACTCGACGTCGACGCTGCTCAGCGTGTACCCCCCGCTGTTGCCGCCCGTCGTGAACGCCTGAGCCCAGTCCGTTTCATCAGAACCCGCAAGCCTCAAGAAGACAGAGGTGGAGTGGTGAGCCTGGTCCAGGTTCTTCACCAACACCGACGGCGGGGACTGCGCCGCCGCGCGATCAACCGGCCCGGCCACCACCGCCAGAACCGAAGCAGCCAACAACAACGCCAACGACGCCGCGAACCCGCGGCGAACACGCCTCACCGGCCCACGCCGCCCGACGCCGCTGAGAATGGGGGGGGGGGGGGGCAAACTCAGACACCGAAACAGCCCTCATCACACACTCCGCCCTTCAGAAAAACAACGACGCCCAGCCCGCGCGGACGCCCCACGACGAATCCCCCACGATACCCCGCCGCACACCCCCGACCGCACCCAACCGGCGTCGCAGCCCGCATCGTGTGTTGCGTCTGACTTCGCGCGACAGGTCTTGAGTTTTTTCAAGCAGCGTCGGGCAGGGTTGGCGGTCTCAGTTCAGGAGGCGGCGGCCGATGACGGTGATACGGTCAACAGCGACATGGCCGGCGACGCCATGACCGAGTCGGGCGACGTGGCGATGTTGGACCCGACCGGGGCTTTGGCCGAGGTGCGCACCCAAGACGACGGATCGCTGCAGGTGTACTCCGAGATCGTCATCGCAGCCACACCCGAACAGATCTGGGACGTGCTCACCGACTTCGCAACCATGCCCGAATGGAGCGACACCCTCCAAGGCCTCACCGGCGACCTCGCCGACGGCGGCGAAGCCGTCGTCACCTTCCTCGCCGAAGGCCAGGCATTGCCGTTCCCCCACGTGCTGATCTGGGAAGAAGGCCGCTCGTTCGGCTGGTCAGACCCGCTGGCGTTCGCCCCCGGCATCGTCGACGACCACCACTACATCATCGACCGCACCGACGGCACCAACACGCTGTTCATCCAGATCGACACCCTCACCGGCGACAACGACGCCTACCCCGCCGCAGTCCTCGCCGACCAAGTCGTCCAGGGCTACGCCTGGTTCAACCAACAACTCAAAACCGAAGTCGAACGCCGCTTCTGATCCGGCCGAGCAAGGCGGCGAGCCGGCAGGGCCAATCTTTCGGCACTCTGCTGACGAACGCTGACGCGGAGAACCGCTCTCAGCCCGTCAGTGACGAGGGCGATCCTGACGTCGGTAATGCGGCGTCGGCTCGGGGAAACTACTGTCAGCCGCGTGGCCGGGCGCTGCGCCCGCGCCTGAACAGGAGCGTTCCCCATGAGCACCGCTGAAGTTCACCGTCCTGGCCGGCTGGGCGATCCCGACATGACATTGGGCACCGACCCCCGCGCCGACCCGCGCATGATCGCTGTGCTGGCCGCGATGGGCCTCGACGGGCACGGCGAGCCGAGCCCGGTCAACGACGCTTCGGCGCCCGACGACCTGTACGCCTGGGTGGACGAAGCCGAGCCCGGCTTCGAGATGCTCTTCGATGCGCTGTTCTCAGACCTGACACCGCCCGAGGGCGTCGTGTCGAGCACCGAGGTGATCAGCGGCGTCGACGACAACGATGTCACGCTGTTCATTCACCGCCCAGCAGATGCAGAGGGCCCGCTGCCGTGCGTCTACCACATCCACGGCGGCGGCATGGTGCTGCTGTCTGCTGCGGGCCTGTCCTATGTCCACTGGCGCAACGAGCTGGCATCACGCGGGCTCGTCGTGGTCGGCGTGGAGTTCCGCAACGGCGGCGGCAAGCTGGGCAATCACCCGTTCCCCGCCGGGCTGAACGACTGCGCCTCGGGCCTGCAATGGGTGGCCGCCAACAAGGCAGCCCTGGGCGTTTCGACGATCACGGTGTCGGGCGAGTCGGGCGGCGGGAACCTGACGCTGGCCACCACGCTCAAAGCCAAGCGCGACGGGTATCTCGACACCATCGACGGCGTGTTCGCACAGTGCCCGTACATCTCGCGGGCCTATTCCGACCCGCCCGCCGATCTGCCGTCGCTGACCGAGAACGACCAGTATTTCCTGGGCTGCGAGAACATGGGCGGCATCGCCAAGCTGTACGACCTCGGCGGCGCCGATGCCGCCGACCCGTTGGCGTGGCCCAGCTACGCCACGGTCGACGACCTCGCCGGTCTGCCGCCGCATGTCATCTCGGTGAACGAGCTCGATCCGCTGCGCGACGAAGGCCTCGCCTACTTCCGCAAGCTGCTGGCGGCGGGCAACAGCGCCGCGTCACGGACCGTGAACGGCACCTGTCACGCCGGCGATGTCATCTTCCGCACCGCCATGCCCGAGGTGTACGCCGCCTCCGCCGCAGCGCTGCGCGACTTCGCCTACTCCGTGTAGCGACCGACGCCCCGGCGCGGCTACGCGCCCTGTTTCAGCCGAGCCAGCACGCTGCTCCGGAATGCGCATTGAGTATGTCCTCTGCGGCGCGAGGCCGCCGGACGGCGGCCTTACGCTCGTTCCTCGCCTGCGGCGTCGCTGCGTGAGCCGATCATCTCCTCGACCCATCGAAGCTGTCTTGGACCAAGCGGTTCGCCCGGGAACACCTGCAAGACGATGTTCTTGACGGTCTCGTGAGAGTCGATGTCACTGAGCGCGAGCAAGCGGCGGAAGTCGGACTGATCGGTTCGACGGGCGGAGCGCGCCTTCATGGCGATCATGTGCTGCGGGGACGCTGCGACCACGGACAAACAGGGATGCTCGTAGACGGTGGAACCATGTCGCTCATGCTCTGGGGGCATGTACGCCGTTGCCTGTTCATTTATCCACGTTGTCGGCCAGCCGCGTTCGCGGGCGATCTCCCCCGCCGCACGCATGATCTCGTCATAACCAGCAACGATTGCGGCATCTACATCGCGAGTGAGCCGACTCTCGTCATACACCAATGCCATTGCTGCCCCGCCAACCACATAGATGCGCGCACTCACATTCCTCTTTGCCAACCGTCCAGCGAGGTCATCGAAGGCACCACGTATGTCGGAGGCGCTGAGCGGTTCCATGCCTACACGACGATGAGTTCTTCTCGTGGGAACCAGATGCCATGCGCCTCGAACACGGTCGGCGTCGTCACAATCGTTCGGACTCGGTCGTAGCCGTGGCAGCCTCCGGCATACCAGAAGGTGCGCAGGAAGCGATCCGGCTGGTGCACCCACGTCGGTGGTTCGATGCCATCTTCCAGGCATCGGTTTTCGACATACGCTGCGAGGAACGCATCCCAGTGCGGATCGATGCACTGCGGTTCTCGAGTGACGAGCTCGATGCGCCGCTCAATCGGCGTGTCCTCCCAGACCAGACCGAAATCGTGCAGCACCAGCCGCAGTCGCCACTCCTCGCTCTCTCTGCACAACGCCGGTACATAGCGCCACAGAGCACCCGGCGGCTGATCGATTCCCTCTGGCGTGCTCGAGGCATTGCCGATGACGGCGTCCACGTCGCCGGTGCCAGCCATGACAGCCAGCGTAACTGTGCGACGTTCAGCCGATCTTCTTCACCCCGAAGTGGTCGCGGACCTCGCCCGAGCTGTAGTGCACCATGTACTGATGCCAGCTGCCTGTGGCCCAGTCTTCGTAGGCGCTGTAGTCGTCACGGGGCCACAGACCATCCTCGATTTTGGTGCCAATACGTTGGCGGTGCGATTCCCCGGCACTATTCGTAGCCGCATGACCGCAGACGAAGCGATCGAGCGACTGCAGCAGTACTGGACCACCGGCCAGTAGCAATCCATTGCCGCAGCACCCACATGCGCGCCGCGACGCATGCCGGCTCATATGGCGCCGTCAGCACGGGAGTCCCGCCCGGCGCTGGCTCACGACCTCCCTGCAACTGAGCCAGCATGCCGATGTGACATGCGTATTGGTATGTTCAATGAATGTCAACTACGCAGATCGCAGTGAGACTCCCCGCTGAACTGCTCGCAGGGCTGGACGAACTCGTCGCCTCCGGCGCATTCGAATCACGCGCCGCGGCGGTGCGCGCTGGCGTGGAATCGATCACGGCCGAGTGCGCACGCCGCGAGATCGACCGAGCCATCATCGACGGGTACCGGCGCACGCCGACCACTGCCGACGAATTGCAAGCAGCGAGGGCGTTCCTGCGCGACTCGATCCGCGAGGAGCCGTGGTGACGATTCCTCGCCGCGGCGAGGTGTGGTGGGGCGAGCATGAAGCCGCCGGGCGGCGGCCGTACCTGGTGATGACGCGAGATGCGGCCATCGGCGTGCTCGACCGCGTCATAGCAGTGCCGCTGACTCGCACGATCCGCAACATCCCCACCGAGGTTCGCCTCGAGCGCCAAGACGGTCTGCCGCACGAATGCGCCGCGAGCCTGGACAACATCGGCGTGGTGCCCACCAGCCATCTGACCAGGCGCATCTGCACACTCAACCCCGACCGCCTCGCGCAGGTATGTGAGGCGCTCGCCATCGCCGTCGATTGCTGAGCGGCAGCGACAGCAGACGAATCCGCGGCCCGAACGGCGCCTCAGCCCCTCGCGTCAGGCAGACCACATGCGAGCAGCGGCAGGCGACGACGACGGTGGACGAGGTCCCCCGAATCGGATGTCTGCGTCTGTGCGAGCAGTTTGTCCATCGCGACCGAGCAGGGGCCAAGCGTTTCCACCTCGAAGCCGCCGAGCTCTGGACAGTCGTCGAGCAGGTCGTCGTCGACGACTCTGCCGATCAGCGACATCGCCGTCTCGCGCTGCGTCATCATTTGCGGTGCCGTGAGGGGCTTGAACGAGACATCGACGCGGGCCACCGTCTCGCTGTCCCGTCCGCATAGTTCTGGCATGCGCCTGCTCGACGTCGCGGAGCCAGGCATCTGCGGCGTTCAGGGGACCGGCCGCGACGGCGGATCATGACCGTTCCACGAGATCCGGGAGGTCCCGTTCGAGCCGAGCGAGCGTGTCGGCGAATCTTCGGTTCTCGCTTTCGCTGAGCACGCTGCCGCGGGACCGCGGCTCGGTTTCGGCGGCCCACAGGACACGCTGCTTGCGGATCGGCGCGCCTTGCTTCATCCAGCCGTTGGTTTCGGTGAGAAGCCACATGGCGTGATCCCAGCTGTGGTAGTCGGCCCAGGCTGTGAATCGCGCAGCTTCGAGCAGGTTTGCCTCGTTCCAGTTGAGGTCTCTGCGTCGCCGGTTCGAGCGTTCCACGAATTCGGGGCTGACCCGTCCAAGACGCGGCGGCGTCAGATTCCGGTACGGGACCGCGAGAATGATGCGGTAGGGCTTCTGGGTCGACCAGCCGATCAGGTTGAGCGCCCCGAACTGGGCGTACCCGGAACCGGGAGGCCCAAGCACCGACACGGCGTCGCCGGTGAGCAGCGGCACCTTCCCGTAGAGCGGCGACACAGGAGGCGGCTGCCGCCAGTAGATGCCGCGGCATGCTCTGCCGATGATCGGCTGCGGCTCGGCGAGCAGCCGAGCGAGGATGTTCCCGGCCAGATGCCTGCCGCCGGGGACCGCAGCCGAGCGGGACGCGACACAGTTGCCATCGCCCGAGCACGGAAGCCCAGGGCGAATCAACGAAGTCTTCCGTTTCAGATGTCGAGGATTCGGGCGGCGTTGTCGCGCAGGTACTTGCGCTCGATGTGCGGGGGCAGTTCCCAGCCGGCCACGATGCGTCGCAGGTCGGTGAGCGCGCCGCAGTTGGGATACACGCTGCCGAACAGGATCTGGTCGGGAAGCTGGCGCGCCAGCGCAGTCACGTAGTCCTGCGAGCCGGGGAACCCGTAGTGGACGTACTGGCCGGGCACGATCACCACGTTGGGCTGCTTATATGCGACGCCCAGCGCTTCGCGCACATAGGGCCAGCCCCCGTGCTGGATCGACACGGTGAGGCCGGGAAAGTCGGTGGCTACGTGGTCGACGTACTCAGGTCGGCAGTCGTCCTGGTACGGGCCGAGCAGGCAGCTCATGGTGGTGGACACGATGAGGCCGAGACGCTGCGCTTCCTCGTAGATCGGATACAGCTCGCGGTCGTTGAAACGCCGGCTGATCTGCGCGGTGGACGGGTCGACGGTGACGCCACGCATGCCGTGGGATGCGAGCTCGCCGATAGCCGCGACGGCAGCGCTGACATCACTGGGTTCGACGGAGCCGAAGCCCACAAAGCGGTCCGGGTGCTCATCGACGATGGCCCTGATCTCAGCCGAACCGGTGGGGTCGAGCCCGCGGATGCCTGTGGGGCCCGGCACGCCGATGACGCCCAGTGAGATCCCGGCCTCGTCCATCTCGGCGAACATCAGCTCGCGTGACTGGGACACGAAGCTGGGGCACGGTTCGAGACCCATCCGCTCGAGGTAGTGATACGTCGTCTCGGGCGTCCAGCTGCGCGCTCCGATGGGCCGGAACCGGAAGTCGATGACAGCTGTGTCGTCGCCGTCGCCGTCACCGCCGCTGCCGTCCGCCGAGGCGTTCGGGTCGTGGGACACGGCAGCGATGCTCAGACGGGAGCGTCGGCGGTGATGACGATCTTGCCGAAGAAGCGGCGCTCCTCCATCGCCCGGTGTGCCTCTACGCCCTCGGGCAACGGCACCAGCGAGTCGACGACGGGCACCAGCTCGCGGGTCTGCACCATCCTCAGCAGCTCATCGAGGTCGTCTCGCTTCCAGCCGTTGGATCCGCGGATGTCCATCTCGGCGGTCCAGATGAACCGCAGGTCGGTTGGCGGGTCGTAGCCGGCCGTCGCACCGCACGTCAGGACGCGCCCACCCTGGCGGACGCAGCGCAGCGAGCGGGCCCACGTATCGCCGCCCGTGAAGTTCACCACCACGTCGTAGCCGCCCCCGCCGAACAGACCGCCGGTTTGCTCGCGGCAGTAGCGGGCGATGTCGACCTCGGAGTAGTTGATCGTTTCGTCGGCGCCGAGGTCGGCGAGGCGCTGGCATTTCTCGTCGGTGCCGGCTGCGGCAATCACCCGTGCGCCGCGCATCTTCGAGATCAGCAGCGCGCTGGTGCCCACGCCCCCGCTGGCCCCCAGGATCAGCACGGTGTCGTCGGGGCCGACCTCGCCGCGGGTGATCATCATCCGGTGTGCCGTGCCGTAGGCCACGGGCAGGCACGAGGCGTCCTCGTAGGAGACGTCATCGGACAGCGCAATCAGCTGGCTCGCAGCCACCACGACGTGTTCGGCGTAGGCACCCCACAGCGTGTCGCCGATCATCGAGAACGTGCCAGTCCCGCGATTCCATCGGACCGGGTCCACCAGCACCCGGTCGCCCACCGACCATCCCTCGACATCGGACCCGAGTTCGGCCACCTGCCCGGCGGCGTCGCAGCCGGGAATGCCCGGCAGCGGCACCTTGATGCCGGGCATGCCACGGCGGGTGAACACGTCGTGGTAGTTGAGCGAGCAGGCGCGCACCGCGATCCGAACTTCGTCAGATTGCAGCTCGGGCACGTCAATATCGCGATACGCCAGAACGTCGATGTCGCCGTGCTCGTCGAAGACGATTGCCTTCATTGCGTCAACCTCCGTGCCTCGACGGCGACGCTAATTCAGCCGCCGACGATTATGACGATGGCGAAGCGGCGAGGCTGCACACGGGTGCCCGCACGGCCGCGCCCCGCCACAGCGCGCCATGGCATCACCTGCCGGCGCAGCCGCTACGCGGCCGAGGCTCGATCTCGCTCGATGGCCGCGTCCATGTCGGCCAGCACGTCACCGCGCAAGGCCCGCACGGTGCCGGCGTAGGCGCGGGCATCGAGCGTCTCCGCGAGCTCCGCGGCGACCTCGAGCGCTCTGTCCACCACTGCATCGGGGCTGACGGCCTCGTCCAAGAACCCAGCCTCGGCCGCACCTTCGCCGTCCAGCAGGCGAGCGTTGGCGACACATCGCTGCAGGTGGCGCCGCGACAGGCGCTCCTTGGAGATCGTCAAGGCCCAGTCCGGCAGGGTCAGCGCAATCGCGACCTCGTTCAAGCCGATCTTGACCGGGGCGTCGGGCCCGATCCGGTGATCGCAACCCAGCAGCAGAAGAGCCCCGGCTGCGACTGCGTGGCCAGTGCAGGCCGCCACCACCGGCACCGACGCGCCGTAGGCCCGTCGCACCATTGCGCCGCCCGCGGACACCAGCTCCATGGTTGCGGCACGGTCGCCGCTGCGGATCACGTTGAGGTCGAAGCCCGCGAAGAATGCCCGGTCGTTGCCTGCGATCACCACGGCCCCGACGCCGTCGTCGGCCTCCGCCTCGTCGATCTGGGCATCGAGCGCCGCAAGCATCGGCACCGAGAATGCGTTGGCTTTGCCGTCGTCCACCCGGACCAGCAGCACGCTGCCGTGCCGCTGCGCCGAGGCGGCGCTGTCGGAGGTGGGGCCGTTGGGGGATTCGTTGCCTGATGCTGGGGTGTCGCTCATCGCCCGAATGCTACGGCTGCGCCTGAGAGGCTGAGGCGCTAGGCGAAGCCGTGGCCCGAGCGGCCCGTGAGCGACAGCGAACACGAGCGGGGAACAATTGGTGCGACAACGAAGGGGTGCACCCAACCGCGTATTCGCTGAGGACATGCCGGTGCCGGGGCAGCGCAGCGCTCATTAGGGTGCGCCCATGGCTGTGCCGGTTGCCGAGGTGGACATGCCCGAGGTCGGCCTCGACGCCGACGCCAGCGAAGTGCAGCGCCGGGCTGCGCTGACCGACCTGGCTGCGCGCACCTGGATCGCCCGCACGCCGCTGGGATACGTCATCACCCGGCACGCGGACGTGACCGCCATGCTGCGGGACCGGCGCTGGTTCAGCGCCATCGGCCTCATCGCCCAGATGCAAGGCGTCGACGACCCCGAATGGAACCGTCGCAGCGGGCAGAACATCTTGGGCATGGAAGGTGACGAGCATCAGCGGCTGCGTCGGCTCGTGGGACCGGCATTCACTCCCAAGGCGGCCGAACGGCTGCGCCCGTTCATGGCCGAAGTCATCAATGAGCTGGCAGACCCGCTGTGCGCCCGCGGCCACGGCGATTTTGTCGTCGAAGTCTGCGAGCCGTACCCGATACCGATTGTCTGCGAACTGCTGGGTGCCCCCCGAGACGACTGGGAGCTGTTCAGCCGGCTCGCCACGGACATTTTCCGAGTGTTCAACGGCAACCTGGCGCGCGACCTGCAAACGATCATGGCCGCTCAGGACGAGATGGGCGCCTACATGTCCCAGCTCATCGCCGAACGGCGCGCCGAGCCCCGCGATGACCTGCTCTCGGATCTGATCGCTGCGGAGGAAGCAGGCGACCGGCTGACGACCGAGGAGATGCAGTCGCTGGCCAATGCCGTGCTGCTCGCCGGCACCGACACCACGCGAAATCAGCTCGCCTGCGCTGTGGAGCTGTTCGCTCGCAGCCCGGACCAGCTCCGCCTGCTGCGCGACCAGCCGTCGCTCGCACCCCAGGCGGCCGAGGAAGTCATGCGGCACTTCGGCGCGATCCGAGGCACCGCCCGTTACGCCAGCGAGAACATCGCCTACCGCGGCGTCGAGTTCCCGCCGAGCACGCTGATCTTCCCCAGCTTCACCGCCGCCAACCATGACGAATCGCAGTTCGACCAGCCGCTGCGCTTCGATATCACTCGCCGGTCGAGTGCGCCGCACATGACCTTCGGCAGCGGCATCCACTACTGCTTGGGGGCGTTCTTGGCCCGCGCCGAACTGCAAGAAGCACTCAAGGTCGTCGCACAGCGGATGCCTGGCTTGCGCCTCGACGGCGAGGTGGAATGGAAGCCGGTGTCCAACGGCATCTGGGGACCATCGACACTGCCGATCAGGTTCACGCCGGGGCACTGACCCCCGCCACCGCGCAGATGGGCCGCCTGCCCGAGGTCTTCACGGTCATTGCGGGCCCGCTCGCCGACGCGGTGTCCACGCCGGGAGCCCCGGCAACAGACGCCGCGCCGAGCGGCAAGCCTCCGACCGAACGCGTGCGCTGGGGGCGGGTGGTGCTGGTGGCCCTTTCCGGGGTGGTGTCGCACGTCTTCGGACGGGCCACGGTCGGGGTGCTGGTGCCCGCAATGGCCGACGATCTCGAGCTGAGCGACACGCTGATCGGCGCACTCGGCTCGGCCAACATGGGCGCCTACTTCGCCGGAGTGATCATCGTCACCTTCACCGCCGGGCGCATCGAGCCGTTCGTCTTGCTGCGCGCCGGCATCGTCACCTCCACCGCGGGACTTGCCGTGATCGGCACAGCGTCAAGTGCCACAGCCGTGGTGATCGGGACGGCGCTGGCCGGCCTTGGCGGCGGCGGCATCTGGCTCACGGCGCCGGTCATTGCCAGCGAGGGTGTGCCTGCGAGCCGTCGTGGTGCTGCGCTCGGCACGCTCACCGCCACGATGGGTGCTGCGCTGATCGGCGTACCCATCGCAACCACTGCGCTTCGCGCCGTGGCGGGCGACGACGCGCTGTGGCGGCCCATCTGGCTGATCCAGGCTGCGCTCTCAGTCGTGCTGTTAGCGGCGCTGTCAGTCTTTGTGCGGGCTCGACGCACCGAACGCGTTGCCGCTGTGGGCGGGTTCGGGGCCCTGTTCCGGATTCGCGGATGGAAGCGGGTTGTGGCGGCGTATGTGGGGTTCGCGTACATGGCGTCGTCGTTTGCCAATTTCTTGGGACGGGCGCTGGAGGGCGATCACGATTTCAGCCGAACGGCCGCGACACTCGTGTTCTCATGGATGGGCGCGGGCTCGATCGTGGGAGCGCTGGCCTTCGGCCGTCTCAGCGACCGGATCGGACGGCCTGCCACCATGGCCACGGTCATGGCCCTGATCGCCGGTGCCGGCGCAGTCTTGGCGACACGTGCGCCCAGCGCCGTGATCATCGTCGCCGTAGTGGTCTTCGGCGCAGCGTCCTTCTCGTTCCCGTCGCTCACCGCGACCTTCGTGAGCGATCACGTCTCCGACCGCACCTTTGCCGCGGTCCTCGGCTCGATGACGATGTTCTACGGCCCCGCGTCGGTGATCGGCCCGGCAGCGAGCGGCTGGCTCGCCGACCGGACCGGGAGCTTCAGCGCGACCTATGGGGTCATCGCGGCGATAGCCGCGGCGTCATGCATCTGCATGTCAACGATGCGTCGAAGAAATGCTGTGGCGCCCCAGCAGGCGCCTCCGGGCTGAGCGTCAGCTCAGCTCATCAGCTGCTTCTTCATGGCAGCAGCAGTTGCCAGCTTCAGCGAACGGCTCGGGCCGATCTCGATGGACTCGCCGGTCTGGGGGTTGCGTCCCATCCGGGCACCGCGCTCAGACATCGAAAAGGTGCCGAATCCCGGCCAGGCGATCTTGCCCCCGGCCTTCGCTTCTGCCGCGACGAGATCGAAGAATGCCGTCAGCGTCTTCTCTGCGTCGCTGGCAGCCACACCGGCTTCAGCGGCTACCGCCTTGATGGTCTCTGCCTTGTTCGCCACAGTCCAGTTCCTCTCGTGAAACGATTCGGTGCATCACCTCAGCACAGGAATACGCCGAGGTGGTGGAATTGCGGCCCGCTGTCTATCGGCGCGATCGGCCACTTGCACCCCGCAGCGAGCGTCGATGCTGCTAGTCGTCGCGCCCGTCGCTTCGCACATCGAAGGCGTCACGCAGCCCATCGCCGATGAAATTGACGCACAGCACGGTGACGGCGATCGCCAGACCAGGCGCGATCACGAGCCACGGGGCGACGGTCATGAAGCCTTCGTTGCCGCCCAGCATGTTGCCCCAGGTAGGTGTGTGAACCGGGCTGACGCCCAGCCCCAGAAAGCTCAGCACCGACTCGGCCAGGATCGCGGCAGCCGCCGCCAGCGAAACCGCCACGGAGATCTCCCCTACCAGGTTCGGCAGCAGATGGCGAAACATGACCCGCCACATGCCCGCGCCCATCGCCCGCGCCGCCGCAACGAATTCCAGCTCGCGCAATGCCAGCACCTTTCCGCGGATGATCCGCGCCACCGCCATCCAACCCAGCAGCGACAGCACCAGCACCACATCGAAGATGCTGTCGCCCAGCATCCGCGCCAGCATGATCACCACCATCAGGGCGGGGAGCGCCAACAGCGTGTCGGTCGCTCGCATCAGCACGGCGTCGACGGCGCCGCCCACATAACCGGCAACCATGCCGACAAGCGCCCCTCCGAGCGTCGCCAGCAAGGCCACCGATACGCCCACAGCGAGTGTGACGCGACCTGCGAAGAGCAGCTGACTCAGCGTGTCCCGTCCCACGGTGTCGGTTCCCAGCAGATAGTCGCGGCCCGGCGCCGCGAGCACATCGGCGGCATGCGTGCGGCCCAGCGGATAGGGCGCCAGCAGTTCGGCGCCGACGGTCGCCACGGCAATGCCGGCCAGCACAGCCAGCGACACCAGCGCGAGGCGGCGTCGGGCGAATCGCCGCCATGTGATCACCGCGGGCCGCTCTGTGCGGCGAGCCTCAGCGGCTGCCACGACGGATCCTCGGGTCGAGCACGCCGTAGAACAGGTCGGCTGCAAGGTTCATCACGATCACGGCGGCTGCAATGATCATGGTGGTAGCCAGCAACACGGGGTAATCGCCGCCGTACATGGCATCGAGGAACAGCCGGCCCATGCCCGGGTACTGGAAGACCTGCTCGGTCACGATGAGCCCGCCGACGAGCTGGCCGACATCGACGGCGGCCTGCGTCGTCACGGGGATCAGCGCGTTGCGGACGCCATGTCGGACCACCACGGTGTGCTCCGGCAGGCCCCTGCCGCGGGCGGCCCGGATGTGGTCCGAGCTCATCACGTCGAGCAGGCTGGCCCGCATGTAACGGCTGTAGACCGCGATGAGCTGCAACGACAGTGCCATCGTGGGCAGCGCGAGGTGGCGCATCCGATCCACCAGGTCGAAGCCCTGCTGACCAGGCGAGTACAACCCCGCCGTGGGAAGCAATGGAGGGTCGAGGCCCAGCCACCTCGCCAGGTACAGCCCGAACAACAGCTGCAGCATGAGACCGAGCCAGAACACCGGGATCGAGATGCCGACGAATGAGAACGTCGTCATGGCGTTGTCACCGAAGCCGTTGGGGCGCACCGCCGACACGGCGCCGATCGTGATGCCCACAGCGAGCGACAGCACGACCGCCACGGCGATGAGCACGAGCGTGTTGGCGAGCGCGGTGCGCACGATGGGCCACACATCTGATCCGTTGCGCACGAGCGATACGCCCAAGTCGCCCGTTACGAAGTCGCCCAGCCACTGCAGGTAGCGAAGCGGAAGCGGATCGTTGAGCCCCAGCGACTCCAGGTAAGCGGCCCGATCCGCTGGGGTCACTCGCGGGTTCACGGCCAGGTCGCGTCCCGGCCTGGCGATCCGATTCGCCGCCCAGAACACGGCGAACGAGATGGCCCCCAGGATCGGCACCATCGTCGCGATGCGTCGAAGGACGTAGCGCGTCACGCCCGCCAGCCTGCCAGCCCGCTAGCGGATTATCTGCTCAGAGGCTGAGCCGATAGGCGAAGCGGTGGCCGAGCGGCCCGTGAGCGACAGCGAACAAGAGCGGGAAACAACTGGTGCGACAACGGGAAGGTTCACCTATTGGCGCATCCCCTTATGGAGAGCGCTCTCGCCTCGCTGCGCCTACTTGTCGAGCACGGTCCAGTCGAAGATGTCGAAGAACCCGCCGTAGGGACTCGACACGTAGGCGCCAGGACCCGACACGGCGGTGGTGTCCCAGATGATCATGTTCGGCAGGATGTACAGCGGGATCCACGGCACGTCGTCGGCGAGGATCTGGCTCAGCTGATGAACCATGCCGAGCCGCTTCGCCGGGTCCACCTCGGCATCGATGGCGAACGCCAAGTCGCTGACTTCCTGATTGCGGTAGGCCGTGAAGTTCTGGCCCGTGTAGCCGTTCTCTTCGGTTGGCACGCCATCGATGTCGTAGTGGCTCGTCACCGACGGGTCCGGATTGGTGCTGTTCGCGAACAGTGCCACCGGGCCGAAGTTCATCACCGGCAGACGGTTCTGGAACAGTTCGCCGGCGTCGTAGTTGATGATCTCCCAGCCGATTCCCAGTGGAGCGGTCATGTCGACCACGAGGGCCTGCACGTCTTCTCGGCGCTTGTTGCCGGCCACGGTGTTCCACGCCAGAACCAGCTCCTCGCCGTCGGCGTTGATCCATAGGCCGTCGGGATCGGGCCGCGTCCAGCCCTCGGCTTCGAGCAGCTCAGCGACCTTGGCCGCGTCCTGCGTGTAGCGCGCGAAGTCGTCCTGGCACCACGAGCCGAATCCGGGATTCCAGCCAGCGCATTGCAGTACCGGTGGGTCGGCGACGATGGTGCCCAGCGCTACCTCGCCGATCTGGGCGCGATCGAGCGCGTAGGCAACCGCTTGGCGGACGTTGCGCGTCATGTCGAAGCGGCGTTCGGGCGCGTTCTGGTTGATCCACAGGCCTTCCATGTACGTGCCCTCGGCGACCTCATAGGTCAGATCGCCGGAGATGCGCTCGCGGGCGCCGGGAAACGGCTGCGGCAGTGCCGCCATGGCTTCGCCGGTCTGCAGGGCCAGCAGCTGAGAGTCGGTGTCCTCGCGGGGCACCATCACCACCCGGTCCACCAGCGGGATCCGTTCGGTGTCCCAGTAGCTGCGGTTGGGCACCATGATGTGCTGTTCCTGGTTCCACTCCTCTTGGATCCACGGCCCGCCCGAGACGGTGATCTCGTCGTTCCACTTGTCGGCGATGTCGGTGTCGGGGCCCAGCTCATGGGCCGGCAGCAAGCCGCTGAACAGCGTCGGCCACGGCGCATACGGCTCGCTGAACGTGATGACGGCCGTGTGAGGATCGGCATGGTCGACATCGGTGATGAGATCCAGACCGATGGTGCTCAGCGTGCCGGTGGTGTCGAGCCCGGCACGCCACGTGAACCAGACGTCGGTGCTGGTGATCGGCGTGCCGTCGCTCCAGGTCGCCTCGGGGTTCAGCCGGTAGGTGAGCGTGAATGTGCCGTCGTCCGCGGTGACGAGGCCGCCGTTCGCAACCGTCGGCTCTTCGACGAGCAACGACGACGCGACGTACGTATTGGTCTGGTCGAGCTCCATGAGCCGCGGCAAGTAGTGGATCAGCACCGACCAGATCGTCCAGGTGGCGTTCGCACACGAGGTGACGGGATTGACACACTCTGGCCACTGCTCGACTGCAAGCACCAGCGTGCCGCCACTCGCGCCATCTTGGCCCTCGGGCTCACCCGACTCGGCTGGCTCGATCACTGGAGGCTCTGAGTCGTCGGCTGATGAGGCGCCGTCGCTGCTGCAGGCCGCCCCCAGCGTCGCCACAGCGAGCATGAGGGCACCGAGCCGCCACAGCGGCCTTCGAGGCAGGCCAGCAACGACGGCGTTGCCTGAGGGTGCATGAAGACGCGCAGAGTCCATGACGGCACGCTACTTCCGACTGCCGAGGACTCTGAGGGAACGCGCGGATGGGCGGGCCTTCTCATCGAACCGCCAGTTGTTTCCCGCTCTTGTTCGCTTCGCTCACGGGCCGCTCGGGCCACGGCTTCGCCTATCGGCTCAGCCTCTTGTGAAGAACGGGCTCGTCCCCGAGGCGATACCGATACCGGCTGTCGGGGTGAAACGCGCTCTCGCCGAATCATCTGGCAGAGTTGCTCGACCGAGTCGGGCCAGTGAGCTTGACCGACACGAAATGAACACGACAGACGGGGGCATGCCGACGTGCTGGACGGTTACCGGATTCTGGATCTGACCGACGATCGGGGGCATCTGGCCGGAATGCTGCTCGCACAGCTCGGCGCCGAAGTGGTGCTCTGCGAGCCGCCGGGCGGACACCGCACCCGTCATCGCGGTCCGTACGTCGACGACGTGACCGATCCCGAGCGGTCGATCGAGTTTCTCGTCTACAACCGGGGCAAGCACTCGGTGGTCATCGAGGACTCGGCGCAGATCGCCCATCTCGCGGCTCATTGCGACGCAGTCATCTCATGCGGTGCATTCGATGTCGATCTCGCCGCGCTGCGTGACGCCAACCCGCAGCTGGTGACGGCCTCGATCACGCCGTTCGGCGAGACGGGTCCGAAGACCGGCTGGGCGGCGACCGACCTCACCATCGCCGCCTCGAGCGGCACCATGTCGCTGACCGGCGACCGCGACCGGGCACCGGTCCGCATCGGGTCGCCGCAGACGTGGCACAACGGTGCAGTGGACGCCGCCGGCGCAATCCTCATGGCACTGCACGAGCGCCAAGCGTCTGGCTTGGGCCAGCACGTGGACACCTCAGCGCAGCAATCGTTCGTGGACTGCACGCAGTTCCAGATGATGGCGGTGCTCACCGGCGGGGAAGTGCCCGTGCGGCTCCCCGGAGCAGTGAACCTAGGCGGCTTCCTGATCCCGTGGGTGTACGAGTGCGCAGACGGCTACGTAACCGTCACTTTCCTGTTCGGGCCGATGATCGCTCCGTTCACGAGCCGGATCTTGGCGTGGGCGTGCGATGAGGGTTTCTGCGAGCCCGAACTGAGAGACAAGGACTGGGTCGACTTCGGCATGGCCATCGTGGAAGGCCGCGAATCGATGGACACGTTCGATCAAGCCATCAAGGTCTTGACCTCGTTCGTGGCCACCAAGACGAAGGCGGAGGTATTGGAGCGTGCGCTGTCGGACAACCTGCTGATCGCGCCCATCACGACGACCGCCGACGTGCTCGCCCTTGAGCACCTGGAAGTACGCGACTACTGGCAGCAGGTGGAGATGCCCCGAGCCGACGGCCCCGCGCCGGTGCGGCTGTGCGGCGCACTGGCCAAGACCACCGGCGAGCCGCTGGCCGATCTGGCGGTCGCACCGCGGCTGGGCGAGCACACGGCCCTGTACTTCGACGGCAACGGCGCGTCTGGACCGGCGGTCACCTCTCGTCCCCGAGCCGACGTGTCGCCCACGGGCCGGACCCTGGAGCGCCCGCTCGACGACGTCAAGATCCTCGACTTCATGTGGGCCCTGGCGGGGCCCGGCGCCACCCGCACGCTGGCCGACTACGGCGCCACCGTCGTCAAAGTCGAGAGCGAGCTGAAGCCCGACGTGCTGCGCGGCGTCCACCCGTTCATCGGCGAGGAAGGCGGGCAGGAGAATGCCCTGCAGTTTCATTCGATCAACGCCGGCAAGCTCGACCTGACGCTCGACCTGTCACTGCCCGAGGCCCGTGACGTGATCTTGGACCTGGTCGCGTGGTGCGACGTGCTCACCGAGTCGTTCTCGCCGAAGGCCATGGCGAACTGGGGCCTCACCTACGACGTGCTGCGCGAGGTGAACCCCGAGCTCGTCATGTTCTCGAGCTGCCTGATGGGCCAGACCGGGCCGATGCGCCTGTACGCCGGCTTCGGCACTATGGCGGCCGCCATCGCCGGCTTCTACCCCGTGACCGGCTGGCCCGATCGCATTCCGGCGGGTCCGTTCACCGCCTACACCGACTACATCTCGCCGAAGCTGGGCGTGATGCTGATCCTGTCTGCACTGGCCGAGCGGGACCGAACGGGCCGCGGACAGCACATCGACTTCGCCCAGATGGAGGGTGCGCTGCACTTCCTGGCGACCGAGTTCGCCGACGAAGAGATCAACGGGCGCACTGCGGGCCGGGCCGGGAATGCCGACCGCCACATGTGCCCCCACGGCGTGTACCCCGCGGCCGGAGACGACCGCTGGGTCGCGATCGCCTGCGAGAGCGACGCACAGTGGAGCGCGCTGGCGGGGCTGCTTGCCGAGGCTGCGGGCGAGAACAGCGAACTGGCTGCGGCCCTGGCTGGGCTCGATGCCGGGGCTGGGCTCGCATCACTCGACGTCGCAGGCCGCCAAGCTCGCAGCGACGCCATCGACGCCACGATCACTGCTTGGACTGCCGCCCAAGATGCGGCCGACATCGAAGCAACACTGCAAGGCCACGGCGTGCCCGCCCATCGCGTCAACGACGCTGCTGATCTGATGGCCGACCCGCAGATCATCTCCCGGGAGCACTTCTTGTCGGTGCCGCACGCCAAGCACGGCCACACCTGGGTCGAAAACAGCAATTTCGACCTGTCGCGGACTCCCGGCCGGCCGCAGTGGGGCGGCCCGATGTTCGGCGAGCACAACATGGAAGTGCTCGAAGGCATCCTCGGCTACGACGCCGACAAGATCGCCGAGTTGGTCATCGCCGGCGCTCTCACCTGAAACTCTCCGCCAGCCATCCATCGAATCCGACAATGCCAACGTGAGGTCAGCATGAGCACAGACAGCGGCGCCGCAGGCGTCGACAGGCAGAACATTTCGAGCGGCGGGCCATTGGAACCTGTCGCCGGATACTCGCGGGCGGTGCGCGTGGGCGACTGGGTAGCGGTCTCGGGCAGTACCTCGCTGGGTCCTGACGGGGTGGCACACCCGAACGATTGCTACGGGCAGGCCGTTCACACCCTGGGGGTCATCGAGCAAGCGCTGGCGGAGGCCGGCGCTCAGATGAGCGACGTCGTGCGGACTCGCTCGTTCGTCACCGACATCGGGATGCTCGACGACTTCATCCGTGCGCACGGCGAGGTGTTCGGCGACATCCGGCCCGCGTCGACGCTCGTCGAGGTCTCCGGGCTGATCCATCCCGACCTCGTCATCGAGATCGAAGTAGACGCAATCATCCCCTGACAACCGCTGAACGCGACGCGACTGCGCCCGACTCCGTCAGCGAGGCCTGCCGGGCACAAGGTCGTCTCAAGCCGTGATTCTGCACAAGAATATGACTGTGAATATAGACAATAATTGGTCGTTATTTTGTGCAGGAATGAGTGTGGTGCCGCGCTAGCATGGGCCGCATCGCCAACTACATCCCTCGCATCGCCGACACCGTCCTGCGCCGCCATCTCGCAGCATGGCCTGCTGAATTCGTCACCGGGCCGCGCGCCGTGGGCAAGACGACGACGGCGCTGCGTCACGCCGCCTCCACACTGCGACTCGATCAGGCATCTGATCGCGGCCTGGTCCTTGACGACCCTGACATCGCCTTGCGTGAGGGGCCGTTCCCATTGCTTATCGACGAGTGGCAGCACGCGCCTGAGGTTCTGGGCGCCGTCAAACGGGCCGTGGACACGATGGTTCCTGCAGGGGGACAATTCATCCTGACCGGGTCGTCGCGCAATGACCTGCACAGCGGGCAATGGCCGCTGGTCGGCCGTTCGCTTGCCACGCACATGTGGCCGTTGACGGGCCGGGAGCGGTTCGGCGATGCCACGATCGATTCGCTCTTCGACCGTTGGGACTCCGGTGAGCGCTTCACGGTGCCTCCCTCGCCGCCTGACCTGCTCGGCTACCTCGATATCGCGCTCGATGGCGGCTTCCCTGGCGCGCTTGTCGCTGCGGCGGCAGGCGCCCGAAATGACTGGATGCGCACCTACGTCGACACGACCGTCGTGCGTGACCTGCCCGAACTTGCCGCAGTCCACGGACGACGACGACACCCCGATGCGCTTCGCCGTTACTTGGGCGCTTGCGCATTGCACACCGCAGGGGTGGTTCCCGACACGGCACTGGCAGCCGCAGCGCGGATGGACCGGCGCACTGCGGTGGGCTATCACGACACGTTGAACATCCTCCGCCTCGTTGCCGACGTGCCCGCCTGGCACTCGAACCGGCTCAAGCGTTTGACGTCGATGCCGAAGCGTCTGCTCGCAGATTCCGGATTGGCAGCATGGCTCATTGGGTCCGATGCCGACGCCATAAGACAAGATGCCACGGCGCGCGGCCGGATCATCGAGACGTTCGTGGCTGCACAACTCCGTGTCGAAGTCGAGGCAACACAGCGTCGAACCACGATGTTTCACCTGCGCACACAAGGAGGTGACCACGAGATCGATCTCGTGGTCGAGTTCGGCACGCGGCTCGCCGCGTTCGAGGTCAAGACTTCGAGCGGCCCTTCCGCCGGCGACGCCCGGCACCTTGCGTGGCTGCGTGACAAGCTGCCCCCCGAGCAGTTCGCGGGAGGCGTCGTCTTCCACACCGGAGCACGGCGCTACGGCCTCGGCGACCGCATCGAGGCTGTGCCGATCGCGGGCCTGTGGGGCTGAGCGGGTGCGCGCACTCATTCAACGGGCCGCCGAGGCCCGAGTGCGGGTCGACGGTGAGGTCATCGGCGAGATCGGTCCCGGGCTGTGCTGCCTGGTTGGCGCAACGCACGGCGATGACCGGGATGCCGCGCTGAAGCTGGCGGGAAAGATCTGGAACCTGCGCATCTTCGCTGACGAGAACGGCCAGATGAATCGCTCGGTGGCGCAGACCAGCGGCGAGGTGCTGGTGGTCAGCCAGTTCACGCTCTACGGCGACACGCGAAGAGGTCGCCGGCCTTCGTTCATTGCGGCCGCCGCGCCCGATCAGGCCGCCGCGTTGATCGACGAGTTGATCGCCGAGCTGCGTCGGCTGGGCGCCACCGTGGCAACGGGCTCATTCGGGGCGCACATGGAAGTGGAACTCACCAACGACGGCCCCGTGACGCTGATGCTCGAAGTCTGAGCGATCCGGGAGTGACATGGCGCACGCGGTGGCCAAGCTGAAGTGTCACCTGCATAGCTAGGGCCCGCACACGGCGGGCCCTAGCGGGTTGGACCACTGCACCTCGACAGTTCGAAGTGGCGCATGGCCTGCGACCATCGTATTGCGCCGGTATCACATCGCAAGAGCCATTTGGCTACACAGCGACGGCGAACGCTGACGAATGCCGCGCTGTCGCGTTCAGACTGGGGTGAAGCGGAGCAGGGCGGGGCCGTCGGGGGTTGGGTCGAAGACGGCCTGCACCGACTGGCCGATGTGGACCGTCTCGGGATCGCAACCGACGATGTTGGTGACCGCCCGGGGGCCTTCGTCGAGTTCGACGTATGCCAGGACGAATGGTGCTGCTGCGCGCCAGGAGCCCGGTATGCGCCGGGTGACCGTGCAGCTGTAGACGGTGCCGCGCCCTGACGCCTCGAACCAGGTCACCGAGGTGCTGCCGCACCGGTCGCAGCGCTCGCGCGGGTACCACACGACGTGGTCGCAGTTGTCGCAACGGGGCAGCTCCAGCCGGTCTTCGGCGGTCGCGTCCCAGAACCGCTGCGTCTCCAGATTCGGGTTCGGCGGCGGGACCGGCAGCCCAAAGTGGCCGAGATTGCTCACAGCGATGACCTCACTTGGGTTCTCCTCACGACAACGCGCTCACGTCGTTCTCCCCATGACGAGGGTGGCGCTTCCCATGCGTGTCGCGAGGCTGCCGCCGGTGCCATGCGCAAGGGCCAGCTCGCAGTCGGGAACCTGCACCGCAGCGTGGGCTTCGCCGCGCAGCTGTCGCACGGCCTCGATCACCTTGGTCATGCCGCCGCGGTTGGCCGGGTGGTTGTTGCACAGGCCGCCGCCGTCGGTGTTGAACGGCAGCACGCCACCGGGCGCCTGCAGGGCGCCGTCGGACACGAAGCGCCCGCCGTCGCCCTTTTCACAGAAACCGAGGTCTTCCAGCGTCATCAGGACCGTGATCGTGAAGCTGTCGTAGATCGACACGTAATCGATGTCGGCGGGCGTCACGCCGGCTTCCGCGAACGCCAGCGGGCCCGAGCGTGTCGCGCCGGTGTGTGTGAGGTCGATGCGCCCGCCCGAGGTGTGCTTGATCGACGTGCCGGTGCCCAGCACCGGAACGCAGTGGCGGTCGAGCGACGCCGCCACGGTCTCGCTGACCAGCACCAGCGCTCCCCCGCCGTCGGTGATGACGCAGCAGTCGAGCCGGTGCAACGGATCGGAGATCATCGGCGAGGACACCACTTCGTCCACCGTGACGACATCTTGGAGGAACGCATTCGGGTTGTGCTGCGCGTGCGTCGAGGCAGCCACCTTGACTTCGGCGAGTTGCTCCGATGTCGTGCCGAACTCGTGCATATGACGCGCCGCGGCGAGCGCGTAGCCGCCGGGCACCGACATGCCGAACTGGTTCTCGAACGAGGCCTCCGGCGCCGAGCTGAAGCGGGCGCTGCCGCCGGGTCCTGCACCGCCGGTGCGAGGCTTTCCGGCCAAGGTGATCAGCGCCACATTGACGTGCCCGGCAGCGATGGCCGCTGCAGCGTGCTGAGCGTGCACCAGATACGCCGAGCCGCCGGTCTCGGTGTCGTCGATGTAGCTGCAGTGAAGCCCGAGGTACTCCACCATCGACAGCGCACCGAACCCCGGCGCGTCGCCCGCGGAGTAGTAGGCGTCGACGTCGCTGAGGGACAGACCCGCATCGGCAAGTGCCCCCGCCGCCACCTCGGCGTGAATCTGCGGCAGCGTGCGGTCGGGCAGCTCGCGGCCCGGATGCTCGTACGCCCCCGCGATGAGTGCCTTGCCTCGAATCGTCACCGGCGGCACGCTAGCCGCGGCCTCGCGGCGGGTGCATTTCCAGCTTCCCTCCACACGATCGCGGCCAGAAACGGCGAGTCCGCGCAGCAAAGACTGACGGCGGTTCCGCGTGCAGCAGTGGCGGCCGACACGACATGACATCGCGCGGGAGGGCTGAACCGCGCTGGGGGAAGCCGAGAGTGCGGGCCAGGCGCTGCCGCTGGGAGCGTTAGCTTCGCGGCGATGCTGAAGCCATATCGAGTGCTGGACCTCACTGACCACCGGGGCGCGATGTGCACCTCCATCCTCGGCTCGCTGGGTGCCGAAGTGATCCTCGTCGAAGGCCCTGACGGCCGGGGTCGAGACCACCGCGAGCAGGGGCCCGACGGGACGTCGCTGAGCTGGTGGAACCTGCGCCGCGGTGCTCAGAGCTGCGTCATCGGCGACCGGAACGAGCTGCTGGAGCTCGTCGCCGGGGCTGATGCACTGATCGAGTCGCCTGATCCTGGCCTGGGCCTCGACCCCGATGAGCTGCGTGCCATCAATTCAGGGCTCGTGCATACCACCGTCACACCATTCGGCAGCACCGGTCCCAAGGCCGGCTGGGCGGCATCGGATCTCACCATCGCGGCGGCTGCGTGCAGCGCCGCCATCACCGGCGACGCCGACCGCTCGCCGCTGCGCATCACCGCAGCGCAGAGCTGGCTGCACGCCGGTTCGCACGCCGCGGTCGGCACGGCGCTCGCGCTGCGCCAGCGCGACCGCAGCGGCTACGGCCAGCACGTCGACATCTCGGCGCAGCAGGCGATGATGCAAACGGCCTTTCCGGGACATGTTCATGCGCCCAACCAGTACCCGTCGGCACGGCGGACCTCCGGGGGCATCCTGCTGCTCAACTTCCACCTGCAGTTCGTGTACCCGGCGTCGGATGGCTACGTGTCCATCACCCTGCTGTTCGGCGACACCATCGGCCGCTTCACGGCACGGCTGATGGACTGGGTGCACGAGGCAGGCTGCTGCGACGACGAGCTCGCCGCGCTGGATTGGGTCGACTTCGGGATGCGCCTGTTCACCGACCCTGAGAGCGCGCCAGGCCAGCTCGAGGACGCCAAGGCTGCGATCACCCGGCTGACCAGCACACGGACCCGCGCCGAGCTGTTCCTGGAAGCGCAGCGGCGCGAGCTGCTGCTAGCTCCGGTGTACGCCCCTGCGGAGCTGACGGGCGTGGAGCACTTCAACGAACGCGGGTACTGGGACACCGTCGATGACCCGGCGTGGGGCAACGTGATGACCCCCGGCGCATGGTGCAAGCCCAGCAGCACACCGCTTCGCGCCCTCGGCGCCCCGCCAGATCTCGGCGCGGACACAGCAGCCGTGAAGGCGAAGCCGCGCTCGGCGCTGCTGGACGCCGCGGAGCAGCTGCGGCGCGGCAACGGCGATCCGCCGAGTCCGAGTCTGAGGCCGCTTGAGGGAATCAAGGTGCTCGACACGACATGGGTGTATGCCGGGCCGTTCACGACACGAGTGCTCGCCGATTTCGGCGCCACCGTCATCAAAGTGGAAGGACCGGGGCGATTCGACGCCGCACGCGGCAGTGGCGGTGGGCTGAAGGGCGACATGGGACCCGATGCGTCAATCCAGTACGGAACGCTGAATGCAGGCAAGCTCGGCGTGACCATCGACCTGAACGTCGCAGAAGGCCGCGAGGCCTTCTGCGACCTCGCCGAATGGGCTGACATCTTCGTGGAGTCCTACACGCCGGGCACGCTCGACGACTGGGGCATCGGCTACCGGACGCTGTCGGCCCGCAACCCGAACCTGATCATGCTGAGCACCAGCCTGATGGGCCAGACTGGGCCACTCGCCACCTTCGCCGGCTTCGGCAACCTGGCCGGGGCCATCACCGGCTACTACGAGATGACCGGCTGGCCGGACCGGGCGCCGGCGGGGCCGTTCCTCGCCTACACCGACTACGTCACCCCGCAGTACATGGTGCCCCTGCTGCTGGCCGCGCTCGACGCCCGCGACGCCGACCCGGAAGGCCGCGGACAGCATCTCGACTTCGCGCAGGCCGAGGCAGCAGTGCACTTCCTTGCGACCGAGGTGCTCGAGCACACGGTCAATGACACTGCTGCCACGCGATTGGGCAATGCGGATCGGTTCATGTGCCCCCATGCGATGTACCCGTGCGACCCCGGCGACGCCGACCCCGACAACCCGCTCGAGGCGCCGGACCCGTGGATCGCCGTGGTGTGCGAGACCGAGCACCAGTGGGCATCGCTGTGCGGGGTGCTCGGCGCTGACGGCGGGGCGGTTCCCGCCGATCTGGCAGCCCTCGACGCAGCGGGACGAGTGGCCCGCAGCGACGAGATCGACGCGGTGGTCAGCACCTGGGCTGCGGCACACACACCCGCCGGGGCCGAGGCGGCACTGCAGGCCGCGGGCGTCCCTGCACATGCAGTTCAGAATGGCTTGGGCTGCTTCGCCGATCCGCAGCTCATCCATCGCAGCCACTGGCTGGACGTCGAGCACCCAGTACACGACCGCATGATCGTGGAGGCGCCCCGCCTGCAGCTCAGCGCGACACCTCACGAGGTCACCAGATCGGGGCCGAGCCTGGGCGAGCACAACGACCTGATCCTGCGAGACATCCTCGGCTACGACGACGACCGCATCGTCGAACTCGCCGTAGCCGGCGCCATCGGCTGAACTACGCTAGTCCTCGCTGAATCCGGTGCCTTCCTCGAAACCGAGTACTCGGGTGTTCTCGTTGACGTCGCGGATGAGGTCGCCAACGAAGCCGCCTGGCTTGCGGACTTCGACTTCCACTCGTACGACGACTTCTGCATCTGGATGACCGATGAGGTGGGTGAGGACATCGTCGCTGACCTGGGTGAATGCGCGGGTGGGACGTTCAGGGTTCAAGACAATCGACCCTCGAAAGACGCCGAGGACTGGACGCGACGGATCCGTCTGAGAACCGGAACCTTCGCTTTCGTCGTTTGCGCCACCCCCGAAGTAGTCGTCCCCGCCTGAGGCACCACCACGGTCACCTCCCGGGTCGCCGCCATCCCCGCTCGTCCCTCCAGCATCGTCGCTCGCAGCTGCTTCACGGTCTCGCTCGTGCTGCTGCATCGCCAAGTCAGGCTGAACGATGAGATGGGATGGCGTCACTGCCGCTGTTCGCTCCCCGGGCGGGCTCAGCCCCAAATAGCGACCGGCCGCCTCGTCGTAGGAAACGGCGACGGCAAATCCCTCTGTCGTCCAAGCGATGCCCTCGGGGCCGCGTTCGACCGTGGACATCAGCACATCCTGATCACGCAAGCGCGGCAGGTACACATACCGTGCCATGTCTTCCCAAAGCGCCGCGAGTGACACATGGCCGCCTGCCCAGCGCGACGCCAGCACCCCGTCGAGTTGCTGCCGCAGCAGGACCGCTGGGAACTGCGCGCCCAGGCTGCCGTCGTTGACGAGCCTTCGGGCAGCGTTCTCGGCTATGCGCGCCACCGGCTGCATCGTGCTGAGCTGATGGTCGACGGCGCGCCTGCGACCATTCCGCTCCCCGGCCGCGCTGTCCGCGTCCAGCCTCACCACCTCCAGCGTGACCGCACCCCGCGGGTCCTCTTGCTGGGGAACCAGGAGGAAGCGGTAGGCCTCCGCAATTCGCAATCCAGTGGCCTGGTCAGCCCGCTCGCGCTGCGTCCGGGCAAGGTTCATCTGCTGGGCGTCGAGATTCAGGTCGTCTTGACGCGTGCAGATGCCTTCCCAAGCCAAGTACTCGGCAGCGGCCTGTTCCAGGGCCTCAGCGGCGCGCTGCTCAGCCGCGGCGAACACCAGCATGTTCCTGTACTGACGCGGTCCGGCACCTCGTTGTTCAAGAATCTCTCGCGCCGTGGACACAGCGGGCGAATCGTCAGAATTCAGAGTCAGTGTGGTCCCGGGTTCCAAAACCACCAGGCGCGCACGCGGCTCGTCAGCCACATCGGCGCCGCTCGCCGGAGCGACATGGACACTCGCGAATGCGTCGGCTTGTATGCCCACCCTGCCGCTCCGCTCGCGCAGCCTCCTGACAATCTCAGCGTGCAATTGGAAACGATCGCCCGAAAGCAGGTTCTCGATCTCGTCACGTGCGGTTCTCGTCACGTTCTGCTGCCGATCGAACCAGTACCGGTCGCGGTCGACGTACAGGTATGGCGCCTCGGCAACGAGCCGGCTCAGCGCATCAGACACCGGACCCGACGGGTCGCCGACGAGGGTGGCCCCGAGCCGTACGCGACGCAGATCCAAGCCTTGGTTCGGCCCTCCGACTCGGGGAGTCGCACCGACGAAGATGGTCCGAGCAACCCGACGCGCCGCATGCAGCGCCCCCAGATGAGGGGTTGCGCGGTCGATGCGGCCCGCGTGCGATGACTGTCCGTCCACGTCAGAGTCGATGACTGGATGCCAGTAGTCAGGCAGCCGTCCGGCCAGCTCATTGACTACGCGGTCGTCGCCCAAGGGGATCGAACAGGGCAGGATCAGGGGCGACTTGTCATCGCTCGCCCAGAGCGAGTCAATGGTTGCGGCCATCAGCCGAAGCACACCGCGAGTGCGCTGGAAGCGATCGATCGACGACCAGTCCTGATAGAGCCGGTCGAACACTTCCGGGTGGATCGGATACGCCGCCTTGATGCGCTCGACGAACGCGATCTCGGAACACTCGGAGGGGAAGTCGGCGCGTCGAGACCGGTAGAGCCGACCGAAGGCCTCTGCGGTTTCGTCCCGGTGCGCTCGTGCCTCATCGCTGAGCGGCTGGAAGAGCCGCCGACGCACGATCTCGTAGCTCTCGTCGCCGCTCGCCGGCTGCCAAGTCTCCGCAAGACGGTTCGTGACATTGGTCAACCGACGCAGCGCCTCCCGCCCGGCTGTGCCGCCCACCTCCAAGCTCGACACCGCGAAACTGTCCTCGTTGGTGTCGGCTTCCTCCGAAGCGGGTATGGACACCACGAACAGCGCCCCGTCGGTCGCCCTCGTCGCCTCCGAGAGCGTCTGGGCGAAGCTGAACTGAGAATCGAAGCTGCCGCCGGGCAGGTCGGTGCGCTCGTAGAGTTCGCGTGCGTAGGCGACCCATTCGTCGATAAGGATCAGGCACGGCGAACAGACCGTGAGCACGTCCCGGATCGCCTCGCCGGGGTTGGTGCGGTTGCGGTCGCTGTCGGCGACCAGTTCGTACGCCGCTGCACCACCGAGCTGCCACGCAATCTCGCCCCAGATCGTTTGCACCTCGGTGCCGTCGGGCTTGGCGTGTACCTCGCCAGCGCCGAAACGGTTGCCGACGACGACGGCGCAGTTCACTTCGGGCAAGTTGTCAACACCGGCATCGCGAACCAGATCGGCGACCTCGGTCGGCATTTGAGATAGGTCGAGACCTGACACCAGGTGGTACAGCGCAATGAGACTGTGAGTCTTTCCGCCGCCGAAGTTGGTCTGACAGCTGATGACCGGCTGTCCGCCTTGCCCCGACACACGCCTGACGGCCAGCGTGAGCAGGTCGCGCAACCCCGCAGTCAGGTAGGTGCGCTCGAAGAACCGCCGCGGATCGGCATACTCCTCGCTGCCCTCGCCCCGGCGAACCATCTCCAGGTCGGCTGCGAACTCCGCAACGCTGAACCGGCCCGAGTGAATGTCCTCATGGGGGTGGATCACCTCCCGCCATGGCCTCAACCCAGCAGGCGGCGAATCCACCACGTTGAATACCGCACCGGGGTGCTCGCTCTCGTCGCTGCGCTGCGTGCGCTCATACTGCGTTCGATTCAAGTCGTCGAGCAAATCCTGTACGGCAGCAGCTTCCGAAGGTGCGACCGCCTCGATCAGGGTGACGATCCCGCTCAGCGTGTACTGGGCGTCGTGTAGCTGGAAACGTCTGTTGTGAGCCCACTCGTTGCGCTTGTCACGAAGTGAGAAAACGAGGTTGCGAGCACCGCGCGGCAACTGCCGCTCGAACCTGCCCTGCCAGCAGTCGGCAATCACCCGCAGCAGAAACGCTGGGTCGTCCTCGGAGTAATCCCGCAGCGCCGGACGCGCCGTCGCAGCAAACGTTGCTGCCCAATCCGCGGCGCCACCGGCGCCGCTCGACATGTGCCGATCGATGAACGGACGCAACACGCGCGCCAAGACCTCAAACGCCTCCCCCACCCGTGCCCGGTTGCTCATCTCCGCCATTGTCTGCCTCCACTCAGTCGAACCGAGACGCACAGCGACCGGAATTCTGCTCTCAAGGATGTCGTCATACTCCCGTCACCGATATCCTTGGCGCATCTGATCCCCGCCCGCTGGGCCGACCGCACGGAAGGCCCCCGGGCGGGTGTTTCTATTATGCGCACTCTCGTTCTCATCGACGGCCAAAACCTGTGTCAGCCCTGACGCACAGCCCATCGCCCTCGGCCATGGCCACACCCGCGCATCGCGCTGTGCCCTCAAGTCGTGCTGCCACCGAAGCTACGCCTGAAGGCATGTTGGCCTTCCGGGCGAATCAGGCCGTCGCAGTCTGAGCGTCGCGGACGACATCGACCAGGTTCGCTGCGTGGTCCTCGATTTCTGCGACTGGCAGCCCAGTGTCCCATTCGTGGGCGATGGTCTTGAGCATCATCACGGTCGGCGCGACAGCATGCCAGAGCACTGGCCGCAACCGCGACCGGAGGCTGACCGTTCGCCTCCCGCCTGCCATTTCTGTGTCCATCATCCCCACCAACGTGTTGGGGTCGCCATGAACCGCGCCGTGGAGAAATCCCAGTAGCGCTTTGTCCGGAGGCAACTCCAAGTCAGGGTTCGCTCCACGCAGGGCATCCATCGCCGCGGCCATGCGTGTAGCGATGGACGGCGCTCCTTCTTTCGCTTTGAAACCGAATCGTTGCCCGATGTCGTCAAACCCGGCGAGAGCCATCTTGTGCGAGGCAATTGTCTCAGCAAGCTCTTTCGTCTCTCGTGCCGAGAGCACAGACCATTCCGACATCTCGTTGGCTTGCTTGATCGCGTTTCGTATATGGCCGTAAGCCAGCGTCACGGCACGCTGCAAGAGCTCAGCGGGGTCTGCCCCGTTCGTGTTCAGCCATGATGCTGTACAGGCCGCCTCCATGACGATGCGGCTCAGCGACATCAGCGAGAACACGGTCCGCTGTGGCAGGCATACGGCTATCGCGTGCAGATGATCCTGCGCTGACCAGACTTGTGCTGCTGCCTGTGACTTGGCGAGTGCTGCTCCGCGCTCGTTGCCGAGAATCTCATCGCGAGTCCTGGGGGGAACGCCGCGCTGCTCCAACAACGCAGGAATATCAGCCACCCAAGGGTTTGTTGGCTTCGGTACCAACGGATCCAACTCATCCATGCAGTCTGCGAGGCTGCGGATTTCGTTTGCTGCTTGGGTGAGCAGTTCGTTGACGTTGACTGGACTAACAGCAGCAGGGATCGGCGATTTGTCGGTGTCTGGCTGTGTCGGGATGACTTTCAGCGCGGGCTGTCGCCTCGATCGTTTGCGGGCCATGTCCGCGAGTATGCCGAAACGGCACGCACCTACCCATCAGCAGGGCAAGCGTCACCTGCCTCGCCGCGAACTGCCGAAGCACATCGAGCCATTGGGGTGCTGGTCAGATGAGGGTGAGGTCGGTGGGGATGGTGGCTTGGCGGATGATCTCGGGCCAGGAGGTGACGAGGGCGTTGTAAGCCACGGCTTCGGGCTGCCAGCCTTGGCGCTCGCAGAGGTGGAACAGGCGGTAGGCGAGATCGCGCGGGGCATCGTCGATGACTCCGACTTGGGCCAGGAGGGCGGACGCTGCCTGCTCGCCGTCGCTCATCAGCTTGCGACGCAGGTGGAGGGTGGTTTCCCAGACGGTCAGGCGCCGGTCGGTGGCCGGGTTCCAGTCCTCGTCGAGCTCGGCGACGGTCAGCAGGCGGCACTCGTTCCCTTGTTGACACAAGATGCCGGCCTCGACGAGGCCTGCGATGGAAGTGTTCTTGGCCTTACACAGCGTGTCGGCTTCGCCCGCAGAGCCGGTGTTGTGGCCGTGCTGGGCGTACCAAGCCAGCGCCCAGCGAGTGTCGGCGTCGAGGTCGGCGTCTTGTTCTTCGAGCACGGCGTCGAGCGCACGGTTGATTTCGGCCAGTGCATCGCGGACCCTCATCGTGCTGCCGTCGGGCTCCACCACTCGTGAGTAGCGGGAGAACACGGCCATGCCCGGTCCGATGGACGACTGTGCCAGGTCGACCGGGGCGATGTTCTCGGCTTGCAGTTCGGCAAGCGCATCCGGCAACTCGTTGCGGAGCGCAGTGAGGAAGTCGCGGCGGCTGACCACCGGAGCGTCGTCGGGCCGACGGCGACAGACCAAGATGATCGATGACGCCAGCGCAGCCCGGCCGACCTCACGCAAGCCTCCGGGCTGCTCAGTGCGCACCGGCCAGGTCCGCACGATGGATGCCCCGCTGTCGAGCAACCCTTCCAGCATCGTCTCCCAGCCTGTGGATGCAGTGCCCGAAGCATCGGTCTCGGACTGCTTGAACGCGTAGAAGACGGTGTAGGGAAAGCGATCGTCATGAATGCTGCCGATCGCGCTGAAGGCTTGCTGCAGGCCGCGCTCGAAGAACTCAGCGGCTGCGTCCCAGCCGTCATGGCGGGCGGGCTCGGCGATCAACTCCTGCGCCTTGGGCACTTGAAGCGAGCGGAACAGGTCGGGATGAATGTCGGCCAAGCTCTTGCGCAGCCAGATGTAGAAGAAGTCGGACAGATCGGCGTACGGGATGTTGTCGTAGTACGGCGGATCGGTGCAGACCACCACGCCGGGGCTGTGATCACCGATGTCACGGGCATCGCGCTGGATTGCGATGCCATCTGTCGTAGCGGGCGCACGGCTCAGGACTTCGACCAAGTAGTCGAGCTGACCCAGGAAATTGCCTGTAGACGAACTGAATGGGTTGCCCTCGGCATACACCCAGATCATCGGCAGCGCTGGCCGGGCGAAAACCTGCTCGATGGTGTCGCGCCCAGGGTTCCAGAAGCACTGGGAGGAGGACCGATTGGCGAGGCGACCAAGCGCGAGTCCGAGGTAGTGAGTGATGGCGTCTGCGTAAGCGACGGGGCCGCTACCGCCATCGTGGAGCCGCAGAGCATCGCCTTCGATGCCAACTGCGTGGGCGTCACCGATGACTTGGTCGCGAACCTGCGGTAGGAGCTCGGTGAAGGCGCACATCGTGGTCAGCTGGCGGGGTGTGAACAGATCGGACCATGCCCACAGGCCGTAGCCCTGAACCCGGAAACCCAGCGCCTCAAGCGGCAGGTTCTCGGTTGGGGATTGATCTGGAATTGCAACATGCGAGGCATCGATGTGGTCCTGTGTGGCTTCGATGTAGCAGCGACCACGAACACCTTCAGCGACGATGCAAGCCAGTTGTGAGCCGAAGCCGCCCGACTGGGCCAACTCGCGGACCACTTTCAGTGGCACCGAGGTGCCGCACACCAAGCAGGTCGCGCCCCGTCGGGTGACGGTGCCGCCCGACGGGCACCCTGCACCGTGGCGGACCCGGAAATGCACGTGCGATGTCGCCGTGTCAACCTCGGGTTCCAGCCACGCCTCGCGGTTGCGACGCCGCGACAGGGCGTAGGAGTTCAGCAGCGGCATCCGTGCCTCGCACGCCGGGTTGCTGCATGGGACCGTGCGGGCCCACATCCATGCGATCACGGTGGCGGCTTCGTCACCCGGGATCTCCACCGTTGGGTAGTGCTCGCCCACGTAGTCGCGGGCGAGGTTCCTCAGCACGCCCCCGTAGTGCCGTACGTCCTCGGCTAAACCTGAATCCACCGGTGGGGCTGGGCTGGCGGGGTCTGGGTCTGGCGGTGGTGTGGTGTGGGCGGCGTTGGGGGTGCCGGTTCGCGGATGGGCGTGGGGTGCCCGGTTCGGCTTTGGGGGGTCGGGTTGTGTGCTGGGCCTGGGGGGTGTGCTGCGCGGCGCGGCGTGACGCTGGGGCTGGTTCAGCAGTGCTGGGGCAGGCTTCGGATCTTGTCGAGAGCGGCGGTGAATGTGTGGGCCCAGGGCCATCGGGCTGGGAGCCGCAGGGTGGGCCGTCCGCTGCGGTTGACGAGCCGGCCGGGCATGGTGAGCAGGCGGCGTGCGAGGGTGGCGGCGACGGTGAGCTTTCGGGGGTCGTGGACGTGTCCGATGCGGGCGGTCCAGCGCGCGATGTTGTGCGCCAAAGCGGCGCAGGCGAGCCATGCGGCGTTCGCCGCGAACCTGCCCGAGGGGCTGTGCGCGAGGCCGCCGGCTTTGAGGTCCTTGATCGCGAGCTCGACGCGTGCGTGGGAACGATAAGAAGCGTCGGCTGTTTTGGTGTCGAGCGTGTCGGCGTCGATGTCGGTGACGACGGCGTGGTGGCGCCAGTCGGGGAACAGGTCGGCTTGCTCGCCGACGATGCGGGTGCGGCGCACCACCAGCCGCACCGTGCGAGCGGGCTTGCCGCGGCGGCGTCGGCTCGAGGTCAACGTCGTCTCGGCGACGTGTGCCTCGCCGTCGTCGGTGTAGCCGATCGGGGTCCATTCGTCGTCTTCGATCGCTGCGATCGCTCGGTCTATGGCGGGGTTGCGGCCCACAGCGATCAGGAACCTCACGTCGAGCCTGTCGAGCCGCTCGGTCAGGTCCCAGGAGAAGAACCCTGCGTCGGCGCGCAGCGTCAGCGCCGCCTGTGGCGCCAACCGCCGCGTCCTGGCGACGGTCTCGGACACGAACCGCAGGTGTCCTTTCTGGGAGGACCCCTTGCGCATCCGCGAATGCAATATCTCGCCGGTGTCGTCGCGCACCGCGACCAAAGGGTGATAGCCCAGCGTGCGCGTATGCCCATAGGCGGCGCCTTGCTTCGCGTCGGAGTGCACCTCGCGGATCGTCGAGTCGACATCGATCGTGATCTGCTCGGCCGCAGGGGCGGCGCCTGCGTCCCACGCGCGGCCCAACGCCAGCTCCTGGGCGCGGTCGAGCTGGCGCACATGACCGAACGTGAACGACCTCGCGAACGTCCCCAACGTCGACGGCGCCACAGGCGCGAACCCCAGCACCGACCTTGTCGACGCGGCCCGCAGCCTGTCCGCGTCCGCGAAGAACGAGCCGCCCACCATCATCGAGCACACCGCCGTGAGCACCTTGGCTCCCGAACCGCGTCCCGACTGCGGCGGCGTCACCACCTCGTCGATCAGCTCTTCGAGACCCAGCCGGTCTGCCAAAGTGCCCGCCAACAACAACCCCGCATCGGCGACCAAGGACTCCTCGTCGAACACTGCCTCAATCCGGTCCAGACCCCCAGCTACGCTGCTCACAGAAAGTGCCTCCCGTCATGGCATCACGCCGACTATTCGTCAACGGCAAAATGCCACGTCAGGAGGCCTTTCTGGTGGACGCGCACCACCCAAACCCGCCACCCCACCGGTGGATCCAGGCTAAACCGGTCGCGCCCGGCCAGTCGTCTTCGAGATGCAGCGCTTGGCGAAGTTGAGCACCGGACCATTCCGATGGGTCATTCATCTCAGGCCCGCCACTTTCGGCTTCTAACGTCGCAAGCTGCTCGCTGATCGGCGTTCGGCCGGCGAACCTGGGCGGTATCTCAATCAGCGCCTTGTTGATCAGCACCGCCACCGGGTTGAGGTCGCTGGCGTGGGCTTTCAACCCGAGCCGTTGAGCCTCCAGCGGGATACTGCCGCCGCCGGCGAATGGGTCGAGCACCGCCGGCAGTTCGCTGTCGCAGGACTTGGCGATCTCAGTCCGGGCGGCAGCGAGCACAGTCTCGTCAAACGTGTTCTTCCACTGCACCATGTCCGCGATGATCTTGAACAGGCGATTCCGCTCTTCCTCTTGGTCCTCGTCGGTCGGGAAGCGGTCCGAGTGTGCGGATGGGTCATCCACGAGCTGCGCGAACAGCACGGCCCGACAGGCAGCCAGCGGCCGGCGCGCCCACCACAGGTGCAGAGTTGACGGGTGGCCGTGGCGGATGGACTTCTCCTTCGCCGACGCCGCGTTGATGGCATCGAGCGGCAATGCAACCTCGATGAGCTTCTTCTTCACTCGGATGACCTCATCTCGCTGAGTCATGGTGCCGCCCCCGATACGGCTGCTTTGCCACCGACACCATCCACTCGGGCATCATCAGGCGCGGGGCTGGCGCCGGAGTCGTCACTGTCCGCCGCGGCATCCTCAGCCCCAGTGACAACCTCCGCGGTTTCCCCAGCCTCGGTTACTGCCTCGCCTGCCTCTGCGTCACCTACCGCAGGGCGGAATTCGCTTGGCGTCACGCCGCGTGCCCACAGTGAGGCCCAGTTGAAGTTGACGCTGGTGACCTCAAAGAGGTGGTCTTCCGAGCCCACATCGAGCGGACCCGCCACGTAGCGCACCCGGTCGCTGTCTCCGTTGCCATCTGGCGCAACCTCGACGAGCGCGAGAACCCAGCGGTCGGGTTCGTTGAGACTGGTGAGGATCTCATTGCGGCTGACAGTGACCGTGGCTGCACCGGCCACCCTGCCCTTCACTTCCAAGTAACGGAAGCTGGTCACCGTGCCCTCGGCACGGCTCGACCGGATGTCGAAACCGGGATGGTTGGCACGCTCGTCGTTCATGTCGACTGCCTCCCATCCCGCAGCCTGTTCGGCAGCCAGCACTGCCTCGACAGCTCGGCGTTCGGTCTCTCGTTTCGACAGCACATCACCGACCGCCTGCGCCGTTGCCGCACCCGGCGCAGACAGGAGTTCCGCGAGCAGACCGGCGGGCACCACGAACGCTCCCCCCGCCACCCGCGGCGGCAACGCGCTGACGGCTCGTTCCTGCTCCAGCGCAGCCAGCCGCTCCTTGAGGCGGGCTGCGTACTCGTCGGCCCGCCGTCGGGCGGTGTCGGCGTTCATCTTGGGTACCCGGCCGGCATCCACATCGAGCTGCAGCTGCGCGGCCCGGTTGTCCCAGTGGTTGATCTCCTTCGTCAACCGCTGGTGCACCGCTTCACGCGTACGCTCCACGCGAGCCAGCGTGCGCGCCCGGATGGAGGCCAAGTGGTCGGGTGCGGACACGTTGACGGCATGGTCCATTCCCAACGTTTCAACGCTGCGGCCATCAGACCGCTGCCGCTCCAGCAGGTGTGCTACTGCTGCGGCCTCGGCTTCGGTCGCCGGGCGGTAGTCCAGATAACGAGCGTGCGAACTGGCTGACGGCTTGCCCGCGTCGGGAATCTCGACGAACTCGAAGCGGCGGCTCACCACCGTGTGCGGCGCCTTCGCTGAGGGACGAGCGTCGGCCACCTCGTGCTCCAGCATCACCATCACTCTCGGCACTGTGCCCGAGTCGGCATCGTCCACCATGACTGCACCTCGACGGATCTGATCGCTGTGGCGCTCCAGAGTCAGGTCGACCACGGCGTCGAGCAAGGGATGGCCAGGTGCCAGCAGGTCGGCGTCGGGCACGCCGGTGGCCTCAGTCAGCTCCTTGTCGAAGGTGACGCGCGTGTAGCGCTCCAGCACGGCCGCAGCACCCCGAGCCGCCACTGATCGGCTGTGCTGTCGAACCGACAGCGGTACCCGGCGAATCTGGTACCGGCCTGGCTCCGTCTCTCGCATGGCGCCGCCCAAGTCGGTGAGGGCTGCCTCGAAGAACGCTCGCACGTAGTGGGGCTGGATGCGCCGCAGGGCCGCCTCGTCTATGTCGCGCCGGATGCGATCCAGGTCGGAGTAGCCGATCACCTCCGATGCCAGCACCGGATCGGTGATGGCAGCGGCCACTCGAGCGGGCACGTCGGCATCGATGACTTCATCGAGCCGCATCCGCACGTCGGGCCGGTCCCCGTAGCGGATGGCCTCCAGCAGCAAGCCGCGGAGTTCACGGCCGGACAGAACTTCGCCGAGCACGTCGTACACCTGCCCGTCGAAGGTCTCACGCATTTGCTCGATCTTCTCCAGCAGGCGCACGTAGACCTGTGCCTCGCGGGTGTCTTCGGCCACGAGGTTCCACATGTGGCACACCTCGGTCTGGCCAATCCGGTGAACACGGCCAAAGCGCTGCTCGATGCGGTTCGGATTCCACGGCAGGTCGTAGTTGACCACCAGGTGCGCCTGCTGCAGGTTGATTCCCTCACCGGCGGCATCGGTGGCCACCAGCACCTCGACGTCGGGGTCTTGGGTGAAGCTGTGCTGGATGCGGCGACGCTCGTCGCGTCCGGTGCTCCCCGAGATGAACACGACGGCCTTGTCTGAACCCAGGAACGTGCGCAACCGGTCGACGAGATAACTCAGCGTGTCGCGGTGCTCGGTGAACACGATCAGCTTGCGACGGTCTCCCGATGGGGTGTGCATCTCAGGGGCGTCGCTGAGCGTGCTGGACAGTTGCGTCCACTTCGTGTCGGTGCCGTCGGCACGCAACGCGAAGGCGAGCTGCTCCAAGCTGGTGAGCGTGCCGATCTCTGACTCGAGCTCGGCGATGGTGGCGGCAGCAGTCGCTGCATCGACCACTTCGGCGTCGATCTCGGACTGCTCGTCTTCGTCGAGCTCGTCGTACGCGTCGTAGTCGACGGCCGTGCTGTCGTCGCCGTCGGCCGCAACCAATCGTGACAGCCGCATCTGGCGGCCCGACATCCCCAGACGAGCAGCCCGAGCGGCTTGACGCTCTTCCGCGACGCGGTTCTGCAGTCGAAGGCGCCGCCGTCGCAGCGACTGGTAGATGGCCTCAGGTGAGGACGCCAGCCGTCGCTGGAGCACGGTCAATGCGAAACCGACGGTGTTGCCACGACGGCCGTCGCCGTCGTCGCGGATTCTGTCCGCTGCGTTCATCTGCTCGCGCACGTACGAGGTCACCTCGTCGTAGAGCGCCATCTCTGAGTCGGACAGGTTGAATCGCACCGTCGAGGAGCGGCGCTCGGGGAACAACGGGCGCCCCTCGAAGGTGAGCAGCCGCTCCTTGGTCATGCGGCGCATGAAGGCGGACGGGTCTGACGCATGAACGCCGTCGCGGAAGCGGCCTGCGAACTGGTCGCTGTCGAGCAGCGCGCAGAACAGCTGGAAGTCTTCTTCCTTGCCGTTGTGCGGTGTGGCGGTCATCAGCAGCAGGTGCTGGGTGGTTGCGCCCAGCAGTTCGCCGAGCTGGTACCGCAGCGTCTTGCGAACCTCGTCACCCCAGAAGTGGGCCGCCATGCGGTGCGCCTCATCGACTACCACCAAGTCCCATTCGGCCCGGCGCAGGTGCGGCTCGAGTTCCTCACGGCGACGGGCGATCTGGTCGACACGAGCGATCAGCAGCCGCTTGCGCTCAAAGACGTCGATGCTGCCGATGGCGTCGAGATCATCCTTGGTGACGATGTCGAAGTGCAAGTCGAACTTGTCGCGCAGTTCCTCCTGCCACTGAGCCGTCAGGTTGCCCGGCACCACTACCAGCGCCCGCTCGAGCGCTCCACGCAGCATCAGCTCCTTCATGTACAGGCCGGCCATGACGGTCTTGCCCGCACCCGGGTCGTCTGCGAGCAGAAAACGCAGCGGCTGGCGAGGAAGCATGTGGCCGTAGACAGCCTCGATCTGATGCGGTAAAGGCCGCACCCGACTTGCGTCCAGTGCCAGGTACGGATCGAACAGATGCGCCAAGCGAATACGCCGAGCCTCGGCCGCCAGCCGAAACAGCCGCCCGTCACCGTCGAACGTGAACGAGCCAGCAGCCTCAGGCGCCTCCAAACGCAACCCCGCCTCGTCCGCGCGGAACAGCACCCGCTCGCCCAACGATCCATCCGCCCGGCGGTACGTCAGAGTGATCGCCTGGCTGCCATGCCACTGCACAGCCACCACCGTGACAGCACCCCCCGGCTCCACCCCAACCACCCGCGCACCCGCGCCGACATCTTCCAGCACCGCGCTCGGTGATTCATGGAGGGTGCCCTCGCAGTTCGCCGCCGCATCCCCGCCGGACATCAGCAGGACCTCATTTCTCGTCCCATGGCAGATCTTCCCGCAACACGCGGGCTTTCAGACTTGATCAACGATCTTCTGAACGGTTGCGAACTGGTCACGCTGCTCTATAAATTCGCTATATGCCTTGTTGGCTTTCTTGATAAGCGCCTCGTAGTAGGCAACCCGGGAGCCCGGCGAGATGGATTCCATCAGGTTTCGCAGTCGATCCCGATTTTGCGCTTCTTCTGCCAACTCCTTTCCGAGCACAAAGATCACTTCTACAAGTGGATCACGCTCTCCCTGTGACCTAGCAATCTTCTTAACCTTGTCCACGTACATTGTGCCTTGCGCTACAAGATCCAGCGCTTTCACATTGCGTTCTGCGCGCTTCAATTCGACTATCACGTGCTTACCAGCAATCGTTTTGTAGCAGATGTCGACCCGGCCTAGGCGTTCTTTCTCAGTGAGATCCTCAATGATTACTCCTGCTTGAGTCAAGCTAGTTTCCATTCGCTCACTACCATCAGCCCGCTCCCAAGCGGGGTCCAGAAGCCAGAGATGATCAAACAAGTACTCTCGGAGAGCGGACTCGCGCGCATTGTTGTCGATCGCGTGCATCAGCCCTTGAATTACATCTAGCCGCGAAGTTACAATATCCAGGTACAGGCTGGCTTCATAGCTGTCTTGGTCCGCTAACAAGCGCAAGAGTTTGTCAGGGTCGTCAACTGCTTCCGCGAATTCAGCAGTCATTCCCCGCAGTTTCATGCGCTCAAAGGCATATATTGAATGCTTGAGGAGTTCCTTGCGGTCATCCTCGGTCTCGAAGTGTTGCCTCCCAATTCGACGGATCATCGCCTCAGCCTGTCGCCGCGGTCCGGCCTTGAGCGTTCCCAGCCATTCACTCAGAGCTGGAGTGCGTTCGACGATATCTTCCAACTGCTGATTGCCTCGCCATTCCGTCCAGTCGGATTTGATATAGTTCAGCACGCGTTTGAGGTGATCTTTGAGTGCTATAATCCGTTCATCGTCCTCTTGAACGCGTTGACGATCGCTGGTCGCCACGTCAATGTCGCCCTCAGTATCTAGGAAGTCTGCGTTGATGCGGCCGGTGATGTATTTGGTGTAGAGGCGCCCGTCACTAATACTGTCCAAGATGTTCTCATGAAACAAGCGACCACGTGCAAACAGCACGACTCCATTGAGGTTCCCTGCGTCGCTTGAGTTGAGATCCGACGGCTTCTGTGCTGTTCCAATCCACCCATTGATGTTCCAAGCCGGGTTCTCTGCAACATGGTCAAACTCGATCTGCTTTTGTTCCTTCAGATTCGGTAGGTCGCGGATTGCCTCTTCAATGCTTCCGATAGTCCACATGTACTCACAAGCTCGCAAATCACCGCGATCATCAGCCTTAATTGCGTCGCCGTTGATGAACATATTGAAGTCATGCTGCATCCCCAGAATCGAGAAACGTCGGCTCAACCGCTTTCGGAGGGCAACAACGGTGACTCCTAGCCTTTCGCTCTTGAGGTCGTTCAAGACAATCCGGGTCCCGACCTCTATGTCGATCTCACTATCATCGAGCGGGGTTGGATGGTAACGCTCATTTCTCTCACTTGCCTCGCGGATGCCTCTACTGGTAAGAACGCAGCCGTGTCGTTCCCCATCCTTTGCTGACTGTATTCGGATTGTCTCTGCAATCGAAAATAGCGACAACTTGCCGAGTCCCTTGCGGCCCATAACCGGTCTCCCCAAGGTGGTGCTGTCGCCGGTCTGCGCGTCATCATCGCGCCTCGCATATCCGACTCTCAAGTAGCGATTGTTCATGTCGTCGACAGTCATGCCAATGCCGTCATCGGTGATCATGATTGCGTCACCCGCTTGATCAAGATCGACACGTACAGTTCTTGCATCGGCATCCCATGCGTTTGCGACCGCTTCACTCAAGACTGCCGCAATGTTACTGTAGAGGTTGATTCCGAGATGTTCCACGACGACGAGATCAACGGTCATTTCATAAGTTCGCATAACCGGTGCCCCAACGTCTCGATGTGGAGTAGCTGACGATTGACTCTTATTCATTCACGTTCTCCGAATTCGCCGAGAGTAGTAAGGAGGTTGCGGCCGATGGCCTCGCCGAGTGGTGGAGGGACGGCGTTGCCGATGTGTCGGCCTAGTGTCGCCAGTGGCACGGAACCGCCGTTGGGCGCGAATTGGTAGTTCTCGGGGAAGCCTTGGAGAATGGCGGCCTCTCGCAGGGAAAGGGTGCGGTGCTGTTCGGGGTGGCCGAAGCGGCCTGCTCCGAAATTGTGGAAGTAGGTCGTGATCGTCGGCGACGGCTGGTCCCAGCGCATCCGGGCGTATACGTTCTTGAACGCTGCGCCGCTGGCGCGCTGGTGGCACGGTGCCCGCAGTTCCTTCGGCCAGTCGTGCCACGTGCCGCCCGGCTTGGACGCAGCCATTCGCTGCCGGTTGAGTGCCGACAAGCCGCGGCTGCGATGCACCGGGTCGGCCTCATGGGCGTGGCCAGCCTCGATGGGCGGCAGACCCCCGATCGCCTGTCTGACGGTCTTGGGGGGGCAGCCGCTCAGGTTTCCCACTGGGACCGTGGCAGTGCCGAGCCGGGAAGCGACGAGCACCAAGCGGCGGCGGTTCTGGGCGAGGCCGTAGTCGGTACACCTGCAGATATCGCTGTCCACCGAGTAGCCGAGGCGTTCAAGCATTCGCACGAAATCTCCGAACACTGCCTTGCCTTCGACGCGGGGGACGTTCTCGGTCGTGACGAACTCCGGCTGCGTCTCTTCGACCAGCCGGCCCAGCTCGCGCAAGAGCACCCACCGGCTGTCATTCGACGGGCTCACGCCTTTGCGGTATGACGAGAACGGCTGGCATGGCGCGCATCCGGCCAAGAGCCTCGTTGCACCCTCGGGCCACAGGCCGTTCAACTCCTCAGAGGTGACCTCGCGAACGTCACGCTCAACGAATTGAGCACCGCTCATGTTGGCTTCGAAAGGAAACCGGCAGGACCCGTCGACATCTATGCCCGCAACGACATCGACGCCCGCTGCAGCCAAGCCGTAGGAGAGGCCGCCGACACCGCAGAAGACGTCGACCGCGGAAATGCGACGGTCGGAAGACGCTGCGGCTACCTCGCAGCTTGGCACCATCACCACCGAGCCGGCCCGGTTCGCCTGCCGGTCGATCGCGCTCATCAGCAGCCCCCTGGTGCCGCGGTTCGGCCACCTGCGACTTCTTCGCTCGGCACCAAGGATGCCAGCGGCTCATCCGATTCGAGCCAGCTCAGCGGCGGGACCATGATCTGCTCCATCTCCCTCGGCTCGAACTTGGCGAGGCCGCCAGCGTACGTGCGGCCCCCGGTCAGGCTGGCTCGCTCGCGCAACGCACTCGCGAGCCGACACAGCGCTGCTGAGGACATCGGCTCGACCGGGTAGATGCCGTGTACCGCATTGAGGTTGCGGGCCTCGGCCAAGTTGCGCACGAACGTCGGCGGGCGGCGTGCCATGTAGGTGGCCAGGATCGGCGCCGGGTCACGCAGCTTCACTGACCACCACGGGCGTCGGTGCCGGGCGAGGTAGCCGTCGGCAACACCAGCGCGTCGAGCGGCTTCCAAGAATCGATCCACGAGCGCACGGGCCTCCTCGTCAAGCGTGTCGGGGTCGGCAGGCACGTCGATCACGGCTCGTAGCGCGCCCGAGTCGCTGAGGGCGCCTGAACCCAAGGCAAAGAGCTCCGCCGCCTTGGTCACCGCTGGCCGCAACACTGAGGCAGGCAGCAGCGGGTCACCCTGGTCGGTCACCCATGTCGCGTTCGCGCCCGTCGCCGTTCCTCGATGGACGCGACACAACTCCCCCAGCGGTACGAACTCTTTCGGCACAGTAACTCGTGGCTCAAGCAGCGACGACCAGCGCTGCGTCGAAAGCAGTTCGGCACGACCGAATGGCGTGCCGCCGCGCAGGCCCCTCAGATCCTCAGCCGAAGCGACCTTGCGCAAACGGACCGGTCGCTGCTGGCCGAGTTCGAACGCAGTCACGGTTGCTGTGGTCATAGCGTCGGCAAAAGCGGGCGTTCGGGCATCCAAGATGTGCACCGACAGACCGCCCAGCGGGCCGGCCACGAGTTCACGAGCCAGTCGGCCGTAGCCGACATCGAGCCATTCCGACGACGTGACGAAGACGCCGTAGTCACTGGCACGGGCGAGATGCGCTGTTGCGAGCAAGAAGTACACATGCATTCCTGCGAGCGCCGACGCCTTCAGGTCAAGATCGGCGGCGCGACGGCGAAGCCAGTCCTTCCATTCCGGCTCGATGCCGTGATGACGCACGTACGGCGGGTTGCCGATGAATGCCGTCGGTCCATGCATCGACGACAGCTGCACTGCGCGGTAATCGCACACATGCACCTGCGATCGGCCGTCGAGACCGAGAACCGTCAAATTCGCGCGGGCAGCCAGCGCCGCCAGCGGATCCAGTTCGACTGCCACCAGCTCCGCCTCGGGCAGCAGCGGGCCGATCGCACACAAGAAGCGTCCAGAGCCCGCGCCCGGGTCCACCACGCGGCCCGGCTGCCCGAAGCTCGCGAGCCACTCCGACATCGGCTGCACCAGCGTCGCCGGGGTGTAGGTCGCGCCCTGGCTGCGTCGGCGTTGAGCAGAGCGCAGGCGCAAGAGGGCAGTGCCCAGCGGATCACCCCCCGCCCGAATGGCCGTCCCCAAGCTCTCCGGCGCTCCCGATGGCATCGTTTCCGGCGCGGCGCGCACCAGCGACCATTCGGCTTCGCTCAGCTCGGCAAGCGCGCCCCCGCGAACAAGCATCCACGCAGCCGCGCACAGCGTGCGCTCGTCGTCGATGCCAGCCTCGCCTGCGTCGGCGAGCGGCACCTCGCTCACGGTCCCGGCCATCCCTGCGAATGCTCGCACACCACACCTCCGATGCTGAGACAGGCAAGCGCTCCGTCGATCGCTCTGCATCCTCGCTGAGGGCTGTGACAACGACTGTTCGCTACCGTGACGCCGGCCAACCAACCTCTGGTGCGTCCCCTGGACCTCGGCTCGATTCCTCGTCCGCAAGTCAGGCGCCGCCGATTCGATGGCGCGACGGGCTGTGCCGCACCTGGGTGATGTTCAAGGCGCAGCTGAGACGGACCCGAAGATGAGCCGCTGCCGGACTCGTCTGTAGCGTGGTCAGCCGTAGCTCTGGCGGACTTTGCTGCCAAGCCGACGGAGGAGGCTCCATGCGCGTCATCATCTTCGGGGCGACGGGCAAGACCGGGAAGCACGCCATCCGCAGCGCGCTCGGCGGAGGCCATGAAACGACGGCATTCGGGCGTTCGGTGGACAAGCTCGATGCGGCGTCCGGGTTGACGCTGTCACGCGGCGATGCCTTCGACGCCGAAGTCGTCGCTGACGCTGTCGCAGGTCACGATGCCGCCATCGTGTGCCTCGGCAGCACGAGTCTCAAGGATCGCACGACGCTGACGCGCGGTACTGAGCACATCGTCGGCGCTGTCGACCGTCACGGCGTCGACCGCCTCGTCGTGGTGTCCGCAGCCGGCGTCGGCGAGAGCTGGGCTCAGATTCCGATGAGCTCGAAGCTGATGTTCAAGACCATGCTGCGGAACGTCTTCGCCGACCATCAGGCTCAAGAGGACATCGTGCGCGCCAGCGCGGCGAACTGGACCATCGTCCGAGCCGCAGTGCTGTCCGACAAGCTCGAACGCCGCGCCGTGAGCGCTTCCAACGCAGGCAAGACCAGTCGCATCCACCGTGCCGCGCTCGCCGGATTCCTCGTCGATCAACTCGACGACGGCACACATAGCCGACAGGCCATCACGGTGACCTCGTGACACCCGACGAGCGCTTGGCGACCATTAGGGCCATTCACGACTCGCCGTTGCGGATCGTGCTGTCGGTGACGGGCGGCGGGGTGCTGGCCCTCAGCGATCTGCTCACGGTGCCGGGCGGCTCTCGCACGATTCTCGAAGCTGGCGTTCCCTATTCAGTGAAGTCGTTGTACGAGCTGATGGGCTCCGAACTCGAGCCGCATGTGTCCGACGAGGCGGCGCTAGCGATGGCCGACGGCTGCCTGGCCCGGGCGCAACACCTCGTCTCGACGCCCAAGCCGGGCACTGAGCCGTGGCCGCTCGCCGGCATCTCGTGCACGGCCGCGCTGGTGACCGATCCGCCGCGGCGGGGCGAAGACCGGGCACACATTGGAGCCGTGAGCGATTCGGGCATCCGCATCGCTCGTAAGATCACCTACGGGACCGACGACCGCATCGCGCAGGACCGCGAGACCTCCGACGCCCTGCTCGAACTCATCGCCGAGATGACGACCGGCTGAGCGCTCGGCGCCCGCCTACGCCGAACCACTACCGGCACGGGCCGTCGCCGATGCCTTCAGCAACCTCGTCGCGCGCGTAGCCGACGCCAGCCCAAGTGTCGAAGTTGTGCTCCCCCGGGTACGCGGGGCTCATAGGTCAATCGGCTGCTGTCGGTGGTCGATCCGGTGCGCTCCCCCAGGTACGCGGGGCTTATTCTGACGGTTCGCCGGTGACCGGATCTGCTGCGGCGAGCGTGGCATGCGCATTGCGCATCTGTTGCTGGCAGCGAGCGAGCCTCTCGTCATGCGGGTCGGCGCCGTCGTCGAGGAGGCGTCGCAAGACGACATCAGCGGATGTGACGGCTGCGGCGACGAGAAGCCTGGCGAGTTCTTCGGTCTTTTCCGGCTCTCCGAGCGGAAGAGCGCCCGGGTAGGTGCCCCCAATTCGCCAGCAGGACACATCGTCGTAGGCTTCGCGGCTCGGACGCAGCGTGTTCGCTTCCAGCGGAGCGAGAGCGTCCGCCAGACGCACCTGCAGCGGCGATGCCTGCTGTACCAGTGCGGCGACGCTGTGAGTGCGCTCAGACGCCACACCGTTCGCTGCGCACAGTGTCTTGAGCGCAGTCTCGATCGTCATCGACGCGTCTGCGCAGAGATCGCGAAGACGCATTTCCCGCACCCAGGAAACGGTGCCCGCTTGGCCGTCGACTGTCTGGATCTCGTCGTCGCGCTGTCGGCATGCGGCATTCATGGACGCAAGCGCTTGCTGAACTCGGGCGAGTCGTTCGAGCGCCTCGTCGAGGTTGCTGTCAGGCATGCCGATCTCCTTGCCCCACCGGACCGCGCCCGGACGAGGCTCACGCTCGAAGAGTGTCTGCTGGCCGGCCGCGACCGCTGCCTCATACGACGACGGCACTTGCTCGGTACGGTGCTTCCATTCAGGCCAATCAGTGACATGCACCTCGACGGGCACACCTGCCGCTGCGCTGCACTTCGCTTCGAGCCGCCACCGGTACAGGTACCGCTCGTCGTAGTCAATGTCGTCGAACACAGCCACAAGGTCGACGTCGCTGCCTTCGCGGGCGGTGCCGCGGGCGACTGAGCCGTGCAGCAGCACCACTGACGCGCCCTCCTCAGCGAGCAATTTCGCGGCTGCCTGCGCTTGCTCGACGGCCGGGACGAGCAGTGCGTCGTCGCGCAGAGCCATCCCCACAGGCTAGACCCGGCGCATCGACCCGCATAGCGCCCAGATCACGGCGCACAGCACACGGCGCCTGCATCAGATTCAATCGTTGTGGAGCGCTGTTGTGGCGACGTCACATCAGCTACGTGCTGGAGTTCGAGTCGGACGAGCCGCTACCGGAACAGGCCGTCGCCGATGCCTTCGGCGATCTCATCGGGCGAGTAGCGGGCATCGGCCCAGACATCGAAGTTGTGCTCTCCTAGGTAGGCGGGGCTGAGATGGCGGGGAGTCCAGCGCTGGCCGTTCCACAGGCCCGCGAACGCGTCGACAGTCCGCTCGCCGAACACCGCATGATCGACCGGCTGCCAGAAGCCGCGAGCCGCGTGCTGGGGATCGTCGGCGAACAGTTGGTGCGAGTTCTGCACTGGTCCCGCAGGGACGCCTGCGGCCTGCAGTACCTCGGCTGCTGCCGTGGCCGTTCGAGCGGCGGCCCACTCTCCCAGCACAGCGTCGATCATGGATCTGCGGTCTCGGCGGCCCGCTTCGGTTGCGAGCGTCGGATCGTCGAGCCGCGGGTCGCCGAGCAGCCCCACGAGTCCCAGCCACTGCGCCGGCTCGGTCACCGTCACGGCCACGAAGCCGTCGACGCACGCATAGACCTCATTGGGCACATGGTCGGCGATGCCGTCGCGGTTGCCCTCGGGGCGCGGCGGCGACACGCCGGCGGATTGGCGGATCACCGCGGCACCGATGGCGTAGGTGCCGACTTCGAGCTGCGCCATGTCGATGCGCTGCCCTTCACCGGTGCGCTCTCGGGCATACAGGGCGCCGACGGTAGAGACCGCTGCCGCGAATCCCGCCAAGTGGTCGTTGAGCGAGAAGCCCGGGCCTACATCGCCGCGGTCGGCGAAGTCGGTCAGGTGGGTGATGCCGCACACTGCGTGCACCGTCGGCGCGTACGAGATGACGTGGCGCCAGGGGCCGTCGTGACCGCAGCCGGACATCGTCACGTAGACGAGCCGCGGGTTCCATTCGTGCACGGTCGCCCAGTCGAGTCCCCACGAGTCGAGCACCCCGGCGCTGAAGTTCTCGATGAGCACGTCGCACGTCTCGATCAGTCGCCGCGCCGCAGCCAGCGCCTCGGGATGCTTCATGTCGAGCGTGGCGCTGCGCTTGGAGCGGTTCCACACGAAGTAGTACGGGAATTCCGGCGAGTTGACGAGGGTGGAGCGTGCCTCGCTCTGGATGCGGATCACGTCGGCACCAAGGTCGCCGAGCAGTTTCGTGGCCGAGGGTCCGGCGAGCACCCAGGTGAAGTCCGCCACGCGGATGCCGTCAAGCGGCCGCGGGTCGCCGCTGTGCGCATCTGGGGCTTCGCCAACCGGGCCGGCGGCACCGCGGGCACCCGTACCACCGAAAACGCGCGCATCTGCGCATGTGGCGCTGCCATCTGCTGCGGTGCCGCCGCCCGCCGTTGTGCCGGTGCCCTCATCGGCGTCGCGGCCGGTGTCGCCATTGCGGGCCTCGGTGGGCGGCGCCGCCCACGACGCGAGCACCTCGTCGAGGGGCGTGTCAACGCTCGCGGGCGGACTCGGCGGCACTGCGCCCGACCGGCCTGCGTCGCTCCAGCGAACCAGCCGGGCAGGCAATTGCACCGGGCCGTGGGGGCCAGGCCCCGCTCGGTCGGGCACGCGCGATCCGTTCGCGGCAGCCGCTCCCGGCGGCAAAACGTCGGAGAAGAACTCGCGGTGCGCGAACTGCGGGTTCAGGCAGACTTCGGCGATGTCCAGCACCCCGCCGAAGGCCACATGCCGTTCCTGCGCCTCCCACCACACCTCGCGTGCATCTTGGGGGGCGATCCAGCGCCGGACGGCGTCCATCACCTCGGTCACATCCAGCAGCACATCGGCCGGATCTGCGCCGAGCCATTTCTTGACTTCTTCAAAACCGGTTTCGACCATCCACTCGAACAGCAGGTCGGGCGTCGGCGTCGGCGTGATCATGACGTAGCCGCCCTCGCCGCCCCGACACTCGGCCAGGTCGTACGCGCCCAGCCAGTGCAGTGCGCCCTGCCGCGGCGCCACCTTGGGCAGCGGCAGTAGGTCGTCGAAGAAATACTGCATGAACAGGTTCTCGATCGAACCGGTGACCGTCTCGTGGATGGACAGGTCGACGTGCGCCCCCCGTCCCGTCGATCGAGCCGAGAGCGCCGCCGCAACCCCTGACGTCGCCGCCACGAAGCCTGCGTAGTTGTAGGCCTGCCTGCCCCATACGTTGAGCGGGCGGTCGGCCAGGCCCGTCAGCGCCATCATCCCGCCCATCGCGGCGGCCACGAGATCCGAGCCGAGCCAGTGCGCCCTCGGGCCTGTGCGCCCGAACGGCGTGATCGACACCTGCACCAGCGCCGGATTCCCAGCGCTCACGTCGGCGTAGTCGATGTTCAATTCGGCCAGCCGTCCTGGACGCTCGGTCTCGATCACCAGATCGGCCGCCGCCGCTAGCCGCCGGTACGCGTCTCGTCCCTCTACGGTGCCCAATTCCACGCGGCAGCGGCGCTTGCCGCCGTCGTACCACCAATCCGCGACGCCGCCGAGTGCAGCTGCAGCCGGGTCTGCCAGCGGCAGCCCCGACGAGCCGGCGCCCACCCTCACCACATCGGCGCCGAGCTCGCTCAGCAGCTTCGTCGCGAATCGACCCGAATCACCGGTCAGGTCGACCACGCGCAGGCCCGACAGCGCCCCGTGCACCACCGAGGAGTCCCGGCTCTGAGGGCTAAGGGGCTGGTTCATGACGGCCCGAAGCTAGTGGCGTAACCGTTCTATCTTCCCGGCGCAACCGAAATTGCGAATCTCTCGGCCGATCAGCCACCACACCTGCGACAATCCCAGCTGATTGCGCTGTCGGCTTGGCTGGTCGGCAGCAAACACCGGCTGAAGGAGCGAGAGGTGTCAGGGTGGCGGTTGACGATGGTGAAGCACGCGAAGCGTACGACGACGTTTTCGAGGCGGTGATCCGACGGGCTTGGCTGTCTGTGCCCGAGGCGCTCCAGAACGAAGCAGGCCAGCGAATGCGCGAAGGCCGTCAGGCCCAGCTCTCCCTTGACGAGCCTGCGGAGTGGGCCCTGCACGACACCTTCAGGTACCAGCGCGGCCACGCAGACGTCTTTCGCGAGGTCTACAGGACGTCTCACCACCATCCGCCGAGCAAGGGCGAACGCCTGCGCGTCATCGACATCGGGGCCGGCGCAGCGACGGTCGCCGTCGCCCTTGGCGAAGCCCGCGGGCGAGGGCTCCCCGAGCGCATCGACTACTTGGCATTCGACCCACATCCCGGCATGATCAGCCTTGGCGAGCAGGTCCTCGAACACCTCGCTGCCGATTTCAGATCGGCCAGATATGCGGAATCCCTCGAGGCCGTCGAATTCAGCAACCGTGACCGATTGCTCTTCACGTTCAGCTACGTGTCCCACCAAGAGGCCGTGCGACCAGAAGACGTCGAGCAGTGGCCATCACTGATCGAGCGAGCCGTCGCTCGATCAGATCGCGCAGTTGAGCTGATCTATACGACCGCTGACAACATCCACAGCATCGAGCCGAAAATCCCGATGCTCGGTCGAAGGCTCGAACAAGTCGGGATCGTGCCAAGGGTCGAGAACATCGTTGTTCGTGTTCCGTACCGATGGCCGGGACCAGTCAGCCACGATGGGCGCGTACAGTGGGAGCCAGGTCATGGCCTGTGGAAGGTGCAGGCAGAACGCTGGGTCTTGCGGGCATGAATACGGAGCTATTGCTATTCGCAGACGACGCAGCGGTAACCCCCGACGGTCTCGAGTACCACCAGGGCTTCTTGACCCCAGTGGAGGAAGATGTCCTGCTCGCGCAGATTGACGCCTCAGAGTGGCTCACCGACCTCTCCAGGCGAGTGCTGCACTTCGGCTTCAAGTATGACTACTCAAACCGCAGGCTTGACGAGACGGCTCGTATCGGGCCGCTCCCAGAGTGGCTGACCTGCCTCGCGCACAAAGTTCGCGAAGCCGCATCTGCAGATATGAAACTGTTTCTGGACCAGCAGCGGCCCTTCGAGCAGGCGATCATCAACGAGTACGAGCCCGGGCAAGGCATCGCGCCTCACATCGACAGAGATTGCTTTGGCCCTGTCGTCGCAACGGTGAGCTTGGGTTCGGGGATCAACATGGACTTCGTCCAGAGCGCGACGGGCGAGAATCACGTCGAGCGGCTGGCGCCCCGCAGCTTGCTCCTTCTCTATGGCGATGCGCGCGTCGCTTGGCGCCACGGCATCGCCAAGCGACGCAAGGACAAGTGGCAAGGTCAGACTCTGGAGCGGAAGCGGCGCGTCTCAATCACATTTCGCACGATCACCGATGTGAGATCTGCGCAGGATTGATCCGGCCGACGCCGGCCACTCATCGCGAGTGATGCTTCGAGGTCGCGCCGGGAGGCGAAATAGCGTTCGCTGCGTTGCCTTCTCGCGCGGGCAGGATGTGGGCAACCAGTCCACTCAACGACTCTCGCCGCCGGACGTCACAACGAGCGTTCTTCACTGACAAGAAGGAGTACGTTCGCCGCCAAGTTGGCTAATCGAACGCGGCCGTCATGAAGTTGCGGTAGAGCTGCTCGGCGTCGGCGGCGAACCCCTCCATGCAGCGGTCGGCGCCAGCCGCCAGCGCGTCCAGCGAGCCGGGGCCGAGGGTCGACTCCAAGGCGTCGCGGTATGCGTCGATGGCACCCCAGTTCCGCACCGTGTCGTCCTCAACTTCGACGTGGTACTGCATCGACCATGCCCGCTGGCCCACCCGCATCGCCTGGACGCGGCACTCGGGGGAACTTGCGAGCACGACGGCATCGTCGGGCGGCTGCGCGACCTGCACCGAATGCCATTGCAGCGCGTGCTGGCGGCCGCCCATCTGGTCGAAGATCGCGTCGTCGCGGCCTTGGGGTGTCAGATCGACCGCTAAGACGCCGATCTCGGGCGAGCGCTGGGGGCCGCATTTGCCGCCGAGCGCGTCGGCTAGCAGCTGGTGCCCCAAGCAGAGCCCGAGGAAGGGTCGTTGCAGCTCGCGCACCCAATGGCGGATGGCCTGTTTCTCCGGCACCAGCCGGGGGCACTCCTCCACATCCCACACGTCCATCGGGCCGCCCATGACCCACATCGCGTCGAAGTCGTCCAGCGGCGGGATGGGCTCACCCTCGTCGAGTTCCACCGCGGTCCATTCGACGCCGTCGTCCCGCAGGAAGTCGCGCAAGCGGCCGGGATGCTCGCAGTCGATGTGCTGGAGGACGAGAAGCCGCATCGACCCTGTTGCTACCACGCCCCGAACGACCATCGTGAAGCCCGCCGTATTCCAAATCGCCTAAATTAGTGCCCGCCGCGGGTCAAGTCGCGCGAACGATCCGTGTGATTGCCAAGAGTTACGGATGATTCTCGAGCGCAGACCACGCGACTTGACTTCTGGTGGACCCTTAGCCTACGAATACGTTTGTAACCCGACAACCAAGCAGAATCACATCACCCGATTCGTGGTCGCCAAATGCGACGCGCAAACGTCCAACTTGCGATCTAGCTACTGGTCAATTTCGGACCTAGGTAGACCACATATAGCGGTGAATCATGTGTGAATGGGGCCGAAAAATGTAGCCTCCACGTCAGCCGTCGAATCTTGCCATGCCAAGAACACGACAACACACTACCTGAGTCGTCTGGATTAGCGAACGTCAAACGGCTCGCGAAGCGGTTCTTTTCAGATTCCGAGGAGTCCGAGAACATACTTCCGCTATTGCGAAAATGAAGCGCAATGTGATCAACCGTTTTCGCATCGGATCGCCCATGCTCATCAATCAGCAACCTCAGTTCATTCAAGATCGAGAGAAGACGAAGAGAAGCCGACATCACTGCCTTGTCGAACGGCTTGCTGTTCGCTCTATCTAACCAGTCTGATGCGAAGCGAAGGTGGCTGAATTGGAGCACAGTTAGCTGTTCGAACTCTTGCCAACTTGTCGGGCTTTTGGTTGCTTCCTTGAGACTCAGCTCCACCTCATCTGGGTGCCAGAAATTCGGGGTTTGCACCGAATATGATGTGACTCCCTGATCGTCAAGCAAAGAGACTACTACCGGATCGAAACACCATTTCGATGGACTAGCGCTGATAAGAGAACTCGGTATCGCAACCGAATTGAGGTAAGCCGTTTCGGCAACGCTACTTTCGGTCACGATTTCTTCACGCCCGTCGATGTAGCTGGCGAAGTACGAATTGGGTGAATGGTTCGGCGCGGTGTCCCAATGCGGGCCCTCCCTATCGAGCCAAAGCAATAGCGCTCGTTGCTTATCGGTATCAAATCGTTTAGCCACGTCGCGGAAACCGTGGCTACTCGTCACACGGGCGCTCATAATTCGCCGGTCCACATAGAGTTTTTGACCGTGTTCACAGAGGCGTTGTCGGCAACGCATTATCGTAGTGAGCGCAGCCATAGCATCCGAAGTGTTGGCGAATTGCCCATGTAGTGATAAACCGTTGAAATAGTACTCCAAGTTAGACATCCCAGCCGGCAAAGAACTCGAGGTCTCTTTCCAGTTGGTCAAAGAAGCCCACTGGCCAAGCATCGACCACACCATTTTCATCAACTTCCAGCGTGTCTATCCTTGGTCCTCCGTCCTCCGATGTGCTGAGAAAATGGACGATAGCCTCTCCACTTTCGATCGTCCGTTCCTTTACAGCTCTCCTAATACCATTCAATACGTGATCGCTATGCGACTCGACTAGGACCTGTACACCACACGCAGCGATGCGGCACAAGAACTCTCCAACCAGCGCCTGACCCCTAGGGTGTAGATCGTTCTCAGGATTCTCCACGGCAAGGATTTCACCAGGCCGCGAAACCAAGGCGGCAATGAATACAGGCAAGACCTGGGTAAGCCCGTACCCAGTCTGGGCCGGGCTATGAAAATTAGTGGCATCTGACAGCCGAATTCCCAAGGTTACGACGTCACTGTCCGGAAAGTGCACAACCTGCATTCGAAAACCCGGGAACAGGTACCGCATCCAACCTTCAACCTGTGCAATCAACCGAGGATTCTTTACGTCGGGGTGTCTCGCGCCCTGTTCGACAACCTCATCTCGTAACATATGCAAGAGAGCAACTGCGACGCTTCCATCCCTGCCCACGGATTTCGGAGCCTGCGGTAGCTCCAGTCGATGAATCGCCTGCGGCGTCGGACGTTCAGATGTCAAGTGAGTTACGCTGGCAATAGACTTCATGATGTTGATTCGATTCTCAGTTACTGCGCTCGTAGGCAGTAGAAAATGGAATTCATCAACATCTTGGCATCGATCACCACCGATAGCGACCTGAGCCACTTGAGCAGCTAGGTCATGCCGCTCCCCTTCAAAGGTCCACAACAAGCGTTCTTCACCGCTGGAGACACCAATCGCAAAATGCCTACCGTCGGTAAGATCGTGGACTACTCTATTGAAACTACCGAGGGTAACTTCCGGCCCGTTGAGCATCAGCTGCGAAGCACGCAAATCACTTTGCAGCGTCTGCTTGAGCACTGCGAGAGCTTGAATTAAGGTCGACTTGCCCGCACCGTTCAGGCCAGTCAAGAGTGTTAGCCCGCGTAAGGGCAAATCCACAGCCTCAAAACATCTGAATGAGTCAAGTCTGAGTGAATCCAGCAATGCTCATCTCCGGGAACAGTTCTGACAGCATCAAATGAGCTGTATCGAAACGATGTCTGACTTGTTTTGGTGTGTTAGGGCCATACGTTATTGATCGCTCAAATTCGGGGTCATCGAGCAGGTCATAAAAGGCGTCTTGGAAATCTGTTAAACGCTCCTTGAGAAGCAACTGAGGGACATGTGCAAGACCGGTCGACATCACATCCCAGAGCGAAGCATTTAGAACGCTGCGCCGCTCGGCACCGGGCTGATGTTTGCGAAACGCATGAACACCGAAAGCGTGCTGGTTGTTCTTCAACGATGTGCTAAGTCCCCGTTCGAGTTGACTGCAAATACTAGGATCGGCATTTATGGTTTCCAATGCGCGGGCGAGAAACTCGTCCATGTCCCTGTATTCGTTGTACGATGTTAGGCTAAATGCACAATACCGATTCACAAACTCTCGATCAAACATTTTCTTTCTGTTGAGACTCTTACCTGTGACAGTCTCGAAGAGGCTGTATTGGGCCTGCTTCTTGAGGAAATCAGTCGCAGGACCTTGGTACAGTGCATTTCGCATTTGCTGCCTCGTCAGTGGTTCTCCGGAATTCACCCGATCAAATATGTCAAGGCGTGCCTTTTCCGGAACTTGACTGTCGATCACGTACAGCGTTAGCTGGCAATCTTCTACCCGATTTCGTAGTTTGGGCGAAAGCTCTTCAAATCTCTTCTTGTCGAGTTCAGGTTGGTCCGGCAATTTCAGTCGAAATTGTTTCTTCGCAACAAAGCGCCGAAACGTAGCAAGCCGCTGTAGACCGTCGACTACAATCAAGTTGCCGTCACGGTCTTCAGCCAGATAGAAGACTGGTAACGGAATCCGCATCAAGACTGACTCGATCAGCTTACTTTGCTTCTCATCATTCCACACAAAATCGCGTTGGAAATCGGGATCCATTATCACGGCACCTTGACTAATGCGTCTTAAGATATCGTGAACAGTACGACTCTCAGTGCGTATCAGGAGCGTGTCGATCGGGTAATTTGACCAAGGCTCATCAGATGGCTGGTTGATACCGCCTTCTGGTTCGTCGGGCTCTTCTTGGCACCTGTACTGATCGTCCGCCGGTGGTTGGACGTCTTTCATAGTCAGTCTCCGTCGACAGATTCAGTTCTAGCCCGCCATTGAAACATCACTCAATGGTGCATCATACATAGGGCTCGATGACTATTGATTGACGTGGCATTGGCCAATGACGGTATCGTCGCGGGCTCGGGATTATCAGGGCGTGGTGCAGAGGCCGGCGAGACTGCCGATCGCTGTGTCGCGGCGAGGCTGGCGAACCTCGTGCTCGTCGTAGCCGTTGGTGGTGTAGCCCAACGACAGACCGGTGGCTGGATCACCCCAGGCCAGCTGCCCACCGGCACCGTTATGGCCGAACGCCATCGGCGACACGGTGCGACCCAGCCCTCGCATATTCGACATGCCGTCGTCGCCTGCCAGGAAGAGCCCGATCGAGCGATTTGCGGGCATCCCCATCGGGTCGGGCATCGTGTTGCGCACCTCGCCGGTGCCGACGGCCAACATCTCGGGGTCCCACAGTTCGTCGGGGTTGCCGAGCAGGCCTTGGTAGAAGAGCGCCAGGTCGACCGCAGTGCCGAACCCTCCGCCACCGGGCACGCCCACCTCGCGCACCGATGGCTCGTTGAAGCGCAGGATCGCCTCGTTGGTGACCTCGGTCATGGGCAGCTCGCGCACGCCGAACGTCGCCTCGAGCTCGTCAGGCGTTGCCGGCTCGCCCACGAGGATTAGCTCCGCGATGCCGTCCTGATCCTCTGGTGCCAAGCCCAGTATGCGCGGCAGTCCCAGCGGCCCGGTGACCCTGTCGTGCACCTCGTCGCGGAAGTCGTTGCCGGTGACTGCGTTGATGATCTCGGCCAGCACCCAGTGTGCCGACGTCGGGTGGTACTCGTACCGGGTGCCGGGTTCCCAATTCAGCCGCCAATTCGCCATGGCGACCAGCCGCGACTCCGACGTGTCCCATTCCGGCGGCTTGAGCGGGGCATGGGGAAAGCCCGACGTGTGCAGCATCACCTGTTCGACGGTGATCTGGTCCTTGCCGTTCTCGCCAAAGGCCGGCACGTAGCTGGCAGCCGTCGCGTCGAGATCCACCAGGCCTTCGCTGATGAGCTGCCACATCGTCGAGGCCACGAACGGCTTGGTGGCCGAGAAGATGCAGTATCGGGTGTCGTCGGTGGCGTCGCCGTAGGTGGCCTGCGCAACGATCTCGCCCTCGAAGCCGACGGCCACCTGGCAGCTCGGCAGCAGCCCCGATTCGGCCTCGCGCTTGCAGCGGTCGAGCAGCGCGTCGAGGCGGGATGGTTGGACAGTGGATGGGGCGTCAGTTGTAGTGCTCACGGCCTTGGCCTAGCACCCGCGGCTACCGTCTCGCTTCACATCCGGCCCGCAGATGCACATGAGGCTGAGCCGAATGGCGAAGTCGTGGCCCGAGCGGCCCGTGAGCACAATCGCATGAAATAGGGAACATGAGCGGGAAGCAGCAGAGGGACGCAATGAGCGACAGCACACCGGCCAACGGCAATATCGAATTCGGGCTGGCGATACGCCGCAGCGACGACATCGCCGGACAGGCCCGCGAGATCGAAGCACTCGGCTACGACTACGCCACCACCGGCGAGCATGTTTTCTTCCATGTGCCCACCTCGAACGGCTTCATCTCGCTGGCGGTCGCGGCGGGCGCCACCACCACGCTGAAGCTGATGACGTCCATCACGCTGATCCCGCTGTACCCGGCGGCGCTGTGCGCAAAGCTCGCGGCCGCGCTCGACGTGGCATCGGGGGGGCGGTTCCACCTCGGCGTCGGCGTCGGCGGCGAGTATCCGTCGGAGTTCGAGGCGTGCGGGGTGCCGGTGCGCGAGCGCGGCGCCCGCACGAACGAGGCGCTCGAGATCATGCAGCGCCTGTGGACCGAGGACGACGTCACCTTCGAAGGCCGCTTCAACACGCTGTCGGGCGTCACGCTCGCGCCCAGGCCCGCCTCGCCGCCGCCGATCTGGGTGTCGGGCCGCCAAGACGCCGCGTGGAAGCGCGCTGCTCGCTACGGCGACGGCTGGCTGCCGTACATGTACACCCCCGAACGCCTGGCGCAATCGATCGAGGCCATCGCGGGCTACCGCGAAGAAGCAGGCAATCCGAAACCTGTCGAGTCCGGAATGTTCGTGTTCTTCTGCTGCCACGAAGACAACGACACCGCCGTCGAATACGCAGCGGAGCGCCTGTCGAAGCAGTACGCCCAAGATTTCTCCCAGCTCGTGCACAAGTTCGCCATCGCGGGCGACCCCGACCGGTGCGTTGCACGACTGCGCGAGTACATCGACGCCGGAGCCCGCACCGTCGTGCTCAGCGCGGCCTCGCCGATGCACTACATAGAGGAGAGCGAGCGATTCATGGCAGCCGAGGTGCTTCCACGAATCCGCGGCCAATAGGCGGCCTCGCCGGCACGCCGGGGGTGAGAAACAAGTGGCGGCAAAGCGATTCTTCGAGACGACGCTCCAAGCAGAGCGCATCGACGAACTGGGCGCGTCGGGCGCGTGGCCGAACCGGCTGCTCGACGATCAGATCACCAAGTGGTCCGCTGAGCGGTCCAGCGAACCGGTCATCACCGACCGCTTCGGCACGATGACCTGGGGCGAGTTCGGTGCCGAGGTGGACGCAGCCAGCAAGGGTCTGCTGGAGATCGGCGTCCGCCCCGGCGTGATCGTGCAACTGCAACTGCCGAATTGGCGCCATTTCGTCGTGGCTGCGATGGCATGCGACCGGATCGGTGCCGTGGTCAATCCAGTCGCCCCGATCTTCCGGCACAACGAAGTCACTGTCATGAGCGAGCTCGGCCGGCCGCTGGTCGTCATCACCGCCGACAGCTATCGCGGATTCGGCCTGGCGCAGATGCACGCCGAGCTGCGGGAGCGCTGTGAATGGGTGTCAGAGCTGGTGGTCGTGCCAGGCCCCTCGGTGAATACGACCGACTCAATGGAGGACGAGTCGTGGCTGCCCGCCGATGCGATGACCTGGGAAGAACTGATCGAGGAGGGCCGCTTCTCGTCCTACGACCGCTCCGCTGTCGACCTGTGCCGGCCGGGTCCCAACGACGTCTGCGAGATGATGTTCACCTCGGGTACCACCGGGATGCCCAAGGGTGTCATGCACACGCACAACATCCTGTCGGTGGCCGTCGACGCCTTCGTGAACACCGTCTGCGAGGGACTTGAGCCCCATCCGGGTTCGGGTGCGCCCCAGGCGTATGTCTGCCATATGGCATCCACCCTCGGCCACCAGACCGGGTACCTCTACGGCATGCGATTGCCGCTGCATATCGGCGGTCATGTCGTCTTTCAGGATGTGTGGGATCCGGTCGAGTTCGTGGGCCTCATCGAGAAACACCGGATCCAACTATCGATGGGCGCGACGCCGTTCCTCGCCGATGTGCTCAACGTCGGGAACCTGGCCGATCATGACCTGTCGTCGTGGCAGCAATTCCTGTGCGCCGGAGCGGCAATACCGCGCCCGATGCTCGAACGCGCACTCGAGCTGCTGCCGGCTTGCACCGTGCTGCCCGGCTGGGGCATGACCGAATGCGGCCTGCTGACGGTAGGCCGGCCCAGCGATCCGCTCGAGCGCCGGCTCACCGACGGGCGAGCGGTCGACGACAACGAGGTGCGCGTCGTCGACGAAGCGGGCGATCCGGTGATCGATGCGGAAGGCGACCTGCAGTGCCGCGGCTCCGCGCTGTTCGCCGGCTACATGGCAGGCCGGGAGTTCACCTCCCAGCATTGGCCCGACGGCTGGTTCGACACTGGCGACCGGGCGATCATGAACGCCGACGGCTACATCGCCATTGCGGGCCGTTCCAAGGACTTGGTCATCCGCGGCGGCGAAAACGTTCCCGTCAAAGAGGTCGAGGACGTGCTGCTGCGGCACCCTGCGGTCGGCGTGGTGGCCATCGTTGCGAAGCCGCACGAGCGGCTCGGCGAGATCGGCTGTGCCTTCGTGCAGCCGGCAGGAGACGCCCCTTCGCTTGCCGAGCTCACGGATTTCTTGGAGTCACAGAACGTGACCCGTCAGTTCTGGCCCGAAGAGCTCGTAATTGTCGACGAGTTCCCGATGACGCCGAGCGGCAAGATCCAGAAGTACCGGCTGCGTGAGCGCCTCGACTGATCCGCGTCGGCTCGCAGCTCGTCACCCGGTGCGCGTCTCAGCAGGCGTGGCCAGCCACTGTTCGAGGCCTTGCGGCAGTCGACCGGGCCGAGGGCGTCCTGCCAGATGTGACGAGCCCTATTGGTCATACGAGACGGGAATGCCCTCGACGGTGTAGGTGACTTGGGGGTCCCACAGCAGCCAGTCGCTGATGCCGAGGTCAGCGGCAGCGTCGATCTGGGCGCGCACCTCGGCAGGGCCGTAGCTCACTCGCATCGAGAAATCCTGCAACCACGGCACGACCGCAGTGTTGGTGCCCGCGAGCACACGCTGGAACTGGGCCAGCGACGCCTTGGTGATGTCGTAGGGCTGCGCTTCTGGGTGTACCACGCCGTACTCGCCGCGTCCCCAGTGCGACGGATACACCATGGGCGCCACATAGTCGACGTGACTGGACATGGCACCGATGTCCTGCGCCACCCACTCGCCGCGATCGGCTGCGATGCCGAAGACCGACACACCATGGAACACCTGCGCTTGGCGCAGCATAGAACCCGCCTCGGCGAGGAAGCTCACGATGACCGGTGACGGGTCGCCGCCGTCCCAGCCGGGAATCTGTATTCCGCTGAGGTCGCCTTCGGGCCGACGCATGTAATCCCACAAGATGTCGTCGATGCCGGCGGCAGCCGCTTCTGCGGCGATGTCCAGGTTGTACTGCCGCACGGTTGGGTGGTTGAAGTTGGTGAAACCGCCATAGCTGGACAGCGGCCGTCCGTCAGGCGTCTGCAGCACCCAGTCGCGGTCTCCGATTGCCACGGCATAGCGGGTCAGCGTCGGGTCCCTGAATGCCACGATGCGACCGATGACACGCACGCCCATGTCGTGCAGTTCGTCGATGGCGTCCCGCAAGTCATACAGCTCGCGCGATGCGCCGGCCAGCTGGGCCAGCCGGACGTCGGTCCGGTGGCCGATCCGTCCGTCCTCGTCCTTGAGATCGAGTTGGACGGCGTTGATGCGTCCCTGTTCAATGAGTTCCACCACCGACGAGCGCAGCCCGTCGTGGTCCCAGGCGGCCGCGGTGACATGCACGCCGGTGGTGTGCGGATAGCCGATGGGCACGATGACGTCGAAAGCGGTGCTGTTACCGGCTGCGTCTGTCGCGACCACCGGGATTGGCCCGCCGGGCGGGCTCGGCAAGGTGAGGCTGAACGAACCCGATGCCGTGTCGAGCCGCTGGTCCCCGATCTGCAGGGACACGCCAGCCTCGACGGACCCGGCGAGGACCACCGGCTCGCCGAGCGTCACCGGGTCGAAGACTTTCGGCAGATCCACCGTCGGCGGTGTCCCATCGACGGTGAACGCCACTTGTGCGGTTGCAGTGCCGTAGAAACGTCGCTTGACGTCGAACGTGACGATATGCGTGCCTTCGGTCAGCTCCGGCACCGGCCACACAATGCGGTTGTCATAACGCTGCACACCGCTCACCGGGAAACCGTCGAGCAGCATCTGCGCCGAAGTGGCATCGCCGCCGTCCACGCTGAACTCCAGAACCGTCCCTGCCAGCTGAGCCGGCCGCAGCATCGCACCGTCGCTGATGCCCGAGACGGTGATCTCGGTGACGCGCAGCGCATTCATCGCCACGAAGCCCACACCGAGTGTTGCGGCGACGAGCAGGATTGCGACAATCGCCCGGCCGCCGCGGCGGCGTGTGGGCGGCGGCCCCGCTATGCCGATGACCGCCCGGTCGGCCACCCGTCGTGCGCGTCGGCTCAAGCCGCTCGCATACAGCGGAGTCTCGGGCTTCGGCGGCCGCCACGGGAAGCCCCAGCCCTCGGCCGGATCTACGGGACCTGCCGTCTGCTGGGCATCGGAGGCACCGGCGAGGTCGTTTCCGACCAGCGACGGCCCTACTTCATGGCCGTGCGGGGTCAGCGACCAGCGCGCGCCTCGCAACCCCGGAACCGAGCCCACCGGAGCCACAATTCCCGACCGCTGCAGCATGTCCAGCGACGTTTGCACCGTCTGGCCGTCCAGGGCGGCAGCCGCGCTGATCTCGCCGATCTCGGCCGTCCCCCCACGGACGAGCAGCTCGCGCAGTATGCGCCTGTCGGCCGGCGCCAACAATGGCATCAGTTCGAGTGTATTGAGGCCGCCAGACGGCCTTCAGTCACTCGCCGGCGGTATCGACCAGCGACGCCGGGGCGGGATGGCGGGCGGTGACGGTGGTCGTGATGCCGCCCCTGACGAGCCAGCGCGTCTCGACCGTGGCCTGTTTGGGGGCGACGGCAGCCGCCAAGTCGTCGAGTATGCGGTTGGTGATGGCCTCGTGGTGGACGGGTTCGTCCCGGTAGCTCCACAGGTAGAGCTTCAGCGATTTCAGCTCCACGATGCGACGGTCGGGGACGTAGGCGATCTCCACGGTGGCGTAGTCGGGCTGCCCAGTTACCGGGCAGACGCAGGTCAGCTCCGGTGTCGTGCAGCGCACCTCGTAGTCACGGTCCGGGTAGGGGTCGTCGAGCGCGATGAGGTCTCGCGTAGGTGCGTTTGCCGATTCGCTTGCCATGGCGGAACTCCTCGACTGGCGGGCAGTCGCACCCGTCAGTACGACAGGGTGGCGTGCGGTGTGTTCTCCGCCAACCCGAGGGGGGTGACGGCAACGAATTCGGCGCGTTCGGTGAATTCGGCCAATGTGCGGGCGTTGGTGTAGCTCATGGCGCTGCGCAGGCCGGCCATCAGCTCCCCGATCAGCTTGCCCGCCTCGCCCCGGTAAGGCACGGTGCCTTCCACTCCCTCAGGGGCCCGCTGCTCGAAGTACTCGTCGTCGATTTCCTCGCCGTGGCGCTCGGCGCGCGCCTCGATGGCTTCGAAGCTGGCCATGCCGCGAATGCGCTTGCGCAACCCGTGCGGGCCTTGCTCGACTTCGCCGGGGCTCTCCTTGGTGCCTGCGAGCATGCTCCCGATCATCACGGTCTCCGCACCCACGGCGAGCGCCTTGGCGATGTCGCCCGAGTGCTTGATGCCGCCATCGGCAATGACCGGGACGCCGAAACCGGCTTCGGCCAGGCCATTGACCACCATGTCGGTGGCCGTCAGCTGTGGCACTCCGACGCCCGCCACGAGTCGCGTTGTGCAGACCCCGCCAGGCCCGACGCCGACCTTGATCGCATCGGCGCCGGCTTGTGCCATGTCGATCGCGCCGTCGATCGTGGCGACGTTGCCGGCGATGACGTCAGTGTCGGCGAAGTGGTCCTTCAGGCGACGCACGCCGTCGATTGCGTGATCGGCATGACCGTGCGCGATGTCGAGCACCAGCACATCGGCCCCCGCGGCTACGAGCGCCTTGGCCCGGTCGCCCATGTCGTGATCGGTGCCGACGGCGGCTCCGGCCACCAGTGCGCCGTCGTCGACCTCCTTGATGGCGGCTATCTGTGCAGCCTGCGCGTCGATGGGCATGAAGCGATGGACGATTCCTGCGCCGCCGAGACGAGCCATCGCTATCGCCATTTCGTGCTCGCAGACCGTGTCCATGTTGGCCGCGATGACAGGCAGGACCAGTTCAATGTTGCGCGAGAGGCGCGTGCGAACCGAGACGTCGCTGCGACTGCGAATCGACGACCGCTGCGGAACGATCAGCACGTCGTCGAACGTCAGTCCGGTTGGCAAGTCGCGCAGTTTCATGAGCGACCCCAAGCTACCGTGACCCGCCATGAGCCCCCGGCGTCGGACCATGTTGACCATTGGCGTGCTTCTGGTGATCGTGGCCGCTGCGGCGGCGCTCGGCGTCTGGCGGATCCTCGGCAACGCACCCGAAGAGGTGAGCCTGGCTGAGGCGGTCGAAGACGCCGAGATGGCCCAAGACGAGCCCGCAACTGCGACGCCATCTAGTGCGACCGCCCCTGCCGACGGTGACGCTGCCTCCGAAACCGGGGGCACTGACGGTGCCGGTACGGACGAGAGCGACAGCACTGCCAGTGCGGAAACTGGCGTCAGCGACACCGACGAGGACGTTGCACCAGAAATTGCCGTGACGTCGACTGCAGAGCTCGCGGGCACGTGGGCCGTGGATGCCAAGACCGGAGAGTTCACGCTGGAGGACGCCACCGGCTCGTTCGCTGGCTTCCGGGTCGACGAGGAACTGGCGAGCGTCGGCGCCTTCACTGCGGTGGGCCGCACCGGCGACGTCAGCGGCACGCTAGAGATTGCCGATGAGCACGTGACCTCCGCGGAGATCGCGGTCGACCTCACGACACTGCAGACCGACGACCGGCGACGAGACAGCGCAGTGCAGCGGGCCCTGGGAACGTCTCAGCACCAGACGGCGACGTTCGTGCTCGCCGGGGAACTGCACATCGAGGGAGCCGTAGAGAGCGGCGAGCCCGTCAGCTTCGCGGCGCCGGGCGACCTGACAGTGAACGGCATCACCCAACCCGTCGTCGTCGACATCGAAGCTCAGCTGGTCGGGAGCGTCATCGCCGTGGTCGGCTCAGTCGAGATCACGTTTGCGGACTTCGACGTAACTGTTCCGCAGGTACCGGTCGTCCTCTCAGCAGAAGACCACGGCATCATGGAATTCCAGTTGCTGTTCAGGCGCGCTTGAGCGCCTGAACCATCAGACACAGCAGGCGCCCTTGAGCGCCTGAACCATCCGACACAGCAGGCGCCCTTGAGCGCCTATGCGACGTGTTGCTGAGTCGGGCATGATGTGGCGCCGATCCGGCCGAACGAAGGAGCACCCATGGCAAGCCTCTCTGCTGAACCGCTTTCCAAGTCCTACGCAACCGTCAACGGCAAGCAGATGGCGTACCACGACTCGGGCTCGGGCGATGCGGTCGTGTTCCTGCACGGCAACCCGACGTCGTCGTACCTGTGGCGCAACATCGTGCCCCACGTCCGGCCGCACGCCCGAGTAGTCGTACCGGACCTGATCGGCCAGGGCGATTCGGACAAGCTGGACGACACCGGTCCCGACTCGTACCGGTTCGTGGAGCATCGCGAGTACCTCGACGGCTTGCTCGACCAGCTCGACCTCGGCGACAACATCACCTTCGTGATCCACGACTGGGGCTCGGCGCTCGGCTTCGACTGGGCCAACCGACACCGCGACCGCGTAGGCGGCATCGCCTACATGGAGGCCATCGTTCGGCCGCTGTATTGGGCCGAGTGGCCCGAAGCCGCGACCAGAATCTTCCAAGGCTTCCGCTCGCCCGCCGGCGAGGAGATGGTGATTACCAAGAATGTGTTCGTCGAGGCCGTACTGCCCCGCTCGATCATCCGCAAGCTGTCTGACGAGGAGATGAACGAATACCGGCGCCCGTTCGTCGAGCCCGAGCACCGGCGTCCGACCCTCACGTGGCCGCGCCAGATTCCGATCGACGGCGAGCCGGCCGACGTCACCCAGATCGTGACCGACTACGCCGAGTGGCTGTCGAGCTCAGACGTCCCGAAGCTGCTGGTCAACGCCGATCCGGGCGCGATCCTGAACGGCCCCCTGCTCGACTATTGCCGCACCTGGCCGAACCAGACCGAGGTGACGGTCACAGGCGATCACTTCTGCCAGGAAGACAGCCCCGACGAGATCGGCCAAGCCATCGCCGACTGGCTCCAGAACCGCTGAACCAGCCGCACGATCTGCCCAACCACTGACTCGGCGGCTCGCAGGTCGGCACTCTGACACGCAGACGGACGCGGAGCGGGCATTACCGCGGCAGGGCGTGACCTAGCTCGGCGACGACAGCAAGATCTCCTTCGGTAAGCGCCTCCGCATCGATGGAGCGGGCCAAGCGACGGAGTCGAGCGAAGGTGTAACGGAGGTCCTGTTCGGGCGAGAAGTGCTTCACCAACGTCGCTCCGACCCAGCTGCACAGTTCTTGTCCACCTCCAGCGACCGATTCGGCGACGACGTCGAAGTCGCAACTGTGGACGAGACGCACGAGATCATGGATGTCCGATCCAACCTTCTCAGGGCTGCCACCATGCGGACGCCGCTCAATAGCGACGGCCTTGAGTGCGATGAGCGACGATGTGGTCGCCATTGGAGCAGTTGCCTTGGCGATGACGCCGTTGTCCTCGACGACAACCAGATCTGTCGGCTCTCTGGTAGCCAAAGCCAATCGCCGAGCGAGGGCGAAGGCGCGCTCATTGGCCTCGTTTGGCAGCGGCATATCGGATGTGTCAGGCATGACATCGACGAAGACCGAGATGCCGTCATGTTCGAGTTGGAGCCTCGCTGCAGCGAGCCGGTCAGCGTTCGGCGCGGCGACGAGTAGCTCCACGAGCCTAGTTTGATCACGGCTCACGGCGTCGATGTCGTTGGTAAGGCGATGGACATGGGTGATACGCACATTGACGGCGAAACCGCCGATCACCGCCCAGGCGGGCGCGGCAGGGAAATGGGAAAGTGCAGTTACGAACGACCGAATGCGGCCACTCCGGTCACCGACGAGGACAACAGGATCACCAAGCACGCACGATCCGTTCAGGTTCCCACTGCTGAAGTGCCTCGAGGCCGCGAGACTTGTCCTGAGCGATGTCCAGGGCCACGGCGATGTGGTTGGCGACGGGCCAGCGCTCTTTGGATGTCTGCGAGTGATCGAAACGGCGCAGGCAAACCTGGCGCACAGGTGCCACGGCGACAGTGCATGCCCTTTCTGTGGGATCGTCGGCATCACCGAGGCGCAATCGGGCGGCGCGCAGCACCGAATCCGACGGCACATAGAAGTCGGGCGGGTGATCCCCGCGGGCCAGAATCGGCATGCCCCACGACGCAGCAGCACGAGTGTCGGTGAGTGCCCAGCCAAGGGTGTGCTCGGGCTCGTTGAGTCCAAGTCCAAGTCGCTGCGAGTCGTCGACGCCTGTGTTGGGGAGCGCCGCCAAGGCCACGACTCGACGCCTCCACACGGTGAGCAGTTCGTGAAATAGGTCCGGGATGAGCGGTTCACCCGCTGCGGTAAGCAGACCGTCATTTCTCAGTCCGGTCATGGCGCTGGAAACAGCGCTCGGCGCACGGTCGATGAGCCGTGCCGTCTGGCGGACTCCATGGGGTTCGTCGGGCGTCAGCAAACAGCAGATTGCTACTTCTTTGGCGACCTGGCTGTCGAGTGATTTACCGAGCCCGCCCTTCTCGGAGAGCGTGGACGCAACGACCGCGTCGACGACGAGAGGTGGGGCCATGATCCGCATTTCACCGCGCCGGTCGAGGTAGTTCACCCCCGCTTCACGCAGAGCCTGCTTGGCCTCAGAGGCGACGCGATCGGCCACAACAAGCAAGGGTCCCCGCCGCTCCGCGCCTCCGAGCAATCGTCGTCCGTGCTCGGCAGTGACCACCGATTCGACGTCGACTTCGAACTGCTGACCAGCAATCTCGACGACAGCGTCGGCAGCGCGACCATCGCCCCAAGACCTTCTCGGTAACACCTCGGCATCGACACCAAGACGCGCCAACGTCTCGGTCAGCGCCGCAAGAGCGTCTTCCTCCAACGCTGCGATTGTCCGCCTCGGCATAACACGAGCCTACATGCGTTCTGTGTTCTCGTATACACGAACGCAGAGCGCATGACCGAGCCAAAATCGCCTCAGGCTGCGGGGCGCACCGCCTACGCGTCAATGCATGATCCTGGAACGGCACCAAGCGCTCGCTTCTGCCAAGAGGACAGCCCCGACGAGATCAGCCTGGCCAATGCCGAACGGCTTCAGAATCGGTGACGCAGTAAGGTTGTTTGCACGCAACCTCATGGGAACCGGCAATTGGCTCATCAGGCACTCATCCTGGTTGCACGGTGCGTGCCGGAGTCCAGTTCGGGTGGGCGAAACCGCCACCGCTGCCTTGTAGTCCCGGCTCTTGTGCGTGCAGACATCAGGTGCCGAGAATCGAGAGCATCGGTGCGGCACATGCATTCTGTTCATATCTGACATACTCTGCGTTCAGCACGGCTGTTAGAGGAGCTGTCGGTGGAGCGTGTTGTGTTCGCCATCACGCTCTACGTGACCTCTCCAAAGCGACGCCTATGACAATTTGGTAGACGATCAGATCACCACCACGACGATTCGCCAACACGACCATTAGGGAGAAATCGCGTGACCGCTGAGATTGCAATTATCAACAGGTCGGCCGTGGCGCTGGCCGCCGACAGTATGGCCTCCAATCTGGGCAGTGCCAAGAATTATCCCACTGCCAAGAAGATCATGGCGCTATCAGAGGATCCACCGATTGCGGCGATGTTCTACGGATCAGGGTCATTCGGGCCTTATCCGTGGGACACGATCGTGCAGCTCTATACAACCAAGCGGAAGAAGATCCGGTTCGGGACTGTCACCGAGTATGCGCTTGATTTCATCAGGCATCTCGACGGAGTTGCAGAGTCAATATCGGACGACGCCCAGATTAGCTATGCGAGATCCGAAATCTTGTGGGAGTTGGGCGATATCAATCGGATCGCCATGCAAAACTACGCGCTCGCTATGGCGCTCAATGATTCAGGCTCCGACCTTGGGCTCGAGTACTTCCTCAATGTAGTAAACGATCATCTAAGCGATCGAATCAGAGAACTCCAAGAGATCGGGACCGCAAAGGGACTTAGCCAGAAGAGTGTGCGACAAGCACTATTGGAGTCAATTTCCGGCTGGACAATCTTCGGTGAATCCATTGATAGTTGGAGTCACATGTTGAAGCTCAGGCTCCAAAGCCGGGAAGAGTTTGCATTCATAGACTCTCACGCCTTAGCTACGCACTTAGAACAAAAGCTCTGGGAAGCAGTTCTGACTTCTCTCGCCACTGCAGACTGGTCTAGTAGGTCCACCGGCATCGTCATCGCAGGAGTTGGTGATGAACAAATGCTGCCTGCACTCGAACATTGGCTAGTCGATGGCGTTGTTGCGGGTGTAGTTAAGTCTCGGCGTTTGGACTATACCGAAATCGGCGACGATTGTACCGCTGCGATTCTTCCGTATGCACAAACTGATGCCATGAATTCACTCGTGGATGGAATACACACCAACCTTGCAGGCGCAGCTATTTCTGGCATTCGAGAGGCGTTGCACGAGATGCTCGATCGCGCCGAAGAGCGCCTTAGTAGCTTAAGGCTGAAAGGCAGCACACTAGACGATACTATTGATGCTCTTAGGTCTGATGTTCAGCAAATCCATGCCAAATCGGTGACACGACTGCTGGAAGCCCGGAGTGACTATTCTGAGCAATTCCTGGATATCGTGTCCAACTTGCCTCAAGAGCATCTTGCGGACATGGCTGAAGCACTCGTAAATGTCGCTGCATTCAAGGAACGATTTACACCAGGAGCGGATTCGGTTGGTGGTCCGATTGATGTCGTCTTGCTATCGAAGGGACACGGGCTTGTTTGGGCAAGCCAAAAATAAGCGCGCCTGATTTGAACGCAATTGGGGAAGCGAGTTGGAAGCTCTTGATGACGCACGTGGCTCTGTACGAACTGTTGTTCAGCTAGCTAAGTCCGACGGCTTGGCGGGCGCGGGCTTCGCGCTGCTTGCGCTCGATCTCCTCGCGCTTCTCCACCGGCGTCTGGTTGGTGATCACCTGGAACAGGTCGGTATCGATGTCGTCGAGGAGGACGTCGCCGGCCAGCACCGCTGACTTCCAGTCCTGATGCCCCGCATCGCGCTCGTGGAATTCCGGCATGACCTCAGCGGCGAACAGCTCCAGGCTCGAGCAGATGTCTTCATGGGTGTTCTTGCCGGCCTGGTTCAGCAGGATGAGCTGATCGACGTGGGCGTCCTCGTACATCTCCAGCTTCCGTCGGATGGTCTCGGGTGAGCCCACGAGGCCGACGTTGTTGCTGGCCTTCTGGCCCTTCGGTGACTTCTTCCACTCCTGATACTCGTCCCACAGGTTGACCGAGCCCGGCTCGACGGGGCCGTGGGAGTTGTAGAAGACCAGCGAAAACTGGAAGAACGTCCAGCCTTCAGCCTTGGCCTGGGCTTCCTCGTCGGTCTCCGCGCACATGAACGGGCTGACGACCGCCACGCCGGGGTTGGTCTGGTAGTCGCACAGCAGGTCGAGGTGGTTGAGGTAGTTGAGGTAGTAGGCGTTCACCCAGGCCCGAGCCGCGTCCGCCGACACGAACGAGAAGCCCAGCGCTCCCATGCCTCGCTGGGCTGCCATGACGATCGTGTCGAGCTGACTGCATGCCACCCACAGCGGCGGGTGGGGCTTCTGGTACGGCTTAGGCACCACGTTGCGGGCGGGGAACTTGAAGATCTCCCCGTCGTAGGAGTGATTCACCTCTTGGAACATCGGCATGAGGCAGCGCACGGCGTCCTCCCAGACGACGCGCTTGTCGCGAAAGCGGCGATCGAAGGGGTGCAGCTCGGTGACCGACGAGCCCTCGCCGATGCCGAGTTCGACCCGGCCCCCGCTGACGATGTCGAGGGTGGAGACCCGTTCAGCGACGCGGGCGGGATGGTTGGTGGGCAGCTGCACGATGCCGTGCCCGAGGCGGATGTTCTTCGTGCGCTGGCTGGCCGCAGCCAGGAAGACCTCGGGCGCGGAGCTGTGGCTGTATTCCTCGAGGAAGTGGTGCTCGACCTCCCACGCGTAGTCGTAGCCAAGCTTGTCGGCTAGTTCGATCTGGTCGAGTGCCTGCTGAAACAGGACGTACTCGGAGTCGTCGTTCCACGGCCTCGGCAGCTGCAGCTCGTAGAAGATCCCGAACTTCATGGCAGTTCCCCTCGTCGACGGCCGTCGGTCATCCTAAGCGGGAGGTCTTCAGCGAGTCGGAGGAACGGGCGGAGCGGCCATCCAGGAGCCGAACAAACATTAGTGTTTGGAGCGCAGCGTGGCGGCAAGGACGTAGCGACGATGGAGACCGTCGGATTCATCGGATTGGGCACGATGGGCGGGCCGATGTGCGCCCGCTTGGCCGGTGCTGGTCATCGGGTTCAAGCCTTTGACCTGAACTCTGAGGTGCTCGACGCGGCAGTGGTTGCCGGTGCAGTGGGCACAGGGTCGGCCGCCGAGGCAGCCGCCGGAGTCGATGTGCTGCTGACATCGCTGCCAGCACCGGCGCAGGTCGAAGCAGTGATGTGCGAATCGGGCGCGCTCGCGGCGCTGTCTGCGGGCTCGATCTGGGTGGACTTGACGACCAGCCGGCCCGAGCTGATCCAGCGCCTGGCCAACGAGGCACCACCGGGTGTGACGGTGATCGACTCGCCGGTGACCGGGGCCGTGGACGGCGCACGCAACGGCACGCTGACGCTGTTCGCCGGCGGCGATGCCGATGCGGTCGAGCGTGTGCTTCCCGTGCTCGAGCAGCTCGGAAATGTGATCCCATGCGGCGACCTGGGAACTGGATGCGTGGTGAAACTGGTGACCAACCAGTTGTGGTTCGTCGGCGCAGCCGCACTGGCGGAGGGGCTGGCAGTCGGTGTGCGCAACGGCGTCGAGCTGGGCGGGCTGTGGGAGGCGATCACGGCCAGCGTTGGCGACAGCTTCGTTGCCCGGCACGATGCGCCCAGCATCTTCGCCGGCCACTACGACCCGTCGTTCAGCCTGGAGCTGTGCCTGAAGGATCTGGGATTGCTGGCGGAGCTGGAGTCCGCCGTGGGCGCCGACCTGCCGATGACAGCGGCAGCACGTAGTGCCTTCGCCCGCGCCGCCCAGCGCTATGGCGCCGACGCACCCGAGTTGAGCGTGGCCCGCCGCATCGAGGATGACGCCGATCTGTCATTGCGGCTCGAGGGCGACTGGGTGCCGCACTGGGAGTCATGACATGAGCGCAGTCGACATCAACGTCATGGACCTCTCCGAGTTAGTCGACGTTGCCCGTTACCCGCTCGACGGACGCGACCTGCCGGCTTCTGAGCCGAGCCACACCGCGTACTGGGCCGCAGTGGAGCATGCCCGCTCCAGCTTGCGAGCCGATGGCTGCGCGTTGTTGAAAGAGTTCGTCACGCCCGCAGCTGTGCGCTTGCTCGACGACGAGATAGTTGCAGCGAAGCCACAAACTCATTTCTCGACGCAGGTCATCAACCCGTACTTCCACACTCAGGTCAATCCCTCCTTCGGCGACGATCATCCGGTGAATACGTTCACTGAGCGATCGAGCGGCTTCATCCCAGGCGACGCCTGGCCGCCGGTGTGCGGCATGGGAGCGCTGTTTCGGGCGCCGCGGGTGCGCCGCCTGCTGGCTGACTGCTTGGAAGTCGACGAGCTTCATTGCTACGACGATCCGCTGGCGGGCTTGACCGCGAACATTCTGGATCCCGGCCAGCAATTCCCTTGGCACTTCGACACCAACGACTTTGCCGTGACGGTGCTGGTGCGGCCTGCCGACGAGGGCGGCCTGTTCGAGTTCGCACCGGCGGTCCGGTCTGCGGACGACGAAGGTTTCGAGACGGTCGGCGCATTGCTCAGCGGCAGTCGTGACGGCGTGCACACGCTCGATCTACAACCGGGCGACCTGCAAATCTTCCGCGGGCGCCACTCGCTGCATCGGGTGACCCGGGTGGCGGCAAGCTCGCAGCCCCGACACGCAGCTATCTTCGCCTATACCCACCAGCCTGGTGTTATCGGGAGGGTCGAGCGCACCCGCCAACTGTTCGGCCGCGTGCTGCCCGAGCATGAGGAGGCCGAGCGGCAACGCGTGCGCGAAGACGACCTGCTCGACTGAGCCACGACGCCGGCTCATTCGTCACTCCGGTGGCCAAGAATCGGTCGCGAAATTGACTGTGCCCGACGCTGGTGCGCCACGTACCGTGCTGCCGTGAGCACAACAAGCGAGAACAACGCGCAACCACCATCAGCACGGACGAGGTTGCGTCGCATGGCCGAGCGGGGTCGCTACGGACGCGATGAAGTGGCCGAGATCCTCGACGCCGGACTGATTGCGCACGTAGGCGTTGACACGCCCGACGGACCATTGGTGCTGCCGATGGCCTACGCCCGCGATCACGAGAACCTGTACCTGCACGGTGCGCTGGCGAACCACTTGCTGAACTCCGGCGAGGGCACCGAGATCTGCGTGACCGTCACCCACCTCGACGGGCTGGTGATGGCTCGGACGCCGTTCCACAACTCGATGAACTATCGCTGCGTGGTAGTGCGGGGTCGTGCCCATCGCATCGAGGAAGCGGCGGCCAAGGAACGGGCGCTCAAGCTGGTGACCGATCACATCGTCGCCATCTGGGACACCTCCCGGCCGCCGAGTGCCGAGGATTTTCGAGCCACGCTCGTCCTGGAGCTCCCTCTCGCAGAGGCCTCTGCCAAGGTCCGCGCCGGCGACCCCGTCGACGACGCCGAGGACATGGCCGGCAACTGGTGGGCCGGAGTCGTCCCGCTCACCACCCGCTTCGAACTGCCCACGCCCGCCGCCGATCTGACCGAAGGCATTCCCACGCCGCAGGCCGTAGCGAACCTCGCCCACCGCACCCCCGACACCCGCCAGTCCGACGAACTCACCAGGGCTGAAGATCCGTGGCAGGACCGCGCAGGCTTCGGGCCAGAAGGACTGAGCGTGGAGCCAGGCGAGATCGACGACGCCGTCTACGACACGTAAAGCTCGCCCGCAGTGGGATTATTCGTGGCTCCGGGTGGGAATCGTCGAGTCCACAGCGTGGTAGTCGGCGGCATCGTCGACGAAGATGGCCAGCTCCGTATGCAGGCCCGAGGGAAGGTCGAGCGTGCCGGCGCAGATCGCGATGGTGTCGATCTGTTGCGGTTCGCCCTCTGACACCTTCCAGAACATCGATCCGCCGCACTCCCGGCAGAAGCCGTAGGCCACGTTGGGGTCGTCGGCTGGATGGTGCCAGGCCAGAGAGGCATCGGTGACCAGCCGCAGGTCGGCGGTCTTGCATCCCGTCGCCGCCATGAAGTGCCCAGTCCAGCGACGGCAGCGCCAGCAGTGGCAGTTCCACACCTGGCGGGTCGGTCCGTGCACTTCGTAGCTCACACCGCCGCACAGGCAGTGCCCCGAGGCCACCGACGCCGAAGCTGGCTCGGCCGTCTGGCTCATGACAATTCCTCTGCCAGCGGCGTCAGGTACTGCATCTCGCTTTGGAGGCGGCGCTTCGCCTTGTGGTCGGTTCTGACGCGGTGCAGCAGCGAATCGAACAGCGCCGGATCGCCGGCATCGGCGGCCAGGCGCCGTATCCGAGACATCAGGTCGACGGCAACCCGGTACTGGTCAGCCTTCTTCCGGTTGATGACCGCCAAGGCCTGCGATTCGTAGATCGCGATCGAGTCACGGGGTGCCGTCGGTTCGCGCGCACGTGCAAGCGCCATCCACAGCTGCCAGCTGGTGCCGTGCTGCAATGCCGTCGCCCACGCCTCTTCGGCACGGCCCTCGTGCAGCAGGATCTTGACCAGGACCTTCGCCGCTGCCGGTGCGGTGTCGGCGGCCGTGGCCATGACATCGGTCGGGGGTGTCGGCGGCGATGCCGCGGTGGAGGAACTCGTCCCCAAGCGGTCGCGCAGATGCCGCAAGCAGCGTTCCAGCCAGTCTGGGCAGTCTTCTCGGTCGTCTTGGCGCACCAGAGTCCGACACGCCTCAAGCGATGGGCTGGCAGTGAACGCGTTCCAGTACAGATCGACCGCCGCTCCGGGACTGCCCTGCTCACGCAGCTTCCCAGCCAAGAAATCGCGCAGCTCGCCCGCCTGCCACGCACCGTGGCCGTAGTCGGCAAGCCCTGTGCGCGCCCACGTCACCGCTTCGTCATCGCGCCCTGCGGATTCATACGCCCGAGCGATCTCCAGCGTCTCGCTCGGGCGTATGCGCTCACGCCGATGCGCCTCAACGAGCGCGTCCGGATCACCAGTAGCGAGCGCCCATCCGATCATCGCTTCTCGGGCGCGGTAGTCCCGAGCACGCTGCTTGCTGTCCGACGGGTCGATCCGCAGCCAAATCGGCTCGCCACTGCTTCTGGTCGTCGCGGTAGCGGTGGCACTGCTGCCCGACGGGTCTATCTGCTGCCAGCTCGGCTCGACAGCCTCGCGGAACGCCGCGAGCCCCACCGGACCCAGCAACTCCGCATAGAGCGCCGCCGACCGGCAGAACGCTTCCAACTCGTAGTTGAGCTCTAGCTTCACCAAACGCTGCGCGAGCTTGACGGGTTCAGGCGATCGGGCCTCGCATGCCTGAAAATGCAGGTCCGCCAGCCGCTCGCTGACCATCATCAGCGTGCCGTCCTCGTCGTAGATCTCGCCCATCGCGAGATCGGTCCTCATGTACGCGTGCTCAGCGAGCTCCGCTGCCGCCTCGCCGTAACCCGCGCTGATGAGGTCGGCGAGGGCGTCGATCACGTCGTTCACCTCGTCTGCCCAGTCAGCGGTGTCGCGGTAGTGCGCATAGCCACGCCGATCAAGCTCGCCGAAGCTGAACGCACGGTCGATTGTCTCGCGCCACTGCGCGATGTCGAGTCCCATGCCCCGTTCGGCCCTGGCTTCCAGCAGCAATTGCTCTCGCAGTCGCCAGTCAGCGGCCGATTGGCTCAGCACAATCTCCGCGAGCCGTCCATGCTCAAGTCGGCCGATGAAGTCCGCGAGCAATCCGTCGTCAGTGCTCTGCTTGCCTGCTTTCGCGGACGGCGTTGCGTCGGTTCCGTCCGACGGATCGTCGCCATTGAGCAGCGACAGAGCTACCGCAGCGCAGTGCTTGCAGAACGAGCCGTCCTCGGCTGCCGGGCATGAGCAGCGCCACCGCAAGCTGGCGTCGTCGAACCACAGCTCGACGCCATAGGGCACGGTGCCTCGCACCGTCGCGTGCAGCCGCCCGTCCCTTTCAGCCAGCGACTCCACTCGGCCGTCTTCCCAGTACCCAACGCCGCGCTCGAACACAGCCGGGCCGGCGAGGTCCCCGACCATGCGAACATCGAGCGTCGCACTCAATTCGTCGGCGATGCTCACGGGCGCCGAACTCATCGGTAGAAGGCGTCGCGCAATGCGTCGGCTTCCTCGGCAGCGACGCGTTGCCCTGATGCCCTGATCGGCCCCCCGAACGTCTTGGGCGCTATCTCAGCCAGTTCTTCGGGCCGCAGCCTCACCTCGAGCGGCTTCCACGCCTGCCATGCAACCTGAACCCACCACGCCTCCTTCGAGGGCTCGTCCACCTCGTTGCCGTCCGCGTCGCCTGGATACGGTTCGCACACGGCAAATCCATGGGCGACGATCCCGCCGAAACCGCCATGGCGATAGACCAGCACCTCGTCTCCGGGCTGCATCTGCCGGAAGTTCGTGCCGAGTGTCCACCCGCTCATGAAGCCACCGGCTGTGACGGTGATCAGAACACGCGCGTAGTACTCCTCGATGGTCAGCTCCCAATCGTCCGGATTCCACGTGAGCAGGTAGGTCGCGGCTTCGCGGAATTCGTCGGGCAGGTCAAAGTTCATCGTTCGCCTCTCGAGATCTGCGACACGCCGCCTCGCGCGCACAAGCGGCACCAACATAGACCTGTCATTCGGCGCCAATGCGTGATCTCGAATTCGGCAGGGTCTGCCGCGACTGCACCAGCCGACGCGGCCCATACAGCGATACGGGAGAGCCGCCGTCATCTCTTGGGGCGACGGCCGGCGGGACGTCCGCTACGGCGTGGTCCACCCAGATCAGCAGGTGACGTTCCGCTGCTGAGGCAGCGCGCCCGATCTGGCGGGCGGCAATCGGGGGTCGGTACGACTGCTGGCCATCTTCAGTGATGTCGGCGGCGAATGATCTTCAGCGGCGCAGATCGTCGCGGAGAGCCGTCACCAAGGCAGCAAGGTCGTCGGCCGTTCCATCACGCGCTACTCGCCGGACGGTGTAACCGAGGGCTTCATCTTCAGCGATGTTTTTCCGGGCGTGGTCTATCGCATCATCCACGCAGAGTCCGCGATCCAGCGGCTTTGGCGGTGAACTGCTTGCTGCCTTCCGGGCGGGATTGGACTTGTGACGCAGTGTCTCTTTCGGCTTCATTGGCGGCTGTTCGATGTTGCCCTTGCTGAGTTCTCGCAGGTTCGGACGCCGCTTGACCAACAGCGTTTGGCCGAAGGCTGTCGTCACCCACTGCCAGCCGAATTCATCACTGGCTGCACGAACGATGTCCGTTCCGATTTCCTGCACGGGGCCGAGGCCCTCGACCACCAAACGGCCGTCGCTCTTGACGAGTGCATCCGCTTGGGCTTTCGGCGCAGTCCACGTCAGCACGTCTGGATAGGCATGAGCCTTGACCGATTCGCCTCGACCAAGCGCAGCGAGACGGCGTGCTTCGTTCCGCAGATACTCGCTGTCGAGAGGCTCTTCGGGCAGCACATCGGCAGAATCGCAGGCACCCAGCAGCGCCCCGGCCATGGTCGCGATCGTGTCGGTATCGGTGCCCACAGCACCAGCGGCTACAACGACCGCTTCGTATGCGTCACGGGCGGCCACTGCCAAGGCCACGGCAGCAACGGTCGTCAGGATCCCGCTGCCACGCTGGCGAGAATCGGTCAGGCTGAGCCGATCAACAATCTCGTGGTAGGCCTCCTCGGCGCGCTTGGCCTTGCAGGCACAGCACTCGGCGTCACTGACGGCCTGATGCAGCTCACCAATTGCTGCATCCCACCCTTCTCCGAACGACTTCCCCGCAGTATCCTGCCAGAGCCTCATCCAAGTGGATCCCAGATTCGGATGGGTCTCGATCGGCAGGATCCAAGCCTGAATCCGGGCGGCAATGTGGTGGCACTCGTCGAGGTCGGGCACCGCGCCATGTCGCAGGCAATGGGCGAGCGTCGCTGCATGGAAGCAAGCGCCCACGACCGCGCGCGGGTGCCCGTGGGTGCAGACGCTGTCAGAGATCACGTCGAGCACGAAGTCGTCCTCGCAGTCCTTGGATGACCACACATGCGGCTGAATGCGCATCGCGGCGCCGTTGCCGCCCGCATCGACCCATCCGGAAAACGTGTTGGCGTACCACAGCGTCCGAGGCTTGCCGAGGTTCCTCGCGGCCGCTTTGGACGCCCGGCCGCCTCCCAGGGAATACGAAGGCCAGACCGGAAGCTCGATCCGAGCAAACGTCTCGACGTCGAATCCGCGGCCGGTCATGGACCTGCTCACAGCCATTCGGAGCTGTGTGTCATCGGACCAGCACCCCAGAGGCAGATCGACCTCAACTCCCTGCCTGCCGCCGACGCGTCGCCGCCAAGCCATGAGCCGATCCAATGGCTTGCCATGTGTGCGGCGTTCCAGGCCCCTGCGGTCCGTCAGCTCGCTTATGAACCCGAGCGCGTCGCCGTATGCAGCCCACAGCATCGAGTTTCGTATCCGCGACTCGGAGTCCGCTCCCGCGTGTGACCTGGGGACATCCCGGGGCCTGCGTCGACGCTCAGTGCGAGGCCCAGACACGCCGCCGACAGCGGGACCGCGGCCCGCCTCGCCCGTACCCGACTTCGTCGCGCGGGCACGATCGTCGGCAGTCGCGGGTTCGCCGCTGCCGTCGCTCGGGAAGAGGCCCGATTGCTGATGGACGGCGCGCGCTGTCTCGGTCATCGGAACGCCCCCGGGTTGATCTCAACTCTAGGTTCAACAGGGAAGTGGCTCAGTGCTGCGATGACCGCCTCGTAGGCGTCATCGTCGCCAACAGTGATCCCGTGCAGATACGTCAGCGGCAGTTCGAACGGGTACAGCACCTCGGCTTGCGGGTCGGTCGTCCGATTCGGCGGTTTGTCGTTCCGCTTGGTCAGGCGTCCGTACCGGCCAGCGACGCCCGGCGCAAAGAGCTCCCCGAAGCCGTGGAGGTCACCGCGGCGCTGCGCGGCTGGGTAGATGTTGTTCGTCGTGCAGAACACGACGCCGGGATCACCGAGGATCTCAGGACCGAATTTCAGGATCACCCATTCTTCCCTTGGGCGCTTGCGCCGCGAGAAGTTGAACATATGAAGGCTGATGTCTGTCACCGACAAGTTGACGTAGGTGTGCCATCGCTCGTCAAGGTGCCGATCGACAGCGTTGGGCTCGAAGACATGCTGCACCAATTCGTCCGCTGGAAGATCCTGGCGATTCTTCACGGCCTTGCTGTACAGAATCCCTACGAGTCCCTTGACTGTCGTGAAGTGCACGATGCTGGTGATGCCGCGTTCGGTCGCAGCCTCGACAACTTCTGGGCACCGTGGAGCTTCCCGCACCTGCTCGCGAGTCTGCGGCTCGGCTTCCGGCACCCACCTGCCAGTGCTCATGCCCTGACCAGCTCATACGTTGAAGGTTCCAGCAAGCCGATCAGCGAGGATTCCTCGCCCGGCTTGTATCCGACCATCACAGATTTGCGGGCCCTGCCTACGGCCATAGCCAGCATGCGCCGAAGTTTCTCGAGATCGGCATCGCCCTCATCGGCGCCGTGCGGAGTGACCCGTTGGCTCAGGCCGGGAAGCAGTACGTGGTCAAACTCGAGACCCTTCGCGGAATGCATCGTGCACAAGGCGGCGACCTCGGGACCGGTGGGCCACTCGTTCTGCCTTGTCAGTTCGCAGTAGGGAATTGCGCGCTGGACCAGCACCTTGCGGGCCTCGCTGAACCAACCGCCGCCCCGTGGCTGCAGCAGAACGACGGATTCGTTCTCGAGATCGGCGGTCAGTTCGAGCCGGTCGATCATGATCCTGAGCTGATCGCTGTACTTGCCCGCCACCACCAGCGGCTTTGCACCTGAGCGACGGCACGCCGCGAAGTCCGGCAGCGTGCCGTCATCCTCGAGCGGGAGCCCGTTGACCAGCGGGTAGGCGAAGGCTGCTATCTCTGCGGTGTTGCGATAGTTCGTCTTGAGTGTGTGAATGATCTCTGGACGGGCGTTGATTCCGACCTCGCGCCACTTGAAGTGCTGCGGATAGATGCGTTGCACTGCGTCGAGCACGAACGTCGTGTTGTGCGGGTCCTGCAGATGTTGCTGAATGGCACGTATCTGGTTGGCCGAAAAATCCTGCGCCTCGTCGACGATGACGACGTCGTAGGCCTTGAAGGACCCGGCAGCGGCGGCGAGCATCGTGAGATCGCTCCAGTCGATCTTCCCGCGCTGCCGCTTGGAGTCCATATACGCAGGTATGGCCCCATAGATCAACTTCTCACGCGTCGGACGGGCCACACGCGGAGCCCTGCCTCGGCCGTCCCGATCAACCGTGAGGTAGTCCGACAGGTCGTCGGGATCGAAGTTGTCGGGATCGTATTCGAAACGGCCCATGACGTACTGGACTTCGTCAACGAAGAACTCATGCTGGCGATTCGTAGCGAAGCTGTCGATGTGCGGCCGCAGCATCGCCGAGGTCTCATCGCCCCCGACGATGTCAACACGGCCCACGAGCGACCTTGCCCACCGGCTGAAGGTCTTGATCTCAAGGTCCAGCGCATCGTCCTGCGGCGTCGAGTTCCGAGCGAGTTCTGTGATGTAGCCCTCAAGGGTCCTGTTGAAGGTCAGGACGAGCACACGTACGGGCGCATCATGGTCGAGACGCTCGCGTCGGTCCAAGCGAACCCGGATCTGCTCCTTCAATCTCAAGAGAGCCGTCGTGGTCTTGCCGCTTCCCGCAGCACCCCGGATTATTCGGAACCCCGGTTTGACGTCGGCGAGCACTTTCAATTGCTCGGGAGTCGGCGTGACGGTCGGCAAAGCGCGCATCCCAGTAGCTCTCTGTTGTCAGCCCCACTGCCTGGGACCACGTGAGCACCACGGTACCGGTCACAACTTCGCGATCCGGCGCGCCTTCTACAGAGGACTCCGAGGGTGATGCCGCATCAGCGCGAGACGGGTTGCAGGACGCGGATTGGCTGGGTTCCAAGCAGGTGCCCGAGGTCGAAGCCAGGATCGGTCACGAATTCAGGAGGCTCGCACACCGGATCGGTCCGGAAGTACAGATTCCACGCGGCTTGGCGAACTGCCGATTCAAGCTCTGGATGCGGGTGTTGCTTCTCGGTGAGCATTCCCGCCCAGAACGGCATGTAGCACAGGTTCCAACCGGCGGTGAAGGCGTCGGGATCCCAAGGGTTGCCCCAGATGTGCCGAACCCCGAACCCCGATCTGCGCTTGATCGGGCGTCCTGTGTACTTGGCCCATGCCTGTTGCGCGTACCCGTTGTCGCCCAGCGTGACCGAGCGGCCCTTCCAGCTTGCGGTGTCGCCCCGGGTGCCACCTGGGTAGTGCTCCCTGCTGGTCCTAGCCCGCTCCGGATACCACGGCGTTTGGCGGCGTACCGCGTCGGGGTGAGCGAAGAATGAATACTGGAACGCTGCACGCACAATCGTCGTGCCACCCTGCTGCATGATCTGCTCCAAGGCAGCGATCGGGTCGGGCAGCGGTGCGTTCCACGACTCGACCCCTGGCAGTGCTGACGGCGGCATTGCCGTCGGTGCCTCGTGGCATGCACGCTGAACCCAAGCTGGAACGGCCTCCGGCGCTCGAATCCGAGCAAGAAAACTGACGCGAGGCAGGCTCCGTTCCACAATCGCATCTCTCAGGCGCCGGACCAGCACGCGCCTGTGCTCCCGATCGTCACTCACCGGCCCGATACCTCGGATGTTCGAGTCCGAATCCGAATCGGTCGTTCATGGGCTCGAAATGACGCAGGTTGTTGGTGACAATCGACAGTTCGTGCGCCATGGCGGTCGCGGCGATCCACATATCCCGCTCATCGAACTGGTCGAGAAACGCCGCCTTGATGTCGCCGAATCGGCGAGCGATCTCGAAAGTGCCCGGAAGTATCGTGTAGCGGCTCAGTGCGGACGCCAAGTCCCGAAGCCGCCGTTGGCCCCACCCCGCATGAGCCGCGCCGTAGTACACCTCTCCGACCGTCGCGAAGGACAACGCCAGCAGGCGGCCCTCGACGATCGGGCGGAAGGGTTCTGCGTGCTCTCGCCGGTGTGCCAAGAATGAGAACACATCCGTGTCCACGAGCAAGGCTTGGACCGCCATGGGTCACAACCCAAGAGCTTCCATGAACGCCTTGGTCTCGCCTTCGCCTACATCCTCGATTCTCAGGTCCTCGATATCAGCGACGGGAGCGACGCCCTGCTCATGCGCTAACTCAGACACGGATTTAGTTGTCCAGAAATCCGTCACCGGCTGGCCGAGCACCAGCTGGTCTGCTCGCAGAATCTCGATGACGTCGACCGCGACAGCCTCGGATGTCCGTTCGCAATAGGTGATCTGCCCGCGGAGCCGGGTTCTCTCCCGGAGTGCTTCCTTGACCGCTGCTGCCTGATCGTCGCCGAACGTCACCACCACTGCCTCCCCCTCCGCGGTCCGCAAGCGAGCGGCGTTTCTCTCGAAGTCAGCCTCGTACAGGACACCGATGCGCTCGCCCGCTTCATCATGTCGTTGCGCCCTCTGCGTCACCTCGTCGATGCGGGCGCGCCTGTCCCGGTCGAGGAGCACTGGGGATCGAGCATGCGACGGCACACTGAGCGTCAAGGAATGGTTGCGTCCGCCGATGTCGAGCCGACCCGCGAGCCGCGTCCACGCGGTCGCAGTGTCGCCAAAACCTGTCGCCGAACCATCGAGCACAGCAAGCGCCGTCAGGACTGATGCTTCGCCGAGCGACACATCGTCGAGCACCATCTCGTCAGATCGGCCCGCATCGTCGTGCAGCTCAAGCTCGACGACGAGGCTGCCATCGGAGACGCTGCGCAGATGCAGCCGCACGGCGTCAGCGATCTGGCGGGGCAGTCTTCCTCGCTGCCCGGGGCGGCGACCGGCCAGCACCGATGCCGTGCGACGGACGACCGTGTTGATTCCGACGATGAGACGCGCTACATCAACCGCATCTGCCTGCCCAAGCTGAACTCGCTCGCCAGCGAGGCGAAGGACCAAGCGGGTTCTCACCTGCTCATTGTCGCACGCACGCGTTGCGGGGACGCCAAGTCCGGCAGCCTCAACCCCAAGCGAGACGAAGGATCGCGTCTTGTCGCAAACGCTGGCGGAGTACGCCAATCCGCAACATCCGAACCCCGCTCTCCCATACCGGTTGCCGTCGTGTCTGTCATACAAGACTGACAGGTCATGAGCTTGCTTTCTGCCGACGCCCTGCCAAGAGATCCGCTTCAGGCTCTGCGCGCGATCGTCCGCGCAGCAGACGAGTTCGACTCTCTCAAGCGCTCGCAGGTAACGGCGGCGCGGCGCGCGGGACAGACGTGGGAAGCGATCGCCGCAGCATTGGGCATCACTCGGCAGTCGGCATGGTCGTACTACTCGGCCGACGTTCGTGCCGAACTGGCTGCGAACATGCACGCCAACGCCGATTTGGACGAGAACGATGCCATCAAGCTCGCCGTTGCAGAGGCAAGAGCCGTTCGCCGTGAACGTCTGGCAGGCTGAGTTTTCCGAATGTTGGCAGTACTGGACGCGAGTGTCCTCGTATCGGCAGCGATCAGCGCTGGACCACCCCAAGGGGGGACTGTCGGACGCTCCCCAAGCGTAACGAGCCACTGTGACCACATGTCGGTCTCTGTGAAGCTGCTGGTTCAACTCGAACGGCCAACAACTCGCGCGTAGGTGGCCTCGTCGCACAAATCGTGGGCCAGTTTTTCTACCCATGCGGACGTGTAGCCGTAGCCGCCCGCCAATATGTCCCAACGACAGTATTGCTGATCGGTTGCCTCAGGCTCGGCGGCGTTGCTCGGGGGCCGAACCTTGAAGTGCCTCCAGCACCGTGTGTGGGTGTCCATCGAGAAAGGGACATCGAGTCGGCCCTTCACTCGCTCGACGACTTCACCCGGTCGTAGTAGGTCGTCAGAGGCGACAGCAACTCGCTTGGGCTTGGTCACGACAGCGGTATGGGGCAACGCTGCCAAGAGTTCGTCGCTGACCTCGTCGGCCTTCACGAACGTGACCGCTGCATCGGCGCTGCTTTCCCGGTTGGCAGTTGTCGAGACGAAGAAGATCCGCATGCAGTATCGAGCGTCACCGAGGATCTCTTCGGGCACCTGTTGGTGCTCCCTGTCCAAGAACTCGATGATGTCGAGAGGTAGCTGAGCCTGGACTCGCTTGAGTGCCGGCTCGCGCCGGAACTTTCCGATCTGGAGCGGCAGGTAGAGCTCGTCGCCAAGAGCTGATTCCGCACCGAATTCGCCGACAAGCAGCTCCTCAAAGTTGATGATCATCGACTGCGCGTAGCCGGCAGTGGGTGCATCGAGTGCCGGCAAATAGCGATGAGCGATGCGGTTCCGCAACCGTAGGAAGTAGCGGAGATTCTCAGCCACCGACGGATGCAGCCGCTCCTCACCGGCGAGGTCGATCAGCTCGTCCGTGTCGAGGACTCGCTGCCGACCTTCGACGGTCCTGATTTCGCCGTCAGCGTCTCGGTCGAAGTAGTCGACCTTGTCGCGCTCAAGAATCGCCTGGATGAGCGAATTCCACGCGATGACCATCAGCAAGATGAACTGCTCTGTCCGATAGCCGCTGCTCGGATCGTTGAAGGCCCGAAGAGCTGCCAGTGCGCTCTCGCGTGCTTTGGCGACCAGCAGGTACTCGACGCTCAGCTCATCGGAGTCGGATGGCGAGATGCCGTGAACTCGAAGCAGGCGCTCGAGCTCTTCGTTCCGCTGCGCCAGACGAGAGCGGCCCTCGGTTGAGACGCCGAGCCACTTCTTGACATAGGCGGTGAATGCCTTGCCGTGTGATGTGGAGTTACTCCAGTACTCGATCTCGAGGGCCGACTTGGGCTCGCCTGCCCGCCAGCGGTCGACCATCTCCTGGGCGACTTGGCGGTGACCATCGTCGTTGAAAATCTCGTCGCCGATGCCGACCACCTCAGCGACGGTATGCGCGCACGTCCGTCATAGCGCGGATGTGGCGTTGGCGATGAGGCGGATCTTCCTCCGCAGTATCCGTTCATCGGACGCAAACCACCCCCGAACGAGAATCGCTGGTTACGTCTTGGGGGGTTTGCGTTCGGCGGATGTTGGCGCGGGGAGATCGGAGGCGGGGATGAGTGGGCCTTCGACTATGCGGCCGAGGAGGTCGGCGGCTTGTGGGGTGACTTCGACGGTGTGTTCGAGGATCGACAGCAGGAGCAGGAGTTCTTTCGACTGGGTCCAGCGGGTCGGGCGGATGTCGTCGAGTTCGCTGGACTTCCTGCCTTTGCGGTTCTTCATCCGGTAGCCGAGCCAGGACGGCAAGACTCGGAGGCCGGAGACCTCGAAGTCCCATACCGCCGGGCTGACCGGGGCGAAGACGCCGTTGCCGACGCGGAGTTCTTCGCTCTCGGGGTCGTAGTCGAAGCTGTCTGGCATGCCGCTGACGGGCGCTGCCTCGACGGCTCGGCCTTCAGGCAGCTTGGCGTTCTTGTCGGGGGCAAAGCGCTCACCCCAGGTGTGCCACCACAGGAGGTCGCGGCCCAAAGCGACGGCCTCGTCGAACAGCGCTCGGTCGCTGGTCATCGGGATTCGCACCGGGCCGGCAATCTCGGCGAGTTGGTCACCGAACCGCTCGCTGAAAGCCGCAGTGCCGCCGAGACCGTAGACATAGGCGATCAGGTCTTCCGCTGCGAGCACCTCGCCGCGAGCCGTAGGCGTCTCGCCATCGGCAGTGGCCGTCTGGTCAGGATCGGGGCCTCGATCATCGCCGGCGCGGCCCGAGCGAGCCAAACTCTGATCGATGGCCAGCGGCGCATCGAGTGCAGCGGCGAGTGCCCCGAGCACCCCTGCGGTGACGTTGGACGACGGCGCGGCGGCGTTGACTGACGATGTGGTGGCATTGGCTGCAGCGGGGTCGCGATACAGCGGCATCACATTCTTGGCCCCGCGACCGGAGAAGTGGTGCAGGTCCGGCACATAGGGCGAAACCGTCAGCACCGGACCCTGACCGAGCTTGGTGGATGTGAGCGTGGTCAAGAACACCTGGTTACGGCCACGCACGCGCCAGAGGTCGGGACCGGCGCGGTCGATGACGCGATGATCAGCGATGACCCACTGACGGTCAAGCGTTCGATAGCCGTAGCGCTCGTAGCCTTCCGGTTCGGCACCGACCTTCAGGCGATGAACCGCCCGCAGCTTGCCGCTCGTCGAGAGCAACGGCCTCGACTCGATGTCCGATTTCTTCCCGGACTTGGTATCGACAAATGCGTCGCGTCGTCGCCGCGGAACGCGCTGTATCAATTCGCGCCATCGTCGCTGAAGTACTGCCTTGGATTCGGCGATCGGCCACGTCCTGCCGAGCTTGCTGCCCGAACGTATCCAGGGGAATAACTCGGTGATCTCGGCCCAGTCGTGGTACTCATTTGCACTAACCGCTACGAAGCGCTCCAAGCCTTGGCCAGGCACGCGTTCAGTCCGGCTGCCGATCTTCAGGTCTCGGAGCCTGGCGAGCTTGCTAGCTCTGTCGCCCTCGACGCGCAGGTACCGGACGATGCACTCGCCATTGGCCGCCGACACCGGCCGCGCGGCATCGGCCGCGGCTTGCTCCTGGCTCGCGGCATCCACCGGCGCAGGTGCGGCACCGGTCCCGACGCCGATCGCAATCGCGATCGGCGTCTGAATGTCGAACACGTTCTCTTCCGTGAGTGCGCCTCGTCCCTCACCGCCAAGATCGACGATCCACAGCTCGTCGAACGCCTGTCGCAAGAGGTGCCGAACGCCGCCCATCGAGATGCCATCGAGATACGACGACGCTGTGATGAACGCCACCACCCCCGGCCCCGGCGGAAGTTCCGTGGCCTGCCACGCTGCCCAGCGCCAGAAATAGACGTAGTCGTTGTAAACGTTCTTGAGATGCGCGCCGAGTCGGGCATCACGCATCGGCTTCGTGACCGCTTTCAGCAGGGGCGAACCCTCGACGCCGGGCGTCTCAAACCGGACGACGCCGCCCTTTCGCTTACCGGCATCACCGAGAGCCTTCTGCTCTCGGTCGTAGGGAGGATTGCCGATCACGACCGTGAAGCGCTTGTGCGCCTTGAGTTCCGCAGCGGCACTGCCCTCGACGGAAATTGGGTCGGCCATCGTGCCGAACTGACCTTGAGTCGCCTGATGCTCAAGAGAATCCGTCAGCAGCACATTCACACTCGAGTCGGCGACACCGTGGGTGTACAGCTCCAAGGCCACCTTGAGGTGCGCTATCGCATAGGGGCCGAGCATCAGCTCAAAGCCGTGCATCTGCGGCAGCACATGGCGACCCAAGTGCGCGGGCCAGTTGCTCTCGCTGCCGCCGCCCGACAGGAACGATTCGCGGGCTTGGCGCAGCCAGGCCACCAGGAATGTGCCGGTGCCCGTGGCTGGATCGATCATGGTCACGAACGGCTGATCTGCGGGCACGCCTTCGGGTACGTCGAAGCCGTTGCGCTCAGCGGTCTCGGCCCATGTGGAGGAATCGGCGATGCCCTTGGCGAGTCCGAATCGCTCGCGCAGCACCTCGTCGACTGCGCGCACCATGAAGTCGACCACCGGCTGGGGCGTGTAGAACGCTCCGGCGTCCGCGCGCAGCTTGCGGTCGTACTGCTTCAGAAACTCCTCGTAGAAGTGGATGACCGGGTCGCCGCCCTTCGCGGTCGTGCCGAACTGATCGAGGATCGCTTCGACGTTGCTGACACGCAGGTCGGCGATGAGCTGGTCGAGGCCGCTGCCGGCGAGATCGAGCACACTGGCCTCGTCGTGCACCTGTTCGAAGAACGCCTCCAAGAACGGATTGGACAGCGGCACCGAGGAGTACACGGGCGAGGTGCCGAAGTCCTCCGGCGAGGTGACCCGGCTCGACAGCAATCCGTAGACGAGGGTTTGCGCGCACATGTCGGCGAAACGGGCCTCGTCCACATCGGCGATCAGCTGCGAGCGAACCGTGCCAAGCATGGCCGTGAACGGACCCGATCCCGCCTCGGCAGCCAACGCTTCACCGATCTGGTCGCGGAGGTCACCAGCGCAGGCAGCCATCTGCTCAGCCAGTAGCGAAGCAGTCGAGATGGCGGCGCCGAGCGGCAGCTTGAATGCTTCACGCCATTGCGCCGTCCATGTTTCAGCGCTTGCCCGATTGTCGGCAGGCCATTCCAGGCGGGGTAGCAGTTCGTGATGCAGCCGCGCCAGGTGACGGTCGCTGCCTTGGCGAGGCCGCCACGCCAAAGAGCGGATCTCGTCTGCACGCCCATCGCGGTTCCACAGCGCCAGCAGGTGCAGCTGCACCGTCTGGTCACCTCCGGTGGTCACCACGAACAGCAGATTCTCGGCGTCCCAACGAGGTCGGTTGTCGCCCGGCGCCCGTTGGCTTCGCCGGCGGGCGAACGCTTGGGCCACCCGCCGGAATTGAGTGACGGGCAGCCGCTCGCGATCAAACTCGACAAAGAAGATGCCCCACGGCTGGTCGACGCTCAGTGGTCGCAGCTGGCGCAGCCGTCGCAGGCTCGACATCTGATCTGGATCGATGCCGACCTCATCGGGTAGCCACTCCCAGGTCAGGCGTTCTTCGTCCATGTCGGTGACATCGAGCGGCCATCCGAGCTCGTCAGCCAAATACTCAAATAGGTCGGTCTGAGTGCGAATGCGCCGAAGCACCGAACCGCTCAAGGTCGGCCGTGGATCAGCCATCAGTTCAACTCCATCCAGCAGTCCAAGCGGGGCCTCGGGGCACCTGCGGGCACCTGCGCCGCCCGTTCGTAGCTGTTGGCGATGTGATCCATGACGCGCTTGCGGACGGCGACCAGTTTCTCCAGCTCGAAGCGGGTGCGCCGAGGCGTCTGCGGCGTCGAGCGAATACAGGCAGCGACATCACCGACGTCGTCACCTGCTTCGACGATCCGGTCGGTGTCGGCACTCCACAGGTACCAGCGTGTCGGGCCCGCCTCCAGCGTGAACTCGCCGCCGGCCGACTCGGTGTCGAGCGCTGGCAGCGTGACGCACAAGAACACCCCGCGCACACCGCCATCGGCCCGTTCGCGGCCCGAGAATGCGCCGCCGGGCAGTGCGCTGAGCCGGTCGGCCAAGTCGGGGTGCTCACGCAGCAGCTCCTGATACTCCAGATGCAACTGCTCGACGGGTGTGATCTCGCCCTCGTAGCCGGCATTGAACTCCTTGAGCGCCTCGAAATCGTCTTCAGGCGTCAGCAGCTTTCGGCCCTCGATTCCCAGCGTGCGCGAGATCAAGAGTGTCTTGCCGCTGACCCGTCCGTAGAGCTGCAGGATCCGGTCGAGATCGTCAGGCGGCAGAAAATTCCAATACCGCACCACGCCCCGCTCCGCCGCCTCCGCCGGGTCGTCGGCCGCGATCCGGTCTTCGATCTCAGGATTCATGCGGCGATCCACACGGCCGATGCGCTGCATCAGCCGTACCGGGTTCCAGTGGATGTCGTAGTTCACCAGCAGCATGGCGTCCTGCAAGTTCAGTCCCTCCGACAGCACGTCGGTGGACACCAGCACCGCGATCTCGCTGCCCGGCGACAGCTCCGATGGCGATGCGCCGTTGTAGTACGGGGAGAATCGCCGGATCACGTCGGCCCGGCTGCGTGACGAGCCGCCGTCGAGCTGTTCGACACCGGAGATACCCGCTTCGCGGAGGTGCTTGGCCACATATCGTGCCGTGTCTGCGAACTCGGTGAAGACCAGCACCTTGCGGCCTTGCGGCTCGTTGCGCAGCAGATTGTCCTGCGGCGTCGTCTTCCAGGCCGGCTGGTGCCGACCGCGCATCTCCTTGCTCGTCAGCAGATCGATCAAGCGGTGCAGCTTGTCATCGTCGGCAGGCTGGAACTCTCTCGTGCGCGACAAGAACCCAGCGATACGGTCCAAGTCGCGGCGCACCTCGGCCAAGATCGCCGGCACGTCGTACTCGCTTCGATCGAGCAGGTCTGCGGCCTCGGCCAACTCGGGAGGCACCACATCGTCGCTGTCGGCTTCGTCGTCGGCCTCGGGGTCGAGCCCGAAGCCGAGCTGCTGCTCGGGGCGAAACCCGATGATGTCAGCGTTGACACGTTTCCACTCGCCGAGCTGCTGACGTTCGCGCGCCGTCGCGACGTTCTTGTCGGCGAAGGCGAGCAGCTTGCGCATCAACAGGTCCAATGATTTGGTGAACGCGTAAACGCTGCTCTCGAAGCGCTTGAGGAACATCGAGCGGATCAGCCCCACCACCTGCCTCTGGCGGTTCTCCTCCAGCGGATCGATGTCGGTGCGGTCGCCGATGTAGAAGTAGAGCGGGTAGTAGATCGCGAGTGTGAACAGGGGATTGTCTCGCTTGAATGACTCCTCGAACAGGTCCAGCACATCGCCGTACGACTTGCGGATGGAGTACGCGGCGACCTGCGGCGGCTGGCGCTGGGGGAACATGGCCTCGCTTGCGCCGAGCGCCTGCTGACTGCGGCGCGCATAGGTGCGGCTGCGCTGCACGACGAGTTCGCGGGCCACCGGTCCTGCGCCGGCCTCGCCGATGCCTTCGGTTGCCATGTCGAACAGCGCCGGATGGTCCAGATCGGCGTCGCTGAGCCGTCCGTCCAGCTCCCGCTCCATGTTGCGGAAGTGCGTCGTCAGGTTGTTGACGCCGAGCGTGCGGGCGAAGTACCCGTCATCGCCGCCACTGAACAGCTCGATCATGTGCCGCAAGTCGGTGATGCGGTTGTTGATCGGCGTGGCCGTCAGCATGAACACCTGCTTCGGCCTCGCCGGGGCGGTGCGCGCTCCGGTCTTCGGGTCGGCCACGCCGTGGATGAGGTCGAACATGCGCCAATAGCGCGACCTGGTGTCGGCACCATCAGGACCCTCGTAGATGCCGAGCCGGCCCCGGTTGCGGAAATGGTGCGCTTCGTCGATGACGACAGCGTCGGCCAAGGCAGCCATGCGCTCGAAACGCGCCGGGTACACGCCGCCGCGGCTGAGGTCGGTGTGGCTGAACACCGACAGGTTCGAGAAATCGGCACTTCCCCCGACGCCTCCGATGTGATCGAGCAACGCATCAATATGCGGCTGCCACACGCCTTCCACCGCCGCCTTGGGGGCGAACAGCACCACTCGCTTGCTCTCGTGCAGCACCAAGCGCTCGATGAGCATGAGCCCGACGAAGGTCTTGCCCAAGCCGACGCCATCACACAAGAACGCTCCCCCGTAGCGTCGCGCGATCTTCATAAGCGTCCAGTACGCCTCGCGCTGGTACTGATCGAGCTGGTCGAACACCTTGGACTCGTTGCGGTCCCACTCGGCAGCGGCAAGCTCCTGGCCGCGGAAGAACTCGTGCAGCGCCTTGGCGTAGACGATGAACGGCGACAGCTCGGCCGTGTGGCGGGTGATCGTTTGCAGCACCTCGTCGGTGACCGGCTCGGCTGCGGCCCAGTGCTCGTCGAACCAGTCCTGCAGCTGCGCGACTTCGGCACCTACCTGCACCTGGATGTTCAGCTCGGTGTTCTGGGTGAGTCCTGGGCGGGTGAAGTTGCTGGAGCCGACCAATGCCCGGGCACCCACCACTTCGAGCTTGGAATGGGTGATGTACGCCTTGGCGTGGAACTTCGACTTACGAAACACGCGGCACTCGATCTGGCCGCTCTTCAACGCCTCGACGACGCCGCCGACGCCGGTCAGGAACGGGTTCCGGTCCTTCTCGCCCTCCAAGCTGCCGTCCAGGCGGTCCATGCGCTCGGCGAGCGCTCGCGTGAACGCCTGCTTGGTTCGCAGCGACACCTCCTCGCCCATGAGAATGCGGATCTTGTCGAGTTGCTGCCAGTGCCCGTCGAGTTCCAGCAGCGAGCCGATCTCGAAGAATCCGGTGGCAATGTCGAAGCTACGCGAGATCTCGCACCACTGCCGCAGGTACTCCAACCCCGTCCAGCCCGATACCGAGTTGTCCACAATGAACAACTCGCTGCCTTCGGCAGAACCACTGCCAATCTGAGCCGGATTGCTCACCCGAGCGACCATACCGGTGCCCTGTGACACGAGCAGTACATGCGGCGATTCGTCGAGCCCTCTCCACACACGGGGACAGCATTCGATTCGGGGGCCTGGCCTTGGGCCGCTGGTCAGGGACCGAGTGCAGTGATCGGCACGACCGAGACGCCGTCTGGCCGGGTGTAGGCGTAGCCGATGGCGTCAGCACAAGAACGATCTGTCTCACGAACAGAAACTTGTGACAGTTTGATACCGTTAGTGTCGCCGTTGTAAGCATTGGGGACAGACATGGGCCGATACCTTGACCTCGACTATGTCCGCTGGGTCGGCACTGGCCAAGTCTCGTCTCCGTACAAGGCGTATGTGCCGTGCGCCCTGAACGGCTGGGTGCCGTCGGTGGAGTCAGATGTGCGTTCGCTGGTGAGGGTGGCCGAGGGCCGCATCGCGGACGCGAACCGGCTTGATGTTCGCAGCTCGCAGACGCTTCGGCTCATTCTCACCAGAGCTGAAGGCCTCGCGACCAGCAGCGTCGAGAACATCAGGACCACCATTCGTTCGCTGAGCCTTCTCGAGTCGCTGAGAGGACTGCGGCGAGCCGAGACCGACCGCAACGACCGATTGACCCTCGGAAGCGTGCAAATGAACACCGAGGCCGTGAAACTCGCATCGCGTGATGATCCCGCAGTGACGGTCAGCGACATCGAGCGGCTGCATCGAGTGCTGTTCACCGACACACCAGATCAATTCGACGCAGGGCGACTGCGCAGCGAACAGGTGTGGATCGGCAGCCGGCAACGAACACCGGTGAACGCTCACTTCGTTCCCCCGCCGCACACCGAGGTGCCTGCGCTGATGCAGGACCTAGCCGGGTACATCTCGGACCGCACCGTCTGGACACCTGGAATCGTGAAAGCGGCTGTGGTTCATGCGCAGTTCGAGACAATTCACCCGTTCACTGACGGGAACGGAAGAATCGGTCGGGCACTCACGAATCTTGTCCTGCGACGAGATGGGCACCTGCAAGCCCCTGTGCCGCTGTCAGCAGCGATAGAAGCTCGCAGACAGGACTATTACGACAGCCTGCAAGAGAGCCGCCTGTTCATCGGCGACCGCTCCAACGATGACCGTTCCGCGTCAATGGCATCCTCAGTCGAGTTCACAGCAAACGCTGTTGTCGTAGCCTGCGACTACGCAGCGGCGGCGGCCAAGTGCGTTGCCGAATGGGAAAACAAGTGCAATGAAGTTCCGTCGAAACAACGGTCTTCGGCAACTGAGATCTTGAACATCATGCGAACCGCGCCATCAGCGACGCTGCCGTTCGTCGTCGAACGCTCCGGACTGCACAAGCGCACAGCGGCCCGTGCCCTGGATCGACTCACAAGCACGGGCTTGCTCGCGGAGAACTATGACGAAGAGAGCGGCGTACGAATATTCGAAGCACCGGACCTCGTGAACATCGCTGACAACCGCGACACCCTTGTCGCGGAAGCGTGGAGACTGCATCTAGACGGCCACACTGGTATCTCCGAGCAATTGCATGCACTCGCTAGCAGCCATAAACGGCCAGAACCAACAACTGGTTCCGACTCGCCAACCGATGCCATCGTTGATGCTGCTGTTCGGGTCCCAAGCAAACCGCCCGCATCGAACAAAGCGCCCCGCTGCGGCCATATCGGTACCCGCAGCCGCAAACCCTGTCGACGACGCGTCGGACACACCGGCAACCACACGTACTGAGACAGACCGGGATCAGGGCTGATTGCATCATCCACTTGGACGCCGCCATCCAACGGCTGGGCGGGCAAGGCCGTCAGACGGTCGGGTTGGCGGGTTCGATGCGCAGATCGACACCTTCGGCTTCGGCGACCTCGGGCCACGAGCGACCTACGTTGCCGTGCGCCACATGCACCGGCGTGCCGAGCACGACGCCTGCCGACAGCAGTTCTGCACCCACGAGGCTCAGCGGATGCAGGGTCATCAGGCGAGCGGCGGTGGCGGTGAGATGGCGCGGGTCGATCACACGCAGCATGTCCACAGGGGGTGCCACGACAAGACGCAGCACCCGCTCGTCGACCCCGCTGCTCAAGCGTCCCTGCAAGCGCATGTCCACAACGGCCCGCACCAGCCGGAAGTGGAATCCCCACGGAATCCACGGAGCCCCGTCGGGCCAACGTCGAACCTGCCGTCCTGAGAGGATCGACAACGCGAGATGATCGTCGACTACCGGCATACCCGATGAGATCCGGCGCCGGGCCTAACTGGGCTCGGTCTCGACCGGGTCGATGCCGAGCTGCGGATCTCCGTCAAACAAGCGCCGCGACACCGCGGTGTAGCCGTCGGCGAGCTCCGACAGGGCTCGGCGGATCTCGGCGTCAAGCACGACCGGCTGGGCAGCAGCATCGTCGATGATGCCTCGCAGAACAGCGCTGCGAGTCGTGCCGTCAACGGCGGCACGAGCATCGAGATACTCAGCCTGTTCCGCCGTCAGGTACACGTTCGTGCGCTGCATACACCACATCGTACACCGTTTCACATGCGCCGCTCACAGATCATGAGGAACGAATGCCTGCAAGAGCTGCTGTCGGCAATGCTGCCACTAGCGCGTGGCACAGGCGGCTGGCATCAGGGCTGTCGCGAGGGCGTCGGCGGCGGCTTGCGCAGGCGCCAGCACCTCGCCGTACACCCCCTCGCATTCGAACCACACGCCGATCCGCTGGGGACTGCGGCTGATGCCTGGCAATTCCGAATGCGGGTTTTCGATTGCGTCGAAGAAACGACGCGGCTCGCTGCGCTCAAATGCGATCCAGACCTCGATCACTCCCTGAGCGGATCGACCCCGGATCGAGAACTCGGCCTCGACAGCAACCGAATGCTGACTGGAGACCGTGTCGTACCCGGCCTCGCGCACGGCTGTTTCGACAACATCCAGCATCGCCCAGTACTCCGCCGAGCGGGCTGGCCGCGGCACCGCGATCGAGTACGCCCAGTGGCGTTCCGGCGAATCGAATCCGTGAAAGAACAGGCGCCGGCCGTCAGCGCTCCACTGCAGCGTCGGCGCCATGCTCGGCGAAGCTCGCTCGGGCCCCTCGAGCGCAATCTCATGCTGATCCCCGGGGTACAGCCCCAGCCGGTCGAGCACCACGATTGTCGCCCTGCCTCCCCACCAGTCACGCCACGCCGCGACACGCGAGCCATCGGGAGACCACGAGCCGCGGCCACCGACAACTCCCACCAGCAGCGTGGAATGGGAGAGAGCGTCGAGCCGCACATCTCTCAACTCGCCGCCGACCCGATAGGCGATGGCTCCGCCGTCGGGCGACCACGACGGCCCCGAATCGTGCTCGCCTCCCGCAGTCAGCACCTGCTCTGTGCCGGTTGCCAACTCGACCACCACAAGGTGCTGGTCGAACCCGACTGCGTCGCCCGTGCCACCTGTGTCATCTGTGTCGGCCGTGTCGCTTGTGCCGGTGACCTGCGGCACTCGTGCGCGGCGCGAGAACGCGATGCGGGTTCCGTCGGGCGACCACGCAGGGTCCCGATCGAGCACCACACCGTCGGTGACCTGTCTCAGGCCCAGGGCATCAGGCTGGACGACGTAGATATGGCTCGCCCGTTCCCCGTCGACGATCGCTCCCTGGGAGAACGCAATCTGCTCGCCGTCGGGCGACCACGAAGGCGAGCTCAGCCCGTGCTGAGCGGTGAGGAAGGGCATGTCACCGGTGCCGTCGCCGTCCGCGACCCACAGGGTGCTCCCAACCCGGAAGACGATGCGCCTGCAGTCCGGAGACCACGACAACTGATCGACGCCTTCGGGCTTAGTGCTGGCGAAGCGAAGGGGGAGTTGAATCCGCAGTGCGGGGAGCACCCCCCTGCAGACGTCCGCAGGCGGGCCGGGATCGTCGAGCCGTACCCGGCGCGGGATGTACGGCTCCACGCCTGAGACCGGGTGCTCCGGCTCGCCGAAGGCCTGCGACAACTCTGCGCTCTGATCGTCTTCGTCATCGGTCGATTCGTCGCCTGCGGGGTCTGGGTCGGTCTGTTGCGTCGGCGCTGAATCCGCTGGCGGCGCCTCCGTTACCTCGGTTTGCTCGGGTGGCGAATCGCCCGCGTTCGGGTCTGACCCATCCTCAGCCACCTCGGCGCTGTCATCGGGAGTTTCTGAGCCAAGTTGCGAGCTGACCCCGACAGCGGCCACGAGCAGAACGACTGCAACAGCTGCCGCGAGCCACCAGCGCTTTCGAGGCCTGTCGGCGCCCCGCCGAGATTCGACCCTCGCAGATCCGCCGTCAGTCGGCTCCAGCGGCACCAGCACCACGGGGTCATCAGGCTCAGCAGGCATGTGCGAGCGCCTCCCGAGCTCCGTCACTGCCCAGCACGAAGAGGCGATTCGGGCACAGCGCCACCACGGGCCCGACCGTACCGGCGCGCAGCGTCGAGCGAGGTCGCGGAGGCGGTTTGAGACCTCCCATCTAGGGTGGCCCGGTGCCCAAGCCGCTGATTGGATTGTCGGGACGGCGCCGCGCCGGCGCCCGCATCCGAGGCTTTCCGCCCGTGTTCGTCGACGTCGAAGTCGATCTGTACATCGCTCACTACGCCCAGGCGGTTCATGCTGCGGGGGCCATCGCGCTCCATGTGCCGCTCGATGCCGACCCGCCCGACGTGGTGCCGCACCTCGATGCTGTGCTGCTCACAGGCGGCGAGGACGTGGCGGCGTGCCTGTACGCCGACCGCCTGCGCGAGCAGGTGTACGAGGGCGTCGACCCGTTCGCCGAGCGCGCTGCCGGGTTCGACAACGATCACAGCGATAACAGCAGTCCAGCCAGCAAGGTGCCGCTGCGCGATGCATTCGAGATCGCACTGCTCGACGCCGCCGTCGACAGCGGCTTGCCGGTGCTGGGCATCTGCCGTGGCCCCCAGCTCATCAACATCGCTGCCGGCGGGACACTGCACCAGCACCTGCCCGAACACGCGGCAACCGACGGGCCGCCCGATGCCACGCCCCACACCGTCACCACGACCGAAGGCAGCCAGCTGCGCGAGATGTACGGCCCCGAGGTGGCAGTGAACTCATTGCATCACCAAGCGGTAGATCAGCTCGGCGACGGCTACATCGCCACAGCCCACTCCACCGACGGGATCATCGAAGGCATCGAGCACACCGAGCTGCCGATTCTCGCCGTGCAGTGGCATCCCGAACTGATGACCGAAGCGCTGAGCGACCCCTGCTTCAGCTGGCTCGTCGAGCGCGCCAGCCGCTGATCTCAGCGACGGAACGGCCGCAGTACAGCTGGCCGGCTACGCCTCACCATCCGCCACTCCCCTACCGGCTGGCTGCTCAGTGGCCGCCGCCCTCGACGGCTTCGCGCACCCGCGGGATGACGTTGCGGGCCAGCCGTTCAAGCGATGCGTTGAACAGCGACGGCGCCATACCCGGCGAGGCACCCCACGTGCACACGTCGGTGAAGCCGTAGCGCGTGATGAAGTCGACCAGCTCGGCGACGCAGTGGTCCTCGTCGCCGACGATCCAGTTCTGGGGAATCGCGCCCTTGTCGGCGTCGAAGGCGGTGAACTCGTCAGGCGTCTCGGCGAAGAACTTGGCATACACGCCGAGCCGGTAACGCTCTGCCGCCTTGATGGGATTCCACTCCCGCTCGGCGTCGTCGGTGACGAACACCGAGCGGATGATGCCCACCCGGTAGTCGTCGGGGTCGCGGCCCGTCGCTCGCAGCTCGTCCTTCCACGGATCCATCACCACCTCGGGTGCGCCCTGGGGCAGCAGATGCGTGTCGAAGCGAGCAGCCCGCACCGCCGCATTCGCGCTCATGCCTGCGATCCACAGCGGCGGACCCCCGGGCTGCACCGGCGCAGGCGTCACCAGCAGGTCGTCGAAGTGGTGACGCTTGCCGTGGAAGCTGAACGGTTCTCCCTTCCACGCCAGGCGAAGGATCTGCACCAACTCCTCGGTCAGCGACACCCGGCGCGACTGCGGGATGCCGAAGCCCCGGAACTCGTGAGCCGCGTAGCCCATGCCGATGCCCAGCTCGATGCGCCCGTTCGAGATGTTGTCGAGGATCGCCAAGTCCTCGGCCAGCCGGATCGGATGGGCGAACGGCGCCAGCAAGATGTCGGTCGACAGGCGGATGCGGGACGTGCGCGCCGCCACCGCTCCAGCTATCGGCACGAAATTCGGCAGGTGGCCGTCGTCGAGGAAGTGGTGCTCGGTGAACCATCCGAGATCGAAGCCCAGCTCGTCGGCCATCTCGAGCTGATCGAGCGCCTGGGCGTACATCTCGGCCAGCGGCACCTCGCTGCCGGGAGGGCTGCGCAGATCGTGGACGACACCGAATCGCAGGGGTAGAGGCATTCCCGGAGACTAGAGCCGGGCCGGCGAGGCCGACCGACGAGCGATACACCCCTTGGAGATTTCCTAACGCGCGTTCGACTATTGTTGGAATGCAGATCAATCGAACGCGCTCGGGCGGGGCGGCAACGCATTCGCCGAGTCCACGCCGTCCAACTCGGTGACGCGTGCAACGATTGCAGCAGGGGAAATGAAACATGCCAGCAGCAGCGACCAACGGAACCTCGAACGGCAGCGCCGCAGGCGAGCCCGAGTACGAGGTCATCATCATCGGCGCCGGCGTGGCCGGCATCTACCAGATGTACCGGCTGGCCGAGCGCGGCGTCCACGCGACCGTGCTCGAGATGGGCAGCGACCTCGGCGGTACCTGGTTCTGGAACCGCTACCCCGGCTGCCGGTTCGACTCGGAGAGCTACACCTACGGCTACTCGTTCTCCGACGAGCTGCTCGACGAGTGGCACTGGAAGGAACGCTTCTCGGGCCAACCCGAGAACCTGCGCTACCTGAACCACGTCGCCGACAAGTTCGACCTGCGCCAGTACATGCAGTTCAACTGCACTGTCGAGACTGCGCACTTCGACGACGACGCCGGCATCTGGCGCCTGCACCTCGCCGACGGGCGTGACCTGAGCTGCCGCTTCCTGCTCACCGCCCTCGGCCTGCTGTCGGCGCCCACCTATCCCCGCATCGAGGGGGTCAACGCCGCCGGCACCGACGTATTCGAGGGCCCGTCGTTCCACACCTATCACTGGCCCGCCGAACCAGTCGAGATCGAGGGCAAGCGGGTTGCGGTCATTGGCACCGGCGCGACAGGCGTGCAGGCCATTGCCGCCATCGGCGAGCAAGCCGAGCACCTCACGGTGTTCCAGCGGCGGCCCAACTGGTGCGCCCCGCTGCACAACAGCGAGATCTCCGACCAGGAGATGGACGGCATCCGCGCCCGCTACGACGAGATCTTCGACAAGTGCGCACGTACTCCCGGCGGGTTCGAGCACGAGCCCGACCGCCGCGGCTTCTGGAACGTGACACCCGAAGAGCGACGGGCGATGTGGGAGAAGCTGTACGGGGAACCGGGCTTCGGCATCTGGATGGCCAACTTCCGCGAGATCTTCTTCGACGAGGAGGCCAACGCTGAGCTGTCGGCCTTCATCGGCGACAAGATCCGCGAGCGGGTCGACGACCCGGTCATCGCGGAAAAGCTCATCCCCAAAGACCATGGCTTCGGCGTGCAGCGGGTCCCGCTCGAGACGCGCTACTACGAGACCTACAACAAGCCCAACGTGAACCTGGTGGACATCAAAGAGACACCGATCACCCGCATTACCCCGACCGGCATCGAGACCACCACCCAGCACCACGAGTTCGATCTCATCGTGTACGCCACCGGCTTCGACGCCATCACCGGCAGCTTCGACCGGATCGACTTCCGGGGCTCGGGCGGCGTGAAGTTGCGCGACAAGTGGTCCGACGGGCCGGTCACCTACATCGGCCTCATGGTGAATGGCTTCCCGAATCTGATGACCATCGCCGGGCCGCAGAGCGGCTCAGCTTCCACCAATTACCCGCGCGGCATCGAGATCGGCGTCGACTGGGTGACCGGCATGCTCGACTACGTCTGGGAGAACGGCTACACCCGCTTCGAGGCCGACCAAGACGCCGAGCGGGAATGGACCAACCACGTCATCGAGATGTACTCCATGATGCTGATGCGCAAGGCGCAGGGCTGGTTCACGGGCTATAACTCGAACGTCGACGGGCACGAGAAGGGCACGATCCGCTACCTCGTGTACAACGGCGGCGCTCCGAAGTACAAGCGCCGCATCGACGAGATCGCCGATCACGACTACGACGGCGTGTCGTTCGCGACCCAGCGCACCGCAGTCGGCGTCGGCTGAAGCGCGTCAGCGCTGAGTACTCTCCGGCCGTCGCGAACTGGAGCCTCGGCTCGGTTCCGTTACGTCGCCTGATTGTCAGGCGACGCTGCAATCGGAGGATCTCCCTGCTCATGAGCATGCTCGGCACCCGCGTGGAACGCAAGGAAGACCCCGAACTCCTCACCGTCGGCGGCACCTACGTCGATGACGTCGAATGCGAGGGGGCACTGGTTGCCGTGTTCGTCCGATCGACGATGGCCCACGCAGACATCACGGCCATCCACGTCGACGAGGCGCAAGACATGCCGGGCGTCGTGGGCGTGTTCACAGCGGCCGATCTCGAGCTCAGCGCCGATCCGCCCCGCATGCCCATGCTCAACCAGCAGATGCTGCGCTCGCCGCTGGCGGCAGACCGGGTGCGATACGTGGGCGATCCCTACGCCGTGGTCGTCGCCGAGTCGCAGACCAAGGCGATCGATGCGGCCGAGCTGGTGTACGCCGACTACGCGCCGCTCGATCCCCTGCTGGACACTGCAGAGTCCGCACGCAACGACCGGCTGATGTTCCCCGAGGCCGAAACCAACACGGTGTTCGTCATCCCGCCGGGCCCCCAGGACGGGCAGGACCCCTTCGCCGGCTGCGAGGCCACCGTCGAGCTGGCGTTCGCCAACCCCCGGATGACCGCAGCCCCCATCGAGCCTCGCGCTGCGCTTGCCTCCTGGGACCCGGGCACGCAGCGGCTCACCTATTGGGCATGCACCCAGTTCCCGCACCAGACCCGGGACACCCTGTCCGCATTCTGCGGGCTGGAGCCCAGCCAGGTCCATGTCATCACGCCCGATGTCGGCGGGGGCTTCGGTGCCAAGAACGCCCAATATGTCGAAGACTTCGTGGTGGCGCGTCTCACCTGCCGCCTCGAACGCCCCGTGCGCTGGACGGAGACTCGCTCGGAATCCATGACCGGATTCACCCATGCCCGGGCGATCTCGTACTCGGCGCGGCTCGGGGGCACCCGTGACGGCAATGTGACGGCCTACGAGGTGGACGCACTGCAGGACGCCGGCGCCTACCCGATGATCGGGTCGCTGCTGCCCATGTTCGTGCGCACCATGGCAACGGGCGTGTACGACATTGCGAACGTGGCCGTGTCCACCAATTCGGTCACCACGAACACTGCGCCGGTGGGCGCGTACCGGGGAGCAGGCCGACCGGAGGCCGCGTTGGCGATCGAGCGCATGATGGACCTGTTCGCGGCCGAGATAGGGATGGACCCCGGCGAGCTGCGGCGCCGCAACTTCATCCCGCCTGAGGCGTTCCCGTTCAAGACCCCCACCGGCGCCGACATGGACTCCGGCGAGTACGCCAAGGCCCTCGACGCCGTGATGGAAGCTGCGGATTATCGGAACCTGCGGGCAGAGCAGGAGCGACGCCGCTCAGATGGCTCGTCGAAGCTGCTCGGATTGGGCTGGAGCGCTTACGTGGAGATCTCGAACCCGATGGGCGCACCGGAGTTCGGCGCCATCGAGGTCCGGCACGACGGATCGGCCCTGGTGCTCACCGGCTCATCGAACCATGGGCAGGGCCATCACACCGCGTTCGCCCAGATTGCTGCCGACCTCACCGGCATCGCATTCGACATGATCGAGGTGCGCCACGGGGACACCGACGAGATCCCCCGCGGCGGCGGCACCGGCGGCTCCCGCTCGCTTCAGACCGGCGGGGCCGCGGTGTTCGAAGCAGCCGAAGCAGTGGTCGAACAGGCCAAGCAAGCCGCCGCAGCGATGCTCGAGGCCGATCCGGCTGACATCGTGCTGGACGTCGACGCCGGCACGTTCGCGGTGGTCGGCACGCCCGCCCGGTCACTCGACTGGGCCCAGGTTGCGGCCCACGCCAACGAGTCCGACGGTCGCGAGTTGCAAGCCGAGTGTGATTTTCAGCCGCCGGCGGCCACTTTCCCCTTCGGCGTGCAGCTCTCGGTCGTGGAGGTGGACCGCGACACCGGTCAGGTCACCCCGCTGCGCCATGTGACGTGCGACGACGCCGGTGTGATCGTGAATCCGATGATCGTCGAAGGACAGGTGCATGGCGGCGTGGCCTCCGGCATCACCCACGCACTCGGCGAAGTGTTCGTCTACGACGACGACGGCAACCCGCTGACCGGCAACTTCATGGACTACGCCATCGCATCAGCGGCAGAACTGCCGAGCTTCGAACGGATCCCGCTGGAGACGCCGACCGATCGCAACCCGCTGGGCGCCAAGGGCATCGGCGAGTCAGGCACGATCGGCGCGACGCCGGCAGTGCACAACGCGGTGGTTGATGCGCTGTCGCACCTCGGCATCCGGCATGTCGAGCTCCCCTGCACGCCCGAGCGCGTGTGGCAACACCTGCAGCACGCGTAACAGCTCGCGGTCTGAATCGGCCGAGGCGACCGATTCAGACCGGGCCGTTGGTGTCCAGCCGGCTGGCCAGAACGGCCACGACAGCGAGACCGCCAACCGCGGCGGAGGCGAGGTACGCCGCCGTCGGGCTGACCGCGAACACCGGAAGCCACACAATCGAACCGATGGCGTGACCGCTGAACCGAAGCGACAGCGTGAATGAGAGCGCGCCCGCCCGGTTGTCGGGCGCTGCAATCGAAGCGAGCGACTGGAAGCTGACCACGGTGGCCTGAGTGGCTGCGCCTGCGACGAACCAGACACATGCAAGCAGCCACGTCGACTGTGCTACGGGCAGCAGGGCCACCAGTGCGGAGCAAGTGACGATGGCGATCGTGGCTGCCCGCCGCCCCCCCAAGCGGTCCAGCACGATGCCCCACAACGGCGCCGCTGCCATGCCGGCGACACCCCCCGCAAACAACAACACCCCCACCTGCGAACCCGTCAGCCCGATCACGTCCCGGCCGCTCAGCGCCACCAGGATCCTTGCGCCGACCGGGCCCAGTGCGGCCAACATCGCAGTCGCGGCGACAAGCAACGTCGAGCGGCGCATCAGCGTGCGCAGCTGTGGCGGCGTGATGGGCGCGCTGGAGGTGGCCGGCTCATCGGAAGTCGACGCCTTCGGCAACAGCAGTGCGATGAGTGCGCCGACGGCGGCCGTCGCGACGTACGGAAGGCGCCAGTTGGTGTCTGCGCCGATCCCGCCCAGCATCGGCGCAGACAGCTGACCGAGGGCCTGGAACGCCGCGTAGCGACCCACGACGCGCCCGACGCGACCCGTGGGCGCTGTTTCGGTCAGCATCGCCAGCAGCAGCGGCGTGATGAAAGCGTTCATCGAACCTTGCGCCACGCGAGCGACGAGAAACCACACGTAGGTCGGCGCGATGGCGCATCCGAGGGTCGCCACTGCATAGAGCGCGACGGCAGGGCGCAATACCCGGGCGCGGCCCCAGCGGTCGGCGATCGTGCCCGACACCAGCAAGAGCCCTGCGAACGGCACCAGGTAGCACCACAGAGCCCAGCCGATTTGGCCGGTGGTGACCGAGAACGTCAAGCGCAGCTCGGGGATCATCGGCAGCATCACGAACGTGCCGAGCGGCCCCATCATTCCGCCGAAATAGAGCAGCACGCGGCGCCACTCGCCGGTCGTGCCCCGTCCCTCCATAAGCCCCCGCACGCTAGTTCCGCGCCGCTGAATGGGCCGCCCTGGCCTGATTGTCAGGGATGACGCGCTGGCGCAGCGGCCGCGGGGACCTCGCGCTTAGCATCGCCTGCACGGCATGCCGGCGGGGCCCGCCTGCTCACGGCGGAAGAGCGAGCGACCCCGCCGGGTGCACGACACAGCACGATCTGGCCGAGCACGGGGGGTGGGCCATGGCGGCAGAAGCGTCAGCGCCGTCTGGTCAGTCCACGCCCGCCCACCCCAATGCCGGACTGGCTCATGTGCGAGTGCTGGAGCTTTCCGGAAGCGTGGGAGTTGCCTGGGCAGCCAAGCTCTTCGCCGATCTGGGCGCCGATGTCATTCGCGTCGAGGACGGGCGCGATGTGGTCCGATCGCGGCCCCACGATGTCCATCGTTGGCTGAACTCCAACAAGCGCTCCGTCTGGTCACTGAACGATGAGCTGATCGGCGACGCCGGTCTGGTGATCCACGATCGCCGCGACATGGCCGATCTGACGCAGCAGAACAGCCGGCTCGTCGTGCTGGCCATCACCCCGTTCGGACTCACCGGGCCCTACGCGCACTACGAGGCCGCTGAGATCAACGTCATCCACGGGTCCAGTTGGGGGAATCTGTCCCCGGGGGGTGCCACCGATCCAGACCTGCCGCCGCTGAAGGCGCCAGGCCATCACGCCAACATCAACGTGGCCACAGTCGCCGCGATCGCGGCCCTCGCGGCAACCGAACGAGCCGCCGTGAGCGGCCAGGGCGAGCACATCGATTTCGCGGCCGCCGCCGCGTCCGCCAAGCTCACCGAAGTCGCTCCCGCCGCAGTTTCGTTCCTGGGCGTGGAGGCTTCCCGGCTCGGCACGCGCACGGTGGTGCCGTGGCGAATCTTCCAATGCACTGACGGGCTGCTTCAGCTCATCTGCCCCGAGCAGTCCCAGTGGGAGTCCTTCGTCGAGCTCATGGGCTCCCCCGAGTGGGCATCACTCGAAGTGTTCGCCACCGGACCTGATCGAACCCAGAACTCCGATGTCATCAACGTGTACTTGGAGGAGTGGTTCGCTGACCAACGCGCCGACGACATCTACCACAACGCTCAGGCCGCTCGTATCGCTGTGACGCCGGTGAACACGATGGCACAGCTCGAAGCCGATGAGCACTTCGCCGAGCGCGGTTTCTTCGCCACAACGCCTGATGGGCTGAAGCTGCCGGGACCGGGGTTCCAGATCGATCAGCCGTGGTGGCATCTCGCTGCAGAGGCACCCGACGCAGGTGCCCACGAAGGCGAGAGCTGGCGGCACAGAACTGTCGGCGCCGACCGTGCCGAATCCCCCGCGGGAACCAACAGCATCGCCGCGGCAGCTGCGGGGCGCCGCCCGCTGGAGGGGGTGCGGGTCTGCGATTTCACTTGGATCTGGGCCGGTCCGTTCTGCACCCAGATCTTGGCCCACCTCGGGGCTGACGTCGTCAAGCTCGAGTCTCCCGATCATCTGTGCATGTTCCGGCGGCTGCCGCTGAGTCCGCCTGACAGCCCGCCGTCGCACGACACCTCCGGTCTGTTCCAGCTCTACAACTCCGACAAGCGCAGCGTTGGCATCGACTTGTCCCATGCCGATGCCGCAGACGTCGTCGCACGACTCGTCGCCGTCAGCGACGTGGTGGTCGACAATTTCGGCGTCGGGGTCATGGATCGGCTCGGATTCGGCGTAGAGCAATTGCGTGCGATAAATCCGGACGTCGTGATCGCCACGCTGTCCGGCTATGGCAGCACCGGCCCCAATGCGGAATACGTCGCGTACGGACCTGCCGGCGGAGCGTTCGCGGGCCTGTATGCCTCCAACGGATACGAGGACGGCCCGGCGTTCGAGACCGGCGTGGCCATCGGTGATCCGTGCACCGGGATCACCGCCGCGTGGGCGGTGGTGGCATCGCTCGCCGCTCGCCGCCGCAGCGGCATCGCCGCCACGATCGACGTCGCCATGGCGGAAGCCGTCGCCGCCACGGTCGGCGAAGGCTGGATGCAGTACCTCGCGGACGGCCGATCGCCGGCACCCATCGGCAACCATGATCCGATCTGGTCGCCTCACAACTGCTACCGGGCCCGAGGCGACGATCAATGGGTCACGATCGCGTGCACCGACGAGCCCATGTGGCATTCGCTGTGCGCAGTCGTGGACGCCGGGCTCGCCCAGCGGCCGGAATTTGCCAACGCTGCTGATCGCAAGCAGAACGAGGCCGAGCTCGACGCAGCGATCTCAGCGTGGACCCAGACACGAGATCGCTGGCAGATCACCGAGGAGCTGCAGGCCGCCGGCGTGAACGCCTTTCCATCGGTGACGTCGCATGAGGTGTGGACTGGCGACGCCCACTTCGAGGCCATCGGCATGCTCGAACGGCCTCACCACCCGCTCACCGGGGACCGGGTGGTGCCCGGCATTCCATGGCGATTGAGGGACGGACCCAACGGACTGCGACGCCCTGCACCGCTGCTCGGCGAGCACACCGTCGAGGTTCTGACCGAAGTGTTGGGATTCGCTCCTGACGCCGTGGACGAGCTGATTGCCCGAGGAGCGGTTCGGGTGCCCGCCACGGCGCAGGCCGATTGAGCGCGCGCATAGTGTGAGCCACGAGTTCGGGGGATCTTCGCCGCCGCCTTGGCGTGGAGGATCATCGAAATAGCTGTGCGGGGACAGCCCTGCACGCAGAGAAGGGGCAGGCATGGCTGCAGAAGTGACGATCAGTTCAGGACGTCTGGCTGGCGTCGACGACCAAGGCGTTCACGCCTACAAGGGCATTCCCTATGCGGCGCCGCCAGTGGGCGACTTGCGGTGGCGGCCCCCAGTGGCCCCGGCCAGCTGGGATGGCGTCAGAAACGCCTCGTCCTACGGCCCTGTGGCACTGCAGCAGCCCATGCCCGGCATCTTCGGCGAGCTGGGCACACCGCCCAATCCCGCCGGCGATGACTGCCTGCGGCTGAATGTGTGGACGCCGGACCCGGGCGCCGGTGGCATGCCGGTGCTGGTGTGGATCCACGGCGGCGCTTTCTACGCCGGCAGCGGCGTCGACGACGTCTACAACGGCGCGGCGTTCGCCCGTGACGGCGTGGTGTGCGTAACGATCAACTACCGGCTCGGCGTCCAGGGGTTCATGAACCTCGCCAGCCACTTCGGCCACCTGCCCGCCTCGGGCAACATCGGCATGCTCGACCAGGTCGCAGCTCTGCAGTGGGTCCAGGAGAACATCGCAGCGTTCGGCGGCGATCCATCGAAGGTAACGATCGCCGGCGAATCGGCGGGCGGCATGAGCTGCGGAACGCTGATGGCAATGCCGGCGGCGAAGGGGCTGTTCCAGGGAGCTATTCCCCAAAGCGGCGCTGCCCACAACGGTCTCAGCGCCGACACGGCGTCGCTCATCAGCGGCTACGTGCTCGACGCGGTCGGTGTGAAGCCCGGCGATTCCGACGCTCTGGCCGCGGTCAGCAATGACGCCCTTCTGGCCGCACAGATCGACGTCGTCGACGATCTCGGCGCTACCCGCAACCCGGAGAAGTACCGCGAAGCGGCAGCGTCGGCGATGGCCTTCCAGCCGACGTACTTCACCGAAGAACTGCCTCAGCGCCCGATCGACGCCATCGCCGCGGGGGCAGCGTCGGATGTGCGGGTGTTGATCGGCTCCACGATGGAAGAGGCGCAGATCTTCGTGGTCGACCTCAAGGAGATGTTCAACGAGGAACTCGTACGCGCCAGCATCGGTGCCGTATTCGGCATGGTCGGCAGGGATGGCGATGCCGCCCTCGGGGTGTACAGCGGAAACCGGCCCGAGGCCGCGCCGCACGAGCTCGCCGCGGCCGTGGAGACCGACCGGATGTTCACCGTCCCGGCCGTCCGCCTTGCCGATGCGCAGGCTGCGCACAACCCGGACCTGTGGATGTACCGGTTCGACTGGCGCACACCGCAGGGCGACGGGGAGTGGGGCGCCCACCACTTCCTTGAGGTGCCGTTCATGTTCGATCAGATCAACAACGACATGGCACGCGGCTTCGTCGGCGACGACCCCCCGCTCGACTTGGTTGCCAACACCCATGAGGCGTGGGTTCGGTTCGTCACTGACGGCGATCCGAATCACACCGGGCTTCCGGACTGGCCCCGTTGGACCACCCAATCGCGCCCGACCATGCTGCTCGACACCGAGTGCCGGGTGGCAAACCGCCCCGCCGACGACGAGATCAGCCTCTGGGACGGCGTCATTTAGCAGTTCCCGCCGTTTACGGCCCGTAGCGCTCAGGGGCCGAGGGCAGTGAGCGGGATTACTACGACACCGTCGCTGCGTCGGTAGCCGTATCCGACGGCGGTCACGACGACGAGGTCGTTCGGTGCGCCTGCGGACTGCGGATCGACCGTGTCTCGCAACTTGAGCAGCGTCCGGGCTGCTTGCTCTATTGCGGGTTCGCCGCCGAGCTTGATCTCGATGGCCAGCCACGAGCCGTCACGGCGTTCAACGATTGCATCGATCTCAAGGCCATTGCTGTCTCGATAGTGTGCTAGCTCGCCGCCGAGAGCCTGTGCGTAGACCCGCAGGTCCCGGATCGCCAGAGACTCGAACAGCAGGCCGAAGGTCTCGAGATCGCCACGCAGTTGTGCTGGGCCGGCGCCCAGGGCGGCGACGGCGAGAGACGGATCGGCCAAGTGGCGCTTCGGGGTCTGTCGCAGGCTCGCCCTTGATCGCAGCGCCGTCGACCATGCGGGGAGGTCTTCGGTGACATACACACAAGCAAGCGCGTCGAGATAGGCCGCCACGGTCCGCGGGTCGAGCGGTATTTCGCCTCCGGCATCGGCCGCAAGCGTGCGCTGAGAAGCCTCGGTAGCGACGTTTCGCGCCAACGATCGCAACAGGCGACGCAGGCGAACTGGGCTGCGGGCCGCGCCGAGTTGGGGAACGTCGGCACGGCACACCTCGTCGAGATAGGAGCCGGCGTACTCCTGCGCAGCCTTAACATCGAGACCGACGCTTGCGGGCCACCCGCCGCGGCACGACGCCTCAATGAGATCAGGCACGTCGACGGCAGGCTGTCCGACATACCGGACGGAAGCCTCGAAGAGGTCACCGAGGCCGACCTCTCCCGACGACAGTCCCGTCTCGTAGAGCGACATCGGACGCATGCGAACCCGCTTGACGCGGCCAGCCCCAGTATGGCGAGTGATGTCGTCGGCTGGGATCGCGGAACCGGTCAGGATGAAGCGCCCAGGCCGCCGACCGTCGTCGGCAGCGGCCCGCATGTGATTCCAGATTTCGGGTACGAGCTGCCACTCGTCGAGCAGGCGCGGCTCGGGACCAGCGAGGAGTCTCGCCGGATCCACGCCCGCGGCAGTTCGGGCCCCGACATTGCCGGCGAAGAGAACCTCGCTGCGGGCGTGTTCGCGTCCCGTTGAGGTCTTGCCGCACGCGCGAGGGCCTTCAAGCACAACGGCAGGCAACGCTCGCAGCGCCGTGGTGATCTCTGCATCCACGACGCGGCTGACGTAGCTCTCCGGCGGCACGCCGCCCTCACGCTCCTGCATGAAAGCGAATGTATCAAACGATGCATACTAAATGCATCATTTAGAAGTCTGGTAATGCATCATATATGGCTTCGTAAATACACCGAATATGGGCGTTATGGCCTACAGTTTGCGGAGATTTGGGGCTACAGAAAATGGCGTCCTCAGTCTGCAAAATGGGGATGCTGCTCGTGCGGCCGGCGGCGAGGTGGAGCGCGCCCTCACGATGGTGGACGGCGACCTGCTGCTGGTCGACTCCAGCGAGGGCGTCGAAGACTCAGGACTCATTCACCGCGCAAGGCATAACGTATTGCGTATCGTTATACTCAATACATGACGCAATTGGTGGCGCGGGTTGACGACAGCCTGCTTGCCCAGCTTGACGAACTCGTGGCGAGCGGCGATGTGCAGTCTCGCTCTGATGCAGTTCGACGCGCTCTCGAAGAAATGCTCGATCGAAAGCGACGGCACCAGATCGGCGAGTCCATTGTCGAGGCGTACCGTCGAGTACCTGAAACTGACGACGAGCTGGAGTGGGCGGCCCGCAGCACCCGGACCATGATCGGCGAGGAACCGTGGTGACACCCGCCCAGTGCGACATCTGGTGGGCTGAAAGCGAGCACGAACGCCGTCCGGTTCTCATCGTGACCCGCAACGAAGCGATCGGGGTGCTCAACAAGCTGGTCGTCGCCCCGGTCACACGCACCGTTCGGGGCATCCCGACTGAGGTGGCACTCGACCAGGACGATGGACTCTCTGACCCCTGTGCGGCCTCGTTCGACAACCTTCGGGTGGTGCTCAAGTCACACCTGACAGAGCGAATCAGCGCTCTGCCGCACCGCCGGCCGGAAGTCTGCGCAGCGCTCGGCGCCATGGCGGACTGCTGAGCGGTTGGCCGCTGAGCACAGCTGCGCCCGTAGAGTTCAGCGCTGTCGGGTCCTCGCGCCCGGCAGCCACCATGTCCCTCGGGTGCATTGAGAACCTGCGCCGCGCCCGGAGTCATCGGCTGCACTCACCGGTGGTGAGTCCGCACGCCGATCCTGCGCCGGAACACCTCTCCCGTGAGGCTCGCCATGTCTGCAACCGAGCATCTTGTTGCGCGCGCAGACCTGCGCAACGTGGCGATCATCGCCCACGTCGATCACGGCAAGACCACCTTGGTCGACGCCATGCTGTGGCAGTCGGGCGCCTTTCGCTCCAATGAGACGGTCGCGGAGCGGGTCATGGACTCCATGGATCTCGAACGCGAGAAGGGCATCACGATCCTGGCCAAGAACACCGCCGTGCGGTATGTCGACGACGCTGGCACAGAGACCAAGATCAACATCCTCGACACGCCCGGCCACGCCGACTTCGGCGGCGAGGTTGAGCGCGCCCTCACGATGGTGGACGGGGTCTTGCTGCTGGTCGACTCCAGCGAGGGTCCGCTGCCCCAGACGCGCTTCGTCCTGCGCAAGGCATTGGAACTGCAGCTGCCCGTCGTGCTCGTGGTCAACAAGATCGACCGGCCCGACTCCCGCGTCAGCGAAGTGGTCGACGAGGTCTACGAGCTGTTCATGGACCTCGACGCCACCGACGACCAGATCGACTTCCCCATCGTCTACACCGATGCTCGGCGCGGCACGGCCTCGTTGCAGCCCGAGGTGCCCGCCACCGATCTGCGCCCGATGTTCGACACGCTGCTCGCCACCGTCCCAGCCCCCCGCCACGATCCCGAGCACCCGCTGCAGGCGTGGGTCACCAATCTCGACTCGAGTCCGTACGTGGGACGCATTGCGCTGTGCCGTGTGATGCACGGCACCATCAAGCGCGGCCAGACCGTGTCGTGGTGTCGAACCGACGGAACCGTCTCGGCCGCCAAGATCAACGAGCTCTACGTGACCGAGAGCCTCGAGCCCGTCGACGCCAACGAGGCCAGCGCCGGCGAGATCATCGCTATCTCGGGCATACCGGACATCACGATCGGGGAGACGCTCACCGATCTGGAACGTCCCGCTCCGCTGCCGCTCATCAGGGTGGACGAGCCGAGCCTGTCGATCACGATCGGCATCAACACCTCGCCGATGTCAGGTCGGGGAGGCGACAAGCTCACCGCTCGCCTCATCAAGAATCGTCTCGACGCCGAGCTCATCGGCAATGTCTCGATCCGGGTCCACGAAGCCGACCGTCCCGACACCTGGCAGGTCCAGGGTCGGGGCGAGCTGCAGCTGGCGGTGCTGGTGGAGATCATGCGGCGCGAGGGATTCGAGCTGACAATCGGCAAGCCCGAAGTGATCAGCCGCACCGTCGACGGCCAGCTCTGCGAGCCGACCGAGCGCGTCACGATCGACGTGCCCGAAGAATTCGTCGGCGCAGTCACCCAGATGCTCGGCGAGCGCAAGGCGACCATGCTGAACATGTCGAATCACGGCACCGGCTGGGTTCGGCTCGACTACGTCGTGGCAACCCGCGGCCTCATCGGATTCCGCACCGAGTTCCTGACCGAGACGCGGGGCAACGGACTCATGAACAGCGTGTTCGAGGGCTACACGCCGTGGCTGGGCGAGGTGCGCACCCGCAACTCGGGCTCGATCGTCGCGGATCGCTCGGGTGCCGTCACCGGGTACGCGATCGCCGCCCTCCAAGAGCGGGCATCGCTGTTCGTCGCTCCGGGCGACGAGGTCTACGAGGGCATGGTGATCGGCGAGAACCCACGGCCCGAAGACATGGACGTCAACATCTGCCGCAAGAAGAAGCAGACCAACGTGCGGGCAGCCGCGTCAGACGACACCGTCCGGCTGACGCCGCCCCGAGTCCTGTCGCTCGAGCAAGCGCTGGAGTTCATCGCTGATGACGAGTGCGTTGAGGTGACCCCGAACGCGGTGCGCATTCGCAAGACCGTGTTCGACGCCACCGCCCGCGGCCGAGCCCGCAAGCGCCTCCAGCGGACCAACGCCGCCGAGGGCTAGATGCTGGGGTTGGCCGGGACGGCCAGCTCCAAGCGCGGCTCGGTGTCGATGCTGTGGAAGTTCTGGAGCCGCTCGATCGTCTCCGCGTAGCGCTCACGCTTCGCGGCCTCGCGCTGGGGAGCACGCTCAGCGAACTCAGGCATGACTTCCCGGGCGAACAGCTCCATCGACTCGCAGATGTCTTCGTGACGGTTGCGACCCGCCTGGCTGACGAAGATCAGCTCGTCGACACCGGCGTCCTCGTAGGCGCGCACGAAGTCGCGGATCTGGTCGGGCGTGCCGATGCAGCCCCGCAGTGAGTCCAGCCCGCCCTCCTCGATGCCAGTGTTGTCGTCGGCCCGCGCCTCGTCGACCTGGGCGTTCAGCTTCTCGAAGCCCATCTCGGCGCGGTTCTGCTCGAACTCGGTCCAGATGTCGGTGCGCCCCGGCGTGTGCGTGCCGAATTGGTAGTAGTGCAGCAGCGAGTAGGCGAAGAAGTGGAAGCCGTCGAGGCCCCGGTCCAGTGCCGTCTGCTCGTCTTCGTGGCACATGAAGCCGGTCGTCACCGCGATGTTCGGATTCGGCGCCAGGCCCACCGGGTCAGTGCAGGCCTCAAACGCTGCGTAGTAATCGGCCACCCACTGCTGCGCTTCTTCGGGGCTGATGAACGCGAAGCTGAGCGCCCCGATGCCTCTGCTGCCCGCCATCAGGATCGTGTCGCGCTGGCTGCACGCCACCCAGATCGGCGGGTGCGGGCGCTGCACGGGCTTGGGCACCACGTTGCGGGCCGGCATCGAGAAGAACTTGCCGGTGTGCCCCTCATAGGGCGCCTGGGACATCATCTTGGCGATCTCGGGGACCGCCTCTTCCCACATCGAGCGCTTGTCGGCTCGCTCGATCTCGAAACCCAGCAGCTCCATGTCGCTTGACGTCTCACCGGTGCCGAACTCGACGCGGCCATTCGAGATGATGTCGAGCGTCCCGATGCGCTCGGCCACCCGGGCGGGGTGGTTGTAACCCGGCAGCACCGGCACGATCCCATGGCCGATATGAATGTTCTGGGTGGTTGCAGCGCACGCCGACAGGAAGACCTCCGGCGCAGACGAGTGCGAGTACTCCTCCAAGAAGTGGTGCTCCACCTCCCACACGGTGCTGAATCCGAGCTTGTCGGCGAGTTGCACCTGCTCGAGCGCCTCGTGCACGACGCGGGCCTCGGCCCCATCGTCCCATGGGCGCGGCAGTTGGTGCTCGTAGAAAATGCTGAATCGCATGGCGTGTCCTTGTGTCGTACCGGCGCTGGTGCCGTCTTGGGAAACTCAGCCAGCGGCAGCGATGCTGGCGAAGGCGGAGTCCACGATGCGGTTGCCTCGCGGGTCGCCGGTGATGGTGCCCTCCATGCGGTTCATCACATACGCGACCGACGCCCGGACATCGAAGTCGACGACCGCCACCGAGCCGCCCCAGCCGCCCCAGAACATGTGGTTCGGGTTGGGGCTGGTGACCCATCCGTCGAGGTCGCGGGCAAAGCCCAATCCGTGGCGCATGCGCATGTACAGCACGTCGTCGACGTTGTCGATCTGCTCCTCGAGGGCCCGACGGGCTCCGGCCTCGGACATGATCCGCACGCCATCTACCTCGCCGCCGCAGGCCAGCATTGAGTGGATCCGCGCAATGGAGCGGGCGTTTCCGATGCCACCAGCAGCCGGGATCTCCGCTGCCCGCCATTCGCGGGTCTGCGGCTCGGAGGCATCCAGCATGCAGCTCATCAGCGTCTTGGCACACAGCGAGTCGAGCTCGATGGGGACGCCGTTCATCTCGAGGGCCTCAAGATTCACCTCCGGGGGGATCAGCTCCCCCATGCGGCCGTCCTCGGAGGCGGGGAGACTCATGTGAAAGTCGGCACCGAGGGGCTCGGCGATCTCGTCGCGGAACCAGTCCGCCATGCGCTTGCCGGTGATGCGGTAGAGGATCTCGCCTTCGAGGTTGCCCTGGGTGACGGCGTGATAGGCCGACTTGGTGCCTGGCTCGAACCACAGCTCCTGGGCTGCAAGCCGCTCGGCGATGGCGTCGAGGTCGTACAGGTCTGCGGCTGTCACCGGAGGCTCATAGCCGGGCAGCCCCGCCGTGTGCGACATGACGTGGCTGACCAGCACGCCTTCCTTGCCGTTCTGGGCGAACTCGGGCCAGTACTGGCACACCGGGGCGTTGAAGTCGAGTTCGCCCCGATCGGCCAGGGCGAGCATGCAGGTGGCAGCCATCGTCTTGGTGGTGGAGTACACGTTGACGATCGTGTCCCGGTCCCACGGGGTGCCGTTGGGATCGGAGTCTCCGGCCCAGATATCAACCACGGCTTCGCCGTCGACGGTCACCGCCGCTGCTGCGCCGATTTCCAGCCCGTCGTCGAAGTTCTCCACGAAGGCGTCGCGGACCGCCTCGAAACCTTCCTTGCACGTCCCGTGAACTTCCATAAAGTGTCCCCCTTGTGGTGCCGGCCAACTGCGTCAGCACGTCAAGGGCTCATCTTTGCAGTCGCGGCATGCAGCCGCCCGCATGAGGTCTGTGACCAGCGCCTCGTCTGCGTCGACGGGCTGCGTCGACGGGCTGCGTCTCAAGGTCGCGGGGTGCCGCCGATCGTGCATGCCTGCGTCGCAGGGACGTGCCGTCGAGCTGCTGGCCGCCGCCCCTGCGCAAACGCCACCAGCGACCACTGACAGCCGCCGGCGGGGTGGCACAGGGTGGACACTATTCGTCCGGCACTGCCTGTTGCTGTGCCGATGCCCCGAGGGGTGTCCGTGTGGGCGGATGGCCGTGCGATCCGGGGGCACCATGAAACCACCACTGCTTCGACTGCTGGCGCTGCTCTTTGCGTTAGGTCTCCTCGCCGCCGCTTGCGGCGGTGACTCGGACGACGAAGGAGCCGACGACGCCCGGGTAGCCACAGCGGCTGACGACGACATGGCCGACGACGACGTGACCGACGACGCTGGCGATGACATGGCCGACGACGACATGGCCGACGACAGCGACGACATGGCTGACGACGACATGGCCGACGACAGCGACGACATGGCTGACGACGACATGGCCGACGACGGCGACGACATGGCTGCCATCGACCGCACCGGCGAAGTCATCAAGGTCGGCTACGTCAACAACGAAGGCGCAGCTTTCGCGCTGCCCGAGTTCCGCACCGGCGGCGAGGTGGCTATCGCAGCCATCAACGAATCCGGTGGCATCAACGGTGCCATGATCGAAACCGTCGTGTGCCTGTCCGACGGCACTCCCGAGAGCGCCATCAACTGCGCCAACGAGCTGATTGAGGCTGACGTAGTGCTGGCATACATGGGCATCGAGGTTGCCTCCGACGCAGCCATCGGCTTGTGGCTCGACGCAGGCATCCCGTATGTCTCGTCGAACTCTTGGGGAAATATCGAGCGGAACAGCCCTGGCGCATTCTTGTTGCACACCGCGTCTGCGGCATATGCCGTGGGACCAGCCAAGACGTTCAGCGACCTCGGGCTCAGCCACATTGCAGTGATCTTGGAGGGGACCCCGTCTGGCATCGCCTTTATCGACAGCATCGTGGCGCCAGTCCTGGCACACAACGAGATCGAGTTCGAGCGCATCATCGTGGATCCCGCAGCGCCTGACTGGACTGCTGCCATCGCTGCGGCTCAAGCTGCGGGAGTGGAAGGCATCTGGGGCCAGCTCACCGAGCCCGGCTGCATCGGAATGGTCAGCGCCGTGGCTGCCAGCGGCTACACAGACCCGGTGTTTGCCGGCTCATGCAGTTTCTACATCGGCATCCTGGGCGAGCTGGCAATCGGCACCTATACCCAGGGTGATGTCTACTTCCCTTCAGTGAAGCAATTCGCGCCACCCGAAATCGCTGATCGACTGACCCAATACGAAGCCGAGATGGCTGCAGCCGGCTACGAGGACCACATCGAAGGCTTCGCCGTCGCGCCGTACTCGGCGTGGCGAGAGATGGAGTTCATCCTCGAGAAGATCGAGGGTCCGATCACGTCGGCATCGGTGATCGACGCCTTCAATAACGCCGGCGAGACGCCCGGCTGGTTCGGCGCCGATCTGCGCTGCGGCATGGAGCCGTGGCCCTCGGAAACCTCGCACTGCGGTTCGAGCGTCGCCGTATGGCAGGTCGGCGTGCGCGATGACGGCTCCATTGGCCGGATCCTGGTCGGCGACGGCTTCTTCGACGCCTTCGAATACAGCGGCTTCTAGAGACAAAACCCCACAGTTCGCGTGATGTCCGCACTCCCGCGGATCGGCATCAGGTAGCCGGCGATGGAGCAGTATCTCCTGTTCGCTGTCGTCGGTTTGGGCTTCGGCAGCATTTACGCGGCCGTGTCCATGGGCGTCGTCATCACCTACCGCGGCACCGGCGTGATCAACTTCGCCACCGGTGCCATGGCCATGTGGGGTGCCTACGTCTACGACGAACTGGTGCGCAGCGGTGACCTGGTGTTTCCGGTGGCGGTGGTGCCCCACAGCGTGAGTCTGGGTGAGGACGGTTCATTGCCGTTCGCCCTGTCCTTCGTGCTGGCCTTGGCTTCGTGCAGCTTGATCGGCCTGCTGGTGCACTTCGCCGTCTTCCGGCCACTGCGCCGGGCGCCGGTGCTGGCGAGGGTGGTCGCCTCAGTGGGCGTGCTGTTGACAATCCAGGCGCTGATCGTGCTGCAATTCACCAGCACACCCCGCAACGTGCCGCCAATTCTGCCGAACGAACCGGTCAGCATGGCCGGCATCAGCTTCTCGCGAGACAGGCTGTGGCTGACAGCGGTCGTGGTACTGATCGCGGTGGCACTGTGGGCATGGTTCCGCTTCACCCGGCTGGGACTTGCCATACGAGCCTCCGCGGAGAATGAGCGAGCGGTCGGCTTGGCTCGCTACTCGCCCCAATTGCTGGCCGGCACCACGTGGGTGCTGTCAAGCACCGTCGTCGGCGCAGTGATCATCTTGAGCTCGCCGACGGTGATTCTGAATCCGTTGACCTACGTGCTCGCAATCGTGCCGGCACTGGCAGCCGCGCTCATCGGGCGGCTCTCATCGATCGGTATCACCGTCAGTGCGGCGCTGGCGCTGGGCGTCATGCAGTCCATCGTGGTGTTCCAAGCCAGCAAGACGTGGTGGCCGGACTGGGCGGTGTCGGGCCTGGGTGATGCGGTGCCATTCGTGGTAATCGTGCTGGCGCTGTTCTTCGTCGGCGACGCACTCCCCAGCCGCGGCGCCGTCGAGTCTGATCCGCTGCCAGAAGTGTTCCGGCCCAAGATGCGGCCCCAAGTCGTCGTGGTCATGGTGCTGGCCGCAGGCGCGGCCGTAGTGCTGACCTCGGGCAGCTATCGATTCGGGATCATCACCAGCATGATCATCACCATCATCACGCTTTCGCTGGTGGTGTTGACCGGCCTCGTGGGCCAGATTTCTCTCGCTCAGGCAGGCATCGCTGGCACGGCTGGTTTCGCCCTGAGCAAGCTGGGCGATGCTGCAGGCATACCGTTCCCCATATCGCCCCTGCTGGCAGCGCTGGTGGCGACAGCGTTCGGCGTCTTGGTGGGCATCCCGGCGCTGCGTATTCGCGGCGCGCAACTGGCCGTGGTGACATTGGCAGGCGCCGTTGCCCTGGAGAAGTTCATTTTCCGGAATCCCAGCTTCACCGAAGTGGCGGGGAATCCGATCTCGGATCCAACGCTGTTCGGCCTCAATATGGGTGTGCGGGAAGGACGGACAATCGCACGCGTCGAGTTCGGGATCCTGGTGCTGATCTTGATGGTGATTTGTGCAGTCTTGGTGGGCAACCTGGCCCGCAGCGCTACTGGACGACGCTTCTTGGCAGTGCGCTCGAACGAGCGGGCAGGTGCATCGATCGGTATCTCGATTGCGAATACGAAGCTGCTGGCATTCGGCATCGCCTCGTTCATGGCAGGACTGGGCGGCTCGTTCATCGGCTACAGCCGTGGACAGCTCTCAGCCGACAGCTTTACCGTGCTCGTCGGCTTGAGCTTCATGGCATTCGCGTACTTGGGCGGCATCACCAGCGTCTCGGGCGCTGTCATTGGTGGCACATTTGCTCCCTTGGGCATCGGGTTTGTCGTCTTGGACCGGAACCTGGAACTCGGTACCGCGTATGGGCTCCTCGCCGGCATCGGCCTGGTGTTGACCGCGATCTTCAATCCGGAGGGCATCGCGGGAGCGAACCGCAAGAACTTCGAGAAGCTGAAGGCAGGGCTTGCAGCTCGGGCAGCCGCGAAGGCTGCTGACGCGAATGACCGAGATGAAGAACGATCAGCGCCGGCGCCGCTGCGCCTCGTTGAACCGCCGGGTTCAGTGCCTGAGCCGCCCCCTCGGGACCGGCCGAGCTTCGACGATGCCCCCGTCGTCCTCGCAGTCGATGAGCTCACCGTCCGCTACGGCGGCCTCAAGGCCGTCGACGAAGCATCGCTGCGCGTCCGCGAGGGCGAGATCGTCGGGCTCATCGGTCCGAACGGTGCCGGCAAGACGACCATGATCGACGCGCTGACCGGGTTTGTTCCCTCCGACGGCCGCATCGTCTTCGATGGTCGGGAACTCACGAGCGAGCTGCCCTACCAGCGGGCGCGCATGGGCCTGTCGCGTACGTGGCAGTCGCTCGAACTCTTCGGCGATCTGTCGGTGCGGGAGAACGCCCAGGTGGCCCAGGAGCGAGCCTCGATTCGCTCGGTGCTGGCGGACTTTGTCAATCCGGCACGACCGGTCGACCTCGAGCGGGTGGATGCCGCACTGGATCTGGTTGGCCTCACCGGCGACGCTGACGCCCGACCGGGCGATCTGCCGCTGGGACGCCAAAAGCTGGTCGGCGTTGCTCGGGCTTTGGCCAGCTCCCCGCGGGTGATGCTGGCCGACGAGCCCGCCGCCGGCCTCGATACTGCCGAGAGCCGGACGCTGGGGCGCGAGATCGTCGACATCGCCGAGGGCGGCGTCTCGATCCTGCTGGTCGACCACGACATGGGCCTGGTGTTGGAGGTCTGCGACTACATCTACGTGCTCGACTTCGGCCAGATCATCGCCGAAGGCACTCCGGCCGACATTCGGGCGAATGAGGCCGTCATCGACGCCTACCTTGGTTCCGAGGTCCACGCATGAGCCTGATCGAATGAGCCTGATCGCATGAGTACAGCCGAGGCCACAGTCCCCGGAGGCGCCGCTGTCGCAACCCGTGCGCTGGACGTCCGGAATCTGGTGGCCGGCTGGGGCGGCGTGCCGGCCGTGCGCGACCTGTCGCTCCATGTCAACCCCGGAGAGGTAGTGGCGCTGCTCGGGCCCAACGGCGCGGGCAAGACGACCACGCTGCTGACCATCGCGGGTGTCCTGCGGCCTATCGACGGCGAGATCGATGTGCTCGGCAAGCCGCTCGGCGGCGCCAGCGCGCACCAGGTAGCGCGCAGGGGTGCTGCGCTGCTGCCCGAGGACCGCGGCATCTTCTTCCAGCTCAGCGTCGCGGAGAACCTGCGCCTGCACCGGCACCGCCGCAGCGAGGTCACCGAGGACGACATCATCGGCTGGTTTCCCGCCCTCGCCGAACTCCTGGATCGTCGAACCGGATTGCTCTCCGGCGGCGAGCAGCAGATGCTGGCCTTGGGCTGCAAGCTGATCGCCGATCCGCGGCTGCTGATGGTGGACGAGATGAGCCTCGGACTCGCGCCGATCATCGTGGAGCGCCTGCTGCCCGTGGTGCGGCGCATTGCCGATGAGACCGGCACAGCGGTGCTGCTGGTGGAACAGCACGTGCACGCCGCGCTCGCCATCACCGACCGGGCCTACGTGCTCAATCACGGAGAACTCGCCCTGTCAGGCACGGCGGAAGAACTGGCGCAGCGGCCCGAAGTGCTCGAGGCCAGCTACCTCGGTGAGCGAACCTTGGACCACGAGTAGCGTCGGAGCCCCATGTCGCTTCTCCTGCGTCGACTATTCGCCGTCCTCTTCGCCTTCAGTCTCGTCGCAGCCGCGTGCGGCAGTTCCGACGACGGAAACGACGCCGACGAGTCCGCGGCCACCGCAGCACCCGCGGAGACCGGCGACGCGGGTGCCGCCCCCGATGACGGCGACGATGCAGGTGTCGGCTCGGCATCTGATGGCGATGACGCGACCGGCGCCGATGACGCCGCAACTGCCACGGCTGCCATCGACCGCACCGGTGAGGTCATCCGGGTCGGCTACGTCAACAACGAGGGAGGCAACATCTCCCTGCCCGAGCTGCGGATCGGCGGCGAGGTGGCCATCGACGTCATCAACTCCGAAGGCGGGATCCACGGGGCCGTCATCGAGCCGATCGTGTGCCTCTCCGACGGCACGCCCGAGAGCGCCATCAACTGCGCCATCAAGCTGATCGAGGAAGACGTCGTCATGGCATACATGGGCGTCGAGATGGGCTCAGAAGCGGCCCTCGGGCTGTGGCTCGACGCAGGCATCCCCTACGTCTCGTCGCACTCGTGGAGCCCCACCGAGCGCAACAGCCCCGGCGCCTTCCTGCTGCATGTCGCAACCGGCGCCTTTGCCGTCGGCCCGGCCAAGACCTTCAAAGAGCTCGGCATCGACCACATCGCCGTGGTCATCCAGGACTCGTCTACCGCCCTGGATTTCATGGACAACATCATTGTCAAGGTGCTGGAGCACCACGGCATCGAAATGACCCGCGTCGTGGTCGATATCGCGGCGCCCGACTGGACCGCCGCCATCGCGGCCGCGCAATCCGCCGGCGTCGAAGGCATGATGGGCCAGCTCGACGAATTCGGCTGCATCGGCATGGTCGGCTCCGCCGCTGCGAGCGGCTTCGACAAGCCGATCTTCGCCGGGTCGTGCTCCTTGTACATCAACGTGCTCGGACCTGCTGCCTTGGGCACATACACCCAAGGCGACCAGTGGGTGCCGTGGGTTGCCGAGTTCGCGCCGCCCGAGATCCAAGAGCGCCTCGCTAAGTACGCACAGGACATGACCGCAGCAGGTCACGAGCGGCTCATCGAAGGATTCGCCGTGGCTCCCTACGGGGCTTGGCGTGAAATTGAGTTCATCCTTGAGACGATCGAGGGCCCCATCACCCCGGAGTCGATCACCGATGCGTTCGCAAACGCCGGCGAGACGCCCGGCTGGTTCGGCCCCAACCTGCGATGCGGGCAGGCGCCCTGGCCCCCGGAGTCCTCGCACTGCATGTCGCACATAATGGTGTGGCAGGTCGTCGAAGCCGAAGACGGCGCGCTGCGCAGGATCGTGGTCGGCGACGGGCTCTTCGACGCATACGAGCTCAGCGGTTTGTAGCGACCACTATCCACACGACCTCCGGCCCATCTGCGAGCATTCCCAGATGAACGATCGGCCGGTCTGAGGTGGATCAGTACCTCCTCTTCGCGATCGTCGGCCTGGGATTCGGCTGCATCTATGCGGCGTTGTCGATGGGCTTGGTCATCACGTACCGCGGCACCGGCATCATCAACTTCGCCACCGGGGCCATGGCCATGTGGGGGGCCTACGTCTACGACGAGCTCAGCCGCACCGGCGACCTCGTGCTGCCGGTGGTGGTGCTGCGCAACCGAATCGACCTCGGAGGCAGCTCAGGCACGGTGCCGTTCGCAGTGGCGATCATCCTCGCGGTGCTGTCGTGCAGCCTCATCGGCCTCATGGTGCATTTTCTCGTGTTCCGGCCGCTTCGACGCGCTCCGATCCTGGCCCGCGTCGTGGCGTCGGTGGGCGTGCTGCTCGTGATCCAAGCCATGATCGTGATGCACTTCACCAGCACAGCCCGCGTCGTCGCTCCGATCTTGCCGAACGAGCCGGTGAGCTTCGCCGGCATCAGCTTCTCGCGCGACCGCCTGTGGCTCACCGCCGTCGTGCTGGCGACTGCCGTGGTGGCCTGGGCATGGTTCCGCTTCACGCGACTGGGGCTCGCCACGCGGGCATCCACCGAGAACGAGCGGGCGGTCAGTCTGGCCCGCTACTCGCCGCAGATGCTGGCGGGCTCCACGTGGGTGCTGTCGAGCACCGTCGTCGGCTTCATCGTCATCCTGACCTCGCCGATCGTCACCTTGAGCCCCTTGACCTACATCCTCGCGATCGTGCCCGCGCTGGCCGCGGCGGTCATCGGTCGCCTGCTGTCGATCGCCGTCACCGTGGCGGCGGCGTTCGGCCTCGGCATCTTCCAGTCGATCGTCGTGTACCAGACCACCAACCCGTGGTGGCCCGACTGGGCCATCACCGGGATCTCCCATGCGCTGCCGTTCGGCGTCATCGTGATCGCCCTGTTCGGCTTGGGTCACACGCTGCCGTCCCGCGGCGCTGTCGAAGCCGATGCCCTGCCCGAGGTGGTGAGGCCGAAGATGCGCCCCGGTGTGGTGACAGCCGTCGTGGTGGCCGCAATCGTGCTGACCGTGGTGACCCAAGGCAGCTATCGCATCGGGATCATCACCAGCATGATCATGACCATCGTCATGCTGTCGCTGGTGGTGCTGACCGGCCTGGTCGGCCAGATCTCGCTGGCCCAAGCCGCGATCGCAGGGGCGTCGGGCTTTGCGCTCAGCAAGCTGGGCGACTCCCTCGGCATCCCATTTCCCATCTCCCTGCTGCTGGCGGCACTCATGGCCACCGGCTTCGGCCTCGTGGTGGGTATCTCCGCCCTGCGGATCCGCGGCGCGCAGCTTGCTGTGGTCACACTGGCGGGTGCCGTGGCGCTCGAGGAATTCGTGTTCCGCAACACCGCCATCACTGGCCTGTATGGCAACCCGATTTCGGGGCCGTCGCTGTTCGGTTTCGACCTGTCCATCCGCGAAGGCAGGAATTTCGCGCGCATGGAGTTCGGTCTCTTGGTGGTCGCGGTGGTGACCGTGTGCGCGATCGCCGTGGGAAACCTGGCGCGCAGCGCGACGGGGCGCCGGTTCCTGGCCGTGCGCTCGAACGAGCGGGCCGGGGCGTCGATCGGCATCTCGGTGGCCAAGACCAAGATGCTGGCGTTCGGGATCGCGTCGTTCCTCGCCGGCCTCGGCGGCGCATTCATCGGCTACAGCAGGGGCCAGCTGTCCGCGGAGAGCTTCGCCGTGCTGATCGGCTTGAGTTTCTTGGCGCTGGCGTACCTGTGCGGCATCACCAGCGTCGCCGGGGCGATCATCGCCGGGCTGTTCGCGCCCCTCGGCATCGTCTACATCACCACCGACCGGATCGCCACGCTCGGCCGCTGGTACCAGTTCGCCGCTGGCGTGGCACTCGTGGTGACTGCCATCTTCTTTCCCGAGGGCCTCGCCGGCGCGTACCGGCAGAACCTCGCACGGTTCAAAGCGGTTCGGGCAGGCCGGCGCGCCAGGGCGGCGGCCCGTGGCGGCGAGTTCGGCACTGTGTTTGCCGCCGATGCCGCAGAGTCTCCGGGCGAGGTCTCCGCGGCATCGCGCTACCGGCGCAAGGTGCGCCCCCGAAGCTTCGAAGATGCACCCGTCGTGCTGGATGTCACCGATCTGACGGTTCGATTCGGCGGGCTGAAGGCGGTAGACGGAGCATCGCTGCGAATCCGTGAGGGCGAGATCGTCGGGCTCATCGGGCCGAACGGCGCCGGCAAGACGACGTTCGTCGACGCACTGACCGGCTTCGTCCCGTCGCGAGGTCGAGTCACGTTCGACGGGAAGCCGCTCACCAGCGAAGCACCGCATGAGCGCGCCCGGCTGGGCTTGACGCGCACGTGGCAATCGCTCGAGCTCTTCAACGACCTGACCGTGCGAGAGAACGTGCAAGTCGCCGCCGAGCGATCCTCGTTCGGCTCCGTGCTCGCCGACTTCGTGGTGCCGACGCGACCCGCCGAAGAGTCCCGAGTGGCTGCGGCGATGGAGCTGGTCGGGTTGAACCGCGACACCGAGGTGAAGCCCGCAAGCCTGCCGCTCGGCAGCCAGAAGCTGGTCGGCGTGGCGCGGGCATTGGTATCGGTGCCGCGGGTAATGCTCGCCGACGAGCCCGCCGCCGGGCTGACGACGCCCGAGAGCGTCGCGCTGGGCGTGCGGCTGCTGGATGTGGCTTCCGAAGGCGTGTCGATCTTGCTGATCGACCACGACATGGGTCTGGTGCTCGAAGTGTGCGACTACATCTACGTGCTCGAGTTCGGCCGGGTCATCGCGCAGGGCACGGCGGCCGAGATCCGCGTCGACGGGGCCGTCATCGACGCCTACCTGGGCTCAGGCACCAACGCCTGAGCGTGCTCACGCGAGACAATCGACATGAGTACCGCACTGGCAGCGGCGCACACGCTCAGCGTCGGCGCCTGGTCCATCCGCGGCGGCGGTGAAGTGCGGAGACCGCGAGTGGGGTCTGCCCGGAGGCGGGGCTGGGCGGCGTTGTTTCAGTCGGTGGCCTTGTGTCAGTCGGTGATGGTGGATGTGGCCGAGGCTGTGTGGTTGGCGGCGCCGATGGTGTACAAGATGTTTAGCCCGATGGTGCTGCGGGTGCCTGCTGTGGGGACCTTCACCGTGGTGTGCGTGCCGCCGCTGGCGATGGTGGCCCTGGCGCCTGCGCTGTAGGCGCCGCCGCGGACAACGAAGTAATAGACGGTGACATCGTGCGCTGCGCGGCAGCTCAGGCTGATGACGAACTCCAGATCGTCGCCTCGCGCAGCGGTGGCGTCAGCGATGCCGACGGTCGGGCGTCCTGTGCACGCCGCCACGGCAGGCTCGGGCGGCGGGTCGTCGTCGTCGAGAATCTGCACGGTCCGCGCCGCTTGATGTCCGACGGTGTAGCCGTTGGCGGCCGCGACAGTGACCGTGATCGACCCGTCAGCCTCGTCGACGCTGTCATCGACGGTCCCAACAGTGAGGGTCGCCTGGGTGGCGCCTTTGGGGATCGTCACCGTCGCCGTGCCCACAGTCGCACCCCACTCGCCCGACGAGGCTATGTCCACGCTGATGTCGAGATCGGCTGCCACAGGCGCCGACGACGCGATCGTGAACGTCGCAGCCGTGCCCTCGGTGCCGCCCGCAGCCGAAATGATGTCGACCCGCGGCGGCGGGTCGTCGCCGTCGACGATCACCACAGTGGTGGACCCATCCGCGCGTTCGGTTCCGTCGGGACCCCACGAGACGCCCAAGATCACGCCCTCGGTGCTGCCGTTCAGCGTCGGCGCCCTGCCGGCGGTGCCATACGACACCGTGATCTCCTCATCGGCCCAGTCACTGTCGTCCACAGCCGTCAACACCAACTCGACGCGCTGATCGCCGGGACCGAACACGACCTCGAAATCATTGGCGAACACCGCGTCGGCATCGCCGAGGTCGCGCATCACCCAATGCGTGCCCTCCTCGCCGCCGGTCACGCTCAACGGCACCGAGAGCGTCTCCCACGCCCGCAGCGTCCGCGTCAAACCGATATTGAGCGCCGCCTGATTGTCATAGCCCGTGCCGTCTTCCTCGATCGAACGCGCAAAGAACATCATGTACACCGTCAACGGATCCACATCATCATCAGCCACACCCACCGCGGCCGCCCCGTGCCGGGCCGACACCGTGTACCCCGCATCGGAGCCCGCAGCCGACACTGTCACCGTGACGCTGCCATCAGCCTCGTCCACCTCGTCGTCGGCCGTGGGGACCATCAGCGTCGCCGTCGCCGCGCCCGCCGCGAACTGCACCGTGCGCGAACCCCCAGCCACACCCCACTCACCCGCAGCCGACACCGACACATCCACATCCACATCCGCATTCGGCGTCGGCGACGCAGACAGCGTGAACACCGCGCTCGCGCCCTCGACCACATCGCTGCCCGCCGCAATGCTCACCACAGCGATCACCGGCGGGGGATCGTCATCATCAGCCACCGTCACCGACCGCGACGCCGGCACGCCGACCTCATAGCCGCCGCCCGCCTTCAGCGTCACCGTGACACTGCCGTCAGGCTCATCGACACCGTCATCGGCCGTGGCCACCGCCCACGTCGCCGAAGTAGCGCCCTTGGGGATCGTCACCGTGCGCGTTCCCGCCGCCACACCGAAATCGCCCGATGCCGCGACAGCCACCCCCACCGCCAGATCAACCGCCGGCGCCGACGACGCAGACACCGTGAACGACGCAGCAGAACCCTCAGCCGCCCCCGAACCGGCCGTGACACTCACCTCCGGCAACGGATCGTCGTCATCGGCGACACCGACCGAGGCAGCCCTCGCCGCGCCCAAGCCGTAACCTTCCCCGGCCGCCAACGTCACCGTCACCGAACCGTCCGCCTCGTCCACCGAATCATCAGCCGTCGCCACCGACAACGACACCGACCCCGACGTCGGCACCGTCACCGACCGCACACCAGTCGCCGCCCCGAAATCGCCCACCGCGGACACCGACACCGACACCTCCAACGGAACCGACGGCACCGGCACCGCAGACACCGTGAACGACGCAGCAGCACCCTCCACCACATCCACGCCCGCAGCGACCGACACCACCGACGGCGTCGCCGTCACGACCGTGCCCGTCGCAGTCCCCGCCTTCGAATTCGCCGCGCCCAGCACAACCGGCACACCGAGCGACACCTTCTCCGAATCCGCGGTCGGCACCATCACCGACCGCGCCCACTCGCCCGCGCCGATCGTCAACGTCTGGGTAGACCCATCAATCGCGCCGTCACGGACAACATAGAAATACGCCCTCACCGAACCCGACGAACGACAGCTCAAACCGAAAACGAACTCCAAATCCTCGCCCCGCACCGCACTCGCATCCGCCACCGACAACGTCGGCCTGCCCGAACACACAGGCACCACCACCGGGTCAGGCTCGGGCACCAGCCCAGGCTGCTGGTCCACCTGCTGCTGCTCGCCGTCAGTGTCGACGCCCGGTTCCTGGGTGCCGTCTTCGGAATCCTCCAACGTGACCGTCAAAGACGGACGCTGGTTCGCGGGCTGCAACGGACAGTACGGATTCCCGTCGGCAGTTTCGATACCGGGCTTCGCGGTGCAGTACTTCAGCACCGGATACTGCGACGAGGTGCCGAAGTCCCACGGGTCATCACCAGGACCGTCGAAGGGCTGGTCGTAATCGCCCACGTCGACATCAACGTTCCAGTTCGCATAGATGCCGGTGTAGCCGGTCGGCGCTTGCAACTGCGCCGTCGTGTAGCCCACCCCGCAATCCGGGCTCGTCGCCATGCCCGACGCCTCAGTGTCCCAATAGTTCGAACCCTCATCACGCGGCCACCTCGAAGAGAGACAACCCCCGGTCAGGCCGCCGGCAGGCGCCGCGGCCGACGACGCCGACACCCGCCCGATCGCATAGTTCGCGCGCGGAAAACTCTTCAGATAGGAGTGCGCCACCATTCCGATCAGGCCGCCGACCCACGGCGTGCTGGCGCGGATGGAGCTGCAACCGCGTGTGGTGCTCGTGACCGAACCGGTGGCATAGGTCGCCCTCACATGCCCGCCCGGCCGGTACCCCACCAAGCCTCCCCCCACGCATCCCGTCAAGTTCACGTCGCCGGTGGCGTAGATCGCCGCAGCGCCGGAGTAGTTCAGCAGCCCAACCAGACCGCCCACATAAGTAACGCCGCTCACATCACCGGTCGCATAGCTCTCGATAATGAGCGCGTAGCGCCAACTCGCCCCTACCAAGCCACCAACATCGCCTCGGCCGGTCACATCCACATCGGAATAGACGCCGCTGACGCGGGCGCGTTCAACCACACCAGCCAGCGCCCCAACGTACGTATCCCCCCGGACCTGGCTGTCGGAGTTCGGGGCGGTCAGCCCGACGTTGCGCACATGCGCGCCAGGACCCACATTGCCGAACAGCCCGACATGCCACCGATCAGAATCGTCGATGAACAAGTTCGCAATCGTGCGACCATTGCCCTCGAAGACCGCGGTGAACATCCGAGCCTTCGAGTTCGGCCGATCCCCGAGGAATTTGTCTCCTACTTTGTCCGAGAGGCGCCAGTCGGCAAGAATGTCGTAGATGGCCTCGCCGCCCATCAGCGGAACCCAGCCCTTGCCGCCATTCCAGAACTCATCCCCCGCATCAGCCGTGCCGCTGGCGTTCGTGTCGAAGTTGAGATCTGCGCTCAGCTCGTAGCCGTCGCATCCCGACGACGGACAGCCCATCGCAGCCGCCGCGTTCGGGAACGCAGCCGCGTACTTCGCAGCACCCTGCGGGTCATGGCCGGTGTTGCCCCGGCTGTCCGCCGGATACACGTCCGCTGCGCCGTCACCATCGAGATCCCACCGGATCGCGTTCAACTGCGCCAAGCTCGACACCTCGATCAAACCGTCGTCGTCAACGTCGTAATCCACCGTCGGCGGCTGCTCCTGGTCCGCAGGCTGCTGCTCCGCGGGCTGCTGTTCCGGCGGCGGCGGGTCGCCGTCCGACGACTGCTGCTCAGAGTCCGCGCCCTCACCATCCGCGTCTTGCGTGCCGCCGCCGGAGTCCCCCGAGACGATAATCAGACCAGCACGCTGGTTCGCTGGCTGCAACGGACAGTACGGATTCCCGTCGGCAGTTTCGATACCGGGCTTCGCGGCGCAGTACTTCAGCACCGGATACTGCGACGACGTCCCGAAGTCCCACGGATCATCACCGGGACCGTCGAAGGTCCCGTGGTAGCCGCCCACGTCGACGTCGACGTTCCAGTCCGCGTAGATGCCCGTGTAGCCCGTCGGGGCCTGCAACTGCGCCGTCGTGTAGCCCACACCGCAGTCCGGGCTCGTCGCCATACCCGACGCCTCCGTGTCCCAATAATTCGCGCCGTCGCCACGCGGCCTCTTCGAGCCTAAGCATCCGCCGGTCAGGCCGCCCGCCCGGCCTGCCGACGCCGAGACCTGCCCGACCGAATAACTGGCGCGCATCCACGCACTCACAGTGGGGTGCGTCACCCAGCCGATCAGACCACCGGTGTGGTGACATCCGTTTCCGGTGCTGGTGACCGATCCGGTGGCGTAGGTGGCTCTCACGTGCCCGTCGGGCCGATAGCCCACCAGACCTCCGACGATGCCTCCCCTGATGCATCCGTCAACGGTCACGTCGCCGGTGGCGTAGACCGCAGCAGCACCCGAATAGTTCAGCATCCCCACCAGCCCGCCTACCTGGTTACGTCCAGTCACGTCACCGGTCGCGTAGCTTTCGAACACGAACGCGAATCTCCAGCTCGCACCGATCAAGCCGCCCACAGACCCTCGTCCGGCCACATCGACATGGGAATAGACGCCGCTGACTCGGGCGCGCTCCACCTCACCCGCCAGCGCCCCCACCTGCTCAGCGCCCCGCACTCGACTGTCCGAGTTCGGGGCAGTGAGCCCGAAATTGCGCACGTGCGCCCCCGGGCCCACATAGCCGAACAGACCGACATTGAACCGGTCAGGATCGTCGATGAACAGATTCGCAATCGTGCGACCGTTGCCCTCGAACACCCCCGTGAACATCCGAGCCCTCGAATGTGGCCGGTCACCGAAATAACTGGAGCCCACATTGTCCCCGAGGCCCTGGTTGTAGGCGCTGCTGCTGTAGATGTCCTCGCCGCCGATCAGCGGAATCCAGCCCTTGCCGCCGTTCCAGTAGGCGTCGCCCGCATCAGCGGTGCCGCTGCCGTTGGTGTCGAAGTCGAGGTCAACGCTCAGCTCGTAGCCGTCGCATCCCGACGACGGGCAGCCCATCTGAGCCGCCGCGTTCGGGAACGCAGCCGCGTACTTCACAGCCCCCTGCGGGTCATGGCCGGTGTTGCCCCGGCTGTCCGCCGGATATACGTCCGCTGCGCCGTTACCGTCGAGATCCCAACGGATCGCGTTCAGATGCGCCAGGCTCGACACCTCGATCAGACCGTCGTCGTCGACGTCGTAATCCACCGTCGGCGTCTGCGCCCACACCGGCGACACCGGCATCAAGAGCCCAGCCGCCAGCACCAGCACCACACCCGACAACGACAACCGTCTGCGCATGCGCGACACGATACTTACCGCCGGCCCGCACCCCCGACAGCCTGCATCGCCAATCTCAGCAAAACCGCAGGTCAGCTGCTCGCGAATCCCGCAACAATGCGTCAATCAGCAACCTGCCAACACAAGCCGAGCGGGTAGGCGGTGGGTGTGGCCGTTCCCTATTGCCCGGTTCGTGCTGTTTCGAGCGCGGTCAGCACCACAACCGCCTCATGGCACACCCGATTGCTGTACCCGGCGGCCATCTTCTGAGCCCGCGCTGCGGTCATCGCGCCGCCATTGACGCCCGCGGCGTCATCCACACCGAGCGCCGCCAGCACAGGCCGCCGATGATTCACATGCGCCGCACCGGCAACGGCACCGATCGGCTGCGGTCTTCGATGTCGGCGCTAGTCGGTGATGGTGGATGTGGCTTTGGCTGTGCTGTTGGCGGCACCGATGGTGTACAAGATGTGGAGCCCGAGGGTGCTGTTGGTGCCGGCTGTGGGGACGCTCACGGTGGTGTGCGTGCCGCCGCCGGCGATGGTGGCCCTGGCGCCTGCGCTGTAGGCGCCGCCGCGGACGACGAAGTAGTAGACGGTGACATCGTGTGCTGCGCGGCAGCTCAGGCTGATGACGAACTCGAGATCGTCGCCTCGCGCAGCCGTTGCGTCGGCGACGCTCACCGTCGGGCGGCCCGCGCAGGCCGCAACGACGGGCTCGGGCGGCGGGTCGTCGTCGTCGAGAATCTGCACAGCCCGTGTCGCCTGGGGTCCCACGGTGTAGCCGCTGCCCGCCGCGACGGTGACGGTGATCGACCCGTCAGCCTCGTCGACGCTGTCATCGACGGTCCCAACAGTGAGGGTCGCCTGGGTGGCCCCTTTGGGGATCGTCACCGTCGCCGTGCCCACAGTCGCACCCCACTCGCCCGACGAGGCTATGTCCACGCTGATGTCGAGATCTGCCGCCACAGGCGCCGACGACGCGATCGTGAACGTCGCAGCCGTGCCCTCGGTGCCGCCCGCAGCCGAAATGATGTCAACCCGCGGCGGCGGGTCGTCGCCGTCGACGATCACCACCGTGGTCGAACCGTCCGCGCGCTCGACGCCGTCAGGACCCCACGAGACGCCCAACACCACGCCCTCAGTGCTGCCGTTCAGCTTCGGCGCCCTGCCCGCGGTGCCATACGACACCGTGATCTCCTCATCGACCCAGTCGCTGTCAGCCACAGCCGTCAACACCAACTCCACAAGCTGATCGCCCGGACCGAGAGTCACCTCGAAATCATCGGCGAACACCGCGTCGGCATCGCCGAGATCGCGCATCACCCAATGCGTGCCCTCCTCGCCGCCGGTCACGCTCAACGGCACCGAAAGCGTCTCCCACGCCCGCAGCGTCCGCGTCAGGCCGATGTTGAGCTGTGCCTGGTTGTCGTAGCCCGCGCCGTGCTCCTCGATCGAACGCGAGAAGAACATCATGTACACCGTCAACGGATCCACATCGTCATCAGCCACACCCACCGCCGCCGACCCCGCGCTGCTCGACACCGTGTACCCCGCATCGGCGCCCGGCGCGTCCAACGCCACCGACACGCTGCCATCAGCCTCGTCCACCTCGTCGTCGGCCGTGGCAACCATCAGCGTCGCCGTCGCCGCGCCCGCCGCGAACCTCACCGTGCGCGAACCCCCAGCCACACCCCACTCACCCGCAGCCGACACCGACACATCCACATCCACATCCGCATTCGGCGTCGGCGACGCAGACAGCGTGAACACCGCATTGCCGCCCTCGACCACATCGCCGCCCGCCGCAATGCTCACCTCAGCGACCACCGGCGGCGGAACGTCATCATCAGCCACCCCCACGCTGGCGGTGGCCGCGCTGCCCGACACCGTGTACCCATCGCCGCCCGCCTTCAGCGTCACCGTGACACTGCCGTCAAGCTCATCGACGCTGTCATCGGCCGTGGCCACCGCCAGCGTCGCCGAGGCGGCGCCCTTGGGGATCGTCACCGTGCGCGTTTCCGCCGCCACGCCGAAATCGCCCGATGCCGCGACAGCCACCCCCACCGCCAGATCAGCCGCCGGCGGCGACGACGCAGACACCGTGAACGACGCAGCAGAACCCTCCACCACATCACCAACACCAACAACACTCACCACCGGCGGCGGCGCAACGACCACAGCATCCTCAGCCGAGAACACCACAACGCCCTCAGCCGGATACTTCGCACCGGTCGCATACACCACCTCCAACCCCAAACTGCGCGTCGAGCCCACACCCACCGTGACAGCCACCGTCGGCTCGTCGGCAGTCAGCCTCGCGACCTTGACACCTCCGCTGATGCTGCCCTCACGCACCACCGCGTAATACACCGACACCGTCCCGCTGGGCCTGCAGCCCAAACCGATCTCGAACTCGACCGACACATCAGAACGACTCGCAGCGACATCGCCCACCAACACCGACGGCAACCCCCCGCTGCACACACCCAGCACCGTCTCCGGCAGCGGCGGATCGACATCCGCGGGCTGCTGCTCAGAGTCCGCGCCCTTACCATCCGCGTCGACATCCGCGTCTTGGTCGCCGACGTCGGAATCCTCCAACGTGACCGTCAAAGACCGACCCTGATTCGCCGGCTGCAACGGACAATACGGAGCCCCGTCAGCAGTTTCGATACCCGGCTTCGCCGCGCAGTACTTCAGCACCGGATACTGCGACGACGTGCCGAAGTCCCACGGATCATCACCTGGACCGTCGAACGCCCCGTAATAGCCGCCCACGTCCACGTCCACGTTCCAGTCCGCGTAGATGCCCGTGTAGCCCGTCGGCGCCTGCAACTGCGCCGTCGTATAACCCACACCGCAGCCGAAGCTCGTCGCCAGACCCGACGCCTCGACATCCCAGTAGCTCGAACCGTCATCCCGTGGGTTCCGCGTGGACTCACAGTCTCCGGCCAGCCCGCCTGCGACGCTCGGCGATCCTGACACCTGTCCGATCGCATAGCTGGCACGCATCCATTGACTCAGTTGGGCGTGAGACAGAGATCCGATCAGACCGCCGACAAACAGCCTCGTCAGGGTCTGATGGTTGCCGATCTGTATGGTGCAGCCAGCACTGGTGTTCGTCACCGACCCGGTGGCGTAGGTTGCCCGCACATGCCCGCCGGGTCGATACCCAGCCAAGCCTCCCCCATAACAGCCCGTCACCGTCACATCCCCGGTCGCGTAGCTCGCCGCAGCGCCGGCATAGTTCAGCATCCCCACCAGACCGCCGACGCCCCCGACGCCGGCCACATCGCCGGTCGCGTAGCTCTCGATGATGAACGCGTGGCGCCAGCTCGCCCCGGCCAGACCGCCCACCGTGCGGCGCCCGGTCACGTCAACATGGGAATACACGCCGCTGACCCGGGCGCCCTCCACCTCACCCGCCAGCGCCCCAACATGTTCGGCCCCCCGAACGCGGCTGTCCGAGTTCGGCGCGGTCAGCCCGACATTGCGCACATGCGCACCCGGGCCCACATAACCGAACAAACCGACATTAAACCGCGAGGGATCTTCTATGAATAGGTTCGCGATCGTGCGCCCGTTGCCCTCGAAGGTCCCAGTGAACATCCGCGCGCGCGAATGCGGACGCTGCCCGAAATTCTTGCCCCATGTTTGGTCCCCCAAGCGGTTGTGGGCCCGCCCGTCGTAGATGGCTTCGCCGCCCATCAGCGGCACCCAGCCCTTGCCGCCGTTCCAGTATTCGTCGCCCGCATCAGCGGTGCCGCTGGCGTTGGTGTCGAAGTCGAGGTCAGCGCTCAGCTCGTAGCCGTCGCATCCCGACGACGGGCAGCCCATCTGAGCCGCCGCGTTCGGGAACGCCGCCGCGTACTTCGCAGCACCCTGCGGATCATGGCCGGTGTTGCCCCTGCTGTCGGCCGGATACACGTCTGCTGTGCCGTCGCCGTCGAGATCCCACCGGATCGCATTCAGACGCGCCAAGCTCGACACCTCGATCAAACCGTCGTCGTCGACGTCGTAATCCACCGTCGGCACCTGCGCCGCCGCAGGCGCCGCCGACACAGGCACCAAAAGCCCAGCAGCGAGCACCAGCACCACACCCGACAACGACAACCGTCTGCGCATGCCCGACAAGATACTCACCGCCGACCCACACCCCCGACAGTGTGCAGCGCCAATGTCGGCAAAGCCGCAGGTCAGATGCTTGCGATTCCCGCAACAATGCGTCAATCAGCAACCTGCCGACACAAGCCGAGCGGGTCGGCGGTGGGTGTGGCCGTTCCCTGTTGCCCGGTTCGTGCTGCTTCGAGCGCAGTCGGCACAACAACCGCCTCATCCCGCACCGGATTGCTGTACCCGGAGGCCATCTTCTGAGCCCGCGCTGCGGTCATCGCGTCGCCGTTGACGCCCACGCCGTCATCCACACCGAACGCCACCAGCACACGCCGCCAACGATTCACATGCGCCTCGCCGCACTTCGACCGGCCCGCCGTATCTCGCCAAATCCGGCGACCTGCACGCGGGCACAATGAGCTACGCCCGCCACGAAGACCTTGCCGGAGCGCTGCACCGAAGCGGCTGCTGCTGGATGGTCAGCTACGACGTCGATGACCGGGTCGCCGCCGACGTGTATCCGCAGTCGCCGATCCTGCGGTTCGATCTCCGCCACAGCGCCCATCGCACCCACGTCGGCAGCGAGTTCATGGCGTTCTCCGAAACCTGCAACGCAGACGCCGCAGCGCTCCCGCTGCTCCGCAACGCCGCCTGGATGCGGCCGGGAAGCGGCTGCGGTGGCCGTCCCTCCGCTCCTCGCCGCAGCCGTCGCCGCAGCCGCCCGCGACGCACTCGACGGCGCTGGCTGACCGGTCTCGCATTACCGTGTCCCGGCGGGGGAGTACCCTCTGGTGATGGCTGCCGTCCGGGTTGACGCGCAGACGCTGCCGACTGCAGATCATGCGCGTGCGGCGGCGGAAGCGCTGCAAGCCGAAGGCACCGCGATGGTGCTGCTGCACGGCTCCGTCGCCCGCGGCGACGCCCGCCCGGGCAGCGACGTGGACTTGGTGGCCGTGTTCGACGACATCGACTACACCGACCGGTACCCGCTGCGGTGGCGGCTCGAAGCGAAATGCAGCGCCGCAGCGGGCGTCCCGGTCGAAGTGCATGTCACCGACAGACCCGAATGGAAGCATCGCACCGAGCAGGTGCCGTCATCGTTCGAGGCCGCGATCGCGGTCAATGCGCTGACTCTGCATGAGCGTGCCCCGCAGACAGCGGCGGTGGACTGGGGCAAGGAGATCGGGATGCCTGACAGCAACCTTGACGAAGCGCTCGAACGGCTGAACGACGTGCGGCAGGCACTCGGGTCGATGACGGCGGCTTGTCGTCCCCGTGACGATGAGATACACATGGTCGACGGACACTCCCAGATCGACATTCCGCGACGCGAGGAGCGACTGCGAAGCATGTGCGGCTACGCGGCGATGACGATCGAGAACGCTCTCAAGGCGTGGTGCGCCGCGAAAGGCGCGCCGTCCGAGCGCACTCACAGTGTCGCGCGGCTGCTTGACTTTGCACGCCCGCTGCCTAGTTCGCTCGAGAATTCGCTCGCCCCGCTGCAGGCGAACACGATCCGGCCGAGCCGCGAACCTTGGGACGACGTGTCGTGCTGGCGGATCGGCGGCACCTACCCGTCAGCGTTGCCGCAAGCCGCATCAGAGCGCATGCCGGGCCTCGCGCGCCTGCTGACGGTCGCGGCGGCCGCAGCAGCCGATACGGCGACGGAACGTGTCCACGCGGACGGCGCCGACCCGGAGGACGAGCGGCTGGATCTCTGTCGGCAGCGGCTGCGCGACGCACGGACCGTGCTCGCGTCGGGCGATGTCGTCGCCGGTATCCCTCCGACGCCGACAGCTGCGCCGGTCGTTCCGGCCGTCGGCAGCGTGCCGCTGACGGACGGCAATCGTCGCGGCTGGCTGCGGCGAATGTTCGGCCGCCGGCGGCTGCATTGGCTGCGCCAAGAGCTGCTGCAGCAGCAGGGGAGTTCCCGACGCGGGCCGCGGCGATGACGACGTCGACGAGGCGTCCGGCTTCGGCGGCGCAGGCGTCGATCTGCTCGGCCAGCGTGCCCGACCCGGCTTCGACGGCGTTCATCGGCTCATCGGCTGCCCGGCGGCGGAATGTCCGCGGCGGGGATGATCGGCTCGGCGAGTTCGACGAGGCGGGTTGCCGCCACAACAGCAGCGTGTCCCCGCTGTCAGATGCTCACTGCGGTGCTCGTACTTGTGGAACGGCAGCCGATGCACAGACCCGGCCGCGGCAGCGCCGTCGTCGTCGAGCGCTTCGAGGGCGGCATGCTCGACTGGGTCCGCGAACGGCCGGCTCGGCTGCTCAACCTGCACTGCCGGTCCGCTGCCGCCAAATCCGCGCCGGCCCGTCGTCGGGAGGCATCGGTGTGTCCGGGGAACGCTCACAACCGGGCCTCGCGCCCAACAGCGACCGCCGCCGTCATCAGCGAACCCGACGGCCCGAACAGCAGCCGGTCACACACCTAGCCCTGATTATTCATGAGAATGCCGCGTGTCGTCTTTTTGGCTTGCCGGTTGACCTGATTTGTGGTTTTCGGGTTGTCGGGGTGCTGGCGGGGGTCAGCGGGGGTGTGCGATGGCGAGCAGGGCTCGGGCGCCGGGGTGCTGTTGGGGGAGCCGCAGCAGGACTTGTCGTGCGGTTTCGAGATGATCGGCGATGTCGTTCGCGGCGGCGTTGCCGGGCCGCTGCTTGATCCACAGCGGCTCGCCGTCCGCGGTCGAGCAGATCATCGGATGGAACCCGTAGCCGCCCTTGTAATTCGGCGCGGCGCCTTCCTTGTTCTGGGAGTGGACCTCCACCAGCGTCGAGTCGATGTCCACAACCAGCGGGCCGCTGGAATCACGATCGGCCCATATCCGGCGGCGCACCGCCGCCGGCCAGCACCAATAAAACATGCATCAGCACCGCGCCGCGGTCATGAACCGGGGCGCGCTCCCCGCGGACAGGCACCGCCGCCGACAGCGCTCCCGTCAGCCCCACACGATCCGCGAACTGCCCCAGAGCGAACAGCCCCGCACCCCACACGACCCGGTCCCCGCCGCCTGCCAGACGCGCGCTTGTGACACTGGCAGGTTTCACCTCGGAGATGCCCCCCTGAACTCGCTGATGCGTGATCCAACGACTCGCATCGTCGCAGATCAGAAGGGCTTTTCCGCGGACCCACACCGCACCACCCCACAGACTCATGAATAATCAGGGCTAGTGGTGCGTCAGCGAAATGGTGCGGGAAACAAAGAAGGCGTTATCGCAGGTCAGCAGGCTGACAGGTGCCCGGAACACCTGCGCGACACACCACTAGACGCCTGCGGGTGCGTGGTGACCGCAGAGAAGGGCCTACCCCCCGCTTGCGCGGGGAGCACTTGGACACCCTCACCCCACGAGCGGTGGACCCCACCCCTTGGAACTAACCATCTAGTCGGTGATGTCGGCGCTAGTCGGTGATGGTGGATGTGGCTGTGGCTGCGTGGTTGGCGGCGCCGATGGTGTACAGGATGTTTAGCCCGATGGTGCTGTGGGCGCCGGCTGTGGGGACGCTGACGGTGGTGTGCGTGTCGCCGCTGGCGATGGTGGCCCTGGCGCCTGCGCTGTAGGCGCCGCCGCGGACGACGAAGTAATAGACGGTGACATCGTGCGCTGAACGGCAGCTCAGGCTGACGACGAACTCGAGATCGTCGCCTCGTGTCGCCTCGGCGTCGGCGACGCTCACAATCGGGCGGCCCGCGCAGGCCGCGACGACAGGCTCAGGCGGCGGGTCGTCGTCGTCGAGAATCTGCACAGCCCGTGTCGCCTGGGGTCCCACGGTGTAGCCGCTGCCCGCCGCGACGGTGACGGTGATCGACCCGTCGGCCTCGTCGACGCTGTCATCGACCGTCGCGACAGTAAGGGTCGCCTGGGTGGCGCCTTTGGGGATCGTCACCGTCGCAGCGCCGACAGCCGCACCCCACTCGCCCGACGCCGCAACGTCCACGGCGACGTCGAGGTCTGCTGCTGCGGGCGCCGAGGAGGCGATCGTGAACGTCGCAGCCGTGCCCTCGGTGCCGCCCGCAGCCGCAGTGATGCCGACCTGCGGCGGCGGGACGTCGCCGTCGACGATCACCACCGTGGTGGACCCGTCCGCGCGTTCGGTTCCGTCGGCACCCCACGAGGCGCCCAAGATCACGCCCTCGGTGCTGCCGTTCAGCGTCGGCGCCCTGCCCGCTGTCCCATACGACACCGTGATCTCCTCATCGACCCAGTCGCTGTCATCCACAGCCGTCAACGCCAACTCGACACGCTGGCCGCCCGGACCGAACACGACCTCGAAGTCGTCGGCGAACACCGCGCCGGGATCGCCGAGGTCGCGCATCGTCCAATGCACGCCCTCCTCGCCGCCGGTCACGCTCAACGGCACCGTCACCGTCTCCCACGCCCGCAGCGTCCGCGTCAAACCGATACTGAGCCCCGCCTGATTGTCATAGCCCGCGCCGTCCTCCTCGATCGAACGCGAGAAGAACATCATGTACACCGTCAACGGATCCACATCATCATCAGCCACACCCACAGCGGCCACCCCATGCCGGGCCGACACCGTGTACCCCGCATCCGAACCCGGCGCGTCCAACGACACCGACACGCTCCCATCAGCCTCGTCCACCTCGTCGTCGGCCGTGGGAACCCTCAGCGTCGCTGTCGCCGCGCCCGCCGCGAACCTCACCGTGCGCGAACCCCCAGCCACACCCCACTCGCCCGCCGCCGACACCGACACATCCACATCCACATCCGCATTCGGCGTCGGCGACGCAGACAGCGTGAACACCGCGCTCGCGCCCTCGACCACATCGCCGCCCGCCGCGATGCTCACCTCAGGGATCACCGGCGGCGGATCGTCATCATCAGCGACCGTCACCGTCCGCGACGCCGGCACGCCGACCACATAGCCGCCGCCCGCCCTCAACGTCGCCGTGACACTGCCGTCAGGCTCATCGACACCGTCATCGGCCGTGTCCACCACCAGCGTCGCCGAGGTCGCGCCCTCGGGGATCGTCACCGTGCGAGCCCCCGCCGCGACACCGAAATCGCCCGACGCCGCGACAGCCACCCCCACCGCCAGATCAACCGCCGGCGGCGACGACGCAGACACCGTGAACACCGCAGCAGAACCCTCAGTCGCCCCCGAACCCGCCGTGACACTCACCTCCGGCAAAGGATCGTCGTCATCGGCGACACCGACCGACGCAGCCCTCGCCGTGCCCAACCCGTAACCGTCACCGGCCGCCAACGTCGCCGTCACCGAACCGTCCGCCTCGTCCACCGAATCACCGGCCGTCGCCACCGACAACAACACCGACCCCGACGTCGGCACCGTCACCGACCGCACACCAGTCGCCGCGCCGAAACCGCCCACCGCAGACACCGACACCGACACCACCAACGGAACCGACGGCAACGGCACCGCAGACACAACAAACGTCGCAGCAGCACCCTCCACCACATCGGCGCCCGCAGCGACCGACACCACCGACGGCGTCGCCGTCACGACCGTGCCCGTCGCAGTCCCCGCCTTCGAATTCGCGGCGCCCAGCACGACCGGCACACCGAGCGACACCGTCTCCGAGTCCGCGGTCGGCACCATCACCGACCGCGCCCACTCGCCTGCGCCGATCGTCAGTATCTGGCCCGACCCATCAATCGCGCCGTCGCGCATGACATAGAAATACGCCTTCACCGAACCCGACGAACGACAGCTCAAACCGAAAACGAACTCCAAGTCCTCACCCCGCACCGCACTCGCATCAGCCACAGACAACGTCGGCCTGCCCGAACACACAGGCACCACCGGGACCGGATCGGGCTCGTGCACCACCACCGGCGGCGGATCGTCGACCTCGGACACCACCACAGGCTGCTGATCCGCCAGCTGCGATTGCTGCTGCTCGTCCGGCTGCGGTTGCTGCTGCTCCGCCGGCGGCTGCTCGACGTCGGCGTCGATGTCCGGGTCCTGGGTGCCGACGTCGGAATCCTCCAACGTGACCGTCAAAGACGGACGCTGGTTCGCGGGCTGCAACGGACAATACGGACCCCCGTCGGCAGTTTCGATGCCCGGCTTCGCCGCGCAGTACTTCAGTACCGGATACTGCGATGAGGTGCCGAAGTCCCACGGGTCATCACCGGGACCGTCGAAGGTCCCGTGGTAGCCGCCCACGTCGACATCAACGTTCCAGTCCGCATAGATGCCCGTATAACCCGTAGGCGCCTGCAACTGCGCCGTCGTATAACCCACACTGCAAGCGGAACTCGTCGCTATGCCCGACGCCTCAGTGTCCCAATAATTCGAACCGCCGACACGCTCCGGGTGCATGTATTCGCAGCTTCCGGTCAGTCCGCCCGCCGGGCCTGCGCCCTGTGCTGCTGAGACCTGCCCGACTGCATAGCTTGCGCGCAGCCAAGGCGTCAAACCGGGGTGCCACAACGCTCCGATCAAGCCGCCGATCCACGGCTTCGTCACACTCGTGCCATCGCTGGATCCGAGGCGGCAGTTCCCGGTGCCGGTCACCGAACCAGTGGCGTAAGTCGCCCTCACGTGCCCTCCGGACCGCAGCCCCACCAAGCCTCCCCCATAGCAGTTCCATTTCGGGTTGTCGCCCGTCACGGTCACATCGCCGGTGGCGTAGCTCGCGGCAGCACCGGCAACGTTGAGCATCCCCACCAAGCCGCCGACGTGACCACCGCCGACAACGTCGCCGGTCGCGTAGCTCTCGATCACGAACGCTTGGCGCCAGTTCACCCCGACCAGACCGCCCACCCCACGGGCTCCTGTCACGTCCACATCGGACCACACGCCGCTGACCCGGGCACCCTCCGAGTCGCCGGCCAGCGCCCCGACGTGACCATTCCCCCGAACCCGGCTGTCCGAATTCGGGGCGCTCAACCCGACGTTGCGCACCTTCGCACCCGGGCCGATATAGCCGAACAGGCCGACAAACCAGCGAGCAGGATCGTCGATGAACAGATTCGCGATCGTGCGACCATTGCCCTCGAAGATTCCTGTGAACATCTTGGCGCGCGGATTCGGCCTCTGCCCGTGGCTTTGCAGTCCGCGCGAACCAGGCGGCGCCTTGGTATCGGAAAAGCGGTCCTCGTCTCTGTGGCTGTCGATGACCTCGCCGCCCATCAGCGGAATCCAGCCCTTGCCGCCATTCCAGAACTCATCCCCCGCATCAGCAGAACCGCTGGCGTTGGTGTCGAAGTCGAGATCCGCGCTCAGCTCATAGCCCGAACAGCCCGACGACGGGCAGCCCATCGCAGCCGCCGCATTCGGGAACGCAGCCGCATGCTTCGCGGCGCCCTGCGGGTCATGGCCGGTGTTGCCGTGCTGGTCCGCGGGATACACATCCGCGGTGCCGTCGCCGTCGAGATCCCACCGGATCGCGTTCAACTGCGCCAGGCTCGACACCTCGATCAGACCGTCGTCGTCAACGTCGTAATCCACCGTCGGCGGCTGCTCCTGGTCAGCAGGCTGCTGTTCCGGCGGCGGATCGCCGTCCGACGACTGCTGCTCAGAGTCCGCGCCCTCACCATCCACGCCGACAGCCGCGTCTTGCGTACCGCCGCCGCCAAGCTCCAACGTGACCGTCGAAGACGGACGCTGGTTCGCGGGCTGCAACGGACAATACGGAGCCCCGTCAGCAGTTTCGATACCCGGCTTCGCCGCGCAGTACTTCAGCACCGGATACTGCGACGACGTCCCGAAGTCCCACGGATCATCACCCGGACCGTCGAACGCCCCGTAATAGCCGCCCACATCCACGTCCACGTTCCAGTCCGCGTAGATGCCCGTGTAGCCCGTAGGCGCCTGCAACTGCGCCGTCGTATAACCCACACCGCAGCCGAAGCTCGTCGCCAGACCCGACGCCTCGACATCCCAATAGCTCGAACCGTCATCCCGTGGGTTCCGCGTGGACTCACAGTCTCCGGCCAGCCCGCCCGCGACGCTCGGCGATCCTGACACCTGTCCGATCGCATAGCTGGCACGCATCCATTGACTCAGTTGGGCGTGAGCCAGAGATCCGATCAGACCGCCGACAAACAGCCTCGTCAGGGCCTGATGGTTGCCGATCTGGATGGTGCAGCCAGCACCGGTGTTCGTCACCGACCCGGTGGCGTAGGTTGCCCGCACATGCCCGCCGGGTCGATACCCAGCCAGGCCTCCCCCATAACAGTGCGTCACCGTCACATCCCCGGTCGCGTAGCTCGCCGCAGCGCCGGCATAGTTCAGCATCCCCACCAGACCGCCGACACCCCCGACGCCGGCCACATCGCCGGTCGCGTAGCTCTCGATGATGAACGCGTGGCGCCAGCTCGTCCCAACCAGACCGCCCACCCGGCGGCGCCCGGTCACGTCAACATCGGAATACACACCGCTGACCCGGGCACCCTCCACGTCACCCGCCAGCGCCCCAACATGTTCGGCCCCCCGAACGCGGCTGTCCGAGTTCGGCGCAGTCAGCCCGACATTGCGCACATGCGCACCCGGACCCACATAACCGAACAAACCGACATTGAACCGCCAGCGATCATCTATGAACAGGTTCGCGATCGTGCGCCCGTTGCCCTCGAAGACTCCGGTGAACATTCGCGCGCGCGAATGCGGACGCTGCCCGAAATTCTTGCCCCATGTTTGGTCCGCCAAGCGTTCGTAGGCCCGCCCGTCGTAGATGGCTTCGCCGCCCATCAGCGGAACCCAGCCCTTGCCGCCGTTCCAGTAGGCGTCGCCCGCATCAGCGGTGCCGCTGGCGTTGGTGTCGAAGTCGAGGTCCGCGCTCAGCTCGTAGCCGTCGCATCCCGATGACGGGCAGCCCATCGCAGCCGCCGCGTTCGGGAACGCCGCCGCGTGCTTCGCAGCCCCCTGCGGGTCATGGCCGGTGTTGCCTCTGCTGTCGGCCGGATACACGTCGGCTGTGCCGTCGCCGTCGAGATCCCAGCGGATCGCGTTCAACTGCGCCAGGCTCGACACCTCGATCAAGCCGTCGTCGTCAACGTCGTAATCCACCGACGGCACCTGCGCCGACACCGGCGCCGCCGACACAGGCGCCAACAGCCCGGCCAACAGCACCCCAGCCATAACCGCCACCGACAACCGGCCCCCCACGCGCACAGCACCCCCGCGATGCCGGCCATCCCGCACAAAGCGATCCATCAACCGTGCCTCCTGCTGCGACATGCGAACCCCCTACCACGGGACACCGATCAAACCCCGCCAGACCACCGCGAAGAACAGCCAGCGCGAGGTCCACAGGAGGCTAGACGACGAGAAGCACAGGACACGGCAGCCGAGATCCGCATAAACGAGACCGTCATCGACGCCGACCACGGCTCAAGCGCCCACACATGAGCGTGCTCGCAGGCGACCACCGACATGAGCGCCGCAACATCAACGCAGCACTGGCAACGGCACCGAACCGCATCGACGCTTTCGCCCAGCTCACAGGCACCGTTCCGCAACAAGCAGGGTGTGTGGGGCGGTGCTGGGTCAGTCGGTGATGGTGGACGTGGCTTTGGCTGTGTGGTTGGCGGCGCCGATGGTGTACAGGATGTGGAGCCCGACGGTGCCGCGGGTGCCCGCTGTGGGGACCCTCACCGTGGTGTGCGTGTCGCCGCCGGCGATGGTGGCCCTGGCGCCTGAACTGTAGGCGCCGCCGCGGACGACGAAGTAGTAGACGGTGACATCACGCGCCGAACGGCAGCTCAGGCTGACGACGAACTCGAGATCGTCGCCCCGTGCCGCCTCGGCGTCGGCGATGCTCACCATCGGGCGGCCCGTGCAGGCTTCCACGACAGGCTCAGGCGGCGGTTCGTCGTCGTCGAGAATCTGCACGGTGCGTGTCGCCTGGGGTCCCACGCTGTAGCCGCTGCCCGCCGCGATGGTGACAGTGATCGACCCGTCGGCCTCGTCGACGCTGTCATCGACCGTCGCCACAGTAAGAGTCGCCTGCGTGGCGCCCTGGGGGATCGTCACCGTCGCTGTGCCCACAGCCGCGCCCCACTCGCCCGACGCCGCGACGTCCACGGCGACGTCGAGGTCTGCTGCTGCGGGCGCCGACGAGGTGATCGTGAACGTCGCAGCCGTGCCCTCGGTGCCGCCCGCGGCCGCAGCGATGCCGACCTGCGGCGGCGGGTCGTCGCCGTCGACGATCACCACAGTGGTCGAACCGTCCGCGCGCTCGACGCCGTCAGGACCCCACGAGATGCCCAGCACCACACCCTCGGTGCTGCCGTTCAGCGTCGGCGCCCTGCCCGCAGCCCCATACGACACCGTGATCTCCTCATCGGCCCAGTCGCTGTCATCCACAGCCGTCAACACCAACTCGACGAGCTGATCGCCCGGACCGAACACCACCTCGAAATCATTCGCGAACACCGCGTCGGCATCGCCGAGGTCGCGCATCACCCAATGCGTGCCCTCCTCGCCGCCGGTCACGCTCAACGGCACCGTCAGCGTCTCCCACGCCCGCAGCGTCCGCGTCAAACCGATATTGAGCGCTGCCTGGTTGTCGTAGCCCGCGCCGTGCTCCTCGATCGAACGCGAGAAGAACATCATGTACACCGTCAACGGATCCACATCATCATCAGCCACACCCACCGCCGCCGACCCCGCGCTGCTCGACACCATGTACCCCGCATCGGACCCCGGCGCGTCCAACGCCACCGACACGCTGCCATCAGCCTCGTCCACGCCGTCATCGGCCGTGGCGACCCTCAGCGTCGCCGTCGCCGCGCCCGCCGCGAACCTCACCGTGCGCGAACCCCCAGCCACACCCCACTCACCCGCAGCCGACACCGACACATCCACATCCACATCCGCATTCGGCGTCGGCGACGCAGACAGCGTGAACACCGCATCGCCGCCCTCGGTCACATCGCCGCCCGCCGCAATGCTCACCTCAGCGACCACCGGCGGCGGAACGTCATCATCAGCCACCCCCACGCTCGCCGTGGCCGCGCTGCTCGACACCGTGTACCCATCGCCGCTGTTCACCGCGACAGACACCGACCCATCCGCCTCGTCCACGTCGTCACCAGACGTCGCCACCGACAGCGCCACACTGCCCGACGCCGGCACAGTCACCGACCGCACCCCGCCAACAGCCCCGAAATCACCGCCAACCGACACCGTCACACCCACAGCCAAACCCGCCGCCGGCGCAGGCGAAGCAGACACCGTGAACCGCGCAGCAGAACCCTCCACCACATCACCAACACCAACAACACTCACCACCGGCAGCGGCGGATCGACATCCGCGGGCTGCTGCTCAGAGTCCGCGCCCTCACCATCCACGTCGACATCCGCGTCTTGCGTACCGCCGCCGGAGTCCACCGAGACGATAATCAGACCAGCACGCTGGTTCGCTGGCTGCAACGGACAATACGGACCCCCGTCAGCAGTTTCGATACCCGGCTTCGCCGCGCAGTACTTCAGCACCGGATACTGCGACGACGTGCCGAAGTCCCACGGATCATCACCGGGACCGTCGAACGCCCCGTATACGGTTTCGTAATCGCTGCCCACGTCGACGTTCACATCGAGGTTCCAGCTCGCGTAGATGCCCGTGTAGCCCGTCGGGGCCTGCAACTGTGCCGTCGTGTACCCCACCCCGCAGCCGACGCTTGTCGCCATGCCCGACGCCTCGGTGTCCCAGTAGCTCGAATCGACATCACGCGGCGGGTTCGAGCCGCTGCACTCGCCGGTCAGCCCGCCCACCTGGCGCGCTCGCTGCGGCGCGGAGACCTGCCCGATCGCATAGCTGCCGCGCAGCCAATTGCGCTTGTAATGATGATTCACTGTGCCGATCAAGCCGCCGGCTTGGCCGCTGTGCCGGCAGAAGTCGCTCCGGGTGCTCGTCACCGACCCGGTGGCATAGGTCGCCCGCACATGTCCGGCGGGCCGCAGCCCCGCCAAGCCTCCCCCGCTGCAGCCGCCGTTCACCGTCACGTCACCGGTGGCGTAGACCGCAGCAGCACCGGAATAGTTCAGCAGCCCAACCAGACCGCCCACACCAGCGACGCCGGTCACATCACCGGTCGCATAGCTCTCAATGACGAACGAATACCGCCAGCTCGTCCCAACCAGACCGCCCACATGAACATGGCCGGTCACATCGACGTCGGAGTACACGCCGCTGATGCGGGCGCGCTCCGCTGAGCCTGCCAGCGGCCCCACATGCCGATCCGCCCGAACCCGGCTGTCCGAGTTCGGGGCGGTCAGCCCGAAATTTCGCACCTTCGCGCCCGGGCCGATATAGCCGAACAGGCCGACAAACCGCCGCTTGGGGTCGTCAATGAACAGATTCGCGATCGTGCGACCGTTGCCCTCGAAGATCCCTGTGAACATCCTGGCGCGCGGATTCGGCCGATCCCCGAAATAAACGGCCTTGTTCCCGACCGCCACGGTGTCTTCGAGGCGCCATTCGGCACGCCAGTCGTAGATGGCTTCGCCGCCCATCAGCGGTATCCAGCCCTTGCCGCCGTTCCAGAACTCATCGCCCGCATCAGCGGTGCCGCTCGCGTTGGTGTCGAAGTCCAGATCCGCGCTCAGCTCATAACCGACACAGCCCGACGACGGGCAGCCCATCTGAGCCGCCGCGTTCGGGAACGCCGCCGCGTACTTCGCAGCACCCTGCGGATCATGGCCGGTGTTGCCCCTGCTGTCGGCCGGATACACGTCTGCTGTGCCGTCGCCGTCGAGATCCCACCGGATCGCATTCAGACGCGCCAGGCTCGACACCTCGATCAGACCGTCGTCGTCAACGTCGTAATCCACCGTGGGCGTCTGCGCCGACACCGGCGACACCGGCATCAACAGCCCAGCCGCCAGCACCAGCACCACACCCGACAACGACAACCGTCTATGCATGGCCGGCACGATACTCACCGCCGACCCGCGCCCCCGACAATGTGCAGCGCCAATCTCGACAAAAGCATGCAGCGCCAATCTCAGCAAAACCGTAGGTCAGCCGCTCGCGAATCCGGCAACAATTCAGCAATCGGGGGACCCGAGTGTCACCGCTGAGTCAGCCGGGGCTCCCAGCCAAGGGGCTGCGATCCGATCCCGCGCTCGGCAGTGGAGGCAGTGATGTCGCCGCGCGAGCGTCAGATGCGGCGTTCTAGCGCTGGGCGCCTGCAGCGGCGATTGCTGCATGGACCCGGGCGGGGCTGAGGGGCAGCTCGTCGATAGTGATGTCCAATGGTGCCAGCGCATCGCAGACTGCGTTCGCTATGGCGGCATAGGGACCGAGCGTGCCGCCCTCGCCCACGCCACGGGTCTGGTTCAGGTTGTGGGCGGGATCGGCGATGTGGCCGAGCTCGATCGGCGGCACGCGATCGGCGGAGATCGCCAGGTAGTCCATGAACGTGCCGGACTGCAGCTGCCCGTTGCCGTCGTACACCAAGTGCTCGTACAGCGCCCCGCCCACGCCCTGGGCGATGGCGCCTTGCATTTGGCCGTTCACGATCATCGGGTTGATCGCGCGCCCGGTGTCCTCCACGCACACGATGCGCTGCACGTCCACCTCGCCGGTGTCGGGGTCCACCTCGACGACGGCCGCCTGGGCACCCGCGGCAAACGTGCCGGTGATCGGGTCGTAAAAGCGGGTTGCCTCCAGTCCCGGCTCCGTGCCGGGCGGGAGGCGATGCGGCTCGAAGTAGGCGACCGCAGCGACGTCTGACAGCGACACGCCGACAGCAGGCGCGTCGGCGGTGTGAATGAACCCGTCGTCGATGCTCAGCCACTCCGGCTCGGCTTCCAGCAGATGCGCGGCTATGACGAGCGCCTTGGCCCGCACCGTGCGTGCCGCGAGCGTGGCCGCACCAGAGCCGATGACGCCCTGGCGGCTGGCGAACGCCCCCAGCCCGAAGGAGATCCGGTCGGTGTCACCCATCTCGACAGACACGTCGTCGACGCCGACGCCCAATTCGGCTGCCACCACCTGGGCCATGGTGGTCTCGAGGCCTTGGCCTTGGGAGGTCGCCCCCATCGCCGCGGTGACTGCACCGGCGGGGTCGATGCGCACGCTGGCCGATTCGTGCCCGGTCCGGAACGGCAGCCGCGGACCCGCCGAGGCCTTCTGTCCCAGACCGGTCAGCTCGTTGTAGCAAGCGAATCCGATCCCGACCAGCCGCCCATCGCCGCCGGGCGCGCCAGATGCGGTCTGCAACGTGCGGAAATCCTCGTAGCCGACGCGTTCGACCACTCCTTCGAGACAGTCGAGGTAGGTGCGCGAGTCGTGCACCAAGCGGGTGGGCGCGGTGTACGGCAGGTCCGCGGGTACCACCAAATTCTTGCGGCGGATGTCGAGCGGGTCGATGCCGAGCGCCGCGGCGGCGTCGTCGAGCAGGCGTTCCATCACGAACACCGTGGCGGGCCGCGCCACCCCGCGATAGGGGCCTGTCGGCGTGGTGTTCGTGGCAACGCCTTTCACGTCGCAGCGGTAGTGGCCGAGCTTGTAGGGCCCGGTCAGCAGCCCGCCCGCCATGAGCGGTTCGATGCCTGCTGTCCACGGCGGCGCGCTGTATGCGCCCACGTTGGCGTGCAGCACGGCGTCGACCGCGATGAGCGTCCCGTCGGCGTCGAAGCCAGCCCGCGCTGTGTAGTGATGGTCGCGGGCGTGCAGCGCTGTCAGCAGATGCTCCGAGCGGGTCTCCACCCAGCCGACCGGTCGACCGAGCCGCCGAGCGAGCTGAGCCACCGCAGCGTCCTCGGGATACAGCACCGCCTTGATGCCGAAGCCGCCGCCCACGTCGCCGACCAGCAACTGCACCGCTCCGTCAGGCACCCCCAACACCTTCGCGAGGCCGTTGCGATGCAGGTACGGGACCTGCGAGGTGGCATGCAAGGTGAGCTTGGTGCGGTCGCTGTTCCAGCGCGCCACCGCGCCCCGGCCCTCCATCGGCGTGCCGCCGTGACGGTTCGTGCGGTACTCCCGCTCGATCACCAGGTGCGCATCGGCAAGGGCCCCATCGACATCGCCGGCATCGAACACGCGTGTGACGATGAGATTGTCCGGGGCAAGTTCATGCACGGGATCGGCCGGTTCGGCTGCTGCCGCGACGGCATCGACATGGCAGGTCAGCTCGGCGTAGGTGACCTCGACTAGTTCGGCAGCATCGACCGCCAGAGCTGCACTCGTGGCGACGACGGCGGCGACTGCCTCGCCCTGGTAGCGGACTTTGCGCGCCGCCAGCACCGGCTGAGGCGTCGCGATGTGGGTCGGCAATGCCGATTCAGCCACCAGCGTCATGTGCGCAAAGTCGGCGTCGTCTCCCGTGGCGACGTCGACCACGCCGGGGGCGTCAAGCGCCGCTGAGGTGTCGATGCCCACGATGCGAGCATGCGCGACCGGGCTCCGCACGAACGCCACCGCGAGCTGCCCGTCGTAGCGGATGTTCGCGATGTAACTGCCGCGTCCCCGCAGCAGCCGGGGGTCTTCCCGCCGCGGGATCGGCTCGCCGAACGGGCCGCCCTCGGTAGGCACAGTCTCGTCCAGCCGGAACGGCTCGTCTGCCATCTTGCCTGCCTCTCCCAACCTTCAGGCAACCACTCAGGACCCGATCCCTGCAGGCCACTGGCGCGGGAGCACCCCGCCGCCGGCTGGCCGGACCGGTTCACGCCGCCCGCCTGCGACGCAGCCGTGCGCAGGCCTCCGATTCAAACCATCGAGTAGCCGCCGTTGACCGAGACGGTCTGTCCGGTCGTCCATCCTGACAGCGGCGAGGCCAGCAGCAGCACCATCGGCGGCACATCGTCGGGGACACCGACCCGTCGCAACGGATACATCTTGGCAATGCGGGCCATGCGCTCGTCATCCGCGTTGCCCGTGTGATGGGCGAAGCGCTCCGAGCGCACCAGCCCGAGCGACACCGTGTTGGCACGGATGCCGTTGCGGCCGAACTCCTTCGCCACCGACTTCATCAAACCCATCGTCGACGCCCTTGTGGCGGCCACGCCCGCCAGGCGGCTCTCGCCGACCCGGCCGGAGTCGCCCATGAGCGACACGATCGAGCCGTCGATGCCCTCGTCGACCATGTGGCGCACGACGGCCTGCGTCATCCGCATGGTGCCCATGACGGTCACGTCAACCATGCGCTGCAAATCGTCGGCGTCGATGTCGAGGAACGGCCCGGTATCGGTGTACGCAGCGTTGTTGACCAGAATGTCGATGCTGCCGAGTTGGCTGCCCACGTCGTCGACGGTGCGCTCGACGTCGTCTGCGCTGGTGACGTCGCATCGGATCGCCAGCGCCGTGCGGCCAGTTTCCTGCGCAGCGGCAGCCCCCTTTTCCGCACCCTCGCTCGAAGCGTTGTACGCGAAGGCCACGTTTGCGCCTTCGTCAGCAAACGCCGCCGCGATGGCCAAGCCGAGCCCCTGTCCAGCGCCTGTCACGAGGACATTCCTTCCTGCCAGCTGCAGATCCATCACATGCTCCGATTCGTAGGCCTTAACCCTGTTCGACTCTGCCAGTCGGGCAGCGTGAAGCTAGTCAAACACGGCAGCCTGCCCAAACGCCAGATTCGCCTGTCCGCTCCTGCTCTCAGTCTGGAGACACGAGCGCAACATTCTCTCGAACGCAATCCGTGTAGGGCCGCGTCTTCCATCTGGAGATTTGGCCCTGCTCAAAATGAAGATCAATCGCAACAATATCGCCCGATCGAGCGTATCCGATCTGCTCGCCCGATAACGCAGCCGGGGACCACTCCTCCGTTTCGCGTGGCCAGTGCATTACAGGCCCAACGGTGAGTTCTCCGTCTTGCGCTTGAACACTCTCGTCATTCTCAAATACCAACAACAATACCAACAACATAGTGGCACCTGACGAATCTAATCCTTGAATACATCTAGCGTCAATCAGCAACTCTACATAGTCAACGTCGTATGAATCATCCACACCGAAAAGCTGCGTTCGATAGTCACAAGCTGTGAAATGGGGCCGCGATGAAACTGACGCGCTGTATAGATTACTATTGCCGGCAAGGCAATGAACGCCACCAGGACTCCGAGCAGTATCAGAAGGAACGGGACTCGACCGGATAATCTACGAAACCGCATGTACGCTGTCGATTGCTGAACCGCTGAGGTTGTTCATCGCCACGACGTGCATCTTCGATCCCAAGAGTTGGAAGATCTGATCACGCGAGCACTGGGGATCGGTTAGCAGGGTCGTTCGGTTAGCACCATGGACGTTGCGAGCCATGGCTCGCGGCGGTGAATGCTGCCCCCCATAGAAGTGTTGTCGCCACCTGCCGATCCACCGAGCGAGACATGATCCCCATCGGTCATCGGCCCGTCGTCCCAAACCCAGATTGATCGAGTATTTGGATCGTAGCGGGTTCCGGTTCGTGGAAGATTGATCCAGAGATAGTCGAGACTCCCATCGTGGGTTTTCCTGCGGAGACCCGGGTCGATGTTGGGATCCCAACCGTGATCTGTCGCAAGTACATGCACATAGGGCTCTTCGATGATCAGATAGCCGCACAGTTGGGCGTCATGGTGTTCGTCACCCAGTTCATAGCTCCACATACCCTCGAACTCTGCTAGCAGAGCAGTCGTTACAGAAACACTCACTGTTGTGTCCGGACTCGTTTGCGCCGAACCCGTCGACGACCGTGGCGGCTCGGAAGACTCGGCACAGCCAGCCGCTAATACCGCCACCGCGATGATCATCACCGAGACGCAATTCATCTTGTTGCTGATGAGCCGCACTACGTCAGCCGATTGTCACGTTGTTGGCCACCATCACTGTTACACCGAGAAAATCCTCTACCTCGTCGAGTGCCGAGAACGTCGCGTACACGCCGCGACGCGTGCAATCGTTCTCGCTGTTCGACGACTTGTGAATCCCATACGCCTTACTGCTGATGAACCACGGCCCGCCGCTATCGCCGTTGCAACCCTGGAGGTTCGGACCGTGGACCCGTACGAAGACATTGTGGCAGGTAGTCGGGTCACCGTAATCTCCTGCAACCCGGCATGCGGTCGCATGTGTCGGGCGGTAATGGATATTGGTGACAGTTCCACAAGACACACCGCTGCTCTTGCCTTGGTGGCAAAGGAAGCGGCCTGCCATGTCCACGCGGTCCGCCTTGCTCGTGACCACACGGATCGTTAACGGTGCCTGGTCACCATAGGCGAACTGCGATCGCAGCTGATGTCCTGACCCAGTGGGAACGCGGCGAAACTCGGCATCCGCGGCCACGCTTGGGTAGCCATACACCCATGGCAGCGATACGCCATGCATCGAGGTTGCTCCCGTGCAATGACCTGCCGTGATGATTCCCCACACGTTGGTACCGTTTTGCCGCGCGGCGAAGCCCGATGTGCATGTAACCATCGCTCGACCGCCGTCGAACATGGCGTCGTCCGCAATATTCCGACCATCGACAACCTCGTAGGCGACAGCGACGTGTCCGCTGAGGTCAGCCGTCATCTGCGTGATCGCTACCCGAAGTTCGCCATCAGTCGAGCCGCCGCCCGCAATCTCCTCATCGCCGATCGGCGAAGTTCCCTCGGTGGGCGGCCCACCTGTCGAGCCAGAGGGGCCAATGGGCAACTCACTCGCGAGTGCCGGATCGATTCCAATCTGCAGGGCATTTGTCCGCATGTCAACTGCCGTGAACGTGATCGTTCTCGAGAAGTCAACCAGCGCATCAGGACCGGTCGTAACGCGGCCGACTGGCCCGACGCTGCTTCCGTCTCCGAAGCTCTCTTGTGCAGTCAGCAACTCCACAAGCGAGTGAGGCGCACCAACTTGGATCTCGACGTCAACATGTGCTGCAGCGAGAGCCGCTGCTCGTGCGCTGGGGGACTCGCTGCCAGTCAGCCACACCCACCCGGCTAAGGCGCTGCCGTGCTCGATGCCCCATCCAGCCACTCGCTCCGACTCTGAATCTCTGATTGACCGCAGTATGTCACTCATAGCGTCGATGCGGTCGAGGCGACGCTTCGCCTCAGCCTCGGTAACTGAGTAGTCAGAGGCGTAGGCGGCAATCGCCGGGTCCGCTGCGGCCGTCTCGGCACTGCCCTCCGATGCGATCTTGGCACCGAGCGCGGCCGTCGGCGTAACCGGTGCCAGTGCAATACAACACACGGCGAGCAGGAACACGCTCATGCGTAGACGTCGAAGTGGCGGGCACCATCGGTGTTTCAGCCGGTTCCGAGTCGTTGGATCGTTCTGGGTGTTCTTGTTCATTTCTGCACCTCCTTGCATTCACTTAACAAACGTTTAGCAAAATGCACCGTCGCCTGGCGGACAGCGCAACGCAAGACCCAGTCGCATCCGTCGCGTTGCGGGGTACCGCGATGGTGGCGATCATGGGCTGCAAGCCAGTGGAGCACCACCCTGCCTTCGAGGAGTACTCCGAGACGGTGCACGAACTGACCGAGGATGGCGTCGAGGTCATCCAGGCGCGCATCGCCGAACGGCTGGACGTCTCGCATCCGGCGGTGTCGGAAATGATCCGACGCATGCAGCGAGAAGGCCTCGTCAAGGTCGACGATGACGCCCACAGAGGGCGCCGTCAGTCTGCCCCGAAGAGACCGTGAGTGCCGATGCACTCTGATACCGGACCATTGCGACGGTAAGAACCCAGCCCCACGCAAGACGTGGGCGCCCACGCGTTCCGGCGCCGATCAATATGCAGGGGCTCATTGATGAGTCGATCGGTTGACGGATTGACGGGTTAACGGGTTGACGATCTAGTTTCTAGGCTTGCTCCGAGGCCGATACCCGAACCGCCGTCCTGAACCGCGAGGTGTCACATGCCAACGACCGCTAGCGACGACGCACTCACCGATGCGCTGCGACAGCGTCTGACCGTTGGCGAGAGTGTGCAAAGCGAACACGAGGCGCCGATGGTGATCGTCGCTCAGAGCTTCATCGACTCTCTCGCCCGACAATCGGGCCGCAAGTACACCACGGTGATCGATGACGAGACGGCGAGGCGGATGGGGCGCACCGCTGCCGAGCAGGTCATGGCCGTCGCAGCGTGGGATGCGGCGATCGGAGATCGCTTCGACACCACCCAAGTACGTGAACTGCTCGGCATCAGTCGGCAGGCGCTCGCAAAGCGGCAGCGCAGTGGCTCGCTCATCGCACTCGAAGGGCAGCGCACGAGTTGGTACCCCGTGTGGCAGTTCGATCGCGAGCAGCGACGCGTCCGGCCGGTCGTCGCCGACATCATCGCAGCATTCAGCGAATACCTCGACAAGGCCGACCCCGTCCTCATTGCGGCATGGGCCACGACTCCCCAACTCGACCTTGGCGATCGCACCCCCGCGCAGTGGATCGCAGACGCAAACGATGACGAGCAGCTGACTCGCGCCGCAAGGCGCGCGGCGCTCCGGCTCGCACAGTGACCGACTGGGAAAGCGACAGCCCATGCTCGCATGAGGCGAGACAATCCGTCGCCCATTCCTGGGTCACTCATCAACGACGGCCGGCAGTTCGGCATCGAAGTACTGCCGAGGTGGGTCGGCGCGTAGTCGGGCACTCGGCAGGAATGCAGGCGCCCGCAAACCCGGTGCAGCCAGTTTGCGGGGTACCGCTATGGTGGCGATCATGGGGTACAAGCCAGTGGAATACCACCCGGCCTTCGAGGAGTACTCCGAGACGGTGTACGAGCTTGCGGAGGACGGGGTCGAAGTCATTCAGGCGCGCATCGCCGAACGGCTGGAGGTCTCGCGCCCCGCAGTCTCGGAAATGATCCGGCGCATGCAGCGTGAGGGCCTCGTCAAGGTCGACGATGACGCCCATATCACCCTCACCGACGAAGGCCAGCAGATCGCTACGACCGTGGTTCGCCGGCACCGCTTGGCCGAGAGGTTCCTGACCGACATCTTGAAGCTGAACTGGGCCGACGCTCATCACGAGGCAGGTCGCTGGGAACACGTGATCTCTCCCGTGGTGGAGCGGGCGATGATGGACGTGCTGGAAGACCCGAACACCTGCCCCCACGGCAACCCGATCCCTGGCTCCGACTACATCGCTCCCACCGATGCCAAGCCCCTCGCCGATGTCGGCACGGCGGGGAGCTTCACGGTTCAACGCATTCCCGAGGAGCTCGAATTCGAGCCCGGTCAGCTCGAGTTCCTGGAGCAATCGGGGCTCATGCCGGGGCGCTGCGGAACCGTCATGTCGATGTCGCCCGACGGCACCGCCACCATCGAGATGGACGAGGGCACCGTGGGCGTCAGCGCCTACACGGCTGCACGCATTCTCGTCACTGCCATCGGCTGAACGGCACTCAAAGCGGCGACACCGCTGCGGCGCTCCTGGGGTCGGCACACTGCGGCTGTCGCTTGCGAGGCTCTGCCGAGCGTGACCATGTCGCAGATGCCGAACCGCTGCGGTCAGCCGGCCAGACCGTCGGAGGGCTTGGTGGGCTTGGTGGGCTTGCGCAGGCAGCGTTAGTGTCGCCTAACATTGGCCATCAAGGTCGCGTGTGCTGCTCTGTGGTGCACGCCCACGTCGCACCGGAGCCTGCCGCTGCAATGATCGTCTGCCAGTGTCTCACCACCAATGAGGCGACTATCCGGCACTTTGCCGCCCAGGGCGCCGACTCCGTGGGCGACATCGGGCGGGCGTGCGGCGCGGGCACCGATTGCGGCAGCTGTCTCATGACGATTCGAGCGGTGCTGGATCAGTGCCGGGATGTGGCGATGGATCCGGCGCACCACTCGGTGCACTCGATCGCGTTCGACCCGGTCGCCGTCGGCGCGTAGATGCTGCCGAGCAGCGCCCTGCTCGCAGCGAACGCAGCGCCCGCGTCGGTCATCGGCCGCGGTGTGTCTTCGCGCAGCCTGCGCGTAGGGTGGAACCATGCAAGGAGCGCCTGAAGTCATCGAGTTCCTGAACGAAGCACTGACGGCCGAGTTGACGGCCATCAACCAGTACTTCGCCGCCTCGAAGATCGCTGACAACTGGGGGTACGGGCGGCTGGCGTCGCAGTACCACGAGGAGTCCATCGAAGAGATGCGCGACGCCGAGAAGCTCATCGAGCGCATCCTGCTGCTCGACGCGCTCCCGAATATGCAGCGCCTCGGGACCGTCATGATCGGCGAAACCGTGCCAGAACAGCTCGCGCTGGATCGCCAGCTCGAGGAGAACGCCATCGACCGCTACCGCAGCGGCGTCCGTCTGTGCCTCGACCACGGTGATGCGGGCACCCGGGAGCTTCTCGAGCATCTGCTGGTCGGCGAGGAAGAGCATCTCGACTGGATTGAGACCCAGCAGAGCATCATCGAAGACATCGGCGTCGAGCGCTACCTGCAATCGCAGATCGGCGACGGCGACTAGCGAAGCGCGCCTGGTGTGCATGGCGGAACCGCCCTCTGCTCCCGGTAGCCAGCAGGTCCCAAGCTCGCAGAGTTCGGCTCCACCGTGCATGCTTGGCGAATCGGTGTCCGCCTCGCCGCGGACCCGAGCGTGTCAGGGCGTGTCGAGGAGTTCGATGTCGGGGTAGTAGGCGGCGGCCGCGAACCAGAACGTGTCGATGTGCTCGATGGGCTGAAGCTGGGTTCCCGCTAGCGGGCCGTCGAGGGCCCGGCCGAGTATCGACCATGTCGACCCGGTCTGATCGTCGACGACTGCCTCCGGCCCGTCCGAGCTCGCAGCATCAGGCTGAGGCGTGAAGGTCAGCATCTGGCCATCCACGGTGGGGTCGAACACCCCGGTCGCTCCAACGTCGCGGCCGAAGGCGACCTGCTGGTTCTGGATCGGCGTGGCGGTACCCGGCAGATGGAAGGCGACGACCTGCGAGCCGTCCAGATCCAGCGACAGCACGCCTTGGGATTGCAGCGTGCCGTGCTGCACCGCGAGCGATGTGCCGCCGTGGCGGATGACCAGCACCCGGGTCTGCGGCGGCAGGCTCGGATTGGGCACTCCACCGAACAAGAACGGATTGCCGTCGGGAGAGTCGTAGTTGACGTAGGGATTGGTGCCGTATGAGCGCCCGAAGCCGCCGGGGCGCGTCATCACCAAGCCATTGGGATGCTCGTCGAGGAACGTCTCGAAGGCCACAGTGGCGACCGGTATCAGCTCGAGCTGGGATCCGGTGAGCGCGCCTGCGATGGCTTGACCGGTGTAGTGCGCCCACAAGCTCTCGGTCTGGCGGTCATACATGACAAGCGCAGAGTTGTAGAGCCGGCCTGAGGTGCCGAAGTCGAGAATTCGGTCGCCGAGCTGCCGGTAGTACCCGATGGCGGTATTGCAAAGCGGGCAGTACGTGATGGTGACGGGCTCGCCGCCGACGGTGTCATTGACAATCTCGTGCCATAGCAGCACCTGCACCGGGTAGGCGCGGGCGTCACCGTTGAGCGTGAGCGTGACGACGGCCTCCTGGGGCTGCAGGAATTCGACATCGGTGGCGCGCTCGAATTCCGGCGCGTCGACGGAAGGGATGCCGTCGGGCGCCGGCCCTCCGGACAGGACATCGAGCGGCGAGACCAGTGGCTCTGGCAACAGCGGGGCGGTCATGCCCTCGCGCAGCGCCGAGACTGTGGCTTCGCGCGGACCGCCAGGGATCTGCGTGACCTTGACGTCGACAATTGCCTCGGCTGGAGTGGTCGTCGGGGGCGCAGTCGCCGTTGTCGCCGGTGCGGTGTCGGCACTCGGTTCCTCGCTGGTGTCGGTGGTGCCGCTGGTGTCCGGCGCAGCTTGATCGTCGTCTGGGGACGTATCAGAACACCCCAGTGCGATGAGCATGAGCGCTGCTGCCAGCAGCGCCGGGATGCCGCCAGCGGCAAGTCGTCGTGCCGGCGCGATCTTCAGCCGGAACGAATGCCGCTGTCGTGGAGCCATCGTGCGACGCTACTCCGGCAGGTCGCGCCCCTCTGTTCACAGGCCGATGCACGTGCGCCCAGGCAGGTGCCACAGAGCCCAAGAGGCGGCGGGCTCGTCGACGAGGTGGCGGGCATTGGTGCAGCGCTGCGCAAGATCGTCGTCGGCAATGACCAACTCCGAGCACGACGTGCCACCGGCGTTGAGGCGGACCCGTTCGTGTGCGATCTCGGGGACCTCCAGGCGGTACAGCCACAGTGCGTAGTCCGGCACTGATGACCGGTCGTGGGCGAGGCACTCCAGATCGGCGAAATCGGCAGCGTCGGCAGCCGCATGAGCTGCGGTGACCTGGTTGTGTGCAACGGCTCCGACGTCGGCGAGATGGCGGTGATTCAGCACGGTCGCTGCCGCCCCGAGCACGACGACTGCCGCGACGAGTGCAACCGCTGCCGTGGAATTCAGCACCGGCCTTCGTCGCCGAGTGACGCCGTGACGTGATGCCCGAGCACACGTCGAGCTTGACGGCTGGCCGTCTGCGCCCGGATCCGGCGACGGAGTTGCTGTGCGCTCACGGGCTGCGCTCGCCGCGGCCTCGCCTTCTGGCTCAGTTTCTCGACGTAGCAAGACGGCGGCCAGCAGTACGCCGACGAGGGTTACGCCGAGCGCAGCCGCAGCAACGAGAGCCAATCGCTCGTCCAGCCAGATCCACGCCGGGCTGAATGACAGGGTCATGATGCGGCGGGGAGATGCGTCATAGGAGCTCGCTGTGCCCACGACCACGGCGCAGGCGACCAGCGGCACCGCTGCGCTCACCGCTAGCACTCTCGAGTCGGGGCGTTGCGTCGCAGATCGTGTTGCCATCCAACCGAGCGCCACGATGGCAAGCGGCACCGCCCACGGGTCGAGATAGCGCCCGTACAGCACCGCATCCGCCCGGTCGCTGCCGGTCAGCGTCCAACCGCCAACCAGCACGGACCCGACTGCGCCGAGGGCCACGAACAGCGCCGCTGCCGCAAACGGATCGCCCCGCTGCGAGCCCCCGTTGGCGCCTCCCCGCTGCCGCTGACCGGAACAACCCTCTGGATCGAGCGCAACGGCGGTCGTCGCTGCCGGAGCGTCCCCGGCAATCAGCTCGTCCGGATTGCCCGCAGGCCCCCATCGGAACGGTCGGAACAGGTCGAGAGCGGTGGCCAGGCCGGCGATGAGGCCGATCAGCCCGAGCCCGACCGTTCCTGCGCTCAAGGCCAGCAGTTGGCCAGACACCGTGGCGATCGGTTCGAGGCCACGGTCAAGCTGCGCTGCTTCGCTGAGCCGCGCTCCCGGCCACGTATCGGTGAGCAGCAGCGCCATGGTCGTCGCGGTTGCGCCGATCAGCAACCCGCCGCCGAGGGCGATCCAGGCACGGCGGCCGATGCGGCATGCCGCTGCCGTCACGACGAGGGCGACCACCAGCACGACCATCCTGGCGTGGAGCGACACCGCCAGCGTGGCCAGCAGTCCTGCACTGCCCCACATCCGCCATGCGGCGGTTCCGAGCTGAGTTGCGACGGCGACCGCTGTGGCCACCCCGAGCACGGTCAGCCCGAGCAGCGTCTCGGGCCACGCGATGCGCGAAGCGCTCGACAGCGACGGATGTACCGCTGCGATGAGCCCCGCTGCACCTGCCACCCACCAGCGTCTGGACAGGATCATTCCCAGGCGTCCCGCAACGAAGACCGCCGCAGCTGCCGCCAGCGAATTCACGATCAGCGCGAGCTGGTGCACCGCCTCGCCCTGGACACTCAGCAGCGAGACCCCAGACAGCGCCACGAGCGGTGCAAGCAGCAGTCCGTAGCCGGGCTGGAACGGAATGTTCTCGGGCGCGAGCCCGTCGCCGCCGACCCATTGGGCGATGCCCAGATAGGCCGGGACGTCGGGTACCGCCACCGGCCCGCCTGCGGCCATCGCCGTGATCAGGTGTCCCGAGAGCACGGCTGCCAGCACGCCCGTTCCCACGGAGAACCACGCGAGTGCTCGCGGCATGTCACGCTGCATGTCGTTGCGAAGGCTGTCACACCCGGGCGAGGTGGCGGCCCGGCAACGTGTCGCGCGCCTCCCCTAACATCGAACGGGGCAGAGCGGTCGGTCGGCGTGGCAAGCACCCGACAGGCTCGGCGACCCAGCGCGAAGCGCACGCACGGAGGTCAGAACCATGGCAGCAGGCCAGACGGCTGAGGATGTGGGCATGCGTCCAGCGATCAGCATCGACTCCGATACGGGTCGCAAGGTCTTCAACACCCGGGCGGCGAAGGCATCGGAGAAGATCGCCGGCAAGGGCTACTCGGTGACAGCCGATGAGCACCTCAAGGAGCTGCCGCCTCCCCCGCCTGGTGCCGTGTTCAATGCCGAGGAGCAGGCCAAGTACCGGGACTTCAAAGAACGACGCCGGGGCGCGGCGGACTACATGGCGATGGAGGGCGAGTTCAAGCGTTACCTCGACGACGTGTATTCGGAGCCGCCGATCGAGCGTGAGGCGCTCGACGACGAATGCGAGGTGTTGGTGATCGGGGCAGGGTTCGCCGGGCTGTTGCTGTGGCACAAGCTCAGCAACGCCGGCTTCACCGACGTGCGCTTCTGCGAGAAGGGCGGCGACGTCGGCGGCACCTGGTACTGGAACCGCTACCCGGGCATCGCCTGCGACGTGGAGTCCTACAGCTACCTGCCGCTGCTGGAGGAGATGGGCTATATCCCCTCGATGAAGTTCGCGTCGGGCTTCGAGATCCTCGAGTACTGCCAGTCGATGGCCGACAAGTTCGGCTTCTACGACCACTGCCTGTTCCACACCACGGTGGATTCGACCGTGTGGGACGAGCAGACCGGCCGCTGGACCGTCTACACCGACCGCGGCGATGCCATGAAGGCCCGCTACGTCATCCTGGCCAACGGCATCCTGACCAGCCCGAAGCTGGCCCGCATCGACGGCATGGCCAGCTTTGAGGGAGAGTCGTTTCACACGTCACGCTGGGACTACAACATTGATCTCGAAGGCAAGCGCGTCGGCATCATCGGCACGGGTGCCACGGCGGTGCAGGTCATTCCCGAGATCGCCAAGGTGGTCGGCGAGCTGTATGTGTTCCAGCGGACGCCTTCGTCGATCGACGTGCGCGACCAGCGGGCCACCGACCCTGAAGAGATCGCCGAGTGGTCGAAGGAGCCCGGCTGGGCGCGGGCCCGGCGCAAGCGCTTCTCGCGCATCTCCTCGGGCCGCACTGCCATCAAGGCCAACGACGACTACCTCGCCGGCCGGGTGGCGGACTTCAAGGAGCGCAAGCAGCACGAGCGCAAGCTGTCGCCCACCGAGCTGGTGCAAAAGCAGCTCAACACGAACTTCCGGATCATGGAGCAAATCCGCGCCCGCGTGGACGCGATCGTGGAGGACCCAAAGACCGCCGAGGCGCTGAAGCCGTACTACCCCTACGGCTGCAAGCGACCGACGTTCCACGACGAGTACCTGCCCACGTTCAACCTTCCGCATGTGCACCTCGTGGACACCGCACCGATGGGAGTGCAGGAGATCAACGAGCGAGGCGTCGTGCACGAGGGCATCGAGTACCCCCTCGACGTGCTCATCTACGCCACCGGTTTCCAGTGGATGGCAACTTCGACGTTCAACATGATCGAGGGCCGCGACGGCGTGACGCTGAGCGAGAAGTGGCAGACCCAGGGCACCCGGACGTTCCTCGGCCTGCACAGCCACGGGTTCCCGAACCTGTTCATCGTGTCGGGCCCCCAAGGCGGCGGCGGCAGCTTCAACTTCACCGACGCCATCGACACCCACGGCGACTACATCATCTGGATGCTGACCGAGATGCGGGACAAGGCGCTCAACGTGGTCGACATCACTGAAGACTCAGAGGTGTCTTACGCAGAGCACTGCCGGGTGGCCGACATCACCACCGCTCCGCTGCGCGACTGCCTGTCGTATTACAACGGCCACGGCGATGCCCAACCCGGCAGCTTGGCGTACTACGGCGGCGGCTACTGGCACAAGTTCCGGATCGCCGCCCAGGAATCGCTCGACCCGTATCTGTTCGAGTTCAAATCAGAACGGGTAGCCCAACCCGCCGGCTAACGCTGCGCGCTGCCCGCAGCGGCAGTGTGGGTCAGCGGTTGGACCACTTCACCTGGCGGCGTTCGAGGAACGACGCCATGGCCTCTTTGCTGTCCTCGGTAAGCGAGGACATGATCTGGGTGCGGTTCTCGAGGTCGATGCCGGCGCGCAGGCTGCCGATCTCAAGGTTCGACCACATGACTTCCTTGGTCATCCACACGCCGAACGGACTGTTGGCGGCAATCTCGGCCGCGACGCCCAGGCAGGTGTCCATGAGGTCGTCGTCGGGGACGACCGCGCTGACGAGCCCGATCCGGTCGGCTTCGGCAGCGTCGATGACCCGGCCGGTGAGCAACAGCTCCCACGCCCGTGACGCTCCGATGAGGCGGGGCAGCATCCAGCTCACGCCGATGTCGCAGCCCGAAATGCCGAGACGCACGAAAGCCGTGCCGAACTTGGCGTTCTCGGCGCAGTAACGAATGTCAGCGGCGCAAGCCATGGCGAATCCGCCACCGGCCGCTGCACCGTTGATCGCTGCGATGATCGGCTGGCGCACGTCGCGCATGTGATGCACGAGCTCGGCGATCTCCTGCTGAACCGCCATGCCCCGCTGCGGGCCGCCGTGGTCCTCGGTACCCGGCACAGTGCCGTAGCCGGTCAGGTCCAGCCCGGCACAGAAGCCCCGGCCGGCGCCCGTGAGCACGATGGCGCGGGCGTCGTGGTCGGCGTCGACGGCGTTCAGCGCGTCGTGAAGTTCGCTGACGAGTCCGTGAGTGATCGCATTGAGCCGTTCGGGCCGGTTGAGCGTGATGCGGGTGACGCCGTCTGCTGGTGCGTCGATCGCCAAGTTCTCATACGTGTCTGCCATGTGCGGTTGCTCCTGTGCCGCGAACCGGGACGGTGCCGCGGGATGCTGTTGACTGATCGGCACAGTACCCAGCTGTCGTCTTACGGTGCCGGGGCGACCGAGGGCGCGGTATTCGGCCAAACCATTCATGGGCGCCGTGACCGCACCGGAGCGGGCGCAGGACTCCATTTCGATGGCCCGGATCGTGTTCGGGGCCGACTACATGGAGACCCACTGCGTCATCCAGGGAAACGTGAACGTCAACTCGCCGCTCGTGTGGGACAACACGATGAGCGGCGCCCTGAAGGCGTACGCCCGGGCGAACCAGGGCTGCCTGATCTCGCCGTTCATCATCGGCGGGGGCATGGGACCAGTGACCCAGCCGGCGCTGATCGCGCAAGCACACGCCGAAGCCATGACTGGTATCGCCCTCACCCAGCTGGTGCGGCCCGGCTCGCCGATGATCTACGGGAACTTTCTGACCACCATGGATCTCCGCTCAGGTGCGCCGACGTTCGGGACCGCCGAGTCGTCGCTGGCCACCTATGCCATCGGCCAGATCGCCCGACGGCTCGGCCTGCCCTTCCGCTGTGGCGGCCACTACACGGCTTCGAAGATCGCCGATGCGCAGGCCATGCAGGAATCCGCCGATGCGATGACGCCGGGACTGCTGGCCGGGGCCAACTTCATCCTGCAGGCGGCAGGGTGGCTGGAGGGCGGTCTGACGCTCGGGTACGAGAAATTCGTGATGGACGCCGACCGCTGCGGCATGCTCCACCGGTTGCTGGAGGGCCTTGCCATCGACGACAACGAGCTCGGCGGGGCGGCGTTCAACGAAGCAGGTCCGGGCGGCAATTACCTGGCGACCGCTCACACCATGGCCAACTTCGAGTCGGCGAACTTCGAGGCTGCCTTGTGCGACACCCGCTCGTTCGAGCAATGGTCCGAAGAGGGCAGCCTCGACGTGGCCCAGCGTGCAAACCGGCAGTGGAAGCAGACGCTGGCCGCCTACGAACCTCCCCCACCCCTCGATCCGGCCGTCGACCGTGAACTGCAAGCCTTCGTCACCGATCGCAAAGCAGCGGTTCCCGACGCTTGGTACTGACCTTAACGAGCCCGATGTCTTGACAGTGCGTTGACGATGTTTCAGAAATACTCGTGTTTCACGATTACTGAAACAATGTAGGATCTGAAACAGTCAAGAGCAGCGGATAGTCCTCCAGCGGGGCAAGATTCTCATGCCGTCGTCAAAAGGTCCTACAGAGACGAGCATCATTCGCGACGCAGCGCGCGCGCTCGACGCACGGCTACCACAGGGTTGGACTGCCGACATCGATATTGGTGCGCGAATCGGCGATACCGAGCTCAGGCCCGACGCGATCGTCCAACTGCGGTCACCCGATGGCCAGTCAGTCCCGATTGTCATCGAGGCCAAGAGGCGCATCGAACCGCGCACAGTGACGCAGATTGTGGAGCAGGTACGGCGGTACTGCTCTGCGCTCAGCGACGCCGCTGTGCCGGTCGCCAGTTCTGCGTACCTCGCTCCAAGCGTGCGTGAGTTGCTGGCGGCTCTCGGCGTTGGCTATATCGACACCACAGGCAATGTTCGACTGGAGATTTCATCCCCCGGACTGTTTATCTCGACGACGGGTGCCGATCGTGATCCTTGGCCCGTTAGATATCCGCTGGCCTCCCTACGAGGACGCGGCGCCGGAGCGGCCCTTCGGGCGATCGTTGACAATCACGCCCCGTACGGGGTGCGACAGCTGGCTGAGCTCAGCGGGGTCCCAGCGCCGACGCTCTCACGTGTGATCACGCTGCTCGACCGCGAGGACATCTTGCTGCGAGACCCACGTGGCACGGTCCTCGCCGTGAAGTGGCAAGGAGCCATTCGACGATGGGCTGAGGACTATGGACAGCACACGACAAATAGGCCGACTCTGCTGTTTGATCCGCGCGGCATTCCGTCGTTTGAGCAGCGCCTCCTCGAATCATCGCTTGAGTACGCGGCGACCGGCGCGTTCGCCGCTCAGCGCTTCAATCCGATCGCGCCCGCGAGGACGGCCTCGCTGTACGTGGAAGACCCGTACGAAGCTGCTGAAGTCCTGGGACTGCGAGCAGTCGACTCCGGCGCCAACGTAACTCTCTTGGAGCCGTTCGACCCGGTCGTCTTCAATGGCGTGACGATTCGTGACGACTTGGCGTGCGTTGCGCCGAGCCAGCTATCGGCCGACCTGTTGACCGGGCCAGGTCGTGAACCAGCACAAGGCGAGGAACTCTTGACATGGATGCAGGACAATGAGTCAGCGTGGCAAGCCTGACGACCTGTACGTACGCGCACGCCGGACATTGTTGGACGCCGTTGAAGCGCTCGGAGATCATCTAGACGCGGTGGTGCTCGTCGGTGCGCAGGCCGTGTACATGCACGCTGGCGATGCCGACCTCGCCGTAGCTGAGTACACAACGGATGCGGACTTCGCGATCGGCCCGCAGGGTCTCGACGACGACCCGCTCATCTCCGATCTCATGAGGTCCGCTCACTTCAGCCCGACGAACCAGCCTGGCGAGTGGAAGAGCTACGACAACATCCGCGTCGATCTCATGGTTCCCGAAGCGCTTGCCGGCCGCGGAACTCGTAGCGCCGACCTTGGACCGCATGGCCGACGCGCTGCCCGCCGTGCAAGGGGACTGGAAGGAGCGCTTGTCGATCGCGAACGGAAGGTAATCCAAGCGCTCGATCCCGCTGACACTCGCTCGGCCGAGATGAATGTTGCCGGACCAGGGGCATTGCTGGTTGCGAAGGCCCACAAGATCAGCGAGCGGTCGGATGCGCCGAATCGTCTCAGTGACAAGGACGCATTGGATGTACTGCGCCTGCTCCGTTGCGTCTCGAGCGGTGATCTTCGAGCTCGTCTCACAAGGCTGCAGCGCACTGAGCTGAGCCGGGTCGTTACGGGCCAAGCCATCGGTTATTTGGACGAGCTGTTTGGTGCCGCGGACAACGTAGGAACTCGGATGGCCGTGCGTGCGGCTGGAGGTCTAGAGGATCCAGACGTCATCACATCTTCAGTGGTTGTCTTGACGAACGACCTGCTCGAGTCTCTCTAGACAGGATGGGCATTGGGGCGTCGAACTAACTTCGCCGCATGGCGCAGTCGCTCAGGTTCGGGATCGTGCACGATTTCCGCTGCCCTCCGGGCAGCGACGTGACGATGCCGCAGGTGTACGCCGAGACATTCGAGCAGGTGGTGCACGCCGAGCAGCTCGGCATGGAGCTGTGCTGGTTCACCGAGCATCACTTCATGACCGACGGCTACCTGCCCAACTTCGTGCCGGTGGCAGGCGCTGCGGCAGCGCTCACCTCCAGCATCCGGTTCTCGACCGACATCTGCCTGATGCCGTTCCGCGATCCGGTGCGGCTCGCCGAGGACCTGGCCGTGCTCGACAACATCTCGGGTGGCAGGATGGAACTGGGCATTGGCATGGGCTATGCCGCGCACGAGTTCGCCGGGTTCGGGCTGCCACTCAGCCGGCGAGTGTCGCTGACCGAGGAAGCCATCGAGATCCTGCGACTGGCGTGGTCAGGCGAGCCGTTCAGCTATGAGGGCAAGCGGTACTCGTACCGGGATCTGCGGGTCACGCCCGATCCCGTGCAGCCCGGCGGACCGCCGTTGTGGGTGGCGGCCACCAGCGTGGCGGGCGCACTGCGGGCTGCCCGATTCGACACCAACTTGCTGCCCCAAGGCCCGAAAGCTGCCGTGCTCGAGCCGTGGAAGGAAGCGCTGGCGGCGGACGGTCGAGACCCTGGCGACAAGCGGGTCGGGATCATCCGGGGCGTATACGTGACCGACGGCTCGGATCCGGCCGACGACCCGACCTGGGAAGCGGTAGCCGCGGCTGAGAAATACCGCCGCGGCGTATATATCGGCATCATCAAGGCCAGCACCGACCACAAGCAGACGGCCCGTGAGCGTTCGGCCCGCACAGGTCCACGCCAGCCCGATCCGCTCAACCCGCTCGTGTGGACCGTCGGCGACGCCGACCACTGCGTCGGCGAGCTGACCACGATGATCCGCGATCACGACGTCACCGACCTGGTCACCTGGGGCGGACCGCCCGGCCTGCCGCCGTCGGTCATGAACGCCTCGCTGGAACGCATGGCGCGCGATGTGATCCCCCGAGTCCGCGCCAACTTGTCGTAGCGGCTAGCGGCGCGTTCGGCCCAACGAGCAAGCGCTGCCCTAGGGTCGAGCCATGGATATTGGTGACCGTCTGGAAATACATGAGCTGCCGGGCCGCTACGGCGACATCATCGACGACCGGGACTGGGACCGGCTGGGGACGATCTTCACCGACGATGCGGTGTTCGACCTGACCGACCTGGGCGCTCCCCGGCTGGAGGGGCTCGCTGCGATCCGAAAATTCATGGCAGACGACGCAGAGCACCCCCGCACCCACACGATGACGAATATCTACGTGAACGAGACCGCGGATGGGGTGGAGCTGAAGTTCCGGATCCTGGCGCTGCTGGGCGGCGGCAAAGTGGGCACCGCGTCGTATCACGACCTGGTGGTGAAGACGTCGGACGGTTGGCGTGTGCAGGATCGGATGCTGAAGCGGCGCCGCACGCAGGTGTACCCCGACTGATTCGCCTTGAGCCCGTTCCTTGGGGCTCGATGGAGAATCAGTCGGGACGTCACTCAGCGGCAGGGGCGCTGCTGTCGAGCCAGGCGCGCCAGCGGGCGTCGTCGCGCTCGGCTGCTGCGGCGCCGTCGGGTCCGTAGAGGTAGAGCCACACCGAGACCATCGTGAACCCTCCTCCGTCCTCGGAGGTCAGGAACCCGGTACCAGGTGCGGGGGTGTCCAGCAGCAGGCTGATGCGGCGCGGGCCGGTGTCGACGACCGTGCCGCCCAGCTTCGTGTCGTCGTCGGCGGCCACGTCGAACCGATCGCCGATGCTGGGCATCTGGCTGATGCCGAGCCCGCCGGCGAGGATCTCCCAGCCCTGCTCAGGGGTGACGGGCCACATCACCATCGGGAGCGCCGAGGTTGCCGTCTGTCCGGCGAAATGCTCGAGGTGGAGCTGCAGGTTGGACATGAACAGCTTCCAGCCGTCGATCATGGCGTCGTACTGTGGGTCGTCGTCGCCGAAGCCGGCGTTGTGCAGCCGCACGGTGCAGGTGTTGTCGTCGTGCGGCTCGACGATCCACTCGAACGACAGGCCCTCGACGTCCTCGCCGCCGTCGAACACCACCCGGTGCGGCGGCTCCCAGACCGCGACCCGGCCATCGATCTGCATCTCGGGCTCGGGCCCGAACGATGCCGTGCCCACGCCCCCTGCGCGTTCCTCAACGGTGTGAGGCACGTACCACGCCGAGATCCCCGGCCCCGTCGCCACCGCTCGCCACACCGTGTCGAGGTCGCCAACCACCTCGACCGATAGATCAATCACTCGTCCTGTGTCCGTCATGCCCCCAGCCTGCCGCACATCCTGTATTCGCGCACCTGCTGGCTGCGGTCGCTTCGCGCAATCATGCACTTGGCGTAGGCAGTTTCACCGCTGCTCTCCAAGGTTCAAGGCTTCGGGGGCCAATCGAAGCGCCATCTAAGGTCATTGCCCTCGGAGCGCTTCCACCAGCCCATGTGATGCAGACGGCCAACGACAATTCCTGGAGCGATGCCGATCGATGCTGCGAAGCGTTCGACGTCATCGGGGGTGTGCAGTCTTCCGAGCGCTGGCTCATGCTCACGGGGAATGAGCACGCTCTGCGCGTAGGCATCGGCCTCCGTTTCCACTCCTCCGGCCCCCTGCTCCTCCCCGTCATTGATGAACGTGTCCTTCTTGGAATGCAACACGAGATGCCCGATCTCGTGAAACAACGTGAACCAAGCGATGTCGTGCCGCTTTTGCCGGGTGCTGATCTGGACCAAGGCCTTGTTGGCCGCAAGCCACTTGGTCGCACCGTTCAACCGAGATCCGCGAATCTCTGGCTCGACAACGAACGCCACGCCGACGCGTCTGCATCGTTCGCGAACGGCCGGAACCCAAGCGGCCGGATCAGGTTCGGTCGTCAAGGACCGCAGCTCCGGTAGCAGTGCCCGAAGGGACGACTTGTTGAACTCCTCACACTCGATTGCTGACCCCTCGATCTCGCCGATTCGCAGCCACGCTGCCACTGCGCCGGGATCCTTCACGTACGCCTGCGATGCTCGGTACGCCGCATCGGGCTGTTGCCATATGTTGCGCCAAGCCGCAGGATTGGCCACGCCAAAGAACCTGCAGATTTCGCTGGCTCGCTCCGCCACCGTTGCCCGGCGCGCGATCCTGTCTCGCTTCACAAGTTCACCGACCGGCAGTTGCTCCAGCCACTCGGCGCCATCCGCCAATCGTTCGTGCTCCGCGCAACGCGTGAGGTACGAGCGGTAGGACATCTCCAAGCTGTTCCAGAGGTGTGCCGGTACGCCGGTGACTCGCTCCAGCCCCAGCGCTGTCTCGGTAGTAATCGGCGCTGCGCCCTTCACGATCTGATTGACGTGCTTCGGCGACAGTCCCGTACGAGCAGCGAGCTCGGCTTGGGTCATGCCGCGCTCCTCAAGCCATTCTGCCAACGTCTCGCCGGGCGGGAGGACCGTGTCGGGTTCGTAGGCGTAGCGCGGCCCGCTGCGGGTACTCATGTTGCTTTCTCCTGAGTGTCGTCATCAGTGTTAGTCGTCGACGTCTGAGACCGTCACGCTGTCGACGGATGACCAGTCGAGGCTTCCGTCGGGGCGACGCGGCGGTCGTTCGGCAGTTGGTCGGAAGATCAGTCGATGCGGATGCACCAGGTCGCATGCGAGTGATCCCTTGAGGTCGCCGGTCAGCTCGTGCCAGCGCCCGGGCAGGTTGCGAAGGTCGTCCAAGGAGTGGGCGGCTTCCATCTGCTGCAACCGCAAGCCGATTTTCTTCGCCATCACATGGCCGTATGCCTTCTGCACCTCGGCTGTCGAGTTGAGTCGCCGCTGCAGCTTGCGCGTTGCGAACAGCACTTCCAAGGGGAGCTCCTCCGAGCGGCGGCGGTCCAGCCGGTGAAACGCAGGCGGAGTGTAGCGCTGCTATAGCTGTCAATGGTATATATTGTTACAGCAGATTGATATACCTAACAGGTAAGTTTCTTGGCGACACAACTCGTGAACTCGCCACCACCAGAAAGATAGCACCATGACTGCTTTGGCACAGCTCGAAGAACTCCGCAAGAAGATCGCCGCCGACCCTCGCTCACTGCGAGAGGCCTCCGACCGGCTCGGGGCCGTGCTCGACGCGGCGAGCAAGCACCCCGACGCACTGCGCACGTACCGCTCTGGTTCACTCGCATCTCGCTTCACGAACCGGCCCGTCGATGACGCAGACGGCGGCCTCGTCATTGACCGACGCAAGCACCCAGCTCTCGGTCCCGACGGTGATGGCGAACTGCCGCTAGCTCTCGTCGAAAGCGTCCACGATCTGATACGGCCCCTGCTCGTCGAGCAATACCCGTGCGTCCGCATCCAAAAGATGAAACGGGGCCTGCTGGTGCGCTTCAACGAGCCGCTGCCTTCCGGCGAGGATCCCACCGTCGACCTGGTGGTCGCGCTCAACCGTGTCGACGCACCCGGCCTGTGGATCCCCAACCTCGACCGCAACCGATGGGACCCGAGCGATCCCGAACGCCACGTCGAACTGCTCACCTCAGGCTGGCCGGAGCTGCGGCACACCCGCCAGCACGTGGTGAGAGTTGCCAAAGCACATGCAAAGCAGTTCAGCGAGCCTGCTGTCTGCTCGTTCAACATCGCAGCGCTCGCTTGGGAGTGCATCGAGTTGGCCGAACCGCTGGATCAGGCGCTGCGACGATTCTTCGACTACGCCGCCACCTCCTTGGCCCAGCGATTGACCAAAGACCCCGCAGGGGTCAGCGCACCCATCAAGGTCGCAGACCGTAACCGTGCAGTGCAGCGTTTCCGAAAGGTCGCCGACGCCCTCGATCTCGCCATCGAGGCTGGCGACGACGATGCCAAGGTCTACGAGATATTGGCTGCTACGGGAGTCTTCTGGAAGCTCATCGACCCGCCGACATCCTCAATCGCCACCATTCATCAGGCCATCACAAGTGGCGACCCCATGTCGATCACCAAGCCCGGCACGCTCGTGGCAGGGGCCGCTTCCGGCACGACATCCATCAAGTCAACCCGTTCCTACGGCGGTCAGCTCGTTGCCCCGAATGGCCGTCGAGACACTGGGCCGTGGTATGGCCGATTCGTCGATCGCCTTCGATTTGAAGGCGACACGAGGCGCCATGTGATCGGTCTGCGGGTGCCGCGGCGACCACGCCACGGCGGTGTCCGCTATCGCTGGGATGTTGCACCTCCCGGATGCGAACGGCGGCAGGTGAGGATCGACTTCCCCCTTTCGTCGCCGGGCGTGCCGCGCGTCTATGCCGACGGACCGACGGAATCGCCTCACCGCTACGAGGACGGCTCGCTGTGCATGTGGTACCCACGTGATCCGCTGGAGCGCAGGTGGTCCTTTGGCGACGGCCTCCATGCTCTCCTGGGGCAGATCACTATGCACTTGGTGAAGGAGGACATCTGGCGACGGACCGGTGAATGGCCGGGGGCAGAGGTACCCCATGGTGTTGAGGCCAAAACCGCGCAGTGAACGACTTTTCGCACTGTTTCGCCAACGCCGGAATCGGGCGCTGGGAGGCCATCCTCATCGCAGCTGCCGTCTCGGCAGCGGTGGCCCTGGTCGGAATCTGGCAGAGCGCTCGCTCGGCCCGCCAGGACCGGCAGCGCCGCCTCTTTGGCGAGGCGCTGGCTGCCGTCATGGATTACCGCGAATTCCCCTACATCATCCGCCGCCGCACAAGTGATGAGCAGAGCAGTGAGATTTCGCGTGAACTTTCCAGGGTTCAGGGGTCGCTGAATCGTTACAGCGCCATACTCGCGGTCGAATCGCAAACGGTCGGTGCCGCTTACGTCTTTCTCGTCAAGCAGACCCGTGCAGTGGCCGGTCCGTTAATCGCCCAAGGCTGGAACCAGCCGGTCCGCGAACGAGCATCGGACATGCGCGTTGGTGATGTCGACCTATCCGAACTCGAACCAGCCACTGACGCATTCATTCGGGCAACACGAACGCACTTGGCGATTCTCCGCTTCAGTCGCCGGCATCGATGATGCGCCTCCACCCGACAGCCGCCCACATGGCCGATCGCCTCGGCCGTCACATCTAGGCGGTTGCTGCGACGCGTACGCCCGCGGCGTGCGCAGTGAGGTCGAATTCGCCTACAGCCAAGCGCGACGTCGTTTCCGCCAGACGACGATCGCGATGACACACAGCACTAGCGGCGCTGACGCGAAGATTCCAAATCCCGCCCACATCCCGTCCCACGCCGAGCGAACAAGCGACCAGAACGACAACGAACTCATCCCCGCCAAGATCACGAAGCCCACGAGAACCCAAGCCACGCCGCCCAACCCTCCTCCTCCTCGGTTTCCGGATCTGCCCCGTCGTGCCATTGCGTTTCCCTTCTCTTTGGTGAACACCTCAGTTGGGTGAACACCGCTCCCCCCGCAGTGGACCAGGGGGGTGTGACAACGAGCACACCGCTGCGGATTCACGGAACTCGTCTATTGGCGAGCGGCGTGACTGCGTACGCTGACGGGCCATGGCGACGGACTCCGGATACCTCCCTCGGCTGGGCTCCCGCGAGGAGTTCGTCGACCATCTCGAGGGCTACACCGATCCCACCGTTGCTGAACTTCAGGACGGCAAGCTGACTCGGAAGCTGCTCAAGACGTACATGCTCGAGACAGCGAGGCACTCAGACTCGACGCCAGACTTGGCCTTGCTCTTCCCACCTCATGTTCGGCTGCATCGCCTCGACGACGCCCTCTTCCGCGTGGAGGACACCACTCACCAAGGTCAGGTTGTCGGCTTGCTGGAAGCGCTCGAAGAACGCCACCCGGTCTTCTACACGACGCTCGCCGCTGACGTCAGTAATAGGTGGGTACGGCAGGTTGTCGACCGCAATCCGTGGCTCGACCGGCTCTGGCTCTCTTCACAGATCCTGTTCGAACTCTGGAACTACGTGCAACGCACGACTCCGCCGCATCGCTACGTTCGTCTCGGCTTCGAACACGAAGCTTGGTACGAAGCGGCAACGGACAACGGTGGGTCCGATGTCGATGAGGTCGACAACGACGAATCCGCGGACGATGAGGCGAGCCGGAATTTCGTCGAGCGCCGGCGGTCACGGGTGACCCTCACCGAGAAGCTCGGGGTGCTCCAGCAAAAGCTGCCGGAGTTCCGCAACCTCTACGACCCGATGCACTCGCTGGTGCAGCTGCAGGTCCCAGGCGGGAATCGCGGCGGCCACTTGCTCTACCACGACGGCCACGCCACCAATCGCAGCGATTCATTCGTCGAGCACCGACAGGAGATCGCCAAAGTGCTCAGCCTGTATCGCCGAGTCACCGAGCATTCCGAAGACCGGCTCTGGCTGGACACGACCGAGGTCGGGGTCGACGGCTTCGCCGTCAACGGCGCGCCAATCACCATCCGATTCAGCCAACCGCTGAACGACGAGACGTTTGCCCGCTTCGTTGACCTCGGCCTCAAGCGCCGCACAAGCCGGTTTCGCATCGGCGGGTACGTCACATGGCATGGACCCACCAAAGTCCACGTCGCGGCAATCGATCGCCACCTTTGGCAACCCTTCCTGCTCGAAGTAACGAGCCGCCAACTGACCGCGGTGCTGCCACACGGCACCTGCGGCAACACGATCCACCGTCTGGTGACAAACGTCCAACGGTGGCTCGATCCGAACGTCGACGTCTGGCTCGGTAGTGAGCCCTACGAGACTGCGGTGGCGAACTCCATGCAGACTGCCGCATGAGTGACGATCCCACGCTGCTCGCGGATCAGGTGTTCCAGCTGAACACGCTGCTGTGGGCGCTCGAAGAACTGCCAGACAAGGGCGACATTCAACCCGTCCTGCGGCAGGCCGGCTACTACCTCGGGGCCATCGGGCGACGGGTCGTCATGCCGACGGATGAGGAATCGCTTGCTGCGCTAGCGAGGCTGACCGGGGCGGCGGACCGAAACCCGTGCCACCCTGACCTATGGCTTCGGCATGCAACCGATCCAATCCAGCCGCTCGTCGAACTGAAAGCCCAAGGTTTCTCGCCGGAATCGTCCAATCGTCGACAGGCACTCAAGCTCCTTGCCGCTGCGACTGACCTTGCACCATCGCTTGGCGAGATCGATCAGCGCCCCGGCCATGTCCTGTACGCGACGGTCGCCACCGACGCTGGCGTGATCGCATCGACGCTCAGTGTCTTGGCCGAGGCACTGAACGCAGAAGGCGCGGCTGCGGCCCCGACGGGAGCGATAGGACTTGCCATCGAGAACGAGGGCGTAGCGCTGTCGAGCCCTCACCCGGCCGACCTGCCGCCGCCGCTTGAAAGCCCGCTCTCGGGTCGTCCGATCGTTCTTCGCCGCGACGGAGACAACGACCTGCAACCCTTGTACTTCGTCCCGTGGATCCCTGGAATCGCAGAGAGCCAGAATCCCGACTTGCACTCGGCCGGACTCCAGGAGATGACCGCTCGAGTACTCGTCTACATGCAGGCCGCAGTCGGCCGAGCACTGCCGCCAACGGCACTTACTCTGGATGGCGACCGTCTGCTCAGTGACGCAACATTCGGCGTATTCGACAAGTGGCGAGACTCCGACAGGCAGAATTTCAGCGACGCTGTAGGCAAGATCGTCGATCGGACGCTTGGGTCAGTTGTCGAGGTGCGTCGCCTCTCGAATAGTTGCCGCGAGATCGACATCCCCGATCTCAACGCGAAGGACGAAGTGATTGGCCGCATTGAACAGGCAGACCCCGCCAATCCGAGCACAAACCTCAAGGCTGCTGTCGAGGAACCGCCGACACTGTTTGACGAGAGCTAACCCTGCTAACGACGTAGGTCGTTTGGGCATCCTCCAAACACTGAACACCTAGATACTCGTTACCTAAACCCATGGATGGATTCTGAGAGCCTCATCTTGGGAGAGTTGGTATCTGCGTTCCCAGTATCGGTCGCGCTACGAAACTTGCTTATAGCCGCGTGTAACCGTAGAGTGGCGATAGGCAAACGTAGACATGGACTAGGTCGCACCGAAGCGGGCCTATGTTCGAGTCGTAGCAACCAGCGAGAATTGAGTAACTCAACGAGCATGGATCATCACTCAAACGGATTCCACACTCCAAATCGCGGTGCCCAGGCTAAGGGTCCACCAGAAGTCAAGTCGCGTGGTCTGCGCTCGAGAATCATCCGTAACTCTTGGCAATCACACGGATCGTTCGCGCGACTTGACCCGCGGCGGGCACTAAGGGCGAAATCAAACCTTAAACGAACAAGTCGCAAATGAACCAGTATTCTCCAACAAACTATGCTAGTGATCACGAAGCTGTCAGCGATAAATTGGCGAAACTTGGAGTGCCATCAGACCTCATCGAACCAGCCCTAGGCTCTCTGCCAGAGCAAACTAGGAGCATACTGATCTATGGTAGTCGCGCCCGTGGCGACCACCTAATACACTCGGATCTGGATCTTCTCGCAATCGTACCGCGCCCGACATACTCGCGAAGACACGGCGACGCGAATGTAACCTGCTATACCGCTGAGCAGCTTCAGCACGCTACAAAGACACTGTTTGGCATGCATATTCAGCGCGATGGCATCGTTATAGCAGACACAGACGGCGAACTGCATGACATCCTGCAGAGTCTCGAGGCTCCCAATCCATCCACTCTGATTCGCCGTGTCCGTCATTTTTCATCAATCTTAGACTCGGCCAAAACGGACAAGGAACAACATCTCGCCGGCTTGTGCCGACTCGCTCGATTCCTTCTGCGGACTGCCATCTACACGCAGGCACTAGATGAAGGATCACCATGCTTCTCGGTTCGCGAGTTAGCGGAGCGTCTTGCGGAGCCTGCCCTGGCAACACTCTTAGCTTCGAATCCGACTGTCGTCGGCGAAGCAACAGCCAACCAACTTCACGGTCTCTGCACGAGGTTGCGTATTGCGGTCGGATCCTCTCCCGCCACGCCGTATTCATCTCTCATGGCTTTGGTAGTTGGCGAATGGGATTCGGACCGCGAGTGTGCCAGCCTTGCCCTACTGGCTATGACAGATGACCATATTGAGCTTGACTACTCTCAACTCGCGAATGTATTCCTATGACACGGGAAATTGCAGTAGTTGGTGACGTACACGGCAAACTCAGTGCTCTCATCGCGGTCACCGACAGTGCACTCGGAAGTGCTGATACTCTTGTATTTGTCGGCGACTATATCAACCGTGGTCCACAGAGTGCCGACGTCGTCGAATTCCTTATCGAACTCAAGCGTAGCGAGCACGACTGCGTATTTCTTCGCGGCAATCATGAGACCGAATTCTTGGCATATCTTGAAGGAGGCCCGGTAGCCAAGTTTCTAGCAATCGGAGGCGCCGCCACTTTCAAATCATACTGCCGCCCCGACGAACTCTTGGAAGAAACAAACTTTCGCTCGCTGATACCCGATAAACACCTACAATTCCTCAAGGATCTATCAACCTATTATCAAGACGGTAAACTGCTAGTTACGCATAGCTTGACCGACCCGGTGCCTGCCGAGCTACAAGCCAACTCTGAATCGCTCTATCGTATCGCCGGACATTTCCCGCAGGCAACTCGTCGACCTCGGGTTACTGATGCATATTCACTAATCGACACCGGATGCGGAACATGGGACGATGGCGCGCTCACCTGCCTATTTTGGCCAAGCGGCAACTGGATTCAGAGATAGCGCCTTGAGAGATGTCACGCTTGGAGACGGCCGAACTCCATCTCCAACAAACTGGCAGGATGATGATGCGATTCATATGCATGACCGCCTTAGGTAATGCGAAAAGATCCCATGACTATTAGGTTAGGAAACATCGTGAGACTATGAGGATCCGACGATTTGGGGGATCGAAGGCCGCCTCTATCGAATCGAATCGCAGGCGACTCTAGGATCAGTTTCCGTAACAATTCATTGCAATATGATCAACAAATCTCTACTGAATCGATATCTTTCAATTTCTGCAGCGCTATATCAATACCTGCGAGATTGCCCGATTTGTTGTTGATGCGGAGGCACCGCTCAGCATAGCCCCGCGCCTCCTCAAGCTCATCAACGGAAAGGTGCAAATCCGCCAGTTGGCCGCAGGCAATTGCAGTGCCATCCGAATGCCCGAGCTTGTCATTAAGGTCCAAACACATCTCAAATTGCTGACGCGCTCCTTCCGGGTCGGATTCAGCTAATGCAATTTCGCCAAGAGTAGACAACGCGTTCGCCAGAGTGCGGATTTCATCACCAGAGCCTTCCAAAGTGGCGATAGCGTTTTCAAGGTGTTCTCTTGCCTTCGCCAATTCTCCTTGCTCTCGCAATATTCGCGCGATGTTGATTCTGCTTTTCGCAACTCCCAGTACGTCGCCAAGTTGTTGCCGCAAGTCGAGGGCTGTTCCATGCTTCGATAGAGCGGCACTGACATGACCAAGTTGTTTAAGCGTTAGTCCCAGGTTATCCTGCGCGTAGGCTTCCGCAGCTTGGGCCTCATTATCGTCACGTACGCGTGCGGCTTTAATTGCCTCTTCAAGGCATCGGCGGGATTCTTCGAGTTTTCTCTGCTTTCGCTGTATTACAGCCATGTTCGCCAACACTGTTGAACGCTCGACAGCAGCGGATGTCAGATCAACATCGCCTAGGGTCTCAAGCCTCAGAATTCGTTCATTTGTTTCCAAGGCGCGCTCAAGCCTACCTGTACGGCGTAAGAATTTCGCGTACGCGATGAGGCTCGTTCTATCGTCTGTGGCTATCGCAGTGGCGTAAGCCACTTCGGCCTCGGTCACCAATCCCTTGCTCTCCAATTCTTGGGCCCGAGCTAGCTGTTGAATGACAGCTTGATCGGAGGTGGAATCTGGAGTGTTGTCTGCTGAACTTCTGGGCAAGTGCGGTATCCTAATTTCTCGCGGGATCTTATCTGAGAAGTTTTGGTGCCATGAGCGTAACTGTCTCGCAAGTAGTTGCTCTAGCTCATTGGTCTTATCGAAAGTATTGTACAGTACCTGCTTGCTCATCTCAAGATCTTGTTTGAATTGTAATACTTGTCCCAGTTGTGGCCCGGCGTCGGCCAGCTGCCGTTCGTTCACTGCTCGAAAGTAGATCGCAATATCTCTCATCGGAGCGTGTGAATCGCTGAGACACTCTATTGCGACGGCGATCTCTTCTTGCGTGCCCGAGCTGAATGTGGCATCCTTACTTGTCGCTGTGCCCCATCGGTCCCAAATTGCGGCCACCATGTAATCCGCGGTCCGTACTTTTTCGTTTATCCGACCCTGCGGTCTGCCGACACCGCTGGGGAGCTGTTCCCATCCGACCGCAACGAAGGTGAATCCGGCCTCAAACCCGAATTCGTTGTTGAATTTGTCAATGGACTCGCGGAAAAGTTCTCGCTCTTCGTCGAGTCCTCCCGGCGAGGCCAAGAATATGCGCACTTGAGTTGATTCAGACGCCACTAGATGAGTCTATGTATGTCTTCGGCTTGACAAGAAAGTCTCATTAAGCGGCCTGCCTTCGCTGGTTATCGCAGATATTGGAAATCGAAGTATACTGACGCATACGTCACTGAATCCTTTTCGTTGAGCCGAGCCAGATGTGCTTGCCGATGGCTGCGAGAGTGGTCTTGTGGGTCTCGTAGCCGGGCATGAGGCGGGCGACAGTGGCCCAGAACTCTGGGGTGTGGTTGGTCTCACGGAGGTGGGCAAGTTCGTGGACGAGGATGTAGTCGATGAGGCCGGGTGGCAGTTGCAACGTGGCCCAGTGGAGGTTGATGCGTTGTGGGCCTTCGGTCGGACGGGCCGAGCCCCACCGATAACCGAGGTCGCGGACCTCGACACCCACATCGTCTTCACCCATTCGAGCTACCCAAGGGCGCACTCTTCGGCGGAGCCACTGGCTGCCGACGTCGGTGTACCAGCGGCGCATCGCGGTAGCGCCGTTGACGGCTTCGATCGCGCGTAGGTGAAATCGGCCGCGTTCGAGACGAACGGACGCTGAGCCTTCGATTTCAGTTGTGAGCGTCAGGCGGTAGCTGCGGCCGAGGTAGGCGAAGCCTTCGCCCTCGACGAATTGCTTGACGACCGCCGGGCCGGTGAGCGCGTCCTTCTCGGCCAGCTTGCGATACACCCAGGAGCGCTTCGACTTCACGAATTGCGTGGCGCGCTCGACCGTCGCCGTGGTCGGCGCTTTGAGCAGCAGCGAGGCATCGCGCTCGACCACGATCTCGATGGTCTTGCGATCGCTAGGCGGGTCCACTTGAAGCACGAGGTCGCCGACCACCAGCGACGAGCAATCGTGCAGCGCAGCAGAAGTCATGGCCACCGATGCCAACGGGTGCAGCGCTCCGCAGCGGGCACCGAGATCGGTGGCAACTCGGGAGCAGTCATGACAGTCGGTGCTGATTGGCCTTGGCGAGGGCAACTAACTCGACGGCCAGCTCGTCGAGGCTGGCGTAGGCGAACAGGTTGCTGCGGTCGAGCGTCTGCTTAATCGCCTTGCGCAGCTCGTCCTGCTTAGGGTCCGCCAGAAATCAAGTCGCGTGGTCTGCGCTCGGGAACCATGCGTAACTCCTGGCAATCACACGGATCGTTCGCGCGACTTGACCCGCGGCGGGCCCTTAGTGGCGTTGTCCCAGAAGCCGACCACGCCAATGATCTGGCAGATTTCGGACACCAGCTCGCTCGTCAGTGCAACCAACCGCTCACTCGTATCGGACTGCGAGCTGGCGACCTTCTCGGCCATCTGGTTGTGGAAGGGCAACTCGGTGTTCGGGTCCAGCCCCGTGTCTTCCTCGTCGGTTCGGCCGGCGTTTATTTCGGCGACCAATTCTTCGAACTCGAGCGCCATCTGGTCCCACCGCTCTTCGAGCCGTTCGAGGATCTCGTCGACTCGCTGCGAGAGCCGCTCGTAGTAGACGGGGTCCTCGTCGATGTGCTCACGAATGTGGTGGCGCACGGCGTGTTCCATCTCCGACGCCTTCGCACGATCCGTGCCGATCCCGTTGATGTGGGCACTGAATGCCGGATCAGTGATCCTCACCGGCCGAATCTTCTGGCTGAGGTCCAGCACCGTGATGTGCCGGTCGATCAGTCGGCGGACCTTCTCCTTGTACCTGTGCGGATCGAAGTCGCCGTCTGGCGTGTCGCGATAGCGGCGTCGGGCCAGCATCTGGATTTCGCCGAACAAGTTGACGTCATCGACGAACGGCAGCGCTTCGGGCCTGGGCAGCACCGTGTCGAACGTGGTCAGAAAGGTCCGCAGCGCAACGTCGAACCCGGCCCGCAGCCGCTCGTCGGCCAACACCTGCACGCTGGCTTCGACCGCGTCGATGGTCACTGCCGGCTCGACGCCTCGCTGCACGAAGATCTGACGAACCCGCTGGCGCTGCGGCTCCAGCTTCTCGATCTCGGTGGTCAGCGGGCGCAGCGCACCGTCCACATCGGGGTCCAGCTCGCCATCGGTGTTGGTGTACGCAGCAAGCGCAGTCGTGAGCTGAGCAGACACGCCGTAGTAGTCGACGACCAACCCGTAGCTCTTCTTCGCCGCCGTCCGGTTGACACGAGCGACGGCCTGCAGCAGCTCGGCCTCTTGGATCATCCGGTCGAGGTAGAGCACTTGGGCCTGCGGCGCGTCGAACCCGGTCAGCAGCATCGATTTGACGATCAGCAGTGCGAGCGGGTCGTCCTCAGCGCTTCCCCGCCCGAGCGGCAGCTTGAAGCTCTGGATGCGGGCCTGCTGGCGGGCTTGGTCGGTCCACTGCGCGTAGTGCGGCGGGTCGTTGTGGTCCCCCGAGATGACCGGCGCGAAGTCGAGCTCACGGATCAGGTCGATCTGCCCCGCGGCGGTGCGCATGAACAACTCGTCGGCGTCGAGCGAGTCGCCGGGGCCATCGAGCAGGCCGGGCGGCCGCTGTTCCAGCTCGGCAACCAGATCGTCACGCGCACGCCGCAGTGCCTCGTGGTACCGCACGCATGCCTCTCGGCTGGTGGCGACGATCATCCCCTTGAACCCGTCGGGCATCACCGTGCCGATGTAGTGCCGGAGTATGTCCTTGGCTTTCGCCTCGATCAGCTCGGGCGCTTCGAGCACCTGTGCAGTCGTGGCGTACTTGCGCTGGAGCGTTTCGCGCTGCTCGTCGGTGAGTTCGGCGAACCACTGGAAGAAGACGTCGTCCATCTTCGAGGCGCCCTTGACCGCGGCATCGGTGGTGCGGCCCTCGTACAGGATCGGCACCGTCGAGCCGTCAGCCTCGGACTCGGACAGCGTGTAGCGGTCGAGGTAACCGCCGAAGATCTCCATCGTCTTCTTGCGCTTGCCCAAGATGATCGGAGTGCCGGTGAAACCGATGCGGGCCGCGTTGGGCACTGCGTTCATCAAGTTGGCGTGCAGCATCGACGCCTGAGAGCGATGCGCTTCATCGACCATCACCAAGATCGATTCCGAGTCGTTCAGCGTTTCGAACGTCTCGCCTTCGCCCAACCCGCCGGCGTCGTCCCCAGCGGTGTCGCGGTACTTCTGGATCATCGCCATCACCACAACCGGACCTGGCTGGCGCAGCAGTTCTCGGACCTCGGCCGCGCTTCGGGCGACCTTGATGGTCTCGCCGACCAGTGCTACGGTGCTGTTGAGCTGAGCCTGAAGGTCGGTGCGATCGGTGACCAAGACGATCTTGAAGCTTCGGAGCTGGGGGTGGCTGCGCATGGCGCGAATCAGGAACACCATGGTCAGGCTCTTGCCCGATCCTTGGGTATGCCAGATGATCCCGCCTCGGCGATCGACATGGCCATCGACGGCGCGGGTGTCGCCGGTGAGCAGCCGCCGCAGTGCTTTCTGGACGCCTCTGTATTGCTGGTACCGGCCGACGAGCTTGATCGTGCGGCCGGCGCCGATGTCTGTGAACAGTGTGAAATGCCGGACGATGTCCAGCAGACGCTGGGGCGCCAGCATTCCTGCCGTAAGCAACTCTTGTTGCGTAACGGCATCGGCAGGCTTGCCAAGCGAGGCGGCGACCTCGTCGACGGTGGCGGGGCATGGGTCTCTCCATGCCATGTAGTGCTCGGGTTCGGCCGAGAACGTTCCCGCTTGGGCGCGCTCGCCGGTGGTGACGACGGTGAGCTGGTTCGTCCAGAAGAGCTGCTCGGCGCCTTCATTGGTTCCGCTGTCTCGTTGGTTGGCGTATCGGCGGAGTTGGTCAATTGCGTCGGTGATGGCGCTGTCATGGCCAGGCGGTTTGGCCTCAATGACGACCAGCGGAATGCCGTTCACGAACAGCGTCACGTCGGGCCGGATGTTCGGCGCCTGTCCCGGCGTGCCGACCGAAAACTGCGACACTGCAAGGAATTCGTTGGCTGACCAGTCGTTCCAGTCGATGTAGTTGACGACCTGGTCTCGACCCCTGTCCCAGCTGTCGAGCCCCGCGACTGACGTTCCGCCCAACAGCAAATCGGTCGACAACCGGTTTGCCTCCAGCAGCCTGGCACCTGCAGGCATCGACCGCAGCTCCGCGATCGCAGCACTGACCCGGACCTCGTCCAGCCACGGTGCGCAGTCTGCGCCGCGGTTGATCTTTTTCAGTGTCGAATCAAGCCGTCGCTCAAGAAGCACCTCGCGATCTGACACCCGTGCGTCAACGCCATCCGCTTGTCGCTCGGACCAAATCAGCGTTTCCCACCCCAACAAGGACAGATGCTTCAGCAGCGGCCGTTCCACCCGTTCCCATTCCGGGCCCACCGTCACGTCGCCACCGTCCGAACCCGCCCCGACAGAAGGTCCGCTGCGAGACCGGCACGAAGCTGGCGCAGCTTCACCAGCTCGGCCTCTTCTGCCGACACACGCTCTTCGTGAGCCTGAATCACCGTCACAACCCGCTGCTGTTCGGCCAGCGAAATGCGATCCACCAAGAGCGCTCCCAGAAGTGGCATCTGCAACCGGCCAGTGCCATGGCTCGCCTCGTCCACCAGCCTCAGCACCTCTGACTCCCGCGCAGAAAGCTGCAGGTGAAGGTATGCGGGAAGCCAGTCATCCGTCGCACGCAGCGCCTTGCAGTCCTGCCCAAACGCGAGCGGTACCGCGGCAATACCGATGCGGAACTCGCTCTTGAGACTCATGCCGCGCACTATGCAGATCAGTGTGCCGGGCGGCACGAGTCGGCTCCCCGAACGCACGCCGGCGGTCGTCAGCGTCCGCGTCGAATGCGAGAGGTACTTCCCGCGAAGGCTTGACGCCGTAATCCAAGGAATCGGCCCGCCCCAGAAAGACGGTTCATTCGTATACGGCGTGCCTCCCGAGAGCCAGACCCCGGTGCTATTGAGTGGCACCGGCGTCCCATTGTCGCCGCACCGCTGGACCAACTGTGCCAGCAAGGCGGTCCGCAGATCGCCCAGCTTGGCGAGCATGCGTTCCGAAGCGCAGATGGATTCATCGATCGTGTCGAGAATCTCTGCGATCCGCCGCTGCTCCTCCAGAGGCGGCAGCGTGATCTTGATTTGCTCCATTTCGCCACGGGTGAGTTTCGATCTCGTGCCGCCTGCAATCCAGTGCCGTATGTCCTTGTTCCGCAATGACCAGAAGAGGTAGCCCTGATCCACGCCAGCCGCGGCGCGCAGCACATGTGCGTGGTTGTTGACCCAAGATGGGCCGTCGATCCGATACGCAATCGGACGATCTACGAATTCCTCGAAATGCCCTCCATCCTCAGCGAGTAGCACTAGTGGCTCGTCGAACAGAGACCGATCAATCCAGCCCTGTTGCCCGTTCGCCCCGTAGTAAGGCACCGAACCCCTCGGACGATCTTCCTCCCGCACAGGTACACGGCGACTGTCCAGTACCTCAGCGACATCGCCAAGTCTGCACACGCGCCAATCAGTCATAACCAAGCGCCGTGAGGTGCTTCTCGAGGAGAGCGGTGGCCTCGTCACGTTCGGCTTCGAGCCGCTGGAGGGTCGTGCCGTACTTGGTGACAAGTTCGTCGTACCAGGCCAGTGTGTTGCGCTCGAGGTCGGTGATGTGGTCGGCCATAAGCTTTCCGATCCGGCTACGGAGCACCCCGATGACCTCGTCGGGAGCATCAATGTCTGACATGACAGCGAGGGTCTGACGGGCCGTAGCGAGAAGTGAGGTATCGATGGCCCTGAGGGACTTCTTTCGCTTGGTGCGCTCCTCCTTCATCTTCTTGACTTCAGCCGCGGTCGGGGTGTCCTCGCTGGACTCTTCCGCGTCTTCGCCGGGGGCCTCGGCAAACTTGATTCCGGCATTCAGGCTGGCGAGCGCGGAAGCAAGCTCAGCCCTAAAAGTCAACTGAGGCCCGGCCAGGAGCCCGATGGCGATCTGATCCGCCAGGTCGGGAGCGTTCTTGTCGTCTTGGCTGGCCTCTGCGGTGGTCAGCCAGGCCTCGATCACTGCCTTCCAACCTCGGCTCACCGCGGTTTGGAGTTCGTGGACGCTGTCCTCCCACCATGTGGCCGCCAGGCCAGCAGCGGCGAAGGGCTCCATCCCAGCAGCGGTCATTTTGGCGCTGAAGGCCTCGACAAGCTGTCGGCGTTCACCGGCGAGGCTGTCCATGCCGGGCAGGTCGCGCAGCAGTGGTTCGACGGTGTCGGCCCACCATTGGGGCCACGGGTTAGCGGCTGCTCGCTGGGCCACGGCGTAGCCGATAGCGCCGTGTGCGGCTTCTCGCCCTTCCGGAGAGGCGATGTTGTGGCACCAGTCGGCGTAGCCGTCGCCGCGATCGGTGAACAGGACCTTAAGGGCATTCAGCCCGGCCCGCTCCAGCAACTCCGCGGCGTCGTCGATCTCAGCCATGGGCACGCCACCGTGGAGGTGGGCTCGCACGTCGTGAGGCTCGGGCGGCGGGGAGCTGTCGGCATAGCGGCGGATGTTGCAGTTGAAATCGTTCTCGGCCAGCTCGTCGATGGTGGCGATCTTGGCGAAGCCGTCGATGTCGGCGAAGCCCCGGTAGGTCGCTGTGATCTTCTCTTCGTCCCGGGGGCGCAGGTGATTCTGGGCACGGCCCTCGCCGTAATCGCGATCGGCGTTGATGAACAGCACCTTGCCTCGTCGCTCGGACGGCTTCGAACCCTTGGCTCTCAGGATCAGGATCGCAGCGGGGATGCCAGTTCCATAGAACAGGTTCGGGCCGAGGCCGATGACGGTGTCGAGCAGGTCGTCTTCGATGATCTTCTGACGAATGGACCCTTCGACCCCGCCTCGAAACAGCACCCCGTGGGGCATGACCGTGGCGACGACGCCGTCCTCTTTGAGGACGGCCAGCATGTGCTGCAAGAACATGAGGTCGGCCTTCTTGCCGCCCCCCGGGGTGTAGCCGTAGTGAAACCGCTCGGTGTGGGTGAGCGAATCCTTGTCGTAGTTCTGGCTGAACGGCGGGTTGGTGATGACACGATCGAACCGCTTCAACTCGCCGCCGCTGGTGTGCTCGGGGTTGGTGAGCGTGTCGTTGTTCTTGAGGTCGGCGTCTCGGATGCCGTGCAGCAGCATGTTCATCTTCGAGATCGACCAGGTGGTGCCGTTGTTCTCCTGGCCGGCGAGCACGAGGTTGGCAGGATTGCCGCCGTTGTCGACTACATGGTTGCGGGCGTAGATCAACATGCCACCAGAACCCGAGCACGGGTCGTAGATGCTCATGCCGTCCTGCGGGTCGACCAGGCGCACCATCAGCTGGACGACCGGGCGGGGTGTGTAGAACTCGCCGCCCTTCTTGCCTGCAGAGTCGGCGAAGTCTCGGATCAGGTACTCGTAGGCCGCGCCGAGAAGGTCGGGGAACTCGAAGTCCTCATTGCGCAGCGGGTACTTCGTGAAGTGGTCGATGAGGTCACGCCACTTCTTGTCGGTGACCGTCGAGGTGCCCACCCGCCGGTTGAAGTCGATGTGCTGCAGGACGCCTTCGAGGGCGGGATTGTGCTCTTCAAGGGCGCCGAGCGCCTTGTTGAGCCCGTCTCCGACCTGGTGGTGCAGTTCGTCGCGCAGCGTCGACCAGCGAGCCTGGGGCGGCACGAAGAACGCTTCGTTGTAGTAGTCGGGGTCGTCAGCGCGTTGCTCGGCCTCCTCCTGCGAGCGGCCCTGGGCAAGCTGGTCCTCGATGACCAGCCGGCGCTCCTCGTCGAACACATCGCTCGCCCGCTTCAGGAACAGCGCGCCGAAGATGTACTCTTTGAACTCCGACGCATCCATCTTCCCTCGCAAGATGTCCGCGGCAGCGAACAGGTGCCGTTCGAGCTGAGGCAGTGTGAGCACGAGGCGAGACTAGATCTGTTCGATCACTGATCGCCGATTCCCGCCAACGGGTTCAAGAATGACTTGCGCCGGGTGCGGTTCTCGGCACCGCAGCCATCGCAGACATGCTTGGTCGCGGGCCGAATCCAATCCTCGGTCGGACTGAGAATGGAATGCCCGCACGTCTTGCAGGCCATAGAGACAATCGGCACCTTGTCATTCTCGGCCAAGCTGCGCTGCACAGCCAGCATGCGAAGTCGCCGCTCATCGACGACCTGCCCGTCAAGAATGACGGGCGAGTGCGTCTCGTCCACGACCAGTTCTCCCGTGTCAGACCATGCGTGCACATGAACCCCTTCGTCTTCGGGCCGGGACATCGTCGACAAAATGGCGCGATTGGACGGCCACATGGCAATCCCCGCGAAGTCGCTTGACGTGATGTCGAGGACACGGTCGACACGCTTTGGCGGCCGGGGTTCAGGTAGCCCGAGTCGGGCGTGGACGCCAGCGAGCGGGTTGGAGATCGTCGGATGTTTGTGCCGAAAATTTCGGCCACATGAGTTGCACAGGTGCTTGACGTGGTACCGGGTAGCAAACATCAACTCATCAATGTGAGTTTCTCCACACTGGGGGTGGGGGCAAGCGAGCGCGTGAACCTCGACGCCCATCAACTCGCTGATGGAGAAGGCCCGCGCCGCCATCGCCTCGACGACCTCGACAACCGTGCCCATCTGGACGTTCACGATTTCGTAGGAGCGGTCAACAGTTTTCTTGGCGCCGGCCGCTTCGCGATAGTGGACGTGAACCGAGCCGTCCTCGCGGGGAACCACGCCAACCACTATCGCCGCCGGCACCACGCCCCATACCGCGAATTCGCCGGACGAGAGATCAACATCCAATCGCATGTCGTCCGCGACGGCGTCAAACCATGACCCCGGGCATCGCTCCATCGCCGCGCCGTCCGGGGTCGAGGCCTCGAGCCCATGCGTGCGGCACCACCAGTTGGGCTTGCCGTTGCGCTTCTTCACCTCCCATTGGATGTTGCATGGACCGATGCCCTTCTTGGTTTCCGGGATGTTGTGGTTGCAATGCCGATCCATGGTTTCCTTCCTGCTCGGACTTGCTTCTGGCCAGCCTCGCGGCTGCCTCCACGAACTTATCATCAACTGTATATAGCCCTATGCCACTTATTTTTGTGACACAATGGGACAAATCGCAGGCGGGCTACGCTGCCGCGAGGCAGTAGGGAGGCACCATGGTTGACAAGGCAAGCTCTCCCACCGCGCCCCCGCGACCGGACCGCATTCGTTTGGCACGCGAATTACGCGGGCTCACACAGCGCGAGGTCGTCGAGGGCATGGGCGGCTCGATCTCTTCACCAGCACTGAGCCAGATCGAGGCTGGCAAGACCCGTCCGAGCCAGACCACGCTCGAACGGCTAGCGGAGGCCCTCCAAGTACCCCAGTCGTTCTTCTCGTCTCAATGGCCCGTAGGCGGGCCACCCGTGACCTACTTCCGGAATCTCCGCTCAACGAGCGTTCGCGCAAGGCGGAAGGCCGCAGCGCAGACTCTGCTCCTTGCGGACTTCATTACGGCGTTAGAGCAACACGTCCGTCTTCCAGAGGTAGCCATACCGGACATCCCTGCCGCGCGCGGCGCGTCGTCTGACGAGATCGAGAGCAGTGCAATGCGGGTCCGGGACAGTTGGGATCTCGGCAGGGAGCCGATACCGCACGTGGTTCGCTCACTCGAGCGCCAAGGGATCGCCGTCGCGCGACTCCGAACCGGGTCAACCTCGGTCGATGCCTTCTCAACCCGTGCTGGGCGACGACCAATCGTTCTGCTAACCGACGACAAGTCCGACAACTACGTCCGTTCTCGCCTCGACGCAAGCCATGAACTCGGGCATCTCGTGATGCATGCGGACGTCGAGCCAGGCTCGAAGGAAATCGAGCGGCAGGCACAGGACTTTGCCTCATATTTCCTTCTGCCAAGCGAATGCGCACGGGAGGAATTTCCGCCGCGGCTGGATGCAACCGGTTGGGCGCGTCTAGCGGAAATGAAGCGCAGGTGGGGCATCTCGATGGCGGCCCTGCTCTTTCGCGCGCGTTCGCTCCGGGTCATTTCGCAGGATGACTATCAGTCGGCGATGCGCTACATGTCCGCTCGGGGCTGGCGGAAGCAAGAGCCAGGCGACCGTGAGATGGGTGCTCCGGAGGCCCCTCTGCTGCTAGAGCGTGCTATCCGCCGCGCTGAAGTCGAACTCGAGATAACCCTCGATGCCCTGGCCCGGTCCGCCCATCTCCCGCTAGATGACATGCGAGGTCTGCTGGAAGCGGCCGTGGACACTCGGCCGACCGTGGAGCTTTAGTCAGGGACGTCCGGTACCCAATTGGTACCTGCTGCGCCGGCCATTAACCGTTCTGCGCACCAGGGATGCGGATACTCCCCTCCACAGGCCCGATGAAGACGCAAGGGCCCACCGAAGCGGGCCCTGCACCCAGCCACCGAAGCAACTGGGGGGATTGACTTCAGGCTACGGCCGCGTGCGACAGTTCGACTGCGTCGACGATGTAGCGGTGTCGGGCCGTCAATCCAGCACCTCAAGACTCAAGCGGCGGATTCGATTGGCGTCACCGGACCCGGAGTCAGCCAACCCTCGTTCCGCAGATGGCGCCATGCCACCTCGATGTGCTCGGCGGTGAACATGCGCTGCTTGCGTCGGTTCCACTGCTGCACTTCGGTGGTCACCGCATTGAGGTCGGCACCGGCGTCGCCCTTGGTCGCAGCCCAATGCACGGTTGCGAGCAGCTCAAGCCCGTACGCGGACTCGAAGCCCTCCACCGCACTGAGCACGCGCTCCATTCGCTCGACGATCGGCTCGCCCGACAATGCATTTACCGCTTCTTCCGCAGCGCCTTCCAACAACCGAATCGGCTCGGCAGCGTCGACCGACGCTGAGCCATCACCGAAGCCCTGCAAATGGTGGCCTTCGAGCGCCTTGAGGACATGGCGAAGGTTGTCGGCGTAGGGCCCGAATCGATGCGCTTCGAAGCGGAGCTTGAGCGGTTCGCCCGCCTCCTGTAGCAGGTACATGAGTTTCTGAATCTCAATCAGCGACGCTCCGAGAGCCACCGCCGAGTAGCGGTCGACCATCGAGACCAACGCCGCCTTCCCGGGCGTCAAGGTTGGCCTCGGTGTGGCCACCTGCATTTCAGCCGCAGCTGGCGCCCCGGCGGGGGCGTAGATGTGTACCTCAGCATCGAGTCCTTGGAGCTTGTCCTTGATCAACGGCTGCACCTCCGCCCAGTCCAGCCCACCGTTGCCACAGCCGAGCGGTGGCAGGGCAATCGAGGTGATCTTGAGATCGACGATGACGGTTCGAAGGTCGTCGAGACCCACGTCGAGATCGCCAATGCGCGAACGAGAGCGCCAGTGACCTTTCGTCGGGAAGTTCACGATCCAGCACGGCCTGGTGAGCTGGCCGTTGTCGAACACAAACATCTTCCCGAGGACGACCTCCTTGCGCTTGCAGGCCTGCTCGTAGGCCTTGAAGTTGGCCGGGAAGGCATTCTTGAACTGCAGCGCGATGCCCTTGCCCATGACGCCGACCGTGTTGACGGTGTTGACCAGCACGTCCACATCGGCGTCGAGCAGATTGCCGCTTGCCTCGACGAAGCGCGTCATCAGAAGTACCAGTCGCTTTGGACACTTACCGGGGTAGTGGCCCCAACCGTAGTAAGCGCAGCCAATGCCTGACGGCTTCGTTTCTCGGTCTTGGTCACAACGCTGGTGATCGCGGTCCAAGGTACGTGGCCGTGTACGAGCAGCTCAGCCATGCGTCGCTCCATGCGGTCGGACTCCGAGGACGTGTTGCTCCACATCCGGGCTTCCATCAGGTCCCAATCGACGTAGTCATCGAGGTCAGCGGAATCGTCGCCATAGCGAGCATGGCCAAACGCTGCATTGCGGTCGGTGAACACAAATGGCAACCCGTCGTCCACGATCGAGTCGACGCTAGTCATGAGGTACACGATCTTCTTTTGGCCACCCTCGTATGTCGGCACGTTGCCTCTGTGGATCGCGTAGAGCATCGGAGACCGGGCAGCGAAGTAGAAGGGCACGTAGTCGGCGACCGAACCGCCCGGAGGGATCGGCACAACTCGGTCCCGGCGCCTGTCCTTGATGCCACGGTTCCCGATCTCCTTGAAGGTGCTGCCCGATGTTTCCATCTCGGTGTCGCACCGGAGACCGTGCTCGGCGATTGACGCGAGGTTCGACAGGTGCGTGATGTGGAACAGCAGTCCGCGCTGGGGCGTCGTCACCGGTTGCTCTCTTCCGCAGGTGCATTCGAAGCGAGCAGTTGCCCCCGGAGATCCGCAAGCAGGTGACCCCCGGCCGTGCGCCAGGCGTGCCAGCCGCCGTAGGCAACGATGCCCGCGGCTTCCATGGCAGCACGCGACGGTGAGGCGTAGACCCGCTCATCATCGTCGAGTTGGATCTGACCGGTCTCGAGCACTTGCGCTCCGTAGGTCACACCGATCTTCGGACGTGCCCAGGTCAACGCAGCGCCCGCTTCAAGCAGACCCGCGTCAAGCAAGTCGCTGACTGTGAGCCGCCGTCCATCGATCTCATACCGAGTAGGCGCTGACCCGCCGCCTTCGCCAGATGCGCTCTCGGACAGCTCAATCTCGTGGTCGGCGTCAACATCGACGAACCGCCGCCCTTCCTGGTCCGCGTAGATCGTGACGCGCAGCACGGTGACCGGCAGGCCGTTCTCCGTCAAGTAGCTCAGCGCAGCATCGGTCCGATCATCGAAATTGCCTGCGACCAGCACAAGCTGCGGTGGCAGTTGCACCAACCGGGGCGATGCGGTCTCTGTGAACTCTGACCAAGCAGAGAAGAACGCCTCAGAACCGCCGTGGAACATGCCCGCCAGCTCATCAAGGCTGGTGCTGCGCGCCCAGCCGGCGTACTCGAGACACCGCGCGAGCTGGCCGCGATCTACGTCCCGCTTCACCTCGATCACCTGGACATGACCGTCGCCGTCGATGGCGACGATGTCGGGTCGGAGGCCAACGCCGATCTTGGGTTGACGTGCGACTGGGAACAGCGGAATCCCTACAAAGGCGTCGAGGTTGGACCACAGGCGTGCTTCGATCTCTTGCTCGTAGAGATCTGGTCCCGCAATCACGCGCCGAAACGGGATGAGCTCTTCATCGCCGATCTCGAACAGCGGCATCGTCTACCTCTCCACGTTCTCAGTGACCGCCCCGAGACTCTCTGCGAACGATCTGCGGCACATCATCACCGATGGCGGCGGCGTACGTCTCTCGCCTTTCACGACGGGGTATCGAGCGTCCAGCGAGCACCGCGTTCGCGTACTACGCGCCTGGATGTAGACGAGATCCTTCCGAGGCCGGCGCTGGAGGGGGGAGGCGGTGCTTTGGCGTTCGGCGCCCTCAATGTGCGGAAACAACGCCCGTGACTTCGAATTCGTCGAACTCCGTCGCAAGGCGAGGCGACTCTTGCTCGACATCACCGAGCGGTTGGCCGAGAATCTGCACGAATTCGGGAAGCGCTAGCCCGGCGAACGCGGCTGCGGTCGGGGGCGACATCACTTCGGTGACGACTGCCTGTCGCAGCATCCTCAGGAACGATCTAGGGAATCGTTCGATCCCCGACGGCGCGACGCCTTGGACGTCGTCGCCATCGATTTCGTAGCCGAGCGACTGCGCCATTGACCTCGGGCGCACAGATTTCCTGAGTTCGGCGTATGTGTCGTGCGTGATCGCATTCATCTGGCGAAGCCGCACCAGCGCCGTGGGCCATGACACCTTGAAGTACCGCTGGATGTGGATGATGTCGACGGGGTCGACGATGCGTGGTGGCAACCCGAACTCCTCCGCGAACCGCCGAACACCCGCGCTGGGCATCAGAAACTCGCCTGCGAACCCATCAGCGAAGCTCTCGCGCGGACCGGCACCATGGCACAGGACTCGGTTCGTCTCGACGCTGTGGAACAGCACATGCGCCAGATCATGGGTGACCGCAAATCGCTGCCGACCCGGCGTCATGTCGAGATTCACCAAGATCGCGAAGCCCATCTCGGGGTGCTTGAGGAACGCGCCTGTGGGTGCTCGACGCAGATCGGCACCGAGCGGCGCACGGTAGATGGCGATGCCCAGCGACCCGCAGATCGAGTCAAGATCCAAGATCGGGGCAGAGCCCAGGCCGAGGTGGGCGCGAACCTCCTCCGCCTTGCGGCGGATGTCGTCCTGCTGGGTGTACTTCTGCCGATGTACGAACGGGCTCTGGGTCAGGCCCCGGATGGGTTTGTTCAGGATTCCGGCCAACTCCGCGAATCGGCCTAGGAATTGGACGAACTCGCCGACACCCAGAGCAGCGACAGGATCGACCGCCTCATCGGCGCGCAGCAGCATGCCGACCAAACCGTCAGTCGCTGGTTCGATGTCGCGATCCTCCAGAAGTTCAACGGGCTCGATGCCGTAGAGCCGCGCCAGTGCGCTCAGCTGGCGGTCGTTGGGGACGCGCGTGCCAGTTTCCCAATACGACACCATCGCACGGCTAACACCCAAAGCGGCCCCCACATCGTCTTGGGAGTACCGCTCTCGTCTGCGAGAGCGAGTGAGAACCTCGTGGAGAAAGCTCACATCATCACCTCCCTCCAGCCGAACGTGTTACGAAATTAGCTACAGAACAGCATGAATCGTAACTACCTCTGCCTGTACCCCGATGTCGCGAGCGAGGCCTCGATCGCTGGTGCCTCCCCCGGACGACCGATCAGTTGGCTGATGCGGGCCCGGCAGCGAATCGGGTGACCGCAGATTGGCGGCGCCTTAGGGCCGCCCGTCACGGCTAGTACCGCGCGGCATGCATGGCCTACTCGCTTGACGGCGGAGCAGCCTCCTGAGACCGCGGCGGGGGTGGAGGTGCCTTGGCATTCGGTCCTGGCAGGCCGCGCACATCGCCAGCGTGACTGGCATCCACATGCTCCTGAACGAATCGGCGGAATCCGCTGAGGCACCGTCGAGCCAGTCCGGCCATCGCACTTCGCGCCACGGCGCACCCCCTTCCGAACGACTTCAGCATTGCAGAAGGCAACCGCACTTCCAGAGAACTGGCCTCTTGATGGGCAGTTCCAAGAAAGCCGGCTACGAGCGCGCAGTCGTCCAATACATTCGACGGCATGGCCAGGAGAACGGTGCGGCTGGACGACGAAGGCCGGCAGATCCTCGAGCGGCTCGCGCCCAAGTTCGGCGGCAAGACGGCCACCATCCACGAAGCGCTGCAACGGCTCGCCGCTGACCACGACCGCAAGGTGGCCTTCGATGCCTTCATGAACGCATGGGAGGAAGAGGACGGCCCACTCAGCGACCAGGAGATCTCCGCCATGGCCAAGCGCTGCGGCCTGTAATCCTCGACGCTGGCATTCTGATCTCAGCACATCGGCAGAGCGCGAAGCCCGCAGCGTGCCCGTCATCGTCCGGTGCGATCGAGACTCGTGCTCGCTCGACGGACCGCCAAGCCAATTCAGGCGACGGGCCAGCACGGGCCCAATACAGTCGGCGCCATGGCGAAGACTGCCGTTCGGCTCGACGATGAACACCGCCAACTCCTCGAACGGCTCGCTCCGGCATTCGGCGGAGCGACTGCCACGGTTCGCGAAGCGTTGTGTCGTCTCGCGGCCGATCAAGATCGCCGGGAGGCGCTCGACGACTTTCTCGCGGAGTGAGCCCGAGAAAGCGGGCCGCCCGATGAGGCTGCTGTCGCCGAAATGGCTGAGCGCTACAGCCTGTGATCCTTGACGCGGGCGTCTTGATCTCGGTGGACCGGGGCGAGGATGCGGCGCAGGTTCTGCCCGCGACTCGAGGGCCCGATTCCTCGTTGCACACTACGCATCCCGTCCTCGCACAGGTCTGGCGTGACGGCTCCCGGCAGGCACGCCTTGCAGCGATAGTCAAGACCTTGACGGTGCATCCGTTCGATGATGGTCCAGCAGTTGGGCGCCTGCTTGCCCGCTCAGCGACATCCGACGTCGTCGATGCCCATCTCGTCGCGGTTGCCGCACGCCTCGACGAAGACGTGTTGACGGCCGACCCAGACGATCTCAAGACCATCAGCAGCACGCTCGGGGAGGCCGGCCCCGTCATCCGCTCCTGGCCGGGCTAGCGGACTTACCCGCGGGAAAGCTGCAGCGGTCCTTCCCCAGCGTCGATCGACGACGGCACGTCGTATCGGCAAGTGCCCCAAGACCCCGCCGAGGACGCGGCAGCTCTGGCCAATGCAATCGCAATGACTGAAGCCGAGCCCTGGAGATACAAGGCAGGCAGCTAATCGGCGCATGACGGCGGCACAGCCTCATGCCGAAATTCAGGCCCAGGTTGTGGCAGCCCTGCATACGGTGCGGGCCATGACACAACACAGCACACACATCCTTCCCGACTACGACTCGGCCGAGCGGCCGCCGTGGCTGGTGCATGGCGCCAAAGAAGCGCTGTACGCCGCACTGCAGACGGAGAAATCCATCGATTGGTCCGAATTCGTCGTGCGCGCGTGCGACGAAATGGCGGCTGCGGCCGATGGGCTCCCCGGCTTCCCTGGTCCCGGCAGTGATCCGCCGAGCGCAGTTGGGCGCCAGGCGGGCGGAGGCACCCACCAGCTGGCGACACGGGCCGATGCCCGGCGAGAGCGCGGGGGCGGCGCGGCTGTTGAGACCTGCACGCCCGATGGAGGCTTCGAGGTTGCCATGGCAGCAGAACTGTTGGGCGGAATCGCGACGAGAGCTGCGTCGCCGTACGACGCCAACGATCTGTGCCGCACGGCGTTTCCGCGCCGCTGGGATTCGGTGCTGGACGATGCGGCTGCCGACCCCCACGCGGGCCTCAAGCCCGATCCGGTCCTGTACGACCACAGTGTCTCGCTGCGGTCGGTTTGCGACACCAACGGGCCGTGGCCCGCAGGCATGTACGAGGCCCTGGACGCGGTCATGGAGCTCGCGCACGACGTAAGTGCTGCCAGCTCGCTCGGGCTGAGCTTGGCGCATGTTGCTCCCAGCCCGGTGGTGTGGCCGCCTCCCGAAGCCTCGCAGGCGCTCGGCGTCGCTCGATGCAATCTTGATGCCGCCCTTGCCGGGACACTGGTCAACCAGCAGCAACACGCCGCCATGCTGCACAGCTATCTGTCGGCCCGCGACAACCCCGACGTGCCCGACCCTTCACCATCCGAGGCCGACCAGGTAGAGGCATCAGTGCGCGACTGGTCCGACGCTGTGGTTCCGGCCGCGGTGCGGCTGGCCACCGCCACGTTCGCCCACGCATACGAATGGGCCAGTGTCGACACCGACCGCTGGGATCCCGCAGTCATCGCCTACGCCCACACCGAGGCCTACCTGTCGATCCATCACCTGCGCCAGATCACCGACTCCTATGACCTCACCAATGGCGCCGTGTGTAGCTACGCCTGGTGGTGGTGCCACGACCGCCGGCTCGACTTGGCGGGCCTGCAGGAGCTGGCCAGCACTTGGTAGCTCCGACCTGAGGGCGGGGCGGTTGGCTTCTGCGGCATATGTATCGTTAGAGCTGCGGTATTTGTATTGTTATTAGTGCGTTAGTCGTATTGATAACACTGCGCTAGTTGGCGATTAACCGTCAAGAGCGATGTGCAAGCTGAGGGGTACACGTGACCAGATACGGGCCGCGAATCGTGGACGCCGAGATTCGGGAGCTGCTGGAGGGCACCCGCGCTCTCAGCATCGAGGGCGCCCGCGGAGTCGGCAAGACCACGACCGTGAGCCAGCACGCCCGTACCGTCTTCCGGCTCGACGACGAGCACAGCCTCGCATTGCTGCGTGCCGACCCCCGTCGGGTGCTCGCCGCCGAGCCGCCCGTCGCCATCGACGAATGGCAACTCTTTCCCGACATCTGGGATCTCGTTCGCCGCGAGGTAGACCAAAATCCGTTGCCAGGCAGATTCATCTTGTGTGGCTCGGCGACGCCGCCTCGGCGGCCGACCCACAGCGGCGCGGGGCGGATGGTCACCGTGCACATGAAGCCTCTGGCGCTCGCCGAGCGCTGGAACAGCCCCAATTTCGCGTCTCCGACCGTCAGCCTCGCTGAGCTGTTGACCGGTTCTCGTCCCAATGTCGGAGGCACCACGGAGGCCGGCTTGGACGGGTACACCCGCGAAATCTGCAGCGGAGGTCTGCCCGGAGTGCGCGACGAGCCTCCACGGGTTCTGCGGGCGTCCCTGCGCAGCTATATCGAGCGTGCGCTCGATGTCGACTTCGCCGAAGCGGGCGGCACTACCCGCAACCCGGTGCTGCTTCGTCGCTGGCTGCATTCCTATGCGGCCGCTACCGGCACCATCGCCAGCATCGAGGCCATTCGATCCGCAGCAACATCGGAATCCGATCAGGTGCCGAGCCGCCCCGTTTCGGCCAAGTACCACGATGCGCTTACTCGCATCGGACTGCTTGATCCATTCCCTCCCTGGGCGCCCACGCTGAACCGCCTGTCACGGCTGACACGACGCCCCAAGCACTCGCTGGTTGACCCGGCGCTCGCCGCATCAATGCTCAATCTCAGCGCCGACGCATTGCTCCGCGGCGCGGGGCCTGGATCGGCCGTCCAGCGTGCCGACGTGTTTGTCGGTGGGCTCTTCGAGTCGCTGGTCGGTCAATCACTACGCGTGTATGCGCAGGCGGCCGAGGCCAGCGTGATGCATCTGCGCGACAGCGACGGCCGCCACGAAGTCGACTTCATCGTGGAAGGTCCCGATGGCAGGGTTGTGGCTGTCGAAGTGAAGTTCGCCGCACATGTCCGAGATCGACACACCGTTGGGCTCCGATGGCTCGCCGAACGCATCGGTGACCGACTTGCCGACGCCGTCATCGTGAACACAGGACCGCAGTCATATCGACGTCAAGATGGCATCGCGGTAGTGCCAGCCGCCCTCCTCGGCCCCTGACTGGAGTTGCACAGGCTGACGCGCGCGCTCAGCGCCCTTCCCGATGCGACTGGGCTCGGCAAGCCGGCGGTAGTTGACGAGCACATGGCGACGCCGACCCGGATGGCATTCACTCCAAGGTCAGCGCCAGGACGTCGAGCCAGAAGGTGGTCATGTCTTCGACGAAGAGGGACGCGAGTTCGGGGCTGCCGCCGATGTGGGCGCCGCGTATGCCGTAGCCCGCATTGATGGCGTAGAGGAAGCCGTCGAGATCGACCATCGACGGGTCCGGCTCGTCGGAGGTCGGTGGGATGAAGGCGCCGTCATCGGCGATGTAGACGGTGGGCGCTCCTGGCGTCACGGCAGCGTCGGGAATTTGCTCGAGCGGCGTGGTGCGGTCGAAGCTGTGGTGGGCGTCGGGCACGATTCGCACCGAAGCGTCGCCGCCCGCGACTCGCATGGCCCCGATGTGGGCTTGGACCTGCATCGGCGAGCACCAGTCGTCTCTGTCACCGATGATCGCTCGGACACGCGTGCCGCCGACAGCAGGGTCGGCGAACTGGTGACCGCACCAGGGATAGGCGGCATAGACGCCCGCCAGCTTCGGGGCACCGGATGCTGCGGCGAGATGCACCGATGCGGCGCTGAGCACCGCCGAGCGGCCCCGGCTGTGGCCCTGCGCACCGATGCGGGTCGCGTCGATATAGGGGGGTTGGGCGAGCACTTCGGCGGTAGCGAGCACATCCCAGGCGCTCGCCGCAAACGAGTACTGGACCTGATTGGCGACGGTCGAGATGACGCTGCGAGGGCCAAACGGGTCAACGCCGCACGCAGCGATGCCGAGGTCAGTGAGCGCCGACGCGTGAGCGAGATGGTGGTGCTGGAGCCCGAGGCTGCCGGGGACGACGATCACCACCGGAAACGGCCCATGCCCGTCGGGCAGAAAGAGCTTCGCCCAGATGTCCTGGCACTCCATGGCGTCGGGGTCGGAGATGGCCTGATGGAAGTTCGTGGGATTCGCCGAGGGGATGGTGAGCTCAATTTCGGCCATTCGCACAGCCTGCCGCGTCCCAACCCGTCCGGCTTCCGCACAACGCCGATCACTGCGTCGGCGGAGGCGCGCTGACAGACTCGCCGCATGTCCGATGGCTTCGAGCCGCCGCAGAACGAGCCATATGCGCACGTGACCAGCGCGGGACCCATTCGGCGCCTGACGGCCCACGCGATCGACGGTTTCTTCGGCCTGCTGGTTCTCATGTTCTGGTGGCTCGTCTTCGTCTACGTGCCGTGCTGGCTCTTCGTGCTGGCATGGGGTCAGACGCCGGGCAAGTTCCTCACCGGATTGGTGGCGGTGCGATCCGACGGCACACCCTTCGGCTGGGGCCGCATGTTCGTCCGCGAAGTCTTCCAACGCCTCTTCTGGGCCGTCTCGCTGGGCTTCGGATCGATCTTGGACGCGGGTGTTCTGATGCTGAGTCGCGACCGCCGGTCGGTCACCGACCGGGTCGTGGGCAGCACCATCGTCCGCGTCTCGGCCCTGCAGAGCTAGCCACGCCGCTTCAGGTTATCTGGCGCCCCGGTGGTGCAGGGGAGGTCCTGCCTGCCGTCGCTGTAGCACCCCCTCCATACGTTGCAGCGCATGACAACAACAACTCAACTCATTCCGATCATTCCGCGATACGGCTCCAACGAACGTCCGGCGTGGCTCGTCAGCGCTGCAGATGAAGCCGTGGGTGTCTGCGGGGCCCGTGGCGAATCTCCCGACTGGCCGGATCAGGTCGCCCAGGCGTGCGACGAGATGCTGGCGCGCTGCACGGGAACCAGCGGAGTTACTCACCCAGGCAAACGGCAGTCGCGCCCAGTGAAGCGTGCGTCTCGAGCACCGAATGACGAGCGACGAATTCACATGGCGGCCGAACTCTTGGGAACGCTTGCGAGCCGCGTCGCCATGTGCTCGGCGGCCGGTGAACTCTGCCGAACCGCGTACCCGGGCTGGTGGGATGCGGCACTTGACGACTACGCCGCCGATCCCAGCGAGCCCGGGACACCTGACCAGATCCTGTATGACCACGGGGTGCGGCTGGCCGATATCAAGAACTCGGAGGGACCGTGGCCTACCGGTCTCGATGTCGCCTGCCTCGAAGTCAACAACTTCGCGCATCTCGTCGGTGCCGCCAGCTCCAGCGGGCTCGCTCTTGCGCATGCCGCTCCTGGTCCCGTGGTGTGGCCGCCGCCGGAGGCTTCCCCTGCAGTGACCGCAGCTCGCCGACGGCTACGCAAGGCCCTCTCCGAAACCACTACAAGCCAGCAGGAGCACACCGCGATGGTCTTCTCCTGCTTGAGCGCACGCGACGATCCAGACTCGCCTGATCCCTCACAGGCCGAGATTGACCAAGTGAACGCTTCTCTGCGGGAGTGGGATGACAAGGTCGTGTCGGTTGCGCGGCAATTGGCGACGGCTACGTATGCGCAGGCATGGGAATGGGCAACCACCGACCCGCAACGATGGGACCTCGGAGTAGTCGCGTACGCAAGTGCCGAGGCTTACCTGTCAGTCTTCGACCTTCGCCAAGTCACCGACATCTACGACATGACGAGCGCTGCGTGCCGCAGCTACGCCTGGTGGTGGTGTCACGATCGCAAGCTCGGCGTCTCTGGGCTGCGAGACCTGGCGGAGACTTGGTAGCACCGAGGTTCGTTCAGAAAACCATGGTGACTCAGTGAACGGGCACCTCTACGGTCGCCGGTATGAACTCGATCAAACCGAGTCATGACACCGTGGCGGAAACTCTTTCCGACTTGACGAGCGCGAGCGAATTCAAAGGTTTGCTACATACGTCGCATATGTGCGACACTGCCTTCATGGAAACCGTGGCCTCTCGTGAGTTGCGCAATCAAACGCGTGAATTGCTTGATCGCGTCGCTGAGGGCGAGTCGGTCTGCATCACGGTGCACGGCAAGCCGGTCGCCGAACTCCGGCCCATCGAGGAACGTCCTCAGTGGATAAGTCGCGAGCGCTTCATCCGTGAAGTCTTGGCCCATCAAGCAGACCACGGCCTGGCTGATGACCTGGCAGATCTCAAGTCCGAGACAACGGACGACTTGCCATGGCCGTAGGTCGCGGGCTGGCGGACACGTCGCTGTTCATCGCACGCGAGACGGGTCGTCCGCTGAGAACCGACGCATTGCCTGATCGTCTGAGCGTGTCGGCCATCACGATCGGCGAACTTCGCGTCGGTGTGCTGAAGGCAGCCGACACTGTCGTGCGTGATCGCCGACTCTCGACACTGACCAGCGCATTGGCACTGCATCCGCTTCCGGTGGACAGCGACGTGGCTGCCGCATGGGCACGGTTGCGAGTCACTCTGCGAGAGCGAGGCTTGGCGATGCCGATCAACGACTCGTGGATCGCGGCTACGGCCGTCGCCCATGGAGTTCCTGTCGTCACTCAGGACGCCGACTTTCTTGAACTCGACGACTTGGGTGTCGTCCGAGTTTGACCACGAGACTCCAGTCACCGGCACTTCTGCCCCGAGAGCATCTAGCTTGCGGGCGTGTCGCAGTTCGAAGTTGCAGTTGTCGGGCGGGGTCTGATTGGCAGCGCTGCCGCCCGGCACTTGGCGGAAGCCGGGCGTTCGGTGGCGCTGATCGGGCCTGGTGAACCGGCGGATTATGCGATGTCGTCGGGTCCGTTCGCGAGCCACTACGACGAGGGGCGCATCACCCGGATGATCGATCCCGATCCTGCGTGGTCGCACCTGGCGATCCGCTCGATCGGCAGGTACGCAGACATCGAGGAGCGCTCCGGCATCGCGTTCCATTCCGGTGCCGGGCTCGTCTACTCCCCCGCAGATCCCCAAGCGGATCTTGCTCATGCCCGAAAGCTTGACGTCGACGCACGTGAGATCAGCGCGGACGATGTCGCAGAGCGCTTCGGGATCGACATGTCGAGCGCGGACACAATCATCCTCGAAGCTGCTCCGGCGGGCCACATCAACCCTCGACGGATGATCGCGGCGCAGAGCAAGCTGACGGCCGCAGCGGGCGGGACGGTCGTGGATGCGCCGGTGTCTGCGGCCGCGCCGAGGGCCGACGGCGTGCAGCTGACCGTCGGGAACGACACGCTGGTCGCCAAAGTTGTGCTGTTGTGCACCGGCGCCTGGGCTGCCGAGCTCGTCGGGGTCGACTTGCCGCTCGAGCGCAGCCTGCGGACGATCCTGATGGCCGAACTCGATGAAGGCCCGACGCTGCCGAGCCTTATCTCCCGGACTGACCCGGCCACGTGTGAGGCAGACCCCCGCCACGACGTCTACTGGGTTCCACCCGTTCGATTCCCGGACGGTCGGGTCATGCTGAAGATCGGCGGCTACGACCCCGCCGCCACCATGGCCGACGATGTCGCCACCGTGATCGACTGGTTCCACAGCGGCGGGAGCCAAGCCGAAGCAGACGATCTCGAGAGCCGGCTGCGTGAATTCCTTCCCGACCGCACGATCCGTTCACGCGACATCAAGCCCTGCGTGGTCACGAACGCCCCGCACGACTTGCCCTGGATCGACTGGGTCGACGATCGCGTCGCCGTCGCGGTCGGGGGCTGCGGCTCAGCAGCCAAGTCCGCCGATGAGATCGGGCGGCTGGCGGGGACGCTGTTCACCGAAGGCGGCTGGAACGACCCGGTGCTGGAGCTTGCGTCGTTCCGGCCTCCGAACACTTGAGGATGCGAAGCGGCTGACAGAGCGCCGCCGGTGAGAGTGCTTCGGTCAGGAACGCGGCGCCGACGGCTCCATCAACTCGAGGCGGTTGCCGAAGGGATCGTCCACGTAGACACGGTGGTAGCCCTCGAGCGGTTCGCCGTCTCGGACGGTGACCCCCGCTGCCTGCAACCGCTCGACGAGGGCTGCGAGGCCATCCACCATCAGTGCCGGGTGAGCCTTGCGTGCCGGGCGGAACGGGTCCTCGACGCCGAGATGAATCTTGACGGTGTCGCTCTCGAACCAGCAGCCCCCACGGACCTCCAGATTCGGCGGCTTTGGCACCCGCTGTACGCCCAGCAACCCCTCATAGAACGCCTGCGCCTCGGCTTCACGGCCGGATGGCATCGCAAGCTGAACGTGATCGATGCCCACGACGCTCATCGGACGGCCCTCGCAACAATTCCGCTCACCACGCGGCTTGTGCCGGTGGCAGGGTTCGAATGAGCCATGCTGCAATCCTGCCAACTGTGGCGAGAGATCGGCATCGGGCGTCAGACGCGAACGGCCCAGGCGCGCGGGCGCGGCGAGGAAACGATGGGACGGGAGGGCGACGGTGAGCAGTGTGGTGGTGACGGGGGCGAGTTCGGGGATCGGCGAGGCGATCGCACGGCGGTTCGTGGCCGACGGCTGGGATGTGCTGACCGGCAGTCGGAGCGAACCTGGTCTCGGCGGCGCGGACTGGCTGCGCACGGACGTGGCCGATCCGGCTCAGTCCGATGCGCTCGTCGCTGCGGCCGTCGAGCGCTCGGGATCGCTCGACGTGGTCGTCAACAATGCCGGCGTCCAAGTCGAGAAGACCATCGCCGACACGTCCGACGCGGAATTCGACCACGTCATGGACACGAATGTTCGGGGCGTGTTCAACATATGTCGGGCCGCGGTGCGCCAGATGGCGAACCAGCCCGGCGGAGGCGTCATCATCAACATCGCCTCGATTGCCGCTACCCATGCCGACGCCGGCATGGCGGTGTACAACGCCTCGAAGGGTGCCGTCGAAGCCCTCACCCGAGCGATCGCGGTCGACCATGGGCACCAGGGCATCCGCTGCGTCGCGGTCAGCCCCGGCTGGATCGCTACCGCACTGGCTGATGCCGTATTCGATCTCGAAGCAGACCCTGACGCAGCCCGACAAGCGGCCATCGAACGCCATCCGATCGGCCGGCTCGGCACTCCCAACGACATCGCCGAAGTCGTCTTCTGGCTCGCAAGCCCTGCGGCCAGCTTCGTCTCGGGCAGCGTGTTTACTGTGGACGGTGGACTCACCGCCCAGAGCCCCATCGGATGAGGCACGAACGCCTGATGTGTTCGAACGCGTGCCACCCAGCATGAACCCAGCGCGAGAGCACGCGCCTGCGGGCGGCCACGCAACAGCACGTCGACAGATGCGACACCTCAGGCGGGCACGGCGATGACAACAACACGCCACGCGGGCAAGACAGCGCCCCTGCCGCGCCAGCCATGCCCGGTTGCCGCCGTCGAAGCGCTGATCGTGTCGGTGCCAGCGGTTGGCAACGCGTTTGCCGAGGGCTCCGAGGAGACCCTGCTGGTCAAGGTGACCGACGTTGACGGGCGGGTCGGCATCGGCGAGTCGGTGTGCACGCCCGCAGTCACGAAAGCGATGATCGACCAGCGCACCATCCACTTCTGGAGCCAGGGCATCACCGACGTGGTGGTCGGCGCCGACCCGATCGAAGCCGCAGCGCTGTACGACCGGGCGTATCACGGCAGCTTCTACCACGGCCGCCGCGGCACCTACATCCAGGCCTACTCAGCGGTCGACATCGCGCTCTACGACCTCGCCGGGCGCCAGCTCGGACTGCCCGTCTACAAGCTCCTCGGCGGCGCCCGCACGGATCGAATCCGGCCCTATGCGACCTGCTATCCGGGCGACATCTACGACGGACCGATGTCGGCAGTTCTCGACGAGGTCGCCCGCCAAGCCACAGTCGCCGCGGACCAAGGCCTCACCGCCGTCAAAGTGCCGGTGCTGTTCGGTGCCGAGGTGTCCGACCGGGCCATCGTGACGTTCGTCGGAGACTGCCGGGCAGCGTTCGGTGACGAGCTCACCATGGCGCTCGACTTCGGCTACCGCTGGTGGGACTGGCACGACGCCGCCTGGACGTTGCGCCGCATCGAGGACTTCGACGTGACCTTCGCGGAGGCCCCGCTGCGCCACGACGACCTGGCCGGCCACGCCCGGCTGGCCGCCGTGTCGCCCGTCCGGGTCGGCGGCGCCGAATTTGCGGCGGGTCGCTGGGAAGTGCGGGAATGGCTGACGACCGGCGGCGTGTCGCTGGTGCAACCCGGCGTCAGCCGGGCCGGCGGGTTCACCGAGCTGATGCGCATCGCCGAGCTGTGCGAGCTGCACGGTGCGCAGCTCATCCCCCACAGCTTCGCCACCGGCATCACCGACGTCGCCAACTTCCACCTGCAGGCCGCAGCTCTCACCATCCCGATGGTGGAGTTCCGCTCGTCGCGGCTCGGCGAGTCGCGCCTGCGCACCGAGCTGGTGCACCCGCCCGAGCCCGAGATCGTCGACGGCTACGCAGCGCTGCCAACCGGTGCGGGCCTCGGCGTGGAGCTGAACGACGAGCTGGTCGCTGCCCACACGCTCGACGCAGCCGGCAACCGGAGCGATTGACCGGTGAGCGAACTCTCGTACCGACTGGGCAGCATCTCGGCAGAGCAGGAACGCGTGCGAGCCGGGCCTCCTGCCATAGGACCGATAACGCACGCGCTGGATGCCACTGCCGGTGGAGGTGACTGAGTGGGAATCGAACTGGCGCCCGGGTTGTCGACGGCGGCGGCAACGTCACAGACGAGCCCTGCAGTCGGCATGGGCGAACGCGGTGCTGTCGGCGACATCACCACCTACAACCCGCATCTCGGCAACAGGATCGGCATCGCTGAGGCACCTGCGGTGACCGGCGCAGTCATCGACGGACGACGAGTGCTTGTCGAATTCACCGACGGGCACGAGCGGACCTACGCGGCCCAATGGCTGCGACACTGCTGCTGGTGCGACGAGTGCGGCAACCCCGCTGACGGCATCCGATTCACGACGGTGGCCAGCTTCCCGTCGGACATCGCCCCCGCGAGCGCCCACACCTGTGACGGCGACTTGGTGCTTGCCTGGCCCGACGGCCACCGATCGTTCTACGGCGGCGACTGGCTCGCGGCGAACGCCTACGACGACGACGCCCGCAATCGGCGAGCCGCGTGGCAGCCCACCACCTGGCGGGCCGAGCTCGCAGACGACTTCCCCACCGTCGACTGGGACGAGGCCAGCGACGGCGGCAACGGACAACTGCACGCATATCGGCTGCTGCGGGACCACGGCATCGTGCGCATCGCCAACCTCGGCACCGACCCTGCCTGCACCGAGCAGCTCGCCGACCTCGTCGGCCCGATCCATGCGACAACCGTCTACGGCCGCATCTACGACGTGCGGGCCGAACCCGTGGCCAAGCTCGGCGCCAAGACCGGCATGGCCCAAGCGCCCCACATCGACGACGCCTTCTACTACTCCCCGCCCGGCATCGACATCTTTCACTGCCTGGTCAACACCGACGTCGGCGGCATGAGCACCTACGTGGACGGCTTCTCCATAGCCGAGTCGCTTCGGGCCGACGCCCCCGACGCATTCGAGGCCCTCACCACCCTGCCGGTCACCCACATCCGGCGGCATCCCGGCGAGATCAACCTGCGCAGCCGCAGCCCGGTCATCCGGCTCGACGAATTCGGACGCCCGAGCGGCATCCGCTATTTCGACCGGGCGCTCGGCCCGCTCGACGTCCCGCCAGACGACGTCGACCGCCTGTATGACGCCATCCGGGCCTTCAGCGACCGGATGAGAAGCCCCGAATTCACCGCCACGATCCGGGTCGAGCCCGGACAGGGCGTGCTCATCGACAACCACCGGGTCATGCACGGGCGGACCGCGTTCGACCCAGCCAGCGGGCGTCACATCCGCCTCTGTCACGTCCCCCGTGACGAGTTCCACGGCCGGCTGCGCGAACTCAGCCTGCGGCTCGATCCGTGGTCCCACGACCAGTACCTGCCACAGGGCTCATGAGCACCTGTCCACGACCTACGAGAGGGGCCGCGACGTGATCAGCGCCGACCTCACCGGCAAGCGGAGCATCGTCAGCGGCGGGGCCAGCGGCATCGGCCTGGGCGTCACCCGCACGTTCGCCAACAACGGCAGCACTGTGGCCATCGCCGACCTGGCCGGCGACCGGCTCAGCGCCACGGTGCGAGCGCTGACCGACGAAGGGCTCGACGTGTTTGCCGCACCCTGCGATCTGCGCGACAACGACTCCGTCGCGGCCATGGTGGAGTCGGCCGCCGAACGTATGGGCGGCATCGACTACCTGCTCAACATCGCCGGCCATCCCGTCACGCTCCAGACGATTCCCGCGAGCGACCTCGAGTCTCAGACCGAGCAACTGTGGGCTGAGGCGCTGTCCATCAACCTGCTGTCGGCGTTCCGAACTGCCAAGGCCGCGGCGCCCTACCTGAAGGAATCCTGCGGCGCCATCGTGAACACGGCGTCGATGTCGGGCTGGCGCGGCGGCGGCTCCAGCTCGCCCTACAGCGTCGCCAAGGGCGGCCTCATCACGCTCACCAAGGAACTGGCACGCGGCCTGGCCCCCGAAGTGCGGGTGAACGCCATCTCCCCCAGCTACGTGCACCCAGATTCCACCAACTTCCCGATCCGCTGGGAGACGGTCTTCGAGGACTCCGAGTCGCTGCCGCTGGGCCGCCCCGGCACTGCCGCCGAGTACGCCGACGCCTGCCTGTTCCTGTGCGCCGGCGCCAGCTACATCACCGGCCAGACGATCCACGTCGACGGCGGTTGGAGCGCCTGAGCAGCGGCCCGCCACGCGGTGTCCGGCGCACCGCCGGGGCTGTTCAGCAGCGGACGGCGGCCGCCCGCTGCTCGTGCTGCGGTCGTCGCGTTGCCCGCCGCACCCCGGTGTAGGTGAAGAAGGTGACCGCCACCAGCGCGATGCCGAACAGCGCGTTCGCATAGTTCACGCCGCGGTACTGGAACGTCTCGTACAGGGCGCCCGCGCTGAGCCCCGCCAGCGCACCCGCGCCGAGCATTGCGAAGTCGCCCACGCCCTGCACCGACACTCGCTGATGAAGCGGGTACAGCTCCACCAGCAAGCTCGACGCAGCGACCACGCCGAAACACCATCCCAGCCCGATCAGGAAATTGCCCATGAACACGCCGAGGACGCCCTCGGGCGGTGTCACCGCCGCCCACCACGCACCCCACGTGCACAGTCCTCCCGCGACATACAGCATCGGGTACTTGCCGACCGAGTCGGTGAGGCGGCCCACGAGGGGCGACAGGAGATACATGCCCAGGATGTGGAATCCCATCATGTGACCGATGACGTTCTGGGACTGCTCCCCCGCGTTCATATGCAGCGGGGTGAGCGCCATGACGCCCACCATCGTCACCTGAGAGACGATCATGGCGAACACGGCGAGACGTGCCTGGCTCTGCTGCATGATCAGCGAGATCGCCTGACGCACGGTCGGCCGCGCCTCGGCCTTGTGGGTGCCGTTGGCGACCCCTTCGGCTGCGAGCTCGTTGGCCATGTGCAGCGGGTCGGGACGAAGGAAGACCTCCACGATGGCCGCAGCGAGCAGGAACATCACGCCGGCGAACACGTACGAGCCTGTCTTGTCGGGCAAGCCGATCGAGACGCCGACTTCGCTCGCATAGCCCGACACCACAGAGCCGGTGTAGGACCCGAACGTGGTTGCCCACACGATCATGCTGATGGTGCTGGCGCGGCGGTTCTCCTGCGCCAAGTCCGACGCTGCGTAGCGGGTCGCCAAGTTGGCGGCGTTGCCGGCGCCGGCGCCGAACACGCCCAGGCACAGCAGCGGGTAGCTGAGCAGGATCGCCCCCAGCACTGCCAGCGTGGCGCCCCCCGCACCGACGAGGTACCCGAACCGCAGGCCTGACCGGCGGCCGTACTTGTTCATCAGCTTCGACATCGGAGCGGCGACCGCGGCCGAGCCGATGGACAGGCTGCTCGCCGCGATCGTCGCCAGCGTGGAGGAGCCGGTGATGTCCTCGGCCAGCAGAGCGCTCACGATGTACGTGGCGACCAGTCCGAAGCCCCCGGCGGCCTGGCTGGCGATGAGCACGAAGATGGTGCGCTTTTGGATGCGCTCCTGATCCGCTCGGGTGTACGCGGAGGCGCGCTCCACTGCGAACACCGTGTCCCCCGACATCGCAACAGCTTGGCCCACAAAGACGCTGCGTGCACGACTGCGCGGAACGCCGGGCACGCAGTCTGATCAGGCCGGCCGGCCCCGGGGCACCCGCTGCACGTCTTGCGTACAGTCCCGCAGATGCACGTCGGCATCACACCCATCAACTCGACCGCCTACCTCGATCCCGGGTACCTGCGGTCGTTCTCCCAGCAGCTCGAGGAACTCGGGTACGAGTCGGTCTGGACGTTCGAGCACGTCATCGTGCCGTACGACTACGAGAGCCGCTACCCCTATAACCCCAGCGGCAAGCTGGGCCTCCCCACCGACGCAGGCTTCACCGACCCGTTCATTGCCCTGACGTTCGTCGCCGGGGCAACGCAGCGGCTCCGGCTCGGCACCGGCGTCAACATCGTCACCCAAGCCAATGCGCTCTACTTCGCCAAGCAAGCGTCATCGCTCGACCACCTGTCGGGCGGGCGGCTCGAGCTGGGCATCGGCGTTGGCTGGCTGGAAGAGGAGTTCGACGCGCTCGGCGTGCCCTTCGACCGGCGAGGCGCTCGGGCAGACGAGTACATCGACGCCATGACCGCCGCCTGGTCCGGCGAGGATGTGGACTTCCAGGGCGAGTTCCTGAACTGGACCGGGTTCTCGATGCTGCCGACGCCTGCGCAGCGGCCCCGCATGCCGTTGCTCATCGGCGGCACGACACCGCCTGCCATCCGCCGCCTGGTGGCCCGGGGCGACGGCTGGTATGTGATCCACAAGGACCTCGACGACTTCAAGCGCCTGGTCGGCGAGATGCACGCCGAGTGCGACCGCCAGGGCCGCGATCCCGCCGAGCTGGCGCTGACCGCCTACTGGAACTACCACCGCGAGGGGCTCGAAGCGCTCGAGATCTACCGCGACCACGGCGTGGAGCGGTTGTTGGTCAACACCGCTGCGCTGCGCATGGGCAGGCCTGAAGACGCCGTCGCGCAGTTTGCCGACGAAGCCCTGCCTGCCTGCGCCGAGGGGTAGCGGAGCTGGGCCGGCTGCCGCTGCGCCAACAGTGCTTCAGCCGTCGCCGATGGAGATGCGGATGCTGCCCGCCGGGTGCAGCGAGCAGTAGCTGTTGAACGCTGCCGCTTCGCCGAAGGAGTGCTCGGAGGTTTGGCCCGGCCCGACTTCGAAGGGGCCAATGGTGTGCTTCGCCGCGTCTCGGTTCACGATGACGAGCACGTCGCGCAGCTTGAAGTCCAGCTCGTCGGGAATGATCTCGACGTCCTCGCCGGCTGCGAGGCGCCCCGCGGTGCCGGGCGGGATGTCGATGGTATGGGTCTGCGCACTGGGCTGATCGACCAGACGCGACACCGTCACGGGGACAGCCGCGATCAGCAAGCCGCCCAGCAAATACAGCAGCAGTGTGCGCTGGTTCGGCCAGCCGGCATCTCGACGGCGACGCTGCGACGCCTCGGCTGCTGGGTGGTCCATGACCTCAGAAAAGGCGTGCCCGCCGATGGCCGCGCTCTCGCGTGCGGGTCGCCCGTCCTGTCCTGAGGGGTCCTCGCTCCCGGGGCTCACGCGCCCATCCTCGCAGGCGCGCTCATCCTGCGACACCGCTCAGTCGTCGGACCAGGTGCGTGCGTCCAGATCGTCCCGGTCGAAGTAGCTGCGCACAGCGGTGCGAGAACTGTCGCTCTTGCCCATGTAACCGACGGCGACGTGGTCGAGGTGGTTGATGGCCCGGCCCAGCGGCATCGCCTGTGCGTTGATCGACGCCTTCGACGACGTCACGGGCACCGGCGGCTGGTTCACGATCACCGCGGCGAGGCGCTCCGCAGCGGGCACCAATTCGTCGTCATCGGCCACCGTCTCGGTGAAGAAGCCCCACGAGTCCAGCTCCTCCACTCCGTAGGTGCGCCCGAGAATCAGCATCTCCTTGGCACGATGCGGCCCCACCAGGTTCACCAGTGCCGGCACCGAGTGCCACGTCAGGTTGAAGCCGATGCTCACCTCGTTGAGGGTGAGGCTCATGGACGGGCTGCCGATGCGAAAATCGCACGCGGCGGGCAGCACCCCGCCCCCGCCGATCATGTAGCCGTGGCACAGGCAGACCGTGATCGCGTTGAGGTGCATCAGGGTGTCGTACATGCGAGCGCCCTGCTTGGAGCCGAGCATGGCGTCGAGGCTGGTGCCCCGGTGCTGCTTGAGGTCGGCGCCCGAGGACAGGCTGCGGCCCTCACCGCGCACGATCACCACCCGCACGCTGGGGTCCGCATCCAGCGCGAGACACGCAGCGTGAACGTCAGCGACCAGCTGGGAGTTGACGGCGTTGTGCACCTCGGGCCGGTTCAGCACAAGGTGTCGCACCGCCCCGTCGCCGTCCACCCGCACCGTCTCAAGTTCCAACGACATCGCTGCTCTCCTGTCAGCCGGCTCCGAATCCCGCTCCCATCATGTCGCCAAAATCGCCGACGATCTCATCTGCGGGCGGTGCTTCGATGGTGATGTCGGTGCCGTAGTCGTAGAAGTTGAGCACGTTGGTGATGGCGAACAGCCCGACGAGTTCCTGACCGAAGCCTCCTGATTCGGTCTCGTCCAGATCGCCCATGAGTTCTTCCATTGCGGCGCCCAGGTCGAGGCTCATGCGCCTGATAAGGCCATCGGTGTCGATCCAGATGTCGAAGATGAGCTCATCGGGGCCGAGGTCTCCACCGCCGAACGCCCCACTGCCGAAGGGCAGGGTGTCCCCGGCGCCGTCGCCATCTCCGAATGAGGCACTCGCCTCCGCCGCCAGGGCCGCTGCGTCGACGGTGAACCGGGTGTGAGAAACGGCCAAACCGTCGAGGTCGTCGGGGCCGACCATCTCGGCGCCGGTCATGTGCTCGATCAGGTAGGTGTTGTCGTTGGGAATCGGGCACAGACCGCCCACCGGCGCCCCGCCGGGCACGGGTGAGGGGCACACGATCCCCATCTCGGCGGCCGCCTCGGCATCGAGCGTGAACCAGCCCTCGGGCATTGACTCGCCGACGAGTCCTCCCATCCCCTCGGGGACGACGAACTGCAGGTACAGGATGCCGTCGACCGCCCGGATCTCGATTCCTGGACCCTCGCCATCGGGTCCCGCCATCTCCGCAAACTGCATCGTCATCGAGGAGTTCTGGTTGCCGTCCGTCTCGAACTCCAGGCCCACGCTCGCCAACTCGCCCATGTCCAAGCGCATGTCGCCGCGCGCCGATGGCTCGGCGCTGCTCTGCAACGCAGCAATGAGCAAGCCCATCGCATCGGTCGGCAGCGCGGGCGCGGTCGGTGGCGCAGTAGTTGTTGGCGCTGCGGTAGTCGGGGGTGCTGCGGCAGTCGGGGGTGCTGCAGTGGATTCCGATGCAGAGGTCGCCTGCGTCGCAATGTCTCCGCTATCTCCGTCGCCAGCACCACCACCGCATGCAGCGACGACAAGCGCCGCGGCTGCGATGCCTGCCGCAAGCCTCGCCTTGCGAGCCTTCACGTTCATCATCTCCTCGACGGTACGGCGGCACCGTCTTGCGGGCGCCGCTGACACGAACCGGCCTGTGTCCAGTATCTCAGCAGTTCATGTCCGCGACGGGTCACGTACTTCGCAATGTTGGCGATGAAATTCGGGCCGAGAACAGTCGAGCTGCACTGGGTCACTTACAGGGGGTGGGGGCCGGGGTCCATGCCGAGGCGGGTGCGGCCGTAGGCCTCGCCGACCGTGTCGAGATCGGCGACTTGGTGCTGTGAGGCCATGGTCGCGTCGCGGAATGCTTGCTGCAGTCGGCTGCCGTCGAACACGGCTCGCCCGCCGGCGGCGGTAGTGACGCGGTCGAGCGCCCGGCGGCATAGCTCGATGGCGTAGCTGCCCTGGTACTTCGCCTGGGCTCGGAGCTGCTTGGAGTCGGCGCCGTCTGCGGCTTGGCGCAGCAGCCCGAGGGTGTCGTCGATCAGCAGCTCGGCCGAGCGCACTTCGGTGTTGGCCTCCGCCAGTCGCATATGCAGACCAGGGCGCTTGGACTTCGACGACCCCATGTAACGATCGTCCTGGACGCCGAAACGCTCTGCGGCATCGTCGAGGCCGGCGCGGGCGAGCCCGAGCGTGGTGGCTGCGACGTGCACGGCCAGCCCGGGCAGGATCGGCGTTCGGTAGACGCTGGTGCGGTGCTGGCTTGACCACGGCGAGCGGCCGCCGAGCAGATCGCCCGAGTCGATCATGCGGTGCGTCGGCACGAAGGCCTGCTCCGCAACCACGTCGCACGAGCCGCTGCCGCGCAGGCCGATCGCATACCAGTTGTCGTCGACGGTGATGTCCTCACGGGGGATTACCACATGCAGCAGGCGGGGGCGCTCGCCCTGTGCGAGCACTTGGGAGCCCAGCAGGAACCATTCGCCCCAGATCGCGCCGCTGGTAAACGGCCAGCGTCCGTCGATGAGCCAGCCGCCGTCGCACTCGGTGGCAGAGCCGACCGGGGCCAGCGAGCCGGGCACGATGGTGTCGGGATCGGCCCCATAGACCTCGTCCTGCAATTCCTCGGTCATCGAGCCGAGCATCCAGCTGTGCCCGACGAGCACCATCAGCACCCACGCCGCCGCGCCGTCGTAGAGGGCGGCCTCGCGCACATTGGCGACCATGTCGGCGAATTCCCGTTCGTCGCCCCCGGCTCGCTCAGGCACGAGCAGGCGAAGGGCGCCTGAGTCGCGCAGTGCCCCCAGCGCTCCTTCGGCGAGACGACGGTGCTCCTCGTTCCACGCGGCATGGGAAGCCAGCACCGCTCCCGTGCGCTCGTCGATGCGCAGGTCTCGGCCCGAGCTGCCCGTTCCGTTCGAGCCATTCGAACCCGTCACTTCGGCAGCCGTCATCTCACTATTCCTACTGCACTTCGCACGACGACTTCCCAAGACGACAGCCTGGATCGGCTCGTTGGTTCGCTCTGCTGGGATGGCCGCCCTTACTTCACGATTCCGGCGGAGCGGAGTTCGGCGATGCTTTCGGGTGTCATGCCGAGTTCGGCGAGGATCGCGTCGGTGTCAGTGCCGCGCTCGACGGCGGGACGCAGCTCGGGCGTGCCGCCGGCGAAGAGCGCGGCGGGGCGGTTCTGGCGGATCCGGCCGACGATGGGGTGGTCGACCTCGCGGATCACCCCTGTGTGCTGCACCTGGACGTCGTTCGCAACCTCGTCGGGCCGCAGCGCCGGCGCAACGGGCACGTCGGCCGCGATGAGCCGTTCGACAACGTCGTCGCGGGCCACATCGGCCACCACGTCGCCGATCGCGTCGAGCATCTCGCTGAAATGAGCGGCCCGTGACCCGCCTTCGGCGAAGCGAGGGTCGGTCAGCAGGTCGGGCCGGTCGAACGCATCAGCGACACCTTTCCATTGCCCGTCGGTGAGCGGCATAATCGCCACGTAACCGTCCCGGCAGCCCAGCATCCGGTAGCCGTACAGCGGGTTGGGCCGGTGGTCGGCGTCGTCGGCCAGCACGACTTGTTCCATCATCGAGTCTGGCCACATGAAGCTGACTGCGGCATCCAGCAAGGACAGCTCTACGTGCTCGCCCTCACCGGTCCGCTCCCGATTGAACAGCGCTGCGCACACCGCCTGGGTCCAGGTGAGCGAGGTGACCTTGTCGGGGACGAAGCTCCTCACGAACTGCGGCTCGTCGTCGCCGCCCTGTACGGCGGCAATCCCGGTCCAGGCCTGGATGACGGCATCGTAGGCAGGCCGATTCGAATACGGCCCGTCGCGGCCGAAGCCGCTGATCGACACGTAGATGATGTTCGGGTTGCGCCTGCGCAGGTCGGCTTCGCCGATGCCGAGGCGTTCGGCGACGCCGGGACGGTACGCCTGCACGAACACGTCGGCGGTCGCGAGCAGATCGGCCATGACCTCCCGGCCCGCTTCGGAGGCGATGTCCATGCACAGCGATCGCTTGCCGGCGTTGAGGTTGGCGAACCAGCCCGACATGCCGCCCCGACTCGAACCGAACATGCGCAGCGGGTCGCCGACGACGGTGTCCTCCACCTTGATGACCTCGGCGCCCTGAGAGGCCAGCAGGTGCGTGCCGCCGGGCGCAGCAATGAACGTGGCGATCTCGACGACGCGAATGCCGGTAAGCGGTCCAGGGCCGGTCGGGTCGCTCACACCCTGTCGGCTCAGACGGGCTTGCCGCCGCGCGTTCGCGTCGGCGACCACGCAAAGAACCTGACGCTTCGGGTGCCGCCAACCGCGTTCAGACCGCCGAATGAGATGACGCCGATGCTGTTCAGACCGCCGAATGAGATGACGCCGATGCTGTTCAGACCGCCGATCGAGACGATGCCGATGGCGTTCGCCCCGCCGATGGCGACGATGCCGATGGCGTTCCACCCTCCGAAGGCAATGACGCCCATGCCGTTGGCGGCGCCCACGGCGAGGACCGCTGCATCGGTCCTGGACACGTCGTCGAGCAGGCCCCATTGCGTCAGGGCGAACATGAGAGTGATGCCGCCGACGAGCATCAGTCCCCACACAAGGGTGAGTCCTCGCATCTGGAGCCGCTCGAGCTTCCCGGGTTCATCGGTCATCACAGGACTCCTCGTGGATGGCAAGCTCTTCAACCGAGGCTAACTCATCGCGTTGCTCGCCTTCCCCGACCTACATTGGCCATCAGGCATCGACAGACAACGAAGACGGGCAGCGAACATGACGAACGCCGACGAACTCCCCGACTTCAGCGGCCTGCGGGCGCTGTTCATCAACTGCTCGATCAAGCACGACCCGGCCCAGTCCCACACTCGACGGCTCATCAACCGGGCTGCTGGGGTGATGCGCGACCGCGGCGTCGACGTGGAGATCGTCCATGCGCTCTCCCACACCATCGCCTTCGGCATGGAGAAGGACCAGACGGTCAACGGCATGGCTGACGACTGGCCGCAGATTCACGCCAAGATCATGGGCGCCGACATCTTCGTGATCGGCACGCCGATCTGGCTGGGCGTGAAGTCGAGCGTGGCAACGCTGGTGGTGGAGCGGATGTACGCCTACAGCGGCGACCGCAATGACAAGGGCCAGTACCTGTACTACGGCAAGACGGCGGGCTGCATCATCACCGGCAACGAAGACGGGGCCAAGGCTTGTGCCATGGACCTGCTGTATGCCATGTCGCATATCGGCTACACGGTGCCCCCGCAGGCCGACTGCGCCTGGCTGGGCGAGGCCGGCCCCGGCCCCAGCTACGGCGACCCCCGCCCCGACGGGGGGCAGGAGGGCTACGACAACGACTTCACCAACCGCAACACCACGTTCATGGCCTGGAACCTGATGCACATGGCCAAGATGCTACGAGACAACGGCGGGCTGCCCGCCATCGGCAACCTCCCTGAGAGCTGGCAGCAGCTCACCAACGCCAAAGACCAAGACCCCGAAGCCGGCTGAGCGGCCGGGCGCTGTGGAGGCCCGATGTGCAGGTGCGGTCGTACCCGCGGCTCATGCGGCCCGTCAAGTTGGCGCATGGGGTCATCGGGCCTCGCCGGTAGCGACTTGTCCGCTCAACATGCGCGACGATGGCGCGCTGGGCTGCCGGAGGACTCGCGTCAAGCCGCAGCCGGACTACGCGAAGCGGGAGTAGACATGGACATCCTCGTCATCGGCGGGACCGGGCCGACCGGGCCCCACATTGTGAACGGTCTGGTCGATCGCGGTCACACCGTGACGATTCTGCACACGGGGCGCCACGAGGTCGACACCATTCCTGCGCACCTCGAGCACATCCACACCGATCCGTTCGACGAGGACGCGTTCCGGTCTTCGATCGAGGGCCGCACCTTCGACGTCGTCTTCGCCATGTACGGCCGCCTGCGGTCAATCGTCAAGGTGCTCGAAGGCCGGACCCCACGGTTGTTCTCGATCGGCGGCGTGCCCGTGTACAGCGGGTTCTCCGAACCCGCCATCGAATTCCCCGAAGGCATGCCCATTCCCACCCACGAGAGCGACCGGCTGATCAGTGACGAGCGCTCGGGGCCCAAGCCGCTCAAGATCGCCGAGTCAGAGGAGCTGACGTTCTCGCTGCACCCCGACGCCACACACTTCCGGTACCCCTACATCTACGGACCCAACCAGGTGCTGCCCCGTGAGTGGACGCTGGTCAAGCGGGCTCTTGACGGCCGGCGCCAGATCATCGTGCCCGACGGCGGCCTCACGGTGATGACGTCTGCGTTCGTCGAGAACGCCACGTCGGCGGTGCTGCTGGCGGTGGATCACATCGACACCTCGGCGGGCGAGATCTACAACGTGGGCGACGATCTGCAGTTCACCTATGCACAGATCGCGCAGATCGTCGGCGACGAGCTCGACAGCCCATTCGAGCTCGTCTCGGTGCCGTGGGCGCTGGCTGCGACTGCCGGTCCATTCCTCCACAATCACTCGTCGACGCATCGCATCCTCAGCACTGAGAAGATCCGCCAGCAGCTTGGATACCGCGACCACGTGCACCCCGAAGAAGGGATGCGACGCACGGTGCGCTGGCAGGCGGAAAACCTGCCCGGCAACGAAGATGTGGCCGCTCGGCTGCAGGATCCGTTCGACTACGCCGCCGAGGACGCCCTGATCGCCGCGACAGAGCGCTATGCGAGCGACGTCGGCCGCATCGAGTGGGAGCACACGCCGGGCTGGAGCTTCGGCTACTACGGACCGCATGAGAATCCCGGAGGGCGCCGCGGGAGCTTCCGAGCCTGAGCTTGGCAGCACTGACGGTGTGCAGATCACAGGGCTGTTGGTCAGGCGAAGTGCGTCGTCGGACGCGACACTGCACGCCGCGCTAGAAACGCCCGGCGGGCTGCAATCTCAGCCTCGCATTGGACTGCACGCGAGGGGGAAGCGTGACGGCAACGATTGCTGAGCTGGCGGCGGGCTACCGGGATGGGTCACGGTCTCCGGTTGAGGCCACGCAGGAGTGCCTGGCGGCGATCGCCTCGCTGGAGGGGCGAGTCGGCGCCTGGCAGGCGGTGTATGCGGACGAGGCGCGGGCGGCAGCGGAGGCTGCCGAGATGGCGCTGGACCTGGCGGCCGGCGAGCCGTTGGGGCCGTTCTGGGGGGTGCCGTTCGCACTCAAGGACATCGTGGACGTCGAGGGTCGGGTGACCACGGCGGGATCCGCTGCATGGGCGGACCGAATCTCTCCCGCCACAGGCACTGTTGCCCGGCGGCTGCTGGAGGCCGGCGGGATCTTGCTCGGCAAGACCAAGACGGTCGAGTTCGCCATGGGTGGCTGGGGCACCAACCAGCACATGGGCACGCCGTGGAATCCTTGGGATGCTGACGTGGCGCGCACACCGGGCGGCTCGTCGTCGGGGTCGGGTGCGGCGGTGGCGTCGGGCATGGCGCCGTGCGCAGTGGGAACTGATACGGGCGGCTCGGTGCGACTGCCGGCGGCGCTGTGCGGGATCGTCGGGCTGAAGACCACCGAGGGCCTGCTGCCGATCGACGGGATCGTTCCCCTGTCGCACACGCTGGACACGCCAGGGCCGTTGGCTCGCTCGGTGCTCGACGCCGCGCTGATGTTTGATGCCATGTTGGGCACGCCGCCCGTCGAGGTTGAGCGGGACTGGCAGGCGGGGGACGGTCGCTACGGGGCATTGCGCGCGGCTGTGGACGACGGCCTGGGCGGGCGGCGGATCGGCTGTCTGAGCGAGGCCGAGCGGGTCGGTGTCGAGGCAGATCAGCTCGCCGCCTATGACGCTGCGCTCAAGGTGCTGGCGGTGCTGGGAGCCGACGTGGTGCCCTTCGACCCGCCGACGTCATTCGAGGAAATGAAGAACACCAGGTTCGTGATCGTGACCGCCGAGTCCTACCACTACTACGGCAAGCTCATGGAGGACCCGAACTCGAAGGTGGACGAGCGGGTGCGGGCCCGGGTGCTGCCAGGGGCCAGGGTCCCGGCCAGCGACTACATCGCGGCCATGCTGCAGCGGCGTATCGACTTGGCCGAGTTCGCCGAAGCGTTCGAGGGGTTCGATGCAATGGCGACACCGACCACGCCGATGCTGCCGCTGCGGGTGGACGAGGCCGACGAGACGAACACTCCGGCGTTGTTCACCCGTGCGGCCAACTTCCTGGCCCTGTCATCGACGACCGTGCCGACCGGCGTGTCGCCGGGCGGCCTGCCGACATCGATCCAGTTCATGTGCCGGGGCGGCGACGAGACCCTGTCGCTGTCATTGGCGGCCGCGTACGAGGCCGCCCGGGGGCCGATGCCGAATCCGCCGCTGTGGGCCGGCGAATGAGACGAATACCGCAGTCGCTGACGACCGACGAGACCAGGAGCACCTCACGATGAAGATCACCTGGATGCGCACCGGCGCTGACGGCCGGACCGCGTTCGAGGACCTCGAGGTCGCCACGACCCAAGGTGAGCGAGGCAGGGAGACCCCGCTGCTGGCAGTGGACGGCGTATTCTTCCGCACCGACCAGCCAGCGCTGGACATGGACTTCCACAACGCCCCCCGCCGGCAGTTGGTGATCCCGCTCGGCGGCGAGCTCGAGGTTGAGGCCGGCGACGGCACGACGCGGCGAATCGGCACCGGCGATGCCCTGCTGGCCGATGATCTGAGCGGTCAGGGCCACAAGTCCCGCTTCATTCCAGACGGCGCGACCGTGGTGTTCGGGGTGCTGCCCGACGACGTCGACCCCGCCGCATGGCGGGCGTGAGGGCCGCACCGGCGAGCGCAACCACGCTGGGCCTCAGAGGCTGAGCCGATAGGCGAAGCCGTGGCCCGAGCGGCCCGTGAGCGACAGCGAACAAGAGCGGGAAACGATTGGTGTGACAACGGACGGGTTCGACTATTGGCGCTTCCTCACAGTTGCTGGCCCACTCGATGTGCGCCCGCGGGCAGCCCGCACTGTTCGTGGTAGGCATGCAGCCGCGGCTCGGTGCCCAGCGCATCTCGCCGCCGCAGCGAACCCCACCAAGGAGCGACGACCATGGGCAAGGCAACGGTGATCGGCAGTTTCACGTGTCAAGACGGCAAGGCCGACGAGATGGAAGCCGTGCTGGCTTCGATGGTCGAAGCGGCCAAGGACGAGCCCGGCGTGGAGATCTACTCGTACCACCGCGGTGAGGGAAACCAGTTCTGGTTCTTCGCTCTGATGAACGACGCCGAGTCGATGCAACACCACGGCCAGACACCTGCCATGCAGGAGGCGATGGCTGCGTTCGGCCCGCTGATGGGTTCGCCCCCGCAGATGCAGGTGACCAAGCCGATCGCGGCGATCGGCTTGGATCTCTAGTTCGGTTCGGCGGGAAGTGTGATCGACAAACGGATCGCAAGCGCAGCAGCCGCCGTCGCCGCCATTGACGACGGCGCGACGATCATGATCGGCGGCTTCGGCGAGGCCGGCAGCCCGATCGAGTTGGTCCATGCCCTCATCGATCAGGGCGCCTCGGAGCTGACGGTCATCAGCAACAACGCCGGCAACGGACAGGTCGGATTGGCTGCGCTCATCCGCTGCGGCCGGGTCGCCAAGATCATCGGCTCATACCCGCGCAGCTCGCACTCGACCGTCTTCGCCGACGTGTATCGAGCTGGGCGCATCGAGCTCGAGTTGGTGCCCCAGGGCACCTTGGCCGAGCGCATCAGGGCCGGCGGGGCCGGCATCCCGGCCTTCTACACGCCTACCGGGGCCGCTACCGAGCTCGCCGACGGCAAGGAGCAGCGTGAATTCGACGGCCGGCCGCACCTGCTCGAGCATGCCCTCACCGCCGACTGGGCCCTGATCAAGGCCCGTGCTGCGGACTGGCACGGCAACCTGCTGTACAGCAAGACAGCTCGCAATTTCGCTCCGATCATGGCAATGGCCGCGTCGACGACGGTGGTGCAGGCTTCGTCGGTGGATGCGCCAGGGGCACTCGACCCCGAGACCATTGTCACGCCGGGGATCTTCGTCGACCGCGTTGTGCACGTCCCCGATCCTGCACAAGAATTCGAATTGGTCGCACAGGGAGCGCACTACCCATGAACGAGCAGCTGCCCGCCTCCCTCCGAGCACGGCTCACCAGGGAACAGATTGCCGAGCGCGCCGCCCAGGACATTGCCGACGGGTACTACGTGAACCTGGGGATCGGGATGCCCGAGCTGATCGCGCAATTCGTCCCCGAGGGGCGTGAGATCGTGCTGCACACCGAGAACGGCTTGCTGGGGATGGGCCCGGCGCCGACGCCTGACGCAGTCGACGTCGAGCTGATCAATGCAGGCAAGAAGCCGGTCACGGCGAATCCCGGTGCTTCCTACTTCCATCACGCCGACAGCTTCGCCATGGTCCGGGGAGGGCATCTGGACCTGTGCGTCCTCGGTGCCATGGAAGTTGCTGCCAACGGTGATCTCGCGAATTGGTCGACTGGGCGGGATGATGCGATCCCTGCCGTCGGCGGGGCCATGGATCTCGTGTCCGGGGTCCGGACTGTGCGCGTCATGACGACCCACTGCACTCGGGATGGGACGCCAAAGCTCGTCGCGAAGTGCTCGTACCCGCTGACCGGGGCCGAAGTGGTCAGCCGCATCTACACCGATCTTGCAGTCGTCGATGTCACGCCGGACGGCTTCGCGCTGATCGAGACAGCCCCCGGGGTGTCGTTCGACGACGTCGCTGCTCGGACCGGCGCACCTCTTCGCGACGCCCGAGCGAGCTCCCTCACCTGAGGCAGCCCGCCGCCTCCGCCACGGGATGCGGCTAGGGCCCCGCCTGCGGCCTCATCCGTCAGGCAGCGTGATGCCGCGACCGCGACGAAGCGCGACAGAGCGCACCCGCCGGGCGGCCATAGGGTGGGCAGCGTGCTGGCGGTGCTGATTCTGTTGCTCCTGTCGGTGCCGCTGTTGGAGCTGTTCGTCATCGTGCAGGTGGCGGGCGGGCTGGGCGCTGGCCAGACCATCTTGCTGCTGGTGGTGGTGTCGGTCGTGGGCGCTTGGATGGTGCGGCGCTCGGGGCTCGGCGTGCTGAATCAGATCCGCACTCGCTTGGCTCAAGGCGAGATCCCCGGCAACGAGCTCGTCGACGGACTGCTGATCCTGCTCGCCGGCGCACTCATGCTGACGCCCGGCTTTCTGACCGATGCCGTCGGGCTGCTGATGCTCTTCCCGCCGACCCGCAAAGCCGTACGCTCGATACTCGTGCGCCGTTACGCCAAGCGAGTCGATATCGCTGGCTGGTCCGGTGCACAGGGCGGTCCTGGCGGTCCTCATCGCTTCGGCTCCCCCCTCGACGCCGAGAGCTTCACGAAGGACACCGATGACCGGACCGACTGACTTTCCAGCACCCCCAGGCATGGGACTCCCGCCGGACGAGGGCCCGATAGTGCTGAAGGATCGACTTCCCCTCGGCATCGCGCTGCTGGCACTCGCGGTAGCGATCGCAGCGCTGGTGGTCGCCGTCGGCGACTCCGACAACGACGATGATGGCAATGCGCCTGAGGCCACCGCCACTACGTCCGCGCCCGCGGCAGCGACGCCGGCCCCGATACCCACCACGACCATCGGCACGGTCCAGACACTGCCGCCCACGCCCACAACGGCGGCCGACCAGCAGATCGTTACCGCCACAACGGCCGCCGAGGCCGAAGTCGACAACGGCGCAGAGCAACGCTTGATCCTGGCAGTCGTGGGCATCGGCTACGACAGCACGCTGAACGTGCGCGATGAGCCGGGAGGCCAGATCGTCGCCAGGCTCGACTCGACGGACACCGGAGTCGTTCCGACCGGCACGATCCAAGTGGTCACCGGGGTGTCCTGGCACGAGGTGCACGCAGCCGGCGTTGTCGGCTGGGTCAGCGGCGAGTACGTGACCCCGTTGGGTGCGACCGTCGACGCGACGACCGAGATCGTGGGACGCCTCGGCGAGACGCCCAGCGCCGCCAACTTGGCAGCGTTGGGTCGGACCGTCGCGGGTGCTGTCGCATCCGAGGAGCCTGAGTCGCGGGTGAGGATCTCGGGTGAGCCGACAGTGGGCGAGCTCAGCGAGGTCACGATGGATGTCGTCGGTCAGCCTGACGACTCGATCCGTGGCTTCCGGCTGCACGTATTCGCGACCCGCAACAGCGACGGAACGTTCACGCTGCGCAACGTCGAGGGCACCGTGATGTGCTACATCGATCGAGGCGTCAACGCCCAGGGCCTCTGCAACTAGCGAGGGTCCGGCTGACGGGCGCGGCCGGTGTACCTGTAGCGGTCAGGCGCGGTCGGGCATTTCGGCGGTGCCGTAGCCCTCGTCCACCACGCCTTCGGTGAAGAACGTCTCCCACCACAGGCCGTTGGGATCGGTCACCCAGGACTTGTGCTGGAGCTGGTAGCCGCACACCAAGTCGTTCTGGTCGGAACGGGGCAGCTCCGCTGAGTCGATGTGGGAGCGCAGGTCGGTGAGCTCGTCGTGCGTCTCCACCTGGATGCCGTAGTGGGCCGAGCCAGGCTGCCCGCAGCCGTGGGTGTCCAGCGAGAAGTTGACCCGGGGGTCCTCCAGCATCCACTTGGCGTAGTCGGGGCGCCGCAGCGTGGGTTCGCAGCCGAAGAGCCGGGTGTAGAACTCGATCGACTCGCCGAGGTCGTCGACCTGAAGCCCGATGTGCATGCGTCGCATGGTCCGAACGTTACGGCACCCTGCGACGTGCTGTCTGCCCGGTCTTGCCAACCAGCTGCACCGACTGCCTGCGGCAAACCGGTGACGCCGACCGGCAGAATCGCGGCGTTGCATCGGTCGCCCCCGAGCGCTGACCTGCTGTGCCGTGCCGAAGAGCACAGCGGTGCCAACGGCTGCGCCAGTGGCCCGTCGGCGCAGCTGCGGCAGACTGCTCGCCGTTGGAACCGGCTTCCCGAGCTGAGCACTCAAGTCGGATGCTGAGATTCGCCGTCGTCCCGGCAGCGAGCAGGAGACCACCATGTCCATTGCAATTGTCAACACGTTCGATTCGAGCCAGCGCAGCGACTCAGCCGAAATCCGGCTCTACTACGAGACGCACGGCGACCCGGCCGACCCGGCGCTGCTGCTGGTGAACGGGTACTCCTCGCAGATCCTCGGGTGGTATCCCGGCTTCCGGGAACAGCTCGCCGAGCGGGAGCGGTTCGTCGTGAGCTTCGACAATCGTGATGTGGGCCTGTCGACGCACCTGGACGGGATCGAGGTGGACCTCGCCGCAGTGAGCAAGGCCGCCATCAAGGCTGCGGCCGCTGGCGAGCCCATGCCGCCGGTGCCGTACACGCTGTCCGACTTCGCCGATGATGCCGTGGGGCTGCTTGACCACCTGGGCGTCGGAGCGGCACACATTGCCGGCATGTCGATGGGCGGGATGATCGTGCAGCAGATGGCCATCGACCATCCCGACCGGGTGCTGTCGATGACGTCGATCATGTCCACGACCGGCGAGCCTGGCTACTTCGAGGCCACGCCCGAGGCCATGGCGGCACTGATGACACCGCCGCCGTCCGACCGCGAGGGGTACATCGCCGCCAACGTGGCCTCCCGCAAGGTCAGTTCGAGCCGGCGCTACTTCGATCCCGATCGGGCAGCCGAGATGGTGGCTGCCTCCTACGACCGCATGTACTACCCCGAGGGCCTTCCCCGGCAGATGGCGGCTGTGCGCTGCTCGCCGCCGCGGGCCGACGCGCTTCGCCGGCTGGCGGTGCCGACGCTGGTGATCCATGGCCGGGACGACACGCTGATCCAGCCGAACGGCGGAGAGCGCACCGCCGAGTTGGTGCCCAGCGCCGACCTGCTGCTGGTGGGCGATATGGGCCATGATCTGCCCGAACCGCGGTGGCCGATGCTGATTGACGCGATCATCAGCCACACTGCTCACGCCGGCCCACATGAGTGAGACGACACCATGAAGCTCTTGGCCTTTGCCGCCTCCAACGCCAGCCAGTCGATCAACCGGCAGCTCGTCGACTACGCCGTCGGGCTCCTTGCCGACGGGCAGATCGAGGGCGTGCCGGCCGGCGCGCTGGAGATCAGCTCACTCGACCTGAACGACTTCGAGATGCCGATCTACAGCATCGATCGGCAGAACGCTGACGGCATCCCGCGGCCGGCACACGACTTCTACAACCTGCTCGGTGCGGCGGATGCGCTGCTGATCTCCTTCGCCGAGCACAACGGCTCGTACACAGTCGCGTACAAGAACGTCTTCGACTGGGCGTCACGGATCGACATGCGGGTGTACCACGACAAGCCGATCGTGATGCTGTCCACGTCACCGGGCGGCGGCGGGGGCGGGTTCGTGCTGCGGACTGCGGGTCATCTGGCCGGGTACTTCGGCAACGAGGTGCTCGCCAGCCTCGCTGTTCCGCGATTCGGCGAGAACTTCGACACCGAGGCGGGCAGGCTGACCGACCCCGACCTCGATGTGCAGCTGCGTGAGGCCCTCGCCACGCTGGCGGGAGTGTTGACCGGAGGCGCCGACAACCCTGGTTCGTGAGGCGCCGTCGCCTGGTGTGCCGACCAAGTCCTGCGGGCAAACCGGATAGCTGAACAGCCGGTCATCTGCCTGGGCGCACCGACCCCTCAGGCGAGGCCGGGACGAACTTCCCATCGACCAGCACGGGCACTGTCTGACTGGTGTTGGTGTCCGCTGCCCAGTTGACATCGACGTCGTAGCCCCGTTCGATGAGTTCGCGTCCCGAGACGCACTCGGAGAGGCGTCGTTCCAAATCGTCTTCGGCGTCCGCGAACGCAGCCGCCGCCGTCGCAGCTTCCGGCGAGAGCTGAGCGTCCCCGATGGCGGCGATGATTGCGCCGGCTCCGACGAAGTCCTCGAACGCCGGACGCAGGCTGCCGTCGTGGGGCCACCGCTCCCCCGCCGCGAGGACACCGACTCGGGCTGCGACGCTGGCGGCGTGAGTGCCGACAGCAGCAGCATTGCGGAGGCACCCCGCCACGACGGCCCGCCCGGTCCACGTGAGTTGCGCGGTCAGCGCAGAACCGTTCGGCGACGGCAGCACGACGGTCGAATTGGCCGGCAGCAAGGTGAGTGACGCCGGCGACAGCGAGTAGGGCCGGACTGACGATGTCTTGTCGCGCGGCACCGCCACCTGGGCGCCGAGCTGCGCACCCAGTCGCTCCGCTTCGACGGGCTCGGCCGCGCACGGCACGACCGTCACGCCACGCGACACCGCCACGTCCACTGCGGTGCTGAAGCTCAGCACGTCGACCACTACGACGACGTCAGCCCAGTCGCTGAACACCTCTACCGCTCGAGGTCCCCACTCCAGGTGGACGTCGACCATGTGCCTCACCATCGCTTCATCGCCATTGGGCTGAGCTGGATCGGAGCCACACCCAGGCTGCGCACGATACGGCCCGCCGAGCCGGGCAACGGGCAGCCAGCACTCGGCAGCCAGCGGCCCACCGCGCTCTCGATAGGGCCGCTGGGCCTGGCAATCGGCACGGGGCTGTACGCGACGGGCGACCAATCAGCTCGGCCCGGCCTGTCGCGTCGTCGGTACGGTGCACTATGCGCGAGCCGTCGAGCGCTCATGACTGACGCCGCTGTTCTCATCGCGGGTGCGGGGCCGGCGGGACTGTCGATGGCGATCCTGCTCGGACGCATGGGGCTCGAGACCATCGTCGTGGAGCGTCGCAGCGGCGTGAACCCCCACCCTCGGGCCCGGTCGATCAACGTGCGCACCGCCGAGCTGATGCGCCAGTGGGGGGTGCTCGACGAGATGGTGGAGGTGAGCCTGCCGCTGCCGTGGACCGAGCAATTCGTGTACTGCGAGACCTTGGCGGGCGATGAGATCGGCCGTGTGACGACCAATGTCCAGCCGGTCGTGGACGGTGTGGAGCTCTCGCCGGCGCCGTGGCTGCTGACATCGCAGGACCGGATCGAGGAGATCCTGCTCCGCCACCTCGGTGGCATGAGCGAAGTGCAGATCTATTGGGACACTGAATTCGTCGAGGTCGCTCAAGACGGCGAGCAGGCGAAGGTCGAGGTGCGCGGCCCATCGGGTACCCGGCACCTCACGGCTCGCTGGCTGGTGGGTGCCGACGGGGCTGCGTCGAGAGTGCGACGCAGTCTCAACATCGAGATGGCCGGCATCGCCAGCTTCGGGACGATGATCAACTGCCAGTTCTACGCCGACCTCGGACCGTGGACCGATCATCGTCCCGCTGCCTTGTACTGGACGACCAGTCCGGCACGCAACGTGTTCCAGAAGATCGATGTCAACGACCGGTGGCTGTGCCAGCTCAACTACGACCCGTCGATGCACCGGCCGGAAGACTTCGACGTCGACAGGGCAACGGAGTGGATCCGCCGGTCGATCGGGCCGGAGCTTCCTGACGGCTTTGACCTGCGGGTCACCGATGTCATCCCGTGGGTAATGTCCTCGACGGTGGCTGAGAGGTTCTCCGACGGGCAGGTGTTCCTGGTCGGCGATGCGGCTCACCAGCTCCCGCCGACGGGCGGATTCGGCATGAACACGGCGATCCAGGACGCCCACAACCTGGCGTGGAAGCTCGCCGCGGTGGCAGAGGGCCATGCTGGCGCGGCGCTGCTCGATACCTACGGAATCGAGCGGGCGCCCGTCGCGCAGTACAACGCAGATCGGTCTCGTGAGAACTCCCGCAGCGTCGGGCGGATCCGGCGGCTGGTCGAATCGGGCACGGCGACCGGCGAGCAGAAGCGCGAGGCCCTCAGTGCTTCGACGCAGTACGGGAGCTGGCTCGGCATGGATTTGGGGCTGCGATACGACGAGGGGTGCCTCATTCCTGATGGGACTGAGCCTCCGCAGGTTGATGACCCTGTGTCGGTCTATTCGCCGACGGCCCGGCCGGGTCACCGTGCCCCCCATGTCTGGATTGACGGGGCGACGTCGACCCTGGATCTCTACGACACGCAGTTCGTTCTGCTGTGCGGGTCTGACGTCGAAGCCGAGTCCGACACTGAGAACGAGCCCGGAGCCGTTGAGACCGGCACCGCGGCTGACGCCGGGTTCGTTGCCGAAGACGCCGGCCGCAGCGGACACCCGGCACTGCGAGTGCTGCGGCTCGGTGTTGATCTCGACGATCCGGTCGGACGGATAGCCGATGTCTATGGCATCGGCCGCTCTGGAGCCGTGCTGGTGCGGCCGGACGGACATGTCGCCTGGCGGGATCCCCACGCGACGGGCGCTGCAGCGATGGCGGCGCTCGACGCGCTGCTCAAGCAGGCTTAGCCAAGCGCGAACAGGGGCCGTACCATCGCGGCTTGGCATCGAGTTTGGGTCTCAGCCCCCTTGCGGCCGCCGTCGGCCCGGTTCCGCTGGCTTGTAACCGCCGCGCATCGCGGAGGCAACAGTCGAACCTGCGTCCGGAGCCATCGATCTGGGGCAGCCCAGGTCGCGGGCTAGGGCTCCCACAGGAGCGTGTCTGCCATGAACTGGCTCCAGGCGAACCAGAACGACTGGTGGCCTTCGACGGGATTGCCGGCAGCGTCGACGGCACGCACCCCGCCGCCGTCGAGCTGCAGCGTGACGCCGGCGAGCTCGACGGTCCCGCCTGCCTCGAGTTCGGCCATGGCTGCTTCGACCCCGAATGCGACCGGGGTGCCGTCGTCGAGCACGACGCCGAAGACGTGGTCTTGGACGCTGAGTCGCTCGTCGACATCGCCGACCGGGAAGATCGGCCCGTTGTCGTCCCGCCCGCCCAGCGGGTTGAACGGGTAGCTGCGCCCGATCCCGCCGTCGGCGGCGATGATTGTCGTGTCGGGATGGGCGGCCTTCCACTCGCCCCACGTGGTGGTGACCACGGTGGTCTGGGGCAGCACGACGCCTCGCTCGCGCAGCGGGCCTGAGATGGCCCTGCCCGTGAAGGTGTTGAACACCGACTTGGTGACGAGGTCGTACATGACCTTGTTCGACCGTGAGAGCAAGCCCGAAGTCCGCAGCACCGGGGTGGCCACGCCGTCGGGCACTTCGGCGGTCAGGTACGCCTGCGCGGAGCCGCACAGCGTGCAGTACGGCATGCCGATGCGTTGGCCCCCGAGGGTGTCGTTGATCATCTCGTGGATTTCCATGATGTGGCGGGGGTATGCCCGGGCTTCGCCGCCGAGCACGACGGCGAACACGATGCCGTCGTCGGGGTACCACGAGCCGTCTTCGGCATCGGTGACGCCGGGGTTGTCGAGGGCGGGGATGCAGCCCCGGGGGCACGGGCGGGGGTCGCCGAGCTCTCGGTTGTCGATCAGCACCCCGCCCCAGTTCACGATGCGCCAGTCGATGTCGGAGTCGGTGTCGTCGAAGAACGGCTGCCAGCCGGGCTCGATGAGCGTGAACAGCCGCTGCTTGAACTCGGGGTAGCCGTCGAAGACGGGCAGATCCCAGGCGAGCAGGTGATCGGTCACCGATTGCCATGGGCTGCGGCGGGCCACGGGGTCGTCGAACAGCCTGACGCCGGTCAGCGACTGGAAGGCCGAGACGGCCCCTTCGGTGAGTTCGCCAGGAGGGACGAACCTGAGCAAATCGGCGACGATCCACGCCAGTCGCGGGTCGCCCGTTCGGCCGAGTTGGGCGACGGCGTCGCCGTCGATGCCGCCGCGCTGCAAACCGGACCAGATCATGTTGAGGTCGTTGAGCACGGTGCGTTGCAGCGGACCGGTCGGCACCTCAGGTGCGGGAGGGAACGTGTAGCCGAGGAAGTTGCGCAACTTCCCGGTGTCGCGTGGATCCAGGACGACGGCGTCGGTGTCTGAGGCTGTTGTCGTGCCGGGAGCGTCGGGTTGTGCGGTCGCCGCGGGGGAATCATCGGGAGCATCCTGTGCCCGGTCCGCCGTCTGACCGCCCGCCGACTCAGCCGTTCCTGACTCTGAAGCAGGGGCCGACGTCGGCGCAGTCGTCTCGGTGGCGGCGCAGGCGGCTGCCAGCAGCGCTGTTCCGATCAGCAGGGCGCAGACGCGGGACCGCACGAGGCCACCCTATGAAGCCGCACGTTGCCTCACCCGCTGACGCGCTCTGCCACGCGCCTTCCGCCGGGCAGTGGCGGTGGTGACTGCGTGAGCTGCGCGGGCGGCTGCAGCGTGCCTGGGGGCTGAGTTGCGCTCAGTCCCAGCCGATCAGCCACCAGCCGACGCTTGGTGACAAGCGCGCCACGATCAGAACGCTGAGCAGCAACAGGATCACGACGGCCGTGACGAGGACGGATCGCCGTTTCTGAGGTTCCGGTGCCCTGCCGCCGTATCCCACGACCGGTCGGGAGGATGAGGGATCCCCATGCAACTCGATCTGATGTCCCTTGGAGAGTTCGGTTGCGAGGAACTTGTCAGCCGCTGTGGTGCCCGACGTTCCACGGCTAGTGCCGTGTCAGGCAACGTTTGGGGTGTTCCAGATGAGTGGAAGCCCTGACCCCATGCGGCGCGACGGCATCTCAAACCTCGCAAACGTTTGCTGATGCGGCACTAGTCACATGCATTGCTTCCCGAGCCATCCCGGTGTTGCTCCTGGGCACGTACCGGCCCTTGAGTGGCATGTGCAGCAGCAGGTGGAAGAAGTTGGCCAAGTTGACGAGGGCTTTGCGGATGGCTCTCCAGAAACTCCTCATGGCACGGGCATCTTTCGGGTGCGCGTTACCACCGCTCTTGGCAACTCGGTTCTTGACCAAGACCCTACCTGGATCGTTCGAGGCACCTAGCGCGGTCTCGGTACGCTCGCCCGTGGGATACCGCTGAGCAATTCCCGAATCGTTCGTTCCGCCCGTGCAAGAGCGCGAGTCAGAGATTTGCACGAATGCCCGAAACCGAACAAGTCCGTAGTCTCCTGGGCTGCGGAAGGCGCTGTCGGCAGTGTCAGCATGGACGCCCTGCAGGCTTTGGGAGGTTGCCCGATGTTCCGATTGACGTCGCTGGATCACATCGTGCTGCGGGTCTCCGACGTCGAGCGGAGCATGGACTTCTATGCGTCGGTGCTGGGCTGTGGCGTCGAGCACGTCAACGCCGAGACCGGCCTGTACCAGATGCGAGCGGGCGATTCCATCATCGACCTCGTCGACGTCGCGGGTGTGCTCGGCCAAGAGGGCGGCCCGCCGCCGGGTCCGACGGCACACAACGTCGATCACTTCTGCGTCCGGATCGAGCCCTTCGACGAGGACGAGCTGCGCCGGTATCTCGCCAGCCACGGCGTCGAGGCCGGCCGCCTGTACAACAACTGGGGCGCCGACGGGCGCGGGCCCTCGATGTACGTCAAGGATCCCGACGGCAACACGGTCGAGCTCAAGGGCCCCCCGACCCATCCCTACGACCCCGACATCGGCTACATCAACGCGCCATAGACCGTCCGCCGACAGCATCCGAATGAAGCGCGCTGCGCACTGTCTGAACGACGTGGCCGCGCGGTGTGCGGCTGGCTCTGAGCTTCCGCGATCAACCCGCGTCGGACCACAGCGTGGCTTCGTAGTTCGTTTCGAGGTTCTGGTCGATTTCCTCGGGCTCGGCCCGTAGCTCGTGCTGGGAGGCGAGGATCTCCCCCGCGGTGGGCACCTCGCTCTCGGGCCACGTCGAGGTGTCCCAGATGTTGGCGCGTATCAAGGCCTTGCCACAGTGCAGGAAGCACTCGTCGACATCGACGACCACGGCCGTCTTGGGCACCCGATCCCCCACTGCCGCTGCAGCGCAGATGTCGGGATCAGTCGTGAGCGAGGCAGTGCCGTTCACCCGCACGGTGTGGTCGCTGCCGGGCACGAGGAAGATCAAGCCGACCTGGGGATTGTCCAGGAAGTTCGTGTACGAATCGAGACGGTTGTTGCCGGCGAGGTCGCCGAAGGCCAGCCGTGCACCGTCATGGAGCACACGGGCAAATCCGGCAGGCCCACCGCGGGGCGAGGCGTCAGTCCCACCCGGGCCATGGGTCGCCAGCACGCACAGCGGCGAGAGCGCCAAGAACCGGGCCGACTCAGCATCGATCGCCGGCACGTTCTTGTTGGCAACCAGCTTGGACGGCTGGCGATAGACCTCCCGCAGTGCAGTCGTGTCACTGATCTGACTGACTTGTCTGTCCATGGATCCCTCTCTTGAACTCCGTCGCTTGAGTCTCGTCGTTTCGCGTCCGTCGCGTCGGTTCCCGAGCACACTTGCCGCCTGCTGGTTCCACACGCCGGCTTCTCGCTTCCGTCGCGTCGGTTCCCGAGCACACTTGCCGCCTGCTGGTTCCACACGCCGGCTTCTCGCTTCCGTCGCGTCGGTTCCCGAGCACACTTGCCGCCTGCTGGTTCCACACGCCGGTTTCTCGCTTCCGTCGCGTCGGTTCCCGAGCACACTTGCCGCCTGCTGGTTCCACACGCCGGTTTCTCGCTTCCGTCCTCGGCGCCCGGTCATCAGTCTTCGCAGCGGTTTTGCATTTCGCTTCCGCTTGACGATTCTGATCAGCAGTTCTGCCGGTCTGATCAGCAGTTCTGCCGGACGCGGTCCGCAGCTAGCGTACGGGTTTTGCGCGATGGGGCTGGCGTGACCGTCCAACCCTCGCCAGGCGGGGCCGGACCCTTCGGGGGATGCAGCATCAAGTTGTACTTGTGCAGACGGTGATGGTGGCTGTGACACAGCAGGGCCAGGTTGACCAGGCTCGTCGGACCGTCGTCGAGCCAGTGCTGAATGTGATGCCCGTCGCAATGAATCGGAGCCCGGTCGCAGCCCGGCCAAACACAGCCTTGATCGCGGGCAATCAGCGCTCGGCGGATCGCTGGCGGGATGGTGCGAGTGGCCCGCCCGACGTCGAGCACTTCGCCGGGACCACCCATCACCACGGGGATGACACGGGTGTCACAGGCGATCTTGCGTGCGTCATCCACGCCAAGCACGGTGCCGGTCTCGGTGGTTGCCACGGCGCCGGGAGCTGCCAAGAGATCACGCACCGGAATCGAGGCTGCGCCCATGTGCTCAGCATCGGGCTGCCCACCGCGTGCACCGCCACGCAGATTGTCCAAGGTCGTGAGCACGATCATCTGTGTCGGACTCGGAACAACCCAGCCGTCGTCTCCCAAACCCTCGCCCGCAACGCTTCCAGCATCGCGGGCTGCAGACCCCGCACCGGGGGCACCACCGCCCGCCGCAGCATCCCGCGGCATCGCGTCGGTGTGCAGCTCGCCGCCGGGAGTCACACCATCCCGCGGCATCGCGTCGGTGTGCAGGGCACCACCGTCCGCCGCAGCATCCCGCGGCATCGCGTCGGTGTGCAGGACGCCGCCGGGAGTCACACCATCCCGCGGCATCGCGTCGGTGTGCAGGGCGCCGCTGGGAGTCACACCATCGCCTCTCACATCTCCCGCGCCTGGGACGCCGGCCGAGGTGAGCAGCCATGCGAGCGCGTCGGAGGCACGCTGTTGCACGCTGCGCCGCTTCGATTCGGGCAAGTCCTTGTCACTGCGCCAATTCCGTTCGATGGCGCTGATCAAGAGGCGGTTGATCGCGTCCCCCGTCAGCGCATCGAACTTGGCCCGCAGGTGCCACATGCCGTCGTTCGGGTCGATCCACATCGACGCCGACCTCGCTGCGCGCTGGCGAGCATGCCATTGCGCTTCGCTCTCGCGCCGCCACGCTGCTTCCGCACTACGCACTGTCTGCCGCGTCTGATCTGCTGTCTGGTTCCTTGCCTGTTTGCACAGATCGTTACGCACGTCGTCGGGCACATCTGCCGCGGCTACCGCAGCCGCTTGATCTGAGGTGATCTCGCCTCGCCCTAACACTTCGGCCACCGCTGGCTGAGCGTCCAGAGCCTGAGCCTCGCGTTCGATCCGGCGCGCCAACGCGCCGCCCACCGCCGTTGTATTGACCAGCGTCTCTGCCCCTGAGGCCTCCCCGCGGCGCGCATGCAATTGACGTCGAACGACTTCGGCGGCCAGTGAGCTGCGCGCTCCCTCGAGCATGTTGATGGCCCGCTGCACCGACTGCGCGCACCACACCAAGTCCTCATCGTGGGCGGATCGAACCGCCTTCGCATCGACCAATGGACCCGCGCCGGCGACCGACCCCACTGCGGTTTCGATCGCTCGACGAACGACACTTCCGCCGCCGGACTCGTCCTCGCACCGCCGTGCCAGCCGTGCGCGCAACTCCACCATGCAAACACGGCCCACCGAGGCGCGGCGCGGATTCTGCCGGTTGCCGGCTGCCAATTGAGGGGAGGCGGAGGTCATGGCAGGCACCGTAGAGAAGGGGTGTGACATTCGTTCGTCACGGCCCAACTCCGACCACCGGTCGCCCGAAGTGACGTCCACAAGCTCATGTCGGCCAACGTAGAAAAGGGGTGTGACATCGAAGCGTCCACTTGGGCCGGGTTCCGGCTCGGGAGGATGCGTTCGGTGTCTTGATGGGCTGGTCTGACTCTGGGTGTGACGGGCCGGTGTGCCTTGACCTTGATCTGTCGGTCTGGTGCTCGGGCTGCTGGCGCGCACCGACCGGTCGGGCGACAGCACAGCCAAGACGGAGCCACTATGCAGCGCGTCGCTACCCGAGCCGTACCGCTGCCGGAAATCGAGCAGTCTCGGACCCGCCGCTGCCACCCCACCGCCGAGGCCGTGCACGAGCTGCTGCACCTGCCGGAAATCGAGCAGTCTCGGACCCGCCGCTGCCCTACCGTTCCCGCATGGCCTCGGCCACCCACAACGCCGACGAAGGGCCCGCTCGGGTCCGCCGCCACGCCGACGAGGGACCCGCCCGCGCCGCCTGCAGCACCGACGACGCATTCAAACAACGCCTCGCCGCCTCCATGAAGCGCCACCGCCGCATACTCGATCGCTTGGCCCACGAGTCCGGCTGAGCCGGCGAGCATGACCATCCGCTGCGTCGTTCTCCCCCGGGGCATCAACGTCGGCGGGCACAACCGGGTGCCCATGGCCGAGCTTCGCCTCAAGCTGGCAGGGGCCGGCTACGCCGATCCCGTCACGATCCTCCAGAGCGGGAACATCATCGTCACTGCCGAATTCGGGTCCGAACCCACTGCCGAATTCGGGTCCGAACCCACTGCCGAATTCGGGTCCGAGCCCACTGCCGAACTCGCCGCCGAACTCGCCTCCGAGCCCACTGCCAAGCTCACTGCCAACCAGCCCGACGATGCCGCAAACGCCAATGCCGCCACCACCGCCGTGGCCGCCGCCGTCCAACAGCTGCTGGCCGACGAATTCGATGTCCACGTGCCCTGTGTGGCCCGCACCGCCGCCGAGATCACCGCCATCCTCGAACGCAACCCCCTCGGCCACATTGCGGAGAACGGGTCCCGCTACCTGGTCAACTTCCTCGCCACCGAACCCGGCACCGCACCCGACCCCGGCGCCGCGCGCTCGCTCGTCGAGGCCGACCATGCGCCCGAGGTCGTCCACGTCGAAAGATCAGAGGTGTACGTGTGGGCGCCGGAGGGCGTCAAGGCGCTGCGCCTGTCGTACTCCCATCTCGAGCGGCACTTCGGGGTGCCCGCCACGGCTCGCAACTGGAACACGCTCGAACGCATCGCCGCAAAGCTCTGACCGGCTCAACCGCTGGGCGCGCTGCACCCCAGGGTCCGGCGACTCGTCGTTAGCCGAGCCGAGACGCCATGACGAACCCGAGCGCCGTCAGAGACACCTCCGCTGACGGACCTGTCATGCGGAATGTCCGACTCCCGACGCCCCTCAAGCCGTGTTCGCAGCCAAGAACGACCGCAGATGCTCGGTCAGAACCTCAGGCTGATCGATCGGCACGAGGGTCCGACTGTCGTCGATCCACACGAGCTGCGCTTTCTCGAAGTGCTCGACTAGCCGCTGCGCATGCGCGGCCGGCATCAGCCTGTCGTCCCGCGCCCACACCACCAGCACCGCCCCGCCGAACGACCGCTGCTCCTGCGCCCATTCGAGCAGCTGCGCCCGCTTGGGCACCCGCCGCAGGTACTTGTCCAAGTCACGCCGCACACGCCGGTCATGGCGCAGCGGCCCGATCCAGTCCAAGAACACCTCGTCGGGCACCCGCTTCGCCGACATGGCGCCGAACGTCACCGGCAGATGGCGGATCCAGCGGGGCCGCAGCAGCTGAGCGGTCAGGAAGGTGCCGCCGGGCAGCGCCGCATTCAGGCACAGCAGCCGGCCCGGCAACCCAGGCGGGTAGTTGTCGAACGCCTCGCAGGAGACGAGCACGAGGTTCGCCACCCGGTCGCTGCCGCCGGGGCTGATGACGAGCTGGGCACCGTCCCAGTCGTTGCTGACCAGCGTGACATCACCCACGTCGAGCTCAACCAAGAACGCAGCGATCATCTTGACGATCGAGGCCAGGTCGAGCGCTGCGTCGTCGGGCATCGGGGTGCGGTGCGCGCCGAACGGCAGCTCAGGGACGATGCAGCGGTAGCGGTCCGCCAGCCCGTCGACCACGCCGTCCCACAGGCTGCCGCTCGTCAGCACGCCGTGCAGCAGCACCACCACGGGGCCGTCGCCACCCGTGTCGGAGTACATGAAGCCTGCTGCGGCTCGCCGGTTCGGCTCCATCGGCACACTCCCGACGCCGTGCCGCCAGCGTACGCAACCCCCCGAACGCCCCACGCCGACCACCGCTTGCGGAGATTGTCCTGCTCGCGCTTGCGGAGGGCGTCACGTCCTGACAGGAACGCAGTCGTCCCGCGCGACATCTACGGATCTCAATACACAACTACGGCCGCCCGAAGGCGACCGTAGGACGTGGCGTTCGGCCCTAGGCCTATGCGCCGATTGAAAAGTGCACAAGCACCATAAGCCGCGGCAGTTCACGAACTTCAGACGTTTTCGCGGGCGTCTGTCTGTCCGCGGCATGACGCGACGCAGGCGTAGTAGATGGCAGCCGCAGCGGATCTCGCAGCCGCTTCAGGCGACCTGCACTGCGTCGCGGAGTTGGCGCGGAGGCTCCTCGGGAAATGACAGCACGAGGTGTCGGTTCAGCCCGGACGCAACGCGCACGAGCGTGTCGATTCGGTTGCGTGCTCCGCCGCCCTCCTCCAAGCGCGAGATCACCGACTGGGTAGTTCCCATGCGCTCTGCCAGCTCGCGCTGGCTCAGACCCGCTTGCACCCGCAGGTCGTGGATGAGCTGGCCCAAGGCGAGATCCTGCTCGACGGCGGCACGAGTCGTCGGGGACGGCTCGCCGCGACCCGCTTTGACATCCTCCCATCGGGATCGGTTAGCCACGGATCTGCTCCATCACGGTTGTTGACGCGCGCAGTCCGCCGCAGCGCGACGCGCCCGTGCGATCTCGATGCGCTCGTTGTCGCGCTGCTTGCGAAATGTCGTCAAGAGCACCACACGGCCGTCCGCCGTGAACCGGTAGGTGATGCGTCGAGACGTCGAACCAAGCGTGAACCGAAGCTCGAACAGACCGCTGCCGAGACTTCGCGACAACGGCATTCGAGCCATCGCGCCCAGTTCGGCCAGCCGGTCGATGATCACGACGACGCGGTGCCAGTCGGCATTGTTGAGCTGATTGAGCCACTCCGCAACCTCGTCGTGAATCTCGATGTCTGCCACGCGCAGGATAATCGCATTTTTGCGATAATGCCAGCAAAGCGATTATGTAGTTCCAAGGGTCCAGACGGCTATTGCGTTGAGCCATGCACTCCTGCGGGCCCTCTCAACTGGACGATCGAATCAACCGCCGGACCACGGGCGAAGGCACTGCCCAGTCCGGCGTGATTGGCAACAAACTAGTCTGTCTAGTGTAGTTGACACGTGACGGGCGACGGGCTGAGACGATGACCAGCTACACCGTGACCTACCGGCGTGATCCGGGCGACGACGCTTGGCTTGTCGACATCGAGGGCATGGCCGATGTCCACACATTCGGCCGGAACCTCGACGAAGCGGCGACGAATGCCCGCGAGGCCATCGCCGTCACCGCCGACATCCCCGAGTCCTCCGTGGAAATCGAGGAGCGCATCTGCGTCGCGGACGTCGATGTCGACGAACTCGCACGCCTGCGCGACCAAGCGCTGGAAGCGCACGAGATCTACTTGGCTCGCCAGCGGGCCGCTGCGCTGCGGCTCACCGAAGCCGGCGTCTCACGCCGGGATGCGGCTCGACTCCTCGGCGTGTCCCACCAACGAGTCCAGCAGCTCGTGGCCGACTGAATCACGTCGCAGGGGCAGCGGGTCCTGATGTGAACGAGGTCGACCCCCGAACGCTAAACAGCCCCGACCGAAGTCGGGGCCGTCGGACCGGGATTACGCGCCCCGGTGGGGTGCGCTCATCGTACCGAAGGCATCACTGGAAGGGCGGTGCCGTGCCCCACCTGGGCGTTAGCCAGCAGTTCCTCACGTCCGCCGCTCGACCGAACCGCCTCGACCGGCAGCTCGTCCCACAGCTCGCCCTCGAGTTCCCGACCGCCGGCCTTGGGCGTCCTGCCTCCCCAGAACCTCACCGCTGCGGGCACCTTGCGCAGATGCTCGATGCGGAATGCGTACCGGCGGGTCTCGACGCTCACGCCCATCCACAGATTCGGCGGCCAGTCGAGCTCGCCTGCGATCCGGCTCAGCCGCTGCGCTCGCTTGGTGAGCACCTGATAGGTGTGCTGGGGCGTCTCGCGGATCACCTCGAACACCTGCGCGATGAACTCAGGCGGCACATCGTCATGGAAGAGATCGCTCATCGAGTCCACGAACACGAGGCGGGGTGCGCGCCAGCGTCGAGGCACATCGAGCGATGCGAGGTGCAAGGTGAGCTTGAAGCCCGGCCCGCTCGTCGCCGGGTCGCCGTCGTTCTGGTACTTCGGCGACCCCATCGCCTTGAGCCTCTTGGCCAAGGTCTGCGCATAGCAGCGGTCGCAACCCGGTGACACCCGATCGCAGCCCGTGGTCGGGTTCCACGTCGCCTCGGTCCACTCGATCGCCGACTTGTCAGCCACGCCCCAACCGTAGGGATGGGCTGTTACAGCTATTCCCCGATGAGCCGTTCGATGAAGTGGCGCGATGCGGGTGCGAGCGGGATTTCCGCGTTGCGCACCTGCCAGCCGAGCACCGCCGAACTAACCCCGTAGCGTGCCCGAAGCGACTTCGCCGCACGATCGTCATCGCCGTCAAAGCTCAAGAACAGTCGGCCGGCGAGTTCGCGAGGCAGCAACAACTCAGCCGCGAAGGCACGAGCGCGCTGCTCGACATGTCTTGCGGTCCGGCCGCCGAGCACCTCGACCAGGGGCAGCGAGGTCGCACGATCGACAAGGAGATGACAGATCTCGTGCGCCAGCGTCGCTCGCTTGCGCCCAACATTCGAGGCATGACGTCGGCCGCTATTGAGAAGTACTGCTGGACCGTGATTCGGGCCCCAGCATCCAATCGCATCAACATTCGGCAGCCCAAGGGCGACGTCGACGACGGGCACACCCCACGACCGCAGGAGCTCATCGGGATTCACCCGGCCACTTCCGTTGGCGATGCTCGGTTGAGCCCGTAGCCAGCCGGCCAGCTCGTGCCCCTGGGCGAATGGCGGCTCGTCCGCGACCGATCCGATCACTTCAGCCGCATGAACCGCCAAACGGTCAAGCCCGGACGTCTTGAACTTCTTGAGCTGCCGCACGGCCTCGACGATCGGCCGCAGGGTCGTGAGGGGCTGAGGACCCACCAGGCGTGCTGCTGCGAGCAATTCGTCGGAGGCAAGCATGTCCCCGTCGTCTTCGTGCAGCGAAGGGAACACAGACTCGACCTCGGCTACCAACTCTGGCGGATAGCCGGTGGCCGCTTCGATGACACGAAGCCGGTCATGACCGTCACGCTCATGCCACGTCCTCACCGCTTGGGTCGAACGCAGATCGCTCAACCCGTCGAGGCGTCGAGCAATGAAGTCCCCCACATCGGTCAAGACCTTGAGCACTTCGCTGAATGACGATCGCGCAGTGGCCGCGCTGGAAGCCATCCAGCCCATGCTTCCGTACCGGACGACCCACAAGGGGGGAGAAACCGCCCCTTGCAGCGCTTCGGCCAAGTCATGCGTCGAGCGGTATGCCTCGATCTGTTCATGCTCGAACTCTGCTTCGGCTGGCGGCAGGAGGTCTGCAGCCGCCTCTGCCTCAGCGAGCATCCTCGGAGCCGTACTCGGCGCGACGCCAAGGGGACAGCCGTCTTCGACAGACAGATAGAGCCAATACTCACCAAGGAATTCGAGGAGCTCTATCCACGTCCATTCGATTCCGGTTGTGTCATCAGCGCCGTGCCAAACGGGCCGACCCCTCAGGCATACACGCAAGCTTCCGAGGGTCGCCTCGGCACCGGCCGACTTCGACGGGCGGGGCAGCCAGTTCAGTGCGAATTCGATCTCGCCGTCGGCGGAGCCTGCTACCAGTTCATCCACTGGAGCACCTCCTGTCTGCATCCTTGGTGTCTGGCCTCAGCCAGCAGCCATTGCTTGACCTGCTTTGCGTTTCCCTTGTTTGGAAACCGGTCCGGGTGTTCAGGGAATCCATGGTACGAGATGCCGGGATTCGTCGGAGTGGCCCGATAGACGATTCCGTCACTGACCGCGTACAACCGCTGTGGGTATGGCCGAGACCATCGAGGCGGAAAATACGGAACCGAATTGTCCAAGAGAACCTGAGCGTCGGCCAGCGTCATCGCCGCCGGGCACTTCGCGACCAGCTCCGAGCCGACCCGGACGAATCCTGCGCGATCATGCTGCCAGTGGTGCTTCAGCTTCGGATGTGCCTCCGGTTCGTACAGCCAGGCGTTCACGTGACGCACCGTAGGGGTGCGAGTGCGCTGATGAGCCATGCTTTATTGGAACGGATCGGCCAGTCGAGCTCGCCTGCGATCCGGCTCAGCCGCTGCACATAGCAGCGGTCGCAACCCGGCGACACCCGATCGCAGCCCGTGGTCGGGTTCCACGTCGCCTCGGTCCACTCGATCGCCGATTTGTCAGCCACGCCCCAACCGTAGGGACGGGCTGTCACAGCCAGGCGGCCAGACGGGGGGCCACGCCAATCCGAGGCAGAAGCCGTATCCGAGATCGAGGCGCACCGGACCTCTCATTGCATTTACTCGACATACACTATGTCAAACAGACGACACCGCCATAGTCAAAAGGACGACACAAGCTGATGAACACGGTCTCCGCTCTGTTGGATCACCTGTACGAAGGTGACGTCGTGGACACGGCAGACCTCGCGCGAGTGAGCGACGCCAACCCGCGAAGCGTGGTTCGATGGCGCACCGACGAAACGGCACCACGTCGCGAGGCCGAAGAGCGGCTCCTCGAATTGCGCGCGGTCGTCGATCTCACTCGAAGTGTTATCCGCGACGATGCCGCCAGGCTCTGGTTGCGGTCTCCTAACCCCAGCCTCGGCTACGAGAAGCCCCTGGACCTCGTCGCTCAGGGTGAGTACCGCCGCGTCGTCGACCTCTTGCTCGCACTCGCAGAAGGCGTCACTGCCTGAGATGACCCGGGTGGATCCAGTCGTCGTCGGGCGCGCACCGACGCACCCCGAGCGCGTCGTTGGGTTCCGCAACCAAACCCCCGGCTAGAACCCCCGCAGCGACGAAGGAGCTCGCCGCTCGATCTCACCGACGAGAACACGCGCTTCCACCTGGGCATCTCGCTCAGCGATGTCGTGAGTGAGAACTTGGAAGTCACTCAACAGTTGGGAGAGGCCGCCTACGAACGCGGAATTCAGGCCATTCGGAGCCCATCAGCGACCGATGTCGACATCGTTCTCGCCGTGTTCCCTGAGAATCTCGGCTCAAGATTGCTTGATCCAGCGCTGGTCGAGACGTGGGAGGTTGCCGACGATCTCAGCTCTTGAATCCCCGAGCGACGAGGCATATCGAGCGATGCGGGATGCGAGGTGAGCCTGAAGCCCGGCCCGCTCGTCAGCGGGTCACCGTCGTTCTGGTACTTCGGCGACCCCATCGCCTTGAGCCTCTTGGCCAAGGTCACCGCATCACGCGCACACAACCTCACGCGAACCGATAGCTAGTGGCCCTTGACGGGCTCCTGCGGCACTCGAAACTCCGAACCGTCCTCGGCTAGCGCCACTGCGAGCGGGGGCATCGTCGGATGCCGCCAGCGGGTCACGTCGGCCGTGTTGCCCTTGTTCTTGTTGCAGTAGGTGTGGGACGCCTGGAGGTTGTCCAGTTTGTGCAGCAGGCTCTTGTACCGGGTGCCCTGTACCGCCTTGCCGACCTTGCTGATGTCGAAGTAGGCGAAGATCTTCGGGACGATGTGCTCCACATGGGCGGCTTCGATGCGTGTCTCGGCACCGCACACGCCACAGCGACCGCCATCTCGTTCGTAGACGTAACGGAGCACCTTCTTCCGATGCTCCTTGCTCCAGCGGCCCGACGCGTCCGGCTCCTCGGCCTCCAACATCGATCGCCGCACCTTGTCGTACGCCTTGACCGCGCCGACGGCTGCCCCGGTGAGCCTGTCGCGCAAACGACGTCGTCCCTTGCCGTCGGGAGTCGCCTTCGGCACCAGTGATTCAGCGTCGACGGCAGGCTCGGCGGCCTCCGGGGCATCGCTGTTTCCCAATACGGGAGCTGGCGGATCCCCCGCGTCGCTGACGCTCTCCTCGGAAGGCTCGAAAGCGACCACGCTCCGGCACTTCGGAAACGTCGAGCATCCCCAAAACTGGTTGCCCTGGTTCGCTCCCCTACGAGCGGTTCGCAGGACCATGTCAGCGCCACAGCGCGGGCAATCAGCCACAGACCCAGCAGCACTTCGCGGCGACTCCTGCGGTGTCTGCTCCACGAGCGTCGAATCGTAACGACCGCGACCGGGCTAGAACGCGTCTTCAGTCGGGTTTCGAGTGGTATCACAGCAATCGCGAGAGCAGACTCCTGCCGGACCGCTGCGTTCACCGAACGCCGGACAGACCGGCACTCGACGCGAACGGCATCGGCGGAGCCGAAAGGAAGGACCGACTAGTGGCCGTCGATGTTCAGCAGATCACCGGAACTTCCCGATCCGTTCGGCAGCTCCTGTCGGAGAGCCGCTACGGCCTCGACTTCTACCAGCGTGAGTACAGCTGGGAAGAGGCCCAGGTCGGTGAACTCATCGACGACCTCACCGGCCGGTTCTTCGATGAGTACCGCGACACCCACGAGCGGCACGACGTGGCTTCTTACCGGCCGTACTTCCTGGGGCCGATCGTGACTGCGCAACGCGACAGTGTGCGCTACCTCGTTGACGGCCAGCAACGAATCACAACCCTCAGTCTCCTGCTGATCTACGTCCGTCACGGACTCGCCGCGACACATCCCGCCGACGCACAAGCCCTCAACTCGCTCATCTTCTCTACGGCATACGGCAAGACGACGTTCAATCTCGACGTCGACGAGCGCGAGAAGTGTTTGCAGGCCATCCTCGACGGCGAGGAGTACGACGCCGGCAGCGATCCCGAGTCGGTCCGCAACCTCTGGGCCCGCTACCAGACGATCGTTGACCGGTTCTCGAGTGACCTCCAAGGTGACACGCTCCCGTACTTCTCCGACTGGCTCCAGCACCGCGTGATCCTCGTCGACATCGGTGCGCCCGACCAGGACATGGCGCTCGAGATATTCGAGACCATGAACGACCGCGGCCTGCGGCTGAGCAGCACCGACATGCTCAAGAGCTTCCTGCTTGCTCGAGTCGGTGACGAGAGCGTGATTCGAGACCTCAACAGCCGTTGGCGCCAGCGAGTCACCGAGCTGATCGATACCGAGAAGAACGCCGACGCGGAATTCGTCAAGGCCTGGCTCCGCGGCAAGCACGCGGTGACGCAGCGCGAGCGCAAAGCCAATGCTGCACCGCGCGACTTCGACATCATCGGCACGGCGTTCCACAAGTGGGTACGCGACAACCAGACAGCAATCGGGCTGGACCGCGAAGGGGACTATCGACGATTCGTCGAGCGCGAGTTCTTGGGGCTCAGCAGCCGCTACCTGGAGCTGCTGCACGCATCTCACGAGCTGCACCCAAGCCTCGAAGCCGTCTTCTGCAATGCGAGGATCGGCTTCACGCTGCAGCTCCCCGTCATCCTCGCCGCGGTCACCCCTGAAGACGACGACGAGACGTTCACGACGAAGGCTGTGCTCATCGCCGGCGCTCTCGAGATCTTCATCGCACGAAGAATGGTGAACTACCGAAACTTCGGGTACTCAACGGTCGTCTACACGATGTTCAACCTCATCAAGGACATCCGCGACCAGCCTGCCGACACGGTCCGAGGCATGCTCAGTCGCTGGCTCGAAACCGAGCAAGAGCGCCTCGACGGGATCCGTTCGTTCAGCCTCACGCAGCGGAACCGGAGTCACATCCACTACCTCCTCGCTCGCATCACCGCGTGGATCGACTCCGAACTCGGCATCGGAACGTCGTTGGCTGACTACCTCGACCGATCGCGTATGCATCCATACGAGGTGGAGCACATCTGGGCCAACAAGTTCGAACGACACACAGACGAGTTCCCGACCGTCCACGAATTCGAGGACCACCGGAACAACTTCGGCGGCCTCTTGCTGCTGCCGAAGGACTTCAACGCCAGCTACGGCGCGATGCCCTACGAACAGAAGGTCCAGCACTACTTGACCCAGAACTCCTTGGCGAAGTCGCTGCACCCGTGTGCATACAAGAACAACCCCAGCTTTGACGCTCTTCGCGCGACCTACAGCCTCGCGTTCAAGCCGTACCCGGAGACGTTCACGAAGGACGACATCGACGCTCGCCAAGATCTCTACCGCGAGTTGGCCGAGATCGTCTGGAACCCGGCACGGATCGGGCTCTCGCCAAGATGAGCTCTCTCGGCGTGCATTGAGTCCGTGAGACCGACGCGATGTTGACTGCGATTCGGTACCCAACAACGGCTGAATCCAGGAACATGGATCCACGCTCAGCACGCCCGCGGGCCGCGCCAAGTGCCTTACTGGACACTCCCGTGGGACTCACTGTCGGCAACTTGGAGCAGGTGTCGCGACGGCCGACGGCCCGAGGGGTCGCTGACCACTATGCCGCCACGCATTCGCCCGGTTGCATCGCGGTATGTATGCCGACGTGATCGAAGCCGATGTGCATACCGGGACCGAATCGCGTCGAACTCGGGCGCAGTGTGCAGCCCGCTTCCGGCGTCTGCGCAGTAGACGCGGGCCGCGATCGGGAACAGCAACGCCGACGCCACCAAGTCCGCCAACTGCAATCCGACATGGTTGTCGCTCTTGCCGAACACCGGGGTCTCGAGGATTCGCGGCAGCGCATCACCCTCCGACTTGTGCTTTTGCGTGAACACCGAGTGCGCGACACGCACATCCTGGCGGTGGTCGCGCCCGTCACACATGACGAGGCCGAGGCTGTTCTGCTGCCCCAAGAATTCGTCGAAGTGCCGAGCGATGTCCTGGATGGCAAATGTGTAGGTGGCATCAGGCTTCAACGCCTTGGTCGACTCCTTGACCCAGACCCGTCCCGACAATCGAATCTCATGCAGCTCAATGAGGCGTACAACGCCATCGAGGACGCCGAGTGCGTGCCGACGTTCTCGCTGACTCCCGCTACGCACTGCTCGCCGCAATTCCGACCCCTTGACCTCTGCCAGCACATAATCGAGATGCCGTGCCGCCTGGCCTGGGTAGAACCTGCGCTTAAGCGAAAGGAAGTCAGCTGTGACGTCGTTGATCGCCGATGCCCTCACAACCAATCCCGCGAAGACCATCAGCGGCGTGCGAGGACCGGAGTTCGGGGCTTCGAAGCCGCCGGACTCGTCGATGTAGCAGATGTACACGGCTCAGGACGCAACTACGGCCGCCCGAAGGCGGCCGTAGGACGTGGCGTTCGGCCGAGGGCCTAGGCGCCGGTGTAGAAGTACGGCCTCACTATATGACACCACCCGACCTCCGGCCAACAGATTCTGAATTGCCTTCTGAGTTCCCGACCGCCGATTCCTAGCGCACACGCCGGAGCGACGCCATTCGGTTTTGTGGCGGCGAAACGACCAAGGGTCCGCATCGGCATCCGCCGCGGCGCTTCGCAACGCGACGGCGGTGTCGAGCCGGCGGTCAGACGTCGGCGGTGTCGCGGAGGTGTTTGACGATCTCGAAGAACTCGGTGGCGTCGTCGGGCTTGTCGAAGAGGGCGTCGGGACCTTCGGGGGCAACATCGGTGAACGGCGAGCCGAAGACTCGACGGGGGTCAATGGTGCCGTTATCACTGAGGTAGTTGATGACCATGTCGACGAAGCGGATCTGGTTGGCGCTGTAGCGCTTGTCGTCGAGGAACTTGGCGAAGGCGCGTTTCGCTGCAGCCCGATCGAGCCCTACCAGCGAGCGGATGAACAGACCGAAGCTGCCGGCGCGCTTTGACGCCTCGGCGAAGGTGTCGGTGTCGCCGATGCCGGCGGCCACCAGCACGCGCTGCAAGGCACTCATATCGACCAGCGTCAACGTCTCGCCACTGCGGACCTTGGCCACAACATCCTCGGCCAGGTTCTCCTTGAGGAAGTGCTGCGTCTTCTTGCGGAATTGGGCGAACTCGTCACCGCCGCGGCCGCCGCCAGCGTCGTCCTCGTCTCCAGCATCACCATCGCCACCGGGCTCGCCGGTGCCAGGCAGCTTGATCACGCTGACCCCACCGAATTCATCCGCGAAGTCGCTGTAGAGCACGTTCTTGTTGGTGTGCACGATGAGCTGGACAAGGTTGCGGAGCCGCTTGCGGGCGTCCTCAAGCATCGGGTAGGTGACGTCGGCCCACCACTCGTCAGTCTGAATGTCGGCAATCAGCTCTTGCTGTTGTGCCACCACCGGAATCGCCGTGCCCAAGTCCGCCAGCGCGGACGCCACACGAATGATCCGCCTGCGCTGCCGCTCGAACGGCTCACGCCGCAGCAGGCTCAACTGCGCATTCAGCATCACCACGTCGAAGCGCTTGGCGTCCTCGCTGTCGGCCTCGAGCTGGTCGGGCAGCTTGGCCACCCGGTCATTGAGCTCAGCCAAGTCCGCCAGCGAGGCCGTCTCCCACGCATCGAGCGAGCTGAACCGCTCCACCAGCTCCAAATGAGGACGCACCAAGAAGTTGTCGGGATTCATCGACTCCACGGTCCGGTGCAGCGTGGCTGCGATCTCAGCCCGTTCGTCGCCGAGCGCCGCCGCCGCATCGAGCGTCTGCAGCAACTCCAACCGGGCCGAGAACAGGATCTCGCTGAGCGACTTGCCGCTCGATTTCTCCACCGGCACCAGCGGTTGGCTGAAGTACTCCAGGTTCCCGCAGAAGTCGAACACGTTGAAGTGCGTCTTGTCCTCCCCGGGCCCGAACAGGTCCTCACACAGCCGGGTCCCCCGCCCCAGCATCTGCCAGAACTTGGTCTTCGACCGCACCAGCTTGAAGAACACCAGGTTGACGACTTCGGGCACGTCGATGCCGGTGTCCAGCATGTCCACGCTCATCGCGATGTGCGGCGCCTTCGCCTTGTTGGAGAAGTCGTCGATCAGGCTCTGGCCGTACTTCACCTGATGGGTGATGACCCGGGCGAAGTTCCCGGCGTCCAGCGACGGGTAGTTGGCGTCGAAGCGCTCCTTGATGAACTCGGCGTGCTTCTGGTTCTTGGCGAAGATGATCGTCTTGCCCAGGCGGTCGCCGCCGGCCACCTTGACGCCCTCGGTCATCAGGTACTCGAGCACCCGGTCGACGGTGTCCTTGTTGAAGAGCCACTTGTTGAGCTCGGCGGGGTCGACCGCCTCGGGCGGCGCCAGCGGGCTGCCCTCATCGTCGGTGCCCCAGTCCAGCTCGTCCCAGTCGTCCTTCTCGTCTTCGCTCAGGTCGTCGTAGCGGATGCCCTCGCGCACAAACTTGAGCTGCACTGACACGCTCTGGGGCGGCACCAGGAATCCGTCCTTGATGGCGTCGTCCAGCGAGTAAGCGTCGGTGGGCACCCCCGTCTCCAGGTCGAACAGGTCGTAGGTGTTCTTGTCGACCTCGTCCTTGGGAGTGGCGGTCAGGCCCATCAGCAGCGAGTCGAAGTACTCGAAGATGCCCAGGTACTTGCCATACACCGAGCGGTGCGCCTCATCGATCACCACCAGGTCGAAGTGCCCCACCCCGAACCGGCGAGTCCTGTCGGGCCGGTACTCGTCGATCTTGCCGACCATCGTCTGATAGGTCGACACGTACACCCGGCCGTCCACGTTGCCCTCGGTCACCAGGTTCACCGGCGCCGAATCAGGCAGGTGAGTCTTGAAGGCATTCACCGCCTGATTCACGAGCGCCGTGCGGTCAGCCAGGAACAGCACCCGCTTCACCCACCCGGCTCGCATCAGCAGGTCCACCAGGGCGATCACCGTGCGGGTCTTGCCTGCACCAGTGGCCATCACCAGCAGTGCTTTGCGTTGCTTGCCCTGCTCGAAGTGTTCGGCTATGGCGCTGATCGCTCGCCGTTGGTAGTGGCGGTCGACGATCTGCTCGTCGACGTCCAGTGATGCCAGCGACTTGCGAGCCGTGCGCCGCTGGATGAGCAATGCCAGCTCGTCGCGGGCGCAGAACCCTTGCACTCGCCGGGACGGATACTGGGTGTCGTCCCACAGCCAGTGCTCATAGCCGTTGCTGCAGTAGATGAGCGGCCGCTGGCCGGTCTCGGCCTCCAAGCAATCGGCGTAGAGCTTGGCCTGCTGCTCGCCAGCCTTCGGATCAGCGAGCGCCTTTTTCGCCTCAACCACGGCCAGCGGCAGCCCGTCGGCGCCCCACAGCACATAGTCCACGTAGCCGACGCCCGAGTCGGACGGCATCCCGTGCACCTCGTACTCGGTGTCTCGGCCCTCGACGAGATCGGTCCAGCCGGCTTCCACCAGCAGGGCGTCGATCTTGAACTTGCGGGTCTCGGCCTCAGACCAGTCGAAGGCCTCCGGCGGCACGGTCTCGGCCGCCTCCTTCTTCGCCGCGGCGACCTCTGCGCGCAGCTTCGCCAGCTCAGCGTTCAGCTCCTCGGCGGTGCGAGTCGAGTCCGCCAGCCGCACCTGGGCAGCGGCGAGTTCTCCGGACTCGTGCTCCAGCTGTGCCTCAAGCTCTTGGCGCCCGCGTAGCGATGCCCGCTCTGCTTCGCCCGCGTCAAGCAGCCGGTGCGGGTTGAACCGCAGCGACGGATCGGGCTTCGATGTGCGCCCGTACGTGAACGCGAACCAGAGGCAGAACTGGAACAACGCCGAGACGATCTCGACCGCCTCCAGCTTCGATGGGGCCTTCGACTGGTGGACGGCCCGGTTCCCGGCCTGCTGGATTTTCCGCGCCACGTCGAAGATCCGGCCGCTTTCCAGAGCCTTGAACGCAGCCTCGTTCAGCAGCGTGTTGAGCGTGTCGTCGTAGGCCGCGGGAAGGGATGGGTCATGCTGGTACATCCACTTGACAGCTGATTCCAGGCACTTGCGTGCGTGGATGACTGCGGCACCCGAATCCGACAGCGAGTACCCCTCAGCCCGCGTCGCCGACTCGAATTCGGGCTGAAACTCAACCTCAAGGAACGAGAACTGCGACTCGCTCACAGCTCGCCCCGAAACGCTCGCTGTTGCAGCGACGCGAGCAATGTGTCGATCTCCGCAGCGGACCTCATCAGCACCGAACGGTGCTGATCGACGCGATTCGCCGCCTCGACGAATCGCTGCTGGTCCGACAGCGCGGGTACAAACACCGCGACACTTCGAACGTCACTCGTCGAGATTGTGTTCAGCCCAGAAGTGGTGTTCGCTGCGCGCAGCAGCGCTCGCCTGCCATCGCGACTGTTCAGGAAGGCCTCGGCGTAGCGCGGCAGCAGTCGACGGCGGTTGCATCGGACACGGATGAGGTGGTTCTGATGAACGCAGGGATCAATCGAACCATCCCACATGCCTACTCGTCCGATCTCGGCCGTATTTCCGTGCCCCTCCACAACAAGGAGATCTCCCTCTTCGAGGCACACACGTGACAATTCGCGCTCTGTGACCTGGAGTGTTTTGACGACGGACAGGTCCAACCGGCCTCTGTGGACGTTTGCGACTCGAAGGTACGGCACTTGAATGGGATGCCCCTTTCGTTTCGCTGACACTTGGAGTCCCCCTTGGACTTCGCCAAGATCACCGATCAAGGCCTCCTCGCCAGCACCCGAGCCGAACATGTTGAAGAAAATTGCTTGCATCAGGGTGTCGAGCTTCGCGAGCACCTCACGGCGCTTTGCTCGCAGCGCCTCAGCCGCGTCCAGCACTGCCGCAATCCGCCGCTGCTCCTCGATCGGCGGCAGCAGGACGGGTATCGACTTTGATGCCCCCATCTTGACGAACGGTTGGGCTGTGCCGCCTTTAATCCAAAAGGATTCATCGTTCGTCAAGTACCAGAGCCACCTTGGGTCGGTCCCCGCAGTGGGCATCAAGACGTGCGTATTGGCAATCGCAGTCCAGGAGCCCCGGGCAAGGAATGTCTTTCCGCAACGTGCGCCTACGGCGGACAGCACGACACCGTCTCCGTGCCACTCGGCGACAGCCGCCCATACATCTTGGCCCGAAGCGCTGTAGGCAGGTACCAATCCTTCCGACGGATTCCGCGACAACTTGCCCTTGATTAATTTCGAATTACCCGATTTAGTCGAAACAAGATCGCCAAGCGCTACGGCAGTCCAGCCCGGCGGAATCGACGGCGCATCACGACGCTCGAGAGCCGACGCCGGTTGCACGCCCCCGCTGCAGTCACCCGGCATCGCCGTCATTGCAGCATCGCCCTCAGGTCGTTGATGCCCATAAGGATCTGTTCTTCGAGCTCGGCAAGTTCACCCAGAATCTCGGTCGGTTGCGCCCATTCGACATCATCATGTATTAGCTGTTTGTATCGGTTGATGTTCAGTTCGTAATCGCTATTCGCGATGTCAACCTTCGACACACAGAATGATTGCGCGGTCGCAGCCCGCTCCAACTCCGTACCATCTCGCTCCAGCCAGCGAGCGAGCGCATCGGGAAGGTTGTTTCTCGAGTGCTCATTGTCCGTAAGGTCCCCAGCGAGTGCGCCGAGCCTTTCCTCGTCCATTAGCGGAGTCCGCTTGTCGTCGAGGCTGTAGCCGTCGGCTTGGAGGTCGTAGAACCAAACGAGGTCAGTGCCTCCGGAGTTCGTCTTGGTGAAGAGCAGAATCGCGGTCGAGACGCCTGAGTATGGACGGAACACGCCAGCTGGCAACGACACGATGCCATCAAGCTTCTGGTCCTCGACCAAGATTCGGCGAAGCTCTTTGTGCGCCCTGGTCGAGCCGAATAGAACACCGTCGGGAACGATGACGGCCGCCCGGCCGCCGGGCCTGAGCAGCCGCAGGAACAGAGCCACAAACAGTAATTCGGTCTTCTTGGTCCTGACGACCTGCAGGAGGCCCTTGGCGGTGCCCTCGTAGTCGAGCGATCCGGCGAACGGCGGGTTAGCGAGGATCAGGCTGTAGGCCTCGGAATCGCCGGCGTGATCCTCGGCGAGCGAGTCCCGGTGGCTGACGTTCGGATTCTGCACTCCGTGGAGTTGCATGTTCATCGAGCCAATGCGGAGCATCGTGTTGTCAAAGTCGTAACCCGAGAACATCCCATTGTGGAAGTGCTTCGCTTCGGCAGGGCGCGTGAGCGCGGTCGGGTGCTCGCGGCGGATGTGCTCCCCAGCGCCAACCAGGAAGCCGCAGGTGCCGCTGGCCGGGTCGCAGATCACGTCGTCGGGCTGGGGCGCCATCATCTCGACCATCAGCTCGATGATGTGCCGCGGCGTGCGGAACTGGCCGTTCTGGCCGGCCGTCGCGATCTTCGAGAGCATGTACTCGTAGACGTCGCCCTTGGTGTCCCGGTCCTGCATCTCGACCGCGTCGAGCCCGTCCACTGCCTTTTGCAACAGCCCAGGAGTGGGAATCGTGAGCTTGGCACCGGTCATGTGCTTGGCATGGGTGCTCTCGTCGGTTCGCTGCTGGAGGAACGGGAACACGTAGTTCTCGACGATGTCGAGCATCTCGGCTGGAGGCAGATTCTTGAACCTCGACCAGCGCAGATCCCGGTACGGCCGACCCTCAGCCCGCCCTTCCGGCTGGAACGCCTGCTCCTCAGGGAAGATGTCGTCCTCGGCCGGGATCGGTTTGCCGGTGCGGTTCGCTTTGTTCTCGGCGAGCGTCTGCTGCTCATCGAGGGCCTTGACGAACAGCAGGTAGGTGAGTTGCTCCATCACCTCCAGCGGGTTCGAGATGCCCCCCGACCAGAAGTCGTTCCACACCGCATCGATCTGCCGCTTCAGCTCACCCGTGACCATGGCCGCCCATTCTCGCCCACCACACCGTCCTTCCGCATCGGCGATGGATTGATCTCGCCGGTGTTCGGAGCCTCAGAACCCGTCGGGCGCCGAGCGTGGCACCTGCCAGATGGAATCGCGCCTGTCTCGGCAAGGTTGGATTCTGTCAGGATCGCTACCCCTCGATGATCCACTCGCTGAAGGGTTCCACGTCTTGCGCCAGAATGTCGAAGAGGGTGCCAAGCGGAGCAACGTCGGTTGGATGATCGGCGGCCACTTGGGCCCGCCAGCCGATGCCACTCGCGATTGCCTTTCTGAGTTCCCTGTCGCCGATCGCCGTGGCTGCGTCCCGAAGGCTTGCGAGATCCTGCTTGATCTCAGCAAACGAGGCCGCCCGGTCCGCGAGACTCTTAGCGGACTGTGCCGCGAGCGCCTTGCGTACTTGCCGTGCCGTCATCGCAGGTCTGCCATTCACAAGCGTGCTGTGACACGCAAACTGGAACGCCGCTGACTTTCCAACCTCGCCTTCAGCGCGTGACCAAGCGCCGAATAACGGAATCGGTATCTCAACTTCGTAGGTGTCGCCGCCCTCAGCGTGCAGACGGACGATGAGGCGGGTGTAGTCCGTAAGCAGCGAAGCCAGCGCGCCAATAGCAGCGAGCGCCACCGGCCCTGTGCACCGTGCTTCGAGCACCACTTCAGTGTCCCCAAAGTCCGTGTCGACGACTTCCCATCCGAGTGGGCCAGCCACGACCGTTCGTACGAGGAACGGAGTCGCGTGCAGCCCCTGGTCGTCAGTGGGCGGACTCCACCGGTGGTTGCGAGTGATCGGTCATGATGACCGGTTGTTCAACACAGCAACCACCAGTGGAGGTGTCCAGTATGGCAGCGAGGCTGAGCGCGTTCGAGCGCGCCCGGATTGAGGCGATGAGATCGGCGGGAGCGACCGCTGAGGACATCGCGGTGGTGCTGGGCCGGCACCCGGCGACGGTCTATCGCGAGCTGGGCCGCTGCGGCGGCCCCAAGGCCGTGTACGACGCGGCGTCAGCGACCGCTGACGCGAGCCGCCAGGCGCGGCGGCCCCGGGCATGCAAGCTCGAAGCGGACCCGGTGCTGGCCGCCCAGGTGAAGCGCAGGATGAACCAGCGCTGGTCGCCGCAGGCGATCAGCGCCGATCTCGCCGGCGAGGGACAGCGGGTATGCGCGGAGACGATCTACCGGGCCGCGTACAGCGGCTGCGGGCTCGGCGCCGACGCGTGGAAAGACCTGCCGAGGGGCCGCCGGCGTCGCCGTCCGCGCAGCCGCCACCGCGAAAAAGCCAGCCCGCTGGGGGATTATCGGCCTTTGAGCGAGCGGCCCCCAGCCGCCGAAGACCGAGACGAGGCGGGCCACTGGGAAGGCGACCTGATCATCGGGGCAGCCAACCGCAGCGCCGCGGCCACCCTGGTGGAGCGCGTCAGCCGCCACACGCTGGTCGTCGCATTGCCCCACGGCTACACAGCGCCCAACGTCGCCGCCGCGGTCACCGCCGCGTTGGCCCGCCAGCCCGCCCATCTGGTGCGCAGCCTCACCTGGGACCAAGGCCGCGAGATGGCCCGCTGGGCCGACATCGAAACCGCGCTCGGCATCGAGGTGTTCTTCTGCGACCCCCACAGCCCATGGCAGCGCGGCACCAACGAGCAGACCAACGGGCTGCTGCGACGCTGGCTGCCCAAAGGCACACCGCTGAACCTCAGTCCGCTGCGACTGTCAGTCATCGAGGACAACCTCAACTGGATGCCCCGCCGACTCCACAACTGGCAATCAGCCGCCGACATCTACACTCAACTCACTCGCAACCACCGATAGAGCTTGCCGTGCTTCTTCCCGTCACCAATGCGAACGCCATGTCCATGACACCGCAAGCCTCAACGAGGCACAACACTGCGTCGCACAGCTCCTCCAGCGCCATCACCGCTGGAGTCCGGCCCTCAGCTTGGCGGCGGGCTGGCGACAACTCAACCATCCCGTCGGCCCGGACTCTGAAGTCACGATGTCCGAAGGCGTTCCGCACGGCAGTGCCGTTGACATAGGGTCCGATGGCCCAGCCTTGGTCTCTTGCAACCCGAGCCAAACTCGCCACAGTCTTGGCCTGGGTGTCTTCGAAGTTCATCACGCCTGCTGCCGCGCACGCGATGCCGAGGTGGAGCTTTACCGGCTGTTCCATGAGCAGGTGTCCATGCTCCAGCAGGTCAGCTAGGGATTGACGCTGAGACTCCGGCTCGCCGCAGGCGACAGCCAGACGCGCGGCGTTGAGGAGGTCCTGTAGCGATTCGGTTGCACGCTCCGCAAAGAAGTCTGTGTCGACGACAGTGGACAGAGCCTCGCTGTACGAAGCAAGCAGAGAGCGGTGCTCGTCGGCCAAACGCCAGAACCGTTGCTCGTCAGAGATCGTGCCAGCGACGCAATGCCACACCAGCGCCGAAATCGCGGCACCTTCATGCTCAGTTGCCAGTTGGTGCTGCTCCAGCGTCGCGAACCCCCGTGCTGATGCTGTCGAAAGATCCCCCTCGATTGCCAGGCTGATCCAGGTAGCAGCAGGATTGTCGGAAAGCCCGAGCTCCGCGATCCGCTCGAATAACGCGTCGCAAGCCCAGATTGCATCAGTGGCCTCATCCAGGTTCTGCTGTAACTCCGGCTGAAGCCGCTGTGCCTGTTGGCCGTCGCGAGCTTCGAGCATCGCGACAGTGGTGTCGAATACCCGAACCAACCCCTCGACTGCGTCCTTGACATTCCGGGCGAAGGCTCCCCAAGGCCTGAGTTCACGGGTCTCTTGGACCCAGGCCACCAGCCCCGCCACATCGCGCGCGACTTCCTGCAACGCCTCTGATCGCGCATGCTCAGTCCGAGCAATGGCGTTAGCGCCGGTCGAGATTCGGTCCGTCAACTCCGACAGCAGAGGTGAGGTCAACATCTCGATTGGCGAAGCATCCGGTGGTGGCCCGGGCGCTGCCCGGATCTGCTTCACCGATATGAGCGCACGCTTGCGGCTCTGGTATTGAAGATCGACCTCAGTTGGTGCCGCCCGGGCACCGCAATCAGGGCAGTCAAGGCCCTTCTGCCGCCTCGTGCCACAGCCGCGGCAGCCGATCGCGTCGAATCCCAAGCGAATATCCACCAACGAACCACCATAGGAGCATCTACCGCACCAGAGTCCTGCTGTATGCAGGCAAACCCGACTGGAGCCTGCTCGACACCCTCACTCCACGCTAAGAGGCCGCGCGGATAGGTGAGGCTGCTTTTGGCCAATTTCGTTCACGTCATCGGGGGGTTCAGCAAAGCCGCAGGTCAGGGCGTTGTGGCAGCCGGCAGCCAGCCGGGCGTTTCCGCAGGTCAGCGCCTATCCGCTCACCCTCTAAACCTGAATCCACCGGTGTGATTCAGGGCGGGTCGGGTGGGGACTGGGTCCGGTGGGGGTGTCGTGTCGGCGGTCTTGGGGGTGCTGGGGGGCGTGGGGTGCCCGGTTCGGCTTGGGGGTCGGGTTGTGTGCTGCGCCTTGTGGGGGGTGTGCTGCGCGGCGCGGCGTGACGCTGGGGCCGGTTCAGCAGTGCTGGGGCAGGCTGCGGATCTTGTCGAGCGCGGCGGTGAAGGTGTGGGCCCAGGGCCATCGGGCTGGGAGCCGCGGGGTGGGTCGGCCGCTGCGGTTGACGAGCCGGCCGGGCATGGTGAGCAGGCGCCGTGCGAGGGAGGCTGCGACGGTGAGTTTTTGGGGGTCGTGGGTGTTGCCGATGCGGGCTGTCCAGCGTGCGAGGTTGTGCGCCAAGGCGGCGCAGGCGAGCCAAGCGGCGTTCGCCGCGAAGCTGCCCGAGGGGCTGCGGGCGAGGCCGCCGGCTTTGAGGTCTTTGACGGCGAGCTCGACGCGTGCGTGACAGCGATGGGCGGCGTCGGCTGTTTTGGTGTCGAGCGTGTCGGCGTCGATGTCGGCGGCCGCGGCGTGGTGGCGCCAGTGGGGGAACAGGTCGCCTTGTTCGCCGACGAGTCGGGTGCGGCGCACCGCCAGCCGCACCGTGCGTGCGGGCTTGCCTCGCGGGCGTCGGCCGGAGGTCAGGGTCGTCTCGGCGACGTGGGCTTCGCCGTCGTCGGTGTAGCCGATCGGTTCCCATTCGTCCTCGCCGATTGCTGCGATCGCCTTGTCGACGGCGGGGTTGCGGCCCACAGCCACCAGGAACCTCACGCCGAGCCCGTCGAGCTTGTCGGCCAGGTCCCAGGAGAAGAACCCCGCGTCGGCGCGCAGCGTCAGGTCCGCTCCCGGCGCCAAGCGGCGCACCCTGGCGACGGTCTCCGCTGCGAACCGGACATGGCCGCGCTGGGAGGAGCCCTTGCGCATCCGGGAGCGCAGGATCTCGCCGGTGTCGTCGCGGACAGCGACCAAAGGGTGATAGCCCAGCGTGCGGGTGTAACCGTAGGCGGCGCCGTGCTTCGCGTCGCTGTGGACCTCGCGGATCGTGGAGTCGACATCGATCGTGATCTGTTCGGTCGCGGGCGCGGCGCCCGCGTCCCACGCGCGGCCCAACGCCAGCTCCTGAGCGCGGTCGAGCTGGCGCACATGACCCCACGCGAACGACCTCGCGAACGTTCCCAAAGTGGACGGCGCCGCCGGCGCGAACCCCAGCACCGACCGCGTCGAGGCGGCCCGCAGCCGATCCGCGTCAGCGAAGAACGAGCCGCCCACCAGCATCGAGAACACCGCCGTGAGCACCTTCGCGCCCGAACCGCGGCCCGCCTGCGGCGGACGCACCGTCTCGCCGATCAGCTCCTCGAGACCCAAACGGGCCGCCAACGAGCCCGCCAGCAGCAACCCCGCATCGCCAACCAAAGACTCCTCGTCGAACACTGCCTCGATCCGGTCCAAACCCCGAGTAACGTCGCTCACAGAAAGTGCCTCCCGTCATGGCATCACGCCGACTCATCGTCAACGGCCAAAATGCCACGTCAGGAGGCCTTTCTGACGGACGCCCACCACCCAAACCCGCCACCCCACCGGTGGATTCAGGCTGAGAGCCCCCCAGCGCGTCGCGAGGCTGCGCAGCGATCTCTTGGCGCCGGCGGCCGCCTCGCCGCGGCCGGGGTCAGACCGCAGCCGTGAGCAGGCCTTGACCAACGAAACGGTGCTCAGGCCGCGCAAAAGGGGCCGTGACCTGCTCTGACGCGGTCACCACCAAGCCTTTGACCTGGTTCATCGCAGTGGCGCGGGCCTTGACCGCTGAACGTCGTGCCATCCTCAGCACCCGGATCGCTTCCACAGGCCCATCAGCGGACTTGGGTGCCGCGGTGGCCTCGCCCGACAACACTGAACATGCCGCGGCGACAGCGTCCGCGGCGTCGTTCTTGTCCCCGCGGCGGCCCCGCCGTCCCGGCCGCAGCACCTCGACCACTGCCACGCCCTGCCCAGCGAGGAACCGCGACAGGCCTGCGCCGTAGCTGTGGGCGCCTTCCACGCCGACACACTCCACACCGCCCCAAGCGCGCAGCCACCCCAACAGCTGCCCATAGCCGGCCTGCGTCGCCGCGAACGACGCCGTCGCCCACAGCCGCCCCGCCGTATCCACCGCTGCGGCGACATGAGCGTCGCGGTGCGTGCCCACGCCGCCGACGACTCAATATCGAACCTGACCCTGATCTGGCACAATCGGCTTGCCCTCCTTGGAAAACCCAATGGACTGAGCACCACCGGCCAGAACGACCGACAGTGCACTCAAGGCGCTAGAACCGACGCTCCTATCAGGTCACACTCCTTCCGACCGGCCAGTGCGCGCCCCCGACGCGACACAGGCCGACAGATCGTTCACAAGGCACGAAGCCAGCAAAGACTCGAGTCACACCAGCACCCATCGGGGACACGCCCAACAGTATGAGTGCGAAGAACCGCATATGTGGGCTACCGCGAGCGGCATCAACCAAACTCGTGGAGACTCTATGACAGCCGACACTGAGAGCCGTCAGGGTGGTCGACCACGAATCACAATCTGTCCGCACCACATCAACTGTGCGCGCTCAGGTCCGGCGCCCGGCACGCCCTTGCCGCCGCGGATCTCTCCGATGGCACCTCTTAGCCAGCGGTGTTGGATCAGGTGCGCCCAAGGCAGGCGGGTAGGCAGCAGCCATGGCTTGACACCGATACGCGCAGCAGCCTGTCCGTCCGCCCAATTGGCAGTGCTGCAACAGCGTTTGTCTTGATCACGCCACACCGCTTCTTAGTTCCGAGTCGACACAAGCCAATCATCGCATCTCAATTTGCCGTCTCAAACATTTCCTTCACCTCTGCGTACAGCCTTCTCAAATGTTCATCCGACATATCAATCAGAGGTTCGTACATGAACGAGTTCAAGTGAATGCTCTCAGGTGTCATTAACGCCACGCGATCGAGGATTCCTATGTTCTCTTCGTCGTCAGGAAACATAGTGCGGTGCCGTTGAATCAGGGCATACGTTTGATTGGCATCGATGGACGCCACGAAATCGGGTTCCTGAATTTGCACAATTACAAACTGTTCGGCCATTAGTCGAATAGCGATAGCCAACACTACCTTACCTTCCAGACCAGGATGCGACACCTCCGTCAAACACTTCTCCGCTTCTTGCACAACTAGGTCATAAATCAATCTGCTGTCGCCGGATGCATCGCGTTCCGATCGGCAAATAGAACAATAAATCTCTTCAAGTTCACCCACTGTCATCGAGCTAGAGTTCGCAGTCCAATGCAAGATTGAAGTAAGCTGATCAAACTTTGCGTCATCCTCACCAGTCGTCATTTCTACAATGTTCCGCAGGAATGGCACGCAGGCAATCTTCTTTCTTGGATCGGCGAAGAAGTTGGGCTTCCAATCTCGCGCGAACACATTACGGACTCCGCTGGCCCGCTCAAGTGTAACGCCGTTTTCATCCCTCGACGCCATCAGGCACTTGGAGTACTTGACGAATCTACTCTGAACAGTTCGTAAGAAATCAAAGTTGTGAGTCATTATAAGTAACTTGAATTGATCATAGTCACTAATATCTTTCAAATACTGAATGATGGCATACTTGTTTCGGTAATCAAACGAATCGGCTATGTCGTCAACTACGATGAGGGCCTCTTGTTCGTTCTTTCGTCGTGTCTCGATTTCGAACATGACATTCAAGATATACAGTGCCTTGCGTTCGCCCGTACTGAGTGATCTGAGCAAATCCTCCCGCTGCAGCTCTGCCTCGTCGGCACCATCGGTGTAGGTGAACCCGAGTTCAATGATGGAATTCTGGCCGAGGAGCACTTCGACCTTGTTTCGCGCCTCAAGCGTGAACGGCACAAAGAAGCGCTCGTTGAAGATATCGATTACTTCCTCCCACTGCGTTCGTTGTGCTTGGGCCACAACCTCGAGTTGTTGCCGCCGCGTTTCAACTGCCCGGTGCTTCGACAGCCAATCGTCGTATAGATCCTCGTGTTCCTTAATGTAAGATTTGATGATATCTTGCCTGAGTTTAGCGGGGTTAGCCAAGCACGAGAGAATTGCTTGGTTTTCGCGAACGTACTCATAAAAGTCACGCAGCTGAACGTTGCGCTGTAGCTGCCGCGCCACGTCGTCGAACCTTCGTCGCAGCGCGATATCCGTTAGGATAGTGGTCTTTTCCTCTGAGATAAGGTCCTCTAGCTCCGTACTGTCGCGTATCTCACGATTGCCGGTTGCGGCATTGAGATGAACCGTGTGCCTAGCATCAAAAAAACCATTGGCTGCCAAATTCTTAGCAATTTGTCCAGCTTTGTAGTAGTCGAATGTGCCCTTCTTAAAATAGGTTGAACGTGACAGCAATTCGTCGTACCGCTGTGCATACTCTTCTACGGCATCCTTGAGGTCTTTGGTGTCCAGAGCACCCGTTACTTTTTCGTTAAATATCTTGTCGTACTCGACATCAAAAAAGGGTGCGTCTGCTTGATGGCGAACTTCGTTCTCAACGCGAATGAGAGCGTCGTCGAGTGCCGCTGGCGCTTGCATAATCGCGTTCGATATTTCCGCAGCCATATCCTGCTTCGTTTGTGATTGAGCCCGTATCGCCGCTATCAGCTTGTCCCTTGCACTTGCCGCGTCGTGAAGTAAACCATCGTACTCTTGCTTCAGTTTGGAATCGAGCAGCAACGTCGACGTTTGTTCACTGGGTCCCAGCTCTTCGTCATATGGCGTCAGCACCAGAACATCTTCGGCACGAATCGCGCAGTCTTGGTCATCGGTAATCTCTCGGATTGTTCGGCGACTCGGAAATATGCGGTCTTGCGACTCGATTGCATCTGCAACATCTTGGAAAGTCTTGGCGAGCGATGATTTCATGGCACCATTCGGTGCATATATCGCATACGCCTGAGCATTTGTGAAATCGAATTCAGTTGCCAAATGCTTGATGCCATAGCAATTCTCCAAGCGGATTTTCACGGTCTGCACTTGTGGCCTCTCCATTCATGCTGAAAATATTGCAGTATCGATACAATGGTAATTTATCTGCGCCACTCAGGAGACTCTATGCGGCATTGCTCGAATCGTCTCCCTTACTCAGTGCTGACGCCTCTCCGCGTGTGGTTCGGTGCGTGCCACGCTTGATTCGCCGGACGCGATGACAGGAACCCGTTAATCGGCCAGTCACCATCCTGCACCTGGCACTTCCCCGCGTTGGCCGGTCAGTTGGTTAAGACGGGCTGGTCGCTCGTGGTGTGACGGTAGTGGGCTTCGTGTTCGTCGGGGGTTCGGCGCTCCAGGCTGGTGTGACGCCGGTGGGGGTTGTAGCGAGCGAGCCACTCGAAGATCGGCCGGCGTGCGGTGGCCCGGTCGGGGTAGCGGTGCCGGTGGACGAGTTCTCGTTTGAGGCTGGAGACCAACGCCTCTGAGGTGTTTCTGACTCTTCGCGACAGTTCGCCGGTTTTTTCAAGTCGCATCGGTGGGCGGGCGGTGGTGGTTGTGTGGTCATGGTAGTGGTCGGTTTCGGCGGGTGGCGCGTCGGCGGGCGTCGGCTGCGCGAAGCCCGTCTTGGCGTGCTTGGCGGATCTGGTCGCCGCGGCCTTCGTGCTCGTCGTCGGGGGTGACGTATCCGATGCCTTGGTGCAGCCGCACGCTGTTGTAGTGATGCCGGACGCGTTCGAGTTCTCGTTTGAGGTCGGCGGGGTCGTCGAGCGTTTCGAGGTGGGGGTGCTCGGTCTTGATGTGCCCGAACAGGGACTCGATCCATGCCTGGTCGGTGGGCGTGGAAGGTCTGCCGAAGTGCTGAGCGATCGAGCAGATGGCCATGAACCTGGCGGTGTCGCCGGCGCGCATCTCGGGGCCGTTGTCGGACACTGCCAACAGCAGCGGCACGCCGTCGCTGTGGGGCGGCTCGGCGTCGGGATCGCCCAGGCGGGCGGCGATCCCCTCGGTGAGCAGTCCCTCGTTGTGGAGCGCTCGGGTGAACAGGATTCTGGCAGCGACCGAGTCCGGTGCTGAGGTGTGGTGGGTGGCGATCCATTTGCGGGACACGACATCGACGATCGCATAGGCATATTTCGTGTGCGGGCATCGGGGGAACTGGGTGCCGTCCCAGCACCACAGCTGGTTGGGACGCCACTGCGTCCACGACGGCCACGGCTTCTTGACGCTGCGCGCAGGCCGCGGCGCGCCGGCCAACGCGAGGCCGTGACCTGCGAGAACGCGGTCCACGGTCGAAGGCGACACCCACACCCGGCCCAGACAGGAGCCGCGATGGGCGAGCTTGCGATGAGACCGGTCGATGTCGCCCCACTCGTCGAACAACGCCACGATCTCGTCGCGTTCCCAGCTCAGCAGCCCATGCACCGGCCGCCCCCCAGGGCGGTCGTCGTCCAAGCGGCCCGCTGCTCGGCGCTGTGCCCAGCGCCACGCCCGGCGCCGCTCGAGGCCCAGCACCGCGCACACCCGCCTGTGCGACCAGCCAGCCGAGGCGGCGTCGTCGATCAGACCCAGCAGCACAGCTTTGGCGGTCCCGCCGACGCGGGCGGGGACAGGACCGCTCATCCCCAACCCGCCCTTCCCCGCAGCACCGCCAGCTCCACGGCCTGCTCGACCACCGTGCGCCCCAGCCGCTCCACCTCCGCCCGCAAAGCCGCGGCCTCGGTCGCCTCGGCCCGGGACTGCCGCGGGCGGCCCGGACGCGACGACCCCAAAGCGGCGATCGCGCCGTCGCGGGCCACAGCCCGCAAACGAGAGATCACCGACCGGTCCACGCCCGCCTCCGCGGCCGCTTCCGACTGGGTGACCTGCCCCGCGAGCATCCTCACCCACAAGTCGTACTTCTGCTCTGCTGTGAGCAGCCTCTTCGGTTTGCGGTCCGGCGAACTCATCAGCCGCGGCCTCCTGAACAAAGACCGCCAACCCTGCCCGACGCTGCTTGAAAAAACTCAGGACCTGTCGCGCGAAGTCAGACGCAACACACCGGCCACGGCGTTGTCTGCGGACGATCCGACACGGCCTACTGATTGGGCCAGTCCCCAGCCGGCGACGCGGGCGCGGAGCTTGCCCGCGAGGTATTGGCTGCCGCGGTCGGAGTGAAAGACGATCCCGGCGGTGCGGCCTGCGCGTGCGGCCCCGGCCATGTCGAGCGCGTCGGCGACGAGGCGGGTGTCGATTCGGTTGCTCATCTGGTAGCCGAGCAGCCGCCGGCCGCCCAAATCGAGCACCACCGCGAGGTACAGCCAGCCCTCGCCGGTACGCACCTAGGTGATGTCCGACACCCACGCCCGGTCCGGGGCGCCCACAGCGAACCGGCGGCCGACCAGATCGGGCAGCCTCGGCGCCGACCGTGCAGCGGTCGTGGTGCGCTTGGGGCGCCGCGGGCGGATCCCTGCGATCCGGTGGGCTCTCATCAGCCTGGCGACACGCTCGGGATTCACCCGATGCCCTCTCGAGCGCAGCTCCGCGGTCACCCGAGGCGACCCATAAGTGCCGTCCGAAGCGGCATGAATTTCGCCGATCTCCGCGACCAGGGCCGTCTCACGGTCCGTCGGCGGTGCCGCGTGGGTGGCCTGCCACTCATAGAACGCCTGGCGGCTCACGCGTGTAGCCCTGCAGCACATCGAGGTCGGGAACCCCTCGGCCTTTCGGGCCAGCGCCCACCGGTAGCGGGTCACTGTCCCGACTCGGTCACCCAAACCGCCGTCGCTCGTTTGAGCAGATCACGCTCCATGCGCAGCTGCGCGTTCTCCCGCCGCAGCCGCGCCAGCTCGGACCGCTCGGTCGTGGCGAGCCCCTCGCGCTCGCCGCGGTCGATGCGCGCCCGGCGGACCCAGTTGCCCAGATTCGACTCGCCGATCCCAAGCGCCCGAGCCACCGACGCGACAGCGCGGCCCCCCTCGAGAACCAAAGCGACAGCGTCCGCCTTGAACTCCCTCGGGAACGATCTTCGCGTACGACCCGGCGCCAACACCGGCCCCGACCGCTGCTCTTCCTGCATCGTTGACATGGCTACCTCCTAATCGAGGTGACCGGTCAACAGGGGGAGGCACCGTAGAGGATGTCCAACGACTTGGAGGTCTTGTGGACAGTGCGGTTGAGGTCGCCGAAGATCTGCTGGCTGCGCTGCGTGCCCCCGTCGGGCAGCAAGACCACGGAAATCGAGTCGTTGGCGAGCGTCGGGTCCTCTACAAAGATCTAATTGGAGACATATTTTGCAAATGCACGCGTTGGCAAATGGCCAGCGACGTTCGATAGCGCTGATCCGTCGGCCTATGCAGCACAGCCAGCGGGGCTGCCGCCGGACATCGCAGGACGATCGGAACGCGTTTCGCGTGGCACCCCGTTGCCATACTGGTGCCGTACGGCCTGTGTGGTCGTCGGTAGCGCGTCGCAGCCCCAGAATGAACGACGGGGCGGCCGATGGGAAGGAGGCCGGCGATGGCAAGCGCACATGACTCATCTGACCTCGTGCTGAGCCTGCTCGGGTCGGCCACGACCATGAAGCTGCAGAAGCTGCTGTATTACTGCCAAGGCTGGCACTTGGCGTGGGATGGCGAGGCACTATTCGACGAGCGCATCGAGGCGTGGGCAAACGGTCCCGTCGTCCGCGACATCTACGACCTGCATCGCGGCACGTTCCGACTGAACCATCCGCTCCCTGCTTCCTGGGGCGCTGACCATGAGCGGCTGACGAAGGACGAGCGCGAAACTGTCGAAGCCGTCGTGGACTTCTACGGTGACTGGTCCGCGGATCAGTTGTCGCGCGCTACGCACGGCGAACGGCCTTGGATCGAAGCGCGCGAGGGTCTTGCGCCTACTGAACGCGGCACGCGCGTCATCAGCCTTGACACGATGCAGGACTATTTCAGCGGACTGATGGACCAACAGTCCGAGGATGGCTAAACGCCCGAAGGGCACTCAGCCGAAGCGCTCGAAACAGCACGGCCCCCGCCCAAGCGCAACGCCGCCAGGCCCTGACAACGCTGCCCTCTCGCGGCGGTTCTCGACGCTGGACCGTACCTACCCTCAACAGGGCGGCTGGAGCGCAATAGACGATGCCGACCTGCGCCGAATCGTTGACCGTGTCTCGACGCTGGACGACACGTCCATGACGCAGGTCCTTGCCGGATCGTCCACATCTCAGCGCGATTTCACGGTCTACGACCAAACGACAATCGACCGCGGCTTCAGCGCAGACGCGAAACGGCAACTGGCCGACCAAGAACGAGACGACGCGACCGAGATCGCGAGGATCCGAATCGGCAGCGCCAAGCGGCTCTACGCAGTCAGGACGCCCCGAGGCGTCTTCGAAATGCTGTGGTGGGACCCGAACCACGAGATCTACCCAACCGAACCGCGCAACACCTGACCCGCTGAGCATGCAGCCCAGTCGCGGCCGATTCGGCACCGCTGTCGTTCCAAGAGGAGCCAGACGGGAAGGCACCGGATTCGGTAACCGTCCGGAGGCAGCCTCGAGGCGAAGCTGGCGTCAGCGCTGCTCGCTGTCCTCACCGTTCTCGAAGCGATGGGGTCCGCTGTCCGAAACGGCAAGTCACTCCTGCCGCTTCGCTGAAGCGGTTCCAGGCCGTCCCGCGTCGGCAAGAAACTCAGCAAAGCGCAGCACCTGTTCCTTGTCGTGATCAGACAGCGTCTTGGTCGCCCGCAACAAGGGTTCGTCCACGTCGAGTTCGGCGCCGTCCTCCTCGAGCAGCCACGCCACGGGACGGCGGTACAGACGACCGAGACGCCTGAGCTCGAGCGATGAGACCCGACGCTTCCCAGATTCGATGGCCGACACGCTCGCACGCGGAACGTCCAGCGCAGTCGCCACATCCTCTTGCAGCAGACCGATGTACTCACGCGCAAACCGCAAGCGCCGCGCGAGCGCCATCTCTTCTTCGACCGCCGGATCAGGCTCATCGGCGCTCATGGCCTGCTCTCCCGCGTTGATGTCACCTGACACGACACCAATGTCAGAATAGCTGACGTCTGCTGTCAAGTTGCCCGACTGAATGGCTCTCGGGTCGGGAACGGTGACGGTCGATCACGATTCATCTTCGCCGTTGCCCATCTGCTTCTCAAGCGCTTGGCGGACCAAGGCCATCACGTGCAGCAGCTGAGCCAGGTCGCTGAAATGCACCTCGACGTCGCCGTTGCCCCAGCGCCCGAGGTTCGTGACGTCCTTGGCCAGATGTCGCGGGTCGTGCAACTCGTGGAAGTGCATGTTGAGGCTGAGGCGAAGCCGGGCCGTCTGGGGGACGACATCGACGAAATTGGTCTCTGCCTTGAACGCGACGTAGTGCTTGAGGAACTCCTCGGCGACCACGGGGCTCAGCGCGAGCACCTCGGCGCGGAATGCTTCGAACAGCGTTCGGCTGGCGCTGCCGGCGGCGAGCTGTGGGTGGTCGTCGATCGTGTAGCTGTTGGGCACTCCCCGATCAGGCCGTGTTCGGTACCTCGCCAGCCGGTCGCCTGGCAGGTTCACATCGGTCCACACCTTGGCGGCGACCTCGGCCAGACGGCCGGCGCGGGCGCTGATCTTCCGCTGGTCCCATCGCTCCAGTTCTCCGAGTGCGTCGTTGAGCTTCAGCGGGCTCATCTTGAAGCCGCCTTCCATGTCGCGCTTTTCGGCGAAGGGGCGGTCGCTGTACTCGGAGTTGTAGCCGGTCAGCGTAAGATTGCCGAGCCTGTGCAGCCAAGTCTCGTGGACTCGCCGCCAATCGGGGCCGAGGTCGTTCTGCCATTGGGCCGACACGTCGGGGTTCTGCGGCATGATGTGCTCGATGGTGTAGTCGTCGACGGGAACCCGTTCCTTGCGGCCATGGTTCTCCAACCGGCGCAGCAAGTAGCCGCAGCTTCGGAAGTTGTAGACGTCTCGGTGCTGCAGCTCGCGCTTGAACTCTTCGTCTCTCGGGAATCGCCGATACGACGACAGCAGGAGAAACCGGGCCTTGATGCTCTCCAAGTAGCGGTCTTTGTCGAGGTCCCGGGCGAATGTCGCGAATGTCGTGTTGAGCGAGTTCGTCGGAATCGAACACACCGCTCGCCGGAACACGTACGCCTCGATCAGCCGAATCGCCTCGCAGAGCTCGCCCCGGCTCAGCAAGTCAGAGCGGTAGTCGTCATACAGCTCAAGGAGCAGCGGGTAGGCGACGTTGGCCCTGAGCTCGCGGAGATCGCGGAAGGCCTCACCGAGAATGCCATCGGGCTCTTGGTCGAGGGCCATCGAGCAGTAGTAGCCCGCGAGCCGATGCACATCCGCGACCAGCTCACCGATCCCCTGCTCCGCGATCCGCGGCTGACGGCCGTATGACTTGAATGCCTCGTACACGGCCCCAATCTTGGGGATGTAGCCGGTCTTCAGCGTGAGGTAATGGCGCATGAAGCCGTCGAAGTGCGTCCCGTAGGACTCCTGTCCGAAGGCGACCTCCATCGGTCGCCAATGATCCTCGTAGAGCTCAGTCTGCTGATCGGTCGGAAGGCCCATCAGCACGAAGTTGCGGATGAGGTCGGCCTGGCTTAGTTCGCGGCCCGTCGAGTTCATGCTCTCGAAGATGAGCTGCGGGTTGTCCTGGTCGCGACTGAGAGCGATGTCGACGACCATCAGCTTCGCAAGTCCTCGACAGAGTGAGCCGACGTCGTCTCCCAGAGCTGCGATTTGCTTCTCGAAGAACTGGAAGTTCTCCGCGATGCGCCACGACTGTTCGGACGGCAGCTGCTTCTGCTCGACGAGGGCGATCAAACTCGTCCTGTCGGTTTGCGTGAGCAACAGCTTGAATCGCCGATCGCCACTCTCCAGACGATTCCGCAGGTAGTACTCCCGAAGCTTGGCGGCCGAGAACCCGTCCACGGGCTCCGCGCCGCCGACATCGCGCGCCAGAGCCTCAAGAATCAGCATCACCGTCGTCAGACGCTGCTGCCCGTCGATCACCAGCAGCGGTGGCCGGTTCATGACGTGAAATTGGCTCTCCTCGATGTACACGATCGAGCCGACGAAGTGCGCGTCGATTCCGTCATCACTCCCGCTACGGAGGATGTCGTCCCACAATTGGCGGCATTCGCGCTCGGTCCAGCTGTAGGTGCGCTGGTAGACGGGGATCTCGAATTGCGGTGATCTTCCCAGGAACTCGAGGAACTTGGCTGCGGTCGCCTTCATTGTCCAGCGCCTCCGACGATGCTCGCATACGTTGCTTCGATCACCGTCGGAGCGTATGGGCACCGACGTGAATCGGGCCGGGCAACGCGCTGGCCGCGGCTCGCGGACCTCTGAGACCGTAGACATCGAACGTCGGTAGAGGACCTGTCAGACGCTTCCGCTCCGGACGCTTCCTCAGCGCAGCCCACACGGCTGCTTGAAACTGCGGAGTACAGCGTCGGAGCAAGCACTCGCCGACCGCTCAGAGGGCCGGATGCCGGCGAGCAGCCCGGTGTTCAGCGGAACTGCGCCGTTCGCGGGTTCCACACAAGGTCGCTACCTTCTCGTCGGACGCGCGCCATGAGATGTTGATCGTCAGGACCGGCGGAATCGTCCGAGAGCCGATTGGTGGCGGTCGCGGCCATTGACGCGAGTTCAGGCCGAAGGCGCTGCGGTGCCTGCACTTCGTCCATCGCGTCGCGGCTGGCTTTGACGAGCAAATCGACCCAAGCGGCCAGCAGGTTGCCGCCCTTGTGGATCGACCAGAGGTTGAGGTCATCAGTGAAGTCGTCGTAGGGATCGATCTCCGGGAGAATTTCACCGAGCAGAAAGTCGAGACGCACGCTCAGCCGGAAGCAATCGTCAACATCCGGGTAAATCTTCTTCTTGATGCAGCAGCAGATCGCGTCCCACACCTCGCACATCGTCCATGGGTTCGTCTTCGGAATCGGAACACTTGTGTCAAGCAGGTAGTACCGCCACGCGATCGACCCCACCTGGGGGTTGCTGTCGTTCAACTGAGCGACGAACTCCTTGGCAGTGCTGAAACCCAGGTTCAAACTCGCGTAGTCGTACAAGCTCCAGTGCTCCCCGAAATGCAGCTCGATGTGGGTTTGGTCGTCCGGATCCAATGCGCCGTACAGCACTTCCAAATCGTGCCCGTACCGGCTACGCAAGCCCTCAAGCGTGAGCGTTGAGCCAGATGGAGTCAACAGCAGCATCTTGAGGGCCTGCTCGATCCCGTTGTAGGCGGCTGTGATAAGCGGCCACGCCACGGCCGCCTCGTGTTCACCGAACAGGTCGCGCCGCACCGGATTCGCGGCCGTCAGCTTGCGGCTGGCCTCGCACGCCGTGTGCATCCTGTGCCACGTCCTGGAGTCAATTGCCACAGCGGGCACCGTATACCGACGACCGCCAAACCGGCACTCCAGTTCAAGGACTGACAGGCATGCTGTGACAAGGGCTCCGCCGTCTGCCAAGGCCCTGCCTCGATCACACTGGGTACGGTGCCCCATGGCCTCGACGCCTAGCGAGGACGACATCGCGCTCGCTCACGAGATCTACGAGGCGTGGCAGAACGGCGAGTCCAAGGGCGCGTTGGAGCGGCGCATCTGGAACGACGGCTCGTCGCATGGACGCCACTTTGACCGGTTCATCCGCGACACCATTGGACTGAAGACGACGAATCGCTCCAAGCAGTCCTTACTCATCGAGGAACTGCAGAGGCAGGTTCGCTCCTTGGGCGCTCAGCCAGCCGGTGCACCTGAAGTCGAATGGCACATCCAATTGCAGCAGGCTCGGGCTTCGTGCCTCGAAGCGCTGCGCATCTGGAACGATCCGACCGGTGCGTTCAGGACGGGCGCCTTCTCGTTGCTCTTCGTGACTGCCTGGAACAGCATCGCGCTCGCGATTCTGCAACGCGACGGACGCGAATGGCAGCAGCCCGACGGTCTCGACAATCCCGGCCTCTTCGGAGAGATCGAGCGGTCGCTCGGCACCAAGGAGTTGATCAACAGGGCGTTGCCGGGCGGCGAGTACCACGGCACAAGGGAAAACCTCGCTCTCTGGATCGACCTGCGCAACGCAGTGGCGCATCGGCACCTTCCAGCGCTCGACGCGATCGTGATCCCGTGGGCGCAAGCAGGTCTGTTGAATACCGAGAACGTGTTGGTGACCGTTTTTGGGAGCGAGTTCGCACTGGCCGAACGCCTTTCAGTGCCGCTGCAGCTGTCGGGGTTTAGAGACCCCGGCGTGCTCTCGTCGCTGAAGACGCTCCAAGCATCGCTGCCTCTCGATGTGCAAGCCGTGTTGGCACGCATTGACGCGGCACCAGCCGAGCTGCTGTCAGATCCCACCTACATGCTGCGCGTCGCGTTCCTCCCAGCGGTGCCGGCATCAGGCCGGAACCCGGATGCCGTGGCCTATTTCGTGCGGCCCGGCGAAGTCCCGCCCGAGCTGCAAGGCTCGCTGGAGGAGTTCGTGGTTATGCCCAAGCCCATGGCCCGCCCTGAATTCACGTCGACGGAAGTAGTCGACGAGATCCGGCGCCGCACTGGCTTCAGGTTCAACACGAACATGCATGCGACAGTCGGCCGAGCCTTGGGCGTGCGATCCCCGCGAAATGAATCGGAGGCAACGCTTGATCCCAAATACGCCGAGTATTTGGAGAAGCTGAGTCGCCACCTATACAGCCAAGCCTGGATCGATCGCCTATCTGGTGAGTTGGCTGATCCTGAGCGGTTCGCTGAGCTGACCGGGCGCCCGGCCGTGCCAATCGAGCGTGCGTAGGCAATCACCAACCGCGTCAGACTCGAAGGCATCGAGCGTGCCCACATACTCAAGACCCACTGTCATTGACCGGCGATGACTCTGGACACCGCCTGGCCACCAACACGCTGTGCCGACGCTCCTGACTGCAATTCAGGTGCCCGCGTCGCCGTCTGTTTCGCCGTCAATGAGACGACGTAGTTCTTCCACGGTGAGGGTCCGATCCTTGGGTCAGTGGAGCATTGCGTGGCAGTTAGGGCACACGGGTCGCAAGTCCTTGATAGGGACGAGCCGGTAGTCGGGGTTGCCGGCGATCTCGTGCAACGGCGTGACGTGATGCACGTGCATGAAGCCTCGGCCGAGTTCGCCGTAGCGCTCCTCGAAGTCAAGGCCGCACACCTGGCATGTGTGCCCGTAGTGCTTCAGGCACTCCGCGCGGGCCCATCTGCTGCGCTCATACCGGTTCACCTCAGCACGACTGATCGCACCTTCCGGCACCGTCTGGCCGCCTGGAACTCGCACCCCCGCCTCGTCACCTGAGAGCGAAGGGGACTGCTCAAGCAGTTCCTGCCAAGCCCGCTTGAGCGAAGCTGCTTCTTCGTCCAAGAGCCGCTGGCCGGATCCTCGCGGTGCGAACTCGAAGAACCTCGGTGCGATGGAGCTAGCGAGTAGCTCGACCGGCAGGCAATCCTCGGCCGCCACCCAGTGCTCCCATTCGACATCGATCCAATTCGTCCCTTCGGCAGAATCCTTGTAGACCTCGCTAGCGGCCGTGCCGCTCGCGATGACTCCGCCCCCGGCGCCGTGCAGGAACAAGACCAGATCATCACCCTCGCTGATGCCGCCCTTGCGTGAACCCGTCGACCACCAGCCATCTGATGTGGCTTCGCCTTCGGTCGACTGGATCTTGTCCAGCCAGTAGTCCCGGTGCTCAACCAGCTCGGCAGGACTCATGTCCTGCGGCCGAGGGCTCCAGGTGAGTACAAACATCGGACGCTGCGGTGCGCCATGCGAGTCGCGCCCGTTGCCACCAATCGACGCGACCGCTTCGGACGATGTTGTGCCCCCCCTCAGCGAGTGTTCCAGCGGCTCCAGCTACTCCATGCGCTGCGAGCGCTCGCAGGCCGGTGTCGAGCTTCTTGAGCACACGTCGGGCGCCGTCGCGCACCTGCGCGCTCACCGGATTGCCGAGCGCATCAACCCCCCTCGCATGGCGACCGGCAATCGCGCGAGCCTCAATGCAGCGGCCCACGGTCATTCCCCAGTCACGATCCCGATGGCCGGAGTCCCAAATGAGGTTCTCGATCGCCGCCGCCTCAGGGTGGCTCGGCCAGATTGAGCCCAGCGGCAACACCACATACGGCTCGGAGCCATCGTCAGGGAACGCGACACTGAACCGCGCGGGTCTCGAGGATGAGCTTGGCATCGTGCCAACGTAGTGACGCATGGCGCACGAATCACTCTCCCAGAGATGCATTACCGCCTGAGGCAAGTGCACCCGCGAGTTCGCGCATGTCGACCGATACGCTGCAACTCACCACGGATGAGTTACATCTGTGGAATTACACCGCGGTGACTGCTCGGAACCGACCGATGTCAGTTCCAGCACCGGTGGACTACGAGAGGAATTGACGTGGGCAAGCTCCAGAAGCCAGGTGAAACGCCTGCACGTCCTGGCGAATACGAAGAACGCGGGCCGCGTGGGGGTCAGATCAATGGTCCTCGACAGGTCACGATTGAAGAGGGGGACAAGCCCCTCCCGCCCACCTCAGAGCCCGGCCACAAGTGGGAGCGAACAGGCCCGCCGAGGCCCTGACCAGCCGCTCATATTCCTACGATCGCTGATCGGTAGTACGGGGAGTGATGGGTTGATGGCCCACGGCACCCATCTCGATTGGCGGATGCGCGCTACCAACTGACGGCTACTGCAGGTTCCTGATCGGCTCCGCAAAGACGCGGCGCAGTTCGCCGAGTGTTTCGATGGCCCAAGCCCGATATTGCGGCCAGCTCTCCCGGGCGGCCGGATCGACTGGGTCGAGGTAGGCGGCGACCCGCGATGCTCGTGCGTTCTCGATGGGCTCCCATCGAAGCGCTAGATCGCACGAGACCTCAATCTCAGCACGGCGGGCCTCCAGCAAGGGCAGGACCGACTCTCCGTCGTCGATGTACACCTCGGCCCGGAGGCTGTAGTTCGTGGCACCTGTTGGATAGGAGAAGCTGAGCAGATAGCGGACACCGCTGCGGCCGGTGGGGAAGCTCATCCAGTTGACGGGCTGCGGGGTCTGGGCATTGCTCCAACCAGGGTGCGCTTGGTGGAAAGCGGGAAGGAACTCAGCCCACCAGTCGGCATAGCCGGCGTTCCACGCGGACACGGTCTTGGATGCTGCGCGTGCGCTGCGCGAGAAGTCGTCTGGCTCCACGACGACGTTCAACTGCACTGCGGCTGGCGAGTCGCCGATGCGAACTGCGTGGACCTCGATCCCGAAGAATCCACTTCCCTCGCCTGACAGCGAATTCAGCCAATTCAGTGCGGAGCGATGCTCGGGGCGGAAGGACTTCGCGACCAGCACAGCCCCAGTGCGCTTCCAGCCCGGCGGCGTAGGTGATCAGCTTGCCGAGGTGGTCGTGGTCGGTGGGCTCCAGGAGGTTCTCGACGACGAGACGGTGACCGGTGTTCGCATCCCGGTACACGACATCAGCCGAGAACGGCCCGACAGCGACCTCATCTCCTTCCAGTTCCAGATCCATCTGGAGCGCCTTGCCGAGATGATCCGGGTGCGCCGCCAGCCACGGCGTGAAGTCTCTGGCCTCGTCCGGCCACACCTCCCGCAATGGCACATCTTCAAGCGACGCAACATCAACCACAGGACACCCCCGCTACAAACCAGCGCCAGAACCGTAGTGACTGGCCGCTCAAGCTGGTAAAACGCAAAGACACCGGACAGGAGGCACGTATCAAATCTCCGGACTGCGACGCTGAGCACGCGGGTTACGATCCGCGTCATGCGTGATGACGAGGTTCGCTTGCGGGTCGGAGGCGAAGTCACTGTCGATCTGCTGTCAGCCGCGCTAACGGCATTCACAGCGGCACTGTCCGCCGCAGAGGCGAGCCATGATGCGCGGATTCGTTGGGTGGTGGCCGATTTGGATTACGGCAGCGCCGTGGCGCTGGTGCGAGCTGTTCCCAACGACGATCGTTCCGAAGAGCTCGTCCCACGGGTCTGCCTGTCTCTCGTCGAGACCGGACGGGCGTTGGCCGAAGGTGTGACCGACGCGGCCCTGCCCATGACCCGTCACCTGACCAAACTGCAGAAGCTCGCCGGCGACGAGCAGCCGGTCACCATCGAGTGCACCTCCGCTGCGGTTGAGTTCGCGCCGGGCCGATCGGCTGAGCCGTCCGGTGCCGAGACCGACCGCTACAGGTCGCTGGGCACCGTTCGGGGTCGCGTCGAGATGCTCTCGCACCGGCGTGGCCTGCACTTCAGTCTCCACGACCTCGTCGACGACGACGCGGTGACGTGCTACCCGACAAGCGGCATGGAAGCCGTGATGCGCGACATATGGGGCCGCCTTGCCGATGTGACTGGCACGGTGCGGCGCGACCCTGCGACCGACAAGCCGCGCTCGATCCGAGACATCACCAGCGTTGACCTCGTGGAGGAGGGCTCCAGCACCGCGTACCGCTCCGCCCGGGGCGTGCTCAAGACGCACGAACCGGCCGAGGTGCTTGTCCGCCGGATGCGAGATGACCAATAGCCCCGGCGCGCCTACTTGGACGCGAACGTCTTCATCGCCTATCTGGTCAACGAGCCCGGACGTGCGCCCGTCGTGGCATCGCTTCTCGAAGATGCCGAGCGCGGCAGCATCGAGCTGCTGACATCGGTCCCCTCGGTGACCGAGGTGGCATTCGTGGCGAGCGAACATGAGTCGAGCGATCCAGCCGCTGTCGACGCTCGGAGCGCTCAAACCCATAGGCGGAATTCGGTCCCCTTGACACCAAGAGTCGCCGCGACGTTGGTGGCTAGCCGTGGGCGAGATAGAGCCTCATTGCACGGCGGATGCCCGCACGGCGCTGTGGATCAGCGAGTTGCTGCTGTCGCGATGTCCCAGAATCGTCCGACGACCGGATCCAATGATGGAATGCCTCGACAGACGCTTGCTGCTCAGCACCGCGTTCAGCGGAGCGGCTCACCCACTCTTCCTCTAGCTCAGCCTCTTCGAAGACTGCTGCGGTGGTGTCCGCGAGTCGATGTGTGGGTACTAGGAATCGTGTCAGGTACCAAATGAAGCGCTGCTGCAGCAGGTGAACGCCGTAGGGCGACAGGCAGGTGACACGCGACTCGGGCCGCAACATCGCCGATTCCACCAGACCCATTTCCTCAAAGCGGGCAGTGCGATGCTCACCGGCGAGTTCGGGCATGGGCATCACCTTGAAGTGTCCGTCTCGCCATTTCCTCAATGGGATCTCTTCGCTGGCGACAACTCTCGACATGTGAAGCCGCGGCGCCAGTCGCACGCCATCAGCGCGCATTGAGCATGGGTGGGTCAGCACGATGGCGAGACCCTCGCCGTCGGGCGCTGTTTGCGGCGCCGTGCCCGGAATGGTGATTCCGCGGAAGACATCGCCCGTCATGAACGGGCGAGCCCGTTCTACCTCCGCTGGCGACGACGCGAGGTACAGCTCAGCGGGCGAGCCCGGAGCCTCAAGCGCTTCGTCCGGCAACTGGGTCGGCCTAGTCGTCAGAGCCGGCGAGCCGAAGTCCCGGCAGGCCGTCGGCCGCGGTGAACACCTCTACTTCAGAGCAGTAGTGGACCCGCCAGTCTGGTTCGAATTCGTCCAGAACCTGCTCGGGGTCGCCGGGCTGATCGCGGGCCAGCTTGAAAACGAGATCAAGACGTTCCGATGCAATCAAGTCGAGCCCGCTCAGCGGTGCCTCCGGATGCACCGGCGTTTCGAGCCATCCGGCGACATCTGCGATGTGATAGCGCTCTTCGGCAATCTCGCAGAGCGCTACGGCGCTGGCAACGCGCTGCCGGTTCTCACCCGTCGCCGACTCCCCCCGACGCCACTTGCGGACAGCTGGCACTGAGACCCCACAAATTCGGGCAATGTCCCGCCAAGAGAAGCCCAGGGTACTGAGCCGGTCCAGCAGCACGGGCAAGCGTTCTCGGGCGCGGCGCAGGGTGATCGAGCGCAGTTCTTGCTCGAGGCTGTCCGAGTGCATGCGGCCGATCGACTCGTGGAGATCCTGAGAGTCGTTGACCAACGACTCGCTTTGGTTGCGCAGGAAGCCGATGTCGTCCACGACGTCTTGAATCGTCCTAGTCCGCTCCCATCGCGGCGGGGCATGGCCGATCGACGCGCCGGTGGGAGCGTCATCGGCGCGGTTGGCGGCGCTCATGTCTTGTCCCCCTCGCGCCGGGCATCCGTGGCCCGGTCGAATACCTCGCTACGCAGCTTGTCGGTGATGGCGATCTTGAAAAAGTCGCTCGCTGCTTGATGCATCCGATCACAGCGTTCGAGAATGCCGCGAGCCGTGAACTCGGGAATCTCGTGCTCGCTCGTCCAGAACGCATCAGAGTCGAGCAGGAAATACGGCCCGGACCCGGGCACCGACCTGCGCCGGGTCGGCCCCTCAGGATCTACGGCGTAGCCCGTCTGAGGCCCGTACCGGGCAGTCAATGCGTACGAAGCTCCGGTCTGGTATCGGATGCGGCCTTGCCATGCCGTCGGATTCATCCCTGCCGGCCTCAGATCAGCCGCAGCCGCGGCCAGCAGCCGAGGGTTGATGTAGCCGTTCCAGTCCTCCGGCTGGCCGCCGATGTCCGGCACCCGTATCTCGTCGATGTACCGCAAGCCAATCCGCAGGACGCCATCGGGCGCGCAGATGCGCTCCAACGCCTCGGTCACCTGCGACGCCAGTGGCCGAAAGTGTTCGGCCCAGCCCGCATACGCCGTGGTCTCGAGGACCAGCGTGTCATGCCTCACAACCAGCGCCGTCGCTTGGTCGCGGGTGCAGAACCTTGGCGATGAGCGTTGGGTGACCTGCAACGGGGCCGGCGCCTCAATGGCCACGCCGACCTGCTGCTCGATCTGCGATGCCATGATCGGCATGCTGTCTCGCACCGATTCCTTCATCGCCGCGACGGCGTCGTCGGTCAAGCCGCCCGCAATCTCGGGATACCGGATCTCCAGCACGGTCAGGACGAGCGGCGGATTCCGGAACGGCGGCGTGCTACCGGCGCGAAGGTCTGCGATAACCAAAAGTGTAACCAAGTGTGTTACATGTTCGCGCCGCCCGCATCGACGAGGAGGGCTGGCCCGGCCACGCCCGGGACAGGTCACATGGGCGCGAATCAGAGACCCTTGTCAGCACTCCGCCGAATCGCCACACCCTTCTCACTGCTGGTGTGCCAAGTACAGGATGCGGCATGAGGTTGCAGCGATAAAGACCACCCCCGGGTAAGTAGGTAGGTCAGTCCCTCAGACCGTGTATTCCTTCCAAGGGACGGCCTCGAGCGGGATGTTCGCCATGAAGTTCACGATGTCGCGCCGCCCGTAGTACTCGGGTACACCCTAATGGTCCTGAGCCATCAGCACCGTTGGTATGCCACCGAACAGTCTCGACGCTTGTACTTGGACTGCATCGCGCTCTGCCGCGCTGTTCAAGACATGCCGTTTCACGATCAGAATACCGAACGTGACGCCCTGCTCCTCGATGACTGCACCTTGGAATTGCATCCTGCCTCCCGGCGTCCGGACCGGCACCAACTACGTCATGTCGTAGCACAAGGAACAGCGAGCTCTATCGCCAATTAATCGGAGTCACCAACGCCCGACCTCGAACTCTGGGACCGGCTGACAGTGGCAGCCGCCGTGGCTGGCGGGGAGAGGTCGATTTTCAGGCGGGCGGTTAGCTGCAGCAGCTCTTCGTCGGTACGGTCGGCACTGAGGAACTCGACCAGCTCTTCTTGGCGTGGTTGGCCAAATGCGAGGCGGTAGGCGGCGAGGGCCTTGCGCAACTGCGATACGGCTGCTGCGTCGCGGCTGAACGGCAGCACGGGCACGTGGCGTTGGATCTTCGCCGGGCCCTCGTTGAAGACCCAGTACGGCACGATCGCTCCGTCGGCGCCCTGGCTCTCGTGTACCGCAGCATCGAAGAGTCCGTCCCACAGGTCGCCGTCGGGTGGCGCGCCGTTCGTGAGCAGGTCCGGACCCAGGGTCGCAGCGAGGTTCCGGCGCACGGCGTGACCCTTGTAGCGGTGCACGCGCCCCTCGCGTTGCTCGAGGTCGACGGGGTTGGTCGGCAGGTTCCAGTGGATGACTGCGTGGCACCACAGATGGAAGTCGAGGCCTTCTTGCCCGACCGATGTGGAGGTGAGCACGAAGGGCCAGAACGGGGAATTGAACGCTCGTGACACTGCCTCGATCCGGGCCTCACCGCCCTCGTCAAGCGTCTGGTTGCCGAAGGCCACTGCGAACCTTGTCCGCAGACGGTGTTCCTCCAGAGTGAACTCTCGGCCGTTCGCCGCTCGGCGGGGAATGTCTACTCGGAACAACGAAGTCCGAAGATCCAGCGCCTCTTCGACCTTGTAACCGATGTCGTCGGCTGCTGCGATGCGCTGTTCGTCGTCGTTCGGGTTCAGATGGCCGAGCCAGTCTCGAAGGACATGGAAGTGCTCGTCGAGGACGGCCTGGAGGTTGCCGTCGATTGAGTGCCGCACGACATCGCGCCAGTACCGCTCAACACCGGCCTCGCCATCGGCACCGTCAGGCCTCCCGCGGACGATGACGGCGGTGATCTCAGGTGCGTTGAAGAAGCGCCGGAAGGCCTCGGCGATCCATGCAGCGTTCGACATCGTCGACTCGTGCGAGAACGGGAGACCGACAGCCGAGCTGACCGCCCGCAAGGCGCACTGCGCTGGGCCGCCGACCGCGACTTCGGCGAGCACTTCCGCGAGATCATCGGGTGGTCGGCCGAGCGCAGGATGGCCGTGGTTGACCATCGCACGTGCCTGGGTGAGATGTGCCCTGAAGCCGCCGCCAACTTCGTCACCCTCCCAGTGCTGGGCGCCGTTGAGGGCCAGCAGCAGCTCTACCGCCGATGGGTGTCGCTGCTGGTCGAGGAACAACGGCGCAGCCCAGTACCAGCGTCGATCTACCACGCCATCTGAGGGCGCGGACCGAACCAGCGGCGCGATGGCGTCCGCGATTTGCGCCTCTACCTCGGCGAGCAACGCCGAGACATGGCGGCGCCCGCCTCTCGCCAGCCGACGGGGATCTCCCAATTCGGCGAGGCTCGGACTGGGCCACACGAGCAGGAACGCCGTCATCGCAGCAGCACGCCTGCCAAGTCGTGGCTCTCCCGCCCGGACCTCGCCCGCCGTGCGCTCGCTGGTACGGAAGTCGAGGCGTTGGCCTCCCCGCCGGCCGTACTCGGCGCTGTAGTTGTGGTTGCGACCTGCGAAGGCGTGCCGCTCGGCCTCCAGGCTGACCAGCGACGAGACGGCCTTGGGCACCACGGTCCAGCCAGAGAAGATCAGCCGTTTGGTGAAGCCGTCCGCCTCGTTCGATTCGTACACCGAGCCGGTGTCGTAGTAGCGAAGAGACGGCGGCACCCACAACATCTCGAACGCCCGGTGCCGCTCCAGGTCCTCAAGCAGCCAACGAAGCCGCCCGTTCTGGGGATCGATGCGCCGATATGCCTCGACGTCCTCCCAACTCAGCAGGCCGGGGCCGGGATCGAGCCGCCCTTCGTCGGCAAGCCGGCCTTCGGTTGCGGCCTGCCGGACGGCTTCCTTCAGCTTGTACCGCTCCATGAAGTTGACGAGATACGGACCCGACTTCCAGTACTCAGTGGGCTCGTGATGCGCCACCGTCTCTGCAAGGTCGCCGATGCGCAGATAGGCCCGAAGATCATCGGGTGCCACCGTCACGTGAACCTCACGCTCGGCGAGCATTCCGTCGCGGCTCGGCGTGGCCGACAGCCGTTCGGTGCGCGCCATCACCTTGCACAGGTCCGAACTGATGTCGGCGCAGATTGCCTCGGCGCTCGGAAGCGACTCCGCAGACGTGAGCGCAGACCGGAGACCGGCGAAGTGCTGCCTCAGCCGGTCGACCCGCCCTTCGTTCTGGAACAGGAACTGGCACGTGTCGAGAAAATCCGCGTAATGGTCGCTGTCGATCTCGTCGGCCGTCGTGTACATGCGATACGGGGTGGCCGACAGCAGCAGCGTCCGGGTGAGGCGACCGGTGGCGCTGTCGGTGTAGTTGAACAAGCGGTGCGCCAGCTCGGCGGCGAAATTGTCCGGATCGGGCCGCAGCAGATCCTTGAACCGCTGGAACTCGTCCAGCACCACGAGGTCGGGTTCAAGGGCCGCGATTCCAACGATTGCCAGAATGCGGCGGACCTCGCCGATCAGCACCCTGCGGTCATCCCACAGCTCGCCGGGAAACGCCCGCTTCCATTTCAGGCCATCGACCAGCCGGTCGAAGAGTGTGCGGAGCGTCGGCTGTCCGTGGCGACGGCGTGATTTGTCGATCTCCGCCAGCTCTTCGGCGAAGGCACCAAGCGACGCTGTGATCTTCGGCCGGTACCAGCGCTCCCATGAGCGCAGGCGCCCATCGGGATCACCCGCCGTGACGCCGTCCCAGAAGATCCGTCGAGCCGGGGCGGTCATGACCTCGGCGCCCCAATGTGCCCGCAGGAATGTGTATGCCAGGCAGCGCTCCTTGAATTGGCCGGTGCTGCGACCGAACTTCAGCGACGTGCCGGGCGTAATCGCGATGAGATTGATGCCCGGCTGCGTGCCGTCGCCCTCGTTCAGCGCAGTGAGCGGGAGCATGGCGAGCCGACCGACATCTTCGAGCGGTTCGATGCCCTTGGGGACGAGTTTGCGAAGGTTCTGGCGGGCGATCGCCGCGTTCGAGCAGACGTAGACGATGTCGTGGCGTGTGTCGCCAATGCGACCGAGATGCTCGATGACCTGTGCGATGACGCCCTTGGCGACATGGGTCTTGCCGAGGCCGACCTCGTCAGCAACCAGGAACCGGAAGGCCGGATCGTGCTCGTCGAACATGCGCTCGAACGTCCACCGAGCGGTTCGACGCTGGAAGTCCTTCAAGTCACCGAGGACTGCTTCGACGTCGACATGGCCTTGAGTCATCGGGTTGGTGCCCCTGCGGGTGCTTCCGCGGCGTCGCCCTGGGCCGTCCCTGCGATCGCCACGTCGAAGATGGCATTCCACAGTTCGGCGAAGCCCGCCGGTAGCGCGTCGTCGGCCGCGAGGTCTGACACGAGCGGGTGAAGCCCGGCCAGCTTCGCCGGGTCTCGACGCATCGTCCGCAGCAGCTTCTCCAGGACCGGCAAGGCGACCACGCCGGGACCGTCGTCTGAGGTGTCAGCGCTGGCTCGCTCCACCGCGTCCAGCAGGTCCCACTGGCCCGGGTCCTCGTCGAGCAGTGCCAGCAGATAGCGAAAGAAGCGTTCTGCGTTGCCGATCAGGGAGCGCAACAGGAATCGTTCTCGATGCTCAGGTACGCCACGCAGCGGGACCGGCACAACGAACTCGGCTACAGGGCCGTCCTCGGGAGCGAGTTCGAAGGCGAGAAAGCCGCTCATCGCTTCGAGGCTCGTCTCGAAGCGCTCCTCCAATGGGCTGCCGCCGGCCACGGGGCGCCGATTGCCCGCCGACGAGAGCGGCCAGCAGTGCACGGCCATGCCATCGAGGTTCGGCAGCGGCGCGCTTGTTCGGTATGTGACGGCCCAGTCCGCACCGCTCGCCTCGACATCCCCTTCGATCTGCAGCCGTGCGATGGCAACGCGCGCCTTGTCCAGCGTCGATGTGTCGGGCAACGGGCACGGCCCGTCGTCGGGTGGCCGGTACGAAATGAACCACTCCCGCAGGCCGGGCTCGTCCTCGTCACCGCCGCAGAGCCGATCGATACCGAGGGTCGCAGTGGGCCCCGTCAGCTCGACGAGGACCTCCACGCTGGAATGGAAGGCCGAGTAGGTCGCGTTCGCTGAACCCATGAACAGGCTCGCCCGGTCGCCGGTTTCGAACGCGAAGACCTTGGCGTGCAGTCCTGCGAGCGGCCGGGCCGGATCCTGTGGCGATGACTGGTCATCGGGGGCGGCGAGCTCGATCGGGCTGCCGTCGTCGAACGTGTACGTCGTGCCCACGTTGGCAAGGGAGGTTGGCTTCAGGGAATCGAGCCATGCGTCCAGGCTCACAAGTTCGGTGATGGGGTGCGGGTGCACGCTGTTGAAGAAGCCGTCGCTCACGAACGGGGAGATAACCAGTGATCGCTCGGCGTCGCCCGGCAGCGGCGAACCCGTCGGTAGCGTAGGCCGGCTGTCGAGGCCCAGCACATGGACCCGCAGGTCGTCCACGCCTTCGGGCAGGGCGAACGTGGCGGTCTGCAGCGCTGCTGCGAGCGGATGCACCCGCTGCCGGTGGGTGTCGGCGACATCGCCGACCGCCGCTTCGAGCAGGCCTTCGAACAGCTCACCGATCGACTCGAGCCGGGCACCGCTGGGACCCGAGCTCTCATCGAGCCGCAGCACGGCGTCCCAGCTCGCATCGAAGGTGAGGTTTCGGCTGGCCACCAGCACACGCAAACGCTGCTGACGGGCCTCGCCGGCGGGCCCGTCATTGCAGGCTTCGTAGCGCAGCACCCACACCTTGGGATGCACGATCCCGCCATGCGGCGCATCGACCGGAACCACTGCCCCTTCCAGGAAGGCGAACACCCGGCGGGACGGCGGCACAGCGGTGAAGCCGGCCTGATTGAACACGGTGATCTTGCCGGCATGGGAGCGGAGGGCGTGCAGCAGCTCGACTGGCTCCAGTTGCTCGCCGTCGGCAACGATGCCGTCCGGACCGGTGAGCGCAAACGCCGCCGGTGCCGCAAGCAGTGCCCGAAGATCAAGCGTGAACGTGACGGCCATCGCCGATTCGATCCGGAAGCCCGCCGGCGGGCGCATGGCGCCAATGAGCGTCAACCGGTTGGTGGGCTGCAGCATCAGGCGCCCGTCGCCCGTGGCGCGCTTGCGCACACGGGCGGGTTGTCGGGCTGGCGCATCACGTGTTCCGCCGCTGGGCGTCGGCGATGTCGGCCATGTAGCTCTGCGTGATGCCCCAGCGGAAATCGAACTGCCCGCCGACGCCTGCACCGTTCCAGTTCTCCAGCGCGGAGCGGTGTGCCAGTCGAGCTCGCTTTGACTTCAGACGCAGTTCGCGCTGGTGGATTCTGCGGTGGACCGCTGGGTCCTCGGCGAATCCTTCAGGGTCGGCCGCGATGCGCTCGACCATGGCGTTCACGAAATCCTGGGCGCCGAGGCTGACGCCGTGCTCGTTCAACATGGCCCAGAACGCGGGCAGGTCGGCGACCCACGAGCGGACATCGTCGAGCCGCGCCGCCACCTGCTCCGTCCACTCGTCGAGGCGCTCGCGTTCGTTGGTTTCCAACTCGCCCGTGTCCCATTGCAGCTCTGCTCGAGCCTGGCGCGCCAGCAGCATGTTGTAGACGTACTGAGGTCCGGCGGTCAGCTCGGAGAAGTTCCGCGCTTGGCGGAGCATCTCGACGAGCTGGCTCGGCATGTTGTGCGTTGGCAACTCCCATGGGAAGCCGACGCCCGCTGCCGCTTCCGGCGTTGCGCACAACCAGGCCAGCAGCGTGCCCTCATGCCACCGCCGGATGTGGTCCACCAGCAACTCCGCCTCCCCGGGGCCAAGGTCGAAGGTGATTTCCTCGTTCAGGAAACCGTCCGGAGCGCGTGGCAGGTCCGCCCACATCGAAACCGCCCGCGTCGTCGCATTTTTGTCATCGTCGCGATCGGGCTGATGCCTCCCGAGTGCAGCGGCGCGCTGACCGTATTCGGAGATGCTGAGGTCCAGCCGCCGCAGGCCCCACGTCCACAGACCTCCCCAGTAGGCATCGCTCGGCATGCGCTGGAGGTTCCGACCGGCGGTGTAGCCGATGACCCCTTGGTTGTGCCCAAGGTGACGGAGACAGTCGATCAGCCGTGCCTCGTCGTCCCGCAGCCGGCGCGGGAATTCGGCTGTAGGCACACGCTGGGCCTCAAGCCCCGCGCAGATCCACGGCACGAAGATGAAGTAGCGGAGCCTGGTCTGAATGGTCGAAGTTCCCGGATTGAGCATCCCCGAGAACGCATCGCGCACGGTGCCGAGACCAAGAACATCAAGCGTGCCCGGCTCGTCAAGCGCCCGCAGAAGTTCACCGACCCGCTCGCTCGCCGCGCTGTCCAGATCCAGCCACCCAAGCGACGACTCAGGCACATAGTCAGTCGCCGTCGCCAATGAACAACTCCAAGAGTCCAGTCGCCTGCCCGCTTGCGAGCCCGAAGTCTGCCCCAAGCTGCGGGTGCCCGACCTGAATTGACGAGCCAATGCAGGCGAAACGAAAAGACCTACTCGAAGCTGTGTATGGCGATCGCTGACTCTCATCATCGCACTTGAGTCGGTTCAATTACTCCGCCGCCCGTGTGCCACGCTGGCGCATGGCGCGCATCGAGGTCATTTCTGACGACGACTGGGACGGCTCGCTTGGCGAGTTGTACCCCCGGGTCGTGGACCCCACCTATGGCCGGGTTGACCACATCTTGGCCATCCACTCGCTCAACCCCCGCTCCATGGCCGCACACCAAGGCCTCTACGAATCGGCCATGGCCGGCACCGCCACGCTGCGCAAGGCCGAACGCGAGCTCATCGCCCTGGTCGTCAGCCTCACCAACGACTGCCACTACTGAGTGGTCCACCACCGGCGCGGTCTGCGCCGCCTGCTCCGCAACGACGAACTCGTCGCCGACGTCGAGCACGACTGGACCACCGCCGCACTGTCGCCCAAGCGCACCGCCATGCTCCGCTACGCCGTCAAGCTCACCGAGACCCCCGCCGCCACCAGCGACGCCGACGTCGACGCCCTGCGCGAGGCCGGCTTCAGCGACCGCGACATCCTCGACATCACCGAAGTCGTCGGCTACTACGCCTACGCCAACCGCATCGCCGACGGACTCGGCCTCCAAACCGAAGACTGGATCCCCGACTGATCCGTGGCGGATGGGCCAACCACTCTGCAGTCGGGTCATGCCATTCGTGGTCCATGTGCTTTATATATCGGAGTTGCTGACGGCTAGATATAGATCTATACTGTTCTCAACTGTCTAGCGATACCTATGCAAGTCCGAACTCCGCAGGTGACGCATGCTGCGAGACAACCGAGCCCAATCACGACGCCGGCTCGACCAACGCTTCGGTCGGCACGGCGACCTCGCCGATCTTGCCCCTCCTTCCCAGGGATGGGTCCGAACACTGCGCGACGCACTGGGAATGACCAGCGGGGACCTAGCTCGCCGCATGGGCGTGCATCCGTCACGCATCCCCGCCATCGAGCGAGGCGAGCGGGAACGAACACTCAAGCTCGACACCCTCACCAGAGTCGCCGACGCTCTCAATTGCGACCTCGTCTACGCACTCGTGCCCCGCACAAGCCTCGACGGCATGGTCAATGTTCAAGCCCGACTGAGCGCAATCAGGCACTTGCGAAACGTCATGGCCCACTCACGCCTCGAGGACCAAGAGGTCACCCCCGACGATCTCGAAGCCCAGATCGACGACCTCGCAGCTGAATTCCGACAGCGGCGTGACCTCTGGCGCACTGAGTAGGGCAATTCACTGTGAGCAACCTCGCCGCCCCGACCGGGGACGGGCACACACTGCTTTTTGACGAAGACCGAGCCGGCCTGCTCCAGCGGGACATCGCGACCCGGCAAGAACTCTTCGACGCCGAACAGCGCAACATCGCGAAGGCACTGCTGCGCCCGAAGCCGCGACTGCCGACGCTGCTCGACGACAAGTACCTGCGTGGCCTCCACAAAGCAATGTTCGGCGACGTCTGGGACTGGGCCGGCCGGTACCGAACCTCCGATACCAACATCGGCATCGAATCGCTGCACATCTCGGCGGCTGTCCGGGATGTCACCGATGACGTCACCGTATGGGCAGAGCACGAGACGTACGAACCGGACGAACTCGCCGTCCGTTTCCACCATCGCCTCGTCTTCATTCACCCCTTCGTCAACGGCAATGGCAGACACAGCCGCATCAGCGCCGATCTGCTCATCGTGAAGCTGGGCCGCAACACATTCAGCTGGGGCAGCAATCTGGACACTTCCACCGAGGACCTGCGAGAGCGCTACATCGCAGCGTTGCGCTCCGCCGACGCCGGGGACATCGACGACTTGGTCCGATTCGCCCGCAGCTAGGGCATCGTCGAGATCTCTTGCCGTCGCCGACGGCCTCGGCCATTCAAACCAAGAACTGGTTCCCCGACTGGCGCGCAGCCCAGACAACCGCCCGACTCGGAACCGCAGCCAGCGCGGCCGACCTCGTGATCGACACCACCTACTCTCGGTGCTGACCCACGAACAGGGGGAATCTGACATGGCCGATATGAAGCTGGCGCTGTACCTGCCGAACTTCCGCGACCACGTGACCGTCTCCGAGCTCGAAGACCTCACCGATCTCGCCGAAGAACTTGACTTCGACTCGATCTGGACACTCGACCGCATCGTCGTGCCCGAAGCATCCGACCGCGGCGAGCTCCAGTACCCGTTCGGGATGATGGAGCAGTTCCCCACCCAGCTCCCCGTCACGGCCCGCGGCCAGTGGTTCCAGGGCTGGCCGCTCATTCCCTGGCTCGCCGCGAAAACCTCGAAGTGCCGGATCGGCATGAGCATCACCGACACGCCATATCGCTCGCCCGGCGTGTTCGCCGCCGAGATCGCGACGGTCGATCACCTGTCCAACGGGCGCGTCAACGTCGGCGTCGGCTCAGGCTGGATGCCCGAAGAGTTCGCCGCTGCGAGCGCAGCGCACCTCTTTCCGAAACGGCACAAGCACGTGCGCGAGACCATCGAGATCTGCCTGGGCATCTGGACGAACGACCTGTTCGAGTACCACGGCGAGTTCGCAGACTTCGACCCCAGCGGGTTCGGCCACAAGCCGGTCCAGGATCCGCATCCGCCGATCTTCATGAGCGGCCTGAGCAACCCGGCCATCTCCGCCAAGCGAGTGGCCCAGTACAACCTGTCCGGCTGGATCGGCATCCAGGACACACCCGAGGAATTGACCGGGTGGCTCACCGCCTTCGGCGACGAACTGGACAAGCTCGACGGTTCCCACAGCGTCGACGACATGGAGATCTCCAGCATGTGCTGGTTTGTGATCACCGACGAGCCGACCGATCAGACCCCCAACGGCAAGCTGACGAACCTTCTGGCGGGCACCGCCGAACAGATCACACAGAACCTGATCGACCTGAAGGCCGCGGGCATGACCATGCCCCTCCTGTGGCCGCCGTTCAGCGATGTGCCGGTATCGAAAACACTGGAAGATCTCCGCCAGCTCGACTCCGAGATCATGCCCCAGGTGAACACCGCTTAGCGGCTGCGCCGAACCTGGTGCCCACACGGTCTCCTGTCGTCCGTCAGGAGAGCTCGATGGCCTGAAGACTGCTGCGGCTCGCGCGATAGATAAACGGCCCCGGTAACTCGTGCAACCTCTCGATCCGGCGCCACTGCGTCATCAGAACCTCAAGAACAGTGGCTGACTTCACGCGGCGTGCTCGGCAACACGCGATGTCTCATAGGCGACAGCCCACCTGACGTTCTCGAGCGTCAGGTCGAACTGCTCGGACACTTCGCTTTCAGTCTCGCCTCCGTCGAGATGCTCGACAATCGCCGACGTGCTGATGCCCGCGATCGCCGGCCGGCCGAATCGCCGGTCTGGCCGGCATCGGACCGGCGACGCATCGTCGGCATGCGGTCGCCAGGCGACCGGCCGGTTGTCGTCCCATTCCACCCGCTTCACAAATGAGTCAGCAGGTGGAAGCAGCAACGGCTGGCCATCGACGAGTGCGATGAGATGCAGCTCGCCGCGCAGCTCACATCGTTTCTGAAAACGGACGAGCAGCCGTCGTCCCTCCCCGACCCACGGCGCCGCGTACGCCAACGGGTGCGCCACTCCCAGTTCGTCCCTGAGGGCAGAGACAAAGCTGCGAATCTCGTGGAGCCGAACTTGGAGCTTGCGCCGGTACTGGCGCAGCAGCCCTGCCTCGAGAAACTCCGGCCAAGTGAGACGGGTGTCGCCGGTCGCTTCAACCCGGATGACTGGCTCGTAGTGGTGGCCGCGACGCTCACCACCCTCCAGCCACCAACCGAGCGTGCTCCTGCTGACAGCAAGGATTGCCGCAGCGTCAGTCAGCGAATAGACGGGCTGACTCAGGTCGAATTCTTGCGTGCCGTTCAGGGTCCACTCCCGTTGCCGCAGTTGCCGAACATCATCACTACCACCAGAGGCCGCTGGGCAGCGACAGCATTATTGCTGCGCCATTATTGCTGCGCCGCAGCACGGCACCCAAGACTGGATCCCCGACCAACCCGCACCGCATGCGGTCCGACGCGCCGACCGCGCCGCGCTGAGCGGCTGCGCCCAGCCGAATGCTGCGACAAAACGCCAGTCACACTGCGACAAGCGGCAGGAGCGTCACGACGACCGCGATGTATACTTGCTGAGCGGCCGGGATGGGAACGTCTGCGGCCGCGTGGCCGTAGGTATGGGTCAACCCGACACCGAGATGCAGCGCTGAGATCCCCGCCAGCGTGAACTGTTCGAATCTCGCAGGCACCGCCATAGCAATGCCAATGTCGCGGGCGGTCAATCACGCTCAGCGCTGTGTGCAGGGCCAGTCTTCGGGGTCCGCTCGCAGTGTGAAACGGTTCGGCATGGCATCGGAGAAGGCGGCAAGCTGGTGCCCGCAAGGCTGCGGGACACCATCAAGTCCTACTGGCCGGACTCGCCCGACGACAGTGCCCGCGACCTACTCGGCAAGGCGCTCGAACTGCTCGGCAGCTCGCTGTATGTGCTCAACGATCCGAGATTCCGCCCCGACTGGGGCTCGAATTGGCACGACGATCTCCGGCGACACCACGGAATCCTCAAGAGCTTCCGGGACGCGGTGTCTCGCGACGATCCATACATTCACCTGAAGATCCTCCAAGCGGAGCGGAACGCTGCGTCGGCTCTGCTTGACCGCGACGCCGACAGCATGCTCCGCGACTCGGTGCTGGCCCGCAACCAGTGGGCCCACTTCGCAGATATCAGCGAAACGCAGGCACGTGATGATGTCGTCGAAATGATCGATCTCATCGCCCGAGGCCGCATGGGCGCCGAGGCCGACGGACTCGCAGTCGACAACGAGCGAATCGACCAGCACCTCGCCCGGCTCGAGAACATCCGCCGCGCCCTGGACTTCCAGATCAGCGGGCACTGAGCACAATCCAGCTCAGGCGCACCTGCGGCAACTACAGCCGCCTCAGCAACAGCTACGACAGATTGCGGATGGGCTCCGCAAAGACGCGGCGCAGTTCGCCCAAGGCTTCGATAGCCCAAGCCCGGTACTGCGGCCAGCTCCCGCGATCAGCAGGGTCAACAGGGTCGAGGTGACGGCGATCCGTGATGCTCGCGCGTTCTCGATGGGTTCCCACCGCTGCTCGAGATCACACGACGCCTCGATCTCGGCACGGCTGATCTCCAGCAAGGGCAAGATCGAGTCTCCGTCAACGATGTACACCGACGCCCGGTGGCGTAGGTGATCAGCTTGCCGAGGTGATCGTGGTCGGTCGGCTCGAGAAAGTTCTCGATGACGAGACGATGACCGGTGTTCGCATCCCGGAACACCACATCAGCTGAGAACGGCCCGACAGCGACCTCGTTTCCTTCTAGTTCCAGATCCATCTTGAGGGCATTGCCGAGATGATCCGGATGCGCCGCCAACCACGGCGTGAAGTCTCTGGCCTCGTCCGGCCACACCTCACGCAACGGCACATCTTCAAGCGACGCAACCTCGACCATGAAACTCGCCCCCGCTGCAGACCAACGCCAGAACCGTAGTGACCGTTCGCCTGAATCCAGGTCGGAGAGCCGACGTACATCTAGGCCCCGCGAGATAACGATGAGAAACAGACCGCGGGTCTCCGCTTAGGATGAGCACGTGACACCGCACGATCCACGGTCGCTGAAAGCTCAGAATTCGCGGGTGCATTAGCCTCATGGTTGTGCAGACTGATCTCGCCAGGTGGGCTGAGGTTGGCGCGAGGATCCAAACCGCTCGAATCGAGTCCGGGGTCAGCGCTGCGGCCTGCGCCAAGCATGCCGGCATCGACGAGGCAGACGTAGAGGCCATCGAGCGAGGCGAGCGAGCAGTCAGCGCGACCGAACTGGCGAGCCTCGCAGAGTCACTCTCGATGCGGATGGAGTGGTTCTTCCGGGACGCGCCGCAGTCCGTGATTTCACGCCGACAGGGCCGGTCGACGAGCGGCACTGTCTCGGAAATCGACTGGCTCTCTGAACGTCTCGCTCGCGAGATCGAATTCGTACAGCGAATCGGAAACCTCAAGTTGGCGGATTCGCCGCGAATCCCCTTCTCGGAGTCCAACGACGCCATGGAGGGTGCTGCGAACCGCACACGCAAGTTGTTGGGCTACGACGGATTCGAACCTGCCCAGCGGCTGAGCGCTCAGACTGTCCGCCTGGGTCTATTGACGTTTTCTCTTCCGCTCGACGACCAGCTCACCGATGGCGCCTCAATCATGCTGGCTCGGGGCGGGTTGGCTGTGGTCAACGGAAGCCACCCTGCGGGCCGGCGTCGCCTCACCCTTGCGCACGAGATCGGCCACTACGTGTTCGCCGACGAGTATTCGGTCGATGCGGCCGGCTCAAGCAGGGCGTCTCGGGAGGCGCGCATCGACCGATTCGCACGTGCTCTGCTGCTTCCAGCGTCCGCGCTGCGCCGGGAGTGGGGCGGCTCCGACATGAGGACCGACGCCGTGCGAATCGCCAGCGAGTACCGGGTCGACATGTCGACCTTGGCACGGCGTCTCATCGAGACCAATCTCGCCGATGAAGGCGAAGCGGCGTTTGTGCGCAAGACACGCACACAGCGCTCTGACATCGAGAGCCTCGGGCTGGTCGTCGCTGAAGAGCTGCGGCCCCCCGAGCTGCCGTCCGCATACACCGAAGCGGTGTTGGATCTCGTCAGGCACGAGCAGATTTCACGAGCTCGATGCGTCGAGCTGCTGCTCGAAACTGTGGGCGAGGATGAGCTGCCCGAGCCTCAACCGCGTCCTGCGGAAGCCATCTGGTCGGTCGTTTCCTGACACGGCGCCGATGGACGCGCTCGTGTTTGATACAGGGCCATTGCGCCACTTCGCCCAAGCTGGCTGGCTCGGCGTTCTTGAGGAGATCGTCGGCGAGCGCCGGGCGCTCGCCCCGACAGCTGTCCTCGCCGAACTGGAATCGACAAGCCACCGGTTTCCCGAAGTCATCGATGCAATCGACGCTTCGTGGGTGACTCACTACTCACTCAGCTCATACGACGAAATCGCGGCGCTGGCCATGTTCGGCGAACTGCTCGTGTCCGGCGGGAAGAACCGGGGCGAAGCCGAGGTACTGGCCCTCGCCGCCACGTTGCCTGCCGAAGCGGTCATCGACGACAGCACGGCCTTCGAGGTCGGCAAGCGAGAGGGCATCGCATGCACGAGAACACTCCCCTTGCTGTGTGATGCGATGCACCGGGAGCTGCTCAGCCTCGACGAAGTCAGCGACATCGCGGACGACTTGATCATGACCGACTACCGATTTCCGTTCGAACCCGGTCAGTTTGTTCGGTGGGCAACCGATGAAGGATTCCTCGCAACACCCGAGTACGACTCAGGCCCCGGAAGCACGGCCGACGCATCGTGAATTCGCTGCCCGACATTTCCCGCACTAACACGAAACTTCGTCAGCACCTGAGGGAACTCGAATCGTGCAACGGCGAGGAGGGACCAGCACCGGCCGGGTCCAGCGAAGTGCTGTTGATCACGCTCCGGGCAGCACGCACCGAAGCAACCCGGATCCTGCTCGCGGAATAGTGCAGCGCAATGAACTTTGCCAGCCGGCGGGTTCACAGTTTCACCTTGCCGTGTGAAACGCTGGCGCATGGCACGCATCGAGGTCATTCCTGACGACGACTGGGACGGCCCCCTCGGCGAGCTGTACCCCCGGGTCGTGGACCCCACCTACGGCCGGGTCGACCACATCTTGGCCATCCACTCGCTCAACCCCCGCTCCATGGCCGCACACCAAAGCCTCTACGAATCGGCCATGGCCGGCACCGCCACGCTGCGCAAGGCCGAACGCGAGCTCATCGCCCTGGTCGTCAGCCTCACCAACGACTGCCACTACTGAGTGGTCCACCACCGGCGCGGTCTGCGCCGCCTGCTACACAACGACGAACTCGTCGCCGACGTCGAGCACGACTGGACCACCGCCGCACTGTCGCCCAAGCGCACCGCCATGCTCCGCTACGCCGTCAAGCTCACCGAGACCCCCGCCGCCACCACCGACGCCGACGTCGACGCCCTGCGCCAAGCCGGCTTCAGCGACCGCGACATCCTCGACATCACCGAAGTCGTCGGCTACTACGCCTACGCCAACCGCATCGCCGACGGACTCGGCCTCCAAACCGAAGACTGGATCCCCGACTGACCGAACTCGAAACCGAGGTACTGGCGTCACTACCGTGCAGTTCAGCGCCGCAGTCTCGGAGGCCACCATGGAACGAGCCGACGTGCTGAGAAACTACGCAGCCTTCGAAGCCATTCGCGTTGAACTCGAAGCAAGCCACCTCGGGCAGTTCGCCGTGCTGCACGACGGCCAGCTCATCGGCACATACCCGAGCATCCGCGAGGCCCGCACCGCTGGCAACGCACGCTGCGGAGTCGGGAACTTCACCACCCAAGACATCCGCTCCGAGCCGATCGAGCTCGGCACTATGGCCGCCGCCCTGTCCTAACCGGCGTCGCTCAGGACAAGGCCAAGTAGTCGGTGTCGTCTCGCACGGCGTCGAAGTCTTCTGAGTCGAGATAGTGGTTCCACAACGAATGACCGGGGATGCGCAGCGCCCTCTGCGGTTGAGGCGGCGCCCACCAAGTAGCAGTCTCAACACGCTTGCCGAGGCGTACCGCTTCCTCGATGGCAGGCAACAGATCAGTGTCGGCGGACACCACGACGGCCACGTCGTAGAGGTCGTCACGGGCGCCCAGCGCCAAGTGCAGCGCGAGCAGCACATCGACGCCCTTCTCCTCGGCGCGCCACCGCTGCCGGCCGTCGTTGGTGCGGCCGTCAGGCCAGTAGCGCATAGGGCGAGTGTGCACGCTCACGCCGTTGATGCCGGCCCAGCGGGCGGTCTGACGGCCGAACGCTGAGCGCAACCGCCCGGAGCTGCGCGGCCCCGGCTGACCCCGGTACACCCGGACTTCTGAGAGCCAGCGGCGAGAGTCCACGGCGTCGCCTCGGCGACACAACAGCTCTCCCAGCCGATCCGGATGCACGTGGCCATGCCATGAAGGTGACGTTGCCGGCACGAACAGCGCCCGGGTGGTGTGCCAAGTGTTCTGGTAGTCCAAGAAGACCACGACTCTGGTGCCCGACATGCTCAGCACTGCGCGGGTCGCGGCAAGAAAAAGATAACCCCGCCAGGCCCGGCGAGGCCGGGACGGCGGGGAGGAATGCACACACGGTACTGCAATTCGGTACCGAGTGCACCACGCTGCGCTGCAGCAGCGATTGGTTCAGGAGAGTTGTGATCCAGCGGGGGCTGCATCACACAGCCAGTGAACCGTCGAATGCGGCGTTGAGGCGTACCGAGAGCGGCCCAAGAGCGGTCATCGAACTGATCTGGCTCCGAATCCCGGGCCGCGAATGGGCCTCACGTTCGCTGAATTGTGTCCAAACGTACCGACAACCCGAGGCACCGAGAAATTGTTTTAGGCCGAGGCGTGGCCCAGTAGGGCCGATGGCTCGCCGTTCGGTCCTCGATCAGTGGGTAGCTGACGATCGAGGTCTTGGAAGAACTCGACGGCCGCTCGGACTTCTCGGCGCCCGGCAGTCACCCTCGCTGCGGCTCAGATTCCGCGATCTTTTGCTGCACCCGCGACCGCGCCTGTTCAACGAGTTGCGGAGGCGCCCCGTCGACGTCCGTGATGATGCTCGCTTCGAACAGCGCGTGACGCTCGGCCGGGCTGAGCTTCTCAAGTTCTGCCGCCGTCACGATGTCCTCGGCCATATGCCAATCATAGGTTCAGCCTGACCAGATCGAGCGCCTGAATTTCGCTCTCAAGACGATTGACTTCACCGACTGCCAGCTTCACGGCAACGTCGAGCATTGCTTCGCCGTCGAGCCCACGAAGACATCGACCGCACAGCGCCTAGCGGATCCGGCGGACTGCGGCGACCAGCCCGACTGCGAAGCCGACGAACTCGATCAGCGCCAGGCTCAGCGCCGTGTGGAAGAACACGCCTGCGCTGTCGCCGACGACGTTGGAGTGCAGGTCGGGGCTCTCGATCACGAAGTGCAGCAAATGGCCGAATACGAACGACGCATACATCGACGCGGCGAAGAACGAGTCGGCCCACTGAGCCAGCGGGGAAGACCCGTCCAAACCTGTTCGTGGCTGCCCTCTTGTGCGTTTGATGTCCAGCTTCAGGGAGACCGCCTGGCCCGGCGCTTGCGCCACTTGGCACGTGCGGCGAACGCCAGCACGATCGCAAACAGGACCGCGCCGATCACAGGGATCAACGTGCTGCTGATATCGCCAGTTGTCCCTGCGTGCAGCACCTTGGGAATGTCGTCCGGCTCGCTGAGGTCGATGACCCAAACCAGCGTCGATCCCTCGCTCGAATCCGCGTTGTGCTGCAACGCAGTGCCGGGCAGCGTCAGCGAGAGGGTAAACGTCGGCCGCAGCCCGCCGACAACCTCGAATGGCGGCCCTCCAAGCTCCAGGTACTCGCCGATGAAACCCGTGTCGAGCTCGAATTCCCAGCCACCGCCGGCGATGCGCCGGAACTTCGGGCCTCGGTTGTCGGCGAGTGCGGCGAAGACCTTCTCCGACTCGTCGGAGGACCATGAGGTCGTCGCGACATAGCTGCAGCGGCCGTCGGCGTGACGGCTCTGGATGCGGGTTTCGACACTTGCAATGCGGGGCTGCACCGGTCCGGCGCCTTCGAACTTCCTGATGAGCTGCAAGCACGCAGCCGGCATTGCAGCGCCTTCGCCCTCCACATCGAGCTCGACGACATCGTCATCGAATCCATAGCGCCACTCGAAGGTGCCCGACCCGTCGTCGTGCACGACGACATTCCACGCAGCTTCGACGCACCCCGCTGTCAGCAGCACAATCGCGCAGGCGATCAGTGTGATTCGGGCCCCGAACCACCGGCGGGACGAGCGTTGTCGCTGCCGCCCGCACCGTCTCATGGCGCCACGGTAGTTACGGCCCCACCACCGCACGGTTCCTGCCGCCTCGCGCCCATCGGAGCGGCGAGCCACGGCGACGGTCTAGCCATCGCACGGTTGCCACAGCGTCGCCACAGCGGCGAGGCCGTGGTCGGGGCCCGCACACGAAAGTGACATCATGTTTTGAGTTACCGGCCCCCGCACCCTGAAGGGTTACGTTCGTGAACGCTCAGGACGCACGAGCCAACTCCGGAAGGAGCCTCGGCGACCCACTCCCGTGGTGTTCCACGTGCTCTGCGGCCAGGCGCGGGTGACCCATGGCGACCAAGGTCAAGATCTCGAACCTCGTCAAGATCTTCGGTGATGAGCCCGACGGCGAAGCGCTGACACTGCTGCAGGCCGGCTACTCCAAAGACGTCATCCGGGAGAGCACCGGCCATGTCGTGGGCGTAAACGACGCCAACATCGACATCGCCGAAGGCGAGATCTTCGTGGTGATGGGCCTGTCCGGCTCGGGCAAGTCAACCCTGATCCGCTGCGTGAACCGGCTGCACGAACCGACCGCCGGCACCGTCTTCGTCGACACCACCGACGTCACCGCGCTCGACCCCAAGGAGCTGCAGGCCTTCCGCCGCGACAGCACCGGCATGGTCTTCCAGCACTTCGCCCTGTTCCCCCACCAGGACATCCGCTCCAACGTCGCGTTCGGGCTCAAGGTGAAAGGCATGGACGTCGAGGGTCGCAATGCGGCCGCCGAACGGGCCCTGGCCCTCGTCGGGCTCAGCGGTTACGAGCGGAGCTATCCCCGCCAGCTCAGCGGCGGCATGCAGCAGCGAGTGGGGCTGGCCCGCGCACTGGCCACCGACCCCGACATCCTGCTCATGGACGAAGCCTTCAGCGCACTCGATCCGCTCATCCGCCGCCAGATGCAAGACGAGCTGATGGCGATCCAGGACCAGCTCCACAAGACGATCCTGTTCATCACCCACGATCTCAACGAGGCGCTGCGCGTGGGCTCGCGGGTCTGCATCATGAAAGACGGCGCGATCCACCAGATCGGCACGCCCGAAGACATCCTGATGCGGCCCGAGACCGACTACGTGGCCGAGTTCGTCCAAGACGTCGACCAAGGCCGCGTGCTGGAAGTCGAGACGGTCCGAGAGGATGCCGCGGCAGTTCCAGAAACCGCCACCGTCGCCGACGCACTGAGCGCCATCGACCGCCTCGGCGTCGAAGCGGCCCACGTGGTCGACGCAAACGGCCGTCCCCTCGGCGTGGTGACCCGCGACGCCGCCGAACAAGCGCAACGCAGCGGCACCAGCGACCTCAGCGGGCTCATCCGCGAAGTGCCGGCCATCACCAACGACACGATCCTGGCGAAGGTGTATCAACTCTTCGGAACCGGCCTGCCCGTCGCCGTGATCGACGGCGGCGGCGCGCTCATCGGATCGGTGCGCCCCCTCGAAGTGCTCGCCGAGCTGGGCCGGGTCGAGAGCATCTCCGAACAGCTGGAGCAGGCCAAGACCCAAGGCGTCGAGCGGTGAGCTCGGGCACGCTCGCCACCAGTTTCTGGGACAACCGCACCCTCGACGCCTGGGAGATCCCCTTCGGTCGCTGGATCGAGGAAATCGTCTTCTGGCTGACCACCCACATCACCGGTTTCCTCGATGCCGTCAAATGGCCCGTCGATCAACTCCTCCGGCTCATCATCGACAATCTGCTCCAGACCTGGCTGCCGTGGCCGATCGTCCTGCTGCTCTTCTTCTTGCTGGGGCTCACCACACGAAACGCACTGGTGGGGCTCGGCAGCGCTGCCGGCCTGCTGATCTGCGGACTGCTCGGCAACGAGTACTGGGACCTCACGATGGAAACGGTCGGGATGATCATCGTGGCGGTGATCATCTGCACGGTGATCGGCATCCCGCTGGGGATCCTGGCGGCCCGTGTCGACTCGTTCTGGGGCCGGTTGCGTCCCGTCCTCGACGGCATGCAGGTCATCCACCCGTTCGTGTACCTGCTGCCGATCATCTTCCTGTTCGGCGTCCGCCGGACACCCGGCGTGCTGGCCACGCTGGTGTTCGCGCTACCTCCCATCGTCCGCCTGACCAACCTGGGGCTCCGCCAAGTCCCCGCGGATGTGGTGGAAGCGGCCCGGGCATTCGGCGCCACCGAGAGCCGGGTGCTGCGCGAGGTGCAGCTCCCCTTGGCGCGGCCGGCGATCATGGCCGGACTCAACCAGACCCTGCTGCTGTCGCTGTCGATGGTCGGCATCGTGGCGATCATCGCCGGCGGCGGCCTGGGCAAACCGATCCTCACCGCGCTCAACACGGCCGACATCCCCGTCGGCGCGTCGGCCGGCGCCGGCCTCTACTTCGTGGGGGTGCTGCTCGACCGGATCTCCCAGCCCGACGACACCGTCGACCGCCGCAGCCTGTTCGCACGGATGCGCAGCGCATGGAGCACACGCTCCGAACCGGTGGTGCCCCCGGTGCCGGGCCTGGAGCCCGACGCCGAGACGCCCCCTCCCGCCGAGGAGTCGGCGCCAGCGCCGCTCGGCTCTGCGGGGCGCCTGGGCGCAATCGCAGCCCTGGGCGGCGGCCTCGTCTGTGCATTCTCGGCGCTGCTCACCTGGGGAAACAACGCCGGCCTGCTGTCGGCCTGGGCCCGATTTGACGACAACGACCTCCCCGGGGCGCACAGCGGGCTCGACGCCACCGGCGGCTCGTGGTTCGGAATCCTGCTCGTCCTCGTCGGCCTCACCGTCGCTGTCGGGGGCGCTGCCGCACTGTGGAATCCGCAGAGCCGGGCCAAGTTCATCGCCAGCGCCGGCGCTTTCTTCGCCGGCGGCCTGGTGCTGGCGTCGCTGATCGTGGCGTACCTGAGCGTCGCCCCACGCAGCGAGAACTACAGCCACGGCACCGGCGCGTGGCTGGCGCTCGGCGGCGCGCTGGTCGTGCTGGCTGGCGGCGCCGTCGCTGCGCTGCGGGGGCACTGCGAGGTCGGCGTGGCTCGTGTGGGCATCAAGGAAGCGATCAGCATCGCGCTGCTGACACTGTTCCTGGCGTTCGCGGGAGCGTCGGGATCGTGGCTGCTGGACCAGCGCAGCGACGCAGCCCAGATCGCCGCCGAGATGGCAGCCGAGGCCGAAGGCGTCGACCAAGGCGGCCTGGCGGCCGAACTGCTGGCCGAAGCCCTGTCGCAGACCCGGCGCGTCACGGTCCGCGGCTTCGATGCAGCCGGGCCGCAGATCGGCTACATCGTGCTGGCGCTCACGTTGATCGGCACCGTGGCGGCGCTGGCTCGACTCGTGCGGCGCGGGTCATCGCAGCGATTCGGCGGCCTCGTCGCGTTCGGGACAGGGTGCGCGGTCGCCGCAGTCGGAGTTGCGTGGATCGCTTCGTTCGTCCGACTTGCAACGCCGGCGCTCGGGCCCGGGGCAAGCGCATTCCTCACCGTTATCGGCGGGCTGATACTCGCGGCCCGCGGCTGGCGCGCCAGCACTGCGCCGTAGCGAATGCGCCCGCAGGTGAGCCTCGCCGTTGTCGCTCCGCTTGTGTCCCGCTGTTGTTCGCCTCCCTGATGTGATCGGGCGCACGGGCCGCTCGCACAAAGATGAGGGGCAAGCGCGGGAGATCGCCGGTGATGCGGTGCGACACCGGGAAGGATCGCCTGTTCGCGCGTGGCCTGTGCAGCGGTGTATTGTCGCTGGCGTCAGCTTTCCGTACGCATGCGACTCGCTAGGGCATTCAGCGCTCGGGCGACAAGCGCTGTCGCGGCCCAAGCTTGCTCGCACCTGAAGCAACACTTGTCTCTGGGGCGATTCGCATCCAGGCGACCATCACCAGGGGGAATGTCTATGCACACCTATCGGGGACGACTGCTCATTGCAGTTCTCATGGCGTTCGGCCTGATCGCCGCCGCCTGCGGAGGTGACGACTCCACATCCGACACCGCGGCACCGACCACCGAAGCCGCCGCGCCGGCGGCGACCGAGCCTGCCGCGACCGCACCCGCGGCACTGCCCGGCGAGGGCGTGACCGTGACGATGGCGCGGGGCAATTGGATCGAGACCTACTTCCAGAACTTCGTCATCCAGCAGCTCCTCACCGAGCTCGGCTACGAAGTGAGCGATCCGGAGGAAATCACGCCGGCGACGTTCTACCCGGCCGTCGCCCAGGGTGACTACGACTTGTGGGGTTCTGCGTGGCCCTTCAACCACACCCCCTTGCTCGAGGGCGAGAGCCCCGACGGGGGGACCTTCGCCGACAAGGCCCGTTACGTGGGCACGATGATGGCTTCGGGCGCGCTCCAAGGCCTGCTCGTCGACATTCCCAGCGTCGAGCAGTTCGGCTTCGCGACGCTCGGGGAACTGCTCGACAACCCTGAAGCAGTCGCTCACTTCGACAGCGACGGCGACGGCAAGGCTGACATCAACGGATGCGACGACGGCTGGGGCTGCCAGAAGGTCATCAACGACACCCTTGCCAAGAACGGCTGGGATGACCGCATCGCGCAAGTGTCGGCTACTCACTCGGCGCTGTTCGCGGAGTCCCAGGCAAGCTTCGCCGAGGGCGGACCGGTGCTGCAGTACGTGTGGACGCCGACGGCCTTCGTCGGCAAGCTCGTGCCGGGACGGGACGTGGTGTGGCTCGCCATCGAGCCCGAACAGACCCTCGATGGCCAAGACGGTGTTTCCGCAGTCGGCGACGCATGCACCAACGATCCCTGCACGACGATGTTCACGCCGTCGGACATCGTGGTGGCCGCCAACATCGACTTCCTGAACGCCAACCCGGCGGCGGCGTCGCTGCTCGAGAGCTTCGAGCTCGATCCGCTGGCGGTTGCCGTGCAGGCCGTCGCCATCGACTCGGGCGCCAACTCTGACGAGCAGATCGCCGCCGCAGCCGCTGACTGGATCGCCGCCAATCGTGACGTGATCGATCCGTGGATCGAGGCCGCACTGGCCGCCGCGAGCTGATCGCCGGCGAGGTCGACCACGCGACCCGCGGAGCTGTGGGGCGAAGTCTTCTTCCTCTTCGCCCGACCGCTCCAAGGGTCATGCGTGAGAATGCTCAGGTGAAAGCTGTCGGTGTCTGAGGACCTGCTGGCGGCGGAGCTGTCTGCGCGACAGACCCGCTTGCGTGCGCCGCAGGTGGTGATGCAGCCGGCGATGATGGGCGCGGCTCGCCTGACTCGCTACAGCTTCAGCCGAACCATGCTGCGCCGAGCTGCGCGCGAGGGCTGGAAGGCCCGGCGCGTGCGATTCGACATCGATGACCGCGGTCACGGCGAGGCGGTGTACCAGGTCGACGCCGGAGACTGCCGGCTCAGCTTCGTCGCGTACACCACGACGATCGACGAGACCGAGCACACCGACCGGGTCATCGCCGAGCGGTGGGAAGTCACCGGCGCGCTGGTCGCCGGCGAGCCAACCGGCGATTTCGCACGCCTGCTCCGCCGCGAGGTGCCCCGCCAAGAGGCGGGCCGATTCGATGCGCGTGTCCTCGTGCTCACGCGTGGCAATCGCAGCGTTCGCTTCTTCGACTATCTCGTCGATTCCCTCGCCGCAGGCCGCCAGCCCGACCCGGCGCAGGTGGCCGATGCCGGCTACATCTTGCGGAGCACCGCTTTCTACGCCAACGGCAAGTACGGGATGCGCTCGTTCGAGGGATACCCCAGCGACCATCCGCTGCGGGTGCCCTATCGGGCCCAGATGCTGTGCGCATGGATGTTCCGAGAGCTGGGCTACGACTTGGTCGAGCACTGCGCACGGGCTGGCGACCCGAGCGCTGCGGTGACCTTCGACGCCGAGTGGAGCCGGTACTTCGGGCTGGGCAACGCCACCGGACTGGGGCTGGTGCCCTTCGCGTTCAAGCATCCCCGGGTGCTGCACGCGTGGGTTGCGGTGCGGGAGCTGGCACTGGCCGACGTTCGATCGCTGCGGGGCACCCCGGACCGGCTCGCTCTCGTCGGGGAGTGGATCGAACGGGCGCACCTGCACTTCGTCAACGGGACCGACGACGACTGCCGGCCGTTCCTCAACGCCGTCGAGGTGGCCGCAGCCGTCGAGCGGATCCGCGATGCCTTCGAGAGCTGCCGCAACGAATCCCTGCCCTTCGATGCCCTGTATCGCTGGGCGGAACGCTGCGATCCGGAGACCACCGAACTGGTCGTGTCGCTGCTGATCGAGCTGCACGATGCCGACGACGACCTGATCGACGAACTGCTCACCGTCTCGCAGCACAGCTCGCTGGATCCCGCCCTGACGGTCGGCCAGGTGCGAGCCCTGCTGTCGGGGCGTTTCGCCTGGCTCGACGAACTCGACCTCGACGACACCTCAGCGCAGATGTGGTGGTGGGTCATCAGCGACAACACCGAGGAGCCACGCCGCACACGGCGGGACCAGCTCGACCCCTCGCACCGCGATGTGCCCATCGACGTGGCACTGCGGCTGTGGCGGCTAAGTGCTGCGCTCGACGGCTACGACGACACGACGCCGATCCAACGTGTCCTCGACGACCATCCCCAACACCGCCTCGCAGCCGAGCGGCTCGGGGCGAGCGACCGCATCTACGGCGAACCGCGCGACAACGCCTGCTCCGAGCGCTACTTGCCGCTGATGCTGCAGCGGTTCCAGCTCGCTGCCTACGGCATGGACAACTTCAAGCCCAAGTCGACCGACTGGCTGCGGGTCACGCTGTTCGGCGGCGCCCCGCGCCTCGCCAGTGAGGGCAATGAGATGGACGACAACTGGGTGCTGCCGGTCAGGCCCCGCAGCGGCGCCGATCGAGGGAGGTCGCAATGATCATCGACGGGCTCGAAATCAACCACTGGTCCCGCCCGGTCATCGACGAGGTCCGCTCCGGCGGTGTCAATATCGTCCACGCCACGGTCGGGGCGTGGGAGGACCTCGCCGGAGCGATGACGCGCATCGGCGACTTCCGCCACCTGTGCCGGCACAACGCCGACGCGCTGCGAATCGTCACCAACGTGGCCGAGATGCACCAAGCGGTCGCCGACGACGTGCTCGGCGCGGTGCTCGGCTTCCAGAACAGCTCGATGCTCGGCGACGACCCCGAGATGGCGCAGATCTTCGCTGACGTCGGCGTGCGCGTCGTGCAGCTCACCTACAACATCGCCAACCATCTGGGGTCGAGCTGCTGGGAGCCCAGCGACGGCGGGCTCACCCGCGCGGGGCACCGCATGGTGGCCGCGCTCAACGACGCCGGGGTGCTGGTCGACCTGTCACATGTCGGCAACCGGACCAGCCTCGATGCCGTTCACGCGTCAGCGCAGCCGGTGGCCGTCACCCACGGGAACCCACTGTGGTTCTGCGACTCGCCCCGCAACAAGCCCGACGAGGTGCTCGACGCGGTGGCGGCCAGCGGCGGGGTGATCGGATGCACGCTCTACCCGCTGTTCATGGGCGGAGCCGGTGTCTCCCGGCAGGAGTACTGCGCCATGATCGCCCGCCTGGCCGACCAAGTCGGTCCCGAGCACGTGGCGATCGGCACCGATGCGGTGCTCGGCTGGCAAGCCGACGGGTTGGGCTGGATGCGCAGCGGCCGCTGGGACCGCCCCACCGATGCCGGAGCGATCCCCGACTTCCCCGAGTGGCCCGCGTGGTTCCGCGGGCCCGGCGACTTCAGCTCGCTCGCTGAGGGCATCGACGAAGCGGGGTTCTCGCCCGCCGAACGCGACGCCATCCTCGGCGGCAACTGGCTGCGCCTGTTCGGACAGATCTTCCGATGACGACGATGAACCCCGCCGGCGAGCCGGTGACATGAGCACATCGGTCACCGTTGCGCCGCGAGAGATCCACGATCTCGTCTATCGCGCCAGCAGCGTCGCGGGATGCGACGCCGGCATGGCCGAGCGGATCGCCCACAACGTCACGTTCGCCGAGATCCATCACAGCGGCGCCGTGCGCGCCTTCTGCGAGGCGCTTGAGACAACGGCCCTTCCGACATCGGCGTGGGTGACCGCGCCCGACGCACTCGCCGCTGCCGAACTTGCGGCACGCGATCGCGGCACCGCATCGGTGACGTTCGAGCCGCCGGTGCCGCTGGCCGCGATCGCCGCCACCTTGCAGCAGAGCTTGGAGCGGGGCGTGGCATCCACCGGCGCTGACGCTGATGCGCGGGCCGACACGACGGTGAGCGCCATCGAGCTGTGCCTCATCGACGACCCCGCAGCATCGGCACGCCAGACGCAGATCGACCACGCCCGCGCCAACGCCTACCGGTACGGCATCGCCGTCGAACAGGCCTGGTTCAGCAGGCTCGAAGCTGCCGCCGCGGACTACCTGGTTGCCGAATCCACGCTCGACGAGATCGACTCACGGCCCAACGTCGCCTGAGGAGGCCTGCTCGAGCGCCCGACGCTGCTCATGGGGCCGAACGGCGGGCGGCCAATCGGTCGAAGGGTCGCACATCGAGTAAGGCTTCCAATTCCTCAGCAAGCGACAGCAACTCGGCATCGCCTCCGTGTCGACCGACAAGCTGGATCGCGACCGGCAGTCCATCGGCGAAGCCGACGGGCAGCACCACCGCGGGATGCCCGGTGACGTTGAACGGCACGGCGAACGGGAACGCACCCCACAGCCGGCCCACCGGCTGTTCGGCGATCATTGCCGGGCGGCATCCCAGCTCGAACGCGGTGGTGGCGGTGGCCGGAGTGGCGATCACGTCGCAGTCGCCGAAGTAGCGATCCACCCGCTCGCGGTACTGCGCCAGGGCTGAATGGGCCGCCGCCAGAACTGCGGGATCGAGCTGCTGCGCCGCCTCCAAGGACCGCCGGTGATACCAGGTCAGCTCGTGTGGGCCACCCAGCAGGTGGTCGCGGCGCTCGCCTTCCTCGGCGAGCACGATCGGACTGAAGATCTCCTCCCAGCCACCGAAGTCCAGTTCGACAGGGGTCACCTCGTGGCCGCGGGCCCCGAGCTCCGCCACTGCGGCAATCACTGCTTCGGCGACGTTGACCTCGACCGGGCGTCCCTCGGGCTTGGCACACCAGGCGATCCGGTGCCGGGCCAAACCAGCCGGGCGATGCGGGCTCATGCGATCTTGGTTCTGGGTGACCGCGCCGGCCAGCACCGAGTGCAGGGAGTAGGCATCGGCGACACAACGAGCGAGCGGCCCCGCAGAGATGAACGGGCTGAAGGCGCGGAACCCCCCGTCGTCGTCGATGGTCCCGAAGGTCGGCTTGAATCCCACGAGGCCGCAGAACGCTGCGGGGATGCGGATGGAGCCGCCGCCGTCGGACCCGAGGCCCACGGTGCAGGTGCCCGAAGCCACCGCGGCCGCCGCGCCGCCGCTCGACCCGCCGGCTGTGCGGCGAGGGTCGAAGGGATTTGCGGTGTCGGGGCCGAGCAGGTTGTCGGTCGTGGCCGACTGGCAGAACTCCGGGACGTTGGTCTTGCCGACGAACACCGCTCCGGCGCGGCGCAGGCGGCGCACAGCCCCCGAATCGTGGTCGGCGACGTCGTCGGCGTGGGCAACCGAGCCGAGCGTGGTGACGTGACCCTCGATGTGGAACGCGTCCTTGATCGAGACCGGCACGCCGGCCAGCGGGCCGGCGGTGCCGTTGCGGTACGCCGCCTCGGCCTCGGCGGCCTGGCGGCGCGCCAACTCAGGGGTCGGGAGAACGTAGGCGTGCAGCGTCGGGTTCACCTCGGCGATCCGCGTCAGAGCCAGCTCGCAAACCTCCGCCGGTGACAGCGAGCCGCTGCGGTAGGCGCCGACGAGGCGCCGGGTCGACCACCACAGGGGATCGTCATCCACGAGCCGACACGCCTCCAGAGACGGTGAACACCTCGCCGGTCACATAGCTCGCCTCATCCGACGCCAGGAATGAGACCATCGAAGCGACGTCGTCGGGCTGGCCGATACGGCCGAGGAACGCCTTGTCGGACAGGTAGCTGTCGAAGAAATCCTGGGGGTAGATCCGGCGCAGGAAGTCGTTGTAGATCAGGCCGGGCGCTACCGCATTGACCCGCACCCCGTGCTCGCCGTTCTCGGCGGCAGCCACCCGGGTGAGAGCGAGCACGCCGGCCTTGGCGGCGGAATAGGCGGCGCCGTGCTCGGTCGACATCTCCCAGGCCGCGATCGACGAGATGTTGATGATCGAGCCGCCGCCCGCGGCGATCATCGCCGGCAGCGCATGGCGCATGCACACGAACGTGCCGGTCAGATCGACATCGAGGCAGCGCTGCCACGTCTCGACCGACATCTCGGCGACCGGCTCGATCTTCGACCAGCCCGCGTTGTTGACCAGCACGTCGAGCCGGCCCTTGCCGGCAACGACTTCAGATACGACAGCCTCCACCTGTTCGTGGTCGGTCACGTCGAGGTGATGCGCGCTCACCTCACGCCCGACCTCGGAGGCCAGAGCGTCGGCGAATTCGGTGCAGCGGCGCTCATGGGCATCGGTGACCACCACGTCGAGCCCGTCGCCGGCGAGCCGCCTGGCCACCGCCGCTCCGATGCCGACGCCGGCGGCGGCGGTCACCAGTGCGACCCGCGAGTCGTTGGCCATCAGCTTCCTCCCTCTGCTTCGACCGCACCGATGACGGTGTCGGACAGTTGGGCGAGACGTTCTTCGCGCCCGCCCGAGAGCAGCGCGAACGTGATCCGGTCGATGTCGAGGCTCCAGAGCTCACGCAGCCGCTGGACGCACGTGTCGAGGTCGCCCGCCAGCGCCACCGACTTGACGAATTCGTCAGACACGGTGTGCTTGTGCTCTGCCTGCAGCGAGAGGTGATCGACGAGGCCGTACTCGCCTGCAGCGCGTGCGAATTCGGGGCGGAATCGCTCCCATGCGGGTGGCATGCGCTTCCATGGATGGAAGGTGGCGGCCTGGCTGGTGGCCCATGCCCGCACGTCGTCGAGGGCGCTGGCCTCGTCGTCACCGACCGACATGGTGACGAAGAGATCGATGGTCAGCTCGCTGCGGTCGCGCCCGGCGGCGGTGAGCCCCTCGTTGATGTAGTCGAGCTGCCACGCGCAGAACTCGGGGTCGGCCGCGCCCATGAGCACGGCCCCGTCGCACGCCTCGCCGGCGAGCCGCAGCATGGCGGGCTGCGAGACAGCGAGGTAGACGGGTACCTGACGTTGTGCGGTGGCCAGGCGAACCTGGGTGCCGTCGACCTCGCACGGCTCGCCGCTGAAGAGCCGGCGGAAGTCGTCGATCCCGGAGCGCAGGTCGCCCAGCTTCGACGGCGTGCCGCCGGCGCCGAGCACGGCCGACCAGCCGGCGCCGAGCCCGAGCACGGCACGGCCGCCGGAGATCTCGTCGAGCGCAGCGGTGGCATTGGCGGTGACCGTCGAGTGGCGGGTCACGAGGTTGGTGACACCGGCGCCGATGAGCACGTTCTCAGTCGACAGCGCGGCCAGGTTCATCGCCGCGTACACATCCTTCATGCCGAGCTGGAAGTCGATGTACCACAGCGCCTCGAAACCGCCGTCCTCGACAGCGCGGGCCAGTTCGGCCGTGCGACTCAACGGTTCGCGGGGGCTGACGCCCAAGGAAATGCCGTAGCGGTGCTTCACGCTGGTGTCCTCTTTGCCAGGAGCTGGGCAACCAGCTCGCCGTAGGCGTCGGGCTGGTCGACGGAGATCAGGTGACCGGCGCCAGCCAGCTCGTGGTACCGGCTGCCGGCGACTGCCTCGACGATCATGTCCGATGCCCGACGCGGGCAGAAGACATCGTCTGATGCTCCGACGACATCGACGGGGACGCCGATCTGGCCCAGCAGGGGGTGCAGCGGCTCGGAGCGGATCCCGATCATGGCCCGGGCCGCGTTGATGTAGCCGGGGCCATCGCCGACGGCGTCCACCCGCCGCGAGGTCGCGGCGTCGATGTCGGCTCCGGTCACGATCTGGCGGGCCGTGTCGTCGCGCAGGCCGGCGGCGAAGCCCGCCATGTCTCGGGACTCGATCTGTGCGATGCGGCCTTCGAAGAATTCGGCTGCGGCCCTGCCCACGACCGACGAGGTGGCCACCACGATGAGGTGCTCGATCAGGGTTTCGGGCACCGTCGCGGCCTTGAGTCCGATCGTGCCGCCCAGCGAGTAGCCGACGACAGCCGCAGGGCCGGTCTCGGCCGCCAGGAACCCTGCCAGATCGTCGCTCAGCTGTGCCAGGGTGCCGGCGCCATGCCCGGGAGTCGTCCTGCCGTGTCCGCGAAGGTCGACGGCATAGACGGTGAAGCCGTCGAGATGGGCCGCGATCGGGTCCCAGGAGCGATGATCCTCGGCCAGCCCGTGCAGCAGCACGACCGGGGGGCCCGAGCCGTGTCGCCGGTAGTGGACCGTGATGTCGTTCAGCTCGACCGTGCTCATCGGATTGCACCTCCATCGGAGTCTTCGCCGCCGACTCCCGCTTCGGCGGTCACCGCAGCGGCACTGACGAGCTCATCGCGCAGCTGGTGCTTGCGGATCTTGCCCGCAGCCGTTCGCGGGAAGCCCTCGACCTGCATCAGCCGTTCGGGCCAGTACCGCCGCGGCAGGCCCTGCTCAGCGCAGAACGCGACGACCTCGTCGAATTCGAGCGGAACGCCGGACTGGACGACCGCGCAGATGCGCTCGCCGAGTCGCTCGTCGGGCCAGCCGATCACTGCCACGCCGACCACGTCGGGATGGGCGACAATCGCATTCTCGGTTTCGACGGGAGAGATGTTCACGGCCCCGCGGATGATGAGGTCCTTGTGTCGCCCGGTGATCGACACGCAGCCGTCGGCATCGATACGGGCGAGGTCGCCGGTGCGGAAGAACCCGCCGTCGAGGAGGTGCTCTGCGTACAGCTCGGGTTGGCCGTAGTAGCCGTTGAACACGCCGGGTCCGCGCATGACCAGCTCGCCGTCTCCGGTGGCCTGCAGCCCTCCCTCGCCGTCGAGGACGCGCAGCTCGAGCCCAGGCAGGCCCACCCCCACCGTGTTCTCGATCTGCGCCGCAGTCGAGCCCGCTACACAGGTGGTGAGACCGCCCTCGGTCATGCCCCACAGGGGTGTGACGAACGTATTCGGCAGCTCGGTCCTGCAGCGGCGGATGAGCGCCGGCGGCACCTGGGCGCCGCCGCACAGGAAGCTCCGCATCGACGCCAGCTTGGGCTCGCAGCCACGCCATTCGGCATTGACCAGATCCAGCAGGAACGGGGTTGCGGCCGCCGTGAAATCGGCACGGTGACGAGCCACCAGGTCGAGGGCGCCGGCGGCGTCCCATTCGTCTTGGAGGATGAGCGGCGCTCCAACCAGCAGTGACAGGCGGGCGCCGTGAATCGCACCGACGCTGTGGCCCAGCGGGGACGGCATGAACACGGGCGTGCGGTGGTCGAGCCCGAAGCGCTCGGCGAACTGCAGGTTGAGCGCCGCCAGCGTGTCCTCGCTGTGGCTGACCGCCTTGGGAGGGCCCGTGGTGCTCGAGGTGAACATGAGATGCGCAGTGTCGGCGGGCACGTCGGCGGTCCGGGCTTGGGAGACCGTCGGGCCGTGCACGACCAGCAGGGCTTCGTGGGCCGCTGTCACTGCGAGCTGGGTGGAGACCCCGTCGGCGGCGCGCCGGATCGCCTCATCGGGCGGCGCCTGCCGGTGCGGGCCGGCGCTGATGACCATGGCCGGCTGGATCAGGCGAAGGATGTGGCGCAGGTGGGCCTCGGCCGTAGTGACCGGGGGCGTGGCGGGAACGTGGCCCGCCCTCAGCACGGCCAAGAACATCACCACCCAGGCCGGGCAGTTCGGCAGGTGGATCAGTATCACCCGCCTGCGGGTGCCGACGGCGGTGCGGATGACATCGGCGGCCTCCGCGGCTGCGCGCCACACTTCGGATCGGGTCAGGGTGCTGCCGTCGCTGACCAGCGCGAGTTCATCGGGCCCCGAGGCGACGTGAGACTCGAAGCGGTCAACCAGCGAACGACCGGTCCACCATCCAGCGAGCCGGTAGCGCTCCGCGGCGTCATCGACCACTGCTGTTCACTACTCCCGATCTTGCTCGGCCGAAGCAGTATTGCAGGCTGCGGAATTGATCACAAGACTGACATCGCTTTTGTTTATTCAGCGACCCGCTGGCACCGATGTAGGATCGAAATTTGCGGGCGTCCGGGCCCGAGATGATCCTGCAAGCGAACAGACAAGCGGGAACCAACCAGGTGCACCACACCGAACAGATGCCTTCCGGCGACGCCAGCGCACATGGCCACTGAACCAACGACGCCCAAGGGCCTGCGAACCCGACAGACGATCCTCGACGCGGCGTCGAAGGTCTTCACCAGGGACGGCTACGTCGATGCCCGCATGAGCGATGTGGCCGATCAGGCCGGGCTCTCCCTCGGCGGCCTGTACCGGTACTTCGAGAACAAGGAGGACCTGTTCCGAAGCGTCATCCGAGACCTCCACGAGGAGCTCTTCGAGCGGAGCCGATCGTCGACGCCGATCGCCGAGGACCCTCACACGGCGCTGTTCGAGGCGAACCTCGGATACCTGCAGCTCTACCACGACAACAGCGGCGTGATGCGGGCCTTCATCGAGGCGACGACAGTGGAGGAACGCTTCACCACGATCTGGTGGACCATGCGCGAGCGCCACGTCGCCCGGTTCGTGCACGCGGTGGAGCACGACGACCGCATCCAGCTCGACGGGTTCGATCCGACCACGGTGGCCCGGGCGATGGCCTCCCTGGTCGAACAGACCGCCTACACGACATTCGCCCACGCAGCGCTCAACACAGCACCAGTGGACGTCGAAACGGTGGCGCGCATTGTGACGCGGGCCTGGTACCGCAGCTTCTACGGCGACCCCGGCTGAGCCCAGCAGCCCGAACCCCAAGGGAAGACGCAGGCTCCGACGGTTCTGTCGCAGCGTCGGACGTGCAACGGTTACCGTCCGAACGCGCACACATCGCCAGGAGGCTGCATGCACACCGAACGACGCCAACTCGACGCCGGTGACGGGCAATTGGGGCTGTACCTCGCCCAGCCGGACGGCGACGGCCCCTTCCCGCTGGTGATGTTCTTCCATCACGGCCCAGGATTTGACGACGGATCGCAACAAGCGGCAGATGCCATCGCGGAAGCGGGCTTCTGCGTCGCCGTGCCCGACCGGTACTGGCGCAACGGTCGGTGGCTGACATTCGACATCGCCGCGCTCTTTGCGGAAGGCCCCGATTCGGCTGCGATGCAGGAATTCATGGGCTTGCTGCTGGGTACCACCGATGACATGGTCAACTCGGACATCGCGACGGTGCTCGCCTCCCTTGAAGACGAGCCGGCGGTCGACACCGTTAATGTCGGATGCATCGGCTACTGCATCGGAGCGCGTACCGTGATCAGGGCGCTTGCCGACCAGCCCGACGTTTTCGTCGCCGGCGTTGCGTTGCATCCCTCGTTCTGCGTGACTCCCGAGCCGGACTCGCCGCACCTGTCGGTGCCCACGATGTCTGGCCGCCTGCATGTAGGCCAAGGCACCGCCGACCAGCTCGCGTCACTCGAACAGAACCAACCCCTGCTCGACGCCGTCGCAGAACTCGGAGAGCAGGGCAGCGTGGATGTGATCGAGGGCGCCGACCATGGGTTTGCCGTCCCGGGCGGCCACGCGTATCACCCTGAAGGCGCTGCCCGGTCGTATGCGACCGCGCACGCCATCTTCGCCGAGCACCTCGGCAGCGGGGGATAGAGTCGCCGGCCGGCCCTGCGCGCGGGGACGCAGGGAATGCTGGTCGACTACATGCAGGTGCGTCGACTCTTCCGCACATTGGACGAAAACGGAGCGTTCGCTTGATGTCCTTCCGTAATGTCGCGCGCTCAGCGGGTCTTGCCGACGGCATCGTGGATGAGTCGCAGAAACTCGTCGAACAATGGCGCCGCTCAACCAGGTCGATCAGGCACGACAGCGCCGCCCGGGCACTGCTGGAGCAGCGGCGCGCCGGCTAGGCGTTGTCGTCGGGGCTGTCGGTTCCGGTGTAGAAGGCGAGGGTGCGCGCCGCCGCGGCTCGCGATTGGTCGGGGTCGCCTCCGGCGGCGGTTTCCGCCTCGGCCCAGGCGACGCTGCTGCCGGCCATGAACTCGTTGAACAGTCCCCCGACGGCGGGATCGGCCGGATCGAGCGGCGCTGCATCCGGTGCTGCAAGGTGCTCGGCGATCCCGAGCAGCGCCAGCTCCCACCCGATGCCAGTTGCGCCGGCGCCGTACTGCTCCCACCACTCAGGCGGGATCGCGGCGGTGTGGTGGAGCGTGAGGTCGGTGCGGTCGCCGGACGGGGCCAGGGTTGCGTCCACCCAGCTGATGTCGCCGTCAATCTCCCAGGTCACGCTGATCAGCCGTGGCTTGTCGCAGGCAACGATGTCGCCGCTGGCGTTGCCTTCGATGTCGAACCGGCCGCCGACCCGGAAGTCCCCGCTCGTCGGACCGAGCCAGATCTGGATCCGCTCCGGCACGGTGAGCGCATCCCACAGCTCCGCAGGCGCAACGCCGAACGACCGGGAGACCGTCACCACCCACATCTGCCCGCCGTCGCGGCTCGTCGCGGACAGCGAACGCCAGGCTGCCCCAAGATGTTCAGCAGGCGTAAACCTCACACCGCGATTGTCTCAGCCGCCCCGAATGACCCGCGCGACCCCCTCTTCTTCCGGAATCGAGGGGTCGCAAAAAATCGAGAGATACGCGCCTACCTTTGGAAATACATTCGCACGCATTCCACAGGGCGGCAGTCAACCCCTGACAGACGCGGAGACATTCCATGGTCACTCAGGCACTCAAGAACTTTGAGGCGTACGAAGCGCGCCATCGAGCCGAACTCGAGCCCGAGCACAACGGCAAGGTCGCGCTCATGCACGACGAGGAAGTCGTCGGCATCTACAACGACAGTGAGTCCGCGTTCGCGGCCGGCATGGAGAGATACCGCAGGGGCGAGTTTTCCTTCCAGGAGATCGGTGCAGAGCCGGTGTACGTGAGCACACTCATCCTCGGTGAAACGGTGTGAGCGAGCGGATCATCGAGATCCAGCGGAGACAGATCGTCACCGAGATCGAACTAGCTACTGCAGTGCCCGGCGAGGGCGGCGCATTCACGGGTCTTATCGACACCGGTACGCAGGAGTCGGGCGTTTCGGCGAGAGTGATTGAGCGGCTTGCAGCGGCGGCGCCTCTCTCTCCCGACAGCTACAGGCGGGTCACGACGCTCGGCGACACGGCAGTCAGCACTCCCACGTATCGACTCTGGATGGGACTGCGCTTCGACAGCACCGGAAGCGGGCCAGGCTTCGGAGGCGGCTTTGGCACGTTCTGGCAGATTCCGAGCCGGCCCGAAGGCTTCGACGTGCTTGTCGGCATGGACATGATCGAGCGCTTCGCTGTCGAGATCGATAGCGGCGTCTGCACTCTTCGGCGACGCTGACCCGACTGCCGCAGGGGCAGCCAGCAGCCCCGACACGAACCTCGAACATCAACTGGCGGTCGCGAACCCCGTATCGCTCCGCAACCGACTTAGACAACCGCTTACTGGTTGGGGTCGCAGCCTGAGGGAAGTCGAGGAACGCTGTCGAGAACGGGATCGTTTCGCCGATCTCGGTCAGTCGCCAGCCCGGCTCCTGGTGAGACAGCTCGCTGACCTGAGTACCGGTCATCCTCTCAAGCTGGTCGAGCACGTCGTCGATTGTCTGCTTCTCTTCTGCGGTGAACCACGTCAGGTCCGCTGCGCGCTTGGGCACCAACCGATGCTGAGGGCGACCGAGGAAATTCTCCTCAATCAACTCGGCCGCATCGGAGTCGATCAGCCGCCGGCGGACCGGCAGCAGCTGATGCGGAGCGGGGCCATGAGGGAGTTTCTGGAACTGGCAACCCGAGACCACACGGTGATGTCGCCGCAGGTGCGTGAACTCCACGAAGAACAGCACCTTGTTGAGCTTCGTAGCCCCTCCAGCGCGGTCGCCCTGCAACCGAGACGAGACATGCAGTAGCAGCTCGGCGAACTTGTCCTCGGCGTAGGCGACGTCCATGGGATCCATCGTAGGAGAGGGGATCATCGAGATCCTGATCGTCGCACAAGATATAGGTTGTCGATTCTGCATTTTTCTACAATAAATAGATTGTTGGCAAATGCATCTTGCTATATATGTGTTGTGGAAGGACCAGTTCCAAGTCTGGGACTGCGAGGACAATCATGAAGAGCCAACGAGCCGTTGCCCGCAGCCGTCTCGACGCGCTCCTGTCGCGCGTGCCTGATCTGGCGCGGCCGAACAAGGGCTGGATCCGGGCGCTGCGCGACGCCCTCGGCATGTCGAGCGCCGACCTGGCGCACCGCATGGGAATCAGCCAGCAGCGAGTGACCGCTATCGAGCGCGGCGAGCAGGACATGACCATCAAGCTCGACACGCTGATGCGAGCTGCCCACGCACTCGACTGCGAGCTCGTCTATGCGCTGGTGCCCCGCGCCAGCCTCGACGCCATGGTCAAGGACCAAGCGAGAAGGCAAGCAACCGAGCGAATGCGCCGCGTCACCCATCACTCCCGACTGGAGGACCAGCAGCCCACAGAGACAGACCTCGCGGAGCAGATCGAAGAACTCGCCGCCGAGCTCGCCGAACGGCGCGGACTGTGGAGCACCGCCCCGAGCCGATGAGCGACTGGCGCTTCCCCCAGCACGATGGGCACACCCCGTTGTCCGAGGAGGACCGCCAAGGCCTACTACTCAGCTTCGCCCGAGGTTGAAGAGCACCGCTGAGTTCCGCCATTCAGCACGTTCCCTTGGGAATCACCAGCAGCCAGTACCAGAAGAGTGCCTGCAGCGCCCCTGCGGAATACGGCACGAGCAGCCACCATCGCGCCAGCAAGAGATGACCGGTGACGAGGGACACGAAGATGCTTCCGACGACGAGTGCCGCGGGAGTTTGCGAGGCGGTTCGTGAAATGCGTTCTTGAGATGTCGCATCCCCTCGGTACGGTCGCGGCAGCACTCGAATTGGGCACTGGACATGACCGCTGACCTGATCACCGACATTGCGACCCGCACCGAGATCGGGCCCCGAGACCGCCAGGAGGACCGCGCCCGCGCTGTGGAGAACGATGACGGATCGTGGGTGATCGCTGTGGCGGATGGGCTCGGCGGGCACCCGTTCGGCGACGAAGCCGCGCAGGCGGCCGTCGACGCGCTGCCCGAGCGCATCGCCACCGTCGCCGAGATGACGGCCGCGTTCGATGCGGCGAATGCTGCGGCGTGGGCGCTGCACCCAGAGATGCGCTCCCACAACGAGGGGCTGTCGTCGGCAATCGCACTCACCACTCTGGTCGTCGCCTCATGGACGCCCGAGGGCGGGTTGCTGCTGTCGTGGGTCGGCGACTCGATGGGATTCTTGGTTCCCCTCGGCGACGGGCCGGGTTGGCACAGCACCCCGCACAATGACCCATTCGGGTTCATCAGCCGCTGCATCGGCATGTCCCGCGCCGGCCAGGACATCTTCGACCTGCCGCCCAGTGACGTGGATCATCTCGGTGACGTTGTGCCCGAGGAGCGCGTGGATCGCTGGATCGAAGGCGGTGGCCTGCTGGTCGTGCCGGCCACGGATGGATTGTTCCCCCCGATTCTGGACGCTCATGGCCGGGGTTGGTTCAGCGACGATCCCGATGACAACAGCCTCGGCTTCGCGCTGCCAGCAGATCGACGCGCCACTGCCGCGGATGCGGCGGACACGCTGATGGACACCGCCCGGTTCGCCGGACTCCAGGACAACATCACGATCGCAGTCGCACGCATCACTCCCGACGCCTCAGAGCGTTAGCGAATAGATCGCATGCGAGGCGACAACTAGAAGACTCGACCGCGAGACCATGCGTCGCGGTGCTGTCGCCGCTCGTTCGGGTCGATGGAGGACCATGAGGACCAAACGAACGCAATCAGCCAACCGACAACTGTCCACCCGGTGAGAATGTTCAGTACAACGATGTCGCCGACTCTGGGATGCCTCCGCGACAGCGCCACGATTGACGGCAGGCAATAGAACCCGGCCGCCAAACCAAGAATCGACAGAACCCACCACAAGGGCACACCGTCGAGGTTGGCGAGAAGCGTCAACAGTCCCCCTCCGGCCAAGCGCGCTCAGCAACTGTGCGCCGAGCCGGCAGCCATACGTTCCCCAGAATAATTCCAGCGAAATCCCTCCGGGCTCAGCCGCAAAGGCCTAGTCGGATCATCGCTTCGCAAAGGTGTACTCGCTGGCCGGTCAACAGGGGGAGGCACCCCTCTCTCGCGCAGCAGGAGGCGTTGCGGAGGCGGAGAAGGTTGTCGGTGCCGGGAGGGGCCGCGGGGTGCTCAGTGCGGTGGTGCTCGGGGCTCGGTTTGGTCACTCGTGCCGTCGAGCGGCTCGGCGGGGGGTTCGAGCCCGAATCGGCCGGGGCGCGTGGGGTGGGGCTCGACGGTGAAGCCTTGTTGGTGAATCTTGTTGTGGTGGCAGTCGTGGCAGACCAACACGAGGTTGGCGTAGTCGGTCGGGCCGTCGTGTCGCCATTGGTCGATGTGGTGTGATCGGCAGTGGTCGGGGTGGGTGCCGCACCCGATGCAGCCTTGATCGCGCAACGCCAATGCGCAGCGTTGCAGTTCGGTGGCGGTGCGCCGGCTGCGCCCCATGCGCAGGTCGCCGGTGGCGTCTTGGAAGATTGCGGGCAGCACGCCGGCGTCGACCGCAATCTTGGCGATCTCCCCGATGGGAAACGGGGTGCCGTCGGCCAGGCGCGTGTTGGCGAGCTGGTGGTTGACCATGTCGTAGTCGGCCACCATCACCAGCGAGACGCCTGCGGGTCGCTGCATATCGGGTTCGCAGACGAGCTTGGCTATGGCGTCGGCGGTGCGCTGAGCCGGCGTGGGCCGGTTCGCAGGGTCTTCGTCGTGGTAGAGGCGCCGTTCGGTGGCGGCGATCACCGAGGCCAGCCGGGCGCCGGTGACCGGGTCGAACTGGCCGTTGATGACCACCATGTTGTTGTCGCGGCTGGTGAACACCCGCGCGCAACGCTGCTGCCGTTGCTGTTCAAGCAGCGACGCGCCGTCGTCGCGGCTCGCATCGGCCACATGGCGTGCGACCGTGCGACGGAACTCGTCATAGCCCTCTTGTCGGGCGCGTGCAGCCAGGAACGCTTCGTCGATCGGGGCGTCACCGGCGGCTCGCGCAATCAGCCGGGCGTGCCCCGCAGGGAGCGACCCCGCAGCGAGGCCCTCGCGGGTCAGCTCCAGCTCGCCCAGCGCGACCGCGGCCTTCACGTCGCTGCGCGCCGCGCGCCCAGACACCGACAACGCCTCTTTGGCCGTGTGCTCGGCATCGGCGTTGCCCCGGCGGCGGGCGAGCTCGGCCAGCACATCAGCTTTCATCGCCGCCAAACGGGACTCGGCACGGCCCATCTCGCACAACCGCGCACGCAGCCCGCCGTCGCACAGCCCCGACACATCCACCGCTTCCACACGCACCGAAGTGTCGAGGCCCCTTTCCTGCGATCCGGATCCGCTGCCGCTCTGCACAAGAACAAACGTACGAGAGCGGTGTGACATCGAAGGGTCCGCACTACAGACCGGCCGGTCGTCCGGCCGATCAACTGACCAAGGACTGACCGCTCCCAGCGCCGCGTCAGGGTCCGTCGGGGTCGACGATCGCCATGATCGCGGGCGAGGGAACCGACCATCCCTGCGCCAGCGTGCCGTACGCCGTGCGCTTCGGTGCCCCACTGGCAGGAGGGGGCTCGGCTGCGGCAAGTTGCTCCGCCTGGCCGGCACGGATTCGGAGATCGGTCGCTTCGGGGTCGAGTATCGAGTGCAGTTCGGCGTCGATGCCCATCATGCGGCGGTGCGCGTCGAGGTTGGGCGTGCGGGCCAGCGGATCGCCCGCGTAGCCGGTGACGAACGGATTGTGCTGATCACTCGTGATCAGCAGCACATTGGGCACCGCGACTCAGCCCCGAAGCTGGCGTTCGAGCTTGTGCAGCCACTCATAACAGCTCATGACCTGCCGGACCGAGCTGTTGGGTTCCCGGCCGTCGCGGATCGCCGCGATGAACTCGCGGTCCTGCAGCTCGATGCCGTTCATCGAGACATCGACCTGCGAGACGTCGATCGGTTCCTCTCGGCCATCGACCAGATCGTCGTAGCGGGCGATGTAGGTGCCGGTGTCGCCGATGTAACGGAAGAACGTGCCGAGCGGACCGTCGTTGTTGAACGAGAGCGAGAGCGAGAGCGAGAGGATCGCGCCGCTAGCGGTCTTCATCTGGATCGACATGTCCATCGCGATGCCGAGGTCGCGATGGTGCGGACCTTCGAGCACATTGGCCGCGACGATCGGCTCGCCGGCCTGATATTCGAACAGGTCGACGGTGTGCGCGGCATGGTGCCAGAGCAGGTGGTCGGTCCACGTCCGAGGCTCACCCAGCGCGTTGGTGTTGGTGCGCCGGAAGAAAAATGTCTGCACGTCCATCTGCTGGATGCTGAACTCGCCCGCCGTGATCTTGTTGTGAACCCACTGATGCGACGGGTTGAACCGTCGGGTGTGGCCGACCATCGCAACCAGGCCCGCCTGCTCCTGATTGGCCAACACGGCCTGCGCATCAGCGAGTGAGTCGGCCAACGGGATCTCAACCTCGACGTGCTTGCCCGCGTCCATGCACTGGATCGCCTGCGCGGCGTGCACCGGCGTCGGCGTGGCGAGAATCACGGCGTCCACCTCATCGATCGCCAGCGCCTCAGCCAGATCGGTTCCATGATGGGCGATTCGATACTCCGCAGCGACCGCCGCTGCGTCGGCGACAGGGTCGATCACCGAGACGACTTCGACGTCATCGACGTTCTTGAGCCCGTCAAGGTGCTTGCGGCCGAATGCCCCGGCCCCCACAAGTGCGATCTTCACGGCTCTGATCCTCGCACCTTGTCGCCGCGTACGCCCCCGACGAAGCCGTGCGCAACCGTATCCTCGTCGACAATCCTCAGGTCCTCTATACCTTCTCCTGAAGATGAGTAACGCCGACACCATCACCGACACCCTTCGCCACGCCTACTCCGAACTCAACGCGGTCCTGCACCGCCGGCTCCGCGAGATGAGCGGCCACGAGGTCGCTTCGCGGCTCGTGCCTGTGGATAACGGCCTCTGACGGACCGTCCGTTAGAAGACCCGTGAGAAGTGTTCTGGGATCGGGGATGTTTCACCGCTCCTGAAACGGGCGCGATTCTGAAACGCCGAGGCCTCCGGCAGCAGCGCCCGCCTGCTCCAAGGGTCCGTTGATCTCGACAATATTTAAGTTACGGTTATCTCGTAACCGATACTTAGAGGACTCATGGCATCACACTTGCGAAAGCGCTGGGACGCGAACTTCCAGGGGATGAGTCGACGAGATCGACGCGGCTGCGACTACGACGCATACCTCGCCGATCCACTCGCCGACTGGGACCTGTCGATCCCCGCCGACGTCGCTGCCGACGTCGCCGACGCCGAAGCAGCGGTTCGAGCACTGAATGACGCTGGCACGAATCATGTGAGCCTCGAGGGTCTGACACGGTTCTTGCTGCGCGCCGAGTCAGTCGGATCGTCCAAGATCGAAGGCCTCGAGGCCGCTGCCCGTCGCCTCGCTCGAGCCGAGGCTGCGATCGCGCTCGGCGGTGACGCCAATGATCGCGTGGCGGTCGAGGTGATCGGCAACATCGCAGCGATGGAATCGGCGGTCGAACTCGCCACCAGCGCGGACCCCTTCGAGCTTGACGACCTGCTGTCGGTTCATCGCACGTTGATGGACAACTCGCCCACCCCTGAACTCGGCGGCGTCGTCCGACAGGAACAGAACTGGATCGGCGGGAACTCGTTCAACCCATGTAGCGCGGCGTTCGTCCCGCCGCCGCACGAGTACCTCCCGGACCTGTTGGCCGACCTGCTCGACTACGTCAACGGCGACGAGCACTCCCCCCTCGTCCAAGCCTCCATCGCCCATGCTCAGTTCGAGACCCTCCACCCCTTCGCCGACGGCAACGGTCGCACCGGCCGAGCGCTGATCCACGTCGTGCTCCGACGCCGGGGCCTCGCCCCCACCTTCGTGCCCCCGGTCAGCCTCGTGCTCGCAACGTGGTCCGATGACTACGTCAACGGATTGATGACGTTCCGCCACCTCAGCGAACCCGACAGCGCCGAGCGGTCCGCCGCTGCGGTCCAATGGCTTCGCATGTTCGCCACCGCCACCAGCCGAGCCTGCCAAGACGCCGACGCCTACAGCGACGACATCGACGAAATCACTGCGGCCTGGCGTTCAAAGCTCGGCCGCGTCCGAGCGAACTCGAGCACCGACTTGCTACTGGGCGTCCTGCCGGGCGCGCCGATCGTCACCGTGGAGTCGGCCAGCAAGCTGATCGGACGGTCCAAGGCGCGGACCACCGATGCAGTGAACACCCTTGCCGAGGCCGGGGTGCTCCGTCAGCGCAACGTCGGCCGGCAGCGGTACCGGGTCTTCGAAACAACCGAAGTCCTCGACTTGTTCGCCGATCTCGAGCGAGCGCTTGCCAGCCCGACGCGAAACACAAGAAGCGATCGACCCGTCCGGCTCGTGCCCCAGCGCCCCGAGAGCCACTGAGGGCGGTCGAACCCGGCCCCAGAAGATGCCGGATCGATCGGCGTCGATCTCGTCAAGCAGCTCGTCTACGTGCTGCGTCGGTTCGGCCCCCTCCTCGGGCCGCTTCATGGCGATGAAGAGAACCGGCGGCCTGTTCAAGGGCGTGCGACGCGAGGGCTGACCGGCGCGAAGCAAGCCCCGGAGCTGGGCTCACGGGGCCTGCTGGTTGGTGGCGGGGGCAGGATTTGAACCTGCGACCTTCGGGTTATGAGCCCGACGAGCTTCCAGACTGCTCCACCCCGCGGCGAGAGCGACAACACTACCAGCGGCCTCTCGAATCGAGCAAGGCCACGAGATTCCGCGCGCGTGGTCTATGTGCAATTAGCCATACTGGTGGGTGGGAGGTCGTCGCCGATGTCACGCACCTACGACGAAGTTGTGACCGAGCGCCGCTCACGCCTTGATCCAGACGCGATCGCGAACCGCGAGGCGCTCGCGCAGGCGTACAGCATCGCCATGCAGGTTGTCGAGCTACGCGAAAAGCACGGCCTGACGCCGACCCAATTGGCTGAGCGTTGCGGTGTGAACCAATCTGACATCAGCCGCATTGAACGCGGTTCGACGAGCCCGACGGCACGAACCCTGCAGCGGATCGCTGACGCTCTCGACGCCGGCGTTCGGCTAGTCGCTCGGGGGGCCTGACCTCGCCGGAGGGCCGGCGTCGCCGCGAACTCGGTCCCGCAGCGATGCGAAGTACTTCTCGTCTGCGCGGACGACCACCGGCCCTTGGGCACCATCGAGCAACAGTTCGCGAAGTCGTTGCCGATCTGCCTCACGTTGCATCAGATCGCGCATGTACTCACTCGCCTGGCCAGATGGTGTTTGGCGCACAGGGCCGCCAGCGTCGGTGCTTGGAGCGAGACCGGGTACTTCGGCGCTGTATTCGCGGCAATGCCCTCAGACCTCTCGCGGTATGTCCTTGAAGCTGCCGCGAGACCGCTTATTAGTGGCCTTGAAGCGACCTTTGTCGGGGTCGCGCCGAACCCAACCACCAGTCTTGGGTTCGCCTACTTGGCTGCGCTTGGCGATGATGCCGAGGTAGCCACTGCCGTGCGCACCATTCTTCGCCATTGTTGACTCCTCCGTTGACTTCTTCAAAGTAGCGGACCGCTGTTACGAGAGACGTAGCTTTGACTCACAATCACTGTGACTGAGTCCACCAGAATCCCGCGAACAGCAGCAGTCGGACCAGCGTGAGGACCCAAAGCACGACTATCGCTGCCGTTAGACCGACACGCCACCTCCGAAGCAGGCGCTCCGCTAGCGGCGTGGCGTCCCGCGCGAGCACCACGACACCCGCGAGAGTCAGAGGAAAAGTGAGCAACGCCAGACTCTCGACAAGCAACTCGTCTTCGGGCACGATCGCCGCTACCCCTACCGCACCAACAACCAGAGCCAGCACACTGATGAGAATCCAAAGCTGAACGGGTCGTACGCGCGCACGGATTCCGATCCGCGCGACGTATGGACGGTCAGGATCGGAGGCATAGATCGCCACCGTGTCCGCCGTCGGGCGAATCTCGTCGCAGATGTCCAGATCGCGATGTTGTTCGAGCACATCGGTCACCGACGGGTTGTCCAGGACAACACCGTGATCTGCCGCCCGAATCTCGATATGAGTGGTAGCGGCATCGCCGAACGCGAGTTCCTGCGTCATGACGGGTGACGGTGCGTCCACCCAAGGCCGCTGTTCGAGAAGCTTGACCGTGCACGCTCTGGCGATGGGAACGACCGTGTCGATGACAACTTCCCAACGTCGCCCGTATTCCGCTAGCGCCTGTCTCGCACGGGGATTCATGACTGGGATCGCCTGGCAATACTCCTCGACCAAGTAGTCGATGTCCGCGACGCTCCTTGGTTTCGACGGCATGAAGGGGATTGCGAGCAGGATGCAATCCGACGATGAATGAGGATCCTCGCCTTCGTCGAGAGCTTCGGCGAGCAGGCGGCGCGCATCGTTGGTGCGCGTTGTCCACCTGTCTACATCCGCGCCATCAACGTCAACTTCGAGTTCGTTCGTCAGATAGTCGGCCAACGCCCGGGTCCGCGCTCGCATCAGGGCTGTTGGGAGGCCGCTGCTGCGAGCCTGAGACTCAACGCGGTGCAGTTCTCGCTTCCAGGCAAACGTCGTCATGGCTGAAATGCCCACCCACAAGGCACCTCCCATCGGTTGCTCGCTGAGTGACTGTCCATCGAGGTAAGCCAAGTACTGGGCCTGAAGTTCAGCTATCTCTCGCCGGAGCAACAACGTGACTGGCTGACCTCCGGCTCCTACGAAGTCAACATTGAGGAGCAATTGCTTCGAGCGAACGGTTAGCGGCAGCAACAGCCTCACTTCGTCGCCCACCGCAGCGCCTGGCCGATATCTGCGGACAAGGTCCAGTGGGAGGTGCACCTGATATGCGACTGAAGCATCAACATGGTCGCTGTCACGCAGCACGAATTCGTGCACCGCTCGCTGGCGCCACACCCGCGCGCTATCGAGCAGAGCGAACGTCAGGCCCCACTGATCGGCCAGGTCGAATTGCACCAGCCCTGCACCTCCTCGATGGCGTCGCGAGAGGGCACATGGTGCAACGGTTTGCTATCAGATACCAGTGAATTATCGGCCCATCGAAGGTCACGCCCGGCTGGACGTGTCGGCATCCCCAGGGCTGGCCCGCTGAGAGGTGCGGGCGTTTAGCCGGTGGCGGCTTGTTCGAGGATTCGGGCGGCTCGGGCGATGAGGCCTTCGGCCTCGTCGACGGCCTCTTGGTAGGCGGCCAGGTCGCCTTCTCGCAGGGCGGCATCGGCCCGGTCGAACGCCCGTGAGGCTCGCTCAAGCAGGTTGGTCACCGTGTCGGTCTCGGGTGCCGGGTCGGGCTCGTCGGCCTCGTCATCGGGCGCAGCGCCAGCCGGCTCGTCGTCGGCATCGTCGGGTGTCGAAGCCGCTGCGCCTGTCCGGCGGATCGTCTCGTTGCCGATGTCGATCTCGGCCCCGCCGATCGCCTTCTCGAGCGCCCCTTCGAACGTCTCGGAGATCGCCACATTCGACCCGATGCCAGCAATCACCAACTGCAGCTCAGGCACCGCCGTCGGCCCCGTCGCCGCAATGAACAGCGGCCGCACATACAGCAGCGAGTTCTCCACCGGGATCAGCAGCAGGTTGCCGGGCCGCACCACCGAGCCGTTCTGGTTCAGCAGCGTCAGCCGCTCGGAGATCTCCTCCTCGGTCTGGATGTTCGAGTTGAACAACGCAGGACCGTCGATCGGCTGATCCGAGCGGATCTCGAACACCTCGATCTGGCCGTAGCGGTCCGGATCGTTGTGGACCACCATGAAGCCTTCGAGGTTCTTTCTGGAGTCGTCCTCGGAGAAGGGCACGAACGGCCGGAAGATCACGAACGACGGAGCGTCGTCGCCCGGCAATCGGAACAATAAGTACTGCGGCGAGATCCTGGCCTCGACCGTGGCGATCACCTGCCCGGTCGTCTCGTCGCGCACCGTCTCGACCGTGGTCTGGCCGATCGAATCGCCCGGGTCCTGCGCCACGGCCCACGCACCAGCCGCGTCGTAGAACTCCGAAGGGTTGTCCAGGCGGTAGCGGCCCCACGCCTCGGTCTGCGCTCGGAACAGATCCTCGGGATAACGGAAGTGCTCCTGGAGCTCGACCGGCGGCGCCTCATCGGAGAACAGCGCCGGGAACTGCTTGATGTAGGACTGCACGATCGGATCGTCATCGTCGACCACATAAAACGTGACCGTGCCGTCGTGCGCGTCCACCACGGCCTTCACCGAGTTGCGCACATAGTTGAACGGCTGGCGCAGGTCGCTTCCCACCGTCGACGCCCGCGAATTGGTGCGCTGCGCATAGGGGAATTGCGTGGTGGTGGTGAAGGCGTCGAGCACCCACTTGACCTTCCCGTCGAGCACGACGGGATAGGGATCGTTGTCGTAGGACAGGAACGGAGCCAGCAGCTCCACTCGCTGAGAGATGTCGCGGTTGTAGAGGATCCGGCTCTCACCCTGGATCTCGCCCGACACCAGCAGGTTCGGCTCGGCGAAACGCACGGCGAACGCCAGGCGCCGGAAGAAGCCGCCGATGCCCACGCCGTCTTCGCCGTCGTAGCGGGTCGTCTCGGTGCGGTCGTCGTCGTCCTGGAAGTCGACCTCGGCCCGTTGGGCGCCGATGATCGCGTAGCCCTGCAGGTCTTCGCCGACGTACAGGCCCGGCTCGTCCAGCTCGAGCGCCTCCGCGCCGGGCGAGATCACGTTGGGAATATCGCCGAGCGCGTACGCCGGGCGGCCGTTGGCGTCGACCCCGTTGGCGGGCGCCGCCGCCACGCCGTAGCCGTGGGTGTAGGCGACGTGCTCGGTCTCCCACGTGTCGGTCGGCAGTTCGGTGGGTCGCAGCTCACGGGCTGCCAGCACGATCTGGGTGACCTTGCCGTCGATCTCGTAGCGGTCGACGTCGATGTCGCGGAAGTCGTAGAAGCTCTTGATGCCCTGGGTCTGCTGGAAGGTGTCCTGCATGACGGCGGGGTCGAGCAGCCGCACATTGCGCACCGTGTCGAAGTTCTGCTCGATGTCTTCGGCGGTGAGCTCGGGCTCGTAGTTGAACTCGCGGAGCGACACGTCGTCGAGACCGAGCGCGATGCGAGTCATCTCGATGTTGCGCTCGATGTAGGGGGCCTCGCGGGTGGACTCCGAAGGCTCCACCTGGAAGCGCTGAACGATGGCCGGGTACGCCGCGCCTGCCAGCCCCGCAATGACTACCCACAGCGCCACGGCGATCACCGGGTAGGTGAAGCCGCGCCGCCAGATGTTCACCACCAGCAGCAAAAAGCTGAACAGGCTGATGACCATGAGCAGCCGCAGCACCGGCAGCTGCGCGTTCACATCGGTATAGGTGGCGCCGTCCACGAATCCCCTGGTCGACAGCGTCAGCTCGAACTGGTCGAAGTAGTAGCCGACCGCCTTGACGAGCGCCAAGATGCCCAGCAGCAGCGACAGGTGAGCCTTCACATGCGGCATCACCCGGCTGCCGGCGGGGGCCTGCACCCGGATCGCGCCGTTCAGGTAGTGCCAGACGGTGGTGAAGATGAACGTCACCAACACGGCGGCGAACGCCCAGCCGACCAGGAAGTTGAAGAACGGCAGGCGGAAGACGTAGAAGCCGACGTCGCGGCCGAACTGCGGGTCGGCGAGGCCGAAGTCGGTGGCGTTGATGAAGAACAGCCACGATTCCCACTGGCCTGAAACGCCGGAGCCGACCATGAAGGCGAGGATCAGCGAGACGCCGATGCGCACGAGGCCACGGCGGCGGCGGGACATCTGGTGCCAGCGGGCGGCGATGTCCTCGGCCGGTCCTGCCGGTGTCGCGCGGGCAGCGAGACGCTCCGCGATGAACAAGTTCAACCACAGCAGGACGAAGAAGATCGCTGTGAACAGCAGGCCCAGGCCGATCTTGGCCCACAGCACCTTCCACCACACCGAGGAGTAACCCAGGCTGTCGAACCACAGGTAGTCGGTCCAAAAGCCGGCCAGGCCCCGGATGGAGAACAGCAGAACCAAAGCAATCGCGACAGCGATGCCGATGATCAGGCGGAAGCGCGTGAGTCCGCGTGGGCGGCGCGGCACCTGCCGGGGACCTCGCGGTCCCTGGGGGCCTTGCGGTCCTTGGGGGCCTTGCGGTCCTTGGGGTCCGCCGGGCGGTTGGGACGAGGGAGGAGGCATGTCCTCAGGCGGACGCATATGGCAGCGAGGCTACTGGGGCGCGTGAGTAGTGCAGCCTGCGGGCCGCGCTGTTGCCGGGCGCGGCGCGTAGCTTCGGCGGAGTGCGCCTGGCGGTACTGGTCTCAGGAACCGGTTCGATCCTCGAAGCGATGCTCAGAGTCGGCCTGCCCGTGGACTTGGTGGGTGCCGATCGGCCGTGCCGTGGGCTGGGGATTGCGGCCGATGCGGCGATATCCACGGTGCTGGTCGGGCGAGACGATTGGACGGCCAGCCAGGCTGGCGGGGTCGGAGAGGCCGGCGGCGCTGCCGGGGCCGATGGCGGAATGGGTCCAAGGCGGTTCGATCGCAAGGGCTACAGCTGCGAGCTGGCAGCTGTGCTGGCCGGGCAGGGCATCGACGTGGTGGCGATGGCCGGTTTCGGCACGGTGCTGGACGTGTCGTTCTTCGCATGGGGCGACGGGCGCTTCCGGGGACGGGTGCTCAACACACATCCGTCGCTGCTGCCGGCTTTCCCGGGCTGGCATGCCGTGCGTGATGCGTTGGATGCAGGAGTCAGCGAGTCTGGTTGCACCGTGCATGTCGCTATCCCCGAGGTAGACGCCGGCCCGGTGTTGGCGCAGCGAGCGGTGCCGGTGCTCGCCGGCGACGACGAGGCCGCCCTGCACGAGCGCATCAAAGCGGTGGAACGAGAGCTCTACCCGGCGACGATTGCGGCGTTCCTGGAGCGATGCGCTGGCGACGACGGCAGCAAACTCGAACCGGACGGCAGACAGGAAGGACAGACCCGATGAGGGCGTTGATCTCGGTGTGGGACAAAACCGGCGTGGTCGACTTCGCGACCCGGTTGTCGGGCCTCGGGTGGGAGATCGTGTCGAGCGGCGGCACGGCCGGCGCGCTGGCCGATGCCGGGGTGCCGGTGCTGGCAGTGGAAGACGTGACCGGCAGCCCCGAAATGCTCGACGGCCGGGTGAAGACGCTGCATCCCCGCATCCACGGCGGAATCCTGGCGGATCGGTCAAAGCCCGCTCACTTGGCGTCATTGTCGGAGCACGACATTGCGGCCATCGACTTGGTGGTGTGCAACCTGTATCCGTTCCGGTCTGATCCGGGTCCCGAGCTGATCGACATCGGCGGGCCGGCGATGGTACGGGCCGCTGCGAAGAATCACGGCGACGATGACGGCGGCGTCGGCGTGGTGGTGGACCCGGCCGACTACGAGCCGGTGCTGGTCGAGCTGGCTGACTCGGGCGCACTGAGCGCTGCGACGCGCCGACGGCTGGCGCGTGCGGCGTTCGCCCATACCGCGGCGTACGACGCGGCGATCGTGAGCTGGCTTGACGAGCCGGTCAATGGCGACGTCGAGCCCGCGCCGGGGGCCAGCAAATCTGACGAGCCCGCTCCCCTGCCGCCGACGGTGCACCTGGCGCTCGAACGGGTGGACGAGTGTCGCTACGGCGAGAACCCGCACCATCTCGGCGCTCGCTACCGGCCGGTCGGCGAGCTGACTTGGTGGGATCACGCTTACCAGCACGGTGGGCTGGCGCTGAGCTATCTGAACTTCTTCGACGCCGATGCGGCGTGGCGGATCGTGCACGATCTCGGCGACGCCGAGGGTTCGACAGCGGTCGTGATCGTGAAGCACGCGAACCCGTGCGGTGCGGCTGCGGGCGGCGATCTTGCCGACGTGTACCAGCGGGCCTACGACTGCGACGCCCGCTCGGCGTTCGGCGGGATCGTGGCGTTCAACCAGATCGTCGATCTCGACACGGTCGAGCGCATCGAGACGGCGGCGCAGGCCGACCTGATCATCGCGCCCGGCTACGAGGACGGCGTCGTGGAGCGCATCGAGGCGAAGCGGCGCAACACCCGGGTGCTGGAGGCGCCCCGGCCTGACGAAGCCGGCATTTCACTGCGGCAGATCAACGGCGGCTGGCTGGTGCAGTCGCCGCATGCGTTTGCTTCGGCGCCCGAAGACTGGCAGGTGGTCACCCAGCGCAAGCCGACGGCGAGTGAGCTGGCCGATGCCCGCTTCGCGTGGCGGGTCTGCGGGCACGTGACGTCGAATGCAATCGTGCTCGCGCGTGACCGCACGGCGTGGGGCATCGGCGCGGGCCAGCAGAACCGTGTCGAATCGGGCCAACTCGCCGCTGCGAAGGCCGACGGGCGGGCGGCGGGTGGTGCCTGCGCCAGTGATGCGTTCTACCCCTTCGGTGACGGCGTGGAAGCCGCCGCTGAAGCCGGCGTGGCCGTAGTGGTGCAACCCGGTGGCGCCTTGCGAGACAACGACGTCATTGCCCGCGCCAACGATCTCGGCCTCGCCATGCTGTTCACCGGCGAGAGGCAGTTTCGCCACTAGTGGCGAAACCATTGAATACAGCCGGCACTGACAAGTGGCGGAACCAGCAAACACAGCCGGCACTGACAAGTGGCGGAACCACCGAACACAGCCGGAACCACTGACGGCCGGAACCATCAGACCAACGGGCACGAGCGACGAGGGCAGAATGAGATGAACGCGCCAAGACTCGGTCAACGGGCCGCACTTGGCGTGCCGTTTCCGCGTCCAGCGGGCGCGCAGACGTCATCAACGCGGCGCGGCAGTCGCAGCAGTAGTCGTGCTGCTGGCCGCACTTGGCGTGCCGTTTCCGCGTCCAGCGGGCGCGCAGACGTCATCGTCCGCTGTGGCGCCAGTGCTGCCGCCGCCCGAGGTGCTCGGCGACTGCACCGACGCCGTGCCGGTGATCGTCGCGTCGGACGCCGACGCACAGTCCGACATCTACTCGGCGGTGACGCTCGTCGGCGTACTGGCGGAAAAAAGCTGCATCGTTCTCGCCGGGGGCCGCGACGAACCGTTTCCGCGGAACCAGCTCCGCAGACTCGCCACAGCGGCGGCTGGCGGCTACGTGGTCGGCGGCCCCGCAGCAGTGTCCGACGTCAAGCTGGCGGGCCGCGACATGACCCGCGTCTACGGCGCTGATCGCTGGGAAACCGCAACCGAGGTGGGCGCCGTTGCGTCAGCGCTCGCAGCAGGCGACGACTCCGACGAGCCCGACGACACCGACGACGAGCCCGAAGACAGCGCCCCTGCCTGGCAGCAGCGGCTAGCAAACGAATTCTCGGCCGCGCTGCGGTCCAGCGAAGCGACCGAAGACATGTGCATGTCGCTGTATCGCAACGGCGAGCCGGTCTTCGAGCACCGGGTCAACACACCGCTGCTGCCGGCGTCGCTCGCCAAACTTGCGACCGTCACTGCCGCGCTGAGCGAGCTGGGCGCCGACGCGACGTTCACTACACAAGTGGTTGCTGATGCCAGCGCGCTCGCCTCCGTCAGTGACGGCGTGCTGCGGGGCGACCTATACCTGATCGGCGGCGGCGACCCAGTGCTGGCCACGCCCGGGTACATCAATCGCATCGCCGATGCCCGCCCCTACACCGATGTGACCGAACTGGCCGACAGCGTCATGGAGGCACTCGACGCACTCGGCATCGACACGATCGACGGTGCGATTGTCGGGGACGGATCATGGTTCGCCGACGGCGAGCAGAGCTACACGACGCACTACCCGCCCGGCGCGACGTCGGAGACGCCGCCGATCTGGAAGCAGTCGTACCTGTCGCAGAATTTTGTGGGCGTCTTGTCGGGCTTGATCATCAACGACGGCTACTCGCCCTACGCCGTGAGCAGGCTCAGCCACACCCGCAGCACCGATTCAACCCAGGCAGCAGCTTCGAACTTCGACGACCTGCTCGAAGCACGCGGCATGTTGATCCGCCAGCGACCACGTTCGGGCAGCGCCCCGGCCGCGGGCGATTCGACCGATCTGGGCAGCATCACCTCGCCGACGGTCGCTGAGATGCTCGTGCGGATACTGCGCTACTCGGAGAACACGTCGGCGGAGATGCTCCTCAAGCAGATCGGTCGGCTCCACGGCGACTCGTCACGGGCGGCCTCGGTGGCGGCAGCAACTGCCGCGCTCGCCAATGTCTTGGGAACGACGGCCGACGAGATCGTGCTGGTGGACGGTTCGGGGCTGTCGATCCACAACCGCATGAGCTGCGAGGCGGCGGTGCGCTTGCTGCTGCTGGCGGGCGCCGATTCCCGCTTCGCGACCTCGCTGTCGATCGCAGGGCGAACCCCGACGCTTACGAGCTGCGGCCCGCAAACTCCCGCCAACAGGAATGGGTCCACGAACACGGTCTTCGCCAAGGGAGGTCAGCTGAATGACAGCTCGGCCATCGCCGGCGTCAGCACCGCTGCCAACGGCGACGTGCTGACCTTCGCCATGATCGCCAACGAACCGCTCATCATCCGCATCGGAAGCTGCAACTCGCTGCGCCAGCGCACGCTCAATGCCATAGGCCGCTACACCTACGGCCCGGCAAGCTGAACCGCCGATCGGATCGCGTGCTCGAAAAACCATCGCGATCGCGGGGGTCCGGCGCGTCACACTTGTCCGATGAATTTCATTGTCTTTCCAGGCGGAGTCGTCAAGCTTGACGCAAGCGTAAAGCATGATTGTTTCATGCTAATTTCATGCAATGGCGAATCTCCAGGTACGGAACATGCCTGATGAACTTCACGATCGGCTGCGCCGCTGCGCACAGCAGCGCAGCTGTTCGATGAGCGCAGTCGTGCTTCAGGCTGTCGAGCGCGAACTCGAGTGGTCCGAATGGCAGGAGCGTCTTGAGCAGCGGCCTCCGCTGGATGTGGATCTCGACTCGTTCGCGGCGCTCCAGGAAGCACGACGCGAACGAGACGAAGAACTCGACATCACATGACCGGCTACGTCGTCGACGCCTCTGTGGCGGTTGAGTACTTGCTCCGCACTCCGAGCGGACGACGCATCGAAAACGTCATTCACGACCGTCAGTTGGCCGCACCCGAGATGCTCGACGCCGAGATCCTGTCGATTCTGCGACGCCATGTCGCTAGCGAGAAGGTGCCGGCTAGCCGTGCCGAGACTCTGCTTCGGGACCTTGAGGCTGTTCCGATCAGACGCGTCCCCCACCGTCGCCTGGTGGTCACCGCGTGGAAGCATCGACACAACGTCAGTGCATACGACGCGCTATACGTCGCCCTGGCGGAGCTTCTCGATGCGCCGCTACTGACCGCCGACGGTCGGCTCATGCGGGCACCGAACCTCGGCATCGCCGTTCACCATGTCCAGCTGACCTGAATCCGACGGGTCGATACGCCAGCAGAAATCCCTTTGGCCCCGCACGCCTGCCGCGAGAAACTCCTGCCCATGCATATCGACGACCTGGTGCCTGCACGCGAACTGCGTGCGGCCATTCGTGACGGACTGGTGCGCGAACGCTGTCATGAAAGTCTGCGCATTCTGAACTACACGAAGAAGTGCCAAGCCGACGCTGCATGGACCGAGGTCACGATGACCTGTCGCGGACTCGTCGTCGACGGAGACGGTCGGGTTGTAGCCCGCCCGTTTCCGAAGTTCTTCTATCCCGGGGAACCTGCCGCATCGACGGTCCCCGACACCTCGGAGGGTCGCTGGGCGATGCGAGTCTGCGAGAAGCTCGACGGGGTGCTCGGCATCGGCTATGTCGCGCCCGACGGCAGTTCGCGCCTGTGCACCCGCGGGTCGCTGACGTCCACGCAAGGCGCCGAAGCGAACCGGATCCTCGGCGAGAGGTACTCCGATGCGATGTTCCCACGCGGAATCACTCCGCTATTCGAGATCATCAGCCCTGCGTGTCGCATCATCGTGGACTATGGCGAGTGGCGCGACCTCGTGCTCGTCGCGGCCATCGACATCGAAACCGGTGCCGACCTCGCACTCAGCGACCTGGCGAGTCACGACTTCGATTGGCCCGGGCCGATGGCGAAGGTGCATCGTCTGTCGTTCGCCGATGCGGTCACTGCGACGAAGCAGGGAAATCGGGGGCAAGATTCAGAGGGGTTCGTGGTGTGCTTCGACCCGGTGGGTCGAAGGGAGCCGTCACTGCGCTTCAAGCTGAAGCACGCCGACTACCTACGGATGCATGCCGCGCGCTTCCACCTCACGAGTCGCAAGGTTTGGGAACTCGCCGCCGCGGACGCGCTGACGGCGGCGGGCATGAGCAACCCTGCCTCACTGGTCAAGGCCTTGAGGGTTTCACCCGAGACTGCAGTCGAATTTGTCGACGCCGGTGGCGGTCTGGTCGACGTGCTGCTGGACCTGCTTGACGATCGGCTGCGCGCAGATGTCAAGAAGCTCGCTGAGCGCCTGGCCACCGATGCCGGCGCACAACTAGAGCTCTATCGCGAGCTCATGGCCGGGGAGCTCGCCGGCCTAGTCGACGATCCACGCAGCTTCGCTTTGGCTGCTCAGCAGGTTGCAGCAAGGAACAGCATCTCCGCGCATCCCCTGTACAAGTTGCGCACCGGCCGCTCCGCCGATGCGCTCGCCCAGATCTGGTCCGACCTGCGCAGCACCACCGACTCCGACCCGATACAGGACTCGCCGCCCGGAGCAGACGCCGAGTAGCCCAGCCTCGGACGTCACGCCTTGAGAGGGGTGAGGGTAATTTCGATTTGATATCCGAGGCCAGCGAAGTACCGAGCCAACGTGCTGAGCTTGGCATCAAGCATGCCTCTCGGTCAGCCGAGGAGGCCCATACCTCCTACGGTGTCGCGCTCTTCGACGAGCTCGGCCCAGGAGGCCTCGATGCGGGAGCGGCTGAAGTCGTCGAGCTCGAGGCCGGTCACGACGTGGTACTGGCCGCCTGAGACCGTGACGGGATACGAGGTGATGATGCCCTCGGGGGCGCCGTAGTCGCCGGTGGAACCGATGCCCATCGACACCCAGTCGCCGCCGGGGGTGTCCGAGGACCAGTCGCGCATGTGATCCACCGCCGCCGACGCTGCCGAGGCCGCTGAGGACGCTCCCCTCGCGGTGATGATGGCTGCGCCGCGTTGCTGCACCGTGGGGATGAAGTCGTCTTCCAGCCATGCCTGGTCGTCCACCAGCGCCGCCGCGTTATGGCCGCCGACTTCGGCGTGGAAGATGTCCGGATACTGGGTGGCGGAGTGGTTGCCCCAGATCGTCATGCGGGTCACGTCGTTCACGGACACGGCGGCCTTGCTGGCCAGCTGCGCAATGGCCCGGTTGTGGTCCAGCCGGGTCATGGCCGTGAACTGCCCGTCGGCGATGTTGGCCGCGTTGCGCATGGCGATCAGGCAGTTGGTGTTGGCCGGGTTGCCCACCACCAGCACCCGCACGCTGGGGTTGGCCGAGTCGCTGAGCGCCTTGCCCTGCACAGTGAAGATGCCGCCGTTGGCCTCCAGCAGATCGCTGCGCTCCATGCCCGCCTTGCGCGGCATCGAACCCACCAGCAACGCGTAGTCGGCACCTTCGAACGCCTCGTTCGGGTCCGAGGTACCGGTGCGGGACGCCAGCAGCGGGAAGGCGCAGTCGTCGAGCTCCATCATCACGCCCTCGAGCGCGCCCATAGCCGGGGGAATCTCCAGCATCCGCAGCTCGACTGGCTGGTCTGGGCCGAGCATGGCTCCCGAAGCGATCCGGAACAGCAGGCTGTAGCCGATCTGGCCCGCGGCCCCGGTGACAGCAACTCGTACGGGATCGTTCACTGTTCTCTCCTGGTTCGACGCGCCGGGCAGGTGCCCCGGCTGCGGGCGTTTCTAGCGCGGCAATGCGGCAACTGCACTCGCGTTGCCGTCGCGTCGATCGAGCAACTTCGGACGGCTGAATGCGGCCGCGCGTCAGCCGGATGCAGCGGCGGCGTCGACGGTGTTGGCCAGCAGCATGGCGCGTGTCATCGGGCCCACGCCGCCGAGGCGGGGGGTCACCCAGCCGGCGACGTCGCCGACCGACTCGTCCACGTCGGACAGAATCTTGCGGCCTTCACGGGTGATGCCGCCGCCGACCACCGCTGCGCCGGGTTTCACCATGTCGGGCGTGACCAAGCCGGGCGCGCCGGCCGCGGCGATGACGATGTCGGCCTGGCGGGTGTAAGCGCCCAGATCGGCCACGCCGGTGTGCACGACGGTCACGGCCGCGTTGGCGACCGGTCGCTTCAGCGCCATCAGCAGCGCCATCGGGCGGCCGATCGTGAGGCCGCGGCCCACGACGACCACGTGACGACCCTCCACCGGCACGCCGTAGTGCTCGAGCATGACCTGGATGCCACGGGGCGTACAGGGCAGCGGACCGTCCACGCCCATCACGAGCCGGCCCAGATTCACCGGGTGCAAGCCGTCGGCGTCCTTGTCGGGGTCGATGGCCAGCAGTGCCGCTTCCTCGTTGAGCTGGCGCGGCAGCGGCAGTTGGACGATGTAGGCGTGCACTGCGGGGTCGGCGTTGAAGCGCTCGATGACCGCATCCAGTTCAGCCTGGGTGATGTCGGCGGAAAGCTCTTCGTGAATCGAGGAAATGCCCACTTCGCTGCAGTCACGGATCTTGGCGCCCACATAGCTGTGCGACGCCGGATCGTCACCGACGAGGATCGTGCCGAGCCCCGGCGCCAGGCCCTCCTGGGCAATCCGGATTCGAAGGTCGTCCTTGATCTGTTCGGCCAGCGCCTGGCCGTCCAAAAGCACCGCAGTCACGGGAGGTCACCGTAGTGGCGCTGCGCTGGGACTCTTGCCCTCAAGCGTCGTCAGTCGAGGTTGACTCAGCCGCAGCAGCCCTGCGGGAGGCAGAAGTACGAGCGGTGCGGCGCTGATGCAGGCGTCGCAGCGCGGGCGAGGCGGCGGCGAGGGTGCGGTCGGCGGCAGCGAGGACCCGCCCCGCCGTGCCGGGTGTCTCATTGTCGATGAGGTTGCCCATCACCTGCAAGGTGAGGCGGGCGATGGCGTCGGTGCCGACCGCCATTCGCAGGCCTGCACGCAGGATGCGCGGATGGCCGATGAGGAACGAGAACCGCCGGCCGGTGCGCAGGAACGCATCGAACTTCTCGGCGACGATGCGGTCATAGGAGTCCGCAACGGCGGTCGGGTCCTGCGCGAACAGGTCGGCGACGAGGATGCCGGTCTCGAGGCCGTAGTCGATGCCCTCGCCGTTCATCGGGTTGATCAGCCCTGCTGCGTCGCCGATGGCCACCCATCCGGGGCCGTGGCGTTTGGTGGCGCTCATCGGCAGACGCCACGCACGCGGGCGTTCGAGGTAGGGGCCGAGCTGCCAGCTCTCGGCCACCAGGTCCCGGTAGCTGTCGCAGAGCCGGTTCAGGTTCAGATTCGCGAAGCCCTTCATGGTGTTGAGGGCCCCGACGCCGATATTGACTGTGCCGTCGCCGGCGGGGAACAGCCAGCCGTAGCCGGGCACCGCGGTGCCCTCGGAGTCACTCAACGTCAAGCAGGCTTCGAGGTACTCCTCGGCGTGGCGAGGCGTCTCGGCATAGGTGCGGATGGCGAGGCCGAACGGCTCTTGGGGATCCCGCAGCGCGCCGAGCATGCGGGCGGCCTGGCCCTGGGCACCGGCGGCCAGCACCACGAGATCGGCAGTCCAGCGCTCGCCGCCGGCGATGACCCCCACCGCTGCGCCGTCTTCGAGGATCGGCATCGCCTCGGTGCCGAAGCAGAGCTCGGCTCCCGCAGAAGCAGCACCGTCGCACAGCGCGCTGTCCAGCCGGCGCCGGGGCCACACCGCCCCGTAGGGCCCGAACTGCCCGTTCGCCGGCCACTCGAGCTCGCGAACCTGCCGTCCGGCGATCATCCGCAGCCCGGCAATGCGGTGCGCCTCGTCGAGCGAGACGCCGAGCTCGTCGAGCGCTGCGACCGCGCGGGGCGTCAGGCCGTCGCCGCAGACCTTGTCGCGTCCGGCGGGGGCCTTCTCGAACGCCGTCACCTTGATGCCCGCACCCGCGGCTCGCATGGCCGCCGCCGCGCCGGCGGGACCGGCCCCGATCACGATCATGTCCCGGTGCGGCACTGCTACAGCCTGCCGATCCCGACGCCGGATCGCTCAGACCGCTGGGGCGGATATGCGACCCGCACCTCGACAGGCTCTCGGAACGGCACCTAACTTGCAGCCATGACCGAGACGCTGACGGGCACCGACCGCTCCGCCGGCATCAGCTACGACGAGCTGTTCGACGATGACACCCATCCCGTGTCGGAGGTCCTGCGTCGGGTCGGGCCCTACCCGCCGGGCAACACACGTGTGCCTGCCCGCGTGTACTACGCACAGGATGTGCACGACGTCGAAGTCGAGCAGCTCTGGGGCCGCGTGTGGCAACTCGCCTGCCTGGAGGAGGAGATTCCCGACGTCGGCGACTACCACGTCTATGACATCGCCCACCTGTCTTTTCTCGTCGTTCGCACCGCCCCCGACGAGATCAAGGCCTATCGCAACGCCTGCCTGCACCGGGGCCGAAAGCTGCGCGAGCACCACGGGCGCGCCGCTTCCAGCCTGCGCTGCCCGTTCCACGGCTGGTGCTGGGAATTGAATGGCTCGATGCGAGAGATCCCCTGCCAGTGGGACTTCCCCGAAGTGGACATGGCCGACTACGGGTTGCCCGAAGCCCTGGTCAGCACCTGGCACGGGTTCGTCTTCATCAACCCGGACCGCAGCGCAACGCCGCTGGCCGACTACTTGGGCGACCTCGCCGACCACTTCTCCTTCGTGCCCTTCGAGCGCCGGTACAAGGCGGCGCACGTTTCCAAGCTCATGCCGATGAATTGGAAGACCTGCCAAGAGGCGTTCATGGAGAGCTACCACGTGGTGGCGACGCACCCGACGCTGATGGAATCGCTCGGGGACGCGAACAGCCGCTACGACGTCTTCGGCAACTACAGCCGAGCGATGACCGCGACAGGCGTACCCAGCCCGCATCTCGAGAGGCAGCCTCGATACGAGCGCGTCGACGACGGCAAGGAGTACGGCCGCTGGCGGCACCCCATGAGCGGCCACATCTACGAGCGCGACAGCGATGGGCGCGTAGCGGTCACCGACCTCGACGGCGACGTCAGCACATTCGACGGCGACGGCAACCACATCGCCGGCGAACAGACCCAGGCCGACCCGCACTTGTGCAAATGGATCGGCGGCCCGCTGCCGCCGGGCCTCGAAGAGATGCCGCTGATGACGCCCCATCCCCCGCCCGAGGTGACGAACGTGCGGGGATGGCTGGCGGACCGCAAGCGGGCCCAGGTGCGACGGCAAATGGGGGACGCCATCGACGTCGAAGCTGTCAGCGACGCCGAGCTGATCGACTCGATCTTCTTTTCGGTGTTCCCGAATTGGTCGCCCTGGGGCTGCTTCAGCCCGATCATGTACCGGTTCCGGCCGAATGGCGACAACCCCCAGGAGTGCATCTTCGAAGTGATGCTGTTCCCCCTGGCCCCGCCCGATCCTGACGATCGTCCGGCGCCGGCAAAGGTGCGCCACCTCGGTTTCGACGACGACTGGACCCGGGCACCCGAGCTGGGGCCGCTTGCGAAGATCTTCCAGCAGGACTCGCTCAACCTGCCGCTGGTGCAGCAAGGGCTGCGAGCCCAAGAGCAGCAAGAGGTGATCTTCGCCTCCTACCAGGAAACCAAGATCCGGCACTTCTACGAGCACTACTTCGCATCGCTGGAGCCGAGACTTGGCCGCTCGACGGGTGCGGTTGCCGGGCCTTCAGAGACCGCCGTGGGCGTGGGCACACGAGGGAACGGCAGCCCCGACTGAGCAGTCAGCGACGGGCTCAGCCGTTCTGGGCGGCCAGCCAGCTGGCTGTGGCCTTGGCCATCTTCGAACCGTCGTAGCCGATGCGCTGCGTCGGCTCCACCTCGAGGATCACCCGGCGGGGCGAGTCCAGGAACGACACGAGTGCGGCTTGTCCTGCTTCGTCGCCGGGGCTGAGCGCGGCAGCCAGAGCGGGATAGAACCAAGCCTTGGTCTCGGCGTCGTCACGCACCGTGCACGTGCCCTTCCAGGTGATCGCCTTGCTGCGCGGCATCGGTGAGCCGGTGCTGGTGACCACGATGCACACCCGTGGATCACGTCGCACGGCGCTGATCCGCGCCCGCTGGCTCGACGCTGTCAACCAGAAGCGACCGTCCCGCCAGACGTACGACATGATGACGCCGACCGGCCAGCCCTCACGGTTCGCCCAGATGAAGGTGCACTCGTTGTGCGCCAGCAGGAGCTGCTCCTCCACGTTGGCGTCGAGGTCGTACACCGTGACGTCTTCGTAGTTCTCCTCGGGATGGACTTGCGGCGACCGCTCCGATGACTGCTCCGGCACGACGTGACTCCGCTCGGCAGCCGCGTCAGCGGCCGGCGCTCGCGCTGGCCTCGGCGGCCTCGCGGCGAGGTGCTTCGTTCATGGGTCTCACCGTAGCCACGCCTCGCAGCGCTACAGATGGCCTGCTAGACCGGGCCGATGCCTGCTTACCTCATTGCGAACTACGACGTCGTCGATCCCGACAAGTACAAGGACTACCAGCGCAACGCGGCGCCCATCATGGCGGGCGGCGGCAAGCTCTTGGTACTCGACCCGGCATCGGTCCTCAAGGAGGGCGGCGCCGGCGCGCAGACGGTGGTCATCGAGTACCCCACCATGGAAGCCGCACAAGCTGCGTACGAATCCGACGACTACCAAGCCGTCGTGGGCATTCGCTTGGCGGCGACCACCAACGGCCGCGCCGTGCTTGCCAACGGCATGGGCTGATCCGCACTGGATCCCTGCGGTTCGGGTGCTGCCCTCAGGCAGCCGTCAGGCACACATCGAGCCGCTCGAGTCCGCGCAGCATGAAGCTGGGGTGGTACTCGAAGATGTTGCTGGCCGCCAATTCGAACGAGGACAGGCGGCGAGCTAGCTCCTCGAGGACCACCTTGCCTTCGAGTCGTGACAGCGCGGCGCCGACGCAGAAGTGGATGCCCCGGCCGAACGCCAAGTGATTGGTGGCCCCGTCACGCTCGGGGCAGAACGATTCGGGATCGTCAAAGACCGTCGGGTCGCGGTTGGCGGCGGCATACATCACCACCACTCTCGAGCCGGCCGGGATGTCGGCCCCTGCGATGGTCACGTCTCGACGAGCTACCCGGAACATGCCTTGCGTCGGCGTCGACAACCGCAGGGATTCCTCGACGATCGAACGGGCCCGCTCCGTATCGCCGCGCAGCGCCTGCCACTCGGCAGGGTTCTCGCCCAGCAGGCGCATCATCTCGGTGAGCATCTTCGTCGTCGTCTCGTTGCCCGCCACCAGCAGTTGCTGAATGATGCTGAGCATCTCAGCCATCGTCAGCGGAGCGTCGGAGACGTCCTCGTCCCCAATTCCGTCGGATTCGCGGTCGATCCGGGCGTTAAGCAGGTTCGTCAACAGGTCGTCCTGCGGTGCCAAGCGGCGAGTCTCAAGTTGGCTTGCGAAGTACTTCTGGTACTCGATCACCTCGCGTTCGGCCTCAACGCGCTGCTCGATGCTGATGTCGGTGCCGATGCCCGCAATGGAGGCGTCGCTCCAACGCTTGAAGTCGGCCAGGCGGTCATCGGGGACATTCAGTGCTCTCGCGATGACGGTCACTGGCAACGGCACAGCGAATGATTGGACGAAGTCGAGCGGGGCGCCGTCGACAGTTCTTGCCAGCATCTCGTCGATCAGGCCGACGGCGACTTCGCGGATCGTCGGCTCGAGATCTGCAATCACCTTGGGTGTGAATGCCTTGCTGATCAGGCGGCGGAAACGGGTATGTGCCGGAGGATCGGCGGTCAACAGGGTTCTGACCTGCGGGTAGCCGCCTTCGCTTCGGTACAGGTCAATGAGGCGCTGCGCCAGTTCAGAGCTCACATGCCCGCTGGTGTCGAATTCGGACGAGAACGTGTCGGGGTCGCGCACCACTTCGACCACATCGTCGTAACGAGTGATCAAGTACAACGGCGCGCCCGGCAAAGCCGCCTCGAAGACCGGGGCTTCCTCACGCATCTTGGCGTAGTAAGCGTGCGGGCACTGCTGAACCGCAGGGTCGAAGAGCCCGAAGTCTCCCAGGTCGATGTCGGGTTCGTCGTCGGGCCCGCGAGGGCCAGCGCCTTCCAGCTGAACTTCCTCAGCGGGCATTCCGGCCATGTACCGATCCTCTCACCGTGCTCTTGCCCGCCGCTGCGAGCGGGAGCATCACGAGTTCGTGGGTGAACTCCAGCAGCCGCACGGCGATGGCGAACGCGGCCGCGTCGCCCACTCCGAAGCGCTCGGCCAGCAGGGCCGCCACCACGACCTCGCGCACGCCGAGCCCTGCTGGCGTGATGCCGACCATCCCGACGACGATTCCTGCGGCGGTTGCCCCCGAAATCAGCCAGATGTCGTCGGCACCGGCGACAAGCAGCGACCCTGCGAGCAGCACCGCTGCCATGAGACGTTGCGCCACGGCCAACCCGTAGACGAATGTTGCCCGCCACACAGCCGCCCGCTCTGCGCTGAGCGCGTCGGGGTGAATCAGCCCTGAGATCCGCCGCAGAATGACCGTGCGCCGCATGAGCCCGTCGATGCGGCGCCACCACGCCCCCGCACCCGCCAGTGTCCACGGCAGCGTCGCGAGGCCGCCTGCCGCGCCCAGGCCGATCACGATGCGGGCGAACCAGCCCCCGGCGGTTCCCAGCCAATCGGCTGGCGCCCACAGGGCCGCGAACACTGCCGACCAGCCGACCAGCGTGGCAGTCTCGACGACCACCGACGCCCCGGCGGCGGCTCGCTTCACGCCCAGCGGGGCAGCGAGGCCGGCTCGGACGACGATGGGCACCAGCCCGGTGGGCAGGTAGCGCGTTGCCTGGGACAGCATCCAGATGCGCAGCGCCGGGCGCTGCGCCAGCGGCGTGCCGTAGCCACCGATGAGCTCTCGCCATCCGAGTGCCAGGCACCATGTCGCGGTCATCGACACCACCACGGCCGCCACCAGCCCAACGGCGTCGACCCGAAGATCGATCTGGCGCAGGTCATCCCAGTAGCGGACGGCGAGCCAGACGATCACCGCCGCAGTTGTCAGCCCGACCGCCCACCGCACCGCAGTGCCGGATCGCCCTCGCTCGCCGGTGCCGCCGTCCGAGCCCGTCACGACAGCGCCGACTCGCCGCCGCTCATCGGCCGCCCCGCCAGCATCCCGCCGAGCGTACCGGTGCATATTCGGGCGGTTCGAGCGCAGGGCTGCTGCGAGACTGGGGCTGTGCGAGTGGTGCTGGTGGCGCCGGGGTTCCCGACCTCGTTGGATGATCATCACAAGCCGTTCCTGGCCGACCACGCACAAGCGCTTGCCGCAGCGGGCGCGGATGTGACGGTGGTGTGTCCCGCTCATCCCGACGCGCCACGCCGCCGTGACGTCGACGGCATTGAGGTGCGTCGGGTTCGGTTCGCTCCTGCGCGCATCGAAGCCCGGGTGGCACTGGGCGAGAGCTACCGGGTGTTCTCGGGCCTGGCGGCGCTGTGGGTCATCCCGATGATCGCCAGGCTCACGCTGGCCGCGGCCCGCCAGGCGCGCAACCGTGTCGCTGAGGATGCCGCCGTCATACATGGCCACTGGTGGTTCCCGTGCGGGCTCGTGGCTGTTGGCGCCGCCATGGCGGCCGGGCGGCCCGTCGGCAGCGTCGTGCAGGTCCACGGTTCCGATGCCGCGGTCACCACCAACGCAGTGCACCGCTGGCTTGCCCGCCGGGTGCTTCGCCGGGCCGGTGCCGTGGTGACCGTGTCAGAGGACTTGCGCGACTGGGCTGCGTCACTGGTGCCACGTCGTGGCGGCCTGCGCCCGCCGCCGAGTGCTGAGCCCGTAGGTCGGCGCTCCGGCCCGCTGCTGCGGATCGTGTCGATGCCGGTCGGTGCCGACCGGCTCGGAGCGCCGGTGCCCGCGCCCCCCGACGGACCCGTCGTGGCCGTCGGGCGACTGATGTCCGAGAAAGGCTTCGACGTGCTGATCGAGGCCGTGGCCCACCTCCCCCTGCCAGAACGGCCCGACGTGGTCATCGTCGGCGACGGCCCCGACCGGACGCTGCTCGCGGCACTGGCCATGCGCCGCGGGGTGACCGTTCAGTTCGCTGGCGCAGTCGCCCCGGCAGGGATCGGCGAGTGGTACCGACGAGCCCGCCTGGTGTGCGTGCCCAGCCGGCGTGAGGGCTTCGGCATGGTGGTCGCCGAGGCCCTCGCAGCAGGCCGTGCGGTCGTCGCAACCAGGGTCGGCGCTGCACCGCAATTCATCGCCGATGGCACGAACGGCTACCTGGTCCGGCCCGACGACGCCAGCGCACTGGCCGAAGCGCTCACCACAGCCCTGCAATCAGATCTTGGCGCGGGCGCCTCCTCAAGCCCAGCGGCGCTCGCACCCTTCGGTCCGCAAGCCCACGCTGCCGCGCTGCTCGAGATCTACGCCGAGCTCGGCGGGGGCTAGACCTCGGCGACGATCTCCGCCATGAGCTCCCCGGCCTCGGTCGGGTTCAGCCCGACGCGCACACCGGCGTCGCGCAGCGCGTCCATCTTGGCCGCAGCCGTTCCTTTGCCGCCTGACACGATGGCGCCGGCGTGGCCCATCTTCTTGCCCGGGGGCGCGGTGACCCCGGCGATGTAGCTCGACACCGGCTTTGACATGTTGTGCTTGATGTACTCGGCGGCCTCTTCCTCGGCCGAGCCGCCGATCTCGCCGATCATCATCACGGCCTTGGTGTCGGGATCGGCTTCGAACGCTTCGAGGCAGTCGATGAACGATGTGCCCGGCACGGGGTCGCCGCCGATGCCCACGCAGGTCGTGACGCCGATGTCCTTTTGCTGCAGCTCGTACAGCGCCTGGTAGGTCAGCGTGCCCGACCGGCTCACAATTCCGACGGGACCGCCGGACTTGGCGATGTGGCCCGCCGTGATGCCGATGTTGCACTCGCCCGGCGTGATGATGCCCGGGCAGTTCGGCCCCAGCAGCCGGACCCCGGGGAAGTCGCGCTTCAGCATGTTGAAAAAGCGGGCCTCATCGTGCGCCGGCACGCCCTCGGTGATGCACGCCACGAACTCGATGCCCGCCTCAGCGGCGTCCATCACGGCGGAGAACACGCCCGGTGCCGGGATGAAGATGCACGAGGCATTGGCGCCGGTCGCTGCTACTGCCTCGGTGCAGTTGGCAAATACCGGCACGCCTTCCACGTCGGTGCCCGCCTTGCGGGGATTGGTGCCCGCCACCACGTTGGTGCCGTAGTCGCGGTTCAGCATGCCGTAGTACCGGCCCTGCGAGCCGGTGAGGCCCTGGTAGACGACCTTGGTGTCGGAGTTGACGAAGATGCTCACGTCATGCCCTTGCCGCGACCGTCACGGCCGCATCACGTTGGATTGAACGAATTGCCCTTCGGGGAATGCTCATCTGAAGCTCCCGTTCAGCTCGCTGCCGAGGCCATCGCGACGGCTCGACGGGCAGCGTCGAGCATGGTCGGTTCCATCACTAGCTTCTCATTGAGGTGAGGGGCGAGGATCTCGCGACCCTCTGCAGCGTTGGTGCCGTCGAGGCGCAGCACGATCGGCGCTTCGATGTCGACCGCTTCGAGCGCCCCGATGATGCCGTTGGCCACTTCCTCGCCGCGGGTGATACCGCCGAAGATGTTGATGAAGATGGCCCGCACCTCGGGATCGTTGTTGATGACTTCGAGGGCGTTGGCCATTACCTGGGCGTTCGCGCCGCCCCCGATGTCGAGGAAGTTGGCGGGCTTGCCGCCCACCTGGTTCACCACGTCGACCGTGCTCATGGCCAGCCCGGCGCCGTTGGCGATCACGCCGACGCTTCCCGCCAGGCCCACGTACTGCAGGCCCTTGGCGTGGGCGGCCTCCTCGCGCTCGTCACGCGGCTGGGTCTCGTCGTACTGCTCGTAGTCGTGATGCCGGAACACGGCGTTCGAGTCGAGCGTGACCTTGGCGTCGAGCACGTGCACCCGGTTGTCGGGCGTGAGGATCAACGGGTTGATCTCGACGAGGTCGGCGTCGCCTTCGGTGTAGGCGGTGTAGAGCTGCTGGAGGATCTCGACGGCCTGATCGGTGGCGACGGGGTTGAGGTTGGCGCCCTCCACCCAGGCTCGAGCGGCTTCGGCGGTGAGTCCTTCGGCGGGGTCCACCAGCACCTTGGAAATGGCCTGGGGATTCTCGGCGGCAACGGTCTCGATCTCCACACCGCCCTCAGCCGACAGCATCCCGAGATGCTTCTTGGCCGAGCGATCCAGCGTGAAGCTGGCGTAGTACTCCTCGGAGATGTCCGACGCCTTCTCGATCCACAATCGCTGCACGATGTGGCCGTTGATGTCGAGCCCCAAGATGTTGGCGGCATGGGTCCGCACGTCGTCGACAGTGGCGGCGAATTTGACGCCGCCTGCCTTGCCGCGCCCGCCGGTGTGCACCTGCGCCTTGACCATCACTGGCGTGCCCAGGCGCTCCGCGGCGGCTACCGCTTCGTCGACGCTGAAGGCAACTGCGCCGTCGGATACCGGCATGCCGTAGCCCTGGAAGAACTGCTTGCCCTGATACTCGAAGAGATCCACGGCGGGGAGCATAGGAGCGGCGGCCCGTCGCCCGCTGTGGCCCGCCTCATGAGCGTTGCCAGAAAATCAAGCGCACGGCCCGCCGTCCGCTGTCTACTGTTTCCTCTTGCTGCCGAGTGGCGTCGCTTCCCTGCGATCCGGCCCTTTGGGCACCCTCTATCGTGAAGGAGACCAGCATGGCGATCGACGAGATCGAACGCACCGCCATGGTGCAGCAGCTCATCAACACCTTGGGCGAACAGCCCGCCAACACGCTCATGAAATGCATCCTCCCCGACGGCGCAGACCAGGTGGCCACCAAAGCCGACATCCAGGCACTCCAAGCAGCCACCAAAGCCGACATCGAAGCGTTCCAAGCAGCCACGAGCGCCGACATCCAGGCACTCCAAGCGGCCACGAGCGCCGACATCCGCACACTGGAAGCAGCTACCAAAGCCGACATCCGCACACTGGAAGCAGCTACCAAAGCCGACATCCGCACACTGGAAGAACGGTTGCGCGCAGAGTTCAAGAGTGACTTCGCAGAATTGACGCGGACGATCGCGTCGCAGAATCGGACACAGATGTTCACGATGGCGGGCTTCATGATCACCATCTGGGGCACCGTCTTGGCAATCGGTCTGAGCTGAGCTGCGCAGCGACCGCATCGCTGCCGGTCAGGATCGAATGCGGCGCAGGTCGGCGAAGCTCGCGACGAGCGTCTTGGTGCCGGCTTCGGCGAAGTGCACGGTGACCTCCCAGTCGTCGCCGTCGGGCCGCACCTGCTGGACGACACCAGCACCGAATCGGGCGTGCAGCACGTCATCGCCGACGCCGTAGCCGAGATTGGCCTTCGGTGCCGGTTGGGGCTCCACAGACTTGCTGGCCGCCCGGCGACGGGCCTCCGCCCGGCGAGACTCCCGGCCCTTGGCGATGCCGTCATCATGGCGAGCCGGATCGGCTCGCTGCTGACCCCGAGCGGCGAGTTCCGCATCGTCGAGCTGGCTGTACTCGCTGGTCGGACTAGTTCCGCTGCCGCTGCGCACTCCGGCGCCGCGGTTGGCGCCCCAGTCGCTCGTAGCTGGTCGCCACGACGAGCCGTAACGGCCGGTGTCGGGCGAACGGTCGTCGAGCAGCTGCTCGGGGATCTCGCCGATGAACCGGCTCGGCGGGTTGTAGCTGGTCTGGCCGTGCAGCATCCGGCTCCAGGCATGGGTCAGGTACAGGCGCTCGCGAGCACGGGTGATGCCCACATAGGCCAGCCGACGCTCTTCTTCCAGCTCGAGCGGATCTGTCAGCGTGCGGTGGTGGGGGAAGACACCGTCTTCGAGGCCGGTCACAAACACCACGTCGAACTCGAGGCCTTTAGCTGCGTGCAGCGTCATCAGCGAGACCTGCGAGGCGTCGCTCATTTCGTCTACATCGCTGACCAGCGACACATGCTCCAAGAACTCGTCGCACGACTCGAAGTCCGCGGCCCTGCCGACCAAGTCCTCCAGATGTTCGAGCCGTCCTTCGTCTTCGATGCTGTTCGCGTCGCGCAAGGCCTGCGCGTAGCCAGAGCCTTCCAGCGCTGTCTCGAGCACGGCGGCGGGTCCATCGGCAACTCGAGCGGCACAGCGGGCGAGCAGCTCGCGGAACTGCACGAGCCCAGCTTGCGCCTTCCCCCGTATGTCGGTGGTATCGAGTCGGTTGATGACGTCGATCAGCGACACACCGTCGCGTGCGGCTGCTTCGTCCAGCTTGGCGATCGAACGGTCGCCGACCCCGCGGGCCGGTTCGTTCACGATTCGTTTGAGCGAGATTTCGTCGGCGGGGTTGACCGTCGCTCTCAGGAATGCCAGCGCGTCCTTGATCTCCTTGCGGTCATAGAACCGCGTGCCGCCGATGATCTGGTATGGCACATCGTCGGCGACGAGCTCTTCCTCGATCACTCTCGACTGGGCGTTGGACCGGTAGAAGACGGCGACATCGCTCCAGTCGATCTCGCCGTCACTGCGCAAGCGTCGCAGCTCGGAGCAGACATAGCGCGCCTCGTCTTCCTCATTGGAACCGCGGTATCGGACCGGTTTCGCTCCGCCGGATTGGTCGGTCCACAGGTTCTTGGACGGGCGACCGAGATTGTTGCGGATCACCGAATTGGCAGCGTCCAGGATCGCCTGGCTGGAGCGGTAGTTCTGGTCCAGCACATAGGTCGAGGCATTGTCGAAGGTCGCGCCGAACTCCAAGATGTTGGTGATGTCCGCGCCCCGGAACGCATAGATCGACTGGTCCGAATCGCCGACGACGAACACGTTGCGAGCGGGGCCGGCGAGCAAACCAATGAGCCGCACCTGAGCCAAGTTGGTGTCCTGGTACTCGTCGACCAAGATGTGTCCGAAGCGCTGCCGGTAGTGCTGGGCCACGTCGTCGTCAGTTGCGAGCAGCTCCACGCCGAGCATCAGCAGGTCGTCGAAGTCCATGGCGCCCGAGCGGCGCAGGCGCTTCTGATACTCCGAATACACCCGGGCCACTTCACGGGCGAACGGCCCGCCGCCGTCTGGGGCCCGGGCAAGGTCGGCGGCCTGGGTCGGGGTGACCAGGCGATTCTTCATTGTCGAGATCGCTGCGTGGACCGTGCGGTCCGGAAACTTCTTGGGGTCGAGATCGAGGTCACGCACCACGTAACGAGTGAGTCGTCGCGCGTCTGCTTGGTCGTAGATGCTGAACGTGGCGGGGTAGCCGAGTGCATCGGCGTGGCTGCGCAGGATGCGGGCGCAGGCGCTGTGAAATGTTGAGATCCACATCCGCTGCGCGACCAGGCCAACAAGGCTGCCGATGCGTTCACGCATCTCCCCTGCCGCCTTGTTGGTGAACGTGATTGACAGCAGCTCGAAGGGCCTCACATGGTGATGCGCGAGCAGGTACGCGATGCGATGGCTGAGCACCCGCGTCTTGCCCGAACCAGCCCCCGCAACCACGAGCGCCGGGCCGTCGCCGTGGGTGACCGCCGCACGCTGACCCGCATTCAGCGGCGCGAGGATCGGGTCATCGTTCACGTGGTGTAGTCGGCGTTGATGCGCACGTACTGGTCGGTGAGGTCGCAGCCATACACGGTGAACGAGCCCTTCGCGATGCCCAGATCCACCGAGATCAGCACCTCTTCCGATGCCAGGTACGCCTCGAGCTCTGCAAGGGCCTCGGGCGTTGCGGGCGTCGGGTACACCTCTTGGTCGCCGAAGCGAATCCGGACGCGCTCGGGGTCGATGTCGGTCTCGTCGCTGCACTTGCCGATCGCCATCGCGACCCGCCCCCAGTTGGGATCACAGCCGTGCACGGCGGTCTTCACCAGGGGAGAGTTCACAATCGCCTTGGCGACGCGCTTGGCCTGGGCATCGTCGCGTGCTTCGTTCACGGTCACCACGATCAGGGTCTCGGCGCCCTCGCCGTCGAATGCCAGTTGGCGAGTGAGGTCCAAGCTGACCGTACCCAACGCAGCTTCCAGCTCGGCTTCGTCAACCTGACCGGCTGCGCCGTTCGCCAGCATCACCACCATGTCGCTGGTGGACGTGTCGGTGTCCACGCTGAGCGCATTGAACGTGACGTCGCACACCCGGCGCAGCATGGCGTCGAGCCGATCGGGCGCGATCTCTGCGTCGGTGGTGATCACCGAGATCATCGTGGCCATGTCGGGCTCGATCATCCCCGAGCCCTTGGCGATGCCCACCACCGTGGCGGCGCCCGCAGAAGCGCTCGCGGTCTTGGGGTGCGTGTCGGTGGTCATGATGGCCGTGGCCGCAGCCGCGGCATCGGTCGCCCACGAGCCTTGCCTGCCACGGTGATTCACGTCGTCGACCTTGCCGTCACCGGTTGGCCCGCCACGCAGAGCCATCGAGCCATCGGCGCGCTCGGCTGCGGAGACAGTGCTCTCGGCTGCGGCAGCCAGCTGGTCGAAGTACGCGTCGACTTTCCTCTTGGGGTAACGCACGCCGATCACCCCGGTGGAGCCCACCAGCACCTGATCAGATTCACAGCCCACGAGCTCCGCTACTCGCTGCGCCAAGTTTGCTGCGTCCCGCTCGCCTTGCTCACCGGTCGCCACATTGGCGTTCTTCGACACGACTACGACCGCTTGCGCTCGCCCGTCGGCGAGGTTGGCCTGGCTGAGACGCACGCTGGCCCCAGCGAACAGGCTCTTGGTGAACACGCCCGCGGCCGCCGACACTCGGTCAGCCGCAAGGACCATCACGTCGTCAGTGTCGTCCTTCATGCCGATGTTGCCGACGTGGCAGGCAAAACCTGCCGGCCAGCCGACGGGCCGACGGGCCGGGTCGACCGTCTCCACTGCGGTCACTCCGTCTGAACGCATCGGTTCTGAGGTCATCCCTTCTGAGGCTGGGCGAGCCTTCTGCGTGCCCTGATGTACGGCATGATTTCGCCGCAAGGCCACGGTAGTTGTGGCCAACCGCCAAGCCTCCGTCAATTCTGAGCGGCCCGATGGCGGGAGAGGCCGGCAGGCTCAGCGGTCGCTGTCGGGCACGGTGAATGGCTCGTCGATGTGCAAGACCCAGCGGGCGCGTTGACGGTTCGGGTCGGCGGTGCTGGTCGCGCCGGTGGACGACCCGGCGTAGCCGACCGGCAGCACCATGCCCCGCAGGAAGCTGGCCTCCATGGTCTCGCTGCCCCAGAACACGACCTCGTCACCGCCAGCTTCCCACCACGGCTCGCCAGGCACGCCGCCCCAGTAGCGCTCGCCGTGCTGGGAGATGTTGAAGGTGCCTCGCAGCAGGCAGCGAATCCCCGGACCGGGATGGGTATGGGGATCGGAGATGTGCCCAGCTCGCGACGTGATCTGGTCGAGCCGGAACAGCCACTCGCTTCCCCGAGCCAGGTCCAGCGTGGTGATGAGCCGGCTCATCCGGCGCATGGTGAGCACGTCGGAACCCGCCAGCAGCGTGTGGGGCCTGTTGGGCAGGTCGACTTCCCAGCGCCACACCTGCGACCACTCGGCCCTGCCCGTCAACTCATATCCCGCCGAGGCCGCCGCAGACTCCCCCGCCCGGAGGATCTGCCCGTTGACGGCCACTTCGCCGTCACGCACGTACACGACCCGCGGCAACGGTTCGAACGCCATGTCGCTGACGCCGTCAGCCATGACCTGGTCCTGGTAGAAGCTGATGTTGAACGGCATGCGCCTACCCGCTTGGTTTCTGGCCCCGGATTCGTGGCCGCATGATGTGCGGCCACGGGAAGGGCACCTCGCCGAAGGGCACCTCGATCACGGTCGGCTCATCGGAGTTCAGCGCTTCACGCAGGCACGGGCGCAACTCGTCGGGCGTGGTCGCCCGCATGCCCCGGACGCCGAATGAATCCGCCAGCTTCACGAAGTCCGGGCTCGTGAGGTCGCTGGCGATGACCCGCCCATCAAAGCGCTCCCGCTGGATCCGGCGAACGTTGCCGTAAGCATGGTCGTTGAACACGATCGTCGTCAGCGGGATCCGATGGTGCACCGCTGTCGCCAGCTCGTTGATGGTGAACAGCGCCCCACCGTCGCCGACGATCGCCAGCACCGGGACGTCGCGCCGGGCATGCGCTGCGCCCAGCGCCGTGGCGAACCCGTAGCCCAGCGTTCCCTGGTAGCCGGCACTGAGGAACGTTCTCGGCCGGTAAACGTCGTACCCGAGCCAGGACACATAACCGCACTGGGTCATCTCGTCGACGAAGATCCCTTCAGGCGGCAACTCGGCCCGGATGGCGCCGAGCCAGCCGTATTGGGGCGCGAGCGCCGCGGCAGTGGCGGCTTCGGCATCAGCCCGAGCGTGCTCGAGGTCGGCGCGCCACACCGAACGATCGGCCTGGGTGGTGCCGAGTGCATCCGAGAGCAGCGGCAGCGCGTCAGCGAGATCTGCATGGATGCCCACCGTCGGCGGTCCAAAGCGGCCGATCTCCTCGGCATCGATGTCGACATGGACGATCTTGAGCTCGTCGTCGACGCCCCACACCGACTGCTGCATGGCCATCCGGGTTCCCAGCCCGATTACCACATCGACCTGCGGCCAGAGCTGGTACGCGGTCGGTGTGGTGATGCTCAGCGGGTGATCCGACCGCACCACGCCGCGTCCCCTCCGGAAGGCGACAACCGGCGCAGACAGCCGCTCTGCAAGTTGAGTGACGTGCTCCGAGCACTCTTGTGCGCCACCGCCCACGACGATCATCGGCCGCTCTGCAACGGCCATGAGCTGCGCCGCTTCGGCGATGGCGGCGTGGTCGGGCTCGGGGCCCGGTCGTGCCGGGGCAACGAGATCATCGGGCGCAGATTCGACTGTCGCACTCCAGATATCGGTCGGAACCTCCACACCGACCGGTCCGCGGCGCCCAGAGCGCAGTTCGGTCATCGCACGCTGGAGCACGGCGTGAGCACCGGCACCGTCGCTGATGCGCTCGGCATGCCGCGTGAGCCGCTCCAGCACGCCCAACTGATCGGGCAGCTCGTGGAGAGCGCCGAAACCCTTGCCGATCCCCGCAGAGGGCACCTCGCTCACCAGGGCCAGCACCGGCGCATTCGTGGCGTACGCCGTGCTGAGTGCCGCAGCAGTGTTCAGCAGTCCGGGCCCCGGCACCACGCAGAACGCCTGCGGCTCTCCCGTCGCCAGCGCCGCGCCGAGCGCCATGTAGGCCGCACCCTGCTCGTGCCGCGTTTGTATCGGTGCCAAGGCATCACGCCGGTCGTACAGCGCATTGAAGAAAGGGTCGTTCTGCACCCCGGGCAAGCAGTACAGGTTGTCGACGCCGTTCGCGATGAGCGTCTCGACCGCCAAGCTCGCAACCGTCTGCGTCATGGACCCCTCCGGATCAAGGCGACCGTACCCGACGCTGCTGTTCCGACCCCAGAAAGTCAACTCCGACCCGAGTCTCAGATTCAGAACCACGATGCCGCTGCCACCATCGGCAGGGCCGGGAGTTGTCGTCGATGATGCATTTGGCGGTACGACACCAAGTCCGGGGTGCGCTGAATCTCATCTATGACTGCGCTCCCGGTCAGCAATGACTGATTCAAAATTCAATTTTGGATCAGCACACGTCCTGGCGACACGGGCGGCATTCGCAGATCGGGCAGCGCGGACCTCTGGCACCTGTCCCGCAGCGATCAGCAGCGCATCCGAGCCGCCATTGATCTGCTGGCCGATGAACCGCGACCGAGCGGTTGCGTGGCACTCAGCGGCGAAGACGCCGTCTACCGGGTCCGCGTCGGCGCGTACCGGATTCTGTATGAGGTGCTCGATGATCGACTGGTTGTGCACATCATCCGCGTCGGGCATCGGCGCGAGGTGTACCGACCCCAGTAACACTGAGCTCGGTCGGGGTCTCTTGCGCAAGATGCTGAGGGACCTCGACATCGACAAGAAGGAGTTCTGAATCGATGCGTTACGCGTATCCGTGCATCGTCGAACGCGATGAGGAGGAGGCCGCGGCGACGGGGCGGACCTGCTACCTCGCAACGTTCCCAGATGTCTATGCGGCGCACACCTGTGGCTGGTCGGTGCAGGAAGTGAACAGCCACCTGCGCGACTGCCTCGAGACGGCGCTGAGCCTCTGCATCGAAGACAATGCGCCCCTGCCCGAGCCGAGCGAGGCCGAACCCGGCCAAGTGCTCGTCGCAGTGTCCGCGTCAGTCGCAGCACAGTTCGCGCTCCACGAGGCCTTGCGAGCCGAGGGTGTCACAGCATCCGAACTGGCGCGCCGCATCGGCATGCGCCCTTCACGTGCTCGTCGTCTCACCGACATCTTCCGCCCCGCCAAGCCGAGCGAAATCGAACGAGCATTGGCTGCCATGGGCCTGCACATGGTCAGCGAAGTCGCACCGCTCGAACGATGGTCACCAAGCGTTGATCCCGCCCCGGCACTCTAAACCAGCCCGGCGAATCCGACAGCCCGCAACCGACTCGGACAACCGGACAACTGCAATTCATACAGTTTGCGTTCTGCAATTCATGCAGTTTGAAGTCCGCGAATCATGCATTTAGAGCAACCGGAAATGATGCCCGTGCGCTTAGCCTCTCCGACCGGCTCGTCGGATAACTCTTCGATCCAGATGGGTGCCGCGCTGTACGCAGTCCAATGGCCCTTCGAACTCGACGACCGCATCTGGGCACTGCCCATCAGCAGCCTCTGGCAACCGCCCCTCGCAACGTCCTGACCCGGGTCGGGCAGCGCTCGGCCGGTCCGGCGGAACCGGGGCTATGTGGCTCACTATGCGATCGGTCGCTGCCGCCACAGCGCGCTTCGCCGGTCAGGCAAGAGTTGGCGCGCTCGATTCGGCAGGAAATTCGCCGGGATCGGAGTCGGCAGCCTCGTTGCTCGCAGGCGCCGCGGCCATCTTCGGCGGCACCGGCGCGGGGCTGCGCATGTGCTGCACGACATTGCCGTAGAAGTCGTCGATTGCATCGACCACCGAGTCAGCGAAGCCGAGCTTGCGGACGGTTCGCCGGCCTTGGCCAGTCTCGGTGCGATGCGATAAGCGAAACTTGACAGGCGGCCTGTCCCGAGACCGCAGAATCAGCGATGTATCCTCGCGCAGATCAGCGAGCGAAGCAATCTCGGCTGTGGGGCTGTTGCGGGTGAACGCTTCGACCGTGATGCCTTCGGGAGCGTTTCGCAGCTGCCGCACGAGCCAGCCGATGCGCCCCTTGCCACCCTTGTCGACGGGCACCGGGCACTCGACAGCGACGACCGTGCGGGCAGCACGCATGTCGGCAGTCACCGTGATATCGCCGACCGCCCCCGGCGCGCGCAAGCGACCTTGGAGGACTCCGCTTTCGCATAGCTGCGCAGCGAGCGATTTGCTTCGCAGGCTCGGATCGTCACGCTGCGCTTTCGGAATGACCTCACGCACATCGATCCCGAGTTCAGCGCCGAGGCGCATCGCAGTGGTGTGCATGAGTTGATCCCACCGGCGGCACACGTCGAGCACTTCACACCCGGGTTTGACGAGCAGCCCGTCGCGTGCCTTGTCCCGCACGCCGACCCAGTTCTCGCCCATGTCGCTGGCCTGAGCGACGCCGCTGTTGGGATGCTCCAAGTAGCGGATGAGCTCGGCGGCGATCCATGCCTGCTCCTCGTCGTCGACTCCGTGATGGGTGACCTGCTGCACCGCTTCCGCGAGGATCCGTGTCCACGACATGTGATGCAGCTTGACCGAGCCGGCCCGCAGCGAATCCGCTCCGGGCGTCGGATGGGCGCCGTCGAATGGGGCAACCTCGCCCGAAATGGTGATGAGGCAGTCGTAACCCTCGGCACGAGCGAGCTTCAAGTACTTCTCTATCTGGCTGAGCTCCTGCGGGCTGCGGCCAGTCTTCACTTCGATCAGCGCAGTGAAGACCTGCTTGCCGGAAGTCACTCGCACCACGCCGTCCGGTCGCAGTGTCTCGCCTCCGGTCATCTCGTACGGCACTTCAGTCCACGCCTCGACCGTGGCCCTGTCCGCCTTGCTAGCTCCGAGCGGCCCCAAGAGTCGCCGGGAGAGCGGTCGGACCATCGTGAGCACCGAGAGCAGTGCCGCTGTGGCTCGAAGCTCTGCTTCCTGCTGGCCCTTCACGCCCGCCACTGAGAACAGCCGGACTTGGTAGTTGTCGTCAAGCATCATTCGTTCCTTGGCTCGCGCCGACGAGCCGGCATAGTAAGTCCTCGGGCACAGCGTCGGCTTCTGGTTTTTGAGTTGTACGATTTGTACATGACAGAATTGGCTGTAAGCGAGGCACGCAGCCGACTGGCCGAGATGATCGACGAGGCTCGCCGCTCCGGGGCGCCGGTCACGATGACGAAATACGGCCGCCGAGTGGCCGTGATCCTCAGCGTCGAGGCGTTCGACCGTCTTGTCGACATCGCCGATGACACCGACGACCGCCGCGAACTCGCGGCGGCGCGGGAAGAGGACGACTACGTGCCATGGGACGAGGTCAAAGCTGAGCTGGGAATGCAGTGAGCCGGTACCGAGTCGAGGTCGCTCGGCGAGCGCTCAAGACGATCCGGCAACTGCCGCGCAGCGAGCAGCAGCGCATCCGAGCCGCCATTGACCTGCTGGCCGATGAACCGCGACCAAGCGGCTGCGTCGCACTCAGCGAAGAAGACGCCGTCTACCGAGTCCGCGTGGGCGCGTACCGGATGCTGTATGAGGTGCTCGATGACCGGCTGGTGGTGCACATCATCCGCGTCGGACATCGACGCGAGGTGTACCGACCCCGGTGACCGTCGGCGCGGCAGCGTTTGCGTGCAAACACACAAGTAGTGCGCGTGCAAGAGTCTCAATAGAAGGCGTGCAAGATTCCATTTGACACCGGCCTTGCTGCATGAAGACGACCGGACAACTGCAATTCATGCAGTTTGTGCTCTGTAATTCATGTAGTTTAGGATCTGCAAATCATACATTTAGACCAACCGCAAATGAGGGGTGTGTTCTGGTGGCCGATGGCGGGTTCCGCTATCAGAGGATCGTCGAGCGACTCCTGCGCGACGAACTCCTGCCGACGTTCCCGGCGATTCACCTGGTAGGCGCGCGCGGCAGCGGCAAGACGACGTCTGCGACCTGGCTCGCAGATTCGGTGCTGGACCTCTCAGAGCCGGGAACACGGCGCGCCGCCATGGAGAGTCCTGACGGACTGCTGGCTGCCTCGCACGGCACCGTGCTCATCGACGAGTGGCAAGAAGCCCCGGAGATTCTCGGAGCGGTCAAGCGTGCTGTCGATAGTGATCTCGAAGCCGGCCCGGGCCGTTTTGTCATTGCGGGATCGGTGCGCGCTGCGCACCAAGCAGCTACGTGGCCTGGGACCGGACGGCTGATCCGCGTGCGGATGTACGGACTCACCCACGCTGAGATCGACGGAAGCGATGCCTGCGACCCCGTCGCTCGGTTTTTTGCGGGAAGCACCGATGACTACGTGCGTTCGGAATGGGACCGCGCCCGCTACTGCGACACCATCGTGCGCGGCCGATTCCCGGGTGCGATGCGGTTCGACGGCGGCGCTCGCGACCGTTGGTTCGCCAGCTATGCCGAACAGCTCGCCGAACGCGATGCCGCCCAGCTGACCTCGCGTTCGCCGCATGCACCAAAACTGCGGGCAGTACTCGAGTCGTGCGCAGCGCGAACGGGTCAGCTGCTCAACAAGCAGGCAGTGGCTCGGGACGCCGCCGTGGATGTCCGCACCGCTGACGCGCACGTCTCGCTGCTCGAGGAACTCTCCACCGTCGTGCGCATCCCGGCGTGGCACACCCAGCGTGTCAAGCGGCTGACACGCTCGCCCAAGGTGCATGTGTTGGACCCAGGCCTCGCCACCCATCTGCTCGGTACAGATGCCCACGCGCTAAGCGTCTCCGACCGGCTCGTCGGACAACTCTTCGAGACGATGGTCGTGACCGAGATATTGCCGCACCTGCAAGCTTCATCGATGCAGACTCGGCTGTTCCACGCCCGCAGCACCGACGACAAAGAAGTCGACCTCGTGCTCGAACGGCACGGTCGCATCGTCGGACTCGAGGTCAAGTCGTCCGAGAACGTCGTCCGTCGCGACGCCCGTGGCCTGTTGTGGCTCCGCGACATCGCCGGGGACGCATTCCAAATGGGCGCCGTGCTCTACGCAGGCCAATGGCCCTTCGAACTCGACGACCGCATCTGGGCACTGCCCATCAGCAGCCTCTGGCAACCGCCGCCCGCAACGTCCTGACCGGGGTCGTGCATGGCTCGGCCAGTCCGACCGCACCATCTTGCAGCGTCTGTCCTCGTCGTTCTGCGGCTATTCCCATTCGATGGTGCCGGGGGGTTTGGAGGTGATGTCGTAGACCACCCGGTTCACGCCTGGGACTTCGTTCACGATTCTGGATGACATCTGTTCGAGCAGGTCGTGGGGCAGGCGGGCCCAGTCAGCGGTCATTGCGTCTTCGCTGGTGACGGCGCGCACAATGATGGGGCGGGCGTAGGTGCGCTCGTCGCCCATCACGCCCACGCTGCGGCTATCTGCCAGCACGGCGAAGCCCTGCCAAACCTCGCCGTCGAGTCCGGCCTTCGCGATCTCTTCACGCACGATGGCGTCGGCAGCGCGCACCGTCTCGACGGCTTCGGGTGTGACTTCGCCCACGATCCGCACGCCGAGGCCCGGCCCCGGGAATGGCTGGCGCTGGACGATCTCGGGCGGCAAGCCCAGTTCGGCCCCGACGACCCGCACCTCGTCTTTGAACAGGTTGCGCAGCGGCTCGACCAACTCGAAGGTCATGTCTTCGGGCAGGCCGCCGACATTGTGGTGGCTCTTGATCTTCGCGGCGGTCGGCGAGCCCGATTCGATCACGTCGGGATACAGAGTGCCCTGCACCAGGAAGCGAGCATCGGTAATCCCGCCTGCGGCTCGCTCGAAGATGCGCACGAACTTCTCGCCGATGATCTTGCGCTTGTCCTCGGGATCGGTCACGCCGGTCAGCGCCGCGAAGAACTCGTCGGCGGCCCGCTCGTGGATCAGCTCGATGCCTTGCGTGCGCCGGAACGTGTCGGTGACCTGCTCGCCCTCGCCGGCGCGCATGAGCCCGGTGTCCACGAACACGCAGGTGAGCTGGCTGCCGATCGCCCGCTGTGTCAGCGCAGCAGCCACCGCGCTGTCAACCCCGCCCGACAGCCCGCAGATGGCGCGGGCACTGCCCACTTGAGCGCGGATCGCCTCGATGCTCTCGGTGATGACGTTGGTCATCGTCCACTCGAAGTTGATCTGGCAGATGTCGTGCAGGAACCGCTCCAGCTGGGCTTGGCCGCTGGGGGTGTGCGCTACTTCGGGGTGATACTGCACGCCGAAGAAGCGCCGCTGCGGATCCTCGATGACTGCAGCGGGACTGTCAGGCGTGGACGCAGTGATCTCGAAGCCCGGCGGCGGCTCGACCACGGCATCAAAGTGCGACATCCACACGGACTCTGTCGGGGATGCTCCCGTCGACGAGCCACCCAGCGAGCTTGACGCGGCTTCGGTACGGCTGAGCGTCATGCGCCCAGACTCGCCCCGACCGTCATGGCGGGCCACGGCATCGGCGTCCCCATATACGACGGGGTCGAGCAACTGCGACGGCGAACCAGTGCGGTGCAAACTGGTGCGGCCGTATTCGCCTCGGCCGCTGCGGTCCACCGTGCCGCCGAGATCACGTGCGAGCAGTTGCGACCCGTAGCAGATGCCCAAGATCGGCACACCGAGTTCGTAGACACCGAGGTCGATGCCGGGCGCACCGTCAACATGCACCGAAGCGGGACCGCCGCTGAAGATGATCGCCGCGGGCGAGCGCTCGGCCAGGTCGGCTGCGGTCGCCGTGTGGGGAACGATCTCGGAGTACACCTGCGCTTCACGCACCCGCCGGGCGATGAGCTGCGCGTACTGCGCGCCGAAGTCCACCACCAAGACCGTTGGGTGAGCGACCGGGCCGGCCGCCGGAGAGTGTGGGGGCATAAGTCCGGCGCCGCAGCCGCGCCACGTTCGGGGAAACAACGAGGGTACCGCTGGGTCGAGGGCGCACTGCGAGATTTGGCGTGGCCAGCCCTGCCAACGACACCGGGCCTGCGGGCGTATCCATGAGCGGGCTGCGAGTCGCCCCGGGAACGCTGCGCTTACTGCGGTGTCGAGGTGCACGTGTACGACACGGGCGGCCCGAACGGTGAATGCGTGACGGTTCGGATGCGCAGATGACCCACTGTTCTCAACGGCTGCGACGATGCGGTCCTGCGTGCCGCGGCGGCAGCGCACATTGAGTTCGGGCGCGTGGCATCCACTGCCCGCACCGGCCGGGTGTCGCTGATGGGCGTGCGGCGCCGAGACTTGCTGCGTTGGCGGCAGCTGCCGCCTGCACGTCTTGGTCGGCTATCTCCACCAAGTAATGCTGCAAGTCCTCAGCACGATGCCGCAGGTGCGTGAGCGCATCTTCGCGCGAGGCTTCGAATGCGCGATCAGGTTCGACGTAACCGGGGTCGGCAATGGCTCGCAGGACGCGACGCATGGCCCTTGGGTTCGGCGCTGTGTCCAGTCCGAACGCTCGGCGGTAGAACTCCAGTCCGTCCTCAAGCGTGTATCCGCTGAGGCGGTCGATAGCTGCGAGGTCTATGAAATCGCGCAGCTTTCCTCGGTCTGCTGCCGCGGCGAGCTTGGCTGCGAATATGTCCGGCACCGAGCCCACCGCCATGCCGTCGATATCGTGCGGTTCCTGCAGCCATCGCATGTCCGATGCTTGCGCGTCACCGCTGCCGAGGGCCAGGAACACCTCGAATCGGACATCATTGATGACAGCGCAATAGCCGTTGTTGCGCGCCTCGATGACATCGCAGATACGCCAATAGTCGTCGGGGCGGACGGACCGGAGATGACCGTCGACCATGTCTCGAACGTCTCTGCCGTCAAAAGGCTGCAACGTCATGATGTCGATGTCTTCACTTGAACGGTGCCGCAAGTGCAACGCCAACGCAGTACCGCCCACCATGCGTCCTTCGACCCCTTGCGCGACCAAGGACGACACTGGCCAGAGATCGCGCAGGTCGGGAGCAAGAAGGTCGCTGTAGTCGTCAAGCATGTGCCATCTCGCGACGCCCAAGCTCACATGCGAGCAGCGACGCCGCGTCCCCCGTCTCATAACCGCGCATCTGGCGGAGCTCTTGCAGCGCGCTGGCGGACAGCGTCGTCAATGCCCACGCTTCGGCGCTGAGATCATTGCTGCCGATGGTGGACCCTGCGATTCGCAGAGCGTCTTCGGAGATTCGCAGTTCGGGTCCTGATGTGCCCGACCAGAACAGACGCCAGAACACTGACGGCACGGTGTCCGGCACCGGCGGTGATGGCATTGGCGCCGGCCTCTGCGGGATCCATCGCAAGGCATCGATGCACTCCGCTGTGTAGGTGAGCGCCCAGAGCGATGCAGCCGCGAGCCGGTGCCCGTCCCTGACGGTCCCGTTTCGACGTTCAGCCCAGCCGCGCCGCTCCAGGCTTCGCAGCGCTCGGCGGGTCTGCGACGGCGACACCTCCGTGAGCTCAGCCAGCTTGGCTGATGTCGCTCCGAGAGGACGCCTGCGCAGTGCTGCCATCATCTTGCGTTCGCTCGCAGGCAGCCTCGCCATGACGCTGTTGTCCTCTGCGACCTGGTCGATGGATCTGATAGCAGCAGCAATCTGAACGGCTGATCGTCGGCTCCCAGCCCATATGGTGCCGGTGATCGCGGTGAAATCGCCACGGCAATCTCGGCATCGCCACTGTGGCCAACGCCGGTTTGGGTGACGTTTGCGGGCGGCGACGTTGCGGCTGTCGCACTTGGGGCAGCGCACGCCATCGGGCCAGCGGTGGTCCGCGACGAAACGTTCCGCTGCCTCGTCCGCCAGTCTCACCATGTCCGAAGCATAGCGCTGTGTGGGTACTGAGCTGCCTTCAAATGGTCGCGCTAGTGGAGAGATGTCACGAAGATGACCGTTGCGGCTGCAAACAACGACGCAGGGCCGGCGAGATCGCCGGCCCTGCGTGTGAGTTGTTGAGCGAAGCTCGGGGAGCTACATCATCCCCGGCATGCCGCCCATGCCGCCGCCCATGGCAGCAGCTGCGGCCGCAGCGGCGGGGTCGGCCTCTTCGGGCTTGTCGGTCACCAGCGTCTCGGTGGTGAGCAGCAGGGCCGCGATGGACGCCGCATTCTGCAGCGCCGCCCGGGTCACCTTCGCCGGATCGATGACGCCGGCCGAGACCAGGTCTTCGAACTTGCCGTTGTCGGCGTTGAAGCCCGTATTGCCGTCGGACGACTCGATCTGCTGGACGATGACGGCGCCTTCGTAGCCGGCATTCTGGGCAATCTGGCGGCTGGGGCCTTCCAGCGCGCGGTGCACCATGCGAGCCCCGGTAGCCTCGTCGCCGTCGAGGTCGAGCGCTGCCACTGCAGCACGAACCCGCAGCAGCGCAGTGCCGCCACCGGGAACGATGCCCTCTTCGATCGCAGCCCGGGTCGCCGACACGGCATCCTCGATGCGGTGCTTCTTTTCCTTCAGCTCGACCTCGGTCGCCGCGCCGACCTGGATCACCGCAACACCGCCGGCCAGCTTCGCCAGCCGTTCCTGCAGCTTCTCGCGGTCCCAGTCGGAGTCGGTGTCGTCGATCTCACGCTTGATCTGGACCACACGACCCTCGACGTCGCCGGTGTCGCCGCCGCCGTCCACGATGGTGGTCTCGTCCTTGGTGATGATCACCTTGCGGGCGGTGCCCAGCAGGTCGACCGTGGTGTTCTCCAGCTTCAGGCCGACCTCTTCAGAGATGACCTGACCGCCGGTGAGGATGGCCATGTCGGCCAGCATCGCCTTGCGGCGCTCGCCGAAGCCGGGCGCCTTCACCGCTGCCGACGCGAACGTGCCGCGGATCTTGTTGACCACGAGCGTGGCGAGCGCCTCACCCTCGACGTCCTCGGCGATGATCACGAGCGCCTTGCCGCCCTGCATCACCTTCTCGAGCACGGGGACCAGCTCGGTCACCGAGCCGATCTTGCCGTTCACGAACAGCAGGTAGGGATCGTCGAAGACAGCTTCCTGGCGGTCGGGATCAGTGACGAAGTAGGGCGACAGGAAGCCCTTGTCGAACTGCATGCCCTCGGTGAACTCGAGGTCCACGCCGAACGTGTTGGACTCCTCCACGGAGATGACGCCGTCCTTGCCGACTCGGTCGAAGGCCTCGGCGAGCGTCTCGCCGATGGTGGTGTCGGCCGAGGAGATCCCGGCCACGCTGGCGATCTTGTCCTTGTCGTCGGAGACATCGGTGGACATGTCGCCCATCGAATCGACGGCTGCGCTCACCGCAGCCTCGATGCCCCGCTTGAGCTCCATGGGGTTGGCACCCGCAGCAACGTTGCGCAGGCCCTCACGGACCATGGCCTGAGCCAGCACCGTCGCGGTGGTGGTGCCGTCGCCGGCGACGTCGTTGGTCTTGGTGGCGACTTCCTTGACGAGCTGAGCGCCCATGTTCTCGAACGGGTCGTCCAGCTCGATCTCGCGGGCGATGCTCACGCCGTCGTTGGTGATGGTCGGCGCCCCGAACGACTTCTCGAGCACGACGTTGCGGCCCTTGGGGCCCAAGGTCACCTTGACCGCATCGGCCAGCTTGTTCACGCCAGCCTCGAGGCCGCGGCGGGCCTCTTCGCTGAACTTCAAGATCTTCGGCATGTGGTTGGTTCTCTTTCTTGTCGATGTGTTGTCGTCGCGACGGCGGCTAGGCGACGATGGCCAGAACGTCGCGGGCGCTCAGAATGAGCAGGTCTTCGCCGGCCACGGTGATCTCGGTGCCGCCGTACTTGCTGTAGACGACGGTGTTGCCGACGCCGACGTCCATCGGGATGATCTCGCCTGACTGGTCGGAACGCTTGCCCGGGCCAACCGCGAGCACCTCGCCCTGCTGGGGCTTTTCCTTGGCGGTGTCGGGGATGACGAGCCCGCTGGCGGTGGTCTCCTCCGCGTCGCTCGTACGCACGACGATGCGGTCCTCAAGTGGCTTCAGGTTCATGGTCGGATGTGCCTCCTGTGGCGCTATGCCCTGTCAGTTGGGCCATATCTCATGGGACTGCCCGGCGGCACTTAGCACTCTCACCGGGCGAGTGCTAACGATACGAGAACAGGACACAGCCCACAACCTCACAGCAGCCCAATCTGGGTCCGCTGCGGGGGTGGCGGGGACCCTCTTCTCAGTCGACGAACGCGATGCGCAGGTTGGGATCGGCGCCGCCGTCGAGGGCTGAGGGGCCATCGCTGGCCAGCCGGTACCAGGCGGTTGCGGCGATCATGGCCGCGTTGTCGGTGCACATCGACCGGCTGGGCAGGTAGGCGTTGATGCCGTCCTCCACGCAGATATCGAGCGTTCGCTCGCGCAGTGCGCTGTTGGCCGCCACGCCCCCGGCGAGGCAGATGCCCGCTGCGGCGACCTCGTGGGCCGCCTTGCGAGCCTTGTGCGTCAGCACGTCGGTCACGCATGCCTGAAACGACGCCGCAACGTCGGCAGTGGCGACCTCGGGGTGAGCTCGAACCCAGTTGATGACCGCGGTCTTGATGCCCGAGAACGAGAAGTCGTAGCCGTCGTCCAGCATGGCTCTCGTGAGCGGGACCGCGGTGGGGTCGCCCTGCGACGCCAGCCGGTCGATGGCGGGGCCGCCCGGGTAGCCGAGCCCCAAGTAACGGGCCACTTTGTCGAAGGCCTCGCCGGCCGCATCGTCACGCGTCGCGCCCAGCAGGCGGTATCGGCCATGCCCCTCGAACAAGATCAGCATCGTGTGCCCGCCCGAGACCAGCAGGGTGACAAGGGGAAACTGCACCTCGGCGTCGTGCTCGTCGAGCAGGGCCGCGTACAGGTGTGCTTCGTGGTGGTTGATGCCGATGTAGGGGACGTCCCACACCAGCGCCAGCGCCTTGGCTGCGGCCACCCCCACCAGCAGGCTGCCCACGAGGCCGGGGCCGCAGGTGGCCGCCACGACATCGATGTCTTCGTCGGCTGCGCCGGCTTCGACCAACGCCTCGGCCACCACCGGGGTGATCAGCGCTTCGTGGGCCCGGCCTGCGATCTCGGGCACCACGCCGCCGTAACGGGCATGGAGATCCACCTGGCTGCTGACGATGCTGGAGCGCACCTCGCGTCCGTCGTCCACGACCGCTGCGGCCGTCTCGTCGCAGGAGGTCTCGATGCCCAAGATCGTGGTCATGGCGCTCCCAATGTGGCTGCGATTTCGTCCAGGCGGTCGCCATGAGAGGGGCCGTCGATGTCGTGGCACCACATCACCAGCGCGTCCTCCCGGCCGCGGGGTCCGTCGCGGTAGTAGTTCTTGCGCGTGCCGACCGGCGCATAACCGAACCAGCGATACAGCCGCTGCGCCGCGTCGTTCGAGGCGCGCACCTCCAGCGTCAGCGCCTCGAGCCCATCGATGCGGCGGGCCTCGCGGTGCAGTTCCAGCATCAGCCGTGCGCCCACGCGCTGGCCTTGGCATTCAGGATGGACGGCCACCGAGGTGATGTGTCCCTCGCCGGCAACGATCATGAACCCGCCGTACCCCACGACACCGGCCGGGCGGCCGTGCGGTCTCCGCCGGCACGCCACGCGGTACACCCGCTCGCCGCCGCAGCGCAGCTCGTCGAGATACAGCGACATCGACCAGGGCCTCGGGTACACCAGCCGGTCGATGCGCCGAATGTCGCGCAGGTGCGTGCGGGTCATCGGGCAGATGATCAACTGCCCCTCAGCGGTACGGTCCTCAGCGGTCGAGGCGGCGTTCACGACCGCTCCCGCTGCTGCCAGTTGATGCGGGCATCGGGGGCGCGCAGGTACATCGGCGTGATCTGCGACGGGCTGACGAACTCCTCGCGCAACGCCCGGGCGTGCGCCAGCTCCACCAGGGCACCGGCATTGGGATGGCGCAGCCCTTCCCGGCCGATCTCCGCACCCCGCACGGTGCCGAGTACGTCTGCGTATCGCTGGGCACCGTCGCCGACGATCAGCGTTTCCGCACCGGTCGCCATGAGCTGCCCCGCCACGTCAGCGGGTTGATCAACGGCCGGGGCGCTCATGAGCTGGATGCCCCCGGGCGCACGCCGGTAGGTGGCATGGAAGATCTCGCCCCGGCGGGCATCCACTGTCGACACGATGAGCCGATCACTGAAGCGCGCCGGGAATGCGGTGAGGTCGAGGCTGGACACGCCGATCATCGGGATCCGGCAGGCGTGCGCGATGGACTTCGCTGTTGCCAAGCCCACACGCAAACCGGTGAACAGGCCCGGGCCGACGTCGACAGCGACGAGACCGATCTGCGACAGCTTCATCTGGGCCTGGGCGCACAGGAACTGGATTGCCGGCACGAGCGTCTCGGCATGGCGCCGGTCGCGAGTGGTGTGGAACGAGGCGATGATGCCCTCGTGCCCGCCGATGGCCACGCCGACCTGGGGTGTCGCAGTCTCAATGCCGAGTACTAGCACAGCGCTGCCTCCGCGCTGTCGAGTACTAACACGGCGGCACCGGCGAGCTGTCGGCGAAGTGCCATGCATCGGCGACTGCGTCGGCGCGAGCGTGCCAGCTCGGTCCGACCAAGTCAGCTTCGAAGACGCGGATGTCGGGCGACTCGGCGGGGTCGGCGAGCTTGATGCGCAATCGCAGAAAATCGCGTGGCAGCTCGCCGATGACCACCTCGCCCCACTCCACGCACACCACCGCGTCGTCGTCGAGCAGCTCGGGCAGGTCCAAGTCGAGCACCTCGCCCAGGTTCTCCAAGCGGTAGACGTCGAGGTGGTGCAATCGCATGCGGCCCTGGTAGCTCTGCGCCAGGGTGAAGGTGGGGCTGGTCACCGGCTCGGTGACGCCGAGTGACGCCGCCAGGCCTTGGGTGAACACGGTCTTGCCTGCGCCGAGGTCGCCTGACAGCACCAACACGTCACCGGGGCGCAGCAGCGGCGCAAGCGCCGCTGCGACCGCTCGCGTCCCTTCGGCGCTCGTGGTGCGGAACCTCATGACGGAGCTTGTCTAGCGTGCTTCGCCAGCGGCGAGACTACATGGGGCAGTTTCTGCTCGGCGGTAGACGCGCGGGACCCGCAGCGAGATCCCGGTGAGGACCTCGTACGGGCTGCGACCAGACCGGCGGGCCAGGTCGGCGATGGTGACGCACTCATCGCCCTGGGTGCCCACAAGGGTGACGCGATCGCCGTTGTAGGCGCTGGCGTCGCCGATGTTCACCATCGTTTGATCCATGCAGACATTGCCGACCACCGAGTGCAGCGCGCCGCCGATGAGCACGTTCGCCGGCTCGTGGGCCGGGTTGTGCGAAGGCCCGGTGCCAAGCGAGCGGGCGTAACCGTCGGCGTAGCCCACCGGCAAGGTGATCACCCGCGTCTGGCGGTCTGCGGTCCACGTGCTGCCGTAGCCGACCGACGCCCCTTCGGGCACGACCTTGAAGTACACAACCTCGCTGTGCCAGCTCAGCACCGGCTCGGTCGGCAGGGCCGCGGCGATCTCGGGCTTGGGAGCGACGCCGTACAGCAAGATGCCGGGGCGGACGCGGTCGAGATGGGCTTCGGGCAATCGGGCGATGGCCGCTGATGCCGCCATGTGCCGCACGGGTGTCGGCAGCGAATGGCGTTCGTAGAAGCTCAATGCCTCGTTGAATCGGTCGAGCTGCGTGCGCGCATCGGCCAGATCGGCATGGTCGGCGTTCGCGAAGTGGCTGAACACGCCCTCGATGCAGACTGAACCGCAGCGGAGCGACTCGGCGAAGAGCTGATCGGCGTTGTAGTGGTGAACGCCGATGCGTTCCATGCCGGTGTCGATCTTGAGGTGCGCCCGGGCGGTAGTGCCCGCAACGGCGGCGGCCTCGTCGATCTGGCGGAGCTTGTCGATCGAAGGCGCGGTGAGAATCAGATCGTGGGCGAGGAACAACGGGATCTGGCGCTCCACGGCGCCGCCGAGGACATGGATGTCGATGGTCACCCCGGCGCCGCGCAGTGCCAGCGCTTCCTCTACATAGGCGACGGCCACGCACGACACGCCGGCCGACTGCAGTGCGAGCCCCACGTGCGCGATGCCGTGGCCGTAGGCATTGGCCTTGACAACGGGCACCACTTCGGCACCGCCGACATGGCGGCGGATCGTGGCCAAGTTTCGGTCGAGCGCGTCGAGATCGATGTCGCACCACGTCGGACGCGTCTCGGATGCGTCGGATTGCAGCAGACGCGTCTCGGATGCGTCGGATTGCGGCAGCCGCATCTCTGATACGTCGGGTTCGGGCTGCGGCACCGCTGACGCCTCGGTCATGTGTCGCTCGGTTTCGCATCGGGGGCTGCAAGACCAGTTCGCACGGCCCCCAGCAGCTCGACTTGGCGCATCGCCGTCAGCGGAGTGAGGGCGGCGACGGGATCGTGCCCGCCGAACGTGGCGGTGCGACCGTGCCAGTGCGCTGCGGCGGCGGTCAGCCGCAAGACGGCCTCAGACTCGGCTAGCAGGCCACGCGAACAGGCACGTCTCGTCGTCGCGTCACCTGCTGATTCCCCCACTTGTGCCCAGTTCTCATCGGACACGGGCTCACGGGCCGTTCGGACCACGGATTCGCCATTCGGCTCAGCCTCGAAGCCTGCGGACAGAACCGCTGCGATGATGCCCGAGAGCACGTCGCCCGATCCGGCGGAGGCCAAGCGGGCCGTTCCAGAGGTCACCGCGAGCACGGTGGCCGGCCGAGCAGCAGTGTCAGAGGCGGCGGGAGCGGCCACGAGCGTGGCCGGTCCCTTCAGCAGGACGACGGCGTTGAGTGCATTCGCCGCCCGGCGCACGGCATCGAAACGGTCGGGCGCGGGCGGGCCGCCTCTGAGCCTGGCGAACTCGCCGTCGTGGGGTGTGAGAACGGTCGGCGCGCTGCGGTCGCGCAGGCACTCGGGGAACTCCGATACCGCCCCCAGAGCGTCGGCATCGACAACCAAGGGCACCCCGCAGTCGGCGATGAAGCGTGCCATCTGGACCGATGCTGTGGGGTCGGTGCCGATGCCCGGGCCGATGACGGCCACGTCGAAGCGTTCGATGCCCTCCAGCGCGGGCCCGGCCCAATCACCAGGTCGCAAGTCGCGCGCAACCGTCTCGGTCGGCCGGGCGACATCGCCTGCGCGCAGACCCGGCGAGCTGACGACCACCATGCCGGCACCTGCTTGCTGGGCAGCCGCGCACACGAGATGGCCGGCACCGCGCATCTGAGGGGACCCGGCAATGACCCGCACGGCCCGGCGCCACTTGTGGGCAGTCGGCTCGGCCATCGGCAGCGCCGCGTCGGCATCAGCATCGGTGACGAGCCACGATCTCGTCGCACCGGCGTCGAGTCCGATCCGAGCCAGCTGCACCTCGCCCGCAGCAGCGGCGCCGGGATGCAGCAGCAGACCCGGCTTGAGCGCCCCGAACGTGACCGTCGCGGTCGCCGGCCAGCAGCCGTGGTCGACGCCTGTCAACGCGTCGATGCCCGAGGGAATGTCGACCGCCAGCACGGGCGCAGCCGGTGCTCGGTCGGCCCCCCAAGATCCGCGCAGACCGGTGCCATAGGCCGCGTCGATCACGAGATCCCACGCCGAAGAGGCAGGGGCGCCCGAATTCGGCGCAACAACCAGATCGAGCGCCTCGCGCGGCGTCACGATCCGGCAGCGAACGCCCCATCGCTCCAGCGCTTCGGCCGCCACGCGTCCGTCTGCCCCGTTGTTCCCCTTGCCAGCGGCCACGAGCACCCGACGCCCGTAGGTGCCCCCCATCATCTGGCGGGCGGCGAAAGCAACAGCCGCGCCAGCGCGTGCGACCAGCACATCGGTGCCTTCAAGCGCAGCCGCGTCGATCACCGCCATCTCAGCAGGCGTCACGATCGGGATCACGGCCGCAGCCCGCCGAGAGCAGAACCGAAAGGCGACGCCGCGACCCGAGCGGCCCGTGAGCCGGCATCGGAGAAGTACTGGGGACAGGAGCGAGCAACCGCAGGCACCGCTGCCGGAAGGTTCACTCCTGCGCGCATCCTCCCATTGAATCGCACCGTCGCTCGCTCATTGCGCCAGCACCATGGCTGCGGCCACCGAGTCGGTATGGGTGAGGGTCACCTGCCACTCAGACAAGCCTGCGGCCGTCGCCCGTTCTGCCGCGAGGCCCCGAAGCAGCAGTTCGGGACGACCGCTGGAATGGCGCACCACTTCGATATCGCGGAAGCGACACGCTCCCAAGCCAATTCCCAGCACCTTCATCACCGCTTCCTTCGCGGCGAACCTCGCGGCGAGACGGGTATCAGGATTCACCGTTCCCATGGCGTAGGAGAGCTCGGCGGGGGTGAACAAGCGCGTGCGCATGCCGCTTCGCCGTTCGAGCACTGCAGCGAATCGTCGGACGTCCACCATGTCGAGCCCGATCGAGGTGGTCACGCGCTCACGCCCTTGAGCCCGGAATCACTGGTGGGTCAGGGCCGCGAGCCGGCCCACCTCGCCGCTCGGCCGCTCAGTCAATCCATCCGTACCACTCGCCGGTGGGAGTGCCGTCATCTTTCAGCCGCTGCGAGCAGCTGTTGGCGGCGCCCCCTGCGAAGCAGGCGTCGGAGTCGGGGAACGGCCCGAGGTGGCCGAGCGGACGCAGGTACGTCGTCTCGTCTGTGCTGAGCCGCCCGGAGTCGCGCGCCTCCTGCAGCACCGCAGGCGCATAGCGGGACACGTCTACGGGCTCGCGGACGGCGAGCGGCTCGCCGGTACTCGGGTTCACACCGTGAATGTTCAGCGGGTTGTTGGAGTACCCGCCGTCCTCATCGACCCAATCGTCTCCGGTGCACCTGCCATAGAAGTAGTCAGCCCACGCAGCGCATCCGGCGGGAGGCGTGTTGTTCCTCAGCAGCGCCTTGACCTGAGGGCTCGCGTCATCACGCAGAGGACCGGGCACGTACGGCGGCGAAACCGGCGGCGTCCGGGGGGTCACCTCGCTATAGAGGACCGTGTGGTCAACGCTCAGAGATGGCGTATCGACGGCAACGCGTATCCGGATTGCGTCCCCCTCGCTGTCATAACTGCCTCGATAGAGCCACACCGGAATGCTGCCGTCGACGTCCTCGGGCCACATCTGGATCACAGGCGGGCGCTCGACGGTGGTCGAGAAGGTGTGCGTTGTGTCGACGAGCGTAACCGTCGTGCTGAACGTGCGCTCGAATCCGCACTCGCGCACGACCCCATCGCGAGTGAACGACGTCCTCGTCGTGGTGTCCACGTCACGGCACACGAGCTGCTCCTCGGTGTCGTCGCCGCGACTTCAATGCGCCGTCAAGTCCACATCGTGACCAGCGGTGTCGATGACCAGTGCGCAATATCCGTGGTCGTTCCACGGCTGCATGTGCTCCGGGCACGGCCGCAGCCCGCGTGGCTCTTCGGTTTCCGGGGAGATCGACAGGGCCGTCTGAGCGCCCGCACTCATTGCAGGCAGCGCCAAAAAGACAACTAGCGCCGCGATCGCAGCAATTCCCCACGAACGATGGCTGGCCGATACTTGTCGGAGAGCAGAATTCAAAGCCATATGAGAATCTACCACCTACCCCCGGTGCCCGCAAGGGCCGCGCGAGGCAACGATCGAGGTGCTCGGGAGGGGCGGCAGCCCCGACGCCATGCGCGGGACGGCGTTTCCAATCACGCAAGCGTCTGCTGGCGCTGCGCTGGCCAGCATGCTCGAGGTCAAACCCAGTGGCATCGATCGCTCAACGCCGGGCCATCCGGACTCAACCGCCCGGTTCGCCGGACGCGTCGGCATCGCCCAGCCAGTGCTTTGCGAGCACGTAAACCGGTCGGGTCAGCAGATCGAAGACATCGAGCGTGCCGAGCAAGTCGTCGCGGAACCACGGCAGCGTCTCGGTGACCGCATCGGCGAGCGCCCCGTAACGGCCGCGGTAGCCCATCAGCACTGACCGCATCGACGGTGCACGCAGTCGCTCGACGAAGCGGCAATGCAACAGCGTCAGCCCGGTGGCCATTCCGTCCTTGGTCTCGGGAATGTGGAGCACCGTGCGGCCGTCGCTGCCGCGGGCCACGGTGACTTCGCGTTCGTACGCAGCACGGTGCTTGCTGCCGCGTAGCTGCGGGTTGGTCACCGTGCGCGACTCGACGCCGAGTGCCGTGCCGCCGCGGTCGGTCAGCCAGATAGTGACCTCAGGGCTGCTGGCAGAAGCCACGTCTCCCTCGATGCGATAGCGCGACCAGCCCGTGGCCTCGGCCACAGCCGGGTCAAGCGCCGCCAGCGTGCGCAAGGCCGCGTACGAGAGCCGATCCCTCGGTGCGCCGGCTTCGAGCGCTGCTGCCACCAGCATGGAGTCGAGAAGTGTCTCGTCGGCTCGCGAGATGCCGACCGTGACGGTCTTGGCCTGATGCTTGATGGTATCGACCGGCCGGGTGAGTTCGTCGATGGCGAGGTTCAGCGCATCGGTGAGGTCGTCGATGACGACCGAGGGCAGCCCCACCTTGCCGATATCCGCCTGGTACATCTCCAGCGGCGCGATGCCGGCGGCGTACCGCAGCACCGCTCCGAGGCGCGCCGCAGTTCCCGCCCGCAGGTGACCGTCATAGCTGCCTGCACGCACACCGTCCCGGAAGCGATTGGCCGGGGCGCGCAGGCGCTCCGCCAGCACGGCGAGCAAGTCCACCTCGCGGCCTGCGGCCGCGAGCGATGCGTCAGTGCTGTTTGCAGCCGCTAGCAGCGATTCCGTGGTGGCTCGCATCTCGCGCAGCGGATCGGCAAGTGCGTCAATCGTCAGCGCCGCCTCGTACCCATACAGATGACCAGCAGCCGTGGCCAGCAGGAAGTCCACCGCTGGATGCACGGCAGGAACCTCCAGCAGCTCAGCGGCAGCGTCGAAGCGCCCCGTGCCAGCGGAAGCCACCACGATCGGCGTCGCCCGGTGCGCCCGGTAGATCGCCACCTCCTTCGCAGCATCGTCGGCGACAGAGCCCACCAGGCCCGTCGCGCACACCCAGATGAGCGGCTCGCACGAGAGGTCGATGTGCTTCTTGTCTTCGGTGCCGTCCTCGGCGACGGCGTGATAGCAGACCTCAGACAGCTTGATCCTGATCTCACGTGAAGCGATCCGGTTCGCACCATTTCCCACCACGGCCCAATGGCGGTGAGCTCCCACGTGGCGCCGGGCGATCCGGGCGATCTCGTCGCGCGAGGCGAACACCGATTCGAGTGCGCTGGGCAGCTTGCCCAGCGCACCGAGCAAGTCGCTGACGGCACTGGCCGTCGCAGCGTCGTCGGGACGGATGTCGGCAGCGATGGCAGCGGCGAGCAATGCGCACGCCGCAACCTGTGCATAGAACGCCTTGGTGGACGCCACCGACATCTCCACGTCGCGGCCGTCGGAGGTGTAGAGCACGCCGTCAGCCCGGTCGGTCAGGTCGCTGCCGCGCCGGTTGACGATGGCGACCACCGCAGCGCCCCGAGCGCGAGCGAGATCTACCGTGCGATTGGTGTCGGTCGTCGTGCCGGACTGGCTGACTGCCACAACCAGCGTGTCGGACAGGTCGGCGTGCAACCCGAAACCGCTGAACTCGGTCGCCAGGGGCGCCGACACTTCCAGGCTGCGGAGTGCGCGCGATGGCGCCAGCAGGGTCTCGAAGAAGTGCGGGAGCGCCGACGCCGCGGCAGCGGCCGTGCCCTGGCCGATGGCAACAATCCGACGGATGGAGCCGTCCCGCAGCCGCGACCGAACATCGGCGGGCAGAGCGTCGGGCCCGAGCCGGGCGTGCCGCATTGGTCCGGCTGTCTCAATACGGCCACGCAATGTGGCTGTCTCAATACGGCCACGCAATGTGGCCTGGAGCGACCTGGGCGCCTCGCCGATCTCCTTGAGCAGGAAGTGAGGGTGGTCGCCCCGGTCGATGTCACGGGTGGTGACCTCGGCGGTGACGACATCGCCCGCTTCGACGGGCAGCTCAGTGCCGTCGTAGGAGAAACACCGGAGGGCAGCGAACTCGGGCGCGGCCCACTTGCCCTCGACTGGTGCGCTCGGCGTGCCGACCAACATGATCTGACCGCGGCTGCCCACGGGGTTCGCCGGATCGGACGGGGTCTCGCCATCTAGGCGGACGTAGTGACGGCATTCGGTGACCAAGCCGTACGGCTCACTGGCCACGACATATGCCCCGTCCGTTGCGCCCACGTACAGCGCCTGCCCGCTCCCCCGCAGCGCCAACGCCACCACATCGGGCATCTCCGAGACATGCGCTGCGATCGCTACCGAGCCCTCGAAGCTGCTGACGGCATCAGCGAAGGCTTGCCGCAGCTGCTCCGACTTCTCTGTGCTTGGCGATTTCGCTGCACGGTCGCGCGTCGCGGCGAGAGCCTGGCCCACCATCGTGGGGATGACCTTTGCATCGGTAGTGATTTCCGGCGCAATAGAGAGGCGCCGCTGCGCGATCAGGTCGGCGTAGTTGTCTACGTCCCCGTTCAGCACAGCAGCAACGTGCGCGCTGTTGACGTTCGGACCAGCAGCATGAGAACCGCTGAGCGTCGCATCCCACGCATCGAGCGGATGGGTGTTCGGCACCGAGACGATCCCGATGCTGGCCCAGCGCGTGTGCCCCAGCACCACCACTTCGGCGGCCTCAGCGCACAGAGCCCAGCGAAGCAGGCTGTCCTGCCGAATCTGTGACCGCAGGGCGGCGGAGTTGTCGCCCAACTCGCCGATCTCCGAGGCGGTCTTGTAGACGAAGGCGAGGCCGTCGGGAGTGTTCCGCACCGCGCCAGTGCCAAAGAGCGGATCGGCCAGACGTCCGCTGAGCGAACCCGCTGCTCCTTGGGTGGCATCGGCTTCGACATGTGCTCCCCGCACGAACACCTGCAGCCCGGCAGAATCCCGCCCTCGAACCTCGAGCCGGTCAAGTGCCGACAGCGCCACCTGGATCGACCAGAGTCCTCCTGCAGCCGCCGGTGGGGGTGTACCGCCCCAGAGCCCGACCACTTCCCGGGCCATGCGCAGGCGATCTCGTCGCAGCGCGAACGAATGGTCCTTCAGTTCGCCCAGCGCCACGAAGATGCGCTCAACGTGTGCGCCCGCTTCGACGGCGCCGTCGATCTCAGCGATGTGTGCATCAACTTGCGCCAGAGCGGCTTCGATGTCCAGCACGCACTTGGCGTCTTCGACCAGCAAGCGGACGCCTGGCAGCGACCGCAGTGCCTCGTCGGCCTCCCGCAGCACGCCTGCGGCGGCTTCGAGCTGAGCGGCGAATTCAGCACCGGCGGCGGGAGCACTGTCGGCCGGAGCACTGGCGACGATTGCATCAGCCAGCAGCGCCCCGGCGTCGATCAGCCGCCCTACGACGGCTGACGCTTCCAGAGCGTCCCGGTCGTCACGGCGGCCGATGACAGCCACGATCCCGCACACAACAGCGAGGGTACCGAGCACCCGACAGGCGCCGGAGGCGAAGCCGGGGCCCGAGCGGCCCGTGAGCGCAGCGAACAAGAGCGGATAACAACATGTGTGCCAAGCGGAAGGTCTGCCTCGGCGCGCATCCCATGATTCGAGTGCGTCGCCTCTGGCGGCGGGGGTGGGGGATGCGTGATTAGATAGGTGAGCCTGCTCACAAAAGGGGGAATCACCATGGCCATCACTGGAGTCATGCGAGCCGGGTACGTCCAGATCCGCTGCACCGACGTGGAATCGTCCATCGTCCACTACCGCGATCGCGTCGGTCTGTCGGTTGTCGGAACCGGCGATGACGGGCGTGTCTACCTCAAGGCGTACGACGAGTTCGATCACCACAGCATCGTCCTGCGGCCCGCCGACGAGCCCGGCATGGACTTCATGGGCTTCAAGGTGCGCAACGACGAAGATCTGACCGAACTCACCGACAAGCTCTACAACCATGGCGTGCAGGTCGACCACCTCGAGCCGGGTTCACAGCCCACGCTCGGGCGAGTCGTCAGCTTCACCATCCCGGCGGGCCACACCATCCACCTCTATTCGGAGATGGGGATGGCCGAGCGGACACCTCCGCTGCACAACCCTGACGTCTGGGACGAAGAGCCCCGAGGCATGCGGGCCACGCGCATGGACCACTGCCTGCTGTACGGGCCGAATATCGCGGAGACCGTCGACTTGTTCACTGAGGTGCTGGGCTTCGAGCTGTCCGAGGTGGTGATCGCCCCCGACGGCTCATACATCGCGCCGTTCCTGACCTGTGCCAGCAAAGCTCACGACGTGGCATTCGTTCACAACGACGAACCGGGCATCTTCCATCATGTGTCGTTCTATTTGGAGAGCTGGAACGACGTCGCGCACGCAGGCGACGTGATGAGCCGGTACGACATCCCCGTCGACATCGGCCCGACCCGGCACGGCATCACCCGCGGCCAGACGATCTACTTCTGGGATCCGTCGGGCAACCGCAACGAAGTGTTCTCGGGCGGGTACATCTACTTCCCGGACAATCCCCGTCGGACCTGGGATGCCGAGCAACTCGGCAAGGGCGTGTTCTACGTCGACCGCCGGCTCAACGAGGCGTTTCTCAACGTCTACACCTGATCCGGCGCGGCATCGTTCGCGCATCCGCATCCGGTCGTGATGCTCGATCTGAATCTCGGGAAAAATGGGCGCGCCTACCAGGGGGGCTGCCTCCCAGAGGCAAGCTCCACGGGACGACGATTCCGCCTGCAATGCCCATCGCTATGCTGAGTGCATGACACAATTGGTGACGCGGCTGGATGACGAGCTGCTGTCTCGCTTGGATGCGCTGGTTGAAAGCGGTGAGGTCGCTTCCCGATCCGAAGCAGTACGCACTGCGCTCGAGCAGATGCTCGAAGAACGCCAACGGCGACTGGTGGCGGAGGCCACCGTGAACGCCTACCGGCGCTTGCCCCAGACCGAAGAAGAACTGCGCTGGGCAGATGCGGGCGCAAGGGAGATGATCGCAGAAGAGCCGTGGGAGCGCTGGTGACTCCGTTGCAATGCGAAATCTGGTGGGCGGAGAGCGAGGACAAGACTCGACCGGTGCTGGTGGTGACCCGCAACGAGGCCATCGGCGTGCTCGACGCGATCATGGTCGCCCCGATCACCAGAACGGTGCGCGACATCTCCACCGAAGTCTCGCTGGGCGCCGACGACGGGTTGGCGCAAGCCTGCGCGGCAAACTTCGACAACTTGCAGCTGGTTCGCAAGTCGCATCTCGTCGATCGTGTGAGTGCCATACCGCACCGTCGCCACGAAGTCTGCGCGGCCCTGGCAGCGGTGGCCGGCTGCTGAGCGAGCCGGTGTCAAGCGGCGCCTGCGGCTAGGAGAGCGGTTCGTAGTAACCGGAGATGAACACGTGGCCGTCGTGGGGCACGGCCCAGACATGCTTGCGTTCGACTTCATTGTTCGCGGGACTGACAAAGGTGAAGCTGACCCACGCGGGATTGCCGCTGGCGACGCTGTCGCGGATGGCCTCAGTTGCCGGCGTGCCGTCGTCGACAACGACGGACTCCGCAATGGTCCCGGTGAGATCCGGACGGAAGGGATGGGTCAGCACGAGGTTGTCGGGGTCGAGGATCACCACGTAGAATTCGCCGTCGATCGAGGCCGGATCGTCGTAGTGGGCGACGGTGGAGTCAAGGCCATCGGCTTCGTACCTGTCGATGGCGGCAGCGACATGGGTGACCGCGAGGGCCGCCTCGTGCGGCTCGGAATCGTTGCCGCAGCTTGCGGCAATCGCGAGCATGCCGATAGCCGCGACAATGCGAAGAACCCTGTTGCTCTGCGTTCGCTTGCTCATGTGTTCCTCCGATGCGCAGGTTCGTCGGTGCCGTCGTGACAGTCAACTACCCGGCGCCTGCCAGCCGCACCAGCTCGGCCAAACGGTCTGCGAGGTCTGCCGCCTCGCGCTCTGTCGGCGCCTCGACCATGATGCGGATCACCGGCTCGGTGCCGCTCACACGCACCAGTACCCGCACGTCGGGACCTGCCCTGCCAGCGATGTCGTCGATCGCGCGACGGTTCCCCGCATCGAGCAACCCCGTCTCCGCCGATACGTTGAGGAGCACCTGCGGCGCACTGCGCATGGCCGCGTCGGCGAGCGCGGCACTGCTCGACGTTTCGCCGCGGCGCGACACCAAGTCGGCGAGGTGCACTGCACTGCGCAGCCCGTCGCCGGTGGTGGCCTCGTTCCGGAACACGACATGGCCTGACTGCTCGCCGCCGAGACTGTGGCCGCCTGTGTCCAGTGCTTCGAGCACCGCACGGTCCCCTACTGCGGTCTCGACCACCTCGATGCCTGCTGCGGCCATCGCTCGGCGCAGCCCCAGGTTGGACATGACGGTCACGACGAGCGTGTTGCCCGCTAGCTCCCCGCGTTCGGCCAGGTCGACGGCAAACAGCGCCATCTGGCGGTCACCGTCGACGACCTGCCCGTCGCTGTCCACAGCGATCAGCCGGTCGCCATCCCCATCGAATGCCAGGCCGATGTCGGCGCCGACATCGCGGACCGCTGATTGCAGCGCACCGGGGCTCACCGATCCGCATCCGTCGTTGATGTTGCGCCCGTCGGGCTCACAGAACCGCGTCGTGACCTGCGCCCCCAATTGCCGCAACACTGCGGGCGCCAGCAATGCGCTTGCGCCGTTCGCGCCGTCCACCACCACATGCAAGCCTTCGAGCGTTCGGCCGTCGATGGCCTCGCTCAACGACGCCGCATAAGCAGCCAGCACACCCCGCAGCACACCCGTCGACGCTGCGCAGTCTGCTGCTTGGTCGGCGGCGGTGCCTGCTGCACCATGCCTGGCGGCTTCGATGGCAGGTTCGGTGCCGAGGCCGACCAGCCGCCTGCGTGCCATATCCATCGACGACGGTCGGTCGCCGTGCGTCAGCCCCAGATCATCGAGGCACTGAGATACCGCCGACTGCTCGGCGTCGCTGAGCTTGATGCCCCCCGCAGCAAACAGCTTGACGCCGTTGTCATGCCACGGATTGTGAGAGGCCGAGACCATCGCTCCGGCGGTGTCGAGGTGCTGCGCTGCGAACGCAACGACCGGCGTGGAAACGACTCCGAGTTCGAGTACCTCAGCGCCCATCGCGCGCAGGCCCGCAACCAGTGCTCGCGTCAATGCAGGCGACGACTCGCGTGTGTCGCGTCCGACCACCCAGCGGGCAAAACCGTCGCTTGCGAAGAGTGCCCTATTGGCAGCACGCCCGATGGCATGGGCGACGACTTCGTCGAGTTCTTCGAACGCCAGCCCTCGAACGCCGTCGGTTCCGAAGGTGGGGTCCACGCCGGGTTTAGCGCTTGGAGTACTGGGGCGCCTTGCGGGCCTTCTTGAGGCCGTACTTCTTGGATTCCTTCTTGCGGTCGTCGCGGTGGAGCATGCCGGCGGACTTCAGCGTCGGCCGCACTTCGGAATCGAGCACCAGCAGCGAACGGGCGATGCCCAAGCGCAGAGCGCCGGCCTGGCCTGCCACGCCGCCGCCGTCCACGGTGGCAGAAACGTCATAGGACTCGACAGACTCGGTGAGACGCAGCGGCTCGGTGATCTCCATGCGGTGCACCGACGAGGTGAAGTATTCGTCGAACGGGCGTCCATTCACCAAGATGTTGCCGCTGCCGGGCAGGAATCTCACCCGGGCGACGGCGCGCTTGCGGCGGCCAGTGGTCTGCGTCAACGGAACGGGCACGAAATCGGGATCCTTCTGGTCGGCTTGCGAATGCGGCGTGAAGGGCGTCGGCCCTAGCGCGCCCGGGCGTCGGGCAGCTGCAGCGGTTGGGGCTGCTGGGCGGCATGGGGGTGGTCTGGTCCGGCGTAGACCTTCAGCTTGCGCAGTTGGGCCCGGCCGAGGCGGTTGTGCGGCAGCATGCCCCGGATCGTGCGTCGCACGGCGTCTGCGGGCCGGCGGGCCAGCAGATCGCCGTACTTCTCGGAGTGCAGTCCGCCGGGGTAACCCGAATGGCGGTGCACCAGCTTCTGCGTCGCCTTGTTGCCGGTGAGCACCACCTTGTCGGCGTTCACGACGACAACGTGGTCGCCGCCGTCGATGTAGGGGGCGAAGGTCGGCTTGTGCTTGCCGCGCAGGATCTTGGCGACCTCAGTCGCCATGCGACCCAGCACCATGCCCTCGGCATCGACAACGAACCACGCTCGTTCGATCTCCGAGGCTTTGGGGGCGTAGGTGCGCACGCTGGAACTCCGCTTGGGGTGGTGTCGGCTCCGTTCCTGCGCCGCACATCGGCACCAAGGATCGGACCCGGCAAGGCTACCGGGCAGCGATCACGACGCTGCGGGGCGCCGGTGCCGTCGGCGCTCGGCCAGTTGCCATCACGGACCAATTGCAGCTACTGGGGAATCGCCGTGACCGGTTCCGTGTCGCGTCCGGCCCGCAGCAAGGTGCCGGGGCGGGCATCGGTGAACTCTCCGCGGCTGACAGCGACCTCGCCATTGATCAGCACCGTGTCGATGCCGTCGGCCTCGCCGTAGAGCCGCCACGCACCGCCGGGCAGGTCTTCGCGTACCTCAATCGAGCGCGGCGCGACCTCGTCGGGATCGAACACGACGACGTCCGCGTGCCAGCCGGGGGCCAAGCGGCCCCGATCCCTGAGGCCGTACAGCCGCGCGGGCACATCGGTGAGCTTGTGAACGGCGTCCTCGAGCCGGAGCATCTCGCGGTCGCGGGCTGCCGCCAGCAGGTACGTCGAGTAGTTGAACGTCGCCAGGAAATCGAGGTGGGCGCCGGCGTCCGACGCACCGATCACGCACCGGTCGTCGTTCCACAGCTCCTGCCGCAGCGCCCAGCTGTCGTCGTCGTCGCCCGCAGCACGCGGGTACAGGCCCGTCTTGAGATCATCGGCCACCACGAGGTCGCACAACGCGTCCCACGGCGTGACGCCTTGCTCATCAGCGATCTCGCCGATCGTGCGACCTTCGAAGTGCATCAGCTCGGGCTTGGTCACTTCGCCGACGGTGAGGCGCTCCCAGCGGGCGACGCCGCGGAACGCGCTCGGCTGCTGCGCCAGATCATTCAGCTCGCCTCGGCGCTGCGAGTCAGCAAGCAATTGCATCTTCTCCTCAGGCGGCAACGCCATCGGTTCCGCCCAGCCGTGCAGCGTGTCGAGCAGGAAGCCGCTCTCGAAGCACAGGCGGCTGACTGCGGGCATCGGGGCCGTGAGCGCGACGACTCGCCCGCCCTGGCGAGCGGCGAAGTCGCTGGCTTCGAGCTTCTGGGCAATGACGTCGCGGTGCCGGCCGTTGGCGAAGATCACGTTCCAGTTGAGCGGGCGGTCTGCCGCCACCGACATGTCGGTGAGCAACTGGTACACATCGGTGTCGAATCGCTCGATGCTCGGGATGAACTCGAGCGCTACCGCCGGGCTGGTGCGCAGCACCGAGCACAGCTCGACGAGCTCGTTTGTCGAGGCGTAGCGCGACGGCACCATCTCGCCGTCTGCGTCGTTGTGGGTCTTGGCCCATGACGAGCTGAAGCCCAGCCCGCCCGCGGCGATGCTGTCGGCGAGCATCCGCTTCATGGCGTCGAGTTCGTCGGGCGTGGCTTCGTGGCCCACCGATCGCTCCCCCATCACGACGCGTCGCAATGCGCTGTGACCCACGAGGAATCCGGCGTTCGGCATGAGCGTGCCGTCGATGGAATCGAGGTACTCGCCAAAGCTGCGCCAGTCCCAGGGAACGCCTTGTTGCAGCGATGCGAGCGGCATGCCTTCCACCCGGGCCAGCATCCGCATCAGGTAGTCGCCGTGATCCGGTTCCAGCGGCGCGATCGTGAAGCCGCAGTTGCCGCCGATGACGGTGGTCACACCGTGCAGCGGCGATGGAGACAGCGTGGTGTCCCAAAAGACCTGGGCATCGAAGTGCGTGTGGATGTCGACGAAGCCGGGCGCGACCACCTTGCCGGTGGCATCAATGGTTCGCTTGGCGGCACCTGCCGCGCGCACCGCCTCGTCGCCCATAGCCACGATGCGCCCCTCCGCGATGCCGACGTCGCCTTGGGCGCGTGGCGCCCCGGTGCCGTCGATGATCGTGCCGCCCGCAATTCTCGTATCGAGCATGTGCCTCGTCCCCCTGTGACCTGGCCGATGCGGCCGAGCTGGCTTCTGCCCGTGCCCGCACCGCTCCCAGCGAAGTTACCGTGCCAGCGGTGAACGAGCATGAGGCCCACCGGGGGAACGGGGGCCGAACAGTCCGGCTGGATCTGTCCTACCGCGGCACGGGTTTTCGCGGCTTCGTGGCCAATGAAGGGGTGCGCACGGTTGCCGGCGATCTGAGCGCAGCGCTGGAGCGCATCTTGGGCGAAGCACCAGCGCTGACTGTGGCCGGCCGCACCGACGCCGGTGTTCATGCAACGGGTCAGGTGGTGTCGTTCCGGCTCGGCCCCGTCGGGCTGCGGCGCATCGCCGGAGGCCGGGACAGGGACCCTCAGCGCGAAGACCGAAGCGGCCAAGCCGACCAAGCCGACCGGCGTGAAGGCTTGGTCGGGCTGGACAGGCTGGCCGCATCGCTGAATCGCCTGTTGCAACCCGAGATCGCGGTGACTGCTGCGTCACTCGCCGAGGACGATTTCGATGCGCGTCACTCGGCTGTCGCCCGTGCCTACGAGTACCGGATCCGCGCCGCGTCGCAGCCCGATCCCCGCTACGGCGACCTGGAATGGCACGTCGGCGTGCCGCTCGACATCGACCGGATGAACGCCGCGGCCAGGCACTTCGTCGGCGAGCACGACTTCACCTCGTTCTGCCGCAAGCCGAAAGATCGCCCAGACGCCTCGCTTGTGCGCAGGGTCACACGGGCGCAGTGGTCCGCCCAGGGCAAGCGCATGCTGTTCGAGATCGAGGCGAACGCCTTCTGCCACCAGATGGTGCGCGCCGTCGTGGGCCACTGCGTCGCGGTCGGGCGCGGAGACCGAGCGGCCGGCGACGTGCCCGCTGTGCTGGCTGCGCGCCGGCGAGATGCAGCGGCACAGATTGCGCCGCCTGGCGGGCTGACCTTGGTGAAGGTCCGCTATCGCGGCGACGAGTCCTAGCCGAGAGGCGAAGCCGTGGCCCGAGCGGCCCGTGAGCGACAGCGAACAAGAGCGGGAAACGACTGGTGCGACAACGGAAGGGTTCACCTATTGGCGCTTCCTCTAGGACTCAGAGCGGAACACCTCGATGCGGTTGTCGAGGCCGAACCACAGGGCGATGTGCTCTTGCACGTCGGCGGCGGTGACCTCGCTGAGCGCTGCGCGACGCTGGGCGGGTGTCGCGACGTCGTCGCCGTCGGCGTAGCGGCGGCGCAGCAGCGGGTCGATGATCACGGCGTTCGACTCGAGCACGTAGTTGTCCCGAGTCACCGAGATCGCCTGCTGCAGGTCGCGATCGGTCGGGCCGTCCGCAATGAGCTCGGTGAGTATCTCCAGGATCGTCGCGTGGCTGGTCTCGAGCCCGTCCGACGGCCCGGTCGCGCTGATCCGTGCCGTCCACCTGCCCGTCGCATCATCAGGCGCGACCGACGAGCCGACCGAATAGGTATCGCCGAGCTCTTCGCGCACCCGGCCCACCAGCAGGTCGTCGATGATCGCGGCAGCCACGTCTGCGAGCACCAGGGACTCGGTGGTCACCGCTGTCTGCGCAGTCTGCGCACCGAAGACGATGTCGAGGCCAGCTGCGCCCGAATCGGCTTCGACCGGGATCGTGATCCGCTGAACCCCCGCCGGGAAGCCCGGGTCGTGATCCACGAAGGTGTCGGCGGGTCCGGCTGGCAGCGTGCCGATATAGCGGGCGGCCAGATCGGCCGCCGTCGCCTGATCGATGTCGCCCACGACGACCACCGTCAAGTCGTCCACATCGCTCAGGCGTGCCTGGTACAGCCCGAGCAGCGACTCCGAGGTCGTGGCGTCGATCTGCTCCTGAGTGGGAACGAAGCGGTACCAAGGGCTGCTGCTGTACAGCGCGTCCACCAGCGCCAATTCCGAGATCCATTGCGGGAACGTCTCGGAGTTGGCCAGGCGGGTCTGCATCGCCTGAAGCTGCTCATTGACGGCGACTTCGGTGATGCGAGGCGCAGTCACGTACAGGTGCAGCAGGGCAAAGAGGGCTTCGAGGTCGTCTGACCCGGCGGCGCCGGAGAATCCCTCGAAGTGCTCTGCGATGAACGGGCTGATCCGCGCCGTCGTGGTGGCCAGGTACTCGTCGAGCTGCGTCGCCGTCGCGTTCCCCACACCGCTCGATGCCACGGCGCCGACTGCGTGGCGCACCAGCGCGGAGTCGCCTTGCGACAGCGTGGACCAGCCGCCCAGGCTTTCGGCCACCACACTCACCTCGTTGGCGGCGATGGCGGAGGGGGCAAAGACCACGGTGGCGCCATTGGGGAACGTCCACTCGTGGGCACCGTCGAAGAGGTCGACCGCCCCGGCGTCGGCGGGCGCTGCCGGGTCCGGCGGCGCCATGAGCGCTTCAATGGCTTCCTGGGCCGCCGGCGGCGCCAGCGGAACCGCTGCGTCGACGGCGGCACGCAGCTCACCTGCTGTTGGCACTGCCGACGGGTCAGGCCCGATGGCCACCACGAGCGGCGGTGCGTTGTCGAGCAGCCAGCGCAGATGAGCCGTCAGCTCCTCGATCGAATAGGTGTCGAGCAACGCAGTGAAGCGCGCCGCCCGATCCGCCGCTCGGGAGATGTCAGCGCCGCTCAGGAAGTGTTCGGCGTAGGCCAGCGAATACTGCCGGTCCTGGCGGGTTGCCTCTCCTTCGATCTCGAACTCGAGTGCGGTGCGGCTGGCGTTCGCTGCTTGGTCGAACTCGGCTTGAGTGAAGCCGAAATGGGCCGCGCCCTCCACGACGGAGATGTAGTCGGTGGTCGCCTGCACCAGGTCCGTGCCCTGGTAGTTCGTGCCGTACAGGCGCAGTCCACGGGCAGCCGGGAACGCGGTGAGATGCGGCCCGGTGGCCTGCGCCATCAGGCCTGCCTGGAATGCTGCGTCGAGGCGGTTTTCGAGCATCTGGGCGATCAGGTACTCCATGAATCGCAGACGCTCGCCGCCGATCGTGCCCGCCGGCCATGCCGGAAGCTGCCAGTCGAGGGAGATGTAGATGGGACCGTGGTCGGGGTGCGTCACCACATCGGTGACGGGCTCGTCCACGAAGTCGGCAATGAACGCAGACCGGTCGGGCTGGGGCGGCGCGACCGGAGTGCGGGGCGTCAGAGCGTCGAAGTGCTCCTGCACCAGCCGTTCCATCTGGCTGACCGGCAGATCGCCCACCACCACGACGGCCATATTGTCTGGCCGGTACCAGGTGTCGTAGAACTCGCGCAGCTGTGCGGCGGTGATCGACGAATTGGATTCCTCGCTGCCTCCGACGAGCATTCCTTCGTACACGGTGCCCGAGTAGTAGATGTCGTTCAAGAAGTTCGATATGCGGCCCGACGCTGACTCGTCACGCAGGCGGTATTCGTCCAGAACGATGCCCCGCTCGGCATCGACGTCTTCGGGCAGAAGAGTGGCGGCCGATGCCCATTGCGCCAGCACGGTGAACGCCAGTTCGAGCGCGCCAGGATCGTCGAGCTTGAAGTCCAGGATGTACACGGTCTCGTCGGGACTGGTGTACGCGTTCAGGTCCGGCCCGAAGTCGGTGCCGAAGTCGCGCAACACCTGGTCAAGTTCGTTCTCGGAGAACAACTCGGTTCCGTTGAACATCATGTGTTCCAGAAAATGGGCTGCACCTTCGGCACCGTCGGGGTCAAGCACACCGCCCGCATCCACGACCAAGTGCATCACCGCCGAGTCGCCCGGCGAGTCGTTCGAGCGCAAGTAGTAGGCAAGACCGTTTTCGAGCTCGCCGATCAGCACGTCTGGGTCGACCGGCAGCGGCGTCGCATCAGGCTCGCCGGGTTCGTAGTCGTTGAACGCGCCGAGATCGACCGGATCACCGATCGGCGCCGGCTCGGCGACAGTCTCTTGTTCTTCGGCGGGGGCCTGCGGCTCTTCGGGCTCGTCTTCGACAGCGGGGGGCTCTTCGGGTTCGGCGGAGGACTCGGGTTCCTCTTCGTGAACCTCAGACATCTCCTCGTCGGGCTCATCGACCTCGGGGGCTGCGTCGGGCGAGCAGGCTGCTGCCAACAGCGCAGTCGCGAAGAGCAGTGCAATGATCCTGCGCCAAGAGGTTGAATTCATCGACGGAATCGCCTTTCGGACGTGTTGGTGAGCCGTTCGGGGCGCGGCCCACGACGTTGGGCCGGAGTGCTGCGACTCGGCTGCCAGCATGAGGCTGAGGACGGTACTCGCACCGGACCCGACTGAGACAACGCGACCTGACTCAACCCGGGTGACGGCTCACACCGCGGCTAGGCGCGCCAGCAAGCCCTCGGGGGCGCCCTTGAACGTCGCTATCTCGGCAGCGGTGAGGGCTTCTTCCCAACCGTGGCCACGGGCGCCGACGATGCTCGGCAGCGCCGTGGCAGCACCCAGTTGCTCGGGGGTTGCGTCGTCGCGATGCACGAGCTCGAGCTCGACAGATGACGCCGCGCAGGCCTGTCTCCACTGGCGCGAGCCCATCGGATTCCAGCCGTGGGTGATGTCGCACAGGGCACAGCTGCTGCGACCTGCGAGCTTGCTGAGGGCGTACCGCAGCTCACCGGCCAGCGTGCCGTCTGCGTCGTAGATGCCCACCAGCCGCATGCGGCGCACCATATCTGTACGCGCGTGCGAGGTCCGGTCAGGGGCATGCTCGGCAGCGGCGAGGTCAGCCTGCGCACAACCCGCCGCCATTGCGGGGGAAGATGTCGTCGCCAGTGGCATACTCGCCCGGGCCGGAGACCACGTGACCCTCGCATGACGATTCAGCTTCTAGACCTTCCCTACGCAGCTGACGCATTGGCGCCGCACATCAGCGAGCGCACGATCAGCTTCCACTACGGCAAGCACCACGCCGCGTACGTCAGGGCAGTCAACAACGGGGTTGCCGGCACGCCCGACGACGGACGGCCGCTCGCCGAGTTGGTGCGCTCGCTGCCGGCGGGAGGGCTGTTCAACGCTGCAGCACAAGCGTGGAACCACGACTTCTACTGGCAATCGATGACACCGGGCGGTGGTGGCGAGCCTGATCGCGACCTGACGGCAGCTCTGGCAGCCAGTTTCGGCAGTGTCGACGCCTTCCGGGCAGAGTTCGCAGCCGGGTCGGTCGGGAACTTCGCGTCTGGCTGGGGCTGGTTGGTGTTCGATGCGGCCGGCTCCGGTTCCCTGCGCATCGTCCAGACCGACGACGCTCAGTCGCCGTTGACGGACGGCCTGACGCCGCTGCTGGTGATCGACCTGTGGGAGCACGCCTACTACCTCGACTACCAGAACGCGCGCGCGGCCTACGTCGACGCGTTCGTCGAGCACCTGACCAACTGGGAATTCGCCTCGGCCAACTACGCAGCCGCCCTGCGCGCCCACGCGTAGCCCGGCACCGAGCACTTCACCGGACGGAGCAAATCGGTTGCGAAATCTCGCTTGCAATTGCTCGTGTGCGCGTTTAGTTTGTAATGCAAACTAGTTTGTACTACAGCAATGGAGGCTCCGGAAATGTCAGGCAGCGCAATGACACACAACGACGATCCCGCAGCGCTAGGACCGGACGAGAGCTGGGAAACCATTCACGCCACGATGCACGGCGCCCGCAGCGCCTTGTACACCGCAGGAAGCACGGCAATCCTGCTGATGTGGGGAGGGATCATCTCGGTCGCCTACCTCGCCCAGTACGCCGTGGCGACGTTCGCACCCGACTTCGCCGAGACGTACCCGTGGTACCCGGGTCCGCTTTGGGTGATCATCACACTCCCCGGCGTGATCGCAAGCATGACCATCGGCTATCGCGCCGGTCGTGCGCTCTCGCCTGGGCTCGCGATGCAGCATGCGGGGCTCCGGGTGTTCGGATACTGGATGGCGGTCATCACCGCGGCGGGTCTGCTCCCCGGCGCCGCCGGCCTGTGGAACGAGGCCGGGGCGGAGAGAATCCCGTTCGTCCTGCTCGGCGTTATGGCGCTGGGCTACGTGCTCTTCGGCATCCTGAATCGAACAGTGATCGCCGTGTTCGGCCTCGGCATGGCGGCCGTGTTCTACATCCCGCACTACGTCTTCGACGACGTTGCTCCGGCCGTCTCGGGAATCGCGTCACTGCTGTTGCTGGCGGGCATTTTCGCATGGGTGCGCAGGAACGGCGAATGGTAGATCGCCCCCCGACGCCCGCCAGCGGCGTCATCGACCTCGATGAGATCATCCATCAGCCGACGAGGCTGCAGGTGATGTCGTTGCTGGTCTCGGTGAAGGATCGGGACCGGCTCGCGTACGGATTCGTCCAAAAGCACTTGGAGCTGACCCCCGGCAATCTGACGACGCACCTGCGGAAGCTGGAAGGCGCTGACTACATCGCGATCACCAAGGAGTTCCGCGGAGCCAAGCCGCGCACCTGGATCGAAGCCACTCCCGCGGGACGCAAAGCGTTCACCGCGTACCTGCAGAATCTGGAGCGGGCACTGGGCGTGCACACAGGTCGTTAGGCTTTGTCCCGAATGGTGATTGGCGATTCTCGATGCCGGTAGCGGCCGATGCCCGGACGCTCGCCGAACTCGAGCCGACCGTAGGACAGCTACTCGAGCGACACCTTCGCCAGACGAAGGAATGGCATCCCCACGCGCTCGTGCCATGGAGCCGGGGGGAAGACTTCGCACCCGACTACGAATGGTCGCCCGAAGAGGCGAATCTCACTCCCGAAGCTCGCAGCGCCCTGTTCGTCAACGTGCTCACCGAAGAGAACCTGCCGTACTACTTCCGTGACAGCGAGCGGCTCTTCGGCCGCGAGGGAGCGTGGGGCGAGTGGGTCCGCCGCTGGACGGCGGAGGAGGGGCGGCACGGCCGGGTCATCTACGACTACCTCTCCGTCACCCGCGCGCTCGATCCGGTCGCGCTAGAACGCGCGCGCATGGCCCAGGTGCAGTGTGGGCAGGTACCCCAGCCCCCGAGCTTGCTGGAAGGCCTCGCCTACGTGACGCTGCAGGAGCTGGCAACGCGCATCGCTCACTTCAACACCGGTCGCCACATCGACGATCCTGCCGGCAAGGCCATCATGCGGCGGGTCGCCTTCGATGAGAACCTGCATTTCCTCTTCTACCGCGACGTCATGAGCGCTGCGGTAGAGATGGATCCCTCCGGCGCGGTGGTCGCCATCGCCAACCAGGTCAAGGACTTCGCGATGCCTGGGCTGGGCATCACCGACTTCGACGCCCACTCGCGCATCATCGCCGAGGCGGGGATCTACGACCTGGCAATCCACCACGACCAGATCCTGCAGCCCGTCGTGCTGCGCGACTGGAACCTGCCGGCACTGACTGAGCTGTCGAGCATTGCCGAGGCTGCCCGCGATCGACTCATGACCATGATCGACCGGATCGGCCGCGTCGGGCAGCGCCTTGCCGAGCGTTACGCCGAAGCGCGCAGCTCGCTGCGACGCGACGCAGCACTGGTGCGATAACGAAGAACTAGTGGTCGCCCTTGGGGTCGAGCAGGGCGGTCAACTGGTCGATCGAGAATCCCTCGCTGCGGGCGGCGTCGATCAGGACGTGCTCAGCGACGGCGATCTTGGCAGCCGCGGCAGGAATATCGGCAGCCACGTCGGCAGGCACGACAACCGCGCCGTGACGGTCCGCATGAATGAGGTCGCCAGGGCGGACCGTCATGCCATGGACGGTCACCGCCACGCCGTATTCGACGACATGAACCCACGCGTGGGACGGGCCGATCGAGCCCGCAAGAGCGCCGAACCCCGGCGCCCACTCTCCCAAGTCTCGTATGGAGCCGTTGGTGATGACCCCGAGCGAGCCCAGCCCGGCGTGAATGCTGCTGTTCACCTCGCCCCACCAGGCGCCATAGCCCGAGGAGGCATCGATGTCTTCGATCACCGTGATGGTGGGCTGTGGGCCTGCGGCCATGTGCCGGTAGTAGCCCACGCGCACTGCGAGGTCGTCGGCACCGGATCGACCCGAGGGAGCGTTCGCCCGGATCGTGGCGGTGCGGGCGTAGCCGACCATGACGGTGTCCGGATCAGGACAGACCAGCGGCGAGGTGGTGTAGCCGTACGCACGGCGCTGTGGCGCGACGATCTCGAGTGCATTGCAGACCGTCGGGGTGTCGAACTGACGTAATTCTTCGAGCACATCGGCGCTCAGCGGTGCAGTGTCCATGACCGAACTTGGACCACGTCCGGGGAGGTCTAGACCAACTCGATGAGCGCCATCGGTGCGTTGTCGCCCCGGCGCGGGCCGAGCTTCAAGATGCGCGTGTAGCCGCCCGGACGTCCCTCGTAGCGCGGGCCGATCTCGTCGATGAGCTTCTGGGCCATTTCCTGGTCGCCGTTGAGGCTGGCGACAATCTGGCGGTGCCGTGCCAAGCCTCCCTTGCGGGCCTTGGTGATGAGCTTCTCGGCGTAGGGCCGCAGTGCCTTGGCCTTGGCTTCGGTGGTCTCGATGGCCTCAGCCGCGAACAGCGACGCCGCCAAGTTGGCCAGCATGGAGCGCTGGTGGCTGGCGCTTCCGCCGAGGCGTCGACCCTTCGTGGGCGTGGGCATGGTCAGCTGACCGCCGCTGGGGTGGCCGGCTCGGCTTCGGCGTCGGTCTCGGCGTCGGCCGACGGGCTCATGCCACGCAATGCCAGACCTCGCTCGTCGAGCTTCTCGATGACCTCGTCCAGCGATTTCTGGCCGAAGTTCGGAACGGTCATCAGTTCGTCGACCGACTGATCGAGCAGCTCGCCGATGGTGTTGAACTGTGCACGCTTGAGGCAGTTGCGAGCACGCTCGGACAAGCCCAAGTCTTCGATCGGGCGTTCCAGATCGCTGGTCTGGCCTCCGACAGCCGCTACCTCAGCGATGTCGAGACCCAAGCGGTCCTCGGAGAGTTCGGCGATCATGAGCATGAGTCGGCACAGAGTGTCGCCTGCCGACGCGAGCGCCTCGCGTGGAGTCATCGCGCCATCGGTCTCGATGTCGAGCACCAGCCGGTCGAAATCGGTGGACTGCTCGACACGAACCGGTTCGACCTCCACCGCCACACGGCGCACGGGGCTGAACAGAGCGTCCATGAGGATCACGCCGATCGTGCTGGCGTTGCGCTCGCTCTCTGGCGCGGTGTAGCCCCAGCCGCGCTCGACGGTGAGATCCATCGCCAATCGGGCGCCCTCACCGAGCGTCGCGATGTGCAGGTCTGGCGTCAGGCAGTCGACATCGATGCCCCAGTCGACGTGGCCCGCCAGTACCGGACCCACGCCTCGCTCATCGAGACGCACCGCTACGGGCTCGTCGCTGTGGCTGCGAAGCACCACATCTTTGAGATTCAGGATGATGTCGGTGACGTCCTCGACGACGCCCTCGATCGTCGTGAACTCATGCAGCGCATCATCGAACCGGACCTGAGTGACTGCGGCACCGGGAATCGACGACAACAGTGTGCGGCGCAGCGAGTTGCCCAGCGTGTGCCCGAACCCGGGCTCCAGCGGGCCAATCGCGAAGCGCTGGCGATTGCCCTCGGGCTCGCCAAGGATGTCGATCGTCGGTCGGTGCATGACCAAGGTGTCGGAAACTGACACGTTCACCTCTTCGTGGGCGGCGGATGTTGCAGGGTTATTTGCTGTAGAGCTCGACGATGAGTTGCTCGCGCACCGGGATCTCGATCTGGGATCGGATCGGCAGCTCGCGCACGGTGACACGTTGGCTACCGTCGCTCGCTTCCAGCCAAGCTGGTGGGGTGCGGTCAAGCACGTCGAGGTTCCAGCGGATCGTGACGATGTCGCGGGCCTTCGTCCGCAACTCGACTACGTCATCAGCGCGCGCCCGGTAGCTGGGAATGTTCACCCGCCGACCGTTGACGTCGATGTGACCGTGGTTCACGAATTGGCGAGCCTGCGGGCGGGTCGCCGCCCAGCCGGCCCGGTACACGATGTTGTCGAGCCGCAGCTCGAGCAGCCGCAGCAGGTTCTCACCGGTGACCCCGCGCTGGCGGGCGGCTTCTTCGTAGACATTGCGGAATTGCCGCTCCGTCATCCCGTAGGTGAAGCGGCACTTCTGCTTCTCCTGCAGCTGCATCAAGAACTCGGAGTTCTGGCTGCGGCGTCTTCCCCGCCCGTGCTCTCCGGGCGGATACGGACGCCGGTCGAGCGCCTTCGTCTCGCCCTCGGTGCCCCAGATGTTGGTGTTGAGCCGCCGAGAGACGCGCGCCTTGGGACCCGTGTAGCGAGACATCTCAGACCCTCCGGCGCTTGGCAGGACGGCAGCCGTTGTGGGGCACCGGTGTCATGTCGCGGATGCCCTTGATCTCGATGCCGGAGTTCTGGATGGAGCGGATCGCAGTCTCGCGGCCGGAGCCGGGACCCTTCACGTGAACGTGCACCCGGCGCACCCCGTGCTCCATGGCGCGCTCAGCAGCTTGTTCAGCGGCCTGCTGTGCAGCGAACGGCGTTGACTTGCGGGAGCCCTTGAAGCCGGCGTTGCCGGCCGATGCCCACGACACCACGTTGCCGCCCAAGTCTGTGAACGTGATGATCGTGTTGTTGAACGAGCTCTTGATGTGCGCGACGCCGTCGCCGACGTTCTTGCGCTCCTTGCGCCGCCCGCGCCGGGGCTGCTGCTGATTCACTTTCGCCCGCTCCTCATGTGTCCGCTCTCTCGTTGCTGACGGGCTCGCGCCGCGCACCCATTCACTTGCGAACCTTCTTCTTGCCCGCCACCGTCTTGCGCGGACCCTTGCGAGTGCGTGCGTTCGTATGTGTCCGTTGGCCTCGTACCGGAAGTCCGCGGCGGTGGCGGACTCCCTGATAGCAGCCGATCTCGATCTTCCGCTTGACGTCTTGGGCGATGTCACGCCGCAGGTCGCCCTCGACGGTCAAACTCGCATCGATGTGGTTGCGGATCCGAGCCACCTCGGCATCGGTCAGGTCGCGCACACGGGTTCGCTCGGCGATGTTCAGGTCTTCGCAGATCTGCTGGCTGGCCGAGCGGCCGATGCCATAGATGTAGGTGAGCGCGATCTCCACACGCTTCTCACGCGGTATGTCGACACCGGCGATTCGGGCCATCGATTCGGGACTCCTGTCTCAGCCTTGCCGCTGCTTGTGCCTCGGGTTCGGGCAGATCACCCGAATCCGCCCATGACGGCGGATCACGCGGCACTTGTCGCAGATCTTCTTGACGCTCGGACGGACTTTCATCGGGTGACCTGCGCTTTAGGCGAGCGAGCAAGTATAGGGGTCTCGACGGCGGCCACGATGCTCACGGTGCCGCCTCAATGGCAGCCACGATGCGGCCATGGACCTCTTCGGGGGTGCCGAGGCCGTCCACGGTGACCAGCGCGCCCCGGTCGGCGAACAGCTTGCGAAGCGGCGCCGTCTCGGCTTCGTACAACTCCAGCCGGCGGGCAATGGCTTCAGGCGTGTCATCGGCGCGGCCCCGTTCCAGCATCCTGCGGGTCACGACCTCGTCAGGCACATCGAGATCGATGGCTCGCTCAACCGTGTGCGGTGCGAGCAACCCGAACAGGCCCTCAGCCTGGGCCTCGGTGCGCGGAAACCCGTCGCACAAGAAGCCCGGCTCGGTGTCGGGCTCGGTGAGCCGCTGGGCCACGATGCCCAGGATCAATTCGTCGCTGACCAGCTCGCCCGCGTCCATCACTTCTTTCACCTGGCGCCCGAGCTCGGTACCGGCGGCCACCGCAGCTCGAAGCACATCGCCTGTCGAGATGTGCGCCACGCCGTAGCGCTCGACGAGGAACTCGCACTGGGTGCCCTTGCCGGCGCCCTGCTTGCCCAGAATGACCAGTCGCCGCGTTGTCATCAGGCGAGGAATCCTTCGTAGTTGCGCATCAGCAGCTGGCTGTCGACCTGCTTCATGGTCTCCAGCGCCACGCCGGAGGCGATCAGGATCGACACGCCGCCGAAGCCGATTGCGGCGCCGGCGCCACCGCTGCCGAGCGCATCAAGATCGCTCGTCAGCGACAGCAGCACGCTGGGCAGCAGCGCCACGGCTGCGATGAACATTGCGCCGGGCAGCGTGATGCGGTTCAGCACTCTGGCCAAGTACCGCTCGGTCTGGGGACCCGGCCGGATGCCGGGAATGAAGCCGCCCTGCTTGCGGATGTTGTCGGCTTGGCGCACCGGATCGAACGAGATGGCTGTGTAGAAGTATGCGAAACCGACGATCAACCCGCCGAAGAACAAGATGTAGGCGATGTTGTCCGGCTGGGTGAGGTAGTCATCGACTGCGGTCTGCAGCCAGCCCCAGTTCGCGACGTTCGACAGCAGCACCGGCAGGAACAGGATCGAGCTGGCGAAGATGACCGGGATCACGCCCGACTGGTTGACCTTCAGCGGGATGTAGGTGTTCTGCCCGCCGTAGAGCCGGCGCCCTACCTGCCGGCGCGAGAACTGCACCGGGATGCGCCGCTGGCCCTGCTCGATGAAGATGATCGCCACCATCATTCCGGTCGCCACGATGATCGCGGCCGCCAGGTACACCGTGCCCTGCACCGCCAGCAGACGGGCTCCGTCGAAGGGGATCGTGGACACGACCGAGGCAAAGATCAGCAGCGACATGCCGTTGCCGACGCCGCGCTGGCTGATCAGCTCGCCCATCCACATGAGCAGCGCCGTGCCTGCGGTCAGCGACAGGATCACCAGTGCCACCCGGTTGAAGGTGAAGTCGGGGATGACGATGACACCAGCGGTGTTTCCCAGTGCAGTGCCCTGCCCACGGCCGAAGATGAACGTGATGCCCGTGGCCTGCACGAAGGCGATGCCCAGCGTGAGGTAGCGGGTGTACTGGGTCAGCTTCCGCTGCCCTACCGCGCCCTGCTGCTGGAGCTGCTCGAAGCGCGGTATCGCCACGGTGAGAATCTGGATGATGATCGAGGCCGTGATGTACGGCATGATCCCCAACGCGAAGATCGCGAAGTTGGTAAGCGCGCCCCCCGAGAACAGGTTCAGCAGCGCCAGTACGCCGCCGGTCGAGCTGGCTTGCTCGCGCAGCGACACGATGGCGTCAAAGTCGATGCCCGGCACCGGAACCTGGGAGCCCAGCCTGTACGCCGCGATGATGAACAGCGTGAACAGGATCTTCCGGCGCAGATCGGCGATCCGGAAGATGTTGCGCATGTGGCTGAGCACGATGAGCCCCTAGCGATTGGTGTGCTGATTGCCCTGGGCGGGCGGCCGGGGGCCGCCGAAGGTGGGCGACAGGATCTCGATGCTTCCGCCGGCGCTCTCGATGGCGGCTCGGGCCGAGCCGGACACGGCATGGGCTTTCACCGTGACAGACCGGGTGATCTCGCCGCGACCGAGAATCTTGACCATGGCGCCCTTGGAGACCAGGCCGCGAGCGCGCAGCTCGTCGGGCGTGATCTCGTCGAGACCGCAAGCTTCGAGGGCATCCAGATTGATCGGCTGGTACTCGACGCGGAACGGGTTCTTGAAACCCTTGCGCTTGGGAACGCGGACCTGCAGCGGCAGCTGACCGCCCTCGTACCAAACGGGGACGGTGCCGCGAGCGCGGGTCCCCTTGGTACCACGGCCTGCGGTCTTGCCGCCCTTGCCGCTGGTGCCGCGCGCTACTCGCTTGCGCTTGCGCTTCGATCCTGGCGGCGGGGCCAGGTCATGCAGTCTCAGCATCGCCGACCTCCTGGGGAGTGACATGTTCGACCGTGATCAGATGACTCACCTTGCGCAGCATGCCGCGGATCTCAGGTCGATCTGGCAGCGTATGGCTGCGGCCGATCTTGCCGAGCCCCAGCGCGCGCAGTGCGCCGCGTGCCTTGGGCTTGGCCCCGATGGCTGACCGCACCTGGGTCACCACGATCTGGGGGGTGCTGGAGGCATTCATGACGCAGCCCCCGCTCGGGTCTCGCTCAGCTTGCGAGTGCGCTCTGTTTCCCGGTACGCCTCCAGCAGGCCCGCGGGGATGCACTCCTCAGCTGACAGCCCGCGCAGCTTGGCCACTTCGTCGGGACGCTTCAGAGCCGCGAGACCCGCGATGGTGGCGCGAGCGACGTTGATGTGATTGGACGAGCCGAGCGACTTGGCCAGCACATCGCTGATGCCGGCCTCCTCGAGGATCGCCCTGGCCGCGCCGCCGGCGATGACCCCGGTGCCGGGCGCCGCCGGCTGCAGCAGCACCTTGCCGGCGCCCATGACTCCCAGCACGGGATGGATGATGGTGGAGCCGGCCAGCGGCACGTCGAAGAGGCTCTTGCGGGCTTCCTCGGTGCCCTTCTGAATTGCCAGCGGCACTTCCTTGGCCTTGCCGTAGCCCAGGCCGACCCGCCCGGCGCCGTCGCCGATCACCACGAGCGCGGAGAACGAGAATCGGCGCCCGCCCTTGACCACCTTGGCCACGCGGTTGATGTCAATCACCCGCGACTCGCGCAGGCCGTCGTCGCCGCTGTTACGGGGGTTGTCGAACTGGCGATCACGCGGTCGACGGCCGCCGCCGCGCTCGTTGCCGCCGCGCCCTCTCTCGTTGCTGCCGCGCTCCCGCTCGGGACGAGGATCTGAGGTTGGTGCATCTGTCACGAGTCCTCCCTCAGAACTCCAGGCCGCCCTCGCGGGCAGCATCTGCAAGGGCCGCGACGCGGCCGTGGTAACGGTTGCCGCCGCGGTCGAACGTGACCGTGGTCGTGCCCGCCGCACGGGCGCGCTCGGCAATGAGCCGACCGATCTCGCCGGCGGCCGCGATGTTGCCGCCGCCCGTCACCGCAGCCTCGCGCGATGATGCGGCGGCCAGCGTGCGGCCTGTTTCGTCGTCGATGAGCTGTGCGCTGATGTGACGGTTCGACCGGAAGACAGCAAGGCGCGGGCGCTCTGCGGTGCCCGTCACCTTCTTGCGGACGCGGCGACGGCGGCGGTCGCGCCGGGTCGCCTTCGTGGAAGCACTCACTTTGCGGCCTTCCCTGCTTTGCGCAGCACGCGCTCGTCGAGGTAGCGAATGCCCTTGCCCTTGTAGGGCTCGGGCTTGCGCAGCGCACGGATGTTGGCCGCGACCTGCCCGACGAGCTGCTTGTCGATGCCCTTCACGATGATCGACGTCTGGTTCGGCACTTCGAAGCTGATGCCATCGGGTGCGGAGACAGGCACGGTGTGGCTGAACCCCAACGACAGCTCCAGCGCCGATGGCCCTCTCGCTGCCGCGCGGTAACCCACGCCCACGATCTGCAGTTCCTTGGCGAAGCCCTGCGACACACCCTGGACCATGTTGGCGATCAGCGCCCGGCTCAGCCCGTGCAGCGAACGCTGCGAGCGACTGTCGTCGGCTCGCTCCACGACGGCCTCCCCGTCGCCGAGGCGGACCCGGATGCCCGCAGCCAGCGCCCGCGTGAGCTCGCCACCGGGACCGCTGACGGTCACCACGGGGCCGGACACCGAGCCGGCCACGTCCGCGGCGGGCTCCGCCGTGACCGTCACCCCGTCGGGAATCGAGATGGGCGTCTTGCCCACGCGTGACATCGTCGCCTCCTACCAGACGTAACAGAGGATCTCGCCGCCCATGCGGTTGCGGCGGGCCTCTCGATCGGTCATCAAGCCCCGGCTCGTCGACAGCACGGCAATACCGAGGCCGCCGAGTACGCGGGGAACTTTGTCGGACTTGGTGTACACCCGCAGACCCGGCTTGGAGATGCGCTGCATCCCCGAGATGGTGCGATCCCGGTCACCGGTGTACTTCAGGTTGATGGTGAGCGTCCGGGCAGGACCGGTGGCATCGTTCACCTGATAGTCGCTTACATAGCCCTCGCGCTTGAGGATCGCCGCAAGGCGCTCCTTTTGCTTCGAGGACGGCATGGCCACCTCGTCCTTGAACACCATGTTTGCGTTGCGGATGCGAGTGAGCATGTCCGCTATGGGGTCGGTCATCGACATGCGGGCACCTCCCTCACCAACTGGCCTTGGTCACGCCGGGTACCTCGCCGGCATGGACCATCTTGCGGAGGCACACTCGACACAGCCCGAACTTGCGGTACACCGACCGCGGTCGGCCGCACACGCGGCAGCGGGTGTAGGCGCGCACCTTGAACTTGGGAGTGCGCTGCTGTTTGTTGACGAGTGCCTTCTTGGCCATCAGTACTCCCTTTGTGAAGTAGTCGGGCGCTATGCCGTTGGGTTTTGGCGGAATGGGAAGCCGAGCGCAACCAGAAGGGCACGTCCGCCCTCGTCGTCGGCGGCTGACGTCACGAGCGTGACGTCCATGCCGCGTACCTGGTTGACGCTGTCGTAATCGATCTCTGGAAAGACCAGCTGTTCGGTGATGCCGAACGTGTAGTTGCCGTGTCCGTCGAAGCTGCGTGGCGACAGGCCGCGGAAGTCGCGGATGCGGGGAATGGCCAACGACACGAGACGGTCGTAGAACTCCCACATCCGGTCGCGGCGCATCGTGACTCGGGCGCCGATCGCGTTGCCCTCGCGCAGCTTGAACCCCGCGATGGACTGCTTTGCCCGCGTCACTGCCGGGCGCTGACCGCAGATGCGGCTGAGATCGTCGATGGCGCCCTCGAGCAGGGCTCGATTCGTCAGCGCCGCGCCCACGCCCATGTTCACGCTGATCTTCGTGAGCGCAGGTACCTGCATGACGTTGGCAAGCCCGAGTTCGTCGCGCAGCTGAGCCCTGATGGTGTCGCGGTACAGCACCTTCATACGCGGTTCGGGCCGCGTTGGGTTGGTGTCCACCGGTTGGGCTTCGGTGACGCTCATGGCAGCTCCTCCCCGGAGGCCCGGTGGTAGCGCACCTTGCGACCGCCCTCGAATCGAAAGCCGACCCGGCCCGGCTGGCCGGTACGCGGGCACACCACCGCCACGTTCGACACATCGACCGGCAGGAGGTAGTCGATGATCTGGCCCTCCTGGTTCTGCTGGGAGGGTCGCTGGTGCTTGTGCCCCACATTCACGCCTTCGACGGTGAGTCGGCGTCGGGACAGATCCACCGACACCACCTCGCCCTCTTTGCCCTTGTCGGGGCCGGACATCACGCGCACGGTGTCGCCCTTGCGGACTCGCAGCCGTGGGAGTTGATTCTTCTGGCGTGCCATCACCTCACCCCCGTCACAGAACTTCCGGTGCGAGCGACACGATGCGCATGAAGCGCTTGTCGCGGAGCTCGCGGCCGACGGGACCGAAAATGCGGGTGCCGCGCGGCTGGCGATTGTCGTCGACGAGCACCGCAGCGTTCTCGTCGAATCGGATGTAGCTGCCGTCAGGGCGCCGACGCTCCTTGCGTGTGCGCACCACGACGCAGCGCACCACGTCGCCCTTGCGCACGGCTGCGCCGGGGATGGCGTCCTTGACGGTGGCGATGAACACGTCGCCGATCGAGGCGTAGCGCCGACCCGTGCCACCGAGCACGCGGATGCACAGCACCTCGCGTGCACCGGAATTGTCGGCGACCTTGAGCCTGGATTCCTGCTGGATCATGGTGTCACCGCGCCCGTTCGATGATCTCCACCAAGCGCCAGCGCTTGGTCTTCGAGATCGGTCGGGTCTCCATGACGCGCACCCGGTCGCCCGGGCGAGTGTCTCCCGCGGGGTCGTGGACGTACAGCTTCTTGGTGCGCTGAACGGTCTTGAAGTAGCGGGGATGGCGCACGCGCTCGGTCACCGAGACGACCGCCGTGCGGTCCATCTTGGTGGAGGTAACGATCCCCTCACGTACCTTGCGCCGGTTGCGCTCGACGGCCTCGGCAGTCTCTGTGCTCATGACTGATCTCCTGTCGAAGCTGCGCTGTTCGCGGCCGAGCTTTGCGAGGCGCCAGCCAACTCAGCGGGCGAGCTCTGCGAGGCGCCAGCCGGCCCAGCGGGCGAGCCCTGCGAGGCGCCAGCAAGCACAGCGGCCGAGCCCTGCGAGGCGTCGGCTTGCAGGTCGGCGGCGGCAATCTCGCGCTCGCGCAGCACGGTATGAATGCGGGCGATATCCCGCTTGGTCGCAGCCACCTGCGCGGAGTTGTCGAGCTGCCCGGTGGCGAACGCAAAGCGCAGATTGAACAGTTCTTTGCGGGCACTGTCGAGCTCGTCGAACAGCTGATCGTCCGACAGGGTTCGAAGCGTCAAGGCCTTCGCCATCAGATGGCCTCCTCTCGGGAGATCACCCGCGCCCGGATGGGCAGCTTCTGGATGGCGCGCTCCATAGCGCCACGAGCCAGCTCGGCGTTGACGCCGCCGAGTTCGAACATCACCCGGCCGGGCTTCACCACGGCCACCCACTTCTCCGGATTGCCCTTGCCTGATCCCATGCGGGTCTCCGCGGGCTTGGCAGTGACGGGCTTGTCGGGGAAGATGTTGATCCAGACCTTCCCGCCGCGCTTGACATGGCGGGTCATGGCGATGCGGGCAGCCTCAATCTGGCGGGCGGTGATCCAACCCGGCTCCAGCGCCTGGATGCCGTAGTCGCCGAAGTGCACGGCGGTGCCACCCTTGGTGCGGCCTTTCATGCGGCCACGATGCGCCTTGCGGTGCTTCACCTTGCGGGGCATCAGCATCAGTCGTCTCCCGGCCTGAAGTTGGGAGTCTGGGACTGGTCGCGGGTTGCCCGCTCGATCTGCTCTTCCTCTTCGAGCAAGCGCTCGAATTCCGGATCGGCCTCTCGCAGCAGCGGGACCGGCTCCTCGGGCACTTCCTCAAGATCGCCCCGGCGGCCGGCCGAGGAAACGACGCCTCCGGGTGGTGTGCCATCGCCGGACGTCTGGCCCGTGGCCATCGCCGCCTCGCGGTGAATGCGATCGTCGGAAGAAACTTTGTAGGGGAGGATGTCGCCCTTGTAGAGCCACACCTTCACGCCGATGCGGCCCGCTGTCGTGCGGGCCTCACGGAAGCCATAGTCGATGTCGGCACGCAGCGTGTGCAGCGGCACGCGGCCTTCGCGGTACCACTCGGTGCGGGCCATCTCCGAGCCGCCGAGACGGCCTGAGCACTGCACCCGGATCCCGAGCGCACCCGCCTTCTGGGCGTTTTGGACAGCTCGCTTCATGGCCCGCCGGAAGGCAACCCGGCCAGCGAGCTGATCGGCCACTCCCTGGGCGATGAGGGCTGCTTCAAGCTCGGGCTGCTTGATCTCCTGGATGTTCAACTGGACCTTGGGATTCCCGGAGATCTTCCCGAGCCTCGTGCGCAGACGGTCGGCCTCGCTCCCCCGCCGACCGATCACGATGCCCGGCCGAGCCGTGTGAACGTCGACCCGCAGACGGTCTCGGGTTCGCTCCACCTCGATGCGGCTGATCGCGGCATGCGGCAGCTCAGTCCGCAGGAAGTCGCGGATCTTCCAATCCTCGATGAGGTAGTCCTGATATTCCTTGTCGGCGTACCAACGGGACTTCCAGTCGGTGGTGATTCCCAAGCGGAAACCGTACGGGTTGACCTTCTGACCCATGATCAGTTCCGTTCCTCGGGGTCGGCAGCGTCGGGCTCGGCAGCTTCGGGCTCTTCGGCTCCGCTGGCTGCGTCGGCTTCGGCAGCAACTGCGGTGACCTCAGTGTCGACCGCCTCCTCGGCAATGGCTTCGTCTGTCTCGTCGACCGCATCGTGTGCCGCTGCTTCGTCGACATCCGTCTCGGTGTCGCCTGCGGCTTCGGTTTCGTCTCCGGCATCGGTGTCGGTGTCGGCGCGGCTGGCGGCCACGCGAGCTGCACGGGCAGCGGCGGCGGTTTGCGAACCCGAGGCGGCCAGGCGGGCCTCGCGCATCTCGAGTTCCTCGGGGCTGAGCTGCGCCACGATCACGGTGATGTGACAGGTCTGTTTGAAGATGCGGGTCGCACGACCGCGTGCCCGCGGGCGCCAGCGCTTGAGCACCGGACCCTCGTCGGCCCAGCATTCGGCGACGTACAGCTCGTCGGCATCGAGCTGCTCGTTGTTGGTGGCATTGGCCACTGCGCTCTCGAGCACCTTGGACACCACCTCAGCGGCGCCGCGCTCACAGAAGCGAAGGCGGTCCCGGGCAAGAGCCAGGTCCTCGTCACGGACCAGGTTGAGCACCACCCGGGCCTTCGAGGCGGACAGGCGGGCGTACTTGTGCGTCGCCTTCGCGCCGGCGATGACGTCGAGATCGATCAGCCCGCTCATCGTCGCCGGCCCCCTCGTTCCTGGCCGGCGTGGAACTTGAACGTTCGCGTCGGCGCGAACTCGCCCAGTTTGTGGCCCACCATCGACTCGGTGACGTAGACGGGCAAGTGCTTGCGACCGTCATGGACGGCAATGGTGTGGCCGATCATCTCGGGGATGATCGTGGAACGCCGGCTCCACGTCTTGACGACCTTGCGTTCACCGCTCTCGTTGAGTTCGTCCACCTTCGAGAGCAAGTGATCGTCGACGAAGGGGCCCTTCTTGAGACTGCGCGGCATTGCTCTACCTCCGGGACCCGCGCGTCCGGCGACGGCGCACGATGAGGTCGTTGGACTTGCTGTTCTTGGACCGGGTGCGGCCTTCGGGCTTGCCCCACGGAGACACTGGATGCCGGCCGCCCGAGGACTTGCCCTCGCCGCCGCCGAGCGGATGGTCGACAGGGTTCATGGCCACGCCGCGGGTCTGGGGGCGAACGCCCTTGTAACGGTTCCGGCCGGCCTTGCCGATCTTGATGAGGTCGGCCTCGGCATTGCCCACCGAGCCGATCGTTGCGCGGCAGTCGATCGGCACCCGGCGCATCTCGGTCGAGGGCAGGCGCAAGGTGGCGTACGCGCCCTCCTTGGCCACGAGCTGCACGCTGGAACCTGCCGAGCGAGCCATCTGGCCGCCAGCGCCAGGCTTGAGCTCCACGTTGTGAATGGTGGTGCCGACCGGCACGTACCGCAGGGGCATCGCATTGCCGACCCGTATTTCTGCTTGTGGTCCGTTGGACAGCTTGTCGCCGACCTCCAGCCCTGCGGGCGCCAGGATGTAGCGCTTCTCGCCGTCGTGATAGTGGAGCAGCGCTATACGTGAGTTGCGGTTGGGGTCGTACTCGATGGTGGCGACCGTGGCAGGCACGCCGTCCTTGGCGCGCCGGAAGTCGACCACTCGGTACCGCTGCTTGTGACCGCCGCCCCGGTGGCGGGACGTCTTGCGGCCGTCGTTGTTGCGGCCGCCGGTGGAGTGCTGCTTGGCAATGAGCGAGCGCTCGGGCTTGGTCGCGGTGATGTCGGCGAAATCCGAGACGGTTTGGAACCGTCGGCCGGGACTCGTCGGTTTGCGTGTTCGTATGCCCATGACGCGCTGTATCGCTTCTCTGCCTGCTCAGGAATTGAAGATCTGGATCGAGTCGCCCTCGACGAGGGTGACGATGGCCCGCTTGGTGTCGGGCCGCTTGCCCATGGTGTTGTTGCGCCGGTTGCGGCGGACCTTGCCCTTGCGGTTCAGCGTGTTGACCTTGGCCACCTTGACGTCGAAGATCTCCTCGACCGCTTGGCGGATCTCCGGCTTGCTTGCGGAGGGGTGAACGCGGAATACGTAGACGCCCTCTTCGAGGAAGTCATACGACTTCTCCGAGATGACGGGGGCGATGAGCACGTCGCGGGGGTCCTTCACTGGTCGTCGCCCTCGCTCGGCGGCCTGTCGGTCGGGGGCTGGGCACTCGCGGTCACGGCGGCTTCGGTGCCCTCACCGACATCGGCTGACTCATCAGCATCGCCCGCGACATCGTCGCCAGGAGCGTCGGCGTGACGCATATCGACGGTCGAACTGTCGCTTGCGGGCGGTGAGCTCACGGGCAAGGTGTCGCGGGTGAAGACCAGCCAGTCCGAGCGCAGGATGTCGTAGGCATTCAGCTCGGCCGCGCTGACCGAGCGCACCGAGCGGAGGTTGCGGAAGCTGCGATCGGCGGTCTGATGCTCGGGGCTGTCGCCCAATACGAGCAGAACCTGTCCTTCAAGGGACAGGTTCTCGAGTACAGCGACGGCGTCCTTCGTGCGCGGCTGGGCAAAGTTCCACCTGTCGATGACCATGACGCGTTCGCTGCGGGCACGGTCGCTGAGTGCAGAGCGCAGCGCCAGCCGCACGGTCTTGCGGTTCACCTTCTGGCGGTAGTCGCGCGGCTTGGGGCCGTGCGCCACGCCGCCGCCGGCCCATTGCGGCGAGCGGATCGAGCCTTGACGGGCCCGGCCGGTGCCCTTCTGCCGCCACGGCTTGGCACCTCCGCCGCGTACCTCAGAGCGGGTGAGGGTGCTGTGGGAGCCGCTGCGGCGGGCGGCGAGCTGAGCGGTGACCGCCTGGTGCAACGCCGCCATGTTCGGCTCGATGCCGAAGATGGCTTCGTCGAGCTCCACCGAGCCGGCAGTGCCGCCGTCAGGGGTGCGAACGTCGAGCGTGAGCGTCATCAAAACCCCCTCAGACCTCTGCGGGCGCCGGGTTCGCCGACGCGCCTGCCGGTGCTTTGACTGCGTTGCGCACGATGACCGTGCCGCCCTTGGGTCCGGGGACGGAGCCGCGAACGAGCAGCAGGCCGCGTTCAGCGTCGGCCTCGACGACCGCGAGGTTCAACGTGGTGACCTTCTCGCCACCCATGCGCCCGGCCATGCGAGTGCCCTTGAACACACGTGAAGGCGTGGCGCAGGCACCAATCGCGCCGGGCGCCCGGTGGACCCGGTGCGCACCGTGGCTGGCGCGCTGGCCTGAGAAGTTGTGCCGCTTCATCGTGCCTGCGAAGCCCTTGCCCTTGGAGGTCGCCGTCACGTCGACGAGCTCTCCAGGACTGAAAAGGTCGGCACCCAATTCGGTGCCGACCGGTACTTCGCTCACATCATCGAGCCGTAGCTCTACGAGGCGTACGCCGGGATCGATCCCGGCACGCTCGTAGTGACCGACGGTGGGCTTGTCGAGCTTGCGGGCCTCGCGGTGGCCATAGGTGACCTGGACCGCGGTGTAGCCGTCTTGTTCGGTGGTGCGAACGCGGGTGACCCGGCAATCATCGACGCGCAGCACCGTGACCGGGACGACCCGATGTTCGTCGTCCCAGAGCTGTGTCATGCCGACCTTGGTGGCGACAAGCGCCCGATTGGCCATTCGCGCGTCTCTCTCGTGGATTGGGCGCCGCCCAGTCGGGCGGCTCTGGCATCTTCCGGTGCGCCCTTGCGGGCGGTTCTGCATCTCCCGTCCGCCCTTGCGGGCGGCACGTAAACGCTCCGCACGGCACTGCCGGCGGAGCGGTTTGGAAGTTGTGCCGACTGGTTCCGCGCACCCGCCGCGTTCTGGCTTTGGGCACCCGGCCTTGCCGGACGTCGGTTCGACGCAGGGGACCCCGCGCCGCGAACGTCAGATGCTACCGATCCGCCGTGAAAGCCCCAACTGCGCGCCGACGAGGTCGGGGGGCGAGCGCAGTTGCGGAGACGACGCCACGCCCTCAACTGCGATCCAGCGGCCGTCGCCTGTTTCCGCAGTGGCGTCAGCCTCAAGCCTGTCGCCATCGCGATAGTGCGCCGCCACGGCATCGTTGGCTTGTGCATCGGTGCGCAGGTCGCGCATCACCAGCGATTCAAAAACGAAGCCGAACGGCGGCAGGTCGCTCAGCGTTCGAACAGGCGTCGCCCGCAATGCCGCCGCGGCAAGCGACGGGTCGACGAAGTGACGCTTGGGCTTGGCGGTGAGCGTGCTTCGCGTGCGCAGCTGAGTGCGCCAATTGGGTAAAGGCCGAGACCGTCCCAGTTCGCCCGAACCGCGACCGGGCTCAGTCGCTGAGGCCAACGATGGTGACACCGGCAAGCAACTCGACGAAGGCTTCGGCCACAGCATTAGGCACGCCACAGGCGACTTGTTGGGGCGCGAGCGAGTCTGCGCCGATTCTCCCCAGCAACTGCAGCCAGAGGAGCACGAGTCTCCCATCGACATGGAGCTGAATCAGAATCAGTGAATCGGAGGCGGATGCCCTTTCGAAGGACGACCTGACCCGTGTTGGTCGCCGACGCCCCAACACACAACGTTCGTCTTGGAAGCAACACCACATCCCCAGCGGTTGCTGGCGCCGCCGGAAACCACGACATCGATGAATGTCCCTGTCGGAGGTTCAACTCGGAGTCTTTCCTCACCCGCCCAACCCCAATAGGCCCAATCGCCCCAGCAGGCCAGAGTTCCATTCGTACGAATGCCGCATGCGCGCGCCCCATAATAATCGGCCCCAATTGCAAGTCTTACGAATTTTCCGCTTGGCGGCTTGGCGACCGTATCGGCCCAAGATCCCTCGTAGGATCCATCGTCGATATGCTCTGGGTATGTCCAGTTACCCCAGCATGCTATCGAGCCGTTTGTACGAATTCCGCAGGCACGGTAATCGTTCGAGTAAACGCTCGAGAAAGAGCCTGAGGGAATGGGCCGCGGCGGCGACTCCACTCCAACGTTAAAGCTCCCGCCAGTGAGCTGCCGCCGGTATTCGAACTCAACCCCCGGGCAGGCGATTGAGCCGTTCTGGCGTACTCCGCAAACGCCGCCCAAGTCCGCATACTTGCCAGGCCATCTCTGGACGATCGAACCCAGATGATTCCAGCACACCACGACGCCATCAGTCTGAAGTCCACAAGGCCCGTCGATTTCTGCAAATGAACCTGATAGCACTAAGTCCAACGCAGGGTAGTAATGGTAACGATCTGTATAGTAACGACCCGCGTTGCCCAATAGTCGAACGGATCCGTCAGAGTGGTGCACCACCGTCATTGACCGATTCCAGCGACCAGACTGGTGATAGACCCAAATGCCAAAGTAATCAAGGTCATCAACGTCGGATATACCGCCAACTATTGACACACCAAAACCCACAATCTCGCTGGGGGCATCCCAAGCCGGTATTCTCCAGGCCCCACCCCAGCAAGCTACGGAACCGTCTCCGCGAACACCGCAGCCGTCAGCTCCCAAGAGCTTTTGGAATCCCAACGATGGATTTGCACGGTTCTGCGGTGAAGACGCCAAGACAGAATCGTTGCCCCAGCACTCAATTCTCCCGCTTCCATTAAGCGCACATACGTGATAGCCGGAGCTATCAACTTCGGAGAAAGTTCCCACAGGGGAGTTCGGCCTTCCACTAACACCCAGAGGCGTCCCGAACCGGGACGACTGGCTCCAGCACTCGACTCTGTCATTCGTCCTGAGCCCGCAGGCACCAGTCCCCGCAGCTGCGATGTCGACAAACTCACCAGTCGGATTGCCCACAGGTGGTTCGCTGTATTCGTCGTATCCCCAGCATTCGACTTGTCCGGCGGGACGCAACCCGCACGCAAACCTCCCGCCAGCAGATACAGCCGAGAACTCCCCAGTTGGCGGCAACACGAGGAATCCGCCGCCAGGTAACGAAGTCCTATTCCCCCAACACGCGACAGTTCCGCCCGCGCGAATGCCACACGCGAATCCGACTCCAGCGGTCACTGCAACGTAGGTTCCATCTGGTGGGTCGACTCGGTGGCCGCGAACCCCACTGTAGAGAGTCCAATCGTCGTCTCCCCAGCAGTCGATCGTGCCGTCAGCAAGCAGCCCGCACGAATAGTTGTACCCGACGGATAGTGCAGCGAATGTGCCCTGAGGCGCTCGGTTGCTCCAGTCTCGGTCCTGCCTCAACCTGTTCGCATCAGACGTGTTGTAGCCCCAGCACTCAACAGAGCCGTCGCTCCGAAGCCCGCACGCGTGTCGGCCGCCGGCATCTACGGCCAAGAAGGTTCCGGATGGAACATCGCTCACTTGACGCCACCAGTCCGACCCCCAGCAGTCAATTGTGCCGTCAGTACGGAGCCCACACGAGAACCAACTCCCCACGCTCACGCTCGAGAAGCCCTCATCAAGGCCGACGGTCTCCTCATCGACATCACGTTCACCCGCGACGGACCGTGCTTGGTTTCCGACGAACTGGGCAGTGCGCCACCGGTCGGGGCCTGCTATACGTGTCATGTCGCGGCCAGCGACCTTCGCCTCCGGCACCGAGGCGGTACCGCCGACAATGAATCCGCCTTCCGCGGCGACGCTCAGCCGTATCCGTTGCGCAGCGGGCATGGGTCTATCGCGCGGGCCTGCGAGCACGATGCAGTCAGTTCCGACGACGCCGGCGAGCGTCACGGCGCTGTACAGATCGGACTGCGCCGCGGCATCCGACGCCGCCACGATCGGGATGTCGCCGGTGCAGTCAGTCGTGGGGTCCTCAGCGCCCGCCGACGCATCGGCGTCGCCGTCCTCAGCGCCAGCGAGGCTGCGTGCGTCGTTGCCGACCAGCCGCGCGGTCGCCCAGCGATCCGCACCCGCCAGCCGCTCGAGGCTCAACCCGGCGACCTTCGCGCTCGGCACCGCCGCGACACCGCCTACGACGTATCCATCAGCGTCGGCGGCGTCCAAGCGTGCCCGTTGCTCCGCCGGCCACGATTCGCCGCGGGCTCCGGCGAGCACGATGCAATCGGTCTCCACCACCCCTGCAAGCGTGACCGCGCTGTACAGATCGGACTGCGCCGCACCATCGGACGCCACCACGATCGGTGCCTTGCCCACACAATCCGAAGCCGTCCAGATCGCCGGCGGCAGCACGACCCCGCCGTCCGTAGCCGCCGCTGTCGCAACGGGCGACGAGACTCCCCCGACCGTGGCAACGAGCAGCACAGCGGCAGCCGCCCGGCTGCCGCGACGATTCCGGGAAGCGCCAGGCACCACTCTGCGAACACAGGACATGCGCCTGCCGACACCGCCCGTCGGTACCGCTACGGCCGCGGCGGCCATCGTCTGACAGCCTCGCTACCGGTCGGCGACTTCGACGAGTCTGATTGCGTCGACTGCCATCCTCGACGCAATGACACCGTCGATCTCGTCGCCGCGGTTTCGCCAGTCGTCGCGTGAACGGGTGTCCTGCACCTCGACCCGGACCCTGCCGTCCAGCGAGTACGTGCCCAGCGAAGCCCAGCCAAGCTCCTGCGACTGGTCCAACCACGGGCTCGCGAAATTCTCCTGTTCTGAGAACCGACCGTCGTTGTTTGAATCCACCCACATCAAATATTGAATTTCCGCGGAGGCCCACGCGGCGGGAATCCACGCCTGGATATCGAATTCGCCATGCACTGGGTCGAATTCCCATCGCGCGAAGTTGTCCAGCGCATCATCACCGCTGTTGCCGATCGCCACGGTGAACCTGAAGCCGTTCTCGCCCCAACCGAGTTCGTTGATCTCAGGAGGCGGCTCAAACCAGCTGTACTCGCCGTCCTCCGTGTCTGCGTCAAGGTCAAACAACGCCGGGTCGTCGTTGTGGACCACTCGTATCGGTGCAGTTGCGGCCTCAATCGTCGAGGGCTCGCCCCTGTTTGCGTCGGAGGCCTCCTCGGCGAGGACTTGGAGCAGCAGCTCGCGTACCTCCTCTTTGTCAGGCTTGGGCTCGTCGCCGGCTTCGTCTCCGTCATCGCTGTCAGGCGGCTCGGCAGGAGTCGGCGCGTCATAGTTGTTGTTGTTGATGACAATGTTCGAGCCGTCGCCCACGATGCCCGCGGCCGCGCCACCGGGCTCGGCGTTGACTACAGCGAGCCCGGCTACCTCGTCACCTTCGTCGATGAATGTGACGCCGACGACCAATCCGGCCACTCCTAGGCCGACGGCAGGGAGTAACCACTTGACAACAGAGAGCACTGACGCAACAAAGCCTGCTGCGTTCCTGGCGTCCGCATGCCGTCGAGACCGGTGAGCCGAAGGCTCAGGCGGGTTCGTTTCCAGATCATTCATGTTCGATGCCTACTATTTCGTGCGGATATGGGTGCGCAACCGGGGCGCTGGCGACAGGCAAATGCTGTGATCCGAGGCCACGATCAATCACCGGCAACCACGCCATCGGGAAACCAGAGGTTTGTTGCAGAGGCGCGCCAAGAGTCGTCGATCGATGCGGCGCATCGTCACACTGGGTGCGACTCCTGGACGGTGAGAACCAAGGAACCACCAAGCGCGTCGCCGAATCTAGAGATATTGCCGACCACAAGTGTCGACCGGGCCCGGTGGTGAGCGACCTGCTCAGCAAGTCCGCAGCTCTGCGACTGCTGCAGGCAAGCGCCGCCGAAGGCCAACCTGCTCTCGACGTCATGCAGTTCTGACCCTCAGATTCGGTCAGACGTCGTGAACGCTGCTCCCAAGGGGGGGGGGGGTAGCTGAACGCACAAGCTGCATGTCTAGCACTCTTGCGGCAGTGCACGCAAGACACCACTGAACATGAGCGCTGCGCGCCCGTGCCCCGCGAACAGCCGCCGGCCCTTCGTGCGGCTGGCAGTGTTGCCGGTTGCCCGCAGAGCGGCCGGCCATGCGAACGCTCCGCACGGCACAGCCGGCGGAGCGGTCATCAGGTTGTGCCGACCGGTTCCGCATGCCCGAAACGTTCTTGTTCTGGGCACCCGGCCTTGCCGGACGTCGGTTCGGCACGAGTCGCCTCGCACCGCGAATCAAGCGGTCTACCGAGGCCCCATCACTGGCCCGACCCCGCCCGAGAGGCGTCACGTCGCTTACCTCAGGGGCGAGGGCAGTTGCGGAGACGACTGCTACGCCCTCGGGACGTTCGTAGCTGTAGCCCGAGGCTGTTACCACGACCACCTTGGAAGGCAACCCGACGCGGTCAGTGTCGACCTTGGCCGCGAGCCGCAACAGGGACGCCGCCGCGTCGTCGATCCCTTGAGTACTGCCGAGCTTCGCCTCAACCGCAACCCAACGGCCGTCGCCCGCTTCCACGATGGTATCGGCTTCTAGGAGCCTGGTCAGAAATGGGTGCCGGACCCAATCTGCAAGCCCCTAGCCTGCGGCTTTACATGCGCCAAACACCCTACATGCGACTTTCCGACCACGCTCCTAGTCAACGAGCGCTGGCCTTGTCGGCCCGAAGGCGTGCCGACAAGCTGCAGTAGACAACTTCAGAGCATTCTAACCGACAATTTCTGGAGCCTCCAGCCGACAATTTCTGATATGCCAATTGGCGCATCTGGTTGTCCTGGGGACGTGAGATTGCGAGCGTGAGCGTAGGCGCCAGGGACGAGTGCCCAACCGCTTCTCCGAAGATCTCTGCGTGACGGTCCGCCGACCCTCACACCCGTGCGAGGTCATTTGGCCGTGGGCTGCCGATGGATTCCGAATTGGCCGCACACGCATTCCGAATCGGCCAGACACATATTCCGAATTGGCCAGAACTTCATGCCGAACCAGATAGTCCCAAGACATCGCTCGCGAAATCAGAGATGCCGATCGCGAACTGCGGCTGGCTCATCGTGCGCGTCGTCGCTCAACGATCCGGTCATCTCTTCGATCCATCGGAGACGTCTGCGCCCGAGTGCTTCGCCGGGGAAGACCTGCGAGACGATCTCGGTGACGGCATCGGGGGAATCGATGCGGTTGAGCGCAAGCAGACGGCGGAAGTCTGATTGATCGGTCCGACGGGCCGAGCGCGCCTTCATCGCAATCATGTGCTCAATGGACGCGGCGACTACTGACAGGCTGGGGTGCTCATAGACGATGGCGCCGATTCGCTCGTTCTCGGGCGGCATGTACATGGTCGCCTGCTCGTTGAGCCATGTCGTCGGCCAGCTGCGCTCGCGGGCGATCTCATGTGCTGCGGTCATGACCTCGTCGTAGCCGGCGACGATCGAGGCATCCACATCGCGGGTAAGCCTTTTCTCGTCGTACGCCAACGCCATGGCCGCGCCGCCGACCACATAGATGCGGGCGCTCATCGCTCTGCTCTCGAGCCGTTGCGCGAGGTCGTCGAAGGCACCGCGTATATCGGACGCGCTCAGCGGCTCCATGGCTACACGACAGCGAGTTCTTCTCGCGGCAGCCAGATGCCATGCACCTCGAAAGTGATCGGTGTGGTCACGATCGTTCGCACCCGGTCATAGTCGTGGCAGCCGCCTGCGTACCAGAACGTCCCCAGGACGCGGTCTGGCCGCAACGCCCACGCCGGCGGATCGATGCCGTCCTCGATGCATCGGTGCTCTGCGTAGGCAGCCAAGAACGCATCCCAATGAGGATCGATGCGGTCCGGCTCACGGCTGACGAGTTCGAAACGCTGCCCGACCGGAGTGTCCTCCCAGACCAAGCCGAAGTCGTGCAGCACAAGTCGCAGCCGCCACTCGTCATTCTCCATGCGCAACGCGGGGACATAACGCCACAGAGCATTCGCCGGCTGGTCGTCTCGTTCCGGACTGCCCGACTCCGCATCAACAGCAGCGGCTTCGCGGCCAGGACCAGCCATGGGAATCAGCGTAACTGGACACGATCCGCAGCCAAATGACCCGAGTGCACCAAGCGTGATTCACCCTGGGCCTTGCGCAGGCCGTGTGTTTTGGTTTTCTGCTCTGCGGTGGTCGCTGTTTCGGGCAGCGTGCGCGGCTTCGAGCTCGACGAGCTGATCGCCCAGTGCGACCCCACAGCGCCTGACGACGATCGGGCGTGGATTGACGGAACACCTGTCGGCCGCGAAGAGCTGTGACCCAGCGGGGAGAGATCTGGCTGGTGGATCTCAACCCGACGGCCGGACACGAGCAACGGGGCACCCGACCCGTCATGGTGGTGTCGCCTGCGGAGTTCAACGCTCTGACCGCAGCGCCGATCGTGGTGCCCATCACCACAGGCGGGCAGTTCGCACGCCGACGCGGATTCGCGGTCTCGCTCGACGATGTCGACACGCGCACTCACGGTGTCGTGCGCTGCGACCAACCGCGCGTGCTCGACCTGCAAGCACGCAACGGGAGATTCCTCGAAATCGCACCCGACCGCATCGTCGACGAGGTGGTCGCCCGCCTCGCAGCCATCATCGGTCCGACCTGACCCGATGGCTTCAGCGACCGGTTGCCACACCTCGAGTCCCAATCGCGACTCTTCGCCTTGAATGTGACTGAGTCCCCACCACCGCGCCCATACGTCGAACGGTACCGCGGACGGGATCAGCGTTCAGCAGGCGGCGCCGAGGGACTCAATGCACCCACAAGATCGGGTATTTCGGTTGTGATGGTGTCCCACAAGATCTCGGGTTCGGCCCTGAAGTACTCGTGCATGAGCAAATTGCGCAGCGACTTCGCCTTCCTGACCGGCACGTCGCTGCGGCTCACAGCGGGATCGCGTCAGCGAGCATGGTGCGATAGCGGTCCCGCAGGCATGACCGCGGCACAACATCAACTTCGGCACCGAGAAGATCTTCGAGATCGGCCTTCAGTCCGCCGCTGTCGAACAACGTGACGCCCCGATCGAAATCGACGAGGAAGTCGTAGTCGCTGCTCTCGTTGTCATCGTCACGGGCAACGGAACCCACGAGCGCAATGGCGTGCGCCTTGTTGCGTGCAGCAGCATCGCGGATCGCCACTCGATGCCGGCCAACAACGTCACCACGCCTGCTCACGCCACCAAAGGTTACGCCTCTGCGCGGCAAGTCGAGCGCGGCGACCGCAAGCGACGGCATGATGCACGAGGGCAATTGCGTCTGCGTTGGCATGCGCGACGCAGCCCAAGGGCACGCGGGAACACCGTTCGCTCCGAGCACCGAGAAGCGTCTGTCGCCTATCGCGTTGCCGTCGTCCGTGCCTGGCCTCGATTGGGGCAGGGCTGTCCCCAAGCGATCCGCAGGAGATCCCGATGCGAATTTGTGACGTTCTTCCGAACTTCGTCGAAACGATGACCGCCGACGAGGACCTGTCCCCCAACACGATCCGCGCCTACATCGCCGACGCCCGAGCCTTGGAGCAATACATGGGAGATGCCAGTGCGGTTGCGGAACTCGGCCCTGATGACATCGAGGGCTTCGCGGAGCACCTGCTGGCTACGGGTCTCAAGCGAAGCTCGGTGAGGCGCCGTATCGCCGGCGTCCGCAAGCTTTGCGCTTGGCTTGCCACGAATGGCTGGCTCGCTTCGAACCCGGCTGCCCGATGCAGGGTCAAGCCAGCCCGAGAACGCAGGTTGCCCAAGGCGCTCTCGACACACGACGCCGCACGTCTGCTGATCCATCTCAAGTCCAAGAGCGGCGTCGCCCGCGAGACGCTGGAGTGGCGGCGCTCGCCGGCCGCTTCGACCTACCTGGCCGCTGCCCTCATGATCGCAACCGGAATGCGTGTCGGCGAACTGGCATCGCTGACCGTCGGCGACGTCGACATTGCCAACGGATCGATCCGCGTCCTAGGCAAGGGCCGCCGCGAGCGCGTGGTGTACGTGCCCCCTGGCCAGCTCTTGACGAGCCTCCACGAATACGTGATCCAGCGCTCAGCCGACATGAGCGATCCGCTGGTTGCCAACCGCAGCGGCCGCTCGCTCACGACAGCAGCGCTGCGCGACCGAATCGGCCGAGCAGCGCAGCAGGCCGGAATCGAACGGCGAGTCACACCCCACATGCTGCGACACACCTGCGCAACCCACCTGCTCGACGCCGGCGCCGACATACGGATCGTCCAACGGCTCCTCGGCCACGCAAGCATCTCTACTACTGAGATCTACACCCACGTATCGGACGCCTCACTGCAGCGCGCGGTGTGTCATGCCGATGTCATCGGAAGCATCTTGGACTCGCGATAACTGAGGGTTACTGATGGACGATGCAGCAGCCCAACACACGGCAACGGCGCTCAGAGAACTCAGTGAACGTGTCGACCAAATTGCGAGCGACCTCGCCCTGTACTTGGTGTACGACCGACCGTCACAAGTCGACGAACGACCCGATCTCGCCAATATACACTTTGCCCGACGCTGCATTTCGGACGACCGCGTCGACGAAATGATCAAGCTCTTCCGCTCGATTGGTGCCTACGTCCAGTTGTTTGAGGGAGATCGGCCATTCTTGGAGGCGTTGGCCGCCGACAGGCTCAAGGGTCGTGCCAAGCCGATTCAGATCGTCCACAACGGCATTGGGTTTGGCATCACAGAGGGTGGCTACGAACCCGGCCGCATGGCTCTGCTTCCGGCAATCGCAGACTCATGGGGGATCCTGTGTTCCCATTCTGATGCGTATACCAGTGCGTTCGCGCTACACCGACACCACTCGTTCACTGTCTTGCGTGCACTTGGGGTAAAGACACCCCCCGTCTGGCACTACCGCCGAGGCTCTGGCTGGTTGGGTCCATCGCCACCCATCGGCATCAAAGTCATCGCAAAATCAACGTATGAGGCGTGGTCTGTAGGCGTTACAGAGGAATCAGTATTCCAGGTGGGAGACGGCTGCAATGACCGCCTCGACGCCATAGCGGAGACAATCGGTCAATCAGTCACTGTCCAAGAATTTGTGTCTGGCAGTGAAGTTTGCGTTCCAATACTTGCGTGTCCCAACCCATTGACCACGCCGGCTGTTGAGCAGGTGCTCGACCGTGCCCCACATAACCCAGATGTGTTTGTGACCATTGGCGACAGCCTTCGATCGGCGAGTTTGAGCTACATTCCGTACAGCGGTCCAGCGGAAACCGCAGCACAAATGTCCGCGACAGCGTTAGCCGTGTTTGACATACTTCAGCAGCATGCCATCGGTCGGATGGACTTTCGAGTTGATGACCTTGGGCGACCTTGGTTGACTGATGCCGCCATCGCGCCCGGTCTCGGTGACGGAGGTGCGATGGCGACATCGTGCGCTCAACTGGGTTTGAGCCGTCCAGCGTTTTTGAAGGCCGTAATCGGGGCTAGCCTCTTGCGCTATGGCGTCCTATGAGAGCCGAGATCGACGACGAAGACCATTGTTAGCTCCACCATACGATCGACGGTAGTTGGAATCCTCTCCCCAGGTGATCCCACATCGGTCCCAATTCAACGTCGTCGTCGTCAAGCAGTACAATGTCAAATTCGACTGCGGTTAGAGATCGTTCATCTGCAATAATGTGCGCCAATTTGTCATGACGCATTAGAGTGAACCGTTGCGTCACGTATGGTATTCGAACCGCGATATCGCGGAGTGAATCCCATTCATCTCTGAGGCCCGAGCGTTCCCCTGCTACGTAACTTATACAGCATCTGTTGGAGCGCAACAGATACACCATGCTCGGTTCGGGTTCAGTCCGCGCATACAAGTCTCCGATGAGCCTATCAAAATACTCGATCGCCGATCTGTATTCCTCATCTAAGGCAAGGTAAACAGCAAGATTGTTTGTGGAGTAGAATGGATCCCCATCGTGAGTCGAACCCAAAATGATCGCATACTGCCGCTCCGCGGCCTGGCGAGCGCTCAGACGGCCAAGCCGATATTCAGCGAGCAGTGCCGTGCTCTCTGCGTAGTCATGGCTTGGAAACGTTCCTGCTGGGAATCGATTGACCAGTTCCTCCAGTTCTTCGTTGGTTGTCAGGGCGTCCTCGTAGCATGCATTGGAGACTTCTTCTGCAGCGAGGTTGACCAGCGTTTTGTAGCGCTCGATGGGCATTCGCGTTACAAATTGGCCCGGCCCCGGCCGATGGTAGCGAGCTGCGTCTCGAATCTTGAGGACAGCAATGTCGGGCTCGTACAGGCCGGACGCGCATCGATCGAGAAAACTCCGGGCGTCTTCCGTCGTCTCGTCCATACCACGACGCTCACGAAGCACTTCGCGGATTCGAATCTCTAACTCTCTTCCCGGCTGCTTGTCTGTGTTCATTACGAGTCCGTACATCTGCTGCAGCATCAGCCGGATTCCGAGTTCCGGTTCAATTGCGTGATAATCCGACCACGCATTGAGAATCGATATTGCCTGACGCCTGTCACTTCCACTTCTTGTCCTCATCAAGCTCTTTGCGCGCAGGTAATCGCTCTCGACGAGCAGCGCTTCGGGAAGGATCCGTGGCAGCGAGTCGAGCAAGCGTTGAGCATCAGCAAACTCAGCGCCTTCTGTTGCGTCGCTGGCTTTCACCATGGTTAGCGCGACCTCACGGAAATCCTCCAAATCAAGCGATTTCATGGCTTCTTCAGAAATAGAATCCCAAGGACATCCTTGGCGCAACTGAGAAAGTGCTGCCTGCGTCGCCAAAGTTGCGGCTTCGGTTGGCCGTTCGCATCTCAGGGCGTTCTGGCAACGAGCGTCGTAATCGGCAGGGCTCAATCGGCGCAAGCAATCAGACAGTCGTTCGTGGATTTCGACACGGTCGAACGAAGGCAGAGCGAGAAAGTGCTCGCGATACAGCTCATGAACGAACGATCCCATGCGTTCGTCGAGCTCGAGCATCTCTTCATCTCTGAGCGAGCGCAGGATGCGTGAAGTATCCGCAGCATCACCGTGCCACGCACAAACAACAGCATCGCGTCGAAACCGAAGCCCTAGAACTGCGGCCACATGGAGTAGTTCAACTGCGTCTGGGCCGAGTGCGCCGAGTGCGCGGATGCGTTCGGTCAGTAAGCGTGCCAAGAATTCACTGCTATCGATTGAATCGATGAAGAGGGCCCCTTTACCCTCATTCAATTGATCGACGCAACGTTTAGCCAGAGCGAGGTGACCCCCGGTCAGTGAGTGCGCCGCGTCGGCCACGCGTGCAGATGGACTGCTCCGTGCGCCTAGGGCATGCAGAATTGGGCCGAACGACTCTCTCGGTACTCGACCGAGCCGAACGTGCTTTGTGTGCATCGGCTCCAAGAGCGCATCGACGGCGTCTGGGTGCGCGACGCTCTGATAAGGCTCGGGTGTTCGCGCCGCAAGCACTCGCAAGCCCTCAAGGAATTCAAACGACTCCCGCATTTGTGCGCTACGGAGTCGCGCCAGCAAGGCCAGCGACGATCGGTCCCACCAGTGCAAGTTGTCTACAATCAACAGGAGCGGATCGTCTGCGGCCAACTTCTCGAGTTCATACAAGATTCTGTTCTCGTCGGGCTGGGGGGGGGGGGGGGGAGGGGGGGGGGGGGGGGGGGGGGGGGGGGGGGGGGGGGGGGGGGGGGGGTGGGGGGGGGGGGGGGGGGGGGGGGGGGGGGGGGGGGGGGGGGGGGGGGTGGGGAGGGGGGGGGGGGGGGGGGGGGGGGGGGGGGGGGGGGGGGGGGGGGGGGGGGGGGGGGGGGGGGGGGGGGGGGGGGGGGGGGGGGGGGGGGGGGGGGGGGGGGGGGGGGGGGGGGGGGGGGGGGTGGGGGGGGGGGGGGGGGGGGGGGGGGGGGGGGGGGGGGGGGGGGGGGTGGGGGGGGGGGGGAGGGGGGGGGGGGGGGGGGGGGGGGGGGGGGGGGGGGGGGGGGGGTGGGGGGGGGGGGGGGGGGGGGGGGGGGGGGGGGGGCGAGGTACATCGCTCGCGATCTGTGCTCGCGAGGGCGATTCTGCCTTATGGCGTGCACCGTCGCGGAAATCACGCCACCAGTGCCTGCCACATTTTCGCCCACCTGCATGACGTCCATAACGAGTGAGCCGAAGCCACTCCACCGCGATGTCAGACGCGCCAGCGCGAAACCGAGTGCGTGATACGCCACGTCAGTGTGAAGTCGGTCTCCTTCGCCGATGACGGTCGAACCGCCGCTTTCTTCCCACGCCTTTCCGATGCCACTCAGCAGCCATGACTTTCCGACTCCAGGAGGACCCTCGACTACACAGATGTCGGAACTGCCTCGAAGCGAAAGGGCGATCTCGTCAACGAAATTGTTGTAGCCGAGCAGCTCCCAGACTTCGTCCATCAGTAACCCTCAGTTATCGCGGGATTGTGTCGTCACGAATTCGGACGCTAGCCCCGACTTGTTGCATCGTCACGGAATCAATTTCCGAGAGTTGTGCCGCCGTGACGGCTTTGCCACGACCGGCACCACTCTGCAGCGATGCTGCGATCGAGAACGACGAAGGGCCACACGCGCCGGTCTGCACGCGACCTTGTTCCAGCGGGGGCATCGCGGACCGCGCAACCGCGTCTGCGGCAGGCCGCAATGCGTGCGAGACGCCTCTGCTCCACGCAGTCGCGTTCCTGCTGCTCGCTGTCGCCTGCCATCCAAGAAATTCGCTTGGGCACTCTGTGGGGTCTGCGTAGTGTGCCGCGGCCGTGGGGGCAGGAAGCGGCGGCGTTCGAATTGCCGACTCTGCCCGCCGCCACGGGGTTCTGGAGGCGGACATGTTGCACGCCTACCGAAACGCGACGGGATTCCATGTTCTCGACCGTGATGCGTTCATGCTGATCGGTCCGAGGCGTGACGGCACACCGCTTGAAATCGGCGTTCGCTACCATCCGGATGTGGATTGCGATGTCATCTTCCATGCGATGATTGCCCGCCGGAAGTACACAGGAGCGGGACGGTGACCTCCGCGACGGGCACCGGGTCGGTTGAGGAGACTCTGGCGCAGAGCGATGATCTGGCCAACATGTGCGAATCGTTCGATCCCAGCGACGCTCCGCTGCTTCCGGCTGCCGAGTATTGGCTGATGCGGGCCGCTAGGCACGCGTCCGCGACCGATGCTTCTGATCTGGACCGCATATCGGCACTCGTGGCCGACGCGCGGGACAGCGGCTCGAGTTGGGTCCGCATCGGTGAACTGCTGGGCATCAGCGCCGCCACTGCGCAAGAACAATTCGGCTGAGGCAGAACAGCGCCTCCCTCTCGGACTGATTTCCCGGTCTTGGTGAAGGCTCTGGAAACGCCGAAGCTGTCGGCGCGTCCTCGCTGGTCGAGGGCGGTCGCCTGAGCCGCCCTGCGTCCTAACTCTGCCCTAACTCTGCCCTATCGCTGCCCTATCGCTGCCCTACCGCTGCCCTACCGCGGTCTAGCCTCACGTCTGCCCCGAATTTGACGGGGTGGGGTGGTTGCGGGGTGGGTGTCAGGGCTGTGACCTGCGGTTTTGTGTTCCGCTTGGGTGTTTCGTGACGGAAATGTAGGGGCGACATGTTGGCGTGTTCCGTGTCGGTGTGTTGTTATGCTGCTGGGCGTGTTCGTGAAGACGACCAGACGCCGCAGGGGCGACAAGACCTATGAGTACCTGTCGCTGGCGGAATCGGTGCGCGACGGCGCGAAGACGCGCCACCGCACGCTGCTGCGCCTCGGGGAGGTCACCGCTTTGCGCCGCTCGGGCCAGCTCGACCGCATCGTCGCCGCGCTCGAGGCTCACCTGGAACGCGAACGCGTCGACGCGGCGGCCCTGCAGGCCGAGGACGCTCCCGCCGTGGGCGCGGTGGCGTGCGCGGCTGCTGTGTGGGAACGCCTCGGGCTGGACGGCTGGTTCGCGCAGGCCGGTGCCGAGCGGGGAGCGGAACGGCTCGCCGACGCGGTGTTCGCGATTGCCGCGAACCGTCTGGTCGCGCCGTGCTCGAAGCGGCGCCTTGGCGAGTGGGCCCGCTGCGACGTGGTCATGCCCGAGGGCTGGGCGGCGCCGTCGCCGCAGCAGTACTGCCGGGCCCTCGACGCCGTCGCGGCGCTGAAGGAATCGACCGAGGAGTTCCTCTTCGGGCGGCTGTGCGACCTGACCAGCATGGACCTGCGGTTCGTCTGCTACGACCTGACCTCCACCTATCTGGAAGGCTCCACGGCGCCCTCTGAGCGTTTCGAGTCCAAGGCGTTCGGCTATTCGCGGGACCACCGCCGCGACCGCCCCCAGGTCGTGATCGGCCTGTTGTGCACCGGCGACGGCATCCCGATAGCCCATCACGTGTTCGCGGGCAACACCAACGACGCGTCCACCCTGCCCGGCGTGCTCGCGGACCTGACCGAGCGGTTCGCTGTGGGCCCGATCTGCGTCGTCGCCGACAGGGGCCTGATCTCCGCAGGCAACGTCGAAGCGGTCACCCAGGCCGGCTGCGATCACGTGCTCGCGACACGCCTGCACCGCGACGCGGCGTGCCGCGAAGCCCTCGAGACGATCAGCGAGGACACCGAATGGGCAGACGTGCCCGACTTGAACTGCCGCGCCGCGGAGGCGACGCTCGCCGACGGCACCCGAGCGATCGTCGTGGAGTCCGACGCCCGCGCCGCACGCGACACCCGCCGCACCGCCGAGCTCGTCGCCCGCACCGAGACAGCCCTGCTCGCCCTCGAAGAACGCGTCCGCTCCGGGCGGCTCGCCGACCCCGCGAAGATCGGACGCGCCGCGCAGCGCATCGTCGGATCAAGCGGCATCGCCCGCCTGTTCGACCTCGACATCGGCCCCGGGCGATTCGTCTACCACTACGACGAGGACGCCCACGCCTACGAGAAACTCCTCGCGGGCCGCTACGTGCTCACCACCAGCCTCGCACCCCAACAAGCCGCAACCGAACGCGTCGTGGCCGCGTACCGCCAGCTCGCCGACGTCGAAGCCCGCTTCCGCACACTCAAGGACTTCCTGCGGCTGCGCCCCATACGGCACTGGACCGAACAACGCGTCCGCGGCCACATCGCCGCGTGCGTCTACGCCGCCGTCGCCGAGACCATCATCACACGCGACCTGCAAACAGCCCAAATCGAAGACCCCGACCTGCCCGACCAGCACCTCACCGCCGCCCGAGCCCTGCGCGAACTCGACCGCGTCCGACAAGTCCGCCTCACCGCCAACGAAACGCCCCTCACCCTCACCACCCGCCCCAGCCCACTCCAAACCCGGATCCTCACCGCCACCGGGACCCCCACCCACAGCTGGGACAAAGCCCGCATCGGCTGACACCCCCACCGGCCCGCCGACCCAGATGTAGTGGAAACACCAACCCGCCGCGCCCCATCTGACCAGCACAAACACGAAACACCCGTCAAATTCGGGTCTGCGCATTCCGCACCGCACCGTCTCGAATCGATGGCGGCGCGGAGGCACAACGACGGCCCCCGAACTGAAGGCGTTTGGCATCGGACATGTTGACCCGCTTGGAAGTGGACGGCTTCAAGAATCTGGTCGACTTCGAAGTCGAGTTCGGGCCCTTCACGTGCATCGCCGGGGAGAACGGCGTCGGCAAGTCGAACGTCTTTGACGCCATCGAGTTCCTGAGCTTGCTGTCATCCAATCCGCTGATGGAGGCGGCGCACGGTGTTCGCTCGGCGGGCGACCGAGGCTCTGGCGACCCGCTCGACCTCTTCTGGCGTGGGGAGCCCGGCGAGCGCCGTGTGATGCGCTTCGCAGCCGAAATGATCATCCCCCCCGAGGTCCACGATGACTTCGGGCGCGAGGCGCGAGCGTCCATCACATTCGTCCGCTACGAAGTCGAGATCGGCTATGACAGGCCGCGAGGCCGTGACAAGGCGGGCGGTCTGGTTCTTATCCGGGAAGCGTTGGAGCCCATCAGGATCAAGCAGGCTCACAAGCACATCCGGTTTCCGCACGCCAAGGCCAAGTTCCGTGACTCAGTGGTCTTTGGTCGGCGAGCCGCGGCCTTCATCTCTACCCAAGACCGCGATGGCGAGGCGGTCATCGAGATCCACCAGGACGGCGGAAGCCGAGGACGGCCAAAACCAGCGTCAGCAGCTCGGGCTCCGGCAACCGTCGTCAGCACCATCACCGGCGCCGACAATCCGACAATCTTGACGACCCGGCGCGAGATGGAGAGTTGGCGCCGTCTCGCTCTGGAGCCCACCTCACTGCGCACCACCGACCGCTACTCGGACCCGCAGCGGTTGACGGCCAGCGGTCGGCATCTGCCGGCGGCCTTGCATCGCGTGGCAACACGACAACGTGAGGGCGTCAGTGAGGAAACCGCTGCGGTCGAGAGCTATGCGCGCGTCGCTGCCCGGCTCGGCGCCCTCTCGGGCGTCGGTGCACGGCAGGTGCGGGTCGACGAAAACGACACGCAGGAACTCTTCACGCTCATGCTCACCGAACGGAATGGCATCGAACTGCCCGCACAGGCCTTGTCGGAAGGAACTCTGCGGTTCTTGGCGCTCGCGGTGCTCGAATCCGACCCAGACGAACGTGGACTCATCTGTATGGAAGAGCCGGAAAACGGGATTCACCCGGCCAACATCAAAGAGATCGTCGACCTGTTGCGGGATTTGGCAGTCGATCCAGACTTCGCCGTCGACGACGTCAACCCTCCGCGACAGGTGATCGTCAACACCCATTCGCCGGCTCTTGTCCAGTATGTACGAGAGGACGAATTGCTGAGAGCAGCCTCCCGCCTGCACCAAACCGAGAGCGGAACGCCTGCGCGCGTCTTAGAACTCACACCGTTCATCAACACGTGGCGGGCCGACCAGTCGTCGATCAGCCCCATTACGCAACTCGATCTCTTGCCGTACCTCACGGTTCCAGTCGGAGCCCCGATCTCGCTGGACGATTACCAACTCGAGCCGCAGCTGGCGTGACCCGGCGCGGCATCTTGCTCACTGACGGCCGGCAAGCTCTATCGGTGGTTGCGAGTGAGTTGAGTGTAGATGTCGGCGGCTGATTGCCAGTTGTGGAGTCGGCGGGGCATCCAGTTGAGGTTGTCCTCGATGATCGACAGTCGCAGCGGGCGGCCAATCCCGCGCGGAGCAAGCGGTAGCTCAATCCGTCGGTCACGACGTCGCCGTCTCCTCGACGTCCCGCTTGTCGAGATCCAGAACCAGCGGAGTGCGCATCTGGGCAACGAAGCCTGTCGGATACTCCCGGTTCCGCAGTCCGAGGCGGCCGACGGCTGTGTCCGCGGGCAGGAACCTGGTCCCGAACGCTACGTCCCAGATGATCAGGTTGTTGCCGAAGTTGTGATCGGATTCCGCCGGCAGCTCCGAGTAATGCCACCGGTGCAGTTCGGGTCCGCTGATGAGGTAGTTGAGCCAACCGAGCTTCACGTCGCAGTTCTAGCCCTGTTTATTCACGAGTGGGGTGGCCGATTGTGTCGGGGTCCGCGGAAAAGCCCCTCTGACCTGCGACGATGCATGCGGTCAATGTACGCATCTTCGAGTTCAGGGGGGCATCTCCGAGGTGAAACCTACCAGTGTCACTAACGCGCGTCTGGCAGGCGGCGGGGACCGGGTCGTGTGGGGTGCGGGCCTGTTCGCGCTGGGGCGGTTCGCGGATCGTGTCGGGCTGACCGAAGCGCTGTCCGCGGCGGTGCCTCCCAGAGGTGAACGCGTTCCGGTTCATGACCGCGGCGAGGTGCTGGCCCATGCGCTTTTGGTGCTCGCGGGCGGCGGCGAGGCGTGCACCGACATCGAGTATCTGCGTGCTCAGCCCGAGCTGTTCGGCGATGTCGCGTCGGACTCGACGCTGTATCGCACCATCACGGGTCTGGGTCCCGGCGGCGCGTGGGCGCTGCTGAGCGCCGCAGCGGCGGTGCGCCGCCGGTTGTGGGCCGATCGTGATCGCAGCGGCCCGCTGGTTGTCGATGTCGACTCGACGCTGATCGAGATCCACTCGCAGAACAAAGAAGGCGCTGCGCCGAATTACAAGGGCGGCTACGGGTTCCATCCGATGATCTGCTCGACCGCGGACGGCGAGCCGCTGTGGATAAAGCAGCGGCCCGGCAACGCCGCAGCGAACGACATCGCCGATCATCTCGAAGTCATCGACGCCGCTGTCGCGATGCTGCGGGGGTCTGACGCGGCAGGCCACCGCGAAGGCGACGACAAGAGCCTCGTGGATCGTCGGCTGGTGGTGCGCATCGACGCGGCGGGATGCTCGCCGACCCTCGCCGCGAAGCTGCGTGACCGCAACATCGGGTTCGCGGTGTCAGCGCGGTCGAATCGGGACATCCAAGCAGCCATACGCAGCGGGCTGGGCGACCCGGACCGCTGGCACAACGTCCCCCGACGGCCCCGCCAGCGCAAGCCCAGCCGCACGCAGGTCGCGGACCTCACCGACCTCGCCGGCCTGTCGGGCTGGCCCGAGCAGACCCGGGTGATCGTGCGCCGCGAGCCGCGCCATCCCGGCGCGCAGCGCAGCCTGTTCCCCAGCGAGAACTTCCGCTACTGGGGATTCATCACCGACCAGCCCGGCGACGCAGTCCACCTCGACAAGCTCATGCGCAGCCACGCCGACGTCGAAGACGCCGTGTGTCGCCTCAAAGACAGCGGCCTCGATCGCATGCCGTTCACTGCGTGGCACGCCAACAGCGCGTGGGCCGCCATCTCCATGATCGGCCTCGCGCTCGTCGGCTGGTTCCAGAACGCCTGTCTCACCGGAGCGCTCGCCAAAGCAGCCCCCAAACGGCTCCGCTGGCAACTGTGGCACCTCCCAGCGCTCGTGTGCCACACCGCGCGACGCGTCCTTTTGCGGCTGCCCCAACAGCACCCCGGAGCCCGAGCACTGCTCGCCATCGCACACCCCCGCTGACCCCCCGCCCGCACCGCTGCGCTCGCCGCCCGCCGCCAGCGGGCACGCTCCACTGCGCCCGCGCGCACCCCCGGCGACACCCCGACGCCCGAACCGGAACCGAAACAGCCCGACGCAGCCTCAGCCCGCACCCCGACAACCCGAAAACAACAAATCAGGCCAACCGGCACACCCAAAAGACGACTCGCCGCATTCTCATGAATAATCAGGGCTAGTGCTGGCAGAAGCCGTTCAGGGCGTAGAAGACGAAATAGGCCGCGAGCACGTCATCCCCGACGCCCATGAGCACGAACGGCAGTACGTCGACGCAGTACTGGACAGCCTTCTCGGCCGGGTGGAAGCGCCCGACGTTCAGCCAATACAGCCGGTGCGGCGAATGGTGCACCGCCAGGTACGACGCAGCAACCACGGACATGCCGAGCAGTCCAGAACCGGCATAGACAGCGATCCCCAACAGGATCACGACCGGATACGAGCCTCGTACCGCGAGCTTCGTGGCCGTCGAAGTGGGGTCTCGTGGTGTCGGCAGCGGCGCGGCGCCCTTGTGCGCCCGCTCATCGGCCGCCATGGGCCGAGCCTATGTGGGCCCACTCCCACGCCACCGAGCGCAGCGGTCCGGATCGTCAGTCGCCGAGGCGGACGATGGTGGTGCCGACGGTGCGGCCTGCGAGCAGGTCGACGAATGCGCCGCCCGCAGCACCGAGCCCTTCGTAGGCGATGTGACGGTGTACGAGCGCGCCGGCCTCGATCCAGTCGTCAGTCCTTCAGCCATCGCTTGCTCCAGAAGACGACACAAACCACATCATCACCATTGCCGGTGCTCGCAGTGGTCGGTCCTTCAGCCATCGCTTGCTCCTTGAGTCGCCGGGAATTGTTGATGTCACCCGTCATGATTGCCGCTTGAGCGTGCCCGTTCTTCGCTGGGCAACTGCCGCTTCTCCATCGCTACCGGGGAGGGTGACGATCGCTAACGCGACGAACAGGCCCCGGCGCAACTATCGTCCGCTGCCGTGAAGGCAGTCGCCGCAAGGCGGCGTGTCAGACACAGCCGCCCACAGGCGGTGCTGAGAGATACGACACACAGACCGGATCGGGAGCTACCCGCATGAAATACGCCGCACCGACCACCATCGATGAGGCCCGGTCACTGCTTGCCGCAGACGCCGACGCCATCGTGTTCGCGGGCGCAACCGACGTCGTGCCGCAGATGCGCGGCGGACGGCCCGAGCCGTCCATGCTGATCGACCTCAAAAAGGTCGACCGCCTGATGTCGGTGAGCCTCGAAGGCGATACCTGGCACGTAGGTGCCGCAGCGCCCAGTTCGGCTCTCACCGCAAACGCTGAGTTCGCTGCCGACTTCCCGGGAGTGACGGAGGCCGCGGGGCTCATCGGGTCCGATCAGATCCAGAATCGCTCGAGCCTCGGCGGGAACCTGTGCAATGCCTCTCCCGCAGCGGATTCGGTTCCGGCGCTGGTCGTCAACGATGCTGTCGCAGTGATCGCAGGAGCCGGCGGCGAGCGACGGGTACCCGTCGCCGACGTGGTGACCGGGCCCGGGCAGACCTCGCTGGCCCACGACGAGATTGTGGTGAGCTTCGAACTGGAGCGACCGGCGGCACGCACCGCCGACGCCTACCTGCGGCTCATCCCCCGCACCGAGATGGACATCGCCGTGGTGGGCGCCGCTGTCCGGCTCACGCTGGACGCACAAGGCGCCGTGAGCGCTGCCACCGTGGCGCTCGGCGCAGTCGCCCCCACCGTCGTGCGGGTGCCCGCGGCGCAAGCGGCACTCGTCGGCAGCCGGCTCGATGACGCCTCGCTGGCCGCAGCCGCCGCAGCCGCCAGCGAGGCCTGCAACCCGATCGACGACAAGCGGGGCACGATCACCTACCGGCGCCAGGTCGCCGGCGTGCTCACCCGCCGAGCCGCCGGCATCGCCGCAGACCGCATTCGAACCACCAACGGACAGAACGGAGCCTCCTGATGAGCCGTACCCACGTGACCTGCGAGGTCAACGGCGACGCCGTTGATTTTCTGACCGAAGACGGTGAATCGCTGCTCAATGCACTGCGGGACGAGCTGGGGCTCATCGGGGCCAAGGAGGGCTGCGGCACCGGCGACTGCGGCGCCTGCTCGATCATCATGAACGGGCGCCTGCAGTGCTCGTGCCTGATCTTCGCGCCCGAAGCCGACGGCGCCGCCATCACCACCTGTGAAGGTCTCGCCAGCGCCGACGAGCTGCACCCACTCCAGCAGTGCTTCCTTGAGGGCGCTGCGCTGCAGTGCGGCATCTGCACGCCCGGGTTCCTCATCGCCGCAAAGGCACTGCTCGACGAGAACCCTGACCCCACCGAGACCGAAGTGCGCTACGCGCTCGCCGGCAACCTGTGCCGCTGCACCGGGTACGACAAGATCGTGCGCTCGGTGCTCGAGGCCGCCGTCCAGATCCGTACCCCAGCTTGATCGACATCGGCTGATCGAGACTCACCCGACATCGCAGAAGGACACCTGAACATGAGCACCACCGAAGCTCCCGCAAGCACCGGCACCAACGGCAACGGTGCGTCGGGCTACCGCTGGGTCGGCACCCGTCCGGTCCGCCACGACGGCCTCGAAAAGGTCGCCGGAAAGGCCCGCTACGCAGCCGACCTGAACCTGCCGGGGATGCTGCACGGCCACATCCTGCGCTCGCCGCATCCCCACGCCCGGATCGTGTCTATTGACACAACTCAGGCAGCGGCGATGCCCGGCGTGAAGGCCGTGGTCACCGGGGCCGACTTCCCCGAAGCGCCCCCCAAGGGCGCCACTCGCAACCTGATGTGCACGGTCATTGCGCGCGACAAGGTGCTGTACAGCGGCCACGCGGTGGCCGCTGTTGCAGCGTCCACCCGTCGTGAAGCCAAGGCGGCGGCGGAAGCAATCGAGGTGACCTACGAGCTGCTCCCCCACGTGCTGAACATCGCCGATGCGATGGCAGATGGGGCGGCGGTGATTCACGACACCTTGTTTACGCGCGGCGTCGACCCCCGGCCGACCGAGCCGTCGAATGTTGCGGCGCGCACCGTGTACGAGCGCGGCGACGTCGAACAGGGCTTCGGCGAAGCCGACATCGTGATCGAGCGGGAGTTCTCGACCCAGGCCGTGCACCAGGGCTACATCGAGCCGCACGCCTGCGTGGTCGACTGCGACCAGGAGGGCAAGGCCGTCATCTGGGCCTCCTCGCAGGGTCATTTCATGGTTCGATCCTCCACGGCCACGGTGCTCGGCTGGGACACCTCGCGCATCAAGGTCATCCCGGCGGAGATCGGCGGCGGCTTCGGCGGCAAGACCACCATCTACATCGAGCCGGTGGCTGCGCTGCTGTCGACCAAGGCAGGCCGTCCCGTCAAGATCGTGATGAGCCGCGAGGATGTCTTCCGGGCCACCGGCCCGGCACCCGGCTCGATCATCAAGATGAAGGTCGGTGCCCGCAACGACGGCACGATCACCACGGCGAAGGCCTGGCTGGCGTACGAGAACGGGGCCTTTCAGGGCATCGCCGCCATGCTCGGCTGCATGTGCGTCGTGTCGGCGTACACCCTCGATCACCTCTACGTCGAGGGTTTCGACGTGGTGCTCAACCGTCCGGTCAACGTGGCCTACCGGGCGCCGTCGGCCCCTGCGGCGGCCTTCGCCATGGACTCGGTGGTCGACGAGATCGCGGCGCGCCTCGGCATGGACCCAATCGACCTGCGGCTCCACAACTGCCCGTCGCAAGGCGACCCGACGCCGTATGGGCCCAAGTGGCCGATGATCGGGCTGCGCGACTGCCTCGAAGCGATCCGCGACAGCGACCACTACCAGACTGCGCTGCCCGACGGCCAGGGGCGTGGCGTGGCCACGGGCTTCTGGTTCAACATCGGCGAGGCGTCGAGTGCGACGGTCAACCTGAACGAGAACGGCACTGCCACGGTGATCACCGGCAGCCCCGACATCGGCGGCAGCCGGGCATCCATGGCGCTCATGGCCGCCGAGGAATTGGGCCTCGACGTACACCTGATCCAGCCGGTCGTGGGCGACACCGAGGTTGTCGGCTTCACCGACGTGACCGAGGGCAGCCGCGCCACGTTCGCAACGGGCATGGCCGTCGTGGAGGCCTGCCGCGATCTCAAGACGCAGCTGTGCAAGCGTGCGGCCAAGACTTGGGACTGCGATGTGGAAGAGGTCGAATGGGTGGACGGCTCGGCCGTTCACGGCCCCGGCGAGCAGGAGCCGCTGACGCTGGCCGCCATCACCGGCAACGCCAAGCGCACGGGCGGCCCGCTGGGCGCGACGGCGTCGCTGAACGCCCGCGGCGCTGGTCCGGCCTTCTCGGTGCAGGTCGCAGACGTCTCCGTCGACTCCGAAACCGGGCGGGTCACCGTCGAGCGCTACACAACGGCTCAGGATGCCGGCACGGCAATTCACCCGAGCTACGTGGAAGGCCAGATGCAGGGCGGCGTCGTCCAAGGCATCGGCTGGGCGCTCAACGAGGAGTACATCTATTCCGACGACGGAGATCTTGAGAACCCGGGCTTCCTGGACTACCGCATCCCGGTGGCGTCGGACCTCCCGATGATCGAGACGGTAATCGTCGAGGTCCCGAACCCGTCGCACCCCTATGGCGTGCGCGGCGTCGGCGAGGTGGGCATTGTCCCGCCGCTGCCGGTGATGGCCAATGCCGTGGCCGACGCCACGGGAGTGCGCATCGGCGACCTGCCGCTGTCGCCACCGCGAGTGCTGGAGGCACTGACGGCCGCCGAGGGCTGATCGCAGGGTCTACCCGACCGGGGCACAGCGATGGCGGTCGTTCACTTCTCGACCGACCAGCGCAAGCACACCGGCGTCGCGCAGATCGTCGTTGACGCTTCGAATGTGCGCGATCTCGTGCGGCAGCTCTCCAAGCTCTACCCGTCGCTGAACGCACATCTCGTCGAGACCTCGTCAACAGCAGTCGCCATCGACGGTGAACTCATCCCCGACCCCCTGCTCGAAGAACTCACCGCCACCTCAGAGGTGTATCTAGTCCGCCCGCTTGCGGGCGGATAGCGCCAGCGCATGGCGGTACTCCGGATGCTGCGACGGCGACACGCCTTCCACGCCGTTGTACGCGTAGCGGCAGTCGATCCCAGCGACGAAGAGCACGGAACGCCCCCACCACACGACATCTCGGTCGGGTCTGAGAACCGACGCATCTGCTCACGCCATCTCAGTTGCCAATGACGGGGCCAGAAGACAGGTATTGGGCATTCTGGGAGTCACTCATCGCCGAGATCAAGCGTGTTCGGCCGGGACTCGGCCAGCAGTTGAGCCCGCGTTAGACGGCTGGCATTCGAGTCGAGAGAAGCCGTCGAACGGGCGCAACGTACCGACTGTGGTGGTCAGGTGGGTCCCGAAGTAAGCGGCTCCGAGCAGAGTTCTTCGTTCGTGGCAATCGTGAGCTCTATCGCTCGCTCGCAGAGCATCATTTGGACCTTGAGGAGGCATTTGGCAGCCCACTCACATGGGAGCCCATGGTGGGAGAGAAGGACGGCCGCATCGCTGCATACCACGGGACTTCGTATGCGCTACACGAACTCCCGTCCGCAGCGGCGCTGTGCCCTTGGATCTTGGAGACGCTTGACCGTCTGAAGCACGCAACCAATCCGATATTGCTCGGGCACCCACCACTGTCACTCTCCGGCGACGAGGCAAGAGCGCGAACTCTTGACCGGCAGGCAGTGCCGGAAGGGGCGCAGTCACGAGTCGAGGTCAATCGCTATGAGCGCAGCGGCTGGGCTCGTTCGGCTTGCCTTGAGCACTACGGGCCTCGGTGTCAGGTCTGCGGTGTCGACTTTGAGGAACGCTATGGCGAACTCGGCCGTGGCTTCATGCACGTTCACCACGTCATTCCGCTGCATCAAGTCGCGAAGACTCCCAACTACCAGGTCGACCCTATTGCGGATCTTCGGCCGGTGTGCCCCAACTGTCACGCCATGCTCCACCGGCCCAAGGACCGGGTCCTTACCGTCGAAGAGCTGCGCGAACTCCTATCTCCTGGACGACCAAACGTCGGCTGATGCACCGATGATTCATGCATCACCTCGGCGGGTGCGTGCCCGCCGCCTTCCTTGGCTCATCGATCAGGCTCGACAGAACCTGAGCGGAGCACATCGCTCACTCAGGCTTGGCTGATGTAGCGAGGCTGTCGGCGAGGGCTTGGATCTCGGCGAGGGCGGCTTCGAGGTCTTCTGCTATCTCAGCGGCGAGAACATCGGGAGGTGGCAGGTTGTCGGCGTCTTCGAGGCTCTCGTCTCGGAGCCAGAACAGGTCGAGGCTGACTTTGTCGCGGGCGATCAGCTCGTCGTAGGCGTAGCGCTTGAACCGCTCGGACTCTTTGCGCTTGTGGCGGGCGTCGGCCCGGTAGCAGGCAACGAAGTCGTCCAGGTCGGCTCTCGTGAGCGGGTTCTGTTTGAGCGTGAAGTGCTTGTTGGTGCGCAGGTCGTACACCCACAGCTCGCGGGTCCACGGATCCTCGGCGCCCTCGCGGCGCCGAAAGAACAACACGTTGGCCTTGACACCCTGGGCATAGAAAATTCCGGTCGGCAGCCGCAGCAGGGTGTGGACCTCGCAGTCATGCAGCAGCCTGCGACGGATCGTCTCGCCCGCACCAGCCTCGAACAGCACATTGTCGGGCACCACCACGGCCGCATCCCCGCCGATCTTCAGCAGGCTCACGACATGCTGGACGAAGTTGAGCTGCTTGTTGCGGGTCGTCGCCCAGAAATCCTCCCGCTCGTAGCTGTCCGACGACGACCGTCCGAACGGCGGGTTGGTCAGCACCATGTCAAACGGCTGGCCGGGAGGATCCCGCAAGGCGTCGTCCACGACGATCGGCGAGTCGGACTCGGGGCTCTCGATGCCGTGCAGCAACATGTTCATGGCGCACAGCCGGGCAGGCAGGTCGGCGATCTCCCAACCGGTGAACGCCCCCGAGCGCAGGTGAGCGACTTGGTCGGGTTCCAGGTGCTGGAACCGCTCGACAATCGATCGGTACGCGCCCAGGAAGAATCCGCCGGTGCCGCAGGCGGGATCGCAGATGCGATGGTCAGGCTCGGGCTTCATCACGTCGACGATGGCGTTGATGAGCGCACGGGGCGTGAAGTACTGGCCCGCTCCCCGGGCGCCCTCCTGGGCGGTCTTCTCGATCAAGCCCTCATACGCGTCGCCCTTGAGATCGGCGTCGTAGCTCATCCACTCGTGCTGGTCGATGAACTCCTTGATGAGCTGCTCCAGCTTCGCGGGCGTCTGAATGCGGTTGCGAGCCTTATGAAAGATCACGCCGAGCATGTCTTCGCTCGTGCCCAGCGCCGCAAGGCACTCGCTGTAGTGATCCTCCAGCTCCGCGCCCGACCGGCTGAGCAGCGACTGCCAATCGTGCTCCACGGGAACGATGCGGTCGCCACCGAGCATCACGTACTGCTCATCGGCCATCTTCAAGAACAGCAAATACGTCAACTGCTCCAGGTAGTCGCCGTAGGACAGCCCGTCGTCTCGCAGCACGTCGCAGAAGTCCCACAGCTTCTGCACCATCGCCTTCGGATCGTGTGCGGTCACCGGCTCACGTTACGTCGCGCTAAGGGTCCGCCAGAAATCAAGTCGCGTGGTCTGCGCTCGGGAACCATGCGTAACTCCTGGCAATCACACGGATCGTTCGCGCGACTTGACCCGCGGCGGGCCCTAAGCCGGCAGCCATTCTTCAGAGTCCGCACCGTTCGCGCCCTACCGTGAACGCAATACGCCGGCGTTGACCACACTGCCTGAGCCGAGCTCATCCAGCTTGTCCACGCACATGTCATCCGGCGCTTGCCGCAGCGACCACATGGCGAGCGCTGATCAGTTGCGCACCATCGCTCAGGGCATCGTGCAGTGCCGTGTGGCACACCTGAAGTGCCCGCCGGAGTGAACCGGATTCTCGATACACCGCGAGCACCGCGGCCGATACGTCTGAGGCGAGAACTTCAGTCAAACTCGCGTGGGACGCACCGACGACCGTCTCGATTCGCCTGCGCAAGATCGCATCGACGGCACTCGCCGAATCCAAGCGAGGGATGTCGATGCGCGTGTCGAGGTAGCCCAGCAACCCAGCCGGCGTCGTGGTCTCGAAGTAGCGGGGATGCACCGCCACGACGAGCGCGGCGGGCAGCTCCAAGAGCCACCGGACACCCTCGGCAAAGAACCGTGCAACCAGCTCAACGCTCTCGTAACTGAGCCATCGATCTGTGTCGTCGAACACGAGCACCGGGACAAGGTGCCCGTCAGCAACGATGCCGAGTATCTGGGCCAGAGCGTCAGTCTTGTCGGCGAGCGTGGAGTTTCTCTCAGTCTGCGCCTGGTGCAGGACCTCCGCAGCGACATCCGCACCAATCCACCGGCCGACGTAACCAGCACGGCCACGGCGCACCCGGGTCGTGATGGTGGTCGTATGCGCCAAGTCCCGCTCGACCTGCTCGCCTGTCGATCCGGCAAGTCGGACGAAAGTCGTCAGCAGATGGTCTGCCAGGTGCTCCGGAGTGTCGACGGTGTCGGATGGTGTGGCGGCCAGCGGGATGTACACCGGCACAACGCCTTCCGCCGTCGGCCCGAGCACATGGGCAATGACGCTCGACTTGCCGCAACCGCTTGCGCCGATCAAGGCGATGGGCTCATGTCGTCGAATTGACGCATCCAGTCGAGCCTCGGTCCTGTTGCTGCCAGTCAGCTCGTCGAACGGAACGTGCAGCACGCCGAGGTCCGCGCGCCTCGGACTGCTCTCGAACGCGTACGCGTCGGCGAGCGCTTCCAGCGACAGAATCATGTGCCTGGGGCCCTTCAGAACGGCTCGGCCTCAGCAACTGCTCGGGATGCCTCGACCACACTGCGAACTGCATCTTGGTCCGAAGCGGCCCGGCTGGCAGCCTGATTTCCGAGCAGCTTCGACAAGTAGGAGTAGCGACGGGCTGTGTAGTTCACCCGGCGGCCGTCCCGTTCAGCCTCCACAAGTCCGAGCGCCTCGAGTTCCTTGAGCCAGTGCACGACTCTCGATCTGGTGACGCCCGCTGTTTCGAGCAGCCACTCATCTCCAGCATGAGTCGGCCCTGCTTGACAGAGTGCCGCATAGAACTTGCGCAGCCGATCAGGCAACTCAGCGACTTGCGACCGATCATCTGCCAACGCAGCGATCAGCGCCGTCTGGTTTCCGCCGAGAGCGAGCGATTGCAAGTCCAGGAGCGCTTGCGTCGGCGATGCCGGCCCCAGAGTCGCCGCTACATCTGCGCACCATCCGGCAGACCAGTCGGGCATCCGCGTCTCGATGAGGCGCTGGAGACGGCTTATGGGCCACGGATCAAGTTGGATGGATCGATCAAAGAACGCATCGGCAGGTCGCGGCGGGGTCGCAAGCCTGCTAGCGACAATCCACGTCAGCGGCAGTTCCCACAGCGCATCGCGGTAGCGGCCAAACAGCACATGCAGGTGTTCGCGAATTGCGCCGTCCACGAGCACTACCGCTGGTCGTTCGGATTCATCACCCCAACTGTCGATAGCGAGGCTGAGTACGGCTTCGAGGTATCGCACGTCGAGTTCTGTGTCTGTAGGTCGTGTCGACGGGAAGTAGTCGTTCGGGTGCCGGATTGCACGGGCCACCTCGGCGAGCAACGTTGACGCCGTGGACGACGGTTCAGCCCTGACGAAGACCGCTCTATTGCCGAACTCGTGTTCAATGCGCCGCAACAGCGTGGTCTTGCCCGAACCGGGACCGCCGCCGACGTGTACGTTCAGGCCGAGCTTGACGCCCCCCCGCAAATGATCCAATTCTGGACCTGGGATGAAGAACCGTTGATCACGTGCCGATGCCGTCAAGGGTCGTCGGCTGAGCGACTGTGGTGACATATCGCACATATCATACAGTTTGATATGTGCGACATGTGCGCACATACGAAGTTTCTGTCGCCCGAGCGACCGACGAGGATGATCGCTATCTGTACCTCGCCAGAACAATCCTGTTCGATCAGGAAACCGCCGCGCCGGTGTTGCGAGACGGTGTGCCCGTGGAAACGAGCGGCGGAATTCTGCTTCAGCGCAGCGATATCGAATCACTAGAGTTCATTCCACTGGAGGAACTCGCAAGCGCAGGAGTCAACGATGAGCCGTGACAGGCGTATCGACAGGAAACGCTCCTCGCGCAGGCGTACTGCCAGCCGAGACGGTTACACACCGATCGGCACTGCCGGCCCTGAAGACATACCTCAGGGCGCATTCCAACCGCCGCCTGCGCCGAGCGAGTCCGATCCTCCGACGGGCAGTTCCGATCGGAGCTAGTGGTCGCTTCGCGTGAGGTTGCGTGCGCGCTCGTAGTGCTTCCCCCTCCCTGCGACGCTGAAGTTCTCCACTGTCTCAGTTAGTCGAACCGAGTCCGATGTCGTGCAGCAGCTTGTCGAAGCTCACTGTTCGCTGGCGTTCCATCGGCACCGTGTCGTGCAACTCGGCCTCGGTGACGCCGACGGCGTCCACGATCACAAAGCGGTCCTTGAACGTGGCATCGGGCGTGACCGCGCGCAACTGGTCGGTGTCGATCACTCGTACACCTCGGCCCTTCATCTGCTCGAAGAAGTTGCGGCTTCGCACCATGCGCATGAACACAACGCACTCGATCGGCTTCACGTCGGTACCGGTGGCGATCATGTCCACGGTCACCGCGATGCGGGTCTGGTAGCTCGTGCGGAACTGAGCCAGCAGCTCCTCCGGCCTATTGCCCGAATCGCCGGAGCGGTACGTGATCTTCACGGCACCTTCGTTGCCGAGCCCGAACTCCTGACGGACGATCTGGACGATGTCATCGGCGTGGCTGTCGTCCTTGGCGAAGATCAGCGTCTTGGGGACATGCTCCAGCAAGCCGTCGTCCCGGCGTTCCCGGTCGGGGAAGATCTCGGGCAGCGAGTCACGCAGCGTACGCACCACGGTGCGAATCTGGTCCGGTGCCACCACCCGCTTGTCCAGCTCGTTGGCGTCGTAGTCGATGTCCTCGTCGATCTTCTCAAACCGGACCTGGCGGGTATCTCGGTCGCGGAAGTCCGTGACGAAATCAGCAGGGACAGTGCCACCCGACTCGGTGATCTCGGTACGGATGCGAAACACGTCGAAGTCCACGTTGACCCGGTCTGCCACCGCTTGGGCGTGCCCGTACTCCATGACAAGGTTCTGGTCGAAGAACCCGATCGTCTGAATGCCGGGCGTCGCAGTCAAACCCACTAGGAACGCGTCGAAATACTCGAGCACCTGGCGCCACACTCCATAGATGGAGCGGTGACACTCATCGACGATGATCACGTCGTAGGACTCGATCGGCACCGCAGGGTTGTAAGCGACCTCGACCGGCGCTGCCGGAGCCGTTTCGAAGCCGCTCAGCTCATCGAGGCCCTCGTCGTAGTCGTCGGCTTCGTCGCCTCGCAGGATCGAATGCAGCCGCTGGATGGTGCAGATGTGCACCTTGGTGGCGGCCTCGTCGGCCATAGCGAGCCGTGACGACGTGAGGCGGCGGACGTTGTACAGCTCGGCGAACTTGCGACCGTCGTCAGGGACCCGGAACTTCTGGAACTCCTGCAATGCCTGGCGACCTAAATTCGCCCGGTCGACGAGGAACAGGATCCGTTCAGCTCCGGCGTGGCGCAGCAACCGGTAACAGACACTGGCGGCGGTAAAGGTCTTGCCTGAGCCGGTGGCCATCTGGATGAGCGCCCGGGGCCGATTCTCCCGAAGAGACTGCTCAAGATTGCGGATGGCTTCGGCCTGGGCCGGCCATAAGTGCGACGCACCGGTGGCGACACCGAGCTCCGGCAGGAGCGGGATGCCAGCGCGCAAACCGGCACCACGCCCATTTGCGAAGTCGTCGTGCCACTGGGCCAAGGCTTCGGGCCGATGGAACGTGTACACCCGACGACTGACCGTCACAGGATCCAACCCGCTCGTGAACCGCGTCTCAGCACCCGTGGACTCGTAACCGAATGGCAGCGCCCCGTCGACCTCGAACGCCGGCAGTTCCTCGGGATACGCGGAGCTGTACTTGCGGGTCTGAAACTCGACCCCGGTCAGCGTGCTGCCCACCTTCTTCGCCTCGATGACACCGACCGCCTGACTGTCCACATACAGGACATAATCGGCAGGCCCCGCCGCGGTCGACACCTCCCTAACGGCCACGCCTTGCGCAGCTGCCACCGCCGCGCTCTTGGCGTCCTGCACCAGCCAGCCGCAGGCCTCCAACTGCTCATCAATGTCGCGCCGAGCGCGCTGCTCAGGCGTCAGACTCCCCGACACCGAGAACCTCCACACGACACATCGACAGCCCGCACAACCCGAGATGGTAGGGCTGCCACGCGCGCTCTCGAGGTGCTGAGCGACAGCGGCGGGTGACTTTCGATGCCGCGTGCATCGAAGGGTGCAGCTCGCCGCACCGGGCGACACCTCGGCATCGCGGACGCACGAAACCGCGCATCCTGACGACTTCGCGACCAAGCGGGACTCTGGCCGGAGAAAACCGCCGTGGCGCGCCGGACTGGTGGGGGCATCATGTGAGCGTGTTCGATGGCGGACCACCGGATGACGGGCCCGGAGCGGTCTGTGGGCCTGCAGGCCCCCGCGAAGCAGCGGAGGAGTGGTGGGATTCCGAACGTGCAGGGCTTCACGGTTGGTTGTATCGGAAAGCACCGCACCTCGCCCCGCTGTACTTGGCGGGGCTCCGGATGGCGATGGATGAGGGGTTCCCCGGCAGAGTTCATTTCATCGCGCATGCGATCCGCGAGATCAGGAACCGCCTGCCCGACGCGCTCGATGGAGCGCTTGAGCTTCCCAAGTCGAAATATCCAAAGCACGTTGGAAAGCTGTATGAGCAATGGGTCGAAGAGGGATTCCCGACAGATGGATCTGGGCCTTCGATAGACGAGCCTGCAGAGGCGACCTCAGCAGCGACGGGCCACGTGGTGTCACCCGAGTTCATCTCTGCGGTGGGAAGTCTGATCGCGCATCACGTCGGACTCGAAGCGGGCCGGGATGCGCTCAGGATGCCTCGGTTCGAGGCGCTCGCCGGCCCTGGTCCCCACCCGCAACACATTTGGAAGGGCTGGCGGGACGCATCACGGTCCGCAGAGCGATTCGCACATGCTCGAAACGAGACGCTGCCAGCGAATGCTGACGTCGAGTGGACAGCCAATTTCTTGGCGTTCGAGCGATTTCTGATCGTGATCTCGAAGCGAGCTCAAGAGAACATCGCAGACCTGGACGAATTGCTGCGTGAGGCAAACAGCCGAATGAGTGCTCGGACCCCGCCCAACGACGCCCAGCTGGACCTACTGCAAGCGCAGGCTGCCCGCCAGGAGAACCGGGCGTACTTTTTTGACCGGCTAGAGAACCCTGAATGGGTTAAGCCCTTGGCGGAACGCGGGTACTTCGATGCACCGCCGGGTTCGGTGCACAACAGAGAGCAGGGCACCATTCGGTTCTTGCCTTGGCCGGAAGGTCGTTACCTCGCGCGCATGGCCCCGATCGCTCCGGACGCTGTGCTCGCAGTTCTTGAGGCATTGCCGCCGTCGGATAATCCGGTCTCCACTCGGACCGCGCTGAGAATCGTGGAAGAGCTGCCCGACAGTCATGTCGCTCGGCTCGCGCCGAAAGTCTTGGAGTGGCTCGGAGTTCGACTGGACGGGCGCTTTTGGCACCAATTCGCCGACGAGGCGGCGGCGGTGATCTCGCATCTTGCGCGCATCGGCGAAGTCGAATGGAGCGTCCAGATCGCAAAGGCGCTATTGCGGCTCGAAGCGCCGTCGAATGGGGAAGCGCCCGATGAATTCGACGAAGCAGCCTCGTGGCTGCGTCCTGAGCCTGTCAGTCAACTGTCCGAATGGGCATACGGTCAGGCAATCGGGCAGTTTCTGCCCGACCTCGTCGACGCAGCGGGCCTCGATGCCGTGCGGGCGTTTTCGGCGTTGCTCAACGATGCGCTGAGGCTGCGCGCATATGAAGGCGAGCCCGCCGACGAGGCCAATCACTCGTACGTCTGGCGGCCCGCGGTGGAAGACCACGCCCAGAACTCCGACCGTGGCGTTGCCAGCCACCTTGTCTCGGCGGTGAGGGATGCAGCGGTTCGCTTTGCGAGCACCTCGACGGACGCGCTGGAAGCCGTGGTGGTTCAGCTCGAGAAGGCGACATCTCTGCACCGCCGCATTGCATTGCACGTGCTGACACACGCCGAAGTTTGCGAGACGCTGGTCACCGAACGCATCTTGGACAGGAGCTTGTTCGAGGATTACCGGCTGCGCCACGAGTACGCAGCCCTGTTGCGGAACCGCTTTGGAGACGCCTCGGTCGAGGCACGCCAGCGCTTTCTTGAATGGGTCTACGCCGGACCCGACCTTGAGAGATTCCGCCAATGGGCGACCGCGCCCGATGGCACGCCCCCTAGCGAGGACGAAGAGGCTGGCTATATCGCTCACTGGCAGCGCGACTGGTTGAGCTATGTGGCCGATCAGCTGCCCGACCGAGCAGCGGCGCTGTACCGGAGTCACGTCAGGCGCTACGGCGAGGCTGAGCACCCCGACTTCGTCAGTTGGACATCTACCGACTCGGGTCCCGACAGCCCGGTGTCCAAAGACGAGATGGGCACTTGGCCGCCGTCCACGGTCATCGACTATCTCCGAGCCTGGCGGCCGGACGCCGACGGAAGGCACTTCAGCGCTTCGATGGCGGATCTCGGACGCGTCGTCAAGGATGCTGTCGCGGAACGCGCAACCGAATTCGCGGCCGAGGCCGACAGCTTCGCGACCTTGGACCCCACCTACGTTCGCTGCTACCTAGACGGAATCCAATCGGCAGTCAAGACTGGCGTGCAACTCGACTGGGAGCCTGTACTGCGTCTGATGTCGTCAGTCGTGGGGCACCCCTTTGAAGAGGATGGCGACGATCCCGGCTGGGATCGCGACCCGGGATGGCGGTGGGCGCGAGGCGAGGTCGCGTCGCTGGTCCAGACGGGCGTCGGCGTCCGCGATAACCGCATTCCCGTCCGCTTCCGCGAGACGGTCTGGCAGATCCTCGCGACGCTCATGAAGGATCCGAATCCGTCGCCAGCATACGAGACCTCCAATATCTCCAGCGTGGAAATCGCTGGACCGCACCCGCCACCAGACACACCGTCACCGGCATATGAGGCGCGTGTCGCATCCACCATCGACACGATGGGCCCTCACACGCTCTCTATGAACACAAATCGGGGCAAGGCGATGCGCTCAGTGATGGACTATGCGCTGTGGTGCCGACGCGAACTCGCAACCGGCGGCTCAGATAGTGACACCGGGTTTAGCGAGATGCCTGAAGTCCGCGATCTTCTTGCGGCGCGTCTCGACACGGCGACCGATCCGTCAGTGGCGGTTCGGGCCGTTTACGGCGAGTACCTGCCTTGGCTGGCTCTCATCGACCAAGAATGGGTCACCGCGCACCTCCGCCACATATTTCCCGCGTCGCCCGACTACGCCAACCTGAGGGATGCTGCGTGGAACACCTACATCTGCTGGTGCCAGCCCTTTGACCCTGTGTTCGACCTGCTGCGAACCGAGTACGAGGCCGCGATCGAACGAGTTCCTTCGGGTGGCTACACGGACCTTTCGAGGTCCAACGAAGCCGACCAGAAGCTCGGAGAGCACCTCATTGCCTTCCACTGGCGCGGCAAACTGCCCCGGCAGCTGCTTGAGCGTTGGTTCGAAGTCGCCGACGACGAACTCGCCGCCCACAGCATGGACTTCGTCGGACGGGCACTTCGAAATACCGAAGGCGAAATCCCGCCAGAGGTGCTGCGACGCATCCGCGACTTGTGGGACTGGCGACTCGATGCCATCGGCGACCACGCGGAGCAGCATTCACTCGAAGCCAGTGCTTTTGCGGCCACATTCGTGTCGTCGAAGCTTGACGACGACTGGTCGCTCGACGCGCTTGAAACCACTCTCGCCGCCAAAAGCCACGAATGGCTCGGGCACGACACCATTGAACGCCTCACAGAAATAGCAACGTCCAGGCCAGCGGAGGCCACCAGGCTCACCCATCGGATGCTCGAAAACGCCGCTAACGAATGGGACCACGCCACCTGGGAAGACCCAGTCCGCTCGCTCCTAATGCAAACGATGGAAGTCCGCGACGACGAGACCCGCGACCACTGCGAAGCGATCATCGACCACTACGTCACGCGCGGCTACTACGACTTCAAGAACCTGGCCCCGTTACCGACCCCGGCTATCGCGAAGGACTCGCTCGCGGGCGGATAGTGCGCTAGGGCTGGACCTTGAGCTCGATCTCTACGCCGGCGGGCAGGTCGAGCCGCTGGAGCGAATCGACCGTCTTGTCGGTGGGATCGATCACGTCGATCAGGCGCTTGTGGATGCGCATCTCGAAGTGCTCGCGCGAGTCCTTGTCTTTGTGCGGGGACCGCACGACCGTGTACCGATGCTTCTCGGTCGGCAGCGGAACGGGCCCGCGAACCTTGGCATTTGTACGCAGCACCGTCTCGGTGATCTTCTGCGCCGACTGGTCCACGATCTCGTGGTCGTAGGCCTTGAGCCGCATTCGGATCCGAGGTGCTGCCATATGAGTGCCTGACTGTTCGCTTGAGTACCGGGTTACTGAACGATCTTGGTGACCCGGCCGGCGCCCACAGTACGCCCACCCTCACGGATGGCGAAACGCAAGCCCTCGTCCATCGCGATCGGGTTGATCAGCTCGACGGTCATCTCGGTGTTGTCGCCCGGCATGCACATCTCGGTGCCGCCAGGCAATTCGACCACACCGGTGATGTCGGTGGTGCGGAAGTAGAACTGCGGCCGGTAGTTCGAAAAGAACGGCTTGTGGCGACCGCCCTCGTCCTTGTTCAGCACGTAGACCTGAGCCTCGAACTTGGTGTGCGGCGTGATCGCGCCCTTGCGGGTGCAGACCTGGCCACGCTCGACGTCTTCCTTGCCGGTGCCTCGCAGAAGCAGCCCGACGTTGTCGCCGGCCTGACCCTCGTCGAGGATCTTGCGGAACATCTCGACACCGGTCACCGTCGTGGTCTGCGTGTCGCGGATGCCGACAATCTCGATCTCTTCGCCGGTGTTGATGACGCCCTGCTCGATCTTGCCGGTCACCACAGTGCCGCGGCCGGTGATCGAGAAGACATCCTCGATCGGCATCAGGAACGGGCGCTCGTTGTCGCGCACGGGCTCGGGCACGTACTCGTCGACGGCGTTCATCAGCTCGACGACCTGCTCGGCGGCAGCCGCATCACCCTCGAGGGCATTCAGGGCCGAGACGCGCACCACCGGGACGTCGTCGCCGGGAAACTCGTACTCGCTGAGCAGTTCGCGTACCTCGAGCTCGACGAGCTCGAGCAGCTCCTCGTCGTCGACCATGTCGACCTTGTTGAGCGCAACCACGATGTAGGGCACGCCGACCTGGCGGGCCAGCAGCACGTGCTCACGGGTCTGTGGCATCGGGCCGTCGGCAGCGGACACGACCAAGATGGCCCCGTCCACCTGGGCGGCACCGGTGATCATGTTCTTGATGTAGTCGGCGTGGCCGGGCATGTCGACGTGTGCGTAGTGACGGTTCACCGTCTCGTACTCGACGTGCGCGATGGAGATCGTGATGCCGCGCTCGCGCTCTTCGGGTGCCTTGTCGATCTCGTCGAAGGCCGTCGCCTGGCCGCCGACCTGTTCGGCCAGCACGCGCGTGATGGCAGCCGTCAGTGTCGTCTTGCCGTGGTCGATGTGTCCCATCGTGCCCACGTTGACGTGAGGCTTGGTCCGCTCGAATCGCTCTTTTGCCATGTCGTACCCGCCTTTCGGGGTTCTGCTCGCCTATCGGGGGAGAGTGAGGTGCAGGGATGTAGTTGCTGCTTGGTTTCTTCGCTGTTCTGAACGGTGTGAGGCTAGGGATGCCGTGGCCTCAAACCAAATGATTTGTCACCGGCGCCAGTTGTACCCGCCCCAGGCGGGCTGGGTCATTCGCCGCGGATGCGCTTGATGATCTCCTCAGCGATGGTGCGCGGCACTTGTTCGTAGTTGTCGAACTGCATGCTGTAGGTCGCGCGGCCCTGGGTGCGGGACCGCAGGTCGTTGGCGTAGCCGAACATCTCCGACAGCGGCACCTTGGCATCGATCACCTGGTTCACGCCGCGCAGTTCCATCTGCCCGACTCGGCCGCGCCGTGAATTGAGGTCGCCGATGACGTCGCCCATGTAGTCCTCGGGCGTGACGACCTCCACCGACATGACCGGCTCGAGCAGAACCGGCCGTGCCAGCCTGGCCGCATCGCGCATGGCCATCGTGCCGGCGATCTTGAATGCCATTTCCGAGGAGTCGACGTCGTGATGGTTGCCGTCGATCAGATCGACGGACACGTCCACCAGCGGGAACCCTGCCAGCGGGCCGTTCTCCAGCGACGACTGCAAACCCGCGTCGACCGAGTTGATGTACTCGCGCGGGATCACACCGCCCCGGATGCTGTCCTCGAAGACGTATCCCTCGCCGGGCTCCGACGGGCGCACGTTGATGACCACCACGGCGTACTGGCCCGAGCCGCCGGTCTGCTTGATGTGCCGGTACTCGAACTTGTTCACCGGCGCCGTGATCGTCTCGCGGTAGGCCACCTGCGGCTTGCCGATCGAGGCGTCCACTTTGAACTCGCGCAGCATGCGGTCGACCAGCACTTCGAGGTGCAGCTCGCCCATGCCCGAGATCACGGTCTGGCCGGTCTCGTCGTCGGTTTTGACCTGGAAGGTGGGATCTTCCTCGCTGAGGGCCGTGAGCGCCCTGCCCAGCTTGTCCTGGTCGCCCTTGGACTTGGGCTCGACAGCGACGTGCACGACCGGGTCGGGGAAGTCGAGCTGCTCGAGCACGATCGACTTGGACGAATCGCACAGCGTGTCGCCGGTGCGGGTGTTCTTGAGGCCGATGCCGGCGACGATGTCGCCGGTCGCGATGTCTTCACGGTCTTCGCGATTGTTGGCGTGCATCTGCAGGATGCGCCCGATGCGCTCGCGGTTACCCGTCGTGGTGTTGAGCACCTGGCCGCCACGCTCGAACCGGCCGCTGTACACCCGGAAGTAGGTCAGCTTGCCGACGTGAGGGTCGGTCATAATCTTGAACGCCAGCGCCGAGAACGGCTCATCGTCGCTGGGCTTGCGCTCCAGCTCTTCCTTGCCATTGGTGGAGCTACCCGTGATCGCAGGGATGTCCACCGGCGCCGGCAGGTACATCGTCACGGCGTCGAGCAGCGGTTGCACCCCTTTGTTCTTGAAGGCGCTGCCGGTGAGCACCGGCACGATCTGGCCGTCGACCGTGCCCCGCCTGACTGCCCGCCGGATCGTGTCGGCATCGACGTCGTCGCCTTCGAGGTAGGCCATCATGATGTCTTCGTCGACATCGGCGAGCCGCTCGAGCAGCATGCTGCGGTACTCGGCGGCTCGGTCGGCGAGATCGGCAGGGATGTCGACGATGTCGTAGGTGGCGCCCAGATCGTCGCCCTTCCACACCACTGCGTTCATCTCGACCAGGTCGACGACACCCTCAAAATCGGCCTCGAGCCCGATTGGCAACTGCAGCACGGCGGTGTTCGGCGTCAGACGTTCCTCGATGCTCGCCAGCGAACCGAAGAAGGACGCACCGGTGCGATCGAGCTTGTTGATGAAGCACATCCGCGGTACGCCGTAGCGGTCGGCCTGTCGCCACACGGTCTCGGTTTGCGGTTCCACGCCCGCAACGCCGTCGAATACCGCGACGGCGCCATCGAGCACGCGCAGCGAGCGCTCCACCTCGACGGTGAAGTCAACGTGGCCTGGCGTATCGATGATGTTGATGACGTGGTCGTTCCAGTGGCAGGTGGTGGCAGCGGAGGTGATGGTGATGCCCCGCTCCTGCTCCTGCTCCATCCAGTCCATCGTGGCGGCGCCGTCGTGGACCTCGCCGATCTTGTAGTTGACACCGGTGTAGTACAGGATCCGCTCCGTCACCGTGGTCTTGCCCGCGTCGATGTGGGCCATGATCCCGATGTTGCGGACGCGATCGAGAGGTTGCGTTCGAGCCATTTCAGCGTTGTCCCATTGATCAGATATCCCGATCAGCTCACCAGTGATCGATTACCAGCGGTAGTGGGCGAAGGCTTTGTTGGCCTCTGCCATGCGGTGCGTGTCTTCACGCCGCTTGGCAGCCGAGCCGGTGCCGTTGGAGGCATCCATCAGCTCGTTCGCGAGACGTTCAGACATCGTGCGCTCGCGGCGTTCGCGGGAGAAGCCCACGATCCAGCGGATCGCCAGCGCGGTGGCGCGGCGAGGGCGCACTTCGACAGGCACCTGGTAGGTGGCGCCGCCGACCCGGCGGCTCTTCACCTCGACCTGCGGGCGGGTGTTGTCGACCGCTCGCTTCAGGATCTCAAGCGGCTCGCCACCGGTTCGCTCTCCCACGGCGTCCATCGCCTGGTAGACGATGCGCTCGGCCACCGAACGCTTGCCGCGCCGCAGCACCTTGTTGATGAACTGGGTGACCAGCGTGGAATCGTAAACCGGGTCGGGAGCGATGTCGCGGCGTGGCGCGGCGCCTCGGCGGGGCATCTCAGGACTCCCGCTTGGCGCCGTAGCGCGAGCGTGCCTGCTGGCGGGCATTCACGCCCGAAGCGTCGAGCGCGCCACGGATGATCTTGTAGCGGACACCGGGAAGGTCCTTGACCCGCCCGCCACGAACCAGGACGATGCTGTGCTCTTGGAGGTTGTGGCCCTCGCCCGGGATGTAGGCGGTCACCTCGACGCCGCTGGTGAGGCGCACGCGGGCAACCTTGCGCAGCGCGGAGTTCGGCTTCTTCGGCGTGTGCGTGTAGACGCGTGTGCAGACCCCGCGCCGCTGGGGCGAGCCCTTCAACGCAGGCGTTCGCACCTTCGTCGGCTTGGACTTGCGGCCCTTGCGGACCAGTTGCTGGATCGTGGGCACCAGTACCTCGGGGAGTAGGGGACCCCAGTGAGTCGGGGCTGTCAGCGGGACAGATTGATGAACAGGAGTCGGAAGATCTGCGCAATGCCCCACCGGCGGCGCGCCGAAACCGGCTTTGAAGGCTAGGCAGCGCGCCCCAGCACGACAACCGTTCGCGTCGCGCGAGCCGCAGGGCGCAGCGGCAGCTCAGCCGGCGTCGGTGATCGGCGCCGCATTGGGGTCGAGACTCGCGGGGTCCGCGTCAGGATCACCGCCGATCGAGGCAAGCCAAGCGGCCGGGTCTTGGGCGTCTTCGGACGACCAGAACTCCATCGGCTCGTACTCGGGGGCGATCGTCTCGATGTTGCGGTACACGTCCTGGCCGGTACCCGCAGGAATGAGCTTGCCGATGATGATGTTCTCTTTGAGGCCCTTCAAACCGTCGCGGCGCGACTCGATGGCAGCCTCGGTCAGCACGCGAGTCGTCTCCTGGAAGGAGGCAGCCGACAGCCATGACTCGGTGGCGAGCGATGCCTTGGTGATGCCCATGATGATCGGGCGGCCCTCAGCAGGCCGGCTGCTCTGCGCCACCAGTTCGCGGTTGGCTTCACGGTAGATCCGCTGGTCGACTTGTTCGCCGGGCAGGAACGGCGAATCGCCCTGCTCGCCCACGAGCACTCGCCGGGTCATCTGGCGGATGATCAGCTCGATGTGCTTGTCGTGGATCGACACACCCTGCTCGCGGTACACCCGCTGGACCTCGGAGACGAGGTACTGCTGGGTCTCGCGCACACCGCGGATCTCGATGAGCTCCTTGGGGTCGCGCGGACCGTCCACGAGCGGATCGCCGGCGCGGATGTCCTGCCCGTCGATCACCGCGAGCCGCGACATGGACGGGACCGTGTAGGTGTCTTCGGAGCCGTCATCGCCGATGACGTCAATCTGGCGTCCCCGACCGTCGTCCTCGCCGATGCGCACCACTCCGGATCGCCGTGCCAGAACGGCCTTGCCGCGCGGCGTGCGCGCTTCGAACAGCTCCACGACGCGCGGCAGACCGCCTGCGATGTTCTCGCCGCCGATGACACCGCCGGTATGGAACGTCCGCATGGTCAGCTGCGTGCCGGGCTCGCCGATGGACTGGGCGGCAATGACGCCGACGGCCTCGCCGACTTCGATGAGCTTGCCGGTCGCGAGCGATCCGCCGTAGGCCATTGCCGACACGCCGAATTCAGAGTCGTCGGTCAGCGGGGACAGCACACGAACCCGCGTCACCTCAGGGTCGTCGCGCAGCGCGATCAGCTCGTCCTCGCCGACGAGCCTGCCGGCCTCGAGCACAGTGCCGTCACTGAGCGTGACCTCCGCCGCGAGGCAGCGGCTGAACAGCCTCGTATCGAGGTGCGTGCGCTTGTCGGGGCTGTCCGCGGAGACGTCCTCGATCCACAGCCCGTTCACCGGACCGGGGCGCTCGAAGGGGTTCTCGCTGTTGATGATGAGCTCCTGGGCCACATCGACGAGGCGGCGGGTCAGGTAGCCCGAGTCGGCGGTACGCAGCGCCGTGTCGACGAGGCCCTTGCGGGCGCCGGGCGTCGAGATGAAGTACTCCAGCGTCGCCAAGCCTTCCCGGTACGACGACTTGATGGGGCGCGGGATGATGTCGCCGCGAGGGTTGGCGACCAGCCCGCGGATGGCGGCAATCTGGCGCACCTGCATCATGTTCCCGCGTGCGCCGGAACCGACCATCATGCCGATCGGATTGAAGGTGGTGCGGGCCATTTCGGCTTCGAGCGAGCGGCGTACCTCGTCGGTGGCGTCGGTCCAGATCTCCACTTCTTTCTGGCGCCGCTCACCGTCGGTGATGATGCCGCGCCGGAACTGAGTCTCGACGCGCTCCGCCTCGCCTTCGTGACGTTCGAGGATCTCCGCCTTGTCGGGCGGGGTGCTCACGTCGGCAACGGAGATCGTCAGGCCCGAGCGGCTGGCGTAGGCGTAGCAGAGGTCCTTGACGTGGTCGAGGCTGACAGCAATGTCGCTGGCGGCGTAGTTATCGGACAGCGCGCGCACGATGCGGCCCATGTCGCCCTTGCGCACGGGATGATTCACGTACTCGAAGTCGTCGGGCAGCGCAGCGTTGAACAGCGCCCGGCCCGGTGTCGTCGGCACGTAGCCGCCATTGCCGTCGCTGAGCTGCGGGATGCGCCATTCGATGCGCTGGTGCAGCTTGAGCTGGTCGAGATCGAGCGAGCGCTCGATCTGGTGCAGGTGCCGGAAGACGGGAATCTCAGCGTCGGGATCGGCGCTGTCGTCGTCGGTGGCGCTCGACTCGGTGAGGTAGTAGCTGCCGATCAGCATGTCCAGATTGGGCACGGTCATCGGACGGCCGTCAGCGGGGCTCAAGATGTTGTTAGCCGACAGCATCAGCACCCGCGCTTCTGCTTGGGCCTCTGAGGACAGCGGCAGGTGCACGGCCATCTGGTCGCCGTCGAAGTCGGCGTTGAAGGCGGCACACACGAGCGGGTGGATCTGAATCGCCTTGCCCTCCACGAGCAGCGGCTCGAAGGCCTGGATGCCCAGCCGGTGCAGCGTGGGCGCCCGGTTCAGCAGCACCGGGTGCTCCTTAATGACGTCCTCGAGCACGTCCCAGACATCCGCGCGTCGTCGCTCCACCATCCGCTTGGCCGACTTGATGTTCTGCGCTATCTCGGAATCGACCAGCCGCTTCATGACGAACGGCTTGAACAGCTCAAGCGCCATCAGCTTGGGCAGCCCGCACTGGTGCAAGCGCAACGTGGGTCCTGCGACGATGACGGAGCGACCCGAGTAGTCCACGCGCTTGCCGAGCAGGTTCTGGCGGAAGCGCCCCTGCTTGCCCTTGAGCATGTCCGACAGTGATTTCAGTGCCCGGTTGCCGGGACCTGTCACAGGACGGCCCCTTCGGCCGTTATCGAACAGCGCATCCACCGCCTCTTGCAGCATGCGCTTCTCGTTGTTGACGATGATCTCGGGCGCCCGAAGGTCGAGCAGGCGCTTCAGGCGGTTGTTGCGGTTGATCACCCGGCGGTACAGATCGTTGAGATCCGACGTCGCGAAGCGTCCGCCGTCGAGCTGCACCATCGGCCGCAGGTCGGGCGGGATGCACGGCACGGCGTCGAGAATCATCGCCCGCGGATCGTTGATGCGGCGCCCGTGCTCGTCACGCCGGTTGAACGCACTCAGGATCTTGAGACGCTTGATCGCCTTCTGCTTGCGCTGGGCCGACAGCGGCCGGCGCCCGTCCGACGCCTCAATGGCGGCACGCAGCTCAGACTCCTCGACGTCGAAGTCCATGTTGGCCATGAGCTGCGCGATCGCCTCGGCGCCCATGCCGCCCTCGAAGTACTGGCCGTAGCGATCCTCGAGCTCACGCCAGAGATCCTCGTCGTCGATGATCATCCGCTCGTGCAGGTCGCGAAGCGCTGTGAAGGCACGCTCGACGAGGTCCTTCTCTTCGTTGGCTTCTTCTTCGATGGCCTCGAGATCCTTGTCGGACTCGCGCTGGGCCGACCGCAGCTCGCGCTCCTTGGCGTCCTCGGCCTCGAGCCCGGCGAGCTCCTTCTCGAGCTCAGCGAATCGCTCAACCCGACGCTCGGCGAGCTCCTCGTCGATGACGGCGAGCTCCTCGGCCTTCTCGGCTTCGAGCCGCGGCAGATCGGTGTGCAGCTTCTCGCTCTCCACCTTGGTGACGAGATTCGCGGCGAAGTAGATGACGCGTTCGAGCGCCTTGGCCTTGAGCTCCTGGCGGGGATCGAGGCCGGTCAAGAAATACGCCAGCCACGACCGGGTGCCGCGCAGGTACCAGATGTGCACCACCGGCGCGGCCAGCTCGATGTGGCCCATGCGCTCGCGCCGCACCTTGGAGCGGGTGACCTCTACCCCGCAGCGCTCGCAGATGATGCCCTTGAACCGGACGCGCTTGTACTTGCCGCAACCGCATTCCCAGTCCTTGGTGGGACCGAAGATCTTCTCGCAGAACAAGCCGTCCTTTTCGGGCTTGAGCGTGCGGTAGTTGATGGTCTCGGGCTTGCGGACCTCGCCGTTGGACCAGGTACGGATGGCGTCCGCGGTCGCCAAGCCGATCCGGATGTCAGAGAAGTCGTTGACGTCGATCATGAGTTATGTCCGGCTCTGTGTGTGTGTCGTGGCAGTTCTTGGGGTGCTGTTGGGGCTGCTGGGTGCCATGCGCTGTTCAGATGCGCTGGCGACGCAGCTCGTCTTCCTCGTCGGTGCCGCGCTCAGGGCGACTGATGTCAATGCCCAGCGATTCCTCGGCACGGAAGACGTCCTCGTCGAGACCCTGGATGTCGATCTGCTGTCCTGCTGTGGACATCACCTCGACGTTCAGGCACAGCGCCTGCATCTCCTTGATGAGCACCTTGAAGCTCTCGGGGATGCCGGGCTCGGGGATGTTCTCGCCCTTGACGATCGCCTCATAGACACGGACCCGGCCCAGCACGTCGTCGGACTTGATGGTGAGCAGCTCCTGCAAGCAGTAGGCGGCCCCGTAGGCCTCGAGTGCCCACACTTCCATCTCGCCGAAGCGCTGGCCGCCGAACTGCGCCTTGCCGCCCAGCGGCTGCTGGGTGATCATCGAATACGGCCCGGTCGAGCGAGCGTGAATCTTGTCGTCGACCAGGTGCGCCAGCTTCAAGATGTAGCTGTAGCCGACCATGATCGGCTCGTCGTAGGCCTCGCCGGTGCGCCCGTTGAAGAGCACCGTCTTGCCCGAGCGGGTCATGAGGCGGTCGCCGGTCACTGACTCAGGCCGCAGGTTCTCGAGCGTTTGCTGGATGGTGGGGTGCCGCCCAGCGGCTTCTACTTCGTCCCAGCGCGCGCCGTCGAACACGGGCGTCGCGATGAACACCGACGGCTCCGTAGTGGGGCGGGTCTTGCGGGCGGTGTTGCTGACCGGCTCATTGCCGATCATCTCGGCATGGCCGTTCTCGCCGGTGGCTTTCCAGCCCCAGCGGGCCGCGTAGCCCAGATGTGCCTCGAGCACCTGGCCGACGTTCATGCGGCTCGGTATGCCCAGCGGGCTCAAGATGATGTCGACGGGCGTTCCGTCGGCCAGGTGCGGCATGTCCTCGACGGGGAGGATCTTCGAGATCACGCCCTTGTTGCCGTGACGGCCGGCGAGCTTGTCGCCGACGCTGATCTTGCGCTTCTGGGCGACGTAGACGCGCACGAGCTGGTTCACGCCAGGCGGCAGCTCGTCGTCGTTGTCGCGGCTGAACACCCGGATGTCGGTGACGACGCCGTTCTCGCCGTGGGGCACCTTGAGCGACGTGTCGCGCACCTCGCGGGCCTTCTCGCCGAAGATGGCACGCAGGAGCCGTTCCTCAGGGGTGAGCTCGGTCTCGCCCTTGGGGGTGACCTTGCCCACCAGCACCGCGCCCGGCTCGACCTCGGCGCCGATGCGCACGATGCCTTGCTCGTCGAGATCGGCGAGGATGTCGTCGGCGAGGTTGGGGATGTCTCGGGTGATCTCCTCGGGCCCCAGCTTGGTATCGCGGGCGTCAATCTCGTACTCGTGGATGTGGATCGACGTGAGCACGTCGTCCTTCACCAAGCGCTCGGAGAGAATGATGGCGTCCTCGTAGTTGTAGCCCTCCCAGGCCATGTAGGCCACGAGGAGGTTCTTGCCCAGTGCCAGCTCGCCGTGATCGGTGGACGGCCCGTCAGCGATCACTGCCTGGGGCTCCACGCGATCACCGACGCGCACGAGTGCCTTCTGATTGATGCAGGTGTCCTGGTTCGAGCGTCGGAACTTGAGCAGCGGGAACTCGTGCCGCTTGCCGTCGTCTCCGGCAATGGCGACATAGTCGCCGGCGACATCGATGACCTCACCGCCGATGCCTTGACGCTCACCCATGTCGTCTTCGAACTCCGCAAGCACCATTTCGGCAGCATCGGCCATGGCCAGGCCTTCGATGCCGGTGCCGATGTAAGGCGCCTCGGCCCGCAGCAGCGGCACCGCTTGGCGCTGCATGTTGGCGCCCATGAGCGCCCGGTTGGCGTCGTCGTGCTCGAGGAAGGGAATCAGCGCGGTGGCCACCGACACGATCTGCTTCGGCGAGACGTCCATGAGCTGGACTTCGGACGCCGGCACGTAGCTGATTTCGGTGGTGGCCGCAAAGTACGTGTCGCGCTCCATCTGCAAGCGCAGATCTTCCAGGTTGGCGCCCTGTGGGCTCTTGCGCACGAGCACGCGGGGGTTGCGGAACGACCCATCGGGTTCGAGCGGCGCGTTGGCCTGCGCGACGACGAACTCCTCTTCCTCGTCCGCGGTCAGATAACGCACTTCGGTGGTGGCCTTGCTGTCACGGATGACCCGGTACGGCGACTCGATGAAGCCGAACTCGTTGACGCGGGCAAAGGTGGCCAAGGCGCCGATCAGGCCGATATTGGGACCCTCCGGCGTTTCGATGGGGCACATCCGGCCGTAGTGGCTGAAGTGGACGTCGCGCACCTCGAAGCCGGCACGTTCCCGTGACAGACCGCCAGGACCGAGCGCGGAGAGGCGCCGGCGGTGGGTGAGGCCCGACAGCGGGTTCACCTGGTCCATGAACTGGCTGAGCTGGCTGGTGCCGAAGAACTCCTTGGTGGCTGCCACCACCGGGCGGATGTTGATCAGCGTCTGCGGCGTGATGGCCTCGACGTCCTGGGTGGTCATGCGCTCGCGCACGACCCGCTCCATGCGGCTGAGGCCGATGCGCACCTGGTTCTGGATGAGTTCGCCGACGGAGCGGATGCGGCGGTTGGCGAAGTGATCCTGATCGTCCAGCCGGTAGCCAGGCTCGGCGTTCGCCAAGTGCAGCAAGTAGCTCGCCGTGGCCAGGACTTCGCTGCGGGTCAGCACCGTGGAATCGGGATCGGGGCGGATCAATTCGGGATGGTCGAGCGCCCGCGGATCGTCGCGGTCGACAAAGTCGAGACCGAACAGCTCCGACACGCGATCGAGCTCGGGCCCGAGCTTGCGGTTGAGCTTGTAGCGGCCGACCTTGGACAGCGAGTACCGGCGGTCGTCGAAGAACGCGTTCTGGAGGTAGTTGTTGGCCGCGTCGGCGGTCGCCATCTCGCCGGGGCGGACCCGCTTGTACAACTCGATGACTGATTCTTCCTGCGTCTGCGCGACGTTGCGATCCTTCTCCCACTGCGGCTCGAGGAAGTCGAAGTGCTCGACGAAACGCTCGAGCAGGCCGGGGTAGCGGTCCTCGCCGTAGCCCAAGGCTCGCAGCAGCGAGAAGATACTGAGGCGGCGCTTGCGCGCGACACGGCTGCCGGCGGTGGGGTCCTTGCCCGGCTTGTGCTCGACGTCGAACTCGATCCACTCGCCGCGGTAGGGGTGAATGGTCGCCGTCACCAGCTGGTGCTTCGACATGTTCCGCAGCCGGTAGCGCTCACCGGGCTGGAAGATGACGCCGGGCGAGCGAACGAGCTGGCTCACGACCACTCGTTCTGTGCCGTTGATGATGAACGTGCCCTTGGGCGTCATCATCGGGAAATCGCCCATGAACACGGTCTGGGCCTTGACCTCGCCGGTGTGGGCGTTCTTGAACTCGGCGCGCACGAAGATCGGCGCCGAGTAGGTCATGTCGCGTTCCTTGCACTCCTCCACGGAGAACTTGGGCGGCGGGCGAAGATCCTCATCGTGAGGATCGAACGAGAACACGAGCTGAAGGTGCCCGCCGAAGTCGCTGATGGGGCTGATATCAGAGAACGTCTCAGCGAGACCGACATCGAGGAATCGCTGAAAAGAAGCCTTCTGGATGGATACGAGGTCCGGGAGTTCCAGGACTTCGTCGAGGTTGCCGAACGAATAGCGTTCGCGGCCGACACGAGACGACAACGGACTCTCCTAGCGGTTCAGTTGTGCGGGATGGGTCGCATGCGACTGCCGACGGCAGGCGACGACGGGGCGGAAACGCGCGCAATCGCAGGCGTCCGCAGCAAACAGGGAGCCCAACGTTGGGCCTCGATGCTGGGGACTGGTGGGTGCGCGAATGGGGAGGCCACCTGTGCCACGGCCTTAGCAACGCTACCCAGCAACGCTGGGCGCCACAACCGCCGCCGAGGCTCCGCGGCCCCAGATCGCGCGGCGCAGCGTTCCAAGCACGCCAAAGCCGTGCGTGGTTCGGGACGCGGGGCGCAGTGTCGGCTCGTCGAGCCGGTCAGGACAGCTCGACAGTGGCGCCGACGGCCTCGAGGGCCTCTTTGGCCTTGTCGGCTTCTGCCTTCGGCACGCCTTCGAGCACGGCCTTCGGGGCGGCCTCCACGAGATCCTTGGCCTCCTTGAGACCCAAGCTCGTGAGCGAGCGCACCTCCTTGATCACCTGGACCTTCTTGTCGCCGATGGTTGCCAGCGTGACGGTGACCTCGTCGATGGCCTCCTCGGCAGCCTCGCCGGCGGCGTCTGCCCCGCCAGCGCCTGCGGCCACCATCATCGGTGCGGCCACAGCGGCGGTGACATCGAAGCGCTCTTCGAACGCCTTCTTCAGCTCGACGAGTTCAAGCACCGTCATGTTGCCGATGGCGTCGAGGATCTCTTCAGTGGACGTGCTCATTGGTTGTTCTCCGTGTTTGTGGGGGTTGGGTCTGCGGCTGGATGTTCGGGGGCCGTGATATCGGCTGAGGCCAAGTCTTCCGGAGCAGGTTCTGGCTGGACTGGGGTCTCGGCTGGGGCGTCGTCGTTCGGCGCTGGGCTGTCCGGCGTCTTGTCGATGAGCGCCTGCACCAGGCCGGACACCTCGCCGATCAGGCTGTTCATCATCGAGGCCAGCTCGTTGAGCGGAGCAGCGAACGCGCCGAGCATCTGCGCCATCAGATCGTCGCGTGAGGGCAGGTCGGCGAGCTCGCGCACATCGTCGTCGCTGAGAAGCGCACCCGCCAGCACGCCGCCCTTGATGATCAGCGCGTCGTGCTCCGCAGCGAAGGTGCGCAGGGCCTTCGCCGCCGCCGAGGGGTCCTTGCCGCAGAAGGCGAGCGCAGTGGGACCCAGAAGCAGGTCGAGCGTCCCGGCCGGCGCATCGTCGGTCAGCGCAAGGCGAACCAAGGTGTTCTTGTAGATCTTGTAGCGGCAGTCCGCATCGATGAGGCGGCCGCGCAAATCGGCCATCGCTGCCACGTCCAGACCCCGATACTCGGTGAACAGCACCGCCTCGGCGTCACCGAATCGCTGGCGCACCTCGTCCACCACAGCGACCTTGTCGGCCCGCGGCGCGCGTTGATCAGCCGTCGTTGATGTCGCCACTGCGGGGACCTCCTGTGCTGCGGGATGCTGCGGGGCGCTCTGCGGTGCTGCGGGGCGCTCTGCGGTGCTGCGCAACGCAGAGCGTTCGGGCGGTTGGGTCGCTCCCGGTCCCAAAACGGGCACCGGTCCGCAGACGAGACAGAACCGCATCCCGACGCTGGTGCGCACGGCAAGACAGTTCGCCTCATCAGGCCCGACCCGTCTGGCTCCCCCGAGGCGGGCGAACCGCCGAACGTGGTTCAGACAGGGCCGGTTTCAGGCCGAAGCCACCGGATTTCTGCGGCGAGCAAGTTGTCGAGTGCAGAACGCTACCGGCCGCGCCCAGCCATTCAACTCGACCGGACAGCGCTGACGACGACGGTGCGGGCGGCTTTGTCGTGCCACCCTCGGCGGCGGTCGTCAGCGAACGACGTGAGATAGATCGGCGCCCACGCGACGAACATCGCCCCGAAGCCCAGCGGGCCGACGCTCGGGAGCAACGAAACGGCGGCGACGCACGGAATGCCACCCGCAGCCACCGGCACGGCCCACCGCACGATCGCCTGGCCCAAACTGGGCGTCGCGCCGTCGGACGCGCGCACCACCCTGATGCGGCGGATCGCCTTTCCGATCGTCTGGCCGCGCCACGCGATCCCCACCGGCTCATACAGCACACACCCCACAAGCAACAAGACTCCCGAAGCGGCTTGGCCGCTGTTGGTCTGGTGAGAGCTGCACCAGATGCAGAACGACGCCAAGAACACCAACAACAGGCCGCCGAACGCCAGCCCCGCAAGGATCACCGCGTCAATGACCCGAGCCTCAGCCCGAGCCACAACCGTCGCCAGCGCCGCCCTTTGTTCCTCCTCGGGCGTCATCGCCGCAGCCAAGCCGATTCGCAGCCCGCCTGGGTGTCAGCGTCTCGGCAAGTGTCGGCACCGGGCCCGCCGACGGGACGGCCGACGCCCTCGACGCCGTCTTGCCGCATGCGGCGGAACGTCACGGCACCGTCTCGGTCACCCACGGCCCCGGGATACTCGGATCCCCATTCGGTTTTCTGCCAGTGAACGCATGAAAGCGGCCACCCGGTCCAAAGCCGCGCGGGTCACCAGTAAATGTCGGCGGGTCGTCGCTGACGCCATAAATGTTCCATTTGGAGCCGTCATCCGCGCGGTGATTGGCTTGGCGATACTCGGCTCTGTCCGCCCCGATCGTCCAGCACACGACCGTCACGAAGTCAGTGGTCTGCCCGCACACGAACCCGCCACCCGCCCTGATGGAGTCGAACTGCGCGTCCTGGGGAACGCGTGCTGGCCGGGGCTGTGTCTCGCTGCTCCATTCCCAGCACCACGGCGCTCTGTCCTCGTCGATCATGCACATGAACCCCGAACCCATCGCCATTTCAATCGAGAACGGACTCCCGGCTACGACCTTCACGTCGCCGGTGTCCCAGTGCAGCCCACCGATCGACACCAGATCGCAGTACACCGTACCGCTGTAGTCACGGCTGTTCTCAGGCCAGCAGCCGTCCCCGTCAGGGCCGATCGCCTGCCCGAAATCGACACCGACCGAACCCATCGGGTTCGTGCCGCGGACGGCGTCATCGTAGGGATCGAACCCGTCGTCGTAGAGAAACAGCGCCGCTACTCCTGCGAAGTTCAGCGTCAGAATGCCCACTGCGATCAGCACCGTGCGCAGCCGAGACGCAGCCCGAGTCCCGCGCTCAACGCGACCGCGCAGCTCGTCAGACGAACTCACCGCGGCGCACCGGGCGGCTCGCATTCGGTTCGTGTGCTCGCGTTTTGGCAGGTGTCGGCACCGGAGCCGCCATCGAGATGATCGGTTCCGTCATCGACACCACACCGCCGACCCAAGCCCGGCGGTGAAGCCGTCCACCTCGCACAGCCTGAATCGCTCCGACTGCTCCCGATATCTCCGCGCACGCGCGCTCGACGACTGCTCCCTCCGACCCGTCGCCACCGCTGCCATCGCGCGGCCAGTGGCGGCTGCCACACACCATGCGCTGGGTGGCCCTCAGGCAGGCTGCGCACCTGCTCGACCACGGTGCCCGCCAACAGGTCATGCAGCCCACGACGCGACCGCGTCACCAGCACCGGCAACGCCAACACAGTCAGATACCCCAGCCCGTACAGGGCCAAACGCCGATCACCCGCCGGGTACTGCAAAAATCCTGCGACCAGCAGCGCCACTGCAGGAGGATGCAGAATCAGCCATCGCAGCATCAGACGGCCATAGCAAGGCACCTGCGGCCACGAGGATCCGCTGCGGACAACACACACCCCCAACCACCGCTTGCCCAGCGTCTGGCCCCCGCGCCGCGCCAACGCGACCTCGTACACATGAGACCACACGAACGAAATCACTGGCAGCGCCGCCAGCCACGCAAGAATGACCGCCAGGAGGAACACGTCCGTCTCGTCGAGCCCAAACCAGTTGTCAGGATGATGCCGCTCGGGTTCGTCACGAGCCCCGAGGGCAACATACGGGAGCAGCACCGGAAGCAACAACGGCAAGCCCACCACCACCGTGTCCGCTAAACGAGCTGCAGCGCGCCAAGCGAGCGTCACAGGCCGCGACAGGCTTGAGCCACTCATGATCTCGCCCCTCCAGGGTTGACTGGCAGACCCGCATCATTTCGGGAATTCAATGCTGCCGGACAGCGCTGACGACGACGGTGCGGGCGGCCTTGTCGTGCCACCCTCGGCGGCGGTCGTCAGCGAACGACGTGAGATAGATCGGCGCCCACGCGACGAACATCGCCCCGAAGCCCAGCGGGCCGACGCTCGGGAGCAACAAAACAGCGGCGACACACGGAATGCCACCCGCAGCCACCGGGACGGCCCACCGCACGATCGCCTGGCCCAAACCGGGCGTCGCGCCGTCGGACTCGCGCACCACCCTGATGCGGCGGATCGCCTTTCCGATCGTCTGGCCGCGCCACGCGATCCCCACCGGCTCATACAGCACACAGCCCACAAGCAACAAGACTCCCAAAGCGGCTTGGCCGCTGTTGGTCTGGTGAGAGCTGCACCAGATGCAGAACGTCGCCAAGAACACCAGCAGCAGGCCGACAAAGCACAACCCCAAAAGGATCACCGCGTCAATGACCCGAGCCTCAGCCCGAGCCACAGCCGACGCCGGCGCCGCCTTTTGTTCCTCCTCGGGCGTCATCGCCCCAGCCAAGCCGATCCGCAGCCCGCCTGGGTGTCAGCGTCCCAGCAGGTATCAGCACCGGGCCCGCCGACGGGATAGCCGACGCCGTCTTGCCGCGTGCGGCGGGACGTCACGGCACCGTCTCAGTCACCCACGGCCCCGGGATACTCGGATTCCTAATCAGTTTTCTGCCAGTGAACGCATGAAAGCGGCCACCCGGTCCAAAGCCGCGCGGGTAACCAGTAAATGTCGGCGGGTCGTCGCTGACGCCCCAAATGGTCCATTTGGAGCCGTCATCCGCGCGGTGATTGGCTTGGCGATACTCGGCTCTGTCCGCCCCGATCGTCCAGCAAACGACTGTCACAAAATCAGCGGTGTGCGCGCACACGAAACCACTGCCTGCACTGATCCAGTGGAACATCGCGCCTTGAGGGACGCGTGCTGGCCGGGGCTGTGTCTCGCTGCTCCATTCCCAGCACCACGGCGCTCTGTCCTCGTCCAGCATGCACATGAACCCCGAACCCATCGCGATGTCCTGCACGTCTCCGACCTTCACATCGCCGGTGTCCCAGTGCAGCCCCCCGATCGACACCAGGTCGCAGTACACCGTACCGCTGCGGTTGCGGCTGTTCTCGGGCCAGCAGGTGTCTCCGTCAGGGCCGACCCGCTGCCCGAAGCTCACTCCGACGCGTGCAGCGTCGTCGTACGGGTCGAACCCGTCGTCAAACCCGTACGGGGACAACAGCAGCGCGACTCCTGCGACATTCAGCGCCAGAATGCCCGCAGCGATCAGCACCGTGCGCCGCCGAGACGCCGGCCGAGCCTCGCGCTCAACGCGACCATGCAGCTCGTCAGACGAACTCACTGCGGCGCTGCGGGCGGTTCGCATTCGGTTCGTGTGCTCGCGTTTTGGCAGGTGTCGGCACCGGGGCCGCCATCGAGATGATCGGTTCCGTTGCTGCCGTCGAGAGTGTCGTCGCCGGGACCGCCCCACAGCCGGTCGGCGCCGCTGTCGCCGCGCAGGGTGTCAGCACCTGGGCCGCCCCACAGGGTGTCGTTCCCGTTGAGACCGTCGAGGCTGTCATTGCCGACGCCGCCATAGGCCGTGTCATCACCTGCGCCGCCCCACAAGGTGTCGTCGCCGGGACCGCCCCAGATCGTGTCGCTGTCATTGCCGCCGCGCAAAGTGTCATCACCGGGACCGCCCCAGACGATGTCGTCGCCGCTGTTCGCCTTGATCGTGTCGTCGCCGTCGCCGCCCCAGATGCGGTCGTCGTCACTGCCGCCGACGATCGTGTCGTCACCAGCGCCGCCGAGCAGACGGTCCGCGCCCGTGCTCGCCCACAGCCGGTCCGCGCCCCCGCCGCCCCACAGCCAGTCGCCGCCAGCCTCGCCGTGCAACACGTCCGCGCCCGCGCCGCCCCAGATGATGTCGTCGCCGTCGCCGCCGCGGACAGTGTCGCCTCCGCGGCCTGCCACGATGACATCATCGCCGCCGAGCCCCCAGATCGTGTCGCTGCCGCCCAGCCCGCAGATCACGTCATCGCCGGGAGTGCCGCGCAGCACATCGCCCCGAGGGGTGCCGGTGATCGTGCAGTCCGCTGTGCCGACCATCACCGACACCTGCCCCGACGCGCAATGGCCCAACGCGTCGCACACCTCATAGCCGAACGACACGGTGCCGCCCGCCGACGGCGCCGCGAACTCGACCACGGCCCGTTCGCCTGAATCCTGAGCCACCGTCGCAGCGCCCGAGGCCGGCGCTGACGTGACCCGCAAGGTGGAAGCATCGAGGTCCCCGTTGGGATCGTGATCATTGCCGAGCACGTCGACCGTCACCGTCCGCGACACATCGACCCACACCCAATCAGGCTCCGCGACCGGACCCGACTGCGACGGCACCGACGCCGACAGCACCGCTTCGTAACCGTCGTCGATGATCGTGTCCTCGAAGTCCAAGCTGTACACCGAGTCCATACCCGACCCGCCGTGAACCGTGTCCACCCCGGCGCCCGCCACAATCCGGTCGTCGCCGCCGTTGCCGTAGATCGCATCCGCGCCATCGCCGCCATACACCCACTCCACCCCCGCGCCGCCCAAGACGACGTCGCCGCCGCCCTTCGCGTCGATCACATGGAACGCGTGCCGATCGTCGCGGTCCGGCACACAGATCACGTCATCGCCTTCAGTGCCCTCGATCAACACCACACCCGCCGTGCCCGTGACCGTGCAGCCCGCGTCAACCGTCACCGTCAAGGCCGCTTCGACGCCGATCCCCCACCCGTCAAACACCACATAAGTCGTCTCCACCGTGCCCCAGAACCCAGCCTCAGGCACGAACGACACAACACCCGTCGTGCCGTCGACGGCGAAAGACCCGCGCTCGGAATCGCGAACTTCGACGGAGGCCGCGTCCAAGGAACCCCCGGTCGGGGCGAGGTCATTGGCGAGCACATTGATCCGCACCGCGGTACCCAGCGTCGTGGACGCGGCGTCCGCGACGGCGCACGGCGCGGCGCCGGGATAGGCGACCAGCGGCAGACCCATCAGCGCGGTATGGGTGCCACCGCTGGAGTTGAGGCCTGTTGCGTCGATCAGGTAAGCGCGCGGGGCGGGATCGACTGAAGCTGCAGGCGCTCCAGGCACCGTCCAGGACAGCTCAACATTCCCCTCGGCATCGGCCGCGGCCGCAGCGATCTGCGGTGCGGCGAGTTGCGCTGCGCCAAGAGACGCTGCCTGCGCACTGAAGCTCACCGAAGCGCCGGGAGCGAATCCCGCTGCCGTGAGGGTGACCTGCCCAGCAGGGGAGACGAACGGGGCACCACAACCCGACATTGCTGTCGCTGCCCGGGGCACCAGCAGCCCTGCCGACGGCACAGCGGACGCAGACTCGCTCTGCCCCACCGTCGATCCATCGGACGCCGCTGTGACGCTGTCAGCGTGCTGCGCGGTTGCTGCAGGAGGCAACGGCAGACCGGCTTCGCTGAGATCGGCACCGGACTCGATTCGGGAGCGGATGTAGGTCTCCAAGATGCGAGCGTACGCGTCATGTCCCGCCGCTGTCGGGTGGAAGCTGCTGCCGTCCGCGCCGCTCACGTCGAGACGCAGTCCCTGTTTCGGGACGAAGCCGTGCACCCACGACTCTGCCGGATTGCACGAGAAGCGACCCCGGAACCCTTGCGGCGCGTCTTCCAGCGGCACGCCGCCGACTACGTCCACGAAGTGCGCGCCGGCGCGTTTCGCGGCTGAGCTGACCACCGCGTTCAGCGCGTCGGCCGCGGCCCACATCGCCTTGGCCTCCCAATAGTCGATCTTGGTCCGTGCCGAACCCAGAAGCGCCCGCAACGCCGTGCCGAACACGTAGAACAACGAGCCGCGCAGCACCCCGGTCGCCGACAACGGGCTGCACTCTTCCACCCCCGGCCGGTACATGTCCCACTGTGCCTCACAGCCTGCTGGCAAAGCGCTGAAATCGAGCTCAATCCGCGACGGGCGCCCAGGACGATGGATCCGCTTGGGATTCGCGCACGAATCCACCTGCGGAGTCAGATACGGATACCCCAGAACGAACACGACCGCATTGGGAGCGACGCTCTTGACTCGACCCAGCACCGTCACGAGCCGATTCTCGATTTCTGCCAGACGCTCCGCCGATGGAGCAGGGTCACAACGCTGCACCAGGGCACACACCGTGACACCGCGGCTGAACTCCGCATCGTTGCCGCCGATGGTGATGGTGATCATGTCTACGTCGCCCATACTTTGCGCCCGGGCAAGGGACACCGCTTGGCGAGGTTCCCAATTCGGATGAGTCTCGTGCAGCACGACCAGTGGTCCACGAGGTGATTCGCGCCCAAAGACAGGCTCATTGGGCACTGCCTTCGACGAAGGCCGGTCAGTCAAATGGTGAGCGTCGACCTCCGACGAGCCGCTGGGGTCCCTCGGGTCGTACAGGTTGTAGGTGATGGCTCCGGTGCAGGCGTAGGTCGCAAAATCTACTTCAATATCCAGTTCCCGGACCTCAAGGAAGCCCTTGCTGAACAACACCGGATAGGCCAAACGCCAGCGTCGGCATTCGCCGTCAGCTGGATTCTCACCGGTGACGTACTTCTCGTCGTCAGGATCGTCGCCAGCCTCGCCTGAGGAGTAGGAGTCGCCGAGGGCGACATAGCTCACGGCTGCTTTGGCGACAGGGACTTGGACGGTGTCCGACGGCTCGCGGACGGGGTGGTTGGGGCTTGCCTCGTAAGTGCCGTTGCGGTTGCGGTCCCACCAAATGCGCAGGTCATCCTGCTGCGCGCCCGTGGCGGTCACCGCCGGCGCCCCCACCCGATAGCGCACGGTGAAGACGCCCTCAGCGTCAGTGGAGCAATGGCTGGAATAGCTCGGCGAGGACAGCCCAGGCACCGGCGGCACCGCACACATGAGCTCCGCTGCGCTGCTGGATCCCGCGAATACGGACATTCCCACCACAGCGTTCGCGAGCGGCACTTGTACCGGCACCATCGTGCGCGACACGGGGTCATAGGTGCGCTCTCCGGTAGACACCAGCGCCGCCAGACGCAGCGTTGCCCACTGTCCCGGCCGCCACAACTGGTCAGCGCGGCCGAGGTTCACAATCTCGAGGTCCTCGGCCAGCCGGTACGGGAGGCCATAGCCACCGCCCGGCGCACGGCTGGAGAAATCCGTCGCCACAATCTGTGACGGCTCTCCGATATCGCGCGCCCCATTGCCGTTCAGGTCGATCCACACCCGCAGCTGGTGCGCCTTGCCTACAGCACTGTCGGCAACCCGCACAATGTGCGTTGCCTCGGCGCGAATCGACAACAGCCCCGCCCCAGCCAGGGTCGCAACACAGCCGCCCGCCGCGGTGAGCGACGCAGTCACCGGCGGCGTGCCACCACCGAGGCACCAACCGCTAGACAGCGGCGCCGACGGTCCGTACAGGACCTCCACGCCCGTCCGGTAGCCACCAGTGCCCGCGGAGCCGCCCTCACAGGACATCTCCACATCGACAAAAACATCTGTCCACGAGCTGTAGACCGGCTGGACGACGTCGTACACATCTCCGATCGAGCCCGACACCAGTGCGCCCTGACAAGTGCTCGCGGTCAACGCCGGCGCACTCGGAGCGGGGTCGTCGTCGGTGATCGTCGCCGTCGCGGCTGTGTCTGCTGTCGCGGATCCTGCGAGATAGGAGATCTGCACACTGAACGTCTCGGTGCTCTCGGCAGCCGCGTCGTCTGCGAGCGGCACGCTGATCGTCGCCCGGCTGTCGTCGGCATTCATCACCGCAATGCCCGAAGCGCGCTGATAGTCCGAACCTTCCGCAGCCGTGCCCGAGCTTGTTTCCCACCGCGCCCAGATCGGTGCTATCTGTGCCGCCGCAGCCGTCACACCGTCGGGCAACGCCGCCTCCAAGGTAAACACCGCTACGCCGTCGCCCTCAACCGCCGCTGCGGCGGTCACCGACACGTCCCGCTGTTGCAGGTCCTCTGGGGCGATTACCGCGGGACGGTCTGCCCATGCCGACCATGTGCCGTCGTGGGTGGAGCTGTTCGCGCGTACCCGCACGTCATAGGCACGGCCTACGGCGATGCCTTGGATCGTGTAGCCGCGCGCCAGCGGCGAGATCCTGCTCGCCGACGCGGTCTGCGCCTCGCCGTCCTCAAGCCAGCGCCACTCCACCTCGTACTCCACGACGCTCGAACGGATCCTCGCACGCTCGGCATCGCCGAAGCCGCCCCAGGACACCGCCAACGAGTCTCCCGAATGTGCCGCAGCCCCGACGTCTGGCGGGGCCTGAGGCGCAGCCCCGGAACTGCGATGGAACGCGACCTCACCAAGGAATACCCCAGGCGGCTCCTGCGCCGTCAACGGCGGCGACGGCGGCCCGCAGCGCAGCTGCAAACGGCGTCCCTCGTTCCTCCTCAAGAGAGTCGCGAAATGCGAAGGCGCATTCGATGTGCTGAACCCCAGATCCGGCGCCGTCAACCGAAGGGTGCCCGTACCGTCATCGAAGAACGTCAGACCACTCACCAACGACCACGACTCGGCACTCGCCCGCCGATTCCACAGCACATAATCCTCGTCACATCCATCGGCCCACCACACGCTGTAGCTGGCACCCCGGATTCGCTGGAAGATGATCCCGAGACTGCGGTAGGTCGACATCCGACCGCCCAAGAAGCTGCCTGGTGCCGCGTAGCTGGTGACCCAACCACTCACGGTCGACTGCCCGGCGACACTGCGCACCGACCGCACTGCGACCCCGTAGGCCGTGCCGTCGGCCAGCCCTGTGATGTCCGCACGCCACCTGTCTCCGTCACGCACCGGCACCGCCACCTTGCGATCCTGCGCATCGCTCTCCGGCCAGTACTCGACCTCATAGCCCGAAGCGGACGGCACCTCATCCCACGTCACGATCAACGCCCCGCGGGCAGGCGCCACCATCACCCTCGCGGGCGTCCACCCACCCGCAATGCCAGAACCCGGCGCCGACCAACCGGTCACATACAGCACATGGGCGGTATCGCCGCCAGTCCACACCGCGCGTACCTGCACTTCATAGAGCGCGCCTCGGACCAGACCCCGCACCGTGAACGGCGACCCTGCGCTGGCACGTGCCGACGACCACTCCTGCCCGCCGATCCGACGCCACTGCAACTCATAGCGGCTGCTCCCAGCCACCGTCGGCCACGACACTCGAAGGCCGCCCAACGACCCGTCAAGGCGCGACCCGACCGCCGGGGTCCCCGGTGGATCGGGCGGAACCACCGCCACACGACCAGAAATACTTAACGCCGCAGCGCCGCTGGTTGCTTGGACACGACGCGCCCCCTGGGATGCAGGAATCGTGTAGAACACTGCCACTTCCTGAGACCCCGACACCGGCAACTCCAAACCCAGCGTCACCACCTGACCCGACACCGACACCGAACTAACCGGACGGGCCGAACCACCCACGACAACACCGAAAGCACTCACCGGTGGCACAGAGTTCGCGTCCAGCACAGCGTCATACACCAACTCCACCGACGACGCATCGGCCAGCACCACCGCCAACGGCTCATAGGCCGGCGCCCAGGACACGCTCAGCGAATAGGCGCCGACCTCGCCCGCCGAGCCGGTCGTGACCTCCACCGTGTAGGTCCCCGCCGCCAGCAGCAGATAATCCAGATGCGCCGGCTCCGAGGCGAAACGCCGCGACGAACCCTGATCGCGGCCCACCTCCGCACCCGAACCGTCGCTCAAGATCACGAACGAACGCGACGAGCTCGGCCCCGCCGACACCGACACCGTCGCCGCCGCAGCCAACGAGAACGTATGACGCCGCGCATAAAACGTCGACCCGCCGCCAGGATCACGCAACGACGACACACAGCCCGCGTCCACCGCCACGATCCCCGACACCGACACACTCGGAGACTGCGCATCGAGCGCCCCCAAATCGCTCACACAACTGGACGACTTGGTCTGGTCGGTCGACTGCGCTGAGGACGTTGCCGACAGCAGCACCACCAAAGCCATCGCCGCGGGAGCAATCAGCCACAAAGCTCGGTGCGCCATGGTACCAATCGGCCAGTTCACGGCTCGCAACAGGCGTACGATGCCAAGAAGCTACTCGTGGTCGTCGCGAGCAGTTGTGATGCCTTCGGCGCCGCCCATCGTCGCCGCCGATGGCGGCTTGGGACAGCGCTGCGCCGTGGCCCAAGACCTCGAGGCCCAACGTGTCCTGCAGGCTCGGGCGTGGTTCGAGGCCCACGCCGATTCACTGGCCACGTGCCCGATACCGAGGCCATGCCGGTGAACGCATGAAAGCGCCGCACAGGCCGATCATGCGATTGCGGGAAACGGCTATTCCCCGATGAGTCGAACGCTGCCGGACAGCGCTGACGACCATGGTGCGGGCGGCTTTGTCGTGCCACCCTTGGAGACGGTCGGCGTCCAAGAATGACGTGAGGTACATCGGCGCCCAGGCGACAAACATCAACCCGATGCGCAGCGCGTCGGCGGCGACGCTCGCGAGCGCCACGGCGGCGGCGAGGGTCGATACAACACCCACAGCCGCAGGCACCATCCAGCGCACGAATGCTTGGTCCACGCTGGGCGTGGCACCGTCGGCGGAGCGCACGACCCTGATACGGCAGATCGCCTTGCCAAGCGTCTGGCCGCGCCAAGCGACCCCCAGCGGCTCATACAGCACCCATCCCGCGAGCAACACGACGCCCAAGGCGGGCCTGGCCGCCGTCGGTCTGGTGGCTGGCGCACCAGACGCAGAACGTGGCCCATAACAGCAGCAACATGCCGCCGATGGCCAGCCCCGCAAGGACCGCTGCGTCGATGATCCGAGCCGCGGCCCGGGCCGCGGCCATCGCCGGCACTGCCCGCCGACCACACGGCTCGTCAGACGCATTCACCGCGGCGCTCCAGGCAGCTCGCATTCGGGTCGTGGTGGCATCGCAATGGCACTTCCTTGCATCATGATGCTACGGTGCACAGATGCGGACGACGATCGATCTTCCTGCCGAACTTCATGCCGTCGCCCGTGAGATGGCACACCAGCAGCACAAGTCGCTGAGCCAGGTCGTGGCAGATCTCGTTCGGCTCGGACTCGGTCCAGTCGGTGCCGAGGCCGAGGTCGCGCCCGCCCATGGGCTGCCCACCATCCGGGTCGGACGTCCGATCACGGCCGAGGATGTCCGGTCTCTGGACGACGAATGACCGCGGCACTTGCCGATGGCAACGTTTTGATCGCATTGACGGTGTCCGATCATGTTCACCACCGTCAGGCTCGGGCGTGGTTCGAGGCCCACGGCGATTCGCTGGCCACATGCCCGATCACACAGGGGGCCTTGCTGCGGTTCCTCATTCGAGAGGGTGTGGGCACAAGAAACGCACTCTTCGCGTTGCGGCAGATCCAATCACTGCCTCAGCATGTCTTCTGGCCGGACGAACTCGGATTCGACGCGGAAGTGCTCGCTGGTGTGATCGGGCATCGCCAAGTGACCGATGCCTATCTGGCGGCGCTGGCTCGTCACTTCGGCGGTCGGCTAGCGACACTCGACCGCGGGCTGGCGGCGCTGCATCCATCCGCATCCGAACTCATCGCGACCTGACGGCCAGCGGGCGTCAGCGTGCGTCATCCCCGCCGGGTATGTCGCGACCAACTCCGAGCCGACCCTGACGAATCCCGCGCGAGCGTGCTGCCAGTGGTGCTTCAGCTTCGGATGTGCCCCCGGTTCGTACAACCAAGTGTTGACGTCGCGCGCCGTAGTGGTGCGAGCACCCCAGGGGCAGGTGGCGAGACTGGCGGCAGCCGGGAGGCCGTTCAGTTGAAGCCGGGAACCCCTCAGCCGAACGCGGTGGGGTCGATCTGGATGCCGGGACCCATGGTCGACGACATCACCATCTTGCGGACGTAGCGACCCTTGGCGCTGGCCGGCCTTGCCCGCGCCAGCTCGTCCATGACCGCTTCGAGATTGGCGTTCAAGTCCTCGGCGGAAAAGCTCACCTTGCCGATCGCCAGGTGCACGTTGCCGTACCGGTCCGTGCGGTACTCGATCTTGCCGCCCTTGAACTCGCCGACGGCCTTGCCCACGTCAGGCGTCACCGTGCCGGACTTGGGATTCGGCATAAGGCCACGCGGGCCCAGCACCTTGCCCAGCCGGCCCACCACGCCCATCATGTCGGGCGTCGCGATCGCTACGTCGAAGTCGGTGAACCCGGCCTCCACACGCTCGGCCAGATCGGCACCGCCCACGATGTCGGCACCCGCTTCGGAGGCTTCTGCCGCAGCGTCGCCTTGAGCGAATACCGCAACGCGCACGTCACCGCCGGTGCCTGACGGCAAAGCGACGGTGCCGCGCACCATCTGGTCGGCCTTGCGAGGATCTACGCCGAGCCGCACCGACAGATCGACCGACTCGTCGAACTTCGCTGTCGCAAATGTCCGCACCATGTCGATCGCCTGAGCAGGCTCGTGCATCATCTGCCGGTCGTACCGTCGGTTCGCGTCGGCGTACTTCTTTCCGGACATCTTGGAGGTCTCCTTCGCTGCGCGGCGATTCAGCCCGCGACTTCGATGCCCATCGACCGCGCGGTGCCGATCACCTGCAGCTTGGCGCTCTCGAGATCGCGAGCATTGAGGTCGGGCATCTTTGTTGCGGCGATCTCAGCCACCTGGGCCTGGGTGACGTGAGCCACGGTCTCACGGCCGGGATTCTCGGCCGCCTTCTCCAGCCCTGCTGCCTGTCGCAGCAATACCGATGTGGGAGGGGTCTTGGTGATGAAGGCGAAAGAGCGATCCTCGAAGATCGTGATCTCTGCGGGCACGATCGTGCCGCGCTGGCTCTCCGTCTTGGCGTTGTACTCCTTGCAGAAGTCCATGATCGCCACGCCGTGCGGGCCGAGCGCGGTTCCCACCGGCGGCGCGGGCGTTGCCTGGCCCGCGGGAATCTGGATCTTCACGACCGCGCTCACTCGCTTGCGCCTCGAAGACCGTGCTGGGCTCTCCGCCATGGGGTGCTCCTTGTCGAGTTGAATGTGCGGCAGTTCCGGCAAGGCCGGGCGCCGCTGCGGCTCAGATCTTTGCGACTTGGACGAAGTCGAGCTCGACGGGAGTCTCGCGGCCGAAGATGTTCACCAGCACCTTCACCTTCAGCTGTTCCTCGTTGATCTCGATGACCTGGCCCTGGAAGTCGGAGAACGGTCCCTCCTTGATGCGCACGCCCTCGTCGATCTCGAAGATCATCGACGGCTTGGTTCGGCGCGGCATCTCGGGCCCGTCGTCGGGCTCGGCGAGGAATACCTCGACCTCCTTGCGGCGCAGGGGCGACGGTTTGCCGCCGGGACCCGCGTACCCGGTGACCCCGGGCGTGCTGCGGATCATGTGGTGCGCCTCGTCGCTGGGCCGGCACCGGATCAGCAGGTAGCCGGGGAAGACCTTCTTCTTGGCGACGACCTTGCGGCCGCCCTTGAACTCGATGACGTCCTCCATCGGGATCGCGACTTCGAGGATCTGCTCCTCCATGTCGAACGTGCCGATGCGGGCCTCGAGGTTCTGCTTGACCTTCTTCTCATAGCCCGACTGCGTGTGCACAACGAACCAGCGGCCTGGCCGGTCGTAGGGCGAGACGCGCTTGATCTCGGGCTCTTCGGCAGCGAGCAGCTCATCCTCGGTGAGCACGTCGCCGATTCCGCCCTCCTCGGTGGTGACGCCGGCGGCATCGGCGGATTCGGCTGCCGCGGTACCCGGCCCCATCAGGGTGGTCGCCGTCTGGGAACTCAGCAACCGGCGTGCGGTCGCCATCGGGTCAGTCTCGGGCTCTGCGGGTGTATCGGTCACGTCACTCATGTTCGTCAGTTCTGAAGGTCGTCAGTTCACGTCGAAGAGGCGGAGGACGCCTTCGCCCAGGATCCAGTCGAACCCGGCGATCATCGCGGTCAGTATCACGATGGTGATGAAGACGACGATCGAGTAGTTGACGATCTCGGCGCGGGTCGGCCAGATGACCTTCTTGAGCTCGGAACGAACTTCGCCGACGAACTGAGCCGGTCCAGTTCGTTCCGCGGCGGGCGATGCTGACGCCGCCTGGCGTCGCTCGCGCCTGCCCGCGGGCGCGCCGTCAGCCCCCATCTCGCCCTGGCGCTGCAGGTGACGGCGTGTCCGTCGGTTCATGGCCATCGGGAGTGTCTCCGGCCCTCTATTCGGTAGGGACTTGTTTTCAGGGGTTTGGGCATGGTTGGCCCGCCAGGCTGGCGGCACACGTTGGCAGAAGCGCAGGGCAGGAGGGACTTGAACCCGCAACCGCCGGTTTTGGAGACCGGTGCTCTACCAAATTGAGCTACTGCCCTCAGCGTCGGCGCATCGCGTGCGATGCGCTGGTGACATTCGGTGCGGGCTTTCTTGGCGAATGTCCGCCGCAACAGGCTACCGGCAGCACTCTGGGTCGCGTGCAGAGCGATCTGGTAGCGGGACTGGGACTCGAACCCAGGACCTCACGATTATGAGCCGTGCGCTCTGACCAACTGAGCTATCCCGCCAAAATGTGCTCGCCGAGCCTAACGGCACCACCAATCGCGCTCCCCGCAAGGACCTCACGATGCTGCGCTACCGGCGGCGACCGCAAGCGGCCGTCGCTGCCGTGCGCTGCGACCAACTGAGCTATCCCGCCCCGCTGGCCACACGGTAACGGCGAGCCCCGTGCCGGAATCGAACCGGCGACACCAGCCTTACCATGGCTGTGCTCTACCTACTGAGCTAACGGGGCGAAATCGGCGCACAACCCGAGCGGTCTGCACCGACCTATGTGGGGTCCGGAGTGTATCTGTGGACCCCCGATAGCTTCGCTGCCATGCGGACCCGGCTGGCCACGATGGCCGACGCCGATGCCATCGCGGAGATCTACAATCGCGAGGTCACAGACGGCACGGCGACGTTCGACATGGTGGCCCGCACCGCCGCGGAGCAAGCGGCCTGGATGCGGGACCACTCAGGGGCCTACCCCTGCATCGTGGCGGTGCCCGACACCGGCAGTGACGACAACCCCGGCGACACGGTGCTGGGTTGGGCGTGCCTGTCGCCATACCGCACCCGGCCGGCGTACTCGACCAGCGTCGAAGACTCCGTCTATGTCCACCGCGATCACCACGGTCGCGGTGTTGGCAGCTTGCTGCTCGGCGACTTGGTGGCGCTGGCCGACGAGCACGGCTTTCACGCAGTCTTCGCTCGTATCGCAGATGCCGGTGCAGCTTCGGTGGCTCTGCACTCCAAGCACGGCTTCGAGCTCGTCGGGGTGGAGCGAGAGGTGGGCCGCAAGTTCGGACGATGGCTCGACGTGACACTCATGCAGCGCCTTCGCCCTGCCTGAAGCAATTCGGATCGAGTTGCGATCACGACTCGTCGTGCACGGCAACGTTGTACTGCGACAGGATTAGCGTGATGAGATCGAATGCCTCCGCTCCGCATGACGAGTTGGCCGAAATCGCGATGTCGCCCGTACCGATGCGATCGCCGAAGAAGACGAATGCGAAGCCGTCGGGCTCCCGACCCGAGCGCCATGTGAGTCCCTGTGCCCCGTCCGCCCACTCGCGGATCGCAGCGGACCACTTGCGCGTCACGGGGTACTCGGTCGATGGTCCAATAGTCAATCGCGTGTCAATTCCGATGGCGGCAAGATCGCGGCCAGAACGAAGGCTGACCAGTTCAAGATCTGATTCGACGTCAATCTGACTGACGCAGTGCCCGGCAACAGACTCCGAGGGCAGGGCGCGCAAGCCCGAGTCGTCAGCAGGCAGGTCTCGAAGCAGTCTCTCCGCGACGGCAGTTCTGTCGTCTGCGGCAGCGTAGAGAAACGGGTACGGGTCCTGCGTTGTGGAATCGAAGCGGCCTCCCGCGAACTCGCTCGCGAGGTCTTGGGCGACCGGATTCGGATTGAACTCGTCGGCGGGGTATTTCTCCCTGTGTACACGCCACAGCGGAGTTCCGGCCGATAGCGGGAGTTTGTTCGGAGTGCCGTTGAATTGAGTGGGTGGATCCGGCAGCGTCCGCAGGCGCCTTGACGGGGCGGAACCCATGGAGACGAGTTCCGCCTGTTACCGCAAGTACGTGGTGCCCTGACCGCGCGGCTATGCGGCCGGATCGGTCATCGCCTGCGCCGCAGCAAATACGGCATCGGCTAGGCGACGAGCCTCATCGTCGGAGAAAGCGCCACCTTTTCCGACATCTGCGGCCGTTTGCATCAGGTCGGCCGGGCGGCCCCCCAATCGGACGTGCTCAGAGAACCACCACGAAGCGACACCCCAAGGGTCATCGGCAGCCCTCAAGTGCTGATTGACCCGCTGCGTCGTCTCATATGCGGAGCCTCTTTGGTCAAATTGGAATCTCGGATACAGGAATCCGCTGTCGGTCGGCAGTGCCAGCAGCATCGAATCGGCGCGCCTCGAGCGAATGTCCGCGATGTCCAGGTGACCATGGCTGACTGCAGCAACCTCGTCTTCGCTGTACACCGGCTCGTCCAGCACTTGCTGCCGCGCGGCGGCCCTCAGCCGTGCCGGGGCCGCAAGCACCTGCTCAGATTCGTCGAGCAGAACTCTGAGCTGTTCGACCAAGCCCCGCGTCACGTCTCGGATATCGGGGTCGTCCAACATCTGGGCGCTGTGCGCGGCAATTGCGATTAGCTGATGCTGCACGTGGCGAGCGAGAGCGTTGCGGAGTCCCGCGCCGCCTTGCTCAAGAGACTGCTCATATTGCCAATCGACGCCGACGCGGCGCTTGCAACGGTCACGCAGTGCCTTGTCGATCAGCGAGGGCGACGAGACGACGGCGTACGAGGCGTCAAGTACTTGCACGGGCTCATCGGGAAAGAGCACCATGGGCACAAGAAGGTCTCGCGCCGTCGGAGTCACGCGGATTACACGATCTGCCGACGAGGCAGCCACCACGTCCTCCTGAATGACACGCCGCAGGATGGACCAAGTTGGCGGTGACGAAGCAGCTTCCAGCCAGCCCTCAGCGTGCTTGGCGGAAGCGTCGAAGATGCTTGGGTCGTAGAGACCATCCAGGTGGGTCTGCGACATCATGCCTCCAACGTGAGATTCGCTATACCAGCAGCTTCCAAGGTCTCCCTCAGCGATGTGGCTTTTTCAATCGCCCGCTCGATTGTGGTCTTCATGACTCGCAGGTCGGACTGGTCGAGCGCCACATAGAAGCTGTTGCGTTTGCCCTCCCGCACAAAGTCAACCTTGAGCGAATGCGTCAACACAACTGCGTCCAGTCCCTCAGACACCTCGCCGCCGAACACGGGCCGAATGTCGGTGAGGATCCGAGCGTCCAAGAAGACGCTCTGGTGCTCCTGCATGAGAGCCAAGCTCTTATGCAGGACCTGGGTCGACCTCTGCTCGACCAAGTACTTGATCCGAGCGGCGAGACGCTGCTGGCATTCGTTCTCCAAGCTCAGCGCTTCAGATGAGGCCATCTCGTCACTCAGCTCGCTGATGTCAAGTTCACTCGCTTCAGCATGGGCAGCTGTTGACAGCATCATTGAGAGCAGCGCTCGCGCCTCGTCGGCCGTTAGCTCGGCCAACTGGCCCGCTCGTTCGACGAAGTCAACGATGCCGGACGGCTCGTCAAGCGCTTCCACCGCGGTGCATAGGGCCTCATAGTCATCCGGCGAGATGTCGTTGAGCTTCGCAAGCACGGGGACGAAGGCCGCGGGCAACTGCTGAGTCATCGTGGCTGTCCTCGGGTCATGCCCAGCCCGCCCGGTTCCTCGCAGGCAGCGCAGCAGCATAGGCGGCTACAAATCGAGGAGTCGTGCAGAACCGTCAATGGGATGGCAATCGACGACACGTAGTGAGTTATAGCGCGCGCTTGTTCGCACATGGTGAATCAAGAGCCCTTCTCAGAAGTGCCAGGGGAATTGCTCGAATTCCGGGTCTCGCTCTTCGAGGAATGCGTCACGCCCTTCGGCGGCTTCGTCGGTGCCGTAGGCCAGTCGGGTGGCCTCCCCCGCGAACACCTGCTGGCCGACCAGGCCGTCGTCGATGAGGTTGAACGCGAACTTGGCCATGCGCTGCGCCGTCGGTGAGCGGGAGACGATCTCGGCCGCCCACTCCAGCGCGACCGATTCCAATTCGGCGTGGGGCACCACGGCGTTCACGTCACCCATGTCGAACCGCTCCTGGGCGGTGTAGGTGCGGCCGAGGAAGAAGATCTCGCGGGCCTTCTTCTGGCCGATCTGGCGCGCCAAGTAGGCCGAGCCGAAGCCGCCGTCGAAGCTGGCCACGTTGGTGTCGGTCTGGCGGAAGCGGGCGTGCTCTTGCGAGGCGATGGTGAGGTCGCACACCACGTGCAGGCTGTGGCCGCCGCCAGCAGCCCAGCCGCTCGCCACGCAGATGACCACCTTGGGCATCATCCGGATCAGCCGCTGGCACTCCAGGATGTGCAGCCGCCCGGTACGGGCCGGGTCGATCTCGGCGGCGGTCTCGCCGTCTGCGTAGCGGTAGCCGTCGCGGCCCCGGATGCGCTGGTCGCCGCCCGAGCAGAACGCCCAGCCGCCATCTGACGGTGCCGGCCCGTTGCCGGTCAGCAGGATGCAGCCGACGTCGGGCGTCATACGGGCGTGATCCAGCGCCCGGTACAGCTCGTCGACGGTGTGCGGGCGGAAGGCGTTGCGCACATCGGGCCGGTCGAACGCGATGCGCACCGTGCCGTGCTCGGTGCTGCGGTGGTAGGTGATGTCGGTGAGATCGAACCCGTCGACGGCGTCCCAGCGCGACGGGTCGAAGATGTCCGAGACGTGTGGCAAGAACGGCATGGGTGCTCCAAGGCCGGCCGGGTGAGCGCAGTGAACCCGGTGCGGGCGACGAGGGCACGGTATTGGGTCGGGTCACCGTAGCGGTCACCGTGGGCACGAGGCGGAGCCGATGGCTGACGCGGTGATCCGCGTGACCTCTGAAGGAAGCGGTTGAGCGGTCGACGAGCGACGCTGCGCGCGAGACTGCGAATTCGGCGCCGAGCGACGGGCCTGCATCGAAGGGACAATCGGCATGAAGTTCGCACTCAGGTATTGCAACACCGGCAAGTTCGCCATGGACACGGCGCTCGCCGTCGAGCTGGTGCAGGCCGGCGAAGCGGCCGGATTCGAATCGGCGTGGACGGTCGAGCACACCGTCATCCCGTCGGGCTACGAGTCGCAGTACCCCTACAGCCCCGACGGCAAGATGGCCGGCGGCGTCGAGGATCTGCTGCTGCCCGATCCGCTCATGTGGATGGCCTACATGGCCGGTGTGACCTCCACCATCAACTTCGGCACCGGCATCCTGATCGTGCCCCAGCACAGTCCGGTGGTGTGCGCAAAGCAGATCGCCACACTCGACCACATGTCCGGGGGTCGGGTGCTGCTGGGCATCGGCGTGGGCTGGATGCGCGAAGAATTCGAGGCGATCGGGGTCGGCGATCACTTCGACGATCGCGGGCGCCGCACCGACGAGTACGTGGCGGCCATGCGGGAACTGTGGTCGGCCGACCGACCCACGTTCCATGGTGAGTTTGTGAATTTCGATGCCGCGTACTGCCGGCCGCAGCCGGTGAACGGTTCGGTGCCGATCATCGTGGGCGGCGATTCAAAGGTGGCTGCACGGCGAGCGGGACGGCTCGGCGACGGCTACTTCCCCGCTCGCGGTGCGCCGTGGGACCTCATCGATCTGGCTCGACAGACGGCTGCGGAGGGCGGGCGAGACCCCGATGCGCTGGAGATCACTGTGCAGCTGCCCGCCGACATCGAGGAAATTCCCGAGCTGGCCCGCCGCGGCGTGAGCCGGATCGCCGTGCCGGTGTCGCCGATGGCCGGACTGAACACCGTCATCTCCACGCCTGACGACGCCAGCGCCTGGGCAGAGACGATCGAGCGCTTCGCCGACCTGTAGCTGCTTCGAAGCCGGTGATGCCCGAAATAAATCGAAACTCACCGAGAAGACCTGACAACTACGGTACGAAGCTGGCGGGACGGACCCGGGCTATCCACTTGAGCCGTGCACCCGGGATCCGTCCCGCTCGCATCGCGCGATAGCGCCAGCGTAGACGCAATGGGCTCGCTAACAGAAATGGAATTCGACGAGGTCATCGCGGGCGTACTGGTCGGGCAGAGCAATCTCCCAGTCGAGGTAGCCCTGCATCGCGGCCCGGGCCACCTCGGCGTCTTCGGGGTCGTAGGGAAGCGGTGGCTGACGTGAGCGCAGCGCTGCTTCCGCGGCGTCGTTGCCGCCCGCCACGAGCCCTGACTCACCTGCGCTGTCCAGCCAGTCGGGGTCGAGCACCCACGCATCCCAGCCCATCTGGATCAGCCACGACGCGGTCATGGTGGCGCCGACGCCGTCGTGGTCGGCCAGCACCACCCGTGCTCCACGGGTCACGAGGTACTCGTCGGTGGCCTGCACCAGCTGGCCTCCAGGAGCACCGGTGGCCTCCCGCAGGTGTCCAGTCGCGAACTCTTCGGGGGTTCGCACGTCCATGACGTAGGTCGTGCGCGTGACGTCAGCAAGCCACTCGTCAAGCTGTGTACGGTCAATTGTGGGAACCCCGCAGCGCTCGGCCGCTGCCGCCGCCGCAGCGAGTGCCTGCTGGCGGCCGCCCGCATCGGGCTCGGGAACCTGCTCGTCGCGGCCGTGTTCCAGCTGCAGCCCGGCCAACTCCCAGCCCATCGTGCCGTCCTTCAGGGCGACGACCCGCTCCAAGCCTGCGGAGCGCAGCGACTGCGCGCCCATGATGCTGCGGGTCCGCCCCGCACAGTTGACAACCACCGTGGTGCCCTCGCCGATCAGGCCATGCACCCGGCGCACCAGCTCACCACCGGGGCACGACTGGCCTGTCGGGATGCTCATGCGGTTGAACTCCCGGCGGGTGCGAGAATCCACCACCACCAAGTCGCGGCCGTCGGCCAGCCAGCCGTCCAGCTCGGTCGCCGTCACATGCGGCGTACCGAAGTGCTCCTCGACCAACTCGCCGAACAGCTTTGAGGGCACATTGATGCCCGAATACAGCTCGCCACCCGCGGCCGCCCACGCGTCGATGCCGCCGTCGAGCACCGTTATGTCGGTGTAGCCGAGCACGGTGAGCTCGAGGGCCACCGCCGCGGCCTCTCCCCCACCGGCATCGCACACCACCACCGGCGCGCTGCGCCGGGGAACGCGCGCCGCCACTTCAAGCCCGACATGGCTCAGTGGCAGGTTCGCGGCATACAGCAGATGCCGCTGGGTGAACTCGGTGGGCTCGCGGGCGTCCACCAGCGCCAGCTCCGTGCCGTCGCCGCGCAGCAGACCGCGGTGCAATGCCATCAATTCGCTGGCCGAAATGGCGCGTACGTCAGCCATCACACTTCCCTCGCGACAGGGGCACCAGGGCCGGCTGACGGGCGAACCTTCTCACCGTGTCGTTCCTTGTCTCGGGCTCACGGGTTGCCCGGGCCCCGGCCGCACCTGCGGCGGCTCAGGCAACGGCCGTTGAGGGGTAGCCCGGGCGGGCCTCGACGATGCTGGCGGTGTCGGCGAAGACCCGCCACTCGCCGTGCTCGGCACTCCAATAGCGGCGGCCTGCCATCGCTTCCATGGCCAGCCCGTAGCAGTGGAAGTTGGTCGATGCGCCTTCGATGTGGATGGAGTGGATGTCGTGGCCGAGCATGGCAACGCCGGTGCCACGCTCGACCATCTCTTCACGCTCGACATGCGGTTCGCCCTCACCGGCACAGCAGTCGTAGAAGCGATTCAGCTCCTGGCCTCGCATACCCACGATGACCGCCCACGTCGTGTGCTCGTGCGGCGGTGCCGACGTGCCGGTGCTGACGCTCTGGACATACAACGCGAGTGTGTCGTCGTCGTTTTGGGCGAGTCGGTAGTTGAACGAGCCGCGCTCGCCGTCTGGCGGCGGGAAGTCTTCCGATGGGAACAGTTCGGCGTGGGTGGCCAGCTCCAGCAGCCGTTCCTTGATGCGTGCGATGCCTGACCGATCGATGCCGCCGTGTTCCCTGCCGTGCGCATCGATCTTGGCGATGTCGTCCATCGCGTCTGCGACCGCTGCTGCGCGCGCTGCGGCCCTCGCTTCTGCCGGGTTCGATGCGCTCATGGACTCATCCTTTCAGAACAGCGTGAGGTATTGATCGACCTCGCCGGCGGTGACCACGCTGTGATGGGCCAGGAACTCATCTCGCTTCACCTTCGAGAAATAGTCGCGGTAGGGACCCTCGGCAGTCTCACCGAGGCCGGCGCCGAGAACACTGCAGGATGCAAGCTCGTCGGCTGCGTGCAGCAGCGTGGGCGGCAGCACCGCGATCCCCTTCGCCGCTACTTCTTCGGCGGACATGGCGTGCAGGTTGTCCGTGTTGGGCTCACCGGGATCGATGTCGTTGTCGACGCCGTCGAGCCCGCAGGCCAGATAGGCCGCGAACATCAGGTACGGGTTGGCGGCCCCGTCGCCGAGGCGGACCTCGATGCGATCGGGTTCGGGAACGCGAATCATCTGGGTGCGGTTGTTGCCGCCGTAGACCGCGTACGCCGGTGCCCAGGTGGCGCCCGATGTGGGTGCACCCACTCCCATGCGCTTGTAGGAGTTGACAATCGGGCAGACCACCGCCACCAGCGAGCGAGCGTGGCGGATGAGCCCGCCCACGAACTTGTAGGCGAGGTCGCTCAGGCCCAGCCCTTTGGTGTCGGGCCCGCCGTCGGTGCCGCCGATGAACAGCGGCTCGTCGGTGTCGGCGGTCCACAGGCTGAGGTGGGTGTGCAGCCCGTTGCCGGTTTTGTCCGCGAACGGCTTGGGCATGAACGTGGCGTAGCGGCCGTCGCGTTGGGCCAAGGTGTGCACCATCAGCCGGAACAGGATCAGCCGGTCGGCGGTGGTGAGCGCGTCGGAGTACAGCCAGTTCTGCTCGTACTGACCGTTCGCGTCCTCGTGGTCGTTGGCGTAGTTGCCCCATCCCATGGCATCGAGGTTCTTCGACACCGCGGTGAGGTGCGGGAGCATTCGAGTGAGGCCCTTGGCGTCGTAGCACGGCAGCGTCATGTTGTCGCGGTCGTCAGCCACCGAGAGTGAACCGTCCTCGTTGCGCACCACCAGTGAGTACTCGGCCTCCACGCCGCACTTGAGCACGAGGTTGCGCTCGGCCGCAGCTTCCAGCGCCCGGCGCAGGATCACCCGCGGCGCATAGGGCCACAGCTCACCCTCGACGGTCGGATCGCACTGCATGGCGGCCACGTTGGGCTGCCATGGCAGCTGGGTGTACGAGGCTGGGTCGGGCAGCGCCAAGATGTCGGGGCTGGAGGGGTCTTGGCCCATCGGGCCAGCGGCGAAACCCGCAAAGCCGGCTCCGTCGGCCATCAGGCCCTCAAGGGCGCTGACCGGCACCAGCTTGGCGCACGGTTTTCCGTGCATCTCCACGAACATGGCGTAGATGAACTCCACACCGTCGGCCTCGGCCCGGCTTCGGATCTCGTCCAGTGCGTCAGCGCTGTCGCTCATGGCACTCCCCCTGCGTCCTCGCTCGGCGTTCATGGCCTGGCCGGCCGTGCCGACGCCGGGCATTCCCCACGCCGACAGTAGTCAAGGTTCTGAACAGAAAACGCGGGGCGGGGCGCTACGGTGCGGGAGGCTGGACAGACGGATGCGGGGAGTGTCGAGCCGGGGGGTGCGTCATGTGCGGGATCGTGGGCCTGTTCTGCAAGACCGATGCCCACCGTCACGAGCTGGGCCGGCTGACCGAGGTGATGCTGGCCGAGATGGGCGACCGCGGCCCCGACAGCGCCGGATTCGCCGTGTACGACGCCGGCACGCCGGGCCGAACTCGCATCACCGTGCTGGCCGAGGGGTTGGCTGTGGATTGGGAACCGGTCGCCGAGGCCTTGGAGCGGGCCCTGGGCGCGGAGGTGTCGGTGCGCTCGGTGCACGACCATGCGGTGTTCTCCACCCATGGCGACGGCCGGGCCGCCCGCCAGTGGCTCATCGACAACGTGGCTGGCGCGACCGTGTTGGCCTACGGCAACCAGATCGAGCTGTACAAGGCGGTGGGGTACCCCGACCAGGTGGCCGAGCGCTACGACCTGGCGTCGCGCACAGGCACGCACGCTCTGGCCCACACCCGCATGGCCACCGAATCGGCGATCACCACCGCCGGTTCGCACCCCTTCGCCACCGGCGCCGACACCTGCCTGGTGCACAACGGATCGCTGTCCAACCACAACCGGCTGCGGCGTTTCCTGGAGGCCCACGGCGAATCGTTCCAGACCGAGAACGACTCCGAGGTTGCCGCTGGCTACCTGTCGTGGCGGATGCGCTCGGGCGACGCCATCTCCGAAGCGCTCGAGGGTGCGCTGAACGACCTGGACGGCTTCTACACCTTCGCCATCGGCGTTGCCGACGGGTTTGCGATCCTGCGCGATCCCATTGCCTGCAAGCCGGCAGTAGTGGCCGAGACCGACGATTGGGTGGCGATGTCGTCGGAATACCGGGCCATTGCCCGCCTGCCGGGCGCAACCGACGCTGAAGTGTGGGAACCCGAGCCGGCCCGCATCTACTCATGGAGCCTGGCCGCGTGACCGGCCGCCAGACGCCGGTCGATCTCAGGTGCCGCCGCGACGGCATCGCTGGGCGACTGCGCTCGCGGGGCATCGCGTGGGAGCAATGAGCGGGTCCATGCGGGCGTTCGACCTGGCCGAGGTGACCAAGCGAGAGCTCAACCAGACGCTGCACGACGCCGCGGATGGCGGATCGTTTGAGGTGATCAACCCGCGGGGCGCGCATGCGGTGGCCTGCGGGATCACGTCGGACATCGAGGTGGTGGTGCGCGGCTCGGTGGGCTACTACTGCGCCGGCATGCACCAGCGGGGCAGCGTGCGGGTGGAAGGCAACGCCAGCACCGGCCTGGCCGAGAACATCATGTCGGGGACGGTGCGCATCACCGGCAACGCCACGATGTCGGCGGGTGCGACCGGTTGCGGCGGCCTGCTGGTGGTGGGCGGAAACGCCGGTGCGCGGTGCGGCATCTCGATGAAGGGCGTCGACATTGTGGTGGGTGGCAACGTCGGACACATGAGCGCGTTCATGGCCCAAGCCGGGAACCTGGTGGTCTGCGGCGACGCTGCTGGCGACCTGGGCGACTCCATCTACGAGGCCCAGATCTTCGTCCGGGGCGACGTTGAGTCGCTGGGCGCCGACTGCGTCGAGAAGGAGATGCGGCCCGAGCACCGGGAGCTGCTGACGTTGCTGCTCGGCGCAGCGGCTCCCGTGACCCGCGGTGTGTTCGCTGAAGAATTCCGCCGGTTCGGGTCGGCCCGCCGTCTGTACAACTTCGCCGTCGACGATGTGGCCGCGCTGGAGGCCACAGCGCGAGGCGAGCAAGGGAACGCGAGCCAATGACCGGGGCGCCAAGCCGTGACGACGAGACAAGCAGGCCAGCAGACCGGTCAGCAGGTCCGCCCGCCGCAGACCGCGACCTGAAGCCATTCGCCGAACCAGGCCCGGAGCACTGGCACCTGCGCGAGTCCTACACCTTCGACCGCAACGTGATCGCCGAGATCCGCCGGGCGGCCAACACCGGCATTTACCGCATCCGGGGCTGGGGGGCCAAGCGCCGCCTGCCCACCCTGGACGACCTGGTGTTCCTCGGCGCGTCGATGTCGCGCTACCCGCTGGAGGGATACCGCGAGGCCTGCGGCACCGACGTGGTGATCGGCGAAGACCGGGCCGAGCGGCCTATTCGCCTGCAGATCCCCGTCACCATCGCCGGCATGAGCTTTGGCTCGCTGTCGGCCGAGGCCAAAGAGGCACTCGGACGGGGAGCTTCGGCGGCCGGCACCTCCACGACCACCGGCGACGGCGGCATGACCATGGAGGAGCGCGAGCACTCGGGGGTGCTCGTCTACCAGTACCTGCCATCGCGTTACGGCATGAACCCCGACCATCTCCGGATGGCCGACGCCATTGAGGTGGTGGTTGGCCAGGGCGCCAAGCCGGGCGGTGGCGGGATGCTGCTGGGCCAGAAGATCACCGAACGGGTGGCCGAGATGCGCACCCTGCCCACCGGGATCGACCAGCGCTCTGCTTGCCGCCACCCCGACTGGACCGGCCCCGACGATTTGGAGATCAAGATCGGCGAGCTGCGCGAGATCACCGACTGGCAGGTGCCGATCTACGTGAAGGTGGGCGCGGCCCGCCCGTACTACGACACGGCGCTGGCCGTGAAGGCCGGCGCCGATGCCGTGGTCGTGGACGGCATGCAGGGCGGCACCGCCGCCACCCAGGACGTGTTCATCGAGCACGTCGGCATCCCGACGATTGCCGCCATTCCCGAAGCCGTCCGGGCACTGCGCGAGCTCGGCGTGCACCGCCGCGAGGTGAAGCTGATTGCGGCGGGGGGTTTCCGCTCGGGCGCCGACGTTGCCAAGGCGCTGGCGCTCGGCGCCGACGCTGCCTCGATCGGCACCGCAGCGCTGATCGCCATCGGCGACAACGACCCGGCCTACGAGGCCGAGTACCGCGAGCTGGGCACCTCAGCCGGGTTCTGGGAGGATTTCCAGGCCGGCACCGACCCCGCCGGCATCACCACCCAAAACCCTGATCTGTCAGCCCGGCTCGACCCGGTGCTCGCCGGGCGCCGCCTCGCCAACTACCTGCAGGTGCTCACCATTGAGACGCAGATCCTGGCCCGCGCCAACGGCAAATCGCACGTCCTGAACCTGGAACCCGAAGACTTGGCAGCGCTCACTGTGGAAGCCGCCGCGATGGCGCATGTTCCGCTGGCCGGCACCAACTGGATACCTGGCGCCGACTGATTCAGCGTCTGCTAGCGGCCCTGCCACTGAGGCGGGCGCTTCTCGGAGAACGCGCGGGGGCCTTCGATGTAGTCGGCGCTGTTGCTCATGGCGCGCACAGCGTCGTAGCGGCCTTCGTGGGCGGCTCGCGCCCCGGCCTCGTTGAGGCCCTGCATCGCTGCCTGCTTCGTGGCCCGGATCGACATCGGTGAGCACTCCAGCACCATCTCGGCCCAGCGACGTGCACATGCGAGCGCCTCGCCTTGGGGAACCACCTCGGCGACGATGCCCATCTCCTTCGCCTCGGCGGCCGGCACGTGGCGGCCGGTCAGCATCATGCTCATCGCGCGCTTCAGCCCGATATGGCGGGGGAGGCGATGCACGCCCCCCGCGAGTGCGGCCAGGCCCACCTTCGGCTCGGGCAGCGCGAGCAGCGCATTCTCCGAGGCCACGATGATGTCGCAGGCCAGCGCGATCTCGAAGCCGCCGCCCATCGCCACGCCGTTCACTGCCGCGATGATCGGCTTGTCGAGATCCCAGCGCGACGTCAAACCGCCGAAACCCGACGATGGCATGGCAGAGCGGTCGCCCCCCTCGGCCTGGTAGCGCAGGTCGTTGCCGGCCGAGAATGCACGGTCTCCCTCGCCGGTCACGATGGCCACCCACAGCTCCGGATCGTTCTGGAACTCGTCGAAGAGGTCCGCCATCTCGGCGTTGCCCGGCGGGTGCAGCGCATTCATCCGCTCCGGCCGGTTGATCGTGACGACGAACAAGTGCCCGTCGCGCTCCCCATAACAGAATTCACCCATGCCGCGGGAACCTAGTGCTCAGGAGGCTGTTTCGCTTATTGTCGTGCGGGGGGCTGCGAATGCAAGCTCGGGGGTACAACCTGCGCACGCTGCGGGGCGACATCTTCGGCGGTGTCACCACGGCGGTCGTCGGACTGCCGGTCGCGCTCGCCTTCGGTGTGGCCTCGGGCCTCGGGGCCATGGCCGGCCTGTACGGCGCCATCGCGTTGGGCTTTTTCGCCGCCGTGTTCGGCGGCACGCGCTCGCAGATCTCCGGACCCACCGGCCCCATGGCCGTGGCCATGGCCGTCGTCATCACCGAACACGCCTCGACGCTTCAAGAAGCGCTCACCGTTGTCGTGATGGCCGGGGTCATCCAGGCGCTGCTGGGCATCCTGCGATTCGGCCGTTTCGTCTCCTACACGCCGTACTCGGTGATCTCGGGCTTCATGTCGGGCGTCGGCATCATCATCATCATCCTGCAGACGCTTCCGGCACTGGGCGTCGAGGGATCCAGGGGCGGCCCGCTCGACGTCATGCGCGGCTGGCCCGACGCCATCGTAAACCTCGATGCCAGCGCCGTGGCCATCGCGGCCGTCAGCTTGGGCGTGTGCATCTTCTGGCCTGCCCGATTGCATCGCTGGTTTCCCGCAACGCTCGCGGCCCTTGCCGTGGGGACCCTGATGGGCGTGCTCCTCCTCGGCGACGCGCCGGTCATTGGCGAGGTGCCCTCCGGCTTGCCGGATCTCCAGGCGCCGCTGCTGTCGTTGGGGGTCTTGGCTGCAGCGGTGCAGCCCGCCGTCACGCTCGCACTGCTGGGCGCCGTCGACAGCCTGCTGACGTCGCTGATCGCCGACTCGATGACGCGCACGCGGCACAACGCCAACCAAGAGCTCATCGGACAGGGCTTGGGCAATATCGCTGCGGGCCTGGTCGGGGGTTTGCCCGGGGCCGGGGCCACCGTGGGAACCGTGGTGAACATCCGGGCCGGCGGCAGCACCCGAGTTTCGGGCGCGCTGCGTGCCATCGTGCTGCTGGCCGTCGTGCTGGGAGCGGGACGCTATGTCGAGTCGGTGCCGCTCGCCGCGCTCGCCGGCATCTTGCTGAAGGTCGGCTGGGACATCGTGGACTGGCGGTTCCTTAAACGCATGCACCACGTGCAGCGCGAGCACCTGATGATCATGGGCATCACCATGGTGCTGACGGTGGTGCTCAACCTGATCACTGCTGTGGCGATCGGGCTCATCGTGGCGGCGATGTCTGCCGCCCGCCAATTCGAACGGCTCCAGCTCGACAGCGTCGTCTCGGTGCCACTGCTCGACGTGAGCTTCCTGGGCGAAGATGCCAACGAGGCAGACGAGGCCACGCCAGGCGAATTCTCAGCACGGGTCGGGCTGGTCGCGCTTCGAGGCACGTTTACGGTTGCGTCGTCGAAGAGCCTCATCGACATCCTGGGCGCGGACATCGCCGAACACGAAATCGTCATTATCGACTTCACCGACACGGTGTACATCGACGACAGCGCGGCAATGCTGGTGGAGTACCTCATAGACACGGCAGTGGAGGCCAAGACCGAAGTCATCGTGATGGGACTCAGCGGTCCGCCGGCGAGCAGCCTGCGCGCACTGAACGCACTCCAGAAAGTGCCGAGAAACCGATTCGTGCCGACACTGGATGCGGCTCGAACGGTGGCTCGGATCTTGCTGAAACTGCCTGAGCCGAAGTGAGCCGACCGGCGGCGAGTGCGACGGCCTGCTCAGTCGTTCGGCGAGTAAATGGGGTGCGTCCCGAACTGATTCTTCGCGACGGGCTTGCCGGTTTCAGCGAAGTAGGCGGTGCCCCGCACGACCGAATCGAGATATGACGGCAGCGGCCGGCGGATCATGTGCTCGGCGTAGTGCTCCCGCTCGGCAGCCGGCACGTCGTCGCGCAGCAGCGCCACCACCTTGATGGTGAAGTCGCTGCCGGTCTCGGCCTCTGAGATGCGCCAGCGCACGAGCGCCGTAGGGGCCTGCGGCGGGCCGAGCAGCAAGTCGTAACCGACGCCGTCGAACCAGTCGGCGAATTCTCGCTGGTAGTGGACGCCGCTGTAGTAATAGACGTGGTCGCGGCTGGCGGCGCCGTCCCACACGTTGATCTCGTTGCGTTCGCAGAACGGGTGGATGTTGCCGAGGTTGCCGGGCGGGCTGATGGCGGCCCAGATGTCGGGCGGCGGGGCTGCCACGGCAACCCTGCCGATGATCGGCTGCATCATCTCGTAGCCGCCGCCTGCGTGACTCGCCACCAAGGCTCCGTCCGAAGCCGTCAACGCGCCGCTCGTCGCTTCGTCATCCATGCCGTCATTGTGACCGATGTTCTGCAGCGGCGCAGCTGACGCTCGGCCGACGCTCCGCAGTCCGATTTGTGCCGTCACGCCCGAACTAATCTCGGCCTCAGGCCCGAATGAGTGGCCGTAGGGGGGCAGCGGACATGTCAATGGTGCTCGAGAAGATCAACAGCTACACCCGACGGCAGCGTGGCGGCTTCGCGCTGCTGTACGGCGGCTTGCTCGCGCTGATGATGGGAGTCATCGAGCCCGGCGGCGTCATCGTCCGGAGCGCAGATCGGGTGGATTTCGTCGGCCGGATCGATGCGATGGCCGATCTCGCTTGGCTGAGCCACCTGACTTCCATCTTCATCGCCATCGCCGCGGTGACCATCATCGCCGGCCTCATGGTGGTGTGGAACACCGCGCACGAGGAAGGGCTCGACTGCACCGGTACGCGCTATGGCCTGATGATGGCGGGCATCGGCTCCGGCATTGCAGTGCTCGGCGAGGGCCTCGACATGATGATGGTCGTCGCGATCGACGACGGCCTCGGCGCCGGTGCCGCGGCGGGGTCTGACGCCGTCATGCAAGTCGCTCTTGCGATGCACTCAGTCAAGGTGGGGTTCGCCTTCATGGCAATCCCGCTGGTGATGTTGGGCGCCGCGTCGATGGCCCTTGGCTTGATACCGATCCTGCCCAAGGGCTTCCACCGCAGCGCTGCGCTCTTCACGGCCGCCGTGGGCATCGTGTGGACGGTGCTGTTCTGGATCATTGCGGCGATCGTCGACTTCGAGGGCTGGGACGTCATCACCGGCATCGGCGGCCTGGTCGCCGTGCTGTGGCTGATGCTGCTGGGCCGGTCGATGATCAGCGGCTCGATCGGCGCTCACAACAACACCTAGCAGGATGCTGAAAAAGTCAATTTCGGGTGGTTGCCGAACGCGAACCCGCAGGTCAGGGGAGTGCACTTCCGGCCAAACCTGCATATTTCAGCATCCTGCTAGAGGCGCAGCAGTGGCCCGAGCGGCCCGTGAGCGCAGCGAACTAGAGCGGGAAACAACTGGCGCGACAGCGGGAGGGTTCACCCACCCGCGCGTCCCCTCGTTCAGCGCCTGGGCCGAACCGGCTCAGTTTTTGGGCAAGAGCTGGGTGGTCTCGATGATGCGCGAGTCCTCGAGCGCCGCCGCCCGGATGGGCGCAATGGCGAGGTAGTCGGGATCGCGGAACATGCCGACGAACTGGGCCCGGGTGGGATAGCGCACCAGAATCGCGATGTCCCAATCCTCGTCGTCGGGGCCAATGGCGATCTTGCCCGCACGTCCCATCCAGATGGGCTCACCGCCAAATCTCGGATGCAGTTCGGCGAAGCGCCGGCCGTACTCCCGGTACGCGGCTTCGCCCGACATGCCGTCGACGCCGTAGCCCGACTCGGCCGCGTCGCGGTACTTCAGCAAGTTGATCATCACCACCGGTTCGGCGGGGTCGCCCTCGGCGATGGTGTCGATCTGTTCGGTGCTCGCGTGAAGATGCATGCGGTCTCCTGTTGCAGTGCAGAAAGTGTCGAAGGCCTGATTGCGACGCGGCTCAGCCTGATCGGGGCCAGACCACCGGGTAGCGGTCGAGCTCCATAACCGAGCCCGCCTCGAGCCCGTCCACGTGCAGCACCTGGGCAGTGCCGATGCGAGGGTCGTAACGGACGTCGGTGCCGATGTAGCGGGCGGCATAGCCCCGCCGCGCTCGGCCCTGGTTCGAGTTGCCCTGCGAGCCGTGCAGGATCATCGCCCAGAAGGCGACTGCGTCGCCGGGTTCGAGATCGAACGAGATGATGTCGTAGCTGTCCCGGTCGGCCTCGATGTCGGGCATGAGTTCGTAGTCGGGATTGCGCTCGTAGTCGTGGGCCTTCGTTGGAGCGAACGTGCGCGGCTGGAACCAGCGGTCCCAAGCATGCGAGCCCCTGACGTACTCGACCCGGCCGTTGGAGGCATCGACGGTGTCGAGTGCAATCCAGAACGACATCACCTGCCGGCCCGAAATCGGCCAGTACGGCTGGTCGTTGTGCCACGGCACCGGTTGGCTGGAACCAGGTTCCTTGACGAAGAGCTGGTCGTAGTACATGCGCACAACGGGCGAGCCGAACATGGCGGCTGCCATCTCGCCGAGCCGGGACTGGGTGACGAATTCTTCGAACAAGGAGTGAAACCGCCACAGATCCAGCGAGCCGAAGAACCCGGTGGATGAGTAGTTGTGCGCCGTGGGACTGGGGTTGGCCATCTCGTCGGCTACGCCTCCGCGCAGCCGTTCCACCCACCCGGCGTCGACCACGTTGCGCAGCGCTACCACCCCATCAGCGCGGAATCGCTCGATCGTGTCGTCGTCGACGAGATCGTGTGCTGGTCGATCCAGAATCGTGTAGCTCATCGTCGTCCCCTGTCGCGAACGTCAAGCCAACACGGTCAAGTCAACACGATGGATGCACTTCATTGCCAGACGATTGCCAGACCCAGCGCCGCCAGGCACTGCATCGGCGGACACTGCGCTGCCAGACTCAGAGCTGGGAGGCGACATGAGCGACGATCAAAGCAACGGCAGCGATTCGGGAGCCATCGAGGGGTTGCCGCCCCGGCCGCACCGGGGCTGGACGTTCGACGAGCATCCGATCGGCAAGCGCTGGAGCACAAGTCGGCGAACGATCACCGAGACCGATCTGGTGGTGTACGCCACCCAGTTCGGGTTCGGCGAGGGTTTGTTCCTGGATGCCACCGCCTCAGAGCGCGCCGGTTACAGCGGGCGGTTGGTCCCCGGCAGCCTGGTGATGTCGCTGGCCGAAGGCCTCGTCATCAGCGGCGGCGCCATTGCCGGTACCGGCATCGCCTACCTCGGCGCGACCGTCGAGGTGAAGGGGCCCACCTTCGTCGGCGACACCCTGCAGGTCGTCGCCGAGGTCACCGCCGCTCGGCTCACCTCACGGGGTGACCGCGGCATCGTGACGACCCGCAATGAGGTCTTCAACCAGCACGGCAACCTCGTGATGGTCTACTCCCCCACCCGAATGATCCTCAGCCGCCACGCCGACTAGCGCTCTGCCCGTCTGCAGCGGTGTGTCATTCGTCGGCGGGCGTGAGGCTGTGGAAGCCCGATCCCGGTGCGCACGGGCCACGCTGCCGGCGGGAAGTCGGGAAGTCGGGCCGGCGGGCCCACGCCCCGATGCGAGCGAGAACAAACTCAACCGCCACGTCGCCAAGCGCGCCTCGGCCGAGCCAACTGCGAACCACCGGGGCAGCGGGCAGTTGGCTAGGCCGCGGAACTCGTTGATCAAGGGGCTCGGGCTTGTGCCGGGCCTCGATGGAGGGTTGGGTCTGGTTCGGTTTCTTCGGTGACAGTCCAGGTGCCGTCGGGCTGGGGGACCATCTCGTATCCGTGCTCGTGGAGGTGGTGATGGTGCCGGTGACACAGCAGCACCAAGTTGTCCAAGTTGGTGGGGCCGCCGTTGGACCAGTGCCAGATGTGGTGGGCGTCGCAGCGCGACGGCGGTGCGTGGCAGCCGGGCCAGCGGCAGTGCCGGTCACGTGCAATGAGCAGGCGTCGCAGCCGTCGTGGCACGGTGCGGCGGGAGCGGCCGACGTCGGCTGATCCGCCGGGACCTCCCAAGATGACCGGGATGATCTCGGCGTCGCATGCCAGCTTGCGCACGATCTCGGGCGGCAGTTCGGTGCCGGCGTCGGTGAGGCCCACCTCGTCGGTGTGGCCCCGCAGAGCGTCGAGGCCGATGAGGATGCTGACCTGTGCGGGGGGCAGCCGCGGCTCAAGGCTCACCTCGTCTCCGCCGGCGGGCCGGTCACAGCACTCGCCGCCGGGCCACTGGGCGCGGGCTCGCAGTCGCTCGACTGCAGCAGCGTCCGCGTCGGTGGCCGTGATGCCTGCGAGCACATAGGCGAGCACGTCAGCGTCTCGCTGAGCGGGAGTGCGGCGCTCGCTGGGGACCTGCTTGTCATCAACCCAGTACTCGCGACGCAGCATTTCGAGTGCAGCCTCGATCTGGGCGCCCGCGGCAGGATCAAACTTCGCCCACAGCCGCAGCATCCCGTCGTGGTCTCGCTGCCATCCCGCCCCACGAGCCTTGCGCTGCCGCTCGAAACGCTCCATCGACGTCTCGACGCTGTGGTCGGCCTCGGCTCGGCGAATACGGCGTCGCGTGGCGTCGGCGTCCTCGCCGGCCGCGGCGCCAACCAGATCGGAGCGCACTGCCGCAGGCACCCGGGCGTCGCACAGCGCCTCGGCCTGATCGGGCGTGATGTCTCCAACGGACATCGCCACCAGCACCTCGTCGTGCTCGCGGGCCTTGGCCGCGATGCGGGCCATGCGACGCGCATCGCGCCCCGACACCCCCGCCGCGTCGCGCAGCGTCTGATGCACACCGCCATCGGGTCCCCCGCTTGAGACGTTCAACGCGTCGAGCGCTCCGAGCACCTCGGCGCGGTAGCCGGCCAGCCGGTTCGCGACCCGCTCGATGTCGCCCAGCACGGCTTCGAGCTCACCGCGGCAAAGCCCAGCGAGCTCTGCGGCATCCAACCGCCGAAGACCGTGCACGCCCCGCGACGCACCGCACCCGACCGAACCAGCAAGACCCGCGCCCGCAGCGTCGGCGCTGGCGGGCTCGGGAGCGCCGCTCGCGTCGGCGGCGGTGCCGTTGGCGTGGGCTGTGTCGCGGCTGGCATCGGCTGGGTTGCCGCGGGCCTGCTTGGCCCCTCTCTCTGCGTCTCTCAGCATGGGAACGACTGTACGGAATGGGTGTGACAGCAAAGCTGGCGACCGGACTGCCCGCACGACGCGTCGGGGCCGGCCGGGCTGTCGGGATCGAGGCCGTCGGCTGCTTTAGCTCGGCTGGACTTGAGTGCAGCGCTGGCGGCACCGTTGGCGTGGGCCATTTTGCCGCTGGCTTGCCCGGCCTCGCCTGTTGCTTCTCTCAGCATGAGAACAACCGTACAAAGAGGGTGTCACAGCAAGACCGACGAGTGAGCACCCCACGCGACACAGCGCGCCAGATTGGCCCGCTCCCGCCGCGGGCGCTGCTCGTTGCGTCTCCACGCACTTGGGGTTGCTGTCCACGTTCATGAAGTCGAACTGGCGGGAGTCCACCTGCGCCGACTCCAAAACCGGAAAGAAGTTCGCCGAGCGTCAATGGGTCGGCGAGATCGACCGTGCTGGCAGTACGGTCGGCGCGGTTCTTGAATCGACGGCGGGGAGCAGGTAGATGAGCAGGTTCACGGGACGGGTGGTGATCGTGACGGGCGCGGCCGGCGGGATCGGGTTGGCGGCGTGCGAGCGGTTCGCATCTGAGGGGGCGTCGGTGGTGGCCGTCGACCTTGCGACGACCGACCTGGGCGCTGCCGTGGCGGCGGTGGAAGCGCAGGGCGGCACGGCGCTGGCGGTCGGCGCTGATGTGACCAGATCCGACGAGGTGGCCGGCTACGTGCAGGCGACGCTCGACAACTTCGGTCAAGTCGACGTCCTGTTCAACAACGCCGGCATCGAGGGCACCTACGCCCCGATGATCGAATACACCGAAGACTCGTTCGACCAAGTCATGGCGGTCAACGTGCGCGGCGTCTGGCTGGGCATCAAATACGCCGCCCCGGCGATGATCGCGAGCGGCGGCGGCTCGATCGTCAACACTGCATCGGTGGCAGGCCTGTTCGGCTCGCGGGGCATCTCTCCGTACTCGGCGAGCAAGCACGCCGTGGCCGGGCTCACCAAGTCGGCCGCGCTCGAGCTGGCCACGTCGGGAGTGCGGGTGAACGCTGTGTGCCCGGCGCCGATCGAGACACGCATGATGCGCTCGCTGGAAACCTTCATCGGCGGCGACGATGCCGACGACATCCGCAAGGCAATGGCCGAGCGCTTGCCGGTACAGCGCTACGGCGAGCCTCACGAGGTTGCGGCATTGGTGGCGTTCCTGGCTTCCGACGACGCCAGCTACATCACCGGCAGCCTGTACCCCATCGACGGCGGCTACAGCGCCGGCCGCTGATTCGCGCTGGTGGGCCGGGGAGGATTCGAACCTCCGTAGGCGAAGCCGACGGGTTTACAGCCCGCTCCCTTTGTCCGCTCGGGCACCGACCCCAGATGAGCACCGAAGCCTAAGGCGTCGCGGAACTCCCGCAACGAAACCGAGCGGACAAAGACAACACACACAGCGTCCGCTCGGGCACCGACCCCAGAGGTGGGCAGGCTACCGTCGCACGTGGCGCCGACAGCATGGTCGAATGCAGCGCAAGTGCCAGAGTCCGGGGCCTGATTCGCCTCGCTAGCTTGCGGTCATGGCTTCATTCGACGTCGTTTCCAAAGTGGACATGCAGGAGATCCGCAATGCGGTGGATCAGGCGTCTCGCGAGATCGCCAACCGGTACGACTTCCGCAACACTGGCAGTGCCGTGGAACTCGGTGACGATGCCATCAACATGCGGTCGAGCACCGAGGATCGCCTCACAGCAATGCGCCATGTGCTCGAAGAGAAGCTGGTGCGGCGCCAGGTCAGCCTGAAGGCCGTCCACTACGGCAATGTCGAGGAGGCCTCTGGCGGCACGGTCCGCCAAGCAGCCTCACTGCAAGCCGGCATCTCATCGGACCGCGCCCGCGAGCTGAACAAATTCATCAAGGGACTCGGCATCAAGGGCGTGCAGTCGCAGACTCAGGGCGACCAGCTGCGAGTGATGTCGAAGAAACGCGACGACTTGCAGACCGTGATCACCGAGCTCAAAGCAGGCGATTTCGACGTGCCCTTGCAGTTCGAGAACTTCCGGGACTGAGCCCAACCCTCGGCGGTTGCCTGGCCGGAGCCCGATGTCTCGACCGGGCTGGGCTGCCGGGCTGCGCGGGGCGTCTGGCTAGATCGCTTCCTGCCAGGAGCCGTCACGCAGGCGGCGGATGCGCTCCTCCATCGGCGGGTGTGTGGTGAACAGCCCCTTGAAGCCCATCCGGCGGCTGGCCAGCGGGTTGGCGATGTACATCTGGGCCTGATTCGGGTCGGCCAGGCTGGGCACGGTCTTGGAGGCCACATCCAGCTTCTCGAGCGCTTGGGCGAGCGGCTCGCCGTCGCTGATCATCCGAGCGGCAGTGCGATCGGCCTGGTACTCGCGGCTGCGGCTGATGGCCATCTGCAGCAGCATCGCGGCAATCGGCGCCAAGATGATCAGCAGGATCTCGCCGAATGGGTTGCGATCGTTGTCGCGACCGCCGCCCCCGAAAATCAGCGCGAATTGGGCCATGCGGGCGGCAAACGTGATCGCTGTGGCCACTGCTGCTGCCACCGAGCCGATGAGGATGTCACGGTTGCGGATGTGCGCCATCTCGTGGGCCAGCACGCCGCGGATCTCGTACCAGCTCAGGTGGCGGATGAGCCCTTCGGTGACGCACACCGCTGCGTTGCGGGGATTGCGGCCGGTGGCGAAGGCGTTGGGCTGCGGGTCGGGCGAGACATAGAGCCGAGGCATCGGCATGTCCGACAGCGTGGTGAGCTCACCCATGATCCGCCAGTACTCAGGGAGCTGATGGGGCTCGACCTCTTGGGCTCGGGCGGAGCGGATCGCCAGCTTGTCGCTGAACCAGTAGCTGCCGCCCACCATGACCAAGGCGATGATGACGGCGATCACCAGGCCGCCTTGGCCCCAGAAGCTGCCGATCCACAGGATCAAGCCGGCGAGTCCAGCCAGGAGAACGGTGGTCTTGGCCGTGTTGCGCACGTTGTGTAGTACCTCGTTTTCGACGTCGCGTACCAGACGCCCTGCGGTCGCGACTCAGGCTAATGAAGGCGATCCGCCGCTCAGGCGCGGGTCGGTCGATCCGGCGGCGACGCAACGGCGCTGGCGAGGCTGTCCGTGAGGTTCTGACTGCGCGCTGCGTGCTCAGTTCTTCGCGTCGACGAGGCGCCAGTCGTCTGAGCCGGGGCTGTAGCGGCCGCGGAAGTCGGGGTCGTAGGCGGCAGCCAGCTCTGCTGTGCGGCCGATCGAGGACCGGTAGGCGTTGATGATGGCGTCTTCGGCACGGGTTGGTGTGGATGTGGGGGACGCTGTCGGGGATCGTGTCCACCTCATGGCGGCCCGTGTGCAGGATCGATACGTCGTAACCCCGCTCGACCAGCCCGTTCACCACACCGGGCCCTGTCGGCCCCGTGCCGCCGATCACCAATGCTGATTTCACGCGCTCATGCTGTCAGGTTCAGCGACCGCGCCCGATTCCGTCGAACTGACGTCGATTGCGGTGTCGAGACCGTCAACCGAAGACTTGCCCCAGCCACGTGAGAAATGTCCGAGCTGCAGGCCGCTGGAGATCGAATACACCCGCCCGAATCGATGTCCCCATGCGTCTGCCCTCTGCACGCACCGCAAGCCAAGCATGCACCTCAGCCTTTGACGGCTTTGGAGGACGGTCAGCCTCGGGAACCTGCGCGACGTAGTTCTGGGCGTGAGGCCAGACTCCGTCGCCTGGGGGGATCAGTTCACTCACGAAGTCTTCAAGTTCTCCGGGACTCGTGTTGTCAGGCATCAGCCAAACGCCGACTCTCGGGTGTTCAGGCTGACGCGGCATCACGACCGTTCCTGCCGGATCTGGCCCTTCAGGGAGCAGAATCTTGGCGTCGCTCAGGCAGTTACCAATGCTCTGCCAACGACTCACGATTCCTGAATCCGCATCGACGACGACGCCAAGCGAAGTTCGACCTTCCGCTACAGCCTCGGTCGCGAGGCTGTCCAAGACACTCTCGACACTGTTCTTCTTGGTGATCTCAAATGCAACATCGCGACCGGACCGGTCGTTCAGATGCCAAATGACACTCTCGTCGTCGCCACCTTCGACGAGCAGCAGCTTTTCTGGGACACCGCTCGGTACAGCCATCTCTGCGAGCTACCGAACTTCGATGCCTTGTTCAGCGGCAACCTTCAGCATCCGTTCGGTGTATTCAACGGCGCGCACACCGCCCTTGTCATCGTCCGTTTCGAGCCGAACGGCCAAGCCCTCAGATTCTTCGTCGTCGTAGGCAGCCTGGGCGAAGCCAGCAACACAATCCCAGCTGTGAGTGGTTGCCAGAACTTGCACGTTGTATTCGCGGGCCGCGCACAGCACCATCTCCCAGTACTCGCGCTGCAGTGTGTGATGGATGCCATTCTCGGCCTCGTCGATCAGGAGGAAGCCGTCGGCAGCGCCAACAAAGCACGTCGACATCCCGAAAATCCGAACCGCACCGTCGCCCATGCTGCGCAGGGGCACCCGATCAGCACGATCCAGCTTGATCATGATACGACGTTGGCGCGATTGGTCTCGCCTGCCGACGGCCGCGACGCCCTCCACATCGGTGCCAGTTGCCAACTGCAATGCCGAGTTGGCTTGCGCTTCACCGGGAGTCAGCGCAACGTCATCCCACTGGTCTGCGAGCGTCGAACTGTCGGGTACGTCGGGACCAAGGCGGCTACAGCGCAGTGAATCGGGCCAGTCCGCTTGATCGCATCCGGCTGGCGCGTCGGCGAAGCTGGTCATCGGCCACGGTCGCTCCCGCACGATCGGACTCTCGCCTACCACACCTCCGAACAGCGGCTGGTGGCGCGTTCTCCCATCGAAGGAGATCTTGAGTTCGGGACCAACCGGAAGAAACGCACCGGGCTGAAACGGAGTGCCGTCGGGCGCGGTGAATGCCCTCCATTCGCGAGGCCGGAATGGCAGCACGTACTCGACACCCAGCAGCGCTCCGTCCTGGCATTGCGCGACAGTGAATTCAGTGCCGAGTTTGGGCTCACGACCGTAGAAGAGCGACTCGTACTCGGGGAGTTCTCGCGCCTCGCCGTGACTGTCAGTGAACAGACGATGTTCCTCGTGACGCAGCACGATGTCGGCCAGCACCGGCGGGTCGCCGCGCGCCGCCAGCAACTCGACTGCTTCGAGGACCGTGGTCTTGCCGACACCATTGCGGCCTGCCAGCAGCGTGACACGGCCGAGGCGTTCGACGTCCAGCCGATTGATGCCGCGAAAGCCACGGATCGACAACGACGGCAGGTGCATGCTGTTAGGTGTGGATCCGTCAGGCATCTCGTACCGCCAAGGCCGCCCGTAGCGGCAGGGTATCGCGCCCCAACTCGGCGACTGCGAGGCATTTTCCGCAGACGGTGGGATCAGTGGGGGTGGTAGCCGCTGTCGATGTAGACGGTGGGCAGATCGAGGTCTCGGTACATGCGGACGTTGCGCATGTCGTCGTCGATGGCGAGGCGAGGGAGATACCCCTGCTCTTGGAGCGCCGCGGTCTGCTCGCCCTTGAACATCGGCGAGGGGCGGAAGTCGCCCATCGGTCGCATGATGAGCAGGTCCCAGCGGACCTTGTGCTGAACGAGCCAGGTGAGCGTGGCGTCGGACACCCACGTCGGGCGCGACGTGAGCGCAACCACCACCAGCTCGGGTGCAAGCAGCACCAGCAGCTCGGCGACCTCTTCGAGCACATCGTCGTCGCCGACACCGGCAAAGAAGGAATCCCAGTCGCGCCACGGGCCGTCGAGATGATGCTGGCGGTGGGCAGCGTCAGCGAGCACGCCGTCGATGTCAACGATCACGCAGTCGCCGGGCGGCACCGCTCCGGCCCGCCACCACCAGTACGACGGCCAGTCGTCCTGCTCGGTCACTGCGGGCTCACCGGATGCCTGGGGCCGCAGACGCACGGCGTCGATCCGCCAAGCGCGCGTCGCGGTCCGCCTCGGCAGGCTCCAGTACCGGCGTCGGGACGGGAGCGCCTGGGAGTTCGGCGGCACTGGAAGGTCGATATGACGCGGCTCAGTCCTCGCTCGGGGCTTCAGCGGCGCGGGTGCGGATCTCGTCCACCACGCCGGCGTCGGCGAGGGTGGTGGTGTCGCCGAGCTGGCGGCCTTCGGCGACGTCGCGCAGCAAGCGGCGCATGATCTTGCCCGAACGGGTCTTTGGCAAGTCCGGCACCAGCACCACGGCCCTGGGCCGCGCGATCGCACCCAGCTTGGTGGAAACGTGCTGGCGCACTTCCTCGCGCAGCTCATCGGTGGCGTTGTGGCCGCCTCGCAAGATCACGTAGCCCACGATTGCCTGGCCAGTCGTGTCATCGGTCGCGCCCACCACTGCTGCTTCCGCAACGGAAGGGTGGTCGACCAGTGCCGACTCGACCTCGGTCGTCGAGATGCGGTGGCCGGACACGTTCATTACGTCGTCGACACGGCCGAGCAGCCACAGGTAGCCGTCGTCGTCGAGTTTCGCGCCATCGCCCGCGAAGTAGCGGCCTTCATACGTGCTCCAGTAGGTCTCGCTGTAGCGCTCGGGATCGCCCCAGATGCCCCGCAGCATCGACGGCCACGGCTCGGTGATGGTCAGGTAGCCGCCGCCGCGTTCGACCTGGTTGCCGGCGTCGTCCACCAGCTCCACTGAGATGCCCGGCAGCGCGTGGGTTGCCGAGCCTGGCTTGGTCGTCGTGACTCCCGGCAGCGGCGTGATCATGTGGCCGCCGGTCTCGGTTTGCCACCAGGTGTCGACGATCGGGCAGGTACCGCCGCCGATGTGGGTGTGGTACCACATCCAGGCTTCGGGATTGATGGGCTCGCCGACGGTGCCCAGCACGCGCAGGCTGGACAGGTCGTGCCGCTCCACCTCGGACGCGCCCCACTTCATGAACGTGCGGATAGCCGTGGGTGCGGTGTAGAGCTGGGTCACGCCGTAGCGCTCGAGGATGTCCCACAGCCGATCCTTGGGCCACGATGCCCGGTCGCCGTCGCGGAACTCTGGGCGCGGGGTGTCGGGCGTGCCCTCGTACATCACCGACGACGCTCCGTTCGCCAGCGGTCCGTACACGATGTAGCTGTGGCCGGTCACCCAGCCGATGTCGGCTGCGCACCAGAAGACGTCGACGTCAGGCTTCAGGTCGAACACGTAGCGATGGGTGAACGCCACCTGGGTGAGATAGCCCCCGGTGGTGTGCATGATGCCCTTCGGCTTGGCCGTCGTGCCCGAGGTGTACAGCAGGTACAGCAAATCCTCCGAATCCATGGGCTCGGGCGGGCAGTCGGCGGAGACCCCGTCCATCAGGTCGTGGTACCAGTGATCGACGCTGTCATTCCACGAGACGTCCTGGCCGGTGCGGCGCACCACGACGACGTTCTCGATCGTTGACGTCGCCGCCACCGAGGCGTCGGCGGTGTCCTTCAGCCCGAAGGGATCGCCGCGCCGGTAGCCGCCGTCGGCGGTGATGAGCAGCTTCGCCGACGCGTCGTCGATGCGGTCCGACAGCGAGTCAGCCGAGAACCCGCCGAACACCACTGAGTGGGCGGCGCCGATGCGGGCACATGCCAGCATCGCCACCGGCAGCTCGGGGATCATCGGCATGTAGATACACACCCGGTCGCCCCGCTCCACGCCCAAGCCCTTCAGCACGTTGGCGAACTTGCACACTTCGCTGAGCAGATCGGCGTAGGTGATGGTGCGGGTGTCGCCGGGCTCGCCTTCCCACCAGTAGGCCACCTTGTCGCCGAGGCCGGCCTCGACGTGACGGTCGATGCAGTTGTACGACACATTCAGCGTGCCGCCCAAGAACCACTTGGCGAAGGGCAGGTCCCACTCGAGCACCGTGTGGAAGTCGGTGAACCAGCTCACGTGCTCACGGGCCTGGCGGGCCCAGAACGCGAGCCGGTCGGCGGCTGCTTCCTCATACAGCGACCGGTCTGCGGTGAGCGCTGCGGAGCGGAACTCGTCGGCGGGCTCAAAGACGCGGTCCTCGACGTAGTAGTCCTCGATCGTCGCCTCGGTCGATGCGCCAGATGTCTCGCTCGTCATCGGTACCCCTGTCTCGTCGTGCTGGTGGTGTCCGTGTGCAGATCGGATCGGCATCGATTGCGGGACCCGAGCCTGCTCAGCCAGATTCGCAGAGTAGTTGCCACCCGCCAGATGATTGCTGCCAAGAGGATGATGAAGGCAATGGAAGCGTGCGACAGGCCCGAGGCGTCGAGAATGTGAAGTTTGAGGCGTCGAAATGAGCAACTACAGGCCGTCGAAATCATAAACTTGCTCTTCATGAACGGTGCTGGCGAAGCTGGGTACATTCCGCGCATCGTCGACCGGCGGCTCGACGAGATGCTGGCAGGCCTGCCCGCAATCGCGCTGGAGGGGCCGCGCGCAGTGGGCAAGACCGAGACGGCACTGCGTCGCGCACGCACAGTTCATCGCCTCGACGACGAGGAGCAGTTGGAACTCGTGTTCGGAGACCCGTCGCGCCTGACAAAGGGCGAACCCCCGGTGCTCATCGACGAGTGGCAGCGCTACCCGGCGTCATGGGACTTAGTCCGGCGCCACGTCGACGACCGCACGAAGCGGTCGAGCTTCTTGCTGACCGGCTCGGCGACACCGAGCGAACGGCCGACCCACTCGGGCGCTGGGCGCATCGTGACGCTACGGATGCATCCGCTGGCGCTGGCCGAGCGCGGGCTGGCGGCACCGACAGTGAGCCTGAGCGATCTGCTGTCAGGCCGTCGGCCTCCGCTCGAGGGCGGATCGGCGGCGACATTGGCCGACTACGCGCACGAGATCGCGCGTTCCGGATTCCCCGGAATCCGACCACTCGACCGGGTGCTGCGCACCGATCTGCTCGACGGTTACCTTGACCGGGCCGTCGACTACGACCTCGGCGAATCTGGCTCGGGCGTCCGCGACCGGCAAGCGCTGCGACGCTGGCTTACGGCCTACGCCGCCGCCACGGCGACTGCGGCGTCACTCACGGTCGTCCGCAAGGCAGCAGCCGCCGGGTCGGCAGAGCCACCGTCGCAGCCGACAGCAGCCGCCTATCAACGAGCGGTCGAGCATCTCTGGCTGATCGAATCACTGCCGGCGTGGCTGCCGACCCGAAATCGGCTGCGGCGCCTCGCCGCAGCACCCAAACACCATCTGGCGGACCCCGCCCTCGCGCTTCGCTGCCTCGGCCTCGACGACACAGCGCTGCTCGAGGGACGCGCAACCGATCATCCGATGCCCCGCGACGGCTCCCTGCTCGGCGCGATGTTCGAGTCGCTGGTAGCTCTATCGGTGCGGGTGTACGCGCAGGCGAACCGGGCTCGCGCATCCCATCTGCGAACTCACGGCGGCGAGCACGAGATCGACCTGATCATCGAGCGGAGCGACGGGCGAGTCGTGGCGCTCGAAGTCAAGCTGTCCGCAACGGCAAGAGACCGTGACGTCCGACACTTGGCATGGCTCTCGGATCGGCTCGGAGACGAACTGCTCGACGCAGCCGTCGTCACGACCGGCACGGAGGCCTACCGCCGCCGTGATGGCATCGGTGTGATCCCCGCCGCCTTGCTTACCGCGTAGGGCATCATCCCGTGATGCGACGCACCGCTCGACGGATTCGAACACGCAGACCTCGATGCAGTAGTCCCCATCATCGCCTCAGTGCATCAGGATCGCGATGAGCCAGATGGCGCAGCGCTGTGGCGCCGCGGCGCTGGGACTGCTGGGCGATCGGATCGGGGGGGAACCTCCCCCAAGCGTTCATCCGGTGGGTTGGTTCGGTTCATTGATGACCAAGCTCGAGCAGCGCATCTGGACTGATCGACGCTCAGCCGGCGTCGCCTACGCAGCGACTGGTGTGACCGTCGGAGCGATCGTCGGCGCCCTCGTGAGGTCGACCGCTTGCGCTGTTGCACTGACCGCCGCCGGTCGAGAGCTGCGTTCGGTCGCGCTGCGAATTGCTGATCAGCTGGCGGCAGGTGAGATGGAGTCAGCTCGAGCTGAGCTTCCCGCGTTGGTGGGCCGCGATCCCAGCGAACTCGACGAGTCCGGCATCGCTGCTGCGGTCATCGAGTCAGTCGCCGAGAACAGCGTCGACGCTGTGGTGGCGCCGGTGTTCTGGGCCTTCGTGGCGGGAGCTCCGGGTGCGACGGCTTACCGGGCGGTCAACACGATGGATGCCATGGTCGGGCGGCTCGATGAGCGGTACCGGCACTTCGGCTGGGCTGCCGCTCGAACCGATGACGTGGCGAACTACGTGCCGGCGCGGCTGTTCGCAGTGCTCGTCGCAGCGTTGCGTCCGCGCCGGGCGCGTGCCATCTGGCAAGCGGTGCGTCGGGACGCGCCGGCGCACCCTTCCCCCAACGCTGGGGTCGCCGAAGCGGCCGTTGCGGCCGCCATCGGACGCGAACTCGGCGGCCCGCTCCGCTACGGCGCACGCCACGAAGACCGGCCGCAGTTGGGTGACGGCCCACGACCATCGGCGACGGACATCGCCGCCACCGTGCGTCTCGCGTCGCAAGCCGACCTCCTGGTCACGGCTCTCACCGGTGCTGTATGGGCGACACACATGAAGGCCATCCGACGAGCCAGGATTCAGCCAGTCGCAACCCGCCAGATGATCACTGCCAAGAGGATGATGAAGGCAATGGTCTCGATTCTCTGAAGGGCACCCCAGAGGCCCGATTCCCAGAAACGGCTCCAGTACCGTCTCATGCTGGCCCACGAACGATGCATGAAGCTCGGCGGCGGCTGTTCCATGCTCGGAAACTCAGACATTTAGACTTTTGCACAATACAACTTCCAATATTCAAATTCACATGATGTGTCTTTGAATCGTCGGCTACTGCGCCACGTGCCACTCAGCAGCCCAGAAAGCGCCCATGCCGGCCGGGTCGGTCAATGCCGCAGCCTCCTCCAACAGAGCCCGAGCGGCCAGCGTCGCAGCAGTCGGACTCGACCGATGTCGCTGCCACAGCGCCCTCGCGTCTGCTGTCAACTCGTCGATGCCGGCCGCAGTGAGCCAGTCAGCCTGGGAGACCAGTACCGCGCCCGGTGACAACTGGTCGAAGGCCACCTCGCAGGTGATGTCTGCGGAACCTGGCGCGCACAGTGGATTGTGCCCACGGCGCTGGGACCGATACGTCCGCAGCCATTCAGCCTGCTGACGCGCCGCTAGCTCGGCGGTGGCGCGGACGCCGTAGTCGAAGACCAGCACGCGGCCACGACCGAGCAGGCCGAGAGCGCGTCTCATCCATACCGCGGCCCGCAACTGCAATGGAACTTGTGCCCCTGGCTCGGCGTCGGGTGCCAGCGCTTCAGCCATTGCTGCCGCATCGGCAGGCGCCGTTCGCAGCACTTGAACCGCTTCAGTCGGCGCCCGCAAGGCGACATCGACCCGAGGCCCAACACTGAGCGCCGGGGCGGCGTGGACAAATCCAGCGTCAGACGCAGCATCGGGAGCAGCAGCGCCGGGGGCAGCCCACGTCACATAGACCTCCTGCCAGCCGGTGGCCGAACGTTCCAGCAGTCGCAAGGGCAGGTTGTCAAGCAGTTCGTTGGCGAGCACCACACCGACATGCGGCCCGGTCGGCAGGTCTGCCGCCGCTAGGACGGGTAGGTGCGGCGGTACGGCGTTGCTCGGGTCCTCGAGGGTCTCGGCATCATGTCCAGCTTCCGGTTCGCGGACCGCTGCCGATGCCGCGTCACGCTGGTGGGCCACTCGCTCGACCATCACGTAACGAAGCGCGTCATAGCACTCGACGACGTGGGCGAGCACATCGAGACACAGCTTTCCCCGCCCCGCCCCGCCCTCGATGACCGTAAACGGATCGGGTCGACCAAGCTCATGCCAAGTGCGATCCAAGTAACCAGCGATGCATCTTCCAAACAGCGAACCCAGCTCGACTGACGTCGCGAAGTCGCCGCCCCGCAAACCCGGCTGCCCGCCGCGCGTGTAGAAGCCCGTCGGTCCGTACAACGCCTCGTCCATGTACTCATCGAACCTCATGGACGCCAGACCGTCGCTCATGTTGCGACCACGGACTACGCCGTAGCTGCTGACGCTCCTGCGAGCGATGCCGCTGTCTCATCGGAAGCCGACTCGAATTCGCTCGGATCGTCTCCGAACAGCCGCCCAACCAGTTTCGCTTGGCCCAGTTCGAGCATCCGCAGCCGTTCTTCCAGACGCTCGAACCTGGCGTCAAATCGGGCCTCTAAGCGATCGATGCGGGCATCAAGACGGTCGATGCGACCCTCGATGCGCTGAGCGAGATAGAGCACGAGGCCGGCCAAGACGGTGAACTGCACGATGACGACCGTGCTGATGAGTGCGGTTTCGGACATGGACACTGCCTCCAGTATTGCGCGCAGACGCCCTGCTGAGTGAGCGTTGCTGGAACGGCTCAGTCCTAGCGGCTGCCGTTCTATGAGTTCCAATGAATTTCATTGGAACTCAATGGAGACCAACTCGCTCACTTATCGCGGGCGGCCACTCCGCCAGGCGATCAGCCACCCAAGTAGAACGATGCGACATCGCCGAAGTGGCTGACGAGGCCGGGGAAGACGCCGAGCGCCATCGTGGCCACCACAGTGATGGCCAGTGCGGCTGCGAGCGCGCCGGTCATAGGGATCGGTCCCGGGGTGAACGCCACCATTGTCTGCTGGCGCGTCTCGGTGGCCACGAATCCGCCATCGTCGTGCGCAGAGGCTTCGGCCGGCTCGTCGGCCGGCTCGTCGTCGGCGTCGCCGCTCGCATCCACTCCGAGCGCCACCGTCTCGGGCACTGGCTCGAACCACATCTGCACCAGCACTCGGGCGTAGTAGCCGAACGCGATCACCGCGTTCACGGCGACAATTGCCGCAAGCACCCAGCCTGCCGGTGTGCTCGCATCAGCCAGCGTCCGGAAGATGACGAACTTGGCGAACCAACCGCCTGCAGGCGGGATGCCGGCCAACGATGCCAAGAACACCGTCATCAGCACCGCCATGCCCGGTGCATACCTGAACAATCCGGCGTAGCTGCCGATTTCACCCGAGCGGGTCCGCCGTGCCACTGCCAGCACCACGCTGAACGCCCCCAGGTTCATGAAGGCGTAGATGATGGCGTAGACGATCACCGCCTCGTAGGCACTGGGCAGCACCGTCGTGGTGATCCCGACGCCGGGGACCGTCCAAGCATCACCCTCGAACGCCACAGCGAACGGCACCAGCATGAAGCCGCCCTGCGCCACGCCCGAATAGGCCAGCATCCGCACAATGTTCGTCTGGCGCAGCGCAATCAAGTTGCCCACGGTCATCGTCACCACGGCCAGCACCCAGAAGAACGGCTGCACGACGTCGGCGGCCCCTTCGAAGGCCACGAACACCAAGCTCAGCAGCGCCACCATGCCGGCTGCCTTCGACGCCACCGACAAGAACGCAGTCACCGGCGTCGGCGCACCCTCGTAGGTGTCGGGCGCCCACGTATGGAACGGCACCGCCGACACCTTGAAGGCGAAGCCGATCAGCACGAACAGGACCGCCACGATGACGATCGGGCTCGACCCTTCGCCCCGCAGTGCCTCGGCGATCGTCCCGAAATCGGTGTCGCCGGCCACGCCGAACACCAACGACATGCCGTACAGCATCACCGCCGAAGCGAAGACCCCCATCAGGTAGTACTTCAGACCCGCCTCGTTGGAACGAGGCCCGCCCTTGCGCCAAGCGGCCAGCATGTACGCCGGGATCGACAGCAGCTCCAGCGCGACGAACACGCTCACCAGGTCGCGCGAGCTGGCCATCATCACCATGCCCAGCAGCGATGTCAGCAGCAAGGTGTAGTACTCGTTCTCGTAGTAATCGCCCTCGCGCACGTAGTCGACCGACATGAGCACGACCACGTAGCCCGCCAAAATGAACAGTGCCTTGAGCACCAGCGAGAAGTCGTCGACAACGTAGGCGCCGCCGAACATGGACCGTTCGGCGCCGTCGGCTGCCAATGTCAGGATCGGGACCAGCGTGATCAGCAGGCCGATGCCGGCCAGCGTCGGCATCATCCGTTTGGCCTTGTCGTCGAGCGCAATGTCGGCAACGGTCACCAGCGTGCCGACCGCCAGCAGGGTCAATTCGGGCGCGAGCGCGTGCCAGTCAAGTTCCGGCCGCACGAACGCGAGCATCGCGTCTGGGCCCATCGCTAGCTCCCGTCAGCCTTCGTCGGCATCGACAGCGATGTCACCAGGTGGCCGGCATCGGTCATCGGGACCCCACAGCCGCGCTGATGCTCTCGGCGATGCCCGTCGACACGTCATCGACCATGCCGAATATCAGCCCGGGGACCCAGCCGAAGAGCACCATCGCGATGATGAGCGGCATCCACGCAGCCCACTCGTAGCGGTTCACGTCTGCGATCGTGTGGCCCTCCCACTCGGGCTTGGGTTCGCCGAACGCACTGCGCTGGAACAGCCACAGCAGGTAGCCCGCAGCAAACACCGTGCCCACGGCGGCGATCACCATGTAGGTGCGGAACATCTCTTCGGAAAGTCCGGCGCCGGGGTTGTAGGCCGACAAGATCACCGGGAACTCGCCCCAGAACCCCGCCAAGCCGGGCAGGCCCAGCGACGCCATCGCCGAGATGGCCAGAATCCAGCCCATGCGGGGCGCCGATTTGAGCAGGCCGCCCAGCCGGCCGATTTCGAGCGTGTGGTAGCGCTCCTTGACCGAACCGGCCACGAAGAAGAGCATCCCGGTGATGATCCCGTGGGCCACCATGCCGAACACCGCAGCGTTGATGCCAATGTCGGTCAGCGTGGCAATGCCCAGCATCACGAAGCCCATGTGTGCCACCGAGCTGAACGCGATGAGGCGTTTCATATCGGTCTGCGCCAGGCAGCCCAAAGCGCCATAGATGATGCCGATCACCGCCAGCAGGCCGATCCACGGCGCCCACGCCGCAGCACCCTCGGGCAGGAACGGCAGCGCGATCCGCACGAAGCCGTAGGTGCCGAGCTTCAGCAGAACCGCGGCCAGAATCACCGAGCCCACTGTGGGCGCCTCGGTGTGCGCGTCGGGCAGCCAAGTGTGGAAGGGGAACATCGGCACCTTGATGCCGAAGCCCATGAACAGGCCCGCGAAGATGATCGCCTGGGTGCCGCGGGCCAAATCGCCGCCGGCGGCGTTGGCAAGCTCGCTCATGTTGAACGTGTTCAGCGCCGTCCCGGCCTCGTTGGTGGCCACGAAGTACAGCGCCACGAAGCTGACGATCATCAGCGCCGAGCCGAACAGCGTGAACAGGAAGAACTTCAGCGAGGCATAGCGACGGTTCTCCCCGCCCCACACGCCGATCATGAAGTACATCGGCAACAGCACGACCTCGAAGAACACGAAGAACAGGATCAAGTCCTGCGCCACGAAGGTGCCGTTCATGCCTGAGGCCAGGATCAGCATCAGGATGAAGAAGGCCTTGGCGTTGCCCGGCTCGGGGATGTGCTCCCACGAGTAGATCACGCACAGCGGGATGATGGCCATCGACAGGATCAGCAGCGGCAGCGACAGTCCGTCGAGGCCCAGGATGTAGTCGGCGTTGATCGCGTCGATCCATCTCTTCTGCACGCCGAACTGCAGCGACCCGGCATTGCCGTAGTCGAAGGCGAACAGCAGGTACACACCCACCGCCAGTGTCGCCAGCGACGATCCGAGCGCGATCGTCTTCAGCTCCAACTCGCGAGCGCGAGGCACTGCCATCATCACAAGCGCGCCGACAGCGGGCAGGAATACCGCGAGCGTCAGCGCCCAGGCGTCGAATCCAGTTGCGTCCACTAGGAAGCTCCCTCTCGGTTGGAACACGGTGCGGCGGAATGGAGGCAGCCGGCGATGACTGCCGCTGGGCGGGGAACCGGGCAGGGCACAGCGCCGTGCCGGGCAACCACAGCCCCAGCGGCACAGCGGCGAGACCAAGCTGCTGCCGTTCGCCGCGCCAATGAGGAATCACCAGCGCGCCCGGCAATCACGCTGTGGGCAGCGCAGCGGCAAAAACGGAGACTGCTCACAGGACGATCACGAACACGATGGCGACCACGGCCGCGGTGCCGAACAGCAGCGAGCCGTAGTTCTGGACCTTGCCGGTCTGCATCACCCGCAGACCCTGACCGCCGGCATCGGCACCTGAGCCGAGCGCGTTGACGGTGTTGTCGATGGTGCCCTGATCGATCCAGCGATACACCCAGCGGCCGCTGTCGCGGGCCCCTTCGCCGGCACGGTTGACGACCAGGTCGATCACGTTGTTGTTGACCCAGTTGGCGGCGCGGGCTATCGGTGCCTTGATCGAGCCCACCACGATGTCGGTGTAGAGGTGGTCGAGGTAGTACTTCTGCTCAAGGAACGTGTACCCCGCCTTGGCATAGCGGTTGCGCTCGGTCAGCCCATGCGGCCCGGCATTGCGCCAGAAATACAGGAACGTGATGGCGATGCCGGCCAGCGCGAGGGCCAATCCCACAAGCGCTAGCCAGAACGACGGATCGGGATGCGCCAAGCCGATGGCGCTCAGATAGTGGGTCGGCTCGGCGTAGGTCTGCACCAGATGCGCAAAACGCTCGAGCCCGAACCGCTCGAGCACCGGCGTGGGCAGGTTGAACGCGCCTGCCACCACGGCCATGACGGCCAGGATCCACAGCGGCACGGTCATCACCTTGGGCGACTCGTGCGGATGTCCGTGGCCGCGGTACTCGCCCCAGAACGTGTACCAGATGACCCGGGTCATGTAGGCAGCGGTCATCAGCGCCACGACGCAGCCGAAGACCAGCATGAGCGGGTACCTGCCGAGGAACAGGAACGAATCAGGCTGGTGTTGGCCCGCGTGCGCGCCGAGCAGGATCTCGTCTTTCGACCAGAAGCCAGCGAACGGGAAGATGCCCGCGAGCGCCAGCGTCGAGATGACAAACGTCTTGTAGGTGTGCGGCATGTACTTGCGCAGGCCGCCCATCTCCCGCATGTCGAACGTGTGATGAGCGGCATGGCTGACCGAGCCGGCGCCCAGGAACAGGCACGCCTTGAAAAACGCATGCGTGAAGAGGTGGAACATTGCGGCGGTCCAGGCGCCCACGCCCAGCGCCATGACCATGTAGCCGAGCTGGCTCACCGTGGAGTAGGCCAGCACCTTCTTGATGTCCCACTGAGCGAAGGCGAGCCCGGCGCCGATCAGTGCCGTGAAGCCGCCGATGAACGCCATCAGGTTGATCGACGAGGTGCCGATCGAGAAGCCCTCAAAGAAGACCGGGTAGAGCCGGCCGATCATGAACACGCCTGCGACGACCATCGTGGCTGCATGGATGAGCGCTGAGACCGGCGTGGGGCCGGCCATGGCGTCGGGCAGCCACGTGTGCAGCGGGAACTGGCCCGACTTGGAGCACACCGCCGCCATGAGCGCAATCGAGGCCATCAGCAGGGCGAAGTGGTACGGGTTGGCGGTCCCGGCGGCCGCAGCCTCTTGACTCGCCGCGCCGATCCGCGTGTTGATGTCGTGGATGCTGAAGGTGCCGAAGGTGCCGAACAGGATGATGACGCCGATGAGCAGGCCGATGTCGCCGACGCGGTTGGTCAGAAAAGCCTTCAACGCCGCGTCGGTATTGGGGCGTTCCTCCCACCAATGCCCGATGAGCACGAAGCTGCACACGCCCACCAGCTCCCAGCCCACGATCATCTGCACCAGGTTCTGAGCCATGACGAAGAAGAGCATCGAGGCGGTGAACAGGCTCAAGAAGGCGTAGTAGTGGACGAAGCGCCGGTCGCCCTTCACGTACTCGCTGGAGTAGATGTGCACGAGCAGCGAGATGGAGGTCACCACCACCAGCAGCAGCACGGTCTGGCCGTCGACCAAGGTGCCCACGGCGAAGTCGATGCCGCCGCTCGACCACCAGCCATCTGCGGTGGAGATGACCGGGTCGGGCCCTGCGGCATAGCCGTGGCCGTCGTCGGCACCGTGGCCGTCATCTTCGGCGGCGAGATACAGGTCTCCGTCGAGTGAAGCTGCATCTCCGGCAATCGGGCCTGAAGCGCTCAGGCCTTCGTTGACCGACACCAGCGCGTGCTCGGCGTCGCCTGATTTCGACGACGTGGCGTCCTCCACCTGGGTGATCCACGACACCGCCGCGATCATCGAGAGGATCCACACGATGCCCACGGCGGTGATGCCCACCTTGTGCACCCGCTCGGCGCCGATGACGCTGCGTCCGAACAGCAGGATGACCAGGAACGAGACCGCCGGGATCAGCGGGATCAAGAACGCGTTCTCAAGGATCAACATGCGCGTTCCGTCAGCCCTTCATCAGGTCGAACTCGTCGACCGCGATCGATCTGCGGTTGCGGTACAGCAGCAGCACGATGGCCAGGCCCACGCCGACTTCGGCGGCTGCGACGGCAATGATGAACAGGGCGAAGACCTGCCCCGACACAACGTCGTGCTGCAACCCGAATGCCACCAGATTGAGGTTCACAGCATTCAGCATCAGCTCGATCGACATCAGCACCATGACGCCGTTGCGGCGCGCCAGCACGCCGTAGACGCCGACCGCGAACAGCAGCGCACCGAGCAGCAGGAACTGGTTCAGCAGCATCAGCCAACCACCCCGGCGTCCACCGCCGTCACACCCACTGCCGCGGCCCTCATCACCTTGGCGTCCGTCACGGCCACCTCGGCGTCCGCCGTCGTCAAGCCCACCATCGTGGCCCTCATCACTGTTGCACCTATCACTGTCACATTCATCACGGCCCGCCTCAGTCTCTGCGCGCCAGCACGACGGCGCCGATCAGCGCAGCTAGCAGCAACACCGAGACAGCTTCGAACGGGACGATGTACTGCGAGAAGACCGAGTCCGACACGTCGGAGGTGCGGAAGACCGTGCTGTCGGTTGCCAGCGAGTCGGTGCCGAAGCGGTCGATGAGGGCATAGACGATGACACCACCAAGGGCAAGCGCGGACAGTGCCGCCACCGGCCAGGTGGCCCCGGTCATCTGGGGTATTCGCCCGATCGGCGCACGGGTGAGCATGATGCCGAACAGGAACAGCACCATCACGGCGCCGATGTAGACCAGCACCTGCGTCGTGGCGATGAACTCGGCGGTGAGCAGCACGTAATTCGCTGCGAGGCCGCCCAGCACCGCCACCAGGAACAGGGCCGCGTGCACGATGTTGCGCGTCGTCACCATGCCCAGCGCGGCCAGCACGGTGATGCCCGCGATGATGCCGAAGGCGATGTTCTGCGCAACCATCGGGCGTCCTAGCTCCCCTGCCCGGCCGCGAGTTCGCGAGCGCCATCAGACTCAGTGGACGCGAGCCCGCGAGCGCCATCAGACTCAGCGTCATCTGCCCCAAGCTGGCGCTTGGGCGCTGCGTCGTCTGCCTCGAGCTTCCGCGCGGGAGCGAAATCGTCGATTCCGAAGTCGGGAACCGTGCGCACCTTCTGCTCCGAGCCGGGCTCATAGGCCTGGAACTCGGGCACGGTCTCCATCCACTCGCTGAGCCGGATCCGGTCATGCAACAGGTCGGCGATGTGCGGCTCGGAGTACTCGTACTCGGGTGTCCAGAACAGCGCGTCGAACGGGCACACCTCCACGCAGATGCCGCAGTACATGCACAGCGCGTAATCGATGTCGAACCGGTCGACCACGTTGACCGAACGAACCGCACCGCCGGCACGCCGGGGCGGTGCCTTCACCTTGTGGCCCTCGATGTAGATGCACCAATCGGGGCACGAGCGCGAGCACAGCATGCACGCGGTGCAGTTCTCCTCGTGCAGGGCGATCACGCCCCGGGCGCGGTCGGGCGGGGCTTCCTTCTCGTGGGGGTACTGCACGGTGACCGACCCCTGCTGGGGGGCAGGGATGAGCGTGCGTATGCCCCGCTTGGGGAACAGCGTACGCGCCGCGGTGCGAGCAGTCACGCCGAGACCCTTGAGCAGTCCGGGGAGCTGTGGCATCTAGAGCACCACCTTGAAGATTCCGGTCACGACGATGTTCGCGAGCGAGAGCGGGATGAGGACTTTCCAGGCGAACTTCTGCAGCTGGTCTTCGCGCAGGCGGGGGTAGGTGAAGCGGATCCAGAAGATGACGAAGGCCACCAGCAGGATCTTGACGAGCATCACCACCGGTCCGAGCACGTTGAGTATCGGGGCGTCGATGTCGAAGCCGGGAATCCACCAGCCGCCCAGGAACATCACGGTGGCCAACGCCGAGAACGCGAACGCCGTGGCGACTTCGGCCATGAAGAACAGCAGGAACCGGAAGCCGGTGTATTCCACGTGGAAACCGCCGACCAGCTCGGTCTCGGCCACGGGCATGTCGAACGGCGTCTGTGTCAGCTCGGCCTGGGCGGAGATCATGAAGATCAAGAAGCCGATGAACTGGGTGAGGATGAAGGGGTTGCCGATGAGGCCGAAGCCGAAGATCTCGCCGGTTGCCTGTGCCTCGACGATCGTCTGCAGGTTCAGCGAGTCGGCCTGGATGACCACGCCCATGACGGCGAGGATCAGCGGCAGCTCGTACGCGATGAGCTGGCCGGCCGCCCGCAGGCCGCCGAGCAGCGCGTACTTATTGGCCGAGGCCCAGCCCGCCATCAGCACGCCCAGCACTGACAGCGACGAGACCGCCATCGCGTAGAAGATCCCCGTGTCGAGGTTCTCCACGACGGCATCGGGGCCAGTGGGCAGCACGACGAAGAGCAGGAACGACGACGCGAGCACCACGACCGGGGCCGCCCGGAACACCCGCCGGTCGGCAGCGGCGGGGTGGATGTCTTCCTTCTGGAGGAACTTCACTGCATCGGCAATGAGCTGCAGCGAGCCGTGGGGGCCCACGTCGGTGGGGCCCAGCCGGCTCTGCATGAACGCCATCATCTTGAGCAGGAACAGGTAGCCCAGCATCAGCGCAGCCGTCGGGATGACGATGAGCGCGACGCCCAGCTTGATGCTGGTCTCGGCCCAGTACGCGAGGCCGAGCGCTCCCGAAAGGGTCAGCTCGCTCACCGGTCAATATCCCCGAGGATGAAGTACAGCGAACCCAGAATGGTGATGATGTCGGGCACGTAGGTGCCGCGCATCACCCACGGCACGATCGAGATGTTGCTGAAGCTGGGCGTGCGGATCTTCACCCGGAACGGTTCAAGGCCGCCCTTGGACACGACGTAGTAGCCCATCTCGCCCAGCGGGTTCTCGGTGGAGACGTAGGCCTCGCCGGCGGGCACCTTGATGATGCGCGGCACCTTGGCCATGATCGGGCCCGAGGGAATGGCGTCGAGCAACTGGTCGACGATCTTGGTGGCCTCGCGGGTCTCCTGCAGGCGCACCCAGTAGCGGGCGAACGAATCGCCGTCGGGGTGTGTCCAAACACGCCAGTCGACCTGGTCCCAGGCGAGACCCGGGTTGGCGTCGCGGCGCAGGTCCCAGTCGATCCCGCTGGCTCGCAGGTTGGCGCCCGACAGGCCGTAGCTCAGCGCCACGTCGCCCGGGATCACGCCGACGCTGCGGCAGCGAGTCTGGAAGATCTCGTTGCCCATCAGCAGGTCTTCCATCTCGTCGCAGAAGCCGCGCATCTTGGCCATGACGGCGTGCGTCTCGGCAATCCAGCCGCGGGGAATGTCGTCCTTGAGGCCGCCGATGCGGTCGAAGTTGGGATGGAAGCGGCCGCCGGTCACTTCCTCGATCTGGTTGAGCACCCGCTCACGGTCGCGGAAGGCGAAGAAGACCGGCGTCAGCGCGCCGACCTGCACGCCCATGTCGCCCAGGAACAGCGACAGATTGGCGATGCGGCTCAACTCGAACAAGATGGTGCGGATCCACTGGGCACGGGGCGGGGCCTCGACGCCCATCAGCTGCTCGGCCGCCAAGATGAACGGCACTTCGTTGGCGAAGCTGCCCAGCCAGTCGATGCGGTTGATCAGCGTGGTGCACTGGGGGTACGTGCGGACCTCGCAGAGCTTCTCGTAGCCGCGGTGCATGTAGCCCATCAGCGGTTCGGCTGAGATGACCTGCTCGCCGTCGAGCCGGCAGGCGATGCGCAGCGTGCCGTGGGTGGCGGGGTGCTGCGGGCCGATGTTCAGCGTCATGTCGCCGGTGTCGAGCTCGATGTTGACGCGGGCGTCGGCGGCCTGAGCCGCCACGTAGGCCTGCTGCTCGCGCAGCGCCGTCGACCCGGCGGCGGGACTCATGCACCCGCTCCTGATGCGAGCCTGCGAGCACCATCAGACATCGCCGGTGCCACGGAATCGGGACTCATGCGCCCGCTCCTGACGCCTCGAATTCGGCCATCACTTCGGCTTCGAGCTGGGCTTCGAGCTCGGGCGGGATTTCTTCGATGTCGACCACGCCGGGCCACGGCTTGACCGCACGGGCCAGCAGCGGGAAATCCTTGCGCAGTGGGTGGCCCTCGAACTCGGTGGGCAGGTAGATGTGCTCCAGGTTCGGGTGACCGTCGAAGATGATGCCGAACATCTCGTGGGCTTCCCGCTCATGCCAGTCGGCGCCAGCGAAGACGTCGATGATCGACGGCACCGGTTCAGGCACACCGTCGACGTCGGACAAGTCGGCCTTGATGAGAACGGCGGCGTGACGGGCCGGCGAGTGCAGCTGCGCCAGCAACTGGAAGCGTGCCTCGCCGCCTCCCCTCCGCACGGTCTCGGCGGCAGTGGCGCTGGCGGCTTCGTCGGTCCCGACGCCTGCGGCATCGAATTCGGTGTCCTCGTAGCGGCCTTCAGGGGCATCGGTCCAGTCGATGGCCGACAGGAACCCGAAGTAGGCAAACCCGGCTTCGCGCAACGCAACCATCACGGCGTGCCAATGCTCGACTTCGACGCGCAGCCAGAGGTTCTCGCCTGCTTCGATGTGGGATTCGACCAACGCATCGCCGAGCAACCCAGACAGCTCGGCGGCGAGTGCTTCGCGGGCCTCGTCGCCGGGCGCTGCCGCGTCGTCGGTCGCGTCCGTCATCGCTACGCCTGCACCTGCGCTGGGGCGGTTGCCGAGGTCGGCGCTGTGCCCGATGCTCCCGCCGTCGGCGGCACACGTGTCGATGCTGGTGCCGAGGGCGGCACCACGATCGGCTCGCCTCGCCAGCGTTCCTGGATGTCTTCGCGCTGGATGCGCTCCTGCAACAGCACGATGCCTTCGAGCAGCGCTTCGGGCCGCGGCGGACAGCCGGGCACGTACACGTCGACCGGGATGACCTGATCGACGCCCTTGGTGACCGAATAGCTGTCCCAGTACGGGCCGCCGCAGTTGGCACATGAACCCATCGAGATGACGTACTTGGGCTCGGGCATCTGCTCGTACAGGCGCCGGATGACCGGGGCCATCTTGTCGGTGACGGTGCCCGAGATCACCACCAGGTCAGCTTGGCGCGGGCTGGCCGGGAACGGGATGACGCCCAGGCGCATGACGTCGTATCGGGGCGAGCCGAATGCGGCGCCCATCTCGATGGCGCAGCACGCCAGACCCCACTGGTACACCCACAGCGAGCGTGCCCGGCCGAAGTTCAGCAGCCAGGTGAGCGGCTTGGGCAGTTTGACCTTGTCGACCAGTGCCATCGTGCGGTTTCCTTCAGCCCCTCACACCCAGCGCAGGACGCCTTTGCGCCATGCGTAGAACAGGCCCAGCACCAAGATGAAGATGAAGATCGCCATCTCGACCAGGCCGAACAGGCCATACACCTCGAGCCGTGTCGCCCAAGGGAAGATGAACACGGCCTCTACGTCGAACAGGACGAAGAGCACCGCGAAGACGTAGTAGCGGATCTGGCTCTGGGTCCAGTCGCTGCCGACCGGATCGACGCCGCTCTCATAGGCGATGAGCTTTTGGGGCGTCGGTCGCTGCGGCCGCAGGATGCGTGCGACGCCGAACATCGTGAAGGCCATCAGGACTGCCGCTGAGCCGAAGATCGCGACAGTCAGATAGCTCCGCAAGAGGTCGGACACGGATCGCAACGCTAGCGACTTCGCGCCACCCTGCGCCGATTCGCTGTCGTCGTCCCACGGCCACCGAATCCAGCGGCGAGACTCACCCGATGGCACCTTGCACGAGCTGAAGAGTGTCGCCGGCGGCGGCTACTCAAACACCGGGAGGGTGCCGTCGTGGACGGACGGTTCGCGGCACCAGTTGCGGGCGAGATCGCGCAGCGGCTCAGCATCGGGGATTGCGAGCAGACGAGCCACTGCTTCATCCAGTGCCGCACGGGCAGGGTCGCGGTAGGCGTCACGAGCGGACATGAGTGTCGTGCGCAGGAGTTCCGGCTTGTCTTCCAGCAATTCACAGGCTGCTGCATAGACCGAAGTGTTCCTGAAGTCTGGGCATGGCATCACACGGATGCCTTCCAGCTGCGCGCTGCTGCGTCCATGCTGCTGGCGCTGCGCGCGTGACCAGTGGACGACCATTCCGAGGGTCGAATTCGCCCAGATGGCGAAACCGAAGCGGACGGCTGGATCATCGTGCAAGAGCGCGCACCATGCTCGCCCGCCCATGACGAGGCTCTCGGTGACGGCGGCAAGCGCAACCTGTGACGGCCAGAAAATACCGCGCTGATAGAAAAGCGTGGATCGGCACCTGCGCATCTCGGCGAGAGCATCTCGGGAACGAGTCCGTTCATTGGCTTCGGCTTCCGCCTGAGCTTCAGCGATTGCTGAGTCGCTCGGAATGCCGCCGTTCGTTCGAGACAGCTTGCGCTGCAGCCGCTCGATGGCGCGCTCACGCGCAGCGCCGAGTCGTGGCCCCACGGCGTGGCCGTAGTGAGTCGGACCGACGGTCAAAGTGGTCTGCGCATCCGCGTCAGATGCCCACAGCGAGACGTCCGCTCGCACCTGGTCGTCGGTGATCGGCCACAGCTCGAACTCCCCGATCGGTTCGTTGCCGGCCGCATGACCAATGCGATGGTGCGTCGGACCTAGCTCGAACAGCTCGCCGATAGTCGTCATGGCAATCTCGCAGACGGGCTCGTGCGCATCGAGCGGCACAAACTCGCCTCGCCGCGTCAGCCGCTCCGCGACACCCACAGCACCGAAGCTCTCCGCCCCGACTGCGGCCCACGGGCCGCCCTCAGCAGCCGGCAGCACCGTCCAGCGGCCCACCACCGCAGTGCCCACGGTGACGTTGCCTGCTCGCTGCTCCTCCCGGCCGCGAAGCGCGGCGTCAACAGATCGGCCGGTCTCGGCTGCCACGGCGATACTGGCAAACGGCTCGTCAAGCGCCACCGTCATGATTTCGGCCGCCGCAACGTCACCGCGGGGCTCAGACCGCTTGGTGGCCGCGATGATCATCTCGCCCATGGCGGTGTCGGCGGAGAGGGTCTTGTCGCCGCCGCGGGTGGCACCCGGAAACGCAACCAGCAGCAGGTCGTCGAAGTGCGCCTCGAACATGGCCCGCACCGATGACCAAGCGGGTGACGCCGCGGCGGTGATGGGCAACACGATGCCGACTCGGCCGCCGGGGCTGATCTTTTGACGCACCAGTTCGCAGAACACCGAGGCAAGACCGGCCTTGAGATTGGCGGGCGTGTCGCGCACCAGTTTCGCCACCCGCTTCTGGGCTCTCATGCGCTCGGCGTCGGTCGCCCCGGCGATGTCAAACAGCGCTTGGCCGCCCCGCGTTCGCGAATACGGCGGGTTCATCATCACGATGTCGAAGCGCTCGTCTGGGGCGTACAAGCCCTGAGCATCTGCCTCGGCGCCGTCACGCGGAGCGGATCCCGTCGTCGATGCGTCCCAGCCGAACAGGTCGGCGAGCTCTTCAGTGGCCAAGTATTCGACTGAGCCGGTCGCGCCCTTCGGTCCGCACACCGGCGCGACACCGATGTTGGTGTGGCGATAGTCGGCGCCCGGCTCGATGTTCGAGAGACCCGATGCAGTCAGATGGGCCGCAATCGGGGAGATGTCGACGCCGCAGAACCCTTCCTCCATCAGGTGCGTGTGCAGCGCCGCCAAGCCCTCAGGCTGTGCTCCTTCGGCTCGAGCGAGCGCACGGACTCTTCTGTAGGCAGCCCGAAGGAGCGTTCCGGTGCCGCAGGCAAAGTCGGCGATGCGGAAGACCTCGCTCACGCGGTCCGACTCTCCAAGCGCCAGTGAGCGTGCAGACAGCGGAAGCCGCACGCTGTCGTTGACGGTGATATGGGCGAGGAATTCCGCTACCTCGGGACGTGTGTAGTAGCTCGCCGCCTCGGACCTGTCGGAGATGAGACGCTGGAACAACTCGCCGCCAATGTCGAACAGGCCGAGGACACCAGTCTCGACGCGGCTTGCAATGAGCGCTGCGCGCCCCAGCAAGAGCGCAGTGAGCGCAGTCCCGACGTCTCGTTCGACGATGCGCAGGGCATCGGTAGCGGGGTCGAACACCGATCGATAATCGATGGCTCGGATCGCTTCCCAAGCCTGCGCTACCAGTTGGGGAATGGGATTGAGGTCGGGTGCCGCCTCAGAGCGCTTCGGCACGTCGTCGTGCGACTGTGCGATCCGGTCCTGGAACAAGAATGCATTCAGCCACACCACGCCGACAACATTGAGGCTGTCCGAGCCGGACGGCCGTCCCATCGCGACCGCCAGCCGAAGCTTGGCGTCATCACTGAGAGCGGCGTCGAGATCCTCTGAGATGCCACGCATCTTGTCGGCGGCGTCCGAGGCGACCATCTCGACCTGTCCTGGCGGGACCGAGACCATGACCGCGAGCTCCGCCAGCGACTGCGCTGTGCCGGTGAGCCAGCCAGTCCGGGGCCAGCGGTCGGGCTCGGCGGATTCCGTTGAATTCGAGTGGACGGCGTATTGCAATTGCGCCCCGCCCACGAGGCGGCTCACGGCGTCTTCGTGGTCCTTCCACTGCTCGGCGAGCGGGGGTGCCAGCACCGAGATCGCCGAGGAGATGGCCCGACCGTCGGAGGCCAGCTCGAGGCCGAGCCATGCCGCGGCGTCACGGTCGGGCTGACTGCCGGGCCGGTCGTATTCCACCTCGACAGCGACCGGCAAGAGACTCTTGGCCCTCACCATGACGTCTACCCGGCGTGAACCGCTCCCGGAGACTGGCTTGAGAACGCCGACTCGTTCGTGGCTGAAGTCGATGCGGTTGTCGGCATGCATCCGCTTCATTGCCTCAGCAAGAGCGGCGTTGAAGTCGTGCTCGTGGAGTCTTCCGCCGGACATCGAAGCACCCCGCCCGCTCTCAACACTGTGCGAACTTCGCGGCGGAATCGCCGCTCGCACACCCGCCGCTCACTCTATGGAGCGTCGCCCCGTGCACTGCACATCCTGCGAGATCGCTGCCTCGTCAGTCGCGGTGCCGCCCAGTGCGGTCAGACCTTCTTGCGGGGTATGTCCGCGTTCTTGAGAATCTCGCCGTGAGCATCGATGATTCCGGCCTTGGAACCGAGCGAAAGCGGGTTTGCGCCGAACAGGTCGGCGCGGTTGATGGCCACCCACCGGTAGCCGTCGATCTTCTTGACACGCTTGAAGGCGCCCTTCAGGTCGTCGACGCTCGCCGCGACAACGATGGAGCCCTTGTCGAAGACGAGGTCGGCCGCGCCTGAGGCATCGGCTGACGCCCCGACCGCTGCCGCCACAGATGCAACGAGTGCCTCTTGGTCGAGTCTGCTCATGTCACTCCTCCTCGGTGAGAATGGCCACGACAGCCTCAAGCGCGGCTTGCGCCTGCGGCCCTTCGCAGTGAACACGGGCGGTATCACCGGTTCCCGCTCCGAGCGCAAGGACGCTCATGATGCTCGCCGCGCTTGCGGTCTTGTGGCCGGCTTCGATCCTGACTACCGCATCGAAGGTCTTCAGCCTCTCGACCATGACCGCAGCAGGTCGGGCGTGCAGGCCATGCGGATTGGTGATGACCACTTCGGCGAACACTGAGTCCATCGAGATCTCCAATTCCTGCAGTCAATCGTCGTCGGGAGGTGCAGCGCTGAGCTGGTCGTAGACAAAGTCGGCATCGCCAGTCTGCGCAAGCTCCTCGCACAAGTCCTCGTCCTGCAGTATTTCGGCCAGCTGGGACAGGACGCGTACGTGGTCGTCGCCGACCGCTGCAAGCCCGACCACCAAGTAAGCAGTCCCCGGCCCCCAGTCGACGCCGTCGGGATACTGGGTTACGACGATCCCTGTCGAAAGAATGTGGCCTTTGCTCTCGTTCACCCCATGGGGCAGGGCAACACCGTTGCCCAGATAGGTCGAGACAACCCGCTCCCGCTGCTTCATCCCCTCGACGTAGGGAGGCTTGACCGAGCCGCGATTCACGAGCAGGCTGCCCGCGTACTCGATGGCTTCGTCCATGGAATTCGCCCTGCACCCGAGCACGACATCCGCTCGAGTCAGGACAGACCCGAGGCCGCCGTCTGCGCCGCTGTCCACGCCAGGGCTCAGATCTTCGACACGACCGGATCACCGGCCTTCAGCGTCGCAACGAGTTGCTTCACCGACGGGTCATTCATGAACAGGACGAACGGCACGATGGCCGCCGAGGGAACCTTCTCCTTCGCCTGCTTCGCGAGACCTTGATGGACGACGATCACGTCGGCATCGTCGGACAGCTGCCCTACCGGACTGTGTACGACGGTGATGTCGAGCTTTGCCTTCTTGACCAGCTTCTTCAGCTGATTCGCACCCATGAGGCTGCTGCCCATCCCCGCTTCGCAGGCGAACACGATCAGCTTCACGTCGCTTGCTGTCTTGGTGACTCGCTCCGTCATCTTTGACCTCCGGTCGGTACCTCAGACACTGGTGCCCCCCCGTACGTCCCCAGCACGCAGGGAAACGGTGCCGTCGAGATGAGGAGGACCGAGGCGGTCAGCAATCCTGAACCGCCCCGCCCCGGCCTCCTCAAGGCTGCGCTCATCTGGGGGTCGGCGCAACCTCCGCGGTATCTCAGCTCAGCGGGACACCCTGCATGGCGTCGTCGAGTGACGCCTCGTCGTCGGTGTCGGTCATCTCGCGTACCGGGAACAGTTTCAGCAGGATTGTTCCGACGAAGAACGTCGCCGCGGCACCCGCTGCGATCCCGAGGTAGACGCCGATGGCGGCCGCTGCTTCAGACGGTGTGAAGGCGATATAGGCGAAGATACTGCCCGGCGACGGAGGCCCAGTGAGGCCCGCATCGAAGATCACGAACACGATGTCGGCCACGATGCCGCCGGCCCACATGGCCCCGATCATGACCGGGTTCATGAGCACGTAGGGGAAGTAAATCTCGTGGATGCCGCCGAAGAAGTGGATGATGATGGAACCCGGAGCGGACAGCTTCGCCAAGCCCTTGCCGGCGAACCAGTAGGCAAGCAGCAGTCCGAGGCCCGGCCCGGGGTTCGACTCGAGCATGTAATAGATCGAGCGTCCGGTCTCCTCCACATCAGTGGTTCCCAACGGGGTCAGCACGCCGTGATTGATGGCATTGTTGAGGAACAGCACTTTCGCGACCTCGATCGGCAGGTCCATCAACGGGATGAGGCCAGCATCGCTGATGCCCTCCACGACGTTGCCGAACGCGTCGGCGACTTCTCGCAGGATCGGGCCGATGAGCCGGTAACCCAACATGGCCAAGCCGACACCGGCGATGCCCTGTGAGAAGTTGTTGATCAACATCTCGAACCCCGATGGAGCGCGGGGCTCGAGGAACTTGTCGATTCCTCGCATCACCCAGCCTGCGAGCGGACCGGCGACCATCGCGCCCATGAACTGCGGCGCACCGCCCGCGCCGGCTATCCCGAACGCAGCTGTCTCGCCCGCCGTGGCAGCTCTCGCGATCTCGTCCCAGAACCCTGGCTGCAACGCCGCACCGGCGATGACGCCCATGACGGTGATCGCTCCCAGCACACCCCCTCGGTGGCCGTATACCAACTTGCCGCCGGTGTAGGCGATGAGCAGCGGCAATAGGAACCGGATCATCGGCACGACGGTGAGACCTGTGATGGTCCCCCAGTCCCAGTCAAGACTGGTCTTGGCTAGCCATCCCGTCGGAATGAACAGAGCGGTGATCAACCCCCAAGCGATGAACGCACCGATATTCGGTATGACCATGCTCGACAAGAACCCGCCAAAACGTTGGACACGTTGAAGCATTCTTAGAACCCCCTTGCTTCAGGCGATTGAACATGCTCGCCTATGGAGTCCATGCATGTCTACTGCCAATACGGCACCGGGCAGCAACGACATTCCGGTGCGCGCGCTGCACTGTGTCGCAACAGCAATCGGCCAGTGGTGAAGTCGCACAGGGAGACATTCGCCTCTGAGGCGACCGGCCCCGACAGCGACAAGATCAGGCGTACGCGGCAACCTGGGCGACATCTGTGGTCGACAGCAGGGGGCTGACCACGACGACCGGCACATCGCTTGGTCCCAGCGCCACCGTGGAGATGACCAGGTCGAAGTCGTCATGGCGGAGTTCTTCGAAGCCTTGCTCGGACAGGACCTGCACGAGATCCAGTTCGGGGAACTCGGACTTGATCCGCGAAACGAGCACCCAGACGGTGGCCATCCCGCTCGGGCACACGACGAGGGCACGGCGTCTCGGCCGCAGTCTGGCTCGCTCCATCGCGCCCAAGAGATACATGGTGATGAAGCCGATCTCGTCGGGGGCGATCGCCACAACCATCGCCTCGTCGATCAGCGACGCCATCTCGCGAGCGACCGCGTACACATCGGGATACCGCTCGCGCACCTCGTCGAGCAGCGGATTGTGAATCGGCAACCCGTAGCGCAGCCGGACGCCGAGACGTTCGAGATGGGACGCCAGCCCCCGCCTGAGCTCGGAGTCGTCGACCAGAGCGGTATGCAGCCTGTCGCCGGCGAGGCGCATGATCTCGTCGAGGAGATGGTCACCGACCGATTCCGAGCCCGAGCGTGCGGTGTCGAGGGCATCGAGTCCGAGCAGGTACTCGGTGATTGTTGCGACCTCCGCCGCTGGCAGACTGGCGCCGGCGAGCTGTTCCAAGCTCGGAACGATGGTCGCAACACTGCGGGCTATGGGATGGTCCATCGCCGAGCGATGCGAGCCGGCGTCGAGTGCGACGCTGCGCCCGGCTTCGATCCGGGCTACCGAGACCGCCAGGTACAGAGCAAAGACCGCATCGCTGCGGCCTGTGGTGAGGGTCTGGCCGAGTGCGCTGGACCGGACGATTGCGGCGGTCTCGGCCAACGGAAGCGTGAAGATCCGCTCCAGCAGGCCGACCGGTACCCGAGCAGTCGCCTGCTGTGCTGCGGACGGCGCCTCCGCAAGCTGCAGGTGCAGGACCTCTTCAGGGATTGCTTCGAGAATGAGCTGCACGGTGACGCGGCGGATGCGTCGTTCGGTGCCGACAACAGAGATTCCCCGACCTGCGCGTCGCACCAAAGGAAGCCCGTTGCGTTCGAGCCACGGCTCGCAACTCTGCAGATCGCGCCGTGCCGATGTCTTTGACACTTCGAGTTCCAGGTGGAGCTCCTCGAGGGACACCACATCCGGCGCTTCCCACAGCAGCGCAGCGAGGAGTATCCGGACCCGTTCAGGCGGGGCATAGACCCGCGGCACATCTGGCAACGACCGGATGTCGGCGGCAATTCGTGAGCGAACATCGGGCGAGGCACTGACGAGCAGACCTTGACCGCGTTTGCGCGCCAATTCCGCGCCGCACCCAGAGAGGAACCGCTCGACTTGGTCGAGGCGGTAGCGGACGACACGCTGGCTCAGTCCGAGATCCGAAGCGAGCGCGGCCGTGCTGCGGGGCTGATCCTGTTGCAGCAGCCACCGGGTGATCCGCAGCGCGCGGGTGTCGAGCAGGGCACTCATGGGCTTCGGGCCGGCTCGGCGATGACGCGGCGAGCCTCGTCGGCCGTTGCGGCCGCGAGCGCTGCGCGCACCATCGAGTCGGCGGTCGACGCGTCAGTCGCCGCAATCGCCGACTTCACCAGATTGACCGTTCTCGGGCTGACCGAGAGCTTGTCGACGCCCATGGCAGCGAACACCGCCGCACCGAGCGGGTCGGCCGCCGCGAGTCCGCACACCGACACGCTGATGCCGTGGCGCTTCGCCGCGGCCACCGTGCGCTCGCACAGGGCGAGCACCGCAGGGTGGAGCGGATCCTGGAGCTCGTCGAGCGCGGTGTTGGTGCGATCGGCGGCCATGGCGTACTGCGTGAGGTCGTTGGTCCCGATCGAGAAGAAGTCGACGTGTGGCGCCGCGGCGTCGGCCACGAGTGCCACCGAGGGAACTTCCACCATGATCCCGATAGGCGGCATCGCATGGCGGACGCCGCGGGCCGTCAACTCGGCCGCAATCTCGGAAATCCAGTCGCGCAAGGCGCCGGTTTCGGTCACCGTGGACACCATCGGAAGCATCAGCCAGATCTGGGTGTCGGCAGCAGCTCGCAGGATTGCTCTCACCTGCGTCTCGAACACCTCGGGAAACTTGCTGTACAGGCGTGCGCCGCGCACACCGAGGAACGGGTTCTCCTCCGCGGCGATGCCGAGGTAGGGCGCGGGCTTGTCCCCGCCGATGTCGAACGTCCTGATCACCACGGGCTGGCTGAAGCTGGCGCCGGCAAAGGAGTAGAAGTCGAACTGCTCTTCCTCGCCGGGGGCATCGGACCGGTCGAGAAACAGGAATTCCGTGCGAAGCAGGCCGATGCCATCGGCCGCGGCCTCCACGGCGCGCTCGACGTCGTCTCGGGATCCCACGTTGGCGGGCACGCCGACCCGATGTTCACCGAGGGCCACGCTCATCCCGCGGAACTGCTCGGCCGCAGCGACGGCAGCCTCGAAGGCCTCGCGGCGTGCCGTGAAAGTCTCGGCCGTCACCTCGGTCGGGTGGATGACGACGTCGCCCGTCGCGCCATCAATGGCGACGGGGTCGCCTGCCCGCGTGCGCTCGACAATGTCGGCGACACCCACCACCGCCGCGACGCCCAGCGATCGAGCGATGATGGCAACGTGAGAGGTGGGCCCGCCGGCCTCTGTCACGAAGCCGAGCACCCAGGCGGGGTCGAGCGCAGCGGTGTCGGCTGCGGTGAGTGCCCGCGCAACGAGCACGGACGGCACGGCAATCTGGCCCAAGTCCGGCACGTCGACGCCGGCGAGCCATCGGCTGATCCGTTCGGTGACTTCGACCACGTCCTGGGCGCGTGCCGCGATGTACGGATCATCGATCGCCGCGAACAGTTCTTCGATCTGTTGGCGCGCCTGTTGCAGCGCCGCGCCGAGGCCCGCTCCGTCGCCGAGAGCAGCAGCAACAGCATCGGCCAGCATCGGGTCGGTTGCCATCAGCGCCTGGGCTTCGAGGACATCACCAGCCTCGGTGCGCCCGGCCGCGCGGGCCGTCTCGCACATTGCTGCAAGCTGCTGACTCACCGCCGCGCTCGCTTCGCTGAACGCGCCGACTGGATCCTCCAGATCCGGCACCACCACGGCTTGGGAGTCGATGACGATCGCCGGCCCCACCGCGACACCTGCCGAGGCCGGTGTGCCGCTGAGCCTGACCTCAGGTGATTCGCTCATTGCTCGCCCAATCGCTCCTTCATCGCGTCGTACAGGCACGCTCCCCCCACCAGCGTGATGCTCGCCGTCACCGTCAGCAGGGCGAGCGTGAGCACCACCGTCAGCGCCGAAACCCCATAGCCGAGCGGAATCGCGGCCAACAAATTGAAGATGGCGAACAGCGCCAAGATCGCGAAGAGTGCGACGCGGCGCTTGGTGCCGAGTCGAACGCTGGTGCCGAGTGCTCGCAAGCCTCCTTTGGCCGCTCGATCGGCGACGACATAGCCGTAGAAGCCGTAGAACAGGGCGGCGAAGATCGACGGGATCCCTGCCAGATAACGCAAGCCAAGCAGGAAGGCGGCCCAGAAGAAGATTGCGCAGACCAACTGCGCGGCGAACTGCCCCCCGCTGCGCCACGGCGCGGCAAGGTCGATCGGCTTGCCACGGGCAGCGTCCAAGGCGTAGGCGAACCATGGCAGCGACACCGTTCCGGCGAGCACCAGCCCGGCGAGATCGAGGGCGATCGACTGAAGCGTCTTGCCGTCGTCGATTGCAATCTGCGCCCAGAAGCGGAAGATACCGAAGACGGCAATGGTGACTGCGGCAGCAGCCGTGAGCGGGACGAGATTCTTGACATACCCCGAGATCCCGGAACGGAACAGCGCTGAGATCCGCAGCGGAAACTGTTCGCTCATGCTCATTCCCCCACTGGCAGATCTCGCGGTACGCACGGCGACACCGCGACCGCGCGCCGGTCGTCGAGGCCGACTCGGGTGCCGGCGGTGCCCATCGATCGCACTGCAGCCGACGCCCAAGCCAGCCCCTCAGCCAGTGCCGCCGCACCCTCGCCGCCGGCTGCGATGAAACCGGCCAAGAGTGCATCGCCCGCGCCGACCGTGTTGCGCACGTCGGTCACCGAGATGGTCCCGTAGCAGATCTCGTCGCTCACCAGCACAGCCCCGAAACGGCCGAGACTGACCAGCACCGAGCCCCAGCCGCCGTCGCGCAGATCCGTGGCCGTGTCGACGACATCGCCCACGGTGCACAGCCGCTGACATGTGAGGCTGACCAGCTCGCTGAGATTGGGCTTCACGACAGCGCACGGCGTCCCGACGAGCAGTCTGAGCGGCTCACCGCTGGAATCGACAGCGAGTCGTTGCGCTGCGTCGGGAAGCGACGCGGCGAGCTGCGCGTAGAAGTCCGCCGACGTTCGAGGCGCGAGGCTCCCGCTGGCGATGAGCCAGTCCGAGCCCGAACCGGTCACTGCGGCGCGCATCAGCTCGTCAGCCTCGGCGGCGTCGAGTTCTGGTCCCGGTTCGTTGATCTTCGTCGTGGTGCCATCGGGCTCGACCACGGTGATGTTGCTGCGGATGGATCCTCGAATCCGCACTGCATGCGACGTCACCCCGGTCGCGGCCAACGCAGCATCGAACACTGCGAGGTCGCCGTCGTTGGCCGGGAACACAGCCCGAGCGGGGTGTTCGTTGACAGCAAGCGCGCGTGCGACATTGACTCCCTTGCCGGCACACTCGACGCGCACCACAGATGCCCGGTGCACCTCGCCTCGTTCAAGTGCGTTGACGCGCAGCGTCCGGTCGAAGCTCGGATTCGGCGTCAGCGTCGTGATCACGAATCCTCGACGACCCCATGGGTCTCGATGAGCCGTCGCTCGGCTTGCGATGTCCATTGGCCCTGCGGTCCCAGGGCGCTGCCGATATCGGGGTACCGGTCGGCCAACTCGTCGAGTCCCAGCAGCGGCATACCGGCGACCTGGGGGAAGATGACGATCTTGCCGGCGAACCGGCCATCGAGCATCGCCTGCACCCCGTCTCGCCCGGCTTCGATCCCGCCGACGGCCGCCAGGTTCAAGTCGGGCGACAGCGAGCCCGCCGCAGTCTTGTCGAGCACGAGGGCTTGATCGTCGAGTGTCGAACCTGACGTGCCGGTGTATTGGGCATTGCTGAAATACACCTTGCTCATGTCGAGCGGGCCGGTTGTGCCGTTCGCGACACCGGCGAAGAACACCAGCATTCCATCGTCGCTCATCAACCGTGCCGCCGATGCCATGACCGACGCCACCGGCACGGTGACGATGACATCGTCTGCACCGGCACCGTCGGAACGCTCGTCGATCAGTTCGCGCACACTCGGGTCGGACGCATCCGCGTTCAGCACGATGAGTTCGCAGCCAGAGCGTTCCGCGAGCGGGCCGAGTGATGCCGCCAGCACGTCGAGGCGCGCCCGGTCGGGGTCGATGCCGATGACGACATCGGGGCCATCGGCCTTCTCGAGCGCCCGCTGCACGTGCATCTGACCCATCGGCCCGCCTGCGCCGACGAACACTGCCACGCCGTGGGGACGCAGATCGCAACGGTTTCGCTGCTCGCCGTATGCCGTCTCGATGGTCGGGCCGCGCGTGCCGACGAAGGCTGTGTAGTCGTAGTGCAAGCGGCCGAAATCGATGGATGAGAGACCGTCGAGTGGGTGTTCGCCGACGAGGTTGAGCGTGCCGCGAAACGCGATGTGCCGTGCGACTTCGGTCACCTGGGAGGCCGACTGCGGGTCGAGCAGGATGATGTCGTCGAAGCCGTCTCCGCCGGTCTCGTGGTGAACGAGCGCGGCGTACTCCGGCAACTCGGGGGCATCGACGAATGACGTCTCCGTCTGGGGGCCTATCGCTTCAAGCACCGCTGAGGCAGCGTTCGGGCTCAGACCAGTAAGCACGACGCGGGCGGCGTCGCGGAGCGTGTCGCCGAAGTCGTAGTCGCGCTCGTCGTCGGGGTGGCCGATGATCCAGACCGTCCCGTCGCTGAGCGGCCACAGACGGCGGCGCTGCGTGTATGCGGCTTCCACGCATGCCCAGGGCTCAGACAGCGCCGCTGCCGCGTACCCGATGCCGTCAGCGACCCCGATCACGTACGAGACACCGTCCGCGTCGAGGACCTCGGGACCGATCAGGTGATATTGGATCAGGCCCCCGGGGATCGTGTAACCGTAGGCCGTGCTGCGACCGTCGATGAAGATGTCCGGCTGGATTGCGAGGCGATCACCCGTGCGGTAGGTCTCAGCAAGATCGTCTCCCGCCTCGATGACCGTCACCGTCGCCTCATGGCCGAGTCGGATGGGGTCCACCGACAGATCGCGGCCGTACAGCTTGGGATGCTCCGAGCCGAGACGGATCAGCTTCACGTCAGAGAAGCAGAGCCCGACGGCGTCTACCCGCACGAGCAGCTGGTCGGGCGCTGGTGCAGGCACGTCGACCGATTCCGGGCGCCCATCGCGGCCGATGCTCTCGACGCCCCCGCCGTAGGTATTCCACCCAAGATTCGGGCGAGGAAGGGGCGCCGTGCCCTCGCGAAATCGGTCGTAGGACCATGCGCCGGTCGCCGTCACCCCTCGGACCTCCCTGCGGGAGCTGCACCCCGAGCCCCGCAGGCAACATCGTTGACGGCTACCTAGTGGGTTGCAACCGGCAGTTTGACGGAGAGCAGATCAGCCAAACTGGCGCAGCAGGCCGCTTCTGTCACATCAGCCGCAACGTTCGCTCTAGAGCGTGGGATACCTACCCATGTGGGCTTGGCGAAGCCACACGTGCACCGTGAACCGGGTCACTCCGGCGGCCTTGGCAATCTCCTTTGTCGTCGTACCGGCGCTCGCGAGCTTGCGTTCCAAATCTTGCCGGAGGGACTGTTGATGCTTGATGTCGCTCATCTGCGACGCCCCATCTGCAATCTGCCGGGCAAGGCTGCGCAGCTCGCGTCCAAGAGGCGTCATCACGACCTCACCATAGGCAGCGCACAACTTCCGGGTCTGTTTGGCGTCGTCACATTTGGGTCACATTCGATTCTTACGTTGCTCCCCAAGTCAGAACCTCACGAAAGGAGAATGACATGGGGTTCAAGAATTCAAGAGCAAGGAAATGGCTGGCGGGGGCACTCGCAGGAGTCACACTCTCGGCGGCTGCACTGGGCGGATGCGCCCTGGGTTCAAGCACCGGGGACAACGCCGAGACGGCGGCAGGCGAGATCGTCGCCGAACCCCGCAGCGGCGAGGGTGCTGAGGCGAACCCGACTCACGCAGAGGGCACCGAAGGCGTCGGCGAGGGCAGCAGCGAGGAGATCAACGAGGCTCTGATGTCGAGCCCGGTGATCCCGCTCGACCAGACCTGGACGGGCAACCTGGGCGGCCTCGACGTGGCAGCCAGCTACGACACGGCGACTCAGACCGTGCGCACCACGGTTCGCAACACGACAACCCAGACGCTGTGCTACGTGCAGTCCGAGCCGCACATGAAAGCCGGTGCGCAAACGGTCGGCGAGCTGGGCCCAGAGAAGCTCGGCGACCTCGCACCGGGCCAATCGGCAACGTCAGTGCTGTCGGTAGCAGATGAGCCCGCCATGGCCGGAGTGGCCTTCGACGGCTACGTCGTGCACATGGAGGTCTTCGACTGCAACGGGCCTGGTCCCATCCCCCACAGCGGGGGCGAAGGCGGCGAAGGCGGCGAAGGCGCTGAGGGTGCCGGCGGCCATGCCGAGGGCAACGAAGCCGGCGGCGAGCGCGGCGGCGAGGTGACCGAGGCAGGCGGCGAGAACGACGCCGCCGTGGCGCTCACACCGGGCCAGACCTACGACGTGACCCGCAACGGCGCCCGGCTGGTGCTGGCCTATGACCCCGCGGCGAACACGTTCAACGGCACGGTGACCAACACCACCAACAGCGTGCTGACCCGAGCCCGGGTGGAGATCCACCTCTCCAACGGCACCGAGCTCGGCCCCACCACGCGCACCGACCTGGCGCCAGGCCAGACGCTGCGGATCAGCCTGCCCGCCGCACAGGCACCCTTCACCACCTGGAGCCCCCACGCCGAAGTCGGCAGCGGCGAAGGCGGTGAGAGCGGCACCGGCGGCGGCGAGAGCAGCGAGCGTGCCGGCGGCCACGCCGAAGGCAACGAAGGCAGCGGCGAGGGCGGCCGTGAAGGTGGCTCGGAGCGCAGCGGCGAGCACGGCTCCGGCGGCGAAGGCAGCGCAGGCTGACACCCACACCGCCAAGGGCGGCGGCAGCTGCCCCCGGCAGACGGCAGGTAACCCCCTCCCATCACCGCACCGCACCACGGGCAGCACGCAAAGCGATCCCCCGGCCTCGACGGCAACCAACCGTCAGAGCCGGGGGATCCGCCGCGTCCCGAGACCTGCTCTACAGGATGATCGACAAGACGGCGTCGGCGCTCCATTCGAGTAGCCGCTGCGGGAATACGCCGACGATGACCGTCACGGCTACCGCGAGGCTGATAGCGAAGACCGATGTCAGGGGCAGACCGCCCCAGCGCGGCCGGCTCGCTCGGGCGACGGGGGCGCTGCCGCCCTCGGCGTCGCCGGCTGCTCCTTCGGGGGCGTACATGGCCAGCACGACTCGCAGGTAGGCGAAGGCGCTCACGACCGCGGTGATCATCGCGACGACGGCCAGGACGTAACCGTCGGTGCTGACCGCTGCCCGGATGACCTCGAACTTCGCCACGAAGCCGGCCGTGAGCGGCACGCCTGCCTGCGCCAGCAGCAGCACGGTGAAGGCGAGCGCCAGAACAGGGCGGCGGCGTGCGAGCCCGCCGTAGCGGCTGAAGGAATGCGCGCTCGCGTCGGGATCTGGCAATTGAAGCGAGGGGCCGACAACCGACAGCACGGCGAAGCTGCCCAGCGCCATGAACGAGTAGGCGATCAGGTAGAAGACGGCCGACGAGACTGCGTCGCCGCCGCCCGAGGTCCACTGCGCCAGCCCGCCGGCGGCCGGGACCGCGGAGAGGCCGACCAGCACGAAGCCTGCGTGGCTGATCGAGCTGTAGGCCAGCATGCGCTTGACGTCGGATTGGCAGATTGCCATGACGGCGCCGACAGCAAGCGTGGCGAACGCCAGCCCGATGAGGATCGGCGCCCAGGCAGTGCTCTGCTCCGCGACCGCCACGTACAGCACGCGCGCCAGCGCGGCGAAGCCGGCGGCCTTTGCGATCGACGCCAAGTAGCCGGTGACCGGGCTGGGCGCCCCCTCGTACACATCAGGTGCCCAGAAGTGGAACGGTACGGCGGCCACCTTGAACCCCAGGCCGACCAGCAGCAACGCGATGCCGGCAAGCAGCAAATAGTCGGTCTCCTTGATGGATCCGAAGAGAAAGTCACCGATCCCGCTGAGGTTTGTGCTGCCCGTCGAGCCGTAGACCAACGCGATGCCGTAGAGGAAGAACGCCGAGCTGAATGCCCCCAGCACGAAGTACTTCATGGCCGATTCGCGAGTGCTCGCACGCCGACCTGCCAACGCGATCAGTACGTACAGCGCGATCGACAACGATTCGAGGCCCAAGAACAGCACGATCAGGTCGTTCGCACCGGCCATTACGACCGCGCCGGCCGCCGAGGCCAGCAGCAGCGCCGCGAACTCCGGCGGCGCCATGTCGTAGCGGTCAAGGGCGGAATGCGCGACCAATGCTGTGATGACGACGCCCGCGCCGATCAGCACCGTGAGCAGCAGGCTGAAGCCATCGCTCACGAACGCGCCCGCCAGCGTGGGCCGAGGCGTCGAGCCCCAGGCGGCCCACTGGAGGGCAGCCATGATGGCCGCAGCCGCGCCCGCAGCGATCGAGGTGATGGTGGACACCCAGCCGGGCAGCGACCGCGGCGTCAGCGAGGACACCAGCAGCAGCCCGAGCGCGGCGCCGACGAGGATCATCTGCGGCCCGAGCACCCACCAATCGACGGCCGGCGATTCAAACGACAGCATCAGCTGTGGCCTCCACCGAATCCACCGACTCGTTCGCCGGTTCGGCCGTGCACGGCCATGACCGCCGAGCCGGCCGGTCTGCGCAACCCGGCGTCGAGCGGCGGCATCAGTGGCCGTCCTCGTCGTGCTCGCCAGCGCCGTCGCCGTGGTCCACGACGACGGGATCGCCCGGATCCGGCAGGTCGAAGTCGCTGTGCTCATCTAGGTGAATCAGCAACTTCTCAGCAGCCGGCGCCACTGCGTCGAGCAGCGGCTTGGGGTACACGCCGAGCGCCACCACGGCAATGATGAACGGCGCAAGCGTCGCCAGCTCGCCCCGGCGCAGGTCCGCCGTCTGGCGGTCGGCCGCGGCGGGCGAGCCGTGGAACACGCGCTGGTAGGCCCACAGCAAGTACAGCGCTGCCAGGATCACCCCGGTGGCGGCGATTATCGTCCACACAGGCCGGGTGTCGAACGACCCGATCAGGATCAAGAACTCGCCCACGAACCCGTTCAGGCCCGGTACGCCCACCGACGACAGCATGATCAGCGTGAACACCCCGGCATAGACGGGCGCGGCAGACTGAATGCCGGCCAGATCTTCGATCTGACGGGTGTGCCGTCGCTCGTACAGCATCCCCACCAGCAGGAACAAGGCACCGGTGCTGATGCCGTGGTTGACCATCTGGATCACGCCGCCGCCGATGGCTTCGGCGGTGAAGGCGAAGATGCCCAGCACGATGAAGCCCATGTGGGCCACCGAGGAATACGCCACGAGTCGCTTGAGGTCGCGCTGCATGGCGGCGGTGATCGCGCCCCAGATGACGCCCACCACGCCGACGGTGACCAGTACCGGTGCGGCCCAGTTGGATGCTTCAGGGAACAGGTACAGACCGAAGCGCAACAGGCCATAGGTACCCAGCTTCAGCAGAACGGCGGCGAGCACCACTGAGCCCGCTGTGGGCGCTTCGGTGTGCGCGTCGGGCAGCCACGTGTGCAGCGGCACCACCGGCACCTTCACCAAGAACGCGATCGCGAAGGCCACGAAGCACAGGCGTGCGGTGTTCTGGCCGAGCCGCGACCCTTTTCCGTCCAGCCCTTCCGCCAGCGTCACGAGGTCGAAGGTGATGCCGCCCTCGGGTGAGCCGAGCACGGCGGTCGCCACGATCGCCACGAGCAGCAGTGCCGAGCCCGCCATCGTGTAGATGAAGAACTTGGTTGCAGCGTAGCGACGCCCCTCGTAGCCCCAACCCGCGATGAGCAGGTACATGGGCACGAGCACCACTTCGAACATCACAAAGAACAGGAACAGGTCGAGCGCCACGAACGCGCCGACCGAGCCCGCCTGCAGCAGCAGCATCCATGCCGTGTAGGGCTTGGGATTGTGGTGCGGGTCGACGCCGGCCAGCACGATCGGCACGACCAAGCTGGTCAGCACCACCATCCACAGCGAGATGCCGTCGACGCCCACGTTCCAGGAGATGCCGAGCGCCGGAATCCACGACACGGTGCTCTCGAACTGGAATCCAGGATCGGCCGCGTCGAATTGCCACGCCAACGCCAACGCCAGCGCGCCGCCGACCGCGGCGAACAGCGTGCCGAGCGGTCGAGCCAAGTCCGGACGGCTGGCCGGCAGCAGGGCGACGACCAGCGCACCCATCACGGGCACGAAGATCAGCGCATTGAGGATCGGAAAATCAGCCGAGCCGGAAGCCGCGAGCAACGCAGTCGTGCTCATCGATCATCTCCGCAACGCGAACACGCCCAGACAGGGCGCGTCGGCGGGCCCGGTGGTCGCGCTTCGGCAGCGCTCGTGCGCAACGACGGGCGGCGCGGCGTGTTCATGATGCGCCCCGCAGCGCGAGCCAGACGACGAGGATGATCGCGCCGACAGCGACGCCCGATGCGTAGTGCCGCAAGTAGCCCGACTGCAGCGGCCGGATGGCTTCGCCGAGCATCCGCACCAGCCGCGCGACGCCGTTGACGGCGCCGTCGACGAAGCGCCGGTCAGCAGTGGCTGCGGCCTCGAACGCCTTGGTGCCGGGCCCGCCCACAAGCTTGGAGATAGTTGAGTCGACGTAGAACGCGTTTTCGAGCAACGCCGGTTCGAGCCTGTCGGTCGGGATACGTGAGCGCAGCCAGGCGAGCACAGCAATGGTGATGCCGATCAGCGCCGCGAGAACCGCCACGAAGGCGAACAGCAGTTTCTGCCAGGTTTCTGACTCGAAGTGATGTTCATGGGCCAGCACCGGTTCCAAGAAGTGCTCGAGCACCAGCCAATCGCCCACCAATGGCAGGTTGATAATGCCGCCGATGGCCGCCGCGCCTGCGAGCAGCACGAGCGGAAGCGTCATCGTGGCGGGTGACTCGTGCGGGTGCGCGCCCTCGTCCCAGCGCTGGCCCCCGAAGAACACCAAGAAGGTCTGGCGGCTCATGTAGTAGGCGGTCAGTAGGGCCGTGACCAAGCCCACGGCCCACAGCAGCCAGTGTTGCTCCCACGCGGCAAGCAGAATCTCGTCCTTCGACCAGAATCCCGACAGCGGCGGCACGCCGGCAATTGCCAGCCAGCCCACGATGAACGTGACCGCGGTGATGGGCATGGCAGCGCGCAGCGCACCCATGCGCCGCATGTCCTGCTCATCGCCGAGTCCGTGGATGACCGAGCCGGCGCCCAGGAAGAGCAGGCCCTTGAAGAACGCGTGGGTGACGACGTGGAAGATCGCCGCCACGTAGGCACCCGAGCCGATCGCCAGGAACATGTAGCCGAGCTGGCTGACCGTAGAGTACGCCAGCACCTTCTTGATGTCGTGCTGCGCCACCGCGGCCAACGCTGCGAACAGCGCGGTGGCTGCGCCGACGATCGCGATGATGAGCAGCGCCGTGTCGGTCAGCACGGGGTTGAGCCGCACCAGCAGGTAGACGCCGGCGGTCACCATCGTGGCGGCGTGCACCATGGCCGAGACCGGGGTGGGGCCTTCCATGGCATCGGGCAGCCAGACGTACAGCGGGAGTTGGGCCGACTTGCCTGCAGCAGCGAGCAGCAGCAGCAGCGACACCGCCGTCGCGGTTCCGGTGGCCAGAGCCGGAGCACCTGCCGCCAGCCCGGCGTAGGAAACCGTGCCGAGCGTCGTCCACAGCAAGAACGTGGCGACCATGAAGCCGAAGTCGCCGATGCGGTTGGTGACGAAGGCCTTCTTGCCGGCGGTGGCTGCGGTGGGCCGCTCGTGCCAGAACGAGATGAGCAGGTAGGAACAGGTGCCGACGCCCTCCCAGCCCAGGAAAGTGACCACAAGATTCTCACCCAGCACCAGCATGAGCATCGAGAACAGGAACAGGTTGAGATACAAGAAGAACTTCGAGTACTTCGGGTCGCCGTGCATGTAGCCGACCGAGTACAGGTGGATGAGGGTCCCGACACCGGTCACGAACAGCGCCATCGTCATCGACAGCGGGTCCACCAGCAGCGCAGCGTCGACCTCCAGATCGCCGAGGGGCATCCACTCGAACAGCGTCGAGCTGTGCCACCGGCCGGCGCGACCGCCGGCACCGCCTGGCGTGCTGTCGAGCCCGAGCAGCCCGCCGAAGGTGATGAGCGTGAACAGGAATGATCCAGCGCTGGCGGCAGTGGCGAGCCAGCCCGCACGGGGTTCACCAAGGCGCGGACCCGCCAGCAGGAGCACCGCAAACCCGGCGAGGGGCAGCGCGGGGATGAGCCAGACCAACTCGACCACCGCCCTAGCTCCTGACGCTCAATGTCATCGTCGGCTGGTTCATCAGTACCTGCCCCACGCGCTCAGCCCTTCAAGGCCGACAGATCGTCGGCTGTGGCACGAGGCGATGCGCGCAGTACAGCCACCACCAGACCGAGACCGACCACCACCTCGGCTGCCGCAACGACCAGCACGAAGAGCACCACGGTGTGCCCGTGCACATCGCCGAAGCGGTCAGCGAAAGCGATGAAGCTGAGATTGACGCCGTTGAGCATCAGCTCGACGCACATCAGCATGATCAGCGGGTTGCGCCGCAGCAGCAGCCCGGTGCCGCCGATGAGGAACAGCATCGCTCCCAGCGTCAAGTACCAGCCGGTCGTCACCTCAAGGCCGCTCACGGGCGCGTCTCCTGGGTCCCCGGAGCGCCCTCGGCCGGCTGCGGATCGCCCCCGTGCATACCGTCAAGCCGTCCATCGTCGCCGGAGCTGCGCCTGGCCAGGATCACCGTTCCGATGACCGCCACGATGAGCAGGAGGGAGGTCAGCTCGAACGCGTACACGTAGTCGTAGAACAGCGACCGGGCGATTGCGCTGACATCGGTGAGATAGCTCGTGGCAGCCGGCTCGGCCCCGCTGCCGAGTGCGCCAGATTCCAATAACGGACGGCAGACCGATCTTGACCCGTCTAGAGGCACCTCGAATCCGAGTTGCTCAGCCTCCTCACGGCAATACGACTGAAGACCTCCAAATATCCGGTCGACCGCCGCAACCATCCAGACCAGCACGGCGGCACCGCCGAGGCCGAATGCAGCTGCAGTCCACCGCTGGGCCGGCAGTGCGCCCAGCGACAGCTCGGCGGCCCGGTCTACGCCGAGCAGCATGATCACGAACAGGAACAGCACCACGATGGCGCCGGCGTAGACGATGACCTGCACGGCGGCGATGAAGTGCGCCTGCTGTGCCACGAACAGCACCGCGACGCCGAACAGCGTCATCACCAGCATGAGCGCCGCATGCACCGGATTGCGCGACAGCACCACACCGATCGCGCCGACGAGGCACGCGGCGCCAGCCACCGCAAACACCAACACCTCGACCATCAGTGATGATCTCCTGCCGCCGGCGCCCCGCTGTGCTCGTCGAGGTCGGCGGGTTCGTGGCCGGCGGTGACCGAGTCGTCCTCCCCGCCGTCGAGGTCAGCGTGCTGTCCCTGCTCGGGTGCGCGCACGCCATAGCCCAGCTCGCCGCTCCACCCGACCCGGCCCTCGTAGTCGGGCTGGCCTGAGGGAGAGGTTGCCCGCATCCAGCCTGAGGTGTGCTCGTCGTCGCCTTCGTGCCACAGCTCCCAGGGCTGGCGCCGGGGCCGCCCGTCGTCGTCGGTGAGCAGTTCATCCTTGGTGTAGATGGCGTCTCGGCGGGTCGGGAAGCTGAACTCGAAGACCTTCGTCTCGGTGATGGCCTCGGTCGGGCAGGCCTCCACGCACAGGTCGCAGTGAATACAGCGCAGGTAGTTGATCTCGTAGACGTAGCCGTACCGCTCGCCCGGCGACACCGGGTCATCGGGCGCGTTGTCGGCGCCGCGCACGTAGATGCAGCGGGCCGGGCACACACCGGCGCACAGCTCGCAGCCGATGCACTTCTCCATGCCGTCGGGATAGCGGTTGAGCACGTGCCGCCCGTGGAATCGGGGCGGCTTCGGACGCTTCTCGTGCGGGTACTCCGTGGTGACCCGCTCGCCGAAGAGCTTGCCGAACGTGACCTTGAAGCCGTCGAGGTAGCCCATCAGCCTCCCCTTCCCGGTCCGACGTCTCCCGGCGCTGCACCGGTGGGCGTGCCGGCCAGATCCTCTGCGTCGAGAGGCTCTTGGGCCGTGTTGCGTCTGGCTGCGCGCAGCGCCGCCGACAGGAGCAGCCAGCCGAGCGCGCCGCCGACGGCGGTCACACCCAGCGTCACCACCAGCCGTTGCGCCAGATTCCAGCTCTCCTGTTCGAACACCACTTGCCGCAGGCCCAGGAACATCAGCCAGAGGAGCATCACCGGGATGAGAACCTTCCATCCCAGCGACATGAGCTGGTCGTAACGCAGGCGCGGCAGCGTGGCGCGGAACCACACGAACACGAACAGGAAGGCGAGCACCTTGGCCAGGAACCACACGGTCGGCCACAGCCACGTCAGGCCGAAGAAGATGGGCCCGGCCGGACCGCCGAAGAACAGCGTCACCATGATCGCCGACATCGTGATGACGTTCATGAACTCGGCCAGGAAGAACAGGGCGAAGCGGATCGACGAGTACTCGGTGTGAAATCCGCCAACCAACTCCTGCTCGGCCTCCACTAAGTCGAACGGCGGGCGGTTCAGCTCGGCCGTGGCGGCAATCAAGAAGACGATGAACGGCACGATGCCGGTGGTGACCACGAACCAGGTGTTCGCACCGCCGGCCTGAAGCGACACGATGCGCTGGGTGGAGAGCGATCCCGCCACAATCACCACCGCAACGACGGACATGCCCAACGCGGCTTCGTACGAGATGGCCTGCGCCGAGGCTCGCACCGACCCAATGAGCGGATACTTCGACCCTGAGGACCATCCCGCCAGCATCACGCCGTAGACGGCGACCGAGGACATCGCAAGCAACAGCAGAATGCCGACAGGCGGATCGGCCACCTGCAAGATGGTCTCCTTGCCCAAGAGCGTGACCGTGCCGCTGCGACCTTCGGTATCAGTGAAGACGCCGCCGATGGGCACGATTGCGAAGGCAACGAACGCCGTGACCGCCGAGATGTAGGGCGCCAGCCGGAACACAAGCGGATCGGCATTGGCGGGGCGGAGGTCTTCCTTGAAGAAGAACTTGATGCCGTCTGCCAAAGCCTGCAGCAGGCCCCATGGACCGGCAACGTTGGGGCCGATGCGGTGCTGCATGTCCGAGATCAGCTTGCGCTCGAACCAGATCATGAACATGGTGGCGACCAGCAGGGCGGCGAATGCCACCCCGATCTTGATGCCCATGATGCCGATGTCGCCCCAGTCGACACCGTCGGCGAACAGCGGGTCGCCAGTCATCGCGACGCCCCATCACGCGCCACCAGTGCATCACGCCCTTCGGGGCCGTCGGCGAACAGCGGGTCGCCAGTCATCGCGACGCCCTGCCGCGAGTCTCGATCCGCACGTCGGTGACGGGCGCAATCACGTCGATCAAGGCGCCCACATCGATGTGGGGCGAGGGGAACTGCACCACGACGTTCCCCCGGGCGATTGCGGCGTCAGCCACGATCGGCAGCCTCAGCGCACCGCGCTCGGAATGGACCTCGACCTCGGTGCCCGATTCGACGCCGACGCGTTCGAGGTCGACCGGATGCACAGCCAAGACCGTGTCAGCCGCCAGCGACGCCAGCGCCGGCGTCCGCTCGACCGTCACCCCGCCGTCGTAGAGCTTGCGATTGCAGACCAAGCGAAGGCCGTAGGCGTCTCGCGCGGGTGCGACATGTTCGGCCGGGAACTCGGGCTCGAAGGCTGCCCCCCTTGCCACGACACCGTCAGTGCCGAGTTCAGGCCCGATCGCTTCAGCATGGGTAGCGCACACGGCGGCGATCTCGGCAGTGATCTCATCGACCCCCAGGACGCCGAGGTCTCCGCCGCAGAGCACGGCCAGCTCGGCCGCGATCATCCAGTCGGGACGGGCCGAGCCGGGCGCGGTGACCAACTCTCCGACGGCGGAGATGCGTCCCTCAAGATTGGTCGTCGTTCCCGACTTCTCCCCGAACACTGCCGCAGGCAGCACGATGTCGGCTTCCGCGGTCGATTGGTTCACGAAGGAATCCACCGCCACCACCGTGCCCGCGCCCGACACGCCGAGGCGCGCCAGCATGCTGTCGGGGAAATCGGTGAGGGGGTCCGCACCGAGCAGGAAGAGCACATCGATCTCTCCGGACGCGGCAGCCGCGAGGATTCCCGTGGCGTCGTGCCCCCGTTCGCTGGGCAGTTCGCCCCATGACTGCGCCAAGCTCGGCGGCGGGCTGGCGCTGAGCGCCCGGCCCGGGATCAGTCCTGGGGCCAGGCCCATGTCGAGCGCGCCCCGGACGTTGCCTCGCCGTGCGGCAACGAGGAAGCGGGCGTGAGGGACCCGGTTACAGATGACCGACGCCACCTCGGCCGCCGCCTCAGCAGACTCAGCGACCGACGAGCGACCCAGCACCACAACCACGGATCCCGACGCCAGCTCGTCTGCCAGGGGATCGTCGCCATCGAGCAAGTCACGCAGCACCGATGCAGCCTCGCCACCCCGGCACTGCTCGCTTCGCGCTGCGTTGCGAGTCAGGCCCGTCTTGACCGGCGCAATCTCGACCAGGCGAGTCGTGCCCGCTCGCGCCGCGCCGCGCAGACGCAGGTGCAGCACCGGCAGCTCTTCGCGCAGGTCTCCGCACACCAGCAGTGTCGTGTCGGCGTTGCACGCCTCGTCAATCGTCGCCGCGGGCAAGCCGACGACCAGCTCAGCGGGCAGCCCGTCGCCGAGCTGCGCGTCCACATGGTCGGTCCGCAAGACCGTGCGGGCCAGCTTCGACCATGCGTAGGCATCTTCGTTGGTACCGCGAGCGCCGCCAAGCACGGCAATCGCGCCAGGCCGGGCTGCCTTCACCGCGGCGGCCACGGCGCCGAGGGCGCTTGACCAGTCGGTCGGCTGGAAGCGGCGCAGCGGCTCGGTGTCAGCCAGGTCGGAGGTGGTGCTCGTTGGCGTGCGCGCCTGCAGCGGTGACGTCACCCGTTGCGGGCTCGAGACAGAACCGAAGGCAAACCTGCCCTTGTCGCACAACCAACCGTGGTTGACCGGGTCGATGTCAACTCCGAGGTAGCGCACCAGCTCGTTGCGAGACGACTGCACCACGATGCGGCAGCCCACCGCGCAGGTCGTGCAGGTGGATTCGGTCTCGACGAGATCCCACGGCCTCGCCTTGAACCGGTACGGCGCCGCAGTGAGCGCACCGACGGGGCAGATCTGCACCGTGTTGCCCGAGAAGTACGACGAGAAGGGCTCGCCGGGAAAGGTGAGCACCTGGGTCTCGTTGCCGCGCTCGGTGAAGTCGATGAGCGGGTCGCCCGCGACCTCGTCCGCGAATCGGGTGCAGCGGTCGCACAGGATGCAGCGCTCCCGGTCGAGGTGCACCAGGTCGGAGATGGGAATCGGCTTTTCGAAGTGGCGCTTCTCCTCGACGAACCTGGACTCGCCGGGGCCGTAGGCCATGGTCTGGTCCTGCAGCGGGCATTCGCCGCCCTTGTCGCAGACCGGGCAGTCGAGCGGGTGGTTGATGAGCAGCAGCTCGAGCACGCCTTCCTGTGCTCGCTGCGTGCGTTCGCTGGTGGTGTCGACCACCATCTGAGGCGAGACGGGGACCATGCAGGAGGGCTGCAGCTGCGGCCCCCGGCCGGTGTCGATCTCGACGAGGCACATGCGGCACATGCCCACCGGGCTCATCCGCTCGTGGTAGCAGAACCGCGGGATATGCACGCCGGCGCGATCCGCGGCTGCGATGACCAGCTCGCCCGGTCGCGCATCAACAGCGGCACCGTTGATCGTCACTTCCACGGTGCTCGGTGCTGCTTCGGCAGCCGCAGTGTCAGACACGGATCGCCACCTCCGAGACAGAGCCCGATGCCGGGCTCGCCCGCAGCCCGGTACCCCCAGACCCAGCACCGGTCAACTCAGCGTCGAGGTGCGCGTTCGGCGCCACCCGGGCCTCGAATTCCTCGGGGAATAACGTCATGGCTGAGTGCACCGGGGCGAACGCAGAGGGTCCCACGAAGCAGATCGTTGTCATCTGGTACGGGAACGGCTTCGGCTCGAGGCCTCGTTCGGGCACCGCGGCATGGGGGAAGTCGCCTGGGCAGATCGAGGCGCCCACCTCGAACAGCAGGTCGAGGTCGCGCGGTGTGCCCGTCCCGTCGCATACCCGGCGCAGCACGCGCTCCAGCCAGGTTGCCCCTTCCCGGCACGGCACGCACTTGCCGCACGACTCGTGGGCATAGAACTTGGTCAGCGTCAGTGCCGCCGCGGGGATGTCGGTGGTGTCGTCCATCACCATCACTGCGCCGGAGCCCAGCATCGACCCCTGGGGGCCGATCTCGGAGGCCTCAAAGGGCAGGTCCAACTGTGCAGGCGTGAACCAGGGCGCTGAGCCACCGCCGGGAACAAACGCCTTCAGCTCACGTCCCGGTCGCATGCCGCCGCAATAGTCGGGGCGATAGATGAGGTCACGGAATGTGGTGGTGCCGTTCGTGATCTCGAACACGCCTGGACGCTGGACGTGCCCGCTGACCGCCACCATGCGGGTGCCAGGCGATGTCGGCGTGCCGATGGCCGTGAACGCCTCCGCGCCATGACGCAGGATCCATGGCAAGTTCGCCAGGGTCTCGACGTTGTTCACGATGGTGGGCTGGCCGTACAGCCCGATGGCCGCCGGGAAGTAGGGGGGCTTCAGCCGCGGCATGCCGCGGTTGCCTTCGAGGCTTTCGATGAGGGCCGTTTCCTCGCCCACCACATACGCGCCTGCGCCCGAGTGCAGGACGATATCGACCGAGAAATCAGTCCCGCAGATGTTGCGGCCCACCCAGCCTGCCTCGTATGCCTCATTCAGGGCTTGCGCCACACGTTCTTGCGCGAGCGCCATCTCGCCGCGGATGTAGAGGAAGCACTGCGACAATCCCACGGCATAGCAGGCAATGAGACACCCTTCGATGAGCTGATGCGGGTCGAGCTCCATGAGCAGGCGGTCCTTGTAGGTGCCCGGCTCAGACTCGTCGCCGTTCACCACGAGGTAGCGAGGCCACACACCCGGCGGGCAGAAGCCCCACTTCACACCTGCCGGGAAACCGGCGCCGCCACGGCCAAGCAAGGTCGCGTCGCGCACTTCGCCGTGAACTTCGGCTGGCGTGCGCCCGAGTGCAGCGCGCAAACCCTCATAGCCGTCTGTCGCGAGATACCGCTCAAGTGTGTAGCTGTCAGGGTGATCGAATCGCTCGGTGACGATGCGCGGCGCGTCGTTGACGACAAACCCGGGCGCATGGGCAATGGTGTACGGCGTCATGAGCTGTGCCTCCCACCATTGGTCGCCGGAGCCGTCAGCCACACGGGTTCTTCGTTCACTTCTTCCGGTGGAATGGCGCCGACCGCCCGTTCGGCCGGAATGTGTTGCCGTACGCGCGCCGTGGTGCCATGCGGCGGGATTTCGTCGTCCAGGACGCCCGCAGCGAGATCGTCGACGAGCTGGTCGAACCCGTCAGCGTCGACCCGGTAGCGGTAGCGGTAATTCACCTGCAAGCACGGCGCTTCGGTGCAGGCGGCCTGGCATTCCGCGGACGCCAGCGTGAACATGCCGTCGGAGGTGGTGCCGCCGGCGCGAACGCCCAGGCGCTCTTGCGCGTGGGACATGAGCTCGACCGCTCCTGCGAGCGCACACGACATCGTGGCGCAGATGTTCACGAGGTACTTGCCGACGGGCTCCCGCTTGAACATCTCGTAGAACGAGCAGGTGCCGAGCACCTCGGCCGATGTCGTTTCGACGAGCTCGGCGATCTCCACCATCGCCTCTTCGGAGACCCAGCCGGCTTGTGCCTGCGCGACGTGCAGCAGCGGGATCATCGCCGAGCGACGCTTCGGGTACCGGCCGATAATCTCGGCCGCCAGCGCGCGGTTCTCTTCAGTAAAGAAGCTCACCCGGCTGTCCTTCCACCGTCGGACGCGGAGCCAACACCGGCGCGGCGGTCACAGACCCTCATCGGTCGACCTCCCCGCTTCCGTCGGACGCGGAGCCAACACCGGCGCGGCGGTCACACGCCCTCATCGATCTACTTCCCCCATAATCGGGTCGACGGAGGAGATGATGGCTACGGCATCGGCCAGCAAACCGCCGTACATCAGATGAGGCAGGCTCTGCAGGTTCACGAATGACGGCGCCCGGATGTGCACGCGCTGCGGCTTGGGCCCGCCGTCGGACACCAGGTAGCAGCCCAGCTCGCCACGGGGCGACTCGACTGCGACGTACGTCTCACCGGGGGGCACCCGAAAGCCCTCGGTGAAGATCTTGAAGTGGTGGATCAGCGCTTCCATCGACTCGTCGATGCGGGCCCGGGGTGGCGGCGTGACCTTGCGGTCTTCCGCGCGGTAGGGGCCCTTCGGCATCTTGTCGAGGCATTGGGCAACGATGCGCATCGACTCCCGGATCTCGTTCAGACGGATGGAATAGCGATCGAACGTGTCGCCGTAGGCACCGACGACGACGTCAAAGTCAACCTCGTCGTAGGCCAGGTACGGCATGGTGCGGCGCAGGTCCCAGGCTTCGCCGGTGCTGCGGAGCAGCGGCCCCGTGGCCGACATGGCAATGGCCTCCTCAGCAGTCATGACGCCGACGCCTTGGGTGCGGTCCCGCCAGATCGGCTGGCCGGTCATCAACGTGTCGAACTCGACGAGCCGGTCGGGCAGCACCGCCAAGATGTGCTCCACGTCGTCCTGCCAGCCGTCGGGCAGGTCGGCCGCCACACCGCCTGGGCGGATGTAGTTGTGGTTCATCCGCAAGCCGGTGACGCTCTCGAAGAACCGCAGGATCTCTTCTCGCTCGCGCCAGCCGTAGAGCATCATCCCGACCGCGCCGAGGTCCATGCCGTTCGTGGCCAGAAACAGCAGGTGCGAGCTCATGCGGTTCAACTCGCACATCAGCATGCGAATCCAGGTAGCTCGCGGCGGGATCTCCGTTCCCAGCAGGTCTTCGACGGCGAGGCAGAACACCAGCTCGGTGAACAGCGGCGAGGCGTAATCCATGCGGGTGACGTTCGTCGGCCCCTGCAGGTAGGTGAGATCCTCGGCGGTCTTCTCCATGCCGGTGTGGAGGTAGCCGATGATCGGCTTTGACCGCAGCACGGTCTCGCCCTGCAGTTCCATCGCTATACGCAGCACACCGTGGGTGGACGGGTGCTGCGGACCCATGTTGATGAGCATCGGACCGTCGTCGGGCGCCGCAGCGACGGTCTCTATCTCGTCATCGACATCGGCTGGGTCCAACGGCGCCGATGAAACATCGGCGGCTGCCAGCGCTGTCTCTTCGGAGATGCGCAGCACGGCGTCGGTCGGCCGGCGGATGGCCGCGGTCGTCGTGGCGCTCATCGGCCTTCGACTGCCTTGAACTGCACCGGTATCGCACCGATGGCGTAGTCCTTGCGCAGCGGGTGTCCATCCCAGTCCGGCGGCATGAGGATGCGGCTGGGATCGGGGTGGTCGCCGAAGCTGATGCCGAACAGGTCGGCCGCCTCCCGCTCAGGCGCCTCGGCACCCGGGTACAGCCCGACCAACGACGGCAACTGCGGATCTTGTGCAGGCACCTGGGTGCGGATACGCAGCCGACGCCGGCCACGCAGGTCCAGCAGATTCACCACCACTTCGAAGCGTTCGGGCTCAATGCTCGGCGGCACGGTGCGGCTGCGATTGGTGAGCCCGTCAACGGCACACACGTCGACGCACAGCTCGAAGCCATCGGCTGCGGCCATGCCGAGCACATCGAGGTACTCGTCACGGCTCGGGTGCAGCACCTGCTGGCCGCGCTCGTCAGAGCACGGAACGCCGAACATGGTCGGCCCCGAATCGACTTCTGCTGCTGGCGCGGCATCGTCGTCGGTTACGTCCTCATCTGCCATCAGCGCGTCACCACAGCGCTCGACGGATCGGCTCCATGTGCCGCTGGATTCGACTGCGGCACTCCATGTGCCGCCAGATCCACGGCAGCGCCGCCGCCTCGCTCAGCCCGGCGCTGGGTCAGCTCGCCGGTGCGGATCTTCTCGTGCAGCGCAAGGATCGCGTGCAGCAGCGTCTCAGGTCCCGGCGGGCAGCCAGGCGCATACATGTCGACGGGAACGACCTGGTCGACGCCCTGCACGATGGCGTAGTTGTTGAACATCCCGCCGCTGGACGCGCACACGCCCATCGACAGCACCCACTTGGGCTCCATCATCTGGTCGTAGATCTGGCGCAGTACCGGGGCCATCTTCTGGCTGACGCGGCCCGCCACGATCATCAGGTCGGCTTGGCGAGGCGAAGCGCGGAACGTTTCCATGCCGAAGCGGGCCAAGTCGTAATGAGCCGTGCCCGTCGCCATCATCTCGATGGCGCAGCAAGCGAGCCCGAAGGTGGCCGGCATCAGGCTGCGTCGCCGCGCCCACTTCACCAGCTCCTCGACCGGTGCGGTGAAAAAGTTGTGACCGAGGCCCGCGAGACCGTCGTCGATGCCGAGTCGCGTCTTGAGGTCGTCGATTCCCGCCATCAGCCCGCTCCCATGATGTTGCTGGCTTGAGCGACACCGTGTCGTGGTGCGCCGCTCCATGCGGCGCCGGGCCGCTCGTCGCTCGGGATGTAGGTACGACCCGTGAGTCCGACGGTGCGCACGCCTTGAACGCCGCTGCGGCTCGCGGGGGGCAGCGGGAGGACGCGGCGCTTGCGCGGCCCCCACTCCAGCCCGCCCATGGCCAGCTCATAGACGAACGACAGGAAGAAGATCACGACGAAGATCAGCATCGCCATGAACCCGAAGAGGCCCAGCTCGCCGTTCGCGACTGCCCACGGGTACAGGAAGACGATCTCGATGTCGAACATGATGAACAGCATCGCCACGAGGTAGAAGCGCACGGGAAATCGTTCGGGAATGGCGGCCTGGTCGACGATGCCGCATTCGTAGGACGCCAGCTTGGCGTTCGTGGCGCGCTGGGGCGCCAGCAGCCGCGACGCGATGATGCTGACGAGCACGAACACGACAGCGAGCACGCCGAGAACCAACACCGGCAGGTATTCCGCCAAGCCGCTGTTCATGCGCCGGTCCCCCTCAGCGAGTCGTCGATGTACTGGCGGCCTCAGTCTGGCCCAAAAACAGCTCAGCCCCTGCGGTCACTGGCTCGCAGCTTCGCGCACCGCCCAGATTGCCTGGTCACGCCGGTGCAGGTGATAGCAGCCCAAGCCGAACAGCAACGCCGAGAAGATGGTCAGCAACGCCGGGCGCAGCCGGACGCTGCCGTGATCGCGCACCAGCACGACCGAATACACAGGCTCGTTCTCGTCGATCTGAGGATCGGGGATCACGAGCTCTCCGTCGTCTCCGAACAGATTTGGATCAATCTCGACCCTCGGCCTGAACGGCTGGATCTGCACGACGGCGTAGTGCGGTTTGCCCCTGCTCGGCAGGAAGTACTGCGTGATGACGTTGTCGGGGATGCCCAACGGCCGGTATCGCTCACCGCCCCGGATCAGCACTCGGTAGGTCTGGTATTCGTCCGCGGCTGAGAACAAGCACGAATTCACTGCCAGCAACTGCCGCGGGTCCGCAGCGTCGCAGACAACATGTCCATCGGCAGCCGAGCGGGCGTCAGCCGCAAACGCCTGGGCTTGCACGAGCTCGGGATCGACGACGTCTTCGGCGCCGTCGTCTCGTTTCTCGTCGGCAACTATCTGGATCCAGCCATCGGGTGGCTGATCGACAGGGATGCCCTGGAGCCGCTGCACCTCGTCGACGAGCACCGTTGCGGGATCGGAGGTCACAGCCAGCACATTCCAGCCGGGCTGGCTGCCGATCCATCCGATGCCAAACACCCACCACACGATGGACATCAGCAGCATCCAGCCCCACAGCCCGGTCCACGCCACCAAGAAGCCGAGCCGGACCCCCAGGTTGGTAGCCAGCAGCAAGTAGACCGACCCGCACAGCACGGCGATGCCGATGATGACGGCCAGGTATCCGGTGAGAACTGGATCCCAGCTGACAATGCCGATTAGGTGCGCGGCGGTCATTCGTCATCTCCCGCTTCGTGCAGCAGATCGAAGCCGACCGCAGTCTGGCTCTGCGGATCGAGGCCGCGCTCGTACTCGACGATCTTCCGGATGTCGTCGGGGGTCAGCGCCTTCTTGAAGCCAGGCATGCCGTAGTTGCCCAGCCGCGCGAATTCTCCAAACGCCACGTTGTCGGCTGCGCCCTCGGAGACGAACGAGATGTGGTCTTCGATGTCGGGGAACAACCGCTCAAGGCTCACGCTGTTGAGCGCCGGGCCGTAGCGTCCGGCGCCGTCAGGTCCAGGGAGCACCGACACCGTTCCGCCGTTGTTGGGCAGCTGCGCAGAGCCGCGGCCCGGCCAGCGCGGCGTATGGCAGCGGGCGCAATGCAGATCGAACAAGATCTTCCCGTCCGACGCCTCCGCGTACACGTCCGACGCCCTGGCAGCCTCGAACCGGGCCGTGGCCCGAGCGTTTGCGTCGGGATTGATGACGACACCCTCTTCGGCATTGGCTTCGGCTTCCTTGCCGATCCTCGAGTCCCACAGCCACGCCACGAGGTCGTCGATCTGCTGGTCGTTGTACGGACCGCCGCCCTCGAGGCCCCACGCCGGCATGACGCCTCGGCCGTAGACGATGATCTGGCGCACCTCGCTGACTTCGTCCAACGTCTCGGCATCGGTGTCGAAACGCGTGAACACGTCGTCGAGGGACGGGGCCTCCCACGTCGTGTTGATGATGAAGGATTCCTTGTCGGCGAACTGGTGGCCGATGTCGAGCACCACCGGTGCGAAACGCGCCCCGCCGAGATCAGCACCATGGCAATCGGTGCATTCCGCCGCGGCGGCGACGGCTTCACCTCGGCTGACGGCCGCTTCAGAGAACGACGTTTCCGCCCCTGAACGGCGCCCACCCTCGAGCATCCAGTAGATCGGAAGCACCAGCGCCATGATCAACAGCATCAGCACCCCGAAGGCCTGCACCTTCTCAAGCCGGCTGCCCTCGAGTTCCTCGTCGTCGGGCATGTTGCCGCGGTTCGGCGCGAGCTCCATTTCGCTGCCGATTTCGGCCTTCGCCTGGCGAATGTTGACGAAGACGTAAATCGCCCATCCGACGACGACTATCGCCAAGAGCACAATCGCGATCGAACGCTCCGTGCTGGCGGCCAGCATGTGGCTTGCCTCAGGCACAGTGCGGTCCCTCGAGGCCCTGCCCCGTGGTGTCGGTGCCGATCGCAGGTCCCTGCGACACCTTGCCAGTGTCGACGAAGACGTTGCCTCCCTCGATGGTCACCGGGAATCTGTCCATGCCGCGAGGCGCGGGGCCTGATTTCTTCTCGCCGACGCGGTTGTACTTCGAACCGTGGCAGGGGCATTCGAACCACTGCGAGCTGCCGCATACCGGCACCTTGCAGCCGAGGTGCGGGCACACCTGCCACAGTGCGACGTAGCCCTGCCTCATAGCGTCGAGCACCGCGCCGCCGTACACCGTCTCGGCGTTCGACAGCGTCGCAGAGTCTGTCGGGTAGGGCTGGATATAACTCTGTGCCTCCGAGAAGTACGAGAAGTTCTCGGCTGGGGTTGACGAAGTGATCGCCTCGTCGACCGATGCCACCGAGCCAATCTTGATCTTCGAACCGAAACCGCCCGTCGGGCGTGGCCACAAGAAGGCGATCATGGCGGCGTTGAAGGTTCCCAGACCAGTCGCCATCAGCAACACCGAGGACCGGTTCAAGAACTGCCGTCGAGTGACGCCCACCTCTTCGGCGGGCGGCGGCGCCCAGTCTTGGGGCAGCTCAGGCTCGGCCACCGCGACGGTCGACGGACGACGCTCCAAGGCCACCGAGCGCTCCAGCTCGCGAGCTTCCGAGCTGATGCCGAAGGCACCGGCCTCATCCCCAGCCGCTGCGTCGTCGCCGGCCGCACCCGCGGCCAGCTCGTCGCGGCGACGCGTCTCGCGCGACAGGTGCCCCAGGCCGGTGGCATCTCGGCGACGCAAGGAGACGAACGCGACCACCGCACCCAGCACAACGATGACCGGGATGGCAATCGCGAGAATCGTTCCGGTGGACATTCCGACGTGCTCCTACAGGTGGAAGATGCCGTGCAGACCGGTGTCCCACGGGTAGGTGAAGTTGAAGCCCTGCCCCCGGAAGAACGAGCCGATGATCACCAAGACCGCCCAGAACATCAGGTGGATGGTCTGGATCGAAATGGCGAACTTGCGGTCCTCTGGCCGCAGCGAAGTGTTCCTGTCGATGTAGGGCGCGAACGCCAGCAAGATGAGCGCTACTCCGGGGATCGTCACGCCGGCGATCATCGGGTCGAACATCGTGAGCAGTTCTTGCAGGCCCAGGAAGTACCACGGTGCCTTGGACGGGTTAGGCGTCTCGTTGTGGTTCGCCAGCTCCAGCAGCGGTGCGTTGATGAACAGCGAGAACACCAGCGTGAAGGCGGTGATGAACAGCGCAGCGGTGAACTCTGCCGCCAGCAGGTGGGGCCAGACATGGACCTTGTCGCCCGGGCTGGCCTTGACGTCCTGGATGGAACCCGACTTGACGACCGTCAGCAAGCGATGGGTGTTGCCTGCTGGCCCGCCCATCAGCGGCGGCAATGCCGTCGCGACACCGCCGCCTGCCGTCGCCGGACCGCCTGCGGGGGCCATGCCGGCAACTGCGGGCGCGCCGCCGGGCTGCTGGCTGGCTTCCAGTAGCGAACGAGGAATCGTGACACCGTCATCGTCGCCGGGCTGCCCGGCATCTGGGGCCGCGGCTTCGCCGGACGAAGGCGCGCCGGTCGCACGGGCCCTCGCTTCGGCACTTCGCCGCAGAAGGTGTTCGGGGATCTCAGTCATGCTGATGGGGGCGGGCGTTCAGGCTTCCTACAGCGGCCCCGAAATGCCTCCGTCCTTTCTCACTCGCCAGAAGTGGATAGCCATGAAGATGACGATCACAAAGGGCAGCATTAAGACGTGCAGCACATACCAGCGCAATAACGTCTCGGCTCCGATCTGTTGGCCGCCGAGCAGCACGAAACGCACTTGCTCCCCGAATACCGGCGTGAATCCCATCATGTTCGTGCCCACCGTGACCGCCCACAGCGCGAGCTGGTCCCACGGAAGCAGATAGCCGGTGAAGGCGAGCAGCAGCGTCAGCTGCAGCAACATCACGCCGACGACCCAGTTGAACTCTCTCGGTGCTTTGTAGGCGCCGTGATAGAAGACCCGAGCCATATGCAGGAAGACCGTGATCACCATGAGGTGCGCGGCCCATCGGTGCATGTTGCGCACGAGCAGGCCGAACGCCACCTGGGTGTGGAGGCTCTCGATGTCCGCCCATGCCGCAGTGTCGGTAGGGCGGTAGAAGAACATCAGGAAGATGCCGGTGATGGTCAGCAGGATGAACAGGAAGAAGCTGAGGCCGCCGAGGCACAGGGTGTAGCTGACCTTCACCGCGTGCCGCTTCACCTTCACCGGGTGAAGGTGGTACAGGACGCTGTTCATGATGACGTAGGACCGGTTCCGGGGGCTGTCGGTGTAGCCCTTGCGAAAGATCGACCCAGGACGGAAGACCGATGTCCAGAACTGACTGTCCTGCATCCAGTCGGCCGCCTGCTGCTGCGCGTTCTGCAAGCGCTGCGGCAGGGGCGGCTTGGATTTGGGGGACTCGAGAGTGTTCGCCATATCTGTTCGATCTAGTTGGACCGTGTCCTTCGCTTTCGCAGCACTTCACGCATGGGGCCGGCGCTACAGGCGCATCCCGTAGGAGTAGCCGTGGGTGTGGGTCCGGCCGTGGACGTCGCCCTCGGGCGGGGGATTGTTGCTGACCCGCCCGAGCGTGATTACGCCAGTGGGGCAGCGGTCGACGCACAGCGCACAGCGTGTGCAGACGTCGTCGTCGATGATGAAGATGGCGTTGTCGGTGGGATCCAGCCCCGGCAGTTCGACGCCGACGGCTTCATCGATCGCTTCGGTGGACACATACCAGATGCACTTCCACGGGCAGATGTCGACGCAGCCTTCACACTGAATGCACTCCGACTGGTCGATGTTGATGAACTGCTTCGGCTTGACCGCTGCATCGAGGTAGGAGGCGTCGACCTGCTGCAGGAGGTAATCGTCCCGGAATTTGGGCATCGGCGGATTTGCGTCGTTCGCAGCCATGTTCTCAGTTGCCTTTGACGAGAGGTCGGCCGTAATCAGATGTCGGCTCGGCGGCGGGCTGGGCCTTGTCGCGCCGTTGCCACCACATCACGAGCACGGGGAGCCCGATGAAGGCCGCGAGGTGCTCGATCACGACCACTATGTCGCTGACCTTCTTCAAGTCGATGCGCATCGGCGGGAAGGTGATGGGCGATGTCATGAACTGGCCTTCGGTCACCAAGAAGCGCTCGACCGACCAGCCCCACTCGTTGTCGGTGAGGCGGATCCAGCGGTCGGGCACGATTCCGAACACCAGCAACAGCAGCATGAACACATAGGCCGCACCCATCATGGCCTCGCCCCACGTGGTGGGTCGGTCGGTCGGCCGGCGCTTGCCGTACCAGACCAGCCCCTGAACCATCAGCGCGGTGACGAGGATCGATGTGACGAGTGCAACCACTCCTTCGTTCCTCCCGAGTTCGAATGTCGGCGTTTCCGGGCTGCTGCGGACTGGCGATTTCGACGGTGCGTCGAGTGCGTCAGCCGCAGCAAGACCGGGGCAAAGATTACCGGCGCCCCGGCTATGGCGCGTGATGTTCTAGCACGACATCGGGCGCCCGCCACCGTGTCGTCGCAATCGGCCCGCGCCAATGGGCGCGGTGAACGGACCCTCAACTGCTGCGCCATCGGAGCGACTGCATGGCAGACTTGCGCCTCGGTGCGCTCGGGCGCGTATCGTGCCCTGCGAACTTGGCCGTGCCGGCCGTGAAAGAACCCCTGGGGGCAACCCCGCGGAGGATCCCGTGACCGATGTTCCCGAGTACCTGCTAGAGCGCTCGCGACAGCGTCGCATCGCGCTGGGGGTGCTCGAAGAGAACGGCAGCGGCGACGGCGGCGCTGCGAGCGCGGCAGCACCCGCAGCCGGGGGGGCTCCCGCAGCAGGCCCCAGCCAGGCGGAGATGATCGCTGCCGCTCGCGAAGCGGCGCAGCTCGAAGCCGAACCCGAGGCGCCGCCCGATTCTTCATGGGTGCTCGCAGCCCGCAGGAGACATCAAATTCCGATCTGGGTGCTGCCCGTGCTGTTCTGCCTGCCGCTGTGGGCATTCGTGTACGTGAAGTTGACCGAACCGCCGCCTGAGCCCATTACCGCCATCAACGAAGGTGCGGCGACCTACGCGCTGCGCTGCGCGAGCTGCCATGTGGGTGATGGCTCCGGCAGCGACAGCAGCGGCGTGGGACGGCCGCTGTGGAACGGCGAAGTGCTGCTGACCTTCCCTGACCTGGACGACTCGTTCATCGAGTGGATCTCGGTCGGCTCCGAAGGCATCGGCCTCGGACAGGTCTACGGAGACCCGAACCGGCCAGGCGGTGCGCACATCACTGGCGAGACGGAGTCCAACATGCCGGCGTTCGGCGATGTGCTGAACGACCATCAGCTGTACTCGGTCGCGCGATATGTCCGCGAGGTGATCGGCGGCGAGATGATCAGCGACGAGGTGGCCGCCGAGCGCGACGCCGAGTGGGAGCATCTGGGTGGCGGCGCTCTGTCCGGCGGGGGTGGCGGCGGCCACTAAGAGGCTGAGCCGCGGGCGAAGCCGTGGCCCCGTCTGCGGGGATCTCCGATCGTGATCGCGACACCGTGACCCAGACACTCGCTTGCGACGTGCTCGTCATCGGTGGCGGCCCCGCGGGCAGCGCTGCCGCGTACTGGCTGGCGCGGGCGGGACGCGATGTGCTGCTCATCGAGCGCTCGACGCACCCTCGAGAACGCGTGTGCGGCGACGCGCTCACACCGGTCGCCGTGAGCGAGCTCATCGATATGGGCTGTGACCCTGCCACCGCGCGCTGGCACCGGCACCACGGTCTGCGCATCACCGCCCACGGGCAAAGCCTCGAGGTGCCGTGGCCACAAGGCGAGCAATGGCCCGGCTATGGCGTGGTGGTACGGCGGCCGCGACTCGACGCGCTGACGTTCGCCCGCGCGCAGGCTGCGGGTGCGCGCGTGCTCACCGGCACAGAGGTCACGGCTCCGCTGATCACCGATGGCCACCTGCGCGGCTGCACTGCTGCGGACCGCAGCGAGGCACAACCGCGCGACGTGACGGCACGCGCTCGCTACGTCGTGATCGCCGACGGCCCGCGTTCGAGCTTTGGCCGGGCACTGGGGACCGTGCGCTCCCGGACCCACGCGCAGGGGTTGGCGATGCGCGCGTACTACCCAACGCCCCGCCACGACGAGCCCTGGATCGAGTCGGTCTTCGCTTTGGCTGACCGCTCGGGGAGCCAGCTGCCGGGTTACGGCTGGGTCTTTCCGGTCGGCGACGGCACGGCCAATGTGGGCGTCGGCCTGCTCAGCCATCACTACGGCAACGAAGCCATCTCGCTCGAGCGACTCTTCGAGCAGTGGGTCCGGCAGATTCCCGAGCGCTGGGAGATCGACCCTTCGGGACCCTCTACCGAACCGGCGAGCGGCCGGCTGCCGATGGGAGGATCGGTACGCCCACGCTCGGGTCCGAATTGGGTGGTGGTCGGCGATGCAGCGGGCAGTGTCAACCCCTGGAACGGCGATGGCGTCGGCCCCGCGCTGGCAACCGGCCGACTGGCAGCCGAGGTCATCGGACAGGCGCTCGACAACGATGACGGTCTCGAGTTGCGGCGCTACGAGGCCGAGCTTGCCGCGCGCTGGCAGCAGTACCACCACCTCGGTCGGCTGACGACCCGCGCGCTCGGCCGCCCCGGCCTCATGCGACAGCTGACGCAGCTCGCGATTCGCTCCCCCCGCATGGGGAATCTGGCCATGCGGGTCTCGACCGATCTGATGCAGGCCAAGGCCGGCCCGCTTGGCCCCCGCGGCATCTACCGAGCGGCCTCGGGAGTTGCACGGCTCTGGCGCGACCGCGCCTGAACGCTGTTCACCACCAATATCGCCTTGGGGCCATCTCCCCAAGGACGCTAGGTTCAAGATCAGACGGCCAGCAGGGAGACGTAGACGTGCGGACCACGAAGATCGTCTACTGGCAAGAGGATGAGCTGTGGCTCGGCTACCTCGAAGAATTCCCTGACTACTGGACCCAAGGCACCACGTTGGAGGACCTTGAGGAGCACTTGCGCGATCTTCACGCGGACGTGACAAGCGGTGAGTTGCCCGGAGTGCGCCACGTCGCCGACCTCACGCTGGCGTGAAACGAGCAGAACTCGTCAGGAGAATCCGCGCGACGGGGTCAGTACTGGTTCGTCATGGCTCCAAGCACGACTGGTATCGCAACCCCGATACTGGCGTGTACCAGGCGGTACCGCGCCACAACGAGATCAACGAACGGCTCGCCAGACGAATCATCAAGCAGCTGGGCGCACCAAGCGATTGATGCCTGAATCTTCAGGTAGCCGGGACACGGGTGGTCTCGAAGTGATCGCGGCCACCGTCAATGAGTGAGTGTGGCTTCTCGCTGCATAGGACGTAGAGCGCATCACGGGCCCGAGTCATGCCCACGAACAGCTTGGAGGCAGCCAGTGCTTCTGCATCGGCCCGTTCAGCGGGACTCGAGGCCCCTTTTGCTGTGAATGGCCACGCGCCGTGCGACACACCGAGCAGGAAGACCACCTTGAACTCAAGACCTTTCGCCCGGTCGAGTGTGCCGACCTTGATGTCGCCACTCGTCGTGCCATCGAAGTCCTTCAGATTCACACACCCAAGGCCTGCCCGGTCCAGCACAGTTATGGCTGCGGCGACTTCGTCGTTCGTGACGGCAAACACCCCAAAGTCGCCAATGCCGAGAGCGGAGCTAGTTGACGTCAACCGGGCGATCTCGTCGGCTACGTACCTGCGTTCGGTGACCCTGTCGGGTGCAATGACGAGCTGCGGCTGGACACCTAGCCGATCGGTTTCCCACGCTGCGTCATGGCGACGCGATGGCGTTTCCGCGTCATCGCCCTCATCGGGATCGGATATCACATGGCCGCCCACGCAGGCCATCGCGGCTTCGATGATCTGGCGTGTGTTCCGATAGTTCCGTTCCAGAGTCACGCTTCGGCCGCGGATATCTACGCCAGCTGATCCCAGTGTGTAACCCCCTGGGTAAATCCGCTGCGCCGCGTCGCCCACGACCAGCAACGAGTTCGGTCCCAATGAGAAGTGTGTTGGCCCACCATCTCCCGAGAGATTCCGACGAGCGACAAGAGCACTCAATAGTTCAAGGCCAACTTGTGTCAGGTCTTGCGACTCGTCCACGACTACGGACCGGTAGCGGGGTTCAGGCAGCGTACGCGCGTAGTCGCGGGCTCGGCGAACCTGATCATCAAAGTGCTCGAGACCCTTTTCGTTCATGAGATCGCGACATCGTTCGTAGAGTTCCCACGTCTGTTCCCGCACTTGCCGCCGAAAGGGAACTTGACGTCCGATCCGCTCGAGAGCGAGATAACTATTCAGATCGTCGATGCCACGTCCGACGATGACCTTCCACAGCTCGTCCTGTAGGTAGGTATCGGTGCACTTGAGCGCATGCAATGGCGTTCCAAGCCTGACGATGTCCTTCTTCGCCTTGGCGAACTGGTTCTCGATCTGCCTGAGATTGATGCTGCCTTGTTCCCCTGTCTCGATGCACAGGCGGTTCGCGAGTTCGTGGACATTCACGAACTCAACGACGCCTTCGACATGTTTCGGCAGGCGTCGGTACAGCGCTTCAAGGACAGCCGGAAGCGTCCTGATGAAGGTCGTGAACAGGATCGGCAGTGGCTCTCTGTCGAACATCGCCTCTTGCGGTGGTCGCTTGGCTAGCCACGCGGCCCGATGCAGTGCGACGGTGGTCTTCCCGGTGCCGGCCGAGCCCTTCACCCGAGCCGGGCCGTTGAAGTCGCGCTCGACGAACTCCCGCTGCGCCGGATGCAGGAAGACCATCCAGTCCTCGATGGGTGCCGCGATGAGCTGGCGCAGCTCTTCGGAGTTGAGCTCCACCGACAACGCTGCTGCCGCGCCATTCTCGGTGATCTCCTTGGCGAACCGTTCAATGGCGGCGGCCTCGGCGACAGTTAGCTGCGCCTCGCGCCATTCGTCCGGCGAGAGTTCTGAAAACTCCAGGAGCAAGTCGAGCAGGTCGGCACGAAGCGACGCTCTGGCGTCGCCAGGCCAACCTTCCAAGAGCACATCCTCTGCATCGAGATCCGTCGCCTTGACTAGGGCGTTCAATTGCTGGTCGTTGACGTCGTTCAGCTCCCAAGTGTCCAACACCTCGAGCAAGTCGGTAGGCGTCCACATCCACAGCAAGGCTCGAGGCGGTTCCTCTCCGGGCGCTCGACCGCCATTTCGCCGTGGCGGTTCGGGCAGCTGAGGCCTGCTGTGCCGTTCCCTCGACGGTTGGGTCTCTTGCGGCGAAGCGATCTCAGCCGGTGCGCTCGGCGCGATGACGGGATGAGGAGTGTTGATGCGCGACGCACGGCGATAGGTCGCGTCATGGTGTCCGGCATGCACCAGTTCGGCGACCGAGCCGCTGAGCCGCAGCAGGATCCGCAATTCTTTGGATGCTCGTGCTGACCAAACCGCGCCCGCGGCACTGCTGTTGTTCAGCTTCTTTAGGTTGAGTCCCGAAGACTTGGGTGAGAGCTGGAGGGACTGCACTGCATTCCAGACATGCTCCTGCTCAGCCTTGGTGAGCTCGCGGACCGATGGCAGGAACTCCTCGGCGAATCGCACGCTCAGCGAATTGTGGGCGGAAACCGGTGTCACAGCTTCGAACCCGAGATCATTTCGGCGTCCCAGTCGTCGAGGTCATTTGTCGCTGACGACCAGATCAGGTCGCTGGCCGCGTCGAAGATCTTGATGACGACGCGTCCATCGTTCCACGGCGCATCGCGGATCCAGTCACGCGTCACTTCTTCGCGGCGCATCGCTTTCAGCCAATGCCTGTCGTTCCCAACAGCCGCACCCATGAATGTGAAGCCGTCGGCCTTCAGAGTCTTCCGGACGTCGTATGAATTAAAGACTCGGACGTCACACAGCTCGGGCCCATCGTGCGGCATCGGGTCCAAGCTGTGCCAATCCATGTGCTGGACCACGGGACTTCCAACGAGGTCGGTCAGGAAGGGGCTGCTCATGGTGCCTTGTGTGCAGATGTACAGGTTCTTCTTGGCGCGGGTGAGTGCCACGTAGAAGAGCCTGCGCTCGTCCTGCTCGATCGTGTCGAGCGTGTCGCCGAAAATACGACCGAACATCCAATTGGGGTGAACAAGCGGGTAGTGGCTTGCTACGGCGTCCAAGATGATGACGGTGTCCTGCTCGAGTCCCTTGTACCCGTGCGCAGTACTAATGGTGACACGCTCTTGGAGATCTCTCGGGAGAGTTTCGCGGAGGGCTTTCAATGCGTCGCTCAATTTGCCACCCGGAATGACGTCCGGGTAGTGAGTCCGATTCAGTAAGACGACTGAGCCCTGCTGCGCCGCGAAGTACGTCAGTCGGCCAATTGCAATCTCGAATCCCTCGCTGGTCATCGCGAAACCAGCGTCTTGGCGGCTCTGTCGCTCGGTTGGAAGCGGTCTGAATTTCTCCAGATCACACACGTAGACGCGGCCCTCATCTGCATGCACCGATCGCGCCTTGGTATCTTCCCTACCGAGCAAGAGATTGCTGGCCTCGACGATGCGACGAGCTGATCGATAGTTGCGGGAGATGGTCCTTGACATCGCAGGCGAGAAGAGAGACTCGAAATTCCTGAAGTACTGGAGATCTGAACCGGCGAAACCATTAATCGCCTGCCAGTCATCCCCGACGCTGAAAACCTCCAGCTTCGGGTTGTAGCGTCGCATCGCCTGCGTCAGGTTGTAGAACGACCTGGAGAAGTCTTGGTACTCGTCTATATGGAGGTAGCGAAGATCCAAGACGGAACCAGGCTTGCCCTTGCGCGTGAAGTGCAGCTTGCCTTCGTTGACCGCGTTCGAAGCCTCGAGCATGAGGCCGTTGAAGTCTTCGCGCCGGTCCAGTTCCAATCGGTCCAGGTAATCGCTGTACACGGCGGAGCCAATTCGGTAGAACTCCAGCTCTGAGCGCGATGCTCCGGATAGCGCCTCGTGCCGGATGATTTCCATGTCCAAGTCGCGCGGAGACCAGTTGCGCTGTCGGCAGCGCCCGACGAACTGCTCCACGGCTCTGCTGAATTCGCCGACCGCGCGGTCTTTGATCTTCTGCCACAGTTCGTCGCGGGGGACGGGCCTCGGTGACTCGCCGTACTCCGTCAGCCTCATGCACAGGTAAGAGACGAACCCGGCCGCACCAAGACCCAGCAGTTCTTCCTGCGTGATTTCGAGGAGCCTGCGCTTGACGATCCCCCGCTCGATCGAGTCGCGGAGCAGCGTCCACTCGTCGTCAGCCCGTGATCGCTTGTTGGTCTCATCGATGTGCCGGATGTAGATGGAGGGCGGACTCCACCGGTGGTTGCGAGTGATCGGTCATGATGACCGGTTGTTCAACACAGCAACCACCAGTGGAGGTGTCCAGTATGGCAGCGAGGCTGAGCGCGTTCGAGCGCGCCCGGATTGAGGCGATGAGATCGGCGGGAGCGACCGCTGTGGACATCGCGGTGGTGCTGGGCCGGCACCCGGCGACGGTCTATCGCGAGCTGGGCCGCTGCGGCGGCCCCAAGGCCGTGTACGACGCGGCGTCAGCGACCGCTGACGCGAGCCGCCAGGCGCGGCGGCCCCGGGCATGCAAGCTCGAAGCGGACCCGGTGCTGGCCGCCCAGGTGAAGCGCAGGATGAACCAGCGCTGGTCGCCGCAGGCGATCAGCGCCGATCTCGCCGGCGAGGGACAGCGGGTATGCGCGGAGACGATCTACCGGGCCGCGTACAGCGGCTGCGGGCTCGGCGCCGACGCGTGGAAAGACCTGCCGAGGGGCCGCCGGCGTCGCCGTCCGCGCAGCCGCCACCGCGAAAAAGCCAGCCCGCTGGGGGATTATCGGCCTTTGAGCGAGCGGCCCCCAGCCGCCGAAGACCGAGACGAGGCGGGCCACTGGGAAGGCGACCTGATCATCGGGGCAGCCAACCGCAGCGCCGCGGCCACCCTGGTGGAGCGCGTCAGCCGCCACACGCTGGTCGTCGCATTGCCCCACGGCTACACAGCGCCCAACGTCGCCGCCGCGGTCACCGCCGCGTTGGCCCGCCAGCCCGCCCATCTGGTGCGCAGCCTCACCTGGGACCAAGGCCGCGAGATGGCCCGCTGGGCCGACATCGAAACCGCGCTCGGCATCGAGGTGTTCTTCTGCGACCCCCACAGCCCATGGCAGCGCGGCACCAACGAGCAGACCAACGGGCTGCTGCGACGCTGGCTGCCCAAAGGCACACCGCTGAACCTCAGTCCGCTGCGACTGTCAGTCATCGAGGACAACCTCAACTGGATGCCCCGCCGACTCCACAACTGGCAATCAGCCGCCGACATCTACACTCAACTCACTCGCAACCACCGATAGAGCTTGCCGAGTCTTCGTGACTACGGCTAATGAAGAAGTCGGCGCGGAGCCGCCGGCCGCTCCAGTCGAAGCTGTGTTCGAATCGGTACGGGATGTCGTGTTCGAGGAGCGCGTTCGCGATGGCCTTCTGCCCAAAATTTCGAACGCGTTCGCCATTCAGCGTTTCATGGGTGAGGGAACGACGGAACCGAATGAACTCGTCCCCACTCAGGTGATAGCCGCCGGACTCGATGCGACCCCAGTCGGCCTCAAAATGCGCCAGCATGAGCTCGCGGATACGACCCTGCCGTTGGTCATTGCGTACGAATTCGTCGATGACCTGCTGGACCATCTCAGTCAGATGCAACGTGCCGTCGTCCCTGTCGTCGTAGAGCAAACGCTTTCCATCTTTGCGTGGTGGAGCGAGAGCGTTACCGAGTGCGTGGAACGTCATCACGTGTGGGATGCTGTCGCCCAGTTGGTCTCGCAGTCGGTTCTGCATCTCTTCCGCGGCCGCACGGTTGAACGCGAGCAACATGATCTGATGCGGCGGTACGCCGCAGTGCTGCTGCAGAAAGACGGCTCGGGTCGTCAGCACGCGCGTCTTGCCGGATCCCGCTCGCGCCGTTACCAGCACATTGCCATTGACGGCACCGACCGCCGAGCCTTGCTCCTCGTCGAGATCCAACCCAAGCGCACGTCGTACCCGAAACCCCACAAAACGAGCCTTTAGCTTCTCGTAGTAGGTGCGCCGTGGAAACCCTGGTGTCCATTGCGTCGCAACGTGACGGTCAATGCCCAGAAAGTCGGTGTCGAGTTCAGAGATGATTCGCTCCCTCAGGCGCCGACTGTGCCTGTCCCTGAGTTCCCGTAGTTCTCCCAACTTGACTCGGTCCCGCCTGACTCTTGCCAAACGCTTCGAGGCACGCGAGCGCTCGCGCTCAATTTCGGCGACCCGTGCTCGCTCACGTTCGCTCTGAAGGCGCTTCTTCCGGCGGCGCTCTCGCTCGACCTCCTTGATGCGTTGCCCATCCGATTCAAAGCGGGGTTTGACACCAACACGCATCTGGTGGGCCGTCAACGGGAGCAAGTCCCACTCCGCGCGAGTGAGCAGGCGACGAAGTCGAAGGAATTGGGAGTCGAAGTGAACCGCGGGTTCAGGCTCGTCAAACTTGATGTTGTCGACGGCGTGGGCCACCTTCTCGGCTAGTTCTGGAGCGGTGCAGTCCCTGAAGGTCTGAAAGACAAGTTGGTGGAGCGCACGCGCAGCCGCCGCTTCCCGGTGGAGTTCCCGGAGTCGAAGTGGACGCTGACTCACTTAAGTCCTCCACGTTCCACCAAGAATTGTTGCCGCGGTCGAGACATGTGCAGAATGCCAGAGAATATGAGCATGTCAAATGGCCCGCCGGCGATCGGGCGGTTTCAGAGGACCGCATCGATGCTGGGCTAACCTCGCGATTCGGCCGCTGTGGCGGCGTCGGCGATGGAAGCGACGGCATCGTCGATGACGCCGGGAGTGTGGGCGAGGCCCACGAAGATCGCCTCGTAGGCACCAGGGGCGAACGCCACGCCACGTGCGAGCAACTCGGCGTGTAGTCGCGCGTAGGCCTGCTCGTCGGTGGTGCGGGCATCGTCGTAGTCGACCGGCAACCAGCCCGGTTCGGGCCCTGCGCCGCAGTACAAGCCGACGAGCGTGCCTACCTGGCAGACGGCAGCATCGAAGCCAGCGCCAGCCAGCGCGTCGCGCGCGCCGTCGGCGAACCGGCTGGCCCGCGCTTCCAGCTCTGCATAGGCCGCGGGCGTGAGCCGTTCGAGTGCCGTCAGTCCTGCTGCGGTCGCCAATGGGTTCCCCGAAAGCGTTCCTGCCTGGTACACGGGACCGGTCGGGGCAAGCGTCTGCATGATCTCGGTGCTGGCGCCGAGGGCACCGATGGGCAGGCCGCCGCCAATGACCTTGCCAAAGCACGAGATGTCGGGCGTCACGCCGAATCGCTCGGCGGCGCCGCCGCGGCCCAGGCGGAAGCCGGTGATGACCTCATCGAAGATCAGCAGTGCGCCCGCTTCGTCGCAGGCGGCACGCAGACCCTCCAGGAATCCGGGCACGGGCGGCACCAGGCCCATGTTCGCTGCCACTGGCTCGACCACGACCGCAGCAACCTGCCCGTCGATTGCGGGCACGACGTTGTAGGGCGCAACCACCGTGTCAGCCACTGCGCTCGGCGGCACGCCGGCTGAGCCCGACAGCCCAAGCGTGGCGACGCCGCTGCCGCCGGCGGCCAACAGTGCATCGGCGTGGCCGTGATAGCAGCCAGCGAACTTGACGATGCGGGACCGGTCAGTGAATCCCCGTGCCAGCCGCACAGCGGTCATGGTGGCCTCGGTTCCGCTGCTGGTCAGCCGCACCTGCTCGACGCCGGGCGCCGCCTCGGCGATCAGCTCTGCAAGCAGCACCTCTCGCTGCGTCGGCGCACCGTACGAGGTGCCGTCCGCAGCAGCCTTCGCCACTGCCTCAGTCACGGCCGGGTGGGCGTGACCCAGGATGATCGCCCCGTAGGACTGCACGAAGTCGAGGTACCGGCGACCCTCGACATCGAAGACGTACGGCCCTTCGGCCCGTGCAACGAAATACGGTGTGCCGCCGACCGAGCCGAAAGCCCGCACCGGCGAATTGACACCTCCCGGAATCACCCGCTGGGCAGCTTCGAACAGGTCGGCATTCGTAGGCGGGTCCGTCACGGCTCGCAGCGTAGGGGTGCCGATGCGCTCAGTCGTTCGCCGGATGGTGTTCCGCGCGCAGCGCCGTCGCGACTGCTTCGACCAGACCTTCGCTGGAGGGACGGCTGGCGACGGCCGCCACCGGCAGTCCGGCTTCGGCACACGCAGCGGCCGTGGTGTCGCCGATGCAGACCACCTTGGCGCGGATCTCTCGCTCGCCGATCTGGCTCAGATGGCCCACCACCGCGGACGGTGAGGCGAAGATCACGGCATCCGCTGCAGCCACGTCGGCAATGAGATGGTCGGACAGCGTGGGCGTGACCGTGCGGTAGGCGCTGACTGCGTCCACGGCCCAGCCGCGCGCTCGCAGGCCGTCGACGAGTTCGGGGCGGGCTTGCGCAGAGTGCGGCACAAAGCACGCGTCGCCCGGTTGCGGATCGCCGAAGGCCTCAGCGAGGCCGACCGCGTCGTTCCGGTCGGGCACGAGGTTGGCCGGTCGGTCTAGCTCGGCCTCGACGCGGGCTGCGGTGGCAGGACCAACGGCCGCGACGCGGATGCGCGCGAAGCGACGGCGCACCCCGCGCCGGTCGGCGCGTGCGAGAGTTGCTGCGACCGCGTTCGGCGAGGTGAACGCAACCCAGCTGAACTGTTCGAGTCGCAGCAGGGCATCGTCGAGCGGTTGGCCGCCGTCCAGGGGCGGCACCACCGCAATGGCCGGAGCGATCACGGGGCGCGCTTGGTGGCTGCGCAGCGCGTCCGCCAGCGGATCGGCCTGGTGCGACGCCCTCGTGACGACAACCGTGCGGTCGGCGAGTTCGCTGAATTGGCTCTCAGGCATCGTCGCCCAGAGCGGACCACATGGCGGCGTCTGTGCCGGTTCGGGTCATCAGTTCGCGGGCCAACGCCGCGCCCAGGGAGAGACCGTCGACATCGCTGCCGCTGGTGCGCACGATGGCGCTGCGATCTGGCGTCGCGAGCAGCGCGGTCATGTGGAGGTGCCCCTCGGCGCCGAGAGTGGCGTGAGCGCCAGTCGGCAGGTCACAACCACCGCCGAGCGTCCGCAAGAAGGAACGCTCGGCATGCACGCAGCGTGTCGTCGCCTGGTCGATGATCGCCCCGACTGCGGCGGCGGCTTGCGCGTCGTCGGTTCGGTGCTCGATCGCGATGGCACCCTGCCCGACCTGGGGCACGATCTCGTCGGGGCTGAATCGCTGCGCGATCTGCCCAGATTCACCGAGACGCTCCAGCGCTGCCGCTGCCACGATCACCGCGTCGATGCCTGGTTCGCTGGCTGTGGCAATGCGACGAGCCATATTCCCGCGCAATCCGGTGAAGCACAGATCGGGACGCAGTGCAGCCAGTTGGCACTGTCGGCGCTGTGATCCGGTTGCGACAACGCCGCCGTGCCCGATTGCATCGAGCTCCAGACCGACCAGCGCATCGCGCACGTCACCTCTCGCCAGGCAGCCTGCCAGCGTCAAGCCGGGAGTCGGGTCCGAGCGCATGTCTTTCGCGCTGTGCACCGCTGCATCGGCGCGCCCATCGAGTACGGCGGCTTGCACCTCGGTCACAAACACCCCCCTGCCGGACATCTGCGCGATCGGCGTGGACAAGTCGAGGTCTCCGCTTGTGCGCACCGGCACGAGCTCAATGTCACCCGAAGATGATCCGCCTGCTGCAAGTGCGGTCGCGACGGCGCGCGCCTGCCACGTAGCGAGCGGGCTCGATCGTGTCGCGATCCTCACGCGGCCAAGGTCTATAAGTCGAAGAGGTCGCGCACCGAGTCCGCGAGCCGGTCGCCCTTGGCTTTGCCTGCCGCAGTCCGCAGCGCGACGGTGGGCTGATGCAGCAGCTTGTTGACCAGCGCTGCGGTTGCCCGCTCGAGGGCCTCGCGCGCGTCTTCGTCGAGATCGGGATGCGCCGCCAGAGCGCGCTCAATCTCGGCTCGGCGGACCGCTTCTGCCTGACCGCGGAGCGATTCGATCAGTGGTGCCATCTCTCGGGCACTGCGATCGGCCGAGAAGCGCTCTGTCTCGTCGACCAGGATCGACTCGACTGCTGCCACTTCGGCTTGCCGGCGGACGTGTCCGGTATCGGCAAAACGGGACAGGTCGTCCATGTCGAGGAGGGTGACGCCCGCAAGGCGCGCCACGGCAGGGTCGACATCACGGGGTACGGCGATGTCGACGATCAGCAACGGGCGGCCCGCACGCCGCTCGATGACTGCTCCCACGCTGGCGTGGTCGACGATCACCGACGTCGCACCTGTGGATGTCAGCAGCAGATCAACCTCGACCAGGGCGTCCTCCAGGTTCGCGAGCGGCAGTTGATGGCCGCCTACTCGCGCAGCCAGGGCCTCGGCGTGCGAGGGCGTGCGGTTGGCTACCTGCACGGCTGCGGGGCCGGCCGCCGCGAGGGCAACGATCATGCCCTCGGCCATTTCGCCGGCACCCACGACGAGCACCCGGGAGCCTTCCAACGTGCCGAGATTGTTCTTGGCCATGCTGACCGTGGCGTGACTGATCGACGCGGTCCCCCGTGAGATGTCCGTCTCGGTGCGTACACGCTTGCCAGCGCTGACCCCATGCCGGAACAGCTGGTTGAGCACCGTGCCTGCGGTTCCCTCGGTGCGCGCCGCGTCCCACGCCGTGCGCACCTGACCCAAGATCTCATGCTCTCCCAGCACCGCGGAATCCAGGCCGCTCGTCACACGGAACAGGTGACGGGCCGCATCGTCGTCGTAGTGGACGTAGAGATGGTCGGACAGCTCGGCGGGCGCCGCACCCGACAGGGTGCAGAAAAAGTCGCGCACCTCGCCGAAGGCCGCATGGAACCGCTCAGCCACGACGTAGGCCTCGGTGCGGTTGCACGTCGACACGACGACGGCTTCGCTGACGTTCTCGCACGATGCGAGATCACCAAGTCGTTTCGGCACGTCGGTAGCGGGAACCGTGCAGCGCTCCAATAGCTCAAGCGGAGCGCTGCGATGGCTCACGCCCATGACAACGATGGACACGAGGACTACCCAGGGTTCGGAAATGCGGCCCGCACAGTCTCGCCGGTCCGGCACCCCGTTTCCACGCGATCAGCAAGATTCGGTGCAGAGAGTGCAATGAAAGATGTGGTCGCGACTCGCCTAGTCGAGGGCGACGAGCAGCTGAATCGTGGACGTGAGCAGGATGAGCGCAGTGAGCACCGCCAGCACAATCGCCGTTCGAGGTCTCATGTCACCATCTCATGTCCTGGTCTCATGTCCTGGTCTCATGTCCCGATCTCACGTTGCGGGGCGCAGGCGGATCTCCGTGCCTGCGGCAAAGCCCAGGTGCGCCGCGCTCCCGCCGGCCACAGTCAACTCAAGCAGACCAAAGGGATCATCGGACAGCGCGAGGCTGACCGCGCCGGCTGCGCCCGCAGGCGCCACCTGGACCGACTGCGCGTTCGCTTCGGCCGGGTGTGAACCGGTTGCGATGGCTGTCCACTCCGCGACCAGGAGATCGCCGAGCGGTGCCACCGTCTCGCGGTCGACGTTGAGCTGAATCGTGCCCCAGCGCGTGACCGACAGCACTTCGGCAGTCACGGAACCGTCGTCTTCGACGCGCGGAACCGCAACCAGGGACGGCAGCAGCAGCGTCGATTCAATGGGCGAGCCCAGCGCCTCGATCGGCTCACCGGCCGCGAGGCGACCGGCCGCAGGTGCGAGCACGTCACGCGCCGGGTGAAGCACCGATGGTGGGTCACCGCAGCCGGGAACATCGATGCGGATGGCCATGTCTGCGCCGCCGACGGCCGCTGTTGCCGCCGCCAGCACGCCGCTGTCTGGGCCCACCAAGATCGACTGGCCGCCGCCGACCGAGACAGCGATGGCGGGCCTGTCCAATCGGCGACCCAATGACGCGAGCACGACCCCAGGCGCGAGGTGCGGCACGCTGCGCACCAACGTCAGCGCCGCGGTGCGCGAATCGCCCGGATCGATCTCGTGGCACAGGTCGATCACGGCGACGTGGGGAGCGGCCTGGCGCACGATCGAATGGATGACACCCACCGATTCGTCTGCGGTACCGAGATCACTCAGGAGGGTGACGGTGTCAAAGCCCGTCACGACTGCAGACCGTCTCGTGGCGACACCCTTATTTCCCGCTCTCGTTCGCTGCGCTCACGGGCCGCTCGGGCCACGGCTTCGCCCTGTGCTTCCCGCTCTAGCTCGCTTCGCTCGCGGGCCGCTCGGGCCCGGGGCTCAGCCTCTGGGATTCTGATCACGCTGCGCCGAGTTCGGCGGATCGGCGGGTAGCGGCTTCGATAGCCGCAGCGAATGCAGCGCGCACACCGTGACGTTCCAGCTCGCGAAGCCCGGCTGCGGTGGTGCCGCCGGGCGATGTCACGTCGGCTCGCAGATCGGCTGGTGAGCGCCCTTCGGCCAGCAATGTCGCTGAGCCGAGCAAGGTCTGAATGGCCAGTTCGGTGGCCACGGGACGGCTCAGACCCATGAGGACGCCCGCTTCGATCATCGCTTCGGCCACAAGGAAGACATACGCCGGACCCGATCCTGACAAGCCAGTCACAGCGTCCATCAGGTGCTCAGAAACGCGCGCGACCTTGCCGACCGACCCGAGGATCTCGCTGGCCCAGTCAAGGTCGGCATCGGAGGCGTGCTTGTTCGCGCAGATGGCCGCCGCGCCTTCCGACACCAACGCGGGCGTGTTGGGCATGGCGCGCACGATGGGAGTGCCGCTGCGGGCCGCGCCGCCCAGCGTTGCGAGCGTCACGCCTGCGGCAATGGAGAGGATGCGGTCGGTGCCGGCCGCGGTGACAGCAGATGCAACAGTCGGGATCACGTCGGGCTTGGTCGCCAGGATGGCACCCGCCGAGGCCGCGATTTCGTCCGTGACGGCGACGCCATAGCGGTCTGCCAGCTCATCGCGGCGGGCGGGAATCGGCTCTGAGACGCAGATGCTCTGGGCACTGCGGCCCGCGGCGAGCAATCCGCCCAGCAGCGCTTCGCCCATCTTGCCGCCGCCGACGATCAGCAGATCGATCCTCTCAGCCATGCGGTCACGGTACCGGACGGCATCGGGACCCCTGCTGAGCAGGCGGTGCCGGGGCACTCGCAGTCAGTGAGTGGAGCACTTCCCTGCATGCCTGCTGGCGAGTGCCCCGGCGAGCGTCAAATCAATCAGAAAACTACGAAAAACATCAAATGGTTTTCGGGATCTACTTCTGGAAGCCCAGCCGGACGAGCGTCGTGAAGTCACGCTCGATGTACGCCCAAAGCGACCCGACAATCCGGTCCAGCTCGTCCTCGTCGACGCAGTGGGTAGGCAGTTCTCCCGTCACATACAGCGCATCCTCGGGACCGACGCCGTACTGGGCACCCACCAGCGAGTAGTTGCGCCGCAGAACGAAGTCGGCAACCTGATCTGCTCGAAGCTGTGGGGCAGGAAGGACGTAGGACTCATAGGCCAGCGTGCGTTGGCGCAGCGTCAACCAGATGGCGATGACATCGCGGCATTCCCCCGCAAGACGCACGTACCAGCGGCGCGGCACCTCGGAGTCACGGGTCACGTCCAGCAGCATCGGTCGTTCATCGGGAGCGCCGTGAGACTGTGAGCGAGCCCATTCGGCCAGCCAGTCGTCCATGCGGGCCTCGAGCTGATCGAGCTCGGCGGCGGTTGCCGGGCGACGAGTCATGGTGCTGCCGACCCGAGATTCACAGGCAGGCGACAAGCTCTCGCCGGCCCGCGGCGTCGAGCACGTCCAGTGCTGCTGCCGCGCTCGCACGCCAGCTATAGCGCTCGGCGCGGCGAGAGCCGGCGTCGCCGAGGCGCAGCGCCAGCAGCGGATCGGTGAGGATGTCGGTGACGCGGCGGGCATACGCCTCGCCGCTGCGGCCAGCGATGAGGTAGCCGGTGCGTCCCTCGACAACGTTGTCGCGCAAACCCCCGACGTCCGACGCGACGATCGGCGTCCCGCACGCCGCGGCCTCCAGAGCGACCAGTCCGAACGACTCGGATCGGCTCGGCACCAGGCACACATCAGCGGCCCGGTAATAGGTCGACAACAGGTGGTGCGGGAGAGGATCGACGAACTGCACACAGTGCGAGACCGCCAGATCGTCGGCCATATTCGCCAGCCGGGCGAGCGTGGCGTGGCCTTGCGGACCGCTGGGCCCTCCCACGATGACCAGCTGCGCGTTGGCGCCCGCTGGGCCCCCAGCTCTCGTGGCGGCGAGGGTCTCGATCGCCAATTCGGCGCCCTTGAGCGGCTGCAACCGTCCGACGAACAGCAGCACCGGTCCGGGCGGAAGCCCGATTGCCGCGCGCGCGGCGTGTCGCTGACCCGGCGCGAACATGGCCCGGTCCACGCCGGGTGTCAGCACGTGAACTCGTTCTGGCGGTACGTCGTACAGCGATCTGAGCTGGCCCGCCTCCGCGTCTCCCGAGGTGAACACGGCGTCAGCGCAATCGATGACACGCTGCTCGGCCTCGCCGCGGTGGCGCGGCTCGGCCTCACCGGTGCTCGCCTTGACTCGGCCCAGCGTGTGAAAGGTGACGGCCAGCGGGACATCGAGACGGTGCTTCAGCTCGTGTCCGGCCAGGCCGCTCAACCAGTAGTGAGCGTGGATTGCGTCGACTGGCCGCCGAGCCAGGTGCTCGCCGACCCGATCAGCAAACGCTGCGACGACCGCGAGCAGGTCATTCTTGTCGAGCGATGGAGCACCGGCGTCGACGTGGGTGACGCTCAGCCCCGACTCGACTTCGATGTAGTCCGGTTGCGACGGATCGGTGCGACGGGTGTAGATGTCGCAATCGACGCCAAGATGGGCCAGCGCGGCGGTGAGCTCACGCACGTACACGTTCAAGCCGCCGCCGTCGCCGCTGCCTGGCTGGTGGAGCGGCGAGGTGTGCATGCACAGCACCGCAACTCTCGCGACGCGACCAGGATCGCCCGGCACCTGAAGATCGGGAGCATCGGGGGTCACGGCCGATAACGCTACGCAGATCGCCGGAGATGCACGAACTCAGCGAGCCGCGCCACGCCAGCGCGCCGCCGCGATCCCGCCGGTGCCGCTCCGGCGCAGCGATCAGAGCAAGGGCAGCGATCAGACATTGAGCAGACCCAAGCCCCACATCCACACCAGCGCCGTGACGCTGAGCGAGTCGATCCTGCGCACGGCCCACTCTGCACTCAGGCGCTGGCGCGCTCGATGGAGCCCGCCGGCGAGCCGTGACTCGCTGCGGCCGACGGCTGATCGGCTCGCAGCATCGGCCCCATCCCGCAGTCGCTCCCGGGTTCGTGCGGCGATCGCTGTGTTCGTTCGGGCAATGGCAGGGCCGAGCGGCAGCGTCACCGCAGCGAGCAGGCCAAACCTGATGACGTCGGTGGGTGCGAAGGGCGGCACGCTCAAACCGGTCAGCGCAAAGATCGCGATCGCGGCTGCGACTACCCCGACCAGGGGGCCCCGCACACTCGGCGGCCGACCCGCCGCGCTGAGGTGATTGCCAGCGTCGTAGATCGCAGCCGCGCTCACGAGTACGAGTGCCGCGCCGAGCGAGTAGCGGGCGACCGCCGCCGCACACGCAGCGGTGACGCCGACCTGCATCCACGTGCGGACCAGCAGTCCCGCACGGGCCAGGAATGGCGGTGGGGACGAGTGATCTGCGGACGGTGTGTTGGTGCCGGAGCGGCCGGGTTTCAAGGCACCGACCACGATGAAGCTGGCCACAACGGCTGCGCCGAGCACGGCTCCTGCCAAGCGGGTGTCGAGGACGCCCGCGAACCCGACTGCGCCGGCCAACGCGGCCGCCGGCAGCCGATAACTCGGGTGCAGCGTCGGCTGTGCGGACGCCCCGCCGGCGCCCGGCGAAGAACGTGGCGCGTTGGTGCTGCTGCGAACGCTTGCGGCTTGCCAAGCTCCCACCATGGCGATCGCCGTCATGGTGAGCCCGAATGTCAAGGCGCCCGCCCACAGCGCACCGATCAGCACCCCGAACCAGATCAGCCCTGCACTGATGGTGGCATCACCCAACGCGACCGCCGGCCCAATCCACAGCACTGCTGCGGGGAGTGACGCCGGTCGCAGACCCGGCGACGCTGCCACCGTGCCGCCGCCGCTCAGCCGCCAGATACCGGCGGAAGGACAGCGATCTCGTCTCCAGCGCTGAGCTGTGCCCCTTCGAGCGCCGGTTCGCCGTTCAACCAGACCCGGCTGGCCGCCAGCACGGCGGTGAAGCCATCGCCGAACGTCGCCATTGCCCAGTCCAGTGCCTCGGCGACCGACGACGCCTCTGTCTGGGTGCTGCCGACGCCAGCCGCTTCGCGCGCCCCCGCGAACAGGCGGATCGTCACCGTCGGCATCGACGTGATGCTACCGATCGTTGTTGCGTCGGCCAGCGAGCCGACTGCGTGGCCATGCTCACCGTCCTGATGCCGCGCCGAGACAATCACCTTCCAGGTCTGCCAGCCGAGCGCCTTCGCCGCCGCGCCCACGAGGCAGCCATGGTCAGCCAGCCACTCCGGCACATCGACCGGCTCGGGGGTATCAGCGCCGCCGTTCAAACGCCGACGCCGCGCTTGTCGCCCATCACGTCAAGGAGGACCGCCCGCTGCTGGCAGTGTCGGGCGTCCGCATGTCTGCCCGTCTTCGCAGTACATGTGTTCGTATGAGCTGGCCAGATGGCCGGACCGGCCGCTTGCTTGCTGCAACGGTCGTATGCGCTATTCGTGCCGGCCGGGTCCGAGGTCGGCCCGAGCCCCGACCGATCGACAGAACTCCCGTGTTCGCAGCGGCGCGCCCCCGCTCATTTCGAGCGGCATCGTCCGCTGTGCCCTGCTGGGCGTATGCATCTTCCGGGGACTTGCTTCATCGGCTTGTTGCATCGGGAGCGGCGCGGTTGCCCCGACGCGGCGCTCTGCGCAGCCGCACCACCACGCTGCTCCATGGCTCTGAGCGCGGCTGTGGCGTCCGACACGAACTTTGTGTCCATCAGCGGCCCGAGCCGAACATAGGACTCGCCGCCATAGCCGAGCGCCCCGACAGCGTCAAGGCGCGCCAGCATGTCTGTGATCGATTCAGGCGAGTACGGCAGCGCATCGGAGACATCCCAGAGCGCTGCTTCGCCTTCGTGCTCTGCCACTGCTCTCACGAGCGCGCGTTCCTCGCGGCTGATGTTCTGCCATATGTGAGCGTGCACTCGGTCCCGGACGATCGACGATGCCTGCGCTTCTGCGAAGTCGGCAGCGTCGCGGTCGATCTCCCGAAAAGGAGCGTCGGCATACCGCCAAGCCCAGTGCCCGAGGAGCTGCATCTTGTAGGGGTAGCCGACGGCATGACGGACCAGCAGATCTCTGGCTTCCGCGGTGATGGAACCGCCGGCATCGTTGACTCCTTGCTCGAAGAACAGCCGCGCTTCCTCGTCGCTCACCGCCCCGATCTCGTATTGATCGCAGCGCCGGAAGAACGACAAACGGGGATCGCGAAGCATGGTGTAGAGGACCTCGGGGAGCGCCGCGCCGACAAAAGCCACCGGCAGCTCCTCTCTTGCGACGACGAGCTGCAGATCGGCAGCGAGACGCACCATCTCGTCGCGCTCCCCGGCGTGCAGTTCATCCACGGTGAGAAGCACGCCTGTGTCTCGCTCATCGGCGGCACTGCCCAGAAATTCTAGGGTGTCTCGCACGCTCGGGCCGGGCCTGGTTTCCGACTTCTGCTCAGAGATCGACGCCCACCGCAGATGCAGGCCACGGCTGACCGAGCGAGAAGTCCGAGTCGCGTCGGCAGATCGAGACTCGCTCAGCACTTCCTGAGCGAAAGGGTGTTTGGCTGCTTCAGCCAAGACGCGCTGCGACATACCCGGCGAGCTGGCGTCGACCTTGAGAACCACCCATCCCTCAGACGAAGCGATGTCCTCGATCTCGTTGAGCAGCACCGTCTTGCCGAAGCCGCGCTGCCCGAGTATCAAGCCGGTGCTGTTCGGATGATGCGGTGATTCAAGAACGCTCGCTTCGAGGTCAGCGATCTCGGATGCACGGCCGGCCACGCGATGCGGGCGGCGCCCGAAACCCGGCGTGAACAGGCTCTGCTGCTCATGCCTCCCTCGCACGCTGCGAGCCATGCACTCAAGTTAGCACACCACCCGACACAATGGCACACCACCCGACACAATGGCGGGCACCTGCCTGCGACAGAGCGGTGACCGCGTCGAGCCCGTCCGCCTGTCTTACGCTCATGCTCGCTTCGCTCACGGGCAACTCGGGCCCCGGGGCTGAGCCCCTAGGGTCAAGCGCCGTGACACAGCATTCAGAGTTGCTGGCGGTGCGACACGGCCAATCCGAATGGAATCTGCGCGGCCGCTGGCAGGGACAGGCCGATCCTGCATTGACCAATCTCGGTGAACGCCAAGCCGAGATTGCCGCCGATGCCCTGGCGGCGACACTCGCTGGGGCGGACAACAGCTGGCGAACGCCGGTGATGGGTGGACGCGACCTGCATACCGGTCGGCATGCATTCGACCTGCCCGCATTCGACCTCATCGTGGCGAGCGACCTGCAACGTGCGCGCCGGACTGCGGAGATCATCGCGAAGCAGCTCGGAGTGGGCGAGGTCGTTACCGACGAGGCACTGCGCGAGCGCAGCGCGGGGCCATGGGAAGGCCTCACTCGAGCGGAGATCGACGAGGGTTGGCCTGGCGATGTCGCAGCCAGACGATGGCCGCCCGGATTCGAGTCTGGGGACAGCATCGCCCGGCGGCTGCTGCCTGCCCTGCAACGCCATCTTTCTGTGTGCGGACGTGTTCTGCTGGTGGGTCACGCGGGTGTGCTCAAGACGATCGACGCACGAGTGGGCCTCGGTGACGATCGGGTGCTGAACCTGGCAGGTCGCTGGTTCTGGCTCGACGGGGCTGCGGCTGACGCGACGTGGAGCTGGGATCAGCTGGAGCCCCGCAACCGGGTCGAATTGGTTTCCTCCGACATCGACCTCTTGATCGAGTAGCTGGCCCAAGCCGCAAGCGCATGCGGGAGTGACGTTCAGGACTCGGTGAGCCAATCCGTGGCGGCTGCGGGATCGATGTCGTCGTCCGCCAGCAGGCCCAGGGTTCGTTCCGCCCGTTCCAGATCGTCGTCGATGGCGTCGAGTTCGTCGTCGCTGAGCAGTTCCGGCTGCAGTTCCGATTGGGGCGGCCCAGCACGCAACCCATCAGGCGGGCGCGGCTCGGGGGGCCCGTGTTCATGGGACACCGACATCAGGCTAGGGCAGCAATCCCGCCAGTAGCCTCGATGCGAGCGCCGGAGCGCCGCATCGGCGCCTACCGACGGCGGGCCGCTAGCTCATCAGGTAGAGCAGGGGACTTTTAATCCCAAGGCGCCGGGTTCGAGTCCCGGGCGGCCTACCGCTGCGACACACCGCCACCGCTTACTCATCAGGCAGAGCAGGCCCGCATTAATCGAGCCTTCGCGCTTTTGTGGGATGGGGGCTGCTGGGCTCGGCGGGGTCAGCCGGCGTCGAGTGATTGGGCCGCTTTCACTGCGTCTTCGAAACTCGGTGTGTTCCCCCAGACGGTGGCGTCCACCGCTCTTTCGTATCCTGACCTGAGCGCCTCACTGGCTTCCTTCTCCATGTGGAACGCGGGGCTTTGTGCGTACCCGCCGGCGGGTCGTTCCACGGCGTCCCGTATCTGCCCTGATGTGAGCTCCCAGAGTGATTCGACAGAGCTGCGCACCTCGTCGGCGTGTTCTTGATGTTGCGCTATCGCCCACAGGTCGTACAGGTCCCTGCCGCGTGCCACGAGTCCTTCCAGGTCGCCTCGCGCTGCGCGTCGATGCATCGCGTCCAGTTTGTTGACTGCGGTATACGCGGGACGAACGCACGGCATCGTGAAGCCGCCGAGCTCAGGGAATTCGTCCTCAAGCGCCCCATGTGAACAACGCGCGATCAGTGAGCGCACTGTTCGGGACTCAACTGTGGCCGCTGCCCCACGTTGCACGGCGGTATCGACCTTCAAATAGGCGGGGTGCCCTTCGAGGTCGATCTTGGTGCTCTTGATCATGGGACCGCGGGTCTTGTGATTCACGGATTCGCACGAGTCGCACGCAGCCCGTGCGACTCGACCGCATGCCTTCTCGATGACGTGTTTCGACAGATCGGAACTGTCCACGAACAGAAGTCCGTCGATGTCCTCTGAGTACCTCTCGACGATGCCCCAGGCGGCTGTCAGCGATGTGCCGCCGCCAAACGCCCAGATCCCGATACGGCGTGCTGGCTGGTTGCGCTTGACCGGAGGGAAGACGATCTCCCCGTTCGCTGGGAGCACATTGCGCATTCCGTGCAATGCGCGGACCAGCCAGTAGTCATGTGCAACGGATTCTTCGGGCAGCCCGACCGCATCGGCAGTCTCGGAGACAGCTCGCGCGAACCGTGCCCCCGACGCAGCGAATCCGCTGCGCGCCGGCGGGTAGACCATTGCGGGCTCCCAGTGCCGCGGAGTCTCTTGAGCGTCCCGCAGTGCATCCAGTGCCGCTGAGCGGCCTGTCTGTGAAGCAGCGAGGGACGCACGCCGGTGACTCGGAAATGGGCATGATCCCTTCGGGTTGCGGCACGGCTGCCCGTCGATTGTGTTCGTCGAATCGCAGACCTGCCTCGAAGTCACACAAGCCCCAACGCACGATGATGTCGGAGCGCGTCGGCTGCTTCGCTCATCCGGCGATGGAACTCCGCTGGCTGGCATTGCTCTGACTCAGAGACCCGCAGTAGCTCGTCGGCCCGAATCGGCTCGCCGAGCCGCATCCGAGCCTGACATACGCCGTCCGATATCGAGGCCAGCGCTTGAGGCCACGGGACGCACTCGACCCAATCGAATGACCGGATCGCTTCCATCAACGTCACTTCGGCCCACGTGAGACTTGCCCGAAAATCATTGGAGCGCCTGTGAAAACGGATGTGACGCCATGGCGATGTCGGAACGCGGCCAAGCGTCACGAAGTCATAGCGACACGGGATCTGTTCGGTCCACCCGGCACGATGAAGAGCGAACCCGCGGGTGCCGCCTCCGCCCTGCCCAGCGAGCCTCAACGCCCCGTACGTCTTGCTGGCGAAACGGAACTCCGGATCTTCGGCGTGCCACACTTTCGCGTAGAACCCGCGCATCTGCCGCTGCACCGGGTGGTCCTCCGCGGCAGCGAGACGGGACAGCAAGGGCCGCACGACAGACGGGCGCCCAGGAACCTCAGAGGCGAAAAAGAACTCGCCGCAAGGCAGCGCATCGATCCATTCTCGAGCTTCAGCGGCCTGAGTGCTCATAGCCTCAAACTACCGGAAGCAACCTATTCGGTCAAACCTGTTGCCCCAAGTGCGAATTGCCACAAGCGATGTCCCCACTGCCCAAGACCTGAATCACACCGGGACGTTCGGTAGGTGGTGGCCGGGCCTGTCGGACGCTCCCTTGTCAAGCGGCGAGTGCGAATGGTTAGTTTCGGGCGGTTTCGTCGCGCCACATTCGGCGGATGACGCGGTTGGCGAGTTCGCCGATGTGGTCTGCGCACGGCAGCGCCGCGAGCGGCCCGCAGCCGTCGAGGACCGCAGCGAGGCGGGACACTGGGAAGGCGACCTGATCATCGGGGCGGCCAACCGCAGCGCCGCTGCCACCCTGGTGGAGCGCGTCAGCCGCCACGCCTTGGTCGTCGCATTGCCCCACGGCTACACAGCGCCCGACGTCGCCGCCGCGGTCACCGACGCGTTGGCCCGCCAGCCGGCCCATCTCGTGTGCTCGTTGACCTGGGACCAAGGACGCGAGACGGCCCGCTGGGCCGACATCGAAACGGCACTCGGCATCGAGGTGTTCTTCTGCGAACCCCACAGCCCAACCCAACGCGGCACCAACGAGCAGACCAACGGGTTGCTGCGACGCTGGCTGCCCAAAGGAACACCGCTGGACCTCAGCCCGCTGCGACTCGCCGTCATCGAGGACAACCTCAACTGGATGCCCCGCCGACTCCACAACTGGCAATCAGCCGCCGACATCCACACTCAACTCACTCGCAACCACCAATAGAGCCTGCCGGGGAGTCCGACAACGCGCCGTGCTTGGCTGCCCAGCGGCTGCGGACCATGTCGTTGCCGGGCAAGACGCCGTCGAGCCAGCCGCTGACGCTTTGCCCCTCAGCGACCGGCTCGCTGAGGGGCAGTGACAGCGACAGCGGGGCCGCGGCTGGGTCGGCAGCGTAAGCGGCGTCGTAGCTGAGGCGCAGCCGGCGGCGGAATCGGTCGATGACGCCGGCGTGTCGGCCGGCGATGAGAACGGCGAGGGGTTCGGGTGGCACGGCCGAAGTCGCGTCAGTCGTCGGGCTGTGCTGTGTGGGCGGCGAGGACTGCGTCGATGGCGGTGACCGGGCGGGCGTGGACGGCGAGCGAGAGCCCCAGCGCGGCGAGCACTGCTGTGACGCGGTCGAAACCGCCAGGTGTGCGGCCGGTTTCGAAGTCGCTGAGCCATTGCACTGAAACGCCGGCCCGGCCGGCGACGTCAGCTTGGGTCATCTCCAGGCTGCGGCGGCAGTTGCGCAACGTGCGTGCGAGGCGACGCGGCGTGCGGATGTTGAAGTCGATGAGCTCTGCGGGTGTCGGGTCGGTCATGGCACAGCATTTCGTGAGAAGCGGCAATCCATCGCAAGTTCCTTGGAATACAGCTAGTGGCGGTATCTTGGATCATGGGCAAGAATACCGATATATCCGAAATAGCGCTGCAGCAGGCCGCTTTATGTGATATGGCGCAAGAAAGCAAATGCGTCTTCTTCGCGGTTCCGGCGTTGGTGAGGCTGTCCGCCCGGTCGATCACCGGCCTGCGACGATCATGGCCCGCCTACAGTGCTCGCCGTGGTGGCTGTTCCGATTCGGCGCCTTGATCCGGGCCTTCCGTTGCCGGCCTACGCGAAGCCCGGCGACGCGGGATGCGACCTGCTGGCCGCCGAGGCGGCCACGCTCGCCGCAGCCGGCGGCCGGGCCATGGTGCCAACGGGCATCGCCGTCGCGATCCCACCTGGCTATGCGGGCTTTGTGCAGCCTCGCAGCGGGCTGGCGTTGCGGCACGGTGTGACCTGCGTGAACTCACCCGGGTTGATCGACAGCGGCTACCGGGATGAGCTGCGGGTGCTGCTGCTGAATACCGACCCGACCGAGCCCTACGAGATCCAACGCGGCGACCGCATCGCCCAGCTGGTCATCCAGCGTGTCTCCCAGGCCGAGTGGGACGAGGTGGATGCGCTCGGCGAGACCGAGCGGGGCCTCGGGGGATTCGGGCACTCCGGTCGCTGAGCGCGTGCGATCATCCCGACTCGGCCCGCCACTGGACCGTTCGCGAGCTTGGCCGGAATGCGACCGCTACTGGTGGCTGCTCGTGCCCGAAGGCGCCACTACATGGGTTCCATCACGCGACTCGGCCAAACGCACCGTGCAAATCGCAGCGCTGCGATGGACGGACTTCTTTTACGGCTGAGCGGCGCCCGGCTGCGGAACCCACCACTGGTCGATCTGCTGCTGAGACACGACATGCGCTGTGCGTTCACGAGGGAACCAAGCAAGTTCGCGGTTGCCTCCTGGTGCCGCTGATTTGCAGTCGACTCCGTCCAGTTGGGCATCGAAAGCGGCCTGGCCGATGGGCTGGCACTGCTCGTGTGGGACTGTTTCGCCGTTGGCATCGAGCGGATAGGTGGTCGGCAATCCGAGCGCTTGGATCCCTTGGGGTGTGAACGCGTCGGCGGCGGTCCCCTCCGGCAGGCCAACTTCGATGATCACCGGCGCCGTTTGCGGGTCCAGGAAGCCTGCGAAAGGCTGGATGTCGATCTTGCGCCGGATATTTGCTTGGGCGGTATGCCGGTCGTGGTTGAGATACAGGCACGGCATCCCGGGCGGATTCCATCGCTGCCCGTTCCCGCGAGCAGCGTGCGACGCGTCGACCGGGTCGTCCCACTCCGGGTCAACAACGCGAAAGTATGTGCCTCGGATCTCTGCCGTTTGCATGTTCAGGCCACGTCGCTGAAGTCGAAGCTCCACCGGATGAGGTCCAGCAGCCATTGATGCTCGTCGTCCCCGAACACTTCCAGAATGTTGCGACCCCCATAGATGTCCGACTTCATCCGCACAGCGGCCGGCTGCGTCCCTTCGCGCAAGCGGTACTTCAAGGTGTCAGCGATCTCCGCGAGAGCGCCGATCTTGTCGAGTCGGTCGGTCGGAGGGCCTGAGACGAGCCATTTGTCGACGGCTTGGCGACTCACCCCCATCAGCTCCGCGACATCGGTGCTTGACAGGTCACAGATGGCCATCGCTCGTTTCAGCGGCCCGCCATGCGTGCGCTCAAGCTCCACACTGGCGACCGCCTTGCGCGCCCGAGCGAACTGATCCTCATCGATGTCGTCACGCGTCGTGACGCACTCATGGGGGATGCCTCCGAAATGGCCACGCAGGCGATCCACGACAATCTTCACGAATCCCACGCCATCAGGAGTCGGGGCCATCCACAAGTACACCGGGATGTCTCGTTGCAGCAGTTGAAGGACCACTCTCGGATTCGTCTCGCTCCATGTGTCTGCAGCCACTCCCTTGCTGGGGCCGAATGGTTTCTCGGCGAGCGCTCGGATCGCGAGGTCGGCCATCTCGAAGTAGCGGTGCCAGACGGCAAGACTGCCCTCATGCACGACAAGCGGCACAAGCAGATCGAAGGCAGCTACGACGTCAGGGAACTCCTGGGTGGCTGCCGCGGTCGCCTCATCAAGGTCGCCCTGCAGCAGCTTGTCGACATCCCACATGACGACACGCTAACCGAGCCAGCCCTCATTGCAAGCTCATTCAGTTGCTCACAGGTTGCGACGAATGCCATTGGTCTCTGCCGGCGCTGGTGGTCGAAGGCGCCCCGGCCCGTCACACCCAGAGTCACACCCGGGCCCGAACTGCTGACCACGACATCATGGCTGTTACACCCCATCGGTAGCCATGACGGCATGACGACGAAGCCGCCGACACAGCAACCGATGACCTTGTTCGACGCCTCGCAGTTCGAGTTCGAGGCCGACTGCACTGCCAAAACGCCGGCTCGGCCGACGCTCCAGGGGTCCCGAGCCAGCGGCTTTGCTGTCGCAGGCTCCGCCCGGAGGGTCGCAAGTGCCGAGGCGACCCAAGCCCGCAGGCGCCGCGCTCGGGCGCGGCTGGCGAAACGTCGCTACCTCGCCGACACCGACGGCTACGAGCGCATCGAGCAGACTCGCCGGGCGCTGCACCTGGTGGCCGACTAATGCTCGCCGTCTTCGGCCGCCTCCTGGTGCAAGGCAGCCGCGGCCATGTGCGCTCCGCCGATCAGGTGGGGGTTGATGACGCGATCGGCGCCTGCTTGCTGCAGTTTCGGCAGCGCGTCCGCCGAGTTTGCTCTCGCCACTATGAACAGATGCGGGCACAGCGCGCGAGCGCTCAAGGACACGTAGAGATTGTCGACATCGGAGTCCATCGCCAGCACCAGCGAATCGGCCCGCTCGATGCCGGCGTTGCGCAGCGTTGCGTCGTCGGTGGCGTTGCCGAGCACCATGAAGCGATCGTCAGCGCCCACGTCGGGGTCGCGGTCGATGACCACCACCTCGGTGCCGGCGTCGGCCATGACCGCGGCGATAGCCCGGCCGACCTGGCCGTAACCGCAGATGACCGAGTGACCGGACAGGTTGTCAATAGAACGCTGCATGCGTCGCCTCCTGACATGATCGTCGAGCCGCCCCTCGAACAGCATCTCGATGACAACGCCGATGGTGTAGAGCGAAGTGCCGGTGCCGAGCAGGATGAGCACGATCGTGAAGAGCTGGTAGCGACCTCCCACGTCCTCGGGGTCGCCGTAGCCGACGGTCGAGACTGTGATGACGGTCTGGTACAACGCGTCGAGCACATCGAGGCCGAGCAGCACATAGCCCGTCGTGCCAGCCACCAAGATGGCCAGCAGCACCGTGAGGCCGGCAACGAGCCGCTCGACAGGTTCAAGCCCTCCCGAGACGAGGCGCCGTCTTGATTCGCTTCGGGTTCGCGAACGGCGGCGCGACCGTCGTCGTCGCAGCACGCCTTTCATCGTTCGCACGCTATTGCGGTCGACGGCCCAGGTCGTGCCTACGATGCAGCCCGTGATGGTGTGGCTGGATCTGGAGATGACCGGGCTCGATCATCGGCGCCATCGAATCGTGGAGATCGCGACCGTGATCACCGACGATGCACTCGACGTGATCGCCACGGGTCCGTCGTTGGTTATGGGGGCGTCACAGGCCGATCTCGATGCGATGGATCCCGAAGTCCACACGATGCACACCAAGACCGGGCTGCTCGGCGAGATCGGGGCGTCGCAGATCACCGTGGCCGAGGCAGCCGAGCGCACGCTTGCGTTCGTGACTGAACACATCCCCGAGCCGCGCACGGCGCCGCTGTGCGGGAACTCGATCGGTACCGACCGTCGCTTCTTGGACCAGTACATGCCGGCGCTGGAAGAGCACTTGCACTACCGGGTGGTCGACGTGTCATCGGTCAAGGAGCTCGCCAAGCGTTGGCGACCCGAGATCGCTGAGGCGTGGGCTGAACAGAGCCGATCCCGGGCGGGCACCACCAAGCATCGAGCCCTCGACGACGTGCTCCAGAGCATCAACGAACTGCGCTTCTACCGGGAGCGATGGCTGAACACGGAACCCGCCGATGCCCGCGCCTCCTCGGCTGGGGATTCCTGACACAGAATCGAACGCTCTTTAGAAGTTGATGGCCGTTCGCTAGCCTGCACCCCGTGTCACGCCCGACGCGCGAGGAGCAGATGCCGCCCGACGGCAAGGTCACTGAGCTCGCGCCGGACGTGCGCCGGCTGCAGCTGCCGATGTCGATGCCAGGTCTCGGGCACGTGAACTGCTACATCCTCGACGACGACCGCGGCGCAGCGCTTGTCGATCCCGGCCTGCCGGGCCCGGCCAACTGGAAGGCGCTCATGGCAGGGCTGGCACAAGCTGAGGTGCCGCCCGAGCGGGTCCACTCGATCATCGTCACCCACAGCCACCCGGATCACTTCGGGGCGGCGGGACGCTTCGTCCGTGAGTTCGGTGCCGACTTGGTGACCCATCGCCGATTCCGGTTGTGGTGGGACACCGCGGACGAGGACGAGGAAGCTCTCGAACCGGTGTCGTCCGACGGCGAGAACAACGAGCTTGTCGCCGATCCGGTGCACAGCGGACGCGACACCGGACCAGGCGGCCCTACGCCATGGGGCGGCCAGCGTTACAAGATGCCAATCCGGGCGAAACTCGGCTATTGGGCGATGCGCAATGGGTGGGGCGGCCGCTGGTTCGCCACCCCGCACCCCACGCACCACGTCGAAGATGCCGACCGGATCAAGCTGGCGCGGCGTGAGTTCGTGGCGGTCCACACCCCGGGTCACACCATCGACCACCTGTGCCTGTTCGATCCCGAGGGCGGCTTGATGATCTGCGGCGACCACGTGCTGCCGACGATTACGCCGCACATCTCGGGCATCACGACGGCACGCGACCCGCTCAAGGATTTCTTCTCCAGTCTTGATCGGGTCGCCAGCTTTGACGGCGTGACGATGGGTCTGCCGGCTCACGGCCAGCCGTTCACCGACCTGTCTGGCCGGGTCGAAGACATCAAGCGTCACCACAACGAACGCCTGGACCTGCTCCGTTCGTCGTCGGACCGGCTCGGTCGCGCACCCGTGCAGGACTACATGAAGGAATTGTTCAAGGAACGTTCGTGGGGTCCGATGGCGGAGTCCGAGACCTTTGCCCATCTCGAGCATCTGCGCTACATCGGCGAGGTCGACGTCTCCCGGCGACCCGATGACGTCCTCGAGTACGAGTTCGACTGAAGCCCCCCCCCCCTCAGTTCGCAGCATCCGGAGCAGATGCCATAGCTGCGCAGGCAGCAGAAGACTCTGCGACGTTGCGACCGGTTCCCGAGTGGATGCACCGTGAATCGTCGATGACGTCAGCAAGAAATGCGGTGCGGTGCGCATCTGTCGCCTGCCGGATCGCTGGAGCAGAGGGTTCTGCCGCCTGCACAGCGAGCGTGTCGAAAATAACTTGACACGGCCTGCCTGGAAGTGGTCCTCTTGGCGCCGCTGCGGCCTATCGTCGGGATTCCGCAGCTGGCCACTAGCCCCGACCATTCGCTCGACTGGATCTGCGATGTCCGACCTCGGCACCTGCACCGCGGCGCGTGCCTGCGGGTATCGCGCTCGGGTGCCTGCGCCTGAGGGGTGCTGCCGCCGGCAGCCCGCTACGCGGTCCTGGGCGCGCGGCACGGCCATCGGCGTGCTCACGGCGATGGCTTCCACACCGACCATGTGCGGGCATTCGGCGTGCGGTCACGGCGCCAGCCCGACGGCAACCGTCAAGCGTCACCGCCTGCGGCCTTCGGAGTTTCTGATGTAGTCCACTGAGACACCAGAACTCTCCGAACGGCCGCCGGGACAACCCGGCGGCCGTTTCGCGTGTACGGCACACCCGCCGAGATCACCCCCACCACCCAGTTCGCAACCCACAAGACAGAGGAGCAAACCCATGCTGGAACTCGTCATCGACAACACACCGACCCTCACCGCTGAGGGTTGGCGCGCACAGGGCCGCTGTCGCGACCTCGTGGGCACCCTGACCCCGTTGTTCTTCTCGGAGGACTTCTACGAGATCGCTCGCGCCAAGGCCATCTGCTCGGCATGCCCGGTGCTGAGCGAGTGCTTCGAGGCCGCGAAGGAGCGCCATGAACCGTGGGGCGTCTGGGGCGGCGAGCTCTTCGAGAACGGGCGGGTCTGCAGGGACAAACGCCCACGCGGCCGTCCGCCCAAACGGTCCCGGCCGCCGATGATCATCGAGGAGGTGCCCCTGCCTCCCGACCTGGTCCGCGCCTGAGTCTCCCCCTGCTCAGGCGCGTCCTGCGAGCGGACCCGGTCCCCCTTCGACGGGTCCCTCCGCTGGGCTTGCCGACCCCCTCCGGCAAGCCCAGCCGCCGTGGCCTGCATTGCCCCCGCAGGCCTCAACGAGACGGCCTGCTCCGGCGGACTGAGGCTGCCCGAAATGGGCGGCTGCCAGCCCCGGGGCAGGCCGTCGAGCGGTGATGCAATGCGGCCGTGACCCAACGATGCCGCATCCATCTCACCGTCGGGGGCCTGAACTAGCGCGGTGTCCGCAAACGTTCGCGCGGTCACCAACGTCGAATTCTCTCGCAGATCAAGCGTCTTGCGCGATTCCAACCATGCGTAGGTTTGCGGACACCCCACTAGCCGCTCCTCAGAGCGCCAGTAGCCTCGCCGCTGCATGGCAGCACCGCCTCAGGCTCGCGAGCTTCCGGGAACGAAGAGCCGGTTTGCCGGCCTCGCGCGATCGAGAGCAGGTCGGTTCGTCGAGGACCAATGGCGTGGCATTCTCTTCGGCCTCTTCGCGGCGTACGCCGTCGGCGCGGCCGTGTTCGTGCTCGCAGGCGGCGCCCAGCCCGCGATGACCTCGCTGGTGGCGATGGAAGCCGAAGTGGAAAGCGGCGAAGTCGGCGTCGCCGCCGGCCAAGCCTCTCCCGACGACTCAGCTTCCTCCCAAGGGGCGGCGACCGACGCGACGCAAACCCCTTCGACAACGGCCGCGGCGACCGAACCCCCTGCGGCGTGCAGTGACATCAACCCCGTCGATCACGACGTGAATCCGGGCCTCACCGGCGTGCACGCGCTGGAATTTGTCACGCTCGAAGAACAACCGGCAGCGTTCGCCGGGTACGAAGGCTGCCCGCTCATCGTGAATTTCTTCGCGTCGTGGTGTGTGCCGTGCGTCACCGAGATGCCCGACTTCGAGCGTTTCTGGAATGCCCACGGCACACAGGTTGCGGTGCTGGGGCTAGCGGCGAATGATCGGCTGGAAGACGCCATTGCTACGGTGGCTGACCGAGGCGTGACGTATCCCACCGGGCTCGATGAGGGCGAGCTGTTCATCGACTTCGGGGGGCTGGGCATGCCTACAACAGTGTTCGTGTCGCCCGAAGGCCAGATCCTCGAAACACACAGCGGCCTGCTCACTCTCGAAGACATCACCACCCGCGCAACGGAGCACTTCGGGCTATAGGCCCGAAGCAACAACACAGCGGGCCATGAGCCCGAAGCAACAACACAGCGGGCCATGAGCCCGAAGCAACAACACAGCGGGCCATGAGCCCGAAGGAAGGACACCGCGGACCATGAACGGCGCTCGCCTCACCTTCGCCTTCACCGCCGGCATAGTCGCGACGGTCAACCCGTGCGGGTTCGCGATGCTGCCCGCCTACCTGTCGTTCTTCTTGGGAATCGACAAGCGGGCTGGCGAAGGCAGTTCCCGAGCAGGCGTCGGAAGGGCGTTGGCAACGGGCGCCGTTGTCACTACCGGCATCGTCGTCGTGTTCGGCGTCGTCGGTATCGCCCTGTCGGCAGGCTTGAGCGCCCTGCGCGACTACGTGCCGTGGGCGGCAATCGTCATCGGGGTCGGACTCATCGCGCTCGGCGTGGCGATTCTCGCGGGCTTTCGCCTGACGGCATATCTGCCCAAGTTCGAGCGCGGCGCCGCGGGGCGCGACGTGCGCTCGTTGTTCCTGTTCGGCGTCAGTTATGCAGTGGCATCGGTGTCGTGCGGGTTGGCGACGTTCTTGGTGGTGGTCACCGCATCGGCCGGCGACGACAGCTTCGTCGGCGGCATCGTGTCGTTCGTGCTGTATGCGCTGGGCATGGGCCTCGTGCTCACCTCGCTGGCAGTCAGCCTGGCGCTGGCCCGCGGCTGGTTGCTCGGCAAGTTGCGAGTGCTGATGCGTTACACGGACTCCATCGCCGCTGTGCTGATGATTGCCGCAGGCGCCTTCACCATCTGGTACTGGTTCATCGACTTGACCGGCCGCGGCGGCGACGGACTGGTGGTGACGGTCGAACGGTGGAGCAGCGGCCTGAGCAACTGGGTCGCCTCCGTCGGTGGGCTGCGGCTGGGTCTGGTGATGAGCATTGTGCTCGCCATCGGAGGCATGGCAATGCTCGTGTCGGGCCGCGGCGACGACACAGCCACGGTGTCGGGCGTCTCCGGCGAGTCCTCCGGCCCGGAACAAGCGGGCACTGCCGCTGAGGTGCTGAACTAAGCCACTGTGGCACTGCACCTGAAGGACCGCACGCTCCTCGATGCCGAGCGACCCTTCGCCGAGTTGCTGGGCCGTCCCGGTGTGACCGAGGTATTGCAACTCGGCTCGCGATTCGGCTTCATGGCGTTTCACGGCGGCTGGCTCGAGGAGATCACCGACGACATCGCCACGTCCGCCGCCGAGCGCAGCGGGGCCTCGATGTACGCCTGCCTGCAAGGCCCCGACGATCAGTGGCACCTGCCCAGCCACTGCTTCGATCCGACCGACTCGCCGGTGCTGCGCGAGTTCCTCGATCACGTGGACGTCGTGGTGGCAGTCCACGGTTTCGGCAGCCCTCGCTTGCTGCGGGCGGTGCTGCTCGGCGGACGCAATCGGTTGCTAGCGGCCCACGTCGCGGTGCATCTGATCGGTCGGCTGCCCCACTATGAGATCCTTCACCGTCTCGACGAGATCCCCAAGTCATTGGCCGGCCAGCACCCTCGCAACCCGTGCAACCTGCCCAGCGGCGGCGGCGTCCAGATCGAGCTGCCTCCGCGCATCCGCGGCAAGAGCCCGATGTGGACAGGATTCCGTGGTCCCGGACGCGTCCCGCACCATGAGGCCTTGATCGAGGGGCTGGCGGCAGCGGCTCGCGCCTGGACGCTCTGCGAGAACCCGTCCGTCGAACATCGCGGCCGCCTTCCCGAGTCTTCGATCGCCGGCTGAGTGATCCCCGATGCCGTCGCGCGTCGCATGGAGGGTGGCGGCGGCGGGGGTCGGCGGCGCTGCCATCCGCTGGGGCGTCGCCGCACCTCTCGACGACACATGGGCGCTGTTCGTCGTCAATGTCGTCGGATGCGGCATCGTCGGATGGGCCACCGCCCGCCGTGAGCGGATCTGGACCCGGCGACTCACGCAATCCAGCATCCCCAGTTCCGGCAGGGTCGACGACGGCCCGTCGCCCTGGTTGACCGTCGGTTTCTGCGGGGCGCTCACCAGCATGTCGGCACTCGCCCTGCAACTTGCCAGACACCTCGACGACGGCCGCATCGCGACTGCGGGAGCATGGCTCGGTCTGACCATTGCAGCCTGCACTGCAGCATTCGTGGGGTGCCGCTTTGCCGTTGTCGCCCGCTGGAGGCGATCATGACGGTATTCGCCGTGGTGGTCGGCTTCAGCGTCGCAGCCGCCGCAGGCACCCTCGTGCGCTGGCGAGTGAGCACAGCGCTCGGGCCAGGCGGCACGCTGATTGTCAACATCGCCGGCGCCTTCGTTCTGGGCCTGCTCTCCGCCACGTCGAGCGCTGCCGCGACCATCATCGGCACCGCCGGCCTCGGCGCCCTCACCACCGTGTCGGGCGTCCTGCCCGAGAGCGCTCGCCTCAGCCGAGCCAGCCCACTGCTCGCCCTCGGCTACGTCTCGCTGACGATCACCAGCGCCACCGCCGCTGCCTATGTCGGCCTTGCGCTCGCCTAGGAGGGTGGCCGGGAATGGGTGCCGGGCTCAACCTGCAAGCCTCTGGCCTGCGGCTTTGCATGCGCCAAACACCCTAAATGCGGCTTTCCGACCAGGCTCCTGGCCCGTGGCGGCTGGCTGTGGGCTGTGGGGGGGTTGCCCCCGGGTGTTCAGGTTGGTGGTGCTCGGGGTGGCTGGTCGGTCGGGGACGGGCCGTGGCTGCTCACCGGGGGCTGGGCTGGTGGTTGGAGCCGGTAGCGGCTGTCGTTGGGGTCCCATTCGACGGTGAAGTGTTGTTGGTGGATTTTGTCGTTGTGGCAGTCGGCGCAGACGGTGACGAGGTTCGCGTAGTCGGTGGGGCCGCCGTGCTGCCAGTGGTCGATGTGGTGGTGCTGGCAGCGCTCGGGTGCGATGCCGCACCCCACGCAGCCTTTGTCGCGCAACGCCAGCGCAGCGCGTTGGAGGTCGGTGGCGCTGCGGCGGGAGCGTCCCATGCGCAGATCGCCGGTGGCGGCGTCGAAGATCGCCGGCAGCACCTCGGCATCGACAGCGAGCTTGGCGATCTCGCCGATCGGGATCGGTGTGCCGTCGCCCAGACGGCCGCCGGCGAGCCGGTGGTTCACCATGTCGTAGTCGGCGACGACGATCAGCGACGCGCCCGTGGGACGTTTGGCGTCGGGATCGCAGATGAGCTGTGTGATCGCGTCGGCCATCCGCTGCTGGGGAGTGCGCCGCGCAGCGGGGTCTTCGTGTTGGAACAGGCGCCGCTCCGTGGCGGCGATCACGGTGCCCAGCCGGGCGCCGGTGACCGGGTCGACAGCGACGTTGAGCACCGTCATCCCGTCGCTGGCACGGGTGAAGATCTTGGCGGTGCGCGCTGTGCGCTGCCGCTCCAGCACCGACGCTCCGTCGTCGCGGTTGACGTCGGCCACATGACGGGCGACGGTGCGACGAAACTCGTCATAGCCCTCATGCTGCGCGCGCCCGGCCAGATATCGGTCGTCGATCGGGGCGTCGCCCGCGGCGCGGGCGATCAGCTGCGCGTGGCCCACCGGAACCGAGCCCGCCCACAGCCCCCGGCGGGTCGCATCCAGCTCGCCGAGCCTCACCGCGTCCCTCACGTCTCCGCGTGCCTTGCGGCCCGAAACCGACATCGCGTCCGCAGCAGCATGCGCAGCCGCCCCGTCGCCGTCACGGCGAGCGATCTCGCCCAACGCGTCCGCCTTCATCGCCGCCAGCCCCGACTCCGCGCGAGCGATCTCGCCCAGCCGAGCCTGCAAGCCCTGCCCGCACAGCCCAGCGACATCCACCGCGTCCACACGCACCCCACCCGACGCCAACACGTCCGCGGGGCTGCTGCTCGGAGCCCCCGGCCCGCTGCCGTCGCTGCTGCCGCCACTTGCCATAGAACAACCGTACAAAGGGGGTGTCACAGCCATGATGTTGGGGTCAGTGGTCGGGGCTCGGGTCTGATGCTGCGCGTCGCGTTCACGGCACTTGTGGTGTCTGCGGCTGCGCCTGGTCGCCGCCCCGGCGGGGCTGCCGGTCGCGTTCGCCGACGCCAAGGCCGGCGAACGCGACGTCTGCGCCGACATGATCGCCGCAGCACAGACCGCCCGAGCCGGCCGGGCGTGGTGAGCAGCCGCCGGGCGTGTCCGGCGCCGTCGCCGCGGAGGCGCTCGCCGCCTGGGACCGCGTCCTGGGCCTGCAGCTCGCCGACGTGTGCGTCGGCGGGTCGCTCCGCGAAGCGCTCTGCGGCGGCCCGGGCGCCGGCAAGAGCCCTGTCGACAGGCGAAGGGTCCGCCAGAAGCCAAGTCGCGTGGTCTGGGCTCGGGAACCATGCGTGACTCCTGGCAGTCACGCGGATCGTTCGCGCGACTCGACCCGCGGCGGGCCCGAAGACTGGGCCGGAGATACCCGGTCGCGGTCGACGCGGCGGGCGTCCCCGCGGGGCGGGCAGCCGACGGCGCGAACCGCGACGGCATCATGCTGTTGGGCCCCGCCGTGGGCCGGGCCGCCGAACGCGGCCTGCGTCACGACATCGACGCCGTCCGCCTCGACCGCGGCTGCCGGGGCACCCGCGTCGGCCAGGCAGCCGCCGCTGCGGGCATCTGCGACCTGGCGCGGCCCCAACCACAAGCCCGGCCGCCACAGCCCCGCCGCACCGGTCCCCGCGCCGCCGGGGGCTGCGCTGGCGAGTCGAGCACGCCAACTCGCGGCTGTCCAGTCACGGGCATCTGCGACCCGACACCGACCGGCGCGCCGAGCACCGCCAAGCCCAGACCGCCCTCGCCGTCGCCCTCGTCACCGAACTCATCGACCGCCGCGACCGCCGGAACCCGCACCGACCCGCCCATTGGCGCATCCTCCGACAGCGTCAGCGAACAGGCACCGGCCTGCGGGCAAAGCAGGCAGCGCCGGCCGCCGCGGCCGGCCCGGCGCTGGCTCGGCATGCGCCTTGCGGGGTCGGGGGTGCTCTCGGCTGCTTGGCGTCGGGGATCGCGCCGGCGCGGCGGCTGGGGCGGGGTCAGTCGTTGTCGGTGATGGTGATGGTGCCTGTTGCGTCGGGTCGGTACCAGCTGCGGGGGAGGTATGCCTCGATCACGAAGTGTTCGTCGGGTTCTTTGATGCTGTCGTCTTCGAGCCATATGTGTGCGGTCATGGCGGTGACGCCTGGCGCGAATGTGAGCTCGCCGAATTCGGCGGCGTAGTCCCATGAGTGCGCGCGGTCGTCGAGCAGGTGCCAGGCGGTGGCGGTGTTCCATCTGATGCGGGTCTCGCGTGCGGACGCGTGCGACAGGCGTATCTCGACGGCGACCACGGCGCCTTCGGCCGCGGAGGCGTCGGAGACGGCGACGCTCAGCTTCGTGCCCGACGCGGGCTCGTCGTCGTCGGCTACGGCGACCGTGGCCGTGCGGGCGGTGCTCGACACGGTGTAGCCGGCGCCGGCGGCGGGCGCGTCGAGCGTCGCGGTGACCGACCCGTCGTCCTCGTCTGCGCTGTCGCCCGCGGTGGCCACAGCGAACGCGGCGCTGGTCGCGCCCGCGGCGATGGTGACGGTGCGGGCGCCGGTCGCGGCGCCGTAGTCGCCCGCGGCGGTGACGGTGAGAGTGACATCGAGGTCGGCGTGGGGTGCGATGTCGGCGGCGACGGTGAACGACGCGGGGCTGCCCTCGGTGACGGCGGCGGCGGCGGTGACCGAGATCTGCGGCACGTCGTCGTCGGCTACGGCGACCGTCGCAGCCGACGCGGTGCTCGACACGGTGTAGCCGGCGGCGGCGGCGGGCGCGTCGAGCGTGGCGGTGACCGACCCGTCGGGCTCGTCTGCGCTGTCGCCGGCGGTGGCCACGCTCAGCGCGGCACTGGTGGCGCCCGCGGCGATGGTGACGGTGCGCGTGCCGGCCGCGGCGCCGTAGCTGCCGTCGGCGGTGACGGTGACGGTCACGTCGAGGGCGGCATGGGGCGCCGGGCTGGCGGTGAGGGTGAACGACGCGGGACTGCCCTCGGTCACGCCTGAGCCGGCGGCGATGGAGATCTCCGGGACGTCGTCGTCGGCGACGTCGACGGTGGCTGTGCGGGCGGTGCTCGACACGGTGTAGCCGGCGGCGGGCGCGTCGAGCGTCGCGGTGACTGTGCCGTCGGGCTCGTCGGTGCTGTCGCCGGCGGTGGCCACGGTTAGCGCGGCGCTGGTGGCGCCTGCTGCGATGGTGACGGTGCGCGTGCCGGTCGTGGCGCCGTAGCTGCCGTCGGCGGTGACGGTGACGGTCACGTCGAGGTCGGCGTGGGGTGCGATGTCGGCGGTGACGGTGAACGCGGCGGGGCTGCCCTCGGTGACGGCGGCGGCGGCGGTGATGCTGATTGTCGGCTCGTCGTCGTCTTCGACGTCGACGGCGGCAGCCGACGCGGTCGCCGACACGGTGTAGCCGGCGCCGGCGGCGGGAGTGTCGAGCGTGGCGGTGACGGTTCCGTCGGCTTCGTCTGTGCTGTCGTCGGCGGTGGCGACGGTGACGGTGACGCTGCCGGCGGCGGGGATGGTCACTGTCTGTTGGCCGGTCGCGGCGCCGTGGTTGCCGTCGGCGGTGACGGTGAGGGTCACGTCGAGGTCGGCTGCCGGGGCGGGGCTGGCGGTGACGGTGAACACGGCGTCGCTGCCTTCGGTCACGCCCGCGGCGGCGGTGATCGAGATCACCGGCGTGGCGGGCGCGGTGGTGTCGTCGTCGGCGACGGCGACCGTGGCGGCGCCTGCTGTGGGCGACACGGTGTAGCCGCTGGCGGTGTTGACGGTGGCGGTGATCGACCCGTCGGCTTCGTCGGTGTCGTCGTCGGCGGTGCCGATGGTCAGCGTGGCGGTGCCGGCGGTGCCGATGGTGACCGTGCGCACGCCGGCAGCGGCGCCCCAGTCGCCGCTCTGGGCGACGGTGACGCTGACGGGGAGGTCGGCTGCGGGCGGCGGGCTGGCGGTGACGGTGAAGACGGCGTCGCCGCCTTCGGTGACCCCGCCGGCGGCGGTGACCGAGATCACCGGCACGACCGGCGCAGTCGCGTCGTCGTCGGCCACGGCCACCGTGGCGGTGCTGTGGGTTGCTGACACGGTGTAGCCGTTGCCGGTGCTGACGGTGGCGGTGATCGATCCGTCGGCTTCGTCGGCGTCGTCGTCGGCGGTCGGCACGGGCAGCGTGACGCTGCCCGCAGCCGGGATGGTGACGGTGCGGGCGCCGGCGGTGGCGCCCCAGTCGCCGTTTTGGGCGACGGTGACGGTGACGTCGAGGTCGGCTGCGGGCGGCGGGCTGGCGGTGAGGGTGAACTGTGCCGGGCTGCCTTCGGTGACGTCGCTGCCGGCGGTGACCGAGATCGCCGGCACGGCTGTTTCCTGCTTCTGCTGTTCGCGGTCGGGCGCCAAGGTGACGGCGCTTTGCTCGGTCTGCCCGTCGGCCAGCGTGGTGACTGTGATGGTGTGGGTGTCGAGGATCTCGGCGCCGCGGTACGCGATGACGAACACCTTGTAGCCGGTCTCAGGGTCGAGGCCGGTGATGCGATGCTCGGTGCCGTCGGTGGAGGCGTACTTGATCCGGGGGATGCCCGGGCTGGGGTACCAGCCGATCTGGTACTGCACGCCGTCGCCTTGGGAGGCCCACACGATCGTGGCGGCGGTGTCGGCGATCTGTGTGACGCCGATGGCGACGGCCTGCTCGGCGGGCGGGTCGGCCGGGGTGTGCCGGCCGACGGGCGGGTCGGGGTCGACGAAGCCGTCGTCGGCGGTGCTGGTGAGGGTGGGGCCGTAGACGACCGGGACGGTGAGCCCGGCGTGGGTGTGGTCCCAGTAGCCGGTGAGGCTCAGCGCAATGTCGTAGCTGCCCGACGTGCCGAAATCGGCGGCCATGGCGAGGTCGACGCGGATCGGTGTGTCCCAGCCGTCGGCGGTGACGGTGCGGCGCAGCTCCCGATGGCGGCCGCCGCCGTCGACCGACGCGGTGAACGGGGCACGGTCATAGACGACTTGTGCCGTGCAGGCCAGCCCGGCGGTGGAGCGTCCCGCGGCGGCCTCGCGCTGTCGATGGCGTTCCAGCGTGGAGGGCGGCATGTCGCAAGCGGGGGTGGTGCGCACAGCGCCGTTCACGGTGCGGGTGACCATCGTCACCACCCCGTCGGCCGGCACCCGGGTGCGCGACACCACTCTTTGGAGCCGTATGAACAGCGACTCCGCGCAGTGATCGTCGTCTCGTCCCGCGCAGTCCACCAGCGGGCCGGACAAGCGCACCTCGAACGACGCAGTCCCCCCGGCGCTGCTGTTCAGCGAGATCTCATCAAGCGGGTCGCCGCCGCCCACCGGCGTCACCGACAGCGTGAGCTTGTCGTCGTCGACGACAGTGCCCGCAAGGCCGAACCAGCCCTCGTCGCGGCCCTCGCCGTCTGCGAGCCGGCCGTCGGTGACATAGCTGTCGCTGAAGTCGTGACCGATCCTGAACAAGCTGTCGCGGGCATGCACGTCGTCGTCGTGCGCAGCGGTCACCGTGAACGTGCGCAATTCGGCGAAATCATCAGCCGACGTCCACGACACGGACGCCGGGGCGACGGTCACCCCGGAGCCTTCGATGATGCGCGGGGTGACGGTGATCGGCTCGCCGGGCCGCGGGACGATGTAGTTGCGGACCGTGTAGGTCGCCGTCGCGCCCTCCGCGACGGCGAGGCAGTACTCGTTGGGGCAGTGCGGGCTGATCTGAGGGTCCCTGCGGCCGAGCCCGGGGGTGACGACCACCTTGATGTCGGGCAGCGCCACCGCAGTGTCTGTCGTGGTGAGGGCCACGTCGTACACGCGGTCGGGGCCGCCGCACGACTGCGGGGTGGTGGTGCCTGTCGTGGTGCAGCGCCGCGGGGCGTGCACGACGATCTCGCGCCAGCCCTTGTGACGCGTCGTGTACACCTGCGAGGTGTACCCGGCCCAGTCCGCCGCGTCGAACCCGAAACCGATCGACGCCGACCGGCCGAGATAGGTGACACTGCCTTCGGGGGTGGCGGGCTGGACCGCCTGGGACTGCACCTTGCGGCCCCGCCGGCCCGTGCACTCCTCATACCAGTGCGCGTCCAGCTTCACACGGGACTCCTGCTTGAACCCGTCCGCACTGCTGACAGTGACCGTCGCGTACCCCTCCGCGTCGACCCGTTCGGGCGACACCTGCACCGCCAGCAGCCTGCGCACCCCCTCGTGAAGCACATAAGTGTCATAAGTCCAGACCGTGCACGGCTGCGCCGGCCAATAACCCATCCACAGATCGTCAGGGCCGCGCAGCAGAACGCCCGCAGCATCAGACGACGTCGCCGTGATGTCGGTGGACTCCGAGCCGGTCAGCTCATGGCCCACATCGACGCGCACCACCGCCGCAGAACCCTCCTCCACGAACACCGTCGCGGTGCCGCAGTCGACGCCGGCTTCGCACGTCGACACCGTCACATCAGGCGGCGCCCCCACCCGGAACACCGGCGACACCCCATACAGCGAAAAGCTGTCCGCCGCCGGGTAGTCACCGTGGGCGATCGCCTTGTAAGCCCCGCCCAGACGTATATGACGCCCGGCCTGCACACGCGTCGACCCCAGCGGATTCGTCGCGTGCCTGGCGCCGTTGGAACGGGTCCCGGTCCAGACCCACTGGGAATGCGAACGCGAACCGGGGACCTGCAACCCCGCAGCGTCACGCCGCGACGGCGTGTTCTCCCACCCCTCAGACCAGAACGCCGCGTTGCCCGCAGCCACACGCAGCCCGCCCAGCCAATACACCGCCACATCGCGGTGATGCTCCACACCCGGGTTCATGCCCAGATGCTCACGCGCATCCACCTCCGACGTGGACCCCACCGCCCTGAAATGCCGCGCGAACGGCACAATCGCCGCATGCGCGCCGCCGGTGTGGCCGCCCGCCGCCGAAGCCCGCACGAACGCGTCATACACACCGATATCGCTGCTCGTCGCATCGCGGCCGTCCGCTGTCACGAACAACAACCGGAACTCATCACCCGGCTCGACCCCGTCAGGGTTCAACGCCCAGTCATGAGGCACATCAACAATCCGCACCGCAGGCGCCGCGACCTCGAACACCGCCGACACCCCATAAAACGGGCGGCTCCCCGTCGGGGACTCCGCAGTGTCCCCGATCGGGTTGCGGCTCGACCCAGAGACGCGGTAGTTCCCCGCAAACGGATTGTTCGCCGACCCCAGACGGCTCGACGCCGCCGTCGACGCGCGTCCGTCGTGGTGGGTGCCGGTGAACGCAAAAGCAGTCTCGGTCGCCCCCGTCGGCACCGTGCCCGCCGCGTTGCGGCGATCCCCCGAGCCCCAGTTCTCCCACGTGTCAGCCCAGAACGTCTCGCTGCTGTCCGCGACCCGGGACCCGTTCAGCCAATAGACGGCCACATCCGGGTCATGAGGGCTGCCCGGGTTCATCCGCAGATGCTCAAACGCGAACACCGACCCCGTCGACCCCAGCGCCCTGAACTGCGACGCATGCTCACGGATCGCGTCGTGCGCGCCGCCGGTGTGGTCCCCCGCCGCCGAGGCCTGCACGAACGCGTCGTAATCGGCGATGTCGCTGCTGGTCGCGTCGCGTGTGTCCTGAGTCAAAAACAGCAGCCGGAACCTGCCGCCCGCACCCACCCCGTCAGGCTTGAGATCCCACTCGAACGGCACCTGCACCACCCCAACCGGCGCCGGCACATCAAGCACATCCACCGTGAACCGCTTCGTGAACGTGTCAGTGCGCAGCACCGGATCCGCGCCGCCGCCCACATTCGTCGCCGACAGCGCATCGAACTCCGTGTCAGAACCCAACGCCACCTGTATCGGCTCCGCGCCCGCCTCGACCGTGCCGTCGGCTGCCGCGGCGAACACCAGCCCGGCGTGCTGCGCGCCGTCGCCGGAGAACTCGACCACACCCGAAGCGGCGTCCCAGGTCACGCCCGTGTTCGCCGCCGCCGCGTCCAAAGCGATCGTCCAGTCCGACGCCGCCCCGCCGTCCACCACTATCGGCACCGCAATCGTCTCGCCGTCCACCAAAACCCGAGACAGCGACACCGCGAAGTCCACACTTGAACCCTCGAACAGATCAGAACGCAACGGCGCTGTCGTCGTCAGATCGACCAACGTCGGATCGTTGTCGCGCAACGTGAACACCACCCGCCCGTCCGCAGGAGTGACCGCCAACGCCGGCTCGTTGCGATACACATAAGTCACCGTGCGGTCCGGCACATCAACCGCGTCATCGAAGGGCTCCACACCCACATTCACCGAATCAGGATCACCCGCAGCCAGCACCGGCACGTCCGACGCCGCCAAAAACGACAAACCCGCCGGCAAAGACACAGCACTCACCACGCTGCCCAAATCCAAACCACCCGAAGGAACCACATCGGCGTCCGCGTTGAAATCGAAACTCAACGCGCTCACAACGCCCTCATCAGCAACCGCGGTCTCATCGCCGCCGCGATCGACCAGCGACACCGTCAACGCCGTCCCATGAGGATTCCCCACCCGAAACACCTCAGACACCCCATACAACGGCAGAAGCGACGTCCTCGCGGAAGCGGCAGTCACTATCGGAACGCTGTTGCCGTTGTCGCCCACCGCGACATTGCCAGCCGAACCCAGATACTGATCCGGCGACTTCGCGCTCGTGCCGTCCGTCTTGGTGCCGGTCCACACCAGCGAAGCAGCCGACGGCGCCGAACCGGCCGCAGTGCGCCGACCGGCCTGAGCGGAGTTCGTCCATGTCCCCGACCAGAACCCCGAGTTGTTGGCCGCGGCCTGCGCGCCGTTCAGCCAGTACACCGCCACATCCGCGTCGGCGGACACGTTCGGGTCCATGCCCAGATGCGTCCGCGCATCCACCGTCGAGGTGGACCCCACCGCTGAGAACAGCGACGCATAGGACCGCACCGCCTGATGCGCACCCCCGGTGTGGCCGCCCCTAGCCGACGTCTGCACGAAACTGTCATAAACACCAATGTCGGTCGCGGTCGCGTCGCGGGTGTCCGCGGTCACGAACATCAACCGGAACTCGTCACCAGGATTCAACCCCGACGGCTTCAACGCCCAGTCATGAGGCACCACATACGAACCCGCCGCCGTCGATTTCAACGGACGGCGGAACACCGGCGACACCGCGAACAACGGGCGAGCCAAATTATTGGACCCAGCACCGAACGACACCGGATCGCTGTTCGAGCCCTTCTGACCCACCCGAACATTGCTCCCGCTGCCGAAATGCCCCGAAGCATGCTTGGACCCATCAGCATTCGTGCCCGTCGCCGGAGACGGATCCGACGCACCCGACGGCGCCACCCCCCCCGCCGCGTTCCGACGTCCCGACGCACCCGAGTTCGTCCACGTATTGGACCAGAACCCGCTGCTGTTCGCCGCCACCCGGCCGCCGTCCAGCCAGAACACCGGCACATCACGATCCGCGGCATCGTTGGGGTCCATCCCCAGATGAGTGCGCGCGTCCACCGTCGAGGTCGACGCCAACGCCTGGAACCGCGCCGCGTACGGCCTGATCGCGTCATGGGCGCCACCAGAATGCAAACCAGCCGCCGAACGGCGCACGAACTCGTCATACACGCTTATGTCAGAAGAACGAACATCCACAAAATCAGACGTCAAAAACAACAGCCGGAACTCACCGCCAGGCGGCACCCCCTCAGGCGTCAACCCCCAATCCTCCGGGACATCCACCGAACCCGCAGCATTCAACGCAGGCGCCGGCAACACCCGAAACACCGGCGACACCCCATAGAGCGGCAACAAAGTCGCCGACGATGCATTGTTGCAATTGATTGGCTGATTGCCCGTGCCTGCGGGGCAGCCTGTAGCTACAAGATTACTCGGCGTACCTGTAGTGGTACTGCCCAGATACTGGTCTGCAGTGGACTTGTCTCCGAGTCCGCTGGTGCCGGTATACACGTTGGACGTCGCGACCGAACCGGTCGGCACGACCCCGGCCGCGTTGCGCCGATCCGACTCACTCCAATTCTGCCAAGCACTGCCCACCCAGAAAAACTGATTATCAGTAATGACCTGCGGGCCGTTCAGCCAATGGATCGGCGCGTCCAAGTCGCTCGGGTTGGACCAGTCCATGCCGGTGTGCACACGCGCGTTCACCGTCGCCGTCGAGCCCACCGTCTTGAACAGCGACGCATACGGCCTCACCGCGGAGTGCGCGCCGCCGGTATGGCTGCCCGACGCGGAAGCCTGCACGAACGCGTCGTAATCGGCGATGTCGCTGCTCGTCGCGTCACGCGTGCCCTGCGTCAAGAACAGCAACCGGAAATCGCCGCCGTCAGGACCGATCGAAGCAGGCCGCAACGGCCACGAGAACGGCACCGTATAAGACCCGTCCGCGTTCGCTGTCGGCGGATACGGCTCACCCACCCGAAACACCGGCGACACCCCATACAACGAGAAACGGATGCTCGCGCTGAAGGCTATGTCCCGGATGTGGCGAATAGTCTGGCCGGCGACGCCTGCATAAGCCTGCGACCCCCCGCCGAGAGCCAGATGAGCCAAATTACCAGAAAACGCGAGCCCGTCGTTGCGGGTGCCGGTCCAGACCACACGGGTTGTCGCGCGGTTGGCGCTGGTGCCAGGTATGCGGTTATCGGGAACTTCGACGCCCGAAGCGTGGCGGCCCACCGACTCCCACCCGACCCCGGGCCTAGTCGATGCCGTCGGGCCGAACACCTGAGCAGTGCCCGCAGCGGCCCTGGGGCCGCCCACCCAATACACCGGCGCGTCGACATGCAACGGATCGTTGCGGTTCATGCCCAGATGGTCACGCGCGTCCACCGTGCTCGTGGAGCCCAGCACCCTGAAAAACGGCGCATACGCACGGATTGATTCATGCGCGCTGCTGCTCGCAGCCGACGCCCGCACGAAAGCGTCATAATCGGCGATGCTCGACGAGCGCGCGTTGCGCCTCTCCTGAGTCACGAACATCAAACGAAACGAATCACCCGCACCCAGCCCCGACGGGATCAACTCCCAATCAGCGGGAACCGACACCGACCCGTCCGTGTTCAACACCGGCGCAGCCGGCGTCTGCGCACCCGCAGAGGTCACACCCACCGGCGCCACCAACGCCAGCAACGAAGCCACCAGCCCCCACGCCAGCAGCCCGCACACAACACCGCGCACAGACCCCGGCCCGCGCCGCGCACCAGCCCGTGCCGCGCCCGACCCGCGACGACGCCCGAACGCCTGTGCTGCGTCTCGTTTCGCCGCGCCCGGCCCGCCGCTGCCGCGCCGCTCCCGCCGCCCCAGCGGGAGCATCACACGCCGATCAGCAGAGAAGGGGGGGGGGGGGCAAACTCATCACACGCTCACTTCGACAACTCGAACCCGGCACACCCGCACGCCCTGCCACAAGCAGTCCCTGCCCAAGCCGGCGCGATTCGGGCCAAAATCACAACCCCAAAATCTACACCCACCCACCACCCCAACGAACCCCCAAGACACAGCGACGGTCACAGGCGCCACGTTCTGGTTCGCGGGCGACGACACCTTCAAGTTGTTCAACTCGTCATTCGTGGCGGAGATGCCGTGAGGGCGCCTGCCGCCGGGCTCAGGCGGGGGCGGGAATCTCGGTGAAACTGAGCCAGGGATGCAGCGCTTCGGGCACCGCAATGGAGCCGTCGGCACGCTGGTGGTTCTCCATGATGAACACGAGCGTGCGGCCGACGGCGCACGCCGTGCCGTTCAGGGTGTGGACCAGGCCGGTTCCGTCGTCGTCCGTCCAGCGGGTACCGAGGCGCCGGGCCGAGTAGTCGGTGTAGTTCGAGCACGACGTGACCTCGCGGTATGCCCGTTCCGACGGCAGCCACACCTCGAGGTCATACTTCTTGGCCGCGGCGGCCCCCAGGTCGCCCGCTGCCACATTGATAACCCGGTAGGGCAGGTCGAGCGAGCCGACGATCTCTTCCTGGATGGCCCGCAAGGCCTCCAGCTCGTCCCAGCTCGTGTCCGAGTCGCAGAACGAGAACATCTCGACCTTGTCGAATTGATGCACCCGGAAGATGCCGCGGGTGTCCTTGCCGTACGTGCCGGCCTCGCGCCGGAAGCACGACGAGAACCCCGCATAGCGCAGCGGCAGCTCGGTCCGGGCCAACCGCTCGCCCCGGTGAAGGCCGGCCAGCGCCACCTCTGACGTCCCGATGAGGAACAGGTCGTCGCCGTCGATCTCGTACACTTGGTGACGGTCTGCGGGGAAAAACCCGGCCTCCACCATCAATTCCTCGCGCACGAGCACCGGCGGCACCACCGGCATGAAGCCGTTGCGCTCCAGCAGATCCATCGTCCACTGCACGAGGGCGAATTCCAACCGCACTGCGGCACCCTTGAGGTAGGCGAACCGCGAGCCGCTGTTGCGAGCCCCGCTCTCGGCGTCGACCAGGCCGGTCAGCGCACCGATCTCGGCGTGGTCATGGGCGGGCGGCTCGCCTCGTTCCCCCACCTCGTACACCTTCTCGAAGCTCTCCTCGCCGCCGGAGGGCACATCGGCCGCGGCTGGGTTGGGGACCTGCAGCGCCAGCTCGGTTCGTCGCTCAGCGGCTTCGCGCTCTGCGGCCTCAAGACGCTCTACCTCTTCCTTGAGGCGTCCGGCTTCGGCGATCTTCGCCGGGCGATCGTCGGGGGCCGCGCGGCCGATGTCGCGAGACGCGGCATTCTGAGCAGCCCGCGCCTCCTCGGCTTGGTGGGTCACCGATCTCCACGTCTCGTCGGCTTTGAGCACCTCGGAGATGAGATCGGCTGCGACGCCCTTGCGAACTGCGCCGTCGCGGTACGCAGCGTCGTCACGAAGCCGGCGAAGGTCGATCACGCCGGGTGAAGCTACCGGCCTTGCACGCCGCCGGTGAGCTGCCGCAGCTTGCGCGCGCACTCGTGGACGGCAAGCATCGCCGGATGGGAGAACACGCGCCGACGCCTGACCGGCACATCCGTTACGAAGCCGACGACAAGCCCCCGCTGCCGCTCACGGCTGGACTGGGCTTGCAGTTCGCCGTACTCGCCATCGCCGGCATCGTGCTGACGCCCGCCATCGTCGTGCGAGCCGCCGGCGGCACCGATGAGTATCTGACGTGGGCGGTGTTCGCTGCAGCTGCGATCAGCGGCGTCAGCACCATCGCCCAAGCGGTCCGATTCGGGCGCATCGGCGCCGGCTATGTGCTGCTGATGGGGACCTCCGGCGCGTTCATTGCCGTGTGCGTCACCGCCTTGGCAGAGGGCGGTCCGGGTCTGCTGGCCACCCTCGTCGTTGCGTCCTCGCTGTTCCAGTTCCTGCTCGCCGCGAAGCTGTCGCTGTTTCGGCGGCTGCTGACGCCGACCGTGGCAGGGACCGTGGTGATGCTGATCGCGGTCACCGTGATGCCGCTCATCTTCGACATGGTGGCTGCGTCGCCCCAGGGCAGTGCTGCGGCGAGTGCCCCCGTCAGCGCGCTGGTCGCCATGGGCGTCATCGTCGTCATCGCGCTGAAGGCATCGGGCACCCTGCGGCTGTGGGCGCCGGTGATCGGCATCGTGGCCGGATCGATCGTTGCGGCGCTTTTCGGGCTGTACGACTTCGACCGGGTCGCTGAGGCGGGCTGGATCGGGCTGCCGGACGGCGGCTGGCCCGGCTTCGACTTCACCTTCGGCGGCGAGTTCTGGCGCCTGCTCCCCGCGTTCGTGTTCGTCACGCTGATTGGCGCCGTCGAGACCATCGGCGACTCAGTGGCCATCCAGCGCGTGTCATGGCGCCGGCCCCGGGCAGTCGACTACCGATCGGTGCAAGGCGCCGTGGCCGCCGACGGCGCCGGCAACTTGCTGTCGGGACTGGCGGGAACCGTGCCCAACACGACGTACTCCACCAGCATCTCCATCACCGAACTGACCGGTGTGGCAGCGCGCCGGGTCGGCGTGGCCATCGGCATTTCGTTCATCGTGATGGCATTCGTGCCCAAAATGCTGGCCCTCGTGCTGGCGGTGCCCGATGCGGTGGTCGCGGCATACGCGACCGTGTTGCTGGCGCTGCTGTTCGTGGTGGGCATGAAGATCGTGATCGCCGACGCCACCGATTACCGCCGCGGGCTGATCGCAGGCTTCTCCTTCTGGATCGGCGTCGGCTTCCAGAACAACCAGATTTTCCCTGAGTACCTGACGGGTGTCGCCGGCGGCTTCCTGGAGAACGGCATGACGGCCGGCGGGCTGACAGCGATTGTCCTGACGCTGTTCACCGAGGTCACACAAGCACGGCCGCAACGATTGCGCGGCGAGCTGGCGGCCTCGGCATTGCCGCAGGTTCGCGTCTTCCTGGGCCGCTTTGCCGACCGCAACGGCTGGAACCGCGCGATGGCGGATCGTCTCGATGCCGTGGCCGAAGAGGCACTGCTGACGATGATCGACGCCGAACGGCCTGAAGGCGCGGACGGGCATCGTTCCCTGCGTCTGACCGCAAGCAAGCAGAACGGTCGTGCCGTGCTCGAATTCGTCGCAGCTGCGAGCGGCGACAACATCGAGGACCGGCTTGCGGTGCTGGATTCGCACAGCATCGAGCGTCCCGTCGAACGAGATCTCTCGCTGCGGGTGCTCCAGCATCACGCCGCATCGGTGACTCATCAGCAATATCACGAGGTGGACATCGTGACCGTCCACGTCGACGTGCCCGATCCCGAGATGCCCACCGAGGCATGAGGACCCAGCGGGCACCGCAGGGGTCGCATCGTTCGGAATCGGTCCAGAACACCATCGAAGTGTCCATTGTCGCTGACGGGCATGGCAGCCATGGCGGCTATACCTGTTGCAAACCGACATTGTGAGGTGTTGCAAACTGACATCACAGAGTGTTGCAAACCGACATTTCACTTGCGACAGCTACGCTCGCAGCGTGGACGACTACTTGGAACGCCTCGCTGACCCGCTGATCGCGGAGTTGCTCGGGGCGCTGCCGGCTGTCTCGCTCGTTGGTCCGAGAGCGGCTGGCAAGACGACAACGGCCGCCCGGCACGCCAGCGCCATCGTCCATCTGGATCGTCCCGCAGAGGCCGGGGTCGTGGCTGCCGACCCGGACACGGCGCTCGACGGGCTCGTGCCGCCGATCCTGCTTGACGAATGGCAGGAGGTGCCCGACGTTCTCGGCGCAGTCAAGCGGGCGTGTGACCGTGATCGCCGACCGGGCCGCTTCATCCTGACCGGATCAGTGCGAGCCGAGACTGACCACCGGACATGGCCAGGCACCGGCATCACCGAGACAGGGGCAATGCGCGACGGCGACCTCCTCGGCCGTCTCCTGGAGACGTTTGTCGTCGCCCAGCTCCGCTCGCAAACCGCCGTCAGCGAGCATCGCTGCACACTGCACCACCTGCGCCAGCACAACGGCCGGCACGAAATCGATGTCGTCATCGAACTCGACTCCGGCCACATCATCGGCATCGAAGTCAAGGCAACTGCCGCCCCGTCACGCGGCGACGCCCGACACCTCGCTTGGCTGCAGAGCGAAGAAGACGACCGGTTCCTCGCGGGCCTCGTCCTGCACACCGGCCCAGGCACCGTGCCGCTCGGAGACCGCCTGTGGGCAGCACCCATCAGCACCCTATGGGCCTGACACCCGCCCGAATTTGCGACCTCAGACGATCCTGACCGGCTCGTGCCGATCGCCTCGGCGCCCGCGAAGTTCGTCATCGCGGTGGCAGGCGATGCGAACCGCACCAACGCGTACATCTTCATCCACGACCGTGCTCCATCAGCAGTATCACGAGGTGGATATTGTGACCGTCCACGTCGATGTGCCCGCATCGGCCCCTCGCGAGGTGTCATGACCGCCGCACCCTCATCTGGCGAGCCCTCCTACGACGTCGTCTGGCCGGGATCCCCGTCGGGAATCGAGCAGCGGGAACTGGCGCCGCGGCTCGACACGCTGGCCGGCAAGCGCATCGGCTTCCTGTGGGACTACCTGTTCCGGGGCGACGAGCTGTTCCCGATCCTCGAGCGCGAGCTCGCTTCCCGCTATGGGGATGTGACCTTCGTCGGCTACGAAGCCTTCGGCAACACCCACGGCGGTGACGAAGCCGAGATGATCGACCGCTTGCCCGATTCGCTGCGCTCACGAGGTGTGGACGCGGTGGTGTCGGGCATGGGCTGCTGAGGCAGCTGCACGCCCGCCGTGGCGCGGGCGGCAGTGGCAGCCGAAGCGGCCGGGGTGCCGTCGGTCTCGGTGGTGTGCGAGAGCTTCGACGGCCAAGCCGTCGCGACCGCCCGCGGACACGGCTTCGACGGTCTGCAGTTGGCGGTCACTGTGGGCCACGTCGATGCCCAGTCGGCCGCCGAGATGGAACGCAACTTCGTCGACCACACCGTCGACGCCGTCATCGCCGGATTGACGAGGTCGGCCAACAGCGGCAACGGCACGAACGGTGCAGTCGCAGGCATCGGCTCGGACCGCACCGATTCAACGCAAGATGAGCCGAGCCCCGTTCACTCGAACGCTGCTGAGGTGGCGCCCCATGACCCGGCTCCCCATGACACGGTGGCGAGCGGTTCGATCGACGAGATCAATGACATCTTCGCCAGCCGTGGCTGGTCTGATGGCCTGCCGATCATCCCCCCGACACGCGAGCGCGTCGAGGCATTCCTGGCCGGCTCTGGTTTGGACCCGCAGCAATCGCTGGGCCTCGCTCGCACCACCGGGCGCGACATGACCGTGTGGTCGGTGGCAACCAACGCCGTCATGACCGGCTGCGAGCCGCGTCACCTGCCGGTACTGCTCGCGGCTGCGCGCATCCTGGCCGACCCGCACTACGGCGCCGAGCACTCGGGCAACACCACCGGCGCCGACGCGTTGATGATCCTTGACGGACCGAATGCGGCCAAGCTCGGCTTCAACTCCGGCCTCGGGGCGCTGCGCGACGGCGTGCGTGCCAACACCAGCGTCGGGCGCTGGCTGCGGCTGTACCAGCGCAACGTGTTCGGCTTCACCGCCGCTGAGCATGACAAGTCCACGTTCGGGAACACGTTCCGGGTCGTGCTGTGCGAGGACGCGGCTGCGCTCGCGGACATCGGCTGGGAGCCCGTCGGTGCCGAGTTCGGATTCGATCCCGACGATGACGTGCTGACGATGGCCCGCTTCAACAGCGGAGCGATCATCGGCAGCGTGTTCGGCTCTACCCCCGATGAGATCGTGCCGTACCTGGGTGACGGGCTCGCCCGCGTCACCGGCTGGGATCTCGGGCACCTATACGGCCTCGGTCGGTTGCAGTACCGACCGCTGCTCGTGCTGTCACCGATCCTGGCACGCACCTGCGCGGCTGGCGGATGGACCAAGGCAGACCTTGGCGAGGCCCTCTTCGAGCACGCTCGCATCCCGGCATGGCGCTTCGAGAAGCTCGTCGGGGAGTGGTCCAACCTGGTTGCGGGCCGGCCACGACTGACCGATATTGTCGCCGCCGGCGACCTGCCAGTGCAGTTTGCGATCTCAGACGATCCTGACCGGCTCGTGCCGATCGTCTCGGAGCCCGCGAAGTTCGTCATCGCGGTGGCAGGCGATGCGAACCGCACCAACGCGTACGTGTTCAGCCACGACGGCCCGCACGGCGACTACACCGCCGCGGCGGTCGAGCCGCTCAACAACCTCTGACCGGCCGCGGCGAGGTTCAGATTCCTACTCCTCGTCCGGCGGAGCAGGACTCGCAGGCGACTCATCGAGAGGTAGCGGATCGTAGATGTCCGCCGGAACCTGCTCGGGCGGGAATTCCTCGTCTGGCATGTACCCGCCACGGCGCTCAAACAGTCCCACTCCCCTGTTATCGCGAGTCATTGCGATCTCCTTGGTTGAGCGGTGTGAACTCAAGAGTCTCAATATCGTCCCACTTGACGAGCAAGCCAGTGCGCAGTCGTTGGCTTCCGGCCCACTGAGGCTCGCCATCACCAGTCCTTGGGATAGCACCTTCGTCAGTGAATTGGACTGCACGAGAAATATAGATGTCTCGTTTTGGTCCCTGCGCTGAGACGTACGAGCCGCGGTCGTAGAGGCCACCGACCCAACGGCCCGACTTGAGCCTGCATCGAACCATCCCAGTTTTCTCACGCTGGAACAAGTGCGCCCATGCGTTCGGCGCGTTCCTGTTGCCGTCGGCGGGACGGCCGAGCCGAGCCGCGAGCGCTCCCAAGGCGGCCGACGCCAACATGTACGCGGACGGGGCGAATGCAAGCAGCCACCACGGCAACGGCTTCAAATTACGAAATTCGTCCCAATAGTTCTGCATCAACCAGTAGAGCGGCAGTGCCAGCAAGCCCAGGATGACAGCCGAAATCGCTGTTAGGCGAAACAGCCAATCCCTCGCCCTTCGCGAGTACACCTCGTGTTGACGTTCGTAGGCCCAAACTGCCGCAACTCCTGGGATGAGCAATGCGGCGAGGGCCAGCGCTGCATAAGCGATATTCGTCATCACAGGCTGCTTAGCGATGTCGCTGATGCCCAGTCAAGGCAATTTCGAAGCTGTCGTGAGGCGCGCTGCTCAACAGTTCGGGCCAAGGTTGCGATCACTGCCTGCCCGGCGGGTTCAAGCTGGAGCGCGTTCCCCTCTGGGAGGCACCGCAGCCGACAGCGCTTCGGTCAGCCCGACACGGTCCGCGAACCGCCCCAAAGCGAACAGCCCCGCACCCCAAACGACCCGGTCCCCGCCGCCAGTCAACTACGCGTTCGTGACACTGCTAGGTTTCACCTCGCAGATGCCCCCCTGAATCTGTCGATGCGTACCTTGAGCGCATGCATCGTCGCAGGTCAGAGGGGCCTTTCCGCGGACCCCGACACAATCGGCCACCCCACTCGTGAATAATCAGGGCTAGTAGGTGAGGGGCCACTGGCGGTGCGGCTCAACAGCTCGGGTTGGGGCTGAGGTCGCAGCCTGCGGGGTCGGTCCAGAAGACCATCGAGGTGCCCATTGCCGCGTAGACGGCGAGGGCGAGGATGAGGCCCCCGACGAAGACCCACGTGAAGAGCTTGTTGTCGAAACGCAGGTGCATGAAGTAGGCAGCGACGATCCAGAACTTCACCACCATCAGAATGAGCAGCCCAGGCACTTCGACCGGTCCTGTGTCGACGAAGTACGTCATGACCTCGGCTGCGGTCAAGACGCCAAGCAGCAGCGCGACCTTGATGTAGCCGAAGTCGCTCAGGCCGTGGCCGTGGTCGTCATGGTCGTCGTCGGGGTGTTCGTCGTGGACCTCTTCAGGGGCGGCTTCGGTGGCGGTGCTCATCGATCTCCCCTTACGGAATCAGGTACACGACCGCGAATATCACGATCCAGACGACGTCCACGAAGTGCCAGTAGAGGCCGATGATCTCGACAGTCTCGGCCCGCTCAGGTCCGAGAATGCCTCGATTTGCCATCGCCCACAGCGTGACCAGCATGATGATGCCCAGCGACACGTGGACGCCGTGGAAGCCGGTCAACGTGTAGAACGCCGACGAAGAGATGCTGACGGTGTAGCCGAGACCTTCGCGGTAGAAGCTCGTGAACTCGTACACCTGCCCGGCGATGAACACGATGCCCTGGGCGGCGGTGGTCAGCAGCCACAGCTTGCAGCGCTCCATCTCGCCCCGGGAGATCGCGGACACTGCCAGCACCATGGTGAGCGAGCTCATCAGCAGCACAAACGAGCTCACCGAGGTGAACGGGATGTCGAACAGGTCGGCCGCCTTCAGCGACTCTTCGCCGGAAAGCGGCTGACGGTTGCGCAGCAGCAGGTACGTCGAGATCAGCGCGCCGAAGAGCAGGCAATCTGAGCCCAGGAAGGCCCACATCGTCATCTTCTCGTTGGACAGGCTCGTCGTGGGCGGGACGATCTCGTAGTCGTCCCACTCCGTACGTGGGTAGGCGGCCGGCGGCTCGTCGCCCTCGACCGGCTCGGCGGCGGCTGTGCTGGGGGCCGTCGGGGTATCAGTCACTGGCGGCCTCCCCGTTCACAGTGCTGGAAGTCAACACGCCGTTGCCGTCGTCGTGGCCGTTGGGCCCACCGTCATGATCGTCATCGTGGGCCCCGTCACCATGGCCCTCGTCATCGTGACCGTGGCCGTGGCCCGCGTCGGGATCGGTCGCCGGCTCGAGCGTCCAGCCGAACATCGAGCCGACCAGCAGCAACAGTCCGATGCCGGCGATCCACAGGTTGTAGATCAGCCCGAATCCGATGAGCGGCAGGCCTGCTGCCAACACGATCGGCCAGTACGACGGCGATGGCAGGTGGGGGTGTTGGTCGCCGCGCTGGGCGATGTCGTTGCCGTTGGCAATGCGCCGCAGCTTGCCGGTTTCGTCAGGCTGGTACTTCTTGTGCCAGAAGTCGTCGACGTCGCTCACCACCGGCACGTAGTCGAAGTTGTGCTCGGGTGCCGGCGAGGGAATCGCCCACTCCAGCGTGCGACCGTCCCACGGATCTGCCTCCGCCTGCGGCTCGAGACCCCGGCGGTATCGGCCCCACGTCCGGAAAATGTTGACGGCCAAGATCGTCATGGCGATGAGCATGAAGAAGTAGCCAATCGTGGCGATCTTGTTCCAGAACTCGAAGCCGTCGAACTCGCCGTACACGCTGTGGCGACGAGCCATGCCCTGCAAGCCCACGATGTGCATCGGCCCGAACGTGATGTTGAAGCCCAGGAGCATGAGCCAGAAATGCCAGCGGCCGAGGCGGTCGTTCAGGTGATAGCCGAAGGCTTTGGGCCACCAGTAATAGATGCCGGCGAACATGCCCATGAGAGCGCCGCCGACAAGCACGTAGTGGAAGTGCGCCACGATGAAGTACGTGTCGGTCTGCTGGGTGTCTGCGGGCGCGATCGCATGCATGACCCCTGACAGGCCGCCGATGGTGAACATCGAGACCAGCGACACCGAGAACATCATCGGCACCGTGAAGCGGACTTTGCCGGCCCACATGGTCGCGATCCAGTTCAGGATCTTCACACCTGTAGGCACCGCAATGAACATGGTCGTCGCCGAGAATGCCGCCACCGACACCGGTCCCATGCCGGCGGTGAACATGTGGTGGGCCCACACGCCCCAGCCCATGAAGCCGATGGCAGCGCCCGACAGGACCACGATCGGGTACCCGAACAGCGGCTTGCGGCTGAACACCGGCAGCGTCTCAGACACGACGCCGAACGCTGGCAGGATCAGGATGTACACCTCAGGGTGGCCGAATATCCAGAACAGGTGCTGCCACAGCAACGGATCGGCGCCCGCGTCCACGTTGAAGAAGTTCGAGTCGAAGGTGCGGTCGAAGGTCAGCAGCACCAGTGCCACGGTGATGACCGGCAGCGCGAACACCAGCAGGAACTGCACCACCAGGATCATCCAGGTGAACACCGGCATGCGCAGCAGCGTCATGCCCGGGCAACGCATGTTGATGATGGTCACGAGCAGATTCAGCGCACCCAGCAGCGAGGCGATGCCGGCGATCTGCAGGCCCAGGGCGTAGAAGTCCATGCCGTTGCTGGGGCTGAACGCCATCCCGGTGTTGGGCGCGTAGGCGAACCAGCCTCCGTCGGCGCCTCCGCCCAGGAACCAGCTCAAGTTCAGGAAGATGCCGCCGAAGACGAAGATCCACAAACCCAGCGCGTTCATCCGGGGGAAGGCCACGTCCCGAGCGCCGATCTGCAGCGGCACGAGATAGTTCGCAAACGCATTTGCCAGCGGCATGATCACCAGGAAGACCATGGTGACGCCGTGCATGGTGAAGAGCTGGTTGTACGCGTCGGCGCTCAGCACCTCGCCGTCGGGTGCCCACAGCTGCAGGCGCACCAATCCGATCTCGATGCCGCCCACCAAGAACCAGAACAGCGCGGCAGCGCCGTACATGATCCCGATCTTCTTGTGGTCCACCGTGAAGAGCCACTCGCGCCAGCCCGTCGCGTGCGTGGGGCGGGCAAAGACGCCAGTACGCGGCGCTTCGTCGTGATCAGGGTTGCCGTCAGCCACCTCGAGCTCGGTGCTCGGCCCAGCGCTGTCCGGCTGATCGGTGATGATTGCCATCAGGTCGTCCTCCTAGGCCCGTGCGCCAGTGCTCATCAGGGCAGCACCGGCGGGCTGCCGAGGGTCTTCAAATAGGCCATGAGATTGTCGAGATCCTGATCGGTCAAGACCTCCGAGAAGTCCAGCATGCCCTGCTGGTTGTCGGCACGAGCCGGCTTCATCTCGGGCGCATTGCGCACCCACTCACGCATTTCGGCGATGTTGAGGACGAGGCTGCCGTCGGAATCTCGCAGGTACTCACCGTCGGGTCCTTGCAGGTAGGTCTCGAACAACGCTCCGGCAAAGGCCGTGCGGCTCATGAGGTTGGTGAGATTCGGTGCGACGCCTGCGAGGAGGTTCGCATTGCCCCCCGCCGCGCTCTCATACGTGCCGTCAACGACATGGCAGCTGATGCAGTGGGTCTCGAACAGCGTTGCCCCGGCAGCTACGGCCGATCCTTGCGCGAGGGCCGCCTGCGCTGCCGCCTGTCCGTCGAGCTGATCTTGCTTCCAGCGCTCGAAGTCTTCGGGGGTGAGCACGATCGTCCGCATCTGCATGTTGGCGTGACTCAGGCCGCAGAACTCCACGCACTCGCCGTAGAAGATGCCCGGCTCGTCGGAGCTGATCCGCCAGTCGTGAACGCGGCCGGGCACCACGTCGCGCTTGCCGTTCAGCTGGGGGATCCAGAATGAGTGGATGACATCGTTGGAGTGGAGCTCGAGGTTGACGTCTTCGCCGGTCGGGATCACCAGATCATTCGCCGTGACGATGTCGTCGAATTGCCCGTCTTCGTCGAGGTCGTAGCTGAACTGCCACCACCACTGTTGGCCCTCGACCTTGATGGTGCGTCCGTCGCCCTTGCTGGCGAGCGCGAACACTGTCGGCAAGGTCCATACCGTCAGGAACACGAGCAAGACGATGGGAATGATCGTCCAGGTGATCTCGGCCTTGCGATTTCCGTGAATCTGCGGAGGCAGGTCATCGGGATCGTCGCCCGGCTTGGCCCGGAACTTCACGATGATGATGGCAACCGCCGCTGCCACGAAGATGCCGACGCCCACCGCCATCCAGCCCGACACGCGCATGAGCACATCGATCTCGCGGGCTTCGGGCCCGACGGGCTTCGTCGCGTCGAGACGGCCCGTGGCACAGCCGGCGACGGTCAACCCCGCGAGCGCCACGGCCGCGATGCGCCAGCATCGGGCGAAGCGGATGCCCATCACTCGTGCCCTCCATCTGACTCGGTCATCTCGCCGGACTCGCCTGAGCCTGCTTCGCCATGATCGTCGGAAACCTCAGCGTGCCCGCCGTCCGGGTGAAAGTCACGCTCGCCGATCACAGCCGAGGCGATGCCCGCGACAATGAGTGCGATTCCGCCCAGCACCAGCATCGAAGCCGTGACCGCACGACGCAGTTGGGGCTTCGCGTACACCACGAAGGCGAACGCCAGAATCACCGCAGCGATCACGATGGCCGCGAGGCTTGCCGCCGTCTTGCTCACGGTCAGGAAGATGCGCGACGCGAGCACCACCGGAATGGCGATGCCCAACGCGCCGTAGAGCGAGATCTCGAAGGGCCGCAGCAGCCGGGCCCGTTCGACAGCGTTCGACGCCGCGTCCGTCGACAGGTGCTCTGCCCATGCACTCATCGTCCACTCGATTGCGGAGATCAGCAGCAATGCCACACCCGAGATGGTGAGCAGCGAGTCGGTCACCAAGCCCACCATGAGCACGCCCATGCCGACCGCCGCCATGATGGGCCAGTACGCCGGCGTGACCCGGTGGACGTGCGAATGCTCCCGGTCAAGCGAGTCGCCGTCGCCCACGGTGAGCGCCAGCGCGAACAGCAAGGCGAAAGCTCCGGCGGCAACGCCCAGCACGATCGTGGCGTACATGACCACGTGACCCGTGCCGTCCATGCCGGTGAGCACGCCGACCACCACCGCGGCCGCGGCAGCCAGCGCAATGCGCCCGGCGAAGTACCTGCTGGCGATGCCGACCATCGATCCCCTACTTCACCACGTACACGACGTACCAGGTGGCGGCCCACGCAAGCACGGCGAAGTCCCAAAAGAAGACCGCTGAACCCAGCGGTGTCGAACGGTCGCGGCCCACGCTGCCGCCCAGCGAACGAAGCGTCATCAGGCCGAGATAGAACATTCCCACCATCACGATGGCCAGCGAGAGCCCGGTGACGGCGAACGCCAAGGTCGCCCATTCGCCCGAACCGATCTCGATATCCATGCGGTTCAGGCTGAACATCACCATGTTGAAAAAGGCGAAACCCATCACCAGGGTCAGGGCCATGCCCACCCATGTGTGGCCGCGCTCGCCGCGGCCGCTTGCCCACACGGCCCAGTGAGCAGTGACGACAGAGACTCCCAAGGTGATGAGCGCGTAGACAAGTTGCGGGTTTGGCACCGAATGGCCGGCGATCCAGTCATGACCCGGGTCGCTGAGCATGTGCCGGCGCGCCATGTAGTGACCGAGCGCCCCTGCGACTGCCATCGCGCCGGCCGCGATGGCGAACCCGGTGCCGACCAGCTGGCTGCGCGGGCGCGGCGGGGGTCCGGGGAGGTTGTAACGGCCCGGCTGAGGGGCCTCGACGGTGCCGGTCGTGTCCGCCATCAGGCCGACACCTCGGCTGCATCGCGTTCGGCAGCGAGACCATCGCCGTTGAACCCGTTTCCGTTGAACTCAGGGTCGAGCAAGGGAGTGCCTGACGTGAGTTCCGGCAGGGTTTCGGACGGACCGAGCGGGGGAGGCGAATCGAGCAGCCACTCCGGTGTCAGGCCGCCCCACGGGTCTGCGTGGGCTTCGGCGCCCTTGCGCATCGACACGCTGACAAGCAGGTTCAGCACAACGAGCGCCACGCCTGCCAGCACGATGACAACCCCGACAGCACCGACCGTCGACAAGCCCTCAGCGACGGAGGCGCCGGTGTCGTCAACCTGGTCGGCATAGCGAGTGGTGAGCAGCGGATCGCCGTACACGAACTGCGGCTGCTCGGTGAGGACGCCCGACAGTGTCGGGCCGAGCCACGCCAGGACGGCGCCTCCGCCGATAGCCAGGAGGCTGGCCCAACCGGCGAGTTCGGACAGCCGCCGACCCCAGATCTTTGGCGCCCACCAGTGCAGTGCAGCCAGCCCGCCCAGCAGTCCGGCGCCATAGATGAGCAGGCTCTGCTGGCCGGTGACCCATGTCGTGAATCGCAGCGGGGCATTTCCGTCGACGCCGCGATCCGCTATCTGCAGCCAGTCCACGCCGGCGCCGACCAGGCCGACCAGCGCGGCCGCGGCGACGAGCGTTCCGGCAACAAACGCTGCGACCAGCGCCGTGTTGGGCCGTGTCAATGACAGCGTGCCGCTGGGGGGCCTCGGCTGATTGCGGCCTTGCCACACGGTGAAGCCCAGCAGCGCCAGCAATCCGGAGACTCCTGCGAGGGCACCTGCATAGAGGCCGACCAGCACGATGCCTTCGAGCCCGTCGACGATGTCGGCACCCTCGTCGGTGATGCCGAAATTCGCCCACGCGCCGAACCCGAAGAGCCCGACGAGCCCCATCGTGAAATACAGCGCCAAAGGCTCGAACACCCAGCGGCGGGCGGCCGCCAGCATGATCTCGGCAACCACGCCCAGCACCGGCACCACGTAGATGAACAGCTGCGGCGTGCGGTACATCCAGTCGATACGAGACCAGATGCCGTAGTTGCCGCCGAGGAAACGGGGGCCATAGCGGTGTTCGATGTAGAGAATGACGATCTGGCCGAGCACCACGCCGAGGCTGACGACCAGCATGGACGCCGTGACGAGCGCCGACCAGGCGAACGGGGGCGTGCGGTCCATGTACATGCCGGGCGCGCGCATCGTGAGCGTGGTGACGGCGACACAGATCGCTCCCGTCAGCAGCGATATCACGAGCCCCGCGACGGCCAGCAGGTGCAGATCCACTCCGTCCGCGAAGCCGCCCCCGGGGCCGCCGTTGGCGGCGTAGGCCCCCACGAGCACGCCAGCCGATACCAGCCAGCCCCAGAACGACAGGGCGCCTGCCCGCCCGAAGGCCACGTTCGGCGCGCCGACCTGCAGCGGCACCACATAAATGGCAATGCCCAGGAACAGCGGGATGAGCATGCCGAACACGAGGGCGTCGCGCGTGAAGGTGAAGACCTGCACGAACGAGTCGCCGTTGAGAACGGTGTGTCCGCCCGATGAGGTCAAGTCGAACCGGACCAGCAGGTCCGCGATCGCGCCGGCGAGGCCGAACAGCAACGAGCAGGCGATGAACAGCCGGCCGATGCGCTTGTGGTCAACCGTGTTGAGCCACCCGAACGCCGTCGGGTCTTCCACCGGTGCGGCTCCGGCAGATCCTCCCGAATACGTCGCTTCGGTCGTGGCGTCGGTCATGCGGTGAAGTGGTTCCCGGACTCGGCTGGCAGCGCCGCTTGGGGGCGACGCCAACGGGGCACTCTAGCGACCCGCGGCCCCCTCAACCAGATTGTTCGCGTCCAATCCTCAGTGTCCTCCCGCACGCGCGCAGTGCCCACGTCACATCCCAACCTGGTCACCAGCTGAGCCGAACGACGACGTCCACGGCCATGGCCGCGAACAGCAGCCCCAAGTAAGCGATGGAGGTGTGAAAGACACGCATCGCGGTCGGGGGCGTCAGCGCACGCCACAACCTCACGAGCTGCCATCCAAACGCCGCGCCCCCGGCCAGCGCGACCGCCCAATACAGCCCGCCCGTACCGGCAGCCACCGCAAACCACAGCGACAGCGCTATCACCGCACCGGTGTGCACGGTCATCTGCACGAGCACCGAGCGCTCGCTGGCAACCGAGGGCAGCATCGGCACCTCAGCGGCGTCGTAGTCCTCGGCGTAGCGGATCGCCAGCGCCCAGAAATGCGGCGGCGTCCAGAAGAAGACAATCGCGAACGCGATCCAGGCCTCGAGCGACAGCGTCCCGGTCACGGCCGCCCAGCCCACGAGCACCGGGGCCGCACCGGCTGCCCCGCCGATGACGATGTTCTGAGCAGACGACCGCTTCAGCCACAGCGTGTACACGAACACGTAGAACAGGCACGCCGCCAGTGCAAGCGACGCCGCCAACAGATTGGCGCCCCACCACAGAATCCCAACCGCCGACGCCTCGAGCACCACGCCGTAGATCAGCGCTGCGCGCGGCGTCACCGTGCCGACCACCAGCGGGCGGTGCGCTGTGCGCGCCATCGTCGCATCGATATCGCGATCGATGTACATGTTGAAGGTGTTGGCACCCGCCGCGGACAGCGTGCCGCCGATGACGGTGAGCAGCATCAGCGCCAAGCTGGGCACGCCGCGCTCGGCCACGAACATCGGCGGCACCGTGGTCACCAGCAGCAGCTCAATGATGCGCGGCTTGGTGAGCGCGACGTATCCCCGCAAAGTCGTCGAGGCCGGCTGGACGGCGGGCGCGTCGGCGTGCCCGGCGCCGCGGGGTGCCTTCATCGCCGACATCGCAGCGTCCGCTGACGGGCTGGCATCGATGTGAGGCTACGCATCAGCCCTAGCGTTTCAGCGTGAGCTTTCAGCGCCACGCCGGCACCGCAGAGCGTCGGCCGTTCGTCACGCCGCAGCGGTTCGCGCTCGTGGCGCGCTGGGCGCTGTGGTCGCTTGTGGCGATCGTCATCACGGGCTCGCTCGTTCGGCTTACCGGAAGCGGCCTGGGATGCAGCGACTGGCCGAACTGCGAACCCGGCGAATTCGTGCCGGCGGCCGACTTTCACGGCTGGGTGGAGTTCGGCAATCGCATCGTGACCGGCCTGGTGTCGGTGGCCGTCGTGGTGGCGGTCGGGGCGTCGTGGTGGCGCCGGCCGCGCCGGGGCGACCTGGTGTGGTGGTCGCTGGGCCTGGTGGCCGGCGTGGTGTTCCAGATCGGTCTCGGCGCGGTGACTGTGCTGTCTCACCTGTCTCCGCCGATCGTGATGTCGCACTTCCTGGCATCGCAGGTGCTGGTGGCCGCCGCTGTCGTGTTGGAGCATCGAGCGGCTTGCGAGCCGTCCCCCGGCGGCAACGGCGACGCCCGGCTGCCGGCTCATGTCCGGACGCTCGCATGGCTCGCCGCGACGCTGACGGCCGCGGCCCTGTGGACCGGAACGGTGGTGACCGGCACCGGCCCCCACGGCGGCGACGAACATGTCGAACGCCTGCAGTTCGCGCTGCCGTCAGTGGCGCGCATTCACGGCATCACGGTGGTCGTGCTGGCAGCGGTCACATTGCTGGGAGGCGTTGCGGTGCGGCGTCTCGCCGCGACGTCGCGCGACGAGACAGCCAGCGTGGGCGCCGCAGTGCTGGGTCGGCGTATCCGGATCGTGATCGGCATCATGGCCGTCCAGGCGGCGATCGGGTACGTGCAGTACTTCAACGAATTGCCCGTGCTGCTCGTGGCCCTGCATGTCGTCGGCGCAACGCTGCTGACCATCGCGATGACGCGCATGGTGCTTGCGGCTGAGGCGGCTCATCGGGCGCCCGCAGGGCCTGAGGTAGGCAAATCAGTTGGCATCGCGGGCCGCGGCTTCGCAGAATGAGACAGTGAGCCAGACCGCCCCGACCGTGTTGGTCCCGCTGGCGAATGCGCCAACGGTGTCGCCTCGCTTCGCGAACGCTCCAGCCGTGGCCGAACCCGACGTCATCCGCGATCCGACCACCGAAGACTCCCACAGCACCGACGCTCCTTGGGTGGTTCTCGTGTGGAATGACCCGATCAACTTGATGAGCTATGTCGTGTACGTGTTCCAGAAGCTGTTCGGCTACAGCGAGGCCAAGGCCACCGAGCTGATGCTCGATGTGCACAACAAGGGTCGCGCCGCAGTGGCATGGGGCGCGCGCGAGAAAGCCGAGCTCGACGTCTTCCGGCTCCACGAATACGGACTCTGGGCCACCATGCAGAAGGACAACTGAGCGATGCCCGCGGCACCCCGGCGGCGACCGGCTGACGGCGGGCCGATGGCGGAGGCCTCGTGAGCGCGACGCGGTTCGGGGCTCGCGGCTCGCTGGTGAGCGTGTACCTCGCCGATTGGGAGCGGCGCCTGCTGGCCGAGATGGTGGGAGAGCTGCGATCCAACCTGCTCGACCACACACCGGCGCGAGATGGCGGCGACGGATTGGACCCCTCGCTGCGACGTCTCTTCCCGCCGGCCTACTTGAGCGACCCCGACCGCGATGCGGAGTACCAGCGACTCATGCGCGACGAACTGCTGGCCGAACGCCTGGACCATCTCGATCTGCTCGACAGCACCCTCGCTTTGGAACATCTCGACGATTCGCAGGTCACCGCCTGGATGCAGGGCCTGAACGAACTGCGCCTCGTGCTCGGAACCCAGATCGATATCTCCGAGGAAGACGATCCCGCCGACGTTGACCCGCACGATCCTGCCCAGCGGCCACGGCTGCGCTACCACTACCTCGGCGGGCTGCTCGCCGAGCTCATCGACGCCGTCGAGCGCTAGCGCACCGGCGATCGATTCCCTACCAACCAACAGCCCGAATTGCCCGCATTCGGCGCCGGTGGTCGCTGCGGTGGCGGGGCGTAGCCTGATGTGCCCTGCCCCCATCGTCTAGCGGCCTAGGACACCGGCCTTTCACGCCGGCAGCACGGGTTCGAATCCCGTTGGGGGTGCTGTCGAGCGGCCTCCGCCTCGATCATTTCGGATGTGCGGCGGCCGAGGCTCGACAGTGGCACCGGGGCCCTCGTGTTGACCACTGAAGCAGAGCCGTCGTGGGTGCGAGCGACATAGTCGACGAGGGACAGCCCGAGTTGGGCTCGCTCCGCTGAGACGGGGTCACTCGTAATGGGAAGCTGTCCCTAAACCTGCAGGTCAGGGGCGTGTTTTCTTGTCTAAGAAACGGTCGTTTCATCGACAGAACCGGAGCGCGACAATGAGTCGGCGTGCGACGCCGCGGCGGGTGTCAGTTCGGCGGCGGCGACGGTCCCCGATTGCTCAGCAAGCACGCGGGTTTGCGGCTCAGACAGGCCCCGTCACCGGCGAGAGACCGAAGAGCTGAAAAGTCAGCTTGACAGGCTCAGATCAGATGTCCACGATACGAACGATTCGTGTGCAGCCATACGGTCCGGTGTGCTGGCAGTAATCGAATTGGGCGGCTGCTGGTTTCGAAGCGGCTACCGTGGTTTCATCTCTGACGGGTAGCGGGTCTTGTCGTCGCGCACAAGGCGTCTCAGACGCTGCCACAAGCCGACCTTGCCTTGCTTCGTACGGAGCTCGGCGGCTCGGGCGAGGATCGGTTCGATGTTGTCTGACCAGCCGGCCGTGCCGCCGGGGAACTCCCAGTCGTACGTCTCAGTCACAGCGTCGTAGATCTCGTCGTAGGTAGTGACGTCGAGATCAGCTGCCAAGCGGGCTGCGTCGCGCAGGTCGTTGTCGCGTCCGGCTAGGACTTTCATAGCGATTAGCGCCTGCCCGCTCACGCTGTCCACTGTGAGGTTTCGTCCGGTGTACATGCGTTCTCGCTCGAAGTGCGGCAACAATTAATGGCGTGACACGGAATCGTTCATCCAGTCATGGTGGATACCGAATCTGCCAGCCACTTCAAGGACGGCTGCATGCGTCCTGTCGTCCAGCAACGAGTTGAGGACATCGATGTCGCTGCTGAGCCGATCGTCGTAGCGCCAGATCATCGACGCGCCGCCGCAGACGATCAGATGCACCGGCGGGCCGCCGCTCAGCGCTTCGTCGAGCGCCGACAAATAGTCGAGCATCTCCGAACGGCCGCACCGGTAGCTGTCTCTGGATGGGGCCATGCCCTGTGTCCCCGCAGCCGTGCTCAGGGCCGCTTATTCAGACCATTGGCCGAAAGCCGTGCACCCTGATGTCCTCAATGAACGCTTGGTCAAACCATGCCCGGTGATAGTTGCATGCCTCTGGGGCGTCGCTGTAGCGCTTTTCGGAACGCGGATCAGCCTGATCCGGTGCGCCGAGAACGGAGAATGCCCCCCATGAGACACGAATGTGATTCGGTGCACGGTGCTTGTGAACCCAGTCGGGCACGTCGATGCCGTCTCGATCGCACAACGCATGCACCACTGCTGCGACTCGCACCAGGTTCCATCGATGCCATGGGTGCCAACGGTCGGTGATGTAGCCGTGACGTGGCGGGTCGGCGATCATCGCTTCGCGGTGCTCGGGGACAAGCGCCCAGTGCTTCGCGAAGCTGCGCAGAGCCGAGTCGCGGGTCAAGCGGCGACGCGGGGACATGTAGCGCGGCAGCCAACGGGCCACTGGCATGCGCAGCCCAGGATGCGGCGGTGTCACGACCGACTCGGCAGCGCTCGACTCCATGCACGCGACACTAACGCGGCGAAAGCACCCGGCGACAGCGTGAGCCAGGCGACACGACAAGACTCGCGATGCTCCTATGGTTCGTCAAGCGGCGGTTTGTTGGGTGTTGAGCCAGTCGCGGCAGGCGGGGGCGAGCTGGGGGTGGGTTGAGGGTCCGCGGGTAGGGGTCGAGGCCGTGGGGGATCGGTGTTTGGACACGCCGAACCCTGGAGGGCCTCGATGAATCGTGATGCTGTGTCGGTGCGGCTGTGGCGCCGGGCCGCACTCGCCCTGCTCGACCGAGATGGCACGGGTGCACCCATCGCTACGTGCATGCACTGCGCCGGCTCGCAGATGCAGAAACCGTTGGTCTGATAAATAGAAATGGACTTGCTGAGAAATAGAACTTGAAACTAGGCTTCTTAGCAGTGCTGGAACGGAAGATCGCTGCCGATCGCCATGACTCGCTGCTGCACCGCCGATTGGCGGATTATCCGGCGGTCGCCCTGGTGGGGCCGCGCCAGTGCGGCAAGACCACGCTCGCCCGCTCGCTCGGGGGCCGCTATTACGACATGGAACGCGACGCAGATCGCTTACGGCTGGACTTGGAGTGGGCCGAGATGGCCGCGAGCGAAGACTTGGTGGTCATCGACGAGGCCCAGGCAGCTCCGGAGATCTTCCCGCGCCTGCGCAGCACCATCGACGCGGCCCGTCGCCGTTACGGACGGTTCCTGCTGCTGGGGTCGATCTCGCCGTCGCTCATGAAGAACGTTTCCGAGTCCTTGGCCGGCCGCCTCAGCGTGGTGGAGCTGACGCCGCTGTCGTGGCTGGAACTGAACGGCGACTGCCGCGAGCGGCTGTGGCTCCGCGGCGGCTTCCCCGACGGCGGGGTGCTCGGCGGGCGGGGGTTCGCGGACTGGCAGCACGATTATCTGAGCCTGCTCGCGCAGCGAGACTTGCCAGCGTGGGGCCTGCCGGCAACGGCGCACACCACGCGGCGGCTCTTCGACCTGCTGGCGGCATCGCACGCGCAGCAGTGGAACGCGAGCGAGTTGGGGCGCGGCCTCGGCCTCTCCTATCACACCGTGAACGCCTACTTGGACTACCTGGAGGGAGCATTCCTGCTCAGGCGCCTTCCCGCTTACCACGCCAACGCCCGCAAGCGACTCACCAAGCGGCCGAAGGTCTACTGGCGCGACAGCGGCCTGCTGCACGCCCTGTGGGGTGCCGACACAGCAGCGGACCTGTTTGGGCACCCGATGGTGGGCGCAAGCTGGGAAGGACACGTCATCGACCAGCTGCTCACCGCTATGCAGCAAGCCGGAAGGAGGTTCAGCGCCTCGCATCTTCGTACCGTCGATGGCCGCGAGATCGACCTGATCCTCAACGTCGGACGCGAACTGTGGGCCATCGAGATCAAGCTCACCACGAACCCCAGCCGCGCCGACATGGCCCGCCTCAACGACACCGCGGACCTGATCGGCGCCCATCGGCGATTCCTCGTCAACCGCGGCTCCGAGACAGCTAGCAGCGGCACAGCCACGGTCTGCGACCTCGGCAGCATGATCGCCTATACGACCGAGCCGTCTGCCGATCCCCGCAACGCCGTCTGATGCCGCCGAGCGATGTGCGCAGTTCGTGACCGACATCGGCTAGCCCCCGCCTGCCGCCTCACGGCGGCGCTTGGCCCATGCGTACATCAGGATGCAGAACGAACATCATCGCGCCCAGCGCCCAAGCCCGGCAATCGATATACTGAAAAACTTGCGCATATCGCTAGGTTCTCAGTATATTGCTATGATTTTTGTGTTGACGATCACGGCGGAGTGCAAGAGAGGAGGGTTCGACATGGCCGGAAGCATCATCAGACGACTGGGGGAGCTCCCTGCGGCTCAGCATGGATACTTCACACGCGCACAAGCCTCGGCGGCCGGAATACCGGACTTCGATCTGACGAGGTCTGTGGGGCGCGGCCTGATCGAACGCGTGGGGCACGGCGTGTACAGGGTCGCCGGCGCCGGCGTCGACCCCCTGGCAGAACTGCGCATCGCGTCGCTCCGGCTCGACCCAGAGCGCACCCCGCGCCGCCGAGCCGCCGAGCCTAGGGTCTGGGTTGCCCTTCAGTCAGCTGCGAGAGTCCACGGTTTCGGGGTATTCGCCGGCGGGCCGCACACGTTCGTGTCACGCGACCGCATCCAGCCTGGACACGGCACGAGAGTCCGCCGCCGATCGCGAGGTCTCGAGCGCACTGAGTGGGAGCTCAAGGACGGATTCGCGGTGACGACAGTGAGCCGGACCACTGCCGACCTCATGAGCGACCATGTCGACGGCGGACACATCGGACGGTTCCTCCGCGACGCGCTCAACGCAGGCGCAATCAGCATGGCCCAGCTGTGCGAGCGGCTCAGCGTGGACCCCGACGAGATTGAGTCCCTCCTCATGCAGAGCGGGGACCACGCGGGCGCCGGCATCGATGACTGACACCGAAGGCGACGGCGGCGAGCGCTCGATTCCCTATCGCACACCCGACGCTTTCCACCAAGCACTCAAGGAGCGGATCGCGAAGGCAGCAAGCTCCGACTCGCTGGGCATCTCAGAGATTCGCCGCCAATTCGCCTACAGCCGATTTCTCTACCGAGTGTTCGCCTCAGAGGATTCGCGATGGCTGCTCAAAGGCGGCGCAGGGCTGCTGGCACGCATACCCAGCCGCGCCCGGCACAGCCTCGACATCGACCTGATGCACCGCGACGACATGAGCGAAGCCATCAAGCTGCTGCAGACCCTTGGACACCAGCACGCTGACACGGACTTCTTCACATTCGATGTCCAGCCGCAACGAGAACCGGCGCTCGGCGCGCCCAACGCAGCGCTCTCGGCGACGGCATACCTTGGAGAACGCCAGTTCGAGAGGTTCAAGATCGATCTCGTCGTCGAATCGAACATGACGGCAGAACCTGAATATGTCAATCCAATGGAGCCAGTCGAGATCGAAGGACTGCGTTCAGTGCCATACGTGGTGTATCCGCTCGTCGACCACATCGCCGACAAGCACGCCGCCATGCTCGACAACTATCGCGGACGGCCGAGCACCCGGTACCGCGACCTCGTAGACCTCGCCATCATCGCCGGTGCGGAATCGGTCAGCGCGATCGCACTCAGCACAGCGCTGCTCAGCGAGTACGAGCATCGGCACATTCAAACGCCCACCGTCGTCACACTGCCGTCAAACGCATGGATTCGGGGGTACGAACAGACAGCCAAAGACATCCCGAACCTGCCCCAACACACCGCGGAAGAAGCGCTGGAACTCGTGGGCAAACTGCTCAATCCCATTCTTGCGGGCCGCATCACCGGAAACTGGAATCCGAGCGAAGCCGACTGGGCGGACTAGCGGCGGCACCAAATTCGATTTGACGGCTCTCGGTCTACCTGTCGGCCGATATCGATCTGGCCCGCCCGCACCGGTGGACCTGAGCGACGCTGACGGTCTCGTTCCAGCACGACTGGCCGGCGACGGGGTCATAGGGGCAGCGCTGCACGATCTTGGTGCGCGGGTGCGCCTCCGTGCCGAGCGCTTGGGATGGGAGTTGGTCACCCTCGACGCGCCGGAGGGCACCAAGACCCATGACGGGCGTTTGCTGGTCGGAGTACTTGCTGTCATCGCTGCCCACGAAGCCGGGTCAGCCCGTGCCCGCACCGTTGCCGCCCTGCAAACCGCCCGACGCAACGGCACACCGCTCGGCAGGCCCAGCACTCAGTCCGCGGAAGCCCGGGCCCTCGCCAGGCAACTCCGTGCCGAGGGCTACAGCTTGCGCGAGATTGCAGCGGCACTCGAAGTCGCAGGCATTCTCACCGCGACCGGCAAGAGCACTTGGCACCACTCCAGCGTCGCCGCACTGCTCAGCAACCCCGACGCCTAACCCGAATCGCCGCCGCGCACAGCGTCCGCGTCGATAGCGCCACCGAGCGTCGGCGGCCAGCGTCTCAGCCGCGGCGGTCCGCCTCGGCCGCACACCCGCCGCCACACGCTCGCTCGGTAACTACGGATGTGGGCATAGGCCGTGTGATCTGCCAGACGGCTGCTGCTGCGATGCAGCCGCCCCAGAAGATCAACTGCGCCGCGAGTCCGCCGACCTGATCCGCCAATACCAGACCACTGCAGAATCCCATCCCAGCGATGTAGTGCTTGAGAGTTGTACCGGATTCGGCGTCGGCGTCCCGCGGAGGAAACAGCCTGGCCCACACGCTCGGCTTGCTCTTTGTGTGGCCGGCAACGCCGTTCGCGGTCATGGTGTCACGGCAGCTCGGAGTGCTCATTTGCGGAACCGGTCGATCTTGCACGGGTCATTTTCGTTGTCGCGCTCACGTTCTGTCGATGCAACGAACGTTTCTGAGACAGGGAAATATGTCCCTGACCTACAGGTTTAGGCGTTTCTTCCCTGTCACAAGCGATCCTGCGCCGTTCGCTAAGCGCCTGACAGCGGCAGTGGGTTCAGCGGGTCTGACGGCCGGTCAGAGCCCAAGCCGCGATGCAAGACCCTGACGATCAGCCAGTGTCAGCAGGGTGCGACTCGCCCTCGGGTGCCAGCGGTATCCGCAATTCGACGGTGGCACCAAATCCGTCGGTGTCGATGACCGCGGCAGCACCACCGTGGGTGCGAGCGACGTAGTCGACGATGGACAGCCCGAGCCCGGATCCGGGCTGGGCGCGGGCTTCGGGAGCGCGGTAGAACCGCTCGAAGACCGTCTCGCGCAGGGCGGCGGGGATGCCTGGGCCGCGGTCGCGCACTCGGACCCGAGCCTCCCGTTCGGCTGCTGCGACGCTGATCTCGATGGGTTCGCCGGGCGGGGACCACTTCACTGCGTTGTCGACGAGGTTGCCGATCGCTCGCTCGACCAGCGCCGCATTCACGACCACCTCGCACCGCTCGAAATCAGTCACGAACGCCGTCTCGGTGCGGCGGCGGTGCCGGTCCACAACCGATGCCGCCAGCTCAGCCAGGTCGACTGGCTCAGGCTCGCCCTGAGATCGTTGGTCGGTCGCCAGTTCGACGAGCTCGCTCACCAGTTCGGTGAGCTGGTCCAGCTCGAACTGCACATCGTCGAGCATCTGGCGTCGCTCGTCGCTGTCGAGTGCGACGACTGCGCCCCTGCCGGCGGCGTCGGCTTCCGTTGCGGCTTCCGCTGAGGCGGCGGCCGGCTCGGCGCGGGCCAGCAACTCGATGTTGGTGCGGATGCTGGTGAGCGGCGTGCGCAACTCGTGGCCGGCGTCGGCGACCAGTCGATGCTGCTGGGCGCGCGACAGCGCCAACGCCTCCAGCATGGCGTTGAAGCTGCGAGCCAATTCGCCCAGTTCGTCGTCGCGTTCAAGCTCGATGGGCTGATCCAAGTCTTGGGTCTGCGCGACGTTCCGCGCCGCATCGGTGAGCCGCCGGACCGGCCGGATGGCACGACCGGCCACCAAGAATCCCAGCAATCCGGCACCGGCGACACCGACGACAGCGACAAGCGCCAACGCGTTGCGCAAGCCCGACACATTCTCGTCGACTTCGTCCAGCGGGCTCGCGACCATCAGCGCACCGGCCGGCGATATCGGCACTGTCAGCACTCGCAGGCGTACACCGTCAGCCGACACGTCGGATCGGTGACGGCGAGTGCGGCCGTTCGCCACCGCACGGTCGGCGCGCCCCACCGGCAGCACGTCGTCTGACTTGTACACCACTGCACCGTTGGGGGCGACTACCTGCACCAGCACGTCCCGAGGCACGAACCGTCCGAAAAACTGGACACCTCGACGTTCCGGCAAGCGCCCGCCGCTCGCAGCCAGCACAACGACGCGATCGTCGAGCTTGCGATCGAGTGCCGACCGGGCCTCGCTTCGGGCGATCCACAGCGCGACCCCCGAGACCGCCAGCACGGCAACGGCGACCGAGGCCGCCACGAGCAGACCGAGCCGTGTCCGAACGCTCATGCGGGTCTCATCACGTATCCCACGCCGCGCACTGTCCGGATCGGGCTGTGGCCCTCCATGCCCGCTGCCGCAGCGGCCAGCTTGCGACGTAGGTAGCCCACGTAGACCTCCAAGGAGTTGGAGGCCAGCGACGCGTCGTAGCCCCACACCGTGTCATAGATCTCCTCACGGTGGAGCACCCGGCCCCGGTTGCGCAGGAACAGCTCCAACAACCGGAACTCGGTATGGGTCAGCTCGACGGGTTCGCCAGCACAGCTCACCTCGTAGCTGGCGGTGTCCAGCACGATGTCGCCACACACCAGACGCTCACCGTGGTCGCTTGGGAGCGCTTCGGCGTTCCGGCGCAGGAGCGCTCGCAGCCGAGCCAGCAGCTCGTCGAGCGCGAACGGCTTCGCCAGATAATCGTCGGCACCTGCATCGAGACCCTCAACCCGGTCAGCGGTGGCGCCTCGGGCCGTCAGCAGCAGGATCGGCACGCGGTTCCCGGCTGCGCGCAGGCGGCGGCACAGCTCGAATCCGCCCAGATTCGGCATGGTGGCATCGAGCACCAGCACGTCCGCCCGACCGGCGAGCGCCTCGCCCTCGAGGCCGTCGCGGCCTTCGAGCACCTCGTAGCCCTCGAGCTGCAGCGCGCGTCGCAGGGCAGCCCGGATGCGCTGGTCATCGTCAACCACGGCTACTGCGGGGCTGTTGCGCCCTGGTGGGTCAGCACCCATGGCCTCATTCTGGAACGCAGACCATGAGAAATCCATGAGAGGCGGCGCCGCTCGTCGCCACCGGGGCTCGGCCGCTAGCCAGCGGCGGAGGCGGTGCGGCGCAGGTGCGGGATCGTGAGCGCTGAGCAGGCTTCTCGCTCGGCTTCATAGCTCAGCGCCCGCACGGCGTCGGCGATGTCCCACCAGGCCACCTCGTCAACCTCACTCGGGTCTCCGGTGAGCCGCTTGGGCACCTTCGTCGGCGCCATCGCGTAGAAGAGCACCAGCTTGGGAATCTGGCTGCGAACCAGGTAGCTGACCGGGTACGGCGCCGAGGTGATCGCGCACCGAACGCCGGTCTCCTCGCGCACCTCACGAAGCGCAGCCTCTTCCCAGGACTCACCCCGGTTGAGATGGCCCTTCGGCAACGACCAGTCGTCGTAACGGGGCCGGTGCACCACGAGCACGGCACCTTCGTGGCACACCACGCCGCCGGCTGCCCGGTCCACCGGGGCATTGGAGTAGCGGCCTCGCTCAAGGTGGCGCCGCCGCGCCTTGTTCGGCGTCTTGGCTGAGGCTTTCCTCTGGTCCTTCTTGGAGGAACCCTTCTTCGATGACCCAGGTCGGCTCTGTGCCACGGTTCGTGTCTAGCGTGTCCGCGCCGCCCACGGTGAGCTTGTCGCGGGCATCGAAGAAGATCGCGCGGAGATCTGCGGGAACTCAGGGAGTTTGCATGGACTTGGGGATTTGCATCGCATCGCACATCGGCGATCTCGACTACGTCGAGCGCGCCGAAGAACTCGGCTACACGCATGCCTGGTTCGCAGACAGTCACATGCTGTGGTCGGATTGTTATGCCACGCTGGCGCTTGCTGCGGAACGCACCAGCACCATCGGGCTCGGCACCGGTGTGTCGGTCTCGGGCACGCGGCCCGCGCCGGTCACTGCGGCGTCGATCGCCACCATCAACGCCCTCGCTCCCGGGCGGACATTTCTGGGCATCGGCACCGGCAACACGGCCATGCGGATTATGGGGCACAAGCCCCAGCGCATCGCCGAGTTCGACCAGTACCTCGCGGCGTTGCGGCCGCTCCTGCGCGGCGAGGAAGCCGTGCATCAGTTCGGCGGCAGCGCGCAGCCGATCCGTCACATCATGCCCGACTCCGGTTTCGTCAACTTCGAAGACCCGATCCCGCTGTACGTGTCGGGCTTCGGGCCGAGGTCGCTGGGGCTAGCCGGCCGATACGGCGACGGCGCCGTGCTGTCGGTGCCGCCTGACGGTTCAGCCACGGCCCGCGTCTGGGAATACATCGAGGCCGGGGCCGCCGAAGCAGGGCGCACCCTCGACCGAGACGACTACTTGATGTGTTCGCTCACCACGATCGTGGTGCTGGACGACGGCGAGACGCTTTCCAGCCAGCGCGAGCGGGTACATCACGAGGCGGGTGCGTTCGCGATGGCATCGCTGCACTACTCCTATGACCAGTACCGGCAATTCGGCAGGTCGCCCGGAGCGCGCCTGGAGGCGGTCTGGGACGAGTACTGCGCCATGCTCGACGACACCGACCCCGATCGCATCCACCAGCGGATCCACGCTGGCCATAACTGTTGGGTGCTGCCGGAAGAGACGCGGTTCCTGACTGATGAACTCATCGACGCCACCTGCATCGTGGGCACCGTCGATCAGGTCACCGAGCGCCTGGCAGATCTCGACGAACGCGGGCTCGACCAGGTGATGATCCTGCCGAACTTCGACCCGCGCTACGACGTGCTCGAACGTGTCGGACGCGAGATCATCCCCCGCTTGAGGGGGTAGCCTTGTCCGCTGCTGTCACGCCCACCCGCCGGGAGCTGCTTCCGATGAGCAACATCTGCCAAGTCACCGGCCGCCGGCCGCACTCGGGCTTCAACGTGTCGCACTCGCACCGGCGGACCAAGCGGTGGTTCAAGCCGAACATCCAGCGGAAGCGGTTCTGGGTTCCCAACGAAGGGCGCTGGGTCACGCTGACCGTCAGCGCAAAGGGCATCAAGACCATCAACAAGCGTGGCATTGAGTCGGTAGTGGCTGACCTGCGCCGCCGCGGGGAGAAAGTCTGATGCCCAAGAGCGACAAGCGTCCCGTCATCAAGCTGAAGTCCACCGAGGGCAGCGGCTACACGTACTCGACTCGAAAGAACAAGACGAATACCCGCGACCGGATCGAACTGCGCAAGTACGACCCGGTGCTGCGTCGGCACGTCATCTTCAAAGAAGAACGCTGATCAGCGCCGGAGACCGCTGACGGCGCGCATCGTCATGCGATGCGCCGGCGATCTGCCATGACGCACGCTCGACCGGCGCGCTTGAGCCTCAAGGCTGCACGCCGACTCGCGATCGGCGCCCAGGGAATCGCGGCACCCCTGCCGCCCAAGCGTGTGGACTCGCGGCACCTGCGACGCGCCATGGACTGCATGGGACTGCTGCAGATCGATGCCGTCAATGCGCTCGCCCGCTCGCACCTGCTGGTCTTGCGTGCCCGACTCGGGGGCACACACGACGGCGTGCTCCGACTGCTGGAACGCGCCGCGTACACCCGCCGCCCGGACCAACGCAGTTTGACCGAGTACTGGAGCCACGAGGCATCGTTCGTTCAGGTGAGCGATTGGCCGCTGTATCGCTGGCATATGCGGCGCGGCGAACAAGGCCAGATGTGGAGCGGCTTTGCGCGATTCGGGCGCGAAGAGCCACGCCGCATCACCGAGGCATTGGCATGGCTGGACGGCAATGGACCAGCGTCATCGGCGGAATTGGACGCAGCGCTGGGCTGGGGGCCCGGTGTACGAGGGCCGTGGGGCACGCGCAGCAACGCAAAGATGGCGCTGGCATGGCTGTTCTGGTGCGGTCATGTGGGCGTCGCCGAGCGGGTCGGCTTCACTCGCCGCTACAACGTGATCGAACGGGTGCTGCCCGACGATGTGCTGGCACGCGAAGTCGATGAGCCAGACGCTCACCGGGCGTTGCTGAGCCAAGCCGCCATCTGCCTTGGCATAGCCACTGCAGACGATCTCATCGACTACCACCGACTACCGAAACGCATTGCGCGGATACGCATTCGCGAACTCGTCGAAGAGGGAACCCTGCTCGAAGCGTCGGTCGAAGGATGGGACAGACCCGCCTACGTGCCTGCCGGGTTGAAGCGGGGCCGCAAGCAGTCCCGGTCGGTGCTGTTGAGCCCGTTCGATCCGCTGGTGTGGTTCCGCCCGCGTGCGGAGCGCCTCTTCGGGTTCCACTACCGGATCGAGATCTACACGCCCAAGGCCAAGCGACAGTACGGCTACTTCGTGCTGCCGTTCTTGCACGACGATGCGCTGGTGGCGCGCCTCGACGTCCGTTTCAATCGACAGCGCAACATGCTGGAAGTACCCGCGTCCTGGGCAGAACCAGGGGCATGGCCCAACGGTTCCGCGGCCGAAAAGGACGCTCTCGAAGCGCTGGCAACCGAACTACGCGCGCTGTCAGCATGGTGCGGCGGAGAAGGTGTGTCTGTGTCGCCTCGTGGTGACCTCGCCGGCCGCCTGCGCAAGACGATGGCATAGAGCGCTGGCGGAACCGCTGCTGTGGGAGGTGTCGCAGCACACAGCTATGAGCGTGCGGGGGCAGGCCTTGACATCTCAAAAGGCGCGTTCCGCTCAACAGGCGCGTTCCGCAAGTCTCATGCTGCTGGCTCGCCATAATCTCCGCTCGTGAACGTTTCCAACACCCCACGCCAGCGGTCGGTGTCCCTCGCCGCCGCCGACCAACACATAGTCCCCGTCGGTCATCGGGCCTTGGTCGTACACCCATAGCGACCGGGTTTGGGAGTTGTAACGTGTTCCCGGACGCGGCAGCAGAAGCATGCTGTATTGCAGCGCGCCATTCGCGTCTCTATCCAGTCTCTGGACTGCGCCGTGCTCCCCACCGATGCAGCCCGGAAGAACATGCACATACGGTTCTTCGATGAACAGGTAGCCGCGGAGGTCGGCCATGTGCCCCCCGTCGGCTGGGTCGTGGTCCCACATCCCCTTGAATGCCGCGAGCGGCGCCTCGGCAGCGAGCGGCGAGATGTTGATCGCCGTGGTGGTCGTCACGTAGGCGCATTCCCCGGTGCTCTCAGACGAGCACTGCAACACCCGGGACGCGACACCGGCGTCAGCCGTGCTGTCGCTGCTCGCGGCCTCAGTGAGCACTTGCGTGGTCGGACCGAGCGGCATGGCAAAAGTCGGCTCCACGTCACTCGTGCCAGCACAGCCCGCAAGAACCGAAACGGCAATCACCATGATCAACACGGTGCGGAACCTGGTACGAATGTCCGACATCGATGTCTGCGAGACCAGCTGTCAACCGATGGTGACGTTGTTGTTGACCAACACGTCCACACCCAAGAAGGCCTCGACTTCGCGAATAGCGGAGAACCACAATGACTTGTTGGCTGCGCTGCAGTCAGCGTGATCGGTACCGCCCTTCAGAATGCCGTACGCAGTGTTCCTGCGGAACCACGGCCCGCCGCTGTCTCCATCGCATCCCTTGAGACTTGAACTGTGCACACGCACGAATCGCCGAGCGCAGGTGACAGGCTGACCTGCGATCGCATCGATGCACGCATCGTCGGGTTGGGTCGGCTGGAAATAGATGTAGTCGACGCGGCCACAGGTCGTCCCGGTGTTCTTACCTGTGTGACACACCCAGTCGGCGTACATATGACTGATAGCGACATCACCACGGACAGTGCAGATGTAGAGCCTGTATTGGCGACACAGGTAGTCCGAACGAAGCTGGTGCCCTGATCCAGTAGGAATCTTGTGGAACTGAGCATCCGCAGTGATGCTCGCGTGACCGATCACCCAAGGGAGCGGTACCCCGTTCATGGTGATGCTGAAGCGACAGTGGCCTGCAGTGATGATGCCGAAGGTGCGGGTGCTGCGCTGCCGGGCGGCGAAACCTGACGTGCAAGAGCTCATGGCGCGTCCGCCGTCGAACATCGCCATGTCGCCGTGGTCGCGTCCGTCGACGATGGAGAAGGCGACGCCGATGTGGCCTTTGAGAATAAGGCTTTTCGTCGCCGCCGACCGCGGCGTCGACGATGTGTTTCGGAGCCATCTGCAAGTCGCATTGAATCACTTCCTTAACGTTCGTTAAGTGTCGATCATGACCCTATGCCTCGCATGGGTGCGGCCGTGACCATCATCGATCCGAATCAGGTTCGAGGCACGAACGAGCGGTCGTCTTCGATCCTCACTGGTCAGCGAGCAGGGCAGTCAGACGTCGAAGGGTGGCTACGACCTCTTCTGCGCGCGCTGCGCTGCCTCCGGCGAGCATTTCGGCGGCTTCGGCGCTCAAGAGAGACCACACAGCCTCCGGATCGCTGTCATCGGTGTGCTTTCGCAAGAATGCCGCCCAGTCGCGGGCCGGAATCCCGGCCAAGGGCTGGCGGATTGCATCGTCGATCCAGTCGTCCATGATGCCGGTACGCGCAATTCTGCCGAAGTTGTGGCCACTGTCGGAGACCGGCTCGTCGACCGTGTGGTCCCGGCCGCTGTATGGCACTACCCCGTCGGGCATGCGAATGGTTGTGTCACTGCGGCTCTGCTTGATGTGCTGCCACCAGTAGTTGCGAAACTCGGCGGCGAATCGGGCCGACCAGATGCCAGGCGCCAAGACCCGCGGTTGGCCTGACACCACATTCGACAAGCACCACGGCACCACCACGAGCAGATCTCAATCGCTGCATGCCCGCGGCGTGACGGTGTACCGAAAACTCGGCACAGCTTCCTTCGCGAGCAGATACCAGCCCTTCAGTTCGATGCCCATCGCCACATTGTCGACACCCTCCGTGCTGCGGCGGCGCAAGAGGACATCGGGAAACGTCTGCGCTTGTCGGACGAACTCGTACAGCGGCCACTCGCCGTCGGGATCCCATACTTCGCGCATTCGATTCAGCGCCGCCACGACCTGCACTTCAATGGTCGCGCCGAGCACGGTGTTCAACGCAAACAGATCGGTTGCGTCGAGACCCTCCATGACCGTCGGCGACTGGAAGTGAATCGGCAGTGCGGTGAGCGCATCTCGAACTCGACTGGCCAGAGCGGTCGTCGGGTGGTCAGGATCCGGCGTCGGGGGCGTGGGTTCGGGCACTCGTGCGATACTGACGGCTTCGGGCATTACAGACTGCCGTGCTCGCCTGTCGCTGCTTCCTGAAGTCGCTGTTCAGCGATATCGGCGAAGCGCTCCACTCGCTCAGCCGCGTATGCCCGCCGGCCGACCGTGACCGCTGCTGCCGTCGCACTGCACAGGCCACCGAACGGCTCCCAGACGACGTCGCCGGGACGCGTGGCCGCGGCGACGATGCGTCGCATGAACTCGATCGGCTTCTGGTTGAGGTGAACAGCGGCCTGCCGGCCGGGATTGTGAACACGCGGCGCGGAACGCACTCCGTTGCCCTTGTAGCGCTCACTGCCGTGCAGAGCAGGCTGTGCCCACACGTTCGTCAGGCCATGTGCATGAGTCCAGACGTCACGCATCCGCGACCATTCCGACGCGGTAAGTGGCGAAGCCCCGTCAATCGAGTAATACGGCGCGCCGTGGGGATCACCATGGCGGTTCGCGTAGGCGACCAGCCGCTCCATCATCTCGGGCGGCGGGAAGTACCACAGCCAGTCTTGGGTCAGGTACTTGCGAGTCGCCGCGTTCGCGACGCCGCACGCCTCGTTTGCACGGTGCAGCGGCAAGCCAGCCCGCTGCCATTCATGGCGCAGCCACTGCTTGGCGGACATAACGCCTTCGGGCGTCTCGAATTCCAGCCGTCGACGGTAGAAGACGCACACCTCGGTGGTCACCGGAAACTGGCGGATGGTGTCACCATTGACGTTGCCTGCAATATGGCTGACACCCTTGTCCCAGACCACGGTCTGGACGTAATCCCAGCCGCTGGCCGCCAACAACGGATGCACAGTGGCCCAGCCGATCTCGGTATTCCAGAACCACAGCGTCGTCGCGGGAAGCGCGTACTTCGACCAGCACTCAACATGGGGCGCATACCAGCCAACCAAGTCGTCGGGTGTTCGCGGATCGCCTGGGAAGCCGCCCACGCCGTACGCGCCGTCGGACATGATCAAAGCGGGCCGCGGCCAGTCCACATATGCGTCGAGCGCGTCGCCGCGGTGCAATGACCAGCACCGTCCCGGCTTATCAGCGTTGGCCGGGGCGCGCGTCGGTTTGACCGGCATGCGATCAGCGTAGGCGGGGGGTGTCATGGACTCCCTGCTCATTGTCGAACCCCGGCGATGACGCCGGCTCGATCCGTTGACTCAGCCCGATGCGCGGATTGTCGAGGTCTCCCACAGCGACACCAGGCTCCCCTCGCCGTTGCTCGCGGTGCCCACGGGGCGCGCGAACAGTGGCTTCGCCGTGCGACACCGCCGCTCAGAAGAGATCGCTCCGAGTGCGGCGCTTGATTGCTGATCGAGGTGGCTATCGTTGCTGATCTTGCATCGGCAGCGACTGCGGTCGCCGTGCCGGTGCGAGCAGACAGTAAATCAACTGGTCCCGTGGTGAAGTCTGGAGTTCACGCTGGCCTGTCAAGCCAGAGGTCGCGGGTTCAAATCCCGTCGGGACCGCGGTCGGGTAGCTCAGTTGGCAGAGCGCGCGCCTGAAAAGCGTGAGGTCACCGGATCGACGCCGGTCCCGACCACGAGCACAGCGAGCGGAAGGGGCTTCGCCCCCCGCTCGCGACAATAGAAATCAAGGCTTCGCCGCACTCGCGACAATAGAAACGCGAAAGGGCTGCGCCCTCGCTCGCGGCAATAGGGGTGCCGTTGCAGCGAGGCTTGTTGGGCCTTAGCCGCGGGTTACTTGGTCGGTGCGGGCTGCGGCAGCTACTGCTTTGGCTACTGCGGGGACTACTGAGCGGTCGAAGGCTGTGGGAATGACGAGCTCGGGGCAGAGGTCGTCGCTCGACACGGCCGCTGCGATTGCGTCGGCTGCCGCGATCTTCATGTTCTCGGTGATGTCGGTGGCGCCTGCGTCGAAGGCGCCCCGGAAAATGCCCGGGAATGCCAGCACGTTGTTGATCTGGTTGGGGTAGTCGCTGCGGCCGGTCGCGACGACGCCGGCGATATCGGCGATGTCGTCGGGCAGGATCTCGGGGTCGGGATTCGCCATCGCGAACACGATCGGTCGCTCTGCCATGGTCGCCACGTCGTCGCGGGTGACGAGCCCAGGGCCGCTCAGCCCCAAGAACACGTCTGCACCGGCCATCGCGTCGGCCACCGTGCCAGCCACACGCTCGGTGTTGGTGTTGGCGGCGAGCCATTCCTTGGCGTGGTTCAGGTCGGCGCGACCGGGGTGAATGGTGCCCTTGCGGTCGCAGGCGATCACGTTGCCGATTCCAGCACCGAGCAGGATCTTTGCGGTTGCCACGCCGGCGGCGCCAGCGCCCAGGATGACGCATTGCAGGTTCGCCAGCTCCTTGCCCACAATGCGCGCCGAATTCTCGAGTGCCGCCAGCGCAACTACAGCGGTGCCGTGCTGGTCGTCGTGGAACACGGGAATGTCGAGCGCTGCGCGCAACGCTTCCTCGACCTCGAATGCGCCGGGCGCTGCGATGTCCTCCAGGTTGATGCCGCCGAAGGTCGGCGCGAGCCGGATGACCGTTTCGACGATCTCTTCAGGCTTGGTGACGTCAAGGCAGATCGGGAAGGCATCCACGCCGGCAAACTCCTTGAAGAGCAGCGCCTTGCCTTCCATGACCGGCATCGCCGCCGCTGGGCCGATGTCGCCGAGACCGAGCACTGCGGTGCCGTCGGTGACGATGGCCACCGTGTTGCCCTTGATGGTCAGGTCATGGACTCGTTCGGGGTCATCCACGATGGCCCGGCAGACTCGAGCCACACCCGGCGTGTACGCCATGGAGAGGTCATCTGCGTTGCGCAGCGAGATCCGGCTGACCGTCTCGAGCTTCCCGCGGTCGTGCAGCTCGAACGTGCGGTCGAGCGCAGCGATGACCGTGATGCCCTCGAGGCCGTTCACCGCCGCGCAGATCTGGGTGATGTGCTGCTCGCTCGCGGCGTCGACCACGATGTGCTGGCGCAGCGCACCCTGTGTGATCGTGAAACCGTCGAGGCTCTGAATGTTGCCGCCGACATCGCCGATGGCGGTACACAGCCGGCCGAGCGTGCCCGGCTGGTGAGCTAGCTCGACTTCGAGGGTGGCGGAATAGGCGGCGGTGGGTCGGGACCCCGCGGTGGCAGTCATCGGCGCTCCTGCGCGTGTGCAGAACCGGCAGGGTATTGGTCTGAATCGATGATTTGGACCTCGCCGTTGCCGGGTCGGATCTCGCCGATCTGGAATGCGTCGTGTCCTGCAGCGCCAGCAATGTCGATGGCACTGTCCGCGTACGCAGGCGGGACCGCCACCACCATGCCGATACCCAGATTGAAGACGCGGTCCATTTCGGACGGAGCCACCGGACCGCTGTTGGCGATGTGGCCGAAGATGGCGGGCACCGGCCACGTGCCTCGCCGCACGATCGCCTGAGCGCCGGGACCCAGCATGCGCGCCACGTTCGCAGCCAGTCCCCCGCCGGTGATGTGGGCTGCCGCACGGCCGTCGCACTCTGCGAACAATGAGAGCACTGCGGGGGCATAGATCACCGACGGTCGCAGCAACTCGTCGCCCAGCGTGCGATCGGCGCCCGGCCATGCCGGCGCGGCAAGCTGTTCCGCGTCGAGCGAACTGCCGCACAGGACGCGGCGAGCGAGGCTGTAACCGTTGCATCGCAGCCCACCGGAGGCGAGTCCGACGAGCACGAGGGGCTCACTCCCCACCGGGGTTCGCAGTCGAGCCCGCTCGACGACTCCTACGGCAAAGCCGGCGATGTCGACGTCGCCCGGAGCGAGCGCGTCAGGGTGTTCAGCCAGTTCGCCGCCCACCAACGCGCAGCCGGCAGTGCGGCACCCCACGGCCAGGCCCTTCACGATCGCCTCGACGACGCCTGGGTCGAGACGTCCCGCAGTGATCTGGTCGTGAAACAGCAACGGTTCCGCGCCGAGTGTGACGATGTCGTCGACGCACATGGCCACCACGTCGATGCCGATGGTGTCCCACCGGTCGAGTGCCGCAGCGACGAGCGGTTTGGTGCCTGCACCGTCGTTCGCTGTCACCAGCACCGGTTCGGCGAAGCCGCTCGGGAGAGCTGTCACTGCCCCGAACGCGCCGATGTCGCTCAGCACCTCGGGTCGGTAGGTGCTGCGAGCGTGCGGCACTAGGCGGCGGACCGCCTCGTCTCCCGCGTCGATGCTCACTCCCGCGACTTCGTAAGTCAGCGGCACAGGCGCGGAGGCCCCGGGCGCGTCCCCGGCGGAGCCGGCATGCTCGGGCGTCATCGGATCGGATGGCGTCGGGCGGGCGGCGTCATCGGGCGGCCATCGTCAAGTCGGCGTCAGCCAGCGAGGGGTTCCGCGACGGCCGCCGGCCGAACGTTGCCCGTCGCAATCAGGGAGCGAGAGGGTTCGTCGCTGCCGCTGCCGAACACCTCGGCCCGTGCGCTCGCACCGATCTCGACCGGGTACTCGCCAGTGAGACATGCGTGGCAGAACCCACCACCGGGCACGCCGGTGGCCTCGACGAGCTGGTCGAGGCTCAGGTACGCCAGCGAGTCGACTCCCAGATACGCCTTGATCGCGGCCAGATCACGACTCGCAGCCAGCAGATCGTCGGAGGTGCCGGTGTCCATGCCGTAGAAGCAGGGCCACCGGTAGGGCGGCGAGGAGATGCGCATGTGCACCTCCGTGGCGCCGGCGCCGCGCAGCATCTCAACAATGGACCGAGTGGTCGTGCCCCGCACAATCGAATCGTCGACCACCACGAGCCGGCGTCCGCTGATGTTGGGGCTGATCGGGTTCAGCTTCGTTCGCACACCCAACGACCGGACATGCTGGTTTGGCGCGATGAAGGTGCGCCCGATGTAGCGGTTCTTGACCAGTCCGTCGCCGTAGGCGATGCCGCTGGCACGCGCGTAGCCTTGGGCCGCAGGGATGCCCGATTCGGGAACAGGCATCACCAGATCCGCGGCGACCGGTGCATTGGTCGCCAGGTGCGCGCCCATGCGCTGGCGCGCTGCGTGCACGTTCTGGCTGGCCAAGGTTGTGTCAGGACGCGAGAAGTACACGAATTCGAAGATGCACAGGTGCGGTGCCAGCCCGCCGCCGGTTTCGGGCCTGCTGGCGAACGGCCACAGCGAACGGCACCCCGCGGCGTCGATGATGATCATCTCGCCCGGACGGATCTCGCGTTCGAACGTCGCGCCCACCACCTCCAGCGCGGGGTTCTCAGAGGCCAGCACCCAGCCGCCCCGATGTGGGTCGACATTGGACGGATCGACCCCCTGCTCATCGACATTCAGGCGGCCGAGACACAGCGGCCAGATGCCGTGGGGGTCGCGCACCCCGATCAGGCGATCCCGGTCGGCGACCACGAACGTGAAACCGCCACGAAGGCTTGGCAGCACCGCTCCCAGTGCCTCGGTGACGGCCTCGCGCGGTCGCGTGCGAGTGATCTGCGGGGTGGCAGTGATGCGCTGGGCGACCAGCTCGGCGACGAGGTCGCTGTCGCTGGTGACCACCCCGTCGAGCATCCCCGATGAGGCAGCAAGCTCGGCGGTGTTGGTGAGGTTCCCGTTGTGCCCGAGCGCGAATTCCGTTCCGTCGAGGCCCCGGTAGAACGGCTGCGCCGCGCGCCACGAGCTTGACCCTGTCGTCGAATATCGGGTATGCCCGATGGCCAGATTGCCCTCGAGCCCGGCCAGCACCCGGTCATCGAACGCACTGGCGACGAGGCCCATGTCCTTCACCACGGTGATGTGCGTGCCGTCGGACACCGCAATGCCAGCCGATTCCTGCCCGCGGTGCTGCAGTGCGTACAACCCGAGGTAACTCAGGTGGGCGACGGGGCCGCCAGGCAGGTACACGCCGAAGACGCCGCAGGCCTCGCGCGGCTTGCGCAGCTCCACACCTTTCTCCGGAGCGTGGCTCATGCCGCGGCCCCGCTGCCAGGTTGCGCGAACGACTCATGCAAGGCGCCGCGCCAGCGGGCGAGCGTCTCGTCGAACGTGAGGTCGACATCGAGGCCCGGATCGGAATCGCGGCCGATCTGCACGCGCGATCCGCCGAACGATCCAAGGCGGCGGCATTCGACTCCCGCTGCAGATGCCACGCTCGCGAGACGGTCAACATCGTGAGCCCCAACGGCCGCGAGAACGCGGCCGGGCGGCTCGGCGAACAGCGCTCGTACCGCTGGCGCCGATGCTCCAAGCGACGGCACCCGGGCCTGCACGCCCGTGGCGCCGTGACAGCACATCTCCGCGATTGCCAGCGCGATGCCGCCATCGGAAACGTCGTGTGCGAAAAGCACGAGGTTGTCCCGCACGGCCCCTGCAACGAATTGAGCGGTTGCGACGCTGGCGGCGAGGTGGAGCTGCGGCAAGGCCCCGTCCCGGCAGAGGCGGCGTTCCCATGCCCAGCGGCTGCCGCCCAGCGGGACCGGGTGGCGCGCCACAGGGTCAGCGCCATCGTGCGCCTGAGGGGCGAGACCGGTCGGAGCCAGCACCACGAGCTCGGTCCCGGGCGCCACGGCGGCGGCGATCGGACGCCGGACGAGGTCGGGATGCACACCGACCATGCACACCACCGGAGTCGGGCAGATGTTGATGCCGTTGGTCTCGTTGTACAGGCTGACGTTGCCGCCCACGACCGGTATTGCGAGCGCATCACAGGCTTCGGACATGCCGTCGATGGCCTCCGACAGCTGCCACATGACCTCGGGATGGGTTGGATTGCCGAAGTTCAGGCAGTTGACGAGCGCGAGCGGGTCGGCGCCTACACAGGCAAGGTTCAGTGCCGCTTCGACCACCACCATGGCGGTGCCCCGGCGGGGATCAGCGTCACACCAGCGGTGGTTGCCGTCGACCGAGATTCCCAGTCCCCGACCGGTGGGCGTGCCGTCGCGAGGGTTTCGCAATCGCAGCAGCGTGGCGTCGTGCCCGGGGCCGACGACCGTGTTCAGAAACAGTTGGTGGTCGTACTGCCGGTATACCCAGCTCGGGTCGGCGAGCATCGCCAGCAGATCCGCAGCGCAGTCGTCGGGATCAGCGACCTGCGGGCTTCCCGCGACGGGCCGGGCCGCAGGGTCGACGCCGCGGCGGACCTCCCGCTCAGCAGGCGGACGCTGGGGGCGGTCATAGGACGGCGCGTCGTCGTGCAATGTGCTCGCAGGAACCTCTGCCAGGACTTCGCCATCGGCACCGTCACGCACCCGCAGCATGCCGTCGCCGGTGACGCGCCCGACAACGGTCGCATTCACTTCCCAGCGCGCGCAGATCTCGAGTACCTGATCGACGTGGGCCGGCGCGACGATCGCCAGCATCCGTTCCTGGGACTCCGAGGTCATGATCTCGAAGGGCTCCATGCCGCGCTGACGCAAGGGCACCGCGGTGACGTCGACCTCCATGCCGGTACCGCCGCGTGAGGCGGTCTCGCTGGCCGCACACGTCAAGCCGGCGCCGCCGAGATCCTGAATACCGCTGACGAGTCGTGCCTCGAGCAATTCCAGGCAGGCTTCGATGAGGCGCTTTTCTTCGAACGGATCGCCGACCTGAACGCTCGGGCGTTTGGTCGCATCGTCGTCAGCTTCCTCGAAGCCCGCCGACGCCAGCACGCTGACTCCGCCGATGCCATCGCGGCCGGTGCTCGCACCCATCAGCACGGCCGCGCTGCCGACGTCGGTCGCGCGGCCGAGGACCAACCGTGCAGTTGGCATGATGCCCAAAGCGGCCACATTCACCAGCGGGTTGTCTCGGTACGTCTCGCATGACACGAATTCGCCTGCGACGGTCGGAACCCCAACGCTGTTGCCATAACCGGAAATACCGCTGACGATTCCCTCAGCAATCCAGTTGCTTCGCGGCTCATTCAGCGGTCCGACACGCAAAGGATCCGCGAGGGCAATAGGACGTGCGCCCATCGTGAAGATGTCGCGCAAGATGCCGCCGACGCCTGTCGCCGCGCCCTGATACGGCTCGATAGCGGAGGGGTGGTTATGACTCTCGATGCGTACTGCTACTGCAATGCCGTCACCGACATCGATGACACCGGCGTTCTCGCCAGGACCGACGAGCACCCAGGGTGCCTCCGTTGGCAGCCGAGCGAGATGGCGGCGCGATGACTTATACGAGCAATGCTCGGACCACATGACCGCATACATGGCGAGTTCGAGATGGTTCGGCTGACGGACCAATAGTTCGCAGATGCGTTCGTACTCGGAGTCTGTGAGGCCCAAAGCCTCATGAACGCTTGCAGAACCAGAAGCGATTGTTGTCACATCGACCCGATTGCATTGGATAAGACAGAACATCCTGCTATACAGGCACCATGAGTGAACGAACAATGTCCGATGAACATAAGGCAGCGATTGCCGCAGGTCGTATCGAGGCCACGGCAGTGCGCGACTATCTTGAGGCGCTCGACACCAACCGTCCGCGGCCGGGTCGTCGGCAGAGTGCGGAGTCGCTGAACGCCAAGAAGGATGCGATCGACGCGCAGATGGCTGAGGCAAAGCCGATCAAGCGTCTGCTGCTCATGCAGGAGCGCCGCGACATCGAAGCTGCCATCGAGGAGATGCAGGTCGAACCTGACATGGCGTCGGTTGAAGAAGGCTTTGTCACCCATGCCAATAACTACGGGCGGCGCAAGGGCATCCAGTACGCCACGTGGCGCGAATTCGGGGTCTCGGCGGACATGCTGGCTCGTGCGGGTATCACACGGGGCGGCTGACACTTCAGACCACCCAGCCTTCGGCACTTGGAGTTTCGATCCTCACGGTCGTCATTCCTCTTCAAGCCGTACGGCGATCGGCGACTTGACGAGTGCTCGCTGCTGCTTCGAGCAGCGCCTCGAGCAGCCTGCAGCCGTCCGTTGATCCCAAGAGCCCAGAGGTGGCCCGTTCAGGGTGAGGCATGAGGCCCACGACATTGCCCATCTCGTTGCAGATTCCGGCAATGTCATCCAACGATCCGTTGGGGTTGCCCACGTAGCGCATCACTACTTGGCCTTTCTCGCGCAAACGCTGCAATGTCAGGCGATCACACACATAGTTCCCTTCGAAGTGGTTAATGGGGATGTGCAGCACCTCCGACGTGGACAGCCCATGCCCCAGAACATGATTCACCGACGCCATCACTACCTGCTGCGGCTGGCACAAGAACGAGAGCCCCGCATTAGGTCGTAGTGCTCCGGGCAGCAGACCTGCCTCGGTCAGCACTTGGAACCCATTGCATATGCCGACGATGGGACCGCCGGCACTCGCAAATGACGCCACTGCGTCCATGATCGGCGAGAAGCGGGCGATTGCTCCCGTTCGCAGGTAGTCGCCATGGGCGAAACCACCTGGGATGACGACAGCATCGACACTTCCGAGCGAGGTCTCGTCGCTGTGCAGCAGCACAGTTCTCGCCCCCAATTCAGCCAGCGCATCGAGTGTGTCGAGATCGCAGTTCGTGCCGGGAAACCGCACGATGCCGACCGTGACGCTCACCGACTGGGTTCCGGCGCTGCGGGTTCCGGCCCTGCAGGTTCCGGCGCTGTGGGTTCTTGCGCTACGGCGCGCAATTCGATACGAGTGTCTTCGATCACCGGATTCGCCAGCAGGCGATCGCACATCTGCTCAGTCACTGACCTGGCCTCAGCGGCGTCCGATGCGGAGACCTCCATGCGGATGGCTTTGCCGACCCGCACCTCGCCGACGCCCGCGAATCCCAATGCTGCGAGGGCGCGTTCAATCGTGGTTCCTGCCGGATCGGCAATCTCAGCGCGCGGCGAGACTTCCACCAAGACATCCCAGCGACTCATGGGGCACTTGCTCCGCTCAGCACACCCGATTGCGTCAGCCAGTCGTCGAACGACTCGCCGGTCAGCGTCTCGTATGCCTCGATATACCGAGCACGGGTGGCGGCCACCACGTCGTGCGGCAGCGGCGGGGGTGGCGGTTCCTTGTTCCAACCGGTGGCCTCAGTGGCGTCACGCACCGGCTGCTTGTCGAGCGACGGCGGCGATGCGCCCGGCTGCCAGTGATCCTTGGGCCAGAAGCGGGACGAATCGGGCGTGAGCCACTCGTCGGCGATGACCAGGGTGCCGTCCACGTAGCCCAACTCGAACTTGGTGTCGGCAATGATGATGCCCCGCTGCGAAGCGTGAGCGGCCGCCGTGCTGTAGGCATCGACGCACACCTGGCGGGCGGCAGCGGCTGCTTCGTCACCGACCAGTTCTGCGGCAGCGGCGAAGGAGATGTTCACGTCGTGCCCATCGGTCGCCTTGGTGGACGGCGTGAAGACCGGTTCAGGAAGCTGCTGCGATTCGAGCAGCCCGGCCGGCAGTGGCTCGTCGTGCATGGTGCCGTGCTTGCAGTATTCCTTCCACGCCGAACCGGTGATGTACCCGCGCACGATGCACTCGATCGGCAGCATCTCTGCCCGGCGGACAAGGAGAGCCCGACCGGCGAGTTCGGGTCGCCGCGCAGCGGCGAGGAAGTCGCCAGGGTCGGTCGAGACCACATGGGTCGGTGCAATATCGCCGAGCCACCTCGACCACCACGCCGTCATGGCGGTCAGGACACGGCCCTTGTCGGGCACCGGTTCGTCGAACACCACGTCAAAGGCCGAGATGCGGTCGCTTGCGACCATCAGCAGATGCCTGTCGTCGACGCGGTACATCTCGCGCACCTTGCCGCGGTGGACGAGTTCCAGCTCGCTCACGTTGCTCCTTTCATCGGGCCTGTCTCATCGGGTCTGGCATCGGGCCGTGACCCGGGACGCGCCATCTCGCCGCGTTCACAGCACCTCGCCCCCTTCATAGGCCACAGCCGGTCCGTATCGCTCGGCGAGCTTGCCTGCCGCAGCGACGAACTCGTCGACTTGATCGGCGGCACGACCGCTGAAGGAAGCGGGGTCGGCGAGTGCCGATTCGATGTCGCCGGCGCTGAGCGCCAGCACGGGATCGGCCGCGAGCCGCTCGGCCAGATCGTTCGTAGCGGCGTTGCCCTCCCGCAGCGACAGCACTGCGGCGGTCGCGTGCTCGGCGATTCGCTCGTGGGCCTGCTCGCGGCCCGTGCCCGCGGTGACGGCAGCCGCGAGCAGGCGGGTCGTCGCAAGGAACGGCAGGTACTCGGCCAGCTCTGCCGCGATGCGCGCAGGGAAGGCGCCGAACCCGTCCAGCACGCTGAACGCCGTCTCGAGCGCGCCGTCGAGTGCGAAGAAGGCGTCGGGAAGCACCACCCGGCGCACTACCGAGCAGCTGACATCACCCTCGTTCCACTGATCGCCGGCCAATTGCGATGCCATCGTGAGATGCCCTCGCAGGATGACGGCGAGACCGCTGATGCGCTCGCAGGACCGGGTATTCATCTTGTGCGGCATGGCCGACGAACCGACTTGGCCGGCCTCGAATCCCTCAGTCACCAGCTCGTGGCCGGCCATCAGGCGAACGCTGAGCGCCAGGTTGGCGAGCGGCGCTGCGGCGACGACGAGCGCGGAAACGACATCGAGGTCGAGCGAGCGTGGATAGACCTGCCCGGCCGACCCCAGCACGCGGCCGAATCCCAGCTCATCGACGATCCGGCGTTCCAGGCGGTCGACCGCCGCCGGATCGCCGCCGAGCAGTTCCAGCAGGTCCTGCTGGGTGCCGACCGGTCCACGCAGCCCGCGCAGCGGGTAGCGGCCGATCAGCTCTTCGAGGCGTTCGATGGCCACCAGTGCCTCGGTGCCGATGGTGGCCCAGCGCTTGCCGAGCGTGGTCGCCTGCGCAGGCACATTGTGGGAGCGGGCGGTCATCACCAGGTCACGGTGGTCAGCGGCCAGGGCGGCGACGCGCGTGATGAACGCCGCCATGCGCTCAGTAACCAGCTGCAAGGCTGAGCGCACCTGGCACTGCTCGACGTTCTCGGTGAGATCTCGCGAGGTCATGGCGCGGTGGATCTGTTCATGGCCGGCCAGCGCGCAGAACTCCTCGATGCGTGCCTTGACGTCGTGCCGGGTGATCCGCTCGCGCTCGGTGATGGAGTTCAGGTCGACTTGGTCGATCACCTCGCGGTAGGCCTCCAGCGCACCGCCGGGAACGTCAACGCCCGCGTCGCGTTGGGCTTCGAGCACTGCTATCCACAGACGGCGTTCGAGGATGATCTTGTGCCGGGGCGACCACAGCTCGGCCATCTCGCCAGAGGCGTAGCGCGTCGCCAACACGTTGGGGACGACGTCGGGGCTCATGCCGGCGTCACCGGGCACCCGCGGCGCGGAATTCCGCCAGACCCCGGGCGAGCTCCGAATCGGTCACTGCCAGGATCTCTACGACGAGCACCGCAGCATTCGCCGAGCCGTTCACCGCAACAGTCGCCACGGGGATGCCCTTGGGCATCTGCACCGTCGACAACAACGCGTCGAGCCCGTCGGCAAGGCCGCCGCTGAGCGGCACGCCGATCACCGGCAGAGTCGTGTGTGCGGCCACCACGCCAGCGAGGTGCGCGGCCATGCCGGCGCCGCAGATGATCGCGGCAAATCCGGCATCCCGTGCTGCAGTCGCGAACGACATGACGGCTGCCGGCGTCCGGTGGGCGCTCATCACCTCGGTCACATGGTCGATGCCGAACCTGTCGAGCATCTCGGCGGCTGGCGCCATCTTCGGCGCATCGTTCGGCGAGCCCATCAAGATGGCGACCTTCATTGCTGGGCTCCCCTGACATGGATCGACGTGTGATGCGAGTCTCGCCGCCCGGAGTCGGTGACGGAGAGATTTCCGCAGCCGCGCTCGAAGCGCCGGCCAATACCCGTCGGCACCCTCATCGGCTGAGGGCGGCAGTTGCTGCGGCCTCGGCCGCGGCGATGTCGGTGCGGTAGGTCATGCCGGGCCAATGAAGATGCTGCACGGCTTGGTAGGCGCGGTCGCGGGCCGCCGCGACATCGGGGCCGCGGCCGCACACGTTCAGCACCCGGCCGCCGCCGGTCACCAAAGACCCGTCAGACCCAGCCTGAGGGTCCGCGGTCCCGACACCCGCACAAAAGATCGTGACGCCGTCAACCTCACGCGCGCGCTCGAGGCCGGAGATGACGTCGCCGGTGCGCGGTGCAGCCGGGTAGCCCTCCACAGCACACACGACACACACCATGGCGTCGTCGGAGACGTCGATCTCGTCGCTCAGCTCGCCCGCTGCCGCCCCGGCCAGCAGCGATGCGAGGTCGTTGGTGATGCGCGGCAGCGTGACCTGTGCCTCGGGGTCGCCGAAGCGCACGTTGAACTCCAGCAGGCGGGGTCCGTCGGGCGTCAGCATGAACCCGGCGTAGAGCACGCCGCGGTAGTCGACGCCCCGCCGGGTCAGCTCGGCCAGCGTCGGCTCGAACGCCAACGCGCCCAGTTCGGCGCAGACAGCCCGGTCGACATCCGCCAGCGGCGAGACGCAGCCCATGCCGCCGGTGTTCGGCCCCGTGTCGCCGTCGCCGACGCGCTTGTGATCACGCACGGCCGTGGGCAGCAGCACCGCGCGGCGACCGTCGCAGAGTGCGAACAGCGACACCTCGGGGCCTCGCACTCCTTCTTCGATGACGATGCAGCGCCCGGCGTCCCCGAATGCCGTGCCGTCGAGCTTGGCGTCAATGTCTGCATGGGCTTGTGCGAGCTCGTCGGTGACCAGCACGCCCTTGCCGGCGGCAAGCCCGCTCGTCTTGATGACATACGGCGGCGCCAGCGTCTCAAGGTAGACGTGTGCTGCTCGGCGCTGCGCCGGCTCGCTGGCGAAGGTGGCATAGCCCGCCGTGGGCACGCCCGCAGCGCTGACCACTTCCTTCATCCACGCCTTGGAGCTTTCGAGCGCGGCGCCATCTGCGCCCGGTCCGAACACGAGGCGGCCCGCTGCCCGCAGGCGATCTGCCAAGCCATCGGCCAAGGGACCCTCAGGTCCGATGACGTACAGGTCGGCGTCGATCTCGGTGGCTGCGACGGGAGTGCTGCCGGCTATGCCGGGGTTGCCGGGGGTGACGACGACGTCGGCTGTCGTCGCAAGGGCACTCGCCAACGCGTGCTCGCGCCCACCTCGTCCAACCACACAGACCCTCATTGGCGTTCCCTGACTCAGGCCGCGAAGCGGATGTACTGCTCGCGGCCCGGGCCGACGCAGACGTAGCGAATCGGCAGACCGAGCTGGCGTTCGAGGAAGACGATGTAGTCGACGGCCTGGCGGGGAAGCTGCCACCGCTCGGTGACTCGCTCGAGCGGCGTCTTCCAGCCGGGCAGCGTTGCGTAGACCGGTTGGGCGCGATCGCACAGCGAGCGCAGATGCGGCAGGTAGTCGTAGCGGCGGCCATCCACCTCGTACGCCACGCACACCTTGATCGTGTCGAGTTCGTCGAGCACGTCGAGCTTGGTGAGCGCGATCTCTGTGCAGGCGTTGAGACGGGCAGCCTGGCGACCCATCACGGCGTCGAACCAGCCGCAGCGGCGCCGACGGCCGGTATTGGTGCCGAACTCAGCGCCGCGCTCGACCAACTCGTCGCCGACGTCATCGTCCAGCTCGGTCACGAACGGCCCCGAACCGACTCGGGTGGTGTAGGCCTTCGCGATGCCCATGACCTGATCGACGGCGCCGGGCCCGATGCCCGCGCCCACCAGCGCGAAACCTGCCACCGGGTTGGAGGAGGTGACGAAGGGGTAGGTGCCGTGGTCAAGGTCCAAGAAGGTGGCCTGGGCGCCTTCGAACAGCACGCGCTCGCCCGCATGCAGCGCTTCGTGCAGCCACCCAACGGTGTCGGCCACCAGCGGCCCCAGCCGTGGTGCCACCTCGGTGATGAGCTGGTCGGCCAGCTCATCGGGATCGACACCGGGATGGTCGTGCACCCGTTGCAAGTAGGCGTTGCGGTCGGCCAGCACGCTCAGCAATCGGGCGCGCAGCGTCATCGGCTCCAGCAGGTCTTCGACGCGCAATCCCACCCGCGCCGCCTTGTCGGCATACGCCGGTCCGATGCCGCGCTTGGTGGTCCCGAGCTTGGCGTCGCCGCGCTTCGCTTCGGCGAGCTCATCGGCGATCTGGTGGTAGGGCAGCACGAGATGCGCCGCGGGGCTCAGCATCAGTCGGCCGCAGTCGACGCCCCGGCCCCCGAGCATGTCGATCTCGTCGATCAGCACCCACGGGTTGATGACCACGCCGTTGCCGATGATCGGCGTCACATGGTCGTAGAGCACCCCGCTGGGAATGAGCTGCAGGGCGAATGTCTCGCCGTCGACGACGATCGTGTGCCCCGCGTTGTGGCCGCCCTGATAGCGGACGACATGCTGGCATTCCTTGGCGACGATGTCGACGATGCGGCCCTTGCCCTCATCGCCCCATTGCATTCCTACGACGATCGAGCCCGGCATGCGCGGTATCGCTCAGCTTGGCTGGCTGACGTCCGGGCTGCGGACGGCGCAATCCGGATCACGGCGGGTGCCTGCGGTCGGACACATTGCGGCGCATTCGGGGTGAGACCCGGCTGCCGTGCCCTTCGTCACCTGAACAGTGTAGGAGGGCGATCGGATCACCGCATTTCAGGCGCTTGACTGCGCCGAGCGTATGATTTGCGGTCCTCGCTGATCGCCAAGCCCTGCGAGCCCACCATGATTCTCGTCCATGGCACCTGCCACCACGGTGCCCTCGTGGTGTGGGCCGAAGCCTCCGATGCTGCTGACGCGCTGTCTGGGGGATACCCCGATGCCATCACCCACCGACCGCATCCGTTTGCAGCTGCCGCGTCCGTCCTCGCCAAGGCGATCCGGAGCACCGAACCCGATCTCCGCATCACAGCGCGCCGCGCGCGGCCGGTCGCGATGTGGCTTCCCAGCACGAGCGATGCGCCGGCCGCTTCGAGCACGATCATCGAGTCCACCGCTGACGGTGACCCCGGCGCCATCCGCAGAGCCCCCTGGACGGTGCCCGCGCTGCGCCTGGAGCCGACTGAGACGGTTGCGCTCCTGCGGGCAGTGTGCCGTGACCGGAATCTGGCCTCGGGCGTATTCGCGGGCACGGACCTGCGCTTCTGGGCGGAAGACGCGTTCAGATTCGCGGCCGCGCTCGTAGCCCGACAGCACTTCCTGCCGGGCATCGCACTCGACCCGCAGGGAGCACGAGCAGTCTGGGAGCCGGTATGCACCGGCGAAGACGGCGAGCGCCTGGCGACCATCGCCGCTCGCATGCCGGGGTCGGCACGGGCAGCAACTGATCCGCACGCACCCTCAGCCCCCGACGATGCGTCGGTCGAAGTCCTGCGCCAAGCACTCACCGTGCTGGTCGACCAATTGGTGCGCAGCACGGTCAGCGCGGCCGACCGCCCCGCGGGGGGTCTCAGCGCGGAATCCCACGACCTCTGGCTTGAGGCGCTGCTGGGCGCGGACGGCCGGCTTGACCGCAGCGTTGACGCCGAACACATGGCGGACCAAGTTGCCAGGTGGCGCCATCCAGTGGCCGCCGCGGAACGTTCCCCATTCAGGCTCTGTTTCCGGCTGGAGGAGCCGGAAACCGCGCTGGAGGCCGACTCATCACCGGACGCCGACCCGCCGCCGGAGGACGCGTGGTGCGTTCGTTACCTGCTGCAGCCGCATTCGGACCCCAGCCTGCTGATCTCCGCTGCAGACGGATGGCAACCAGACATGGGGCAGATGGTCCCCTCAGCGGCCTCCGAGAGCGGGGCGCGGGAATCCTTGCTGCTAGGTCTCGGGCAGGCTGCAGGGATCTCCACGCGCGTCGCGGGCAGCCTCGAGCACGCGAACCCCGATGGCTTCAGCCTGAACACGGCAGAGGCGTACGACTTCCTGAGCGAGGAAGCCCTTGCCCTCGAGGAAGCAGGCTTCGGCGTCCTCTTGCCGTCGTGGTGGGCGCGCAAGGGGACGAGATTGAGCCTGAGCGCGCGGACGAATACCTCCGCTCCCGCGATGCAGTCGAGCAGCGGCATCATGTCGCTGGACGCGATCGCGGACGTCGATTGGGATCTGGCACTCGGCGACGATCGCCTCACGGCGGACGAGATCGAGGCCTTGGCCACGATGAAGGCGCCTCTCGTGCGCCTCCGCGGACAGTGGATCGCGCTGAGCTCGAATGAGATTCAGGAGGCAATCCGGTTCTGGCAGACCCGCGGCGAGCATCCGTCGACGCTTCGGGACATCGTTCAGATGCACATCGGGATGCCCGCCAGCGGCGGCCCGCAACTCGACAATATCGAGGCAGCAGGCCCGCTGGCTGATCTGCTGGAACGTCTCAGCGGCGGCGATGCGGCTCTCACGGACATCGACGCTCCGTCGGCGTTCGCGGGAACGCTTCGCCCGTACCAGGCACGGGGTTACGCATGGCTGTGGTTCCTGCGCCGCTGGGGCCTCGGCGGCTGCCTGGCGGACGACATGGGACTCGGCAAGACCATTCAGGCGCTGGCGTTGCTCCAGCGCGATTGGGAGTCCGGCAGCGACATGCCGACCTTGCTTGTGTGCCCGACATCTGTGATCAACAATTGGATCAAGGAGGCCTCGCGGTTCACTCCGGACCTGCCGGTGATGGTGCACCACGGCCCTCGCCGGGCCCGCGACGAGGCGTTCGACGAGCGCGCCGGAAGTCATGCTCTCGTCGTCACCAGCTACGGCCTGCTGCAACGAGACATCGAATTCTTGCGCGAGCGGTCTTGGCGCGGTGTCGTGCTCGACGAGGCACAGCAGATCAAGAATCCCCATACCGCCCAAGCGCGCGCCGCCCGCTCCTTGACAGCTGACTATCGCGTCGCCCTCACCGGCACGCCAGTCGAGAATCACCTTGGCGACCTCTGGTCGGTCATGGAATTCCTGAATCCGGGCTTCCTTGGCACCCTGACGGACTTCAAACGCAACTTCTTGGTGCCGATCCAAGCAGAACGCAACGCCGACGCTGCTCAGCGATTGCGCCGCGCCACAGGGCCGTTCATGCTGCGCCGGGTCAAGACCGATCGCGCGATCATCAAAGATCTGCCCGAGAAACTCGAAGCCAAGACGTACTGCGCCCTGACCGCCGAGCAAGCATCGCTGTACCGCGCCGTGCTGATCGATACCGAAGAGTCCCTCCGACACGCAGAGGGCATCGACCGGCGCGGTCTGATCCTCGGCGTGATGACGAAGCTCACGCAGGTCTGCAATCACCCCGCGCACTTCCTCGGCGACGACTCCGCGATCGAGGGACGATCCGGCAAGCTCAATCGGCTCATCGAGATGATCGCCGAGACCCTCGCAAGTGGCGAGCGTGCGCTCGTCTTCACCCGTTTCGTGACCATGGGCACGATGCTGCAGCGGCATCTCCAAGAAGTATTCGGCACCGAAGTGCCGTTCCTTCACGGCGGTGTGCCCAGAGCGAGCCGAGATCGCATGGTCGACCGCTTCGGAGACACCGACGGTCCTCCATTGTTCGTCTTGTCGCTGCGCGCCGGCGGCACCGGACTGAATCTGACCGCAGCCAACCACGTGTTCCACTTTGATCGCTGGTGGAATCCCGCTGTCGAGAACCAAGCCACCGACCGCGTCTACCGCATCGGTCAAGAGCGCAACGTGCAGGTCCACAAGTTCATGTGCGCCGGCACGCTCGAAGATCGGATCGACGAGATGATCGATCACAAGCGCGAACTTTCCGACCAGATCGTCGAAGGTGGCGAGCGCTGGTTGACAGAACTCTCCAACGACGATCTGCGCGCCGTGCTCACGTTGAGCCGCGATGCCGTGCGGGGGTGACGTTGCAGTGAGCCGATCCGGTTTCGGCAGGTACGCCGACTACGGCCGACCGCGTCAGGCACGCGGCGGCATCAAAGCGCAATCACGCCGCGGCGATTTCGCGCAGAACTGGTGGGCCCGTCGCTGGATCGATGTCCTCGATGGCTTCGACATCGCATCACGCATCGCCCGTGCGAGAACCTATGCCCGCCGCGGCCAAGTCCTCACGATCGATGTCGGCACTGGCGAAGTGACAGCTGCGGTGCAAGGCTCCGAACCGCGGCCCTACCGAGTCTCGATCCGGGTCGCAACGCTGCGCCCCGACGATTGGCGCAAGATCGCGTCGACGCTGGGCGAGCGGCCTGTATTCGCCTCGAGCCTCATCGCCGGGCGCATGCCCGATCGGATAGAAGACGCATTCGGGGAGTGCGGGCTCTCGCTGTTCCCTGCGGCGAGAAGCGACCTTCGCACCTCGTGCTCGTGCCCTGACCAGACGAATCCGTGCAAGCACATCGCTGCTGTCTACCTCTTACTGGGCGAGGAATTCGATCGCGATCCGTTCCTGCTGTTCCAGATGAGAGGAATGCAGCGCGACGACTTGCTCACGCTCGCCGGTCTGCACCTCGCGTCCTCGCATACAGCTTCGGAACTCGCTCCCGCTGATCCACTGCCTGAGGACCCCGAGGAGTTCTGGGGCCGGGCGTACGAACCCGATCCAGCACGAGTGGTGGGCGCCGCCCGAATCCCCGCCGCCAACGCCGTCATCGCACGTCGTCTGGGGGGCTTCCCCTTCTGGACGGGTTCGGCGCCCTTCTTGCCGACGCTGGAAACCGTCTACGGCGGGACAGCATCGGCAGCGCTGGACGTCCTTGTCAGCGATACCGAGTGATGCGGCTTCGGCATCGACATGCCCACCGAAATGACACGCGAGCGCAGCAAACTAGGGCCACAAGCACAACGCGACGCCGTGGCCCGAGCGGCCCGTGAGCCCGTTCACATTCCGGTGAGACACACGAGCACGAAGCACAAGGCTCAGCAGGCTTCTGGCAGCGATAGTGCGTGGTCGGGCTCGGAGGTCGACGCACCCAACGGTTCCGACGAGGCGCTCAGCCGAATCGAGCCGTCGGCGCTGTCTGCAACCACCGTGTCTCCCTCGGCGAACGTGCCGTCGAGCAGTCCGGTGGCCAAGGGATCGGTCAGCTCGCGCTGGATCAGGCGTCGCAGCGGTCGGGCACCATAGGCCGGGTCGTATCCGCGGTTCGCCAGCAGCTCGGCGGCAGCGGTGCTCACCTTCAGCGTGATGTCGCGTTCGGTCAGATGCCGGCGCAGGATCGCGAGCTGCAAATCGGCGATGGCAGCAACCTCGCCTCTGCTCAAGGAGTCGAAGCGGAGGATCTCGTCGACACGATTGACGAATTCTGGGGCGAAGAAATCGGCTGGCTCGGTGGCCAGATTCGAGGTCATGATGAGCACCACGTTGGAAAAGTCCACGGTGCGCCCCTGGCCGTCGGTCAGCCGGCCGTCATCGAGCACTTGCAGCAGGACACCGAAGACGTCGGTGTGTGCCTTCTCGATCTCGTCAAGCAGCACGACCGAGTAGGGCCGACGCCGGATCGCCTCGGTCAACTGACCGCCGTCGTCATGGCCGATGTAGCCGGGCGGTGCACCGATCAACCGGCTGACCGAGTGTCGTTCGAGGTACTCGGACATGTCGATACGGACCATCGCGCGCTCGTCGTCGAAGAGCGATTCAGCCAATGCACGCGCCAGCTCGGTCTTGCCGACCCCGGTGGGTCCCATGAACAGGAAACTGCCGATGGGCCGATCGGGCTCGTTCAACCCGGCGCGGCTGCGACGGATGGCGTTTGCGACGGCGGCAACAGCATGTCGCTGGCCGACGACCCGGCGGGCGAGCGTCTGTTCGAGATGCACAAGCTTGTGCGCTTCGCCCTCCAGCAGCCGGTTCGTGGCGATGCCCGTCCAGCGAGACACCACTTCGGCGATGTCGTTTGCATCCACCTCTTCGCGAAGCATCCGCTTGTCGGCCTGCAGTCGTGCGAGTTCGGAGGCCGCCTCGTCGAGGCGCCGGTGCACTGAGGGAAGCCGCCCGAAGCGGATTTCCGCCGCGCGTTCGAGATCTGTCTCGCGCTCCACCTGGGCAGCCAGCGACTCTGCCTCAGACTTCAGCGCCCGGATCGCGCCGATGGCTTCCCTTTCTGATTGCCAGTGAGCCTTGAGTGCTGCCGCGCGCTCACGCTCAGATGCCAGCTCTTCCGCTATGTCCGCGAGTCCTTGAGTTTCGAGTCTCTGGGATTCGAGGCCCCGATCGGATGCGAGCGCTTTCGGGGTCTCATCGCCGCTCAGCGCCAGCTCGCAGATCTCGAGCTGGCGGATACGGCGCTCGCAGACGTCAATCTCGAGCGGCACCGAGTCGATCTCTATGCGCAGGCGGCTGGCGGCCTCGTCCATGAGATCGATGGCCTTGTCGGGCAGGAAGCGTTCCCGCAGGTACCGGTCAGACAATGTGACCGCGGCAACCAGAGCAGCGTCGGTAATGCGCACGCCGTGGTGGACTTCGTACCGCTCTTTCAGGCCGCGAAGGATGGCCACCGCATCGGTCACCGACGGCTCACCCACATAGACCGGCGCGAAGCGACGCTCCAGTGCGGCGTCGTGTTCGACGTGCTGGCGGTATTCGTCGAGGGTCGTCGCGCCCACCAAGCGCAGCTGGCCCCGAGCCAGCATCGGCTTCAACATGTTGGCGGCGTCGAGCGAGCTGTCGCCGCCGGCGCCGGCGCCGACCAGCGTGTGCACCTCATCGAGGAACGTGATGACCTCGCCGTCGGATCCGACGATCTCGTTGAGCACGGCTTCGAGCCGTTCCTCGAACTCGCCCCGGTACTTGGCCCCCGCCACCATCGCAGCCAGATCGAGGGCGACGACGCGCTTGTCGCGCAGGCCCTCGGGAACGTCGCCTTCGGCGATGCGACGAGCCAAGCCCTCGACAATCGCCGTCTTGCCGACGCCCGGCTCGCCGATGAGGACCGGGTTGTTCTTGGTGCGCCTCGACAACACCTGGATGATCCGGCGGATCTCGTCATCGCGACCGATGACCGGATCAAGCTTGTCGTCACGGGCCTCTGCGGTGAGATCGCGGCCGAATCGCTCGAGCGCCTCGCAGGAGTTATCCGGAGTCTGCGATGCGGGGCTGGACGGCAGCGGCTGATTGCGAGGATCGTCGTCATGATTCATGACTACTATTGTATCAGAAAACTTGATGGTTATACACTCAAGTTTACCATCGCATCGGTGATGGGGCTACCGAGAGAGCGTTCAGTCTCAACCCTGTGGATTCGGCCTTCCTCCGCGCCCCGAACCTGGTCGCCCGATGAGATCGGTCTGCGGCAGCGGCACCAAGTCGCGCCGGTACTGCCGGTGCGTCTCAGCCACGACAGTGGCGGCCTCGGCCTGCACGTCGGCGAGCTTGCGCTCCAGGGCCGCCACACGCTCCTCGAGTTCCAGCACACGCTTGACGCCCGCCAAGTTGAGGCCCTCGCTGGTGAGCTGGCTGATGCGGTTCAGCATGGCGATGTCACGGTCGCTGTAGCGACGGCTGCCGCCTGAGGTGCGTGCGGGCGCCACCAGGCCCTTGCGTTCGTAAATCCGCAGCGTCTGAGCATGCACACCGGCGAGCTCGGCGGCCACCGAGATGACGTACAGCGCCCGGTTGCGTTCCGACGCAGATGGCGTTCGCCTCGGTTGTTCGCTCATGTCGTCGCTCCCCCAGCGTCGGCGAGTGTCGCCGGCTCGGGCTCGGCATTGCGCTGTCGCCGGCTCGTGCCTCCCTCGAAATCAGTGACGTCACCCAGCGTCTCGATGGCAGCCTGCTCCGCGGACGACAGCTTCGTCGGCACCACGATCTCGACGCTCACCAGCAAATCGCCGGTGCCGCGGCGGGTGCCGATGCCGCGACCGCGCACCCGGAAGGTCTTGCCCGAAGGTGTCCCCGGCGGGATACGCAGCGTGACTGAGTTCCCGCCGAAGTCCAGCACCCTCACATCGGCGCCGAGAACGGCCTCGGGATACGTGATCGGCACGCTGACGGTCAGGTTTCGGCCGTCTCGGCCGAAGTCGGCATCGGGTGCCACGTCGACAAGCACGAACAGATCGCCGTTCGGTGCGCCGCTCGAACCCGGCGAGCCCTTGCCCGCCAGCCTGATCCGCCCGCCGTCGTCGACGCCGGCAGGGATGCGGATCTTGACCTTGCGCATCCCGCCCCCCGATGAGTCGGGCACCGCGACTTCCGTGACTGCGCCGCAGACCGCATCGCGGAACGAGATGCCGACGCGGGTCTCCAAGTCGCGACCGCGCATCGGCATGGGGCCGCCGCGGCCATCGCCGAACAGTTGGCCGAACAAGCCGCCAAGGTCATCGAGATCTTCGACCCGGATGCTGAAGCCTCCCGGGCCCGACGCGAATCCGCCCGCCTGGGGGCCGAAGCCCGCGGGCCCCAACTGGCGCGCCTCGTCGTAGGCAGCGCGCTTGTCGGTGTCGCCGATCACGTCATACGCCGCGGAGATCTGTTTGAAGCGCGCCTCGTCGCCGTCGCTCGAGTCCGGATGGTGCTTGCGCGCGAGCTTGCGGTAGGCCTTGGTGATCTCGGGGTCCGACGCGTCGGGCGAGACGCCCAAGACCGCGTAGTAGTCGGTCTCGAACCACTCGCGTCGTGGGTCCATCGCTATCCCCTACCCCGTACGCACCTTGACCATGGCGGCACGCAGCACACGGCCGTCGAAACGGAACCCGCTGCGCAACTCCGCGGTCACAACCTGGTGGACTTCGCCGCTGAGTTCCGGCTCGCCAGCATCAGCTCCGGTCGCGGCAGTGCCCAGGGACTCTCCAGCATCGTCCTGCGATGCCGTCGGACCGGGTTCGGGTGCCGCTTCGATCGTCACTGCCTCGTGCTGGTTGGGATCGAAGGGTTCCCCGACTGCGTCGATTCGTTCGAGTCCTGCCTTGCCCAGGGCCACCATGAGCGACTGCCCGACGGCGGCCACTTCATCGTGTCCCTGTGCAGTGGCCGCGTCGCACCCGTCGAGCACTGGCAGCAGCGACTCGACCAGGCGGCTGACGCCAGCGGAGACCTGCTGGCGTCGTTCCGCTTCGACTCTCTTCCGAAAGTTCTGGAACTCGGCTCGCTGCCGCTGCAGCTGGTCCAGATAGTCATCCCGCTCGGCCGTGACGGCATCGAGTTTCCCCAGCAGGTCAGCTCGAGGCGTCAAGTCATCCAAGTCCGGCGGACTCTCGTCGAGTGACCCCGCTGTCGCCGCAGCAAGTTTGCCGGGCTCGACGGCGTCAGGCTCGACGGCGTCAGGCTCGCTGGTTCCGGCGTCGTCGTCGCCATCGACGGCGGCCTCGGACGGCTCGGGTTCAGACGGCTCGGGTGCTGAGGCGCTCACTTCTTCTCGTCCACGATCTCCGCGTCGACGACATCGTCGTCAGAACCGGCGCCGTCGGCACTTGCATCGGCGTTCGCGGCCGCAGACTCGTACAGCTTCTGACTGAACGCGCCGCTGGCCGCAGCGAGCGTCTCGGTTGCGGACCGGATCGCGTCAAGGTCATCGCTCTCGAGCGCCTCGCTGGCAGCCGCCAAGGCCGATTCCACGGGCGCCTTGTCGTCCGCGGCGACGCTGTCGCCCTGCTCTTCGAGCAGCTTGCGAGTCTGGTAAACGAGCGTGTCCGCGTGATTGCGGGCCTCGGCTTCCTCATGCCGCCGAGCGTCCTCAGCGGCATGCGCCTCGGCGTCGGCGACCATTCGCTCGATCTCCTCGGGCGACATGGCTGACTGCCCGGTGATCGTGATCGACTGCTCCTTGCCCGTCGCGCTGTCCTTCGCGGACACGTGAACGATGCCGTTTGCATCTATGTCGAACGCCACCTCGATCTGCGGGACGCCTCGCGGCGCCGGCGGCAGGCCGACCAGCTGGAACTTGCCCAGCGTCTTGTTGCCGCCGGCCATCTCCCGCTCGCCCTGCAGCACATGGATCTCCACGGACGGCTGCCCGTCTTCAGCGGTGGTGAACATCTCCGACCGGCGCGTCGGGATGGTGGTGTTCCGCTCGATGAGGCGCGTCATCACGCCGCCCTTGGTCTCGATGCCCAGGCTCAGCGGCGTGACGTCCAACAGCAGGACATCGGTGACATCGCCCTTGAGCACGCCGGCCTGGATGGCCGCACCCACCGAGACCACCTCGTCGGGATTCACACCCTTGTGGGGCTCACGACCTGTGAGCTCGGTCACCAGCTTCTGCACCGCAGGCATGCGGGTGGAACCGCCCACCAAGATCACGTGGTCGATGTCGGCCTTCCCGAGGCCTGCGTCGCTGATGGCCTGCTCGAACGGGGCCCGGCAGCGCTTCAGCAGGTCGAAGGTCAGCTCTTCGAACTTGGACCGGCTCAGCTCATAGTCGAGGTGGAGGGGACCGCTGTCGGTTGCGGTGATGAACGGCAGGTTGATCTGGGTGGACTGCTTGGACGACAGGTCCTTCTTGGCCTGCTCGGCTGCCTCCCGCAGACGCTGGCAGGCCATCGCATCGGCGCTCAGGTCGACACCGTGGTCGCCCTTGAACGACGCCGCCAGCCACGCCACGACAGCGGCATCCCAGTCGTCGCCGCCGAGGCGAGTGTCGCCGGCGGTGGACTTGACCTCGAAGACGCCGTCGCCGATCTCGAGCACGGACACGTCGAAGGTGCCGCCGCCGAGGTCGAACACCAGGATCGTCTGGTCTTCGTTTTCCTTGTCGAGGCCATACGCCAACGCTGCGGCCGTGGGCTCGTTGATGATGCGCAGCACCTCGAGCCCGGCGATCTTGCCGGCCTCCGTCGTGGCAGTCCGCTGCGCGTCGTCGAAGTACGCGGGCACGGTGATGACGGCCTCGGTCACCGTGTCGCCGAGGTACTGCTCAGCGTCGAGCTTCAGCTTTTGCAGCACTCGGGCCGAGATCTCCTGGGGCGTGTAGTTCTTGTCGTCGATGGACTTGCCCCACGTGGTGCCCATGTGCCGCTTGACTGAGGCGATGGTCCGCTCGGGATTCGTGACCGCCTGCCGCTTGGCGACCTCGCCGGTCAGCACTTCGCCATTGCGTGTAAAGGCCACCACCGACGGCGTCGTGCGGTCGCCTTCGGCGTTGGCGATGACGGCGGGCTCGCCGCCCTCCATGGCGGCCACCACCGAGTTTGTGGTTCCGAGGTCAATTCCGACAGCCTTGGGCATCGTTGTGCCTTTCATCGTGAGGCATCCCGGCCCACAGCGGCCAAGAATGCGAACTGGTAGCTAGGACAAGCATATAAGTTGAGTGCTTCACTAGCAACTTCCCTCAGTGATCCTACCGGTTGAAGTACCAGAGCCACCCCATCGGTGCCGAAAAGGTGTCGTAGCGGCGGGCGCGCCGATGACCACAACGTCCGCGGGCTACCGTGCACGCCGATGTCATCGCCAGGCGAAACGCACACCCTCGTGCTCCTACGCCACGGGCAGAGTGCTTGGAATCTTGAGAATCGCTTCACCGGCTGGTGGGACGTGGGCCTCACTGCCGATGGCGACGCTGAGGCCCGCGCCGCCGCGGCGGCGCTCGAGGCGGCGGGCATCGAGCCAGGCATCGTGCATACGTCGCTGCTTCGGCGTGCCATCCAGACCGCCAACACCACGCTCGACGCGATGGGGCGGGGTTGGCTGCCGGTACGGCGGCACTGGCGCCTGAACGAACGGCATTACGGCGCGCTCACCGGTCTGAACAAGACCGAGATGGCCGAACGCCACGGCGCCGACCAAGTCCACCTTTGGCGTCGCAGCTATGACGTGCCTCCCCCGCCGATGCCAGCCGGCCATGAGTTCGATGTCGGGGGCGATCCGCGTTATGCCGGTCTGGCTGCGGGCGAATTGCCCCGCACCGAGTGTCTCGCCGATGTCGTGACGAGGCTGCTGCCGTACTGGCACGACGCCATCGCGCCCGATCTGGCGGCGGGGCACACCGTGTTGGTGGCAGCCCACGGCAACAGCCTGCGGGCGCTTGTGAAACACCTCGACGGAATCGGCGATGCCGAGATTGCCGAGCTCAACATTCCGACCGGGGTGCCGCTGGTGTACGAACTCCACGGCGATCTGCAGGTCACGCAGCAGTGCGCTGTGCAGGACCGTTACCTGCGCTGAGCCGCGGGCGCCGCTACAGGGCGTCGATGCCGCGCTCGCCGGTGCGGATGCGCACGACGCTGTTCACCGAGGTGACCCACACCTTGCCGTCCCCGATGCGCTCGGTACGGGTGGATTCAACGATCGCATCCACGACACGTTCGGCCAGCTCGGTCGCCACCAGCACTTCGATGCGGACCTTGGGGATGAAGTCGACGTGGTACTCAGTGCCCCGGTAGGTCTCGGTGTGGCCGCCCTGGCGGCCAAATCCCCGTACCTCCGACGCGGTCAGCCCAGTGATGTCGAGATCCCTCAGTGCTTCGAGCACCATCTCCAGCCGGTGTGGCTTGATGACCGCTGTCACCATTGCAACCGAGGCCTCAACCATTGCGCCCTCCCGACTCACCCCCCAGCGTCGCACGCCGCAGGGCCGATTGCACGCCATCTTTCCGTTGAATGGACGGCGGGCGCTAGTCTTTGGCCCGTCTTTGAGGGCCGGGCAATGCTACGGTCCAGCGCTTGTGGGCCTGCGGGCCCTGGCGCAAAAGGCCACCGTGTCAAGGGAGCGGCAAATGTCTGTGGCGAATCGTGCGGAGAGTCTCCGTGAAGTGGATCTGTTCTCCGACTGCAGCAAGAAGGAACTTCAGCACATCGCACGCAAGGCAGAGCAAGTCGATTTCACGGCCGGCGACAACATTGTCGAGGAAGGCAGCGGCGGTGCGATGGCTGGCTATGCCTTCGTGATCGTGCACGGCACCGCCGTCGTTCGGCGCAACGGGCGCAAGGTTGCTGAGATCGGGCCCGGCGAGTCCATCGGCGAGATGGCCCTCTTTGACGACGGCCCGCGCACCGCATCGGTCGTGGCCGCCACCGACATGGAGGCGATCATGCTCTCGCGCCGGGAACTGAAAGGCATCATCGACAGCACACCGTCAGTCGCGCACAAGCTGCTGTCGGAGCTGGCCGGTCGCCTGCGCAAGGCGAATCGCAAGCTCTACGGCTGAGCCGACCCACACATTCGGCTTCTCGCGGCATGGTGAGCCCACCGACGCCATTGGCCTCGGGGGCTCCCGGCCACCGCGGGGCCGTCAACTAACTTCGCAAACGTGAGCAAGCCACCCCTGCGACCGCACCAGCTTGTGCTGGGCATCGGCATCGCATTCGCTGCAATCACCGCTGCCTCAGGCATTGCAGCGGCTGCCTTCGGATTCCACGAAGACACCGACGAAGCGCATCGCGAGGTGTTCGGCAATGTGCCGGGAGGCGTCAAGTTCGCGTTCTACGCCTTGACGTGCGCGCTGATCATCTACGGGGCATGGAACTTCGCCCAGCGCACGCGTAACTGGCAGCGAGGTGCGCCCGACCGGCGCTCCACCACCGTGTCCAACGCCCGCCGGCGACTCCACGACTACCGCGGCGGCGTGCTCATGCAGACGCTGCTGCGCGATCCCGCAGCAGGCGTGATGCATGCGCTGCTCTACTACGGCTTCCTGGTGCTGCTGGCGGTCACTACCACGCTCGAGATCAATCACCAGCTGCCCACGGCGGCGAAGTTCCTCGTGGGGCCGACCTACCAGGGCTTCAGTTTCGTCGGCGACTTGGCGGGAGTGATCTTCGTCGTCGGAGCGGTCTGGGCCATCGTGCGCCGATATGTGGCGCGCCCGTATCGCATCCGGATCAAATCACGGCCCGAGCATATGGTCATCCTGATCGTGCTGGCGGCGCTGGGCGCCACCGGCTTCGTGGCCGAGGCCATGCGCATCGTGATCGACGGCCGACCGGCATACGAGCAGTGGTCCTTCATCGGCTACCCGATGTCGGCCGCATTCGACGGCCTCGCGAACATCCGAGGCTGGCACCAAGCCCTGTGGATTGCCCACGTGGGCTGCTTCATGGCGTTCTTGGTGATGCTGCCGGTCACCATGCTGCGGCACATGTTCACCTCGCCGCTCAACATGTACCTGCGTGACCGCGAGCGGCCCAAGGGCGCCATGCGGATGGTGCCCGACCTGATGGAAGCCGACGACATCGAGACCATCGGCGTGTCGGTGGTGAACGAGTTCACCTGGAAGCAGCTGCTCGACACCGACGCCTGCACCATGTGCGGCCGCTGCACGGCGGTGTGCCCGGCTCACGCCACGGGCAAGCCGCTCGATCCCCGCGAGATCGTGCTGAAGACGGGCGAGATCATGGCGGCGACCGGCGATCACGGCCAGGTGACGCCGCCGATCGGCACCGATGCCGAGATCACCGTGTCGGCCGATTCGATGTTCGAGCGCATCACTCACGACGAGCTCTGGGCGTGCACCACCTGCAGGGCGTGCGACGAGGCCTGCCCAGTCAATATCGAGATCCTCGACAAGATCCTCGACATGCGTCGCTACCTGACGCTGATGGAGAGCGAGTTCCCCGCAGAGCTGGGCACTGCATTCCGGGGCATGGAGAACAACGCCAACCCGTGGAACCTCAATAACGGCGAGCGGGCCGACTGGGCTGACGGCCTCGAAGTCGAGGTGGTCGATCCCGACGACGCGTTCGACCACGAGTACTTGTACTGGGTGGGCTGCGCCGGATCATTCGACGACAAGAACCGTCGGGTGTCGGTGGCCACGGCGAAGCTGCTGCAGCGAGCCGGCGTCGACTTCGCGATCTTGGGCCCGGGCGAGAACTGCACCGGCGACAGCGCTCGGCGCTCGGGCAACGAGTACCTCTTCCAGATGCTCGCCGCGGAGAACATCACGGCGCTGAACGGCATGGGCGTCCGCAAGATCATCACCCAGTGCCCCCACTGCTTCAACACGCTGCGCAACGAGTACCCGCAGTACGGCGGGAACTGGGAGGTCATCCACCACGCCCAGTTCCTCGAACAGCTCGTGGCCGACGGGCGGCTGGATCTGTCGCAGACACGGCTCGACGAGCGGGTCGTGTACCACGACTCGTGTTATCTGGGCCGCCACAACGACGTCTACCTGGCGCCGCGCAACGTCATCGGCAGCCTGGGCGGGGTCGAGATCGTGGAGGCCCCCCGCAACGGCACCAAGGGCATGTGCTGCGGGGCAGGCGGCGCACGGATGTGGATGGAGGAAACCCTGGGCACCAAGGTGAACGACGAGCGTTCACGCGAGCTGCTCGACACGGGCGCCGACCGCATCGCGACCGCGTGCCCGTTCTGTTACATCATGATCGATGACGGCGTGAAGGGCCACGGCGTCGAAGACGACCAGGTCAAAGTCGCCGACATCTCCATCCACCTCATCGACGCCCTCGAAGCCGGCGAGAACTGAGCCCTGCCAAGACGCCTGACGGCGGTCGGCATCGCGAAAAGACGCGAAAAAACGAAAAGACGCGAAAAGCACAGCCGCTACCGTGGGAAACGTGCCCAATCCAGCGGTGAATCCCTTTGCGCCAACCTTCGGCGCACCGCCTCCGCTGTTCGCGGGCCGTGATGACATCCTGCGGCGGTTCGATTCCGCACTCGACACGGGACCGACGCACCCGGATTACACCCTGCTCATCACGGGCGAGCGCGGCACCGGCAAGACCGCGCTGTTGAACGTGCTCGAAGCCCGCTGTGCCGAGCGGGGTTGGCAGTCGATCACCGCCGCTGCGTCGACAGAATCGCTGTCCACACGCATCACCAACGAGGCCCAGCGCCTTCTCGCCGACATGGCGGCAGAATCTCGGCGACCCCGCCTCAGTTCGATCAGCGCACTCGGCGTAGGCATCGAGATGGTCGACGAGGGGCACCGCGATAGCGCACCGGCCAGGGCGAGCCTGTTGACCACTCTCGAGCGGCTGGCCGAGGCGCTCCAGGAAATCGGCACCGGCCTGCTCATCACCGTCGACGAGTTGCACGACGCCGAGCGCGACGATGTACGCGACGTGGCCTCAGCAGTGCAGATCGTCACACGGCGCCAACAACGACCGCTCGCATTCGCAGCCGCCGCATTGGCCTTCATCGAGAACACGCACCTGGCCGACGTGAATATGACGTTCCTCCAGCGATGCGCCCGCGCCCGCTTGGATGCGCTCGATTCCGCGGACGCCCGCCGAGCGATTCGCCAGCCGATCCAAGACTCCGGCAGCGACATCGACTGTGACGCGCTGGACGAGGCCGCCGCCGCCACGCTCGGCCATCCCTACATGATCCAGCTCGTCGGGTTCCATGCGTGGGAGACGCGGATGAACGCCGCTGCTTCCGTCAGCGTTGCAGACGTCCGTGCCGGCATCATCGAAGCCGACCACGCGATGGTCAGCCAGATCGCCGGTCCCATCTGGAATCGGCTCTCCGCCATGGACCGCAGATTCCTCGTGGCCATGCTCGATGACGGTGATGATTCCGCGCTGTCGGACATCGCCGACCGAATCGGGCGTGACCTGCAGTACACGCGCGTCTACCGCCGCCGCCTCCTCAGTGCCGGCGCAATTGACGACCGGAACGGGGCCCGCGTCGCCTACCGCCACCACGCGCTCAGAAAACGCGCCCAAAATGCCGTCCTGGAAGACCCCGACCTCTCCCCAAATAGTCACTGATCCGCCGTGCGCTCGCCCGCTCCATCCCGTGAGCGATGGCAAGTGTTGTTGGCGGTTACGAGTGTGCTCTGTCAGACCGCGGCTGCTTGGATCCGCTGACGCAGTTCGGCGATCGCCAACGGTGGGGTACGGAGATGTACGACTGCGTGGCAGTTTGGGCACAGAGGCACGAGATCTCTCGGGTCCGGCGCTCGGGGCGCGTCCAACGTGCTGAGAGGGACAACGTGGTGGATGTGAATGTAGCCCTCTGCGATATCCCCGTATGTAGCGGACATCTCTTGGTCACAGCCAAAGCACGCAGTGCCGTGGAGCGCGATCGCCATCCTCTTGTTCCTCGGATCTCGTTCGTATGAGTTGACCGGGATGCGACGTATCGTGCCCTCGGGAGCAAATTCAAACGTTTCCTCGCCCGGTGCCGCGTCGACTGGGTCACCTTTGCTGAAGGAAATGCGATAGCGCGCTCCGGCGTTCTCTGGTGAGGTAATCGTGATCGAATCACCTGCCTGGAGTCCGTACTTGCTCACCAACGGAGTCGTGTAGGTAACGCGCGATTCGCTTTGCTTTGCCCGATGCTTGAAGCGAAGGCGCCACTCTTCGCCATCGGGATCGACGCACTCGAACCAGCCCTCGTCGCCACCGCGGCCGAGCGGAGCCGGAAAGACCCGTTCGCCGTCTTGGACTGGAATCAAGATTCCACTCTGGTGAGTCTGGCTCGCGCCTACGTCAGTTCGTGAGAGCTTCTTTGTGAGGCTTTCGACTGCCATGGCCGACAGACGCTACAGAGCATCCACGTCTTCGCGGGCCGGCTCTCGACAAGGCGCCTGCCTCGATCAGAACGCATCGGCGACGTAGTCGGCCAGATGCTCAACGACGGGGACCACAACCGCGTTACCGAACTGGCGATAGGCCTGTGTATCGGACACGGGGATCTGGAAGGGGTCGGTGCCGGGAGTATCGAAACCCATGAGTCGAGCGCATTCTCGAGGTGTCAGGCGGCGCGGGTTGTCGTCGATCTGGTCGACCAAGATCTCCGAGCCATCCTTGTAGTAGCGGGCTGACAGCGTACGAGCGGTGCGAGTGCCGTCGACCAACCCGTAACCGAAGCCGTTGCCGCGCTCGCGGTGCTTGGCCGCATAACCCTGCAGATACGCCCAGAGGTGATCGGACAGCGTGTAGCGGTCCGACACTTCACCAGCGTCGCCGAGCGTGTAGTGAGGTTCGGCAGCTTCGCTGCCGTTCTCGGGATGCAAGACCGTGTCGAGGAGAGGACCCTCATCCGCGTCGGGGATCGGCAGGTCGTCCAGGTCGAGGGGCGTACCGTCACGTACACCGAAGATGAAAATGCGCTCGCGGTTCTGCGGTACCCAACCTCGGGCGTTGATCACGCGATAGCTGATCTCGTATTCGAGATCGTCACGTAACACCTTGCAGATCGTCCGGAATGTGCGGCCACGATCGTGACTCACCAAGTTGCGCACGTTTTCTAACAAGAACATCCTCGGCCGATGGTGCTCAAGGATTCGAGCGACCTCGAAGAACAGCGTGCCTTGGGCTTCGCAGGCGAAGCCGTGCGGATGGTCGAGAGCGTTCTTCTTGGACACGCCAGCGATCGAGAACGGCTGACACGGGAATCCAGCGAGGAGCACGTCGTGGTTCGGGACATCCGATGCGCGCACTTCACGAATATCGCCAGCAATGTCTTCATCGCCGAAGTTGGCGCGGTAGGTCTTCTGGCTGTACTTGTCCCACTCGCAGGTGAACACGCACTCGCCGCCAGTTGACTCGAAGCCTTTCCGCATGCCGCCGATGCCTGCAAAAAGGTCGACGAAGCTGAATTGCGACAACGACATGGCGTTTGCAACTGCGACTGCAGACATCGACATCTCCTCCGGTGCGCGCGTTTGTTCCAAGGTAGCCGAGCGGTGCGACAAACCACGCGAGCCGCTGATCACAGCATGCGGCGAGAGCGGAAGTTTTCGTGGTAGCGGCTCGGTGTCGGGCCTCGTTGGCCGCGGTACTTGGACCCCAGCAGTTCAGCCCCGTAGGGATGCTCGGCCGGCGTCGTCATCTCCATGAAGCTGATCTGGCAGATCTTCATGCTGGGGTACAGCGTGATCGGCAGGTTGGCCACGTTGGACAATTCGAGGGTCAGGAAGCCGTCCCAACCGGGGTCGACGAAGCCGGCGGTGGTGTGGATGAGCAGGCCGAGACGCCCCAGCGACGACTTGCCTTCGATGCGCCCGACGAGATCGTCAGGTACTGCCACGCGTTCGAGCGTGGAGCCCAGCGCGAACTCGCCGGGGTGCAGGATGTATGCGTCACCCGCGGCGACCTCGACCTCTTCGGTCAGGTCGGTCTGGTCCTCGATGACGTCGATGACGCGGCGGGTGTGGTTGCGGAAGACGCGAAACGTGGCATCCAGCCGCAGATCCACCGAGGAGGGTTGCACTGCTGCGTCGCCCAGCGGTTCGATGACGATCCGGCCGGTTTCGAGAGCCTCACGGATGCTCCGGTCCGACAAGATCACCCGCTCCCCCTCTGTCGTTGGCTGTCAGCGCGTGCCGCATCCGTCGCCGGGCGACCCTAGTAGCCATGCACTGGTTCGGGCGTTCCCTGCCCTGTCGCCACTGAATAAGCTCTGGCGTCGTTCTGCGGGTGTAGTTCAATGGCAGAACTTCAGCTTCCCAAGCTGATAACGGGGGTTCGATTCCCCTCACCCGCTCAAGAGACGTCGCGTAACTTTTATGTCACGCTAGAGTGAGTCTCATGACAACGGCTCGCACTGGCGCAGAGCGGTACCTGCGGGACCGCAGGGTGGATCCGGAATACGAGCGCGCCTACGACGCCGCTCGTCAACGCATCGACCAGATCGACAGAATTATCCGAGCACTAGACCAACGCCGATGCAGCTTGCAGCTCAGCAAGGCCGAGCTTGCTCGCAGGGCAGACCTGCGCCCCGAGGTGATCAGGCGCCTCTTCTCAGCCGAGCGCCCCAACCCGACGTTGTCAACACTTGTCGCGCTCGCAGGCGCGCTCGAACTCGAGCTGACGGCAGCGCCGCTTGAGGAGAGCCGGGCTAGTTGAGGACGGTCCGGTTGCGCTCGAACTCATCGCGGTACTGGCGGATGCGGCGGTAATCCCTTGGATCGGCCGGCTGCCGGCGCGGCTTGGTCAGTCCTCCCAAGCAAACGATTGACGAACCGCCGAGGCCGTCGGCATCTCGCTCCAGCAGACAGAACGGCCAATGGTTCGCGCCGCCCCCCTGGACGCGGACCTCATAGAAGCCGGCCATCCCGCCACGCATGGCCTCCCACTTCCCCCCACCAGAGAATGCAGGTGGGGGTGCCGCAGCGACAGCGTCCAGTACGGCGTGAATCTCGGCCGCCACCTTGACTGAGAGCGTCTCGAAGAAGTCGAGTGCCGGTACCGCCTCATGCGCATCGTCAACTTCGGCACGCTGAAAGAAATGAATCAGCCAAGGAGCGGGGCGCGACGCTGTAGCCATGGTCAGGAATCGATCTCACCCTCAGGCGACTTCGATTCCCCTCACCCGCTCAACTCATCCTGCCAGCAGTGTCGCGAGGGCCCAGAGAGCCGCGACGAATCCCACGAGTGCCAGCGGCACCGCTCGCCGCGCTGGCGCTCGCACCGGTTGCCCACCTTCGTCGGCACGCCGAGGCCGCGCCATGGCCGCCACGTTGCCCACGAACAGCGCTGCGCCCAGCGCCAACACCAAGTACGGGATGAGATCGTCGCCGAGGAACATCGTGCCGCCGTTTGCCGCGGACGACGCCGCAGATGACATATCAACGAGATGCGCACCGAGCACTTCGGCCTGAACGGCGAAGGCGTTGGCGGCGGACATGACGTTCAGTTCTCGTGCGCCATGTCGGCGAAGAGCGTGTACTGGGGCATGAACGCCAAGCGCGCGGTGCCAGTCGGCCCGTTGCGGTGCTTAGCGACGATGATCTCCGCCATCCCACGATCGGCGGTGTCGTCGTCGTAGACCTCGTCACGGTAGATGAACATGACGATGTCCGCGTCCTGCTCGATGGAACCCGATTCGCGCAGGTCCGACAGCATCGGTCGCTTGTCGCTACGGGACTCGAGGTTCCGGCTGAGCTGCGAGAGCGCCACGATCGGCGTCTCGAGCTCTCGGGCCAGGATCTTGAGGCCGCGCGAGATCTCGGCGATTTCCACCTGGCGGTTCTCGGCATTCGCGCGGCCGCTCATGAGCTGCAGGTAGTCGACCACGATGAGCCCCAGGCCGCCGAGCCGGCTGCGCAGCCGCCGTGCCTTGGCGCGGATCTCGGTGACGGTGACATTCGGGTTGTCATCGATCCACATCTGGGCATCTCCCAGGCGTCCCACACTGCGCGTGATGTTGTTCCACTCGTCTGCGCGCAGCTGGCCCGTACGCACCCGTGTGGCGTCCACCCGCGCATCGGAGGCCAGCAGCCGACCCGTCAGTTCGGCATGGTTCATCTCCAGCGAGAAGAGCAGCACCGGCTGCTGCAATTCAAGGGCCACGCTGGAGGCCATCGTCAATGCGAAGGCCGTCTTGCCCATCGCGGGACGGCCGCCCACGACCACCAAAGACGACGGCTGAATGCCGGCCAGAATCCTGTCCAGCGAGGAGAAACCGGTCGCAAGGCCCGAGAACGCGTCACCCCGCTCATACAGTTCCTCCAACCGGTCCAGGCTCTCGTCGAGCAGGTCGTGCAACGACTGCGTGGAATCGACGATGCGGCGCTCGGCCACACTGAACACCATCGACTCCGCCTGGTCGATCGCTGTAGCCGTATCGGCGGGCCGGCTGTAGGCCAGCTCGGAAATCTCTGACGAGACAGCGATCAAGCGCCGCAGCAACGCGTTGTCCTCCACGATCCGCGCGTAACGGTCGACGTGGGTGAGCGTCGGCGTGGAGGCTTCGAGTGCCAGGAGGCGCTCGGGCCCCCCGGCGGCGGCCAGATTGCCGGTGCGTTCCAGCTGATCGGCGACGGTCAGACAGTCGACGGGCTCGGAGGTGACATAGAGCGACTCGATCGCCTCGAAGACCAAGCCATTGGCCGGCACGTAGAAGTGGTCGGCGGCGAGACGCTCAACCGCAGCGCCGATCGCGTCACCGGACAGCAACATTGCGCCGAGCACCGATTCCTCGGCATCGATGTTCTGCGGTGGCGCTCGCCCGCCGGACCTGCGTGCGACATCGGTCTGCAGCTCGGCGAGACTCATTGCCGCATACCTTGCCGTGCGCACCCTGCGGAAGACTTGGGCACAGCAGGGGGAATTCCGGTGGAATTCGCGGCCATCGCCTGTGCACAGCCAGCGACTTGTCCACAGGTTGTGTACCGGTACTTACCCATGCCCTCAGTTCACAGGGGGGGTGTGACAGCCGATCCATCGAACTCGGGCACTGGCCCGGCTCGCTGGTCGAGCCCTAGCTCAGCGCGACGACCTCGACGTTGAAGGCGAACGACACCTCAGGGTGCAGCCGTGCGGAGACCTCGTGGGTGCCGATGGTCCGGATCGGGGCGTCAATCGACAGCTTGCGACGGTCGACATCAGCGCCGGTACGGGCGGTCACCGCGGCAGCGATCTCGGTGGTCGTGACCGATCCGTACAGGTGCGCGCCCGAGCCAGCGCGGGCTGCGATCGTCACACCATTCGCGACCAGCTCCTTGGCGACGCGTTCGGCTGTCTCGCGCTCGCGCAGGTCACGTGTAGCCCGCGCCCGGGCCATAGCGGCGGCCTGATCGACTGTCCCGTCCGTTGCCCGCAAGGCCAGCCCGCTCGGGATCAGGTGATTGCGCGCGAATCCGTCCGCCACGTCGATCACGGATCCAGCGGTACCGACACCGTCGACATCGCTGCGCAGCACGACCTTCATGCTCGTTCTCCGCCGATCTCTGCCGGTGCCTGATCAACGATCTCGTCGAGCTGGGCTTCGATCTCGCTGTCGGGCTGTTCCTGCTCATCGCCCGCAGGCCCGCGTGCTCGGTCAGCAGGCGGCCGGCGGTCGTCACCCGGACGCCCGCCGCGGCGCTTGTCACCGCGACGCTGCGTCATCGGCCGGCGCGCGTACTCGATCAACGCCATCTCCCGAGCTGTCTTGATCGCGCGCGCTACCTCACGCTGCTGCTGGCGGTTGTTGCCCGAGACGCGTTGGCCCCGGATCTTGGCTCGCTCGGAGACAAAGGCCCGCAGCAGCTCTGCGTCCTTGTAGTCGACGTAGGACGTGCCGGCCGTCGTGAGCGGGCTGACCTTGCGCCGGCGCGGTCGGCTGCGCAGGTCCTTCGCGCGGGCTCGCCCGGTTCGCTTGCGTGGTGGCATTAGAACGGTTCCTCCTCTGGTGACTGCTGCGGCGGGCTGTCGCCCGATTCCCAGGCTCCGCCGCCGCGACGCTCGCGAGACCCGCCCGCGTCGCCGGCCGGCCCCCTCGGGGTCCGGGTGACCTCGGCTGTCGCCCAGCGCAGCGACGGTGCGATCTCGTCGGCAACAATTTCCACGACGTTGCGCTGCTCGCCGTCCGGCGTCTCCCAGCTGCGCTGTTCGAGCCGTCCGCTGACGACCACGCGGTTGCCTTTCGCCAGCGACTCGCTGACGTTCTCGGCCAGTTCGGCCCAGCAGACCACGTTGAAGAAGCTGACCTGCTCCTCCCAGTCGTTCGTCTGGCGGTTCATCCACCGCCGGTTTACGGCGACGCCGAGCACTGCTCGAGCGCGGCCGGTTTGGGTGAATCGAAGTTCAGGATCGCGGGTGAGATTTCCCACCACGGTGATGGTGTTGTCAGCCATGACGCCTCCGCTTAGTGGCTGTTGGTCGACTCCTCGCCGAGCAATCCGCGCCGTTGCGCTTCGTCGTCGGGAAGTCTGATGAGCTTGTGGCGGACAACTTCGTCCGCAATCCGCAGATACCGCTCAACTGGGTCCATGGCTCCGGGCTCAGCCCGCAACTCGATCACCGAGTAGTAGCCGCGTGTCTTGTGGTTGATCTCGTACGCAAAATCGCGCAGACCCCAGAAATCAAACGAGGCGACCTCGCCGATCTCCGAAATCCGGCCTTGGACCTCGTCCATGGCCTTGCGGGCTTCAGCGTTCTCCAAGTCACCGTCGCAGATGACCATCAGCTCGTACGCGCGCAATTGGGGGCTACCTCCTGTGGACCCGCCGGGGCGGGGCCCCTCGCGGGGCAGGGACTGGTTGGTGCACCCACCTTGCGAACCCGGCCCCAATGAGCGGGCTTGCAGCAAGCGTCGAGGACGCTTGTGGCTGAACGGGCAACCAAGTGCCCGTGGTGCGCCCGCAACGCTAGGCCCAGAGTTCGTCGATCGCACACTGAATTTCCGGCGAGCCACATCCGCGCGTGTCCGCTACGGCACGGAGTGCAGCGTGTCCAGCACTGTCGTGAACAGTTCATTCGCCCGCGACGCAGCGTCGAGCTCGCCCGGCGGCGAGCTCGCAGTGACCCGCACCGCGGCGGTGTAGTGATCGGTCCAACCGGCGAACCACGCGTCGCCAGTCTGCGCGGAGACCCCGGCACGGCCGAGCGCCGATGCACCCCACGGCAGGGTGAACGTGGCCATGCCCGCCCGCAGGTCCGAGATCGACGCTGGCTCCCCAACCGCGGTGCGCTGCATCGGCCAGCGGTCGGTAGTGCGCTCAGTCGGCGACAGGCTCGGCGCGCCGTCACCGGTTTCGAGCACGATCCGGGGGGTGCGCTCCTCCCCGCCGGTAGCGGCAACGCTGAATGCCGCTGCAACCTGCGCGGCGTCCGCAGCCTGAGCGACGACCTCGTCAGCTACGTCTGGCGCGATCCAACGCTGCAGGTCGGCTGCTGCGGCGCCGAGCAGATCCCCCACCGGCCGCGGCCGCATCGGCGACGCCACATCGATGTCGACTGCCGGAGTGGCCCGGGAGGCGGTCACGAGGACACGCACGTCGCCACTGCGGTCCAGCACAACGACGTCGACGCCGATATCGCCGCTCGTGGTGTCGCCGATCTGGCGGCGAACGGCACGCAACGCTGCACGCTGGGCCCCCAGATCGAGACTGGTCGTGACGTGCAGGCCACCGGTGACGACCCGGTGAATGCCGTACCTCTCCACGAGCTCGATGTACGCCCACCCCACTGCCGCGCCCAAGCCGGCGTCGGCGATGAGCATCCGGACAAACCCGCCTGCCGCGACGTCAGGGGCCTCAGGATCGGCCGCGCCGACACCGAGGCCGGTCGCCGGGCGGATGCCGGCGGTGACCCGGGTGGATCGCCCCGCAGCCAGCTCGTCGGATGTGAGCACCTCGTGTTCGAACATCGCCAGCAGCACCCGATCACGGCGCAGCCGCGCCGACTGGTTCGGATCGTCGGAAGGTCCCGACGCGGCATCGACGCCCCAGGGAGCGTCGACGAGTGATGCGATGAACGCCGCCTGCGTCACCGTGAGGTCCGAGGCTGCGACGCCGTACCAAGCGTTGGCCGCGGCATGCACGCCGTAGGCACCACGACCCAGATAGGCGATGTTGGCAAATCGCTCGAGAATCTCCGGCCGGCTGAGCTCGCGTCCCAGTCGCAACTCCGCCAGCAGCATGCGTGCTTCGTCGAGGCTGCCGTCGCGCGCATGGTGGACGATGTCGAGGTACCTACGCATGATCCCTTCGCTCGCCGGTTCGGGATCGCCCCTGGCGCGACGCAGCGATGCCGCATACGTTGCGGCATCGACGCCCTCTCGCTCCAGAAAGCTCGGGTCCAGCACCGCAACCATGGCGTCGACGAGTGCAGGCGCCATGTCCTCGAGGCCCAGTGATGCGTGCGGGACACTCGGGCCGATCTCGACAATCGGCGTGCCGTAGCGGTCATACAGCACGCTCGGCGCCACCGAAGCGTGCGACGGGGTCGAGGGCAGGCTGTCCAGCAGCCGGCTGCCGGCGCCCACTGCAATCGCGATCACCAGCACGAGCCAGAGCAGCCATCGGGCCCAGCGCTGCCGAGCAGGCATCCGGCGCAGAGTACAGCGAACCGGCGGGCCAACTTGCGTAGAAGATGCGCGGATAGGTGAACCTTCCCGCTGTCGCACCAGTTGTTTCCCGCTCTTGTTCGCTATCGCTCACGGGCCGCTCGGGCCACGGCTTCGCCCTGCGCTTCCCGCTCTAGCTCGCTTCGCTCGCGGGCCGCTCGGGCCACGGGCTCAGCCTCTTACCGTCGATTTGTACCCTCGGACACGTGGGATCGACCCCGGCTCAAGCGCCCCGGCCGGGTACACGAGCGCTGAGCGACGACGACCGGCGAGAGCTGGCCGAGCGGATCGGGCCGCTGGCGACCGCGTTCGCCGGCGCGGGACATCGGTTCTTTCTCGTCGGCGGGCTCGTTCGTGACGCGCTGCTCGGTCACGGCCTGACCGGCGACATCGACATCACGACCGATGCCATCCCGGATCGGATCGCGGAGCTCGTGGCCCCCTGGGCCGACACCGTTTGGGAGCAGGGAAAGCGTTTCGGCACGATCGGGGCGCGCCGAGGCAGCACCACGGTGGAGATCACGACCCATCGGGCCGAGTCCTACGACAGCGGGTCGCGCAAACCGCACGTCCGCTTCTCAAACGATGTCGCGATCGACCTAGGACGGCGCGACTTCACCGTCAATGCCATGGCCATCGAACTGCCGGGTTGGACATTGCTCGACCCCTTCGACGGCCTGACGGATCTGGCGAACGCCGTTCTGCGCACCCCCTCGGCCCCCGAAGGCCTGTTTGCCGACGACCCGCTGCGGATGCTGCGGGCGGCCCGGTTCAGCGCGCAGCTCTCGCTCGTCGCGACGCCAGAGCTCGTCTCCGCAGTGCGCAACTCGCGCCCGCGGCTGGCCATCGTGTCGCGCGAACGGATTGAAGCCGAGCTGAGCAAGCTCCTCAAGCTGCCCCGGCCCTCCGCCGGCGTCAGATTCCTCGTCGCAACGGGCTTGCTCGGCGATGTGCTGCCTCTCTGGCAGCACGCCGACGTGGCGGTCCCCGCCGCAGCGCTCGACAACGTCGCCCTTCTCGATGCGCACCTCGAGGATCGGGTCGCACTGCGCTGGGCCATCCTGCTCGGACCGGTGTGCGACGACGGAGCTGCCGCGGCGCGCTCACTGTCCGCGCTGCGCTGCACCAGCTCGACGACCCGCAAGGTCGCCGCGATCATCCGGGCGTCTCGGTCGCTCGAGACGGCTGTCGCTGAGGCCATCGAAACGGGCAACAACGCTGACGAATGGCGAAGGGCAGCTCGTCGACTGATCGCCGACTACGACCCCGAACTCGACGCCGCAACCGCCGCCTTGACCGCATGGGGTCGAGCGCTCGGCGAGCCTCACGCCTCGTGGTTGGCTGAGATCCGCGCGGCCGAGGGCGCCGGTCTCAGGAGTCTCCCGATGGACGGCCACCGCGTGATGGAAGTGCTCGGTCGGTCGGGCCCCGTGGTCGGCGAAGCCCTGGCATGGCTGCGCACTCAGCAGATCGAACATGGCCCGCTGAGCGCTCAGCGGGCCCATGACCTGCTCTCAGCGTGGGATCGAGGCCGCGAGCACGAAGGGCCGAGCGCATTTGAGCCGGCGCACTAGCGTGAGCCGCGTGGCGCTCCAGCCTCACATCGCACCAGAGCCTGCTCCGCCGGTTCCCGGATCGGTCGACTACCGGCTCAAGCGCCGCCAGCTGCTCGCCGACGTGGAAGCAGGTGTGGTGTCACGGGCCGAAGCCTGCGATGCCCATCCAGACCTGCTGCGGGCCGCTCGCAACGCCGCTCCGCCCCTCGGCAGGCGCTGCCCGCTGTGCCCCGAGGGCGATTTGCGCATCGTCGGGTACGTCTTCGGTCCCCGGATGGGCAGCGGCGGCAAGTGCGTGCTCTCCGACGCGGAACTCCAGCGCATCGCACGGCGCAACGGCAGCTTCATGGCCTACGAGCTCGAGGTATGCCCGGAGTGCGGCTGGAATCACCTCATCCGGAAGTACCCGCTCAACACCGGCTGAATTCCCGGCGCGGCATCACCGCCGGCGCGGTGAGAATCCGAACCGTGGGCACCGCAGTGGCAGGAGTGGGAGTTTCTGGCATCCTCATGGCAGTCCGTTGCGGGCCTCGACTGGCCCGTGCTCGCAGGACTGGCCCGGTCTGGACGCTGGTCTGATCAATGACTTCGGCAGGTGACGATGAAGTTTGAGCTTGGCGACCGCGTGATCTACCCCCATCACGGTGCGGCGGAGATCACAGCCCGTGAGGAGCGAGACGAGTTTGGCGAGTCCCGCGAATATCTGGTGCTCAAGACTGCCCACGGCGATCTGACCGTCAAGGTCCCCGCCGACATGGTCGACGAAGTGGGCATGCGACCGCCGATCGACACCGACGACGTCGAAGATCTCTTCGAGTTGCTCGCCAAGAAAGATGTCCGCGAGCCCGCCAACTGGAGCCGCCGCTTCAAGAATCACCAAGAGAAGCTGAAGTCGGGCGACATCTACCAAGTCGCGGAGGTAGTGCGAAACCTCGCGCTGCGTGAGAACGCCAAGGGCCTCTCGGCCGGCGAGAAGTCGATGCTGGAGAAGTCTCGGCAGATTCTCGTCTCGGAGCTGTCCATCAGCATGGACGTCACCGAGGACGAGGCCCGCCAGCAGGTGGAACTGCGGCTCGCCGGCTGATCGGGCGGCAGCGGCCAAGCGAACCAGATGCCCCGCCAGCAGGGCGCCGCGGCAGCAGCCGCAGGAATCGGCGCCTCACGATTGGCAGGTCTCGCACGCACGGCGCTTGTCACCAACGTCCTCGGAATCGGCACCATCGGCGATGCCTTCGCTGCGGCGATGCGCATCCCGAACTTCCTGCAGAACCTCTTGGGGGAGGGTGCGCTCTCGGGGGCATTCGTGCCCGCGTACAGCTCGCTGGCCGAGCGCGATGAGCGTGCCGCTGGTCGGCTGGCCGGCGCGATCGCCACGTTCCTGGTCGCGATCACCGCGACCGCAGCGCTGATCAGCATCTTTGCCGCACGACCCCTGGTGCGGCTCATCGCCTGGGGATTCGTGGGCGAGCGATTCGAGCTGACCGTGACGCTCGTGCGCATCACGGTGTGCGGTACCGCACTCGCCGTGCTGAGTGCCTGGTGTCTGGGCGTGCTCAACAGCCACCGGCGCTTCTTCCTGTCCTATGTGGCACCGGTGGTATGGAATGCCACTCAGATCGCCGTGCTCGTCGGCGTGCTCGCGTGGGGGGTCGCTGGCACCGGCCGCGCGACCGCGTTGGCCTGGGGCGTGACCGCCGGTGCAGCGGCCCAGGTACTCGTGCAGCTACGCGGTGTCTGGCGGGCGGATCGGTGGATCGCACTGAACTTCGGTTGGCGAGAACCGCAGGCAGCAGGGGTCATCAAGCGGTTCGGACCCGCGGTGGCCGGGCGCGGGGTGCTGCAGATCTCCGCCTTCCTAGATCTCGCGCTGGCCTCGCTGCTCAGCGTGGGAGCGGCGGCAGCGATGGCCGCCGCGCAGACGCTGTACCTGCTGCCGCTGAGCCTGATCGGCACCAGCATCGCCGCGGCCGAGCTGACCGAGCTGAGCCGCATCCGCGACCCCGCCGAGGTTGCGCAGCGCACGTCGGAGCGCCTGTGCGCGACCGCCTTCGGCGTGTCGGGCGTGATGGCGATCTACTTTGCCGCCGGCGGCCCGCTGACCGACTCGGTGTTCAATCTCGCTGGGCTGCGCAACGCCATCGCGGATGACGACATCACCTTGATCGCGCTGGTGCTCGGCGCCTACTCGCTTGGGTTGGTACCGCTCGTGGCATCGCGGCTGTGCCAGAACGTCCTCTTCGCCGCGCGTGACACTCGCACCGCCGCTTCGATCGCAGCCATCCGGCTGACCGTCTCATTGGTCATCGGCGCGGCGCTGATGCTGCCGCTGGACCGGGTGCTCATCGTGGAAGGCGCCCTCACCGGATTCGGCGATATCGAATTGCTCTCGCTGGAGTCCACCTGGTCGTTGCTGGACGCAAAGATCCGCTCCGAACCCGCATTGCCCGCCCGCCTGGGCGCGGTGGGTCTGGCACTGGGCGCCGCAGTGGGTGCGTGGGTGGAACTGGCGTTGCTGCGTCGAGCGGTCCTGCGGCACCGACCCTCCAGAACGGGTCTGCCGCGACAGGCCGACTGGCCCGCGCAGCGGCTGTTCGGCGGCGCTCTCGCCCGCCACATGGTGCCGGCCGCCGTGGCTTTCGTCGTCGGATTGCCGGTGACGCTCGTGCTGGCGCCGCTGCCGTCAGTGCTGCGAGTTGTGATCGCCGGGTTCACCATGGCGGGGCTTCACGTCGGCTGTGGTCTGGCGCTGCGGCTGCCCGCCGCACGAGCGCTAACTTCGCATTTGTCCGGCGTCATGGGACAGCACCGACAGCACCCGCCCGACGACGCTCACGCAGACACCGACAGCATCACCGACACCAGCTCAGACCAGTCCCAGTCCCCCACCGACGACAACGAGGGAGGGCCGCCGCGATGACAGCGCAAGCCCCCGTGCACATCATCACCGACAGTTCATGCGATCTCAGCGAGGAAGTCACCGCAGATCTCGGCGTCACGGTGGTGCCGCTGGAGATCCGTTTCGGCATGCAGTCGTTCACTGATCGCGTCGAGCTGAGCACGGCCGACTTCTGGAAACGCAGTCGCACCAGCGACGAGCTGCCGTCTACGGCCGCTCCCTCCCCCGGTGCGTTTGCCGAGGCATACCAGCGGGCCGCTGACGCCGGCGCGAGCGAAGTGGTCGTCATCACGCTGAGCGGCGATCTCTCTGCAACGATCGAAGCGGCGCAACAGGCGGCATCTCAACCGCCAGAGGGCCTCACGTGCCATGTGGTCGACAGCCGTACCGTCAGCGCAGGCCTCGGCTTGCTGGTCATCGCAGCCGCTGAGCTCGCGGCCGGCGGCGCCAGCGGTTCCGAGGTCGCCGACGCCACACAAGAGACCTCGGAACGCGTCCGCGTCCACGCAGCGCTGGACACGCTGGAGAATCTGCGCAAGGGCGGCCGCATCGGCGCAGCGCAATCACTGCTCGGCTCGGTGCTGTCGATCAAGCCGTTGATCACGGTCACCGACGGCCGCGTCGAACCGGCGGGCAAGCAGCGCACGCGCAGCCGAGCGCTCTCGCACCTCGTCAACCTGGTCGACGCCGAGAGCTCGAATATCTCCCAGATCGCGGTGATGCACGCCGACTGTGACGACGTAGACGACTTCGTGGCGCGGATCGCTCCGCTCACCGTCAGCGAGCCCAAGGTGATGCTGATCGGGCCGGTGGTCGGAGCACATGCGGGTGTCGGCACGATCGGGGTCGTCTATGTCACACAGGAGCGCGGATAGGTGAACCCCTTGGCAGCGCCGCCACAGGAGTGAGCAGCACAGACAACACCAGCACAGTCTCGAACGACCGGTACGAGCGGCGCGAGCTGCTGCAACCAGGTGCCGTCGAGACGTGGTTCGGTCTGGATCGCACGCTCAATCGGCCCGTCACCATCCGCCGCGCGACGGCTGACAGCGAGATCGGTCATCGGCTGCGCCTGCAGGCCAAGGCACTCGCGCGGGTGGAGCACCACGGCCTGCTCCACATCCTCGACACCTACGACGACGCGAACCATTTCGCGATCGTCACCGAACAGCTGCCCACGAGGATGCTCGTCGACGAGATCACCTCGGCGGGTCCCGACACCAGGCGACTCGCTGCGACCGAGGCAATCCGCATCGTCATCGCGGTCACCGAGGCGCTGGCGGTCCTGCACAGCGCGGGCTTTGCTCACGGAGGGGTCGACGCCGACTACATCGGGTGGCGAGCCGAAGTGGGATGGGTCATTCTTAACGGCCCGCCGACCGACGACGCCGTCACGATTCCCGCCACACGGCGAGCCGACCTGGCGTCGATCGCTGTGCTCGCGCACCGGCTCCTCGCCGGAGCTGCGCCCAAGCGCCGGCCTGATGGGACTTGGGAGCTCGATCACGTTGTGCCCGATGTCGTCGCACCAGTGCTGGCGCGGGCCATCAGCGCGTCTGATCCCTGGCCCGATGTCCCGTCGATGCTGCTCGCGTTGCGTTCTGTCGTGGACGAGTTGCCGGCAACCAACGGCGAACGCCCCGATCGCAGGTCGGTATGGCAAGCCGAAGGGCACTGGTTGGCGCCAGTCGGCGTCTTGCTGGCCGCAGCCGCAACGCTGGTCGGCGTCGCACTGGTCATCGAGCAGCCGTCTGAACCCGAAACCGGTGCGCCGCCCGACATCGAGGCGCCCGCCCCCGTCACGGGGACCCCGACGCTGGTCACGGTGGATCCGCCTGCTATCGCGACCACCGCGCCACGCGCCACGCCGACCACGCCGCCGGCGCCGACGACAACCCAGGTTCGTCGCGCGCCGCTCCTGCTCGAGTCCATCACCGACTTCGATCCCGCTGGTGACGACCGCGTCGAGCATCCCGAACGCCTCATCTTCATCAACGACGGCGACCCGACGACCGGGTGGAGCACGGCGCGCTACAACACCCGCGATTTCGGCGGGCTCAAGGACGGTGTTGGGCTCATCGTCGGGCTCGGCGGCGACGAGCCCCAACCGGTGGATCGCCTCGTGATCGATTCTCCCACCGTGGGGTGGGCCTTCGAGCTGTACGCATCTCGCGAGCGCAATCGCACGTTGATCGACTGGGGCAGCCCTGTCGCTATCGCGCAGGACATCACCGGATCGACAATGCTGGATGTGCCAACCACCGACGCCGCCGCCGTGCTCGTGTGGATCACCGATCTCGGCAACGAACTGCCCAACGGCGGCCACCGGGTGACCGTTTCGCGGATTGAAGTCAGCACCACGCTCGGCGGCACCGTCGAAGCACCACCCAGCACAGATGCCGAGACGCCCTGAGAAGATGCGCGGACAGGTGAACCTTCCCGCTGGCGCACCAGTCATTTTCCGCTCTTGTTCGCTGTCGCTCACGGGCCGCTCGGGCCACGGCTTCGCGCTGTGCTTCCCGCTCTTGTTCGCTTCGCTCACGGGCCGCTTGGGCCCGGGGCTCAGCCTCTGAGGGCTGCGCCGCCCGTCGCCTTCGCTGCGGGATGGCCCTGTCTCGTAGGCTTCCGCCGATGATTATGAAGCGGGGGCGACGCCGTCCGCCCGAGAATCCACCCGAGGGAGCTGACGACAACGTCGATGCAGCGGTCGCTCGCTTCGTCGACTTAGTCGAGGCCGTCCGCGCACGCACGACCGGACCGCTGCTCACCGCCGCTCGCGCCGTCGTGTACGGCCTCGTCATCATGACCGCAGCCGTCGCTGTCGTGGTGCTCATCGCCATTGCCGCCATCCGGGCACTCGACATCGCGGTGCCCGGTGACGTGTGGTCGGCGCACCTGATTGCGGCAGGCGTGTTCGGCGGTGCCGGAGCATGGGCGTGGTCCAAGCGTCGCCCGCGTACCGCGAGCGGGACATGAACGGCTCCGGCGGCACTGGGTCCAACGATGCCGCCCCATGCGGCACTGAGCCCAACGATGCCGCCCCATGCGGCACTGAGCCCCGCGACGTCATCATCGTCGGGAGCGGTCCGGCCGGTCTTACTGCTGCCATCTACACCGCACGGGCGAACCTGGCGCCCCTCGTCATCGAAGGCGAGCCCTCCTCCACAAGCGATCAGCCTGGAGGCCAGCTCATGCTGACCACCGACGTCGAGAACTACCCCGGATTCCCCGACGGCGTCATGGGTCCCGATCTCATGGTCAACTTCCGCGCCCAAGCGGAGCGCTTCGGTGCCGAATTTGTGACTGCCAAGGCCACGAGCGTTGATTTTAGCGAACGACCGTTCTTAATCTGGGTCGGCGACGAGTGCTACCGGAGCCGAACTGTCATCGTCTCGACCGGCGCGCAGAGCCTGATGCTGGGGCTGCCCGACGAGGAGCGCTTGATCGGCCACGGGGTGTCGACGTGTGCCACCTGTGACGGTTTCTTCTTCCGAGGCCAGGAAATCGCAGTGGTCGGAGGTGGCGACAGCGCACTCGAGGAGGCCATGTTCTTGACTCGATTCGCCTCCAAGGTGTACGTCGTGCATCGGCGCGACCAGTTGCGGGCCTCCAAGATCATGCAGGACCGCGCACTCGCCAACGACCGAATCGAATTCCTGTGGAATCGACAGGTGGTGGAGATCCGGGGTGACGACAAGCTCGAAGGCGTCATGCTCATCGACACCCAGACCCAGGAGCGTTCGGCGCTGGACGTGACCGGCCTGTTCATCGCGATCGGCCACCGACCGAACACGGAGCTGTTCGCCGACTGGCTCGATCGCAAGCCCAATGGTTATCTCATGACCGATGCCGGCAGCGCCCGTACAAACATCGAGGGTGTCTTCGCTTGCGGCGATGTGCAAGACGACTACTACCGCCAAGCAGTGACAGCCGCCGGCTCAGGCTGCCAGGCCGCCATTGACGCCGAGCGATGGCTCGAGGCCCAGGGCCACTGAGGCCCCCACACGCTGAGCCGCCATCGGGCGAGATCGCAGCGGTAACCTCGCGACAACCACGAGATGAGGAGCCAGCGATGGCCGAAGGCATTTCCACCTTGGATGACAGCACGTTCGACGAGACCGTCGGAAGTGCTGACAACCCGGTGCTGGTGGATTTCTGGGCCGAGTGGTGCGGACCGTGCAAGATGATCGCCCCCATTCTTGAGGAGATCGCCTCTGAGCACGACAACATCCGCATCGCGAAGGTCAACGTCGACGAGAGTCCCGACTTGGCTATGCGCTACCAGGTGATGAGCATTCCCACGCTCATCATGTTCCAAGACGGCGAACCGGCGAAACGCCTCGTCGGCGCGAAGCCAAAGAGCGCCCTGCTCGCTGAGATCGGCGAATTCCTCTGATCCGGCCGTTCGGCATCGGCGCGGCAGGCCCGCACGTTCGAGACCTGCAGCACCGCCTGAGCGCAACGAGCCATTGGCATGGCCCCATCACCGGACTCTTCGACTCGGCGACCGCCGAAGCCGTCACGTCATTCCAAGCGCAGCGATCGATCGATGTCGACGGCATCTGCGGTCCCGAGACCTGGTCGCTGCTGATCGAGGCAGGGCAGCGGCTGGGCGACCGCCTGCTGTACTTGCGCACACCGAATCTTCGGGGTGACGACGTCGCCGAGGTCCAACGGATGCTCAGCACCTTGGGTTTCTCCGTCGGCCGCATCGACGGGATCTGGGGTCCGCTCACCGCGGCGGCACTCGCCGACTTTCAGGTGAACGTGGGCCTCGGCGGTGACGGTGTCTGCGGCGGCCGCACCGTGGCGACGCTGCAGCGGTTGGTGCGACCGCTCGGTGACGCGTCGGTGGTTGCCCACATCACCGAACGCCAGCGTCTCGAATCCGCAAGCGGGCAGCTGGCCGGACATCGCATCGCGGTGGGTGAAGCCGGCGGACTCGAACCCGTCACCGCCTCGGTGCGGCGCGAGATCGGACGCAATGGCGCCGAGGTGCTCACCGTTCATCATCCGGACTGGTCGACGCAAGCCGCGCAGGTCAACCGCTTCGGCGCAGCCGTCTACGTCGGCTTCGAGGTGAAGCCCGCCGCGCCGTCGATCAGCTACTTCCAGGGTCGTCACTTTGTGAGCCGCGCAGGACGCAAGCTCGCAGCTGATATTGCCGACAGGCTCGAACCAATGTTCGGTACCATCCCGACCAACGGCATGGGGCTGCCGATGTTGCGCGAGAGCGCCATGCCTGCGGTGCTGTGCCGGTTTGAGCGCATTGACGCTCTGCTGGCGCGCAGCCGGGAGGTGGCCGACGTGGTCGCCGTCTCGACACGCGACCTGCTCGCCGACGAACCCGCTGCCTGACCAGCGGTTCCAGCAATTGCGTGCTTCTCCCCAAGTTATCCACAGTTAGTGGACAACAAGTTCAGATTGAGACTACGAACACCGGCTGTCGGGCTTGTTGGACGCAAAGTTTAAACTCTTGCGCGCGCGGCGCTCAGCCTTCGACTGGCACTTGAATGTTGGTGCTCAGCGCCCCGTAGAGCCGACCAAGATCATCCATATCGGCAAATCTGATGACAATCTGTCCCCCGCGACGCCCGATCTGCACCTCGACCGAGGTCGCCAGGACATCGGCGAGGGCGGATTCGACTTCCAACACCGCTGCTGGACGATCTGTGCCGGCAGGCGGCGTATCGGCGACCTCATCGCTCGGTTGCGCCGGTGACGGCTCGGTCTCGGGTTCGACACTGAGGGACCGAACCGCATCCTCGACCGTGCGAACCGACCATCCTTCGTCCACAGCTCGCTCGGCCAGCACTTCGAGCTCGATGAGATCATCACAGCCGAGCAGCGCACGGGCGTGGCCGGCCGAGAGCTCTCCGTCCATGAGATAGCGCTGCACCGTCAGTGGCAATGACAGAAGGCGCAGCGCGTTGGTGACCGCCGCTCGGCTGCGGCCCATGCGGCGTCCCAGTTCATCATGGGTGACGCCGAAATCATCGATCAGTTGGCGGTACGCCGCCGCTTCCTCCAGCGGGTTGAGATCTGCCCGATGAACGTTCTCGATGAGGGCGTGAGTAAGGCTCGACTCGTCATCGACAGCTCGAACGACGACCGGAATCGTGTCCAACCCGGCGCTGCGCGCCGCTCGCCAGCGGCGCTCGCCAGCAATGATCTCGAATTGCCCGACAATGCCCGTCTCGCGTACGACGATCGGCTGCAACACCCCGATCTGGCGAATCGAATCTGCGAGAGCCGCGAGCGCCGCAGCATCGAAGTGCTGCCGGGGCTGCAACGGATTGACTTCGACTGCCGACAGGGGCACTTCGCGGTAGGCCGATTGGCCGGTGGGAATCAGTGCACCGAGTCCCCGTCCGAGTCCTCGCTGAGCTTTCATGTTGCTGCTCCTTCGAAGCTCTGCGGCGTGGCGAACTCCCCCGCTGCAGCGTGGTTCGTCGCCTCCTGAGGTTGCGTAGGCGGGTGTGGATCGCCGCGCTCATGGATCTCCCGGGCGAGCTCCTGGTACGCCACGGCGCCGCGGCTGTTCGGTGCGTACACCGTCACCGGCTGACCCACGCTGGGGGCTTCAGACAGACGCACGGTTCGCGGGATCACCACCCGGCACACACGTTCGCCGAAGTGCCGCCGCACATCAGCGACCACTTCAGCGGCGAGCCGAGTCCTGGCATCGTGCATGACCATGACGATGGCCGTGATGACAAGAGCAGGATTCAGGCCTTCGCGCACCATTTCCACATTGTGCAAGAGCTGGCCGAGACCCTCGAGTGCGTAGTACTCGCACTGGACCGGCACCAAGATCTCAACCGCCGCGCTGAGCGCATTGACGGTCAGCAAGCCGAGCGACGGCGGGCAGTCGATGAAGATGTAGTCATAGTCGTCAGCGATCGGGGCGAGCGCATGCCGGAGCTTCAACTCGCGACTGAAGGCGGTCACGAGTTCGATCTCTGCGCCAGACATCTCCAATCGTGCAGGTGCAACGGCAAAGTTCTCGACGTCCGTCGGCCGGATGCAGTCGGTGATCTCGGCCGAACCGAGCAGTACCTGGTACATCGAGACTTCGAAGGCTCGCGGGTCGATGCCAGCTCCCGTTGCTGCGTTGCCTTGCGGGTCCATGTCGACGAGCAAGGTCTTCTGCCCGGAGTCGGCGAGTGCCGCACACAGATTGACGGCTGTCGTCGTCTTGCCGACACCGCCCTTCTGATTCGTCACCGCGATGATGCGGCCCATGCGGCCTCCGTTCACTGCCGACTGAAGATCGCCAATTGAAGTTCAGGCTACGGCAGTCACCAGCCGCCAGGAGATCCGTTTTTGCAATGTTTCACGTGAAACACGTGAGATACGGTGGATCGCGCCATGTCAACAGCGGATGACGGCCTGCTCACCGTGCTTGGCCACAGCCAGCGCCAGGGCTTTCTCGGCCCGGGAGAGCTCCTGACCCATGTTTCCCATGCGCGAGCCCACGACGATGCCGCTCATCCAATGCCCGGGCAACGCTGGTGCGATCTCGGCAGCGGCGGGGGAGTGCCGGGACTGATAATGGCCCTCGGGCGACCCGATGTGGAATTCGTGCTACTGGATCGGTCGCGGCGGCGGACAGATTTCCTCAAAACCGCTGTTCAGGACCTCAGACTCGAGAATCGCGTCGCAATTGCGCTCGGAGATGCCGCTGAGCTCGCTCGCCTCCCCGAGCATCGTCACACCTACGACGGTGTGGTCAGCCGGGCATTCGGTCCCCCGGCTGCAGTCGCAGAATGCAGTGTCGGCCTACTGAAACCTGGCGGCAGGCTCATCGTCAGCGAGCCACCCGGCAGCGACGAGACGCGCTGGCCGGCGGAGCCTCTTGCACGGATCGGCATCCGCTTGGTGCGCATGACCGGTCACGCACCAACGTTCGCGGAACTCGTGCGCCTGGCAACACGAGATTCGGCGTACCCCCGAACGTGGAAGCAGATCCGGAAACGCCCACTGTATTGATCCCGGCGCGCGACTATTCCTCGTCGGCCGGGCTGGAGGGCACCAACACCACTCGCCGTCGCGGTTCGTCACCCACCGAGATGGTGTCAACACCCTCGATCTCGTTGATGGTGTCGTGCACTACCTTGCGATCGGCCGCATTCATCGGCTCGAGCCCGCGTTCGGTCCCACGTTCGAGCACGGCTCCGGCGAGCTCACGAACGTATGCCTCGAGCGCCTCTCGGCGTCGCTGCCGGTAGCCACCGACATCCACCCGGACCCGCGCACGGCGAATACCCGGCAGCCTGCGCTGGAGCATGGTCTTCGCGACCTCCTGCAGCGCAACCACATGACGGCCGCGCGGGCCGATGAGCAGGCCCAGCGCCTCGTTCTCGCCTTCGAGATTGATCTCGAAGCTGTCGTCATCTGCGGCGACCGGCACAGCCTTGGCGTCGATGCCGAATGCGGCGACCAAGCCGTCCAGGAACTCCTGCACCATGGTTTGCTGTTCTTCTGTCGTTGTCTCGCCTGTCATCTACCTCTCCTCTGATCGGACCATTCTCACCGAGCCGTCGACTGGCACACACCCGGTTCCGGGTAGAACTGGGCGCAATACGCTCGGTACTTCATCACTTCGCCGTCGGTGCGAACCAGTCGCGGTCGCGGCACGTACTGCTTGCGGCTCCAGATGACTACATCCTGCTTGACATCGTGAACCTGCAGGCTCGAAACGATCTTGTTCATGACGGGTGCTCGCATTTGCCGCGGCAGGAAGGCCAAGCCGGCGATGGGACGCTTCGGATTTCGTATCTCACGAACCTGCGAAACGATGGACAAATCGATCAGTCTGCCGTCGACCGGTGTGGCCAATACCCACAGCCGGGCATCCATGCCAATCGTGAGTTCGGTGAATTCGACATACGAGTAGCCCAGCCCACTGAGGGTCGCAACTGCCTCCACCTCGAGGTGCATCCCGACAACCTTGGCGATCTTGCGGTCGGTCGAGAACCCGAATCGGCTCTCGAGATACGGGCCCTTGATCGTCACTGGCGTCTCGTTCGTCACGTTGCCGTAGCCGTGGATATAACTCAGGTGCGCAATGTCGACGGAGTTCTCGCTCGTCTCCTGGGGATGGCCGGGGAACTGCAGCGTCCGGACCTCGATATCGCTCCACCCAGCGCCTGCGGACGGCGCGTCGGGAAGCTGCCATTGCGGCGGGCGCCCGTTCCGACCCCACCACGCGAACAGCATCCCGTTGATCTCGCTCGTCTCGAACACGCTCAATATTGCAGAGCGGGCAGGGGCCGCCGACGGGGTGGCGACACAGTGCCCATCGGCGTCGTATTCAAAGCCATGAAAGGGACAGACGAGTCGACCATCGACGACTCGACCCCCAGCGGCCGGACCCAGCTGTGACCCCAAGTGAGGACACAGTGACTCAGCCACGCAGATCTGGCCACGCTCGTCGCACCAGATGACAATGTTCTCGCCCATCCACGTCTTGGAAATGAGCTTCGACCGCTGGACCGCGCGCCGAGTCGTCAAGAAGTACCAACCCTCGGGAAACAGTGGTAGCGAACTATTGTTCGTCAGCCCTTTCGGTCCGGTCGGCACGGCTCCACTCACCTCACCCGAAGCCAACGGTCGTGTCTTCCTCAGTAGCTTTGGGCTCCGGCAGGATAACTGTTTCAATGCGTTCGCCGAACCGGGAGGCTGTACCCTTGCCGACATCGCGAGCGACACGTATGCCCCAGAACCCTCTCCCCGAGATGTCTAGCGCGACAGTCGATTCGACGGTGACGACCGTCGTGCCGCCGCTCAGCCTTCCCGAAGAACTCATTTTGATGCTCCTCAATGAGGAGAGCGGCTACTTCCATCAAGTTCCTGGTTGGCATCTGAACTGTGCCATAGCGGGTGCCGCACTCGCGGAATTGTCTCTACAAGCTCGCGTCGACACCGATATGGAGCAGTTGATCCTGCTGGACAAGACGCCCACCGGTGACCCTGCGCTGGACTTCGCGCTCCACCACATCAGTGCTGAGGGTGATCCGAAGGACGCCCAGTATTGGGTCGAGCGGCTGGCACCCAATGCAGAGATGATGATTGATCTGACATTGGATCGGCTGACCAATACCGGTGTGCTCGAGTACCACGATGGCAACTTCTGGACGCTGTCTACGGCTGTACGACACAGCGATTACATCAATGACGGTGGCAACGACACCGCTGTCGGATTTATCAAGACTCGCATCGGCAAATCAATATTCGGCGGCGCAATCCCAAGTCCGCGAGACGTCATTATCATCGGTCTCGCCAATACTTGCGATGTCTTACGCTTCATCTTCGACCTTGATGATGAAGCCGAAGACCGGATCCAGCTCCTCCGCCAGATGGATCTGATCGGTCAGGCCATCGCCAACGCGGTTGAGCACAATCTTGCCGGCCCGTCGCTTCGACACGCCGCGTTCACTAAGAAAATTCCAGTCGTGCCGCTGCGGCGAATGATATTTAATCGCCATGCCCTTCGAGGCAACCTGCCCGCTTACTTTGCTGATCTCCAACAACGCCTCGGGCCCATATTCCACATCAAACTGCCCTTCGGAATGCTCCCGGACATGTATGTCTTGGCGGGCCCCAAGACTAATCGATGGGTCCATCGTTACGGCCGGATGTACATGCGTTCACGCGATTATTTCCGGGGTATCGAGGCGGCATATCATGCATCTGGCCTGCTGCCGGCACTAGATGGCGCTGAACATTTTCGTATGCGTAAAGCCTTACGCTCTAGCTATTCCCGGGCAAGTCTTGAGCGCCAATTGGACAAAGTACACGCCGACGCAATGGCCTATATTTCAAGCTGGCATGAGGGTGACGCGTTCAAGCTTGTGCATATGTGTCACCATTTTTCCAATGCCCAGCTCTCGCCGTTGCTGGTCAACGTCGACTCGCAAGACGTTGTCGACGACATCATCGCCTATAAGCAGCGTGCATTGAGCACACATGTGGCGAGAGTATTGCCCAAGTTCCTACTGCATACACCCGGGATGAGACGGAAAGCGAAATCCGTCGTCAAAGTGGTCGACCGGATCCAGCGTTCCCATACGTCAGGCCAGCGCACCGGATGCCCGCGAGATCACGCAGATGATCTGCTCGCGCTTCACAACAGCGATCCGGTGTTCCTGCCGGAATCAAATCTGAAGTTCGCGTTGTCAGCACCAGTACTCGCCGCGATGTATGTGGGCGATGAACTCGGCTTTATCTTGCACTCCCTCATGACGCACCCCGACATCTACCGTCAAATCCAGGCGGAAGCCGACGCCGTATTCGGACATGGCGAGCCGAGGTGGGATCTGCTGGACTCCGACAGCATCGACGTCACCCAGCGCTTCTTGAAAGAGTGTCTTCGACTGTATCCAACGATTCCAGGTTCGATCCGCACGGTGATGAACTCATGCGTGGTCGAAGACTATGAACTTCCCATCGGTGCACGAGTTTTTGTCGCCACCACAGCCGCGCACTACCTGGACGAGGTCTTTCCCGATCCTCACACCTTCGACATCGACCGCTACCTGCCAGCGCGTGGTGAGCATCGTTCACCGGGCTATGCACCGTTCGGGTTGGGCACCCACAATTGCATGGGCCAACGGCTCGTCGAGCTGCAGCTCATCTGCAGTGTTCTGTTACTGGCTCACCACTTCACCTTCGAGCTGAAAAAGCCCAATCGCAAGCTGAAGATCAATCCGTTCCCGTCGATGTCGCCGACCAAGAGGATCAAGGTGGTTATCACCGAACGGCGGCACGAGCCGGCCGTTTGAGGCCACTAGCCCCGCCGGAGCATCCAGTTCAGGAAGTCGAACCCGACGGCTTTGGTGCGCCGGCGCGTCCCGAAGACCGGGAGCGACGACGGCCGGACCGGCCGCCTCGGTTCTGGCCCTGGCCTCCGCCCTTGCCTCGCTGCCCCTTGCGCTGCCCGCCACCGGATCGCCGGCGGGAACGTCGACGATCTCGTCGCTGGTCGCCCACTCGCGGCGGCGGACCGGTTGGACGCACCCGCACTCGCACGCGAGCAGGGTGGTGCCGCAGCCCCCAGAGGGAACGGGCTGGCTCCGCGAGGACCTCGATGTCAGCATCTTCGGCCGCCACCGACAGCGCATCGAGGGCACGATCCCGTGCTTCGGTGACGGTGTGGCCGGTTACCACGATCCATTCCATGACGCAGCGCCTAGATCCCCGCAGCAGTCGCCGGCACGTTCATCGCTTGCGGCGATTGCGAGTTCGGCCGTCTCCTGAGGTGCGGCGACTCTGGATGGGCTTGGTCTCTGGCTCCGGTTCGGCACGCCTGCGCTTGCGACCTCGCCCCCCGGCCTGATCCCGACTCGACGATTTCGCGCCACGACGCGTGCTCTTGCGAGCGTCGGCCACTCGTTCATCCGACGAGCGTGTGCGGCGGACTGCTGGCGGTTCGACAGGCTCGCTCGGGGCCGGCTGCGCGGCAGGTTCGCTCGCGGGGTTTCGTGAGTCTGCCCGACGCTCCGCGCTGCGGCGCTCACGCTCAGCCCGGCGCGCCGCTTCGGCGTCGAGTGCCTTGCGCGAACGCTGATTCGGCACCTGCCGCGGCGCCTCGGGCTCAGGCTCTGGGACTGTCTCGGCTTCGATGACGGCGGCGGCGGAATCGCTCTCCACCAGCGGTTTCGGCGGCTTCATCGTGGCGTGGATGAAGGCCTGGGTCAGCATCCGGTAAATGCTGGACACGATGAAGTAGGGCACCAGTGCTGCGGGCACGAAGAAGCTGAAGACCGGCAGCATGAAGGGCAGGTACTTCATCATGATTTCCATCTGACGATTCGGCATGGCCGAATTGCCACGCCGCCTCGCCATCTGGCGTTGCTGGAGCCAGGCCAGCACGAAAGTGACCGCGACGAGTCCCAGATACGGCAACCCCTCGACGAAGTCAGCTTGGATAACGTCCTTCGCCGCCTCCGACAGGTCCATCCCCAAGGACCGCATCTCGCCGTCGGCAGCGACGATGTCTTGGTACATCGCCGAATCAGAACTCAGGTTCCTGGGAAACGGGTTGTCGACCGGATTGTCTTCGGGAATGCGCAGATTCCAGATAACGCGGTACAGCACGATGAAGATCGGAATCTGGACCAGGTTCGGCAAGCAGCCGCCCAAGGGGCTCACCCCATGGGACTGGTACAGCTTCATCATTTCTTCGTTGAGCGCTTGACGGTCGCCGGAGTGTCGCTTGCGCAGCTGCGCCATCTCCGGCTGCAGGGCCTGCATCTTGGTCATCGACTTGGCGCCCCGCAGTGTGAGCGGGGTGAACACCAGCATGATTGCCAGAGTCAGCATGCAAATGGCGAACGTGTAGTCGGGCAGCAGCGAGTAGAACCACGCCATCACGGCGGCGATGCCGTCAAATATCGGATCAGCCCAATCGAACATCAGCCCATCCCTGGTTCAGTCGCGGCGAGTGCATGCCCGGCCCTGTGAACCTGATCGCTGCGCTGTGGAACCGGGTCGTAGCCCCAACCGCCCCAGGGATGGCAGCGGCAGATGCGCCGCAGGGCCAGCCAGCTTCCGCGCGCCGCGCCCCACGTGCGTAGGGCGTCCAGTGCGTACTGCGAACACGTCGGGTCAAACCGGCACGACGGCAACCGCGAGCGGGGGAGCGCTCGATACAGCTTGACCGCGGCGATCAGTGCCCCTCCGATGGACCCAGACCTCATTTCGACGGGCTCGACGGGCTGTTCAGCGCCCCCGCCGCCGACAGCAGCTCCACCAGCTCGGCCCGAGCTCGTCGATAGGCCACCGTCGATGCCGCTGCGCGAATGCCGAAGAGGTAGCGCCCGGGCACCAAGTCGCCCGCGAACTCGCGCAAGAGCGCTCGCAGACGCCTGCGAATCCGATTGCGCATCACTGCTGTTCCCCGATGGCGGCTGAGTGCGAACGCCACACGCGGCCGCTGCAAGCCGCGGTCGGCCGCAAAGGCCATCCACAGCAGGTCGCTGTTGAAGCGACGACCGCGGCGCAGTGCTGCGAAGTCGGCCCTGCTGCGGCACGAATCGATCAGGCGCTCAGCCGTTGCCGGCCCTTGCGTCGGCGGGCATTCACAATTGCCCGGCCTGAGCGGGTGGACATGCGATGGCGGAAGCCGTGCCGACGTGCCCGTCTGCGGTTGTGTGGTTGGTACGTGCGCTTCACGCTGCAGCCTCCTAGAGGTTCAGGCCGCGGGCAGTTCCGCGAAATGCGGGGCGGCGACCGGAGCGTGCCCGGACCTCGGCCCGAGAGCACTGACAGCCTAGGGGCGCTGGTCCGGGGCGGCACCGGCGTTCGGCGCGCTCGGCTTGCACCTTCAGGACCAACGATTCGCGCGCGCCCCGCACGCCCCATCCGCGAGCAATCGCGCGCGACAGGCGCACGTCACCCGCTGACATGGACATCAGCTGTGCCGTAAACGCCGATGTCATCCGCTTGATATGCGGGCGTTTTGCGCTTGTCGGCGAACCGTCGAACGCCCGTCAACTCCTGCACGGCGGAAGCCCACAACGACGCGGTTGCAGCAGGGAGAGCGCAGCCATAGGTTCCAACCACCGGATGCCGCTTGGTGGCTCGCAGGCGAACAAACACGTTCCCCGAGCCCACGACGGCCGCAGGCGAACGAGGTTGTCGTGGTGAGTTCTCCGCAGGCGCAAGCCGCAGCAGACGGGCCTCACCACCAAGATCGCATCTCGAAGTCACCGGAATCGTTCGAGGCCTCTCATGCGGCTTCGAGGGCCGCGCCTGCGCCGTCGGTGAGCGCACGCGCCAACACAGACGAACTGTGGTCGCAATGCCGCGAGATCCTGCGGATCACCGTGTCCGACGCGCTCTGGCTGGGCTACTTCCGTCACCTGCAGGCGCTGCACATCGACGGCGAGCTTGCGGTGCTGATCGCGCCAAGCAACATGATCCGCGATCGCATCCAACGGCGATACATCCCCATGCTGCACGCTGCCTTCGAGCAGTTGCCCGTGCGCCCGCAGACCTATGAGATCGAGACCCGCCCCGAACTCAGCGATCTTGACAGCGCCCACGGCACCGACGCCGATACGCACGACATGGACGACGACGTCGACGCTTCGATTCAGGACGACCCTGACGCATGGCATCCCGCGACCGGTGCTGCCCAGCCGCCTCCAGCTACTGACACACCGGTCACACCGGCGCTGTCGTCCGACGCCTCGGTGGGGTCACGCCGGGTCTCTGGCGTCGATATCACGAACCCCCGGTACACGTTCGAGAGCTTCGTCACCGGCAGCAGCAACCGGTTCGCCCAGGCCGCGGCGCTCGCCGTCGCCGAGACGCCGGGCGTTGCCTACAACCCCCTGTTCATTCACGGAGGCACGGGGCTCGGAAAGACCCATCTCCTCCAAGCCATAGTGAACTTTCTGCGCACAACGCTGCCGGAGCATCATGTGCGGTACGTCTCCACCGAGACGTTCCTCTCGGAGTTCATAGAGGCGATCCGCATGAATACGACACCGGCGTTCAAACGGCGGTACCGCGAACTCGACGTCCTGCTGCTCGATGACATCCAGTTCATGGAAGGCAAGGAAGGCCTGCAAGAGGAGCTGTTCCACACCTTCAACTCACTGCACGTCGCGGGCCGCCAGATCGTGATCTCTTCAGATCGCCCGCCCCGCAGCATCGCCACGCTGTCGGATCGACTGCGCAGCCGGTTCGAATGGGGCCTGATTACCGACATCCAGCCACCCGATCTGGAGACCCGGGTGGCCATCCTGCGCAAGAAGACCGAGCACGGCCACGTGCCCGACGAGGTGCTCGAGCACATCGCCCACATCATCACGAACAACATCCGAGAACTCGAAGGGGCGCTGGTGCGGGTCACTGCCTATGCCAGCCTCACCCGCAATCCCGTCACCCTCGAAATGGCGCAGCAGATTCTCAGCGATGTCCGAGAGCCACAGGAGAGACCGATCACCACGGACCAGATCTTGCAGATGACGGTCGACATGTTCGGCTACAACGTCACCCAACTGACCAGCCAGGGCCGCCAGCAAGGCCTGGTGAAGGCCCGCCAGATCAGCATGTACGTCATGCGGGAACTCACCGACCTGAGCTACCCCGCCATCGCCAGTGTGTTCGGCGGGCGCGACCACACGACAGTGATGCACGCCGTCAAGAAGATCAGCAGCCTCCTGCCTGCGGAACGCAAGGTGTACGACCAAGTTGCCCAGCTGATTGCGCGCGTCCGAGCCGCTTGAGGCTGATTCGGCAGCCGCTGTCCGCTGCGCGGGTGACGGCTGGATCTAGGGTATCTCCACACGCTGTGGACAACGAGTGGAAAAGCTCTCGACAGACCTCGGGAAAAGTTGCGATTATCCACCGCGGAGTCGGCGACGCGAGAAAATGGAGGGTGTAGCTGTGGACGCGGCAAGCAAGACTGTTGACGGCCTTCGTCGGGCTGATCTGCGACAACGGCCAGTCATCCACAATCCACAGCCCCTACAACCACTATTGAATGACTATCAACCTTCTCTTTGAGGATTGTCCGTCTCATCGGTCCGGTATGGCCAAGGAGAACCGCCTGTGAAATTGCGCATTGAACGAGACGCATTGGTCGAACAGCTGGCCTTGGCCAGTCGAGGGGTGAATGCGCGCGGCGGCGGCCTGTTCGTGCTGACCGGCTTGCATCTGCGTGCCGATGAGGAGGGTCTCGCTGTCACTGGTACCGATCTCGACCTGACGGTGCGCACACGTCTGCGCACAGCGGTGGAGGCGCCCGGAGAGACCGTCGTGCCGGCTCGACTGCTGACCGATATCGCGCGTGCTCTGCCGCCGGGCGAGGTCGATCTGCAGGTGACCGATGACGAGGCCCAGATCACGAGCGCACGAGCGCAGTTCTCCGTGCGGACTCTGCCGACTGCTGACTTCCCGACCCTGCCCCAGCCCGCCGGAGATGATGTCACGGTGCCTGCAGTCGACCTCGCGCAGGCCTTCCGTCAGGTCGTTCGCGCGGCGAGCTCCGATGATGCCCGCCCGATCCTGACCGGCGTGCTCATGGCCGCCCGCGGCGATGGTCTGCGATTGGTAGCCACCGATTCCTATCGCCTGGCCCTGCGAGATCTCCCCGAGGCACAGGTGCTTGAGCCGGACCAGCAAGTGCTCGTGCCTTCACGCGCGCTTGAAGAGCTGGGCCGGATCCTCGACCCGAGCAAAGACGTCACCATGCGCTTGGGGGAGCGGGAAGTCACCTTCGAGGTCACCGACGACTCCGCCTCGGCGCAAGTGACCTGCCGCCTCATCGCCGGCGATTTCCCCAGCTACGAACCGCTGATTCCCGACTCTCACGACAACCGCCTTGAGGTAGACCGCGGCGCGTTGCTCGACGGCGCCCGCCGGCTCCGGCTGCTGGCCCGCGACACGAATGCACCCCTGCGTATGGAGTTGCGTTCTGACAGCATCGAGCTCACGGTGATCAGCCAAGACGTGGGCAGCGCGAGCGAAGAAATCGATGCTGCCTACGAGGGAGAGCCCACCACCGTGGCGTTCAATCCCGACTACCTCATCGAAGGCCTCGAGGCGGCTGGCGGCGACACCGTCGAGCTCGTGCGGCTCGATGCGCTGAAGCCTGCGGTGCTGCGGACGCCTGGGCAGGGCGAGTTCTTGTACCTGCTGATGCCCGTGCGGGTGTCGTGATCGTTGCTTGGCTGAGCATCGAGAACTTTCGCAACCACCGGGCGACGAAGCTGTCGCTCGACGCGCAACGGACGCTCGTGGTCGGTCCGAACGGGCATGGCAAGACCAATCTGCTCGAGGCAATCGCCCTGCTGGACGGTTCGGGCTCGTTCCGCGGGGCGAGCGCGGAGACGCTCGTGCGCTCCGGCTGCGAGCGGGCCTTCGTGCGTGCCGAGGTCCGGCGGGATCGCCGGGCGCACCTGGTGGAGATGGAGATTGCTGCAGGCGGTCGGTCTCGCGCCCAGGTGAACGGACAGCGGGTGCGCTCACTGCGCGATCTTGCCGAGGTCGTCAGCACCGTGGTGTTCTGCCCCGCAGACCTGTCGATCGCAGCGGGCGCGCCGTCGGTGCGCCGCGAGCTGCTCGACAGCGTGCTGACCGTCACCGACCGCGAGTACCGAGCGACGCGGCTTGATTTCGAGCGGATCCTGCGACAGCGCAACAATCTCCTGAAGCAGGCTGGTCACCGTCCCGACGCCGAGGCCATGACGACCCTCGATGTGTGGGACGCGCAGCTCGCGACCGCCGGGGAGATCATCGCGCGCCGGCGCGAGGCCCTGTGTTCGGCGTTGACGGCGCCGTCGGGGGCCGCTTACGACCAGCTCGCGGGTTCCGCCGCGGATCTGCGTCTGTCCTACGCGGCCGAGTGGCGCCATCACACGCTCGCTGAAGCGTTGGCGCAGGCTCGGCGCGATGACCTGCGGCGCGGTACGACAACCGTGGGCCCGCACCGCGACGACATGACGGTCTGTCTCGATGGCCTGCCGGCACGCACGCACGCTTCCCAAGGCGAGCAGCGCAGCATTGCCCTGGCGCTGAGGCTGGGGCAGCATCGCTGCATAGCCCAGATCAGCCAGGTCGAGCCGGTCGTCTTGCTCGACGACGTGTTCTCCGAACTTGATGAGGGCAGGGCCCTCCGGCTCGTCGGCTGCCTTCCTGGGGCGCAGATCGTGGTGACCTCGGCTACCGGACATGTGCCGCCTGGGATCGAAGGACACAGCCACGTCAACATTCGCGATGGCGAAGTGGTGCCCGCGTAGCGCTGAGCAGTGAGCGGTGAGTCTGAGCTGTCCGCGCGCCCCGTGAGGTTGGGCGTGCAACCATGTTGACCCGATGAAGAGACGCCGTCGCACAGCGGGTGGCCGGGAGCCACGGCCGATCAGTGATTCGATTCGGGCGGTGACCGCCGGGTTCGGTTCTCGAGGTCGCGCAATGGACCTCAACGAGCGTTGGACTGAGGCGGTCGGGGAGGCGATAGCGGCCCACTCACAGCCCGAGAGGCTCGACGCCGGCCGGCTGACTGTCGTGGTAGACGACCCTGCCTGGGCGACAGAGTTGCGCTATCACTCCAGCCGGATTCTGGCCGCGTTGAACGCCGAATCGGGTGCCGCGACGATCGCTGAGCTCCGCTTGCGCGTGCAACCTGGGACTTGACTTAGAAAAGCGCTGTTGACCTGCGGTTTTAGCACTCGGCGAACGGCTGATCCTGCGCCTAGAAAGGCTCACTCTCCAGTAGACTGGTGAGCCGTGACCGACACTGCCCTGGCACCCAGTTCAGCGGCAGGAGCGGATGGCGCAGAGGTACCCGGCAACACCGTCGTCGGCGACTACAACGCCGATGCCATCACCGTGCTCGAAGGCCTCGAGCCAGTGCGTGAGCGACCGGGCATGTTCATCGGTTCGACCGGTCCAGCCGGGCTGCACCACCTCGTGTACGAGGTGGTCGACAACGCCGTCGATGAAGCCATGGCAGGGCACTGCAGCTCGATCGAGGTGACCTTGCGGGCCGACGGCACGTGCAGCGTGACCGACGACGGTCGCGGCATTCCTGTCGAAGCCCATCCGCAGTATCCCGACAAGTCGGCGGCCGAAGTCGTCCTCACGGTGCTCCACGCCGGCGGCAAGTTCGGCGGCGCCGGCTACAAGGTGTCCGGCGGGCTGCACGGCGTCGGCGTGTCGGTGGTGAACGCCTTGTCGTCTGAGCTCGAAGCGATCATCGACCGCGAAGGCCGGCGCTGGAAGCTGCAGTTCCGTGACGGTGGCGAGCCCGTCGGCGATCTGACCGATACCGGTCCTTCACCCGACGAGAGCACCGGCACCACCATCACGTTCAAGCCCGACCCGACCGTGTTCGATCACGTCGAGTTCCGCGCCCAGACGCTGACCGAGCGGCTGCAGATGATGGCGTTCTTGAACGCTGGCCTGCGTATCGGCTTCACTGACGAGCGCCGGCCCGAACCGGTCCGCCACGAGTACTGCTATCCGGGCGGCATTCGCGACTTCGTACGGCACCTCAACGAGACCTCCGAGACGCTGTTCGACGAAGTCGGCTTTCTCACCGCTGCCGAAGCCGGCGACGAGGTGGAGATCGCCTTCCAGTGGAACACCGGCTTCAACACCGACGGCATCCACAGCTTCGCGAACGGCATCAACACCATCGAGGGCGGCATGCACACCGAGGGGTTCCGCTCGGCGCTGACTTCGGCAGTGAACGCCTACGCCAAAGATCGCAAGATGCTGCGACCCGACGACGGCAACCTGCAGGGCGATGACATCCGTGAGGGCCTCACCGCGGTGGTGAGCGTTCGCATGGAATCACCGCAGTTCGAAGGCCAGACCAAGGCCAAGCTGGGCAACACCGCCATGCGCAGCCTGGTGCAGAAGTCGGCCTACAGCGGCCTGGGCGAATGGCTCGAAGAGCACCCCAGCGAAGCCAAGCTGGTCCTCGGCAAGGCCGTCGACGCCCGCCGGGCCCGCGTCGCCGCGCAGAAGGCCCGAAACACCGTCCGCAAGTCGGCACTCGGGGGCGCCGGCCTGCCCGGCAAGCTCACCGACTGCTCGTCGGGCAACCCCGCCGAGTCAGAGCTGTACATCGTGGAGGGCGATTCAGCGGGGGGATCGGCCAAGGAAGCCCGCGATCCCGCCACCATGGCGATCCTGCCCATCCGGGGCAAGATCCTCAACGTCCAGCGCAGCCGGCCCGAGCGCATCTTCGACAACAACGAGATCGGCGCGCTCATCTCGGCGATCGGCGCAGGTGTCGACGGGGCGACCGGCGAGGGGGGCTTCGACGTCGCCAAGGTGCGCTATCACAAGGTGATCCTGCTGTGCGATGCCGATGTCGACGGCAGCCACATCCGCACCCTGCTGCTGACGTTCTTCTTCCATCGCATGCGTGCGCTGCTGTCGGGGGGCTGCGTGTACATCGCCCAACCGCCGCTGTACTCCACCAAGGTCGGCACCGACTCGGTCTACCTCAAGGACGACCGGGCAAAGGCAGCGTTCCTCGAACAGCGGCCCAACCACCGCAACGAATTTCAGCGCCTCAAGGGCCTCGGCGAGATGGATGCCCAAGAGCTGTGGGACACCACCATGGATCCGGCCACCCGGACCTTGCTTCGCGTCACGCTCGAAGAGGCCGCCACAGCCGATCTCATCTTCAGCATCCTCATGGGCGACGACGTGGACGCCCGCCGGGGCTTCATCCAGAACAACGCCAACGACGTCCGCTTCCTCGACGTCTGAGCTGACGGTCAGACGGATCCGGCTGGGAGCGACATGAGCAACGACGAACCCGACACCGGCCCGCCCCCCGACAGCGGCACCGCCGGCGTGGTGGATGTCGAGATCCAGACCGAGATGGAGCAGTCGTTCCTCGACTACGCCATGTCGGTCATCACCTCGCGGGCGCTGCCCGATGCTCGTGACGGCCTCAAGCCGGTGCATCGCCGGATTCTGTGGTCGATGTTCGACACCGGCCTGCGCCCAGACCGTCCGCACAAGAAGTGCGCCACCGTGGTCGGCGACGTCATCGCCAACTACCACCCCCACGGCGACGGATCGATCTACGACGCGTTGGTGCGGATGGGCCAGTCATTCAGCCTGGCCAACACCCTGATCGACCCGCACGGCAACTTCGGCTCGCCGTCTGACCCGCCGGCCGCCTACCGCTACACCGAGTGCCGGCTGACCAATTTGGCCATGACGATGGCCGAGGGCATCGACGAGGAGACGGTGGATTTCGCCTCCAACTTCGACGGTTCCCGTACCGAGCCGATGGTGATGCCGTCTCGCTTTCCGAACCTGCTGGTCAACGGCAGCCAGGGCATCGCGGTGGGCATGGCCACCAACATCCCCACGCACAACCTCGGCGAGATCGTCGACGCCACGATCCATCTCGTCTCCCATCCCGAGGCCACCGTCGAAGACTTGATGGAGTTCGTGCGCGGGCCCGACTTTCCCACCGGTGGGCGGATGCTTGGGCGAGTCGGCGCCCGCGAAGCTCTGACGACTGGCCGTGGCTCGGTGAAGCTGCGGGCTCGAGCCGAGATCGTCGAGCACCGCAAGCGGACGAGCATCGTGGTTACCGAGATCCCCTACCAGACCTCGATCGAGAACATCGAGCGCAAGATTGCCGACGCGGTGAATCGCAAGGTCATCGAGGGCATCACCGAATTGCGCAACGAGTCGGCCAAGGGCGTCACCCGTTTCGTGATCGAGCTGCGGGCCTCGGCGCCGGCGAACGTGGTGCTCAACAACCTGTGGAAGCACACCCCGCTGCAGTCGAGCTTTGCCGTGAACATGGTGGCGCTGGTCGACGGTGTGCCCCGCACCCTCAACCTCAGAGATGCCCTGGTCGCCTACGTCGACCACCAGATCGAGGTGGTCACGCGGCGCAGCCAGTACCGGCTTGACGAGGCCCGAGCCCGGGCCCACATCGTGGAAGGACTGCTGCGCGCGCTTGACCTGATCGACGAGATCATCGCATTGATCCGCGCCAGCGAAGACCGGGCGGCGGCGCTGGACGGCCTGTGCGCGGAGCCGATGTCGTTCAGCGCCGAGCAGGCCAATCACATCTTGGACATGCAGCTCAGCCGTCTGACCCGGCTTGGCCGCACACGGCTGAGTGACGAGTTGGCTCAGTTGACGCAAGTGATCGTCGAGCTCGAATCAATCCTGGGCGACGACGCACGGCTGCGGCAGGTCATCATCGATGAGTTGAGCGCGCTGCGCGCCGACCATGCCACGCCTCGGCGCACTGAGATCGTCACCGATCCCGGCGAGATGGACGCGGAAGATCTCATCGAGGACGAACCACTGGTGGTGACTTTCACCCGCGAGGGCTACGTGAAGGCCACGTCGCCCGACATGTTCCGCACCCAGGGCCGCGGCGGTCGCGGCGTGCAGGGTGCGCGGCTCAAAGACGACGACGTGGTGGTCCGCGTCCTGCTGACGACGGCGCACGCCTGGCTGCTGTGCTTCACCAACCGCGGCCGGGTACACCGGTTGAAGGCCTACGAGGTGCCGCTCACCAACCGCACCGCACGGGGCACGGCACTGGTGAACCTGCTGCAGCTCGCCCCCGACGAACGAGTCGAAACGGTGGTGGAAGCCCGGGAATTCCCTGCGGACCGGTACCTGATGTTCATAACCCGGCAAGGACTCGCCAAAAAGACGCCGATCAGCGCCTATGAGAACATCCGCTCGAACGGCTTGATAGCGCTGAGTTTGCGAGACAGTGACGAGCTGGTACGGGTGCTCGAGACCTCCGGTGACGACGACGTGCTCGTCGTGTCTCGTGATGGTCGCGCCATCCGCTTCTCCGAGAGCGAGGTGCGCTCGATGGGACGCAGCGCTGCGGGCGTGCGGGCGATGCGGCCGCGCGAGGGCGACACCGTGGCCGCCGCGGACGTACTTCACCCCGACGAGGCACGAGACTTGCTCGTGGTAACGAGCGGTGGCGCCGCTAAGCGGACGTCTGACGACGAGTTTGGGCGCAAGGGACGCGGGGGCTTGGGTGTGATCGCAGTGAGACTGCCCGGCGCCGACACCCAGGTAGTGGGGGCTCGTCTTGTGGACGCAGACGACGAGGTGCTGCTGGTGTCGTCGAGTGGCGTGTTGATCCGCACTCGAGTCTCCGACATCTCACGTCAGAGCCGCACGGCCTCCGGCGTGCGGGCGATGGCCCTTGAGGACGGCGAGCAGGTTGTGGCAATCGCGCCGGTCGAGCTGCCGGAGATTCCCGACCCCGACGAATCCGATGATGCGGACGCCAGCGACGCCAGCGAAGCCGACGGCACAGTTCGCGAAAACTCTGCAGGCGAGGCGAGTCCGACGTCATAGCGTCAGCCAATGCCGACAGATGGGGCACCGGCGACACCGAGCCAGCGCGGGCAGGCGGCACTGCCGGTGGCGCTCATGGCTTTGGCGTTGCTCATCAGCGTGGGGTTGGTGGCGCGCTGGGGTCAGGCGGCGCTCGCAAGCTCACGGGCGCAGGCCGCAGCCGACGCAGCCGCGCTGGCGACGCTCGCAGCAGCCGACTTGCATGCCATCGCTGAAGGTGTGCCGCCGGACAGTTCCGTGGCGTTGTCTGCGGTGAGGAACGCGGGTGGGTCGCTGCTCGCCTTCGAATCGCACGTCAACAGCAGCGAAGTGTTGGTGGAAGTCGTCGCAGAGGTCGACGGTCAGCGCGCTTCGGCGACGGCGTCATTGCCAGCGGCTATTGGGGCGAACGGGCGGCCTGGCGACTGACTCCTACACTGCGAAGCGTGGCCGATCCGACATCCGGTCAGGGGCCGCCGTCGCCGGAGCAAAGCGGACCGACTCCCACCGACGAGCTGTTCGCGGAAGCGTTGGGCATCACCCCGACGAGCCGCGCGCCCGTTCCGCCCCAGATCCCGCCCGCGCCGCCGCACGCAGCACAGGCTCCGCCGCTTCACCCGTCACCCGGCCAGCAGGCGCCGCTAACCCATGAGGCGCAAGCCCCGCCGGTGCGATGGGCATGGCTGAGCCAGCGTCGGGCCCGGGTGCGCCGAACGCACCGGATCCTGCGCCATATCGACCCTTGGTCGGTCTTCAAAGTGTCGGTGCTGCTGTATGCCTGCCTGTATGTGGCTGTGCTGGCGGCAGGGGTGCTGCTGTGGAATGCGGCCCAGCGTTCAGGCCTGGTCGACAAGGTGGAGTCGTTCATCACCGAAGTCGGCTCCTATGAGAGCTGGACGATCGACGGAGCGGTGATCTTCGGGCGTGCCCGGATCGTCGGCCTCATTGTCGCTGTCGTCGGCGTCGCCTTCAACGTGGTGATGGCGATCATGTTCAACCTGATCAGCGATCTCACCGGCGGCGTGCGGGTCACTGTGCTCGAAGACGACCGCCGCCCCCCCGCCCGCTAGACCGCCGAGCCAACCGCCGGAGGTGCCAGAGCTTGTGGGAGCGTGCCGATACCGGCTTGGTCGCTGCGGCGGCCTGGCTGTAGTGTGTGCAGCTTCGCGGGGCTATAGCTCAGTCGGTTAGAGCGCACCCCTGATAAGGGTGAGGTCGTTGGTTCGATTCCAGCTAGCCCCACAAGAGGGCCCGCAGCAGTCATGGTGAGCTTCCTTCGCCGTGCCCTGCTCGCGGTCGTCGTCGGCGGGCTGGTCACCATCGTCCTGCGCCTGCGACCCTCCCAAGACGTGCCGCGCCGCGAGGGCAGCTGGCGCGAGCTGACCGGTCCTGGCTTGCGGTGAGCTGACGTGAGCCTGACCCCATGAGCACCGTTGCCGTCATCGGCGCGGGTGCTGTGGGGCAGCGCATCGCCCGGCAGCTTGCGTCGCGGCCCGATGTAGATCGCTTGGTGCTGGGGTCGCGCCACACCTCTCGCCTGCGGGGCCTTGCGTCACAATTGCTGGACGTGGACGTGGAGGTGCTGGAGCCCGGTGCGCTGCCCGAAGCTGACGTGGTGGTGCTGAGCCTGCCGAGCGGGGGCCACGCTGCGCTGGCCGAGAAGGCCCTCGAGCGGGGCTCGCACGTGGTGTCGCTGTCGGGTGCCGTAGCCGACGTCGAGCAGTTGCTCGCGATGAACAAGCGGGCCACGAACGCCCGGCGGTCCGTCGTGGTCGGAGCGGGTTTCTCGCCGGGCTACAGCTGCCTGCTGGCGCGTCACGGTGCCGCCCAGTTCGACGTGGTGACCGAGGTGCACATCGCCCGGGTCGGCACTGGTGGTCCCGCCTGCCAGCGCCAGTTGCATCGCGCCCGCACCGGCACTTCGGTCGATTGGCGCGACGGGCAATGGCGTCGCCGACGCGGCGGTTCGGGCCGTGAGCTGGTGTGGTTTCCCGATCCGCTCGGCGCGCATGACTGCTACCGGGCAGCGCTGGCAGATGCGCTGCTGCTCGTGCCCGCCTTCGGTGACGTCGAACGGGTGACCGCCCGTGTGGCAGGCACCCGGCGCGATCGCCTCACTGCGATGCTGCCGATGCTGCGGCCGCCGCACCCCGAAGGGGGCCCAGGGGGAGTGCGTGTGGAGCTGCGCGGCCTGCGAGACGGCCGCCACTGCACCGACGTGCTCGGTGTGATCGATCATCCGAGCGCCGCTGCTGCCGCGGTGGCAGCGACTGCTGCAGGCTGGGCGCTGGCCGACGAGTTGCCCACGGGCGCGTGGGGGCTGGGCATGCTCGACGACCCGTTGCCCTGGCTCGCAGAGCTGGCCCAGCGCGGCGTCCGCGCTGCCGCCTACGAGGGCGCCCGCCTGTAGCGCCTCGGCGAAAGACACAGGATTCATAGCTGCGGAGGCGGCAGGAGACTCTGCGACGTTGCGACCGGCTGGATCGCTGGAGCAGAGGGTCCTGCCGCCTCCGCAGCGGGGGCCCGGTCAGATCCTGACTTCGCGCTGCCAATCGGCCAGCAGGCTGGCGTCCCCGAACGTCTCGAGCTGTTCGGTGCCACCGCGGCCCCACACGAACAACAGCAAACTCTGCGCCGGCCCCCGTGCGGCGACGTCGCACTTGCGATGCGCATGCTCGACCTCGATGCCGCTTTGCGTGCGGGTGATCACCCATTCCCCGTCGGCGTCGGTGGCATGCAGGTGAATCGTCTGTCCGTTGCCGGCGAAGACGTCTGGCTGGCGCACCGGCAGGAAGAAGTCGAAGAGCTCATCGATGCCGTCGATGGCGGCAGCGGGTTCGATCGATGCGGGCGTGGGGCCATAGGCAGCTTGGGCGTCCCAGCGGTGCATCACCGCTTCGTTGGCCATGCGGCGCTGCCAGAAACCGATGGTCTGGTTGTGCGGGTGGAAGCTCCATGACGGCTCGCTGGGGTCGCGCTCGGCGAGCACGTCGGTGATGCGGGCGAGGGCATCGGCATGCCACTGCGACAGCGAGCAATCGGGTTGGATGACGGAGTCGCGCTCGACGGGCCCACCAGCAGCGATACTCGAACCGACGAAAGTCCACACCCCCGCGCAGTGACCGATCAGACCCTCCAGATCCCATCCCTCGCAACGAGGAATGGCTCGCTGCCAGTCGTCGGGATTGGCCTCGGCCCTGGTCGCGATCTCGTCGAGTCGCGCGCCTTGCGTTGCCAGCCACTGTGCGTAGGGTTGCTGCGTCATGGCTGCAGATTCTCTCTCGTCGGTTGCCGGGGCGCTCGCATCGATCCCGAGTCCGTCGCGCAGCTCTGTCTCGCTCGGACCACTCGACATTCGAGCCTATGGCGTTGCCATTGGCGTGTCCGTGCTGGTTGCGTTGTGGATCACCAGCCGTCGCTGGCACCGGGCGATCGCAGACCGAGACGATGCATACCGGGCTCGCTCCCATGACCTCGTCGGCACCATTGCTGTTTGGGCGGTGCCGTCTGGGCTGATCGGGGCCCGGCTGTATCACGTCATCACCGACTTCGACCGCTACCAGGACAACCTCGGCGATGTGGTGAAGATCTGGCAGGGCGGCCTGGGCATCTGGGGCGGCATCTCGGTGGGCGTACTGGTTGCGGTGTGGATGCTGCGCCGTGGCGGGCACAGCACCGGCACGATGCTCGACGCGCTGGCGCCCGCGTTGGCGGTGGCCCAGGCCATCGGCCGGCTCGGGAACTGGTTCAACCAGGAGCTCTACGGCCGCCCGACAGACGTACCGTGGGCGCTCGAGATCGACCAGGCACATCGTGTGGCCGGCTATGGCCTCGAAGAGACGTTTCATCCCACGTTTGCGTACGAGGCCCTGTGGAACCTGTGCTTGGCGGCGACGCTCGTGTGGGTGGTGCCCAAGGTTCTGCCGCAGCTGCGAACTGGCTACCTGTTCGCGGTGTACGTGTTCGGCTACACCGCTGGGCGGCTGTGGATCGAGCTGCTGCGCATCGACAGCGCCAACGAGCTGTGGGGCGTTCGCATCAACGTGTGGACCAGCACCGTGGTCGGTCTTGCAGCGCTGGCAGCGGTGCTGGTGGGCCTACGCCGCGGTCCCGACGACGCCGTCGAAACCGAAGCAATCGACATCGAGGCCACTCCGGATGCCGACGCGGTCTCGTCTCGGCCGCCTGAGCAGCCGTAATCGCTGAGCAGGCTGAGAAGATGCGCGGATAGGTGAACCTTCCCGCTGTCACACCAGTTGTTTCCCGATCTTGTTTCCCATCCTCATGCGATTGGGCTCACGAGCCGCTCGGGCCACGGCTTCGCCCTGCGCTTCCCGCTCTAGCTCGCTTCGCTCGCGGGCCGCTCGGGCCCGGGGCTCAGCCTCTCAGCTGAGCAAGCTGATCAGCGTCTCGCGGGTGGCGGACTGCTCGTCGAGGGTGCCGAATGCCGATCCGGCGAACGACGTCACCCCGCAGTCGGCCAGTGCGCTGACGCGGTCGCCGACCTCAGCAGCGCTGCCGATGATGGCGATGTCTTCGGGCCCGCTCAGGCCCTCCCGGTCGATCATCGCCCGGTAGCTCGGCAGCGTCCCGTACACCACCAAATCCTTGGCGGCTCGCGCCCGGGCAGTGCTGGCGTCATCGGTCACGCACACCGGGAATCCGGCCACCACCTGCGGTGCCGGGCGGCCGGCCTCGGCTGCGGCCTCGTTGATGGTCGGCGCGGTGTGATCCCGCAAGGTCGCCGGCCCGGTCATCCAGGTGATCGTGCCGTCGGCCATGCGGCCGGTCAGTCGCAGCAACTGGCTGCCCAGTGCTGCCACGAATACCGGCGGCGGGTCGGCCGGCGGGGGAGTGATCTCGCCGCGGCCGACGACGGCGTCTCCGCCGTGAGACACGCGTCGGTCGGTGAGCAGCTTGGTCAAGATGGTCAGGTAGTCGCGCATGTGGGCGATGGGCCGGTCGAAGGAGTAGCCCCACATGCCTTCCACGACCGGCTTGTGTGACGGACCGATGCCGAGATCGAGGCGACCGCCGATGATCGCCTGGGTCGTCAGGGCTTGCTGGGCGAGCATCATCGGATGCCGCGGGTAGGTCGGCACCACCGATGTGCCGACGCGAATGCCAGGCACGTCACCGGCAGCGACCGCAATGGTGGTGAGTGCGTCGTGGCCGAAGATCTGCGGCGTCCAGTAACGCCCGAAGCCTTGTTCGGAGGCCTCGCGGATGCTGGCCTCGAAGCGCTCAGGCGTGGTGTCGAATCCGAACAGCTCAATATGCATGGCTGGGATCGTAACGGCGCCTCTCGCCTCGTTCGCGAGTACGCGGGCTGTCAGGCGAAGGTGTCGAACAGCTCTTCAAGCGCCTTGAGCTGGCCCCCGCTCGTGCTCGACGGCACCAGGATCGGTGTCTTGCAGCCGGCGTCGAACCAGGCTTCGACGCCGTCGCGGACTTCGCTGGCGGATCCGTACAGCGTCGCATTCGACAGCCAGTCATCGGTCATCGCCCGGTTCAGAGCGTCGCCGTCGCCGGCCGCAACGGCCGCCTCGACCGCCTCCATTTCGTCGACCCAGCCGGCCTGCTTCCAGTAGTTCCGGTAGTTCGGCAGCGCCACGTAGCCCGACAGCGTCTTTCGGTTGCGGGCCGCGCCCGCAGAGCGGTCATCGTCGATGACGGTCGGGATCATGTTTCCCACGAAGAAGTCGTCACGGTTTGCGGCGTCGCCGAGGTGCGCCACCGAGTTAGCGAAGTCGTTGCAGCTCGCGTTCGCCCAGACGGCCCCGGAGCTGATCTCGGCCGACAGCTCGGCCATGCGCTGGCGCAGCGTGGCCAGCACGATCGGGGGGAGCTCACCGTGCTGCTGCGATGCCGCCTCCAGGGCAGCGATGTACTCGCGGATGTCGGCGAGCGGCTTGCCGGGCGTGATACCGAGGCGCTGGTGCACCGGGCCGTGCGTCACGCCGATGCCCAGCCAGAAGCGTCCGCCCGAAACCTCATGGATGAACGCCGCGGTCGAGGCCATGTCAACCGGGTTGCGGAAGTAGATCGGCTGCACCGACGTGCCGAAGTGGATCTCGTTGGTCACATGGGCGATGGACTGGCACAGCGCCACCGGGTCGCCCATCGATGGGCAGTAGATGCCGCTGAAGCCGCGCTCCTCGATCTCGGCGGCGATTTCCAGGGTGCGCTCGCGTCGGCCGCGCACGGCCGCCAGCGAAATAGCAGGCATGTTCATGCCGCGTTTCCTAGCAGACGTGCTCGATTGCTGCCGCTTCCCCGCGGGGCCACAGGACCGTGGAGGATGCGCGGATTGGTGAGCCCTGCCGTCGCGGCACTCATTGCTAGCCGTTCTTGTTCCCCATCCTCAGGCGATTGGGCTCACGGGCCGCTCGGGCTACGGCTTCGCCATTCGACGCAGCCTCTCAGAGTGGCTTGCGGGCGACGAAGCAGTACAGCGGCGTGAAGATTCCTGTCTTGCCGCCGGCGACGTACGCCTCGGCAGTGCGATCCAGCAGCTTGGCGATCTCGGCGGTGCCCCTGGGCAGCACCCTCAATGTTTCAGCAACGCGTGCGGACCCGATTGCGAGCCGTCGACCCAGGGGTGTTCCTCTCAAGGTGCTGCTGCGGGTTCCGCTGCGCGCCTCCATGGGCTGATACCACGGAGTGGTCGAGCCATTTTCTGCAGTGCCGCGGTCGGAGCCTTCGATGACCTCGAATCCTGCCGACTCGAGTGCTGCGTTGACTTCTGCAAACGTTGCGATCTTGCGCAGCGCAATCCCGCGCATGAGTTCTTGTTTGATGTCTTGGTGCTGGGCGTTGTCAGGATCGAACGTGTCCGTCAGGCACATTTCCTGACCCCACAGCAGGGCGCCGGGCTTGAGCACGCGCGCGATCTCGGTGAATGCGCCGACCTTGTCGGGCGCGTGACATGTCGATTCGATCGCGTAGGCGCGGTCGTATGTGCCGTCTTCGATGGCACCCATGTCCATGAAGCTGGTTTCCACGTAGTCGATCATGTCGCTGAGGCCTGCTTCGGCGGTCAACGACTTTGCCCTGGCCAGTTGGACTTCGCTGCTGTTGATGCCGGTGACCCTGACGCCTGATTCTCGAACCACAGTCCGCATCGGTCCGCCGATGCCGCACCCGATGTCGATGACCGACATCCCTTCGCGCAGGTCCAGCTTGTCGATCATCAATCGCTGATGGCGGAGCTTGGAGTCTTCCAGGCTTTCGGAGGCAGTCAGCGGTGCGAAGTGGAGCGATTCACCCCAGCCGTAGATCATGAGATGGCTGCAGATGTCGTAGTACTCGCGTGCTGTCTCAGCGTGGTCGGAATTCGCGCCGCCGTCGGGTGCCAGCGTCTCGTCGAGCCGTCCGTTGAGTTGCTCCACCCGGTGCCGAAGATCTGAGTCGCGATACGACGCCTTCAGCAAGCGGGAGACTTGCCAGATGCTGCTCACCCGGTGGAGCCTATGACCAGGTTGTGCCACCGCTTCGCCGGCTGCAGCAGGGGAATCAGCCTGCGCGTGTACCTGGCTCGCGCATCGGCAGGGCCAGCAGTCCGAGAGCAATGAGGCTCGTGACGGTGACGAGCCCGATGGCGGGGCTGAATCCGGAAGCGTCGATGATGAAGCCGCAGGCTGCCGGACCGGCAAGCGCGCCGACGCCGAGACCCGTGTAATAGATGCCGATCACGCCCCCCAGGTTCTCTACCCCGTACCAACTGGCGAGCACCGAAGGTGTGGCGGTGACCCACACGGCCCAGCCGATGCCGTGGGCGACGGCGCTGACGATGAGCACTGCGGGGTTCCCGTCAGAGACCCACCAGATCGCGAGCGCCGCTGTCATGCAGACGAATGCTGCTCGGCACAACCGCATCGGATCGACGCGGTCCCCCAGGGCGCCGCAGACCAGTCGGGCGACCACGCTGGTGGCGCCCGAGATGCCGATCAGGGCGGCGGCCAAAGCCGGCGCGACGCCACGCTCGACCGCGTAGTCGTTGTAGAACGCGACCGGGGCATAGAAGCCTGGCCCGATTGCTACGACTGCTGCAAAGAACAGCAGGAATCGACGCGACCGCATCAGCCTGGCGACTCGGATGAGACCCCCAGACGGCACTCGCACCCGGTCGCCGCGCGTGGCTGCCCAGCCGATGGCGACGAACGCGACGACAGCGAGCACGGCGTAGGTCTGGCGCCAGCCCAGCCTGGAGATCAACGCATGGCTTGCCAAGGGCATGACCAGCGTTCCGGCTCCGACGCCGGCGAGCAGGAAGCCCATCGCTGCAGGACGACGTCGCTCGCTGAAGCTTCGGCCGATCAGGCCGATCATCGACGGGTAGCAGAAACCGGTCGCGAGTCCGACGAGGACCCCGAAGGCGGCGTAGGTCTGCCACAGCGCGTCTGAGATGGCGGTCAGCGCCAGACCCGCCGACATCGCCAGCGCTGCGGCTGCGATCAGCAGCCGGGCCCCGTAGCGGTCGCCGATGCGACCCCCGATCGCGCCGCCGGCGTAGTAAGTGCACACCGCCGTCGAGAAGAGGGCGGCCACGGGTCCGGTCGTGGTGCCGAGGTCGTCCGCGATGGGCGTCAGGAACACGCCGAACGAGAAGAGGATCCCGAAGGTCACGAAGTTGGCGGCGAACGCCGCTGCCGCAATCGACCACGGCGCTCCGGGGTCCTCCGGGTCCCCCGGATGCGTCAGATTGAATGTGCCGGACACCAGCCCTCAAGCCTGCCGTGCACCAGCCGTGCCCGCCTGACACTCAACGCGAAACTTGGTTTCCCGGCAGGCAATTCCAGGCTTCGAGCGTCAGACTTGGATTTCAGGACGACGCGGTGTCGTCATTTGCTGCTTCATCAACGACATGATGGACGAACTCAAAGAGTCCGAGGACGGCAGTGTCTTGGACGTCGGCGTGGCTCATTCCATGCGCTACGGCGTTCCGAAGCGGCAGCAGTTGCTTGAGGTAATCGCGGTCGTCGTGAGAAATCACGCCGTGCATCGTCGCCGAGTCGATCAGCTGGCTGGTGGGGGACACTTCATCCCGAGCATCCGTCTCCTGCTCCAACAGGGTGCGGATCACTGCCTCGCAGGCTGACCATGCGATGAGGAGAGACGACTCTAGGTTGCCTGCTTCTCGGAGGTGCTGGGCATGGCTCAGACGATGCAGGGCTCCACTGATGCCCAGCGGGCGTGAATCGTCCGGCGCAGCGAGTTGCGGCGCCTCTGGTATCAGAACGAGATCGAGTTGCCATCCAGGCTCCGACTCGACGACGCGGACCAGTTCGGCGAGCGCTGCGTCCTTCTGCAGCGTCATCCTCCGCTTCACTTCGATCACCCGTTTGTCGTCGCCCTTGGTCGCCACGAGGTCAGCTCGGAAGCTGGGCAGGAACTTGAGCCGGGTCCCCAGACTGACGTCGTAGCCCCGTTCGCGGTATTCAGTCGCCGTTTTTTCCAGCCAATACGTCTCGAGGCCTGCGCTTGGGGCGTCCTGCTTCGTCGTCATCGCGGAATCAAGTCTTTGGCGTCAGCAGCTGCCACCAGTACGTGCAGGAACGGGTCAGTTCTGGACATGTGGGGGTACAAGACAGCCGTCGCGCCGTCCCACCGGAGATTGTCGTGCAGATTGCGCCGGTGACACTCAACATCGATCACTTGCTTGTCATCGATGTACACGATGCCCTTGAGCGCGTCCAGAATCGGTTTCGGCACGTTGTCGACATCGAGCGAATCTCGCCGATCCGCCCACGGATCTGAGCAGAAGTAGTTGATCGCTACCGCAACATCGCCCGCGACGGCGCCATGAGAGCTCCATGGCTCCGAGGCCGCCTGGCTGACCCGTGCCTGCCAAGCGCGACGCCGCGACGCCTTCTTCGCCTGCTGGCTCACGGGAGGTCCGTCGACGATGAACTCGAAGGGAAGGGACACTGCTTCAAAGTTAACCGTCTGCAATTGAGCGGTCGCCTGAATTTCAGACTCGGTCGCCCGGCACACCGGGCGGTACCCTCACAGCGCTTCGACTCGTTGGGGCTGTAGCTCAGATGGCAAGAGCACCTGCTTTGCAAGCAGGGGGTCACGGGTTCGAGTCCCGTCAGCTCCACTCCGGGAAGCCCAGTCAGATGGTGACGGGCAGGCTGGCCTCGTGGATGGGTGCCGAGTCGGCCTGCAGCACGGGCAGCACCTTCTCGGCGAACAAGCGCACGCTCGTTTCGGCCTTCTCGAAGGGCATGCCGGAGTACTGCGGCACCAGAATGATCTCCTTGCAGCTGGTGGCCTCCTGAAGACGGCGCATTCTGCTGATGATCTGCTCGGGGGTGCCAATGGGCTGAGTGACCGCACTGGAACCGGCTGCGCCTTGCACCGTTCGGAACGTGTCGCCTGCGGCGGCGGCTTGCTTGGCCAGCTTCAGATACGCCTCGTAGCCGTTGATGCCTTCGAAGTTGCTGGGGTCGGTCAAGCCGTAGTGCATCGCGACCTCGACGCTGTATCGGTCGAAATAAGCATCGCCGGCGGCGATGTCCTCGGGGTCCTCGGTGCAGTACAGCCACAAGAGGATTGTCGGCTGGTTCGGTTCGTGTCCACCCTCGTGTAGGAGTGTGTTGTAGGTGCGCACCTTGTTGACCATGTCTTCGAGCGTGCCAGCCGTCACGAGGAGCTGCCCGAGGCCATGCTGCGCGGCCACCTCCATCGACGCCGTGGTGGTGAAGGCGCAGGCCATGCGAGCGAGCAGCGCCTCGGCATCACGGGGCTGAGGCCGGATCGAGGCCTCGGGTATCTGGAAGTACTTTCCGTTGTAGGAGAAGCGCTCCTGACTCAGCCCGAGCCGGATCACCTCCAGCGCCTCGTCGAAGCGCCCGCGCGCCTCGTTGCGATCGATGCCTAATTCGGCGTACTCCGTCGGGGCGATTCCTCGGCCGACGCCCCAGGTGTAGTCCCGGCCCTCGAGCATGATGTCGAGCATCGCCGCCTTGGCCGCAAGGGTCACCGGGTGCCACCAGGGCAGGACATTGACGCACGAGCCCAGCGACACTCGCTCGGTTTCTCCTGCCCAGAAGGCCATCGACTGCATCACGTCGGGCCACATGGAATACGCCGTGCCGAAGTGCTCGCCGATCCAGATCGAGTCGAAGCCCAACGGCTCGGCAAGTCGACCCAGCGCGATCGTTTCCCCGATCACGTCTGCGTCCGATGGGCTGGGGGCGCGCGACCAGCCCGCCGTGTTCACTCGCTCCCAGTCCGCGGAGTGGAACGAGCTGGTGACGATTCCGACCTTCATGGCAACGCTGTCCCCCTGGGCGACTGGACCGCCGTTCTGCAACTATGTTGGAGAGCCTAATTCTATACTTAGAGTATAACTATTAGCTCCTGAGGTCGACTCTTGCAGTGTCGTCATGTCGCATCGGGAACGCGCAGGACGTCGCGGAAGACGTCAGCCATCGTCCCCATGACAGCGACCCGGTCGGGTTCGGCCTCGAACGTGAACAGCTTCCACATGTAGGCCTCGACCATCGAGATCAACATGAGGGCGCGTCGGCGTGTCTCGGCCGGAGAGAAGCGGGCCTGCCACAGCGCAGCGTTGTGCGTGAAGCCGGCGACGAAGGGGTCCACGTACTCCCTGTACATGGGCTCAACACCGGTCGAGCTACCTTTCCTCGCCGCTCGATGGAATGGCCGGTCGTGTTCCCAGCGCGTGAGGACCGAGTCGGTCAGCCAACCGAGGATGCTGGCTCGATCCCAGTCGGCGAGATCGCCGAACTCTCGGTACATCTCCTCACCGTTGTCCCAGATCGCCCGGTTGATCTCCTCGACGATCGCTTCCTTGGTGTCGAAGTAGGAGTACACCGTCGCCCTGGCGGCGCCGGCAGCCTTGGCGAGGTCGTCGATGGAGGTGGCGTTGAACCCCTTGGTCCCGATCAGGTCGGCGGCGACGACCAGCAGATGGCTGCGGGTCTGCTGCCGCTGCCGCTGCCGCAGCGACATGGGCTTGTCAGGTCCATTATCCATACACTCAGTCTATTGATTGGATTATGGCGCCGGCACCGATGACGATGACCTCGTGGTGGCTGCTCGTCTCGCTCCCTCCCCGTGCTTTCACAGGTGCTCATTCAGGAACGCAACGACTTGGTCAAGCGCACGGCGCGCCTCGGACAGTCTGAGGATCGTGAAGAATCCGTGCAGCTCGCCGTCGTAACGGGTCAGCGTGACCGGGTTGCCGGCTGCTCTGAGGCGCCGTGCGTAGTCCTCGGTCGCGTCCCGAGTCGGGTCGTACTCCGCAGTGATCACCAGATTCGCCCCGAGATTCGACAGGTCCGTTGCCGCGGCGGGGCTGCAGTACGGCTCAGCGCGTTGGGCCGGGTCGGACGTGTACATGTCCCAGAACCATTCGCAGTCCCCGTTGGTCAGGAGACCCTCCGCACCTAGTTCGGGATTGGAGACGCGCATCTCGGTGGTTCCGTACGCAGTCACCACCGCCTTGGGCACTCCGAGACCTTCGTCGCGTGCGCGCAACGCTAAGGCGAACGACAGCGAGCCTCCCGCGCTGTCGCCGCCGACTCCGAGTCGGCTCACGTCGCCGGGAACCTCGGCGGAACCGGTCTGCAGCCAGCTCCAGACATCTACGCAGTCGTCGAGACCCGCTGGATACGGGTATTCAGGTGCGAGCCGGTAGTCGACCGAGACAATCACGACGCCGGCAGCGTTGGCAAGGTTGCGCAGGTACTCGTCGTGCATGTCGAGGTCGCCGAGCGCAAAGCCGCCTCCGTGCAGGTACATCAGCACCGGCAGATCGGTGGCCTCGCTGGGGCGGTACACGCGCACGGTCGTCGAGCCCGCTCGCGTCGGCACCTGCACATCGAACCGCTGGAAGATCTCGGTGGTCGATGGGAGGGCGGTCTGGCGCATCACCTCGCGCGTGGTGTGCAGCGGCATCTCGCTCAGCGCGAGTGGCATGGCCTTCCTGACGGCCTCAACGAAAGCGACAGATTCGGGTGACAGTGGCATGCGTACTCCTAGACCGTGTTTTGGTTCATGTCGACGATTGACCGCACCGCGTCGGAGATGGCCGCTCATTCATCGGCCGGCTCGAAGCGCATGGTCACCGACTCCATGATGCTGGGTCACCAGATGGCATTGTCGATCCTCAGCTGCAGCACCTCGTCCTCGGTGTAGCCGAGCTCGGCCAACACCTCGTCGGTGTGCTCGCCGTAGGAGGCGGTGGCGCCGCGGACGCCGCGGTGGTCTCCGACATCGAACGGCGTGGGCGGGCCCACGAAACCGTCATCGAACGTGACGAGATACTCATTCTCCAGGATCCCTGGATCGTCGGCGAGATCCTCGAGTCGGTTGACGGGCGCCACCCAGGCACCACAGCCTCGCAGAGTCCTGAACCAGTGGTCTGTGGGGTGTTTGCGAAAGTGGGGCACCGCTATGGCTCGGAACTCCGATCGGTTCTCCCGAACAGCGTCGATGTCGGCGAAAAGCGGATCCTCGAGCAAGTGATCGAGTCCTGCCGCCTCGGCCAATGCCGGCCACTGTTGCGGGTGCAACGTCGCGACGGCAATCCAACCATCGGAGGTCTCATAGATCGTGAAGAGCGGATTCGTCGTTTCGGCAGGCGAGAAGCGTTCGAGCCGGGTGCCGAGATTCGCGGCCACGCCGACTGCCTGGCTCTGAAGCCAGAGCAGCGACTGGGTCTGTGAGGTTCCGACCACGTATCCCTTCCCGGTGATCGAACGCTTCACGAGGCCCGCCAGCACCGCGGAGGCCATGTGCGTGCCCGTGAGAACGTCGCTCAACGCCCCAGGGGGGTAGGTGGGTTCCTCCGTCGGTGCGATGCTGTCCATGAACCCCGCGTAGGCCATGCCCACCGTGTCCTGACACACGTCCTGCGCCAGCTCCCCGGTGAAACCGAACCCTCCGCCCCGGCAGTACACGAGGCGAGGATTGATCTCCATCAGGGTGTCGGGGCCGGCCCCGTAGCGGTCGAGAGCGCCGGCCCGGAGATTCGTGATGAACACATCGGCCTCGCGGATCATGCGCTCGAACACCGGTCGGGCGGACTCGGACAGGAGGTCGAGCGCTATCGACCGCTTGTTGCGGTTGAGCGATGCGTACACCCACTCCTGGCCTCGCTCGTCGAATGTGACCCCGAACGCGCTGTGGAGGCTGCGCATGACGTCGGCCTGCCCGACCTGTTCGATCTTGACCACGTCGGCACCGAGGCTGCCGAGCGCCAGTCCAGCGATCGGCCCCTGCACATACATCGCCAGCTCGATCACCCTGATGCCTTCGAGCGCGGGTCCGTTGTCGCTTGTCGAGCGTGGCATCGACTGCTCGGTGGCGTTCAGCGTCATCGTTGTCAAGGTACCCGTATCACCAGGGATGACTACCTCCGGCTATTTTCGTCCGCCATGGCTTCTTCGCAGTCGCCGAAGCAGCTCGCTGGCGGTAATCCGCAGATTCCCAAAGGCGACGGCGATGCCCCGGTGCAGGCCTACATCGCGGCGATGCCGAATTGGAAGGGCGTCATTGCTCGCCAGCTAGATGATTAGTTCCAAGGGGTGCGGGCGGAACTCGGCCCTGGATGTGGCCGAGAATGGCCAAAAGACATCAGAGGTGGTGGGTCGACGCCGGGATCGATGTCCCTGTGCGCCGCAGATGTTGGGAGGCTCTCCGCTGCATTCGCCGCGAACGTCTGCTCGCACGCCAGCCACGAGACGTCCACGAATGCCTTGCCGAGTCTTTTAGTCAGTTTCATTGCATATCCTTGCTCATACCCTTGGAACTAATCATCTAGATGATCTGATCGAGCGTGTTGTGCCCGACGTGCGCAAGGCGGTGCGGTGGAATTCGCCCTTCTATGGCGTTTCCGGGCGCGGCTGGTTTGCGAGCTGCCATGCGTTCACCCGCTACGTCAAGGTGACGTTTCTGAACGGTGCAGTGCTGTCGCCCGAACCACCTGGCTCGGGCAAGGATCCCGATTCGCGCTGAGTGGATATTGCGGAGGGCCAATTTGACACAGCGCAGATGGAACTGTGGATCCGCCAGTCGTCAGCCCAGGAAGGCTGGCACGGGTTCTGACTTCCGGCGGGCTGCAAGCTCGCGCCCGCCGATCAGCACAGTTCGAAGCCGGCCACCGGGCGAGTGGGGCGGCGATCGACGATGCGTGCGCAAAAGCCCCGTGCCTCGTCGAGGCGGCCGTCGTTCACGTATGCGGCAAGCAGCGTGTTGGTCATCAGATCGCGCTGGGCCCGGCTGCCGCCGATGCGGACCACTTGGGGGATCAGCGGTTCGAGAACGTCGATGACCGTCGACCATTTCTTGTCGACGAATGCGGCATAGGCCCGAGTCAGCGTCGCCCCGGTGGTCTCGGCAGGCAGGCGGCCGGCCTCGCCGAGCTCTTGCAGCAGCGAGATGGTGGTCTGCAGCTGTTCGGTCTCTCCCAGTGCCGCGTAGAGAAGGCCGATGTGGGCGTCGACGAACACCATCGGCTGGGGGAAGTTCGTCTCGTAGAACTCGCGCACCGACTCCCAAGTGTCTCGGTCACGCGGGCTGCCTGCCAGCTCTGTGCGCCACATGAACGACGAGGAATCGGAGAACACGGTGATCGGCGGGCTGGTCGTCGTACCAGGCAGGCAATTCTGACTGAAGGCCTCCCACGCGGCATCGGAGCGCTCGACTGCCAGCAATGCCAGCGCGTAGTGCCACCAGATGTGGCAGTGCAACACGCTCGCCCGGTCGGAGCTGGGCAGCCAGCCATCGAGGAAATCAACCGTTTCGTCATCGTCGCCGGCCTCGAAGAGCGCATGAATCAGCGTGTGCGCGCCATGGGGATTGGTCGGTCGTTGTGCCAGCGAGCGCTCGGCCAGATCTCGGCCGCGGTCCCAGCTGCCGGTCTCGATGAGCGCGAACGCATGCACGGTCGCGAACCACCAGTCGTCGCCGTAGTGGGCGGCGAGCGGTTCGAGGAATGCGAGCAGCTCGGCTTCCCTGCCGATGCGGCCGCTGAAGCCGATGGCACCGAACACGCCGCATGCGGGGGACAGGGCGAACGCGTCGCGGGGGTGCTCGGAGACGTGCTGTCCGATGAGATCGAGTGCTTGGGGAACCTTGCCGGCCACCAGCAGGCGGACAATCTCGACGTGCTGCTGTTCCCTCGCCGTGGCACCTTCGCTCAGCCGGACGGCAGCCTCCGCGCAGGCGCGAGCTTCGGCAGGCCGCACGTAGAGCTGATGGTGACGGGCCATGGCGGCATGAGGGAGGGCGAATCCCGGGTCGGCGTCGATCGCCGTCGACAGGCACTCTTCGACCCCGGCATCGGCGGCAAGCATCCGATCGATCCCCTCGACGTAGGCGTCGCGGGCGGTTGCCGATGAGGTGCTGAGCTTGAGGCCGTAGCGATCTTTCATGCGTTGCGCCTCCCGCGTTGCTGCTGCCCCTTGACCATGGCCTGCAGGTGATGCCTCAGACCACCGCCAGTGACCAGACGAGAGGTAACCCGGACCCGAGTTCGATCCACTGGGCATCTTCGGACACCTGCCACACCTCGCCGGTGTCGGTGCCGACGAGGACGCCGCCCACTGGGCGCGGCGCGAATCTGCCACACGTCGCAGCCCTCGAGATGAGGTACAGACCCCCGGCCGCGCCAGCGAGCACGCGATCGTCAAGGTTGACGAGGTCGCGCACGTGGCGGGCTTCGAGCGTCTGTGTGGCCCCTGCGTCATCGATGACGCAGACGCCTCTGGTGGTACCCGCGCGCAGCTGACCGTTCATGGGATCACCCTAGATCGCTACCGAGCGCGGAAAAAGATTCGACCCTTGGCCTGCTCGGGCGTAGGGTCGAGGTGGCCAAACGTGGTTAACATTTCGGTTGTCGTCCTAACAGGCCGTCAACCGTGGCACTGGGAGCATCGTTGGTTCTTGACCCTGAACGTGAGATCTATCCGTTCCCGTTCGTCAGGCTGGTCACTGCCTACATGAGCTTCGACGCAAAGCTCAGCACTTCGGACCACGACGCGGTCCTGCGGCCGATTCTTGGTGCTGGCTACAACGTCACGCTCTCGCCTGCCGATGACGAAAAGGCGGAGGGCGAGCTGTTCTCGGCCGTGCATGAAGCTGACATGGTGACTGTCTCGCAAGATGGGTTGTACGTCTCGACCGTGCACTACGAGCGTTGGGAACGGTTCCGAGGCGTCATAACCGAACTTCTTGAGTGCGTCACGACAGGGCGGGCAATCGACTATGCCTCCGTCCGCTTCCTCGACGAGGTGCGCCCCACGGCTCCAACCGGTCTCTTCGAGTGGCAGAAGTACATGCGCTTGCCCGTCGTTGCCGAAGACGTGGTGCTTGATCACGTAGCAGGGCACTACGGCGGCCTGGTGCTCCATCTCGACGACAACAAGCACGTCAACGTCGAATGGGCGCCCACACATGAACCGGCAGTTTCGTACGACCACCCGTTGCACGGTCATTACGAGGCGCCCGAGGACAGCGTCCTGGCCGTGGAGTGGACCGGTTGGTGCCGATTCGAGGAACCCGCGAGCGCGGATGTTGCCCTTGTTGAGTTGGACTCGCTCCACGCGGAGATTGGCGAGGCGTTCTCGCGAGTCCTCACGCCAGACTCATTGAAGCTGTTGAGGGGTGCATCATGACATCGCTGACCGCAGATCGTCGGCACGTCGAGCACTGGTGCAATGCCAGTACTCACGCGGACGCGGGTCGCGACGCGTTCGGCTCGCCGATGACGCAGGCCGTGTTGCGGCGGTCACCTGGCCCCTATAAATCTGCCCGCGAGAGATCAGGAGTTGTGGAGCCCCGTGACGATGTCGACGAGTTGGAGCAGTTGACGCGGGCATTCTGGAGACGTCCGCCGACGAAACTCTTGGAGCTACTGAACTCGGACTATGACATCGCATGGAATGACATCGCAACGGTCGTTGGGATCAGCCGGCAGGCCGTAACGAAGTGGCGGAAGAAACAGGCGCTACCGGACAGCCGCCGCTTCGGCTCGCTGTGCAAGCTCGCCGCATTTGCCGCTCGCGTGAAACGCAGCGGAGGCGATCCGGGGTACTGGCTGGCACTGCCTCTGCAGTTGGCTGCTGATGTCGAGTCGCACCTGTCCCTCGCCGATGTCTTGTCGACCGGCCACTTTGAACTGGCGCTGCGCCATTTCGACCGCAGGATTTCGGACGGCGATGTTCTGGCGAAGATGTTTCCCGGCTACCAAGCAGAGTCGGGTGGCCTGGTCGAGGTCGTGCTGGATGACGGCATCTGTGTGCTCTCGTTTGACCAGTTGGGCCTCGTTACGGCCGACGCCGATGTCGAGGCGGCTCGGAGCGATCTTGTGCTGCAAGTGCGGGACTACATCGTGGACTGGGACGAGTTTCTGCATCGCGAGCAACCTCACGATGCACGCGAAGCCCTCGTGGCGAGACTGAAGCAGGCCGACCGCGACTCGGTGCTCCAGAAGTTGCTGTTCGGGCGGTGATCGGCGATTGACAAGAACGAACACCGCCGATTCGTCGAGATTGACGGTTGGACGCTACGACGGGGAACTGGGCACGACATCTACACCAAGAAGGTTGGTGACGAAACGCTTCGCACCACCATCTCGCGTGACAAGTCCGAATACCGAGTTCTCCGAAACGCGATTTTGAAGCAGCTCGGTGTCGATAGGGCGACGTTCTACGAAGTTCTCAGATCGGGCACACCGGCTCAGAGGTCTCCCGATGGTGACCTCGCATCACCGCCAAGTGAGATTCCCCAGTGGTGTCACCGCCAACTGTCGAACTGCTTCAACGATGCTGAGATCGCCGACGATCTGCGGCTCACAGGCGAAGAAGCACAGCATGTCGTCAAGCACGCGATCTACACGGCTCCAGCCGGGACGGATCGAGACACCGTCCGTTCTCGTGTCTACGAGGTCTTGGATGAGTTCAGGACGCGGTGAAATCTTGGCCCAAGCATCGAGGCTGGTGGGACGCATTCGGCGCAGGCTCTGTCGAGAATGGCGGGTGCGGCGGCCTCTGGTTGGCGTCAGCCGCCGCTGCGGCGGCGGCGTGGGCGCCGCCTGACCAAGCGTTCGTCGAGGGCTGTCTTAGGGTTGAGGACTACCTCGACGGAAGGCGGCGGTTCATCGCCTGCGAGCACCGAGACGATCCGCTCGGTGTGCGCCGGTGAACTGCCGCAGCAGCTGCCGATCACATCGACGCCCGCTATGTGCGCGCGGTGTGCGTGCGCGGCGAGCAACTCGGGTGTGCCGTCGTAGGCCAGTCCGTCGCCGTGCCAGTGGGGCACCCCCGCGTTCGGCTTGGACACCGTCAGCGTGCCGCTGCCGACGTTGGCAATGACGATGACAGCCGCCTCGGTGTCGGGCACGTTGTTCCCGCAGTTGGCGCCGAGGGCAGCGAGCTCCAGCGCCCCCAGCCGTTCAACGAGTTCCCTGCCGGTGACGCCCATCATCGTGCGGCCGGCAGTGTCGAAGCTCATGGTGGCGGCGATCGGCAGGTCGCACGCCGAGCGTGCCCCTCGAACGGCAGCCTCGACCTCGTCGAGAGCGCTCATCGTCTCGATCCACAGCAGATCGACCCCGCCTGCGGCCAGCGCAGCGGCCTGCTCGGCGAACGCGGTTTCGCACGTACCCGCCTCCATGGTGCCGAGCGGTGCGAGCAGCTCGCCGGTGGGCCCCATGGATCCGGCCACGAGCACTGGCCGCCCTGACCGCTCCGTCTCCGCGTCGGCTTCGAGCCGGCCGATCTGCGCGGCGGCTTGGTTCAGCTCACCTACCCGGTGTTCGAAGCCGTGCAGCGACTGGCGGAAGCAGTTGCCGCCGAAGCTGTTGGTCACGATCAGGTCTGCGCCGGCCTGCAGGTAGCCCCGGTGGACGGCGCGTATCTCGTCGGGGTGGCTGAGGTTCCATTCCTCCGGCGACCACCCCGCCGACAGCCCGGCTGCGAATAGCTGCGTGCCCATTGCGCCGTCGGCCACGACGTAGCCCTTGGACATCACGAGGTCGCGCAGCGTCGCTGTCATCATGGGGCCCTTCATCGGCTGGCACGGCCAACGTACCGCGGCCGCGTTTCAGCGCAGAACGATTTTCTCGGACGTTTGTCGCCCTGCGGCGGCACCCGCGGGCACATCGTGCAAGCATTCGGCCAACAGGCTGAGAGGGGCTGGCCATGGACGAGGTGACCTACGAAGTCGACGGGCACGTGGCGACGATCACGTTGAACCGGCCGGACAAGCTCAATGCGATGACCGATGAGATGTACCACGGCATCGGAGAATCGCTCGTCGCCTCCGATGCCGACCCCGCGGTGCGGTGCACGATCGTCACCGGCACCGGCCGGGCGTTCACTTCGGGCCACGACCTCGGCGAGTTTGCGGATCGGGAAGCCTGGATGCCGTGGCGTCCAAACCGGTTCGACATCGGGCTGGAAACCGCCAAGCCCACGATCGCGGCCATTCAGGGCTATTGCCTGGCAGGCGGGCTGGAGCTGGCGTTGTTCTGCGACATCCGGGTGTGCGATGACACCGCGCAGTTCGGTTGCCCGGAAGTGCGCTGGGCGATCCTGCACGGCTACGGCGCGCTGCGTCTGCCGGGATTGATCGGCTCGTCGGATGCAATGCGGTTGCTGCTGACCGGTTCGTTCATCGATGCCGCCGAGGCGTTGCGCGTCGGGCTCGTCAGCGAGATGACTGTGCCCGAAGACCTGCAGGCAACCGCCCGGGGCATCGCCGATCAGATCGCCGCGAATGGCCCCGCCGCCATCCGCATGACCAAGGAGCTGGCACTGCGCGGCCGTGAGATGTCATTGGCCGACGGACTGCGGCTGTACCAGGAGTACACCCGGGCGGCCTTCGCCTCCCCCGACGCCAAAGAGGGCCTGCGATCCTTCGCCGAACGCCGCGACCCCGACTACGGTGCCTGACCTCCGGCTGAGGGACCCGTTGAACGGCGGTATCTGTCGCCTGCCGCATCAACGCGACGTGGGCCATTTGCAAACTCGGTCACGGCCATTGTTCGATGTAGTCGACGCGCCAAGACCAGTCTGCGTCGCATTCCTCACGATGGTCGTCAACTGACCACCCGGTGATTACTACATGATCCCCGACTCTCACACGCTCACTGGTGCCGACCCAGAGTGACTGGGAATCCTCGTCATACATTGTTGGCAGCCATGCGATCGCATACTCGGTCCCTCGGATTTCTTCATCTGCTCGGCGAGACGCAGAAGGCCGAAAGATCGGGTCGAGCCGCGGCAGCAGCAACATGATGCGCTCGCTACTGCCGCCCTCGATCACGAGTACGCACGATCCCTCAACTCTGAGTATTCCGTCACGCAATATGAGACCTTCGATCAGACCGGAGCTGCGGAGCGGGTAATCCCACATGCCCTTGAACTCGGGCGCGAAGGCTGTGTAAGGCCGTTCGGGTATGTCAGGTATGCCGACATGATCACATCCTGCTAGCAGCGTCCCCGCGATGAGCAGTGCGAGCGTTGAGCATGCTGCACCCGCCGCCGTCGCCAGTCGAGTCGGACGTTCGCTCGCGCCTCGGTGTTCTGCCATTTCACGCCCTACTGAACCGTGACGTTGCCTGCACTCAGAATGTCGATGTTGAGCAGCGATTTGACTTCGTCGATGGCCGAGAAGTACGAGGCGACTACAGGCACATCGCAGCGCTCGTTGTCGGGAGTCTTGTTTAGGTGGGTGCCGCCCTTGTGGATGCCGTAGGCCGTTCCGAGATTGAACCATGGCCCTCCACTGTCTCCTCTACATGCGTAGAGCGACGGTCCTTCGACCTTGACGAAAACACTGCTGCAGGCAATCTTGCGTCCCGTCGCGCTGCCGTGTCTGCAGGCCCCGTCGCTGGTCGGGCGGTAGCTGATGTCGGTGACGGTGCCGCATGTCGTGCCTGTGTTCTTGCCTGTGTGGCAGACGTAGCTCTCGTGCATGTTGCTACGTGTGGTGTCGCCGCTGAGATCGCAAACTCCGTACTGCGAGCCGCTGGTGTTGCAGACGTAGTCGTCCAGGAGAAGATGGTTCGATCCGGTGGGGATCTGGTGGAACTGGGCATCTGCTCGACGGCTTGTGTAGCCTCGGACCCACGGCAGCGACAGCCCTCGCATCGATTGGCGGTCGGAACAGTGTCCGGCTGTCAAGATGCCGTACACGCGGGTGTCGCGGGTGACCGCAGCGAAACCTGACGTGCAGGTTCTCATACCTCGTCCGCCGTCGAATTCTGCATTGTCTCGTGTGCCTCTGCCGTCGACGACTTCAAAGGCGACGTCAATGTGGCTCTTGAGATCTTGGGTCAGTTGTGCGATCGCGGTGGCAAGCCGCGTATCCGAAGCGTTGTTCTCGTCAGTGCGTCCGACCGGACCTACGTTCGCTGAGCCGCTCGCGACGCCAGGCGCGGCTGGCGGTGCGTCGCTGGCGAGGGCTGGGTCGATGCCGATGTAGATGCCGTTGTTGCGAAGACTGATGCCGGTGAAGGTGACGATCGAGGACAGCTCGTCGAGCCAGCCCGAGCCAGAGGGCGCGTGCCCAGTGTTACCCACTGCGCCGACAGAGGTAATGCCGCTGCCGTCCCCGAATCGATCTTGTGCGACCAGCAGTGCTGTGTGACTGTGCGCGGCGCCGACGCGGATCTGCAGGTCGGTGTGAGCATCGGCGATGGCTGCGGCTGCGTCGCTAGGAGGCTGATCGTCGGTGAGCCACACCCAAGCGGTCATTGGCCCGTGGTGGTCTATGCCCCATCCCGCCAATCGAGGCGCTTCGGCTGTACGCAGCGACGCCATGAGTTCTTGCAGCTGAGGAATGCGTTCGAGACGTCGCTGTGCTTCCGCGGCAGTGACTGAGTAGTCGGACGCGTAAGAGGCCACGACTGGATTGGTCGCGGCCTCTGTGTCAGGCGTGGTCTCGGCGTGAGCGGCTGCTGGCAGCAGCACACCGAGCGCCGCTGCGGCAACCAGCACGGCGAGCAATCGCCGTGCGCTCCGGCCTCGTGGGTCTCCTCGAGCCGCTTGGGGGTAGTGAGGTTCTTGGTGGCGCAGGGTGCTCTCCTTTCGAGCCGCAGGCTCGGGCGAGACGGCTCGCCATGAGCCTTCCGTTGACACTGGCCTACCACACGCTCACAGGACCCGATGACCCACACTCGGTCGGACGGAAGCGATCAGGCCATCGTCAACCCACCACTGACAGACAAAGTCTGCCCAGTGATATACCCAGCCTCCTCGCTGCACAAGAACACAACAGCCGCCGCCACCTCGTGCGGCTGCCCAATGCGCTTCATCGGCACAGCCCGAGCCATCGCCCCGATGATCTTGTCGCTCGTGTCAGTCGCCGCAGCGATCTCTTCCAGCAGCGGAGTGTCGGTCGGTCCAGGACACACCACGTTCGCACTGATGCCCCGCCGCGCTACCTCGCGGGCGATGGTCTTGGTGAAGGCAATGACCCCGCCCTTGGCGCCGGCGTAGACGGCTTCGCCCGAGGAACCGACCCGGCCGGCGTCGGAGCCGATGTTCACGATGCGGCCGAAGTTCGCCTCGATCATGGCCGGCAGGCAACATGCGTCGTTCGCAGCGGGCCCTTGTAGTTGATCTCGATGACGCGGTCCCAGAAGTCCTCATCGGTGGTGACGAAGGGCCGCAGCTCGTCCCAACCCGCGCAGTTGACGAGCACTTCGACGGGCCCCAGTTCGTCGACCACCGTCAGCAGACCGGCGGCAACGGCGTCGGCGTCGGACACATCCATCTCGACGGCGATCGCCGTGCCGCCCGCCGCGTTGATGGCGGCTGCGGTGTCGGTGGCCTCGGGCACTCGCAAGTCGGCTACCGCGACCCGGCGGCCGTCTCGAGCCAGCCCCAGGCAGATCTCGCGGCCGATGCCCCGGCCGCCGCCGGTCACCAAGGCCACCCGGTCTGCGTTGCCGTCATCGCTCACGTCGTCTCCATTCGTCGATTGCTGCAATTGCAAGCTGCGGGGCGCTGCTGCCCAGTGCCCCGGTGCGAGTCCGCTCAGGCGCGGGTGGCTTGGGCCACGTCGCCCCACTTGTGAACCATGTCGGGGTCCTTGCGGATCTGCTCCTCGGCCAGGTACATGACCACCCGGGCGGCGGTGCCCGTGTAACGGTCTTTCAGCCGGTCTGCCATCTCGTCCCATGGCCCGACGACAGCGAAGTGCTCGAGCATGTCGTCGGTGATGGTGTCGGCCATGCCAGCGATGTCGCCGGTGCTCATGAGTTGGCGCAGCTTCTCGGTGACGCCCTCGTAGCCGAGATCTGTGAATTGGAACGCATAATTCGGTGTGGTGCCGTAGAACGCGATCTGCGTCTTGGCCCGCCAGATCAACGGCGCCAGCTCGTCGGGTGTGTCGCCGGGTGCGGCGAATACCGGCACGATCAGGTCGATGTCGGCGACGTCACGACCGGCTCGCTCAGCACCCCGGGCCACCTCAGGCAGCAGCCGTTCGCGGATGTAGTGCATCGTGTGCATCGGGTGGACGTGCACGCCGTCGGCAACCTCGCCGGCCACCCCGTTCATGATGGGACCGACGGATGAGATATCGACCTTCACGTCGCCGTGGTCGTGCGCGCGCGGCGCCCATTGTGCCGGCAGCAGGCTCAGGTTGAAGAACTCGCCTTCGTAGCTGAGCTTCTCTTCCCGCCGGAAGGCCCGCAGACACGCCTGCACTGCCTCGACGTAGTCGCGCATGCGCGCCGCCGGGCGATCGAATTCGACCCCATAGCGCCGCACGATGTGACCCTTCACCTGGCTGCCGAGGCCCAGCCGGAAACGGCCATTGGTCTCGCCGGCGAGTTCCCAGGCGATCTGGGCCGACACCATCGGGCTGCGAGGGAAGGCCACCGCGATGCCGGTCGTGAACGTGAGGCTGGGGGCCGCCATAGCGGCTGCGGCGAGCTGCATCCACGGCACCTGACCGGTCTCGGTGTAGAGCATCCCCGAGAAGCCGGCGCCCTCGATCTTGCGGGCTAGGTCGGCAGCATCGCTCCAGGTCGACGAGCCGGTCATCAGATCGAATTCCACGATGTGCCTCCTGTGAGCACGAACCCGCTCAACGTAGCCCCGCGGACCGATGGGCCGCCGTTCTACGCTGCGACCATGTCCAAGGGTGCGAGCTATGACTGGCTGTTGCTGGGCGATACCGTCGACCGCGCGGCCCGCATGTGGGGAGATCGCCCGGCCGTGGTCTTCGGCGACCAGCGCTGGAACTACGACGACTTCGCTCACGAGGTGGACCGCGTCGCCAAGGGGCTCATGGCGCTGGGCGCACAGCGAGGCGACCACGTGGCCGTGTGGATGACGAACCTGCCCGAGTGGCTGTGGTTGCAGTACGCCATTCCGAAGGTGGGCGGCTGCATCGTTCCGCTCAACACCCGGTACCGCACCGACGACGTCGCCTACACCGTGGCGCAATCCGAGAGCCGGTTCATGATCTCGATCGACCATTCGGGGCCGATCGACTACCGAGCGATGCTCTGCGAGGCCCATCCCGACATCGTTGCTGCGGGGCACCTCGAACGGGTCGTGTTCACCGGTGCGAGCCGTGACGACGCGCTCGCCGATGCGATGAGCTGGGACGAATTCCTGGCCGCAGGCGAGAGCGTCTCCGACACTGAACTGGCCGAACGCGCTGCCAGCGTGACGGTCGACGACCGGATGATGCTGGCGTACACGTCGGGCACGACCGGTCACCCCAAGGGTGTCGTGCACACTCACCGCCCGCTGCGCAACAGCCGTGAACGCTCGATGCTGCTGGGGCACACCGCCAACGACATCCACATGAGCTACCTGCCGCTGTTCCACCTGTTCGGCTTCGGCGAGGTGTCGATTCAGGCGGTGCTCACCGGTGGCTGCCAGGTGCTGTTCGACGTCTTCGACCCCGCAGCAGTTCTGGCAGAAGTGGAGTCCCAAGGCGGCACGGTCCTGCACGGTTTCGACTCCCACTGGGGCGACCTGCTGCGCGCCCAAGACGAGCACCCTCGCGACGTGTCCAGCCTGCGTATGGGAACCCTGGCGGCAGGCACGGAGTCGTCCACGCCTATCGCAAGGCGAGCCCAGGAAGTGTTCTGCCCCACCATCTCGGGCTGGGGCATGAGCGAGTCGTGGGCATTTGTGAGCTGCAGCCACCCCACCCATTCCGTCGAGCAGCGCACCGAGGCTTCCGGCTACCCCATGGACGGCATCGAGTACCAGATCCGAGACCTCGAGACCGGCACCGAGTGCCCGCCTGACGTCCCAGGAGCGCTGTTCGTGCGCGGTTACACCGTGATGGAGGGATACTGGCGCCGCCCCGAAGCCACCGCCGAAGTGCTCGGCGATGACGGTTGGCTCGACACTGGCGACATAGCGAGGATGCGCCCCGACGGCCACGCCGTCTTCATCGGCCGCCACAAGGACATGCTGAAAGTGGGCGGCGAGAACGTCTCCCCCGCCGAAGTAGAGGGCTACCTGCTCGAAGCCGACGGCGTCGAACAGATAGCAGTAGTCGGCTACCCCGACCCGCGCCTCGTAGAAGTCCCGGTCGCATTCGTCCAGCTCACCCCCTCAGCCCCACCAGACATCACCGAGGATGCGCTCATCGAGCGCTGCCAAGGCCGGATAGCCAGCTTCAAGATCCCCCGCAAAGTGATCTTCGTAGACGAAATGCCAACCACCCCGTCGGGCAAGATCCGAAAAGTAGAACTCAGAGACTGGGCCCTGAGAGACCTAGGCGACCCCCACCACGCTTGAAGTCCGGCGAAACGAGGGGCGGGCAGAGGCATGGCCTCCGCGCGCAGTTATGAAGCGCCCCTCGCACATCCAGATTGCGCACGAAGCGCTTCATCTGTTTGAAGCACGGAGGCCATGCCTCTGTTCGGCCCGGGTTCAGCGACTAGGGGCCAGAGAAGGCCATGGCCGGAGCGACCGGCCCATCGAGCGTGTGGTCGACAGCAAGCCCCATGGACCGCTCACTCTCACGAGTCTTGACCTCAGCGCGAGCCACAACATGGTGATGCACCTCATCAGGCCCATCAGCCAGCCGGAGTGTCCGCTGCGCATGCCACATGTCTGCCAGCGGGAACCACTGCGAAACCCCAGCAGCCCCATGCATCTGGATCGCCTCGTTGATGATGTCGCAGCACTTCTCGGGCACCATTGCCTTGACAGCGCTCACCCAGACACGCGCCTCGGCGTTGCCGAGCGTGTCCATGGCCTGAGCCGCCCGCAGCACCATCAGCCGCATGGCCTCGACCTCGATGCGTGACCGCGACACGACCTCCATGTTCTTGCCCAGGTTGATGAGCTTCTTGCCGAAGCCCTCCCGGCTCAGTCCCCGGTCGACCATCATCTCGATGGCCTTCTCGGCGGCGCCGATGGAGCGCATGCAGTGGTGGATGCGGCCAGGGCCCAGCCGCAGCTGAGAGATCTCAAAGCCGCGGCCTTCGCCGAGCAGGATGTTGTCGCGGGGGACCCGCACATCCTCAAGGGTGATGTGCATGTGGCCGTGCGGGGCGTCGTCGGCGCCAAAGACATGCATCGGGCCCAAGATGTTCACGCCGGGAGCGTCGATCGGCACCAGGATCTGCGACTGCTGCTTGTAGGTGTCCGCGTCGGGGTTGGTGCGCACCATGGTGATCATGATCTTGCAGCGGGGGTCGCCGGCACCGGAGATGTAGAACTTCTCGCCGTTGATCAGCCACTCGTCGCCGTCGAGCTCGGCGTTGGTCTGCACCTGCTTGGCGTCCGAGCTCATCACGGCCGGCTCGGTCATGGCGTAGGCAGAGCGGATCTTGCCCTCGAGCAGCGGCTCGAGCCATTGCTGCTTCTGCTCGGGCGTGCCGACGCGTTCGAGCACTTCCATGTTGCCGGTGTCGGGCGCGGAGCAGTTCAGGCACTCTGAGGCCAGTCGGTTCTTGCCCAGCTCGTTGGCGATGTAGGCGTAGTCGAGGTTGCTCAGGCCCTCGCCGGTGTCCGCGTCAGGCAGGAAGAAGTTCCACAATCCCTGCTCGCGCGCCTTGTTCTTGGCGCCCTCCAGCAGCTCGAGCTGGCCGGGTGCCCAGCTCCAGCGGTCTTCGCGGTTCTCGCCCATCCGGTGGAATTCCTCGGTGATCGGGTCGACTTCGTCGCGGATGAACGCCTTGACCGCTTCGTACAGCGGCTCGACCGCGGCGGACATCCGCAGATCGAAATCGTCCATGCTCGCTGACTTCAATGCTCCGCCAACCACAGCGGCTCCCCTCGTGTGCTCGCCGTCGGCCGGTCTGCTTCTGGCGCAGAGAACCCTACCGAGATCGTCGGTTCGGTACCGGGCCGGCGGCCTATCCCCAACCGGGCCCGAGCGCGCCGGTACCTTCGACTGCCATGTTGCAGTGTGTTCGAGGGATGTGCATCGAGTTGGCCACCGATGGGCTTGGCTACGACGTGCTGCAGACGAGGGCGTGGCTCTATGACCTCGATGCAGCCACGATGGCTGGCACGTCTCGTCATCGCGACGCGATCATGCCGTTGTGCCGGCGCCATGCCGATCGAATCAAGGTGCCGGTCGGGTGGGAGCTCGCAGACCAGCGGGCTCACGAGCCAGAACCGGTGACGGCTCCGCCGGCGCCGAGTGCCGAAGCCCCAGAAGGCGTTGAACCGCTGTTCAAGCCCCGGTCCCGCCCCGAGCCAACCGAAATGCCAGAACCCGACCCCGAGCCGGCACCGTCGTCGCTGCTCGAACGGGCCTTCCGCGCCTCGCCGTCGCGCTAGAGCAGGCTCGCCCGCCGTGCAGCGGTGAGCACCAGCCGTCCACGAGGGTTCAGGCTCGCCCGGTAGCGAACCCCTTGCGCGTCCACCAGCACCAGCTCATTGCCCTCGCTCCCAACCCGCAGCTCGACGCCAAGTTCCGCCGACAGCTCCGCCCGGCTGGCTTCCAGCGCAGCCCGCATGGCACTGCGCCGCTGCGCCTCATACAGGTCCATGTCGTACTCGACAAAGTCCCCCGGCTCAGTCCCAGTAGGCCGCACAACCCAACAATGTCACAAGCGCCAGTAGCTTGAGAGCGTGAGCCTGTGGCTGGCCGTGCCGCTCTCGCTGGTGTTCATCTACATCGTCTACCGGCTCGGCTTGCGCATGATGGCCGCATTCTCGAGGCCGATCCCTCCGCCGCCCCCGCCAGGAGAACTGAGACGGGTTCGCCTCACCTACCGGTGCAGCCTCTGCGGCACCGAGATGCGCATGACCCGCTCGCCGGTGCAGAACCCCGAGCCGCCCCGCTGCTGCAGCGAGGACATGGACCTCGTAGCCAACGCAGACGAGTAGCACGGCATGCGAACGCCGCGACCGCCATTGCACAGGCGCCATTGCACAGGTTTTCCACAGCTTGGGGGAAACTACATCTATGGCATTTGTGCTGCCAAGAGCGGGCCTTTAGCCCCGATCCACCGGTGGGGTAGGTCGGGGGCTGCCGTTCGGCGCGGAGTCATTCAGACATCGAACTGCCGGCATGGGCCACGTGACCGAGCAGGCTGCCGTCTGAAATGCATGTGGGGTGTCGATCATTTGTCAGTTCACCGCGGAACACCACGGCGTCACCTGAACGCACGAAATCCCCAGACTCCGTTATCAAGGTACCGGACCCAGGCCGGTAGCCGACAAAAAGGCGGGGAAACCGGATCAGATATCGGTGCCCGCCGATATCTGCGTATGCGCAGCGATCCTTGATGTGCAGTACACCGTCATGAAACGTATTGATATCGGAAGGCAGTCCACCACGAGAACCGAGGAAGTGGTCTTGCCCGGAACTCTGCAAATACTCATCCCTGAGGCTCCAAACCAGGGGGTACGGATAGTCAAGATAATGGTGATGCGTCATCCGTGTACACGGTGCGAATTCGGTCCGCAGCTGAGCGAGAAAAGCCATATCGTCAGCATCGCTGATCCAGAGACGAGTGTACTCTCCGCCAGCACCTTCAATTACATCGCCAGATTGCATCCATCTCCCCTCAAAGTCAAGAATGCCGGTGTCAGGATCATACGATACGGCTCCACGCGGCAGCCTCCAAAGGTAACGCTCTCCGCGAGCCACCAGATAGGGGCACCGACCGTCGATCTCCAGAATCGCCCACTGAGGAATAAAGTCCACCGTAAGCCTCGTGTGCAGCGGGTCGTTACCGGCGGTATACATGCCGATGAATGGATCTGGCTGTGTCCAGTAACTGGCACCCATGCCGACAAACGGACCATCAACAGCCGCCGCCGGGACCTCCGAGGTAGACACAGGTGCATCCGACACTGGCACTTCAGTGGAGTGTCCTCCTGTGCATGCGACCACAAGAGCGCCAAGCATCACCGCTGCTGATCCTCGGATCAGGAAGCCTGATAGCATCATTGCCGCATTTCCGTTCATCACGGAATCCGCTGATCAGCGGCGAGCAGCCGGAGGCCCAGTTTGCTCAGCGCTTTTTCGATCGGCAGGAATATTGCAAATGCGCTTTCGTGGGCATTCGGTATCTGTTTGATATCGAACATGCACTGGCCGGTGGAAGCATCGCGCGATAAATACTTCGAACCTGCCCGGTGTATTCCGTATGCGACGGATCCTTTCACCCACGGTCCGCCGCTGTCTCCTTTGGCAGTGCAAACAGCCGGTCCTTCGACTCGGACATAATCAGGACCGCAGCTCTTGTTGTCGTTGCTGCAATTCGTCCCGATGCCGTCTGGGTCGAAGGAGATGTCGGTGATAGTGCCGCAGGAGTAGCCGGTGACGTGGCCGTCGTGGCACACGTAGTCGCCCATCATGTCGTCGGCGGTGAACTGGATGTCGTCGTCGGCGACCGCGCTGCGCACCTCGCAGGTAGTGGCGAACGTTCGGTTGCGCGTTCTGGTTTTGCACATGTATCGGTTGGTGAGCCGTATGTCGTGGCCAGTCGGTACGGAGTGCCATTGGACGTCGAGGTTGTCGGGCCATTCGGTCACGAGCGGCAGCTCGATACCGTTGTATTTGCTGAAAGTGGCAGTCGTTGTTTGTTCCCCTTTTTCCGGTTTGTCCGGCGAGCAGTGCCCGGAGGTGAGGACTCCATACCTGGCTTCGCGGCGCAGAGGTGGACGTGCCGGCTGATATACCGCGAAGCCGGCGGTGCAGAGTCCTATCTTGCCATTTCCTTTTGGTGTGCGAAGCTGCCCGCCGGCGACGAATCTGTTGACGTCGGTGATGCGCATCACGACGCTGTTGTCCTCGGCGGGCGCGAGCAGTGCGTGCCCGGCAAGGTCCAGGCCGACAGCGATCGTCTCGCGTCCGGTCCCTTCGTACTTGTCGTCGTCGATAACGGTGACGAGCAGGCGGCTGCGCGTCTTGCCCGCAGGGAGTTTCAGCTTCGCAGTTCCGTTGCGCAGACCTGTCACTGTGTAGTCCGCATCGGCGTCGGCGGTGCCGCTGAAGGTGAGCGCGACCACGGTGTCAGTCTTCAGCGGCTCGGAGAGAGTGACAGAGACGGTGACATTCGTTCCTTCGCGGAGCACCGCTCGTGCCGACGACAGTTTCGCCGTCGGCGCTTCGCCTGTGTCGAAGATCGTGAACAGCACAATGCCCGGCCTTCCTCGCACGACCCTGTCCGGGAGGCTGCCGAGCTTGACGGCGAACTTCTCGGGACCCTCGGTGTCGGAATCGTTGACCGCGACCGCTGCCCTGGCCGACCCCGAAGTGGTGCCCGCACGGATCACAACCCGCAGCGACTTGGCCTGGAAGTCACTGCCTATGACCGCCCCGCGGGATTCCAGCACCAGCGGGATCTCGACATCGTGAGGCAGCGGTCTCGACAGCGAGACCTTCACCACCGCTTTGCCCTGCTTCTCAGAGATGCCCCGCCCCGACACTGCCTCGAGCGTCGCCTTCGCGTGGTCGTCGTCGATGATCGTCACCGTCACGTGGCTTGCCGCGGCTCGCGCCCATTTCAGATTGTCGGCGATTGCCACGGTGAACGCCTCGTCGGTCTCCATCAGGTCGTCGTCGATCGTGTGGATCCGACGCGTCGCGCTGGTCCTGCCCGGCGGCACGTCCACTGCCGCCGTTCGCCGATAGTCGCGGCCGCGTTCAGCGGTGCCGTCGAGAAAACTCAGCTTCACCGCGGTCGGCTTGCTCTGCGCTTTGCTCAACGTGACCGTCACATCAACGGACCCGCCCTCGGTCACCTGCGCACGAGCGACGCTCAGACTCGCCGACGGTGCAGCACCGGTGTCTACGACGAGAACCGAGCGCGGGCTGCGCGGTTCATACAAGACGCCGTAGTCCTCGACCGGTTTGCGTGCGCCGTCCGGCGTCTCATACAGCAGGTCGAACAACTGCCCGACCGCGAAGCTGTCATGAGTCGTGTCAGCGTCGGAACGCGCCGCAAGCACGATGCTGGGCGCCGGAGCGGGCTCGGGCACCTCATGCTCGTCTTCTGGATCGTAGGGCGTGACTACAAACACTGGATCTTTGTCGAACCGGATGCCGTTCACCTCGCGGCCCCCGAAATCGACCGGGATACGGATTGGCTCGTACGAGAATAGGATCCGGCCAATAAGAGCCGAAACGCTGCGTCTGTGCGCATCGTGGGCACCAAGATCAGTACACTGCCTGTCGAGATGAATGCCGAGGTATCGACAGCAATCTCGATCACGTCACCGCGGCTGCCTTCCGCCGCCACCGCGTCGGTCACGTCGAACGAGAAATAGGCGATGTCATCGTCGATGATCGTTGCCTCCACTGTCGACGAAGCACCGGCTATATAGCCTGCGGGCAATGTGCCGAGCGCGACCTTGAACTGCTCGTCCGGCTCGGTGCGAAGATCGTCGCTGATCGCGATGCCCACTGCCGCAGAAGACTCGCCCGCAGGCACCGCCCATCGGTACTGAAGCGCATCAAGGTCGTGGCCGTGCCAACCCCAGAAATCGTTCGCATCGGTCGACACATGCGAGACCGTCAACGTGCCTGACACAGCAACATCGGACGCCTCCGTCAGCGACACCACAAGCTGCAACAGGCCCTGACCCTCATCTGCCGCAACAATCCCGTCGTGACCGGACGCAACACTCAACGACACCTCCGCGATGCCTCGCACACTCCTTTGCGCGTCATCCGCCGCCCGCCCCGACTCAGAATCGCCGCCCTCAGCATCAGCGCTGTCCGACAATGCACCCGCAGCACCGCTGCGTCCTCCTGCGGCTTTCTCGCCCGCAACGCGACGACCGTCCACGACGACCGTGCGCACTGCCACAAGCGTCCCCAGCACACCCGCAGCAGCCGCAGCAGCCGCTTCGAACAGAACCTGACCACCCAACGCCTCCGGGCTGCTGCTCGACCAGCCGGGCAGCCGCGCCAAATCGCCTGGAGCGACCAGCCCAGGATCGATCCCCACCTGCACTGCGTTCGCGGCCATTTCGATGCCCGTGAACGACACCATCTGCTTCACCCACGCAGACTCCGCAGCCACAGCCGAATCAAGACCCGAGAACAAGCCCCGCTGCGCCGCCCGCAACTCTTCATAGGCGTGGACGGCACCCGTGTGCACCCACACATCGCGATGAGCAGCCTCCAGTTCCGCCGCAGCAGCCGACGGCAGCCCATCACCCGCCAGCAGCACCCAGCCCCCGAACACGCCCACATGATCGAAGCCCCACCCGGCCACCCGACCTGGCGAGGCTTCGCGAATAGCCCGCAGTACCGGCTTCAGCTCATCGATGCGCGCCAACCGCCTCGAAGCCTCCGCCACCGACACCCCGTAATCACGCGCATACTGCTCCTCGATGGCGGCCAGACCGCCGACTGTCTCGACAACGTCGACATCACCGGCACCCTCAGCCGTATCTGTACCCGAGACGGGCTCGTCGGGCGGACTCGTGGTGGACCACGCGAACTCCTGGCCCTGCATCTGCCCGGCACTTGGGTCAAAATCACCAACAGCACGATGTCGGGCCGAACTATCACCCATCCCGGCGGTGGCTGCGGCAGGACTCCCGATCACCGACACCGCCGCCACGAACACAGCCAGCACATACCTGACCCGACATCGGTCCCGACCCACAAAATTCGGCATCCGAACCCCCTCCCGCCCCAACACCCCGCGCGCAGGAGGTCAGCGACTATATGTCGACCGCTGCCCGAATCGCGGTCGGCCCTCTGATTCGAACGGCGGTTTCCGGGCAGGCTCTCGAGCGAACGCCGTTGACGCGAAGCGTCACCTCGACGTTCGCAAGATTCAGCGCCAGCGAGTGGCGAGCAGGATGCCTGCCAGCACGATGGCCAAGCCGACGGCGATCCATGCGCTGGCCGGACTGCCCGGCAGCCAGCTCATGTAGTTCGACACGATCACCGCGGTGCCGACGCCGAGCAGCGCCGCGATCAGCCAGCCGAACCACGAGGCGCTCTGTTCGCCCTGGCCACCTGCGCTCTGCTGGGGGGCCGGCGCGTTCTGCGGTCGGGTGCCCTTGGGCGTGATGCGGCTGGTCTTGCGGGGCCGGGCCATGACTGGCCAAGCTAACGGGTGCGTCAACCTAACTGTTGGGGTCGGCCCCGTCGCTTTCCTCGCTCGGTTCGGCTTCGCCGATGACCAGGGTGATCGTGTCGTAGTTGAGCCGGATGTCGGTGCCTGGCGCCGGGTCGAGAGAGATGACCTGCCCGTCTGCGGGGTCGCCAGCGGCAACCGACTGCGTGCGCCGTGCGACCTCGAAGCCCAGCTCGGTCAAGGCTTCGGTTACCCCGTCGGGATCGAACGTCTCCAGTGCCTGCAGGCTGGGAACCGTCGCCACTTCGGGCGGCTTGAACATCTGGAGGACGATCTCGGACCCGGCGATGAGCACCGTTCCGGGCTCAGGACTGATGCCGCGCACGACGTTCGTGTTGACGTCGAGATTGGACACCTCGCGCGCTGTGCGCTTGACGGTAAACCCGAGTGCCAGCAGCTCGGCTTCGATCCGATCGGCGAGCGTCGTGCCGAAGTCTGCCAAGGCCGGCACGACGAGTTCCTCCGGACCGTCTGACACGACCAGCGTGATGACGCTGCCCCGCTCCGCCGGCTGGGCAGCCTCAGGGCTGCTGCGTATCACCGTTCCCTCGCTGAACTCGGTGGAGAACTCCCGCTCGACCCGGTCGACGAGTCCGAGGCGAGCCAACGTCACTCTGGCGTCGTCAACCGTCTGCCCGACCAGGCGGGGCACCTCTACCTCGCCCCGGCCCGCAGAGACGGTCAGCGTCACGACCGTGCCGGCCGGGCGTTGTTCGGTGCTGGGGATGCTCTGCTCGGTCACGAACCCGATCGCCAGGTTGTCGTTGCGCACGTCGATGCGCTCGACGCTGAAGCCGGCAGTGACGAGCATCGTCTCGGCCTCATCGTATGTTCGCCCGACCACGTTGGGCAGCAGGACGAGCGAGCGCGGTGCGGCCGCGAACAAGGTGATCGGGTTGTCGGGGTCATTGGGTTCGGCGAGCAGCAGCCCGGCGCGGGGATTCTGTTGGAACACGACGTTCTCGTCGACGTCGTCGCGTTCGGAGAATTCGATGCTGACGTGATCGAAGCCGACATCGCCGAGCTCGCGCTCGGCTTCGGAGAAATGCAAGTTCACCACGTTCGGCACTCGCAGCCGCACGTCGGAGGTGGGATCGGGCTGGGCCACGACGCTCGGCTCGCCCCGGTCGTTGACCAGCAGGAACACCAGCCCCGCGATGACCAGCAGCAAGATGACAAGCAGCGTGATCCACATCGGCGTGCGGTCCGGCGGCTCGACTGAGCCAGGTGGCGGCGCCTGCGGGTATTGCGGGGGGTACTGCGGGCCGCCGTATTCCCCTGCGCCGCCCCCGCGGCCATAGGGGGGTGTGGGCGGGGCAACAGGCGGGTGGGAGTAGGCGGGCGGCGAGACCGCAGCCGGCGGTGTGGCAGGTGCTGACGGTGTGCCCGCAGGCGGGCCGGCGCTCACTGCCGGGAAGTACGCCGTGACATCGCTCGCCGCGGCATGCGTCGGCTGGCCCGCCCGGAAGCGCAAGAGATCGTTGCGCAGCTCGGCGGCTGAGCCGTAGCGTCCAGCGGGATCCTTGGCGAGTCCCCGCAGACAGATGGCTTCGAGCTCGTGGGGAACGTCGGCGTTGTAGCGCGACGGGGGGATCGGCGCCTCCTGGACGTGCTTGTAGGCGATGGCGACGGGACTGTCGCCGGTGAACGGCGGACCTGCCGCGAGCACCTCGTAGAGCACGACGGACAGCGAGTACACGTCGCTGCGCGGGTCGGCATCGTGCCCTTGAGCCTGCTCGGGCGACAGATACGTGGCCGTGCCCATCACCGATCCGGTGCGTGTCAGATCGTCGGTGCCGCCGCCGAGCGCCCGGGCGATGCCGAAGTCGGCCACCTTGACTTGGCCGGACTGGGTGATCATGACGTTGCCCGGCTTGATGTCGCGGTGTACCACGCCGTTGCCGTGAGCGAATGCAAGCGCAGCCGCGATGTCGATGGTGATGTCTGCGGCGCGATCGGGATGCAGCGGGCCGTCGCTGCGGATGACCTCCGCCAGGCTTCGACCTTCGACGTACTCCATCACGATGTAGTAGGTGCCTTCGTGATTGCCCCAGTCGTACACGCCGACCACGTTCGGCTGGCTCAAGTTCGCAGCGGCTTGAGCCTCACGGCGGAACCGCTCGACGAACGACGAGTCGTTCGCGAATTCGGGGAACAGCACCTTGACGGCGACGGGCCGGTCGAGGAGGCGATCGCGGCCGAGGAATACCTCGGACATTCCGCCGCGCGCGATACGGCTGAACAGCTCGTAGCGACCGCCGAATATTGGGTTGTCGGTGTCTGCCATGAGCACGGGGCGGGTGATCGGGCCGTCGGGCCGGTGGGGTGACTGCGAAGTTGTCGGGCTAGGGGCGGTCGGGATCTGAGACTGCCCGCAGCGCGAGTGTGGCTTCCGCTGCGGTCGCAGCGATCATCGTTGCCAAGGTACCGCCGCCTTGCGGCTCGGCGACGTCAAGGGTGGTGTCGGGTTCGATTACCACCGCCACGGCGACCGTGGGCGCGTTCGGCGGGGCAACCAGCACCGCCCAGCTCCCGGTTCGCGTGCTGCTGGCGGCAGGATCCCTCAGCAGGCCTGAAGCGATCGCTGCGGGGATCTCGACGCCGTCGGTTGGAGCGAGGCTGATCGAACTCTGCCGCGCCTGCGCAGCCATCTGCGCCAGCAGCGCAGACGCATCGTCGGTTTCAAAGAGTCGACCTGCGGTCTGCGGCCTCGTGGCCGGCAGAGCGCCGGTACTCGCCGGCTGGCCACCGTCGGGCTGCATCGTTGTCCGCACGCTCACGCTGTGCACTACGTAGGGGCGCATGCGGACCCCGCCATTCGCGACCGAGGCGGCTGCCATTGCCAGTTGCAACGGTGTCAGCGGCACGCCCGCGCCGGCAGCCACGGTGCCGGGTTCGCCGGGAAGGTCAATTCCGGTGAGCCCCGATGCTCGGCTCGCACCAGCCAGCAAGTCCGCGCTGGCCGCATCGGAGGACGTCGCGCCGGCGAGGCCGTAGTGGCGCCGGTACGCACTTGCCGGCGGCATACGGCTGATCGTCGTCGGCGAATCTGGCGCCTGAGTTTCCAACCTGTTGGGATCGAAGCTCGGGCGAGACCACAGGGCCAAGATCTCGCCAGTCGCCGGCACCACGATGACAACCGACCCGTCCCAGTCTCCGAGGGCGGCGCGTGCGGTGAGCTGGACGCCGTGATGCAACGTGAGGTTCAGATCGCCGACGCGGTGAGCGTCCCGGAACAGGTCCGCCAACTCGTCGATGGCGATGTCGGTGGCGCTGCCTGACAATTCGGCGTTGTAGTGGCGCTCGAGGCCGCCCACGACGCCCGGGGTCAGCGCGAAATACCCCGCCGTGTGTGCATAGAGCGGCCCGTGCGGGTACGTCCGCGTCGGCAGCGGTTCAGTCTCGGTGGGGTTGAGGGCGGGGGCAATCGTCTCGCCGTCAGCGCTCACGATCGCTCCGCGTGGAGCACCGAACGCTGTCACCGCACGCTGGTTGAATTCGTGGCGGTGCAGCTGCTCGGCGGAGACATACCCCAAGTTGGTTAGCTGGACCACGAGCACCGCGAAGGCGACGGCAAGCCCGACCGTCAGTCGCGTGATGCGCCGGTTCACGGCTCACCGAGCGGGAGTTGTTGGGGTGCACCCTGCTCAGAGGTGCCGGTGGACCGCCGCCGGCGCCGCCCCGGTCTCGGTGATGGCACATGCAGCTCCCCGGTGGGGGCGTCGGGCGTTCCCGGTTGAGTCACGTGCAGCTGCGTCGGCTTCCCGACAGGGGCGCCGCTCGGCCCCCCCGGCGGCCCTCCGCTGGCGTGTGAGACAGCGAGTATCAGCGCGACCGCGATGCAGTTGCCGATCAATGCGACCGGTCCGTGGGCCACGAAGGGCAACGCGCCCACGGTGTGCGGCAGGATGCGCAACACCCCCGCGATCGCCACGAGTGCCTGCAGTCCTACGACGAACGCTGCGCTCGCGGCCAGCAACCGGTGCGTACCGCGTGCCCGCTGCGCGATGGCCGCACCTATGCCTACGAAGAGCAGGTAGGCCGCGATCAGTGCCGCGCCGCCCAGGATCCCGAGTTCTTCGGCAATGACGGCATAGATGAAGTCGCTGTGCGGCTCATGCAGCAGTTGCGGGGCCCCGAGTCCCGGTCCGACGCCGCTGATGCCGCCCGCGCTGATCCCGAATGAGGCATCGACGACGGCGGTGCCTCGCTCCCCGATCCAGGGGTTCAGCCAGTAGCGCACCTGAGCGGACAGCGGGTCGTAGACGGTTGCGAGCACGACGACCCCGATCGAGTACGTGGCGAGCACCCCCGCCAGAGCGCGCGTGCGCGTCGGGTGAGGCACGGTCGGCAGTTCGCGACCGGCTGCGTCGCTGTCGTCGAGCCACAGCGGCAGCCAGGCGGACGCGAAGATCACAGCGGAGCTCGCGAGGTCTCGCTGGACTGTCAGCAGTATCCAAGCGAAGATCGCTGCCGCACTCGCGCCCGCTGCATGACGGCGTGGCACGATCCGGGGGCTCAGCCAGCGGGGCGCAGTCGTGGTGAGCCCGCAGGCAGCCAAGATCACCGCGATCTTGGCGAATTCGTACGGCTGGACGCTGAGCGGACCCAGATTCAGCCACTGACGCGGCATCTCATACGCGCCGCCGGCGACGTTCGTCCCCGCCCCGAAGCTGCCCAGCGCTGCGAACACCACCGCGCAGAACCCGAACGTGCCGGGCCTTCGCAAGAATCCGTCTCGGTGACGCACCGCGGCCAAGGTCCCTGCGAAGACTGCGAATCCGAGCAGCGCCGCCACGGCTTGTTCGGATGCCAGCGATGGGTCTGTCCGGGTCACGAAGACCCAGCCGGTGCCGATCAGCAACGCGACGATGCCGAAGAGGATCTCGTTGCTGCCCGGTGCCCATCGCCCGATCGCGACCCGGGCGCCCGCACCGGCCACGAGGACGACTGCGAGCCAGCCGGCCTCGCTCCATATCGATTCTGCGTAGTCATTGCGCGTCACTCCGATGCCGGCGACTACGAACGCAGCGCAGACCACAACGCTCGCCATTGCCGCGAGCGCAATCTCGGTGCGGCGTCGAGCGCGCAGCGGCAGGCTCAACGCGAGCGGGAACGCCGCCAGCCGCGTCGCCTCGGCGCGCGCTGGGTGCTGCCGTCGGGCGGTGGGGCGTCGGCTTCCGCCTCGGTGGTCTCGACCGAGATTCCCTCGATGTCGACGTCGACCACCAGTGCCGTGGAGTTGTCGCGCCCGCCGCGGTCGTTGGCCTGCCGCACCAGTGCGCGTGCCACATCGGAGGGATGCTCGTCGATGTTGAGCAGCTCGCAGATGTCTGAGGAGTCCAATTCGTTGGTGACGCCGTCGGTGCACAGCAGGAAACGGTCGTTGCCGGTGAGCTCGAGGATCCAGTCGTCGATCGCCACTTCGGGCTCCACGCCGATGGCTCGTGTCAGCGTGTTGCGGCGGGGATGGTCGGCGGCTTGTTCCACGGTGAGGTCGCCGGCTCGGACCATCTCGGCCACGAAGTTGTGGTCGATCGTGAGCTGGGTGAGCTCGCCCCCTTGGTAGCGGTAGACCCGCGAGTCGCCGACGTTGACGAGGCACCACACTCGGTTGTCGTCCTGCTGCACCACGGCGATCGCGCACAGCGTGGTGCCCATGCCGGTGAGATCTGCATGGGCGGTCGAGCGGTGGTGCACGACTTGGTTGGCGTGGCGAACAGCCGCCAGCAGTTCGGCCGGCGTCGAGGGGGAGTTCGCCGCGACGGTCTTCACCGCAAGGCTCGACGCAACGCTGCCGCCGAGGTGCCCGCCCATGCCGTCGGCCACCACGAACAGACCGATGTCCGCGTACATGGCGTCTTGGTTCTCGGGGCGGCGCAGGCCCCGGTCTGACGCTCCGCCCCAGCGAATGCGCATTTGGCGGGCTGGGGCGCTCATAGCGGCCCAGTCTCGCGGCTTCGCGGTGCGGCGACACCATGTGCAGCAGCGCGTCGGGACGCGGGGTCGCACAACGGGTCCACGCCGCGTGGCGCGCTCATGTGCTGACCTCGAAGACGGTCGAGCCGACCTGCACGAAGTCGCCGACGCGCACGACGGTTGCGTTGGCGACCTTCTGGCGATTCAGGTACGTCCCGTTCGTGGAGCCCAGATCTTCGAGCAAGTGCTGGCTGCCGTTGCGGTGCAGGCGGGCATGGGCTTGTGAGGAGTAGCTGTCGTCGATGATCACGTCGCATTCGGGGCCACGGCCGATCGTCAGCGCTTCGGTGAGCAGGTGGCGTTCTCCCTGGGCGCTCAAGGGCGATCGGACGACGAGAGCGAGCGGTTGCGGGGACGTGTTGCCGTTGGGTGCCCCGTCGCCTCGCAGGGCACGCAACGATCTCCAGCTCAAGTGATTGCGCGGCGTGGTGACACCGGCCCATACGGCGCGCATCACCCTGAAGAAGAACAGGTAGAGCAGGACGAGCACGCACACCGCGAGCAGCCGCACGAGCTGCTCGGACATCAGTCCAGCTCCAGCCGCAGATCGTGAGTGCCGATGGTCACGACATCACCGTGTGTCAGGCGCTCGCTCGTGATCTCGATCCCATTCAGCAGCGTGCCGTTGACGCTGGCCAGGTCCACCAGCAGCAGGCCGTCTGGGTCGGAGCTGATTTGCGCGTGCCGTCGTGAGACCTTCGGCCCGTCGAGCACGATCTCGCAGTCGTCGCGCCGCCCGATGACCGTCGACGATCCCAATCTGTGGCACTGTCCGTCGCTGCCGACCAAGCTGGCGCCACCCACGACGGTCCAGTGTAGGAGAGCGGCTTTGCGGGCTAGTCTGTTCGCCCCACGCGCGAGTGGCGGAATTGGCAGACGCGCAGGCTTCAGGTGCCTGTGCCCGCAAGGGTGTGAGGGTTCAAGTCCCTCCTCGCGCACTGCGAAAGCGGTGGTGCCGGCTGGGGTCTAGGAATCGCGTCGGATCTTGGCGGAGTTCTTCAGGGCCTCTCGGGCGGAAAGCGCGCTGAGGCGGTCGCGGTTACGGGCGACGTAGTCTTCGACGGTTGGCAGGTCGGTCCACGCGAGGGAGCGCAAGGCCCACCCGATGCCCTTGCGAATGAAGAAGTCGGTGTGTGACAGGTTGGGTTCGATGCAGTCGAAGAGGAGATCGAGGTCGGTCTCGTCTTTCCTGTTGATCTGGCAGATGATGGATGACCTGCGTTTCCACATGTTGGTGTCACGACTCCACGAGCGCATGTGGCCGGATATGTCGGTGGGATAGCTCTCGAGGAGTTCGCGCAGGCGATGGGTGGCGACGTCGTCGACGTAGTCCCACCAGGCACCGGTCACCACGAACTCCTCCAACATCGCCATCGTGTCCAGCGTGCGGAACGCCCGGTACTTCGGCGACCCGGCAATGTCCAGCGCGACGTAGCGTTCCTCGCGGAACTCGGCGTGGCGCCAGAGCTCACCGACGGTGCTCTGCCAGGCCGCTTTGTCGCCGAACGGGTCGGTGTGCAGCACTGCGTTCACCAGCTTGCGGCGGGCCGGTTTCTGAACGCCTCGATACGGCATCTCCGACTTCATGTAGGCGCGCATTCCTTCGGCCTTGTCCGGGTTGGCAGCGTCGGCGAGCGCGCGGCGGATGTCCGAGACGAGCTGAGTGTTTGCCATGGTCAGAACTGCCTGCTCACCTCTGTTGTGCAGTCGTGCGTGCCGCGTCGGGTTACAGCGCGCCCTCGTGCTCCAACAGCTGAGTCTTGAGATCGAGCCCGCCTCCGAAGCCGGTGAGCGAGCCGTCGGCGCCGATGACCCGGTGGCACGGCAGCACGATCGGCACGGGATTGCGGCCGTTGGCCTGACCCACCGCCCGCACGGCCTTGGGCCGCCCGATCAATGCCGCCTGCTCGCCGTAGCTGCGGGTGCTGCCGTAGGGGATGTCGCCGAGAGCTCGCCAGGCGGCCTCTTGGAACGGGGTGCCGCGCAGGTCGAGCGGCACGTCGAAGCCGGTGCGATCGCCGTCGAAGTACTCGGCGAGCTGCGTCGCTGCCTGGCGCAGTATCGGATGGCCCGGATCTTCTGTCATCACCTCAGGCAGCTTGACGGAGGTCTCGTCGCCGCGCCACGACACCGCCCGCAGTCCCTCGTCGGTTGCGACCAGGCCCAACGGCCCGATGGGACTGTCGATGGTTGTGTGCCAGTGCGTGTCCGCGCTCGTGGGGTCGGCGTCGGTGGTGGGGTGTGGTGGGCTCATGAGGTGCTTTCTGTATCGGGACCGAAGTCAGCGAGTGATCGGGGCTTGGCGGGCAGCCGCGTGCCACAGGTGTTGCGCAGCCCATGCTCGGTAGGGACGCCACGGCTCGGCCAGCGCCTCGAGTTCGCTGGCACTGACAGGGTGCCCGACGAGCTGCTCGGCGGCCCGGCGCAGGCCGAGGTCTGACGCCGGGAACGCATCGTCGCGGCCGTAGACCCGCATAGCGATGAGGTGTGCGGTCCACGGGCCGATACCAGGCAGTTCGCACAGTTGGGCCACCACGGCTTCGAGGCTGTCGGCTGCGCACAGGTCCACGTCGCCGCTGGCCACTGCCCGGGCGACGCCCACGATGGTGTCGATGCGCCGTTGGGTGAACCCCAGCCCGGCGAGCCCGGACGGTCCAGCGCCAGCGAGCGTGGCAGCGTCGGGGAACAAGCGCGACAGCGGGACAGGGTCGCCTTCGCAGCACTCCGAGAGCGCATCGATGGGTGTGCCGAGGCGCAGTGCGATACGGCCGGCCATCGTGGATGCCGCTGCGAGCGAGATTTGCTGGTTGACGACGATGCGGACGGCAGTCTCGAAGCGGTCCCACGATCGTGGCACTCGCAGTCCTGGTGCCGCCCGCACGAGCGGTCCGATGAGCGGGTCGTCGCCGAGCGCGGCCGTCGCTGGTGCAGGGTCGGCATCTGTGCCGAGCATCGCCCGGCAGCGGCTGACCGCATCGATGATCGAGTCGTATGTCGGCAGGTGCAGTCGCAGTTGCAATCGTCCTGCTGCCTCGTAGGGCCAGTCCGCCCCAGCGTCGGCGTCTGTGGGCCCGTGCGTTCCGGAGGCAGCGTCTGCAGGCAGCACCACTTCCGCAATGCCTGGGTGCCCGCATGCGGCAAAACTGCGGACGTACCTGGGCCCAAGGGAATCGAACCCCGTGGAATCGGACCCATTGAGATCAGACGCAGTGGGGTCGACAGTCACAGCTTCGACACCGGGAATGACACGGGCGGCCTGGTGGGAAGTGAACGCCTCGAAGTCATACGGCGCGAGATACGGGATGCCCAGCACGAGGCCGCCGTCAAGGCGTGGACCTTCGCCCCGCCGCCGCTTCGAACGCAGCTCAGTCGGCGTGAAGCAGAAAACCGACGTGATCGCCCGGTGCAGCTGGCGAGATCCGCCGAACCCTGCGGCGCAGGCGATCTGGGCGAACGTCAGATCGGTGTCGTCGATCAGACAGCGCGCAAAGTGCGCTCGGCGTGATCGGGCGATGGTGGTGGGTGTCGCGCCGACATGGAGCTCGAACAGTCGCCGGAGCTGGCGGGCGCTGTAGCCCACGCGAGCCGCGAGTGCCTCCTCGTCGTGATCGTCCAGGAAGCCGTCATTGATCCGCCCCAAGGCCGCTTGGACCGGTGCGGGAACGTCGAGATCGGCCAGCGAGCCGGCGCGGCGTTCTGGCTGGCAGCGCAGGCAGGGGCGGAAGCCGTTCACCTCGGCGGCCACCGGGTTGGAATAGTGCGTCACGTTGTGAGGCAACGGTTGCGCCGTGCAATCCGCCCGGCAGTAGATGCCCGTCGTGCGCACCGCCGATACCTGCATGAGGTGATTGTGGCGCACATGGGTCGGACATAATCGGACATGCCGAATCATGTCCGTAGTCGTCCGATTCCGCGAGCCGATTCGAGGACTGCTGTGAAGAGTCAGCGAGAGATCAGATCTCGATGGAGTCGCGTACGGGGGTTCGCCGCGCTCGGCGGCGGCGCAGCCACCACAACGCCACTGCCAATGCGATCACGATGACCGGCAGGAACGGCAGCAGGGCGCCGATGACGAGCAGCACGCCGTTGCCGACCGCGACCAGAGCGTTCCACCCACCGCTCAGCGCGTCGCTGAAGCCAGGGGGTGTGTCCTCTTCCTCGACAGTCAGGAACAGCGTGGTGGATCGGGCCAGCCGGGCCAGTTCGGTGCCCGCCTCGGTGATCGGCACGGCGCTCAGACGAACGTCGATTTCCAGGCCGCGGGTTGCCACTCGACCACCGACACGTCCGTTGTCGACCTGCTCGCTGTACTTCGCGATCCGCCGCTGCCCTGGTCCGATGCGGGAAATGTCGACGCCGTCATCGGCACCGGGCACCTGAAGCTGGTCCATCCGGAATCGCAGGGCATTGGAGTTGAGCGTGACTTGGGTCAGCGTGGTCTCGCCTTCGTTCTCCAGCTCGAAGCAGAAGCCGACATCGCCGTCCGGCGGCACGACGACGTCGGTGAACCCGAGGCAGGGGTCTTCGTCGCCTGTCGCTATCCAAGCGCGCAAGACGACCGCGGTGGGCGGCACCGCCTCCACAGACTCCGTGATCGACAGCGTGATCGTGGACAAGTCCACCCGGTCGCGCAGCGAGCGCAGCTGTCCTCGGAGCCGTTCGAGGTTCGTCTCGCGGTTCGCCAGCTCGCGCTCCAGCTCGGCCACGCCTTCCACTTCGGTCGCCTGCGACAGGAACTCGCGCAGCCGGTTCACGCTGATCTCCGCAGTCGTGATGCGGCTGTTCAGATCCACGACGATGTCGGTGACATCCTCGGAGTTCACCGACTGCTCGACCAGTTCGCCCACGTTGGACAGTTGCTCCAGCGCGGCGAAGAACTGCTCGGGCCGGATCTTGAACGTCAGCGTGGTGTGGGCTCGGCCCTGGGTGCGGGTGTCCTGGGAGAACGTGAACCCGCCCAGTCCCTCGATGATCGAGTTGGCCTGGGCTGCGGCTGTGGCCACGTCGGCGGTCTCCACCGCGATCCATGCGGTGTAGATGATGTCCCGGTCGAAGTCGGCGGGCACTGCGGGCACACCGGCCGCCAAGGTGCTCGAGCCCGACTCCATCATCTCTTCCTCGGCCATGTCCGCGTCATCTGACATCGCCGCGCCCTGTGTCAGCGTGACCTCTCGGGCCATTTCTTCGGCCATGGGTTCCTCGCTCACGGCGTCGTCAGAATCGGCGAAGCTCGCAGGCGCGTCTTCGGTGAATGACGTATCTGCATCGGCGCTTCCGCCGACACCGCACGCCGCCGCCAATGCCATTACCGCCAGTGCTGCCACAGCAAGGGCCAGCCATCGTGCCCACCTGTCTGCACAGCGGTCGATCGTGTGATTGCTTGGAACAGTCATGGCGCTCCCCCTGGAGTGGCCGAGCATGGCGCGGCACTACCCGACTGACGTCCATCGTCCCGCCAACGTTCCCCGCAGCGCCATTGCAGTCGCGTGTCGGTCACGAGACCATGACGTGGCTGCATTGTCATACTGCCATGCGAGCCGTCAGCGGAACGCCGGGATGTTGGTGATCTGCTGACCGAGGATCAGCCCGTGGATCTCCTCGGTGCCCTCGTAGGTCATGACCGATTCCATGTTGGCTGCATGGCGCATCGGCGCGTACTCCGTCGAGACTCCGTTGGCACCCATCATCGCCCGGGCAGTGCGAGCGGTGTCGATGGCCACCCGGCAGTTGTGCCGCTTGGCCATCGAGATGTGGTGCGGCCGCAGCCGGTGCTGCTCTTTGAGCTGGCCGAGCCGCATGGCCTGCAGGTTGGCGTTGGTGATGTCGGTGAGCATGTCGGCGAACTTGATCTGACTGATCTGGAAGCTGGCCAGCGGCTTGCCGAACTGGGGCCGTTCGAGCTGGTAGTCGAGCGCCGCCTCGTAGCAGCAGCGGGCCACGCCCACCGCCCCGAACGCGATGCCGAAGCGGGCTTCGGACAGGCAGCTCAGCGGTGCACCGATGCTGAGCGCGTCGGGCAGCCGCATCGACTCGGGCACCTCGACGTCGTCCATGTAGAACTCGCCGGTCACCGAGGCCCGCAGCGAGAGCTTGTTCTGGATCTTGCGTGCCTCGACGCCGGGCGAGTCGGTGGGCACCAGGAAGCCCCGGAAGCCGTCGTCGGTGTTCGCCCACACGATCGCCAGATCGGCCAGCCCGGCATTGGTAATCCAGCGCTTGGCGCCGTTGAGGATCCACATATCGCCCCGCCGCACCGCGCGGGTGGTCATCGAGACCGGATCGGAGCCGTGGTCTGGCTCGGTCAGCCCGAAGCAGCCGATGATCTCGCCCGCAGCCATACGCGGCAGCCACGTCTCCTTCTGGTCGGTTGAGCCGTAACGCCAGATGGGGAACATGCACAGCGAGCCCTGCACCGACACGAAGCTGCGCAGCCCGCTGTCGCCGGCTTCGAGTTCCCGGCAGGCGACGCCGTAGGCCATCGCCGAGGCACCCGCGCAGCCGAAACCGTCGAGGTGCATGCCCAACAGGCCCATGTCGGCAATCGTGGGCACCAGCTCCATCGGGAACGTGCCCGCCTCGAAGTGGTCGCCCACGATCGGGTCCCACTCCTTGGCCACGAACGTGGCGACGGTGTCGCGGATCATGACCTCTTCATCAGAAAGGAACTCGTCCATCTCGTAGAAGTCCGACAGCGGGGCAGGCGTTTGGCTCATGGGCGCATACTGCCGCGCTGGAGGCCATCGGGCCAACCCGCCACCCAAGAGCGTGGGGGGAACGCACAGAAGCCATAGCGGCGGAGGCGCTCCATTAGTTACTGTGCGCTGCCATGGCTGATGACCCCCAGGCGACGAAGCCGCCCGACGAGAGCAGGCTGTATTTCCGCCAGCTGCTATCGGGGCAGGACTTCGCGACCAGCGATCCGATTGCCCGCCAGATGGTGAACTTCGCGTACCTGATCGGCGACCGGGAGACCCGCGAGGCGGTCGTGGTGGACCCGGCCTACAACGTCGACGACCTCTTGGACATCCTGGCCGAAGACGAGATGCAGCTCACCGGCGTGCTGGCCACGCACTTCCACGCCGATCACATCGGCGGGAACATGATGGGCTACAGCATCGAGGGCGTGGCCCAGCTGCTTGAACGCCAGGGCACCAAGATCCACCTGCAGGCGCCTGAGGCCGAGCTGGTGCAAAAGACCACAGGCATCTCGATGAGCGACATGGAACTGCACGCTCCCGGCGATGTCGTGTCAGTCGGCGCCGTCGACATCGAGCTGCTGCACACGCCCGGCCATACGCCTGGCAGCCAGTGCTTTCTGGTGGGCGGGGCGCTGGTGGCGGGCGACACGCTGTTCCTCGACGGCTGTGGCCGGATGGACCTGCCCGGCAGCGATTCGGCTGCGATGTACCGCTCGCTGCATGGCACGCTGGCCAAGGTCCCCGACTCCACCGTGCTGTTCCCCGGACACCGGTACTCATTCGAGCCCAGCGCCACGATGGGCCAAACCCGCCAGATGAACTACGTCTTCAAGCCGACCAGCGAGCAGCAGTGGCTGATGATGTTCGGCCAGGGCTGACCCGGTGGCTCAAGTGACTACTCCGCTGCCGCCTGTCGTGGGCGCAACCGAGATTGCCGATCGCGACGACATCGTGCTGTGCGACGTGCGCTGGTACCTCGACGGACGGTCCGGCCACGACGCCTATCTGGACGGCCACATTGCAGGAGCCATCTGGGTCAACTTGGACAAGCATCTCTCCGCGCACGGCGCGCCGGAGCACGGCCGCCATCCGCTGCCCACCGCGCAGAGCTTCGCGGCCTCCCTGGGAAGCCTCGGCATCAGCCCCGATGACCCGGTGGTGGCTTACGACGACCTGAACGGCACCGCCGCCGGCCGCATGGTGTGGATGCTGCGGGTGCTGGGTCACGATGCGGCGTTCCTCGACGGGGGACTCGGATCGTGGACGGGCGCTGTTGAGACAGCGCCAAATGTGCGGGCACCTTGCGATTACCCGGCGCAGGCCTGGCCGGACGGGGCGTTCGTCGATATCGACCAAGCGGCCGGCGCAGGTGCCGATCCGGAAACCGTGCTGATCGACGCCCGGGGCGGCGACCGTTACCGCGGCGAAACCGAGCCCGTCGATCCGCGCCCCGGCCACATCCCCGGCGCCGTCAATGTGCCGATGACCGACAATCTCGGCCCCGACGGCCGATTCGCCGAACCCGCAGCACTGAGCGCCCGCTACGGAGCCGAGGGCGTGGAAGTTGCCGGCGGTGCCAACAACGCGGTCGTGTACTGCGGCTCCGGCGTAAGCGCCTGCATGGACGCGCTCGCCATCGAGCGCGCCGGCTTGGGCCGCCCTCGCGTGTACATCGGCTCATGGTCGCAGTGGAGCCACACCGACCGCCCCGCCGAGACGGTCTGAGCTACCTCTGCGTGAGCGTCAATGCCCAATCTCACGAGGGACGTCGCCCTAGGGCCGGTGCTCGTCTGGTCCGAGCGCAACGACGGCGAGTGCGATTCAGAATTCTGTGTGCCAATATGGCACAGTGAGAGCAGCAAGCACCCAGAATGAACTGGGAGATCGAATTGCCGAGGCGCGCGACCGAGCGGGACTGACACAAAGTCAACTGGCATCCGCGTGCGGGCTTGGACGTACGGTTGTGGCGAAGATTGAGGCTGGAAGCCGCAAGCTCGGAGCCGTCGAGCTCGTTCGCATAGCCGACGCCCTCGACCTACCAGCGGACTGGTTCTTTTCTGAGTCTCCGCCAGCCGTCGTCAGTCGCCGCTCGGACCCGGCAGTAGGTGGCGTTTCGCGAGTTCTTGACTCGCGCGTCGAGCGCCTCGCACGCGATATCCAGTATCTGCACGATGTCGACGAGCTTCCGCGTTTCGACCGCTTGGCGCTTGAGACGCCTTCGTCGGTGGAGCAAGCCGAGTTTGCGGCAACCGCCCTGCGCCGACATCTTGGGCATCCGTCTGGCCCACTCATGGACTTGCACCATCATGCTGAACGAGTCGGACTGTTTGCCTTCTCGTTGGATCTTGGCCGGGATGGCGGCGACGCCGCGTACGTGATGGTCGAAGAGATGGGTGTCGCCGTGATCAACGGTGCGCTTGAACCAGGTCGGCGCCGATTCAATCTCGCCCACGAACTCGGTCATCATGTGTTCGGAGATGCTTACGCCCCCGAGGTCGGGCTCTCACCGAATGAGGAAAGCGAGCGTTTGATCAACGCATTCGCAGTGCATGTGTTGCTGCCACGCGCCGATGCGAGCGCCGTATTGAGAGAATTTGAACCGGATATTCGCCTTGGCGCGGTTGCAGCTGCTGTGCGATATCGGCTCAGTTGGACCGCTGTGTGTGCGCAACTACGGAATCTCGGATTGATCGACGCTGGCACTCGCGAGGACTTGGCAACGCGTCCCCCGGCTGCTGCGGATTTCGTTGAGCTGGGCGAGCGGTGGCAACCAGAATTAGAACCACCAGAGATTCCACCGAAGTATGGCCAGCGAGTGTATGGCGCGTATCGTCGAGGAAAGTTGACTGCGGAGCGCACTGTCGAGCTGCTGTGGGGAACGCTCGACGTGTCGGAGTTGCCGGCCCAGCAAGAAGTTCCCATCGAGTCACTGCACCGAGAATTCGAATTCGCAGAGTGAAGTCTGTGTTGGTGTTCGACACCACCGCACTCAGTCATTTCTCACGGGCGGGAAGAGTCGACGTACTGGAGAAACTTGTCGTCGGTCGCCGCTGTGTCATGCCTGCCGAGGTGCGGGCTGAGGTCGCTGCCGGTATCGCCAAGCACCCGATCTTCCGTAGCGTTCTGGTCGCTCCTTGGATAGAGGCAGTCGAACTCGTCGCCATTGAGGAACTCGCCGCTTTCGCTCGCTTCAAGTCGGAGCTCGGTGGTGGGATCGACCGCAACAACGGCGAAGCTGCCGTCTTGGCCTGGACGAGCATTCATGGCGGTGCGGCGATAATCGACGAGCGGGCAGGTAGTCGCATCGCCAAACGTGAAGGCATGGAAGTTCATGGCTCGCTTTGGCTGATAGTCGATGGCTACCGGACGGGTGTGCTCGGCCGACAGGAATCAGACGATTTGGTGGACGACCTACGCTATGCCGGAATGCACTTGCCCACAGACGGCAGTGGTCTCTTCGATTGGGCTGAACGAGAAGGGCTGCTCCCGTAGTGTGATCTGTCGTCGCGGCAGTTCAGACGGGTGAGCCGGGCGGCGACCCTGCAGAGCCGTCGCCGGCCTCTGGCACCGCTTCAGCTTCACTCATCGTCTGCCTCGCTTGTCGAATCTGGGCCGATGGGGCGAGCTCACCGCCCGCGCCGCCGCCACTGTGTGATAACGGCGGCACCGTCGGCGCGGTCTCTCAGATCATTGAACCAGGTGTTGCGCCGCGAAGGTCTCGCTCGACGAAATCACGATATGGAATCCGACATTTCTGCCAATAGTGGGAGGACGAAAATATCAATAGATAGACGACGTTTTGATCAATGGGAGAGAAAGCAGACCAGAGTGGAGGAGATTCCGAGACGTCGATGCACGTCATCTCCGCTGGCTCCGCAACAAGGCACCCGACGAATTCGTATGCGGCATCGTGCTTCATACCGGCGCGCGTGCCTATCGGCTCGATGATCGACTGATGGCCCTGCCCGTCTCGCGTGTGTGGACTGCCGACTGACGTTCACTCGTCAGCTGTGACGCCCGGCTACCACAGTAGCGCGCGCTTAGGTGGGTGAGCCGGGAGGCGGACCTGCAGAGGCGAAACGCGTGCCGGCCGGATCGACGGCCCACGGCGCGTCCTGTTCCCAGGAGTCTTCGTAGACGAGCTCGCGCAGGGGCCGGCGCCGCACCGGGCCGTGGCGCCCTGCCGGCCGCCCGAGCGGGATCGTTGCGTGGATGGCAACGCCGTCGGGAATGCCGAGCAGCTCGCGCAGCTCGTCTTCGACATCGTGATGCCAGCCGGTGATGACGCCGCCGTATCCCAGCGCCCGGGCTGCCAGCAACAGGTTCTGCACCGCCGGGAACACCGATGCACCCTCGGTGAAGGTGGGCTTGCGGTAGCGCACCAGGCACGCCAGGATCACCACCGGCGTTTCCTCGAAATGGTCGACGAAGTGCTGCATCGTCCGGGCCATGCGCGCCTTCGGCGAGTCGTCGGCCGCTCCGGAGCCTTCGGTGTAGCCGTCGCCGGAACGCTTGGCGTTCCAGCCGTCGCGGAAGCACTGGCCCAGCAGCGCCTTGGCTTGCCTGGCGACGGGCCCATCGCGCAGCACGACGAAGCGGAACATCTGCCGGTTGGAGCCGCTTGGAGCCCGTCCGGCATGCCACAGAATCGTCGCCAAATCGTCCTCGGGAATCGGGTCGGGCAGGTAGCGGCGGATGGCGCGAGTGGTCGCAAGACCCTCCAGCAGTCCGATCGGCTGCGCACCTGATCCCGCCTTCAACTCAGCCATGAATGCCGACCCAGCTTCAACCCCGCCTGCAACCTCAGTGTCCGCTTCAGCGTCGCTCATCGTCTGCCTCGCTCATGTGCTGTGTCCCGCGTTGTGGGGCGGGCTCACCGGCCGCCCTGTGTCTCATTGCCCTGTGTCTCGTTGAGGAAGTCCACCAGTTTGACGATCGCATTCTCGGTGACAACGCCCGCGATGCGACCGCCGCTGTCGATGACGGGATACAGCTCGATGTCCGCGTCCGCCATTGCTTCGGTGACCTCGCGCAGTGTCCACGACGGGCGTGCGGGGGTGATGTCGGTCGCCATCACTTCGCCGCAGGTCACCGACATCCAGTCGTTGCGATCCACGTCGCGGGTGTCGCTGAGCCGGATGACGCCCAGGAAGTCTCGCTCTGGCCCCACCACGATCGCTTCGAGCTGCTTGCGGGGCAGCGCGATGCCCCACACGAAATCGGCCAGCGGTGCGTCGGCATTCACCGTGGGCACATCGGTGGACATCGCGGAGTTGACCGGCATCTCCAGGCGCCGCTCGAGGTGCCCCGTGCGACTGTCGCGCTGGTACTGCGACACCGACGAACTGCCGATGAGCACCTGCGACACGGCCACGGCCACCAAGGCAGGCACCACGAACGCGGGCGCACCGGTGGACTCGGCCACGAACATCACCGCCGCCAGCGGCGTGCGGTATCCCGCTGCCAGGAACGCTGCCACCCCGATGAACGGGAAGAACGCCAGCGACTCGGGACCCAGCTCGATCCAGCCGCCCACCAGACGACCCACGATCAGCCCGAAGACGGCGAGCGGGATGAACACACCGCCCACGCCGCCGCTCGCAAGCACGGTCGACGTGGCCACGACGCGGATTGCCAGCAGCGCTCCCAGCCATACCAGCGACTGCTCGGGATCGATCGACCAGTCCACCAGTTGACCCTCCGCAGTCGGCCCCAATGACAAGGGCGCATCGAAGAGGAACTCGCTCAGCGCGGCCAAGCCCGCCAAGATTCCGCCGCCGCAGAGCGCCACCAGCCACCAGGGCCGGTCAGACCCGTGAATGCGCTTGGCAAGTGCCAGGATCCGGCAGAACACTGAGGCTGCGAGACCGCACAGAGCCCCCACGACTGCTGCGCCCAGCAGTTCTTGGCGGCCGAACCCGACGCGGACCATTTCGGTGCCGATCTCGAATGGCCGGTCGTGGAAGTCGGTGACCAGCACGTACACGACGTAGCTCGAAGCGCTCGAGAGCAAGGCGGGCAGCAATGCGCGTCGACCCAGGTCGCTCTTGTAGGGGGCTTCGAGCGCGAACAGCACGCCGGTGGCCGGTGCCTGGAAGATGGCGCTTACGCCCGCCGCGGCACCGGCCACGAGCAGCGCATATCCCTCCCGGTTGCGGAACAGGCGCCGCGTGACGCGCTGTATGGCATTCCCGGCGGTGGCACCGGCGTAGATGGACGGGCCCTCGAGGCCGACCGCACCGCCGGATCCGACCGTGACGATGCCTGCCGCAAGCCGGAACGGCAGGTCGCGGAAGCGCATGGGATGGGTGCGGTCGTGAAACGCTCGGATGTACTCCTCGGAGGTGGACGGCGAGAGCCGACGACCCGCGTCGGCCCAGCGCAGCATGATGACTGCTCCCCACAGTCCGAGAGCCGGTGCAATCACCCGCTGCCAGGGAGGCAGGTGCAGCACCTGTGCCAGCAGCACCTTCTCGGCGAGCAGCGCCACCATCGCCACGATGAATCCGGTGGCGCCGCCCACGGCGATATACGTCGCGAAGCGAAGCAGCCGGTTTCTCATGCGGGTCTAGGTCCTCGTCACCAAATGTTCGCATCAACGGTACGCCTCGTGAGGCGCGGTGCGGGCAGCGTGCCGGGCCTCGGCGCACTTCAGGGTCGTTTACTAGCGTGCGTTGGCCTGCGCACAACTACGACGGGGGACCGACCGTGGTCGTACCGCGTCGCGGCCGTGAATGCTTGCGCTGTGCTGAGCGTGGACCAGGCGTCGGGCGGGCGCATGGTGTTCGGCATCGGCCGGGGCGATTCGTGCTTGGTGCATCCCGGGCGGGCACCGGGGCGTCTGAAGCACTTCGAACGCCATCTCAGGCAATTGCAGGCGTATCTCAGCGGCGGCGAGGTGCCGTTCGACGAGATCGACATCCCGCTCGATGTGGCGCCTCCGGCCGATGCACTGGAGCTGGCGGAGGGTCCGGGGACCAGCCGCATCGCGTGGGGCATCGAGGTAGCGAAGACGGCCCGGCGCGATGCCGGACTCGATCCCGATGGCGTCAAGTTCGGTGCGTACGTGAACATGGGATGCGCCCGCGATCTCGACGCTGCACGCGATCTGATCAGGGGCCCGATGTCGGTGTTCGCCCGCTTCCAGCTGATGCAGGGCGGCACGCCGATCGGGCCGACATCGGACGAGACGGCCGAGACGCTGCGCAAGCTCCACGAGGCCTATGACATGGGGACGCATTCACGGAACCAGTCGCCGCAGGCAGCGACGCTCACCGACGAGTTCATGGACCGGTTTGGCGTGGTCGGCACGCCTGATCGGTGCATCGAGAAGCTGGAGGAGCTGCGTTCGCTGGGCATCGACAAGGTCCTGCTTGCCGCCCAGTTCAACGAGAACACCTACGACACCCCTGAGGGTGTCGCTGCACGTCAGCTCGTGGAGAGCGAAGTGCTGCCCGTGGTGCAGGCCGCCTAGCGAGCCGCCGACCGGGCGGTTGATGGCTCAGTCGACGGCGGGGTTCTCGAGGGAGCCACGGATGCGGAGAGGGTGGGATTCGAACCCACGAACCACCTTGCGGCAGTTACTTCCTTAGCAGGGAAGCGCCTTCAACCTGACTCGGCCACCTCTCCATGCCCGAACTGCCGATCGAGGGCAGTCGCGCCGACTCAAGATAGCCCCAGGCAGGGGACTTCTGCGAGCCCTTTGCCTGTCGATCCCGCAGATGCGCGCCGCTAGGTTGGCCTGCGGAGGGGTGGCAGAGCGGACGATTGCGACGGTCTTGAAAACCGTTGAGGCGCAAGCCTCCGGGGGTTCGAATCCCCCTCCCTCCGCAACAGGATGACGTAGTGGTTGAGCTCAGCGGGTCTCGGCACACATAGCGGTGTCGGCATTTCCACACTTGCGGACTCAGGTTTTTCGCACTTATACAGACAGTTTTATAGCACTTAAAATACCGGTAATATTGCACTCAGCGGCATCTCGGACGAGATTCGAAGCCTTGCGGGCCTCGCGTGGCGGGGTTTCGCTCGTGGACCCGACGGCAATCCGAACGAATTGGCATGGCAGCGACGCTCACTCCACCGCAATACCGCACGCGAGTCGTCGAACACGAGGTCAGCGCGGCCCTGCGCTCGAGTCCCGCTGTGTTGATCGACGGGCCTCGCGCATGCGGCAAGACATGGACCGGCAAGCGGTTTGCGAGCAGCGAGGCGCTGCTGGACACCCTGCCGAATGCGAGTCTGGCTGCATCGGTCGACGCGGCCGGACTGCTGAACGGGTCCACGCCGCGCCTGCTTGACGAATGGCACCTCGTGCCGGGCATCTGGAATCCGATGCGGCGCGCTTGCGATGACCGGGGCCGGCCCGGGCAGTTCATCCTGACGGGATCGGCAATGCCCCCAGACGGCGTCACTAGGCACTCCGGCGCAGGTCGTGTGGCCCGCGTCCGAATGAGGCCGATGACCATGTTCGAGTCCGGTGAGTCCGATGGCAGCGTGTCCGTGCGGGAGATGCTCGACGGTGCACCCTGCCGGGCTGCAGGCTCTGGTCTGTCGCTTCCCTCCATCATCGAGGCTGTATGCCGGGGCGGCTGGCCCGCGGTGATCGACGACAAATCCGAGGCTGCCCAGCGCTACTTGCGCAACTATCTCGACGACATCAGCCGAGCCGATATCGCCCTCGTGGACGATGTCAAGCGCGATCCAGTCGGAGTGCGTCGGTTGCTGACGTCGCTCGGGCGCAACGTAGCGACGCCGGCCTCGTACACAACGCTGGCTGTCGACACAACAGGCGACCGAGCGGTTTCGATGCACGCTCGCACGATCCGCAGCTACCTCGGCGCCCTGGAGCGCCTCTTCGTAACTGAAGATCTGCCCGCGTGGCGGCCGCACTTGCGGTCTCGCGCGCAGCTGCGAACCTCACCGGTGCGTCACTTCGTCTGCCCGTCATTGGCTGTTGCAGCGCTGCGGACGAACAGCGCTCGCCTGCGTGCCGATCTGGGCTTCTTCGGCTTGCTGTTTGAATCGCTCGTCGTGCGCGACCTTCGCGTGTACTCGCAGATCGACGGCTGCGAGATGTCTCACTACCGCGACGAATACGGCTTGGAAGCGGACGTGATCCTGGAGCGCGCCGACGGAGAATGGGCGGCGTTCGAGATCAAGCTCGGCGGCGACCGGCTGATCAACGAAGGCATCGAATCACTGCGCAAACTGGCCGAACGGGTGGACACCGAGCGGATGGGAACGCCGAGGAAGCTGGCGGTCATCACGGCGGGCGGCTACGGGTTCGAACTGTCCGACGGCATTGCAGTCGTGCCCATCACCGCGCTCGGCCCCTGAACGCGGCAAGCAGGCACAGAGACCTGCATCAGGCCAGGGGGCCGGTGGCTGTTTCTACTGCGGGTACCAAGGCCTCGGCGGTGAGCAGGTGATCGGCTGCGGCGAGTTCGGGTGACAGCCAGCGATCGGGGCCTGGGCCGGGCACTTCGCTGCGCAGCAAGGTGAGGGCGGCTGCGGTGCCTGCCGCGGGCTGTAGGGGTGCTCGCAGCTCGATGCCGCGGGCGGCGGTGACCCATTCGATAGCCAGGATGCGGCGCAGGTTGGCGACCGGCCGCCGCAGCTTGCGCGCCGCGCCCCAGCCCATCGACACGTGATCTTCCTGTATGGCGGAAGTGGGCAGCGAGTCCACTGCAGCCGGGGCAGCGAGGCGCCTGTTCTCGGCACACAGAGCCGCAGCGGTGTACTGGCCGATCATCAACCCGCTGTCGACGCCTGGGTCGTCAGCCAGGAACGGGGGCAGACCGTGGGAACGCTTGGGGTCGAGCAGCCGGTCGATGCGTCGCTCGGCAATGGCGCCGACCTCGGCCGCGGCGATGGCGAGGTAGTCGGCTGCCATCGCGACGGGGGCTCCGTGGAAGTTGCCGCACGACTCGACGCGGCCGTCGGGCAGCACCATCGGGTTGTCGATGGCCGAGGCCAGTTCCGCCTCGGTCACGCCTGTGGCGAAGTCGAGCGTGTCGCGGGCGGCGCCGTGCACCTGGGGCGTGCACCTGATGGAGTAGGCGTCTTGCACCCGGTCGTCGTCGAAGCGGTGGCTGGCCACGATGGGTGAACCCTCCAACACGGCGCGCCGGTTGGCTGCGCTGGCTTGCTGGCCGGGGTGGGGCCGCAACTCCAGCAGGTCAGCGGCGAAGGCCTGATCGGTGGCCAGCAGAGCCTCGACGCTGCAGGCCGCCGTGATGTCGGCGACCTTCAGCAGGCACCGAAGATCGTGGACGGCAAGGCAGAGCATTCCCAGGATCCCGTCGGTGCCGTTGGTGAGGGCGAGGCCTTCTTTCTCCGCGAGGACTGGCTCGATCCCAGCCGTTGCAAGGGCCTCGGCCCCAGTCGTTGTTCGCCCGTCCTCAGCGAGGGCCTCGCCCTCGCCGATGAGCACGAGCGCCGCGTGGGCGAGCGGCGCGAGGTCGCCGCTGGCGCCCAGCGAGCCGTGTTCGGGTACCACGGGCACGATGCCCGCGTTGATGAGCCGCACCAGAGATTCAGCGACCTGCGGCCGCGAGCCGGACAACCTGAACGCGAGCGTGCGGGCCCGCAGGAACATCATGGCCCTGACCACCTCGACCTCGACCGGCGGACCCATCCCGGCGGCATGGGAGCGGATCAAGGACTGCTGCAGTGCGGCTCGCCGGCCGGCGGGAATGGTGGTGTTGGCCAGGGCGCCGAAGCCGGTGGTGACCCCGTAGGCCGGTTCGCCCTCGGCCAGGGCCTCGACGATGCCGCGAGCCGCAGCCATGCCTGCGAGCGCCGCGTCGCTGAGACGGACTTCGGCGCCGTCGCGGGCAACCTCGACGACGTCGGCAACCGTGACACCCGGGCCGTCGAGTTCGACGGTCATGGCAGAGGCTGAGCCCCGCGAACGAAGCGAGCTAGAGCGGGAAGCACAGTGTGAAGCCGTGGCCCGAGCGGCCCGTGAGCCGAGCGAACTAGAGCAGGAAATGATGCGCAGCGCGCCTGGAGGTTCATCTGTCCGCGCTTGCGGGCACGCTCGCCCCAACGGAGGACAGTGCTGTCGAGGTGGCCACTGCCGCGGTGACCACGGCATCGGCTGCCGTCTGCAGGCGGGTGTCAGTGAGCCGGTCCGCTGGGCCCAGCACCGACAGCGCCGCTGCAGGACCTTCCACGCCGTAAATCGGCGCGCAGACCGCGGAGACGTCGGGTTCGATGGCACCGGTGTTAAAGGTGGGCTCGGGGCGGGAACCAGGTGCCATTGGGGCCGCGAGCAGTGCCGCGCCCACTGCAGTGCCTTCGACTGGGACTGATCGGCCCACCCAGCCGACGTGGCGGATGGCCCGGCGTCCTTCGACCGTGGCGATATAGACAGCGGTGTCGCCGTCGCGCACGGCCAGGTACGCCGATTCTTCGGTGGCCTCCACCAACCGCTCGAGTTCGGGCTGGGCTGCGGACCTGAGCCGGGCGTAGGGGCCAGACTGCAACGACGCCAAGGCGGTGCGCACGAACGAGGGGCCCACCGAATACGACCCGGACCCGTCCTTGATGAGATAGCCGCGATCAGTCAGAACCCGCAGGTGTCGCAGAGCAGTGCTCGCTGGTATGTCCGTGCGGGTGGCTGCCGCGCTCAGGCTGAGCTCGCCGCTGGTGACCACGGCGTCGAGCAGCGCCAGAACCCGCTCGGCCGAGCGCGACCGATGCAGCGTCTCTGCAGCTGGTGTTTCAGTATCTGAAATCTCTTGCTGCATATTGACAGCATAGGCCCGACTTCGGTAACGTGTTGCACACCATCCACCCGGCGTCTGAGGTCTCCAATGGCAGGCAGCACACAGCACAGCGCCAGCGCTCCTGCGGGCGGGGTGAGGGCTCCCACCGGCACCACATTGACCTGCCGCAGTTGGCCCCAAGAGGCCGCGTTCCGGATGCTGCAGAACAATCTCGATCCCGATGTGGCCGAGCGTCCCGACGATCTTGTCGTGTATGGCGGTACCGGTCGGGCGGCGCGGTCGCGGCCCGCATTCCACGCCATGCTCGCGGCACTGACCGATCTCGCCGACGACGAGACGATGCTGGTGCAGTCAGGCAAGCCGGTCGGCGTTCTCCAAACGCACGAATGGGCGCCCAGGGTGCTCATCGCCAACTCCAACCTGGTCCCCGATTGGGGCACGTGGGACGAATTCCGCCGGCTGGAGCATCTCGGCCTGACCATGTTCGGACAGATGACTGCCGGGTCGTGGATCTACATCGGCACCCAGGGGATCCTGCAGGGCACCTACGAGTGCTTCGGGGCCATTGCCCGCAAGCGCTTCGGGGGATCGCTGGCGGGGACCCTCACCGTCACCGCCGGGCTCGGCGGCATGGGCGGCGCCCAGCCGCTGGCCATCACCATGAACGAGGGCGTTGTCCTGTGCATCGAGGTCGACCCCGAGCGGGCCGCTCGCCGGGAGGTGTTCGACTACGGCAACAGCCTGCGGGCCGAAGCCGAGCTCGGCGGCTACGAGCGGGCATTCGACTACCCCGGGTTCTTGCCTGCCTACATCCGGCCCCTGTTCTGCGAGGGCAAGGGGCCGTTCCGCTGGGTTGCGCTGTCGGGCGACCCGGCCGACATCGCCGCCACCGACCGGGCCGTGCTCGAAGAGTTCCCCGACGACGAGCCGCTCAAGCGATGGATCACCCTCGCCGGTGAGCGGGTCGCGTTCCAGGGCCTGCCGGCGCGGATCTGCTGGCTCGGCGGCCCCCGGGCCGCCCAGGGCGTCGTGATCGCAGTCGACGGCGACCGCATCGCCGCAGTCTGTGCCGGCGTTCCGGTTCGACCCGAAGGCGCCGTGCCGCTGGCGGGCCTGACCCTGCCGGCGCTGGCGAACGCCCACAGCCATGCCTTCCACCGCGCCCTGCGGGGCCGAACCCACGACGGCCGTGGCAGTTGCTGGACGTGGCGTATTCGACGTGGAAACCCTGACCTCGATGGCCACCTCCGGCGGATACCGGTCCCTTGGCTGGCCGGAGGGGGGCCGGCTGGAAGCGGGTGCGCTGGCCGACCTCGCGACGGTGGGACTCGGTGGGGTACGCATGGCCGGTACCGGCGCCGCCAACGCGCTGGCCTCGGCGATCTTCGCGGCCACCAGTGTCGATGTGCACCACCTGGTGGTGGGCGGCCGCACCGTCGTGCGCGACGGGAAGCACACGACCATCGACGTCGCGGCCGGGCTTGCTTCGGCCATCTCGGAGGTGACTGCGCGATGACCTTGGTGATCGACAACATCTCCGAGCTGATCACGAACGATCCCGAGTTGGGTGACGGCCCGCTCGGCGTGGTGACCGATGCGTCGTTGGTCATCGACGGCGACACGGTTCTGGCGGTCGGCCCGTCCGGTGCCATCGCCGATGAGCGTCTCGACGCCGGCGGCAGGTGCGTTCTGCCCGGATTCGTCGACTCCCACACCCACATGGTGTTCGCAGGCGACCGATCCGAGGAGTTCACTCGGCGGATGGCCGGCGAGGCCTACGACGGGGGCGGGATCCGGGTCACCACCGAAGCCACGCGCGGCGCCGGCCGGGACGCGCTGTGGGACTCGCTCCAACAGCGCCTGAGCGAAGCACACCGGGCCGGCACCACCACCGTGGAGATCAAGACCGGTTACGGGCTGTCGATGGACTCCGAGATTGAGCTGGCCTCACTGGCCGCCGAAGCGACTCCCGAAGCCACGTTCCTGGGCGCCCACCTGCTGCCCCGCGAGTACGAGGGGCGGGCCGACGACTACATCGATCTGGTGTGCGGGCCGATGCTGGACGCGGTTCGAGACCGGGTCCGCTGGATCGACGTGTTCTGCGAAACCGGTGCGTTCAACACCGAGCAGTCTCGGGCCGTGCTCGAGGCGGGGCGGGCCGCTGGGCTGGGCCTGCGCGTGCACGGCAACCAGCTCGGCCACGGGCCGGGCGTGCAGCTCGCCGTGGAAATGGGCTGTTCTTCGGTGGACCACTGCACCTACCTGTCCGACGACGACATCGAAGCGCTGGCCGGCAGCGACACCGTGGCCACGTTCCTGCCGGTTACCGACTTCTCCACCCGCCAGCCGTACCCCGATGCTCGCCGAGCCGTCACCACCTTGCGTACCGACCTGGCGTTCCCTTGATCTGGCAGACGTTGGGAGCCGATTATCGGCTGCCGCCCGCCGACGACCCGAGTTGATTCTTGAAAAAGAAGGAAGAGACATGACCAACGACATCCCCAATCCGACAGCGCACAACCAGTGGTACCCATTTGCCAACCGGCCTCTGCCGCCGGAGGTCGACGGGCAGGCCGCCAATCCGGCCGTCGTCCCGGTTTTCGACGCTGTGCCGCTGCCGAGCCACGCTCGGTTCGTGGTGATCGGCGCCGGCGTGCACGGGCTGTCGAGCGCCTACCACCTGGCCATGTACCTCGAGCGCACCGGCAAGGGCTCGGGCAGCGACGTGGTGCTGATCGACAAGCAGGGCCCCGGCGCTGGTGCCACCGGACTTGCCTGCGGTTGCGTTCGGAATATGTACATGACCGGGCCGCTGCACGCGATCCTGCGAGCCAGCGTGGAGGTGTGGGAATCCGACCCGGTGAACTTCGGCTTCCAGCAGGTCGGCTACGTGTCAGTCGGCGAGGCGAATCAGACGGAGGACTACCTCAAGCTCCAGGCATCTCAAGCTGCCAGCGGCTACCCCTCCGACGTCTTCACCGGTGCCGAGGCCCGTGCCTTCCTCACCAACCTGTGGCCCGACTTCAAGACCGAGAATTGCGACGTGGTGCTGCACGAACACCGCTCCGGGTACGCAGGCACCCACATGGCGGTGTGGGGCCTCGACCAGAAATGTCGGCAGTGGGGCGTGCAACGGGTGTACGGCGCCACCGTGACCGGCTACGAGTTCGACAATTCAGGCTCGGTCACCGCCGTCGAGACCACCCAGGGATCGATCGCCTGCGAGCAGGTCGTCGTGGGTGCGGGGGCGTGGACGCCGACGCACTGGGAGTGGCTGGGCGGCCCGAGCCACCTCGACGTGGTGTACCCCGACGGCCACGTCGAATCCCAGATGGACATGTGGACGTACTGGCGACTGCTGGAGGGCGAAGTCTTGCTGCCCCCTGGCGTCGACTTCCGCACCGCGCAGCACAAGGACTCCCCGGTGCTGCACGTAGAGCTGATGAACACGCCCGTGTACTCGCCGGACGGCCGGTTCCTCAAGGACCACTTCTACACCTACACGCGTTACGCCGCGGAGCGGGTGGGCGCCCCCGGCCTGCAGGGAGGCACGATCCCGATCAAGATCGGGCCGCGGGCCGCAGTGGAGCCCTACGGCCACCTGAACGACGAGTACCAGGCCGAGGAATGGTTCGCCGACTACTACTGCGCAACGCTGGGCATGCTCTTCAAGCGCCTCGAAGACCTGCGGCCGTACTTCAAGGAGCGGCGCAATGGCGGCATCGGGGCCTTCACCCCCGACAACGTGCCGGTGTTCGACTACGTGGCCGACAACGCGTGGGTGATCGCCGATTCCAACCACGGGTTCAAGATGATCGGCGTGGGCAAGCTGACCGCCGAGATGATGGTGCACGGCGACAAACCCGAAGAGCTCAAGCCGTTCACGCTCGACCGCTACCGCACCGGCGGCACCTTCGGCGACCGCAATTCCAACTGCCCCTGGGTGTAGCTCGCCCCGACCTGCGGGCACTCGGCGGCTGCGACCATCCCAAGAGGCTGAGCCCCGGGTCCAAGCGGCCCGTGAGCGGTAGCGAACAAGAGCGGGAAACGACCGGTGCGACAACCGGAGGGCTCACCCATGCGCGCGCCTTCTCAGGGACTGCCGGTTAGCGCCCTGCTGTGCTCCAGAGTCGGAGCAGATCCGCAGCGGCGTACCAGCGTCGTGCTCGGCCGACTTCGCCGGTGCTGGCGTCGATCTCGTGGAGCACGTTGTGCTCGTCGAGCGTCTCGAGAGCGTTTCTGCCAGTGCGCTCGCTGACGTCGAGCAGCCGGGCGACGTCTGCCGAGTGGATGACGGGATGGCCGGGCAGGTGCTGCAACAGCGCTCGGGCGGCGCTGTCGTGGCGCAGCGAACTGGTCTGTTGGCGCCACTGCTCGGTGATCTGCTGTGATTCGTTCACGATGCCGCTCGTGAGCTTGACGGAACGTTCAGCGACTGCGGCGAACCATTGCACCCAAGGCCCGGCATGACCGGTCTCGAACAGCTTCAGCCCCGACAGGTAGCCGCCGGGGTCACGAGCGATGGCCATGCTCATCGGCGCGACCGAGCGCTGTGTCGCGCCCGCCCGGCGCAGGATGCGGCTGACAAGCACCCGACCGAAACGACCGTTGCCGTCGCCGTAGGGATGGATCGCCTCGAATTGAGCGTGGGCGATCGCGGCGCGTGACACACCGTCGAGATCGTCGTCGGCGTCTGCGAAACCCACTAGGTCGTCCATCAGCCGCGGGATCTCTTCCGGCGGCGGCGGAACGTAGGCCGCATCGTGGGGCGAGGTGCCGCCGACCCAACCCTGAGCGGACCTGAGCTCGCCGATCATCTCCGCAACCAGGTCGCTGTTGCGCATGAGCCGGGCGTGCCATTCGTTCAACACCCCGACGCTCAGCGGCTCGTGGGCTGTACGCAGCGCCGTGTCGATCACTGCGAGGTTGTCTGCCACCCACCCGGCTGCGCCGCCTCGGCCGATCCGTTCGGCGATCAGCACTGCCTCGATCGGTTCGCGCAGCCCTTCGATGCCCGACGAAGCGATCCCCTCATGGCGCAACAGCAAACGGGCCAGCGCCTCCCACGCGCTCGGCAAGCTCTGGTCGGCCAGTCGCAGCGCAGCAACAGCCCGTTCGGCCGCGCGCACCGCAGAGACCGGCAAGTCCAGGTCACGGCGGCGAAGCTCAGCGGGAACCCACGCATCCACGGTGCGGCCGCGCCAGTCCACTGCCACGGTCCGTCCGGCGGTTCCTTCCGCAATCCCCTCCATTACGGAAGGATAATAGTTGAATATTCCGCAGACAGTCCAATTGCGGAAGGATCCGGTGGTCGAGGCGAACGAGAGCCCCGCCACGAGGCGTCAGTGCGGGCCGTCCAGGCGAGCGGTCGGCCGTTCGTTTCGACGCGCCACGATCCGGGTCAATCCCAAGGTCTGCCCTTGATCGCGGGCAAGCATGTCGGCTTCGTCGCTGGGCCCCTTGAGGTGTTCGGACCACAACAGGTCTGATTCCATCCAGCGTCTCCAACCGTCCGGAATCAGGTCGGCGCGTTCGACGGTCACCAGCCCGCTCCGTTCCCAGTGCCGTTTCCACCAGGCGGAACTGTGAAGGCTGAAGAACGCCGGCTCCCAATAGGGCTGGAGGTGTTCGGGCGGCTCGGTGGAGGTCAGTTCGCAGACCAATCCGGGCACGACGATTCCGAGTTGACCGCCGGTCTTGATCAGCCGGGCCAGGTGGCTTTCGAGGTAGAGGTCGTCGGTGCCGAAGTAGTGGTAGGCGTCGATGCTCACCATCGCGTCGAAGAACCCGTCGGCAAACGGCAACCCATGTGCTTCGGCTCGAAGCGGGAACACCCTGTCTTCGAGTCCGGCGGCGCAAATACGGCCGAAGTTGTCGCTGGCGTCGATCCACAGGTCTGCCGCCCACACCTGCGCCCCGTACTCCTTCGCCAGGAAGATGGAGCTGAGAGCCTTGCCGCAACCCAGGTCCAAGACGCGCATCTCCGAATCGAGTTCCATGCAACCGGTCAAGGACTCGGTCAGCCACAGAGCGTTCGGCCCCATCATGTTGTCCAGCACCCAATCCGCGTCATAGTCCGCCGACCGCGGGAACTCAGCTGGCCGGAAGAATCCCTGTTGTTCGTTGTTTCCCGCGCTCAATCTCGACTCCTTCGCCAATGGACTGTGGCGCACGTGTGGGTCTCAGTTACTTGACTCGGCGTCTTTGAGAGCAGCGGCAAGAAGCCCATCAAGACCGGTCGATGCGGCCAACTGGCTCAAGTCGGTGAGATCGAGCACAGTGCGCTGTGCTCTGAGGATGCCGACGACGTCACGCCATTGGCGTTCCGAGACTGACCCGCCTGCCCGATACCACTCCAGCTTGCGCAGCACTTGGGAGGCGGGTGCGCTCACCCACAGATACTGCGGCGGATCTTCTCTCACCATGATGCGCTGACGATGTTCGAGTTGGTGCCGATCCAGCGGGCGATCGCCGAGCACGAAGATGTCCACCTTGAAACCGGATTCGTCAATGAGGTTGAACGAATCGCTCTGTTCGACAGCACGCCGCGCGGCTTCGAATGGCACGTAAAACTCGACATCGAGCGCTCCGAGGAAATCGTCGAGTTGCTGTCTCTCCAATTGGACCGCCAGGTCGATGTCAATCGTGCCTCTCGGCTCACCGAACATGGAACTCGCAAGTGAGCCGCCCAGGGCGTAGCTGATGTTGTGCTGGTCCAATGTGGCCGCGACTCGCAGGGCCAGCGTGATGGGATCGGTCACTGGGGCCAGCGACCGCCCGCGCCGAAGGCAGCCTCCGCGACTTCAGCGCCATATCGGCGTTGGGTCACGAGGTACCGAACGCGCATTTCGTCGGCACTTGGTTCGCTGGCTTTGATGCCTGCCCGGACCGAAGTCTCAATGGCCGTCGACATTGATGCAGCAAGCGCAACCCGCTCTGCTGGCGTCATTGACTCCCATTTGCTTGTGAGCCGCCGCCACACCTCCCGAGATGTGTCTTCTGGCCGTGCCCTGGCGATCGTGCTCTCATGCGGTGCCCTGCGCTCTGACTCGGCACGGGCATCGCGAGAACTACAGCCGTCCATGTGCCAACGGTAGGTCTCTCAGGAGATACACAGCCACCAATCGTGGTTGGACGCGTTGCGACATCGCTGCGGCGCGCGATCCCGCCGAGCGGGTGGGAAGGGTGATTCACGTCGCGCTGGCCTTCTGTCACAGCCGGCGGTGTTCACGTGATGAGGCGGCGGAGTGACTTCAGCCAGTCGTCTGAGGAGGTCCAGGCTTCCTCGCTGACGCGCTCGCGGCCTGAGGAGTTTCCGTTCGCTGCGGGGAACGAGCCCAAGAACTTGACGTCGCGCTGTTTCATCTTGAGCGCGCGCAGGCAGTCCGCCACCACTTCGTCGGAGATGTGACCCTCGAAGTCGAGCAGAAAGCAGTATTCGCCGAGGCCGCGCCGGGTCGGGCGCGATTCCAGCCGGGACAAGTCCAAACGGCGCGCCTCGAACTCCATGAGGATTCCGAGCAGGCTGCCCGGCTCGTTCTGCTGCTGGAACACCACGATGCTGGTCTTGTCGTTGCCGCTGGCGGGCGGCACCTGGTTCTTTGCCAGCAGCAGGAAGCGGGTCTGGTTGTCGCGGTGGTCCTCGATCGATTCGGTGACGGTTTCGAGGCCGTAGATCTCCGCGGCGGCGGGGCTGGCGATCGCGGCCACGCCAGTCAGTTGCTCTTCGCCGATGCATCGGGCTGCGAGGGCCGTGGAGGTGGCCGCTTCGATCGCAGCATCGGGCAGCTGATCGTGCAGGAACGCCCGGCACTGGGCGATGGCGACAGGGAACGACAGCACCGTGTGGATCGCCGAGAGGTCATCGGCGGTGGCTGTGCCTGCGAGCGCCATCAGGTCGAGCTGGACGTTCACCACGACCTCGCGCTGGATGAGGAAGTCGAAGTCGAATGCGAGCGCGTCCTGGGTGACGTTGACGGCGCCTTCGATGGCGTTCTCGACCGGCACGAAGCCGTAGTCGACGGCCCCGTCGTCGAGCGCAGAGAGCACCTCGGGCACCGAGATGAACGGGGTGAGATCGCACTGCCAGAGGTCGGGCTGGGTGGCGAGCGCGGCTTCGGTGAATGTGCCGTGCGGACCCATGTAGCCGATCCGCGTCGAGGGCGGCACGCTCGGAACACCCGATGAAGAGCCGGCTTTCGCCATCAGGGCAGGATACGGCCAGCGCTTGACGCTTATGACTTGGGGCGAGCCTCTATCGCGTGGATGATGGCTTCTGCCGCAGCACGTCCGGCGTCGATGGAATAGTCCGCTGGCCACTCGGCAACCAAGGGAGCGAGATCCGATACGAACGCTGAAGCATCGACCTTCTGGTCGAGGTTGTGCATGGCGAGGGCCACCGTCCAGCCGTCTGGGCGGTACGTGTCAAAGCAGGCTGCGATGTCCCCGGGATCAAGACCGAGATGGTTCACGGCGAGCCAGAGATCGAACAGGTCGCGACCCTTGCTGCGCTGGTAGAGCGCCCGGATCTTGGTGGCCATCATTTCCGGTGCACAAAAGGTCGGGACATCTGATGTGCCTCGATACCACGGGCTGTCCACGACGCAGGGTCGAGTGGCGGTTGGTCTTGCTGGAGCACGCTCGAAGGTGTTGATCTCGACCTTGATGTGAAAAGGTCCGCCACTCTCGTACCGTGCGCGCAGCCGGGCCTTTGGGTGCTGGGTCCGGGTGTCAGTGCGAACGTCGTTGAAGCCGACTGTATCGGCGATTTGCCGAATGGCATCCAAGACGCTTCCGATTCCGCCGCCGCTGCGCCGCACGTAGTCCAAGTCTTCGCTGTAGCGCCAAGGCCGGTCGAGCCAAAGCTTGTGCAAGCAGGTGCCGCCCCGGAAGACCAGTTCTTGACCTAACAGCGGATGTCGAGCGATCTCGATGATGAGCCGCGAGAGCAAGAGGTCC